>NZ_JAAQPI010000010.1 GCF_011683955.1 Pseudomaricurvus alkylphenolicus
ATTGATGGTAAAGCAACTGCCCAACAGCTGCGCGATAATATTGCCGCAGCGATAGACACATTGAAACAACAACACAACCTGCAGCCGGGGCTGGCGGTAGTGCTGGTGGGCGAAGACCCGGCCAGCCAGGTGTATGTGCGCAACAAAGGCCGCCAAACCCTGGAAGTGGGCATGAACAGCCTGGAATTCAAACTGCCCGCTGAAACCAGCGAGTCCGAGCTGCTGACAAGAATCGGCGAACTCAATGCCGACCCGTCCGTCAACGGCATCCTGGTGCAACTGCCGCTGCCTGATCACATTAACGAAACAGCGATCATCGAAGCTATCGCCCCGGAAAAAGACGTGGACGGCTTCCACGCGGTTAACTCCGGCAAGCTGATGAACGGCGAGCAGGGGGCCCTGGTGCCCTGTACCCCCCAGGGGTGTGTGATGCTGGCCAAACAGCATCTGGGCGACAACCTTTCCGGCAAACACGCGGTGGTCATCGGGCGCTCCAATATCGTCGGCAAGCCGGTGTCCATGCTGCTGTTGCAGGAAAGCTGCACGGTCACCGTGTGCCACTCCCGCACCCGCAACCTGGCAGAAATCTGTCGGCAGGCGGACATTATCGTTGCGGCGGTGGGGCGCCCGCTGATGGTCAAGGGCGACTGGGTCAAGCCCGGTGCCACGGTGATCGATGTGGGCATCAACCGAATTGACGCCGAGGATGGCAAGACCCGCCTGGTCGGTGACGTTGACTATAACGAAGCTGCAGAGGAGGCCGGTGGGATCACGCCTGTACCCGGCGGTGTGGGACCCATGACCATCGCCTGCTTGCTGCGTAACACACTGGTGGCCAGTTGCCTGCAAAATGGTGTGGATGTGCCCGCTTCCATTTGAGGTGATTTGTTGTCGCAGTCCGCTTCCATTGGCTGCGACTCAAGGAGGGGCGAGGCGATTGTTAAAAAGAGCAAGCGATGGGAAGTGGTCTGCTGGGTGAATGGGGGGACATGATCTCCGCGCGACAAACCAACGACACGGCCCGAAAAACCCTTATAAATCAACGGTCTTCAAGTCCGGCCTCCGGTACCAAACAAGCACACTTTTCCCTCCGGGTCTCCGATTAACGCTGTAATATAAGGGCTTTGATAATGTTGATAACATTCTAAGCCATGGGTCTTTACCTCTGCTTTTACATCCCGCCGGTTAGGATGCATGAGATTGCTAGATTGGAACTCATATAGGGGGAGCTTAGTGATATCTTCCGATATCCAACAGGAAAAACCCTTTATAAAAGCGGAGCATTTTTTTCAATTGACAAACTGCAGGAGGGTAAATTCCTGTTGACAGTGGAACCAAGATCCTGCATGAATTCCCTTGATGATGGAGTAAGCTCATTCTGTCTATCCGCGACGATAGAACACAGATGCTTCTTAACTTTTGCTGCGTCGACAGGAATGATAATTCCATATTCCAAATTAAGTCCGCGTATCTCATTGATTAATGCTGTTCGGTTTTTAACTAATCTGCTACGTATTCGATGCAAAGATTGTATATCCTGTTGGTCGATTCGCTTGACCGGAACGAAATTCATTGATGATCTGCTCGCGGCTTCGACAATTGCCTCAGCGTCATTAGCGTCATTTTTGTTTGTTTTCACAAACGGCTTTACGAACTGTGGGCTGATTAGCTTTACGTCATGACAAGACTTTGAAAAGACTCTTGCCCAATAGTTTGCGCCACCGCATGATTCCATGACAACTGTGCATGGCGGCATATTGGCCATATAGCACTCCAATTTATCACGAGATATGCGTTTCTTGAGGATCGCCATTCTCTTGTCATTAACTCCATGTAATTGAAAGGAGTTCTTGGCCAAATCGATACCTATTACGCCAATATTCATAATTGAACCTCTCATCCACTCAATTCAAATCTGCCAATTTGAATACTAGACATGCAGTGACGAATTGCGAGGCCGGTAGCGTGCCAGGCTCCATCGCAAGTTTTCATCCATACCAAAAATCAGTGGGAGAAACGTCGTTGCAACACCTTCGCAACTCTTTAAACGTCAACCGATTCTCCCTCTATTCCCAGAGTATTCGTAAACAGCGTTCGATTTGCGGCCAAGAAGGGGGCATTCAACCTATTGGATAAAGATAGCCCGCTGTCGATCCACGAACGTGAGATCGTTATCCTTCGGGTGACGGCAAACAAGAACTGTGAATACGAATCAGGTGTGCATGTTTCTGTGTTTTTAGGCGCAGCAGGGTTTTGCAAGGAACAGATTGCCGCCACCAGATTGGAGTCAAGCCGTGCGGTAAGCTGGAACGAACAGGATACAGTGTTGATCGAATGTGTGTATGACAACCAATTCGCGGCGCCGGTGTTTCCGTCTGGTGGTGTCGCGTCAGGGTTGTAGATGCGGTGCAACCACCAGGGTTGATATCTGGAATCAGCGGGGCAGGGAGATTTTGAGATGGCAGGAGTCCTGCTTCTTACTGATGCAGGCACAATAAGGCAGGAGGATAGCGTGCGCTCAGAATAGCTTGACCTTCCGAAGTGATTTGGCTAGTTTAAAAATCACGTGTAAAGGTTATAGGAAGGCCTCCTGTGGCGCAAAATATTACTAAGTCAGGTGGTTATAGAAACGCCGCATTCCGGGACTCCGCCCAGGGTGTTGAATCATGATGCTCACACAGCCGCTGAGGAACACGGACATAATCGAGGCCACGGGGGGCTGGATTCCCGAGGAGACGGTGCTGCTCAATGGCGAACTCTCCTGTGGCGGCAAGCTGCTGCGTATTTGCCCGGAGCTGGACAAGCCTCATAACTATGTTGAGGCTTTTCAGCTGTCTGACGGCCTCTACTGCAGCGTCACCAACCTGTCCGAGGATGCCGACACAGAGGTGACTGTGGACGGCACTGGGGTTCTGGGGCTGGCGGTCCAACTGCAGGGGGAATTTTATGAACCCGGTTCTGGCGTAAGGCTGACCAGTGCCAGGCAACCGGTCCAGACGATGGCCTATGTCCCGGCTGGCACACAAATCACCGTGGGCTCCCAACTCGGGAAGGGGCTGAAGAGTGTCAGCATCTCTGCCCAAGCTGACTACCTGAGTCGTGCGCTGGGGTTGTCCAGCGACGAATTACCGGTACAACTGAGAGAATTCTTTACTGGATCGCTTGATCAGTTTGAACTAAAGCAAGTCAACGTGCCCATGGCTGCCATAGCCAGCGCCTCCAAGCTGCTGAATCATCCCGAAACAGGCGGTATGCGTTACCGCAACCTGACGCTTTTCGCCAATGAGTTGTTGCTGCATTTTCTGCAAGCCCTGTCGGAAGCTCCGCCGCAGGTAACCCGAGAACAGCGCCAACTGGCCAAAGTTCGAGAGATCATCGAGGCGAGCCCGGGGCAGCAGCACACCCTGGATACGCTGGCCGACGCGGTGGGCTTGAGCCGCACGCGCCTGACGTCAGGCTTCAAGCGCCAGTACGGTGCCACGGTGATGGAATGGCTGCGTGAGACTCGCTTTAGGGAAGCCGAACGCCTGCTCAATACGACAGCGCTACCGCTTGCGGAGATCGCATTTGAGACTGGATTCAGCAGCCCTAGCAACTTCACCAGTGCCTTTAAGAAGCGCTTCGGCGTCTCGCCCCGAGACAAGCGCCGTTTGTTGATAGCCGCCGCTGCGGGCTAGATCTATTCTCTACTTTGCGCCTCTTTCATTATAGCTTTTGGTTATATTGGTGCTCGTTTTCCTCTTCCCCGCCTGCAAAATGGTCGCAGGTAACATTTTCCTGTCCGCTGCCAAAAGAATCCGCCGTCCAACCGCGATAGCCTGAACTCACCTTGAAAGAGCCAATCTGAACGGCTTCAACTATAACAAGAGTAGAACTACTGAGGAGTAGCTTATGACAATCCGTCGGAGAGATGGTAACGGTCAGGCCAATATCGGGCGTGGTTTAGCGCTGCTGTCTGTACTGATCGCGGCGAACACGGCGAGTGCGCAGTCACAACAGGAAGAAGAATTTTTGCTTGAGGAAATTGTAGTCACCGCTTTGAGGCGCGCCGAGGGTACCAGCCTGATGGACACCTCCATCAGCATGGACGCCATGACCGGTGAAGATCTGGAAGCCAAGGGCGTTGGCTCGGTGATGGATGCCTTGTCCATGAGCCCGGGTGTTTCTGTGGCAAAATCCAGCGCCGTGGGTAACGCCGTACAGATCCGAGGCGTGTCTGCCATTATTGGCGATGCGGTTGTGGGCTACTACATGGACGACCTTCCCTACACGCGCATTTCCGCCAATGTGGCGCCGGACATGAATCCCTACGACCTCAACCGCGTTGAGGTCTTGCGCGGCCCTCAGGGTACACTTTTCGGGGCGGGTTCCCAGGGTGGTGTGGTAAGAATCATTACCCAGGACCCGATCATGAACCAGTTCGAAGGCAAGTTCACCGCGGGATACTCGGCTACTGGCGGTGGCAGCGACAGCCACAAGGTGCAGGGGGCGATCAATATTCCCCTGATTGAAGATACCCTGGCCATGCGCATTGTTGCCGCCCAAGTGGATTCCGGGGGATACATTGATCTGCCTTTGACGGGGGAGAATGACTTTAACGAACTGGATGATTCTTCTCACCGTGTCAAGCTGCTGTGGACGCCTACCGAGGAGTTGTCGATTACCGCGTCTTACTGGCATTCCGATCGCAATGGCCACGAAAACTGGGCCGAGGATGACCTCAAGGCTTATTACACCTTTACCAACTTCGACGCCGTGTTTGGATTGCCGGGGGCCACGGAGCTGACACAGCCGGTTGGCAGCGACAGTATGATCGCTGAAACCCGAAACGATCTCTATGGGCTCACGGTTGACTACGCCACCGACAGTTTTACCTTCGTCAGTACCACCTCGTACCTGGATGGCGGCTACCGCAGCAGCCTGCCAATTCCGGCTGTGGGTGTTCGCTCCGCAAGAGAGTTTGAGGAGCTGGATACCTTCGCGCAGGAATTCAAACTGTCTTCCATCAATGAGGGCAGTTGGAACTGGACTGTTGGTGCTATCTATCTCGATATGGAAAATCGCGATGTCTCGATCTCCACACTGTTTGCTCAGGATCCGGCCAACTTTGCCATCCTGGCCGCATTTGGCGTCAACGAAAACACCGTCAGTGAACATGAACTCACCTCAAAGTCCTGGGCCGTATTTGGTGAATCTGTTCATGAACTCGGCGATCAGTGGGAGTTGACTCTGGGGTTGCGCTACTTCGAAGACGAGCGCGAGGAGATTTCCCTGGATGGGAGCGGATACAAAGTTGACGGCTCCTGGGACCAATGGACCGGGCGAATCAACCTGGCCTGGCGCCCGGTGGAAGATTCCCTCTACTACATCAATATTGCCCAGGGCTTTCGTGCCGGTGGCCTGTTAGGTCCGCAGGCGATTGCCGATGCCGCCTCCCTCGGTGTTAACCTTCCGAGTCTGCTGGATCCCGATGAAGTCATCAGCTATGAAGTTGGCGGCAAGTGGACCCTGCTCAACGGGCGCCTGCAATTGGAATCTGCGATTTACCACCTTCAGTGGGACAGCATTCAAAGCTTTGTCACGGCGGTGACCCCACCACCGGAAAACCGGGCAACCGGATGGGCGGTCAATGGCAATGAAGCCAGTGGCACAGGTTTCGAATTCGGGGCGGCCTACCAGATCGAAGGCCTGGTGCTTTCGGCCTCAGGCAACTGGAGCAAGATGGAGTACGAAGGCAGCATTCCGGGTGCCGGCATTGAAGACGGCGCCACCATGATGCAGACGCCCGAGTTGACCTTGTCGGCGTCAGCATCCTATCACTGGCCCGTGGGTGAGTTTGAAGGAGTCGCTTTCCTGGGAGCCACCTACACCGACGAGCGCTCGGACTATTCTCCGCCGGATCTGACCTACACATCGGATGCTTTCACATTGGTTAATGCCCGTGTGGGAGTAGTAGCAGAACATTGGTCGGTCTTTCTCACCGGTGAAAACATAACCGACCAGAATCCGGAGGTCTCACAGTTGGCCGCGCTGATTCAATTTGGCGTGGATCCCGTGCGGATGCGCCCGGCCACCTACGGAGTTGAAGTCAACTACAAGTTCTAGCCTTTATGGTAGTCAGGGCAGCGAGACCAATGCTGATACGGGTCCGCTGCCTTTTTTTTCGCATGCAAAAGGTCAATACCATGTCTGTTATCTCATTTTCCCGCATCCTGGCTCACTGGGTGGAGATTCAACCCAACCAGGTTGCCATTGTTCACGAGGGCGACACAATTACCTGGTTGGCGCTGGAGGAGAGAACCAACCAGCTGGCCCGCGCCTACGAAGACCTGGGTGTAAAGCAGGATGACTTTGTCACCATTGCGCTTCCCAACGGCATCGAATTTATCGCCGCATGCTTTGCCATCTGGAAGCTGGGTGCCACACCACAACCCATTTCCGCCAAGCTGCCAAAGATCGAGCGCGACGCCATCATTGAGTTGGCAAACCCGAGTCTGGTGGTGGGTGCCGTGGACGCCGATGCACGTTTTCCCTCCATTGCGGCACAATTCAGTCAATACGAAAACTATTCCACTGAACCGCTGCAAGAAAGAACGTCAAAAAATATCAAGGCGGTGACATCCGGCGGCAGCACAGGGCGCCCGAAACTGATTGTGATGCCGCAGCCGGCGGTTTGGGATCTGGATTTCACCTATTTTATGATCCCTCATCAGTCATCCGTGTTGGTGCCGGGGCCGCTCTATCACAACGGGCCGTTTATGTGGGCGTTATGTGCCCTGTGCCAGGGTAACCGCACGGTTATTGTGACTCGTTTTGATGCCGAAACTACACTGCAGTTGATCGAAGAAAATCGCATTGAAAATATGTACATGGTGCCCACCATGATGCAGCGCATCTGGAACCTGCCAGATGAGTTGCGCCTGAAGTACGACCTGTCCTCGCTGAAGTCAGCGATACATATGGCGGCTCCTTGTCCCGCCTGGCTGAAAGAAGCCTTTATCGAATGGCTCGGCCCCCAGGTAGTCTGGGAACTCTATGGTGGGGCGGAAGGCCAGGGCGGTACCACCATCACTGGCGAGGAGTGGCTGCAGCACCGAGGATCGGTGGGCAAAGCCATTGAGGGGACGGAGATTCAAATCCTCGGTGACAGCGGTCAGCAACTGCCCCCGGGTGACATCGGTGAGATCTATATGCGCTTCAAGGAAAACGCGGGTTCCAGCTATGAATACATAGGCGCGGAAAGCAAAGAGATCGAAGGGGGCTGGGACAGCCTCGGGGATATGGGCTATCTGGACGAAGATGGCTACCTGTATCTGGCCGACCGCCGTACCGACATGATTATCTGTGGCGGATCCAATATCTATCCCGCCGAAGTCGAAGCGGCAATCGATCAATTTCCAGGGGTTCGCTCTTCAGCGGTGATCGGTTTGCCTCACGAAGATCTGGGCAATGTGGTGCACGCTATTGTCGATGCCCCCGACGCTGCCATTACCGAGGACGATATGTTGACCTTCCTGGCTGACCATTTGGTGCGCTATAAGCACCCCCGCTCTATCGAGTTCGTCAGCGAGCCGTTGCGCGATGATGCCGGCAAGGTTCGTCGAAAGGCACTGCGTGAAGCGCGAATCAATTAACTCAGGGGCGTAAAAAATGACACTGATCAATACTCGTCTTGGATCAGTCAAGGGCATCGAAAAAAACAATGTCCAGAACTTTCTGGGCTTACCCTACGCCGCTGCGCCGGTTGGCAATCTGCGCTGGAAGTCCGCCCGGCCGGCTCCTGCCTGGCAGGGTACATTTGATGCCACCCGCTACCCCAATCGATGTGTGCAACCCCCTTATCCCGAAGACTTGATCGAGGGGGAAATTCCGGGCGAGCTGTCGGAAGATTGTCTCTACTTGAATGTGCATACACCCGCAGCGGATGACAAAAAGCGCCCGGTGGTCTGCTGGATTCATGGCGGCGGACTGATTCAGGGCAGCGCCAATGAATACGATGGCAGCATATTGGCACGACAGCAGGACTGTGTTGTTGTCGCCATCAACTATCGATTGGGTATTTTCGGTTTCTGCGATTTCAGCGCGCTGGGTGAGGAGTATGCAGGCACGATCAGTCGCGGTTTCGAAGACCAGATAACGGCGCTTCGCTGGATACGTGACAATATCGCCGATTATGGCGGTGATCCCGATTGTGTCAGCATCTGGGGCGAAAGCGGTGGTGGCGGTTCGGTGTTGGCCTTACAGGGGGCTCCGGCTGCGGAAGGTCTGTTCCACAGCTCCATCGCCTTCAGCCCCGGTGATATCGAGCCGGGTAAGATGACGCCGATCAATGCGGCCAAAGTGCTGGCCGAACATCTGGATATCACCAGCGATCTGGAATCGCAACTGCTGGATATACCGCCAGCAGACCTGTTTGCGCATTTCCAGGAAGTGATTGTGCCCCTGGAACAAACGGCTGACAAATCGAAGACGGTTGACGGTACTATTATTACCCGATCTCCCCGCGACGCCATTGTCAGCAAGGGACCCGATGGACCTCCACTGTTGTCCGGAACCAACAAGGAAGAGGCGACTTACCTCAAATACCTGTGGGGTGATGAACCCGGTTCTTCAGAGTTCCCGAAGAGCATCTTTGTTCCCCTGATCAATCAAACTGACCCTCAGGATTATCTCGCTTATCTAGACAGGCAGACCGAAGGCGCAACAGATGTCGATAAATCGGAGAAGATCTGGAACGATTGTTTTCGTTCGGCGGTGTTGAACAATGCTGAAGCGGCGACAAAGGCGGGAGCGGGCGGCTGGGTGTATAACTTCGAGGTGCCCACGGATAATCCCATGGGTATTACCCATGGCTGTGAGATCGCTTTTACCTTCAACATGTTCGAGCTGGAATCCTGTAATTTGACGGCGTTTCACGAAAACACCGAAGAAAACCGGGCGCTGGCCAAACTCTGGGGATCTGTGCTGGTTGCATTTGTACGCAGTGCAAGCCCCAATGGCGAAGGACTTCCCGTCTGGCCGGCTTACGACGCCGGCAATCGCAGCTGCCTCGTGTTTGATCGTCAGCCGAATGTTGTGAGCGACCCGGATGGCGAAGACGCGAGAAAGGCCTACGGTTGTTGAAGCAGCGACAAATAACAAGGAGATAAATTTTGCCGATAAACTCAAACCTTGTTGGAAAAAGTGCCGAGCCCGTAGAGCATCGAGTCGACGCTCGGGAGTTGATGGCTTACGCCGCCGGTATCAGCGATTTCAATCCCTGCTACTTTGATACTGACAAGATGACGGTATTGGCACACCCCATGTACTCGGTCTGCCTGGAGTGGCCTCTGGTGTCCAATCAGGCCGAGGTTGCGGGTATGGAGGAGTTTACCGCGGAGGAACGGCTGCGCGCTGTACATGCCGCTCATGATATTCATTTTTTGCGCCCCATAAAGGCCGGTGATCGGTTGCAGACCCATTCGACCATGGCTGCTTTGGATCCCATCAAGCCGGGTGCACTGGCGGTTTCGCGCCTGGATACGTTGGATGCCAACACCGGTGAATTGGTGTTGCGAACCTATCAAAGCGGTGTGTTTCGGGGTGTGGATATCATCGGTGAAACAACCAGCAGCGAAGAGATTCCCCCCTGGCCGCAGTTCTGTGACCCCTCAATGGACGGTATTGAAAAAACCATAGCCGTGTCGGCGGGCGCCGCCCATGTTTACACCGAATGCACCAACATCTGGAATCCAATTCACACCGACAAAGCCGTAGCCTTGGCTTCGGGTTTGCCCGATCTGATTCTTCATGGCACGGCGACCCTGTCCATGGCAGTTTCGTCCATTATCGATGAGTTTGCCGACGCCGACCCGACCCGAGTGACCCGTCTTGGCGGGCGGTTTACGGGCATGGTTTATATGCCATCGATATTGACACTACAGGCAATTAAACACGGGAACGTCGTCTCCTTTCAGGTTAAGTCAGAAGAGGGCGGGGTTGCGATCAGCAACGGTTTCGTTTGTCTGACTGCTGGTAAATGATCACAACAAATATTTGATAGCCGTAATTCTTCACACAATTTTAAGAGGTAAATTTGATGAGTCGCAAGGTCTACGTTGCCGGTATCGGCATGGGCAAGTTCAAGAAACCCGGCGCCCACGATCCCTACGAGGTCATGGGCAGCCAGTCAGTCAAACTCGCCATTGAGGATGCAGGCATACAACTGGGTGATGTCCAGCAGGCTTATGCCAGCTACATCTATGGAGACAGCGCCTGTGGCCAGAAGGTGCTGTACGAACTGGGCTTGCCTGGCATTCCCATTTTCAATGTCAACAATAACTGTTCTTCCGGCTCGTCTGCGATTTTTCTGGCAAGACAGGCGGTGGAGTCAGGTATGGTGGATTGCGCACTGGCCTACGGTTTCGAACAAATGCAGACAGGAGCCCTAGGCAGTCACTGGGATGACCGTACGTTCGCCGCAACTGATATCTTTAAGGCCTTGAACGATATTCGTCCACTGCCGGCTGAAGGGCCACCAGCCGCCATGTTATTTGGTTGCGCCGGCGAAGAGTATATGCAGCGCTACGATGCCAAGGCGGACCTGTTTGCCAAGGTGGCGGTCAAAACCCGGCGCCACGCGGGTCGAAATCCCTATGCGCTGTTTACCGATCCGTTGACGGTTGAAGAGGTGATGGCCTCGCCGGTGGTGTTCGGAGGTTTCCTGACACGTTTTATGTGTTGCCCGCCAACCTGTGGTGCCGCAGCGGCGGTCTTTGTGAGCGAAGACTTTGCCAAAAAGCACGGTTGTAACACGGAGGTTTTTGTTGCGGGTCAGGGCATGGGCACCGACAACGAGACCCTGACCGAAAGCGCCTGCAATGTGGTGGGGTATGACTATGTGCGTCGAGCGGCACTAACCGCCTACGAGCAGGCGGGGCTGGGGCCGGAGGATGTGGACGTGGTTGAGCTGCACGACTGTTTTACGCCCAACGAAGTGATCAGCTACGAAAGCCTGGGACTCTGTGGCGAAGGTGAAGCCATGCGGTTCGTTGACGATGGCGACAACACCTACGGCGGTCGAGTGGTGGTTAATCCCTCCGGCGGTTTGATGTCCAAAGGGCATCCCATTGGCGCTACCGGTCTGGCCCAGTGTTTTGAGTTGGTGACGCATCTGCGTGGCACGGCTGGCGACCGACAGGTGGAGAATGCGCGCGTGGCGCTGCAGCACAATATCGGTGTGCCCGGCGCGGGTGTCGTGACGATTTACCAACGCTCTTAAACCCGTTAGAGAGAGGTTTCAGCATGTTGACCGCGACAGAGTTCTACCCGGTAACGACAACGCTTTTGATTGTGCTGTGGATCGAAGCAATCATTTATTTGGGCACTGGGCTGTTTGAGATCTTCGATGATTTTTTTCGCAAGACTCCGGGCTGGGTGTTTAGAAACAAGCGCCTGAACCTCTATGCCTGGTATGCAGACACCAAGGGCCACAAAAGCCATGCCGTGCTTGCGATGATGTTGGGTCTTGTCGCATTGAATGGGGTTTTGGAGCAAAAGGTGACCCGCTTTGAAATTGAACTGATCTTTCTCAGCCTGGCAATGCTCAATGGCATGATTTTCGGACTTATTCCACCGGATAAACGTGCGGTACCTATGTGTCTGATCGCACCTGAATTTTATCTGCAGATTTCGATGTTTGTCTTGTTCAGCGACTTGATCAGACCTGAGGTTATCGGCCTTTGTGTGCTATTTAATGCCTGGGGGATCTTTGTTTTGGTCAGGAGGATTACGATGGCTGAAAAAGGTGTGTATAACTTCAAGCGGTTTAATGATGATAAAGTGGTCATCAAACAGGAGGCAAACCATGATCCTTTCCGCAATACGATAGATAGAAAACTGGACGAGGTTCCTGGTACCAGCAGGGTATAGGCCACAGGTCGACAAACGTTCGCGAGGTTTCAATATGCTGACAGCAACAGAGTTCATCCCCCTGACAAATCAGCTGCTTATTGTTTTATGGGTAGAGGTGATTATTTATTTGGGGACGGGGCTGTACAAGATCTGCGATGATTTTTACCGAAAAACACCTTCGTGGGTGTTTGTCGATGATCGCCTGAACCTGTATGCCTGGTACATCGACATTAAAGGCAATAAGAGTAACGCCGCGCTCGCCATGTTGTTGGGACTCGTGGCGCTTAATGCTCTGCTGGAAGGTAAAATCAATCGCTTCGAACTTGAATACATGTTCGTGACCCTGGCGATGCTGAATGCCATGATCTTCAGTCTGATACCCCCAGGCAGGCGTATGATCGCCGGCATGTTTATCGCGCCGGAGGTGTATCTGCAAATTGCGGCGTTTGTCTGGTTTCGTGACCTGATCAGACCAGAGGTGTTAGGGCTCTGTATCCTGATTAATCTGTGGGGGTTGTTTGTGCTATGCCGAAGATTTTCCAAGGTTGATGATGGCAACTACAACTGGAAGCGATTGAATCAAGACAAAGCCGCTGCCAAAGAAGGTGGCAGAGTCAAGCCTTTTGGAGAAACAACAGATTCCGAGGGGAACCGTTCCCTTGGCGTCGGGGATGTTTAGGAGAACTCGCCAATATTATCACCACCATTTGTATAGCCAGGGATAACACTATTCTGTCCTGCATCAGAAGTTTGGAAAAGCCGTGAGCGATAGACTGAAGGTTCGAGACACGGAAAATATTGTAATAGGAAGAGAGATGAATATCGAGAATACAAATACCCCTGAGGGTTGGAAAAGCTGCACCACAAATCGTCGCGGTCAGGATATTCACTATCTGGTGCGAGGTGAAGGGCCATTGATCGTTATGGCTCACGGTGGACTTGGCGATGGTGCAATGAATTTTATCGCCCCGGAGTTTGTGAAGGCCTTTGAAGGACACTTCACCATCGCCCTGCCGGATTCTCTCGGTCACGGTCTCAGTGGTAAACCCTCTGATCCGGCACTCTACACCTTGAAAGAGCGGGCCGCGGATCTGGTCGCGGTGGTGGATGACCTGGGGAAGTCCGAAGCCTGGTATATGGGCTATTCCATGGGCGGCTGGACCGTCGCAGGTATCGCTAAATATTTCCCTGAGCGTTGTGCGGGTCTGGTGGTCGGTGGCTGGGATGTGGAAGAAGGCATGTACCGCAGCGCACCAAATTTTGGACTTACCGAAATCCGTTTTGAGGACCTGGTACGACTGGCAAGAGAAGAGGCCCCTCCTGAGTTGGCACCGGAATTTACCCCGGAGCAAGAGGCTGCGCTTCGACCAGCGATCAATGCCATCAACGATCTGGATGGGCAGGCAGAGGCGCTCGCAGTGATCAAAAAGCCAGTGCTGTTTTGGGTCGGCTATGATGATCCCTATCACGACCCGATGCTGGAATTCGCGCGGCGCAATGGGATTCCATTTTTCTCCTCCGAGGGGGATCACCTTGAGGCAATGCTGCATTGCGCTGGTGCTGCGGCCGCCATCAGTGGTTATATCCGCCAACGGTCAGCGCTGTAATTCTACAAGTTAAAGCTTATGTCATTCAAACTCTCGAAACAGGCCGTCGATGTGGGGCTGGTTACGGCTAATCCGGAACCGATGTTGCACTTCTACCGCGAAAAGCTTGGCCTGGAGGAAGCGCCCGGCGTCACCATGCCTGGCGTAACCACCCACAAATTTGTGTGGGGTGAAAGCGTGATTAAAATTGTCGTCCCGGACACTGATATCAAACCGCCACCGGTTGCCGACTCGATCGATTCACTGTTTCAGATATCGGGTTTACGTTATCTTACTCTGTATGTGTCCAGCCTGGATGACGCAATCCAGCGCTGTCAAGATGCCGGGGCGACTTTTGCGGCGCCGAAAACAGAGATCAGTCCCACGGTATCGGTATTTGTGATTCAGGACCCCGATGGCAATTTTATCGAATTCAAGCAAGATCAAACAATCAGCTGAGTACCAAATCAGTCAGATAACAAGGGTACAAGACGATGAAGCATGTTTATATCAATCCCCAAACGCAAGTTGTTATTGACCAACTGGGGCAGCGAGGTCTGGATGAAGTCTCGGAGCACAGCATCGAGGAAATTCGCGAATCCGCGTCAAAGTTGTTTGCTGAACTCGGGCCGGCCAATCGAGACGTCTACAAGGACGAATATATTTTCGTGCCTGGTCCGGAGGGAGACATTCGTTGCCGAATGATCGTACCACGGGAGCCTACGGCTCCCATGCCCGTATTGTTGTACTTTATCGGTGGTACCTTTGCTCACAAAACCGCTTACGAGTTTGGCGGTACCCCCCACGTGTTGGCAACAGAAGCCAACTGCATCATGATCATTCCCGAACACAGGCTGCCCCCGGAGAATCGCTATCCGGCCGCCTTTGATGACTGCTATGCGGTTTACAAATGGCTGCTTCGGCACGCCGGAGAAATCAATGGCGACGTCCGACGCATTGCTGTGGGCGGAGGCAGTTCGGCCGGCAATATTGCAGCCACCGTTTGCCAGGATGCCAAGGCCGACGGTATTCCCCAGCCGGTGCTCCAGTGGCTGGACGTACCCTTGCTGGATCATATGTCCGAAACACCTTCCGTGCAGCAGATGGATTATCTGGTCGACCGAGATTCACTGCGCTTTGGTTCCGATATTCTGTTTGGCGATCAGGAATGGGCGCTGCGTGCTTCACCCTTGCGTGCGCCCGATGTGAGCGGTCTTGCTCCGGCCTATATCACTACCGCAGAACTTGATCCTCTGGTGGATGAGGCCAGGGCCTATGCGATCCGCCTGCGTAACGCCGGGGTTCCCACGACTTATATCTGCTATGAGGGCCAGATCCATGGGTTCTCAGGTATGGGTGGCATTATCGATGAAGGCCTGATGATGATTTACCAGGCGGCGGGTGTTCTGAGGTACGCGTTCAGCAAAGGTCGGTAACAACAATTCGTCGGCGATTGCTCTCGTATTGTTTGCTTTATCAGTTTGGAAGCTTATTCAATTTCCAATCCCTTGCGAAACTGAAGCGGCGTAAAACCGGTCCAGCTCTTAAAGGCCCGGATAAACGCGCTGGGTTCGGCGTAGCCGGCATAGACGGCAATCTGTTCAATGCTGGTTTCCGGGTCGCCCAGGTGATGGATAGCAATATCACGCCTTACTTGCGATTTGATGGTGTGAAAGCTCGTGCCTTCTTCGCCCAGGCGGCGTCTGAGCGTGTGGGGCTTGTATTTCATTTGGGTCGCAATCTGCTCGAATTCCGGCGGCGCATTGTGCCTGGCAAAAGCCTGTTTGATCAGCGTCCTGACCGTCTGCGTGAGAACACCCCCGGCATCCATCGGCAGGTACAGGTCCAGCGGTGCGCGACGAGCATAACTTTCCGTGCTGGCCTCGTTCTGAACGATGGGGTGATCCAGATAACTGGTGTCAAAGAAGAAGGCATTGTGGGGCTGCTTGAACAGGACAGGCGCACCATAGTAAATATGCCGGTATTCTGCCCTGTAATCGGGGGGTGGAAAGTCGAGGGTGACCTGGTTCAGAATGATTCGCTCGTTGCATAACCAGCCCACAACTCGATGAGCCACCAGCAACGCGGAGTCGATGGCGTGATCGTTTACGATTCGGTGCCCCGCTATACGTTCAATTCTGAATTCAACCTGATTGGCACCGATATTCATCGAATAGCGAAAGCTGTTGTCAAATAAATTGTAAATCTCTGTCAGTCGCTGCAGGGCGCATCCCAATGTCCGTGTCTGCAACAGCGACAGCGCCACGATACGAAAGTGCCCGAGCAGGAAAGGACGCTCCAGGGAACAATTGAGCTCGTCTTTGGCCTGGTATGAACACAGCCTTGCCAGCTTAACCACTTTTTCAACAGGGACGCGCGCCTTCGGTTTTTTCAGTTGCTTTTCCGAAATATCACATCGCTTGAGCAGGCTGGGGATATCATGACCCGCCTGCCTCATGCCTTCCAGAGAATGCACCACGATCATCGCACATACGCTGATTTTCTCGGCCGTACTCAAATCGGATTCCTCATCAGTACTGTCGTGGATTGTTAATTACTGCCTATTTTTGCTGCCAGTGGCGGTCATTGTACCGCACTTGGGCCGGTGTAAGAATGAAACACTGCTTTTATCGCCAACGGGCCGGTTTCGGTCCAGCCAAACGAGGTTGCCATGACACACCAAGCGTATATTTACGATGCTATCCGTACTCCGCGGAGTAAGGGTAAAAAAGATGGGACTCTGCATGAAGTCAAACCGATTGAGTTGGGAGCCGGTCTGCTGCGTGAACTCCAGCGCCGCCATCAATTTGACACCGCCTATGTGGATGACGTCATGCTCGGTTGTAACAGTCCCGTCGGTGAGCAGGGGGCGGTGGTGTCCAAAGCCATCGTCCAGCACGCGGGCTGGGACGAGAGCATCGCCGCTGCACAGATTGACCGTTTTTGTGCATCGGGTCTGGAGGCAGTGAACTCAGCGGCACAAAACATTATGTCCGGTTGGAATCAGTTGATGGTGGCGGGCGGCGTTGAGTCCATGTCCCGGGTACCCATGGGCTCAGCCGGGGGCGCTCTGTTGGGCGATCCCGAGTTTGTGATGGCGCAGCGCATTGCTCCCCAGGGTATTGGTGCCGACCTGATCGCCACCCTGGGCGGTTGGGATCGCGAGGACGTGGATGGTTTTGCCCTGTTGTCACAGCAGCGCGCGGCTCACGCCCAACAGAATGGATATTTCGACAAGTCCGTAGTGCCGGTAAAGGACCGCAGTGGCATTACCATTCTGGAAAAGGATGATTTCCTCAAGCCCAATACCACCATGGAAGTACTGGGCAAACTCAAACCCTCCTTCGAGGCTATGGGCGCTACCGGTATGGACGATATGATCCTGCCCAAATACCCACAGGTGGAGCGCATTAACCACGTGCACACACCGGGTAATTCCTCCGGCATCGTTGACGGCGCCAGTGCGGTGCTGATCGGCAGCGAACAGGCGGGCAAGGACCTGGGCCTGACCCCGCGCGGTCGTATCGTCGCCGGTGCCGTACTGTCCACCGATCCGTCCATCATGCTGGTGGGGCCGGGGCCCGCGGCTGAAAAGTGCCTGAAGATCGCCGGTATGAAAAAGAGCGATATCGATCTGTGGGAAATCAACGAAGCCTTTGCCTCAGTGGTATTGCGCTATATGGACGACTTGGGCATCGATACCGAAGTCACCAACGTTGTCGGTGGCGCCATCGCCCTCGGCCATCCGTTGGGCGCGACCGGCGGCATGCTGGTGAGCATCATGCTCGATGAACTTGAGCGTCGTGGTCTTAAGCGAGCCATGCTGTCCCTGTGCGTGGGCGGTGGTATGGGTATCTCCACCATTATTGAGAGAATCTAAGATGAGTGTATTCAACTACGAAAAAGACAGCGACGGTATTGTCACGATTACCATGGACATGACCGGCCCGGTCAATGCCATGAACGCCGAGTACGCTGACGCCATGGGCAGCACCTTGGAAAAACTGGAAGCCGAATCCGGGCTGGCAGGTGTCGTTTTCTGCTCAGCCAAGGACACATTTTTCGCCGGTGGTGATATTAACGATCTGGTGAAAATCAGCGCGGATGCCGCTGAGGCGGTATTCACACATGTGGAAACCTCCAAGCAATTCTTCCGACGTCTGGAGAAACTGCCGGTTCCAGTGGTCTCCGCCATCAAGGGCGCCGCGCTTGGTGGTGGCTATGAGCTGTGCCTGGCCTGTAACTACCGTGTCGCTCTGGATGATAAACCCGTGCTGGTGGGGCTGCCTGAGGTGGGCTTGGGGCTATTGCCAGGTGCGGGTGGTGTTGTTCGTCTGATCAATCTGTTGGGTTTCGAAAAGGCCTTGCCGTACCTGATGGAAGGTAAAAAAGTCACTGCAAAGAAGGCACTGGCGCAAGGTCTGATCGATGAGACGGTTGTCAGTGTGGACAAGCTGCTGCCGCGAGCCAAGGCTTGGATACTCGAAAACAAAAACGACGAAGCTGCGTTCACCCAGCCCTGGGATCAAAAAGGCTTCAAAATTCCCGGTGGTAACAGCAAGAACCCTCGGGTCTCCCAGGCGGTAATGATGGCGCCACAGGTACTGATGCAGAAAACCCGTGGCTTGCTGCCGGCTCCCCAGCGTATTCTTGAGACCGCCTACGAGGCCATCACCGTCGACTTTGATAGCGCATTGCGCATTGAATCTCGCAATTTTGCCCGCCTGGCCACTAGCGACATAGCCAAGAACATGATGACAGCGTTCTTCTTTCAGATGAACCGGGTCAACAATGGTGCGAGTCGCCCCGAGGGCGTGGCTAAAAATCCCACCAGAAAAGTCGGGGTCATTGGTGCCGGCATGATGGGGCAGGGCATTGCCAACGTCTCGGCCATGGCGGGCATTGAGGTGGTGTTAAAAGATGTTTCTCTACAGGCGGCCGAGAAGGGCAAAGCCTATACCGCCGCACTGCTGGACAAAGCCATTGCCCGCGGCCGCGCGGACGAAGCAAAAAAGGACGCGGTACTTGGCCTGATCAAGGCAACCGACAAGGACGCGGACCTGGAGGGTTGTGACCTGGTGATTGAAGCCGTGTTCGAAGACATGGATCTGAAAAACAAGATCACCAGCAACACTGAAAACTGTCTGGTTGAGGGCGGCGTCTGGGGCACCAATACCTCGACCTTGCCGATCACTCAATTGGCCCAGGCCAGCACCAGGCCACAGAACTTTATTGGTATCCATTTTTTCTCCCCGGTTGAAAAGATGCCGCTGGTGGAGATTATCTGCGGTGACAACACTAGCGATGATACCCTGGCGAAGGCGTTTGACTATGTGCAGCAAATCCGCAAAGTGCCGATCGTGGTTAACGACAGCCTGGGGTTCTTTACTTCCCGTACCTTCGGTCAGCAGCTGATGGAGTCGGCACAGATGATCGCCGAGGGCATCCACCCGGTTCGTATCGACAATCTGGGCAAGGCCATTGGCATGCCTGTTGGGCCTGTCACTGTCAACGATGAGGTCAGCCTGCAGTTGGGTGTCAGGATCAAGGATGCGCAGGTGGCACAGGGGCTGGTATCGGTGGAAGACGATAACCGGCCGATGGCAACCAAATTGCTCGACACTCTGGTGAAGGAGCTTAACCGCGGTGGACGTTACCACGGCGATGGTGGCTACTACGACTACTCCAAAGACGGAAAAACCATCTGGCCGAAACTGCTTGAACTCTACTATAAGCCGGAACTCGATATCAGCGACGAAGACATCAAGGATCGCCTGTTGTTCAGCAGCGTGATTGAAAGCCTGCGATGCCTGCAAGAAGGCGTATTGCGCTCAGTTGCCGATGGCAATGTGGGGTCTCTACTAGGTATTGGTGCGCCGGCTTGGACAGGTGGTTACCTTCAATTTGTTAACACCTATGGTCTGCAGAAATTTATTGACCGCTGTGACGAACTGGCAGACAAGTACGGAGAGCGCTACAGGGCACCGTCTATCGTTGCCGAGAAGTTGGCGGCTGGCGAGTTGTTCGAATAAAACGATGGGGACGGAGGTGACAGCTTCCACCTCCGATCTGTTAGGAGATTTTTCAATCCCGCTCATACCCCCGCGGCTGCCACCAGGGGAAAAAGTCAGGCATATCACTGGAGACTTTATCCGGATACTGGGCGGGGCGTTTCTCCAAAAAACTGGCGATACCTTCCCGGGCATCCGCCGACTTTGAACGGCTGAAGATGCCGCGGCTGTCAATCTGGTGCCCTTCCATGGGATGGTCCGCGGTGGGTACCCGCCACAGCATATGACGCGTCAGTGCTACCGACACGGGAGCGGTATTGTCGGCGATTTCGCGGGCCAGCTCGTAAGCGGCATCCAGCAGCTGGTCCGGCGCATGTATCGATCGAACCAGACCGCCGCGCAGGGCCTCGTCGGCACCGAAGATGCGGCCGGTCATACACCATTCCAATGCCTGGGCGCGACCAACGATTTGCGGCAGGAACCAGGAGCAGGCCGATTCCGGCACGATACCGCGGCGGGCGAACAGATAGCCGTATTTGGAGTGCTCGCTGGCCAGGCGCATATCCATGGCCACGATCATGGATGCCCCAAAGCCCACGGCGGCACCGTTGATCGCGCCGATAACGGGCTTCAGACAATCAAAAATACGCAGCGTCACCAAACCGCCAAAATCACGAACGGAGGCATGGTTGTAATTGACGCTGCCGTCGGGGTTGCGCGGAATAGTCTCACTGGCAAAGGGATTGTTGCCATCCTCGGGCGCCAAGTCCGCACCGGCACAGAAGGCCTTGCCCGCACCAGTCACCACCACCGCCCGCACGTCGTCATCGGCATCGACCAGATCAAAGGCCTGCACTAACTCTTCGAGCATCTCTCCCGTCAGTGCGTTCATCTTCTCCGGGCGAGCCAGGGTGATGGTGGCGATAGCGTTTTCCACCGAATATTGGATATTTTGAAACTGATGTGTGTTCATATCTGTTTTTCCGTAGGGCGAACTCTTGTAATGAGATTGCCGTACAACGAATATTTTTGTCAAACACCATACTGGCGCGAGGCCAGGTCACGCATAATTTCTTCCGAGCCGCCACCGATGGCCTGCACACGCACTTCGCGATAGATGCGTTCTACGCGGTTGTCGCGCAGGTAGCTGGCGCCGCCAAGAATCTGGCTGGCCTCACGGGCGCAGAATTCCATGGTCTGGCTGCACTGTACCTTGAGTAGGGCGAGATCACCGGCGTTGACACTGCCCTCATTAATTTCGCGAGTACAGTGCTGGATCATCGCCTGACAGGCGTTGATTTGCTGCTTCATTTCAGCAATCTTGTGGCGAATCACCTGGTGATCAGCCAGGCGCTTGCCGAAGGTGCGGCGTTCCTGGGCCCAGTTAACGGCCTCCTCCAGACACACGCGGGAATAGGCTTCCATCTGCACAATCATACCGAGGCGTTCGCTGTTAAAGTTGTTCATGATTACCTTGAAACCTTCGCCCTCCGCACCAATCAGGTTGCCGACCGGGACCTTGACGTTGTCAAAGTAAATCGTGGCGGTATCGGAGCACCACCAGCCCTGTTTGCGATCCAGTGCAGTGCGGGATACGCCCTCCAGATCCATGGGAATCAAAAGCATGGAAACACCAGCCGGGCCTTCACCGCCGGTACGCACC
Source organism: Pseudomaricurvus alkylphenolicus (assembly GCF_011683955.1). GTDB lineage: Bacteria > Pseudomonadota > Gammaproteobacteria > Pseudomonadales > Cellvibrionaceae > Pseudomaricurvus > Pseudomaricurvus alkylphenolicus. The sequence continues at coordinate 21,153 of NZ_JAAQPI010000010.1, forward strand.
GCGGTGGAGGTCCAGTTGGCGTTCATGCCGCCGGAGATAAAGGTCTTGGAACCGTTAACGATATAGTAATCGCCCTCGCGTCGCGCGGTGGTTTGCAGGCTGGCGACGTCGGAACCGCCACTGGGTTCAGTGATGCCCAGAGAGATGCGTTTGCTGCCGCTCAAGACCGCCGGCACAACGTCATTGCGGATGGCGTCACTGGCAAAGTTGGCCACCGGTGGCAGTCCGATGCCATGCACCAGCAGAGTGGGAAAGATTCCGCCCACCCCCGGGCGTGACAGCTCCTCGGTCATGATATTGGCGTACCAGCTGTCGATACCTTCACTGATGCCGCCGTATTCTTCCGCATACCCCAGGCCGAGGATGCCCACTTCCGCCGCCTTGGGCCAGAGATCATCCGGGATCTTGCCGGCTTCGTCCCACTCGGCGGCAAAGGGCAAAACCTCGCGTTCGACAAAGCGGCGTATCTGGGAGCGCCACTCTTCGTGCTCGGCGGTCAGGTAGGGGTTGGATAAACGGGCGCTGTCAAAATCCAGTGCCATGTCTGATTCTCCTGCGATTGAAGATATTGGTTGGATTCTAGTGAAATTCCTGGTTTCAACATTGGATATTACGCAGTCATAGCTAGAAAGTGCGCAGATTTCTGGGTAGGATGGCCTCTAGACTCAAGAAGAGGCCAGAACCACCGTGAGTGTCGTCTATGCCGGTTCTCTGAACATTCTGGACAAATTATGCGGTGCGCTGGGATTGTCATTTGAAACACTGGCGCACAGGGCGGGTATCGACATCGGCTTGCTCAACCTGCCGGACGCAAGCCTGCCGGCGGAAAAGTACATTCGCCTGCACGAAGAAATACAACGGCAATCGGGCAATGACGATTTTGGTTTACTGAGCGGGCGTATTGGTTATATGGAGAACTTCCATATCTATATGTCGGTGGCCTCCGCCAGTGACACCTTTCGCGAATGGATTAACCTGCTGCCTGACATGGTTCCCGGTTTGGGTGATCTGGTAAAGATCGAGGTGAAACGCAAGGGTGACTACCTGATTCTGGAATTTCACGTCGACAAGCCCGCCAGCCTGAAGCGCTGTTTGATCACCGACAGTCTACTGGCGTCCACGGCGATGTTGATGGACGGTTTCTGTATGTTGCCCGTGAGGCCGGTGAAGGTGAATTTCACCTGCGCCCGGCCCGACGATACCAACATGCTCAACGACGTTTTTCGCGCGCCGTTATATTTCAAGCAGCCGGTCAGTGCGATCTATTATCACAAGAGTATTCTGGAACTGCCACAGCTGCACGTCTCCACGTCTCTGTATGACAATGTCAAGGAAGAGTTGGATGAGTTCCTGCGTCATTCAACCTGGGAGGCCGACGCCTTCACGGCAAACCTGTATTCCGTGATTCGACGCCAGTTACCCAGAGGCCAGTGTACGGTAAGCAGTGTCGCCGAGAAGTTGAATATGTCGAGCCGTACCCTGCAGGTGCGTTTGCAGGAGCGGGGTGCGCAGTTCCGTTTCTTCCTGCAGCAGGTGAAATCCACACTGGCGAAAAAGTACCTGCGGGACAGGAGTGTCAGTGTCATTGATATTGCATTGATGCTTGGCTATCGCGATCCCACATCTTTCTCTACCGCGTTCAAGACCTGGCATGGCTGCACGCCCAGCGAATACCGTAGAGACACGGCGGGCTGAGCGGCCGCTCCGATGCTCGGCCTGTCTATATGCTTGTAGGCACTAAGGTTGTAATGTATAAACAAACGAACTCCAGTGTTTTTTGATGATGAGTGCCCATGCCCTCCGACAGAAATAAACCGGACCTGCGCCCGGCAATCGCCGGTGATGTAGAGAGTTTCAGTGATAAGGAATCACTGGAATCGCTGATGCGCGCGGAGCATCCATCTCCCGGTGCCGAAGACGCGGTTGCCATCAACGCAGAGGCTTCGCTGATCGCCGATGGCACCGCACTGCAGTACTCACTGAATCCGTCGCTGTGGGAAGGGGGCATTGAAATCTATCGCCCTTTTCCGGGAATATCCGTAGTCACCTGGAAGTTCACTCCCAAGGATCTGGAAACCGTGCGTCAACTGGCCCGCAGTATAGTCCCCAAATACGATGATATCGTGGTGCGACTTTTTCACACCGGTGATGTCAGCTATCGGTTTGGTCGCCAGATTCTTCACAGCACTGAATCCGTGGGATTGGTTTCCTACAAACCCGATGCCGGCGACTTCGAGCAGCAGTGGCAGGAAGACCAGCAAGTGTGCGTAACCCATATCAATATCACGGAAGAGGGTGAGCGGGAGGTGTGGCACCGATTGGGTATTATGCCGCCCGCACTGTTTCAAAAGCTCAGAACTGCGGACACCACAGAAGACCGAGTCTATGAGTTACCCAATACGGAGCTGTTCAAGCACTTGTCCTTCGCACTGGTGAATTTGCCCAGTTCAGGGGTCGCACATACCATGATGCTGAGGCTGAAGGTGGGTGAACTTTTCTGTCTGCTGGGGGAGGAAACCATAGCTGCCAACGGGCACTGCGGCCGCGGGGATCTGCCCTTTGCGGAGATCAAAAAACTGTCTCAGGCACGCACGATCCTGGAAGAGGCGACCGGTACCATGCCGTCGATCGCCGAGTTGAGCGCGATGGTGGGTTTAAATCGTCGCAAATTGACGGAAGGATTTAAACAGGCTTTTGGTGAGACCGTAGCGGTCTATGCGCTGGAAGTGCGTATGAGAAAGGGGTACCAGCTCCTCAACGAAACTCAACTGTCCGTGCAGGAAATTGCAGAATACTGTGGTTACGGACATCCGCACAATTTTACCATTGCCTTTCAGCGTCGATTTGGTTGTAGCCCTTCTCAGATCAGGCAGCAGAAGTAAGCTTAATATCCCGATAGGGAATGGCTTATGCCTATAGGGAATATCCAGAGGTCATTCATATTTAATCTTTCCGGTAGCCATGATCTACCCGGATCAAAGCTCAAAAACATCGTTCCTCATCAAAAAAGTGTCACTATCATAGATTCGATCACGCGGTCAGAGTGTGTTTGAGTTGAGAGCCTGTCATATTTTCTCCCATAGACGCTGACAACCGAATCTATCCGAGGAGAGCTTGATAATGATAAAGACAATACGCTGTTGCGCCCCGTTTGTTCTGCTGCCCCTGGCCATGGGGGTCGCCCAGGCCCAGGCTTCAGAGCCCGAAGAGGAGTTTCTGCTTGAGGAAATAATCATTACTGCCACTCGCCGAGCGGAAGGCACGTCGATTATGGACACCGGCCTCAGTGTTGACGCCATGACGGGGACAGAGCTGGAAGCCAAAGGATATACCTCGATTATGGAGGCTCTATCCAGCAGCCCTGGGGTCTCCGTGGCAGAAAATGTCAACGTCGGCCCGGCGATTCAGATCCGCGGTGTATCAGCTATCGTGGGGGCGGCGGTGGTCGGCTACTACCTTGACGATCTGCCCTATACCCGTATTACCGGCAACGTTGCGCCGGACCTGAACCCCTATGACCTCAATCGTGTTGAAGTGCTGCGAGGGCCGCAAGGTACCCTGTTCGGTGTGGGTGCACAGGGTGGGGTGGTGCGAGTCATCACCCAGGATCCCGTCATGAATGAATTTTCCGGCAAGGTCACGGCCGGCTATGCCACCACGGGCGGTGGCGATGACAGCAACAAACTCCAGGGAGCTATCAATATTCCGTTGATAGAGGATACGCTGGCCATGAGAGTGGTGGCGGCACAAGTCAACGATGGCGGCTATATCGATCTGACAGCAAGCGGCGAAGACAATTACAATGAAACAGAAGATACCTCTTTGCGTGTCAAGCTGCTGTGGACGCCCACCGAAGAGTTGTCGGTGGTGGCTTCCTACTGGAGTTCAGAGCGTGAAGGCCACCAGAATTTTGCCGACGACAATCACCAGGCTGTCTATACGCTGACGAACTTCGATACTCTTTTTGATCTGGCGCTGGGGCCGGCGCTGTTGCCCGGCTATACGCCAATGTTAGGCGTGTCGGAATTTGCCCAGGTCGCTGGCAGCGAGCTGTTAAAGGCTGAAACCAGCAATGACCTCTATGGGTTGAAGATAGAGTATGTGACCGATACCTACACCTTCCTCAGTACTACCAGTTACCTTGAAGGCAGCAACCTTTCCGGCACAATATTCGATCTTCCGGGACTGGGCAGCGTTGCTTCACTGGTGGAATATCCCAAATTGGACACCTTTGCGCAGGAGTTCAAGCTTTCTTCCAGCAACGGAGGTTCCTGGAACTGGACCCTGGGCACGGTGTATCTGGATATGGAAAATCAGGACCAAACCACGACCTCGTTTGCGGCGGAGAACCCCGCCAATTGGGTAGTCATCGGACCACTGCTCAGTCTGGCTCCGGAGGTGGTCAGCCCGTCAACGACCACCGATTCGAAGTCGTGGGCGGTATTTGGGGAGACCATCCACCAGATTGGCGAGCAATGGGAGCTGACCGTCGGGCTGCGCTACTACGAAGATGATCGCGATCAGAGTGGAGCCGAATCCAGCAGTTTTGATAAGGTCACCGGGCGAATTAACCTGACCTGGACTCCGACGCAGGACTCCCTCTATTACGCCAACATCGCAACGGGGTTCCGTTCCGGTGCCCTGAATGTTGAAACCCTGATCGCCGCGGCCGCCACTCAAACACAGCCCATCAACGTTCCCTCATCTATTGATCCAGATGAGGTGATCAGCTATGAAATTGGCGGCAAGTGGACGTTGCTCGATGGGCATCTGCAGCTGGAGACGGTGGCCTATTATCTCGAGTGGGATGATATTCAAACCCTGCTGTACGGAGTCATAAACAACTCACTGGAAGGTTGGGCTGAGAATGCCAACAGTGCCGCAGGCGCCGGTTTTGAATTTGTTGCTACCTATCAATATGGTGGATTGAACTTGTCCGCTTCGGGCAACTGGAATGGCATAGAGTACGAGGGTGATCTGCCGAGTGCCGGTATCAGTGACGGCGACGCCATGATGAATGTGCCCGAGCTGACCTGGAACGCTGCCGCCACTTACACTTGGCCGCTCGGCGAACTTACTGGCATGGCTTTTCTCAGCGCAACCTATACCGACGAGCGTTCCGATTATGGGCCAGGGATGTCCTACACCACGGAAGACTTTACCGTGCTCAATGCCCGTATCGGGGTGGAGAGCCAGCAGTGGTCAGTGTTCTTAACCGGCTCCAATATTACCGACGAAAATCCGGAAGTCTCGCAGCTGGCAATACTGGCAAGCCTGGGGGCTGATCCCGTGCGCATGCGGCCTGCCACCTATGGTGTTGAGTTTAATTACAAGTTCTGAGTGCGACAAAAGAGAATCACTATGGCAATTGTTTCACTGTCTCGTATCCTGGCGTCCTGGGCTGAAAAGCAGCCAAACAATACCGCCATTGCACACGATGACGATTCCATCAGTTGGGCCGAACTTGAAAAACGTACAAACCAATTGGCGCGTGCCTATATGAATCTGGGTGTCAAAGAGGGTGATCTGGTCACCATCGCCCTGCCCAACGGTATCGAATTTGTCAGTGCGGTTTTTGCCACCTGGAAGCTGGGAGCGACACCGCAGCCGATTTCGTCAAAACTGCCCAAGATCGAGCGCGATGCCATTATTGAACTGGCGAGTTCGTCTCTGGTCGTGGGGGTGGATACTGCAGATGTGGGTGAGAATTTTATCTCGGTGCCCGAGAACTATGCAGGCTATGAACAGCAATCCGCTGAGCCCCTTGAGGAGCGAACTGCCGAAAAAATCAAAGCGATGACCTCAGGTGGCAGTACCGGTCGTCCCAAGCTGATTGTTGCACCTACCCCCGCCGTATGGGATGACGAGGCGAGCGCGTTTATGATACCGCATCAGTCGCGCGTACTGGTACCCGGTCCGCTCTATCACAACGGCCCCTTTCTCTGGACGCTGGCTTCCCTGTGCCAGGGTAACCGGGTTGTCATCGTGACCCGCTTCGATGCCGAGCAAACACTGCAACTGATCGAGGAGCATCAGGTCGAGCACATGTATGCCGTGCCTACCATGATGCAGCGGATCTGGAACCTGGCTGAGGACAGTCGCAGCCGCTACGATCTCTCCTCGCTGAAGTCACTGTTGCATACCGCCGCTCCCTGTCCGGTCTGGTTGAAGGAAGCCTTTATCGGTTGGTTGGGGGCCAGTGTTATCTGGGAGCTGTACGGTGGTACCGAAGGTCAGGGCGCTACTCTAATTAACGGTGAAGAATGGCTTGAGCACAAAGGCTCTGTTGGCAAGCCTATGGATGGTGTCTGCAGCATGAAAATCCTGGCCGAAAACGGGCAGGAGCTGCCGCCCGGAGAAATCGGTGAGATTTACATTAAGTCCACGGTGGATGGCAATGCCACCTATGAATATATAGGCGCCGAGTCCAACGTTATCGACGACGGCTGGGACAGCCTGGGTGATATGGGTTACATGGATGACGACGGTTATCTTTATCTCGCCGATCGCCGCACTGACCTGATTATCTGCGGCGGTGCCAATATTTACCCGGCCGAAGTGGAGGCGGCTGTTGAGGCGCTCAGCGGTGTGCGTTCCTGTGCGGTGATTGGCTTGCCCCATGAAGATCTGGGCAATCAGGTGCATGCTATTGTTGACGCCCCAGCCGGAAATATCAGCGAAGAGACATTGTTGGCGTTTCTGCAAAACCAGCTGGTGCGCTACAAGTTACCGAGGTCGGTTGAATTTGTAACCGTCCCTTTACGGGATGATGCGGGCAAGGTTCGGCGAAAAGCGCTGCGGGAAGCGCGTTTGCAACGCAGCACGGTCAGTGCATAGGACCAACCCGGTCTGACGACATTTATTCTATCAGGAAAAAATATGCTTGAAGCAAACGGTGAATCATCCCTGTTCAAGGACGAGCAGCAAAAGTCGGCCTTTATATCAGCCTATGACCGCATTATGACAGAGTGCTGGCCAGTGCCTTTTGAGGAGCGGGAGATAGCAACACGATTCGGAACGACCCATGTTATCTCCAGCGGTCCGGCCAATGGCAAACCGTTGGTATTATTGCCCGGCGGTGGCGGCTGCTCACCCATGTGGCACAGCATCATTGCTCCATTGGTCGAGGCTGGTTACCGCTGTTATTGCCTGGATCGGGTCGGCGATGTAGGCAAAAGTACTTTTAGCGCAATACCCGATGATAGTCAGACTTTGGCAGACTGGTTGCTTGATTGTATGGATGTACTGCAGCTGGAAAAGCCGCCAATGATCGGGCTGTCATACGGTGGTTTTATGAATATCAATTTTGCTCGAATTCACCCTGAGCGGATCAGTTTGATTATTATGCTGACCCCCGGTGGTATTTTTGCCAGGCTGCGCCGGTGGTGGGTACTGCGCATGACCCTGAGCATCCTGTCGGGATTCCCTCCCTTAATCAGAAACGCCTACTCCTATATCGCCGGTGGTCGCAAACCAGATCGGGACTTCTTCGAACTGGCGCGTTTGTCGTGGGTGATGTGGAAGGGCCCGGAGTTTATGCCGCCGGTTTACAGTGATGCTGAACTGCGCGCAGTCACTCATCCGTCTCTGCTGCTGGTCGGTGACAAGGAAGTTATCTACAACCCGCACAAGGTCTTGCAAAGGGCCAAAGACACCATGCCGGATGTCGAAGTCGAACTGATCCCCAATGGCGGCCATACCTTGTCACTGGATGAGCCGCAAGCGGTCAGCCGGCGAATCATCAAGTTTCTGGCGGACAGGGACTAGCGTTCTGAGTCTGTCATTTAATGTCAATTTTTACTGCTTCGGGACGTCATTGTCGCGCGTCAGACTGAGTGTGAGAATGTAAAGCTGTTGCCCTTTGCCAATGGGCCAGGTGATCGAGTCAACCAGAGAAGAGAACTTATATGAATATTCAAGATAAAGTTATTGTCATTACCGGTGGCGGCCGCGGTATCGGTCGTTCCATCGCTGTTCACCTGGCGGAAAAAGGTGCAAAACTGGCGGTCCTGGACCTGGATGACACTGCCATGGCAGACACCCTGGCGTTGATCAAAGAAGCCGGTTCTGAAGGTCGCGCCTACAATTGTAACGTGGCCGATGAAGAGATCGTTGAAAATACCTTTAACCAGATCGTCAGAGACTTTGGTGCCATTCACGGACTGATTAACAACGCCGGTATTCTGCGTGATGCACTGCTGATCAAAGTCAAAGATGGCAAGGTCATTAAAAAGATGTCTGGTGACCACTACAGCCTGGTGGTTGATGTGCACATGAAAGGTGCTTTTCTGTGCGCCCGTGAAGCCGCTGCCCACATGGTTGAGCAAGGTGTTGAAGACGGCTGCATTATCAGCATGTCTTCAATTGCTCATCGGGGTAATTTCGGCCAGTCGAACTATTCAGCGGCCAAGGCCGGGATTATCGCCCAGACCCGTGTATGGACTAAGGAGCTCGGCCGCTATGGCATCCGGGCCATGGCGATTGCTCCGGGCACCATTGACACGGAAATGCTGCGCAGCATGCCGGCAGAGATTCTGGAGCAGTCGGCCAGACAGATTCCTGTTCAGCGCATCGGGGACGTCAGCAATATTGCCCAAACTGTGGTTCATATTTTCGAGAACGATTACCTGAGCGGTGATGTTATTGAAGTCAGTGGCGGTCTTTGAGATTAACGGGGTCTAGACATGAATTTTGAATTTTCCGATGAACAAAATATGCTGCGTGAACAGGCGCGGGCTTACTTGGCCGAACACTGCTCCACCGAAGTGGTACGCAAGGTTCTCGAAAGTGATCTCAGCTTTGACACCAAACTATGGCAGGGCACCGTTGAGATGGGCTGGACCTCAGCCGCCACCCCTGAGGAATACAGTGGTCTGGGCTTGAGCGAGATGGAATTGTGTGTCATCGCTGAAGAGCTGGGTCGCAGCCTTGCGCCCATACCTTTTGGTTCCAGTATCTACCTGGCGGCGCAGGCAGTGTTGTTGGCAGGGTCCGAAGCACAGAAACAGCAGTGGTTGCCCAGACTTTCCCACGGCGAGACCATTGGCACGCTGGCCTTGTCGGAAGGCGCCGGCAGCCCGTCCTATGATTTGTTGCAGGCTCAGGTGCGGAACGGCAAGCTGACGGCGAAAAAAACGCCAGTTATCGACGGTATGATTGCAGACATGGCGATCGTGGTCGCTAGAGGGGATTCCGGTAAACCCGGGTTGTACCTTGCAGATTTATCCGCCGCAGGCGTAGAGCGAAAGCTCCTGAGCAGCATTGACGAAAGTCGCCCGCAGGCCGAGATTATCTTTACAGACACAGCGGTTGAACTGCTCGGTGAAGGCCAGGCGTTAATCGAGCAGTTATTGGACCGCGCGGCGATTCTGTTTGCCTTTGAACAATTGGGCGGTGCGCAACGGGCGCTGGAGATGGCGGTGCAATACGCCAGCGAGCGCTTCGCCTTCGGTCGGCAGATCGGCTCCTTCCAGGCGATCAAGCACAAATTGGCTGACATGTTCGCCACTTTGGAAATGTGCAAGGCCAACTGCTACTACGCCGCCTGGGCATTGACGACGAGCTCCGATGACCTGCCCCTGGCGGCGGCCACGGCAAGGGTCAGTGCCAGCCAGGCCTACTACCAGTGCTCGAAGGAAAACATTCAGGTGCACGGCGGCTCGGGTTTTACCTGGGAGCTGGACGCCCACCTTTACTATCGTCGCGCCAAGGTGCTGAGCCTGGTGATTGGTGGCGAACGTCGCTGGAAGGAGCGCGTCGTCAGCCAATTGGAAACTGCTGAGGCGGGTGCCCCGACGGCGGCCTGATCAACACGCATTGAGCACAAGCGAAACAGAATCGACAAGGTGGGATAACGACCATGGATTTTAACGATACCAAAGAAGAAGCTCAATTCCGCCAGCAGGCGAAGCAGTGGCTGGAAGAAAATATCGTCCAATTCAAGCAGGAATTTCCTTTTGAAGTGGGTGATAACGTAACGGATTCCCAAGCGGCCGAGCTGGCCAAAGCCTGGCAGAAGCGCAAGTTCGAAGGTGGCTGGGGCTGTCTGACCTGGCCCAAAGCCTTTGGTGGGCGAGAGGTCTCCATTATGGAAGCCACGATATTTGCCCAGGAGGAGGCCAAGGTGATGCCCCTGGCCGGCATGTACATTATTACCTCGGGCATGGCAGTACCGACCATCATGACCCACGGAACCGAAGAGCAGTGCAAGCAATTGCTGCCCTCAATCGCGAATGGAGAAAGACTCTGGTGTCAGCTGTTCAGCGAGCCGGCGGCCGGTTCGGATCTGGCCGGTATCAAGACGCGCGCGGTGAAAGACGGCGACGACTGGATCATCAACGGCCAAAAAGTCTGGACCACTTTGGCACACGTATCAGATTGGGCCATCCTGGTCGTGCGCACCGATCCGACGGTGGCCAAACACAAGGGCCTGACTTACTTTGTGATTGACATGAAGAGTCCAGGTGTCGAAGTTCGTCCCATCAAACAGGCGTCCGGCGAATCGGAATTCAATGAGGTATTTCTAACGGACGTACGCATACCGGACAGCCAGCGCCTGGATGCCGTGGGTAATGGCTGGCGGGTGGCCATGACCACCTTGATGAACGAGCGCGTGGCCGTAGGCGGTGCTTTTTCCGACAACGTTGAAGAGATACTGGAAGTTGCTCGCACCACCCCCCTGGGGCAGGGTCGCGCCATTGACGACTGCGGCGTGCGCCAGAGTATTGCCGACTGGTATGTTAAAGCAGCCGGATTGAAAAACATCGGTTTGCGCCAGCTTTCCACCCTGTCCAAGGGCGGTGTACCTGGCCCGGAGGCTTCAGTGTCAAAACTGGTGCTTGGAATTGGTCGGCAAGACCTGGCCGCCATGTCCCTGGATATTCTCGATATGGCCGGAGTGCTTGCGGAAGACGACGCCATGGGCTGGGGTAGTCACGATTTCTTCCGCACCATCGGAAACCGGCTGGAAGGCGGTACCGACGAGATTCTGCGCAATATCATCTCCGAGCGGGTGCTGGGCTTGCCCGCAGAAATTCGAGTGGATAAAGACGTTCCCTTTAACCAGGTGCCAAGCGGGGCGTAATTCGCGGTTATTTATTCAAGCTCCTTCGAGGAATTGGTGAGTTGTTTTGCTTCAGGTTTGGAGGCTAGTTCTCTTTCGTGCCGTTTCCGGAGGTAGATCTGAGCGCTCTTCGAGCGCATTCGCCCTCGGAGCGGGCTCCTACAGGATTGCCCAACCACCTGTAGCAGCGTGCTCTGAGCGCGACGGGTTTTCTCCATACAAAATTCAAAACTCAGAACGTAGGGCGGATTAGAAGCGCTTCGCGCTTCGTAATCCGCCGTTCCGCTTCCGGTTCTGGCACTCCGCTGACTTTCACCAAATTAAAGCGCTTTCCGGGAACATCAAACCCACGAATTCCTCGGAGGAACCTCTATTCAATGCCGCAAAATCCAGTCATAAAATATCTGAGTGTTCCTGCTCAGGGGCTTTAGACTGGATTTCACCAGATAGTGGCCTCTGTGGCTGTGCAGCACACAATTGAGGGGGCAAATCAGAGAACCGTTCTCCAGGTTGTCTCCGACCAGGTGCCGCCACCCCAGCGCGATTCCCTGGCCATCAATGGCCGCTTGCTGAAGCAGGGGATAACTGTTGGATCGCATGCCTCGCATTTTCAGCGGCGATTCAACGCCCTTTGCTCTAAACCAGAAGGCCCAGTCAATGGCTTCCCAGCTCAATCCATGCCAGTGTTCTTCATCGAGATGTAACAGGGTGTGACTAAGCAAATCGGCCGGTTCGCTGAGCTGTGGGTGTGCTTCCAGATAGGCGGGGCTGCACACCGGAAAGAGCTCATCATCGAACAGATGAACCGACTCCACGCCCGCCTGCTGTGAATCATCGCCACAACAAAAGGCCAGATCGATAGCCTCTGCCTGAATATCCACATCGCGATCAACCGCCAGTACGCGAATATCGATATCGGGGTGTTGTTTTTGAAACTCGGTAAGTTTCGGTTGCAACCACAAAGTGGCAAAGGCAACGGTAGCGGCAACCGTAAGATGCCCAAGTTGACTGTTGCTGCGAATCTCAGAAACTTCAGCGACAATGTGTTGCAAACCCATGCCTACCGCCTGCAGCAGTTTGGACGCCGGAGCCGTGAGGGCCAGACTGCGGTGCCCGCGTTCGAACAACTCGATACACAGATCCTCTTCCAGCGCCCGGATCTGCCGGCTGATGGCGGTCTGGGTAACGTGCAGTTCCTTGCCGGCCTCGGTAAAACTCAGGTGACGGGCGGCCGCCTCGAACGCGATCAGGGAGCTGAGAGGTGGCAGTTTCTGTTTCAGGTTCGGCATCGGTTGTCGACTCCAAGTGTCGAGCCCAAAGGTTCAATGGCTATTTTTGACCATACCAAAAGTTATGTCAAAGAGGGCGTTTTGGCAATTTTAAGCTCCAATGCGGTGTTTCGCATAACAATTTCTCATGCCAGCCCGAACAATAATGTCGTTTGAGGCGATCTGAGCAATCTTGTCAAAATGGAAGCATCTATACAGGACGCCAACCGACAAAAGTATCCGCCTTATGAACAGCAAAGACCCTCTGCTTCAGCCTTTTCAGCTCAAAAATCTGACGCTGAAAAACCGCATCATGATCACCTCTCACGAGCCGGCCTACCCTGAAAATGGCATGCCCAAAGACAAGTACCGGGCCTATACCGTAGAGCGCGCTAAGGCGGGTGTAGCCCTGACCATGACGGCAGGTTCGGCATCTGTATCCCGTGACAGCCCACCGGTGTTTAATAATATTCTGGCTTGGCAGGACGAGGTGGTCGGTTGGATGAAACAAATTGCCGACGAGTGTCATGACCATGGCGCCGCGGTGATGATCCAGTTGACCCATCTGGGGCGTCGCACCCGTTGGGATAAAGGCGACTGGTTGCCCGTCGTTTCCCCCAGCCATGAACGTGAAGCCTCCCACCGTGCCTTTCCCAAGAAAGCCGAGGACTGGGATATCGCCCGTATCATCGAAGACTATGCCGACGCCGCCGAGCGGATGCAGGCAGCGGGCCTCGACGGCATTGAGTTACAGGCCTATGGTCACTTAATGGACCAGTTCTGGTCGCGTTTGACCAATTCCCTGGATGCGCCCTATGGCGGTGACTTAAAAAATCGTCTTCGCTTTACCTTTGACACACTCTCCGCGATCAGAAAACGCGTCGGTGACGACTTTATTGTCGGGGTTCGCTATACCGCCGATGAGGCTCTGGCTGGCGGTTTAAATGCCGATGACGGTGTCGAGATTTCCAAACTGTTAGAGCAATCGGGGATGGTCGATTTTCTCAATGTGGTGCGCGGCCATATTGATACGGATCCTGGCTTGACCGATTTGATTCCAGTACAGGGCATGCGCAACGCCCCGCATCTGGACTTTGCCGGGCGAGTTAAAGAGGCGACCAGTTTGCCGGTGTTCCACGCCGCTAAAATTCCCGATGTCGCCACGGCTCGTTACGCCATTGATAGCGGTAAGCTGGATATGGTGGGCATGACCCGCGCGCATATGGCGGATCCGCACATTATTCGTAAGATTACCTCGGGGCAGGAGCATCGTATCCGTCCTTGTGTCGGCGCTAACTATTGCCTGGATCGCATCTATCAAGGTGGAGAGGCCTATTGCCTGCACAACCCGGCCACTGGTCGTGAACTGTCCATTCCCCACGAGATTGCGAAAGCCGAGCAGAGCAAAAAAGTGGTGGTCATTGGTGCCGGCCCTGGTGGTCTAGAAGCGGCGCGGGTGGCGGCGGAACGCGGCCATGAGGTCACTGTATTTGAAGTCGCCGACAAACCGGGCGGACAGGTATTGTTGACCTCGCAATCGCAGCGTCGTCACGAAATGATTTCCATCACTGACTGGCGCTATGACGAGTGTGTGGAAATGGGGGTCAAGTTTCAGTTTAACCATTTTGCCGACGCAGATTCTGTCCGTGAGCAAAATCCGGATGTGGTGATTGTTGCCACTGGCGGTATGCCTCACACCGAAGTGTTGCAAGAGGGTAACGAACTGGTGGTTTCTGCCTGGGACATTATCTCTGGGGATATCAAGCCCGGTAACAATGTGCTGGTGTTTGACGATGCCGGTGATCATCCCGGCCTGCAAGCCGCCGAAATTATTGCCGCAGCCGGTGGCAAGGTTGAGGTGATGACGCCCGACCGCACCTTCGCCCCAGAAGTGATGGCCATGAACCTGGTGCCCTATATGAGGAGCCTGCAAGTACTGGATACCACCTTTACGGTGGGTTGGCGCTTGCAGAGTGTCAGCCGCGCCAATGGGGGTTTGACTGCAACGGTTGGCAGTGACTATGGTGACTACACTCGAGAGCGCAGCGTCGATCAAGTGATTGTCAATCACGGTACCCGACCGCTGGATGATGTCTATACCGAGTTAAGACCCTTCTCCACAAACCGGGGAGCGGTGGATTATGAAGTTATGGTGGCTGGCAAGCCCCAGGCTATTGAGGTGAATGCCGAGGGTGAGTTTCAGTTGTTCCGCATTGGTGATGCGGTCTCGGCCCGCAATACCCATGCGGCCATCTATGATGCGCTGCGGCTGGTCAAGGATATTTGATCGAAACCGGCGAAAATAAAATCAGGGCTCAGGCACCATGAATAATAACGAAGTAAGTCTGGCGGGGTTGGTTTATACGGGCCTAACACCGCACAGTAGTTTTGCCCTGATTGTCATCAGTTAACAGGATATGGAGAAGATAAAAATATGTCGACACTAGCCAAAGGTATCTACAGCAACAGCATGGCCTGGGCAGCCATGGGCGATGGCGACAAGGTGGCGGTGATGATCCCAGGTGGGCCGGGTAACCCGCACCCCGGTGAGGGGATGGGTGCCAAAGCCTTGTTTAAACCCTATCGCGAATTGATGGCGGCGGGCTATAAAGTGATTTGTATTGCCCGCAAGCGCAATATGCCCCAGGGGTATTCGATCGAGCAAATGGCCAAAGATTATGCCGAGGTTATTGCAACCGAATTGGGCGGTCAGGTAGATCTGGTTGTTGGCAGCTCCTACGGCGGTATGGTTGGGCAGTTTATTGCGGCAAACCATCCAGAGTGCACCAAGAAAATGGTGCTGCATGTAGCTGCCTGTCAAATTAACGAGCCCATCAAAAGTGTCGATGTGGCTTTCGGTAAGGCCATGGCTGAGGGCAAGAGCTTCAAGGCGGGGGCTTTATACGCCGAGGGTTTGTTCCCGAATATGCTGCCGGCACTGGCGAAATTTTTCGCGGGTACCATGATGTGGATGATGGGTGGCAGTGGCAAGCATGAGTATTACGCCAACGATGTGGTGGTGGAAGCTGAGGCCGAGGTAACCTTTGATACCCGTGAGGCGCTACCGAAAATTTCCATACCGGTGCTAATGATTTCCGGCGATAAGGATTATTGGTTCAGTGAAGCGCTGACTCTAGAGACCGCCGAACTGATCCCTGGATGCCAGTTAAAAATGTACCAGGGCAAAGGGCATCTGGATGCCGCCATGGATCCGCGCTCGGCGGAGGATATTCTGGAATTTATTGCCTGAGCTGAATTATTTTTACGGGTTGAATCCAGTGATTTGTTAAATATCAAATCATGTCGACAGGAAACCAATGATGAGTGATACAACGACGCTGCCAGGCCTTTTCAAGAATCTTTCTCATCGGCTTATCAAGGCCGACAGCAACGGCATTGATTACAATGTCTGGATTGCGACACCACCAGGTTACGAGCAAAGCGAGGACCTTTACCCCATGGTAGTTGTCCTGGATGGGGAGTTCTTTATAGGCTCTGCTCTGGAGACGGTTGCCCTGCAGTCGTCCATCGGCGAGTCTAAACCGGTGATTGTCGTCGGCGTTTCTACCGCGCCTCCGGGAGTACACGCTATTCAGCGCAATATCGATTACTCGGCCGAGGTGCCCTCAGAGGCGTCCATGAGAGTACCACCGGGCAAGGAGTTCTCCTTCTGGAAGTTGATTGAAACCATGATCGAGGCCGGTGGACTGAAGTTTGAGGAAGGTTTCGGCGGTACTGACCAGTTCCACAGCTTTCTCAGTGATCAACTGCTGGAGCAACTCAAAGCCGACTATCGGATTGATCCGAAAGAGATTGGTCTGGCCGGACATTCGTCGGGTGGCGATTTCGCGGTCGACACGCTGTTGAGAAAACAGACTCCCTTCAGCAAATTTATTGTGGGCTCTTACGGCATCGACGTGCTGGAACGGAGACTGCCCGAGCGGGAAGCCGCTTTTGCCGAAATGCCGGCTATGGCACCTCTCCGCCAAAGCCTGAACCGGAACAATTCACAGATTCTCCCGAATACCCCAATTGAAATACCCAACTCTTCGCCTGTTTCAGAAAAAAAGTGTCAATATCAGATATTTGGACCTTTGCTCAGACTGTCTTTTCTATCGAATTCTGCCATATTTTCTCTCACTCATTTTCAGGTCATACACAAGCTTCAATAACTGACGGCAAATCGAACATGAGCAGTGTTGGCTTTGCGCCCGGTTCGCAAAAACGTATCAACAATCGGTAACCACAAATATGTTAGAAGCAAATGGTGAGTCTTCACTATTCTGAAACGAAGAACAGAGGTCAGCATACCTGGCACCGAATGTAGAAGTGGAACTTCTGCTGGGATCGGGCAACCGGTCAATTGTCTTGATAGCGACATGAAAGAGCATTTTCGCGTTCATAGAGTATTACCTGGAACCCCAGCTTACATAATGGCTATAGGTAGGACTGGTAGCCCGAAATAATATAATTAGTTGATTAAAACCTGTAATACAACTTACGATGCAATCTGGTGGGGCCAGATGCAAGGCCGAAAACGTTCGAGGGAGAAAATTAAGACAATGTTGCAAATACTCAGTTGGTCTTTCGCGCGTCTGGCGGGAGTCGTGTGTTTCCTGGCAACACCGGTATCCGCTGCCAATGTCGGCGGAGGAAAGTGGCTTCACGGCGCTATTCGACGGCAAGTCGCTTCAAGGGTGGGAGGGTGACACAACCTATTGGCGCGTAGAAGACGGAGCCATTGTTGGAGAGGTCACAGAGGCGACGTTGCTAAAGGATTACAACAGCTTCCTTATCTTCCGAGGGGGACCCGTTCGCGATTTTGAGCTGAGGCTAAAATATCGCATTTCTCCCCAGGGGAATGGCGGCGTGAATTACCGCAGTCAATCGCTCTACGAACCCAAGTGGACAATGCGAGGTTACCAGTTTGACATCGACGGCCCGCAGTGGAGTGCTCCGTTTACGGGTTGGTTACGAGCGACCGGGAAAAAAATTCCAGATTGGCAGAATCCGGGCAGTCTGATGGATCCTCCTTCGGGGTTGAGGGTAACCGGTCAGAATTATGACGAACTGGGGCGTCATATCCTGGCACTCCCCGGTGAGGTAGCTCGAGTGGGTGCCGGTGGCAGCAGCCGCGTGGAGGCTCTTCTCGGAGATCAAGAGCTGGTGAATTCTCTGGTAAACAGTGACTGGAATGAGTTGCGAATCATCGCCCGGGGCAATATTTTGATTCACATTGTCAATAATCATGTGGTGTCTATCGTGATTGATGACGACGTTGACAGCCGACACGACGAGGGCGATATCGGTATCCAGGTACATGTAGGTCCGCCCATGAAGGCCGAATACCGAGACATTAGGCTTAAACGATTCTAGACATTGTGTTCAGATCACTCAGGAATAACAGATTTTTCGATCAGCCGTTGGGGATTGTTGATAAAACTTTTTATAGGCACGGGTAAAACTCGACTGTGCGTTATAGCCAACGGCCAGGGCAACCTCCAGCATGTTCATCTTGCCCTGTCTGATCAACTCCCTGGCTTTTTCCATCCGCTGTGTCAGCAGGTATTCCGAAATGCCCACACCATAGGTGCTCTTGAACATCGACGACAGGTTGCTGCGACATATTCCAACCGCTTCCGCCAGTTGTTCAATGGATAAGGGGTCGCAGTAGTGCAAGTTCAGATGCTCAATGACCTTGGCCATGGCCGCAGATTTTCTCTTGCTAAGGTTGTTGTCCTGCAGGTAGGCGTTTTCCAGGTCATAGAGGTTGACAACGGTTTGACAGAGCAGTTCATCAAATTTTGCTCGCAGATACTTATTGGCCATCTGTCCGGAAAAGGGATGGTGCAGCATTTCGGATGTGATCCGTTTGATGGTGCTGCTCATGGGAAAAGTAGCCGCGGTCGTTTCTTCCACGGCAACGATGGGCTGTATGCTGCCGGGAACACGGTCGATTTCCAAACCATATTCCTTAATCAGACAAGAGGCGGGTATCCAAAGCGCTACGGACTTAACCTGTTCTCCTGCGCGCAGTATTTTTGTCTGAAAGCCATTTTGGGAATAGCTGGAAAGGGTGATGCGGGCATTTTGTGCATTGAGGATACGGTGGTCTCCGTACCATTGTTCATAGCCACCCTCCAAAATGAATTCAAGACCAACAAAACCCTCTATGGGCGTCGACACTGAGTGGTTCTTCAAGGTCTGTTGGTCTCTGATACTGACCAGGCATTCCTCGTACGGCTGCCATATGTCCAGTTTACCCGACAGATACGTCTTCGTTTCTGAGAATAGTGCACTGAGAGGAATAGGGCCTGGTGTTGTCTCCGCCCAGCGGGGGTAGGCCTGAATCTGAGACGCAGCACTCTGAGCGACAACGTTCTTTGGCGAGCAAACGTCAATCCCGGATGTACGTATATCAATCATCACTTTCACCTCTCAATTAAGCTGTTCTTATAGCGCTTGGTTATATTTGCTCAGGGCTATTATTGGTATCTGTTCAGGGCCGTTGAGGCCAGGGAATTAAATGACGACAAGTGGTAAAAACTCTCGGCGAATCTGCACAAGTTGAATCTATGCGGCGCCATACAATGGAACCTCGATCCGATGAGAAGAAGGTGTGCTGTATTGATGCCAAAAATCTCAATATCGGGTCTCCCAAAGCAGGAACTGTTGTGAGGGCCGAAACTATACTCAGAAAGCATTTATATAGAACGGCGATGATCTGATGACCTCACAGAAATCCGTCCATTGTCAGGCTCTCGCGAGTATCGCTAGGGCCCGGCTTTTGACGCATAATGAAACAAATATAGCATATATACAATCAAGATATAATACAAGTTTGCGGGGTAATCCCAAGGTGTAAAAACCCCTGTAATCCCGCCTTCGAAGGAGAACTGATGATGAACACACAAAAATCGTTAGCTGTGGCTGTCATGATGGCTGTTGCGGGCAATATAAGTGCCACCATGGCCGCTGAGGGCGGTGCTGAGGACTTCCGCTTGGAAGAAATAGTGGTCACGGCTCGAAAGATCGAGGAATCCCTGCAGGATGTACCGGCGGCGGTTTCCGCGATTGGCGCGAATGTCCTGGAAACCGGAAATCTCAGCAGTGTTGCTGATGTGCAGAATATCGTCCCGGGCCTGAGAATCAATTCCGACGGCGATCAGCGTGCTTTTGTACAAATTCGCGGTGTCGGGGTGACGCTGCAAACGACCATTCAGCCAGGCGTGGGTCTGTTTATGGATGGCATCTACGTGCCTTACACCTCCTCAATTAACGACAGTTTCCTGGATACCGCCCAGGTTGAAGTGGTCCGTGGTCCCCAGGGAACCCTGTTTGGTAAAAACACCTTGGGTGGTGCGATAAACGTCATCAGTAAACTGCCCGGCGACGAGCTGGAAGCCAGCATATCCGGTTCCTGGACAGAAGAAGATGAGGCTCACAAGATTTCTGCGAGAGTGGCGGGTCCTATCATCGCAGATACCCTGTACGGCTCACTGGCCGCCTCCACCAGTGAATCGGATGGATTTTACCAACACAAAACAGTGGGCAGTAACTGGGATGCCCGCGAATCAGATGCGATTAAGGGTGCTCTGCGCTGGATCTACAGCGACCAGGGGGAATTCCGCCTGTCCGCGAGTTACGGGGATTACAGAGGCCCCGGCGTAGCCTATACACCGGTACCGGGTAACAATGTGGACGCTGATGATTTTGACGGTGACTCCATTCTGTCGTTTCAGACATCTGCGGAGACTGAAATATTTCGCATGAATGGTACATTGACGCACTCGCTCAGCGACAGTACGGATCTGACATTGACCCTTGGCTACGACAGCAGAGAGCAAGTGGGGAATGCAGACAGGGATTTTCTGCCCACTGATATCGTCCGTGGCAGGGTGTCTCTGGACGAAGACTTTACCCAGGCGGAGATACGATTTGAGACCCAATTCTCAGACACATTACGTGTTATGTATGCCGGTTTCTACAGCCGACAAAACAGCGATGAAATTTCTGAGAATATCGTCCCATCCGCGGGATTCAGCACATTTGGTACCCGCGATGTGGACGATGAAACCGTCTCCGTTTACGGCAATGCCTATTGGGAATTCAGCCCCAGCTGGGAGCTCGCCGTGGGCCTGCGATTTGATCGGTTCGAACAAACAGGAGTACTGGCGGAGTCAAGCGTTGTACTTGACCGATCAAATGCCATCAGTGTGGACCTGGAAGAAGACCCGGTAACCCCGATGATTTCCTTGTCCAAGGCCTGGTCTGATGAGTTAATGATGTACGCCACCTATTCCGAAGGCGTGCGCGCCGGCGGCTTTAACAATGGCGATGCTCCGGCTGGATTCGAAACCTGGGATGGAGACGAGGCGAAGAGCTACGAGCTGGGGTTCAAGTCTACATTGGCCGATGGCAGAGTTACCCTTAATGCGGCCGTCTATCATGTTGAGCAGGACGGCCTGATTCTCAATGAGCTGGTACCCGACGAAGAAACCTCTGCGCTGATTGTGGTTAACCAAAACCTCGGCGCGGTTGAAAACACTGGGTTCGAGGCCGAGTTCAATGCCGCCATTACCCCGGAGTGGGCACTGAATGCGGGTATCAGCTATGTCAGTGTCGACGTCGTTGATGATCCGAATAACGGTCTGGATTCCTACGATGGCAGCCTTCCTCTGCAGCCAGAGTGGTCTGGACATCTCTACACCCACTATGACTTGTCTCTGGGTAAAGGTACTCTCAGGTCTTCAGTCGGCGTCTATTATACGGATGAAACCTTTGGGTTCGGTTCGGTCGCACCGGATTTTACGACATCCCCTCAACTCGATGACTATGTACTGGTGAATTTATCCGCTGATTATTCCATTGGCTCATTCTCGGTCGGTGTGTTCGCCGAGAACCTGACCGATGAAGGCTACTGGAATGCCTATATTGCCGAGGATGTGTTGCGGTCGTTGGGTGTTACTCAGGCAATTGGTGTCCGTGCCAAGCCACGAAATGTAGGCATCCGCTTGCGTTACGACTACTGATAAAGCCTCGTTGTTTTGGTTCGGACCTAACTCCTTTTAGCCTGACAGGAGCTGTTCTTGGTGGACAGCTCCTGTCGGTGCTGCATAATTCAGGATTCAGCGTGAAGTATTCCAATCTTATCTATAGTCTATTCCTATCGGCAATAGTCGTCAGCCATGGTGCCGTGTCTGCTCAGGTTGAACCCGGTGAGGAAATTATCAGCAAGGTCCCCGAGTCTTTCCCGCCGGCTAAAAAGAGTCCCGCCAGGGGGGCGGAAAGCGAAGGTCCGTTTGACAAACTGATTATCAAGAATGTCTTTCTGATCGATGGCACGGGTGCTCCCAATCAGGGGCCCGTTAACATTGTGATTGAAAACGACCGGATCACGGCGATTGAGGGCACTGGTGTTGGTACGATAGTTTCTGACAAAAAACAGAACTCAGCCGGAATCAAGGTGATTGACGCCAGCGGTCAGTATGCCATACCTGGCATGATCGATGCCCACGCCCATCTTGGCTCTCCCTACCACGCATTTTCAGGTTCTTTGACCGATGCTGAGTATGTTAACAAATTGTGGCTCGCCCACGGGGTAACGACGGTGAGAGATGTCGGCGCTCTTCTGGGATTGTCGTGGACGCTGGAGAATAAACGACGCAGTGCCAATAATGAGATTACCGCTCCCAGAATGGTTGTGTTTGCACTTTTCCCCGAACAAACGGCGACGGAAAAAGCGGCGAGGAAATGGGTTCGCGCGGTTAAGAAAAGGGGAGCAGACGGCATCAAGCTTCTCGGGGCGGCCCCTAAAGTAGTGGAAGCTGCGATCAAAGAGGCCAAAAAGCTGGGGATGAAAACGACTCAGCACCATTCCCAGGTTACGGTAACCCGCTTGAATGTGCTCGACACCGCCCGTATGGGGCTGGACAGCATGGAGCACTGGTACGGTTTACCGGAGGCCATGTTTGAAGATCGAATCATTCAGGATTATCCCTACGATTATAACTTTAACAATGAGCAAGATCGCTTCGGTCAGGCGGGGCGCTTGTGGTTACAGGCGGCGGCTCCCGGATCCGAGAAGTGGAACGCCACAATTGATGAACTTATCGGTCTCGACTTTACCATTGATCCCACGTTCACAATCTATGAAGCCAATCGGGATCTGATGCGAGAACAGCGCGCGGTATGGCACGACGAATACACAATGCCCTATATTGCCCGTTCGTTTCAAGCCGATCCCCATACCCATGGTTCTTATTTCTTTAATTGGACGACCGCCGATGAAATAGCCTGGAAAAAGAACTACCGGCGCTGGATGACATTTATCAACGACTATAAGAATAAGGGGGGTAGGGTAACCGTGGGATCCGATTCCGGATTTATCTGGAAAATCTATGGCTTTGGCTATATTCGTGAACTGGAGTTGCTGCAGGAAGCGGGTTTTCACCCCTTGGAAGTGCTGAAGTCGGCCACCATTAATGGAGCTGAACTGCTTGGAATGGACGACCAAGTAGGCAGTATTCAGGTGGGTAAGAAGGCGGACATCGTTATTGTCAATGAAAACCCAATCGCAAACTTTAAGGTGCTATACGGCACCGGCCACCAGATGCTTGATAGCGACCAGGGCAAAATGGTAACCAGCAAGGGGATTCTATACACCATCAAGGATGGAATCGTGTACGACGCCAAAAAAATGCTGGAGGATGTCCGCGAGCTGGTCTTCGAGCAGAAAGTTAAGGAAGCCAAGCAGTGATATACACCGCTATTGTGCAACGGGCTCTGCTATGGGCAGCCGTGCTGGTAATGCTGTCGAATACATCCCAACTGGCAGCAGGAGAGCATCTTGCCTGTCGAGAGGACAGTCCCCTAAATACAGCTTCCGACTGCGTTACGCCAATTTCCACGCTGAAGGACCCAGCGCGGAGACTCGAGATCAGCAAGCAAGCCCGTAAACGCTATTTGATTAATCTGATCGTCGATAATCGCAATGGCGATTATCGATGGGGGCCGGAGTCCAGCCGGGGGAAGGATGTTCCAAAAGGCACGGTCAAACAATACGAATGGAATACAAGCGGTATATTCCCAAATACACATAGAAATTACTGGGTATACGTACCCGCTCAATATCGATCCGACGAGCCTGCGGCCCTGATGGTGTTTCAGGATGGCGATCGATTTTTGAATGAAACCAATATGCCAACGCTCGCCGTGATGGAAAATCTTATCCACAAGGGTGAAATGCCGGTTACCATTGCGGTCTTCGTTGAACCCGGTCGACCTCAAGGTAATGTGCAAGCGACAACCATTCGCAGCAGCCAGCGCCAGATAGAATACGATAAGCAGAATGACCACTACGCGCGTTTGCTATTGGAGGAGATTCTCCCCGAGGTACGCCGCTCGTACAATATCAGCGATGATCCCCGGATGCGTGCCATAGGTGGAGCCAGTTCCGGGGCAATGGCCGCCTGGAATGTCGCCTGGCAACGGCCAGATGCGTTTGGCAATGTGGTCTCATTTATCGGCAGCTATACTGATATTCACGGGGGGCATAACGTCCCCATGAACGTGCGAAGACACCCCACCAAACCCATACGGGTATTTATGCAAAGCGGACTCTATGATTTTCAGCTGGAGTTTGGGGACTGGGCGCTGGCCAATCAAAGCATGGCCTCCGCGCTTGCTTATGCCGGTTATGACTATCGTTTCGTCTTCGGTGATGGCGGCCATGACACACAACACGCGGCCGCAATATTGGCCGACGCATTTCGTTGGATCTGGAAAGCAAATTAGAGGGTTACGTCATACATGAACATTGTCCAAGACAGCCAGGTTACAAAACGGGAGCTGATCGTCTTTTTCCTGCTCACGTTCAGCGTATCTACTGCGGCTGTGTTCCTGTCCGGTCCCATGATAGAACAGGGCGTGGGTGACCAGATAGCGGCGTCGTGGTACAAAGAAAAAGCGCTGATCATCATCTGGATACCCATGCTGTCGGCACTGGTCACCGCTCTTTGTTTCCGTGGCAAACAGGGACTGTCCACGATCTTGAAGAGACTGCTGGTCTGGAAGGTGGGTTATCGTTGGTGGGCAGTTGCGTTGTTGTTGCCGATTGCAATGGTCGTTATCCCCGCAATGCTACAGGGCAAGCTGATTACTACCAATATCGGTGAACTTATTTTCATCTTTATTCAGAACTTCATGTTTATCGGTGTAATCATGATCGGAGAAGAGCTGGGTTGGCGAGGTTATGCGCTGCCAGCCCTTCAGGCTCACTTTACGCCTTTAAAAGCTTCCCTTCTTTTGGGATTCTTGTGGGGAGTCTGGCACTATCCGGTTTGGTACGGTCGGGCATTTGGCGGTGATGGCAGTACCGAAGCCATAATCATTATGCTCGCAGGCAGTACATTGATGACGCTGGCACTGGCGTTGATATTTACGTGGCTGGCAAACCATACACAGGCAGCCATCCTGATTGCAATGGTGATGCACGGCGCCAATAACGCTTCCTTACGACTGCTGAATGAGGAGTTTAACTTCGGAGTCTGGGTCATGGTCCTCATGGTGGTTGCGGCGGTGATTGTTGTATTGAATAGAAACATGTTTATCTCCAAACCCGAAGGATTCCAGGTTACCTCGCAAGCATTGGGATGAAATATGATATACCGACTGGTTAGTATCCTGGTTGGCATTGCAGTGGTATTCGCTGTTGCGTTCTGGCTGGTGACCACCACAACCACCGATCCAGCTCTGGATCCCAATTGGCAAATTCAGGCAGCCAACTACGGCGGTGACAAAGAAGCTGTTACGGTACGATTTACCGGCACATCGACCCTTCTATTCGACGATGGAGAAACCCGCTGGATGACGGATGGCTGGTTTACCCGTTTAAGCTGGCTGCAACTGCTGGGTGATTTCGAGCCGGATCTGGCGGCCATAGAAGCTGGTCTGAAGGCCAACAATGTCGACAGTATGGAGGCGGTGATCCCCTTGCATTCACACTTTGATCACGCTATGGACTCGGCCGCAGTTGCGGAGAGAACAGATGCGTTGCTGATGGGAACCCATTCCACGGCTAATCTGGGTCGTGGTTGGGGTTTGCCCGAATTTCGCATCAAAGTGATGAACAGTCGTGAAGAAATTCCATTGGGGAAATTTACCATTACCCCGATATTATCCAAACACTATGAATTCCCAGGATCCGTTACTGGTAACACGGTTGAGACCATTGATGAACCGGTGGGCTCGCCCACGAATCTGGCCGCGTATAAAGAGGGAGGTTCCTGGGCTCTGCACGTGAGTCATCCTCGGGGCAGCTGGTTGATTATCGGGAGTGCCGGCTATATAGAGGGTGGGCTCGATGATTACAAGGCGGACACTGTTTTTTTGGGTATCGGTGGCTTGGGTGGACAAACGCAAGAATACCGGGAACAGTACTGGCATGAGAGTGTTGAGACCGTTGGTGCCAAGCGCGTTATTCCCATTCACTGGGACTGCCTTGTATGCTCATTGAACGAACCTTTTGAAGGACAAACTCTGTTCTTTCGCTACCTTTTTGAGCAAGATTTCTTGCTGCAGGCTGACAAAAAGTTGTTGCAGTTCCTTAAGACAAAAGAGGCCGATGTAGAATTCATAACTCTGCCTCGTTTTGATCCAGTGAAACTTTGGTAGCCAAGCAATACTCCAGGCCTGCGAACAGAATCAGGGAACTTATTCAGGTAATATGTCAAAACAATTTACATCGACCCATTCAAACTATGATAAGTCGGGGTACAAGCATTATGTTCTTTTTATGCTCTTCCTGGTTTACATGTTCAACTTTGTGGACCGCCAGCTGCTGGTGATATTACAGGAGTCAATCAAGCAGGATCTTGGATTTTCGGATACTCAACTGGGTATGATGTCAGGCTTTGCGTTTGCCCTGCTGTACGTCTCCTTTGGTATTCCAATCGCACGAATGGCAGACCGCGGCAATCGTCGCAACATTGTTGCCTTGTCGTTAGGTATATGGAGCCTGATGACGGCGATATGTGGACTCAGTTACAGCTTTATACAAATGTTGCTGGCGCGCATGGGGGTTGCGGTGGGTGAAGCCGGGGGTGGACCTCCGGCCCTCTCGATGATTTCCGACTTATATTCAGAGAAGAATCGTGCCACAGCGATGTCCATCTATTCTTCGGGAATCTATGCGGGACTGATTGCCGGTTACGTATTTGGAGGCTGGCTGGGTGACACCTATGGTTGGCGCACGGCGTTTATCGTTATTGGTCTTCCGGGAGTACTGCTGGCCGCATTGCTCATGTACACGGTTGAAGAGCCCGCCAGATATAGACCAAATGGAGAAATTCAGGATACAGGTAAAAAACAGGAGCCATTCATTGAGACATTGCGAATGCTGTGGAATATCACTGCATTCCGCTATATCGCCATCGCCGGCGGCTTGTCGTGCTTTTCAAGCTATGGGATTGGCAATTGGATGCCATCCTACCTGCTTCGAAGTTTTGAGGTATCAACAGCTGAGGTAGGGTTATGGATGGGGCTGACTGCTGGCGTTGGTGGTCTGCTGGGTACTTTTGGAGGTGGAGTACTGGTCGATAAGCTGAAAACCAGCGACAAACGCTGGTATATCTGGCTGCCGGCGATTGCCATGCTGGGTACGATTCCGGTCGGGATGGTTATACTGACGACAAATAACGAAAATCTGGCGATCGCGCTCAATGGCTTAACGGTTTTGCTGTTTGCCACGTGGCTGGCACCCATCATTGCACTCAGTCATGAATTGGTGGGCCCGGAGAGAAGGGCCCAGGCGACGGCTGTTCTGTTTTTTCTAATCAATATCATTGGCATGGGGATGGGACCCGCGTCAGTAGGCATTCTGAGCGATGCAATGACCTCCGCCGAGGGGGTAGATTCCTTGAGTTACGCCATGATGGCCGCCCTGGTGTTTGGTGGTGGGTTCGGAGGATATTGCTTTTTGATCGCAGGTCGTAGTCTCGTTTGTGAAGTAAGCACTACACGGTATCAAATTTCACTAAACCAATAACGCCAGGCTATCTGTCTTTGGTCGGTGCCGAACCAAAGTAGCGCCGATACGCGGCGCTAAACGAGTTAACCTCCAGGTAATTCAGTTTATCGGATATTTCTGACACGCTGAGTTTGCCAAGCGAAATTTGTTCCCTGGCCCAGTTCATCCTGAGTTTTGTTTGCAGTTGATTGACAGTGGTGCCATAAAGCAGCTTGAAACCGTAGTGAAGCTTGTTACGATTGATATTGGCGGTTTTGGCGAGTTCATCGATAGTCTGTGGCTGGCAAAAGGAATCGCATACGTGCCGATAGAGACTCTCAATGCTGTCTATATCCTGGTCCGACAACCTGAATCTGTTTTTCGGCGTCGCCTCGGGTTTTTCGGAATTGAACCAGTCTTCGAACAGCAAATAGAGCAGCTCCAGGCCTTTCGACTGCACAAGGATGTCGGAAAACAGGTTTTGGGAGATATTCATCAATAGATCATGGGCTATAGAAATCGTTTTGTCTGAAGCAACAAAGTGCCCATGGTCGTGAGGCAACGTAGAGTCTCGAAAAGCTTGTATCCGTCCGGGAAGTTGATCGATCCTGGCCGCTAATAAATCCATCAGCCTCTCGATCGAAATATACATCGCGATAAGTTCCATTTCCGGCTCACCGCCATAGCTGACCGTAAACATCTCCCCCGGCTTGACCAGTTGGAAGCTGCAGAGGGGCGCTTTTACGCCTGCTATGCACTGATCGTCGTAAATCTGATTCAAGGCTCCCTTGAACATCAATCGGATGGCAATAATATTACCGGTAGATCGGCCGCCAAACGTAATGGCTTTTGAGTGATTGCTGTTGATATAGGAAATGACAATTCCCGCTGAAAGTTCTTTTAATCCACGCTCACTGTCATCAATAAGAACTTCAGAGCTTTCATTAATGCTGTCGAAGTTTTCAGGCCTGGCTTCCAGCAGTCCATCACTCAGACAGTAGAAGCTGTCCCCTCCAGAAACGGCGGGCAACGTCGACACCAGTTGCTCCATATTCTTCTTATTATTGCCTCGCTTACCCATGAGATCTACTTCCATCTGGATTGCAGTGATAAATGGCCAACGGGTGTACAAAGTACCCGGTCTGACTAAATGTATGTGTGCGGATCTAAATAGTGAAAGTGATCATCTCATTATCGGCGTCTGTTTGTAAAACAGTAAAATCCTCTATGTCCGTAGTGGGGTTTCAATCCCATATCGCTCAATTTCCAGCTAACAGGCGTTCTAAAGGCATCAGACATGACTCAATTAATCGAAAGCAATTTTGAGCTCCCTTTTGTTCACGTGGCCAGACAAGTCGCCATCCATGGGAAGTTCAAGCCAGAAGGGATAGCTTTTATCGAGGGGGATCGTGAAGTTACCTGGAAGCAATATGATCAAGAGGGTGACAAGATTGCCCATGCTCTTATGTCAGCCGGTATTCAGAAGGGCGACCGGGTGGCGATTTTGGTGGGAAACAGCCTGTGGGCTCACGAATTGATCCTGGGGATCTGGCGTGCAGGCGCGGCAGTGGTGCCCCTGTCACCACTGCTAACGGCAGAAGTGCTTAAGAACATGCTGATTGACTCCGGGGCTCGCTATATGTTCGCGGATTCAAACTACTTTACCCTGGCGGAATACGCAGTGGAATCGCTCTCAATTCCTTTGTCTGGCCCATCATTTGAACTGCCATCGAGTAATCAGGAAGTGGCCAAGACGACACAGCCGGATATCAAGAAAGAGGACCTGGCAGTGATCATATATTCCTCAGGTACCACTGGAACACCCAAAGGTATTGCCCACACCCATGAATCAAGACAGAACTTTGCCAAGTTGGCGCTAGCTCTGCTGACTTGTCATCAGGACTCAGTATGCTTGTCCATCATCCCGCCGCATTCCAACGGAGCCTGGTTGAGTTGGTTGCCGGCAAAGTTGATTGGCGCAACGACGGTTATCATGTCGCAATTTGACCCGGACCGGTTTCTGGAGGTGGTTCGCAGGCACCGACCAACCTACGGTTTTCTGGTGCCGGCTATCTGTGCGGTATTGTTGGAGCACCCAGAGATAGAGTCAGCAGGACTCGACTGTTTCGAATGCGCGATTACCGCCGGCGCACCGATGATGGCGCCAATGAAAAAAGAGATGCAGCGTCTGACCAATGGCGGACTCTACGAACTGTGGGGGCTGACAGAAGGCATTGCAACCGCCATTACGCCAGAAGAGATGCGGGAGCGCCCGGCTTCGGTAGGACGTCCATTGACGGGCTGCGAGATTCGACTGATCAACGAAAACGATGAAGATGTTACCTGCCGCGGTACTGGAGAGATCGTCGGCTATTCTGAAGGCATGATGAGTGGCTATTGGAACCGCCCGCAAGACAACGAGGCACTGGTGTGGACGGATAAAGAAGGCCAGGTGTTTATACGCACCGGCGACATCGGCGAAATTGACGAAGCTGGATATTTGACCCTGCGCGGACGCTCCAAGGATATGATCATCAGCGGTGGACTCAATGTCTTCCCCATCGACATAGAAACGACAATTCAGCGCCATGAAGATGTGAGGGACGTTGCCGTTACCGGAGTCCCCCACGAAAAATGGGGAGAAACCCCAATCGCGTTTATCGTTGCCAAAAAGGGCATTCAGATTGATCCCCTGACGATGAAATCCTGGGCCAACGAACGACTGTCCAAGACACAGCGTATCAATGATGTGGTGGTACTCAGCCACGACCTGCCCCGCAACACTCTGGGCAAGGTGTTAAAGACCGAGCTCAAAGCCGATTACCTCGCAAACCATTCATAAGCCGATAGCGGCTTGATATAAACAAATCTCAGGAGTAAACGATGACTGGAGTTCTCGTCGCCGGCGTAGGAATGACCAAATTCAAAAAGCCGGGCCAGAATGAGCCCTATCGCGTGATGGGGTCGACGGCAATTCAAACAGCGGTATCAGATGCAGGCATTGATCCGAAGCTGATAGAGCAGGCTTATGCCGGCTATGTGTATGGAGATTCCACCTCCGGACAGCATGCGCTCTACGACGCTTTTATGACAGGCATTCCGGTGATTAACGTCAATAATAATTGCTCAACCGGTTCTTCGGCGCTGTTCCTGGCCCGTCAGGCCATCGCCAGCGGCGAGGCAGAGTGTGTACTGGCATTTGGTTTTGAAGAAATGCAGCCAGGTATGCTGACGAGCAAGTGGAATGATCGCGAAGCGCCGATGTCTACCAATTTTCTGCCTCAACTGCAGGGTTGGGGTTACGATACGACATTTCCGGCGGGGGCGAGCTTTGGCGGCGCCGGTCACGCCTATATGCAAAAATACGATGCCGGTCCTGAAATTTTTGCCAAGGTCGCCGTCAAGACCCGCAACCATGCCATTCACAACCCCTATTCGCTTTTCTCAACGCCGTTGACCCTGGAAGAGGTGTTGAACTCCCAAGTGGTCTTTATGGACTGGATGACCCGCCTGATGTGTTGTCCTCCCAGTTGCGGGGGCGCGGCAGCAATACTGTGCAGTCCCGAATTTGCCCGTAAACATGGGCTTACTGGAGGTGTGGAAATCGCTGCTCAAGCAATGACGACAGACACTCAAGAGACGTTTGATAACCCCATGAATCTCGCCGGCCGGGATATGACCAGGCGCGCGGCCGCTGCCGTTTATGAGCAAGCGGGACTTGGCCCGGAAGATATTGATGTGGTCGAGCTTCACGACTGTTTTACACCTAACGAAGTGGTTACCTACGAAGCGTTACAACTGTGCGGTGAAGGCGGCGCCACGGAAATGATCGAAAATGGTGATAACACCTACGGAGGACGATATGTTGTTAATCCTTCAGGTGGCCTGATGTCAAAGGGGCATCCATTGGGTGCCACGGGGCTCGCACAGTGTTACGAGCTGGTTCAACAGCTGCGCGGCTGTGCCGATAAGCGCCAGGTTGAAGGCGCAAATATCGCGCTGCAACACAACCTTGGGCTCGGAGGCGCCGCCGTAGTTACCCTTTACAAGGCCCAATAAG
Organism: Pseudomaricurvus alkylphenolicus; assembly: GCF_011683955.1. Lineage (GTDB taxonomy): Bacteria > Pseudomonadota > Gammaproteobacteria > Pseudomonadales > Cellvibrionaceae > Pseudomaricurvus > Pseudomaricurvus alkylphenolicus. The sequence continues at coordinate 52,550 of NZ_JAAQPI010000010.1, forward strand.
AGACGTTTATACAATGAGCAGATTGAGATTTGACGAACGTGTTGCCATTGTAACGGGTGCCGGTGGAGGATTGGGTAGGCAGTATGCTTTGGACCTTGCTGCTTGCGGCGCCAAGGTTGTGGTGAACGACCTGGGCGGCTCCGCGAATGGAGAGGGTGAAGCGGGTTCATCGATGGCGGACAAGGTCGTTGAAGAGATAGTGAGCTCCGGGGGTGAAGCGATTGCTGCCTATGAATCGGTCACATCCGGTGAGTCCATTGTTGCCAAAGCGGTGGAACGTTGGGGTCGTGTTGATATCGTAGTTAACAATGCTGGAATCCTTCGTGACAAATCCTTTGCCAGAATGAGCGATAAGGACTGGGACCTGGTACAGCAGGTACATCTTAACGGTGCCTATAAAGTTACCAAAGCCGCGTGGCCACAAATGGTTGAGGGAGGCTATGGCCGAGTGATCTGCCGAAATTGACATAGCCGGCACGGGAGCGAAGATCGCTTAAAACACTCGAGTCATATTTCAATGGTAAATAGGATGACTTAAGAGAGATATATTCGTGTGCAAAAAACTGTATGTCTTTCTTGGCCGTTATTGCTCTGGGTCTACAGCACTGTAGACAGTCAAATGGTTGCTGAAACCCTAGCGGCTTACGCTGGATCTTCGTTTAGCGTTTTGGTTTTTGTCGCTTCCCTTACGCAGCCTCCAACCCCTTACGAAATTGCAACGGCGTAAACCCCGTCCACGCCTTAAAGGCCCTTATAAACGCACTGGGCTCAGTATAACCGGTAAACGCGGCGATTTCCTCGATGCTGGAATCCAGATGCCCCAGGTGATGAATGGCAATGTCTCGCCTCACCTGGGCCTTGATGGTCTGAAAACTGGTCCCCTCATCCTTCAAGCGCCGCCTCAGAGTCTGAAGGTGAAATCCCATGTCGGCGGCGATGTGTTCCAGTGAAGGCGGTTCGCTCTGTTTCGAAAACGCCTCTCGAACCAACTCCCGAACCTGAAGGGTAACCGCACCACCGGCATCCAGGGACAGATAGATGTCCAGCGGTGCCCGTCGAACATAGCTTTCCACACTGGCTTCACTCTGTACGATTTTGCGAGCGAGGTAGCTGGCATCAAAGCGAATGCTGTAGTGTTCCTGATTGAAAAACACCGGCGCACCGTAGTACATGTACTTGAACTCCTCTTGGTAATCCGGAGCCGGAAAATCCACATTGACCTGGTTGAGGATAATGCGCTCATTACAGAGCCAGCCGACAAAGCGATGGATCACCGTCATCGCCGAGCTTAGTGCATAATTATCCAGAATCCGATGCCCTGGAATACGCTCAAGAATAAACTCGGCCTGGTTATCATTGACGACGAAATGATAACGCAAGCTGTTTTGCGGCAGGTTATAGAACTCCGCACAACGCTGCAAGGCCCGGCCCAGGGTACGGGTATGCACAACGCAGAGTGCCATGAGTCTCAGGGTACCGATATAAGCCGGCTTTTCGAATAATCCGTTTATTTCGTCCTGCATGAGGGCGGCGCAATGGTTCTGCAGTTTTATCGCCCTGTCCAGCGGTATTCTCACACCCGGTTGTTTGAGGGCCTCTTTGGGAATACCACACTTTCGAAACAGTCGATCGAGATCCAGACCCGCCCGCCGTGCACCCGCGAGGGAGTGATCTGTCATGCGGGCGCTGATACTGAGCTGTTGTGTCTTTTCCAAAGCCTGATTCTCTCTCGATTGACGGTAGTCAGTCTGTAAATTGTCACTTTTTGTTTATTTTTGCCTCTTCGGCCGTCATTGTCCAGCCTCCCGGCGTGGCTCAATATAATTCCAGCGGATTGTTCCCGCAGCTTCCCCACAACGGCCTTACAGTGGCCCACAAAGACGAGGTAGTCATGACCAACCAGGCTTATATCTTTGATGCGATCCGAACGCCCCGCAGCAAGGGCAAGAAGGACGGATCCTTACATGAAGTGAAACCCATTGAGCTGGGGGCCGGGTTGCTGCGGGAATTGCAGAGCCGCCATCAGCTGGATACCTCCTATGTAGATGACGTGATGTTGGGCTGTACCGGTCCGGTGGGCGAACAGGGGGCCGATATGGCCAAGGCGGTTGTGCAGTTTGCCGGTTGGGACGAAAGCGTCGCTGGCGTGCAGATGGACCGCTTCTGTGCTTCGGGCCTGGAGGCCGTTAACTCTGCCGCACAAAACGTGATTTCCGGCTGGAATCAGCTGATGGTTGCCGGTGGCGTTGAGTCCATGTCCCGCGTGCCTATGGGCAGTGCGGGTGGTTCGCTGTTGGGGGACCCGGAGTTTGTCATGAACCAGCGTACCGTACCCCAGGGTATCGGCGCGGATCTGATTGCGACGATGGAAGGCTGGAGCCGCGAGGACGTGGACGCCTTTGCCCTGGAGTCACAGAAGCGGGCGGCATTTGCCCGTGACAATAGTTACTTCGACAAGTCCGTGGTGCCGGTGAAAGACGCCAATGGTCTCACCATCCTGGAGAAAGACGACTTTATCAAACCCGATACCACCATGGAGGGGCTGGGTGGCCTGAGAGCCTCCTTTGAGTCTCTGGGTGCCATGGGCATGGACGATATGCTGCTTTCCAAATACCCCCAGGTGCAGAAAATCAACCACGTTCATACGCCCGGCAATTCTTCTGGCATACCTGATCGGCACCTTCAACGTTGCCCGACTGGCTGCGGAACAGATGGAAAAGAACGAACCCACCAATGAGCACGGTGGTCGCGGTGTTATTATCAATACCGCCTCGGTTGCTGCCTATGAGGGCCAGATCGGCCAGGTCGCCTACAGTGCTTCGAAAGGCGGCATCGTCGGCATGACCCTGCCAATGGCTCGCGATCTGGCGCCCATCGGTATCCGTGTTAATACGATTGTGCCCGGCTTGATCCACACGCCACTGTTTGATTCAGCGCCCGATAATGTGATCCAAGCCCTGAGTAAAATGGTGGTCAATCCCCAGCGATTGGGGCGTCCGGAAGAAATTGCCCATCTGTCTGTGATGATGGCGGAGAATGAGTACCTGAATGGCGAGTGCATTCGCCTGGACGGTGCGATTCGCATGCAGCCGCGCTAGGGTTTGCCCGTTACACATCACCCCTTTGAGTGGCCCGCAATACTTCTGTCGCCTCTCTTCTGTAATAGCGAGGAGTTCCGAGAAAGGACCAGGTGTTTATTCATAGTTAAAGACCAGCAATGGTTCTGGTGGCATTGCTAAATGTCCCAGAACCCATGGCCAGTCTCATTCTTCGATTAATGAATCTACGTTAATGGCTATCGATGCATCCAATCTTTACTGGATTTCAATGTCGATATCCCCGACCGCAAATGTCACACAGCTGTGAACATACCCATACTGTTTGTCCGATTTTCGCACGTGGGCCTGTTTGGGTTCGAACACCTCCCCCTTGACTACCTTGCACCGACACAGGCTGCATTCACCTGATCGGCAGGCAGACTCCATTACGATGCCATTCCTTTCAAGGGCATTGAGCAGGGGCTCACCGGCTTCGGTTTCAAAGCTCTTTCCTCCCGTCACTGTCACCTTGACCTTTTTCGTTTTGTTTACATCTTCAGGCCAGCCGGGTTCCTGGGATGGGTCGGATGGTGGCCCATTGGCTTCAAACTTGATATTGCGGCGCTTGATGTTGAGCTTGCGCAGCTCGGCTTCGGCGAAGCCGTACATAATCTGCGGTCCGCAGACAAAGAAGGTGTTGTCTTCAGGAGCCTCCAGAATGTCCTGTATGATGTCAGCGCTGATAAAGCCGCGATAGCCCTGGTAGTTCTCAGGAGGGTTGGTGACTACGTATTCGACTCGCACAGAGCTGTGTTCGTTGGCAAGCTGATCGAGTTCGTTCTTAAAGATAATGTCGTCCAGATTCATGGAGCCGTAGATAAGCGTAATGGTTTTATCGTCACCGTTTTCCACCAGCTCACGGATCATGCTCATGGCTGGCGCCACGCCTGAACCACCCGCCAGGAACACCACGTTCTTACTCTGGTAAATCGGGTTGTAATAAAAGTTACCCATTGGCCCGGTGCTGATAAATTCCTGCCCCACCTGGACATCATTGACCAGATACTGGCTGATAAAGCCGTCTTTGATCTTGCGAATTGTCAGATCATAGTGATTGAGCGTGTTGGGCGAGGACGAAATGGCAAATGCTCGACTGGTGGTGATCCCTTCGATATCAACAAACAGATTGATGTATTGTCCCGCCTGGAAAGGTGGCAAGTAACCATCGGTGGATACCAGGCGCAGAGTTTTGGAGGTGGCGGTCTCTGCAATGATTTCTGAGACACGCAGCTGCAGGCGTTTGGGGTGATACTCATTGATGACTTTGGCGGTTTCTGCCCAATAGTTATAGGGTACCGGATTGTTTTCTTCCAGGTTGTGAATCCGCTCAATGGTTTCTTTGTAGCCGGGAATGGCGTCCTTGTAGTCACTCATAGTTGATACCCCTTATGCAAAAGTTCGTAGTATGCGGCGCGCCATGGTGCAGCCAGCCTGGAGGGTGGGCTGATAACCCTGGGTGGTGGTCCAGGTACCGGCGTGGTAGAGGCCCTGGATGTGATTTTCGTTTTCACGCACAAGTCGGTGTTCGGTCAGTTTCATATCGAAGCCGTATATGGAACCGCGTGGGGTGTTGAGATAGCGCATGGCCGTCAAAGGGGTGGCGACTTCCGCTTCTTCGATATGGCCGCGGATCTGCGGGTAGGTTTTTTCCAGAAGCTTTAACATGGAGTCAGCGTAGCGGTATTTTTCCTTGGCGTAGTCTCTTGGGGAGAGTTTGAGCCAGGGGTCGGCATATTGCAGCGCGATCAACGAGGCGTTGGCACCACCCTTGGGTGCCGCAGTGGGATCGGCGAAATTGTAGCAGGTGAATCCCACGTAGCCAGCGGGCTCCAGGGTTTTGGCTCGACGATACTGTTCATCCACATCCGCGTTGGCGCCAATCATGGTGGTGGCCTGCGTAATACCGATGTCTTCCGGCTCGCAGTCCAACCCCATATACAGTGTGGTGGCGGAGACACCGGCAGTACGGCTGGAAAGGTCTTTAATGGCATCTTGTGGTACCTGTTCAGGCTCAATAAGGGTGGAGTAGCTGGTGATCGGACTGAAGTTACAGAACACGACCTTTGCCGTAATTTCTTCTCCGTGTTCAGTGCGCACCCCGTAGGCCTGGCCGTCCTTAACCAGGATTTGTTCTACCTGGCAGTTAAACCGGATTTCACCGCCGGCTTCGGTAAAGGAATCGGTGATGGCATTAGAGAGCGCCTGGCTTCCACCTTCGATGTAATAGGGTTTGGTTTTGATATAGGCCCACAGGGTCATGGCCAAATCCTGGAAGCTGGTGTCGTGCAGTGGCACACCCAAGTAGCCCCAGTACACCGTCAAAGCGTATTTGAGTTCCGGGGAGCGAAAGTGTTCATTCAGTACTTTCTCGGCGCTGGTCAATCCATACTTCATAAAAGTGGGGAATTGCTGGTAAGCCGCTCGGATTCCTTCCTCGCTGTGCAGAAGTTTGCTGACACCGAACGATTCAATGGTCATGGTGTCCATCAATTTGAAAAAGCGTCGTATGCCCTCGCGCTCTTCAGGGAACTCTACACAAAGCACATTTTGTGCTTCCTCCCAATCGGCGGGGATGCTGACATCCAGAGCTCCGTCGATCACGGCGCGATAGATACTGGATTCTCCGTGCAGTGAAATCTTGTCGAGAATGCCCAACTGCCCAAACATCTGGCGCAGAGGCCCCGGTTGATCCTCAGTGCCCACGCCGCTTAATTGGTGCAGGGAGACTTCGAACTCATATCGTCCACGAGCAAAGGAAGTGGCGCAACCACCGGGAATGTTGTGGCGTTCGAGTAGCAGGGTTTTGACGCCGCTGCGCGCGAAACTGGCGGCTGCGGTCAGACCGGCATTACCGGCGCCGACAACGATTACGTCGTAGTCGACGCCCGCCGTGGTCAATGGGTTTTGGTTCGGCATAGGAGAGACTCCTTGGGTGTTGGCAGGTAGAAGTGCTTGGTGTTGATTATTTTAAACACACAATGTTACCATTGGCAACATTGAAAGATGAGGCACCATAACTGGCCCAAATCGGAGAGGTTCTTTTGCTACAATGTGACGCGGTATTGGACCAACATTGATTTCATCCGGAAGAAGAGGATAAACATGGCAAAGGCGGGACCCGATAAATCGACAACTAAGGGCGGCTCCTATCACCACGGTGCTTTGCGCGAAGCCCTGGTGGACAAGGCACTGGAAATTCTGGCGAGTGACGGCGTGGACAACATCAGCCTGCGCTCAGTGGCCAAGGCCGTTGGTGTCAGTCATACCTCGACCTATCGTCACTTTGCCAATAAAGATGGCTTGTTGACGGCCGTTGCCACGGCGGGTTTTCTGGATCTCGCGGCGGAGATTGAAGAGGCTTACGGCACCGCTGCGACGCTTCAGGAGCAACGATTGGAAACCGCCGTTGCCTACTGCCGTTTTGCCTGTGCCAACCCAAACCTGTACAAGCTGATGTTCAGTTCCTTCCTGAAGGATAAGGACGGCGAAGAGGCGTTGAATAACGCCATGAACGAAACCTTTCGGCGCTGCGAGCAGTTGGGACGTCAGGATGCTGAAGCCCGGGGCGCCGGCGCCGAGCAACAAGGGTTGGCTGGAGTGGCGGCCTGGGTGGTTGTACACGGCGCCGCGTCACTGGCCATAGAAGGCATTCTGGAAAAAGCCGCGAGCGGAAATGTCGAGCGAGATCGCCTGATTCGGCGGGTACTCCAGAGCCTCTACGAAATCTAAACCCACACTCAACACACAGGTGAGTCAATGAGCGAAAATACCCAACATCAACATCTGAAAACCTTTGTCGATATTCTGAAAGCCAGTGTCGATAATGGCAACCTCGATGCCGTAGATGCCCTGGTGGCCGAAGATATCGTGGTTAAATCACCTCGTCACGAACGCCCCTTTACAGGCAAACGCCACGCGCAGACGATTCTACGCGCGTTGTGCCACGTAATGCCCGACTTTGGTTACCACCGTAGCTGGTTTCAGGGCAACGAGGCTGTGGTTGAATTCAAGGGCACTTTGGATGAACAACCGGTTCAGGGGGTGGACGTCTTTACTCTGGACAATAACGGACAGTTGATTGGGATCGAAGTCTTCGTCAAACTCACGGAAGGCTTTACGCAAATGGCCAAACGGGAAGATGCGTTTATTCGCCAGGCTCTTACTGCCAAAACATAACTCTCCTTAAACCGGAGGATCGCACCGTGAAATCGTCAGAGGCCAACTACACCTCCTTTTGGTCATTCTATGCCTTGGCCCTGGCATTTGCCTGCTTCGGAATTTACTGGATGGCGTTTTCTCTGCCGGCGGGGTATTCACCGTCGATGTTTATGGAAGTGCGCGATTCCATTGGGCTCAATCACTTCAGTATCCTGGTGCCTCTGGCGCTTACCGTGTCGTACCCGTTGGCGTTACCCTCCATATTGTTTCCCCTTGCCCCGACACTGGCAGCATTTCTGGGGAGTTTCGCCAAAGGGGGTATGCGTCAGGTTCGGCATCTGTGTTCGCGGCTGAGACCGTGGCGCGATGGTGTGGAAAAAACGGAAGGGCTCAGAATTTACGCCATGGTGTTGGCATTGAACCTCGGTTTTCTGACGCTTTCGTACCTTGTTGTTGTCGTTGCGGGTTCGGCGGAAGACCAACATGTGCTGGAACATAATTTACGTCTGCACGCTCCGTTGTTGATGATATTGTTCTTTGTGATGACCAATTTTCTCGATACCGGCGGCCTATTGGAAGAACTCGGTTGGCGGGGATATGCGTTGCCGCTGCTGCTGCGAAAAATGAATTCACCATTGACTGCTGCTGTCTTTCTGGGGGTATTCTGGGCGCTTTGGCATCTTCCTCGCGAGGTGGCTCCGCTGTTGATGGGCGCGGATGTTAGCGAATTTTTAATGAGTCAGTTGTTGTTTATGGCCAAATCCGTTGGCATGACGGTAGTGATCGTTTTTTTCGTCAATATCACCGGTGGCAGCGTGTTGCCGGCAATCATGATTCACGGAGTTTCCAACTACATTGCAGAGACGCTTCGAGCCACACCGGATTCCGCCTCTCTCGATGTCCTGTGGCTGATTCAGATGCTGGTTGGCGTGTTACTGGTCGTCCGCTATGGCGCTAATCTCGGCTATCGCGGACAGGAGCACCGCCAAGCTTAACGCGGTTCATCGCTACCGCTTTCTACTGAATAACCCGGTCTACACCGGGTTTTCGCAGATCCCCACTCATTAACTCTGGCCAAATCTGACTGAATCGAGTTCTCTCCAGCCGTTGACAAGTTGACGTATTTGAGGTTTTATATGACCCATAGGTCAGTTAAGTCGCAACGTAAGGCTAGAGGATCATCATGAAAAAGACGAATAAAGTTATTGTTACCAGTGCAACCACAGGTGCCATGCACCTGCCCTGTATGTCCCCATATCTCCCTGTCACACCGGACGAAATCGTGGCCGATTCCCTGTCCGCAGCCCGTGAAGGGGCCTCGATTATCCACCTGCACGCCCGCGATCCGGAACACGGCTTTCCAGTAACTGACCCGTCGGTCTATAAAATGTATATCGAGCGGATTGTGGATGAGTCTGATGCCATCATCAATATCACCACCGGCCAGCCCAATATCGAGGCGCTGGGCAATTGGCCCGCAACCCTGGAGGCCCGACTCGACGCCCCCAAAGCGCTGTCCCCGGAGATCTGCTCCTTCAACATGGGGCCTATGAATCCGGGGATCTGGATGCTCAAGGATAAGCTCAACTATCAGCATGACTGGGAGCGCATGATGACTGAGGGCTCCAAGGACGCCACCATCATGAACACCGGAGCCTCGATGGAGCGCTTTGCCAAGGAGCTCGGGCAGGAGCGGGGTATTCGTTTTGAATACGAGTGTTTCGATATCGGCCATTTATACATGCTCGATACTTTGGCCAACCTGGGTTGGATTGAGCCGCCGTTTTTCATCCAGTCGATTTTTGGCTTTCCGGGTGGGCTGGGCACCGATGCCAGCCACATTGTCCACATGCGTGAAACCGCCGATAGACTGTTTGGCGATGACTATATCTGGTCGGTGTTGGCGGCCGGCAAGGACCAGATGAAGTGCACCACCATGTCAGCCATTATGGGGGGCAACGTTCGCGTGGGTCTCGAAGACAGCCTCTGGTACGGAAAAGGACAGCTGGCCAAGAACAGTGGCGAGCAGGTCAAACGCATAGTCTCCATTCTCAAGGAGTTGTCGCTGGAGATTGCCACGCCAGATGAAGCCCGTGAGATTCTCGGTACCAAAGGCCGCGCCAACACCAATTACTGATTCGAGGATTTTTCATGCAACCTGTTATACCCAACGCGCCCAAATCCGCCGCTCTGTTTGAGCGCTCCCGCCAGGTGATGCCATCGGGTTATACCCGGCAAATGACTGTGCAGAAGCCGCATCCACTTTATGCCCATCATGCTGAGGGTTGCTGGATCACGGATGTGGAAGGGGGGCGCCGTGTTGACTATACCAACAACTTTACGGCACTCATTCACGGCCACGGCCGTCGGGAAATTCTTGAGGCCATCACCCAGCAATCGGGCAACCTGATATCCAGCATCATGCCCACCGAGCCCGAGGTGCAGCTGGCTGAGCTGCTGTGTGAGCGCATACCGAGCTGCGAAGAAGTGCGTTTTATGAATTCCGGTACCGAAGCGGTGATGATCGCCGTTAAGGCCGCTCGCGCGTTCACCGGCAAAAGTAAAATCGCGAAGGTGGAGGGTGGTTACCACGGGCAGTTTGACCTGACGGAAACCAGCTTTCAGCCATCACCTGAACTCTGGGGTGATCCAAAAGCCCCTAATGCCGTCAGCAATCAAGTGGGAACCCCTCAAAGTGTGCTCGACGAGGTGGTGGTATTGCCGCTCAACGATATTGAGTCCAGTCGTGCACTGCTCCGGCGCCACGCCGATGAATTGTCTCTGGTGATCATTGATCCTTTGCGCATGCAAATGGGGCTGGTGGAGCCGGAACTCGACTACTTGACCATGCTGAGAGAGGAAACAGAAAGGTTGGGTATCGTTTTGATCTTTGATGAGGTGATGTCCCTGCGCAGCAGTTACAGTGGCACTCAGGGGCTCAAAGGCATCACTCCGGATCTGACCACCATGGGCAAAATCATTGGGGGTGGCTTTCCTATTGGTGCGCTGGGTGGCAAACGTGAATTTATGTCGGTGTTTTCCATCGACGAGGGTGACCCCAAGGTCAAACACAGCGGAACCTTTACCGCCAACCCCATGTCCATGCACATTGGTCATGTGGCCATGGAACTGATGACGCCAGCCGCGTTTGATGAACTTGACCGCCTGGGGCAGCGTCTGCGTGGGGAGTTGGAGGAGATTCGTGCGCACTTCGGGATTCCCGGATACGTTGAGGGGGTGGGATCTGTCGGTGCCCTGATCATGAGCGAAAACCATATCGGCAACTACCGTGAGCTGGCGCTGGCGGCCAGAAACGGCTTGCTGGAGCGTATTGCGGTTTTCCAGAGTTTGCTGATGGAAGAGGGCCTGTCGACCATGCGAGGCGGATTTATTTTGTCCACGGCAATGGATGACGAGGTTATCGATTTTACCCTGCAGGGTGTACGCAATGCACTCGCTAAAATGAAATCCATGTTTTAAGTGATATCAGCCAACGCATCGGGGAATCCCAGTGATAAAATTCAGCACCAGTGTTAATTTTCTTTTCAGCGAAAAACCGTTTCTGCAACGCTTTGCTGCCGCGCGTCAGGCTGGCATCGAAGGCGTTGAGGTGCAATTAATGGAAGCGCCTGCAGCGGACATCGCCAACGCATCCCGCGAGGCTGGGGTTGAGGTGGTACTGATCAATGTTGATATGGGAGATCTCTTGCAAGGTGGTCCTGGCTTGTCCGGGGTGCCCGGGCGGGAACAGGAATTTGCCGCAGCGGTTGAGCAGGCGGCTGAAAATGCCGACATCACCGGATCGAGTTTTGTTCATCTCGGCCCGTCAAAAGTTCCCGATGGGACAAACCGCGAGCAATGTCTAGCGACCTATCTCAGCAATGTGGAAGCGTCACTGAAGCTGGATATTTTTGCCAGTGGCAGATCGGTACCTTTGCTGGAACCGATGAACCCCGTTGATATGCCGGACGCTCTCTTTAGTGATATTGATGAGGCGGCCTCTCTATTACGACGGGAATTCGGAGGTGCGGTGGGTCTGCAATTTGATATTTATCATGTGGAGAAGTCTGGTAAAAATGCCGTCCAGGCTTGGCACAACCACTATGACCAGATTCGACACGTGCAGTTCAGCGATACCCCAAATCGCCAGGAACCGGGTACCGGTGAAGTGGACTTCGAGGCGATATTCAAAACCATTGCCGAGAGCGACTACACTGGATGGGTGGGGGCGGAATATTTTCCGTCACGTCCCAGTGAGCAGACGCTGGGCTGGCTAAGCCATGCCAAGTAAAACAGTCACAAGAGACGGCACATTACACCAAGCCATGAACAAATTTCCAGAGCCCCGGAATCTGGACCAGCAACTTCAGCAATCTCTGGAGGCGCTGTTGTCTAACCAGGACTATCAGGTCTTCAATGCCGTCATTGATATCCAAGTCCCCTCACAGCGGTATCGGTTCAGCGGCGCGGCCGGTTTAGCCGCTGAGCGTCTTAAAATGCATCCCGATCAACCCTTTCACTGGGCGAGCGTGGGCAAGACGCTAACAGCCTTGATTATCGTTCAAGCCGATGACAGGGGGCTATTTGGGGACAAGGGACTCGATACCGCACTGGCGGAGATTGGTCTGTTCGGTGATGCGGTGCTCGATCGCTTGCATCACAATGCAGGGCGACTGATTACGATGAGGCAACTACTGACCCACACCGCGGGCCTGCGTGACGGTATGACGGACGACGCCGGGTCACTGGGCCAAGACGTGGGTGGTCTGGCCCCGCGTTCGTTGTTGGGTGCCATGTTGCAAGGCGGTAACCAGGCGCTGAATCGCCACTGGATACCGTGGGACGCGAACGAGCTCGATGTCGATACGGCCGGCACATTGAATTACTACCTCCATGGGGGGTTGGGCGAAGTTCCGGTGGCGCCGCCAGGGGCACGTTTTTACTATTCCGATACCGGGTACGTCATTCTCGGTCTGGTGGCGGAGCATGTGACTGGACAACCCCTGCAGAGGTTACTAAAGCAGTGGGTTTTTGAACCTCTGGGTCTTACCGATACCTACCTCGCCTACCGTGAACCGCTGCCTGACCGGCAAAAACTGATGGAGGAAGCCGAGGTCTACGCCGAATCCCAGCCGTTACTCAGCTCCGGATTCAATCTTTCCTTCGACTGGGGCGGTGGCGGCATCGTGTCATCGGCGGTCAGTATGAACCGTATTCTACAGGCTGTGATACAGGGAGAATTGCTGTCCCCGGAAAAGGCACAACTGATGTGTCAGTGGTGTCAACCTGCGGCCCTGAAACAACCGAGAACCGGCGTAGGACTGGGCATGTTCCGTACTCAGTGCCAGCAGGGGGAGCTTTGGGGGCACTCCGGCGCTTGGGGGGCCAAAATGTTTTATCACCCTCAGGGGGATATCTACTTTTCCGGTACCGTCAATCAGGCCGTGGGGACCGGCAATTGGCACTGGGAGTTTATTGAGCGGGTGCGCCGTTGTTTCGGCGATTCCTGAAACCTGACCTGAGGGCCGGTTTGGAGCTGGCGCCAGGCTTTTCCTGTGATACACTAGCGGTCTTTCATTCAGGTAAGTCAGCTCTATGATTGCACCCATCAAATTTGCCACCTATATGGAAGTCCAGGCACAGGAAATCCAGTCTGCCCGCAGCGCCAAAAAATCACAGCTGCGATTGATGGCGGCCTTGGCGAATTTGTTAGAGAGCGCGGAGTTTGCTGATATCAAAGTGATTGATATCACAAAAAAGGCGGGTCTGGCCAAAGGCACTTTTTTCATCCATTTCAAGACCAAAGACGATATTGTGGAAGAGCTGTTGCAACAATACGTCAGCTTCGAGCGCAATATGCTTCCAGTCGCCAGTCGCCATGCTGATCCCTTTGATGGCATACTTGAAATCGTCAACTGGTACGAAAAAACCTTTGCCACGAATCACGGGGTGTTGGGCTGTCTGGTGCAACTCAGCGGCGGCGATACCCGCTACCGCAAGCTGTGGTTGAAGCGAAACTCCGAGCTGCTGAACGAGTGGGTCGGGCAGGCCAGCGCGACGCTGGATCTTGGCGAAGAGAATGATCCCCTGGTTCGCCACGTGCTGCACGCCGCCGGCGCGATCATGGACCAAAGTCTGTTTGAACGCTATGGACTGGCGGCAAAGGGCGAGGAATATGATCTGGATACCGATTCATTGATTGAGATGCACGCGGTACTGATGTATCGGGCGGTCTACGGCCAGGACCCTGAACCCTCCAAACTGAAGATCATGAAACCCTTGGTGGAACGAAAACCTGATCTGCAAGTCGTCACCTGAACCTGCATACAATTTCACCCTTGGCCTTATATACCCGCTGATCAGTGTGGGTTTTATCCCCTCTGGACGCATTTCGCCGTGTTACCGCGATCACCTTGATCGCTACCGTCCAAAGTCGAGTGATTGCCCCGCCGGATTGAGGAAGCGAACAAATTTTGCCTTGTAACTGACCCAAAGGTCATGTAATGTTTTTGTATTCCTTTCAATTGCTACAGAGACAACAGCATGACTACAGACGCCCTTATTTTTGATGCTATCAGGACGCCAAGAGGCCGAGGCAAGGCCACGGGTGCTTTGCACGAGGTGAAACCGATCTCTCTTGTTAGCAGCTTGCTCAACGCACTTGTCGAGCGCAATGCATTTGATACCGCCGCCGTGGATGACATTGTTTTGGGATGCGTGACCGCTGTAGGTGACCAGGGCTGCGACATTGCTAAAACCGCCGCGCTGGCCGCGGGCTGGAACCAAGACGTTGCCGGCATGACTCTGAATCGCTACTGCGCATCGGGCCTGGAAGCCGTCAATACGGCAGCCATGAAGATTCGTTCGGGCTGGGAGCAACTGGTGGTTGCCGGTGGTGTCGAATCCATGTCCCGTGTGCCGATGGGCTCTGACGGTGGCCCTTGGTTGCATGACCCCGAGACTAACTTCCGCACCGGTTTTATGCCACAAGGTGTGGGTGCCGATTTGATGGCGACTCTCGACGGGTTTACGCGTGATGAGGTGGACCGCTTCGCCGTCCGTTCTCATCAAAAAGCCGCTAAGGCCTGGCAAGAGGGCCGCTTTGCACGTTCGGTGGTGCCGGTCAATGATCGAGTCGGCCAGCTTATTTTGGATCATGATGAGTTGGTACGCCCCGATGCCAGCGTTGAGTCATTGTCCGGGCTCAAGCCGTCGTTTCAATCTATGGGTGACATGGGTTATGACGATGTGGCGAGAGAAAAATATCACTGGGTGGAATCCATCCGACACATTCACCACGCAGGCAATTCCTCAGGCATTGTGGATGGCGCGGCGCTGGTGCTCATGGGTAATCAGGCCATGGCGGATCGATTTGAGTTGAAGCCACGAGCAAGAGTGGTATCTACGGCGCTGGTTGGCACGGACCCGACATTGATGCTGGCCGGACCTGCACCTGCTGCGCGCAAGGCATTAGACATCGCGGGGCTGAGTGCTGAAGACATCGATTTGTTCGAAGTCAACGAGGCGTTCGCCGCGGTAGTGATGCGCTTTATCAATGACATGAATATCGACGAAGCCAAGGTCAATATCAACGGCGGCTCTATTGCCATGGGCCATCCCCTTGGCGCAACTGGCGCCATCATTATTGGCACCTTGGTGGACGAACTGGAAGCCCGCGATCTGCAGCGCGGGCTGGCCACTCTGTGTGTAGGTGGTGGCATGGGCATAGCCACCATTATCGAGCGTGTTTGAACGCACGGCACCGAAAGACAAGATTGTGAGAACAAAACCTATGACTTCAATTCGCTACGAAAAAGACGAGCACAATATCGTGCACTTGGTACTGGACAACCCCCAGGGTTCCGCCAATATCATGGACGATGCCTTTATGGATTCACTGGATGCTGTGGTGGAGCGGCTGCAACAGGACGAATTCAATGGTGTGATTATCCGCTCGGCAAAGAAAACGTTTTTTGCCGGTGCCAACCTCAATCAGGTGTACCAGATTAACGAGGATACCGCCCATAGTGCCTACGACAACTGCACTCGCATCAAAAAAGCGGTGCGGGTCTGGGAGACCAGTGGCAAGCCCGTGGTGGCCTGTATCAATGGCGCCGCATTGGGCGGCGGTTGGGAACTGGCTCTGTCCTGTCACCATCGCGTTTGTCTGAGCAGGGGTGTGATGCTGGGCCTGCCGGAAGTGTCCCTGGGGCTATTGCCCGGCGCCGGCGGTATTACCCGCACGGTACGAATGTTGGGCATTCAGGGGGCCATGCCTTATCTGGTGGAAGGCAAGCAGTTTAAGCCCCAAGCCGGAATGGACGCGGGTCTGGTGGACCAAATTGTGGATACCGAAGAGGAAATGCTGCAGGCCGCCGTGGCCTGGATCGGTAATAACCCCGAGGCCGTTCAGCCTTGGGATAAAAAGGGTTACAAAATGCCAGGCGGTAAACCATCGAGTCCGGCAATGGCTCAATTACTGCCTATCGCGCCTGCCATGATGCGACAGAAAACCCGAGGCGTGCAGCCGGCACCGGAGACGATTTTGTCTACCATCGTCGAGGGGGCCCAGGTGGATTTTGAGAGCGCCTGTCGTATTGAAAGCCGATACTTTGCCGAGCTTGCCTCAGGACAGGTGGCAAAAAATATGATCGGTACCTTCTTCTTCCAATTGAACGAGATCAAGTCCGGTGCCTGTCGACCCCAGGGCGTGGAGCCTCGTCGTTTCGACAAAGTGGCGGTACTGGGGGCGGGCATGATGGGCGCAGGCATCGCGTTTACTTGTGCCAAGAGCGGCATTCCCACCATTCTCAAAGACATCAGTCTGGAAAACGCCGAAAAGGGTAAAGACTACGCGCGCAAACAATTGCAGAAACAGGTCGATCGCGGTCGCATCAGTTCGGAAAAAATGGACACGACACTGGCCTTGATAACACCCAGCGCCGATGCCTCTGATCTGCAGGGGTGCGACATGGTGGTGGAAGCGGTGTTTGAAGACCGGAACCTCAAAGCCTCGGTCACTCGCGAGACAGAGACGAATACAAGCAGTACCACCATCTTTGCCAGCAACACCTCATCACTGCCGATTACGGGTTTGGCGCAAGCGGCGCAAAGACCCGACAACTATATTGGCCTGCATTTCTTTTCGCCGGTGGATAAGATGCCATTGGTGGAAATCATCTGTGGCGAGAAAACCAGCGACCAATGTCTGGCTCAGGCCTACGACTTTGTGCAGCAGATAGGCAAGGTGCCGATCGTGGTGAACGACAGTCGAGGTTTCTACACCACACGTATTTTCAGTACCTACACCATGGAAAGCGTGGCCATGGTAGGTGAGGGCATCAGTGTGGCCTCCATCGAAAACGCCGCGTATCTTAGCGGATGCCCGGTTGGGCCTCTGAGCGTGGTCGACGAAGTGACGATCACTTTGGCTGAAAAAGTCAGAACCCAAACCATTAAGGATCTGGATGCCGAGGGTAAGACCTATACACCACATCCCGCCGATTCAACCGTAGACTGGATGCTGGCCAATAACCGCCACGGCAAGGCCAGCGGTGGTGGCTTCTTTGACTATCCCGAGGGCAAGAAAAAACAGGTCTGGCAGGGCCTCGTCGACCACTTTTACCAAGAAGATGCACAGATTCCCCTGCAGGACATTAAAGACCGTCTGTTGTTTGCCCAGTCCATCGAAACCGTTCGATGCCTGGACGAGAGCGTATTGATCAGTACCCGCGACGCCAACATCGGCTCAATTATGGGAATCGGATTTCCACCGTGGACGGGAGGCACGCTGCAATTTATCAATAGCTATGGCCTCAAAGCGTTCGTGACGCGCGCAAGGGACTTGGCGATTAAGTACGGAGATCGTTTCGAGCCGCCCGCCAGTCTGGTGGAAAAAGCCGAGAGGGGTGAAGTCTACGGCGACGGCACTTTTGAGCTGGCGGAGTCCGCATAACCATGACCGACCTGCTTGAGGTAGCCTACCAAGTAATCAAGCCGGAGATTGAAGTCGTTGCCGAGGGGCTACGTTTTCCCGAGGGGCCAATCGCACTCGCGGACGGTTCGCTGCTGGTGGTTGAAATTGCCGGTAAGGCTCTGACCCGCGTTGCGGCCGATGGCACGCTGAGTGTCATCGCAGAGCTGGAGGGTGGCCCCAACGGGGCTGCTCTGGGGCCCGATGGTTGGTGTTACATTTGCAACAGTGGCGGCTGGCTGCACCAGAAATTTGACGATGGTTTCTACTACACGGTAGGTCAATCGCCGGACAATGGTTGGATTGAAAAGGTTAATCTGCAAACCGGTGAAATTCAAACACTCTATGACAGCTGTGATGGCCAGCCCCTGAGGGCACCCAACGATATTGTTTTTGATCGAGCGGGTGGATTTTATTTCACCGATCACGGCAAGGCGGATTCATTCAAGCGAGACGTCACCGCCGTTTACTATGCGGCGGCTGACGGATCAGGCATTCGCGAGGTTATTCGCCCACTGCTGACGCCAAATGGTATTGGCCTGTCGCCGGATGAAAACATACTTTATGTCGCCGAAACGCACTCGCGCAGGCTCTGGGCGTTTGAGCTGGCGGGGACCGGAGAAATTGAGCCTGTTCCGCGACCAGCATCAGTCAATGGTGGTCGTCTGGTGGCTGGATTGCCAGATGGATTTCTTCTCGATTCCCTGGCGGTCGACAGTGCCGGGCATATCTGCGTAGGTTCCATTGGCAAAGGCCACGGTGGGGTCTGGGACATCAGTCCTGATGGACGTTGCCGTACTTTTTTTTCCATGGACGATCCTTTCTGCACAAATATCTGTTTCGGTGCTCGAGACAGAGATGCGGCGTATGTAACCTGTTCCGGCAGCGGGCGCCTGGTTTCCTTTAAATGGCCCCGTCCTGGAGCATCGATCAATTTCCTATGAATGGATCGTTATTGGCAACCTATTGACCTTCAAACGCTGCAAACACCAATAGCGCGGAGAAATTGGTGGCTATCAGAGTCAGAACGGTTGGGGGTGATCACTGTCAGGTATTCCGGGTTGCGTAACTGCTGTGGGTGACCCGGGGCGCTGGATCGACAAGACCCCCGCGCCTAACCTTCTATTTTAAATATTCCGTCAATCTCAACACTTGCATTGCCAGGCAAAGAACTACTTCCAACTGCCGCACGAGCATGAATTCCTTTATCCCCCATGACATTTAGAAGAAGATTTGATGCGCCATCTGCAACATTTGGATGACTTGCGAAACTTTCTTTAGCATTTACATATACGGTTAGCTTAAGACAGGATATGACGTCATCCAGATTTCCATTGCAGGCTGTTTTCAATTGCAACAAAAGGTTAAGCATACATAGCTCCGCTGCTTTTTTTCCTTGATCAACAGTGATATCTTCTCCAACATAACCAGTGTACTTCAATACTCCATTCCACTTGCATGTTTGACCGGATATATATACGACATCTGCATCTTTTGAAAAAGGAGTGTAGTTCGCAACAGGATCATTGCTTTGCGGTAATGAAAGCCCAAGACCCATCAGTTTTTTCTCTATACTGGATGTCATTTTATTAACATAACTCTCATAAATAGTGATCAAGAATTTAACTATTTTAAATCAGAAAGATTCATTCATAATTTTTGAATAAAGCGCCATATCTACATTGCCTCCCGACAGAATAGCAATTATTGTGCGGCCTTTTATAGGAATTTTCCCTGAAAGTATAGCGGACAATGCTACAGCGCCTCCCGGCTCAACAACAAGTTTAAAATGCCTGAATGCAGAAAGCATCGCAGATTTAACCTCAGCATCGGTTACATCCACTCCTCCAGTCAATAGATTGGAGTTTATCTCAAAAGTTAATTTCCCTGGGGTTGGTGTGAGAATAGAATCGCATATTGATTTAATTGTATTGTTGTTCTTTAAGCGCGTCCCTTGTTCTAATGATCTTTTGGTGTCATTAAAATTTTCCGGTTCTGCAGACCAAACTTCTATTTCGGGCGAAAAATGTTTCAAAGCAATAGCTGTTCCTGCAATTAGGCCTCCGCCCCCACAGGGAACAACCACCGCTGATGGATCCAAATTTAAGTTCTTTGCTTGACTAAATATTTCGTAACCAACAGTCCCTTGTCCGGCGATTATATGATAGTCGTCGTAAGGCCGAATAAGAGACAGGCCTTTTTTTTCTGCTAACTCTTCAGCTATAAGCTCTCTGTCTTGAGTATCTGGATTATATAGTAGGACACTTGCTCCGTAACCCAAAGTATTGTTGATTTTTAGCTCGGGTGCATTTTCTGGCATGATAATAGTTGCAGGGATTCCCAAATATCTTGCCGAAGTCGCAACAGCCTGCGCATGATTCCCGGATGAGAATGCGACCACTCCCCGAGATCTGATTCGGGAAGGAATAGATAGTATTTTGTTGAAAGCTCCCCGAATTTTGAAAGAAGCCGTTTTTTGTAATACTTCCGGCTTAATCAACAAGCGGCCTCCAATTTCTTCATTTAGAAGTTCAGACTCCAGCAGGGGTGTTTTAATTATATGACCTTCAAGATTATTTGCTGCTTGCTCAATGGCTGAAAACCCTGGGATTTGATTGCGCGCGCTGTCCATTTTTTAACCTTTTAAGTAAAGTAAACATCAATGGCGAGGAGAAATTGGTGGCGAAATTGAGCGGCTTGGCTGCAGTTTATTCGTGCCCAGAGCCCGCACGGTAGGCAGGCCCGATAACATTAGTGCCGGTATGGTAATCAGGCCTCCGCCACCGGCAAGGGTGTCAATCGTGCCAGCGAATACTGCCACCAGAAACAGCAGCGTGATAAGCTCGTAAGTGATTGACATGGTATGGAGTCTACAGCAGGTACTTCGCCGCGAGCGTAACCAGGGGATTGGCGGTTGGTGTTCCCAGTCGGCCGCTGATTCCTCCTTCCACCACACTGCCGGATAAATCCAGATGAATATAGGAAATGGGTTTTTCAGAATTCACGCCGTGCTGATCCAGTCCCGATACCTGGGACAGAAACGCCATGGGGTATTGATGGCCGCGCTCAGTGTTGACAGAGGGGGCGTTGTTGGAAGAGCACAGATCATAGGCGGGGCTATCTGACTGTACAAACGCCCAATCCTCCTTGCGCGGCCGGCTCAGTTCAATGCCTTCACCCCAGAGGTCAGCAATCTCACCCAGGTCTTGCCCCAGAGACTGGCGCCTGGCGGTTTCATTCTGTATCAGGGCGGAATAGGGGCCGTAGGTGCGAGCGGCGTGCCCGGTCAGGGTTGCCAGTGTCAGGATCTGAGGGTTGACCGCTTCGTTCGCCATCTCCCGGGCTTCAGCCAGCAAATCGGCCATCACCAGGCGGCCTTCAGCGTCGGTATTGCCAATCAGCACTCTCTTACCCGAGCGGGCAGTAATCACCTCGTCGGTGACAAAGGCATCAGCGCCGATACTGTTGCGGACCAGGCCCAGCAATGCCACCACCCGAAGCCCGGTCGGTTGTCGCAGGGCGATGGTTTGCATCAGTCCGGCGACCGCAGCCGCGCCACCCTTGTCGCAACTCATGCCGGCCATGGCACCGCTTACTTTCAGGTCGGCACCGCCGGTGTCATAGGTGACGCCCTTGCCCACCAGGAACAGGGTGGTGTCTGCCGGCCCCTTGGGCCGGTATTCCATTCGGACCACTCGAGGCTGGTGTCTTTTCACTGCCTGCGACGCCCTGGCGACGGCAGCGAGAAGGGGGTATTGACGGGCAATGGTCTGTTGGTTCTCGATCACCTCGATATCAATCTGATTGATAGAAGCGCGGCAGTGTTCGACAAAGCCGGCCGGTGCAAAGTTTTCCGGGTCGCCTGCGGTCAAGTCTCGGGTGAGTTGTCGGCCACTTTCCAGTTGCTGTAGAAACTCAGTGTCCAATTGCTCGTCGTTGCTGAAAACAGCGAGCGCCTGCAAAGGTCCCCGGGTCATATCGGTAGCGGTGGGTCCCACTGGCGAGGGTTGCCAGAGCGCGTGGCAAATGCCTAGATAACACACTTCCAGCGCTCTTCGAAAACGCCTTTGATCCGAAACACCTTCCAGCACCAGCAGTGGTCTTGTGGCACCGGAGCGGATCGCCAAGCGCACAGCTCGGGCGGCGATCACGCCTATGTCGCGCACATCCGACCAATCCCGCTCCAGCCCTGACAGGGGGACATGAAGCAGGCGGCCGCCACAGGCAAGGTTTGAGTGCATCAGCACCAGCTCCTGTCCGAGGCGGGCATCCACGTCGGCAAAGCTCAGCAGTTCTGCATTGAGTGCGTCGCTAACGCTGCAACCCAGCTTCGTCGACAGGATAATGGCCGCGTCGTAGTTGCACTGGATCAAGGCGTCGGGGTTGCGTTCGAGTATCAGTTCTGGGATTGACATGGATTTGGGGCCTGGTTATTCGACAGCGAACAGTTGGTCCATGGAGCGGAATGCCTTGAATTCCAAGGCGTTGCCGGAGGGATCACAGAAGAACATGGTTGCCTGTTCACCCTGCTGGCCCTTGAAGCGTACGTAGGGTTCAATCACAAATTCGATGTGATGTTGCTTCAGTCTGTTCGCCAAGATTTCCCAGTCTTGCATATCCAACACTACGCCGCAGTGTGGGACGGGCACGCCGTGTCCATCGACGGGGTTGTAAATCTTTTGGTTTTCGGCATCAGGCGCAAGGCTGGTGTCCTGATGGCAGACAAACTGGTGACCGTACATATTAAAGTCGACCCAATGAGTGTCGCTGCGACCCTCACTGCAGCCAAGTATTTCGCCATAGAAACGTCGTGCTTCGGTAATGTCGCGCACGGGAACCGCGACGTGAAATGGATTAATCTTCATTTGTTCAGTCCTTGGGTATTCAGTTTTGGATGGATGTTTTGGCGAATCTGTTTCTGGCGTGCAATGCAATTGCTGTGTCTTGCAGCCCGATACCACTCAGGTCACAAACGGTAATATCATTGCTCCGACGCGCAAACGCGCTGGTAGTAGGGATTATCTTACCCAGTTCGACAGGTTCTGGGGTGTCTAGCGCCGTTGCCCGCTGGTATTCTCCCAGCGTCTGACTTTGGGATAGAGAGTCGCAGAACAAATAGTCCGCCATTTCAAATACCTCTGGAAAAAGTTCACCTTTGCCGGGCGAGTCGGAACCCATCGCGGTAATGTGAACGCCCGGATGCAACCACCTGGCCTCGATCAATGGCCTGCGGGATGGGGTTGTAGTGATGATGATATGGGTATCGCGAACCGCGTCTTCCAGGCAATTGGTGGCGGTTACCCGTATATCGTGCTGTTCGCTCATTTCACGGGCGAATTCCCGGGCGGCGTCCACCGAACGTGCCCATACCTTAACCTTCTTAACAGGTCTGACGAACAGCAGGGCCTCCAATTGTAGACGAGCCTGTAAACCGGCACCAATAATCGAGACAGTGGTCGCGTCAGTGCGTGCTAGGTGTTTGCTGGCCACTGCTCCAGCTGCGGCGGTTCGCAAAGCGGTTAGATACCCGTTGTCCAGCAGCAGGGTTTCCACCTGGCCCGAGTCCGCTTGGATCACCGCCATAAAGCCTCCTGTGACACTACGCCCAGAGTCACTATTGCCAGGGAAATTGCTGGCCAGCTTAAATACAAAATGGGAATCCCCGGGAAAGTACCCGCCTTTGACGCAGGTCTGACCGCCAGACTCTGCGACAGCGATCTGGGCCACAGGCGGCGCCTGCGCACGCCCTGAGGAATGTCTGACAAAAGCCATTTCCACAGCGTCGATCAGCGGCTGATCAAGCCTGATGTTCTGCATTATGTCGGCAGAACCAACGATGTTAGGTGCCGTCATTAAGCTAACTCCAGGGCAGGTTCTTCAGGTCCACATTGCCCCCGGTCATCACCAGTGCGATATTTTGCCCGGCGAAAAGTGATTGCTCTGACATCACCGCAGCCAGGGCCGCCGCAGCGGCGGGCTCCACGATCATCTTCATGCGTGTCCAGATCAGTATCATCGCCTCTTCAATTTGCCTGTCAGAAACAGTCAGGAAACGATCCACCTTGTCCCTGATTACCGAGAAGGTCTCAGGAGTGATGGGCGCGGCGAGGCCGTCGGCGATGGTTGAGATCTGTGCTGACGGATCGGCGCCATAGCGGCCTGTTTCAAATGAACGGGCACCCGAACTGGCGCCGGTAGGCTCAACACCGATAACCTCAATTTCCGGGGCGATTTCCTTGAGCACCGTGGCCATTCCGCTGATCAATCCGCCGCCACCAACGGGGATCACCACAGCATCCAGTTGTGAACACTGATGCAGAATCTCCAATGCAACGGTTCCCTGGCCTGCCATTACTGTGGCTTGATTAACAGGGTGTATATAGGTCGCTCCCTGAGCGGAAACGATTTCTTCCACCGTTGCTTCTCGCGCTTCCCATGTCGGCGCGCAACTGATAATTCTCGCACCGTAGTCAGCGATGGCCTCCAGTTTGGTTCGGGAGGCGTCCTCGGGAACCACAATGGTTGTTTTGATGCCCTGCAGCTGGCCCGCCAATGCCAGTGCGCCACCGTGATTGCCGGCTGAGTGGGCGACAATGCCATGTCGCGCCTGTTCTTCGTTGAGACTCAGCGTGCTGTTGAGTGCACCGCGCATTTTGAAGGACCCTGACTTCTGAAAATTCTCGCACTTAAAGTGCAGAGTGGCTCGGGTCATCTGGTCTAACGCCCCGCTGGTCAGGCAAGGCGTCTGGTGCACAAACGGTCGGATTCGGCGATGGGCGTGCAGGGCGTCGATCAATTGAATACTCATTATTGATGGCCTCTCCCGGCTCAGAGTTTGAGCATATCCCGAGCGGTTTCCGCCGAGGCGATCTCATAGCCCAGGTCCCTGACAATGCGGCAGGCCTTTTCGCACAGCTCGGCATTGCTCTTGGCCAGCACACCTTTTTCGATAAACAGGTTATCTTCCATACCCACGCGAATGTGGCCGCCCATTAACACCGACTGCGCCACCACCGGGAACTCGTGACGACCGATACCAAAGGCGGTCCACAGTGCGTTCTCCGGCAACATGCTCTTGCCCAGCTGGATGGTTTCGAGCATGGCCGGCCAGCTGTACTTGACTCCCATCACAAAGGAGTACATCACCGGGCTCGCGATACCCAGGTTTGCAACGTGCTCATTGGCCAGCACCATATCGCCGCCGTTAAAGATCTCGATTTCGGGTTTGACGCCGGCCGCCAACATGGCTTCGGCCATAATGCGTGTGTTGGGGCGGGTATTCATAACGATCATGTCGCCCGAGTTCATGGTGTTGAGATCGAGCGTGCAGATCTCCGGCTTGAGCTCCAGGACGTGCTGAATACGCTCCAGGGGTGGCAGCAGCTGTGTTTCCGGTGCCGCAATTTTGGGATCCTCGGCATCGGGTACAAAGCGACCCCCCTGGCCGGTGGTCAGGTTAATGATCAGCGATCGGTTCTGCTCGCGGATGCGTTCAACCACCTCGCCGTAGTGTGCCACCTCCATGGAGGGGCTGCCATCGGGGTAACGCACATGAATATGAACAACGGCGGCGCCGGCCTCGGCGGCGCCGAGACACGCCTCGGCAATCTGTTTGGGGCTGATGGGCAGGTAGGGTGTTTGATCCGGTCGGGTGAGGTTGCCGGTAACCGCACA
The DNA here is from genome assembly GCF_011683955.1 of Pseudomaricurvus alkylphenolicus. Lineage (GTDB taxonomy): Bacteria > Pseudomonadota > Gammaproteobacteria > Pseudomonadales > Cellvibrionaceae > Pseudomaricurvus > Pseudomaricurvus alkylphenolicus. The sequence continues at coordinate 77,453 of NZ_JAAQPI010000010.1, forward strand.
GGTCAGGATAACGTTTCTCATAGCGAATTCTCTTGTAATAGGCCGGTTAAAGGTGACGCCCCGCGTCGACATAGAGGGTGGTGCCGGTGGTGGCGGTCAGGAGTCGTGCCGCGCAGATCACTGCGGTGGCCACTTCTTCCAGGCTGGCCAGGCGTTTGAGAGCACTGGCCTTGATGGTGTTGTCGATAAAGTTTTCGCCGCGATTGCGGGCAAAGCCGGTGTCCAGCGCACTGGGAGAGATATTGACTACCCTGACCTTGGGGGCGAGGGCGCGGGCCACGGCTTTGGAGGCCGTGTCGATACCCGCCTTGGAGGCCGCGTAGGCGATATTGCTGCCGCCACCGGTTTGCGCGGTAATGGAAGACAGGTTGATCAACACGGGATTGTTGCCTTGTTGTAACAACTCTGCCATCTCCCGTATCACAATCAGTGGCCCGCGGGCGTTGACCTGCATCACCTCGTCGATGATTTGGTCGCTCAACAGATCAAGTCGATTGGGAGGAAGTTGATAGGAATACCCGGCGGTATTGACCAGCACGTCCACGCGACCGTATTTCTCGCCAATCACAGCAGCGAACTGCTTGATGGAAGCCGCGTCGGCGATATCGATGGCAAGGGCGTCACTGGCGCCCTCGGGGAGCTTGTCTCGATCCACCGAGCGCGATCCGACAATGACCTGCGCCCCGAGTTCAGAGGCTTGTCGAACCACCTGCGCCCCGATGCCGCCGCTGCCGCCAATCACCACCACAATGGCGCCCTCAAACCCCTGTTGGAGTTGAGCCACAATACTGCTGTTTATCGTCATGACATTCTCCCGGGGGTTACTGTTGTTTGATGCCGCCATCAACAGCGGGGAAGGCCACATGGCCAAACTTGCTGCCAAAGGGCACATAACCGTGGTTATCGATGTACTCGAAGTCCAGCTCCATGCCAATGCCCGGCGTTTCCGGAATCTCGATAAATCCGTCGCTGACGCGGTTGATGTCCTTCACCACATCGCACCAGGGGGAATCGGTCTCACGCACATAGCCTTGAACGTCCCAATTTTGGGTACAGGCGGCCAGCTGTACGTGACAGGCGGTGACCAGTGGGCTGGTAAAGTTGTGGGGCAGGATGCGCTGATGGCGTGATTCCGCAATGGCGGCAATTTTTTTCATTTGAGTAAACCCGCCCGCCAGCCCCACATCCGGGCGTAAAATGGAAACGTGTGAGCAATCGGAATATTCGCGGAACTCCCAGATGTTGATATTGCGCTCGGCCAGAGCCACGGGGGAGGGCATGCCCTCGGAGACAAACTTGTTGACTGAGACACTGAACGGCTGCACCGGATCTTCGATAAAATACAGGCGCTGGTCGCGCACCAGCTCCGCGAACTGAATGGCCTGGTCCGGCGCCAGGTTGCGGTGCACCTCCACCGCCAGGTCCACATCCCAACCAATGGCGTCTCGGGCGGCTTTGACCGTCTCGGAGGTGCGCTGCAGGATCCGGGCGCTGCTGTGCAAACTCCAGTCGCCGATAAAGGGTTTGATCTTGATGGCGGTAAAGCCATCCTCTTTGGCGGCAATGGCCTTGGCCAGCAGCTCTTCTTCAGTCGGCGCCTGCACCAGAACGATGGCCCGCACCCTATCCCTGACGCGCCCGCCCAGCAATTGCCACACGGGAACCTCCAGTGCCTTGCCCTTGATATCCCATAACGCCTGATCTATCGCGGCCATGGCGCTGGCTGAGGCGGCGTCGATCATGCAGTGTTTTTTAAGAACCCGCTGGTAGAGAAACTCCGGCCGGTAGGGATCCTGACCAAGATAGGTTTCCTGCAGGTCTTCGACAATCGCGGCGATCGCAGGCGGGTGTAAAAAGTAGGTGGACTCACCGATACCGGTAAGGCCCGATTCCGTAGTCACGGTGACAAAAATCCAGTGTCCGCAGATATGGGTCCGAATGGATTCGATGCGAGTCGGTTGTAACATAGTTTTCTCCCGGGAATCAGGCCAATGCCTGCAACTGTTTCTGGTAGTGGTTGGCAAACGCGGAGGTGGCGTGTAACAGTGCCTGGTAGGCTTCGGCGTCCATGGCAATGTTCAACGCAATCATCCCGCGAACCGCCAGCCAGATACCGCGATCGAGCAGAAAACGGTGGTAGAGCTTTGCCACCTCCGCCGAGAGTGGATTGCGGTTTTTTTGCAGCAAGGGAGTCCGGGTTAATTGCAGGTTCATCACGGAACCTCCGCCGGTAAACAGCAGGGGAACTTCCGCTTCCTCAAAAATTTTATTGAGCTGTGCGCGTAGCAAGTCGCCGCGCTGGTTCAGCGAGTCCATCACCTCGGCCGTCAGGATTTCGGTCAGCGCGACCGCTCCGGCGTGCATGGAAAAAACATTATTGTTGAACGAGCCCCCGTGGGCCGTGTAACCCGGGCGCTGGGCATCGTAGATTTCCATATATTCGCGCTTGCCGCCGAAGGCGCCGATGGAGAAGCCGCCGCCGATAATTTTGCCCAGCGTGGTCATGTCCGCTTCGATGCCGTATTTACCTTGCAGGCCGTGATAGCCGAGGCGGGCGGTCATCACTTCATCGACGATCATGGCGATGCCGGCCTGGCGGGTCAGCTGACGAACTTTTGCTGCGAATTCCTCGGTGGCGGGTATGCAGCCGCCGGAGTTGATCATCAGTTCAAGAATGACGGCGCCAACTTCCTGCCCGTGAGCGCTCATGGTCTGCTCAAATGCCTCGGCATCGTTGTAAGGCAGCACAATGGTTTCAAAGGGCGCATTAATGGGGATATTGGGGTGGCAGTAGTTCATCACGCCGCCGTGATAGTTGCCCTCAAACACAATGACTTTGGACTTGCCGCTGTGTGCCAGCACCGTCAACAGGGCATAGAGGTTGGCCTCGGTGCCGGAGTTGGTGAAACGCAGTTGTTCAATGCCGGTAAACCTGGCCTTGATGGCGTCGGCCAGGCGATGCTCGGCGGGAATGCAACCGCCATAACTGCAGCCGCGCTCCAGGACCTCGCGGGTTTCCTGTTGCAGGCGCGGGTGTGAGTGGCCATAAATGGCGACCGTAAAGTCGCTGAGAAAATCCAGGTAGCTGTTGCCGTCGACATCGATCAGTCGGCAACCTTCGCCTCGTTCGAAATACGGGGGGTAGGGAGGAAAAAAGAGGTTGTTACGGGTGTTGCCCGCCGGCAGCGAGGCATTGGCCTGTTCAAACACTCGACGACTGTTGGGGGTTCTTTCGAGGTAGATTTCCTTCAGTCGTTCGATTTCCTGGTCAATAAAGCTGCTCATAACGCTCCTCTGGCATTTGCTGGCGACAATGTGGGGGGTGTGGGGTGTTGGCGCGAAGCCAGGTAAATCTTATCGGGCGCAGGGTTGTATTTCAACACTTAAATGACCCATAGGTCATTAAAAATGCCTATGGGACACTGTGTGTTAATGTCGAAATTTGAGGATTTAAGCCGGAAATGATTAATCTTTACATTGTAGGGCGACAATTTTTGTTGACTAAACTGACCTGTAGGTCATACGATTTTGGTATCCGATCATCGCTCTGAAACAAAGGAGTTGCAGTTTGAAAGACCTGCCATGCGACATCGCCTCCGCATTTGACAGTGAGCCGCTGCCACGCATCCACATCGAGGGCACCGGGCGGGAAAGGGGACGCGGCATTGGCGCCGCTGCCGCTGACCTTATCGCCAATAATGTCAATCTCTGGCTCGAGCGCATGGGTGAGCGTACCGGTTGCGATCTGGAGGGCCTGTGGACACTGGTCGAGCGTCACAGTCACCTGCTCTACACCGCCCGTGCCATTGCGGCGGACTTGCTGGAGGAGATCCGCGGCATGGCCGAGGCATCCGCTGTCAGTGAAAAGGCCATTCTGCTATACAACCTGGAGACGGAGCTGGAGTGGCTGGTACGCAGCCGGGGGAGAGCGTTTCCCCAAACCAGCCGTGCTCGTGGCAAGAGCTTTGTTGAGCGCGATTCATGTGGCCAAATCAGTCTGGGTTTCGAATTCTGTTGTGAAGTGTTTGATCAGCCCATGGGGCGCCGTGAACAGGCCCTGGTGCTGGATATTGCTGAACGTCTGCATTACCCGCGCCAGCTGCTGCTGACCACCGCGGGTAAACTCAGTCTTGTTGGCGTTAATGCCCATGGTTTGGCGGTGTGCACCAATACCCTGCCGGATCTGGATTACAGTACGCGTGGTCTGGCGGCGGTGCTGGTGGCGAGAAGCCTGTTAAATCATGCCAGCCTGGAGAGCGCCGAACGCTATCTCCGAGCGGTGCCCCATGCCAGTGGCAAGCGTTATCTGTGCGCGGACGGTCGGCGTGCACTGAGTCTGGAATGCTCCGCCCAGGGGGTGAAGGTCAGGGCTGCGGACGCCGACAGCCGGCGTCGGGAGTACACGGACTGGGCCGATATAAGCCAGGCCGGAGACTGTCTGGATAAAGACAACTGGCTGGCGGCCCAGAACGGCTATCAGCCGCTGCGCCGGAGTCTTCATTTCAATCCCGCCAGTAGGGCCATTTTTCAAGGGGTGGCACACATCGACCTGAGCCGACCGGTGTCCATGAGCCTGTCGACTCCGCAACCCGGGCGAGGTAGGGAGCTGCAGCGTTTCAGCCTGTGACACCATTTTTGCCGTGAATTCAACATTGACCGCTTTCTGGAGTAAGCATGAGAAGACTGGACGATCCCTACTACCGACTCACCCCGGCCCTGGACAGCGGGCATCTGGACAGGGGGGATGGCCACAAGATCTATTGGGAGGAATCGGGCAATCCGCAGGGTGTGCCGCTGCTGTTTGTTCACGGCGGCCCCGGCGGGCGCAACGCGCCCAATTACCGCGTGTTTATGGACCCGGAGCGCTTTCGCATCATTCAGTTTGACCAGCGTGGCTGCGGCAAGTCCGAGCCATTGGGTTGCCTCGACAACAACACATTGCAGCATACCCTGGCTGATATGGAGGCCTTGCGTCAGCACTTTGGCGTTGACCACTGGGTGGTGGCCGGAGGCTCCTGGGGCAGCACCGTGACCCTGGCCTACGGAGAGGCCTATCCTCAACATTGCCTGGGACTGCTGCTGGTGTCCCTGTGGTTATGCCGCAAACAGGATATGGATTGGTGGTACCAGGGAGTGGAAACGGTTTTCCCGGAGCTTTGGGAAACGTTTGCTTCGCTGGTGCCCGCGGAAGAACGCCAGGACTTGCGTACCGCCTTCAGTCAGCGGATTTTGCACGGCAAAGATACCGAACTTGCGGAGAAGCTGGCGAAACAGCTTTACCTTTATGAAGAGGGTTTTATGCGCTTCGATGCTCCCCTCGCGCCTCCCCCCATGGACAATGCTGTCAATTACGGCCGAATATTCTCCCACTACGCCGCTAACAATTTCTTTCTAGAAGAGGGTCAACTCCTCAGGGACAGTCACAGGATTGAGAATTTGCCGGTTGTGTTAATCACCGGCCGCTACGACATGTGCACGACACCAAATAACGCCTATGCCCTCTATAAGCGCCTCCATAACGCCGAGTTGACCATCGTGCCAGGCGCGGGGCACAACCCAACCGAACTGGCGCTCTCGCGCGAAGGCGTGAAAGCCTGTGTGCGAATGCTTGAGAAAATTGATGTCCGTTGAACTGCTCACCCAGGCGTTTCTGCCCATCTCACTGGTGTTGATGATGGTCGGTATGGGCGCCGGCTTGCAACCCAGCGACTTCAGCCACCTGTTGCGCCAGCGGCGGGCGTTGCTGGCGGGGCTGATCGGGCAGCTGATACTGCTGCCCCTGGCGGCGGTGTCGACGGCGCTTGCCTTTGACGCGGCTGCCTGGTTTGCGGTTGGGCTGGTGATTATTGCCGCTTCACCCGGCGGTATTGCCTCCAACGTGGTGAGTTTTGCAGTCGGTGGCAATATGGCCCTCTCCATTGGTCTCACGGCGATCAGCTCCATGGCGTGCGTGTTTACCATTCCCCTGTGGGTGAGTCTGGCGCTGGGCTGGTTCGCCGCCGAGGAGGGAAGCATCAGTTTGCCATTCTGGCGAACTCTCTTGAGTCTGATTTCCCTGACACTGGTGCCGGTGGCTGCGGGGATGCTGTTGGGGCTTTGCAAGCCGAAACTGGCGGAGCGCGTGGAGCGGGTGTCGCGGGCACTGTCACTGCCGTTTCTCTGTCTGGTCATGGTGCTGGTGGTCGTTTCGCAGTTTGAATTCCTGCTGCGGCACCTGGGGCAGACGGCGGTTCCTCTGCTGCTGTTTCTCGGATTGATGGCAACTGTGGCCATGCTGTTATCGAGGGCGTTTCACCTGGGGAGCAGGGACTGCAAGACCATCCTGGTGGAGGTGGGCCTGCAGAACACCACACTAGCGCTGATGGTGGCGATGACACTGCTCAACGAGCCCAGGTTCTCGGTGATACCCGGCTGTTACGGTGTATTGATGTTCCTGGTACTGGTGCCCGTTTTTGTCTTACAGCGTCGAAGTGACGCTCGATACACTATTCTGAATTCAAGCACAGGAGAAAACTGAGTGTCCGGTATGAGTCTTACAACGGGTCAAAAGCTGGCCTATGCCATCCCGGGTCTGGCCTTGGCCTGGCTGATTCCACCCATGTACGCCATTCTCGGTGATTTTTATCTGCGTTACACCGAGGCAACGGCGGCGGGTATTGGCACTGCGATGATGATGTCGAAAATCGTCGACGCCATCACCGATCCTCCCGTGGGATACCTGTCGGATAAGACCGAGAGTCGCTGGGGCGCCCGCAAGCCCTGGATTTTCGTCGGGTTGTTGATGGTGATTCCATCATTTCATTTCTTTTTTTCGCCGCCGGAGGACGCCGGCAATCTGTATTTTGCCCTTGGTTTGGTGCTCTATTACCTGTGCTACACCTTAATCAAGATCCCGATGCGCGCCTGGCTGGGTGAACTCAGTCCCGACTACAGTGAGCGTTCAAAGATATGGTCCTGGATGACGATCTGTCTGCTGTTGGGTGGTCTGCTGATCATGCTGCTGCCGATCGTATTTTCCAGTCCGCTGTTGCCCTGGTTTGACTCGCCCGAGTTCACTCCGGAGGTGATGAGTTTTATCGGTTGGGTTGGTGGCGTCGGCATTGTGGCGACGCTGCTGGTGTCGCTATGGGTCGTACCCGGTGGCGAGCGCAACCCGGGGGAGAGTTCGGATGTTAAACAGTTTTTTAATATTCTGTTAGTCTCGAAACCATTTCAGCACTTTATGCTGGGATATGGGCTGAGCGCGCTGGGATACGGTATTTCTTATGCCGTCATGATCGTTGGTCTGACGTCATACTATGGTTTTGCCGACCGGTTACCGATCTTCATGCTGGCCATGATTCTGATCCAGGTTGCTTCCATTCCCGTTTGGGAGCGCATCGCCGAACGCAGCTCCAAACACGAGACCTGGGCCCGGGCCTGGGTAATTTGCGCCTGCTTTATGCCGGTGTTGTGGCTGTTTGGTGCCAATAGTGAATACTTCTGGGCGTTTGTTGCCTGTGCCGGAGTGATCAGCATTATGCAGGCTCCCCACATGCTGTTCCCGGTGACCATCATCAGTGACATTGTCGACTACGATACCCTCAAACACCGCACCAGTCGTTCAGGCAATTTCTTTGCGGTTTACACCTTTGTGGACAAGGTGCTGCATGCCATTGGCTTTGGTATCGGCTACTACATCATCGCGCTGTTTGGATACGACGCCAAGGCGGAGGTGAATACGGACCTGGCGGTGTTCGGTCTGAAGTTTGCCATTTTGGGCGTGCCCGCCGTCATGTTCCTGCTGTCGGCGCTGGTGCTGTTCAAGTTCCCCATCAATCGGCACAGGCACAGCATCATTCGTCGTCGTATTGAGCAGAGGGCCCGGCGTGAAAAAGCTCGCGCACCTCAAAGCAGCCACGCGGATTTTCAACCCCAAGAAGTATAGAAAGCACTATGACTCAACCCGAAATTGGATTTGCCGGCATCGGACTGATGGGCGGCCCCATGGTCGGACGTTTATTGTCCGCCGACTACAATGTCAATGTCTGGAATCGCACAGTGTCAAAAGCGGATGCACTGGTTGCCAGGGGAGCGACGCTGGCGAAGGATCTGCAGCAATTGGTGCAGCGCAGCGACATCGTGATGCTTTGCATGAGCGATACCGCTGCCGTGGAATCCATGGTGTTTGGCGAAGGCGGTATCGCAGAACACGGCGCCAACAATAAGGTTCTGGTTGATTTTTCCAGTATCGATCCCCTGGCCAGCAAGAGCTTCGCCAAAAGGTTGAAGGACCTCTGTGGAATGGATTGGATCGATGCGCCGGTTTCCGGCGGCACGGCAGGCGCGGAGGCGGGCAGTCTTATTATCATGGCGGGTGGCGATGCCAGTGTGCTTGAGCGCGTGCAACCGGTACTGGCACCCTTGAGCCAGAGAGTCACCCATATGGGAGGGCCTGGCTCGGGGCAGATGACCAAACTGTGCAACCAGATGGTGGTGGCCAATAATGCGTTGGTGATTGCCGAGATGATGGCCCTGGGGCGCTCGGCGGGTGTCGATGTTGCCAAATTGCCAGAGGCGCTGGCGGGAGGCTTTGCCGACTCCATTCCCTTTCAGATCCTGGCGCCGCAGATGGCGGCCCATGACTTTACCCTCAAGTGGAAGGTGGCCACCCTGCTGAAAGACCTCAATGGTGCGGTGGAGCTGGCGAACAAGACCAGTGGCCAGATTCCCATGAGTCAATGTGGCGTGCAATTGCTGCAGTCTCATGCGCACAGCGGATTTGCGGATAAGGATCTGTCGTCCCTGATCTGTCGTTACGAAGTTTCTGATTGCCCCTGAATTGTCGAGGAAAGCCTCCATGAAGACCGAGCCATTGCAGCGCATCGGGGCCACCCATGTGCTGTTCCAAGGGCGTAAGCTATCCTATTTCGCAGGTGGCGATTACCACGGATATAACGCCGATCCACGACTAAAGGCGTTGGCCAGGGACACCATTGATAAATTTGGATTGAGCGCTTCAGCATCGCGCAGCACCACGGGCAACCACCCCTTGTACGGTGAGTTGGAGTTTGAACTGTGTCGGTTTATGGACGTCGAATCGGCCACCCTGTGTGGTCAGGGCTATGCCGCCAATCTGATATTTGCCCAGGCACTGCAGCAGGAGTTCGACCATCTGTTGGTGGATGAGCGTTGCCACGTTTCTCTCAGGGATGCCGCCAGATTGATCAAGCTTCCTGTCTCAATGTACCGGCACTATGATATGACTCACCTCGAAGAGTTGCTCAAGACCAGGCAGGGGCGGAGTCTTATTGTTAGCGACAGTGTCGGTGGCATGTTGGGAGATATGGCGCCGCTGACAGAGCTGGTGGAACTGGCCCTTCAATACGATGCCCGGGCCCTGATAGATGAATCCCACGGCTTGGGGGTGCTGGGCAGTGCGGGGCGCGGAGGCGCCGAAGCCGCCGGTATTGACAGCCAGCTGTGTAATAACGGCACTGTGATGCGTACCAGTTCCCTGGGCAAGGCCATTGGTGCCCACGGCGGGGTGATACTCGGCGGTGACGCACTGGCTGAGCAACTGCAAAAAGTGCCAATGCTATTCGGTACCGCGACGCCGCCCTTGCCCTATGTGGCGGTGGCCAAGGAAGTCTTGCGTGGTTTGGGAGCAGACCCGAGCCCGGTACGGCGGTTGCAGGAGCGAGCCTATACGGTAAAGAAGCTGGTCAGTGACATGGGGTTCGCCGTGGAGGTTAACGCCATGCCGGTGTTTGCACTCAGCTTCGAGCCCCGCCAGCAAGCGTTGGCAAGGGAGCAGCTGCTGGCACACGATATTTATCCCGCCGCGATCAACTACCCCGGTTTGCCCGACAGGGGCGTATTCAAGTTTATGCTCTCCAGTGCTCACAGTGAAAGCCAGATAGAGGCGTTGTTGAAGGCACTGGCGATAGTGTCCGCACAGCTGTAATGGGTTCTTGGGGACCCGGTATCTTTGCTGCTCAATTCAAGAGTTGTCGACTGGGCAGTCACAGATTGATAGCGGAATTTGAACAATTTTCTTGTTTACATGACCTTCAGGTCATATATTGGCTGTATTAATCATTTCCACTTTGACGTTCAACAAAAATCTGAGGACTTTGTATCCGAATGTCGAAGTCGAAAGTCAGTCATCAACAGAGGCATATTTATGAGTACATTCCAATCAGATGTTTTGCAGGGCAAGGTGGCATTCGTCGCCGGCGGTACCAGCGGTATCAATCTTGAGATCGCCAGAAACTACGCGCGCCTGGGTGCCAGGGTGGCCGTGATGAGTCGCTCCCAGGAAAGGGTTGACCGGGCCATTGAGCTGATTGGAGCGCAGGGCGCGCAAGTGATGGGTATTGCCGCCGATGTACGCGACTACGAGGCGGTTTCTGCGGCGATTGAGTCAGTGGTAAAGACCTTCGGTAAGCTCGACATAGTGGTTTCAGGAGCGGCAGGAAACTTCGTTTGCCCCGCAGAACAGTTGACCGCCAAGGGTTTCAAGACGGTGGTGGATATCGATCTTAATGGTACCTTTCATGTTTTGCGAGCCGCCTTTGATCATGCCAACAGCGGCTGCAGCATGATTAATATCTCCGCTCCCCAGTCAACGGAGTCTTTCTGGGGGCAGTCCCATGTGGCAGCCGCCAAGGCCGGTATCGACATGTTGACTCGCTCCCTGGCCGCGGAGTGGGGACCGAGGAATATTCGAGTCAATGCCATTGTACCGGGGCCTATTGAGGGCACCGAGGGCATGGCAAGACTCACTCCCACGCCTGAGATGGAAAAGATGATTACCACCAGCATCGCATTGCGACGCTATGGCAGCACCCAGGATATCGCTGACATGGCCACCTTTCTCGCCACCAATGCGGCCAACTATGTCACGGGAACCATTATGTACTGTGATGGAGGGCAGGTATTGTCGGGCGGCGGTGCTCAGCACGCGTTTATGGAACAGCTCCAGAAGCAACCTTCCTGACTAACCCGGAAAAATAGGAGATCAAATAATGAGTGATAAAGTTGGCGAGTTTGTAGATGCATTTTTTTCCATGGCGGCAAGCAAGGATATGACTGCGCTTGAGGATTGGATGGCCGACGAGGTGGTGTTTCACACTCCTCGCTTTCACAAGCCGATTACCGATAGAGAACATGCCAAGGCGGCGATAACAGGGTTTGTCGGTCTGGTAGAAGATCTGAATTACAGTGATCAACGCCACTGGGTCGACGGTAACGAACTGGTGTTTGAGTTCAAGGGCCGGGTAGGGAAGTTTGAACTTCAAGGTGTCGATCTTATCAGCCTGGACGAAGATGGAAAAATCAAAGAGTTAAGCGCCATTATCCGGCCTCCCCGTGCGCTGGAGGAGTTGGGCAAAGTGGAGGATCAATTTATTATGGATCTTCTGAGTAAGAATCAGTCGTAACCTTTATCCTACAGACCTGAAGCTCGCCTTTTTTATTGCCGGCCTGCAGATAGTGCGCATCTCAGGCCGGCATTTTTGTATTTATCGTGACCATTTAAACAGGAGTCATTTGCCGCCATGCCGTTAGTTGATTATTCCCTGGACGCTGATGGCATCGCCACAGTGTACCTTAACCGTTCTGATGTGCTGAATGTGCTCAATCCAGAGCTGATGACTGAAATGAAACTGCTACTGTCGGATTTAGCGGAAAACCCCGAAGTCAGAGCTCTGGTGATCACAGGCAAAGGTAAGGGATTCTGTGCCGGCGCGGATTTAACCGCGGTTGATCCCGAGACATTGGAGCGGGGTAGGCTTGGTAAGTGGGTCAGTGATTCCATGTTGCATCACTTCAATCCGATGATGATCCAGATCTATGAATTTCCCAAACCGGTGATCAGTGCGATCAACGGTATTGCCGCCGGAGGCGGTGCCGGCCTGGCCCTGTGTGCGGACCTGGTGATCGCGGCACGATCCGCCGCGATCAAAGTGGTACAGGTACCGCAGTTAGGGATTGTCGCCGACCTGGGTGCCAACTGGCTGTTGCCGCGTTTGTCGGGCAGAGGTCGGGCGCTGGGGGCCTGCCTGCTGGGGGATACGCTGGATGCGCAAACCCTTGAACAATGGGGGTTGGTTTGGGAGTGTGTTGATGATGATGAACTCCTGCATAAGGCGCGAGAGCGGGCAGTAAAGCTGGCCAGTGTGCCCGCCAACACCATCACCCAAACCCGGCGATTGATCGACTCCGCAGCTCAGTCCACATTCAATGATATGCTTGAGCAGGAACGCCTGGTGCAGGAGGAACTTTGTGATCAGGACCACTTCGGGCAGCAGGTTCAGCGGTTTCTCAATAGGCCAGAGCGCTGAGTTGTCCTCGGCCAACGCAGGGATTACGCTTTGGCCTATTATCAAGAGTAAAGTATGAACAAACTCTATATATGTGCTCCCGATGCCAACGACTACATAAAACTGGCGAAAGCTTCGGATTTACCTGACCTCACTCTGACGCAAAGCATATCTGATGCCGAAATTGTATTGGCCAATCCAAATACGTTAGCGCCGCTACTGTCTCAGGCGTCAAAATTGCAATGGGTACAATCGACCTTCGCTGGTTGCGACGCACTGAGTAAAAAATCTGAGCGTCATTATCTGTTGACTAATGTCAGAGGCGTATTCGGTCCACTCATGTCGGAATATGTGTTTGGCTTCTTGATTCCCTATATTCGTAGCTTCTCCCGGTATGAAGTTCAGCAACAGCAAATGCTCTGGCAGTCTCAGCCTCACCAGAGACTGGGCGGTAAAACCATGTTGGTGCTCGGTACTGGATCCATTGGGGAGCATATTGCCACGGCGGCCGGACTATTTGGTATGAAAACCATTGGTGTGAATCGCAGTGGTGCCTCAAACATACACTTTGATACCGTCTATTCGGTTCGTGAGTTGACGGTTGCGCTGGCCAAGGCGGATGTGATTGTTTCCACTCTGCCTGATACCGAAGAAACGAGGATGTTACTCGACGAACAGACTCTTCGATATTGCCGGAACGCCATTTTTTTCAATGTGGGGCGGGGTGGAGTAGTTTGCGAACGCGCGTTGCTGAAGGCGTTAAACAAGGGATACATCTGTCACGCTTACCTTGATGTCTTTGATACTGAACCACTCCCTCAACATCATGTTTTTTGGCATCATTCGAAAGTTACGGTTACCCCTCATATTTCCGCGTTCAGCTTCCCTGAGCAGGTGTTTTCTATCTTCAGCGAAAATTATGAGCGTTGGAGGACAGGAGAACCTTTGAAGTATCGCTTCGATTTTGAACGGGGATACTAACGATTCATGCTAAATTAATAGATGGCTCCATAGGATAATTTGTGAGTTGTTTGGGGGCAGATTTTGACAGAAATGTGCCAAAAGCTGAACTTCGGCGTGGCACAGTTTGTCTTCGTGTGTAGCAGCGCGCTCCGAGCGCGACCGGGTCGGCACCGCCTCTTTGCGCCATAACCGACCATTGGAATTAGGTGTTTTTCCCAGGTCTTTTCTTTGCGGATAGGAGGAAAGGGGCTGGTGATTTTGTGCCACAACGGGCGGCTGGGTGTCCGTTGGAGGGGCACGCTACCGGCCCTCCCGGCTTCCCTCAGTCCCCAATGAGCCAAGCAAAAAACGCTTGTCTCATTGACTCCTTCGGCGTTCGCTTGAAATGCCCCTCCAACGAACACCCAGCCACCCTTTAGACCGAGGTACCCTGACTTCATCGTTCTATCATCGCAACTTCAAAGCGTTGATAATGGGGTGCCGCAACTGTCTGCAACGGCCGCACGAATGTAGGGCGGATTAGGCGAAGCCGTAATCCTCCGTTCCGCCGAAGGTTTAAATTGGCGGCGGCCGTGTATAAACCACCTGTTGCAGCAACACTCCAAAGTGTTAAAAACCGGGCCGCAGCCAACGAACAGCTCCAGCGGAACCGTCGGATTACGCTCCGCGAAGCGGAGCTAATCCGACCTACGTGAGAAAAAATCCTGCGTTTCGAACTTCCGGTTGTGGCACTTTGCTGCCCATGCGAGCCCACCCAAACGTTGTTGCTAATCAGATTCAAATAAAAAAACTATGCTCTCAATGGCAAAGGACTGAATTTCAATAGTTAACAATTTCATCAGCCAGATCTTACCCACAAATTCCTCAGGGGAGCCTAATGGAAGCCTACCTGTTGGTAGCCCTTCGTTGACGACGGGCTCTGACTCTACGTTGTTCTACAATTGTTGTTCCTACACAGTTCTAAGACCGCTTGATAAAAGGAAACCGGATCTTCTCTCGTGTCTCCTGGCTCAGGCCAAGCTGCGGTCCGGCAACGGCCACGATGACCAGGGCAACCATCAACTGCAGGAAGTTGTTGGTGCTGAGAAAGGGGGTAATCATGCCCCATTCCAGACCGCTCGTACCTCCAAGCCTGATAATCTCTCCGGTATAGTTGGATACGCCATGGATAAAGACGGCTGGAATAATGCTGCCGCCGAGTTTGTTCATGACATAGAACATTACAATGGTCTGGGCCACGGTGTTGATATGGAAGCTGATCTGATGCAGGAACAGGTCTCCTGGACTGACCTGTCCTCCCATCAGAGGACCGACTTCCCTGGGAAAATGCCAAGCTCCCCAGAGCAAGCCCAGCACAATGGCAATGGTCAAGGGGTTATTGAAGCGTTCCAGCAACAGGGGGTAACCGGCACCGCGCCAGCCCAGTTCTTCACAGACGGCGCCCATATCGGAAAAGGTGGCAAACAGGAAGGTGGCCAGGCCCAGCGTCGGCAGATGGAAGCGGGCAAATTCAAGGGCTTCGTTGGCGGAAGCTGCACCACCGGTGACACTGCTCAAACCAATGGTGGTAAAGAAGAAACCCAGCCCGCAGACAAACATGGCCAGATACACCCGGGCTGCCTTCGTGGCTGTGACGCCTCCGCGCCAGGGTTTGAATCGCGAAAGCAGATTCAGCAGTCCGGCTTTGCCGCCAAGCAGCAGAACCAGTGCAATTGCTGCAATGGTTGGCGCCAGGGGAAACAGCATGCCCAGCGAGGACCAGCTGGTGCCAAAGTTATAGACGCCAATCAAAACGCTGAAACTGTTGAGATTGAAGTATTCACTGGCGGCAGCTACATGGGCGGGAAAAGTCGGCATGATATAGGGAAACAACGCCAGGCAGACAATCGTGGAGATTGTGAGCGCGACCAGGTAGAAGGCGGTGAAGGGATATTGGCGGATGATCTTCATGGGTGAGTTCTCCAGTGGACTGCAGATTCGTCAATATTCGAGAGATTTGGATACCTGAAAAAAATGGGCCATTGACGTGGCCCGGAAAGCAACGGAGAGAAACCTCAATAAACGCGGATGTTCAGAAGTTCATGCTGGCGTTGACGCCGATGGTGCGTGGGCGAATCGTGTTAAATTCTCCGCGGGTCTCGTAGTAAACTTCTGCCACTTCGTCGGTCAAATTGTTAACGAACAGTTTGACTTCCCAACCCTCTTCGGAGATGGCGCTGAGGCTGGCGCTGGCCAACCCATAGGCGTCAGTCTTCTGAGTTTCAATTTCGGCCGGGTCCTTGGAGGTTTCAGCCGTATAGTTGTAATTCAGGCGCGCAACGCCCTCAAGACCTTCAAGGATGTCAAAACGGTAGGAGCCGCCGATGGTGTAGGTGTAGTTTGGAATCACCCCGAGGTTGCCGCCTTCTTCAAAGGCCACGGTGCCATCGGGAAAGACCACATCGTCATCCAGTTTGGCATCGATATAGGTTGCGCCAAAATTGATTTCCAAAGACTGGGACAGGTGTGCCACACCTTCGATTTCAATACCCTGGCTGTGAGCCGTTTCCGCATTAATGACGGTGGGGAAGCCGAGCCCGGTCGGATCCCAGTTGACCTGAACATCCTCCCAGTCCATCAGGAAGAGTGCGCCGTTCAGGGTCAAACGTCCATTGTACCACTGGGTCTTGGCGCCGATTTCGTAGTTGATCAGGGTATCCGGATCATAGCTGCGGGGCAGGGAACCGATGGGCAGTCCGGTCAGACCCTCGTTGGCCAGGGAGAAGGAGTTCACCCCTCCGGCGCGAAAGCCCTTGGATATGGTACCGTAGACCATGTGATCGTTGCTGAGCTGATAGCTGAGATTGAGTTTCCAGGTGGTTTCGCTGATAGTGGCGTCGTCCTGCGCGATAATTGGCAGTCCCATGGCATTCACCGCTCCGATGGCGGCGGCGGGATTACCGGTCATGCCCATAACAGTGCCAAACACATTGGCCTGTATAAAGTAGCCGCCGCTGGCCGATACCGACTCGCGCTCTTCCTCGAAGTAACGAACACCGATGTTGCCGGTCAACTTGTCTGTGAATTTGTAGGTGACTTCACCAAAACCAGCGATTTGTTCAAAGTCCTGTTCTTCGACGATCTGCAGGCCGTCGCGGTTCTGTTCGTAGCTGCCAAAAAAGCCGCCGGCGCCCAGGTCGACAGACTCACGCACGTATTGGTTGAGATCAGGGTCCGAAGTGCCTATGTCAGAGATTGAATTGCTGCGATCCTTGTAAAACAGACCCGCTTGCCACTCCAGTTTGTCTCCCCCGACGTAGGACACCCGTAATTCCTGGGTAAAGATCTCTTCGCTGGCGACACGCTGGTTGCCCACGCCGGTAACGGCGACGTCTTCGGTCAGGAAGGGGTTATAGCCGCTGCCGCTGCCAGCCAGGGCGATGGAGTTAACCACCGGCACAAGGTTCGCCAGGTCGCGGAGGATACGGGTATCGCGATCATAGTAGGAAGTCGCAGAGACAAACTGATAGTTGTCGCTGTCGTAAGTGACCGTCAGATTGTATTGCTCGTAGCGGTCGGTACCCGTTTGATCCATTGAGATCGAGGTGTCCCGCTCGCGGTAACTGCCCGGTATGGTGACTGTTGGATCGGTGATGACCACATCTTCGCTGAAACCGGTGCCGCGACCATCCAGATCCACGTCCTGGTAGATGGCGGTGGCGTCGATGGTCAGGTTATCACTGGCGATCCAGCGCAGGCTGACGCGGCCACTGCCAAGTTCTTCACCGTTGACGTCGTCCTTGCCCAGATTGGGTGCATCCAGAAACCCGTCGCTGTCGCGGTACTGGAAGATAGCCCGTGCAGCCAGGGTATCTTCGATCAAAGGCAGGTTGACCATGACATTGGCCGCGGTATTGGTGCCGCCATCACTGGTATTGGAGGCGGTGCCATCAATGCGCGCAGAGAATTCCGATACGTCCGGCTTGTTCATTATGACCTTGATAGTTCCTCCCAGAGAGCCCTCGCCGTAGAGGGTGCCCTGAGGCCCGCGCAAAATCTCGACGCGGTTAACATCGAAACTCTTGATCGAAGGCTGGCCATTGCCCTGAATGCCGGAAATTGGCATTTCATCGATATAAACGGCAACCGGAGCCGCTGAACCGCCCATGGGGGAGATACCGCGCAGGGTGACACTGTTTTCCACAGAGGATTGACCCCGCAGGTTAAATCCCGGGACCCGGGCGGCATAATCCTCAAAACCGTCGATTCCCTGCTCGGCGAGCATATCACCGGTAACGGCGGTCAGGCTTAAGGGAACCTCTTGCAGGCTTTGCTCTTTTCTCTGGGCCGTGACCACTATTTCTTCGAGGAAGAACCCATCATCTTCCTGGGCCATAGCAGGTTGACCCAGAATGGTGGTGGCAATGGCGGTGGCCAGGACAGCGGGGCGAACGGAGAAAGTCGGGTTTGGCTTCATAGCTCTCTTCTCTAATCTGGATGGCTTTTGTCTGTTGGTATTGTTCTCTCAGGTCTTACCCTTACAGCTGCGGGCTCACTCTCTTATATGACCTTGAGGTCAGTATATGAATTAAATATTTTCTCTGTCAACAGTTTTGAGGGCATAAAAACACATCCATGAAATGGCCGAAGTGGAGACGAGGTTCGGGAAAAAAATGCTATGGAACCCAGATTTTATCGGTTAACTCATTGAATTTATGGAAAATTCCGGCAACAGAAGTGAGAGCGGGCTAGCGCCGGCAGTGCAGTCAGCAAGGCTGTCCGGAGAGATAAAGAAGCGCCGGCCGCTCTGCCTGGGTCAATATCGGTACAGACCTGCTCCGCCCCGAGATTCCAGCGACGTAGAGGTGATCGCGTTGCCATGACCACTAAAAAAGAAGGGCCATTAAAATCCCTGTGACAGCCTGATCTGGCGACTTGACGGGTCCCGTTATATTACATAACATGACCCCGAGGTCATTAAAGAGTTGATTCAGGTAATAGTCAATATGTCCAATGTTGCAGAAACGGTCACTGATCAGGCTGAAGAAATCGCGGAAACCCGGGAATGGCTGGATTCCCTGGCCTATGTACTGCGTCATCAGGGGGGAGAGCGGGCCAAGGGACTACTGCGTTCGCTGCAGGATTACCTGCTGAGCCGCGATGTGGCCATTGATGATGCCACCCTGAATACGCCCTATATCAATACCATTGATGTGGTCAGTGAACCCCGCTACCCGGGTGACCTCGCGCTGGAGAAGCGCATAGAGAACATTATCCGCTGGAATGCCATGGCGATGGTGTTGCAGGCGCAGGACCGGGGCACGGGGGTAGGCGGGCATATCGCGACCTACGCCTCGGCGGCGACCCTGCTGGAGGTGGGGTTTCATCATGTCTTCCGCAGTCCGGACGAGAACTACGGCGGCGATACCGTATTGCCGCAGCCCCACGCGGCGCCGGGTGTTTATGCCCGGGCCTTTCTTGAGGGCCGGCTGACGGAGCAGCAACTGCGTAACTTCCGGCGAGAACTGGGAGACGGAGGAGGCCTTTGCTCCTATCCGCATCCTCGCTCCATGCCGGAATTCTGGCAGGTGCCCAATGCCTCCATGGGACTCTCCACACCGACGGCCATTTATCAGGCGCGTTTTGCCAAGTATCTCGAAAGTCGTGGCCTGAAACCCGCCAACGGCGGCAAGGTCTGGTGCTTTATCGGCGATGGAGAGTCGGATGAGCCGGAGGTGCTTGGCTCCATCAATATTGCAGCCCGAGAGAAGCTCGACAACCTGGTAATGGTGGTCAACTGTAATCTGCAGCGACTCGACGGGCCGGTGCGGGGTAATGGCAAGATTATTCAGGAGCTGGAACGCAGTTTTCGCGGCGCCGGCTGGAATGTCATCAAGGTGATCTGGGGCAGCGGCTGGGACGCTCTGCTTGCCAGGGATGAAAACGGCGTGTTGCGCCAGCGCATGGACCAGTGTCTGGACGGCGATTATCAGATGTACTCCGTGCTGTCCGGCGGACAGCAGCGCGAGCATTGGGTAGAG
Organism: Pseudomaricurvus alkylphenolicus; assembly: GCF_011683955.1. Lineage (GTDB taxonomy): Bacteria > Pseudomonadota > Gammaproteobacteria > Pseudomonadales > Cellvibrionaceae > Pseudomaricurvus > Pseudomaricurvus alkylphenolicus. Next base: position 96,741 of record NZ_JAAQPI010000010.1, read on the forward strand.
GGCAATCCGCAACTGGAACGCTTGATGCAGTCACTGACCGACGAAGAACTCAAGCAAATCCGTCGTGGCGGTCACGACCCCAAGAAGATATTTGCCGCATTCGAGAAAGCCCGGTCCAGCGATGGCAAACCCACGGTTATTCTCGCCAAAACGGTCAAGGGCGAGGGCATGGGCGCCTCGGCCCAGGGGCGCAATACGGCACACCAGAAGAAAAACCTTTCCGCCCAGGAGCGGGTGGAGCTGGCGCGTGAATACGGGATCCCCCTGTCTGAGGAGGCGGCCAAAAAGGCCTGTTTTTATCGTCCTGGCGAAGACAGTGAAGAAGTCCGTTATCTGCAGGCCAGGCGTCAGGCGCTCGGGGGCTATTTGCCGCGGCGCGACGTGCACTGCCAGACACTGCCGGAGCCAAGCGCGGAGCTGATAGGAGAGTTTGCCGCCGGCACCGGTGAACGGGCGGTTTCCACCACTGCGGTGTTGGTCAGGTTGCTGGCGCGTTTATGCAAGGATCGGGAGCTGGGGCGTTATATCGTGCCAATCGTGCCCGATGAGGCCCGTACCTTTGGCATGGACAGCCTGTTCAAGGCCGCCGGTATCTATTCCCCGGCGGGGCAACAATATCGACCGGTGGATGCCGACTCACTGTTGCCATACCGCGAGGCGGTGGACGGGCAAATTCTGCAGGAGGGCATCTGCGAAACCGGGGCCATGGCCTCGTTTCTGGCGGCGGGTACCGCATACGCCGTGCACGGTGTGCCCACCATTCCCTTCTATGTGTTCTATTCCATGTTTGGCTTCCAGCGTGTCGGCGACATGATCTGGGCCGGTGGTGACATGATGAGTCGTGGATTTCTGGTCGGCGGGACGGCCGGTCGCACCACACTCAACGGCGAGGGTCTGCAGCACCAGGACGGTCATTCTCATATGATCGCCAGCACCGTGCCCAACCTGATCAGCTACGACCCGGCCTTTGGTTACGAGGTCGCCGTGATCGTCCAGGACGGTATTCGTCGCATGTACCAGCAGCAGGAGAACATTTTTTACTACTTGACGGTTTACAACGAAAACTACCCCATGCCGGCATTGCCCGATCGTGAGGACGTGGAGCAGGGTATTCTCAAGGGGGGCTACTGTTATCGCCGCAGCGATAAGCAGCGGGGCGAGTGGGTACAGCTGTTGGCCAGCGGCTCGATCATGCAACAGGCACTGGTCGCCGCCGATCTGCTGGAGGCACAGGGTTACCGGGTCAATGTGTGGAGCATTACCAGTTTCGTTGAGCTGGAGCGGGACGCGCTCGCCTGCGAGCGCTTCAACCGGCTAAATCCTCTGCAAACACCAAGGCAAAGTCATTTGCAGACGTTGTTCGCCAATGAAAGTGGTGTGTACATCGCCGCCAGTGACTATATGAAGGCCCTGGCCAATGGCATCGCCCGCTGGGTACCAGGGCCATATGACGTCTTGGGTACCGATGGATACGGGTTGAGCGAAGCGCGGGAGCCGTTGCGGGATTTTTTCGAGATCAGCGCCAACCATATCGCCTATGCGGCGGTGGTGGCCTTGTATCGACAGGGCGGTGTGGACGCCGAGCAGGTTCGGCAACAGGCGCAACTGCTGGGCATAGACCCCGGCAAACTCGATCCCCTGGAACGTTAGATAGAGGTTGAATCAATGAGTGTGATGTTAACGGTTCCGGAACTGGGCGAAAGTGATATTGAAGGCACGGTGGTCAATATCCCGGTACGGGAAGGCGATGTGCTGGAGGCAGGGCAGACACTGCTGGAAGTGGAAACCGACAAGGTCGTGGTCGAAGTACCGGCTACCAGCGTGGGTACGTTGGAACAATTGCTGATCGCGGTGGGCGATCAGGTCAGGGCAGGCAGCGAATTTGCCCGGCTTTCCGCAGTCGCTTCGCAACCTGAGTCGTCTCCCGCTGAGCCTCAGCTGCCCGTCGATGCAGGTCTGGAGAAGACTGCGGACGCGACGCGGTCAGTCGAACCCCACGAAAGCCCAGTCCGGAACATGGACATTGGGGATGGATTCCAGAATAAGGCTGAAGATATTGCTGCCGGCCCGGGCGTCCGGCGCCTGGCCCGGGAACTTGGCCTGGATATCGGCTGCGTCAAGGGCAGCGGTCCGAGAGGCAGAATCAGCCGCGACGACGTTAAGCGCAGCGTGCGCGAGCGCATCAGCCGCCCTGACTGCCCGGCTGTTGCCCCCGCTCCCCGGGCACTGCCGGATTTCACCGATTTCGGTGATCATAAGGCCCAGCCGTTCAGTGGCATTCAAAAGGCCACGGCGGAGAACATGGTACACGCCGCCAGCGAGATCCCCCACGCCTGGCTGCAGCAAAAGATCGACATTACTGAACTCGAACAACTTCGCCAGCAGCACAAACAGTCGGTCAGGGAGCAGGGCGGTGGTCTGACGCTGACCGCCTTGCTGGTTAAAGCCGTGGCTCAGGCGCTGCTTGAGTTTCCGGTGTTCAACAGCTGCTACGATCGTGAAAACCAGCAGCTGTTGTATCGCCAGTATGTGGATGTCGGCGTTGCCGTCGATACAGACAGGGGGCTGGTGGTTCCCTGTGTGCGTGGTGCCGACGGCAAATCTCTGACGCAGATCAGCATCGATACCACCGATATCGCGCGCAAGGCTCGGGAGAGAAAACTGAGCGCGAGGGATCTGCAGGGCGCCGGATTCACCATTTCCAATCTGGGCGGCATGGGCGTGTGCGGGATTTTTCCCATCGTCAACTGGCCCCAGGTGGCCATTCTCGGGGTGGCGGCCAGCAGCGAGGAGCCACGCCTGGTGGCGGGGCAATGGCAGAACCGACTGATGATGCCGGTGACCCTCGGCTTTGACCACCGCGTTATCAACGGCGCTGACGGTGCACGCTTTCTCGCAGCGATTAAACAGACGCTGCAGGCACCGTTTTCGCTGGCGCTGTAACTGCGCGCCGTACCCCACTATTTCCAAGAGTGTTATTTATGCCGGACTATCGATCCAAACAGACCACACACGGCCGCAATATGCTGGCTGCCCGCGGACTCTGGCGCGCCACGGGCATGAAGGACGAAGACTTCGATAAACCCATTATCGCCATCGCCAACTCCTTTACCGAGTTCGTGCCCGGTCATATCCATCTGCGTGAGCTCGGCAAACTGGTGGCCGAGGAAATAGCAAGCGCCGGTGGAGTTTCCAAGGAATTCAATACCATCGCGGTCGACGACGGCATTGCCATGGGACACGGCGGTATGCTTTACAGCCTGCCTTCGCGGGAACTGATTGCCGATTCGGTGGAGTATATGGTCAACGCCCATTGCGCCGATGCCCTGGTCTGTATTTCCAATTGCGACAAGATTACCCCGGGGATGTTGCTGGCGGCACTGCGGCTGAATATCCCAGTGATATTTGTCTCAGGCGGGCCGATGGAATCGGGCAAGGTAACGGTCGACGGCGACGTCCAGCGTATCGATCTGGTCAGTGGCATGGTGGCCTCTGGAGACGACAGTTTGAGTGAACAGGAAGCCGACCGTATCGAGCGTTCCATGTGCCCGACCTGCGGTTCCTGTTCGGGGATGTACACGGCCAATTCCATGAATTGCCTGACGGAAGCACTGGGTCTGGCACTCCCCGGCAACGGTACCCTGCTGGCCACCCACGCCGATCGCGAGCAACTGTTTCGACGCGCCGGTCGCCGCATCGTGGAGCTGGCCCAACGTTTTTACCTCAATGATGATGCGCGCGTCCTGCCCAGAAACATCGCCACCCGGCAGGCTTTCTGCAACGCCATGAGCGTGGAAATCGCCATGGGCGGCTCCACCAATACAGTGCTGCATATGCTGGCCGCCGCCCGCTCGGCGGCGGTGGATTTCACCATGAGCGACATTGATCAACTGTCGCGCCGGGTACCCAATATCTGCAAATTGTCGCCGGCATCGAGTCGTTACCATATGGAGGACCTGCACAGGGCCGGCGGCGTGATGGCGGTGATGGCGGAGCTGGCTCGCGCCAATCTGATCGACACTCAGGTGCCTACCGTGCACAGTGATTCTCTGGATCAAGCCCTGGTTACCTGGGACATCACTGCCAATCCGGGGGAAGAGGTAAACAGATTCTATCGTGCCGGGCCGGGTAACCGCCGTACGATCCACCCCTTCAGCCAGGAGCGCCGTTTCGAGGATCTTGATGTGGATCGAAGCGAAGGCTGTATTCGTGACACCGATCACGCCTATAGCAGCGATGGTGGCCTGGCGGTGTTGCACGGTAACCTGGCGGTTAATGGCTGCATTGTTAAAACCGCGGGTGTTGATGAGTCTGTCTGGCAGTTTCGTGGTCGCGCGCGAGTTTTCGACAGCCAGGAAGACGCGATCGAAGCCATATTGGGGGATCAAATCGAAGCAGGAGACGTGGTTGTCATTCGCTATGAAGGGCCGCGCGGTGGTCCGGGTATGCAGGAAATGCTGTATCCCACCTCTTATCTTAAAGCCAAGGGACTGGGCAAAAGCTGTGCCTTGATTACTGACGGTCGCTTCTCCGGCGCCACCTCGGGGCTTTCCATTGGGCATGTGTCGCCGGAAGCGGCGGAGGGCGGCGCGATTGCGCTGGTCGAAGAAGGTGATGTGATTGATATCGATATCGTCGAGCGTCGCATTGATCTGTGCATCGAGCAGCAGCAGCTTGAGCAGCGACGCGAGGCGATGCAACAAAGTCAGCGGCCCTGGCAACCTCACGGGCGTCAGCGTCAGGTTTCAGAAGCGTTGCAGGCTTACGCGCTGATGACCACCTCCGCCGATACCGGCGCGGTCAGGGATGTGTCCTCGGTCAAGGGAGCAGGCCGATGACTCCGATTCGGAGCTTTAAGCGAATCGCCGCGTGGCTGACGCTGTTCAGCTGTGCATTGGGGGCCTGCAACAGCGTCGCCCATAATTGGACGCTGAGGGGCAAACAGGTTCTGCCCTGGAATAACCCCCAGATCAAAAGCGTCACGTCTGTTCTGGTCGGGCAGTCTACGTCATTGGCAGAAAGCCTGGAAATAGACGGCATGCAATGTGTTCGCGCCAGTACGCTGGCGTTGGATGTTCATGACGATATTGCCTTTGATATCGACGAGAAGGTGGAACTGCAGCTGTTGTTTCACCGTGCCAACAGCGCAGCGGCCGCCGCCGTCATTTACGACGTTAACGCCCCCCGTGCTATGCACACCCAGTTGGTGGGGAATGGCGTGGGCATGGTTGGAGTTGGTCTCGGATTTGAACCGCAAAACCAGTGGTTCACGCAGACCGTTGCACTCAAGCGTGCCAGGTTTGCCGGCCTGGGACCAGGGAGCAGCGATATTGTTCTGGCAGCAGCGCCTGGGCCAGACGCTGGTAATGGGCCGCCTGTCATCACGCTTTGCGATTTACGTATAATTCGATCCTATAGCACCCCACAGCACCGTGAGACCGGCAAGCTTGAACTCAGGGTTGTAGATCAATCTGGCGCCCCGGTACCCGCCCGCATCGGTCTTTATGACAGTACGGGGCGTACGCCGCTGCCATCCAGTGAAGCCGTGCCCATCCAGTGGAATCGCGATATCCGTTCACTGGTGGAAGTGACGCCGGGCTATGTGGACTATTGGCCGTCCGACAATATTCGCGTGTTCTATATCGACGGGGACTATGGCGCGAATCTACCCGTTGGTGATTACCGTCTGCTGGTGAGTCGTGGGCCGCAATACAGAGTCGAAGAGGCGTCCATAACGATCAAAGACGATGAATCCACTCACTTCACCGTCGAACCTCAAGACTGGACGGCAAATAAGCTGGCGGGATGGCTGCCGGGTGACACCCATTTGCACATTGCCAGAAACGGCCCTCGAAGCGATCAATCGATCAGCAGGCATCTTGCGGCTGAAGGGATAGCGGTCGGCCATCTGCTGCAGATGGGTGATCTCAAGGATACCTTTTTCCATCACTATCGCTGGGGTTCCGATCACCATGAAAAAGAACTGGGCGTTACCCTGGTCAATGGTCAGGAAGATCCGCGAACCGCGCTCTTGGGACACCTTATGGGGTTGGGAGGAAGGGCGTGGATCAGGAAACCGGAGTCCTACTACCACTATTTGCCTGTGATCAGGGGCATCAGGGACGCCGGTGGTCTCGTGGGTTACGCGCACTTGAGGGGTGTCCCTGGTGGGAGAATCAACCCTCTATACGGTCTGGCCCTGGATGTTCCCACGCACAACATAGACTTCGTTGAATTGCTCAGTTCTCCGCTGGTTGCTGCGGAAAAAGCGCAGTGGCCCAGTAAAACCTGGTTTGATTTTCTCAACCTGGGATTCAGGCTCACACCGGCAGGGGGCTCCGACTATATGGACAATGCCAATCATCCGGGCGCCGTGCGGACTTACGCTTACGTTGGCGAAACGCACAATCGTGAGCAATCAGGTTCGCAAGAGTGGCTGTCGGCGTTTAAGCAAGGCCGGGTTTTTGTCACCAGCGGACCGGTCATAGACATGAAAATCGACGGCCAAGCCATTGGCGATACCTTGTCGGTCAGACCGAATCAATCACTGCAGATCAAGGTTTCCGCCGCAGTCAACGACCAGGTTGATCTGTTGCAACGCCTTGATGTCTACCACAACGGCCGGTTGATGGTGAGTGAACGGCCGCAAAGCCCAGGGGCCATGATCGAATTACAGCGTTCGTTTACCGCGACAGAGGGCGGGTGGCTGGTGGCGGTGGCCTACGGGGCGGGCACTAATCGCTGGGCCCACAGCGCCGCCGCGGTAACCGCGCCCGTTTATTATGAAACCAAGCGCGGCGGCACCTGCGATCCCTCACAGGCCGAGGCGATTGCCCTCAGTATGAAACAAAGGCTCGCCCAGTTGCGCAAACAACGGGTGGTTAATATCCCGGACGTACGGCCCTGGGTTGTGGCCGGAAGTATGGCGCCGGCCTACGAGAAGGTATTGCCCAAGATCCATCAACGTATTGCCGAGAGCGAGAGGCAGTATGATCACATCATCCGTCAGGCCAGGGCAGGACTTTGTCGTGCCGAAGTTTGAACGGCCTGGTGATAGAAACAAACAGAACGTTGGTATCGGCCAACAGGAGAGTGGTATGCAGTCATCAAATCTGAAAGTCGTGGTGCTGGAAGGCAAGAGCTTCCGCGAGCGTGGTCGAATCCATGGCGAGACACTGCGAGAGATGATTATCGAGCACCAGCAGCGTTGGCAGGACGACCTTGAAGCCAGCACGGGCATGGACCCCAGTCGTTACCTGGAGCAGCTTTACAGCGAGACCAACTTTATGCCTGCCATTGAACGCTGGACTCCGCAGTTGTTGGAAGAAGTGGAGGGTATCGCCGAGGGCTCCGGCGTGGATCTGCGCTACATTCTGGCGCGGCAGCTGAGCGATGAAGAGCCCTGGTATCGCCGCGAAAAAAAACTGGCCATGACCGGAGGCCGCGGGTGTACCTCTATCGGTGTGGATGCCCGGGCCGGGTCGGCGGCGATCATTGGCCAGAATATGGATTGCCCGACCTGGTACTACGGCCATCATGTACTTTTTCATCACAAGGGACCCGATTTGCCCGCAGAAGTGTTTAACCTGTCGCTGGCCGGCAAAATTAACCTGTGCGGGATGAACAGCAAGGGCTTGTCCATATGCTGTAACACACTCAGTCAGCTGGATTACTCCCATGAGGGGCTGCCGGAGGATTTCGTGGTGCGGGGATTTCTGCATCAAACCAGCCTTGAACGCGGGCTGGCTTTCCTGCGCGACATCAAGCATGCGTCGGGACAGAACTACACCGTGGCCGAGCCTGGCAGTCGTGCGATTAATCTGGAGATTTCCGCCAATAAGATTGCGGAGTATCGTCCATGGCCCGAGGCCGACCGTGTCTACCATACCAATCATCCGCTGGTGAATGATGATCAAGGCATCCGGCGCGCGCAGTTGGATGCCGGCCTGGAAATACCCGGCAGTACCAGCACCTTGCCCCGCTTTGAAGATCTGCACAAACGCTTTGGCAATGAAGGCTCGCCGGTTACCCTGGAAACCATGAAGGCGGCGTTTTCGAGCCACGATGGCACTATCTGTCGACACCCGCAAGATGGTGGCGGTACGACTACCCTCGGCTGTTTGATTATGGAGTTGACGCAACCACCGGCACTGCATATTGCACCGGGCCCACCTTGTGAAACACCATTTCAGACCTACCGTTTCGTGTAACGGCAAAGGAGAACAACATGCTCAAGCGATTTATCCTTAAACATCCATTTTGGTCTTTTTACTGCATTGCGGTGGCATTTCCCTCCTTGCTGATGGTGTACGTCGGTGTGCTTGAAACACTGGGGCAAGAAGGGTATTCCTTCTTCGGGCACTACCAGACCCTGAAGCAAGAACTTCATCAGCGCTTTCCAGTGTTGTTTCATCACCAGGACAGCTGGGTGCTTTCCGTTGCCATTACCACGATTGTTCCGCTGGGGTTGCCGATGTTGCTCTTTCCCGGTGCTCCCACAGTTTCGGCTTTGCTGGTGACGAGCCTGGCCCGTGGCAAGCAGGCCGTATTGGCATTGCTAAAACTCTATCTGCCGATACAGGGGACACTGACAGCCAGAGAGGGTATCAGAATCTATGCCGCACTGATTGCCGGTATTACCTTTATGGTGGTGGCGACCTGCCTGCGCGAATATTTTTGGGGGGATCCCGACCGCGTCAGTGGCTACTTACGTCACCTGGGGGTGATTCAATGGGACATCTTTTTCGGCACTTGGTTTATGGCCATGTTATTCAACCAAGGTGCAGCGCTGGAGGAACTGGGTTGGCGCGGCTATGCGCTTCCTCTTCTGATTCGTAAAATGGGCAGCCCGCTTGGGGCGACAATGGTGCTCGGAGTACTTTGGGCGTTGTGGCACTTTCCTCGCGAAATTCCGCCACTGCTGCAAGGTTCACAGGCATTTACAGAATTGTTGTTTTCGCAAGGCTGGTTCATTCTCGGATGCGTCAGCATGAGTGTTGTCGCGACATACTTCGTGAATATCACTGGCGGTAGCGTGTTGCCAGCCATCATTATTCACGGTTGTCTGAATCTGATCAATGGTATGTTCAATACCGACTTTGTCGGCATGCGCAGCGAGATTACCACCGAAGCCCCACTGATGTGGATGACAGCCGCACTGGTTATCCTGGTGTTGGCAGGTCGCGACCTGGGTTGGCGCCGTCGACAGGAGCTGCTGGGGTTGGAGGATCCTGCCGATACATGGATTGACCAGCCGGCTCGTATCTGATCTATGAAGGCAATGTGCGCAAGCCTCGTGCCAAAGCTGCTGCTGGCGCTTTCTATGCAATTGGTCTTCAACCTGTTGCACGCAAACGAGGTTTCGCACAAGGCGACCGTCAAGCTTGTCACTTATGATCTCGAAACCTATGGTTGGACAAAAACCGCGCAAAAAATCATTAACAGAAAGGACCGGCTGTTAAAGAATGTGGATATTCCCGTATCGGTAACCTTTTTACCCGTTAAAAGAGCCGTGCACCAGTTTTATACAGGCGAAGCGGATGTCATTTTTCCCGAAGACAATGTGACGACCCCTTACCCCTTTCCTACCATTAGCAGTTTACCGGTGGTTAGAGCCAGGATGTATATCTACACCCGAAAACAGGATCTGGTTATTCGTGATCTGGGATATTTAAAGGGGCTGCGATTGGGGCTCGTCAGGGGGACTTTATATCGCCAGGAGGACGTGGCGGAGATTCGAAACCTGCGGCTGATTCGCAGTGCCAATCAGGAACAGGTGAAAAAAATGCTGCTGACTCGTCGTGTTGACGCAGCTTTGTTGTTCGAGCTCGACGAGGTCGCCTATGGTCCGGGTGTCCGTGAATTTCCTTTTCAATACCACAGAGAAAAACCCTTTATTGATTTGGGGCTTGGTTTCCGCATGCGGATTACGCCGACAACCCAACGTCTTAAAGGACAACTGGACAAACTGATTCGTCTACAATACCAGGACATAAAACCGTGAACATCAGTGTGTTTGATCTTTTCAGTGTGGGTATCGGACCTTCCAGTAGCCATACCGTCGGTCCAATGAAGGCCGCACGTCTGTTTGTCCAGAAATTGCGGGACTTGGGTTATCTAAGTCAGACGCGCCAAGTGCAGGCCAGGATGTATGGTTCCCTTGGCGCCACAGGCACGGGGCACGGAACAGACACCGCGATACTGCTGGGGCTGGAGGGGCTGAAAGAAGACACCGTGGATGTCAAAGCGATTCCAGAGAGACTCAGAAAGATTCGTGATCAAGGCATCATTCATCTAAACGGGGAATGGCCGATTCCCTTTGCCGACAGTGACCTGAAACTGATTGCTGACCGTGAGCTGGATCTGCATCCCAATGGCATGACATTTGAGGCAATCGGGCAGGAGTCAGCGCCACTTCTCTCCCGCAGTTACTATTCCGTGGGAGGGGGTTTTGTTGTGGAAGAGGGGGCTTTCCATCACACCGTGGATACATCGGTTAACGTCATATCCCCTTATCCTTTTGGCTCGGCCACCGAGCTGCTTGAGCAATGTACGAAGAACGCATTGTCCATCGCTGAGATAATGATGGCCAATGAACAGGCAAAGAAAACGCAGGTGGAAATCTGTAGAGAGCTGTTGGCTATTTGGCAAGTGATGCGGGATTGTGTTGTTGCGGGCTTGGAAAATGAGGGTGAGTTACCTGGCGGACTGCGGGTACAGCGCCGAGCCCATCGAATGCATCAACAGTTACTGGCTCGCCCCCAGGCGTCCTACTGCGATCCTTTGTCAGCCATGGATTGGGTGAGTCTCTACGCGCTTGCGGTCAATGAAGAAAATGCAGCGGGAGGGCGGGTTGTGACCGCCCCGACAAATGGCGCTGCCGGCATTATTCCTGCAGTCTTACACTATTACCACCAATTCGTTCCCGGTGCCAATGACGAGGGTATTGTTGATTTCTTGCTTACCGCTGGTGCCGTCGGAATTCTATTCAAACAAAACGCCTCCATCAGTGGTGCCGAAGTCGGTTGTCAGGGGGAGGTGGGTTCGGCCTGTTCAATGGCAGCGGCCGGGTTGACTGCCACTATGGGAGGGACACCCAAGCAGGTGGAAAACGCAGCAGAAATCGCTATGGAACACAATTTGGGATTAACCTGTGATCCCATTGGGGGGTTGGTTCAAATTCCCTGTATTGAACGCAACGCCATGGCGGCGATCAAAGCGATCAACGCCGCCAGGATATCGATGCGAGGTGATGGCTCGCACTTGGTTTCGCTCGACGACGTGATCAGAACCATGAGGGAGACTGGGAGAGATATGCAAGATAAATACAAAGAAACCTCCCGTGGTGGTCTGGCGGTCAACGTTGTACCCACTCCCGTTAACATTATTGAGTGTTGAGAGTATTCAATGAGCGTAAGAAGAGTGAGTCCGACCAGGATACCCAATCGTTATCATATCTATCTTTTGGGTTTGACAGTTTTACTACTGGGTTTCTTCACACGTGTAGCCGCTGACTCTGTAGGTGGCAGGGTCTTCATATTGGGAGACAGTTACTCGGATACCGGAAACCGCGAAACGATTCGCCAAGCTAATAATGAACCTGAATTCGACAGACACCAGTTTTATTACAAACATCGCTCCAGCAACGGCCCCAACTGGATCGACCATCTGTACGGTGAGGAAAGTGTCAGCGCCGCTCTTATGGAGAAACCCCGGCAGCAGGCAACTACTAACATTCACGTCTTCAACTACGCGGTCGCAGGAGCCGCCAGTGGTGATTACGCGCTTTTCCCCAGTGCGAAACATGTAATTCTGCCGGTGGACTTTACGCCTTGGGGAGTCATGAGGCAGCGCTCTGAGTTGGCAAGCCATTGGAGCGACATTGGCGAAGACGACCAGCTTGTCGTGTATGTTGGCTTTAATGACCTCGCCTTAGCTGTTGAATCCCAGAGCATTCCGACATGGCTAAAATATTTTCTAAATTGGTTCACGCCCATTGCATTGGAGCCTATTGATGCCATGGTTGCACACACGGTGGACAACATCATGGACACCGTTCGCTGGGCTCGTGATGCCGGCTTTGGTCGGGTCGTCGTCATAGGCCTGGCAGAGGGAGGAACGGCGCCCATGCATCAGTCTAACCCCAGTGCCTATGGCGATGCAGTCAGGCAATTCAACAGCTTGTTGGCCAGTCGGATTCAGGCAATCCGATCAAAAGGTTCCAACGAAATCGTTTTTGTCGACACTGCCGCGCAATTGACATCACACTTGAGCCTCTTGTCGGGCTCAAACCGGGGGAGTATACCCGTCGCCTGTCTGGTTCAAGGGAAGGTTTGTCGCAACCCGGACCAGCATTTTTTCTGGGACGCCAGTCACCCGACTACCGGCGGACACAGGGTTATTGCGGAGATTCTCCGGCAACCGCTACAAGTGCATTCCATCAATAGACCATAAGTGAAAGAATAGAGGACACACCATGTCAATGACCACCCGAACTGCGCCCGAGGAAATGGATATCTTTCGCGATACCCTGTTGCGCATACTGGATAAGGAAGTTGCGCCGTATTTTGAAACCTGGGAAAAAACGGGCCTGGTGCCCCGCGAGTTGTGGGCGACACTGGGAGCCGCCGGCGTACTTTGTGTTGATATGCCGGAACAGTACGGCTCAGCGGCGGCCGGGTTTGACGTGGCGCAAATGATCTGCGAGGAAATCTCCCGGCGGGGTTACGGTGGTCTCGCTAGCGGATACAACATCCACGCCAACATAGTTGCGCCTTATATTCTTCATCTGGGCAATGACGAGCAAAGGGCGGCCTGGTTGCCAGGCATGATCCGGGGCGAGACCATTGGCTGTATTGGTATGACCGAACCGGGTTGTGGCAGTGATCTCGCGGCCCTCAAAACCAGCGCGGTACGCGATGGTGACGAGTATGTGATCAATGGCTCCAAGACTTTTATCACCAACGGCATCAACTCAGACCTTGCAATTGTCGCCGCTAAGACAGAACCGACCGCCGGTGCCAAGGGTGTGTCGCTGTTTCTGGTAGATGCCACTCTGCCGGGTTTCTCGAAGGGCAAACAAATACAAAAAATTGGTCAACACAGCAGTGATACCGCTGAATTGTTCTTTGACGATTTGCGCATACCGGCCAGCGCCCTGTTGGGCAAGGAAGGCATGGGATTTGTATACTTGATGCAAGAACTGTGTCGCGAGCGGCTTGGTTGCGCGGTTCAGGCCGTGGGGCAGGCCCAAGGAGCCTTGGATATCACTCTGGACTATGTCCAAGCGCGCAAGGCTTTTGGACAGTCGATAGCGGGTTTTCAGAACACGCGCTTCAAGTTAGCCCAGGTCCGTACCGATATTGAAGTGTGCCGTGCCTATGTGGAGAAATGCATTGATCGTTATCTGGCTGGAAGCATGAGCGCAGAAGACGCAGCGATCGTTAAGCTCAGCGCCACGGAAATGCAGTGCCAGGTAGTCAATGAGTGCCTGCAGTTGTTTGGCGGTTATGGCTATACCGCGGAGTATCCCATATCGAGATTCTATGTGGATGCGCGCATCCAGACTATATACGGCGGCACGTCCGAGATCATGAAGGAAGTGATCGCGCGCTCATTGCTGGGCAAATAATGGTAGTTTTGTGTTTTCCTGATTGTCACCATCCGCGATAGCCCAACTCTTTTGAGATCGCCATTGAGGTATTCTGCAGCTGAGTCGTGATTTCAGCCAGAATACCTTCCCCCTGCATAAAAACATCGGGACCAGAGAGATTAATGGCGGCAACCACTTCATTAGCGTAATTGCGAATGGGTGTGGCGATCGCGGTGGCAAAATCAGACTGGCTGATAGCATACCCCTGAGCCTTCTCTTCCTTAATCCTTCTGCGTAGCTCAGGCAGACTCTGGGGGTTGGGTTTGGGTACGCCATCCAGCTGGGCACCAAGGTAGAGTTGTCCCAGGGTATCGTCGCTGAGCCCGCTCAGCAGTATGCGACCCATTGCATTGCTGTGGCTGGGAAGGCGCGTGCCCACGGGAACGTTGACGGACAGGCGCTGTGAAGCCAGTGCACGATAGATATAGAGTGTGTCGCGGCCATCAAGTATGGCCAGGTGGCACGATACTGAAGTCTCATCGCGTAACTGGTTCATGTGCGGTGCGGAGACGTCACTGATGTCACGGCTGGCCAGAAAAGAATAACCCAGTGATACAACGGCCGGGCCAAGCTCGTAAGTGTTGCGAGCGACCTTCTTCAGGTATTGCATTTCCGTCAATGTTTGCACAATGCGGTAAATAGCAGACTTGCTCACGGCCAAGTGCTCCGCAAAGTCATGGGTACTCAGTACACGCTGTTGTTGATTGAATATTTCCAGAATCTTCAAGCCTCTGGCCAGAGCGGGAACCGTATAGTCGTTCTCGTCATTGGTCTTCATGGCTGCACTCCCTTCTTCATGTCATTTCAGGCCGAAAATCTTCAGATATAAAAATTTAGATTGCTCTGTGAATATAACCTGAAAAAACTCTTTTCTGAAGTAAATATTCTCTTGATATATAAATCAAGCGGTCTTATTTTGAATATGCATTGATTCTGAGCACATCAGGTAATCCTTATATATTCAGATATAAACGAAAACTTTATATCTGAATATTTTGGATCTGAGAAAAACAGAATGGATTTATAACGACCGGAGACTCAAAGGGCCGTCCTAATGACCACTGAAAACACCCATTCAAACCCATTTGTCCTCAAGGCAACCTGTAAGGCCAGCAGCGGTATTGTGGCCGCGGTAACCACTTTTCTATCCGAGCGTGGCTGTTACATCAGTGAACTTTCTCAATACGATGATCAGGATACCGGCCGGTTTTTTATGCGCGCTGTTTGTCACATCGAGTCGGGGGATCATGCATTGAGCGACATTCAAGGCCAGTTTCAAGAGGTGGCTGAGCAGTTCGAAATGGAGTGGTCTTTGCACTCCGCCACCACGCCGACCAAAGTTCTCTTAATGGTGAGTAAGTTTGATCACTGTTTGGATGATCTGCTCTATCGCCTGCGCAAAGGGGAGCTGAATATGGAGGTTACTGCCATCGTTTCCAATCACCTCGACTTGCGTCCGATGGCAGAGCGCGAAGGCATCCGTTTTATTTATCTGCCGGTGACAAAGGAGAACAAGCGAGAGCAGGAGTTGGCTCTGCTCGATGTGATTCGAGAAACCGGTACAGAGCTAGTGGTGCTGGCGCGGTACATGCAGATACTGTCGGATTCCCTATGTAAAGAACTCACCGGTCGGGCCATCAACATCCATCACTCCTTTTTGCCCGGCTTTAAGGGCGCCAAGCCCTACCATCAGGCTCACGAGCGCGGGGTCAAACTTATTGGCGCGACGGCTCACTATGTAACGTCAGACCTTGATGAGGGGCCAATCATCGAACAATCCGTACAGCCTGTAGATCATACCTATGGCCCGGATGCACTGGTGGCGGTAGGGCGTGATACCGAAACGGTTGCCTTGGCCAGGGCGGTCAAATTACACGTAGAGCAACGTGTCTTTCTCGATGGCAATAAGACCGTGATCTTCAAGTAAGGAGACTCTCGTGGCCAAGTTGATCAATGGTAAACAAATATCGGCACAGCTGTTGGAGCAGGTATCTGTGCAAGTGCAGCAGCTCAAGGATAATCACGGTGTCACACCGGGGCTTGCCGTTGTGTTGGTGGGGGAGGATCCAGCCAGCCAGGTTTATGTGCGCAATAAAATTCATTCGGCGGCAGAGGCGGGCATCCGCTCGGTAGAGCATCGTCTCAGCGCTGACACCTCTCAGGCAGCACTGGACGAGCTTATCGACAAACTCAATCGAGATTCGGAGATACACGGTATTTTGGTTCAATTGCCTCTACCGGCTCACTTAAATGAAGATGATGTCATTGCCGCCATCGATCCCCTTAAAGATGTCGATGGTTTTCACCCGCTCAATTCTGGCGCGCTCGCGGCGGGTCAAAGCGGTCTGGTGCCATGTACGCCTCTGGGTTGCATGATCATGCTGCAACAAACCCACGGCGATTTGAGTGGCATGACTGCAGTGGTGATCGGGCGATCAAACATCGTGGGGAAACCCATGGCGGCATTGTTGTTACAGGCAAACTGTACAGTGACCATAGCCCATTCCCGCACCCGAGATCTGGCCGATGTTTGTCGTCAGGCCGATATCGTGATCGCCGCGGTGGGGCGAGCGCAGCTGGTAACCGAAGATTGGATCATGCCTGGCGCCACGGTGATCGACGTGGGCATAAATGCTATTGAGCTAGACGGTCGTCGCAAGCTGGTCGGCGATGTGGACTTCAATTCGGTCGAGCCCATTGCAGGTGCTATCACTCCCGTGCCCGGAGGTGTCGGCCCGATGACCATTGCCTGTCTGATGAAAAACACACTGTCTGCTGCGCGGATGCAGCTGTCGATTCCTGATTAAAGGAGGGGCTATGCCTTTTTCACTACTGAAATACGGCCTTAATAAAGACTACCCATTTGAACTCGACGCCGATTTGCCGCGACCGACGGATCTTAAATCCAGCTATGACGTGGTGATCATCGGTGGTGGGGGCCATGGTGTTGCAACCGCCTACTACCTCGCAAAGTATCATGGCATCACTAACGTTGCAGTATTGGAAAAAGGGTATTTGGGGGGTGGAAATACTGCGCGCAACACGGCTGTTATCCGTTCTAACTATTTAACGCCTGAAGGTGTTCGATTTTACAGCCAGTCCGTGGAGATGTTTAAGGATCTCTCCAATGAGTTTGACTTTAACATCATGTACTCAGAACGGGGTCAATTAACCCTGGCTCATACGGATGCCACGGTACGGGCGTTTCGGCAACGTGCGGAAGTGAACAAACATTTCGGTGGCCGCACCGAGCTTATCGGTCCGGATGAGATCCGGGAGCTGGTGCCGACTTTAAATATGAATCCGGCACATTTGCCGGTATTGGCAGGCCTCTGGCACAAGGACGGCGCTACGGCTCGTCACGATGCTGTTGCCTGGGGCTATGCCAAAGGTGCGACCCAGCGGGGAGTGGAGCTCCATCAGTTGACGGAGGTCACCGATGTTGTCGTGGACAATGGCCGAGTCACAGCCATCAAGACCAACCGCGGTACGGTCAAGTGTGGTTGCGCCATTCAAGCCGTGGCCGGCCACAGTTCGTTGATGGCGGCCAAAGCTGGTTTTCGCATGCCCATTACCACCTATCCCTTACAGGCGATGGTGACTCAGCCGGTGAAACCTTTCCTGGACCCACTGGTCAGCTCCTCCGCGCTGCATTGCTATGTACAGCAGACAAGCCGAGGTGAGATTGTGTTTGGGGGCGGGTCCGATCCTTATCCGCTTTATAACACCCGTTCAACTCTGGAGCTTAAAGAAAGTTTGTTGGCTCATGCAATCGAGATGTTTCCGTTTATGGCGGATCTTCGCTTGATGCGTCAATGGGCCGGTATTACGGATATGACCTCCGACTACAGCCCGATCATGGGGCTGAGCCCGGTGGAAAATTACTATCTGGACGCGGGCTGGGGAACCTGGGGCTTCAAATCGACACCCATTTGCGGAAAAACCATGGCCGAGTTGGTGGCCAGTGGCGGCAAGGTTCCCGCGCTGATTGCGCCATTTTCTATGGATCGATTCGACGCCTTCCGTCAGGTCAATGAGATGGGTGCGACGGCGGCCAGCCATTGATGTAAATGCGGCCGATGGCCCGAACAAATCAGCGAGGAGCAGATCCCATGAAAATCATGCACTGTCCACTGAACGGACCCCGCAATATCAGTGAGTTCGTTCACGGTGGCGAGGTCAAAGCCATGCCCGATCCGGCAAATTGTACGGACCATGATTGGGCAGATTATGTTTTCTACACAGATAATAAGGCCGGCGTCGTCGTGGAATGGTGGCTGCACGCGCCTTCCAGCTACTGGTTTATTGCTGAACGTCATACGGTGACCGACGATATTATTCGCACCTATGATCCGTCGGAAGTCTTCAAACAGCGAGTAGAGTTCTCCACAGAAAGTGATGTCTCAACCGAGGCCGGTCAAATGAAACTGAAAGGAGTAGGGGCATGAGCGAGCACGCGCGTTTAGAGAGCCCGATGGGCCTGATGATTGATCGCAATACGCAGGTCAGTTTCTCCTTCGATGGCAAGAAGTATCAAGGTTTCCGCGGCGATTCCATCGCCAGCGCGCTCGCCGCCAACGGCCGTTGGCTGCTGTCACGCTCGTTTAAATACCACCGCCCCCGTGGTCCCTTAACCATGGCTGGGCAGGACGCCAATACGTTAGTTCAACTGGACAAGGAAGCCAACGTGTTGGCGGACAGAGCCCTGGTGGAAAACAACATCAAGGTCAACGGTCAGAACTATAACGGTAGTTTGGAAAATGACCGCGATGCCGTGTTGGGGCATTTTTCTCGATTTATGCCGGTTGGTTTCTACTATCGTTCCTTCTTTAAACCGTTGCCGCTGGCGTCGCTGTTTTCCAAACGTTCTGACTCTTGGCCAATGTGGGAGCCCACTATTCGGAAGAAGGCCGGGTTAGGGGTGTTGGATCTGGACTTTCAACCGCAATACTACGACAAAGCCTACTTGTTCCACGACGTGGTGGTAGTGGGCTCCGGGCCTGCGGGTCTGAGCGCGGCACTGAAAGCGGCCGAGGGTGGCGCCAGTGTGTTATTGGTCGAGGAGCAACCATTGCTTGGCGGTGCGCTGAGTTACCATCGCTTCGATGCGGAGGGCATTCAGGCCGACCAACTGCGCGCGCAACTGTTGAGTAAGGTCGAATGTAACTCCAATATTAAGGTGCTGAAAAACGCAACCTGCAACGGTTGGTTTGCTGATAACTACCTCCCGATCATCCAGGGAAAGCGCATGTACAAGGTGCGGGCCAGGGAGTGCATTGTGGCATCCGGTTCCTTTGAACAGCATGTGGTATTCCGCAATAACGACCTGCCGGGCATTATGATGAGCAGTTCGGCTACGCGACTTATGAAGCACTATGCAGTGAAGCCGGGTCAGCGCGCGCTGGTCTTGACCGGCAATGATGATGGCTATCTTGCGGCTCTGGATCTGCACGACCAGGGCGTTGAAGTTGCTGCTATCGTTGATATGCGTGCGTCTGTTGAATCCGAAGTTTTGGCAAGCGCAGTGAAAGGACGAGGCATTGAAATCCTGACTGGTCATACCGTTTACGAGGCCATACCCACCAAAGGCAATAAGCATGTGCGAGCGGTTGAGGTTCGGGCAATTGCCGCCAGAGGCATCGTCGAACTCGATGGTCGCACCATTGACTGTGATTTGGTGTGTATGTCAGCGGGTTACATGCCGGTGTACCAGCTACTGTGTCAGGCGGGTGGTCAGCTGTCTTACAATGATCAGGCGGCAGAGTTCTCACTGAGCAAGCTGCCCCAGCATCTCCACGTTGCGGGTTCCGTCAATGGTGTGCATGGGCTGAGCGATGTGATGGCAGACGGTGAACGCGCCGCCCTTCAGGCCCTTGAAGCGCTGGGGCTGGTGCAGGATGTCGAAGTGCCAAAAATAAATTGTGATCGTCGTGTTAACTTTGAATGGCCTATCTTCAGTCATCCCAAAGGTAAAGACTTTGTCGATTTTGACGAAGACCTTCAATTGAAGGACATCGTCAACGCGACCCGTCTCGGATATCGGGATGTGCAACTGGTCAAACGCTTCTCCACCGTGGGCATGGGGCCTTCACAGGGCCGTCATTCGGCGCTGCCAACAGCGCGACTGGTGGCCAAGGCCACCAACAGATCGGTTACCGAAACCGGTGTAACTACCGCTCGACCACCATTTTCCCCCGAGAAGTTGGCTCATGTCGCCGGCAGAATCTTTGATCCCTATCGACGCACCACCATGCACCACCGTCATAACGCATTAGGGGCTAAAATGATGCCGGCGGGCAATTGGCAACGCCCGGCGTTCTACGGATCAGCGCAAGACCGTGACCGCTGTATGCAGGCCGAATCCACACACGTTCGCAACAAGGTGGGTGTGATCGATGTCAGTACCTTGGGCGGTATTGAGTTGCGCGGATCGGATGCCGCCGAGTTCATGAATCGTATCTATACTTTCGCATTTCTGAAGCAGCCGGTCGGCAAAACTCGCTACGCGGTACTGACCAATGAGCACGGTGTGGTGATTGACGATGGAGTGGCCTGTCGCATCAGCGACGATCATTTCTATGTAACAGCCACCACCGGAGGTGTAGAGCGGGTTTATCGCGAGATGTTGAAGTGGAACGCGCAGTGGCGTCTGGATGTGGATATTGCCAATGTGACATCCGCCTTCTCCGCGGTCAATCTGGCGGGGCCGCATTCTCGCAAAGTTCTGGAGAAACTGACAGCTGATGTGGATCTGAGCTCAGAAGCATTCCCATATCTCGCCTACCGCGAGGGACATATCGCCAATATTCCCGCTCGCTTGTTACGTGTTGGATTCGTCGGCGAGTTGGGATATGAGATTCACGTACCCTCGCGCTACGGCGAGGCACTGTGGGACGCACTGTTCCAAGCCGGAGAAGAGTTCGATATCCGTCCCTTTGGTGTGGAAACCCAAC
The DNA here is from genome assembly GCF_011683955.1 of Pseudomaricurvus alkylphenolicus. Lineage (GTDB taxonomy): Bacteria > Pseudomonadota > Gammaproteobacteria > Pseudomonadales > Cellvibrionaceae > Pseudomaricurvus > Pseudomaricurvus alkylphenolicus. The sequence continues at coordinate 117,345 of NZ_JAAQPI010000010.1, forward strand.
GATTGCTGCGGCTGGAGAAGGGACACATCATTGTCAGCCAGGACACCGATGGCATGAGTCACCCCGGTGAACTGTCACTGGAGTGGGCGGTAAATCGTAAAAAGCCTTTCTTTGTCGGTCGTCGATCAGTCGACATAGTCATGGCTCAACCGCAAACTCGAAAGCTGGTGGGATTTACCTTGCCAAAAGATGCCATTAAACCGGAAGAAGGGCATCTGGTGCTCAAGGGTAAGGATATCAGTGGCAATGTCACCTCCTGTGAGTATTCACCCACCGTTGATGCCATTATCGGATTGGCCTATGTTGGAGAGGACCAGTGTCAGACTGGAAGCCGTTTTCCCATTCGGGTAGATAACGGGTTCCAGGTGGAAGCCGAGGTGGTTGATCTGCCTTTCTTTGATCCCAACAATGATCGCCAAACGCTTTAAGCAGAGAGAACTAGACCCATGAGTGCAATAAGTCCGGAATCGTTCCTAAAACGCAGCGCTGTATACCGAAATCTGACCGGCGCGCGTTTCAAAGAGATGGCAGGCAGCGCCATTGTAGCTGCTAACAATAATGGCAGTGACAAGGCAACAAGGTCAGGCCTGCTGGATTTGTCAACGTTACCGCGTGTGGGGTATCGCGGGGGGAATGCGGCGTCGTTTCTGGAAACTGTTGATTTACCCGTGCCGTCGAAGCCAAATCAATTTTTACAGGCGTCCGGTGGTGAATTGGTTTTGCGTCTGAGCCCGCAGGAATTCTGGGTGTTATCTGCCTTGCGTGATGAGGGCGAAAATATTGAGGCGCTACGGCGCCGGCAATTGCCCACATCGGACTGCTACTCACTATACTGTCAGGACAGCCATGCATGGTTAGTGATGACGGGTGAACACTTGCCTCAAACGTTGGCGAAAGTATGTGGTGTGGATCTAAGTGATGAAGCCTTTCCCGTCGGTGCTATTGCACAGACCTCCGTGGCTCGGATTAATGTGATAGTGGTCCATCACGAAGTGAACAACATTCCTTGCTTTTCGCTGTTGTGTGACAGCGCAGCCGCAGAATACTTGTGGGACTGCTTGCTCGATGCGATGGGTGAGTTTGGTGGGGAAGCTGTGGGTATCGAATGCCTTGTTCAGAACCTAAGCGGTAAGAATTAGGACAACAGAGGTTAACGCTATAGGAAGATCTGTCCTATTCTTTAGAACGTACTTCAAAATGCCTCTATAGTCCTGCATGAAACTACAAGCCAGTTTGGATATAAAGGCCTGTCAGGATATTGCCAATCGATATAACGGTTCGAGTAGTGGTTCGGCTGCCGGCTGGTGTTGTAAGCAATAGTCAAAGTGGTTGTGTTCATGTGGGCATAAACAATGTCAGAATCGAACGAAGAAAAACCTAAGAGATCCAGGCCGTCAGCGTTGCTATCTGCCTACGAAGCGCACCTGCGAGCTTTAAAACGGTTTGTCTCACGCCTCGTAAAGAATCAAAGTGATGTGGAAGATATCGTACAAGAGGCCTTTCTCCTTGCCTACAACGCAGAGAGAGGCAAGGATATTGCCCAGCCTAAATCCTATTTGTTCAGGACTGCCAAGCATGTCTCTTTAAACCACCTGCGTCAGGCAACTCGCCGTCCTACGGAGTTTTTGGAAGACAGCGCAGAGTCGTCGGAAGCTCTTATTAGTGACTTCACATTGGAAGATGAGGTAATGGCCCAACAGAAGTTGGGGATTCATTGTGAGGCGGTCGCGACACTACCGGAAAAGTGCCGCAAGGTCTATTTGATGCGTAAAGTCTATGCGATGAGTCATAAAGAAATAGCAGATACTCTGGGGATTACAGTCAGTACTGTAGAAACACATATCGAAAAAGGCTTCGCTCGTTGCACTGAATATGTCCGCCACAGAATGGGTGATGGAGCAGTGCGTCGCGAACAGCCGGTAAGGAAACGGGGAGCCTAATCATGGATAACGTACACAATTTCCAATGTAAGGAAACCATCAGATCAGAAGCCCGAGCCTGGGTCTTGAAGTTCAATCAGGACATAGCGCCCACGGATGAGGATATTCTGAATCTGCGTGCGTGGACTGAACGCAGCCCGGTACATCGGGCTGAGTTGGAGTTTGCTGAGCAATGCTGGGTCGACGCCGACCTGCTGTCCGAGCTGGCGGTACCCACACCAAAAAGGGAGACAAAGAGGGCCTTTGACCCATGGGGAGTCCTATCAAACCCCATTAGGTCTCTCAGTTCAGGAGGGGGGATGGCGATTGCGGCCTCTTTGGGAATCGTTGTTACCGTAGCATTGCTCTTACTCAAAACACCCTCTATCAACGAAAGCAGTATCTATGAAACAACGATAGGTGAGCAGCAGGTAGTGCTCCTGCCTGACAATTCCAGGATGCACCTGGATACAAACAGTAAGATAGAGGTAAACTTTAGTGATGATATAAGGGCAATCCGGTTGCTTCGTGGTAAGGCTCATTTTGAAGTACAAAAAGACAGCAACCGTCCGTTTGACGTCTATGCCGGTGGAGGTAGCGCCCGGGCAGTGGGAACGGCCTTTTCGGTGTATCTATCCAATAGAGAAATGCAAGTGACGGTAACGGAAGGTATTGTAGAGTTAGCTCGTATCGATGCCTCTGATGTGACTGAAAAGGCGCCTGAGAGCATTCCTCGCCGCGTACTTCTCTCTATGGAACGAGGTCAGAGCGCTACCCTGAATAAAGGCCAGGTACAACTCAGTAATCTGAAGGACAAAGAGCTGGATCGGGAAATGTCATGGAAGAAGGGTTTATTGATCTTCGCCGGAGACCCTCTTCACAAGGTTATATCAGAGGTCAACCGCTATACTGACGTTACTATTGAAATATCGGATCCTGAACTTCGGGATCTGGCCATAGGCGGTCGTTTTAGAATCGGTGAACTGGATGCGCTCTTTGATGCGCTAACGCTGGGCTTCAACGTAGAGGTCAGTTACGTGGACGACTCTCATATACAATTACAAGCATCAACGCTGCAATGAACTATTCTAAAAGATAAAGGTCATCAAAACAGGGACTCACAAGAGACTGACACTGTCCCCAACAATAGTGGCTTATGAAAGATTCTCTTTTGGCAATCACACTGATTATCGGATTTTTTTTCGCTGTCAGTGCAAAGTCCGGCGAAGAAAGAAAGTTTCGAATTAAATTGCCAAGCCAGACAGTTGCCGAGTCATTGGCAGACATATCGGATCAACTTGACATACTCCTGCTCTTTCCCTACGAAATGGCCAGTAAACTCCCTGCCAATGCGATTGATGGCCGCTATACGTTGGCTAAAGCACTAGAGATAATGCTGGATGGGACGGGATATATCGGCGAACTGTCGGATAAGGGCGTTTTGGTCGTCTCCATTTCTAAATCCTCTGGGGAAAATAACGAGTCATTTGGCGAGCGGGTTGAAGATGAAGATTCTACCTACATATTGCAGGAAGTTATCGTTACCGCGCAAAAAAGAGAGCAAAACGCACAGCATGTGGGTATCGCCATAAGCTCATTCAATGACGAACAAATCTCAACCATGGGTTTCAGTAAGTCTACCGATGTTATTCACTATGTGTCCGGAGTTAATTTTACAGGATCAACCGCCGGTCAACACAAGATGTTTAACATTCGCGGTGTCGCCCAGCAGGACTACAACGATACTGCCGAATCGCCAAATGCGGTGTATATGGATGAAACCTATTATGCCGCTACCTATTTGCAGCGGTTTGGTATGTTCGATTTGGAGCGGGTGGAAATACTCAAAGGGCCACAAGGTACGCTTTTTGGAAGAAATGCAACCGGAGGTTTGGGGCATTTCATATCCAAAAAACCCACAGATGACTTTGATGCCTATGTAGACATTGAGTATGGGTCTCATAATAAGGCAAAAATAGAGTCCGCCGTGGGTGGCAAGCTATCTACCTCAGTCAACGGCCGTCTGGCGATGATGTTTGAGCGCCACGACCCCATCTATAACAACGAATTTGCAGGGGCGGATGATACCTGGGATGAAGACATCTGGGGATATCGCGCGCATCTTGATTGGCAAATCAATGACAGCTTAAACGGAATATTTACGTTCCACCGAGCCAGGGAGGAGATCTCTTCAGCTCATTATCAGAGCTTTCCCAGTATTGCAGTCTTCGATGAACACGGAAACCAGATCGAAGCGATGCGTTTACCGAGTGGTTCGACGGAAACAAGAGTGGCAATACAAAAAACAGATGACGGCGAAATAAATCGGTGTCCTGTCAATAATGCCGGCTGCTTTATTAATTTTCTGGACGCCCAACCGGGCCAAGGTAGCTTTCTCTCTCTGTCACCTGGTGAACTTGGTGAAGGGTCTCCGGCCTATGACATAGGCATTTCGCATAGGCCAGTCCCAGGAGGAGATATTGATGGATATCGTGATCCGGATCTCAATGACTTGACAATGAGAAGTGATTTTTCGCAAGCAGACTCAAACAGCTACTCTCTGACCGGCGCAACGGTAAAGTTTATCTGGTTGTTAAATGACGAGGGATGGGTTTTAAACTCAATAACTGATTATAAACACGCTACCAAAATCAACTTTTTGGATACCGAAGGGTCACCCAGTAATTCGACAGTATTTTATGCTTTGGCGAAATCAGATCAATGGTCTCAAGAGTTTCGACTACATGGCGAGAGTGATGATTTTCAATGGGTCGCTGGTGTGTTTCTCTTGGGAGTAAAAAGTTACGATGTTGATACAGGGCTTCTGTTCCTGCCGGAAACAGCTGGCGGCAACGCGATCAGTCGATTTCGAAATACAACTGTACTGGTGAATCAGGGTTATTTACCAATCAGCTCACTGCCGAGTCCTGGTCAAAACAGTCATATCACACAGGATACAGAATCTTATTCAGTGTTCGGACAGTTTGAATACGAACTTTCGGATTCCTGGGTTCTCACTGCTGGATTGCGGAGTATTCTGGAAAAGAAGCGTTATGATCACATCACGCAACTGCGAGATCTAGACGGCAATGTATTGATCAACGACCTGGTATCAATTGACAACGGCTTCGACTTCAACACGCGAGTCGAAGGGGAAGAGTCAAAGGAAACTCTGTGGTCGGGCAAGCTACACTTGGATTGGAAACCCAGCGACAATCTACTGGTTTATGCGGGAGTAAATCGTGGCGTCAAGGCCGGTGGGTTTAACGCTAAACTCGGCACAGCGCCTCCTGTACCGCCCAAGTTTGAGTATAAACCCGAAGTATTGACCGCCTACGAAATTGGATTTAAGTCCACTCTTTTCAAAGGTAGTACCCGAATTAATGCGTCCGCCTATTATTATGACTATAAGGATAATCAATCATTTCAATATTTCGGTCAACAAAACTACGTGATTAACGTCGACGCTGTTAACAGAGGAGTGGAGCTGGAACTGATATCCAACCCAACGAGTCAGATCGAGCTAATGTTTAGCGCGAGCTACATAGATGCGACATTAATGGATGTACCATTTTCAAGTGGCGCTTTCAATTCTACGGGTATTGGCGCTGAAGTCAGGCTCTTGGATCGTGAACCCGCTTATACACCAAAAACAAGCTATTTTGGTCTAATGAGATACGAATCGGAGTCCCCCTTTAGCAACGGGAAATTCTACTGGCAATACGATTTCTTCTATTCAGACTCCTATTTTACTTTCGTTACCAACTATGACGCCACCAAAATGAACGATAGTTTGGTGCACAACTTGAGACTGGGTTATCTTTCCGGTGATGAAAAGTGGGGAATTGACCTGTCACTGGAAAATGTCGCAGATGAACGCTATGGGGAGATATCATTCGACTATTCATCCATCTGTGGCTGTAGCGACTATGCGGTATCAGGAAAGCCTCGATGGGCTAGTGCATCAATTTACTATCGTTGGAATTGATGTTCTTGAAAAAATTGAAATACGAGTAGTGGTTACCACAAGCATCGGTGTTGTAGTAAGTAAGGATACAGCTTTTTCATACTTCAACAGCAGGGTTTTGGCGTGAGAATTAACCTGATAATTTGGATTCTAGGTTTATTGGTAACAGTAGGCGCCAGATCAGACAATCATGTAGTTCACCATATCTCTCTTCCTGCTCAATCTGTGGCTGAGTCTCTCGTAGACCTATCCGAGCAATTGGATGTGGCTCTTATCTTTCCATACACAGTTGCCAGGCAATTGAATGCCAAGTCGGTAAATGGATTGTATACCTTACCTGAAGTCCTCGAGGTACTGTTCGAGGGAACGGATTTTCAGGGAGGGCTCTCTAAAGATGGTGTTTTGATCATACTTTACCCAGGTTTCGACACAAAGAGAAATCAGATTCAGTCCAAGAAAAGTCTGCGATAAGCAAATATCTTAGACCCCAACCTAAATCGAATTTAACCGTACAGAGGTCAGGTTTGACTCAATATCAGGAACTATTTCGAGCGTTCAAAATGGGATCGCTTGAGCTCAGAAATCGATTGGTCATGGCGCCAATGACTCGACATTACTCCCCCAACAATATACCTGATGATCAGGTGGCAGCCTATTATGGAAGGAGAGCCAGGGGTGGCATAGGGATGATTATTACGGAGGGGACCTGCGTTGGGCATCGAGCCGCAAATGCATCGGAAAACGTACCCTTTATGTATGGAAGCAACGCTCTGGCTGGCTGGAAGGCGGTCGTTGACGAGGTGCACCACGGGGGAGCTGCCATCGCTGCCCAGCTTTGGCATGTAGGGGCCGTTCGCAGTAAGGGCGTCGCCCCTTACCCCCAGGCGCCGGGTATCGCTCCCTCAGGTATCGAGATGCCCGAGGGCAATGATATACATGAGATGACGACGAGAGACATTGAAGATGTTATCGAGGCCTTCCGTCGGGCCGCTGTGGATGCGAAGGAAATCGGGTTCGACGCCATTGAGATTCACGGCGCGCATGGATATCTGATCGACCAGTTTTTTTGGAGCCAATCCAACAGACGCGAAGACAGATATGGAGGAAGCCTGCTTAATCGAGCCAGATTCGCCGCCGAGATTGTCAGTGAAATTCGTCGTTCTGTTGGAATTGACTTCCCAATCATCTTCAGGTGGTCACAGTGGAAGGAACAGGATCTTACAACCAAACTTGTAGAAAGCCCGACTGATCTGGCCGTTTTTCTTCAGCCACTGGTTGATGCTGGCGTTGATATGTTTCACTGCTCTACCCACCGCTACTGGGAGCCGGAGTTTGACGGTAGTAGTTTAAATCTGGCCGGGTGGACAAAGAAACTCACAGGCAAACCCACTATTACGGTCGGTAGTATAGGGTTGGGGGACAAACTTCACGAGGACGAATCGGAATTGCAGCGGGACGTAGACCGAAATCTAAAAAATCTTGTACATCGACTAAAATGTGACGAATTCGACCTTGCTGCTGTCGGAAGACCTGTTATTGCCAATCCCTCCTGGGCAAATATAGTAAAGGAAGGAAGATACACTGATCTGTTGCCCTACCGAAAATCACTGTTAAATTCTCTTTACTAGCTCAATCGCATTCGAATGTAATTCTCCTGTCGCCGCCGAGTTTCTGTTCCGAGCAGCTGATCTCCGGCTGCTTATGCGATGTACTCGCGTATAACCTCCATTGCAATTCACCGATCCAAAAACTCATTCAATAAAGTTTTTTCACATCAAAAAAAAATTATTATCGAGTAGTGGTAATTACAATTCTTGGTGTTGTAGTTATTGAAGACAAAAAGAAAGTCAGTTCAAGATCAGAAAAATCGTTGTTTTGTGAGAGTCTATTGAGAGGGTAGGATGTGATGGTTCATTTTAATAAAAGTAAATTGGTATTGGGTCTTTTTACATCTATTAGTTCATTGGCGACAATGAGTCTGGATGTTAACGCTGCATCAAGAAGCTCAGTGCTAGAGGAAGTTATAGTTACGGCTCAAAAACGTGAACAGAATTCCCAGGATGTGGGTATCGCGATAAGTGCTATGAGCGGTGAGCAGATGGAAGCACTGGGATTTAGCGAAACAACGGACGTCATCAACTTCACTTCCGGAGTCAACTTCACGGGGTCGACGGCAGGACAACACAAGATGTTCAACATCCGCGGTGTTGCTCAACAGGACTACAATGATACTTCAGAGTCACCTAATGCTGTATATATTGACGAAACCTACTTGGCAGCCACCTACCTCCAGCGGTTTGGTATGTTCGACATGGAGCGTGTTGAAGTCCTTAAGGGGCCGCAGGGTACGCTGTTTGGACGAAATGCGACCGGGGGACTCGGTCACTTCATTACCAATAAACCGACCGACGTCTTCGAAGCGAAGTTAAGCGTAGGGTACGGATCATACAATGAATCCAAATTGGAAGGATCGGTAAGCGGCAGTATCAGCGATAATCTGAAAGGTCGCTTCGCAATGATGTATGAAGGCCATGACCCCATCTACAAAAATGACTTTCCGGGCGCGGACGATACCTGGGATGAGGATACCTGGGGGATCCGAGCTCACTTGGAGTGGGACATAAGCGACGATGTGACGGCTCTTTTTACGCTTCATCGCGGACGGGAAGAGATTTCATCCGCACACTATCAGAGTTTTCCCAGTATCGCCGTATTCGATGAGCATGGGAATCAGATAGAAGCTTATCGTCTTCCTGAAGGCTCTACTGAGACAAGAGTTGCCATTCAGCAGACACCGGCTGGCGACATTAATGCATGCCCTTTCAACAATGCAGGCTGTTTTATCAATTTTCTGGATGTTGCTCCGGGTGAAGGGAATTTCCTCTCTTTGCCGGCGGGTGCACTTGGGCCTGGATCACCCAGTTATGATATCGGTGTCGGTGTTCGACCTGTTCCGGGTGCAGACATCGATGGCTATAGAGACTCTGATATCGAAAATCTCAGAATTAGCAGTGACTATTCAGTTGCTGACGCCAACAGCTATTCTCTGACTGGAGCTACAGCGAAGTTTACCTGGGATATTGCTGACACAGATATCGTTCTAACGTCGATTACCGATTTTAAACATACGACCAAAGTAGACTATCTGGATACAGAAGGCTCGCCTAGCAACTCCACCGTTTTTTACGCGCTGGCGAAGGGAAATCAGTGGTCTCAAGAGATCCGCCTTAATGGTCAAACCGATCGCGCCCGTTGGGTTGCAGGCGGATTCTATCTGCACATCAAGAATTACGACGTAAACACCGGCTTGCTGCTACCTCCGACTACAGCAAATGGAAATGCGGTTAACCGTTTTCAAAATACCTCGGACCTGGTGAATGCAGGGCTGCTTCCTGTAAGCCTACTGCCAAATCCCGGACAGAACAGTAGTATTGACCAGGAGACCGAATCCTACTCCATTTTCGGACAGATGGACTACGACCTCACTGATACCCTGGTTCTGACGGCGGGTGCCAGACTTATTCGCGAGGAAAAAGAATACGATCATATTACCCAGATGCGATCTCTGGATGGCACCGTGCTGGTTAACGATCTGGTTTCTATCGAAAACGGTTTTCTTTTTGACACACTGGTTGATGGAGAGGAATCAGAGGAAACACTTTGGTCTGGAAAAATCCAACTGGACTGGACCCCGAATGAAGACTTACTTGTTTATGGCGGTGTGAACAGAGGTGTGAAGGCCGGCGGCTTCAATGCCAAGCTGGGAACAGCTCCTCCGGTACCACCTGCATTTGAATACGATCCGGAAATTTTAACCGCCTATGAAATTGGTTTTAAATCAACGATCTTTGGTGGTACTACACGCTTTAATGGTTCAGCTTACTACTACGATTACGATGACAATCAGTCCTTTCAGTATTTTGGACTTCAGAACTACGTGATCAACGTTGATGCGGTCAACAAAGGTGTGGAATTCGACATTACTTCCAATCCCATCGACGGCCTGGATCTGATGTTTAATGTCGGATACATCGATGCCACCCTGGAAGATGTGCCTTTTGCCACCGGAGAATTTGGTCCAAATGGTGTAGGCAACGACGTCAGATTGCTTGACAAAAAACCAGCGTATACACCGAAGATAAGCTATTCGGGGCTGGCCCGCTATGAATGGGATTCACCCTTCTCCGACGGAAGCCTATACGTCCAGTATGACTTCTTCTATTCAGACTCCTATTACACCTTTGTCACCAATTATGAGGCTACGGAAATGGAGGATCATCTGGTCCACAACTTCCGACTTGGTTACACCTCGGAAGACAGAAGCTGGGGTGTTGATTTGGTACTGGAGAACGTAGAAGACGAACGCTACAGCGAAATTGCCTTTGAATTCTCTTCTATCTGTGGTTGCAGTGACTACGCGGTATCTGGCAAGCCCCGTTGGGCGAGTGCCACGGTTTACTACAACTGGGACTAACCCCGCGCGGTTTCTAAGCTAGCCAATTTAAGAATAGGAGATATATCGGATGTCCGATAAAAGAATCGTCAGAGTGGGGCAAATTGTCCCCAGTTCTAATACGACAATGGAAACGGAAGTTCCTTTGATGTTGTCCAGGGCTGAAGCCACAAGCTCCGTACAATTCACGTTTCACTCCAGCAGAATGCGAATGAAAACCGTGTCGAAGGAAGAATTGACCAAGATGAACACGCAGGTGGCCAGATGTGCCCAGGAGCTGGCGGACGCTCGTATGGATGTGGTCGCTACCGCATGCCTTGTCGCCATCATGTGTCAAGGCAGGGGGCATCACCGTATCGCGGAAAAGGAGATCAGGGAAGCGACCCATGTGGATTCACCTGATACTAAGGTGTTATCGAGCGCCGGGGCACTGGTTGATAGCCTGAAAGCAATGGATGCAAAAAAAGTGTCAATCATAACTCCGTATGTACAGAGTCTCACCGATCTCGTCGTAGACTACATCGAAGCGGAAGGGGTCGAGGTACAGGACGCCATTGCTTTGGAAATCCCGGACAATCTCGCCGTTGGCAGAAGAGACCCCTTGGCACTGGTGGATGTCGTTAAAAGACTGAATGTATCAAATGCCGACGCACTGGTGTTATCAGCGTGCGTGCAGATGCCTTCACTGCCAGCCCTTGATGTTGTTCAGAAGACTCAAGATATCCCCGTTGTTTCGACCGCAGCCTGTACCGCCTTTCAGATGTTGAAAACACTGGGATTATCGACATCGATTCCCAATGCCGGAGACCTGCTTTCAGGCCAATACTAACACTCAGTTGCTAACCGCAAAAATGGAGAATATACATGTCAAGCAAATTCGAATTCGAAATTAATCCAAACGAGCGCGGCTATAGCGTTATCAAAGACGCTGACGCGATGAATCACAATCATAAATCGGGACACGTTTATACTTCTGCCGAAGTTTATGAGATCGAAAAAAAGGAAATCTTCTATAAGGACTGGCTCTGCGTCGGTCGTGTGGAAGAAGTAGAAAACGTGGGTGACTACATTACTCACAGAATCGCTGACGAGCCGATCATCGTTACTAAAAACAAGGCTGGCGAAATCGTGGCCATGGCCAATGTTTGTAAACACCGAGGTGTTGAGGTCGCATTTGGTGAAGGCAACACCAAAAACTTTACCTGCCCCTACCATGGCTGGGTGTATGACCTTGATGGCAATCTGAAGAGCGCACTTCATCTCGAAAAAGAGACATTCGAACCCAAGAAATGTCAGCTTCCGCATTTGCATGTTGATACCTGGGCAGGCTTTATCTTCGTTACCTTCAACAAAAACCCCAAGCCGTTATTGGATTGTCTTGGTAATGTAGAAGAAATTTACGGCCCGTATCAGTTTGATCGTATGCGGATGGCGGCAAAGTTCCCCACCGAGCTGAACTGCAACTGGAAACTGCTGAATGAAAACCTGACGGATATTTATCATATTGCTGTATTGCATCTTGATACATTTGGCAAGCACCAGCCTCTGGACGGCTATCGCTTCGAAACTACGCCACAAGGCGGCTATCACGGGCGCTTTATTGGTGGTGCCCTGGTGCCCGGCGGTGAGTCTCTGTTCGGCCCCATTCCCTGGTTGCCCGAAGAATTGAAGAGCGGTGGATACTCCAGCCACATTCCACCGAATATGGCCTTCTTCCCACGCTTTGATAACCTCTCTTGCTCCGTAAACTGGCCAATCGATGTAGACCGTTGCATGGGATGGACGTACATCATGTTCCCGGAAGAGCACTTCTCTCAACCTAACTTTAAGGAGAAGGTAAAGGTCTACGAGGACTTTTACAAAGCATTCCTGGACGAAGACACTGAGATGATCCTCTCCTTGCAGAAAGGCCTTAAGTCACAATATTACGGTCGAGGCCCAATGTCTCCGTTTGAAGCGGGTGTAGCTGGTGTGATCAAACACAATATCGAAGACATCGGTACCAGTGACTGATATCCAAAGTATCGGAAAACTGCCCCACAGCACCGGTTTGTGTTGTGGGCCACCATTAATTTATCTAGGTTATGGGTTACACCAATGGCATATATACCAAAAGATATAGGGGCTGATTTATCGAAAGCCGCACTCATTATGTTACGGGACATGATGTGCGTTAAGGAAGGTGAAAGTGTTCTAATTACCGCCGATATCAACACAGAAAGGCGCGCTGTGGTTGCCTTGGTAAACGCAGCATACGCATTGGGAGCGAAGGCAGCTTCGATGACCCTGTCTCCTGCGTTGCCTTTTCAGGGGGGATTGGCAAACCCTTACCTTTCAGATCCGGTAGTGGCTGCCTGCAAAAACTGTGATGCCTGGATTGACTTGTGTATGCCGTATATTGCCGGTGCCAGTGTTTATGATGAGGCAATGAAGAATGGACGTACACGTTATTTCCTGGCTGCCGATATTGCGGCGGAAGGAATTGTGAGAATCTTCGCAAACGCAGACTTGGACAAGGTGTTTGCGGTATCGGACATTGTCAACGACCTGCTTGCCTCTTCGGCGGGCAAACAATGCCGTATCACAACTCCTGGCGGAACGGATGTGAGCTTTACACTGGCAAACCCTGAAGGCCTGGATATCGCCAGGGCGACTAAGCCGGGGGGTTATTTCGTTCCTGGTACGGTCATGGTGATACCGGAATTGGAGACCGTTAAAGGTACCGTAGTGTGTGAAGCCGTATTCCATGAATACTACACAGCGCTCAATCAAGAGCCCTTGACTTTCGAAATTGAAGGGAAGATTACCTCGGTAACAGGCGGTGGCCCTGAACTCAGAGTAATTGACCGCTCATTGCGACGTGCTGGCAATGGGGCCTACGGCAATATTGTGCACTTTACTTGTGGCTACCATCCGGCAGCGCGTTTCACAGGGCGATCGTTTATCGAGGATCAACGTGTCATAGGCTGCAATGCGGTTGGGTTGGGATTGCCCCAGTGGGTTGAGGGGGGAGGCGAGAATCATCCCGACTGTGTCATGAAAAATCAGTCCCTTTGGATCGGTGATCAACAGATTATCAGTAACGGAAATTTTGTTGGTCCGGATAACCTGGTCGCAGCAGCGTCAGAGCTGGAAGTTGTTTATCTCTGATTATTGTTTCCATTATTTCAATACGTTTTTAGGCAGTTAATGATATGAGCGGATTTGTAATCGTAGGCGCTGGGCAAGCCGGTGCTTGTGCAGCCAGTACCATGCGGAAAGTGGGGTACAGTGGAAAAATTACATTGATTGGGGAAGAGCCCGACATCCCCTATGAAAGACCGCCGCTGTCTAAAGGCGTATTGATGGGTACTGAAAGCCCTGAATCCAGCAGTATTTTCGACAGAGATTTCTATAGAGAGAAGAATATTGATTTGTTGACATCGACCAGCGTACAAGCCATTGATGTTGATCATCAACGAGTGGATATGGGCTCGGCTGGCTCCCTAAGCTACAGTAAGCTGCTCATTTCCACCGGACTACGGGCTCGAAAATTGGATGTTCCTGGTGGCGATCTGGGCGGAGTTTATTACCTTCGATCAACTGTAGACACCAGCGTTCTCAGTGAAGCCTTACAGCAAAAGGGGCACCTTGTTGTTATTGGCGGTGGCTATTTGGGGCTGGAAGTCGCCTCCAGCGCAAGAAAAATGGGCTGGAAAGTAACGGTGCTCGCACGAGGCGATCGCTTGCTGTCAAAACTTCCGAGCAGGGAAATCAGCGGCTTTGTCCATGATCTTCATAGTCGTAATGGGGTGGAGGTCAGATTCAATGCGGGAATTAAAGCACTCAACGGCAACGGATACGTAAAGAGCGTCACCTTGGAGGATGGTGAAGTTGTGCCCGCTGACGCGGTCTTTGTCGGCGTGGGAGGAATTCCAAATATTGAGATCGGCGTTGAAGCCGGACTGGAAATCGAGGGTGGAATCCGCGTCAATCAATATGGAGAGACCAATGTTCCCAATATATACGCAGCAGGCGATGTAACATCACACTATAATCCATGGGCTCGCCAGTACCTTCAGCCAGAATCCTGGCAGGTGGCGCAGAACCAGTCTGAAATTGTTGCTCGCAACATGTGCGGCGAACGAGTCAGCTACGAGGAGGTTCCCTGGTTTTGGACCGATCAATTTGGTTGCAATATCCAGACGACGGGGCTGCCGCTCGACTCCGATGACGCTTATTACCGGGGCGAGGCAGGATCGGAATCCTTTACGGCGTTCTATTTCAGGAAGAGTCAACTTGTTGGCGCAGTAGCCTTTAATGCAGGAATGGATATCCGTATCGCTCAGAAACTTATCGAAAAAGGCATCCAGGTTGATCCTCACGAAGTTTCGGATACAGCCACTAACTTAAGGTCTTTACTGAAGCGCTAGAACCGAAATCTTTGGATTTCACGAGTGCAAGCTAATGCTCATTTTTCGTAACCGACTTAGAGAAATACCGTGAAAGCATTAAAAACAAGTGAAAAGAGCTTCAGAGCACCAGATTTTAAGCTGGAGTCCGGAGAGATTCTCCCCTTAGCTGAATTGAAGTATCAAACCTACGGGAGTCTGAATCGAAGCAGAAGCAACGTTGTCATTATTCCAACCCACTTTGGAGGAACTCACCGAGAGAGCACTTACTTGTTTGGCGAAGGTCGATCGATTGACACCGACCGCTATTTTATTGTCGTCGTCAACCTCTTGGGAAACGGGCTTTCGACCTCTCCCAGTAATTCTGACCACCCCGCTCTGTTTCCGAAGGTTTCCGTGGCAGACAATGTGCGACTACAGAAAAAGATGCTACAGGAAGAATTTGGAGTGGAACGGCTGGCCTTGGCAGTGGGATTTTCGATGGGAGCTGTGCAAGCTTATCACTGGGCAGCTCTATTTCCGGAACAGGTAGAGCGCTTAGCGGCGATCTGTGGTTCTGCGCGAGTATCCGCACACAACTATGTATTTCTGGAAGGAATGAAGGCGGCTCTGAAAGCTGACCAATCCTGGCAGGATGGAGACTATAACGTGGCTCCGATGCAGGGCCTGAAGGCTATGGCCAGAGCCTGGGCGGCATGGCCACCTTCAGCGCACTTCTATCGAGATCGGTTATTTGAGAATCTTGGGTACCGTAGTGTTGACGAATTTCTGGTTGGATACTGGGAAGCGACCTATACCAAAATGGATGCAAACAATGTGCTTAGCCAGATCGAAACCTGGCAGACATCGGATATCAGTGCCAATGAGAAATACGGAGGCGATTTCGATCGAGCATTGAGTGAAATAACGGCGAAAACGTTTGTAATGCCATGTGCCAATGACGCCTATTTTCCTCCGGAAGACAGCGCCTATGAGGTAAAACGTATCAAAAATGCAGAGTTGCGGATCATTGACTCCCAGTGGGGGCACTGGGCGGGGTCCGGCCGCAATATAGAGGACACCAAAGTGATTGATGAAAATTTGCGGGAATTGCTGGAGTCTTCCTAAACCGAACTCAGTTTTATCGATAAATCCTACAACACAGAATCAGTGGCAGGAGTAATAGAGTGACAGATCTCACAGAATTGACCGGACTGAAGGCGGCTGAGCTTATCAGAAAACGGGAAATATCGTCAGTAGAACTGACAAAAGCCTGTTTGGAACGAATTAACCAGAGAAACCAGGACGTTGGAGCATGGTGCCATATTGATGAAGAGTTCTCTCTCTCTCAAGCCCAGATAGCTGATGCCAGTGAGCCCAAATCCTTGTTGCATGGTGTCCCATTTGGTGTCAAAGACGTTATAGACACAAAAGACTTTCCGACTGAATACGGTTCGAAGATTTATAAAGGCAGGCAGCCTACCCGGGACGCAGATTGCGTGACTCTGATGCGCGACGCAGGTGCCGTACTGCTCGGCAAGTGTGTGACGACAGAGTTCGCAATGTTTACTCCCAACCAAACACGAAATCCTTATAATCTGGCCCATACCGCAGGTGGTTCCTCCAGCGGTACTGGTGCTGCGGTCGGCGATAATACGGTACCAATTGCTTACGGAAATCAAACGGCAGGCTCACTCATTCGACCTGCCGCCTATTGTGGGGTATATGGCCTTAAACCAACACACGGGCTTGGCGAAGGCGCTGGCGTCATGCAGATGCAACCGCTTTTCGACACCCTGGGGTATATGGGCAGGTCTATTGAGGACCTGCAAGTGTTTTTCGGAATCGCAACAAAAACCAACCAAACCAGGGAATGGAAAGGAGATCGCAACCCCCGTATTGGTATATGCCGAACCTATCAATGGGACTCCGCTCAGAGCGAGAGTCGCAAGGTTTTGGAAGAAACCATGTCACAGCTTGCCCGTCAAGGGGTTGAAGTAGAGTACTTTGACATGCCTCCTGAGTATGCAGGATTGGTTGAGACCCATCGCACAGTCTTGTACAAGGGGCTTTCGCTCTCTCTCGCGGAACCCTACGAAAAGTACGGAGATCAATTGAGCGATGGGCTTCACGACATATTGGCCGAAGGCAGAAGTATTTGCGCAGAGACATACGCTGCGGAATACGGCAAGGTTCAGAGCTTCCGAGCTAAGGTCAATGACACTTTCTCTCATTATGATGCGATTCTCTGCCCCAGCGCACCTGGCGAGGCCCCCGCTGGAATGGCCACCGGTTCTCCGATATTTCAAGTTACCTGGACGCTACTGGGTGTTCCCTGTTTGAACCTTCCGGTTGCTACGGGGCCACAGGGTCTTCCTGTGGGTGTGCAGTTGATCGGAAGACGTCATGACGATGCCAACCTTCTGGCAATTGGCAAAGAAATCATGAATCGAATTTCAACATTCTGCGTCGAAGATTAATGGTTTTATTAAGCAGTTCCGATATCGATTTTCGGATTTTTCCAAGTACAAAAGATATTTAAGGAGCGTCAATTGAGAAACATAGCGCTGATCAAATCTGGTGACCTCGAGCCTGGTGAAGTAACAAAGGTCGAAGTGGACGGTTTACCCGCCATCGCTGTTTACAATCTGGATGGTGAGTTTTTTGCGACCGACGACTTGTGTACTCATGGAGATGCTTCAATGGCGGAAGGGTTCATTGACGATAACGATATCGTTTGCCCATTTCATGGTGGAACATTTGACATCAGAACGGGTGAAGCAAACGGCTCGCCCTGCTTGCACAATCTTAAAGCCTATCGTGTCTTGGTTGAAGATGGGATAGTCATGATTCGCCTGGACGAATAGTGCATGAAACCAATGGATCTCATGCAAATAGACCACGTCGGTATCAGAGTGAAAGATATAGAACGGTCACTTGCGTTCTATCAACAACTGGGGTTCAGCATTATATGCGATGCGGGCTACCTCGAAAGACGGCCGGTGATTATTAAGCACCCCAGTGGCATAGAACTCAATCTACTCGGCCCTGCAAACAGTTGCAAAGACGTTAATGTTCTGATGGACATCGGGGAAAAGCATCCAGGGTTTACCCATGTGGCGTTAAGGGTCCAGTGTCTGGATGACGCAATAGCTGCCCTAAAAGAGAGGCATTTTAAGATCACGGAGGGCCCCCTGAGATTTTTTGCCGGGATGAGGTCGGTCTTCGTCCGCGATCCAGACAAAAACGTAATAGAGATTACCGAAAACAGTCATGACTACAAAGACATCAACCGTGAAATGTAGCACAGAGACAAACATAAACACTGTAGAGACGAGTCTATGGCACTACCAAATCAGGTGTATCACAAACGCAAGTTAGAACAGCAGCTTGGGTTCGCTCAGGCTGTGAGGGCAGGAAGTACCCTCTACGTTACCGGATCGGTCAGTTGGGATGAGGATGGAAATATCATGGACCCGGGAGACATGGGTAAACAGATACAAAATGTCTACCAGGATATCTCCGAAACCTTGAAGGCACATGATGCTTCCCTGAGGAATATTGTCAAAGAAACGGTCTATACCACGGATCTGGATGCCTTGGCTAAAAACGCAGATGTCAGAGCTAGGTTCTTTCAGGGAGAGGACATCGCACCACCAGCTTCGAGTTGGGTGCAGGTTTCAAGATTAGGCGATCCGGAGTGGTTGATTGAGGTTGAGGTGACTGCGGTTCTTGATCAGGAATACTAACAATTCAGGAGGACGGGAGATGCCGTCGAATATAGAGAAGTTTTTGAGTGATAACAACGTCAAGTATATTTTGGCGCAGTTCGTGGATATACACGGTACAGCCAAGACGAAATCAGTACCGGCGAAATGTTTGCTGGATGTCGTAGAGAAAGGTGCGGGATTTGCGGGGTTTGCCGTTTGGGGGCTCGGTATGGAACCGAATGGCCCGGATTTCATGGCGCGTGGTGATCTGGATACGCTTACGCTCGTTCCCTGGCAGCCCGGTTATGCACGATTGGTCTGTGATGGCTTCGTGAACGAGGAACCATACCCTTACGACAGTCGCGTGGTTTTAAAACGCCAGTTACAGTTGCTGGCCGATAGAGGGTGGACTCTAAACACAGGCCTGGAACCGGAGTTTTCTCTGTTTACCCGACACCAAGACGGCAATCTGTCAGTTGTGGACGAAACCGATGTGCTGGACAAACCCTGCTATGACTATAAAGGCTTGTCGCGCTCCCGGGAGTTTCTGGAGAATCTGGTCGAGTCCCTACAGGAAGTTGATTTCGATGTATATCAAATTGATCATGAAGACGCCAACGGTCAATTTGAAATTAACTATACCTACAGTGACGCCTTAACATCCGCAGACCGATTCACTTTTGTTCGCATGGCTGCCGGTGAAATCGCTAATCAGATGGGCATGGTTTGCTCGTTTATGCCTAAACCGGCATCGGACCGTACCGGTAACGGCATGCACTTTCACTTGTCGATTACCGACAGGGATGGTAACAACATCTTTGAAGACGACAGCGATCCACAAGGTATGGGGCTGTCCAAAGTGGCCTATCACTTCCTTGCCGGGCTTCTCCATCACGCCAAAGCCCTGTGCGCGATTTCGGCTCCGACGGTAAATTCTTACAAGAGACTGGTCGTTGGTGGGTCGGCTTCAGGCGCAACCTGGGCTCCCGCGTATATTTGCTATGGCGACAATAACCGTTCAGCGATGGTTCGTATTCCGTACGGACGTTTGGAGTTCCGTCTGCCTGATTCGGGCTGTAACCCTTACCTGGTGCACGCTGCGCTGATCGCGGCGGGTCTGGACGGGATTGAGCGACAGCTCGATGCCGGGGACCCCCAGAATATCAATTTATATGCACTTACAGCTGATGAACGCGCCGCGCGGGGCATTGATATTCTGCCGCAAAGTCTTAATGAGGCGGTGGATGCCCTGGAAGCGGATACCATTCTCTGCGAGAAAATAGGTTCGGAGATCATTTCCGAATTTATCAAGATCAAACGCGATGAGTGGATTGACTATAACCGCCATGTTTCCGACTGGGAACGCAATCGCTACGTTGAATTTTTCTAGTGTTGAGGTAGATCTTTATGTGTGGAATTGTTGGCCTTTACTTGAAGAATAAGGCGTTGGAGCATCAAATTGGAAGCCTGTTCGAGCCCATGTTGGTTGCCATGACCGATCGCGGTCCGGACAGTGCCGGCTTTGCAATATATGGCGATGAAGTCGCAGAGGACTGTGTAAAGCTGGTTCTGAGCCACCCAGATGAATCGTATGATTGGAAAGGTCTGGCCGACAATATCGAAGGCCAATGCGATATTGCCGTGAGTTGGTTTCAAAACAGTCGGGTGGCCGTGTTCAAACTGCAGGCCACACGGGAAGTCGCGGAAAGCGTTTTCGCCACCCATGCCCCCGATGTGGCAGTGATGAGTGCAGGGCGTTCCATCGAAATATTAAAATCCGTTGGAGAACCCCAAGAGATCGCTGACACCTTTAACCTTAGGGACATGAAGGGTAGTCATATCATTGGCCATACGCGCATGGCGACGGAATCAGCAGTGACCGAGAAGGGTTGCCACCCGTTCTCAACGGGTATGGATCTGTGTTTGGTGCACAACGGTTCGCTGTCGAATCACAACCGATTGCGAGAAGAGCTGCTTCGAGAAGGCATCCAATTCTCCACAGAGAACGATTCAGAGGTGGCTGCCGGATATTTAACTCATCGTCTTAAGCAGGGAGAGAGCTTACATAAAGCTCTGGAGAACGCGCTCGAAGATCTGGACGGATTCTTTACCTTTGCCGTTGGCACACGCGATGGCTTCGCAGTAGTGCGAGACGCTATCGCTTGCAAACCCGCAATACTGGCAGAAACTGACGATTATGTAGCCATGGCCTCGGAGTATCAGGCACTGACGAGCTTGCCGGGTATTGAAAATGCCAAGGTGTGGGAACCGGAGCCCGCCAGGATCTACGCTTGGAATCGGGACTAGCGGGAAAGGGGAGGCGACGACCTCCGGATTCACTTGAAATAGATTATCGGGAAAAGAAATGAAGACGATCGATTTATCAGAAACCTCCACACGGGATCTAAACCAGGCGCTGCATGATCAGCGGGGCGAGTGCACCGAACGAAATTGGGAAGTTTTAAATCCCAAGGGATCACACAGCCTTGCCTGTGGTCTGGATCAAAATCTGTCAGTTGATATCAGAGGTCACGCGGGTTACTACTGTGCGGGTATGAACAAAGGCGCTGAGGTTACCGTTCATGGTAGTGCCGGCGTAGGCGTGGCGGAAAACATGATGTCCGGTACCGTTCGCGTCAAGGGGGATGTCTCGCAGGCAGCCGGGGCCACGGCACGCGGGGGGCTGCTGGTGGTTGAGGGTAATGCTGGAGCGCGCTGCGGTATTTCGCTGAAAGGGGCGGATATTGTTGTGAAAGGCAGCGTTGGCCATATGAGCTGCTTTATGGCTCAGGCCGGAACCCTAGTGGTGTGTGGTGATGCCGGTGACGCTTTGGGGGATTCCCTTTATGAGGTCCATATCTATGTCAAGGGTTCGGTACAGTCACTAGGCGCCGATTGCGTTGAGAAGGATATGCGGGAAGAACACATACGCGAACTCTCCGACTTGCTCAAGCGGGCGGGGGTTGACGACGACCCGCTTCAATTCAAGCGTTACGGTTCCGCTCGAAAGCTCTATAACTTTAACATCGACA
This sequence comes from Pseudomaricurvus alkylphenolicus, assembly GCF_011683955.1. Classification (GTDB taxonomy): domain Bacteria; phylum Pseudomonadota; class Gammaproteobacteria; order Pseudomonadales; family Cellvibrionaceae; genus Pseudomaricurvus; species Pseudomaricurvus alkylphenolicus. Next base: position 138,796 of record NZ_JAAQPI010000010.1, read on the forward strand.
ATGCGGTTTTGTAATCTCAGGAGTATTGATCAATGACACACAAGAATCCCGGACTGAGAGAATCAGCCACGTTTGATATTGACACATTGGCAGAAATTGATCGGGCAGCAACAACGGGTATCTACGACATCCGCGGCTTCGGGGCCAAGCGAAAGATGCCGCATTTTGACGATTTGCTTTTTCTGGGCGCGAGCATGTCCCGGTATCCTCTTGAGGGGTATCGTGAAAAATGTGCTACCGATGTGGTTCTGGGAAATCGCTTTGCGAAAAAACCTATTCATCTCGATATTCCCGTGACTATCGCCGGTATGAGCTTTGGCGCGTTGTCAGCCTATGCCAAGGAAGCGTTAGGCCGTGGCGCTACCCAAATGGGAACATCCACAACGACGGGTGACGGCGGCATGACACCTGAAGAGCGCGGGCACTCCAATAAGCTGGTCTACCAATATCTGCCTTCGCGCTACGGTATGAACCCAGATGATTTGCGTAAGGCCGATGCCATCGAAATTGTCCTGGGGCAAGGGGCCAAGCCCGGTGGTGGCGGGATGCTATTGGGCCAGAAAATCACCGATCGAGTCGCGCAGATGCGCACCTTGCCCAAAGGTGTTGACCAGAGGAGCGCTTGTCGTCACCCTGATTGGACGGGTCCGGACGACCTTGCAATAAAGATTCACGAGCTGCGGGAAATAACGGACTGGCAGGTGCCGATCTATATTAAAGTCGGCGCCACCCGAACCTACTACGATGTCAAACTGGCTGTAAAAGCGGGTGCCGATGTTATTGTGGTTGATGGGATGCAGGGCGGCACGGCGGCAACCCAAGACGTGTTTATTGAGCATGTGGGTATCCCAACCTTGGCTGCGATACCACAAGCCGTCAAGGCGCTGCAGGAGATGGGTATGCACCGAACCGTTCAGCTGATTGTTTCCGGGGGTATTCGAAATGGCGCGGACGTGGCCAAATGCATGGCACTGGGTGCTGACGCAGTAGCGATCGGTACTGCAGCGCTAGTGGCACTTGGCTGTAATCATCCCAAATGGGCTGAGGAGTATCAGCGTATAGGCTCCGACGCTGGCTACTATGATGATTATCACGAGGGTAAGTGTCCCGCAGGGATTTCCACCCAAGACAAAGACCTGATGTCTCGATTGGACCCGGAGTTGGGTGGACGACGGCTGGCGAATTACCTGCAGTGCATGATTCTCGAAGCTCAAACCATTGCAAGAGCCTGCGGCAAGTCTCACCTGCATAATCTGGAACCGGAGGACCTGGTTGCATTGAGCGTGGAATCGGCTGCTATGGCGAAGGTCCCGCTTGCTGGAACAGACTGGATACCTGGAACCCCGTTTCAATAAATATCAATAGGCAAGTTTCCTCCACTGATTTGTGCGTCAGTGATCTTTGCCCCTCTTCGGAGGGGCTTTTTATCCTCGCCTCGTGAAAAAGCTCGTGGGTGTGATCAATATGGTGGACTTAGTCAATCGCAAGCCCCATCGGTGAAATCCAATCTTTCTCAATTTTAGAAGGTGAAATGATTTGCAAACTATTTAGGGTGGTTGTCACTGTAACAATATCAACTATCAGCTTCACTGGCCGCTGGAATCAAATCTGATTGCCGCCAGAGCGTGCGACTGTTCCTTCTGCAGTAAACACAATGGAATAATGACGTCTCATGTGGATGCGACTTTGGAAATCAATATCAATGACTGGGACGTAACCACTTTATATCAATTTGCTACCAAGTCAGCGGACTTTCTTGTATGTAAAAATTGCGGCGTCATGGCTGCGGTTGTTAGTAAAATCGATAATTCGATGTATGGTGTAGTCAATATACACAGCTTTGATAATTTGGAATCCTGGGACTATACGGTTGAATCCCGGAATTATGATTCGGAGGATATCAATTGTAGACTAGCCCGTCGTGCCAGCGCCTGGATTCCCAATGTCCGAATAAATTCGAGGAACTCATAGTCATAACGATATAGTCATAACGATACTGCTGGTTGATTTTTGTGCTGATGTGTCGGCGCCCCACGATTCCAGCCGGAAGGAGGTAGCGGTCATGTATTGCTGTATTGAACCAAGGCCGCCCCCAAAACCACCAGCCCTAAACCAATCATCTTTATCGAATTTATGGGTTTAACCTCTAGTCCAAAGGCTCCAATGTGATCGGTTACTGTTGAGCCTAAAAGTTGCCCGGCAACAACACAGACAAAAAACAAGGCAACCCCAAGAACTGGCGTTGTGACGATTGCACCCGCCACAAATACAACCCCTATTATCCCACCGACAAAAATCCACCATGGCAGTTGTCTGACTCGCGTGAGATCATCCGAGGTGCTCCCCAACGCCAACCATAAACAAACCACGACCACGAAGCTTATCGTAATGGATATCACAGCGGACAATAAAGGACTTCCGAGAACGCGTGCCATGGTCGTGTTTATTGAAGGCTGTAAAGAAAGAGCTGCACCGATAGCTATTGCGGAAGCTAAGTATAAATAATACTTCACTTTATTCTCCTAATATTGGTTTTGACGATCAATGAGGTACTTGAAGGTAAGCGGTTTTTCTAGCCCTTGATTAGCTGCATCAAATGTCATGGCCTTAAATATTTATGGTCATGACATTATATACTTTTATAAGGAGCGAGGAACCGCTTCAAATCGATATATCAGTCAATACTATCGCCTAAAAAAGATTCCTGCAGGCTGACGCTTTTACAGCATGGTGACAAACGCGTTTACAATGGATATCAGAATAGACGGTGATCGGGTTCTGTTCAGTTGCCAATTTTGGAAATCAACCTGATGAGCTGGCACCGCTACAGTTCCTGGTTGATTGCTGAGAATAGTCTTTTGAGTGAAGTCTACTTTTTGAAGGCAATCCAAGCTCCCGCCACAGCAGAACAAACACCAAAGTTGCAGGGACAGGGTAAATCGCAGTTTTGACATAGGGCTGTCTATTCGTCTCAGTCGTTTTCTGTTTCAACCATCTGAGCGATATCCAGCGTTAAGTCCTCCAGGGTTTCAGGGGCATCCGTTAATTTGAGGTTGCCGGTTTCAGTGATCAGCACCGTATCGGAGAAACGGAATCCCCCGGTGCCCGGTAAATAGATGGCCGGTTCAATGCTGAATACCATACCGGGCTGAACTTCGTGTTGGTAACCTTCAGCCAGGAAAGGGGCCTCGTGATCGGTTACCCCAAAGCTGTGGCCAGTGCGATGCAACAGGTTTTCGGCATAACCACGGGATTTCAGCAGATCATTAACACGACGATCAACCTCTGACATGCAGGCGCCGGGTACTGCCAGGTCGTAGGCCAGTGCTCTGGCGTCCAGCATATCGTTAAAGGGCTTTTTGGCGGCCTCGGGTACATGGCCAACAAAGAACGTACGTTCCAATTCCGCCCCGTAACCATTGGCCAAACCCTGTACCACCGTCACATGTGGTCCTCCCTCGACAATAGTCGCAAACAAATCGCCAAAGTTGTGCGGGTCATGGGACATCTGTGGAGGCTGGCAGGCGGCATTGAATTTGCTGTTCAGGACATTGGTATTGGGATTGTCCATTAGCAGCTTTTGCATCAAATGGGTACTGACTTCTTTGTGCATCAGGATCGGCATCTGGCCCGGACGAGCCTCACTCAGTAATAGTTTGTGTCCTTGGTTGAGCAATTCACAGGTATAGGCGATGCGTCCAATTTCATACTCTGATTTTATCATCCGCACATCGTCGACGATATCCGTTGCGACTCTCTCTCCCGGGATCGCCTCAACGACGGCGAATGGGCAAAGGCTTTCCACACCAACGCGATGATTGGGTTGCAGTATATCCTGTAGGCGATCGAACCACATTTCACCCTCAGGGGCGGGAAATTCAAAGTAATGCAAAAGCTCGATATTGCCTACCGATTGGGTGCGCACATGAGGTTCTTCCAGTTTTGGCATCAGGAAGGTAAGGTTGCCGCTGGCGGGAACGAGAACAATAAATGGTCGTTCGTGTACGAAATTGGAAAAATTGGTCAGATAGAAAATATTGGCTGGATCGTGACAAAGATAATAATCCAGGCCTTGTGCCTGCATCCTGAGTTGCACGCTTTCGATCCGCGACGTAATTTCTTGCGCGGCGGGACATTCACTGGTTGGTTTTGGCTTCATTGGAGACTCCTGCATTAATTGCCGGTTAATGTGAGATGGATTCTTTTATTATCAATACGTCATTCCGCTAACGGGCTCTGGAATCAGAAACGATAGCTCGCAGACACACCATAGGTTCTTGGCGTATTTCGGTATCCGGCACTAAAACCGAAGCTTTCCATCTGTCCCACGTAATTGGTCAAATAGCTCTTGTCTGTCAGGTTGTTGGCAAACATGGCGAATTCCCATTGCTCATCTTCGGTGGTCAAAGCCACGCGTGCATCCACAACCGCGTAACCTTCCTGCTCGATACCCTCATGAACCAAATGTTTACCCTTGTAGGAGTAGCTGACAAAGCTGCGGACGTCACCGATGCCTTCGACCATCCAGCTGTGATCCAAGGCCAAGCTTCCAGAAAAGTTCGGAGAGAAGAGTAGCGGGGTTCCGGACAAATCTGCACCACCCATGCTGTACTCAACATATTCCGCATCCATCCAGGTGGCATTTGCCAGCAAGGTCAGGTTTTCGCTCACCAGGTACTTGATATCCAGTTCCATCCCGTTGTTTGAGGCTTTACCGGCATTCTTGATCTGGACCAGATTGTTGGTGATTTGACGAACCTGTAGATCCTGATAGTTCAGATAAAAAATCGAGGCGTTTAACATCAGGCGTTGGTCGAACCAGGTTGACTTGATTCCGAACTCGTAGTTGGTCGCCAATTCAGGGTCGAAGCTTTCTGTTGCCGCAGGCGTGACGAAGAGAAAGTTGGACGGGTCAGGCGTGGGATAGGTGTTAAAGCCTCCGGACTTGTAGCCCTTGGTTGCGCTAAGGTACACCATGGCACTTTCCGTCAGTGCGTAGTCAAGCACCAGGCGTGGGGAAAAGTTACTCCAGTTGTCTTCTCTTTCTTGCATGGATGGATCTGGAATGCCATTCGCGTCGACAAACTGCAGCCCGGATGGCATCAGAAAACCGGCGCCGCCAAACAATGCGGCCCCATCGGTTTGAATGGGATTGTCATAATGGATTTCTTTTTCGTCAATCGAGTAGCGCGCGCCGAAGGTTAGGTTCAGTCGATCAGTAGCTTGCCAGGTCAAGTCTCCATAGAGGGCATAACTATCAACCGAGCTGGACACGAAGCTGCTTTCGGAAAAGGGGTTGCCGTTATTCAGGGGGCCACCTGCCAGGGAGGGATCGAGTGCGCCGGCATCAATAAGGGAAACGGTGAAGTCCATGCTGTTTCGCTCATGGGCAGCGCTGACACCAACGAACCAATCCAGGCGGTCGCTACTGCTGGTCAGACGCAATTCCTGGCTGATGGATTCGTTGAATTCGATAGACTTATCGTTATTGCCCAGCAGATATTCCGTGCCGTCATAGTCTGAAGCGGAGGTGGTTGTAAAGGTTCTATAAGAACTCAGGGAAGACAGTGTCAGTTCGTCATTGAACTCCCACTTAACGATGACCGAGTGTTGTCTCAGTTGTCGCTCCAGAATAGGTTCAACGGCTGTCAGATCATTTGCGGAGGGTTTAAGGCCCAACCGGAAGAGCAGATCTCTGTTGCCATTGGCGCTCGTGTGGTCGCCGGTTTTGCTGGTGGAAGGGGCATAGGCCGGTACGCCTGCTGCAAGGCTGAGCTTGCGCATATTTTCGGTATAGGCGGACATTTCATCAATTCGACTCCAGTTGCTGGAAAAATCCACTTCCACGGCTTCTGAAGGCAGCCAGGTGAGTTTGAGGCGCCCATTGGCTCGATCTCTGGAGTTTCCATATTCACCACCCTCCGTGTTTTCCTGCCAGCCATCGCGCTGTTGAATGCTCCCTGAGGCACGCAGGTAGAGGGTATCTTCGATTAACGGCAGGTTTATTATGCCTTTGGCATGTTGATTGTCGTACTTGCCCAACTCCATCGAGATTTCGCCGTTCAGTTCTTCAGAAGTCTCCTCGGTGACAATACTGATCGCACCTCCGATCGAGTTACGGCCAAATAGCGTTCCCTGCGGGCCTTTCAGTACTTCGATCCGGGCAATGTCCATCAGCTCGGTCAGGGCGCCGCCGTTGCGAGAGGCATAAATACCGTCGATATAGACCCCAACACTGGGGTCGGCACCGATGCCGGTGTCGTTAGAGCCGATGCCACGAATATAGGATCGCGGAAAGGCATCACTGCCTCCACTGACACTGAACCCTGGCGTCATATTGGTCAGGCCCTTAAAGTCAGCAGCACCAATTTGTTTAAGGTGGTCACCGGTGTAGGCTGACAGTGCAATGGGGACGTCCTGCGAGCTTTGAGCGCGTTTTTGTGCGGTAACCACAATTTCTTCAAATCTCCAGCCGTCGTCTTGTGCTTGGGTTACGGTACTGATCGCCGAGGCCAACAAACCGGCAGCCAGGGTGGTGTGGATCTTATAATTGCTCATAAGGCGTACTCGCTTCGAATATAGTGACACTTGTTATGTTTGCTGATGGCTCGAGTCCAGACTTGGCAGCTGAAGAGCACATTGCCAGTAAACAATACGCGGCTGGATTGCCACAGGCATACCATTTTGAGACAATTGGCATACCAATTTACGACAGATTGGAGCAATAAGGACAAGCAATGGATAAGTCCCTTGATTCGGACCCTTCACTATTTGCTGATAGCGACATCCTGTTGGGTGCCTGGGAGGCGGCCCAGGAGTTGGAAATAGATTTGAGAGACTCTCTCAGGTTGAGTGGCATTCGACAGCAGCAACTGCTAAGCCCGAAAACGTATCTCGGGTACCAGCAGGTTGTGACGTTTCTAAATGATGTGGCTACGCGGAATCAGTGTCCAAACTTTGGTTTTTACGTTGCCAGACACCAACCTTCGCTGCGTTTTGGTGTATTGACCCAGTTGCCCAGATTGTGCGCCACCGTGGGGGAGGCTGTCGCCAAAACCTTCAAGTACGCCAAGCTTTATAATCAGGCGTCCATGTGGCAGGTTTGCGAGGAGGGTGACTATATTGTCATGAAGCGACATCAGCGAGTCGCCACCACTGGATCGCTGGTGCAGTTGCACCAATTGGCAATTACCTTGATGATCAAGGCGTCACAATCGTTTCTCAATGAAAACTATCTTCTGGCTTCGGTTTCTTTTTCCCATTCCCAACCTGATAACTACAAAATCTATCAACGCTACTATCGTGCACCGGTCTATTTTAATCAGGAGTATGATGGTTATGTTTTCCCTAAGGACTATCTATCGATACCCATTGAAACCGCCAATCCCGAATTACTGAGCATTGTAGAGGCGCATCTGGATGGTCTACTTGTGGACGAGCCTGGAGATGATGTGATTTGTGGGGTCAGGGCAATGATTCGGACTAACCTGGGAACCAGTTTGTGTAATCTTGATGGTATTTCACAACTCATGAATAAGCACCCGCGTGCATTGCAGCGGATCTTGAAGGAGCAGGGGATGGGGTTTCGGGATCTGCTCAATGAAGTTCGTCAGGAGGTTGCCGAGCATTATCTGTTAAATTCCAATATCACTCTGGTAGATCTTGCCGACATGCTGGGGTACAACAATGTCAGTGCTTTTTCCAGAGCGTTCAAAACCTTTACCGGAGTATCTCCTCACGATTGGCGCCTGGCATATGCCTGAATTCCGCCAGCTGCGTTCGAAAGGCGATCGATTATTCAAATTGCTGCCTTGGGGCGTTACCCGCATGGGGGACAATGTCATGGATGAACATTTCCATTACACAGGATATCGTCACTTTGAGATAACCCGTGAGGACAAATCCATGGGCCATATTCGTTTCGGCGGCGGATTCTATGAAGGGGCCCCCGTGGAGATGAAACTGGATGGAATTGCTCTTTCGAGGCTCAAGCGGGTTCGCTGAGCATTGTCTTCCTTGGGCCAACTGCTCTATGATTGCAGACCATTCATGTTTAAGATTTAAGGTGCTACGCCAATGGCATTAGAACTCTGGCTCGCTTTTGTGGTTGCCTCACTGCTGATTTCGATTTCACCCGGTGCCGGTGCCGTTAACACCATGAGCAATGGCCTGCGCTATGGCGTCAAAGATTCACTGCCGGCCATATTCGGCCTGCAACTGGGGTATGGTATACAGATTGTTCTTGTGGGTATCGGACTTGGGGCGCTGTTGGCGTCCTCGGCACTCGCGTTTGAAATTGTGAAATGGTGCGGCGTCGTCTACCTGGTCTGGCTGGGATACAAGAAGTGGACGCAGCCGCCATTGGCCTTTGACGACGGCATTGATGGTAACCGCCGAGAGAGCAAACAGCGCCAGTTCTGGCAAGCGGCCTTCGTTAATCTCACCAACCCCAAAGCGACGGTGTTTTTGTTGGCCCTGTTTCCGCAGTTTGTTGATACTCAGGTAGCGACTCAGAGCACTCAGTATTTGGTCATGGGCACCACGCTTATCGTGGCTGACATTGTGGTAATGGTGGGCTATGCCAGCCTGGCGTCACAGCTGTCCCGCTGGATGAAAAGCGACAGCCATCAGGTTATTCAAAACCGTGTTTTCGGTGGCATGTTTGTGGGTGTTGCGGGACTAATGGCCAGTTATCGAAACGCATAAGGCATAACATGGCGGGGCATGCAGGAGTTCCTCTGCGGCATATCCCTGACACCTCTGTGCATTATGGGGTATTGGTTAACGGCGCTTGGATAACCAAGCACGACCTGTTAAACATGTTGAAACCTCAAACCAGCCAATAAATGTGTTTAGCCGGTGCTTTCTCGTTCCCGTAGCAGCGGACTGCCATTGTCCATGGGAGTGCTAATGGTAGCTTTTTTCCAGATAAAATTTATTGCTATTCAGGACGGTGTGGAAATAGAAGAATGCCTGCTCCAAGGCGTCATATAACTGCTCTTTTTCCATCGCGAGTTTACACATAAACTCAAAGCTGTCCCGGCCTCCAGCGTTGGGAATTTTTCCCCAGAAAGTCGCCATACTTGACGATTTATCGCATAATAATTCCAAGCTGCTCGGCGCTGAAGACGTAGTGGTTTATTAACTTATTGAATGAGATGTTACAGACCTCGCATTGCGTTGCAATCTCAAAAATTCACCACACTCCACAATAGCAAAAAGTATAAGAGATATAAAGGCCTCTTGGCGCCTCGATATCTCGGCGTTTGAGTGCGGTTTGCCTGTAGCTCGGTGTCGACGGTAGTTGTTTTAGAGGGCTGCAGCCATCAGTTTCAAGTAGCACTTGCGAAAATTCTGAATATGGATAGAATGCCCGCTACTTAATTCGCAATGAATTAAGAAACGAAAACAAGATGAAACACTTAAAAGGATTTTCATGAAAAAGATCATACCCTTTGTTCTGGCGATCGCCAGTTCCACCGCTTTTGCCGCCGATTCCGGTGAATTCTATCTCGGACTAAAATCCGGAACCCTGGACGTCGATGTCTCTGGTCTGGATGCATCCACGCCAAAAGCCGCTGTTATTGGCTACCGAAAAGGCAGCTGGGGTGCGGAGTTCGAGGCCAACTACGCCGATGTGGATTACGGATACGGATCTGCAGATTTTCGTTCTTTTGCGCTCTATGGTGTCTACCGCAGTGAGGGCGATTTCTACCTAAAGGCGAAAGCCGGTGTGCTGAGAGAGGAACTCAAGGTTTCCTTCGCCAGTGAGGAAGAAACCGGGTTCTCAGCGGGTATCGGCGCCGGCTGGAGACTTGGCGCGGTCACTCTGGAAGCCGAGTACACCATTGTAGAAGAAGACGTTAACTTCTACAGCCTCGGTGCCAACTTTCATTTCTGATTGATCGCTATGGGTCGGCGCTCTTGAGAGCGTCGATTCAACTCGTGCAAAATATCCACGACCCAAAAATGGGTTCTCACATGCCCTCTTTAGCCGCCATATGGTCCGCTATTCTGACTCGATTTCTCATGCCGTTTTCGCGGTAAAACCCTGGCTGCCTTGTTTACGTACCCGCCTTGGGGTCTGCTGGGCGGAATGCCTTCGGGCTCTTTTGGAAGCGTTGTTTAAAGACACGGCTGAAATGGGAAGAGCTGCTGAATCCCCAGGAATAGGCGATTTCGGTTATGGACTTTCCGGAAAAGTAGGGGTTTTCGATATCTCGTTTACAGCGATCCAGGCGACGCTCCCAGAGTAATCGACTGGCCGAAATCCCTTCAGCTTTGAACAATTTGTGCATGTACCTCTCCGTAATGCCATGGGCTTCGGCAATTTTCTCGATCGATAGATCCGAGTCTCTCAGGTGCTCTTCAATATAGAGTCTGATCTGATGCAATTGGAACGCGCGGCAGTCGGTGGATTCTCGAGCGGATACATCCAGATATGAGAGCGCTGCGACATTTAGAGTTTCAATCACAGACCGAGTTAAACTGCTGACTTCTGGAAGGCTAAGGTTCGGTGCTTGTTGAATAAAGGTTTTTAGAAAACTGGAGGCCACGCAGCCGATGCCTTCGCTGCCGGGGATGGCGAGCCCTGTGATTCGTTGGGGAGAAATTAAATCCCTGTGAATTTCGTCCCAAGGCATTTGCAGAAGGAATACTTTGACCGGTCCCGGAAACCTGAGATCGAAGCCTCTGGCCGAATCGAGCAGTGTAATATCCCCCGGATTGAGAGTGACATTGTGCCCCCCCTGCGCAACGTGGCCTGTTCCAAAGGTTTGAATCATCACCACAATAAATGTCTGCTCATTACTCGGGCCCGTGGGCTCCGGGTGGTGCACGTTGTGAGCCTGGGCCTTGATCTCGTAGATGGTAACAGGCCCTACATTATTAGAAACCATTGTGCCGAAAAACTTCTGACCCCCATATTCGTGTGTATCGATCTCCAGGGGAAACAGAAGATGACTGCTCTGGTTGCTCCAGAATTTGAGTCGCTTGTCGAGCGGAATCCTTCTTGTTGAATAGGACTGTTTCATAAACGGGATTTTAGCCTCTCGTCACATCTCGTGACGATTCTGAATGTTTCTCTGATGGTCTCCTTGTGGAGATGCAGCCGGCAGCTCTCAACCCACCGTATGATTCCTTTGCCATTGTTTGGGCCAAAATTGACCTCGAATAGGGGTATAGAAAATCCAGAATAACACCTCTGTAGGATCACAGTCTACCGGCCTGCCTAAGGCTCCCAGCGCCTGTTTTTCGGTCGCAGGTACGGGGGAGGTTAAGGCGTCGACCCTAGCTTTTCGTCGGTGGTCACAAGCAAGAAATAGTTCACCTTCAGGCAATTTTTGGCGCTGGTCCGGCGCTACTCTGAGTCCTGTGGTTTGAAAGAGAATTTTTGCAATTTCAGTAAAAGAGGTCAAAAGAGGCAATGTTAATGATCAAACTGAGTCTAAGGGCTCATTCTCCTGGCAGCCCAATGGTGACGCTATGATTTTGGTTTGCGCAGCTAGTGGCCGTATTGGCAGGCGAGTGTTAAAGCACCTGATCACTTCTGAGAATTCTGATCAAGTCGTCGCTGGAGCCAGAGTCAACCCTCAAGGTGTAGATGCGAACTTCCGTATTGTCAACTATGACGATGTAAATGGCATGGTGAAAGCTTTTGAGGGGGTTGAAAGAGTGGTCTTTATCCCGAGCTTTGCCGATACCGACAGAAGGGCGATGCAAGGCCGCAATGTGGTTGCAGCGGCGGAGCGCGCAGGCGTCTCGCAAATCCTATTCATTGGCATTATGGATACCCGATTGGACTCCCCGTTGCCCTTCGCTCGGGCCTATGGAGAAATGGAATCAGCCCTGCTGAATTCTCCTGTACCGGCGGTGATTCTGCGCACCTCCATGTATACCGACAATCTTGCCGAGCAGTACCCGGTTTGGCTTAAAACGGGTCAGTTAGTGACTTGTGCGGGGAGCGGAAGAGTTTCTTACGTTTCTCGCGATGACATTGCCGCTTCTATCGTAGGGGTATTGCGTGATCCAGTTGACCACCATCGCAACCGGATCTACAAGCTTACCGGGCCTGAAGCTCTGAGCTACGCCGATGTTGCCGGCCTTATCAACGAGTTACACGGATCGGACATCAAGCTCGTTAATGTCAATTGCAGCGAATTTGCTGATCGCCTGAAGGATATCTGGGGCGTTGCCTATGAAGGCATTGAACATGTTGCCCGGGTTACGCCCTTGTTTCAAACGGTGTTCAGGCAGGGAATGATGAGTGATGTCACATCCGATGTATTGAACTTGTCCGGAAGGTCTCCGGAGTCGGCCCAGTCGTGGCTGGGACGACACCAACTAAACCAGCCAATGTAACGCAAAAACGAAAAGGTAGTATGACGATGTTGAAAAAGAAGCTCTCTATAGAAGTGGTTTATGGAACTCTTCCTCCCTGGCCAAATTCTACGATTCTGTATACCGACGACAGCGCTGTGCTGGTCGATACGCTATTTATGAAGTCTGATGCGGCATTGCTGGCGAAGCGCATCAAGGAAATCGGCAAGCCTCTGGAGGCAATCTTCCTGACTCATAGCCACCCCGATCATGTTTGGGGCGGTGTTGAACTCCTAAGACACTTTCCTGACGCCAAAATTTACGCCAGACCGCTGATTCGTAAGGAAATCGAATTGGACTTCCGGGCTCGACAGCTGCGTTGGACCGGTGTGTTTAACGTGGGGCCATTCGAGGGCGAAATCCCCACGGATCTGTTTGATATACAGCCCCTGGAGGGGGATAGCTACGACTTTGGCGGGCATGAGATTCAGTTGGTGGACTTGAAACCCGCGGAAACCGTTTATGCCACTGCGTTTTACGTGCCGGAGATCAAAACCTATATAGCTGGCGATCAACTGTATAACCAATGCCACTATTATATCGGAGCAGGACTGAATCGGCCTGACCTTTGGATAGAGTCCATCGAGGACGTTCGCGCCAGGTTTGACATTGACGTGGTGGTGCCCGGGCACGGTTATGTGGGTGGGACTGAAATCTTTGATGAAGCGATTGACTACTTAAGTTTCTATCAAAGTCAATACGAGCCATATCGTCCCCAAATTGAAATGGTTCAGGCATTGGAGAATCAATATCCGGATTGGAAGCTGGAGGGTGTGATCTATATGACTATTGGCCCTGCAATGACGGACCCAGCCTTGATCGATCTTACTCACGGCCACATTAAATTCGGTGAAGGCACGATTGCCATAGGTTCGTATTCAGCGTGAGCGGATTCCAAACAGTAAACAGGAGCTAAAAGTGACAGACTTTCATGCCGTAATCGCCGGTAAAAAAGAGGCCGGGGGGCGAGCACGGACCGTCCTCAACCCGGCAACAGAGGAACCAGTGGGCACTTTTCCGGAATGCACAGAAGCACAGTTGGATGCGGCGGTGACGTCTGCACGCAAGGCTTATCTGCATTGGTCCGAAACCGATGGCGAAGTCCGTGTCCGGGCGCTACGGCAGATGGCGGATCTGATCGAATCCCATGCGCAAGAGCTGGCACGTTTATTAACCCTTGAGCAGGGAAAGCCCCTTAAGGGGCGTGGTTCGGAGTTTGAGGTCCAGGCATGCGTATCCTGGTTGCGCGCCACCGCGGGCATGTCTCTGCCGGTAAAGATACTGGAGGCCAGCGAGCAGTCTCAAGCTTTCCTGTATCGCAAACCGGTGGGGGTGGTGGCGTCCATCACGCCTTGGAACTGGCCTCTGTTGATCGCCATTTGGCACCTGGCTCCGGCGCTTCGTGTAGGGTGTACGGTTGTTGTCAAACCGGCATCCAATACGCCGCTAAGCACTTTGCGAATGGTGGAAATCCTCAACCAGGCTCTGCCAGCCGGCGTGCTGAATGTGGTTTCGGGCAACATCGGATACCAACTGCCTGAGCACCCTGGTATTGATAAGGTGGTGTTTACCGGCTCTACCCCCGTGGGCAGAACGGTGATGCGCGGCGCCGCTGGCGGTCTCAAGCGTTTGACCTTGGAGCTGGGTGGCAACGATGCCGGCATTATTCTGCCCGACGCCAATGTTCCAGAGGTGATCGAGGGTATTTTCTGGGGCGCCTTTATTAACGGCGGGCAGACCTGCGGCGCGTTGAAGCGACTCTACGTCCACGAGTCCCAGTATGAAGAGGTTTGCCGCTCACTGACACAAGTGACTACCAGTATGCCCATGGGTAATGGTCTGGACGAAGATAACCTGTTTGGTCCGATTCAGAATCAAGGTCAGTTTAATTACATCTGTGAGTTGGTGGAGGACGCCCGTCAGGGCGGTGCCAGTGTACTTTGTGGCGGTGTCGCCCCGCAAGGTAAGGGGTATTTCTATCCCCTGACATTGGTTGCCGACGTAACCGACGAGATGAGATTGGTCAAAGAAGAACAATTTGGGCCTGTATTGCCAATCCTCAGGTATACGGATATCGACGACGTGATTTGCAGAGCCAACGACTCGGAGATGGGGTTGGGGGGCTCGGTGTGGTCCAGCAGTATCGAACAGGCGAAATCGGTTGCCAGTCGCCTGGAATGTGGAACGGTTTGGATCAATGGCCACGGAGCGGTGTCTCCACACGTGCCTTTTGGTGGTGTTAAAAGTTCGGGTATCGGTGTGGAGTTTGGGATCGAGGGCTTGGAGGAATACACCGTTATTCAGTCAATGCATATTCCCGATCACTGATCTTATCAGAACGCAAGCAAAATAATGACCGGCAATACCCAAAACAAAATTTACCGGAGAGACATAAAAAATGAAAAAGTACAGCAGTAATATTGGCAAAAAGTTCCTGATCGCTGCGATTGGCACCGCCGCTTGCCATACAGCGTCGGCCGCGCAGTACGTACTGGAAGAGGTAATCGTCACCGCTCAAAAACGCCCCCAAACTCTGCAGGATGTGCCCCTGTCTGTTTCGGCGATGGATGGCGAATTTATTGCAGAAGCAACGATTACTGAGATATCCGGACTGGGGGAGTTCGTCCCCAATCTGCAAACCGCGTCGTCGCCGTTTAATGGTGTGCTGGCGATTCGCGGCCTGGGCTCCGGAGCCGCAAACCGAGCCTTCGAGCAGTCGGTGGCTATGTTTATTGACGGTGCCTATGCCGGGCGCAGTAATCAATTCCTGACACCCTTTTTTGATGTTGAACGTATTGAAGTGGTGCGTGGTCCGCAGGGGGTTTTGTTTGGCAAGAACGCGATCGCCGGTGGTGTGAGTGTGGTATCCGCCAAGCCTTCCGATGAGTTTGAAGCTTCGGTTCAAGCCGCCTACGAATTCGAAAACGACGGCTATGCCCTGGAGACGATTGTCTCCGGTCCCATCAGCAGCAACTTAAGAGGTCGCCTGGCGCTGAAAAGCGATCTGCAAGGCGCTTATATGGACAACATCACCACGGGTGACGATGATAACGGAGAGATTGGTTCTTATGTCATCCGCGGTTCTTTGGAATGGGCGCCGACCACAGACTTGATTGTCGGGCTGAAGCTGGAGGCGGCCCAGCGGGATCTGGAGGGCAATCTGTTTCAGCTGGCGGAGGTGGCAGACACCGGTCTCACGCCGGTTCTGTACCATGCACTCGGGGGCGATCTGACGGAGGATCTGGACGATACGCGCTCCGCCGACGCCGATGAATTCACAGATATCGATACCGACAATATCGCGCTTAACGTCGAATATGGGGTGGAAGCGGGAACCTTCACCTTTGCCAGCAGCTACTCCGGTTATGATTATCACCAACGGCTGGACGCCGACATGACCAACCTGGATCTGATGGTCAGTGCTTCGGAGGAATCGTTTGAGCAATTCTCGCAGGAGATTCGCTTTGCTTCGGAACCGGGCAACACCATTGATTATATCGTCGGGGCAAATTACCTGGATCAGCAAATTGATCTGTTTCACGGGTTCGACCTCAATTTTCCAACACTGAACCCAATGTTTGCCATGATCGGCGCCCCCGAGGCCCCTTTCGGGGTCTCGCCCCGTTGGCAATTTGATCAAACCACGCGCAGTTGGTCAGCCTTCGCCGAGGTCACCTGGAATATCCGCGATGACTTCAGAGTCTCCTTGGGGGTACGTTATACCGAGGAGGAAAAAGAGGCGTCGCAAAAGACCGCCATCAGCGTTTTGGGTGCCCCCTTTATCGACAATGCCAGTGCCCGCAGTTTGCTAGCGGCCAGCAACCTGGGTTGGGTTCCTGCCCCCTTAATGGAGGATGAGCGTAACGAAGAGAGTCTGGACCCCTCCCTCAAAATCCAGTGGGATCTCAATCCCGACGTTCAGGTCTATGCCGCGCTCGCCAAGGCAACCAAGGCCGGCGGATTCGACTCGCAAAACACCACGGGGGATCTTAATGACTTCAGCTTCGACGAGGAAGAAGTGAAGTCCATTGAGCTGGGTACCAAGATGAACCTGGCCGATGGTGCTGCCCAGTTGAATTTGGCGGTTTTTAAAACGCAGTACACCAATCTGCAGGTATCGAGTTTTAATGGGGCAATCTTTACCATTGAAAACGCCGCTGAATCGACGATTGAAGGCTTCGAAGTGGATGGGCGCTGGCGCCTGAGTGAGGGTTTGACGATCGGTGGTGCTATGGCCTATCTGGATGCACAGTTTGATGACTTTCCCGGTTTCAGCTGCGTCACACAGCCCATTGGTGTTCCTAGTGCGTGTGATCCAGCCAGCAATAACGGCGCTGGCGTCAAGATGTCCTTTGCCCCGGAATGGAGTGGTAATGTCTGGGCAGAGTACAACCGCACCGTGTTCGATGGCTGGGAATTACGCAGTCGCTTTGGTGCCAACTATTCTGATGACGTGCACTATGCATTTGACCGAGATCCCCTGGACGTTCAGGACGCCTTTTGGAAGGTCAATGCCCGGGTCGGATTAACCTCGGCCAATGAAACCCTGTCGTTGGCTCTGTCGATCAAAAATCTGACGGATAAGCAAACCTTCAGCTACGCGGGCGATGCGTTTATTTTCCAGGGAAATCATTTTGCCAGCACCACCGTTGGCCGACAGATTTTCTTTGAGGTTAAACGACGTTTCTGATCCGGCTTCTGTCCGGAAAGGGGTTGAATCAAGTCGATGGCGGCGTGGCAGGCTAATGTGTAACCGCTCGATCACGCCCGTCGCGCTTGGCGGCATACAATCGCAGGTCCGCCTGCTGGAAGGCATCGTCAAAGGTGGTGCCGGGGTTGTCCACCAGGGTCGCACCGATACTGGTGGTCAACTGGCAGGCAGGGTCGATATCAGAAAAATCGATGGTGCGGGTGGTATCCAGCAGGCGTTGGCACAATTTATCCAGGCTTTCCTGTTCTGTCTCGCTGATTAACATAACAAATTCCTCACCCCCAACTCGCGCGGCCACATCACTGTCGCGCAGTATAGATTGCAGGGTGCCGGCAAACCGAACCAGAACCAGATCGCCAGAGGCATGGCCAAATCGATCATTCACCGACTTGAAGAAATCGAGATCACAAACCACCAGCGCAAAGGCTTTACGGTGCCGGTCTGCCGAGCTGGCAAACGATTTGTAATCCTGCATAACCGCATGGCGATTGCGCAGGCCAGTGAGTTTATCCCTTAGCGCCAGGTGCAACAGCTGATCCTGCGCCGTCATTGCCATGGAGGCCAACACCATAAAGGTGACGGCCAGGGCCATCAGCGGCATCAGGAAGCTGATATAACTTTCATTCCACCTGGCCCAGGACGGATCAATGTAGAGAAAGACGGAGCGCAGGCAAAACATGGCCACAAAGAAAAAGGCCATCAGCATCAGCGTGCGAGCCGCTACATCGTTACGCTTGCTGGCAAAGGTTCGAATCGCCAGGGCGTTTTCCGCCAGCAGGATAAGGGCCGCCAAATTGCCCATATGCAGTTTGTTGGCGTAGCCCGGTGTCATGACGGTAACCGGAATGGCGATAAATAATGCCAGCCCGACCATTGCCCAGGAGCGGCGCGGCGCGTTAACCCCGGCAAGCGAGTGGAAGGTAAAAATAGTAACTGAGTAGCTGAAGAAAATCAGGGCGTCACTGATGGTGGCCCAGAGTCTGCCGCTGAAGCTCATATTCAGAAAGATAATGACAAACCACAGTGATTGAGTGAGAAGGTAGGTCCGCGCCAGGACTACGGTGCGCTTTTCGATGCGCATGGTTTCGGAGGGTTGCCAGGGTAACATGCCAAGGATGGCGAACAGGCAAGACAGGCTGAAATACACAGTCAGCATGGATCCCTGTTGTTCTGGCATTTGGTTACTTCCTGTGCAAGCGCCCGGAAGAGAGATTTTCAAACAAAAGGCCAGTAATTTCAATGGCAAGCAAGGTTGCAAGCCCCTGTAAATGGGGCAGCCCACCGGGTTTGTTACCACGGTGGCCTGGAAGCACACAAGGAGGGATAAGATGGGGGGCTGAGCGGATTTATCCGGCCACTGCTGCCAATTTCTGGGTGATGATCGCCTTAGCATCTTTGGCAATGCCGGTGACCACTTCTTCACAGGTGGGGATTTCATTGATCAGTCCACCACACATTCCCCAGGTGACCATACCGGCATTAACATCACCGGTGGACCAGGCTTTCTCCTGGTTTTTACCACTCACATAGGGGTGGATCTCTGAAAAATCACCACCGGCGTTTTCAATTTCCTGTACCTTGAGGGCAACATCGTTTTTAAACACCCGAGCGGTATTTTTGAACTTGCGGAAGATCAGGGTGGAATCGGTCTCCTTCATATTGACGATGGCTTGCTTGACATTGTCGTGAACGGGCGCCTCCTGAGTGGCCAAAAAGCGGGTGCCCATATTGACCCCATCGGCGCCCAACGCCAGGGCCGCCGCCAGTCCGCGTCCATCGGCAAAGCCGCCGGATGCGAGAATGGGGATGCTCAGCTTGTCCGCCGCGGCGGGAATCAATACCAGGCCCGGAATATCCTCTTCACCGGGGTGACCGGCACATTCGAAGCCATCGATGCTGACCGCAGCCACACCGATTTTTTCAGCCTTTAAGGCGTGGCGTACCGCAACGCACTTATGAATCACCTTAATGTCATGGGCGTTAAACTTTTCCATAAACGGCTCAGGGCTGCGTCCGGCAGTCTCCACGATCTTGACGCCGCTGTCGCAGATCACGTCCACGTAGTCATCGTAGTTGATTTCCGTCGCCACCACGCCCACGGTCAGGTTTACCGCAAAGGGCTTGTCCGTGAGTGACTGGCACTTTTCTATCTCGGCCTTCAGCAGCTCAGGGGTGGGTTGGGTCAGGGCAGTCATAATTCCCAGGCCGCCGGCATTGGATACGGCTGCTGCCAGCTCGGCGGTGCCCACGCGCATCATGCCACCACAAACGATCGGGTATTCGATGCCCAGTAATTCTGTCAAACGTGTTTTCATGATTTCTCCTGAATTGAGTGTTCGAAGGCGATAGCCTTAGCCGCAAATGTCCGGGTTTTGTGGGGGTATTATGCGTGGTGGCAGGCGTGTGCGGAATGACGAGGTTATACAGAGTATTTGACACTTTATCACAATTGGCCCCAATTCTATGGCATGCTATGGGGCTGCTGACAAAAGCAGGCAACCAAAAAATGTCGGTAAATTTTAAGCAACGTGTGGTTAAAATATGCGAAAAACGGATAAAAAGGCACTTTCATTCAGTGTTTCCTTTATTCATTCGGCCCTGTCAGGGGTTACCCTGGACGCAAACACAATTGATATCTTGTTAAGGGAGTGCCGTATTCCGAAGCCTTTACTGCAGGTTTCCGACGCCAGGGTGACCCTGGAGCAGCTGGCCCGATTTACAAGCCTGCTGATATTGGCCTCAGGTGATGAATTATTGGGGCGCGCCAGGGAGCCCCTGCCCGTGGGGAGCCGCTCATTATTGATGCATTGGCTGGTGACGGCCAAAACGATGGAGCAGGTACTCGAGCGTCTGGCAGGCTTTTTTCAGATTGTAGACAAAGGGGTCAGTTTTCAAATAGAGATTGAAGAGGAGCTGATCCACCTGGTGGTTCTGTCGCACGATGATACCGACGGTTTTGGCGGTGATCTGTTTTTTGTCACCCACCGGATACTCAGCTGGTTGAGTCGGGAGATCATCGCCATCAGTCATCTGGAGTTCGAGTACCCTAAGCCGGCCATTGCCAGAGACTTTAGAGCGGTGTATTACGGCGCGTCCATGTCGTTTGACTGTGATCGCTCTCGTATGAGCCTGCCGCGATCACTGTTGCAAAAACCGGTAAGGCAAGATCAGGCCGGTCTGGAACTATTGCTGAAAGACCCGTATTTCGCGCTGTTTCTGCTCGACTTTAAAACTGACAGCTGGGCGGCGAAGGTGGCCGGCGAAATCAACGACAAGCTCGATGCCCTGCCAACGCTGCCGGAGCTGGCCGCGATCATGAAGGTTAAACCCTATACGTTGCAGCGCCGGCTGGCGGATGAGGGCACCACTTACCTGACTATCAAAAACCACCTTAAGCGCGACTCCGCCATTGAGCTGTTGATCAATACCGATCTGACGATGGAGGAGATCAGCGTCCGGCTGGGGTTTTCTGAAACCAGCTCGTTTACGAGAACGTTTAAACAATGGATCGGAGTTCCGCCGACGGCGTATCGCAAAAATCAAAGATGATCTGCCTGATGGATACCGGTAATTTCCAGTTGCAGAAAATTACCAATTGAGCTTGACCGCTACTCGAGCGGTTCGCCGTGACTTGATATTTTCCCGCGGGATTAAAGCATTAATAAGGGGATCGGCGTTTTCCAGATTGTCGACCCGCAATTCCACTTGCCAGCGTTGCGCGGGCGATCGGTAACCCACCTTGACATCGCTTGATGTGAAATCGGACGCTTGCTCCCGAGTATAAAAACCACTGTCTCCAGGCCTGTAGCGTGCGCTGTTTGCTGCAAAGAAGAACCCCGCCGGATGATGGTAAGCGAGTGAGAGTTTTACGCTGTGGAGGTCCGCTTCGGTGCGGGTGGCCGCCAGGCTGCCAAGGTCAGGGTTTGTAGCTGCGACTGACAGCCCTTGAATCTTCTCCTCCAGTGTTGAGCGAACAAATCGATATCGCGCTGCCACAGACCAGCGGTCACCCAGTAGTTGGTTAGCCTCCAGGCTGAAGCTGTGTTCCCGATAGTCCAGTTGCTTGGGCAGGGTTATAGCGCTGATCTGAGCAGAAGCCAGTTGGTTAACAAATGCGCCCTGGAGCGCTTTGCCCCGCTGACGAATCTGTTGATACTGCAGATCGAGAAAGAACTCCGCCGACGGACTGTACTGCAAACCAAGGCCAACACTATCAAACTCGGATCCCGGCAGGGTCGGTGCCAGGGAAATCACCGAGCGATAAGCCTGCAGAAAACCGGCCAGTTGAGTGGGTTCCAGACGCAGATTCTGGTCAGCGGCCAGGCCGCCGAGTGAGGCACTGTAGGCCGCTCGCAGACGCCAGCGGGAATTCATGTCCCAGGTGATGCCAAATTTTGGTGACCAGCGTTGTTTGTCCAATTCACCGGCGCTGGCGGGGGAGGAGGAGAAGGTCGGCAGCTGCAGGGATTCCCAGCTCAACCCCAGGGTGGTCTGAACTCTGGTATTCAAGCCCAGGGTCAAGTAGGTATAGGCGGTTGCACGCCTCAGGTCTTGTTCCGATTGCGTCAGCCAAGCCGGGTCGCCAAAGAAAGGACGTGTTGTCTCCAGTAGGTGATCCAGCTGTTGAGACAGATCGACCTGACCATCCTGCAGACGTATTCCGGAAATCCAGAGGCGTTTTGCACTTTGATCCAGATGACTGACCGCCAAAAAGTTCAGATTTTCTTCGACGTTGGTACGAGCCTGAAAGGGGAGCCGGGCGGCGTCAATGATGGCGCCGTTCAATTGGCTCAGCAGTGGTGACAGGGTGGGTGTCTGGAAAAGAGAGTCGGAGCCCCAACGACCCAGCATAATCAGAGAATCACGACCGGGTTGCCAGTTCTGGCGAAGCCCCAGCGTCAGCAGTTCAATATCCGAGTCAGTATCTTCTTCGGACAAGCTTGAGTTGGAGGTTCTCTCGCCATCAAGGCTGGTTTCTCCGGCGAGCAGGTACAGGTTTTGCTCTGAGGTGATCTGGTGTTTTAGCTGAAAAATGGCCAGCCCCAGGTCAAACGTTGATTGCAGTGGGTTGACGTCCAGCAATTGCAAAGATTCACCGGCGGCAAGATCCAGTCCCACAGATGTGTGCTGCCCGGCAAAAAAACCACCCATTTGAACCAGTGCTTCTCCGTCGTCATTCAGGGAGCTGTTAACATCGAGACCATAATATCTGTTATCAAAGAAGGCCGAATATTCCTGATTGCTGACGAATCGGGACAATGGCCCGGTTTGTACCGGAGCCAGCAGGTTGGCCAGCAGTAATTCGCTGGCAATGGCCGCATCGGTGCGCAGCAGGTTGGTACCGCTATCGCGACTTAAGCTCTCTGCCAGAAAGCGATGGGCGGAATAATTGCTGTAATCAGCCTGTATGGCCATGCCGGCACTGCGCACAGCGCGGGTCGACATACCCAGTCGCTCATAGATGGTGGCGAGGTTGGTCTTGCGAACCGACAAGTCCTGATCCAATAACAAGCGCGAGCGGAACAGGCTGCGATTGTCGTTGAGTTCGATGGCTTTGTGCAAGGCTCTGGCTGCATTGCTGTAGCGGTTGAGCTGCTTGTCCAGCAGAGCCTGGTAAAACAGCGGGGTAGGGTCGTGGCGATCCAGCGAGTGCGCCAGTGAAAATTCCTTCGCCGCCCTGGCCTGCTCGCCGTTTTCCGCCAGCGCCTTGCCCAGATAGCTTCGCAGCAGTGAGCGATTGGGTTCCATAACCACGGCCAGCTTCAACGATTCCAATCCCTGTTGCGCCCGCCCTTGCTGGAAGGCGCCCAGTCCTTCTCCGAGCCAGACGTTGGCAAAGTGGTTGTCCAGTTGATGCGCTCGCTGGAAGGCCTGCCATGCGGATTGGTGGGCGCCTTCGGCAGCCGCCATAAAACCTTGCAGTGTGATGGCCGCAACATTGTCCGGCGCCAGCTGCAGACTCTTATCCAGGGATTGCTGCGCTTGTCGGTGCAGGCCGCTACTGAATTGGAGCTCTGCAAGATGGGCCCAGGATGCCCCAAAATTCGACTGCTTCTGCAATGACTGCCTGACAGCGGCGAGCGCCGCGGGAATATCGCTGCGGGCCTGTAAATAGTAGGAATAAGCGAGCCACTGGGAGGCCGATTGCAATTCCTCAGCTTTAATCGGCAACGATTGCGAAGACGTGACGGCAGCCATCATTATGGTTAGTGCCGAACTCAACTTGTTCGGTGGCCCCGTCATCATCAGTTGCCGAGCCTCGTCCAGCCGGCCACTCATCAGCTTCAGGCTGGCGGCGTAGAGTCTGGCGTTATCGCTGTTTAATCTGTTTGGCGGCGGAGAAGATTGTACCGCCTGTTTGAGATTGCCACGGCGATAGAACTGCAATGAAACTTGTAGACTGTCGGCGTCAGCTGGAGTGAATGCCAATTCGGAGGGTACCAGAACCGGTGGATAATACAGCCAGTGATGGAGCTCACGGTAGTCGTTGCTGAGGGAGTGTTTTTCAAGTCCGGACTCCGAGATCGTCGCCACTTCACCGGCTCTGACACTGAGTGATTCCGAGTGGCTGTCAATGTCGACCTCGCCTTCCACGATGGCATAGGCGGTATCCCCATGGCGCGATACGCTGAGATTGAATTCTGTGCCGCGAATGGCGCCGGTGGCCGATGGAGTGAGAATCTGCACCGACTCCGGTGTTCGGCGGCTGAAAAAATAAAACAGTCCCTCAACAATACTCAGGGTTATCGAATCGCTCGGTTCGGCTGGCGCTACCAGATTGACCAGGCTCAGTTCTCCGATCCGCAGTATCGCGCCGCTGGAGAGCTGCACGGCAGCCTGGCTGTCATCACCGGTGCGCAGACGGGTGTTCGCTCCCACCCGCTGCTGTTCTACCACTTGAAGCCACACATGGCCGTCATTGGAGTAATCAACGCTACCGCGCACTGAAACGATGGTTGCACTGAAGGGTTCATCGGCCCAGACCGGCAAAGCGCCAAGGAATAGAATCCATAGCCACAATCCACGACTGATCCCCAGCATTGACCGATTCCTTGAATTCTGTCCTCTTGGTAGCTTAGTTCAAGGTCAAGGCCGTTCAAGCTGGCGACAGTTAGCGGTGTTTCGTTAAGCAGGACTGGTCATCACTTGCCTCCAGAACCAACCTGGGAAATTGCGGTCAGACCAATTCTGGAGTATTGTATTACAAGTTGTTATTTTGGAGATGTTAGTGACATGGCGGCCGATCAACAGAGTAGTGGCAAGCGACTGTATCAACAGGTGGTTGATCAGATTTCCCAGCTGATCAATTCCGGTGAGTACCCGGTGGGAAGCCGCTTGCCTGCTGAGCGAGAGCTGTCGGAGAGATTCGGCGTCAGCCGGCCCACCATACGGGAAGCGGTGATTGCCCTGGAGGCGAAAGAGCGGGTTTCGGTCAAGGTTGGCTCTGGCGTGTATGTGCTTGAGCAGAAGAAATCCAAAGACCTGGATTCGAATGTCAGCCCGTTTGAACTGAAGGAAACCCGGGTCTTGGTGGAAGGAGAGGCGGCTGCCCTGGCGGCGACTATGATCACCGATGAGCAGCTGGAGGCGTTAAAGGCGGCTTTGGATGAAATGGGGCGGGAGAATGAGGCCGGTGATGTGACTTCCGATGTTGCCGATAAGAAATTTCACGCCGTCATTGCCGAGGCCACCAACAATAGAGTGCTGTCTTCTATCATCGAAGGTTTGTGGGACGTTCAGGAAAATATGTCCCATATCAAAAAAGCCCATCAATCGGTGTGTCAGGCCAATCCCCAAGAGCGCATGGTGGAGCACCGCCGTATTTACGACGCCTTGGCCAATAGAGATCCACAAGCCGCCAGGCTCGCCATGCGCAAGCACTTTGCACGCAGTATCAATGCGCTTCACGCGGCGACGGAGCAGGAGGCGGTTGACGAAGTGAAGCGCAGGCTCTCTGCCGCCAGAGAGCGCTTTTCAGTGGATCGACTCACGGACTCTACGGTTTCCTCTGCCGAATAATCTCTGGGGCGGGTTCGGCTTCTGGGTGCTTCAGCCGCTCGCCCTCAAGATTCTATGGCAACTTTCAATAACTCAATGGCTCAATGACTTTATGCGCACCGTAGCAGCGCGCTCTGAGCGCGACGGGGCTTGGCTTCCAGATCTTCCATACCAGGGATTCAGATTCTTCGAATTCCACCTATCTATCTAAATTGGTCATACAATAATTGCGGCCCGATTCATGATTTTCGCCAGTAATCTATCCTGATTTCGTGGTGTTCCGGATTATAGTACCTCTAAAAAGACAAGTGCCTGTTCAGAATGCAACGTTCTGGAGTGGCATATTTGTAAAAAATGCCAATAAAAACAATACATTATAAATTTCATTTTTTGTCTTACTAAAAGATCTTTCCAATATTCGATAATGTTATTACCAATTGTCTTGGCAATTGGTCATCAAATTGGTAAAGTCACTCTCGCTCCTATAAAACTAACTACGCAAGGGGATCATCATGATCGAGAGATGTCTAACCACGGCCACAGTGACCCGCTTCTCCAGGACACTGCTAGCCACCGCTGTCGCTTCGGTAATTTCCATGTCAGCCATGGCAGAGCCCATGAGCGAAGCCGAATTGATAGATTCGATTGAGGAGATTGAAGTTACCGGGATTCGTCGCAGTCTGTCCGCCGCCGCGGATATGAAGCGCGATGACGCCCGCATTGTTGATGCCATTGTGGCCGAAGATATCGGCAAGCTGCCGGACAACAATATTGCCGAAGCACTGCAACGGGTGACCGGTGTATCCATCAACCGGGATTTTGGCGTCGGTTCCGAGGTTTCCATTCGTGGTCTTCCCCAAAACCGCGTGGAGCTGAATGGTCGCTCTACCCTGGGTGATGATCGCAACGGCGTCGACTTTCAGGATTTTCCATCCAGCTTTTTGTCCGCCGTGGAGGTGGTTAAGTCGCCAACACCCGAAATGATTGAAGGTGCACTTGGCGGTACCATCAGTATGAAAACCGTTCGCCCGTTGGATCTGAAGGAACCGGTGACAGCTATGTCTCTGGATGCCGAATACGCGGATAAAGCCGATCACTGGGCCCCGATCTTTAACGCCTCCGCCGGGGACATTTGGGACCTGGGCGATGCCGGTACTCTGGGGGTGACGGCGATGGTCTCATACCAGGACCGTACCCTGCGTCGTGATACCTCAGAAGTTTCGCTGTTTGTTTTCGACGATATTGATATTAACCAGGATGGCGTTGTCAACTCCGCCGACGCTGCACTGAACACTCCCACCGGCCACTACGTTGTTCCCACCGAGCATAAGTTTGAGCCCTTTACCGAGGAGCGCGAGCGCACCGCGTTGAATCTGTCCTTCCAGTGGGCACCCACCTCGGAAAAAGGCAATTTCTATTTGGATCTGAATACAACAGATCGCTCCGGTGGTCAGGAGGCCTATTCGATCCTGCATGCGGGTGAGAACCCCGTTGCCACCGCCGACAGTTACGAAGACGCCAATGGTGCATTGAACAACTACCGTGCGGAAAGCCCGGTGATTATTCCCAAGTCCTGGAGTGAGTTCCGAGAAACCGAATCTTCCAGCTTTGCTCTCGGCGGCGAGTGGGATTTTACCGATAAACTGAAAGTTTCCGGTGAGATTTCCACAGCGGAATCCAAATCTAATCAGCCGCGCTCCGAATTCAACTGGCGAGCCATTGATCCGGTGGCTGAAGCTGCCAACCCATCGGCTTCCAATGAGTACCGCCCGGATGCCGACATTATCGTCAGTGATGGCAGCGCGCCGAGCGTTGTCTATGTCGGCGGAAATCCCTACCTGCAAACCGAAAACCTGGCCTTCCGTGAATACCGGGCCAGAACCCGCGACACCGATAATGAAGAAGATGCTTTGCGGTTGGATGTGGAGTACTTTCAGCCCGGAGATCTTGAGTGGTTTTCCTCCTTTAAAACCGGTTTGCGTGTAACTGACCGCAGTTATGAACGCAGCGAATCTGAATATCGCGTTAAAGACATCCACAAAAACCTGAGGGATGCGGACGGTAATCCCATCGTTATCTGGCAGGACGATATTGCTGCGCTGTATCCGGGAGCGATTATTGTTCCGGATGTTACCGGCGATGCGTTTGAGCATGCGGGTATCGCCGGAGAAAGTCATCTGACGGAATTCTCCGTTTACGATGCCCGCCAGCTCCAGAATCAGGAGCGCACGTTCGGCATGGTGCAGCAGTTGTTGGCAGGAACCAACCTGGCATCCACCGGCAATCTGTCTGACAACTTGAGGGAATCAACCGCACAGTACGCGTTTGTGGAAGAGGATACCTTCGCCTTCTATGCGCAGGCCAATCTGGATTTCGAAAACGTTCAAATTGTCTTGGGGGGGCGCTATGTTAAGACCGAGCTGACTTCTACCGCCTATAACCAGGCCGGCGATGCCCTGGTCTCCGACAAAGGCGAGTACAGCGACTTCCTGCCCAGCATCAATGCGACGATTCATCTCAGTGACAGCACCCTTATGCGGTTTGCCGGTGCCAAAGTGATGCGTCGCCCGGACTTTAATCAGCTGAGCCCCACCTTTGAGTTCAACAGTGACCTGATTACGGCTGACCGGGGTAACCCCAATCTGGATCCTTTCAGGGCCACGCAGTTTGATATTTCCCTGGAGCACTATTTCGGTGAGGGCAATATGGTGTCGGCGACCATTTTCTACAAGGATGTGTCGTCGTTCCTGAAAGATACCCTGTATTGTGCCGACTTGCCCGACGAGGTGTTGAGCAACCAGAACCATTCTATTCCGGGTAACGTGTGTATCAGACCCTCCGGCTCAGGCGATTCTGCTTCCTACAGTTTTACCGAGGATCCGGCTGAGCTGGCTGCCTATGTCGCCGAGGGCCGCAATGGTGTTTTGACCACCACGGTGACCAATGGCCAGAGCGGTACCATCGAAGGCTTTGAAATCGGTTACCAGCAGGCGTTTGATTTTCTGCCTGGCCTTTGGTCCGGATTGGGGGTGAACGCCAACTACACCTATTCTGACAGTGAAGATCCGGACGGTGTGCCGCTGCAGGATATTTCCGAAAACTCCTATAACTTCCAGTTGTATTGGGAGTACGGTGGCTTCGGTGTTCGTCTGGCCTATACCTTCCGCGATAACTTTCTGGATGAGACGGGCCAAAAGCGTACCGCACGCGTGGGTGAGCAGGTTTCCTTCCTCGACCCGGAGTCGAGTGATCCGACCCAGGGTACCGATTTCCGGGATGATCTGGAGCAGTGGGACTTGTCGGCCAATTGGGATATTAACGATAACTTCAGCGTTGTGGCCAGTATTAATAACCTGACCGCTGAACCCACCGTTAATCAGAGCATTACCGGTACCACCTGGCAGGTGCGTGAGACGGACCGCCGTTTCAATTTGGGCCTGCGGGCGAAATTCTAGCAAGCCGTAATCCACCAATGAAGCCGAGTAATACAAGGTGTAGAACACAAAGGTAAATAGCCGACTAACAAACTTTGATCGACACCTCGAACAAAAATTTCAGATGTAAACACTGGAGATATTATGAAGTTGGAAAACAAAGTAGCCATCGTCACCGGCGGCATACGAGACATCGGCAAGGAAGTGTCTCTAAAGCTGGCCGCCGAAGGCGCCAAACTGGCGATCAACTATTACAGCTCCTCCGATCAGGCGGAAGATACGCTCAAGGCCGTCAAGGCGCTGGGTGCCGAGGCGATACTCGTCCAGGGTGATATGACCAATCAGCAGGATGTACAGCGTTTGATCGATGAAACCCAAAGTGCATTCGGTAACCAAATCGATATTCTTGTGAACGTGGCTGGAGGCATCGTGGCCAGAAAAACGATAGCTGAAATGGATGAGGATTTTTTTGATCATGTGATCAAGTTAAATCTCAACAGCACGTTTTTGGTTACCAAGGCCTGCGTGCCGTTTATGCCCGAGGGCTCGTCCATTATTAACTTGGCTTCGCAGGCAGGCCGGGACGGAGGTGGCCCGGGGGCTTCCGCCTATGCGACCGCCAAGGGTGCTGTGATGACCTTTACGCGCGCCATGGCCAAGGAGCTGGGTCCGAAAAATATTCGGGTTAATGCGCTGTGCCCGGGAATGATCAGTACCACATTCCACGACACATTTACCAAAGACGAAGTGCGAGGCAATGTTGCCGCAGCGACGCCACTGCGGCGCGAGGGGCACCCTGCAGAAATCGGTGACATTGTTGCCTTTCTGGCATCCGCAGAGTCCTCGTTTCTGACTGGCGTTAATCTGGATACCAATGGTGGTTTGTTGTTTTCGTAGTTTACCCCTGTCGCCCTCGGAGCGGGCTGCTACGTAGCAGCGGGCTGTGAGAGCCCGCCCCGCTTTATCGGCTACCGCGACAGAGACTGAAATAGGGTGGTCGAAACCAGTCGCCCTCGGAGCGGGCTGCTACAGGGAATAGCGTCAAATTGGATTAAGAAAATGTCATTGATCTTTACACCCACCAAAAACAAAGGGCAAAGAATGTTGATGAGAGTCTGGTCAGTCTTTTATAGACCTATTTTTGTTTCGTTATTCTTACTCTACGCGCAACATAGCAGCGCGACCTTGGTAGCGAACATTAAAGAGTTCGACAAAATCGTGCCGACGTTAAAACCCGGTGGCGAAGTTGTTCTCGCCAACGGCGACTGGAACAATGTCGAGCTGGTCTTCAAGGCCAATGGCTCGGCAGCTAAACCCATTACCCTAAGGGCAGAAGAGCCCGGCAAGGTGTTTATTACCGGTCAGTCCAATCTTCGTCTCTCCGGGGAGCACCTGGTGGTTTCCGGGTTGGTGTTCAAGGATGGCTATACCCCAACCAGCGAAGTAATCTCGTTCAGAACTTCCAAAAAGGATCTGGCAAACCACTCAAGAGTGACCAATACCGTTATTGATGACTTTAATAACCCCGAACGATTCAATTCAGACACCTGGGTGGCGATCTACGGCAAAAACAACCGGTTTGATCGCAATTCTCTGTTGAATAAGAGAAACAGGGGAGTAACCCTGGCGGTAAAAATGAACACGGAAGCCAGCCGTGAAAACGAACACATCATCGAATACAACTACTTTGGACCAAGACAGATTCTGGGCTCCAACGGTGGCGAAACCCTACGGATAGGTACCAGTCACTACTCGAGAAAGTTCTCCAACACCGTTGTGCGCAAGAATTTTTTCGATCGTGTGAACGGTGAGCACGAGATCGTATCCAACAAATCCTGTGGTAATACCTATCAGGACAATGTGTTCTTTGAGAGCCAAGGTACGCTGACCATGCGCCATGGTCACTACACCCTGGTTGAGAATAACTATTTTCTCGGCAACCGAAAGCCCAACACCGGTGGCATTCGAATCATCAATGAGAACCAAACCGTAAAGAACAACTACCTCTATGGCTTGACGGGGCACCGGTTCCGCGGTGCCCTGGTGATCATGAACGGTGTGCCCAACGGGCCGATCAATCGCTACGATCCGGTTGTTGATTCCAGGATGGATGGCAACATCGTGATCGACAGTGATTACATTCAGCTGTGTGCCGGTAGCGACGAAGAACGCTCTGCAACACCGATTGGCTCATCCATGCATGACAATATTATGATGAGCAAAACCAATCTGAATCCGTTTACGGTTTACGATGATATTTCAGGCATCAGCTTTCAGGGCAATATTCTGAACGATGAGGCCCGGGTGCCGATTAATGCCGGCTTCTCCAAGGTGCCTTATGCCATTACCAAAAACAAGCACGGCCTGCTGGTCCCCAGCCAGTCCCTGACCGACAAGATTGCCTTCGGTGATATCAAGCTGCCGGTCACCCGAGAGGATACGGGGGCGTCGTTTTACTCGAAGAATCACACCGAGGCCAGTTTCACCGGCGGCAATACCATTGTTGTTAACGCCGGGACCAATACGCTGCTCGATGCTCTGGAGCAAAGCCAGCCGGGTGACACTCTGGTTCTGAAAAACGGGGCAAAGTATTTGCTGACCAAGAATGCCTTTATTCGCCATCCGATCACGATCAAAGCGAAAAAAGGCAAGAAAGCAAAGATTCTCTCGGAAAAGGCCAGCTTTTTTACCATCGAGAATGGCGGTGCGCTGGCACTCGACAATCTTTGGATTGACGGCGCGGAGTCCCCGGATCTGGCCGGCAATAACGTTGTCAGTACCAGCCGCTATTCCATGACCCACAACTATTCCCTGGCCGTTCGTAATTGCAAGGTGACTGGCCTGGATGTGAATCACAGCTTCGATTTCCTGAAGGTGTATATGGGCACCTTTGCGGACTCAATTGAAATCGTCGACACCGAAATGACAAATATCACCGGCTCTGTGCTGGCACTGGATAAGGAAACTGAGGATCTCGGTATTTACAACGTCGAGAATGTCCTGATCAAGAACAGTACGTTTACGGATGTTAAGGGCACGGTAGCGAATATCTACCGCGGCGGCACCGACGAAAGTACGTTCGGCCCCATGGTAACGGTCACCGGCAGCGAGTTTGTCAATATCGGCCATGGCAAGCGCAACAAGAGCGGAGCGTCTCTGGCGTTTCACGGTGTGCAGCGGCTAAACGTGTCTGACTCCCGCTGGGCCAAGAGTGCACCCCTGGATCTGCATTTGACCAATGGTGAGCCGATTACCGTCATTTCGGATATTTTGATGAAAGATACCGGCAAGATCCGAGCCAATAGTAACAAGTATCAGGCCAATGACGTTATCTACAAATAGCGAAAATTGGTCCTACAATTTTAAACATAAGCAAAATAAAAGGTGGAACCCCATGCAACAATACAGAGAGGTGCACAAAAGGACGCTGCTGGCGAGTGCTATCGCCGCTGCATTGGCGATGCCCGTAAACGCTCAGGAAGAAGAGCTGCTTGAGGAAGTAATCGTTACAGGCAGTCGGGCGACCATTCAAAGCGCCATTAATATCAAGCGCGAATCGGCGGAGATTGTCGACGGGCTTTCGGCGACGGATATCGGCGAGCTGCCGGCGCTGTCCATTGGTGAGGCGCTGGAATCCATTACGGGGGCGGCCTCTCACCGAGAGAATGGCGGAGCTACCGAAATTTCCATTCGCGGTCTCGGCCCTTTTCTGAGCTCAACGGTATTCAATGGTCGGGAAGCCACCAACGGTTCGGGCGATCGGTCCGTTAACTTTTCTCAGTTCCCCTCTGAGTTGATGAGCAAGGTTGCCATCTACAAAACGCAAGACGCCGCCCAGATTGAGGGTGGTGTTGCGGGCCAGATCCAGCTGGAGACCATTAAGCCGCTGGACTACGGTAAACGCCGATTCCAGGCGGACATTAAGGGCAATCTCAACCCCGACCAGTTCGATCTTGATGATTCCGCGTCCGGGGATGTTGGTTATCGGGCGACGGGCAGTTATGTCGACCAGTTTGATTTCGGTGACGGGGGCAGTATCGGTATCGCCATTGGCCTGCAACGCAGCGACATCTCCCAGCCGGAGCAGGAGGCCCGTTCCAACAGTCCGACCGGCAGTTCAAACCGTGCCTGTCTGGCGGATCCCTCCAATGCCCAGCAACAGGACCCCACTGATCCCGACGACGACACCGGTCGTGGTTTCTCGAATTTGTCTGTTGCCAACGACGACTGTGAGGACTTTGCCGGCGGCGGCGACTCGGTGAATTACGACGGCGACAACAGTACCGGTTACGACACCCGCGTCGGGTCCGCGGATCTCGGTCAGCCGTTTGTGATCGTGCCCAACGAGCGCGGTTATCGTCAAAATGACACCGAGGATACCCGCGACTCCTTCTTTGGTGCGATCCAGATTCGACCGAATGATCAATTGGACATCAACCTGGATATGCAGTGGTCCGAACGTGTGCAGGAAGAGGATCGTCACGATATCGCCTTTGTGAACATGCGTCGTAATACCGTCGGCACCACTCACGATTCGCTGAATATCAGTGACACAGGCGCTACGTCTTCTTTAACCACAGAAACTCAGATAGAGGCGCGAGGCGAGACCTATAATCGGACGGAAGAATATCTGGGGGGCGGACTGGCGATATCCTGGGATGTCAATGACAGTCTGACATTGTCCACCGATATTTCTTATTCAGAAACCACTCGTACCGAACAACAATTCCTGATTCGCACGCAAACGGATCCACGATTCCTGACGGCGTGGGAGCGGGGCAGCAGTGATGCCGGCAGTTACACCATCGAAGACGCTGATCCGACCGATCACGATCTCTTTGTTGACCGCTATCGTGCCCGTATCGACAATGACCTGGACAGAACCAATACCACCAAGGCCATTCGATTCGATCTGGATTATGCGCTCGATAAAGGTCCGATTACGGGTATTGACGCCGGTGTGCGATTTTCAACACTGGAGTACTATTCGTTGGCCGGCGCCCGTAATCAGTTTGAGATTCGCAACGGCCGCAGCAACTCCGCCAACGGGGTGACTCGCACCGAGGAGGAGAGTGAGGCCAAGCTTGCTGAACTGAACGAGGCTTGCCGCATCGACTTTCAGGAGGGCAATGAGTTTCTGGAGTCTGAACGCAGTGGCGATTTGTTTACCACCGTTGATGAAGACGGCAATGTGATCAGCAGTGGTAACAGTTGGGCCTCGTTCGACACCGTTTGTATGGTCGAGGGAGTAGCGGAGTTCTTTGGTGCCAGCACGGCTTACCCGGAATTGGTGCCCGGTTCATCCACCATTGATGTGACCGAAGATACCTTTGCAGCCTACCTCCAGGCCCGTTACGAAATTGAACTGGGTGGTATTCCCGTGCGGGGTAAGTTTGGTCTGCGAATGGTCGACACCGAAGTGGAATCCGTCGGTATTCGGTCTGCCTACGAGCTTGATGACAGCGACCCGGAAAACCTGGCACTGATCGAGCTCGATGTCACTGAAACTGTCAAGGCATCAGAGGGGTACACCGAGTGGTTGCCGAGCTTTAGCTTTGTCGCCGATATTGCCGAAGACAAGACCGTTCGTGGTGGCGTATTTAAAGGTTTGTCACGGGCCGATCCTTCCGACATGGGTTTCTCTCGTTCCTTCACCACCGTGTCGAACGAAGACAGCGGCATTACCAACGTTAATGACCTGATTTCCAGCGTCAATGCTTCCGGAAACCCCGGCTTCGAGCCTCTCACGTCCTGGAACTATGACCTGTCATTCGAGTGGTACCCCAACGAAGACTCCATTGTCGCCCTGGGGGTTTACTATAAAGACTTCGTGGGTGGTTTCGAAAACGTGGTCACCAACGAGACCTATACCGTTGACGGCACCCAGATCACCGTACCGGTGACCATTAGCCAGACCAACGAGGACGAAAGTACCTTGTACGGCTTTGAGCTGACGGCATCGACACGATTCTCAATGCTGCCCGAGCCTTTCAACGGGTTGGGTGCCAAAGTCAGCTACAACTGGGCGGACTCGGATTTCGAATTCGAAGACAGTAACCTGGGTGAGCGCGGTTTTACCGACGAAAATGGCCAGTTTGTTCAAACCAATGTGGGTATCGTGGCACCGGCGAACATTCCCGGCTTTTCGGAGGAGACTTTCTCTGGCCAGATCTACTATCAGATCGGTGACTTCGATGCCTCGTTGATCTACAAGTATCGCAGCGAGTACTTCCAGCCCTACACCTCCAATGGTACACGCCTGAGATATGTGGGCGACGTGGGTGTCTGGGAGGCGAGAGCGTCCTACCAGCTGACCGATACCCTGCGACTCTCGTTTGAGGCGATCAACCTCTTCGATGAACCCAAAACCCAATACTTCTATACGGACGACAACCTGGGTGAATTGAATGTCTATGGCCCCAGGGTCTTTATCGGTCTGAGCGCCAAGATCTAAACAACCAGGGGTGGTGTACGGGGGAAAACTCCCGGCCCACCCTTTTTTTTCCCATAAACAGTCAACTTATTCGGAGAGGATGAAGTATGCAGGTGAAAAATCTCCGCTGGTGGGTGATCGCATTGATCGCTCTGGCCACCATTATCAATTACATCGACCGCCAAACCCTTAATGTGTTGTGGCCGGAGATATCCGTAGAGCTCTACCCGGACAAAACCGATGACGAGCGCAAAGAGATCTATGCGTTTATCTCCGTCGTGTTTGTTTTCTCCTACGCTTTTGGGCAGGCGATTTTTGGCAAGATTTTTGACTGGGTTGGCACCCGTATCGGGTTTGCACTGTCAATCGGTATCTGGTCCATCGCGACGGCAGCTCACGCACTGGCTCGCGGGCTGGTGACCTTCAGTATCTTTCGGGCGATTTTGGGCGTTGCCGAGGCGGGCAACTGGCCGGGGGCGACCAAGGGCAATGCCGAGTGGTTCCCGACCAAGGAACGCGCGCTGGCCCAGGGGATTTTCAACTCGGGTGCAGCCATCGGTGGCATTATCTCCATCCCGTTGATTGCGTTTCTCACCGTGCATTTCAGCTGGAAAGCCATCTTTATTCTGGTGGGCACCGTTGGTTTGTTGTGGCTGATTCCCTGGATGATCCTGGTGAAAGCGCCCCCCAGGAAGCACCCCTGGATAACGCCGGAGGAGCGTGAATACATTCTTAACGGGCAGCAAAACACTCAGCTCGAAGACGCTGCCAGCGGTGAGGATGGTTACAATCCCTCGACTTCGGAAATGCTGTCGCGCAAGCAGAGCTGGGCGGTGATTATTGCATCGGCAGCCATTGACCCGATCTGGTGGCTGTTTGTCTTCTGGATTCCGATTTACCTGTCCGAAGTCTTTGGCATGGATGTCAAAACCATTGGTATCTATGGTTGGGTTCCCTATGTTGGGGCCATGCTCGGCGCCTGGTTTGGCGGGCTGCTGGCACAAAACCGGCTTAAGGTGGGGTGGTCTGTGGATCGCACCCGCAAATTCACCATCTCGCTGGGCTGTCTGACCATGTTGCCGGCATTGTTGGCGATGGCCAACCCCGGAGAGCCGGTGAACGCCGTGCTGTTGATGGCTGTGATTCTGTTTGGGTTTCAAACCGCAATCGGCAATGTTCAAACCCTGCCCAGTGATCTTTACGGAGGCAGTACCGTGGGAACCTTGGCGGGCTTTGCCGGTATGGCGGCCAAGTTGGCCGCGGCTGCACTGACTTCACTGGTGCCCTGGCTGACTTCCGGCGGCAACTATACGCCGGCTTTTGTGATTGGTGCCGGGCTGGCGGTAACGGCGATGGCCAGTATCTGGCTCTTGTGTCCGAAAATCGAACCGCTGAAACCCAAGGATGCCGAAGTCAGTGCTGAGAAGTTATCAGCCCATTGAATTAATGGGCTGAATTTCCCCCTTTCTCCCTAAAAAAGGCAGGTAACTGCGAACAACAATGACGATGATCGTAAACAACGTAATACGGCTTCTGACGCTGATGACGCTAATCTTCCCATTAATCGGGCACGCATCGGAGCATCCGCGCCTGATTTTGACCAAGGACGGTGTCGACACCATCAGAAAGAACCTGGGCCAGGTGCCGCTGTTTGACGCCTCGGTAGAGCGAGTCAAGGAAGCGGTGGACGCGGAAATTGCGCTGGGTATCGATACCCCCATCCCGAGGGATTACTCCGGCGGCTATACCCACGAACGGCATAAGCGTAACTTTCGCACCGCCCAGCAAGCCGGCGCCTTATTCCAGATCCTGCAGGATGAAAAGTACGCTCGCTACGTGCGGGATATGCTGTTCCAGTATGAAGCCATGTACAAGGACCTGCCGGTTCACCCCAAAGAGCGCTCTTATGCCCGTGGCAAACTCTTTTGGCAGTGCCTGAATGACAGCAATTGGTTGGTATTTATGGCCCAGGCCTACGATGCCATCTACACCTGGCTGTCTGAACGTGAACGGCAGCAATTGAATCGCAATCTGTTCCGGCCCTTCGCCGACTTTATCTCTCTGCAAAATCCAAAGTTCTACAACCGGGTCCATAACCACAGCACCTGGGGGAATGCGGCCGTGGGTATGATCGGCTTGGTGATGAACGATGAGGAACTGATCGCAAGAGCATTGTACGGTATTGCTGATGATGGACTGGAAGCGGGTCTCAAGGATGACGATGGTGGTTTTATCAAGGTAGAAGGGCAGAAGGCGGGGTTTCTGGCCAATCTGGAGGAACCTTTCTCCCCCGATGGCTACTACACAGAAGGGCCCTATTACCAGCGTTACGCCATGTACCCGTTTTTGATCTTCGCGATTGCCATGCACAACGCCAGGCCGGAAATGAAAGTGTTTGAACACAAGGATGGCGTACTGCTCAAAGCGGTTGATGCGTTGCTGAATCTTACGGATGCCGATGGTGAGTTCTTCCCATTGAACGATGGACAAAAGGGTATGTCCTATCACTCCGGGAGTCTGGTGACCGCTGTTGATATTGCCTATCACTATGGCAACAGGAATCCGCAACTGCTCAGTATTGCCCACACGCAAAATCAGGTACTGCTGGACCAGGCGGGTCTACAGGTTGCCATGGATATTCGCGACGGAAAAACCCAACCGTTTCTCAAGCAATCCGTGAATCTTACCGACGGGCCGGATGGCACCCAGGGTGGTGTTGGCGTACTGCGTTACGGCGACGAAGACTTGAGCCTGGTGTTTAAATACGCCGCACAGGGCTTGAGCCATGGTCACTATGACAAGTTATCCTACTCTTTGTATGACAAGGGCGATGAGGTTATTCAGGACTACGGTCTCACCCGCTTTGTCAATATTGAGCAAAAAGGTGGCGGCAACTATTTAAAGGAAAACAAAACCTGGGCAAAGCAGACCATCGCCCATAACACCTTGACGCTGAACCAGGCGTCTCACTTTAACGGCGACTATGCCACGGGCAGCCAACATCACTCGGAACTGCACTTTTTCGATGCGTCTCGCAGTGATGTACAGGTGTTAAGCGCAAGGGAAACCAACGCGTATCCGGGTACGGAAATGCACCGGACCATGGCAATGATCAAGAGTCCGACTTTTGAGAAACCTTTTGTTCTGGACATCATGAAGGTGGTGTCGGGTACCCGCAACGAATACGACCTGCCGCTTTATTTCATGGGGCAGGTGATGAAAACGAACTTTGCGTATCAGTCGCCACCGAGCTTGAATCCACTGGGTAATAAAAATGGCTACCAGCACCTGTATCTGGAGGCGAAAGGCTATCCGGCTTCCGAAACCACACAGCTCAGCTGGTTGAATCAAGGCAAGTTTTATACATTGACCTCCAGCACGAGCACGACGGATGAGTTATTGTTCGCCAGATTGGGCGCCAATGACCCCGACTTCAATCTTCGCAGGGATGCCGCACTGATTATTCGCCGGAGAGATACGGGTAACACGGTATTTGCCTCGGCAATCGAGCCCCACGGCAGCTATAGCCCGGTGTCCGAATTGTCTGTCAATTCCAGCAGCAATATTTCCAACCTTAAGGTGATGGCCGACAATAGTGACTATACGGCCGTCGCTATCGAAGACAGAAAGAAACAGCTGAGTGTGTTTATCGTTGCCAATAAAGACGTATCGGCATCCAAACGCCACAAATTGAAAATCGGCCAGCAGCTGTATCGTTGGAAGGGCCCCTATCACTTTGCTATCGAAGAGTAGAACTCCGGGGTAAACTTGGACCTCCAGCCTATTCGTGCGACTATACGCGACGTATATGGAGTTACCGAGATTGACCATGGTTCGTGCAATAGCCCTTGGCCTGCTTTTCATTCAGAACATCCTGCTGACCACTTACGCCCTCGCTGACAGCTCAACCGATCCAACAGAAGTCGAGGTGGTCTATCCACAGCTGGAGCGGCGTGGCCCGTCGTTGCGGCTGGTGGGTACGGTGGAGGCGGTGCAGCACGCGCAACTGGCCAGTGAGCAGCCCGGTCGCGTCGATCACATCTATGTGGAAGTCGGCGATACCGTCAAGCGGGGCCAGCCTTTGCTTCGGCTGGACGATTCTCTGGCAAAACTGACGGCGGCAGA
Organism: Pseudomaricurvus alkylphenolicus; assembly: GCF_011683955.1. GTDB lineage: Bacteria > Pseudomonadota > Gammaproteobacteria > Pseudomonadales > Cellvibrionaceae > Pseudomaricurvus > Pseudomaricurvus alkylphenolicus. The sequence goes on from NZ_JAAQPI010000010.1 coordinate 177,875, forward strand.
AACCGCGTCGCGGGTGGAGGCGGCAAAAATTGCGGTGGCCGAAGCCAGGCGCTTGCTGCAGGAAGTCGAACCCCTGTCGGAGCGACAGGTTATCGCCGCGACTGTGGTGCAAGAGCGCCGCGCTCAGCTGGCGTCTGCCACCGCAACCCTGGCTCAGGAGCAGGCCACTTTGGCTTATCGTCGCAAGATTGTCGACAAGCACACCCTGATGGCGCCCTTTGCCGGTCTGGTGGAAGATCGGGCCGTGTCCGTGGGGGAGTGGTTGACGCCCCAATCGGTGCCGTTCCGGCTGGTCAGCAGCGATACACTCCGGGTGCGTATTCACATACCGCAGGAGTATTACTTTTCTCTCCGTCACAGCCCTGACCCCGATGTTGCCGTTCACCACGATAAACTGGCGTCTCCTTTGATCGGGCTGGCCATCGATCGTCTGGTGCCGGTATCCCAGCAGACCACCCGCTCCATGCCGGCATTGATTAATCTGCCACCCGCAAGCCCCCTTGTGCCCGGCATGTCCGCCGAAGTGGTGATTACCCTGGGCGCCGACAATAACAACAACGTCTGGGTACCCGTCAGTGCACTGAAGATACACCCGGACGGCGGTAATAGTCTGATTACGGTCGTCGATGGCAAAGCCAAGCGCCTGAAAGTCTCGATTGTCGAAAACCGCAACCATGTTGCCCTGGTCACCGGCATTCCCCAGGGGGCACCGGTGGTATCGACCGGGGTCGAGTTAATCAAAGACGGGATGGCACTGCGCATTACCCATACCCGGGAGTTTGAACTGTGATTGAGGCGGCCGTAAAACGCGGCCTGTTGGTAGCCGTTGTTGTACTTATCACCTGCCTGCTGGGTATTGTTGCCAGTCTCACCATCCCGGTGCAGATGATTCCCGATCTGGAGGTGCGAACCATTTCCGTGCGCACGGGATGGCCCGGCGCCACGCCCCAGGATATCGAAAAGGAAATCCTGATTGAGCAGGAGCGTTACCTGCGCAGTCTGCCCAACCTTAAACGCATGACGTCCTATGGTGATATGGGGTCGGGCACGATTGAGCTGGAATTTCCCTTTGGGGTAGAGGTGAATGACGCACTGATCCGGGTGAACAACGCCCTGAGTCAGGTACCGGCTTACCCCGAAAATGTCGATCAGCCCAGGATTACCTCAAGCTCGTTTTCCAGCAACGCGTTTCTGTATTTCCAATTAAGGCCTCTGTCGGGCAACCCCATGCAGCTCGATATGGACTTGTTGCGCGACTACGCGGATGACTATATTCGCCCGCGCATGGAAAGTGTTGAGGGCGTGTCGGAAGTGCGGGTGTATGGTGGTGCTGAGCGACAGATACAGATAATGCTGGATCCGAACAGTCTCGCGCTTCGCTCCCTCAGCATCAGCGATGTTCGCAATGCCATACGCGCGCGCAACCGTGACGTGTCCGCCGGGGATATGGAGAGTGAAAAAAGCCGTTACCTGATCCGCGTGGTTGGTCGATTTGAATCCGTTGCCGACTTGCGAGAACTGATCGTCAGGGAAACCAACGGCAGTATCGTACGGCTTAAAGACATCGCCACCGTCACGCTCGATCACTTTGAAACCCGTGGTTTGTCGTTCTCCAACGGTGAGCGCACCTTGAGTGTATCGGTGCGGCGGGAAAGTGGTTCCAATGTAATTGCCATCAAAAGAGACTTGCTGCCCATTGTTGAGGACCTCAACCAATCCCTGTTGCAACCCAATGGACTCGAGATGGCGCTGTCGACGGATGACGTCCAGTACGTCAGCGCCTCGCTCGGCAACGTCTGGTTCAACCTCAGCCTGGGGGCGACCCTGGCCACGCTGGTGATGTTCTTCTTTCTGCGCTCGGGCCGCGCAACCATGGTGGGGGTGTTGGGTATTCCGATCTGTACCATTGCGGCCTTTCTCGCCTTACACCTGTTTGGGCGCACCATTAACGTGATCTCGCTGGCCGGAGTCGCCTTTGCCATCGGCATGACCGTCGATAACACGGTGGTGGTGCTGGAATCGATCGTACAGCACCGGCGCAAGGGATTGGACCGGCAGCGTGCGGCCATCGACGGTGTCAAAGATGTCTGGCCCGCCGTGTTAGCATCAACGGCGACCACGGTGCTGGTATTCGCTCCGATTCTGTTTGTGGTGCAGGAAGCCGGGCAATTGTATTCTGATATTGCCATTGCTATTTCGGGGGCCATTATTGCCTCGATGCTGGTTGCCCTGTTTGTTGTGCCTGCTGCGCTGGCAGTGGTTGATGTGCGCGATACCGAGGCAAATGCGCTGCCACGAGGTAAACAGCGATTGATATCGCTAAGCCGGCAATTTTTCACCAGTCGCCGGCGTGCGCTGTTTGCCACCGTCGGGTTGGGCCTGAGTATCCCCTTGATCGCGGCACTGGTGATGCCCGCGGCCGAATACCTGCCGGAAGGGGAGGAACCCAAGGCTTTCACCACCATGATTGCACCGCCGAACTACAACCTTACCGAAATGGCCAAAATCGGCGCGGAGCTGCGCCGGTATCTAGACGGCTTTATCCTGGCGGATGAAGAGGACTATGTTCAGGGCAAGACGACGATGCCGCCGCTGGCGTATTACTCCATGAGGGTGTCGGTGGGCCGTATCTGGATACTCAGTGCGCCGGTAGACCCAGGCCATATTAACGACATGATGAACGCCATCTCCGAGAAATTCAGGTCTTACCCAAACATGCGGGCGTTTTCCTCGCGGGGATCCATTATCTCCAGTAACGATGGCGGTACACGGGCCGTTGCTGTGGATATTGCCGGCAGCGACCTTAATGATCTCTATGCCGTTGCCGAGGCGGTCTATCAAGAGGCCGGGGTATTCTTTGACGACCCACAAATCAACTCAGATCCCCGCTCGCTGGAGCTCAATCAGCCGATGATCGAAATTCATCCTCGCTGGAACCGCTTGGCTGAGACCGGCATTAGCAACGGGGAATTCAGTTATACCGTTGCGGCCATGAGTGATGGTGCGTTTGTGGATGAGGTCATTATCAACGACGACAAAATCGACGTGTTTTTGTTTTCCAAGTCCGGCAATCAACAGTCCATCAGAGGCCTGGCGTCCACGCCGGTGGTGACCCCCAGCGGGCATATCTTACCGCTGGATGCACTCGCCGAATTGACGGAAAGCAAAAGCAATAACAGCGTGCGTCGGGTGGATGGCAATCGCACGGTTACGGTTTTTATTATTCCTCCGCGCACCATTGCGCTGGAGACAGCAGAAGAGATCGTACGCACAAAGTTAATTCCTTCGTTGTGGCAACAGGGAAAGATCGCCCAGGGAATCAAACTGACGATTACCGGAGCGGCGGATCAATTGGAAGCCACGCAAACATCCTTGAGCGGCAATTTTCTGATTGCGATTGTGTTGAGTTATCTGCTACTGGTTGCCATTTTGAATCACTGGCGATTTCCTTTGTATATTCTGGCAACCATCCCTTTGGGTATGGCCGGTGGTCTCTTGGGGTTGGTAGTGGTGAACACCGTTTCCGCCGGGCTATCGTCAATGGGAATCAAAGTATTCCATCAGCCCTTCGATATGATTACGATGCTCGGTTTTCTGATTTTACTCGGAACGGTGGTTAATAATCCCATTCTTATCGTTGATCAGGTGCGGCGGTTGGTCACCGAAGAAGCGATGGCGGTAAAGCAGGCGGTGGAAGAAGCCATCAAGCGCCGTCTGCAACCTATCCTGATATCCACATCGACGACCATTTTTGGGCTGGCACCATTAGTTCTGACTGCGGGTGAGGGGACTGAACTCTACAGAGGTGTGGGGATTGTTGTGCTGACAGGGATCTTTGTATCGACCCTGATCAGTTTGACATTCTTGCCGGCGGTGTTGGTGGCGACGCTTAAAGAGAAATAAGCCGAATATAGACAGTAACCTAACGGTTACCGGATTACTGCCTGTCAGCGTTGTTGGGTTTTCAGAAATATTGCTGTTGCGCGTGGCTCGTGTTAGGCGCTTTGTTCTATTTGCCAAGATCGGGCAATTCCGTCAGTCCATTCAGTGGATCGGGCGGGCCTTATCTTCCCAAAGTCTAAAAAGAGAAAACTATGGGCGTCGAGTCTTGCTGGTCTGTAGTCAGCCATGAACGGAAATTAAATTCATACTTTCGCCTTAGGGTGGAGAATGGCACCTGAGGTATACTTAGCTGCCGGCACAGCACGCGTTCTGAGATCGCGTAGGGTGGATTAGCGAAGCGTAATCCACCAAAAACTCTATAGCAGCGACAAAAGGGATTGTTATATGCCAAGCTACAAGAGATTCCGTGTCTCTGGTGGAAGCTATTTCTTCACGGTTAACCTAAAGAATAGAAATCAAAATCTGTTGGTAGAGAACATCGATGTCCTGAGAGAGGTCGTAAGAAATGTTCGTTCTCGTTACCCCTTCAAAATTGACGCGTGTGTTATTTTACCTGATCACTTTCATTGTGTATGGACGCTTCCTGAAGGTGATTCTGATTTTTCCTTAAGATTGCGCTTACTGAAAACAGCGTTCTCAAAGACTATACTGAAAAACCAGTCAAACTCCTTTATTCGTAATGGCCGAAAAGAAGCAGGCATCTGGCAACGACGCTTTTGGGAGCACAAGATTCGAAATCAATCAGACTTCAATGCTCACGTTGACTATGTGCATATCAACCCTGTAAAGCATGGATTGGTATCTCGGGTTAAGGATTGGCCTTGTTCAACATTTCATCGGTATGTAGAGGAAGGCGTGTTACCAATTGATTGGGGTGGAGATATAGAGATAGACATCGGAGCAACCGGAGAGTAATTGGTGGATTACGCTATCGCTAATCCACCCTACACAATAAACAGCCTATATGGCGATTTCAGGATTCGGTTCTATAGCCTAACTTCATTTATCGACGAGAATATTGAATATTGTGAGCCGAGAAGGTCAGGTACGGGTAGGTACCGGTATTTCCTATGGCTTATATCTATCCTTTTAAACCGTCCGCTTCGGACGATCGATCAACAGAATTGCCAGCGTGCGAACCAGTCTCCCTACGAAAAGGAAAATCTTTCTCCAAACCTGCCTCAATATTTCGAAAGCGCGTTTTCCACTGCGACAAAGTATGAAAGAGTTAATGCTGGTTAATTTTTGCTTGGGGACTCGCCCAGAAAATAAGTCGAAAGGCTCAAAATTAATAACTCCGACGCGGCAAATACTGCTCCATATAACTGATCAACGCGATCTTGCTCTCCGAAATATAAAACGGCGTGATACAACGATGCTCGAAGTACGAATGTCTCCAAATCGCGTCAGCAATATCCAGCGAAAGTTCCAGGCGCTTGAGTAAACCTTCGGGTGTTTCCATCCCGGTACTCTCAGACAAAAACAATCCCGCTTGCTCTGCCAGCAGTTGGTTATTGGTGCGGTCGGCAATCTGAATCTCCCGCGACACACCGCTGCCAAGGATCAGCTCCATCGCCATGGGGTGGCGGTTGTAGTAGTCGGTACAGCGGTCGACACACAGGTTCACTCCCTCTTGCCAGCTGGTAATGTTTCCCAGGTCTGATTCGCGGTACAACTTCAACAGTCGTTTCATATGACGATCAGCCAGGCCGTGCAAGAGTGCGGCGGGGGAGGGGAACAGGCGGTAGACGGCCTGGGGGGGAAGCTCTGCCTTTTTGGAAACCTCGGGAATACTCAGTTCCTCCGGGGGAGTACCGCTTTCCAACAGCTCTTCGGCGCAGTAGAGCAGGAATTCGAACCGTTCCTTGCTCTTCTGGCGGCTTGGGACCTTGGGTACCCGTTTGTCTTCGATAATGCTTGTCATCAAGTCTGGCACCTGAGAAATGTGAAAAATTGTACATTATGCGGAGGCGCTACACCATTACAAGCCAGATTTTTCAGTTTATATGTGAATAAATTACCATAAACGGGTTGATATCTCCGGGTATTGGGTATAGCATAGTTCCAAAATGTGAAAAAATTAACAAATTGGCAGCAAGATTCGAGGTTTGGTGGGATGAGCAAAGGTGACGGTCGATGAATAAATCCAGACGCAAACTCATTACCGCCGGTCTCGGGTTGGGCGCGTTAGCCACCATTGCCGCGTTGCGTCCGGGGGACCGTGGTGCAAGCCACAACCGTTATTTTATGAACCTGAGCCGGGCGTTGGACGAGGCAGGGCTGTCGAAGCCAACGCTGGTGATTGATCGGCAGCTGATGCGCAACAATATCACCGCACTGACAGGATTTATGCAGGGGCGCTTCGATTATCGTATTGTCGGCAAGTCCTTGCCCTCGGTTCCTCTGCTGGAGGAAGTCATGCAACAGTCGGGCAGCCGTCGACTGATGATGTTTCATCAACCGTTTTTGAACCTGGTGGCTCGTCGCCTGCCGCACGCGGAGGTGTTGTTGGGCAAGCCTATGCCAGTCCGTGCCGCGGCGAATTTCTACCAACAGTGGTCAGCGCAGAGCGGTTTCGCACCTGAGCGTCAGCTGCAGTGGTTGATCGATAGTGAAGAGCGATTGCTGCAGTATCAGCGCCTGGTTGCGGATCTGAAAACCCCGGTCAACGTTAACATTGAGTTGGATGTCGGTTTCCACCGCGGCGGTGTTCAATCCGATGCGGAATTGGGCCGCATGTTGACCCTGATCGAGCAGGATGCCGGTTTGAATCTGAGTGGATTTATGGGTTACGAGCCACACGTCGCCAAGTTGCCCGGGGACAAGCTGGCATGGCGCGACCAGGCCATGGCAATTTATGAACAACGGTTGCAGGCCGCGGAGGCGACACTGGGACGCAGTGTTCGGCAACTGACCCTCAACGGCGCGGGCAGCCCCACTTACCGATATTATGATCGCGGTGATTTTCCTCTCAATGAGTTGGCGGCGGGGTCTTGCCTGGTCAAACCGTCGGACTTCGACTCGCCGGTATTGGCAGAGCACCAGCCAGCGGCCTTTATCGCAACGCCGGTGCTAAAGTCCCTGTCACGCACTGAGTTGCCGGGTCCGTCCGGTGTCAGCAAGGCCATGGCGCTCTGGAATCCCAATCGACAGCAGACCTTTTATACCTATGGCGGATACTGGAAAGCGATCCCCTGGTCTCCGCAGGGCTTAAGCATTAATCCACTGTTTGGCCGCTCCAGTAACCAGGAAATGTACAACGGTTCGCGCAGCGTGAATCTGGCACCGGACGACTGGATGTTTTTCCGCCCGACGCAAAGCGAGTCGGTATTTCTGCAGTTTGGCGATATCGCTGTTTATGAAGACGGTGACATTGTCGGTTCCTGGCCGGTGTTTAGCGCCTGACCACTCAATTGTGCGACAACCGAAGAGGTGAATCGGTGAAATTATTTTCAACACTGATGGCGGTTTGTGTGTTTACGACATTGGGCTCCAGTGCCCGAGCGCAGATCAGCCCTCAACAGATTCAGCAGCTTAGTAACAGCTGCACTCAATGCCACGCCAACCCCGAGTTGGGAGCACCGCTAATGGGAGACAGCAAGCACTGGCAGCGCATCCTCAGCAAGGGTGAAGACCAGGTGATTCTGAATGTGGTCAACGGGTTGGGCTCCATGCCGCCCATGGGTTACTGCAGTTCCTGCAGCGAAGAAGATTTGCGGGCCATCGTGCGATTGATGGCTGCACAATGAGGTGAGTGTATGACGGGGCGTAGAGAATTTCTGAAAAAGAGTGCGATACTGACGGCGGGTGCCGCCGCCGCTTCACTAACGACTGGTTGTCGGGAGTCGGCTATCGACACCTCAGCCCTGCCGCAAGTGTCGGCGGTGGAGGCGGGCAAGCCTTTGCCTTGGACCAACTGGGCGGCCAACCATCGCTGCCACCCTCAGCAGAAGCTGTCGCCCACCAATGAGCAAGAGCTGGTCGATGCGCTGAAAAATGCCAAGGGGATTGTACGACCGGTGGGTTCCGGCCATTCTTTCTCACCGGTAGTGCCCACCGACGATACTCTGATTGCCACGGATCTGATGAGTGGGGTGATCAGTCACGACTCGGAGCGGCAACAGGCTGAGGTTTGGGGTGGAACCCGTATTCATAATCTGGGGCCTCTGTTGGCCGGTGTCGGTCAGGCTCTGCCTAATCAACCGGACATGGACTACCCGACAATTGCCGGTGCCGTCTCCACCTCGGTGCATGGTACCGGCATTAAGTTCGGTTCCATGTCGGATTATGTGGTGGGGCTGAAACTGGCAACACCCAACGGCGATCTGGTGGAGTGTTCGGCCGGGCGCAATCCGCAACTGTTTAAAGCAGCTCGCACTTCGCTGGGTGCGCTGGGGGTGATTGCCAGTGTGACTCTGCAGAATGTATCAGCGTTTGAGCTGACCGAGACAACCAGGGTTGAAGCCACAGAAGACCTGCTGGATGACCTCGATAACCGTTTTTCCGGGCATCGCCACTTTGAATTTTTCCCCATTCCCTATACCGACCTGTCATTGGCGGTGTACACCGATCCGGCGCGACCGGGAGACAATAATCAGGGTGAGGAAGATCCCGGTGCCGTCAATCAGCTGAAAAAGGCGTTTGACGCGCTGGATTGGATGCCGGTCGTTGGTCCGGCGATTTACGAGCGGGCAATCAGCAATATTCTGGCGGGAGAGTCGGACACGGTTCGCACCGGTCCTTCTTATCAGGTATTTGCCCATCACCGCATCTTCCGCTTTCGCGAAATGGAATACACCGTACCTGTGGAGTTCGGGCCGGATTGTCTGCGGGAAATATTATCTGTGGTGCGCAAGAAAAATCTGCCGTTATCCTTTCCCATCGAGTACCGCCATGTAAAATCCGATGATATTTGGCTGTCGATGTTCGAGGGTAAGGACGGAGCTTCCATTTCGATTCACCAATATGGTGATCGCGGCTACAAAGCCTTGTTCGCAGAAATCGAACCCATCTTCTGGAAGTACCAAGGCCGACCACATTGGGGTAAAATTCATACCCTGGGATCGGAGCAACTTGCCGGTTTATATCCTCACTGGCGGGAGTTTACTGAGATGCGCCGTGAACTCGATCCCAGCGGAAAAATGCTTAATGAGCATTTGACGAGGGTGTTCGGTTAGGATTGCCCGGCAATATGACGCGGCAAATACAGCTCCAGGTAGGTCGTTGCCGCCCGTATGCTCTCCCTAAAATAGAAGTCTGTAATCCCTCCCTGTGAGAAGTAAGATTGACTCCATATCGCGTCGACAATATCAATTGAAATTTCGAGCTGTTCAATAGGAATGGCCATGCCACCGCTACGTTCCTGCAAATTCTGAATGGCATTTTCAGCCAGTCGCGTGACGTTTGCCCTATCGGCAATGCGCACATCCTTGGAAACGGATGAGCCAAGAATCAATTCCATCGCCAATGGGTAGTCTTGATAAAACTCCCGGGTAAGGGTGAGACCGTATTCAAGGTTTCCCTGCCAGGTTGAGTTTTGGCTGTAATCCGCCGCCATCAGTTTCTCTGTCATCCGGTCCAGGTAGCGTTGCGCCAGCGCGTAGACGATGGCGGCAGCGGAAGGAAACAGACGATAGACGGATTGCGCCTGCAGCTCGGCTTTATCCGCCACTTCATAGATGGCGATTTCTTCGATTTCCCCTTGTTCCAGTATTGTCTCGGCACAATCCAGAATGTGCTCAAATCGCTCCCGGCTACGTTGCTGGGTGGGTACTTTGGGGATTCGCTTGTTGGTGGAGACCGCTTCCGGCATGTGTTACCTCGCCAAGTGAATATTGTGACAAATATAACACATATATTTTCACAAAAGCGCATTTCTGTTTTTCATTACCCAAAATCGTTATAAATATGACAATAATGGCTTGACCAGGACTCTCTGCAAGAGTAGTCTTGCTATTAATGTCATAAATATAACGATATTTGGTATTGTTTGTGGCATCAAGCTCTAAGATTAGGAGCTTTTCAACACAAATATAACGATTCAGGAGAGTTGAAATGAGCTGCAACGTGTTTAAAAAAGCAACGTTGGCTTCGGCAATGATTTTAGTCCTTACTGGCCAGACGATGGCTGAGGAGTCCTTCGCCCTGGAAGAGATAGTGGTTACCGCACAAAAACGGGCGCAGAGTGTCCAGGACGTACCGATTTCCATTAGTGCCATGTCGGCTGACTTTGTAGGTAAGGTGGGGGCTCAGACCATCGACGATCTGGGGATTCACACGCCGGGTCTTGAAACCCGTGTGACCCAGGCGACCCAACCCCGTATTTATGTTCGCGGTATCACCACCAACGATTTTGGCATCGGCTCCGATCCGGCGGTGGCGGTGTATGTGGACGGAGTATATTCCGGTCGCTCGGGCGCCTCCATGACCGCCTTTCAGGACATCGAAAGGGTTGAAGTATTGAAAGGGCCGCAGGGTACATTATTTGGCAAGAACGCGGCCGCCGGCGCGATTCACTTGATCTCCAATAAGCCCCATCACGATTTCGAGGGAAGTGTGAGCGCCACTATAGGCAATTACGGCAAGCGTAAAATTGAGGGGATGGTGAATGTGCCCCTGAGTGAGACTATGGCACTGCGCGTAAACGTGATGGATAACCACACAGATGGCTATCTGGACAATACCGTCACGGGCGCGGAGTTGGCAGATGAAAATAATGGTGGCGCGCGCGCGATGCTGTCCTGGCAGGCAACTGCCGATACTGATGTGCTGTTCCAAATTGACTATGCCAATGTCGGCCAGAGCGCAGCGGTTGACGTATCGACACTGACGCACAGTGATATTTATGACGAAAATGTCGCCTTGGATACCGATCCACAGGAGACGTTGGAGTTGTGGGGAGGCAGTATCACCGTCGAATCCAACTGGAATCCCCTGACCTTTACTTCAATTACTGCAATCAAGCGTTTTGAAAGTAACAATCTGCGTGACGAGGATGGTACTGATCAATTCTTCCCTGGTTTGGGGGGCGTTGTCTTTAATACGGAGAACGTTGAGGAAAATACCTTTTTTAGCCAGGAGTTGCGCTTAAGCTCCCATGACGCTGACAACTTGCGCTGGACCTTGGGAGCCATGTATTCCAGAGAGCACGGAAAGCAGGACTCCATTGTGAACTTTTCCACGGATATTGTGAATGAGTTTCTCGGCGGATCGGTTTTTGACCCCGGCTTGGTTTACCGCGAAATAGCCAGTGGCGATTTGGTGAGCACCAGTGCAGCGGCCTATGGTGATATGACTTATTCCCTGACGGAAGACCTGAGTGTGACGGCGGGTATTCGATACACTCGTGATCAAAAGGATTATGAGTTGACGGTACCTTCACCGACGGCTGGCAGCCTCCCATCACCTCTGCCTCTCGGGTTGGTGTTCAGCGACATCGTCGCCGGGCACGAGGAAGACGAAAGCTGGAGTAATGTCAGCTATCGATTGGTGTTTGATTATGCTTTTGCCGAAGATGCAATGGTGTATCTGAGCTATGCAACAGGCTATAAGTCGGGTGGCTTTAACTCCACGCGCATTGGCGAGCCAGTTGATGAAGAAACTGTCACCAACCTGGAGCTGGGCCTGAAAAGTACCTGGCTGGATTCGCGCTTGCGTTTCAACGCCGCCGTTTACTCCTATGAGTACGATGATCTTCAGGAGTACGATACCTATACCGGGCCAGTAGGTTTACCGGTGCTGGCGATTCGTAACCAGGACGCCGAAGGCAGCGGTTTTGAGATGGATATCACCTGGGCAGTGACGGAAAATCTGGTCCTGAGTGCCAACTACAACTATCTGGATACAGACATTACCAAATACCCGCTTCTGCCAGGCGAAGATCCTGAGGATGACCGTACCGGTATGTCCCTGCCCAGTACCGCCGATCATTCCTACGGCATTGGCGCGGAGTATAGCGTGACGATCGCCAATGTGGGCGAGTTGGTGTTGCGGACAGACTATAACTACGTCGGCGAACGTGATGGCGCTACGGATTCCGTTGATCCGGCGGACCCTGTCGCCATGGCTGTGACGGGCAGGTATCTCGGTGACTTGGAAGATGCCTACACCAATTTGGCTGCGCGAGTAACATTGGAAAGTGCAGAAGGCGACTGGCGGGTGTCTTTGTGGGGTCAAAATATTACGGATGAAGAATACCTGATTGACTTCAACACCGGCGGTGTCGGAACTTTCTCCAGTATTCGCAATACGCCGAGAGCTTACGGCATCGACGTTGGCTTTCAGTTTTAGCAGGCCTCTCTTGGTGTGATTGCACACTCGGGTTACTAGTGTAGTGGCCCGAGATTTTTCCTGTCTCTTTTGCCTATTAACGTTAGGGAAGTCAATATGAGTCACCCCGTCAACAGACGTGGCCTACTAAAATGGGGCACTGCCATCGGCGCAGCAGCGGTGCTGCCGCGGGTTACCCCGGTATCGGCAAATACCGGCAAGGTTTCCAGTAACGCCTTTGCCATTACCAACAGCATCACGCCCATGAATGCGGCCAACCTGACGCCTCTGCTTTTGCCCATTGCGGAAAAGGTGACCGAGTACGCCCGCTTGCTGAATCAGGACGTCTCATTTATTAATCGTCGCAATATGGTGTCAGACAAGGTTGCTCTTTCACGGGATAAAGTGGCTACCATGCTGGGTATCGACGACCCGCAAGATCTGGCATTTGTCCGTAATACCAGTGAGGCCAATTCCGTCATCAATAACGGACTGGATCTTGGCCGCGGCGATGAAGTCTTAATCTGGAACCAAAACCATCCGACCAACTACCAGAGCTGGAGGTATCGACAGCTGCGGCGGGGTTTTGCGATCCGAGAAGTGTTGTTGCCCGAAGAGGTGACTTCAAATCAACAGATTATCGACGCTTTTGTTTCCCGTTTGAACCCGAAGACTCGTGTTGTGACCTTTAGCGAGCTGTCCAATATCAGTGGTTTGAGAATGCCGGCCAAAGCTCTGTGCAGTGCCGTTCACGATTACAATCCCGACATTTTGGTGCATGTGGATGGTGCCCAGAGTTGGGGGTGTCTGGATCTCAAATTGTCGGATATGGGCTGTGACAGCTTTTCATCCAGTGCTCACAAGTGGTTTATGGGCCCCAGAGGAACCGGGATTCTGTACGTTAATAAAAAGTGGGCTTCGCGTATCTGGCCCAATACTTTGGGGTACGACTTTTTAATGGATTATCCGCTTGAAGAACTTCCCGAGACAGCCCGGCGCTTTGAATGCATAGGGCAACGTGATGTGGCTCCCTATGCGGCGATTGGCCATTGCGTCGATTTGTACAATCAGTTGGGTGGCAGCAAGTTCGTTGAACAACGTATTCAGTCGCTGAGCCAATATGCACTAAACGCATTCGATACCGCCGGCATAAAAGTCAAAACGCCGCGAATGACCGATAAGGGGCATCCTTTGGGGCATGGTGTCATTATTGCGGATTTGGGGAGCAGTCTGTCCGTGTATGGCGCGTTTCTGGCGTTGCACAATCAGGGCATTGCCAGCGCTTTTGTGTCGGGCTCGAAGGTATGTTGTGAAACCCGGGCTCAACCTCCGTCAGATGATTTGCCGACCTACCTTCGCCTGAGTCCACACATCTATAACTCAGAGCGTGATATTGACCGTGCGGTGGCAACCTTAAGACGCATTCAGAACTCAAACTTTGAAATTGTCAAAGAAGTTGTTCGCTTTCTATAGTCGTTCCGTATTTATCGGAGATCGTGTTTATGAACATCAAGAACCAAGTGTCGAGCATAGCCCTTATATGGGGTATGGCCTTCGCAATTTCTGCCCAAGTACCGGAAGATGCGTATATTGCGGAACTCTACGAAGATTCCTGCATGGCCTGCCACGCCAGTGAGCATTCCGGTGCACCGCTGGCCGGCGATAAAGCCGCGTGGACACCGCGATTGAAACAGGGCATGGAGCAGTTGTTGAACAACACCATTGACGGTATTCGTGGCATGCCGGCGTTGGGGTCCTGCGCGGATTGTACTGCAGAAGATTTTGAAGCGCTGATTGCCTTTATGGCGGGTATTGGATCGCAAACCAATAAATCCCATTGAGAGCTATGGCCTATTAGCCCATTTGGCACTTTACTCCGTAGCAGCCCGCTCCGAGGGCGACCGGTCGCGCTCAGAACGCGCTGCTACAGAACATTCAAGCATTGAATTCACTCTTGACCAAGTACCCTTCCTATTGAGAGAAATATCATGACTTTAACCAGACGCCACACACTGAAAGCGATATTGCTCGCCTCTGCCGCTGCGGCCGCCCCCGGAATAAGTTTGGCAAATACCAGTGCCTCCCGACGAGCGATTCCCTGGAAAAATTGGGCTGGAACCCAGAGTTGTACACCGGCCTTTAGATCGACCCCCAAAGGAATTAATGAACTGGCATCGGTAATTAAGTCCTCTACAGGATCGATTAGAGCGGTGGGATCCGGACACTCCTGGTCGCCGCTGGTACCGACTGACGGAACTCTACTGTCCCTGCGTCGCTTTAAAGGCATGCTCGGATACGATAAAGAAAAGAACCTGGTGAAGTTCGGAGCAGGGACCAAGTTGAATAAAGTCGGACCGGCGCTGGAAGAGCAGGGTATGGCCATGTGTAATCTGCCCGACATTGATGAACAGAGTCTTGCAGGGGCCTTCGCCACCGGCACACATGGTACCGGTTTGGAGCTGCCCGCTTTGCATGATTGCATTGAATCTCTGACGTTGGTGACGGCTGGGGGCGACGTTGTTGAGTGTAGCCGAACCCAAAACGCAGAATTGTTTGATGCGGCGAGAGTCTCCCTGGGTTCACTGGGCATTATTGCGGACTACACGCTCAAAACACCGGATCTTTTCCGCGTGGAAAGAAAGTATTGGCTGGAGGATCTGGATTCCATTCTGGACCGGGGGGAGCAACTGGCACGAGATCATCGCCACTTTGAGTTCTTCTATATCCCTTTTTCGGATACGAGTTATTGTTTTACTACCGATAAGACAAACAAGCCGATAACCGAAGTACAACCTGAAGACGACAGCGTGGTGGAAACCATGAAGAACTTGCGTGATACGCTTTCGTTCAGTACCACGGCTCGTCGTGTGGCTTTGAAGGCGTTAATGAAAACGGTGGATCTGCCACCGGATTATGTCGAGGTTCCCTGGAAAACCCTGTCCACCGAGCGTACAACACCAGTATACGAAATGGAGTATCAGTTACCCCTGGAGGCTGGGCCTCAGGCGATGCGCGAGGTGGTCGATTATATTGAAACAAATCATCCGGAGTTTTTTGTACCGCTTGAATACCGTTATGTCGATGGTGATGACGCCTGGATGAGTGAGTTCTATGGCCGCAAATCCGTTTCTATTTCAGTGCATCGATATCGTGAAGGGGACGATCCCTGGAATGTATTTACCAAGGTGCAGGAGATATTCCGCAAGTACGAAGGCCGGCCACATTGGGGCAAGGTTCACAATTATACCTATCAGGATCTTAAATCGGTGTACCCAAAAATCGATGAGTTTAAAAAAATCCGGCAGGAGCTGGATCCGGAAGGAAAGTTTTTAAACGATCACGTTCGGGGATTGCTCGGATTGGAGGCTTAGTCTTGCCGACAGGGTGACTGGTAGGGTTAATGGTGTGTCGCTCAGTGCCCCTTTTTCGGGGGCACTACTGTGGCGGCTTCCAGTCCGCCATACCGTACCTGGACAGTATCTCCTTCAAGCCGCCAGTCTCCCGCAAATTCCTGATCCCCCTGGCGAGAAGCTCGGCAAGTTGAGCGCTGTCATTGCGAGTCGGTGAAACAACCAAATAAATATTCATCTGATTTTGCACCTTACCGGCGAAACGAAAGCCCTCCGAATGTCTCATTTTTCTTGCGGTATAGGTGACAACCTCCGCCACATCCAGATAGGTATCGATACGGCCGGCATTGAGCATCATCAGACCGCGTTTACTGACATTCTCACCATCGATGATATAGACCAATCCGTTCTCTGGATGAGCCGCGAGATATCGGTTTAACAGCCCGATATCATACCCTTTTGGTACTCCCAATCTGCGGGACAGCAGGGACTCCACTCCTGAGTAGCGCCAGGGGTCGTCGGCTTTAACCACGAAGGAATCATAGACCAGGCCAACGGGCTCAGGAGGATACACACCGCCAGGGAATTCATCCCTGCTGGAGCCCAGAAGTATATCTGCCTGACCGTCTTTTACTTCGCGAATAGCACGAACCCAGGGCAGAGCGCGGTAGCTGGTCCGGTATCCTTGCGGCTCCAATATCTGTTTTGCCACTTCGGTGATGTAACCGGGGCGAGAGGACCTTGGTGAGCAGGTAAAGGGACACCAGACGTCTGAAACCATAGCGATAGGTTTTGAGGGCTCAGCCGCACCCCATGCCACTGTTGTCAGCGACCAGAAGAGTATGGCGACAATCTGTCCATTAACAGCCTTGATCATTTGCAACTTCTAGATCGCTTGGAGTGAGTCTAAGTATAGACGGAAGTCGCGAAAACCTTGATTAATGAATCCCGGCAATAGAGGCTACGAGGACTGACCAGCGCCAGTCAGGGCCGCCACCGACTGGTCCCAGTTACGTCCCTCAAACAGGTGCGGTTCAAGCCTGTCCACCTCAACACCCTCCAGGCAGCGAATATTCACCATCCATAATCCGGGGTCTGACCTTGGGTTGGTAAATGGATGAATACCACAGTGTTCGCAAAAATGATGTTTTGCGGTTCGCGTTCCGAATTGGTAGGTGCAAAGCGCCTACTTCCCTGTGGTGATTCTTAACAGGTTGGGGCCAGTCTGGCATCAAATCTCTGTGTAGGGGTATTGGTGATGCTAAAGGAATAATCCGATTTCTACCTATAATTAAGTTCGGCTCAAAAAATAATTTCCGACACTTTTAATTCATAAGATATTGATAATAAAGGCGTATTTAAGTTTCTGTGGTCGGGTGAGGTCAAATCAGTACTGTTCCAATTGGTTGACTCTCAATTTTATATTGAGTTAGACTCAAAAGCATCAAAAGAGCCAACCACGAGAATCACCATGTCAGAACTGATCCAGGAACTCTCACCCAATGGCGTACTGCGCCTGATGATGAACCGACCGGAAATTCACAATGCGTTTGACGCTGAACAGCAGCAACGTTTGATTGATGCCCTGGAGGGGGCCGCGGAAAACCCGGAAGTGAAAGTGATTGTGATTGGCGGGGAGGGCAAGAGCTTTTCGGCCGGTGGTGATATTCATTACATGCGCAGCATGGGCTCCAATACCTATGAGCAAAACCTGGCAGATGCCGGACGGCTGGCAAAGCTGATGAAGACATTGAATTTTATGCCTAAACCCACCATTGCCCGGGTTCACGGTGCCGCTATGGGCGGCGGTGTAGGACTCGTCTGTTGTTGCGACATTGCCGTGGGTACTCCGAAAGCCAGACTGGCACTTAGTGAAATCAAAATCGGTATGGTTCCCGCCACCATCGCGCCTTATGTGGTGCGCTCCATTGGTGAAAAGCCGGCACGACGTTTCTTTATGACCGGTGAAATGATCAACGCCGAACGCGCTCAGCAGGTGGGTTTCTTAAGTGAGGTGGTAGCAGAAGACGCACTGGACGACCACATTGAAGAGATTGCCGGCATGTTGACGAACAATGCCCCCGGCGGATTTGTCAAAGCCAAGTGGATCATCAACGAAGTCCATGACAAGGAGATCGACGACGAGGTGATCTCAACCACCGTGAAATTTATCGCCGACATTCGTGATTCCGATGAAGGTCGCGAAGGGTTGAGTGCGTTTCTGGAAAAACGCAAACCCAATTGGCAAGCGTAAAACGTGTGAATACAACTTTGAACAGAGATTTAAGTGAGGAGCGAGCAATGAGCGATAACAAAATCGTGCGGGTTGCCAATGCCCAGGGCTTCTGGGGTGATACCCCACTGGGTCCCAGGCGCCTGGTGGAAGAAGGGCCGGTGGACTATTTGACGTTCGATTATCTGGCCGAGACCACCATGAGCATTATGCAGAAGCAACGGGCGCGAAACCCGGACGCGGGCTATGCCATGGATTTTCCCAAAATGGTGGGTTCCGTTATCAAAACCTGTCAGCAGAAGGGCATCAAAATTATTGCCAATGCCGGAGGGATCAATCCTTCGGCCTGTTTGGCGGCCACAAAAGCGGTGATACAGGAGCAGGGCGTTACGGGCGTGAAAATTGCGACGGTCGAGGGTGATGATATTCTCGAACGCCTGGACGAAATCATCGACGGCGGGGAAAAACTCTCCAACCTTGATGATGGCTCAGATATTGCCACGATCCGCGACAAAATCAGCAGTGCCAACGTTTACATCGGTGCCCGATCCATTGTCGACGCCTTAAAAGAAGGCGCCGACATCGTTATTACCGGCCGTGCGACTGACCCGGCACTGGTAGTGGCTCCGCTGGTCTATGAGTTTGGCTGGTCCATGGAAGACTACGATAAATTGGCGAGTGCCACTGTTATGGGTCACATCATGGAGTGTGGCGCCCAGTGTACCGGTGGTAACTTTGTGGGCTGGAAAGATGTGAAAGATTGGGCCCGCATTGGTTTTCCGGTTATCGAGGCCTCACAAGACGGCAGTTTCGTTGTCACCAAGCACGACAATACCGGTGGTATGGTGACGGTCGACACCGTGACCTCCCAGCTGCTCTATGAATTGGGTGATCCACAGAATTATCTCGGCCCTGATTGCATCGCTGACTTTACGACCATTCAAATCAATCAGGCAGGCGAAAACCGCGTTGCTGTTTCCGGGGTCAAGGGACGCGCGCCGACGTCGACTTACAAGGTATCGGTAGCTTACGAAAACGGCTACAAAATTCTCGGCACTTTGTGTATTCCCGGTCCCGACGCTGTTGAAAAAGCCCATGTTGTCGCCGACATGATCTTCGACAGGGTGGGAATGCACGGCTACGACATTCCTGAAGAAAATCGTTTTGTTGAACTGTTTGGTACCAATGTGTTGTACAAAGGTGTCGTGCCTGCCGATGAACAGCCGCACGAGGTGATGTTGAGAGTAGGTGCCATGGGTAAGGACAAGCGTGCGTTGAATACCCTGGGTATTGAGCTGGCACCTTCCATTACCTCCGGGCCTCCCGGGCTGACCGGGTTCGCTGGCGGTCGACCAAGAGCCACCGAGGTGGTGGGCTATTGGCCGGCATTGATTGACAAAGAGCTGATCAACACCCGCTTTTACATTGAGGAGGCCTGATCATGGTGAACGTAAGACTGTTGGACATCGCGTACGGCCGTTCCGGTGACAAAGGTACAGGCAGTAATGTCGGTATCTTTGTAAAGAGCGAGGCATTGTACAACTATCTGGAGGCGAACCTGACTACTGCGGTTGTGAAGGAGCACTTCCGGGAAATCTGCAAAGGGGAGGTGACTCGCTACGAGTTGCCAAACCTCAAAGCCCTGAACTTCATCTTGGAAGACTCACTCAGTGGCGGTGGATCGGGAACCCTGATTACCGATGCTCAAGGCAAAACTCACGGCATGGGGTTGCTGCAGATGCGTATGGACGTACCCGACGAGCTGCTTGAGGCTTAATGAGTCCAGCTCTATGAACGCAACTCAGTCGTTAATGGATGATCTCAAGCAAAAGGTCAGCACCTTGCCCAAGAGAGTCATCTTTCCGGAGCAATCTGATCGTCGTGTCATCGAGGCGATTAAAACACTGCAGGCTCAATCGCTCTGTGAACCTGTTCTGTTGTCGCCAAGTGACGAGTTGGAGGTGGAGGTTCTCACTCATCGGGAAGATGCTGACTATTGGTACGAGCAGGCGCTGCGAAGTCTAACAGATCGGTCCGGCAAACATCGTCTGAAGGTTGACGAGGCCAGAGAGGCGCTCAAGGAGCCGCTGCTTTTGGCGTCTGTGTTATTGCGAGTGGGCTATGTAGACGCGGGTGTTGCCGGGTCTTTGGCCACCACCGCCGATGTATTGCGAGCGGCGATTAAAGGGGTAGGGTTGGCTGTGGGAACCCAACTGGTCTCCAGTACCTTTTTAATGGAGTGGCCGGACAAGGTGTTCACCTTCGGAGATTGTGCGGTCAATCCCCGTCCCAACGCACAACAGCTTGCACAGATTGCGATAGACAGCGCCGCCAGTCATTTCGCATTGACCGGTGAGAAACCCAAGGTGGGGTTGTTGTCGTTTTCCACCAATGGATCGGCGCAACACGAGGATGTCACCACCGTACGGCAGGCGCTGGCGTTGGTTCGAGAGCAGGCGCCGGATCTGGATGTGGATGGAGAACTGCAGTTTGACGCCGCTCTTTTGCCGACGGTGGCTGCGAAAAAAGCACCCGGCTCTCCGGTTGCCGGAGACTGCAACGTCTTTATTTTTCCGAACCTTGGTGCCGGTAATATCGCCTACAAGATTACCGAGCGACTGGCGGGCGCCAACGCCATTGGTCCGGTTCTTCAGGGCACTGCAAAACCCTGGCTGGATCTGTCGCGTGGTTGCAGCACTGAGGACATTGTCAATACTGCGGTCATTGGATCGCTGCTGGCACATCAACAAGTTGGAGTGTAGCTATGGCTATATTTAAAAAAGTTCTGATCGCAAATCGAGGAGAGATTGCGCTGCGGGTACTGCGCGCGTTGCAGCAGTTGGACATTCCGTCTGTGGCAATCTATCACGACAGCGACAAACATTCGCCGGTCGTTCGCCAGGCGGACGAGACGGTGGAAATCGTTGGTGAAAGCCCGACGGCGGCGCATTTGGATGTGCAGCAGATTATCGATATCTGCCAACGCCTGGGTGTTGACGGTGTGCATCCCGGTTACGGATTTCTGTCCGAAAACGCCGGTTTCGCCAAAGCGCTGGCAGCGGCCGGTATTACCTTTATTGGGCCCTCAGCAGATGTTATTGAACTGATGGGCGACAAGATTACCTCGCGCAATTTTGTTCAGGAGAGTGGTTACCCGGTGCCTCCATCGCTAACGGTGGACAGTACCCTGCTGGACAAGAGCCGTGACGAGATAGAGAGCCTGATCAACTCTGTGGAAGGCATGAAATTCCCATTGGTGGTGAAGGCCTCTGCCGGTGGTGGTGGCAAGGGGATGAGCATTGTCAACTCTATTGACGAGTTGGAAGGGACGCTGCGTGTTGCGTCTTCTGAGGCGCAAAAATATTTTGGGGATGACCGCGTTTATCTGGAGAGATATTTCTCCAGCGCTCGTCATATTGAGGTGCAGATCCTGGGCGACGGCGTCGAAGCGATTCACATCGGCGAACGAGAATGTTCGGTTCAACGACGCTTCCAGAAGATTGTTGAAGAGGCGCCCTCGCCAGCCTTTGGTGAAGAAAAACGCATGGAGATCTGTGAGGTGGCGGTGGGTATCGCCAAGTCCGCCAACTACAGCAGCGCCGGAACCGTTGAGTTTCTGTACACACCGGAGGGCGAGTTTTTCTTCCTGGAAATGAATACTCGTATTCAGGTAGAGCATCCGGTAACGGAGCTGGTGTACGATGTGGATCTGGTTGCCGAGCAGATACGGATAGCCGCCGGCAATTCATTGTCTCTGCGTCAAAATGACATTCAAAAAGACGGCCACGCAATCGAATGCCGACTGTGCGCCGAGGATGCCTTTAATGACTTTATGCCGGAGACCGGAAAAGTCCTCTACCTTAAGGAACCGGTGGGAGAGGGCGTTCGGTTTGACAGCGGCTTATACGTAAACCAGGCGATTACCACTGCCTTTGACCCGATGCTGGCAAAGCTGGTCGTCCATGCTCCGACTCGGGAACTGGCCATTGAACGCTGTATTGCTGCGCTTAAACAGCTGGTGCTGTTGGGTATCAAGGTCAATACCGAGTATCTGGTCAAGGTGCTTGAACATCCTCAATTCCGTTGCGGCGATATTGACACCGCTTTTGTAAATACCCATGCGCAGGATTTGATCGCTGAGGAGCCCACTCGGGAGCAACAACAGGTGGTGCTTGCGGCGGCTTACCTGAGTGACAGGGCGACACAGTTGCTGTTGGAAGCAACACCAGAGCCCTACGCGGCCATCGGCCACTGGCGAAACTAAAACAGAGAGGGGAAAACAATGCAGCCCATATATACGCTGAACGACAACGAGCACAAGGTTACCCCCCTTCGCCGTAACAGTCAGATAACTCTGGATGTGGACGGCCACAGCTTTGATGCCCGTTTGCACTGGCATGATGCCCATCATGGGGAAATCACCATCAACGGTGCTCCGCATGAATTTTACGCGGCGCAGGATGACAATAAGCTGTTTATTCACTTTGACGGCAAGGTCTGGAATCTGACGTCGGTGGATGAATTTTCAAGTGCCAGTGAGGGGGCGGACAGCGCCGGTGCTGTGACCGCGCCCATGCCCGGTGTCGTGGTCGAGGTTTATGCACCGGTTGGCAGTCGTGTTGAGGAGGGGGATGCGGTGCTGATTATCGAAAGCATGAAGTTGCAGACCGAAATCAAGGCCGCTGTTTCCGGGGTGGTGAAAACCATTGGAGCGCAAGCGGGTGCCAGTTTTGATAAAGGCGCGGTGCTGATCGATATCGACGCCGACGAAGCCACTGAATCTTGAGGAATCTGTACCGTGCGTAGAATCAAATCCAATATCAATACCAACTCCTCTGAGTTCAAGGAGTTCAAGCAACACAACCAGAGCCTGTTGGCCGAGTTTCATCGTCGCCAGGAAAAAGCCAGACACGAGCGCCCCCAGCGCGACCTTGATCGGCTGGCAAAGCAGAACAAGATGCTGCCCAGGGAGCGTCTGGAGTTACTGCTTGACCCGGGCACGCCGTTTCTGGAGTTCTCCTCGCTGGGTGCTTGCGAAGCCTACGACGGCGCCGCGCCAAGTGCCAACTGCATCACCGGTATCGGTATTGTCGGTGGGCGTGAGGTGGTGATTAATGCCTCCGACAGTTCCAACAAAGGCGGCGCCTGGTTTCCACTGACGGCGAAGAAAATTGTTCGTGCGCTGGATATCGCCATTGAGAACCGTCTGCCGGTGATTCATATGTGTGACAGCGCCGGTGGTTATCTGCCTTTGCAGTCCGACCTGTTCGGTGACAAGTACATGTCCGGTCGGATTTTTCGTAACCAGACTCAACTGTCCAAACTGGGCTGCAAGCAGCTGGCTCTGGTTTTCGGCCATTGTACAGCGGGCGGTGCCTATACCCCGGGTTTGTCTGACTACTCGGTGATCGTTAATGGCACTGGGGCGGTTTTTCTCGGCGGACCGCCTCTGGTGAAGGCGGCCACAGGCGAAGATGTCACCGTTGACGAATTGGGCGGAGCCCGCATGCACACCAGCGTTTCGGGAACCTGTGACTACTATGCGGATAATGAACGCGAAGCGATTGCCATCGGTCGGGAAGTGGTTTCCCAATGGGAGCAGCCGCAGAAATTTGCGCTGCAGCGGGAAGCGCCGGAAGATCCCTATTACGACCCCAGTGAACTCTACGGTATTATTCCCAACGATATCAAAAAACAGTTTGATATTCGCGAGGTGATCGCACGTATTGTCGACGGCAGTCGTTTCGCTGAATATCAACCTGACTATGGCACCACCATGGTGTGTGGCTTTGCCAATATCTGGGGCTACAAGGTGGGCATTCTGGGAAACAACGGCGTTCTGTTTAATGACAGTACACTCAAGGCCACGCACTTTATGGCGCTGTGTAACCAGAACAATGTGCCACTGGTGTTTTTGCAAAATATCACCGGCTATATGATCGGTAAAGAATACGAACAGCGAGGCATCACCAAAGACGGTGCCAAGATGCTGATGGTGCAGGGGGGCGTGGACGTACCCAAGTTTACGGTAATGACCAACGGCTCCTTTGGTGCGGGTAACTACGGCATGTGCGGACGCTCCTGGGACGCACGCACCCTGTTCGCCTGGCCACAGAGTCAGATTGCGGTGATGGGATCGGATCAGGCGGCCAATACCCTGGTCACCATCAAGGTCAACCAGATGAAGCGCGAAGGCATTGAACCGACGCCTCAGGAGCTGGAAGAGATCCGGGCAGAGGTATTGCGTAACTACGAAAACTCCACCAGCGCCTATGCCACCAGTTCCGAGATCTGGGATGACGGCATTATCGATCCGGTGGATACACGCAATGCGCTGGGTATGTCTATTTCGGCATCCCTTAACGCGCCCTTCGGCGGCACCCAATACGGCGTTATGCGCTACTGATTAACAGAGGACATCATCATGACAGCGTTTACTCTAACATCCGAACAACAACAACTGATGGACCACGCCGATCGGTTTGCCCGTGAGCAGCTGTTACCGCTGGCGGAGAAAATGGACAACGAAGAGTGGTGGCCCGAGGACGTTATGCCCCAGCTGGGCGAACTGGGCCTGCTGGGCATCACGATTCCCGAGCAATACGGCGGTACCGGTATGAGCATGATGGATGCGGGACTTATCCTGCAGGCCTTTTCCCGCTATAACCACGCCTTCGCCTTGTCCTGGGTGGCTCACGATAATCTCTGCGCCAACAATATTTACAACAACGGTAACGAAGCCATTCGGGAGAAGTACCTGCCGCGCCTCTGTTCCGGCGAATGGATTGGTTGTCTGGGTCTGACGGAACCCGGAGCTGGCTCCGATGCCCTGGGTTCCATGCGAACCCGTGCAGTTAAAGACGGCGACGAATACGTCATCAATGGTTCCAAAATTTATATTACCAATGGCCCCGTCGCTGACGTTTGTCTGTTGTACGCCAAAACCGAAATGGACAAGGGCTCAAAGGGTATTACGGCGTTTGTGGTGGAAACCAATACACCTGGCTTTAAGGTGGCTCAAAAATTGGAGAAGATGGGTTTCCGAGGCAGCCAGACGGCGGAGTTGGTGTTTGAGGATATGCGAGTGCCGGCGGAAAATATCGTCGGTGTGTTGAATGAAGGTCACCAAGTCGTGATGAGTGGTTTGGATTTCGAACGCTCCATGATTTCACCCATCAATTTGGGTATCGTAGAGCGCGCATTGGAATTGTCTGTGGAATTCGCCAAAACACGTCAGCAGTTTGGACAGCCCATTGCCAGTTTCCAGATGGTGCAGTCACGGCTTGCGGATATGTACGTCTGGAAGGAAACCATGCAAACCTATTGTTGGTCAGTTTTGTCCGAGGTGTCGGGGGTTGACGAAACCCAGGCGGGGCGTGGTGAAATTCATGCGAAAACGGCGGCTTCCGTGATGTATTGCGCCAACATGTGCAATCAGGTGTTGGATAACGCGGTGCAGGTGTTTGGCGGTAACGGCTATATCTGGGAGTCGGAAATCAACCGCCTGTTCCGCTCAACCAAACTGTTGGAAATTGGTGCGGGTACCACTGAGGTTCGCAAGATGATTATCGCGGGTGAATTGCTCAAATAGGAGTCACACTCTATGAGCGAGATTCAGTTTACATATGGCATGAGTGATGCTGAGCTGGCTGAGGCCAAGACCATTTACGCTCAGGATTTGTTGAAAGGGCAGAGAGCGTTGATTACCGGGGGTGGCAGTGGCATCGGCTACGCCACCGCCTGGCTTTTTGCCCGCTTGGGTGCCACGGTTATTCTGACCGGACGCAACGAGGACAAACTGCAAACCGCTGCGGCGACACTTCACGAGCATGGTCTCAGGGCGGAATATCAAACACTGGATATCCGCGAGCCTGAGACAATCGCCACGGTGATGGATCAAGTGTTTGCCGGTGGCGGTCTGGATATTCTTGTCAACAACGCGGGCGGCCAGTTTCCGAAATTGTCTATCGACCTCAGCCCCAATGGTTGGGCATCGGTGATCAACAACAACCTCAATGGCACCTGGTTTATGATGCAGGCGGCAGCACAGCGCTGGCGAGATTCCGGTACACCCGGCAATATCATCAATATGGTGGTGGTTACGGATGACAGTATGCACGGTATCGTCCATACCTGTGCGGCTCGAGCCGGTGTTATCAAGGCTTCTCAAAAAGCTTGCGTGGAATGGGCACCCTACGATATCCGCATCAATTGCGTAGCACCCGGAGTGACGGATTCTTCAGGCATGAAGGCCTATAGCGAAGAGGCGCGTAAGAAATTTCACTTGGCCAATCCCATGCAACGCGCGTGCAGCATTTGGGATATTGCCCAGGCGTGTGCGTACCTGGGGAGCGAGGCATCCAATTTCATTACCGGAGAAGTGCTTCACCTCGATGGTGGTTCACGCCACTGGGGTGATCTCTGGACTTACCCGAAACCGGAATATTTCTCAAACCAATAGATAATAGGTGCCAGCCATGGAGAACTTTAAACACACCCGCTATCGAGTTGAAAACGGGGTGGCGGAAATCACGTTATGTTCCGCCGATGGTTTAAACACTCAGTCGGTGGAGTCCGTTAAGGAATGGGTGGCAGCAGTAACCCGTGCCAACGAAGATGACGCTGTCGGAGCCATTCTATTCGCGGCCGAAGGCAAGGGCTTCAGTGCCGGTGGCAATATGGAGGAGCTCTTCCTGCCACGCAGCTCGGGGAAAATACCCTACGACAAGAACGACCCCTATACCGGTGGTATTAATCTAATGTCCACCGACTGGGTACAGATGCTGCGTCAGTCCAAGCCTATCGTAGTGGCGTTTAACGGCTTCGCCGTAGGTGGGGGCGTTACCCTGTTTTTACCGGCAGACGTTTTGGTGGCTTCACCTCGGGCCAGCTTTCACTTTTCGTTTGTAAAAGTGGGAATTGTTGCCGAAATCTGTTCGACCAAATACTTGCCAGCACGGGTGGGGTTCGGACGTGCATCGGAGTTGTTACTGAGCGGGCGTCCGGTGGGCGGGCAGGAAGCGCACGACATTGGACTGGTGGACTATCTCTATCCCGAGGAATCACTGCTGGATGAGGCCAGAAAGATCGCCGTGAATATCGCCGGCAATCCCGCTCCCATGTTGCGAATGACCAAAGCGTTGTTGGATCAAAACAGCCTTGAGACGCAGCTGGACAAGGTATGGGAACGAGAGTCCAACGCGTTGTGGCGTTGCTTTCATATGGAAGAACACAAGGCCGCAATCAAGTCATTTCTATCAGAAGACTAGCGGATGTGCTTACCCGGTTTAAGCCATCATGGGGTATAAACCGGGTAGGACTATAAATAGGCAGAACGATTAACGCATGCGGGTAATGACCACCTTGGCAATTGCACCATCCCACTGGTACTGGGAGCGGCTCAAATCCGCCTCGCCGTGAATGCCGGGGTGGGAATAGATATACCCTTCACCCAAATCTTCAGGAGAAAAGGGAACACCGCCACACTGAGGGCCGGGGATGTTGATACACAGCTCGTCATTGGTTTCAGTGCCGGCATCATAGGCGTACATAAAGTAGGTGACTGAGCTCGCTTGTCCACGTGGCAGTTTGGCACCACGTAACGCTACGATGCCGTCGTTGGTTGGTAGCAGCATGGAAATAATACTGACCAGGCTGGCGTTGCCCACACCGGTCAATTCCAGATTGACGGATTCGCCAGGCTGCAAGAGGCCTTCAGTCGTCATAGTTTCGAAGACGTTCTCGTGCTCGTCCAACTCAAGTTTAAGGGGGGCAATATCGCCACCTTCGGCGACCCGGCCGACGCTCTCCGAGGCCTCCTCACCGACTTCAAACAAGCTGACACGACGGGTATGAGTGGCGGCGAGGAAGGGCGTGTAGACAATGCCTTTGGTGATGTTGGTGATTTCAATATCAAAGTGTCGCCCAAGGGGGTTAGCCATCGCGGTGGATACGAAACCCGTCGCGGTGATGCAGCAGGCTACCAGAGCGGCTTTTAGCTTGTTTTTCATAATATCGGCCTCGATTCTAGATACTGGGTTTTAGGTTCTGGATCTTGTAAACAACCTGCCAGAGCACGGATACCAAGGCTACGGGACCGATGTCCCGCGGGCGTCACGGATTTATCACAAAACTCTCACAATGTAGTTGCCTTTTTGTCACCCTGGGGTAAGCCATGTAGAATGCGTTGCGAACGGTCGCAGCGGCACTCACTTTTTTATGCAAATACTCTTTGTCCTGGTCGAACCCGCGGTTCCGGAAAATATCGGCGCCAGTGCCCGGGCCCTTAAAACCATGGGCTTTGACCAGCTGCGTCTGGTCAATACCGAACAACATCAGCACAAACAGGCCCGTATCCTTGCCCATGGTTCTGGCGAGGTGTTGGAAAAGGCCGATTGTTTTGATTCCTTGCCAGAGGCATTGGCGGATGTGGATCTCTCTATCGCCACCACAGCCAAACCCCGTCATGGTTGGCGCGATCTGTTGTCGCCAGCTGAGGTCCGTGATGTGATTGCCAACAAGACCTCAGAAAAAGAGGGGGATGCACTCTCCAGGGTAGCTATCGTTTTTGGTTGTGAGGAGTCCGGGCTGAGCAATGAGCAATTGGAAGCCTGTGACCTCCTTACCGGTATTCCTATGGCGGTGGCTTATCCTTCCCTGAACCTGTCTCAGGCGGTGATGCTCTACGCCTATGAGCTGAGCCGGCTCAACCCCATCCTGAAGCCGTCCGGGGCCGTCCATGTTCAGGCCCAGGACGCTCAGTGGTTGGCGTTAAAGACCAAGCTGGAGCAGTTGCTGCCGGCTCTAACCTTCGAACCGGATTCGGCACTGTATCGATGGGCTACAGAGAAGCTGGGGCAGTTGAGTACTAAAGATATAGGCTTTTTGCACAGCCTTTGCGACAAGGTGTCAGAAAAGATCAAGTAGTACTCTCTGAAAGAGTACTAGCAGGCCATAGTAACGAAAAATTTCGTGCTTTGCATCGGGTTGATTTTCACGTCGTGCTGGTATTACAGTAAAACTCATTACCATTAATGCAGAGAGTGAGTTACAAACTTTCCCGAGTAACACTGATGGACTGAGTGGCTGGAGTGGTATGGTTAGGTGGATATCCTATCTGAGGGTTTTGGAGACACAGGCCAAGACCGGGGAGATTGCCATGCAACTGGGTGTATGGCATTTTCAGAAAGATGAATGGGGGCAGGCGATCAAGTTCTTGAGGATCGCACTCGACAAAGGGCGACTCGAACACCCTGAGGCGGCCTACCAGGTGCTGGGTGATTGTTACCAGTGCATGGGCAATGAACGCATGGCGCAGGAGGCGTTTCTGCGGGCCGAAGGCGAGGGGCATGCCCCGGAGTTATCTCCAGGGCTTTCCCCCGGATTGGGCCTGATATAAGCCGGAGTTTCCTTATTTCTCAAAGGTTTTAGGCTTTCGTCCGTGGCTGACGCATTATGAGAGCCATGGATATTGAAGGGTCTTTTCAAGACTATTGCCCCGAAACGCTGCTGACCTGGCTCAGTGGTCACACAACCGCAACCTTGTTGCTGTATGGGGAGTCAGGCGCAGGCAAATCGACTCTGGCCGAGACCCTGGGGCAAAGGCTGTGGCAACAGGGGCAGAGCAGCTACTGCCTCAGTGGTGACCCCGGCTCGCCGGCGTTCGGGCCTCCGGGAGTGGTCAGCCTGGGGCTTCGCCAGTCACAGGGCTGGCGTCTGCAGGCATTTGAGCCGCTTTGCAGCCTCGATGCTGTTCGTTACCGTTTGCCTCTGCTCAGTGCCATTACCCGACTATTGCGGCATCATCGGCGACACGCCATTCCCCTGATTATTGATGCACCCGGTGTGGTCGCCGGTGCGGCCGGTGAAGAGCTGCTTGGCGCTCTGTTGGACTGCGCGACCGTGGATCGTGTCTGCTATCTCAGTGCCAAACCCGAAGCGCGAATTCTCGCCACCTTGAAAGCCAATGCCCATAACGTAATTGTGGATTCCATGACATCTGCCGTGACCGCGGTACGCGTCAATAAGCCAGAGAGAGCCCGATGCCGGAGTTTAAGCTGGCAGAACTATATGGAGGGTGCGCAGGAGCAGCAACTGGTGTTGCCCAACCCTACGCTCCTGGGGATGGCCGCTGGTCTGCCGGACGACGATTGGAGTGGTCGGCAATGCGCGCTCTATGCCGGTAAAACGCTATTGTCCATGGGCACGGTGCACCGACGACGACAAGAGCGTTGGACAGTGATGGTGAAGCATAGCGAAAACCTGGAGCAGGTCGACGCAATACTGGTACGTGACGCGGTTGTCTCCCCCCAGGGTAAGTTGCACACCCGGCATGTGGACAATAGGGTACTTCCATTAACCAGGCCGCGGATACACTCTGTGGCGCGAGCATACAACCCAGCCAATCCCCGCGCAGGGGAGCCTCTCTGTGCCCATTTATCCACGGTGACCGCGACCATGGTCAACGGTGTATTCGGGGATCCGCTGTTGCATTTGCAGCTGCATAATCGCAAACGACATTTACTGTTTGATCTCGGCGAAACGGGGCGATTGCCGACTCGGGTGATTCACCAGACCACCGATATCTGCATCAGTCATGCTCACGCTGATCATATTGGAGGCTTCCTGTGGTTGTTGCGGTCGAGAATCGGCTATTACCCCTGTTGTCGGATATTTGGTCCCAGGGGGATTGCCCGCAAAATCCTGGGGTTGGTGAATGCCTTTCTATGGGATCGGGTGGAGGACCGGGGGCCTCAGTTTGAGATAAACGAATTCCATGGCGACCATTTGCAGCGTTGTCTGGTTAGAGCCGGTGTTGAAACCATGGAAGCGCTGCCCGAAAAACCAGTGAAGGGGCAGATCATTTTGCGTCAACGGGATTTTGTCATCAAAGCCGTACAGCTTGATCACGGGGTTGCAGTGGGGGCGACGGAGCCGACACCGGTACTGGCCTACGCAGTGGAAATGGCACCGCGGTTTCATATTTGCAAGGATAAACTGGCTCGCTACCACGAGGCTCCAGGCCCCTGGCTACAGGCCCTAAAGGCCGGACTGGAGCAAGGTGATAAAGAGGCACTGATATCGCTGCCTGGCGGGCGCCCCGAAACGGTGGAAACATTGTCGAAGAATCTGTTGGTGGCGGGGCCGGGTGAAAAAATTGTGTATGCCACGGATCTGGCGGACCATGGGGGCAACCGCGCCGCACTGATTGATCTCGCCCGTTCAGCCGACTTACTGTTTTGCGAGGCCCCTTACCGGTTGAAGGACATTGAATTGGCCAAGGCCAATGGACACCTGAGTACGGTGGCCTGTGCGCAAATTGCCCGCGAGGCACAGGTAAAACAGCTGATGCCGTTCCACTTTTCCAAGCGCTATGAAAATAGACCGGAATCCGTGTATCGGGAAATCGAGTCCCCACCTATCAACCGCATTGCTGAATAACATCTTCCATCAACTGCAAAAGACTACCGATTTCCTTTTTGGTTTCGAGGTCCATCTGCGGCTTTTGCAACAGCCATTTGGCGCCCAGGCGGTAGCAGTGTTCTGCAATATGCAGGAATTCCAGTTCAATAATTTCCGTATCTTCCAGTTCGCCCGAATCTTCCTCAGACTTCATTTCATCCAATAATTCCAGCAGATCGATGGTCGCCAGCCCGGTGGTGCGCAGCAGACTGATGGCCACGTCCACCCGGCGAGAGAATCGCTGGCCGCGACTATCCAGGGGTTGCTTTGACAGTTGGTGCTGCAGCGAAATCATATAGGCGAACACGGCACCGATGGACACCAACCGTTCGATCGCCTGCTCCGAGCGCTGTTGCACATTGCCGTGAGGTGTTTCCTGATGGGGAAAGGTAGTTGTGGCGAACAATTGGTAGCAGGTACGAAAGATGGGAACCTGGTAAATACTGACCGCGGCCTTTAGATAATGCCCGGTATCCACCAGGGTTTGCTGCGGGCTACTCAACAGTTTCACACTGAGGAAGTCGGCCAGTGACAGCACCAGGCCCAGATCACTGGAGCTGTCGACGGATTTGCCGGCGGGATAGCCAACTCCGGCGGGGTGTTCATGGTGCTCCGCGACAGCGATGGCTATCGCCTCGGCGTAGTCGCTGCCGTTGCTGATGATTTTTTCGGAAATCCGGGGATGAGCCCGCTCCGCCCGCTGTTCCTCGGGGGTTAATTTATTTTCTGTGTTGAGGATTTCCGGCTTAATATGCAGCACGCCCAGATCGCGAAACAGGGCCGCGCAAAATGCCTGGTGCACACTGCCCATGGTCATACGCGCCGCTTGGGCGAGATACACAGAGAGCAGAGTACCGGTGAGCGTATGACGAAATAGTTGCGGTAGCTGCAACTGCATCACGGTCAACTTCTGGATCAGTACCGGGGGAAAGGGCTGGTAACCGCACAGCTCCTCTAAAAGGTTGTTGGCCTGAAGCTGGGATTCAATGGCGGCCAAATCCTGAAATTCTTCAGTCAGTGATCTGAGTGCCAGCAGCAGGGTGTCGGCCGCTAACACCTCGTCGAGGCCGATGGCATTGTCGATGGCCTGATCCAATCGGTGGGAACTCAGTGTTTCAATAATGTTGGAGGTCAGGGTTGTACCCTGCTTGACCAGCAGAACACCCTCATCGTTGCATATGTCTTGCTGGGCCCGGCAGGATTGCTGCTCACTGACGTTCCCCAAGTGTACGCTGTAGGCATCGGGCTGGTTGGGGTCGTAGCTCATTATTTCCCTGTGGGCTGTCTGGATGTTCCTGTAAGTGTAGTAGAAGATTAGTGTGGTTGAGAATCGTCGTCATCGCTCTCCTCCCAAGAGTATCGTTTGCGCTTGGGAGGAGGGTCATGCCGACGCAGCACAATGGCCGCCAACAGACCACCAAGTGCACCGAATAAGTGGTATTCGAAGGAGACGCCCGGCTCGCCGGGAAAGATCGTTAACAGCATGCCGCCGTACATAAAGAAGGCGATCATCAACAGGGCCACTGAGCGCCGGTCTCGTCGCAGCATTCCGCTGACGAACAGATAGAAAAACATGCCGTGGGTGAGACCACTGGCGCCGAAGTGGTAGCTGGTGCGCCCGAACAGCCAGACTCCGGCGCCTGAAATAAGCCAGATGGCCATAAGCGCGGGTACCCTGGAGCGGGGGTAGCCATAGATCAGTATGCTGCCGAGCAACAGCAGGGGCAGGGTGTTGCTGACGATGTGTTCCCAGGAGCCGTGGATCATGGGTGCCAGCAGTATGCCGGTCAGGCCCTGTTCGGTTCTGGGCAGTACACCGTACACCGCCAGCCCCAGATCCAAACCGAAATCCGCTAATTCAATCAGCCACAATACGAGGACAAAGCCACTTGTCACAATAATAGCCTGGCGCAGACTACTGGCATGTTTGGAGACATTCATGGGGGGTTAGACCACAGAATTGATAAAAGCTTCCATACTGGCCTTGAGATTGTCCTGCCGCCAGATAATCGCGGTGGTGCTCTTGCGCCACTTGGCAGGCAGTGGATGGGCACGGAGATCATCCCTAAAGGGATAATGCTCCAACAGGGCTCTGGGTACAATGCCAACACCCATTCCAGCCGCGACACAGCTCAGCAGCGTGTGGTAAGAATTGATTTCAAGGATTTTCGCCTGGCTGTCGCCCTGGCGCAGCCAGTCGCTCAGGCGCGTACGATAGGCGCAGCGGTGGCCAAACCCCAACATGGTGGGTGAGGGGCCGAGATCCTGCGGTTTGCGGATGGAACGGTGTCCCAGGCTGGAAACCATCACCAGCTCTTCTCTAAACACCGGTTGACAGTCCAGCCGCGGATCGGGAGGCGGATCGGCTACAAAGGCCAGATCCACGTCACCATCGAGCACCTTTTCGATCAGATCTCCGGTGGGCGCTGTTGTCACATTCAGTTCCACATTCGGATAATCGCGATGAAACTGCACCATGGGGGCGACCAGACGGGTGGCGGCCACGGCTTCCATGGCGCCCACCGCAAGAACGCCTGTCGGGCGAGTGTCCTGGAACTCCTCCACCGCGTAGCGCGCCAGCTCCAGAATCTCTCGGGCACGTCCCAGAAATTGTTCGCCCGCTGCGGAGATGCGCAAACGGTTGCGGTCCCGCAGAAACAGCGGTTTGCCCAATTCGTCTTCCAGTTTTTGGATGCGGGCGGTTACGTTCGAGGGCACTCGATTGAGTTTCTCAGCCGCCCGGGTAATGCCACCGCAGTCCACCACCTGGGTGAATACCGCCAGATCAGAGAGTTCCATAGCTTTCATTACTTGAGAATGACTCATTCAGTATTATTCATTATTTATGAATGATCAAATCCGATATTCTGACGGGGATTTCCGCTGAGGGTATTTCGATGACGATTTCAAACTCCAAAACCTCTGGTTACCTGTTTGCCTCTACCGCAGTATTGATCTGGACCGGGTTTATCCTGGTATCCCGTCACGGAGGGCTGAGCGGGCTGAACCACTTTGATGTGATCGCGATTCGATATCTGACCTGCGCTGCCGTTTTGTTGCCACTGTGGTGGTTCTGGTTTCGCTTCCAACTGCTGGATCTTCGATTATTGGTTGCCAGTCTGGTGGGCGGGCTGGCTTATGCAGTCACGACGTTCAAGGGGTTTGAGCTGGCACCCGCCAGCCATGCCGCGCTGCTGCTACCCGGGTTAATGCCGGTTACCATCGCGCTGATATCGGCCGCGAGCGGCGATGACAGGCCCTCGCCAAACATGTGGTTCGGGATGGGGGTGATCACTTTCGGAATTGCGCTGTTGTTGGCGTTGCAGCTCTGGTCTGCGGGCGGTATCGCAGCGGGAGACCCCTGGCTGATGGGCGGTGCCCTCTGCTGGTCGCTGTTTTCCGTGCTGGTGCGGCGCTGGAAGATTACGCCGTGGCAGGCTACGGTGTCACTGGCAGTGTATACCGCCGCATTGTATTTGCCCGTGTATTTACTGTGTCTGCCTAAGACTGTCTCTCCACAGCTGTGGCAGGAGGTAGCCCTGCAGGCGGTGTATCAAGGTGTACTGGCCACCATTGTGCAGATGTTCTGTTATGTAAAGGCGGTTCAATTACTGGGACCCGCACGGGTGGGAACCTGGATGGCATTGGTGCCGGTATTGTCCGGCATTGCCGCTCTGGTGATTTTTAATGAACCGGCAAATTCGATTTTGTTGCTGGGTTTTGTACTGGTCAGTGGTGGAGCCTGGTATGCCAGCCGCAGTCAGGTAGTTGTTACAGATCATACGGAGAAAGGAGAGCATCATGCCTTACGTCAATATCAAGATCACCAATGAGCAGGTGACCTCTGAACAAAAAGCGCGCCTGATTGAAGGCGCTACGCAATTGCTGGTGGAGGTGTTGGACAAGAATCCCAGCACAACGTTAGTCGTTATCGATGAAGTCAACACCGATAATTGGGGCATTGGCGGGCGTGTCGTTACAGAATTGAGAGCGGAAGCAAAAACACCGCCCTGAGTAATCACTCCGGTTTCCTGTCAAACAGGAGACCGGAGTGATTTCGTAAACGTTCTTCGAAAACCTGGTATCAGAACGCTTTGTTCAGAGTCAGACCAAAGGTGCGAGGCACACTGGGGTAAGCCATCAACTTGCCGGACTGGACGGGAACATCAAAGGTGGTGCGCTTGTAGTTCTCATCCAGTGCGTTGCGAACCCACAAGGTCACATCCAAATCCAGTTCGGTAAAGCTCAGACCGGCGCGCAGGTTAACCAGACCGTAGTCGTCCTGAACTTTGAACGGATCATTGTTGGCATCGAGCACCATATCAGACAGGAAGCTGTATTCACCGTAGATATAGCCTTCCAGGCTGTCAGACAGCACAAAGTCCTGCTGGATACCCAGGGTACCATTGTGTTCCGGGTTCATGGAGACGCGATCACCGGAGCGGTCGCAGAAGGCTTCACCGGGAGTTGCACCGGGGTCAGCTACACCGTTGTGCCATGAGTAGGCGTTCCAGCAGTTGCCCTTTTCAAACGACTTGAAGTCCGCCACGGTATAAGCGTAGGCAAAGGTTATTGTGGTGTTGTCCGCCGGCTTCCAGAAGACATCCAGCTCCGCGCCATAGGTTTCCAGCTCACCGGCGTTTTGCAGAATAAAGCCGTTACCCGCAAACGTGTTTTCCTGAAAATCGTCCACTGTGGTGTAGTGGGCCGCGGTGTTTATACGCAGGGCCTGATCCGGAAATTCCAGCTTGGCACCCACTTCAAACGACTCGGAGGTTTCCGCATCAAAAACCGGATTGAAACCCAGTGGGATACGGTCGGTGTTGGTACCGCCGGATTTGTAGCCCGTACCGTAAGAGGCGTAGATCATTGAGTTGTCGTTCACTTGCCAGGCCAGCTTCAGGGTACCGGTGATTTGTTCATCGGTTAGCTCGGCGATCACGTCATCGCGAGGTGTCAGACCCGGGAACAGCCAACCTCCCCAACCGGCAACCGTGTAGGGCGCAAACTGGCCCACAAAAGTCGGATCAAACAGTTTGCTGGGATCACCCACCGCCAGGTCGGCACCCAGCTGACCCAGCGCGACACCGGCCGCACCGACTTGCGCCAGGCTGGTCTGTGGTCCCGCGTTCCAGACTTCGCCACCGATGGATTCGTTAAAGACGGTGCGCAGGTCCTTTTCTTCTTCGGTATAACGCAGACCCATGGTAAGGATAATGTCGTCGGTTACGCTGTAATCGAATTGACCGAAGATGGCCCAGCTCTCATGTTCCTGGCTGGCCGTGTGAAAGGCCTCAAAGTCATTGGGATAAGCGCTGGCGGCTTGAGGGAAGAGTCCGCCCGTAGCGGCGCTGATCGCATTCATGCCCTGTACAAAGGCATCCAGACCAAAGGCCAATCCGGCATAGGGGTCGAGTGCATCACCACCAGTGAGGGTGTAATTCAGGTCCAGATCCTGCTGGAAGTAATACAGTCCCACCACGGCGTTGAGTTTATCGCCGGTGTAATCCAGTCGCAGCTCCTGAGAAAAAGACTCCTGGTGCGCATCATTGGCAGTGCGGATGATATCCACATCGCTGAAGTCACTGTCGATAGAATCGAAGGAATTGTATTTGCGCCAGGCACTGATCGAAACGAACGTTGCATCGTCGTTCAGATCCCACTTCACTTCGGCGGACAGTCCACGGTCGCGTGCGGTGGATACCGGCAACTGGTTCAGGGTGGTTTCGTAGTTATCCGTTTGGTCTCCGGTTGCGACGGTACCGCCCAGTAACGCCAGCACGGAATCGGTACCAGGTATGGGATTGCCCTGGGCGTCGGTGCGGCCTTTGGCAACCACACTGTCAACATAAGTCAGTGCCGTGCAACACACCTCATCGATCTCTGAGTAATCGGCAATAACGCGAACACTGACATCATCGTTGGGTGTAAACAACGCCTGCAAGCGCGCACCTTCGCGGTCGCGATCATTGATTACGTCACTGCCAAAGCCCTCGACGTCGGTGTAACCGTCGCGCTGGCTGGAGTAGACGGTGCCGCGCACCGCCAATACGTCTTCTATCAGCGACAGATTGGCGCCGGCGGAGAGATTAACCGCGTTGTAATTGCCACCGGTAATTCTGGCGAAACCGTCGGTCTCGTGGTCCGGGGCTTTGGTGCGGAATAACACGGCACCGGAAGGGGTGTTTTTACCAAACAGCGTACCCTGCGGTCCCCGCAGCACCTCCACCGCCTCCATATCCACCATGTCGTTAACCATGGTGCTCTGGCGTGAACGATAGACGCCATCCACGTACAGGCCGACCGAGGATTCCAGGCCGAAGTTCTGTGACGAGGTGCCGACTCCTCGAATGCTGTAGTTGGCGGAGGTTGCATTCTGGTTCTGGTTGGCGCGCAGGCCTGGGGTGTTGGTTTGCAGATCAAAAATATCCTGGATCACTGCTTCTTCCAGCTGTTCGCCGGTGAACGCACTGACGGAAATAGGGACATCCTGAAGACTTTGTTCCCGCTTCTGCGCAGTGACCACAATTTCTTCGAGTACCCGCTCAGCAAGGGCACCGGAACTGGCCAGGCAGATGGAAGCCGCCAACAGCGACAACGGGGAGGCAAGGGGCTTTATCATTAGAATTTCCTCTCGATGTGCACGACATTATTTTTTATATGCGGGTCTGTTTACTCCTCACCGGCTCTCACCCCGGCGGGCTGGATGCAGCTCACAAAAACATCTACGTCACAGAAAAACAGCCAGCCGCAAGCTTAATGCACACAGGACAATTCTGACTACCGGGGCGGAATCGGTCATTTTCTTGGTCATTTCTGATGCTTGACATTCATGAACTTTACAACTTTCCACGAATAATGCGGTCTGTGGCGACATCGGCTTAGGGGTAAACCGGCATAAACAGTGGAAAAAAACCGGTTTTTATGATCATAAGTAATTCTTGAGTCTTATATATAATCCAAAATAGTCTAATGACTATTGGGTCGCAGAAAGATTTTTTTAACCGTTTAAGTTGAACGCTCTGGACGCTTGTCCCAGATACTCGATTCGGGGTATAACAACGCAAATTTTT
The DNA here is from genome assembly GCF_011683955.1 of Pseudomaricurvus alkylphenolicus. Classification (GTDB taxonomy): domain Bacteria; phylum Pseudomonadota; class Gammaproteobacteria; order Pseudomonadales; family Cellvibrionaceae; genus Pseudomaricurvus; species Pseudomaricurvus alkylphenolicus. The sequence goes on from NZ_JAAQPI010000010.1 coordinate 216,163, forward strand.
TATCGGGAGCGCTGTATGAATTTCCTTCCACGGTTTCAGATTTTGCTTTCTACCCTGGCGGCGTTTGCGGCGTTGCTCACCTTCAGCACAGCCAGCCTGGCGGGCATTCGGGACTTGTCACCTGAGGTGATCGAGGCCAATGGCGTAAAGCTGGCGATGGTTGAGATTGGCGATCCCCAGGGGGAGCCGGTATTGATGATTATGGGGCTTGGCAGTTCCTACCGCTTATGGGGGGAGAAATTACCCCAGGGATTGGCGGACGCGGGTTACCGGGTGATTCTATTTGATAACCGCGATGTAGGTGCTTCTCAGCGTATGGATCATTTGGGTGACCCGGTACTCTGGTGGCAATTGCTAAAGAATAATCTCGGCTTTGGGGTAAATGCGGTATACAGCTTGAGCGACATGGCCGAGGATGCGGCGGCGCTGTTGGATCATCTTGAGATTGAGCGGGCGCATGTAGTGGGTGCCTCTATGGGCGGAATGATTGCTCAGGTGCTGGCAGTGGAGCAACCTCAACGGGTGAAGAGTCTGGTGTCGATTATGTCCACCAGTGGTGCGGAGCATTTGCCCGAACCCACGCCTGAGGCTCAAAAGAGTCTCGAAAATGCCACCTTTACCAGTGAAGAGGAACTGACGGCGGTTAATGAGCGGGGGTTTTATCCGCAGGGGGTTCCGCGGCAGATTCTTGCAGTATTGGACGCCGGTGATCGCTCGGCTGCTATCAAGGCAATTCGTGCACCGACTTTAGTGATTCACGGTCGCGATGATGGCCTTCTGCCGCTGGCTCATGGTGAGCATACGGCCAGGTTGATTCCCAACGCGCGTATGGAGGTGATTGAGGGGATGGCTCATAACCTGCCTCTGGAGGTTGTACCGCAGTTGGTCGGGCATATGGTTGGGCATTGGCAGTAGCTCAGGTACGCTGAGTTGGGACCGCACGGCTGCCGGCAGTGAATCCATAGGAGGAAACCTTCCTAACCTTCTCTCAACATATGTGTCATTAAGGCGCGCAGCTTTCCTGGTTTAAGGGGTTTGTTCAATACAGGAAACCCCAATTGTTTGAATAATCCCAGGCTGTGGCTGCTGCGATCTGCGGTGATGATGGCGGCCGGGATTTGTTGGCCGAAATTGAGCCGCAGTCCGTTGATGGCTGCGATACCGAGCTTGTCGTCGTCGAGGTGGTAGTCGGCCAAAATGATCTCGGGCATTTGCGTTTGGCAGCGTTGTTTGGCGTCGTCCTCGCCGGCGGCGGTGATAACGTTGCAACCCCAACGGCTGAGCAGCGCGTCCATACTGACGCGAATATTTTCGTCGTTGTCGATAACGAGTATGCGCCGGCCTTCAAGTTGGTTGGAGGTGAAGGCGGGGGTGGGCTCAGCAGTTTCGTTCTGGGGGGCTTGTTCCGCTACGGGGACTTCGATGGCGAACATGGAGCCGCGGCCTTGTTTTGAGCGCAGTTCGAGTTGGTGGTCGAGTACCTTGGCCATGCGTTCCACAATGGCGAGGCCCAGACCCACGCCGTGTCGGTTTTTGCCTTTGTGTTGGTCGAGTTGGTGAAATTCCCGAAAGATGTCTTGTTGTTGATTTTCGGGAATGCCATCGCCGGTGTCCCAGACTTGGATGCTGAGGTTATCGCCCCGCTGCCGGCAGCCGACCAGTACGCGGCCGTCATGGGTGTAGCGGATGGCATTGCTGATAAAGTTGCGCAGGATTCTGAGTAGCAAGCGGGAGTCGCTGCGCACGGCCAGTCGCGTGGGCACGGCTCGAAGGTCGAGGCCTTTGTTGTCGGCCACCGGCTGGAATTCGCTGATCATGGCGTGCAGTGGCTGGCTGAGGTCGAATTCGGTGATTACCGGTGTGACGGCATTTTGGTCGAGTCGGGATATGTCCAGCAGGTCGGCCAACAGGTCTTCTGCGTTTTCCATCGCCATGTGTATGCGCTCGACCAGGTGGGATTCCTGATCGGCGAGCTGTCGTTCGCGCAAGGTAGAGATCAGCAGGCGTGCGGCGTTCATGGGTTGCAGCAGGTCGTGACTGGCGGCGGCCAGGTATTTGTCTTTGCTGTTGTTGGCGTCTTCGGCGGCTTCTTTGGCGATTTTGAGCTGTTGCTGGATCTGTTCCCGCTCGGTGATTTCCTGGCGTAATTGGGTGTTGAGGTTTTCCAGTTCTTTGGTGCGCAGGGCGACCCGCTCTTCGAGTTCTTCGTTAAGCCGTTGCAGTTTTTCCTGAGCCAGTACTCGTTCGGTAATGTCCTGTACAAATATTTCTATCACCCTTTGTCCGTTTTCTTCTTTGAGCAGGGCGTTCATGGAGACATAGATGTTGTTGCCGTCACGGCGGCGAAAGCGGGTGATGTAACCAAATACATGGCCCTGGTCGAGCAGCGTAGTGCGGAATTCTGCGTAGCTTTCGGGGTTTACAAACAGGTGTTCGCCGATGTCGGTGACTTCCAGATAAAGCTGTGAGGCGCTAAGGTAGCCGCAGATGTGCACTATGGCGGGGTTTGCCACGAGTATGCCGCCATCGAGCTGTGCCTGGAAGATGCCGTGCAGGGCATTTTCGAACAACCATTTGTAGCGATTGCGTTCTTGTTCGAGTTCGTCGAGTTTGGCGCTAAGTTCGGGGTAGTAGTTTTTTCGGGCCGAGTGGTTGCCCAGGCCGATCAGGCTTTCTACGGTGAGGTCGGCTTTGTTAGAGGGCTTCTTCATACACGGTTTCTACGTCGCGTTTGTTGGACTGGCGCGGGTTGGTAAGGATACAGGGGTCTTGCAGGGCGTGGTGGGAGAGCATGGGAATGTCGCTCACACTGACGCCGTTTTCACCCAGTTTTTGCGTGAGGCTGACTTGTTGTTTCAGTCCAATCACTTGCTCGATCAGTCGTTTTTGTATGTCTTTGGGTGTCATGCCGCGGGTGTCGATGTCCAGTGCTTCGGCCACGGCACGAAAGCGTTCGGGCGCTTCCGGGTAGTTGTAGGCGATGACGTGTTCGAGCAGGATGGCGTTGCAGAGACCGTGGGGCAAGTCCAGGTAGCCGCCCAGACTGTGGGCCATGGCGTGCACAGCGCCGAGGATGGCGTTGGAGAAGGCCAGTCCGGCTTTCATGGAGCCGAGCATGATTTTTTCGCGCAGTTGTATGTTTCCGGGGTCGGCCACCAGGTCGGCAATGTTGGTGTTGATGAGGCGCATAGCATCGAGGGCGTGCATGTCGGTCAGTGGTCCGGCGCCGGTGGAGACGAAAGCCTCAATGGCGTGGACCATGGCGTCTATGCCGGTGCAGGCGCTCAGGAACGGGTCCATGGTCATCGTCGTTTCGGGGTCGATGAGTGCGACGTCGGGCACCACGGCTTTGCTGATGATGGAGAATTTGACCCGTTCTTCGGGGTTGGAGACGATGACGAACTGTGAGACGTCTGCGGAGGTTCCCGCGGTTGTGGGTATGAAGATGAGCGGCGGGATGGGGATGTGTATGGTGTCGACGCCTTCATAGTCGAGGATGCTGCCACCGTTGGCGTGGATGATGCCGATGCCTTTGGCGCAGTCCATGGGGCTGCCGCCGCCCACGGCGACGATGACGTTGCAGCCTTGTTCGCGGTAGAGGTCTGCCCCTTGCATGATTTCGCTGGCTCTGGGGTTGGGGGAGACGTTGGTGTAGGTGACGTAGTCGATGTCTTCTTCGGCGAGGTGGTTTTCGATGTCGCTGAGCCAGCCTGCCTTGGCGACGCCAGGGTCGGAGACGAGCAGGACTTTGCGGGCACCGAAGGTGTGGGCGTAGTTGGCGACGGTTTTGCGGGCGCCGGCGCCGAAGATGATTTCGGGGGAGACAAATTTTCTTAGGTTTGAGATGTCAGTGCTCATGGTTGTCTCTTGCGTTGTTATTTTGTGCTGTAGGGAAGTTTAACCCAGGGTGGGGTGGGGCCCAAATCAGACCAAAGGAGGAGGTGTGCTGGCAAGGTGCCAGGGTCGGATTTCCCGGATTTTGAGTTGGGTTTCCTGAGACGTATCGGCTGGTTCTTTGTTTTCTTAGCTTGGAGTTGGGTACCTCAATCTGCGGCGGCCTGGCCCCTTTGTTTTCTGGGCTTGGAGTTGGGTGCCCCAAGTCGCGTCGGCTGGGGGTTCCGTTTTCAGAGCGGTCGGGCGGCCCTCCGGCCTTCCCTCAGTCGCCAAAAAGCCCGGCAAAACACGCCGGTCTTTTTGGCTCTTTCGGCGCCCTCTTTGATGCTCTGAAAACGAAACCCCCAGCCGCCGCTCACACCGAGGTTTGCTGAGTTGTCTGCCTCAAGGAATGAAACGACTGACCTCTGTTTATGGATTTGTAGATTCGTAGGGCGGAATAGCCGCAAAGCGGCGTAATCCGCCGGTTCCTCCGATTCTGTAGGCCCCCTCCTATCGATTCTGGCCACTTATGACTTTTTAGAGGGTGGTTATTTGCCTCTCGGCGGAAATACGGTCTCTGTCCCATCACCATGTAACAGGCTGATCTGTGCAGGTTCGCCAATATCGTTGAGCTTTAAAACCCCCAATCCGGAGCGATTCACCAGTCTCAACGGCGCATAGTTGCTGGGTTTGCGCGAGCGGATGGAGAGACGACGACGTTTGGTAAACCAATTCAGTGGCGATCTGCGGCTATAGAGAAAGCGGTCAAATCGGTCAAACCAGCGGATCAGCGTTGCCGGAAACTCGTTTTTGATGCCGCTGGCGGTGATTTGCCAAATTTCCCGATCGCGCAGTATCTGCGCGCTTTTGTTGCTCTGTGGCAGGCGTTTTTTGCGGCGGATGCTGACGTCGTAGACGAAGGAGTAGTGGACGTCTCCGGAGAGGATGATGAGGTTTTGGGGGGCTTTGATGTGCATAAACATGTTAAGCAGCACGTTGGCGGCGCCCGGGTGGGCCATCCAGTTTTCGGCGTCCACCATGAGCGGGCGGCCGAAGAAGGTGAAGATGCGCTGGATGACTTCGATCAGTTTGACGCCGAATACGGGCGCTGCGGAAACCAGAATGACCGATTCCTGATGAATAATATGTTGCTGTAGGTCGCTGAGGGATTCCCAGTCCATCAGTCCCGAGGGTTTGTCCGGATTGCTTTCTGAGCGCCAGCGGTGGGTGCGGGTGTCCATGACGACGATGGGTGGGGTTGTGGGCAGGCTGTAGTGCCATTGGTTGTGGTGCAGGAGTTCGTCGATCAGTTGGCTGTGGGCATCGTCGGTCCAGTCTTGGTCGCAGGGACGGAACAGGTCAAACCAGGGTTCCGGGGTGGCTTCTGGTCGGTTGCCCCAGCCCTGGCAGAGCCAGTAGCCTAGCAGGGCGTTGCCGAGGATGCGGCGGGAGAAGGGGTGCTGGTAGGCGGCTTCTTCCCAGCCTCGGGTCAGGTTCCAGTCGTCGGTGATGTCGTGGTCGTCGAAGATCATACAGACGGGGATGTTGGCCAGTGCTCGCTGTACTTGGGGGAGTCCGTCACGAAAGCGTTCGATTTCGGTTTGTTCTTTCTGGTAGCGCTGGCGGAAGTCTTCGTCGACCCGCTGGTTGTCGAAGCTAATAAAGGCCCAGAGCTGAGGTGACCAGACCAGCAGGTACATGGCAAATACTTCTGCGGCACTGACCAGGTGGTTGTGGGCGGCAATGCTGGTGAAGATGGGTTTGCGCGCACCTTTGAACAGTTGGTTGAACGGTGAGGGTGTGTCGCTGCACAGGGGCAGCAGTTGTTCGCGGTGATAGAAGGTGTAGGCGTGTTGGTAGAGTGCCTCGGTATCGTCGACGATGGCGCCCTGCAGTTTTTCAGGGAAGAGTCCCAGTAGTTTGATCACTTGGAAGATAGCGTCCAGCATGGGCCCGGCGACGTCGTCGCAGTAGATCTGGTCGCCGCTCATCAGTAGCAGTGAGGGGCGTTGGTTCGGGTCGCCGGCGGTTTCTCGCAGCAGGCTTTCGGCCCGGGTCAGGGCATCAGGGCCGGCATAGTGGGGTTTGCGGCAGGAGCCGTGCAGGATCTGGCGGCTGCGGCTCGGGATAAAGAAACTGGGGCGCGGCCCGTCATCGAGCCCCAGTGGTATCAGTGACGATAGCGCTCTTTCTTGCGAGTCACCTTCGGTTTTCAGCCATAGCTCATAGTGGATCGACTGGTCTTCGGGGATGTCGGCCGATACGCTGATCAGCTGTATATAGCCTCTTTCTCCAATAGCAATCTGTCTTTGTTGATCCGGGCAGGTTAGTGATTGCTCAAAAATGGGCGTTTGCCCCGCTTGCAGCTGTAATCGACAGTTGACTGCTTGGGTGGTTGCCAGCCAGAGCGTAAATCGCTCTTTGTCGCAACGACGCAGGATGGGGCCGGCAATGATCAGAGGTAGCTCGTTCACCTGGGAAGCTGACACCTTTACACGATTCCTTTGAGGCCTGATTGGACTTGGCTAAGTCTAGAGGAGTTGGCCTGATTTCTCACCTCATCCCTTTGGCTGATAGGCGACCATCACCGCAATTCCTACACTGATGGTCATTCGGTACACAATTTTTAAGGATTGCACGAGTGAGGAAGGTTTCATGAGCACAAGTCAAACTCTGTTAGAGCGACGCCGTCGGGTGTTGGGGCAGCATTCCCCGCTGTTTTACGATAATCCGCTGCACCTGGTCCGGGGGGAGGGCGTCTGGCTGTATGACGCCGACGGCAGGCGTTATCTTGATGTTTATAACAATGTTCCTCATGTGGGCCATTGTCATCCTCATGTGGTGGAGGCCCTGAGCCGGCAGGCATCGACGCTGAATGTCCATACGCGCTATCTGCACGAAAATGTGGTGCGCTATGGAGAGCGGTTAACCGCAACGTTTGACGATTCCTTGCAGATGGCGATGTTTACTTGCAGTGGCAGTGAGGCCAATGAGCTGGCTCTTCGCATGGCCCGGTATTGTAGCGGCGGCAGCGGCATTCTGGTCACGGACTTTGCCTATCACGGCAATACCGAGGCGGTGGCAGAGTTGGGTACCGCGTTTATGGCGGAGGCCAAAGCCAGCGCCCGGGTGCGTTCCATTCCCATCCCGGATTCCTACCGTGGCATGGACGGCCTCGAAGGCGAGGCTCTGGCTCAGGCATACGCCGATAAGGTCGCTGAGGCGATCGCGGCGTTCGAGGCGGATGGCATTAAGCTGGCTGGGATGTTGGTGTGCCCGGATTTTGCCAATGAGGGTTTACTTAAGGTTCCCCCGGGTTTTTTGGAAAAGGCGGTTGCATTGGTGCGTGATGCCGGTGGATTGTTTATCGCCGATGAGGTTCAGGCGGGGTTCGGTCGCAGTGGTCATCATATGTGGGCGCATCAGGCGTATGACGTGGTGCCGGATATCGTGACTCTGGGTAAACCCATGGGCAACGGCCATCCGCTGGCCGGGGTGGTGGCGCGCGGCGAGTTGGTTGATTGTTTTGCCGCTTCTTCCATGTACTTCAATACCTTTGGTGGCAACCCCGTCTCCACCGCGGTGGGCATGGCGGTGCTTGATGTACTGGAGCAGGAGGAGTTGCTGGATAACGCCGTCTCTACCGGCGCCTATGTGACTGAAGGACTGAAAAAACTGCAGCAGAGATACTCGCTGATTGGCGATGTTCGCAGCCTGGGCATGTTCTTCGCCGTAGAGCTGGTTAAGGACCGCGACAACAAAACGCCGGCACCGGAGGCCACTCACCTGTTAGTGAACCGCATGCGCGAAGAAGGTGTATTGATCAGCAAGATTGGTCGTGACGACAGCATTCTCAAGCTGCGCCCGCCGATGCCATTCCAGCCGGAGCACGCTGATCTGTTGCTGCAAAAGCTGGATGAAACCCTGGCATGGGTAGAAACGGAGGTGGTCCGATGAGCGTTTTTGAAGATTTGAGTACCTCGGATCAATTGCAGCATCTGCAAGAGATTGCCAGCAATGCCTTACAGGCCTGGGATCTTGAGCCGGTAGAATTATCGTTGCTGAAGTTTCGTGAAAATGCGGTTTATCGGGTGGCCACGTCTGAGGGCAACCAATATGCCTTGAGAATTCACCGGCCGGGATATCACAGTGATGCCGCATTGGACGCGGAGCTGCAATGGATTCGGGCGTTGGCGGAAGCCGGTATCGAGGTGCCGGATGTGATTCCGACGCCGGAGGGTGAGCTGTTTGTGCTCGCCAGCGGAAATGTTCTGGCGGAGAAGCGCCAGGTGGATCTTTTTGCCTGGGTCAGCGGCCAACCGCTGGGGGCCATTGATCTGAGCAGTGAACCGGGGCAGGTGGTTTCCGTGTTTACCACCATAGGCCGCGAGGCGGCGCTGTTACACAATCAGGCATGCAGTTGGAATTTACCCCAGGGATTTCAGCGTCATGCCTGGGACGCGGAAGGGCTGGTCGGGGATTTGCCGTTCTGGGGACGCTTCTGGGAGCTGCCCGAATTGTCGGAGCAGCAGCGGGGTTTGATCAATCGCGCCCGAAAAGCGGTAGCGGAGGGTCTGCAACGCTATGGTCAGTCCGCCGACAACTACAGCATGATTCATGCGGATCTGGTACCCGAAAACCTGATGGTAGACGGCGACCATGTTCGAGTGATTGACTTTGATGATGCCGGTTTTGGCTGGCATCTTTTTGAATTGGCGACGGCCTTGTACTTTGTTCAGGGCGAAGATTACTTCGATGCCGCCAGAGAGGCGTTGATAGCCGGTTATCGCCAACTGCGTCCGTTAAGCGATTCGGATGTGGCACTGCTGCCTCTGTTTTTGACGGCTCGCGGCCTCACATATCTCGGTTGGGTGCAATCGCGACGCGAGACCGAAACCGCCCGCGAAATGACGGGCGAGTTGATTGAGATGGCTTGCCAAACGGCGCGGACATTCATGGATGAGTGACCGCAAATGTCTATGGCCGGCAAAGCAATTTCATAGCTGACAAAGTAATTTCGCCGCCTCAACCAAGGTCGCTTCCGATTTGGCAAAACAAAAACGCACGTAGCGCATGTCCGGCGCTTGCTGGTAGAACACAGAGATGGGAATGGCGGCCACGCCCTGTTCGCGGGTCAGCCATTGCACCATTTCCCGATCCGTTTTGTCGCTGATTGCACTGTATTCAGCCAACTGAAAATAGGTACCTGGAGTGGGAATCATGTCAAAGCGGGAGCTCGCCATAGCATCCAGAAAAATATCGCGTTTTTTCTGGTAGAACGCCGGCAGCTCATCGCAGTGCTGCGGGCAGGCTTCCATAAAGTCTGCCAGCGCCCACTGAATGGGAGTAATACCCACAAAGGTCACGTACTGATGCACCTTGCGCAGTTCGGTTGTCAGGAGGGACGGTGCTACACAGTACCCGGTTTTCCAACCGGTCACATGATAGGTTTTTCCAAATGATGACACCACAAACGCCCGCTGCATCAGATCGGGATATCGCAGCAGACTCTCGTGTTGTTGCCCATCGTATACCAGGTGTTCGTATACCTCGTCTGATAACAGCAGGATATTGGTGTCTTTAACCACTTCCCGCAGCGTTTGCATATCCTCTGCCGACAAGAGCGCACCGGTAGGATTGTGAGGAGAGTTCAGGATGATCATGCGGGTACGGGGTGAGACGGCGTCCTTGACCCGTTGCCAGTCAATGCCGAACTTTGGTGGTTGCAGGGGAATGTGAATGGTTTTGCCGCCGCACAGGGCCACTGTGGGTTCGTAGCAATCGTAGGCCGGATCGAAAACGATCACCTCATCGCCGCTACCCACACAGGCTGTAATTGCACAATAAATGGCCTCAGTGGCACCCGGTACCACAGTTACTTCGGTATCCGGGCAGGCGTTGTATCCGTACAGGCGTTTGACCTTGGATGCGATTTGCTCACGTAACTTCGGAATCCCGGCCAGCGGCGCGTATTGGTTAAAGCCCTGTTGCACGTAGTGGCAGAGGCGCTCACGCAGTAGATCCGGGCCGTCGAAATCCGGGAAGCCCTGCCCCAGGTTTATCGCCTGGCAGTCCAGCGCCAGCTGCGAGATTTCGGTAAAGATGGTGGTGCCAACGTGGGGTAATTTCGAGCGCAGTTCGGGTTGCATAGGTATTCTGCCACTTTAGGGTGCGTTGATATGTCTGCGGGGATCATAAACCACCGTAAAACTGCGTGCCAGCCTGAGCGCACGGCGCTATCATACGTCTCCACTAGCGATGGTTTTGGCGGTTGGGACTTTATGAAGTTTGACAATTCTTACGTGACCTTGGGTGAGCGTTTTTTCCACAGAAATGACCCGACCGAGGTGGACGATCCACAGTTGTTTCTGTGGAACCATGCGCTGGCCGAACATATCGGCATAACAGATGACCTTATAAACGATAAGGACACTTTGGCCAGGATCTTTGCCGGCAATCAAACGCCTGAGGGTGCGGAACCCATTTCCACCGCCTACGCCGGCCATCAGTTTGGCAGTTTTAATCCACAGTTGGGGGATGGCCGGGCGCATTTATTGGGCGAGGTGCTCACGGTCGAAGGTGAGCGTTGGGACTTGCAGCTTAAGGGCTCCGGTACCAGTGCGTTTTCACGGGGTGGGGACGGTCGCTGTGCCATTGGGCCTGCGGTTCGCGAATTTATTATGAGCGAAGCCATGCACGCCCTGGGGGTGCCCACCACCCGTTGTCTGGCGGTGGTGACTACTGGAGAAAAGGTGTTTCGTCAGGGGGCTCACCCCGGCGCGGTGGTAACTCGCCTCGCCACCAGTCATTTGCGGGTTGGCACTTTTCAGTTTTTCGCTGCACGGAAAGATGCGGATTCACTGTCAGCTCTGTGTGATTTTGCCATCGAGCGCCATTATCCCGAGGTAAAGAATTCAGAAAAGCATCGCTGCGTAGCGCTGCTCGATCGTGTTATCGAAAACCAGATTAGACTGATCGTGGAATGGATGCGTGTTGGTTTTATTCACGGAGTTATGAATACTGACAATACCGCTATCTCCGGAGAAACCATTGATTTTGGCCCCTGTGCCATGATGGGGGTCTATGATCTGGCAACGGTATACAGTTCCATTGATCATCAGGGGCGCTATGCGTTTGGGAATCAGCCCCATATTGCCCACTGGAACATGGCTCGGTTCGCGGAGAGTCTGCTGCCGTTGCTGGATACGGAAGATGAATCTTTGATGCAGGAGCTGACCGGTCTGATTAACAATTTCCCGGAGCGTTTTCAGCAGGCACATCGAAGTATGGTCGCAGCGAAATGTGGCCTGCTTGAAGTAGAAGACAGCGACGACGAATTAATGGATCTGCTGCTGCAGGGCATTGCCGATGCCAAATTGGATTACACCATCAGTTTTGATTTGTTGACTCGCTCTGTGAAGTGCGAGCAGGCTCGCGGCGAAATTGCCACGCAATTGGGTGAAGTCATTGAACGCTGGCACCAACGAATCAGTACCCAAGACGCTGAACAAACACACGCATGTTTGCGCCGCAGCAATCCAGTGGTTATTCCTCGTAATCATCATGTAGAGGCGGTGCTTCAGGAATGCGAAGAGAGTGGTGATCCTGCTTCGGCGCTGAAAATGCTGGATGTGTTACGCCAACCCTATACGCAAACCGAACAGACTCAGGCTTATCAAACACCACCCGAAGACGGCGACCGTTTTTATGAAACCTTTTGTGGTACCTGAGATACATTACACTGGGACTCAACATGATCAAAGGCATTATTTACGATCACGATGGAACACTGATCAACTCCGAGCAAATGCACTATGAAAGCTGGCGCGATATTCTGGTGGACTACGATGTTGATTTTACGTTGCAGGAATATATTCGCGAGCACAACGGTGTGCCTACTATTCGCAATGCGGAGATTATCGTTGAAACCTACGGGTTAGCGGTTGAACCGACCGATTTGACTCACAAGAAATTGTCACTGGCGCGCGATCGCTTTGCAGCGCAACCCAGCCCGTTGATGCCTTTTGCCAAGGAGACCCTGCAAAACAGCTTTGATGCCGGTTATGCGCTCGCCATAGCGACTGGAGCAGGTAGCCGTGAGATTGATTTGACGATGGAAGCTTATGGATTGCGTCACTTTTTCAAAACCATCGCCACACGGGACGATGTGCAAAACAGTAAACCGGCTCCTGATGTGTATTTGCTGGCGCAGGAGCGGCTTGGATTAAAGCCCGGTGAGTGTGTAGCGGTGGAGGATACAGAGACTGGAATCAAATCTGCCAAGAACGCTGGATTATACTGCATAGCTGTTGAGAATGATTTTTCCGCAGGACAAGATTTGGGCGAAGCAGATAAGCTGGAAAAGAATCTCGCCGAGGCTTTTGTGCACATCCGGAACTTGACGATGGGTTAAGTTTTTGGGGCGAATTGGCCTATAATGGCGCAGTGTTAAATGCAGTCGGGTGTCAAAACGGTGTCATACGGATCAGGGCGAATAACAGGAAAGTTAGTAGGGAAATGGTTGGCAGCCTGCGGGCTGGTGTTGTCAGGCGCGGTCTCCAGCGCAGAGACACCCAGCGACGAGACCATCACGCCAGAGCAATGGGATGGGTGCGTCGTTCGCCTGCAACAAGAGGCGCTCGATAAGGGGATTCCCAGTGATATCGTTCAGGGTCCCCTGGCTGGGATTCAATACGTCCCCAAGGTGATTGAGCTCGACCGCCGTCAACCGGAATTTACGACTACCTTTAGCAGTTACATCACCCGTCGGGTTGACCACCGGCGGGTAGCCCGTGGCCGAAAAATGCTGCGCGAACACCGTGAATTACTTAATCAGCTGGTTAAAGAATACGGTATTCCTGCTCAGTATCTGGTTGCCTTCTGGGGGCTGGAAACCAACTATGGCAGTTATCTTGGCAAGATGCCGACTCTGGACTCCCTTGCCACGTTGGCTTGTGACCAACGTCGCAGTCGCTTTTTTACCGCCCAATTGATGGAGGCCCTGAAACTGTTACAAGTGCCTGGAGTCGAGCATCCCATGCGGGGCTCCTGGGCCGGTGCTGTTGGGCACACACAATTTATGCCCACCGCTTATCTTAAGTACGCTATAGATGGCGACGGCGACGGCAAAAAGGATTTGTGGGGAAGTATCCCCGATGCACTCACCTCTGCGGCTAACTTTCTCAATAACCTGGGCTGGCAAAGGGACTTACGTTGGGGCAGGGAAGTGCAACTGCCGGATGGTTTTGATTTCACGTTGTTGGGCTTTAAGCAAAAACGCTCTCTGAAGCAGTGGCGGGCCATGGGTTTGCGCACTGCAACAGGCGCCGAGCTCGCTGATCTGGATTTGCCGGCTTCGGTGCTGCTGCCCGCCGGGTATCGCGGTCCCGCGTTCTTGGTGTACCACAACTTCGATGTCATCATGGGTTGGAACCGATCCGTTTACTATGCACTTTCCGTCGGGCACCTGGCTGACCGCATAAATGGTGCCGGCAAACTGCAACGCTCGCCTCCTAAAGATCTTAAGCGTCTGAGTATCGCCCAGGTCAAAGAGCTACAAACCCGTCTCAATGCTATGGGGTACGACACTGGCAATCCTGACGGTATTCTGGGACCGGCGACCCGTACGGCCATCAGCGCTTTTCAACAAAGTCGCGAGATGGTGGCGGACGGTTACCCTCGCAGTAGTGTGTTTGAGGCTCTGGAGATAGAGCTCTAGAGTTTCCCGCGCTAAACCAGACCTTCTGTGCCTCCAGGCATTTCGCCGAGGATTTCCACCAGTCGTACCAGCCCGGACTTTAATCTTTCCCGGCTTAATTCTCCACCCACACAAAACCGCACAGCCTGCGGTGCCGGGTATTGGCCGGCGGCAAACAGCTCTGCCGGTTTCAGTAAAATATCGACTTCTGCCGCACGTCTTGCAAACTCAGCGGCCCGCCATTGTTCCGGCAGATGCAACCAGACATTAAAGGCACTGGATACGGATTCATAGCGGTAGTCTTGGAGGTGCTCTGCCACAATCTGGTGCCGGATCTCCAGCTCGTTGCGTTGAGCCTCAATGATTTGCCCGGCACGTTCAGAGGTGATCCAGCGGCTCGCCACTTCTGTAGGCAGCGGCGCTATCATCCAGCAGCTGGACTTAAGGGCATTAGCGATGGGCTCGAATGTTTGCTCTGTGGGGTGGATATAACCGACCCGGAGCCCGCCCACCAGGGCTTTTGAGCAACTGCTCACCAAAATGGAGATATCCGGCGCGACGTTGGTAAACGTGGTGTGCTCGGTGTCTGTCAGGCATCCCTGCACATCATCTTCGATAATATGCAACCGGTGTTTGCGGCAAATGGTGGCAAGCGCCTCCACCCTTTCGCGAGACATCTGCCGACTGGTGGGATTGTTTAGACGCGGCATCAGGTAAATGGCGCGGGGCTGGTGGCGTTGGCACGCCAGCTCCAGAGCCTCCGGCGTGGAACCCTGCTCATCCATATCCAGACCAATTAATCGCAGACCCAGCTGCCGGGCGGTGTTGATCAAACCGGGATAGGTCAGGCCATCGCTGAGAATGGTGTCTCCGCGCTGGCATAGCGCGAGCAGAGCCGTAAAGAAACCGTGTTGACCTCCGTTGGAGATCAGTACGCGATCTTCGTCGATATGTTTTGCACCTGTGTATTCGAGCCAATGTTTGCCTGCCTGGCGATGATGGCGCATGCCGCACTCCGGTTGGTACTGCAGCAGGCGGTGCATGAGCGCAGGGTCCGCGGCGATGTTTGCGAGTTCTTCCGCCAGGTGTTGTTCCTGGCCCAGGGTCAGCGCAAAGCTATAGCTCAGATCAATTTGACCCTCAAGTTCATTAGGCAAGGGGGTAATACCGAACATGGGGCAGTTTGCCTCCGGCTCCCGAATGTAAGTTCCGCTGCCAACTCTGGCCTGCACCAGATTTTGTCGTTCGGCCTCAGCATAACCCCGGGTAATCGTGCCCGTTGTGACACCCAATTGATCCGCCAGTGCCCGGTGGGTGGGCAGTTTATCGCCGGGCTTAAGTACACCGGATGAAATCCCTTCGCCAATGGCTGCGGCGATGGATTTATAGGCGGGGCCCTGAAAGGCGGAGAGATCGGGAGACCACATATCTGGATTCCTGGTTTTCGGAATTGTCATGGTGACAAAAATATGATTGACCTTATTTTTTGACCCAATATGATGACAATTGTCCTATGCTTGTTCTGAAATAACGAGCATTGATAAGAAGTTGGCTAGATTGTATCGATACAATTTGTGAGCCGTCAACTCATTCACGGGAAAGATGTTATGGATACCCATTATTTTGCCTCACTCATGTTATTTGTGTTTTCCGTCTCCGTCACACCCGGCCCCAACAACCTGATGGTTACGGCGTCTGGAAGCAATTTCGGTTATTTGCGTACCTTGCCTCATATCGTCGGTATTACTACTGGCTTTACGTTGTTGATTATTTCTGTGGCGGCCGGTTTGGGGACGGTGTTTATCAACCTGCCCAGTCTGCAGATGGCATTGAAAGTATGCGGAGCCGCTTATTTGTTGTGGTTGGCATGGAAGATCACCACCGCGCCGGTGGGAGGTAAGGATCGATTCGATGCCAAACCGCTGAGTTTTACTCAGGCATTTATGTTCCAGTGGGTAAATCCCAAAGCCTGGACGATGGGCATAACGGGAATCTCTGCATTTGCCGTTGAAGGGCAGGAGATGACGCTCTCCCTGATATTGATCACTGCCGCTTTTGCCGTGGTTGTGTTTCCGGTGTGCTCTTTTTGGGCGCTATTGGGGGAGCAGGTCAGTCGGTGGTTGACCTCTGAGCGGGCGCATCGCTGGTTTAATCGAAGCTTGGGGTTATTAACCGCCTTTTCCGTCGTACTGATTGTCAACTAGAAATTCCCCCCGTCTCTCGTCAGTTCATACAAAGTCGACAGATTACAACTGTCGACTTTGACGATGCATCTCTAGTGTCGTGACAGGTTATTTGGTCAAATCTCAAAATTTGATCCAGATCAACTACCTCTTAAGTGACACAAAAATAACAAAAATAGTGTGTATACTGTATCACGTTGCTTAGGGGGTTGGATGTTCACTTCTAAGTACCAAACATACCAATAATTCACCGGCAGTAATGCCACTTAAGTACAGCAACCGAGATTAGAGATGAACAAAGAAAAACTTGCCAAAACCATGGAATGGCCGCCGGAGACTCCGCAGCCTAACGTTTACCCTCTGTCCTGGGAGACAGTGACTGAAAAGGCCGAGGAGGTCTGGCAGGCTTCCCGTCGCGAAGTCTGGGATCCTGCCGCTCTGCCCTGGGATACCCTGGATGTGGAGAGCTATACCTGGGAACAGCGGGAAGCGATTGCCTATTGGTGGTCTTTGCTGTCAGTGTTCGATGCGTCCGCACCGCCGGTATTCGCCGAAGCCTTTATCAAAACTTACGAGATGCACGAAGAAGACGCCATCCGCCGCTGCTTCTTTTCTGTAACCCAGGATGAGCAGAACCACGAGCAGATGTGTGGTCTGGCAATTACCAAATTGCTGGGTGCCAGCAGCTACTTGAACTACGAACCGAAAACGGAATTGGGGCAGTGCCTCAAGAAGAATGTAGCCTGGTTGTATCACAATGGTGGTCGTTATTGGACGGGTTACAAGCAGGCGGTACCGAAGTACAGCCTGGCCGTATTGTTCAGCTCTTTCCTCATGGGTGAAATTGCTGCAGCGACCATTTTCCATCAAATGGCTGCGGGCTGTAAGGAGCCTGTATTCCAGGAGGCGTTTAAGAATATCGGTCGTGATGAAGGTCGCCATATGGCAATCTGCCTGACGCTGATGGAGCGGGATTATCCGAACTTGTCGGAGGAAGAGAAGCCCATTATTACCAAGCAGATTCGCGCGGGTTATTTGTTCCTGTCTGCGGTGCTGTTTGAGCCACCCGAGGACTTCTGGGACCTGCCGGATGACTTTATTCCGACCCAGCGTCAGGCTGAAGAGATTTGTCGCGAAGCCGGTTTTGGTGTGCCTACCTATGAGGGTAAAAAAGAGAACTGGAAGAACGCCATGCTCAATCTGAAGGGCGTGTTGGACAAGTACGACACCGAGTTCCCCGCTATTCCCGAAGTTGGAATTACCGGTAAGGAAATCAACGATATCGATATGGAAGACATCATCCCGGTTTTCTAGATCATTGTAGGTTGAATGAGTGTTTCGGGCGGCACTGCGCTGGCGTGGTGCCGTCTTTGTTTTTGTCTGCAAGGTTTCAGGGTGGTGTTATGAGTAATATTCGTCTTTATCCGTCGGGTCAGGAGGTGACCTGTGAATCCGGTGATACAGTGCTGAGTGCACTGGAGAAAGCCGGTTATGCCATTCCCAATAACTGCCGTGCGGGTGCCTGCGGCGAGTGCAAGATCAAAGTGCTCAAGGGTGAGTACGACCAGGGTTTTATTATGGACATGGCCCTGTCTCAGGAGGAGAGAGCCGAAGGCTATGGTTTGATGTGCATGGCCAAACCCACCGGCGAGGAGCTGGAGATTGAATGGGGCACGGACGATGCACAGCCCAAGTTGTTTCCGCCCAAAGAGAATATTTACTTTCAGGTGGTGGATCGGGTTCAACGCACGCCGCGTATTATCGAATTACGCCTGCGCCCCCTGGGCGCCCCCATGCGTTTCTGGCCAGGCCAGTTTGTGATGGTGGGTGATGAACGCAACGGCATTCCGATGCGCTCTTATTCTATTGCCAACATACCCAACGCCGATGGAGAGATCTGTCTGATGATTACCAAGGTGGATGAGGGCATGACCAGCGGTTGGATTCACGAGAATTTGCAACCGGGTACACGAGTTATGATCAATGGGCCTTACGGTACCTTTATTGGTGATCCGAGCGTGGATAAGCCGGTTATGTGCATGGCGGCGGGATCCGGTCTGGCGCCTATTCTGTCACTCACCGGCGCGGCATTGGCCCGGGGTTACAAAGCGCCAGTCACGTTGATATTTTCGGCGCAACATCAGGAAGACATGATGTACCGGGGATTGTTAGAGTTTTGGGCCAGCAAGTACCGTAACTTTAAATGGTATTGTACCTATACCCAGGACGACAGCGCTGAATTGCGCGGTCGAATACCGACGATTCTGAAAGATATTTCTCAAGATCTCTCCGAGCATGGTGTGTACATCGCCGGGGGGCCGGGATTTGTGGAGGACTGTTCGGCCAAAGCGATGGCGTTGGGTGCCGATAAAGATCAGATCCACACCGAGGGATTTTTTGATCAGTTTGTGCCGGAGCGCCCGCCGAAGGAGCGCTTGATGGGGTAACAGACTGCCGACCTGCTCACGGGACTCTGTGGGCGGGCCGTTCAGCCGCTTACTCAGCTTTGTCCGCTCTCTGCTGTGATAGTATCGGAATGTAGTAAATCAAGAACACCCCAAAGGCCAAAGCCCATAGCAGGCCACTGAGATTCCAGCCGGTAACCACCCACCCTGACATTGGCAGAATGGATCTTGCCAGGGCGGCTATAGCCAGAAAAACAAAGGCAAGGTTTACCCAGGCACTGACCACCAGTGGTCGTCCGGTATGACCCAGCGAAACCCGGCTGATCATGGCGAGAATCATCAAACCGATACCCCCTACAGCGACGAGATGTAAAGCCTGTGAGAATCCAATGGGTTGATACCAGTAGCTCAAGCCTACCGCCAATAGTCCCAATGACATGTACAAATAGGATAGATGCAAAGACCAAAGCAGCGGTACCTTTAGCGTTTGCAGACCACGCCAGCGACTCCAGCGAAGCAGGTGCAGGCTTCCGGTGACGATAAGGGCCAGCGCCGGTGAGAAGGGTAAATAAACCTCCAGAACAAAGCAGACAACCGCCAGCAAGTTAATGACGGGCAGCATTTTTTCCAGCCAGGGTAGAGGGTCGGACATCTCTAAATCAATGCCTTCGCGCTTTAATCCGGAACGGGTAAATAACGGCACAATCCGCCCGCCAATAATACTCATCAACAAGGTAAACAGCAGCACCGCGGTTTTGGTCAGGTGCAGGGCCAAAGCGGGCTTTCCGGTGACCGCCAGTACCAACACAGAGATGTTGAGCAGTCCGAGCACGGCCAGCAATGGGGGCAGGGCATAGTTACGTTTACTCTGCGAAAGCAGCAACAGGCGCGCAAAAGCTGCGGTTACCCAAAGCCACCAAATACTGAGTAAGGCAATGGCGGGCAGCGTGAAGGATTGTGGAGCGAACAAAAGACCGAGCCTCGCCATCAGCCATATCAATACCAGCGCGCCAAGCTGTGCTCCGGAAATGCTGGGTAATCCTGTCCAGGTTTGCACAGCGGTGAGTAAAAAACCGACGGCGACCGTGGCGGCAAAACCGAAAATCATCTGCTCCGCGTGCCAGACCACCGGATAAAAAGCATGAGATTGCACAATGCTATTCATCTGTGCGAGCCACAGAGTCAATGCGACAATGGACAGCGCACTGGCGCCCAGGAAAAAAGGGCGAAACGCCAGTTCCAGTAACGCGGTTTGCTTCATATCAAAAGTCCATTCGACCAAACGCTTTCAGTGCAATGCAGCGCATAACATACCCTATTTTCAGGCTGCCGGCGGCAATAATCATGGCAATGTGCGCAGTGACCAACACAGGTATGGTGAATAGATGTTCCATGCCATAGGCGATAATCGCGGTCATCAAAATAATGGTCAGTGATGCCATCATTAAACCGTTGCCCAGGGCTAAACAGCGCGAATAGTTTATGTCAGTGGCCATATTGACTTGCATTGGACTATACCTTCGTTTTGTTGGTATTCGTCATGCGATCTGCAAGCCTTGGGCCAGATTGTGCAAAGGGCTGAAACCCCGATTCCACCAGTGTTTCGTATGATGTGGCAGCGGTGGTTGTCATAAAGACACAGAGGTTTCTGTATCAATATGACAACTTGTTGTCAATTTAACTCTTGTTGCCTGTAAACTTCAGAGGGCTTTAGCGGTAGGGGCGATGCCATCGCCCGCCAGGGTTGGTAGCGGAAGTTTTTACCTTGCCGACGCCTCAGCTCATTGAGCGCTTTTTTACGCAGCTCAGGCTTTTCAAACAATTCTACGGCGGTTAATGCCATCACTTTGGCGGCCACCTGGGCTCCTTTGAATCCGATGGAGTGACCACTGGCCGCCGTTGACTGCCAACTGTGCGGAGTCGTGCCTGGTACCCAGGTGGCAACATAAAGTCCAACGGTGGGAACCACCCAGCTGACGTCGCCCACATCGGTTGAACCGGGTCTGGGCTCGATTTGCAGATTCAGCGGTTGAATGTCGGTGGCGCTGGTGAGGGTGTGGGATTGATCCTGAAAGGTTTTGCTGATGGTCTTCGCAAATTTGGTTTCTTCACGATTGTAATGAACGCCACCGACCTCACGCAGATGTCTGTCGACCACATTGGCGAGAACATCATTGCGCAAAACATTGTAAACACCACCGTCCACCTTGATATCGACCTCTGTGCCGGTGCCCATGGCAGCGCCCTTTGCGGCGTGTTGCACGCGCTCCCAGATCTCCAGCAATGCCCTCGAATCGGGGTTGCGTAAGAAGTAATGCACCTCGGCCTTGTCCGGAACCACGTTGGGGGCTTCTCCTCCCTGAGTAATGACGTAGTGCATGCGCGTATCTGCGGGGACATGTTCGCGCATCAGGTTGACCATATAGTTGAGCGACTCGACGCCATCAAGGGCGGAGCGGCCATGATGTGGGGTGGCCGCCGCGTGCGCCGAATAACCGCTAAAGGCAAACTTGGCGGAGATAATGGCATAGCTGGAGGGGTTGGAGGCATCATTGGTGGCCGCCGGGTGCCAGTGCAATGCGGCATCGACATCGTTCAACAATCCGCTGTTGACGAAAAACGTTTTGCCACCGCCACCTTCTTCCGCGGGGGTGCCGTAGACACGGATCGTGCCGCGGGTACCCGAATCTTTTAGCCACTGTTTTACCGCCAATGCGGCGCCAATAGAACCGGCCGCGAAGAGGTTGTGGCCGCAGGCGTGTCCCGCGTGTTTACCGGCGATTTCGCTGCGGGTCGGGGTGGCGGCCTGGCTGATGCCCGGCAGCGCATCGAACTCAGCCAGTATGCCGATAACGGGACCACCGCGACCGTAACTGGCGATAAATGCCGTGGGCATTCCCGCAACTCCCTGTTGGATCTTAAAACCTTCAGCTTCAAGTTCCCTCTGCAATCGAAGACTGCTGCGCTCTTCTTCGAAGCTGGTTTCCGCCAGATCCCAAAGCTCTTTGGCAATGGCGGCATTTTGGGTGCTGCGCGCGTCGACGTTGCGGATGATTTGATCGTTGTCCGCGCTCACAGCGAGCCCTGGAGTGAGCATCAAGGCACCCAGTACCTGCAATATCTTGCAAGACTTGAGAGCGAACTTCGGGTAGAGGGCATTTATCATAAACAATACTCGGGTATCAGTTATCGTTATTGGATCATTTGGATTGAAGCTTCATGACCGCCAGCATCAACAGATAACTCAGCAGGCAGCAAGCGGCGGACAGCATCAATACGGCGCGGTAGTTGTCCCCCTCTACGGTCAGGGCTGCGAGGGCGGCACCGGCGGACAATCCCATGCCGGTGACAAAAGAGCTGATTACCGCCGCCCGGCCGCTGTGATCTATTTCCGCAAGCAGACCGAGCTGGAACGGGATCAGAAAATTCCAGGTGAATTTAAGCGCGCAGATCAAGCCGATAAACAAGACCAACGGGTTTTGGTATTGCAGGCCGTACAGAGCGATAAACTTTATGATCACCATGAGGGTGATGGGAGCCAGTCGCCCATAGCGATTGGTAATCCAGGTTGCGCAACCGGCGCCGGCGAATCCTGCGGCGGCACCCGCAGCCAGTGCAAAACCAACGTCTGGCAAGGTAAAACCGGCAAACACCCCCATACGCTCTGCATAGGTCCAGATACTGCTCTGTGCCGCCAGAAAAACAAAGATTGCTGCCAACATCAGTCCTGCAGGAACCCAAGCGGTTTGATCAGTGGCCTTTTTCTCCAGGTTGTCTGATTGCGAATGGCCGGGTACCCAGGGAAACAGCAACAGGGCACCCAGCGACAATAGCGACAGGGTTACAAAAATGCCGTTGACCCCGAATTCCGCCAGGACCCGTGGCAGCGTCCAGAGGGACAGTGCGGCATAACCCAGTTGCCCCATTGAAAACAGGCCGAAGTTGCGGTCGGGCCCTGCGCTCTTGGCCAGTGCTCCATACGTCAGGGCGATAAAACTGCCTGCACCGAAACCGGCAATACAGCGGTTAAGGGCGATCATGGCCACGCTCTCAGAGGCGATGCTGCCAAGATTACCCAGCAGCAGGAGCAGAGCGGCGGCTTTGGTGACCTGTTGCCAGTGAATACGATTGATCCAAACGGCCCCCAGCAGAGCGGCCAGTGATATGAAGGCGGTTTCGAGCGATACCATCAAGCCCGCTTGTTGCTGTGTCAGACCTCTGGAGCCAATCAACCCGCCGACCAACAGCGGGGCAATAAAGATCACGGAGGCGGAAACAACGCCAGTGTATATAAAGGCAAAAATAGCGCGTGGGCTGTTAATGTCCACCATTGAAGATGTGTAACTCCCGGTTTGAATGCAACTGCTGGCCGAGTTCATAAATCTTCCTCACTTAATCATTATTGTTGACGCTGTTGGCCGAATTCTCAATGTGAGCTGGCGACATCACAACGGTGATTCTGCTCCTGTACTGCTCGTACTAGTTCATGCCAGCGTCGCGTCATTTGGCGCGTAAACCGCCGCTGTTGTTCATAGGCCTGCTCATTTGAATTCAACAGACATTCCATCGGTATGCTGTTTTGCAACACACCCTCTTCAGCCAGAACTTGGGCCCAGCCGCGGGTAATTTCGGTGGTGACTTCGGGATGGAATTGAAATCCGTAACTGTGTCGCCCCAGTCGGTAACCCTGGTTCATACAGGCCTCGCCGCTGATCAATAACTCGGCCTCCGGGGGTAGAAAAAAGCTGTCTTGATGAAACTCGAACAAGGGAGGCAGCTCGGTAAGATCACCAAACAATGGATCCTGCTGAGCCGCGGGCGTCAGTGTCAGTTGGGTAAAACCGGTCTCCCAGCCATTGTTTGATCGATAAGGCATGCCAACGGCGCGAGCCAGCAGTTGTGAACCCAGGCAAATTCCCAAAACCGGCCGCCCCAACGTGTGAAACTCCAGCATTAACTGGGTGATGATCTTAAGCGAGGGTTCAAACCGAGTCTCATAGGCGCTCATGGGACCACCCAGCACCACCAAGCCGTCGCTGTTAACATCGATAGAATTGAGTGAGTCGCCAGCCAGCAGATTCTTGATGCGAAGTCGTGCTCCAAGTGCCTGAAGTTCTTCGCCGAGGGTGCCGGGAGGGGCCTTGTCGCTGTTTTGCAGCACCAGTATTTGGCAGGTCATAGTGTACATCTCAAACGTGACAAAAGTTATATATACCATATATGACAAATGTTATGTTTGGCAATGGTTAATTGCCAAAGCCTGAATCTTTAAGTACTTTCAGAGGCAATGAAGATAAACAGAGGGGGGTGGTAAGGAGAGAGCTCGGGCAAAAATCTGCCGATTTTTACCCGATAGAGACAAAGTTTTAAGGAGGTGGTTGACGGTGACGAGCGATTAAAGGAGGTAAGTGCCTAAATAACCTCGAACTGCACGACGTGCTTCTTCGAGATAATCCGGCGTAATTTCGTCATGCAGAGACAGGCTGCGAACAAAGGCGGCGTCCATCAGGTTGACGCAGATGGCCAGTTTTTCCTGCAGGTCCTCCACCTGTGGATAGGGTTCAAGTTGATCAAACAGCGTCAAGAACCATTGCGCAAATTCAGAAAGACGACTGGCGGCACCGCGGCGTACATTGGTGGCAGCATGGACACCAAGAAACAGCTGCTCAGCTATGGGGTCGGTGGTGTAGTACTCATAGCCGGCGTTCACCATTAAATTTGCCAGATCTTCCCAGCTTTCGATGGTCGCCTCTTCAGCCCGGTTCTGAAACAGCTCCAGAACATTTTTAAAATGGCGCTCTGCCAATGCCTGAAAGATCAGTTCCGGTGACGGAAAGTATTGATAGACCGACGCAGCGGGCAGTTCGGCTTTTTCCGCAATCTTGTGGTGAGAGGTGGCATCAATACCACTTTCCAGAATTAAGTACTCGGCTGCATCGAGAATTTTTTCAAATCGAGCAATGCTGCGCGCCTGTACCGGGCGTTTGACCTGCGGGAGGGGTTTATCTGCCACTCATGAACTCCTTGGTTTGAAGGCTCCTTTATACCGTTCTCGACTCAAAAATAGAAGTGACATCTGTCATTTTTGGAATTCCCTTTGGCTATATAGCGGTAATTTTTAATTTTTCAAAAATATAACAAAAGTCATCTTTGGTGTTGAATGTGACAATTGTTATGTTTTATAGTGGGTTCACGTCACAGCAATAACAAACCATGAGAGCGATAATTCGATGCAAGACAAGAACACACCACTGGCTATGGCCATTGCAGCAGCTACGGGAATCTACTCTGGAGTCTTACAGGCTGAAGTAGATGACAATGTCGCCTTCGCGCTTGAGGAGGTGGTCGTTACGGCCCAAAAACGTACTCAGAGTATTAACGATGTGGGCATTACCATGAATGCCTTTACTGGCGAGCAGCTGCGGGATCAAGGTGTCTACACTGCCGAAGATCTGGCGGTTCACACTCCGGGTTTGTCGGCCACCACCAATTCCACAACCGGAGTGCCGGTCTACACCATTCGAGGTGTGGGCTTTCAAGATTACTCCACCAGTGCTTCTTCAACGGTGGGGTTGTATCTGGATGAGATCAGTATTCCTTATACCGTGATGAGTCGGGGCGCCTTGTTTGATGTCGCTCGGGTAGAGGTACTGAAAGGGCCCCAGGGTGATCTTTACGGCCGCAACACGACAGCGGGTCAGATCAATTTTGTCAGCAATCGTCCCACCGAGGAGTTTGAAGCCGGTTTTACAGCAAGCTATGGTCGCTTCGATGTTGTTGACGTAGAGGGCTATGTCAGCGGCAGTCTGACCGATGCCGTACAGGGACGCCTGGCTTTTAAGACGACCCAGTCCGGTGAGGGCTGGCAAGAGAGTGTCAGCCGTGACGATGAACTCGGCGAAAAGGATTTAATGGCGTTGCGGGCCATGCTCAACGTCGATCTGGATGACAGCAAATCCCTGTTGTTAAGAGCTCACTGGGTCAATGACGAATCCGACAATCAGGCACCGATGGTGTACGACGGTACGGAATTACATGGGAGTCCGGGATTTGGCAGAACAGGTAATGACCTGGATGGTAATCCTATTACCCCGATCTACAGTGACAACGACAGCCGTGCGGCCGACTGGAACCCCGGGCTGTGGAAGCCGCGCCGGGACAACACGCTCAAGGGTATTGGTCTCAATTTTAACTGGGATATTAATGACGACCTGAGCTTCACGGCCATCGCCGGCATAGACAGCTTCGATCGCAATGAGTGGAGTGACTGGGACGGAATGGCCTACCTGGACTCCAACATCAATAATATTACCGAAGTGGATACGCAATCGTTGGAATTGCGTCTGGCTTCAAACGGCAATCTCGATTTTACCTGGGTTGCAGGAATCTATGTATCCAACGACGAAGTCAATGAAGATTACCGCTATAACATGCAGGAATCGCGTTTTGCTGTGTTTGGGCGAGCCGACACGGTGTACGAGCAAGAGACAGAGTCCTCTGCGGTCTTCGGCCATGCCGAGTGGCAACTGGCCGATCAATGGCGGCTGACCGTCGGTGCACGATACACCGAGGAAGAGCGCACCTGGCAGGGGTGCACCATTATTTTTGATACCTGTTTCTTCCTGGATGCTGAAAACCGAGGTGAAGTCTTTAAAGACACCCTCGAAGTGGCAAAGTGGATGGGCAAAATAACGCTGGACTATGAGCTCAACGAAGACATTTTGGTCTACGGTACGCTCTCCAACGGATTCAAGTCCGGTGGTTTTAACGGCGCTGCCGCACTGACCCACGCACAGTTGGCCCCCTACACCGAAGAAGAGCTGGTCAATACCGAGTTGGGTATCAAGGCCACCTTGCTGGATGGGCGCATGCAGTTAAATGCCGCTGCCTTCTGGTACGACTATACGGATAAACAGGAACGTGAACGCAAACCCACTCAACTCGGGGCCTTGGGCGGACAGAGCAATGTACCGGAATCCAGAATCAACGGTGCGGAGTTGGAGCTGAAGTGGCTGATTGCTGAAGGCCTGAACGTCAATCTTGGTGTGGCCTACCTGGATACCAAGGTCGAGAAGTGGGCTGCAATAGATGCCGAAAACAGCGCGCCGCCACCAGCGGAACCGGTCACTTTTGACGCTTCCGGTCTGGAGCTGGCTCAATCGCCCGAATGGCAATATAACGGCAGCATCAACTATGAGTGGAGCGTTGGCGATAATCTGGTGATGGGCGTAGCGACGGACTTCAGTTATACCTCTGAGGTCACTGGCGTATCAGGAATTCGCGCGGATGTTACTCGGGTAGAAGACTATTGGCTGTGGGGTGCTCGCGCCAGCCTCGGCTCTGTGGAAGGCGATTGGAAAACAACACTTTGGGTACGTAACCTGACGGACGAGTACTACTATCCGGCGGCCATTGGTGGCGGTAACGCCACCTACGTGCGGATCAACGGCATGCCAAGAACCTTTGGTGTCACGCTGGATTACAGTTTCTGATCGCCATCGAAGAATTCTTTAGCAAGAGTCTCTGACGGCCACTGCTTCTCCTCTCCTCGGCAGTGGACGGTACTTCGCCCTTCAATTCAACGCTGGTGTATGAATTGAAGGGCTTTTTTATGCATTCTGATACAAACCAATACAAGATGGAAAGACTATGTTGGTAGCCGTTTATGGTTCGCTCAAAAAACACTACTTTAATCACGACATTTTGCAGGAGGCGGAATTTATCGGTAACTGGCTGACTGAACCGGATTACACCATGATTGATTTGGGCGGTTTTCCCGGTGTTATCCAAGGGGGAAGCTGTGCCATAGACACCGAAATATACCGGGTCTCCACGAGAATATTGCGGACGCTCGACGACCTGGAGGGGCATCCAAACGTTTATCGGCGGGTAGCACTCGACTCCCCTTATGGTGAAGTGGAGATGTATCTTTATCAGAATAAGAACGAGGCCAGCTTTGAACGGCTGAGGGCAAAAACCATCAGCAGCGGTAAATGGGTCGAAGAAGAGTTTGCACCCTGGGCATCCGGTCGTAAGTTTCTGTTTGCGTGCCAGGATTGCGGCTCTACAGCACACGTACAACTGGAGTCCATCAACGATCTGGTAACCTGCCAGTGTGGCAGTGAGATGATCAGACGCGGGCGCCCTCATTGCGCTTGAGCAGGTCAGCCACTTTATCAATTCATACGAGGAACATA
Organism: Pseudomaricurvus alkylphenolicus; assembly: GCF_011683955.1. Classification (GTDB taxonomy): domain Bacteria; phylum Pseudomonadota; class Gammaproteobacteria; order Pseudomonadales; family Cellvibrionaceae; genus Pseudomaricurvus; species Pseudomaricurvus alkylphenolicus. The sequence goes on from NZ_JAAQPI010000010.1 coordinate 243,521, forward strand.
CAGTGAACTACATGGTCTGTCGCCTGTACGTTTTTATTGCAGCGATTGTGTTTACCGGTTCGGCATGGTCTGCGTCCGCGCCCAATATTATTATGATCGTGGTGGATGATATGCGGATTGATGAATACGGTGCCGGAGGGCACCCATACCTGTCGACGCCCAATATCGATAGAATTGCCCGCGAAGGGGCTACCTTTTCGCGGGCCTATCACGCAACACCGCTCTGTTCACCGAATCGGGCCAGTATCCTGACGGGCCAGTATTCATCCCGGCACGGTATTTTGGACAACACCTCTCGAAGCTATGCCAGCCACAAGCTGGAACTCTTTCCTCAGCAGTTACAGAAATCGGGCTATAAAACCGCCCACGTTGGCAAGTGGCATATGGGCAACGATGCCTCACCGAGACCGGGTTATGACTACTGGGTGAGTTTTCAGGGGCAGGGCAGAAGCAAGAATCCCATCCTTTATGAAAACGGCAAGTTGGGGGAGGTAAAAGGCTATATCACAGACATTTTTACAGATCGGGCAGTGTCTTTTATCAGGCGTGAGTCCCAGTCGCCCTTCTTCTTATACATTGGCCATAAGGCGGTGCATCCCGATTCTCGTCAGCTTGATGACGGCAATGTCGATATTAACTACGGCAGCCGTTTTATTCCTGCCGACAGGCACAAGGGCAGCTATGACAAAAAGTTCGTTGAGCGGCGCCCCAATCACGGCTTTTCCAGGGAGGATAGTAAAGGCAAGCCGGTTCTGAGCAGGGCCCTGGAGTTTAAGAACTCTGCCGAAATCCAGCGGCGTTTTGGAAAGTTGATTGGAGACGACGTCTCTGAGTCAAGCATCCGTCGCCGAGCTGAAATGATCCGATCAGTTGACGAGGGGCTGGGACGGATATTCGAAACTCTGGAACAGCGCAATATTCTGGAAAACACGCTGGTTGTTCTGACCACGGACAACGGCTACTTCTACGGCGAGCACGGTTTGACGGTTGAGCGGAGACTGCCTTACGAAGAAGCCATTCGCGCGCCTTTATTGATGCGTTACCCGAAACTGATTCCATCAGGCGTGACGATCGACGGATTTGCCAGCTCTGTGGATCTGGCGCCGACGGTGCTCGATATAGCCGGTGTGGAAATTCCCCGCTCCGTCCAGGGAGTCTCTTTAAAACCACAGCTGAAACCCGGAGGCAATTCTGTCCGAGACCGTGTGCTGGTCGAATACCATGGGCACGAAAACCCCATGCCCTGGACAGCAAAGCTCGATTACCGAGCCGTTCTCAAAGGTAACTACAAATACATCAAGTGGCTCAGATACGACGGTGAGGCGGAACTATACGACTTGTCTGCGGATCCCTATGAGCAACACAACCTGATCGCAGATAAACCTTCGCAGGCAGTGCTGGCTGACCTCAAGCATGAGCTTGACCAACTGGTACTCAAGTCGATGGGGATGTAGAGAAAAGGGAGGTTTGGAGAGGGGATGAACGGCCAAGAGAAAGGGTTTTCTCTTGGCCGAATCTGACTGCAGAGCAATCAGTACATGTGTTGGCCACCGTTAACGGAAATGGTGGAGCCGGTAATAAAGTCAGCGTTATCGCTCACCAGGAACTCAACGGTGCGAGCGATATCTTCCGGGCGACCGAGACGGCCGACAGGAATGGTGCCAATAATCTTTTCCAGAACGTCGGCGGGAACCGCACGTACCATATCGGTATCCACATAACCCGGGGCCACGGCGTTAACGGTAATGCCTTTGGCCGCGCCTTCCTGGGCCAGTGCCTTGGTAAAGCCGTGAATACCGGATTTGGCAGCGGCGTAGTTCACCTGACCGTACTGGCCGGCCTGGCCGTTTACGGAGCCAACGTTAACAATGCGGCCGAAGCTGCGCTCGCGCATACCTTCGATAACGGCGCGGCTGGTGTTAAAGCAGGATGCCAGGTTGGTCTGAATAACCGCATCCCAATTTTCAAAATTCATCCGGTGCAGGGTGCCATCACGGGTGATGCCGGCGTTGTTGACCAGAATTTCCACGGCGCCAAAATCCTGCTCGATCTGTTCAACAGCAGTCTTGACGGCGTCAAAATCGGAAACGTCAAATTTAAGGGCGGGAATGCCGGTGCGCTCGGTAAACGCCTCGGCGGCTTGATCGTTACCTCCATAGTTGGCAACAACAGTATAGCCTTTCAGCTTGAGCTTTACGCAAATGGCTTCGCCAATACCACGAGTTCCGCCAGTTACTAATGCTACTCTTCCCATGTGTCTAATCCTCTAGTGTGTTTCTGTGACTAAAAAAATATTGCTGCAAAAAAAATTGAGTGCTGCTTTTGTGGTTACAGCTTTTTGTACAACTTCGTCTTCACTACTAATGGTCGCTTGCCCATGTCCCTGGGCTCATTGTTTTTTATGGGTCCTCGTGTAGAGGGCGCGCATAATAGACCAAGCGGTCACGAATTGGAATACAACTTTGGTGCCAGCTTTGAATTTTTTTCGCATATTTGTGTTTAATCAAAAAATTTGCGAATTAGCAGGCGCGTTTACCGTTTTTTTTGAGTGAAAGATGACGTAAAACGGTGCAGTTGCTATTGAAACGCACCAGAATGAAAATTAGATGACAGGGAATTAATGTGGTCAAAAAAGGACAAAGTGCGTTGCTGTCACGACCTTGTCATTGCACTTCTTTAGAAGGTTTCGGTGTGCACAGGTTTTTATTTTTCAATTTGAAAAATAATTAAGGCCGCTTGTCAGGCGGCCTTAATGGGTTTGAAGTTTTAGGGCTTTCCGGATGCGACGTCAGTAAGCGGACTTCATCAGATTAATTCCGAACGCCAGGGTTTGTTTCCAGGCGTTTTCAACTGCCGGCTCATATTGCTCGTCAAACTCCTTAACCGTTTCCAGCAGGCAACTTAACCAGGTGTCATAGAGCTCGGGTTTTACTCCATAACCTTTGCGACTGTGAGTCTTGGCTATGTGTTCAATGTGAGCACTGGCCTTTTCAACGCCGCTCGGGGCTGACATCAACATATAGAGTGACGTCTCCAGCATCTTTTTCTGAGCTTTCATGTCGGTGTTGGCAAACAGTGTGCGAGCTTCTTCGCTGTGATTGATAAAGCGCTGATAAAACGCGTCAATAAAGTCACCTTTGGCCAGACAGCGCTCAAAGCTCTTATTGAACACGGGAGTCAGGCGGTTATCGATGACGCGCTTTGCTTTGCCCTCTGAGCGAGGCATGGTTTCGGGTGGAAAGATCTTAATGCCGGTCGATACCCCGATCATGGTCTTGATTTTGTGTTGTAGCTCTTTTGAGACCGCAGCCACCTCACGTTCGTTCAGAAGCGTGTGTGATTCGACATCCACCTGCATTTTGTCGAGATTGCCGTCACGACTGATTTCAATCTGGTAATGAGGGGAGAGCGCCTCAATGGTGAGAATCTGTTCCTCGATCTGGGTGGGGAACACATTTACACCGCGGATGATCATCATGTCATCGCTGCGCCCGGTGATCTTGTCCATGCGACGCATGGTTCGAGCGGTACCAGGCAATAAACGAGTCAGATCGCGAGTGCGGTATCGAATAATAGGCAGGGCTTCTTTGGTCAGGCTGGTAAACACCAGTTCGCCTTCCTCACCGTCGGGCAAGACTTCGCCTGTTTCGGGGTCGATAATTTCAGGATAAAAGTGATCTTCCCAAATGGTGGGACCATCTTTGGTCTCCAGGCATTCCATCGCTACGCCGGGCCCCATTACCTCAGACAGACCATAGATATCAATGGCATCAATGCCTAAACGCTCTTCCAGCTCCTTGCGCATAGAGCCGGTCCAGGGCTCAGCACCAAAAATGCCGCAGCGCAACTTTAATGAATGAGGGTCGATGCCTTTGCGCTCCAGTTCATCGGCAATGTTCAACATATAAGAAGGCGTCACCATGATGATGTCCGGATTGAAGTCCTGAATCAGCTGAACCTGCTTTTCCGTCTGGCCGCCCGACATGGGAATAACGGTACAGCCCAGGCGTTCGGCGCCATAGTGAGCCCCCAAGCCACCCGTGAACAGGCCATAGCCGTAGGCAACGTGCACTAAATCCCTGCTGCTGCCACCCGCTGCACGAATGGAGCGCGCCACCACATCAGCCCAAGTGTTGATGTCGTTTTGAGTGTATCCCACGACAGTTGGTTTACCCGTTGTTCCACTCGAAGCATGGATTCTGACAATTTGCTCCATAGGCGTGGCGAACATCCCAAATGGATAGTTGTCACGCAAATCCTTCTTGGTGGTGAATGGGAACTTGGCCAGGTCGCTCAATTGCTCCAGATCGGAAGGGTGCACCCCGGCTTCGTCGAACTTCGCCTTATAGTAGGGCGAGTTGTTGTAGGCATGCTCCAGGGTGTTGCGCATGCGTTTTAGCTGGAGTGCCCGGAGTTCGTCGATGCTCGCCTTCTCGATGGATTCGAGTTCGTTATAGTCGCGAATAGTGCTGTCGTGGCTCATAAGATGATCTCTCATATAGATGCTTCGGCTGATATTCGTTGTCGGGCAGTGGTTCTGCAGGGTTGTTATGTGCGCTTGTGGAATGCAGATGCCCTGATGTTATGCAAGAAAATATAACACATAAAAATCTGATGTAAACAATATTATGTATCACAAAGGCCAGAAGTGTACCTCCATCGGAATAGCCCAATGCCGACTAGAGGTGGTATTTTCTGCTGAGTTTAACGATTAAGCTGCAATGGGGTATCTTATTCCGCAGCCTGGGTTCAGTTATGTCCCAATGTGGAAACCCAGATGCGCAAGCCAGTGCGGGCAGTAGTTGTGAGAGCCCTAAAGGATAATCCGTAGCCTCAAATCGACTCTCCGTGAAATTACCCCGGTTCGCTCTCAGTCCATTTTACTTTTCCCTCTCGTGCAAGAACGTCAGGCTCGGTTTTGGTCTACTGAATAAGCTCGAGCAAAACCATAACAAACGAAATATCTCCGGCCACCGACCACGGTTACACCAGAAAACCTTGGGGGATGCCATACGACGAGGAGAAACTCATGTCTATTGTCAAGAATACGAACAACAAGAATAACGGCTTTCTGTTAAGTTCCGCCGGGTTATTAGCGGCGGCCATCAGTTTGCCCATTCACGCCAACGTGCTGGAAGAAATTGTAGTGACCGCACAGAAACGTGAGCAGAGCCTGCAAGATGTAGGCATCTCGGTTTCCGCATTCAGCGGCGACCAACTGAAGGATCTGGGTGCAACCAACAGCACTGATATCACACAACAGATTCCCGGTATGCAGCTGCAGACCTTTACACCCGCTTTTACCATCATCAACCTGCGTGGTATTTCCCAAAACAGCTTTCAGGATAACCTCGAAGCGCCCGTTGCGGTTTATGTGGACGGTGCCTATGTACCCAGCATGAACGCTATTAACGGCCAGCTGTTTGACGTTGAGCGGGTGGAGGTGCTGCGTGGGCCGCAAGGTACGCTGTTTGGCCGTAATACCACAGGCGGCCTGGTTCACTATATTACCCGTGGTGCCACCGATGAAGAGTTGAACGGCTACATCGATGCTTCCGTCGGCGACTTTAACATGCGCTCACTGGAAGGTGCGGTTGGTGGCTCTTTAAGCGATTCTGTACGAGCCCGTATCGCCGGTCGCTGGTTGGAAAACGACGGTTATGTGGAATCCCAGACTCCTGGTGTGCGTGATGCCCATGGTGCCGACGGTTACACCGTCCGTGGATCACTGCAGATTGACCTGAGCGAGAATCTGACGGCTGACCTTCGGATTGCCCGCGCTGAAGATGAAGACGTTCCCTCCGGTACCTATTCCATTAACTTTGCGGGCTTTGATCCCAATACAGGATTGGGTACGCAAGCCCCCGGTCGTTTGACCGATGGCCTGGAGCACGCGTCCTCCCTGGAAGGTGCGTTCAGCCGCGAGTCCACCAATACCACCCTGACCCTGACCTGGGATCTGGATAACGGTACTGAGCTGGTGTCCATCACCAACTTCCTGGATATGGATAAAGAGTACCTGGAAGACGCCGGTGGCGGTCTGTTTTTCTTCCCTTACGAGGTGAACACCGAGTTCGAAAGCTTCTCGCAGGAAATTCGACTGTCCGGTGAGGGTGAAGGCGTACGCTGGCAGACTGGTGCTTACTACCTGGATATGACTACTGATAATTACCAGCGTGTTCAAGGTGCCGCGATTTTGGAAGGCGCCGGTGCCTCAACCGATACCGCGATTCAGGATACCTTTGCCGAGGTCGACTCTACCAACTGGTCCGTATTTGCTCAGGTGGAATTTGATATCTCCGAGCAGTTGACCCTGATTGCCGGCGCGCGTTACTCAGAAGACGACAAGTCCATCGACTTTACCCAATTCTATGAGGAATCCGGCGCGGGTATCGCTCGCAGCCAGGTCTTTGATATCAGTACTGTGGATCTCAACGATATCGATGATATTGACTACAGCGACTACGCTGCTCGCCTGCAGCTCAATTACACCACAGAAGAGGGCACACTGATTTACGGCTCCATCAACCGTGGTATTAAAGGTGGCAACTGGTCAGTTGATCCCCTCGGCGGTGTCGCGCTGGGTGCGCCGGCCAACCTCAAACACGACGAAGAAGTGCTGTTGGCCTACGAGCTGGGTATCAAGACCGATTTGTCTGACTGGGCCCGTTTGAACGCCTCCGTGTACTACTACGATTACTCCGATTATCAGGCGTTTTCTCTGCTGAACCTGACGCCTCAGGTCACCAACTCCGACGCCAGCTCCCAGGGCGGTGAAATCGAACTGACCCTGACCCCGGCTGATGGCCTGGATATTCTGATGGGGCTGGCTTACATCGATTCCGAAGTGGACGAAGTACCTGATGTCTTTGGCGGTACCGTTAAAACCGAGTTCCCGAATGCACCCAAGTTGAGCCTGAACCTGCTGGCCCGCTACGAGTGGGATGCCTTGGGCGGCACCATGGCGGCTCAAGTGGACGGTGTCTGGAACGACGATCAGTTTATCGAAGCCACCAACTCCCAGATTTCGGCAGAAGACGCTTACCTGGTGTGGAATGCTCGACTGTCTTACACCTCCCCGGATGAAGACTGGAAGCTATCCGCCTGGGTCAAGAACGGTGGTGATGAAGAATATCGCCTCTACAACTTGGATCTGGGACTGCTGGGCATCAGTGAGGAGGTGTGGGCACCACCCCGTTGGGTCGGTGTTAATGCCACTTACAATTTCTAAAGAGTTTCACAAAGGGGACAGTGCTTAACTGCTCTGTTGTTTTCAGCCCGGCCTTGGGCCGGGCTGTTTTTTTACTGATAGCCAAATCAAACCCTTTGTACCCATCAATGACCTGCTTGCTCCAAAGCAAGGTCAATCAACAATAGCTTGGAGAGCAATCATGAGCGACTTTGGATTGATTATTAACGGCGAGCGTGTGGTTACGGCCAACAGCTTTGATGTGATTAACCCGGCCACGGAAGAGCTGGTCGCCAAATGCCCGGCCGCCGATGAGGATCACGTCAATCAGGCGGTAGCTGCCGCAAAAGCCGCGTTCGAACATTGGAGTCAGGTCAGTGATGATGAGCGCAAAGCGGCCTGCCACAAGGTTGCTGATCTGTTGGAACAGAATGCTGCTGAACTGGCCGGTATCGTCACCGAGGAGCAGGGCAAACCACTGGGTGGATTCGCCGGAATGGGGTCGCAGTTTGAGCTCGGTGGTGCCATTGCCTGGTGCCGAACCACTGCAGAACTCCAATTGCCGGTTAAGGTAGCTCAGGACGACGATCAGATGCGCGTCGAATTGCATCGCAAGCCTCTGGGCGTGGTCGGCTCTATCACCCCCTGGAACTGGCCGCTGATGATTGCCATCTGGCATGTAATGCCCGCCATTCGCAGCGGAAATACTGTTGTGATCAAACCATCGCCCTATACCCCCTTATCCACGCTGCGCTTTGTCGAGCTGGCTAACCAGGTATTGCCTCCCGGTGTATTAAATATCGTGACGGGCACCGATGAAATCGGTCCCGTATTGACGGGGCACCCGGACGTCAACAAAATCGTGTTTACCGGTTCCACCGCGACCGGCAAGAAAATCATGCAGTCTGCCTCAGGTAACCTCAAGCGCCTGACACTGGAGCTGGGCGGCAATGATGCCGGAATCGTTCTAGCGGATGCCAATGTGGAAGAGATTGCTCCCGCTATCTTTGGTTCTTCATTTATTAACGCCGGCCAGACTTGTGCTGCCCTTAAACGTCTCTATGTGCACGACAGTCTCTACGATCAGGTCTGTGACGCTCTCTTGGGTATCGCCAACAGTGTGACTGTGGGCAATGGCCTGGAAGAGGGTATCGATTTTGGTCCAGTACAAAATCAACCACAGCTTAAGAAGGTAGTGGAACTTGCCGAGGATGCCAAAGCCAATGGTGCCCGCTTCCTGTGTGGTGGTGAGCAGCCCGAAGGCGCCGGTTACTTCTACCCCATTACCTTGGTGGCGGACATCAAAGACGGTTCACGCCTTGTGGATGAAGAACCGTTTGGTCCCATCCTGCCGATCATCCGTTATTCAGATATTGAAGAGGTGTTCGCACTGGCCAACGACAACCCTGCGGGTCTGGGTGGTTCCATCTGGTCCAGCGACGTGGCCAAGGCGGCGGAGCTGGCCAATCGCATGGAGTGTGGCACCGTGTGGATCAACAATCACGCGGCCATTCAGCCCAATGTGCCGTTTGGCGGCGTTAAGCAATCCGGCTTTGGGGTGGAATTCGCCGAAGAAGGGCTGGAGGAATACACCTCCATTCAGGCCGTCTTTATACCGAAAGGCTAAAACCGGCCAAACGGGATATTGGGAAAGACCTGAAATAAAGCTGCTATGCTTTCTAGGAAAGTCGTATCGGGTGGTGGTAGTCGTTTTCCTGCGGATTAACAATAAGAGATGGATACAATGCGTTCAAAATTTAAACAATTGGGGCTAGGTCTGGCGTTGGCCGCATTCGCCGGTGTGGGGCAGCTGGCCCTGGCCGCCGGCAAACCCGACCCCCTGCCGATCGAAGAAATTGGCCGGATCGAAAGCTTGCCGGCCAGCTACCCCGAAGACTGGGTCCTGGTCGACGAAGCCGCCTTCTTCAGTATGTATGGTGGCAAAGTCATCATTATGGACATCGGGGAGAAGGAACACCCCAAGCGTATGAAGGGCACCATGTCCAAGGCGATGTTGGGCAGCTTTACCCAGTCGCCCAAGCGCGGCGAGTATTACATCATTGAGTCGTTCCACGAGCGCGGCTCCCGCGGTAAAAAGTTCGATGTGCTGGTGATCTACAACAAGCAGACACTCGAAGTGCAAAAGGAAATCATGTGGCCCACCGACCGCCTGCAGTCCTTGCCCGAGAAATTCTCCATGGCCGTCTCCAAAGACGAGCGTTTTCTCTACGTGGCGAACTTTAATCCGGCAGCCTCGTTCAGCGTTGTGGATCTGGAGACCAGAGAAATCGTCGACACCATTGGTACGCCGGGGTGTGTGCTGACCTATCCCACGGGTAAACGCAGTGTGACCAGTATTTGCAGCAATGGTGGATTGCTGACAACGGTACTGGACAAGAACGGAAAACTGAAATCCCGCAAACGCATCAAACCATTCTTTGATACGGATAATACGCCCATTTTTGAACGCCCGGTGATTGTTGACGGAAAAGCCTACTTTCCCAGCTTTAAGGGCCTAATGCATGTGGTGGATCTCAGTGGCAGCGTCGCTAAGTATCGCGGCAGCTGGGATATGCTCAGCGATGAGCAAAAAGCCGGTAACTGGCGCCCGGGTGGCCTGGGGCTCGCGGGTCGCGACGACAAAGGCCACTACTACGTGATTATGCATCCGGACGGTGCCGAGGGTACCCAAACCCATGGCGGCCCGGAGGTCTGGGTCTACGACCTCAAGAAAAAGAAGCGCATCCGCACCATCGCGGCACCGCGCTGGGCTGTCTCCATTGGTGTTACCCGGGGTAAGACGCCCAAACTGATTGTCACCAATGGTGAAATGAACCTGGACATTTTTGATGCAACCAGTGGTGAATTTATTCAGACAGTCAGTGACTTCGGTAATATCACGCCGTTGTTGATACACAAATCCTACTGATAACGGCGGAGAAGCGCTTATGGACCTGACTTGGGTAGCCGGCAATGCCACCGCGTTATTCTTACTGTGGTTGCTGGTGTCTTCAGGCTCGCAGAAATTGCAACCCGCCCATGGCTTTTACTACGAAGTGGTATTCCAGGGGTACGGCATTCACCATCCGTTGCTGGCGCGGCATCTGCCAAAAGTGTTGGGCCTGTTCGAAATCGTTGTGGGTATGGCGATCGCGGTGCCGTCGCTCAGAGTACTGGGTGGCTCTGCTGCTGCAGCGCTATTGTCGGCGTATCTGGTGTTGATTGCCTGGCAGCTTGTCAATGGCAAGGCGGATATGGATTGCGGTTGCGCCGGGCCGGAAGGGGAGGTCAAAATCAGCCCGCACTTGCTGGTGCGCAATCTGGTGCTGGTGGCACTGGCACTGTTCAGCGTGATGGCCGGCAGCGGCAGTGGCGTGATGCCTTGGGTACTCTCCACATTGATGGCGGCTGTGCTGGTGCTGGTTTATCTGAGCAGCGAGCAGCTGATTGCCACCGCGCAACGGATCGGGCAAATGCGCAGCGCGCATTGAACCCAGCATAGCAATAAGATTCAGGACAACAAAAATTTAGCAAGAGGAAACTATTTTGGAACTGCTGATCATTTCCAACATTATCCTTTGGATACTCGTGGTGACCATGGCGGTCGTAATCTTTGCCCTCACCCGTCAGATCGGTGTGCTGTTTGAGCGGGTGGCTCCAGCTGGTGCACTGGCGGTTAACCAGAATCTCAAGGTTGGGCAGGAGGCACCGGAGTTATCGCTGCAAACGATCGATAATCAGCTCGTTAAAGTGGGCGGCAAAGCGGAAGATGACAAGTCCCAGTTGCTGTTCTGGGTATCGCCCGATTGCCCCGTGTGTAAAACCCTGTTGCCGGCCCTCAAGTCTGCTGCCAAAGCGGAATCCGACTGGATCAGTCTGCGCCTGGCCAGTGATGGCATGGAGCTGGATCATAAGGGTTATATCGAGCAATACGGTCTGCAGGAACATCCGTATGTAGTGTCCGAACTATTGGGTAAAACCTATGGTGTGGCCAAGCTCCCTTATGCAGTGGTGATTGATGAACAGGGCAAGGTGGCTTCCATGGGCATCATCAATTCCCGCGAACATCTGGAGAGCCTGTTCGAAGCCAAAGAGCGTAAGGTGGCCTCTATCCAGGACTTTATGCAAAAGCGCGCGCAGTAGAAACGCCCAATAAAAAAGAATACCAAGAGGTTAGTGACCATGAAATTTTTAGACCGGTTGTTTGAAAAATCTGCCCGTAACGTGGCCCAGCGCTCTTCGCGCCGCGGTCTGTTGAAGGGATTGGGAGCGGTATTGGTGGGTGGAGCCAGCGTGCCTCTACTGCCGGTGGCCCGCGCCGCCGCGCCGGCGGCACCCGAGCATCCGGTGGAGGAGGGCGATCCGGCCAGCTGTGATTACTGGCGTTATTGCGCGGTCGACGGTTTTCTCTGCCAGTGCTGTGGCGGCACCTATAACTCCTGCCCACCCGGTACCGAGATGTCCACCATTACCTGGGTGGGCACCTGTAGAAACCCTGTTGATGGTCGCAACTATGTGATCTCCTACAACGACTGTTGTGGTGTCGGGCAGTGCGGTACCTGCCTGTGTCAGCGGGACGAACGTGACCGACCACTGTATCGCTCGGACAAGTCCAACGACATCAACTGGTGCCTCGGCTCCAAGAGTTATGTCTACAACTGTTCCACGGCCATTGTGGTTGGCCTGGCGTTTGATCAATGAAGGGCCTGGTTCGCAAGCTGTTGCCTCTGGTGCTGGGTGCTGCTGCGCTACAGGTATCGGCGGCGGCTGTTGAAAACGAACAGCGGGCCAAATACAACTATCAAATGTTTTGCCAGGGCTGCCACACCATTGACGGTGTCGGCGGTCGCTCGGTACCCAAGATAAAAGGCTTTATCGGACATTTTCCCAAGTATCAAAAAGGGCGTGAATACCTTGTAAGGGTACCCGGTTCCGCCAATTCGGTACTGGATGATGCGCAGTTGGCGGAGGTACTGAACTGGATGATCCTGACATTTGGGGAAAACAGCATTCCCAGCGACTGGAAACCCTACGAAGCCAAAGAGGTGGGTGAGTATCGCCAGGATCCTTTGATGGAAGTTCTCGACTATCGCAAGCTACTGGTGAAAGAGCTGATGGCGATGGGCAAAATATAAATATTGGGATGAGAGAAGCACAATGAACAATCCGCTTAAGGTGATGGGACCCTTGCTGGTTCTGTGGGCAATGGCACTGGCTGTGGCAGCGCCTGCTGTGGCTGATGTGAAACAATTGGCGGCCACCTGTGTCGCCTGTCATGGCCCCAAGGGCATATCCAATAACGATCTCTGGCCTAACCTTGCCGGCCAACATGAGATCTATTTGATTGATCAAATGAAGGCCTTTCGGGACGGATCGCGTAAAGATCCACTGATGTCCGCTACCGCAAAAACACTGTCGGATGCTGATATCGAGCAGCTGGCCGCGTATTTCAGCGGTCTCAGTGACAAGCAACCGCCAGTGCGGGGCAAAGAAAATATGGCGGGTAAAAGCGTGAGCGGTGCCTGTATTTCCTGCCATGGCATGTGGGGCAAACCGGTAAATTCCCAGTGGCCTGTTATCAGTGGTCAGAAAAAGGGGTATCTGGAAAAGCAGCTTAAGGACTTTCGCGATGGTACCCGGGAAAGCCCGGTGATGAGCGTTATCGTCAAAGGATTCACCGATCAGCAAATCAAGGATGTAGCGGAATACTATAGCCAATTCCGTCGCGACTAAAATAAAACCGAAGTCCAGGGAAAGGCCAGCAAAGAGGTCAAATCCATGTTGGACCTGCTAAAAGTTGCCGTTTGTGCTCTCAAGGCACTGACGGTATCAATGCAACTTTCCCAAAGTCCTTCGGTAGCGGCGGAAAAAATCAAGGTCGGTCTGGAATTGATGCCGCCTCTGATTATCAGCGGGTCTGAAGGGCACACCGTCACTCTGTTAAGGAGAATCGAAGAAGTGACGGGTCTGAGCTTTGAAATAGCCGTCATGCCCTACAATCGAGCGAAAGCTCAGCTGGCGAATGGTAATATCGATCTTATGGGCCATACGCCTTATCGCGTTGAAGAACGCCAGTTTTATAACTATGCACTGGAATTGGACTGGCATTTGCCAACCCAGGTTGATCTCTACTGGACCCACCCGGAAAGCCAAGACGAAAATTTTTCCAAGCTCAATCGTATTGGTACTCAGCGGGGCAACGGCAATTTCCTGGCCGCCAGGTATCATCTGGAACCCGACCGTTTTTTTGAAGCTGATTTGCCACAATTGGTAAAGATGTTGGTCAGAAATCGTCTGGACGGCATTATCTTCGAACGCGCATCCACCATGTCGACGATCAGAACGCTCGACGCAGACGGTATTCACTATCGTCAATTGGACAAGCGGATTGCCATAGGCTTGGCAGTGCGTAAAAGCGACGATGGCGCCTTGCTCAAACAAAGACTGGATCGCGCTATACAGGAAGTTGATGTGGCGTCAGTGTATCAATCCTACCTACGCTATCGCCGTTTACCGCAACGGGGTACCGTCAAACTGAAGGACAACGGAGCCTTCCTTTCACCATGACAATGAGCGCCCAGGCGTTGATTCAAAAGCACTGGGCTATTCTGCTCAGCAGTGTCTTTTTGCTGCTATTGATCCTGCTGGGGAATCCGTTAAAAACGGGATGGGCCTGGGATTTGGCCAATGGTCTCGGGTACGCAGCCACCCTGTGCTTGCTGTCGCTGTGCCTTGCGAGCCCCAACCGCTATCCTGTCAGAGCCCATCAACTGTTAAGTTACATGCTGGCATTATTTGTGGTGCTACATATTCTGTTGTTGTGGTGGTCTGAACCTCTGACACTGGAATATATCAAGCCATTGGCCCCGGTCTACATGTGGGCAGGTGTCATGGCATTGGTGTTAATGTTGATACTGATATTGAGTTCATTGCCGTCCTTGCGAATGCACGTGTTTCACAGCCGAGAAGGCTATCGGTTTTGGCACAAGGGTTTATCCTGGTTATGTGTGGCAACCACACTCTACCACTTATCAGGCAGTGGGCTTTATTTCAGTCAATGGATTTATGGGGCACTGTTGCCACTACTGGCCGTTTATTGTTTAAAACCCTTTGGCCTGTATCGGCTTGTTGTCCATCCCTGGTGGCAACCGATGTCATTGTTGCTCTTGTTGACCTTCTTGTTTGGCCTTGTTCGAGAATTCTCTCTGTGAGGCCAATGTTCCTGATGCTGGTAATCTGTCTTATGGCCGGGATTCTTGCACTCGCGCTCTGGTCTTCCGAGCCGGTTCAGACCTATCTGGCGCAAAGAGAATCCGCTGATTTCAGGGACATGCCGCGCTTGCCAATGACATTCGCCCACCGCGATCACGGTTCTCAACAGTGCGCCACTTGTCATCACAACTACATCGATAATACCGGGCACGATCTATGTCTGAATTGTCATCTGATAACGCCGGAACTAACGGCGCGCGTTGAACAGCACTTCCACTCATTATGTATGGGTTGCCATCAGCAGGAACAGCTGCAAGGGGCGGAAAAATATGGCCCTGTAAGAGCTTGCTCAGGCTGTCATTTGGAGGATGACTTGCCTTAGATCTTTTAGGGCAGTAGTGACTGCCAGGCATCGCTGTCACGATTCAATCCGGGGGCCAGGGCCTGTTTTAATTCTTCCACAAACATCTGAATCAGAACCCGCCGGCTGTCGCTTCGGCGGTAAAGCACCGCGTTGTCCAGTTGATAGCTGAGATCGGGCAAATCCAGCTTTCTCAGTCGGCCCTGTTCGAGCCAGCGTTTAGCGTAGTAATCGGGCAAAAAGCCCACGCAGCTGCCGGAGAGGATCATCAACGCCCGACCCGCCATATGATTGGCAAGGGTGCGGGATTGAAACAGGTTATAGCGCTCGGCAATCTCCGGGCTGAAACTGTAACTGTCACCGACCAGATCGTTTGTAGTGACCAGGTCCAACGACAGCTCAGCATCCGGTGCCGAAAACAGAGCATGAGTGTCGCCACAATAGAGACTGGTTCGGTGGCGATAAAGCGGCAAATACTCCAGCCCCGGGCGTTTCAGTGATAAAACGTTGATCCCCAGATCGGCGTTACCGTTAAGAATATCCAGATCCACCTCACCAGGGGCATGGGCCAAGACTTCGAGAGTCACATTGGGTGCTGCCTGCCGAAAGCTGGCAATAACCTCTGGCAAACGCAGGTCCGGAATTTCCAACAGATCATCCGGCAGCGTCAGGCGCAGGTGCCCTGTAAGTTCGGACTGAATTGCATTTATGCGATTGCGGAACTGATCCAGATAAACAAACAGGTCGCAGATGACCCGGTAGACCTCTTCACCCTGTTCGGTAAGAGAAAAGCTGGAGCGGCCCCGACCGCGATTACAGAGAACCATCCCCAGGCGGGTCTCCAAGTCTGACATATGTACGCTAATGGTGGATCGATTGATATTGAGTACGACCTCAGCCGCACTGTAGCCGCCGCATTCCACCACGGACTTAAATATCCTCAGCAGCCGGAAGTCGATATCGGTTAACTGGCCTCTCAGGCCGGATTGTTTACTGCTCATCTGAGATCACTGTTTCACGCCTGCTATAAGAGTATCCGTTATATTGATAAAACGGAATATAATGCTGAAATTATAAATAAACCAGTGCCGTGAAATAAAAATAAATCTATATAAAACAGTTTGTTATAGATAAATTCTATATGTTTGATATTTCCAACTAAATATTTGAAAAAAGATAATATTTGATCCCTCCACTAAACGGCACAATGGCAAAAGATTATCCGTTTTGCCAAGGAGCCAGCCATGAGCGACGCCAGCCATTCTTCCTTAAATACCGATGCCTTCTGGATGCCTTTTACCGCCAACCGGGCGTTTAAGGCCAATCCCCGTATGGTGGCCAGCGCCGAAGGAGTGATGTTAACCAGCACCGATGGTCGCCAGGTGGTGGACGCCACAGCCGGTTTATGGTGCACCAATGCCGGCCATTGCCGTTCGGAGATCGCCGATGCGGTCAATAAGCAACTGCGTACCCTGGATTTCTCCTCAATTTTCAACTTTGGTCATGAACTGGGTTTTGAGTACGCCCAACGTCTGGTCAGTTTTGCCCCTGATGGTATAGACCACGTGTTCTTTGGCAATTCCGGCTCTGAAGCGGTGGAAACGGCCCTGAAACTGGCCATGCAATATTGGCAGGTAAAAGGCCAGGGAGAGAAAAAGCGCTTTATTGGCCGTCAAAAGGGCTATCACGGTGTCAACTTTGGCGGTATTTCCGTGGGTGGCCTGACCCCCAACTTCAAAAACTTCGGTCAGTGGCTGATGGTTGATCACCTTCGTCACACCTTGGATATCAATCGCAACGCCTTCAGCAAAGGCCTGCCCGAGCAGGGCGTGGAATGGGCTGAAGAATTGGACGAGCTGATTCAGTTTCACGGTGCGGACACCATCGCAGCCGTCATTGTAGAGCCTATCGCCGGTGCCGGCGGCGTCATTATGCCTCCGAAAGGGTACCTGCAACGCTTGCGCGAGATCTGCGACCAGCATGACATCCTGATGATTTTTGATGAGGTGATTACCGGATGGGGGCGTGTAGGCGAGGCCTTTGCCGCCCAGGAGTTTGGTGTTACCCCGGACCTGATCACTTCAGCCAAAGGTATCACCAACGCGACAGTGCCCCTGTCAGCGGTGTTTGTCAGCGATGATATCTACAACACTTGTATGGATCAGGCCCAGGGCCCGGTGGAGTTCTATCACGGTTACACCTACTCCTGCCACCCGGTGGCTTGCGCCGCGGGGATGGCCACCCTGGATGTCTATGAACGTGAAGGCTTGCTGAATCGCGCAAAGACAGAGGGCGAGATCGGTGGCTATTGGCAAGATGCGCTTCACAGTCTGGCAGATCTGTCTCAGGTTCGAGATGTGCGTAACTATGGCCTTATGGGGGCGGTTGAATTGACTGCGGCAGAAGGGCAGGCGGGAACTCTGGGTGCCAAGGCTTTGCCGCTGGCCTGGGAGAAGGGGGTGATGATTCGCGGGATCGGTGATGCCATCTGTATGTCGCCACCGTTGATTATTGAGAAACCTGAAATCGACACCATCGTCAGCGTACTTCGCGACATCATTCCACAGATCTAAGCCTGTGTTAGCCGCTTAAAAGAGGAAGCAGAACCATGACAGATTGCATCGAAACAATGATCGCCAAGGCGCGCCAGGCGCAACAAGCCATCGAACACTACAGTCAGGAGCAGGTCGACGAGCTGACACGAGCCGTGGGCAAATTGGTTTTTGATCGCGCCGAAGAGCTGGCGATCGATACCTGGGAAGAGACCGGCATGGGCAATGTGCCCGACAAAACCCTGAAAAACCAAGGTAAAGCACGTAATGTTTGGAACTATCTAAAAGGAAAACCTTCTGTGGGTATCATCGAACCCATGGATGAAGAGGGGATGGTCACTATTGCCAAACCTGTTGGTGTCGTCGGTGCGGTTACACCCACCACCAGCCCGGTGATGACTATCATGTGCAATGCGATGTTTGCCTTTAAGGGCGCAAACGCATTGATTGTCGCGCCACACCCGAGGGCCAAACATACCACCGCAAAAACCGTGGACCTGATCAATGCAGAGCTGGCCAAGTTGGGCGCGCCGGAAAATCTGCTGCAGTGCATTCGCGAACCTTCCATTCCGCTGACCAATCAGTTGATGGCATCGGTGGATGTGTTGGTAGCAACAGGTGGACCGGCGATGGTCAGTGCCGCCTACAGCAGCGGTCGGCCTTCCTTTGGTGTCGGCGCAGGCAATGTACAAACCTTTATCGATACCGGTGTGGATTATATGGACGCGGCCGCAAAAATCATCACCGGTCGTGCCTTTGACAATGGCATCATTTGTTCCGGTGACCAGAGCGTAATTGCGCCGCGCAAAGACATCACCAAGGTCATCGAAGCGTTTACTGAGCGAGGTGCGTTTTACGTTGACGACCAGGCAAGCGTCGACAAATTCCGGGCTGTGCTGTTCGAGAATGGCTATACCGCGCCGGCGGTAGTTGGCCAGTCGGTTCAACCCCTGGCGGAAGCAGCGGGAGTCGAGGTACCGAAAGAGGCACGAGTCATTTTACTGAAGTCCAATGGCGACGCGGATGATCCGCTGCGCAGCGAAAAAATGTGCCCGGTGTTGGCACTGTTTGAATACGATAACCTCGACGAGGCCATCGAAATTGCCCGAGCCAATCTAGAGGTCAGAGGCAAGGGCCACACCTGCGCTATTCATTCCAACAATCAGGCACACGTAGAAAAAATTGGATTGGCGTTGCCGGTAAGTCGGGTTGCGGTTAACGAACCCGGTTCTCTGTCGGTGGGTGGATCACTGAAAAATGGTTTTGTTCCCACCGGAACGCTGGGGTGTGGTTCCTGGGGCAACAATTCGATTTCAGAAAACTTCAGCTACAAGCATATGATCAACACCCAGCGTATAGGCTTTACTCAACCGGACAAATATGTACCGTCTGATGAGGAAATCTGGGCGAAATAAATCCCTTTGACTTATTACTGAATCATTATTCAACTATCCACCAATATTCCTGCAATTGCTGTGTTCTTGGTGGACTCCAACAATAGGCGCCCTCGGTGAGGGCTTCGCCTAATCCACCCGTTGCGATGATCTGGTGCGATATTTGGCCTAAAATACTTGGTCTTTCGGCTTGATATACCAAACCACTAGCACGCCACTGATTTCCTTATAGCCGGATGGTCTGTCCCGCTAACCTTTACTTATAAGAAATGTTCATCCCGCGCCAAAATGATTTTGACAGCGCCATAGTGCACCGATAGACTCGACAGAACAATAACTTAAGTAGAACGCAGCAATCTGTGAAAGCTTTTTGGCGCCGAATTCATTTTATCTCAATGAGGCCAACTCACGGAAATTACTGACTCTGGAATGGGTTGGCTGAAGGAATGGGGCTCCCGTAGAGGTATCGACAACAGGAAGGTGTGATCCTGTTGTCTGGGCACAGATCGAAGCGTCCACCGGATAAGCAGTTCCGGTACCGGTTAGCCATCGGTTTGTGGAGTCAAATTTTGTATCAAAAAACGGCGAATACTAGAAGTATAAAAAGTCGTTTGTTTGAGCTGTGCCGGGAATTCGATGCCCGACCTGTAGGCACGCTCATGCAATTCGTATTTCAGTTCCTGATCACTGTGTCATTTGTGCTTGTATCGTCGACGACGACAGTGGCAGATCCCTCCCTGAACAATCGAAACCTGTCTGAAGATACTCTGGAGCAACTGCTCGAACTGAGCTTTGATGAGGTGATCAACTACGAAGTAGTCACACCGACCCGTTCGGGCATGCCCCTGTCTAAAATACCCGGCGCGGTATCGGTGATCACCTATCAGGATATCCAACACTCGTCCGCCAGTACCATACCCGAGCTGTTACGGCTGGTGCCGGGGGTCAATGTCCGCTGGAACCCCATGGTACAGACTATTGATATCCGCAGTTTCGGCTCTAATCCCTTCACCAGTAAGATTCTGCTAATGATTGATGGGGTTCCCTATAACTCCTGGAACAAGGGGGGCTTTCCGCAGCATCCGGGATTTGATTTCTTTAACATCAATAATGTTAAGCACATTGAAGTCGTCAGGGGAGCCGGATCGACCCTGTATGGCGAAAATGCCCTCAACGGGGTTATCAACATTGTGACCTTTTCCGGTGAAGAATTTAACACCACACGCGCGCGACTCTATTCCGGAAACAACGATACCAATAGCTTCAGTGTGACCAGCGGACTCCGTCTGGGGGATTCAGGCTCCTTCTTTGCCACGGCTCGGGTCAGTGAAGGTCAACTGCCCACGGAGTTGTGGCAGGAGGAGGACTCCAAAGCTCGTGCTGTTGATGTATTTGTCAAAGGAAAATACAAAGGGCTGCAATTGTCTTATTACCGCCGACAGGACGACTTTGATGGTTTCAGCGATCCGGTGCAGAACCCGGTATTCCCGCCGGGAAGTGTATTGCGCAGTGCCAGAGAAATTAAACAAACCGTCAATATCGTCGCGGCGCAGTTTAATCACCAGGCCAGCAATGACGCCTGGTCACTGCAGGGCAATGCATCCTATTCAAACCGCGACGGCAGCCACTGTGCCGCCTGCCACAGCCCCGCCGAACACCCTGATTTTGAAAAACAAGAGGATCACGGATACCAGATCTTCGCCAACGCGCAATTGGGGGTACACGCATTTGTTAATCACGATGTTATGATGGGGGCGGAATACCGGCGCATAGCGGCGGGAGATCATGATCACGAATTCCACGGAGCACATCAGGTGGTGCCGGAATCCGGCGAGCATGAGCATGAGCCCGACACGCAGTACCACAAAAGCGCACTCTTTATACAGGACACCTGGACGCTACCCGGTAAACAGTGGCAATTGATCTATGGGTTGCGTTACGACCAGCAGACTTCCAATGACCTGTTCGATTCCGAAGTATTTCCCAGAGTGGCGCTGGTAGGGTCACTGAGCAAAAACGCCACTCTGCGTTTTAATTGGAGCCAGTCCGCACGTTACCCCTCTTTTACAGAGTTATACCAGGATTCCCGTTTCCTGGCTGTCGAAGCACCGGGAGTGGTGATTCCGTTGGCGCACTTCAGCTCCAATGAGCACCTGCAGCCCGAAACTTTGGATAGCTATGAGCTGGGAATCTCGTATCAATTCAGCCAGGGCTGGCAAGCCAGAGTGGATTTATTCCGCAACGAAGTGGAAGACTCCATCGTCATCGCCTATCCCCGATTCCGGTTCGAGAATCACCCCAATGATGCCCGCATCCACGGTATTGAACTGGATATCAGAGCGGAATGGTCAGATCAGCTTTCGGGCTTTTTTAACTGGTCATATCAACACAATCGTGAAGTCGGCAGCGGTACCGACAGCGAGGGCAACGCCCTCGATTTCACTTATGCTCCCAAGCACAAGGCCAATTTCGGGTTGGTCTATCAGCGCAATCAGGACCTTTCGCTGACACTGGAGGCCAGCTGGCGGGACCAGTACGTTGCCCCGGCATTCTGGTACCCCATCGCTCTGGACGAAGAAGAGGCCAGGCCGCTGGACGACTATGCCTACCTTAATGTTCGGCTCGATTACAAACCGGGCTTCTTTGGCAGCAATGGCAATCGCCCGCTGACAATCAGTTTGATTGGCAAAAACCTTGGTGACGAGACGCCATATGAGACCCTGACAGGATTTGGAGGCAGGAATACGGGCAGGGAGTTTTTTGTAAGTTTTAGCTATGACTGGCCATTTGGGCATTAGCTGATGAGTAACCGAGATGCGTATTGCGCATGATGTTTAAACGACACCCGTCCAACAGGAGAATCAGCGCCGGCGTAGCGGGGGGGATTGCCATCTGCCTGCTGGTGTTCATCTCGTCTCAGGCGAGAGCGACGGATTTGTCAGAAAAGCTCAAAACTGTCTATCTGGTTAATATCGCCAAATTTGTCGTCTGGAAGCGAGGGGCAGATCAGGTCAATCTCTGCATTCACCAACAGGCAAGTATCTTCGAGCAGGCCTTAAGAATTGATGGCGTACAAATAGGGCAAGGACGACACTTGAGAGTTATAGAACTGCCCGGTGCCGACCACCAATGCGATTTGCAGTTCTGGGATGCACGTTCAATAAAATTCCGCGACAAGGAATTAACAGAGAGAGTGCTGGAGGTCGCAGATCTGGAGCAAGACAAGGCAGAAGGAATCGAAGTGTTTCTGTTTATCGACGGAAACCGCTTGCGCTTTCATATCGATGAAGGCTCATTGTCCGGCAGGGAGTTTGAAATCAGTTCAGAATTACGTCGATTGTCGCGGCAACAGCCGCTGCCCAACTATCAGGTGAGACAATGATTCGAGCCCTCAACTTACATATGAAGTTGTTGCTGATCTATACCGTAACCACGTTACTGGTATTTTCGGTGGCCGGTGGGTACTGGGTATACAGTAACTATCAATCCCATCAGGTGTTCTTCCAGCAGCGTATAGAAAAGCAGGCGGAAATGGTGGCGTCTAATATAGGTGCAGCCGTGATGTTTGAAGACAGCCGTGCGATTCAAGACGTGCTGTCGGCGCTCAGAATGGATGATGCCATTCTGTCCGCCAGGGTTCTCAATCGCGAAGGTAACCAGATTGGTCGAGTGGAACTGCATCCCAGAGATGCTTCGGATGGATCGTTGATCCTGTGGTTTCTTGGCGAACAGCACCAAGGCACCGTCGTCGTCGCTATAGAAGAGGCAGGCCAATACCTCGGTAGAGTGGAGGTGGATTTTGACCGCTGCGAAATTCATGATGCTGTGCGTGCTGCCGCGTGGGTCGCATTGATTTCCACCCTGTTGGCCATCGCGCTGGGAACTCTGCTGGCCAGCCGCTTGCAAAATCGTGTAACGGGTCCGATTCGCCAACTGTCCCAGATGGCTCGCGAAGTCACTCAAACCAGCAACTATTCGTTGCGTAGTGCCGTAAACAGCAAAGATGAAGTGGGAGAACTCAGCCAGGACTTCGATTCGATGCTGGAATTGATCGAGCACCGGGAAAAACGCCTGGAGGCCATGGTAGAGGAACGTACTGCCGAGCTGATAAACAAAAACGACGCACTGGCCAGTCAGATTGCCGAGTCCCGCCGTTTGTCGGAGGAACTAAAACATCAGGCGTCTCACGATACACTCACCGGTCTGGCAAACCGCCGGGTGCTTAATCAGGCACTGGCGGCGGTTAACAAAGACAGCCGGAATCACGACAAACAACACACACTGTGCATTCTCGATCTCGATCAATTTAAAACCGTCAACGATACCTGTGGTCATATGGCAGGCGATGAACTGCTGTGCCAGGTGGCCCAAGTGATTCGCAACAACGTTCGGGAAGACGATCTGGTTGTCAGGCTCGGTGGCGATGAGTTTGCACTGCTGCTGTACCATTGCAATCGCGAAGAGGCAGTTCATCTGACAGAGGCCATACGCAAAGCTATCGAAGATATTCATTTCCCCTGGGAGGGCAATACCTTCAGGATCAGTGCCAGCATCGGCGCCATGGCCAGCAGCATGGTTGAAGTAGACACCAATGAAGCGCTGCAACAGGTAGACTCCGCCTGTTTCGCCGCCAAAGAAGCGGGGCGCAACCGCGTGCATATCATCGCGCCACAAGACCGCGATTGCCTGGACAGGCAGGGAGAGATGCAGTGGCTGCACCGATTGCACCAGGCAATGGAATTTAACCGCTTCGTGATTTACGCTCAACCGATCTTTCCACTCAACAAGGGTGACTGCACGGAGTATGTGGAAATTCTCCTGCGCTTGCGCGACACCGACGGCACATTGGTCCCTCCCGGTGCCTTTCTGCCGGCGGCTGAGCGCTTTGGGTTAAGTGTCAAACTCGACCAGTGGTTAATACTGCATCTGCTTGACAACATGCCCCGCTACCGACAGGCGTTTGGTGACAAGCGTTCCTACTGGGTAAACCTCTCGGGCAGTAGCATCAGCGACGAAAAATTCCTCGAATTCCTGGAAACCACCGTCCGCAACTCCGATCTGCCACCCGGCATGTTGAATTTTGAAATCACCGAAACCTCGGTCATCCGCAACCTTTCGGTGGCCCGCGATACCATCATGCGGCTGCGAGGCCTGGGCTGTCAGTTTTCTCTGGACGATTTTGGCAGCGGCATGTCGTCCTATGGTTACCTCAAAAACCTTCCCGTCGATACCATTAAAATCGACGGCATGTTTATCAGGGACATGCTGGAAGATAAAGTGGATATGGTGTTTGTCCGTTCCATTATTGATATCGCCAGTGCCATGGGGATCAAAGTGATTGCCGAGTATGTTGAGAACCCTGATATTCTTTCCAAGGTGATTGAGCTTGGGATTGCCTACGCGCAGGGGTATGCATTGGGAATGCCTGAGGAGTTGTTGAGTGAGGAGTTGCGGCAGGCGATTTGAGTTATTGGATTAACCGCGCTTACTCCTATCTTCAGTGGGTGCAGAAGTTCTAATTTTGGCTTTGTCGGTCTCCGCTTGCAACTCCGCGCAGGTCAACGATAGCATTTACTAACTCAAACGACTCAATCGGTCAAAAGGTTGACACGCATCGCATTACCGCATAGTGTTCCACCTATTTTCAGGACGACAATTGTACAAGGAACAGTAAACCATGATATACCTTCAGCGCGCTCGTGTTGAGCTTGTCTATTTTTGCGATTTCATGCCGTACCTGACTAGAAGAGTACTAATCCGCTAGGCAGAGGTTCCTATTCAAAGACACCCACAATCCCTGATCGAAAAGCCCTGACCAGGATCAATGTGATCAATAGGTGGACTGGAGCTCTTTCAGTGTCACGGACACTTTAAGTTGGAAAGTCTAATGCCGTTTCGGCGAGTATCCTTTCGACGCAAAAATTAGGAAATATTGATAAAGGAGCTATCATGAAAAAACTTCTTCTCGGACTTGCTTTGTCCGCCCTCGCTTTTAGCACTTACGGTGCTTTAGTTAAAGATACCTATGAGACCACAATCTTGCACACCACCTCGGTAACCGGTTTCGGCTCTTCTTCGCTGCCAGACATCGGTCACCTGAATGGGAGGTCTTTTGTATGGACCGTCACTTACGACAATGAGGCGACCTCTGCGCCGATATATACGTTGGGGCCGAATGGCATAGACGAGTTGGGTCGGGGTGATGATGTCGTGGTCTCGATTATCGATATGAACCACTGGGATGATTTGTCGTTCGTTTCCAGCGCATTGTTTGATCTCAGTGAATACTACGATCTGCTAGAGAGCTTCTATCTGGTCAACGGATTAACTCCTCGCCCGCGTGCATTTCCAGTCGAATCATTTTTTGCTGGGTTTGAAAATGGTGAATTCACAACCGTCAGAAATGTCGACTGGAATCATTTAAATGTCGCAGGCGTTGGAGACGGTTCTGTATGGGGCGGTGCAGATTTTGAGGAGGGCTCGATTGATCTCTGGGGTTCCAATCAACTCCTTTCATCCGCCGAGATCCCGATTTCCGGAACTTTCAGCTTGTTTGCAGTGGCCGTCCTTGGTTTGATGGTTAGAAGAAGAAAAGATCATGGGGTTAGATACCTCGAAAGCGGTCAAGCGAATTAAGATATTCAGAGCCCGGCTTCTACGCCGGGCTTTTTTAAGTGATTTTTACAATCATCAGCTTATGTCGTCGAGTTTGTCAGAAGTTTCCTCGTCACCTTCCGTGCCAGTCCTCTCAAAAGCGGCAATTATTTGAGTGTTCAGGAAGCATCAGTTGCTCAGATCGCCCATCAGAGAATATAAGCAGTGCCTCTCAATATACACAAACTCCAACTAAGAATTTCATATTTTCCTGAGTGAATTCATCAACAATTATAGAAATCTATAAATACTGTCCAGCTGAATTATAAAAAAATCCGAAGATTATCGGCCGACGTTATCCGTTAAAAAGACTTTTAGTTCGAGTACATTTTTCAGCGAAAACACTCTTCGCGACAATAAATAACTTTCGACCGATTTCCCTCAATTCTCGCAAGCTTGATCAGCATTTCGACCTGTTGTTTAAAACGCGAGCGATTTTGATCGCACTCTCTGACCGAACGGCGCTTGCATAAGGCGACGAAGGCCCGCCTGTGCCTTTATATCGGATGACCCGACTGGGTGCCAGGGTGGCAAAAGGACGTACAGAACCATGAAAAAGGACAACCGTTTACAGTACCATTCAATAACAACGATACACGGGGAAGAGGGTCATGGCAGTGAATGCAGCCCGCTGAGCCAGTTCCCGACCTTGGCCAACGCCGCCACGCACAAGGCGCTAAGCCTCGAGATTGCACAACAAGTCCGGCGGCTGGGCTTTTCGGATTATTTTTTTGTGTATGCCTTGGACGGCAAACGCAACCATTATTTGAGCAGCCTGCCGGGAGAGTTAACGGCACGCAAGGCGTTTGGGGTAAAGACAAACTATGGCGCAATACGCCTGGCGGTGTTGGCCGGGATGATTGAGTTCAAATAGAAATGTTAACGGTATAAGGATTTACGTTGAGGGCGAAGCTGATCTCCTGTGTGATGGTGCTGGCTTATAGCCTGCACAGCCTGGCTACGCGGCACTGGACCGGGTTTGTCTATGTCGGGGGATATAAGCCAACGAATAAGCGAGAGCGGGGTTCGTCCCCTGGCGGGTGGCGTTGATGGGGGTATACGGTGATTCCGTGGGGCCGTTCTTGTCCAGGTAAATCGGGGTCAAAATCCGTAAATCAGGATTTCTGCGTTGTCTTTGGGGTGGTCGAGTGGGGTGCTAAGGAATCTTCGTTAGTAGCATTAGAAATACAGCTTAAGTAATTGAATCTATTAGGAAAAGCTGTTTGCCTATTAAGGCTTCTGCCCGCGTAATGGCCCTGTGTATTGAGGGCGCGGGCTCAAAATTAAGTCGCTCGACTCCGAAATCAGGGGTCTATAATAGGTAAACACCGGGAGGCAAGACCGCGACAGAATAAACTCTATCCAGGACGTAATGAATAGCTTTCATTTCCACGCGATGCACATTCGGGGCCAAAGCAAAACCGCGGCTCTCTTTCATGTGCTCTTTTTCCTTTTGATCGTGTGGAATCATGCCGTCGCAAGCAATGATAAACAGATAAATATATACAATTGGGAAGGGTATCTGTCACAGGATGTCATTGAGCAGTTTCAACGGCAAAGTGGGTACGAGGTTCATCAGGTCTATTTCGACCAGGAGTTGATCCGTGATGAAACCATCACCAGCGGTCGCAGCCGCGTCTTCGATTTGATCTTGATGGATGACATAACCCTGCGGGAGATGAAAACGGTTGGGCTCTTTCAGGACCTTTCCAGCTTGTTGGGGACGATTGAGAGCTTTTCTAAGGATGCAAAAAAGGCTTGCGGAAAGTACGGTATTCCTTACGGCTGGGGCACAAACGGTATTCTCCATAGAAGTTCTGTCAGTAAAACCCCTATAACCAGTTGGCGACAGTTGTTTGTTCCTCCACCCGAACACCAGGGTCGGGTGGTAATGCATTTCGATGTGTATGACACCACCGCCTCAGCAATGTTGGCGCTTGGTGAGCCTCCGTACTCGAACAACTTACGCAAACTCAAAGAAGCGCAAACACTTATCCTCAATCAAGAAAAGTACCGTCTTGATACCAAATACGCTTTATCCTATGCAATCAATCATGGCCAAAAAAGCCAGATGTCATTGGCGTTTGGGTTTTCCTCAGACCTGTATTTTGTTAGGGAGGTAACCGGCCAGGAGGATTGGGAGTATGTGATTCCGAAAGAGGGGACGCCGGTATGGTACGACTGCTGGGCGATACCACGTGCAGAAAGCATCAAACAAGCCACCCGAGAGTTCCTTCTCTATCTCTATCAGCCTAAAGTTGCTGCCGCCAACGCTGAAGAAATCTGGTTCGCCACGTCGCTGGAATCGGCGCTTCCCCACACCAGTGAAGATTATCGTTCGGATAATCTACTTTTCCCCGAAAAGAACGGAAACCCAATAATAAGGTATCCCTACATTCGGGATATCGAGAATTATCGCGTGCGAGAACGAATGCCGTACAGCTGGGAGTACGGCATACAATGAAGTTACTCAGTCGCGTTAACGTCATCCTGTTACCTGTAATGATCCTGGTGATATCTGCGATGGGAATCATGGCCGATCAGTTGATTTCCAGGGTTCTCAGAGATGAAATCGGAGATCGTGCGGAGCAGGAACTGCTCTTCCTCCATCGTCAATATGATCAGGAAATTCGCAATCTGGAGTCGGTTTTTACAGAAGTGGTATCCAGTCAAGAATTGATCAGCCTGGCGGTTGAGGACTCCGACGTGTACAGAGCCATGGTACTGGAATCCGGTGTGCGAAGATTGCTCGATCGTTTGCTCAGGAAACATAAACTGCAGAACATTCAGCTGCTGGATTCCAACTACAAAGTCGTTGCAAGCATGCCGATTAAAGACCCTTTTATTTCACCCGATCTTACTGTGGAGAATCGAAGCTTCCTGAATGATCAGGAAGACGGCTTTCACAACAGTGAGCCGATGCATATACACTTGCGCGTACTTCCCAGTCTGGATGGGCATCAATTTCGATACCAAATGGCAGCGTCATTCTCACCCATTCTGCTTGAAAAAGATATTTCCAATAATCCGCTGGCTACCCGCTACGGATTGATATTTACCGGAAACCTGAAAATTTTTGAAGATTCCATGCCGAGGCTAAAAAAATTGCTGGGCAACAGTGTAAATCTGAAAATCAAGCCTTCAGAAACTGCACCAGACGATGTGCGTGTTGTAGAAGTCGAGAGTGAAGAGGACCTTAACTTTTCGCTTATCAATGCCCCTTACCTATCATCCATAACGGTCTCAAATAAGGACATAGATTTAAATCTGGCGACATTCAGAGCAACCATTGCCTTGGTGTGTTTCATAATGATCACCGCTGCGTATTTCGTTCTCCGTTTTATGCTGGAGAAACAGATTTTGTTGCCAATCAGAAATCTAGTGGAGAAAATTAACCTGGACTATTCCAGCAAGAACCTTCAGTTGGAGCGCCTGGAGAGCGATAACGAGGTGGCGGAGCTCAATAACGCTTACTTTGAGCTGTTTAATGATATGCAGAAGCTGGCTTCCACAGATGCTCTGACGGGGCTCGAAAACCGCAGAAGTTTTCATCGCCGGTTGGAAAAAGCGATAGAGCGCTGCCTGCGGGACAACCAGAGAGTTGCGCTGCTGTACATAGATTTGGATAACTTTAAGCTCGTGAACGACCACTACGGGCACTCGGTAGGCGATAAAGTGCTTCAACAGTTCAGCCGCGATCTTGAGGGCATTATCCGGCCTGGGGATATGAGTGGCACCATCAGCGACAGTTGGTTGTCGCGTTTGGCCGGTGACGAATTTGTGGTGATGCTGCAGGACATCAAAAAACCGGAGATTGCCGTACTGGTATGTCAAAGAATACTGTCTCTGTTCGTACAAGGATATGAAGTGGAAGGTGTTAAGCATGGTCTGCATGCGAGCATAGGAATCGCGATATCCCCGGAGGATGGCGAGGACGAACATACCCTTTTGCAGAACGCAGATGCGGCAATGTATCACGCAAAAGCGCAAGGCAAAAACTGCTACGAGTTCTTTACGTCGGATATTGCCGACCAAATTCATCAAAAATACCACATTGAGCGCCAGTTGAAGAAGGCTCTGGAATCTGAAAACCTTGAGCTGAATTTTATGCCCGTCTACGATACCTCTTTAAGGATGATTTCTGCAGAGGTTTTGCTAAGGTGCCCCCCGCTTACGCAACAGGGAATCGGCCCCGACAAATTCATACCCATCGCCGAGTCAACAGGGTTAATCAAAGAAATTGATCTTTGGGTAATCGAAAAGTCGCTCCAGTACTTGTCAATGTTGAAGAAGGAACATGGCTATAAAGGGTATTTGGCTGTAAATATCTCAGGCGTGGAGCTTTCTAATAGAGAGTTTCTTCTACGGGTAGAGGAGTTGATCAATGGATACGATATTAGTCCCGGAGATCTGGAATTCGAGATTACGGAAACGGCGCTGGCCGAAGGCGGGGGTGAACGAGAGTCTGTACTGGGGCGATTGAAGGAGCTGGGCATCAGCTTGGCGCTGGATGACTTTGGTACGGGTTATACCGCGTTTAATCAACTTATTCATTACCCGGTTGATTGCCTGAAGATCGACCGGTCCTTTGTAGAAGCGATCAGTACTGGGTCGGCCAAGTCAGATGCCATGATCGAGATTATTCTAGCACTGGCAGATCTGTACCAATTGCAGGTTGTTGCCGAGGGAGTGGAAACCGAGGAGCAACTGAACCATTTGAAAGAACTGAACGGCAATACGCTGGTTCAAGGGTACCTTCTTTCGCCACCGGTCAGCTGGTCGGAATTCACTAAGCTGTACCAAGATCAGCATACCGTGAATATGGAGTAGCAACCAACAGGTGACTTATCCAGTCTGTCGCGGCTATCGCCCCATTCACCGCACTTATCTGTAACCCCAACCCGTCAAGCATTAGGCTAGAGGATCAGCCCACAATCCAGCCTTGATCCCTCCATGCCAGAGCACCCCGCATCGCTTAATTCGCTTAAACAGTCATTGGTCAATCCTCTGCTCGAACAGATGACGCTACCGGAAAAGATCGGCCAGATGTGCCAGGTCAATGGTGCCGGCGGTTGGGTGCCGGAGGATCTGGCAGAAGCAGTCCGAAACGGACAGGTGGGTTCAGTGATCAACGAGGTGGATGCCGAGACCGTCGCCAGCCTTCAGAAGATCGCAGTAGAGGAAAGCCGCCTGGGGATTCCCCTGTTGATCGGCCGGGACGTGATACACGGGTTTAAGACCATTTTTCCCATCCCCCTGGGGCAGGCGGCCAGTTGGAACCCGGAGTTGGTAGAGCAGGCGGCTGGCATTGCGGCGATTGAGGCGGCCTGTGCCGGCATCAATTGGACCTTTTCGCCGATGATCGATATCTCCCGCGACCCGCGCTGGGGCCGTATTGCGGAGAGTTTTGGCGAAGACCCCCACCTTACCTCTGAGCTGGGCACTGCGATGGTGCGGGGTTATCAGGACAATGGTATCGGTGCCTGCGCCAAGCATTTTGCCGGTTATGGGGCTTCCCAGAGTGGTCGTGATTATTTCACCACCGAAATCCCCGAAAACGAGCTGCGCAATGTGTATCTGGAGCCTTTCCGGGCAGTCGCCAAGGCCGGGGTTGCCAGTTTTATGACCGGTTTTAACGACCTGAACGGCGTGCCGGCCTCCGGTAACGAATTCTTGTTGCAGCAGGTGCTGCGCGAGGAATGGCAATACCCGGGGATGGTGGTCAGTGATTGGGAGTCGATTTCTCAGTTGACCACTCATGGTTTTACGGCGGACGATCGTGAGGCGGCGTTTGAGGCTCTGAATGCGGGCGTGGATATGGAGATGGTCAGCCGAACTTATGCCGATCATCTGGCATCCTTGCTGGAAGAAGGGCGCCTGAGTATCGCCAAAATTGATGCCATGGTGGCCAACATCCTGCTGACTAAGGCTCGTTTGGGGCTGTTTGATCAAACGTTTACAGCGTCTGTTTCCGAGGGCGGTAAGCAGGAGCTGGCACTTGAGCAGGCCAGACAATTGGCCGCTCAAAGCTGTGTTTTGCTTAAGAACAACGGCCAATGCCTGCCTTTAAGACCGCAGCAGCTCAAGTCCCTGGCGGTTATCGGTCAATTGGCGGATGACGGTTACGAACAATTGGGCACCTGGATTTTTGACGGTGACGAGCGCCTGAGCGAGACGCCATTGCAATCAATCAGAGCTCACCTGGACGGAGTTGCCGAGGTTCGCTACGCCAAGGCACTGGAGACATCCCGCAGTCAGGATCAATCCGGATTTGATGATGCCGTCAGCGTCGTTGAACAGGCTCAGGCCGCGGTGCTGTTTTTGGGCGAAGAGTCTATTTTGTCGGGCGAAGCCCATTGCCGCGCGGACCTTGATTTGCCCGGTTGTCAGGCCGCGTTAGTAGAACGCTTGAGCCGCATCGGCAAGCCGCTGATTCTGGTGGTGATGGCTGGACGACCGCTGACGCTGGCGCCGGTGTTGGAGCAGGTGGATGCTGTGCTCTATGCCTGGCACCCCGGCTCTATGGCCGGGCCTGCGATTAGCGACCTGTTGTTTGGGCTGCAATCCCCCAGTGGCAAGCTGCCTGTAACTTTCCCCAAGGTGGTGGGGCAGATTCCTATTTTCTACAACCACAAGCATGGCGGGCGGCCACCCTCGCCAGAGACGGTGGTGCATATCGACGAGATTCCGGTTCGAGCCAAACAGACGTCGCTGGGGATGTCCGCGTTCCATTTGGACGCGGGTTACCAACCACAGTTTCCTTTTGGTTTTGGGTTGTCCTATACCCGTTTTGACTATCGTCATCTGAGTTTGTCCCACACGGAAATCACGGCGGATCAATCGCTCACCATTGAAGTGGAGTTGGAGAATAGCGGCGATGTGGCGGCCGAAGAAGTTTCTCAGCTTTATGTGCGGGACCTGGTGGGGAGCGTGACCCGCCCGGTCAAAGAGCTTAAGGGGTTTCAGCGAAACCGGTTGTTACCGGGGGATGTTAAGACGCTGCAATTTACCCTCACGCCGGAAGATCTGGCATTTTACGATCGCAAGCAGCAGCGGTTGGTTGAACCAGGGCGATTCCAAATCTGGGTTGGCGGTGACAGTGACGCCGAGCTGACGGCGGAATTTGAGCTGAAATAAAGAACCAAAAATCGAAAAAGCGGAGAGCGGTGTGAACACAGGATTTACCTTAAGAATTGCCATTATTGTGGCGCTCGGTGGTTTTTTGATGGGGTTTGATGCCTCGGTGATCTCCGGGGTTGTCACTTTTATTGAACCGGAATTTTCCCTGACCAAGATCGAGCTGGGTTGGGCGGTGGCATCGCTGACGCTGACGGCAACCTTGGCGATGATGCTGGCCGGTCCGTTGAGCGACCGCTTTGGCCGTAAACCCGTATTGAGTGCAGCAGCCGTCATTTTTGCGATTTCTGCGGTGGCATCCGCATTTGCGCCAACCTTTACCTGGTTGGTGGTGGCGAGAATGCTGGGGGGCTTTGGGGTTGGTGCGGCACTGATTGTGGCGCCCATGTACATTGCCGAGGTAGCCCCCGCTGCGATTCGCGGGCGCATGGTGTCCATCAACCAGTTGAATATTGTGGTGGGTATTTCGGCGGCGTTTTTCAGTAATTACTGTGTTTTGCAGTTGGCTCAGTCCGACATCAGTTGGGTTCAGGCGCTGGGGTTGAGTGAATGGACCTGGCGCTGGATGCTGGGGCTGGAGACACTGCCGGCGGTGATTTATTTTTGCGGATTATTTTTTGTGCCTGAGAGCCCCCGATGGTTGGCCATGCAGGGGCGCCATAAGGAGGCTCTGGCAGTGCTGGAGCGCGTCAGCGATGCACCGGAGGCGGAGCTGGCCAGTGTGCAGCAAAGCTTGGAAGCTTCCGACACTGATAGCAAACGCCTGCCGCTGAAAGAGTTGTTCAGTGCGCCCATGCGGTGGGTGATCAGCATTGGTTTGGTGGTGGCGGTGCTGCAGCAGATTACCGGTATTAATTCGGTGTTCTTTTACGCACCGATGATTTTTGAACAGTCTGGTATCGGCACCGATTCTGCGTTTATGCAGGCGGTGTTGGTAGGGTTAACCAACCTTGTGTTTACGCTGGCTGCCATGGCTTTGATTGATAAACTGGGACGCAAACCGCTGCTGAGTTTTGGTGTGGGTGGTATTGCAGCCTGTATGTTCCTGCTGGCCTATGGCTTTGGTTCGGCCACTTACACGCTTCAAGGCGCAACCCTGGCTAAACTGCCTGAACTGGCGGAAGTTCCCACTCTGCAGGCCATGGTGGGAACGACTTTCTCCAGCGATCTGGACTTTAAAGCCGCTCTGAATACGGCATTGGGCAGTGAGCAGGCGGGGGCCTACGAGGCGCAGTTGCTGACCGCTTCGGTAACCATGAATCCGACATTGATTCTGGTCGGTATCCTGGGGTTTGTGGCCTGCTTCGCGATTTCCCTGGGGCCGGTGATGTGGGTGTTGTTCTCGGAGCTGTTTCCCAATCGCATTCGTGCGCTGGCGATTTCTTTTGTGGGGTTGGTGAACTCGGCGGTCAGTTTTTTGGTGCAGTTGGTGTTCCCTTGGGAGTTGGCGAATATCGGCAACGCAGGCACTTTTGCCATTTATGGGGGCTTTGCGCTTGTGGGGCTGTTTGCCATCAGCCGTCTGCTTCCGGAAACCAAGGGTAAATCGCTTGAGGAGCTGGAAGGGATGTTGGTTCGCGGTTGATGATCTAGGCGGTAGACGCTTTGATGAAACTGCGCTCAAAAAAATGGTGGATTACGCCGCTATGCGGCTCTTGTGCCCCTTGCGGGTAAATCCACCCTACGCAATAGGGGTTGCACGAGAGCTCAGGTAGTGCCCCAAAGCTTGCTTACCCAGTGCTCCAATTGAACACGTTCCTGGTCGCCGGTACGCACCATGGGTGTGTTGTGATCGCCGGTGTCCTGGTTCTCTACAATCAGTACCTTGGCATCTTCGCTTAAGGTGTGGGTGTGATATACACCTTTTTTGACGGTATAGAGCTGATTGGGTTTCATATCCAGGGCGCTGACCCTGTCAATGCCGCCGCTCTTGCCAATTTCTCCGGCGAATAAGATGCAACGCCCTTGTAGCAGCACAAACACTTCATCCGTTTCTTCGTGCATATGGAAGTTGTTGATCTTGTCGGCTTCCAGTTCGTCGATGTAATTGAGCAGGGCTACGCGCCAGTGTTGAAAATCCACGACGGGGGCGTAGCCTTCTTCTTCGTAGGTGTCGACGTCGATAATGTTGGGTAGTGAGTCCATAAGAGTTTCTTCTTGAATCGCTGAGAAATGGTGATGACCGCTACCGGCGTCCTGCCTCTCGCGGTATACCGTACGTCCTGTACATATCCGCTACCGGCGTCCTGCCTCTCGCGGTATACCGTACGTCCTGTACATATCCGCTACCGGCGTCCTGCCTCTCGCGGTATACCGTACATCCTGTACATATCCGCTACCGGCGTCCTGCCTCTCGCGGTATACCGTACATCCTGTACATAAAAAAGGGGAGCTGGGCTCCCCTTGGTTGGTCGCCGTCAGGCGCTGAACAACTGCGTTCGGGTTAGCCGTACTTCAATCGATTCCACTTCGCCGCTGTGGCGGAATATTTTGTCGGTAATCTCCTGCGGCAGTGCCAGGCTGTCCAGTTGTGTGGCCGGTTTGCTGTCACGCCAGTGAACAGTGATGCCCGCGGGCTCATCGTCTACCAGTTGATACACCAGCGGCACCTGACACCAGGTAAAGGCTAAGCCGTTTTCTGAAACGGATACTTCAGACCATTGATTGCGCACGTTAAGATAACGGAAAGCCGCCGCTTCTTTGATAAACTCGCGCTCACGCAGCAGCACCGGATTAATCTGTGCGCAGCCGTCTTTTACCGCAATACCCAATTCACCAAAGCGGGTCAGGACTTCTTCTTTAACCTGACCCGTCATGCCCGGCTGTTGTGCCCCCATATGGGCGGGGGTATGGGAGTAGGGATCGGTCGGGAAAGCACCGTATTCTTCCGGTGTTTTGTTAAAGCCGATACCCTCTCGTACCTTGTAATACAGCTCGCCCAGGCGTTGCGCGCTGTCGCAGCCCTGCGTGGCCGCCTGGTAAAAGCATTCCTGCGCAGCCAGCAGAACCTTGGACACCATATGCCAATAGATACTGCCGAGACCTTCAAAGGCGAACATGCCACCGGAGCGGCCGGTAAAGGCTTTGTGGTTAAAGACTTGCTCGTAAAGTGCTTGCAGCGGTTGTCTTAACGCCTCCAGGGATTCGCCATAGCGGGGCAAGAGCTCGTCGATGGTTTGGTTGAGGGCATCAGCGTTGGTCAAGCCGGCATTAAATCGATAACAGCCGTTGGCGTCTTGCTCAAGTAAGCGGGCATCACCCTGGGCAACCATGTCTTTAAGTAAGGGCATGTCGGCGATAGTTTCTGCCGCAATCCGGTTCTTGTCCAAAAAGCCGGGTAGTTCTCTGTCCGGGTAGAGCAAGAAGGTTTTCTGATCTGTTCGGAAAAGGTCACTGCCAAACAGTGTTTCCAGAATATCCGCCGCATCACCGGGAGCAATAGCGCCGGAGCTCAGAGCCGCTACCTGGCCTTCGAGCATCGGGTAGAGGGTGTCAACATCAAGCGTGGTTTCGGAGTTGATGTCGAGCAAGTTGTAGGCGTGGTACAGCCCGTCGGTGCGCAAATTGGTTTGAATGGTATGGTCAATTGCCGCCAGCGCGTCGTCCAGCAGTTGGCTGACCACGGTCTTTTCCTGCACATCGCAGCCACTGAAACCTGCTTGCTGATAAACCGTTTGACGATAGCGATCCGCTGCCAGTCCCAATTGTTGCAACAATTCAAAGCGCACCTGCTGGGTAACTGGCCCATTGCCCAGATGGTGGCGCATATTCTGCAGGGCTGCGGAGGTCTCCAACAGCCACTGGTTCACTTCTTTCGATAGGCTGAAGCTGTCGGTGTCGTCGCCGATCAAATCGTTGAGGAAGGTGACGTAGCGGCGCATGTAACACAGAGTCACCATAGACAGACCCTGGCCCACCAGGGCGTTGTTGGCGTCGTTCCATTCCGGGCGCTGGGTGTTCATCCAGATGCCGCCGTCTACCACCAGATTACCCAGTTTGCTGAGCAGAGGCACCAGCAGTTTTTCCAGCAGGTTGACCTGAACAACGTCGCCGTCTGAGGACAAAAGCAGTTTGCCGTCCGCGCCCAACTGCTCCACGCGTTGCTCAATCTTAGCGGCCAGTTCGTCGTCAAAAGTCACTGTATCTTTGGCGTTTTCCAGCAGAGCCGCAAACGGTTTGATGCGATAAGGCACATTGGCATAGCTGAATACGGGGCGGGTCAGCAACGACTGCAGGGCCTGTGGGTGAAACTGTTGGGATAATTCCAGCAGTTTTTGTAAATAGATAATCTGGTGATCGCCCCAGTAGCCGATATAGCTCCAGGGGTCTTCCGGGTCTTCCACTTCCCAATCGATTCCCTGCTTGGTAATGCGGTAGGGGTTGTAGCCATCGACGGTGGAGGCGTTTACGAATTTGGCGATCACGTTTTCGGTGAATTCAGGGTAGCTGAGCAGCAGTGCTTCCCAGTTCTGGAAGATGTCCCGCCAGTTGCCCTGGTACGAGAGCAAAGGCTCGCCCTGTTCGTTTTTGAGATTGATGGCGAATTGGTTCCAGGGGCGGCTGGGGTCGCCGTGGCGACGACCAAAGGTGATTGGCAGGTACTCGTAGCTCAGGCGTTCAAGCTGCGCATCGTCCCAGGTTTGAACCCTTGCCAGCAGGTCGTTGTAGTCAATGTTTTCCGGCAGTGCCTGCAAGGCTTCGCGGTGGCGCTCGGCCACGGGGGCGTTAAACAGCTCAACCGTCTCAATAAAATCCTTGCAACTGATTTGATATTGATTGTCGAAGATACCGCCACGCAGCAGGTTAAATTGTACGTTGGCATAGTGATGTACGGAGACGTTCTCCTCAGCCGTGAGCTGGAACCCGTCTGCCGCAGCCATGATCCTGGCAAGATTGTCGGACCCGGTGGCGACGGATGCCTCTACGGCCTGTTGCAGTTCGTTTGCGCTCTGCAGGTCTTGTTGTAAACCGACGGCTTGTTTTTGGGTTTGTTCGATATTCGCCACCAGCGTCCAGTCGCTGCTGCCGTTTGCCGGCAGATCGATGGTGGATTGCACCAGGTAGGCGCCACGTACACCGCGCTTGCAGCGTTCGGTACCAACCGGGGTCTGTTTTCTGAACGCTGCCAATTGTTCTGAACTCAGCAGCACCGTGGGGTTGTCCAGACCCAGGCTGAACACCGTGGTTGCACGCAGGGATTCGCAGGGTTCTGCACGATCTGTGATGGCGGAGAACAGCGAGAAGGTGGCGAGGCCGGTATCGGCGTCCAGTTCACTCCATTTGTAGGCATCCACCAGGTAGCTGGAGTTGGTTTGGGTAAAGCGCGGGGTACCTGCGGGCAGCAGGTTTTGCAGGCCGTCGATAACGTCAACTGTGCGGGCGTTGTTGTCCAGGTTTTGCAGCGTTACCTCTCGAACAAAACCAAATTCATCGCTGGTTGACCATTGATAGCGAAAGGCCAGCTGCAAGTCGTGGTTAATCTCTTCGAACAGGACTTTATTGCCCAGGGTGTTCTTGTATATATGACGGCTGACTTGGTAGCGGTGGTCGTGTTCCTGGTTAAAGGGCTCCCACAGGGAGCTGCCGTCAGGGCTATCGACACGGATCAGTGTTTTGCTGCCGGTGTGGTGAGTACTCTCGTGGATCTTGTCCACGGTCACGTAGGGAAACAGGGCCGTTTCCGGTGAAATCCGGCCAGCGGTCAGGCCCCCATTGGAGGAGACAAACAACCAGTGGTCAGAATCGGACACCAGACTGATAAAGAAGGGTGTCATCTGGTCCACGTTGCTGATGCGGTAGTAGCGATCACCGGCCAGTGTGACGAATTCCCCGGTTATCGATCGTGTGTCATCGTAATGGTTGGGCATGAGTACTTCACCTCGCGAAAAGCCTGCCCCTGAGGGGCCGAAATCATAATTTTTGGTTTAGCCTAATAGACTATCTTAGGACGGCCGGAAAACAACGAAGGTGCGGTGAAGTGGTATTATTAAGCGATGATCTTCCTTCGTGGTGTTGTCGGATTACGCTTCGCTAATCCGACCTACGTGTTAGGCAAGGGTGAAAGGAAATAGGGTGGGGCGGATTATGCTTTGCTAATCCAACGTGTTAGGCAAGGGTGAAAGGAAATAGGGTGGGGCGGATTATGCTTTGCTAATCCAACGTGTTAGGCAAGGTGAAAGGAAATTGCGTAGGGCGGATTAGCGAAGCGTAATCCGCCAAGGGCTGTGGGAGAGGCTCCCACAAACCGGAAACAGCCAGTGTTTCGAAACGGAAACCGCTTATTTCTCCCAACGAATATTGTCGAGCTGAAACTGAACCCCTTGCTGGTCACCCCAGGTGGGGAACACCACCACACCGGTATTGACCTTGCTGAGATCGAGGCCACCATTGACCAATTGGCTGACTGGGATGGTCATGGTGTGCCAGACACTTTCTACGGGGCGCCCGATGGGTTGATCACCCGAGGTACAGGGGAAGCCGCAGTCGACCTTCATGACCAGACCACTGGTGTTGCTGCCGTAATCCAGCACTCGGACATCAAAAATCAGGTTGCCCTGGGCAAACTCGCCAAGATTGACGCCGGCGGGGGACTGAATATAGAACACGCCATTGGCGCCGTCCGCTCGAAACTCGACATCGATAATCTGGCCGTGGCCTTCTTCTCCTGAATCCTGCTGTGACCAGCCGACGTGGTTGCCGGCAGCCCCGTCAAAGTAGTCCGTACCCGCGGTGGTATCCCAGCCGCCGATGCCGTTGCTCCAGATATCCCCGACCGTGTCGGTATAGACCTCAACGATGTCCTCATCCAGGGCTATAGACGGTGGCGAAATGCCGCAACCATTATTGGCGGGGTGGCCGCACTGTAGTTTGACGTTGTCGATCATCAAGTGCGCAGCGGAGGTGGGCTCCAAAACAAAGACATTCAATACGGACGCTACGTCCAGGGGTTGTTCTCCCGGATTCCCCAGCAGATCATTGACTGGCACCGAAACACGGGTCCATTGGTCATGGGGCAGATCGGCAATGGCCAGGGACTTGGATCCCAGTGCTGGCCAGCCGCTGTCAATCTTAATGACCAGATTGGACGACAGATCGGTATTGACGCTGTCAATGAAGAGATCGAACACCAGCTCACCGCCATGAAGTTCCCATGGCCGCGTGGCGTTTCCGAAGCCAAACAGATCCAGTGTCGATCCATCGGTGGGGTAAATGGAGATGTTACCGGAGTTGCTGGTGAGTACCTCTATCACGTTGCCATGTTCACCACCAATGGCGGTCTCATGCACGCTTAACGCACCGTTATTGTTCCAGAATGAGGTGACGCCCAACGGGGTTTCCAGTGTGTCGTTACCCACAGCCCAGGTAAGCGTTTCAGCCTGATCGGTGTAGAGGTCGTAGCTGGCGGTGAACACGTCAGCAGGCGCCGCCGGCGTTACTCCGGGGTCTACGCTGGTGGCGCAACCGCTGCCGTCTTCATTGCCGCCTGAGCACTCGTACACACGCACATAGTCGACGCGCATTTGTGCCGGAAAACTGGTTGAGGCATCGGGGTTACCCGGCCAGTTACCGCCAACCGCCAGGTTGAGCAGCAGGTGAAAGTCTTGGTTAAACGGCGCGCCGTCAGGGTTTTGGTAACCGTTTTCACGATCCTGGTAGAAGTAGCTCCACCAGGCGTCGGCTCCAACCGTGGCGTAGTGCACGCCGTCCATATACCAGCGGATCTCTTCTCCTTCCCATTCTACAGCGTAGGTGTGGTAGCCATCGCCTGGGGTCGCGTCAATATGACCGCCCGCCGACACATTCAGAGGCCACGCCATGCCAAAGTGTAGGGTGCCGTGAATAACGTCGCCGCCCGCACCGGGGTTTACAGCTTCCATAATGTCGATTTCACCCCCGGAGGCCCAGCCGCCATACTCGGACTGTGAGGGTAACATCCAAAATGCTGACCAAAGACCGCGCCCTTCCGGAACCTGAATACGGGCCTCAATGCGGCCAAAGGTGGTATCCACTTTGTTAAGGGTTCTGATACGACCGGAGGTATAGGGGTAACCAGAAACGTTTTCAGGCAGCGCCGAGATAATCAGTTCGCCGTCGGCAACCAGCAGGTTCTCTGCCTGGTACCATTGCAGTTCGTTGTTGCCCCAACCTGGAATGCCGTATTCCGTGCCGTCGCCGGTTTGTACATGCCAGTTGTTCAGGTTGAGACTGTCGCCGTCGAATTCGTCGCGCCACACCAATGTCCAGCCCGGTTCACCCTGCAGCTCCTCAAGTTGTTCTTCCAGGCGCTGCTGTTGGCGACTGATATTGTTGAGCTGGCGTTGCAACGACATCAGACGCCCGCCGCTGGTGCCCGGCAATTGGGCTTGCAGTTGTTGTTGCATCCATTGCAACTGGTTGAGGCGGTTCTCGATACTACTGATCAGATGTTCGTTTGCCTCCTCATTGGACTGGGACAGGGCAGAGGTTGAGAGCCCGGCCATTAATAATCCACAGGCCAGCAGCGATCGCAGCGGATGAGCTGATTTTGTCATGAAAGGTTCCTTGATAGTTATTGTTAAAGCGGATCAGACAGTTGCTAGAGTTCCGCACAACCAGGGGCGTAGAGGTGTGCAAGCGCCTCTTTGGGTTCGCGATCGACCGTGAAAAGCCCCCAATGCTTTTCCGGTTCGTCGGGGTCGGGCGAGCCTTTCCAGGGTTCGTCAAAGGCTTCGAAGACGAACGTCAGAACATTGGCTTCGCGAGACCAGTCCATAAGCTGGAGATAATAGAGTGCCTGGGATTTCGGGTTGGCGTTCCAGGGCTCAATACCCCGGCCATTGGATCGAGTGGTCCAGCCGGCCTCGGTGATCACAACCGGTTTGTCGGGGAATCGGTTCGCCACGCTGTTGTAGTTTTCGCGG
Source organism: Pseudomaricurvus alkylphenolicus (assembly GCF_011683955.1). Lineage (GTDB taxonomy): Bacteria > Pseudomonadota > Gammaproteobacteria > Pseudomonadales > Cellvibrionaceae > Pseudomaricurvus > Pseudomaricurvus alkylphenolicus. The sequence goes on from NZ_JAAQPI010000010.1 coordinate 284,920, forward strand.
GTGTAATCCATTGCTTGGGTGATATCGCGGTATTCCCACACCGGGTAGGTATGCAAGGAGATAAAGTCGAGTTCAGCAGCCAGTGCGTCGAGCTGGCCCTGCCAGGGGACATAGTTTTCGCAAAAGGTGACGGGCTGCCCAGTGTGTTTGCGCACTAGTTGGGCGAATTCTATCAACCGTTCCACCGGAACTTTATGGTCGGTCCAGTCAACCGAAGCTTCATTGCCGATAGACAGGGCAAAAACGTTGCAGGGGTATTGGTTGGCCAGTTCAATCATACGGGCGATTTCAACGTCGTTCATCGCCCGGTTACACAGGAGTTGCCCCTCAGCGTAATCGGCCCCCCAGGGGCAATTGGGGTTGCTGACTTCGGCGGCGATGTCAGCGCCCAACATGACCTTAAAATCCAGTCGATATTTCGAAATGACTTCTAGCACTCTTCGCGCATGTACACCGCTGTCGTAGAGGCGCAAGTACTTCCAGCCGCGGCTCAGTAGTTGCAGGTCCTGGTGTATTTCTTCATGTGATGGATAGGTCCCGTCTTGGGGAGACTGCCCCTGGCGATAGCCGGAGTAACAGATGGCATCGCCCGGGGGCAGGCCTAATGGTCTTGCGGTCATGGTGCTTCCCTGTTCTTATCGGTACTTGAGTTGTCCGTGTTTGTCCCACAGTCCCCAATAGGCGCCTACGTCACCTTCGTCTGCCACCTTCCAGTCTTCGTCGAAAGAGGAGAAGTAAAATACCTCGATGTTTTCCTCCTGCGCCCATTGGTAGGTGTTGATAAAGTAGCGCAGTGCGTTTTCTTCCGAGGGCTCGGCGGCGCCGGTGGCGGTGCCGATATTGGGCCAACCGGTTTCACTGATGATGACTTTTTTGCCATCGGCGACCTGTTGCGCGCGCCGATACATATCTTTCATGTAGAGCAGGGAGTAGTCTGCGTGGCAGGATTCCCAAAAGGGGTAGCAGTTGGCCAGAATCACGTCACAGGCATCGGTGACTTTTGGGTGATCCACGAATTTGTAGTAGGCATCAACGTAACCCACCTCAACGCCCGGTACCGCGCTTTTGACCCGCTGGATGTAGTCGATCAGCGCCTGTTCTGACAGCTCTCCTCGAAGCAGTACTTCATTGCCCACAGCCAGTATGTTGGCGTGACCGGCTTGGGCAATGTCGATGGCGTTCGCTATTTCCAGCTCATTTTGTTCCAGGTCGTCATCGATCCAGACACCCACCATGGTTTTTAAGCCCTGTTGATGGGCAAGGGCCGGTATCTGTTCATTACCTTCGGAGCAGGAAAACGTTCTTACCCACCGAGTATAGGGTTGAATGACATCGAGTCGCTCCAGAATCTGACCGTCGCTGAGAGGAGCGCCCGGCTCCTGGCCTTCGACATAGGGGCTGAAGCAAATGCCGTGAATTTTTTGTTCCAAAATTTGACGCAGACGAGACACGAGTTGGTCCCGTGGCAGAGAACGCACGCCTGTTAATGAAAGGGTGGGGTTGTTGTTGCTGGACACAAATCTCTCCTTCTATTTAGTACACATCCAGAAACCGGTTCCTGCCAGTTTCCGGATGTCGCTTTAGCGAAAATCGGATATTGCTTAGCTCACAAACTCAATGACTTATTCCGCCACTAATTCAGGCTGACTCACCGACGCGGATTGACTGCCCGGCTTGCCGCGACGTCGCTCCAGCTCTTCTCGAACCTGGTGGGCTTTTTCTTCCGTCAGTGAATAGTGAGCGACAATCCAGATGGCGATGGCATAGGTGATCATGGGAATCACGGCGTCGAACAGTCGCATCAGAGTCAATGTCTGTTCGGATTGATTGCCATTGAGGCTGGCGTCGAAACCGGTAAAGTTCAAAAGAACGCCCGAAAGCGCGAGCGCCACTGCCATGCCCAACTTGACCACCCACCAATACACGGAACCAAACATGCCTTCACGGCGCTCGCCGGTATTGAGTTCATCCAGATCACAAACATCGGCCACCATGGAGCCCATCAGGGTAAACAGCCCGCCGAGTCCGAAGGCGGTCAAAACGGCGGGAATCAGAATCAACAGTGGTTGGTCGGGGGTGTAACAGAACCACTTCAAGCCGAATCCAATAATCGACACGCCAGTGGAAAAGAAAAAGGTTTTGCGCTTGCCAATGCGGGTGGACATCCAGGTGACCAGATAAATCACGCAGAACGTGGCGATGGCGCCGGCGGTGCCGTTCCAGCCGATGTATTCGGCGCCCTTGTCCTGATCGCCACCGAAGATGTAGTAGATGATCACGTAGGAGGTGAAGGCAGAGATCAGCATGTAGCCGTTAAACACCAAGAAGGTGGCACCACACAGCTGCAAGAACGGTTTGAATTTGATGGTGATCAGAAAGCCACTGACAAACTCTTTTACGTTTTTCTTCAGCCCGTCGAGGAAGCTGCCGGCATTCTCGGCCGCTTTCTGGCCTTCTTCCGCAATATGTTCAAAGCGCTCCCGGCAGAACAGTGCCGGCAAAATGCCAACTGCGATGACAAACACCCCGATCGCTATTGCCAATCCACGAGCGCCTGCCACAGAGTCTTCGAACAGGGTCTCGTTTTCCATGATGGCATAGAACCAGGGCACTGCGATCCAGGCGATTTGACCCATAAAGTTGGAGGTACCCATCAAGCGGGTACGCTCGTGGTAGTCGGGTGTCAGTTCATAACCCAGTGCGACCCAGGGAGTGGCGAACACGGTATAGGCCAGGTAGAAAAGAATCGAACCAATCAGGAAATACCAAAAGTAAAAGCTCTCGCTATAGCCCGGTGGTAATTGCCAGAGCACGGCAAACAGCAGACCCGCGGCAATGGCACCGACAAAGATATACGGGCGCCTGCGCCCCCAGCGAGAACGGGTGTGGTCGGAGATAAAGCCCATCAGGGGATCGGTGAGTGCGTCGGTAAGCCTGGGCAGCGCCATCAGCAAACCAACCACTGCAGGGTTCATGTTGAGGCCGGTGATCAGCACGATGGACATCATGCCGATGGCGGCGCCCAAGAGGTTATTGGCAAGGGAGCCGAAGCCGTAGCTGATGCGCTGTGAAAACGGGACTCGATCCTCGGGCAGGGTCTGGTAGTGTTCTGGAGCGTTCATGAATTGTTATTCTCCATCGGCAGGGGTAGGTGATAGATTAATCAGCCTGGCTACACAAACAACACGAATGCGGTGAACTGGGATTTGATCTGCGATAAATGGGAATAAGGGGAAGGTTTTTAGACAAAAAAGGGGTGGACCTCTGGTCCACCCCTTTTGGTCAATATTATGCGGAACAGCTGATATTGGGCTTGCCGTTCTGTTGGGCCTTCAGTTTGATGTTGGCAAAGCTGAGACTCAGTGGCGCCGCGGTCGAGAAAACCAATGGGCGGGTAATACTGCTGAAGTCTGCTCCTGCCTTGGCGAAACAACGCAGGTCGATGGCAAAGTCATGCCAGCTGCCGGCCTGCAGCGCGTTGAGCTGCTCAGCGATATCGAGTTGCCCCTGGCAATCCTCGCCGCAATCCATGCGCGCGTAAACGGCTCCTTTGGGCGGACTGTCGACCCGCAATTCAAGACTCAGAGCTGCGCCCTGTTGCAACAGGGCACTGAGGTCCTGGCTGCCCTGGTTGGATTGCAGTTGCACCTGCCCGGCGGATTGACCCGACCAGGTGACTTTGCGGGCATCTTCCTGCACATCTTTGTTAATGGCGCTGATGGTGACGTTTGCGGAGTCGCGGGTACTGACGATATTGCTGGTTACCGGTACCTGCCAGTCGTGACGATCGCCGACATAAAGGCCCCAGGGCGGCAGCGCGCGGGAAACAAACAGGGGTTTAACGGACTCAGCGGCGGAGGCGGCACCCAGCTTCAGTGCCTTTTCTTCCAGATTGTCAGCCAGGGTGTCCTGGTCCTGGACGCTCAGCCCATAACCATAGGCAAACAGGGGCTCGTAGTCTTTTTCTCCCGAATTCAGTTGCACCTGGTCGGGCTGGTTCGGCCAGGAGAATGTCAGTTTCCCCCTAAAGTCGAAATTAATGCCTCCGGTGTTGTTACGGAACAGTACATCAGCAACACCGTCACCTTCAGAGCCGGGTAACCAGGCCGCAACAAACGCATCAGAAGCGTTAATTTCGCGGTTGACCCACATGGGGCGACCGGAGAGAAATACCGAGACCACGGGTATATTCTGTGCCTTCAGTTTTTGCAGTAATTTCAGGTCCTGGTGTGTGCCCGGCTGGTATTCCAGGGATTCCACGTCTCCCTGTCCTTCGGCGTAGGGGTCTTCACCGAAGACCACAACGGCGACGTCCGGCTTCTCTGAAAATTCACCGTTCACGCTCAAGGTAGCTTTGCCACCGGCTTTCCCAACGACCTTTTGAATACCGCCAAAAATAGAGGTCGCCCCCGGGAAGTCGCTGTTCTTATTACCGGTGCCCTGCCAGCTTAAGGTCCAGCCGCCGGATTGCTTTCCGATATCGTCGGCTCCGTCGCCGGCCACCAAAACGTTAAGGTTGCGCTGCAGCGGTAAGAGACCGCCTTTGTTCTTGAGCAATACCAGTGATTCACGGACTGCCTGACGGGCCACGGCACGGTGCTCGGCAGAGCCCATGATGCCGGTTTTGGCAGCCAGCGGGCGTTCAGATGGGGCGCCTTTATCAAACAAACCGGCACGCATCTTAACGCGCAGGATTCGGGTGACGGCGTCATCGATCCGCGCCATGGGTATCTCGCCATTCTCAACCTGGGCCAGGGTATTTTTGTAGAGCTCGGTCCAGTCGGCGTCCGGTGCCATAAACATATCAACGCCCGCAATAATGGCCTGCGGGCAGCTGACCGTGGAGCAGTCTTTGACAAAGCTGTGGCCGTTCCAGTCACCCACGACAAAGCCGTCAAACCCCATGCGCTGCTTCAACACATCCGTCAGCAGGTATTTGTGACCATGCAGCTTTTTACCATGCCAACTGTTAAAGGAAGCCATAACGGTTTGGGCACCTGCGGCCAGCGCTGACACGTAACCGCGACCGTGAATGGCAAGCAGGTCTTCTTCCGTAGCGATGGTGTCACCTCGGTCAATACCGTTCTGGGTACCACCGTCGCCAATAAAGTGTTTGACCGTGGCGACGACGCGATGACCATCGAGCAGCTCGTCGCTGTCCCCGGCACCTTGCAGACCATCGATCATCTTGCCGGCGTAGGCCTCAATAATCTCGGGAGCCTCGGAATAGCCTTCGTAAGTACGGCCCCAGCGGTCGTTACGAACCGCAGCGACGGTGGGGGCAAAGGCCCAGTCGATTCCGGTCACGGCCACTTCGCGGGCAGTGGCGGCTGCGATTTTTTCGATCAGTTCCGGGTTGCCGGCGGCTCCCAGGCCGATGTTGTGAGGGAACAGGGTCGCGCCGATCACATTGTTATGGCCGTGCACGGCATCGGTACCCCAGATTACCGGTATGGGCAGGCCACCATCGGAGGTGTCCATGGAGGCTTGATAGTACTGGTCTGCCACAGCAAGCCAGTCAGATGGTGTTGAGTACTTGTCGTTGTTGGGAAAACCTCCGCCGCCATTGAGGATCGAGCCGACGTGCAATTCACGAATCTGCTCCGGCGTCGCGTTGCGGATCTCCGGCTGCATCATTTGCCCGACTTTTTCGGCCGTCGACATTTTCGCCACCATCTCGGCGATAGCCTTTTCCATCTCCGGATCTTGTTTAACCGCACTGCTGACCTGAGGCCAGATTTCCAGTTGGTAGGGCTGAGACGCCTCGGTGCGAGCACCGGCATCCTGCACCGAACTGCTGCAAGCAACCAGCCCGGCAAGGCACATCCCCAGACCCAGTTTGGCCGCTTTGGACGACATCCTTAAGTACATGTAGACCTCTTTATATTGGTTATTAGAGAGATTTTGCTCGTCCTGCTTGAGAGCCAAGCTTTATCTCGATATCAAACAACATGTGGTTATTCGCAAATCGCATAAGAGCGATACGTTGGGCTTAGTTTTTTTAAGCGGAATCCATCAGTTGCAAAAGAAATTAACATGGCGTTATTTCACCGACGATGTGTTTGCGACGGGAAGGGTGCAGGGTGCGTTAACTCGGCAGCCCAAGCCTGTCCACCCACTAGGTATGGCGGCGGGCTTGCAGTATTATGGTTGCCAACAGTGTGAACTTAACCGTGCGGGAAGACCAGACCGTGTCATTTGCAAAGAATCTGTTTTCCAACCGTCATTACCAGTTCTGCGTGTTCCAGCTGATATTCTGGCTGGGGCTTATGGTCGTTACCTTTTTCTCCCTGACGCTCTGGTATAACACCGCAGAGCCAGCTCACATCGTTCACACCACTTTGCAGGCGGTGCTGGGCGCGGCGGTGTCTTTTCCACTAAGAAATTTTTATACCTGGCTGTGGGATAAACCACCGTTGTCCCGCATAACATTGACACTGTTAATGGTGAGCGTGAGTTCAGCGGTTTGGACTGCGCTGCGAATGGTCACGTTTATCTGGATCGTGCAGGAAGAAAAAAACCTCTGGCAGGATTTTGGCGGTTGGTACTTCGGTGGTTTCTTTATCTTTTTCTGTTGGACTGCGCTTTATTATGGGGTCAAGTACTATCATTTGATGCAGCTTGAACATCGCAAGGTGGTAGAAACCGAGGCACAGGTTCATCGCGAACACAATAAACGCCTGGAAGCCGAAGCTGTGGCCCGAGAGGCGCAGCTGAAGATGCTGCGCTACCAGCTCAATCCCCACTTTCTGTTTAATACGCTCAACGCCATTTACGCGTTGATCCGGATGAAGGACAACAAAACCGCTCAGACCATGGTGCAACAGTTGAGCCGCTTTCTGCGCTATTCACTTGACAACGATCCCAGCCACCGGGTCAGTCTGGAGCAGGAGCTGGAGGCCTTGATGCTGTATCTGGAAATCGAGCAAACGCGCTTTGGTGATCGGCTGAAGCTGGATATTCAGGTTTCAGATGATGCCAAAACGGCGTGTATCCCCAGCCTTCTGTTACAGCCACTAGCCGAAAATGCCATCAAATACGCCATTTCGCAGAGTGAACATGGCGGCACAATTGGCGTTAAGGCTGATGTCAGCGACGAGGTGCTGCACATTGAGGTCTGGGACGATGGTCCGGGCCTCAATGTGGACCAAGAGCAGCTGCTGCAGGGGCGTGGGGTCGGTTTGCGCAATACCCTGGATCGCCTCGCGACCTTATATGGCGATCAGCAGCAGGTTGATCTGCGGGAGACCGACTCCGGTGGCTTGACCATAATGATGCGTTTTCCTTTCGAGCCCGAATCTGAGACTGAAGAGCTGGATTCCCAGATCGCCTGACCCACTTTTATCCTTTCCCCGCTTGAGTATAATGTGGCCATGGCTATGGACCGATAGTGGTGCGAGCCTATAATCATAATAAACGTTGTAAATCGAGAGATAACACCAAGCGGGTGAACCATGACGAGCTTAAGAACGCTTGTAGTTGATGACGAGCCTTTGGCGAGGAACCTGCTCAAGGCCTGCCTCGAAGACATTCCGGAAATCGAAGTCATCGGTGAGTGCCAAAATGGCCGCGAGGCGGTACAGGCAGTGCTGGAGCTGAATCCTGACCTGATGTTTTTGGACATCCAGATGCCCGGTATGAACGGCTTTGATGTGGTCAAGGCCCTGCAGGCGGATGCCATGCCGATGGTGGTGTTCTCCACCGCTTATCAGCAGTATGCCCTGGATGCGTTTGATGTTCATGCGGTGGATTATTTGTTAAAACCGCTGGAAGAAGACCGCTTGCAAAGGGCCGTGGAAAGGGCGCTCGACCGCTTCCAGAAAGCGGATTCTGAGATTGAGAATAAAACTCCCCTAATCGGCGCCATTGATCGTATTGCCAAAAAAATTCACCGACAGGGCATAACCGGCCAGGACGCTCCCCCGGCACCGGAAAAACCGGCAGGCCCCAAGAAAATTGCCATTAAGGATTCTGAAACGGTCACCATGGTACCGGAGACCGAGATTGATTGGGTGGACGCCGCCGGTGACTATATGTGCATCCACGTGAAAGGCACAACGCATATTATGCGCTGCACTATGAAGGAGCTGTTGGGCAAATTGGACGAAGCGGTGTTTAAACGTGTGCATCGTTCCACCATTGTCAATCTGGAGCGCATCGAGCAGGTAAAGCCACACACAAAGGGTGAGTATTTCCTGTTTCTGGACTGTGGCGAACGGTTGAAAGTCAGCCGAAATTACCGCGAGTCCATTAAGGAGTTTTTGTCCGGGGCAGCGTAAAAGCTACCCCTACTTGAAAAGCTAGGTCGCTGAGTAGGCACAGTAGCTTTTCAGGAACTGTTCGTGGGTCGGCAGTTGCTCCACCACATTGTTCACGGATGAACGAATTCCTTCAAAAAAGGCTCGTTGCTCCTGTTCGCTCATCATATCGACAATCGGGTGGTATTGCTCGGGTGTAATGCCCTGGCCCATCATTACCTGCACCCAGGAGTTCTCCAGGAACAGGTCAACATCTTCGCGGAAAACACGGCCGCATTCCCGAAACAGATCAATCTTGCGAGCCAGACTGTCCGGTACATCCATATTCTTGCAATAACGCCAGAACTCGCTGTCGGTGCGATTGGTGACCTTGTAGTGGAGAATAATAAAGTCTCGGATATAGCTGGTCTCTGACTCAGACTGGCGATTGAATTCGTTCACGTCCGGCTGTTTGATGCCGTCGGTGGGAAACAGTTGCATCAAACGAATAATGGCCCTTTGAATCAGGTGAATACTGGTACTTTCCAAAGGCTCGATAAAGCCGCTGGAAAGCCCGATGGCCACGCAGTTTTTCAACCAGGTTTTACGGCGGCGTCCGGCACGAAAAGGGATAACCCGTGGTTCGTTAATCAATTCACCGTCAACGCTGTCCAGCAGCGTTTGGCGTGCCTGTTCATCCGACATGGTTTTACTGCAGTATACCAGGCCGTTACCGACGCGGGTCTGTAAGGGTATGCGCCAGCGCCAGCCGCTGTCGTGGGCGATAGAGCGGGTGTAGGGGGTTAACTCCCCCTTAAGTTCGGTTTGTGCGGCAACGGCTCTGTCGCAGGGCAGCCAGTGGGACCAGTCCTCATAACCGGCGTGTAGCGTCTGCTCGATCAGCAAACCGCGAAATCCGGTGCAGTCAACAAACAGGTCGCCCTCTATGCGGGTGCCATCTTTTAGTTGCAGCGCATTGATGTCGCCGCTATGTAGATCCTGTTCAACCTTGTCTATCATCCCTTCCTGGCGCACGACGCCATGCTTTTCCGCGTGCTTGCGAAGAAAACCGGCATAGAGGGATGCGTCCAGATGGTAGGCGTAATTGAGCAGGTTGTTCTGCACTCTGGCAAAGCGGTTCTGTCTCGCCGCCTGAATTTCGAGGCAGTAATTTTCGAACGCTTCGGTGTAGCTCTCGTCTCTGGCTTTGAGCCAGAAATTATGGAAAGTCGCCGCCCAGCAATCTTTACCGGTGGTACCAAAGGAGTGGAAGTACTGGTGTTCGCGTTCGCGCCAGTTCTCGAAATTGATGCCCAGTTTAAAGGTGGCCTGGGTGGCTCTCATAAATTCCTGTTCATCAATTTTGAGCAGGCGATGGAACGTCAGCAGTGGTGGTATAGTGGCTTCTCCCACGCCTACCACGGGGATATCATCAGACTCAATCAGTGTGATGTTGAGGTTTTTTCCGATCAGTGAGGACAGTGCGGCTGCTGTCATCCAGCCTGCCGTGCCGCCTCCGGCGATGATAACGTTTCTGATTGTGTTGTTGTCTGCTGCCATCTCGCTTCTCTTTGTTAGCGGTTCAGGCGCGAAAGTACTTTCGCACGAACCTTTCTGGCAATGGTCTCGTCGATTGGGCCCAGGCTGCCACGGGCCGAGGTGGGTATATGGTCGAACGCCTTTTTATCGTCGTTAAACACATAGTAATCCAACATTTGCTTCCAAACCGCTTTTTCGTGTTCAGGCAGATCACGAATGGACAGCAGCGCCAGGTCCAGTACATCCTGAGGGCTGCTCAGGTAGTTCGGGGTTTGTCGCCACCAGTAGTTGATCAGTACATTCAGATCGTCCAGACCTTCAACGTGGTGCCACCACATACTGGGTAAAAACAGAGCGTCGCCGGGTTCCAGTTCCGCGATGCGTGCTTGCTCACGGGCCAATGCATAGCGGGGGAATTTTTCAAGGTCGGGTTGGCGAATATCCACCAGACTGATGGCTTGCCCCGCCGGCGTGAAGTCCAGGGGGCCAACGTAGAGGTTTTCCAGCTGATCGGGAGGGAACAGGGTAAAGCGCCTGCGCCCGACGACGTTGCAGGCGATATTGTCCGGCAGATCAAAATGTGCCGGAATACAGCTGCGATTACCGAGCCAGATGTATTGGTTGGCATTGACGCTGAGGTTCAGGTCGTTAGCCTCCCGAAAGCCGGGCATGATCGAGTGGGTCAGGGTGGTGCCGACATAATACAGCAGTGGCTTTTCAACATCCGCCTGACCCAAAATCAAGGCCAGTGCGTCCGGCAGTGTCTTGTGTGCGGACAGGCAGTTGAGCGCCGAGAGGTCCTCGTTATACGCCACCCGGCCACCGGTCTCGGGCTCCCCCCGTACAACGGTTACCGGGCGCCCTCCGTAAAGGCTGGCAAAGTATTCAGCGGCCGAGGCGTTGGATTCCCGGGCCCGCCGGACGATCGGCCAATGAGCCACCAGTCCCCTCAGAATAATGGGTTCTTCGGATAACAGAATGTCATCGTTGAGTTCTGTTTCTGGTGCACAATCAATGGCTTTAATATTCACAGTTCGGTCAGTTTACGACAGTAGTGCATTTTTGCGGTCAAACAAATCCGCCAAGTGTGACAGTGATGCCAGCTGCATGTGTATGTCAAACAGAAATCCGCTGTTATGCAGATGACTGATGTCTTCGGCAGGCAGGTTAGCCAGGCGTTCTTCATTGATGGTATAGAAACCTTCGAGTCTGCAGGTCTGGCGATTGATCAATTGCGTCTCAGCACTGAAGGGTTCAAGCAGTTCGTACTTTTCCAGCAGATCGGTAAAGGGTTTAACCTCGGCGATGCCTTCATGGATGGCTTGCAGCACTTCGCGAACCCGGTCCAGGTAGTCGCTGTTACCGCCAAATTCTTTAAACAGGCTGACCCCCGACGCCACACCCAGTTTGGGGCTGTCCATATCCACGTGAATGACCCACTGTTGTTCGTCGTCAGCGGGGTTGTTCTGACCGGGGCCAATCAGAAAGGGTTTGGCCTCAGCGCACAGTGGCAGATATCGGGCGTCCCACTCGCCGTCTCGCAGGAACAGGTTTTCATTTTCCTGCAGCCCCAACAGCACCAGCGGGGTGTATTCTTCCGATTGCGCATTCTTACCGAAGACAATCGGGTAGTGGGCCTGCACAGAGCGGAACTCCTTGGGGAAGGTTGGCACGCACATATAGGCATCGCCAAGCTCGGCAGAGCGGCTGGTGTTGATCTTCAAGTCTTTGTGGTCGACGTTGTTTAGAACAGCTAGCTTTGTCATATGCCCTCCCCAGAGCGTTGAGTGATGGCGTTGAGCAGTGAACGGTTTGTCGGCAGGCCACGCAGGCCTTTTTTCAACGAGTCCGACACGCTCTGGAATACCTGAGCGGCTATCTCATCGTTGTCCCGGCGAGAGCGGGTCACCCGATCGGCCGGTTTGTAGCCCATGCCATAGAGAATATATTGATAGCTGGGCGGACCAAACAATTCCAGAATCTGGTGAAAGTCCGCTGTACTGGGAATTTGATGCTTCCAGAGTTCCAGCATTTCTGTGAGATGTTGCGGTAGGGTGTCGGGGCGTCGGTTGTCTCGCCAATAGTCCGAGTCGTCCCGCTCACTCAGCCAATAATGTAACTTCAAGAATTCCACAATGCTGTCCCAGCGCTCGACAAAGCGTTGGTTGTAGCGCTGGGCGACAATGGCCATGGCCGCCTTGGTGGCCGGCAGTTCATTGCTGATGGTCTTTGCGCAGATCTCTACCATGGCAATGGCCGAGGCTTCCAGGGGTTCCACAAACCCCGAAGACATGCCAACGGCCACGCAGTTTTTTACCCAAGGAGTCGAGCGATAGCCGGGACGGAAGGACAGTTCTCGCGGCGTCAATGTCTCGATGTTGACCCTGGAGGTGCTGGCAATATGAGCTTGCAGCGCTTCCCAGACCTGATCGCGCTCAATGTGAGCGCTGGAGTAAACATAGCCCATGCCGCGGCGGGTCTGCAGGCCGATATCCCAGATCCAGCCGCTGCTTTGAGCGGTACTGATGGTGGCCGAGGCGATATTCTGGTCCGGGGTGTCATAGGGCACCTGTACGGCAAGAGCTTTGTTGTTGAACAGCACGTCGGTGCAGTCCACAAACGGGGCCTTGAAGTGTTGATTGATCAACAACCCGCGGCCGCCGGTACAATCCACGAAAAGGTCGCCGGTAATCTCTCCGCTGGCCCGGCAGCTCAGTGACCTGATATGACCGTCTTCGGCGGCATTGACACCGGTAATATGATCTTCAATGTAGTTAACCCCAAGTTTCTCGATACAGTAACGGCGCAGAAAGGCGCCGAACTTATCGGCATTGAGGTGATAGCCGTAATTAGAGAAGGCAGCGTACTCGGGGGTTTGAACCTGCTTGGGGGCCAGGCCTTCTTCACAAAGCTGGGGTTGTGCGCTGACCGCGTAGGCAAAAGGAGCCTCGGGTTGATGTTTGAGCCAGGCGCGATTTACGTCGATGTCCAGGGCACCTTCCGGTGGCATGAACGGGTGGTAATAAAAATCATTATCAGCACCGGTTCGCCAGGCGACAAACTTAGAGCCCTGTTTAAAGGAAACTTCGCACTCACGGATAAAGTCGGACTCGGAAACGCCGATTTCACGTAGCGTGACCCTCAATGTGGGCCAGGAACCTTCACCGACCCCGATAGGGCCGACATCGGGAGATTCGATCAGGGTGACGGTCAGACCGCCAGGCTGATTGGCGCAGTGGTCATGGGCCAGGCGGGCGGCGGTAATCCAGCCCGCAGTGCCTCCGCCAACAATAACCACGCTATTGATTTGGGACTCCACGGTGACTCCTGATCTGTAGGGTGTCGGATGAGGAACCCTGCCGGGGTTCCTATCCTGGAATTCGAGGAACGGGACCGCAGCTTCATGAGGAGCCGCCGTGCTCGACGGATCCTCTGAGGCTAAGATCCCTGCTCAGTATCAGAAAGTATAGCGGATACCGAGATTGTAGCGGGGTCCCTGCTCAGTGGCACTTTGCAACGCACCGCTGTAGCGGGAGAAGGAGCGGGTGGATTCGTCGGTGATGTTCAGGCCTTCCATGAACACGTTCAACTCATCGTTGATCTGATAGCTCATGTTCAGGTCCCATTGACTGTATTCTTCCACAAACTCGGGGTTGCCGTGGTTGCGGTCGATATTGGTCAGGAACTCATCGCGCCAGTTGTAGGCCAGACGTACCGCGAAGCTGTCGTTTTCATAGAAGGCCACGACGTTCATGGTGTCACTCAGACCCACCAGTGCGAACTGGTCTTCGAACTCGGTGTCGTCGTACTCGGCGTCGCTGTCCACCCAGGTATAGTTGAACTGGGCACCAAAGCCGTTATCAAAGGTGTGCTGAATGGCGAATTCGATACCTTTGATTTCCGCTTCACTTTCGTTGAACGGAATGGTGACATTGAAGTCGTACAACGGATCATCGTCGGTGGAGTGGATACGGTTGCCAGTGACAGTGTCCGGGAAGTTGACCTTGATGTAGTCACGGATCTCAGAGGTGGTGGCACCGGAGCCCAGGGCCGCAACGGCTGCCTGGAAGCGAGGGCCCTGAGAAGGGTTACGCAGGCCAAACAGGTTCTCGGTGGAGGTGGTGATACCGGCAAAGTTGGTTACATCTTTGCGGAAGAAGCCCACAGCCACATAGCTGGAGTCTCCGTAGTACCATTCCGCAGACAAGTCGTAGTTCTTGGACTCGTGAGGCAACAGCGTTGGGTCACCGCGCTGGGCGTCACCTTCGATGTTACGCAGAGTACCAATGGCTACGCCACCGGAAATGTCGTTGTAGTTGGGACGAGAGATCGTTTTGCTCGCAGAAGCGCGCAGAACCACATTGTTTTCCAGTTCCAGGCTGACATCGATGCTGGGCAGGAAGTAGTCGTACTCGGCATCGAAGGCAGTGGCACTGCTGGCGCCGGTGTCTACCAGGCTGAATTCGTTGTCAGCCACCCAGTCAATACCGGAGTAGGCAGGTACAACCGCGCTGGATTCGACGTCAGTTTCTTCGTAACGCAAACCCACGGCGGTACGCAGGATACCGATATCCAGCTCATGCTCGAAGTTCACCTGGAAGTAGGCAGAGGTACTGATTTCCTCGGTGCGCTGGTCGGTGGTCCAGTTGTTATTCACGCAGAAGCGGTCGGCGCAAGGCCATACAGACGGGTTTACTTCGTTAGCGCTATTGGCAGGTGCCTGGCTGGCAACCACGTCAGTGGCGTTATCAATAAAGCTGAAGCCGTAGTAGAGGTTGAACTGATCAAAGCTGCCGGCATCGTTGGCCAGTTGGCCGCTGCCATTGGCTTCATCAAAGTCGCTTTGCAGATTCAGGGCTTCAAACACTTCATCGCGCAACTCGGAAGGATCACCGTCGGCAGAGCTCCAGTTATCACGCTGGGCCACCATCAAACCACGGTGAATGGAGTTTTCAGTACGGGCCAGACCGAAGTCGATGCTGGTGATGCCGGCCTGATCCACGTCAAAGGTACCTTTGATCTGCATCTGCTCAATGTCATTGGTAAAGACACTGTTACGCAGCGAGCTACCGGTGGGCTGCAGGTCGCTGGCAGATACATCACCGGCACTCAGGAAGCCACCGTTGGGGCTGCGAACGCCGAGGACGGCAAAGTCTTCGCTGAAGTCAACCACGGCACCGGCGCGAACAAATGCGGAGGTTTGAATCACAGAACTGTTACCAAAGGGACTGTCGGCTTTGGATTCCGCCTTGGAATCATGGTAGTCAAATTCCAGAGTCAGACGATCAGTAACATCCCACTGGACATTCAGCCCCACAGAGTTGTTTTCGTTAACCTGGGCAAAATCGCCAACGCCAAAGACCAGATCGTCACCACCAAAGTGGTTAAATACGACCGGGAAGAAGACATTGCCACCGGCGTTATTGGTACCGCCCTGGGCCCACTCGGAATTCACTTCGTCGAGCCCTTCACCTTCCCAGAACCAGATGTTGAGGGTGTTGTTGGTGGAGGCGATTTCCTGCTCGGAGAAGGTGTAGTCCAGAGTTGCGGTGATGGCATCAGAAGGTGCCCACTGCAGCGTCAGCTGGCCGTTGGTACGGTCGCGTTCAAACTCGGTGAAGTTGTACTCGATGTTCTGAGGACGAATAATGTGGTCGTCTCCGGTCAGCTCACCGGAGGTCATGTTGACACCGGCAAACCAGCCATCCACCTGTTGAGTGGACTGGGTGTGCCAGCCGTTGGGTACAGAAACCTGGCGGTAGCCACCTTTACGTTCCTGCTTGCTCAGAGACAGCGCCACGCCAATGGTGTCATCGGCGTAGGTGTTGCTGAACAGACCGGAGATTTCAGGAGTGACCTCGGGGTCCAGCTGAGATTCGTCATACACCGCCTTACCGCCGATAGTGAACTTCATACCGGGCGAATCCAGCGGGCGAGTGGTGCGTACGTTTACCGTGGCACCGACACCACCGGTGGGGATGTCTGCACGAGAGGTTTTATAAACGTCCACCCCTGCGATACTTTCAGAGGCAATGTTACTGAAGTCAAAGGAACGAGAGGCGTTAACGGCGTCGGCTTCCAGGCCGGAGGTAGGCATCTGGCGGCCGTTCAACGTCACCAGGTTAAAGTTGGGGCCCAGACCACGAACAGTGATCTCCTGGCCTTCGCCGTTGTTGCGGTCAATGGACACACCGGTAATACGTTGCAGCGACTCCGCCAGGTTGGTGTCCGGGAATTTACCCATGTCTTCAGCGGTAATGGAGTCAACCACGCCGCTGGCATCGCGTTTGCGATCCATGGACTGTTTGAGGCTGTTAATAATGCCTGTAACTTCAATCTCTTCAATGAGTTCTTCTTCGGCCATCACAAGGCCGTTGGCACCCAGCATGGTGCATGAAGCAATGGCACTGGCCAGAATGTTACGCTTCAGGAGCTTTCTGTTCATCATACTTCTCTTCTCCCCATCTTATTATCCATAGAATCTCTCTTTCATTGATTCGGCTCGATAGTTGGGCTTCGGGAGCAGGCCTCTTTGGTGGTGTTCCCTTTGCCGCAGGGAAAACATATAAAATGGGTTCGACGAATAATACGGCTATGGGTTAAGGCGGACTTTGGATGAGATAAGTCGCCCTGCAGTTAGAATTTTAGTCTCCGGCACCCTGTCGAATTGTTGTATTCTTGCATCAAACACACCTCCACTTATGACAAATCGCTATACCCGTCCATCTTAGCGTATTGGCGAGCCGACCCGGCGCAATAGGGTATGAGCCCTTACCCTGTTGGGATATCTTGTGACTCAACAAGAAGGTTCCCGAAGGGTATTTCACCGTGATTACCATAGCCAAAGACCTGTATGACACCCCGCACCGGTTGCTGTTACTGGGGGTATTATCGGTTCTGTTGATCTGGGCCCTGCAAGCTCCGTCGCTGGCATTTGTTGAAGAGCATATTGCTTATACGCTGCTGGGGGTAATCGGGGCCATTTTTGCCAATGCCACGGGGGCCGGTGGGGGTGTAGTGTTTATACCTGCCTTTGAGCAGCTTAATTTCAGCAGCGCCCAGGCGGTGGCGACCAGCTTTGGTATTCAGTGCATGGGAATGACCACCGGGGCTATTGTCTGGACCCGTTTTTACCAGGCCAAGAGCCGGGGTTCGGAGGCCCGCCATTGGCGGCCATTCTGGCAAGTGATCGGGTTGGTGGCACCGGCATCAGTTGCCGGCCTGTGGCTGATCTATGGGTTCAATTGGGCCGCCCCCGGTTCTCTAAACGCTCTTTTTGGCTGGTTTTCCATCCTCTTGGGAAGCGCGATACTTTTGCTCAGCCTCTGCCTGAAGCTCGATAGCGAGGCGCCGCTTTCCGAGCTGTCGGGCATCGACAAGGCGGCTCTTGTTGGTATTGGCTTTATCGGCGGGGCGATCACCGCCTGGCTCTCGGTCGGGGTGGGAGAAATTCTGGCGATTTACCTGATGCTGCGGCGGTTTGATGCCATTATGGCGGTCGCGGCAGCGGTGGTTGTTTCCGCGCTGACGGTACTTTGTGGGGTGTTGGAGCACCTGGTATTCAATCCTGAGCTGTATCTGCCGGTGGTCATGTTTGCCGGCCCCGGCGCCGTATTGGGGGCTGTGTTGGCCCGTCAGTTGGCCAGCCGCCTGCCGGTACAAAAACTGAAATTGATGTTCTCCCTCTGGGTCCTGCTAATGGGCATAGGGTCCGTACTCAACCTCTGATCGTATAACTACCACCAACTGCTAGACTGACGATTATGAAGTGGCGTTGGAGGGGCCATGCCGTCAATACACTGCCGTCTGCTCATGTTTGCATGGACAATATGCCTGTTGGCTTCAGCCGGTACCCAGGCAAGGGATGTTGTGTACCCCGACACTCACGAATTCGATCATCGCAATCAATACCCACTAAAACTGCTGCAACGCGCACTTAGCCTTCAGGATAAACCTTTTCGGCTGGTGCCTGGTCCCAAAGGCATGCTGGGAAAACGCTCCCTGCACAGTATCGCCCAGGGCAGGGGGCTGGATGTGGCCTGGAACATGACCACTCCGGAACGGGAGCAGGTGCTCAGGGCGATTCGTATTCCCATTCATAAGGGCTTGATCGGCTGGCGTCTGGCCCTGATTCACAGTGAGAGAAAAGACCGCTTTATCGAGGCGGTACAACGCCAACAATTAAAGCAACACCCTTTGGTGCAGGTTCACGACTGGCCGGATAACCTGATCCTGCGTGATAATCAGTTCCGGGTAGAGAGCACAAACTCCTATCGTGGGGCCTTCCATATGCTGGTTTCCGGGCGCGTGGACTACTTTCCCCGTTCGGTGGTGGAGATTTGGGAGGAGCTGGATGCCCACTTCGAGCAGGGGGTGGAGGTGGATCGCCTGGTGCTGATTCGGTATCCGGCCGCGTTTTACTATTTCGTCAATAACAAGGATGAGGAGCTTGCGACCGGCATCCGGTTGGGATTGGAACAAATGATTGCCAATGGCGAGTTCGATCAGTTTTTTTGGCAGTTTCATCGTTCGAGGCTGGAGCGGGCCAAGCTGCAGGGACGCAGAGTGATCAACTTGACGAACCCGCTGTTGCCCGAGGCCACACCCCTTGCACGCAAGGAGCTGTGGCTCTCATTGGAGGAGGCTATCGGTTTGTCGGGCGTGACCCCCTGAGCCCGTAGTAAACGATGTAAACGTAACAAATCACCGGCAGGAAGAATGCCGCCTGCACACCCATATTGTCAGCAAACGCCCCTTGCATCACCGGAATAATCGCGCCACCGACAATGGCGGTGCAAAGAATGCCGGAACCCTGGCTGGTGTGGCGGCCCAGGCCCTGAACGGCGAGACTGAAGATGGTGGGAAACATAATGGAGTTAAACAAACCCACCGCCAGAATCGCCCACATGGCCACTGAGCCGGAGGTGGACATGGCGACCGTCACCAACAAGCCTGCCATGACCGCACTGGCGGCCAACACGGCACCGGCGGGAAGGCGGGTCATCAGGGCGGCACCGATAAAGCGGCCCACCATGGCCCCCCCCCAGTAGTAGGCAATGTAAGGGGCGGCGTCCGCTTCCTGTAGACCGACGATGTGGGGTTCCCCCAGGAAGTTCACCAGAAAACTGCCGATGGAGACCTCGGCGCCGACGTAAACGAAAATACCCACGGCACCCAGTACTAAATGGCGGTACTGCCAGGCGGATTCGGCATCCTGGTTTTGCTCTTTTTCGCTCTTGGATTCCCCATCAATGATGACGGGCAACTTCAGCAGGCTGAACACGGTAGCCAGAATAAAAAAGGCACTGGCGAGCAGCATGTAAGGAAGCTGCACCGCTTCGGCTTCGTGGCTGCGGAAGGCGGCCAGTTCTGTATCGCTCATCTCAGATACAGCGACCGTTGCCGTCGACAGAATCAGCAGAGCTCCGAAGAAGGGCGCCAGGGTGGTACCCAGTGAGTTGAAGGCCTGGTTAAGAGTCAGACGGCTGGAGGCAGTCTCTACCGGACCCAGACGGGTGACGTAGGGATTGGCAGAAACCTGCAACAGCGTCAGCCCGCAGGCGAGGATAAACAGGGCACCAAGAAACAGCGGATAAGAAGCAAAAGCAGCGGCTGGGTAAAACAGCAGGCAGCCCGCGGCGGCGATCACCAGGCTGATCACAATGCCGCGCTGGTAACCGATTTTTTTTACCAGGGCTCCGGCGGGGACGGAGGTGAGTCCATAGGCGCCGAAGAAACAGAACTGGATCAGCATGGCCTGGGTGTAGTTGAGAGAGAAGACGTTTTTCAGGTGTGGAATAAGAATGTCATTCAGGCAGGTGATGAATCCCATAATAAAAAACAGGGATGTCAGGGTAACCAGCGCAAAGCGGTAGTTGGCGTTTTCCGGGGTGTCAGCGGCTGGGCTGTAGGAGGAGCTTTGGGCAATTCCTGCCATATTGGACCTCTGTGATTTTTATCATTGCCGTTGGGCGGCGGGTGGCTTATTCCTGCCATTACATGGGGAGATCCAATCATGAGCAATGGATTTGCGGTAAATGGGATTGGTTTTACGATGGGGGGGAATAACGTTTCTTTAATTCAGGTTTAATGACTTTGTTGGTCGCGTTGCGTGGCAAGCTGTCATCCTGAAAATACACGTGAGTGGGCACCTTAAATGCCGCCAGACGTTCGCCGACAAAATTCTGAATATCCTGCGCGGTTAATCCATGCCGATCCTGGCAGCGAACCACCATGATCAACTTCTCACCCCACTCAGCATCTGGCTGGCCGAAGGCAGCGCACTCCAGTACCGATTCCATTTGATCGACCACATGCTCCACCTCGGAGCAACCAATATTCTCGCCGCCTCGAATAACAATGTCCTTCTTGCGGTCCACGATGGACAAAATACCGGATTGGTCGAAAACACCGATATCGCCGGTGGCGTACCAGCCGTCCTGCAGGACTGCCTCGGTGGCTTGCGGTTGATTCCAATAGCCATCCATCAACATGGCACCCCGTACCCAGATTTCTCCGCGCTGACCGGCGACCAGTGCATTGCCGGCCTCATCGCGAATCTCGATTTTGGCTGTGGGCAAGGGCAGACCCACGCTATTGGGATATTCCAGGCACAAAGGACCCGCCAGATTACAAATGGTGGAGCTGGCCTCTGTCATACCGTAACCAACCCCGAGCATGCCATTGGGCACGGCTGTTCGAATACGTTTGGTTAATCGCTCTGGTTGGGCCTGGCCGGCGGAAGTCAGGGCGGCCATCCGCGAAAGGTCCACCTCAGAATCCTCCGCAGCGTCCAGAAAACTCTCTACCATTTTGGGGGCACCAGTCAGGGCGCTGATGCCTTCCTGTTGCATCAATTGCAAGGCTTCTCCCGGTTCCCATTTGTACATCATTACGATTTTACGGCCGCCGCGCAGCGCAGGCAGTGCCGTACCGTGCAAGCCGCTGACGTGGAACAGAGGTACGGTGAGCAGCCCGGCGGGCTGTGTTTTGCTTTGTTGTGCCGCCGCGATAAATTGCGGGTATTGCATGGCCACAATAGCGCTGCTCAGTTCGCAGTTCATCAGGCCGGTCAGCAATGCTCGATGTGTGGTAACAACCCCCTTCGGGCGGCCGGTGGTACCCGAGGTGTACATAATCATAGCCACGCTGTCGGGCTCAATATCGATGCGGTCAATTGGGCCCTTGTCTTTGTACGCATCAAACCACTGGCTAAGTTCTATGGCAGAAGAGGATTGCTTTGGTTTATCACGGCAGCAGATTAAAGTGACGTCTTGGCATTGAGGCAGGCTGGATATTTTCCGCAGGCGTTGGGCGTCGACAAAAGCCACGCGACTGCCGGAATCGTCGAGTCCGTATTGGAGTTCCTGTTCAGATCCCCAGCTGTTTAAAGGCACGGCTACGGCACCAATGGCGGTAATGGCGAGAAACGCCGTCAGCCATTCGGGGTAGTTTCGCATGGCGATAGCCACCCGCTCGCCGGGTTGCACTTGCAGCTCCTGGATCAGGGCATGTGCTGTGCTATGGATCTGTTGTTGCAGCTGGATGTAGCTGATTCTGTCATCCTGGTAGACCAACGCCGTGGCGTCATTGTGCTGGCTGAGAGCTTCAACGAAATGACCGAGGTTAGGGGGACAGTGGCGATACACGGGGTAAGGATGCTCCCCGATCCGGGCCTGTGTGATCTCAAAGGGCATGCCCGATTGGGTCAGCGCGGCAATGGTCTGCCTGACGGCGTCCAACATAAAAACCTCATTATTATCCGGTGTTGATCACGTCATAGTAGCCTAGCGACGAGTACTGACCTATGATATTTAAGTGAATACTCTATTTACTATAGTGAATAATTATGCAGCAGATGATTCGCCTCACCGTGTTTGCGGCTGTGGTCGAGGAACTGGGGTTTTCGGCAGCCGCGACGCGTTTGGAACTGTCAAATGCCGCGGTCAGCAAACAGATACATACATTGGAAGAGGAGCTGGGCGTGCGCTTGCTGAATCGCTCAACCCGGCGCCTGGAGCTGACCGCGGCAGGACAGAATCTATACACAGAATGTGCGCCTTTGTTAAAGCACTATTTGCGCGCGCGTGACAGGGCGCATTCGCTAAATGCCGAGCCCCAGGGAACACTGCGAATCAGCGCCCCCCAAGGCTATGGGCAATACCGAATCAGCCCGTTATTGCCCCGGTTTTTGGCGCAGCATCCGCAGTTGTCTGTGCGCTTGCAATTGGAACAGCATCGCCTGCAGGATCTGGACTGGCAGATGGACGTGGCGTTGATGTTCGGCAAGCTGGAGGATTCCAATCTGGTGGCCAAAAAATTGGGTGAGAGCCACAATGTGGTGTGTGCATCGCCTGAGTATCTGGCGCAACGGGGAGCCCCGCAATTTCCCAAGGAGCTGATGGATCATAATTGTCTGCTGATGGAATACCCCAATATCCCCGATACCGCCTTGTGGGAGTTTCGTCGCAGCGGGCGACGCGAACGGATTCGTGTGGGCGGCAACTTTATCACCAACGACAGTACCGCATTACTGACAGTACTGTTGGATGGGGGGGGGATTTCATCGTTACCGTCCTATTTGGTAACCGATGCCTTGAAACGTGGTGAGTTGGTCTCGGTGCTATCTGAATACGCCATCGCCAAGGTGCCACTGTATGCGGTCTACCATCACCGTAAGTTTCGGCCGACCAAATTGACGGCATTTTTGGACTTTTTAGAGCAGGAATTGCCACTGCTCTAGATATTCAGGGAGTCAGACTCTTTGATTTCGTCTCTTCTGACAGGGGTGCCGTCAATGCCGCCACCAAAGTATCGGTAAGGTTACTGATAAACAGATCCTTGCCGCCAAAGGGGTGCTCATTACCATCAAGCACCGCTCGGGCGTAAATGGCGAGCGATTGCATCATCAGGTTACCGTACATCACCTGTCGGGCCTCAAGAACCTGCTCTGGTAACTCCCCCGTAAAACGATTCATGCGTTCAAATGCCCGCTGGCGCGCTTTATCTATAGCATCCGGGTGTCCCTTCAGAATCATGTCCGAACTTTTCAGAAACACCTGCCCGACGATCACCAGGTAATCCACACCCTGAGGGGTCTCCAATTGTTCGACGAAGGGCAGCAGTACGGCCTCGGTGATTAGTCTTGCGGTTTGCTGCTCGACGGGCAGGGCGTCGAATTGGTCCAGGCGGCTATTGATGTCGTTATCAATCGGCCCGTAGTGCTCGTAAATCACTGCATCCAGCAGACCTTGTTTACTGCCAAAGTGGTAGTGCATCGCCGAGGTGTTTTTCTGACCGGCGGCCTTGTTGATTTCATTCAGAGACACGGCGTCGATGCCCTTGCGGGCAAACAGTTCCTGGGCTTTGAGAATCAGGGCGTTGCGGCGGTCTGCCGTATTGTTACTGGGTTTTGGGGTACTCATGGCGGGGTAAGTTACCACAAAGATGAAGTCTTGCAAAAATAAAGATAGTTCTTTAATCTGGTGTCAATAAAGAAGGCTCTTTAAATTGGTTCTGTGGGGCCGATCTTATAACTATCTGATCTATATAGGTTTATTGTATGACTGAGGTAAAAACTGAGATAAAGAAGCCAACCCCCACCCGATCAACGCCAGTCAAAGAAGTCTCTCATTGGGATATCGAGACGGACGTTGTTATTGTCGGCTTTGGCGGCGCCGGCAGTTGCGCTGCGATTGAAGCGGCGAATGCCGGTGCTGAAGTGCACCTGTTTGAGGTGTCTTCTGCAGCTGGGGGTTCCACCGCGCTCTCCGGTGGCGAGGTTTATCTCGGTGGCAGTGGCGGTACCGCCATGCAAAAGAAGTTTGGTTTTGAGGATACTACCGAGAATCTGGTGAATTACCTGATGATGCAGCATGCTCCTCAGGCAGATGAAGAAAAGATTCGCAGGTTTGCAGAGGGCGCTGCAGGCCATTTCGACTGGCTGGTGGAGATGGGTGTTCCTTTTAAAGAATCTTACTACGAGGAACGTGTGGTTGAGCCGACCACAGACGACTGTCTGTTCTGGTGCGGTAACGAGAAAACCTGGCCTGAAATTGAGAAATGCAAGCCGGTGCCTCGCGGACATGTGGTGCAGATGGAAGGCATGGGTGCCGGCGCGCTGTTGATGCAGGTGTTGGAAAAGGCAGCCGTAGCCCGAGGTGTTAACGTACATTTCGACAGCCGGGCACTGAGCCTGATTGTGGATGAGCATGAGCAAGTTGTGGGGTTGATGGTTCGCAAAGACGGTAAAGTCCTGGCTTGTAAAGCCCGGGGCGGGGTCGTTCTGTGTGCCGGTGGTTTTGTGATGAACGAAAAGATGGTCAAGCAGTACGCGCCCCGCCTCAATGCCGCCAACAACCCGATTGGTAATCCCGGGGACACCGGCACGGGTATTCAGATGGGAATGTCGGTGGGCGGCGCAGCCATCAATATGCACGAAGGTTTCAGCAGCGTGCCTTATTATCCACCTGCCAGCCTGACTTACAGCATTATCGTCAACGGCAAAGGGCAGCGTTTTGTTAATGAGGATGCCTATCATGGTCGTATTGGCACTCGCCTGCTGGAGCAATACCGGGAGCAAAACAACGAACGCATTTATATGATTGCGGATGTGGATGCCTATGGTAATTATGAAGAGGGCAGCTGGTTAAATGCGGATGTTGTTGCGACCGGTGAGACTATTGAAGAGTTGGAACAGGAGTTGGGATTGCCCGCAGACAGTCTGTCGCACACCATGAATTTTTATAATCAACACGCCGAAGCCGGTGAAGATCCTTTGTTTCATAAGCAGTCACAGTGGTTGCGACCTCTGCAGGCGCCCTATGTGGCTTTGGATATGACGCCAGGGCGCGGTGTTTATATTCCGTTTTTTACCCTGGGAGGACTGGATACTCTGCCCAGCGGTGAGGTTAAGAAGTTGGATGGTTCCATTGTGCCGGGATTATATGCAGCGGGTCGAACCGCCTGCGGCATACCGCGGCGTGGTGACGGTTACAATTCCGGGATCAGTATTGCTGACGCGACTTTTTCCGGTCGTCAGGCGGGTGTGGCTGCAAGTCAGCGGGCGCGGTCTGTTGCGTACGCCGCCCAAGGATGTGTTGTCGGTTGCTCCCAAGGCGGCGATTGAGGCGGGGATTTATTTGCGGCTTGAGCAGGAGGGGGTATTTGATGATCGATGGAAGGAGGCGGTTAAGACTGGATTGTGTTTGAAGCGGTTCGGGCAGGCTCGGGATATCGGTGAGGCGGCGGCTTTTTTGGCGTCGAACCGGGCGAATTATGTGACTGGGCAGATATTAAGTGTGGATGGGGGGTATAGCGTCTAGTAGAGCCTGTAAATCTAATTGGAGCCTGTAAATAAAACTGTGTAAGAGCCTGTAAATAAAAGCTTGTAAATAATTCTGTGTCACTGCCTTGAGTCTGTAAATTCTGCGCTCAGCAGAAACATCTGGAAACGCCCATTTTTCCCCAAATTGTTCTGCTGATTTACCCGAATTCGGTCAAATGACTCTCCGGGTCTCTGGTAAGCTAGTTCGAAAAATAACGAAAGCAAGGGTATCGTTTTTGCCCTCCCACAGACAGGCCAATCCACCATGTACCACACCGGATACTTCTCGCTGATCTTCGAAGACGGCATGAGGATCTATTATAAGACAACCTTTAGCGCCGAACGTTGGTCCGCGCGATCCGTGTTACGGCGAAAGGCGTTTACGTTTATGCATGATCTCAATGCGGTAGGACTCAGTGTTGAGTCTTTGATGGACTGCCTTCTCTGCGCAGAGACCCTAACTCCCAACGCGGGATTGAATGATGTCGATGTCTACCAAGGTGATATCGAACCGATTCGTTCCGTACAAGATCTCGACGTTTTCACTTAGTTTTGGCGCAAATACCGACCTGACCATGACAACTGACGTAGTAACTAACGCCCCTGAAGCGACCTGTTCCAAACATCAATTCACCGACCACCAATCCCCAATGTCTGCCGCCCCCGAGGCTCTGCGACTCAAACTTGCAGGCCTTTCAGGCATAGGGGACGACCTTATCTCGAACGACGCCAAGGGTAGAGCCCTATGCTGCTGGCATTTTTTAAACAATCGTTCGATCGAAAATAAGATACGCGTATTTAACCCGGACTTGGAGAAGGACGGCTGGCTTTGTGAGCATACCGTTATCTTGATCCTGTCGGAGGACAGAGAGTTTCTCGTCGATTCGCTGCGCATTGAACTCACTCGTCGCGGGTTACAGATTCACGAAGTTGACAGCGTCATCGTTGATGTGTTGAGAGACAGAGAGGGGGTTTTACAACGAGTCTCACTGAAGGATGCCCACCTTGATGAGGGCGCGGCAGAGGCTCGAACGGAAGCCCTGGTTTACTTGGAAGTCAGTCGTCATACGGACGAATCGGACATGCTTGAGTTAACGTCGGCGTTTCGATCGGTGTTGCGGGACGTCGGAACGGTGGTAACCGATCATCAAAGCCTACGCGCCAAGGTCGTCGCCGCCGGTGAGGAGCTGACGCGGGTTGAGGACAAGGCACTTAAGGTCAATGTTGAGGAAGCCAGGTCCTTTCTGAAGTGGTTGGCAAACGGACACTTCGTACTGCTGGGATATTGCGAGTACGAGTTTCAGGAGCTGGAAGGCAAGCGCTTGTTGTGTGAACGAACGGATCAACGGCTGGGATTGTTTCGCTTAAGAGAAGGCCATGACACAACGGCGTTTGAGGACGATCTTAATCCGGGCATGACCCGCTTTCACCTAACGCCGCAACTGTTGTCTTTCTCCAAGTCGTCGGTGCGCTCGCGGGTACATCGCCATGCCTATTCCGATTACGTCGTGGTTAAGAAGTTCGATGCCCAGGGCCGTGTTTGTGGCGAGGGGCGATTTCTGGGGTTATACACCGCAGCGGTATACACCCTCTCACCCACTTTGATTCCGGTGGTACGGCAGAAGGTTGCCAATGTGTTGGCGCGTGCGGATCTGGATCCCGGCTCCCATGACGGCAAGGCACTGCGTCAAATTGTGGAGACGTTTCCCCGCGATGAGTTGTTCCAGAGCAACGAGTCTGAGTTGTTGGAAACCATCCGGGGCGTCGCACACATCAAGGAGCGTCAGCAGGTGCGCCTGTTTGTGCGCAGGGACCCCTACGGCAAATTCGTCAATGCCATCGTCTATGTGCCCAGGGATCAGTTCAATACGCAGATCCGCGAGCGGATTCAGCATCTGATCGGCGCTGCCATCAACGCTCAGGAGCATGAATTCACCACGTACTTCTCGGAGTCGGTGTTAGCCCGGTGTCATATCGTGTTCAAAGTGGACCCCGAGCAGACACCGAGTATCGAGGTCAAGCGCCTGGAACGGCGTATTGTGGACATTGCCCGCTCCTGGCAGGACAGGCTCTATGACTCGTTGTGCGAAACCCACGGGGAGGAACTCGGCACACAACTTTTCAAACGCTACGCGGGCGGTTTTACTTCCGGTTACCAGGAGTATTTTGAAGCCCGGGCGGCGGTTCAGGATCTGAGCGCCATCGATGGCTTGAATAAGGAGCAGCCCCTGGCCATGAGTTTCTACCAACCCATGGGAGCGGCGACAAACGCCATGCGCTTTAAGGTGTTTCACCTGGGGTCAACCCTGGAATTGTCGGACGTGATTCCAGTGCTGGAGAATCTCGGGCTACGGGTGCTGGGCGAGCATCCCTTCCAAATCAAGTCCAGTGACGGCAGGCGGGTATGGATGCACGACTTTGACCTGCGCTTTGGGTTGCAAACCGACATCGACGTACAATCCGCCCGGCAGAACTTCCAGGACGCGTTTGCCGCGATATGGAACCGGGAGGCTCACAACGATGCCTTTAACCGATTGGTTCTCGGTGCTCGTCTGAGCTGGCGGGAGGTGACGGTGCTGCGGGCCTACGCCTGTTATATGAAGCAGACGATGTTTAACTTCAGCCAAACCTACATCGCCAACACGCTTGCCAACCATCTGGACATTACCCGTAACCTGGTCGCGCTGTTCAAATTCACCTTTGACCCCCGAGTCAATGGCGGTGCGCAACGAGACCTTGAAAGGATCGATCGCTTGAGACAAAAGATCCTCGACAGTCTGGATCGAGTCGATAATCTCAACGAAGACCAAATTATCCGACGGTATCTGGAGTTTATTCAGGGGACGCTGCGCACCAATTTCTTCCAGAATGGTCCTGAGGGCACACCCAAGAATTACATTTCCCTCAAATTTGCCCCTCAGACCATAGAGGATATTCCCGAACCGCGTCCGTTGTACGAAATTTTTGTCTATTCTCCTCGGGTTGAGGGCGTTCACCTGCGCGGTGGCTCCGTGGCTCGTGGTGGATTACGCTGGTCGGATCGTTTGCAGGATTACCGTACCGAAGTGCTGGGTCTGGTCAAAGCCCAGCAGGTCAAAAATGCGGTGATTGTTCCCAGTGGGGCCAAAGGCGGTTTCGTTGCCAAGCGACTTCCTACCGAGGGTGGGCGCCAGGCTCAACTGGAGGAAGGCATCGCCTGTTATCAAACCTTTATTCGGGGTTTGCTGGATGTCACAGACAATTTCGCGGAGGGTAACATTGTTGCTCCTCCGCAAGTTATCCGTCGTGACGGTGATGACCCCTATCTCGTTGTCGCGGCGGACAAGGGAACAGCCACTTGCTCTGACATTGCCAATCAGATTTCCGCGGACTATGACCATTGGCTGGGAGACGCCTTCGCCTCCGGAGGCAGTGTGGGTTATGACCACAAAGGTATGGGGATTACGGCACGGGGCGCCTGGGTGTCCGTACAGCGCCACTTTAAGGAAAAGGGCCTGGACGTTCAAAGCGATGCGTTTACCGTCATTGGCATCGGCGACATGGGCGGGGACGTTTTCGGTAACGGTATGTTGATGTCGCCATGCATTTGCCTGACCGCCGCCTTTAATCATCTGCACATTTTCGTCGATCCAGACCCCGATCCCGCCAGCAGTTTCACCGAGCGTCAGCGCTTGTTCAATGATCCAGGCACGACCTGGCAGGACTACGATAAAGAGCTGATTTCAAAGGGCGGGGGGGTGTTCTCCCGGTCGGCAAAGTCCATCGTGACAACTCCGGAGATGAAGCGACGATTCCGAATCTCAACGGACAGAATGACCCCAACGGAGTTAATCAACGCGCTGCTGAAGGCGCCAGTCGATCTGATTTGGAACGGCGGTATTGGTACTTATGTCAAAGCCGTTGATGAAAACCATAGCGATGTCGGTGACAAAGCCAACGACGCGCTAAGGGTCAATGGCAGCGAACTGCGTTGCCGGGTGTTCGGCGAAGGCGGCAATCTGGGTATGACTCAGCTGGGTCGGATCGAATTCTGTCTTGAGGGTGGAGCCTGTAACACAGATTTTATCGATAATGCAGCCGGTGTCGATTGCTCAGACCACGAAGTTAACATCAAGATCCTACTCGATGGGATTGTTGGCAACGGGGATCTGACTGACAAACAACGCAATCGGCTGCTGGAATCGATGACCGACAGCGTGGCTGTTAAAGTGCTGAACAATAACTACAAGCAAACCCAGGCCATATCACTGGCCGAGTACCAAGTGTCGATTCGGGTGGGGGAATACCGCCGCTTTATCAACCACATGGAGGAGATTGGGCACCTCGATCGTGGGTTGGAGTTTATCCCTGAGGATGAGGAAATTCTCGAACGCCAGCAAAAGGGCAAGTCTTTAACCCGGCCGGAGTTGTCGGTTCTGATTTCCTACGCCAAGGTGCAGTTAAAAGAAGTACTGGCCAATGAGCAACTCACCGACGATGCCTACATTGCGCAATCGGTGGAGTCTGCCTTCCCGCAGGCGTTGAAAAGCCAATACCGGGAGCAGATCTATCAGCACCGTCTGCGCAAGGAAATTGTGGCCACTCAGGTGGCCAACGACATGGTCAACCACATGGGCATTAATTTTTCTCACCGCCTGGCGGAGTTTACCGGGGCTAACCCGGTGGATGTGGCCAAGGCCTATGTGAGTGCGCGGGACATCTACCAAATGCACGGTTACTTCGAGGCGATAGAGGCGCTGGACTTTCAGGTAGACTCAGAGCGGCAATACAGTGCGCTGGCCACCATGATGCGTCGGATGCGTCGAGCGACGCGCTGGTTTCTGCGCAATCGACGGGGGTGTTTGTCACCGGCGTTGGAAGTTGAGGCATTCGCCGCTCCTGTACAGCGGTTGCAGTCCAAACTGCCCGAACTCATCTGCGGCCAACCGCGGCAGGATTGGGAGTCTGGCCGTGACAAGCTGGTGGAGCAGGGGCTGCCTGAGGCTATTGCCGCCAGCGCCGCCATGCCGACAACCTTGTATTCCGAGCTGCACATGGTTGAGGCGGCCAACGCGCTGTCAGTCGATCCTTCGGAGGTGGCCCGAGTCTATTTTGTTCTGGCAGACAGATTGGGATTGCACCGCTTTGTGCATCTGGTGTCGGAAGCCAGACTCAGCAGCTATTGGCAAGCCATGGCGCGGGAGGCGTTTCTGGATGACGTTGAATCTCAGATTCGAACACTGGCGGAGTCCATCGTCAAGCCAACCACCGAGGGCACATCACTCGATGACAGCCTGGAGACTTGGTTACGGGCACACGAGTCTCAGGCCACCCGTTGGCAAACGCTGGTGGGGGAATTGACGCCGACGGACAATATCGACTTTGCGATGGTGACGGTGGTGCTGAATGAATTGAAAGACCTTGCTCAAAACCACGAGGCGTTACGACAACCCGGCTAGCCCTTGGCAGATTTCTGCACGGTGGCGGGGCCCTTGTTAGTGCGCTCTTGCGGGGGAACCGCCACCTTTTTTTGATACACACGGTTACCTGATTTATCAAGAGTGACTCATCTATTATCGTGCTCCTGCCCAAGCGTGCCGGAAGCCGGCATCCACAGTCCTGAATTTCAGGGCTTGTTGTTACCCCAAAACCGAAAATGCTATCCTTACACTGACTCCCAGAAAATCTAGCGCGATGGCCTATCATTTCGGAAATTTCAAGCTCGACCCAGTCTCTTTATGCCTCCTTAAGGAGGGGCTCCCGGTCCAGGTTGAGCCACAGGTCTTTGCGTTGCTGCGTATCTTGATTGAGAACCGCCACCGGGTTGTCATGAAAGACGAGCTTATGGCCACCATCTGGAAGGATAGAGTGGTTTCGGATTCTGCGATTTCCAGCCGAATCAAGAGCGCCCGACAAGCCATCGACGACAATGGCAAATCGCAAAAATGGATCAAGACGGTACATGGCCTTGGTTTCCGCTTTATTGGCGACATCCAGGATATTGCAACAGAGCGCACTGGTTGGGCGGGCTGCGATCCGAGGTTGGATGCTACAGAACCCCGCTCTGACGTCTCCTCGCTGACCGATGAAGATCGTCCCACCATCGTGGTGCTGCCTTTTCAAATGTCTGACACCGAAAAAGACACGATACTGTCTCTAGGGCTGGCGCACGACATCATCACGAGCTTGTCCCGCCTGAGGTGGTTGAAAGTGATCGCGCGCGCCAGTGCCTTTCAGCTCTCTGATACATCAATTACACAATCAGACATACACGCCTTGGTCAACGCCAAATACTGCGTTTCTGGATTTCTGGTGCGTCATCGCACTGCCGTGGAAATCAATATTCGTTTGGACGACGTCTCAGATCAGACCGTCATTTGGGCGGAAACCATTTCATTCCGTCATGTCGACGTATACCAAATACGGCAAGAGCTGATCCACCGCATCAGCAATCAGCTGGAGCTGCAAATCAGCGAGCATGAAGCCCGCCACGCTATGCTGAAGAGCACAGATGATATCAATGCCTGGGAGGCCTATCACCGTGCCATATCTCATCTCTTCCGCTTTAATGAACAAGACAATCATAGGGCACTTGAATTATTTCAACAGTCGATCAGGCTGGATCCGGACTTTGCGCGCGCGCACGCGGGATTATCATCGGCGGCCTTTCAAAATGCCTTTAACCGCTACCCCGGGGTGGACAGGCTAAAAGCCGTTGAGCTGGCCATCAATCACGCGGAAAAAAGCATCGATCTGGATCATATGGACCCTCTGGCCAATTTTGTCAGGGGGCGTGTGCACTGGCTCACCGGCGAGCCGGGAGCCAGTTTACCCTGGCTTGAGCGAGCCATTACCCTCAATCCCAATTACGCCCAGGGCTATTACGCCCACGGTCTGGCCTCCTTGCTCAGCAGCGATGATCTGCGCGGATATCAGGACTCGGAAACGGCACTGACACTGAGCCCTCTTGACCCATTTTCCTATGGCTTCTATGGGATTCGGGCATTTTCATTCCTGGCCGACGATGACAGGGAGAATGCTCACATCTGGGCCGAGAAGTCTGCCCACCAGCCCGGGGCCCTGGCCATTATGGACCTTTTGGCAGCAGCCACCAGTGATATCACTCATCGTCCTGACAGGGCAAACGCCTGGCTGCATAAAGCCCGAGAGCGCAGCCCGCACATTGACAGTCAACAGTTTTTCGCGGCGTTGCCCTTTGTGTCCGGACAGATCAGGGAAGCGCTGAGCACGGCCTTCAGGCGCCTTCGAATCTGACTCGACGCCCATATCACCGCGCGGTTTCAATCTCCAGACTTTCTCCAGACTTTCTCCAGACTTTCTTCAAGTTTGTTGCCCTCCCATCTGCTCAAATGTCTTCCAACGCATTACGGAGGATCAGCACTATTGAGCGTGAACCTCGGTAGCCATCATCAAGCAACATTCGAGGCGGGAGATCAACATGAAGCTTATCTACTTTTTTATCAGCATTTTAATCTATCTATTGTTCTGGTGTGTATTCAGCTACCTTCTGGTATTCCTGGGCGGTCCGTTTATTTCATCTTATCTGCCTATCCTTTCGCTGTTAAAAACAGTTGATAGTGGTCCGGTGTTGCTGGCGTTGCCGGCAATACCGGCAGCAGTAGCCAATGCACTGCTCATTCTGGCATTTGGTGTTCAGCACAGCGTGATGGCGAGGTCGGGATTTAAAGATGTCATTGCCCGTGTGGTACCGGACTGTCTGGAACGAAGCGTCTATGTATTAGCCACCTGTCTGGTGCTTATTTGGGTATACCTGGCCTGGCAGCCGATGCCTGCAGCAATATGGGCAATCACGGGCTGGGGGGCAAGGCTTCTGGAGATCACATTTCTATCAGGCGCGGGGCTGGTCCTGTGGTCCACATTCATGATCAGTCACTCTCAGCTCTTCGGGGTCCGGCAGACATGGAACAGCCTTCTTGAAAGACCCGCTGATGGGGAAGCGTTTATCACACCCTCCCTTTACAAATTTTCGCGTCACCCGATGTATCTGGGGATGCTGATCGTCTTCTGGGCGACGCCGGTGATGACAACAGGGCACTTTGTCGCATCAGCCTTGTTTTCAATATACATCTTTATTGGTATCGGCTACGAAGAACGTGATCTTCTGGCCAAATTCGGCGATGCCTATCGAGAGTACATTGATCACGTGCCGCAGATCTTTCCGATAGGGGGCAAGAAACTTCCCCATCAGGAAAAATGAATCTACTGTCAGGAGTAAGACAATGAACAAGCAAGCCAGTTGTTGTTGTGGAGCAGTTACCGTTGAACTGTCCGGAACATCGAAACTGAATGCCCTGTGCCATTGTGATGATTGCCGTAAAAGAACAGGGAGTGCCTTTGGCCATTCACTCTACTATAGCAAGGATACTCTGAAGATCATTGGCAGTAAGCCAAAAACCTACGCCATCGGTAATGAATACGGCAATCAGGTGCGCCACTTTTGCCCGGAGTGTGGTTCTACCGTGTATTGGTATTGGGCCCGCTTCCCGGAGTGGGTGGGCGTAGCAGCAGGATGTATGAAAGATGTCGTCCCAGCTCCTACGATCAGCGCCTGCCATCATAATGCACGGCACTGGGTAACTATTCCCGAGTCTTGGGCGCAATATTGAGAGAGTCTGCTATGGTTAAAGGGCTGTGTTTGCAATCAATAGGGAGGCTAGGTAATGCGCACATTGTTTTTCATGATCGGAGTATTGACAATTCAGGGGACGGTGGGAGAAGAGACCCCGAGCTCGCCTTGGGGTGGCGAGCTTGAACTGGGGTTTGTTTCCACATCGGGCAATACCGAAACCACGACTATCAAGGGGCGTGCGAAATTGCAGCACGAGCAAGAAAGTTGGCGCAATACCACCAACCTGGACACCCTCAATACCAAGGAGGATGATCAGCGCTCGGCGGAAAAATACTTTCTGTCTCACAAGATTGACTACAAACTCAGTGACAAGAGCTACGTATTTCTGTTTGGCTCCTATGACGACGATCGTTTTAGTGGATTCGACTACCAGGCGACGGTGTCTGCCGGCTACGGACGCAAGATGCTTAACGATATCGAACATATGAGCCTGGAGCTCGAAGTGGGCCCCGGTTTCCGAATGAGCGTCGTTGATGCCGAGGCTGAAGCAGCGGGGGCTGATGATCAGGAAGAAGCTATCCTGAGGGGGTCGCTCAATTATCAGTGGCAGCTGAGCGATAACGCGGTCTTTAGCGAAGAGCTCACGGTTGAATCCGGTTCCGATAATACCATTTCCAAATCCATCACTGCCTTAAGAGCCAATATTGTCGCCAACTTCTCTCTCAAATTGTCCTATACCATCAAATACACTGAAGAGGTCCCGGTTGCTCGCAAGCATGCGGATACCGAAACGGCGGTTACCTTGCTGTACAGCTTTTGAATGATGCACGCGCCTGAGAAACAGTAGAGCAGTGCGACGGCTTGTGTTGTTGCGATCAAAATTGCAGAATTGGATCTATCCGACAATAAACTCACTAAAAATGGAAATTCCAATGATTAGGACTCTATCTGTGGTGGCGGTTGCACTATTGCTGTCCGGCTGCGACTTTATTAATAGAAGCAGCCGAACAATGGATACCATGCTGGGTGGCGATTACGAGGTTCACATCCAGGGTTTTGACAAGCCATTTCAGGTGGTGAATGACAAAATCACCTCTCAACCGGACAAAGGCTATTATATCTTCTACCCAACCATTGCTGGGGAGAAGACGTTGGTTCAGTCTCCGATCAATCTAACCACGATCATCAAGAAGGATTAAATACTCGGTATCGCCGCCCCGGGCTCTCTGGATTACCTCTCCATTCCCCTTTGACTTAGCCACCTCCGGTGTCTAAGTCTTAATTAGGTAGACTGTCCTCCAAATAGATACTCTGCACATCCGGCACAAAACCCTGTGAATTCGGAACAGACTGCCGAACCACGTCCTTCCTACAATGGATACACCATTGATAGTAAGGATCCCGCCATGAATCACGTTCCTCCCAGCGTTGAGTCTCCATCCAAGGGTGAACTGGACGCCCGGCTGAAAAACCTTCAAATCCATATGGCAGCGGCAGGGCTGGATGTCTATGTGTGTCAGTCTCCTGACAACATCTACTATCTGACCAATTTCGCCAATTTTGTCCACGAACGACCCTTTATCCTGATAATACCGCAGACCGGGCAACCGTATTTTCTGGTGCCGGAGCTGGAGGAGCCCCACGTGGCCTGTCGTTCTGTGCTGGATCTTGAGCGGGTTACCTATGAGGAGTTTCCGGCTCGGCAACCGAAAAGCTGGGACTGCCGTTTGTGGGATCTTGTTGAACAGGGCGCCAGGGTGGGTGTGGAGGAGACGTCTCCGGCCTATCTGGTTCGCGCTCTGGGGGAGCAGATTCAATCTACTGTCGTCTATCTGCCGCTGGTCGACCAGCTTCGTGAAATCAAATCGCCGTATGAAATCTCGAGAATCGAATACACCTCCGTGTTGTTGAGCAAGGGCCACCAGCTGCTGCTGGAGGGGGCCCGTGTCGGCAAGTCATTTATCGAGGCTAACAGTGAGGTGTCTAAGTGGGTAATGACGCAGCTTCTTACCGATAAGCCCACGACCAATATGTTGGCCAGTAATGTTTACGGCATGGTCCAGCCACCGTCGGTGTCGGACGATCCTCACAATTTCACCAACGTGTTTATGACTATGGAAGAGGGGGGGCCACATGTCACCGTCGTGTCCGGTAAAGCCGATGGGTATGGCGCTGAGGTGGAGCGCACCTTTTTTCTCAACCAGGTACCGGAGGCCGCGCAGCGTCCGTTTGAGGTCATGCTCAACGCCCGGGCTCTGGCCTTCGAATTATTGAAGCCAGGGGAGTGTATGGGTGAAGTGGATCGCCGGGTCAGGCAGTACGTAAACTCGGAGGGGTACGGCGATACCTGGTTGCACAGAACCGGCCACAGCTTTGGCGTTACCCAGCACGAGGGCCCGTTCCTTGCCGATGGCGATGAACGAGAGATCAAGAAAGATATGGTGTTCAGCATTGAACCAGGTATCTATCTAAGCGGCCTGGGCGGTTTTCGCTTTTCTGATACGGTGCTGGTGACAGAAACCGGCAATCGCTGCCTGACCTTTGCTCCTGAAACACTGGCTGAATTGACGATAAAAAGAGGATCCGATAGACGACCCGCTGACTGACGAGCAGCACACACAATAACGACACAATAGCGTTGAGGAGATAGCATCCGCATGAACACAAAAATCCACCAAAAGACGGCCCTTGCTTTAGTCAGCAGGGCAATCGCCACTGGCGCTCTGATCTGCGCGGCAACCGTAACGGCTGAAAACCCAGACACCCACCGGCGTAGTGGGGTTGGTCTTCTGCTGGAAGAAATTACCGTTACCGCCCAGAAAAAAAGCAACGCTGAAGCCCTGCAAGACGTGCCCATTGCCATCTCTGCTTTTTCCGGTAGCCAGGTTGAGGCCATGCACGCCGAGAAGCTCAGCGACATCGGCGTCATGGCGCCGAATGTGCGCTTACAGAACGTAGGCACTTTGCCCGGCGTCGCCAACTTCACCATGCGTGGTATGGGGTTCTTGGCCAGCACCGCAGCCGTGGATCCAACGGTCTCCGTTATTGTCGACGGTGTGACCTTGGGCAGTACCTATGGGGCGCAAATGGACACCTTTGATATTGACACCATCGAAATGCTGCGCGGCCCCCAAGGCACGTTGTTTGGCCGCAATGTGACGGGTGGCGCCGTATCGATTCGCTCCAAGCGGCCCACCGGAGAATTTGGTTTGGAAGTGAAAGCGACCACTGGCACGGCCAACCGTCGGGATCTTTCCATGGCAATAGAGAATTCGTTGATCGAAGACACCTTGGCTGGTCGCATCACACTGATGAGCAAAGATCGGGACAGCTACTACAACAATATCAATTACCCCGGGATCAACGAAGTGACCGGGCAGCCCTTTAACAATCGTGAAACCGCAGGAAATAATATCGGCGCTGAAAACAGCCTGTTCGCTCGACCGGTGCTAGGATGGACGCCTACCGAAGATTTAGAGGTGACACTAATCACCGAGTTTGGCGACGTAAAAACCGCTGGTTCCACCGGCCGCCTAATTGAGTCTGCCGGATCCTTTTACCCCGATGGCTCCACCTTTCGTTACCCCAAGATCGAACCTGTTGAGCTTGGTCGCGGTGAATTGGCCCACGACACCCAGGGCGACAGCCAGACGCAGTGGCAGCAGATTACACTGGAGACCAACTGGCACATTGGGCCTGGTACTCTGACATCGATTACCGGTTATCGTGCCGTTGAGGTGGATTCCTTCAATGACATCGATGCGACGCCCTACGAGTCTCTGATCTATGACATCACCTTGGATCAACATCAGTTCAGTGAGGAGCTGCGCTACAACGCCAGTGTGCTCAACGACGCGCTCGATTTCACCGTTGGGGCGCAGTACTTTGAGCAAACCACTGACTCAAGAGAAAACCTGCTGGCCGGGGTAGCTGAACTAGACGGCATTGTGCTCACCCGAGGCGGCGAAATTGATCACAAGAGTCTCGGTCTGTTCGTGCAGGGTGACTACGCATTGACTGACAAGCTGACATTACAAGCGGGGCTGCGCTACACAGAAGAAGAAAAAGCCGCGGCGATCTACGGTTATCTGGGGTGTACACTGGATCTCGAGAGCTGTGCTCCAGCGTTTGTGGACGACGAAACCTGGAGCAACGTCGGTGGAAAGCTGGGGTTACACTACAAGCCCAGCGCGGATGTCCTGATGTACGCGCAATTCACCCGAGCGTTTCGCAGTGGTGGCTTTAATGTTCGCGCCCTCAGCCCCGCCACCGCCGAGCCCTACGGTGAAGAGGCGGTTGATGCATTTGAGATCGGCCTCAAAGCAGACCTCATGGAGGGCAGGCTACGGGTTAATGCAGCGCTGTTTTCCAACAAGTATACCGGCTTGCAACGGGTGATTCTGGATACCTCACGCACCGGTGTACAAAATATTCAAAACGCGGCGGATGCCACCATAAATGGCATCGAAATCGAAACCACCTGGATGGCCACCGACCATCTGGTGCTGACGGCTGCGTTGGGCTACCTGGATGCCGCCTACGATGACTTCCCGGGCTTTGATGTTGATGGCGATGGGATTCCAGACCCCCAGGAAGCCGAGAAGCTCGCTTTCGAACGTGCCCCTGAATGGACCTACTCTTTCTCGGCCAACTACGACGTTGACTTGGGTGAGCAGGGCATCCTGGTATTCAGATCTTCATACAGTTTTACCGATGAACGTCCGGTTAATGTTCAGAACAGCCTCTTTCACGATAGCTACGCACTGCTAGATGCCAGTGTGACTTGGTCGGACATCAGCGATCGCTACAAGGTTTCGTTGTTTGGCAAAAACCTCACTTATGAGGAGTACGGTCATACCGGTGCCTATTTTGGGGGCATTTTTTACGAGTACTACGAGGCACCACGCACTTGGGGGCTGGAGTTTTCCTACACCTATTAATCCCGCTCCAGTCAAGCTTCGGTACTTAGGGTTACTCTCGTTGGCCGGTTAACCCCGGCCCTTTTTGTAACCCGGTTAGGACACCAATGAACAGCAGTGCCAGTGTCTCAGTCCACTATTGTCAATAGAGCTGACGGGGCGCTAGAGGGCACAATTTTGTTAAGGAATCATACAATGCGCATTCGTCAACTGACAGTTTGCATCGCCATTATGGCGGTTTTCTTCAATGTTCACATTTGGGCGGAGGCGGTGTCCACCCAAAAAGTACGCATCGAAACCAGCATCGGAGACATCACCATTGAGGTTTATGTTGATCAGGCCCCGCTGACCTCTGCCTATTTTTTGGACATGGTAGAGGAGGGCCGCTACAACGGCGGTCGCTTTTATCGCTCCACCCCTTTGAACAAAACCCAGGGCCCTAAACTGATACAGGGAGGAATGATGTACGCGCAGCTGGTCACAAGCACCGCCAGCGAGATCATTAACACCAACGAACAAACCGGCGCAGCCATCAAGCTGCTGAACACGATAGAAACCACCGAGGTCACTGGCTTAAGGCACGCTGAAGCCACCGTATCCTTTGCGCGTGATCTCTATAACACCACCGCTGTGATTCCAGAGATTTTTATCTGTCTTGGAGACTTCCCGGAGTTGGATGTTAATGGCCGCTCCTGGCCAGATGTTCAGGGGTTTCCCGCCTTCGGCAAAGTAGTTGAAGGCCTGGAGGTGGTCAGAGAGATCTCTGAAAGAAACGTGGGAGGCGATACCCATATTGATAGACTTAAAGGACAGATACTGTCAGATCCGATTATGATCACCAGAGTGATTACAATAACGAATTAACCACCAAGCATTTTGTCCTCTTTGGGCATTCGATTAAAGTGGCGTTTGTATACGCGGGTAAAACTGGACTGGTTGCTGTAACCCACTTCGTTTGCCACTTGCAAAATGGTATAGGCGCCGGACATCAACAAGCGTTTGGCGTTGTCCATTTTGACCGACTGAATGTAGTCCGACAGCACCATGCCGTAGCGAGAACGAAAGCTGTTACACAAGTTGGTTCTCGACATGTTGACCATGGAACACATGGACTCTATCGGCGGCAAATCCTGATAGTTTGCCTGTACGTAGTCTTTTAACTTTTCAAGAGAACGAGTCTTTGAGTTCGTCAAACGATCTCCGGAATACTGGTGCTCCCGCAAACCATCGGCCACATCCGACAGTGCCAGGCAGAGCAGCTCATCCATTTTCGAGCGCATAAACACCCTGCGGATTTTACCTTCATAGTTTGCGGCAAACATCTCAGCAACCAATTGTTGCGCCTTGGGCAGTAGCGGAAAATCCATGGAGTTGTGGGGCTGGTCATTACCCCGTTGATGCAGAATGCGGTCAATATCGCCGGGGTTTATGCCAAAGACATGCTTCAAGACGTGAGGACTGACCCAGGCACCCACGTACGTGAGCTTGGTACCGGCCTGGTGGACGCGTACCTGTGAAGTCTTTTCGCGAAAGTGGGTGATATTCATTCTCGGGCCGGCGTGGGAGTAGCACTCATTGTCGTCCAAAATCTGGGCATGATTGCCACTGAGTACAAACTGCAGTCCATAGCATCCTTCCTCAATCACAAAGTGATCCACCAGTTCTTGCTCAATGGGTGCATTCACTACGGACATCACATCGTTATGAGCAAGAGGAATGATATTCTCCCAGTTTATAATACTTCCCAAGGCTGGCTGACTGGCGGTCGCCGGAGCAGAAAGAATTTCCCCGCTGCGGGAGAAGTCTCGCAGCGCCGAGGACAGGATGGCGGGAGTGGTAATAGGGGGGTGAAATTTCATCATCGCAGTTTACTGGCACCTATCGCGGTACAACCTTACAGCAACCGATGCTACTCGCTCGTTGAGCAAAACGCCAGTCCCGGACCATTGTCGTTCAAGACTTGTGTTTCCCGCCTAATCGGCACAAATAACCGGTAAATCTGCAGATATCTTTGTTTGTGGCTAGGGCATAGTGAATCCCTTTCATCGGCAACCAACGAGATACCGTCCATGACCGAAGGCGTAGTCACCCCCCGAACACAACCCCTCAACGCCACCCCCCGAACTCTCTCCAACCGTTACACCGTGCTATTGGTTCTGGGCCTGGTTAATCTGTTTAACTATATGGACCGCAACTTGTTTTCGGTGCTGCTTGAGCCGATCAAAACCGATATGCAGTTCTCCGACTCGCAGCTGGGGGTTCTTGGCGGCTTTTCTTTCGCCTTATGTTACGCCATTTTCGGGCTGTTGCTGGGGCGCCTGGCAGACCGCAAAAACCGGGTTTGGATATTGAGCATCTGTATCGGTGTCTGGAGTCTGGCATCGGCAGCCTGCGGGCTGGTGCGCAACTTTACCGATTTCTTTCTGGCGCGGGTGGGGGTTGGCATCGGCGAGGCTGGCTGTGTGCCAGCGGCCCATTCATTGATTGGGGATTACTTTCGTTCTGGGGAGCGGGCATTTGCCGTCTCGGTATTTACCGGTGTTGGCATGTTGGGCTCCATCCTGGGCGTGGTAATGGGGGCTATGTTGGCGGATGTGTACGGTTGGCGCGCCGTGTTTCTGATCTTTGGCCTGCCTGGGGTTCTGCTGGCTTTCTGTCTGGTGTTCCTGGTGGTCGAGCCCCCGAGGGGGCGTTTGCAGCCCGTCTCCGACGTGCCGTCGCCAACGTCTTTTCTGGACGCCTCGTTAAGCTTGCTGCGAAAACGCACGGTGCGTTACCTGCTGTGGGGAATCCCCCTGTACTATTTCATCATTGGTGGCGCTGGGATTTGGATACCCTCGTTCTATCTGCGTATTCACGGTGTTTCTATTGGGGAGTATGGCCCCACCGGTGGCCTTAGCATTGGGTTGGGCTATTTGCTGGGCACTGTAGCTGGCGGCGTGTTGGTATCGCGACTCATCGTCCAAAACCACCTGTGGGAGTTCTGGCTGCCCGCCCTGGCCGCGGTGCTATCCGTTCCCTTTTACGCTGTCGCACTCACTGTCGACCACTTGCACGGCTCCTACGCGGTGATGTTTCTGGCAGCGCTGGTCGCCGGTAGCGGCGTTGGCCCCAGCATGTCAACGTTGCAGATCGTGGCCGAACCTGCTGTCAGAGCACTGGCGATTGGTTTTATGCTGCTGTCAACGTCCATTATTTCTTATGGATTTGGACCACTGTTTGTGGGTGTGGGCAGTGATCTTCTGGTTAACCTTGGTATTGCCGCCAATGAAGGCGAGTCTCTGCGCATTGCTCTACTGATGGCGCTGACGGCACCACTGTTCGCCGCAGTATTGTTCTGGGTCTGCTCTAAGACGGTTAGAAATGATTTGGCGATTCGGGGAGAGTTGATTTAATTACTGCAGTTGCAGGATGCATTAGTTTTCAGACTGCCGACATTGATGTCATTGAACCTGGTCTGAGGATTGAATTGCACCCTCGGTTTTTTCATCGATTCAAGGGACACCAACATATCGATGACAACATGAACACAATGTGACGCCTGTTCGCGTCGCATTGGGATAGGACACTTACTCAAAGGAAAAACTTCTATTGCCACTGAACAACCTTTGACCCCAGCCACTTTCACTTCACCCCAAACTCGCCAAATCGCACGATTTGCCCATAATTACACGAAACCTCCTTGCTACGATGGTCGTCGGTACATCAATAGCCGGTCGTTAGTCGATAGGTCAACATACAGAAACGTTCTGCAGGTACCGACAATAAAACCTATTCAGGGGAGAGAAAAAGTGATTAAGAATCAGCTGTTTAGAAGGGCGCCCATGGCAATGATGATGGCCGTTGCCAGCATGCCTCTTGCGCCTGAGATCCGCGCCGAAGGCTTCCAGATCGAAGAAATTACCGTAACGGCCCGTAAGCGGGATGAAAGTCTCCAGGAGGTGCCGGAATCCGTAACGGTATTGTCCGAATCCCTTATTTCGGATGCTGGTATTGATAACCTCCAGGGTATTGCGGATCTCGCTCCTAATATTCACTTGAACGACTCCTTCTCCAAAGCAACGGTTCGTCTCAATGTTCGGGGCATAGGTACACCCCAGTTTGGTGAGGCACCGGTAAGCTTTGTCGTAGATGGGGCAACGGTGCCCGACATTAATTTTATTAACCAGGGAATTTTTGACGTAGAGAGCATTCAGCTGCTCCGTGGCCCGCAGGGTGCGTTGTACGGCCAGGGCGCGTTAGTCGGTGCCATTATCATCCAGTCTAAAACGCCATCGAATGATCTGAGTGGTAACTTTGAGGTCAAATACGAGAGCGGCAGCGACAAGACCATCAATGCGGCTATGTCTGGTGCTATTATTGACGATGTTCTGCTCTATCGTATCGGTGCCACCTACAATGATCGAGAGGGGCAGATCAAAAACGTTGAAGGTGAGCATGTCGACTTTGTGGATGGCTCTTACGGCGTGCGCGGTGCTCTCACCTGGATGCCAAACGATGCTATTGATATGACCTTCACCGCCAAAATTGCTGACGGTGATTACGGTTACGGCATTCAGTATCGTATTCCAGAGGCGGAACTCAACGATTCCGACTCCTATGAGGTTGCTCAAAGCAACTACCCCGGCTTGGAAAGACAGGAGTCCGAGGAGTTTACCTTCCAGCTCAATTGGGATTTCGGTTTTGCGTCTTTGACGGCCGTCACCAACTACAGTGATATTGACGATATTCTGTGGCTGGAGCAAGATGCCCGACCAACGGCCAGCCAGATTCAAATACCCTGGAATCGCACGGAGGGCTTTAGCCAGGAGGTACGACTGACCTCCGCCGACGATCAGCGCTTTCGCTGGATTGTGGGAGGCGCCTACCGCGATCGCACCAATACTTATCTTTACGGTCGTCTTGCGGATCCTGGCGACGATTCTCGCCCGGATTGGTACGTGGGCCATCCCAATCAGCGTGATCACGCGGTAACGGACAGCACCGATTTTGGTGTGTTTGTGTACGGCAGTTACGATCTTACTGACGAGCTGGAGCTGACGGCGGCATTGCGCTACGACAAAACCGAGCGTGATCAAAAATACGATTATGAGCTGCCCACACCCGTCGAAGGCGAGCGTAGTGTTGAGTTTTCAGAAGTTCAACCAAAGTTGGGATTGTCTTACCAAATGACACCTGACACCTTGATGTACGCTTCCTACTCACGAGGATTCCGCACCGGAGGGCTGAATAATCCCGCCTACGGTATTCAGCCCAATTTCTACGACGAAGAAATCTCAGATAGCTACGAGATAGGCGCCAAGAGCACGCTTTGGGACAATCGCTTGATTGTCAATGGTGCAGTGTACTATATGGATATTGAGAATTATCAATTCAGCGAATTCGCAACCACCATCGGAAACGCCAATCTCGCGGACACGCCAATCCAGGGCTTTGAAATTGAAGTCATGGCCAAGGCCACCGAAAACCTGACGCTGAATATGGCCTACGGCTATACCGACGCCGAGGTTGTCCGCTTTGGTGAAACTCCAGATCCTCGCAAGGATGGCAACGAGGTTCCTTTCGTTCCCCGTTACACCTTTAATATCAGCGCTACTCACAGTGTTGACCTCGACAACGGCGCTG
The DNA here is from genome assembly GCF_011683955.1 of Pseudomaricurvus alkylphenolicus. Taxonomy (GTDB): domain Bacteria; phylum Pseudomonadota; class Gammaproteobacteria; order Pseudomonadales; family Cellvibrionaceae; genus Pseudomaricurvus; species Pseudomaricurvus alkylphenolicus. The sequence continues at coordinate 329,155 of NZ_JAAQPI010000010.1, forward strand.
AACTGAGAAGTTATGTGGCTTATCGCCGTTCCGGCGCCACTTATCATCGGTCGGATAATAGAAACAAAATCGATGCACAACACTATGTTGATGCCAAAGTATCCCTGAACATGGAGAACTGGTCGATTGCCGCTTACGTGGACAATGTCATGGACTATCGATCAGCGATCCACTTCTTCAGTACTTCTGAACCGGTGGTTACCCCTAACCAACCCAGAAGTTACGGAATTTCCGTAAGGTATGATATTTAGTTCGATGTGCGTGTTTTCAGGGGGCGTGAAACGCCCCTTTTTTTCAAACTGAATAAAACCGATTTCAACGGAGAGAGGTATGCTGCAAATGGTAGCATTAGATTCAACGACTATTGAGAGAGAACCGGATGCGACTTCCGATGTCGTTGAACTCATATACAAGTCCTTAGACCATCAGCATGAAGAAAATTCCGCTTACATCGATGTAGAGTCCAGAGACGAGGCTTGTTTTGTGCTCGGGTATAACTGAAACTCATCGACTCCCGTAGTCGATCTTCCTAAAGCCCCTCGAGATTAACAGGGGCTATGGGACAATGCCTTTCGAAAAGAGGAAAGACAGTAGTTGATGTAATAGGCTTCTGGCTTAAAGGGTGTCGATGCAGTTCCTAATGGCTGCCAAAGTATCTTTCCCGAGGATCTTGCTTCGTTGTTTGGACCATCCCTTCTCCCGGCAGGGGCGATCATCATTATCTTTAAAAGGCATTTCCAGTGTAAAAGCCAAGCAGCGATGGGTCTCTGCAACATAGCTGGTGGCCGTTGCCATGTTTGCGGTGTTAGGAGCCTTTTTGGGGTATCCATGTGTGGTCTGAAAGTCAGCACTGGCATCAAGAAATGACCGCTTGAAATGGTCTTGCCGGATCTCCATCGCCTTATTGAAAGAGGGAACCCCTTCGCTGCCAGACAGAAAGACATAGGGAATGTTTTCGTCGCCATGTATATCTAAAAACAAATCAACGCCAGTACGGTTCATCTCTTCTCGAACGTGGAATACCTCTGGGCTATTGACCAAGGAAGGCGCAGACCAGGCACGATTGAGGTTCTCTCCTTTGGCATTGGTTCTCAAGTTACCCAAAACACCACCGTCCGGATTCATATTGGGAACAAGGTAGAAAACAGCCCTATCAAGCGCATCATTTGCAATGGCATCTGAGCTGTCCAGCAGTCGCTCCAGAGCGCCCTCTATGAACCACTCTGCCATTGTCTCTCCGGGATGTTGCCGAGCTGTCATCCAGATAACCGCTTTGTCAGAGCCCTGCTCGCCGACCTTGATCAGAGATAGGGGCCGACCTTCTACGGAATGGCCCAAGCAGCGAATACTTGCTTGTTCAGAAAGTTGCACCTTGGCCAGAAGATTCAAGTGACGTTCGAAACTATAAGGAGGAAAATAGGCAAAGTATATTAGATCGGATTCAGGCTTGATCTCAAATTCCAGATTGGTTCCGTCGTATCGGGTCGGGATTCTAAACCAGTTATCCCGATCATAGGAGGCACAAACCTTATAGCCTTCCCATCCCTGTGGATAGCTTGAGCTACCCGCATTGTTGATATTAAGCTGGTGATTATCGCCAACTTGGCAGTGTAAGCCGAAATAGAACCATTGGGAAAAATCGGCTTTATTGTCAGACCGCAATCTCAGTTCGATATTGCGAATGTCTTCTTGATTTACGACGTCAATACTACCTCCGTCGAAGTGGCTAAATATCCTCATCAAAACCCTCGATGTGTGAATAGAAAATTTGGCGGGTACCCTAATAAGGAATGTATCACTTTGGACCAGTGTAAAAGGACAAAGATCGGGTCATTTACAGTCTTCACTGTAGAAACCTGTATCCTTCACACGAATCTCAGAAAATTACACGCGAAGAAGATGTTAGATTGAATGGGTTAGTCGCTGCTGGATCCGTCTATGGGTGTGAACGGCGTGTTTGAAGGCAGTAAACATTTCTTGCAGTTTAATCATCAATGACCTGGAGGTATTGAATGGCAAAGATCGTTCTCGACAATGAAGTTGGACGTTCAGTAGTATACGGCGGAGCGGTACTGGGTGGCGGTGGTGGCGGAACCATAGCAGCCGGATTCCAGAGGTTTGAACTGGCAACCGCCATGGGTACGCCAACCATGATTTCTCTCGACGATCTCAATGATGATGACCTTGTTATTACCGCCTCTGCCGTTGGCGCACCAACCGGTGAAGAGCGGTTCTTTATGCCGGTTGATATTATCAAGGCGATGGAGCTCGTTCAGCAGAAAACAGATCGACGTATTTCCGGCATCATTCCCAATGAAAACGGACCGGCTTCCGGCCTGAATGGTTGGCTTCAGTCCGCCATGTTAAAGATTCCGATGGTGGACGCGCCCGCTAACGGTCGAGCACACCCTACCGGGCTGATGGGGGGCATGGGAATCAATCGAATTCCTGACTATCATTCCGTTCAGTCTGCCGTGGGGGGCAATCCAGACTCAGGTCGTTATCTGGAAATGGTCGTGGAAGGGCAGTTACAAGTGGCTGCAAACCTTGTTCGACAAGCGGCCGTGGAGTCCGGGGGCCTGGTCATGGTAGTGAGAGACCCACTTCCCGTGTCTTACCTAAAAACCAATGCAGCTCCCGGGGCGACGACGCACGCTATGTCAATCGGTCGAGCTATGATGAATGCGGAAGACGCGGGCGCTGCTACGGTGATCGATGCGATAGTTACCTCAACGGCGGGTGACATTCTTTGCGCAGGAAAAATCGAACAGCTTGAATTACAGGCTATTGGTGGTTATACCCTGGGTAAACTCAAGGTCCAGGGGGAGTGTAGCGCTGAAGTCAGTGTCTGGAACGAGTATATGACCTTGGATATTGACGGTGTTCGTCACTCCACCTTCCCTGATTTAATTACGATCATTTCTCAGAAGACCGGCATGCCCCTGGCCTCATCCGAAATCGCCAACGGCGAAGATGTGGTGGTACTCTGTGTACCACGCTGCAATCTGATTCTGGGTACCGGCGTGCTATTACCTGAAACTCTGAGAGAGGCAGAGCAAGCCATTAACCGAGATCTTTATAGCGCCAGTCTCAACGAACCGACGGGCGAAGTCGCCTGAGCGCTGTAAGCGGCAGTCGGCACAAGGACGTGTCGACGAATTGGCAGTGTTGGACGATTACTCTTTGAGCTCAAGCAGCTTTCGGTTGACAATATTGGCGGCATCAGACCGATTGGAGATATTCCATTTCTTAAACACCTTCCTCAATTGATACTTGATGTTGTCTTCGGGTACATCGAGTATTCTGGCGATTTCTTTGTTTGACAACCCCTTTGCAACACGGATAAGTACTTCGTACTCTTTTTCTGACAACCCCAAGCCCGTGGACCTTGCCGAGCGACTCGATTGTTCCTTATTGAGCATCTGGGTTATGCTGCGCAGGAAGTTCTTATGATACCGATTGAGCTCCTTGGCGGTCTCCGAAGCCAATACCTGTTTGGTAATTTTCGAGATGTGGCGTCCTTCGTCGATGAATGGTCGAAAGTAGTCTTCATACATGCTGATCTCGACGGCGGCATTGAGAAATGAGGCCGCCGAATCGGTATCATCCAAGCCTATTCCACACCGGCAACGCAGTAGCAGGACTTCCACCAGTAGTCGATTTCGATGTTGTTTTCGAAGGGTAGCTTCGAGGCCGATCAATGCTTCCGCCGCTTGCTGATACTGTGATTTTTCAATCAAGAGACGGGATACGAGTACGCCTGAGAGTTCGGGCAGGTAGATAGACAGATCAGATTCATTGGGATAGTCGCTGAAAAGCTGAAAGATTCCGGATTCTTCCATCGTCTTTTCTGCAGCCGCGATTTCGCCTGTCAAAAGATACTGTTTGGCCTGCGTGATACTGCAGAGGTGCTTTAATCGGGGAATTCTCCTATCCTCAGAAATACGATGCCCGGTATCGACCGCCTCCAGCATGGAGTTCAGTGAACCCTTTAGTCGTTCAATGGGTATCAGGGTTACGAATGCGGGAGCAAAATGCTTAAACGAGGCATCGAATTTCTGCAGGTGACTCAGCGAGTCTTGAAGCAGTGATTGAGCCTGAGTAATGTCGTTGTGACAATAAGCGATTTCCGCAAGAAAAACGGAGACGGCTGCCTTCAAGTTGAAATCCGTATTGGGATATCGACTGATCAGTGTGTTCGCCTCTTCCAGGTAGGCACTGGCCCGTTTCAGGTTGCATCGCTCCACGTCGAGGATGGACAGATTAATTCTGGTATAGGTGTAGCTGTACACCGTCGATTTTGGGGTTTTCTTGATCAAGGAAACCCATTCATTATGGGAGTTCTCTGCCCCAGCCAAATCACCCCGCTCCCAATATTGGTGAAATAAACAGCCCTTAACGATGCCCTTGAGCACAGAATCGTCAACATCGATCTCTCGCTCCAGCTTCTGGATGTAGTGCAATCTGGCATCCGTAGCCGGTACATCAAGGTATGACCCCAACAGCAGGTCGGCAATGCAAGTCCATTCGATTTTTTCCTTGTCACTGAGTGGGACACCGTGCCACTGGCTATAGTGTTGGCTGTGTTCGCGAAAATAGTCTGCTCGGTTGCAGGCTTCCACTATGTTACCCTCTCTAATCAGGGTAAGAATGATCGTCAGGAAAAGGCGGGGACGCTTTTCGATTGATTCCTTGGGCAGGCGGCTGATGGTATTCCTTACAAAATCCAGATTTCCCGAAAACGTCAAACGCCAGCCTCCTGCACGATTGAGCTCACCGGCGGCCAAATCAGAATCCTTCGCCGCCAACGCCTGATTGATCGCATCGACGATGTAACCGTTTTCGAACAGCCACAGTGACGCCTTTTTATGCAGGGAGTGTACCATCTTTCCTTTTGATTTCTGACACCGGGAAAATAGATACTGAGAGAAAAGTTGGTGGTAACGGTACCAACCATCTTGATTATCCAAAGGGATCAGGAAAAGGCGGTTTTTTTCCAATGTATTAATCGCTGACCAGGGATTGATGGTATCATCCATCGCCATAGCAAGTTCCGCGGTAAATCTGTCGGTTAGAGAGGTAACCAGCAAAAAGTTCTGTTCTTCGAGTGACAGTGAAGAAAATATTTGTTCGGTAATGTAATTCGACAGCTCCCTTGTTTGACCCGTAAGCTCCGAAAACTGGTGACCTTTGATTTTTCCCTTCTCGAAGAGGTAAGACACCATGGTGCAAGCAAAAGGCCAGCCTTCGGTTTTTTTGAGAAGATCACTCACCTCGAGATCGCTGAGCCGGGCTTCGAAGAGCTGCGAGATTTCATCAGCATCAAAGCGTAGATCGTCGACATCAATCTCCAGCAATTGCCCGGCGGCTCTGATTTGTGAGGATTCAATGCTTGGGAAGGTACGTGAAGCGATGATTAATCGAAAATTGTCCGGTGCGTATCGGAGCAGGGTGTTGATAATACTGTCGAGAACACCACCTGAGGCACGGTGATAGTCATCCAGAAACAACGTGACTGGGACGCTCGACTCTGCAATGGTATTGACCAAAATCGTGGAAAACGCCCTCTCAGAAAGGTTCTCTGAGCTTTCAATGACTTCCATCATTTCTTCCAGTTCCAATCCCGACACCCTGAGAGATTCAACAAAATAGCTGTATAGGGATGATCGATCACTGTCGTATTCATCCAGCGATAACCAGCACACATACCCCTGCAGTGACGTTTGGAAACTGTACCAGTTATTCAGCAGATTGCTCTTTCCGTAACCGGCAGGTGCGTGGATGATGCACAAACGAAATCGTGGCTGTTGAGTGTAAATGTTGCGTAAGTTAATGCGACCAATATCGAGGCTGGAAGGCTCCGGTGGAGCCAATTTTGTCTGAATAATCCACCGGTTTTTGGGTTTGGGCATAACGTCGAAACAAGCTTTGTAGGTAGCGTGATACACAATATTAGACCGAAAAATCATAAAATCAACACCGAATATCCGATGCGGAAATTACCCGTATTTGTCGAAATTACACTGGCCTATGATGCTAGTATTTTTGTGAAACTCAACTCGATTAATGATCTCTGGAGTGCGCTATATGCGAATTGGAGTGGACGTCGGCGGAACCAATACCGATGCGGTTCTGTTGAGTCAACGCAGAGTGATTTTTAGCCATAAGACACCCAGTACCACGGATGTTCAAACCGGCGTTTCGGAGGTGATTGGTGGCCTGCTGGCCGGTAGTTGCGTTGACACCAGTGCAATACAGCGGATAACCATTGGAACCACACAGATCACCAACGCCATTTTAGAAGAAAAAGGCTTAACAAAAGTCGCTGTTATTCGACTGGCAGGGCCGGCGGGACGATCCGTTAGACCCTGGACGGGTTGGCCCACATCACTCAAACGCGCTACCCGATCGGCAAGCTACCTGTTACCAGGAGGGTACGAGTTTGACGGGAGAGAAATTTCAAGCTTTGACGAACAAATGGTGCGCGAAGCCGCGCTCGAGTTGGCCAATAGGGGTGTAGAGGCCATTGTCATATCCTGTGTGAACAGCCAGCTTAATCCACGTATGGAGGACAGGGCTGCGGAAATCGTTCAGTTCCACTGCCCGAGTGCCCATATCACCAAGTCCAGTGATATTGGCAGGGTTGGCTTTATCGAGCGTGAAAATTCCGCCATCTTAAATGCAGCCTGTACTCGACTGGCAACGATTATGACCGATGGTCTGGAGGCTGCGGTTAGGGCTAATGGCCTCACGGCGGCAGTTTGCATAAGCCAGAACGACGGTACCGCCATTGATGTGGCAACGGCCAGGCGTTTACCCATTCTGACCATGGCGTCTGGACAAGCCAATAGTATTCGCGGTGCCGCATTCCTGTCAGGATTGAAAAGCGGCATTGTTGTCGATATCGGCGGAACCACCTGTGATGTCGGTGTTATCAAAAATGGGCTTCCTCGAGAGTCAACGAAAGGCGTTACGATTGGTGCGGTGAAAACCAATTTTAGAATGCCGGACGTCTCTTCGATCGCGCTCGGCGGAGGCACGATAATCCATTGCCCAAACTCCAGTCTTTCTCGTTCAGAGAGCGTCACTGAATTATCCGCTCAGATCGGTCGGGTCGAATTGGGTCCTCAGTCAGTGGGAAGCGACATCAAGGAGCGCTCCCTGTGTTTTGGCGGCGATACACTGACGGCCACCGATATTGCCCTGGCTGCAAATCCCGGTTTGGCAGTACAGGTTCAGGGCGCCAATCTGGAGTTGCTGGAACACCTCTCCGGAAGCTTTGTTTCCATGATGTCACAATTCATCAATAACGAGGTCTCGGATATCGTAGACCAGATGAAAACCAGCGCGGAAGACATGACCGTCATTCTGGTCGGGGGAGGACAGCTCTTGGTAGCAGACACAATTGAAGGCTGCACTCACATTGTAAGGCCAAAGTATTCTGACGTGGCCAACGCGGTTGGCGCTGCCTGGTCACAAATCAGCAGTGCAACAGACCAGATTTATTCCCATGAACAAGACGACCGAGACGTCGTTCTCAGTGATCTGACACTCAAGTCCATCGACCATGTGGTGTCTAAAGGAGGAGACCGAGACAGCGCCAGAGTCGTTGAGGTCAATGAAGTCCCGCTTACCTATCTACCCGGTCAGAAGGTAAGGCTATCCGTGAAAGTCATCGCCGAATTCAGCGAAACAACATGATAACAACGAACGCGAGAGAAAGCCGTCTCTATCAATCACCCCTGGATTTTCAGGACGTTCAGGATATCGCCATAGGGTGCTCCTTTCTCGGTGCTGGTGGCGGTAGTATTACCTACGTCACGGAACTGCAACTTCAACAAGCGCTGGAGGAAGACGACAGCCGCATCACCATCGTTTCTCCTCACGATATCAGTGACGATGCGCTCGTTGTCCCCTGTGGTTGGATAGGCGCACCTGGGGTCTTGCTGGAGAAGTACCCGGACGGGAATGAAGGCATCATTGGAATTAAGAAAATGGAAGCCCTTTTGGGACAGAAAGTGGACGCTGTGCTACCCATGGAGATCGGTGGGCAGAATGGATTAAGCCCGCTCTTAATATCGGCTAAACTGAATCTACCGGTACTGGATTGTGATGGCATGGGTCGGGCGTTCCCAAAAGGGTTTATGCAGGTATTTAATCTCCTTGAACGCTCAGGAACACCAGCCGTTTTGACCAATGAACATGGTCATTGCGTCATTATAGACGATGCCGACAACATCACACTCGAGCGCTTGTCGAGGTCGACATCGGTCAGCATGGGGGGGAGGTGCCACAAGGTCAGCTATCCGCTGTGGGGATCAGATGTTAAAGAAATGGTCATACCCGGGACATTAACCCTGGCGGCGGATATCGGGCGTAATCTTAGAATAGCGGGTTGTCGGGGGCAAAGCTCGCAAGAAGCTTTATTCTCCGCCCTGAGAGCGACCAAGGATTATCGTTATGCCTACCCGCTGTTTGAAGGGAAAATCGTGGATGTCTCGCGCAGATACCAATACGGTTTCTCCATTGGTACGGTAAAAATAGAGGGGTTTGGCGTGAATGGGGATACGTCCGTAATTCAGTTTCAAAATGAATTTACGGCGGCGTGGGTTAACGATGAACTTAGGGCCACGATTCCGGACATCATCTCTATTGTTGACGCCGAAACCTGCGAAGCCATTCATGTCGAAAATTTAAGATATGGACAAAGAGTGGGTGTTATTGCGTGTAGTACCAACTCCATATTCAGATCGCAAAAAGCCCTTGATCTTTTGGGGCCACGGCAATTCGGCTTGCAAGACGAGTACCGCCCCGTGGAAGCCCTGAATCAAACAACAAACCACTTCGGAGATGCAGAGTGAAATTGAAGAACTTACTGGACGAACCAACGGATCAGCCGGTGGACCAGGAAAGAAGTGTCAGTTGGAAGAACATCGCTTTGATCAAAATTGGTGTGTTTATCTCGTTGCCCGGGTTTGTAACGGGAGTCAAGGTCGGCAATCAAATCGGTTTGGAGGCCAGTGTTTATGTGTTCTTTATTGCAGGTATCGTTCTCGGGGCATTCGCCAGTATTTGTGGATCTGTTGGCGCAAGAACCAAATTGAGCACCTACTACATTACCCAATACGCCTTTGGCAGTCGAGGCGCTCATTTGGTTAATTCCATATTTGCCGCCAGTTTGTTTGGTTGGTTTGGCATTAATCTTGTTTTATTCGGCAAGGCTCTTGTCGATGTCATCGGGGACAGTGCGCTCGGCCCCTTTACCTGGGAAATTCTTACCATTGCCGGAGCGATTTTGATGATCAGTACCGTGATCTTCGGCTTCAGGGCTCTGGACAGGCTCTCGCAGTTTGCAGTGCCCCTGCTCATACTTTCCCTGGTGGTGCTGGTCTACGCGAGCATCACTCAATTTGGCCTGGAGAACGCTGCCGGTAGCGCGGATTCCTCATCGATGAGTGCTGGTAAGGCGATCTCTGCGGTGATTGGAGGCTCCATTGTGGGCACCGTCATATTTCCGGATATTTGCCGGTACGCGATATCGGTCAAGCACGGGATTATCGCTGCGATTATAACCTTCAGTATTGCCAAACCGCTGATTACGCTAAGCTCTGCCATACCTTCACTTGCTACCGGCGAACGTGAAATCATGGCGATTCTGGACGCCCTGAATTTGGGTATGATCGCTCTGGTGATTGTGGTCTTCACCACGTGGACCAGCAACAATGGCAATTTGTACGGCGCCTCCCTGGGACTCTCGACCATATTCAAGGGCAGGCGCTACTGGCAGCTGGCCCTGGGGAGCGGGGTTGTTGGAACACTCCTGGCCCTATCTGGCGTCATGGACGATATTTTGCCCTTTCTCCATCTTCTTGGCATTGCCATTCCACCGGTGGCCGGAATTTACATCGCTGATTTCTATATTCTTAACGGTGGAAAATATCGCCCATTTTCCCATTCAACCATGGCTGGCATTCGCTACCCCTCCATTGTTGCCTGGTCCCTGGCTTGCGCGGCCGGTTACGCTTCACTCAACGATCTCTATGTGTTGACGACGGTTCCCGCTCTGGATTCTGTCATTGTCGCTGCATCGGTTCTATGCGTTTTGGATAGAATTCTTATCTATGTATGCGGTAATAGATACGCTGACGCCAAAAAAAGTTAGCAATTTCTTAACGCCCACCATTCTCTCTGTAGAGTTTCGAGCTTGCTTCTCGTTACCCCAATGCATTGATTAGGAGTTTTCATGAAATCGATACATTTATTGACACCCGTTGCCCATCCGGTAGACGCGGTTAGCTTCATTGCTGGACAGCAGGACAGTGAATTCCGTTTCGTGAATCATGTTTTGCAAAAGGGACCGATCTCCATCGAAAGTGATTATGATGAGGTCCTGGCGGGGCCAGATATGATTAAAAATGCTTCGGCCGCCGAAAGGGAAGGGGCCAGTGCGATTGTACTGAACTGCGTGGCGGACCCGTCACTGGCTGCTATTCGCGAAGCGGTGAATACTCCGGTGGTCGGTTGTGGACAAGTGGCCATGCACTTCGCTGCGTTGCTGGGTCACAAATTTTCTATTCTGCCCACACTGGAACGACGCAAGCGATGTTATCAGGAAATGGCGATTCGGTATGGATTGGCTGAAAAGTTAGCATCGGTTCGCCCGACAAATATCCCAGTAAGAAATATAGACAGTGATCCCTCAGCGTTCGAAACGCTTTTACAGTGTACTGTGGAAGCAATCCTTGAGGACGAAGCAGACGTTATCATTTTTGGATGTACGCACTTTGCGGCGTTGGAATCGAAAATCACCTTCGGCCTAAAAGAACAGGGGTTATCGGTACCCATCATCAATCCACTGCCGCTAGCGGTTGAGGCGGCAAAGAGTTTAGTTCGCAATCACCTCAAGCACAGCAAAATAGCTTATCCATTGCCTCCTCAGAAAGAGATAGTCGGCTACGTAGTATGAGATTCATGACGAACAAAAAAATTGTTTTAGATAGAATATCGCCGTCCGCTGACGAAAGCGTCGTAGATTGTCTTTCTGTGGTGGAAGAGCAACGAATACCCTCTCCGGCAGAAGACGAATTACTGCTAAAGGTGGTGTTATCTGCTATTCACCCCTGTGATCTTTTGTGCTCAGCTGGTATCGTGTCTCGCTTTCGGGACTTTGGTGGGCATCGAAACACCGAAGTGTTGCCGGGTTTGGAGGCTGTTGCCCATGTGCAACAAGTCGGGGCCGCCCTGCAAGGGAGCTTTGTGGTAGGGCAGCGGGTAACCGTAAAAGCTTGGTCCCCTTGGGGGGAGTGGGAGATCGCCGATGGTGTTTGGTCTGAATACCTTTGCGTAAAGAGCGACAAGGTTATCACCGTGCCTGAAGCGGTGTCGGACCTTGCCGCCAGTACATTTTTTTCCGTTTCCGTGACGTCGTACGTCATGATAAAGGAGGTACTGCAGCTAAAGAAAGGGGATTGGTTGCTGCAAGGAGCAGGAGGCTCCGCATTGGGGCGATGGATCATTGAATTCTGTCGCTACCAAGGTATCAACGTGATATCTACCGTTAGGCGCCAGGAGCAAGTAAACCAACTGAAAGGAGCTTGTGAGACAGACAAAGTGATTCATTGTGCTTCGGACGGATCCAATGCCGCACAAGTGGTGGAGTATATTGAGTCCCTTTGTGGGGTTCGTGGTTTAAAAGGTGCTTTGGACCCGATATCAGATGGTGTGTTTTCCAGCATTGCGCTGAAGCTGTTGTCCCGTTACGGAACAGTATTAAAATATGGCGCCCTGAGCGATGCTCCTATGTTTCTCGAACGGGATGCGCTGACAGCAATGAGCCAGGAAGGACTGTCCATAAGAGGGTTTTCCATCCAAAACTGGTGGATTCCCGATACGTCCGACGATCACAAACGGGTGGTCTACCAGAAGGTCTGGGACTATCTACAAGCCAGCAATCAGGAATGCGCCGTAGAATCTGTGTTCCCGTTTGACAAGTTTGATCATGCGATCGTTAAGAGTCTTGGGTCAAAAACGGGTAAAGTCTTTTTGACTCCGAGAGAGGAAGAGCTACAGTGAAACGGGACAAGCCAATTGCCCCATTATGGCGAGAAAGAGACGTTGCTATCGAAACATTTATCCTGAACGCTGTTTAATCAGTACCCTTGGCTGGGAGCGCTGTTGTTAATTGTGACGTTACCGTAAATCGCGTCGATTTTATTCGCCAACCTTCTTGGGTATACGTGTAGATATCATCGTAGAATCCACCCAGTTGGGTTAGTGTATTTTCTTTTTTGTTGATTTGCTGAAAGTACAGCTGCCAGTTACCAGTAGCGGTATTGCTGTCGATTATCTGAATCTGGGGGTTTTGCCCATGGTGCATGTCGATGATGTATTCATGGTTACCCAGTTCGTTAAAGACATCGATGAGCCCGTCTCTGTGGTTGAATTGGCCGACGTTGCCGTAGTCGATATGGGCTTCGGTTTCTACAAAGCAGTCGCGCATGATGTCGGTCTGTTTGCGATCACAGGCACTCAGGTAGCGGGCCTTGAGTTGTTTGATGGCTTCAATGGATTCCAGCTGGTGCAGGCGTTCTTCTATCGTCATAGCGCTAAGGTCTGGTTGGTATTCAGTGAGGGTTACAGGTGTTGTGCAACGGTGGCAATGGTGTTGGTACCGCCTTGTATTTTTCCCATAAAGACCCGGAAGTTGTTGCTGAGCAGATCTTCGTAGAAGAGGTCGACGTTTTCGAGAACTTCAGGAAAGGCGAATTCTTCACGTGGAAATTCTTTGTGGTTGAAGAGCGCCACTTCTGTGGCTTCTTCGGTGGTTTCAAAGTCCGGAGAAAGTAAGGGCGCGTGGTAAACCATGTAGATTTGGTTCATGGGCATCAGGTTGCCGACAAGCCACAGGTTCATCCGTGACATGTCGACTTTCGCCCGGGTTTCTTCATAGAGTTCGCGGGCGGTGGCTTCCAAAAGGGATTCGTCTTCTTCAACAAATCCGGATGGTGCTGTCCAGAGCCCCTTGAAGGGCTCGGTGCCGCGGCGCATCCACAGCACTTTGTCTTCCCAGGTAGCATGACAGGAAACCAGAACTTTCGGGTTTTGGTAGTGGACCTTGCCGCAGTGGGTGCATTGGAAGCGCAGTTGAGGGTCGTGGCCAATCACGCGCTTTTCGACTCTGTTGCCGCACTCGCTGCAGAATTTCATGGTTTATTCCACCACTGCCGCGCTGAAAGACAAAGGGCTGCCCAGCATGTCCCGGTGGGAGATGGGCTGTTTGCCATCAATGTCTTTGACGCCCAATTCTTGTCCGAGTTCTGCACCGACAAAGGTGTATCCGGATTTTTCCATCAGCGATGAGGATTCATAAAGTGCACTGATGACGCGACCGGTAAATTCCGGGGATTCGGCCAGATCGAAGAAGTTTTCGTACTTTTCCGGTTCTGCGGCCATCACAGCGTCGGTGCGCTCAGTTTTGAGCATGCCCATCCAGATGGCGGCACTGGCGACATTGTAGGGGCGCAGGTCGTGGGCCATGTCCCAGGCCATTTTGTCGAGTCCGGCTTTTTGGGCACCATAGGCGGGGCCGTGCATGTAACAGCTGGAGCCAAAGGAGCCGGTGTTGACAATCAGGCCGCTTCGATTCTCACTCATGATTTTTGCCGCGTAGTAGCTCGCTACGTAGCTTGAGCGTAAGCCGACGTTAAGGATATTGGCCAGCTCAAGCGACTTGCTCCAGAAAGCACCGGGTTTAATGAGATCGTCGTGAATGTGGGTGGCATTGTTGACCAGTATGTCGAGGCGTCCCTGTTCGCGCTGGATGCGCTCGAACAGGGCTTGCACCTGAGCGTCGTCGTTGTGGTCGCAGATGGCTGCGATACCCTGGCCGCCACGCTTTGTGATTTCTTCGGCGGTGGCATAGACGGTACCGGGCAGTGGGGCAGCGCCTTCGGATTGGGTGCGACCGGTTACATAGACGATGTCACCCTCGGAGCCGAATGCCAGTGCAATACCTTTGCCGGCACCGCGGCTGGCGCCAGTGACGAGTACGATTCTAGATTGTTTGCGCATTCTGGATTAGCCCTGTCCCACACTGAAATCATGTCCCCAGAAGCTGTTAACCGTGCTCTGGAAGGCGGAATAGTTGTCCCAGTCTTCAATAGTTCGCCCTTCGGCGCCGTATTCGAGCATAAAGCCCGACGGCGTTGCCATGTAGAAACTCACCATATGGTCATTGGCGTGGCGGCCCAGAGTGCCCGTCAGTTGCACGCCTGCGGCTTTCATGCGGTCCATGGCACGGCCAACTTCATCAACGCTGTCCACTTCCACCATAACGTGAACGCAGCCGCTGGGCATGGGGGATTCAAACAGTGCCAAACTGTGATGGCGCTCGTTGCAGTGCATAAAGTACAGGCGTTTTTCCGGTTCGTTGGGGTCTTCGGTAAAACGCACTTTCATCAAGTCGGACAGGCCAAAGCCCATAACGTCTTTGTAGAAAGCAACGGTTTTATCGAATGTGGGGGCGGGCATAACCACGTGGCCAAAACCTTGTTCGCCGGTAATGAATTTCTTGATGCCAACCGGAGAGGCAAATTGGGCAAAGTCGGACACCGGGCCCCAGTAGATTTCATGTTGGTTGCCTTCGGGGTCGGCAAAGCGTACCAAATCCTGTACCCGGCGGGTGGCTATCAGTTCCGGGCTGCAGCGTTCGAAATCCACGCCACTGTCTTCCAATACTCGCAGAGCGTCGTTAAAGGCTTCCGGTCCCGCAACTTCCCAGCCACTGAAACCGTAGCGATCCTCATCGGATTTTTCCACCACGATGCGGTAAGGGCGGTCGTCCATTTTCAGGTAAACCTGTTCACCGCCTTCGATATTGAGGGTGTCGGAAACATCCATCATGCCGAGTACCCGGGTGCCATAATCTGCCCAACGGGTTGGGTCGGTGCACTCTACGCCGATATAACCAAGGCTGTGAATCTTTATACTCATGTTTGTATTCCTGATAAAATGGATATCTGAATTTATTCTGCAGCGAGTTTTCGCAGCTCTGTTTTGAGCACCTTGCCCGAGGCATTGACCGGCAGCGATTGCATAAACTGTACCCGGCGCGGAACCTTGTAGTTGGCCATCTGCTGGCGACACCAATCGACAAAGTCTTTGTCTGTCAACCCGGTATTGTCTTTCAGTACAACAAAGGCCATGGCCACTTCCCCCTGGCGTTCATCGGGAACGCCGATGACAGCATTCATGGCAATGGCGTCGTGGGTGCTGATGATGTTTTCAATTTCCGCGGGATAGCAGTTAAAACCGCCGGTGATAAACATATCTTTGAGGCGGTCGGTAATGCGCAGATAGCCACGCTCGTCCAGCACACCAATGTCGCCAGTGTGGAGCCAGCCGTCGCTGTCGATGGTACCGGCGGTTGCCTGTTGGTCTTCGAAGTAGCCCTGCATTACATTCAAACCGCGAACGACAATCTCGCCGCTCTCACCCACCGCTACCGGTTGGTTGTTGCTGTCGACACAGCGCAGTTGGATTTCAGGTATGGCCCGGCCTGAGGTTTTGGCGATGGTCTCGGGATCATCTTCCGGGCGGCACATGGTGGCGAGACCACAGCTCTCAGTAAGGCCGTAAGCTGTAATCACCCGTTCAAAGCCCAGGCGCGATTTCATCTGCCGGATCATTTCCACCGGGATGGCAGCCGCGCCCGTGGTGGCACAGCGCAGGGTACTGGTGTCGAACTGCTGCAGATGTGGATGTGCCAGTAATGATTGAAACAGGGTAGGCGGCCCGGGCAGTACGGAGATACGGTCTTCGCCAATACGGGTAAGGATGGCTTCGGTGTCGAATACGGCGTGAGGCAGCAGCGTAACGCCTTTGATCAGGCAGGCCAGAATGCCGGCCTTGTAGCCATAACTGTGGAAGAAGGGGTTAACCACCAGATAGCGGTCCCCCTGTTCAATACCGAGAATCTCGGCAAAGGCAGTAAAGGTCTGCAGGTTTTGGCGGTGTCCGGTCATTACGCCTTTGGGATTACCGGTAGTGCCGGAGGTAAACAGGATATCAGAGGTCTGTTCGCCAGTGACCGCCTGCAGCGCGTCCCGCACCTGTGTGTCGCTGATGCTAGCGGAGCTTTCCAAAAAGGTGTTCCAACAGGTGTGGCGGGTATCTTCTTGCCTGAAAACCACTATTTCCTCAAGATCAGGCAGGTCTTCGCCTTGCAGCAAGGCCGGATAGTCAGTGTCCAGGAATTGACCAATCGAAAACAAAAAACGGGTGCCACTGCGTCTCAGGATATAGGCAGCTTCACTGCCCTTGTAGCGGGTATTCAGTGTTACCAACACGGCTCCTGCGCATTGGGCACCCAGGGCAGCAATAATCCACTCTGAAATGTTGGGAGCCCAGACTGCCACTCGATCACCGGGTTTTATGTCCCGGGCCAGTAGAGCGGCCGCCACTTTTTCAGCGCGTTGGGAAAATTCAGAGAAGCTGAGACGGGTGCCGCCTTCTTCCAGAAACGGCTGGTCACCGAATTGACGGGCGGCGTGCTGAATCAGCTGGGGAATCGTCGTCGCGGTTTGGGTGGGCATGGCAATCCTTGATCGTTCTTGGGTTTATGACCTCTTTGGTTAGTAACAAAGGTATCCCAGTGGCCAGGGGCTTGTCTTAGTCCCCTTGGACGAGACCGTTGTGGTTTATGGTGACTGTTGTTTTATACAGTGTATTTATGTACAGTGCTGGGTGGGCATGCTAGGAGACAACCCAACGTTAACTCAGAGGTAAAGGTTATGCTGCCAAACTGTACAGAACAGCAGCGCCAGGCCGCGGAATATGGCCGGGTGCTGGCTGAAGGCGGAGTGGATTCCGAGCCTCAGTTGATTATTGCGGGTGCCGGAACCGGCAAGACCAACACGCTGGCGCAGCGCGCGGCATTTCTGGTGCTCAATGGAGTGGACCCCGCTCGTATATTGCTGATGACCTTTTCACGGCGTGCGGCTACCGAGCTGGCCAATCGGGCCCAGCGCATCGTTCACAGCCGCTTAAAAGATGCTGAGATGAGTGGTGAGAAGCAGGGCGAGAAGGTGCCTGCGAACGCCACTGGGGATCAGTCAGTTATCGCCGCCAAGGCCGGAACCGACGCCACTGCCAGCGCCCTGGATTCCCTTGCCGATGGCCTGAACTGGATGGGGACCTTCCATTCCATAGCCAATCGCCTGTTGCGCCAGCACGCCACCAGTATTGGTTTGGAGCCGGATTTCAGCATTATGGACCGCAGCGATTCGGCGGACTTGATGGATGTCATGCGTCACCAATTGGGTTTTACCGGCATGGAAAAGCGCTTTCCCAAAAAAGCCACCTGCGTGGATATCTATTCCCGCTGCGTAAATTCCCAGGAACCTTTGCCCGAAGTGCTGGAGCGGGACTTTCCCTGGTGTGGCGACTGGGCCGAGGAGCTTAAAGAGTTGTTTAAGGCCTATACCCAGGCCAAACAGCGGCAGCTGAGTCTGGACTACGACGACCTGCTGCTGTACTGGTATCTGCTGGCCGGCGAAGAAGCCATCGCCCAGAAGATCCGCGGTCTGTTCGATCACATTCTGGTGGATGAGTACCAGGACACCAATCGATTGCAGGCCGGTATCATCCAGCGATTATTTCCCGACGGACGCGGCGTTACGGTGGTGGGGGATGATGCCCAGTCCATCTATGCATTTCGCGCCGCAGATGTCGATAATATCCTGTCCTTCCCGGAGCAATTTTCACCTCATGCCAAGGTGTTTCCATTAAGCGAGAATTTTCGTTCCAATCAGCCTATTCTCGATCTTAGTAATGCGATTTTGAAAGAGAGCCGGGAAGGTTACAAAAACTTCCTGCACAGCAGCAAACAGGTGGCACACAAGCCCCGGCTTGTGTCGGTGGAGGACGCCGAAACCCAGTCCCGCTATATTGTCGAACAGGTACTAAAGGCACGGGAAGAGGGCATTGATCTTAAACGTCAGGCCGTGTTGTTTCGCTCCGGCCACCATTCCGATCATTTGGAGGTTGAGCTGCGTCGCCACGATATTCCCTATGTAAAGCACGGCGGGCTTAAGTTTCTGGAGTCGGCACACGTTAAAGACGCGCTCTGCGTACTGCGCTGGGCGGATAACCCCAAACACCGTATCTCGGGCTTTCGGGTATTAAAACTGTTGCCGGGGGTTGGGCCGAAGGTGGCAGAGAAAATTCTCGACCATCTGGAGCAGCACGATTTTGACTTTTCCAGCCTGCGTTCCTACAAATCCGCCGTGATGGACCACGATACCTGGTATAGCCTGGTCACATTACTGCACGCAATCCATCACGATCTGATTGAGTGGAGCGATCAGATGCGCCAGGTGAGCCTCTGGTTTCAACCGGTGTTGGAGAGCAACTATGACAATCCCTACAGTCGCAATGGCGATATTGAGCAGCTGGCCCAAATCTCCCAGCAAGCTCCTTGCAGAGAGCGGTTTCTCAGCGAGTTGATTCTCGACCCTCCGTCAAAGTCCGGCGCCCTGTGCGACGACTCCCATAAGGACGATGATTTTCTGATCCTGAGCACGGTGCACAGTGCCAAGGGGCAGGAGTGGCATCACGTTTATTTGTTGAATGTGGCTGATGGCAACTTCCCCAACGAGTATGCGGCCAATGATCCGGTTGCCTTAGAGGAAGAACGACGCCTGTTTTACGTCGCTTTGACCCGGGCTCAGCAACATTTGCATTTAATCCAGCCGTTAAAGTATTGGGTGCCGGAGCAGCAGCGTTTTGGTGGCAAGCATGTGTATGGTGCCAAGAGCCGATTTCTGACCAAGCCGGTGCTGGCAACTTTGGAGGAAATGCCATTTCCCGATAATCGGTTGACGGAGGCGGACAAAGCCGCCGGAGAGAAAGTACTCAAGGATATTAAAAAGCAGGTGATGGGGATGTGGGATTAACCATCAGTTCGATTCGCGGGCTCCAATCAAGCCAAACTTCGTTTGGCTCCTCATGCAAAACAAAACGGGTTCCCGGTGGCACTGGCGTCCCCGCTTCGGGAGTGGCAAATGCGATTCCACCTGACAAAATGGATTCCACCGAGTTAGCCCGTATCTTTGCTCCACTAAACAGGCCAAAGTCGACACCTATACCGCTGGCATTCCAGAATTGAGACTCTGCAGACACCAGCGCTGCATATCGTTCCTCAATGGAAATCTCGATATCCACAAACTGGGCGGTATTGCCCAGCCGATAGCCATCGACCTTTCCAACAGGAATATCCCGAAAATAGACGGGCACTCCCACTTTAAGAGAACCCAATTTGGGAGTTTGTAGAACCAGTCTCAACCCCAGAGTGGTGTCGGCGGTAACGGGGGGCTGTGGCAAAGCAACAAACCTCGTTCGGGTTCTGCCCGAGCCCGGCTTGACGCTGATGTGAACACCACTGATCAGCGTTCCCAAGTGAGCGCTGTTGGATAAACCGAGCTGTGCCCGGGTAATCCAGAACTGGCTGGTTTCCCGGGCCAAATGCCTGGCCGAGGGCAGCAGAGCGATACTCGCCACCACACGATCACCTTTGGTGTTCAGGTGGAGTGCATCAACCTTACCCACATCGATACCTTTGTATTTGACTTTGGTGCCTACTTTTAGCCCCTCTCCATCAATAAAACTGACGCTGATGCGCGGGCCACGATTGATGGCCTTATCGCGATTCTCATAGAGCACGAATTGGTGGCCATCTCTGATAATGGGGGCCGCTGAGTCAGAGTTTCTTTTTGCGGGATTGTGTATTCCAATACCGCCTTTGATCAGTGCGGTCAGGGATTCCGTTTTTAACTCCAGCCCATCAAGACCACCACTGACTTGAACACCGCCAGCTTGATAGAAAAGCGTGTTTGACGAAATCAAGTCTTGGTATTCCGGTTCAATTAATACGTCTACCAATACAACGTCCCTGGCGTCGCTAAGGTGAAAACCTTCAACCCGACCGATGGCCACCTGCTTGTAATAGATCTCGCTGCCACGGTTAAGGCCACTGAGTTTGTCAGCCATAAGGGTCAGCCTCAAACCGGGGCCGTTGGGAGTTGGGGTAGGTGGTTTGGCCAACACCACGAACTCACGCTGTGAATCACCCTCACCGAAATCCATTTCCAGATAGCTGCCCCCAAGAAGGGTGCCTAATCCCGATATTTCCGACAGTGAAATCTGAGGCTTAACCAGCCAAAATCGAGTGGAGGTGTTTAACGCGAAATCCGCACGGGGATCAAACAGTAGCTCAGCCTCAACGCCGCTAAAGTCATGGTTGGGCTTAAGGCTCCTGACCGTGGCCAGGGTCATGCCTTTGAATTTTACCGGAGTATGTCCTTCGGTAATGCCGTTGGCGCTGTCGAAGTGTACGATGACGCTGATGCCCGACTGAGCGGCTTGATAGTCCTCAAACAACTCAAAATGATGACGATTGGCTACCGTTTCGCCGGAGGGCCCAACGGCGGGCGTATCAAAGGAAATGCCGCCGGCGATCATGGAGGCCAGCGAGCCGGTACGCAATTTAAAATGGGGTAAGGCGCCACTGATATTGATGCCGCTATTGTTCCAGAAGCGGGAATTACTGCGTACTCGATGCGTATGCTCCTGCTCGATGTGGATGCCGATGGAAACCTGTCTGCCATCATCCCCCAAGCGATAACTGAGCACTTCACCCACAGTAATACCGCGATGTTGAACCGGCGAGCCCACGTGCAGCGAACCCAGATTGTCAGCCGTGAGTGTCAGCGAAAGACCACTGCCCCGTTGGTTCAGGGTGGGAGGCTCTGTGAGTGCGTGAAAGTCCCGTTTTGAAGCTCCATCACCGGGCTGCAGCGTGATGTAATTACCCGAGAGAAGCGTATCCAGACCGCTGACACCACCAAAACTGACTTCCGGCTTGACCAACCAAAACCGGGTGTTGTGTTTGAGGGCTTCCCGGGCGCGGCGATCAACAGAGGCATGTGCAATAACACCGGCGAGATCAGTATTGAGGCTGAGTCTGTCCACCTTGCCGAGTACAATGCCCTGGTAACGGATCTCTGTTTTGCCTGCGGAGATACCCTCGCCGGATTCAAAATGAATATTGATGGAAATATCGGCTTCGGTAATGGCCTTGTACGCCAACCACCCACCAATAGCCGCCGCGATCAACGGTAGTAGCCATACCATTGACAATCGGGATGGCCTTTTTGCCAGCGCTTGGGGAATAGCCTGATCTGAATCAATTTGAGTCATGCTCGTCCTTTGTATCTTGTAGATCCCATATCAGTCTGGGGTCAAAAGTCATTACAGACATCATGGTTAATACCACAACCCCGGCAAACGCAGTGGAGCCGGTTCCGGCTGATACCGTGGCAATCTCTCCCAGGTCCACCAGGGTAACCAGTATCGAGATCATAAACAGGTCCAGCAGCGACCAGCGGCCAATCCATTCGATACTACGGTACATCAGCGTGCATTGATGGGGGCTCAGTCTCCAGCGCAGCTGCACCACCAACAACAGGAAGGCAATACCGAGAATTTTTATCACCGGTACCGCCACACTGGCAATAAACACTAATATGGCAATCGGATATTGACCGGACTGAATCAGTCGCACCACGCCTGACATGATCGTATCGGGTTGCCCGGAACCAAAGTAGACCACTGTCATAATGGGATACAGATTGGCAGGTATAAGCAAAATCGCGGCGGTGATCAGCAGCGCCCATGTTCGTGACAGGCTTTGAGGTAAGCGCTGAAACAAGGGAGCGCCACATCGGTGACAATAGCCGGGATTGTTGGCAGAGGCCTGTTGGTTTACCTGGTGGCACTGCAGGCAGAGTACCAGGCCCAGATCAATGCCACGCTTCATCTGTTGGTTTTCCCCTGATGTTGGGAGCGGCTCACCAAACTCCAGAGTGCCTTGGCGTTAAAGGTAGCAGTGGACCAACTGGACAATAGCAACAACGCAATAAAACTGTACAGTCCGGGTCCAAACACCAGGTCTCCCAAGTCCACCAGTTTGATAATGGCTACCAGAATTCCAAGCATATAGACATCCAGGGAACTCCAGTGTGTCAGGTGTTGGTAACCCTTCAACAAGGGCACCACCCATTGCGAGGGCGCACCTGTTGAGATGGCCAGGCACACTGCAAATCGCAGACCGAGGATCATAACCGGGGCCAACACACTGCACAGGAACACCAGAAACGCCATCCACCAGTACCCGGCATCAAACAACTGTAAAACGCCATTGAGCATGGTATTGGCGTTAGAGTTGCCGAGAATGCTCAAGGTCATGATCGGCAGGGTGTTGGCAGGAACCACCAGAATACAGCCGGCCAGGCACAGTGCCATGGGAGCTTGCAGCCCCTGATGGAGATCGTGGGGTAGGTCAGCATGGCAGCGGGGGCAGTGCGTGGTCTGCGCGGCCTCTTCGGCGGGCAGTTTGACCAACAGGTCGCAGTGATGACAGAGGGTGATGGGATCGGACATGGATCTAGCTTATTCGGTCTCGCGCGCCTTTTCAAAGTGCCTTGCTTAATGGTGGAGCGGTGGCGCTAATCCGGGGCTGATGGTACATTGCTGCCTTACGATAGCCCCAGCTCACAGGAGAGCGACAATTAAACCCCCTGTATTTATGTTTGGACTCTTTTTGATGTCCTTCTGGATAACCGGTGCGGCCATGTCCAACCAGGTAGCTGCCGCTACCCCAACTCCATTGGCGGTTTACACCTATCATGATCGGGCCCCCTATTTTTCCAGGGTGCACCAGCAAAAACTGCAACAAATCAGTACCCTGGAGCAGATCGCCCGGGAGCAGGGCATGTACCAGACTCTGATAGGGCTGATTAATCGCCAGCAGCAAGACTACTTGCTGGAGCTCAAATACATACCCCGTAAACGGCTGAACAGCCTGCTTGAATCCGGCGACTGGCAGGGTGCCGTTATCGGTGCCAACCCCCAGTGGTTCAGCGATATCGGCAAGCGAAGATACCTCTGGAGTCGCGCCATTGTTCACGACCGGGACGTGTTTGTTGTACGCAATAACAGCATCATAAAATATCAAAAACCCGAAGACATGATGGGTCGCAAGCTGGCGATGCCGCGTGGATTCTACTACGCCGGGATCACAGAGCTGGTTCGACAAGGTCATATCACCACTGTTGAGACCTCCAATGCCCTGCAGGATCTGCGCTTGCTGCTCTCCGGCCGGGTTGAGGTGGCGATTATGAGCCCGCTGACGCTGGCGTTCTTTGAACGTCACTTTTTCCGCCCGGACTCCTTTCGGCGCCTGCCGCTTCCCCAAGCCGAGTTTGCCCGACACTTGTTCTTCTCCCCGATGTCGATGGCAGAGTATGAACAGCTTCAGCCCGTCATCGATGAGGTCATCTCCGGCAGGGATTGGCATTATTACCTGTTGGAACTTGGGTGCCAGGTACCCAGCTCAGCCCGAAAAACGCCCTTGACACCCTCCTGTTGAGATAGTTACCTACAACCCCCTCGGGCTCCAATGCACCTTCACTGTTGACTCTTGGACCTATCCTTGGCCCCTAACGCTCGACTGCCTGATAAATCCGGAGAAGATTTTGTGGAGTTGGGTTTATAGACCGTAATCGTTTGAGAATCAGGTGCTTTTTCGGCAAGTTATTTGGACCGCTCTGATCGATAATGTAAGGGCTTTGCCGCGTCACTCGTTATTATTGTCGGGACACTAATCTGTGTATCCCCTGTATAACCCGAAATGACGCAACGCTGAGTAGATTGTGTCCGGCTCAACAAAAATTGGAGACCCCGTTATGGTACCAGCCAGCCTAAGCGCTATTTATCCTGACCACGTCAGCAAGCAATTCAACCTGACCCGGGATCTCCTGGAGCAGTACGGTTATCAACGCCTGGTGATTGGGGCGGGGGAGCTGCAGTACCACTACCGCGACGATACCCACGCGCCATTCAAACTTAACCCTTATTTTGCCGTATGGGCGCCATTGGAGCAGGCCGATGAAGGGCTTATCGTGATTGATCTGGATACCGACAAGCCCCAGATGTGGCTACATTGCCCACCGGATATCTGGCACGGTCAAAAGCAGTTGCGATGCGACGATATTCAACGGCGCTTTGAAGTAAGCATTTTTGAAGATCAGCGGCAGATGCATCGAACCCTGTTCAATACCGACGCAAAGACGGCCTATATCGGCCCCGATCTGGCTTTTTTCAAAGACCAGACGACTCTGGATATCAATCCGGTCCCGCTGCTGACTGCTCTTGATTACCACCGCGCCTGGAAAACCCCCTACGAACAGGGGTGTATCCGTTTGGCCAATGAACTGGCCGTTCGCGGCCACCGTGCGGCCGCTGAGGTTTTTCGAAACCGTGGCAGTGAATACCAGGCTCATCTGGCCTATCTGCAGGCTACCGAACAATTGGATGAGCAATTGCCTTACGGCAATATCGTAGCATTTAACGAACACTGTGCGGTGCTGCATTACACTCAGAGGGAGCGTATCGCACCCTCTGAGCATCGTTCTTTTCTGATTGATGCCGGTGCCGCAGCTGCGGGTTATGCGGCGGATATTACCCGGACCTATGTTGGCAAAAACAACACCCAGGCGGACAATCAATTTGCCGCCTTAATTCACTCCATGGATCAGCTACAGCTCGATATCATCAGTCGGATCGAGCCAGGCGTGAGCTATGTGGATTTACACCTTCAGACTCACAGAAACCTCGCCGCTGTACTGAAAAGCGCCGAGTTGATCTGTTGTGATGAAGAGGAGGCGATCGAGACCGGTGTCACCCGGGTTTTCCTTCCGCATGGGCTAGGCCACTATTTGGGCGTACAGGTTCACGACCGAGGCGGTTATCTGGCCGACCCGGCGGGTGACGAGGAACTGCCTCCCAGTGAGCATCCCTTTCTGCGTCTGACTCGTCGAATTGACGAGCATCAGGTATTTACCATCGAACCCGGGCTCTATTTTATTCCGCCACTGTTAGAGGCTGCCCGCAACGATCACCGAGGTCAGAGCATACAGTGGCAAAACGTTGAGCCGCTGTTGCCCTATGGCGGCATCCGTATCGAAGATAATATTCTCGTTACGGCCTCCGGATGTGTTAACTTTACGCGTACAAATGGACTCTAAATAACGAGGCAATTCGGTGGCAGCCAGAGGTAAACCCAAGACCAGCTCGACAACAAAATCCGGTAGCGGCAGCCAGGTGCAATCTTTGGTACGGGGGTTAAGAATTCTGGAAGTGCTGGCAGACTCAACAGCCGGACTTGCGCTGACTGATCTCAGCGATGCGCTGGAGTTGGCGCCTTCCACTGCCCATCGCTTGTTGTCCAGTCTGGAGCAGCAGGGGTTTGTCAGTCAAGATCAGGAGCGGGGCCGTTGGTTTATTGGCGTAAAAGCCTTCGCGGTGGGTAATGGCTTTTTGAAAACACGCGACGTGGTCAGCTGCGCGCGACCTTTCATGCGTGAGCTGGTGGCGGCAAGTGGGGAAACCTCCAACCTGGCGATTCTGGATCACGGCGACCCGGTATTTATCGCCCAGGTCGAGTGTGAAGAAATGATGCGCATGGTGGCCAACCTTGGTGGCAGGGCGCCCGTGCACGCCAGCGGAGTGGGCAAGGCAATGTTGTCCAGCCTGTCCCAGGGTGAAGTCAATCGTATATTGCGACAGCGTCAACTCACGCGTTTTAACGACAATACTCTGACCACCAAAGCGGAATTTATCGACGAACTGCGGCGCATCAGGGAGCAGGGGTACTCTTTCGACAACGAAGAGCAATCCATTGGTCTGCGTTGCATCGCAGCCAACATTTACAATGAGCATGCCGAAGCCATTGCAGCCGTTTCCATTTCCGGACCGCGTTCCCGAATTACTGATGAGCGCGTCCCCGATCTGGGGCAGCTACTGATTCAAACTGCCGATCAAATCACCGAGGCCATGGGGGGCATTCGCCCCCGCACACATTAAACTTCAAAAAGCCTGTGCCGCTATCCGGCGTCAGCCTGTAATCCGGCTGACTGAATTCCGGCGACGGCACAGCGCTCGTCGATATCGGACGTGTCTCCGGTAATACCGACGGCGCCGATAATATTGTTGTCGTCATCCCTGACCAGCACACCTCCGGGTACGGGCACCAGGTTCCCATGCGCCATGGTGGTCAGTGCGGACATAAATGCCGGTCGTTCCGACGCGACGTCACCCAAGCAGCGGGACGACATTCCCATGCCAATCGCGCCCCAGGCTTTGGCAATGGCGATGTCCGTTCGCATGATGCTGGCGTTGTCCTGACGCTGAAATGCTTTTAAGTGGCCTCCCGCATCCAGGACGGCCACGGTCAAAGGTGGTGTTTTCAACTCGCCGCCGCAGGCCAGGGCACCGCGGATAATTTGAGTGGATCGCTCAAGATCAAGTTGCATAGTCATCGCTGTGGTCTCTCTTTCTGTTAGTGATTTTTGAAGCCGCTCGCTAGTACCTAACGCATTTTTTCGTGACCAAATTGATTTTTTTAGTTTTGGTATCTGTCTTTGTCTGGTGGTTTATGATCTTTAAGTTATTGATAAATATAAATAAATATCATTATTTCCATAATGTGGAAATCTATCTCACTTAAAGTTGACACAAGTGACAGGTTTTCTATAGTATCAACTCCAAGGTTGAGGTCAACACGTTCAGGAGAGAGACATGCCAAGAATGAGAGCCATTGAAGCTGCCGTTAAAGTGCTGGAGCTGGAAGGAGTAAACCAGGCTTTCGGTGTACCCGGTGCCGCCATTAACCCGTGCTATGCCGCATTGCGCACAAACGGCACCATTAAACACGTGCTGGCGCGACACGTTGAAGGCGCTTCACACATGGCTGAGGGTTACACACGCACCCATGCCGGTAACATCGGTGTTTGTATCGGAACCTCCGGCCCTGCCGGTACCGATATGATTACCGGTTTATACTCCGCCTCTGCGGATTCCATTCCCATCTTGTGCATTACCGGTCAGGCACCTCGCGAGCGATTGCACAAAGAGGATTTCCAGGCTGTGGACATTGCCAGTATTGCTGAGCCTGTCACCAAATGGGCAACCACGGTATTGGAACCGGGTCAGGTGCCCTATGTTTTCCAAAAAGCATTTCACTTGATGCGTTCAGGTCGCCCCGGTCCTGTGCTTATTGACTTGCCCTTTGATGTACAAATGGCGGAGATCGAATTTGATCCGGAGACCTACGAGCCTCTTGCGGCCTACAAGCCGACGCCAACGCGCGCGCAAATCGAAAAAGCGCTGACTATGCTGAATGAATCGGAGCGCCCGCTCATCGTCGCCGGTGGTGGTGTGATTAATGCCGATGCCTGTGACCCCTTGCTTGAGTTTGCCGAAATTACCGGTGTTCCGGTTATTCCGACCCTGATGGGGTGGGGCAGCATTCCCGATGACCACCCGCAAATGGTGGGCATGGTTGGCCTGCAGACGTCACATCGCTACGGTAATGCCACATTGCTGGAATCCAATTTTGTTATGGGCATCGGTAATCGCTGGGCCAACCGTCATACCGGCTCTGTGGATGTCTACACAGAGGGGCGCACTTTTGTGCATATTGATATCGAACCGACCCAAATTGGGCGTGTCTTTATGCCGGACTACGGCATTGCCGCCGATGCCGGCGCAGCATTGGAATTACTGGTAGAGGTTGCACGCGAATGGCGGGCCGAAGGTAAGCTGGCTGATCGCAGCGAATGGCTGCAGCAATGCCAGGAGCGTAAGCGCACGCTGCAGCGTAAGACACACTTTGAAGATGTACCGGTGAAACCCCAACGGGTCTATGAAGAAATGAATGCCGCCTTTGGGCGCGACACCTGCTACGTCAGCACCATTGGCTTGTCGCAAATTGCGGCGGCGCAGTTCTTGCACGTCTACAAGCCGCGTCATTGGATCAATTGCGGTCAGGCCGGTCCATTGGGCTGGACGATTCCGGCGGCCCTGGGTGTGTGTGCCGCGGATCCGCAGCGTCAGGTAGTTGCTCTATCCGGTGACTACGATTTCCAGTTCATGATCGAGGAACTGGCGGCGGGTGCGCAGTTTAATTTGCCCTACATTCATGTGGTGGTAAACAACTCGTATCTGGGTCTGATACGCCAGGCGCAGCGGGGATTTGAAATGGACTATTGTGTGCAGCTGTCGTTTGAAAACGTCAACGCACCGGAACTGGGCAGCTACGGTGTGGATCATGTGGCCGTGGCCGAAGGTTTGGGCTGTAAAGCGATTCGCGTGCGTGACCCGGAACAGCTTCAGGAAGCTTTTGCCCAGGCCCGTTCGCTGATGGCGGAATACAGAGTGCCGGTGGTTGTGGAGGTGATTCTCGAAAGAGTAACCAATATCTCTATGGGAACCGAAATTAATAACGTCACCGAATTCGAGCAGCTGGCAGGCAACGCCCAGGATGCACCAACGGCCATTTCGTTGCTCGACTGAATATAACCATAAACGTAACAGGAGCTGATCATGCCTAAACTAAACGCCAACCTTTCCATGTTGTTTACCGAGGTGGATTTTCTGGATCGCTTTGACGCCGCCGCCAAGGCCGGATTTCAGGGAGTGGAGTATCTGTTTCCCTATGCCTTTGAGGCACAGGACATCGCCGAGCGCCTGAAAGCGAATGATCTGCAACAGGTGTTGTTCAATCTCCCGGCCGGCAATTGGGATGCGGGGGAGCGAGGTATCGCCTGTCATCCGGACCGCCAGGAGGAGTTTCGCAATGGTGTCGAACTGGCGATTCAGTACGCTAAAACGCTGGGCTGCAACCAGTGCAACGTGCTGGCCGGCATAGTACCGGAGGGTGTCAGCCAGGAGCAGGCTCACGCCACTTTCGTAGAGAACCTGCGTTACGCGGCGCCTTTGTTAAAAGCGGCGGGTGTGAAGTGCCTGATTGAAGCCATCAACACACGGGATATCCCCGGGTTCTTTCTTAACAATACGGCGCAGGCTGTGGGAATTATCGATGAGGTGGGCGGCGACAACCTGTTTTACCAATACGATATCTACCACATGCAGATTATGGAGGGTGATCTCGCCCCGACGATCGAAAATAACCTGTCCAGTATCGCCCATGTGCAATTGGCCGATAACCCCGGCCGCCATGAGCCCGGCACCGGCGAGATCAACTACTCGTTCCTGTTCGGTTTTCTGGACAGTATCGGCTATGACGGCTGGATCGGTTGTGAATATAAACCCAAGCAGTCTACCGAAGCCGGTTTGGGCTGGCTGAAGACCCACAATGTAATGTAACTGGAGAACACGTTTATGAGCAAAATAGGATTTATCGGAACCGGCATTATGGGTCTGCCCATGGCTCAGAACCTGCAGAACGGTGATCATGAGATTTTTGTTTCCGAGCACTACAAAAAAGCCCCGGAGGCGTTGATCAGTGCCGGCGCTACTGCGTGCCCGACGCCCAAAGCGGTGGCGGAAGCTGCAGACTTTATTATCACTATGGTTCCCGATACCCCTCAGGTGGAAGAAGTATTGTTCGGTGAGAACGGTGTTGCCGCCGGACTGAGCGCGGGTAAGACCGTCATCGATATGAGCTCCATTTCGCCCATGGCAACCAAGGACTTTGCGCAAGCCATCAATGAGTTGGGTTGCGAATACCTGGACGCGCCGGTTTCCGGTGGCGAGGTGGGAGCCAAAGCGGCCAGTCTTACCATTATGGTGGGCGGTACCGAAGCTGCTTTTGAGAAAGCCAAACCCCTGTTTGACCTGATGGGTAAGAACATAACACTGGTCGGTGGCAACGGTGACGGACAGACCTGTAAAGTGGCCAACCAGATTATCGTGGCGTTGAATATTGAAGCCGTCAGTGAGGCTCTGGTATTTGCTTCCAAGGCCGGCGCCGATCCCGCCAAGGTGCGTGAGGCTCTGATGGGTGGATTTGCCGCCTCCAAAATCCTGGAAGTGCACGGCGAGCGTATGATCAAGCGCACCTTCGATCCCGGTTTCCGTATCGGCCTGCACCAGAAGGATCTGAATCTGGCATTGAGTGGCGCCAAAGAGCTGCAGATGAGCTTGCCCAACACCGCCTCAGCACAGCAGTTGTTCAGCACCTGTGCCGCCAATGGTGGTGGCGACTGGGACCACTCCGCCATGGTCAGAGCCTTGGAGCTGATGGCCAATCACGAGATCGGAGGCCAATAAGCAAGCTACCCCTTTACGTACTGCAACCAACTCTGCTGTACCTGCGCTGTTCGATCACCCCAATTCAGCGCCTTTCCCAGTCAACGGTTATACTGCCCGTTGGCTGGGCTTTCTTTGGAT
Source organism: Pseudomaricurvus alkylphenolicus (assembly GCF_011683955.1). Classification (GTDB taxonomy): domain Bacteria; phylum Pseudomonadota; class Gammaproteobacteria; order Pseudomonadales; family Cellvibrionaceae; genus Pseudomaricurvus; species Pseudomaricurvus alkylphenolicus. Next base: position 359,464 of record NZ_JAAQPI010000010.1, read on the forward strand.
GGAGCTTTTCAACGGGTATTTCCGTATGGTGATCATGGTAGTATCCGTTGAAAATTTTCATTGCCACGTCGCTGTGACGACGTCACTGCAGGAGCACAAGTATGACGATACAACCGCAAGCTTTCCTGTCCGAACTCTTTGACACCGCGGTTGCGGCGGCCCACCCACGCCAGGTGTTGGCCGATTACCTGCCCGAAGATCGCAGCGGCCGCGCTGTTGTGATCGGCGCGGGTAAGGCGGCGGCCTCCATGGCCGCGGCACTGGAGCAGGCCTGGCAGGGGCCTCTGAGTGGATTGGTGGTTACCCGCTATGGCCATGGCGCCGAGTGTCAGCATATCGAAGTGGTCGAAGCCGCTCATCCCGTCCCGGACGATGCCGGCGAGGCGGTTGCCAAACGCATATTGGAGCTGGTCAGTAACCTCTCTGCGGAGGATCAGGTGATTTGCCTGATTTCAGGTGGCGGCTCCTCGTTGCTGGCCCTACCGGCTCAGGGAATCACGCTTAAGGATAAGCAGGCCATTAACAAGGCGCTGCTGAAATCCGGCGCCAGCATCGACGAGATGAACTGCGTGCGCAAGCACCTTTCCGCCATTAAGGGCGGTCGTCTGGCCAAAGCGGCGTATCCTGCGCGGGTTCATACCTTTGCGATTTCTGACGTTCCCGGCGACGAAGCTACCGTTATTGCTTCAGGCCCCACCGTTGCTGATCCAACGACATCGGCCCAAGCTCTGCTTATTCTCAATAAATACGAGATCGACATTCCCGACACTGTTCAACAGTGGTTGCTGGATCCTGCATCGGAAACGGTAAAACCCGGCGATCCGGTTCTGGACAACTGCCACTTCACTATGATCGCTACGCCACAGCAGTCACTTGACGCTGCGGCAGAGATAGCGACAAAAAGAGGTATTACACCGCTGGTATTAGGAGACGGTATAGAAGGGGAGTCGCGCGAAGTTGCCAAAGTACACGCCGCCATTGCCCGGCAGATCGCCGAGAGACACCAGCCGTTACCTGCCCCTTGTGTGATACTGTCTGGTGGTGAAACCACCGTTACCGTCAAAGGCAAGGGCAGGGGTGGCCGCAATGCCGAATTTCTGTTGAGCCTGGCTATATCATTGCAACAACATCCGCGTATATTTGCACTGGCGGCTGACACCGATGGCATTGACGGTTCCGAAGACAACGCCGGATGCCTGTTAACACCGCAGACTTATACCCGCGCTCACAGCCTCGCACTGAATGCCAGTGATTATCTGGACAACAATGATGGCTACAGCTTTTTCGAGGCAACCGACGACCTGCTGATGACCGGTCCCACTCGCACCAATGTCAACGACTTTCGTGCAATCCTGATTCTCCCGGAGGGAAACTATGAGTCCGAATAATAAGAACACCAAAATTCTGGCCACGCTCGGTCCGGCTATAGCCGACAAAGAGGCGCTTCGCCAATTGGTGAATGCCGGCGCCAATATTTTTCGGCTCAACTTCAGTCATGGCTCTCATCAGGACCACGAGCAACGCTACCGCTGGGTCAGGGAGATCGAAGAAGAGACCGGTCGCCCCATCGGTATATTGATGGATTTGCAGGGGCCGAAAATTCGTGTTGGCACTTTTAGAGACAGTCAGATTGAACTGACAAAGGGCAACAAATTTGTTCTGGATAATGACTTTGAGCAGGGAGATGTAAACCGTGTTCAGCTGCCGCACCCGGAAGTCATCGAAGCACTTGAGCCAGGCATGGAGCTGCTCTTGGACGACGGCAAGATCCGATTGCGGGTTGATGCCTGCGATTGCGATAGTGTGGAAACGACGGTTGTTGTCGGTGGACCTTTGTCGGATCGTAAAGGGGTGAATATTCCCGATGCGATTTTGACCAGTGGTGTGCTGACCGAAAAAGACCGCGACGACCTGGAGTTTGGCTTAAACCTGGGTGTTGATTGGGTTGCCCTGTCGTTTGTACAGAGACCACAGGATGTTGAATTTGCCAAAGAACTGATAAACGGCCGCGCTTCGATTATGGCAAAGATTGAAAAGCCGTCTGCTGTAGAGATGATCGAGGATATTGTCGTTACTGCAGACGGTATTATGATTGCCCGCGGTGACCTTGGTGTTGAAATCCCGGCAGAGCAGGTACCCAGTACGCAGAAACGAATTATTCAAGAATGCCGCAAGCAGGGCAGACCCGTAGTCGTCGCCACGCAGATGCTGGAGTCTATGCGTGATGCTCCGACACCAACACGCGCTGAGGTAACGGATGTTGCCAACGCGGTGTTTGAAGGTGCGGATGCGGTAATGCTGTCGGCGGAGACTGCGTCGGGGCGCTACCCGATAGAGGCTGTTGAGATGATGAGTAAGATCATCCGCCAGGTAGAAGCAGATCCTCGCTTCCGGGCAGGGCTGGATGCGACTCACGCAAAACCGGAGCCGACATCAGCAGATGCCATCAGTTGTGCGATTCGTCGTATCTCCACAATTTTACATATTCCCGTGACCATCAATTTTACCGGTACAGGGAGCAGTAGCTTGCGTGCCTCACGGGAACGACCACAGGCGCCGATTCTCAGTCTGACAAGAAATCTCGCAACGGCGAGAAAGCTGACTGTGGTATGGGGCATTAATTCTGTGCACGATCCTGATTTTGACGGCAAGGGAGATTTTGTTCGTCAGGCTTTGGATGCGGCCAAACGGGAACGGGTAGCGGCGGTTGGAGATACCGTCGTGATTACCGCAGGAATGCCTTTCGGGCAGCAGGGAAGTACTAATCTCCTGCGTATTGAAACCATTCCCGCCTGACCTCAATTTTCGACCCGGAAGGGGACGGAGGTTGCTGCCTCTGTCCCCGCAGTACGTGAACAAAGTTGTACCACTGAATCGGACCGCAACGGACTCTGATAGCGCCCACCTGCCCAAATAATACCGTGCAAACTGACCACAAAAACCCGCAAAACCTAAACACTTAAACGATTAATTACCAGAAAAAAACCGGCTAGACTCCAAGGTCATTAAAAACCCCCTAAATATGCAAACACAGGTCTTGACACAAGTGTCAGGATTTCTATAGCTTAGAGCCCTGGCCGAAACGTTTGCCGAATTAGCCCGGAACGCGTTGAGGTCGAAACAATAAACATGATAAATAACTTACGGGAGGACAACTTCGATTCATCGAGCCCACCTGCTCCAACCACGGTGTCGGCGACCATGACTTCGAAGTGAGTAAACCGATGAACCGACAAACATCCACCTATCCGCTGTTCGCACGCAGTGACCTCAGTGCCTTCTGGGCACTGTTTACTGATAACCTCACAAACCTCATTGTTCTCGGCGGTATCTGCAAATTTGTTTTTAACATGCCCGCCGATATCGTTTTTGGTCGCATCGTCCCCGGTGCCGCCGTCGCCATTCTTGCCGGAGTCATTGTTTACACTCTGATGGCCCGTCGACTCGCCGCCAAAACCGGTCGCGACGACGTTACTGCATTGCCCTACGGTATCAGTACACCGGTTATGTTTGTTTACCTGTTCGGTGTGATCGGTCCCATCTACTGGTCCACTAACGACGCGCTGCTGGCCTGGCAGGTTGGTATCGGTGCCGGCTTTATCGGTGGCATTGTCGCTGCCTTTGGCGCGCTGATTGGTCCATTCCTGAAGCGGGTAACGCCTCGCGCGGGTATGCTGGGAACCCTGTGCGGTATCGCGCTTGTCTTTATCGGTACCGTTTCGCTGGCCAATATTTTTGAAGAGCCCGTGATCGGTTTTGTTTCCCTGATGATTATCGTCTGGGGGTTGGTGGGCCGTTTCAAGTTACCGTTTAATCTGCCTGCCGGTCTGGTAGCTCTGATTGTGGGCACTATCATGGCTCTGTCCATGGGTAAGGCTTCCGTAAGCTTTGACGGCGTGGGTTTTTATCCACCGCTGCCTTACTTCGGTGATTTGATCGCCGGTCTGCAGCATCTGTTCAGCAACCCTGAGTTGTTCCTGGTGTTGGTACCTGTTCAGATTTATAACTTTATCGAAACCATGAACAACGTAGAGTCCGCCGAAGCCGCCGGTGATAAGTACCCGGTTGCCGCCTGTCAGGTTACCGATGGTGTCGGTACCATGATTGGTGCTGTGTTCGGTTCTCCGTTCCCCACCACAGTCTATATCGGCCATCCGGTTTACAGCCGCATGCAGGCGCGTTGTGGTTATGTTCTAGCCGTGGGCGTGGTGTTCTTCCTGGCGGCAACCTTTGGTCTGCTGGCATTCCTGAGTAATCTGATACCGCTTTCTGCTGCTGCCCCCATTCTGGTCTTTGTGGCCATCAGCCTGATTTCTGAAAGCGCCAACAGCGTTAAGAAAGAACACATGATGGCTATCGCCATTGCCATGATGCCGCATGTTTCCAGCTTTGTGATGGTTAAGTGGGGCTCCATGATGAATGCCTTGCGCGATGCGGGTGCTGCCAATCTGCCCAATCTCACCGATGAAGCAATGGTAGGTGCGATGCTGCAACAGGGCGCTCACGTCTTAGGCCACCAGGCCCTGTCTCAGGGGGCGATTATCACCGGGCTGATGTGGGGGGCTATTGTCGCCAGTGTCATTGATGGTCGTTTCCGCAACGCCGGTTGGTTCTCGGTTGTCGGCGGAGTGATGGCCTCTATTGGTATTCTGCACTCCGGTTCCATGCACCTGCCGGTCTTTAACGGCATTGTCGGCGGTTACCTGGCTATTGGTGCCTTCCTGTTGCTTTACCCCATGTTGTCCAAAGTGGAAACACTGGACGGTCGGGAGGTGACGACTGACGCCGATAACGACGAAGATGAATCAGATGTGGTAGGACACGGACATCAAATGACGTCTGAACGCTAAGCTGCAAACACCAGGAAAAGCCCGGGCAATGCCCGGGCTTTTTTTGACTCAAAAAAACGACCCCAATCCCATCGCCAGTATCCACAAAGCAAACAACCGCTTGAGTTGCATGACCGGAAGATAACAGGCGAGCCTGCGCGCAAGCCAGGCACCCACAATGGCACCCGGCCCTGCAAAGAGGACAACTTGCCAATAGAGGTTGGGAGAGAACAGCAGATGTTCCCAGACGCCGGCCAAAACCGTGATCGCTGACACCACCACAGCCGCTGCCACCGCCGCAACGGCGTTAAAGCCCCTTAGAATAAGGTAAATGGCCAGGATTTCACCAACGCCTACGGATAACCAAGCAGTAATGGCGCCGCCCACCAGGCCCAGCAGAGGCAGCATCAGAAAATCCCTGTCTTCAAGATTCTGCCGGTATTGGCTCTGTGGCTCCCGAAAACTCACATAGAGAATGGCAATTCCCAGAATAATGGAGAATACCGCAAACATTTCCTTGATAGGGCCGGGTGCCGAAACATTCAGGCCATAGACCAGCCACATTCCTAGGACTGAGGTAACCGAGACCAGGGTGATGGTTGGTACGTAGGCGCTCCAGTTGCGGCGATCGATCTCGGTGTCGATATTGCGCCAGTAACGGGTCCAGGCTACGGCCCCGGTGGTCATACCCATACACTGAATACCAAAGCTGGTGGCGACCGACTGTGCAACGCTGAATTGCAACTGGTCAAAAGCGGGGATAAAGACCACACCTCCACCGGCACCGGTAGCATTGGCAAAGATGGCTCCGATCACGCCCAGCAGGGCAAAAGCCAGGTACTCGGTAACAATGGCAATAGTATTGGGAAGGCTGAGCAAGACCAGAATCCAGAGCGCCAGCAACACTATTGCAGGCTGCAGAATCAGGGCTCTGACACGTATGAGCACGGTTAATAAATTCCTGTTTTAAATGCAAATTGTACTGATTGCTGACACTTCTATACAGTCTAGTGCATTCGTATTCAGGATGGGGTAAGCAGGTTTAAAGGTGCCAATTGGTATCCGGCGTCTGATTCTCGCTTGGCCTGGTACATATTCTTGTCCGCCGCGTGCACCAGGTCACCCAGTGACATATGGGAGTCGGTCTCGCCGGAATAGAAACACGCACCGACACTGATGGAGACGTCGATATTTTCAGCGGTCAGTGCCAGGGCGGATGCGTTGAAGGTGGCCGCAATCTTCTCGCAGATGATTTCCATATCTTCGATACGAGGCACATTGGGGCAGATAGCAACAAATTCATCGCCACCAAAACGAGCGACAACATCCGTACGTCGGAACAAGTTGCGAAGCAGGGCTGCGCATTCCACCAGCACCATATCGCCGATGCGGTGGCCGTAGCTGTCGTTGATGGGTTTGAAGTTATCCAGATCGATAAAGAGCAGCCCCATACTGCGTTTTTCTTCGTCGATATTGATTTTGATTTCTTCAGCAATCTCGTAGAAGGGCTCCTTTCGAAGCAAGCCCGTCATCTGGTCGTGATACGCCAGATCTTCCAGTTTGCGACGAATGGCGCGTTCGTCGGTCAGGTCGTAACTGATAAAGATGATGTTTTTCAGCTCTCCGTTACGATACACAGGCACGATATGCAGCTCTTCCATAAAGGTACTGCCGTCCTGTTTGACACTGCGAAACTCGCCGACGAACTCAGGCCGCCTTTCGATCTCATCGAGTATATCCACCCGGTTTAGCCCAGACAGGGGACTGGTGATGGTTTTTAGATCGAAGATATTCACGCCCGCGATAAGTTTGTCGCTAAAACCCGTACGACGTTTAAAACGGCGATTAATAACATCAACCACACCCTGGTGATCTGTAATCGCCACTGAAAACGGGTTGTGTTCAAATACCGTCGATTTCAGCATCAGTTCTTCCAGGCGTTTATGCTGTATCGTAATGTCTTCAAGCAGCAGGAACACCACGACCTGGTCATCGTCGACAACGGAGGAGGCTTCACAGCGAACGGTGACTTCCTCTCCATGGCAGCCCTTAAGGCTGAGGTCGTAGTGAGAGACACTGCAATTGTTGATCAAAGCAGCGCTGTATTTTAGAAATTCACGTTGGTGATACACAATTTCCGGAAAGAAATCGGGCAGCTCATCTTGATGGTGGTAACCCAGAATTTGCAACAGGCTATGGTTTACCAGAGTAATACGATTGTTTTCGATACGCATATAGCCTTCGCTACTGCGCATTAAAAGAAAGTCCCTTTCGCGGACATCCAGGCTTTTATTCATTATTATTTTGCCACCGTTACCAATTACAGACTAACAGTCACCTCCGGCAATATAAACAGCCCTATGTCAGCCGTGTGCGCAACTTGTTGTAATTCTGCCTGTATTTCTGGCGATACAATCAAGCGCCTCCCAACAGCAATACGGCTATCTGCAGGATGTGGCATTTCGAGGCAGTATGCCAGCACTCTCAGGATGTGGCTAGACCTGAGAGTCACAAAAATCAAATATGGTGATATGTGGCCAAGAGGACGTCAACACAAAGCTATCAGTCTCAATTGACCAGTTATTGATCAATTTGGGTCAGTGTTTTGTGTAAGCGACAATGGAAACGCCCAGCTTTGATTCCAGTTCCTTGAGCCGTGCCAGCTGATCATCCGTTAAATGAGCCGGTTGGGGGTCTTGTTCTACAGCGACCATCGTCAGGTCAAATTCCTGTTCCAATGACTGCAGTGCTTGCAGGGCAGACTTGTCCAATGGGGCAGGGTGGTAGTTATTGTAGGACACGCGGAATACCTCTCAATGTTACTGTGATGATACCGAACCATCAGTATAGTCAGGAATCGGTTATTGAGAGTACGTAACCAAGCCAGAAAAGGATCAAAGACGATTCCACACCTTGGTTTGGGAAAATACACCAAAACCCGCTTTCAGCTTGAGCGTGTTGCCTTCGCGCCAGACTTCACAGTCATATTCACTGCCGGACTCCGGATCCAGTACCTGACCGTTGATCCATTTTTCGCCGTCGGCTTCCAGCCCGGTGATAAAAACGAGGCCTACAATGGGTTGGCCCTCGCGGTCATCTGAACATTCCGTGCAGACAGCGTTTTGGTTAGTATCGTCGTAGAGTTTCACGATACGTCCTCGCAGTTCATCACCTTCCATAAACAGCTCGACCAATGATTCAGGTTGGCCAAAGCGGTCAGTGGTTTGCCATTGGCCTGTTACGGTGTTATCCATCGCCAGTGCTGAGCTGCTAAGCAATAGTCCGTTCAGCAATACTGCGCTAAGAAGCTGAGAGAGTTTGGTCATGGTGGCTATCCTCTTGTTTTGATTCCCGGGAACCTAAATGTGACCGCCAGTGTAGCACTCTCTCTTTCCTGACCCCGCTTTACAATCCGTAAAGAACTGATAATGTCGCGGATTGACGAAAGCAAGGCTTCAACGGCTGATGGTCAGTCTGTAAAGCGCAAGCCCAGGGTTTCATGCTGTTATCGAGGGATACAAGATTGTTTAATTTAGAAACCGGTTCAAGGCCGTCTGTTTTAAAAACCGGTTCAAGGCCGTCTGTTTTAAAAACCAGTTCAAGACTGTCTATCTTAAAAACCGGTTCAAGACTGTCTGTCTTTAAAAGCGGGCTTCCGTTTTTCCAAAAAAGCCATCATGCCTTCCTGGTTTTCTTCCGAGCCCATGGTATTGAGCACAGCCTGCCTTTCCATTCGCAGTGATTCTTCCTGAGAAAGATCAGCGCCCCTGATAATCACCGGAATAATTTCACTCATCGCCAGAGGAGGGATGTCGGTGGCCAGCTGGAGGCCCAGTTCAATAGCCCTTGCTTTCAGTTTGCTGTTGTCGACCACCTCATTAACCAACCCGATTCGCCAGGCTTCAGGACCGTCTATTTTCTTTGCCCTAAGAATCATATCCAGTGCGTGCATTCGGCCCACCAGTCGGGTTAACCGGGCACTGCCTCCCCAGGCCGGTACAGTACCCAAATCCATTTCCGGAAGTCCTATCCGGCAACCGTCTTTGGCGGCAAGTCGAAAATGACAGGCCATTGGCAGCTCCAGACCGCCACCCAGGCAGTAACCAAACATGGTAGCGATTACCGGTTTGCCGAGGTTTTCAATGGCCGACAAGACACGAAGCCGCTGGTCGAACAGTGCCTCAAGTGCCATCTTGCTGCCGACTTTATCCACCAACTGTTTGAGGTCCATGCCGGCTGAGAAATTATCTTCACCTTCAGCGGTAAACAGGACGGACCTGATACTGTTGTCAGACTTGAGTTCGGGAAGCAACTGCTCCAGTTGATCCATAAAATCGGTCCCCATCATGTTCCAGGGAGGACGATTGATGGTAATAATAACCAAGCCTTGATTCCTGGTGACAACAAAGGGTTTCGAAGGTTTTTGAGTTGACATCCGCAGCTCCTTAAAGGTCGTGTCAATATGTAACTGTTAAGATAATCTGTTCCAATTGACGTCTCAATTCATATAAATTGATTTAAAGATAAGATTTACTTAATCCTGAATGAGGGCTAGCATTGGTGGCACAGCAGACACTCAATAGCTGGAATACAATGACCACTGCCAGGATACGAGCCCCCAGTAATCCGCCCCCCATCCAGTGGCTGGTCGTCTTTGAGGCCGCAGCCACCCACCGCAGTTTTAAGCTTGCTGCGTCGGCGCTGAATGTCTCTCCCCCTGCGATCAGCCAACATATCAAGTCGTTGGAGGAGTGGCTGGGTATGGCGTTGTTTAATCGCAGGGCAAGGCAAATCGAACTGACCACCGAAGGGGAGTTTTATTACGAGATCGCCGCTGAGCTTGTTAGAACCCACAAGCAGGGATACCAGGACTTTATTCGACGTTTCCAGCAACGCTCACTTCGCGTCAGTGCCTCTCTGTTTATCGCCCAGGAGTTGATGATTCCCAATTATTTATCCTTCAGCGACTACGCTGAGGATGTCGAATTGCGTATTGAGGCTCGCAGTTCCTATGTCGATTTTGAAACGGAACCTCTGGACGCTGCAGTTCGTTTCGGGGTTGGTGATTGGCCGGATTTGGAAAGCCGTTTGCTTTGCAAGGTTCAGCTCGTTCCTGTGTGCAGTCCCAAGTACGCCTGCGAAAACTCCGTGAATACTCTCGATGATCTTCGTCATTACCGTTTGATTTCTCCTTCAGAAGATACACGGCTATGGCATAGGGTGCTTGGCGAAGAGGCCGTAACCAATGGAGACATTCTTGTCTGCGATTCCTATCTGGCGGCTGTCAAGTCTGCTGCCGAGGGTTTGGGAGTAACACTGGCTCTGTTACCGAGTACAAATTTATGGATCAAAGACGGGCGGTTGGTTCGATTTCTTGATGTAGCGATTCCTACGGATTACGGATACTGGATGGTGTCGCCAAAGCAGAGTGAACAGAGAAAGGAAGTTGAAGCGTTTTATTTTTGGATAAGTTCGTTATTTGAAAGTCTCGATTCGGTGAAATAGTTGAAAGTCTCACGGATTTTGAGGTCCATCTACGTTTAGAAAACGTAGTACTGAAGAATCTTTTCGAAAGCAGTTCAATTGACCACGGGAGTTGAAGAACTCATCATTCTACAGCCTGGGTCCGGTGCTTGTGTGTGTGTTAATGCAAGTTAGAAATGTCCTGTTAATGCAAGTTAGAAATGTCCTAACTGTCTGCAACTTAGAAATGTCCTGTATTTCAGAATGCTACTTTGCCTGTGTGACAGCTGGATTGCTCGGTCGTTCTCGCTGCGATTGTTGTTGGGCCCG
>NZ_JAAQPI010000011.1 GCF_011683955.1 Pseudomaricurvus alkylphenolicus
CAAAACTGGGGGCTCACCCTGTCGCAGCTCGCCATATTCTTTGAAGGCCGGCTTGATGAAGTTATTGAATTATGATGTTATGCGGGAACGCCTAAACCCGGCCTGACACAGAATTTTAGACGCTCCCGAGGTTTGAGTTGCGGCGGATCAGTTGGCCGGATCGTAAAAGACAGCAAGCCAAACGGTCACTTGCTGAGGATCAGTCCAAGTGACCCGATGGCGACAGTGGGCTGGAATATTCACATGGTCTCCAGCCTCAAGAGAGATCTCACGACCGTTGTCGTAACCTATCCGCGCTCCACCTTTGAGTAATATCACCCACTCGTGCTGTTCCTGGTCGTACCATTCTCCCCTGGGGGTGGTTTGACCATGAGAAAGAATTCGCTCCACCCGAACATTGTTGCCTGTCAGTAAATCTTCAAATACTTCCTCGTCCAATGTGTCAGGCAGGTTCTTGAACAAATTATCTACCACGATCTATAACCCCTAATCGCTCATGCGCTGTTTTTGCTGGTATAGCAGCCAGGCACCCCAACCGTAACTGCATAAGATCAACAGAGTGCCAATACCGAAACTGATTTGGGCGTAAGTCCAGGCGGAATCCAAGGAGTTGGTCATGGTCAACAGATTACCCCAGTCATGGGCGCTTTCACCGAGACCGCGAATCAGGGGTATGGCCCGGTATGGGGCATCGGCTATATAGGGAGATACGTCGATAAAGCTCTGGCCACTCCACCACAACATAATGGAGGCCGCGAAGTTGTCGCGTTGTTTAATGCTAAAGGCCAGCATCAATCCCAACGGCATAATCACCTGGAACAGGCTGCCACCCAAAATTGACATAAATCGTCCGAACGGCGAAAAAAGTACGTGGCCAAATTCGTGAAAAGGCAAAATCACGTTATGCAAAAACGAGCCGCCGATACTGACCCAGGAAATACCGCCGAGAATAAACGACCAACCCCAAATAAAAAACACGCCGAATAGAAAAGCCCGGCCCCAAAAACTCAGGGGATCTACCTTATCCGGGACATACAAAAATTGCTCTCGCAAGCGGGTGCTGAACGTCGGGCTGGGTTCTGATTCAATCGATAAATCGTTATCGCCCTCGGGATCCTGCTGAGCTTGTTGCAGGGCTTGCCGCTCCAACCATTTCTTATAGGCAATGCCGCAGGAGGGACAAACGCCAGCAACAACGTGCGAGTCCGAACTCTGGCGTTGGTATCCGCATTTGGGGCAGGTGGTGATCATGGGCGGCTCGCTTAGTGAGAATCCTTTGAGATTCTACACTGATTATAGTGGCGTGCCGCAAGCAACACATCCAAAGCGATTTAGTCGTCAATTACCGCTGTCGAACCGCAGGAAGTGCATCTTTAATTCACCATCCATTTCCAGCGACCACTGATAGGCGCGACCGACAATCGACTGCAGGGATGAGCGCCAAAAACCCAGTGCCTCGGTGTTTTCCATCAATACACGAATCTGCCATTCGCCATGAAAACGTTCGAGCATCAGCTGCAAGGCTTTTCGGCCAATACCCTGGCGGGCAAATCTCTGGAGCACGAAGAACTGCTCAATATCGTAGACACGGTATTTATTGGGGTACTTGCGTACCAGGGCAAAACCCGCCAGCTCACCGCCGGAAATGATAAAGAAAGGATGGTGGTCATCCCGTGACCAATAGGCGTCCAGCGCAGAGTGATCGACATCGAAGCGGCCATCATCACCCGGATTGGTAGCAAGTAAACCGGACAGATCGTAAACGTAATACTGAAACAGGTTTTCGAGCGCTGGCCGAGCCTGTTGCTCGATATCGACCAGGGTAACCTGTACTTCATCACTCATGGTTAAAAGCTCTGGCATTTTAATGGTGTCGGGCAATTAACTGAGCCCCAGCCTACTGGTCGTTACCGACCACGCGAACCATACCAGAGGCGTCAGCTCGCGAGAAGGGCCTGGCGACTTCCGGGTCACGAGTATTGAATTCAGCTCAAAATTACATCAAATATTGATATTGGTAATTTTATGTAATAATCTGTCTCTATCAATCAGGAGACAAGCTCATGAGTACGACAACCTCAGAAGATCTGTTTGCCGAAGGCCTGGAGCGGCAGACGGCCAGGCGACAGCTGACCCAATTGTTGGGCAAAGACACCGTTGCGAGCCTCCACCGCCGCTCAAATCTCTTTGGTTGGTGGGCGATAAGCTCTGTCTGGCTGGTGATTGGGACAGCTATGGCGGCCATTGTCTGGGCCCAACAGCAGCCGTTGTGGGTCGCAGTGCCAGTCACTATCCTGGCCATCTTGTTTATTGCCGGTCGGCAGCTGGGTATGGCGATTCTGATGCACGAGGCTTCCCACCGGTCACTATTCGAGAATGTATGGCTGAACGACAACCTGACGAATTGGCTCTGCGGCCATCCGATCTTTCTGGAGGTGGGTAAATACCGCAAACACCACTTTATTCACCATGCCAAAACGGGCACTTTTGAAGACATCGATTATTCTCTGATCCGCGGATTCCCCACGACCAAAGCTTCGTTGGCACGTAAATTCTCCCGCGATCTGCTAGGGCTGACCGGCATTAAATCCCTGTTCGGGATGGTATTAATGAACGCTGGGGTGCTGAAGTGGACGGTTGCCAGTGATATCGAGAAATTACCTCGCGAGGGACGCACAATCCGGGACTACACCGGCCAATTCTTCAGGGAGGCCTGGCCCACGTTACTCACCAATGCTCTACTCTTCGCTATTCTCGCCACTGTGGGTCACCCGGAGCTTTACTTGGCTTGGTTGGTGGCTTATCTGAGTCCCTATTGGCTGTTTATCCGCATCCGGGCCATTGCCGAGCACGCCCTGACCGAAATGACTCCGGATATGCTAAAGAATACGCGCAGTACCCGCCCCAGCTTCTGGTCTCGCTCCTTTGTGGCACCGTTTCATGTGAACTACCACATTGAGCACCACGCGCTGGCATCGGCACCTTGCTGGCAATTGCCGAGGCTGCATCGCCTGCTCAGAGAGAAAAACGCGGTGCCCGAGCCTCCGGGTTATCTGGAGGTGCTGGGTAGGGTGTCCTCCAGGGTATGAACACTCGCAGCCTTAACCCAGGCTGCGGTAGATCTTGCGCCAGTGCACCTTGCCCACTTCATCAAAGCGGGCCATGGTATCGATATAACGAGCCCTGGCCTGCGTATCGATCATCTCGGTGGGCAGTAACGGATCAAACACGATGTGATGCAATATCCGGTCGCCAATCAGAAAGGTCTCGCGGGCGGCCACATCCGGTGTTAACTTGTCTGCCTGCACCATCCAGTTCTCCATTTCCCGTAAGCCCTCGGCGTACTGCTGCTCCAGGGCGTTGGTATCCCAGAGCTCCATCGCGGCCTTCTGCTCGGCTTGTTCCAGATCACCGAGCCTGAATACCATTGCTTCTCGCTCCAGCCCCAGGTTATAGAGCCTTTCGCGAGCACGAGCCACACCGCCCTCCAGGTTGTTGGGACGCACCAGCAATCCCTGCTTGAACTCTTCAAAACCCACCAGTCTAAGAACGCGGCTGCGACGACGCAGGGCGGTGCGATCCGCCCGTCCCAGAGTGGCCACGAACACCCCGATCCAATCTCCACTCCAAGACACCAGACTTTTCTCCAGCGATCTCCAGCCCGCCAGATTCTGGGCCAGCTCACGGCTGTGTTCACCCAACTGATATTGGCTGCGGCCGCAGGTCTCGATCAGTTTATCCGCAGACAGTCGGGCCAGGGTGACGCGAATGTTGTTTGCGGTAATATCGAAGAGCTCGCCGACACGCACAAACTGTTGCGAGGTCAGGGGTTCTTCTGCAACCGAAAGGAGGTTGAGGACGAGGTGCTTGGGTTTGACGGCCAAAAGGGGCTCCGGGATGCGTGATGGGAGGCGCAAGTATCTTAAGCTACAGAGGTCGAGAGTGCCAGCCGCCGAGGGGCTGGGCGAACAGCGAAAATTGTGATGGATCGAAATCGTAGATTGTGTTTTTCTTCCCACATCAAATCAGCATCGACACCTGAGGAGTTTTACATGTATGCCGTCATCTTTAAAGCCGAGGTCAGGGAGTTTGACGAGACTTACTTTGAAACCGCCAATCGAATGCGTGATCTGGCACTAAACGAATATGGCTGCACGGAATTTACGGCCTGCACGGAAGGCAACTCTGAGTTGGCCATTTCCTATTGGCCGGACAAGGACAAAATTCGTGCGTGGAAAAACAACCCTGAGCACCGTAAAGCCCAGCAGCTGGGAAAGTCAAAGTGGTACAAATCATACCAGGTGCAAATCGTTGAGATTCTGCATGAGTATGGCGGTGAATCGTAAACACACACCGCCGCCGCTTTCCTATTCCAAGCTCTCCGAAATGGACAAGTCTGGCAGCCAGCGCTTCAGTTTACGGACCACTTCTTCTTCCTCAACCGGCTTCGCGATATAGTCATCCATACCTGCAGCCAGGCAGCGCTTGTCGTCTCCTGCGAGGGCATTTGCCGTACAGGCAATGATGGGAATCTGTCTGTTTTCTGCTCCTGCTTTGCCTTCTCGAATTAACCGAGTGGCGGAAAACCCATCCATAACGGGCATTTGACAGTCCATAAACACCAGGTCCCAGGTAAGGGCAGATGGTTGCTGCAGAAGATCCAGAGCCTGTTGACCATCATCCGCGCATTCGCTGTCGATACCAAGATCCTCCAGCATGAACTTTAGAGTCAACTGATTAACTTCGCTATCATCGACGATAAGTATACGAGCATGTTCTGAGTCCAGCGGCTGCTGGTTGTGAGCCGCATCGGCTGTTTCTGCTGGTGCCCTCAGCACACCTGCTTCCTGGACGGTGGGTGCTTTGTCGAAGTTTTGGATATTCTGAGGCTCGGCATTCAGGGTTTCTTGATATAACCCGACAGGTATTCGTGCCGTAAAACAACTGCCTTCTCCCGGAGTGCTGGCCACCGATATTTCGCCACTCATGGCTTTGCACAGCTGTTGGCTGATGGAAAGGCCCAGGCCAGTGCCGCCAAAACGGCGTGTTATAGAAGAGTCCGCCTGGGTAAAGTTATCAAACAGTTCATGAATCTCGTTCTCGGAGATTCCTATGCCGGTATCTCGGACATTGATCATCAAATCAACCGTTGCAGCCTGAAGCGTCGGCTCAGCATTCTGTAGCTGAGGTATACTCAATTCTATTGTCACGCTACCTTTGTCGGTGAATTTGACGGCATTTGAACTCAAATTGATCACAATCTGACAAATACGAACAAGGTCACCCACCAGCTCTTGGCGGATATTGGGATCAAGCATGATTTCAAAAGACAATCCCTTTTCTTCGGCATTTTGCTGCAATGTAGCTCTCAAATGATCGACAACCTGATGTATCGAAAAGGCAGAGTTTTCCAGTTTGAGCTTTCCGGATTCTATCTTGGAGAAATCCAGTATATCGTTGATGATGGTCATCAGGTGGCGGGCGGACAAATCAATGTTACTGACAAACTGCCTTTGCTTACTGCTCAGTTGAGTCTTCTGCAACAAGCTCGTCATGCCCACGACACCATTCATTGGCGTTCTGATTTCGTGGCTCATATTAGCGAGAAATTCAGACTTGGCTTTTGTTGCGGCGTTTGCCTGCTCGATGGTCTCTTGTAGTTCCTGGTTTTTTATACGCAGTTTACTGGTCTGATCGATCACTCGACTTCTCAGCTCGCCCTGTTTCAACAGCAGCGAACGACTAAAGAGTGCCAAAATAAGCGATGCCATTATCGACACGGTAATCAAAGACAACATCAACAGATTACTTTGCGATATGGGATTGTTCACAGGGTAGATATCAAGTGACCATTCAGAGCCGGATATGTCAAATTCATAGCGGGGAACTCCCGCCTCATTTTCTGTGCACCGATCGACAATGGTATTTTCAGGATAACGGAATGCACCTCCTGTTTCTCCGCGTAAACAAAATCGGAAGGCTTCAAGATAGTAGTCGGGCAGTGAACGATTGAAAATAGGGCCCAGCGAATTTCCTGAGACAATAAAACCGGAGATGTTCCCGTCACGGGTAATCGGATAGGTGATAAAATAATGAGGCGCGGGCACGGCTGGTATGGGTTCAGACAAACCACTGATGTAGGCCTTGCCGGATTGCAGCACAACTTCGGTGTTTCGGTAAACAGGGCGATTCACTCCGATATTTCGCCCAAGAAAGTTCCTTACGATTTTCTCTTTCGGATAATGGTAAGCCACCGCCGTTAACCACCCGTCGTGACCCAAAAGCGGTTTGGGTTGAAAGGACGCGTAGTCAAAGTCAAAAAAGCGAAAGTCGCTAAAGACTTCGCTGTTTTTCTGGCGAATCTTATTCTGAATTTTATCGGCATCAGCAACAGGGCTGTAAACCAACCAGCTCAGAACAAAATCGCTGATTCTCTCATCTTGATAGGCGAGTCTGATAAATTGCTGAAATTCATCGTAGGAAACCCACTCCGAACTGGAAAACAAATGGGCGACTGAGGCGACCTGAAGAGTACGTTGACGAAACCCGGCTTCGATATTTCCGCCGATGGATTGGGTTTGCTCGTAGATCACGTCCCTCTGACGAGCTTGTTCTTGTTGGCGAACGGTGGTGAAGACACCCAGTGTCAATAACAAACCGGTGGATAGCACCAGCAAAAACACCCAGTTAGCCATCTTGTTCATGGATGTTACTCGAAAAAACAGATCTTGTTTCTGTCCAAGTCCCGTACATAGGCTGAGTATCGCCCGGATCGTTCTTTCGGTTCACCTTCGTCCACACCACCTGATGAGAGTGCCTTTGCATACAGCCGGTCCACTTCTGAGGCAGAATCCAGGTTGAAGCCGACCATGGTGCCATTGCCGTTTGTTGCAGGCTGGCCATCAAAGGGTTCCGCCAGGGCAAACATAAAGTCCGGACCAGCCCACAGGGTCATACGTCCCTCAGCATGGATCTTGTTGATACCGCTGCCTGCAAAAAGAGCATCATAAAAACCGACCGAAGTGGCCATGTCATTGGTGCCAAAGACAAAATAGTTCATTTTCATGATGAGTGTCCCCTTTAACTGAATTGACCGTCATCGCGCATTACGCCTATACCTGGCTCGCCGCAGGCCCAAAGTCACCTTATGAGGCAAGATTAGCAGGTTTTGAAGGCATAAACCCGTTGTCAAGGGAGTTCCAGTGCAGCGCTCACACTGGGTTCTGGGTAAGCATACGATTATTGCGGTCTTGGGCTTGCTTCTCTGCGCGCAGGGAATTCATCGGCGTAGGGTATACCGGTTGACTATATAGTTGGTGAACATATGGGCATCAATATTGACCGGATTGTCACGCATTCCGTAGCAGCGGGCTCCGACCGCGACGGGAACTCTGCTGATTAACAGAGTCAATGCTTCTACTCTTAGAAGAAAATACCGAATCTCAGGCATGATAAGAACAACCACCGATAAGAATTTCTCCATCATGTTCTCTAAATTCATACATCAGTAAACCGGGTTCCTTTCGTGATTCGAAGTTGACTTTCCAAATGACGATCACGTTATCCGGATTGCGGTGGATAGCGACGAAGTCGGAGATGGTGTGTTTTCCAAAGGTGTCGTAGTTCTCATTTATCTGTCGATTAAATTCACTTTCAGGAAAGGTTTGCTCAGGTGTTGCCGATAAGAAAAATCGACAAAACCCCTGGAAGTCCTTTTTATTCCACGAATCTTCCGTATGTTCAGCGAGTGATTTAACGGTGTCTAGAATTTCGTTATCGCTGAATGCAGTCAATTTCATGCTGTTTCCTTAGAATGTGTAGAACTCAATGTACGCCGTGCATTCCCTTCTTCAACAAGGGCGCCAGCAGCAACATAAACACACCCACTCCAATACCGGTCCACATCAGGAATTCATACAGCTCGGTATAAGTGGTCAGAGCAAGGGCCAAGTCCTGGGATTCGCCACCGGTAGTATCGATGGCCGCCATCTTGCCAATCCGGGTTGCTACGGTCTCCGACAGAGCTGTGGCCAAAAACCAGGTCCCCATACTGACTCCAACAACCCGTTTGATGGACAGTTTGGTGACAGCTGAAAGGCCAACCGGTGACAGGCAGAGTTCGCCGGTGGTATGCAACAGGTAGGCGAGGGTCAGCCAGACAACGGCAACCTTGCCGTCTTCGCCCAAAAAGCTGGCGCCGACAACCATGGCGCCGAAGCCAAGGCCGGCCTGGATAATGCCGAGGGCAAATTTTACCGGGGTGCTGGGTTCCCAGCCCCGTTTGGCCAGCCACACCCAGAGGCCGGCGAACAGCGGTGCGCAGACGATGATAAAGAAGGGGTTGAGCGAGCCAAACATGGAGGCGCGCAATTCCGTTCCCATCACATTGCGGTCAACCACGCGGTCGGCGTAGAGGGTCATGCTGCCTGCAGACTGCTCGAACAGCGCCCAAAATACCACCGAGGAAGCGATGAGAACCATCAGCACCAGCGTGCGTTGGAACTCTTCTTTTGTGCCCTTCATCAATGCATAGAGTGGAATACCGGCCAGAGCAATGACCAATAGAACATTTTGAGTGGCGTGTACAACGATTTCATTCTGCAGCAACAGCCAAACCACGGCCAGTGAGGCGATTCCCGCCAGGTAGATAATCCACTCGCGGTTGATGGGGCCCAAGAGCTTTTCTTTGAGAGATTCCGGGTCAGCTGGTTCAGCCAGTCCGTTCAGATATTTTTGACCTTTCAAAAAGGTGAACAGGCCCAACAGCATACCGATACCCGCAGCACCAAAGCCGTAGCCCCAACCAAAGGTTTCGCCAAGCCAGCCACACAGCAAAATGGCGGTGAAGGAGCCCAGGTTGATGCCCATATAGAAGATGGTGAATCCGGCGTCACGGCGAGGGTCATCCTGCGCGTACAGCTGGCCGACAATGGTGGAGATATTGGGTTTGAGGAAGCCTACTCCCACAGCGATCAGAGCCAGGGCCAGAAAGAAGACTTTCAGTGCCACGACGTCCTGAATGATGACACCTTCGCTCAGCAACGTGCCTGCCTTGAGTATTTCGCCGCTATTGAGCGTGATGTCGGTTGTCAGCACGGTGCCGGCAGCGTATTGCACCGCTTGTTGGCCTTCCACCGCCATGAGTGCATGGCCACCGGTGAGCAGCAGGGCGCCGAATACCACGGCCTTGCGCATGCCCAAGTAGCGGTCGGCCAGCAGGCCTCCGATAACGGGCAGGGCGTAAACCAGGCCCGCGTAGGCACCCAAGACGTCGTAGCCGGCGCTATCGGTGAAGAGATGGTACTTGGTCAAATACAGCAACAGCAGGTACTTCATGCCGTAGAAGGAGAAACGCTCCCAAAGCTCGGTGGCAAAACACACATAGAGTCCCTTGGGATGGCCGAACAGTTCGTCGCTCGCCAGGGCGGTGGTGGGGATGGATGTGGTGGTCATAAAGTGTCCGCGTTATCGTTATTTCGGGGCTGTTGTACCCCTTTAGGACGGTTAAGCGACGAAATACCGCAAAGGAACATCGACCTCTATTGAGGATCGTCGGCAGCCATTGGTCGGATTTTGGGTCAAGTATGTCCCAAACAGACTAAGATAAAGAGTGAAGGCGTTGCAATGATCTTGCTGAATTTCCTGGGCTCTTTACGGTATTTTGCCGCTGGGGGCCTCTGACTGGAGGAGGTATCCGGTGATCGCTGTCTATCGTTGCCTCAGGTTGGTTGTTTCTATGGCCTGCTTGGCTTTATTGGCGGGTTGTATTGCCCAGCCCAAGTTAGCTGTGCAAGCCCCGACGGATGCCGAGTTGCATTGGGCTCTCAGTGGCGAAGCCCTGCTGGGGCACCCGGTGAAGACGCTGCCAGAAGAGCAGGTAATGGCCTTAAGTGATGAGATGCATCAGTTCCTGGAGCTCTATGTGACTTCCGGTGGCAATCGGCTCAAAAGTGCGAAGTTCAACAGTCTTTTACGGGCAATTTTTCACAACGGCATACTGGGTTTGCAGTATGACCCTCTGACCACTCATACCGCTGCCGAGACGTTCTATTTTCAGGAGGGTAATTGTCTGTCCTTCACCAGTATGTTTGTTGCACTGGCGCGAGAGGCGGGCTTAAAGGCGTATTTTAATGAGGTGCAGGTACCTCCTACCTGGGATATGCAGAGCCCAGGTACTCATGTGTATTATCGGCATATTAACGCAGTGGTGGAGTTGCCCCGGGGCCGCAAGATCGTGGACCTGAACCGGGAGAATTATAATGTCGATTATCCCCAGGGTAAGGTGGATGACAGTTACGCCGAGGCGCAGTTCTATAATAACCGGGCGATGGAGAAGTTGTTCGAGCAGGATTTAAAGCAGGCGTTTCGTTATCAGCGCAAGGCGTTACAGTTGGCGCCAAAGTTGGAGTTCTTGTGGGCCAATTTCGGCACGATTTATCGCCGGGCCGGGCATTTCGATGAGGCGGAGGTGGCCTATCGGCGGGCCCTGGAGTTAAGTCCAAGGAATTTGCTGGTGATTAGTAATCTGGGACGGCTTTATCGCCAGCTGGAGCGGACTGAGGAGGCGCAGCAGTTTGAGTCGATGGCTCATCGTTTTCGGATGAATAATCCGTATTTTCGCTACCATTTGGCAGAGGAGGCTCTGGAGCAGCGTCAGTTTGTTCAGGCCAGTGCTCATATAGAGGCGGCAATTGATTCTTATAATGAGGATCATCGCTTTTTTTTCCTGGCGGCGCGGGTGGATAGTGCGTTGGGGCGCAGCGCCAGCGCCCGCAAGAATCTGGAGCGGGCGGTCAGCTTGACTAAGGATGCGGGGCAGCAGAGTCGTTATCGCAATAAGTTGGAGATGTTGTTTGCTGCTAAGCCATAGTTGCTGCGTTTAGCAACAAG
Organism: Pseudomaricurvus alkylphenolicus; assembly: GCF_011683955.1. Taxonomy (GTDB): domain Bacteria; phylum Pseudomonadota; class Gammaproteobacteria; order Pseudomonadales; family Cellvibrionaceae; genus Pseudomaricurvus; species Pseudomaricurvus alkylphenolicus. The sequence goes on from NZ_JAAQPI010000011.1 coordinate 10,891, forward strand.
GTTTCCGGCACTCCTCAGATGTCGGACGGTGTTCTAGGTTGGTGCCTCAATCGCGTCGGCTGGGCGTTCCGTTTTCGGAGCGGTCGGGCGCCCATCCTGGGTTCCCTCAGTCCCCAAAATGCCGAGCTGAAAAACGCTCGTCATTTTGGCTCTTTCGGCACCCTCTATAATGCTCCGAAAACGAAACGCCCAGCCGCCGCTACCACCGTAGTTCACTGAGTTTTTTTACCTCACATCTCTTGCTCTCTTATTGCCCAAATATTTGGGGGATTCTTTATCTCGGCCGTCTAATAAGACAAGCTGCCCAACCCTGTGGATTTGGTAAGCGGCGATATAATTCCCATCAAAAATCTAAGGCCAAACAAGCGATGAATGCGTCTGCGCAGAACCTCTTTTCCCGAATTCCCACCCCAGTGTTGGCGACTGCCGTACGACGTGCGCGCCAATATCTCAAGCCGCTCGGTCGTATGGCTGCAGCGACCGCTGCGGTGGTGTCTCTAACCGCCTGTGTCAATGTGTCAGTGGAGTCCAAGAAGGAGCCCAAGGCTCTTAGTCAGCAGTTGCATAAGGTGTTTGCTGATTACCGTCAGTCCAATTTTGAACTCAACCCCATCAATGCAATGTTTGAAGGGGTAATGGATTACAACCACCGTTTGGGTGACGGCCTCAGTGATGATTATTTGTCGCAGTCTCTGGCGCTGGAGCAGCGTGCTCTGGAGTCTCTGCGGGCGATTGATCGCGATGCGCTGAGCGAGGCGGACCGCCTCAGTTATGATGTCTTTTTGTATCAACGTGAGGCCCGCGAGCAGTATCTGAGCGAGGGCTATGGTCGTCTGGACACGTTGATTCCGGTGAGTCAGTTTTTTAGCTTGCCCAATTTTATGGCGGTGTTGGGCTCCGGTGCCTCGACTCAGCCGTTTGCCACGGTGGCGGATTACGACAATTGGTTAGAGCGCATGGGTGAATTCAACCTGTGGGTTGATTTGGCTATTGAGCGTATGCGTCAGGGCATGAGCGAAGGGGTGGTGCAGCCGCGTGTGTTGATTGAGCGCACCTTGCCTCAATTGCAGGCGCATATTGTCGACAAGGCGGAAGACAGTATTTTTTATAAACCTTTAACGATGTTCCCGGAGGTGGTCTCTACAGCAGATCGCGAGCGTCTGACGGTTTCATACCGCGAGGCTATTGAACAGCACTTTGTGCCCGCTTATCGCCGCTTGCATGCATTCCTGCAGGAGGAATATCTGCCCACGACCCGCGCCAGTGTAGGCCTTGGGGATTTGCCGGGTGGCCAGGGTTGGTATGCCAGTAAGGTGCGTGAATATACCACCACGAATCTTAGCGCCGATCAGATTCATGAGATTGGCCTGCAACAGGTGAAACTGATTCGTGAGGAGATGTTGGCGATCAAGGCGCGGGTGGGTTTTGAAGGTGATCTGCGCGCCTTTTTTGATCATTTGCGCAGTGATCCCAAATTCCAGTACAAGACCGAGGCGGAGTTGCTGCAGGCCTACGAGGATGTCCGCACCGTCATTGATGCGGGGCTGCCGAAGTTGTTTGATATCGAGCCTCGCGCCCCTTATGTGATCAGGCCCACGGAGGCATTTCGTGCCGCTTCAGCGGCGGCGGCGGAATATAACTCGCCCGCACCGGATGGCAGCAAGCCAGGTATCTTTTACGTAAACACTTACGACCTGCCGGCCCGCCCCACCTATATCCGCGAAGCCTTGTCGATACACGAGGCGGCGCCCGGTCATCATTTCCAGATTGCTATCGCTCAGGAGCTGGAGGGGCTGCCTGCGTTCCGTAAGTTTGATCATGTTACGGCTTATGTAGAAGGCTGGGGTCTGTACACGGAAAGCCTGGGTAAGGATCTGGGGCTCTATACAGATCCCTACCAGGAGTTTGGTGCCCTGACGATGGCGATGTGGCGCGCTTGTCGTTTGGTGGTGGACACGGGAATGCATGCCAAAGGCTGGAGTCGTGAGCAGGCGATTGAGTTAATGGCGGCCAACACGGCGCTGTCCCATACTGATATTGTGGCGGAGGTCGAGCGTTATATCGCTTTGCCGGGCCAGGCTCTGGCTTACATGATCGGTCGACTTAAGTTGCTGGAGCTGCGCGAGCGGGCCCAAATTACTCTGGGCGACAAGTACGACATTCGTGACTACCATCGAGTAGTATTGAGTGATGGCAGTCTTCCGTTGTCGATTCTGGAGCAACAGGTGGATCGCTGGATAGCAACTTACAACTAATATTTACTCGTAATAACTACCTGGGGCGGAGTGACTCTGCCCCCACAACTTGAGACAAAAGGATGACTCTCAAAGGCTTATCTTTGATACCGTTGGCGGCGCTGCTGCTGAGCGCTTGCAGCCAACCGGTAAAACCTCCCGCGGAGCCCGATGACGCCGTCGAGGCGCGTAAACCCTATGGCTCCACTTATCAGGTGCCCAGCAGCCCTGTGACATTAATTCGGGGCGCCACGGTGTTGACCGGTGATGGCCGGCAACTTAACCGTACCGATGTGTTGTTGAGTAATGGTCGTATCGAAGCGGTTGGGGCCAATATACCCTTGCCGGAGGGTGCCCGAGTGGTACCCGGTAATGGCAAATGGCTGACACCGGGTCTGATTGACGTGCATTCCCATATGGGGGTGTACCCGGCACCGGAAACCATCAATCATGCCGATGGCAATGAAATGACGTCGCCGGTCACGGCCGAAGTATGGGCGGAGCATTCCGTCTGGCCCCAGGATCCGCAATATGAGAAGGCGCTGGCTGGGGGCGTTACCACCTTTCAGGTACTGCCGGGTTCCGCCAATCTGTTTGGCGGCCGTGGCGTCACGCTCAAGAACGTGGCTTCGGTCACGGTTCAGGGTATGAAGTTCCCCGATGCTCCTCACAGTCTCAAGATGGCCTGTGGAGAAAACCCCAAACGGGTTTATGGCGAGAAAGGCACCATGCCTTCTACACGTATGGGCAATATGGCCGGCTTCCGTAAAGCCTGGATCGATGCGGTCGAGTACCGCGAGAAGTGGCGGGCCTACGAGAAGAAAAAGAACGGCAAGCCGCCCAAGCGCGACCTCAAGCTGGAGACGCTGATGGGGGTGCTCGACGGTGAGATCCGCATCCATAACCACTGCTACCGCGCCGACGAAATGGCGCAGATGATCGACCTTTCCAAGGAGTTCAGTTACACCATCGCGGCCTTCCACCATGCCGTGGAGGCCTACAAGGTGGCGCCCTTGTTGGCGCAGGAGAATATCTGCGCGGTGATGTGGGCCGACTGGTGGGGTTTCAAGCAGGAGGCCTTTGATATGGTGCGTGAAAACCTGGCCTTGGTGGATTACGCCAAGGCTTGTGCGGTGATTCACTCCGATGACGGCATCCAGGTGCAGCGTTTGAATCAGGAGGTGGCCAAGGCAATGAGCGCCGGGCGTCGTATGGGGCTGGATATAACCCGCGCCCATGCTATTCGCTGGGTAACTCTCAATGCCGCCAAGAGTTTGGGACTGGATGACCGTATCGGTTCCATCACGGCCGGTAAAAATGCTGATCTGGTGCTCTGGAGCAGCGATCCCTTTAGCATTTACAGTAAGGCGGACAAGGTCTGGATTGACGGCGTATTGCGTTTCGATAGCGGCAAGCCCGGACTCACACCCACGAGGGATTTTAATCTCGGCGTGCTTAACCCAGAGGAGGACCGCCCATGAGTGCCACTAGTAAACTGCGCCGTTGGTTCGGTGCTCTGGTAGCGGCCAGTGGTCTGTCGGTCACTGCGTCGCTTGCGGCCGACGCCGTTCTGATCAGTAACGCCGACGTGTATACGCCCCACGGGATTAAGGCCTCGACAGATGTGTTGATCCGCGATGGAGTCATTCGTGCAATTGGCCCTGAGCTGTGGGCGCCGGATAACGCACGCCGCATTGATGCCACGGGCATGAGCCTGACACCGGGGTTCTTTAACGGTGACACCCATCTTGGGGTGGAGGAAATCAGCGCGATTGAGAGCACGGTGGACACCAGCAGTGGTGATCCAAGGGTGACCGCTGCCATGAAGGTCGCCGATGGCTTTAATCCCGACTCAATCCTGATTCCCCACAACCGTATGCAGGGGCTCACGCATGCCCTGGTAACCCCTGAGAGTAACGCCGGTTTGTTTGCCGGCCAAGCAGCCTTGATCACTCTCAATAGCCATGGTCAGCAGATTCTGAATGACAGTGTTGCGGTGGTGCTCAGCCTGGGTGAAAGTGGCCAGCATCTGGCCGGTGGCTCACGCGCTGTGGCCATGGCTCTGGTGCGGGAGGCGCTGGACGACGCCAAGGACTATGCGGCCAACAAGGCTGCGGTCAGGCGTGGCGAACGCCGCGACTATGCGTTGTCTCTGCAGGATCTGAATGCTCTCGGTCCAGTAGTAAGCGGTCGCAAACCCCTGATTGTCCATGTAGAAAGAGCTGACGATATTCTCAGAGCGCTTAAATTGGGTAAGGATTACGGTCTTAAGTTGATTTTGGCCGGAGTCAGTGAAGGCTGGCGCGTGGCTGATGAGATCGCTGCCGGTGCCAAAGCGGTGATCTTCGACCCTATTCATAACCTGCCCGATGCCTACGAGTCTTTGGGAGCCCGTCTCGACAACGCCCGTATCATGCAACAGGCCGGGGTGAAGCTGATCTTTACCGGGATGGGCTGGCAGAATACCCACAATGCGTTCCTGGTGCGTCAATCCGCCGGTAATGCCGTGGCCAATGGACTCGATAAGCTGGCTGCCATTAACGCCATGACGCTAAACCCCGCTGAGGTATTTGGTTTAAAAGGGGGCAAGCTGGCAGTAGGATCGCCTGCGACGCTGGTGCTTTGGAGTGGTGACCCACTGGAGATGCTGAGCGAGCCGGAGATGGTGTTGATAGAGGGCCGGGAAATGTCCCTGGTAAGCCGGGCCACGCGCCTGCGTGACCGCTACTTTCGCCGTTTGCAGGCTCACTCTCGGTAGAGAGAATCTCTAGTGCAATCTATTTAATACGTTATACCTAGCTGTTATTTTGCTCCTGCGCAGTTTTCGCTTGCTGTGCGATGCTGTCGCAGGAGTGCTCATCCATCGGTCCCATGGCCACCTGAGCGTGTAGCGCCTGCCACTGGTCGAAGTCGGTGGCGATCTTGACGCGCTTGTCCGCGAGTTTCACTGAACTGCCCTTGGCGTAGCCGCTGCGCTTGCCTAAACCGAGTTTATAAGCCTTCATACTGGGCAGGGTATTACTGTCCGGGTGGAATACTTTCAGGCTGCCCGTAAAGTCGGCCAGATAGAAGGGCACCTGCCAGTCTTTGGCCAGGCGAGTGTCCACATCCGAAAAATACCGACGACTGAAATGTGGCCCGCCATGGGTGTGCCAGAAGGCAACTACCTCATACTGTTTGGGTAACTGCAGCCGGATATTTATGCGATCTTCTCCCGCCACACCGCCGGCAGCGGTATAGACATAGTGGCCCTGTCGCCGGTGGCGCAACACCGCCCCCATATACTCACGGTCCTCAGCTATGGAAAGCGGGTTAAAATAGTTACTGGCCGCAATGACTGCGCTTTCCGGATCAGCAAAAATATCCCGCCCCTCTGAGGCGGGAGCTGCCTGTTCAGGAAGCCGGTCAACACTTAGCGAGTGGTCGTGATGGCAGGCCTGAGAGGACTCCATCGCTTCTGGCGTCAGGGCCCCAACGGTGGAAATCTGCAGGGCCAAGGCGGTAAGCAGCCCCGACACCAAGTGTTTGTAACCGCGAGTGGTTTTCATGACGACCTCTGTCTCTGTCTGCGGCGATGCCGCGTTGGCAAGTGGGGCCAGTGTCGGAAAACCTGGGAGCAGAGACCTGAAGAAAGTCAGTTTTATGCTGATGTTTTCCTCAAATACTGCTATAAAAACCTTCGGAAAACCTTCGGATAATTTTACAACCCCTTAACTATCAATAACTTAGTTGTTTGGGGGTTAGATGGCTGGCAAGTTATGGACAATGATCTGAATCAGGGCTTTATTCTTGGCGAGTGGCGGGTCGAACCCTTGAACGGTGGTTTGGTCAAGGCCGGTCATCGCCAACACCTTGAGCCCAAGGTCATGGATGTGCTGCTTTGCCTGGCTCGGGCCGGTGGCGAAACGGTCAGCCGTGAGCAGCTGCTCAGTGAAGTTTGGGCCGGAGTTGTTGTCAGTGAGGAAGTACTTACTCGCGCAGTTTCAGAACTGCGCAGTCTGCTGGGAGATACCGCTCGTGAGAAACGTTTTGTTGGTACTGTGCCCAAGCGTGGCTACCGGTTGTTACTCCAGCCACAGCCGCTGCAAGAATCCGTACCAGCCCCTGTTGCTCCTCAAAGGGTAGAGGCTGCGTCCGAGGTCGCTGCTCAGACAACGCCTCCCGCTGAGCTTATCCCTGCTGCTGCGCCGTCCCCGGCTGCAGCACAGGTGCAGCCGACGCCAGTCCCCGGCATGACGGCAGCCAATCCGGCGCCATTGCCCTGGTACGCTCTGCTGCTGCAAACCTTGAATTCGGTTGTCAGTACCATCGGCAGCGTACTGATCTACTGTGTTCTGATTGGCTGCGGTCTGGTAGCGGCGCTGGTGTTGATTGCCGTAATGAATGACGATGAGGCTACGGTGGCCATCCACCACGGCGATGAAAAAGCCGAAATGCTGTTAGACCAAGTGTTTGATCGGGTGGAGGAGCGTCTCAATGGAGCACCCAGCACCGCCAAGGGCATGACGCCGGCAAAAACCATTGCCGTACTGCCCTTTGTAAGCCTCTCGGGCGACTCTAACCAAGCGTTCTTTGCCGATGGCCTCTCAGAAGACATCCGCAATGCACTGATTACGATTCCGGAAATTCGGGTAGTGGCCAGAACCTCCTCACGAGTGTTTAAGGATCAGGCGAAAGATGTTCGGGAGATTGGGCGCGAGCTCGACGCCCATGTGCTGGTAGAGGGTACTGTTCGGATTCAGGGCGACCGGGTGCGGGTAACTGTGCAATTGACGGACACCGAAGAGGGCTATCCGCTATGGGCGGGCAGCTACGACCGGGATATGGCCGATGCCTTCGCTATCCAGCGGGAAATCGCTCAGGAGGTGGCGCAAAAACTGGAGTTGCAGCTGACACCTCATCCTCAGGCCTCTGTAAATGCCGGCGCCTACGAAAAGTACCTGCTGGGACGCCACTATTGGCATCAGCGCACCCCGGAATCCCTGCGCAAGGCGGCCGATGAATTTGAACGGGCCATCGAAATCCAGCCCGATTACGCACTGGCGTACTCGGGTCTGGCAGACGCCTACAGTTTTACGGTTATTTATGGGGAAATGGGCGGAGATCCCGACAAAGGCCGGGTAGATAAGGAGTCTGAAGAGGTCCAAAAGGCACAGCGCTATGTGGATAAGGCTTTGCAGCTCGCGCCGCGACTGGCCGAGGCCTACGCTTCCCAGGGGATTATTCACGAATTGAAGGGTGAATACGGTCTGGCCCGCAGGGCACATGAACGTGCCGTACAGCTCAAACCCGCTTATTCCATGGCTCGTATGTGGCTGGGTAATGCCCTCATGACCGACGGAGAGCTCAGCGGTGCCTACAATCAATACAGTGCGGCTTTAGATAACGATCCTTTGCACCCCAAGATCCAACACAACTACCTCTCTGTGCTGCAAAAACAGGGGCGCTATGACGAAGCCTTGCGTCTGGGGGAGCAGTTTTTTAACCAATCGCGGGACGAATCATTACTGAAAATGCAGTTGTACGGCCTGTACTCGGCTGGCCGCTATGATGAGGTGCTGGATTTCGCCCTGCGGCACAACTTCCCGGCGGAGAAACAAAATTACGTCAATGCTACGGTAGTGGACGCGCTAATCCGGCTCGGCCAATTTGAGGATGCCGGCAACTTGCTGGAGCAGTTACGACCCGAGCTGGATTCCTGGCGCCTGGCGCTGTTGGATATGGCCATGGCCATGCGGACAAACAATAACGGCGCCGTAGAGGCCATCGCCAAGCGCGTAGAAGCCATCCACCCGGAGGATATGTGGGCCAACCAGGCGCGCTGCGAAAACTATGAGGCGGCTGGCCTGGCCAGAGCGGACTATTGGCGAGGACTCGGTGCCTACAAGCGGGGTGATTATGCCGGGGCCAGTGATTATTTCGAAAGCGCTCACGACAACGGCGGCGGTTGTTGGCAGGAACCTGATATCGAGCTTTCGGTATTACTCTACCGAGCGGATGTCGCCGGACTTTTAAACCAGAGCGCACTCAAACGCCAGCTTTTGAGAGAGATCGAGAAGCGCATTCAGAATATGCGTGCCCAGGGTTGGGGGCATATGTCGCTGCAGGCATCGGAGCTGGTTTACTTTATCCTCAGCAACCAACCGGTGAAACTGGCCACCACCTTGCAGCGAATGCTGCAGCAGGACTTGCAGCCGCTCGGACTGGCCGCCATTGATCCCATGCTCACACGGTATTTGACGTTTGCCGATACCAAGGCGCAGTTTGCGGTGTTGCGAAAGAGCTTTGATGAAATGCAAACACGGGGCAGCCAGAAGCAGCTGGCAAAGTTTGGGATTTGATTCCGGCGCTAGCGCATGACCGGGATCAAAAGCGAAGATAAATACGCCATTATCCATAGACAAAAAAGAGTGATGACTTTCACTCGATAGTCTTTTGTTCGGATACCCTCAAACTTAGATTCTTCACTAAATCTGATATCACCCGCTCTACCGCCATAGAGCCAGAACCCAAAAATCATTCCTGGAATCATTACCAATATTTCAGCACCTGAATTGCCTCTGAGCGTGTCGAGATGCCCCATCTGATACGCTACAAAGTATATCCATATAGCTCCACTGAAGCCCAACGCACCAAAGCAACTTAGAAATAGCGAACCGTCGACAACTCCCTTTAATATGTTCTTCATTCTTATACCTTTCCTTGTTAACAGAATACCCGACGGCATGTATCCCTGGTCTCGAAAGATACAAACCGTCTTAAGATCATTGAGCGTATATGGTAATGATGCTCTTATTGCTTCCGCGATTGTACGATCCTGCGCTAAAGTTTATGGTGGCCGGTCGAAAGCCCACTTCTCCTCCGCCAAATCTGGGAACAGCGTTCTTGCCTAGCCCAAGCTCTTCAACACTAGTGTTTGCTCTCTTCTCTGCCTGCCTTAGAGTTTCAGCGATAATCGCTCCTGTGATGGCGGAGCCTCCCGGCCCTTTGAACCATACTCCTTGCATTCCTCCGAGCATGCCAAATGCTCCTGCTTTAAGGTAGTCGCCTGCTGTCTTGCCGCCATTAAATACATCGTCTATTCCTGTCGTTAAGACGGCTGCACCACCTCCGGCAGAAGCATGAGTAAGGACCGTTCTTAATGCAGCGGTAGTAGCATGGGAAAACCCTAAGAACTCACCGGTTGTCGAGTCGCTTTCTTCTTGGGTAAGTTCCTGAATCAGCGAGAAATCCGGATGGTCAAAAGCAAGGTTCAGAATATCCTCTTTGCCGGGATCAGAGTTCGCGCCGAAAGCAGGTAAGGTCATCTGCGTCAGGCAGACACCGAGTGACAAAACCAAAGCATGTTTTCTGAGTTTCATAGATAGTTCCTTCTATCGATTCTAGTGAATTCGAGCTCTCCCGAGTCACACCACTATGCAGGTGTCGCAATCTCATTTAGCAAAATGAGGCAGTTTTCCCATAGGGAAAACAAAAAATCGGGCAGGGAATTATCGAACCACCGCAACAGCGGACAAACAGCCATCCTTGGTTAGCTCGCGTGATGCATCCCTGGGCGAGTTTTGAAGAGGTCTGGGAGGATGCTAAGCGCAATTGGCAATCAGGTCAATCCGTCAGGAAAGAGCAGGAAGCAATTCGGTACGGATTTATGAGTTCAAAAAAAGAGGCCCGCATAAGCGGGCCTTGAGGAAGAGAGCGGTTACAGCTCGGACTTAGAAGCTGTAAGTTACTTTGGTGTAGTAGAAGCGACCCATCCAGTCATACACAGTAGAGGTGTTGGTGGAGATGGCTGGGATGAACTCAGGTTCTTCGTCGGTGAGGTTTTCAATACCTGCAACCACACGGAAGTTACCGAAGTTCATGCTGCCGGTCAGGTCGAAGTAGTGAACAGCGTCCACGGAGTCAACCACATCCAGAGAAGGAACAACAGGATCAGCGTCAGCATCGTGGATGTAACGGTGAGTCAGGCCCACGTCCCAGTTGTCCTGCGCCAGGTTGAAGGACAGGTTGGAGCGAATGCGTGGGTAACCGGCCCAGGCGCTGTTGTCCATCGCAATGCGGTCGGTGAAGTTCTCTTCGCTGCCGTCGTCGCTGATTTCCTTGTACTCGATCAGGTAGTTGGCCAACCAGTTGACGCTGAAACGACCGAAGTCGGTGTCCATGGCGTAGTTCAGAGTCATGTCAACACCGCTGGATTCCAGACTCGCCAGGTTTTCGTTCAGTACTTCCAGGCGAATGATGTTGCCCTGCTCATTACGACCGATACGAGCACAATCGGCGGCAGCCAAGCCTGGAGTGTTGTAGCAGTTGTTGATAACACCTGTCACATCACGAGCCTGAATGGCGTTGTCCACCTCGATTTCGTAGTAGTCCAGAGCGAGTGAGAAATCTTCAATAAAGCTCGGAGTCCAAACGATGCCAAAGGTAAGGTTGTCGGCGGTTTCTGCTTCCAGATCCGGGTTACCACCTTCGGAAACTTTCAGCTGACCGGCGTTTTGAATGTAACCTGCGGGCACACCTGCAGCAGCACAGTTAGCACCAACGGTTGTACTGGTATCGCCACCATAGCCGGAACAGGGATCACCGACAGCGTCGAAAGTATCAGAGATACCACCGAACAGCTCCATGATATTAGGTGCACGGAATGCGGTAGAAGACACAGCACGAATACGCAAATCTTCAAACGGGCTCCAGCTCACACCAATTTTATAAGTGGAGTCGTCACCAATGGTGTTGTAATCAGAGTAACGCCAGGCCAGGTCCATAGACAGGTTATCGGCCAGAGGCGCATCTTCGATCAGAGGCAGGTTCATTTCCGCGTAAAATTCAGTTACGTCGTACTCACCGCTGGTGGACTGAGAGAAGTTACCACCGGAATCACCGGACTGGGTCACCGCAGACTTACGGCTGCCACCTTCTTCTTCACGGTATTCGAATCCCGCGGCGAAACCAACAGTACCGGCAGGCAGCTCGAACAGATCACCGCTAATATTACCGGCAAGCTGCATCATTTCGTATTCGTTGAACTCGGTGTCATCGAACAGAATGTAGTTGGCAAAGGCATCGGTTACGTCACCGCGACCGAAGATATCAATGGCATCACCAGGAGCTGCTTGTGCGTTGGAACAGCCTACGTCAGCGTCACACTTGTCGGGGTCAACAGCAATACGCAGTTTACCAACGTTAACCTGGTCGAAGGTTTCTTCGAACACTTCGGAACGGCCCCAGTTGAAGTGGGCATCCCAGGTCCAGCCGTTGGTGAATTCACCTTCCAGCCCAACCAGAGTGCTTACAGTTTCGCCCTGGTATTCAAACTGACGAGTTCCGGCATCTTGTGCGCGCCAGTCCATGATAAAACCGGTGGCAGCGGAGTTAACAGCCAGTTCTTCGGCCTGGATCATCGCCAGTGCATCAGAAGGAATGTGCGGGTTTGTGAAAGGTACGGGCACCATGTCGGTGAACTGACCGTGGGCACCGGAGATCGGCAAGCCAGGGAAACCAAGGGAGCCTTCGCGATCAGTGTAGCTGACTTCGGTGATCAGGTTCAGCGTGTCAGTCAGTTCGTAGTTACCTTTCAAGAAGAAGGAAGTCTTCTGATTGGGGCTCAGCAGGGAAACATCGTTACCCAGGTTATAGTTAAAGCGGCAGGGCTCGTAACCGTCGATGGCTTGGCCATTGGCGCCGCCACACTCGGTAAAGTCGAGACCACTGTCCGCATCAGGAGCAAAAGCAATGGAGCTCCCGTTGGACGGGCGATAGTATTTGCCCCAAGGTGGAATACCGGAACCGTTCAGGGTGGCGCCGCCACCGAAGTCGATGATCACGGGATCCTGCGACCAGGGACGATCGGCAAAGGTCACTTCTTTTTCTTCGGCAAATGAAACGCCAAATGTGATATTACCTTTGTCAAAGTTCGCGCCCATGACCATGGACAGGTCGTATCGGTCTCCATCCTGTTCGCCGGATTGGCCTCCGCCAACACTTAGCTCAACGCCTTCGAAGTCCTGCTTTAAAATTACGTTAACAACACCACCAACGGCGTCGGAACCATAAACAGCTGAGGAACCGTCACCGAGGACTTCAACACGCTCGATCATGTTGACGGGGATGTTGTTCAAGTCACCGACCAGACCGGTGCCCAGTACGGTGGAAACAAAACGACGACCATTGACCAGCAGGAGAGTACGTTGCTCACCCAGGTTGCGCATTTCTACTGAGCGCACACCTTGGCCAGCGTTGGAGTTGTTTTCGCTGGTGCCGTTCATAGTTACCGACGGAATCTCCTTTAGAATTTCCTGTACGGTAATGGCATTGGCTTTGGTGATGGTTTCACTGCTGATGATGTTCATGGGGCCAACGTAGTCCAGTGGGTCACGGGCAATACGTGAGCCGGTCACCATTACTTCTTCGATGGCTTCTTCGTTGTCAGCAGTTGCCGTCAGGGGCATCATGGAGGCGGCGGTCAGACCGAGGACGGCCATCTTCACCGCTGTAGACAGAGTGTTCTTTTTAGTCATGATAACTTCCTCTCGTTCGTTGTTATGCGAGTCGCAGCAATTTATTCGCTGTCGATTTGGGTACAACTGATAATGAGACGAAGGGTTTTTGGAACACCTCAAAAAAAATTAACAAAAATTTAGTGGTTTTTTATGAACCGCCAGTCACTGTACTCTACGGACACCGATTGTGCGCTTGGTACCTTCCACTTTCATGTCGTAAAAACCAAAAAAGTTCTTTGAAATCGTGACCTTGGGGTTGTCCAGTTGCGTGTGCCAGGTATTGCTGTAGCGCTGTTCCCAGACTTGACCGTTTTGCAGCCGGAATTTGGTTTTTCCCTTCCAGCCGTGAAACGAGCCGTCGATGGCGCTGTGAATTTCCGTGTTGGCCTCTTCTTTTACCTCCGCCACGGTTTTTTGGAGGATGTCCGCCTCGTTGGCGGTGTAACGGATCAGCCAGCGGTCCAGCGCTTTAAGCTCTTGCGGCGAAAGCTGTTGCAAGCCGGCGGCGTTAAACGTCTTCTCATCCATCAGCTGCTTTATACCGGGAAAGGTCTTATCCGCCAGCGCCAGTGGGGAGATCAAGGCCGAGGCACAGCCCAGGGCCAAAAGCGAGGCGCGCAAGGATCTGAGAGCAACCATAACAGGCTCCAAAAAAATTAAGGGTCAACAGATGCTAGACGAACGGGGAGGCAAACCCCTCAAAAGCGGCTTGTTCTCAGAGACTCTTTCGCACAAGCCCCTTTAGAAGCTCTGACTCAGACGCAGGTACCAGAAGCGGCCTTTGATGTCGTAGGTGCGGGCGTCGTAGTTGTCGTTAAAGGCCGAGGCGGCGAACGGCGGTTGCTCATCCAGCAGGTTGTCAGCACCCAGGCTGACTTGCAGCCCCCGCACCAGGCTTGGCCGATAGTTGAACTGCAGATCGTGGGTAACCCAGTTATCGATGCTGCGGCTGTCGTCGCTAAAGGGAATGTCCTCCCGCAGCGAGCTGACGTAGTTGAGGCTATAGCTCAGCTCAAAGTCATCTCGACTCCAGACCAGGCCACCGTTGAGCTTCCATTCCGGAATGGCACCGTGGCCTTCTTTGGCATCGTCAGTAAAGGTACCGGCAAGGTCTTTGGTCTCTGACTGGTCCGTCACACGGCTGAGAAATTCTGCAATATGAGAGGCGTTGAGACTGAACACCAGGTTGCCTTGTGGTAAAGGGACCTGATAACGCATGGCCAGATCCAGGCCCTGAATTTCTCTGGCTCCAATATTGATAAAGGGGGCAAACAGTTTGGTGATATTGCCATTGGCATCCCGTTGCACCAGTTCGCCAAAGTTACCCAGCTCGGCGTTTTCATCCAGGATCGTCTGGGGGCTGGAATCGACGACATTGCGCTGTTTGATCCGGAAGTAGTCGAGGCTCAGAGACAGATTGGACCAATCCAGTGGTGTCCACACGAGGCCCAGGCTGTAACTGGTGGATTCCTCCGGTGACAATTCGGCGTCACCACTGAATTCGGTCAGGTACTGAATACGGGTGGGGTCACTTTGTTGACTGCATCCTGACAGCACACCCACATTCGCTTCAATAGAGCAGGGGTCTTCCAGAAACGCCTGGGTGCGGAAGCCGCCTTTGTGGAGCTCATCAAGGCTGGGAGCTCGGAAACCCTCAGAATAGGTGGCGCGTAGCAACAGATCGCGCACCGGCCGGTAGCGCAAGCCTAATTTCGGACTGGTATTGTCGCCAAAGTCGCTGTAATGGGAGTGACGTGCCGCCAATTCGAGATCCAGGCTATAGACGCCGGGGGCGTTGGCCAGCAAGGGCAGCTGCACTTCAAAGAAGATTTCAGCAATGTCTCTTTCGCCGCGGGTGGAACCAATGCTGATACCACCGATCAGCTCATCGTTAGCGCTGTAGTTGCGGGGGGAGAGCGAGGAGCGCTCGCGGCGTACGTCGATACCAGCGGCAAAGAATACCGGCCCGGCGTCCAGTTGCGTGGCCATGGTATCGACAATCAGGTTGGCGCCGTACAGTTGGCTGTAACCATCAAGGCGGGCGTCACGGGTGATATAGGCCAGCTGTTCAGCGCTGATGGAACCCGGCGGGCCAAACAGGTTCAGAGGCTCACAGCCATCAATGGCGGTGCCTCGGCAGTCCGGCCCCAGGGCTTGAGCCACCCGCAGGCCATCGAGCAGGTTGGAGATGGTTTCGTCGGCCTCGCTGCGGCTCCAGTACAAGTGACTGTCCCAATGCAGATTGCCATCACTGCCTTCCAGCCCGATGTTAAAACGATAGCTTTGAGATTGGTTTTCCTGCTCCCGTGCCGGCAGTTCCAGAATACGCCGCCGCACGTCGTCCAAGTCTGTACCGAACGGATTGTAGGGGTTGTCGGCAGAGACCGGCAGGGGAATTTCTTCAAAGGCGGTATAAAGCGGGGTAGAGGCAAGGCTGATGGTGGCGCGGGTCTTGGAATAGGAACCCTCGGCGGTTAACTCCAGTTTGTCGTTGAGCTCATAGTGACCACTCATAAACAGACTGTAGCGGTGGGATGGTGAGATCGACGAGGTCTGGGTCTGATAGTTGAACAGGTCATCGTCGGTCGCTTCCCGATAGTGACCGATCTGCGATCCACCCTCGGGCAGGTTGCGGTATTGTTCGTCCAGAATGAGGACCTGTTCATCGGGCAGCGTAATGCGGCTGGTTTCTGTTGCACTGACCCTCTGGTCGACACCGCCCCGTGGCCGACCATCGGCATTGGCTGACAGGCTTCGGTCGCGGCTGTACAGACCGTTTTGGGAATAGTAGGTGGCCGAGAGCAGGAGGCCGCCGCGCTCACCGGTGGTGCCCCAGAGCAGGTTGCTGGTCAGGGTTTCCAGGTCACCGCGGCTGCTTTCGCCGTAGTATTGCTCCAGTTGCAGTCCATCATAGTCGGTGCGCATCACAATATTGACGACACCGGCGATGGCGTCTGAACCGTAAATGGCGGAGGCACCGTCTTTCAGGATCTCGATGCGCTCCACTGCGGCTGGCGGAATGCTGTTGAGATCGACAGAGTCGCCTGCCTGGCCATCAAAAGCCACCCGCTGGCCGTTGATCAGCACCAGGGTGTTGTTGGCGGGCAGGCCCCGCAGTGTCACGGTGGCAGTGCCGTCACCGCCGTTACTCACGGCAGTGCTGGTGGAGTTGCCGGATACCGCCGGTACAAATTTGAGGAATTCCCCCAGGCTTTGAGAGCCGCTGCGGGCCAGTTCGGGTGCGGAAATAATATCCACCGGCGAGGAGCCTTCTAGGTCGGAGCGATTGATGCGCGAGCCGGTCACCGAGCGACCGATGACCATCATTTCCTCAAAATACTCAACGGGATAAACGTGATTCTCTTCCTCACCCCCTGTTTCCGGCGGTCGCGGCACAATGGCGACCACTCTGGGACTGATCTCCCGGTAAGTCAGAGGCGTTTGTTCCAGCAACTTCTCCAGTGCCTGGCGGGGGCTGATTTCACCCTTTAAGGCCGGTGCCTGTTGATGAAGGACCAGAGGAGAGGGAAATACAATGCTCAGGCCGCTGCGTTTACCCAGATCGATCAACGAGGATGACAGCCGCTGTGGAGGCAATTGCAGTGTTTGGGCAGTATCCAGCGCCGCCGCCTGAATCGGGCTCAGCGTTCCAACAGTTAACGGCAAAGCCGCAACCAGGGCCAGCAGGGAAGAATGAGCGCGACGGAATACCATGTTATCGAGTACTGCCAGATACCTTTTCGGGTGCAGGCGACAGTAAGGTTTACGCGCCTGACCAAATACACCCTTCCGGTTATATAGTATTCAGCTCAGGGTTTCAATGAAGGCTTGGCGCAAATGGCCAGGTTTGCCTGGCCGTTTTTGCCATCAAATGGGGGGCGGAGGTGCGCTTGGTTCGGCACCCCTAGGGGGTTTCAGAGATGTTTCGATACAGGCGTTGTTGGTCCAGGCTGAGGTCGAAGCTGGCCATCAGCGCGTCCAGTGTCTCGGCCGGTGCAGCCACACTGAAGGTACCTGAGACACGCAGGTCGCGCAGCGATTCGTCATCCAAATTAACCGGCAGCTCCAAGTAGCGATTGAGCTCGGCTACTGCCTCAGTCAGGGGGCTTTGGTTGAAAATCAGCGTCTTCTCTCGCCAGGCCAGTGCCGCTTGTGTGCGGCTGGAGCGGATTTCGGTCAGCCCGCGTTTGCCGAAGCTGGCTTCCTGATTGGCAATCAGACGCTCAGAGCTTGGGTTCGGGGTGGAGGCGTCCGTCTGCTCTCGCAGCTGAACAATGCCCTCAGTGACCACAACAAGGGTTTCCGTAATGTGGCGATGAATATTAAATGCCGTGCCTACCGCTGTGACAGTACCGGCACCCACGTCCACAACAAACGGGCGCTCACGGTCTTTGGCAACCTGGAAGTAGGCTTCGCCACGCAACAAGCGCAGCTGACGCTGATCCTCACTAAAAGAGACCTGCAGGTGAGAGCGGGTGTTGAGGTCAATGATTGAGCCATCGGCCAGCGTAATCTGGCGCTGCTCGCCGGCGCCGGTGGAATAGCTGTCGACCCGAATGTCCGGTGTGCCTGGCAGTAGGGTAACCAGTGCAATAACGCCGGCGATACAGGCCATGGCGAGACCGCTCTGCCAGCCACTCCAGCTACTGAACCAACCGCTGGTTTGGGGTTCTTCGACCGAGGGGGTGGCGGGTGTTTGGAGCTGCATCTGCGACTCGACATCCGGCAGATAAGCTGCGGTGGCGGTGGCTTCCCAGGAGGAAGACATATCATCAAATGCGCGGCAATGCTCGTCGCTCTGATTCAGCCAGCGAGAGAAATCCTGTTTGTCACGGGCAGTTACCTGGTCCGAGCGCAGCCGGGCAATCCAGCCCGCAGCTTCGTCCAGTAACTCATCATAGTTTTGTGAAATGGTCTGACTCACGTTTCACTACCTGTGCACATGTCCCATGTGCTGTTTTACATTAACCTTAATTCTCACGGGGTTCCCAAACATTGCGATCCATAGTGCTCTGTGCTTTCTGGCGATCTTCCCTAACCCAGGCACAAATTCAGTATAGTCACAGACGCCGGCCTCAATATATCGGCCTTAGAATCGATTTCGATTAGACCGCACTACCTTGGAACAGTTTCCCCCGACAAGTCATTAATTCGCCTGACTTTCAAGAAACCCCCAAGGATTGTCTGTTTTTTGGCCAGTTTTGGGACGCGGAATTGTACCACGACCACTGTGGACTCAACAGTCGTCTTGCATTTAGTAGACGTACTAAAACGTCTTCCACCCACAATTTTTCAGCATTTTTTTTGCAGTTGAGTGAAAAACGCAAACTTTTCAGCGTTTCTCTTCGCCTGTGACAAGCTTGCGACTGTGTTTCAGGGCCTGCAGGATATATTTTTCCACGCTGGAGACGGACACCGACATCTCCTTGGCGATCTCGCTGTAGGAGAGCCCTTTAACCCGGTGCAACAGGAAGGCCTGCCTGCATTTCAGGGGTAGCTCGTTCATGGCCTGCTGCAGGTTGTCCAGATCGCGTCTTGCGGACAACAGTCTTTCAGGAGTGCAGTAATCCGTAAGGCTTGAGTATTCCTCGTCGGCCAGTTGATCGCGACTGAAGGTTTGCTGAAGGTAATTCTGGTGAAGTTTCTCACGCCTGAGCATATCTATGGCGAGGTTGGAGGCGGTCTGGTAGAGGTAAGCCTTGGGGTTCTCCAGTTCGCCTTCTTCGGCCAGGCGCTGAATTCGGATAAAGGCATTTTGGGCGATGTCTTCCGCATCCTGCTCGCTGTTGACCTTGCGTTTCAGAAAGCGCACGAGTGCCTTCGCATGGTTGGCAAAGAGCGATTCGAGTCTGTTGTGCTTGTTATTCGCCATCGGGTTTCAGAAGGGGACCCATCTTATTATTGCTTTAACTCATCGGTCTGTTTTTATCGACCTGGGGCAGCCGCGATTTATAGCACAGCCCGCCGAGGTAAAACAGTCGGGTCCGCCCTATTCTTTGCCAGTGGCGTTTTGCAGCTGCTGCAGCAATACCGGCGGCAGCGGACAGCGGCGGTTGTGATTGTAGTCGTAGTACACGATTTTGCCTTCTCCTTCGGCCACCACGCGGTTGTGCCGCTCGCTCACCACCGTATAGACATGGGTGAAACAGTCCTCTTTGAGATCTTTGACCTGAGCACTGATGTACACCTCATCCGGGAAATCCAGTGGGGCCTTAAAGCGGCAGCGGGTTTCCGCCAGGATGGGACCGGTGTTGTCGCTGGCCATTACCGCCATGATACCTATGGCGGTAAAGTGACCAATGCGGGCGTGTTCGAAATAACGAAAGTACTCGGTGTTATTGACGTGCTGAAAGGCGTCCAGCTCACCCCAGGTGACCTTGTGGTGGTAAACGTAGGGGTGATCTTCCAAAAGCGGGTGCATAGGCGTCCATGTGGCGGCGGATGAGTGAATCCGCCCCAGTTTAATGCAGGAGGTGAGTTTATCAACCTCCGCCTTATTCGCCGTCGCCGTTGTCTGACATACCCAGTTCCTTGAGCTTGCGGGTGAGGGTATTGCGCCCCCAGCCCAGCAGGTTGGCAGCGTCACGTTTGCGACCGGCGGTATGCTTGAGCGCAGTTTCGATCAGTGCTTTCTCAAACGTCGGCACGGCCTCAGACAAGATGTCGTGCTGGCCGCGAGCCAGCGCCTGGTCGGCCCAGTGGCGCAGGGCTTTTTCCCAGTCGCCGGAGGGTGAATCCTGGTCGCGGCTGTCCATCAGCTCTGGCGGCAGGTCTTCCAGGTGCACTTCGCGACCGGATGCCATCACGGTAATCCAGCGGCAGGTGTTCTCCAGCTGGCGCACGTTGCCCGGCCAGTCGAGGGTGCAAAGATAATTCTCGGTCTCCGGCAGCAGTATCTTGGTTTCCACCTCCAGCTCTTTGGCGGCTTTGTGGAAAAAATGCTGGGCCAGTTTGGGGACGTCCTCGCGGCGATCGCCCAACTTGGGGATGTGGATGCGGATGACATTCAGGCGGTGGAACAAGTCCTCCCGAAAACGGTTCTCTTCCACCAGGGTTTCGAGATTCTGGTGAGTGGCGGCGATGATGCGCACATCCACCTTGACCGGAGTATGGCCGCCGACTCGGTAAAACTCACCATCGGCCAGCACCCGCAACAGCCGGGTTTGGGTTTCGGCGGGCATATCGCCAATTTCGTCGAGAAACAGTGTGCCGCCGTTGGCCTGCTCAAAGCGGCCCTGGCGCTGGCCGCCAGCACCGGTAAAGGCGCCTTTTTCGTGGCCGAACAGCTCCGACTCAATCAGATCCTTGGGAATGGCGGCCATGTTCAGGGCAATGAAGGTGTTGCTGCGGCGGGGGCTGTGACGGTGCAGGGCCCGGGCCACCAGCTCTTTACCGGTACCGGATTCACCGTTGATCAATACGGTGATATTGGACTGGGACAGTCGCCCAATGGCTCGGAACACCTCCTGCATGGCAGGTGCCTCGCCGATGATTTCGGTACCCAGTTCAGGCTCCTGTGGCGGATTTTCCTGCTGTTGCTCCTGCGCGTGGGCCAGTGCACGTTTGATCACCGCCACCGCTTCGTCCACATCAAAAGGCTTGGGCAGGTACTCAAAGGCGCCGCCCTGGTAAGCCGACACGGCGCTGTCGAGATCGGAGTGGGCGGTCATGATAATCACCGGCAGGGTGGGCATGTCGTCCGAGAGGATTTTCAGTAGCGACAGTCCGTCAGTGCCCGGCATGCGTACATCCGTAATCACGGCGTCGGGGCGACTGGTCTTGAGCGCGTTAAGGGCGCGGTCCCCGCTTTCAAAAGCCGTGCAGGTAATACCCTCTTGCTGCAGAGCGCGCTCCAATACCCAGCGAATTGAACGATCGTCGTCTATGATCCAGACGTTATTGGGTGGCTGCATGGTGTTGTTCCAGTGGTATATAGATAGAAAATGTCGTTTTGCCCGGGTGGCTGCTGCACTCGATCAGGCCCTGATGCTGCTGGATCAGGTGCTGGGAAATTGCCAGACCCAGACCGGTGCCTTCGGCGCGACCGGTAATCATCGGGTAGAAAATGTCTTCAACAATATGGCTGGGAATTCCCGGGCCGTTGTCTTCAATGTCAATCCGACACACCAGATTGTGATATTGGCGGCCGATGGTGAATTGGCGCTGGATACGGGTTCGCAGAGCGATAGAACTGTTCTCGCTCAGGTCGGCTTCCTGCAGGGCCTGCATAGCGTTGCGGGCTATATTGAGCATCGCCTGGATCAGCATCTCTTTGTCGCCGGGAAAGTCCGGAATACTGGGGTCGTAGTCCCGTTTCAGGCGGATGTCGCCGCCGCACTCGGCATGGATAACCGTGGCTACCCGTTCCAGCACTTCGTGCACATTGATGTCTTCGAAATTGGGCAGTTGGCGCGGGCCGAGCATTCGGTCTACCAGATTACGCAGGCGGTCCACCTCTTCAATAATGATCTGGGTGAACTCTTGCAGCTCCTCGGCGGGCAGCTCCCGTTCAAGCAACTGAGCCGCGCCACGAATGCCTCCCAAGGGGTTCTTGATCTCGTGGGCCATGCTGCGGACCAGATTGCGGGTCGTCTCCTGGGAGGAAATCAGTGCCTCTTCACGGCTGATGCGGAGCAAGCGGTCCAGTGCCACAATTTCGATCAACAGCCCGGCTTTGTCGGGCAAGGGGGTGACAGAGTAATCGACGGTGAGTTTGGCCCCGTTGTGCAGATGCCATTGGGAGCGGCGCTTGGTGTACTGGGCGTCTTCGTCTGCCGCCGCCTTCAGTGCTTCTTCGGCGGAGGCATCACTCTCCCGAAAGTAGTGTACGAACGGCGTATCCAGAACCTTGCTGCGACTGACCGCCAACATCATTTCAGCAGAGGGGTTGATGTGCACCAGACGCAGAGAGTTGTCCAATACCACCACGGCGACATTGAGGTGGTCAAAGATGGACTTGTAGTGCTGCTCGCTGGAGTTAGCACCGGTTCCTGCTGGTATCGACATTGAGTCCTGCCGTCGTCTGGACGGGTGTGGCCGAGGATATTTCCCGCGGATAATCACCCAGAGTTTATAGGGTTCTTACAGTTAGCTTCTGTAAGAGCAAGAAACGAACCAATACGGCGCACTCGCCCCTTTTCGGTGAAATCAGGGCTTTCAGGTACTAAGTGGTGTTTCTCTACTCTTAAGTATGCACCAAAAATGTGCAGGCGGGTGTTGGGGAGGGAAGTTTTAGGGCGTCAGTTGAGAACGGAGCGACGCTGAACAAAAATGGTTATCGGCGATGATTGGGAGATAACCTTCCCTTTGCGAGTGACCACAGCAGCGTGCAAGCGGTGTTCACCACGGTAAATATTCTTGAGTACGCCCTGGTTGCTTTGACTGGCGGGCCCATAGGGCTGACCGTTAACAAAGAGCTGCATACGGTGATTCTTATGCAGATTTGGAGCGATTAATACGTTAACGGGCACATCCTGCTGGCCCATGGGTACCTGCAACCCCATACCAGGGGACAGAATACGCACCTGATAACGCTTGGGGGCTGGTTCCTGGTTTTCCTCCTCGCTGGTGTCAGTACCA
Source organism: Pseudomaricurvus alkylphenolicus (assembly GCF_011683955.1). Taxonomy (GTDB): domain Bacteria; phylum Pseudomonadota; class Gammaproteobacteria; order Pseudomonadales; family Cellvibrionaceae; genus Pseudomaricurvus; species Pseudomaricurvus alkylphenolicus. The sequence goes on from NZ_JAAQPI010000011.1 coordinate 33,203, forward strand.
GGACGAGTGCGGACTTGAATAGCGGGTTGAGTGTTGATCTGTGGCAGATCGACAGCATCGGCTTTTTCCTTGGGAGTGTCGGAATAGGTCACATTGCCGTTTTCATCTACGGTTTTGTAGATTTCTGCCCACATTGGTAATGACAAGGTGGTGCAAAAGCATCCAATCAAGGCGACTATTCTGGCATTCATGGTCGTTTTCCGTGTAATCACTACCCTAGGTTAGCGTTTTTGACAGACACAAAAAAGCCCCGGCGCAGGCCGGGGCTTTTTAGAAGATGCTTAGAGGTTGAGAACCTCCAGGCTTCGACTTATACGGAGTAGTACATGTCGAATTCTACCGGGTGAGTGGTGTGCTCAACGCGGTAAACTTCTTCCATCTTCAGCTCGATGTAGGCGTCGATGGCGTCGTCAGTGAATACACCACCGGCAGTCAGGAACTCACGATCTTCGGCCAGGCAGTCCAGAGCTTCACGCAGAGAACCGGCAACCTGAGGAATCTCAGCAGCTTCTTCAGCAGGCAGGTCGTACAGATCCTTGTCGGCAGCGTCGCCAGGGTGGATCTTGTTCTTAACACCGTCGATACCGGCCATCAGCATGGCAGCGAACATCAGGTATGGGTTAGCGGTAGGATCACCGAAGCGGGCTTCGATACGCTTGCCCTTAGGAGAAGGCACGTAAGGAATACGGATGGAAGCGGAACGGTTACGGGCAGAATATGCCAGCATAACAGGGGCTTCGAAGCCGGGGATCAGACGCTTGTAGGAGTTGGTGGAAGCATTGGCGAAGGCGTTGATGGCCTTGGCGTGCTTGATGATACCACCGATGTAGTACAGAGCGGTTTCGCTCAGACCAGCGTAGGCGTCACCAGCGAACTGGTTCTCACCGTCTTTCCAGAAAGACTGGTGGCAGTGCATGCCGGAACCGTTGTCGCCAACGATAGGCTTGGGCATGAAGGTGGCAGTCTTGCCGTAAGCGTGAGCAACGTTGTGTACGCAGTACTTCAGGATCTGAACTTCGTCAGCTTTCTTAACCAGGGTGTTGAACTTGACACCGATCTCACACTGGCCAGCGGTACCTACTTCGTGGTGGTGTACTTCCACGTCCAGGCCCATCTGCTCCATAGCGGCACACATAGCGGCGCGGATGTCGTGCAGGCTGTCTACTGGAGGTACTGGGAAGTAACCACCTTTAACGCCTGGACGGTGACCCATGTTGCCGTCGTTGAAGTCGTGAGAAGTGGCCCAGGCCGCTTCTTCAGAGTTGATCTTGTAGAAAGCACCGGACATGTCGGCGCCCCACTTGATGTCATCGAATACGAAGAACTCAGGCTCAGGACCGAAGAAAGCGGTGTCACCCAGTCCAGTGGACTTCAGGTACTCTTCAGCGCGCTCGGCGATGGAGCGGGGGTCGCGCTCGTAGCCCTGCATGGTGGAAGGCTCAACGATGTTGCAACGGATAATTACGGTAGGCTCATCGGTGAAGGGGTCCAGGATGGCAGTGCTGTCGTCTGGCATCAGGATCATGTCGGATTCGTTGATACCCTTCCAGCCTTCGATGGAGGAGCCGTCAAACATCTTGCCTTCTTCGAAGAAGTCATCGTCAACTTCGGAAATGGGGATAGAAACGTGCTGCTCTTTACCCTTGGTGTCAGTGAAACGCAGGTCAACCCAGCGTGCTTCGCTTTCTTTGATCAGATTCAGAGTTTTCTCTGACATGTGGATGCCTCCAAAATGGCCTAGCCAAGACGAAATTAACAATTTATTGGGAAAAAGCCTTCCTCGTGTCCTTCTTCGTGAGACCGCGGGAAGTCAGCCACGCATTCTTCACGTTTTATCTGCAGGACGCAAGAGAGAGTGAGCGATAACAGGGCAAATTGTATGCCAGTGTTAAATATTGGGTGAAATCGCCGCAACCGCTGTAATTACAAGGGCTTAGGAGCCACCTTAAAATTTCCATATGCACCAGAGTGGTGCTGGAATTAGAGTGTAGACCCAAAATGGTGCATTTGCAGCCAGGGTATGGAAATTCCGTGAAATTGATGGATTTTCAGGAGGAAATCAGACGCTAAATAGCAGTCGGGCAAAGGGAAAACTCCCTGCCGTAAGGTTAGACTGTGACTATGCGGTGGCATTTTCACCTGCGTGTTGGCGTTGGTTGCTTTATAATCGCGCGCCCGCGGTCCCCCTCAACACACTCATCTGTACTGGTTGTCATTACTATGCATTTTCTCGTCAAACTGTTTCCGGAAATCACCATCAAAAGTGCGCCGGTGCGTAAGCGCTTTATCCGCCACTTGCGAGAGAACCTGAAAGAGCTGTTCAAGGGGCTCGAGTTTCCGGTAACCGTCACCCGGGATTGGGACAAGATCGACGTACTCTCAGAGCGGAACGATGCTCAAGCCAAGGCCCAAGTGGCGGAGATCCTGTCAAATACACCGGGTATCGCTCATTTCTCACTGGTGCACAGCTTTCCTCTGGTTGATGAAGAGGACGTGTTCCAGAAAACCAAGTCCATATGGGGGGATGCTCTGAAGGGTAAGACCTTCTGTGTGCGTATCAAGCGCCAGGGGGACCACGACTTCACCTCCACCGACATGGAGCGCTATGTCGGTGGAGGCCTGAATCAGCATACCGAGGCGGCTGGGGTCCGGCTTAAGGATCCGGACATCACCGTGCGTTTGGAAATCAAGCGCAATCAGGTTCACGTGATCGAGGAGCAAACTCCGGGGCTGGGGGGATTCCCGCTCGGTAGCCAGGAGCCCGTACTGTCTCTGATTTCCGGTGGTTTTGATTCAACGGTTTCCAGCTATCTGACCATTAAGCGCGGCATTCGCACCCATTTCTGCTTCTTTAACCTTGGTGGCCGTGCCCACGAAGTAGGTGTGAAGGAAGTGGCGTACTACCTGTGGAAGAAATATGGTGCTTCGCACCGGGTGATGTTTGTCACTGTGCCTTTTGAAGATGTGGTAGCCGAAATCCTGGAAAAGGTGGAAAACTCACAGATGGGGGTGGTACTCAAACGCATGATGCTGAGGGCCGCCACTCAAGTGGCCAAAGAGATGGAGATTCCTGCACTGGTCACAGGTGAGGCGGTGGCGCAGGTATCCAGCCAGACGTTGACCAATTTGACCGTGATCGACAGCGTTACCGACACATTGGTACTGCGACCGCTGATCACCATGGATAAGGGCGACATTATTAACACCGCCCGCAAGATTGGCACCGAGGACTTTGCTGCCGCTATGCCGGAGTACTGTGGCGTGATTTCGCGTAAGCCGACAACCCGTGCCCAGGAGGAAAAGGTCTCGGCAGAGGAAGGTAACTTCGACTTCGCGGTGCTTGATCGAGCTATCGAAACCCGCCGTATGGTGGGCATTGACCAGGTGATTGACGATTTGGAACCAGAGGTTCAGGTCGAGGTACAAGAGCAGGTGCAGGCCCGGCAGGTGGTCATTGATGTTCGCCACCCCGACGAAGAAGAACTCAAACCCCTGCAGCTTGAAGGCATCGACGTGCTTAAGATCCCCTTCTATCGTCTCAGCAATGAATTTAGTCGCCTGGACGCGGGTACCGAATACCTGCTGTATTGTGAGAAAGGCATTATGAGCCAGCTCCACGCGGCCAATCTCAAGGATGCCGGCTACCAGAATCTGGGCGTCTATCGGCCCGCAAAATAACCAGAAAGGACGGTATATGCTCCGCACCATAACGGTGCGGCGATCGTTGTCCTAGATTGCGTTTGTCCTCACCCGGTAAGCTGGGTAAAGTAACTGCCTTATAATAATGACAACTGGCGATTGAATGGGGCTGAGAACAAAACTACTGGTCATGTTGCTGGGACTGCTGCTGTTTCCGCTGGCGGTGCTAAGCGGCGGTGCTTACTGGTACTTTGAAAACAAGCTGCAAAAAGAAGCCCTAAGCTACCTGAACAATATCGTGGGTCAGTTGATCCTCAACGCCCGCACTGAGCTTGAGCGGCCCCGTCTGGCTGCGGAGCAGTTAGCAGTAGACCCGCGTATGACAGGCCATCTTGGTGATATTCGGGTCAGTCGCGCGGCGGTCACCGACCGCTTGCGGGCTTTCCAAATGCTCAATCCTTCCATTCAGCATATTTCCCTGCACGATCATCGTGGTCGACTGCGTGCCCAACAGGCGTTGCCCGGTGGCGGTTTGTCTGGCTCTGCGTTGGAAGACATGCGTATGTTTGGTGGTCTCTACCCGGATCAATTGGAACAACAGCTGCTGAATGAGGGGCATCTCGGTGAACTGGTCAGCTTGGATGATGGCAGCAGCGCGCTCAGGATTGCGGTCGCAGTGACCAACCGAGCGGGCAATCAGTTGCTTGGCTACCTGCTCCTGACCACCAGCATGGGTGGTCTGGAGAAGATGATTTTCGAGAACGACACCCGTACCACCCGCTTCTTCTTTATAGATGCACAGGGTGCGCTCTTGGCCAAATCCGAGGGCATCACCTTTACCGTGCTGCCCAAGTCAGCACTCGCAGGTACCAATGAAGAAACCAGCGAGGGGCAGCGTTACTCTGAGGTGGAGTTGGCGGGGGTTTCCTACCTGCTCAATCTACGCCGGGTTAATGACGGCATCTGGCTCGGTTCCATGATTGACTTGGATGCCATCACCATCAGCAGTCTGGATTTTCTCTATGTGCTGATTCCGGCTACCGCAGTATTGTTTTCAGTGATTGGCTTTGTTCTCTACCTGAGGGTGGCTCGGGACATTATCAAACCCATTGATCGCCTTATCGATGCCACCCGCGATATCTCCAAGGGGCAGTTCCAGCCGCGGATTGATATTGACTCCAATGACGAGCTGGGGGAACTGGCCCAGGCATTCCGGGTGATGGGTGTACAGCTTAACGACACTAATGAAAAGGTCATGCAGCTGGCCTTTTACGACCCCCTCACTCGATTGCCCAACCGTAACACCCTCAAGCTGACTCTAAAATCGATGATCGAGCAGGCCGAGAGAAATAAAATGCTTCTGGCGGTGCTGTTTATCGATCTGGATGATTTTAAGAAAGTGAATGACCGCCTCGGGCACGAAGCCGGGGATGAGCTGTTGGTGCAAATCGGGCAGCGTTTGCAAAAGCGTTTGCGCGGCGGGGATATGATTGCGGGTACCTCTCGGGACGAGCTGCCCGAGCAGGTGATCAGCCGGCGCGGCGGTGACGAGTTTAATGCCCTGATCAATCAAGTGCGTCACCCCAGGGAGGCGGCGCTGGTGGCCGAGCGTCTGATTACGGATATTAATGAGCCTGTGATGCTGGGGGGCAGCCCGGTCAGCGTCGGCGCCAGCGTGGGCGTGGCGCTGTACCCTCAGGATGGCAAGGATCCGGATACTCTGCTGCGCCACGCCGACATGGCGATGTACGAAGCCAAAAACCTGGGCAAGAACAAGTACTATCTGTTCACCGAGGCGATTAACACCCAGGTACACCAACGTCTGGAGCTGGAGCAGAATATTGCCAAGGGGCTGGTGAACAATGAATTCCAGTTGTACTACCAGCCCAAGGTGGATCTGAAAACCATGCGTGTGGCTGGGTTCGAGGCTTTGATTCGTTGGATTGACCCCGAAAAGGGCATGATCTCTCCGGCCGAATTTATCCCGGTGGCAGAAGAGTCCAATCTGATCCACGATCTGGGCCGCTGGGTGATGGCAGAAGCTCTGCATCAGCTGCAGCTTTGGGAGTCCGAACTGCCGATGGGCCTTCGCATCGCCATCAATGTCTCCGCCCGGCAGATGGCACAGGAGAACTTTGCCGAACAGATTATCAGCCTGGCCCAGCAGTTTGGTGTGCCCCTGACCCGGTTGGAGATTGAACTGACGGAGACCAGCATCCTGACCGACGAAATCCTGGTCAAGCAGCATCTCTATGCCCTGCGTACTGCAGGGGTTAAGGTGAGTCTGGATGATTTCGGCACCGGCTATTCCTCTTTGACGTTTCTGCGCAACCTGCCCATCGACAGCGTCAAGATCGATCGCAGCTTTGTCATGCGCCTGGCTCAGGACAGTGAATCCCAGGCGATAGTGCTGTCGGTGCTGGAGCTGTGTGACAAGTTGTCGCTGGAGACCGTGGCCGAAGGGGTGGAAACCCCGGACCAGCTGACCTTTCTGGCCGCCAATGACTGCACTGAGGGGCAGGGGTACCTGTTCGCCCGGCCATTGCCTGCCGACGATGTACTCAAATTTCTTCAGGCGCCGGAATACCTCGCTCTCTAAGGGGCTACCCATATCGTCACAATAGGGAATTAGGCTACTTCACAGTCCGGCAGTGTCCGGCATGCCGCTAACGGATGCGGGCGCCAGCCGCATCAGTTATAATCCCGCACCATTTTTTAACGGCCCTGTTGTTGACTGTCCTGTTTCAGCCCCTGGCTCGGCCCGCACTGAGAATCCCGTTGTGATCGAAAAACTCCGTAATATCGCCATTATTGCCCACGTAGACCACGGCAAGACGACCCTGGTAGACAAACTTTTGAGCCAATCCGGCACGTTGGACCGCAAAGACGAAGGTGCTGAGCGCATCATGGACTCCAACGACCAGGAGAAGGAACGCGGGATTACCATCCTGGCGAAAAACACGGCCATCAGCTGGAACGATTACCGCATTAACATCGTGGATACTCCGGGGCACGCCGACTTCGGTGGTGAGGTGGAGCGGGTTCTGTCTATGGTGGACTCGGTACTGTTGCTGGTTGACGCCGTTGATGGCCCCATGCCCCAGACCCGTTTTGTAACCTCCAAGGCGTTTGAGCAGGGTCTGAAGCCCATTGTTGTGATTAACAAGATTGACCGTCCGGGTGCCCGCCCCGATTGGGTCATGGATCAGGTGTTTGATCTGTTCGACAGCCTGGGAGCGACCGACGAGCAGCTGGACTTCCCTGTGATTTATGCCTCCGCCATCAATGGTATTGCCGGTGACGACCCGGAAGAAATGGCAGAGGACATGACGCCGCTGTACCAAATGATTGTCGATCGCGTGCCCGCCCCGGACGTCGACCCGGAGGGTAACTTCCAGATGCAGGTTTCCGCCCTGGATTACGACAGCTATGTGGGTGTTATCGGTGTGGGTCGTATCACCCGCGGTACGCTCAAGCCCAATCAGCAGGTGGTGGTTAAGTCGTCCAGTGGTGAAGAGCGCAAGGGCAAGGTGTTGAACGTGAAGGGCTATCTGGGTCTGGATCGCGTCGAGACCGAGTTGGCCACAGCCGGTGATATTGTGTGTATTAACGGTATCGATGGTCTGAGTATTTCGGACACGCTGTGTGATCCGGAGCATGTTGAGGCGTTGCCGGCACTGAGCGTGGATGAGCCTACGGTCAGCATGACGTTTATGGTGAACGATTCCCCATTCGCCGGACTGGAAGGCAAGTTTGTTACCTCTCGCAATATCAAGGAACGCCTGGATCAAGAATTGATTCACAATGTGGCGCTGCGGGTCGAGCAGGGTGACAGTGCGGATAAGTTTATTGTATCCGGCCGCGGTGAGTTGCATCTCTCGGTTCTGATTGAAACCATGCGCCGCGAAGGTTTTGAGATGGGTATTTCCCGTCCTGAGGTGGTTCAGCGTGAGGTGGACGGTGAGATCCAGGAGCCTTATGAGCAGGTGGTGATTGATGTTGAGGAGCAGCATCAGGGCGCCATCATGGAAGAGTTGGGTTTGCGCAAGGCTGAGCTGACGAATATGGAGCCGGATGGCAAGGGTCGTATTCGTTTGGAGTTTATGGCGCCGTCTCGCGGGCTGATTGGTTTCCGTGGTTTGTTCCTGACGTTGACGTCGGGCTCCGGGATCATGACCAGTATTTTTGATCACTATGGCCCGGTGAAAGAGGGTGAGGTGGTGAGTCGTCAGAACGGTGTTCTGGTGAGTATGGTTAAGGGTAAGACGCTGTCTTATGCACTCTATACCTTGCAGGATCGCGGCCGTCTGTTTCTGGGGCACGCTGTTGAGGTGTATGAGGGGCAGATTATTGGTATCCATTCCCGCTCGAACGATTTGGTGGTGAATCCGACCAAGGGCAAGCAGCTGACGAATGTGCGTGCTTCCGGTACGGATGAGGCACTGACTCTGGTGCCGCCGATTCGTCACACGTTGGAGCAGGCGTTGGAGTTTATTGAGGATGATGAGCTGGTGGAAGTGACTCCCGAGAGCATTCGTTTGCGCAAGAAACTGTTGAAAGAGAACGAGCGTAAGCGGGCCAAGAAGTAATTGGCTCCCTGACCACATAAACGAATATCTTCCTGTCTTATCTTTCAGTCCGTTTTGTGCCATAACCGGTCTTAGAAATTCGCAGGATTGGTACTCTGACGGCGTTGTTTATGCGTAGGGCGGATTAGGCGCTTGCGCCGTAATCCGCCGGTTCTGCCGGAGATGTTCGTTGGCTGCGGCCCGGTTTTTAACACCCTTGAATATGCCTGCAACAGGTGATTTGTACACGGCCGCCGCCAATTTAAACCTTCGGCGGATCGGTGGATTACGAAGCGCAAAGCGCTTCTAATCCACCCTACGTCGTGCGGCCGTTGCGGACATTATCGAACGCCCATGGTGCCCTGAACCAGGATTATGAACTTCCGGTTATGGCACGTTGCTGTAGGTCAGATTACACTTGGTTCCTGAGTGTGCAATCCTTGCCGCAATTTTCGACGATGACGAAAACAGATGATCTGGATGGCGTAATCATTGATCGTCATTTTAGTGTCATAAACCCATCTTATTGTCGTCCCGCCAACTTTCACTGTGGGAACTAACGGTGCTGAATTCTATTAAGCGACCTTTGTTGTTTTGTTTAACAGCGGCTTTCTTGTCGATTGGGCTGTCCCCGATGGCCTTCGCTTCTCTTGCCAAATTTCCCGATGCCACTTCCGGTAAGTTGTTCCAGGTGAGTGGATCAAACACGGTTGGTGCCAGTCTGATGAAAAGCCTGTTGGTTAATTACCTAGAAGCCAAGGGGGCGTCGAAAGTGCGTGTTGTACCTCTATCGACGGAGAATGAGTATCGTGTCGAGGGGCTCGTGAAGGGGCTGCCGGTGTTTGTAGAGGTGGCAGCACACGGATCGAGTACCGGTTTTAAAGCGTTGTTGGGCAGCAGCACAGATATTGCGATGTCGTCGAGGCCGATTAAGGGCAAAGAGGTGGATGGTCTTGCGGGCTTCGGTAATATGCGCAGTTTTGACGCAGAGCATGTGATTGCCATTGATGGGTTGGCGGTGGTGGTGCATCGCAATAATCCTGTGCAACAGCTGAATCTGGATCAGTTGGCCGCGATTTTTTCGGGGCAGATCAGCAACTGGCGTGAGGTGGGTGGCGATAACCGGGTCATCAGTCTTTATGCCCGCGATGACAAGTCGGGTACCTGGGATACGTTTAAGAGTCTGGTATTGCGTAAGAAGGTGAAATTGTCGTCTGACGCACGCCGGTTTGAGTCGAATGATGAGCTGTCGGATTTGGTTTCCGGGGACGTTGGCGGCATTGGTTTTGTGGGCTTGGCGTCGGTGCGAAGTTCTCGCGCGCTGTTGGTGTCGGATGTCGGCACTCAAGCGTTGGTGCCGGAGAAGGTGAGCGTGGCGACGGAGGATTATCCGTTATCCCGCCGATTGTTTTTGTATACGCCACCTCAGCAGTCGATGCCGTTTATCCGCGAATTTATCGGTTTTATTCAAACGGACGAAGGTCAGCAGCAGGTGCAGGAGACCGGTTTCGTTTCTCAGGTATTGATTACCACGCCGGTGCCAGAGGTACGACGGGGGCCTCGGGAGTATCTGGAATTAACTCAGGGGGCGCAGCGGCTGTCGGTGAATTTTCGTTTTGATCAGGGCAGTGCCCGGCTCGACAATAAGGCGCAGCAGGATATTCAACGCCTGGTGGCTTATATGAGTCGCGAGGAGAATCAGGGCAAGCGCCTGACGTTGATCGGTTTTGGCGATGCGAAACAGACCCAGGCGCGGGCTATGGTGCTGTCAAAATTGCGGGCGGTGGCAGTGAAGTCGGCACTACGTAAAGTTGGCATCTCCACTGCACCGGTGGCGGGGTTTGGTGCTTATTTGCCTGTCGCTGCCAATAGCGGCAGTGGAAAAGTGAAAAACCGCCGCGTTGAGGTCTGGGTAAACTGATTTAATGGTTATTGCGCAATAGTTAAACTCTCAACTCTATTGCGACCATTGCGTTTGGCCTGGTAAAGCGCCCGATCGGCTCGTGACAGCAAGCTCTCTTGCGAATCTCCGGCATCTATACTGGCGACACCAAAACTGACGGTTTGATTCCCTGCCCCCTGAAAATTGTGCTGGGCGATTTTGGTGCGCAGGTTCTCCGCCAGATGGCGGGCACCTTCCAAACTGGTCTGAGGGCAAATCACCAAAAACTCTTCGCCGCCCCAGCGCCCTAAGGTATCCACTTCGCGAGTATGCTGTTGCAGCAGATGGGCTAAATCCTGCAGGCAGCTGTCGCCAACCTGGTGGCCAAATTCATCGTTGATTTGTTTGAAGTGATCAATGTCCAGCATGATCACGGATAAAGGCTGCCGAAAGCGTTCGAAACGATAAATTTCTTTGCGTAAACTCTCATGCAAGCGCAATCGGTTATTCAGTCCGGTCAATTGATCGGTGGCCGCCAAGTGTTCCAGCTGTTGGTTTTTTTGTTGCAGTTCGCTTTGTGCGTGGCTCAGTTCCAGCAGTGCATTGTGAGCCACTCGGTTGGCTGCCACCAGGCGTCGATTCCAGTAGAACATGCCGAGCAACACCAGCGCGGTTGCGATAATCCAACGCAATAAAGGGCCGTAGTCAAAACCCTGTTCAAAGCGAATGGAAATCCAACGATCATAAATAGCCCTTTTCTCTTGTTCATCTACTGCATCCATCGCTTTTTGCAAAATGCTGGTCAGCAGAGGTTCATCGTTGCGCACGGCGATCGATGGGGATGATGTGAAGTCGAGTTTGCCCGAGATCTTGATGTCGAGAAAGTCACCTCGTTGAATGGCATAGCCAATCGACAATACCGAATCGATGTAGCCAAACGCCTGCCGGTTGCGAACCTGTTGCAATCCGTCGTAGATATTATCCACTTCAATCAACTGGACGTCAGGATTCGCCTGACGCAGGAAGTGTCCGATGGCGTAGCCTTTAACGATTGCCAAGGGTTGATGACTGACCTGTTCAAGGTCTTCCACAAACAATTTGTCATTGGTGGTTGCGATCACAAATGGATAGGTCAGATAGGGATCGGTGAAGTCCAGGTACTGGTGTCGCTCGGGTGTTGGGCGAGCCATCGAAATCAAATCGCAGCGTCGTTCCCTGGCGGCATCGAGAGTGTCCTGCCAGGAGTTGGTGGGGTAGAGCGTGATCTGTAAGCCGCTGCGCTCAGCAAATAACGCCAGATAGTCAGCCGCTATGCCCTCGTGTTGACCCGCTTCGTTGATACGCTCGTAGGGCATCCACTCCGGGTCCACGCACATCAATAATTCGCCCTTGTGGGCCATATAAGCGCGTTCGTCGTCAGTCAGTTCCAGAGCCCAGCTGAGCCCCGCAGTCCACGCCAGCAAGGCGAGGGCTAGTGCGCGGAGTGCCATGACCACTGGCGCGAATTATGGGTGATAAATCTGTACATCCTGTCTGGCTACACTCAGTCGGGGCCACGTCGGCCCAATGTGGCGTGTGGCGGCAATCTCTTTTGCGGGTCCGTTAGACATATTATCGGACAAATCTGCAAAATCTGTAGCGCTTTTTCGAATTGAGCCGGTTTTTTGGCGGTTTTGTTATGCAAGTTTTATCGTGCTCCCAGTTGTAAATAACCCAGGTAGCGATCCCGGATCGATTTTACGTAGTGCACGGGTTCTGATCCTCGCACGTAACCAAAGCGCGCCTTGCGGAAGTATTCGGGTTTGGACAACATCAGCATGGCTTTCTCAACGTGATCAAACCAGCGGTTGGGGTCAAGCCCCTGCTGGAGGGCAAGGCGTCGGGCATCGCGTACGTGACCTGCACCGGCGTTATAGGCCGCGAGCGTAAAGAAGACCCGCTCCTGCAGGTCCAGCTCGCCGGGAAATCGCTGTTCCAGCCAGTGCATATAGGCAATACCGGCGGCAATTCCGTTGCGGGGTTGGTCCAGATCCTGGTAGCCCATTTCCTTGGCGGTGCGAGGCATGACTTGCATCAGTCCCCTGGCACCCGCAAATGAAACCGCCTTGGGATCGAATTTACTTTCCTGGTACATTTGCGCAACAAGTAAGCGCCAGTCCATACCATGGGCTTTGGCCAGGGGTTTGATCAACTCATCGTAAGGGGAGAGGGCAGAACCCTCAACCACCCGGTCTGACTGATGTTTTTCGATACGTCGACGATTCTTGAAGTACTTGTTGTAGGTGACGTTGTAAAAGAGGCCGCGATAGTGCTCCTCGATAAAACCGTTGAGCCGTTCCCGCAGTTGAGGCTGATCCGGGCGTAGCCCCCAGCTGATATCAGACTGCTCACTCAGAGGCCGAATCGCCTTGAGGTTACCTCGGTGAGTATTTTCCAGGGCAACCAGATGCGAATCCGCTGCAGTATAATCGAATTCACCCTGAACCAGTTTGTCGATCAGGTTTTCCGTGCTGGCTTGTGGATAGGTGGCGATTTCAATTTCAATCCCCTGTTTTTGTAATGCCAGAAAGTGTGAGTAGAATACCGTGGCAGGGTTTACCCCCACCCGTTTGCCAGCCAGTTGTTGCAAGTCATCGATGTCGGCGCTGTCGAGCGAGCCCACCAGCTGTTCACTCACTCTCAGATAAGGCTCACTGAACACCAGTCCCATCGCTTCACGTTGTTGTGAGCGGGTCAGGGATGCAGCGATCACATCGCCCTCACCATCCTTCAATGCTTGAATCAACTCATCAATATTGTCTTTAAGAATCACTGAAACGTGTAACTGGTGCTGTTGCGCGAATTTTCGCATTAAATCCAGGTCAAACCCCATCAGTTCGCCGCGCCACATAAAGTAGCTGGCGGGATTGTTCAGTGTCAGCATGCGCAGGCGACCACTGTTCACCACTTGTTGCCAGTCCCGATGTTGCAGGCTGTGCGCTGAAGCCTGCAGATGATGAGCAACCAGAAACTGGTTGAGTTGTGCCTGTAATAGGGGGTTGTTTTGTCGAGTGGCCCAGGCAATCGCCCTGGCGCGTTTTAGCGTGGGGCCCTTGAACAGTTGTGGATGGTCCAGCAGCAGGACATTGGCGACGTCGCTGTCCAACACGGTAGCATCGTATTCTCCGTTGAGCAGTCCACTCAGCATATCGCTGTCACTGTAGTGGGAGGGTGCCAGCGAAAGCTGCAGCTGCATCTTCTGCTTCTGTTGTAATTGCTCCAGAGACTGCAGGTAGGTTGTGCCGGCAGGCACAGACACATGCAGGCCCGCGAGCTGTTCCAGTGAGTCGAGAGATTGTCGACTGATGACCACTTCGCTGACCCGGTTGATCGGGCGACTGAACGCTACCTGTTGCTGGCGTTGCTCAGTGACCGTCAGATTCGTCACAATCAGATCGCCGCGACCTTGGCGCAGCATGGGAATCAGTTCGTCAAAGGCGTCCACAAACACCCACTGAACATCCAGTGCCAGGTGTTTTGCGAACGCAGCCGCCACTTGTTGGTAACCGTAGACGGGAATGCCGTCCCGAGGTAGGGCGTCGGCGCCATCGAACCGTGGCGCCAGCAGGCGCAGGCGGCCGTGTTGGCGGAGCTGTGGAAGATCACCGGTCTCCTCATAGTGTTGTGGAGCCTCGGGTTTGGCGTCTGTTTCAGGGAGCGCGCTCTTGGAAGCGTCGGGGGTGGGTTCGCTACAGGCACAGAGCAGTGCGATCAATAGGCCTAGCAGCAACAGACGGTGTGCACGCATGGATATCCCTTTCTCCTGATTGGCTTCTGCACCCAGTGTAACAACTGTATCCCATAAGGTGTACGAGCTTGTCGTTCAGGAAAAGGCTGCTAGCGGCGGGCGTCACCCGGCAGGGCAGAATAATAACCATTGTGTTCGCGCACTTCGGCGTGGATTCCGTAAAGGTCGCTCACGCGTTCACTGGTAATAAGATCCGTCTTGTTTCCGTCGGCGATTACCTCGCCGTCGCGGATAAAGATGACCCGTTCAATTTCGGGAATAATTTCATCAATATGGTGAGTGGCCAGCAACACGGACGCCCCTCTCGCAACTAACCGGCGCATATCATTCAGCACTTGAAAGCTGCCCTGCAGGTCGAGGCTGCTGGTCGGTTCGTCAAACACCACCGTAGACGGTTTGTGGATCAGCGCACGGGCCAGAATCAGGCGGCGTTGCTGGCCGCTGGAGAGGTGGTGAAACATCTTGTCTCTCAGTGGCAAGAGTTGGAGCTCCGCCATAACCGCTTCTGTCAGCTGTCGCTGCTCATCGGTCACATCAAACTGATAGAGGTGGCCAATGGTGCCGAGCAGCCCAGAGAGAACCACATCGAAACCGGTGGTGATAGGCAGATAGTTGGTCTGAAAATCGTAGGATACCCAGCCAATTTTCTCCCTTAATTGTTTAACGTTGACGACATCACTGCCAAAAATTCGCACCCAGCTGTCTTCTTTCTCCATCGGGTAAATTTCCCGCGTCAGCAATTTCAACAGCGTGGATTTACCGGCGCCGTTGGGGCCGAGGATGGCGACATTTTCACCCTGCTCGATGGTCAGGTTGAGATCGGTGAACACGCGGGTTTCACCGCGGCAGGCCGTGACGTTACGAATATCGAGCAGGGGAGTGGTCATAAACAGCTTTCAGTACAACAGACCTGCAGGGCCAAAGGCCCCGAAGGCCGGTATTGATCAGAAGAGTACGCGACAGCGCACGGTACCTTCGATGTTGCGCAGTTGCTGCAGCGCCACATCACTGTACTCAGCGTCAATATCCACCACAACGTAACCCACATTCTCGTTGGTCTGCAGGTATTGGGCGGCAATATTGATGTTGTTCTCTGAAAACACCTGGTTGATCTTGGTCAGAATGCCGGGCACGTTTTGGTGAACGTGCAGCAGACGGTGTGCATTGGGGTGTTCGGGCAGGGCCACTTCCGGCAGGTTGACGGAAGAGGTAGTGGTGCCGTTGTCGGAGTACTTCACCAGCTTTTCGGCCACTTCGAAGCCGATGTTCTCTTGAGCCTCCATGGTGGAACCACCAATGTGAGGAGTCAGAATGGCGTTATCGAAGGCGCGCAATGGTGATATGAACTCTTCGTCGTTGCCGCGGGGCTCAACCGGGAACACGTCGATCGCGGTTCCGCCCAGATGGCCGGACTCCAATGACGCGGCCAGGGCATCGATGTCGACGACGGTGCCGCGAGCGGCGTTGAGAAAGATAGCGCCTTTCTTCATCTGCGAGAATTCTTTCTCACCGATCATATCCTGGGTGGCGGCGGTCTCAGGCACGTGCAGGGAGACAACGTCAGCCTGGGCCAGAAGCTCGTCCATGGCGCGTACCTGGTTGGCGTTACCCAGAGGCAGCTTGGTGACCACATCGTAGAAGATCACGTTCATACCCAGGGATTCGGCCAGCACACTCACCTGAGTACCGATGGAACCGTAGCCGATAATACCCAGGGTTTTGCCGCGAATTTCGAAGGAGCCAGCGGCGGACTTGAGCCAGCCACCGCGGTGACACACCGCGTTCTTTTCGGGAATACCGCGCAGCAGCAGAATCGCTTCGGCAATCACCAGCTCAGCAACGGAGCGAGTGTTGGAGTAGGGAGCATTGAACACCGCGATGCCGTGCTCCTGGGCAGCGACCAGGTCTACCTGATTGGTGCCAATGCAGAAGCAACCCACCGCAATCAGTTTGGGGGCGTTCTCAAACACGCGGCGGGTCAGCTGGGTGCGGGAGCGGATACCGACAAAGTGCGCGGTTTTGATCTTCTCGATCAGCTCCTCTTCGGGCAGTGAAGTCTTGAGATACTCCACATTGGTGTAGCCGGCGGCTTCCAGGGTGTTGACTGCGGACTGGTGTACACCTTCCAGCAGTAAGAAGCGAATTTTGCTTTTGTCCAGTGACGTCTTTGACATGGGGAGTCTTGCACCTCGAATTGCATGTCGTCCACAGCGCTCCTCGCCCCGTCTTTCAAGGGGTGTAGGATGCCGGGGGCCTGAATTTTGGGCGCGCTATGATAGCATAGGCCGCTGGCGGATAGATGGCTAAATCGCCCTTTTTATACTCTAAAAAGGGCAAATGCTTAGTGAAAAAGCCGATATTCAGACGAAATCTCAGGAGTTACCTCTTTCATGACGTATCAACACCAATGGCAAGATGGCAGTCCCATGGCGTGGAGCCCCGGCAAGGTGGTCTGTGTCGGCCGCAATTACGCCGATCATGCCCGCGAGCTCAACAATCCGGTTCCCGCCGAACCCCTACTGTTTATCAAGCCGGCTTCCGCCCTGGTACCACTGGCAGAACCCATCGAGCTGCCTCGCGAGCGGGGCGATTGCCACATCGAGACGGAAATGTCGCTGCTGATTGGCAGTCCGCTGAGCCGTGCCGGAGAAGATGAAGCTTTAGAGGCGATCGCAGGGGTGGGCATCGGATTTGATCTGACCCTGCGGGAGCTGCAGTCGAAACTGAAGCAAAAGGGCCACCCCTGGGAGCTGGCCAAGGCCTTTGATGGCAGCTGCCCGCTGTCGGTGTTTGTGCGCCCCGAGGGTTTGGATTGGGGCAGTGTGCAACTGCAGTTGATTCGCAACGGGCAGCTACAGCAGAATGGCAATTCCGCCGCGATGATCACCCCGGTTGCCAGTTTGCTGTCTTATATCAGTCAGCATTTTAGTCTGCAGCCGGGTGATGTGGTGCTGACGGGCACCCCCGCTGGCGTCGGGCCTTTGTCTGTGGGTGATCAATTGCAGGTGAAGTTGGACGACCGGTTGGAGGTTACTACGCGCGCGCGCTGACGCGGATTCAACTGCACATTCAACGCTTGCACTTATTGCCCTCGGGCAGCTACAGGGAACAGCGTCAAATTGGTTTTGTCCTGGCTATGAGTCTTTTTGGCTAAGGACTCTTACCCGGGCAGATGGGCTTCGCGATAGCTGCCCGGGGTCATCCCGGTCCACTTCTTAAAGGCGCGGTTAAAGGCGCTGGGCTCGCTGAAGCCCATCAGGGTCACAATCTCATTGATGGGGGTGTTGAGCTTGACCAGGTGGTACACGGCCATGTCCCGGCGCACAGCGTCTTTGATCTCCTGATAGGTATTCCCCTCTTCCTTCAGGCGCCGACGCAGGGTCTGGGTGGTGGTGTGCAGGCGCTCGGCCACCCTTTCGAAGGGCAATCGCTCGACCGAATCCTCGTTTTGCAGCATGCGCTGGATATTGGCGGTCAGGCTGTTGTCCGTCTGGTAGTGGGTCAGCAGGCCCTGGGGCGCATCGCGCAGGAATTCGGTCAGGGTTTGCGGGGTCTGCACGACCGGCATATCCAGGAAGCGACGGTTAAAGACAATACTGTTGCGACCCTGATTAAAGTAGTGCCGGCAGGGGAAAATATCGTCAAACATGCCGGCCCACTCGGGTTTGTCGAAGGTCACATGAATGCGGTCGAGCAACAGGGGTTTGTCGATCATCCAGCTGGACCAGCGGATGCGAACAATCAGCATGCTGGTGGTGACAAAGGCAATATCGAGATTCTTGGGGTTGTCCAATTCGATACTGAAGATGGCTTCTTCGCCTTTTTCCTCCAGAGTACCGCGAATACCTACGTCTACCAATTCAAAAAAGCGTGAGTGTCGCAACAGAGCTTTGCGCAAGTTGGGGCAGGTAATGCTGGCGTGGCAGCCCATGGCGAACAGGCCCGATCTCAGCGGGCGGGGGTGAAAGCCCGCCCCTTCGTCATCCATATCCTGCCAGACATGGGTGATCAGGCGTTTAAAATCCCACAGCGAGATGCTGCGGGATTCATCGCTCAGTGCCAGGGGGTCGAGCTCAAGATCACTGAGGACCTTCTGCGGCTGATAGCCGCAAGACGCCGGGCCTTGCATAAAGCCGCTTAAAAAGCCGGGATGTATATCGGACCGCTTGCTCATGGTGACCGATTGTAACAGCCCAGTCAGGCTTTATGCACGAACGGTCTCAACACCGGTTTCGCGGCCGATCAACAATACGTCTGCCGGGCGGGAGGCGAACAGGCCATTGGTGACGACTCCGACGATCTGGTTGATGGCGGTCTCGGTTTCCACCGGATTGGTAATCGCCATGTTGTGCACGTCCAGGATCACGTTGCCGTTATCGGTGACACAGTCCTGGCGATAGACCGGGTCACCCCCCAGTTTGACCAGCTCACGGGCCACATGGGAGCGGGCCATGGGAATAACTTCCACCGGTAGAGGGAAGTTACCCAGTACGTCCACCCACTTGCTGCCATCGGCGATACAGACAAACTCGTCGGCGACGGCGGCAACGATTTTCTCGCGGGTAAGGGCGGCGCCACCACCTTTAATCAGCTCCAAAGCGGGGTTGGTTTCGTCGGCGCCATCCACATAGACCACCAGGCTGTCGACGCTGTTGAGGTCGTAGACGGGAATGCCGTGGGCCTTGAGCCGCTCGGCCGAGGCTTCGGAGCTGGCCACGGTGCCGTCAAAGCTGCCTTTGATTTCCGCCAGGTAGTCAATAAAGAAGTTGGCGGTGGAGCCGGTGCCGACACCGACAATGCTGTCGCTGTCGAGTTTGGGCTGGATGTAGTCAACGGCCGCTTTGGCGACGGCTTGTTTCAGTTCGTCCTGGGTCATGGTCTCTGGTTCGCTGGGAGTGGTAAACAGCGCGCTATTATACGGTTGGGGGAATGGGAATTCGATAGGGCTTCCATTAGTATTGCTGGCTTGTTTTTTCCAACCACTGAGAATCCCATGCCCCAGTCTTACGTCAAGCGTATCCTCGATGCCCGCATCTACGATGTGGCGGTCGAGACTCCTCTGGATCGAGCCCGATTGATGTCCGCCCGTCTCAATAATCAGGTGTTATTGAAGCGCGAGGATCTGCAGCCGGTGTTTTCGTTCAAGATTCGCGGGGCTTATAACAAGTTGCGTTTGTTGAGTGAGGAGCAGCGCCAGAACGGTGTGATTGCGGCGTCAGCGGGTAACCACGCCCAAGGGTTGGCACTCTCGGCCCAGGAGATGGGGGTAAAGGCGACGATTGTGATGCCTCGCACAACGCCGGCGATCAAGGTGGATGCGGTTCGGGCTCGCGGTGCCCGAGTGGTGCTGCACGGGGATACTTATGATGAGGCGTCTGCCCATGCGCAGGCATTGGTTGGGGAGAAGGGGCTGACCTATATCCACCCCTATGATGATCCGGATGTGATTGCCGGGCAGGGCACTGTGGCTCTGGAGGTGCTGCGCCAGCATCCCGGTCAGATCGATGCGGTGTTTGTGCCGGTTGGCGGCGGCGGGCTCTGCGCGGGTATGGCGGCTTATATTAAGTATGTGCGGCCGGAGACGAAGGTGTTTGCGGTTGAACCGGAGGATGCCGCCTGCCTCAAGGCGGCGCTGGATAAGAAGCGCCGGGTGACTTTACCTCATGTGGGGATTTTTGCCGACGGGGTGGCGGTTGCGCAGATTGGTAAGGAGACGTACCGGGTGCTCAAGGATACGGTGGATGGTGTAATCACTGCCAATACGGATGAGATGTGCGCTGCGATCAAGGATATTTTTGAGGATACGCGTTCGATCACTGAGCCGGCGGGAGCTTTGGCCCTGGCGGGGTTGAAGAAGTACGTTGAGGAAAACGGTTGTGAGGGGCAGACGCTGGTGGCGGTGGCCAGTGGGGCCAATACGAATTTCGATCGCCTGCGTTATATTTCTGAGCGTACCGAAATCGGTGAAAAGCGTGAGGCGATCCTGGCGGTAACGATTGCCGAGAAGGCGGGTTCCTATAAGAAATTCTGTAAGGATTTGGGTAAGCGCAATATTACGGAGTTTAATTACCGCTTTGCCGATGAGCATGAGGCGCGGATTTTTGTCGGTGTGCAGGTGTCGCCGGACCATAATGATCGTCGGGAGATGGTGCAGGAGTTGCGCGATAAGGGTTATCAGGTGGTGGATATGACCGATAACGAGGCGGCCAAGCTGCATATTCGTCATATGGTCGGAGGCCATGCGCCGCTGGTGGATAATGAGCAGGTGCTGCGGTTTGAGTTTCCGGAGCGTCCCGGGGCTTTGTTTAACTTTTTGGCGAAGTTGGCGGGGCGCTGGAATATTTCGATGTTTCATTACCGCAATCATGGTTCGGCTTATGGTCGGGTGTTGGTGGGGATGCAGGTGCCCAAGGCTGAGCGTCGGGAGATGAAGCAGTTTTTGGATGATCTTGGGTATGGTTATTGGGATGAGACTGAAAACGAGGCTTATCAGTTTTTTCTTGGCTAGCTTGCCTTTGGACGGCCCCGTCTTTCCGTATCCCCGTAGGGTGCATTAGCCGAAGGCGTAATGCACCATTGATGCATCAAGGCCCGTAACTGGGTGCCTCAATCGCGGCGGTCGACGGGCCCATTTTCAGAGCTGTCGGGCGGCCCTCCAGGCTGCCCTCGGTCACGAAAAAGCCCGGCAAAAGACGCCGGTCTTTTTCCCTCCTTCGGCGCCCTCTTTGATGCTCTGAAAATGGACCCGCCGACCGCCGCTAACACCGTGGTGCGTGTGGGTTTGTGCCTCAATTGTCAGGTTCTTGGTTGGATGTCGGGTCAATAATGGAATGGTGGCCTGCACCAACTTGGTGCGGGCCGGGCTTTTGGCACTTAATCTCTCGTTACCACGGTGCTTATTTATTTAGGCGTCAACTTCGGAAAACACGCGACACTGGCACACTTTTCTACCTTTAACTGTGATCGGTTCCACTTTTGTTGGTGGGTGCTTACATCTGCTGCGATCGTGGTCACATCTGGCCTGATGTTGCCTTTATTGGCTTGACGGTGGGGTTAAAATGGAACTTTTCACAGAGGTGTTCGTCAAAAGCTTGGCGAACCGCGCATTTTTAGGTATAAACCTTGCTCTCATTGCTCAAGAGTCGCCCAGCGCGGTTCAAGAATAAGCCATAAGAAGGGCATTAGGGGAATAACAATGAAATTAGACGTACTTACTGTGGCAGTGTTTGTTTTTGCCGTCGGGGTCATGGCCAGCGCTATGGATTTAAGCGAGGCTTTTGCCGACGAACCTCTGCCTCCGACAGCTCTGCAGCAAGGTACTACCGCTCAGCGCTGATCGTGATATCGGCCTGGTATGGATGCCGGGCCTGTTGACTTCTCCCTCCAAGCACTCTCTTTATCCAAACACTGTCTTAACAATCTGGCGCGGTCACGTCGGCGTTCCCGTGCGTGGGAAGATCCGCGTTAGGGAGGAATAGGTAGCGGGCCCGATACCGCTGGGCCCACCGGCTTCGTCAAAGCTCCCCTAATCAGCTTTGGCGACGAAGAGGGTCGGTCGCCTAGACGGGGTCGCCTAGACGCGAAATTCCATCTGCTCGGATCCGCTGGCCAGTCGCGAGAAGATGCCAACGCAATCGATGGTTTCGGGGCGGCTGTTGTCGCTGGAGATGGCATCGACCTGGTCGATGCTGATACCGCCGGCGTTCAGTTCCTGCATTTTGCGAGCCGCAAGTTTACGCAGTACGCCACCGCTGGATTGAAACGGGTCTGCGTGGAACTGGGCGCAGTAGCGTACCCAGAATTGTTCACCGGTGTTGGACCAGTGAGCCAGTGAGAAGTATCCGCGATATACCATAAATAACTCCAACCAACGGGCTTGTGGCCCGTGAAAGTTTGTAGTGACGGGGTAAGGCGTCGCTACAGATCTGTCATTACCTGAAGCGGTGGGTTCCGCTGCTCAGGTGTGTTCAATATGTCAGTGAATGGCTGAATGCTGACTGAATAGTACCAGCTGGTCAGCCAATCGTTAATCCTGGTGATTGATGTAGACCCTGGGGGTTCGCAGGGGCATGCGGGTAATCAGCTCGTAGCCAATGGTACCCGCTCGCTCAGCGATGTCATTGACCGCGAGCTGTTGTCCCCAACACTCTACCTCGTCACCTACCTGTACGACGGTTAAGTCCGTCACATCCACAGTAATCATGTCCATAGAAACGCGACCGGCCAGTTGTGCCTGTTGGCCATTGACCATAATGGGGGTGCCGTTGGGGGCGTGGCGGGGGTAGCCATCGCCGTAGCCCATGGCTACGGTAGCAATCACGGAGCGGCGCTGGGCGATCCAGCTGCGGCCGTAGCCGACGGTTTCACCGGGTTCTATGGTGCGCAGGCCAATGATTTTGGACTTGAGAGTCATCACTGGCTTGAGTTTGTCCGCTTCGGGGTGGCTGCCCGGGAAAGGCGAGGCGCCGTAGAGCATGATGCCGGGGCGGTTGTAATCGCCGCGGGATTGTTCCCAGCCCAATATGCCAGCGGAGTTGGCCATGCTGACGGGGGCGTTAATGCCTTCGGCCATGGCGGCAAAGTTGTCGATTTGTTGCTGGGTAAAGTCGCTGTCCAGTTCATCGGCGGCGGCAAAGTGGGTCGCCAGGACGATGTCGTTGTCTACATGGGGGAGTGGTTGGAGTTTCTCCCAGGACTGACGCAGTTGTTCGTCCATGAGGCCCAGGCGGTGCATGCCGGAGTCGGCTTTGAGCCAGACCCTTACCGGAGTATCGATTTCGGCGTTGGCAATCATGTCGACCTGCTCGGGGCCGCTGGCCATCAACCAGAACTCTTGTTCGCTGGCGGTCTTAACTTCGTCGCTTTCAAACGGGCCTTCAAGCAGAAGAATGGGTTTGCGAATACCGGCTTCGCGCAATTCAATGGCTTCCTCGATACAGGCGACAGCGAGGGCGGGAGCCAGAGGCTCCAGAGTTTTTGCCACTTCCACGGCGCCATGACCATAGGCGTTGGCCTTTACCACACCCAAGGTCTGGGCGGAGGGCGCCAGGCTCTGCGCCAACTGAAAGTTGTGGCGCACGGCGGCGAGGTCAACAATGGCTTGGGCGGGACGACTCATGGCATCAATCTCGGTTATAAAATGCCCGCCGTGGTGGGCCACGGCGGGCTAAGATCGCGGTATCACCGCTATTTCGTCTTGCAATCAGTAATAAATTCTATTTTGTCACACAGCTTCACCACACAGCGTAGGGGGGATTAGCGAAGCGTAATCCACCTTTGACTGGGAATCTGCCACATCATCGGTGGATTCCAACAGTAGGCGCTTTAGGCGACGGCTTCGCCTAATCCACCCTTCTACGTGAGAACGTGATGTAACAAAGCAGTTATTAGTAATCGTACTTGCTGGCGCTGTAGAGTTTCTGAGCGGCTTCCCATACGTCGCCGATCTGACCGTTGCCGATGGGCTTACCGTCCACTTCAACCACCGCGGCGATTTCTTTGGAGGAGGAGGTCACCCATACTTCGTCAGCGGCAAACACTTCTTCCATGGTCACGATGCGCTCTTCGACTTTGATGGAGCCATCTTTGCGCAAGATGTCCAGCAGCATGTAACGGGTAATACCGGGCAGGATCTGGTTGTCCAGTGGTGGTGTGGCAACTACGCCGTCTTTCACAACGTAGGCGTTACAGGCAGAGGCTTCGGTCAGTTCGTTGTTGGCATTGAACAGCAGGGTTTCGTTGGCGCCCTGAGAGTAACCGTGCTGAAAGTGCATGACATTGCCCAGCAGCGCAGTGGATTTAATGTGGCAGCGTTCCCAGCGCAGGTCGCGGGTGGTGCTGACTTTGTAACCCTTGGCCTGGGTTTTGTCGGCAACCGGTGCAGCGGGAATTTCAAAAGCAAAAGCGAAAACGGTGGGAGGTACGCCTTCCGGGTAAGCGTGGAAACGTTTGCTGTCGGCACCACGGCTCACGTGCAGGTAGATACCCAGGTTGCCACTGCCGTTTTTTTCGATCAGCCCCTGACACACGTCACGCCATTGCTCCACAGACCAGTTAAAGTCGATGCCGATTTCACGCATGCCATTGTTCATGCGTTCGATGTGGGGGGCGAAACCTACCAGCTTGCCGTCGTAGGAGGGAACAACTTCGTAGATGCCATCGCCAAACAAAAAACCGCGATCCATGGGGGAGATTTTCGCCTCTTCCATTGGCATAAATGAATCATTCAGGAAAACAATGCTCATGGTGTCACCTTTTATCTCGGGCACGCGGGGCCCGTTCAAAACGTCTGTTATCAATGGGGCAAACTTTATCATAGGGGTTTGGGAGAAAAATAAGTGATCTCCCACTTTATTAGACGATTCCCCGGATAAGGGGGGCAAAAATCGAGAAATCGTCTAAATTGCCGATAGGACAACCAGAATAGGCAGTCGGAAATGGTCAGTGGGTTTCGCTGTGTTATTCGCCGCTGATAATGTCCCGGCTGCTGTCGGCGAGTAATCGCGGCAGGATGCGATCATCATCCATGCGCCAGTTACTGCTGAAGTCGAGCGCCGGAGGTGGCTGCACGGTATCCAGCTCCATCAGTTGTTCCTGTTCCAGACAATCCGCCACCAGCGGTTTGGGCAGGAGGGTTATACCCAGACCCTGTCTTGCCAGGGTCAGCAGGCTTTCCACTGAGCTGCAGGTGTGCAGCATGGGCCGGCTGTCGGCCAGGGGCCGGAAGAAGTCTTGCAGGTACTGCCAGGGGCGGGTGTTGCGGGGGAAGCTGAGTACCGGAAAGCGCGCCAGTTGGTCCAGCTCCAATGTACCCGACAGGCTGCTATGCTCATCGAGTAACATGGGAGCGGCTACCCAGCATTGCTCATAACTGCACAATGGTTGGCTGGCCATGGCATTGGAGTGCTCACGGGCGACCATCAGGGCGAGGTCCAGTTGGTGATTTTCCAGCTGCTTTTGCAGATTGGTGGAGATATCCACCGCGATCTCGAATTCGATCAGCGGGAACTGCTCTCGCCAATGGCTGAGCAGTGGCCCCACCCACAGATAGGCGAGGGTATCGGCAATACCAACTTTAATGTTGCCGGTCTCGGGCACTTCCTCGCTGATCTGGTTTTTCATTTCACGGCTGATGGCCACCAGTTTTTCGGCGTAGGGCAGCAACTGCTGGCCGCGGGCTGTAAGACGGGTGCCGCCAGTGTCGCGAATAAACAGCTTCACGCCGAGTTCTGATTCCAGGGCGGCAATCCGTGCTGATACCGCCGGCTGGGTAGCGTGCAGTTGACGGGCCGCGGCGTGGAAGCTTTCCAGGTGCGCCACCTTAACGAAGGTCATCAAATTTCGAATTCGCATAGTTCGATCCCGTTATCCACGTTAAACCAGGCCCGCAAGGAGCGTTTATCTATATCTTTGAGTACTGCGGCGGACGATCAGGCAAACCCGGTCGCTTTGCGCAGTTCCTCAATCACACTAATCCCCTCGGAGGCGGGCATGCCGTCCTCAGTGAGGGTGTTCTCTCTGCTGACGCCATCGACACTGCCGCGCTCTGACAGGTACTGCAGAATTTTGAGGCTGTCGATCTCGCCCAGCAGATCTTTCTGTTCCCACCAACCGAGCATGGCGATCAGGCCATGAGCGGCCCAGTTGGATACGTCCGCAATCACCAGTTCGGTACAAGTAGTGGCGGCGGGAACAATGTTCAAATTCTGCAGGGCATCGGAGATATTGCCCATGCCGATTTCGTTGCCGCCGTCGCCGATGGCAATGGTGGGGCAATCCGCCTGCTGCAAGAAGGTATCAAAGCAGGCGGCGCGAGGGCTGATGTCTTCGCCACGCATGTTGTAGTAGTTGCCATCGGCAGCCATGCCGGGACGTTCGATGGAGATAATCAACTCAGGTTGCAGGGCGGTCAGTGCCGATCTGGCTTCCTGCTCGCGCTCGCTGTGTGGTCCAACGATGATTTCCTGAATCCGATAGGTATCTGCCAATGCAGTAGACAGGGGCGCACCGCAGACAATCACCGGTTTGGCGCCCAGGGTTTCGAGTGCATCATAGAGGGCGATAGCGCCCACGGGGCCATCCGTTTCAAAAGTATCCACAACCGGGAAGCCGGTACCGATCAGAACGGTTGCGCCTTTTTGCTTATCCGTAACGGCTTTGATCAAACGTGCGGCACGGCGATAGTATCCGGCTTCCAGTGCCGGCTGCACGTCTTTCATGCCGCGCGGATTGCGGGCCACCAGAATGTCTTCGATCTGTTGGCTCAGGTCCTGTTCGTTAATGCTGGTATTGCTCATAAGACTTCTCTAATTCTCTTCAACCGCTTCCAGTTGCGCTGCACCAAAGCGACTGTGCGCCAGGTTCAGGGCGTTGTGAGCGCAATCGATGGTGATGGCACTAAAGTTGACTTTGCCGCCGGGCATCAGCTGGGCCAGTTTGGCCAGATCCAGAGACAGCACGGAACCAATCTTGGGGTAGCCACCAATGGTCTGGCGGTCATTCATTAATACGATGGGTTGCCCGTCGGCGGGAACCTGGATGGCACCCAGGCAAATTCCCTCGGACAGGATTCCCTCGATACTGGAAACCACCTGCGGTCCGGTCAGGCGATAACCCATACGGTCACAGCGCTCGCTCACCTCAAAGGTGTTGTGGAAAAACAGACGCTGTTGCACCCGATCGAAGGTGTGTTCCTGATAGCCGGGAATGACTCGCAGGGTGATCTCGTTGCTGTACTCGGGGCGCTCGTCTTCGGGGACTTGCCAGAGAGACTCGCTGGTGTCGGGGTTACAGGCAATCTCATCACCTGCTTTCAGGGGGGCGCCGTCAAAACCGCCCAGGCTTTCGCGCACAACGGTTGCGGTACTGCCAAAGCTGGGGTCCACCTGGAAGCCGCCCGCGACTGCAATATAAGCTCTGCAACCGTTGGTGGTGTAGCCAAGCTCCAATGTGTCGCCGGACTTAAGAATATGGGTCTGCCAGCGTTCCGCTTCCGCGCCGTTGATCTTTAGCGGCATTTCACCGCCGGTGACGGCGACGCGGGTATCGACATTGACCTGGAGCTTGAGTCCACCCACGCTGACTTCGATGGCGGTAGCACCGGGCTCGTTTTCGCAGAGCCGGTTGGCCCAGTGAAACGCCAGCGGATCCATAGGGCCGCCATTGGTGAGACCGATCTGGTGTTTACCGAAACGACCGGCGTCCTGCAGCAGGGCCAGAATGCCGGGGTTGATAATCTTCACACTCATTCGATACCTCCCTCGGGCAGTTCACCGCCCAGCGCTAAAAACTCCTCCCGTTCAATGGATTTGAAACGTACCCGATCACCCACGGTGACCGGCATGGTGGGTTCAGCCTGGGGATCGAACATGGGCGTGGGGCAAAGACCAATCAGATTCCAGCCACCAGGAGAGACCGCTGGGTATACAGCAGTTTGTTGGTCGGCAATGGCAACGGCGCCTTTGGGAACCTTCTGACGGGGAGTGCTTAAGCGGGGTGCGGCAATGCGCTCGTTAACCTGACCCAGATAGGCGAAACCAGGCGCAAAGCCAATCGCGTATACGCGATATTCATCGCCCTGGTGCAGATCGATCACCTCTTGCACGCTCATTTGTGCGCGGTCTGCCAGTGCGGCCAGATCGGGACCGGATTCTTCAGAGTAATACACGGGCAGTTCTACCAGGCGACCTTCGCCTACCACAGCATCGTTATCATCACCGGCGGCGCTGTGTATTGCTTGACGCACGGCCAAATGGTCGGTCAGCAATGGATTAAACAGCACCAATAGCGAGGCGTAAGAAGGTACCAGATCAATCAGACCGTCACCCAGCAAGCCGGGCAGACGCTGGGCAGTCTGTTGAACCCGCGCGGAGATGGTGGGACTGGTCTCCTCCCCGAAATAAATGATCAGGGCGTTTTCGCCCGCGACGTGAATCTTCATGCCGTGATCAGCTCCCGGATGGCTTCAATTGCTTGCACGCCTTCCATATTGTCGCCATGTACGCACAGGGTATCAGCCTGCAGGTTGAGGGTGTGGCCACTGACGGTAGTGATGGTGCCTTCGTCATTGAGCTGCTTGACCTGAGCCAGCATTTTTTCGCGCGTGTGCACGGCACCGGGCTTGGAACGGGCCAACAGGCGGCCATCATCGTCGTAACAGCGGTCGGCAAAGGCTTCAAAGTATAGTTTCAGGCCTCGGTTGGCGGCTTCTTCCCGATGCAGGTCGGCATTGGGGGTGGCTTGCAGCATCAGACGGATGGGGCGGTGGTAAGCGGCCATGGCGTCCATGATGGCGTGGCGAACAGCGTCCTTGGCCATCATGTCGTTGTAGAGCGCACCGTGGGGTTTGGCGTAGGCCAGCTCCAGGCCCTGGCTGCGGGCCATGCCATCGAGTGCGGAGATCTGGTAGGTAATAAATGCTTTGATCTCGTCGCCAGAGCAGTTCATGGAGCGGCGGCCGAAACCCACAAGGTCCGGGTAGCTGGGGTGAGCACCGACGGTAACTTCGTGTTGTTTGGCCAGGGTCAGGGTTTTGTTGATCACCAGAGGATCGCCACCGTGAAAGCCACAGGCGATATTGGCCTGGTCTATGTGAGGCATAACGGCCTCGTCCATGCCCATTTTCCAGGAGCCGAAGCTCTCGCCCAGGTCGCAGTTGAGTAACAGTGCCATAAGTCTCGTCTCCTTACAGGATTGCCAGGCGGCTATTGGGCAAATCGGATACCACCATGCAGCCGGGGCTGTGGGTGATGCAGAAGGGGGGCTTGGCTTCCATGATGGCGGCCTGTGGAGTAACACCGCAGGCGGTAAAGACGGGAACTTCGCCGTCTTTGATGGTGACAGCGTCGCCATAGTCGGGACGGCCTACATCAGGAATACCTATATCTTCCGGGCTGCCAAAGTGTACCGGCGCTCCGTGTACTGACGGGAAGCGCGAGCAGATCTGGATCATGCGGATGGCGTCGGCCGGCACGAACGGACGCATGCTGACAACCATGTTGCCTTTGAAGCGACCGGCGGGCTGGCAGGCGATGTTGGTGTCGTACATGGGGACGTTAACCCCTTCGGCGATGTTGCGAATTTCGAGGCCGTCGGCCTGCAGTGCTTCTTCGAAGGAGAAGGAGCAGCCAATCAGGAAGGTGACGAGGTCGTCACGCCAGACGTCGGAGATGTCGGTAACTTCCCGGGCGAGTTCGCCGTTTTCCCAGATGCGGTAGCTGGGTACGTCGGTGCGGATGTCAAAATCGGGGCCGATGGTGCCGATGTTGGTTTGGCCGGGTTCTGCGGCCATGGCTACAACGGGGCAGGGCTTGGGGTTGAGTTGGCAGAATTGGAGGAATTCTGCGGCCCAGTCTTTGGGCAGGATTGCGACGTTGCACTGTACATATCCATCGCAGTAACCGGAGGTGTTACCGGTGTGTTCTCCGCTGCGGATCCGGGCGCGCAGCTCGCTGGGGGTCAGTGGTGCAGACATCTATCATCCTCTCAAGTCGATTCACGGTCGGTCGCGGTCTATTTGGCCGGCTATTTTCGAGGGCGTCGATGGTGGTGTCCAATTCAGGTTTTTGCCCAAATTGATAATTTTCTTTTATCAAGGGTAGTTGTTGGGCGGAAATTTGTCCAAATTCTGAGGTTTTTTGTGAGTGGTTGTGGACAGGTTGTTGGTTTTGTTTATCAGTTTTGGGGGTGAGAGCGGGAAAAGAGCTTTCTGTTCGGTGCCATTAGAGGTTGTTGTGGGGTATCTGGGGAGCTTCTTGTTGGGTGCCTCAATCGGTGGCTGGGGGAGTCATTTTCGGAGCTGGTCGGCGGCCCTCCGGGCTTCCCTCAGTTACGAAAAAGCCAAGCAAACGGCGCTTGTCTTTTTCGTGCCTTCGGCGCTCTCCTTTTACGCTCCGAAAATAACTCCCCCAGCCACCTTGGCTTTTGTGAGGCGTTGGGTGTGGTGCCCTAAAGGTCATGGGGTCAGACTCCTTGGTCTTAGGAAACCGCGACTCCCACTTCCAACCCCTCAAACCAATCCAGGAACCGCTGAATATTATCCCCTGTAAAAATACGCCCGTGCTGGGGCGCCATGATGTCAATATCCATCTGCCGGACCCGGTTGATCCAATCCAGTTTGGCCCGGTTGGAGGGCATCCAGCGCTGGTGGAATTTGCGCATCTTGGGGATATGCTGGTCAAAGTTGTCCACTTCCATGGGGGCGTTGATGTCTTCCAGTGCCGCTCCCACATCACCGCTCATCAGGACCTTGGCGTGGGGATCGTAGATATGGAAGTTGCCGGAGGAGTGCAGGTAGTGAGCGGGCACCATTTCGATTTCGACACCGCCGAGGTTGATGACGCCACCGGTGTCGGCAATCGGGTTGTAGGTGATGTTGTTCATGCCGAAGTGGCGAATAAAGCCTTCCCACAGCCAGGGGGAGTGGAGTGTGGCTTCGGGCAGTGCCTGGTCCCAGAGGCCCAGGGAGGAGATGATGTCCGGGTCCTGGTGGGAGGCGAACAGATCGGTGAGCTCTTCCAGGGAGACTTCCCGCAATACCGCGGCAAGCATGGGGGCAAACAGTTCGATGCCACCCGGGTCCATCAGCAGCGCCCGCTGCCCCGCTCGCAGGAGGTATTGGTTGGTATCGATAATTTTATCGGGCTTGTTGGGGTCGCGCCCAAACATCAGCCACTGGGTTTTGGCGCTGGAGGCGAGTTTGTGCACTTTCATGAGTGTCAATCTTCCTTAATAGTGGTGGTGCAGGTCGTCGGTGGCTTCCACCAGCAGCTGCTGGGCGGACTGCAGGTGTTGTTTGATTTGGTCCGCGGCGTTGGCAATGTTGGTGGCGATCACTTCGAGCTGCGGTTTAAAGCTGCCCGCCTGGGAGGCTTCCACCTTGGAGGTGCTGGAGATGATGGCCGCCGCTCGAATTTGCTGTTGGGTTTCTTCCAGCTGCAATTCCAGTTGCCAAAGTTGGTCCCGAAAGGCCTCGTCGAGTTGGCGCAACTGCTTTTGGGTGATTGCCGTGGGACCGTCAATGGATTGGATGTGTGCGGCGTCGTGGGCCGAGCGGCGTACTTTCAGAAAGTGCTGCAAGGCCCTGTTGGTGCGCTCGCGATTGGTGGCCAGCATGGAGATATTAACCGCATTGTTGCTGATCAGGCTGGCCTGGGTAATGGTTGTGGAGGCCAGGTCTTCAATAAAGCTGGTAATGGCACGGAAACCGGATGCTTGTTGGCCGGCCCGAGCGCTGACGGCATGGGCATTTTTAGCCGTCAGTGACAGCTGCTCCGCCACCTTGGTGGCGTAGTGTAGGTGGGCTGCGATTTTGGCAGCCAGGACATAGGTTTCGGTCTTTGCCATGGTCAGGCTTCGTTTTTTCGGCTAAAACACAGTGTAGAAAGATATAACGACCTTCGCTGAATTTTCTTGACCCCCATCAACGACTAATCTGATTTGTGCAATGGTCGGTCGTTGTCTATAACCATTAAGGTCAGGGGATACGGGTGACGAATAAAGTAATGAAGCGACCACTTACTGTCAAAGGACTGCTGTTGTGCGTATTGCCGTTTCTATATGGACCACCCGCGTTCGCCGAACTTGGCGGTGATGTTTCCGGGTTTGCCCGTTTGGTCGGTGGCCTGCACGATGAGTCTGATGTTTCTTATCAGGGCTATGAAGACAGCTGGAGATTCGATCAGGATACCTTATTGGGTCTGCAGGGTCGCCTGGATATCAGTGACAAGTTTTCCGCTACGGCCCTGCTTGTTGGGCGGACTGACTCGGATCTGGATTCAGGTATCGAATGGCTCTACGCCAGCTATCGCCCCAACGATTCGTTCAATATCAAACTGGGGCAGATGCAGACCCCATTTTATTCGCTGAGCGACAGTCTCGATGTCGGTTATTCCTATCCCTGGGTGATCGCGCCATCAGAGGTCTATAACGAATTTGTCTTCAACAAGTTTCAGGGAATTGATGTCCGTTATTCACACACCACCGAAGACTACAGTGCGCACATTGAGGCTTACTATGGAGAGTTCGACGATGACATTACGGTTAACGGTTCCAGTGTGGGGACGGAGGTGGAGGATCTCACAGGAATTATTGCTGAGCTGCGGATTGAGAACCTCAGCTTTAGGGCGTCTTATCACACGGGCGATATTTTCCTGGATCTACCCGAGTTAAACCGGTTCGCGGACTTGCTGGCTAACAGTGGTTTTCCCCGCAGCGCAGCCACTCTGACGACGGAAGCTGTGGCGGACTTCTATCAGTTCAGTACCGATTACGACTCCCTGTCCTATTTTCTGAAGGGCGAATGGATCAAAATCGCCAACGATACCGATTACTTTGCGGAAATTCAGAGCTATTACCTGACCTATGGGCGTTATTACGACAAGTGGACATTTCTGATCACGTATGGCAATCGTCGCGATACATTGCCGCGGCCGGTCAGTGGTGAAATTCCATTGGGATTCGCTCCGCAACTGCAGCAATTGGCTTTGGGTTATCAGCAGTTATTCGCCAGTCGGGTCGAGGACGATATCGACAGCTACGGTTTGGGTGTACGTTGGGATTTTCGTTCGGACATGGCCTTAAAGGCAGAGTATAAGTGGCTGGAATCGGAGCATCGCCGTTCTGCCACGCTGTATAGCAGTGACAGTCGATCCTTTGACGGCGACGCGAAGTTTTTTTCTGTCGCGCTGGAGTGGGTGTTTTGATGCGAAAACGGCTTCAGCTCTTGCTTGCGATTTGCTGGCTGTTAGTACTGCCATTGTCACCCGCGGTATGGGGAGAGGGAACTCGCCTGCTGGTGGTCACCAGTACCCAGGGAATAGGTCCTCTTAGCCGCAAGCAGATCAAACAAATCTATCTGGAGAGCAGTACCGGTTATCCGGTCAAACCGATAAACCTGGCAGCGGGCGCCAAAATTCGCAGTATCTTTAACGCGCGTATTATTGGTTTGACGGAATCCAGAATCCAGGCCTATTGGGCTCAACGTCGCTTCACAGGGCGTTCTTCACCGCCCATGGAATTCGAGAGCATAGAGGCGTTGATGCAATTTTTGGAAACCAATAGCGGCTACCTGGCGTACTTGCCGGATTCGGTGTCGTTACCAGAGACGCTGGAGGTGGTCTACAGTTTTGATTACTAAGTTGTTTGTTATGGGGTGTTGATTTTCAATTGTTACTTCCAAATGGCTGCTTCAGTGTTAATGAATGGCCAGTTTGCGACTCCGGTGTAAATCCATAATACAATTCGCCATGTCATCCAGTGGGCAGGGTTTGGAAAAGTAGTATCCCTGTAATTGATGCACACCCTGCTCAGCCAGAAAGTCCATCTGTTGCGCAGTTTCCACACCCTCGGCGCATACATTTAATTCCAATCGATGGGCCAGGCTGATAATGGCCTCAATGATCATTCGGTCTCGGGGTGATTGCTCCATGACACGAACAAATTTCTGGTCGACTTTGAGGGTATCGATAGCCAGCTGCGTCAGGTAACTCAGAGAAGAGTAACCTGTACCGAAGTCATCCAACGCGATACTGAACCCCATTTCTCGCAGTTGCCGAATAAACTCGATAGCTTCGTCAAAATTATCCAGGTAAGCCGACTCAGTGATCTCGAATTCGAAGTTACTCGCACTGACCTTATGCATGACGATCTGGTCACGGATAAATTCGATAAAGTTAGGGTCCTTGATGTCGTAGGCGGACAGGTTTATCGACACCACAAGCGGTTCGCTGGTGATCGCAAAGATTTCAGCGGAATCAGAGAATACCCGTTGCAAAACCCAACGGCTGATGGCGGTAATTTTGCCACTGTGTTCCGCCACGGGAATGAATTCGGCGGGCGAAATCATGCCGTGAGCGCTGCTGGGCCAACGAATCAGAGCTTCTAAGCCGTTAACGCGACCATTCAATCCCACTTTGACGTGATAATTCACACAGAACTCGCTGTCCTGTATCGCTTTCCCCAATGAATTGGCGATAACCATTTTGCGCATGGTCTGCGCCTGTAGCTCCTGTTGAAACAACGCGTAGGTATTGCGGCCCGATTCCTTGGCCTGGTACATGGCCATGTCTGCATTACGAATAATGGTCTCGGGGTCGTAGTCGGACGATATCGCATCGGCGATGCCGATGCTCACTCCGGTCTGCACCTCCCATTCGCCCAGCATAATAGGATCTTCCAGAACCGAAATAATACGTTCTGCGACTTTGATGCCGAGGCTGACCACCTGATCTTCTATGTCATTCAGCAACACCAGGAATTCATCGCCGCCGAGCCGGGCCAAAACGTCGCCCTCGCGCAGTTGCTTGGTGATGAGTTTACTGACTCGAATCAGTAAGGCGTCTCCGGCTTCATGACCAAGTGAATCGTTGATACCTTTAAAGTTATCCAGATCCAGGAAAAGAATCATCAGGTTGGTTTGCTTGCGCTTGGAGCGTGCGAGATCGATTCGCAGGGCTTCCATCAAGAATTTGCGGTTGGGCAGGTTGGTTAAGGTGTCGTAGTTGGCGAGCTTTTTCAGAGCTCGTTGCTGTTGCTCCAGAGCATCGGTGTACTCCTGGTTTTTATCGCTTTGGGCCTCAATGCGTGACAGCATCGCATTAATATTTTTGCCGAGATTGGAAACTTCATCGTCGCCCTGGCATTCCACCCGCAAATGGTAATTACTGCTGGAATCAATCGAGTTGGTAAAGCGGGCAAGCTGCGTCAGGGGAGAGAGCAAGTGCCAGTTGAGTGTCACGGTCAATGCAATCATCACCACCAGAATACTCAGGGCGATGGGCAGAGAGCTGACCACCAGCGCCATATTGCTCTGGCCGAGCGGCTCTTGGTATTCATTAACGATCAGTAAATAACCGAGCGTATATGCCAGGTCACCGATGGGGCGATAAGCAACCAATTCGCCTTTAATAATTTGTACACCCGGACTGACATCGTCCAAATCAAAAGAGGGTAGCTTCTGACCTGGGTGGGCTTCGCGCATAAAGGCCGGTGCCAGGTATCGCTGCACCAACTGCCCCTTGTCGTCAAAGACCAGCGCGTATTTGACGTGTTCGTAGACCTCAAGGTCGAGTAACTTGGTGGCCAGCTCAAGTGGCGCATCCTCATCACCCAAAATAGGCACCAGATCTTCGGCCAGGTTGCCGCTCAGGGCTTCCAGATGACCGATAACGGTGTCTTTATAGATGGCCTCATGTTCCTTCATACTCAACAAAAGGAATGAGCCAGAGCAAATCACCACCAATACAATGGTGGCAGCAATAATTCGTGAGCTGATACTGCTGAACATCGAGTGCACCAAGCCAGGGCGAAAACCAGGCAAAAACGCCAACAAAGCCGATTCGCCCCCTTTTTTGGAGGCTCAGCGTCGGGACACTCTTAATAATAGCACTATGGTGCCAGTTCGCAGTTCAGATCCGGAATTGTCAGCCGCACTTGGAGTCGCCGCAACTCAGGCAGGTTTTACAGCCGTCCATCACAATCACCGCCTTGGTATGACACTTGAGACACAGCTGGGCGCTGGGGGGATAGCCACCACTGTGGCTGGATTCCAACTGGTTTTGCTCGTTGTATTTCTCCAGTTTCTCGGCCAACACCTGCTTCTGGATATCGCTCAGCTCTTCAGTCTGAATCAAACCGATGCTCTTCATATGCAATTCGATGGCATCCCCGATTTCCGCCACCAGGGAGGGCATAAAGCGACCGCCGGATTTAAAGTAGCCCCCCTGAGGGTCAAATACGGCCTTAAGCTCCTCCACCAGGAAGGTAACATCGCCACCCTTGCGGAACACGGCAGAGATAACCCGGGTCAGGGCGACAACCCACTGGTAGTGTTCGAGGTTCTTTGAATTGATAAATATCTCGAACGGGCGCCGTTGTTCATGGTCTGTGTCGGGATTGAGCACGATATCGTTTATAGTGATATAGAGTGCGTGGTCCGAAAGCGGTGTTTTGATTTTGTAGGTGGCACCAATCAGCATTTCCGGCCGATCCACCTTTTCGTGCATATGCTCAATGGCGGAGGTCTGGGGCTCTTGGGCGGGCTGCTGTTCAGTACTGGTAACCGTGGTATTGGTATTTCCAGTGTCAGAATCGATGCTAAAGCCGGTAATTTTCTTTTCAATTTTGGTGGTGGACATAATTATCTCGCGAATAGGTTTTTAGAACTTACCGTAGTAGCCTTCTTTAAGGGCATCGTACAAATTGGCTGCGGTATGGACTTCGCCATCGTACTCCACCTCCTCATTGCCTTTCAGACTGATACTGCTGCCATCTTCCAGCTCAAAGCGATAGGTGGTGTTAGCCAGATCCTCTTCTTTGACCAGTACACCCTGGAACGCCTCCGGGTTAAACCGGAAGGTCGTACATCCTTTTAGCCCCTGTTGATGCGCGTACAGATAAATATCTTTGAACTCTTCAAATGGTATTTCGGTAGGAACATTGATGGTCTTGGAAATGGAGGAGTCCACCCACTTTTGTGCCGCTGCCTGGACATCAATATGCTGCTCCGGGGTGATCTGGTCACTGACGACGAAGTAGTCGGGCAGCTGTTGGGCGGGTTCGCTGGCGTAGGGCTGCGCATCAGGGTTGATCAGTGCACGATAGGCCAGCAGCTCGTAGGAGTAAACATCGACTTTCTCCTTGGTCTTCTTGCCTTCGCGAATAACGTTGCGGGCATAGTGGTGGGCAAAACTCGGTTCAATGCCGTTACTGGCATTGTTGGCCAGAGACAGCGAAATGGTACCGGTGGGCGCAATCGAACTGTGGTGCGTAAAGCGGCAGCCGTGTTGTGCAATAGCCTCGATCAACTCTGGGTCTTCTTCACCGATTTTTTGCATATAATCGCTGTAGTGTGCCAGCAGCACTTTTGCTGAGACGTTCTCGCCGAGCGAGTGAGAGTCGGCCAGTTTCGGTTTCTGGCTGAGCATTTCCGCACTCAAGGGATACTGACGATCAAACACGGGTGCGGCGCCTTTCTCCTTCGCCAGTTCTACCCCTTCTCGCCATCCAGTCAGTGCCAGCTCCTTGCTGACTTCTTCTGTAAAGGCGACAGATGCGGCACTGCCGTAGGCAATTTTGAGCATGGTTAACGCAGACCCCAACCCCAGAAATCCCATACCGTGGCGGCGTTTGTCAAAGATCTCCTGTCGCTGCCCCTCCAGGGCCAGCCCGTTAATTTCCACCACATTGTCGAGCATGCGGGTAAAAATCCGCACCAGCTTACGGAAACCTTCCCAATTAAAACGCGCTTGTTCGGTAAAAGGATGATCCACAAAGCGAGTTAGGTTGACCGAGCCCAACAGGCAGCTGCCATAGGGAGGCAAGGGTTGTTCGCCACAGGGGTTGGTAGCGCGAATGGACTCGCAGAACCAGTTGTTGTTCAGTTGGTTAACTCGATCGATCAAGATAAAGCCCGGTTCGGCGTAGTCGTAGGTGGACGCCATAATCTGGTTCCACAGGCGATCGGCGGGAATGGATTTACTGATTCGACAGGCCACCTGCCCCTGTTCGTTCCGTACATAGTTTTCGTCAAGGTGTGGCAGCTGTCGCCAGCACACCTTGTCAGAATCCGTCAGCGAGACCGGGTGATTTTTCAGATCTGACTGCGTTATGGGAAACGACAACGGCCAGGGGGCTTTGTCCTTCACCGCTTGGATAAATTCGTCCGTGATCAACAGCGAGAGATTAAACTGCCGCAGGCGCCCATCTTCACGCTTGGCCCGGATAAAATCCTGCACATCGGGATGATGCACATCGAAGGTGGCCATTTGGGCACCGCGACGACCGCCGGCGGAGGAAACGGTAAAACACATCTTGTCGAAAATATCCATAAACGACAAAGGCCCGGACGTGTAGGCGCCGGCCCCCGACACATAAGCGCCCTTGGGGCGCAAGGTGGAAAATTCGTAACCAATGCCGCAACCGGCTTTTAAGGTCAGGCCGGCTTCGAGGTTTTTCTCCAGAATGCTCTGCATCGAGTCCTCTATGGTTCCGGAGACGGTGCAATTGATGGTGGAGGTAGCGGGCTTGTGTTCGCCGGCGCCGGCGTTGGAGATAATGCGACCCGCGGGTATGGCGCCGTTACGCAGAGCCCAGAGAAACTCCTGCTGCCAGTGTTTGCGACGTTTGGGCTCCACCTCCGCAATGGCGGCGGCGACCCGTTGATAGGTTTCGTCCAGGTCCAGGTCGACCGCTTGGGCCTGTTTGTCCTTGAGGCGGTACTTCTTGTCCCAGATATCCAGGGAAGCGCTCTGCAAAGGCAGCTCGGTTTGAGGTTGCTCAGTAATGTTTGTGGCGAAGGTATCGGCGGATGAGTCAGTGGTCATACCCGGGGCTCGCAAGTTCTGGTGGGGGAAACTGCTATTGATAACCCGCCACTCGCGGCGAGGTATTGATTCAGGTCAACACGGGCGGCTGGGCGATCAAACAATGGTCAGGATGGTTGGTGGTGCGACAGTATGCATGGGTCATACTGTCGCCAGAGAGCGGTACTAGAATTTGGCGCTGGCAGTCAACCAGAGCTTGCTGGTATCGGTGACCTGGGTCAGTGCAGTGCTGTCGACATCTTCGCTGAAGTCGGCGTATTTGAGGTTGAGGGTGACGGGCCCAAACTTCCTGGTGGCGACAAAGCCGAACTCCCGGCCATAGTCGTCGGTTCCAGCAGCACTGTCATCGTCGGCACTGATCATATGATAAACCAAAGCCAGCTTGACCCCGGCCACTTTGGTGCCCACCGAGGCATAGGTATCGGTCAGGCCGCCGGTGACATTGCCGACGCCCTTGTTCAGAAACTTGTCCGACCAGCCCTGGAATTTGTGCAAAGTGGCCAGCGGCGTAATAAAGTAGCCGTCGTCACCATCCGCACCCAGGACTTCATGACCGAGCTTGAAGTTAAAGGCACCGAGTTTGGCGCTGCCTTCGAGCAGGAAATAGTCCGCATCGTAGCGGCGGCTATTGTCATGAGCATCGGACTGGGTCGCATATTCCAGGTTGTAAC
The DNA here is from genome assembly GCF_011683955.1 of Pseudomaricurvus alkylphenolicus. Taxonomy (GTDB): domain Bacteria; phylum Pseudomonadota; class Gammaproteobacteria; order Pseudomonadales; family Cellvibrionaceae; genus Pseudomaricurvus; species Pseudomaricurvus alkylphenolicus. The sequence continues at coordinate 72,070 of NZ_JAAQPI010000011.1, forward strand.
CCAGTTGTTTGTGTTTGCCCGCCAAGCGCACACCGGTGGTTTTGGTGGACATATTGGCAACGTTATCGTTGTCGATATTGTAGTGGTAGCCTGTAAGCTTGCCGATAGGCAAACCGCTGTAGCTGACGTTCAGCAAGACCGTGCTGTTGTCATGATCGCCCAGTGCGGAATCCTCTCCAAAGATACGATTAACGCGATTGATATGGGCTACAAAGATTTCGGTGTCTTTCAGCGCTTTGCTCTTAAAGCTGATGCCGTCATAGGTCTGCTCGTTTTGTCGAAAGCCTACGCCGCCCACAAAACGCTGGTTGTCCAGCAGGATTCTCTGGCGGCCATAGGTAAGCGTGTTTTTACCAAATTTGTAGGCGAGCCAGGCTTGATTGACTTCGGTTCCTTCGGGGTCGGCAATAATCGCCGCATCCGGAAAACTGCTGTCATTGGGTGCGGTGTTGTAATCAACACTGTCGAGTTCGGTGACGTCATCCATCTCCACCAGCGCACTGAAACCCTGATAGTCGGCAGTCTTGTATGTCAACCTGGTTTTTAACGTGAAGCTGTCAGCCTCTTTGTCAGAACCAGAGCTTGTCTCTTGTTCCACATCTTCATAGCGCAGACGCAGGCTCAATGTCACATCGCCCTCTTTGATCGCCTCTGCCAGATTTGTCGCTTTGTCCGCTTCGTCCGCTGCAACGGATGGCGCTCCCAGGGCGGCAGCCAGGAGCAGTGATGGAACGACAGTAGACTTGATGTTGTTCATGTGATCTTCCCCTTAAATTCGGCGCTTGCCGATATGCTGATACTTCTTTGTAAATCTCTTGTCCGATGAGACTAGTGTAGCAACCGGGGAGCACCGTTGATCTGAATCAAGCTGCGAGGTCCAATAATCCCTCTGTTTCACGGCTACTCTTTTTGGGGTACTAAAGACGCCGCCTATTCCTGTTCGAGAAAGTTGTGGGCGCGGGCATACTGGAGGCGATCGTGAAAACGGTCCGCTTTGTTGGCGAAGAACATCACCACCATACAACAGGCCAAGACGCCATAGAGCAGCATAAAGCAGGCGCTGTGAACACCGATGGCATCCACTGCCAGACCAAAGGCGATGGGCAGGGTACAGCCGCCGAGTGCGCCCAGGGCGGCCACAAAGCCGCCAATGGTCCCCATCTGCCGCGGGTAATAGTCATGAATGATTTTATAGACGCTGGCGCGACCGAAGCCCTGGGCAATGCCGATCACAAAGATCAAAAAACTGAACAGCCAGACATTGACCTCGATCTGCAAGTGAACATCCTTCTCTACTCCGTGAATGGTCATGGTGGTGGGTGGATAACTGAGAAAAAACAGACAGGCGATGCAGATCCAGAACACACTCCAATTGACCGCGCGGCCGCCATAGCGATCCGAAAACCAGCCACCCAGTGCCCGCACCATACTGGAGCTGGTGGCAAACACCAGGGTAAACGCCATGGCCTGGTCAAAGCTCAATTGGTACGCGTTAACATAATACTGGGGTAACCACATAATCAGAGCGAGAAAGCTGCCGAAGACAAAATAGTAATAAAGCCCAAAGCGCCAGACCCGCAAATGGCGAAGCTCCGCCAGCGAATGCAGGCCCACTGTTTCCGAAGTGGCTTCCAATGAGCGCGTAGACCTCGGCTGGGTCGGAGCAAAGAGTGCGAACAGGCCACTCATCAGTAACAGCCCCACCCCATAAAAGGGCCCCATGGCATCCCAACCCCACCGATCGATCAGTACCGGCGCCAGCGCCAGAGTAATGGCTGCACCGGCGTTACCGGCACCAAAGATGCCCATCACTGTGCCCTGGCTGTCACGGGAGAACCAATCGCTGACATATCGAATGCCAATCGTAAAGGAGGCACCGCTGATGCCCAGCCAAAAACCCAGCCAGGTATAGTCACTGACACTTTGCATCCAGGGCAGAAAAAACAACGCCGGGCAAGTGATCAGCATTTGCAGGGTGAACAGATGCTTGGGATTGTAGCGGTCGGCCAGCAAGCCGGCGGGAATCCGCATAAGAGCGCCGGTTAACATCGGCGCGGCAAACAGAAAGCCCAACTGGGTGGCACTGAGATCCAACGTTTGTTGCAGCTCCAGCCCGATGACGGCGTAGAGAACCCAGACGGAAAAATTGGCAGCAAAGGCCAAAGTGGCCATCATCAGCGCCCGCTGGCCTGCACCGCTACGATCACCGTCTATAGATAACACTGCATCGCTCACTATCACTTCCCGTTGTTTAACTGCTATTTCGATACTCTAATGCAATCGACGCCGGAGAAACCACGTTCTACCCCTGATGGTTTTCGGGAGTATCGGCCTCTACCCCCAAGTGAGTAGATGTTACCTGTTGGCGCGGGCTGTGCGCTATGCAGGTAGTGCCCGGAGTGAGTAGACGCCCAGTCTTATGGCGGATCGGACCGGTATTTGTCGAGTTTCAAATTGATACAGGTCAATAGGATTGACACCACGAAGGCTCAGACTGCCCGCATCCGAACTGGAACAATAGCGACGTTTGGAGGAGCTATGTCTGGAGATCACAAAATCAACCTGTTCGCCCTCGGCGATCCCAAAATAAAAACCCTGCATATCACCTGGTTTGCGTTCTTCCTCACCTTTATGGTGTGGTTTAACCACGCGCCCCTGCTGGTGTTTATGAAAGAAGCCTTTGACATGACATCGCAGCAGGTCAAGGCGCTGATGATTCTGAACGTGGCGCTGACGATTCCGGCGCGAATCGTTATCGGTATCCTGGTGGACAAAATTGGGCCGCGCAAGGTCTACAGCGGTCTGTTGATCGCATCTTCCTTTATCTGTCTGGCGTTTGCCTTTTCCGACAGTTACCAGCAGCTGGCACTGCTGCGCTTCCTGATGGGCTTTGTCGGCGCCGGATTTGTTATCGGCATCCGTATGGTGGGCGAATGGTTCCCCCACCGCTCTGTCGGTGTGGCGGAAGGTATCTATGGTGGCTGGGGTAACTTTGGTTCCGCTGCAGCGGCCATGAGTCTGCCCACATTGGCTCTGATCTACGGTGGTGAACACGGCTGGCGTTACGCGCTTGCCACCACTGGTATCGTTGCAGGACTTTACGGTGTGTTCTACTACATGGTCGCTCGCAATACTCCCAAGGGTTCCACCTACTTCAAACCGAAGAAAGCGGGCGGGCTGGAAGTCACCAGCTACAAAGATTTCTACCTGTACCTGTTGATGAACATTCCCATGTACGTCGCCCTGGGTGTACTTGCATGGAAATTGTCACCGACCGGCGTGGCACTGTTGAGTGAAACCGCCATGTACACCATCTGGGCGATGCTGATCGGGCTCTACGTTTTTCAGACCAGTCAAATCTGGAAGGTCAACAAGGAAAATCTGCGCAATGGCGTACCGGAGCTGGATAAATACAAGTTCAAGCAAGTTGCCATTCTGAATTGGTCCTACTTTGTGACCTTTGGTTCGGAGCTGGCGGTGGTGTCTATGTTGCCGTTGTTCTTCCTGGAAACTTTCGACGGACTTGACCCCGTCAAGGCTGGGCTCTTGGCTTCCGGTTTCGCGTTTATGAATCTGGTAGCCCGACCAACCGGGGGTTGGTTCTCCGATAACTTTGGCCGGCGCCGTTCTCTGATGATATTGATTGGTGGGCTTGCAATCGGTTACTTCGTATTGTCTCAGGTTGATGCCGGCTGGTGGATTCCTGCCGCAGTGATAGCCACTATGTGTTGTTCCTTCTTTGTACAGGCGGGTGAGGGTGCGGTGTTTGCAATTGTTCCCCTGATCAAGCGACGCATGACCGGGCAAATTGCGGGAATGACTGGTGCTTATGGTAATGTGGGGGCTGTAACTTATCTGACTGTGTTAAGCTTTGTGGACTACAGCACCTTCTTTATGGCGATCGGTTGCTCCGCTCTGGTAGTGTTTTTCATCGCCATGATGATGGATGAACCCAAAGGTCAGATCTCGGAAGTACTGCCCGACGGTACCGTGCATATGATCGACGTCGGCTGACTCCGCCTATGACGGAACTGAAACTGGATGTTGCCCGCTTCTCCAGTGCGGGCATCAAACCCATCAACGAAGACTCTGTCGGCTGTTGTCAGCCGGTGGAGTCTTATCCGTTATTGAGTAAGGGCATCACGCTGGCAGTGGCGGATGGCGTTTCCACCGCAGAGGCGGGGCGGGAGGCCAGCCAGACGGTTATCCAGCGATTTCTTGAAGAGTATTATCAGACACCGGATACCTGGTCGGTTTCCCGCAGCGGTGAGAAAATCCTGTCCACGGTTAATCTGCGCCTGTTTCGAAAAAGCCACGAATATCACACAGAAAGCAAGGGCTACCTTTGTACCTTCAGTGCACTGGTGGTCAAGGGTTGCACCGGGCACTTCTTCCATGTGGGTGACAGCCGGATCTATCGCTGGCGCGACGGGGAACTGGTTCAGTTGACGCGGGATCATGTGGCCAAGATTGCGGATAACCGTACCTGCCTCGCTCGTGCCATGGGTATGGATAATCGGCTCAACGTCGATTACGGGCACACGGACTTGCAAGTGGGCGATCGATTATTACTGACAACGGACGGCGTTCACGATTTTATTGCCCATGAACAACTGCAGGAAGTCCTGGGACAAAACCTCATAGCGCAAGAGCAGGGCGAAGCAGTCGCCCAACAGATTGCCACGCGGTTGGAAGACCTGGCCAGGGAGAGGCGCAGCGATGACAATCTCAGTGCCGTGGTCGCCATCGTCGAAACGCTCCCCGAAGAAAACCTGGAAGACGTCAGTGCCCAACTGACGCGTCTGCCGTTTCCGCCCGATCTGGAGCCGGGGATGAAGCTCGACGGCTACCGTATCGAACGGGAGATCTTTGCCTCCAGCCGCAGCCAGCTCTATCTGGTAGTGGACGAGCAAGACGGCAGCCACTACGCGATGAAAACGCCGTCGCGTAATTTTGAGGACGACCTTTCCTATATCGACCGCTTCATACAGGAAGAATGGATTGGACGGCGCATCAACAGTCCACATGTTGTGCGTGTCATACAACAGCAGAGACCGAGAACCGCACTCTATTACCTGATGGAATATCTGCAAGGGGAAAGCCTGGATAAATGGATAGCCCGGCAACAGCCTCCAAGCCCGAAAAACGCCATCGCCATTGTTAAACAGATTGCCGAAGGATTGCAGGCCTTTCACGACAATGAGGCCATCCACCAGGACCTGAAACCGGGTAATATACTGCTAACGGAAGACGGAAGAGCGGTGATACTTGATTTTGGCTCCGTGTACGTCGCCGGTCTGGCGGAGATGCAGCGACCACTGGTGCACGAGGGGGCGCTGGGGACGGCGTCCTACTCTGATCCTTTGTATCTTATGGGCAAGAATCCCGGCATTCAGGGTGACGTCTACGCGTTGAGTACCATCGTCTACGAGATGTTCTGTGGTCAATTGCCCTATGGGGATGAGGTGGAAGAGTGCCGCACGGCATTTGACTATGACCGGCTGCGTTATCAGTCGGCCTCGCAATACAATCCGGTGATTCCACTCTGGTTTGATGCGGCGTTGGAAAAAGGGGTGTCTTTTGATTTGCAGGAGCGTTATCGAAACATTAAGGGTTTGATGAAAGACCTGACACAACCCAACCCTGAATTTCTGCGCACGGATCCGGTTGTTGAAAAGAATACCAGCAGTTTGATGTTTTGGAAGTTGCTTTCCGGTTTTTGGTTTTTTTCGTTTGTGATGCTGATCTATTTGTTTTCCCGAATGGAGTAGTTCTATCGTTACTACAGTGAAACCTGTCTACGTATTCTGCATATTCAGTAGGGTGGATTAGCCGAAGGCGTAATCCACCTTTATCGGCAATTAATTATTCCCCGCTTTCGGCAAGAACGGTCAGCAGATTGGAGGTGGTGATGACACCCTTGACTTTGCCTTCATCGGTGACAAATACCCGGTGAATCTTATTGTTAAGCATCACCCGGCAGACTTCTGAAACCGAAGTGTTTCCAGTAACAGAAATTACCCGGTTTTTCATAATCTGGTGCACAGTACAGTTTTCTTCCGCGTTGTGGCTCCAGCTCTGCAAATCATTAATATGCAGATCATCGCCATAGGCACTTTGATAATAGTCTCTCAGGGCCGCCACCTTTGCGTCCATGTCTTGATTTTCGAACTGGAAAATATCGGTCACACTGACAACGCCCACCAGTTCGTTGTCCGGTGCCACAACCGGTGCGCCGGAAATATTTTTTTCCTTAAAAAACGTCGCCAGATATTTGATGGACCAGCCTTCGTAAGCAAACATCACGTTGGAATTCATGATGTCCTGTGCGTTTAAAGTCTGCATGTTATTTTCTCCAAAAGCTGATGTTTGTTTACGCCAGACTATCCCAGAAATCGTCGTACTTGAATATTCATCAGAGGGGAATATCCCCCTTTGTTATCACTTGTTTGACTTGACTCAAACCGGCGATTCCGCGCCCCCTTTTGGGGCGGAAAACGGCACTGTTTTGGTGCTGTTTTCCTGTGTCGATCCTGTCTGGATTGATCACTATCAAGTGTAGACCACCAGTGAAATGTTAGAGTTTGCCATCGCACAGAATTGGAGCAAATCCGGTGAACAAAAAGACGCAGGAAAAAGACGTGGTCATTGCAGGAGCCGGTCCAGCAGGGCTTAGCCTCGCGTGTGCCCTCAGTGGTCACGGCCTCAATATCGCCTTGGTGGACCGCCAAACAGAATCCGCGTTGAAGGCGCCTGCCATGGACGGTCGGGATATTGCCATGACACACTTATCCCGCACGATCCTCACGGAGCTGGGTGTGTGGCAGCGTTTCTTAAAGAGTCACATACACCCCCTGAAGGAAGCCACAGTGCAGGACGGCGATTCCCCCTACGCCCTGCACTTCGAGCGTACAGACGATGCCGAAGCGCCTCTGGGCTACCTGGTGGCAAACCATCATATTCGTCGGGCCTTGTTCGAGCAGGCCAGTGAACAACAAGATATAGAGCTGTTACCGGAGCGGGAGGTGAGCGCCGTCGGCAGCGATGGCAACCGTGCCTGGGTCGACCTGGGCAGTGGTGAGCGTCTGGAGGCCCCACTGATTGTCGCTGCGGATAGCCGTTTCTCCGAGACCCGCAGAATGATGGGAATCAGCGCTCGCATGAAAGACTTTGGTCGCGTCATGATCGTCTGCAATATGAACCACCAGGGTGATCATCGCAACACCGCGCAGGAGTGCTTCTACTACGGCAGAACCTGTGCGGTCCTGCCCCTGGCAGAAGGGCAGTCATCCATCGTGATTACGGTGCCGGCGGCACGGGCATCCGAGCTTACATCACTGTGCCCGGAGGCCTTTGCTCAGGAAGCCAAACGCATGCTGGAGCATCGTCTGGGAGATATGGAGCTGACCAGTGAACGCTTCTCCTATCCTCTGGTAGGGGCTTTCTCTGACCGGTTTGTGGGGCAGCGCTTTGCCCTGATCGGGGACGCGGCGGTTGGCATGCACCCGGTTACCGCCCATGGTTACAATCTCGGTCTGCGCTCGGCGGACACGTTGGCGACGCAAGTGATCAAGGCAGCGTCGGCGGGGCGGGATATCGGTTCACCACAGGTGCTCAATGCCTATCAACTGCGCCACCGGCTGCTGGCCAGACCCCTCTACGATGCCACCAATATGATTGTACGCCTGTACACGGATGATCAGCCCATCGCAAAACTGGCGCGTAAGGCAGCGATTCGAGTAGGCAACAATGTTGCGCCCTTTAAGCGCCTGATCACCCACCGATTGACGCAGATTCGATAGATTCTATTCGGGCAACAGGGGCTTCACTGCCCCTGATTGACCATCCAGATGGCAGCTTCCACCCGCGAACGCAGGCCCAGCTTTTTGAGAATGTGTTTGACGTGAACCTTGACCGTACCGTCAGAGATATCCAGCTCACGGGCGATGAGCTTATTACTCAGCCCCTTGGCAATCTGCTTAAGGATTTCGTGCTCGCGGCTGGTCAGTTTGGCCAGCAGATTGGTGCGGTTACCGGTGCCCTTGCGAATGGCACCGGCCAGGATGGGGGTCAATTTGTCGCTGATCACCATCTGCCCGTCAATGGCCTGTTTGACCTTATTGAGAATGTCCTCCGGGTCCATATCCTTGAGCAGATAGCCATCCGCTCCATAGGTAATGGCACAGACCACATCTTCGTCATTGTCAGACACCGTCAGCATAATGATCTTGGCGTCAATCTCCGCCTCGCGCAGGGCCTTGAGTGTCTCCAGGCCATCCATCCCCTGCATATTCAGGTCGAGCAGGATCACATCCGGTTGCAGTTGCCCGGCTAACTGTAAGGCGTCTTTACCATTGTTGGTTTCCGCCACCACTTCGAGGTCATCTTCCAGTTCCATCAGCTGGGCCAGCCCTTTGCGCAACAAGGGGTGGTCGTCAACCAGCATCAGAGTGGTGACGTTCGGGTCAGATGAGAGCGCGTTTGACATAGTCATTGTCTGTTCCAGAGATGGGACTTTTTATTTCGGCGGATACACCTTGGCCAATAGCGATGCAAATGACAAGCCCCAATCAACCGGCACTTGACCTGGATCATCTACCCATCAGAAGTGCGTATCGCGCTGTTTGAGCGTGTTATCCCACAGTAGGTATACAGCTCCTGCTCCCGAGCCTCCAATACTGCGGAGCAGAGGGCGTTTGTACTCCCATGGGGGTAGTAAAGCCGGAGGGGAATCCAGGTGCCGGCTACCCCCTAGTATCGGTTGAGACCAACCGGCGTGCTGCCCATAGTGAAGCCACTGACAAACGACTAAACGATAGAACGGGAGCGGCCTATGTCTGATTCACACGTTGTGGATCCCGCCGGAGGATCTCCCCGCGAGGGCAGCGGGGCGGACATCCAAAATTGGGATCCGGAAAATACCGCCTTCTGGGAAGCAGAAGGTAAGAAGATCGCCAATCGCAACCTGTGGATCTCGATTCCCAGTTTGCTGTGTGGTTTTGCGGTCTGGCTTTATTGGGGGGTAATCACAGTCCAGATGTTGAATCTGGGGTTTCCCTTTGCCAAGTCTGAACTCTTTACTCTGATGGCCATTGCCGGTTTGACCGGTGCCACTTTGCGGATTCCCAGCAGTTTCTTTATCCGCCTGGCCGGCGGGCGCAACACCATTTTCTTTACCACCGCGCTGCTGATGATTCCGGCCTTTGGGGCGGGAGTTGCGCTGCAAAACCAAGATACTCCGCTGTGGGTGTTCCAGGTGCTGGCGCTGCTGTCTGGTCTGGGCGGCGGCAACTTCGCCTCGTCCATGTCCAACATCAGCTTCTTCTTCCCCAAGAAGCAACAGGGGTTGGCTCTGGGGCTTAACGCCGGGCTGGGTAACTTTGGTGTCACCACCATGCAAATCCTGGTGCCCCTGGCGATGACTTTTGGGTTGTTCGGGGCCATGGGTGGTGACTCCATGGTATTGCAGAACAGCTCGGGTACCCTGATCGGCAAGATCGCTGCGGGCTCCGAGACTTATATTCAGAACGCCGGCTTTGTGTGGCTGTTGTTGCTGGTGCCATTGGCGTTCCTGGGTTGGTTCGGCATGAATAATATTCGTACCAGCGATGTCTCTCCCGAGATCCCCAATCCGGTGGGTAGTTTTGCCATCGTCAGCTTTATGTTGTTGATTGGTTTTGTGACTGCAGCCTTTGGTCTGTGGTTATTGCTGCCGGAAGCGGCCAACGGTTCTGGCTTTGGGGTACCCAAAGAGATCGTACTGGTGTTGGTCGTGGCCTCAACCGTGTTCCTGCTTAAGCAGATTCCCGGTCAAATCAAATCCAACCTCAGCCGCCAATATCAGATCTTCGGTAACAAGCACACTTGGGCCATGAGTGTAATCTACACCATGACTTTTGGCTCCTTCATTGGCTTTGCAGCGTCGTTCCCGCTGTCGATCAAAGTGATCTTCGGTTACCAGCACTTGATGGTAGACGGTGTCATGACCCACGACACTGCCAACCCCAACGGCCCCAGCGCACTGATGTACGCCTGGATGGGCCCCTTTATCGGCGCGCTGATTCGCCCAGTGGGCGGCTGGATCTCCGATAAGTTGGGCGGTGCCTTGGTGACTCAGGTGTGTTCCGTAGTGATGGTGGCCAGTGCCCTGGGTGTGGCTTACTACATGAAAGCGGCCTATAACTCTGCGACTCCGGAAGAGTTCTTTGTACCTTTCTTCATCCTCTTCCTGGTGTTGTTTGCAGCCACTGGTATTGGTAACGGCTCTACTTTCCGCACCATTGCAATGGTGTTCCCGAAAGAGCAGGCCGGCCCGGTACTGGGATGGACTTCCGCCATTGCTGCCTACGGTGCCTTTTATATTCCCAAGGTGTTGGGTGAGCAGATCAAGGCAACCACTCCTGAGGTGGCGTTGATTGGATTCGCTTGCTTCTATGCGGTGTGTATCTTTATCAACTGGTGGTTCTACCTGAGGAAGGATGGGGAGTTTTATAACCCCTGATTGTTTCTTCAGTGTAATTCGTGAGCCCTCTACTGTTGCGGTAGGGGGTTTTTTTGTTGAGGGGCTGGTCTTAGCTTTGGATTCTGGATTCTTTCGAGGAAGTGGGAGGCAAGTTGGTGCCAGGAGCTGCCGTTCGAAACGACAGGATTTTCTTCCCGCGTAGGTCGGATTAGCTCCGCTTCGCGGAGCGTAATCCGACGGTTCCGCTGGTGTTGTTCGTTGGCTGCGGCCCGATTTTTAACACCCTGGGATGTTGCTGCAACAGGCGGTTTATAGGCTGCCGCCGCCAATTTAAACCTTTGGCGGATCGCCGGATTACGAAGCGCAATGCGCTTCTAATCCGGCCTACATTCGTGCGGCCGTTGCAGACATTATCGAACGCCCATGGTGCCCTGAACCAGGATTATGAACTTCCGCTCCTGGTACTTTGCTGTCTATCCAATTCCACCTAACACTCGTTTGTAATTAATGCTCATCTAGAAAAGTTCGATCTTCGACATGAATGGCTCGACTATCAATAAGTTGGCCATCGTTCAGGGTAAATTATACCCACGAATTCTTCGGTGGAACCATATTTCGATAAGTCCAGAAAAGGCAATAAATCGATAATAAGTATCTTCGCACGATTAGGCTTTACTGAATTCAAAAACCTATTTATTAACGCTGGAGTGGGCATATATTTTCTGAAACCATCATTGATTCAAGCAGACCCTTTGTGCCAAAAGCGGCCAGTATTGATGACAGACACAGAATGCACTTGTGCCATGTAATTCTACCGATTTACCCGCCCCCAGCATTGCCTTTTCCAAATGAATAAACGCTTGTTTTACAACCGCACTTCGGACACTGATAAGTTCGAAGTCCATATCCATCAGTATCAACAAGTTTACAATTGGCTTTACATCTACTGCACCATCTCGCCTTCGAAACATTGATTAAAAGGTTTGAGCACACCAAAATCCACCCAGCAGGTAAGATCCAATCCCATAACTCATTGTAATCGATTGAAAAGGAAACTAGCACTCCTAAAGATAGCACCATGATCATCAACCAATCTTCCTTAAATCGTATTCGCATATCAGTGCCTAAGCATTTTGCTGCCGATTACCTTCTCTGAAAACGACCTGCAAGAATCAGAGCCTCTTAGTCAGTCTCTCTCGTGCCATGAGCAGACATGTTCCTATTCGTTAACGCCATTTGCACGCTCTATTTTCAGGGTTATCATAAAATTTCTTGTATTCCGGTTTCATGCCAGATAATTGCTCTTCACATACACAGTGCGCCTGCATACTTCTATCTGACCTGCTCTCGAAGTACTTTTCAGCACCAACTGCAATAAGATCAATTAAATCTTTCTTTGAGGAGAAGAATACATCTGACTGACATTTGATCCAGTCCTTTGCAAATACGAGCGTTTCACCTTCAGCTTCAGTTTGTTTGACAATGAGCTGGTGATCTTGGAAAAATTCAGCCTTAAGATATTCCGCTAGCTCATCACTCGCGATTGACTCTTGCTCTAAACAAGTGACAACCATTTGCTTTGCATCCTCTTCAGAAACATCGCTATCATCTGAGTTAAACACTACATAGCACGGATCACCAACTATAGCTTGAGTTGAACTCGTGCAAGAAACCAAAAGATATGCCGCAATTAATGTTAAAAGTGACTTCACGCACTCTCCGCAAATTTAGTTCTGTGCTACAGCGTCCCGATGACTTGGTTCGACGCGTCACTTTGACATATATACACTGAAGGGAGTTTGGGGCAGGAAGCGAAATCCTTTTGCATCAATGACAAACCTTAATTCCCTATAAATTTGAAGTGTTATATCACGTCGCAGTAGTCTGTTTCCACAACCCTGAGGCTTTGGGCACGTTTTGGTCAAATCTTAACCGCCCAGACAGCCCTATATTAGAAGTTGCTAACATTCCGCTTCGGGTTATCACGAGACAGTTATCAGACGCTAATTAGTACAGCCTCTACTCAATACCATCAATTTACCCGGGCCGATGAAAGTCAATGCGCCAGGATTGGACTGTCATGGGGAGGACGTGTCTTTTCGCAGTTCGTCTTCCCCTTCTTTCAGTTCCTTGAAACCGTGCAGCAGTTCCGGGATTTCGCGAATAACGTGCACAAGCGCAAACACCAGCAGTCCATGGTGGGCTCCAACCTGCGTGTCGGTAAAGGTTTCTCCCAGGGTGGCCAAGGTTTCACTGGCGGCAGTGATCAGCAATATCAGGCCGCTGAGAATGTTAAGGTAGGGGCTGCGTGTAATGGCAGTGAGCATAGGGTTTCCTGCGGGTAGAATTGTTTTTATCAAATATGCAAACTAGCTCAGCTATGGTCAAAATGCCAGCACCGCGCTGACAAGGGCGCAGGGGCAGCCATCGCGTGCTGGAGTGCTCCCAATTGACGACTATGTCTGTTTATTATCGCCAAGCCATAGTAGTAGAGTTTCTCCGGCGACTCCGGAATACCGATAGCGTCAGCGTCGAAGCAGATGTGTAAATAAAGATGCGTCCAATTGAAAGTGCTAACAGGCTGGAACTGATTCGTTGCCGCGAGTCTACTCACCCCAGGGAAAGACCCGTATGGGGTCGAGAAAGGCCAGTGTTCCCTTTGAAATACACCCCGAAGGTCAGAAATTCCCTTATGGGGCGACGAAATGGTTCGGAATGGATAAGGGCGAGGTCTCAATAGCTGGGGTAGTGACAACCCCCAGGATCCGCCTTCCATATGAGGCTGAAGTACACGCCTCAGGCTATCGAGGACTTGAAGCGCCTTTATGACTTTGTAGCACCAAAGAGCCCACTGGCGGCAAGGAGAGTTGCCATTGATATTCAGGAGGCTGCGGAGAAGCTTAAGGTTTTTCCAAAAATAGGACTTCCGGTTTCTCGGAGTACGGATACCTACTTGCTAAAAGATTTATACATCGGAGACTATAGCATCAGGTACCAAATCTCCTCTCCCGAACAGATTGAGATTCTAAGAATCTGGCACAATAAGGACATTGAAAAGGATCTATAGCCGTTCACCTAACACCTATCCACCACTTATCTCTTGGTCAGCAAGCTTGGGCTCACTTTTATGTAGGTCGGCTGGGTGCCCCTCCTATGGATACCCAGCCGCCCGTTGTGGCACAAATTCAGCAGCCCGCTATTTAGACAAATAACGCTACTTCACATAAAACGGTATATTGGCATGGGCAGCGTTGTTGTGGCCATCGTAGATATACGCGAACAAACGGTAGGCGCCGGGTTGAGTCGGGGCCACCAATTTAACCTGTTGCTTTGATGGCGCTGAGATCAACCCGTTAATCACGGCCGGGATTTCTTCGCGGTCACCGCCCTCTTGCGTGGCGGTGCTTTCATATCGGATTTCCCACTTGTACGTGAGCTTGTCGTTGTCAGGATCATCGACGTCGATCTTTGCAGTGTATTCCATGCCGCTGCGGAGCTTGACGTTTTCAGGAGCGGTTTTTTCATTGAGTTTGATGGGGCTGACCTTGGGAGCGCGATTGTCCGGCCAGCGATGGTTCCAGATGTAGTGCATCACATCCACGGCTTCGGTTTTTTCTCCACTGTCGAGAAACATGCCGTACCAGGTTGGGGTTTTTTCCTGTTTTTGGCCCCACAAGAACACATAGTTGCCGATGGCTTGATGGGCTTGAGGTTCGAGTATTGTTTCGTAACTCTTTTTGTAGTTTTCAGCCTTTTCGCTGCTGGTTTGCTCGATCGGCGCACCCCATTCCGTTTTACCGACTTCCCAATGGCCAATGGAGCCCCACTCTGTCACAAAATAGGGCTGGGAGAAGTTGGTTTTTTCAACTTCTTTCGGCAGATCATAGAGGCTGCCGTAGGATTGAAAACTAACGAAGTCTAAATTGGGGGCACGCTCACTAATGACCGCCAAGGCTTTGTGATCGAAGGCGGCCAAGGCGGTTGTTACCGGGTGATTGGGATCGATTTGTTTGATCATTGCGGCGACGTCATTGACGGCGTCGTAGACCTTGGGGTTTTTGAAACCGTAGTTAAGTTCATTGCCGATAATCCAGGTCAGCAGCGCCGGATGGTCTTTGTACTTCAGTACTCGCGCTTTGGTTTCCTCAAACTGGCGAGCGACGGCTTGCGGGTCGTCGTAGTCGAAACCGTGTCGCTCGCGGGCAAACTCCAGGCACAAGGAGACAGTAAGGCCGAGTTGGTGGGCTCGGTCCAGCAGTTGTTGTGCCGGTATGGGGCCGTCGTCCACCGCCCAGGTTCTAAACGAATTTCCGCCGTGCGCGGCCAGTTGCGTAAGGTCGCTGTGGTCAATACCGGCCCCTTTAATGTGGTAGGGCTTGCCGCCGCGCAGGAGTTGATAGGTGCCGTTTTTCTCAACAATTTTTACCTCAATGGCGTTTGATGATGCACTTGCCGATGCGCCCAAGGCGGCTATCAGAAGAGGTAATGACGAAATTCTAATGGCGGTTCTCCATGTCATCGGACGGTCTCCCGGAGTGGTATCAGGTTGTTCTTGGTGGTGGCCGCTTTGGACCAAATTCCGTTGCTTAATACTTTAAGAGCGCGGCCTTTCAACTCTGCAGGCCGTCAATGAATAGCATAAACACCAGGGCTCCAAATTGATATTGAGTTATTGCTCGGAACCGGGCGGTTGATCGCACGCCAGGCCCATCTGGCCGAATTTGGCATGACGAATAGAGGAGGGATCAATTACGGTGATATTCATGCCGATGTGTGTTGGCGGTCTCTCGGCACTGAATCCAGTAGCAGCATTATCAATACAATAAGTCGTACTGTGGAGAACGAGTCATGAGTAAAGGTCGTATAGACAGAAATCGACTGGCAGTGGCGGTGGCTTCTGCCATTGGCATCCATTTGCTGAGTTTGTCGGCTTTGGCGCAAGAAAATCAAGCGGCAACGGAATCCGAAGACGAAGAGCTGATGGAAGAAGTGGTTACCTATGGCATCAAGAACAGCTTGATGGATGCCATAGAGATGAAACGCAATTCCGTCGGGGTGATGGACGCGATTTCGGCCGAGGATTTCGGTAAATTTCCGGACGGCAATCTTGCCGAGTCGCTGGCTCGCGCGCCAGGTATCGCCATAGATCGAAGCAATGTGGAAGGCCAAAAGATCGCTGTGCGTGGATTTGGTCCTGAGTTCAATCTGGTCACATTAAATGGTCGTCAGATGCCCACCACCAAAGGGCGATTCGGCGGCGGACGCTCGTTTAACTTTGGTGATATTGCCTCCCCCGGTGTTTCTGCCCTGGAGATTTTTAAGTCCGGTAACAGCACTCTGCCCTCCGGTGGTATCGGTTCCACGGTTAACATGGTCACGACCAAACCCTTGAAGGTCGAAGGCACCAAACGCTTTATTGGTATCAGCCATGTGTCCGATACCACCAGCGAGGCAGACGATCACCCCGTAGAGGTGGATTTCCTGTTCGCGACCAATCAGGATCGATGGGGCTTTTCACTATCCGGTGTTTATCACGAACGCACCAATCGTGAAACAGGAACACGTGAGTCCAACTGGATAACACCTGAAGTACTCGCCGACAGCGAAGGCTATCTTCGCGTTGACTCATCCAATCCCGCCTATGAAAACAACAATCAACGCGCCGACGGCAATACCTTTTATCAGGAGCCCGTCGGTTACCTGATCAAGGACAACGACCGCACAAGGATTAATTTGCAGGGGACTTTGCAGTTTCAGGCCACTGAGACGATTCAGACAACCCTGGACTACACTTATTCGTCTGTAGACTTTTCTTCCGAAGGTATGCTGTTTGGTTCCTGGCTCGGGGGCTGGGATACGGAAGCCGCGACGATAAATGAGAATGGTACTTATACCGACGTTACTGTGGGTAATCGAGCCTACGATCATACGGCGATCTGGTCTCAATTGGACACTGAAAACAGGTCGGTTGGATTCAATGTGTTGTGGGACGTGACTGACAGCCTTGTCCTTGAGTTTGACTACCATCACTCCACGGCGGAGCTGAGCGGCAATATTTTTGATAATGAAGCGGGGTTCACCACTGATATCAAGACGAACATACATGCTTTCAACGGAGGCTCTTCCGGTATATCCACATTTGCGTACGATGAGCAGTTCGAATCCTCGAATATGATGGGCACGTCTTTGTTCTTGCGAGAAGGGGATCAAGAGAACGAAATCGATCAGTTCCAAATCAAGGGAACCTGGACCAATTCCGGTGATAGCATCATATCCTCTGTCAATTTTGGCATTTCGACCATGGACAACTCCTACACCAATCAGGAAATGGAATCGTCTTTCAGTTCGCTTTCGCCTTCCGTTGATGACTATCAGGATGCCATGTTCCGGCGTACGCGCCTGGGCGGCGATTTCATGAACTCATTCAATCCGGACTTGGGCACCGACTACTATTTTCATATTGATCCCGCGGCGGCCATGGCTGCCTTCGCCCAGGCCAATCCGGGGGTTGTCGACGCACAGGACGGCAATATCTGTTGCACGGCAGGCAGCCTGGACACCAATGAGCGGGTTAATGAAAAATTGGATTCGGCCTTTCTCCAGATAAATATCGATACCGAAGTCTGGAATATGCCGCTGCGTATCAATGCCGGATTGCGTTACGAGAAAAGTGAAACGGAATCCATCAGCTATTACCCGGCACCCGATACCATTCGCTGGGACATGATTGCCGGTTTGATCGGTGTTGGCGGAGAGTCGGTTGATACACCCAGACACGGTGACAGCAGCGACATCCTGCCTAACATCGCTGTGGCATTGAACCTGACGGAAAACCAGGTATTGCGCGCGTCCTGGGGCAAATCCATGGCTCGCCCCAGCTTGGGGGATCTGAGTGCTCAATTGGATATCGGCTCCAAGGACTTTTTTAACCTGACTGCCGACGGTGGCAATTCCGATCTTGACCCCTTGATGTCAACCAATTTTGATATCGCCTATGAGAACTACTACGCCGAGGGTTCTTACTTCGGCGTCAATTACTTCCGCAAGAAGATCTCAGGCTTTATCGGTTCGAGGACCAGTAACGATCAACCTATTGATGGCCTGACTGATCCGTTCCGCTCCGCCATTGGTCAGCAGGCGCTGGCTTGTGTACAGGAGTGGGTGGATGCCGGTCGCCCGGATACGCTGTTCCCGGGTGACGAGGGTGCCACCGGCCACTGTGTCTCTCAGCAGGCGCTGTGGGCACAACCCTGGATGAACGATCAGCAGCATATGGGTTGGGTGGCACTGGCCGCGAGTAGGGGCACTGACCTGTCCGAGGGGTTCCCTTGGGGTGTGTGTGAGTCAGATGGCTGGTGGCGTTGTGAGCCGGGCTATATCGATGGCACCGCTCAAGATCCCGCTGCTCTGTTTGATATCACCCAGCCCTACAATATGAACTCCGGCGTGGTGGATGGCATTGAGGTTAACTGGCAGCATTTGTTTGCGGGTACACCTTACGGCGTCCAGTTTAATTTCACCATTGTTAATGGTGGTGATGTGGAGCCAGACAGGAATGTGATCGGTGAGCAATTCCTGCTGCCTGGCCTTGGGGACTCTGGTAACTTCTCCGTCTTCTACGAAGACGAGCGCCACACGCTGCGGCTGGCGTTGAATTACCGTGGTGAAACCGCGCAGGGGTTTGCCAACTATCACCAGCCCGTCTATGTCGATGAGCGTAAACAGTACGATATTTCCTATCAGTTCCGTTACTCCGACAAGGTGTCCTTCTTTATCGATGCGATGAATGTTACCGATGAAGAAACGCGGTTGTTTGTGCGAAATTCAGAAATGTTGTTCCTGTCTCAGGATCACGGCCCCGTTTACAAACTTGGACTGCGTGCCAATTTCTAAGGGCTGTCCAATCCATTCGATGAAATTGCAGAGTGTTATGCACTCTGCAAAAACATCGGCTGAAAGCTAAAGCTCACCCGCGTGCCACGGCTGGCACGGGGCGCAATTTTTACCTCTCCCCCCAATTGTCGGCTGCGTTCGTTCATAATCGCCAAACCGTAGTGGTTGAGTTTCTCCGGCGACTCCGGAATACCGATGCCATCATCCTCAATGGTTAACTCCACAGATTTGTCCGCAAGCTGTTGCAAGGTAATGGATACCTGCGAGCCCTGGGAGTGATTCACCGCATTCTGTGTAGCTTCGCGTACGATCTGCAGTAAATGAATCTCTTCGTTGGGATTGAGTGGCAGGTTGGAAAGTTGGTAATGCAGATCCACCCGCATGTCCGTGCGTTGGCTGAGCTGTTCTACCGTACTCTCCAATGCTGTGCGAAGCCCACCGGTGTCCATCTTCAGGCGGAAGGTGGTCAGTAGCTCCCGCAGTTGGCGGTAGGCCGAGGAGAGACCTTCGCGCAATTCGTCGATGATGGGCTGTTGCAGGTCATAGCGTTCCTTGTCCTTGGATTTCTGCAGGCGGGTAACCTGGATCTTCAGGTAGGACAGTGATTGCGCTAACGAGTCGTGCAGCTCACGGGCGATCACAGTGCGTTCACTCAGCATGGCCAGGCGATGTTCCTGGTCTTTCTGCGCCTCGAGTGACAAGGCCAGTGCAAACTGGTCTGCCACCGAACTCAGTAATTGTTCCTGCCAGGGCTCAAGCGGCTCCATGTTCTCTGAGCGGACATTGATGACACCATAGTGGGTTTCGTCCCGCACGATGGGAAATTTTTCGTTGAGACTGACGGTGTTGATCAGGGCAAAGGGGGCATTGCCGTGGCAGTTTTCGCAGGAGCGGTTGGAGCAGTCGGTGGTGGCGTTATCACGGGGAGCGATCTGCAAATAGGGACGATCGCCTTGAGCGGTAAACAGACACAGCTCCATTCGGAACTTGCCGCTGATCGAGCGGGATAATTCGTCCAGCAGAGCATGAAAATCCAGTGGATTATTATGGCTGTCAAGAATTTTTCGGGCGGTGTTAAACAAGAACTCCAGAGTCAGGTTGTTGCGCCTGAGTTCCTGGGTGCGTTGCCGGACTCGTTCGTCCATCTCATCATACATACGCGAGATGGATTGGCTCATCTGGTTGATCACGGCCCCCAGCAGGGCCAATTCATCGCGCCCGTCCACCTCAACCTGATGCCCGAACTCCCCCTTGCCTATGCGATGGGAGGCGTAAGTCAGCTGCAACAGCGGTTTTTCCACGCGGTTTTTGATCAGGTAAAAAATAATGCTGCCCACACCTACGGTAATAAACAGGGCAAACAGTTGAAATGCACGCAGGTTACGGATTTTGTTCTCCGCGTCTTTTTGAAACTGGTTAACCAGTCGGTCGGTCAGATCCACCTGGGTTTCCAGCGCCTCGGTGGGGAGAGGAGTGGGGTTTTCGGGATCAGCAGCTAATGCCAGCAGCTGGGGGCGCAGCAGCTCGAGCCAATGGCGGTGGGCTTGATCAAAGTGCTCGTTCAGAGCTTGGGAATTGTCTTCCAGCCGCTGCTTGGCAAACAGAGTGTGGTTCCAGGTGTCGTCCAATGCCTCTATATATTGGCTGGCCTGCTCGTGTTGATTCTGGCTCAGCGCCAGACCGATATGGTAGGTCTGCATGCGCATGGAGCCGGACAGGTTGATAGCCTGGGCATCCTTGTCGGCCAGCTCCGTCACCCAGAAGGAAATAAAGATCGTCAGCAGCCCCACGCCAATAATCGAGGCCAGCGAGCTGGTGATGTAGTTCATCACTGAGAAGGAATAGCGCTGCTTGATCTGTTCCATAAGGGTCTACCTCCAATAACTGTGGGTTGCCGGTGGAGGCCGGTATTGAACCACTGGATTTCAGAATTTCTTTATATAACAGCAAGTTAGGAAAAACTACGGAGTACCCACAATGGGGTAGACGGTCTATTAAACGCCATTTACCCCCCTGAGCGAATTGACCTGCGTCAAGTCCGCGGAAACTCAGGCTTCTATATTGGCTGCAGAGTTTACGAAATTGGTCCACACAACGGCATCGCCTTACCGGCAGGCCGTTCTCCGACCGTGATTACAGGCCATAAAACACCGCAGTGAGACTGCAAAGGTGAGGATACGAAAATGAGTCAATTCTTGGATAAGTTGCGTTTTTTCAATGTGAAAAAACAAGACTTTGCCGGAGGCCACGGGGTCACCACTGACGAAGACCGTAGCTGGGAAGAGGGTTACCGCCGCCGTTGGCAACACGACAAAGTTGTGCGTTCGACCCATGGCGTCAACTGTACCGGCTCCTGTAGCTGGAAGATCTACGTCAAAGACGGCCTGGTGACTTGGGAGACCCAGCAGACCGATTACCCCCGAACCCGCCCGGACCTGCCCAACCATGAGCCGCGCGGCTGCCCGCGAGGTGCCAGCTACTCCTGGTATATCTACAGTGCCAACCGACTCAAGTACCCGAAGGTTCGCAAATCCCTGCTGAAGCTTTGGCGTGAGGCCCGCGCCCAGCACGCTGATCCCGTGGACGCCTGGGGCTCGATTGTTTCCGATCCGGTCAAGGCCAAGTCCTACAAGTCCAGTCGTGGCCTTGGCGGCATGGTGCGTTCGGACTGGAGTGAGGTCAACGAACTGATCGCCGCCTCGAATATTTACACCGCCAAAACTTACGGCCCCGACCGCGTTACCGGTTTCTCGCCGATTCCGGCCATGTCCATGGTGTCCTACGCCGCTGGTGCTCGTTACCTGTCTCTGATCGGCGGTAACTGCCTGAGCTTTTACGACTGGTATTGTGACTTGCCACCGGCTTCACCTCAGATCTGGGGTGAGCAAACCGACGTGCCCGAATCCGCAGACTGGTACAACTCCGGTTATATCATTGCCTGGGGCTCAAACGTTCCCCAGACTCGTACGCCGGATGCCCACTTCTTTACCGAAGTCCGTTACAAGGGCACCAAAACCGTGGCCATCACTCCGGATTATTCCGAAGTGGCCAAACTCACCGATGAATGGGTAGCGGCGAAGCAGGGTACCGACTCTGCGGTGGCCATGGCCATGGGGCACGTGATTCTGAAAGAATTCCACGTGGACAAGCCCAGTGAGTACTTCAACAACTATGTCCGCACCAAAACCGATTTCCCGTATCTGGTTAAACTGGATCAGAGCAAAGAGGGGCTGGTTCAAGGGCGCTTCCTGCGCGCCTCGGATCTGGCGAACAATCTGGGCCAGGAAAACAACCCAGAGTGGAAAACCATCGCTCTGGACAGTGCCACCAATAGCCTGATTTCTCCCAATGGCTCTATCGGCTATCGCTGGGGAGAAAGCTCCGACCAGCGTGGCAAGTGGAATATCGAGCAGCGAGACGGCGGCAATGGAGAAGAGGTACAACTGCAATTGTCGCTTAAGGGCTGCAGTGACGATGTTGCTGAGGTGTTGTTCCCGTATTTTGGCGGCCAGAAACACGAATACGATTACTTCAATCACACTGAACATGATCAGTTGCAGGCGCGTAAGGTACCGGTCAAAAAGATCACCCTTGCCGATGGCAGCGAGGCGTTGGTTGCCACTGTATTTGATCTGACTCTCGCCAACTATGGTGTCGACAACGGCCTGGATTGTGCCAGCTGCGCTACCAGTTTTGACGATGATGCGCCTTACACCCCAGCCTGGCAGGAAAAAATCACAGGGGTGCCAAGGGATCAGATCATCAAAATCGCCCGTGAATTTGCCACCAATGCGGACAAAACTCACGGTCGCAGCATGATCATTATCGGCGCGGCCATGAACCACTGGTACAACATGGATATGAACTACCGGGGCGTCATCAATATGCTGATGATGTGCGGTTGTGTGGGCCAGTCCGGCGGCGGTTGGGCGCACTATGTGGGGCAGGAGAAACTGCGTCCTCAGTGTGGCTGGCTGCCTCTGGCCTTTGGTCTCGATTGGCAGCGTCCGCCACGGCAGATGAACGGTACCTCCTTCTTTTACAACCACGCCGACCAATGGCGCTACGAAAAGCTGGAGATGGAAGAGGTGGTGTCTCCGCTGGCGGACAAGTCCAAGTGGTCCGGCTCCATCATCGATTACAACACCCGCGCGGAACGTATGGGCTGGCTGCCCTCAGCACCTCAGTTGGGCACCAATCCACTGAAACTGTGCAAGTCCGCCGAAAAGATGGAGATGGATCCGAAAGATTACGCCGTCAAGCTGCTGAAAAACGGTGACCTGAAATTTGCTTGTGAAGATCCGGATGATCCCCAAAACTTTCCGCGCAATCTGTTTATTTGGCGCTCGAACCTTCTGGGGTCGTCCGGTAAGGGGCACGAGTATATGCTCCGCCACCTGCTCGGTACCAAGCACGGTTTGCAGGGCAAGGATCTGGGTGAAAGCGGCAGCAAGAAACCCGAAGACGTAACCTGGCACGACGACGCGCCTGAGGGCAAAATTGATCTGGTCGTGACCCTGGACTTCCGCATGTCGTCCACCTGTATCTATTCAGACATCGTCTTGCCGACCGCTACCTGGTACGAAAAAGACGATATGAATACCTCAGACATGCATCCCTTTATTCATCCCCTGTCCAAGGCGGTGGATCCCGTGTGGGAATCCCGCAGCGACTGGGAAATTTTTAAAGGCATCGCCAAGCGCTTCTCGGAGTTGGTGCCTGGCCATCTGGGTGTGGAAAAAGACCTGGTGACCCTGCCATTGCTACACGATACCCCCGCAGAGTTGGCGCAGCCAGATGGCGTTAAAGCCTGGTGGAAGGGCGAGTGCGAACTGATTCCCGGCAAGACCGCTCCCAACATGGTGGTGGTAGAGCGGGACTATCCCAACACCTATAACCGCTTTACCTCACTGGGCCCATTGATGGAAAAACTGGGTAACGGCGGCAAGGGCATTAACTGGAATACTGAGGAGGAAGTCGACTTCCTCGGCAAACTGAATTATCGCCACCATGAGGAAGGGCCCCACAAAGGTCGGCCCAAAATTGAGTCTGCTATAGACGCCGCGGAAGTGATTCTGTCCCTGGCACCGGAAACCAATGGGCACGTGGCCGTGAAAGCCTGGGAGGCGCTGAGCAAAGTCACCGGTCGCGATCACACTCATTTGGCCAAGCCGAAAGAGGAAGAGAAGATCCGCTTCCGGGATATCCAGGCACAGCCGCGCAAGATTATCAGTTCGCCCACCTGGTCCGGGTTGGAAGATGAGCACGTGTCGTACAACGCCGGTTACACCAACGTGCACGAGTTGATTCCCTGGAGGACGCTCACCGGCCGTCAGCAGTTCTATCAGGATCACGAATGGATGCGGGACTTTGGTGAGACTCAGTGTCTCTATAAGCCGCCGGTCAATCTCAAAACTGTGGCGCCTGTGTTGGGCAAAAAGTCTAATGGCAATACCGAGTTGGTGCTCAATTGGATTACCCCGCACCAGAAGTGGGGCATTCACTCCACCTATTCGGACAACCTGTTGATGCTGACCTTGTCACGAGGCGGGCCGATTGTCTGGATCAGTGAGGTGGACGCCAAAACCGCCGGTATCGAAGACAACGACTGGATCGAGGTGTTTAACGTTAACGGTGCGATTGCAGCGCGGGCCGTTGTTTCCCAGCGTGTCCCTGAGGGTATGAGCATGATGTACCACGCCCAGGAGCGCATCGTGAACGTACCTGGCAGTGAAGTGACCAAAACCCGCGGTGGTATGCACAACTCGGTGACCCGGGCAATTATGAAACCCACTCATATGATCGGTGGCTACGCTCAACAGGCCTACGGCTTTAACTACTACGGCACCGTGGGTTGTAACCGCGATGAATTCGTCATCGTACGCAAGATGGATAAAGTGGACTGGCTCGACCAGGAGCATGAAGCAGCCCAAACTTATGTTACCGAGCAGGAGGGGGCAAAATAATGAAAGTTCGCGCGCAAATTGGCATGGTGTTGAACCTGGACAAGTGTATTGGTTGTCACACCTGCTCCATCACCTGTAAAAACGTTTGGACCAGTCGCGATGGTGTGGAATACGCCTGGTTTAACAATGTGGAATCCAAGCCCGGTGTCGGTTATCCCAAAGAGTGGGAGAATCAGGACAAGTGGAACGGCGGCTGGGTACGCAAGAACGGCAAGCTGGAACCGCGCCAGGGTAGTAAGCTGCGGGTGTTGGCGAACATTTTCGCCAACCCGGATCTGCCCGAGATCGATGACTACTACGAGCCGTTTGACTACGACTACGAGCACCTGCACAACGCGCCCGAGTCGAAGCATCAGCCGGTGGCGCGCCCGCGTTCGCTGGTGACCGGCAAGCGTATGGAGAAAATTCACTGGGGCCCCAACTGGGAAGAGATCCTGGGTACCGAGTTCGAAAAGCGCAAGGCCGACAAGAACTTTGACGAGGTGGCGCAGAAGGAAATCTACGGCGAGTTCGAAAAGACCTTTATGATGTACTTGCCGCGTCTTTGTGAACATTGTCTCAATCCAGCCTGTGTGGCCAGTTGCCCCAGCGGTGCGATCTACAAGCGCGAAGAAGACGGTATTGTGCTGATCGACCAGGACAAGTGTCGTGGCTGGCGTATGTGTGTTTCCGGTTGCCCCTACAAAAAGATTTACTACAACTGGAAAACCGGCAAGTCTGAGAAATGTATATTCTGTTACCCACGGATCGAATCCGGGCAGCCCACTGTGTGTTCAGAAACCTGTGTAGGGCGTATTCGCTATTTGGGTGTGTTGCTTTATGACGCGGACAAAATCGAAACTGCCGCCAGTACCAACCTGGAAAAAGACTTGTACCAGTCTCAGCTGGATATCTTCCTGGACCCCAATGATCCGGCCGTCCAACAGGCGGCTCGTGCCGAAGGAATTCCACAGGCGTGGATAGATGCCGCGCAGGAATCACCGGTGTATAAGATGGCGATGGATTGGAAGGTGGCGTTGCCACTGCACCCTGAATATCGCACTCTGCCCATGGTTTGGTACATCCCGCCCCTGTCTCCGATTCAGAATGCGGCGGAAAAAGGCCATATCGGCATGGATGGCGTTATCCCTGACCTGAAGTCTCTGCGTATCCCCATTCGCTACCTGGCCAACCTGTTAACTGCCGGTGACGAAGCGCCGGTACTGTCGGCACTGGAGCGGATGCTGGCCATGCGTTCCTACAAACGTTCCCAGCAGGTTGACGGCGAGGAAAACCTGGAAGTATTGCAGAAAGCGGGATTGACTCAGCATCAGGTGGAGGAAATGTATCGCTATATGGCGATTGCCAATTACGAAGACCGTTTCGTGATTCCAACCAGCCACAAAGCCTATGCCGAGGAAGCCTACAGCATGAAGAGCAGCTGTGGTTTCAGCTTTGGTAATGGCTGCAGCGATGGCAACAATGAAACCAGCCTTTTTGGGCACCCTAAGCACGGCTACCGCCAACAGGGTGAGCTGGCCCGTGAAATCAAAGTGGTTCAGTTGGAGGAAGAGTGATGGAAGTATTAGCTGTTATCTCCCGCCTGCTGGACTACCCGGGCGAGGATTTGCAAAAACTGGAAGCGGATATCATTCATATCATCTCCAGTGCTCACATCGACGCCGATCTTAAAGACAAGCTGCTGAAGTTTCTCTGCCAGCGCATGGATCAGGATCTGCTCGATTGGCAGGCGCAGTACGATGCCATGTTTGAGCGTGGGCGTTCGTTGGGTTTATGGCTGTTCGAACACGTGCACGGTGAATCACGCGATCGAGGCCAGGCCATGGTGGATCTGACCGAAAAGTATCGCGAGGCAGGTTTGGAGCTGTCACAACATCAGCTGCCGGATTATATTCCCTTGTTCCTGGAGTTCCTCTCGACTCAGGGCGAGGACAATGCACGGCAATGGCTGCTGGAGGTGGAGCATATTCTGGCGTTACTGCAATGCCGATTGGAAAAACGCGACAGCGATTACGCAGTACTGTTTCAAGCGTTGTTGCGAATTGCCGGTAGCGAACTGGATCTTTCCGAAACCCGCTATCAGGTTTCCGGTGAGAAGCCGGACAATACCGTAAAGGCGATCGACAAAGAGTGGCAGGAAGAAGAAATTACCTTCGGCGCGCAATCCGCCAGCGATAGCTGCGGACTCAATCGCAAACCCTCGGAATCCCAGCGTCGGGATCAGGAGGTACCAGTGAACTGGGTGGGTTTTGACATGGCCCCGGCAATCTCAGAAGGAGTGTCACAATGAGCGGCATTAATCATTTTCTTTTCGGTCTCTTTCCCTATATCGCGCTGACCATTTTTGTATTGGGGTCTCTGGTGCGCTATGACCGCGAACAATACACCTGGAAGACCGGCTCCAGCCAGATGCTGGAAAGCAAACAGTTGAGAAAGGGCAGCCTGCCGTTTCACGTTGGCATTATTATGGTGCTGCTGGGGCATTTTGTTGGCCTGTTGACGCCTCATCAGGTTTGGGATTTCCTGGGTATTACCGCTCCCATGAAGCAGGTGTTCGCCATGGCCATGGGTGGCTTCTTTGGTCTGGTCTGTCTCTATGGCCTGGTGATACTGATCAACCGCCGGCTCAACAACGATCGCGTGAGGGCAACCAGTTCCCGCATGGACATTACTCTGTTGTTCCTGCTGTTGGCGCAACTGTTGCTGGGGTTGATCTCCATTTTTGTTTCCTTCGGTCACTTGGATGGTCAGGAGATGCTTAAGCTGATGAGCTGGGCCCAGAACATTGTCACTCTGGACGGGACCGAAGCGGCCGCTAGCATTGCTTCAGTGCATATCATCTTTAAGTTGCATGTATTCCTGGGCATGGTTCTGTTTGCGGTGTTTCCATTCAGCCGCCTGGTGCATATCTGGAGCGTGCCAGTGAAGTACGTCAGCCGTAACTATCAGGTTGTACGGGCCAGGGGGTAAGCCACGATGATACGAGTGAATGGCATAACCCTGGAGGAAGAGGCGATACTGCAGGAAATGCAGTATCACCAGGGCGCTGATCAGCGTGAAGCCATGATCAGGGCCGGTGAGTCTCTGGTCATTGGCGAACTGGTTCGCCAGCGCGCTGCCGAGCTGGGGCTGGAAGCAGGTGCCGACGGCGAGTTTCTGGACGCATTGTTGGATGCAGAAGTCACTGTGCCTGAAGCCAGCGAAGAGGACTGCCGCCGTTACTATGAGCAGAATCCCGAGCGGTTTTGCTCCAGCCCCCTGGTGGCCGCGCGGCATATCTTGATTGTCGCCGCCAAGGATGATGAAACCGAACGATTACAGGCCGAGGATAAGGCAAAGGCCATTCTGGAACAGCTGAAAAACTCGCCGGAGTTGTTTGCGGAACTGGCGCGGCAGCATTCCAGTTGCCCGTCAAAAGAAACCGGGGGCGAACTCGGGCAGCTGTCACGGGGCCAGACGGTCCCGGAATTTGAGCAGCAGTTGTTTCGCTGTGAGCCCGGGCTAGTGCCCGATCCCATCCCCAGTCGTTACGGCTTTCATGTCGCCATGGTTGACCAAAAGGTGGATGGGCGACAGCTGCCCTACGAACTGGTCAGTCAGCGCATTCACGATTATCTGCATGATCGGGTCAAGCGCAAAGCGGTGGCCCAGTACATCCAGACCTTGATTGCAGAGGCGGATATCGAGGGGTTTGATTTTGAACAGCCTCAGGGGCCGCTGCTGCAGTAATCTCCGGTGCCCTGCCTGGCTTATTCAACGAATTAACCAGACAGGGCACCAGTTCTATCCTTTCGTCTATCGGCCTATCATATTCCTATGCAGTGTCTGTGCAGGGGGTTGATACCGGTTATGCAAAACGACAAGGCTCCGAGCCACGAAAGCCAGGATGCCAAAAACCAAAGCGAATGGGAGGATCCCAACAACTGGAGCACTATTTACTTCAGTAAGCGCGATTCCAGGTCCACGGTTCCCAAACGTGACCCCCGTCAGGGTTGGACGATCAACTTTGGTCACCCCAAAGGGGCGGTCTGGATTTATTACCTGTTCCTGTTCTTCTTTATGATCGGATTGATGATTGGTGTGGGTGTCGGTATCGGTATTGAGATACTGGACTAGTGATTGTCCAGCTCATGAGACGTTCTGCTAACGTGTTTTGTCGTTAACCGTAACAGGCGCCGAAACGTCGGGCACTCCATATGGCTTGGAGCCGGGCATGCGGCGGCGTGCCGAAGGCCGTTACGCATCGTCGTTAACTGTTTGATTTTCCTGTCCAGTTCATCGGCCTTCCGGGTCAACAATTGCTTGTCGATGTCAGGTCCCTGGGGCGTAAACATGGCTCCGATTTCGTCCAGCGAAAACCCGGCGCTGCGCCCCAGCGAAATCAGGGCCAGGCGCTCAAGCACTCCGGAATCGAAGGTTCTGCGCAGGCCGTTGCGGCCGTTGGACCTGATTAGACCTTTTTTCTCGTAGTACCGCAAGGTAGAGGGCGGCAGGCCAGACTCCCTGGCAACTACGGCGATATCCATGGCGGCTCTCCTTGACTTGAAGTGGACTTTAAGTCGTATGCTAACCCTGACACTGCCCCTGGGACAATGGCAAACTGCTGTTCGAAGGGGGTGATCGATTGTTGACTGATGTTGAGGATGCACTATGGAAGCCGAATTCTGGCATGAGATTTGGGAGAGTAACGAGCTGGGGTTTCACGAATCCCAGGCCAACCCGATGCTGGTAAAGTATATTGATCAATTGGGGCTTGAGCCGGGCAGCCGCCTGTTTTTGCCCTTGTGTGGCAAAACGCTGGACATCGCCTGGCTGCTTTCGAAGGGTTTTCGGGTCGCGGGAGCTGAGTTGAGCGAGCTTGCCGTCCAGCAGCTGTTTGAGGAGCTGGGCGTCTCTCCGGAGATCACTGAAGCAGGCGGAATCGTCCACTATCAAGGCCCCAATATCGACATTTTCCAAGGGGATATCTTCGCGTTGTCCGCAGAACAATTGGGCCCCGTGGATGCAGTCTATGACCGGGCGGCGCTGGTGGCTCTGCCGGAGGAGATGCGTAGCCGATATACCAGACACCTTATGGAGATAACCTCCTGCCGGCCCCAGTTACTGCTGGTATTTGATTATGACCAGAACGCGATGGCGGGCCCGCCGTTTTCAATTTCGGAGGCCATGGTCAGGGGGTACTACGATCAGAACTTTGAGATAACCCCTTTGGACAGCGAACCCGTCAAAGGGAAGTTGAAAGGCCAGTGCGAAGCCCTGGAGCAGGTTTGGCTGCTCCGGGCCTAAAGGGTCTGCTCCGGATTGGGTGCTAGCCACTCGCGGACGGCTGCATCTGGAAAAACGCCCGGGTGGCGTCGTCGGTGGGGTAAAAGGCCTCGATACGCAGCTCGTCGGTGGTGATGTCCTGTGGTGTGCCAAAGGTGGATATCACGGAAAACAGGCTCAGGTGCAAGTCACCCAAATCCAGTTCCAAAGGCAATATCGGCAGCAAGGATGAGGACGGGGACGCCGTAATATGATCCATTTCCGTGAGGCTCAGCAGCTGCTGAATCATGTCTTTTACCTCGCGATCACCCGAGGCGGCTGCGTCCGCCTTGAGTCGCTGCACAAAGGGCGGTGCGGCCTCCGCCCAGTTACTGATATAGCGCCGAAAGCCCTGTGGATGCAGGGTCATCAGGGCCAGGTTGAGTTCACCGCCGGTACCGATAAATTGCGACTGATCAATGCCTTCTCCCAGGGCCATCATCAGACCGGCGGCGTTGTTCTGCATCTTGACGTTCCAGAACCTGTCCAGCACCACTGCTGGTAGCGGTTCGTGGTTATCCAGTACCTGTTTCAGGGCCTCCAGCACGGGGGCCATGGTGGGGGCATCCAGTTCCGATTCCCGGTAGGCCGGCGCAAAACCGGCCGCTTGCAGCAGTTTGTTACGTTCGCGCAGTGGAATCTGCAGGGCCTCTGACAACCGCAGTACCATGGTGCGGCTCGGTTGGCTGCGACCGGTTTCCAGCCAGCTGACGTGTCTTTGGGAAACCTCTGCCGCCAGTGCCAGGTCCAGTTGTGACAACTGGCGGTAGTTGCGCCATTCCCGGCACAGATCGGGGAAGCTGCTGGCAGCGGATGTCATGGGCAACTCTCCAGTCCAATGGGGTAGCTGTCAGTATCACCTTGCCACCATCACCATTCAATAACCTCTGAGGTTATTGCGGGTAGTCAGCCGAAGTCGCAGCATAAACCTCGTCATCACTACGAGGAAATCACAATGAAACTCTTCAAACCCATGTTGATACTGCTGTTGCTTCCCTTTGGCCTGCTTACTTTGTATACGCTTGCGCAGGTGGGTTACCTGGGGATTTTTGACTACCATCGCCATAGCCCGGCGGGCTGGCAGGTGATTGCGGACCTGGTGATAGCACTACTGCTGGTATTGGTGTGGCTGGTGGCGGATGCCCGCAAAAAAGGCCGTAACCCCTGGCCATGGGTGGTGGCGACATTGTTGACGGGCTCTTTTGGCCCCCTGTTTTATCTGTTGTTTGACAAGAGTGAAGGCTCGGGAGCCTGATGGCCTTGCCGTCCCTGTGCCGACGCTTCAAAGACTTTCGGCCGTCTATGAGGCCCCTTCAGGTTGTCCGGATTG
The DNA here is from genome assembly GCF_011683955.1 of Pseudomaricurvus alkylphenolicus. Lineage (GTDB taxonomy): Bacteria > Pseudomonadota > Gammaproteobacteria > Pseudomonadales > Cellvibrionaceae > Pseudomaricurvus > Pseudomaricurvus alkylphenolicus. Next base: position 103,025 of record NZ_JAAQPI010000011.1, read on the forward strand.
AAGGAGCCTCAACAAGGTGCGTCGGATGGCAGCCTCATCGTATTGGTTGTTGGGATCATCCCCGGTTAATCGGAGTAGCTCTTCGCCCTCCCGGCCATAGAAAATAATCGCTGGAATGCCCAGCAGATTAAAGTGCTCAAACGCCGCCATCATGTTCTCTTGCAAGTGGTAGTGCTCAAAGGCGGCACCGGATTGTCGCAAAAACGTCTCCGCTTCTGCCAGGGCTTCGTTATCGTCGGTGGGGTCCACATTCAGGGAAACAAAAGTGATGCCCTGATCCTTAAACTGCTGGTGAAGGCTCACCATTTCCGGGAAGCGTTCAATACAGGACACGCACCACATGGCCCAGATATCCACCACCAGGACCTGGCTCTGGTGTTCACGGCGCACTGAGTCCCAGCCGCCAAAATCCACAACCTTCATCAGTTTGGGGGATGCCGGGTTAACCTCTGTCTCCGTATTGTCGGGGCTGTCGCAGCCAAGTATCGCGGTCAGCGCTGCCGCCAGAAACCATCGGATGATCATGACTCGTATTTGACCGTGCAGCCGTGGGCGCGGGTTTCTTGTGGGTCCACCGGTTCGCCTTGCAGGGTATTTTTGATCGCGTCGCTGACATAAAATTCGCTCGGTTCGCCGTTGATGTGGCGAATCTTGCCCCCTCGCTTCATTGCGGGAGAGTTGGTTAACAGTCCCATGTAAACCAGCTTGCGATGACGGTTAAAGACGAAATATTCCGGTGTACGGGTGGCGCCCAGTTGCCGTCCCAGTTGCTGGCTTTCATCAAAGACATAACTGAAATTGTAACCGTTGTGGCGGGCATGCTCTTTCATTGCCGGAAGGCGATCATCTTCACGATGATTGACGCCAAAGCCGAGGATTCGCACATCGGCGTCCTTAAAGGAGTCCACCAGGGCGACCAGCTCAGCGTCCATGCCCTTGACCCAGGGGCAGTGGTTGGCGAGCGAGACCAGCACCACCACCGATTCTGTGAGATCAGACGAGGATATCCGGGTATCTTCAGTGCTTGGCAGCTGGTGAAAGTCCGGCATGGTGTCGCCAATATTCAATACCTTGTTGTAGGCACCGCTATGGGTCGCGGCAGACAGCCACAGCAACAGTAGCCCCAGTAAGGTCACTGCATGTTTTGTTGGTCGCATTTCCCGGCTCCTCAGGTTGTGAAAGTGATGCCATTGAGTATAGCTGAGTCAGACTCAACTCGAAGAATCTTCCCAAACCCGTTAGAATCCCGAGCTGTCACTCCACTAACTTGAGGTTTTTGATGGCCGCAGCGCGCAAAAAGGTTACCCGCCAATCGAGAGAGGTTCGAATCAAGGCTATTCTGGAGGCCGCCCGGGAGGTGTTTGAAGAGCGCGGCTATGATAAAGCCACCGTTGCTGAAATCGCCGAAAAGATCGACGTGGTGGAAGGCACCGTATTCAGCTACTTCAGCTCCAAGCGCACCTTGGTGTTGAAGGTGATGGAGCAATTCTACGAACAAATCACCGAGCTGATTGAGAGCGGAATCAAGGGTGTAGAGGGCACCCGCAACCGTCTGCATTATGTTATTTGGAATCACCTTAACATTGTTGCAAATAACAGTGCCTTGTGTGGCGTTATCCTCCGTGAGTCACGAGGTTTGGATATTGAGTTGGCGCAACAGGTGCACGAACTCAATAAGCGCTATACCCACATCGTCGTGGAAGTGATTCGCGAGGGCATTGAGCAGGGTGACATTCAGGCGGATACGTCGGCAACGCTGGTTCGCAATACGATTTTTGGCACCATTGAGCACTATCTGTGGGATCTGGTCGGTGGTGGGGTAGATACGGATATTGATGCTGTTGCCGCAGACTTAACCAATTTGGTATTTGAGGGAATCTCCGCGGGTACGGAAGACGTTAAACGTGAAGATGTCTCCCGCCTTATCAAAAAGCTGAATGAGCTCTTATAGCCCACCGGCAGACGGAACTTATTTGTTCGTTGCCAACAGGTCAGGCTCGTTGCGGGTTTGTTTAACCTCAATGGCAAAGAACAATATCGAGATTGTCAGGGATAGTCCAAACATGAGTCGAAAACTCTCGACCAACCCCAGATTTTGAATAAAGGGTTGAAGAAGAATAGGAGATAAGAACTGTCCCAGGAAAATTGAGCAGGTCAATATTCCCACAGCCTTGCCTCGTACTCTTTCGGGCGCCAGGCTCGCCAGCCAACCGGAGTTGTTTGGTGAAAGCAGACCCATACCGATTCCCCCAAAAATCAAACCGAAAATCACGATCCAGTAACTGCCGGAAACCGAAAGAATCAAATGATTCACGCTATAGGCCAGAAAAATGATGCCAGCAATGGCGATAAAAGATAACCTGGCCCGTAACGGTTGATACAGCAACGCAAACACTAAGCCCACAACGGTTGGCAGGGCCAACGCCATTCCCACTTGAGACGCACCGACATTATTATTGTCCATCAAATAAAAAGGCAATTGCGCAGGCAGGATAAAAAACAGCACAGTACAGGTGAACGCCGTAACGTAAACTGGTGTCAGCCTTTTCCAGGGCAGGTGATTTGAAGTAACCGGTTCAGTTGTCGAGTTTGTTGCTCTTCGGGGATCTTGAATAGCGAAGACAACACCGGGCAAAATAATCAATGCGATAAGGTGAATCAAAAAGGGGTAGCGCCAACCAAAATCGGCCAGAACCCCTGCCGCCACAAGCCCAACGATTCCACCCAGGCAGACACAGGCGCCGTTTAACCCTAAAAACCGATTGAGTGCATCGCCTTCAAAGTAGTCAAATATCAACGCCATAAATCCGCTCATAATGCCGGCAACGGCCAGCCCCAGTAATGCGCGACTGACCAGAATGGCGGATAGTGAGTCGAGAAAAAAACCGGCGCTACCGGCTGCGGAATAAAGAATGAGCGTGGCGATCAACACAGGCTTGCGACCCCAGTGATCAAGCAAGGGCCCCACCAATAGTGCGCCAACAGCAACGAAAAGCGCAGGAGTGGTGAGCACAAGTTTGACCAGAAAGTCGGCGTTCGGAACCTCAGCAAAGGCGTCAGCCATGCCGGGCAGAGCGGGAGAAATCATGATGGCGGCGAGCACGGAACAGGTGCCGCCCAGCAAGACGGTCAGGTTGCGAAAGAGTATTTTCATGGTTCGACTTGTTCCGCCCAGGGAGGGTATATTTCTTCACCACCGAAAAAATCCATATTAAAAACAGCCCGGTATATCGGCACATGGATGCTTTCGCCACGTTCGACCGCGTCCAGCTTTTGTTGCATTGCAAAGGCTTTTTCAGGATGGTTTTGGGTGAGATTTGTGCTTTCGGTCGGGTCTGTTTCTATATCGTAAAGTTCAATCTCTCCCGAAGACAGGCGCAGCAGCTTCCAGGGATACAGATAGATTGCTTCACCCTCTGTCGATTTGACAACATAACCGCTTTCTTCAGTAGTCGGATCTGTCCTTGCAGATTGAAGATCGTTCCAGCGATTCTTGCCGTCAAATTGATCTTCGGTATGCGTTGTTTGAGCAATGGTAAGCAGCGTCGGTGTGACATCCTCTACGGTCATCATGCCTGATATTTCGTTGGCAGATAGTTTTCCTCGCCAGTACACAAAGGAAGGTACCCGGACGCCACCTTCGTAAATAGACTGTTTGCCTTTTCGCAATGGAGTATTGTCTGCAGCCCCTTCCAACACGTTAACGCGCAAAAATTCAAGAACCGTCAGAGGCGCTTCGCCCGGAGCAAACCAGTCATCAATGGTTTCCGCTATGGCAACGGTATTATCGGAATAGGAGGAAGGATTCAGCCCGCCATTGTCACTCATAAACCAGATCAAGGTATTGTCGAGTATGCCTTCTTTTTCCAGGCTGGCTACGATTCGACCGATAGCAGTGTCCAGTTCCGTGACCATGGCCGCGTGGATCCTGCGCCTGGGGTCAGGCAGGTGCGCGTATTGCTCTACGCTCTCTTCAGGGGCTTCGTTGGGCAAATGGGGGGCGTTAAAAGAGGCGTATAAAAACAGGGGTTTGCTTCTTTCCCGCGACTTAATAACCCGTATCGCTTCGTCGGCCAGCAGGTGGGTGCTGTAGCCTTCTTCACGCCGTGTTTTGCCATTGCGTTGCCAGTCGAGACCACCTCCGTGGACGTGGTCCCAATATCCGATCCCTCCGGTGAGGTGACCATAGAAATGATCGAAACCCCGCGCCCTGGGGCCATAGGCTTGCTGACGGTAGCCCAGATGCCACTTGCCCACCAGAGCGGTCTGGTAGTCTTTTTCCTTCAATAGCTGCGGCAACAGGGGATACTCCAGCGGCAGTCCGGCAGGATTGATCTTTGACATGGGCTGCACCACTCCCAGCTTTATGGCTGCCTGCCCCGTCATCAGCGAAGCCCGGGTGGGGCTGCAGGTGGGTTGCACATAAAAGCGTTTGAGCGTGACGCCCTCGTTGGCCAGTAGGTCCATATTGGGCGTTGCCACCTCGCTGCCATGGTAGCCGACGTCATTCCAGCCAAGGTCATCCGCCAAAATCAGGACGATATTCGGAGGTGTTGATTGATCAGCGTGAGCGTCAGACAGCGCTGCTGCTATCAAAACACCACATAGCGTCAGAAGCTTTCTCATTTCAGGGGTAGCCACGGTTATCAAGAAGAATGTTCTCAATATACCATAAATGAGATTGCTCTCAATAATGAATAATCCATGCAATTGTGCTGCAGCAATTAAAGAGCGCTGCTCGATGTTAAAAAGTAATAAAAAACCAGGATCTTATTTCGCTCTGACGCACAACAACTGAAAAATAGCTTCGACGGAGGCGAGATAACTGTCCCGCCCACGTCTATCCAAGGTTACAAATCAGCCGACAAAAGGTGCAAAGCACCGCTGAAGCGGCGATAAAGTGGGTAAGTGTAATCGGGCTGGGTGGGAACGATGGTAATGTAACCGGCGTTGTAGTTTTTGGTATCGCTGTCTCTGGCTTCCTTGTTGGAGTCGGGGACTGTGGCGCCAAAGTCCAATCCTGCGCTGGTGGTTTCTCCTACTTGGAGGGTGGCACAGTCATTACAGCCCAGCTTCAGCTGTGCTGCAAAAGGCAAGCCCGGCAAGCTGGCGGTCTGGCCCTGGCGACTGAGTTTGATGCCCAGAGGTAATTCCACGGGGGGGTAATTGACGTTTAATCCCACGCCGGGAGGCAATAGTTTCTCTTCTTTGCGCAGGAATCCGGGCTTACGTTCCAGGTGAGCCACCAGGTCGGCTGTAAAGCGCGCCACACGATTAAAGTGTTGTTGTTGGCAGGTCTCCGGATCCTCGGTTTCGTCGCAATCCATTTCATCGGTGCTGACGGCGATGGCGGGCACGGAGCCATTCAGCGTGGAACTCAATGCCGCGACGCTGGCCCCGACCGTCCCCGAAATCTGGGTGAACGAGCCGATATTGGCACCATCGTTAATGCCACTGATCAACAGATCGGGGTCACCCGCAACATCAATCGCTATCAGAGCACAGGTGGCTGGTTCGGCGCCGTCGGAACCGTCTGCCCGTGCAACGGAGAATACGCCCGCGGCTTGTTTGGTGACAGCAACCGGGCCGACATTCAGGCCGGCACTGCTGCCACTTTGTTGAGTGGATGATGCTACCAGGGTGACCTGATGGCCGTCGGCCTCAAGGGCGGATTTTAAGGCATGAATACCGACGGAGGTCCAGCCATCGTCATTGGTTAACGCGATATTGAGTGCCGAAGCGGAGAAGCTGCTGCAGATCAGCGCTGAACCCAATATTGAGCCCAGGAGACCTTTCGAAAGAGTTTTTCGGGTTGAAGCTTTGATAGTCATTGTGGTGTCCACTAAAAGTTATCGTTTTATTGATCGTTTCGAACCGCGCTGTGAGGCGATTCGAACCCGAAAACTATAAAATGTGGCCTCCAGCTATCTTCCAGCTTTCTAAAAAAGGACAAAATAGATGGAAAAAAGGGTGTTTTTGTTTAAGAAGTGGTCAGTTTGTCTGAGCTTTGTTGGTATTGACGGGGGGTAAGGCCAGTGGCCTGTTTGAAGCATCGATAGAACGCTGACTGGGAATTAAAGCCGGATTCCATGGCAACATGGCCAATATTGAGATCGCGGTCGTTTAACAGGTGTTTGGCTTCTTCCACTCGGTAGCCGTTAACAAATTCAAAAAAGCTGTTCCTCGAGAACTGATTGATAATCTGGCTGAGGTGATTTTCAGGGACGTCAAGTTGCTTGGACAAGTCTGCGATTCGGAGCTTGTTGTTCAGAAATGGTCGTTCTTTAACCATTAATTGCTGCAGGTTTTCCCAGTATGTTTTCGCGACCTCAGGCGTCAGTGCACTGGTTCGGTATTTAATCGGTGGTTCTTGGTTTTCTTTTCCGGGTTTTGGTTCTGTCGGTTTGATATTCTCGCCTGAGGTCAGCATGTCCGGGTCAAGCAGGCCTATCAGGGCGATGGTGTAGTAGATAACCAGGGTCGCGCTGGTGCTGTAGAAACCTCTGGGCCATAGGGCCACATCCGGTATCAGTCGTAACAGAGCGATAACCAAACCGGTAAAAGACAGCAGCAGGTGTACGCTCAATAGCAAGGTCAGGGCTTTGGCGCTGGGTTTAATGGGGGGAGGTGTTTCAAATCTCAACCAGCGTAGCGACAGAAACAGGTAGCTGACGCAAATCAGGTAGTAGAGCATGCCGTAAATGGCGGCACCATTGGGAGGCCAACCGCCCTGGGCATCCTCCAGATTGAACCAGTCGGCTTGGCGGGGGCCGGTACTAATCCATATCATGCAGCCGGCAAGAACTAAGAATGGCAGTAAATGGACAAAATACTGCCAGCGCCGTTGGGGGGTGTTGTTGACGAGTTGTCGGACATAGAAGTAGAGAGCGGCCGGGCTTAGATAGAGTAGGTGGGAAACCAACAAGGTGCCGGTTGAGGATTTTGTTAGCCCTTCGGTTAACAGCACAAGATTGATGAAGTAACCCAGACCGCAAGCCAAAGAGGCAGCCAGCCAGCGATGCGCGCCCCCGCGTGGTCCGTTGTGAATTATTAATGCGGCAATGAGCAGCATGCCCATCAGTATTGCTGCAATTGCCAGATAGCTTAAAAACTGCACCAGTCGCTCCGTTTCAGCATTATCTCCTCCGGCGTCAACACGTAGAGGTTAGGCGAGATCAATAACGAGGATAATTATACAGAATGATAAATTGTGCGAGGAGACTGGGTGGTATGCACCCTATAGAGATGGCCCGCCCTAGAGGGTGAGTCAAACGTTTGTGAAGCGCAGCTTCACGTGCGGGCGAACGACGCCAAGCTATGCTTGGTGGCCGGAAATCCTCAGGGACATGTAGCGAAGCGGAATGGCCCGCCCTAGAGGATTCGAACCTCTGACCTTTGCCTCCGGAGGGCAACGCTCTATCCAGCTGAGCTAAGGGCGGGTAGAGAGCAATACCAAATTGCTCAAATGCCAGCGTGACGTTCTGGGAAGCCTTCGGCTTCCGCAACGCTCCCCTTCGGGGCCGGTCTTGAAGCACAGCTTCAAGCCGCTTCAGCGGGCGAAGCAGTGTTCGCTTAATCCGCTTCCGCCCAGCTGAGCTAAGGGCGGGTAACGAGCAATACCACTATGAATACCGGATATCGCAGAGGGCGCAATAATACTCATCAAACTGCATAACGTCCACGATTTCCATAAAGGAATTCAAGAACGGTAGCCATTGGGCGTTTTTTGCGCGGCTGGCCCAATATGACTGATTGCGCGAGCGACAATTTCCCCCATTTTTACCCCAACTGGCATAAGGTTTTTCTCTTGCCAAGGTTTTTGGCTATAATGCGGCGCTTCTGGCCAACCGGGCCAATGCCGATAATGGAGAGGACTTATACCGTGAGTCATGTAAACAAGACAATCAGCCTGCTGGCCGCTGCCGGTCTGGGCCTGATGGTATCAGCCGCAGCTGTCAGCGCTGACCTGAACAAAGCAATTGAAGAGCGTCTCAAGCCCGTTGGTGAGTTGTGCATGTCTGGTGATGATTGCGCCGCTGCTCCTGTAGCCGCCGCTGCCGCCGAGCCTCGCAGCGGAGCCCAGGTATATGAGACCAAGTGCTTCACTTGTCATGCTTCAGGTGCTGCCGGTGCTCCCAAGCTTGGCGATGCGGCCGACTGGAGTAACCGCGTGGGCAAGGGTATCGATACCCTCTACACCAACGCGATCAGCGGTTTCAACGGCATGCCTGCCAAAGGCCTGTGCATGGATTGCTCTGACGACGAGATCAAAGCCGCCGTTGATCACATGGTGGATGGCTCCAAGTAAGTTCGGTTGCCACGCCGGCCAGAGCCGTTTCTGGCCACCCAATAAAAAAGCCGCTTCAATAGCGGCTTTTTTATTGGGTGGCTTTCCATTACCTGATCTTCTATGGCCAGTTGCCACATGGCTCTGGTTTAGTAGACCTCCAGGTCGTAGTCGATAATGATCGGCAGGTGGCTGGAAAAGTGTTTGGTCTTGTAGGTGGTGGCGTACTCCACGCGGTTGGCCAGGGTCTCTGAAACAACCTGATAATCCGTACGCCAGCCGTCCCCTTCACCGATAATGCCACTGGGCCAGTGGGTGTATTCGTCCTTGTCGGTGTTGCCGAGCCGGAAAGCATCCGCGTAGCCCACCTGATTGAACAGCTGGTCCATCCACTGCTGTTCGTGGGGTAAAAAGCCTGAGACGCTGTCGTTATCCTGCCAGTTCTGCACATCGCCGCGCCTGTGAGCCATTGCCCAATTGCCGCAGAAGATAAACTCGCGACGCTTGCGGGTAATCTTATGCAGGTGTGCCTGCATATCGTCGAAGAACTGGATTTTGACTTCCTGGGATTCCATTTCCGAGCTGGCGGTGGGCGCCAGCAGTGAGCCAATACTGATCTGTTCGAAGTCCGCCTGCAGGTAGCGCCCTTCCATATCGACACCGCTGCTGAAGCCGAGACCAAAAATAAGGGCCTTGGGTTGCAGGCGTGTATAGATGGCAACGCCGTTGTAGTGCTTCTCGCCGGAGTCAAAAAAGTAGGCGAAATAGCCGTCCAGCTGAAACGGATCGCCGTCCAGCTCGTACTCCAATGCCCTTAGATCCTGTAGGCAGATAATGTCTGCGTCCTGGTCGGCCAGCCACTCATATAAACCTCGCTGAGCCGCTTGATGTATACCGTCCACACAAAGACTGATGATTCGCATGATAGCCCCTTGATAACAGGCTGCGTATGATACCCGAGCTTTCGTTATTTTTGTTAACTCTAATTGTCAAACAGGGGATTTATCTGTCTGATAATACGAGGATTTATTTAAACTAGATCATTTTTAACCCATTGTCACCGAACAATTGCTGCAGCAGTGTGACAGGGTGGGGGGCGGCTGTGTATCATAGCGCCCTGATCCCGGGGCTCATCATCGAGTCCAAATTAATGCCCACTATCACCGGAATGCACGAGATTTGAGCATGCAGCAGTATCAGCGCGACTTTATTCAACTGGCCATTGACCACCAAGCCCTCTGTTTTGGGCAATTTACCCTTAAGTCCGGTCGTACCAGCCCCTATTTCTTTAATGCAGGCAAATTTCAGACCGGTGTGGCACTTGCCGCTCTTGGCCGTTTCTATGCTGATGCCCTGGTTAACTCAGGGGTTGAGTTTGATGTTGTTTTTGGCCCGGCCTACAAGGGCATTCCCCTGGCAGCGACCACGTCGGTTGCGTTGGCGGACCAACACGGTCGGGACCTGCCCTATTGTTTCAACCGCAAAGAGGCCAAGGATCATGGTGAGGGCGGCAGCCTGGTGGGCGCTCCGCTGAAGGGTAAAATCCTGATTGTGGACGACGTTATCACTGCGGGAACGGCAGTTCGCGAGGTTATGTCCATAATTAAGGCTGAGGGAGCGGAACCGGCTGCCGTACTGATCGGTCTCAATCGTCAGGAGAAGGGCCAGGGTGAGCTGTCGGCGATTCAGGAAGTTGAGAGGGATTATGGCATTCCGGTGGTCAGTATTGTGAATCTGGAAGACATCATCACCTTCTTGCAGGAGCAGGGTGATCCTCAACAAATGGTCGAGAAAATTCGCGAATACCGCCAAACTTATGGGGTTTGAGGCTCCGGGTGACAGCGTCCAACTGTTCAGGTGCGGTTCACGGCCAGCATCTACACTTGAGGTTAGACAATAGGCAGCAAAGACCGAGTATGGACAAAAAACACACAGCTAGCGGACGAAAGATGTCAACTGCTCTGAGGACAGGGTGGCTCGTTGGTATCCTGTGTTTTTCTCTGGCCGAAGCGGCGACCGCCCGTAACTTTTACCGCTATGTTAATGACCAGGGAGTCAAGGTCATAAATCACCAGATTCCGCCGGAGTATGCTCAAAGAGGCTATGAAATTGTGACCGCCCGTGGCGAGGTACTCAAGGTGGTTCCTCCGGCGCCCTCGCCTGAAGAAGCTGCCAAAATGGAGCGGCAGATGATGCGAGAAGAGGAGCTGGCTAAGTGGGATGCCGAGCTCAAGCGGCGCTACAGTAGCGTCTCCGATATCGAAGCGGCCAAGCAGCGTAAGCTGGTGCAGGTAAACAGCAATATTTCCATCCTCAGAAGCAACATTCGTACAATCAAGGCTCAGATCTCGGAACAGCATGCCCGGGCGGCTAACAGCGAACGTCTGGGCCGGGAAGTCCCCAAAATGGTATTGGATACCCTTGCGGGGCTGGAGAAGGAGCTGAAACTCACTGAAGAGCAAGTCGCTCAGCGCGAGCAGCAGTATCAGGAAATTGTCCAGAAATTTGAACGGGACAAGGACCGTTTTCGCATTATCCGCCCCGGCCGCAATTAAGTCACGACGTTAGGCTTGTTCAAATTCCAGGGGCCCACGATCCACGCGGGTGCCCGCCAAACGGGCTTTCGCCCGCTCACCTAACAGGTATAACCCCGGCACCAGTATCAGGGTGACGGTGGTGGCAAACAGTACCCCGAAAGACAATGAGATCACCATAGGAATCAGAAAGCGGGCCTGGGTGCTGGTTTCAGCCATAATTGGCACCAGGCCGATAAAAGTGGTGACTGACGTCAGGACGATGGGACGGAATCGATCGCGCCCGGCCTGTACCACTGCTGCAAACACTTCCATCCCCTGATGACGAAGCTGGTTGATTCTATCGAGCAGCACCAGATTATCGTTTACCACCACACCGGCGCAGGCAAAGAAACCGAGCATCGACATCATGCTGACCTCGCGCCCCATCAGAATGTGTCCAATAACCGCCCCCATAAAACCAAAGGGGATGGCGGTCAAAATCAGCAGCGGCTGCCAGTAAGAGCGAAACGCCACCGCCATCAGACCGTAAATCACCAACAGGGCAAAACCGAAGTTCCGCAGCGCCGAGGTCATAAAGTCGCTTTCGCTTTCCATGTCGCCACCGACGGTTATCTGCAGCCCGGGAAAGCGTTGTTGCCATTGTGGAAGATTGTTCTCCAGAATTTCGCCCACAATCGCACCGGGGTCTGTGCGGCCGATTTCCACCTCTGAGGTGACGGTGATCGCCCGCTTGCGGTCGACACGGGTAATTTTGCTGTAGCCAGGCACGAAGCGAATTTCAGCTACGCTTTCCAGAGGGATTTCGCGGCCGTCGGAGGTACGTATTCGCATTTCTCCCAGTTGTTCGATGTCTTTGCGTTCATCACGGGTGTAGCGCACCATGACTTTGACATCTTCTTTGCCTCTGGGAATGCGCTGGGCTTCTTCGCCATAAAATCCCTGCCTTACTTGCCTGGCGATATCGGCAAGTCCCAGACCCAGAGTTTCCGCGTGGGGTTTGAGCGATAATTCGATCTCGGTTCGTGCGGCTGTCAGTGAGTCGCGCACATCGTAGACTCCCGGATAGCGAGCCAGGGCTTGCTTGGTTTCCTCGACGGCCTGGGCCAGCAGCTCTTCATCCTCCAGCGTGATTCGAAGATTAATGGCTTCACTGATTTCATTGATGGTGGCGTCCTGTTTATAGGTCTCCGCTTCATGAATCGGCCCCACCAGTTGCGCCCAGCGTTTGACCAGTGCATCTGCGCTGACGTTGTGTTCGGATTTGTCATTCAGTGAGACCGAGACCAGTGCGTTGTTTTCCCAGGCCCACGATTGCACATTGTGGAGTAATCCGCGGTGATCACCGTCGAACAGCGGATCCTGTTTCAGGTCTTCGATGCCCTGTTCCAGGCGCTCAATGATAGATGACTGCACGCTGAAGTGGGTACCTTCCGGAACCGTGACTTTAATTTGCACAAAGTCCGAAGGAACAACGGGCATAAACGTTTTTTGCAACCAGCCGCCGCTGAATACCGCCGCCGACAAGCCAAATGCCACCACAAAAACCGCAACGGTGGAGCCATTGTTACGCAACATGCTCAGCAATCTCGGACGATAGGATTGGTCGGCAAACTGATCAAGGCCATCGGCCAGTTTCTGGCGCCATGTCGCGAGACGAATCATGGCCGGACTGCGGGGCGGTTTTTCCGGTTTCAGGTGCGAGAGGTGCGAGGGCAAAATCAGCAGTGATTCAATCAAAGAAAAGGCCAGTGCCAAAATTACAACCACAGGAATTCCGTAACTGATATCTCCCATAGCGCCGGGCACCGCCAGTATCGGGGCAAAGAAAATCATGGTGCTGATGACGGCGAACATCACCGGTTTGCTGACTAGCTTGGCACCGCTGGCCGCTGCTGCCGGGCCTTTTAACCCGGCTTGCTGCCGGGTATACACGCTCTCGCCGACGATAATGGCGTCATCCACAACAATGCCGAGCACCAACAGGAAGGCAAACATGGAGATCATGTTGAGACTGACACCAAACAGGGGCAGCATCCACAGGGCTCCCATAAAAGCGACGGCAATGCCGACGCAGACCCAGGCGGCCAGGGCCGGGCGCAGGAACAGCATCAGCACCACAAACACCAGAGCCAGGCCGGAGAGCGAATTCTTCAGCAGCAGATTCATGCGGCCTTCAAACAATACCGACCAGTCCTGCCAGACACTCATGGTTATGCCCGGTGGCAGTGTCGGGTTTGTTTTTTCGATATAGTCACGAACCGTGGCGGCGGTGTTAAGAATGTCCGGATCTTGTGTGCTCTTCACTTCCAGAAACACGGCCGGCTTGCCATTAAGCCGGGCAATAATATCGTATTCCGCAAACCGGTCTTCAACACTGGCAATGTCACCCAGCAACAGCTGCGCGCCGTCGGCACGGCTGTCGACCACAATGCGTTCAAAGTCCACTGCCTGATAGGCCTGACCACGGGTCTGCAGTTGAATATCGCCGCCTTCGGATTTGATGGTGCCAGCGGGCAAATTCAACGATGACTGACGAACCGCATTGACCACCTGCTCAAAGCTGAGGTTGTAGTGGCGCAGCCCCTGTTCGGACACCTCTACCGACATCTCGTCCGGGCGGGTTGCGTTGAGTTGCACAATCGAGACGCCCGGTAATAACGAAATCTCATCGCGAACCCGTTCGCCGGTGGCCTTAAGTGCGGCCTCATCCACATCGCCATATAAGCCAATGCTCATTACCTGGCTTTCAAATAACAGCTCTGTGATTACCGGGCGCTCGGCGTCCGAGGGAAAGGTGGAAATGGCATCCACGCGCGACTTAACGTTATTGAGCAGGCGTTGGGAGTCGTAGCCGTTAATGGCTTCGACGGTAACCTGACCAAAACCCAGTTGTGAGGATGAGTTGATTTCCTCAATCCCTTCGAGATCAGCGATCGCCTCTTCAATACGTTTGACGATCTGTTCTTCGACCTCTTTGGGGCCGGCACCGGGGTAGGGCATTTGAACCTGGATAAAATTGGTTTGCACACCCGGGAACACTTCCTTGTTGAGACTGGCCAGGTTAGCCAGTCCGCCCAATAGAATGACCGCCATCAGCAGGTTGGCGGCAATGGGGTTCTCCACGAACCATTGCACCAGCCGGTTCATGAGCCGGCCACCATTTCTTTAAGCGTGGTGGGGGTGACTACAACCCCCTCGTGCAGGTAGCTTTGCATACCCACGACGATGGCTTCGCCGGCCTTGATGTTACCGCTGATCCAGGCCTGGCCACCTTCGGTATGCAGCAGGGTGATCTGTTTTTCCCGCACCCGGTTATGCTTGTCGAGCGTATAGATATGGTTACGTTTAAACAGGGCTTCTTTGGGCACAGTGACCACCTGCTGCAGCTCTTTGCCGCGAATCTGGGCATCTACAAACAGACCGACGATCAGGGGTGGTTTACCACTCTCAGAGCCACCGCTGAAAGGGGCGGAGATTTCAGCCACGGCGTAATAAAGCCGGGAGCGGGTGTCGATACTGGCATCGGTGCGGGTGATATGCCCCTGCCAATGGTGTCGTTTGCCACCGATAACGCCGCTAATGGTGACAAGCGGGCCGACTTTTTGGGTTTGACTCTGGAATCCCAAAGGCAGATCCACCAGCGCCGCCTGGCGGTCGGTCAGTGGCAGGCGGATCTCCGCGACACTGGTGTCATAGACACTGGCGACACGGGCACCGGGGGTGACGTACTGGCCCAAATTAACCAGGGTTTCGCGAATACGGCCATCAAAGGGGATGGTGACACGGGTGCGTTCCAGATCGAGCTTGGCTTTGTCCCGGTCAGCCCGGGCCGATTGCAGCTGGGCTTCGGCTGCCGCCAGTTGGGGTTTGCGTAGAAACAGGGCGTTGGCGTCGGTATTGCCGAGGTCGCGCCATTCGCGTTTGGCCTGGCGGGCGCGGCCACGCTCTGTTGCCAGCAATTGTTCGGCGTCTGCCACGCGTGCTTCAGCGCGGATCAGGGCCAGTTTGTAATCGCGCGGATCAATGGTGACCAGTGGATCTTCAGCGAGCACAAAGGCGCCATCCACAAAGCGATCATTTACGGCCGTGACGCGACCACTGACTTCGGCAACCAGATCAATTTCCCGCCGCGGGGCGACCGTCCCTTGGGAGCTGACCGTCAGAGTCTGAGGGCCTGGTGCCGCGATTATTACGTTTACCTTAGGAGGCGCGGGCGCTGGGACAGGTGCCGGTTTGGGTGCGGGTTTCAGTGTTGCCACGGCCGCGATCAGTATACCTCCAAGTGCGAGAATGAGTAGGGGTTTCGGCAGGCGGGAAGCAACGCTCACGGGTCCATCCTTTTGGCAACAGTTTGGCACAATTGCAGGCAGTTTAGCCGCCGATTCCCACACATGTCGTGGGTCTTTACTGAACTTTTCTTCTCCCAGCTCAGCCTAGCTCCAAGGTGCCTGGCCCGAGAGGGGGCTTATTCGAGAATTCGCCGCTGAAGGCCCGCCTTTGCCACTCTGTGGGCGACCATCAGGCAGCCACAAAACCTACACAAAAACAAGGCTGTCGAGTCGGGTCCGATTTCCGCATAATGGCGACCTGCCGCTGCCCCGGAGGGCATACCGGCCGAGATAACACCGACGAAAGAGTTGTCCTATATGAAGAGTATTTCCGCTCGTATCGCTGAAGAGCTCAGCGCCCAGGAGCGTCAGGTCGACGCCGCAATTACCCTGCTGGATGAAGGCGCGACCGTTCCATTTATCGCCCGCTACCGTAAAGAAGTTACCGGTGGCCTGGATGACACCCAAATGCGTACGCTGGAAGAGCGACTGCGCTACCTGCGAGAGCTGGAAGATCGCCGCGGCGCGATCCTCAAGAGTATCGAAGAGCAAGGCAAACTGACCCCGGAACTGGAAGCGGATATCAACAGCGCCGATACCAAAAATCGTCTGGAAGACTTGTATCTGCCCTACAAACCCAAGCGCCGTACCAAAGGCCAGATCGCCAAAGAGGCGGGTCTGGAGCCTCTGGCCGATGCGCTCCTGGCGGACCACGACTTGGCACCGGAAGCGGAAGCGATCAAATACATTGTGGGCGGTGAGTTAAACGATGGCAGCGAAGAAGCCAACAAAATCACCGACATCAAAGCCGCTCTGGATGGCGCCAAGTACATTCTGATGGAGCGATTCAGTGAGAACGCTGAACTGCTGGGCCGTCTGCGCGATTTCCTGAAAAACGAGGGCGTGGTTTCGGCGCGGGTCATGGAAGGCAAGCAAGACGAGGCGGCCAAATTCCAGGATTATTTTGAGCACGATGAACCCCTGGCCGGTATTCCCTCCCACCGTGCACTGGCCATTTTCCGGGGCCGCAATGAAGGCTTCCTGAGTGTGTCCATCACTGTCGGTGATGAGGACGAACAGCAGACCGGTCACCCTTGCGAAGCGATGATTGCGGATCACTGGGAGTGTAAGGACCAGGGCCGGGCCGCGGATAAATGGCTGGGTGAAGTGGTGCGCTGGACCTGGCGGGTAAAACTGCTGACGCATTTGGAAACCGACCTGCTGGGTGAAATTCGTGAGCGCGCTGAAGAAGAGGCTATCAAGGTCTTCGCCAGCAATCTCAAAGATCTGCTGTTGGCGGCACCCGCTGGCCAGAAAGCCACCATCGGGCTCGATCCTGGTTTGCGTACCGGTGTTAAGGTGGCGGTTGTGGATGCCACTGGCAAGGTGTTGGACCACGGTGCCATTTTCCCGAATCCGCCCCAGAACAAAGTGCGTGAGGCGGAAATGGTACTGGCGGCGATGTGCAAGAAGCACGATGTGGGTTTAATCGCTATTGGCAACGGTACCGCCTCGCGCGAGACCGACAAGTTTGTCGGTGATGTACTTAAGGACCACAAAGATATCAAAGCCCAAAAGGTCATGGTGAACGAAGCCGGGGCTTCCGTGTATTCGGCGTCCGAGTTTGCGGCGCGTGAATTTCCGGACCTGGACGTGACCATCCGGGGGGCGATCTCCATTGCTCGCCGCCTCCAGGATCCCTTGGCCGAACTGGTTAAGATCGATCCCAAATCCATCGGGGTGGGTCAGTATCAGCACGACGTTTCCCAGACTCAATTGGCACGCTCATTGGACGCGGTGGTGGAAGACTGTGTAAACGCGGTGGGGGTGGAGCTCAATACAGCTTCAGCGCCACTGCTGGCGGCCGTGTCCGGTCTTAACCAGACCATCGCCAACAATATCGTTGATTTTCGCGACCAGAACGGCGCTTTCAAAAATCGCGACCAGCTCAAGCAGGTTACCCGCCTGGGCGCCAAAACCTTTGAACAGGCGGCGGGGTTCCTGCGGGTGGCCGGTGGAGACAATCCGTTGGATGCTTCTGCGGTGCACCCGGAATCCTATTCGGTGGTGGAGAAAATCGCCGCCAAAAACGATCGCCCCATCAGTAACCTGATGGGTGACTCCGGCTTTCTGCGCGCTCTTAAGCCTGCCGACTACACCGATGAGAAGTTTGGTGTACCGACGGTCACCGACATTATCAGCGAACTGGATAAACCGGGCCGAGACCCCCGCCCAGAGTTCAAGACGGCTCAGTTCCAGGAAGGCGTTGAGAAAATCTCTGATCTGGTGGAAGGCATGATTCTTGAGGGCACCGTCACCAACGTCACCAATTTTGGTGCCTTTGTGGATGTCGGTGTACACCAGGATGGTCTGGTTCACATCTCGGCGTTGTCCAACACCTTTGTTAAAGACCCTCGCGATGTGGTCAAGGCCGGCGACATCGTCAAGGTCAAGGTGATGGAAGTGGATGTGCCGCGCAAGCGTATCGGTCTGTCCATGCGCCTGGACGACACCCCGGGTGAAAAGACTTCCTTGGGTGGCGGTGGTGAGCGCCGTGGCGGTCGCCGTGGTAACCAGGGTGGCGGGCAGCGCAGCTTCGGTGACAAAAACCGTGGCGGCAGCGGTGGTGGCAAGCCTGCCGAAGGCACCATGGCGGCCCTGTTTGCTCAAGCCAGTAAAAAGTCCAACAAGAACAAAAAAGGCCGTTTCTAAGCCGGGTTGCGAGCCGGGGTGGAGCTTTACGATGCCGCCCCGGATACTTCAGCCCGCTGCCTCTCTCGATAGTTCACAATGTCGCCACTGCGGATGCGTTGCAGATAACGGTTAACTTCCCGTTTTACCTCCGGGGCAAACAGGTACATGCCCAGCACGTTGGGTACGGCAATCAAAAACACAATGGCGTCCGAGAATTCCAATACCGACGTCAGGTTGGCCATGCATCCGAACATGATAAACAGGCAAAACACGCCCTTGAACAGATTCTGTGTCAGGGGTGCTTCTCCAAAAAGGTAAGTCCAGCCCTTAAGTCCATAGTAAGACCAGGAAACCGAGGTCGAAAAGGCAAACAACAGTGCGGCGATGGCCAGCGGGTAGGGTGCCCAGCTGATGTGGTGGGCAAAGGTGGCGGATGTCAGCGCGATACCTTCCAGGCCGGAGTCCATCAATCCGTTGGGATAAGCTGTGGTAACGATCACCAGAGCGGTAATGGTGCAAATGACAACGGTGTCGATAAAAGGCTCCAACAGCGCCACGATTCCCTCCGATGCCGGTTCGTCGGTTTGCACCGCCGAGTGTGCGATGGAGGCGGAGCCAATGCCGGCTTCGTTGGAGAATACTGCTCGCTGGAATCCCACAATCATCGCACCCACCATACCACCGGCCGCGCCTTCTGCGGTAAAGGCGCCCGCTACAATCATGCCGACGGCGGCCGGAAGGTGTTCTGCACTCATGCCAATAATCACCAGAGCGGACATCAGGTACAACACGGCCATAAATGGAACGACCTTGGCGGCCACTTTGGCAATAGAACGTATGCCGCCGAGGATGACGGCGGCCACCACCAATGCCAGGGCCAAACCGAACAACCAGCCCTTATCGGCAAAAAAACTGTTCTCGTTGCCGGTAATGGTTACCAGCTGTGAATAGGCCTGGTTGGACTGGAACATATTGCCGATGCCAAGGCAGCCGATGACCAGTGCCAGGGCGTAAAAGCCACCTAACGTCTTGCCCAGCCGGGGCATTCTGCGTCTGGCCAGAAATGCCTCCAGATAATACATAGGGCCACCGGACACTGAACCATCCGGGTTTTGGCGTCGATATTTAACCCCGAGCGTACACTCCACCAGCTTGGCGGACATGCCCAAAAATCCAGCCACGATCAGCCAAAACGCAGCGCCCGGTCCGCCCAGACCGATAGCGACGGCAACACCGCCGATATTGCCAATCCCAACGGTCCCTGACACCGCCGTCGCTACGGCCTGGAAATGGGTGATTTCGCCGGGGTGGTCCGGGTTGTGATAATCCCCTCGGACCAGGCGCAGGGCCAGACCAAATCCCCGCAAATTGATAAAACCCAGATAGAGAGTGAAAAACAGCGCCGCCGTCGCCAGCCACAGTACGATGATCGGTACTTCCTGGCCAAACAGTGTGAGCGGGTAGAACACAACCGCAGATAAGGCGGACGCCAGAGGCTGTACCCAGCGGTCAAAGGTATCGTCGATACCGGCGGCTTTGGCGGGCAGGGCCTGCAGAAACATAATCAGCGTCAGTGTCACTGCACTGGGCCTGGGGATGCTCATGCTCGGGTGTCCTTTGGCTATGCTTTGTTTAACCGTACCCCAAGCCCGTTTGCGGCAGAAGACCAGTTGCGGCTTTTCTTGCAGACCAGCACCTGGTCTGCCCGAATGTGCCTGGCTGGATCTAGGTCAAATCACTTGGCAGGCACTACAGTCAGCCTCTATGGAAATTACTGAGCTCTCTACTTTTGCCATCGCTATCATGGCCGTGGCCATTGTCCTGGCGTCGATGATTACGTCGATTACCGGTATGGCCGGTGGCCTGTTGATGTTTGCGGCTATGAACGTTTTCCTGCCGCTGCGCCCGCTGGTGGCTATTCACGGTGCTGTGCAGGTGATGAACAACGCTGCGCGCACCTGGTTTCTGCGGGGTGATGTACGCTGGCAAATGTGTATACCCTTTAGCCTGGGGGCGGTGATCGGCGCGGTCTTGACCACGCTGTTTCTGGCCGAGGTGGTGGGGGAGTTCTTTCCGCTGTTGATTCTGACCGGTCTGGTGTTCTACACCCTGTTTAAACCCAGGCGTCTGCCGCAGATTCGTCTGCGCGATGGCCAGTTTTTCTGGGTTGGCATCGCCACCGGCACCATGGGCATCATCATCGGTGTGGTGGACCCCTTGTTGGCCGTGTTTTTTATGCGCGACGACCTCAGCAAAGAAGAGGTGGTGTCGAACAAATCCATGATGCAAATGGTCACACACCTGACCAAGATTCCCGCTTACCTGTTCCTCGGGTTTTCGTTTATCGACAACG
The DNA here is from genome assembly GCF_011683955.1 of Pseudomaricurvus alkylphenolicus. GTDB lineage: Bacteria > Pseudomonadota > Gammaproteobacteria > Pseudomonadales > Cellvibrionaceae > Pseudomaricurvus > Pseudomaricurvus alkylphenolicus. The sequence goes on from NZ_JAAQPI010000011.1 coordinate 123,224, forward strand.
CTGCATTGATATTGGTGCTGGGGCTCGCTGGTGTTGTGGGTGCCAAGTTGGGTGTGCTGGTGTTGCGGCGTATGGAAATCCGTTTTTTCTTCTTGTTGATGAAGGCCGCACTGATGATTGCAGCGGTTCGTCTCCTATTTCAGTTAATCGAACTCGCCTGAACGGGTTCCCCTTTTTCTCCGAGGTAACACCATGAGCTATCAGGTTATCAATCCTTTTAACCAGGAACGGCTGGCGCAATACAGCTACGATACCTGGGAGCAGGTAGAGCGCAAACTGGCCCTGCTCAAGCTGGGCCGTCGCACCCTAAAAAACATTCCGGCTTTTCAACGGGCGCATATCCTGCGGCGTCTGTCAGAGCTGATGGAAGAGCATGCGGAGCAGCTGGCGGAATTGATTACCCGGGAGACCGGCAAAACCATTTCAGATTCCCGTGTGGAAATGGGCCGTGCCATCAATGCCGCCATCGCCAGTGCCGAGGAGTGTCGACAGCTCAGTGGCGAAGCCCTGGATTCCGATGCCTATGGACCCGCGCGCGGGAAAATCGGTGTGGTTTGCTGGCGCCCCCTGGGAACCGTGTTGTGCATCACGCCGTTTAACTTTCCCATCAATATTGCGCTGCACAAAATTGGCCCGGCGATCGCGGCTGGTAATACGGTGCTGTTCAAACCGGGCCCCCAGAATACGGCGTCGTCCCAACTGCTGGTGAAGCTCTGTTACGAAGCCGGCATCCCGCAAGATGTATTGCAGCTGAGTGTGCCGGCGCTGGAGGATATGTCGCGGTTGGTGGCCCATGACGATATCAGTGCGGTGAACTTTACCGGCGGTACGGCTGCCGCCAATGCTATTGCTGCGGCAGCGGGTTATAAAAAACTGCTTTTGGAACTGGGCGGCAATGACCCTTTGATCGTCATGCCTGACGGCGACCTGGAAGCCGCTGTGGCGGGGGCGATCAATCAGCGTTTTGCCACCGCCGGTCAGAGGTGTACCGCCGCCAAGCGATTGTTTATCCATGGGGATGTCTATGACCGCTTCCGCGACTTGCTGGTGCAAAAGAGCACCGCGCTGAAGGTGGGTGATCCTATGGACGATGACACCTTTGTTGGCCCCGTGATTCATTCCGGGGCGGCCGCAGAAATTCGCTCTCGCATCGAGGATGCCATTGAGAAAGGGGCCACGGTGGCTCTGGGCAACCGCTATGAAGGTGCCTTTGTTTACCCCACCATTCTGGAAAACGTGAGTACCGATTGTGAGCTGATGGTGGAGGAAACTTTTGGTCCAGTAATGCCTCTCTGCCGGTTTACCGATGTGGAGGACATCATCCCCGTGATCAACAACACAGCCTATGGTCTGCAGGCCGGTATTTTTACCCAGAACCTGGGCCTGGTTCGCTATTTATTCGAACAGCTGGATGTGGGGACGCTGGCCTGCAATGATGGCCCCGGCTTTCGCACCGAGCACTTCCCTTTCGGTGGGGTAAAACAAAGTGGTGTGGGGCGTGAGGGGATTAAGTACGCCGTGCGGGAAATGAGCGTCGTCAAAACATTGGTGATCTAATGTTCTGAACCCAGACGGCGGTACGTGACCGTCGGGTGTCATGGTCTAAGATCTGAATAACTGCCAAAGCAGTGATTAATCCAATGGGAATCGATAGGTCATTATGCTGGAACAGCTGATTCAACTGGACAAAGACAGCGAAGACAACCTTAAGAACCAGATCCGTAAGGGACTGGCTGTCGCCATTCTCGAAGGTCGCATTGCCCCGGACCAACCTATCGCCTCCAGCCGCAAATTGTCCCAGGCACTTAAGGTTTCACGCCAGACGGTGATGCTTGCCTACGAAGAACTGGTGGATGATGGCTACCTGGTGGCTCGGGAGCGACGCGGTTACTTTGTTAACCCCGAAATCCTGGAGGGTCGGGTTAAACCGGGCTCTGTTGCCGCACCGACCGCTGCGCCGACCGGGTCTGCTCCGGGCTGGAGTGAGAAGCTGGCATTTCAGCCCAGTCGTCAGCGCAATATCACCAAGCCTGCAGACTGGCAGCGTTATCCACATCCCTTTCTCACCGGTCAGATTGACCCCAAGACCTTTCCCCTCGCTGAATGGCGGGAATGCTCCAAGCAGGCACTGAGTGTTCTGGCCGTTCGGGACTGGACGGGTGACAGTATGGACGCCGATGACCCCATGCTGATCGAGCAGATTCGCTCGCGAGTGCTGCCGCGCCGGGGCATCTGGGCCAAACCTGAGGAAATACTGGTGACCGTGGGAACCCAGCATTCCCTCTACCTGCTGTCCACGCTTTTATCCCGTCGCAATGCGCGTATGGCCATGGAAAATCCCGGTTACCCTGATGCGCGCAATATTTTTGCCACCCACTTTGACGAAGTGGTCTCCCAGCCGGTGGATGATCAGGGGCTGGTGGTCGACCGGCAGTTGGCAGGTTGTGACTACGTCTATACCACACCAAGTCACCAGTGGCCCACCTCCGTCACTTTGCCGATTGAGCGTCGTCGGCAGTTGTTGGAGATGGCCCAGGCTGACGATTTGGTCATTCTGGAGGACGACTACGAAATTGAAACCAACTATATTGATGACCCTTTACCAGCCCTTAAGAGCCTGGATCAGAACGGGCGGGTAATCTATATGAGCAGCCTTTCCAAGGTACTGGCACCGGGGCTGCGCATCGGCTTTATGGTGGCAGCGCCGGAACTGATTGCCGAGGCGCGGGTACTGCGGCGCTTGATGATGCGCCACCCGCCCATGAACAACCAGCGCATGACGGCGTTGTTTCTGTCACGGGGTCACTACGATGCGTTGCTTAAGCGGTTGTGGCGTAATTACAAACGTAACTGGGACGCGATCACCCGGGCCATTGAACGCCATATCCCCTCCAATCGGGTCGCGCCGGTATACGGTGGCACCGCGTGCTGGGTCAGGGGGCCGGAGGGGTTGGATTGCCGGGAGTTGCGGGAGCGGGCTCAGCAACAGGGGGTACTGATGGAATTGGGGGATATCGCCTTTGCCGAAGAAGAGGGCCCCCGACACTATTTCCGGCTCGGATTTACGGCCATTGAAGAAGACAAAATTGAACCCGGAGTGGCGAAAATTGCAGCGATCATCGCTGAGCTGACCTCCTACTAGAGGGGTGCCAGGAAGGCCTCTGGTCCCTCCGCTCAAATCCGAGTACACTCGAACGCCTCAAACTCATCAGGTTTCGAGCAGTATTCATGAAAACCGTTTACCTTCTCCAGAATCAACACAAGCACCTCCTCAGCAAGGGCGGCGAATGGGTTGATGGTCGCGATGCCAACCTTCTGTACCGCAGTGTTCACCGCGATGAAGCCCTCAATCAAATGATCGAGACCAACGCCAGGGATTACACCCTGCGCATCCGTATTTTGGAGGCGCAGGTGAATGATCGTGGCCGCCCGCTGTTGAAGGATGAAGATTTGCCCCCATTAGGAGAACTGAGCACTGGTGCTGTGCCCTCGACAGAACAGGATAACAGCATCTCTGCAGAACCCACCGCTGATGAATCGCCGATTGTCTCCGATGAAGGCCAGAGCGCAGAGGTGGATGCAGGAGCAAGTGTTACCGAGCCACTATAAGGCTCTGTGATGCCCCAAAACGGGATTTCCTGCCCACCGGCTATTGCCGTCGTAAGTCGGCGAAGCCGCAAGATTACCAGCCCCCGTGGCCATAGAGGGAGTCGATTTTGTCTCTTTTAAGTCAACGCCTTGCCGTATTAACCCAGTCCGAGAATCATCACGTGACCCGCGTGATCAAAGGGCTGGAGAAAGAGAGCCTGCGAATTACCCCGGAGGGCTCTCTGGCGCAGACGCCACACCCTAAAGGGCTGGGGTCGGCCATGACGCACGGCGCCATCACCACCGATTACAGTGAAGCGCTGCTGGAGTTTATTACCGAGCCCACAGAGAGTACCGAAGAACTGCTGGGTGCTCTGGATGAGATCCAGCGTTATACCTATCAACAGCTCGATGGTGAACAGCTGTGGGTAGCCAGTATGCCCTGTGTGTTGGCGGGTGATGAGCATATTCCGGTGGGGCAATATGGCAGTTCCAATCCGGGACGCATGAAGACGATTTATCGCCTGGGCCTGGGTGAGCGCTACGGCCGCTCCATGCAGACCATTGCCGGAGTGCACTACAACTTTTCTCTGAGCGATGAATTCTGGGCATTTTGGCACGAACGAGAGGGCTGTTGTGGCGAAGACCTTCAGGCCTACAAGAATCGTCGTTATTTCGATCTGATTCGCAATTTCCGCCGCAATTTCTGGTTGTTGCTGTATCTGTTTGGCGCATCGCCGGCCGTCTGCCGCAGTTTTGTCAAGGGGCGTGACCACAACCTCCAGACTTTTGGTGACGATGAGCACAGTCTGCACCAGCCTCATGCCACCTCCCTGCGCATGGGAGATCTCGGTTACCAGAGCAGCGCTCAGGATTCCCTGGTGGTGTGTTACAACAATCTCGACAGTTACATTAAGACGCTATGTGGGGCGATTACCCAGCCTCACCAGGATTATGTAAGTGCCGGGCTGCGTGACGAGGATGGGCAGTACAAGCAGCTCAATACCAGCCTGTTGCAGATCGAGAATGAGTTTTACAGCACGATTCGTCCCAAGCGGGCTGCAAACTCCGGGGAAACGGCCCTGGGAGCATTGCATGGCCGCGGGGTCGAATATATTGAGGTGCGCTGCATTGACCTCAACCCCTACGAACCTCTGGGCGTATCGGCTGAGCAGCTGCACTTTATAGATGTGTTCCTGCTTTATTGCCTGCTGACAGAAAGTCCTGAAACCGATGATCAAAAGTATCTGCGTTCTCTCGAGAACCAGCGCCGGGTGGTGTATCAGGGCCGCGACCCGGACATGCGCCTGCTCAGCTCAGCGGGGGAACAATCCCTGACCCAATGGGGCAGCGCTCTGATCGAAGATATGGAGCGTGTCGCGCATGTGCTCGATACCAGTTACGATACTGAGGTTTATTCGCAGGCGCTGGCCTCGCAGGCCAAGAAATTGTGCGATCCGGAATTAACCCCTTCTGCAATGCTGCTGGCGGACATGAAGTCCGAGAACAAGACGTTCTTCCGAGTGGCGATGGAACTGTCTGAGGCGACCAGTGACTATTACGCGGCGCGTCCCTTGCAGGGGGATCAGTTGCGTGCCATGGAGCATGCAGCCGAAGCCTCCCTGGAGCGGCAGGCCCAGCTCGATCAGGAGCCTCAAATTGACTTTGATGACTACCTGAAGTCCTACTACGCGCAGTACACCTGCTGTTCTTGATGAGGTAGTGTGAACTACCTGGCCCATATCCTGTTATCAGGTCCTGACCCCCAGTGGCAACTGGGGGGCTACCTTGGAGATTTTGTCAAAGGGCCCCTTAACAGCAATCGTCTGGATCGAACCGGGCAGCCCTGGTCGGCCAGGGAGCTCGCCGGTATTGCTCTGCATCGCCGTATTGATGCATGGATCGATGAGCAGCCATTGTTTATGGCCTGCGTGGCGTGCCTGGGACCAAAGTATCGTCGCGTGGGCGGTATCGCTATGGATGTCATGTTTGACCATCTTCTGGCCCGGCATTGGGACCAGTATGTGCACCAGGCATTGAGCGAGCCCCAATCTCTGCAGTCTTTCAGTCGTAATTTTTACGCGCTTTGTCTTGATCAGAGAGACCGGCTGCCCGAAAGGGCGGAGCTGTTTATCAGTCGCGCGGCGGAGCACGATCTGTTCCGGGGGTATGCCCGACCCGAGCTGGTAATGGGGGTGTTGGAGCGCATTGAGCAGCGGCTCCGATTCGGCACCAATCTTGTCCAGGCGGGAGAGGTGATGATGACGGAGTACGATAATATTGAGCGACTTTTTTTCGAACTAATGCCCGTGCTGCTTGCGTTTGCTGCTGAGCAGCGAAGGGTTAACGCATAGCAGCGATGCTTGACCAAGCCTCAATCGGAGCTGTGACTCAACAATAATAATCGCCGCCGCCGAGGCCCATTTCCTGGATTTGCTGCTCCAGACTGGAGAAATCGTACTCGCTCATGCCAACGTAGATCAGCAGGGCTTCTTCAATACGATTCCATTCGTGGTCGACGTCACAATTGCCCAGAATGCGGTGAGTTCCGCAGATATGCTCGGCCATTTTAAGGATAGCCAGCAGGGTTTTCTTGTTGGGATCCGGGCTTTCGTTGGCGAACACTTTCTCGATGCTGTGGTGTTCGTGAATGGCCTGGCACAGGTAGGCGGGCAGGTTCCAGGACTTGCCCACGTAATAGCCGACCACGGCATGGTTGGTGTGGATGCTGTCATTTTCCACATCGATAATGCGTTCCTGTTCCCGGTTATAGGCATTCACCATGGTCTCGGGGTAGTTGTCGAACCGCATCATCAGCAGCGGAATGCCACAGTTGTGGAACAGGCCCAGGGTGTAGGCTTCGTCGGGAGAGGGGAAGCCAATCTGCTTGGCGATGACCGCAGAGGCCATGGCCACTTCCATGGAACTGTCCCAGAATTTTCCCAAGGCGACGATCTGATCGTCTGAGAGTTCACCCCGGATCGACAGACCGTTGACAAGGTTGATCACTGAGTTCACGCCCAGCAGGTTGACGGCTTGATTGATGGAGGTGATCTTGTTGCTGAGCCCATAGAATGGGGAATTCACCGTTTTGAGTATACTGCCCGCAAGGCCAATGTCCTGCCCAATCAGACGGGCAATATTTTCAATGGAGCAGCTTGGTGACATTTGCTCCATCTGCAGATCCACCATGATCTGCGGCTGTGGCGGGATGGAGATCCCCTGCAATATTTGTTGAACCTGTTCCTGGGTTAAATCGGTCATAATGTCTGGATTACACTGATTTTCGAAAGGGTCACGGCGAAGGAGTCAGCAGGGTTACTCTGATTCAATATGCCAGTATCCAACAGTCCTTTTGATACCGCTTCTTAGTTTAGTTGACAGTTCGGGTAGTGTGTCGCTTTTTCCCCTATAATGCGCGCCCCTGAGTTTAACCCAATCCCATCGGAGTACACCATGGCGGATAATGCCTCTCAATTGCCTAAATTGGTACTTAAGTCCCAGGCGGATCGCCGACTCAAGCGCGGACATCTCTGGATCTATTCCAATGAGGTGGATATTAAGGCGTCCCCTCTTAAGGCTTTTCAGCCGGGCGAGCAGGCTCTGGTTTGTGCTCAGGGCGGCAAGCCTCTGGCTATTGCCACACTTAATCCGGGTGGTTTGATCTGCGCCAGGGTGATTAACCGCGATACCGCGCATCCGTTGGACAAGTCGTTGTTGGTGCACCGTCTTAAGCAGGCGCTGGCGCTGCGGCAGGCCTGTTTTGAGGATGATTTCTATCGTCTGGTGTATGGCGACAGTGATTTGTTGCCGGGGTTGGTGGTGGATCGGTTCGGTGAGTATCTGGTGGTGCAGATGGCTACGGCCGGTATGGAGGCTCAAAAGGAGGCGATTGTTGAGGCGCTGCAGCAGGTGCTGAAGCCCGCCGGCATTTTGCTTCGCAATGACCACACTGCGCGTTCGCTGGAAGGGCTGGACGCTTATGTGGAGACGGTTGGGGATGTGCCGGAGGCGGTTGAGCTGGTGGAAAATGGTGTTCGGTTGCTGGCACCTATCGCGGATGGGCAGAAAACGGGGTGGTTTTATGATCACCGGGAGAATCGCCGTTTGTTGCAGCGTCTGGCGCCGGGTAAGCGTGTGCTGGATGTGTTTTCGTACGCCGGTGGCTGGGGGGTGCAGGCGGCGGTGGCAGGGGCCAGTGAGGTGGTGTGTGTGGACGCTTCGGAGCAGGCTCTGCAGTGGGTGGGCGAGAATGCTCACATCAACGGGGTCGAGGAGCGCATGCAGGGGATTCACGGCAAGGCGGTGCATGTGCTGAAGGATTTGGTGGCTCGGGGGGAGCAGTTCGATATTGTGGTGTTGGATCCACCGGCATTTATTAAGCGTAAGAAGGATCAGAAGTCGGGTGAGGCGGCCTACCGGCATATTAATGAGTTGGGGATGCGGCTGTTGGCCCGTGATGGTCTGCTGGTGAGTGCGTCTTGTTCGATGCATTTGGAGCGGTCGACGCTGGTGGAGATTGTGCGGGGGGCGGCGCGGCATTTGGATCGGCATGCGCAGATTATTCATCAGGGGGGCCAGGGCGCCGATCATCCGGTGCATCCGGCGATTCCTGAGACGGATTATTTGAAGGCGGTGTTTGCCCGGGTTTATTTGCCCTGATCGGGTGCTTGTGATTTCTTGCCACAAACGGCGGCTGGGTTGTTATTTTTGGAGCTGTCGGTCGGCCCTCCGGGCTGCCCTCAGTCCCGAAAAAGCCTGGCAAAAAGCGCCAGTCTTTTTCACTCCTTCAGCTCCCTCTTTGATGCTCCAAAAATAACAACCCAGCCGCCTTCAGTATGAGGTGTCCGGCGTTGGGTGGTCTGAATCAACAGGGTGTTCTGCCAGCAGGCGTTGGCGTAGGGTGGGTTAGGCGCTAGCGCCGTAACCCACCTTGGGTGCGCACTGCACCTGCTGAAGTCTCCCTATTACTTTACCGGTAATTCCGCCAGCAGTTCTGTCACCGGCTTTTCTGAATTGGGTTGGCCATCCGGGAACAGCCAGGCCACCAGCGGTTTGCTTTGGCCAGCACTGAACAGCAGTTGGCTGATCGCCAGCCTCAAGGACTCTTCGCTTCGCTCCGGCTGGCCACTGTACCGGGTGCGCAGCTCGGTCGCCGTGGATTCACTCTCAATCTGATCTTTTAGACGTCCCAATACTTGTTTCCACAGTTGTATGTGGGCTGCCGGAGTTAGTGAGTGGTAACTATTGCTAAGCCCGCTGGCGCTGTGGGTGAGTTTGTATTGCAGGTTGGTGAGGTCATCGAGGTAGAGGGCGGTAATCAGTTTGAGCAGGGTCGCCCGTCGCTGTTGGGGCAGGTCGATGATTTTAAGGCCGTCGCGGCGCTGGGCTTCGGTCAGTGCGCCGGGTTGGAAGTCGCTCACCGGGCGTTGTTGGTTTTCTCCCCAGAGCAGGTAGGCGATGGCGTGCAGTCCGAGTACCACGTCGGTGTCACTGGTCATGCCGTGTTGCCGTCGAATGGTGTCAGCGTTGAGCGGTAAGACGATGTCGTTAACGATGCCGCTGTGTTGGTAGACATCAAAATAGTCGAGGTAGCCGGGTTCGATGGGATGGGCGTCCAGCAGGAAGTGGCTGTCGCTCAGTTGGCGGAACAGGCCGGGGTTGACCTCGCCCAGGGCAAAGTAGGCTGACAGGGCCAGGAGTTTGTCGTGGGCGGCGTGCCATTGTTGGCGTGCAGTTTCAAGTTGGGTGTCCTGGGGCTCGGCCACCAGGTCATTGATGGCTTGTTCCAGGGTTTTGGCGGCGTCGAGGGCCTGGGTGGCCTTGACGGCAGCCAGGCTCCACAGATGTGTGGTGGTGGCTGCCATGGCGTCGTTCGGTGTCTGTTCGGTCGTCGCCGGTTGGGCTGTGGTCTCGGGTTTGGTTTCCGGTTCGCAGGCCAGCAGTAAGAGCGCTGTGGCCAGCAGACCTAGCCGTATAGCCAGTGAGGTCATGGTCCAGGTGCCGTCTATGGGAGTGCTGTTAAAGCTAGGTGTAATTTAACGGAGGCTCATAATCTGCCAGCCACGTGTCTCGGCTTCCTGGCGCAGGGCGTCGTCCGGATCAACGGCGACGGGGTTGTCGACTTCGGCCAGCAGGGGCAGGTCATTGATGGAGTCGCTGTAGAAGTAGCAGTCTTTGAGGTCGCCTTCGAAGCCATATTGCGCGCTTTCTTGCAGCCAGTCGTGCAGTCGGGTGATTTTGCCGTCCTGGTAACAGGGGGTGCCCTGCAGGTTGCCTGTGTAGCGGTTGTCGATGATTTCGGCGTCGGTGGCGAGTATGTGGTCTACCCTCAGGGATGCGGCGATGGGTTTGGTGATAAAGCCGTTGGTGGAGGTGATCACCAGCAGGTAGTCACCCTGGTCGCGATGCTGTTGCAGCAGGGCCTCGGCCTTTGGCAGGCGCATGGGCTCAATGACGGTTTGCATGAATTTGTCGTGGTGGCGCTTGAGCTCTGCCATGCTGTAGTGGGTCAGGGGTTCGAGTGAGAATTTGAGGTAGGCGTGCAGGTCCATTTCGCCCCGTTCGTAGTCGGCATAGAACTGGTCGTTGGTGCGGCGGTAGTATTCGGCATCCACCAGTCCCTCGGTCACCATAAACTCGCCCCAGCCGTGGTCGCTATCACCACCAATCAGGGTGTTATCCAGGTCAAATATTGCCAGTCTCACTTGTACTCCTCACTGCTTATTTGGCGCTCCCGCGCCGGGGGCACAAGCATACCCCAGGGGCGTCACCAAGTGTTACTAAAGGTGATGAATTCCCTTCGTCGGTGACAGGTTGTTTCTGGTAATGTTTCCTAAGTTATTGTCTCCATTGATGAATCTTGTTTGTTTTGGAACAATAGCCCTTCGCCCCGGAGTCTTTTCCGAGGGTTTTGCAGCACTGAGAGATTGGCTAAGGAGAGATTGAGTGATAGATGCTGACGGCTTCAGACCTAACGTGGGCATTATTCTGGCCAATCGTGAAGGCAAACTGCTCTGGGCCCGCCGCGTGGGTGGGCAGGATGCCTGGCAGTTCCCCCAGGGGGGGATCAACGATAAAGAAGATCCGGAGCAGGCGCTCTACCGCGAGTTGTATGAGGAGGTCGGGTTAAGGCGCAAGCACGTCAAAATTCTGGCCCGCACCCGTGGCTGGTTGCGCTATCGGTTGCCGCGGCGGCTGTTACGCCACGGCTCCAATCCATTGTGCATCGGCCAGAAGCAAAAATGGTTCTTACTGCAAATGCTGGCCGATGATGATGAAATCAGTCTTCAGAATGGAGGACCGGCAGAATTTGATCATTGGCGTTGGGTTTCCTACTGGTATCCTCTGGATCAAGTGGTATCGTTTAAACGAGATGTGTATCGCAGGGCCATGAAGGAATTGGCGCCTGCCCATTGTGCACTGGAAAACCGTTATTTCGACCAATTACAAGCGCAAGAGGAGCGCACCAGCCCCACTGGCCTGCCAGGGAGCTGATCACTGCCTATGCTGAATTCACTCCGCAGTATTGTTCAGGAAGTCAACTCCGCCCGGGATCTGTCCTCGGCGTTGGGCATTATCGTGCGGCGAGTGAAGGCAGTGATGAAAACGGAGGTGTGTTCCACCTACTTGCGCGATGGCACCGGTCAATATGTGTTGATGGCCACCGATGGCCTGAATCCGGCGGCTGTGGGCAATGTGAGCCTGGCGGCCGGCGAGGGGTTGGTTGGGCATGTGGCCCAGCGCGAGGAGCCGATCAACCTTGAATTGGCCACTGCCCACCCGAAATACCAGTATTTTGAAGCCACCGGCGAGGAGAAGTTCAGCTCCTTCCTGGGGGTGCCCATTATCCACCACCGTGAGGTGCTGGGGGTGCTGGTTATCCAGCAAACCGAACGACGCCGGTTCGATGAGGGTGAAGAAGCCTTTTTAGTCACCATGTCGGCACAGCTGGCCGGCGTGATTGCCCACGCTGAAGCCACGGGCGTGCTGGAGCGCATGGGGCAGCATGCACACGAGGCCAAATTCAAAGGTGTGGCCGGTTCGCCGGGGGTAGCAATAGGTAAGGCGGTGGTCATTTCACCCGTCGCTGATTTGCGTGGCGTGCCTTATCAGACCTGCGACAATGTCGATCTGGAGCTGGATTTCTTCCACGAGTGCCTGGCGAAGGCGCGCAAGGATGTGAAGAATCTGGGCAAGCAGCTGGAAACCCGGCTGAATCAGCAGGAGCGGGCTCTTTTCGACGCTTATCTGGCAATGCTGGATGACGCCAGTCTCGGCAGTGAGGTGACCGAACGCATCAGTAAGGGGGTCAGCGCCGCCTACGCCTGGAGTGAGGTGATTCTCGAACACGAACGCAATTTCAGCAGCATGAATGACGCTTACCTGCGTGAGCGGGCGGCAGACGTGCGGGATTTGGGGCGCCGGGTGTTGGCCTATCTGCAGGAGTCTGCACAGCACTGCCGGGTGTTTCCGGAAAACACCATTCTGGTGGGCGAGGAGCTCACCGCCTCCATGTTGGGCGAGGTGCCCAAGGAGCGTTTATCCGGTCTTGTTTCGGTGCAGGGCTCCAGTAATTCCCACGTTGCCATTCTCGCCCGCGCTATGGGATTGCCGACGGTAATGGGAGCGGTGGATCTACCATTTACCCAGATCGAAGGCCGTGAGGTGATTGTCGACGGTTATCGTGGCAGCATTTACAGTGATCCCGGCGCCACGCTGCGCAAGCACTACGAGCGTATCTGCGATGAAGAGCGGGAGATTGTGCGGGGCCTGGAGGCGCTCAAGGAGTTGCCCTGTGAAACCCTGGACAAGCATCGCGTCCCGCTGTGGGTCAACACCGGTTTGATGGCCGATGTGGTTCGATCTCTGGAGCGTGGCGCCGAAGGGGTGGGGCTGTACCGGACGGAGATCCCTTTCCTGCTGCGCGACCGCTTCCCCAGTGAGGAGGAGCAACGGCTCATTTACCGGGAGCAGCTCGAAGCATTCGCCCCTCATACCGTGACCATGCGTACGCTGGATGTGGGCGGGGACAAGTCGCTAAGCTATTTCCCGATCGAAGAAGAGAACCCGTTCCTCGGGTGGCGGGGCATCCGGGTTACCCTGGACCACCCGGAGATCTTTCTTGCACAGGTGCGGGCGATGTTGAAGGCCAGCGAAGGCCTCAACAATATGCGCATTATGTTGCCCATGGTTGCCAGCGTCAGTGAGCTGGAGGCCGCCAAATCTCTCATCTACCGGGCCTTTCATGAATTGCTGGAGGAGGGCTTCCAGATTGAGTTGCCGCCTATCGGAGTGATGATCGAGGTGCCCGCAGCCGTATACCAGGCGCGGGAGCTGGCTGCTCGTTCCGACTTCCTGTCGGTGGGCAGCAATGACTTGACCCAGTATCTCCTTGCCGTGGATCGCAATAATCCACAGGTGGCCGATCTCTATCAGGCTTACCACCCGGCGGTATTGCGCGCACTTCACCAGGTGGTTCGAGACGGTCACAGTCAGGGCGCCAGTGTTGGTATATGCGGCGAGTTGGCAGGGGACCCGGCAGCTGCTGTGCTGCTGATGGCGATGGGCTACGACGTGCTGTCCATGAATGCCACTAACCTGCCCAAAGTGAAGAAGGTGATCCGCAATATCACGTTGCAGCAGGCCGAAGATTTGCTCGACGAGGTGATGCATCAGGAAGACGCTGATTCGGTGAATCGTTGCCTGGAGCGTGTGCTGGAGCGCGAGGGGATGCTGCGGTTTACCGGCTGGCCCAGTGGCGGTGAATCAGCCGTACACTAAATTACTTCTGCCGCAATGGCGGTCTGGCGTCTAAAACGCCGGGTCTCTTGTTCGCCTTCCCGATCGAAATTTCGTTCAACAAACTCAATCTCGCCACTGCGGTGGTATAACACCAGCGTTGAGGCGCGGGTACCGTAGTCTTGGCTGTGAATAAATCGGGGTGACAGCAGCGACTCCCACTCCCGGTTGATGCCCGTATCCGGCAGTTGATTATCCGGGGCGCGCTCACGATTGGCCAACAAACCAAACAGATCTTCTTGCCGCTGCTTTAAGTCGGTCCAATCCCGCTTCAGGATATCAGTCAGTTCCGCCTTGCCGTTCATTACCTTGGGCCAGGGGCTGTCCAACGAGGCATTGCTGAGGCCATAAACGCCGGCTTCCAGTTGTTGCTGCTGGTCGGGGTGGTTGCCGAGATAGTGGAGTTCGTCCGGGCCGCCGACCAGGAGATTAAAGCCGTTGTATTGATCGGCTACCTCGGACAAGGCGTCAAAGTAAGCCGATGGTGAGAGGGTGCTATCTCGCAGATAGCCTACCGGCAATTCGCCACGAGAACGGGGGCGATCGAGCTGTACCCGCCCATCCCGCACATTGGTGACAGCCGCAAACCGGCCGGTATCACTGATTCCCATCCAGGTGCCACCCGCCTGGCGATCCCTGCCGGCGAGAATGCCGCCGGCTTCACCCCAGGGTTGGGCGCAATCTGTGGGGCGCTGGAAAAATTCATCGCGATTGGCGGCGACGATCAATGGAAAGTCGGGATGGCTGTGAAGAGCAAACAGGATCAGGCACATAGGTAACAAGCTTCAATAAATCGCCCTACACCCTAACAGAAAAGCTATTCTCATTCAGTTGCCACTCCCCCATAATGCGCTGCTGCTTGGGGGACCTATGTTAACGTTATTGCTTGTATTCGCTCTGGTTGGGGCGCTCGCCGGTCTGATTGCCGGCTTGTTCGGCCTTGGCGGGGGCGTGGTCATGGTGCCGGCCATGATCTATACCTTCTCACTGCTTAACTTTCCCGAATCGGTCTCTACCCATCTGGCGATCGGTACATCCCTGGCCTGTATTGTCGTCACCGCCAGTATTTCCAGCTGGACTCACTGGCAGAAAAAGGCCATCGATTCCCAATTACTCAAACATTTGGTTCCTGGGGTGATTGTCGGCGCCTGGTTTGGTGGTGTGGTGGCCTCGCTGCTTGAGGGCCTTGAGTTGCAGTTCGTGTTCGCCCTGTTCCTGATTTTTGTTTCTGTCACCATGCTGGCCTCGGTAGCGAAAGATAAATTTTCTTTGCCCGGTCGTTTCGGCCTGGGTTCAAGCGCAGTATTGATCGGCGGCCTGTCCTCTTTGTTTGGCGTCGGGGGCGGTTCCATGACCGTGCCCTACCTGAGACTGTGTGCGGTGCCTATGGTCAGGGCGGTAGCCACTTCCGCGGCGCTGGGTTTGCCCATTGCCCTGTCCGGTGCGGTTTCCTATGTGACTCAGGGGTGGGGGCAAGACAAATTACCGGACTGGTCTCTGGGTTTTGTCTATCTGCCGGCATTTGCGGGCATGGTTGTCTGCAGCGCGCCGGCGTCGCGGATTGGAGCGAAGCTGGCTCATCGTCTGCCCGCTGATCGATTGCAACAGGCCTTTGCCATAGTTTTATTGCTGATTGCTGCTGAACTGCTGGTAAGTGGTATGATGGCCTCCTCTTAAAGTGACCCCTCAACAGATGGATTCCATATTGAACTACCCCGATATTGATGCAGTTGCGCTTTCGCTGGGAACCTTTGAAATTGGGGACTGGACGATTGGCCCTATTGAGATTCACTGGTACGGCATCATGTATTTGCTGGCATTTGCCGGTGCCTGGGGGCTGGCCATGTACCGGGCTGGTAAGCCTGAGGCGGCAATCAAACGTCCGCATGTGGAAGACTTGATCGTTTATGGTGCCCTGGGGGTGGTATTGGGTGGCCGTTGTGGCTATGTCCTGTTCTATCACTTTGAGCGTTTTCTGACTGACCCCATTTGGCTGTTGCGGGTATGGGAAGGTGGCATGTCTTTCCACGGAGGTCTGATCGGGGTCACTCTGGCGATGGTGATCTATGCGCGCCGCATCAACGTGCGTTTTTTCGATCTTATGGACTTTGTCGCTCCCCTGGTGCCTCTGGGTTTGGGCTTTGGTCGCCTCGGTAACTTTATCGGGCAAGAACTCTGGGGGAGACCCACCGACAGCGCCTGGGGCATGGTGTTTCCCAAGGATCCGGAAGCATTGGCCCGGCATCCGTCGCAGTTGTATCAGGCTGCTCTTGAAGGCTTGGTGCTGTTTCTGGTGTTGCTTTGGTTTTCCGCCAAGCCGCGCCCAAGAATGGCCGTGAGTGGTCTGTTTCTGGTGCTGTATGGCTGTTTCCGCTTCCTGGTGGAATTTGTGCGAGAGCCCGACAGCCATATTGGCTTTGACCTGCTGGGCTGGATGACCCGGGGACAGTTGCTGACCATACCCATGGTGGTATTGGGGCTGGTGTTAGTCGCAGTGGCGTACACTCGAGCCGCAGAGCCGGACCAGTTGGCAATGGCAGGCAGCAGTAACAAAGGGCACTCAAAGAAAAGCCAAAAGCGCAATAAGAGCAAGAAAAACCCTGAGGAAGTACAGGCCTAGTGATCTGTACGGCTAATGCATCGGATTGAGCTGACAAGTGGCTGAACCCGGTTTGGCTTCTTCAGAGGACAAAAATAGGAACAGTAAGATGAAACAATATCTGGATTTGTGTCAGCGCATTATTGATGAAGGCATCTGGGTAGAAAACGAGCGTACCGGCAAACGCTGCCTGACAATCATCAATGCCGATCTGTCCTACGATGTGGCCGCTAACAAGTTCCCCCTTATTACGACTCGCAAGAGTTACTGGAAGGCGGCTATCGCGGAGCTGTTGGGATACATTCGCGGCTATGACAATGCAGCGGACTTCCGCAAGCTCGGTACCAAAACCTGGGATGCCAATGCCAACGACAATCTGATGTGGCTGGCGAGCCCTCACCGCAAAGGCGATGACGATATGGGGCGGGTATACGGGGTACAGGGCCGCAGCTGGGCCAAGCCGGATGGTGGCCACGTGGACCAATTGCGCAAATTGGTGGACAACCTCAGTAAGGGGTTGGACGACCGGGGTGAAATTCTTTCTTTTTATAACCCGGGTGAGTTTCATTTGGGCTGCCTGCGTCCGTGCATGCACACCCATAACTTTTCCCTGTTGGGGGACACACTTTATCTGACCTCCTATCAGCGATCCTGCGATGTGCCCCTGGGATTGAATTTCAATCAGATTCAAGTCTTCACGCTGCTGGCCCTGGTGGCCCAGATCACCGGCCATAAAGCCGGAACCGCGTACCACAAAATCGTTAATGCTCACATCTATGAAGACCAGCTGGCCTTGATGCGGGATGTGCAGATCAAGCGCGAGCCCTATGAATCTCCGCAGCTCGAGATCAATCCAAACATCAAGTCGCTGGAGGATCTGGAAACCTGGGTGACCATGGATGACTTCGAGGTGGTGGGCTACCAGCATCATGACCCGATTGACTATCCGTTTTCCGTGTAACCGCCGTTCACAGCATATAAACCGTTTTCCCTATATATAGAAAGAAGAAGCGTTCGTATGACAACACCCCGCATCGCACTCATCGTCGCCCAGGCAGAAAATCGGGTCATTGGCAGCGAAAACCAGATGCCATGGCATTTGCCGGAAGACCTCAAACACTTTAAGCGTGTGACGATGGGTAAGCCGGTGGTCATGGGACGCAAGACGTTCGATTCCATCGGTCGGCCACTGCCGGGTAGAACCAATATTGTCATCACCCGTCAGGGGGATTGGCAGTCAGATGGGGTCAAAGTAGCCTCCACGCTGGAACAAGCACTGGATCTGGCGGTCCAAGCTGCCCGTGAGAAATCAGCTGCGGGCGAACCGGTGGATGAGATCATGGTGATCGGAGGCGCTCAGATTTACGCCCAGAGCCTGGAAAGGGCTGAGCGGATTTATCTGACCCAAATCCATCAGGCATTTGAGGGTGACGCTCAATTTCCCCGGCTTTCTGAAGGTGATTGGTGCGAAGTGGCCAGTGTGCGAAGTGAGGCGTCAGAGCCTGTCTGCACGTTTGTTACTCTCGATCGTGTTACAAATCGTTAACACTGGTGAAAAAGGTGATACCTGGCCTTGTTTGTTAGTGCTCACTATCGTTAGGCGCTTTGTTAGTGGCCGCTTATAGTCACCTTTGTTACTCATTACCCCGCAGGTAAAATTCGGGTTGTTACCCTCCTTGATACTTATTTACACATATTAACGGACTTTCGGAATAACCATTGAATGTTTATTGCCGCTGGTATTAAATGGCGAGCTTCAAATTGCCGCCGAATTTGGTGGTTATTCGAGGGTACCTCTGGAGATCGTGACTTTTCCGGACGACGGCAGGGAAGCGCCGCATTTCAGCAGTGACGTGTATGGAGAGTACACCCATTGCAACGTGCGGGTCTGACGCAGCCATCGCTGGTGAGTCGTGTTTAAAAGTGGTGTCCCAAAGAAAAAGAGCGGCGTTTTGTCGCAAATTAGAGTTGATTGTACGTACCCACACTGGGGGATTTATGAAGAAGCAGCGATTAAAAGCCGTGGCTCTGTCCACTGTGCTTTCTGCCGGCGCGCTTGTTGGAAGCGTCGCGCAGGCGGACCAGACGTTGAATTCCATTCTGCAAGTTGGTGAGCAAAAAACTAAGCTCGCTCAGGCCTCTCAGCAAAAGATCGATAAGATCGCTGATCAGACCGCCAGCCTGTTGAATGACTTCAAGGTTGTAAACAAACAGATCGAAGGACTGCGTGTTTACAACGCGCAGCTGGAAAAGCAAATTGCCAACCAGCTGAAGGTGATCGGTCAGCTGGAAGAGTCGATCGAGAACGTCACCGTGATGGAGCGTCAGATCCAACCGCTGATTCTGAAGATGCTGGACGGTCTGGAGCAGTTCGTTGCCCTGGACGTGCCTTTCCACAAGGCCGAGCGTGAAGAGCGCCTCGAAATGTTGCGCAACAACCAGGAGCGCGCGGATATCTCCGTAGCTGAGAAATTCCGTCAGGTTCTGGAAGCCTACAAGATTGAATCTGAGTACGGTCGTAAGATCGACACTTATAAGGATACTCTGACCGTTGGTGGTCAGGAGCGCGAAGTTAACGTACTGCGCGTTGGCCGTATCGCCCTTATGTACCAGACTACCGACACTGAGTTGTCCGGTGCCTGGGATCAGCGCGCGCAGGCCTGGACTGAGCTGGACTCCGGTGAATACCGCAGTGCCATCCTCAAGGGCATTCGTATCGCCAAGAAACAAGCTTCTATTGATGTGCTGAAACTGCCTATCCTGGCTCCGGAGGCTGCGCAATGAAAATGAGTTTTGCTAAACGCTGCCTCGCCGTGGCAGCCGCTGGTATGTTGAGCGCCAGCGCCGTTATGGCTCAAGAGAAGGCCCAGTCTCTTGATCAACTGTTGAACATGGTTAAAGACAGCAAGGTTTCCGAAAGTGCCGAGCACAAAAAGCGTGAAGCCGAGTTCCGTCGCCAGAAGGCCAATCAGCAGAACCTGCTGAACCAGGCCAAAACCACCAAAAAGAACGAAGAAAACCGTTCTGCCCGTCTGGAAAAGCAGTACGAGCAGCAGGAACTGGACGTAGCGGCCAAGCGCAAGCAGCTGCAAGAGCGTCTGGGTTCTCTGAAGGAACTGTTCGGTCACCTGACCTCTACCGCGGGCGACCTGCGTACCAACCTCGCCACCTCTATCGTATCTGCTCAGATCCCTGGCCGTGCGGCCTTCCTGGATGAGCTGATCGAGAAGATGAACAGCGCTACCCAGCTGCCCACCATCGAAGAGATCGAGCGTCTGTGGTACGAAATCCAGCGTGAAACCATTGAAGGCAGCAAGACTGTCAAGTTCACTGGTACCGTTATCAAGCCTAATGGCGAGCAGGCCACTCAGGACGTTGTTCGTGTAGGTAACTTCCAGCTGCTGTCTGACGGCGCTTACCTGGAATTCCTGCAGCAGGGCGAGAAAATGGCCGAGCTGACCCGTCAGCCTGCCGGCGATCTGCAAACAGCTGCTGCGACCCTGCAGGGTTCCACTAGCGGTTTCACCCGCGTAGGCATCGACCCCACCGGACCTTCCGGCGGTTCCTACCTGGCGGCTTTGATCAACAGCCCTTCTATTGTTGAGCGTTGGCACCAGGGTGGCCTGGTTGGCTACATCATCTCTGGCGTCGGTGCATTCGCTATGCTGCTGGCTCTGTGGCGCTTTGTCGTCCTGGCTGGTATCTCCGCCAAGGTTAGCTCTCAGCTGAAGGCCTCTTCTGCCAACACCAACAACCCACTGGGTCGCGTGCTGAAGATTGCAGAAGACAACAAGGGTCTGGACGGCGAGTCTCTGGAGCTGAAGCTGGAAGAAGCTGTGCTGAAAGAGCGTCCCGCTATCGAATCCGGCCTCAACCTGTTGAAGATCATCTCCATGGTAGCTCCGCTGCTGGGTCTGCTGGGTACTGTTACCGGTATGATCATCACCTTCCAGGCGATCACCATCTTCGGTGCCGGTGATCCTAAAGCCATGGCGGGCGGTATCTCCGGTGCTCTGGTAACCACCGTACTGGGTCTGGTTGTAGCCATTCCTACAGTACTGATGCACACCCTCGTTAACGGCCGTGCCAAGCGTGTTCTCCACATCCTGGAAGAGCAGACTGCTGGTATCATCGCCGAAAACGCTGAAGGCAAGTAAGGAGAAGTCGCATGTTGGCATTGATGGACGCACTTGCAGCCATTAAAGCCTTTGTGGATCAAGGCGGTTTTGTTCTGTATCTGATCGCCGCCTTGACCTTCGTCATGTGGACTCTGATTTTCGAACGTGTCTGGTATTTCCACGGGTCTCTGAAGAAAGACGTTCAGAATGCCCTGGACACCTGGGAAGCGCGCCCCGAGCGTAAATCCTGGAATGCTCACCAGATTCGTTATGCACTGATCTCTCGCGTATCCGAGAAGGTTTCAACCAATATGGACATGGTTGCCACTCTGGTAGCCCTGGCCCCGTTGTTTGGCCTGCTCGGTACAGTTACCGGGATGATCGAAGTGTTTACCGTACTGGCGATTACCGGTGGTGGTGACGCGAAATCTATGGCTGGCGGTGTATCCAAAGCTACTATCCCGACAATGGCGGGTATGGTTGCGGCACTGTCGGGCGTATTTGGCAACACCTACATCACCCGTACCGCAGAGCGTGAAAATCAGCTGCTTGAAGACCACTTGACGATGGACCATTAAGGCTTGATCAAAGCATTAACCGGTTACTAAGAGAGTTATCATGGGCAGAAGAAATAGTGCAGCTGAAGAAGATCAAAACGCGATCGACTTGACGCCGATGCTCGACGTCGTGTTTATCATGTTGATCTTCTTTATCGTAACTGCTTCATTCATTAAAGAAACCGGCATTGAGATTAATCGCCCTGAGGCGACAACAGCAGTGCTGAAAAAGAACGCCAACATTCTTGTAGCTGTCAGCTCAAATAATGAAGTTTGGATCGACAAGGCCCGCGTAGACATTCGTGCTGTCAAAGGCAGTATCGAGCGTTTGCACGCGGAAAACCCGAAAGGGGCCGTGGTGATCCAGGCGGACGATGAGTCTAATATCGAAACTCTCACCAAGGTCGCCCAGGCGGCCCGAGAGGCTGGCGTATTGGATGTTTCTGTATCTACGGAGAAGAAATAGACCGCTATGAATGTTGCAAGATTGTTATTGGCGGGGGTGTTGGCGGCAGCCACAACCTTTGGCCTACTGTTTTTGATGCACGCATTGATTGCGGCTAACAATAAGCCCCCCGAGGAAGTCGAGGAGCGTAAGGTAGCCGACATTCATATGCCTGAGCGTCAGATCGAAACGCAGTACGAAACCGAGAAGCCGGATAAGCCGGAAGACCCGGAAGAGCCGCCGCCCGATATGCCTGAGCCAGAGTTCGATCAGCCCGATGTGAACCCTGACGCCCTGAGCATGTCGGCACCTAAGATCAACCCGAACCTGAACGTTAAAGGTGTGGGTGGGTTTGGCTCTGACGGTGAGTACCTGCCAATTGTGAAGGTACAGCCGCAGTATCCGCGCCGCGCCCTGTCACGTGGTATCGAAGGTTACGTTATTGTTGAATTCACAGTGACCACCAACGGCTCCGTTCGCGATCCCGTTGTGGTTGAGGCAGATCCACCCAATATCTTCAACCGTGCCGCTATGAAGGCCGCGCTGAAGTTTAAGTACAAGCCCCGTGTTATTGACGGTGAGCCGGTGGAAGTGCCTGGTGTACGCAACAAGATCACCTTTGCTATTGCCAAGTAAACAATGGGAAAGACTATGAAGATGACGGCTAGGGTTTCGAAGCTCGTCAGACAAACTCTCCTGGCGGCGCCAATTGCTTTGGCGCCAGCGGCCTCGAGTGTTGTACTGCAGTCTCTGGGTATGGAAGCGCTGTCTGCCGGCAGTGTCTTCGCTCAGGAAGGCGAGAAGCAGAAACCGAAATACAAGACGAAAAAATCATACTCTCTGCGTCAGCCCGTATTTAAAGATTTCGCAAAGGTTCAGGAAAAGACCGACGCCAATGATTGGCCTGGTGCGCTGGAGGTCCTTAACGACATCCGCAAGAAAAGCGAAAAGTACACCAGCTTTGAAAAGGCGAATCTGTGGAATTATTACGGTTGGGTGTATTACTCCCTGGAGAATTACCCCGAGGCCCTTCGCTACTACGGCAAGGTTATCGCTGAAGAGCAGCTTTCTGACGCTCTGAAGATAGGCACTCTGTACACCATGGCACAGCTCATGTTCGTACAAGAGGACTATCGCGGTGCCATCGAAAAGCTGAAGCAGTGGATGGAGATCCAGCCTATTGTTGGTGCGGATGCGTTTGTACTCCTGGCGCAGGGCTATTACCAGCTCAACGACATGAACAACGCGCTGACAAACATCAACACAGCGGTTGAGCGTTTCGAAAGCAAAGGCAAGGTTCCCAAGGAAAACTGGTACACCCTGCAGCGTGCGGTTTACTTTGAGAAGGGCGATAACAAGAAAGTTATCGAAATTCTCCACAAGTTGCTGCGCCACTATCCGAAGCCCACTTACTGGAAGCAGTTGTCCGGTATGTACGGTGCCGAGGGGCAGGAAAAGAACCAGCTTCACTCTCTGGAAGTGGTTTACCTGATGGGTGAGCTGGGCAAAGAGAAGGAATTGCTGAACCTGGCTTACCTGTTTATGGGTGAGGATGTGCCTTATAAAGCAGCCCGGATTATCGAAAAAGGTATGAAGGCCGGCATTATTGAGGAAACCTCCAAGAACCTGGAAGTACTGGCGACCGCATGGCGCCTGGCCCAGAACGTGAAAAAGTCTATTCCAGAGATGGAAAAGGCGGCGCAGAAGTCCGACAAGGGCGATCTGTATGCACGTCTGGCAGGTATTTACCTGGATAACGATCAAAACGAGAAGGCTCTGGAAGCCGGTGCCAAGGCGTACAAGCGCAAGGGTATCAAGCGTCCTGACCAGCTCCAGATTGTTCTGGGTATGGCCAACGCCAACCTTGGTAAGTACAAAACTGCTATTAAAGAATTTGAAAAGGCCGCCAAAGACAAGCGCAGCCGCAAATTCGCCAGGCAGTGGATCGAGTTTGCCAAGGGCGAGCTCAAGCGTAAGCAGTCTCTGGGTATCTAAACCCAACTGCTTACGAGAGTACCTGTCGGTTTCAGTCTCTGCATTGGGCTGACAGGTTACTCAAGCATTTCTTTGTTCCCGCCGGTGCGATCCGCGGGCGGGGGCACCGATGTGGCTCACGAGGCCACATCAACCGTTGCTCTTCTATCGTTTCTTCTCTTTTCAGTCTTCGTCGCGATCGGCGGCTACCTGTTTCAATCCTTCCAGGTCCAACAGTTCGATCTTGCGGTAACCCAAGTCGATCAAGCCTTCGGACTGCCATTGTTTGACCGCTTTGTTGATGTGCTGCCGACTGACGCCCAGGGAGGCGGCGAGCTCTTCCTGGGAGACACTGATGGTGAGCGCAGATTCCTGCAGCTGTTGTTGGCTCTCGCTGACAAACAGTAATCGGCGAGCGAGTTGTTGGCGCAGCTCCAGGCTGTGGGCATCCTGGTGCATGTTGATAAGGATACGCATGCGGCGGGCGAAGTATTGCAGCATGGATTCGGTGATTTCGGGGTGTTCGCGCGTTAATGCGTCATAGTCCCGCCGGTTCAGTACGGCGACGGTGCAGTCGGTGCTGGCGATGGCAAAGTTCTGCCTGGGCTGTTGGTCGACGAAGCTGAGATCGCCGAAGCTGCTGCCGTGCGGGAGTGTGGTGATGGCGACGTCTTTCCCGGACTCGGTGGTGTTGGTGATGATCACCGTGCCTTCGATAAGGGTGTAGATTTCAACGATTTGGGAGTGGAGGGCGTAGATTTGGTCCTGGCGTTTGTACTGGCGGGTGGTCATGGTGTCCAGGACCTTTTGCTGCAGGTCTTCTCTTAGCCCGTAGAGCCATTGTTGCGTTGATTTTAATGGGTAGTTTTTGAGTTCTGGCTGCATCTGGGGGACGTCCAGGCATGGTGCCAGAGCAGCGTTCGGCATTTGCTGCTGCGACACGCTCAAGCACATCCATGTGTCGCTCTGCTGCCGCCATCCCTGGCGGCAGACGGTCGCCTCAGCAAACGCCGAACGCCGCTCCTTTGTAGTCGTAGGGTGGATTAGCCGCGCAGCAGCGTAATCCACCGTTGTTGACCGGAGCTTTGGTGGATTACGCCGCTTCTCGGCTAATCCACCCTACGAACATGGTAGTGTTTCCGAATTACTCTCTTAGTCTAACTGACTCAGATCTCTGACTGCACCTTTGTCCGCACTGGTCGCCAGCTTAGCGTAGGCCTTAAGCGCGGCACTGACTTTACGCGGGCGTTCCTTGACAGGTTTCCAACCCAGTTTGTCTTGTTCGGCTCGGCGTTGGGCCAGTTCTTCGTCGCTGATCAGTACGTCGATGCTGCGGTTGGGAATGTCAATTTTGATGCGATCACCGTTGCGCACCAGACCGATGGCACCGCCGGCGGCGGCTTCCGGGGAAACGTGGCCAATGGAGAGGCCGGAGGTTCCGCCGGAGAAACGGCCGTCGGTCAGCAGAGCACATTCTTTGCCCAGGCCTTTGGATTTGATGTAGGAGGTGGGGTAGAGCATTTCCTGCATGCCCGGGCCTCCGCGGGGGCCTTCGTAGCGGACGATGACGATGTCGCCGGCTTTGACCTTGTCGTCGAGAATGTCGCGCACGGCTTCGTCCTGGGATTCGGTCACGTAAGCGCTGCCCTCGAACACGAGGATGGATTCGTCAACACCGGCGGTTTTTACCACGCAGCCATCGAGGGCGATGTTACCTTTGAGGACCGCAAGGCCACCCTCCAGGCTAAAGGCGTTTTCCAGGGAGCGGATGCAGCCATTGGCGCGGTCGGCGTCGAGGCTGGGCCAGCGGGTGGACTGGCTAAAGGCAACCTGGGTGGGAATGCCCGCCGGGCCGGCTTTGTAGAACTCCATCACTTCGGGGCTCGGACTGCGCATGATATCCCACTGGTCCAGGGCGTCCTTCATGGTGGCGCTGTGAACGGTGGGCAGCTCGGAGTGCAGCAGGCCGGCACGATCGAGTTCACCGAGGATAGCCATGATACCACCGGCGCGGTGAACGTCTTCGATGTGGTATTTCTGGGTGTTGGGGGCGACCTTGCACAACTGCGGAATTTTCAGTGACAGACGATTGATGTCGTCCATGGTGAAGTCGACCTCGGCCTCTTGGGCGATGGCCAGCAGGTGCAGAATGGTGTTGGTGGAGCCACCCATGGCGATGTCGAGGGCAACACAATTCTCGAAGGCTTCGAAGGTGCCGATGGAGCGGGGCAGAACACTCTCGTCGTCATTTTCATAGTAGCGTTTGGCCATGTCGACAATGGTGCGGCCTGCTCGCAGGAACAACTGCTCGCGGTCGGCGTGGGTTGCTACAACGGTGCCGTTGCCTGGTAATGCCAATCCGAGGGCTTCTGCAAGGCAGTTCATGGAGTTTGCAGTGAACATACCGGAGCAGGAACCACAGGTCGGGCAGGCGCTGCGCTCAATCGCATCTACCGTCTCGTCTGAGACATTATCGTCCGCCGCAACCACCATGGCGTCAACCAGGTCGAGTTTGTGATCGGCGAGTTTGGTCTTGCCGGCTTCCATGGGGCCACCGGTGACGAAGATCACAGGGATGTTCAGGCGCATGGAGGCCATCAGCATGCCCGGGGTGATTTTGTCGCAATTGGAGATACACACCAGGGCGTCGGCGCAGTGGGCGTTGACCATGTATTCGACGCTGTCGGCAATGATGTCTCGCGATGGCAGGCTGTAGAGCATGCCGTCGTGACCCATGGCGATGCCGTCGTCTACAGCGATGGTATTAAACTCCTTGGCGACACCACCCGCTTTTTCGATTTCCCGGGCCACCAGTTGACCCATGTCCTTCAGGTGAACGTGCCCGGGCACGAACTGGGTAAAGGAGTTGGAAACGGCGATAATCGGCTTGTGGAAATCCTCGTCTTTCATCCCGGTGGCGCGCCACAGGGCGCGGGCGCCGGCCATGTTGCGACCGGCGGTGGATGTTTTGGAGCGATAGGCGGGCATGGAGTCACCTCGGCAAAGTCAGGACTAATCAATCAGGCCCGGCATTTTAGCAGACTTTTCTCTATTTACCTGTCTGGATTTGTTGGTCTCGGTACTCGTTGGGCGTGCACTGAAAGTGCCGGCGGAAAGCGCGGCGAAAGTTGCCCGCATCCTGGTACCCCAGGAGGGCGGCAATAGCCTCAACGCTGGTGTCAGTATCACACAGATAGTGATCGGCCCACTCCATCACTACTTGCAGGCGCAGGTCACGATAGCTCTGTTGTTCCTCATGCAGCCGCCGAAGCAGGGTGCGCTCCGATAATGCCAGGTGTCTGGCGACTTCGTTGAGGTCGGGCAGTGGTGGGCGTTTGCCCCGCAGCAGGCTGAGGATATGCTGGCTGTATAGCTGACGGTCGCGGCTGTTGAGTTCGGTCATCAGGGCCAGTGAGTTATTTCGGCCGCGCTCCCAAAGCGCCTGGTTAAAATAGGGCGAAGGGGCTTGCGTCAGGCTTCGGGGAATGTCGATACCGCTGGAGTCGGCGTCAAATTCGCAGGGACAATGGAAAGCCTCCTCGTAGCGTTTTGAGTATTCGGGCTCTGGGAAGGAAAACCAATAACGGCCCTCGGTGAAGGGGCGTCCCAGTACCAGTTCAATGGCATTCTGGAGGCTGAGAATCATAACTTCGTGCTGAGTTCGCCGAGTGCTATCCAGCGAACTTGTTTCCCGGGCTCGCAGGCGAAGCTTTTTCAATCCAACCCAGACCTCCATCTCAATGTATTCCGCCTGCAAGCGACTGAAGTCGCCAATCGCCTGCATGACCTCCATCAGGTTGGGCGCTGCAATCGCGGCGAACATGGCCTCACCGCTCATCATCAGGTTGGGGTGTCGACCAAAACGCAGCCCCAATCCAGGGTCGTTGCTGGCTTCCAGGGCATTTTCCAGCAGGCGATTGAAATCCTGCAGCGGCATCTGGGGTTGTTGCAGGATTTGGTTGGCCTCCAATTGCAGGCCTTTGAGCAGGGCGGGCCAGGGGTCACCTAGTGGAGATAATTCGCGGGCAATCAAGCGAGCAAAGAGTGTGGAAATTCGAGGCATAGTGTCCGGAGGAGTGTTTTTCAAATTCGGTGACACTTGGCATTAAATGACACCCTGTTGGCAAGCTTAACACTGGGGGCGCTCAGAGGTAAGGGTACCAATATTCGCTGAATCCAATCAGGCGGAGAGCGATATGCCTCAAACTATGAAGGCTTCGTCCCTTAAAACCGGAGAAAGCGGGTTAAGCGAAGCTAAAGCGACTTAATAAACACCTTGGAGTTGCGCTGCAGATTGTACAGATCCTGCTTTTGCGACGGCAGTCGCTCCAGAGAGGCTGCGGCGAACCCCTTTTCCATAAACCAGTGAGCGGTCTGTGTGGTGAGCACAAACAGCTCGCCGATACCATCCTGTCGGGCCCGGGATTCTATCGCTTCCAATACTGTCGCCGCGCGCCCGCCTTTTTGGTAGTCGGGGTGGGTGGCAACACAGGCGAGCTCTGCCATGTCGGCATTGGCCCCGCCGGGATTGTCCTCGAACGGGTACAGCGCGGCACAGGCGATAATGGCCCCGTCTTTTTCCAGCACGGTAAAACGCTCGATCTCCGCTTCCAGACGCTCGCGCGAACGCCGCACCAGAGCACCTTGTCGCTCCAGGGGTTCGATGATTTCCAGCAGGCCACCGACGTCGTCGATGTTCGCCTGGCGCACGGATTCGTAGTTGTCCCGGTGTACCAAAGTGCCGCTGCCGTCGCGGGTGAACAGTTCCTGCAGCAGGGCGCCGTCGCGGCTGTAGCTGATCATTTGGCTGCGTGGCACACCGCCCTGGCAGGCATCAAAGCAGGCCTGCAGGGATTGAGACGGCTGATCGCGGGTTGCCAGCTCCTGGAGCTGTTGTTCGCACTCTTTCAGACTTAACTGGCGCAGCAGCTCTCCCTCCGGTGTGCGGCAGCCGTCCCGGGAGGAAAACGCCACCAGCTTATCGGCCTGCAGCGCAATCGACACGCTTGTCGCCACTTCTGCATAACACAGGTTGAACATCTCACCGGTGGGTGAATATCCCAGTGAGGAGACAACCACAATCGCATTGTTATCCAGAGCTCGATTGAGTGCTTCAGCATCCACCCGGCGCACCTTGCCGGTGTGTTGCAGATCAACGCCATCAATAACACCTATGGGGCGTGCCGTCACATAGTTGCCGCCCACCACGCGGATGTCCGCACCGTGCATTGGAGAGTTGGGTAACCCCGTAGACAATGCCGCCTCAATGCCAAAACGAACCTCGCCCACCGCCTGCGCTACTGCGCCGATCTGGTCATGCCCGGTTACCCGCCACTGGCGGTGGAACCGGGAAGGCAGATTTTGTACTGCCAGGCGGGCATCAATCTGCGGGCGTGCTCCGTGCACCAGCACCAGTCTTACCCCCAGGCTGTTGAGCAGAGCGATGTCGTGCACAATATTGGAGAAGTTTTCCTCTGCCATAGCCGCACCGGGCAGCATCAGTACAAAGGTCTTACCTCGGTGCGCATTGATATAGGGCGAGGACTGGCGAAACCACTTCACGTAATCATCGAGATCGCTGTTTACCGAGTCGTGTTTCTGTGGCTGGCCTGGGGTGTTGCTGGTCACTTTGGTTCCTTGGTGTGTGAAATTGCCGGTTCCCCCGAAGAGGGAAAGCATCATTATAAGCAGAATTGGCGGATCAAGGCTTTTAAGGTCTCGACGGCGGGTTTGATCTGCTCTGTGGGAATGAATTCGTTGGGCTGGTGGGCCTGGTCGATACTGCCGGGACCCATCACGATAGTTTCCATACCCAGCTGCTGCAAATAGGGGGCCTCGGTGGCAAAGGCGACACTGGCGGCATGGTGTCCGGTGTGGCTCTCAACCGCTTTCACCAGCTCCGAATTTGCCGGCTCTTCGTAGGCCGGTACGCCGCCAAACAGGGTTTGCCGCTGTATGCGACTGCCGCTGCGTTCAGCAATTTCTGACAGGCGCAGGTCAATTTCTCCTCGCAACGCATCGTTGTCCATACCGGGCACGGCCCTCAGGTCGAATTGCAATTCGCAATGGCCGCAAATCCGGTTGGGATTATCGCCACCGTGAATACAGCCGAGATTGAGGGTGGGTACGGGAATGGCAAAGCCCGGGTGCTGGTAGCGTTGTTGCAACTGTTGGCGATAGGTTATCAGCTCACTGATCACCTGATGCATGGACTCCAGCGCATTGTTGCCGAGACTCGGGTCGGAAGAGTGCCCGGACAAACCTTCAATTTGTACCGATTCCATCATAATGCCCTTGTGCATGCGGATCGGTTGCAGGCCCGTGGGTTCACCAATCACCGCGTAGCGGGCCTTGGGCCGACCCATCTGGGCGAGTGCGCGGGCACCGCTCATGGAGCTCTCTTCGTCTGCGGTGGCGAGGATGATTAATGGCTGTTGTAGGGGAGTCTCCGAGAATGCCCGAGCGGCTTCGATAGCCACCGGGAAAAAGCCCTTCATATCAGTGGAACCGAGGCCGTACCAGCGGTTATCCCGTTCCTGAAGCTTAAAAGGATCACTCTGCCATTTGCCGTCATCGTAGGGCACCGTATCGGTGTGCCCCGACAGTACCAGCCCACCCGGACCACTGCCGAGGGTGGCAATCAGATTGCACTTTTTGCCATTGCCGCCGGGGACATCGAGGATCTCACAGTTGAAGCCCAAGTCCCTCAGCCAGGTAGCCAGCAGTTCGACCACAGCGCGGTTGCCCATATCCCAGGATGGCGTATAGCTACTGACGGACGGCGTTGCCACCAGTTCCTGGAGTTGGTCAAACAAATTGGGCAGGGGCATAACAGTCAGCCTTGGGTTTAAACGGAGTTCAAGCCTAATGTAACAGAGTTTGGCAGTGATGACAGGCCAGGCTGGACTGATGGAAGCCCGGCTGCTGGTTCTACTGGCGGGGGGATGGTGTTCTCTACTATAGACGCTGCAACAAACACCGATCTGTCAGTGGAGGTAGCCATGTCTGATCTCAATGCCGCCGAAGTCATCAATCAGGATCGCCAGCACGTCTGGCACCATCTGACTCAGCACAAAACGCTGGAGCACACCGATCCCATGGTGGTGGTCCGGGGTGAGGGTATGCGTGTTTGGGATGCCTGGGACAATGAATATCTGGATGCGGTATCCGGAGCGGTATGGACGGTTAATGTGGGTTATGGGCGTACCGAGATAGCCGATGCCGTTCGCGATCAATTGGTGTGCATGAACTACTTCGCGCAGTCGGCCGGCAATGTACCGGCTGCGCAATTCGCCGAGCGACTGCTGGGAAAAATGCCGGGCATGAGCCGTGTGTATTATTCCAACTCCGGTTCTGAAGCCAATGAAAAGGCGTTCAAGATGGTGCGCCAGATTGCCGAGAAGAAGTATGGTGGCAATAAGCGCAAAATACTGTTTCGCGAAAGGGATTACCACGGTACCACTATTGCGTGCCTCAGTGCGACGGGACAGTTTGAGCGAAAAAATCAGTATGGTCCGTTTGTGCCGGAGTTTGTGGAGGTGCCTCACTGCTGCGAATATCGCTCCCAATGGGGAGAGGTGGATGACTATGGTATTCGTGCGGCCAACGAAATCGAACGGGTCATTCTGGAGCAGGGACCCGAGACCATTGGTGCGCTGTGTTTAGAACCTATTACGGCCGGAGGCGGTGTGATCGAGCCACCGGCAGGTTATTGGCCCCGAGTGCAGGAGATCTGCAAGCAATACGACATTCTGCTGCATATCGATGAAGTGGTTTGCGGTATGGGGCGAACCGGCACCTGGTTTGGCTACCAGCACTATGGCATCGAGCCAGACATTGTCACCATGGCGAAAGGATTGGCGTCCGGTTACGCCGCCATCTCATGTACGGTTACCAACGACAAAGTATTCAACCTGGTGCAGGATGATGATGGCGATGGACGTATGGACTATTTTCGCGATATCTCCACCTTTGGTGGTTGCACAGCGGGACCCGCTGCTGCACTGGCCAACCTGGAAATCCTGGAACGGGAAAACCTGTTGGAAAATGTTCAGATCCAGGGCGTCTATTTACAGGAACAATTGCAACGCTTGATGGAGAAACACCCATTGATGGGAGATGTGCGCGGCAAAGGTCTATTCGCAGGATTCGAGTTGGTGAAAGATCGAGTCAGCAAGGAGCCTGTGGATGAAAGTGTATCCGCCAAAGTTGTAGGGCTTTGCATGCAACAAGGAGTGATTATCGGGCGAACCAATCGCTCCTTCCGCGACTATAACAACACCATCTGCCTGGCCCCGGCGCTGATTGCAACACGTGAAGACATTGATGTTATTATCGATGCCATCGACCAAGCGCTGTTGCGAATTGGGGAAGAGGGAATTGAGCCAAGTATTACGAGCTGACCAAACACTTCGAACTGACATCGCCGGCTGGGATGGAAAGTCTTCCGCTGATATCGAAAAGCTCTACCTGAAGCATAACCCGTCTGCGGAGCTCGTGGACGGGTTGCTGAGTTTAATGGCAATACCGGAAACATCAAAGGGCTCCAGCTGGTTGCTCAAGCATCACCTGGAAAACGGTGGTTCGCTAGAGGTTCAACAACGGGCTGAGCTGATTAAACAGTTGCTGCCGATGGATGATTGGCAAAGTCAGCTGCATCTGTTGCAGTGTCTCCCCTATGTGACATTTCCCGCTCGCCAGAAAAAGAAAGTTGAGCGTTTTCTGAGAGGCTGTCTGGGTTCCGAAAACAAGTTTGTGCGAACCTGGTCCTACAATGGTTTCTATTTGCTGGCGGATCAGTTCCCGGAATACCGCGAAGAAGCACAACAATTTCTGCAAATGGCCCTCCGGGATGAAGCCGCGTCTGTGAAAGCTCGAATCCGCAACATCATCAAGCAGGGGGCCGGTTGGTTAAAATAAGGCCTCCTCTGCGCGGATAGACAACTTTTAATACCTTTCTGATTAAGTCGCCAAAGCCCACCTTGACTACTATAGCTCTGTCAAAACGATAACGGCCCGCTACCGTTTTATAGGAGCACACCTCAATGACTCAAGCGCAGCAGTACAAAGCCGCCGTGGTCCAAGCCGCACCAGGGTTTCTGGATCTAGCCGCGAGCGTGGACAAGACCATCACACTGATTGAACAAGCCGCAAACCAGGGTGCTTCAGTGGTCGCCTTTCCCGAGGCATGGATTCCGGGTTACCCCTGGTGGATCTGGCTGGGATCACCTGCCTGGGGGCTTAAATTCGTCCAGGCTTACCACCAAAACAGCCTGGTAAAAGACAGCCCGGAAATGGATCAAATACGAGAAGCTGCCCGTGCCAACAGCATCATGGTATCTCTCGGAGCCAGCGAGCGTGATCACGGTTCACTGTATCTGGCGCAATTTTTGATTGGAGCTGACGGCAACCTGATTCACGCGCGCCGCAAGCTTAAGCCCACCCATGCAGAACGCACGGTATTTGGCGATGGTGACGGCAGCAGTCTGGAGGTGCATGACACACCATTGGGACGGATCGGTAACCTGTGTTGTTGGGAACATCTGCAGCCATTGACCAAGTACGCAATGTTCTCCATGCACGAGCAGGTGCATATCGGTGCCTGGCCCTCGTTTACCTGCTATCCCCAGGCCTACAGCCTGAGTGCGGAAATGAATATGGCCGTGTCTTCAGTGTATTCGCTGGAGGGACAGTGTTACTTCCTGGCGCCCACCGCAGTGGTGTCTCAGGGCATGCTGGATGTACTGATTGATTCTCCCGATCAGCAGGAACTCTTTGGCGGCGGCGGTGGTAGCGCCATGATCTATGGTCCGGACGGCAAGCCGCTGTGTGAACCCATTGATCCGCAACAGGAAGGCATGCTGATCGCCGACATTGACCTTGGCGCTATCGCCGTCGCCAAGTCCTTTGCTGATCCCGTCGGGCACTATTCCCGACCCGACGTCACTCGCTTATTGCTCAACAAAAAACCGGCCCCACCGGTGCAGGAGTTGTATGTGCCCACTGCCATTGCACCGGATCTGGAAGTGCTGGAAGAGCCGGAATTGACCGAGAGCGCCATCGTGGTTGACTAGCTGCGCTCGTCAGCAGCATCCTCTCTATTCAAACACACAGCGTTGAGTTGCCATGCCACAAGCCAATATGCCTAAAGATTGGGAACCACCGGCTCCCGCCTGGAGCGCCAGATTCGACAAGCGCGTCACCCATGTTGTCATCGGCTACTTTGCCGTTCAGCAGCGGCAGTCGCAAACCATTGGATTTCATCACTGGTTCCATCAATGTCTGCAACAGTCTGGTGCACCTGAGCGGGTGGAACGAGGCAATTTCACCGACAATCAAGACTGTTACAACGATGTGTTTATTGCTTACTGGACCGATGAAGGTGCATTCGAGCGCTGGCGCAGCAGCGATATATTTCGCAATTGGTGGGACGCCGCAGAACGGAAGACGGAAACGCAGGGTTACTGGTGCGAGATTCTTCGTGTGCCGGTTGAACGACTGGAAACCCTGGCCTCTTCTGAAAGCCAGGATGGCGTTTCTGCAGCTGCCCCCACTATTGAGGGGCCCATTCGAGAGCACGGGTATTGGGGGGGCGCCCGTGATCGACTGGCCGCCAGCGCCAGCGACGATCTTGCAACGGAAGTGGAAAGCTTGTCGGGCAAGGTCGTTGACAGTCACGGACAACGATTGCAGATTCGGCCGCCACACAACCTCTGCCTGCTGCGTTCGGCGCAGAACTGGAGTGCCTGCCAGGGCGAGGAACGTGAGGTCTATACCCAAAAGGTGCATCCGGTACTGCAGCAGGGTATGCGCTATCTGGTGGAAAACCCTGAAGAATCCGGCTGTTGCAGCTGTCGTTTTATGGACGAAACCAGCGTCGCAGGTGAGGTCCAGGACAAAAGCTTCGGTATGGTCTGGTTTCTCAGCCTGGAGCACCTGGAAACCTGGGCCAAGACCCATCCCACTCATTTGGCCATCTATGGTGAATTTATGGCGATGGTGGAGCGGTTTAACTTTCAGACGGCCCTGCAGCTATGGCATGAAGGGGTTGTGGTGGAGGCGCAGCACGCCCACTTCGAATACGTGAACTGCCATTCGGCGACTGGCTTGCTGCCTTATTTTGATTCAGTATCAATTTGATGGGTTTATATAAGCGAAAGCTTTTAGAGCCAGCGGCGCCTTCGGAGGCCAAATTGCGGCTTGGGACCGTGGTTAGACCCGCAGCCATAAAAGCCAGGCGGATTCCCTGGCACCCCCGGCCCGCTGCGGAATTGACAGCATCATCGCCCAAGCCGTACATTAACCGGGTACCCACTCCGGTTTGTGCTGCGGTTGACGAAATGCCCACTCACCTTCTTCATGCTGATCATTCATTTACCACGGCGGGGCTTAAACCCCGGGACCAGTTCGAATACTGGCGTGAGCTGGTATGTGATGAGTTTGTGCAGCTGGACTGTGAACGCGCTGATCGGGGTGCCTTCAGTGGCGAAATCCGCAGCGACAAGTTGGACCGGATCCAGCTTTCAGAGGTCTCCTCCGACCCGCAGCACGTGGTGCGCTCCAATCGTCAGATCTCCCGCTCCAGCGAACGTGAGTTTCTACTGAGCCTCCAGATCAGTTCGACCGGTGTCGTCCGCCAGGGCGGCAGAGAAGCCGTACTGCAGCCCGGGGATTTTGCTATTTACGACAGCGCCAGGCCCTATACGCTGGACTTCCACCAACCCTTCCAGCAACTGGTGTTGCAAATTCCCCATGAGGTTCTCTCAAACTACCTGAAGTCGGCGGAAGACTGCACCGCTATCGCCATCTCGGGGCAGAGCGGCGCCGGTTCTCTGGTTTCTCAGTTTCTTTCCTCGGTGGCCGGGCGTACGCGGGAACTTGATCAGGTCAGGCCCCAGATTGAAGACAATATCTTTAGTCTGCTGTGCATGAGTCTTGGCAGCGCCAAGGAGTTACAGGCGGTGGATAGCCGCTCTTCGGTTATGGTGGCACAGCTGGAGAAAATAAAAGTATTTATCGAAAACAATCTGCACGATGAGCGTTTGTCGCCGCAGTTTGTGGCCGATGCGTTCAATATATCCAAGCGTTATTTGCACAAGCTGTTTGAACTGGAAGAAATGCCCGTAGCGCGCTTTATTCTTCAGCGACGCCTGGAACAGTGTCGCCAGCATCTGTTAGATCCGCGTTTTGCCGGCCAACGAATCGAGCAAATTGCCTTTCGCTGGGGCTTTAACAGCTCACCGCACTTCAGCAAGGTATTTAAGCAATTTACCGGGTTATCACCCAGGGCCTATCGAAATCGCCATTTTGGCAAAGCCACGCACTAGTCTCGCAAACCTGAAGCTTTTCTAACAGCTCTTCAGATTCCCTTCTTCTCTCCCGCAATAGTCTCAGGGGTAATGAGCCTCGGGTCGCTTATGACCGGTAATTATACCCAGTTATCTGCCCGGGTTATCTCCCGTCATTGACTATAATTTCAGAGACAGCGTGTACGCTTGGTCCATCGAAAAGAGGTAGCCTTAATGAACACGATCGAACTCGACTGCTGGCACAAAGAAGCCGGTGCAACACAATCCACACCCGTAGGGATGATCAGCTTTCGCGTCAGTGAGAGCACACATCTGGAATTGGAAAAAGCCGAGGAAGAGCTGAAGACCCATCCGCATGATGACTTGATGCTGGAAGTGGATCCTCGTCAGATGGAAATGCAAACCCCCCGGGAAATCGGATTACTCTCGGACTGCCAGCTCAGGGTCTATCTGCATAAAGACGATCTCCGCGGTCATTTTCATCTGGTCGGTCACCGTGCTGCAGATGGCAGCCTGGTGTACAGCAACGCCGTGATGGTGGACCAGCTGGGCTGATTTTCTGCTGCTCGAACGACTCACTGGCGGCGATTCCGATGCCGCCAGTTTCAACGCTATACGTCATTTGACGTACCCCACTGGGCCAATTGCCCAATAGTGACCTCCCTCCCCCCTGTGAATAATAAGCTTCGAAAAAAGGCGGTATCAGAAACATCATCACAGACTGGGGAAGGTTATGAGCAAGCAAGAAAACGGGATCATTCGATCCAAAAATCCAATTCGACTGGCCGTAGCGGCCGCAGCGCTGGCTATGGGTGGGCTGTCTGCTCCGGTATTAGCGGGTGGCAAGGTTGCCATTGACGATACCAAATGGCTGAGTGTCGGGGCCGGCTTCCGCGCCCAGTACGATTCAGTTGAAGACGGCGCCAACGGCGGCGAAGACCGCAGTAATGAATTCACCATGAGCAACATGCGCTTGTACCTCTCCGGTCAGCTGCATGAGATGATCAAGTTCACCTTCAACACCGAAAAGCTCGACGGCGAAGACATCGAGGTTCTGGACGCGGTTGCCCAGTTTGAGCTGAGCCCCGCCTTTAACATCTGGGTTGGCCGCATGCTGACCCCGGCGGATCGTATCGAAATGAGCGGCCCCTTTTATGCACTGAGCTGGAACCAGTACCGCCAGCCGCTGTACGCCTCCGACCAGGGCGGCGAGGCCGGCCGCATCGGTCGTGACGAAGGTATTACCCTGTGGGGTTCCATGGGTAAATTCCAGTACGCTATTGGCGCTTTTGACGGCCTCGAAGGTGGTGCCAACCAGTCGGACGAACTGCTCTACGCCGGTCGTTTCGCCTACAACTTTCTCAATAAGGAAGACAATCCGGGCTACTACACCAGCTCCACCTACTACGGCAGCCTCGGCAATATCTTCACCCTGGGTGCGTCCTTCCAGAGCCAGAGCGACGGTGTGGGTAGCGAAGGCGAGGCCGGTGACTTTACCGGTTACACCCTGGATTTGCTGTCGGAAACCGTACTGGACGGTGGCGGTGTGGTAACCGTGGAAGCGGAATACAAGGACTTCGATGCGGATTACACACTGGCCACCACACCCACATCCGGTGATTGTTTCTGCCTGTTTGACGGCGATTCCTGGTTCGCCACTGCCGCCTATCTGTTCCCTGCTGAGGTGGGCCCCGGCAAGTTCCAGCCATACGTGCGGTTTGTGGAAAACAATCCATCGGACGCCGACTCCAGCGACGCCACTGAGTTTGGTCTCAACTACGTAATCTCCGGCCACAACGCCCGCCTCAATATCAACTTCGTCGATGGTGATGCCAACGCCAGCGGTTACGCGGGTGCTGACGTCAACAGCTTCACCGTAGGTGTGCAGGTTCAACTCTAAATCGAATTCAAGGAATAACATTATGAAACTGAAAAAACTGGCTACCACCATGGCGCTCAGTATCAGCGCCTCCATGTTCTCCCTGGGCGCACTGGCCGCGGACACCATTAAAGTCGGGGTGTTGCACTCTCTGTCCGGCACCATGGCGATCAGTGAAACTACGCTCAAAGATACCGTTCTGATGATGATCGAAGATCAGAACAAAAAGGGCGGTCTGCTCGGCAAGAAACTCGAAGCGGTAGTTGTAGACCCCGCTTCCAACTGGCCTTTGTTTGCGGAGAAAACCCGCGAACTGTTGGACCAGGAAGAGGTGGACGTAATCTTCGGCTGCTGGACCTCCGTATCCCGTAAATCTGTTTTACCCGTGATCGAAGAACTGAACGGGCTGATGTTCTACCCGGTACAGTACGAGGGCGAAGAGTCCTCCAAGAATGTTTTTTATACCGGCGCCGCACCCAACTAGCAGGCCATTCCTGCGGTGGACTATCTGATGGAAGAGGCCGGTATCAAACGCTGGGTGTTGGCGGGTACCGACTATGTTTATCCTCGTACCACCAACAAAATTCTGGAAGCTTACCTGAAGTCCAAAGGCGTTAAAGACAAGGACATCTTGATCAACTACACGCCGTTCGGTCACTCCGACTGGCAGGGCATTGTATCCAGCATCAAGAAGTTCGGCAGTGCCGGCAAGCCTACCGCCGTGGTCTCCACGATTAACGGTGATGCCAATGTGCCTTTCTACAAAGAACTGGGTAACCAGGGAATCAGTGCAGAAGATATCCCCGTGGTGGCTTTCTCTGTCGGTGAAGAAGAACTTTCCGGGTTTGATACCGCCCCACTGGTGGGCCACCTGGCGGCCTGGAATTATTTCCAGTCTGCGGAATCTGATGCGAACGAAGAGTTTATCGCCAAATGGAAAGGCTTTATCAAGGACGAAAAGCGCGTAACCAACGACCCTATGGAAGCCACTTACGTTGGCTTTAAAGCCTGGGCCAAGGCAGTGAAGAAAGCTGGTACTGTGGACGTGGATAAAGTGCGTAACGCGCTCTACGGCATCAAGGTGAAAAACCTGACTGGTGGCGTGGCTGAAGTACTGCCCAACCACCACTTTACCAAGCCGGTGCTGATTGGTGAAATTCAGGAAGACGGTCAGTTTGAAATCGTTTCCCAAACGACGGAAGTACCCGGTGATGCCTGGACCGACCATCTGCCAGAGAGTTCCAAGATTATTTCCAATTGGCAAGATCCGAGCATTAACTGCGGTAACTACAATACCAAGACCAAAAAGTGTTCCGGTCAGAATTACTGATCGCTCTTAAGTTCTTTCGTTTCACTTTCTAAGTGATTTAAGCCGGAATGGCAGACGCCGTTCCGGCCGTTTTTTGAAGACCAGTGAGGATAGACCGTGGTTCGATCGATACCCATCTGGATTCTGTCTCTATTGCTTTGTTTGAATGCCGGCAGGTTGGCAGCCGAAGACTTTGATGCAGTCGTGGAGACACACCCCGTTTACGAATTGCTTTTACAGCTCCCCAAAGCCAGTTTTAAAACAAAAAACCAGGTGCTGAAGGGCCTGCAAAAGCTTTCCGGCAATGACGCCGTACCCATCATGGAAATGTGGTTGGCCAGTGAACTCTATTACGACAAGGCCAGTCGTCAACAAATCTACAGAGTCAGTAAGAATGCCGAGGGCAAGTTCGACATTGCTCGACTGTTAAGGGCGGATATTTCTTTGGTCCCCACCCAGTCCATCGATAAAAAATTACTGAAGAAAGTACGCACAAACAACAAGCTGCGCAAAGCACTGCGTGAGGCGATCGCCCGTACCACGCTGGTTAACGGCAGTGAATCCGAGCGCTTACAGGCCGTTAATGCGATGCTGGCGACCATTAATTCGGACTCTGCACAGCTGATTGAAGCGGCGCTGGAAAACGAAAAATCCGGCGAAGTTCGCGAACTGATGCAGGTGGCGCTGGCGCTTCATTTGTTGATAGACGGTACACCTGAACAACAGCTGTCGGCACTGCCGCAACTGCAGGAGCGTCTTGAGCCCGCTGTTAGATCTGCACTGAACAACGCGCTTGAAAGCGCGGAAGCAGACTCCAGACTCAGCCTTGCCCTGAGTAACACCCTGCGCAAAATCGAAGACCGCATTGAATTCTATGGGCTGGTGGAAAAGCTGTTCTTTGGTCTCAGTCTGGGTTCAGTGTTCCTGTTGGCAGCCATCGGTCTGGCCATCACTTTTGGGGTGATGGGGGTGATCAATATGGCCCACGGCGAAATGATCATGCTCGGTGCCTACACCACTTATGTGGTACAGCTGTTGATGCCCAATCACCTGGAGTATTCTATTCTGGTGGCGATTCCCGCCGCGTTTGTGGTGTCCGGTTTGGTGGGTGTGGCCATTGAACAGGGCGTGATTCGCTTTCTGCACGGCCGGCCGCTGGAGACATTACTGGCGACTTTTGGTATTAGCCTGATTTTGCAGCAGCTGGTCAGAACCATCTTTACCCCCCTAAACCGTCAAGTGGCCTCACCGGAGTGGATGAGCGGTGCCTTGGAGCTCAATCCGGTGTTATCCCTGACCTATAACCGACTTTACATCCTGGCATTTTCGCTGCTGGTGTTCGGGATCCTGATGTATATCTTCAAGAAAACCAATTTGGGCTTAAACGTTCGTGCGGTATCGCAAAACCGTGCCATGGCCAAAGCCATGGGTGTTAAAACCCAATGGGTCGACGCCATGACCTTTGGGCTGGGCTCCGGTGTCGCGGGCGTCGCGGGTGTGGCGCTGAGCCAGTTAACCAATGTGGGACCCAACCTGGGGCAATCCTATATCATCGACTCGTTTATGGTGGTGGTGTTTGGCGGTGTGGGTAACTTGTTGGGAACACTGGTGGGAGCTTTCTCGCTGGGTGTCACCAATAAGTTCCTGGAGCCGGTCACGGGTGCCGTACTCGCCAATATTCTGGTTTTGGTGTTTATTATTCTGTTTATCCAGAAGCGGCCCAAAGGGCTGTTTCCCCAAAAGGGGAGGGCAGCCGAATGAGTTTTCTGCAGCGTGCATTAAATGCCGGCCGCTTTGGTCGCCAGAGCACCACCTGGGTGGTGGGGTTGCTGTTTGCGGTTACCCTCTACGCCTCGGTGTGTAACCTGCTGCTGCCACCCGAGTCCATGTTCTACGTCAGCACTTATACCATTACCTTGCTGGGCAAGTATCTATGCTTTGCATTGCTGGCTTTGTCGGTGGATGTGGTTTGGGGCTACTGCGGTGTACTCAGTCTCGGCCACGGTGCTTTTTTTGCTCTGGGCGGATACGGCATGGGCATGTACCTGATGCGCCAGATCGGTGATCGTGGTGTCTACGGTAACCCGGAATTACCGGATTTTATGGTGTTTCTGAACTGGGATACTCTGCCCTGGTATTGGTACGGTATGGATCAGTTCTGGTTCGCCATGCTGATGGCGGTGGCAGTGCCTGGTCTGCTGGCATTCGTATTTGGCTGGCTGGCATTCCGCTCTCGGGTGACCGGTGTGTATCTGTCGATTATGACCCAGGCGCTCACCTATGCCTTGATGTTGGCATTCTTCCGCAATGAAATGGGTTTTGGTGGCAACAACGGCCTCACTGATTTCAAAGAGTTGCTGGGTTTTGATTTGCAGGCGGATACCACCAGGGTGGCATTGTTTGCGGTAACGGCCATGCTGCTGGCGCTGGCGTTTTTGGCAAGCCGATTTATCATGGACTCGCGCTTTGGTCGCGTCATTGTTGCCATTCGCGATGCCGAACCGCGTACGCGCTTTGTGGGTTACCGCACGGATCATTATAAGGTCTGGTTGTTCGTTTATTCCGCAGCACTGGCGGCCATTGCCGGCGCCCTCTATGTACCCCAGGTGGGCATTATCAATCCCGGTGAGTTCTCTCCCATCAACTCCATTGAGGTGGTGGTGTGGGTAGCCGTCGGTGGTCGCGGCACCTTGTACGGCGCTATCGCAGGCGCTCTGCTGGTGAATTACGCCAAGACCCGTTTTACCGCGATCATGCCTGATGGCTGGTTGTTTGCCCTGGGGGCTCTGTTTGTCTGGGTGACCCTGTTCCTGCCTCAGGGGCTCGCAGGTTTTGTGGAAAAACAGCTGGCGCGTTTCAAATCCTCATCGAAAACAGGCTCTTCAGCTTCGGACTTGGTTGAGGAGGCAAGCTCATGACCATGTTGGAATCCACCCGTGAGTTTTGGCGCCGGGATCAGGTTTGGCCGGTGCTGATGGACGACGATGTTAAGGTTGACGTGTCCAAACAAGTCATCCTCTATGTGGAAGGTTTGAGTGTCAGCTTCGATGGCTTTAAAGCCCTTAACGACCTTAATCTGTACATCAATGACGGTGAGCTGCGCTGTCTGATTGGCGCCAACGGCGCCGGTAAAACCACTCTGATGGATGTGATTACCGGCAAGACTGCCTGTGATACCGGCACGGTGTATTTTGGTCAGACCATTAACCTGCTGAAACACAGTGAGGCGGAAATCGCTCAGCTGGGCATCGGGCGCAAATTCCAGAAGCCGACAGTGTTTGAGGCTCAAACCGTTTGGGAAAACCTGGAGCTGGCTCTCAAGGCGAGCAAGGGCATCTGGTACAACCTGCGGGCCAGTTTGTCCGCCAGCGAACAGGATCTGATGCTGGGCATACTCGATACCATCGGTCTGCAGACACAAAGCAAGCAGTTGGCGGGAGCCCTCTCGCACGGACAAAAACAGTGGTTGGAAATCGGTATGCTATTGGCCTCTCAACCCAGACTGTTATTGATCGACGAACCCGTTGCCGGTATGACGGCGCAGGAAACCGAACGCACCGCTGAGCTGCTGACCT
The DNA here is from genome assembly GCF_011683955.1 of Pseudomaricurvus alkylphenolicus. GTDB lineage: Bacteria > Pseudomonadota > Gammaproteobacteria > Pseudomonadales > Cellvibrionaceae > Pseudomaricurvus > Pseudomaricurvus alkylphenolicus. Next base: position 165,377 of record NZ_JAAQPI010000011.1, read on the forward strand.
CCCTGGCGGGTGATCGCACGGTGGTGGTGGTTGAACACGATATGGAATTTGTGCGCAGTATTGCCCGCACTGTGACCGTCTTGCATCAAGGTTCTGTCCTCGCCGAAGGCACTATGGACGATGTGCAGAACAACCGTGACGTCATCGAGGTGTACCTGGGGGAAGAAGCATGATCTCCATTAATAAGGTTAACCAGAAGTATGGTGGCACGCAAATCCTCTGGGACCTGGATCTGGATATACAGCAAGGCAGCCGTACCTGCATTATGGGTCGTAATGGTGTGGGCAAAACCACCCTGTTGAAATGCCTGATGGGGTTATTGCCGATCAACAGTGGCGAGATTCGCTACCAGGGCCAGCCCATTCACGATAAAACCCCGGAGTCCCGCGCACCCATGGGCATAGGCTACGTGCCCCAGGGGCGGGACATTTTCCCGCTGCTGACGGTGGAGGAAAACCTGCGCATTGGACTGCCCTGTCGTCAAGATGGCCTTAAGACCATCCCCGACAAAATTTACCAGCTGTTCCCGGTACTGAAAGACATGACCCACCGCCTGGGCGGTGACCTGTCCGGGGGGCAGCAACAGCAGTTGGCCATCGGTCGGGCCCTGGTGACGGACCCTCAGGTGTTGATTCTCGACGAGCCCAATGAGGGCATTCAACCCAACATTGTTAAGCAAATTGGCGATGTTCTTCTAAAGTTAAACGAGGAAGATGGGCTGACGGTGATCCTGGTGGAGCAAAAACTGGGGTTCGCCCGGCGCATTGGCCAGGAATTTCGGTTGATGGAAAAGGGCAGGGTAGTGGCCAGTGATCGCATGGATAACCTTAACGATGACCTGATCAAGCAGCATCTGGCGGTATAGGCGTGGCAAATTCTTCCACCAATAACGCGGTACGGCAAGCTGAACAGGCCACCACCCCGGCCAGTGTCAGTCATATTGGCCACTGGCCCGCCAATCTTGAGCTGCAATTTGCCCGGGGTGCCAGAGGCACGCGGCTGGTGCGCAATCGCCATCAGGGCCCGCTCTACGTTCAAAGGCCTTTCTACCCGGAGGGCCCTGATCTACCCCATGCCTATCTGCTTCACCCTCCGGGCGGCATTGTTTCGGGAGATCGATTGCAGGTTAAGGTGCAGATGGAGGCTAATGCCCGGGCATTGTTGACCACGCCTGGCGCGGGCAGGGTCTACCGGGCCCGGCCAGACCGCGCCCTGCAACATCAGATCAATGTTCTCCGTATTGATGCCGGTGCCAGCCTGGAATGGCTGCCCCTTGAGACCATTGTCTTCCCCGATGCCCGTACCCGTCTGGAAACCCGGGTTGAGTTGCAGGGCGACGCGCGCTTTATCGGTTGGGAGGTGACCTCGCTGGGACTGCCGGCCTGTGAACAGCATTTTGATCGCGGTGAGCTGAGCCAGCGTTTTTCTGTTCACCGCGATGGCATTCCGATGGTGCTGGAGCAACTGCGCCTGGACGATCAGCATCGCAAGCTCTATCAATCGGCGGCAGGAATGCGTTCACAACCGATCAACGGGTTATTTGTTGCCGGGCCCTTCGCCGCTTCTGACCTCCAAGAAAATCAGATGGAGGCACTTCGCCAATTGCCAGAGCCCAATGGACGGGATTATATCGCGGGTATCAGCCTGACCGGTGAATTTGCGCTGGGACGTTACCTGGGCTCCTGCTCCGAACAGGCCCGCCTGGTGTTTGAATACTGGTGGCAACAACTGCGCCCCGTGTTGTTGCAGCGCGAGGCCTGTCGCCCGCGCATCTGGTTTACCTGAGAACTTTTTCGATAACGAGAAACTGCTATGGAACTGCTGCCTAGAGAGAAAGACAAGCTGCTGGTGTTTACCGCGGCACTGTTGGCCGAACGTCGTCTTAATCGTGGCCTTAAGCTTAACTACCCCGAAGCGGTGGCGCTGATCACCATGGAAATTATCGAGGGCGCCCGTGACGGCAAAACGGTGGCCGAGCTGATGAGCTACGGCAAGGAAATCCTCAGCGCCGATCAGGTGATGGACGGAGTGGCCGAAATGATTCACGAAGTACAGGTGGAAGCCACGTTCCCCGACGGTACCAAGCTGGTTACCGTTCACGATCCGATTAACTGAAAGGAGCGCCCAATGATTCCCGGAGAAATACAAACCGGCAGTGGCGAGATCGAGCTCAATGTTGGCCGTGAAACTCGCACATTACGAGTAGAAAATATCGGAGACCGCCCGGTGCAGGTGGGTTCCCACTACCACTTTTTCGAGGTGAATCCAGCACTGAAATTTGATCGCGACAAAGCCCTGGGGTTTCATCTGAATATTGCTTCGGGCACAGCGGTGCGTTTTGAACCCGGTCAGGGGCGCGAAGTGGAATTGGTGGCGTTTGCCGGTGACCGAAAAATCTTTGGCTTCCGGGGTGATGTCATGGGCGACCTTCCAAAAGGAGCGGCATCATGAGCAAAATGGACAGGCATGCTTACGCCCATATGTTTGGCCCCACGGTGGGCGACAAAGTCCGCCTGGGTGACACTGAACTTTGGATCGAGGTGGAAAAGGACTACACCACTTACGGCGACGAAGTTAAGTTCGGTGGTGGCAAAGTCATTCGCGACGGCATGGGACAGAGTCAGCGCGCTTGTGGCGACACGGTGGATCTGGTGATCACCAATGCGTTGATCCTGGATCACTGGGGCATTGTTAAGGCGGATGTCGGTATTAACGACGGCCGCATCGTCACCATCGGCAAGGCCGGTAACCCGGACGTACAGGATGGTGTGGACATTGTTATAGGCCCGGGCACAGAGGTGATTGCCGGCGAGGGTTCTATACTGACCGCCGGTGCCATCGACGCCCATATTCACTTTATCTGCCCACAGCAGGTGGAAGAAGCATTGATGTCCGGCATTACCACCATGATTGGCGGCGGCACCGGCCCGGCGACTGGCACCAATGCCACGACCTGTACGCCAGGCCCCTGGAATATCGGCAAGATGCTGCAGGCGACCGATTCCCTACCCATGAACCTGGGGTTTCTCGGTAAGGGTAACGCCAGTCTACCCATCGCTTTGGAAGAACAGCTGGAAGCCGGTGCCTGCGGACTGAAGTTGCACGAAGATTGGGGTACGACTCCCGCCTCTATTGATTGCTGCCTGACGGTGGCGGAAAAATATGATGTACAGGTGGCGATTCACACCGACACACTCAATGAGTCCGGTTTTGTCGATGATACGCTCGGCGCGTTTAAAAACCGGGTGATTCACACCTACCACACCGAAGGCGCCGGTGGTGGTCACGCCCCGGATATTATCAAGGCTTGTGCGTCACCTAACGTCTTACCCTCGTCCACCAACCCGACTCGCCCCTATACCATCAACACCATCGACGAGCATCTGGATATGTTGATGGTCTGCCATCACTTGGACCCCGGCATTCCGGAAGACGTGGCCTTTGCGGACTCTCGTATTCGCAAGGAAACCATCGCTGCCGAAGACATTTTTCATGACCTGGGTGCCTTCAGTATGATCTCGTCGGATTCCCAGGCCATGGGCCGGGTGGGGGAGGTGATTACCCGTACCTGGCAGACCGCGCACAAAATGAAAGTTCAGCGGGGGCACCTGGCGGGCGAATCCGAAAGCGATAATCTTGCCGATAACTTTCGCGCCCGTCGCTATGTCGCCAAGTACACCATTAATCCGGCCATCACCCACGGTGTGTCCGAGCATGTCGGCTCCGTCGAGGCGGGTAAGCTCGCTGATCTGGTGTTGTGGAAACCGGCGTTCTTTGGCATCAAACCGTCACTGATTATCAAAGGCGGCATGATTGCCGCAGCGCCTATGGGCGACCCCAATGCATCCATTCCAACGCCACAACCCGTGCATTACAGACCCATGTTCGGCGCCCATGGACTGGCGGCGGCAAAGACGTCGTTTACGTTTACCTCTCAGGCGGCCCTGGATGCCGACGTGGGGACAAAGCTGGGCTTACAACGCCAATTGCTGGCCTGCACCAATACCCGTACGCTTACCAAAGCCGACATGATTCTTAACAACTGGATGCCCCACGTCGAGGTGGATCCGCAAACCTACGAGGTGCGGGCTGACGGTGTTTTACTGACGTGTGAACCGGCGACCGAGCTGCCGTTGGCGCAGCGTTATACGCTGTTTTAAACATCCGGTTCTAACAGGAGAAGCTTTTTGGACGTATATCAGAGACTGGGCGTACAAACCGCAACGTCGTTTGACGATGTCATTGTATTGACACAGGAGCAGCGGGACAAAGGCCGGCTTAAGGCCGAGGCAAAAAGCGGCGCAGAGGTCCGCATTTTTTTGGAGCGGGGCAAGCCACTGCAAGTGGGCGAACTGCTGCAAAGTGATTGCGGAAAACAAATTCTGATTGAAGGCGCGGAAGAAGAAGTCACTTATGCGGAGTGTGATGATTGGCATACCTTTGCCAGAGCCTGTTACCACTTGGGCAATCGCCATGTGAAATTGCAGGTGGGAGAGCGCTGGCTGCAAATGACACCCGACCATGTATTGGAGGAAATGTTGGAAGGCTTGGGCCTCACGGTGTCCCGCCGCCGCGCTGTGTTTGTGCCCGAGTCCGGAGCTTATAGCCATGGCCATCACCATCACTGATACCGGCTTGCTGCGCTTATTGCAGCTCAGCAGTGTCAGCCTGCCGGTTGGCGGATATGCTTTTTCACAGGGGCTGGAATACGCCGTCGAGGTGGGTTGGGTGCATTCTTTGGACTCTTCCCGTGAGTGGCTGCAGCAGCAATTGCAGGATGCGCTGGCGAGAGTGGATCTGCCGATATTGTTCCGCGCCTATAACGCCGTTGATGAGAGTGAGGTGTTTTACTGTGATCAGTTGGCGTTGGCCTGCCGGGAAACCCGTGAGTTGCGTTTAACCGATACGGCGATGGCCGAGGCAATATTGCGACTATTGCCGAATCTGGGCGTTGACGACTTATTGCCGCCGGCACCGGAACACAGCTTTGTGGTGGCCTTTGCAAGGGTGGCTAAACAGTGGAACGTCTGCCAGGATGCTGCCTTGCTCGGTTACGCTTGGGCATGGCTGGAAAACCAGGTGGCAGCGGCCACGAAACTGGTGCCTTTGGGGCAGACCCAGGCGCAGCAGTTGCTCAGTGATTTACAGTTGGCTTTGCCGCCGGCACTGGAGCAGGCAAAGACGCTGGAGGAAGAAGACATAGGCGCATGCCTGCCGGCGCTGGCTATTGCCAGTGCCCAACACGAAACTCAATACACACGATTGTTTAGATCCTGATAACTTTTTCATGGAGGACATTACCATGACAACAACTCGACCCAAACAAACCCTGCGCGTGGGCGTGGGTGGTCCGGTAGGTTCCGGCAAAACGGCGTTGCTGCGAACGCTTTGTTCGGCCATGCGGGATTATTACAATATCGCGGTGGTGACCAACGATATTTATACCCAGGAGGATTCGCAGTTTCTGACGCGCCATAATGTGCTGGATGCGGATCGGATTATCGGTGTAGAAACCGGGGGCTGCCCGCATACGGCGATTCGAGAGGATGCGTCGATGAATCTGGCAGCCATTGACGAGTTGCTAAAGCGCCACGGAGAGTTGGATGTGGTGTTTGTGGAGAGCGGCGGCGATAACCTGAGTGCGACCTTCAGCCCGGAGCTCTCCGATCTGACCATTTACGTTATCGACGTTTCTGCGGGCGACAAGATTCCCCGCAAGGGTGGTCCCGGTATCACCAAGTCGGATTTGTTGATCATCAATAAAACGGATCTGGCGCCTTTGGTGGGTGCTTCTTTGGAGGTAATGGATCGCGACGCCAAGAAGATGCGTGGTGAGCGTCCGTTTGTATTTTCGAATCTGAAGGCGGGTCAGGGTATCGATGACATCATCAACTTTATTATCGACGCCGGCATGCTGCCACCCAAAGAGCTGCCGCCGGCCAAGGCGGTTGTTTAAGTGCCAACCCCTAATTTCCAATTCTTTGCTCAAGGACGTTCTATTTAAGGACTTCGACTTGATCGTCAAGACAACAGTATCGTAATAGGAACACAGTAATGTCTATCAAAAAAGCAACAACAACTTTCCTGCTCCTGGCAGTGTCATCCACGGTTCTGGCTCATGGCGGCCATGGTGGTGATGCCGGTATCGGACATGATTTGGAGCATATGCTTTGGAGTCTGGCGGCGGTGGGTGTGGTGGTGGCCGCTGGTGTGGCTATGATGCGGAAGAAAACACGTTAACTAGTCTTCCATTGAAGGATATCGTCAGTCAGTCAAATGCCGCGACCTTTCCTCGCTAGTCGCGTGTAGTAAATGCCAACTAACATGGCGAGTGTGAGCCTGGCCTTTTAAGACCACTTGCTAAATAAGACTGTAGCTGTAGTATTGTCAGTCTGACTTGCGATAATTTGTCGGAAAGGAATCCGCTATGCATCTGTTTATCTTTAGTATTCTCCTGGCCATTCTGGTGGTCTCTTATGCCCGCTTTTATCCCTCTCAAGACCGTTCCAAGCTGGAGTCTGAGCTGTGCCGCATGTGCGGTGGCAATCAGGATGTTGCCAACAGCCTGGTGGCACATGAATATCGCCGCAGGCCTCATACCGGGCGGGTTAGGGCCCTCAGTAATGCCATTAGCCGTTTAAAGCGTGACCAGGGATACGCTTAGTACCTAAGGGCAAATCATATGCATATTTTAATAGGCTTCCTCACATATGTTGAGCGAGGCTGGTCACTTGCCCTCCGAGGTGCGCAATATCCTGGCGCCTTCCAGGTCTTCTTACCGTTCGGATCAAGTGTAGAGCTTGCTTTCGATGATGGAGGCAGTGGCTTCGGCGGAGTGCGAGGTCCTGGATTTGCAGCAGGAGTTGATTCAGACGGTGGGCAAAGAGTTGCAGACTACTGAATCATCAACTCCAAGCTGGTAGCGGAAAATACCTTTATACTACCAGTCGGCTCGTTGTAAATTGACATCTCTCAAACATTGGCGTCCACCAGTAGACGCGAGCAGGCCACATATGAAGGTTAAAGATCTGGAAGAGTATTCCGAAGCATGGAACTCACATGACATCGATAAGATCATGAGTTTTATGACGGACGACTGTATTTTTGAAACAGGTGGCGGAACGGAAAGATACGGAACCCGTTTCGTCGGCCAGGACCTTGTCCGCGAACGATTTATCGAAGTTTGGACTGAAATACCGGATGTTCAGTTCGTCAACGGTTTGCATTTTGTGCAGGATGACCATGGTTGTTCGGAGTGGACTTTTATCGGGACAAGGCAAGATGGCACAAAAATTGAGATCGATGGCTGTGATCTGTTTACTTTTGAGCGGGGAAAGATTAAGTCGAAGCGGTCATATATCAAGAACCGTGTGTAACAGCCGTCAAAGGCTCAGAGTTTCGTAAGGTATTGCAAAATCATGAATCTTCAAGAGCTAGGAGAAAACACAGACTGCGAGTATGACAAAGAGCATCGTTGTGCGGAAAACCAATATCCGAAGTCAGATCGTCTGGTTCACTGCATTTCCAGCCGGGATCAAGCGCAGGACAACTGGCAGCTCCATTGCATCCACTATGCCGATCAGGAAGAGGTTGATATTGGTGAGGCAGAGTATGTGGGAGAGATTACCTATCACAGCATGATATTGGTTAACTTCTGCCCTTTCTGTGGAGAAAAGTTGACATAAGCCCTTTCAGGGCTTGCTGTCTCTCTATTAAGTCGGTTTCTCCGAAGGATTCGCGGCTATTACCTGCTCGGAAAGATCTGAATTGTTTAACACTCAAACTATATGTATTGCCAAACCTGGCCTTTGAATCTGAATTTGCATACGCTAGAAAAGTAAGGCGTAGACAGGCAGCAAAGTGCCATAACCGGAAGTTCGAAACGGCAGGATTTTCTTCCCGCGTAGGTCGGATTAGCTCCGCTTCGCGGAGCGTAATCCGACGGTTCCGCTGGAGCTGTTCGTTGGCTGCGGCCCGGTTTTTAACACCCTTGAATATGCCTGCAACAGGTGATTTGTACACGGCCGCCGCCAATTTAAACCTTCGGCGGATCGGTGGATTACGAAGCGCAAAGCGCTTCTAATCCACCCTACCTCGTGCGGCCGTTGCGGACATTATCGAACGCCCATGGTGCCCTGAACCAGGATTATGAACTTCCGGTTATGGCACTTTGCTGCCAAAGCCTAAACCCAAACAACTCAAAATTCTTTTGAAGATCCATCAAATCTGGTAACTCAAACCGGCTCACTTATCAACCGTATTGCCACGCTGGCTGCAGCGGTGCGGTTTTCAACCCCCACCTTTTGAAAAACTTGTTCCAGATGTTTGTTGACAGTTCTTGGACTTATGCTCAATATTTCCCCAATTTCCTTATTGGTTTTACCGCAGGCGATCCAGTTCAGGACCTCAGCTTCGCGACCGGTCAAGCTAAAGCGTTCCTGCAGACGCTGTTCGTCAGAAATGCAAACACCATCCACCAGCTTCAGCAAAAACTGATCATCGTTACGGGCCTCAACAAACACAACGGATAAAGGGTGTTGCAGCTGGCTCAGTTCCAACTTGTGTTGTGCTTCCGGTTTGTGCTGTAACCATATTCGCAGTGCGGGGGCCAGTGTCTGGCTGCGCCATTCGACATCTGCCTGCGCCAGCTGGAACAGTTCGTAAGCCTGTGGCGTTGCCCAAAGCAATTCACCGCGGCTGTTTACGGTCAATAGTACCTGCCCGGTAGAGTCCAATGCGGTCTGTGCGCTTTGCGTCAGGCGGGCATTGTTCAGATGCACTTTCATTCGAGCCAGGAGTTCATTGGGATTGATCGGTTTGGTCAGGTAATCCACACCGCCCACTTCAAGACCCCGCACAATGTCTGAGGTGTCGGTCAGACCGGTCATAAAGATGACGGGGATATTGGCCAGCTCAGGGTCGGCCTTGAGTTGGCGGCAGGTTTCAAAGCCATCCATTTTCGGCATCACGGCGTCGAGCAGGATCATATCGGGGCGCAGGCGCTTGGCGATGGTCAGCGCTTGCTTGCCTTCGAGTGCTACAAGTACGTCAATGCCGGCTGCCTCCAGGGCATCACTGATCAAACTCAATGCATCGTGGGAGTCATCCACCACCAGCACGATGTCTTGGTTGGTTTGGCTGTCCGAAGTCATGCGGGGTTGCCCTCCAGGAGCAGTTCCATCTGTTCAAACTGCAGGCCCATGGCAAGTTTGTGCAGATGATTAAAAGTACTGTCGTCCAGCAGTTGCCGGGCTCTGATATCGTCGAGCAAATCGAGTACACCCTTGCGGTGCCCGATTTGTACACGGGTCAGGAGTGTTTGCAAGAGCGGGTGCTCCGGCAGGGCCGGCACTATGTCAACTTCCGTCTCTTGGGCTGCAGCGCCACCACAGGGTGCTGAGATCACTTGCGCATCGCCACTTTGGTATTGCCAATCCAGGTGCAAGAGCTTGCCGATTTTCTCCAACAGTACCGGGTTGCGGATGGGTTTTACCATATAGTCGTCGTGTGGTGTACGTTCCAGAGCATTCGGGTGTTGTTCGTTGGCCTCAGCAGAAAGCATCAGTATCGGCGCTTTGATACCTTGCTCCCGGAGTGTTCGTGCCAGCTCGTGGCCGTTCATGCCGGGCATATTGACGTCCAGTATAAACAGGTCCGGGGTGACTTCTTCCAGAGTCTGCAGGCAGTTTTCTGCGCTTTGAGCTTCTATCACATTAAATCCCAGCGGCATCAGAATGTCTGACATCAATCCGCGGTGCAGCGGCTCATCGTCGACGATCATCAGCGTGCGTCTCAATCCAAGGTAACCCGTTGTTACTTTGGGCAGCAATGAAGGTTCCTGACTGTCGTCAACCCAGGACAACATCAATGACACGGAAAAGCAGCTGCCGGCGCCTGGCGTGCTTTTTATATCGAGGTTGCCTCCCATGATTTCAGTCAGCAGCCGCACGATGGTCAAGCCAAGTCCGGTGCCGGGGGTATGGGGAGAGTTGCTGTTTCTGACTCGCTCAAAGGGTGTAAAGATTCGTTCAATATCGTTCTGTGCAATGCCGATACCTGTGTCCACCACAGAGAATTCCGCCACTTGGTTTCGATAGTAGACGTGAAAGTCCACTCGGCCTTTGTCGGTGTATTTGATGGCGTTTGAGAGCAGGTTAATCAGTATTTGGCGCAGTCGTTTTTCATCGGCGATGACGAGTTTTGGCAAACGGTGGTGCAGTTGAAAATTGAACTCGATGCCCTTGTTGCGGGCTTGTTGCTCGAACATTTTGACCAGTTGATCAAGCAGCTCGGGCAGTCGCACGCGATTGCGGTAGATGTCCAGTCGGCCGGCTTCGATTTTGGAGATGTCGAGCAGCCCTTCAATCAGATCGGCAAGGTGTTCACCGCTGTTGCTGATAATACCAAGGGCGCGTTGGTGTTGATCGGGAATATCTTTTTGGTTGGACAGCAGTTGTGCGTAGCCGAGAATGGATTGCAAGGGTGTGCGCAGTTCATGGCTGATGCCGGACAAGTAACGGGTCTTTGCACTGTTGGCGTTTTCGGCTTGTTCTTTGGCTAGCTGCAGTGCCCGGTCGGTTTCCTGGTGAGCTTCAATTTCATCGATAAGCAACTGTGTTTGGCGATTGGATTCCTGTTGCGCCACCACGCGACTTTCATGGGCTAACAGGAATAACCAAGAGATAACTCCGGAGATTATGGAGAGGGAAAAGAACAGCATCCAGATGGTGGTGCTGAGCAGTTGGGTTTCTGCGGCAGATTCGGGTTTGAGGTGAAAGTATATCAGTGCCAGGAAGCCGCCATTAAGCAAGCTCACGCAGGTAAGGGTGGTTGCAAAGCGCACGATGCGTGAATGGACGGCCTTAACGACAAGTGCCGGTGCAATACGGTCCAGCCAGTTGTTTAGCTGGGTTTTGAGGCGGGCATCAGGTTTGCAATTATCCAGGCAACGGGCATCCAGCGAGCAGCAGAGGGAGCAGATGGGGCCCTGATAAGCCGGGCAGTGGCTCATGTCGTCGAGTTCGAACTCGCTCTCGCAAATGCAGCAACGTAGTCCTTTGGTGCTCTGGCCGGAGTGGCTGGGAATATCGACCGCTTCGTAGACCTTGATGTCTCCTCGTGGGCGGGCGAGGTAGAAGCGGCCACGGGTCAGCCAGGCGATCAGGGGGACGCAGATAAAGCAGGCAAGCAGGCTGATAAAGTGGGCCAGTTGACTGGCGCTTTCGCCCAGGTAACCCAGGTAGCAAACAAAACCGAGTATCGAGGCCAGTACCATAGAGCCGACGCCAACCGGGTTGATATCGTAAAGATAGGCGCGCTTGAATTCCACCATGGGTGGGCTTAATCCCAGGGGTTTGTTGATCAGCAGGTCGGCGGAGAGGGAGGCGAGCCAACTGATGGCAACGATGGCAAAGATCCCGAGGATGGCTTCCAGAACCCGGTACACGCCCAGTTCCATCAATACCAATGCAATGGTGACGTTAAAGACCAGCCATACGACGCGGCCGGGGTGGCTGTGGGTAAGGCGCGAGAAGAAGTTGGACCAGGCGATGGAGCCTGCGTAGGCGTTGGTCACGTTGATTTTCATCTGGGAGATGATAACCATCACACCGGCCAGTATCAGTGACAGGGAGGGCATGTTGGCAATGCCACTAAAGATATAGTCAAACGCCATCTGATACATGTACACCGGATCGATGGCTTTCTCGTAGGGCATGGCTTTGGTAAACGCCAGGTAGGCGAGAAAGGAGCCCAGCAGCATTTTGATAAGGCCGACCCAAATCCAGCCGGGCCCCGCCATAATCAGCCAGAACCACCAGCGCTTTTTATTTTTTTCGGTTTTCTGGGGGAAGAATCTCAGGTAGTCCACCTGCTCGCCGATCTGGGCAACCATGGCGAAGAAGATGGAGGCGGAGGCGCCGAACAGGGCGAGATTAAAGCCCTGGACACCGGCGTGCTCGCGGGGGACGAATTGATGCCAGTGGTCGATGCGGTCGAATTCGTAGTAGACGACGGCGATGAGTGCACAGCATTGCAGCAGTAGCCAGAAGGGTTGGCTGCCGACCTGGAAGCGGCTGATGGCGGCGATGCCATGGGTAACGATAGGGACGACGATCAGTGCGCTGATGATGTAGCCGGCCCAGAGTGGGATTTGGAACAGGGCTTTGAGAGCGGAGGCAAAGATGGCGGCTTCGATGGCGAAGAAGATAAAGGTGAATGATGCGTAGATAAGTGAGGTGATGGTGGAGCCGAGATAGCCGAAGCCGCCTCCTCGGGTCAGCAGATCGATGTCGAGGCCGTGTTTGGCGGAGTAGTAGCTGATGGGGAAGCCGGTGATAAAGATGACGGCGGCAACGGCGAGCATGGCCCAGAGGGTGTTGATAAAGCCGTATTGGAGGGTGGCGGCGGCGCTCAGGGCTTCGAGCGCCATAAAGGCGGTGGCACCGAGGGCGGTCATGCCGATGCGGCCCAGGGGCCAGCGTCTGGCTCGGGTGGCGGTAAAGCGCAGGGCGTAGTCTTCGAGGGTTTCGTTGCCGACCCATTTGTTGTATTGGCGGCGGACCCGGAAGATGGATTGTGTGGCGCGCATGGATTGTCCGATATTGGCTCCAGACTGGGTTGCACCAGGCTGGTGCTTGCCTTTTGTGGGGCGCACCAAGTTGGCGCGCCTTAGGTTGCTTGGAGCGCGGTTCTTTGATTGCTGCTTTTGTCTGGTGGGTAGTTGAGCAAGATTCGAGCCTTTATTTTGGTTCGGTGCTTGGTTTTAGGACGAAAGCAGGCTGCGGGTTGAGTGCCTCAATCGGGCGGCCCCCAGCCACCCTTGGTTCTGTAGTACGCGTTGTTGAGAGTTTTGAATAGAGGACACTTAAAGTGGGGTCTTATCTGAATGGCGCTTGGCTCAGGTAGCCGTGCCATATTCGTAGGGCGGAATAGTCGCGAAGCGACGTAATCCGCCTTGACGTAGCAGGCAGTCGTTAACTGAAGATGCCTTTAAATAGATAGAAAAACAAAATGGCCAGCCCGGCACCGGCCGGCAGGGTAATAATCCAGCTGGTAAAGATGGTACCAATCACCCGCAGGTTGAGTGCACCGATACCTCGCGCCAGGCCAACACCCAGTACGGCGCCTACGAGGGTGTGGGTGGTGGAGATGGGCAGGCCGGTACCGGAGGCAAGTACCACGGTGGCGGCAGCGCCCAGCTCGGCGGCAAAGCCCCGGCTGGGGGTAAGTTCGGTGATTTTTTTGCCGATGGTGGCGATCACCTTCCAGCCGTAGGTGGCCAGGCCGATCACAATACCGATACCACCGAGCAGGAGGATCCAGCTGGGCATGGTGGTCTTGGCGGCAACCGCACCGGTGCTGACCACGCCGTAGACGGCGGCGAGAGGGCCGACGGCGTTGGCGACATCGTTGGAGCCGTGGGCGAAGGCCATGGCACAGGCGGTGAAGATCATGAGTACGGCGAAAACCCGCTCCACGCTGGCGAAGCGGTTGTCTTCGTTGCCGACGTCTTTGATTTTACGCAGCATCCATATTCCGATAAACATGACCAGCAGGCCGAAGATGGCGGCGAGACCGGCATTTTCGATAAAGCTGAGTTTGACGCCCATGTCTTTAAAGACGTGTTTGAGGCCTTTCAGCAGAGTGACCATGGCCATAAGGAAGCCCACGGCGAACATGTAGATGGGGATGTAGCGCTTGGCGTTGGCGAAGGGGTTGTCGGTGTTGAGAATGAGTTTCTGGACACTCTTGAACAAAAAGAAGCTGATGGTGCCGGCCAGTACCGGGGAAACGACCCAGCTGGCGACGATTTTACCGACTTTGCCCCAGGCCACGGCGTCGAAGGAGATGCCCACGGCGGCAAAGCCGACAATGGCACCCACAATGGAGTGGGTGGTGGAGACGGGCCAGCCGAGGATACTGGCGACCAACAGCCAGGTGCCGGCGGCCAGCAGGGCGGACATCATGCCGAACACAAGCAGTTCGGGGGTGTCAGCCATGGTGGCCGGGTCAATGATGCCTTTGCGGATGGTGGAGGTTACCTCTCCTCCGGCCAGATAGGCACCCAGGAATTCGAAGATCATGGCGATGAGGATCGCCTGTTTGATGGTCAGTGCGCGGGAGCCGACGGAGGTGCCCATGGCGTTGGCAACGTCGTTGGCGCCCACACCCCAGGCCATAAAGACTCCGAAGAGGCAGGCCAGAATCAGCAGCGTCTGGCCGTGTTCAGCAAGTATAGACATGGTTGGTTTTTCCCCTCTGCGTAGCGGGTATGAGTCAATGAAAAGGAAGGGTTAGGGTTTAGCGGGCCAGCAGCATTTGCAGGCGTGATCCTACTTTTTGGGCCCGGTCGGCAACGTCGCCCACCCACTCGATGACTCGGTAGATGAACATAACGTCGACGGGTGGCAGTTCCTTTTCCACCTTGAAGAGTTCGGCGCGGATGTTGATTTGCAGTTGGTCGGTCTGGTGCTCGAGTCGATCCAGCTCTTCGATGAGCTTTTCCACCAGTTGCAGTTCGCGGCCACTAAAGCCGGTTTCCAGCAATTCGTCCAGTTCGTTGATGGCTTTGAGAGCCTGGGCGGTGGTGGCGAGGGTCGCATCCACAAAGGCCGTCATGTCTGTTTCGATGGCTTTGGGAATGGCCATTTCGCGGCCCAGCATGATGCCGGCGATGTCTTTGGCGCGGTTGGCGATTTTGTCCTGCATGCTCAGCAGTTCCAACAGGTCGGATCGAGGTACCGGCAGGAAGAGGCTCTTGGGCAGATGAAGGCGGATTTCTTTCTTTAATTCGTCTGCGTGGTTTTCGAGTTCACTGATGCGTTGCTGGATCTCGGCCGCTGCAGTCCAGTCGCCTTTATTGGCCGCTTGAAAGAAGCCCGGAAGTTGCTCTGCGGTCTGGTGGGCGACCGCCATATGCTCCTGAATCGGTTTGATAGGTGACTTGCCGAACAGGTTGCCAAAGGGGTTGGAAATGGCCATGTGAGACTCCTCGAAATATTGTCGCGGAGTATAAAGTCAGGTGGCGCAGAACTCACTCAAAAGTTACAGAAATATGTCTGTTTTATTAAGCTTAGATGAATTTTTGGCCAGGTGGATCTTGATGCTCTCCCTATGCCCTCCCGGCGAATCTAGCTACAATCCCAGACAGGTACCTATCCACTGGTTAGGTAAAATGGAATGGCCAAAGAAACACAGGGTGACCCATGAAGGAATCGGGAGCTGCCGCCAATGCCGGCCGCATGGTGGATCTGCGCAATCTGCTGGATGATCTGGTGGAAGATGGACGTATTGGAGCGACTGACGCTAATTTTATCGCCGGTCAGTCCCGATCGCGTGAGCAGACGGCCATGCATCCCCTGAGTTATATCGCCACACAACAACTGGATGACCGCGCTAATCCCGGCACGGTGCTCGATGAACTGGTGTTGTCTCAATGGCTGGCGAATCGGGCCGAGCTCCCTTTAAAGCACATTGACCCTCTTAAGATCAAAGCCGGTGAAGTCACCGAGGTCATGTCTTACGCCTTTGCCAAACGTCATGGCATTCTCTGTATCGATCTCAGCGCCGATGAGATGGTGGTCGCCTGCATGCAACCCTACGTGACGGACTGGGAGCCTCAGTTGGAGCATGTTGCCCGCCGCAAGGTGACGCGGGTATTTGTCATGCCCAGCGATGTGCAGCGCTACATGGTTGAATTCTATACGCTGTCCAAGTCCATCAGTGGCGCTTCCGGCATGGCCGGTGCCTCCAAGGTGACGAATTTTGAGCAGCTGCTGGAGCTGGGTTCGCTCAAGGATCCGGAGGCCAACGACCAGCATATTGTCAATATTGTGGACTGGCTGCTGCAGTACGCGTTTGATCAGCGCGCCAGCGATATTCACATTGAGCCCCGGCGCGAGGTGGGGCGGGTGCGTTTTCGTATCGATGGGGTCTTGCATCAGGTGTATGAGTTGCCCGCCGCGATCACGACGGCGGTAACCAGCCGGCTTAAGATTCTGGGCCGTATGAATGTCGCGGAAAAGCGTAAGCCGCAGGATGGTCGCATCAAGACCAAGCGACCCAATGGCGGTGAGGTCGAGCTGCGTTTATCAACGTTACCCACGGCCTTTGGCGAAAAAATGGTCACCCGGATTTTTGATCCGGATGTGCTGTTGCGCAGTTTCACGGAGCTGGGCCTGACGGGAGATGACTACGAGCGCTGGAAGACGATGATGGATAGGCCCCACGGCATTGTGCTGGTGACGGGCCCCACGGGATCGGGTAAAACCACCACCCTTTATTCATCGCTGAAGCAGCTCGCCACCAGCGAGGTGAATGTCAGTACCATCGAAGATCCCATCGAGATGGTGGAAGAGGCTTTTAACCAGACCCAGGTGCAACACAATATTGATCTGGACTTTGCCGCCGGTGTGCGCACGCTTATGCGACAGGACCCCGACATTATTATGGTGGGTGAGATTCGTGATCTGGAGACGGCGCAAATGGCCGTTCAGGCAGCGTTGACCGGGCATTTGGTGATATCCACGCTGCACACGAATGATTCCGCCACAGGGGTTACCCGCCTGCTGGATTTGGGGGTGCCGTCCTACCTGATTCGCTCCACTGTGTTGGGCATTATGGCCCAACGCCTGGTGCGTACGCTTTGCCCCCACTGTAAAAAGGAAAGCCATGTGGAGCCTGAGGTATGGCAATCTCTGGTGGCGCCCTGGAAGGTGGCTCACCCGAAAAAGGTGTTTGCACCCAACGGTTGCCTGGAGTGCCGCAATACCGGCTATCTGGGTCGTCAGGGTATCTACGAAATTATGGTTCTGACGGAATCCCTGCAACAATTGATCGACGACAATTGCGACCTGATAGAACTGCGTAAACTGGCGATGCGCGAGGGCATGCGCACCCTGCGGTTGTCCGGGGCTCAAAAAGTGGCTCAGGGAGTGACCACCATAGAGGAAGTACTGCGTGTAGCCCCACCGGTGGATACTTCCGGCTAGCTACGCTACAGGCAACAACGCTTTAGGGAACAACAATAACGGAGTCAATATGCTGTCTTTTGACCAGATCCCGCCTCAATTCCACACCCAGCTGCAACATCAGATTGATCAGTGGGTGGGCCGAACCAACGATGACGAACAAAGTCAATTCAGCCAGTGGTTGCAGCAAAACCCGGAGTCGGGTGTGCAATTGGCCCGAATGTGGGTAGGTAGTGATTATCTTGCCCAGGTGGCGGTGAATCAGCCGGCGGATTTTCTTGGTTGGCTTTTGAGAAGTGATTATCAACACGCTATGACCCAGGCGGAGATGGCGCAGCAGCTGCAACAGCGGCTGCACGGCGAGCTCTCGGAAAAAGACCTGGATCGGCAGCTACGCCAGTTTCGCCGGGACATGATGATGCGCATTCTGTGGCGGGACTTCTGTCGAATGGCTGGCCTGGAGGAAACCTGCGCTGATATGACGGCGCTGGCGGAGGTGACCATCCAGGCGGCGATCCAGTTTCATCATGCTCAATTGCAAAAGCGCTTTGGCATGCCCACCGGCAAACGTAGCGGTCAGCCACAGCCTCTGGTGGTGTTGGGTATGGGCAAATTGGGCGGCTACGAGCTCAACGTCTCTTCCGATATCGACCTGATCTTCGCCTATCCGGAAACGGGTGACACGGAAGGTGGACAAAAATCCATTTCCAACCAGGAGTATTTTATCAAGCTGGGTCAAAAAGTGATCAACAGCCTGGATAACTCGACGGTTGATGGTTTTGTCTTCCGCGTCGATATGCGGCTGCGACCTTACGGTCAAAGCGGTGCCCTGGTGCTCAACTTCGATTCCATGGAGGAGTACTACCAGACCCAGGGGCGGGACTGGGAGCGTTACGCCATGATCAAGGCGCGGGTGGTCTCGGGAGATGTGATGGCTGGCGGGCAGGCGGCCGGTGAGCAGCTCATGGAAATGCTGCGGCCATTTACCTACCGCAAGTATCTGGACTTCAGTGCCATTGAATCCATGCGCGACATGAAGACACTGATCAATCGCGAGGTACAGCGCAAGGGTATGAGCGCGGACGTGAAGCTGGGCGCCGGCGGCATTCGCGAAGTGGAATTTATCGTCCAGGTGTTCCAGATGATTCGTGGCGGGCGCGACGGTCGCCTGCACGAACGCCGGGTACTTAAATTGTTGCCCTTTCTGGAGGGCGAAGGATACCTGCCACAGGGTGCCGGTTTGCAACTGGCCCAGGCTTATATCTTCCTGCGCAATACGGAGCACGCCATTCAGGGCTATCAGGATAAACAAACCCAGTCCCTACCCGTGGATGAGATTGATCGCCAGCGTCTGGCCTGGGTCATGGGCTATGGGGAGCTGGCGGAGTTTGAGCGCCAGCTGGATCAGCATCGGGCGCTGGTGAATGACAACTTCCAGGCGGTCATTGCTGACTCCAATGAGCAGCAGGGTGACGAAGAAGACTGGCAGCAGTGGCAGAGCCTGTGGCCAGCGGGCTGCACGCCTGACAGTGCGGCCATGGAGCCCGAGCATCTGCAGGAACTGTTGATGCAGCGGGGGTTTGCTGAGCCCGAGGCCATTACCAAGGCCTTGCTGGGTCTGCTCAGCAGCCGTGCCCTGCAGAGTATGCAGGCGGAGGGACGCAGTCGGCTGGATGCATTGATGCCGCGCCTGTTGGCGCAGATTTGCGAACGCGGCGAGTGTGCCAAAACCCTGGAGCGGGTGCTGGTGCTGGTGGAAAAGGTTGCGCGCCGAACCGCCTACCTGCTGCTGCTTACCGAGAATCCCAATGCTCTCAAGCAACTGGTCAGACTGTGTGGGGCCAGCAGTTGGATTGCCGACCAGCTGGCCAAGCATCCGGCCCTGTTGGATGAGCTGTTGGACCAGCGCAGTCTCTACAACCCGCCGGATAAAGCCACCTTGCGAGACGAGTTGCGTCAGCAAGTATTGCGGGTCGGTTGGGACGATCTGGAAGGGCAGATGGAAACCCTGCGCTATTTCCGTATGGCCCATGGTCTGCGGGTAGCCGCCAGCGAAGTGACTGATGTGCTGCCATTGATGAAGGTCAGCGATTATCTCACCTGGCTGGCCGAAGTGATTCTTGAGCATGTATTAACCTTGGCCTGGCAGCAAATGAAGGCCCGCCATGGCAACCCGGGTCGGGTGGAGGGAGCTCCGGAGCCCGAATTCATAGTGGTTGGTTACGGTAAGCTGGGAGGCATCGAATTGGGCCACGGTTCCGATCTGGATCTGGTCTTCGTCAACGATGCCAATTCCAAGGTCTACAGTGATGGCGACAAACCTCTGGATAACCAGACGTACTTTACCCGCCTGGGCCAAAAGATGATCCACATCCTCAATACCACGACCGTCTCCGGTCAGCTGTATGAGGTGGATATGCGCCTGCGTCCGTCCGGCAACTCCGGTCTGCTGGTCAGTACCCTGGCGGCCTTCGAGAGCTACCAGCGCAATGAGGCCTGGACCTGGGAACACCAGGCTCTCACCCGGGCGCGGGTAGTGGCTGGTGGCGAACGCCTGGCCGCCGAATTTGACGAGTTGCGCCACCAGATCCTGTGCCTGCCCCGGGAGCAGGGCGAATTGCGTCGCGATGTGGTGGAAATGCGCGAGAAAATGCGCAGCCATTTGGGCACCCAGGGCAACGAGGAGCAAAAAGCCCAAATATTCCATCTCAAACAGGATTCTGGCGGTATCGTTGATATTGAATTTATGGTTCAATACGCCGTTTTAGCCTGGGCCCATAAAGCCCCCGCGCTAACTCGCTGGAGCGACAACATTCGCATCCTGGAAAGCCTGCAGGCTGAAGGGTTAATGACAGCAGAAGAGGTCGCGCAACTGATCGAAGCTTACAAGGCGTTTCGATCCACAGGACACCGGCTGGCGCTGCAAAGCCTCCCCGGCACCGTCAGTGGTGATACCCACGCTGACGAACGAGTGTCAGTACAGTCTCTCTGGGAGGCCATGATGAACGCGTAGTATGCCAAGGCAGTACGCCAATCAGGTCGGCCTGAGCACAGAAACCACTTAGTTTAGTTTTTGGGAGTTTCCTATGTCATTTGCCGATCGCGACGGCGTAATTTGGTTCGACGGCGAAATGGTGCCCTGGCGTGACGCCAAGGTTCACGTTCTGACCCACACACTGCACTACGGCATGGGCGTATTTGAAGGCGTCCGTGCCTATAACACCCCACGCGGTACCAGCATCTTCCGCCTGCAGGAGCACACCGACCGGCTCTATCGTTCAGCCCATATCATGGGTATGGACATGCCGTTCAGCAAAGACCAGCTCAACGACGCTCAGTGCCAGGTGGTTCGCGAGAATAACCTCGACGAAGCTTACCTGCGCCCCATGGCGTTCCTGGGCTCCGAGGGTATGGGGCTGCGTGCCGATCAGCTCAAGACCCATGTGATTGTTGCCGCCTGGGATTGGCCTTCTTATATGTCTCCGGAAGCCAAGGAGATCGGTATCAAGGTGCGCACCTCCAGCTACACCCGTCACCATGTGAATATCTCCATGTGTAAGGCCAAGGCCAATGGCCACTACATCAATTCCATGCTGGCGTTGAAAGAGGCCCTGGACAGCGGCTGCGAAGAAGCCCTGTTGCTGGACAACGAAGGTTATGTGGCCGAAGGTTCCGGCGAAAACATCTTTATCGTTCGTGACGGCATCATCTATACCCCCGAGT
The DNA here is from genome assembly GCF_011683955.1 of Pseudomaricurvus alkylphenolicus. Classification (GTDB taxonomy): domain Bacteria; phylum Pseudomonadota; class Gammaproteobacteria; order Pseudomonadales; family Cellvibrionaceae; genus Pseudomaricurvus; species Pseudomaricurvus alkylphenolicus. Next base: position 186,070 of record NZ_JAAQPI010000011.1, read on the forward strand.
TGACCTCCTGCCTGGACGGCATTACCCGTGGCACCATCTTCCAGCTGGCCGACGAGTTTGGCTACGAGGTTCGCGAAAAGCGTATCACCCGTGACGAGGTTTACGTTGCGGACGAGGCTTTCTTTACCGGTACCGCCGCTGAGGTTCTGCCCATCAACAGTCTGGATGGTCGCATCATCGGCGAGGGCCGCCGCGGTGAAATCACCACCAAGCTGCAGAGCACCTACTTTGATGTGGTCAAGGGCCAGAGTGAAGCTCATGCAGGCTGGCTGACTCCAGTGGCAGGCTAAGCACCGCAGGACTTTAACATTCCTATGTTCCAGCCCCAGCGCATACTTATCGTCGGCCCGTCCTGGGTTGGCGATATGTTGATGAGCCACGCGCTCTATCGCCAGCTTAAAGCCCAATACCCTGAGTGCGAAATCGATGTGTTGGCGCCGGACTGGTGCCGGGCGCTGCTTGAGCGTATGCCCGAAGTCAGCAACTCGATCGCCATGCCGGTAGGGCATGGCAGCTTGCAATTGGGAGTGCGCCGCCGCTTGGCGGCCATGCTGGAACAGCGCGGTTACGATCAGGCAATCGTTTGCCCCAACTCTCTCAAATCTGCTCTGATTCCCTGGTTTGCCAATATTCCCCTGCGCACCGGCTGGTTGGGGGAAATGCGCTACTGGCTGCTCAATGATCCGCGCAAGCTCAATAAAGAAGCTTTTCCGTTGATGGTCCAGCGCTATGTGGCGCTCGCCGGCGAAGGTGTGCCCAGCGCCGAGCAGCTGCCGGAAATCTTACCGCCCAAGTTGACGGTTGATCGGGAAGCACAAGTAAAAGCCTTACAGCAGTTCTCACTGCCTGCGGAAAAATTGATCGGTCTGTGCCCGGGGGCGGAGTTCGGCCCCGCCAAGCGCTGGCCGGACTATCATTACGCTGAGCTCGCCGCTCGCCTGATTGACGATGGCTACCAGATCGCCTGTTTCGGTTCGGCCAAAGACGCGGAGGTGGTGCGGGAAATCGCCGCGCGCCTGACGGGGGACCAGCGTAAAAGGTTTCATGCGCTGGCGGGCAAAACCAGCCTGCCCCAGGCAATCGACTTGCTCGCCGCCTGTGATGCGGTGATTACCAACGACTCCGGGTTGATGCACGTGGCCGCTGCGGTATCCACCCCGTTGGTGGCGCTCTATGGTCCCACCAGCCCGGACTTTACGCCGCCGCTGAGTGACAAGGCAGAGGTGATTCGTCTGATCGAAGGCTATTTGAAAATCCGCAAGGGCGACGCTGATCAGGGCTACCACCAGTCGATGATTGATATCAGCCCTGACCTGGTTGCCGACGCCCTGAACAAGGTGATGCCCGCGTGAGAGTCCTGATTGTAAAAACCACGTCCATGGGCGATGTGATCCACACCCTGCCGGCACTGACTGATGCCAAACGCGCGCTGCCCCAGGTGCAGTTCGATTGGGTGGTGGAAGACAGTTTTGCCGAGGTGCCCAGCTGGCACCCAGCCGTGGATATGGTGATCCCGGTGGCCATTCGACGTTGGCGAAAGCACATTCTCGCGACCTTGCGTTCGAATGAGTGGAAGCAGTTTCGAACGCTGTTGCGAAAGCACCATTACGATCTGGTGATTGATGCCCAGGGATTGATCAAAAGTGCGTGGGTGACCTGGCTGACGAAAGCGCCGGCAGCGGGCTACGATCGCGAGTCAGCAAGGGAATCACTGGCTTCCTGGGCTTATCAGCATCGCTATAATGTGCCGCGGGAGTGCCATGCGGTGGAGAGAATTCGGCAGTTGTTTGCCAAAGCCCTCGACTACGAGCTGCCTGCCGGAAAAGGCAGTTATGGCCTCGATCGAAAGCGGTTTTGTGGTGGCACCCCCGAAGCACCCAACGTGGTGTTTCTGCACGGAACCACCTGGCATGACAAGCACTACCCCGAGGTCTACTGGCGCCAGTTGGCCCTGGAATTGACGCAACGCAATATTCGCGTGCGTCTGCCCTGGGGCAACGAGACGGAAAAAAATCGGGCCCATCGTATTGTCGACGGCATCGAAGGGGCTGAAGTGCTGCCCAAACTGAATCTCAATGGTGTTGCGGCTGTGCTGGGCCAGGCCTCTGCGGTAGTGGCGGTGGATACGGGACTTGGTCACCTCAGCGCAGCGATGGACGTGCCCACCGTATCCTTATATGGTCCCACCAGCCCGGCGTTGGTCGGCGCTTACGGGGCCAACCAGATTCACCTGTGTGCATCCGATTGCGAGCCGGTATTGGCTGAGGCGGATCCGGCGGTATTCTCAGCGTTGACGCCGCAGGTGGTTCTGGGGGCATTGCAGCCCCTGTTGCCTGCCACAACCACTCCGGTGGTTTAAGCTAATGAGCGCCAGTCTGGGTTTCTGCCTCTACAAATATTTTCCATTCGGTGGTTTGCAGCGGGATTTACTGCGCATCGCACAGGCCTGTCACAAGCGTGGTGCCCGAATACGGGTTTACTGTTTTTCCTGGCAGGGTGACTGCCCCGACTGGATTGAGAGAGTGACCGTTCCTCGCAAGGGCTGGAGCAGCCAAAGCAAGAACCGTCATTTTTACGATTGGGTGCAGCAGCATCGTCGCAACAACCCGGTGGATTGCCTGGTGGGCTTCAACAAAATGCCGGGGCTGGATGTCTACTACGCTGCCGATGGTTGTTATGAGGCCAGGGTTACGGAACTCTACGGGCGAATCTATCGCCTCGGAGGCCGCTACCGCCATTTCTCGGAGTACGAAGCTGCCGTTTTTGGCCGCGGTGAGCCTACCGAGGTGTTGATGATTTCGCGTCTCCAGGTACCCATCTTTCAGCGTTTTTATCAGACCGAAGACAAACGTTTGCACCTATTGCCACCGGGTATTGCCCGCGACCGCATTGCGTCGGACGACAGTGAACACATTCGCCGGCAATTTCGTCGAGAGTTTGGCATTGCGGACGACGAATGCCTGCTATTGATGGTGGGGTCAGGGTTCAAAACCAAGGGCGTCGACCGCAGTGTTCGTGCCCTCGCCAGTCTCCCCGCAGAGCAGCGTCAGAAAACCCGTTTATTTGTAGTGGGGCAGGACAGACCGGCTGCCATTCAGCGCCTGGCACGCAAACTTGGCGTGGCTGAGCGTTTCCAGATCTTTTCCGGTCGCGATGATATTCCCCGCTTTATGCAAGGGGCGGATCTGCTGGTCCACCCGGCTCGCCATGAAAACACCGGTACCGTGCTGGTGGAAGCGGTGGTTGCCGGTCTGCCGGTTATGGTGACCGATGTTTGCGGCTACGCTCATTACATCAGCGATGCCGATATGGGCGAGGTGCTGGCATCGCCTTATGAGCAGTCGGCGTTTGATCATTCCCTGGCGCGGATTCTGCCCGAGCTGATAACCGGGCGTACCCAGTGGCGGCAACGGGGGCGTCAGTTTGCGGCTGAGCAGGACGTCTTCAGTATGCCGGAGGTGGCGGCGGAGCATATTCTGCGGTTTGCCGGAGGCCAGTCGTGAACCTGTATTTACGCGAGGAATTCCAGCGCTTATGGCGAGGGCAGGACCCGTTTGACGCCGTGCAATCGCTGCAGGGAAAAGTGTATCGGGAGCTGGAGGGGCGACGAACCCTGCGTTTCGAAGAGGGTGGCCGGGGTTACTTCCTGAAGTTGCACCGGGGTGTTGGCTGGAAGGAAATTATCAAGAATCTTATCCAGGGGCGTCTGCCGATACTGGGGGCCGCCAACGAAAAAGCCGCCGTCGATGCCCTCCAGACGATTGGCGTGGGCACTATGTCGGTGGCGGCATTTGGTGAACGTGGGGAAAATCCGGCCAGGCGACTGTCTTTTATTGTCACCGATGCGATAGAGCCCTCGATTTCATTGGAAGACCTGGCGCTGGAATGGCGTCAACGTCCGCCCCTGCTGTCTCTCAAGCGAAAATTGCTGGAGCGGGTATGCGATATGAGTCGCGAGATGCACCAGGCGGGTATCAATCACCGCGATTTTTATATCTGCCATTTTCTGCTGCGCAATCGCGCGGACTGCGAGTCCGATGCTACCGGTACAGTGCCTGATCTCGCCCTGATCGATCTGCATCGCGCCTTGATTCATCGCCATTTGCCTTATCGCTGGCGGCTCAAGGATCTCGCCAGCCTCTACTATTCCTCCTTTGATGTGCCGCTGAGCCTGCGTGACAAATTGAGGTTTATCCGCCGTTACAGCAATCGTCCGCTGCGAGAAGAGCTGCACCAAAACCGGCGCCTATGGCAGCAGGTGGAACTGAAGGCTCAGAAGCTGTATGCCAAGGCCCTGCGCAAGGGCATCGTACGTTGACCGGTAGACGCTGAGCATGGCAGATCAAATCAGTTTTCAAAAGCTGGCGAGCGCTGGCCGTCGCCCTGAGCTGCCCTTGGCACTGAATCTTAACGGCAACGAGCTGATCATCGATACCTGGCTGCGGACCTTGCCTGGCAAACGCTATGTTGGCAGAGCAACCTGGCGGGGTCAGACGGTACTGGCCAAAATTTATCTGGGTAAGCGTGCCCTCACCAAAGCGGGTCTAGAAGTGCAGGGCAGTCGACGCCTGCTGCAGGCGAAGCTGCCATCACCGGAAGTGATTCACCACGGCCAGCTGACTGATGGCAAAGCCGCCTGGGTGGTGAGCCGCTTCTTGCCCGATAGCTGTAGCCTTGAGCAGCAGATCGGATTGCAGGTGGATTCCCTGTCGCTGGAGGACGAAGGTCTGCCCTGGGCCGTCAAAACCGCGCACACCATCGCACGCATGCACAATGCGGGGTTACAGCAGAAAGATATCCACCCCGGTAATTTTCTGTTCAGCGATGAGCAGTGTTGGATCATCGATACTGCCGACATTAAAGCCTTGGACGGCCACCATGATCGGGCTTACAACCTGGGCGTGTTCCTGTCGCAGCTGCCCGAACCCTGGTGGCCTGGTTTGCATGCCGCCTATCAGCGATTGGCCGACACCGGGCTGGATTATGGTACAGTGTGCGCGCTCGCGTGGGACTGGCAGGCGCGCCGCGCCGAAGACCTTGCCGAAAAGAGCGTGCGTGACTGCAGCTTGTTTGAAACCCGTGAAAGCTGGCGCCGTTTTCAATCCTGCTGGCGTGAAGACAGTGAGTCGCTACGACCGTTGCTGGACGACCTCGACGGGGTCATAGCGCGCTCCAGGATCCTTAAAGATGGCGGCAGCGCCACCGTCAGTGAGATCGAATGGCAAGGGCGCAGGCTGGTGATCAAGCGCTACAACCTTAAGGGGTTGATGCACAGGCTCAAGCGTTTTTGGCGACCAACCCGCGCTTGGCACAGTTGGCAGGCGGGGCACCGGCTGCGAGGTTTGGGGGTGAACACTCCGAGGCCGGTTGCCATGGTGGAAGAGCGCTTTGGCGCATTGCGAGGCCGCGGCTACCTGATTACGGAGCACAGCGTGGGGGAAGATCTGCTCAAGGTCTGCGAGACCGCAGAGGAGCCTTTGCTGCACAAAATTGCCAATGCCTTACAGGGTTTGCTGCAGGTGATGGAGCGATATCGCATCAGCCACGGTGATTTCAAAGCCACCAATCTGCTCTGGGAGCAGGGATTGGTGGTGATTGATTTGGATGCGGTGCGTTGGCACCGCAGCATCGGCAGCTGGCAAAAGGCCAATGCCAAGGACGAAGCGCGACTGTTACGTAACTGGGCGGTTGACTCTTTACCGCGAGATTGCATCGAGTCCGCTCTAACGGAACAAGAACAGACACTACAGAATTGACAGTTTTTTAGAAGGAATCAGCCCGTGTCACTGATCGTTTTAGGATTATCCGGGGCGCTGAACCACGATCCCTCTGCCGCGCTTTACATCGATGGCAAGCTCGTGGCCGCCGCCGAGGAAGAGCGTTTTGTTCGTGACAAACACGCCAAAAACCGCCTGCCCTACGAGGCCGCGAAATTCTGTATCCAGCAGGCCGGTATTCAACCGGCCGACATCAATGTGGTGGCGATTCCATTTGCTCCCATCAGCCTATTTGAACCCCACCGCTGGCGCTATGCCAAGCGCTACTGGTACGCGCCGGATCGTGCTCTTGATGCCATTGTGAACGGCAACCGCCGCTACCGCCGTTACAAAAAGAAGATTACCTGGTTACTGGAACAATTGGGTATTAACCCCAAGCAGGTGCAGTTGGATTCGGTGGAACATCATCTGGCCCATGCCTCCAGTGCCTATCACTGCAGCGGTTTTAAAGAAAAAACCGCAATCATGGGCATTGATGGCAAGGGTGAATATGCCACCACTTTCTTTGGTTATGGTGAAAACGGCAAAATCCACAAGATCAAAGAATTTGTCGATCCCGATTCCCTAGGCGGCCTCTATGGTGCCATTACCGAATTTCTCGGTTTTGAAATGCTCGATGGTGAATACAAGGTCATGGGTATGGCGCCCTACGGTGATGCCAGCAAATATGACTTTTCCCGTCTGGCGGAATTCAAAGATGGCGAATTGGTGATCAACACCGACTATGCCAATGTGATCGGGCTGCGCCGTCACAAGGACAAGGGCAAAGGTTATTATTTTAGCGACAAGCTGATCGACTGGCTCGGTCCCAAGCGCGACGGGGATATTGCCGACGATCCGTACGTTCACTATGCTGCCAGCATGCAGGCCTTGTTTGAAAAGCTGGCGCTGCAGATGATGGATTACTACCTGGGCGACATTATTCGCGAAACCGGCAAACTGGCCTTTGCCGGTGGTGGGGCCTTAAACGTCAAGCTGAATCAGAAAATCATCGCCCGCGAAGAGCTGAAAGAGCTGTTTGTTCAGCCCGCCTCGGGGGATTCCGGTACTGCCATTGGCGCGGCTGCCTACGCTTCGGAGCAGCGTGGCGTCTCGGTGGAGAAAATGGAGCATGTTTACCTCGGCCCCAGTTATACCAGCGAAGAAGTGGTAGCGGCCTGCGCCAAGCATCCGCACCAGCCCCAGTGGAACAAGATCGACGAGGTGCCGGCGGAAATTGCCAAAATCTTGGCTGATGGTAACCCGGTTGCCTGGTTCCAGGGGCGTATGGAGTTTGGTCCCCGTGCCCTGGGCGGTCGCTCTATCCTGGGGTGTCCGTCGGCGTCCGGTGTCGCGGACCGCATTAACGAGCAGATCAAGTTTCGTGAGCGCTGGCGTCCCTTTTGTCCCAGTATGCTCAGCCGTGTGGCGCCGGAGATGTTCAAAGTTGATCATCCCGCGCCCTACATGACCTTTACTTTCGAAGTGAAGGACGAGTGGAAAACCCGGGTGCCCGAGGTCGTTCATGAGGATGGCACGGCCAGGGCCCAGGCGCTGCAGCCCGGTGTTAACGAGCCCTATTACCGACTGATGGAAGAAATGGAAAAGCTCACCGGTAATGGTGTGGTGCTCAATACCTCCTTGAACCGACGCGGTGAGGCCATGGTGTGTTCGCCCACCGATGCGCTGAACATGTTCTTCGGTTCGGATCTGGAGTATCTGATCATGGAAGATATTTTGGTCGTAAAAGAAACCGCCTCAACTGCGGTTGAGTCTTAATTCCCTTGATTCAGGTAACCCTGCCATGAGCCAGGCCATCGCATTTATTAATCCGCGTGTATCCACTAACAACGTCGGTGATCATTTTATCGAGGATAGCGTCAAGCGCATTCTGGACTTTGACCCTCAACGCAGCATTGATATTGACCCGCGCAAACCACTCAACCCGGGTGACATCGAGCGCATCAATGAGTGCGACGTGGCGGTAATTGTCGGGACCAATCTGTGGTACCGCCACATCGCCAAACTCGGTCGTTGGATGATCTCCGTTGAAGAGCTACGTCAGATTAAGATTCCGTTCGTACCCCTGGGGGTAGGAACCACTCAGCATCGTCACGAAGTGGACACCTTTGCCTTCGACGAAGAAACCGTGCTGTTGTTGCAGGAAATTCACAACAAGTGTGAATTTTCCAGTGCTCGCGATCCACGCACTTACGATACTCTCAAAAAGGCCGGTATCGAGAATGTGCGCATGACCGGTTGTCCGACACTGTATCGCAGCCTCAAGCCAGAGTGGGCATTGAATAAAAAGAATGCCAAAGAAGTGGTGATTACCGCTCGCAAGGGGCATGACCGCAATATCAATATCATTGTGGACGAATTGATTAAACGCGGCATGAAACCTGTGCTGGCTGCACAGAAAATCAAGGATCTGTACTGCGCCCGTCGGCGCCTGCCGTTGTTCCAGCGCAAGATGGATACTCTTTACGAGTTCGACATCAAGCCCTATCAGGCACTGGTGGACAATGCTTACGGCGCTATTGGCTGGCGCTTGCACGGCAACATGTTCCACCTGGCCCATGGCAATCCCACCATGTTCTTTGCCAATTGTTCACGCTGCCTGTCATTCAGCGAAGCATTTGAATTGCCGTGTATTTACGCCGAAGACAAAGAGGTGATTGCCAAAGCGGATCTGATTGAATCCGTGGAACGTTTTCTGGCGGCGGACTACTTTGACAAGTTTATTCCCCGTTATGCGGCCAATTATCAGGAGATGGCATCGTTTCTGGATGCCAATGGTTTGCGACATAACCTGACTAAGTGCTAGCCCGATCAAGGGTTGGGATTGGCAAACGCCGCCGCGCGAATGTCATCCCAATCTTTGCCTTGACGAACCTCTCGGCCTCCCTGAACCTGAATAATCACAATCTGATCACCGCGACTGTTGCTGATTTTCAGCAGGGGTTTAAAGTTTTGAGGCAGGGCGGCGACGTACTTGGCCAGTTTCTTATCCCGCTTTTTGATCTGCACTGCCAAAAAGTCATAGCCGGATAATACCTCGACGGACTCCTCCGCCATATGCTCCTTGGCCTTCTGCAAATGGGGCATATAGAAGTCACCACCACTGAGATACGCCAGCTGCTGTTCGTTGGCGTAGATCCAGCTGCCTTCGGGAGTATTGCTCTTGAGCCACTCAATAGCAGGTGGAATATGATGGTCCCGGTATCCGAAGCTCAGTTGACTGTCGAAAACCAGAATGACCGCCATCCCGATCAGAAACAGTCGCCCGTTGCGGCTGATGGTCATGTTGAGGGGGGAAGACAGCAATTGTCCCAGGCCAATGCAAAGGGGTACCAACAGCAATAAGGTAATCAGAATCAGGTAGCGGGTCTGGAGAAACTGGGTTTGGGCAAAAAACACGGCGACCACGACTGTCACCACCAATAACGTGGTTCGATAGGCGGCATGGCGTGGGAGATGCAGCAGACGACGACGGCTCACAAACAACCCAATCAGGATGATGGGAGCTGAGAAGGCTTTGAGAGTTTTCGCCACAAGGATGCCGAGCAGCAACAGGAAAACACCCAGGTTGGCAAACTCTCGGGAGTAGTGGCTGAGAACATGCTCTGTCAAATTGGCTTTCATGAGCCCCAGGTTGTGCCCCAGCTGTTGCACAAAGCCGGTGTACTCCTTCAATGTGTTTTGCAGCAACGTGCCGACGGGATCGACCTCCACAACCGGTTCGCCCAAGAGTGCCATCAGCAGGCAGGCGGCCAGCAGTGAATATATTTTCAGACAGGCCAGTGCCCGATCCTTGAGGCTCAGCGAGCGGTTGAACAGCAGAGATATGGGTGTCACCAGCATGGGAATGGCCGCTTCGGGGCGCAATAGGGTTGCCAACAGACTCAGCGCCAACCACAACAGCAAGCCGGAGAGCCTGATGCCCTGATGCAGGCGTATCAGCTGCACCAAAGCCAATAGGGAAAAGGCCCAGTAGCCAAAGTCGCGAATAATGTAGTCCCGGTACGCGCACAATGCCGGGTAGCTTACAATGATAAAGGCCGCTACCCATTGGGCATTGCCTTTGCCACCCAGCTCCCGCACCAGTGCCACAAAGGCGTAACCCAACAGGGCCATCAGCAACAGATTGATAACGTAGGCGCCGGCCGTGGCGGAAATACCCAGCAGCCCGCTAAGCATACCGATTGAGGCCGGGTAGAAGGGGCGGTGGTAGATGTTCTCGGCGGCTTCCCAGCCCTGCAGGCGAAAGACATCGGCACTGACCAGGTACAGGGTGGCATCGTTGTTAAGACCATCCCCCATGGCGATAAGCAAGACACCACTCAGGGCGGACAGCAGGGCTGCCAAAACAGTGGGTCTGCGCCACAAGGGCGTATCGAGAGTGGGGTCGGCGAAAAATTCCCGGGCCGCTGTGAGTCTCATGGCTGCTGTATTTGCCCTGTCTGAAAACTCGGGCATTCTAGCGCTTTCCGGGCGCTTGTGCGCGCCCCAATCCCATTTGTCATCCACTCTCAATAATTGGCGGCTTGCCTGGGGTGGTCTATGGTACACTGCGCCCCATTGAATCGACCATCGAGACCATTGCGGAACCCCCTATGAGTACCACCCCGCCTGTCACTGAGGGAGCCTCCTCCAACGGAGCCCGGATCTACTGGCGACTGCTGGGTTACCTCAAGCCCCACTGGTTGATGTTCTCCCTCAGTATCCTCGGTTTCCTCCTGTTTGCCGCCACCCAACCGGCGCTGGCACAGATGATGGAATATCTGATCAATGCTATCGAAAGTTCAGATGCTTCCCAGAGGGTGGTTATTCCGCTGGTGATTGTGGGCATCTATCTGGTGCGTGGCATTGGCTTTTTTGTTGGTAACTATTTTATTGCTCGAGTGTCCCTGGGCATTGTGCACCAGCTGCGCACTGAACTGTTTAACCGCCTGACGGTGCTGCCGGGCGAGTATTTCGACCGCAACAACTCCGGCCATCTGATCTCCCGCATCACCTTTAACGTGACTCAGGTCACCCAGGCCGCTACCGATGCACTGAAAGTTTTGATTCGTGAAGGTTTCACGGTTATTGGACTACTGATCTACCTGTTCTGGAAGGACTGGAAGCTGACACTGGTGTTTCTGGTGGTGGCTCCGTTTATCGGTGGTTTGGTGGCGGTGGTGGGCAAGCGCCTGCGCAAGCTCTCCAGCCGTATTCAGGTGACCATGGGTAATGTGACCCAAACCAGTTCCGAGATGATCAACGGCTACCGGGTGATGCGCAGCTTTGGCGGTGAAGATTACGAGCGCCAGCGCTTTGAAGACGCCAGCCGCGGCAACTTCCGCCAGAATCTCAAGCTGGTCACCACGTCTTCGTTTGCGACGCCGGTGCTGCAACTGATCGTCGCCGCCGCTATGGGGGCGCTGGTCTATCTGGCGATGACCTTTATGAACACTGACAACGCCGGTGCATTTGTGGCCTATATCACCGCGGCGGGTTTGATCCCCAAGCCGGTACGCCAACTCAGTGAGGTTAATGCCAAAATTCAAAAGGGCATTGCGGCGGCAGAGAGTATCTTTGAGCAGCTCGATGAATTGGCGGAAGAAGATGAAGGCGAGTTGAACGTCGCTCGTGCACGGGGTGCTATTCAGATCCGCGATCTCAGCTTCTCCTACAATGAAGACGATGGCAATGTGCTCCACGACATCAATCTGGACATTCAACCCGGTGAGACCGTGGCTCTGGTCGGCCGTTCGGGCAGTGGCAAGACCACTCTCGCCAGTCTGATACCACGCTTTTACCACCACGGTCGCGGTGACATTCTGCTGGACGGTCAGCCGGTACAGGCCTATACGCTGGCCAGTCTGCGTCGTCAGATTGCCCTGGTGAACCAGGATGTCACCCTGTTTAATGACACCGTGGCCCGTAATATCGCCTATGGTGATCTGGCCGACAAAACCGATGCCGAGATTCGCGCCGTCGCCGAAAGTGCCAACGCCACCGCTTTTATCGAACAAATGCCGGATGGCTTTGATACCGTTATCGGTGAAGATGGCACCCGTCTCTCGGGCGGACAACGCCAGCGTCTGGCAATTGCCCGCGCCCTGCTCAAAGATGCCCCCATTCTGATTCTCGATGAAGCTACATCGGCCCTCGACACGGAATCGGAGCGCAGCATCCAGAACGCGCTGGAAGAAGTCATGAAAGGGCGTACTACCCTGGTCATTGCCCACCGTCTGTCCACCATCGAAAATGCCGATAAGATTGTGGTGATGGAAGCCGGGCGAGTGGTTGAACAGGGCAGTCACCAGGCGTTGTTGGAGCGGGGCGGTGCCTACGCCAAACTCCACGCCATGCAGTTTCAGGAGTAAATTATGCAGCTTTCCATGCCTCAGTTTGATCGCTCCCAAGTCTTGGTGATTGGCGATGTCATGCTCGACCGCTACTGGAGTGGTGGTACCTCACGTATCTCTCCGGAAGCGCCCGTGCCGGTGGTTAAAGTCAATGGGGTGGAAGATCGCCCGGGTGGCGCGGCCAACGTTGCGCTCAATATCGCCGCGCTGGGATCCGGGGCTTCTGTGGTCAGTGTGGTCGGTGCCGACGAGGCGGCAGAAACCCTGCGAACGAGTTTGCAATCGGTGGGTATTCATACCGATTTTCAGGTTTCCGCTGATAAGCCCACCATCACGAAACTGCGGGTAATCAGCCGCCATCAACAATTGATTCGCATGGATTTTGAAGAATCCTTTGGACTCGAAGACAGCGCCGACTTTCTCTCCAAGGCGAAAAAGCTTCTGCCTCATATGGGAGCGGTGATTCTCTCCGATTACGCCAAGGGCAGCCTGCAGGATACCCTGGGATTGATCGATGCGGCCCGCGACGCCAAGGTTCCGGTCTTGGTTGATCCCAAGGGTACTGATTTTGCCCGTTATCGCGGCGCCACTTTGCTCACCCCGAATCTGCATGAGTTTGAAGCGGTGGTCGGCAGCTGTTCTTCGGAGCTGGAACTGGTTAATCGCGGTACAGCGTTGATGCGCAAGCTGGATCTTGAAGCGCTGCTGGTGACCCGAGGCGAACACGGTATGACGCTGCTGCGCCCGGATATGCCCGAGCTGCATCTGCCGGCTCGCGCTCGCGAGGTGTTCGATGTTACCGGTGCCGGTGATACCGTCATTTCTGTGCTTGCCTCCAGTCTTGCTGCCGGCACTGAACTGCCCCAAGCCGTGGCATTGGCCAATCTGGCCGCTGGTATCGTCGTGGGTAAACTGGGTACAGCGACCATATCCGGTCCGGAACTGCGCCGTGCCATCCAGACCGAACAGGGCTCAGAGCGTGGCGTAATGAGCGAAGAACAATTACTGATTGCTTTGGCCGATGCCCGCGCTCACGGCGAAAAAATCGTTTTCACCAATGGCTGCTTTGACATCATTCACGCCGGGCATGTCGGTTATCTGGAAGACGCACGAGCCCTGGGCGACCGCCTGGTGGTTGCGATTAACAGCGACGATTCCGTTCGTCGTCTGAAAGGTCCGACCCGCCCCATCAACCCGGTGGATCGCCGCATGGCGGTACTCGCTGGCCTGGAAGCGGTTGACTGGGTATTGGATTTTGAAGACGACACACCGCAACGACTGCTGCAATCCATCAAGCCGGACGTTTTGGTGAAGGGGGGTGACTACACCGCAGACCAGGTTGTGGGCTGGGAAATTGTGAAAGCTTACGGTGGTGAAGTGAAGGTGCTGAGCTTTTTTGATAACTGCTCCACAACAGCGATTGTGGAAAAAATCCTCGATCAGGACGACAGCTGAAGCCACTCCGGACACAGCGATAACATTGCCTGCAGGATAGCCTGCGGGCTTGTCAGCTTATCTTCCCTCTACATATTCAGACACGATATTGACTTTTTAAGACAAATTGATTGTCTTTGGGTTAATTACAGCAACAACGTAACATTTTTAACATTCACAGCTGCGGCGCCAACCTACACTCAGCCCCCCTGAACAAACCTGCGTGTAGAGGATGTCCATGAGAGGATCACAATCGACGCTTGCCGAGCGCCTTAGATTTAAACTGCATCGTGCAGAGCTTAAAGCCACAGCCATGGGCTTAAAGTTAATGCCCCTGCGAGAATCCAGGTTGCATGAAGGCCTGGATGCCACCCATTCGCTCGCCAGGGAGATTGGCCATTACGGGGTCAATAAGGTTCTGATTGTCACCACAGCCGGCGTTGTCAAAAGGCAGCAGCTCGATACCCTCATAGCAGCGCTGGCACAAAATCAGGTAGGCTTCGCCATCTATTCCGGTATCACACCAGACCCATCAGTCAGTGTGGTTAAAGAGGGCCTGCAAGCGCAACAACAGCACCAGTGTGATGCCGTGGTTGCGTTCGGAGGAGGGTCGGCGATTGATGCTTCCAAAGCCATTGTTGTCGCCGCGACCAATGACAAGCCGGTTGAAAAACTGGTCGGCATTCGCAAGGGCCGTAACAAACCTCTGCCGTTGTTTTGTGTTCCGACCACTGCAGGGACTGGGTCAGAGGTCACCAGCGTTGCCGTGATATCGGACGATGTTACCCATACCAAACGATTTATCATCGACAGTCGCACGATTGCAAAGGGAGTTGCCCTCGATCCTGCGCTGAGTCAATCCCTGCCGCCATCGATAACGGCGGAAACCGGAATGGATGCCCTCACTCATGCCATCGAAGCCTATTTGAGCCAGTTGGCCTCTCCCCAAACCGATGCTCTGGCGCTGGAAGCTATAGAGTTGATTTTCACGCATTTGCCAGAGGTATACAGAAACGGCGGCAATCTCGAATCCCGCGCCGCCATGGCCAGAGCTTCGTTAATTGCAGGCAAGGCATTTAGAAAAGCGATGCTGGGTTATGTACATGCGATTTCCCATCAATTGGGTGCCTGCTACGGGCTGCCCCATGGTTTTGCCAATGCCATATTACTTCCAAGAATTGTGGCGTTTTCTCAAGACGCCGTGCAGGACAAACTGGCTCAACTGGCAATCGAGACCGGGTTGGGTGAAGCCTCACTCGGCCGGTCAGATCTTGCCGGTCTCACGCTAGACCGTCTTGAACGTCTTAACACTGAACTTGGCATTCCCGACAACGTTGAAAGCCTGAAAGAACAGGATATCCCCTCGATAGCCTCAGCGGCGTACAAAGAGGCTTTGTCTGTTCACGCCGGACCAAAATATATGGGCAGAAAAGATATTCAAGCATTGTTGCGTGGACTGTTGCCGCAATGAGTTTGCCAAGACCGCCATCAATGCTGGAAACCGCCCTGGAAACCATGAGTGGTGTGGAGCTGGCGCGCCTGGCATTGGCCTATCCCGAATTGGTTCGCACGCAGGGCGGCAAACCCAACTCGGTTTTGGTATTGCCGGGTATCGGGGCCAGTAATCTATCCACTGTGCTCTTGCGGCGGTTTCTGGAGCAACTCGGCCACCGGGTAAAGGGCTGGGAGCTGGGTCGCAATTTGGGCGATGTTCACGCCAATATTCCAAGAATCGCCGGGCAGGTGGCCGACATGAGCGAGGCAGACAATGGCCCCGTTTCAATTATTGGCTGGAGCCTGGGTGGCATTCTGGGGCGGGAAGTGGCCAGGGAATATCCCGCTTTGGTTCAGCAGGTGATTACCTTGGGGAGCCCGATTTTGGGCGGCGCCAAGTACACCCGTTTTGCAGACTATTACCGGCGTCGGGGTATCGACCTGAACAGTATGGAAGCCAGACTGGCAGCCAGGGATCTGCGTCCGATAACTGTGCCTGTCACCTGCATTTACTCGAAGCTGGACGGCATTGTGCATTGGCGAGCGGCGATTGATCGCACCAATCCCGATACGCGTCACCATGAGGTTCGATCAACGCACCTTGGATTGGTGATATCTCCCGATGTGTTTCGGATCATCGCTGCGGAGTTGGTGCAAAAATAGGATCTAGTTAAAGGTAAGCGCGTTAATCGCTTTTTCGCAGTTGCTCCGCAAGTGCCCAGGGTTAATGGTGCCGATAATCGCACTGCTGACGCCGGTATGGGCAAACAGGAAATCCATGCTCTCCTGCACTGGGTCGCCATCACTGCCAACAGTGATATGGCCGCTGGCCAGGGCCTTCTTTATCAAGGCTCCTTTGCCGTGGTCGCGGCAGTAATCCAAAACCGGTTCTTCCTCAAGGTGGTTAAGGTTGTAAGTGACCATGACGCAGTCCGAGAGTTTGGCGGCGGCAAGGCCCCCTTCCACCGTTTTGGTAGACATGCCGTAGGCTTGTATCAGCCCTTCTTGTTTCAATTGGGCGAGGGTTGCCAATACATCAGTGTTGTTGATGATATCCATATCCTTGCCATCGGAATGCACCAACACCAGTTCGATCACGTTGGTATTGAGCCGCCTTAGGCTGCGCTCGATGCTAAAGCGTGTGTGTTTGGCAGAGAAGTCAAAGCTGGATTCGCCGTTATTGAATTCCTCGCCCACCTTGGAACAAATGACCCAGTTACTGCGCTGGCCCTTTAGCAGTTTTCCCAGGCGTTCTTCGCTGATGCCGTAGGCAGGTGCGGTATCAATCAGATTGATTCCCAGGTCGCTGGCCTGGGCTATCAGGTTGGCGGCATCGGCGTCGCTGGGCAGTTCAAAACCGGAAGGGTATTTAACCCCCTGGTTGCGTCCGAGTTTTACTGTGCCCAGCCCGATAGGGCTGACTTGGAGTTCGCCAATGGCGCGACGGAAGTTATGCAATTTCATGAAACAAATTCGTTAAAGGGTTTAAAGTCCGCTTGGTCCCACGGGCAGGGGCTGACTTTCGCCTGCTCCAGAATATCCAGCGCGCTGAGATCCGGTTTGTGTGACGCAGTTTTGATGCCCTCTGCATTGAGCAGTTCCATGCACTCACTGGCAAGGTTGGGGGCTAAAGTGAGTTTGGTCGGCCAGGCCACGGCGACATTGGAACATTTGCCGGCTTTGCCAATAAAGGCCTTGTCGGGGCGCAGCAGATTTTTCTGGCGCGGTTCGGCTCGGTTGACCGGCAGGCTGGCCCAAGTGGCTTCGGATAAGTCCATCCAAGGCATCAGGTGTGTGAGTTCTGCCTGTGCGGCGCGAATCACTTCAGCTTCTGTCTGTTGAGCCCCTTTCTCTGCAAGACTGCCGCCCAAGTACCAGACCCAGCGTCCATCCTGAGTCGGATGTGTGGAGATGGTCAAGCGGGGCGTTTTGTCCGTGCCGAGGCAGTGGCCATAAAAGCGAATATCGTCAGAAGGCTGCTTGAGCTTGACCATTACCTGTTGCAGCGGGCGCTCCTGCATCGCTGGCGTATTCTCGTCCAGGGCCCGCAACAGGGCTTGGTTGCCGCGACCGGCGCTAAAGATAAATTGTCCGGCAGTGACCCGTACATGGCCCTTGTCAGTTTTAACGCGCAGTTCGCACTCGCCACTCTCGTTTTTGATCCAATTGGCCCGTTCCGGGGGCAGTAACCAGGTTTGACCGGCAACATTGTTTGCCAGGGTGCGCAATACGCTGGGTACGTCGAGCACCATGTCCACCAGTCTATAGAGCTGGCCTTTAAATTTGCCCTGCCGGAATAAGGCCGGTCTGTCGTTGGCTGCCACCTTGTCCACCCGTCCGCGAGTGGCTTTGCTGGCAAAGAAGGTGGTGAGTTTGGAGGTAACACTGGCGCTGGACCACATATAAAAGTGGTCACAGAGGGTGTCTGCACCGCGCAGGTCAACATCACCTTCACCGTTGAGGCATTGGCGCCAGTGATCCGGCATGTCGGCAATAGCCTCAGAGGCACCGGTTAACGCACCTCCCAGGGTGTACTTGATGCCGCCGTGAATCATCCCCTGGGACGCCACCGATTGATCGCTGCCCAGGGCTTTGGCCTCGAACAAACCGCAATGATAACCGGCTTGCTGAAGTCGATTGATCAACCAGAGACCAGCGATACCGCCGCCGATGATGGCGACGTCGAGATGAACATGGGGATCTTGGGCAGACATACGGAAACCGAGCGAGAAAAATCGGGGCCAATTATACGGGTTTTTAGTCCAAATAACTTTTCTGCCATGCGCAGTATGGGTATGCTGGCCGCTTTGCGCCGCCAGGCCTCTTAATGACTGGCCTCCTACTGAATTTCGTCTGAGCCTCCGATCACCCATGCGCTGGTTATATTCTCTCTGCTTTTATCTGTTGTTGCCTCTGGTGATTTTGCGACTGCTGTGGCGGGCCAAAGCGGCTCCGGCATACGCCCATCGCTGGTCTGAGCGCTTTGGTTTTGGCGCTTGTCGTCCCACGGGTAAGCCGGCTATTTGGGTGCACGCGGTATCCGTGGGGGAAACGCTGGCGGCGTTGCCCATGATTCGCCATTTGCAGCAGCGCTACCCGGAGTATGAGTTGGTGGTTACTACTACAACGCCGACGGGTTCTGATCGGGTGAAAGCGGCGCTGGGGGGGTCGGTGTTCCATGTTTATGCACCCTACGATCTTCCGGATTGCCTGGCTCGTTTTCTGCTCCGGGTGCGTCCCTGCTTGGCCGTTATCATGGAGACGGAGCTCTGGCCCAATACGGTGGCGGCTTGCCGCCATCGGGGGATTCCTGTGTTGGTGGCCAACGCGAGGCTCTCTGCCAAGTCGGCCCGCGGTTACCAGCGTTTTTCAGCACTGGCATCGCCGATGGTGGCGGGTCTGAGTGGCGTTGCGGCTCAGCATCAGGACGATGGTGATCGATTTTTGCAACTGGGTTTGCCCCCGTCGGCACTGACGGTAACGGGCAGTATCAAGTTCGATCTGACGATCAGCAGAGAGACAGAGCAGCTGGCCAGCACCTATCGTAAACGGTGGCAGGGGAGCCTTCAGCGGGATAACAATAGCCTTCAGCGGGATAACAATAGCCTTCAGCGGGATAACAATAACCCTCGTCCCATTCTGCTGGCGGCCAGTACCCATGAGGGGGAAGATGAGCTGCTCTTGCAGGCGGCGAAGCAGCTTTGGCAAACCCACAGTGAACTTCTGTTGGTGCTGGTGCCTCGTCACCCTGAGCGTTTTGAGCGGGTGGTAAAGCTTGCAGAGACTTATGCTCCCACGCAAAGGCACAGCGAAGGCGAGGCTGTTCTGCCGCAAACCCGTGTGTTGGTGGGTGACACTATGGGGGAGATGATGGCCTTGCTGGGAGCCAGTGATCTGGTGTTTATGGGGGGGACTTGGGTGGAAACCGGGGGGCATAATCTGATTGAGCCGGCGGCCTGGGGTAAGCCCATTGTGTGTGGCCCCTCGCTGTTTAATTTCGCCGAGGTATCGAGGTTACTGCAAGAGGCAGGAGCGTTGGAGATAGTGGAGTCGCCGCAGCAGTTGGCGGCTCAGGTGGGGGTATTGTTGGGTGATGCCGATAAGGCTGAGGCTATGGGGCAGGCCGGTAAAGCCGTTGCCGAGGCTAATCGTGGGGCTTTGGAGCGGTTGTTGGGGTTGATTGATAGTACGTTGCCGCGCGGGTGAATCGGGTTCTTGATTACCCCGCAGGTGTTTCGATCGATCCTCTTTAACTGGGACTTGAGCTATCCTTCCGAGACCTGCTGCCACAACCGGAACATAGGTAGAGTTGCCGGAGCGTCCGGTTCGGTGCCTCAAAAGGCGGCTGGGGTGCTGTTTTCAGAGCGAATCGGCGGCCCTCCGGGCTACCCTCAGTCGCCAATGAGCCCGGCAAAAAGCGCCGGTCTCATTGACTCCTTCGGCGCTCGCTTTTAATGCTCTGAAAACAGCACCCCAGCCACCTCAGACTCTGTAGTTTGTCGAGTCTGTTGCCTCAATGTGAAGGTCTTGTTTACGCTTCGAAAACGCAATTCCCGACCACCGCTAACACCGCAGTGCGTCGAGCCTATTCGTACTTCGCCCGATTTACCTGCTGCCCGGATTCGAGCCAGCGGTTCAGCTGCAGCACGTCCTCTGGGGTCAGGTTGCCGGCCACTTCTTTCAGACGCAGCATGTTGATGATGTAGCCGTAGCGGGTGTCGTCGTAGTTGCGCTGGGATTGGTACAGATTGCGCTGGGCGACCAGTACGTCCACCAGGTTACGGGTGCCGACTTCGTAGCCGGCCTGGGTGGCTTCCAGCGCACTTTTGCTGGAAGTGATGGCCTGTTTGCGGGCTTTGACCTGGGCGACGTTGGTGACTACGGAGAGGTGCAGTGAGCGGGTGGCCTGGATGATGTCACGCTGGGTCTGGTTGTAAATTTCCTGGGCCTGCATGTGTTGTTGGTGGGCCTGTCGGCGCTCACCCGAGACGCGCATGCCGCTGAAGATCGGCACGTTCAATTGCAGTGCAACGGTGGAGCTTTCGTTGCTGCGGGAGTCATTGTCGGCGGAGGCGCCCGGGCCAAAGTCCACACTTGTGTTGGTGTCGTCGCGGTCGGTGTAGCTGAGGCTGGCGGTCAGGGTTGGCAGGTGGCCGGATGCCTTGGCGCGAGCGTTTTGGCGAGAGGCGTCTGAATTGAGTTTGGCCACTTTTAGGGTGTAGTTGTTTTCCAGGGCAAAATCGACCCAATTGCCGCGGCTGTTGGGGTCCGGGTTGGTGACCGGAAAGGTACTCAGCAGTGGGGCAACGGTATCATGGCTGCGTCCGGTCAGTACCTCCAGGGCTTCAAAAGCGATTCCCAGATTGCCCTGGGCTTCCAGGGTGGTGGCCGTGGCGGTGTCGTAAGCGGCCTGGGCTTCGTGGACGTCGGTAATGGCTGTCAGGCCCACTTCGAAGCGCTGGCGGGTCTGTTCCAGTTGGTGGCCGAGGGCTTTTTCTTCGGCTTTGGCGGTCTCCATGTTGTCGATGGAGCGCAGTACATTAAAGTAGGCCTCTGAGACGCGAATGATCACGGCTTGCTGGTCGGCGCTGAACTGGGCTTCGGCCTGTTCACTCAGGGCCTCGCCCTGTTTGTAGCCAAACCAGGCAGCCATATTGAACAGGGGCTGGGTCAGGCTGACGGAGTAGCTTTCGTTTTCGCTCTCGATGTCGAAGGTGGCGGTTGGCTGGTCGAACTGGAGCTTGCCCACTTGGGTCTGGTCGGTGTCGGAATAGCTGATAGTGCCACTGATCTGAGGCAGCAGGCCTGATCGGCCGATAGTGAGTGCTTCTTTACCAGCGTTGTAGACGGCGGTGTCGGCTTTCAATTGGTGGTCGTTGTCCAGGGCCAGGGCGTAGATTTCCTGCAGGGTTTCTGCCTGAAGGGGGAGGGCAGTCAGGCTGAGGGCACCGGCCAGGCTCACGCCCAAACGAAGGCTTCGCGATAACATAAACAATCCTGTTCAAGAGACGGGGCTTCTGCGGGGGAGACTCAGTCGGGAACCCGCAGAGCTTGGCAAAATACAAACCTGCGGCAGTTTAGCGGTTTGGGGGCTGAGCGTCGACCAAACGCCGGGTATGGCGGGTTAATTAGTGTTAAACCACTAATCATTTAGGATGCTTTGATTAACTTAACAAAGCCCCGGTTAACCTAAGCCCTTCCATATTTAACGTTGAGGCGTTGCTTCTACTTATGAGGCTCGGGAGGGAACCCACTCCTGTCGCCAGCGCTGGGGGGAGATGCCAAACCAGCGCTTGAAGCTGCGGGTAAAGGCGCTCAGTTCGGAATAACCGAGCAGGGCGGCGATGTCTGTAAGCCGGTAGTAGTGCGAGCTGAGGTATTCCAGGGCCTGTTGGCGTCGTACTTCTTCCACCAGCTGTTGGAAAGTCGCCTGTTGCTCCTGCAGGTGTCTCTGCAGGGTTCGAGTGCTGAAACCCATGGCCGTGGCTACGGTGTGAATACTGCAATCCCCCATGATCAAATGGTGGCTGATGATCTGTTTGACCTGTTCAGTCAATTTGCCCTGATGCTTTTCCTGCAGGTGCTGGCGCAGCAAATGGGGGATCTGACGGGCGCTCTCGGCAATGGGAGCGAGTACGTAGCGGGCATCCGCCACCAGTTCCAGGTTGGGGTGGTTAAAGGCTACCGGGCAGCGAAAAAAGCGGGTGTATACACTGGTATCGGCGGGGGCTTCATGGCGGAAGTAAACGGCCCTGAGGTTACATTTGTCACCGTACAGAATCTGCATGTTCTGCCAGGCCAGACCCATGGCGTGGTCCTGGAAGGTGGTGCTGTTGTCGATGGCGCTATTGCGCGCCATGGCGGAGAACACGGCCAGGTCGTCGTTGAGGTGAATCTGGATATCGAGATTCTGGACGCAGATGTTCAGGTGCCGCGCCAGCAGGTAAAAGCCCTCCTCAACCGTTTCACTGCGTGTCATCAGAGCAAAGAGAGGGCCAAAGACGGCAACGCTCTGGCGCCTGGCCATCTCCAGGCCCAGCCAGGGGGTGTCGTATTCCCGGGCGACCAGTTCCAGCAGGTGAGTGTGTTCCAGATAGGGCACCAGCAGGTTGTCCGCGTGCAGAGCCGCGCGGCTCAGGCCCACCCGCCGGGCATAGTCTTCAGGGTCGCCACCCCGCTCAAGGACAAAATCACTCAGTCCTTCCAGAAAGCTTGAACTGATGAGTGGATGAGCCACGTTTTCTACCTGCATCAAACATCGACGGGTTAACCGTCTGACAAATGGGCAATTTGGTCAACCGACTTTTGGCGCGTACTGGTAAATACGCTCCCTCATGGCTGAAAACCTCGGAGCACTGGCGCGAAGTGTAAAGCAGCGTTAAGAGGTCTCGATACACTCGCAGCCTGTCCGGTGAATCAACAACCGGCTCAGGGGGCGACCTGCACCTGGCTACCCGGCCCGATCGTCGTTGCCATAACTGAACAATTATAACCAAGCGAGAGACTGACACATGAGCTTTACTTACCGATTGGCTCCCATGGCGCTGGCAATTGCCGCCATTTCCACCCCAGCCCTGTCCGATGGCTTTACCCTGGAAGAAGTTGTGGTGACCGCACAGAAGCGGGCGGAAAGTCTGCAGGATGTTCCCATTTCAGTATCCGCCATGAGCGGAGAGAAAATTGCCGAGGCGGGAATTCCCGGCTTCCAGGATTTTTCCGCCTATGTGCCCAACTTTAACGTTACCTCCAACGCTATTGGCGATGTGATCTCTATTCGTGGTATTCAGTCCGGTATCCTGGCCAGTGTTGAGCAGTCCGTAGGTACTTTTGTTGATGGTGTCTACCGCGGTCGTGGTACGCAGTCCCGTTTCAGTTTTCTGGATGTGGGCACGGTAGAGGTGTTGCGCGGACCCCAGAGTACGTTATTTGGTAAGAACACGATTGGCGGAGCCCTTAATATCACCTCTGCCGCACCCACTGAAGAGTTTGAAGCACAGCTATCCGCACTCTATGAACTGGAGCACGAAGAGACTGAACTGCAGGGTTATGTCTCCGGTCCATTGAGCGAAAATGTGCGCGGCCGCCTGGCATTCCTGACCCGTGAGATGGATGAAGGCTGGATCGAGAATACCTACTACGATCAGAACGAACCCCAGACCGACGAGTGGGCTGCGCGCGGGTCCATCGAGTGGGATGTCAACGAAAACCTGTTGATCAAGGCCAAGCTGGAACACGGGGACTGGGATAACCACGGTAACGCCTACGAGCAGTTTATCCTGGCGCCCAGTCACGAGGCCCTGTTTGCTTCTTTAGGCGCGGACATTACGCCGGAGAACAACGTTAACACCATGGGCAACAGCACAGATGGTATCGACTATGGCGCCTCTCAAGTGTTCGTCGGCGATTCAGACGAGTTTGGGATACGGGCGGATTATACCCTGGATACGGGCACGATCACGGCCATTTATGGTTACTCAACCTACGAATTCAACCGCGATCTGGATGCCGACTTTAATGTCATGGACGGCATCGGTTTCGAAGAATACGAGGACTACGAGCAGCACAGTATTGAGCTTCGGTTTGTGTCTGAGCTGGGCAATGGCTTCGAATATATCGCCGGCTTCTACTATCAGGACAGCGACTTTACCGCCACCGCCAAATCCAACTTTAACGTCGACGCCACCAATCCCTTGTCATTTGCGGGCCCCGCCGGTATTGCGGCGATGACTGACCACAATAACCTGATCGCGCTGACCGGCGGCGCCATTGGTTTGCCAGGGCTTCCTTTGGCACCCATCGATCCCGCTACCGGGGTCGCTTACGTTGGCTCTATTGGGCAGTTTACCCGCGCTGCACAGTTGGAACAGGAAACTGAAAGCTGGGCGGCTTTTGCTCAGGGCACCTGGGATATCTCTGAGACTGTGCGTCTGACAGTCGGTTTGCGCTATGGCGAAGAAGAAAAAACGGCGATGCAAAGCGTGCATTGCGCCGAGTGGGACAGCTTTAATCTGATTGATGCTGCAACTTGCGCCTCAACCAATCCTCTGGGTCTGGTGTTGGGCGAATTTACCCCGCATACCTTTGAAAATCTGCAGCGCGATGAAGAAGACTGGACCTATAGCGTTAATGTGCAGTGGGACGTCACCAGCGATATTATGGCCTATGCCACGGTGTCCACAGGCACGAAGTCCGGAGGCTTTAATAACTTTGCCCTGACCGCCAGTGCAGAAGAAGCGGAGTTCGATCAGGAGAAAGTGAAGTCTATGGAAATCGGTGCCAAGATGACGCTGCTGGATGGGGCCGCTGAGATTAATATGGCGCTGTTCGATATGGACTATGACGATCTGCAGGCGTCCATCTTTACCGGTGCCACTGGTTTTAAAGTGGAAAACGCGGCAACGGCCAGCGTTCGTGGTTTTGAAGCCGATGGCCGCTGGCAGTTGGCTGAAAGCCTGATGCTGCGGGGTAGCGTGGGCATCCTGGATTTCGAGTTCGATGAATACCCCAATGCCGGTTGCACCAACACTCAAAAAGCGGCACTGAATTTCTCCACCTTCCTTAAGCCGCCAGCGGGTACCAGTGTGGGCAATGCCACTGCCGTGGATCTGGATGGTGATGGCCTGACCGATACCTGTGAGCAAAATCTGAAGGGCGGGACCAATGCCTTTACGCCAGAGTTAACGGCCAGTTTGTCGTTGGAGCACGAGCTGGACTTGGGCGATAACCTGTATCTGCGCACCGTTCTGGATGCCAACTATATGGACGATCATCATAGTGCACAGGACAACGACGTACTGGCCGAGCAGGCTGCTTATACGCTGTGGAATCTGACGCTGACAATTGGCTCTCAGGATGATGACTGGGATGTATCGCTGGTGGGACGCAATATAACTGACGAGCAGTACATCACCTATTCAAATGACATGCCGTTGTTTGCCGGTAGCCAGCAAGTGGCTTGGGGACGTGAAGCCAACTACGCTATTCGTGGACGCTTGCGCTTCTGATCGGTTGGTAAAGCAGAGGACAAAAATCCCGTGCATTAGCGCGGGATTTTTTGAATACGGGTTTAATGCATATGAGCTTTGCGCCAGGTTTGCGGCGATTGCTGGTGCCAGCGTTTAAAACTGCGGCTAAAGGCTGAAAGTTGAGAGTAACCCAACATCGCGGCAACATCGCCGAGAGAGTAATGGCGATTGCGCAAATAGGTTAATGCCTGTTCGCTGCGAACACAGTTGACCAGATCTTTAAAGCTGGTTTCATTTTCCTGCAAACGCCGTTGCAAAGTCCGCTTGCTCATATGCAATTGATCTGCAAGATTCTCGATATTACAGGCGTCTTCGCTTAACAGTACCGCAATAACTCCGCGAGTGTGGGCGGGCAAATTCTGCTCAGCGTTGACAGGAGCGGGTTGATCAGCCCACATCAACTGGATCTCATCCACTTTGGCCAGCCCGTTAAGCCAGGAAGCATTAAACACGATTCCTGTTAAAGCGTGATTGAATGCCAGTGGTGCACCAAAGAAATCGTGATAGGCCTTAAGGTCCGAATGTTCCGGATGCTGGAAAAACACGGAACGCGGTTTCCACTTGATACCACACAGGGTACGCATAATGATACACAACAGTGCCAGCCCATGATCCTGCATAAAGGGGTTGTTCTGCAAAGAGGGGTCGGCGCTGTGGATACTTAAAATGGCGGTATCTTCATTGACATCCAATCGCAGGGAAACACTGTCCACACTTAGATGCAGGTTTTCCTGCACCAGCTGCAGGGCTTCTTTTACCGAACAGTCGCGCAGCAGAGAGCGGGTCACCGGGCCCATGGCAAATACATCCTGCCGGCGCGCCAGATCCAGGCAGATTTCGGGCTGGGAGAAATACTTGGCTGCCATTTCGAACAGTCGCAGTTCCTGATGGAACGGCAGTAACTTTTCCTGGCTGTTGGCTCGGAACGGGGGCAATTGCGCCTGTCGATAAAAGCTGCCTGGACTCACTCCTTTTTCCTGGAGCAATTGATCGAATCCCTGAATAAAGGAGCTGCTAATCTGCGGCCGCGTCATGGTCACCTCTCTTCAGTTTGAGTGCAGGCACACTTGTGCCGCTCGTTTTTTGTTCACATCATGCGAGGCGGCGGCACGGTTTGTCAAAGAAATGGCGTGAGATGTCAAACTTTGGGGGTGGTTGGGTCCTCATAGGCCATATCCAGGATCTGGTCTTTAAGCCATTGATGTGCTCGACTATTGAGGCTGCGGCGGTGCTGTACTAAAGCGAAAGAGATTTCAGGAAAGGGGAGGTCTTCGGGGAAGGGCATGGCGTGCAGCAATCCAGAGAAACGTTTGAGATTGGTGTAATGCATAGCCCCAACCATCAGGCAGTCAGATTGGATCAGGGTTTCCAGAGCAGAACCCAGGTCTGTAGTGGCCAGCAGCACTCTTCTGGTCAGCTGTTGTTGCTGTAGCACTTCGTCAATCAGGCCGGCATTGTTATCGTTCATGCCGGGAAAGTAGACCCGAACATGCGGGTAGCTCAGGTAATCTTCGAGGCTCATCCGGGATTTGTGACTGAGCGGATGGTCATGCCGCATCAGGCATAGTGCCTGTCCAAATCCCAGGGTATGGCAAAGGTAATCCGGATCAAAATTGAGCTGACGCTGGATAATAAAATCCCGCTGACCGGTAGCCAGTTCTTCCAAATAATTTGCTGACAGATCGGTAACCTCCAACTCCAGTTGCGGCGCCCGCTGCGACAGGCGCTCAACCAGATGCGGTACCATGGTTTGGGCGATCAGCTGAGGCAGTGCCAGGCGAAACCGGCCGCGATAACGGGTGGGATCAAACTCCTGTTCCTCGACCAACAGCTGCAACTGTTCCAGTAGCGGTGGCAGCTTTAGTGCCAACTCTTCGGTTTTGGGGGTGGGGATCAGTCCATGGGAACCACGGGTAAAGAGGGGGTCGTTAAATAACTCTTTGAGCTTTTGTAGCGTCTTGCTCAATGCCGGCTGGGTTACATGTAAACGCTCGGCTGCTCGAGTAACGTTGCGTTCCTCGATCAACACCTGCAATGCCAGCAGCAATTTGAAATCGACTCGTGATAGTTGATTACGTCTCATTTTCACCGGTCCTCTATGGCTATGAGCTGACGCCGCGCGTTACTGTGCAGGTGAGCCTATGATATTCCATTTTTGCAATATCTGTTATCAAGAAATAGTCATTGGAGTTATATCTCTGTCCTAAGTATCCTCTTAGATTCCATTTTCAGTGTGCTCTGGTGTGTTTAAAACCCCTGGTTATGACCAAGCGACTACACTGAAAAAAACAGCCATAAAAGATACCCAAGGGAGAGAGATTCATGCCCATTGGCAAGCACCCTTTCACATTGGCCCTTTGCCTGTTGGCCGCTTTGTTCAGTGGCCTGCTGCAGGCGGCCGACCGCCCCAACATTCTGGTGATTTGGGGCGATGATATTGGCCAGAGTAACATCAGTGCCTACAGTCACGGTCTGATGGGATACCAGACTCCCAATATTGATCGCATTGCCCGCGAGGGCGTTATGTTTACCGATTACTACGGTGAACAGAGCTGTACCGCAGGGCGCTCAGCGTTTATTACGGGTCAGCACCCGGTGCGTACCGGTTTGACCAAGGTGGGGACCCCCGGCGCCGACACTGGCATTCGCCCGCAGGATCCCACCTTGGCTGAAATGCTCAAACCCCTGGGCTATGCCACTGGCCAGTTTGGCAAAAACCATCTGGGGGACCGGGACGAGTTCCTGCCCACCAATCACGGCTTCGATGAGTTCTTTGGCAACCTCTATCACCTCAATGCTGAGGAGTTGCCGGAAAGCCCTGACTACCCCAAAGATGCCTGGTTTCAGAAGATGGCCAATCCCCGAGGTGTGATTCACAGCTACGCCGACGGCCGTATTGAAGATTCCGGCCCACTGACCCGCAAGCGCATGGAAACAGTAGACGAGGAGTTCACAGCCGCTGCCAAAAACTTTATCGACAAAGCCCACAAGGCCAAAAAGCCCTTCTTCGTTTGGTTGAACACCACTGGCATGCACTTCTGGACGCATCCCGCCAAAAAGCACCTGGGTAAGTCTGGTCAGGGGTTCTATAACGACGTGATGGTGGCTCACGATGAACTGGTCGGCGAGATGCTCAAGCAGCTTGAAGATCTGGATATCGACGAGAATACCATCGTGGTTTACAGCACCGACAACGGTCCTCACTACAACACCTGGCCGGATGCTGCCATTACCCCATTCCGCAGCGAAAAGAACACCAACTGGGAAGGCGGTTATCGGGTGCCGGCTGCAGTGCGCTGGCCCGGAAAGATCAAAGGTGGTCAGGTTTCCAATGAGATCATGTCACATCAGGATTGGGTGCCGACTTTAATGGCAGCCGTGGGTGAAGATAAAGTCGTCAGACAGCTGAAAAAAGGGCGCAAGTTTGGAGACAAGGAATACAAAGTACATCTGGACGGCTTTAACTTTCTGCCCTACCTGACCGGCAAGAAGACCAAAGGGCCTCGCAAGGACTTCTTTTACTTCAGCGACGATGGTCAGCTGGTAGGCGTACGCACCGGAGATTGGAAAATTGTCTATGCCGAACAGCGGGCGACCCAGTTCCAGGTCTGGCGTGAGCCTTTCGTTCGGTTGCGTATCCCCAAGCTGTTTAACCTGCGCCGTGATCCTTACGAACGCGCCGATGTGCATTCCAACACCTACAATACCTGGTGGGAAAACAACTCCGCATGGGTATTCTATGGCTCTGCCAAAGCCGTGCAGTTTGCTCAGACCTTCCGGCGTTTTCCCTCCCGTCAGGCGCCCAACAGCTTTACCGTGGATGGCATTGTTGAGCAGATGACGAAGTACCGACCACAACAATAAAGGCAATCCCATCGACTGGGGCATTGATCACAGAGCGATTGATGCCTACAGTTGATGAGAGCGATGCCGCTAACTAATTGGAGTATTGATGGATTCAACGCAGACGGCTCTGAGGCAACTCCAGGAAACCATCCAGGCTCAAATTGTTGGCCAAAATAATCTTATCGAAAAACTGCTGATTGCGCTGTTGGCGTCCGGCAATGTGCTGCTCGAAGGCATGCCCGGTACCGCCAAAACCCGCTCCATCAAAGCTTTGGCACGAGGTTTGAGCGCCAGCCTCGGGCGCATTCAATTTACCCCGGATCTGTTGCCCTCTGATGTTACTGGTACAGAGGTATTTCATCAGCAAGGCAGCCACGAACAGCTGGTGTTTCAGCCTGGCCCATTGTTTAACAATCTGGTGTTGGCCGATGAAATTAACCGCGCTCCGGCGAAGGTGCAGTCGGCACTGCTTGAAGCAATGGAAGAGCGTCAGGTCACGGTCGCCGGAAAAACCTACCCGATGCCGGAACTGTTTATGGTTCTGGCGACCCAGAATCCAATCGAGCAGGAAGGTACTTATCCCTTGCCGGAAGCGCAAATGGATCGCTTCCTGATGAAGGTGTGCCTGGACTACCCGGACGAAGCCTCCGAGATGGAAATTGTCAGGCTCGTGCGAGAGGAAGAAGAAACCGGCGAGGCCACTTTGCCAACACTGGATCCACAGCAGATATTTGATGCCCGTGGACTGGTCAGAAAAGTTGGCGTCAGTGAGGCCGTGGAGCGCTACCAGGTGGCGTTGGTCATGGCGACACGGACTCCGGATCGTTACGGTGAGGAGCTGGCTCAATGGATCAGCGTAGGTGCCAGCCCTCGTGCCAGTATTGCCCTCGACCGCTGCGCACGCGCGCACGCGTGGATCAATGGTCAGAGCCAAGTGACGCCGGAAAATGTCCGAGCGGTGGCGATGGATGTACTGGGTCATCGCGTGCTGGTCAGTTATCACGGTCAAGCCGAAGGTGTCAGCAGTCGCCAGGTCATTGCCGAAATTCTTCGCCAGGTGGCGGTGGTATGAGATGGGACGGGTTAGTGTCGATCTCAGACATCTGATCGAGTTGCGACACCAGGCGCGTCATCTTCCCCTTAGTTCCGCCGGTGTCATCAATAGTGTTTTGGTGGGGCGCCATCGCTCGCGCATTCGCGGGCGGGGGCTGAATTTCGAAGAGTTACGCCACTATCGAACGGGTGATGATATTCGTCTGCTCGATTGGAAAGTCACCCGGCGTACCGGCAAACCTCACGTGCGTGTTTACGCCGAAGAGCGCGAACGCCCCGTATTGCTGGTGGTAGATCAGCGATTGTCGATGTTTTTTGGCTCCAGCCGCGCCATGAAGTCGGTGGTGGCTGCAGAGCTGGCATCGGTTCTAGCCTGGCATACTTTGGCTCAGGACGATCGAGTAGGATCTCTGGTGTTCGGTGATGATTACATTTCCGAACTGCGTCCCCGCAGATCTGATGCCCAAGTGATGCAATTGCTGCAGCGGTTGCAGCAAAGCAACGAGGCCCTGCGTGGGCAAACACAACGTGGGAATCCCGCCCAATTGAATCGCGCCCTGCAACAGGTGCTCAACCTGGCTGGACACGGTTGCGTGGTTTATTTGCTGAGTGACCTTGACGGCGCCGATGAAACCACCGGCCATCTGTTGTCTCAGCTGACTCGTCACAACAGCGTCCTGCTGGGGTTTGTCTATGATCGTTTGGAGCAGCAGTTGCCAGTGAGTGGTCGTCTGGCCGTGAGTGATGGCGAATTTCAAGTGGAAATCGATACCGCTGATGCCGGTTTGCGCGAAAGGTTTTCGGAGTTGTTCGAGAAAAGGCTGTGGCGTGCGCGCAGGTTTCTGCAGCAGCGTCAAGTGCCGGTATTGGCCATTCACACCCATGAGCCGGTGGTCAAACAATTGACAAGAATGCTGGGTTCGGTGCCGTGAGTGAGCGTCATTGGCGAAAAGACGATACCGAGTCATCAATGCCTTTTGGTAATGACTGGCTCACCAACATACACGAAATAATATTGCCGGAACCCATCAGCAGTTGGCCTCAGGGAGTCGGGTGGTGGGCACTGTTGATACTGATTGGTGCCTGTGGATTGCGTTGGGCATGGTTGCAGTATCGGCATTGGAAAGCCAACGCGTATCGACGCGCGGGTATAGAGCGGCTTGGTCAGCTCCGTGAGCAAATTGAAAGCGGGCAAACTCAATGCCTGGCGCAACTTCCGGAGCTGGTACGGCAAGTGGCCCTCTGTGTCTACCCGCGCCGACGGGTGGTTACTCTCTCCGGCAGAGAGTGGTTGGATTTTCTAGAGCGCAGTACCGACAGATCCATACCCGACATATTGCAGAACCTCGCTTACTGCAGTGAACAACAATTGCGGGAAGTCGGAGAAAATCAAAAGCAGCAATTGTTTGATTGGATCGCCTATTGGATTGAGACTCACGATGCCATGTATGAGGCGGACCGGTGATTCTGTTCGAATTGCCCTGGGCTTTTCTGTTGCTGCCAGCGCCCTTGTTGGTCAAATGGCTCAGCGCTGCCTACCACACGCCGAGAGCTGCGCTGCGGGTGCCTTTGTTTCATTTGCTGGTCAGATTGTCTGGCAATCGCCCCGGGCGGGGTGCCTTGATCCTGCGTCGCAATATCTATCAACGGCTGACCCTCGCGGTGAGCTGGATTGCCGTGGTCACCGCCCTCGCCAATCCTGTGTGGCTGGGCGATCCCATTGTCAAACAACAACCGACCCGCGATTTGATGCTGGCGCTCGATCTTTCGGCGTCGATGGAGACGGAGGATTTCGCTGTTGACACTGGTACCCCTCTCAGTCGCTTTGACGGGGTGCGGGAGGTGGTTTCAACGTTTGTGGCACAACGTCGCCATGATCGTGTTGGTTTGATTGTGTTTGGTTCGGCACCCTATCTGCAAGTGCCTTTTACGCTCGATCATGATTTGTATCTGCAGCTGCTGCGGGAATTACAGACCGGCATGGCGGGACCGAAAACCATGCTCGGGGACGCCGTGGGCCTTGCCGTTAACCACTTCACTGCTGCCGAGGAGAAACGACTTCTTCAAGGGCGTAAGCCTGCCAGCAAAGTTCTGATCCTGCTTACCGACGGCAATGACTCAGGTAGTCGGGTACCGCCTCTCGATGCGGCGCGCGTGGCCGCAGATGCCGGTATCGTGATTCATACCATCGCCATCGGAAAGCTGACGGCCGATGGCGATCAACGGGTTGATGTGGAGTCTCTGGCCGAAATCAGCCAGACCACGGGAGGTGTTTTCTTTCGTGCGGAAGATGGTGCCGAACTGCAAAAGATTTACGCACATCTGGATCGATTGGAACCCGAAAAGGTTGACGCTGAGTACTTCCGGCCGCGTTTTTCTTTGTTTCACTGGCCACTGGGCTTGGCGTTGTGCCTGCAGTTGATACTGCAATTCACCATGGCGTGGTGGTCGAGCGGAACGGGCATTGCAAAGCGTGGATCGAAAAAGGAGTCTGCCAGTGGTTGAGTTTCATGGCGATTTGCTGGAAGCGCTACAGGCCTTTCATTTTCTGAGACCCTGGTGGTTATTGGCCATGCCTCTGGCCTGGTATATCAAGCGTGCGCTGGAGCGTCGTGCCGTGCAATCCGACTGGCGCGAGCACATCGATCCGACGCTCTTGGAGGCTTTGCTGTTAAGACCCGCAGAAGAGGCGCGCCTGACCCCCAGGCGGCTGGCGACAGTTATGATGTTGATCTGGGTCCTGGCGCTGGCCGGGCCCAGCTGGCAACGCCAGCCGTCGCCGTTGAGTGAAAATCAAGCCCCTCTGGTGATTGCCCTGCACTTGAGCGAGTCGATGTTGCAACGGGATCTTCGGCCCAGTCGCCTGGCTCACGCCAAGCACAAATTGTCCGACTTGCTTAGGCGGCGCCCCGGTGCGCCCGTTGCATTGGTCGTATATGGCGGCAGCGCCCATACGGTTCTGCCGTTGACGGAAGATCACGATGTGGTTGACTTGTATTTGCGATCACTGCATCCGGAGATTCTTCCCGAACCGGGAAATCGCACTGACCTGGCTCTAACGCTGTCAGCGGATTTACTTGGCGACGGGGGCGGCAGTGTATTACTCGTCAGCGATCAGGTGACTTCGGTTTCAGTCCCTGAGCTGCTGGATGTGCAGATGCTGCTGGTGACGCCATTGGGAGTTGATACCTTGAACCCATCAACTCAAGTCGCTACAACCGGCATTACCCTGGACAACGGCGACCTGGAGCAACTTCTTAATGGTATTCGCCACCGCTGGCAAAATCGTCTGGATGAGACGGAGCAAGCTCAGTGGCGAGATTGTGGCTACTACCTGCTGTGGCCGTTAATGGGGTTGATGTTGTTATGGTTTCGGCGCGGAATGGTGTTGCCGTGGTAGCTCAGAAACGCTTTTTTTCCCAAGGTTTTATTCTGGGGTTAGCGGCGGTTTACGCACTACAGTTCTGTGCCTGGTTGATCCACTCAGACCAGCCGTTGTGGCAGGATCTGTGGATGAGTCGTGATCAACAGGGGCAGTATTACTTTGAGCGGGGCGACTACAAACTTGCTGCCCAGCGCTTTATCGATCGCAACTGGAAGGCGGCGGCGCTTTACGCCGATGGCCAATTCGAGCCGGCTGAAATCCTCTGGAGTCGCCAGAGTGGTGCCCGTGCGTTGTTTAATCAGGGCAACGCACTGGCTCATCAGAAACGGTATCGACAGGCCGCCGATAATTTTTGGTTGGCGTTGCAGCAGCGTCCGGATTGGTCAGCGGCGCAGCACAACCTGGAGCTGGTGCGTGCCTTGGCGGAAGAACCGGAGGCGGTCACCGATTTCAGCGGCGACACGGTGGCGCAGCTGGAGGCCGATCAAGTGGTCTTCGATCGCGCAGACAGTGAGCGTATGCAGCAGGCGACGGAAACCCAACAGCAAGAAAGACACGATATGTCTTCACAGGAGATACAGGCCCTGTGGATGCGTCGCCTGCAGTCGACCCCGTCGGACTTCCTGCGATTGAAGTTCTATTATCAGACTCAATCGGAGCCATCCCGATGATGTGGCGACGGATCACTTGGATGTCGATTTTTCTGATTTGCGGTTGCGAGTGGGCATTGGCGGCCAGCACTGCAGAACCGAGGGTGCGAACCCAATGGATTGACGCAGAGGGCTATGCCACCGGTGAGCACTGGCAACCCCATGTGGGGGAACCGGTGGTTCTGGCGGTGGATGTCTTGACGCAGACCTGGTTCAGCCGTGCCCCGCGTTTTCCCGGACTGCAATTGCGCGATGTAATCAGTCTGCAGAGCTCTTCTTTTGCCACCAATTTCTCCGAGCGTGTTAACGGGGTTATGTATGCGGTACAGCGACGGGAATATCTATTGTACCCACAGCGTTCCGGTCAGTTTGTCATTCCCGGGCTTGAACTTGAGGTGTGGGTGGCGGGAGAAGACGGGCCATCCATGCATAAGCTTCGTTCGTTGCCGATGTTATTGCAGGTTTTGCCATTACCATTGGTTGGCAAGTCGTCTCCGGCCCCGCCTTTTGTGGCTGACGAAGTCTCTGTTTCGCAGCAGTTGCAGGGCGCGCAAGGTGAAACCTGGCGGCTTGGTGACTTGGTGCAGCGCCGTGTGGTCATTGCCGCTGAGGGTACGCCGGGGATGCTGATACCTGCGTTGTCTATGTCACAGGCTGATGGTGTTCAATCAGCGTTGGTAGAGGTTCGCATTGACGATCAGAATGATCGCGGTCAACTTATCGGCAAGCGCACGGAGGTTTATCAATATCAGCTCCTGCGCGAGGGCGTACAACAGTTGCCTGAATTAACCTTGACGTGGTGGAATCGCCGGCAACGGGATTGGGAGACCGCTCAGGTGCCCTCGCTTCAACTCCAGGTCCTGCCAGCAGTTCTTGCCGCATCTGAAGCGGTGGGCACCGGCATAGAGTTTGGTTGGCTGAGACCCATACTGCTCTTGGGAGCGCTGGTACTGATGGCACTGAGCGCCCTATTGTGGCTGGTATTGCAGCTTGCCCGGGTGGGGCGACGGCTTTGGTTAAAGCGGAAGGCATCAGAACCTTACCATTATTGGATACTGCGCCTCGCGCTGAGAAAGCGCAATCCTCAAGCGATCATAACCCGTTACTACGCCTGGGTTCGCTGTTGCGAGGCCGAAGACGTGCAGACCCAACAATGGTTGCAAGACTGGGCAGAAGTGTGCGCTGCTGTTGACGACAGTCGCTTGCTGCAGAAACAAATCGCCGTACGGTTGGCAAGAGAACTGGATGCGCGCAGATTGCGATTGGCCGGAGTCGAACAAAAGTCGAAGTCCGAAAAACGGTCTGACTACCTGAAGCCGCTCAATCCCGCTTGACCCACTACCCTGGTTTCAATTACGCCGGTTTCTATAGTGATCCTGGTGTGGGCGTCGCGAACTTGAGTAAATCCACCATCGAACCTGGCCTTTGAGGCATAATGGCGGATGTGGACATATACCACCCTATCACTCATTTTGCGGGACCCCAGTTAACAGTGAAGTTGTTATTGCCCTCTCAACCAATCGCCGCCTTTTTGTGGTTGCTTGCAGGCCTGTGTCTGTCAAGTCAACTGTTTGCAGCCGCGCCTGCCTTCGTCGGTAATAGCAGCTGCAAAGGCTGTCACGATAGCGAATACCAGCTGTGGAAGGGCTCTCATCACGACTGGGCCATGCAGCCGGCCTCGGATAACACCGTATTGGGGGACTTTAACGATGTGAGCTTTGAGCACTACGGTGAGATGACCCGTCTGCATCGGGACGGGGATCGTTTTCTGGTGACCACCAACAATGCTCAGGGTGAGCCCCAAACGTTTGAAGTCGCCTACACGTTTGGTTTTTATCCTTTGCAGCAATATCTTTTGCCGGTTGGTGACGGTCGGCTGCAGGCTCTGAGTGTCAGCTGGGACTCGCGGCCCAAGGCTGAAGGCGGGCAGCGCTGGTTTCACCTTTTTCCGCATGAGGCGATACCTTTCGATGATCCGCTGCATTGGACCGGCAGTTACTTTACCTGGAACAGTCGCTGTGCTGAGTGCCACTCCACCAATCTGGAGCGCAATTACAATGCTGCCTCCAACAGCTACGAGACTCGTTGGTCGGAGATTAATGTAAGCTGCGAGGCCTGCCACGGTCCCGCCAGCGAACATCTAAAGCTTG
Source organism: Pseudomaricurvus alkylphenolicus (assembly GCF_011683955.1). Classification (GTDB taxonomy): domain Bacteria; phylum Pseudomonadota; class Gammaproteobacteria; order Pseudomonadales; family Cellvibrionaceae; genus Pseudomaricurvus; species Pseudomaricurvus alkylphenolicus. Next base: position 222,219 of record NZ_JAAQPI010000011.1, read on the forward strand.
CTCAAAACGGGCAACTGGCGGAGAACAGCACGGGGTTCAGTCGCACCTTGGAGCCCGTGGGTAACTGGCTATATCAACAGGGCCTGACCACGGCCATAAACCCGCAGGCAACGCAGTTGCAGCAACAATTGCAACAGCAACATCCCCAGCTGTCGGTATGCGGCAGTTGCCACGCCCGCCGCTCACTGATGGCCGATCAGGATGAGGACGGCGAATTCCATCAGAAACACAATTTGCAGCTGTTACAGGCGCCGCTCTATCACGCCGATGGTCAGATACTCGATGAAGTTTATGTTCTAGGCTCATTTCTGCAGAGCAAGATGCACCAGCAGGGGGTGGTGTGCAGCAACTGCCACGAGCCCCACAGCCTTGAATTGAGAGCGCCGGGCAATGGCGTTTGTGCCCAATGCCATAGCCCGCAGCGGTTTGACACACCGGATCATCACCATCACCCAGTCGGTTCGGACGGCGCCAGCTGTGCCAATTGCCACATGCCGGAAACCACCTACATGGTGGTGGATCCCCGTCGCGATCACAGCCTCCGAATACCCAGGCCAGATCTCAGCGTCCGCTACGGCACGCCCAACGCCTGCACTCAATGTCATAATGACAAGCCTGCTGAGTGGGCGGCCGATGCGGTTGGCCACTGGTTGAAAGACACCAAGGGATCAGACAAAAGCACCAGCGCCTGGCACTTCAGTGACGATCTTGTGCCGGCCCTCAGTGGCAGCGCCGATGCGCAGTCTCGACTGATGAAACTGGCGATGTCCAATAGCATACCGGCCCTGGTGCAAGCTTCCGCGGTTGATGCTCTGAGTGGATACCTGGATCAACGCAGTCTGCTGGTGGCACAAACCCAACTAAACCATAGCGATGCGATGGTGCGCACGGCTGCCATTGGACTACTGGCTGCTCTGCCACCAGAGCAGCGCTGGCAGGAACTAAAACCGCTATTAAGCGACTCCAGCAAGCAAGTGCGGCTGGAATTGGCGCGTCAGCTTCTGGATATCGACACGGCCATACTCAGCGAGAATGACAAGAGGCAGCATCAGCTGCTGCTGCAGGAATATTGGCAGGTGCTGCAGATGCACCTGGATACGCCCAACGGACAGATGAATCTCGGTCTATACCAAATGGCCACGGGCCATCCCGAAAAGGCCAGAGCCGCCTATGAACAGGCACTGGCCTTCAATGACAGTCATCTCGGTGCCTACTTGAATCTGGCTGACTGGTACCGACAGCAAAAAGATGAAACGGCGGCAGAGCAGACCTTGGTAGCAGGGCTGAAGCGGCTGCCGGAGGTGGCAGCGTTGCACCATTCCCTGGGGTTACTTCAGGTGCGACAACAAAATTATCCTGCCGCCCGCGAATCACTTGGCAAGGCGGCACAGCTGGAACCTGAAAACGCTCATTACGGTTATCTCTATGGGCTGATTCTGCAGCGTTTGCAGCAACCGACGGAGGCTTTGGTGCAGTGGCAACAGGCTTTGAAGTACCAGCCCAATCACCGCAATCTGCTGTTGTCACTCTTGAATCTCACCCAGACTCAGGGACAATGGACGCTGGCGCGGGATTATGCCCAGCGGTTGGCAGAGCTGGAGCCGGACAACCCACAGTGGCGACAGGTTTTGCAGCGCATGCCGCCATCCCGCTAGATTCGACAAAGAGTTTACACAGTCTGATATGCACGACACTCAGGATTTTCTCAGGCCAGCTTTCGGCCGCGACGATTTGGAAATGCTGGAGCGCGAACAGCTGCACCAGGGTTTCTTTAGAATGGAACGCCTCCACTACCGCCACCGTTGCTACCAGGGCGGCTGGAGTGGCAGGGTGAGCCGCGAGGTGCTTTACCGGGGGGAGGCCGTTGGAGCCGTTCTCTATGATCCGCAGCGGGATCTGATAGGGCTGGTGGAGCAGGCGCGTCCGGGAGCGCTGGATGACCCCAATGGGCCCTGGTGTTTGGAGGTGGTTGCCGGCATGATCGAGGCTGGCGAGGAGCGCGACGATGTGATGCGGCGCGAGATGCAGGAGGAGACCGGCCTGCAACCCCAGTCGCTGGAGTACATATGCCAGTATTTGGCCAGCCCTGGCGGATGCGATGAACGACTCCACGTTTACTGTGCTTTGGTGGATCTAGAAGGCAAAGACGGTATTGTCAGTGGGCTGGATCACGAGGGCGAGGATATTCGCCTGTTGGTGATGCCCGCTTCGGCGGTGTTTGAGCATCTTTATGGCGGTCGTTTCAACAATGCGGCCACATTGATTGCTCTGCAATGGCTGCAGATGAATCGCCCGCGGTTGTGTCAGGCGACAACTGCCCCAGCTTAAACGATGTGAGTCGGCTTCGAGGGCGTAATCAGCCTGACAATGGGCTAGACTTTGCAGAAGCCCGGGTTTGAAGGGGCTTTGGCCCGTATCACCTCGGTGATAAATTTCAATGAGCAAAGTGCCAAACCGAGACGCGGTTAACAGATTTTTTGGTGTCACGAGATCAGAATGAATACGGACAGAAATCACAGCAAAACGGCAGACCAGAGGCGCTATAAGGTGAATCTGGTGGAGCAGATGGCTTGTTGCGAAGCCAACTACGCCCGGCTGTTGAAACTGATGCCAAAACTGGATGAACGGGATAACTGGCAATATCAGGTGCAATCTGGTGGCTCGGCCTGGGATATACGCTTGAAGGTGACGGAGCGTGCCCGTTACACCACCATGTTGGAAGTGAGCCAGAGCGATGCACTGGAAAAGTGGGGCAGCTCGCCAAAGTTAGAGGTGAGGCTCTACCATGATGCCCGTATGGCCGAGGTCATCGCCTGGCGCGAGCACCAGCGGGTCAAACCCAGATATGATTATCCGAATCGCAACATGTACCAGAAGGACGAGAAGGCCCAGTTCAATCAGTTTCTGAGCGACTGGCTGATTCATAGCCTCGCCAATGGTCAGGTGCGGGAATTGGCGGAGTTCTGATTTCTGCCGATTGGCCCCAACGGACTGGTTTAAGTCGTTAGGGGGGTTCTGTTAAGCTGGTATTACAGGACTTTAAAAGGCAATCAGGCTATATTTAGCCCTGTTTTGGAATTGGCCCTGATTAGGATCTGGTCCCGGTTGGATCTGGCCCAGAGGGCGCAAACGGATGTAGTGACGGCGGCAAGACGGATTTTTACAGTGCAGAGCATTAACTCAGAAAAAGCCTCTCAGCCATTGCGGTTGATCCAGATAACGGATTGTCACCTGGGCCCTCGCCCCGGGGAGCAGTTATTGGGTATGGATACCGATGAGAGCCTGCTGGATGTGCTGTCGAGGCTCAAGCAGCGAGAGCAGAAGGCTGACTATGTGATTGCTACCGGGGATATCACCAGTAACGCCCATATAGATGCCTACGAGCGCTTTCTGGGCTATATGCAACAATACTATCCTTTGCCCCTGGCCTGGCTCTCCGGTAACCACGATCTCGATACCGTCATGCGCCGCTTTCCCTCTGACCGCGTTCAACGGGAGTACATTGAACTGGAACACTGGCAGCTGATCCTGCTCGATTCCAGTGTTCCCGGCCACGAACATGGCGATATTACCCCCGAAGAACTGCAAAGGCTGGAAGACTGTCTGCAAGGCTGCGCCAAACCGGCACTGGTGTTTGTGCATCATCAGCCGGTGCCAGTGGGTTGTACCTGGATTGATCAATATGTGATTCGCAGCTCGGAGGCCCTGTTGGAAATCATCGATCGCCACGATCAGGTAAAGGGCCTGGTTTGGGGGCATGTGCATCAGGCATTTGAGGGGCTCAGAGGCGAAGTGCCACTGTGGGCGACCCCTTCCACCTGCATTCAGTTCAAACCCAGGATGGTCGACTTCGCCCTGGACGACACTATGCCGGGCTATCGCTGGTTTGATTTGTACCCGGATGGCCGGATTGAAACCGGCGTTGAGAGAATCGCGGAAAAAGCCTACGGCATCGACTTTGCTTCTTCGGGTTATTAAACTTCAGGCCTTTACGTGCTGACAGGTTAATCATGCCCACTCTGCTATATATTCACGGCTTTCTCAGTTCCCCTCAGTCGCACAAGGCGCTGCTGACAGAACAGTGGCTGCCCGCTCATCACCCTGAAATCCGTTACCTGTGCCCCTACCTAAGCCCCTATCCCCTGGAGACAGAGCGCCAGCTCAGAGAGATAATGGCAGAGCTTGATGGCGAGCAGGTGGGGCTGATAGGCAGCTCATTGGGGGGATTCTGGTCCACCTGGCTGGTGGAAAATTATGACAACTGCCGAGCTGTGTTGATCAATCCCTCGGTGCGCCCGTTCGCGCTGGTTGACCGTGTCGCCGGGGAGCCCCAACGCAACTACCACAACGATGATGTCTACGTTATGACCGCGGAGCATGGTGAGCAGTTTCGTCGGGTTTATCCACAGCAACTCAAGCACCTGGATCGCTACTACTTACTAGCGCAAACCGGAGATGAGACGCTGGATTATCGCCATGCCGCAGAGCGTTTTGCCGGCTGCCGCCAGACCATTGAAGAAGGCGGTGATCATGGATTTCAGGGCTACCAATCGCACCTGCCGGATATCATTGAGTTTCTCTTCTCCTGATTCCCCGCTCATGGGGTGCCCGCGGGGCGTTTATTGTGTTACAACAGGCGCCTCGTTCAATAATAAGCACGTTTTACCAGGTTGTATAAAAGATAGTCAGTATGGCGAACTATACCGCAGAAGATATTGAAGTACTCACGGGCCTGGACCCGGTCAAAAAGCGTCCCGGTATGTATACCGAGACCACCCGCCCCAACCACCTGGCTCAGGAAGTGATCGACAACAGTGTCGATGAAGCCCTGGCGGGCCACGCCAGAAACATTGAGGTGGTCTTGCACAAGGATCAGTCACTGACCTGTAGCGATGACGGCCGGGGTATGCCGGTGGATATTCATCCCGAACAGGGACGGCCAGGCGTAGAGGTTATCCTGTCCACACTGCACGCAGGGGGAAAATTCTCTAACGATAATTACCAGTTTTCAGGCGGTTTGCACGGTGTCGGCGTGTCTGTGGTGAATGCACTGTCCAAGGCCTTGGAGGTAACTATCCGCCGGGATGGCAAGGTGCATCGCATCGGCTTTCGGGACGGCGACAAAGCCAGTGACCTGCAGGTGATTGATAGCTGCGGCAAACGCACTACCGGTACCAGCGTTCGTTTTCTGCCCGACCCGCAGTACTTTGACTCTCATAAGTTTTCCGTTTCCCGGTTGCGGCATGTGCTGCGAGCCAAGGCCGTGTTGTGCCCCGGTTTAAAGGTTGTATTTCGCGATGAGCTCAGCGGCGAAACTGACGAGTGGTACTACGAGGATGGTCTTAAGGATTATCTTAGCGCGGCCACCAATGGGTGGGAAAGTCTGCCTGCCACCCCGTTTATCGGATCCTTTGCCGGTGAAACCGAGGCGGCTGATTGGGCGGTTCAATGGCTGCCGGAAGGTGGTGAGCTAACCCAGGAAAGTTACGTAAACCTGATCCCCACAGCGCAGGGTGGTACTCACGTTAACGGATTGCGTACCGGATTGTTGGAGGCCTTGCGCGAGTATTGCGAATTCCGCAATCTGTTGCCCCGAGGCGTCAAACTGGCACCGGACGATATTTGGGCCAACTGTTGTTATGTGCTGTCGTCCAAACTGGCCGATCCGCAATTCTCCGGTCAAACCAAAGAGCGCCTGTCTTCCCGCGAAGCGGCAGCATTTGTCTCGGGCGTGGCCAAGGACGCTTTCAGCTTGTGGCTCAATCAGCACACGGAAGAGGGCGACAAGCTGGCTGAGTTCTGCATCAGCAACGCCCAAAAGCGGGTTCGCTCCAGCAAAAAAGTCGCCCGTAAAAAAGTCACCCAAGGGCCCGCACTGCCGGGTAAATTGGCCGACTGTTCGTCGGGCGAACCGGAGCGCGGTGAACTGTTCCTGGTGGAAGGGGACTCTGCGGGCGGGTCGGCCAAACAGGCTCGCGATCGTGAATTCCAGGCAATCCTGCCGTTGCGCGGTAAGATTCTCAACAGCTGGGAAGTGGAGAGTGGTGAGGTGCTCAGTTCTCAGGAAATTCACGATATTTCGGTTGCTCTGGGGGTGGACCCCGGAAGTGATAATCTGGAAAACCTGCGTTATCACAAAATCTGTATTCTGGCGGATGCGGATTCGGATGGCCTGCATATTGCCACGCTGATTTGTGCACTGTTTGTTCGTCATTTCCGTCCCATGGTGATGGCCGGCCATGTGTACGTGGCCATGCCGCCGCTTTATCGAATTGATGTCGGCAAAGAAGTTTTTTACGCGCTTGATGAGGCAGAAAAAGAAGGCGTACTTGACCGTATCAAAGCGGAGAAGAAAAAGGGTAAGGTGGGTGTGCAACGCTTTAAGGGTTTGGGTGAAATGAATCCTATGCAGTTGCGCGAAACCACTATGGATCCGGACACCCGCCGCCTGGTGCAGCTGCAGGTGGAGCCAGGTGATGACACCAACCAGATTCTGGATATGCTGCTGGGTAAAAAGCGCGCGGCGGATCGCAAGACCTGGTTGGAAGAAAAGGGTAACCTGGCGGATACCGGCGTCTGATCAACAACCTTCACCTAGCGTTTGGGGTAGTCGATCTAAAACAATCGAATCAACTTTGTTGATTCAAATCAGCAGGGCATGGGTACCGGGGTGTTTTAATCTGGAAGTATTATCCAGTGTAAGACAACGCCCCGGGGAGAAGCGCTATGGAACCCATGCCACATCACTATCAAGTCTCTTTTTCCGCCACACCGGAGAGCGGCCCCATAGGCGGCACCGGTGACCTGCCGAAGATAGAATTGGCGCCCCCGGTCCAATTCGATGGTCCGGGCAATCAGTGGTCGCCGGAGGAGTTGCTGATGGCATCACTCTCCAGCTGTCTGATTCTCTCCTTTAAAGCCATCGCCCGTACCTCCAGTCTGGCTTGGGTCAACATCGAATGCCGAACCCGTGGCACTCTCGATAGGGTGGATGGGTTGAACCGATTTACCGAGATTCTCTCCGAGGTGGTTCTGACCATCCCTGATACTGCCCAGCCAGAAAAGGCTCGCCGATTGGTTGAAAAGGCCGAACAGACCTGCTTTATTGCCAACAGTCTGAATGGAGACAAACGCCTCAGTTGTGAACTGCACGTACTGAACGCACTCTGAGGCGCGCAAGTGCATTTCAGTTCAAGGAGTTTGGGATGAATCTCAACCAAGTCACATTGCCGGTTACCGATATGCGGCGCGCCGTCGAGTTTTATCGGCACCTCGGTTTCACGTTGATCGTCGACACCCCTCATTATGCGCGGTTTGAATGCCCGGACGGGGGCGCGGCTACCTTTTCACTGTCTCTGAGTGAAGCGTCGTTCAACAGCGGTACGGTCATTTACTTCGAGGAAGAGCATCTTGATGACTGGGTTGACCGATTGGTTGCAAAGGGCGTCGAGTTTGAGCAGATGCCGAAGGATATGAGTTATTTGTGGCGTGAAGCGGTGCTTAAGGATCCAGACGGCAACAAGATCAAACTCTATTGGGCGGGGGAGAATCGCCGTTTTCCTCCCTGGCGGGTAGTCGACACCAGCGCCCCTCAATAGCCTTATGGCGTCCACGCTTGAGACATCCAGTGGCCATTCTTTGTGGCGCTGCTGCCTCTGCCTCAGGCCGGGGTAGCGATTGGTATGGCATTGGCACGGGCAACGTCAATTCACTGAAGCCGTGCCATAGGGTGTGTTTTATTTGCCAAAATCGCCAAGTGCATCCTTGGCCTTGTCCATTTGTGATTCCACTTCGCTTTCCGTGGCTTCCACGGCATCGCCAATTTCGCTTTTGGCGCGCTCGCTCAATTCCTCAGCGGCGTCCCCGGCGTCTGCGGCCATCTCCTGGGCTTGGTCAACGGCTTTGGATGCTGCTGCTTCAGCCTGACTTCTGGCATCTGCGGCCATGGCCTTGGCCTTGTCTGTGGCGTCTTGCACCATGTTTTGAGCATTATCCCGTGTCTGCTCTAGCATGGATTTGGCTTCATCAGTGCCGCTGGAGGCGCTGGAAGAGGTGTTCTCTTGCTCCTGACTGCAACCGGCCAGGGCGGTGCTGAGGATAAGCACGGCAGATAGGGTTATCATGGGTTTCATTGGCTTGCTTTCCTTGTTCCATATTGATATTTCTGCAGTGTAGCCAACGACCTCGTGAGGCAACAGTAGCGAGCGGGGTGAAAACGTAAAAGCTATGTTAAATGCGGGTTGGCTGTTGACCGGCAACGAGGTGAAACCATGACGTTATTATGGATATTGGGTGGTCTGTTTCTGGCGCTGATGATTGCAGTGCCGTTGCTGGAGCGCTTTGGCAAGCCTCATGCAGAGGAGGAAGTCAGTTCTCTCAGCCGCTGGATACTGCCTCTGTGTATGTTGCTGGCGGTGGTACAGCTGATCATGTATATGATGCGAGGTTAGTACTCCTTAAAAGAGTACTACCACTTTGGCGTACACCCGTACGCCTGTGGTATCCTTCTCGCCGTTTTTTGCCCAGAAGCCAGCGCGAGACAACTCCATGAAGTTCCAGGTGATTCCCGTAACCCCCTACCAGCAAAACTGCACCCTGTTGTGGTGTGAAGCCACCAATAAGGCCGCAGTGGTGGATCCCGGTGGGGATTTGGAGCGCATTGAGCAGGCCATTGCAGAGCATGGCGTGGAGCTGGAGAAGATCCTGGTGACACACGCTCACCTGGATCACGTGGGCGGCGTGGCGGAGCTGGCCAAGCGACTGGGGCTGCCGATTGAGGGGCCGCACCGAGAGGATCAGTTCTGGATCGATATGCTGCCTCAGCAGGCACAGATGATGAACTTTCCACCCACCGACGTATTTGAACCAACCCGCTGGCTGCAGGGGGGCGATACGGTGACTGTCGGTGAAGAGGTGTTGGAGGTGCGTCACTGTCCCGGCCATACTCCGGGTCATGTGATTCTCTTTCATCGCCCCAGCCAGGTGGCCATGGTCGGTGATGTCTTGTTCCAGGGCTCGATAGGTCGCACGGACTTTCCAAAGGGTGACTACGACACTCTGATCAAGTCGATTCGGCGTGAGCTCTGGCCATTGGGGGATGATGTCCAGTTTATTCCGGGGCACGGGCCAACCTCCACATTTGGGCAGGAGCGCAAGACCAATCCGTTTGTCGCGGACCACAGCCTCAAGCAGTAATTTAATTGTTAACGGGAGTATCGAGTATGAGCTGGAACGTTTATCTTTCCGGAGAGATCCACACAGACTGGCGTGACCAGATTGAGCAGGGTTGTCGTGAGGCCGGGCTGGATGTCAGCTTTTCTTCCGCAGTCACTGATCACGATGCTTCGGATGCGGCCGGTGATCATCTGATGCCCAATGACAATGGTTTCTGGCGCGATCACCAGTCTTCCAAGGTTAATCTGATTCGCACCAAAACCATGATCGAAAAAGCCGATCTGGTGGTGGTGCGCTTTGGTGACAAATACAAGCAGTGGAATGCGGCATTTGATGCGGGTTATTGCGCGGCGCTGGGCAAGCCCTATGTGACTTTGCATGATGAAGCTATTATTCACCCTCTCAAAGAGGTGGATGCACAAGCCATGGCGTGGGCGAAAACACCTGCGCAGGTGGTGGAGATTCTGAAGTACGTGATTACCGCCTGATTATTGGTCCGGGCAGACCATCGACATGTAGTGCTGCAGGCTGCGGTCGGCCCGGTTTTCGAATGTTTCTTCCAGCGTCTCTAGTGTGTTGATCCGATCCAGGCGAAACATGCGGTAGTCGTTGCGCTCTTCGCACCAGGCCACCAGGGTCCAGGTGCGTCCCCAATAGAACAGGCCCAGTGGCCACAGTGTCCGGCTGGAGTGTTCGCCGTCTTCGCGGGTGTAGTCGATACGCAGTTTGTTCTGGTGTTTGATGGAGGCCCGTATGTCGGCGCTGAAGGGTGCGCTTTGCTGTTGGTAAATATCAGGTACTTGCAGCCACTCTTCTCTGGAGGTATGCAGGTGGTGAAGCCGGTCTGGCAGTACTGCGCGGATTTTGTTGAGTACGCTGTCGGCGGCGCTGCCGAGGGCCTCGTCACTCCAGGCCTGCACCATTCTGACTCCGAGTAGCAGCGCTTCGAGTTCTTGTTCGTCGAACATCAGGGGCGGCAGGCTGAAGCCGGGTTTGAGCCGGTAGCCGACACCGGCTTCGCCTTCGATGGGTACGCCAGACAGGGTCAGGGTTTGCATATCCCGATAGATGGTGCGCTCTGACACGTTCATCAGTTGTGCCAGGGATTCAGCGGTGATGGCGCGGCGGCGGCTGCGCAGTAGCGTCATGAGTTGGAAGAGTCGTTCGGCTTTCTGCATGGTTGTGTTTCCTTGTCCGCCACCGCTTTTTCGTTTAATACAGTAGAGTAATAATTACATGGCTGCTTCTTCGCAGTTGCCGGTCATGGCTTCTGTGGCGACTTCCATGTGTTGCATGTTGACGCTTTCCATGTCGGTCAGCGCGATGAGGCTCTGGCCGGCGGGGCTTTTCATAAAAGCATCGCCGGCGGCTTTGGCGCATTCCATATTTTGCCAAAAGACGAGGTCGTACCACAGTCCATTTTTTCCCTGACTGAGTGAGCGGTAGTAGAAACCGTCTTGTGCCTTGAGGAAGTTGTTGACCTGGTCGTGGGTGGCGTTGAGGTCTGTTTCGGTAACGCCGTCTTTGAGGCGGTAGGAGACCATTTCTACGGTTGTCTTTTCCATGCTTGTGTTCCTTGTGTCGGGTTGTGTTGAGGAGTGTTGTCCGGACTTGGGTAAGCATAGGGGAGGGGGCTGACAGGGTGTGTCAGTAGGGGTGGGATGTTCGTGCCAGGGTTGCTGAGGGCATTGTGCCAAGGCGGCTGGGGGTTCCGTTTTCGGCGCTGTCGCGCGCCCGTCCCGGGTGCCTTCTCTCCCAAAAGAGCCCGGCAAAAAACGCCGGTCTCTTTTACTCGTTCAGCGCGCTCTTTAATGCGCCGAAAACGAAACCCCCAGCCACCTACCAAACATTGGAGTACGACCATTAGGGCATTAGGGGCATTCGTTCGATGTGAGTGGGTGAGGTTAGGCAGAAATCTCAGTTTTGAATGCAAATTGGCCCAGGCATTCGGATGCTTGGGTTTGGTCGGCGTTGTTTGCCACTTTGAGTTTTACGAACTGGCCGTATTTTTTGTCCACTTCAACAGATAGTTCTGCGATTTCCAATCCGAGCTTGGCCATTTCCTCTTTAACCAGTGTTTCCACGGTGTCGTTGCGCAGGTCGGGTTTGAAGATTTTGCCGACGGCGGTGAGTGGCATGGCATCGACGATATGGATTTCTTTGGGGACGGCGGCACGTTCGGAGATGTGTTCGGCCGCGAAGGCGAGCAGTTCTTCCACAGTGGCGGTGGCGCCGGGTTTGAGCTGGATGTAGGCGATGGGCAGTTCGCCGACGCGGGCGTCAGGTTTGCCGATGGCGGCGACGTCGGCCACGGCGTCGTGTTCGAACAGGGCTTCTTCGATCATTTGGGGGTCGATGTTGTGGCCGCCGCGGATGATCAGGTCTTTGCTGCGGCCGGTGAGCGACAGGTAGCCGTCGGCGTCGAGGCGGCCGAGGTCGCCGGTGTTGAACCAGCCATCGTCAACCCATTGGCCCTGGTTTTGGTGTTTCTGTTTGTAGCCTTTGAAGACGTTGGGACCTTTGATGGCGATGACGCCGGCTTCATTGGTGTCGCAGTCGCGTACAGCCAGACCGGTTTTTTCGTCGACTTCGACAATGCGCACTTGCAGATAGGGCAGGTTTACGCCGACGGAGCCGATGCGGCGGTCGCCAAAGCGGGGACTGATGGTACTGGCGCAAGTGCCCTCGGTCTGACCGTAACCTTCCAGTAGTACCAGGCCGGTCTGGTCTTCAAATTGTCGGGCCAGTTCGGTGGCCAGCGGCGCGGCGCCGCAGATAGCGAATTGCAGGGAGGACAGGTCGTAGTCTTCGGTGGGAAAGTTGAGCAGCCCGCTGAGGATGGTGGGTACGGCGCTGAAGACGCCCACTCGGTGTTTTTCGACGATGGCCCAGAAGTTTTCCATCAGCGCCGGGGTTCGGTAGCCCTGGGGTGTGGCCAGTAACAGTTCGCCGCCGCCCAGCCAAGTGGAGAGTCCGGTGAACACAGCGTTAACGTGGAATAGCGGCAGGCCAACGAGGGTGACGATGTCGCCGTTCATGGAGGTGGCGGTGTTGATCTGGAAGGTGCTGGCAACTTCGTTGGCGTGCGTGTGTGGTGCCAGTTTGGGGGTACCGGTGGTGCCGCCGGTGTGGAAGTAGGAAGCGATGTCTTCGCTGTCGATGATTCGTCCGCTGTCCAGTCCATCGCTGTTTTGGCCGCCAATGAGTTGGTCGAAGTCGAGTACGTTGTCGTTGAGGTAGTCTTCGCGGTCGGCGGTGACCAGGGCTTTCATGTCGTCGCCGAGGAAGTTGGCAAGATCTACGGCAACGATGGTTTTCAGCGACGGTACCCGTGCCTTGATTTGTTGAGCTTTGGCCCAGAGTTCGGTACCTGCCATGGGGGCCAGGGTGACCAGGACGGGGCAATGGACCTCATTGAGGATAGCAGCGATGTGTTCGACTTCGAGCAGCGGGTTGATCGGGTTGAAGATGCCGGCGGCTTCGGCGCCCCAGATGGTGAAGTAGGCCTGGGGCAGGTTGGGCAGCAGCATGGCTACGGTGTCGTCGCTGTTGATGCCCAACTGGTGGAAGGCGTTGGCCGTCTGGGTGATGCGCTGCAAAAATTCGCGATAGCTGTAGGTGATGCCATCTTCGTCGGCGAGTCCCTGCAGCAGGAAACGCAGTGCGATTTTGTCTCCGTGACGTTCGGCCGCTTCGCTCAGGAGTTGGTAGGTGCTGGCGGGCAGGCCGCGTTCACCCAGCGGTGTCGCCTCCAGTGTTTGCAGGGCGTCAAGACCGGTCATTTTGAAGTCAGATGGGATATAGGGGTTCATCGCTTGCTCCGTTAATTGCACGTTCTGATGGGTATAGCACCCGCGGAATGTGTTATCGAGCCACTCTAGCTTGAATTTGTGACCAACAGGTATTCCTGACTCGACAAGAAAATGTCCCTAGTCGCCATCTGTTCCGGAGAAGTGTTGGCTGTGTTGCCGGCGCCAGCGCTGGGGGGAGATACCATGACGGTGTTTGAAGGCTCGGGTCAGGCCGCTGAGTTCGCTAAAGCCAAGGATGTCTGCCAGGGTGGTCAGTGGCAGATCTGAGTCTTTGAGGTAGTGTTCGGCCATATCCAAGCGGATTTCGGCTTTCAGTCGGCGGAAGGTCCAGCCTTCGCTCTCCAGGCTGCGCTGCAGTTTTTTGGGGTGCAGTTTGAGTCTGGCCGCCAGTGTCTCCAATTGACACTCCTGTTTATGCAGTTGTGAGCGAATCAGTGTCTCAACCCGCTGCAGCAAGGGGCGGTCGGCCGAGGGCAATTTTTGCAGGTGTTTTCGGGCCAATTGTTGCAGCTGGGGCTGGTGATAGGGAACAGCCCGCTCCAGCAGAGAAGTCGGGAACCTCATGCAGGTGCGTTCCCGATTGAATTCCACCCGGCAGCCAAAGTAATGGTTAAAGCGCTGGGGTAGCCGCACTGATCCAAAGGAAAAGTGCAGTGCGCTGGGGTACCAGCATTTTTCACCGGTCAAGAATCGCATCGCCATCATGGCGTGGGCCATGGATAAGGTGGCGTATTGGAAGCCGGCCTGGCGCCCGGCGGTGCGGTCGTCCCTCAGCAGCCAGCTTTGCGGGCCATCACTATCCATTAACCAGAGGATGCCCTCGGAGTGCAGGTGGATATAGTCCGTCATGATGGACATGGCCTGTCCAACGGTGGGGGCATGCTGGACGCTGAGTCTGGAGATGCCAATGGGTAGCGGCCGCTGATATCTGGCCAGCTGCAGGCAAAAATCTTCTCGACGGCAGGCTCGGCTGGCATTTTCGTAGAGCTGCATCACAGCACTGTTAGGCAGCAGACGGTCACGATCAGCCACCAGCGCTGGCGATAAACCCGCTTCGAGTAACAGGGCTTCAGGGTCTTGACCCAGCTCCGTGACCAATTGTGTAAAGCCTTCGATGATTTCGGCTCGTACCAGATACGTCTTCATGGCGCCTTATGTTAAGCCTTTGTCTTCTTATGACAAGCGGCTCTTCCTCGACTTGCTAAGATAAAACCACCACCCCTTTGATCAAAAATACAACGGTGAGACACAAGCATGAGCGAAACAGACTTCAAGTCCCCTTTAGATATGTTTTATCAGTGGGAGCAGCAGACTCCCGATAAGACCTGGCTGCGCCAGCATGACGGCGTTGAGTGGGTCAACATCAGCTGGTCCCAGGCAGGTCAGACGGCCAGGGCACTGGCGGCCGGTATGCGTGAGCTGGGCCTGGAAGACGGTGATCGGGTGGGCCTTTACGCGGAAAACAGCGCCCGCTGGATGCTGTTGGATCTGGCCATCATGATGGCTGGCCTGGTGAGCGTGCCTATTTACACCTCAATGCCAGAAGACAAGATTCGCTATGTGGTTGATCACAGTGGCATGAAGTTACTGTGGGTAGGCGACAAGTGCGCTCGCAGCGTAGAGGCAGTGCGCGAGGGCTTCCCCGGCATTCAGGTGTTGGGTTGTGGCTACGGACAGGGCGACGAAGACTGGGCCAGGCTTGAGCAGACCAAACCATTGCAAGGTCAACCTCAACGTGCTCACAGTGACCTTTGGAGTATTTCATACACCTCTGGTACGACAGGTGAGCCCAAAGGGGTCATGCACAGTTTTGAGACCCTGCCATTCTCCGCCAAGGAGTTGGGCTTTTTCGCCGAGACGGGGCCGGACACGCGCTTTTTCTCTTATCTGCCACTGGCGCATATTGCCGAACGCTGTGTGATTGATATCCACTCCTACTACGCCGGTGCCATGGTGGGTTTCAACCGCGACAAGGAATCATTCGTCGCGGATCTGCTGGAAATTCGACCCACGTTCTTCTTTTCGGTGCCACGCATCTGGGCCAATCTGAAAGCGGGGATCATTGCCCAGTTGGGTAAGGAAAACTGGCTTCGTTGCATTGAAGAGCCCGAGTTTGGCCGCGCCACGGGTGAGAAAATTCTTGCCTCCATGGGACTGGATCAGGTCACCATCGCTCTGACCGGCAGTGCTCCGATTCCACCCGATGACATTCGTGCCTGGCGCTGCCTGGGTATGCCGCTGTGTGAGGGTTTTGGTCAGTCAGAGACCATGGGCGGGACCTTCAATCCCATTGAGGGCTTCAAGATCGGCAGTGTGGGCCAGATGATTTCGCCGAATTCCGAGATGAAAATTTCGGAAGAAGGTGAGCTGTTACTGAGTTCTCAGGGCAACATGCTTGGCTATTACCGCAACCCGGAGAAGACAGCGGAAACCCTGGTGGATGGTTGGATTCGTACCGGTGACAAAGGGCGGATCGATGAAGATGGCTTCCTGTTCATTACCGGTCGGGTCAAAGATATCTTTAAGACCGCCAAGGGCAAGTATGTGGCTCCGGCACCGGTGGAAAATCGCTTTGGGTTGCTGCCGGGCGTCGAACAGTGCTGTCTGGTAGGCTGTGGTTTGCCTCAAACGGTGATGCTGACGGTGTTGTCAGAGGGCGTTGATGCGGCGTCGATGCTGGAGAGCCTGCAGTCACAAATGGAGGCAGTGAACGCTCAGCTGGAAGTCCATGAGCGAATGAGCCATGTCATTGTCTGTGCTGAAGCCTGGACGATCGAGAACGGGCTGCTCACTCACACTCTGAAGATTCTGCGTGACGATCTGGAAAAACGTTATCAGGATCTTATTGAGAACGCGCTGGCGGGTGACAACAGTGTGGTGCTGGAGGCGGCTTCGCTGGCGGCCTCGGCCTAAACTCCCTGCCGAGCAGGCGGCCGCTCTTCGTTGCAGTGGCGCCTGCTCTACCTCCAACCCCCATCTGCTCCTCTTTATTCCTCTGCGCCATTGCCGTCCCGCCTGCAACCTGACGCCATTGCGATCAAATATGATGAATTGTGATGACTTCCTGCTCTGACTGGTCGCCGGCCTGGAGTCCGGTACAATGGCGGGACAGGAACAGAGACGGATCAGGGAAAATCTATGGCTCGTACCATTGCTGTGGTAGAAGACGAAATTGCCATTGCAGAGAATTATCGCGATGCCTTGCAGCGCCAGGGCTATCAGGTCCGACTATACCGGGATCGGCCGCAGGCAATGGCGGCGTTCGACAGGCAACTGCCGGACCTGGCGATTATTGATGTGGGCCTGGGTGAAGAGGTGGAAGGTGGTTTCGATCTCTGTCGCGAGCTGAGGGCAAGGGCACCACAACTCCCCATCATTTTTCTCACCGCCCGGGACAGTGAGTTTGACGTGGTGTCCGGGTTGAGGCTGGGGGCGGACGACTACCTGACCAAGGACATCAGCCAGCCCCATATGCTGGCCCGCATTGTTGCCCTTTTTCGTCGGGTGGATGCGCTGAGCGAGTCTTTCAAAAGTGATGCGGAGGATGTGCTTGAGCGCGGTGCCTTGAGTCTGAATATGGATCGTATGAGCGCCCATTGGCGTGACCAGCGGGTGGAGTTAACGGTGACCGAGTTGTGGATGGTGCATTCTCTGGCCCGACACCCCGGCCACGTTAAAAATCGTCAGCAGTTGATGGATGCTGCCAATGTCGTTCTCGATGACAATACCATCACCTCCCATATCAAGCGTATTCGCAAGAAATTCCAGATGGTGGACACGAATTTCCAATCCATTGAGACCGCTTATGGCATGGGGTATCGCTGGATCAGTGAGTAAGTCTCTGTGAAGCCCTGAGCAAATGAAACTACGCCGCCAACTGCTGCTGGTCAGCCTGCTCACGCTTAGTTTGCCCTGGGCCGGATGCCAGTACATTCAAGAAATGGAGAGTGCTCTACGGCAGGGGCAAGTAGAGGCCCTGCGCGCCACCGCTAAGGCCGTGGCGGATCGGGTAAGCAGTGAAGCGGACTTTGTGCAGCGCTTGCAACAACCTGACTGGCAGCAGCCCTTCGAGCGACAGCTGTATCTTCACCCGATAAACACACCCATGCAGATCGACGGGTATGACGACGACTGGCGTCATTCACGGATTCGTCCAAGGCGCTTTCGCGACCTGGTGGATAACAGTCTTGAAATGGAGCTGCGGCTCGCTCGGCAGGCGCAACAGGTGTTGCTGTTTGTTCGCGTCACAGATCCGAATATTCGATATCACAACCCCTCTATATCTCCACTGGCCAGTGGTGATCATCTGCTTCTTCGGGGTATGGAGCCGGGTGGTCGGGTTCAGGATTATGTGCTGAGGGCCGGAGCACCGGGCGAAATTCAGGCACGCTACCGAGATTCATCCGGCAGAGTGCGCGAGGAACCCCGAATTCGCGGGTATTGGCAGGAACATCAACAGGGATATCAACTGGAACTGCAGATGCCGCTGACAATGATGGAGGCGGGGCTCTCGGTGGCGGTGGTTGATCGTCGGGAAGGTGGCGGTTCGCGGTGGCTGGGTACGGTTCACGGGCAGGAGCGACCGGCGCCCCTCGCTGGTCTCGAAGCGCCCCTGCAACGCGCGGTTGAAGTGTTCAGCGATGAAGGGCTGCGTTTACAGCTGCTCAGCCGCAATGGTTGGCAAGTGGCTAAGGCAGGTGATCTGCAGCCGCCTTATAGGGTAGTGCAACAGCATGGTCTGCTCAGTTGGATTTATCTCCGGGTGCTGGCGGACAACTACCTGCCCCCTGCTGCGGAGCCTGCAATCAATGGCCGTTCCGGTTCTCCCCAGGTTTTGGAAGCACAGCAGGGGCAGGCTGCCAGTGGCTGGTACCAGTGGCGGGATCTGCGATTGGCGCAGGTGGCGTTGCCGATCAGAGGTCGGAACAAGGAAGTGATTGCAGTGGTTCTTGCGGAGCAAACCTCCGCACAGTTGTTGGCTCTGACAAACAGTGCCTTTAACCGGTTATTCCACTTTACGCTGTTGGCGACGCTGATCACCGGGATGGGATTGCTGGCCTATGCGAGTTGGCTGTCATTTCGCATTCGTCGGCTCAGCAAAGCTGCCGATCAGGCGCTGTTGGAAGGTGGGCGGCTGCAGGTGGAGTTCCCCCATTCGAAATCCGCCGATGAGCTGGGCGATTTGAACCGCAGCTACGCCACCCTGCTGGAGAGATTGCGTGAGTACACGGACTATCTGCGCAGTCTGTCCAGCAAGCTTTCCCATGAACTGCGAACGCCGCTGGCGGTAGTGCGCAGTTCATTGGACAACCTGGAGCATGAGGCGCTGTCGGAGTCGGCCCGCACCTATGCCGAAAGGGCTCAGCAGGGCAGCCAGCGATTGTCGTCGATTATCACGGCGATGAGTTCTGCCAGCCGGGTGGAGGAGAGCATTCGCCATGCAGAGACGGAGACATTTGAGCTGGCGCCGGTGATCGAGAGTCTGGGCCAGGCTTATACGGATCTGCATCAGCATGTGTGTCTTCAGGTGGAGGTTGATGACCTGGCGCGCGGGCGCAAGCTGCAAGGCTCGGTGGAGTTGGTGGTGCAGATGCTCGACAAACTGGTGGATAACGGTGCCGACTTTTGCCCCTCTGGCGGCCTATTGAAGATCACTCTGTTGGCGGGGCAGCGAGGATTGCTGCTGACGGTGGCCAACGATGGCCCGCCGTTGCCGGAGAAAATGCAGGGGCAACTGTTTGATTCGCTGGTGTCTGTACGCGAACCAGGGGGTGAGACCACCCACCTGGGTTTGGGGCTTCACATCGTCAGGTTGATTGTGGAGTTTCATGGCGGCACGGTAACGGCCCGCAATCGGCCCGACAGTGGTGTGGAGTTTGAGGTCAGTTTCCCTTGCCCGGATGTACCGCTCTAGATAGCGCCTGAGAGTTCAACCAAAAGTGTGTTCGTCATCAGGAAACACACCGCTTTTCACATCGCTGGCGTACTTGCGCAAGGCCCCCGGAATATCTTCGGCCTCCACCAGGAAGTTTTTGGAAAACTTGGGGGGCTGCTCGGTGAGGCCGAGAATATCATTGATCACCAGGACCTGAGCATCGGTGTCTCTGCCGGCGCCGATACCAATCGTCGGCATGCTCACCGCTTCGGTAATACGCTTGGCCAGTTCATTGGGAACACATTCGAGGACCAACAGATCGGCCCCGGCCCGGTCGAGAGCAATGGCATCCTTCAGAATCTGCTCGGCCTGCTCGTCGCTGCGGCCCTGAACGCGAAAGCCACCAAACTTATTCACTGACTGTGGTGTCAGTCCGATATGCGCGCAAACGGGAATACCACGATCACTGAGCATCCTGACGGTGGGGGCCAACCATTCTCCACCTTCGATTTTGACCATGTGGGCACCGGCTTGCATGATGCGGGTCGCGTTGGTCATGGCTTGCTCGGGCGTGGCGTAGGTCATAAACGGCATGTCACCCATGATGAGGGATTTGCTGTTGCCGCGTTTCACCGCCTCCACGTGATAAATCATCTGTTCCATAGTGACGGGGATAGTGCTGTCGTAACCCAGCACGGTCATGCCCAGGCTGTCGCCCACCAGCAAGACCTCGACACCACTTTTCTGCGCCATTGCCGCCATGGGGGCGTCGTACAGGGCGACGGTTACGAATTTATGGCCTTCGGCCTTCATTTTGCGCAGTGTCAGTGTGGTAATGGGTTTGGTAAGGCCGCTGTCGGCCTGAACAGTTCCGTATGGCATGGTTCGGTATTCCGATCGAAAATCACATCGTCCCAGTTTACAGGGTCGGGGTGGGGTTGTAGTAGTGTCGGCCGCTCTTAATGGTCAGCATATATTCAACCAGATGCCGGTAGTGATCGATGTTGTGGGCGAGATCCAACTCAGCCGCATTGACGATCAGCAGAGGGGCGCGGTTGTAAAAATGGAAGAATTCCATGTAGGCGTTGTTGAGGTTGTCCAGATAGTCGCGAGTCATATGGCGTTCAGCCTCAAGTCCGCGTGCCGCCACTCGTTCTTGAAGGACATCACTGGGTGCCTGCAGGTAGATCACCAGGTCGGGCAGGGGGGCTTCGATGTTGAGGCTGTCGTAAACCTGCTGGTAAATCTTGTGTTCATCCTCGTCGAGGGTGATTTGCGCGAACAACTGGTCTTTATCCATCAGATAGTCTGCAACCAGTGATTGCTGGAACAGGTCCTGTTGGCGCAGGTCCTGCAGTTGCTGAGAGCGCTGGAACAGGAAAAACAGTTGCGTCGGTAATGCCGCAGCCCGTGGGTTGCGGTAGAAGCGTTCCAGAAAAGGGTTGGCCTCGGCGTTTTCTTCCAGCAGACCCACGTTCAGGGTCTGGGCCAGGTTACGGGCCAGAGTGGTTTTGCCGGCGCCTATGGGACCTTCTACGGCGATAAACTGCGGCAGATCCAGGCCCTGAGTATTGAGGGAAAGGGCAAAACCGTCACTCATGAATCCACTCCTGATTTGTTCGCGGGAGGCTAATCTTCGAGCGCCTCCAGGCCATCGCTGGTGCTCAGTGCCAATAATGACTCAAGTGACTCGCCGGAGGGAAGCGTTAAATCGCGCGCCAGGTCTGCCAGTGGGAACAGCACAAAGTTTCGCTCTTTGAGATAAGCGTGGGGTACGGTCAATCGCTCGGTGGCGATGATGTCGTCGCCGTAGAGCAGCAGATCAAGGTCCAGTGTTCTCGGTCCCCATCGCTCTAACCGTACCCGCTGGTGGGCCTGTTCAATGGCCTGCAGCTGGTCGAGCAGGGCGTGGGCTTCGAGATCGGTTTCCAATTCCGCCACAGCGTTAATGTAGTCGGGCTGATCTCCAGGCCCTACGGCCACACTGCGGTACCAGCGGGAATGCGCCAGCACACGGGTCTCGGGGATTTGATCGAGTTCCGCTATGGCGCGGCGAACCTGTTCCAGCGGTTGCGCCAGGTTGCTGCCAAGGCCGATGTAAGCGCAGACCATAAATCAACTCTGAGAAGAGTTGTTATGAGACGAGCTGCCGTTACCGCCGCGGTTGCCGCCGGAGGGCTTGCGTCTGCGTCGACGGCGACGGTTGGCTCCCCCACCCGGGCCCGATATCTTTTCACTCATGCGGGTGCGTTCGTCCGCGTCCACATCCTGATAGCGGGTCCACCAATCTCCAAGGCCCTCCAGATCCTCACCGGCCTGCTCCCTCAGTAATACAAAGTCATAGGCGGCCCGGAAGCGGGGGTGTTCGAAGATCCGCTCGGCGCGTTTGCCCTGGCGGCGGGTCAAGCGATGCTGAAGGTCCCAGATTTCTTTCATGCCCTGAGTAAAGCGTTTGGGGATAGAAGTGCGTTGCAGTTGCTGGCTGATCACATTTTGAGCGGCTTCTGCAGAGGCTTGCACCGGAGGCATACCCTCGTCCAGCAATTTGCGTGTTTCGGACTGAACGCTGGGCCAAAGCAGAGCGGCAAAGATAAATGCCGGAGTGACCCGCAGATCTCTCTGGATGCGATCATCGGTGTTGTGGGCGGCCTGCTCGAACAGGGCCTCGGCATAGGGTAGCTGTTGTTTGAGCGCCTGATCGGTTGCGGGCAGCAGGTATTGAAGCAGGTCATACTCGCGCAGGCCTTTAAGAACGGCGACACCGTAGCCACCCATAAAGAGTTTGAGAACCTCTTCAAACAGTCTGGCCGCTGGGATGTTCTCCAGCAGTGGGCCCATTTTGCCAATGGGGGTTGCCGTCGACCGTTCGATATCGAAGTTAAGTTTGGCGGCGAATCTTACGGCGCGCAGCATTCGCACCGGATCTTCCTGGTAGCGGGTTTCCGGTTTGCCGATCATCCGGATTTTGCGCTCCTGGATGTCTCTCATACCATTGGTAAAGTCGTGGACACTGAATTTATTCAGGGTGTAATAGAGCGCATTGACGGTAAAGTCACGACGAATGGCATCGGACTGGATGTCGCCATACACGTTGTCGCGCAGCAGCATGCCATCTTCGGAGCGGGCAGAGTGTTTGGAGCTGGAGGCGTCATGGTGGTGGCCACGGAAGGTGGTGACTTCGATGATTTCTCTGCCAAAGCGAACGTGGACGATTTTGAAGCGGCGACCAATGATGCGGGCATTGCGAAACAGCTGTTTGACTTGTTCCGGGGTAGCATCGGTGGCGACGTCAAAGTCTTTGGGCTGGTCTTTCAGCAGGAGATCCCGGACGCCACCGCCGACCAGGTAAGCTTCGTAGCCTCCATCGCCAAGGCGTTGCATGACTTTAAGGGCGGCACGGCTGATCTGGCGGCGTGAGATGTTGTGCTCATCTCGCGGCAGTATCTGGTGGTTAATGGCCGGGGTAGACCGGGCCAGGGGGTTCTTGAACGGTAAGCTGAATAGCCGCTTTAACATGGTCTGGACTGCTGATATTGGGTGTGTGAGGACGCAGGGTCTCATTTTCGGGGGCGAAGTGTATCACGGTGACCGGGTAAAGGCATTGTTGTGCTGCCGTTGGCGGCTTTTATAAGCGGCGTGGGATAGAGAGCGGAGGGCAGAAATGAAAACGGGAAAGCCGAGGCTTTCCCGCAGAATTTTTTATTGTCCTTATTATTCTAAGCAGTCGCGCTGTCTAAAAGAGCGCAGCTTCCTTGCGTCAGGGTTGTTTGCTCTATGGCAAATCCTCTCCAAGTTTTTTAGTCAGTTGTAACAGTCAGTTTTTAACGCTTTTGTACTTATTGTTTTTTGTTGTTATTAAATTATGTCTTCTTGTTATTGTTTTTTGTTCTTATTGTTAATTTAGTCTTTGTTGTTATTGTTTGTTGTTTTTATTCTAAGTAGCTTTTTTCTTATTATTTGTTGTTGTTATTTTTATTAATCTTTTTCTTATTGTTTGTTGTTATTAGCGTTGATGTCGTTTGTTTTTATTGTTTGTTGTTTTTATTATGCTGCCCACTAAAGCATTGCCCGTGCCAACATTGAAATTTCCTTATTTTTCAATGACTTGTAGGTTAAGAAAGGTTTGCTTATTTGGATTCGTTATTACCGCTCGTTACCTATTGTCCCGAATCTTGTTACGAATCTGTGACGTTGGTAACACTTTGAAATACGTGTAACGGGTGACTGTTACATTTGGTATTGGGTTCGGGTTGGTGATATTTCCGGGGGTTGAGGTTTGGTGGTTCCGGGTTTCCAGGTCCGTGCCTCAAGCGGCGGCAAGGGGCTTTGGGGAGCATAGACTATCGTGCCTCAAACGGTGGCTGGGGCACTGTTTCCGGAGCGGTCGGGTGGCCCTCCGGGCTTCCCTCAGTCCCAAAAGAGCCCAGCAAAAGACGCCGGTCTCTTTTGCTCTTTCGGCACCCTCTTTAATGCTCCGGAAACAGTACCCCAGCCACCTTTTACACCGTAGTGCGCTGAGCTTTGTGCCTCATTGGTATTTTAAGGCCAAGGAGACTAAGGGGTCAGCCTCCTTGGAATCACAGTGATTCAGGAGGGGTATCAGCTAGAGAGTGAGTATTGGAAGGGATACGGGGGTGGAACACGATTTCCACCCTCAGAAGCGGCGGGGTGGTGTTACTTGGCCCCGGCGGCGGTCTTCTTGCGCGGAATGCCCAGGCGTTGGCGGCGTTCCCACAGGCATTTGCGACTGACGCCCAGTTTACGGGCCAGTTCGGTTTCGCTCATGGTGTCCTGGTGTTCCAGGACGAAACGCTGGAAGTAATCTTCCAGTGACAGATCTTCGTTGGGATCCTGGGCCGGGCTGCTGGTCTGCTGCCGGCTTTTCTGGGTCATTTGTACTTGCTGGATGATTTCGTCTTTTTCGTCGCTGATCTGGACCAGGTCGAGGTCGATGGCAAGCAGGTCGTGGCTGATTTCTTTTTCGTCTTCACAGAGGATCACAGCGCGCTGCATGGCGTTTTCGAGTTCACGGACGTTACCGGGCCAGGTGTAGGTGGTAACAGCCTGTATGGACTCGGGGCTGAGGGACAGCAGGGGTTTGTCCATGTCGTCACAGAATCGCTGCAGCAGGTGCTCAGCCAGGGCGATGATGTCTTTGCCGCGGTCTCGCAGTGGTGGCAGTTGCAGTTGTACAACGTTGATACGGTAGTAGAGATCTTCCCGGAATTTGCCTTCTTTACAGAGTTTGCGCAGGTCGCGGTGAGTGGCGGCTACCAGGCGAACGTCAACTTTGTGGGATTCGGTGGAGCCGATGGGGCGGACTTCGCCCTCTTGTAGCACCCTCAGGAGGCGAGCCTGGGCTTCCAGAGGCAGTTCACCGATTTCATCCAGGAACAGTGTGCCACCGTGAGCTGCGGCCACCAGGCCCTCACTCTTACTGGCCGCACCGGTAAAGGCGCCTTTTTCATGCCCGAAAAGCTCGGATTCAATCAGGGTCTCAGGGATGGCGGCGCAGTTGACGGAGATCAGGGGTTTGTTCTGGCGAGGGCTTTCGCTGTGGATGGCCCTGGCGACGAGTTCTTTTCCGGTGCCCGTTTCTCCATTGACCAGGACAGTGGCTGAGGTGGGGGCGACTTTGTGGATTCGGTTGTAGAGGGTTTTCATGACCGGGCTGGTGCCGATCATGCCCGGGATCTGGTGGCTGGAGGTCTTGCTGGGTTTTCGTTGGCGGGCGGCGTCGTTGGCTTTGCCGATGACTCGTTTGACTGCGTTGACCATTTCGTCATGGTCAAAGGGCTTGGCGATGTAATCGACGGCACCCAAGCGCATGGAGTCCACGGCGGATCTGAGGCTGGCGTAGCTGGTCATGATCAGCACCGGAACTTCGCCGGCTTCCTTGATCAGATCGGTGCCTGGAGCACCGGGCAGGCGCAGGTCACTGATGATGAGGTCGTAGCGGCTGAGATCATGGCGATGGCAGGCTTCCTTGACCGAGGCGGCTTCACTGACACTGTATTTGTTGCGCTCAAGCAATTTGCGCAGTGCCGTGCGGATGATGGCCTCATCTTCAACAACCAGAATGTTACTCATAGACGCAGTGTTACCCGATTTGTTACAAGAATAATCAGTTAGTGTTACCTGACTCGTGCTGACTTTCAAGGTTTAGGGGCAATTTAATGGAAATTTGAGTGCCAAGTGTTTGTCCGGGGGCCGGACTGAGAATATCCAGGTGCCCTTCGTGGTCTTCGACGATGCTGTAAACCATGGCCAGGCCCAGCCCCGTCCCCTCGCCGGGGTCTTTACTGGTGAAAAAGGGTTCCAATACCCGTTCCTGGTGTTCGGCGGGTATGCCGCTACCCTGGTCGATGACACGGAACTGGGCAAAGTGGCCTTCTATCGAGCTTTCCAGTCTGACTTCACTGTCTTCGGGGCTGGCGTCGCGGGCATTGGACAGCAGGTTGATAAACACCTGGATCAGGCGCTGTGAGTCGGCACGCACAGAAAGGTGGGTGTCGATGTGGTTGCGGAAGCGGACCTGTGTCTTATCCTTTTGCAGCGACAGCAGAGCAATGGCTTCTTCGGCGCAATCTCTCAGGCTCACCGTCATAAAGTCGATTTTGTCTTGCTGGCCAGTGTGGGAGAAGCTCACAAGAGACTGAACAATACGGCTGACCCGTTGGGTCTGACTGAGGATCTGCTGGGCGGTGTCTTCGGCTGCTTCCGGATCATCGGTCTCGTACTTTAGGTTCTGGGCAAGACAGGCAATACCGGTGATGGGGTTGCCAATTTCGTGGGCAACGCCAGCGGCCAGTCGGCCCACGGAGGCCAGTCGTTCACTGTGCACCAGTTCTTGCTCAAGCAGTTGGGTTTCAGTCATGTCTTCCAGCAGAATGACCTGACCATCGGCGCTGTTGGCCACGGGGCTGGCGATATTGGCTTTGTGCAGACTAATCCAATGGGAGCGGCCACCCAGGTCCAGCTGCTGTTTATGCAAGTGGGGCATAGGGCTGCGGGAGAAGTCTTCCAACAGTTGGCGCCAGGGTTGTTTGAGATCGTCCAGGTGCGATCCTATCACTGTCTCGGATGGGATATCGGTCAGCGCCACCATTGCCTGGTTCCACATCAGGATCTCCAGGTCTTGCCCCAGCGAGCAAACCGCCATCGGTAGTTCTTCCAGGGTGTTGCGGTGGTACAGCCTCAGGTTGTTGAGTTCGGCCGCCATGCCGGTCAGTTGGCTGCGGTATTTGGTCAAGCGGTTTTCAATCAGGTTGATGTCGGCTGTGCCCTTCGCCTCTGGCAGATGGTAGGGGATGTGGCGGTCGAGGATTTCGGATGCCACCGCAGTGCCCATCAGGCCCGACAGGTTGGCTTCCAGCTTGTCGCGCAGACGCCTGAGGGCGTAAGGGCGACGTTCATTGCGGTTGAGATTGAGATCGTCCAGCGCCCGCTTCAATTCTTTGCGCGCACTGTCTTCGCCCAGACTCTTGGCCAGGCGGGTAGCAAATTCATCTGCGCTGTGTACGTCGAGGATCATACGCAGGGGGTGGCTGAGTTCATCTTCGGCGCAAAGCTCGGCACTGTAACGCTCTTCCTCACTGGTGCGAGTGGTGAGTGACAACAGAACGAATGCACCCACATTGAGGCCCAGGGACATCAGCGTGATGGTATTCCAGTAATCAATTCCCAGTCCGATTTCTTTATCCAGCACAGGCACGGTTACGTGAT
Source organism: Pseudomaricurvus alkylphenolicus (assembly GCF_011683955.1). Classification (GTDB taxonomy): domain Bacteria; phylum Pseudomonadota; class Gammaproteobacteria; order Pseudomonadales; family Cellvibrionaceae; genus Pseudomaricurvus; species Pseudomaricurvus alkylphenolicus. The sequence goes on from NZ_JAAQPI010000011.1 coordinate 248,805, forward strand.
CGATACCAAAGACTGTTGGCAGTAAGAGCCCGACCATCCACACCAGTGTGCCGAGGCACAGCCCCCAGATAAATCCCCGGCTGTTGGCCGTTGGCCAGTAGGCGACGGCAAAGATGCCTGGCAGAAACTGCAGCGTTTCAATAAATGCCATCAGCGCCAGATGGGTAAGGCTGTAGTTATTATCCAGCAATTGATAGAAGGCATAACCGGCAGAGAATACCAATAAAATCAATACTCTCCGTGACCACAGCAGTTGGCGATAGAGGTTGTGACGCCCCAATCGGGTGGCCGGTAACAACCAGTAGTTGAGCAGCATGGTGCTCAGTGCCAGGCACAGGGCCACCATGGCCCCGGTGGCCGCCGCCACGCCTCCGAGGAAGGCCAGCAGGGTGAACCCGGGAGAGTTCATTTGCATGGGGATGCCGAGGGTAAAGTACTGGGCTGGCAAGTTGACTCCCAGTTCGAAGCCGGCCCAGAGAATCGGGAAGATGGGTAGCGCCAAAAACAGCAAAAACAGGGGAAAGGCCCAGCTCAGTGTGGCCGTGGTTTTGTGCAGGGGGTTTTCCACCACGCTCATATGGAAGATGTGAGGCATGGAGATGGCCGTCGCCAGGAATACCAGCAGCAGGGTGTGCGAGGCGGTGTCGTGGATTGGCTGGTGCAGTAATTCCAGGTTTTCTGGGTAGTCCAGCAGCCATTGGTCCAGTTCGTCAAGTCCGCCAAAAACGCCATAGACAGCCAGCAGGCCAATTGCCATCAGGGCGACTACCTTGATCAGAGATTCAAGCGCCATGGCGACCACCAGGCCTGGATGTTGATCGCGGCCCGAGCCGAACAGTACGGTGAACAGGGCCAGCAATACGCAATAGGCCAGAGCCATCACCTCACGGAAACTCCAGTCGTTAAGTGCATCCGGGAGCTCTTCGGTACTGTTGATGGTGATAATCTGAAGGGTGTCGGCAACCGCCTGTATTTGCAGGGCCAGCAGTGGCAGACAGGCCATCACCATACCGGCCGTTACCAGACTGCCCGCCGCCTGGCTGTGGTACCGAAATACCAACAGATCCGCCAGGCTGCCAATCTGGAAGCGGCGGGCGAGCTGAGCCAGCGGTGCAATTGCGACAGGGGCAAACAGGAATAACGCGCCGGTGCCCAGGTAATAAGCCAGAGCGCCATAGCCAAATTGAAACGCCAGGTCTATGACGCCGTAAAACGACCAGGCGCTGGCGAAAATACCCAGCGACATAATGTAGGTGATCGGGTGGTGCAGGACGCGATGGGATATCCAGCCCCGCTCGGCAACATAGGCAACCCCGAACAGCAGCAGCAGATAGGCGATACCGATCAGAGCAATGGTGGTGATATCAAAGGTCATCGGAGTTGCTTCGCCTCTGAAAGATAAAAGCCGCCAGGATCAGGATGGCCCAGAGAATATAGGGGCGATACCAGGCACCTTCCGGGTTAACCACCCAGGTAAACAGGGTAGGGGAGAAGATGTAGGCGATCAGCAGAAATAAAATAAGAAGGCGCTGATTATTCATGGTCTTATCGCGATGGCGTTCCCGTCGGTGTTCTCAAAGGTGATCTTTTGAGAGGGCGGGGGTCGCCAGGTTGTTCGATTATTATTACGGCGGCGATTGTACTGGTTAACCGGGCGCTCGTTAAGTTGTCGTTGTCACGGCGGGCAGGCTGGCGCAGCGAGGCACGCGCTGACGGCTCCAATGTTCCCTCCCCCAGCTTAGCAGCTCGCTACAGGTTGCGCCCCGAAGTGCGGCCGGGGGTTGGTGATTGAGATCGCACAATGCTTGCCACAGATTTTCATTGGCGCGGGTCGCGTCCAGCACTGGCGCGTAAGTTTGTTTGCTCAGTTTTTGACCCTGCGGGTTAACAATAATTGGCAGATGGCCCATTTCCGGTGTGCAAGAGGGTTTCCGGTTCAGCACCTCAAACAGATAGCGCTGTCTGGGGCTGGAATCCAGCAGGTCCAGGCCCCGGATGACATGGGTGATGCCCTGATCGATATCGTCCACCACCACCGCGAGTTGATAAGCATAGAGCCCGTCCTTGCGATGGATAACGAAGTCGCCCGGCTCCTCTGTCAGATCTTGTTCCTGAGGTCCCTGAAACAGATCGTTGTAGGTTATGGTGGCGCTGTTTTTGTCGGGTATCTGCAGGCGTATTGCACAAGGCCGATCCTGCGAGGGAGGGTGCCGGCGACAGTGTCCGTCATAGGCGCGTAACCCTCTCAGCCGCTGGCGGGTGCAGTCGCAGCAATACGTTAAGTTTCTGGCCCGAAGCAACTCCAGCGCCTCGTCATAGGCTGGTGATCTCTTGCTCTGGTACATCACCTCTCCATCCCAATGCAATCCATGCCGGTCCAGGGATAGCAGAATGGCATCGGCAGCGCCGGGTTGTTCCCGCGGCGGATCAAGATCCTCCATGCGTACCAGCCAGGTGCCATCCTGCGAACGGGCATCGAGATAGCTGGCAACGGCGGTCAGCAGTGATCCCTGATGGAGTTCACCAGTGGGTGATGGGGCAAAGCGGCCAATATAGGAGGTCAAGGTCGGTCAAACCTTTGCAGCTGAACCTGTGGGTTCGCCTTGGGCTGGTTGAGAGTGGGCAGATCATCTGCACCGGGTAAGTGTCGGGCGCCGTGAATGGCGCCCTGTATCTTATCGGAGGCTGGGCGAATTAGCCGCCGACCTGCTTTTCCTTGATTTCGTCCAGGGTTTTGCAGTCGATGCACTGTGTGGCGGTGGGGCGTGCCTCCAGGCGACGGATGCCGATTTCGACGCCACAGGTATCACAATAGCCGTAATCGTCGTTTTCGATCAGCTCCATGGTGCTGTCAATCTTCTTGATCAGTTTGCGCTCGCGGTCGCGGGTGCGCAGTTCCAGGCTGAATTCTTCTTCCTGGCTGGCGCGGTCAGCGGGATCCGGGAAGTTGGCGGCTTCGTCCTTCATGTGAGAGACGGTGCGGTCCACCTCTTCCATCAATTCAGTCTTCCAGGTCTGCAGCAGCCCCTTAAAGTGCTCCTGCTGAGCCTCGTTCATGTATTCTTCGCCCTCTTTCATCTGATAGGGCTCAAAGCCACGCAGCGTAATACTTTCAGCTTTCTTAGCGTTATCCGGCATCTTTATGCGCCTCTTCGTTGCTTCCAATTGGGTCGACATGGGGGTGATCTGACCACTTTTCAAGGGCAGTCACAGGTTTCTTGAAACTGGGCTCTCAATACCGGGTTCAACGCCCGCACCGTCGATTGGCCGTTCTTGGCCAGACCGAGCAAGCTACCAGATCCTGAAAACCCTAGCCAGTGGTTTTTACACCCCTCCGATTCTGGATCGGGCGCGGATACTGCGCCCATCGAACGGCACTGTCAACTGCAAATTGATGACAGTGGCCAATATTTGCGGTGAGGCCGGAAAGGACCTTGTCTGCGTTGCAGTTTTTGCCCCAATCCCTATAGTGAGTGCTCTTAATTGGAGCAACATTACCCACCGACTGTTACGGAATTACACTGACCCCATGAAGATCGATCCCGCCCTCGAAGAGGGCGTTCTGCTGCGCCGCTATAAACGCTTCCTTGCTGATGTGCGCCTGCCCGATGGAAAGGAAATTACGATTCACTGCCCCAACACAGGCTCGATGAAAAACTGCCTGGCCGAAGGCAGTCCCTGTTGGTTTTCCACTTCCGATAATCCCAAGCGCAAATACCCCAACACCTGGGAAATTGCCACCACGCCCGATGGCGATCTTGCCGGTATCAACACCGGGCGGGCCAATGCACTGGTGGTTGAGGCTATCGAAAGTGGAGTGGTTGCGGAGCTGCAGGGCTATGACGAGCTTAAGACCGAAGTGCGTTACGGTGAGGAGCGCAGTCGTATTGACATTCTGTTGAGTCGTGGCGACGAGAGGTGCTACGTGGAGGTCAAGAACGTCACCCTATGCGAAGGCGCAGGCCAGGGCTTTTTTCCAGACGCCGTGAGCAGCCGTGGCACCAAACATCTGCGGGAGTTGGCGTTGATGGCTTCTCAAGGGCACCGGGCGGTGTTGATGTTTTGCGTCCAACACAGTGGTATTGAGAGCGTTTCTCCGGCGCAAAGCATCGATCCGGAATACGCCAATACCCTGCGGGAGGTTGTGGCAGAAGGTGTGGAGGTTGTGGCTTACAAGGCCAGGCTGGACCCCACAGAAATAGTTCTGACCGAGGCGCTGGCAGTGGCGATATAGTCCATCAGGGTAGAGATCAGGTCGGCGGGTACAGATCAGTCAATTCTGACCCGAACCACGCCACCTTCGACGCTGCACTCCAGCGCCTGCAGGGATTGGCCGCTGCAGGGGCCGGACACACAAAAGCCATCGTGGATGGTAAACAGAGCGCCATGGGTGGAGCACTGGATCAGCTCCCCATCCGTATCCAAAAACCGATCCGGTACCCACTCCAACGGGATACCCAGATGCGGGCAGCGGTTGCGGTAGACGTAAACGGTGCGGTTGTGGCGGACCGCGAACAGCTCATCTTCGCCCAGCTTAAATCCCCGGCTTTGGTGATTGGGGATGTGCTCTAATAGACACAGTTCGATCATTGTGAGGGCGGTGCCAGCTTCAGTTTGCGTTGCATTACCTTGCCATCCCGCACCAGATCCACCTGCACGCGTTGACCGGGGCTGTGCTTTTCAAGGGCGCTGAGAAGATCGTCCGTGTTTTCCACCACATCGCTGCCGAGTCCGATGATCACATCGCCCAGCTGATAAGAGCCCCAGCGGGTTCTGCTGACCCCCTTTAACCCAGCCTGTGCCGCTGGCGTGTTGCGCCCGACGGCGAGAATCGGCACTCCCTTGACGCCGTACTGACGAGCCCAATGGCTGGGACCAATCTCGATACCCAGGGAGGGGCGCTGCAGGCGCCCATTGGCAATCAGGCTTGGCACAATGCTTTTGACCGTATTGATGGGGATGGCGAAGCCGATACCAACGCTGGCGCCACTGGGACTGTATATGGCCGTGTTGATGCCAATCAGCTCGCCGTTGGAATTAATCAGCGGCCCTCCCGAATTGCCTGGGTTAATGGCGGCGTCCGTCTGGATTACATTGCGGATGGTGCGCTGATTGCTGGACTTGATTTCCCGTTCCAAAGCACTGACCACGCCCACAGTCAGAGTGGTGTCCAGGCCGAAGGGATTGCCGATGGCCAGAACCTTGTTGCCCACCGTTAGCTTTCCGGAATCCCCCAAAGGCAGAGGTTGAAGCTTGTCTTTGGGTGCCTTGATTCTCAGTACGGCCAAATCCTTGGAGGGCGCGATACCCACCACTTCCGCCGGCCAGTGGCTCTGGTCATGCATGGTGATGGTGATTTTGTTGGCTTTTTCGATTACATGGTAATTGGTAATGATGTAGCCGTTCTTGTCCCAGATTACCCCGGTGCCTGTTCCCCGGGGTACCGTTTGCAGGTTAAAACTATAGCGATCCCGCACCACGGCCTGGTTGGTCACGTAGACAACGGCTGGGCTGGCGTAACGAAACACCTCGATGGTGTTTTGTTCGTCATCCGTGGAGAAAGCTGCTTTGGCGCTGATTGGAGCACTTAGGCCAATGATGGCTCCGAGCAGCACCAGCATGCTCATCAGTTTGGTCATGTGAACAGGCCTCTCGTAGATCAATATCAAGCGGTTTGCTGCAGGGCGGCAATGCGCTCGGCCAGGGGAGGGTGGCTGGCAAACAATTTGGACATCTGTTGTTTGAAACCGCCGCTGATGCCGAAAGCGTAAATGCTGTCGGGCATGGAGCTGGGTACCTGGGCTTCCACTTCCATCTGCAGACGCTGCAGGGCGCCAATCATGGCGCTGCGGCCGGCAAGCCGTGCACCGGCCTGGTCGGCACGAAATTCGCGGTAGCGGGAGAACTTCATAACAATAATAGAAGCCAGCACGGCCAGGATCATCTCGGCCACAAAGGTTGCGATATAAAAGCCGATACCGTGACCCTCTTCATTTTTGAGCAGTACGCGGTCCACCAGGTGTCCGATAATACGGGCGAAGAACATCACAAAGGTGTTCACAACACCTTGGACCAGCGCCAAAGTCACCATATCGCCATTGGCCACATGGCCAATTTCGTGCGCCAGCACCGCACGTACTTCATCGCGACTGAATCGTTGCAGTAGCCCGGCACTCACAGCCACCAGGGCATCGTTACGGTTCCAGCCGGTGGCAAAGGCATTGGATTCCTGAGCGGGGAAGATGCCTACTTCAGGCATTTTGATGCCGGCGTCACGGGACAGTTCGGCAACGGTTTCCAACAGCCATTGCTCGCTGGCGTTGGACGGAGTTTCAATGATTTGGGTGCGAGTGCCGCGCTTGGCCATAAATTTGGACAGGAACAGCGAGATCAGTGAGCCGCTAAAGCCAAATACTGCACAGAAGATCAGCAGGTTGGTGAGATTTAGCCCGGTACCGCTCTGGTCCAGGTAGGAGCCAACACCCAGTAAATTGAGGGTGATGCTGGCGACCACAATCACTGCCAGGTTGGTGAGTAAAAACAGACCGATTCGCAACACTGAAGCTTTCTCCTAAATATCGGTTAAAAACAAGGTATTCAGGTAAGTAAGATGTGTGCCTGTGACAAAAATTCAATGGGAAGGGGCGATCGACGGGTAAAGAATTGAAAAAAAGCCACCCCAATCGGGGTGGCTCAACAACCGTGATTAGCCTGTTGGGAAGTCAGACTTCCCGAGGAGAGAAGGTCATGAGAACCTTGACTCAGCGTTTCTTGCGAAACGTGTTGCTAATAATACTCGTTCTCATTTGAAAGTCAATAAGAATTATTCTCATTTTTAGAAAATGTTTGATCGTCATTAAGGTTGGGAAAATTGTATTAACAGGTGGTCAGCTGACGTTAGCTAGCGCACCTTCTGCTTCCATGACCAGACGTTCTTTCAGATCGGGCTCCAGGTCGTTCCAATGAACCTCCATGAGTGCCCCCTGAAGGGCGTACAGCATTACCTTGGAAACATGGATACCACGAGTTTTGATTCGGATGTAGGCCTCAACGGCCCCAACTTCCTTCAGGTCTTCATAAGAATGAACACCTACCGCATGCAGGATATTCACTGAGGCGGCCCCCAGATTTTTAAGCTGGAGCAAATCACTATGACTGTGCGTCATAACGTCGAGTCCCCAAGTTGACAGTGTTATTGTATTTATTGTTTCTAATTTCAGCGCTATAGGCCTGATTGTTATAATACATGCTTATCCAGGCATGGCAAATTCAGGAGTATTATGGCCTCCCAGGACCTTTTTGAATTGCTCACGGGGCAAACCGAGCGGCATCTTGTGCCCTGCTGGAGCGGTCACCTTGTACACGCACAGGTGCTGCCCGCATTGGAGGAGTTGCGTCAGGCCGCGATGCAAGCCGGGTTTGAGCTGGCCATCGCCAGCAGCTACAGAAGCTATCAACGACAGCTGTCTATCTGGAAAGCCAAAGCAGCTGGACAGCGGCCGCTATTCGCGGACAACGGCACTGCCCTGGACTCTGCCGACTTGAGTGAAGAGCAAATACTGGAGCGGATATTGCGTTGGTCGGCGCTGCCTGGAACCTCTCGCCACCACTGGGGTACGGATTTGGATGTTTACGATGCGGCGGCGATGCCAGCGGACTATCAACTGCAACTGACGCCAGAGGAGTGCGAAGGTCTATTCAAAGCATTTCATGGCTGGTTGGATGACTGTATCAACAGTGGTGACAGCCACGGTTTCTTCCGACCATTTGACCTGGATCGGGGTGGCGTCGCCCCGGAGCCCTGGCACCTGAGCTACCGCCCTCTGGCAGATTCTTTTGCGCGATCATTTGATTTCGATGCTTTCCAACGCCTGATGGCACAGGGAGAATGGCCATTATTGGAGTGGATAAAGCCACGCGCACAGGAAATTTACCAACGCTATGTGGCGCCGGAGGGCGCCACTCTATGCTAAGCTCCATTGGCTAAGGTGTTACCTTTATTCGCATAGGTGATATCTGCCAAATCTTGGCATTAGTCCTGTTGATTGAGTGAACGTAAGCTATGAATACCCCGGACTTGAGCATTCAGAACCTGCAGGCGCCCGCGGAAGACTTTATCTGGCAGGCGATTCGAGCGGAGGCCGAAACCGCCAGTCGTGAAGAACCGGTGCTCGCCAGCTATTATCACGCGGCAATTTTGAATCATCCGTCTTTCGAGGCTGCCATCAGTTTCCATATGGCCAATAAACTTGATAGCTCTACCGTACAGGCCATGACGGTTCGAGAAGTCTTTGAAGAAGCACTGTCAGCAGACCCCGGCATCGGTGTCGCCATGCGTGCGGACATCAAAGCTTATAAGGATCGCGACCCCGCCTGCGACAAGTTCACTATGCCGTTCCTCTACTTTAAGGGCTTTCATGCACTGCAGGCACAGCGAGTTAGCCACTGGCTTTGGCAGCAACAGCGGCAGCCACTGGCACTGTATCTCCAAAACCAGATCTCCCAAGTGTTTGGTGTCGATATTCATCCGGGAGCCCGTATTGGTCAAGGCATTATGATTGACCACGCCACCGGTGTGGTGGTAGGGGAAACAGCAGTGATTGGGGACGATGTTTCCATGTTGCATGCGGTGACATTGGGGGGCTCAGGCTGCCAGGGCGGTGATCGTCATCCCAAGATTGGCAGCGGCGTTTTGATCAGTGCGGGTGCAAAGATCCTTGGTGGTATCACGGTGGGTGACGGTGCCAAGGTTGGTGCGGGCAGTGTGGTGCTGGAGTCGGTTCCCGCTCACACTACAGTTGCGGGAGTGCCTGCCAAAGTGGTGGGGCGACCCCAATGCGAAGCGCCCGCGCTCAATATGGATCACCAGCTGGGTGAGGACGCTCAACAGTGAGTGTCAGTCCAGGTCATCATTATCAACAACAAGAAGCAAGAAGAACTATGGGCAGTCAGGAGAACAAGGGTTGAATTCCACTCAGGATGATGCGCTGATGCAACTGGCGATGCAGCGCCTGGAATCCGCGCTCGAAAAAATGCGCGAACATGCAATTCCTGCTACACCCGAGAATATCATGGTGTGGTATCACTATGTGGTCGAGGATATTCCTCAGCTCAATAGTGAAGTGGACCGTGTTATCAATCGTGAGTTGGCGTTTACTCCACAGATCTGTCATCAGCTCTACCATCGCTTTTTCACCGAAGTGGACCGGCGCAAAATGGATCTGCTGCGCGATGCCATCAGGCAGTTGATTGCCCACTTTCTGGATCATATACATGTGCTCAGCGATGGTATTACCGACTATGAGCAGGTGCTCAACGATTGTGCCGAGAGCCTGCGTGGCGAGCAGGATGAGGCGTCGTTGGTGCAACTCGTCGATAGGCTCTTACAGCATTCCCAAAAAGCCAAAAATGTCAGTTGCAAGGCTCGCCAGAAAATCGAAACCTTGAATGAAGAGGTTAATCAGCTGCGCAATACGCTGCAGGAGTTGGAGCGCAGTGCTTTGGAGGACGCGTTGACGGGGATCGCCAATCGCCGTGCGTTTGACCAGATATTTGAAGAACAGGTCAAGCTGACCAAGACCACGGGGCGCGGATGCTGTTTGCTGTTGCTTGATATTGATCACTTCAAAGTCTTCAACGATAAATATGGCCATCAATCCGGTGACAAGGTGTTGCGATTTGTGGCGTCCATTCTGAAAAAAATGATCAAAGGACAAGACTTTGTTGCCCGGTTTGGCGGCGAGGAGTTCGCTGTCCTATTGCCCGCTACTGAGTACGGCGGGGGAATGGCTCTGGCGCAATCCATTGCGAATCGCATTGGCGGTACCAAGCTAACCATTGGCTCCAACCAGGAACCGGTGGATCCTATCACGGTATCTATTGGCGTCAGTTGGTGTCGTAAAAAAGACACTGCAGACACGCTATTCAGCCGCGCGGACGCCAGCCTCTACCAAGCCAAAGAATCCGGCCGCAATAAAGTGGTGGGCCAGCAGGATCTGAAGGCTTCGGCGGTTTAACGTCAATATCGAAGATGAGCACTGGTGTGAAGCCAGTGCAATACAGCTTGCCGACTCTGTAAGATATTACCCAAATGCTGAAGCTGAGTGAGATTGGGCCGGTTGGTCTGCTGAAGCTCTGTGATGCGCCGACTGAGTTCACCGACTTCCTGCTGCAATTGTTTTTCGAGCAAAAAACAGCTCACCTTGTGGTCACCAAAACAGAGAGTTTTAGAGCGCTTGTTAGTGGCGTACGCGTTGGCATTGTTTATCACGGTCAGGTCCTTCCGGGCCACGTCGTTGTTTTTACCTTCAAACTCTGATCATCTTTCAAGACTGCCGGCGCCCGTCAGACTTATCTTCTTGTTCACCAGAGTTGTAATCAGACAGCCATTTCAATACTGATCGGCGATTTTCCAACATGTCAGCATAGGTTTTTCGCACGAGTGTGCTGCCGGGGGGCTGGTTTTCCAGCATCTCAAGTCTTTCACTGAGAAACGCGATGTCTTTTTGCAGTCGCTGAGTGATGGCTTCAAATTTGACGGATTGATTGTCGATAACGAGGGAAGGGGATCTGCTCATCTGTTGACCGCTCCTTGTCTTCTGTCCATTAAGGGCAGTATGGAACGGGGCCTGAAAATTGGCCAGTGGGGAATGTCTCCAAAGCGTGTGAGATTTTGCGGACAATGGTGCTATGATGAGTGACATGAGCGAATCTTCCAACCAACTCTTCGATATCGTTTTTCGTGGCGATATTCTGCCCGGTCAGCAGCTTCTGGAGGTCAAAAAGCGCTTGGCCCAGCTATTTAAAGCCGACGAGCAGAAGATCAATAGTCTGTTTACCGGTGCGGCCATCCCGCTGAAACGCAATCTGGAAAAGTCGGCTGCAGAACGCTACCAGGCAGCATTGCGCCAGGCGGGTGCCGACGTTCAGGTGGCGCCAGCGGGCAAAATACAGGCAAAGAAACCCGCAAGGCGACCCGAGCGCAAGGAGCCGGCCCAGCGCAAGGCGGGAACCACCCTCAAAGAGCGACTTGCGGCGCAAGAATCCCAGCAACAAGAAACCCGTACAGGGGCCACAGCCCCGGAAGCGGAGACAACGGAAGCCGGGGCTCAAGAGACTGGAGCATTCACACTCGCTCCGGCCGGCGCTGATCTGCTGAAGCCTTCAGAACGCGCCCAGGATGTGGAGAAGGAACTGGATTTGAGCGCCTTCTCACTGCGAGAAAATGAAGGTTTTTTGGTGGACCCAGCAGAGATCGATCGTCCAGCAGAGGTTTTGGTCGCGGATCTCGACGCCGAACTGAGTGAGCCGGGTGCAGATCTGTTGTCTGAGGAGGAGCGCAATATTCTGCCATTACCGGAGATAGAAGTGCCGGACGTCGATCTGGCTCCCACCGGCAGTGATCTGGGGCAACTGAAGGATGACAAAACCCCTCTGAATCCGGATATCAGTGGCCTGTCGCTGGAGTGAAACCATTGCTGCTCCCGGTACAGCCCAGGCAGCCCTCTCTTTGAGCTGCGCTCGATTCACCTTGTACCCCCAGGGCACCCGCACCATTTGCACTTGTATTCGGGTATATATTGCACCCCTGTAAATAAAAAAACCGCGCTAAAAAGCGCGGTTTTTTTATGGGGCCAAAAAGCCGACAGCATTAGAAATGGGGCTTGTCCTTGGCGTTGTTGAAGTTATCAGCCGCATCGGAGATTTCCTTGCGCGCTTCTTCGGCGTTGCCCCAGCCGTCGATTTTCACCCACTTGCCTGGCTCCAGATCCTTATAGTGCTGGAAGAAGTGAGAAATCTGGTCCAGCGTCAGCTGCGGCAGATCGTTGATGTCCTCTACGTCTTTGTAGAGTGGCGTCACCTTCTCATGGGGAACGGCAACGATTTTCGCGTCTTCGCCGCCGTCATCGGTCATTTTCAGAACGCCAACCGGGCGGCAACGGATCACAGCGCCAGGTACCACGGCCAGGGGCATTACTACCATCACGTCTACGGGGTCGCCGTCACCGCACAGGGTGTGGGGTACGTAACCGTAGTTGCAGGGGTAGTGCATGGCAGTGCCGAGCATACGGTCGACGAAGATTTCGCCTGAGTCTTTATCGACTTCGTACTTGATTGGGTCGCCGTTGAGAGGGATTTCAATAATAACGTTAATGTCGCTGGGCAAGTCTCTGCCTGCTGAGACGTGATCGTAACTCATGATCTGGGTTCCACCGGTGGTCTTTAAAGAGGCGGCGATTTTACCGTCATTTGGGGTGTCGCTCAATCAAACCAAGGTCGTAATGCGGAGGAAGGGTGGCCTAATCGGCACTGTTATTTCTTGAAGGAGTACCTGCTGTTGCATAGACTGAAAGCAGGCGGTCAGATTTGTACCGCGAGGATGCAGTTCCCTCCCCGGCCGTCAGGGCCCGCTACAGTGGGCAAACGATAATAATTTGGGGGTTTTTATGGATATGCTGTTCTTGCCACCGATTCTCGGCGGCGTGGGGCTGCTCGCAGCCTTTATTCTCTATGGTATTGTCAAGCGCTACCCGGCTGGGGAGGGTCTGGTCACGGAGATTTCCGATGCCATCCACCAGGGGGCCATGGTGTTTATGCGCCGTGAGTACTCGATTCTGTTCGGCTTTGCGGCCCTGATTACCGTTTTTCTGTTTATTGGCTTCCAGAGCTGGCGCACGCCGGTCGCCTTTATTGTCGGGGCCCTGTGTTCGGCGACAGCCGGTTATGTGGGCATGTATACGGCCACCAAGGCCAACGTGCGCACCACGGTGGCGGCGGCCAATGAAGGGCAGGCCACGGCGTTGAGCGTTGCCTTCTTTGGGGGCTCCATCATGGGTATGGTGGTAGCCTCAATGGGGCTGCTGGGCCTGGGTGGGCTCTACCTGTTATTCGGAGCCGACCCGGAGCATGCCGAAGCGATTCACGGATTTGGTATGGGTGCCTCAACGGTGGCGCTGTTCTCCCGCGTAGGTGGCGGCATCTTCACCAAAAGTGCGGATGTCGGTGCAGATCTGGTGGGTAAGGTCGAGGCCGGCATTCCGGAAGATGACCCCCGGAACCCCGGCGTAATCGCCGACAATGTGGGCGACAACGTCGGTGATGTCGCGGGCATGGGCTCGGATATCTTCGAATCCTACTGTGGCTCCATGATTGCCACCATTGCCATTGCTTCCACCATGGCAATTGGATCGGTGGAGTTGCTGGGAGGGGATCGAGGCCAGCTGATGTTCGCCCCATTGGCCCTGGCTTCCGTCGGGTTGGTCTGCTCGATTATGGGTATTTGCCTGGTGCGCATCGCATCCTCTAAATCGCCGGAGGTGGCGCTCAGGGCTGGTACCATCGGGGCGACGATTCTGTTTGTTATCGCCGCCTGGGGGCTGATCTCCAGCATGGGTATATCCAATAATGTCTGGATGTGTGTGGTTTGTGGTGCCGTTGGCGGCATGGTCATAGGGTTGGTCACTGAATATTACACCGGTGGCAAGCCCGTGCGCCTGATCGCCGAAGGCGGTGAGACCGGTCCGGCAACGGTGATGATTTCGGGGCTGGCTGTGGGAATGGAGTCAGTGGTAGTACCGGTGCTGATGATCGCCGGTATCATTTATACCACCAGCGTGTTGTTGCCGGTGGGTGCCGGTGTCTATGGTGTCGGTATCGCAGCGGTTGGCATGCTGGCGACAGTGGGTATTACTATGGCGATCGATGCCTATGGCCCCGTGGCGGACAACGCTGGTGGTATTGCTGAGATGGCTGAAATGGGTGAGGAGACGCGAAAAATCACCGATGGCCTCGATGAAGTGGGTAACACCACGGCAGCAATTGGTAAGGGCTTTGCTATAGGTGCCGCAGGTTTGGCGGCACTGGCCATTATTGCGGCCTATATTGAGACGGTGACCCACCATGTTCCGGGCTTTAGTCTGAATATTTCCAATCCTGTGGTGTTGATGGGAATGTTCCTGGGCGGGATCTTCCCCTTCCTGGTGAGTGCCATCACCATGCGTGCGGTGGGGGATGCGGCTTTTGACATGATTAAAGAAATCCGCCGTCAGTTTAAGGAAATCCCGGGGCTGATGGAAGGCACAGCCAAACCGGACTCCGGCCGCTGCGTGGATATTGCTACCCAAGCAGCACTGCGGCGTATGGTGCTTCCGGGGGCGTTGGCCGTCATCGCACCTGTGGTGGTGGGCTTTGGAATAGGTCCCGCCGCTCTTGGCGGCATGCTTGGCGGCGCTTTGATCAGCTGTGTTCTGTTGGCTCTGACGATGGCCAATGCTGGTGGGGCCTGGGATAACGCTAAGAAGTATGTGGAAAAGGGCAATCTTGGCGGCAAGGGTTCTGAAGTACACAAAGCGGCGGTAGTGGGTGACACCGTTGGCGATCCGTTCAAGGATACCAGTGGACCGGCAATGAATATCCTCATTAACGTGATGGCGATTGTGAGCCTGGTGATTGCACCGCTGCTTTCTTAAAAAGCCTCCTTCGACCTATCGAATAAAAGCGGCCACAGGCCGCTTTTATTTTTCTGAACCTTCTCGGAGATTACCAGTCATACTGCCTAGTGTAGTGTATCCGAAGTTCGTCGAAAAATTCTGGGCCAGTTTTCAACGAATTGACCGAACAGGTTAGTGGATGATTTGAGGAGTCTTTATGGGGCAGTTATTTCGATCATTGGCGGTAGGTTTTTTCCTGCTGTTAACAAGCAGTGTCGGCGCAGCCGCTACTGCAAAAGCGACTTTCGGTGGTGGTTGTTTCTGGTGTATGGAGCCGCCCTTTGACAAGCTGGATGGCGTGTTGGAAACGATCTCCGGTTTCAGTGGCGGGCATGTCAAAAACCCTACCTACGAGCAGGTGGTCAGAGGCAATACCGGTCATACTGAGGTAGTGCAGATAACTTATGATCCTGAAAAAATCACTTACGCAGAGTTGTTGGAAGTCTTCTGGCGCAATGTAGATCCGGTGGATGCCGGGGGGCAGTTTTGTGATCGGGGGCATTCTTATCGGCCGGTGATTTTTGTTCATGACGAAGAGCAGCGACGTTTGGCGGAAGCCAGCAAGAGCAAGATTTCCAAAGGTTTAAACCACAAAAACCTCACTCCCATAGAGCCCTTCAAGGCGTTTTATTCTGCCGAGGATTATCACCAAAACTACTATGTAAAAAATCCTGTGCGCTACAAATACTACCGTTACCGCTGTGGTCGGGATCAGCGTCTGAAAGATCTTTGGGGTGCGCCCAAGGCTTAATTTAAGCGGTTTCAGTTTCTTCAATTGCGGGCCACTGTTTCAGACGCTCGCTGACCATTTGATCAGGCTGGTGCATTGCCAGTTCCACATCTCCTGTCGCACCAATCATTGGCGCTGTTTCCGACGGCGACGATCTGAGCATTCTGCCCAATAGCTTTTGACCAAAACGCTTATCGCAACCCCGGTCCGACACCCCTGTAGACAGAAAAGTCATTTACTTGCTGAGTTTGAGTGCGTGAACTCATCTTTACACCGCTCATCATTGACATATGTAGTCGTGTTGCATAACTTATGCAGTGTAACTACATAAGTTTAGTGAGGCCAATATGAACCAATCAGGCAGTCACCAGTTAACCAGTCAACACCTGCAACGGGCATTTGAGCCCGCCCGACTGGGAAGCCTGGAGTTGCGTAATCGGGTGATTAAAGCGGCAACCTACGAAGGCAAAAGCCCAGGGGGTATTCCTGGCAAGGAGCTATACGAATTTCATCGCGAGATTTGCCAAGGCGGTGTCGGCATGACCACGATTGGTTACTGTACTACAGAAGCCGATGGTCGAATTAGCGAAGAAATGATGTTCCTGGGAGACGAAGCCCGAGAGCCACTCAAGCAGATGATTACCGAGCTTAAGCACACGGGAGCGCGTATTTCCGGCCAGATGACTCACTGCGGTCACTTTTCCAAGAACCGAAATCTACAGCGGCTAAAGCGCCCCAAAGGCCCCAGTCCGCAATTCAATAACCTTGGTATGGCGGTGGGGATGTTCTGGACGGATGCCATGACAGAACGGGATATCGACACGCTCGTGCAAAGCTACCATGACGCCGGAGTGTATATGAAAGAGGTAGGATTCGATGCCGCAGAAATTCACTTCAGCCACGGCTACGGATTGAGCCAGTTTATCAGCCCCAAAACCAATCGCCGCAATGATCGCTATGGGGGCAGCCTGGAAAACCGCATGCGTTTGCCATTGCGGGTTCTGGAGGCCGTGCGCAAGGCGGTGGGAGACGACTTCCCGATACTCGGGAAAATGGGGCTTACCGATGCGGTAAAAGGTGGTCTGAGTGAAGACGAAGCGGTAGGTGTAGCCAAGATGCTTGATGCCGGTGGTATTGATGCCCTGATTACCAGCGGCGGAACCAGCAGCTATAACGTCATGCACATGTTTCGGGGTGATTCCATCGCTGAGGGGATCGCCGATATGCAGCCCAATGCTCTGATGCGATGGCTGTTTCGACAGATGGGGCCGAAGATCTTCAAACAGTATCCGTACAAAGAACTCTATTTTCTGGACGGATGCCGACGGGTCAGAGACGTGGTCAAAAACGCGCAGATGGTCTATATCGGCGGCTGTCACACGCTGGAAAGCCTGGCTCAGGTCATGGCAGAAGGTATCGACTTTGTTCAGTTGGGCAGGCCCTTGATACGCGATCCCGCTTTTGTGAACAACGCTATGGCGGCTCCGGACACCTACCACAGTGGTTGCACCGAATGTAATCGCTGCGTCACCACCATTGAGGCTCCCGGGGGCATAGTCTGTCATCTTCGTCAATAACAGGCAGCATAACCCTGTGGACTGTCTGTCAGGACCAGCGGGGTCTTGCCCATAGTCCGAATGTGCGATGCCGGTTTTGGTCGGCTGTCGATAGCATGTTGTCAGTATTCAATCTGATCGAACATGCTTGAGGGTACCTATGAGTCAGCGAGTGGAAGGTAAGGTTGCCGTTGTAACGGGCGGCAGCCGTGGTGTTGGTCGGGCAGTGGCCAAACGACTGGTGCAGGAAGGAGCCAGTGTTATTGTCACTGATATTAACGCTGAAGCAGGGGAAACCACTGCGGCTGAAATTGGTGCGCGTTTTGTTCCCCAGGACGTTGCCAATGAAAAGGACTGGCGGCAGCTGCGGGAGCTGCTGGAAGGTGAATTCGGCAAACTGCACATCCTGATTAACAACGCGGCCATGCTGCGCAGCGCGAACCCGGTGGAAGAAACCTTGGTGGGTTGGCAGCAAATGATGCGGGTCAACGCCGACAGCGTATTCCTTGGCATCAATACCCTGTTACCGCTGCTGGCGGCCAGTGGTGGTGGTTCGATTATTAACATGTCTTCTTCGTCTGCACTGATGGGGATGCCCCATTTTTCTGCCTATGGTGCCGCCAAGGCAGCGGTGCGCGGCATTACCATGAGTACAGCGGTCTACTGCAAGCAAGCCATGAATGGCGTGCGCTGCAACACTGTCCATCCCGACGGCATCAACACGCCTATGATTCAGGATGTCGCCTCTGATCTACCTCCTGCCGATGAACAGTCCGCCATGCGCGCGGTACCTTTTATGTGCGAACCGGAAGATATTGCCAATACACTGTTGTTCTTGGCGTCGGACGAGTCCCGTCACATCAATGGCGCTGCGATCTGCGTCGACAATTCCGCAACCATTCATCCGCCCCATATGTAATTGGGGCCAACTCTGACAAAGGGGAAACCATGGCAGATAACATCAGTGATGTTGTAGTGGTGGGTTCTGGTGCAGGCGCAATGACTGCGGCCATCAAAGCCCATGACCAAGGCATGTCCGTTACCATGATCGAAAAGGCAAATGTCTACGGTGGCACCTCCGCAATGTCCGGTGGTGGCATTTGGGTGCCCAATCATGGCAAAGCGTCAAAGATAGAAGACTCGCCGGAAGATGCCTGGACATACGCCCGTGCGCTGGTGGAAGACTCTGTCAGCGACGTGCGATTGAAAGCCTATTTGGAACGCGCCGCTGAAATGGTACGTTACATGGAAGAGCACACACAGCTCGAAGTGGTGCCCCAGGACATTTATCCCGATTACTATCCTGATTTGCCAGGGGCCAAAACAGGAGGTCGAACTCTGGACCCCAGTCCATTTTCCGGCAAAGCACTTGGTGATGAATTCAAGCGAATGCGCCAGCAGCATCCTCAGACGCTGGCTTTAGGTCGCTACGCTATCACTATGGCTGAAGGTCGGCGGATTTTCAGTAAAGAGCCAGGCAGTATGATGGTCATGCTAAAGTTGATGGCCAATTACTGGACGAATATTGGCGCGCGATTAAAAGGCAAAAGAGACTCTCGCCTGGCGCTGGGCAATGCCCTTATTGGTCGTCTGAGGCGCTCCATGATGGATCGCAATATTCCTCTCTTGCTCAATACGGCATTGGTTGATCTGATTCTGGATGGTGAGCGCGTCGTAGGTGTAAAGATAAGACGGGACGCAGAATCTGGCGCGGACGAACCTCAGGAGCTCTATGCTCGCCAGGGCATTATTCTCGGGGCGGGCGGGTTTGAACACAGTCAGGAGATGCGTGAGAAATACTTGCCTCAGCCCACGAGCAGTCATTGGAGTGCAGGTAACCCCTGCAATACCGGTGACGCAATTCAAGCTGGTCTCAAGTTGGGGGCTCAGACTTCTCTGATGGAGCACGCCTGGTGGGGGCCGGCGGTCAGGGTAAATACAGAAGCGGTTGCGCGTGTTCTTTTTGCTGAGAAATCGTTACCGGGTTTGATTTTCGTCAACAGTCGGGGCGAGCGCTATGCAAATGAGGCGGCGCCGTATCAGGATTACGGCCCTAACTGCTACCGGGCTCATGGCGGTGAAATCAGCTCGATTCCGGCCTACGCTATTTTTGATGCAAACTACCGCCGCAAATATATGCTGGGCCCCATGATGCCGGCGGCGATTACTCCGGATGCCCTATTGCCGAAATCCCTCAAACAAGGTTTCTATCATCGAGCGGATACCCTTGCAGAACTGGCGCACAAGATTAATCTGCCGGCAGACAAACTGACTGCTACCGTCGAAAGGTTTAATGGTTTTGCCCGCAATGGCGAGGATAGGGATTTTCAGCGTGGTGGTAATCTGCACGACAAATATTACGGCGATAAAACCTGCGATCCCAATCCGTGTCTGGCTCCCTTGGAGAAAGGGCCTTTTTATGCAGTACGTGTTTATCCCGGTGACCTGGGTACCAAAGGTGGCCTTCTTACGGATCAGCATGCGCGGGTTCTGGATCAGAAAGGTGACGTTATCAAAGGTCTTTATGCCATTGGCAACACTTCCAGCTCTGTGGTCGGCAGTACCTATCCGGGTGCCGGTACGACCTTAGGGCCTGCCATGACGTTTGGTTATCTGGCGGCTTGTCATCTTGGCAGCGAGTTTCGTGGTGAGGCAAGCGCAGGCGACACGACCCTTGCCACCGAACTTATGGATTGTTGATACACTACACTAGTTATCACTTTGACTGGTGAGCTGGGTCATTAACCCGGTAACCAGCTCATCGGCTTGTCGACGTGCGTTGTGGGGCTGTTTGGCGGTGGCAATCATCATGCCGGCCTCGCTAAGGGCGGCTGTCAGCATTCGAGCCGCCAGTTGAGCCTTAAACGGTGGCATCTTACCAAAGTAGCTTTGCAGAGATTTCTGCGCACTCTTCGCAACGGCACTGTTGTTCCAGTGCTCACGACCAAGGATATTGGGACCATCGATCAGTACGATTTGGCAAAACGCCGGATCTTTACACAGATCGAGAAACGCCCGCCAGCGCCGCAGCATCGGGTGGAGGCTGGAATCCGGGCCGGTTTCTCTATAGGTCGCCAGGATTCTTGCTTCCATGACTTCTACCACGGCTCGAAACAGGGTCTGTTTATTGTCAAAATAATGGTAAATCGGTCGGATGGTGACACCGCAATCGCGGGCAATATCTTCCAATGCAGTTTGCTGGTAGCCGTGCTTGCCAAACAGGCGAACGGCACTGTCCAGCACTGCGGATTGGGTTTCTGCCCGGCGTTGTGCCTGTGTACGGCGAGTCGTGGAGGGTTTCGATGGTTGGGCCATAAGTGCTCACTGTGTCAACTTGTGTAGGGTCAATACATAACCCGTGTAACACAATTACATATTTTCTCTGTGCACGCCAGCGAACCAAAGGGAGCTAGCTGGTAGAGGCCAGGCTGGTGAGTACGAGAGATACCAACATGGATTGCTGGGTGACGCCGGTTTTGGCGAAAATGGAGCGCAGGTGAGCCCGAACGGTGTTCTTTTTGATATCGAGTTCTTCGGCAACGTCGTCCATGGTGTTGCCTTCCGAGAGCAGAATAGCGATGGTGGCTTCTGACAGGGTCAGTTGGTAGAGGTTCATCAGCAGTCTTACCGAGATCTCCAGATTTTTTTCCGGGTCTTGCAGAAAGATCATGAGCTGCGGTGCGGATTCGGATTCACTGTGCCGATCCGACGGCATGGGTTTGACCATCAGCTGATAGTCCAGTAAGCCGGAGGTGCGGGGGACGGACAGTGCATTGATGGGGGCGCGTTGACGGTTGCGTTTGGCATTCAGGGCGTCTTGGATAAAACCCTTGAGTTTGTCGTTGAGTGCTGGGCTGTTGGTTAACAGTTGGTTGTTGGTACGGCTGAGGGCGTCGCCGTTGGCGATGTATTGTTCGGCGGTGGTGTTGAGTTGCAGTATTTCACCGTTTTTGTCCAGGGTGATGATGCCAATGGAGCGCTTGGAAATAAACTGGGCATAGACCTGTCGCTCGGAGGCCAGTTGCTGTTGTTCCAGGCAGAAGGCAACGGCATTGGTGAGATGGGGTCGCAGCAATTCCAGAAAGGCTTTTTCTTGTGCTTGGAACTGTCCCTGTTTCTGCGTTCGGGTGAAGCGAATGGAGACCCGGCTGCCATTGCTGCTGATCCAATCCCATCCGGTGATATAGTCAATTTCCAAGGGTTTTAGGAACATTCGATAGTAGTCGTTTTGCTCCAATTCGCTGCGGGGTATTATGTCGTCCAGGGTCATAATACGATCTATAGGCAAGTTGATGAGGGGGTCCTGGGCAAAGAATTCTCCGCTGTATTCGTTTTCGGTGTTGTCCAGTACGTTGAGGCTTTCGCCTCCGCTGGTAAACATCAGGCCCGGGTCTGTGGGTGTTGGTTGGCGCAGGATCAATGTGGAGTACTGGAGGTTGAGAAGGTCTTTGATTTCCGCCAGAAACCCCTGCCAGGGGGCACTGTCCCGAGCGCCGCGATAGAGACAGTCCAGCAGTCGACTGAAGGTTTCCAGGCTGATGATTTGGGTGTTAGCGTTCTCGGGCATAGGCTGTTCTCTGCCGCAGGCGGTTACTGTTATCGGTACACTACACTGGAGTTCAGTATTGGTTGTAATACTATGCGTGCATGGGTGAGCTGACCAGTGACATTAACAATTATTATCAGGACCTGATGTGAGGCTCTTTGGGGTTATAGGGAAGGAGTTTAGAGAGTCCGGACGCGGTTCAAAGCCAAGGGAGGACAGGTTATAATTCACGCCGATTCAGCAATTGGCGCGCCAAAGGTCCTATTTTAGGGGAGGGAGTGGCCCTTCGGCGGGTAATGCGTGAAGACAACAGATTCAAGGTAACAGGTTTAACAAGAAGAACAACCATGACCGAGATAACTGCGAAGGGACTGCAAAACCTTGTGTCCATATGTCCGGACCCTGTGATAGGGGTGTCCCGTGACGGCACGATTAATCATTTTAACGGTTCGGCGTCCCGACTATTGGGCTACCCTCACGATAAGGTGGTGGGGCTGGTCAATATCGCCAGCCTCTACGGCAGCCGCGAAACTGGGCGCGCTATCAAACGCGCGATTCATGGCGAAGACTGGGGAGGTCGCGGCAAGGTCGAAGGATACGAAACCTGCCTGATGACGTCGGACGGACGCCAGCTGCCTATCAGGCTTTCTGCAACACTGTTACTGGATAATGACGAGGAAATTGGCAGCATTGGTTTCTTTCATGATATGAGTGCCGCCAAAGCCATGGAGTCTCGCTTGCGTCAGTTGAGCATTACTGACGATCTCAGTGGTCTCTATAACGTACGTCATTTTAACATCACTCTGGAAGACGAACTCATACGCAGTCGCCGCTACGGCCGACCGCTCAGCCTGATGTGCCTTGATATGGACAACTTTAAGCAGGTCAATGATCTGATGGGGCACCAGGAAGGCGACAAGGTTATCAGCGCAACCGCATCGACCCTGCGCAATGCACTGCGCAGTGCGGATCTGGCCTTCCGTTATGGTGGTGATGAATTTATGGTCTTGCTGCCCGAAACTCAGATGGGTGAAGCGGTTGCCTTGGGTGAGCGCATCCGACGGGCAACTTGTAAATGCATCACCGGTACAGACAGCTTGTGTGTGGATTTGAGTGTGAGCATTGGCGTGGCGGAGTACGATATGCAGGAAGACGCCGATGCCTTGATGCGACGCGCTGATCAGGCCATGTACAGCGCTAAACGCTGCGGAGGCAACGCATTGCATTGCAGCCATTAATTGGTGTCCGGGCGTGTCCGGGGTGTAAAACTGGCTCTTAAGCGCTGGTTGTAAACACCGACTCCCGTGCGAATATCAAATTGTGCCTGGCGGCAGCGCCCCTTCGCAACCGCACGGAAGTACCGCTGGTTTACTTCGAGCACCTCACATTCTGTTGCGTTTACAAATATATGATCCCCGGGTTGCAGGTGACTGAAATCTGAAGAGGCTTCGGTATTTCCGGGTCGAGTCCTGGAATCCAGTGATATTTCCATCCGCAATTGTTGCAGGCGTTTCTCGTATTCCTGGTTGATATTCTGCATGGAGAGGAGGTCGCCGCCGCGATCGGGATGATGAAGAGCCGCCAGACGACGGTAATGATGCTTTAACTCCCGCAATGATTGTGCGGACGCCATATCGGCCATAGGTTTCTGCTCCCCCCGGTTGCAGAAAGCGGCAGCGCATTGCCGCTCAAGTGTTCAGTTCCAGGCTTTCTAAGCCAATCTGTGTTCTATTGGCTTGTTTGTTTGCCTGATTTTGCTTCTGTCCAGTAAGAGAGCAGGAACTGTGCCATCGACCCAACAACGAGCCTATTGTTAGGGGGATCGACGGGCATTGTCAACGCTTACTAACCTTTAGCGAAGCTGAAGGGATGATTTGCGTGCCACTGCAGAATAACGATGTTTCCCGGCGGGGTTGGGGCGACATTGCGTGATTGCTGTTAGCATCGCAGGTAGACTGGCTTGCCAGTGGTGGCATTTTATCTACAGTTAATGGAAAGATCCGCGGCAATCAGACAGCAGTCGGCGTGAAATAGAACAAGTGTAAAATTCTCTGACGGCAAGGATAAAAACATGGAGAGCGGTTGGGAACAGTGGCGGATCGCACCGCTAAAAAGCCTGGTGTTACCCGCAGGCCTGACGTTGATAGCGGTGTTGGAGGGTACACCAGCACTCGCCAATCCCTCCGGTGCAGAGGTCATTCACGGCAGTGCCACCTTCGAACATGCAGGTTCAGTATTGAGTGTAACCAATACCGATGGTGCCATTATTGAGTGGCAGAGTTTTAATATCGGTACTGATGAATCCACCCGTTTTAACCAGCCTTCCTCCTCCAGCCGTGTTCTCAACCGTGTTCTGGGCAGTGACCCCACCAGTATCCTCGGCAATCTGACCTCCAACGGCAAAGTATTTTTAATCAATCCCAGCGGTATTCTGGTGGGTGAAGGGGCGAGAATCGATGTTGGGTCCCTGGTGGCCTCGACCCTCGATATCAGCAACGAAGATTTCCTGTCCCGGAACTACCAATTTGATGCCGGCCAACAAACTGGCAGTGTCATTAACGATGGCGTGATCATCAGTGGTGAAGGCGGCAGTATCTATCTGTTGGCCAACGATGTGACCAATTCCGGCATTATTGCCTCACCGGAGGGTGAGCTGCTGCTGGCGGCGGGCCACAGCATCAAGATCGGTAATACGACAACACCCGGCGTCAGTGCAGAAATTACGGCTCCGGCCGGCACCGTATTGAACCTCGGAGAGCTATTGGCTCAACAGGGGGCTATCAGCGCGGTGGCCGGGCAACTGGATAATCAAGGAGTGATTAACGCCGATGGACTGGTCAGCGACGGTGGCAAAGTCTATCTGCGGGCAAGCGAAAGCATGCAGCTGGCAGGTGCCATCAGTGCTGACGGGATACGTGGCGGGCAGATTGACGCCACGGCGCCTGACATGACGTTGGCTGAGGGCTCCATCACGGCGGACGGTGCCCAAGGGGGAGGACGGATTCGCCTTGGCGGGGAATACCAGGGCGGCAAACATCTTGAGGTAGATGAGCTGCCCAATGCCCAGCAGCTGCTGATGGAAGAGGGCAGTTTTGTCAGTGCGCGGGGTATGGATTCGCAAAGCAATGGTGGCCAGGTGGTGGTGTGGGCAGATCAGCAGACACTGGCAGCCGGTACCATCGAAGCGACCGGGGGTGAACTGGGCACCGGTGGAAAAATCGAGGTGTCCGGTGCCGAGCAGCTCGTGTTTCGTGGCGAGGTTCGCGCTGGGCGCGGAGGTGAAGTCCTGTTTGATCCAAAGGATATCGTCATTGAGTTTGGTTCGCCCTTCGGCGCCGGTACTCACTTCTTTACCGATGATCCGGGATCAACCCATACACTCGATCCCAATGATGTGACGGTCATTCTGGATGCCGGTACCGATTTGATCCTTCAGGCCAATAACGATATCAAGGTAGAAGATGTGATCAACGCCGATGCCAGTGGCGCAGGTGGGAAACTTACGTTACAGGCAGGGCGGAGTGTCTTTATTAATGCCAATATTGATACCGATGGTGGAGGATTGGCCATCGGCGCCAACGAACCTTTGGCGGCGGGTGTCCAGGACGCTCACCGGGATCCTGGCCTCGCTATGATCACAATGGCCGCCAGTACCAGCATCAGCACTGTGGGTAGTGGTAGCGGCGATATTGATATCAAGATTCATGATGGTGCCGGTTTAACAAACTCTGGCGCAGGAGCCATCACGCTGGAGCAAATCACGGGCGGTCAAATCGTTGTCCAAAACAAAGGGGCGGATGGTGATATTGCTCTTAACAATAAGCTAAACGCCACCGGGGACATTATTATTGATGCCGGTGCGGGCGACTTTTTTAACAACGATGGCGGCGGCGTTTTCAATCTTACAGGCCGCTGGCTGGTGTACTCAACGGATCCGGCACTGAATACCCTGGGTGGTCTGGACCCCGGTTTTAAACAGTACAATGCCACCAGCGCCTCTACGTTGGCATCAACTGGAGACGGCCTGATCTACAGTATTGCCCCTATGATCACCCCCCAGCTTACCGGCACGGTCAACAAAACCTATGACGGCAATACCAGCATCACTCTTGCGGCCGGCAATATAACCTTCACCGGGGCAATCGATGGCGATGATGTCGGCCTGAATGCGCCTACGGGGTCAAGTTTTGCGGCCAAGAATGTGGGCACGACATTGGTCAACGCCACGGGATTTTCACTGTCAGGCGCCTCTTACGAAATTCCGGATGGGCCCACTATTCCCGTGTTCGGTTACCAGCTGTCGACGACAAATGCCTCGGGAAATATCGGCAGCATTTCACGCAGATCATTGACTCCAAATGCCACTGGCGTGGACAAAACCTACGACGGCGGAACAGCAGCGTCGGTAAACTTCACCGACAACCGAATTGCCGGTGACTCCCTTAGCTTTAGCCATGTTTCCGTCTTTACCGATGCAAATGTTGGCAAAAACATACCGGTAAATGTCCTGTCAATCTCGCTAGGGGGTACTGATGGCGGAAACTACACGTTAACCAAGACGACCGATACGACATCTGCGGACATTCTGGCTGCAGTGGTGAGTCCCGTCAGTTTGGTCGCCAGTGACAAAATCTATGACAGCACTACGGCCGTATCGCTTACGGCGGCATCGCTGGCGGGCGTTGTGAGTGGAGACAGTGTGTCCCTTAATCTTGACGGTAACTTCTTGACTGCCGACGCCGGAACCAACAAGAGTGTTGCCACTAACTTGTCTCTGTCGGGTGCAGATTCCAGCAACTATGTATTGTCAAATAGTTCTCCTACGTTATTTGCCGATATTACCCCTGCAACATTGAGCCTAAGCAGCGTCCTTGCCAATGATAAGGTTTATGATGGCGATGCCGATGCGACACTGACACTCGGTTCCTTGCAGGGCGTATTGGCTGGAGACGCGGTCACAGCCTCGGGGGCAGGCAGTTTTGATGACAAGAATGTCGGTACGAACAAGGCAGTGACCACGAATCTTCTCTTGTCCGGCACCGACGCGGGTAATTACCAACTGGACGAAAGTTCTCCCTTGCTCAGCGCAGACATCACGGCGGCTTCCCTAAGCGTTGCGCTGGTCAATGCCATGGACAAGGAGTACGACGGCGATGTGGCTGCGGAAGTCGATATCGTTGGCTTTTCAGGGGTGTTGTCTGGCGACGATGTGGATGTTGTAGCAGATGCGAGCTTTTCCAGCGCCAGCGCGGGGCTCAATAAGGCGGTAAGTGCAAACCTCAGCCTTTCAGGTGCTGATGCGGGCAACTATCAGTTGAATCAAACGGTTTTCGGGGATACAGCGGATATCACGGCGCGCTCAATTTCACTGGATAGTATATCGGCTGCCGATAAGACGTATGACGGAACCACAGACGCTCAAGTGACTGCCGGTGATCTTTCGGGCATTGTGGCGGGGGACGCCGTAACCGCTGAGCTGACGGGTAACTTTGATACGAAACAGGTCGGCGTGAATAAAACCGTTTCCGCGACGGCGACACTGACGGGTGCGGACTCAGGGAATTATCAACTCGACAATCCAGCGCAGCTTGCAACCGCTGATATTACGCCTGCGACTCTAGATGTGGCCGGCATTATCGCCAATAACAAAGTCTATGATGGCAATACCGATGCCGTTGCCACGGTCGATGGTTTGACCGGGGTTGTTGATGGTGATGACGTGTCAGTGGGTCTGGTCGCCAGCTTCGACAGCTCAGCGGTGGGCGTTGATAAAACAGTGTCCGCCACTTTGAGCCTGGGCGGTGCGGACAGTGGAAACTATCAACTGACGCAGACACTGTTTAATGACCTCGCAGACATTACAGCCCTTGGCATATCGCTGGAATCCATCTTGGCAAGCGACAAAGTCTACGATGGTGGCGTAGCTGCCGATGTAACCGCTGGAAACCTGCTGGGTGTGTTGGATGGCGATGAGGTTGGCGTTGATCTGGTGGGCAGCTTTGATGCCAAACAGGTCAGTGACAATCGAACAGTCACCGCTTCGTTGAGTTTGACGGGTGCCGATTCCGGCAATTACGCGTTGCTCGAAGACTCTCTGGAAACCACCGCTGCGATCACCCCGCTGTCAATTTCTCTGGAGGCTATCGATGCCCAGAACAAGGTCTATGACGGCGATGTTTCTGCGCAGGTAACACCTGGAAACCTGTTAGGGGTCATTGATGGGGATAATGTCACGGTAGATGCTGAAGGCTCTTTTGATAACAGCGATGTCGGACAAGACAAATCAGTCACGGCTAATTTGGCGTTGTCCGGAGCGGACAGTGGCAATTATCTTCTTGACAACCCTGTGGTCTTGGGGAACGCCGATATTACACCGGCAACATTATCGCTGAGTGATGTGGCGGTTAGCGATAAGGTGTACGACGGCAACACAGATGCGAGCGCGACGCCTGGAGCTCTGGCGGGAATCATTGGTGACGATGTCGTCAGCGTGAACGTCGCTGCTCAATTTATCGATGCCGATGCTGGCAATAACAAGCAGGTAACGGTTGATGCTCTGTTGGACGGTGCCGACGCTGCAAACTATGAGTTACAGCAAAGCCAGCTATTATCCTCTGCCAGTATTACGCCGGCGACGGTCACGCTCAGCGGTGTTGATGCACTCGACAAAATCTACGACGGTACGACGACTGCCCAGGCCGGTGGAGGCAGCCTGGCGGGAGTGATTGGGGGGGATAATGTACTGTTTTCCATCGCAGGGGATTTTGCCGACAAAAATGTGGGCGATGGCATCGACGTTACTCTGCAGGCCACTCTGACAGGCACCGATGCCGGGAACTATCAGCTGGCACAAGATATACTGATGAGCAACGCCGACATCACTCCCGCAACGCTTGGCCTGACCGGTTTGCAACTGCAAGACAAGATCTACGATGGCACCACGGTGGCACAGGATAGTGGCGCTGCTCTGGTAGGCGTTGTTGCTGGCGACGACGTTGACGTTAACACCGAATCCGGTTTTGCCGACAAAAATGTGGGGCAGAACATCGGGGTAACCACTTCCCTGATGTTAACGGGCGCCGATCAAGGTAACTATCAGCTGGCAAATACCACGGTCGAGGGGCAGGCGAATATCAATCCGGCAACGTTGAATCTCAATAACGTTACTGCTTCCGACAAGGTCTATGACGGTGGCGTCACAGCCACGGCAATGGGGGATGAGCTACAGGGAGTGATAGGTGCCGACGTTGTCAGCGCCGGTTTTCTCGCGAATTTTGAGGACAAGAACGTTGGTGACGACAAGGTGGTGAACGTCGAGGCCAGCCTGAAAGGTTCCGATGCGGGCAATTACGCCCTGAATGAGCAACAGTTTGTCGTATCAGCAAGTATTACGCCGGCAGATGTCACCTTGACGGGAATTTCCACTGTAGACAAAACCTATGACGGAGGGGTTGAGGCCCAGGTTGAAGCCGATCAACTGGAGGGTGTCATCGAAGGGGACGATCTGACAGTGCAGTTTACCGCCAGTTTCGACACTCGCGATGTCGGAGAAAACAAGGCGGTAATGGCGATAGCTTCGCTGGCAGGGACGGACGTCGGAAATTATAGTCTGACAAACCCTCATCAGGGCGGCCAGGCTACTATTACCCCGGCAACTGTCACGGTATCCGAATTTAGCGCGACCAACAGAGTCTATGACGGCAGCACCGATATTGAGGTTCAGCTGGGAACGGTAGATGGGGTTATTGAGGGCGATGACGTTCAGTTCGGTGCGGCAGGAGCCCTGGCCGATAAGAATGTCGGTGAGGACCAGCAGGTTTCTCTGCAACTTACTTTGAATGGTGCGGACGCGGGCAACTACATAGTAACCACAGACTTGCCCACCGCAACCGCGACCGTCAGTGCGGCAGGCCTCTCACTGACCAGCGTGGACGCAGAGGATCGTGTCTTCAATGGCGGTGTCGACGCAACGCTGATACTGGGTGATCTTACTGGTCTGGTGGAAGGAGATGACGTTCAGATCAGTGGCACGGGAACCTTCGCCAGCCCCGATATCGGCACCAACAAGCCTGTCAGTGCACTTTTCTCCCTGAGTGGTACAGACGTGAACAATTACGTATTCACGTCACCGGATGATCCATTTGCCAGTATTACTGCGCTGGAGGCCCTTTCCTGGATCGGGGCATCTGAGGGCAACTGGTCGGATCCCGCCAATTGGCAAAATGGTGTGATACCAACGGCAACCAATGTACTCAACCTGTCGCTACCAGCCGGGATAACGGTCAATTATGACTTGCCGGATCTCACGGTACTCGAAACGATTACCGGGGGAGGCTCACTGCGCATGAGCCAGGGTTCGCTGACGCTCGGAACATCGGTTCAGCACCAATCTCAGCTCGCTCTTCTGGACATCAGTGGAGGATCATTTTTTGGAACAGGCGAGCTCCAGGGCAATGTGGTTCTCAATAGCGGCTCGCTTAACGGCAATAACTGGACATTAGTGGGTAATCTGGAGCATCTTGGAGGTGTACTTTCTCCAGGGGCTTCGCCAGGCAGCCTAAGTGTTGATGGCGACTACCTTATGGAGGCTGGGGCCGTACTGAGGATGGAGTTGGCAGGAACGGCGCCAGGTACAGAATACGACGTGCTGAATGTGTCTGGGCGTGTTGACCTGGATGGCACCTTGCAAATCACTCATTTGAATGAATTTAATCCGGTTGATAACAGTATCTATCCCGGGCTTATTCGATCGAACGGTTTGCTGACAGGATCTTTCGCCAGCATCCAGCAGCCGGAAGGCATCGACTATCAACGTTTGCTGAGTCAGGCTGGTTTGGACCTGGCGTTTGGCGTGCCGGTGATTGAGGTAGTGACAGATGTCGATGTGCCTCTGATTCATGATGTGGATGCCATTCTGGTCGACGAGGGTATTCTGGTGGGCACCAGCCTGTTTAATATTCACATTATCAACAGCCTGGATGATGATGGCGGTGGTGATGGCGGCAGCGGTGAAAACGTAGGAGGCAATAGCGGCCACTTCGGTGGGGCGACGACCACACCCGAATCGGAAGGTGGAGACCAGCCCAATGATTGCTAAAACAAAATGCATAATTGGTCTGGTGTGCCTGTTGGTTATTGCTCCAGTCCTGGCTCAAACGAGTGTCGTCGGTAACGTAACACACCTCGATGGCGTGTTGTCTGCTTTACGCACCGATGGGAGGAGCAAACTGCTCGGCGTAAAATCGGAGGTCATCGAAGGGGATGTGCTGGAGACGGCGGCCCGGTCATTCGCACGAATCAAGTTCATTGACGACGGCGAAGTGGTGCTTCGCCCCAATAGCCGGTTTCAGGTCAGCGAGTACAAGTTTAAAAATGGAGAAGGCTCGTCTCTGATGCGGTTACTCAAGGGGGGGTTGAGAGCCGTCACGGGATATATCGGCGAAACCAAAAAAGAAAACTATAAAGTGGAAACCCCCGTTGCGGTGATCGGTATTCGCGGCACCAATTACGGCGCGCTGTTCTGCAGCGGCGATTGCGGCGACCTGTCGAATGCCTCGGGGCAACAATTGGCTAACGGGCTCTACGTGGATGTCGCACAGGGTGCTGTGATTCTTTCCAACGGTGCTGGCCAGATATTAGTCACCGCCGGGCAGTTTGGCTATGTGCGGGATATTAATACCCCGCCAGTGCTGTTGCCGCCAGAGCAGGGTGTGCAAGTCACAATGCCTACCCGTATCAGCAAAAATAATATGAACGGCAATGGACTTGGAGATGCCAACGATGAACAGTGCACCATTCCCACTTCGTAAGCCAGTAGCCCTGGCGGTGAGCATGGTTGCTGCGGCTCTGTTGGGGGCGTCAACCATCAGTGCACAGCAGGTTTCACCTCGAGTGACTATCGAGTCCTATGAGGTAGTGGGTAATAATCTGTTGCCGAGGACGCAGGTTCAAAATCTTTTGGCACCTTTCAGTGGTGCTGATCGTGGCTTTGGTGATATTCAAAGGGCGCAGGATGCTCTACGACTGGCCTACCGTGAGGCCGGCTATACAACGGTGCAGGTACTGGTGCCCGAGCAGGAAATTTCCGCAGGGATTGTCCAGCTCCAGGTGTTTGAAGGCACCGTGCAAAAAGTTGTGATTGAAGGTAACGAATACCACGATCAGGCAAATATTCTGGGGGCGTTACCCAATCTTGAGCAAGGCAAGGTACCTAATGCTCGCAAACTCTCAGAAAACCTTGAGCTGGCCAATCAAAATCCCTCCCGCAATCTTGAGGTGGTCTTCAGCCTGACCGACAACGCCAATATCCAGGCGAAGATTGACGTAAAAGACAAAGCTCCGGGGCGCTTTGTGGTGACCGCCGACAATACCGGTAGTGACGATACCGGAGAATGGCGCACGGGTATTGGTTACCGGCACGACAACCTGTTTAATCGCGATCACAGTCTGGCTCTGCATTTTACCACCAGCCCCGAACATACGGATCGTGTCAAACAGTATTCCATCAGTTATCGTCTGCCCCTGTACGGATTGGGGGACAGTATCGATATCCTTCTGGCAAAAAGTGAAATCGACGCAGGAACATCACAGACAGTCTTCGGCCCGTTGAATTTCAGCGGAGAAGGTAACGTCTATGCGATGTATTACAACCATTACTTCGCCCGGCGAGGTGAATACTCATCACAATTAACGGCGGGAATCGATTGGCGAGCTTACGATAACGAATGTGACCTGGATAATGTGAGCTGTGGAGCGGCTTCAGCAGATGTTACCGTGCATCCACTTTCTCTGCGCTACCAGGGGCAATGGCGCAGCAGCAACCAGACCCTGAGATTTGACGTCGGTTATCTTCACAACATTGCGGGTGGAGACAATGGCGATGACGAAGACTTTATTCTGGTGCGACCGAATGATACTGATCCCTCGGACGGCGCTCAGGCCGACTATGACGTGATTCGCATCAGCGGTGACTGGCAGCGGCAGCTGTTTGGCCAGTGGCAATTACATCTGGGGGCCAAACTTCAATATACCGATGAGCCGCTGGTTGCCGGTGAACAGTTTGGCCTGGCCGGGGTCTGGGCTGTGCGTGGTTTTGAAGAACGTGAGGAGTCCAGAGACCGGGGTTACGTCACCACGGCAGAACTGTTCTCTCCCGATCTGAGTGGCGTTTTGGGAGAACGAGTCTTCGAAGACGGTGGTATTCGTGCCCTGCTCTTTCTGGACCATGCGCGCGGTGAGCGGGTACTGATGTCCGGTGAGAGTGATCGCGCCAGAGTTTCTCTGGGCAGCGCCGGCCTCGGGCTGCGCATGGAGCTCGACAACATGCTCAGCATCAGGCTGGATGTCGCTCAGGTGCTTGATGAGGCGGGCGAACAGGAAGCCGGAGACGTAAATGCCCACTTCGGTTTTCACCTGAGTTGGTAGTGTGTAAGGGACACCATTCTGGCTTCCAATAATTCAAATCGCGTGTGGCGCAATCGCAGTTACCTCTTGCGTGTTTTCCTGAACGTACTGCTTGTCGGTGTGTTTGTTGGCTGGGGACTGGGGTATTACTACGTCGACCTGCTGCAAAAACTCGAAGCCTACACTTACGATCTTCGCCTCAATATGACCATGCCAGGCGGTGTGGACAAGCGCGTGGTCATCCTGGATATCGATGAAAAAAGCCTGCGCGATGAGGGGCACTGGCCCTGGCCCCGCGATCGTATCGCCAAGATGATCGAGCTGCTGTTCGACAAACACGAG
Source organism: Pseudomaricurvus alkylphenolicus (assembly GCF_011683955.1). Taxonomy (GTDB): domain Bacteria; phylum Pseudomonadota; class Gammaproteobacteria; order Pseudomonadales; family Cellvibrionaceae; genus Pseudomaricurvus; species Pseudomaricurvus alkylphenolicus. The sequence continues at coordinate 281,871 of NZ_JAAQPI010000011.1, forward strand.
ATCGATGTACTTGGATTTGACATGGTGTTTGCGGAAGCCGATCGCAGTTCTGGTTTGCAGCAATTGCAGGCGCTCGCCAACAACCAGCTTTATCACGTTCCCCAGTTTCGCCGCCAGGTGCAAATGCTGCAACCCCTGCTGGACTATAACCGCCGCTTTGCCATGAGTCTGCGAGATAAGCGCGTGGTACTCGGTTACTATTTTGATCACGATCCGGAGCGAACGGCGCCTGGCGTGGGTGCGTTACCCCAACCGATCCTCACCAGGGAAGAGATTGAGGGTTTTAAATTGGGTGCTGCGGATGCGACGGGCTACACCGGTAACCTGGCAAATCTGCAAGAGCACGCCATGGGCGCCGGTTATTACAATGCTTCACCGTTAGTGGACAAAGACGGTGTGTTCAGGCGCTTCTCTCTGGTGCAGATGTACCAGGGGCAACTCTATGAGGGCCTGTCTCTGGCGATGGCGCGCCTGGCATTTCGGGAGCCTGGCATAAGACTGATTTACGATGGCGATCCCAGTGATCCTCTAGCCTTGGAGGCGGTGGAATTCGCAGGGCGCACCATACCGGTGGATGCAGAAGTCGGTGCCTTGGTGCCTTACCGGGGAAAACAAGGCAGCTTCCCCTATCTTTCCGCCACAGATCTGTTGAATGATCGGGTGCCCGAAGGGCTGCTGCAAGACGCTATCGTGCTGGTTGGTGCCACCGCACCGGGGTTGATGGATTTGCGCAATACACCGGTGCAGGACATCTATCCCGGTGTGGAAGTTCACGCGAACCTGATTGCGGGCATGCTCGATGGCAATGTCAAGCAACAGCCTCCATACAGCGAAGGGCTAGAATTTATCGCGCTGGTATTGGTGGGGCTGGTGTTGATGATCGTGCTTCCCCGCTGCAATCCGTTGCAGGCGCTGATGTTGTTTGTGGGTATGCTGGTTGTCATCATCCTGATCAATCTGTATGCCTGGCAGCGCAACCTGGTATTGCCGCTGGCCTCACTGCTGATACTGGCCACCATCCTGTTTGTATTAAATATGTCCTACGGCTTTTTTGTTGAGTCACGGGGCAAGCGTTTGATCACTCGGGTATTTGGGCAGTATGTGCCGCCGGAGCTGGTCGCGGAGATGGCGGTGAATCCCGCGGCGTTCAGCCTTGAGGGGGAAAATCGCGAGTTGACAGTGCTGTTCTCCGATGTGAGGGATTTTACCAGTATTTCCGAAGGACTTGACCCGAAAGAACTCACGCAGTTGATGAATGAGTACCTGACGCCCATGACACACATTATTCACCGGCACCGGGGAACCATCGATAAGTACATTGGCGACGCCGTTATGGCATTTTGGGGCGCGCCGGTTCCGGAAAAAGAACATCCCCGACTGGCACTGTTGGCGGCATTGGATATGTTGACCAGTGTAGAGGAGCTGCGCAAAGAGTTTGCAGCACGGGGTTGGCCGCAGATTACGATAGGTATTGGTCTGAATACCGGTAATATGACGGTGGGCAACATGGGCTCGGAGTTTCGAAAGTCCTATACCGTTATGGGCGACGCCGTGAATTTGGGCTCCCGCCTTGAGGGCTTGACCAAAAACTATGGTGCCTACCTTATCGTCAGTGACAGTACCCGCCAAGCGGTGGAGGATATCGCCTATCGGGAATTGGATCTGGTTCGTGTCAAAGGCAAGCGTGAACCCGTGGCGATCTATGAGCCTCTGGGGCTGGAGAATGAGCTCAGCGATGAGCAGCGCGATTGTCTGTCCTGCTATCATCAAGCGCTGTCCGATTATCGGCAACAGCGGTGGCAGCAGGCGCAGCAGGGCTTCGAGCACCTGCTCGAAAAAGACGGGGACAGCAAGCTGTATCGCCTTTATCTGGAACGCTGCCAGCAGTTCATCGAGCGACCACCGCCCCGGGATTGGGACGGTGTATTTACCTTTACTACCAAATAAGGGTTTACTACTGAACGGTGGCCGCGTTCAGGCCACAGCTTCCATGACAGTGGCTTCCTCTTTGCGCTTGAAGACCAGAATCAATATGGCCGGCAGCAACAGCAAATCGAACACTAATGCCGCCACCAGGCCGACGCTGGCCAGCATTCCGAAATGACCCATGGGCACAAAGGAGCTGCCAAGCAACAGCAAAAACTGACTGCAAAGAATCAGTGTAGTGGTCATCACCGCCCGACCTGCCTGCTGATAGGTTCGTACCAGCGCCAGCACAGGTGATATACCCTGACGGACCCGGTGAATAAAGCCATGGTAAACATGAATGGTATCGTCAATGGCGATACCGACTGCGACGCTGGCAATCATGGCTGTTGCGAGATCCAGTGCAATACCCTGGAAGCCCATGACAATAAAAATCAGGATGATCGGGGACAGATTCGGGATCATGCAGATGAGTGTGTCGCGCAGTGACCGCCAGGAAACCAGCATCAACAGGAAAATAAGTCCAAGTGCACCGCCTAAGCTCACGACCTGGCTCTCGATCAACAGATCCTCCTGATCGGCCAGCAGTCGACCCGCGCCGGAAATCTCCCAGCTGATATCGCGCTGTTCGAATCCTGGCATTTGCCTTAAACGATCACGAATGCTATCCATCAAATCGCTGATTTCACTGGTTCCATGAACGTTCGCATTGATGGCAATACGGGCTATCTGGTAGTCGCCGTCGATAAAATCAAAGATATCTTCGCCGTCGTACACGAAGAGATATTGGCTGATGAGTTCGGCGTCTTCGGGAATCGCGCGATACGCCGGATCTTCGGCATGGAATCCCCAATGCATTTCCTCAATGAAGTCCGCCACTGACAGGGTCTTGTCAACGGAGTCCAGCTGCTCAACCCACTGCTGCAACTGACGTACGTCCAGCAGCGTATCCGGATCCAACAGCGACTCTCCACTTTCGCTGGTTAAAACCACTTCCAGTGGCAGTGTGCCCACCAGCGTATCTTCAACGTGCTCCGTAGAACGTCGGAGTTCATGGTCTTTCGGGAAAAAGTCCAACAAATTGGTTTCGACATGAATACGTGCCGCCATGGGTAAACAGGCACCCAATGAAATCACCACCAAGACAATAACCACCACAGGGCGGCGTAAACTCAGCGACAACATGGCACTGACCAGCTTATCCATATACTGCAGGCCGAAACGTCGGTTTGGCCAGGGCTGCTGATCGAACTGCACAAAAATCGGAGGAAGAATATGTATCACGATCAGGTAGATCAGAAAGACACCTGCCGCTGAAGCCAAGCCAAACATGCTGATGGGCGGGATAGGGCTAAGTCCCAGCGATGCCAGTCCCACCGAGGTGGTAAGGGTGCTATACAGTGCGGGCTTGCGTATTTCCGCCAGGGCGGAGTCGACACGTTTCCTGCCGGTGAGGCCTCGTTTGGAGGCGTAGTACAAAGCGTTGTAGAAGTGTACCAGCACTGCAATGGTCAAAGCCGACAAGAGTGGCGGCAAGGCGCCGGATATACTGTTAAAAGGCTGTTCAAAAACCACATAGAAGGCAATGGTGAAGTTGACCACGGCGCCGGTCACGACGCCGGTCACGATAACCGCGAGCAAGCGCCGAAATAGCAGCCAGGTGAGGATCAGTCCGATAACCACCGTGGCTGGAATAAAGACCATGTTATCGCTGAGAATCATCCTTACCTGGGCGACATCCGTAGAGATTTCGCCCGTCATTGCCGACAAATAGCCATCGAGTCGGTGTTCGCGTACCTGAGTGAGAATCTCTTCTTCCAGTTGCAGGTAGAGTATGCTGTTGTCCAGGCTTTCGGGGATAATCACCAGCGCGATACTGGTTCCGTCGGGGGGAACCAGAGAGTTACGTGCAAAACGGTCAGCAGTAACAGACGCTCTTCGGTCTCTGGGGTGGGATTCATCCAGAAGCTCAATATCAACCAGCGGGCTGACTTCAAAGCCGTCTTCGGTACCGGTAATGTGGTCCTGACGAGTGAGGCTGATGACATCTTCCACGCCATCGATCTCTTCGAGCGATTGAGTCAAATCGTCATACGCCAGCAGAAAGCCATCCGAAAACAACGCAACCCCTTCGAAGAGCAACAGGATGACTTCGTCGTCCGGGAAGACTTCTCTGACTTCGTCATTGAACAGGCGCGAGGGAGCATCCGGAGGAAGAAAAGTCGTGGGTGAGTTATTGATGTTCAGCTTGGGCAGCAGTGCGTTGGGCAGCACAGAGATGGCGATGAGCAGGGCAAAACAAAGATAAAGTTTCCAGGGCAAATTGATGATTCGCCGTACCAGTTTTCTATCAGCGGCGGTAAGGATATAGATTTCGATCACATCCTGTCCGTCGAAGCGGCTATGGTAGGCGAAAAGCTCGGCGTGCAGGATATTGCCGTTGGCCTTTCGAAACACCACCGGTAATGCGGGCAGCTGTTTCTCGGAACGGTCGGTTCGGGCCGCTTGCTTCAGGTATATTCTCAGTTCGTCCTTATCAAGGTCTACCGTGTGGTCCAACAGGTTCGTGGCTTCGAGGTCCTCGAAATCACTGTAACCCAGGCATTGGGCAAATGTTTCGTTGGCCAGTACCAGAATGCCGTCATCCAATACGGCCATGGCCTGCCGCTGGCGGTTCAGGTGCTGTAGATATTCCCGTTCGGTGTTGATAAGCGTCGCTCCGTCGTGATCAAGTTGTCAGCTAGAAATTAGCTCGCCACCCGAGATTCAACAGCGAGTTATCTTCATAAAACCCACCAGCTGTGGCTTTGTCGCCATCAAATCCATGACCGGCCAAATACACTTCCTGGTCACTCCAGCCGATGTACGCCAGTTCCGGGTTGAGATAGAGATCTTTTTTGTCCAGCCCTATATTGAAGCGAAACTTTACTCGCCAGTTGTCCTCACCAAACGGGGCTTCAAAAGAACCGTTAAAGGCCGAGCTGTTATCCCGATCCAGGACATCGTCGGCATCCTGGAGACGATTGCCGACCAACTGCAGATTCAGGCGTGCGTCCCCGTCGCCGGGAAACAGTTCCAGGGCGACCCCCCAGGCCACACTGGCCACGGTATCAAAGCGGCCATCGTTACGGGTTACAGGCGTGTCACTGTTCCACGCGGCCTCCAGTTTCAAAGTGCCCCCCAAGGCCTCAAAACCCATGTCCGCGGCGACAACGGTTGTACGGGGGTACCGGCCTTCCAGGGTATTGGTGGAAGGGTTGTAGGCAAAATAAGGAAGGGTGTTGATGCCACGCTGCAGGGTTAACGCATAGTCCACCTGATCGCCAAGGCGATTAAATCGAATGCCAATACCGCCTTCGGTGTCCGGAGCCTTCTCTCGAATATCGGCTTGTCGGACCACCTGCTCCACCATCGCCGGAGTGTCGAGACCAAAAATCGTCCCTTGCCTGCGGTTTACCGAGTGCCAGACGCTGTCTGTTCCCGCAAGCTGAGCTTCCCGGAATCGCGGATAATAGACCAGATCCAACTTGCCGACGTCAAAGAAGTGCTCATAGCGTACCGCCAGAGAGGCCAGCCTGCGTTCATCGAGCTCATCGAGCGCACCGCGCCTGAGATCCTGAGTGCTCAATTTGTCCGTTGGAGGAAACTCATCAATACGTCCCCAGATAATTTTCTGTGCCCCCAGGGTCAGGATGCCGTCGCCACTCTTATAACGGATATAGGTTTCGTCATAATCCAACTCAGTATCATGCCAGCCGTCAAGCTGGCCTTCTTCCGGTTGTTCGTGAAATGAATCCAGGCGGCCGCCAATCTTCAGTTCCCAAGTCTCGTTCTGCCATTCCAGGCTGAATCGAGCTTGCCCGTAGAGCTGGTAGCGCGCGGTATCGCTGTCCAGAAAATGCCCGTATTCAGCCCGAAGCTGTTCCAGATTCAGCCGCAGGCCCGTCTCTTCCTCTTCGGAGTCTTCATATTCGTCGTAATTGCTGACGGTATCCTCAAGATCGCTCTCCTCATCATCGCCGATGACGAGAGCCTCGTCACCATCATCTTCGATCACCAGGCCCTGTTCGGCATCGTCTTCGATCACCAGCTCCTCTTCGGAGTCATCCTCGATAATCAGTTCCTGGGCATGGTTGGGCAACGCTAATGCCGCAAGCAGAGTGACAGGTATTAGTAAGGGGGAAACTCCGGCCATGGATTCTTCCTGTGATGTTGTTATGGTTGATACGCGGGAGCTAGTGGGTCCCCGCCGAGGCCGTGGTGGCTTGCTTGAGCGCGGCTTTGGATTTCGGACGGAATACCGCTTCGCGACTGTCATCTGCCAACCCTCTTTGGCTGAACAGGCTGTCAGGAATGTCCTGATCATAGACAATGTCGTTGGTGATCAGCTGCGTACGGTGTCCCGTCTTGAGGTTTGTCATGATGCTCTCGAACACTGTCCAGTAGCCCTGTACCTTCTTGATCTTACGGGCTTGAAGGCGTTTAACTGGCTTGTCCTTTTTCTGATAAAAGTCCACCCGCAGGGGAATCAGCAATTTGGGGTGGATGCAGCCAATTCGTCTCGTATACACTGAATTTGAGCGTTTTACCGGGATGCTTTCCAACAGTGTGCAGTTGACGCCTCCCACCTTGTCCTGCCCGAGTATCCGATGCTTATCCATATCGACTTCGCGATCAGCGAGATCTTCGTAGAAGAAGTCAGACCCGACAAAGCGACCGCCTTTTCGTTTTGAGGAAATGCGGCGCACGCGATCCAGTGAGGGGAGATACAGCCATTGGTCCGATTCATCGCCTGGATAGTCCATGGACAGTAAGCCGGTTCCTTTCACATCTTTGGGTGTGATAAAACGCATCAGCGCCCGCCGCTCGGAGTTGCCCTTGTCGAGGGTATAGGCGTAGAGGATGCGTTTTTTCGTTTTTTTGCCTTTCTTGCCCAGCAGCATGGTCACTCTTGAAGCGGAATCACGTCCGATGGGGCGATCGTAGACGGCCTGGGCCAGCCTCAGGGCTCGATCATCCACTTGGGTTTCGGTGTCTTCAGCCGTACTTGATCCGGTTGCCATCAGCGTGATGAGGGCGGTCAGTCCCGCGCTGCACAGATTCCGGCGGATGAATTGCATGTGGTCTGCTTCCTGTCAGAGTCAACTGAGATGGAGCCCGCGGCAACAAACCGCTTTGGCATCCTCGGTTTAGCTCAAAGTCCAATAATCATTCTAGCTCCTAATTGATGTCGGGCAAAGCGCTGAGCCTTGAAGGATAGCGATGGTTTGCAAAGCCGCAGGGAGGAAACATGTGACAATTTCGTGAAGTCCGTCAACTTTTTTCAAAATCGACTGGCAAATACAGAGAAGCCGACTAACTTTAAAAATAACTCCATCGAAGTAGTGGCCTCCACGCAGCGGTTGCGTGGTTGTCTTCTTCAGGGTTTCCTCATAGCTCTCTCCTGCCTGGCCCCGGTATATTCCCGGGGTCTTTTGTATCTGGGCCTTTTACTTCACTGTTACGGTTTGAAAGCATCACCTCAGGTGTTCTATATTTGTCATCTGAAGCCTTGTGGTGGCGTGACGAGGTTAGAGCGAACAATAATCAGTGCTGCCGCATACAATATACGACCGGCGGGAGGTCTGTGCCGGGGTCTTTACCATTCAGGGACAGTGTGTCTTATGGCGCAATCATCTTCACAGACCGCGGGTTGGTCGTTGCAGCTGGCCAGCGAAGCGGATATAGAGCAAACCGAATTTCAAATTGCAGGCAGTAAACCCCTGACGCTTGGGCGCTCCAGCGATGTCGATCTGGTGGTGCCTTTGCACGGCATCTCGCGTCAGCACGCGGAACTGCAGCTGGAAAAAGGCAAGCTCTGCGTACGTGACTTGGGGTCGCGCAATGGCACCTACCTCAATGACACCAAAATCGTCGAGGAGTTTGCGCGGCCGGGGGACTGTATCCGGTTTGACGAAATACGCTTTTGGGTACATGGGCCAGAGGATGGGGATGAGGCTGAAGCTACCACGCTGACCACTGCGCTGGCAGATGCCGACATTAAAACCGATCCTGGTGGTGCCACCCAGGCCATTACCATTACACCGGGGTTGCTGGTCGGGCAGGGTGGCCCGGTGGATAAACAGGAGTTTCCTCTCACATCGTTGGTGGTCACTATCGGTCGTGATGAAGACAACGATCTGGTGCTGGATTACCCTTCGGTTTCCGGCCGCCATGCCGAGTTAAGCTATGTGGGTGGCCGCTGGCTGGTGCGTGATCTCGACTCCTCCAATGGCACCTTCGTTGACGGTGAGCGGGTGAACAAAACCAATCTCAAGGTGGGTCAGGTGCTGTCCGTTGCGGATATTTGCCTGGAATATCGACTTTATCAGTCGCCACCCAAGGAGCAGCAGGCGCCGGTAGCAGCCCAGGCAGCCGCGGCAACAGCTGAGGCGACGCAGAAGGGCCCCAATCGCTACCTGGTGGCGGGGTTGGCATTGGCCATTGCCCTGGCACTGTGGATTTATCCCCCGTCATGGTTGGCACCACTGCTGCCGCGCAGCAATACCATTGACGACATCCGCGACTATACCGATCAGGTGACAGCGGAGATGAGCGGTGAGGTGAACAGCCCCGAGTTGGAATTCACTCCACCCTGGCCGTCCCTGTCTCTGCCGCGCGAGCGGATTGTCAATACACCACAGCTGGCCGATATCAATAATGACCAGTTTGCAGACATTTTGCTCAGTGACTCTCAAGGGTACAGCAGTGTGATCAACGGTCGCACTGGCGAAACCCTGTTTGCCATCCGCGGCGGTGGCAAGGTTCTGGCGCCTCCGGCCCAGATGAGACTGGCGGAAGGTCCGGCGATGATCATATCCCGTTACAGCGGACAAATTGATGCACTGGGTGCTCGCGGGCAAACCCTTTGGCAATCCGCGCAAGGGCTGGAGCTGGGAGCGCTGATACAGAGGCCCATGGTGGTCGATGTTAACGGCGACCGCCAGGCGGATATCCTGCTGACCAGCGAGGGCAAAGGGCTTGTGGCGCTGGATGGAGACCGGGAAGGCTGGCTGTTGTGGCATACCGCTGACCTGACACGGGGGCGTCTCACAGCGCAACCTCTCGCCTCGGATATCAACGGTGATGGCGGCATCGATTTTGTCACTGTGAGTGACAGCGGGCAGGTTTTGGCGGTTGGCATTGACGCGGGAGCGCCGGTCAAACTCTGGGAACAGCAGCTGGCGCCGATCCTGTTTGCCGCGCCGGCGCTATTGCAAACCGCCCAGACCCCGTTAGTGGCCGTTGCCACCCATGAAGATCAGATCCTGGTCCTGAGTGGTGCCACTGGTGCGCTGGTGTGGCAGCGTGCACATCCGAAGGCGCTCTATGCCTCGCTCCTGGGGGCGGATCTGAACGGAGACCGAACTGACGACCTGTTGGCTGTGGCCCACGATGGTGAAGTGACTGCTATCAATGGTGTGACCGGAGAAACACTGTGGCAGGTGTCGGTGGATGCCGCGGTGCAGGCCAGTCCGGCGCTGTTCGATTTTAACTACGACAAAGTGGCGGACATCCTGGTAGCGGATGCGGAGGGGAGCCTGCACTTTATCGATGGTCGTCGTGGAGAAGCCCTGACTGACAGTCTGGATATTGAGGGTGCAGACAGTTTCGTGGCCAGCCCGGTGCTGGGAGACGTCAATGGTGATCTCAACGTGGATATCGTCGCCGTGAGCCAAAACGGGCGCCTGACCGTTATGGGGGTCAACCGACGCTTGGGGTCAGGTCGAGCCGGATGGAACCAATTCCTGGGCAACAATGAACATCGCTATCAATCGCGCTAGGGAAACCCGCATCATGGAGAAGGCCGTTCGTGACTTTCGTTGGTTGTCATCATTGCTTGTCAGTGTCCTTTTGGTGTCGGGTTTGGTGCAACCGGTCCAGGGCGCTGATATCAGCCCCGAGTCCTTACCGCGATATGTGGCGGTATTACCGGCATTGGGCGATGGCACGGAGGGTGAACGCAACGATCTCCATCTGGCGGTGAACAATGCTCTGGGAGCCAGTAATTTTGAGTTGCTGAAGCCAGCCTCCACCCAGCAGTTGCTGGAGACCATCTTTCTCGACGAGTCCCTCACTCTGGAGACCATGCCAGCCAAACAATTGGCTGAGCGCTTGCGTGTGGACGGTCTGATTTACGTCGAAATGGTGGAAATCAGCAAGATTTACGTAGCGGCCTACGCCCAGTATAAGGTCGCGATTCGGATCAAGTTTTACTCGTTACAGCATGACCGCATTATCTGGGAGCATGAGGACAGCGAAACCGAGCGAGAGGGGGGCATCAGCGCAGATCCGCTGAGTTTTCTTGCGACCGCTATTTCCTCATCCCGAATTCTGACGGATGCAGTGCGCCTTCAGTTAACAGACGTACTGGCCCGCCGCTTTGCCAAAAAAGTACCCCAGCCCCAGGCGCTGTTTGCCAAGGCCAAACCGCCGGAAATCGTATCGGCACTGAGCAATGCTTCGGAGGGACCATTTACCAGCGGTGATGAAATACGGGTACTGGTAGAGGCGGAGCCGAATCTCAACATTGAGTTTCAGTTATCCAATAGTGATCGCCTGTGGCCGCTGTCTGAGCAGAGCACCAAAAAGAGTGGCGAGCTCAGCGCAGCGGCGAAAGCTCACAAGTCGCCGTTGCGGCGCTACACCGGCCGTTTTGTGGTGCCCAAAGGGTTGAATGTCGACGAGGCGCAAATCAGCCTGCAGGTACAGCGTGGGCGTGAGAAACCTATCACCTGGCTGGTGCCCGGCAGAGTGGTCATTGATACTCGTCCTCCCAAACCGGTAACGAGCCTCAACGCGCTACCCCAGGCCAACCTGGTGCAGCTGACCTGGCAAAGTCAGGGGGATGAATCCGCCCAAGAAAAATACATGATCGAGCGGGCACTGAAAAAGTCCGGTAAGTTTAATCGCCTGGCCATTATCGAACTGACAGAGTTCGAAGACGATACCCTGGAACCGGGCAACGCCTATCGTTATCGGGTAACACCCATCGATCCCGCAGGCAACCGTGGACGCTCCAGCACGGTACAGGTGGAAACGCTCAGGTACGGCCCCACCAGTATCGACAAAGACATTGGCCAGAATGTGTTTTACAAGGCCGCGGGGAGTCCGTATCAGATTTCCGGGGCGGTCAATATCCTCAAGGACGTCAAGGTCGAATTCGAACCGGGCAGCGTGATCGAATTCATGCCGGAGTCATCATTGACGGTACTTGGCAGTATTACTGCCAAAGGACGCCCCAGTGAGCCCATCATTGTCAAAGGCAATCGTTGGCAGATCAATCATACCCTGCCTTCCCCGAGTCTGAGCCTATATGACCATATTCATTTTCGAGCAGACGCCAATTCGGTCGAGGGAGAGAAAAAGCCCAGTGAAGGGCTGATCCGGCTGCAACAGGCCCGTGTGGAGCTGGGCAATTGTACCTTGACCGGAGTACAGCTGCAGTTGCAACAGGGCGCCGACGCCAAGGTGTCGAAATGTCATTTTCAGCAGGCGTCGGTGGCGGTGGCTCTGCATCGGGGCAAGCTCAGTGTGAAGGACAGTCGCTTTGTCGATAACCAATTGGCATTGGATAATCACAGCGCCAATGCTGACATATCCAAGAGTGAATTTGCCGGCAACCAACGCCATATTCAAACCCAGGCCCCGCTCAAATTATCAGGCGTGTCATTCCCCAAGGATGATTTTATCGGTCTGCAACAACGACTGCAGGGCCATGTGGAGATAGACTGGGGCAGCCTGCCGGAATCACAAAACCTGCAGGCGCAGTGGCTGCAGACATTGTGGATTCAGACCACAGAAGCCATTGCGGAGCAGGATTGGCGTTCAGCCCGCAAGCGCCTGAGTCAGGCGAGTAAGGTCATGGCCGATCCGCGTTTTGAAGACCTCATTGAGAGTCTTTATTTACTACAAAACCCCGCCGCCCGTGCACCGGATATCAAGAATCCGCGCTTGTTGAGCAGCATTCTAAAGCTGCGCGAGCAAGGCAAGCGGGCACGTCTGGTGTGGTTACCACTTGAGAGTTTCGAGCAGCACAAAAGTTTTACCCTCAGTTATCTGCATTACTACCATGCCAAGCTCATGGCCGATGGGATTTTACGAGTGGACCCAACCGCCTTGGAACCTGCAATGCTGCTGAGAGAGGAAATCGGTGAAGGCATCGATCACGACCTGGGGGCCTTGTTTTTGGTCGACGAGGACATGATGCAGGTGCGGCTCAAGAATCTCGGCTTTATCCGCCAGCCGCCACTGCTGAAAAGCCTGCAATTGGTCAAACCCGCCCGCAAGCAGCTTTGCAATAGCGCCGGCCCCTGGGCTTATGGTGAGCAGGCCGTGGATGGCGCTAACCCGATAGACGACGATGGCTGCCTATCGCTCAGAGTGACTGCGGCTCGGGATCTGGACCTCTACCTGTTCGCCGGTAATCAAATGGGACAATTTGTACAGATTTTGCCCGATCAGTGTCAGGAGACCGGTGTACTGAGTAATCGAGTCACGGCTCAGCAAACGCTGGCGGTCCCTCAGAACAATAATCAACAGCCGACGGTTGCCCAGCGTCGGGAATGGCCCTATACCCATTTCTTTGCAGTTGGGTTGGCCGATGCCTCTGCCAGTCGTTATCTTGCGCCGATTCTGAGCCAGTCGTCCGCGTTGTGCCAAACAAGTCAGAATGGTGAGAAGGCATCGCTTAAGCAAATTCAACAACTCCTCTATATCGCTGACAAGCGCAGTGGCGGAAATCTGCAGTGGATGATGACCGCAGGTGGAGCTGTACCATCGCAAGCTCAGGAGTGATTTGATCGCAAAATCCAATTATTTTGAAAAAAATCGGAAATCTGTGGAACTAATGCCAGCGGGTCGGGTCTCAGTAATCAGATTGTTTCATGACTCTCCTCGCTTAGGCCTCGACTTTGATCGGGGCTTTTTATTACCTCCACGACGCACAGACCGGTATATTTGGTGAAAACCACTGCCAAAGCCGCCGATTTGGTGGAATCTGTGTGATTCTTATCTCTGAATTAGCGCTTTATGTGACTGATATCCTCGCACTTTCATGCCAAATCCTTGTTCTTGGTCAATACTTGCAGGGACCTTCACTGGGATACTCACTGGCATGATAGAAAACCGACAACTCGACAACGTTTTGGCGCTGATGGCGAGAGAAAGCGCCACGGATCTGTATATCACGGTGGGGGCGCCCCTCATTCTCAATGTCAGTGGCAAACATCGGCTGATGGGTAAGCCCCTTACCCGAGCGAATCTGGAGGCGGTGGTTCGCAGCGTCACCAATGAAGCTCAGCGCGAGCAATATGAGCGGGATCTGGAACTGGACATTGGCCTTAACCTCGACGGTGTGGGGCGCTTTCGGATCAATATTTATCAACAAAAATCCAACCCGGCTCTGGTTGTCCGCTACGTTAACAGCAAGATTCCCACTCTTGAGGAACTCAATTTACCGGAAGTGCTGCACGATCTGGTTATGGAAAAGCAGGGCCTGATACTTGTGGTGGGTATGGCCGGTAGTGGCAAATCCACTACATTGGCATCCATGCTCGATTACCGAATTCAAAATCATTTCGGCCACTTGCTGACGGTCGAAGACCCTATCGAGTTCGAACACCAGCATCATCGCAGCATCGTCAGCCAGAGGGAGGTGGGTATTGATACGCATTCCTTTCAGCAGGCGCTCAAACAGGCCATGCGCGAAGCCCCCGATGCGATTATGCTGGGTGAGATTCGTGAACATGAGACCGCGAGTCAATTGCTGCACTATGCCCAAAGTGGTCACCTGTGTCTGTCCACGCTCCACGCCAGTAATACCACAGCGGCCATTGATCGATTCCTCAATTTATTTCCCTCGGAATATCAACATCAAAAGCGCCTGGAGTTGTCTGACAATCTGTTGGCAATCATAGGCCTGAGATTGGTGCCGGCAACCGCTGGCGGTCGTGTCGCGGCATCAGAGGTGATGCTAAATACCTCGTTGATTCGCAAATATCTGGAGGAATCCGAAACCGCGAAAATTCGCGAAGCAATGTCTGGCGTGGAAGCCGGTGGCTGCCACACGTTCGACGACTGCCTCTTTAACCTGATTGACCAGGGCAAAGTCTCGCGCAAGGAAGCGCTCAAGATGGCGGATTCCAGACAAAACCTGCGCATCAAGCTTAAGAGTGGTGTACAGGCAGAGCCGCATCGCAAGCAAGGCCCCGAGTACTGGTTAAAGCCCGATGCTGAGTTTGAGCACTTCAACACTATCGTGGTCAGTCGCAAGCTGGGCAACCGCGATCGGCGGCCGGAAGTCACCGAACTGTTGCAACAGGCCGTCACTCACGCCTGCCAGGACAGGGGTTACCAAGTCATGGATCGGGACAGCATTGATGCAGGGGAATCACCGGATCTATTGCTTAAATATGCCTATGGGCTGCGCCACCGGCAGGACATCAATATTGATGGACTGGAGGCGGGCGATGAAGAAGAAATGGACGCCGGTCTGGCCATAAAGATCAAAGACAATGCCACTGGCGAGACGATCTGGCATCTGACCTATCATCTGGACCTGAGCCGGGGCCTGCCCGACAGGAAAGAACTGGAGGTCTTGTTATCCGGCGCTTTTGCATCACTGCCGTTTGCCGGCGTGGCGATGGTTTAAAACAGCTATGGTTTAAAACAGCAATGGTTTAAAACAGCTACGGTTTAAAAGTGATGCGCTCTTCCAATTCATCGAGTTGGCGCTGTGCGCTCTCCCGCAGGCCAGGCTCCATCTCTGGAATAGTCAGATCGATCCCCCGGCTCAACTGGCCGACAATGTACTCGAGAACGGCGACGCGGCAATACCACTTGCGGTTGGCGAGAATAATCTTCCATGGATTCGCTTCGGTGGATGTGCGCGAGAACATAGCGTTGATGGCTTGTTCATAGTCCTGCCAACGCGATTGATTGCGGATATCCTCCTCGGTTAGCTTCCAGTGTTTTAGTGGTGTCTCAAGGCGCTGCCGAAACCGACGAATCTGTTCCAGAGGGGAGATATGCAGGAACAGCTTTACAATCCGAACCCCATCATTGGTCAGGGTTTGCTCAAATTGATTGATTTCGTCGTAAGCACGTCGCCAGGCTTGTTCTTCCGCAAACCGCTCAACGCGCTCCACCAGTACACGGCCATACCAGGATCTGTCGAACACCGCGATATGACCTGCAGCGGGCAAGCGGGTCATAAATCGATACAGGTAATGGGTGCCCTGTTCCTTTGCGGATGGAGCGCCGATGGGGTAAACGTGAATGCTGCGCGGGTCCAGCCTTTCCGTCAGGCGGCGAATGGCTCCGCCTTTGCCCGCAGCATCCCAGCCTTCAAAGCAGAGAATGGCTCTCTGACCTTGATGGTAGTACGCCTGCTGAACCAGCATCATCTGTTTTTGCAGGCCCTTCAGCCGTTGCTCATAGACTGATTTTTCGCTGATAACCGGATGTTCGAATTGATCCGAAGGCAGTGACAATTCGGCTGGAGTTGAATGCATGTCGCAGATCCTGCAAGGTCTTGGTTTATCTATGGCACGAGCCCTCAGGGCTGTCAATAGAGTAAGCAGGCCGGAGGCCTCAGGTCGAACTTAGGTCATAAGTGGCCTAAAGGCCGGTATCCAAATATTTTTGATAATTTTTTGGAACCTTTCGCAACGGGGTGAGTCTCAGTAAGCAGATTGTTTCATGACTCTCCTCGCTTGGGCCCCGACATAGATCGGGGCTTTTTATTTCCTGCCCCGGACATGATCCGTATCAAAGAGGCGATTCCGAGCCCGCTTTAACATAAAGCCATCAGGCTATGTGGGTGAGGGTGCGACTCTGTGACCTGGTTGACATTCCAGGTGGGTCATTCAATAATCCCTCACAACACATGCGGTTTATTTACCGGATTCATCCGGTGCACCGCAGTTCGAATCGCTGGTGGCCTGAATCAGGCAAGTGGCCACCAGTGGAGTCGATGGTCCCGTCCCATCCGCTCCTCGAACGGGCAAACCCGTGGCAACACGGGGACGCAAAGCCAGTGCCCTACCCTTGGATGCTCAAGAGGGGTCGAACGGTTACCGAAGGGAGTTGTGCGCAATACCTTTTATTCGCTCAACTGAAATATTGCAGACCAGGTCATTTCTTGGCCTAAGTCAGTGAGCATACGCTATGTCAGATTGGTTGCTGTATCACAGAAAAGGGTTGATGATCACCCTGGCAGTATTACTGATTGCGGTCGTAAACAGTCTGTTGACGCTGGCGTGGCTGCAGCGCATAGCGCCGCCGGAACAGCCTGTGCTGTCGGCACAGACATCAAAAGCTGATAGGGCGCCTCTTGATAGCTACCAGGCGACCTCTTCCTGCAAACAGACGGCCCGAAGCAAAATCGGCGATACCTTGCTGCGCACCTCTACCGATTGGCACTCTACCCGCTTCGAAGCAGATCGCCGTTTCTATCTGGTAGCCCTCAAAGCTGACGTTGGTGATCTGGACGTATTTGAAGAAGCCTATATTTATTGCTATATCGACCCCCGCGACTACGCGGTGACCTACTTCAAAGCCTATGACTCGAAGCATAAACCCTTATTGTCCGGGTTTAGCTTTGGGGACCTGATTGGAGCGCTTCGTCTAAACTGATGATAGAGACAAGTCACACGCAGGTCGTGAGAGAGGCAGGCAAGGTGGAGCGACGGCACCATTTCCGCTGGAAGAGCCATTGTCGCGCTGAAGTGCAAACCGAAACGGGAGCACGGTTCGCTGCGACAATAGCCAACCTGAGCCCCGCAGGATTGAATCTGGAAGGAGGGCAGGAGCTGATCGAGTCCGTGTTTGATCGGCGTTACCAACCCGGTCTGCACTCACCTGTGACGTTTAAGGTCTACTTTATTCTGCCGGACGCCGATGCTCACTGCGAAGAAGTCCGGGGGATTTGCAGTAGCATTTTCGTCGGGCGTCGGTATAAAGGACATTTTGTGTTGGGGGCGCGGTTCTTGCGCATTGAAGAGGGGGCGGCTGCACTGGAGAGGTTTCTCAATGCCTGCCGCTGATAAAACTGGAAGTAAACATGCAGACGGATGAGAGAAGACGGCATGCGCGCCTGAGCATTGACTGTGAGGTGGCCTTGCAGATCAAAGAGGAGTTTATCCCATGCCGGGCATCCAATATTGCCGCCGGCGGGGTGTTGGTGCAGCTGTCCGATGACATACCGGCGATATTGCAGTTGGGAGATCAGGGTTCCTGCTGGATGGACTTCGGTGATGAGCATCTGGAAGCGGCTTTTCGCATTGCTCGTATGGCGGGGCGGTATCTGGCCCTGCGGTTTATCGATTTACAGCAGCCTCAGCAGGAATTTTTGGAGCAGTTGGTGGCGGCCGGCGAGCCCTCCTGAACCCTTTAGCTTTTTCCCAAAACGGTCGTCGGCGGTGCAAATCCAGCCGCCAGCTGCTTGCCCAAGCGATTACTGGGCAATTCAATCAACCGATGCATGGTGTAGGCCAGCACCATGGCCGTAGTCAAGGCGATCACCAGAGACTGCTCGTAAGACAGCTGCAAGTCCATGAGTATTCGCATCAGGCTGTAACCAACCAGCGAATGCACAATATAGAGCGGATAACTGATGTTGCCGAGTTGATCGAGCAGGAGCTGAGGGCGGAAATAACCTCGAAGCGTGTACGCCAGTAAAAAAATGGCAATGGCATAGCCATAGTTAATGGTCACAGCGGGAAATTGATGTTCCAACATCCCATAGGCCCAGGTGATGCTGTTGATGCCTGAAAGTGCCAGCAGGTACAGAGCAAACGCGAGGTGAGACAGGCGGGCACTGTAGTGATAGTAGAAAAGCACTCCAATGAGCATGTAGGAGATATACAGCATTTCTGTTGTAAACGCTCGCAGCCAGGAATTGGTGGGTTCATGACTGAAAAAGTGGATAAGCGGTGTGTGGAACCAGTGCAACGCGAGAGTAACGAGACTGATGACAAACAGTGGGTAGACTCTCTGACGAACGATCAGCGGAGCGATCAAGGCCATTAAAAGATAAAATTTGATCTCGATGGCGAGGCTCCAGTTGACCAGATCAATGCTGCCATAGCCGGCATAGTTGTGAATCAGCAGCAAATTGGAGATCAACTTATTCCAGTCCATCTGGAAGTCCTGGCCCCAATACAGCGCCGACAGGGCAACAATGCTCAGACTCGCCAAACTGCAGATTACATAAGTGGGGTAGATACGGAACAGCCGGGCGAGCAGAAACGGAAGTCGGCGACTCTTACTGATCGAAAACGAGATAACAAAACCGCTGATCAAAAAGAACAGCGAAACCCCCAGAGGCCCCAACAAGTAATAGGGCTGAAAGGCCACGGCGACAATGGGCGGGATATGGGCCTCGAGAGGGGGTGAAAAAGTGACCTGCGCAACAACATCTCGCATGCCCCAATAGACTCCGATCAGGTGAGAGGCGACGACCAGCAGGGCGGCGAGCCCACGCAGCTGATGGGCGAAGATCAATTTTTGCACAGTTTGACAGGGCTCCTAGCGTTTCTGCCGGTGCATTTTCCGCTAGAAGCATCGGAATTGCTATGGTCTTATGTGGAATGGCTTTATGTGAGTGGCTTAAGCGACAGACGCAGTGCGGAGATACGGTTGTTCAGGAAACGGCAGGAATCTGATGAGCGTTTCGGGTGTGGTATCAGCTATGTTCCAAGAAGCGTGAACGATTGGCAATTGCCTGCTTTTTAACCTGCAGCTCCTGTTTGGCGGCACGCAGCGACTCATAGGCACTGGGGTGGTTTTGCAGTGCCTGAATGCGAGCGGTCAGAAAATCCACGTCCGCCTGCAAGGATTCCATAATGGGGTCGTTTGGCATTTGCCACTCCGAGAGCTTGTCCTTCATTACCTGAATGTCCCTGTTAACCACACCATGATAGGCAATATGCAGCCGGAGAACAGTGGCGTAAGTCTCTACCTCTTGTGAGATATATCTCACAAGCATGGTTAGTGGCCAAGGAAGAGGTTTGGCGCGTAAATCTCCATTTTGAGACCTGGTTAATAGTTTCCGTACGCAGGACCGTTAAGATAAGAGCCATGAAATATCGCGATCAGATACCTCTAAGCTTAGCCACGCAGCGGGACCATACCCCGTCAGATGGTCGCACACGCAAGATTCATGTCTCCAAGCTGGCCATTGGCATGCAAATTTGCCAGCTGGACCGGGATTGGCTCGATACCCCCTTTCTGATGCAGGGTTTTACCGTAGAGACCCAAGAAGACGTCGATACTGTTGCACAATATTGCGAATACGTCTGGATCGAAGCCCTGAAAGAGCACTACGTTCCTCCTGCCGAGCAAGGGGAGCTTGCGGCGGGCACACGCAAACAGCGGTTTATCAAAAAGGTTTCAACTCAGGACCAAAACCGACAGGCTCTCGGCGTCTATCGCGAAGCCCGTCGAATCACCCGCTCGCTGATGGATGAAGCCCGCCTGGGGCGTGCGCTTAACTCAGAGCAGGCCAAGGGCGTCGTCAGCGACTGTATTGCCAGTATTCTGCGTAATCCCGATGCCCTGATGTGGATGTCCCGCCTGCGCAGTGAAAGCGAATATATGGCCGAACACAGCCTTAAGAGCTGCATTCTGGCGGTGTCTTTCGGGCGTCACCTGGGCATGAGTGATGAGGACCTCCACAAGATCGGACTCTGTGGGCTGCTGCACGACGTTGGCATGATGAAGGTGCCTCCGAGAATTCTACACAAGCAAGGTGTCCTGACCCCGGCGGAGTACAAGCTGGTCAAGGCCCATGCGCTCAATGGCCGCAATCTTTTGATGGGGGCGCCGGGTTTTTATCATGGTGTTGTGGATGTGGCCTACAGCCACCACGAGCGCCTGGACGGCACGGGCTACCCGAGGGGCCTAAAGGCCACGGGTATATCACAATTCACCCGTATCATCAGCATTGTTGATGCCTACGACGCCATGACCACCCATCACGGTGGCAAAGCCGCCAAAACCTCAGTGGAGGCGCTTAAAGAGCTGCAGGATAACTCCGGAACCCAATTTGATGCCGATCTGGTGGAGCGATTTGGAGAAATGATAGGCCTGTATCCACCGGGCAATCTGGTGGAGCTCAATAACGGATGTGTGGCCATCGTACTGGACACCAATCGCGAACAGGCCCATTTACCCAGGGTTCTGGTGGCACGCAATGCCGTCAAAAAGCGTATCAAGGAACAGGTACTGAACCTCGCCGATATTGACCGGGGGCGCCTGGACCCTTCGTTCAAAATTGAGCGCCGCCTGCAGGACGGTAGCCACGGTATTCGTCTGGACTACTACAAGAAGCAGCGCAGCCTGCGGATCTAAGCTATAACCAGTTATATCAACTGGATATTGGATCATGCCGCTTAAACATCTGGCGCTGTTGGCTTCTGCGTTACCTTTTGTTGCCGTTCACCTGTGTTACCTGCTGTCTGCCTGGCAGGGGCATGTAGACTGGTGCGTGCCTTATCTGCAGGGGTGCACCTCCATCAGCGGGGGCGGACGTCATGGTGCTGCCTATTTCGTATTCAAAGGCTTGATGATTCCCGCTGCCGTGGTGATGGGGGCCTATTGGTTTTGTTATAGTCAATGGCTCAAGCTGCTGGGAGACGACTCAGAGGCCCAGCGGCGAACTCTGATAGTGTTGGGAGTGGTGGCGTCCTTGGGGCTGATTCTCTACACCTGTGTGCTGGGTTCGATCGGTGATATCTACCGCACGCAACGAAGGATTGGTGTCATACTCTATTTTGGATTGACCTACGTCGCGCAATTGCTGGCAACGCGACGTTTGGCGCGGCTGAATATTACTGAACTCGCCGGCGTCTATCAGAGCCAGCTGGTCGTCTGTCTTTTGATGCTGCTATTGGGGCTGGCAAATCTGTTTTGTGAAATTTTCTACGACCACTACGATGAACTCGATGATATTTTTGAGTGGAACTTCGCATTGCTGATGATCATCTTTTACTTTATCAGCTACTGGGGCTGGGGGCGTACAGCGGGCGTCCTGAAGGTACAGCTCGAACGATGGCCGCTGGGCCGATAGCCTGTGAAACTCGTGATCCGAAAGTTCATAGCGACGCTGTTGCTCTCTGCAACCATCAGTACCTTAGCACAGGAAGCAGAAATCAATGCAGAGCTTGCGCAAAGTTGCCAGACGCTGGTGGCAGAGGAGCAGCTGTCTTTTGATTTTTCCCGCCAGCAGCGTGAACTTGTTCCGCAGAGCCTTCCTGCAAATGCCGAAGTTGGCAACCTGCAGTTCAAGCGTCTGCCCATCTTTAATCCTCACGACCCTAAAGAAAATAACTGGCTGTTCCTGGGCTTCAATCGGCTGCATGTCGAAACCAAGGAGCAAACCTTATCGCAGCAGCTATTGATACAACCTGGCGATCCCTATCAGCCGCGTTTGATTGAAGAGTCGGAACGGTTGCTGAGGAAAAACACCTACCTGTATGACGCCCAGGTATTTCCCCATCGGATTTGCGGCAACGCGGTTGATTTATGGGTTCTGACAAGAGATGTCTGGACATTAACGCCCGGAATCTCCCTGGGGAGGGCGGGCGGCGTAAACACCAGTGGCCTTTCATTAAGCGACTCCAACCTGATGGGATGGGGCAAGCGCGTGGGGGTGGCGAGACGCGATGGTGTGGACCGCAAGGGGTGGCAAATCGAGTATCGGGATCCCAATGTGTTGGGTAGCCGCTGGACGCTGGATTTGCTTTACGCTGACAACGACGACGGGCGTCTGGAGAAGTACAGCCTGCAGCGCCCGTTTTACGCGTTGGATACCCGCTGGCGATTCGGGTTGAACGTGTTGCAAGATGAGCGTGTGGATAAACTCTACGAACGGGGCGACAGCGTCTCAGAGTTTCGAACCACGGAAAATCAATATCAGATCAGCGGTGGTTATTCACCGGGGCTTGAGCGTGGCAAAACGATTCGCTACGGCTTGGGCTTTGAGTGGTATGAAAGCCAGTACGAGCCAGAGCCCGGCGAGGTGGTCCCCGATCCTTTCCCCGAAAATCGCACAGTCAATCAACTGTGGTTCAGCCACGAAGTCATCAAAGAGCGCTTTGCCAAAACCAATAACCTCAATCAGATCTATCGCACTGAAGACATCAATCTTGGTCCGCAATGGCGATTGAAGTTGGGATGGGCGGATGAGGCCTGGGGCAGTGATCGCGATAGGTTGCTCTACGACCTCAACTACGAGAACGCCTGGCAGATTTCTGGCACCGATCTGTTGTTGTATGAGTTGGAGTTGAATGGCGGGTGGGACACAGAGCAGGACGCAAGCGACGATATTCAACTGGATACACGACTGCGTTACTACCACGAAAGTGACCCAAATTCGGGAACCTTTGCCGAACTTAGCCTGGGGTACATCCGCAATCCGGCCGGTCGCGAACAACTGTTGTTGGGGGGCGAGGAGAACCTGCGCGGCTATCCGTTGCGCTACCAGCACGGCGATCGCCGTTTCCTGCTGACACTGGAAAAACGCTACTACTCGCAAAAACACTGGTGGCGGCTGTTCAGGTCGGGCGCTGCCGTGTTCCTGGACGTCGGTCGAGCCTGGTTTCCGGGGGAATCCGGCGGAGATGCCACAGGAGTGCTAAGCAATGTCGGATTCGGTCTCAGGTTTGCCTCATCCCGCGCCGAAACACGTCGTATTCTGCATGTAGATGTGGCTTTTCCGCTGCGAAGACCGGATGACGTCGACAGTGTTCAAATTCTGTTTAAGGGCAAGCAGGAGTTCTAGATCTTGTTACTTCCCATTATATGATGCAGTATGCCCCGGTTGCCGATAGAGACCCACTGCCCATGCTGTTGAACCGATGGCTTTGCCTGTTGTTGACCTGCTTTCTGGCAGGAACGGCGCAGGGCGAGAGGATTGATGTTGCCGTTGCCTCTAATTTTATGGCCCCTATTAAAGAGTTGTCGCGAGAGTTCGAGCGGGACAGTGGCCACAACGTCAGATTATCGTTCGGATCCTCTGGCAAGTTCTACGCGCAAATCCGTCACGGAGCTCCCTTTCTGGTGTTCTTCTCAGCGGACCAAGCCAAGCCCCAAGCGCTGGAAAGCGCTGGACTGACCGTGCCTGGCAGCCGCTTTACCTATGCCATCGGCACGTTGGTTCTATGGTCTGCCAAGCCCGGTTTCCTTACCAACGGTCAGGAGCGCTTGGCCAGTGGCGAGTTTAATCGGCTGGCGTTGGCCAACCCCAGACTGGCGCCCTACGGTGTCGCGGCAATCGAAGTATTGGAGAGTTTGAAACTTACGGCCGCGACGCGACCCAAATGGGTTCAGGGGGAAAACATCTCGCAGACGTATCAGTTTGTCAGCACGGGCAATGCGGATATCGGCTTTGTGGCGCTCTCCCAACTCCAGGCTGATTCCTCTTTTCGTGATTCAAACGGACTCAAAGCGTCTGGTTCGTCTTGGAAAGTCCCTCAAACGCTGCATCGCCCGATCCGCCAGGATGCAGTTTTGCTAAAACGAGGTGAATACAGTCCTGCCGCCCGGGCGCTGCTTGAATTTATTCGTTCGGAAAAAGCCGGAGCCATTATCGTCAGGCAAGGTTATTTGTTGCCATGAATCTTTCCCAAGACGACCTG
This sequence comes from Pseudomaricurvus alkylphenolicus, assembly GCF_011683955.1. Taxonomy (GTDB): domain Bacteria; phylum Pseudomonadota; class Gammaproteobacteria; order Pseudomonadales; family Cellvibrionaceae; genus Pseudomaricurvus; species Pseudomaricurvus alkylphenolicus. The sequence goes on from NZ_JAAQPI010000011.1 coordinate 305,477, forward strand.
GCGACACTTTGGCTGACGCTGCAGCTGGCGACAACGGTGACCGCGATTTTGCTGATTGTTGGTACACCGATCGCATGGTGGCTGGCACGGACTCGGTCCTGGTGGAAGGGGGTCGTCAGTGCAGTCGTGGCTCTGCCCCTGGTGCTGCCCCCCACCGTGCTGGGATTTTATTTGCTGCTGGCGATGGGGCCTGAAGGCGCAATCGGGCAGCTCACCCAGGGCCTCGGGCTAGGCACTTTGCCCTTTACTTTTTGGGGGCTGGTGGTCGCTTCCGTGCTCTACTCCCTGCCATTTGTTGTCCAGCCGATACAAAATGCGATGGAAGCTCTGGGAGAGCGACCATTGGAAGCGGCGGCCACTCTCAGAGCCGGGCCCTGGGATCGCTTTTTTACCGTGGTGGTCCCGATGGCAAGACCGGGCTTTTTAACCGCAGCGGTGCTTGGCTTTGCCCACACGGTGGGAGAGTTCGGTCTGGTTTTGATGATCGGCGGTAACATCCCCGGAGAAACCCGAGTGGTGTCGGTACAGATTTATGATCATGTCGAGGCCTTGGACTATGCCCATGCGCATGGGCTCGCGGCCATTATGGTGCTGTTTTCCTTTCTGGTGTTACTGGGACTCTATGGCGTTCAGCGTCAAAAAGGCACCTTCGGTTTAACTTACGGAAAGAATCGGTGAGCATCTCAGACTGCCCTTCTGACACAATTCAGGCGCGTTTTGCGCTTCAGCGCCAGGGTGACTTTTGCCTGAATGTCGATGTGACGGTGCCAGCTACGGGTGTTACCGCAGTATTCGGTCATTCCGGTTCTGGTAAAACCACCTTTCTGCGTTGCGTGGCGGGGCTGGAAAAGCCCGACGACGGGTACCTCAATGTAAAGGGAGAAGTCTGGCAGGGGCCCTCTCGATTATTACCCACTCACCGGCGCCCCTTGGGCTATGTGTTTCAAGAGGCCAGTCTGTTTCCGCACCTGACGGCAAAGGGCAACCTGGACTACGCCATCAAAAGGGCGTCCGATGTTTTTGACGTCGAACTCTATGATCGCGTGCTTGAGGTGATGGGAATCGACAGCTTGCTGGAGCGACATCCCCACCAACTGTCGGGAGGCGAGCGTCAGAGAGTGGCCATTGCCCGGGCTCTCTTGATTCAGCCGCGTCTGCTGCTGATGGACGAGCCTCTGGCGTCACTGGATATGGCCAGAAAACAGGAGATTCTGCCGTATCTGGAGCGTCTGCACGAAACTTTCGATGTGCCAGTGCTCTACGTGAGTCATTCTGTCGACGAAGTTGCAAGACTGGCTGATCGCACTCTGGTTTTTGATCAAGGCGAGGTGGTGGCCCAGGGGCGCTTGGCCGACGTGTTTTCGCGCATCGATTTACCACTGGGGTTTGGCGAAGACGCGGGAGTAGTGCTGCAGGGGAAAGTGGTGGAACGGGATTCCCAATGGCACCTCGCCCGCGTCGGCTTTGAGGGCGGTGAACTTTGGGTGCGAGATGGAGGTGACGCTCTTGGTCGGTCGGTCAGAGTGCGCGTGCTTGCCAGAGATGTCAGTCTGGCGCTTGCCTGCCACGAGGACTCCAGCATCCTCAACCGATTGCCAGTCACAGTGTCGGAAATCGCTGCCGACAAGGATGAGGCTATGGCGATGGTGCGCCTGCAATCGGGAAAAGAATATTTGATTGCGCGGATTACTCAGCGATCCCGGCAGCGACTCGGGGTTGAGCCGGGCCGGCAGCTGTGGGCGCAAATCAAATCCGTGGCGATCGTTCGCTAAGGATCTGCCTCAATATTCAGTGAGTCCCTTGCCAAACTGTTCATCTTTTCCAGATGAACATCGGTCAGCTTTTGCAGAATATCTGCAAAATCAGGTTGGCCGATCAGTCGATCAAGCGCGGGCAGGTACCGTGCGCGACTTTCGTGCACCATAATGGGAACAGCAGCAAAGGTTTCTTCGATGGCGGTGGGTCGAACAATATCGGAGTAACCCATGTGAGCGGCCAGCCACAAAAACGGAAACCGATTACCAATAGCCGCGTCGCATCGACGATGAGCCAGCATTTTCATCATGGTCACTTCTGAGCGGCTCTTTACGGCGTGCACCGCACCAGCCCGCGTCAGGCGATCAAACTCACCATACACATAACCCTCGTGGGAACAGACAAGACGTCCTTTGAGATCATGGGGCGTCTTCCACGAGCGGTCATCATCGACGCGCACAAACAGGGTTTCGGTGTAAGGAATGGCCGGGCGGCTGAACCTTACCGGCATGTGGGCTGGCAGCCACTCGCGTTTCATCAAGTCCATATCGACGGTGCCGGAATGAAAGGCTTCGGCCAGGCGCTTTCTGGGCACATCGATAGCCTCGAAGCGTATATGCCGATCACTCAGTGCCAGGCGCACAAGATCCAGCATCACCCCGACCGGTTCACGCTTGCGGTCAAAATAATAGTAAGGGGCAAAGCTGTTTTCACCGTAACTCAGTTTGATGGTTTCAGTGGGGCGGTGACCCGCCGAAACACCAGTGCAAGCAAACAAAAGCAGAGCACTTATCAGCCCTGTGCGGAACCTCGGCCCGTGCCAAAAGTTGAACATCGCCATGTCGCGAAATACTACATACATCATTAAACACGTCATTCCCTGATACCCCAAGATTGAGTGGGCAGAGAAGAAAAAGCAAGTGAACTTTGGTATTAGGAATATCGTATGTTGAATTGGGTGCCGAAGAGCTCAATTTGGTCTGGGTATATCAACCCAGCAGCAGGTAGCTGCCATAAGCAGTCAATAGAGCGGCGGCAGATAGCTTTATCACATTGCCAAAGCGGACCAGCTTCTCCACCAGCACATAAAGTGTCAGCAACAATACCCACCACAGATTCATGACCCCGCCTACAAACAGCAATAACATCAGTGCCCAACAGCAGCCTACGCAATAGGCTCCGTGTTGCAGACCCATTTTCAAAGCTCCTTTGGCACCCGGTCGGTAATGGCTGGCAATAAATGCTGCGGGCATTTGGCAAAGGCGCAGGCAGTTTTCTTTCCAGGGGGTGAGTTGATACAGGCCTGCCAAAATCAACAATGCGCCCGCCAGTATATGGCTTGTGCTGACCAGTATAGGTGAGAGCAGGGCGAGAGATTCCAGGCCGTATTGCAAGGCGGTAGCCAGAGCGCTGAACAACGTCCAAACCAATAGATACCCGGCGATAAACAGCGAGAGCTCTTTAGTCAAGTCGTTACGGTGGGAGGGCTGATTATCGCGGTGTCGGGAAACTCGGGCGTAAAGCAGTACCATGGGTGAGGCCGATGGCATCATCATGCCCACCATCATGATGCTCCACATCAAAAAGGTCAGCAGGGTTTCCGTCAGACTCCAGGGCTGAAATTGGACTTGCATCCTGGCGCGTCCCACCATGTCCATAGAAGCAGCCATGTCCATAGACGAGTTCATGCGAGAGGCGTCCCATAGTAAATAACCCCAAGAGGTCAGTGTTACGACGGTGATGGCGGCAATAACGAACCAGCGATCCTTCGCCAGGAGCTTTTCTATTGCAGCAGTCTTCAGCTCATAACTCCATTAGTACCCATGTGGATACGCGCAAAATGTGCGTGGGACTTCTGCCAGCTGAGTTCGATAGGGCCGGCGGTTTCTACGGTGCTGCTGGCATAATCCGCCTGCAGGTATTCAAATCCGTGAGGGAGTGAGACGCGGGCGATGTGTTCCTCTCCAGTGACCGGATTGGTGATGGGCTCAATCATGGCCTTGATAAAACCCGCAGCTCCAAATTTACCGCGACGGGTCGCAGCATCGCCGTTGTAATCAATGCTGGTAAATACCGGTTCATGAACCTTGCTGTAGGTAGCGGCAAAAACATTAAAGATGGTGGAGCCGGGTTCGGTTTCCAGGCCAGACATGATCTGTAAAATAGCGTTGCGTTGTTCCTCCGATGCTCGTTCATCGACAATCGGTAAAACCTCGCCATCGCCTTCGTGAACGGCACCGGGCCATCGGAATACACCCGCGAAATGCAAACCGTTCAGGTTGGTGTCACCAAAGTGCCCTTTTTCAATATGAAACACCACAGCGGCCTGGCAGTTGCCATGGGTTGGCAGGGCGTTAAATTGGCAGGGGCAACCCCAATCGCAATTGCAACTGCTGATCTCCGAGCCTTCGATTTCCCAGTCCGCATAAGCCATATCTGTGCCCTCCGACACGACCCCAGAACCGGTTTTAATCATAGATCAATCCGAGTGGCCATCTGAGTACAAAATGGAATATTAACCGTGTGGTTTATGATGCCGGGTTTCGTTTTCGAGAGCTTTATCGCTGATGTCCTTACAGAGTTGCACCATGCGCAGTACCACCTGGCGATAATCGGGATTACGATCGGCGATGGGCTTGATCGACGTGATATCCGTCAATGTATCATTTAAAAAAATAATATCGAAGTCATTAAGCCGTTCGCCACAATAGACCCGGTCTTTTAATCTCAAGGCCCGGGGAATGCATTTCTTGACCAGCTGATCCATCATAATCCGGGTCAGAATGGGGTCATGGGTTGACTCGTCCATGGGGAGCCGCCCGCAGTTGAACCAGAATCTAACAAGTTTAGCAGTATCATAGGTGGAGATATCCCTGTGTGGCAAACTATGGCAAGCTTTAAACTTGCCGATGCATCTAAGATGAGGTGATCTAACGTGAATCTCAATACCTGCGGCCAGGCCTCTTTTCAGTGCCTGCTATTACTTGTGAGCCTGATGGTCCTGAGTGCGAACGCGGTAGAGCCTCAGCCGGGTCAGATCTACACCGGCGGGACGCTCATCTCAAGTTCTGAACTCGGGGTTGGTTTTAACATTCCGCAGGGCTGGCGGGGAGCGCTGGCTCCCTCCGGCGAAAGCTTTCTGATGGAACCCGGCGATGCCGGTGCGACCTTATTCGTTGTCGCAGACAAGCTCTCTAAAGAGAAGGCCTACACCCAACTGCAGGGGCCAATTCCCCTCAATGATCGGGTACAGCTAACGCTGGATGGTCCGATCACCCGTTCCGGTGGAGACCTTTCGGCCCACTACAACGTCGCCTATCAACCTCAATACAGGGCGCGGGTGATGGCCACAACGACCAAAGCGGGTACATCAATAGCTTTCTTTCTCTTATCGCGAAAAGACGCCCTGGAAAGCTACGCGCAGCAGCTTGAAAAATCCTTCACCAGTCTGACGGTATCGGCAGCTACCAAGTCTACCGCCACCACTCAGGATGCGGCGACAGATTCAGACGACACCTGGGCGGGTTACCTGAAAGGCAAGCATATTGTCCGTTTCTATACGACATCCGGCTACACGGAAGAGCAGCACATTTGGATGTGCAGCGATGGCCGTTTCCGCAGAAGCTTTGACAGCGGCGGCTTTGGTGGCGGAACCCCCGGTGCGTCCGGTGCGTTTCAGGGGCATTATGGTGGCCGCTGGCAAGCTAAGGGGCAGGGCGAGTACGGACAGCTGTTGTTGAGCTTTAACGACGGTCAGGTCAGTCGCTATGAGCTGCGTTGGGATTATGGCAAAAACCAACTCTTTCTCGACGGTAAACGTTGGTTGCATGACAAGAATAATCTCTGTCAATAATCGACCTGCTTAGAAAGCAATTTTTACTGCTTTGAGTAAAAGGATGTGCGGTGAAATTTGTGATCTTCTCTCGTGCATTTGCATCGATCCTGCATTGCTTCCAGTTGCTCAATTCGTTTCTGCTGTGCTTGGGATGTTTCTGCAAAATAGCTATGCGAATCACAAACGAGTATGTCGATCCAACGCTTGACGACCACTTTTATCTTTACCAAAAGTCTGTATCTCATTGTAGAAACCTCCGGGTATGGAACTGAACTCAGGGTGCGTGCATTTGTGAACTCAATCTAGTACAGAAAGTGTACTTAATGGATTCGGCACAGTGGTTTACAATGGCGGCAGCACACCAATATTGCCTATTGGGAGCACACCAACGTCTTCCTGGGAGGGGCTGGAATGTCGGGATACGGTCAATATTGTCCTGTGGCGAAAGCCGCTGAGGTTTTAGGTGAAAAGTGGTCAATCCTCATACTCAGGGAGCTGTGCATAGAGGACCAGACATTCAACGGGCTCAGAAAGGGAATGCCTTTGCTTTCTCCCACCTTGCTTTCCAAGAGGCTCAAATCCCTTGAGCACAACAATGTGATCGCAAGAACCAAAACCGGCAAGGGAGTTTATTACTCATTGACAGATGCCGGAAGCGAACTCAAGGAAATGATTATGCAGCTGGGTGTCTGGGGGCAGCGATGGGTGCGCAGTGATTACAGCGACGGCGATCTGGATGCCTCCTTGTTAATGTGGGATCTGCATCGAAGCGTCAATACCGATCCATTCCCCATCGAACGCAAAGTCATTCAATTCGAATTCTATGGGACAGCTTCCAGGCAGCGTTTTTTCTGGTTGGTTGTGGAAGACCAAAACGTGGAAGTCTGCATGAAGAGCCCAGGCTATGACGTAGACTTATCGATAAAGGCAGACCTCAAGGCATTCACCACGTTTTGGATGGGTGACATGTCATTCACACGGTTGGGCAAAGAAAAGAAACTGAGCGCAGAAGGTGATGCACACCTAAAGCGCTCTATGAAACACTGGTTATGTTGCAGTGCGTTTGCCGACGTCAAATCCGCGTCGGCATAATCTTTAAGCGACATCTGCCATTGGTACGAGGTGGCGTCCGGTCTGTATTTTCTGGACGACGATCTGGGAAAACCTTCTGGCCGCGGAAAATGACGACCAGGCGAGAATTCGAATAAATCTCTCCTCGTCTTTATCGTTGCCCAACACATCGTTCACCATATCGTTGGTGACGCGATAGGAGGCTTTGCCGACGACGATTGCCAAACGCGCGATGGCTTTGTCTTGCCCTTCCAGGCCTGCAATATCCTGCTCTATCCAGCTGCTGTCGAGCGGCATCATCTCGCCGTTCCATTTGTTCAGCGAATGAATAACCTGTCTTCGGACTTTCGGCGAAATAACCTTTGCGCCTTCTTGTTCGGCGGTCGCGGTCCATCTTGCTATGGCATCAGCAACTCGTGGATTGGATTTCGCCCATTGCAAATCCGCCGGCAGTTCCGCTTTCGGTAACAGTGACAAAGCACGGCCAGGCTCCAGCGATAGTTTTCGGGTAGACTCGAGCTCGTTACCAAAAATCTTTAGCGCCCACGCCTTTATTCTCTGCAATCCGAAGGGAGCAGGCACCGGTGAATCTTCCATGACGACATGGCTGAAACGGTTAATGTCGCTCATACCCATCATCGTGCCAATGACCTCCGGCAATTGTTCATCAGTGAATGGCGTTCTGGCTATGCCGTCAAGGTCAGAAGTGGCAATCGCCCTGACCCATGCCAACCTTTCTTTCATAATATTGTCTGATGAATCGAAAGTACTTTGTGAGAATATGTCCCCGGCAACGCTGTGATCACCTGCGGCATGGACCAGGCTGATAAGCATATCTTCGCAGTAGGGACAGTCATTTAGCTGTGACAATACCGCCGAAATCGCGTCTTTTGTGGTGCGGTCCACCTTGTCTTCAACCAGCATGGCCTCACGACCACCGGTCCAAATGGCAGCCATAAGTTCTGGGACTTTTGAGCGGCTTGTCAGGGAGCCGTTCTTAAAAAAGTCTTCGCGAATCATATTGTAGACATCGCGAGTGAGTCCTTTTGCCGTACGAGTCGGCACCGCAGAAACGTAACGCATGGTTTGAACCGAAAGAGTGTCAAATAACCAGTATCTAAGTGTTGAGGGTAACATCGTCTTTCTCCAGAAAAGGGTTCAACTGAACTTCGATACCGATACTAGGTCGCCAAGCCGATAGCGACTAGTACAAAAAGTGTATCTATGTCAGGTCTGATGGTTGGTGTATCGGTCCGGGTTATCGTGCGCAAAGTCCGCTTTGTCGTTTTTGCAGTTGGATTATCTTCTCAACACTGCACTTTTATTGAATAGTCAACGCCCTGCCAGTGCCCGGGATAAAAGAAAGCCATAGGCGCCTCCCAGTCCGGTAACGCTGCATACACGGCCCGTAATAACGATAAGAAAATGACGGTGCCTTACGAAAATAATTATTAAAGGAAATAAGCGACGATGAAGACCTTCCCTTCAGATTTGTTCCCCCCGGTTTCCCTGACACGCAGCTTTGTCCTTGCTGGCGCATTGCTTGGTGTGTCTTTCGAAGCGTCGAGCCAATTGCTGTGGAGTGATGAATTTGACTCCGGCTCTGCACCAAACAGCGCAGTCTGGTCATACGACCTCGGCGCCGGTGGCTGGGGCAACAGTGAACTGCAGACCTACACGAACGATGCCGCCAATGTACGGGTTGAAGGGGGTAACCTGATCATTTCTGCCCAGGAGCAGATCCTCAAAGGGGGCCGGCGCCAGTTCACCTCCGCTCGGGTGAAAACCGAAAATAAGCTGACGTTCAAGTACGGTACCATCGAAGCACGAATCAAAACACCCAACGTTGCTGACGGATTATGGCCCGCATTCTGGACACTGGGGAATAATTTCGGTGAAGTCGGCTGGCCCGATTGTGGAGAGCTGGATGTCATGGAAATGGGTTCAGCGGCCGCTATTTCTGAGGGCGTGGTCAATCGTCGCGTGAGCTCTACTGCCCATTGGGAGCATAATGGAGGGCATGCGAACTACGGGCTCAGTTTCGACTATCCAACGGACCTCAACGGCAGCTTCCACGTCTACCGTATGGAGTGGACGCCAACAGAGGTGTCCACATACATTGATGACAACTGGATTTGGACAATTGATATTTCCAGCGCTTCCTGCACCGATTGTACGGAGTTCCATCAACCGCACTTCTTTATTCTCAATATGGCCGTCGGCGGCACCTTTACCGGTCTGACCCGTGCAAATGATATCTCCGCCCCCATACCTGCGGAAATGGTGGTGGACTATGTGCGCATTAGCGACAACGGATACACCGTCCTCGGTGGCTCTTCCCTGACTCCCGAGGCGGAGTTCACGCATGTTGATTCGATCGTGCCAGGTTCGTCCGGCGGCGGACCAAACAAGAAAGCCACCGCTGATGTGATAGTTCTCGACGAAACCGGCGCACCGGTTGATGGCGCTACCGTGACGGCAACGTTCAGTGGCTCACACAACGAGACCATTTCGGCGGTGACTGATGCAAATGGTGAGGCCAGTCTGATCACTACGGTCAAGAACCGCTCTGTAATGTTTCAAACCTGTGTGGATGATGTAAGTCACAGTTCGATGACTTACGATTCCGGGGCCAACCTAGAGACTTGTGATAACTACTAACAGATCGCCATCAGGCTCGTCTTTGAGACAGTGACATAACTTCCCTGGCCAGCGCCAATGGGTCATCCGCCTTATTGTCGTCCAGTATCTGTACCTTCAGCCACCAGTGTTCATTGACGTTAAACAGTCCGCCGTTGCCGCGGCGGTCTGGCAGGGGGTTCCCTTGGTGGTCACAGAATGTTCCGCGGTTTCTGCGTCGACACTCAAACATAATGGCTCCGTCCCCAGGCTACATCTCCGGGTAAATCAGTTTACGGTTAATTTATGTTCGCGGCTAAGGTCCGTCTTTTTATTGTCGGAGGGCTGGATCAATCCGGCTCTCTAATAGGAAGTTTAGCGGGTGGGATCCATGTTGCTGGCGTACCCATCCATGCTGCCGATTGGCAGGACGGGAAGTATAACGGCAGTGGCGCGAATGTCAACACTTGGTTGATTTGTGGTCAGTTGGTCTTGTGTTTTGGCGGGTGGAGTTTCAAAAGAGGCACTTTTTTTCATAACTGTGGAACTAACCCCGAAACCCCCGGTCATAGACTACAGATTTCATGACTCTCTCCTCATGACTGCTTTGGCCCCGACATTGATCGGGGCTTTTTATTACCCCAAGTTTCAAGTGCTCTTCAACCAAAGTCGAATTGACCCGGACAGTGGGTCCTGGTTGTATGCGTGCCGTTAATTCCTTCGGATGCATGCCATATGATACATACAATTTTGATAGGTCTGGCGGTTTTGGCCTTGTTAAGTATCGTCCTGGAGGAAGTGATTCACGTCAACAAAGCCAAAACAACTTTGTTTTTTGGCTGTCTATCCTGGCTTATTCTGTTTGTTGCTGCGGGCACTCCGCAGGCTCAACACGAGGTCAGCTTGCAACTGGACGAAAACCTGCTTGAAATTGCGACGCTCTGGTTGTTTCTCATGTCTACCATGACGTTCGTTGCCTACCTCAATGCCAAAGGCATGATACAAGCGTTGGTGCAGCGTTTGTTTCCGCTGCAGTTGACGCTGCGAAAACTCATGTTGCTGGTGGCGCTTTTTGCGCTGGTGTTGTCTGCCATTTGTGACAATGTAACCGCCACCTTGGTGGCTCTTGGTTTGGTTCAATCCTTCAATCTGGAAAAACAGGATAAGTTAAAATTAGCGGCACTGGTGATTTTCGCAGTCAACTCAGGTGGGGTTGCCCTGATCACCGGAGACGTTACAACCCTGATGATCTTTCTGGAAGGGCACGTGAGCATGTCCCAGCTGCTGGTGCTCTTGGCCCCAGCAGCGGTCAGTGTGCTGGTGTTGGCCCTGTTGTTCTCACTCCGCAGTAGTGGGTGGGTATCTACGGAGGCAGTGCAAAGGCGCTTTGATCGTATTGATGTGGTCATTGCCGCAATATTCTTTGCGACAATTCTCTCCACCATGATGTTCAACGTTTTTTATGGCGTCCCCCCCGTATTGACATTTCTACTGGGACTCTCGGTTATGTTCCTGGTGGGCAGAATGGCGAACACGGATAATGAGCAAACCCGAATTCTCGAATACATCCGTCAAATTGAATACGATACGCTGTTATTCTTTCTGGGAATTCTCCTATTGGTCGGGATGCTGAAGGAAGTGGGTGTGCTGACGACTGTGGCGGCACTTTATTCAGAGTATGATCCGCGATATTCCAACTACTTGGCCGGCGCTATCTCTGCGATTCTGGATAATGTGCCGCTTACAGCGGCTTTGTTGAAAGCCTCTCCGGAGCTGGTTACCAGTGAGTGGCTGGCCTTGACCTATGCTGTTGGGGTTGGGGGTTCTTTGCTGGCAATCGGCTCCGCCGCGGGGATTATTGTAATGAGCAAAGTAAAGGAGCTGACGTTTGTCAGCTACCTGCGCTACACGCCCATGCTGCTGGTTGCCTACAGCGTTGGTTACGGCTGCACCTTGGCTATTGCCGAGTACCTTTACGGATAGAATGGTTTCACTTCGGCAGTAGCCCCCAAACTCTGCCGCACCTGGTACACAGGTTCACCGGCAAGATAGGTAGCCGCCACCCGACGCTGGCGAATGCTGGCGTCAAGCGGTCGTGGCAGTGTGCCGTCAAGAATGACAAAGTCAGCCCACTTGCCCAAGGCAATACTGCCAATTTCGCTGCCCCAACCGGTCATATTGGCACCCGCCTGGGTGTAAGCGAAAAGCGCCTCATCGAAGGTCAGGGCGTTGTGGGATTGCCAGGGTTTGCCGCGACGCTCGCGTAACACCGCATCGCCAAGTTGTGACAGCGGGTCGAGCATGGCTGTGGGCCAGTCGCTGCCCAGCACCAGATTGACACCGTTATTGAGCATCGATTTCCAGGCGTAGGCATGGGGCTCACGTTGGGTACCGATACGTTCGAGGATATAGTCACCGGCGACTCCGTGATTGGGTTGCATGGAGGCAGTCACATCCAGCTTGTGAAAACGCTGCGTGTCTTCGGGATCGAGCACCTCAATATGTTCAATGCGATTGGGGTAGGCAACCCTGTCCGTCGAGGCGGCAAAGGCATCTAGGGTGTGGCTGACACTGCGATCGCCAATGGCGTGCACCGCCACGGGAAAGCCCTGGCTGTTGGCTTGAGCAACCATATCCCGGAGAATGGCCTGGGCGAAAAACGGATCTCCCAGCAACGACGGGCGATCGCTGTAGGGAGCCTTGAGCGCTGCCGTGTAGGTGGAAAGCACGCCATCGTAAGCCACTTTGACGTAGCCAAACTGCAGCAGCGGACCTTGAGGATCTCTGCTCTCATAGGCCGACACCCGCTCGCGCACCTTATCTCTCTCCCCGGCGAAGCTGCGCATCAATTCGGCTGGCGGTCTGGAATCACCATCCTCTCCCATATTGGCAAATGCACCAAACCAGACCCGTAAGGAAAGCTCGTCGCGCTCCATCAACTGCAGATACTGCTGCAACTGTTGAGCACTGGCCATATCGTGCACACTGGTAATACCCATGCTGTTGACGTAGCGCACCGTGTCCCGCAGCCCCAGTTTCATATTGCGGGCATTGTCCGCAAAGGGCGCCGACGCCATCACCAGTCCCATGGCGGTTTCTTTCAAGATGCCACTCGGCTGGCCGCTGCTGGCGTCCTTCACAATTTCACCGCCTTCAGGGGATGGTGTGTCGGCGGTGATGCCGGCCAACTCCAGTACCTTGCTGTTGACCCAGGCGGAATGGTAATCAATATCCCGGAGCATAACCGGGCGGTCTGGGACTATTGCATCCAAGTCTTCTCGGGTGGGCAGCACGCCGTTTTCGCCCAGGGTGTAGTCCCAGCGGCCTCCTAGCAGCCACATTCCCGGCGGCAGTTTGCGGTCCGCTTCAGCGATGGCGTCCAGCCACTCTTGCTTGGTTTTCAAACCATAGAGATCCACGCCCTGAACCAGCTCAATACCCAATTGCAGGTGGGTATGTCCGTCCACCAGCCCAGGAATCACCGTCTTGCCCTCCAGGTCGACCACCCGAGTGTCAGCCCCGATCAGGGCCTTGACCTCGCGCTCGGAGCCGACACGGATAAATTTTCCATCCTTTACCGCCAGAGCCCGCGCCCTTGCCTGTTCGGGGTTGGCCGTGCGCACGTCGGCGTTTACCAGCACCAGATCAGCACTGGCCAGCGCTACTGAACTCAATCCCGCTAACAACACCCCCGCCGATACTCGTTTGAGGGTGCGCAACAGTTTGAAATGATTTCCTTTGTTCATAGCAATACCACAATGTCACAGTTGTCCAGACTCGCTGAACCACTTCATTAAAATGATGAAAAAAGGGGCTCCGAAGAGCCCAGAGAGGAGTCTTATTCCCAGCGATAACCGAAGGACACGCCGACGGTGCGCGGCCGGGAAATATACTGGCGGTTGTAGTCCTGAGACTGGTCGAGAATCTGGCCGGATACGCCGTCCTCGTTACCAAGGTTGTTGACAAACAGACCCGCGCGCCAGCGATCACCGCTCAGATTGGCCGACAGGTTCCAGACCTGGAAGTCATCAAGCACCGTAAACCCGGCCTGGCTGGTGTCGACCACCACCTGACCAATGGCACTGTCGTAAATCTTGTCGCTGACGGTGGTGGTCACCTGGTCGCGATAGAAACCGTCGAGATGCAGATGCAACTCCATACCGCTGTCCAGCTGCTTGAAGTAATCCAGTGACAGCGACAGCTGGTGTTCGGGCACTCCGGGCAGACGGTTGCCCGCTTCCCCCACGGTTCTCTCCACCACAAAGTCATCACGCAATTCAGCGTCCACATAACCGTAACCGACAACTGCACTGAGGTTTTCCGTCAACTGCGTGTTAATCTCCAGTTCCAGCCCGCGAGAGCGAGCGTCACCGCCGTTAATCACGAACGGAAAGGCGCCGGGATCCGTAAACGCATCCAGTTGCACATCCTGCCAGTCGATATTGTAGAGCGAGAAGGTATAACTGGTGGTGTCGCCCAGGCGCCCTTTCACCCCGGCCTCGATATTGGTGGCGTTATCGGAGTCGAACGTCAGCAGCGAACCGTCTGCTTCACAGAGGCCGCAGTCGCCGATGGCCAGGCCGTTGGCACCACCGTGGCGGAATCCCTCGGCCCAGGTAAAGTAGACCATGGTGTTCTCATTGAGGTCGTAGGAGGAATTGAATTTGTAAATGGCATCTTCGAAATCAGCCGCGGTATCCACTGTCAGAGTGCCGGACGGATCCAGACCGTCGGAGGAACAATACGGGCCGCATATGGGGAGCTGTTGGGTCAGTTCCTGCTCGAAGTCCTGCCAGAACTGGCGCATGCCGACGGTCATCTGCCAGGCATCGGTGATGTGGTAAGTGAGTTCACCAAATACGGCCAGGTCCTCGAAGCTCACCTCGCGATCAAAACCGAAAACATAGTCGGCCATGCTGCGGTCGCTGGGACGCGGCGCACCGTTGTACAGCATGATGAAGTCGGCAAAGCTGTCGAAGGCACCGGGGGCTCCAAACAGGTCGCTGATCACCGCCCCCGAACCGGGAAGATCGGCCCAGGCGGCAAAGCCGTGCATCAATTGCGGCTGCATAGTGACGCCCAGGCGCTGGTCGCGATAGAAGGCACCCACTACCCAATCCAGGTCGCCATCGCCGTTGGATACCAGGCGGAATTCCTGGGTCAGGGAGCGATCCCTGGCGCTCTCGGTCAAGGAGGACAGCACGCGGGGAAAGCCACCATAGGTCACCGGGCTGGCAGCGACGTTTTCCATAAAACCGGTGCCGTCGCGCAGTGATTGCGACTCATTGTCATAGTAGGAGGTCGAAGAACTGAAGGAGGCAAAACCCACATCGGCACTGATGTCGACGCTGACCAGATCCACTTCCCGTTCCAGCGGCGAGGAGATGGCCAGGTTGTGTTCGTTGTTCAGTCCCGTGGTCTGAACGCTGTAGTCGTCGGAGTTTTCCTCCTGGCGGTGATAGGTGAACAGGGCTTCGACATCGTCGTTGATATTCCACAGCAGCGACGAGCGCAGGTAGCGCAGATCGGCGCTGTCAACGTCCTCGGCACTGTGATAAGCGAGACCACTGTTGAGCGGATCTTCAGGCGAGGCCAGCAGCGGCTGGCCATTGGCGTCAAAGGTGGCCAATTGACTGGCGTCGATAAAGCCTCCAACCTCTTCGTAACCAAGGCCGATGCGCAGTGCCAGGTCTTCACTCAATGGCAAATTGAAGACGCCGTCGACACTGTAGTTCTGCTCCGAGGAATCATCGGTAAAGGAAAGCTTTCCGGACACATCGGCGGTTGTCTCCTGAGAGTCCGGTTTTCTGTGGATCAACCGCAAGGTGCCACCCATGGAACCGGATCCATAGAGCGTGCCCTGGGGACCGCGCAGCACTTCCACACGCTCAATGTCATGGAGCTTGAGATTGACGAACATCGGGGTTTCGTCAACGTAGGTGGACACCAGCGGTACGGTCAGGTTAGGCACAGTACTGCTGGCCGCGGAGCTGTTGGTATTCAGGCCACGAATAATCAGATTGCTGTTGATACCACTGGCGCGTGGGCCGAGGTCGGCGCTGGTCAATCCGGGGATCATTCGGGTCAGGGACTGCAAGTCACTGACGCCGGCATTGGCGATGGCATCACCGGAAACAGCGGAAATATTATAGGGGATGTCTTCAACCGACTGCGCCCTGCGGGTGGCGGTCACCATAATTTCTTCCAGCTCGAAAGCCTGGGCGGCGTTCGCTGGTGCGATATGCACACCGGATATGGCGGCGATCAGGGCTGCGGACAGTGAAGTGCGATGAAATACAGTTTTCGTCATTATGCTCTCCTGCTAGTGACAGCCCCACCAGAGTGTTTGATTGACAATGGCCTTGGGCCGGCACGCTTTTTTTTGTATGACCTCCGAAAAGGCTGAAACTAGGTTACCAACCTCGGGGCAGCGAAAGTTTTGACGAACTCGGCAAAAGTTTTGCTAAATCCGGCAATAGAGCGTGAATGAGGAAAACAGCGGCACGGAATGCCGCCGGGTCTCCCCTGTTTGGGGGATTGAAGGCCAGCCGTTTATGAATATGAAAACTAACTCTTTAGTTCCAATTTTCTATAAGCGTTGGGTGTCAGGCCAAACTGACGCCGGAAGGCGGTGACGAAATTGCAGGCATGCTCATAACCGAGCTGCCAGGCCACCTGATTGATATGAAGGTCTTCACGGGCCAGCAGCGATTTGGCCTCCTCCATTCTCTCGCGTAGCAGGTACTCGCGGATGGATAGACCGTAGTACTGCTTGAAGCGTTCGGACAGGGTGCCTCTGGTCATGCCGAGGTTACTGGCCAGCTCATCAAGGCTGGGAGGGACGGACAGGTCACCCACCAGCGCAGAGCGGACCTTATCCAGCTGCTCCATATCCCGTTCCTGCAGCGGTCGGCGTGAACTCCCCCTTTCCCGTCGCTGCAAGAGGCCCATCGTCAGGCACACCAGCTCTGCGCACTTGGCCTCCAGAAAACGTTCGCGTAAGGCGCCGGAAAAGTCCGTGGACGTCAGTGTCTTCAAACACTGGTGCAGCTCGGCACTCAGGGGCAGGGCCAGAACCGTACCTATGTCCTCTGCCATACAGGTGGAGCGCAACAGGTGCGGCATGGTCGCCGGATCCCCATTGAAGAAATCTTCCAGGAGCCTCTCCCAGCGAATCAGCACCTCCACCAGCACATACTTGACCCCACCACGGCAGAAGTCTTCCAGGGCTCTGTCTTCGGGGTAGTAAGTAATGCTGCAGGTACCTTCGACAGTTTGATACTCGGAGCCATCCTCCTCGGTAATCTGCGAGCCGCCGCCGAGATGAAAAATGCAGCTGACGTAGCCACCCAGGGTACAGACGCTGACGCGGTTGTCCCGCAGTATGTCCACATCCACCAAACGCAGCAGCACACCATCGCTGATGCGAATATACTGTTCATAACCCAGCTCATCGTCATCGTCGTGATGAATCCGAAAGCGAGGGTAGCGGGACAGCAGTGACGCCGCTTCCGTATAGCCCAGATTCTCAAACTCGACGATATCGTCACTCAGGAGCCTGGCAAAGACTGAGTTGGAATTCTGCATGGCACAAGCCCGGTCAGGTAAGCAGTTGTAATGATCCAGCTATGCTAACGCAAATGATAAGGGCGCGCCTATGGACATTGTGCCCTTTCATGGATGCATCCTGTGGGGCTCACAGGCAGAATCGGACTGTCGGGAAATCGTTCTTGCCGATATGCGGCAATACCGGCGAAGATTTGGTCCATTTTAGTTGGTGAGCGGCTGGTTGCTAAAGTGCTTCGTCGCGTAACCGCTCCTGGCGGGCCTGTTCCTCTGCCAAAACCGCCTTGATTTCCTCCATCACAGAATCCACATCCGCGAGATTGTCGTCGTCTTCAAATGTACCACTAAGCTGTGTTTCCGGAGTTAATTCGCCTTCTTCATAAAGCGCCCACATTTCATCGGCGTATCGGGTGTTCAGCAAGTCAGGTGCGAATAAACCGTAATAGCGATTCATATTGTCGATGTCGCGGCAAAGCATGGCACGTGCGTTGTTGTTGGCAGCTGCGTTCACCGCTTGTGGCAAATCGATGATAACCGGACCATATTCATCAACGAGCACGTTAAACTCAGACAGGTCACCATGGATCAGACCAGCGATCAGCATAAGCATAATGTAATGCATCATCAGGGCGTGGTCTTCTCGGGCCTGATCTGCAGACATCGTCACTTCGCCCAGCCTCGGGGCGGCATCGCCGTCTTCATCGGCGACCAGTTCCATCAGCAGCACGCCGTCGAAACATCCATAGGGCTGTGGCACTCTCACGCCGGCAGCGGCAAGGCGATACAGGGCATCTACCTCGGCATTCTGCCAGACTTCTTCCTGTTGACGGCGTCCAAATTTCGAACCCTTTTCCATCGCTCGGGCGCGGCGGCTGTTACGGACCTTACGGCCCTCCTGATATTGTGCGGCCTTTTTGAAGCTACGTTTTGCAGCCTCCTTGTACACCTTGGCGCAGCGAATTTCCGAATTACAGCGCACCACAAAGACATCGGCCTCCTTGCCGCTCATCAAGCGGTACAGTACTTCGTCGACAATGCCGTCATCAATCAGCGGTTGTATGCGTTTTGGGGCTTTCATTTGGGGTGTGTTTGGACCGAGTGAGTATTGAGATAGACAAGCGGCACAGTGTATTGCAAATTCGAGCCAGGCAATAGCTATCAGGTCCCCGAAATGTCTGGATTGGCGGTAGAGCTATGTTCTGCCGATGGGTTGGTCGTATTTTGACCATCTTGGTCTTTTGTTGTTATTGAGCATGGTCGCCTCCGAGTATCTTAGTGAAAGTTGCAGGAGACGCCGGAAAGGTGCCCCCATATAAGATACCCAGAGAGACGCAATCAAACCGGTAAGAATATTAAGAGACATCTTACGGGCTCATTTGGATTGCTTACTATTATTGATGTTCGTTACGTCAGAGGCGCTCTCGATGACAAATAGAATGTTGAGGCAGAGTCTGCAGCCATCTGCAGAGTATTCACTGAATCAAAAATTGTACTTGGCAGAAACATCAACACGGTAATTAAGTGGATGGTCTTCTTAAATTCAAGCAGGCCAAAATTGCTATTTGTACGAGGGGAGGAGCAGATCAAAACACTGATTACCTACAAGAGTGGGAGCAATCCAGGTACCAGTATCTTGATTTAGGGCTGCTCACACAACCTGATGGCTGGAAGCCTTTCGTCTAGCAAAGCCAAACAAGCCCATAAGGCCGCCGCCAAGTAACCACAGAGACGATGGCAGGGGTACTGATGATACTTCGGCACTTGTGATGTGGGCAAACATTGGTTCCCACTCAAATGCGCCGCCTTCCAGTTCCATTTGGATAGTGACGTAAGACTGATCTAAGTCGAAAGAATCCAGGGGGATGTCTCCAACGGGGAGAGCGTTGGATAACGCATCAGCATCGTTGTAATCATAAAGCACCAGTCCGATGGCCAGTCTGTTAATGTCGAACAGGCTTTCCAATGTAGGGATCGAAGGTTGATTAGGGCTGTTTTCCAATATAAATCTATCCCATTGTCGCCCAAATGAATCTATATGATCGTTAGTGACTTCTGAACGGCCATTCGTGCCATAGGCGAACACTCCACCCATGGTGATCTCATATTCAATCAAAGGAGAATAATAGAAGTACCTGTCATCATCGAATTCTATCGATCCTGAAATCTCAGCAGGATCATAGACAAATGTAGATGTCATTAGGTCGCCGAGTGAAACCAGTGGCGAGAATATTGGATCTATTTGCGTGACGGTCCCCTCAACTTTGATCTGTATTGGGGATGAAAAAACGGCAAAGCTAGAGAGTAAACATATCGAAGCGATCAGTCCCTGAAATTTCATCCTGCGTTTTCCTTTTTCCTGACAATCATTCCGTTGTATGGATGGAAGAAAGTTAGCAGGTGTAGAGCTTTGGCGCAAGTTTCATTGTGTTGGGCACCTTCAGCCGCCCACCCCGGCAACCAACTCATCCCGAGCGGTATCACAACGCTTGGCAAAGCAAGCACATAAAGCCACGTTTTGATTCGAAACTGGCATTCCAGTAGAATCCGCACCGGTCACACTTCAAAGGGAATTGTTCCATGCGATTAATCGCACTCCTTCTGATGCTGATATCAGCATCCCTCTCCGCTCAGGATGGTCAGGCACTTAGAGAGGACATCGATGAGCTCTATATTGGAATACTGGGGCGTGCAGCCCACAAGGATGGCCAGGATTACTGGTACAACCAGATCTCTCGGGGTGCTCTGACCCTGGAGCACACTCGAGCTTCATTTGTCCAGCAAGTGGAGTACAGAGAAATCTACGAAAACCTCACGATTTCTGAATTGATCCGCGCTATTTACCAGAATTTTCTCGAAAGAGAGCCGGCCGCAGCGGGCTTGAGCTATTGGCGAGAGGAATTGTATAGCGGCCGGGTTAACACCGATCAGTTTGTAAACGCGGTGATCAATGCTGTGCGGAATGCTGCACCAGACGACCCGCAGGCGCAGGCGGATTTGAACGTACTGAAAAACAAACTCGAAGTTGCCGAGTTTTTTACCGACGAGACAGCGTCTACTGCTGTAGATAGCAGTTTCATCCTGGCCGCACGAGACGTTTTATCTGATGTTACCGACGTTCGAACGAGTGTTGATAGAGCGTTGGAGCTCGCTGAGATTTATGCAGCACAGACTGGTTCTTCTACTGCCAATATGGTCGGGGCTTGGGGTTTTTCCTATCCCAGGGAATCCTGTGATGAAACCTACTATTTCTCAGAGGACGGTACTCTAGAGATAAATTCTAATGAGGAAATCGCCTTGGGCCGATATGTCGTCTCGGGAGCGGGATTGAGACGCCAGCTGAATCTCCTTATCACTTCGGACAACCTTGGAATGGACTGTGAATTCAGTACACGCAATGACGCCGGTTCGGAGTTGAGTATCTATGCGGAGTTCGAATCTAACACCCGAATCAGCCTCTATAGCAGTGCGACAGGAGGCGAGCAATTGGTGACGCTGCAGGCTGTGCTATGGAAGCCGAATGGAGAGCACCTTTGGTTAACAGTCCCCAATGATGTGGAAGGCTATGAACGAGGCGTAGCAACAATTGCAGCCACAAGTTCTCGAACAGATATTCGAGATATTACATGGAGTCAGGTTGCAGGACCTTCCGTCGATATTCTGAATCCAGCAGCATTGGAAACAGGTCTTCAGCTGCCTGAAGTTAGCGAAGACTCTGCGGTAACACTCCAAGTGGAGATCGAGTTTGAAGACGACGAGCGCAGGTCGGCTCTGGTAGAGCTGGCCGTGCGGGCTTATGCTAATGTGGAAGATGTTGAAGTTGAGGATGTGGCCCTTGATCAATGTATAGAACAGGAGTCCGCTTCAAATGACTTTACTGATATAGGTCAAGTCACCAGTCTGGAATGCAGTGGCGTGGGTAATCTGTCCGGGCTGGAAATGTTCCTGGCGCTGGCCAGCCTGAGCCTTCCTGACAACACTGTTTCCGCACTTGATAGTCTTTTCTCCCTTACCAACTTGGAAACACTGAATATCACTGGCAACAGTGGTTTGTCGTGTTCAGAAATAGAATCGCTTGAGTCTCAGTTGAATTTGGGGGAAACCTTTTATAGAGATGATTACTGCGTGACATCCAGATCGATTGAGCTTGGCGCTATCGGCTTCGATACAGCGATTGATGAAACGAGAGAGCAAATTTATATATCTATCCCATCGCGAAATGAAATTGTTGTGGTATCTACCTCGAAACTCAGAGTAGTGGATAGAATTTCGTTGCCGGGTTCCCCGTACGGAATTGATTTGAGTATTGATGAAAGTCGACTATTTGTAGCGTTGAGAGGTTCCACCTCAATCGCATCCCTTGATCTGGAGCAGCGTGAGATAACACTTATCCCATTGGCAGACAAAACGGGTCACCCGGATACCTATGATGTCGTTGAGGGAGCAGAAAACAGGTTGTTTGTGTCGGCCTCTCCAGGGAGCGGAGGTCTTGCCAGGGTTGCCCAAATTAGGCTTGATGAGTTTAATTTGGCGACGTCGGTTGCCAATAATCAGTACATAAGATCCAGGCCAACGTTCGCTCGCTCACCGGATCATCAATTCGTTTATGTGGGGTCAGGGTTTTCTCCCAACTCATTATACAAACTCAGTTTAGTGGATCCGGATGCTGGAATTGCGCTCGAAGACGATCATGGCAGCGTTAGTGGGACACACAATCTAACGGTGAATCCAGAAGGTACACGAATAGCGTTAGGGAGCGGACAGGTGTTGCGAACCGGGTCTTTTATTGAGGAGGGACGCGTTAATTCCGGAATTTCGGTGTCTAGCAAAACTACAAATACGCTCTTTGTTAACGCCAGTGGCGGCGGAATACTGGTCTATGATTTTGATTCGCTGGAAATGCAACGAAGCATTGATACCGGATGTTCCAGTGGAGCATCGAAACGCATAAATGTGTTTAACCAGGATACGAACTTTGCGTTGCTTCAATCGGATGTGTTGTGCATCTATGGATCGGTGTCTGTCTCTGAAAGCAACGACGCTTTCGCTGAACTGCGATTTGACGATCTTGGGCTGGAACGATGTGTGATCGATGCGGCCCAGGAACGCGGGTATACATCGCCCGATCAGTTTGAAGCGTTGGATTGCAGCGGTTCCGAAACCAACATACTGAATTTAAACGCCATTCAAAAGATGCAAAACCTAAAGCACTTGGATCTGTCAGGTCATGGTGTCCTCTCTCTCGAACCTCTGGCGAGTGCGGAAAGTATCGAGTCTTTGTCGCTAAGAAATACCAATGTGTCAGACGTTGAATACCTATTTGGACTAACATCGCTAACGGCCCTTGATGTACGGGAAAACGATAATATTACCTGCGACAAGCTAGATATTCTTGCTCAGGGAGGAACTGGGGTGTCGGCTGAAAAGTGCACCAGTCATGCCAGAATTGAGTTAGGCGCGGTTGGAGCTGATATGGCTTTTAATAGGGCGGAGGAAAGGTTGCTGGTTTCGATCCCATCGATGCAACAGATTGCAGAGGTAGATTTGAATGAAGTTTCGATTGCTAACCGATATGCAATGCCTGGGACGCCGCAAGGGATTGACCTGTCAGCGGATGGAGAAACACTATACGCCGCGCTTTTTGGAGACGGTGATATCGGTTATCTAGATCTGACCACGGGTGAAACAGACGTTGTGGATCTGTCTACGCAGTTGGATGATGACAGGACTTGGGATGTCGCTGAAGTGGAACATAACAGAATAGTCGTTTCTTCCAATCCTGGAAGTAATGGTTTCGCCTATATAGTAGAAGTTCGAAGAGATGAGGATAATGCCGCGACACGAGTCGCCGGTGGAACTATTATCAGGGCTCGACCAATCTTCGCAGCCGATCCAGCGAACCAAACCGTCTACATTGGCTCGGGATTCTCACCGAACTCCCTGTACAAGCTGGACGCGTCCGATGCTAGTTTGCCCATCGTACTTGAAGACGACCACGGGCAGGTCAGTGGGACCGATAATCTCACTCTTAGCGCTGATGGCAGTTTGATTTACCTGAGCTCTGGTCAGGTATTGGCTACGTCTCAGTTCAATCAGGTGGCCAAATTCCCATCTGGGAAATCCTGGTTGTCCAATGATGGGACAAACCTCTATATCGCAGAAGGTGAGCTCAACGCAGTAGGTGTGTATGACGTTAACACGACGGCGAAAGTCGGTCGCCAAGAGTGGGGGTGCAACTTGGAAGACGTGAAGTCAATTGTAGAAGCACCAGGTGGAGGGGTCATCGCTATGGGCGATGATCTTGTATGCTTTGTTCGGATAGTGCCCTACGAGTAGTGTCATTTTCAGCTACGCCACTTGGCGCAGGTTCGATGAATGCCTCGCGTGTCGCCAGGTGCCAGCTCAGAAGCGATCCCATAACCTGATAAACAGCAGGGAGAACACCCAGCAAGGCGGTTTAGCTGCAAGGAAGATGCTTTAAGCATAACGTAATGCATTATCAGGGCGTGGTCTTCTCGGGCCTGTTCCGCTGACATTGACACTTCGCCCAGTCTCGGAGCGGCATCGCCGTCGTCATCGGTGACCAGTTCCATCAGCAGCACACCGCCAAAGCACCCAAAAGGTTTTGGTACTCTCACGCTGGCAGCGGCGAGGCGATACAGGGCTTCAACCTTGGCATTCTGCCAGACTTCTTCCTGTTGACGGCGTCAAATAGTGACCCTTTCTGTAACTCCTCCTCCTGAGACAACTCCCCATAGAACCTGGGATATGGCCAACCGTAGCCCCAGCGGAACTTCGTCGGCAGAAAGGGTGTCCCACCCACGCGAACCCCGGCCAGCATAAGCAGGGAATTTCCTCCTCGCCGACCTTCTCAACACAGGCCTTGAGAGCAAAATCGGCATTCTCGCGATCTTTGAAGGTGCCATCCTTCCAGTAGGCATAATCATGCTCATTGCAGCCACAATTGTCGTTGTTCCAAGGAACCATCGGAAAAGGCACTGCAGCCGTCGCTGATAAATGGCTTCAGTTTTGCGTCTGACGCCAACACTGAGCTGGACAGTAGCATCAAGAAAGTGAAAAGGCCGGTGTTCTACACGAGACAGCGCTACGCTTCAGTCTCACCTTCCACAGCTTTCTCCCGGTCAGCCTTGGCGATATAGCGCGGCTTCTTCCTGGGATCCAGCTTGGCTTTGGCCTTTTTACGGCGATTCATGATTCATAGTCCGGGCCTCTTCGGGGGTGGAGTCTGAACTGTCGACAGTGGCGTGGCAGGTGATTGCTCCGGTGGCAGTCCGAGAGTAGCTTGGGTCCGTGGATCTGTTGATGATGTGGAAGGTGTCGCCCTTGGTAATTCCTCGATAGATGGTGATGAAGGACTTCTCCAAATGGGATGCCGATGTTCTTGAGGTGGCTGTGAGGGATATTGGGGAGGGGAGTTCCGTGATATTATCTTCATCTTTGAACGGATGGTGGCAAACAAGGATGAATGGCGGCGTTTCCACTCTAAGGCAGACACTTGGTGTCTGCCTCAGTCTTATTAAACGCTGGACAAACTCCTCACTCTACAACCGAACCCTGGCACGGCTGCCAAGACCTAGACAAGGAACGTACTTTCATGACGGACAACACCGCCCCATATCTGGCTGGGATTCTTGCTGATCAAATCGTAGCGCCCGGTATTTCATCAAGCTTCGAGCTTCCTGAGGGTTTGTTTGTAGACCCGGACGGGGATGAATTAACTTTCTCTCTGGAAATGCAAGACAGCACTGACCTGCTTTCATGGCTGTCCATAGACTCGCAAACGGGTGCAATTACTGCGGCTCCCGGAGATTATGATCATGGTGAATTGGCGATAAAGATTATCGCGACAGACACCTCTGGCAGTTCTGCGGTGTCTTTCTCCAATATTCGGGTGGCGTTTCCTGATGTACGGGTAAACAGCTACATCGATGACGATCAGTTCGAGCACGAGGTTGCCCCCTTGGCGGATGGCGGCTGGATCGTGACTTGGCATTCCGACAAACAGTTGGGTGGATGGGGCGAAGAAGTCTATGCGCAGCGCTACGATGCCGATGGCAATGCGGTGGGGTCGGAGTTCCTGGTCAACACTTTCACCTTCAGCCACCAGCAAGCTCCAGCGGTTGTCGGCTTACCGGATGGCGGCTGGGTTGTAACCTGGGAATCTTGGTCTCAGGACGGTAATTACAACGGGATTTTTGCACGGCGTTATGATCGTGATGGCAATAGGATCGGGTCGGAATTTCAGGTCAACACCCACACTGACGATTCCCAGTATTATCCTGCGGTTGCTGCTTTGAAGGATGGCGGATGGGTGGTGACCTGGTCATCCTGGTTTCAGGACGGTTCTGACAATGGGATCTATGTCCAGGGTTATGATAGCGATGGCAATGCGGTGGGTGCGGAAGTTCAGGTCAACACTTACACTGATGACCGCCAGTATCAACCCGTGGTTACTGCCTTAGCGGATGGCGGCTGGCTGGTGGCTTGGAACTCCTATCAGCAGGATGGCTCTGGCTCTGGGGTTTATGCCCAGCGTTATGACGGTGATGGAAATTCGGTGGGATCTGAATTTCGGGTCAACACCTATACCTATAGTTCCCAGTCTTCACCAAAGATTGCCGTCTTGGCGGATGGAGGCTGGCTACTGAGCTGGAACTCCTATCAGCAGGACGGCTCTAGGGGGGGCGTTTTTGCTCAGCGCTATGATAGCGATGGCAATTCGGTAGGGTCGGAATTTCAGGTCAATACCTTCTCCCTTGGCTCCCAGTCTGTACGAGCGGTTGAGCCCTTGGCGGATGGCGGCTGGCTAGTGATTTGGGCATCCTACGCGCTGACTGGCTCAGGCAGTGACGTCTACGTCAAGCGTTATGACAGCAATGGCAATTCGGTGGGGTCGGAGTTTCGGCTCAATGTTGACAGCAGGCACTACGAGTCTGGTCACTGGGAGTCTTCCCTAAGGATTGCCACCTTGGCGGATGGTGGCTGGGTAGTCACATGGACCGTCAATGACGAGGACGGTTCTGGTTATGACATCTATGCCCAGCGCTATGATGCCGATGGCTACCAGCTTGGCATTTCTCACCAGTTCATCTCGGTATCGGGCTCATCGACTGAGGGGGAGCTTCTAACTGCAGAGATTGACGGTATTCAGGAACCCTACGGGTATGAACAGCTATCTTATCAATGGTTCGCCGATGGAATGGCCATTGATGGAGAGACAAGCTCGACACTATTGTTGGCTCAGAGCCACGTTAACAAATCGATTTCGGTTACCGTTGCTTACACCACTGGTCTGGGAGAAGAAAAACAGCTGACCGCTGGCACAGCAGACGCGGTTTCCAATGTAAACGATGATCCTATCGGTGGTGATGAAATCATTGGCGCCGCTCGTCAAGGTGCAGTACTGCAATACAGTCACAACATAGAAGACGAAGATGGCCTTGGTGAACTCCACTTTCAATGGTTGCGCGACAGCGATCCAGTTGAGGGGGCTACGGCTGACGCGTATCAGTTAACGCAGGACGACGTTGGATCGGTATTCAGTTTGCAGGTGAGTTACGTTGATGGCTTTGGGGCCGCAGAATCTGTCATCAGTGACAACACCGATATCGTTGAAAATGTGAATGACGAACCCACTGGCGCCGTCACCATTGTCGGTACCGCCGAAGAAGATCAAATCTTAACGGCATCCAATAGTTTGGTTGATGCAGACGGTCTGGGTGTGGTCTCCTATCATTGGTATGCGGATGATCTAGCCATTGATGGCGCCACTGGTGATCAGCTAATTCTGGGGCAGGATCAGGTTGGTAAAGCCATCAGTGTTGCTGCCCTTTATATCGATGACTGGGGTACGCAAGAGTCTGTATTCAGTGAAAGCACCGGTATCGTTGTCAATGTGAATGATGAGCTTACGGGCACCGTCGATATTGTCGGCACAGTGGAAGAATATCAAACGTTAACGGCGTCCAATACCCTGGCGGATGAGGACGGGCTGGGTGTGGTTACCTACCAGTGGTACGCGGACAGTCTGGCCATCGATGGTGCCACCAGTGATCAACTAACACTGGGGCGGGATCAGGTTGGCAAAACCATCAGCGTTGCTGCCCGCTATACCGATGACTGGGGCACAGACGAGTTTGTATTCAGTGAGAGCACCAGCATCGTTGTCAATGTGAATGATGCGCCCACGGGCGCCGTCACCATTGTCGGAACAGCGGAAGAAGATCAAACGTTAACGGTGTCCAATACCCTGGTCGATAAAGACGGCTTAGGTGTGGTTTCTTACCAGTGGTACGCGAACAGTCTTGTCATTGAGGGTGCCACCAGTGATCGGTTGACTCTGGAGCAAACTCAGGTTGGCAAAACCCTCAGTGTCGTTGCTCGCTATACCGATATGCGGGGTACGCAAGAGTCTGTATTCAGTGAAAGCACCGGTATCGTTGTCAATGTGAATGATGAACCCTTGGGCACAGTCACTATTATTGGCACTGCTGAAGAAGATCAGACCTTAACAGTATCCAGTACCCTGGCGGATGAGGACGGCCTTGAGGCGCTTTCTTACCAGTGGTACGCCGATGGTCTGGCCATCGAGGGCGCCACTAGCGATCAACTAACTCTGGGACAGGATCAGGTTGGCAAAGCCATTAACGTTGCTGCCTACTATACCGATGATTGGGGCACCGCAGAGTCTGTCGCTAGCGAAAACACCAGTATCGTTGACAATCTGAATGATGAGCCCTTGGGCGTCGTCACCATTGTCGGCACAGCTGAAGAAGATCAAATCTTAACGGTATCTAATACCCTGTCTGATGAAGACGGCTTGGGGGTAGTTTCTTACCAGTGGTATGCAGATAGTGTGGCCATCGACGGTGCCACCAGTGATCGGTTAACTCTGGAGCAAGATCTGGTCGGCAAAAGTATTACCGTTACTGCCAGATATACCGATGGCTTCGACGTGGAAGAAGCGGTAACCACAACGGTGGATAGTCTTGTGGCCAACCTCAATGACGATCCACAGGGAAGCGTTTTAATCCGTGGTGTTGTAAGGGTTGGACAAACCGTTTCAGTAGAGGTCGATCTTGAGGATCCCGATGGGCTCGGGTCTTTCATTTATAAATGGCTGCGTGATGGCACTGAAATAGCGGGGGCGTTTGTTCAAGAATACCAACTGCAGCAAGATGATGTCGAATCAAAGCTCCAGGCCGTGGTCAGCTACACCGACGGCTACGGTGTTGAAGAAAGTGTAACCTCCGATGCACTGTTGGTTGGGGCAGAGGTTTTTGGTGGCGACATCGATGATATTCTTAGTGGCACCTTGGCGGATGACGAGATAAGTGGAGGTAATGGTTTCGATGTGATGACAGCTCGCTATCTTCCGAGTCAATACATTTTATCAGACGGAATCCTGTCTGGCAGCGAGGGTGATGACCACTTGGATAGCATAGAGTCCATTGGTTTTGGTTACGGCATGGGTCATGATGCCTACATCGTTGACGTGGAGTTGGATGATCTTGTCGATCCAGATGGTGAGGTCGGTACGCAAAAAACCTACGCGGCTGAGCTGCTCGACAAAATCAGTGACCTGTACATCGCCTATTTCGGCCGCGCCCCCGCTGCGGAAGGCTTGACTTATTGGTTTAAAGAAAACTACACAGGATCACTGGATTTTCTGTCTACCGCGAAGAGTTTTGCCGATCAAACAGAATTCAGAACAACCTACCCGGAAGGTTCCACAAACCGAGAGTTTGTAGAATCGGTTTACCAAAACATGTTCAACCGTGCACCAGAAGCAGCCGGTTGGGACTACTGGGAGAAAGAGCTGAACAACGGTATGGATAAGGCAGTGTTCCTGCTGGCTGTTATCAATGCAGCATACTCTCCAACTGGCGGCGAGCAAGATCGGCAGCTCTTGAGCAACAAGCACGATGTTTCCATCTACTATGCTGAGCAAACCATGCTTTATCCTGATGAAGGCTTTGATAACAGCATCAATGAGTTGCTCTCGGCGGTGACCTCTGACGTAGATAGCGTGAATCGTGCTATCGATATTATTGACTATGTGTTTGAAGAAGAAGTTACTCTAGCAGGAGTGATCGATGATCAAGCCCTCTGGGACTCGTTCTGGGTGGCTTAAAGGAGTACTGGTGCGGCTCTAGCCATGATGCCGCCGAGTGATCTGGCCGGGTTGGTGAAGCCGTTTTCGGACAGGGTGATACCGGGTGGTAGAGAGCCCGTATATCAGTCCCTTCTTATACAAGGATGAGGGCTTCGCTACAGGGAAGGGCGATAGCGGCCAGCAACAGGGAGGCAGTTGTTTTGGTGTGCCGGTGTTCCATGTGAGCCTCCCTGCACATCAATTTCGAGGGCGCTCATAAGTTTAGACAAATATTTGGTTTTTTTGGGATGCAGATGGAACTATCCCCAAATCGCCCGGTCAGAGTATACAGATTTCATGACTCTCTCCTCATGACTGCTTTAGCCTCGACACTGATCGGGGCTTTTTATTACCTGGAGAAAATGGCTGATCAAAAAGTGATCGGTTGCGGGGTGGGCCTATGGTATCCCACTGGCTTGTTTGGCGGCCTCTTCAACCTGCTGTAACTCCTCCTGAGACAACTCCCCATAGAACCTGGGGTATGACCAACCGTAACCACAACGAAACTTGGTCGGCAGAAAGGGCGTCCCACCCACGCGAACCCCGGCAAGCATCAACAGGGCGATCTCCTCTTCGCCAACCTTCTCAACACAGGCCTTGAGTGCAAAATCAGCAATCTCGCGCTCTTGGTAGGTGCCACCTTTCCAGTAGGCATAGTCGTGCTCGGTACAGCATTGCAGCCACAGCTGGCGTTGTTCCAGGGAGCCGTCCGGAAAGGCACTGCAGCCATCACTGGTAAATGGCTTCAGCTTTGCGTCAGATGCCAACACTGAGCCGGACAGTAAAGTCAAAAGGGTGAAGAGTTTCATGGCTATGAGGCAATTATGCTGACCAATATCGTTCTTTGAGCCAAGGAAAGGAAAAAAGGCCAACGCTAACCAAGACCCAGCTTAGGTCCCAGCCTCACCTTCCACAGCCTTCTCCCGGTCAGCCTTGGCTACATAGCGCGGCTTCTTCCTGGGATCCAGCTTGGCTTTGGCCTTTTTCAGCTTCTTCTCGAATATCTGCTTGGCCTTTTTACGGCGATTCATGACGTGGACCGTTGGAAGGTGGGTATATGGAAATGTTGAATTTGGACGGCAACCCTCAGACTGCCTGCCCAAACCGCCCCTCAAGATACCGGATAATATGGCCGGACTCATACATCCAGCGCCTCTCCCCGGAAGCTTCCTCAATGCGCAAACAAGGCACTTTCAATCGACCACCGCCAGTAACCAGCTCATCCCGAGCGGTATCGCTACGCTTGGTAGCTCCTCCTCGCTGACTTTTTCCACACAGGCTTTGAGGGCACAAAGTTGGCAGCTTCGCGTTCTTTGTAGGTGCCGCCCTTCCGGAAGGATAATCATGCTCGGTGAAGCATTACAGCCACAACTGGCGCTGTTCCAATGATCTATCCGGAAGGGCGCTGCAGCCCCCGCTTGCCGATAGCGACAGAGTTAGTCTACATTGTGTGCAGTGAGGAAAACGGCTTTGCTCAACGAATTGAAGAAGTCCTGATAGGGCTGTGGATCTTCAATCGCCTGCAAATTGTAAGTGGCGTTTGCTCTCACTAGCAGTTGGGAGTCTCCCTTCGGCCTAACAGTGATAGTCATGCGGATCTGGTAGCCACTCAGTTTGGTTGCTGTTACTGTGCCTAGATCGCTATCCGCTTTATCGACAATAAAGCCCAAGTCTTGAGTCGTTGCAACAATTGAGCGAAGCATCTTGGTGCGGTCGTTTGAATCAAAAGACCTAGTTTGAATGCTCCGAAGCTCAACCTGACTGCCTCCGGCAAGCACATGGCTGTTCTGGCTGGCGCAGCCGGTCAGCAGCGCGATCGTTACAGTAAATGCGAAAATAAAAGAGTTCTTAGTCATATCAGGTGAGCCTCAAGAAATGCAGATTTGGATAATTTTTCAAAGAACCCTTGATAAAGGTCTGGCTCCTTTAGTGTCTCAACGCGGCTGATCTGTCCTTGTGTATTCCACACGATGCGTTGGAATGAAATACGAGCTATCGAGGATTCACTGTCACTCAGATTCTCGTTCACAACGAGGGATATTCGTATTTTTTGTTCTTTGTCGACGGGCATGGCGCCTCCACCTAGCAGGGCAACCACAACGGCTCCAGCAATCTGAGCGCCGTCGGTAGCGTCAGCTTTCTTGGATGCTGTAAGTATGCCCAGAGTGGCATTTGACTCATCCAGCGCGTAGCCCATGTCTTGCAATACTGCGGCACCAGATGCCAGTAAGACTTTTCTGTCGAGTGTGTCGAATTTTCTGCTTTGAAGTTGACGGTCTTCGAGGCTAGTTGGAGAGAGTTTAAAGGCATCCTTGGGAATCGTCGGAGTACAGCCGACCAACCCAGCAATGATAACGCAGAGGAGAGTGAAGTTTTTCAAGAGAAATACCCTAGTGTTATATAGTGATTAGAATCTTGAGGTGTGGTAAGCGAAGTCCCTTACCAGGCGGTTTTCATCAAATTTGATGATAATCGTCAGAGTTTTCTGGGACTTGGAGGCTGCGCCGGCGCTTCGGCTAGCGCTGCCACCCACGCCACCTAAAACAGCACTGCTCGCTCCCAGGATGAGGGACGACACCCCTGCAGAGCTCTTGGAATAGGATACGTCGGTTGAGATCTTATCGTATATCCATACTTCACGGCGATTTTCATCTGTTGAAACGATATTTGGAGATCCCAGGGTGGCTGCGACTTCTCCGCCAGCCATTCCTATGCGGATTTCTTTTTGCACTACACCTACAGTCACGCGGTCTGTAGAATCATCGTGTACGTCT
This sequence comes from Pseudomaricurvus alkylphenolicus, assembly GCF_011683955.1. Taxonomy (GTDB): domain Bacteria; phylum Pseudomonadota; class Gammaproteobacteria; order Pseudomonadales; family Cellvibrionaceae; genus Pseudomaricurvus; species Pseudomaricurvus alkylphenolicus. Next base: position 337,269 of record NZ_JAAQPI010000011.1, read on the forward strand.
GCGCGATGTTGAGATGCACTCATGCAGCCAGACAACGCCAGAACGGAAATGGCGACGGTTAAAGATTTAAAGGTGAGGGGCATGCTGACAATGTCCTATTCCTTGGGGTTTACGGATCATCCGTGTTGATGATGGCCATTATACGGTGAAAGGTACGTTAGTAAAGAAGTGTGCACTGGAGTTTACAGACAGGTTGCTCTGCAAGCGCATGCTTAGTTGACGCAGAGACCTTGGAGGAGGAGCTGCTTGGTCGTCTTGTTAGCAGGAGAGAGTGATAAAGAAAATCATTATTATTGGGACTGTTAAAAATTCTGTGTCATTCCTATAATCACGACCCAAAAGGAACGACACATGTCCAACGAGTTCGACTTTAACAAAGCACTGGAAGCCCTACAATCTGGTCAATCTTTGACCGGGAAAGA
>NZ_JAAQPI010000012.1 GCF_011683955.1 Pseudomaricurvus alkylphenolicus
CGGGCCGAAGCCAACGAACATCTCCGGCAGAACCGGCGGATTACGGCGCAAGCGCCTAATCCGCCCTACGCATAAACAACGCCGTCAGAGTACCAATCCTGCGAGTTTCTAAGACCGGTTATGGCACTTTGCTGCCTATCCAATCCCGGCACCGTGGGCGCCACAAAAAAAGGGCAATCAGCTCTCACTAATTGCCCCAATACAAACTCCGAAACTCAAGCGACTACTTCAAAACCACCGGTCGTGCCACCTTCTCCCCACGACCCTCAAACCGAAAATCCTTCATCTCCGGCGGCGTCACCGCCACCTCCTCAGGCCGCTGCAACTGCGGCACCCAATCATAAGGCACCCGGTAACCACGAAACACCGGATTATCCCCACCCGGATTGCGCCACTTGGACTCCACAAACTCCCACACAATCTCCAAATCCTCGGTCACCTCGAACATCCGTCCATAAGCCGCCTCAGTAATCAACGTATTCCCATTCGGCAAGCGCTGCGCATTACTCTGAAACGGTGAAAAAAACTGATGCGGATTTCGTACAGAGCCATGATTCGCCTTCTCCGCCGAATACTCCCACACCACCTCCAGCGTCACCGGATTCACCTCCAGCACACGGGAATAATGACGCCGCATCGTCCCCAAGCCATGAGGCGCACCAGGAACCGCATCACCGACACCAGACCAACCACCATTGTCAAACACCAACAAATTACCCGCCCCGGGCAAACCCACTGGAATAATATGCGCCCCATGAGAACCAATAATCGGCCCCATTCTACGGGTACGCGGATCACTGTCATAATCCGGCCCCATCTTCCACACAATCTCACCCGTCTTGCGACTCGTGATAGCAATAATGCTGGTGTTGCGTGACGTCCACAAAATATTATCCGGATGAAAACGCTCATCCCCCTCGTCATACCACTTGTTCGGTCCCACCCAGGAAACCGCATTAATATGCGCCCAATCCACCGCACTCTTACCGGCGGCTACCGCAGCCCCGCCATTGTGCGACATAAACCGATGAGCACCGTGCAACGCCTCCCGCGCCACCTCATCCAAACCCAACTGATCAATATGATCGTTAATATCCCATTCCCAGAGAATATTGCCTTCCCAGTCCACCTCCAGCAAAAAATTGCCCTCAACCGGACCACCCTCCATCACCTCAGGTCGAACCTTCTGCCCCTTGGTGCCGCGAAACTGCGCATTCAGCAACGTTCTTCCGCCCTTGACCTTGGGCTCCATATTCGGCGCCGGCGTATAATAGCCAACGGGGTTACCCTCACGGTTAATATCATGACTGTTATAAGCGCCGTCATACTTCCAGATCACATTGCCATCCCAATCCAGCACATGGGCCGTCGCCTTCTTGATGGTGCCGAACTGGCCGCTGATATGCCCGCCAGGCAAAATCTTGGCGGAGTGCCCCAACAAACCCTTCCACTCCTTCACCACCTTGCCGTTCATATCCACCATATAGGTGCTGGCATCTCCCCACCAACTGGGGCCAATCAGGTTATACCCTCCCCACGCCTTTTCCGGTTTATAGATCAGTGTTCCCGTCGGATATACCGAGGGAAAAGAAGATACCAGTGACGGTATCAAGGCCATTCCAGCCAGAGCCAGTTTGAGTTTTGTCTTCATCATCATCTCTCATTGAATGGTTAAACATGTGCGTTAGAAAACATCGAGATCTTGCGCAGCAATCACCTCGCCGGAATACTTGGATTTGATCTCCTCAAGCAATCCCTCCCGGGATCCACCCCACAACAACAGGTGGTAAAGCACCAGCAACTTCGGTTCCGCCTCGTTGGCAATTTCCGCCAGCTCGAATGTGGAGGTGTGATTCTCCGCGTGATACTGCTGCCAGAACTCACTCTTTTGCTTGTAAGTTTTGCGGTAGTAAACTTCGTGAATCAGCATGTCAGCTCCGCTCGCATACTCCATCAGCTTTTCGGAAGGCGCCGTATCGCCTGAAATTACGATCACCTTGTCCGGCGTAGTAAAACGGTAACCCCAGGCATTGGGCCAGTGACCATGGGGAACGGGAAAGGCTTCCACCACCACATTGTCATCTTTGTAGATCACACCCTCTTCCCGAATTTCATGACTGTTCACCCTCCAGCCTTGATTATTGGCAGGCTCCGCCCCATAAAGGCGATACCGAATATCCTCCTGGTAAGCCTCCAGAATATTGTTGGTCATCGCAGTTAAGCCTTCGGGGCCATAGACCTCTAACGGAGCATCCCGACTCATCACCCAGGGCGTCAGAATCAGATCCGGGTAACCGGTGGTATGATCGGAATGCAGATGCGTCAGAAACGCGCGCTTGATCTTTCTCACTTGCAAACCCGGAATATCCCCCCCATAGCGGGGTGAAAAGCGGGCTGCCTGACGGATCAGACCGGGACCGAAATCAACAATATAGGGAGTATCCTTAACAACGATGGCAATGGAACAACCGGATTGAAACGGAGATGGGTTGGGTGTACCGGTCCCGAGCATCACCACCTTGGTAATGTCGGAATCGGAGAAATCCCGCTGCGCCCAGCTGGCTCCACACAAAACCAATCCCATCGCCACAAACAGCAGTTGAATGCGTATTGGCATCTCAAAACCTCAATTGAAAATATCCATGGGTATCAGTAGTTGGGAATGGCCATGCTGTTATTGCCATCGCTTCGCGCCAGTGAACGAGAGACCAGATTGCCTTGCGCGTCCCTCTCAGGATTGATGCGCTTGAACAACTCAGGCGTTAACCCCCTGACCTTGAGCAAATCCCTGGGATGTTTAAAGGGACCATGGGTATCCCGGTGGTTGACAATCGCCCGCGCCAGAGACCGGGAAACATAATCAATCTTCATCAATTTGAAGGAAGAGGCGGTGTTGAGATTAATCTCGTCTCCGGCCAGCGCCCCCACAGTGGAAAAACAGAGACCGAAAAATATAACCAGCGAGGCCGCCAATTTGGTCATGCAGCTGATAGGGTGGAACTTCATGGTAAACGAACTCCTGCAGTTGGGTATCGAATAAACAATCTACCCACTCCTCCCCGACGATGCGTCCACCCCCACCGTCATGCACCCAAAACCGGGCGCCAAGCTCTGCGCCGATCCCTGCGGACTCTAATCTGATAAAAACCTGATATAAGACAACAACTTATTGATAGTATCCGGATACAGCGGCGACAACTGCCGGCGCTAAGTGACTATAAGACTGGCAACAGCCGAATCAGTTTGTTATAAGAATTGACGCCCTTTTTATAATGAGAGACGTAACAGCTTGATGGATTGGATAGGTCTGCTTTACGGGTTTGGTATTCTTCAGGGGCTGGTGTTGGCTACGGTACTGTGCCTGACCCCCAGTGGACATCCGGTGGCCAATCGCTTTATGGCGGCATTGGTCATTGCTATAGGCACGTTCCTTATCCACAGCTGGCTCATTCGCAGCGGCTACTTTCTCCGCCACCCGACCGCCTGGACCTTACTGCCTTCGCTTATATTTAGCTGGGGGCCATTGCTGTTTTTCTATGTCCACAGCATGACCGGCCATTCGATCCACTCACGGCAGATGCTGCATTTCTTACCCGCCCTTCTGTTAACGCTGATAACCACGGTGAGCTTCTGGCAGGAGAGTGAAGACGTTCAGCGATCTTTCCTTCAGTATTTTTGGAGCCCGCGGGACGACATCGAATTAATCACCCGGTTTCAGGCAACCGTGCCGCGCTTTTGGCAGCTGTGGACGGACTGGCACGTTCAAGGCAATTTGTTTGCCCTGCACTTTGCCGGCTACTGCCTGATCGTGTTGAGGCAGATTCGCAACCACAATGCCCGGCTGGTGCAGCACTACTCCTCCGTGGAAGAAATGAACCTGCGCTGGTTACATACCCTTACCCTGGCCTGTCTGGTATTTGTCGCTGTTTATATGCTCTTCAATCGGACCACCGTGTTAAGAGCCGGGTACTTCAATGCAGACGCCCTGGCTCCCAGCGTGCCCTTTCTGTTCCTGGTGGTGTTGGTTTATATCATTGGTATTGCCGCCACCTTCCAGTCCAACCTGATCAGGGGATTAGCACCGGTAGCCGCCGCTGCGCAGACGCGTAATGCCCCCCCTCAAACTGAACCGGCCGCAGTAGCCACCGAGCAGGTTCAACCGTCAACCACCACAAAATACGCCCGCTCCGGCCTGAGTGACGAAGACGCGGAAGCCTACAAGCAGCGACTGATCTCTAAAATGGAGTCCGAGCGCTATTATCTGGACTGTGATTTAACCCTGCCGGATCTGGCCCAGGCGGTTGATCTGACCCCCCATCAGGTTTCGCAAGTCATCAATGAGCGCTTGAACCAGAGCTTTTTTACGTTTGTCAGCGAATATCGGATCGAGCTGGCGAAACAAATGATGGCGAATCCCAAAACGCGCCAGATGCCCATAGTGGATTTGGCGATGGAGGTGGGGTTCAAATCCAAATCTTCGTTCTATAACGCTTTCAAAAAGTTTGCCCGGATGACCCCTACCCAATACAAGAAGACACTGCCAACCGACAGCACATAACGCCATCAATAAATGAACTTCCGCGGTGTTCTTTGACGACATCCATTGGTACTATTTGAGAAATTTTGGGCGCAGCTGTTCTATGGATTTTGTTGGATTTCTCTTTGGTTTCGGCCTGCTGCAGGGCCTGATCCTTGCCGGGGTGTTACTCTTCGCCCGCAGTGGCCATCGCCTGGCCAATCTATTTATGTCGGGACTGGTGGTTGCCATCGCACTGAGCCTGTTGCAAAACTGGCTGGTCCGGGTCGGCTATTTCTTTGATCATCCCTCGACGGGGCTCTTGATTCCACCCCTGGATTTTCTTTGGGGGCCACTGCTTTTCCTCTATGCCTATAGCCTGACAAACCGCTCTGTGCATTGGCGACAGGCTCTGCACTTTGTTCCCTCTTTGTTTTTATTGGCAAACTCCGCCAATTTTGTGCTCTACAGCCAGGAGGAACAGAGTGCCATCCTTTCCTACATCTGGAGTCAACACACCGACACCGCGCTGGAGCAGCAGGTTGCCAGTACTGTACCTGCGGTCTGGCGCCTCTGGATCGACTATCATCTGCAGGGCAGCTTGTTTGCCCTGCATTTTGGCACCTACTGCGCTTTGGTTCTGAGGCAGATCCGACAGCACAATCAGAGAATGCAGCGACATTTTTCATCCCTGGAACACATGAATCTCCGTTGGTTACGTGCACTGGCGCTGACTTGCCTGTTTTTCCTGCTGGTTTTTCTGACCTTTAACCGTTCCCAACTGATTATCGTCGGTCACTTTGATGTCAACGCGCTGATCCCCAATATTCCCTATTTGTTTTTGGTTGTCTTGATCTATATCGCTGGCGTGGCAGCCATATTTCAACCCAATCTCATTACCGGTGTTAACGCGGCCCTGGACAGCGACCCCAACACGCAGTCAGATTTACCAAATCCCAGTTCCGATCCTGCTCCCGCCCCGGCGACAGAGGTCGAAATACACGACCTACCTGAACCGGTAAAGGAAAGTACGCCATCAGTGGCTGAACACCGTACCGAAGAAGAGAAACCCAACAAATACGAACGCAGTGGCCTCAGTATTGAAGATGCCGAACGCTACAAGATCCTATTGATGCAAAAAATGCAGGAAGAGGAATTGTATCTGGATTGCGAACTGACGCTGCCGGAGCTCGCCCAGAAAACGGGGCTGACCCCGCATCAGGTGTCCCAAGTACTTAACGGACAAATGAATCAGAACTTCTTCAGCTTTGTGAACAACTACCGTATTCAGCTGGCCAAGACTCTGTTAAGTACCCCGGAAACCCGCAATATGCCGATCGTGGAGTTGGCGGTGGAAGTGGGTTTTAAGTCCAAATCCTCATTCTACGATGCCTTTAAGAAAGCCACCCAAATGACGCCAACCCAGTTCAAGAAAAGCGTTGAACAACAATGACGTGGGTTTTGCCTTAGCGCCTCGCGTAGTCGACAAAAATCGGTGACGACCAGGCCCGATGCTCTGAAGGGGCCAGACAATCGTCACTGTAGTCCGTACGCTCATCGATGTGGCAGGGATTCACCTTAATGCACTGACCATGCTCATCATATTCGCAGCGCAGATTCGCCCCATTGATGGTTGGTGTCGGCTCCTGAATGGCGCGAACATAATAGAGACTGTCACGGCTCATGGCCGAAAAGTCTTCGTCCTCAAACTCGACCACACAACCTTGACCCCGGTCATCACAAGCAAAGCTTTTCCAGGTATCCAGGATCAGCTCTCCCAGGTCCTCCTCGGGCTCAACCTGGGGGGTGATCTTCACCACCTCGATACGTGAAATACGGTGGCGTTCATCATCCGGGTTATAACACTCGCCATAGCACACTTGCTCCAACCTTTCCGCAGTCAGACCAGAGACCGCGTAATCCGGGCACCCCGGCTGCTGCTTAAAGGCCCCCAGAGCCCGAACCCGAAAACGGGGAGTCTCTGCCATTTCCAGTTCGGAACCCATTGGTTGTTCTCCATTGTTGCCATTCAATAGATCAAACCAGAGCAGCATGCGGGGGCCGCTGGTACCGTAAATCTCCTTGCGTTGCAGCGCGTCCCAGATGGAATGGCGATCACGGCCGCTGGCGTGAGTGGCTATCAGTCCACCGGTGTAGACAAACGATCTTGAACGCTCAGTAAAACGCACACTGGCGTCACCGCTGTGCCCATCGAAAGCCACAGGACTGGTCAGGGGTTGGCCTCTGCCGTTCATAATTCGCGACAGCCACTGAGCCTTGGGCCCGGAAATATCCGCCGCATTATGACGTCCTACCTCCTTAAAACCGGTGCCGGCACGGGCAACGTGGTTGTCACTGGAGGCCATCAGCGCAAACTTAAAACGTTCGCTCTCGCCCTCCCCCGCCTCAAAATTTCGTACGGCCAAGGCTGCCTGCACACTGGTGTTCGGTCTCAGGCCACTGACGGGTTGAAAACAATCGTTACACTGGCCGGCGTCAAGCCACTCCTCAACTTCTGAGCCGCCCACCACCGCGAACTCCTTGTGGCCGGCTCGCGCCGAATACAGTCGGGCAAGATCTGCACGGTCGGCACATTGCTGCGCCTCGGTACCTTCAGCCAGACAGCGCTGTTCAATGATGTTGCCTGCCTGCCAGCACATGGCCGTATAGTTGTCTGAGGGCTCCGGGCAGTAGGCATTGCCCAGTTCGTCCAGGGCATAGTCCTTAAAAGGCCGATATTCTTCGGAATTGCCATGGCCGGAATACACCTCGATCATACCCTGCAGCGCCGGGTCGTGATTGCCGGAAGTCAACTGATTCATCCAGCTGGAACCCTGGGGGGTATGGTGGCCCACCGCATTGCCGTGAGGGATAACCATGGTCGGGAAGCCCCACTGCTTGAGCTTGGCAAACAGCTCTGCCGGGGTGCTGGCGTATTCGATACAGTCACTGGGAAGATCGCGGGTGTCCGTGCCTTCCGGGCAGAATTCCGTTTTGGTCTCCCGCAGAAAGTTTTCAAAGTCGTAGTATTGTTGACGGTTGCCCGGATCCAGCGCCGGCAGCAGGTATTTCTTGGCCCCGGTGGACGCCGTCTGAATGGTCTGCAGCGCCGGCCCCATGGCCGCAATGGGTCTCTCAGGCACCTTGTCGTCATCGGTATCCACAAAAATCACGTTCTTGTGACCAAAATGATTCGAAGCCTCGGTACCCGTCTGTGTCCACTCCCAACCTAAAAAGGCGACCGTGTCCGGGTTGGCGGGATCGCCGGCTCCGGCATTGCACTGGCGGATGGTTTCCTTGGTCTCCAGCCAGCGGCGTGGATTGAGGCTCTCCGCGTGATCATTAATGGACCAAAAATCCAGGGCAGAGCAGTAGCGGGCAAAATCGCAGGCATCCGCCGGGGGATGAACACCTTCACCCTGCATTAGCGGTAGGGTGTTGAGATAGGCATCGATGGAAAACGAGGTATGCACATGCAGATCCCCAAACAGGATTTGCTTGTCAGAATCCGCACCCAGCTCTGCCGCTGCACTTTGCTGCTGGACCCGACGATTGCCAACCGCCGCGTGCTTGCCCCCGTTGGCAGCTACAGGAGTTCCGGGATCCATTGCTCGACCATACCAATTCTGGCCAACTCCCAACACATAAATTCCCAATACGGTGATCATCGCGGCCAGTGCCACGCCGACGGTCTTGTTCGTGCTCCAGGTGCCCAACCCCATAGAAAAACTCCGGTTTCGTATGCGCATGTATCAAGCTCCATCTAACCCTATCGGCATGGAGCAATGCGTCCGAACGGATGGGTCTGGATACCTTGGCCCTTGCCCCGTCTGGTCTCCGTTGTTTCCGACCTGACTGACAAAGTCCGTATCCATCGGCACGGACGCATCATCGGCTGCATCCGGGTGACACTGTTCCCAGGAACAAAATGACCATTATTTCGGACCCCACCATGCTGAAAAAACCACTGTTTATGACCACCGCCGCGCTTGCTCTGGGTTCGAGTCTCTACCTGGCCCTGGCCTACCAGGGCGCCTTTGGCAAGCTGGAAAGTGCCGGCAGCGTCAACCCGACGCCACGCCCGGAGCAGGTCACCCAACAAGGTCAACTCGCACAGCAAAAAGTGTCCCCGGCCCGGCAGCAAGACGGCAACCAGATTCTGTTCGGTGATCTGCATGCACACACCACCTACTCCATCGATGCTTTTCAGTACAGCCTGAGCATGATGGGTGGCGAGGGCGCCCATCCACCGGCAGACGCCTGCGACTTTGCCCGTTACTGCTCTGCCCTGGATTTCTTCTCCATCGCCGATCATGCAGAACACTCCACCCCGGACCACTGGCAAGACACCAAAGACAGCATACGCCAGTGCAACGCCACCGCGGGCGATCCATCCAATCCCGACATGGTGGCCTTTCTCGGCTTTGAATGGACCCATGCGGGCACCCGTCCTGACAATCACTACGGCCATAAGAACGTGATTTTCAAAGGTATTGAAGAGCACCAGGTCCCTGCCCGCCCCATCTATGCTCAGGGTGCGGGTATCGTGAATCGATCGGCCAGCCCGGCTGAACGTCTGATCATGCCGTTCTTCGACCCCGCTGACCGCCAGCGGGTCTTTGATTTCAACAAACTCACGGATACCGTCTACGGCACCCCCGAATGCCCTGCTGGAGTGCATGTCCGGGCCCTGCCGGCGGACTGCCGCGAGGGAGCCGCTTCACCGAAGGAACTGTTTACCAAACTCGATCAGTGGGATTTCGATACCCTGGTCATTCCTCACGGCAACGCCTGGGGGGTATACACACCGCCGGGCACCACTTGGGACAAGCAACTCAAAAACGGCCAACAGCGCAGCGACTACCAGTTTATGATCGAGGTCTTCTCCGGCCATGGCAATTCCGAGGAATATCGAGACTGGCGTTCGGTGGAGATCGACTCCATCGGTAATACCCACTGCCCTGCACCCACCGCCGACTACCTGCCCAGCTGCCATCGCGCCGGCGATATTATCCTGGAACGCTGCCTGGCCGAGGGCACCAATCACACCGAATGCGAGCTACGTGCCGACCTGACCCGACAAATCTACGCCCGCAACGGCGTGGCGGGTCACAACACCGTCAGTGGCCTCCTCTTCGAAGACTGGCTCGACAGTGGCCAATGCCGCGACTGTTTTCTGCCGGCGTTCAACCTGCGCCCCGGTGGCAGCGCCCAGTACGCACTCTCCGTCACCAACTTTGACGACCCGGAAAACCCGCAACGTTTTGACTTCGCCTTTATCGCCTCCAGCGACAACCATGTTGGCCGCCCCGGTACCGGCTACAAAGAATTTGACCGCTACGGCATGACAGAAACCTCCGGAGTACAGGAAGAGTTTGCCCGCAACCTCGCCTACCCCCGTTCGGAATACTCTACCCTGCCCCGCGAAGGCGACTTTATGAGCCTGCCTCCGGTCAAGAAGTTCGAACACGAGCGCAGCAGTTCCTTCTTTTACACCGGCGGTCTGGTGGCCGTACACAGCTCAGGACGGGACCGTGATTCCGTTTGGCAAGCGATGCAAAACAAGCAGGTCTACGGCACCAGTGGCGAGCGCATCCTGCTCTGGTTTGATTTGCTCAATAACGATCAAGGGGAAGTGCCCATGGGCTCTACCGTTCATCAATCCGAAGCGCCGCGCTTCCGGGTATCGGCAGTTGGAGCCTTTAAACAAAAACCGGGATGCCCCGATTATGTAATGGATGGTTTGTCCACTGAACGTATGGAAAGTCTTTGTCGAGGCGAGTGTTATAACCCGGGCGACGAACGCCAATTGATCACCCGGATCGAAATCGTGCGGGTTCGTCCGCAGATGAACGAAGGTGAACCGATGCGATTAAGCGATGGAAGTTCTCGCATCGAAGATATCTGGAAAACATTTGAGTGCGAACCCGACCAAAACGGCTGTAGCGTGGAATTTTCCGACCCTGAATTTGGGTCCATGCAACGGGATGTGACTTATTACGCAAGGGCAATTCAGGAACCTGCGCCCCATATCAACGCCGACAACCTTCGCACCCGGTTTGACGAGAACGGAGAACCAATCCGTGTTCAGCCCTGCTATAGTGACAAACGTACCGAACCATCGGATAACTGCCTGGCAATGACCGAAGGCCGAGCCTGGTCATCGCCAATATTTGTTCGCTATCAATCGCGCTGAAGCAGAAAGTTGAACGTCCACTTGGTGCCATAACCGGAAATTCATAATCCTGGTTCAGGGCACCATGGGCATCCGATAATGTCCGCAACGACCGCACGACGTAGGGTGGATTAGAAGCGCTTTGCGCTTCGTAATCCACCGATCCGCCGAAGGTTTAAATTGGCGGCGGCCGTGTACAAATCACCTGTTACAGGCACATTCAAGGGTGTTAAAAACCGGGCCGCAGCCAACGAACATCTCCGGCAGAACCGGCGGATTACGGCGCAAGCGCCTAATCCGCCCTACGCATAAACAACGCCGTCAGAGTACCAATCCTGCGAATTTCTAAGACCGGTTATGGCACAGAAGAAACTATGCAACCAATGCCTATAGCCGCCCAACCGTTTTACCTTTTTCGAAACGCCAACGGCGGTTTACCCGTCCACTTCTTGAAGGCTCGTCGGAAGTTACTGACATCGCTGAACCCCACCAAATAAGCAATATCTTCGAGCAACAAATCAGAAGTTGCCAGATACTGCTTTGCCATTTTTTCCCGGACACTGTCCAGCACCGACTGAAAAGAGCTGCCCTCCGCCTTCAGAGCCCGACGCAAAGTACTTTCGCTCATCCCCATTTCTTCGGCGACAGTATTGATCGACGCAAACTCACCAGGCGTTTGCAACAAGCGACTGCGCACTTTATCAACCACGCCATGCTCACTGTTCTGATCCCGAATCAACTCTTCACACAAATTTATCGCCTGCTGTGAGGCAACAGGATTATGACCCGGCAAAGGCTGATGAATGGCATTGATATCCCAGACAATTTGATTTACCGGTCGATCAAACTTAACAGGACAACGAAAGTGAGCCCTATAGCGATCTTTGTACCTGGGTGCCTGATAACTGAAATGGACTTCCCTGGGCCTGACCGGATCACCTATATAGGTTTGCAGTAAATGAATCACCCCACCCAGGTCTTCTTCTATAAAAAATGGCAACAGATCCCCAACGGGATACAAAGTGTCGGAGGTCAGCGCAAAATAATTATCGCTTACTTGCAAACTGTTTTCGGTCAAACGCGTTGCAGCACCGCTATAGCGCAAGCCAATTCCCAAAGCCTCCTCCAGCGTGGCACAACTGGCCACGGCGTAGCCGAACATGCCCCAGTCCGTAAAATTCATCTGATTGGCAACACTTAAGCCCAATCCAGGATCGGAAGTCAGCGCCAATGCATTGCCAATAAGACACTGTGACTGCGCAAAGGACAAACGGGTATCCTGCCGGCTCAGCTCAACCAGCGTCAATCCCGAACTCTCCATCATAGGTTCCGGATCAAGCCCTCCTGCACGCAAGACTTTGACGACCACATTAAACATGTAAGTAGGAATACAGCGTGTATCAATTGCCATAGCAGCAAATTAGTTATCCGTTTCCAGCAGTCTAATCCGTTTGCCCGAAATTGACCAATTGTGCCCGTTTCGAAGCTATCGGCAAAGTTGGCGCGGCTCTAGGATAGAAGCGTCTGATTTATCCTGAGGCTACACAATGAAAAAACAGTTTGTCAGTATCGGCGTGACCATCCTCGACATCGTCGGCCACCCCATCCGTCAGATACCCGAAGGCGACAGCACCGAGTTGGTGGAATCTATTCAGATCTGCCCTGCGGGCACCGCTGCTGCTCCCGCGGTTGTCGCCGCCAGACAGGGGCTGGAAACCACCTTGATCGGGGCCGTGGGCAATGACGATCTGGGGCGTTTCCTGAGAACCAAACTGCAGGACGAAAACGTCAAAACCGACTGTCTGCAAGTTCGGGATGATATGCCCACCGCGGCAACCATTTTGCCTATCAACAATGAGGGAGATCGCCCCAACTGGCATATGCCAGGGGCGTTTCTAATGTTGGAACTGGACGATAACCGTCGCCAACGTCTGGTCAACGCGGACCATATTCACTGGGGGGGAGTGGGCCTGCTGTTCAACCTTGACGGCGATGTCGGTGCAGAACTGCTGGCCGAGGCCAAAAACAATGGCGCCACCATCTCGGCCGACCTGATCGCCCCGGGCCCACACACGCTCGATTCCATCGCGGCCATTGCCAAATATCTGGACTATTTTATGCCCTCCATCGACGAAGCACTGGAAATCGCCGCAACGGATAATGTCGCCGACGCGGCACAGTTTTTTATCGATCTCGGCGTCAAGAACTGCGTCATCAAATGCGGCGCTGACGGTGCCTACCTGGCGCACGCCTCGGGCATTCGCGAGCAGATACCAGTGATTTCTGAAGTAAAGGTCGTGGATACCAGCGGTTGCGGTGATTCATTCTGTGGTGGCTTCAATGTCGCGTTGGCACATGGCTTTGAGCCACTGGACGCCTGCCGTTTTGCCAGCGCCACCGCCGCGCAGGTTGCCAGTGGTATGGGCTCCGGGGCCGGTGTTGTGGATTTCGAAACCACCTTGAAAATCATGCAGGCGGGCAGCATGACAATTTTGCACCAGGAGCAACCGGCATGACACCTATCGATCATGACAACCAACACGGTCGTCAGCAACTGGTGGATACACTGCGTACTCTGGTAACCAAGGGTCTGACCAGTGGCACCTCCGGCAATGTTTCCATGCGCACCGCTGCGGGCATGATAATTACCCCCACCGGAATTGCTCCGGACCAACTCTTACCTGAACACATCGTTGCCATGACCCTGGATGGACAAATGGGCGACGACCAGTTGACACCCTCCAGTGAGTGGCGCATGCACGCCGATGTCTATCACCATCGGCCGGGGTTAGAGGCGGTGGTTCACTGCCACTCCCCCTACGCCACCATTCTCGCCTGTGCCCACAAGAGTATTCCGGCCCTGCACTACATGATTGCCGCCTCGGGCAGCAGCGAAATCCCCCTGGCGACCTACGCCACCTTCGGCAGCCAGGAATTGTCTGACGCAAACCTTGAAGCCCTGTCCTCATCCCTCGCCTGCCTGCTCGCCAATCACGGCCAATTGGCTACCGGATTTTCACTCGAAGGCGCGCTCAAGCTGGCAGAGTTGGTTGAAGAGCTGGCGCACGCCTACTGGGGTACCCTGGCCATCGGCGGCCCAGAGTTGCTCGCGCGCGAACAGATCGACGACGTCATGGTGGCCTTTGCCGAATACGGCCAGCAAAAGAAACGCCCGGATCTGGCCTCAGGTAATCGCCTGAATCAGTAGCCCTAACCAGCTGGCAACTGCCAGCAGCAAACTTCAGATTCCGCAAAGACCTTTCGGAGAAAACTCAATGAGCAATACCCCGACAACCTATTCACTGAAAATCGACCTCGAACTGCGCCAGCGGGCCCAAAGCGCATTTCCCAACGGTGTTTACGGGCACATGAATGCCGCCTCACTGTCACCCGCACACCCGCAGTTTTTTGCCAGGGCCGAGGGCGGACGGCTTTGGGATGTGGACGGCAATGAATACATCGACTTCATGTGCAGCTACGGCACCAATCTGCTGGGTCACCATCACCCCAAAGTTGACGAAGCCGCCCGCCGACAACAAGCCATTGCTGACTGCACCACCGGCCCCTCCGCTTTAATGCTGGAGCTGGCGGAAACCTTTAACAACAAAGTCGCTCACGCCGACTGGACAATGTTTGCCAAAAACGGAACCGATGCCACCACCATCTGCGTAATGACCGCCCGTGCCCAAACTGGCCGTAACACGGTTGTCCTGGCCACCGGAGCTTATCACGGTGCCAACCCCTGGTGTACGCCCGCCGCCAAGGGTGTTACCGAAGGTGAAAAAGCCAATCAGATCACCTATACCTACAACGACGTGGAGAGCCTGAAACAGGCTGTGGAACAAGCCGGAGATGACCTGGCAGCTGTTATTGTGTCGCCTTTTAAACACGATGTGTTTGAAGATCAGGAGTGGCCTACCGATAATTTCGCCAAGACGGCTCGGGCACTTTGCGATCAAAAGGGTGCGGCATTGATTCTGGACGACGTTCGCTGTGCGTTTCGTTTCACTACCGGCAGCACCTGGGAAACCATCGGTGTATTGCCGGACCTGTGCGCCATGAGTAAGTCCGTCGCCAACGGTTACAGCCTTTCCGTGGTTACCGGCAACGACAAATTCCGAACCGGCGCCGGCGAAATTTACGTGACCGGCTCCTTCTGGTTTGCGTCGGTATCCTTTGCCGCCTCACTGGCCACCATTGAGGCCATAGAAACCGAGGGCGCGATTGACAAGATGCACAGTGCAGGCTCACTGCTGCGCCAAGGACTGGAAGAGCTGGCCGGAAGTTACGGGTTCCATTTACGACAGACCGGTCCGGTACAGATGCCGCTGGTGTTATTTGAGGACGACCCCATGTGGGAGAAGAACAATTTCTTCTGTGCGGAAGCCGCCAGACGTGGCGTTTATTTGCACCCCTGGCACAATATGTTTGTGTGTGCGGCTCACGAAGAACGGGATATTCGAGAAGCCCTGGAGCGGATCGACGGCGCCTTCAGCGCTCTGAAAAAACAGTTTGGATAATCGCGGATTATTTTTTCTTGCGACGACTGGCGGGCTGCGATTTCTTCTTTTCTTCCGCGTCTAACTTTGCGCCCGCCTTTTCCAGCCAAAATAGCGTATCCATGTAGGAGACAAAGCGGTTAAGATACTGGGGAGAGAGTTCTCGCAGTGTACGCAGAGAACGAATCGCCAGTTGATGCTCGTTGAGAGGGCCGGGATTTTCCGGTCCTTTCGCTACCGATTCCGCCACGCGGTTGCTGGCGTTAACCCGTGCCAGAGATTCCCGGAACAAACGCACGGATTTAAGCTCCGAAGCGCCGCTCATGCCAGTATCAACCTTCTGCAGCAAATCCAGTTCCTGTTGCTGCAGCCGATCACCAAAGCTCATCTGCTGCCAGGTCTGTTGCGGCTGCAAGTCGTCCTGTAATAGCTCGAGAGTTAGTGCCCTAAGCGCACTGCGCGGCTCTGTGGTCTGCGGCTCAGAAATTTCCGAATCTGAATTTTTTACACTGAGATGGCACTGCCAGCGATGCTCGTAGTCATCCAGAGCGCTGCCAGCCTTGCCCAGCACCAATGCCGCAACCGTTGGTTTATGCTCGCGAGCACGACGCTCCAACGCCTCAATATAACGCCAACGCACCGGATCAAACCTATGCGCCGATTGAGAGCGCAATTGCTGCAGACGTTCTGAGATGCCGCTCGGCAGCGCAGTGGCCGTTTCGGCCACTGCTGCTTTAATTACCTCAGCTTCGCGCAGATCCGTCATCGCATCAATACCCTAGGATTTCGCTGAGTCATCGGAGAGGTTGTTGCCCCTGGGCACCGGCGCCATTTCCACCCGGCGGTTGCGGGAGCGATTTTCACTGTCGGTATTGGGTACCACCGGTTGCTGATCACCGAATGCCGCGGCGAATACCAGCGAGCGCGGCATGCCCGCATCGATCAGTGCACGAGTCACCGTCAAGGCACGTTGGGCAGACAGCTCCCAATTATCATCAAAATGAAGATTGCCCTTCTGAATCGGCAGATCATCGGTAAAACCGCTGACCATCAGCAGTTCATCTTTGTCACGCAGGTAAACCTGCAGTGGCGCCACCAGCGTCTGCAGCAGCTGCCGACCTTCAGGCTGCAGCTGATCGGAATTCAAGGCAAACAAGACACTGCCGCTGATGCCGATGCGACCGTCATTCAACGTCACTCGCCCGGAAGACAGAGGGTCTTCCAGCGCCGCTTCCAACTGCGCCCGACGCTGCTCCTCCTGCTCACGTTTTTGCACTTCCTGTTGCAGCGACTGAGCCAGCTCCAGCTGAAAGCCCAATACCCACACCAGAATCAACACAAATACGCCGACCAGGCCGGACATCAAATCCCCGAAGATGGCCCAAACGGGGGTATCGTCGGACTGTTCCCATTCATCCATGGAGCAATCCTCAGGCTTCCGCCGCCGCGGTCAGATTGAGCTCATCCTGACGACCAAACTGGCGCAGCTCCTCCAACATTTGCTTCTGGGACAATACACTGTGATCGATAATATCCCGCGCCTGGGCCACGTAGTAACCCATCTGCTCATCGCTGCGTGCACCCGACTGCTGCAGGGCCGTTTCAATACTGGCAAAGCTCTCTGCCAGTATTTGATTGGACTGATTGAACTGTTCGACAGCCACACCAAAGGCTTCACCAAGACTCGCCAACTCCACTGCACTGCCTGCGAACTGATCGTTCACATCACTGGCAACCGAGGCGAGCTTCTCGCTTTCTGCATCAACACGCTCGGCGAAACGCCCGCCTGCTTCGCCGAGCATCGATTCGGAAGTCTCCAGCAATCGGGTCACGGCCTCCTGCTGCCCCTCGGAAGAGGACTGCAAAGAGGCAGACAAGCGTTCCAATTGCTCGAAAATATCACGTCGCTCTTGCAGCAGCTTGTTATCCCGCTCGATATTGTTTGAGATTTCCTCACGCAGCTGAGCGATAACCCGGGCAGCCGCCTGTGGAGCCTCCGATGCCGTTGCAATCAGCTCGCTCATCGGCCCCTGCAACTCACTACCCAAACTGACAAGATGTTCCGCCACGCGGCCTTCCAGCGCCGACAGACGCTCAAGGGCAGCATCACCACGCCTCTGTTCGTCCTCCCGAAGCGTTTTCAATTCACGGCCGAGAACCTCAGTAATGTCACCCACTCGCTGTCCGTGATCCTCCAACCAACGTCGTTCTGTATCCATACGGGCCTGAACCAACTGTTCAGACGACTGCACCAGAGTACCGATTCTATCCAACAACTCACTGGAAACCCGGCTCGATGCTGCGCTCATTTCTGTCGTGCAGGACCGCAGATCCGCCAACAATTGTTGCTGCTGTTGGTTTGCCGACAAGGTGTGTTGCTGCCACTGCTCGGCAAAGCGACCAAGCTGTTGCTCGAATTCACCGGTGACTGTCTGCAGAGACTGCGTCTGCATGGATGCCGCCTGCGACAATTGTTGGTGAATGGTCGCTGTGGTTTTGGCCAGGTCTTCACTGGCGCGTTGCTGCGCCTGGCCAAAGGCCTCGCTCAATTGTTCAAGCCGCAGCTGATCACCCTGTTGCTGTTGCTGCAACCAACGATCCGAGACCTGCTGCAACTGTTCAATCAAGGAACGGCTGCGCTGGGTCAGCTCATCACCGCAGCCCTGCAAGGATTCCTCCATACGGGACAACACCGCTTGATGGCTTTCATCCTGAGCGGCAAGACTATCGCGCAGAACCTGCTCCACGGTCTCCGTGGTTTTTGCCACAGCCGACGACTGAGATTGCAGCTGCTCCTGAGCCACCCGGTTAAGCTGCTCATGTGACTGATCAACGCTACCCTTCAGCTCTACCCGCAAGTCGGACATCGCTTGCTCCAGCACCGGCCGCAAACTTTCACCCGCCAGTCGCCCGCTGTTCGCAATCTGTTCGCCGGCCTCCAGCATCTGCTGAGATTGCTGCTCAACGCCATGTTGCAAACTGTCGCTCACCGATTGCGCCAGTTGTTCAAAACTGGAAGTCACCGACTCATGAAAAGACTGCTGATTGGCCAACAACTGATCGTTCAAAGCGGTTTTCATCGAATCCAGGGAATCCGCCAGACTCATTAACTTATCCGCCACCTGCGGCAAAGCTTGCGACTGACTGCGAATAGCGTCATAGGTTTCCTGGCGCTGATGTACAAGAGAGAAACCCCGCAGAGCACCGGTTAACTGAGTGTCCAAACGACGACTTTGCAACAAACGTTCACGCCGGCACAAGGTCGACATCAAACCCAGCATTGCAGACGCAGACACACCGGCCACCGAGGTACCAAACGCCAGCCCCAGCCCCTCAATCGGCGCCGCCAAACCGGCGCGAATCGCTTCCAGCTCCGAAGTCCCCTGCAAAGCAGCCACGGCCCCTTGCAGCGTATCCACCATGCCAACAAAGGTCCCGAGCAGCCCCAGCATCACCAACAGTCCAACCAGATAAGGTGTCATCACCGGCGCCGGCAACGGTGTGCGCTCCCCTTCCACCCGCAAACGCACCGAATTGCGCAAACTGGCCTCCAGCCTGGACAACCAGGACTCCAGCGAATCCACGCTCTCACCGGTACTGTCCAATGCCTTTGACAGGCTCTCAGTCGCAGATCGGAAATGCCAGAGCTCCACCACCCCGATCACATACGCCAGCCCAATGACCGCTGTCACCGTCAGCGCCAAAGCATCCACCCCGACAAAAATCGCGCCCATCCACAACACCGCCGCAGCGCCCAAAACAAACGCAATCCAATTGAGCATTCTAGTCATGCTTCGACCTCTTAATATCTTGTACGGCATCTTCATCGATGGCCTCAACCAGCCCCAGGACGGGCTGCAACCGCGCTTCCAGTTCCGCCAGCAACAAACCCTGCATCTCTCTTCGAAACTGCTCGAGCCAGGTTATGGGGCGCCGGGCATCCTCCCCCTCAAACAACGGCTGCTGATGCTGTTGCTGCTGATACTCCAGCCACAGAAAATGAAAACGTCGCTCCAACAACTTCGGGATCACCCCAAAAAAACGCCGTCCCTGCTGAGCAACCGTCTCGCCCAGCGCCAACTCCAATTCCACCAGCTTCGCCAAACGCGGGGACAAACCCATGGCGCCGTCGCGAACAAACGACTGCAGAAACTGCACCCGCGACTCCAACTCCCGCTGATGTCCCAAATAAAAGCGCTGATAAACTTCAAAGCCGGGACTGCCTTGAGACTCGTTCCCGGCTTGCGGTTCCTTAGCGACAGGAAAACGGTATTTGACCCCTGCCGCGTCCGGCTCAAAACTCTTTAAAATTGCCTTCACCGCCGCCTGGCGAACCTGCAGAAACTCGCGTTTGATAGCGTCCGCCGTGATATCCAATGGCTCAAACTTTAACCGCTTCAAACCACCGTGAACCCGGGACAATTTGATGGAATCCGAAAAGTCGAACATTTGCCCCAGCCGCAGGGCAAAATCCTTATGGGAAGGCTGAACATCGGATACCGCCAGATCGCTCAAATAACGAACAAGACGGGAACCGTGAAGAGAAATCTGAGACTGGAATTGAGTCATTAACACTACTGCGACAACTCAACCGCTGCCTACTAACCTATTGATTTTATTGAAAAAGCTATACCCTCCAAGCCCGTTAAAACGGCACCGGACCTGAATCTTCATTCACATCGCGGGACAACTGCGGAGAGGTATTATTGCTTTATTATTGTGCCGCCATTATCGACATACACCAGGGATATTCAAGACTCCCACAACGGAGAAGTTTGTGGTAGGAAATACGCCGATTGCCTGCTTTTTAAACAGGCAGTCGATCAATAAACCTGCATCTGTTAAGTCAGGAGTGTGCCATAACCGGAAGTTCATAATCCTGGTTCAGGGCACCATGGGCGTTCGATAATGTCCGCAACGGCCGCACGACGTAGGGTGGATTAGAAGCGCTTTGCGCTTCGTAATCCACCGATCCGCCGAAGGTTTAAATTGGCGGCGGCCGTGTATAAATCACCTGTTGCAGGCACATTCAAGGGTGTTAAAAACCGGGCCGCAGCCAACGAACATCTCCGGCAGAACCGGCGGATTACGGCGCAAGCGCCTAATCCGCCCTACGCATAAACAACGCCGTCAGAGTACCAATCCTGCGAGTTTCTAAGACCGGTTATGACACACAAGAGTCATTGCCACTCCGAGTGAGTATCAATCCCTAAATTGAGTAACCTCTTGAACTGAAGGCTCAACCCAATCCGGAAAATAGCTCTCATAAAATTGATTCCGCCCGCCATACTCCATTACCGCCTTGGCGCTCCCACCGCGCCAAACATCAAACCGAGGATTCGCATGCTTTGTGAAAAACACATTCAAATCCTCAGCCAAAGACCTCTCAATATCAGCCACCTGCGCCTGCCCCGCCAGATTCTGATACTCATGAGGATCGGACTTCAAATCGTACAACTCATCCGGCCCCTCCGGAAACCGCTTCACCAACTTCCAACGATCCGTACGAATCGCCCGCGTCCGCATATACTCGAAGAACACCGCTTTGTGTCCCTCAACCGTTTCCCCCTGCAGGGCAGGTACAAAACTCAAACCCGGCGTGTTCGCAAACACCCGATCCGCCATGCCCACATAATCCAACACCGTCGGTGCAATATCGAACTGATTAATCAACTGGTTTCCTCGCGCCCCCTCAGCAATACGACCAGGCTGACGCAAAATCAAAGGCACATGCATATTCTCATCATAGGCCGCTGTCGGAAGCGACGCCGAACTGTTGCCCCAAAGCCCATGCTCACCCAACGCCGCCCCCTGATCAGATGTAAACAACACCAGAGTATTCTTATCCAACCCCTGAGCCTTAAGTGTCGCCATCAGCCGACCGACACCATCATCCACCATCGTCAACTCCGACAACGCATGCAC
The DNA here is from genome assembly GCF_011683955.1 of Pseudomaricurvus alkylphenolicus. Taxonomy (GTDB): domain Bacteria; phylum Pseudomonadota; class Gammaproteobacteria; order Pseudomonadales; family Cellvibrionaceae; genus Pseudomaricurvus; species Pseudomaricurvus alkylphenolicus. Next base: position 21,116 of record NZ_JAAQPI010000012.1, read on the forward strand.
CATTGCCTCTGGGTTGTTTAGCGACCTGACCATTCCCCAGGCCACCTCCGCCCAACGGCTGCTGTGACCTTGTTCCTCCGCACGCCAACCCTTTAAGAATTCACCGCCACCATCGGAAGACGCATCGGCCATGCGAACAAAATTCTGCAAGAACGGATGTATGGGATCGCGGGGCATTGGAGCTGGATTCTTGCGGTAAAACTCCGCGTGTCTGTTTTTCGCCGTCTCCAACACCAACGGCGGCAGCATATAAGGCCCGTTGTAAGACAGATAGAGGAAAAACGGCTGTTTCTTATCTTGCTTTTTAATAAAATCCACCGCACGGTCGGTCCAGAAATCCGTGATGTGTTTCTTCGTACGATAGTGTTTACCGTTATCAATCACCACCACATCGTGAAAACTGCTGGTGTGACCACTGGCGAATGTAACCCACGAATCAAATCCCAACTGGGATTGATCCGGCACACCCAAATGGTACTTACCCACCAACCCGGTACGATAACCCGCATCCGCCAAGGTTTGTGGCAAACTCCGAAACTCACCAACAGCCGCCCAATCGGCAACACCCACCTCCGACGGCAAAGCGTTGTGAACACCGGTCTGCGACGGCAATAAACCGGTTAACAAGGTGGCACGTGTTGGAGAACATACACCGCTGGTTGCAAATGCGCGGTCAAACGTCATGCCCTCATCGGCCAGCTGATCGATATTCGGTGTTTTCACATGACGATTACCGTATGCACCGATTAATTGTGCGGGCACATTGTCCACCAGAACCACCACTACATTGGGTTGCTGATTGCCGAAGGCGAAAAAGGAAAAGCTGAATAACATTGTACTCAACAGGGTTCTACATACTACAGAAAAATAATCCATGAGAAATCCAAAGACTCATTCATCGTCATCAAGAAAACCGTGATGAAATCTAGTGTCGAATTAAAATTCCCAATCGAACTTCACACCAAACTCACGAAAGCGACCGGGTTCAATCTGAGCCATGCCAACCGGGTTATTTACCGCTATACCCGATACCAAATATTCCTCATCTGTCAAATTGGTACCGAACAGGCTTAACTTCCAGGGCTCACTTTCTGGCGCATAACTGATGTTGACACTGAGCAGCCCATAAGCATCCTGTTGAATAAAGTTGGCGTCGGGAATCACCGAACGGAAATCGTCCTTCCAACCGTAATCAACTCGCGCACTTATCGCTTCCCACTCCGCCGTCAGTCCAATGGAGTAAGACCACTGGGGCGCACGGGCAAAATCACTGTCAGTACCAACCGCTGCATTTTCTGTGGCGATGTCCGTGTACTCGGCATCCAGATAACCTACAGCGCCATCCACTGTCAGTACGTCGTTCAACACAAACGTAAACTCGCCTTCAATACCACTCAGCTCCGACTCACCCACATTCTGGATGACATTACGAGTTGTACCCGGCAATATCGAGCTGATTTGCATATCCGTATATTCACCAAAAAACGCCGTCAGATTCAGACGCAGGCGATGATCAAACAGTTCACTGCGAATGCCCAACTCGAACATATCCAACGATTCTTCGTCAAAGGAGGTAATCCCGTAGTTATTTTCGGGCCCCAAATCAGTACGGATGCGATCATTAAACCCGCCGGAGCGAAAACCGCGAGCTGCCGAGGCAAACAGAAAAATATCATCCGCTGCCTGAAACTCCAGACTGACACGACCGGAAAGCGCGCTCCAGGTATCATCATTGTCCACATCCTGATCCACCCGCGGCGCACCAGAGGCCCTGAGTTCATTGGCTTGAATACTCTTGTCGTCATAGGTATAGCGAAGTCCTGTGGTCACCGACCAACGCTCGGACAAATCCAGAGTTGCCTGCCCAAACGCCGCCAGGCTCTCCACTTCATAGGGATCCACTATGCGGGTAGAAGTCCGGTTGACGGAGTTGGTAGTGGTCAATACGTCGCGAACATCGCTGGCCTCTTCGCGGTAATAAAACAATCCCGCCACCCAATTAAGCCCTTCGCCGGCACCCGAAAGCTGGAACTCTTGGGAGAACATATCGATATCCCGCTCAAACACCTGTTCGAATAAAACCGCGTCAGTGCCGTCTGTATCGTAAGCCCCCTCTATGTCGATTCGACGCACCGATGTAGAAGATTTCAACTCCAGCTTGTCGTCAAGGGCCCAATTCAATGTCAGATTTGCGCCCGTATTATCAGACTCATAAAAGTTTTGACCTGTCGAGTAGGACTTTTCAAAGTCTCCGGTGGGCAGCCGTGTGGCATCAAATCCTACTGCCGCCTCTCCCCGCACAAAGGGAGCCTGCTCATTCACGCCCAGGATCACGCTCGCACCACCATTGGTATCCATATGCGTGTAATCCGCCGAGAACAACAATTCCAGGGACTCATTGATATCCCACCGCAAATAGCCCCGTATAAGATCGCTGTTCACATCGCCGTAGTCTTGACCGGTAAACACCCCTTCCACATGCCCATCCTGATTTAAGGTGGCCGCCGTCAATCTGGCAGCGGCGTTATCATTCAGGGGCACATTCACCACAGCCTTGAGATCGCGTCGGTTCTCGCTACCCAGAGTGGCCTGGAGCTTGCCCTCAAACTCCTCGGTGGGTTTTTGCGTGATATAGCGAATGGCACCGCCAGTCGCGCTACGACCAAAAAGCGTACCCTGTGGCCCGCGGGCCACTTCCACCTGAGCCACATCCAGCACGCTGAGCAATGCACCATCGGTGCGTCCGTAGTAGGCATCATCCACATAGAGCGCAATGGCCGTTTCCTGATTGACGGCGTTGCGATCCGTACCGATACCCCGCACAAAAAATGCCGCATTGCTGCCGCCCAAACCGCCCGAGCCGCCAGCGGCCACATTGGGCATTTTCATTTCCAGCCCCTTCAAGTCGGCGACGTTCTGCTGCTCCAGTGCTTGTTCGTCCATCGCCATAACGGACAGAGGCGTCTCCTGCAGACTTTCCACCCGCTTACGAGCAGTAACCACAACCTCTTCCAATTGGAATTCCGCCAGCACGTTAGAGGTCGGGAGCAACGTGGTAATGGCCAGCGCCAACAGATTCTTGGATGTTTTCATCTTGTCTCCTCGATGGGATTGCGACTGTTTTTATTTGAGTTCTCAACATCAACAGGCACGGGATATGAACTAAAAATAGATGCTCTTCTCCTGTGCATCCAGACTAACTCCCGGGGTCAGTTGATATATCAATCGTAGACCTTTGTCAGTTGCTATGTCAACTGATAAAGCGATAAAAGTTTGCTTTCAGTGCTGTCAAATTTTGGAAAGAAATCTTATTAAAACTGAAAAAATCTTTTGGTTTCAATGACCTATAAACTTAGAACGGTTGACATATCAAGGCTTCAACCGGATACTGAAATCCGTCAGACCATAATCAACACTTCGGAGGACAGGGTGGCCAGGGTAAAAGACCCCATCGTGCTGAACAATTATTTCCCCTACTTGCTGCGCTCAATCTCCGGGCGTATTGCCGTAGGCACCAGCACCGTGAATATCGGGGCACACCGCATCGGCATGCGTGAATGGCGCATTCTCTCGCAAATGGCAGACCGGGGCCCTCTGACCAATAAAGACATTGCCGACGACACCGGAATGGACAAAGCCTCTGTCAGTCGCGCGCTAAAGTATCTGGAACAGCAAAATCTGGTGCAGCCTGCCCCCAATGGCGATGACAACTGGCGTAGCAAACCCTTCGACCTGACGGACGAAGGTGGCGACGTTTATTGTGAGATTGCCGCCCAAAAGTTGGCTCGAGCCGACCAATTCTGGAGCGATATGAGCAAGTCCGAACAAAAGGAACTGATTCGCTTGCTACAGAAGCTGAAAAACAATGTCGATCGGGTGCTTAACCAAAATCGCTGATGCCCTGAAAAACGATTCCGATCTCGTAAACTTGTGACCCTTCACTACAAAGATCAGAATAAAGTCAAATAAAATCAAACACTTAAAACACATAGTTGACAAGTATTTTAAAAAGCCCCAGTATCTGCCCAACTTGTGAGCGTCATCACTAACATTAATAACAATTCGACGTAAACTACAGGCTTAGCCCTGGGAGGAACCAGCAAATGGAATACCTGGATTCAACCCACCCTGAGTGGGACGACATGTGGGAAGATTTGTCTGCCTATGCCATCAATGAGGGCAACCCGCTTTGCATCTACAAGGGAATGTGCTGGGAATACCTCGGCTCCACACCGGACCACCACAACTTTCGCCACCCCAAACACCCCAAGACCGGACGCGTCGAACATATTTATATCGAGCGTGCTCGATCGGCTGTAGGCTGGGCCTGACGGGACTTTCGAGCCTATTTGGCGGCCGTGACTCACGGCTGCCATCAAAACTTCTTTGGTTTGTCATCTTGCCAACCTAATTTGGTTTCTGGTACAACAGACGTACGCGCGGTGGCCAGAACTCCTTAGAGGAGTCGCCGAGCTGCCGTTGCGGTGTTATCAACCAGAAGGAAGGATGCTCGCTTATGGTAGATAGTTCACTCGCCGAATCCATCGGCACCAAAGACAACAATCAATTCAACCCCGACAAACGTCCCATACTTTACGTCCTCGACACCAACGTCCTGATACACGACCCCACTGCGCTGCTCAATTTTGAAGAACACCACGTCATGATTCCCATGACGGTTCTGGAAGAACTCGACAAACTCAAAAGCGGAAAAAAAGCACAGGCTGCAGACTGCCGCCAGGCGATCCGGGAGATCGACAAGATACTCGGGCGAGCGAGCCCCGAAGAAGTCGAAGGCGGTGTGCCGATACGACGAGAGGCCTTCACCGAACCCAACGGCAGGCTCTCGATCTTAATGACCACCCCTCCCGACAACGTCTCCGTCCTCCCCACCCACCTCAACGACAACAAAATCATCAACGACCTGGTCCTCCTCAAGGCCAACAACCCCGACCACCGCGTCGTCCTCGTCACCAAAGACATCAACATGCGCCTCAAGGCCCGCGGCTGTGGTATCGAGTCCGATGACTACCACAACGATCAGCTGGTCACCGACATCGAAATGCTGAATAAGGGTTATCTGGAATACGCCGGCAGCTTCTGGGATACGGTCGAGCAGGTGGATACTGAACAGCAGATGGGCCGCACCGTGCACTATTTGCCACGGGATCACTTCCCCAAAGAGCTGTTCCCGAACCAGTTTATTACCGATGAACAGGGTTTTACGGCACGGGTGATCGCCGTCAACGACGACGAAGTGACGCTGTGGCATATGGAACCGGCGCACTTCCTCGAGCAGGAAGCCTGGGGCTTAAAACCCCGCGACGTGCACCAGGCGATGGCGCTGAATCTGCTGCTCGACCCGGACGTGCATCTGGTCAACCTGACCGGCGCAGCGGGCTCGGGCAAGACCATTTTGGCCCTGGCCGCCGCCATTGAAATGACCGTTGCCACCAAGCAATACCGCCGCATCATTGCCACTCGAAGTACTCAGGGCCTGGACGAAGACATCGGATTCCTGCCCGGTACCGAGGCGGAAAAAATGGAGCCCTGGCTGGGAGCCATCACCGACAACCTCGAAGCACTGCACTGTGATGATGAGGACTGCTCCGGCAGCATCGACTATGTGTTGAACAAGGTTCCACTGCACTTTAAGTCACTGAATTATATTCGTGGCCGCAGCTTTCAGCACAGTCTGATATTGATCGATGAAAGTCAGAACCTGACTCCCCATCAGATCAAAACCATTGTTACGCGGGCTGGCAGTGGCTCCAAGGTCATTTGTCTTGGCAATCTGGCCCAGATTGATACGCCCTACTTGAATGCGACCAGTTCTGGTTTGACCTATTTGACAGAGCGTTTTAAAGGTTTTGAGTACGGAGGGAATATCGCCTTACAGGGTGTGCCTCGGTCATTGTTAGCAGAGTATGCTGAAGCGAATTTGTAACTCTTAATCGCGCAGAACTTTAACCGCAGGGTGTGGTGGTGGATTACGGCTTCGCCTAATCCACCCTACGCGGCCTTGGAATAGTTAACTCAACTCTCGCAAAATCAACGCTGGTGGAGTTGTCATCACTCGGCGACAGGAAATCACCCCCATCACACCGATGAGCGCCGTAGAAGCAATCACACCCCACAGCATTAACATCCAGTGAATCTGCAGTGGCATTTCCAACACCCACTTCTGAATCGACAGAATCAGCACCTCGGCACCGACTGCCGCCATAATGCCGGAAAGAAAGCCCAGCACCGAAAATTCAATCCACAAACTGCCCAGCAGGCGATTGCGGGAACTGCCCAAAGCACGCAACAGCGCCGCCTCCTGCATGCGCGCCTCCATACTCGAAGACACCGCCGCCCACATCACCAGGAAACCGCCCAGCAATACCAGCCACAGCATCAACTCCACCCCAAAACTCACCTGTGTCACTATTGACTGTACCTGAGCAATAACCCGGTCCATCTCAATCACCAACACCGACGGAAACTGTTGCAAGAGATCATTGATAAACAACTTGTCCTGCTGCGGCAGATAGACACTGGTGAGGTACGTGGGCGAGAATGAATCCAGTGCTCCCGGAGAAAACAGGAAATAAAAATTAGGATTCATCGAATCCCACTTCAGCGATCGGATACTCGCAACCCGAGCTTCCAATCTCAAACCGCCGACGCTAAAGCGCAGATCATCACCCAGCGAAAGCCCCAGCTCGCCAGCGATCTCCTCCTCTACGGATACACCATACACACCCGGCTCAAACCACTGATCCCACCAGACACCCTTGACCAGCTTATTGTCGTCAGCCAAAGATTCTGTCCAACTGAGATTGGCTTCACGACGCAACACCTCGGCCCGCTCTGCAATCTCCTGACTGGGAATCTCACCATTGATATGGGTAAGACGACCACGCACCATTGGATACATACCCTTTGCCTCCAGGCCGTCGGATCGCATCATGGACTCGACATCGGCAACTTCAGCAGGGGTAATATTGAGGAGAAAGTGATTGGGAGTTTCCGGGGGCAATTGCAGCTGCCAGTCGTTGATCAGGTTAGTGCGCAGATTTGTCAAAGTGAGCAGCAACATCACCGCCAGCGCAAACACCATCATCTGAATAATGCTCTGACGGAGATTACGCTGCAGGCCGGAGAGCGCCAGGCGCCAGATGTTACCTACCTGGCTGCCAAGACGACGCCCTAACGCCAGCAACCCAAACGCAAACAACGCAACCAGGGTCAACAATGCAACAACGGCGGAAACAACACTGGCGGTTAACCAGAGATCCTGACTGAACAGCGCGATCAGAAAAACCAGCGCCAGCAAACCCAGCATCGACTGCCAATAAAAACGCAGCCCTTTCACCTCCAGCTCGCGCCTGAGAATTTTGATGGGCGGCACCATCGGCAGATGCCAAAGAGGTGGGACCACGAAACACATCAGGCATACCATGCCGGTCAGCAGGCCGAGCCCGTAGGCTGTCCAGTCCCCGGCCATCAGCTCAACCGGGTAAAGCGACGCCAGTGCCTTGGCGATCCATTCCTGTAACACGTGCCCCAGCACAAGCCCCGCCAAGGACGTCACCAATCCAAGCGATACCAGTTGAATACCGTAAATATTGCGCACCGCCCAGCCGCTGGCCCCCAGGCTTTTCATCAGCGCCACCTGTTCGACGTGGCGGCCGGCAAAGCGACGCGCCGCTATTGAGATAGCCACTCCAGCCAGCAGTACACCAATCATGGCAGACAACAGCAGGAATTTACGTGCGGTGGTGAGTGTATTGGCCAGCCCCTGTTGCGCCGATTCCACATCCATCACACGCTGATGTGGCGTCAATCTGGGTTTCAGCTCGGTCAGCAGTGATTGCAACTGAATCTCCGAACCGCTCAGCATCCAGTGATAGCGAATGCGGCTGCCGGGCTGAATAACCTCCGTCGCCGCCAGGTCGGAGTCGTTGATCAACAACCGCGCTCCGTAGAGGGCAAAACTGCTGCCGCGATCAGGTTCATCGATAATCACCCGTGTCACCGTGAAGTCTTTTTCACCGACGCTGAGGGTCTCGCCCAGCTCAATGTCGAGCAGTGGCAGCAATCGGGAATCGGCCCAGGCTTCACCGGGTGCCGGTACCGTCTGAGCTTCCAACATTTGCAGTGGATCAGTGGCAAAGGGTTGCTCACTGATGGTGAGATGCCCGACGAGGGGATAGCCGGCCGTTACCGCCTTTACCGCGGCCAGATGCATGCGTTCACCGGCAAACACCATAGAGGCAAACTGAGTGGTTCGGGCGGTACGGCAACCGGCCTCATCGGCCAGGGCCTGCCAGCCCTCGGGAATGGGCTGAGAACTGCGAACGATGCGATTGGCGCCGAGAAAGGTGTGGCTCTCTGCCACCAGTGTTGTTTCCAGCCGGTTGGTAAACACAGCGATACAAGTGACTACCGTAACGGCCAACACCAGCGCACCGGCAAGAATACGAATTTCACCGCTGCGCCAATTACGCCACAACAGACGGAGAGGTAACAGCATAGACTGGGGTGACATTAAACAGCCTCGCAGCAGGCCATTTCCATGGGAAAGCGTTCGACCACCTTGCCTCCCTCCAGACTGATGCGCTGGCGGCAGTGCTCGGCAAGGCGCTGCTCGTGAGTTACCAGCACCAGAGTGGCGCCCTGCTCACGATTGAGCTCAAACAACAGATCGATCACGTGAGCGCCGGTGGCGGAATCAAGATTACCGGTGGGCTCATCGGCAAACAGTATGTCGGGATCACTGGCAAACGCCCTGGCAATGGCAACCCGTTGCTGTTCACCGCCGGAAAGCTGCTGGGGATAGTGTTGCAGGCGATCTTTGAGACCTACTCGGGTGAGGAAGAATTCGGCTTTGCCACGGGCACAATCGCGACCGTGCAATTCCAGGGGCATCATCACATTTTCCAGGGCTGTGAGCCCCGGCAGCAGCTGGAACGATTGGAACACAAAACCCACGTGGTCCGCCCGGACCCGGGCGCGGCCCTCTTCACCCATCGCCGTCAGCTCCTTGTTGTGCAGGGTCATGGTGCCACTGCTGGGCTGATCCAGCCCTGCCAGAATACCCAACAAGGTGGATTTACCGGACCCGGAGGCACCGGTAATGGCCAGGCTGTCGCCGGCAGCGACGCTAAGAGAGACGTTTTCCAGGATTTTTAGCTCTCCCGCCGCGGTCATGACCTGCTTGCAGAGAGATTGAGCGTGCAACATAGGGATACCGAAACTGTCGTGATTGTGGCTATTGTTGTGTCGTGCGACAAGAGTGTCCAAGGTTTTCACAGAACTTTACCCTTTAAGTAAAGTTCTTGGCATTCACTGTTAAAGCGGATGCGGTAGGATAGCCCTGTCTTCCCGATTTACAGTACCTGACCCTATGCTTCGCCCCCTGATTGCCCTGATAGTTGCCCTCTGGTTGCCTCCCCTGCATGCCGCCAACGTGCTGGTACTGGGAGATAGTCTGAGTGCCGCTTACGGCATGAATGAGAATCAGGGCTGGGTGCAACTGCTAAGAGAGCGTCTTGAGCAAAAACAGCTGGATATCCAGGTCATCAATGCCTCGATCAGTGGCGAAACCACCGCCGGCGGCCTGGCCCGCCTGCCCCGCCTGCTCAATGAATATCAACCCTCGGTGGTGATTCTGGAGCTGGGCGGCAATGACGGTCTGCGGGGATACCCCATACAGAGCATGAAGAAACAGCTGCAGCGCTCGGTGCAGCTGAGCCACCAACACCAGGCGCAAGTACTACTGCTGGGCATGGAAATCCCCCCTAACTATGGCCGCCGCTACAGTGAGCTGTTCCGCTCGGCCTATCAGGAAATCGCCAAACACAATGAGTTGGTGCTGGTGCCCTTCTTTTTGGAAGGCGTGGCTACCAATCGGGAATTAATGCAGGCTGATGGAATTCACCCCCGCAGTGAGGCCCAGGCCCAAATGCTGGATAATGTCTGGCCTCTGCTCGAGCCCTTGCTCGACGCAGACTCTAAGCAGTTGGAGGCAAGCGCCAATCACTGATCACCCGCTTTGGACGGGCTCAAGATACTCCACCATTAACTGCAGGGATTCGCGGCCCCGGAACTCATTCACATCCAGTTTGTAGGCCAGATTCAGCTTTTGCACGGCCGGATTAGGCCATTGATCCGTATCCACATTAAAAGCGATAGCATCCACCAGTTGTTGTTTGGCGTCATCCACTGCCAGCACCATCTTCAGGTGCTTCTCCCCCACCAGTCGTTGCTGTACCAGATAAAAGCTGCCATCAAAGATCGGCTCGGGGAAATGCTGCCCCCATGGCCCCGACTCCCGCAGTGTATAGGCCAGCGGAAGGTTGATTTCGTCGTGGCTTAGTGCACCATCCGATAGAATCTCTGCCTGCAGTTGCTCAGGCTTAAGCACCCGCCGTACCACCTCATCAAATGCTTTCTGGAATCGCTCAAAATCAGACTTTTTCAGACTCATTCCGGCCGCCATGGCATGGCCACCAAACTTGGTTAGCAAGCCCGGATTCGCGCTGGCCACGGCATCCAGTGCGTCGCGAATATGCAAACCCGGTATTGAGCGGGCTGAGCCCTTGATCTCTTCTTCGTTGGCGTCAGCAAACGCAATCACCGGACGGTGGAATCGCTCTTTGATACGTGATGCCAGAATACCGATAACACCTTGGTGCCACTGACCATCGTAGATACATAGCCCCCAGGGCAGATCCGAATCCTCTCCCAACGTCAACGTCTGCAGCGACTGCAAAGCCTCCTGCTGCATCCCGGCTTCAATGGCACGGCGGTCGCGATTAAGCTCGTCCAGCTCCACCGCCATTTCACGGGCCAGCTCGGGACTCTGACACAGCAGACACTCGATCCCCAGCGACATATCATCCAGTCGTCCGGCCGCGTTCAGCCTTGGCCCTACGGCGAAGCCCAGGTCCGAGGCCACCAGCCGGTCGCGCTTGCGACCGGCCACCTCCAACAGAGAGAGAATACCCGGGCGGGCGCGGCCACTGCGAATGCGCTGCAGTCCCTGGTGCACCAGAATCCGATTATTGTTGTCCAGAGGCACGACATCGGCCACCGTACCCAGAGAGACCAGATCGAGGTAATCCCCCATTTTGGGTTCAGGCAGGAGATTATCCTGAAACCAGTTGATCTGACGCAGTGCACCGCGAAGGGCGCTCATCAGATAAAAAATCACACCCACACCCGCGAGATTTTTGCTGGGGAATTCACAACCAGGCTGGTTGGGGTTCACAACGGCGTCCGCCGCCGGCAGCTCTGCCCCGGGCAGATGGTGGTCAGTAACCAGCACTTTGATTCCGGCAGCCTTGGCGGCATTGACACCATCAATGGAAGAAATACCGTTGTCGACGGTGATGATCAGATCCGGATTGCGAGTTCGCGCCACCTCCACAATCTCGGGGGTTAGGCCATAACCAAAATCAAAGCGATTTGGGACCAGATATTGAACCTGGTGGGCGCCCATATCCCGCAAGGCCAATACTGCCAGGGCACTGCTGGTAGCGCCATCGGCGTCAAAATCGCCAACAATCAGGATGGACTGCGCGTCCTGCAACGCTTCCACCAACAGAGCAACCGCGTCGTTCAGCCCTTTCAGTTGCTGAGGCCTGAGCATAGCGCCCAGCGAGCGCTCAATCTCATTGATGTCGGTAATGCCGCGCGCGGCGTAGATACGCTGCAAGCGCGGGTGCAACGTGTGAGGCCAAAGGATATCGGTGTCAGGAATAGAACGTCGGGTAATTCGGGTTTGCATGGATCCGTTCCTGTGAATGCCTTATGCCAGATACGAAGAGCCCGCCATGGGGCGGGCTCGAACCAGGAGCTGCTACGGGTGTCGAGCGATCAAAAAAATCACGCGCGAACGTTGGCAGCGATGTGCTGCTGAACTTTTGTCAAATCCTTCTCCAGCACCTCAAAGCGCTCCTCTCGATCAAACAAATCGCTCATATGATGCGGCAGCGCCGGGTCTTCATCCTGACCGGCTTTGCGGACCGCTTCCGGGAACTTGGCCGGATGCGCGGTAGCCAGGCAGATCATGGGAATATCCTGACGGCGGCGGGTCTTGCGAGCCGCCTGCACACCAATAGCCGTGTGCGGATCAAGCAGATACTCGGTGTTCTCAAACACATCACGGATCACATCAATGGTTTCTTCGTCACCCAGTCGGTAAGAGCTGAACAGCTCACGGGCACCGGACAACGCCTCTTCAGACAAGGTCATGGCGGTACCGCCTTTAAAGTCTTCCATCAGCTGCTTGATCGCAGCCCCATCGCGGCCGTAGAGATCGAACAACAAACGCTCAAAGTTGCTGGATACCATGATATCCATGCTGGGCGACAGTGAGTGAATCAGCTCTTTTTTGCTGTGGTCGTTGGCACTGATGCAACGGTGCAGAATGTCGTTGGCGTTGGTGGCGATCACCAACTGATCAACCGGCAGCCCCATTTGCCTGGCCAGGTAACCGGCAAAGATATCGCCGAAATTACCGGTAGGCACAGAGAAAGACACCGGACGCGCGGGAGCGCCCAGCGCCAGACCTGCGTAGAAGTAGTAAACAATCTGAGCCATGATGCGCGCCCAGTTAATGGAGTTTACTGCCACCAGCTGGCGACCTTCGGGCAGGAAAGACTGATCACCAAAACTGGCCTTGACCATGTTCTGGCAGTCATCGAAGTTGCCTTCGAGAGCGATATTGTGAACGTTGTTTTCCAGCACCGTGGTCATCTGGCGACGCTGTACGTCGGAGACACGATTGTTGGGGTGCAGGATAAAAATATCGATGTTGTCACAGTGGCGGCAGCCTTCGATAGCGGCGGAACCGGTATCGCCGGAAGTCGCCCCCATAACCACAACTTTCTGGTCACGCTTTTTGAGAATGTAATCCAGCAGATTGCCCAAGAATTGCAGGGCAAAGTCCTTAAACGCCAGCGTGGGACCCTGGAACAACTCCAACACCCACTCGTTGTGGGCGGTTTGCACCATTGGAGCAATAGCGTCGTGTCGGAAGGTGGAATAGGAATCGTCGATGATTTTTTTCAGGTCGGCGTCGGGCACCTCGCCTGCGACGAAGGGTGCGATCACCTTAAAGGCCAGATCCTGATAGCTGAGACCGGCCCAGGAGGCAATTTCCTGCTGACTGAACTTGGGCAGATTCTCGGGCACGTACAAGCCGCCGTCCGGCGCCAGACCTGTCAGTACAACGTCTTCAAACGCCAGTGGCGCGGCTTCGCCGCGGGTGCTGATGTATTTCACAGTAACCTCTTAAAAAACAATAGCCCGGGATCAGCCCAGGGATTCAACACGAATATGGCTCACGCCACCCTGGATGGAATCGAGCGCTTCGATGCTCTCCACTGCAGCCAGCATTTGTTTTTCCACTGCACGGTTGGTCAACAGAATCAGCGGCACTGCGGTCTCACCGGTGTGCGGCTCCTTCTGTATCAGGGCTTCAATACTCACACCCGCATCGCTGAGAATCTGGGTAATCTGGTTGAGCACACCGGGACGATCCTCAGCGGTCATACGCAGATAATAAGCCGTCTCCACATCGCCCATAGGCAAAATCGGATAATCCTTCAGGGCTGCCGCGTTAAAGCCAAGATGAGCCACTTTGTTTTCCTGGGGTGCGGTGAAAGCGCGAGCCACATCCACCACATCCGCCACCACGGCGGAGGCAGTGGGCTCCGCGCCGGCGCCGGCGCCGTAATACAGGGTTGGACCAACCGCATCGCCTTTAACCAGCACGGCATTCATGACACCGTCGACATTGGCAATCAGGCGCTTTTCAGGAATCAGGGTTGGGTGCACACGCAACTCCACGCCCTGCTCTGACTGGCGGGCAATGCCCAGGTGCTTGATACGGTAACCCAGCTCTTCAGCGTAGGTCACGTCCTGGGGCTGAATGGTGCTGATGCCCTCGGTAAAAATCTTGTCAAACTGCAGCGGCATACCAAAAGCGATAGACGCCAGAATCACCAGCTTGTGGGCTGCATCGATACCTTCTACGTCAAAAGTGGGGTCGGCCTCGGCATAACCCAGCTCCTGGGCCTCCTTCAGCACATCCGCGAAGTCGCGGCCCTTATCCTTCATCTCGGTAAGGATAAAGTTGCCGGTGCCGTTAATTATGCCCGCCAGCCACTCGACCTTGTTGGCGCCAAGGCCCTCGCGCAGAGACTTAATGATGGGGATACCGCCAGCCACTGCAGCCTCGTAAGCGATAGACACACCCTTGGCCTCAGCACGGGCAAACAACTCGTTACCAAACTCGGCGATCAACGCCTTGTTGGCGGTGACCACGTGCTTACCGTTATCGATGGCCTCTTCCACCAGCTCTTTAGCCACAGTGGTGCCACCGATCAGCTCGACCACCACATCAACATTAGGATTACGAACCACATCAAAGACATCACGGGTGACGTTGCTGGATGACGTATCAGCATTGGGATTGTCGCGACGGGCGCCAATCTGCTCAATAATGATGTCGGTACCGGCGCGGGCGCTAATTTCACGTGCATTACGTGTCAGAACATTAAATGTACCGCTACCGACGGTACCTAACCCACAGATTCCTACTCTTACCGGTTTCAAGGTGATTTTCCCCTAATCAATGACATCAAACGGCGCCACCACTTGGCTGTGGGAAGCGCCGAAAATAAGAGGGGGAACATTACTGGCCAGCCCCCGCGCTGTCAATGTCGGCGGGGGCTCAGAGTGGGGTGAGAAACTACAAACCCAGTTGCATGGCCAACTGGTCGGCGGTCAGATAACCAGGCAGCATGGTACCGTCGGCCAATACAATGGCAGGAGTACCGCGAACCCCCAGCTCACCCCCCAGACGGAAGTGATCGGCGACGGGATTGTCCTGGCAATAATCCACATTAACCCCCTGCCCATTCTTCAGTTTGGTCATGGTCTCCAAACGCTCGTCATCCTTGGCACACCAGGCTGCAGCGATCTTCTTGTGCGAGGCAGAACCAATGCCGGCACGGGGATAGGCCAGATAGCGAACCTCGATGCCCTTGGCATTCATAGCCGGCACCTCACGATGCAGTTTACGACAATAGCCACAGTCTACATCGGTAAAAACATGGATATAGGCCTTGGTCTTGCCCTCGGCTGGGAAAACCACCTTATCGCTCTCTGGAACCGCATTAAGCTTGGCCACCCGTTCAGGCTTAAGCGACTGCTCCTTCAGGTCCACAAAGCCTTTTGCCGTTACCCCATACAGGGTACCCGTGATAATAAACCCGCCATCGGCGCTCACATACAGCAAAGGCCCATTTTCGACCTGAACCTGATAGATGTTATCCATGGCGGTCGGCTTGATCTCGCCGTACATGAAATCCGGCCGAGCTGCCTGCAGCTTGGCTAATATTTTAGTGCTCACAGCCGCGGGTACCGCCTCCGCTGCCTGTACCACTGCACCCAGTCCCATCAGCGCCGAAAAGCACAAAGCCCCGGCGAGCTGTCTTAGTTTCAAAATGCTGAACCTCTGAAATTCTTCCAATTAACGTGTTCCGGACCCTTGGTTCGGATTCTGATTTTCGCCCTGGATACCACCTCTGGCGGAACCAGACTGGTATTACCCTCAGGCGCGGGGTCTCAACCAACAAGGCCAAGATCTTACTGTGCTTTGAACCCCGACAACAACCATTAGTTCCAGGCAGAGAAATATAAGGCATAACACTCATAAAGCCAGTGAATAGTTTTGACATTTAGCCGAAACAGCAGAACAATAACCCAACACCTTGACCAGCCTGAATGCCCACCTATGAAGTCCAATAAGAACCGCTCCCTCGACCGCATCGATACCGCCATTCTCAAAACACTGCAGGGAGACGGCCGCATCTCCAATGTAGAACTGGCGAAACGAGTCAACCTCAGCCCCAGTCCCTGCCTGGAGCGAGTCAAACGACTGGAAAGCGAAGGATTCATACAGGGCTACTTCGCCAAACTCGACGCGACCAAGCTCAATCAAGCCATGTCAGCCTTTATCCAGGTCACCCTGGACCGCACCACCGCAGACGTCTTTGAACGCTTCAAGGAAGGTCTGGTCACCATTCCCCAAGTGGCCGAATGCCATATGGTGGCCGGGGGGTTTGATTACCTGGTCAAACTCAGATTCAGCGACATGGAAGCCTATAGGGTGGTCCTGGGGCAATTGGTGGAATTACCCGGCGTAGCGCAGACGCACACATATGTTGTGATTGAAGATGTGAAGCAGGATGGAGGATTGTATCTGCGATAACAACCGAAGGCGGGTTTGTGCCATAACCGGTCTTAGAAATTCGCAGGATTGGTACTCTGACGGCGTTGTTTATGCGTAGGGCGGATTAGGCGCTTGCGCCGTAATCCGCCGGTTCTGCCGGAGATGTTCGTTGGCTTTGGCCCGGTTTTTAACACCCTTGAATGTGCCTGCAACAGGTGATTTGTACACGGCCGCCGCCAATTTAAACCTTTGGCGGATCGGTGGATTACGAAGCGCAAAGCGCTTCTAATCCACCCTACGTCGTGCGGCCGTTGCGGACATTATCGAACGCCCATGGTGCCCTGAACCAGGATTATGAACTTCCGGTTATGGCACTCTCCTGAAGACCCGAACCCGCGCCCCATGCCAGAAGAAATCGAATTTTAAATAGCGTCCAAAGCTGCTTCTAAACTGGCAACCGTGCGATCAATATTCCCAAGCTTGTCCAAACCAAACAACCCAATCCGGAAGGTCTGATAATCCTCGGGCTCATCACACTGCAGCGGAACACCAGCGGCGACCTGCAGCCCTTGAGACAAAAACTTCTTCCCCGTATGCACATCCGCATCCGCGGTATAACTCACAACCACTCCAGGCGCTTCAAAGCCCTCAGCAGCAACACTCTGATAACCTTTATTCGCCAGCAAAGCACGAACCCGCTGCCCCAGCTCAATCTGCTGCTGCTTAACCGTTTCGAAACCCAGAGACTCTACCTCTTTCATAGTATCGCGGAACTTGGTCAAAGCATCGGTGGGCATTGTCGCATGATACGCATGACCACCATTCTCATAAGCTTGCATAATCTGCAGCCACTTCTTCAAATCACAGGCAAAACTCGTACTGGTGGTCGCCTCAACCCGCGCCAGCGCGTCCTCACCCAACATGACCAGCCCCGCACAAGGCGAAGCGCTCCAGCCCTTCTGCGGCGCACTGATCAGCACATCCACACCGATGTCTTTCATATCCACCCAGAGCGTGCCCGAGGCAATACAATCCAACACAAACAAACCGCCAACAGAATGAACCGCTGCCGCCAGCTTGCGCAAATAATCATCCGGCAACAACATTCCAGACGCCGTCTCCACATGCGGCGCAAACACTATATCCGGTTTCTCACGCTCAATGGTCTCAACCACCTGGTCAATATCAGCAGGGGCAAACGGCGACTGGCTGTCATCAGACGCCAGCGACGCTTTCAGCACCTCCACCGAAGACGCGATATTGCCCATCTCCAGAATCTGGCTCCAACGGAAGCTGAACCAGCCATTGCGGATCACCAGACACTTCTTGTCCGTCGCTAACTGGCGAGCCACCGCTTCCATACCATAGGTGCCGCCACCGGGAACCACCGCCACACCTTCTGCGTTATAAACCCCCTTCAAGGTCGAGGAGATATCGCGCATAACCTGCTGGAACGACTGCGACATATGGTTGAGGGAACGATCGGTAAAAACAACGGAATATTCCAGCAGACCATCGGGATCAACATCGGGGAGCAAACCGGGCATAATTGTCTCTCTTGTAGCTGTACTTTCGTAAATTCAAGGCTTTGTCTGGCGGGCATTATAGGGGCTTTTACGCCAACCGCCAGTGTCGAAATCGTCCACCACCTGCGCGATTCAAGCGCGCGGATGGTGTTCAAGATGCAGTGTCTTCATCCTCTCGATTGCCACATGGGTATAAATCTGTGTCGTCGACAGATCACTGTGACCCAGCAACAGCTGCACAACCCGAAGATCCGCACCGTGATTGATCAGGTGCGTGGCAAATGCATGGCGCAAAGTGTGAGGCGAGATATCTTTATTGATGCCGGCGACCACAGACCAATGCTTGATCCGATGCCAAAACGTCTGGCGGGTCATTTGGGTGCCGCGATTACTGGGGAACAACACATCAGAGACACTCTTCAGCAGCGCAGGCCGCGAGTGGCGCACGTATCTCTCTAACCAGTCCATGGCCTCGGCCCCCATGGGAACCAGGCGCTCTTTGCTACCTTTACCCATGACACGGATAACACCTTGGCGCAGATTCACATCCACGGTGGTCAACCCCACCAACTCACTCACCCGCAGGCCGCAGGCGTAGAGCACTTCCAGCATGGTGCGGTCACGCAGCCCGATAGGATCATCCAGATTCGGCGCTGCCAGGAGCATTTCTACGTCTACCTCTGTCATGGACTTGGGCAGTGCTCTGGGTTGCCGGGGACTTTCTATCAATGCCGTAGGGTCTTCTTCGATGCGTCCTTCCCGCAAGAGATAGGCATATAGCCCGCGACAACAGGATAAAAATCGGGCGCTACTGCGTGGGGAGAATTGCTTTTGTTGGAGACGCCAACCCAGATATCCCTGCAGGGTTTCGGAATTCATGGTCAGCAGTGGCACCCCTCGGGGACCGGCCCAGCGAGCCAGCCCGGTAAGATCCTGGCGATAAGAGGAAAGCGTGCTGTCACTCAGCCCCTTCTCGACCCAGACAGCATCGATATAAGTATCGATTAGATTTTGATCAACCCCATCCGGAGCTTCCGCCAGCGCATCAGTCATGGCGACACAGACTAACCAAATCCCCGACCGAAAGATAGCACAGGATTCAAGGCTGCAATTGTTCCAGAAGATCTGCCAGCGCCTGTTTTTGCAACGGTTTGGTCAGGTAAGCATTCATACCAACCTCGGTGGCTTTATCCCGATACTCTTGCAACGCGTGAGCGGTCAGGGCCGCAATATAGGTCGAGCCCTTGGGAGCCGGCAGTTGCCGTATCGCCTCCACCGCCTCAAAGCCATCCATCACCGGCATTTCACAGTCCATCAGAATAAGGTCATAACAACCCGATTCCGATTGCACCTTGGCCAGGGCCTGAGCGCCATCATCACAGAGATCCGCTTCCACCTTGAACAGTTTAAGCATGCCCTGCACGACCTTGCGGTTAACCGGATTATCTTCTGCCACGAGAACTTTCATGTCCTTATAGTCCGCGTCATTCACCGGCTTGGTTTGAGTCGTCTTACCGACAAAGGGTTCCAACGGCAATAGGACTTTAAATTGGCTGCCCTTGCCCTCTTCGCTTTGAACTTCAATGCGTCCCTTCATCAACCGCACCAGCCCCTTGCAGATGGAGAGTCCCAGACCCGCCCCCTTGAGTGACTCTTCGGCATTGGCCTGACGATTTTGGACAAAGGCTTCAAACATCTGATCCTGCAACTGAGAGGCAATTCCAATTCCGGTGTCGATTACGGAGAGCGCCAACCAAGCATCGTCCTCCACATTGATCTTTAGAGTAACACTGCCTTGTTGCGTAAATTTGATAGCGTTCATCAACAGATTCAGCAACACCTGCTGCAAACGGCGGGTATCGAGCAGGCACAGTGCAGGCACGGCGGCATCGATACTGAGATTGAGTGCCAGTCCTTTACTCACGGCTTCAGACCGAAGCAGCTCCAGGCAATCACTGCTCAAATGCTGAAGATCAGTGGGTTGCGGGTGCATCTCCACCTCGCCCGCTTCGATTCTGCTGTAATCGAGAATATCGCCAATCACCTTGAGCAGCAGCTCACCGGATGATTCGATCAGGCCCACATACTCGCTCTGTTGCTTATCCAGAGAAGTGGTGTTGAGCAGTTCGGTCATACCCAACACGCCATTGAGCGGCGTGCGCAACTCATGGCTGAGCATCGACATAAACTGTGACTTGGTTTCCTGGCTGGCCTGCAACTCCAGGAGGCGGTTTTCAGCCGCTCGTATTTCGCGATTACTGACAGCATGGGCAACCTGGTCGGCAACATCCGCCACAAAGGAGATTTCTTCACTGCTCCAATAGTGAAACTCACCCACGGACTCTGCGCACACCACACCAATAACTTCACCGGCCTGTAACACGGCACAGTGCAGCATGGATTTAACATTCAGCTCCCGAATATAGAGGTCGAGCAACGACTGTACACGCGCATCCCGGGTGGCATCACGATTGTGCAGAGCCCGTTCAGCCAACAAGGTGTGGTAGTAGTCGAGGTTGTCCGCCACTGACAGTGAAAGGCCCGACTGATACCGGTCGCAGCTGTTACGGTAGAGCGTTTGCAACACAATGTTGTCGCCGCTGGGGTCCAGCAACCAGACTCCGGCCCGCTCCACACCCAGCAAATCGGCCACAGCCTTGGCCAGATGCCGACAGAAAATTTCCACGTCACCACGGGCCAAGTGCGGATTCTTGGCCAACTCCAAAATAACGGATTGTGCCTTGCGATTGCGCTGGGCCTGAAGCAGGCTTGGAGTCGCGTCGCAGATATAGCCGGTCAGCCCCTGCAATTTGCCTTCATCATCGAATATCCCTTGCCCCTGCTCCCACACATAACGGACTTCACCATTGAGATGCTGGATGCGGTACTCCAGATTAAAGACGCCTTTGCTGATGTCATGGAACAGCCCTTCTCGAATGGCCTCGCGATCCTCTTCCAGAATAATATCGGCATAGGCCAGCGCGCCGCTCAAAAATTGATCAGGCGAATAACCGGTGATGGACTCTATTTGAGGGCCCAGCTCCATCATGCTCCAGTGCTCGTCAGGCAGGCATCGATAGGCGGCTCCCGGCAGTGCAGCGAGCAGTGCAGCGGAATTCGAGATGCTGTTGCTGTTATCAGACATTTTGCTATTGCCAGACAGGGTACTTGGATCAGACATAGAGACGACCAGAGCCGATTTCCTTTAGTTTAACGCAGCTGAACGACGCAGCCCAAAAAATCATTACTGAGGTGGTCGAGATAAGACTTTGGTCAGGGCAAAAAAAAACCGGAGCCTCTCGGCTCCGGTTTTTTAGGATGCTTGTCCGCCAGGGGCTTACTTGGACAGCTTCTCCTTAATACGAGCCGCCTTACCAGTCAGGTTGCGCAAGTAGTACAGCTTGGCCTGACGTACGTCACCGCGACGCTTAACAGAAACGCTGTCAACCAGCGGGCTGTGAGTCTGGAAAGTACGCTCAACGCCCACACCGTGGGAGATCTTGCGAACGGTAAAAGCGGAGTTCAGACCACGGTTACGGATACCGATTACCACACCTTCGAACGCCTGCAGACGCTCGCGGCTACCTTCTTTTACTTTTACCTGAACAACAACGGTGTCACCGGGGGAGAATTCCGGCAGATCCTTTTTCAGTTGCTCGTTTTCCAGTTCCTGGATGATTTTGTTACTCATGGTCTGCTCCTAGAGTCAGTAATGTAGCTTCACAGCTAGATAGAGAACGATAGCAGGCTTTTCCCACCGTAAGTTCTCCGATTAATCGTCTTGACCGCCGTCTTTCAGCTCCTGCTGATAGAGATCGAGCAACGCTTGCTGCTCCTCGGTCAAATTCAGTTTCGCCAGCAGGTCCGGGCGCCGTTGCCAGGTCCTGCCCAGCGCTTGCTGCAAGCGCCAGCGCCGTATGCGTTCATGGTTACCCGAAAGCAATACCTCGGGCACCGTGCGACCTTCGTATACCTCTGGTCGCGTATAGTGAGGGCAGTCGAGCAGGCCATCCGTAAAGGAGTCCTGTTCGGCGGACTGGGCATGGCCCAGCGCCCCCGGTATCAGTCGTGTCACGCTGTCGATCAGCACCATCGCGGCCAATTCACCACCGCTCAGCACGTAATCGCCGATGGACCATTCAGCGTCCACCTCCAGCTCAATCAAACGCTCGTCGATACCCTCGTAGCGGCCGGCAATCAACACCAGGTTGACACCTTCCGCCAGCTCAGTGGCACCGGCCTGATCCAACTGCCGCCCCTGAGGGGACAGATAGATCACCTGACAAGCTTCGGTGTTACCGTTACTGGCCCAGGCCTTGGCTTCGGTGATGGCGTCGCGCAGAGGTTGAATCATCATCAACATGCCCGGTCCACCGCCGTAGGGTCGATCATCCACCGTCTGGTGACGATCACTGGTGAACTGCCGGGGATTCCAGATCTCCAGCTCCACCAGCCCCTGCTTGATCGCGCGACTGGTAATACCGTAATCACTGATGGCGGAGAACATCTCCGGGAACAGGGTGACTATTGCAATTTTCATCTGCAATTATCTCAGTGTCAGCCGGTTCCGATTAAAAATCGGGATCCCAGTCAACCCGGATTTCCCCTGCATCCAGATCCACGCTTGTCACGAACTGATCCGGTACATAGGGGATCAGCCGCTCCTCCTGGTCCACACTCTGTTCGTCACCCTGTACCACCAGCACATCATTGGCGCCGGTTTCCAGCAGACGGGTTACAGTGCCCAGACGGCTCTCCTGCCCTTCATATTCAGTGATCACACTCAACCCCTGCAACTGGTGCCAGTAGTATTCACCGACCTCCAGCTCAGGCATCTGATCGCGCTCCACCGCAATGGTGACCCGGCACAGTTCCTGCGCCTGATCGCGATCATCGATACCCTTGATGTGTGCCACCATGCCTTTGCCGTGGGGACGATGCTCGTCCACTTCCACTGCTTTGACACCGTGGCGGGTCTTCAGCCACCAGGGGTTGTAGGAAAATATGTTTTCCATCGGCTCGGTCTCGGAGTGGATTTTCACCCAACCCTTGACCCCAAACACCGTGGAAATGCGCCCCACATTGACCAGATTAGAACGCTTTTGAGCTTTATTGGCGTTCTGATCAGTCATATTCGACGCTTAACTTCTCGACTGTGTCCGTTAACGGGCGCTGATTAAGCAGCAGCCTGCTGGCTGTCTTTCAGCAGCTTGGCAACACGGTCGGAGCACTTGGCACCTTTTTCTACCCAGTGGGCGATGCGATCGGCGTCGATGCGCAGACGCTCTTCCTGGCCACGGGCAACAGGGTTGAAGAAACCCACGCGCTCAATGTAGCGGCCATCGCGAGAGCTGCGGCTGTCAGTTACGGTCACGTGGTAGAAAGGGCGCTTCTTGGAACCGCCACGAGAAAGACGAATGCTTACCATGTAAGTCTACTTCCTGTTTAGCAAATTTCGCGCGATGCCTCTCGGCATGGCGCACTCGGGTAATCGGTAATAAATTGGTATCACGCAGGCACAGCCCGCGAAAGGCGCGGTATTTTAGGGCAAACCCCTGCCACAGGCAAGGGTTAATCGCATCCGCGGGAATGCGCGCCTGGATGGGGCTTATTTAAATCCCGGAGGAAGGCCACCACCGGGAAGACCACCTGGCGGCAAACCACCGGGAGGCATACCGCCGGGAGGCATTCCACCGCCGCCCCCGCCGAGCATGCCGCCCATGCCCCGCATCATTTTGGCCATACCGCCGCCCTTCATCTTCTTCATCATCTTGGCCATCTGCTTGTGCTGCTTAAGCAGACGGTTGAGATCCTGAATCTGAGTACCGGAGCCTGCGGTAATGCGGCGTTTGCGGGAACCGTTGAGGATGTCCGGATTGGCCCGCTCCTGGGGGGTCATGGAATCGATAATGACTTCCATTACCTTGAATTGCTTGGTCATATCAGCCTGCTCGGCCAGTTGGGCGATATTGCCCATGCCAGGGAGCTTTTCCAGCATGGAGGTCATGCCGCCCATATTCTGCATCTGCTGCAACTGGTCACGCAGATCTTCCAAGTCAAATTTCTGCCCCTTGGTGACCTTCTTGACCAGCTTCTCGGCCTTGGATTTGTCGATCTTGCGCTCAGCTTCTTCAATCAGCGACAGCACGTCACCCATGCCGAGGATACGGGAGGCCACACGATCAGGGTGGAACGGCTCCAGGGCATCGACCTTTTCACCCATCCCCAGGAACTTGATAGGCTTGCCGGTAACGTGGCGCACAGACAGAGCGGCACCGCCACGGGCGTCACCATCCGCCTTGGTCAGGATCACACCGGTCAGCGCCAGGGCTTCATTGAACGCCTTGGCGGTATTGACGGCATCCTGACCAATCATGGCGTCGATCACGAACAGGGTTTCAGCGGGCTCGATGGCGCCGTGCAACTCCTTGATCTCATCCATCAATTCATCGTCTACATGAAGACGACCGGCGGTATCCACAATCACCACATCACAATAGTGCTTGCGGGCGTGCATGATGGCGTTGTTGGCAATATCCACCGGTTTCTCATCGGGGCTCGACGGGAAGAATTCCGCCTGCACCTCACCGGCCAGGGTCTCCAACTGCTTGATCGCCGCCGGGCGGTAGATATCCGCCGAAACCACCAGCACCTTCTTCTTTTCACGTTCAATCAGGAATTTGGCCAGCTTCGCCACAGAGGTGGTTTTACCCGCACCCTGCAGGCCTGCCATCAGGATCACGGCAGGAGGCTTAACCGCCAGGTCGAGGCTCTCATTGGCCTCCCCCATCATGGCGATCATTTCGCTCTCAACAATCTTGATAAACTGCTGACCGGGATTAAGTGCCCGGGAGACTTCCTGCCCCACCGCACGCTTGCGCACACTTTCGATAAAGGCTTTTACCACCGGCAGGGCAACATCAGCCTCCAGCAGCGCCTTTCGCACTTCGCGCAGAGTATCCTTAATATTGTTGTCGTTGAGACGAGCCTTGCCCGTCACCTTCTTCATGGTGCGCGACAGGCGGTCCTGTAGGTTCTCAAACATGCTGATCCCGTAAACTGTTCGTTTTTTTGGACTGGTATAAAGGCCGCGAGTATACCGGATTTTTATCCCGCATGCTGCCGGGACTTCTCATTGGCCACACCCTGTGACAAACTGCGCCAGGAATGGAAATCAATCTCAAACCCGGCTACCGCACAGGTATCGCCAGGGTTACGACAGGGTTCAACTGCTTCATCCTATGACCATCACCACATACCTGGCCACCAACCTTGCCGCTATCGTCCTGTATCTGGGCGGGGCAGCGTACCAGATCTCCCTGACCGCACACCGTCGCAATAGCGACAACCAATGGCTGATGATGTTCGCCATTAGTGCGCTGCTGTTCCACGCCGTGGGCAGCTACCCAACGCTGGCCCATCCCCAGGGCGTTGATCTGGGCTTTTTCAAGGTGGGCTCGCTGATCTTTTGGGTAATTAATGTGCTGGTGCTGATCAGCGGCATGAAAAAGCCTCTGCACACGCTGTTTATTTTCCTGTTTCCCCTTTCGGCAATGGCGCTGTTGGCAGCCACCTTCTCGAACAGCAGCGACCGCGTGGCCCTGGCGAGCTCCGAGGTAATCGCCCATGTGATGCTGTCGATACTGGCCTACAGCCTGATGTTTATCGCGGCCCTGCAGGCCATCACTCTCGCCTATCAGAACTACCAGCTCAAGCATAAACACCCGGGCGGTCTGATTCGATTGCTGCCGCCGCTGCAAACCATGGAATCACTGCTGTTTGAATTGCTGGCCGTGGGGCAATTGGCATTGACGGGCGCCATCGTCACCGGATTTATCTTTATTGATGATGTGTTTGCCCAGCACCTTGCCCATAAGACCGTGTTCTCGTTGTCGGCCTGGATTATCTATGCGGTACTGCTGTGGGGCCATTATCGCCTGGGCTGGCGAGGCAACACCGCTGTACGTTGGACTCTGGTGGGCTGCTGCGCCCTGATGCTGGCCTATTTCGGCAGCAAATTTGTGCTCGAAATTGTGCTTTCCTGAGCGGCTCACCCCACTTCCCAAAGCTTCGCAGCCCCCACCAGCCGTGGCCTGCCGCCATTTTTAGCACAGCGGCACAACAAATTGTTGCGCGCCTGCCTTTTCTACGCCAAGATACGGCTTCCTCTTAGTCATACAGGCTTCACCCTCGTTGAACGACGCTCCCCTTGGCCTACTGTTTGGGATCCTGGCCATTCTGATTTTGCTTTCCGGTTTTTTTTCCAGCTCTGAGACGGGCATGATGTCGCTCAACCGTTATCGGTTGAAGCATCTGGTGAAAAAGAAACATAAAGGTGCTACCCGCGCTTCTGAGCTACTCCAGCGGCCTGACCGACTGATCGGCGTCATCCTGATCGGCAACAATCTGGTGAATATCTTCGCTACGGTAATCGCCACCATTCTTGCGTCGAGAATGTTCGGAGAAATCGGCCTGGCGGTAATGCCTATACTGCTCACCATTGTGATTTTGATTTTTGCCGAGGTTACCCCAAAGACCATTGCCGCACTTCATCCGGAGAGAATTGCCTTTCCTGCCAGCTTTGTGCTGCGACCTCTTCTGCTTTTGCTGTACCCGTTTGTCTGGCTGGTCAACACCGTTTCCAACTCACTGGCCCGGTTGCTGGGCGTAGACCCCGACAAAGCCACCAACAGCGAACACCTGAAGCCCGAAGAGCTGCGCACGGTGGTGGATGAGCACGGAGACCTGATTCCTGACCAGCACCAGGGCATGCTGCTCAATGTTCTGGATCTGGAAAAGGCCACCGTCGAGGACATTATGATCCCTCGCAATGAGATCATCGGCCTGGACCTGGAAATTGATATTCACAAGCTGCTGAAAGCCATCCGCACCTCCGAATACACGTTGCTACCTGTGTTCGAAGGCGATGTGAATAACATTATCGGCACCCTGCACCTGCGCGATGCAGCCCGTTTTATTCACGGCGACAATGCCTCGGTGACCCATGAGGCAATTCGCCGCTTTACCCGCGACCCCTACTTCATACCCGAAGGCACACCACTGCACACCCAGCTGATGAACTTCCAGCAGCAAAAGAACCGCATGGCGTTTGTGGTCGATGAATACGGGGATATCCAGGGTATTGTGACGCTGGAGGATTTGCTGGAAGAAATTGTTGGCGACTTTACGACCAATATGGCAGAAGAGGCCAGTCAGGAGATTTCAGCGCTTGAAGACAATTGGTATCTGGTCGAGGGCAGCACTTCTATTCGCGACATCAACCGACATCTGGGCTGGGAGCTGCCCACCGATGGCCCCAAAACCCTGAATGGGCTGATAGTTGAACACATCGAAAACATCCCGGCCGGGCAGATTGGCCTCAAAATCAATGGCTACCTGATGGAAACGGTTAATCAGACCGAAAAGATGATCGAAAGCGCTCGCATCAAAGCCCTCAGCCCCCAACAAAGCCCTTAGCCCCTTGGTAACAGCCCTTGCCCTTAGCCCCCTGGTAAGAGCCCTTGCCCTTAGCCCCGAAACAGCCCTCAAGCAAACGGGTTAAGCTTGCGGGCCCGCTCCGCCGCCAGCACCAGGACATCGCGCCGCTCGTCGTTGCTGTATACCCCCCAGTGGCTGATCTCATTGCCGGTGCGGTAACAGCCCACGCAGACATCCTCCTCATTGAGTGCACAGATAGACACGCAGGGTGACCTGACAGGCTTTTCTACAATGGCAGGTTTATCAATGGTGGTCTCTGACATCGATGGCTCCACGACTTCTGTGCGTAAGTTACAGGGCGCTGGATTATAGCGAAAATATCGCGTCTCGACAGCCACTGGCACAAGTGCTTCTGGATTAACCCCATTCCATTACCGGAGCCCGACTCTCCTTATGGATATCCGCCCCCAGGGCTTCATTGAGAAACGAGGCCAATAGACGGGCGGTAAACCCCCAGATCTCAAACCCCTCAAAGTGATAGGCCGGCGACCAGGCATGGCCGACACTGCGGTTGAAGATATCGGTACGCACTCGCTCATCGCGGAGAAAAAAACTCACCGGCACCTGAAAAATTGCATCCAACTCCTGATAATTGGGCACAAGCTCGACGTCTTTGGGTACCACACCAACAAAGGGCGCCACGTTCACTCCCTGGTAGGTCTGTACCACAGGCAGCGCTCCCAGCACCTCCACCAGCTCCGGCTGCAATCCAACTTCCTCCCAACTTTCCCGCAGCGCAGTCTGCAACAGACTGGCATCCTCAACATCCCACTTGCCGCCGGGCAGAGATACCTGCCCACTGTGGCTATTAAGATGTTCGGCTCGTTTGGTAAGGACAATACGGGGATCATCATCGTGATCCGTCAGAGCGATTAAAACAGCGGCACGTTTGTCGTAGTCTTTGGGATCTGGAGAGGGGTAAGGGGAGGCGGCAAGAAACGAGCGCACGCGAGCTAGCATATAATCCTTTTGATTTTGTAAGGCAGTAAATTCTGCCAGATCATCCGATCCAAAGTACCGAAATTTGGCACTAACGTCCAGCAAACAGCTCACACTTCCCGTATTTCTTGTTTATAACCAATCGATATAAATTTCCCTATACACATTACCCAGGCCAGTTTGCTAGACTGAATTTTGAGCACACTTGGCGTGAAAAGCATCATAAGGGCACCGGGCTCCAGACTATGACATCCAAACTCGACAAGAAATTTGATGACCTGATGGAGCTGGCCCAGCAAGACCCGGAAGCCCTCGAACGCTATCGCCAACAGAAAATTCAAAGTCTGATCGAAAACTCCCCCGAATATGTACGCCGGCGCCTGCTGGGATTGCAGTTCCAGATAGACGCTCACCGTCAGCTGCACAACAACCCGATGGGCAGCTGTATCAAACTCACCCAGATGATGCATGATTCATTTGATCAGATGCGCGAGCTGCTCAACAAACTCAGTGGTGATCGCCAACGGTTGCAGCCACCTCAAAAACAAAAGAACAGCGCCAAGATTTTGCCCTTCCCCACTCCTGAAAACCCCTGATTTATTACAAATCATTGGTGACCGCAGAGTCCCGGTTTTCTAATAGACCTGCATCCGTCGTATACTTGTCGGGTTTACCCGAGTTCGTCAGCCAGAGAGAGATCGAATGAAGTATTGCAGCAATTGTGGCGCCGGCGTTCGCCTGCAGATTCCCGCCGGTGACGACCGCCAACGCCACGTTTGCAACGAATGCGACACCATCCACTATCAAAATCCGCACATTATCGCCGGCTGCCTGCCTATCTACGAAGACCGCGTCCTCTTGTGCAAACGCGCCATAGAACCTCGCCATGGCTATTGGACGCTGCCTGCGGGCTTTATGGAAAACGGTGAAACCACCGAAGAAGGTGCGCTGCGGGAAAGCTGGGAAGAAGCCCGGGCGGTGATGACTCTCGACGGGCTCTACACGCTCTTCAGCCTGCCGGAAATCAATCAGGTGTATATGTTCTTCAAGGGTACGCTGGACAACCTCGAATTCGGACCGGGACCGGAATCACTGGAGGTGGAATTGTTTACCGAGCAGCAGATTCCCTGGGATGAACTGGCATTTCCCGTGGTTAAGAAAACCCTGCGCCACTACTTTGCTGATCGGCCCAACGATCATTACCCGCTGCGCAGCGAAGCACTGTATCGCCCCAAGCCCAAAGTGTAGCGGGCCTATCACTAGAGAAGCTAAAAAGACTCCACACGGATAACGTCATAAGCAGGCTCCTCGTAGGGATGAGCCTGCTTTAACGCCGCGACGGCCTGCCTGATGAGGTCATCAGCACAGACCAGCTCGACTTTGTACTCTGCCACCTGCTCCACCTGGCCACTCTGCCCGATAAAGGGCTGGCTGCCCTCCAGCGGACGGAACTGCCCTTGCCCCAGCGTCTGCCAACAACAGCTGTCATAGTCGCCGATACGACCGGCACCGACCGCAAACAGCGCGGTCTTCACCGGTTCAAGATGGGTTTCAGGCACATAAAAGCAGAGCTTGTACATCGGTTTAACCGAGTACGCGAACGGCCATGACGTGCTCAACGTCCGAGATGGCCCGCAGTACATCTTCGGACGGCATTTGTTCAACGTCGATAATGTTGTATGCCACGTCGCCCCGGCTTTTGTTCATCATGTCCAACACGTTGATCTCGTTGTCTGTGAACACAGACAATACATGCCCCAGTACACCGGAGACATTATCGTTCACAAAGGTAATACGATAACCGTCTGCACGAGGCAGATTAATCAGCGGGAAGTTCACGGAATTTTTGATGTTGCCGTTTTCCAGATAATCCTTGACCTGATCAGCCGCCATCATCGCGCAGTTCTCTTCCGCCTCGGCAGTACTGGCTCCAATATGCGGCATCGCCAGAACATCGTCCCGATTCAGCAGGCACGGCTCAGGGAAGTCACACACATACATACCCAGCTGCTTGGCATTCAGAGAAGCGACAACCGCCTCCGCATCGACAATCGCTTCGCGGGCAAAATTGAGCAAAATCGCACCGGGCTTGACCGACTTGATGGACTCGCTGTTGATCATATGGCGTGTAGGCTCAATCGCCGGCACATGCAGCGTGATGTAATCCGCGCGGCCCAACAGTGACTGCAGATTTTCCATACGCTCAACCTGGCTTGGCAGACGCCAAGCGGCCTCTACAGAAAGCGCCGGGTCATAACCCACTACGTTCATGCCCATAGCCAGCGCCATCTCGGCAACCATGGAGCCAATGGCACCCAGGCCGACGACACCCAAAGTGCGACCATAGAGTTCATTACCGGCGAAACGCTTTTTCTCTTTTTCCAGCAGCTTGCCCATTTCACCGGCATCGTCCATATCGGTGAGAGTCTGAACGTAATTCATACCACCGGAAATGTCGCGGGAACTGAGCAGCAAACCGGCCAGCACCAGTTCTTTTACCGCATTGGCATTGGCACCCGGCGTATTGAAAACCACCACGCCAGCTTTGGTGTAGTCTTCAACAGGAATATTGTTAACACCGGCACCGGCGCGGGCGACAGCCTTCAGGGAAGAAGGGATTTCCTCGCCATGGAGTTTGTGGCTGCGCAGAACATAGGCATCGGGCGCCGAGCTTTCGCTGGAGACTTCATAGTGTTCGCGTTCAAAGCGATTCAATCCCTTGGTGGAGATCGCATTGTAGGTCTTAATCTTAAACATAAATCCTTCCTTATAATTCCAATCAGGCGGTCACTTGCTCATAGGCCCACTTGAGCCATGGCATCAGTGCTTCCATATCCGCTTGTTCAACGGTGGCACCACCCCAGAGACGCAGACCGTCCGGCGCGTCGCGATAGGCCCCAATGTCATAGGCCACGCCTTCCTGGTCCAGCAATTTGACCATCTGCTTGACCTGATCAGCACCGGCATCAACCGTCAGGCAGATGCTGGTGTTAGAGAGCGTTGAGGGCTCCTGTGCGAGGAACTGAATCCAATCGTTTTCAGCCACAAACCCGTCCACCACCGCCAGGTTGTCTTCCGATTTTTTGATCGCCGCGGCGACACCACCGATGGATTCGATCCAATTGAGCGCATCCAGATAGTCCGCCACGCACAGCATGGAAGGTGTATTGATGGTGGCACCTTTAAAGATACCCTCGATCAACTTACCACCCTTGGTCATGCGGAAGATCTTGGGCAGCGGCCAGGGCGGAGTGTAGGTTTCCAGACGCTCAACCGCGCGAGGGCTCAAGATCAACATGCCGTGAGCACCCTCTCCGCCCAACACTTTTTGCCAGGAGAAGGTCACCACATCCAGCTTTTCCCATGGCAGCTCCATAGCGAAGACCGCAGAGGTAGCGTCACAAATCGTCAAACCTTCGCGGTCATCGGCAATCCAGTCACCATTGGGCACCTTGACGCCGGAGGTGGTACCGTTCCAGGTAAATACCACATCGTGGGCTGGATTAACTTCGCTCAGATCCGGCAGCTGACCGTATTCAGCCGTCAGGGAACGGACATCCTCCAGCTTCAGCTGCTTGGTGATATCGCTGTGCCAGCCACTGCCGAAGGATTCCCAGTGCACCACATCCACAGGACGCTGGCCCAGCAGAGACCAAAGCGCCATCTCCACTGCGCCGGTATCGGACGCAGGCACAACCCCCACCCGGTAACCTTCGGGCAAACCCAACAGCTCCGCGGTCCGGTCACAGGCCTGCTGCAGCGCCGCCTTGCCCAGGGAAGAACGGTGGGAACGACCCAGCGTGCTGATATCCAGCGCGGACACATCGTAGCCTGGACGCTTGCTGCAGGGGCCGGAGGAGAAATTCGGGTTATTGGGTTTTACCTGGGGTTGCATAGTTCTCATCTCTAGTTCGCTTGGGACCCGGACTCATAAGTCTCGCTTTGCCTTCTATAAGGCCGGCTTATCCGGGGGAAGGGATTATGCCAGCTTTAATGGCACAGTGCAGCGCCCTGATAGTGGATATAAGAAGGGGTGATAATGGCACCGGTTACCAGCTGCGAATCTGGCCCAGCAATACCTGCAGAGCGGCCCGGGCCTGCTCGCCCTTACCCAGCCCCTGCAGGGCAATCAATCCCTGAACCTGCATCAACAGAAAATCGGCCAGGGCTTCAGCATCAGCGGACGGACTGATGTCACCTTTTTCCCGGGCCGAGATAATGACATCTCTGAGAGCCCCTTGCAGGCGACCAAAGGTTGCGTTGATGCTCTCCCGGGTTTGCGGGTCCCGGACTTCACCGGAGAGGATCGCGGTCTGCAGAAAGCAACCGCAGAGCCCCCTCTGGCCAGTCAATCCATCCAACAGGGCCTGGAAATAGACTTCCAGCGTTTCAACGCCGGGCTCCGGCACCTGCAGCCGTCGGATCAGCGCCCCAAACACCTTGTCCTCGTAATAATCCACCACTTTGGCATAGAGCGCCTGCTTGTCACCAAAGGTGTTGTAGATACTGAACCGATTGATGCCCAGCGCATTGACCAGATCCTGCATAGAGGTGGCCTCGAAGCCCTTACGCCAGAACAGCAGCATGGCCTGGTGCAGTTTTTCGTTGGGGTCAAAAGCGAGGGGTCTTGCCATGATTGGGGGGTTCCGATTTGTACCTGGTGGCTTTGAATAAAAAGATCATACCGTATTGTTGACCGATTGTTTAGAAATGACGTAGGATTTCTAAACGGTCATTCTGAAACCCATCTGATACAGGATCCCCAATCATGAAGATTTACGAGACCAGCACCGCGCCCAACGCCCGTCGGGTAAGAATGTTCCTGGCCGAGAAAGGCGTGAGTGTTGACTACGCCCAAGTGGATATCGTCGGCGGAGAAAACCTGAGTGAAGCCATGCGAGCCAAGAATCCCACCACCAAGATCCCCTTTCTGGAGCTGGACGACGGTACCTGCATCGGTGAAACCGTGGCCATCTGCCGCTACTTCGAAGAGCTGGAACCGAACAACAATCCTCTGATGGGCCGTAACCCTCTTGAAAAAGCGGAAGTGGAGATGTGGCAGCGACGCGCTGAGCTGCACGTCATGTTACCAATCGGCATGTGCTTTCAGCACACCACCGGCTACTTCAAGGACCGTATGACTCCCGTCGCCGAGTGGGGTGAAGTTTCCGGTAAGAACGCGGTTGAATATCTGAAGGATCTCAATGATCACCTTGCCGACTCGCGCTTCCTGGCTGGCGACTACTTCAGCATTGCCGACATCACCCTGTTGTGCGCCCTGGACTTTGGCCGGGTCATGAAAATACGCATTGCAGACGACCAGACTCACTTGCAGCGCTGGTACGAAGAAGTAAGTAGCCGCGACAGCGCCAAAGCCTGAGACAAACTCCCCGGAGAAACCCAATGATTGACCTGTACACTGCCGCCACGCCCAACGGCTGGAAGGCATCGGTGGCCCTTGAAGAAATGGCGCTGCCTTATCATGTTCACAAAGTGAATCTGTCAGAAGGCGAACAGAAGCAACCCGCCTTTCTGGAAATTTGCCCCAACGGTCGAATTCCAGCCATTGTGGATCGCGATAACGACCACTTTGCCGTATTCGAATCCGGCGCCATCCTGATTTATCTTGCGGAAAAAAGCGGCAAATTCTTCCCCACCGATATCAAGGGTCGCTCCGAGGTGATCCAGTGGCTGATGTTCCAGATGGGTGGCGTCGGCCCCATGATGGGCCAGGCCAATGTGTTCTACCGCTACTTCCCGGAAAAAATCCAGCCCGCCATCGACCGCTACCACAACGAGGTCAAACGACTGCTGACAGTGCTCGATACACGCCTCGCCGATAATGAATTTCTTGCCGGCGATTACAGCATCGCCGATATGGCCAACTGGTGTTGGGCGCGGACTCACGAATGGTCCGGCGTCGCTATTGATGAGCTATCGAATCTGCAGCGCTGGCTAAATACCATTGCCGAAAGACCGGCGGCTGTGCGCGGTATCGATGTACCCGGCAAGATAAACGTCAACAAGGAAGAGTTTGTCAAAGGCGCTCAAAAAATGCTGGCATAAGAACCAATCTGTCTTAAAGAACTGCGCTCCCCTGCCGATCGCCCGTTGAGGGTAAAAATCCAGGGGAGCAACGATGATTCAATTTACGGTTGAACATGCCCATCAGCGCCTGCGCTCCCTGGTGGATCCTCGTCCGGCACCGACACAACCCACGCTTGACCCGGAACCTGCGCCAGAAGTCATTCCTGCGGCAACCGAAGCAAAAAAAGACGCCGCCATCTCGCTCGCCAGCCCCCTGGCGGCATCCCTGCCCGATTCACGCATGCAGCTGCTGATTGCCATGGTCGAATACCTGTCCGGTAAGAAAATTTCCACGTACGGTGATGGCGATCCCGCCAAAGCACTGGAGGTCAATTCCACGGCGAGCAGTCAAACACTGACTGTCGAGAGCTCACCTGACACCCTCAACGCCGCAGATACAAGCGCAGATGACTCTATCGCCAATGTGCGTATTCGCCTGCAGGAGTCTGAATCACTGCAAATTCATATGCAGGGGCAAGTGACACTGGGTGACGGCAGAGAAATGTCCTTTGCCTTCAGCGAAAGCCAACGGCGGGAACTGGATATCCGACTGCAGGTGAGTTTTGCTGAGGCCGCGACGCTGATCGATCCCCTGGTTATCAATCTGGATGGACCGCTGAGCCTGCAGGATAAAACAGTCGCATTCGACCTCAACGGTGACACCCTAAAAGAAGAACTGTCGCAACTGGACCGGGGCAGTTACTACCTGGCTCTGGACCACAACGGCAACGGCAACATCGACGACGGCAGTGAATTGTTTGGCGCCATCAGCGGCGATGGCTTCGGGGAATTGGCCCTGCTGGACACGGATGGCAACGGCCTGATCGATGCCTCAGACCGGCATTTCAGCCAACTGATGCTATTCAGGCCCGGCGACGGCAGTTTTACCACCCTCAGCTCGGCAGGCGTTATCGCCCTGGGACTGGAAAACTCCGAGACTCCTTACACCTTTACCAACGACCAAGCGAAAGCCTTGGCACAGATCCGCAGCACCGGTTTTTACCTGCGGGATGATGGTCGCAGCGGCAGCGTTCAACAGATCGATTTTGTCGTTTGAGACAAGATTAAAAGCCCCATTCGGGCCTGCTGCTCGCTCACAGCGAATTCTGCGCCAAAACCCGCCCCCTCCAACACTCCCGGCAGCGCCCTCCCCCATCAAAGAAAGTTAATAATTTTCAAAGACTTATAGAAAATCGAAACAAAAATCTCCGACCCCATTCAGATTCGCAACAAAAACCTGTCAAAAACGCCATATTTCGCTTCTAAATGCCGCCAAAAACCTTGTATACTACCGCGCAATTTTTTCCCAGGCCTATTGAGAAACAGCAATGACCGACTTATCCAAATACAGAAATATCGGTATCTTCGCGCACGTTGACGCCGGTAAAACCACCTCTACCGAACGTATCCTGAAGTTGACCGGTAAGATCCATAAAACCGGTGAAGTACACGACGGTGAATCCACCACTGACTTCATGGAGCAGGAAGCTGAGCGTGGTATTACCATTCAGTCAGCGGCAACCACCTGTTTCTGGAAAGACCACCGCATGAACATCATCGATACTCCAGGGCACGTTGACTTCACCGTTGAAGTTTACCGTTCTCTGAAAGTTCTCGATGGCGGCATCGGCGTATTCTGTGGCTCCGGCGGTGTTGAGCCTCAGTCCGAAACCAACTGGCGTTACGCCACCGAGTCTGAAGTTGCCCGTCTGATCTTCGTCAACAAGCTGGACCGCATGGGTGCTGACTTCTACCGCGTGGTAGATCAGGTCAAGAAGGTACTGGGCGCCAACCCTCTGGTGATGACCCTGCCTATCGGCATCGAAGACGACTTCAAAGGCGTTGTCGACGTACTGAGCCAGAAGGCTTACATCTGGGACGACACTGGCCTGCCAGAAAACTTCGAGATCGTCGACATCCCCGAAGACATGGTTGACGACGCTGCCGCTTACCGCGAAGAGCTGATCGAAACCGCTGTTGAACAGGACGATGACCTGCTGGAAGCCTACATGGAAGGCGAAGAGCCCACCATCGAAGACATCAAGCGTTGTATCCGTAAGGGTACCCGCGACCTGGCCTTCTTCCCCACTTACTGTGGCTCCGCCTTTAAGAACAAGGGTATCCAGCTGATCCTGGACGCCGTTGTTGACTACCTGCCTGCGCCTACCGAAGTTGATCCTCAGCCTCTGACTGACGACGAGACTGGTGAGCCCACTGGCGAAGTCGCTACCGTATCTGCCGAAGAGCCACTGCGCGCCCTGGCATTCAAGATCATGGACGACCGTTTCGGCGCCCTGACCTTTATCCGTATTTACTCTGGTGTTCTGGAAAAAGGCATGACCATCCTGAACTCCTACACCGGCAAGACCGAGCGCGTTGGCCGTATGGTTGAGATGCATGCGGACGAGCGTACCGAACTGGATCGCGCCCAGGCCGGTGACATCATCGCCGTGGTTGGCATGAAGAACGTTCAAACCGGTCACACCCTGTGTGATCCGAACAACCCATGTACTCTGGAACCCATGATCTTCCCAGAGCCAGTGATCTCCATCGCTGTGTCTCCGAAAGACAAAGGCTCCACCGAGAAGATGGGTGTTGCCATCGGTAAGATGGTTGCCGAAGATCCTTCTTTCGTCGTTGAAACTGACGAAGACTCCGGTGAAACCATCCTCAAAGGTATGGGTGAACTGCACCTGGACATTAAAGTCGACATTCTCAAGCGTACCTACGGCGTTGAGCTGGAAGTGGGCGAGCCTCAGGTAGCCTACCGCGAGACCATCACCCAGCCTCTGGAAGACAGCTACACCCACAAGAAGCAGTCCGGTGGTTCCGGTCAGTTCGGTAAGATCGACTACCGCATCCGTCCGAATGAGCCTGGTACCGGCTTCACCTTCGAGTCCACCGTTGTGGGCGGTAACGTTCCCAAGGAATTCTTCCCAGCTATTGAGAAGGGCTTCAAGAACATGATGGACGAAGGTCCTCTGGCCGGCTTCCCGATGCTGGACGTTCACGTTGAGCTGTACGACGGTGGCTACCACGCCGTTGACTCCTCTGCGGTAGCCTTCGAAATCGCTGCCAAAGGCGCTTACCGTCAGTCTATGCCTAAGGCCGGTCCTCAGCTGATCGAACCCATCATGAAGGTTGACGTGTTCACTCCGGAAGACAACGTGGGTGACGTCATCGGTGACCTGAACCGTCGTCGTGGCATGATCAAAGATCAGGAAGCCGGCACCACTGGTGTTCGCATCAAGGCCGACGTACCTCTTTCCGAGATGTTCGGCTACATTGGTCACCTGCGTACCATCACTTCCGGTCGTGGTCAGTTCTCCATGGAGTTCAGCCACTACCTGCCGTGCCCGCAGACTGTCGCCGAGAAGGTTATCGAAGAAGCCAAAGAGCGCAAGGCTGCCAAGTAAGCCTTTAGCGACTTAACTTCTAAAAAACCCGGTTGCGCAAGCAACCGGGTTTTTTTATGCCTCAACTCAAACCTAACAATGAGGCAGAAAACTCAGTGTACCGCGGAGCTAGCGGAGGCTGGGGGTGCCGTTTTCCGGGCATAAAAGAGGGCGCCGAAGGAGTAAAAAAGACAGGCGCTTTTTGCTTGGCTTTTTTGGGACTGAGGGAAGGCCGGAGGGCCGCCCGACAGCTCGGAAAACGGCACCCCCAGCCTCCACTTGAGGCACGAAACTAGAAGCCCCTGAACTAAACCAACTCAGGCCGCCCCAACGGTAACAACGACACCATTCAAAGCCGCATTACCGGTAACCCGATCATAAAACTTCTCATCGGTAATATCGTTACAACTGACACCCGCCTGCTCAGACGCAATGCCCAATTGAACGCCATCACGCTGATGCCCCCAGCCATGAGGCAGACTCACCACTCCAGGCATCATCTCATCTGTGGCGACCACCGTGGTAACCACCTCACCAACCCGAGACTGAACCCGAACCTCAGACTGATCCTCCAACCCACGCGCTCGCAGATCATCCGGGTGCATCAACAACTGCCAGCGGGGTTTACCCTTCACCAGACGCTGATAATTGTGCATCCATGAATTACAACTGCGCACATGACGGCGTCCGATCAACAACAACTCCCGCTCATCGAGATCCACCCTGCTGGCCTGCAAACGCTCCACATCCGCCAGCACAAAATCCACCGCCAGATGAATCTTGCCATCCTCCGTACACAACCGCGCAGCCATTCCCGGCTGCAAAGGGCCAAGATCCAGGCCGTGAGGGTGCTCCCTGATCTTATCCAAAGTCAGCGCCAACTCGTGATCACCCTGACTGCCGTAATGACCATATTGAATTCCCATATCCAACATCTGTGCAGGCGCAGGCAATGGCTTTAACTCACGATCCTTCAAGTGGGCAATCTCCACCGACAACTGATTGAGAATCTGCCAATCGTGAAGCGAATCTTCGGCCGGCTCAAATACCGGCTCGTTGTAGCGAGCCGTGTTGTGAACCGCCAGCCGATGAAAAGCGATATCGTAATGGTCGTGCTCCAAAGGCCCCGTGGGCGGCAAAATAATATCCGCATGGCGAGTGGTCTCATTGATATAAATATCAATCGCCACCATAAACTCCAGGCCGTCCAGTGCCTGATCCAATTGGCGGCCATTGGGCGCCGACAACACCGGATTGCCGGCGATCGTCATCAAACCGCGAATCTGCCCTTCGCCTTCGGTCAACATCTCTTCGGCCATCACCGAGGTTGGCAACTCACCGCTGAATTCCGGCAACCCACTCACACGGCTTTGCCAGCGGCCAAAGTTTCCAGCGCCGGTCTCGCCCGGTTTTACATAACCCATCGCCGGCGACGTCAACAGCCCCCCCCCGCGGGAATCAGTCGCACCGATCAATACATTAATAACCTGAATCGCCCACTGGCACAGAGTGCCAAACGACTGCACCGAAACACCCATGCGCCCATAGCAAACCGCTCTCTGAGTATTCGCCAACTCGCGGGCCAATTCACGAATACGATCCGCATCGATACCGGTCTGCTGCTGGGCCAGCTCCGGAGTGAAGCTCGCACAAGCTTTTTGGACGTCGTCCAAACCATCAACTACAGATGTCAGGTGACCCGGATTGACAAGATCCTCTTCAAACAAAGTCTGAATAACTGCCATCAACAAAAACGCATCAGTACCCGGACGGATAAACAGATGCTCGTCGGCAATCTCCGCCGTCTCGCTGCGACGGGGATCAATCACTAAAAAGCGGCCGCCCCGCTTCTGAATAGCCTTCAAGCGTTTGGTCACATCAGGCACAGTCATCAGACTGCCATTGGAGGCCAGGGGATTACCGCCGATGATCACCATAAAATCCGTGTGATCGATGTCGGGGATTGGAATCATAAACTGGTGGCCATACATGGCCATGCCCATCAGCTGGTGAGGCAACTGATCCAGAGAAGTGGCGGAAAAGTTGTTCTTACTGCCCACCGCTTTGCGGATAATACCGGCGTGCGTCATTGTGCCGTAGTTATGCACGCCGGGGTTACCACCATAAACAGCCACGGCATCATTGCCATGCTCCAGCTGGATAGCCGCAATCCGCTCAGACACCTCACTCAGGGCTTCATCCCAGCCTATGGCCTGCCATTCGCCATCCACCTTTTTCACCGGTTGGCGCAGCCGATCCGGGTCCTCATGCAAGTCCTGTAAGGCGGTTGCCTTGGGGCAGATATGGCCCCGGCTCAGGGGGTCACTCTTGTCCCCTTTGATCGAAAGGATCTGTTCGCCCCGGGTCTTGATCTCCAGACCACAAATGGCTTCGCACAGATGGCAGGCTCGGTAGTGGATTTTGGTAGGTTCGTCTATTTGTTGTTCGGACATGGCTAATCACTCGTCTTTGTTATGACTTTATGTAACCACAATCACAAATCGGCAACGAGTTTATTTGCGTGATTGCGCTGTATCACGCCCGATGATAGGGCTCATAGAGGTATCTGCTCTTGTGTCGTCTCGATCAGCTTATCCAGCCAACGCCTCCAAGGCTTCCATTTGAGTCTTGTAGTCTTCCTCAATGGCCCAATCCAGCCTCTCCAGCCATTGTGC
Organism: Pseudomaricurvus alkylphenolicus; assembly: GCF_011683955.1. Taxonomy (GTDB): domain Bacteria; phylum Pseudomonadota; class Gammaproteobacteria; order Pseudomonadales; family Cellvibrionaceae; genus Pseudomaricurvus; species Pseudomaricurvus alkylphenolicus. The sequence continues at coordinate 61,470 of NZ_JAAQPI010000012.1, forward strand.
CCGCGCCTTCAGCTTTGTCGCCAGGTGAGCTGGCATATTGAGGCCCTTCAGGCGAGTTGCCTCAGCAGTTGCCGCCTGCATGATCTCTTGCGCCGGAACCACTTTATCGAGGAAGCCAGCGACCACCGCAGTAGCGGGATCATACATTTCACCATTGACGACTGAGCGATTGAAAAATGCGGGCGTCAATCGGCCACGGGGCAGTTCAATACCAACATGGTGCATGGTCATACCGATTTGGACCTCATTAAGGCCCAGGTTAAAAGGTCCGTCCACACCAATGCGATAGTCACAGGCCATCAGGGTAAAGCAGCCCTGGGCAATGGAGTGGCCGGTGCAGACACCGACAACCGGATACGGGAATGCCAACAGTCGACGACACAGCCGTGAACCGGCGGTCACCATCTCCACGCCCTCGCGTGCGTCCCTCTGAAACACCTTCAGGTCAAAACCGCCGGAGAAGATACCCGGTTGACCTACCAGCATGACGACCGCTTTATCGGCCTCAGCCTTATCCAAGGCACCATTGATCGCCTGAATATGTTCCGGCGACATCGCATTCACCTTACCGTTTTGCATGGTAATGGTGGCGATACCGTCATTTAATTCGTAGTTCACCAAATCGGTCATGGGTTGTTCATCTCTCATTGTTCTGATTCAGTTCCATTATTGTACAGGCGGATGGGCTCTGACAGTGGCCAAAAACAGCAACCTGACTAACGAAAAAATCCACACCCAAAACGACAAAACCGGATCGATGCCTGCACCTCGATCCGGTTTGTTGCAATATTCAGGTTTTTTAAAGAGCCCTAAATAACCCTTAACGCCCCAGAATCCCCCGGGAAATCACTTCTTTCATAATCTCAGAAGTACCTGCATAGATTGTCTGAATACGGGCATCCACATAGAAACGGGAAATCGGGTATTCCGTGGTGTAGCCGTAGCCGCCAAACAATTGCAGACATTCGTTCACCGCACGCAGCTGCATCTCAGTCGTCGTCAGCTTGAGAATCGCGGCATCCTCCACCGTCATGGTGCCCTGCTTGAATTTGGCCATATTTTGGTCCAGAAGCGCCTTGCTCAAGGCGATGTCGGACTTGACCTCGGCCAGCTTAAAGCGGGTATTCTGGAACTGAGAAATGGGCTGACCAAAGGCCTTGCGTTCTTGGACATAGGCCACCGCCAGATCCAGAGCCCCCTGAGCCTGAGCCACCGCCTGAGTCGCACAACCAAGGCGCTCGCGGGGCAACTCCTCCATCAGGTGCACAAAGCCCTTGTTCTCCCCGCCCAGCAGGGCTGAGGCAGGCACTCTCAGGTTATCGAAAAACAGCTCAGCGGTATCGCTGGTGTGCTGCCCGATTTTCTCGATCTTCTGCCCCTTGGAGAAACCGGGCAAGGATGCATCTACCAGGAACAGGGAGATTCCCTTGGAACCGGCATTGGGGTCAGTCTTTGCACAGACGATCACCACATCAGCGTGAATACCGTTGGTGATAAACACCTTGGAACCGTTGATTATGTAATCATCACCGTCACGTACCGCACTGGTGCGCATGCCGGCCAAGTCACTGCCGGCACCGGGTTCGGTCATGGCAATGGCACCTACAGCTTCACCCGTGACCATTTTAGGCAGCCATTCGTCTTTCTGAGACTCAGTACCGAGATTAAAGATATAAGGCGCCACAATGTTGGCATGAATGTTATAACCACTGCCCAGGCCACCGTAACCCAGACGTGACAATTCCCACTCAATCATCTGGTTGACTTCAAAAGAGGCACCGGCCGAACCGTACTGTTCCGGCATGTCGACACACAGAAGACCAGCGGCACCCATGGTGTTCCACAGCTCCCGTGGCACCATATGGTCCTTCTCCCACTGCTCGAAGTGAGGTTCTACTTCCTGCTCAAAGAAACGCAGGACCATATCGCGGAACAATTCCAGTTCTTCAAAATTTTCGGCAGCCGTCATCGCCAGACCTCATAAATGTGGGCGGTTTAGAGAAGGCATAATTCTTGGTCAAAATTCACTGCTGGACAATGATCAATGCTGCCATATAATTAGCATTTTCGGACAGCGACTTTTTGAGAAATGGCTGTCTACCTACAGATATAGCACTAATAGCAAAGATTATTACCAGAATCGGACACATGACAAACACTCATGACTTTAACCACACGGTGGCCAGCTACTTTGCCAGAGCCCACCTCGCCGCCGGGGTACGGATCGGTCTGGACGAGTCTGAACTGCTGCAGTTTGCCGCCATATCACCGAAGCTGCTGAATCAGCCAGCCTCACGCCTGGCCCCCAAGCAGCTGGCCCGTTTGATGGTAAAGATCATGCAACAGGCCGACGATGAATTTCTGGGGCTGACCCGCCAACCTGCTCGCTTTGGACTCTTCATACTGCTTGCCGAACGACTGATCTTGAGCAACAACCTTAGAGACGCCATGCTGGAAACCAAGCGTTTTTATGACTTGGTGAGCCCCGCACTGAGTTTTGAAATCCAAGAGCAAGGTGACGAAGTCAGCATCACCATAAAATTAACTGATCCGGAACTGGATCCTGACAACACTCTGATCGAATTCCTGCTGTTGGTGTGGCACCGCTTCCCCTCCTGGCTGATCGGTCAGGTCATCCCCATGAAAAAAGTGCAATTTATGCACGCACCACCCGGTCACGTAGAGGAGTACCGCCTGCTGTATCCGTCCGCCCGGGAATTCCACCAGCCACGCTATGCACTGGTGTGGCCCCGTGAGGTTCTGGACCTGCCCATTCATCGTAACGCCGATCAACTGCGGCGCTATATCTCCCAGGTGCCCCTGCAGTGGTTTCGCAAGCCCCGCTTTGCCGACTTTCAGACTGAGCGGGTCATGCAGATCCTCGAACAGTCCTCCAACCCGCATCTCACCACGCTGGAAGATGTCGCCGAACAGCTGCATATGACATCCCGAACCTTGAGGCGCAAACTGACTGCCGAAGGCAGCCGGTTCCAACAAATGAAAGACGACCTGCGTCGGGATCAGGCCATCTACTGGTTAAGCCAGGACAATGTGTCCATCAACGAAGCTGGCGAGCGGGTCGGCTACACCGAAACCGCTTCCTTTATTCGCGCCTTTAAGAGCTGGACGGGCATGTCACCTGGTCAATACAAAAAGGGATTGCATGAACGTTGATGCAGGTGACCTTAAGGAGTGACAATATTGAAGTTGCCAACAGTCGGGTCAAACATCGAGAAAAACGACAACAACTCCATCTTACTGCCGTTCACAGACAGCTGATCGCTAAACAGCGTATCTTTCATCCCCGCCTGCCCCGTTACCAGCTGCAAAAACAATTCACGTGTAATCTCAATGCCCGCATCAGCAGCCGGATCCAACTCCCGCTGCTTGTGGTGCAGCACGGCATTCTCGATCCAGAGCACGTAATTTTCGTCCGTATCTGTCATGCGGACATTGATTACATGGTCCGCGCCATCGGCTTTTTCACCATTAAGACTGGCAGCCATATTGTCAAAAAACAGCGGTGTTGGCACTTCGGCAATCAACTCCTCGGCATCCGACAGATCCACCCCGCTTTGCGGAGCGCCGTGTCGCAATTCGTAGGCGGCCGTCAAATACACATCCCGCCAGGGACCGGATTCCGCCTGATAACCCAATTGATCATAGGTCTTGGCAAGCAGCGCTTTCGCCTGACGATTGTCCGGCTCCGCAAACACCAGGTGATTAAGCACTTCAGCCACCCAGCGGTAATCACCGTCATCGAACGACGCCTGAGCCTTTTGCAACAGCGCCTCAGCACCACCCATAAATTCCACATAACGCCTGCCTGACTCACTGGGCGTGTGAGGATTTAGATTAGCGGGATTGCCGTCGTACCAGCCAAAATACCACTGATAAACCGCCTTGGCGTTATGGCTCAAAGTGCCATAGTAACCGCGATTGCCAAAAGAATTGCGAAGACTGCTCGGCAACTCCAGCTGCTCGGAGATCTCTCTTGGTGTATAACCCTGATTGGCAAGACGCAACGTCTGATCATGAATAAACTTATAGGTATCCCGCTGCTTTTTCAGGTAATCGACAATTTCATCGGTGCCCCACAAAGGCCAATGGTGACTGGCGAAATAAACATCTGCCTGACGCCCAAACAGATCAATCGCCTCATCAATATACCCACTCCAGGCCAAGGCGTTACGCACCTTGGCGCCTCGCAGGGTATACACATTATGCATATTGCGGGACATTACCTCCGCCCCACAGAACGCCCGATGCTTTGGCAGATAGAAAGTAAACTCGGCCGGCGCCTCGGAGCCCGGCGCGTACTGAAACACCATCTCGACACCATCAACAATCAAGGTATCACCCGTGTTCCCCACAATATGCGTCGGTTCCAAAATCCCGATGCGCCCGCCTTTGGCAGGCTCCTTACCCAGTCCGGTATCGACATGACCGCGCTCGGAAATCGGCAGATTGCGTCCATACATAAACGTGGCGCGACGCTGCATCGCCACTCCTGCCATCAGGTTTTCACTCACCGCTTCTTCCATAAAACCCTTGGGCGCGATGACCTGAAGATCGTCCAGCTCGGATTCCCGCAGCGCCCCCAACACCCCACCAAAGTGATCCACATGGCTGTGAGTAAATACTACTGCTTTAACAAGCTTGTCACCCAGGTGCTCCCGGGCAAACGCCATGGCGCGACGAGCAGTATCTTCAGTGGTCAACGGATCGACCAGAATCCAGCCGTTGTCAGTGTCTATCAATGTGACGTTGGCCAGATCAAAGCCCCGTAGCTGATAAATACCCTTGGAGACTTCAAACAGCCCGTGAATACCGTTGAGCTGCGCCTGACGCCAGAGACTTGGATTGACAGACTGGGGTGCCTCGCCTTCGATAAAATCGTAAGCATTTTGATCCCAGGCCAGATCACCTTCCGGCGTCTGCACCCGCAGGGACGAAGGACGAGCGATCAGCCCCCGGCGCGCCAGCTCAAAATCCATCTGATCAGACAAGGGTAAACTGCCGGCAACATTCTGATTATGCTTGCCGGTTAACTCTGAAGGCGCCGTAAACCCGTTGTCATCGGCGCCAGGAGCCAATGTCAGGGAGTCAGTGCGGTCGCAGCCCGAGAGCGCCAGTAACAACGAACCCGCTAACAAGGAAGAAAGAAAAAGCCGTGTATTCATCTGAAATTCGCCGAAGTTTGGATACCTTTAGTTATACAGCAGCAGACGGAGAACAACTTGTCTTTGAACGACAATCACCGTGGTAAGGTGGCAAAAACGGCTTCGTGCCATAACCGGAAGTTCATAATCCTGGTTCAGGGCACCATGGGCGTTCGATAATGTCTGCAACGACCGCACGACGTAGGGTGGATTAGAAGCGCTTTGCGCTTCGTAATCCACCGATCCGCCGAAGGTTTAAATTGGCGGCGGCCGTGTACAAATCACCTGTTGCAGGCACATTCAAGGGTGTTAAAAACCGGGCCGAAGCCAACGAACATCTCCGGCAGAACCGGCGGATTACGGCGCAAGCGCCTAATCCGCCCTACGCATAAACAACGCCGTCAGAGTACCAATCCTGCGAATTTCTAAGACCGGTTATGGCACTTCAGCGACTTTCAGAACCACAAACAAAAACCCCCCGACGTTTCCGCCGAGGGGTTTTCAAAGCACTTTCGCGATTGGCGATTAACCACCCATAGACTGCACCATAGAGATCATCACGCCCGCCGCAACCGCAGAACCAATCACACCGGCCACGTTCGGCCCCATCGCATGCATCAACAGGAAGTTCTGGGGATTGGCCTCCAGACCGACCTTGTTAGAAACACGGGCAGCCATAGGCACCGCAGACACTCCAGCGGAACCAATCAGTGGGTTGATCTTCTGCTCACTGAACTTATTCATGATCTTGGCCATCACCACACCCATGGCAGTACCAATTCCAAAGGCCACAATACCCAGTGCCAGAATACCCAGCGTCTTGGGGTCCAGGAACTTGTCAGCGGCCAGCTTGGAGCCCACAGACAGACCCAGGAAAATCGTGGTCACATTGATCAGCGCATTCTGGGCGGTATCCGACAGACGATCCACCACTCCACACTCTTTCATCAGGTTGCCGAAGCAGAACATACCCAACAGCGGCGCAGCCGAAGGCAGGAACAGGGCCACCGCAATCAGCACAATCACGGGAAAGGCAATCTTCTCACGCTTGGACACAGGACGCAGCTGAGTCATGGTGATCTTGCGCTCTTCCTCGGTGGTCAATGCCTTCATGATCGGGGGTTGGATCATAGGTACCAGCGCCATGTAAGAGTACGCAGCAACCGCAATCGCACCCAACAACTCAGGCGCCAGCAGAGAAGACACATAGATCGCCGTAGGACCATCCGCACCACCGATAATGCCAATAGCGGCTGCATCAGCGATGGTAAAGTCCATAATACCCATGGCACTCAGACCGACAGCACCCAAGACGGTGGCAAAGATACCAAACTGTGCCGCCGCACCCAGGAACATGGTCTTGGGGTTCGCCAGCAGCGGACCGAAGTCGGTCATGGCACCCACGCCCATAAAGATCACCAGCGGCGCGATGGTCGAACCAATGGCCACCGAGTAAAACTTATAGAGCATGCCACTGTCGTAGCCGGCATTGGCCGCCACCTGATTGGCCGCGAACAACTGTTCCGCCGAGGCATTGGGCAACGCCGCCTTGATATCCGCATAGGTCTCGTAGGCAGCAAGGTTAAGCGCCTTGGCCATAGCCGACAACACCTCTGGCCCGCCGGAAAGCAGTGCGTTTTCCACCGCCGAATAAGCCAGGCCAGCGCCGGGAATATTCGCCAGAATGCCACCGAAGCCGATGGGTACCAGCAACAGGGGTTCAAAGTTTTTGTTGATCGCCAGATACAATAGACCCAAACCGATCAGGATCATCGATATCTGACCCGGACCAGTAAACTGGGCCAGACCAGAGTCGTTCCAAAGTCCGATTAAACTTTCCATTTAGATAAGCCTCCGGACTCAAGCGATAGTCAGCAGAGTGTCGCCAACGGCAACGGAGTCGCCCTCTTTGACGTTGACGCTACCGATAGTGCCGGTCTTGGGTGAGCGCACTTCGGTTTCCATCTTCATGGCTTCCAGCACGATGATCAGGTCGCCTTCCTGTACCGCCTGGCCGGGAGCCGCGTGTACCTTGAAGATGTTACCGGCCAAAGGCGCAGGCAGAGGCTCACCGCCCGTTACAGGAGCAGCCCCGCCAGCGGCAGGAGCCGCAGCTGCTGCACCACCCACCGGTGCGATACCGGTCAGGTCGCCACCGTCGGAAACGGTTACAGTGTAAGAAGCACCCTCAACGGTCACCGTGTAGACCTCTTCACCGGCATCGTTGGTAACCTTGGAGCTTTCTTTGCCAGTTGGCACGGGCTCAAAGGCGTCTGGGTTACCGCGGTTCTGCAGGAACTTCAGGCCGATCTGTGGGAACAGTGCGTAAGTCAGAACATCGTCGATTTCCTGCTCACCGGCAGCCAGCTTGATGCCCTTCTCCGCGGCCAGCTTCTTCAGCTCCTCGGCCAACTTGTCCATTTCCGGCTCAATCAGATCGGCCGGACGACAGGTAATGGCTTCAGCACCGTCAAGTACGCGAGCCTGCAGCTCTTTATTGCAAGGCGCAGGCGCCGCACCGTACTCTCCCTTGAGCACACCCTGGGTCTCTTTGGAGATAGACTTGTAACGCTCGCCGGTCAGTACGTTCAAAACTGCCTGGGTTCCAACAATCTGAGAGGTTGGAGTTACCAGAGGGATAAAGCCCAGGTCTTCACGAACGCGAGGGATCTCAGCCAAAACCTCACCGAACTTGTCTTCGGCGCCCTGGTCACGCAACTGGTTTTCCATATTGGTGAGCATGCCACCAGGCACCTGAGCGGTCAGGATACGGCCGTCGATACCGCGCAGAGAACCTTCAAACTTGGCGTATTTCTTACGCACTTCACGGAAGTAGTTGGCGATCTCTTCCAGCTTCTCCAGATCCAGACCGGTATCGCGGTCGGTGTCCTGCAGAATGGCAACCACGGATTCGGTGGGGCTGTGACCATAGGTCATGGACATGGAAGAGATAGCGGTGTCGATATTGTCGATACCGGCCTCGACACACTTCAGCGCGGTGGCGGTAGACAGGCCCGTAGTGGCGTGACACTGCATATGAATGGGGATATCACAAGCGGCTTTCAGCTTGGTGACCAGCTCGTAGCCGGTGTAAGGCTTCAACAGACCCGCCATGTCTTTAATGGCGATGGAGTCGGCACCCATATCTTCGATGCGCTTGCCCTGCTCTACCCACATATCAATGGTGTGCACCGGGCTTAGAGTATAGGAGATAGTACCCTGGGCGTGTTTGCCCTGCTTTTTAACAGCCTTAAGAGCCGTGTCAATATTGCGCATGTCGTTCATGGCGTCGAACACGCGGAAGACGTCAACACCGTTGGTGGCGCAACGCTCTACAAACTTTTCAACCACGTCATCAGCATAGTGACGGTAGCCGAGGATATTCTGGCCACGGAACAGCATCTGCATCTGAGTCTTGGGCATGGCCTTTTTCAGTTCGCGAATGCGATCCCAGGGATCTTCACCCAGGTAACGGATACAGGCGTCAAAGGTGGCTCCACCCCAGGTCTCCAACGACCAGAAACCAATCTCGTCAAGTTGGGCGGCGATGGGCAGCATATCGTCGATACGCAGGCGGGTGGCAAACAGGGACTGGTGCGCGTCGCGCAGCACAACGTCGGTAATACCTAATGGTTTTTTGTTCTCAGTCATGAGAAACCCCTTGGATTGTCAAATCGGTAATTCTGAAAGCTCAATGGCTTGGCGTTATCAACAGCTTATTTGTGCTTGGCACGGTGTTGGTCCACCGCGGCCTTGATAATGGCCAACAGCTTCGGGTCGGTGACACCGGTGGGCGCAGCTGCAGCGGGTGCGGCAGTGGGCTCGGGTGCCGGCGCTTCGGGGAGGAAACGCTGTACGAACGAAGACATGATCGTGGTAGCGATCACCAGTACGGTCAGGAACACAAATACAGTGCCCATTCCGAAGAGCATCAGATCGACGCCCTGTGACATGATATCTTGTTGCATGGGTAGTCTAGCCTCCTAGTCCAGGCCACGGGGTCTCCGTGGCGCCTGTTCTCGTCAATTGCACGTCGACGGGCCGGTAAGCCCTGACACCTCTATTTATTTCACCAGTAGTTAAACCTTTTTATCAGCCAACTCTTTTTTACTATCAAACTGGCCGATCTGGCTTGAAACTCAACCAAATTGCCGTCAAAAGCCCGGTTATTGGCTGGTTCAATGGGTGTTTTACGCACTGCCCCCGTATAGGGGACGTGCAATGTAACTGGAACTTTTTTTGTAGGCAAATTTTCTTCACTACTACAAAATTAGTTGCAAGAGCCACAAATACTTATAGCTTTCAAGCACTTACAAGACTACAACTGCTCTAAACGAGCACTCAGCTCTGACAAATCCGGAAGTGGCTTATAGATGACGCTCTGCTCGCCCACACCCAAAGCCAGCAGATCCACCGATGGAAGGTACTCCAACGAGCCCGTATGTATGAGGAACTTCAGGGTCGGATAACACCGGGACGATTGGCGGATAAATTCTTCTCCCCCCATGCCCGGCAGACGCATATCGACAATCACGGCATGATAATCCGGCATTCCGGTGTCGTCCCCAATGGCGGCATCCAGCAATTTCTTGCCCTCTTCCGCCGACGCCGCTGCGTCCACCAGATAACCTTCGTCCTCAAGATAGGCTCTCAGGTTCTGGCGTACGGCCAATTCATCATCAACCAGTAAAACCCTGCGCTGGGGCGTCATAAACGATCTCCTCGGTCAGACTGAGCCTTGAGATCCTCCTACCGACGCCCTCGTGCTTACCTCCTGCAAGCTCAAATTTTCCATGACCTGGAATACTAGGCCCCGGAGCGCCGATTTTCCAGCAAAAGCTATCCGCGGCCCTCACGCCCCGCACTCGAAACAAAATCGTTTCTTTTTGTTACAATGCGCCCCCTTTTCTTACCCGACTGACCTTATGCGATTGTTCCTGGCCCCGATGGAGGGTGTCGTTGATCATCACGTTCGCGCCATGCTGTCCGCCGTTGGCGGCATTGATGTATGTGTCACCGAATTTGTGCGTGTCAGCTGCCATCAACGACTGCCGGAACGGGTGTTCAAACGTCTCTGCCCGGAGCTGGACAGCGCCAGCCGGACCCCTACGGGTACTGAGGTGCGACTGCAGCTGTTGGGTGGGCATCCCGGCTCGCTCGCTTTTAATGCCCGCAAAGCCGCAGCCCTCGGCGCGGCAGCCATTGATTTGAATTTCGGCTGCCCGGCCAAGACCGTCAACAAGAACGACGGCGGCGCCAGCCTCCTGCGCGAACCCGAACGTCTGCACGCCATCGTCGCCGCAGTACGTGAGGCTGTGCCCGTCGAGGTGCCGGTAACTGCCAAGATCCGGCTTGGATTTGAGGATCGCAGCCTTTATATGGACAACGCATTGGCAGCCTGCGAAGCCGGCGCCAATGAGCTGGTGGTACACGCCCGCTCCAAAACCGATGGCTACAAACCCCCGGCCTATTGGGACTACATCGGCCGCATCCGCGAACACATCGACATTCCACTTATTGCCAATGGCGAGGTCTGGTCCTGGCAGGATTATCTGGAATGTCGCCGTCAGTCTGGATGTGATGATGTCATGCTCGGTCGCGGCCTGCTGGCACAACCGGATCTGGCCCGGGAAATCAAGGCCCGACTGGCCGGGGACGAGTATCTGCCCCTGAGCTGGCCCCAGGTAGCTGCCCTTCTGTTCGACTACTACCTGATCACCAAAGACCTTTACCCCAGCCGCTTTCTCGGCAACCGGGTCAAGCAATGGCTCGCCTACATGCGCCTGCGCTACCCTGAAGCCGGGCTGATGTTTGAGCAGATCAAGCGACTCACCGCAGCGTCAGATCTGGAGCGGGCCTTCTCGCAGCATATGGCGTTCGCTGAAACCGCCTGATGTGCCCATCGACCGCGCTGGTCTATACTCTGAGTTGAATTGTCACTGGAATCAACCATCAGCGATGCCCCTGTCCTTTAGTCGTGCGTCTTTTTACTGCTCACCGCTGGTGCTGCTGGCGCTACTGATGTGGCCGGCTATTGGCGCGGCCAACGATCTGAGCCGCATAAATGCCCTCAAAATTGCCTATGTGTACAACTTCACCAAATTCATTAGCTGGAAAAATCCGCGTGCCGAGACCTTTAACATCTGCCTGTTAAGCCAGAATCGCGCCATGCGGGCTGGATTTTTGGCACTGGCCCGCAAATCGGTCCAGGAAATCCCCGTCAATATTCTGAATGTTGACCCATCAGCGCACGTTGACAGCTGCCAGGTACTGTTTGTTGGAGACCGCACAGCCGATCTATCCGGGCTCGACACCACGGGCGCACTGGTTATCACCGACCAGGATCATATCGATGCCCAGATACACTTCAAGATCATCAGCAATAAACTGAGGTTTAATATCCACCGCGCCGAGATGGAAGCCAAGGGGTTGGGTATTTCCTCAAAGCTGTTGCGACTGGCCTATGAGGTGTACTGATGTTTTCGCGCCTCAACACAATTAAGCAGAAGATCATCGCCGTCTCCATGGTCAGCACCAGCAGCGCGATTCTGCTGGCAACTCTGGCCTTTGCCTACGAATACATTAACACCCTGCACGACGACCTGGAACGCCGCATCGAGATCGAGACCGCAGCCCTGGCGCAAAACATCAGCGCATCACTGGTGTTCGATGACACTGACGCGGCGCGGGAAATACTCTCGTCATTTTCTGTTGACGAGGCAGTCCTGGCTGCTACCGTCAGAGATACTGACAAGCAAGTGTTTGTGGAATACTACGCAAGCAAACTCGGCGAGGAAGGTAGAGCCCTCGGCGAACAGGGCATTGCCTTCATCAGCCGCAAAATTGTTTTGGATAAGGAAGAACTCGGCGAAGTCACCGTCTTGATCACTCATGAGCAATTAAACCGCAAGATTCAAAGGGTGTTCGGCTTGGCGGCGTTGATTTTTGCGCTGGCGGTGGTCACCGCTTTTATTATTTCCAGCCGTCTGCAACGGGCCATTTCACAACCGATATTAAGTCTCAGCAATCTGGCCAACCTGATCGCCGCCCACAGCAACTATAGCTCTCGCGTCGACATACACAGCCGCGACGAAATCGGAGAATTGGCCAAGGCCTTCAATCACATGCTGGAACAGATCGAGCACCGCGACAGCCACCTGGAAAAGCAGGTTCGCCAGCGAACTGCGGAACTGGAAAAACTGGCGGAAGAGTTTCGGCATCGGGCTTTCCACGATGCATTAACAGGCTTACCCAATCGCGCCCAATTAAACGAGCGCTTCTCTTCATTTACCTCCCACGCCAGACGAACGAAAACCTCAGTTGGTCTTCTGCTGCTGGATCTCGATAATTTCAAAACCATAAACGATACTCTGGGACACGACTTTGGCGACGAACTGCTAAAACTGATTGCCCACCGAGTACAGGCGGTCATTCGTGGCGAAGACATTGTCAGCCGTGTTGGCGGCGACGAATTCGTAATAATGGTGCAGGACATCGATTCAGATCAGGACCTGAACGCCATCGCGGACAATGTATTGGAAGTGCTCCGCGACGACATCGTGCTACTCAACCAGCGCATCAAGAGTTCCGTCAGTATTGGCGGCGCACTCTACCCCAAAGACGGTGGCGACTTACTGACCCTGAAACGCAACGCCGACCTGGCCATGTACAGTGCCAAAGAAGCCGGCAAGAATCAGTATCGCTTGTTCAACCAGAACATGACCGACAGCTCCACACAGCGCCTGATTGTGCAGAACGACCTGCAAACCGCTATCGAGCGGGGAGAGCTGGAAATCTACTATCAGCCCAAGATCAACCTGCGTACGGGGCTGGCGAATGGCAGCGAAGCGCTGATTCGCTGGCATCACCCGCAGGAAGGCTTTCTCAACCCCAACGAATTTATTCCCTTCGCGGAAGAAAACGGTTTGATCCTGCCCATGGATCACTTTGTAATTCGTTCCGTTTGCTACCAGATCGCCCTTTGGAAACAAAAGGGCAACACGAGCCTGCCGGTCGCGATCAACCTCTCCGGACTGCACTTTCAAAGCGAGGAAATCTTGCGTGTTCTGCGTGGCGCACTCAAGGATTCGGGCATTGCCAGCCATTTGCTGGAAGTAGAGCTCACAGAAGCGTTTCTGATCGAAGACCCGGATCGGGCATTATCCATTCTCAAGAAGATCCGCCGCCTCGGCATCAAGGTCAATCTGGATGACTTCGGCACCGGCTATTCCTCCCTGAGCTATTTACGTTCACTACCGATCGATATCGTTAAGCTGGACAAATCGTTTATCGACCGGATCTGCCACGATCCGCAGGACAAAGCCATCACCCAGGGCATTATTACACTTGCCCGGGACTTAAAACTGGGCATTGTTGCCGAGGGCGTCGAATTGCAGGAACAAATCGACCTACTTACCGCCATGGGCTGCGAAACGGTGCAGGGATATTTCTATAAGCCGCCCTGCCCGGCGCCTGAGTTCGAAAGCTGGCTCGAAACCTTCAATCAGCAAGTGGTTATTGATCGTTAAAGCATTTGGGTCTGCAGGAAAAATTGTGAGCTTTTTGGGTTCAGACAATGTCGGTAGAGTGCCAAAAGCTGCCGTTCGAGACAACAGGATTTTCTTCCCGCGTAGGTCGGATTAGCTCCGCTTCGCGGAGCGTAATCCGACGGTTCCGCTGGAGCTGTTCGTTGGCTGCGGTCCGGTTTTTAACACTTTGGGGGGTTGCTGCAACAGGTGGTTTATAAACGGCCGCCGCCAATTGAAACCTTTGGTGGAACGGCGGATTACGGCTTCGCCTAATCCGCCCTACATTCGTGCGGCCGTTGCAGACAGTTGCGGCACCCCATTATCAACGCTTTGAAGTTGCGATGATAGGACGATGAAGTCGGGGTACCTCGATCTAAAGGGTGGCTGGGTGTCCGTTGTGGCACAAAATCACCAGCCCCTTTCGCCCTATCCGCAAAGTAAAGACCTGGGGAAAACACCTACTTCCAATGGCCGGTTATGATGCAAAGAGACGGTGCCAATCCGGTCGCGCTCGGAGCGCGCTGCTACACACGAAGATAAATTGCGCCACGCCGAAGGTCAGCTTCTGGCAATTGCTGCCCATCCGATCACGCCCAATGCTTGTTGCAAGTCGTGTTCAAATAGAAAAGTTCGATCTTCAACATGACAGCAGAAATTTTGGTCAGCCATCATTCCAGGCAAATTAAACCCGCGATTTCTGCAGAGCAAGCAAACGTTTTTTCAACGAAGTGGATTCAGTCACTGCGGGTGGGGAACAGCTTTGAGCGAACCCAGCCCCACAGTGTATTTTGACTCAACACATAGCGATCCAGATCGCGCTGATTCTGCAGATAAAACTCCCCCTGTTCGAACAGCTTCTCGCGTTTGAGCATACGGCGACTGGGATTAATAGACTTTATGACTTTCGCCGGGTTGCCACCAACAACCACATTGTCCGGCACGTCTTTAACCACCACCGCACCCGCAGCAACCACACTGTTTTCTCCGATGGTGACGCCCTTGCCCACCTTGGCGCCGTGACCGATCCAGACATTGTCTTTCAATACAATCGGCTTGGTACAGCGAAACGGCCGGGTACGATTGTAAAGACCATGCCAATCACTATCCGCAATATAACAACTGGCAGCAAACATACAGTTATCACCAATAGTAATCGAATCGGCGGCGGTAATAGTGGTACCCGGCGACATCAAACAATAATTGCCGACGGAGATTTTTCCATCCATGCCTTTTCCACTCCAGGTGGTCAGGCGCACTGGATTGTCTCGAGAACTGATCAAGTGCAGATAACTGCCCACCTCAATATTACGACCAAAAACCTCGGCGCTCATCGGACTGACCACCATAGGATTTTCTCCCAGACCATCAAAATTTTTTACAAAAAAATGATTGACCAGAAAGTCATTCCAATAGCCCTGAAGCCGTTTAATAAAATAGGGACTGTGGTTTTTTCTCACAAAAAAATCCTGCTTTGTGGCATTACCCGTTAACCAGAGTTGAGCCGCTTTTTTGGCTTGCGTTTCGCGCAGTCGACCGATACTGTGTCAGCCTGTTTGCACAAAAATGTTCACTCCGAGAATCCTCATGTCCAATGCTATGAACGATCAAAACACCCTCCCCTCCCCCGAACTGCCTCTCGACATCGACAGCATCAAAGGGTTTCTGGCAGCTGATGAAGGCGCAACGCTCTATCACTATGCCCTGGAGGCATCGAAGCTTGGACCCTGCCTGGAAATCGGCAGCTACTGCGGCAAATCCACCGTTTATCTGGGCAGCGCCTGTCAACAAAACCAATCCACCCTGTTTGCTCTGGACCATCACCGCGGCTCCGAGGAGCATCAGCTGGGTGAGGAATATCACGATCCAGACCTCTACGACAGCGGAATTGCGTTGATGGACAGCTTTCGCACCTTCCGCACCACCATGCGCGAAGCCAATCTCGACAACACCGTTGTGCCTGTAGTCTCTTCCTCCGCCACGGCTTCCCGCCACTGGGCCACACCTTTGGGTATGGTATTTATCGATGGCGGACACAGTGAAGAAGCCGCACAAACCGACTACCGCAGCTGGTCCACATTTATCAGACCCGGCGGCATTCTGGCCATTCACGATATTTTTCCGAACCCGGAAGACGGCGGCCAGGCGCCCTACAACATCTGGAAGCTGGCCAAGGCCTCTGGCCTTTTCGACGAACTGCCCACCGTTAACACACTGGGTTTATTCCGACGTCGATGATGGTTCTACGTTAGCAATGAGAGGCAGTTTGTATTAAACGACTGCCTCGGCTTCCTCAATTTCCGTCCACTTTTCTTCGTGATCGGGCAACAACGCGTTTTCCAGAAACAACCTGCTCGCTGGTGTGTGTTCGGTAATCGCATCCGCCGCTAACATAATGGCTCCAGCCGTCCAGGTGGTTTTCTCCTCAGGCCAGATCACATCTTCGACATATTGGTACCCGGTCCAGTAACCGCCGTCTTCACCGTCGCGCCACTGATGCAACCAGCCGTAAAGCATAATCGCCTTGGCGTGCTCACCGGCCGCCAGCAGCGCCATGGTCAGTTCGCAAGACTCCGCCACTGTTACCCAGGGTTCGTCACTGACACAAACGCAACCCATATCCTTTCGGACAAAGGTTTCCCAACGCTCCTGAATTCTGGCCTTGGCATCACCGCCTCGATAAACGCCTGCAAGAATCGGATAAAACCAATCCATAGAATAGCGCTCTTTGCTTTCCCAGGTGCGATCAAAACACTCTGGATGAAAACGCAGAGCTTCACCCAGGCGATGATAAGCCCGACGCCAGTGACTGCAATCATGCTCCAAAGTGGTGGCAATATTAATCGCACACTCCAGACTTTTATAAATGGAAGAACAGCCCGTTATCAGTGCGTCCTTCATGGGTTCACCATCTTCGCTGACAGCCCAATAAATTTCGCCGGAAGGTGACTGCTGACGCAGTACGAATTCAATCGCCCGCTCCACCATCGGAAAACAATCAGCCAGAAACGCCCTATTGGAGGTAATCAGATAATGGTGCCAGACGCCGGTTGCCACATAAGCCACGAAATTAGTTTCACGCTTATCACAATACAATGGCTTGCCATCCTGATAGTTGGCATACCAGCTGCCATCGGCTAGCTGCTCCTGAAGCAACCACTGGTAGGCGCTCTCCGCCGCCGTGTACTCCCCGGCGATACTCAAACCCATAGCCGCTTCAGTGTGATCCCAGGGATCGGCCTTACCGCCAGCAAACCAGGGAATGCAGCCATCCTCCTGTTGAACCGATAAAATATAATCGACGGTTTTACTTAAAAACGCCTGCGGGTAAATACCTTTGCTCAGCAACAAACTATCCATGGGCGGGGCTCTCCTTATCGACGTCTGCCGCAATTTTGTGGGCAGGCTCGCGCTGAAAATACATCACCACGCTTTTACCCATAATGGGGTCGAGTAACTTCTCCAAGGTGCGGGTTATCCAGGGTTGTTGCATCAGATCCCAGACTAAAAAGCGGTGGTACTGTTTGACCAGCCAGGCGTCGTCATTGCCCCAGTTCCAACACTTCAACCACCAGAAAGGCGAGTGCAGCGCATGAGCCCAGTGGCGAGCGTAACGGCGCCAGCCAATGTCCTCCACATCGTGTCGCAATTGCGTCGCGTTAAAGATACGAATATGGCCGCCTTCCACCTGGCGATAAGGCCTGCTCAGCCTCCAGCAGATCTCCTCGGGCCAGGCGCGGGGCACACTTACGGCCAACAACCCGTTGGGCTTGAGAACCCGATCTATTTCCTGCAAAACCCCCTTGTAGTCGGGGATATGTTCCAGCACCTCGGAACACACAACCTTATCGAAACTGTTATCGTCAAAGGGCAATTTCAGTGCATTGGCCCTTTGAAACTGCACGCTCTTGCGTGGATTGTCTTTTTCCTCAAAGTCGTCGAAGCGTTCTTGAGCGGTCTGCAGATCGTTTTCACTGAGGTCGATGCCAATGGCTTCCACCTCAGCGCTAAGATAAGCGCCAATAGTGTGTCTGCCCTCGCCACAGCCCACGTCCAGAATACGATCGCCATTACGAAGTTGAAGGCGTTTAAAATCGATGGTTTGCATAACGTTGACTAGCGCCCTAACACTTGATTGTAGTAGTGAGTAAATTCCCGGGCGGCCACCTTCCAGCAGAAACGTTCCAAAATACGCTGACGACCTTTACGACCCAACTCACGACGCTGTTCGGGATCCCCCAGCAGTTTTTGCAAAGCCCGCTGTAGAGCATGGCTGTCCCCAGCAGGCACCACCACACCGGCATCGCCCACCACCTCTGGAAGCGCACCACCATCCGATGAAATCACAGCGCAACCACACGCCATCGCTTCTCCGGCGGGCAAACCAAAACCTTCGTAGAGTGAAGGAGATACCACCACCGCGGCCTCATTGTAAAAATCAACGAGTTCGTCAGTACTGATACCCGACACAAAACGCACACTGTCTTGCAATTGTAACTTCTGCAACTGGCGTTCCGTTTGTCCGCCCTCTTTCAGCTTGCCAACCACCAACAGCTCAATCTCGGGGTATTCGGGTTTGAGCGCCGCAATCGCCTGCAACAGATACCTCAACCCCTTAAGCGGCTGATCGGCCGACGCGGTAGTCATCACACGAAAAGGTTTTGTGGCAATATGAGGCCGGGGAATAAAGGTTTCTGTATCAATACCGTTGTAAACCAGGCTGATGTCATTTTCATCACGGTCAAACGCTTCAGAGATATCCTTGCGTGACTGTTCAGAGACCGTCACCACATGATTTAACTGTTGGGCGACCTTCTTTTGCATTCCCAAAAACGAATGCCAGCGTCGCACCAACAGACGGTGTTTCCAATTTGGTGCCGCATCCAGGGCCAGCTGGCGGTCCCGGGTAATCGGGTGATGAATGGTGGCAACAGTCGGCAAGCCACGCTTTTGCAGCGTCAGCAAACCCCAGCCCAGGCACTGATTATCGTGCACCAAATCGTACTTATGGCCATTGGTCTTCAGATATTTTGCGACGCGTCGACTGAAGGTGTACGGCTCGGCGAAACCGCCGGTTAACATGCTCCACCATTCAAAAAAATCAGACCAACTGGTCAAGTGCCGCGGGCGCAGCGCCGTGACATGATTATCCACCGCAAACAAATCCAGACTGGGCTGCCTAATCAGCGTGACTCTCGGGTCAAGCTCTGGATAGGGAGGGCCGGAAATCACATCCACCGTATGGCCGGCATCGACCAACGCTTTACTCAAATACTTGAGATACACCCCTTGTCCACCGACAAACGGATGACTGCGATAACCCAGCAGACAAATCCGCAGGGGATCGGCGGCCGTGAACATCAACGGATCTGGAAATTTTTCCTGTGCGGTCATAGTGCGACGATTGAACCATAGCCAGCTTACAATTGAGCCTGAGTCTGACACAGCCTATAATCCACCTCAATTACCTCACAGGGAATGCCAAAGGCACACCCCCGACGTCTATGTCAAACTCGAAACACACCTCCCCCAGCTCATTTGGCCAACTGCTGCGATTTTGGCGCAACGCACTCAAACTCAGCCAGGCGCAACTGGCCGAACGCGTCGAAGCGGCACCCAGGCACCTCAGTTTTCTCGAGACCGGTCGATCCAACCCAACGCGTGAAATGGTGCTGCGTCTCGCACACGAATTGGACCTGGGGCAGCGGGAAACCGGCATCCTGTTAATGTCGGCGGGTTTCACACGGCTGGCCGAACAACTGGACGTGCACTCGCCGGTCAATGGCGTGTTAAAAAACACGCTGGTCATGCAGCTGAAAAAGAACGAACCCTACCCCTCGGTGCTGATCAACAGCATCGGCGATATCCAGATGTGTAACCGGGGCTGGCTGGCGATGATGCACAGCCTGGGATTGCAGGAGCAATACCAGCGCCCTGTGGTCAATCTGTTCGACCTGTATTTCTCCCAGGAAGGCATGAAGGAACGAATGGAAAACTGGTCTGGTCTGGCCTGCTTTCTGCTCCTTAACATCAAGGAGCAACAATTGCTGGGCAATAATGAAAAGCTCAAAGAGCTCACCGACTGGCTCGAAGCCTACCCCGGTTTGCCCGAAGACTGGGCCATACGCGCCAGAGGCACTCGCGTCGCTTCTTGTTATGACATCGGCTTCGACCACCCCTTGGGCTCATTGAAGAGCCGCGGACTGGTCACCGGTATCGAGCCGGAACGATATGACATTGCCTCAAGATTGGAACTGCACAGCTTCTTCCCCCTCGATGAAGCCACTGAGGAGGCCTGGGCCAAGCTTCAGGAATTCACACTGGACGCTCATCCGCTGCTTTATTAGAAAACGAAGGGCTTCGCGAAGGAAACACGATTGTGCTCAGGAGTTCTGCAACTTCTCTTTTGTGCCATAACCGGTCTTAGAAATTCGCAGGATTGGTACTCTGACGGCGTTGTTTATGCGTAGGGCGGATTAGGCGCTTGCGCCGTAATCCGCCGGTTCTGCCGGTTCTGCCGGAGATGTTCGTTGGCTTCGGCCCGGTTTTTAACACCCTTGAATGTGCCTGCAACAGGTGATTTGTACACGGCCGCCGCCAATTTAAACCTTCGGCGGATCGGTGGATTACGAAGCGCAAAGCGCTTCTAATCCACCCTACGTCGTGCGGCCGTTGCGGACATTATCGAACGCCCATGGTGCCCTGAACCAGGATTATGAACTTCCGGTTATGGCACTAATCTGACCATCAACACTGCACGGCACCTCGATTCACGGGGCCCAGAATAGAAAAAGGCCGATCAGGTTACCCCAACCGGCCTTTTCAGACAGTTTTCAAGATGTCAGCAATCAGAACCAGTAGCTACCGGACCGCTCGCCCTCCACATCCATAAAACCAATCAACTTACCTTTGGATACTACACGGTGATTCAAAACCACCAATTTAACCAGTCGACGCATAAGAGCCCCCTGTAATACTAGAATCAGGTACTACTGCCCTACAACTGCACCTGTTTGCACTCCCCACAATCACGTGCAATTCAGGCGTATCCGTGGCTGAACACGATAATTCTGTTTCCCCAACGTACATTTTTCGTACATAAAAAAAGCCCATCGATAAAATCGACGAGCTTTTTATTATTCGTACCGCTAAATCAGGCCTCAACGTGTCAACAGCGCTAATCGTTCGCCGCGACCCCGTGTCAACTGGATATCTGTATGAAAATCAACCAGTTACTGCCTGCTTTACGGTCACATTCATTGTTCAGCCGAGCGGCATCATACAGCATTTGGCATCAAAATCAAATTTCAGCCAGAGCGATCAGTTAACACCCAATCAAATCAAAGGTTAACGAATATCCTCCCCAACGCGGACAATCTTCATGGTATTGGTACCCCCATGGACATTCATAAAATCGCCCTTGGAGATAATCACCAGATCCCCCGTCTGCAGCACCTCACGGCGGACCAACTCCTCCACCACAGCCTGATTCATCTCCTCGGGTGAGTACTGGGAAGTATCAAACGTCACCGGCACAACACCACGATACAGGGCCACACGGTCTTCCGTGCGCTTGTGATCCGTGAACGCAAACACCGGCAGGCCGGAGTCGATGCGAGTCATGTAGAGCGGCGTGCGGCCGGTTTCCGTAAAGCTGATGATCGCCTTCACGCCCCCCAAATGGTTGGCAGTGTACATGGTCGCCATGGCAATAGACTCATCCACACTCTCAAAATTCTCGTGCAGACGATGGCTGGAGATCATGGACTGGGGCTGACGCTCCGCCCCCATGATAATGCGATTCATAGCCTCGACCGCCTCCACCGGGAAGCTTCCCGCCGCCGTTTCGGCACTGAGCATGACCGCATCGGTACCATCCAATACCGCATTGGCCACATCGAACACCTCCGCCCGGGTGGGCAGTGGACTTTCGATCATGGACTCCATCATCTGAGTCGCCGTGATCACCGGCTTGTTCAGCGACTGGGCGCGGGAAATCATCAGCTTCTGCACAGCAATCAGCTCGGCATCACCGATCTCCACACCCAGATCACCACGGGCCACCATCACCGCGTCTGAGGCCCGGATAATATCGTCCAGCACCTCAGGCTCAACCGCTTCAGCTCGTTCCACTTTGGCCACCAGGCCCGCATCGCCACCGGCCTGCTTCAGCAAATCACGGGCCTGTTGCAGATCCTTGCCGGACCGTACAAAAGATACCGCCAGGTAATCCACGCCGATCTCCGCAGCCAGCTCAATATCGCGAAAATCCTTCTGCGTCAGCGCATCGGCGGACAGTCCGCCGCCCTGGCGATTGATGCCCTTATTGTTGGACAGACGCCCGCCAACCACCACCTCAGTGGCAATACGGGGGCCCTCAACGGCGGTCACTTCCAAAACAACGCGACCGTCATCCAGCAACAGCTTATCGCCCGCGCTTACGTCTTCGGGTAATTGCGGATAATCGATACCCACTTCAAGTTGGTTTCCGGCATCTCTTTCCAGAGAGGCGTCCAGGAAAAACTCATCACCCACGGCTAACTGAATCGGGCCGTCGGCAAATCGGGACACACGAATTTTGGGACCCTGCAGATCGCCCAAAATTGCCACACTGCACTGGTTTTTAGCCGCCAGCTCCCGCACCAGTCGGGCGCGATTGATGTGGTCTTCCGGACTACCGTGTGAAAAATTCAATCGAACCACATTCACACCCGTGTGAATAAGGCGCTCGACCACCTCGGGAGAATCCGTTGCCGGCCCCAGGGTTGCAACAATTTTGGTACGTCTAATCAAAACAATTCCTTATCAGCTCATGCTGATGGATAAAAAGTTGGATGACAATCAGCTGGCCTTCATCAGGGCCAGAGTGTTGTCCAGCATGCGATTGGAGAAACCCCACTCATTGTCGTACCAGGCCATCACTTTAACCATGCGGCCATTGACGCGGGTCTGGGTGGCATCGAAGCTGGATGAAGCCGGGTGGTGGTTAAAGTCCACACTCACCAGAGGCTCTTCGCTGTAGTGCAGAACACCCTGCAGCGGTGCCTTGGAGGCCGCTTCGCAAATCAACTCGTTAACCTCTTCGACGCTGGTCTCGCGAGAGGCGATAAAGTGAAAATCCACCAAAGACACATTGGCCGTTGGGATACGTACCGCCATACCGTCCAGCTTACCGTCGAGTTCCGGCAGTACCAGACCTACCGCCTGAGCAGCACCAGTCTTGGTTGGAATCACAGACTGAGTGGCGGCGCGGGCACGGTATATATCGGAATGATAAACATCGTGCAGCTTCTGGTCGTTGGTATAGGCGTGCACGGTGGTCATGGCGCCCTGCTCAATACCCAGACCGTCGTTCAGCACTTTGGCCACCGGTGCAAGGCAGTTAGTGGTACAGGAGGCGTTGGAAATCACCTGACTGTCGGCTGTCAGCACATCGTGGTTGACGCCATAAACAACAGTGGCGTCAACGTCCTTGGCAGGCGCCGAAACGATCACTTTCTTGGCGCCGGCTTCCAGATGGGCAGCGGCTTTTTCGCGACAGGTAAACAGACCGGTACACTCATACACCACGTCCACGTCGAGATTTCCCCAAGGCAGTTGACGGGGGTCGCGCTCGCTGACGGTCAGAATGCGGTCTCCGTTAATCACCAGGGCATCGTTATCAACGCTTACCTCGGCGGCAAAGCGACCGTGCACGGAATCGTACTTGGTCAGGTGTGCATTGAATTCTGTATCACCCAGATCATTGATGGCGACGATCTTGATGTGCTCTCGCTGGCCGGACTCGTAAAGTGCCCGAAGTACATTGCGACCGATACGGCCATACCCGTTAATTGCTACTCGAATTGTCATAGTCATCACCCTATTACAGTTATCAGTGAGTTTGTCTCTTGCACCTTGTCCTAGGGCGAGCCGTTATATTCAGCTCTTTTTATAATGCAGATTCGGGAACAGCCTGTCCCCGGCACTGTTTGCCTGCTCGACTTTCTTTACTACGGGAATCGATGCGACGAATGCCGGTTTTAACCGGCGGCACCACCCTCCTGGCGGTGCCTTGGATTTTCTACGAGATGGGGGCGAATTACCCCTTGAGCGCGGCAGCTTCAGCGGCGCGCTTTTCAATTTCTTCCCAGTTGCCTGCCGTTACCAGATCGGCCGGCGCCATCCAGGAGCCACCCACACAGGCAACGTTTTTCAGCGCCAGATAATCAGCAGCGTTGCCAGGGTTCACACCACCGGTGGGGCAGAAGGTAATTTGCGGAAGTGGACCGGCAATGGACTTCAGCATGGGGATACCCCCTGCCGCTTCAGCCGGGAAAAATTTCATGGCCGTGATGCCTTTTTCCAGCAGTGCCATGGCTTCACTTGGGGTATTGATACCGGGCAGAAGAGGCACACCGCTTTCAAGTGCGGCGTCCACCAGTGTGGGAGTGGTACCCGGAGTCACTATAAATTCTGAGCCTGCGTCAATCGCATCTTTCAAATTCTGTGGATTAATCACTGTACCGGCACCCACAATCGCATCGGGCACCGCTTCTTTGATAGCGCTGATCGCCGCCAGTCCTGCTTCGGTGCGAAGTGTAATTTCCAGTACTTTCAGGCCGCCCTTTACCAACGCATCGGCCAGAGGCACAGCATCGGCGATATTCTCAATCACCATCACCGGGACAACCGGAGAGGTTTGCATAATTTCTTTAATCGTTACGGTCATATTGGCTTCCGTTAAATTCAGTTTTTTGGACGGTATGTTTTCGTTTTTAGTCTGCAGTCTGCACCCGTCTCAATCGGCTGTTGATACAGCCAATCATGATTATCTTCTTTATCAAGCGACACTCTTATGGGCATCACTCGTCATTAAACAGTGAGCAGGCGCCATTTTCGGACGAAGACGCTGCGCTTCGAAACACGCCGAACAACTCGCGACCCATGCCGTGGTGGTGATCACCAGCGGTGGATGCCAGCGGAATACGGCTGCCAAATTCGGCTTCGTCCACCAGCACTTTCAGTTCGCCGGTGTTGGCATTCAGGCGAACCAGGTCGCCGGTTTTGACGCGCGCCAGTGGGCCGCCAGACGCACACTCAGGGCTCAAGTGGATCGCCGCCGGTACTTTGCCGGAAGCACCGGACATACGCCCGTCAGTTACCAGCGCCACTTTAAAACCACGGTCCTGCAACACACCCAGTGGCGGAGTCAGTTTATGCAGCTCTGGCATTCCGTTGGCCTTGGGGCCCTGGTAGCGTACCACTGCGACGAAATCCTGCTCGAGTTTGCCGGCTTTAAACGCGGCAACCAGATCGTTCTGGTCATCAAACACGATCGCAGGCGCTTCCACGATACGGTGTTCTTCAGCAACGGCAGATACCTTGATCACGCCTCGGCCCAGATTGCCGTCCAACACATGCAGACCGCCGCTGGCGGAGAAAGGTTCGTCACAGCCTCTCAGCACATCGGCATCCAGAGATTCTGTGGGGCAGTCCTGCCACACCAGTTCGCCGTCACGCAGAGCCGGCTCGCGATTATAGGAGGTCATGCCACGATCATCCGCAACTGTCAGGATATCGGCATGCAACAGCCCGGCCTGCAGCAGCTTGTCGATCAACACGCCCATACCACCGGCGGCCTGGAAGTGATTGATGTCCGCCTGGCCATTGGGGTAGATACGGGTCAGCAACGGAACGACTTTTGAAAGCTCATCAAAATCGTCCCAGTTGATCTTCACGCCCGCCGCTCGTGCAATGGCAATCAAGTGAATGGTGTGATTGGTGGAACCACCGGTTGCCAGCAAACCCACAATCGCGTTCACAATCGCCTTTTCGTTAATGGCGTGGCCAATGGGGCGGAAGTCCTCGCCCTGTGCAGTAAATTTCAATACCTGCTTGGCCGCAGCTTTGGTCAGTTCGTCACGCAGCGGCGTATAAGGATTAATAAAGGAGCTGCCTGGCAGGTGCAGCCCCATAATTTCAACCATCATTTGATTGCTGTTGGCAGTACCGTAGAAAGTACAGGTGCCGGGGCTGTGATAAGAAGCGGACTCAGCTTCAAGCAGCTCGTCGCGACCGATCTTGCCCTCAGCGTAAAGCTGACGGATACGTACCTTTTCTTTGTTCGACATGCCGGTGGTCATTGGGCCTGCCGGTACAAATACGGCCGGTAAATGCCCAAACGTCAGCGCACCGATCAGCAACCCCGGAACAATCTTATCGCAGACACCCAGGTACAGGGCACCGTCAAACATATTATGGCTAAGGGCCACCGCGGTGGCCTGGGCAATCACGTCGCGACTGAACAGCGACAGCTCCATACCCGGCTGCCCCTGGGTCACACCGTCACACATTGCCGGGACACCACCGGCAAACTGAGCCACACCGCCGGCTTCGCTGACGGCCTGTTTGATCATCTGTGGAGCGTGCTCAAAGGGTTGGTGCGCGGAGAGCATATCGTTGTAGGAAGAAACGATCGCGATATTGGCTTTGACATCGCCGGCGAGGTCTTTTTTCTCCTCGGCGCTACAAGCGGCGAATCCGTGAGCAAGGTTGCCACAGGCCAGCTGGCCGCGGTGCGGGCCTTTGGTGAGCGCCTCATCCACCCGCTGCATATACTGCTGACGAGTGTCGCGACTGCGTTCGATGATGCGCTCGGTGACTCTTTGGAGTTCTGTATTTAAGCTGCTCATGGTTGTTCTCAATACCTCAATTGTTATCTCAGGGTGCCCAGTAAACTTCTACCGGCACCTGCTCCTGCTGCAGAAACAGGCTCACCGGCGTGTCTTCTACAGAGGTGTTATTCTTGGCTTCCTGGTACACCTGCCATTTATCCTCTCCGGTGATCAGCAACACCAGCGCCTGACTTTGCAACAAGCTC
The DNA here is from genome assembly GCF_011683955.1 of Pseudomaricurvus alkylphenolicus. Classification (GTDB taxonomy): domain Bacteria; phylum Pseudomonadota; class Gammaproteobacteria; order Pseudomonadales; family Cellvibrionaceae; genus Pseudomaricurvus; species Pseudomaricurvus alkylphenolicus. The sequence goes on from NZ_JAAQPI010000012.1 coordinate 88,019, forward strand.
CAAGGCGTCATGGTCATGCGTTCGGTATAGTCTCCCGTCACTTTGGAAGGGATGGCAGTAATAGCCGCACAATGTTGCTGAGCATCCAATGCGCGGGCCAGACCTTGGGCGTGAGGGAACAGAGAGGCTGTGTGGCCATCGGGTCCCATTCCCAGGAGGCTCAGGCTGTAGGGCGCGGGTAAGGTGGCGCACTGAGCATTACACTCAACCTCACCCGCTAAAGCAGTTTCGGCAGGATTCTTCATGCCGCTGAAGCCAACATCGCTGGCACGGTTTTGCACCAGTGTTTCACGCAGCAGCCGCTCGTTACTGGCCTGGTGATCACTCTCAACCCAGCGCTCGTCAACCAGACCCACGCTGATGTTGTGCCAGGGCAGATCCGCTTGTGACAGCTGACGATACAAAGGCCCCGGTGTGGAGCCACCGGATAGCAACAGGCTGGCCTTGCCGCTTTGCTGCAGATCGTTTTCCAGCGCTGCACTGATACGATCAAACAGACTGGCCAGCAGTGCTTGGCGATCTTCGAAACGATGCTCAATGATCGTCATAGTTTACGACCTCGCTGACTGCCACCGTTGTTATGCCAGGCACGCTTGTCGCTGTGCAACAGCGCGGCCGATGCGTCTGGGCCCCAACTGCCGGCCTCGTAGGCCTGCACCGGCGTACCGCACTCTTTCCAGGCGCTAATAATGGGATCCACCCAGGCCCAGGCCAGATCCGCCTCATCGCGGTGGGCAAACAGGCTCAGGTCATTTTGGATCACGTTCAGCAACAGACGCTGGTAGGCGTCACTGTGAATATTGGAGAAGGTCTCAGCGAAGTTCAGATTCAACGGTACCTGCTGCAGGCGCATATCAAACTGGTTCAGCTCTTTGGCCATGACCGTCAACTGGATACCTTCGTCCGGCTGCAAACGCATCACCAGCCGGTTGGCTGACAAGTGGCCGGTGCTGTTGTCGAACACATTGTGGCTCAGCGGCTTAAACTGAATCACAATTTCAGCGCAACGCTGGCGCAGACGCTTACCGGTGCGGAAGTAGAAAGGCACACCGCTCCAGCGCCAGTTGTCGATGTGAGCCTTGATAGCGACAAATGTTTCCGTTTGACTGTCGCGACCCAGCTCATCCAGATAACCGGGTACCGACTCGCCCTTCATCATGCCTTCGACGTATTGGCCACGTACCGTGTGGCTCTGCACCTCATAACCGGTAATGGGTCGCATTGCTTGCAATACTTTGAGTTTTTCCGTGCGAATACTGTCCGCCTGCATTTTGTGTGGCGGCTCCATGGCCACCAGACACAACAACTGCAACAAGTGATTCTGAATCATATCGCGCATGGCGCCGGCCTGATCATAAAACGCCGTGCGCCCTTCCAGACCCACCTCTTCAGACAGACTGATCTGCACGTGATCGATGTACTTGCCATTCCAGAGAGGCTCGAACAGGATGTTGGCAAATCGCAGCGCCAACAGGTTCTGAACCGTCTCTTTACCCAGGTAATGATCGATTCGGAAAATGTGGTCTTCCGGGAAGTATTGAGCCACCAGTGCGTTGATCTCGTCGGCGGACTCACGGTCATAACCGAGCGGCTTTTCCAGCACCACGCGGGAGTTATCCGAAATCAACCCAAAGCCACTCAACTGCTCACAGGTGGCACCGTAGAGACTGGGCGGCATCGCCAGATAAAAGACCCGGTCACGCTCTGGGCATTCGCTCAATGGATTCGCCAACTGCTCCCAGGCCTGGTCCGCCTGAGTCACGTCCAGGGCAACCACACTGATACGCTTACTGAACACCTGCCAGTGGGACTCGGCACTTTCGCCGTCCTTTAGCTGGTTGTGGAGCCAATCGTGAATTTTGGCCTTCTCCAACTCTTCAACTTCGGCGGAGCGGGCGGTTAAAAAGATACGTGCGGATTCGGGAAGATGGCCGGCGACTTCTGAACGATACAACGCCGGCAGCAATTTGCGGAGGGACAGGTCTCCCAGACCGCCAAAGATGACAATGTCGAAATCCTGAGTCATACGAAAGTTCTCACTGTCTTATTGGGCTTCGAACAGCAGCACTCTGTTCACCGATTACTACATCTATATTCAATAATAGCTGTTCAATTTTTGATCATACGCCAGACTGTGTGGATGCTGGCGCCCTTCTGTCGAGGGGAATCAAATGGCTATTACAGCGTGCTTCTGAAGCCTCATATTTAATTGAGTTAAATTATAACCCCCTAAATCCGACAAAAACAACGGTGTAATTTTAATTTAATTAAATTTTTTGCTAAATTTCATGTTACTGAACGCCGATGGTAAAGTTTCGGCATATTTTGGCCGGATTAGGCGCATCCCCAGGGTGCAACCTGGCCAATAACACTTATATATAAGGCTATATATGCTTTTAACCCGTCTGAAACACGAACTGGACAGCCTCAGTAAATCCGAACGCCGCATCGCCGAGGTGATTCTGGCCGACCCGGAAGCCGCAGTGCATGCCACCACCGCCGAAATCGCCCGCCAGGCCCAGGTCAGCGACCCCATGATCTCCCGCCTGTGCAGGGGCCTGGGCTGTAAGGGATTCCCTGAATTTAAGGTACAACTGGCCCAGAGCCTGGCCAAAGACACCTCCTATGTGACCCGATCAGTGTCGATTAACGACAATGCCGATACCTACGTGAATAAATTGATCAGCGCCAACCAGGGGGCTTTGGAGTACCTGCGCAAGGAGCTGGATACGGAGAGCATCGAAGCAGCGGTTGACGTCCTCGATGCCGCCAAGCGGATTGAGATCTTTGGCATGGGAGGCTGTTCCTCTATTGCCCAGGATGCCCAGCACAAATTATTTCGCCTCGGCACCCCCTGCATCGCCTACGAAGACAATCTGAAACAGCGTATGGCCGCTGCTGCTGCCGATACCGATACCGTGGTTCTGTTTATCTCCTTTACCGGCCGCACCCACGCCACAGTGGAAACCGCCGAGACCGCCAAAGCCGCCGGTGCCAAGGTGGTGGCCATTACAGACCCAAAATCGCCACTGGCCAATATTTGCGATCTGGTCATTACCTCCGGCAGTGAACTGGAAGACACCACCATCTATGTGCCAATGACCACCCGGATCATGATTCTGACCATCGTCGATATCCTGGCAACGGGACTGGCCCTGCGCCGCAGCCCGGAGATTGATGAACACCTTAAGAAGATTAAGGAAAGCCTGGATAACACCAAGGCTGAGAAGAAATAACCCCCCACCAAAGCGTTTTGGCTTCAAATTAACATTGAGGCAAATAACTCCGTATACCGCGGTGTTGGCGGTGGTCGGGGCCTTGTTTTCGGAGCATCAAAGAGGAGCGCCGAAAGAGCCCAAAAGACCGGCGTTTTTTGCCGGGCTTTTGGGTGACTGAGGGAACCCCGGAGGGGCGCCCGACAGCTCCGAAAACAAGGCCCCGGCCGCCGCATGTGGCACCGACCCCTTCGACAACTTCAAGAATATCGACCAGCCCAGCTAGTCCAAGACTCATAAATCACAAACAAAAAAAAGGCGCCTCCCCAAAGGGCGGCGCCGGAAGCCACAAATTTACAGGACTGTAAACAGTGCAGAGACAAGAACATCGGTTGCGTCGCCCGCCCAAGCCGTGAATCCCGGGCCGACGAACTGGTGGATCGTCACTACCCACCGCAATTCGCTCAGTTAAATCAAGCCAGATAAGCAAGCAATCACAATTTAACTGAGTTAAATACTACCCCACGACAAACCCTTTTGTCACCCCCTAAATTTAATTTAATTAAATATTCACAAAGAAAAGTGCGACCCCGACAAAGCATCGGGTCACAACAGATCAAACTCAGAGACTATCGATATCCGCCAGCAAGGCCTGAATTTCCGGGTGTTCAGCCAACTCCAGCTGCTGCTCCAGCACCTGATCCAACACCTCATGGTCCGTCAACGGGTTCGCCAACACCACCCGAAACACAGTGATCACCTCATCACCATAACGATGGCAGTCCACCCGCGTACGAGACACAAATGTCTTACCCGCCGCACGCTGAGCTTTCTGGATACGACTGGTTATGCGATCCAGCACCGCATTGATCTTCTGCTTCACCTCAGGGAGCTCAGCCTGCAAGCGCTGCTGCAAAGACGCGGGGCAATAGCGATACCCCAGGATGTTCAACCTGGGTTCCACCACCAACTCGAAATCCGGATGGGCATCAATCGCTGCCGCAAAATACGCCGCCTTGTCCATCCCCTGGTCTATCAGCAGCTCATAACCCTTGCGGCCAATAATATTGAGCCCCGCATGCACCAACAGCGCCATACCGGGGCGCGAACCCTCCAGCGTATGACTGCCCAGATCCTTGGAGCCCTTACGGATAATGTACTCCGCATGATGCTCAATACTGTTGAGCGTGCCCGGCTCCTTGAACAGCACCATGCCGGCACCCATGGGAACATAAAACTGCTTGTGTGCGTCGATGGTGACAGAATCAGCCCGTTCGATCCCCTTCAGCAATGACCGGTGCTTATCCGAAAACAGCGTCGCACCACCCCAGGCCGCGTCCACATGAAAATGCGCTCCGAGCTCTTCACTCAAATCGGCCAGCTCATCCAGAGGGTCGACACTGCCGGTTTCCGTAGCGCCGGCAAGACCGACAACCGACAGAATACCCATCCCCTCTTCCTGCAGCTGCGCAGCGCGTTCCCTCATCGCCAGCATGTTGACTCGATAATCCCCATCGGTATCGATGGCGATCAAGTTATCCCGACCAACACCCAGCAGATCCGCGGCTTTGGCGAGCGAATAATGTCCACGGCGGGATACCAGAATAGCCAGCCCCTTGAGGTTGGCCTGCTGCAAAGCACCAAAGAGCCCTTTGCGGGCGATGTTACCTTCGCCCAGCAAGCGGTTACGGGCCGACCAAAGTGCCGTGATATTGGCCACAGTACCACCGGAACAAAAGGCCCCTAACGCGTATTCTGAATCATGCAACCACTGCTGATAAAAGCCGTCTTCGGCCTGAAAAATCAGGCGATGCAGCATACCCAGCACCTGGCGTTCCAGCGGCGTAAACGCCTTTGAGGTTTCCACCTTTACCAGGTTCTGGTTAAGGGCCGTCACAATCTTCGACAGCGGCAACATAAAGTACGGCAGCGCCGAGGTCATATGGCCCACAAATCCTGGCGAGGAGGTATGCACCGACTGGGACACCAGATCCTTGAGGATAAAGTCCGTGTAATCAGAGACGTAATAAGGCTGCTCGGGGATGACGGCACTGTTGAACGCCGTCTCGATCTCAGACAGATCTTTCTCTATCGCCACAATATGCTGACGCAGAAAGCCGTCAAGATTATTGGAGATGGCCGCATCGATCTGGGCCAGGGTGGCACCGCTGGATTCGGGAATGGTGAAGATACGCTGCAGGCTTTCCAGATTGGCCTGCGCCTGAGCCATGGTCGGCCCTGATTGTTCTGCCATGGGTGCACTCGCCCTTCACATCGGGTCGGGCATAATACTGACTTGTCGGTGGGCGGTGCAACCACTGACTGATCCCCGCGGGAATCAGCCGGCTAAATGAGAGGCATGAAACTCAATGTGTTCGCCGATAAAACTGGCCATAAAGAAATAGCTGTGGTCGTAACCCGGCTGCATTCTCAAGGTCAGTTCGTATTCAGCCAAGGCACAGGCCTGCTGCAGCAGTTCCGGTTTCAGCTGCTCCTGCAGAAACTGGTCCGCATCCCCCTGATCTACCAGAATCGGCTGTTGACGAGTGGCATTTTTACGGATCAATTCACAGGTATCATACTGACGCCAGTTTTCTTGATCATCCCCCAGGTAATTGGACAGCGCCTTTTCTCCCCAGGGACAGTTCATAGGCGACACAATCGGCGCAAACGCGGAAATGGTCTTGAACTTGTCCTGATTCTTGAGACCGATTGTCAGCGCACCATGGCCACCCATGGAATGCCCAAAGATACCACAACGATCCGAGTCCACGGGGAACTCAGCCTCCACCAGCGCCGGCAGCTCCTCGCGAATGTAGTCGTACATGCGATAGTGTTCGCTCCAGGGCGCCTGGGTGGCATTGACGTAGAATCCCGCCCCCAGACCAAAATCGTAGGCACCTTCAGGGTCGTCAGGCACACCCTCGCCCCGGGGGCTGGTGTCCGGAGCCACAATAGCGACACCGTGTTTGGCGGCATACTGCTGAGCGCCAGCCTTCTGCACAAAGTTTTCGTCGGTACAGGTCAACCCGGACAACCAATAGAGCACCGGCACTTTTGTCCCTTCTCCCGCCGCCTGAGGCGGCAGGAAGATGGAAAAGCGCATATCACAGCCCAGACTGGTAGAGGCATGGCTGTACTGCAGCTGGCGGCCCCCAAAGCACTTGTTTTCGGCAAGTAATTCCATGTTCATTCTCACCCGGATCAGTACAGAACCACTGAGCGAATGCTCTCGCCCGAGTGCATCAGATCAAAGCCCTTGTTGATGTCTTCCAGCGGCATGGTGTGGGTGATCAAGTCATCGATATTGATCTTGCCATCCATGTACCAATCGACGATCTTGGGTACATCGGTACGGCCACGGGCACCACCGAAGGCGGTTCCGCGCCAAACGCGACCAGTCACCAGCTGGAACGGACGGGTAGAGATTTCCTGACCGGCACCGGCGACACCGATAATCACGGATTCACCCCAGCCCTTGTGGCAGCACTCCAGTGCCTGGCGCATGGTATTGACGTTACCAATACACTCGAAGCTGTAATCGGCGCCGCCGTCTGTCATGTCAACCAGAGCTTCAACCACATCATCGACGTCTTTCGGGTTGAGGAAATGGGTCATGCCAAACTTCTTGGCCAGTTCCACCTTGCTGGGGTTCAGATCAACACCAATGATCTTGTTGGCTCCCGCCAGGCGAGCCCCCTGGATAACATTGAGACCAATGCCGCCGAGACCAAATACCACCACGTTTGAACCAGGCTCGACCTTGGCATCGAAAACGACCGCGCCGATACCCGTAGTCACGCCACAGCCGATGTAGCAGACCTTGTCAAAGGGTGCGTCCTCGCGAATCTTGGCCACCGCGATCTCGGGCAGCACGGTGTAATTGGAGAAAGTGGAGCAACCCATATAGTGCTTGATGGGTTTGCCGTCCAGCGAGAAGCGGCTGGTGCCATCGGGCATGACGCCTGCACCCTGGGTGCTACGAATCGCCTGACAGAGGTTGGTCTTGGGATTGAGGCAGTATTCACACTGGCGACACTCTGGCGTATACAGGGGAATCACTGTGTCACCGGGTTTCACCGAAGTGACACCGGCGCCTACTTCCACCACAATGCCGGCGCCTTCGTGGCCGAGAATCGCAGGGAATTCACCTTCGGGGTCGTCCCCGGACAGGGTAAAAGCATCGGTATGACAGATACCGGTGGCCTTAAGCTCGATCATGACTTCACCGGCTTTGGGACCTTCCAGGTCCACATCCACCACTTCCAAAGGTTTTCCGGCGCCAAAGGCCACCGCTGCGCGAGTTTTCATGTTGAGACTCCTGGGTCGTCACTCATTGTTGGGGTTTTATCGCCGTCCCGGACAATGCAGCAGACGGCGCGAAGCAATTATGGTTTAGCAATGAGGGAGAACTATATATTGTTCCCTGAAAAATGATAACCGCATAAAAAGGCAACTCATTGTTGCACACAGAAAACAATAACCTTGCTAAACTGGAGCTCTGAACGGGCACCCCTTTCCCTTTACTTGAGAAGTTCTGATTAACCCCAGGAACTCGATAATGCGCCAGGAACCGAGATGAACCGCTGGGATAGTACCGAAATACTGGTCAAGGTCGTCGACAGCGGCAGTTTTTCTGCTGCCGCAGAGCAGTTGGGGCTATCCAAATCCCATGTCAGTCGCCAGATCAGTCAATTGGAAAACCGCCTGGGCGTGCAGCTACTCAACCGCACCACCCGGCGCCTGTCGCTCACGGAAACCGGCCAGGCATACTACCAGCGCTGTCGCAGCATCCTGAGTCAGTTGGAAGAGGCCGAGCAGGCAGTGCTCGACCTTCAGGCCAAACCCCGGGGTACCCTGCGATTAACCGTGGCCGGCGCTTTTGGCGAACGATATATCGCTCCCGCGGCCGCAGAGTTTATGCAGAAGCACCCCCACGTTCACATTCATCTGGACTTTACCAGCCGTAATGTGGACTTACTGGAAGAAGGCTATGACCTGGCTATTCGGGCCGGAACGCTCAAGGATTCGTCTCTGATCGCCAGGCGCATAGCTTCACGCAAACTGATTATCTGTGGCAGCCGGGATTATCTGGATCGATACGGCCGACCTGAAACCATCCAGAGCCTGAAAAAACACAATTGCCTGGTGGGTTCAGTGGCCACCTGGCGCTTTCGAGAGGCGAACGGCCATCACGCCGATGTCAAAGTGGAAGGCAGCTGGCATAGCAACAATGGCCATGCTCTGCTGGCCGCTGCCGAAGCCGGCCTGGGTCTGGTGCAGCTGCCGAGATTTTATGTGCATCGTGAGCTGGAAGCGGGTCGCCTGATAGAGGTGATGAACGACTTTCAGCCAACCGATACCGCCGTTTGGGCGGTTTATCCAAGCAATCGCCATTTGTCACCGAAAGTGCGCTTGTTTGTCGAACACATGGTGGAACGATTTGCCGCCATCGATTATTTGTAACCCGATAGAAGCTGTCAGACTGATGATATCCATTCTTAATTCTATTCCCACCAACATCATTACCGGCTTTCTGGGCGCCGGCAAAACCACAGCAATCCGCCACCTGCTGAAAACCAAACCCAACGATGAAAAATGGGCGGTGCTGGTGAACGAATTCGGTGAGGTTGGAATCGATGGAGCGCTGCTGAGTGCTGACGGCATTGCTGTCAAAGAAGTGCCCGGTGGATGTATGTGCTGTGCCGTGGGGCTGCCCTCAAAGGCGGCCTTGAACGAGCTGATTCAAACCCACCATCCGGATCGTATTCTGATTGAACCCACCGGACTGGCTCACCCTCAGCAGGTAGTGAAACAGTTCTCCGGTCCCGAATACCAATCCCTGCTCGATATGCAGGCGGTGATTTGTCTGATCGACCCCTGGAGCCTGAGTCAGGAAAAATTTCTGGAATTGCCGGCGTTTCACAGCCAGATCGAACTGGCGGATATTCTTATTGCGACCAAGGCCGATATGGCCACTGAGGAGCAGCTGGCTCGATTTGAAAGCTTTTGCCAGCAATTGCAACCTGCAAAAGCACACACCGGGGTCGTGAGCCACGGTCAGCTCGACTGGCGCTGGTTGAGTCGGCCGCACAATGGTGTGCAACCCAGCGGCCAACCCACAAAACGCTCGCATGCTCACACCGGGGTTGTCCAGAGCCCAGAGCCTGATCAATCCCCTGTATCCAAGTTGGAGCGGCGGGAAAACCAGGCGGAGTTCGGATATAGCTGCGGCTGGCTCATGCCGGAACACTATGTGTTTGATCACCAGGCCCTGATCTCACTGCTGGAGTGCCTGCCCGTACCCCGGATTAAAGGGGTTCTACGTACCCAGAATGGCTGGCATATTGTCAATCGCATGCGCGCCACGGTCTCGGTGGAGCGGCTAGAGAATGGCAGAGATTCGGACGCTCGCCTGGAAATGATTCACACCGAACCCTGTCACTGGGAACAAATTGAGGCTCAGTTACTGCAGGTTTTGCAAACTGCGTAACGCCATCACCTGATTCCATGGGCTAAACTCTGTTGCGGGAGTGGCGTTCCAATTATTCGCATTTGCGGTATAGTCTGGAAAGCTGAGTAACTGATGTTCGGGGAATCAGGCGATCACCTATGAGTAAACTGCGGCGCGGCAGCTATCACCAAGCCATGGCGGCTGTGGCAATAACGGCGTTTCTGTTTGCTGGCAGCGTTGATGCCAGAATTTATCGCTGGGTGGACGAAAACGGCAAAGTCCAGTTCAGTGACAAGCCTCCTCCCGGCGCTACCATGAAGCAGGACGACGTTATCAGCGACCTGCAGCCGGCGGCGACCGAGACCGGCCAAACCGTTGAAACACCTCAGCCAGCCGCAACCGTTACGGATCAAACCAGCACAGAACAAGTGCCCGAAGCGCCTGCCTCTGAGCCGCAGCAAGCGCCCCAGACTCAGGCCACTCAACCCACGGCCGCGGGGACCGACAAGGTGGTCGAGAACGACGTCCTCCCCAGTACTGGCAACAATGCTGACACTTCTGCTTCCCTGCAAAGAGCCAAGAAGCTCCAACGCAAGCATGAACGCTGTGCCAAAGCCCGTAATCGACTGGATCAAACCGTAATAAAGTGGAACAAGCGACAACAGCGGGCAACGCCGGAGGAAACCCGGCGCTATTACCTGCAGCTGATCGAAAAACGCCAGGCAGACGTTAACGCCAGTTGCGGTTAAGCCCTGCTGATCGGCTCTGCACTATTCTGCGTGTGACTGGTATTCACCTTCACTCATCAGCCCCTCGAGCTGCTCCAGCGATGACACCTTAAGCTTAAAAATCCAACCGGCACCCAGCGCATCTTCATTCACGGTTTCCGGAGATTCCGCCAGGGGTTCATTGACCTCAATCACCTCACCGTCAATCGGGCTGTTGATTTCCCCAGCAGCCTTAACGGATTCGATTACCGCCACTTCGTCGCCTTTACTGATGTTTTCTCCGACTTCCGGCAACTCCAGGTAAACCACATCCCCCAGTGACTGCTGTGCAAAATCCGTGATACCCACGGTAATGACGTAGCCGCCCTCAGCCGGGGCAACTGCCAGCCATTCGTGGGATTCGGTGTATTTGTATTCAGACGGGTTCAGACCAGACATAGGCGCTCCTTCCAGTTAATCAGGAATCAAAAAAACAAATGGGAATATCAACACTCGATAATATTGACCGGGACTTCGATCACGTTGACAGCGAGGCCACCGCGGGCGGTTTCTTTGTACTTGTCCTGCATGTCACGGCCGGTTTCACGCATGGTGCGAATCACTTTATCGAGCGAGACAAAATGAGAGCCATCGCCCCGCAAGGCCATCCGAGCGGCCGTGATCGCTTTGACTGCCGCCATGGCATTACGCTCAATGCAGGGCACCTGCACCAACCCCCCAATGGGGTCGCAGGTTAAGCCGAGATTATGTTCCATGGCGATTTCCGCCGCGTTTTCCACTTGCTGGGGCGAACCACCCAGAACCTCGGTCAATCCTGCTGCGGCCATAGAACAGGCCGAACCCACCTCTCCCTGACAACCCACTTCCGCACCGCTGATAGATGCATTGCGCTTGTAGAGGATGCCGATGGCAGCGGCTGCGAGCAGGAATCGCACCACGCCATCTTCGTTGGCACCGGGAACAAAGTGATGGTAGTAATGCAGTACAGCGGGAACAATGCCGGCGGCGCCATTGGTGGGAGCGGTGACAATGCGACCACCTCCGGCATTTTCTTCGTTGACGGCCAGAGCGTAGAGCGTGACCCAGTCCATCGCCGTCAGCGGATCCGATTTTGAGGCATCCGGCACCGCTAACAGCTTGCGGTGCAGCTGTGCTGCCCGGCGTTTGACCTTGAGCCCCCCCGGCAAGATACCTTCAGCACGGATGCCCTTATCGACACAATCGCGCATCACCTTCCAGATTGCCAACAGGCCATCGCGAGTCTCAGCCTCCGGGCGCCAGGCCGACTCATTTTGCAGCATAACGGTTGAAATACTGAGGCCAGTGTCCTGACAGATTTTTAACAGCTGCGCTCCGCTGTCGAAATCCCTGAGCAGCTGTCGGGGATCTTCAACCAACCGGTTCTCGCCGGCCTCGGTCTCATTGAGAACAAAACCCCCACCAACGGAATAGTAAATTCGGGAAACCAGCTCAACGCCATCATGGCCCAAAGCACTGAATTTCATACCGTTGGGATGCAGGGGCAACTCTTCCTGACGGTGCAGCACCAGATCCCGCTGCCGTACAAACTCGACGGATTTTTGCCCCAGCAGGTTAAGGCTCTGCTGCTGCCCGATGGCTTCCACCCTGGCCGCCATATAGTCGATATCCACCGTTTCGGGCAGCGCACCTTCCAGGCCCAGCAACACGGCCTTAGGCGTACCATGGCCAATGCCTGTGGCGCCCAGAGAACCAAACATCTCGGCTCTGACGCCACCAACGTCTCCCCAGCAGGGTTGCTCCCGCAGCCAATTGGCAAATTGGCAGGCCGCCAGCATAGGGCCCACGGTGTGTGAGCTGGAGGGGCCGATCCCCACCTTGAACAAATCAAACGCGCTGATGGCCATGGACGCAGTCGCTCTCCCAACCCGGTTAACTTAAGGATAAGGGAGCATGCTAGAGCGGGCGGGCAAATATGTTAAATTAATAGTTGCTATGCGTGGATAAGAAATTATTATGCAGATTTTCAGACGCGCCTTGATAGCGATAGGTGATATCCACCTCCAACGCCCTCCCCTTTGCATCGCTGATGTTGCTCACTCCGGTAAAACGCTGCAGCTGCTTGTCCCTGTACTCCAGGTTGATCGGCTCCAGTAGCAGCCTGAGCAATGGATTAGCCGCCTTGACCTGCAGGCAAAGCATGGATCCATCGTTCCGCCCCGGGCAGGGTTGTCGCTGCATTTTCAAAGGCACCCATTGCTGCCGAGTCAGCGCCAGGAAGTCAAAGTCCAGGGTTTTTCCTGCCAGTAACGGCTGCCAATGCTGACGCACAAATTCATCAAACCCCGCATCGATGACACTGTCCCGGCTCATCACCAATCTGGCCTCGCGCAGTGGACGCTGAGCGTCGGGTCGATAACTCATGGCCAGGCTGTCTCGATCACGTCTGACCTCGATCTCCCGACCGGAGACCCAATTGCGTTGTTGCAGTGATGGCTGGGTCGAGGCGCCGTTATAGTCAAGTTGTTTTTGCGCCAGGAGGCCCCCATCGGGCAGGCGGTATTCAACCCTTCGTCGAGTGTTTTCTATAAAGTGCAATTCCCTGTACAGCAACCTGCCATCGTCAAGGGCGTAGGCCTCACCGATGACCTGTGGCGCCCGCGCTTCAGCGTGTAAAGCCAACAACAGGCCGCAAATCACCAATATAAACTTGCGCGACGGTGCGTCACGCTGACTGTTTGAAAACACAACCCGCACTCCACACTAGCAATGGCATCAATAACGCCCAGATTCCGGCGAAAACCAACAGGCTGATCCAGACTGAAAAACCGAAGGCCATGGAACCCAGCTGCACGCCGCTCCAATAGGACAAAGGCGCAAAAACAGCACCCAACAGCGACGCCCAAAAGAGACGCTCGTGCAGCCAGGAAAACACATGACTCAGACAGGAGGCGAACATCAGCCATATGCAGGCTAACCAGAGTGGCAGATAGGCATTGCCGTTGGCATTGACCAATACACCCGCCGCTATAAGCAAGCTGTCAATGACTATCCCTATTGCCGCGGCAGCCAGCAAAAATAGCCAACCCCTGGCATCGCGGCAAAACCACCACCCGTAGCAGATCAACATCGGCATCAATGCCATCAAGCCTGGCAGGTCTCCGCCCAACACCGCAGCCAGCCAACCGAGCTGGAACAGAGTTGCATATACCAATTTGGCAATGACGCTAGCCTCTGACCGGCAATTGGCGCGCTTGTGGTTTGGCAAAGACCATCTGCACCGTACTGATAGCCCGCTCACGAAACCCTCCTTCGCAATAGGCGAGGTAGAAATCCCACATGCGGCAGAACACATCGTCAAAGCCCTGCCGCTGCACTTCACACATACGGCGGTGAAAACGCTGTCGCCATTCAAACAACGTATAGGCATAATCGAGGCCGATATCGTGAAGATCGACGGCCACCATATCCGTTACACGCCGCAGGCTGGTGGCCATGCGTTCCACAGAAGGTAACCCGCCGCCGGGGAAGATGTACTTTTGAATAAAGTCCACGGAACTGCGAGCGGCGTCATAACGTTGATCGGGAATGGTGATCGCCTGGATCAGCATCAGGCCATCACTTTTGAGCAGCTCACTGCAACGGTGAAAATAAGTGTCGTAATATTCGTGCCCCACCGCCTCGATCATTTCGATGGATACCAGCTTGTCGTATTGCCCCTCAAGCTCGCGATAATCCTGCAACAGTACCGTGATTCGATCTTCCAGACCTTCGCGAATTACCGCTTCGCGTGCGTGCTGCCACTGCTGCTTGGACAGTGTCGTTGTGGTCACGCGACAACCGTAGTGACGAGCCGCGTGCAGTGCCAGCCCCCCCCAGCCGGTACCGATTTCCAGAAGATGATCACCCGGTGTTAAACACAGTTTTGTACAGACTTGCTCAAGCTTGTGTCGCGAAGCCTGCTCCAGGGTCGCGGAGGGATCTGGATAGATGGCCGCCGAATACATCAGCTGCGGATCCAGAAACAATTGAAAAAAGTCGTTACCCAGATCGTAGTGAGCGGCGATATTTTTGCGAGATCCACTCAAACTGTTGGCATTAAAACGATGCAGGATTTTATTGAGTAAACGCCTGAACAAAGGCCATTGACGATCCATGCGATTGAGCAGGGCGATATTGCGGGCCATCACCTGCACCACGCTCACCAGGCAGGGACTGCCCCAGTCGCCGTGCATAAAACTCTCACCCGCCCCGATGGAGCCGCCCATCAGGATCTGCCGATAGGCCCTTGAGCGATGCACAACCATGTGCCCCAGTAATTCAGCGTCGGCGTCGCCAAAAGTGAATACCCCATCAGCATCTTCGATGACCAGGCGACCTTCGCGCAAGTGTTTAAGACTGGCAAACAGAATCCGTCGCGACAGAACATCCAACGCTTTTGCAGGTGCGTCTACAACTGGTAAATGGCCCACTGCCGCACCTGTCGTCTTGCCGTTGTTGATACTGGTTTCCTTCATGGGTATGGGTCCTGTTCCTGTGGTGGGATCTTAAACGGGTTTTGATAGTCCATTGTTGGGGTAAAAAGGCACTCGTTTCAGCCACAGCCTGGCGGCGTTCCAATAGATCGCCAGCGCAATTTGCAGCGTCATCAGCGGGTAGCGCCACAGCACCCTGCGCAGTACCCTGGCCGATACTGGCTCACGCTCCAACGTCAATGTCGCATCAAACACTTTGCACTGGTGCTGCTTCGATTCTCTGTCCTGGTTCCAATTCTCGAGATGCAAGGTCAAGCGCTCGCCGGGAACATTGCTGCACCAGTGGTATTTCATATCCATCGGATGGAACGGTGACACGTGCATTACCTTGTTAAACTGTATACGTTGCAATTTCCGATCAGGCTCACATTTCAATGCATACGCGTGGCGCTCCCCCCAGGGTGTATTGGTCACTTCGGCGACGATGGCCTGCAACTGATCGCCGTGGTCGAAACAGTAGTAGCAGCTGATGGGATTGATCAGGTAGCCGAAATACCGCAGGTTTGTCAGTAGCCGTATGGCACCATCGGGACGAAATCCCAGCCGTTGCTGCACCAGATCGCGTACCGATTGGTCCAGTGGTTGATGCTTGGAACCGAGAAAGTCCTCGCGACAAAAACGGGCTGGTGCCCGGCTATTTTGTGACCAGGTTCGCGTTAAAGCAAAAACCTCGTCGGTTTCAGCAAGGTCGAGGTAGAGCATAAACACAGGGTAATTGAGCTCGTGCGAACGGGGAGAAAAACGCCGGTGGCGCACTTGCCCGTGGTAAATGGCACTGTGTTTAATCACCAGTCGGCCCCCAACTTTTGGGCCACCCGAATGCCGCTGCTGCAACCATCCTCGTGAAAACCATTGGCCCAGTAGGCGCCACAAAACCAGGTGCGATTGACCCCATTGATTTCCTCCCAACGCTCGCTGGCGGCTACCGATTCCAGACTGAAAACCGGATGACTGTAGTTGTATTTCCCGAGGATTGACTCTGGGTCGATCTGTTCACTGTCATTTAGCGTCACGCAGAACGTCTCCGCTGCTTCCAGGCCTTGAAGTATGTTCATATTGTAGGTCAAGACCGCACTCTGCTGGTTTTGTTCGCGTATTCGATAATTCCAGCTGGCCCATGCCCTGCGTCGCGCCGGCAGATGGCGCGCGTCGGTGTGTAACACCACCTCATTGCGCTGGTACGGCATGGCGCCCAATACTGAGCGTTCCCCGGCACTGGGATCGCAGAGCAATGCCAGTGCCTGATCACTGTGGCAAGCCAATACCACTTGATCAAAACTCTGTCTGTCGCCGTTTTTAAATACCAGTTCCACCGAATTCGGGAAGCGCTCAACACGCTCGATAACACTGCCGGTTTCAATTTGATTGGAAAAACCCTGAGTCAGCGGTTTCAGATAACTTTTGGAGCCTCCCTTGATCACCCGCCACTGTGGCCGATTGTTGACACTCAGCAGGCCGTGATTTCGGAAAAACCGCACGAAAAACTGCAGTGGAAAATTCATCATCGTATCCGTGGAGGCGGACCAGATGGCACTCCCCATAGGCACAAGATATTTCTCCGCGAATGCCCGGCCATAACCCTTTTCGCCAAGATACTGCCCCAGACTGGTGCCCGGACCGATCACACCGTTATCGAGGTCTTCCACGGCCTCACGATTGAAGCGGATGATGTCCCGAAGCATATTCCAGAACTTGGGGCGTAAGAGATTGCTCCTTTGCGCGAACAAGGTGTTCAAATTACTGCCGCTGTATTCCAGTCCACTCAGCTCACAACTGACACTGAAACTCATTTCGGTGGGCTGTGATTCCACCTGCAGCTTATCAAGCAAGCGAATGAAATTGGGGTAGGTCCAATCATTGAAAACGATAAATCCGGTGTCGATATCATAGTTCTGCCCGTACAGATTGACCCGCTTTGTGGCGGTGTGCCCGCCGATCTCATCAGCCGCTTCGAACACCGTAATCTCAGCTGTGTCCTGCAGCAAGTAAGCGCAGGTCAAACCGGAAATACCTGCACCAATGATGGCAACTTTCATACTTGAGTCCTTGCTCGTTGTTGTTCTTCCTGTGCACGACTCAATCGAGGTGCAATATAACGGTACCACAGACCGGGCATTTTTTGCCCCAGGCTGATCATCCAACTCAGCCTTCTGGGAAAACGAATCAATCGGGGCCGCTGTGACAACTGCCGCAACAATTGATCCGCCGCCGCTTCAGCAGACATTAAGAACGGCATGGGAAAATCGTTGTCTGCGGTCATGGGGGTATCCACAAAGCCCAACTGCACCACGGTCACATCAATACCCTTCGAGTGTAAATCCACTCCCAGGGATTCCAGCAGATAGGTCAACGCAGCCTTGGATGCACCATAAGCCTGGGCCCGAGGAAACGGAACACGGCTTGCCTGAGAGGCCATCGCGACAATGTGGCCGTTGGCGCCCATCAAAGGCAGAGCTGCGGCAATGCTGTTCACTGCACCGAAGTAATTGACGGACATGACCCGCTCCATCATCTGCCAGTCAGGCCGGTCAACATCAAAGTATTCACAACACCCGGCACTGAGAATGATACGATCAAGCCGCGGCGTCAGTTGCGCAAGCCGCCTGCAGGCGTTTTCTTTTGCGCCCGGTGCGGCGACATCCACAGCCAGAGGGATTAACCCCTCATGCTCAGACGCCATATCCTCCAGAGCCTGCCGGTTGCGAGCACTGATGATCACTCGATGACCCAAGTTCGCCAATTTGATGGCCAGATGTCTGCCGATGCCGCTGCTGGCACCGGTAATCCAGATATGCTCGCAATGTGTTTGTCGCCGCTGGTTGGCCATTATGCTTTCTCCCTCATGCCACTGTCAGGCGGCGCTTCAACCAGCGCGTCACAGCACCGACCAGTGGCACTTTTTCGTACAGCATCTCGCCCATGTCATAGACATCCTCGTGGTAAAACACCCGCTCTCGAAATTGAATATGGGTCATGCCCCGCACACGGTGAGTGGCCTCGCCAAAAGAGGGATGCACAAAATGCATGTCCCATTTGATATAGGCGGTATCGTCAAATACCAGTTGGTCCAGATATTCGAATCGGCCAAATGTCAGCCGTTGGCACTGGTGCTCCATATACGCCATCAGCTCCGCGCAACTGTTGAGTTGATGGACCGGGTCACGAAAGATCAGATCATCGGTATATACCCGCGAGAATTCCCCCATAGGGAGCTGGGTAAGGTCCAGATAGAGTCCTTTGAATTGGTTGATCAGGGGTGGCACCGGGTCCTCCTGCCGTGTTTCTGTCCGCAATACGCTGTCCATGCACTTGAATACGGTCCCGGCGGTCATCGAGATCATCATGTCATTGAATTTTTTGTGAAATTCAGGTGATCCGAATGCCTGGTTGCGACGTAGCCATCATTAACCGCTAGAATACGGATACAGTGAAATTGCCAATATGAGCGCCGTGAACGCCATCATCGACGTTAAGGAATTACAGCAGCTGATCGAGCTGGTGGCCCGTGACCGGGACCAGCAGGCCTTCAGCCAGCTGTTTGAGCACTACGCACCCCTGATCCGCGCCTACAGTCTCGCGCGAGAGCCTGGTGCCTATCTGGTGGCCGACGAATTGGTACAGGAGGTGCTGGTAAAACTGTGGAACAAGGCCCACCTGTACAACAGCGCCAAGGCCAATGCCAACACCTGGATATTTACCCTGGCGAGGAACTGCCGCATCGATTACCTGCGTCGCAATGGCCGCTACGCCACTGAAGTTGACCCCGAAGATCTCTACGACAGCCTCGAGGACGACAGCGCTGATCCGTTCGAAGCCACACAGCAGAAAAAGACCGCACAAAAGGTACGTGAAGGTTTGAAACAATTACCCGTTGAACAATCCCAGGTACTGGCCAAGGTCTATTTGGAGGGCAAAACCCAACAGGAAACCGCCGGTGAGTTAAACCTGCCTCTGGGCACGGTCAAATCCCGTGTGCGCCTGGCCCTGCAAAAGCTGGAAATTCTGATTCGGGGGTATGGCCAATGATTCAGCACCACCCCAGCATTGACCGTCTGATCGCATTCTCCGCCGGCAGCCTGCCCCTGAGCCAGTCGCTGTGCATCAGCGCCCATATCGAGCACTGCCAACAATGCCGGCAAGATATCAGGCGCCTTAATCATATTGGGTCTACACTCATAGAAGAGTTACCCCCAAGCCCTGTTCCCGATGCGCTCAAACAGGCTGTCATGGAGCGTATCAACCAGATTGGCCCCCGGAACAGCGAGGACACAGCGGCACCGCCGGGCTCCGGCGATGTACCCCGCTGCCTGCGATCGCTGCTGCCGGCGGGCCTCTATAACATTCCCTGGAAACGTCTCAGCCCCTCGATCTTTGGTGCAAAGCTCTGTACCGATGTAAATGGCAGTAAGATCGAAATGCTAAAGATCAAGGCGGGCGGCCAGGTGGCGAATCATAATCACACCGGCGAAGAGATCACCCTGGTGCTGGAGGGCAGTTTTTCGGACGCCGATGGCGTCTACCGCAAGGGGGACATTATTTTCCGTAACTGCGAAGACAAGAACCACCGCCCTATTGCCAGCCAGAATGCCGATTGCATCTGCCTGACGGCGGTGGAAGCGCCGATTCAGTTCACAGGGTTCTTTGCGCGCTTGCTCAACCCCCTGATACGACGCAGCCACTATTCGAGCTGAATATTGCCCATCAATAGTGGCTGCAGCAGAAGCATTGCGCTATGCGCGCAGCGCTTTTTTGTCGATTTTCCCAACTGCGGTCAATGGAATCTGATCGATAAAGTGGATTTCTTTGGGCACCTTATAGGGTGCCATATTGGCCTTGCAGTAATCGGTAATGATTGACTTCAGGTCTTCCTCCGACAGGCGGGCGAAATCCGGATTGCGCTCAACATACAGGGTGACGATTTCATTGCCGGGACGCTTCGGATCAGACTTGCCGATAACTGCCGACATCGCCACTTGGGGTAGCGATTGCAGTTTGTCTTCAATCTCCACCGAGAACACCTTGTAACCACCCACGATCAACATATCCTTGGCGCGGTCACAGAGGTACAGATAGCCTTCCTCATCCAGAAACCCGATATCCCCCGTGCGCAGCCAGGTCTTGCCATCAATCTCACGCAAGCTGTTGGCGGTCTCCCTGGGCAGGTGCAGATAGCCCTTCATGATCTGCGGCCCGCAGGCCAGAATTTCCCCCGCTTCGCCCGTCGGCATGGTTTTTTCAACATCTTCTGTATCGACGATGCGCACTTCCGAACCCGGCACCGGAATACCCACCGAGCCGGGTTTGTACCTTTTCGGCGGATGCATGACATAAGCAGGACTGCTCTCCGTCATGCCAAACAGATCTGACAACTTTTGTTCGCCGATAACGGCCACCAGGTCTTCAACAGTCTGGGCGGGAAGCGGAGCTGCTCCGGTATAAGCCACTCTCAGACGGGTAAAGTCCACCTGATGGAAAGCCGGCGTCTTTAACAGCATGTCGTACAGCGCCGGTACCGCAGCGATAACGGTGGGGGGATGCGTCAACATCTGACGACAGAAAAATTCAGTGTCCCTCGGATCAGGAATCAACAACATGGTTGCCGCCGCTCGAGCGGAGTACAACACCATCGCCAGACCGGCAACATGAAACATCGGGAAGGCGCAGGCAACCACCTCCTCGCCCAGGGTCCAGGGCTCTGCCACGGCTGCCTGTGCGGGGTTGTGCATAAGGTTGCGTATACTCAACTCGGTGCCCTTGGGCTTGCCCGTGGTTCCCCCGGTGTACTGGATCATAAAGGTGTCGTTCCAGTGCACCGCCACCTGCTGATGGGTTTGTGGTTGCGCGTGGACCAGATCAAGGTAAGACACCGTATCCACTCCTGCGATGGCGGGCAGTTCCGGCGTCGCCTCCACAACCAAATCCGTTGCGGAACAGGCTACCAGCACCTTCAGACATTGAGGCAGTTGCTCCCGAGCCGAGTAGAGGTTGACAAAGTCAGTCAGGGTCAGCATCACCTTGATGTTGGCGTTGTCTATTTGAAACTCGATCTCTGAAGGTGTCAGCAACGGCGAGACGCCGGATCCAATGCAGCCCAGCTTACTGATGGCGGCCAGTGCGATCGGGTAGTGAGCGATATTGGGCAGATGAATGCCCACCACATCCCCTTTCTTGAGCCCGAGACTGGCCAATCCATTGGCAAGCTTATTGGCATGGCGTTCATAGTCCCGAAAGCTGATTTGGATATCACCAAACTGCATCGCCATGGAATCGCCACGTTCACGTGCATGGCAAGCAATCTGCTCACCCAGCGTGCGGTCGTCGAACTCCGGTGTTTCGATGCCCAACTCCCTGTAGGATGAAAGATGTGGCAAATGAGGTGTCTGATTCATTGTAATACTCACTACATTGCAAACTTGACCTGGATGGCCAGGGTTCTTGGAGCGCCGGTAAAGGCAAAGAAAGCACCGTTCTGAAAACCTGCGTCGCTGGCGAAGGTAAAGTACTCTTCATCAGTCAGGTTTTTTCCGAGCAGGGCCACTTCCCACCCGGCGTTCGCAGCACTCAATGCCAGGCGCGCATTCACCAACGTATAGGCATCCTGAAGTGAACGCTCATCGCGATCCGCGGCCAGATAATGTTCATCGGAGTAGCTAAAATCGATATGACTGTGTAAGTTCAATTCGTCGCTCAGCGACCACAGGTGATCGAATGCCAGGTTGGCGCTCCACTCAGGCGCCTGCGACAGCGTCTCACCACCCAGGTCCTGGGTACACAGGGGATTACCTCCCGACTGGGCGGCGGTACAGGTGGCATTGTCAAATTCATCGTAGGTCGCGTCCAGATAAGCCAGCGAACCACTCACCGTCAGGGATTCTGTCAAGCGAACCACGCCGTCCACTTCCAGCCCTTGGCTGATCGCCTTCGCGGCGTTACCCACCACAAAACTCACACCATCATAGCTACTGACCTGCAGATCGTCGTATTCCGTACGGAACAGGGCAAAATTCAGAGTCGCACGCCCATTCAACAGGGTCGTTTTGCCCCCGACCTCCAGTGCCAGCGCCTCCTCCTCATCAAAATCAAATGTGGTTGGAATTCCGCCGTGCTCGCCAACATCATCACCAGTGGTGCCGTTTTCGCTGAATCCGCCGGACTTGAAGGCTTTGCTCAAGCTGGCATAAAGCATAACGTCACTATTCAAGTCATACTGAAACTTAAGGGAAGGCGAAACATTTTCGCTGCTTCGATCACCGTTGATTTCGTGACTATAGGCACCGGCAAAATTGAGCGGAAAGATGATCGCCGGATTAGCGGTTGGCGTCTTGGTCATATACTCTGTGAGAACCAATGAGCGCTCACCGTCTTTCTCCTCTTTGGTATAACGCACTCCCAGCGTCCAGTGCATATCGTCGGCAGGATGCCAGCTTAAAGAACCGAAGGCCGCATAAGTGGTAGAGTCTTGGAGAAAATGACTGTTAAATCCGCCATTAACAGGGGCCAGACCAAAAACACGATCCGTCTCAAACTCACTGTTCTGATAATAGAGACCCACAATGTAATCAAATTTCCCTCCCACATCCGAGGTTAAACGAAATTCCTGGCTGGTCTGCTCAAACTCCTGATTCAGGGTGACACTGACAACAGTGGCAGGAGAGAAATCCGCATCGAAGACATCGTCCGCCGAATAGGTTGAATAGGCAGAGATAGATGTCAGCTGGTGAGATCCCCATTGATAGTTGACGTTCAGAGTATAACTTTCACTGTCCACTTCCATGGTCTCAGCATCAGATGTGGAGCGTTGGTATTCGTGCAAGGCAAAATCAGGATCAACGAGCTGGTAAAGGGGCATAAAGGGTCCGGCGTCAATCAACCGATTCGATCTGCCACTGGTTTCAGTGCTCGCACTTTCGTACTTGAAATACACATCCAGGTCGGCGGTGGGCATCCACAAGAGACTCGCGCGGCCGGCCAGGGCGTCGGTACCCATCTCATCGGTGTCCTGGAAAGTATTGTCCATAAAGCCGTCGGTTTCGTTGTATCTCAGTGCGATGCGGCCGGACAACTCTTCTGCCAGCGGTCCGGAGATAACCGCTTCGGTTGATCGGCCGCCGTAATTGAATTCATAGTCGTGCTTCAGACTGGCTTCAAGATCCTCTGTCGGTCTGGCCGAGGTAATCGTAATCGAACCCGCAATCGTGTTCTTGCCATACAGGGTGCCCTGCGGACCTCTCAAAACCTCGACAGAGCCGACGTCCAGAAATGGAGCCTGGAACTGACGGGCCTTGCCCGCGTAGACGCCATCAATAAACATGCCGACTGACTGCTCAAAGCCCACGTTCTCACCAGACCCCAGGCCCCGGATATAAATGCCATGTTCGGTGGGTCCTTCATGGATCTTCAGATTGGGGACATAGGCCGACATGTTTTCCAGATTTTCGATGCCTGAATTTGCGATATTGTCGCCACTGACAGCACTTACGGAAACAGGGACCTCCTGCAGGCTCTGCTCTCGTTTTTGTGCAGTAACGATAACCTCCTCGAGCACGAAACCGGTATCTGCATAAGCCGAAACACCAGTTGCCAGGGATACCGCAAACGCCAGGGTTGTTTTTTGAATGGTTTTGGAATTTATGATTTTCATTTGACTTTCCGCATTAGACACACCCTGAAAGGGCTCTTTGGATTTGATTATTGTTTTACCCAGTGACACGACTCCACGGCTTTTTCATTTTGTCGTATCTTGAAAATTACCAATAAATGAGACTATCGTCAATTTTGACCTTATCACCATTTATTCTAAGTAGGCTTTTTGCTAAGACCGGCAAAATACCTGTTGGAAACGGTGATAATCCCGCTGCACACAATCACCAGCCACACGACGGCATGGCTGCCATACTTAACGCCGTCCAGTATCGGCAGCAAGAATCGGAGTGCCGATAACAACCCGCTTTGCTCTGGAAAATTGAGCATATAAACAGGCATAAGGGCATTGGCGAGTAACACCGAAATAAAATAAACGCTGACAAGAACGGTCAACCCGCGTCTGACTCTCTCGTAGGGCACGATAGAGCGCCCGACATTCAGCATAAACCCGGCAAAAGCCGGAGGCGCAAGAGTATCCAGGCCCAGCTGAAAGACGGCGTATCTCCACCGCCCCTGCTCTCCCAGCGCGATCGCGAAATCGTCGATATGGGACGCGTTGTATCCAATATGTCCATCCAGCGTCGCTACGCCGCCTGCCAATTGGGTCAGCGCGCTGACCTCGGCGGCAACGGCTGGAACAGCGATATACGCAGCTGGTAAAGTTGCGAGCAAGAACCACCCGCTGGAACTGACTTCTACACCACTCTTCGTGTACAGCAGATAGAAAATAACGACAGACCAGGCTGCACCCAGTAGTGTTTCCGGCGAATAAAGATTCAGGTTAAAAAGTACCTCCATAGCCACTACTCCGTAACCTCGGCATCAATGCAAAACAGGCCCGCCGTAAAGTCTTCCAGCGCGGCATTGGGTATGGGACTGTTGGCGGTACAGGCGAGACCGCTGTCTGTAAAACTGAAATCGCGAGTGTAAGTGCCACGCAGAGGCAAGGGGTAGGCGATAAATTTTCCGGTATCCGGCTGCAACCGATACACGTGGTCAGTCATCACCTCATTGATCCAGACCTCCTGAGTCTGCGGGTGTATACCCAGTGCATAGGGCGCCGGCCTGAAGCCAGGCTCAAACTCGGGCATGGGGTAAATACGACTTTCCATGGTATCGGTATTGATCCGGGCGATCATGCCTTCGCTATAGCCCGTCAACCACATCTGGCCTTTGCCATCAAATCGCAATCGGCGCGGCGCCTTAACCGGTGAATCAAATTCGTGCACCTTGAGGGTCATCGGATCGACGTAACCGATTCGATCCGCATACAGGCGTGCATACCAGACCTTACCATCGTTGGGATTCACATCGATTCCGTAGGGCACTGTCGAAGCAGAAATACCTTTGGCTTTTTGCTTTGGCAAATTGATGATATTGATGTCATCCGTCTCCGGATCAATACGACCGATCTGTTGCGAACCCGCCAGGGTAAACCACACTACATTCTGCTTATCCACACGGATGGTATGTGGATAGTGGGCGGCTGCGGGCAGTTCATACTCCTTTACCCAGGCAGCCTGCTTGGCATCGAACACGCCAATGGTCACAGAGGTGGCATTGGTCACGTACCAGAGCCCGTTCTTCCCCAGGGCCAGCGAATGGGGTCCCGGTTTGTTGGAACGGCCACTATAGCCATTCCCGGCGTTAGCCAAGGGCGTTTTGGAGTACGGCTGGTCAATATACTTGGAGGTGCCGGCCGTGAGGTCGGTAACGATCATTTTGTAGCCGTGACGATCCACGGTATAAACCAGCCCATCGTCCCGACTGACCTCCGCGTCGTGAGGGAAGATAATGCCAGGCCATGCGTATTCATAGATCTTAGCGTGTTGCAGCTCGCTATCCACCTTGAATTCATGTCGGGTGGTCACGGGTTTGCCGTCGTAGCCTCTTGCCAGCAACTCAGCACGCCTGGCAATCATGGCCTCATCTCGGTTGCCCATATACCCGTGCATGCGTCGCACTGTCGGAATCCATTGTTCCGCTGTGCGGGGCCAACGGGTAAACGCGTTACCAAACTGATGACAGCCTGCGCAGTCGCGCTGAAAGTCATTGCGATGAAACTCTGCGCCTTCACCTTTATCAAACGGCAGTTTGCTGAAGTGAAATATGGCCGGCAGGCTGTCAGAAATTTCCTGCTCACCGGTCATTTTTTCGAGAGTGATCTTCTGTTCGAGCGGGTTGTTTGCTTCTAACGCCACCAGACCTTTCTGATCGCGGAAGTAGGGTGCCCTCACCCGCAGCTCCAGATTGCCGCCTTCCATTTCCGTGTGCAGCAGGAACCTTCCCTTTGTGTTGCTGTACACTGTCTCTGCGAGGTTTTTCTCTGCGTCTTTGAGGCGCACCATTGCGCCATGAATGGGTTTACCATCGTTGTCGGTTATCGTCCCCGTCAATAGCGCCGCAGACACGGAGCTGGAAACCATCAGACCAACCACCGATAAAGATAGAAACTTTATGGTTTGAAACACGACTCACCTCGCCACTGTTCACTGTGTTGACAACTGTACATATCAAAGCTGGCTCGCCTAGCCCCACCAAATCGGACCGAGCCGCTTGGAACGGCGAAGCGCCTCCGCATAACTCATGGTCGAGCTCTTTACAAAGGTCATTGCGTCCAACTTAAAAATATTCAGCGCCATGGCT
Source organism: Pseudomaricurvus alkylphenolicus (assembly GCF_011683955.1). Classification (GTDB taxonomy): domain Bacteria; phylum Pseudomonadota; class Gammaproteobacteria; order Pseudomonadales; family Cellvibrionaceae; genus Pseudomaricurvus; species Pseudomaricurvus alkylphenolicus. The sequence goes on from NZ_JAAQPI010000012.1 coordinate 114,219, forward strand.
CGGAGAGTGTGCCAACGGTTGGATTGATTGTGCTTTTTCCCCATCCATGCCACGGCCTGGGTTTCCGGCAACCAGCTGGCGTTGTAATCGAACAGGGCTCGTTTGATGGCGACCTTCATCTCGATACCACTTTTGCTGTGACGAATCAGTGCTTCATCGAGCACTTTTGCAGACTCCATGGCCCCGTTGATTCCCTGCCCTATGGGCGGATAGGAAATGGCGGCGTCGCCCAGGAACACCACCCTGCCAGCGTAAAGCTGGGAAGACTTGGTAATGCGGCCAATGTTCTGTGCCGGCAAATCGGCAAACGCACTCAAGGCATCGTCGCTGCTGTATTTTAAGGCGTCCGGGCAACGCTTTTTCAGGTCTTTCTTGACGGCCGCCAGAGACTCGTAGCGATGATCACAGGAATAAGGAACGGCACTGAACCACAGAGGATCGCCCTTCCCCCCCGGGCCGTTAATCGCACCGGCGACCATTAACATACTTTTGGACAGGATCTGTAAGTAACTGGCATCCAGGTTGTCCGTATTCCTGTCCATTGCCAGCATTTTAAAGTAGAAGCCAATATCTTCCCGGGTAAGCTGGTAGGCGGGCTCCTGTGCCGCTGCTTGTTCCCTGATCTTTGAGCCTCCACCATCTGCGGCCACAACCAGATCAAACGGTCCAAAGTGTTCGCTGTTCTTTTCTCCAGATTTGCAAATATCAAAACTGCCCGCGTCGACGTCTATATTCTGCAGCTGGCACTGAAAGTGAATATCAATAAGATCTGAATATCGCTCTTGGGCTATGTTGGTGAGCACACTGACGATATCCCCACGCGAAGCAATCCAACCGGACTCGTCCCAGTTTGTCACTGTTTTGCCATTCAGCTTCATTCCGTTAAAGGGAATTAGCGCCTTATCAAAGTCTTCAACGGCATCGATATAGCGAATCGCCTTAAGGCCATGTCCCGTCATATCAATAGCGTAAGAGCGGCTCGGGTTGTACTTCCGAATATTCAGAGGATTTTCCATCGCTTCGAAAATAATACTGGAGACGCCCCTGCGAGCGAGACTGATCGCAAACACAAGGCCGGCTGGGCCGCCACCGATAATAGCTACACTGGGATTCACGCTTGCACCTCAAAATTTACCTGTTTATTTAAACTTACTTATCCAAATTTACCCATCAATCAAATTTGAGATATCTCTCATTTATGGATTAATGCTACACCCGACCCGCAGAAGCTGCAAGTGAATATTTTCCCAAACTACACAAGCGCCCACTTATGAGAGATGGCTCATTATTGGATGGCAATGCACCCAACCCGGTGCTAAGATAAACCTATCTATATTTTCAAAACGTTACGTTATAACTGAGAGTTATTATGGTAGATCGGTATTTCAGCAATAAATCACTCAAACTGGGCAAACGTGAGCGAACTCGCTCCGCCCTGATTGACAGTGCAATCAAGGTCATTGCGGAAAAGGGCTTTGAAAGCGCCTCTATCAAAGAAATCACCCAGGCAGCCGGGCTCGCCAACGGTACTTTTTACAACCACTTCACCGACCGGGAGTCCCTCGCCAGCGAGGCGGCCGGCGTGGCCATCTTTGAAATCGCTCTCGAGATCAAAGAAGAAGTCAAAGACATTGAGGACGGACTGGATAAGGTCATTGTCTCCTCCGATAAAGTGGTTGATCGAACGATAAACGCGCCAACCTGGGGCAAAATCATTATCGGTGCCTGGCACCATCTGGACGATTTCCAGCAGGATGTCGCCCAGATCATGCGCAGCGATCTCAACCTGGCAAAACGACAGGGGCTCACCAGCCTGCCAATCAACAAACTGCTGGAATACCAGATCTGCTCTTTGATTGTCCTGTCGATCTCCCTGCAACTGAAAAATGGCCGTAACAAAGCCACCCGCCTGGAAACCGCGGAAGCCATTTTGCGTCTGCTGGGCATAGCACCGGCGGAAGCCAAACAAAGAGCGCAGAAGGCACTGTTTGGCTGACTGGAAGAAATTAAACCGCTGTTGCGTCTGATATTGCAGAGGCATCCCCGCCCTCCATGCCGCTGCGAACACGCATCGGCTTCAGAACAAAGATCGCCAGGCCAGCGGCCAGCAGATCGAGGCCGCTGACGATAACAAATACGGGCGTCCATGACCCTGTTGCCTCATAGATCAACCCTGCCAAGGGGCCACCAAACACGGATGCCACGGCAATGGATATCAACAAAAAGCCCAGGTTATTTGCCTGGTGCCTGGGCCCGAACATATCGGCCTGGGTCGCCGGAAACAGTGAGAAAATCTCACCCCAGCCAAGAAACACGATAGCAGTCAGAACAACAAACCACACCGGATCATGACCCCAGATCAACAGCGCGTAGATGGATAGCCCTTCCATCGCAAAAGCAAACGCCATGGTGTTTTCACGGCCCAAATGATCCGAGATCCAGCCGAACAATGGACGAGTGATGCCATTGGCAAACCGGTCGACAGTCAACGCCAACGGCAGCGCGGCAACGCCCCACACCATAACATCCGGCGTGATTCCGAATGACGGGGCGAAATGGCCCATCTGGGCGATAACCATCATGCCGCCGGTGGCCACCAGGGTCATCATCAGAAACAAGAGCCAGTAGGAAGGCGTTCGCAACATTTCCCCCGGGGTAAAACTGCGGGTAGAAACCTGGGCAACGGCAGGTGCGGCAGGCACCCAATCATGATCCCTGCGCTTGCGCATACCCAAAGCGGCAGCAACAATCACAGTCCCCACGACGATGCCACCCGCCACAAGCGTTCCAACCAACCCCTTTTCTGCCAGGGAAATCGTGATGGGGAATGTACTCATCATAGCGCCAAAACTGTAGCCCGCGGAGGTGACACCCAACGCCAGACCACGGCGATCCGGGAACCATTGCGCAGCCAGATCCATGCCCGCGATATAGACCATGCCGATTCCCACCCCACAGATAACCCCATAAGTGAGATACAGCGTCAGGAGGTTGGTGGCGAACGCGGATAAGGACCAGCCAAGCCCAACCAGCAGCCCCCCAATGGCCACATAAACCCTGACATCCATGCGCTGTAGCAGGTATCCATGTATGGGCCCCAGACCGAGCATGCAGACGCTGAAGATGGTCATGGTTATCGACAGCTCCGAAACCTTCACGTCCAGAATGTCGATAAAGGACGTCGAAAAAACCGCCCAGGTATAATGTGGGCTGGAGATCGCCAGCATCACAACCAAAGACAAGAGTAATTGCCATTGGCGCTTGCTCGCGCTTGACGTCGGAATTGTCGCGGTGTGCTTGCTCACCATGGCACCTCTCAGTGATTACCAATCGCCGCATTGATACGAGGCATAACCTGCTCGGCCATCAGCACCATCGATCGACGACCAAGATCGGGGTCGGCCCAATCGTGTCCGGCATACACCAACTGACCGAAATCGCCAACATTTTCGCGCAACGCCAGCACCTGATCGGTGACGCTCTCGACATCACCATAAATCACCAGTTTATCGAGCACATAGTCCAGGGTGACGTCACTGTCGGGCATGTCCGGGTCCTCTTTAAACAGATTGAGACGACCACCGGCCCGGAGCTTGGTTAACAGTTGCTCGTAATAAAAGACATAGGGACTGCCCGGATCACAGGCATAACGCCGCGCCGTGTTCAGGTCATCGGCGACACAGATATTCTTGGCCACACGCCAGTTGGCGCTATCGATTTCACGACCAACCCGCTCACACCCTTCCACGTACTTTGCCCAGTGTGTTTTGACCCATTTCGGCAACAGGAAATTGGCGGAAATAGGGTCCCAGCCGCGCGCCGCCATCTCCGTCACCCCCTGGGAAAAAGGTGCAACAGCGGTTCCGATGATCGGCGGACAGGGCTTCTGGTAGGGTTTGATAATACTGCCCTGGCCAATCTCGGGCATCATGGTTTTTTCTGTGCTGACTTCGTAGTACTTGCCCTTGAGATTATAGGGCGCCTCGCCTTCCCAGATGGCCAACACCATATTGATGCACTCCAGGAACATCTCATTGCGGTCCTTCTCCAGATTGCCAAAGACTTCGGCATCGGACATCAGGCCACCGGGAGAAATACCGAAGTTAAAGCGCCCCTCCAGCATATGATCCAGCATGGCCACCTCCGCGGCAATGCGAGCGGGATGAGAGTTGGGCATATTGATCGTGCCGGTACCAAGGCGAATGTGTTTTGTCTCGTAGGCCAGACTGGCCATAAAGGCAACGGTAGAGGGAATCACTTCGGCCAGGTCGGTGGTGTGTTCTCCACAGTAACCCTCTTTAAATCCCAACCGGTCGGCCAGGAGAAAAGCTTCGCGGTCTTCCCGCAGACTTTGCGAGACCGGTTTACCCACCGGATGAATGGGCATGGTGAAGAACGATAGATCCATAATTTTCTGCCTTTGCCGTCAAGAGTGCGTGCATAAATCCTGCGACAATTCAGGCAGAAGAAAAAATTATCTTTTCTTATGCGAGACATCAAAAACCATGATGCCCATCGCCCGACAGCAATAAATGCCAAAGACCAAATTTGACACAACTCTCATATTTGAATAGCTTTATACTCTGAAGAAATCGAGACTGCAACCGGAGCAACCTAATGAGCATTACCCGAAGAAACATATTGAAATCCGCAGCCTGGCTATCCGCTGCACTTGGCACGGGTATCCCCGCTGTTGCGGCACGCTCATCCGATGCTGAAGAACACGCACCCCGAGACTTCAGGCGTATTGCCACTGAAGAAGCCTTCTCGACCAAAGCCGTGTTTGGTGCACACCTCGAACTGCTGGCCAATCATCCGGAGACGGAGCCCGGCTTCTCACATTTCTGGGAATCGGCCCTGGGAACCCCAGGGGAATGGATCGCAGAGTTCTCCAATGTTATTGGCGGCAATGGGGTTGCCGGTCTGGCGGATTTTATCAGCTCTACGGTAGCGGCTACCGGAAGTGAGAGTTCGGTCACCTCTATTGCGAAACTGATGGACCTGGGCGAGGACCGTATCCGCATCATGGATGAAACCGGTGTCGCCATGCAGGTTATTTCCCTGGCCTCCCCCGGCGTTCAGGTCTTCGAGGCCGACCAAGCGACTGAACTGGCAAGTTCCTCCAACGACGAACTGTCCAGAGCCATTCAAAGGCACCCAAGCCGCTTTGCCGGACTGGCGGCCATAGCGCCACAATCCCCCGAACAGGCCGCAAAAGAGCTGGAGCGCGCCGTGCGCCAGCTCGGCCTGAAAGGAGCGATTATCAACTCCCACACTAAAGGCGAATACCTGGATGAAGAGAAATTCCGCCCGATATTGGCAAAAGCCAACGAGTTGCGGGTGCCCCTTTACCTGCACCCGAGAACACCTTCACCACAAATGCTGGAGCCATTTACCAAATATCCGGGACTGGCTGCGGCAACCTTTGGATTCAATGTGGAAACGGGCTTACATGCTTTGAGATTGATACTCAGCGGTGTTTTTGACGATTACCCCGACTTGACCATAGTACTGGGGCATATGGGTGAGGGCCTGCCCTTCTGGATAGACAGAGTCGACAATCGCACCGCTTTTATTCATTCCGGCCCGGGACCCAAACCTCGCAAACTCAAGAAAAAGCCCAGCGACTATTTGCGGGAGAATTTCTATATCACCACCAGCGGCATGGATTTTGAGCCGGCCTTGATGTTGGCTTACCAGGTTGTGGGGCCGGAACGCATGATGTTTGCGATCGACCATCCCATGGAAGACGGCAGAAATCCAGTGCGCGTCCTGGATAATGCGCCGCTGAAAGACGACGACAAGGAAAAGATTTACCACCGCAATGCGGAACGCTTATTTGGTTTATCCTGACAGAGCCACTCAGATGTTCTGATGCCAGACCAATTGCCGGTCCAGTTCCTGTTGCAACTTCTCGGCAAAGATCTGTGCCGCCGGAGACAGGCTGGCGGCCTTGGGCTCAATCATCACGTAATCAACGTGCGAAGGTCCGCCAACAATGGGGTTCAATTGTCGAACCTCGCCGCCTTTGTCTGCACTGCACAGAATCCCCGGCAATATCGTCTTCCAATCCGAATGGGCCACCAACTCCAGGGTACCCAGCATGGCATCCAACTCCAGTATGGCCGCAACCTCGATACTGTGAGTCTGCAGATAAGCATCGATTTTGGCCCGGCGGGCATTGTCGGGACCGGGTAAAACCAGCTTCAAAGGACCGATTTTGGCGAGATCCACAGGCGTTAAATGCTCGCCACCCGGTGCCGACACCAAAAACTCCGGATCGGAGCCCATCAAGTGGTAACGGATGCGGGTGTCTTCGCCACTGGCTGGCGCCGGTACTACGGCGAAATCAAGCAACCCCTGGACTACGTCCCTGGTCAGTTGCGCACTATAGGCTTCGAGCACCGAGGTTTGCACCAGTGGGTACTCGTCGGAAAACTGAATCAAGGCCGGAGGCAACACAGAACGGGTGAATGTCGGCATCAAACCGGCTTTCACGCTACCGCTGATCTCACCCTGCATGGCTTTCATGGCTTGAGTCGCTTCAGATACCCCTCGCAGAATCTGAGTCGCATAGCCATAGAAGCGTCGGCCCATTTCCGTAGGCACCACGCCTTTGGCAGAGCGTTCAAACAGTGGGCCGCCAAACTGTTCCTCCAGGTCCTTTATCTGCATGGAAAGGCCTGACTGGGTGGCATGGGCCCGAGTGGCACCGCTGGTGACAGACCCTTCTTCATAGACAGCGACAAAGTACCGCAACTGTTGCAGCTTCATGGCAGCTCCTTATGGGCATCAGAAAACCTGAAAGAAATTATAAATTAATATAATTTGTTCTGATGCCAAAAGCCACAGTAAGGTAGCCCTTCCATTCACGGAGGGCACCAATATGGCCAACAACACGTCACCGTCTGCGGACAACACTATCTCACCTGCCGTACTACGCGACGCACTGGGTTGCTTCCCAACCGGCGTTGCCATTGTGACCACGCTGGGAGACGACGGCGCACCGGTTGGCCTGACCATCAATTCCTTCAGCTCGGTTTCGCTGCAACCTGCACTGGTTCTCTGGAGCCTGATGCTGTCCTCTCCAAGTATCGAGGCTTTCCGCAAACACAGGGCATTTGCCATTAATATTCTTACCCTGGACCAGGGGGACTTGTGTATGCAGTTTGCCCGCCCCGCCGATGATAAATTCGCCAATGTGCCCTGGAGCAAAGGTTACAAAGGTGTTCCGGTCTTAGACGGAGCGCTTGTCACCCTGGAGTGCGAGATGCACAACATCATCGAGGGCGGCGACCACGAAGTGTATATGGGTGAAGTCAAACGGATTCATAAGACAGAAAATCCGCCACTGGTGTTCCACCGTGGTCAATTGTCAGAACTCGCCTGTTAATTCACAAAACGGATTGGTATCACTGTGGAATTTTCCAAGTTGAACTATCGCATCGACGGGCCCGCCGATGCCCCTTGGCTGACACTCGCCCACTCACTCGCCACCGATATGCGCATGTGGGAGCCGCAAATTGCCGCGCTTAGCCAACACTTTCGGGTTTTACGTTTCGACGCCCGCGGGCACGGCGCCAGTGATCACCAGACGGATACAACGTCAATGTCAGATCTGGTCGACGATGTATTGCGGTTATGGCACTCACTGAACATCGCGCAAAGCCATTTTGTCGGCCTGTCGATGGGCGGAATGACCGGTGTGGGGGTTGCCTTAAAAGCCCCCGAAAAAGTGTTGTCTCTGGTCGCTTGTGACTGTCGGCTGGATGCGCCGCCCTTTTTCCGAGACATGTGGGACCAGCGTATCAGCGCTGTCAGACAACAGGGTATGGAGGGGGTTCTCGAACAAACACTTTCAACCTGGTTTACGCCCGAAAAACGTGCGCAAAACGATCGACTCATTCAGCAAGTCAGCCGGATGATTCTTGAAACTCCTGTAAGAGGTTACCTGGCCTGTGCGGATGCACTCAAAGGACTGGACTACAAAGGGCACCTGTCGGAGCTAAGTGTGCCCACATTGTTTATGGTTGGCGAGCAGGACGGACCACACCCGGAAGAAATGAAAACTCTCGCTGAAATGACCCCGAACGCTCAGTTTCAAGTCTTGGAAAACGCGGCCCATCTCAGCAATATGGAACAACCCGACGCGTTTAATCGTGCGGTGTTAACTTTTTTACATAAGGACCCCTCCAGTGCCTGATGACAACCACCGCCTCTCCCCACTCGATCCCAAATACTGGCATGCCGATCTTGAGCCCATAGTGGACGACATGAACGGCGCTCCCATACATGTTCATCAACTGATGGCTCACAATCCGGCCCTGCTTAAAGCCTGGTGGAATTTTCGCAATCACTCAGTCAACGGCGGCACCCTGGGCAAACGCAGCGGAGAGCTGGTGATTCTGCGCGTTGCCGTTCATATGCAGGCGTGGTACGAATGGGCCTCCCATGTGGATCGCAGCCTCACCTGTGGAATAACGGCAAAAGAAATTCAATGCATTCTGACGTTCCCGCTGGACTCGCATTGGCAAACTGCCGACGCAGCGCTCTTGACGGCTGTGGATGAACTCATTCAACGCCACCGCATAACGCCCGCAACCCTGGCCAGACTTGAGGACCATTTCACCACAGAGCAAGTGATGGACATCATCGCCATACAGGGGATGTACGTCATCCTGGCGGGAATGATTAATACTTGGGGCTTAGAACTGGATCCCAACGTACACCAACGGATAGAGAAACATACCTGCGAACACGACTTCAGGACCGCTGCCGCTGAATTTGCCGCCGTCGCCGGCGCCGGGGAGGACTAATCCATACACCGCATGGGCAGATGCTCCAACAGAAAATCGATAAAAACCCGCACCTTCGACGGCAGGTGTTCCCGGTGGGGATAAACGGCGTGAACCTCCTGTACCTCCTGATTGCAGCGTTCCAGCACCGGCACCAGGCGCCCGGCCGCAATGTCCGCCTCCACCGTAAACTCCGCCAGCCGTACCAAGCCCCCTCCCTGCAGGGCGTGCTGGTGCAGCATATCCACCTTGTCGGCGATAAAGTCGCCATCAACCTGAATCGTTTCGCGCCCTTTTGAGGTCTTCAGCGTCCATTGATTAAACGTTGGCGCACCACTCATGGTCAGGCAATTGTGATCCCTGAGATCCGCCGCCTTTTTAGGCTCACCATAAATCGCCAGATAATCCGGGCTGGCACAGATAATTCGCCGACTTTCACAAAGCTTGCGAGCCACCAGCGACGAATCCTTCAACTCCCCCATGCGCAAAGCCACATCCACCCCCTCTGCCACCAGATCCACCATCACCGGCGTGATCTGCAGACTGAATTTGAGCTGCGGGAACTGCGCGCGAAACAACGGCATCACTGGCACCAGGCAATACTTGGCAAAATCCGCCGTACTATTCACCGTTAACAACCCACGAGGCTCGCGGCCAAAACCCGCCAGCAACTCCTCGGCGTCATCAATCTGATCCAGTATGGAGACGCAACGCTGCAGATACGCCTCCCCCGCTTCCGTCAACTTGACCTGCCGAGTGGTGCGATTAAACAACCGAGTACCCAGACGATGCTCCAGACGCGTGACAAGCTTACTCACCGCTGAAGGCGACAACTTAAGCACCCTCGCGGCGGCAGAAAAACTGCCCGCACGGGCCACCTCCACAAATACGGACATCTCCGTCAGCTTATCCACAAGAGCTCCCACACCATTAATGAATATATTTCACAAGTCCTTACACATTATTGCCGGTTATCACACCAATAAAAAGCCCCTAAAATCGCTCTCCAATACAGATTCAAACCGACCGAGGTCACCATGAACAACAGCAACTACGACTACGATCTATTCGTCATTGGCGCCGGCTCCGGCGGGGTACGCGCCAGCCGCATTGCCGCCAGCCTGGGAGCCAAAGTCGCCGTTGCCGAAGACCGCTATATGGGCGGCACCTGCGTCAACGTGGGCTGCGTCCCTAAAAAGCTCTACGTCTACGCCAGCCAATTCAGCGAAAACTACCGGGATGCCGTCAATTTCGGCTGGGACAAGGTCACCCCCGGCTTTGACTGGAATACCCTGCGTGATAACAAAACCAAGGAAATCCAACGCCTCAACGGTATCTACGAAAACCTGCTCGACGGCAACGATGTCGACATCGTCCAGGGCCGCGGCCGCATCACCGGCCCTCACCAGGTCGACGTCAACGGCAAGACCTACACCGCCAAACACATCCTGATCGCCACCGGCGGCTGGCCCTATGTGCCGGACTTCCAGGGCAGTGAACACGTCACCACCTCCAACGACGTCTTCGACCTGGAACAATTCCCCCAACGCGTCATCGTCGTGGGCGGCGGCTACATCGCGGTGGAATTTGCCGGCATCTTTAACGGCCTCGGCGCCGACACCCGCCTCCTCTACCGCGGCGAACAAATCCTGCGCGGCTTCGACCAGGAAGTGAGAGACTTCGCCGCCCATGAAATCGCTGCAAAAGGCGTCGACATCCGCGTTAAGTCCAACATCGAACGCGTCGAAAAACTCGACGACGGCAGCCTCCGCGCCACCCTCATCAGTGGCGAACAGCTCGATGCTGACCTAATCCTCTACGCCACCGGCCGGGTTCCCAACACCCAGGGCCTGGGCCTCGAAAACGTCGCCGTCAACACCAACGACAAAGGTCAGATTCTCGTCGACGACCACTTCCAGACCGACCAGCCCGGCATCTACGCCCTCGGCGACGTCACCGGTGGCATGGAACTCACCCCCGTCGCCCTGGCCGAAGGCATGGCCCTGGCCAAACACCTCTGCGGTAACCAACCCGTGAACATGGACTACGACAACATCGCGACTGCGGTATTCTGCCAACCCAACATCGCCACCGTGGGCCTGACCGAAGAACAGGCCAGGGATCGCCATGACAACGTCGACGTCTACCGCAGCGCCTTCCGCCCCCTGAAAAATACCATCAGTGGCAGCCCTGAGCGCACGCTTATGAAACTGCTGGTAGACCGGGACAGCGACCGCGTTCTCGGCGTGCACATGGTGGGCCCCGAGGCCGGCGAAATCATCCAGGGCATTGCCATCGCCATCAAAGCCGGCGCCACCAAAGCCATCTTTGACAGCACCATTGGCATCCACCCCACCGCCGCCGAAGAATTCGTCACCATGCGCACGCCGGTCACTGCGGACTAGAAGGAACCGGGCCCCATGTTGATACGCTACCTCGGACAACTGCCACTCGCCAAACAGATCCTCTGGTGTTACCTGATCTGGTACCTGTGCATAGCGGCCCTGTACCTCGACACCAGCGCCTCGCTGTGGCTCAACTCCCTGGGCATCTCACTGCTGGTGGGCTACGCGCTGTTTCTGAGCACCGGCCCCGGCACCCTGCAACGAATCAAACAGCAGTTTTGGCAATCTCTGCGCCTGTTCCTTTGCCCGTTTCTGGTGTCGAGCTTTTCGTCACTGGTAAAGGGCAAAGGATTTTTTTTGCTGTTCTCCCCTCACCTGTTCGACAACCTGACGGGTTTTGCCGCCTGTCTGACCTTCCTGATCACTGTCCAGGGCGCCACGCTGCTGCATCGAAACAAGGCTCCCGCCTCCTGATTCCTGTCGCGCTCAGAGCGCGCTGCTACGGGTGGGGTGATCTGTAGCAGCCCCACCAAATAAGGCTGTACAAGCCCAAATTTGTTGGTACAGTAGCTGCATACTCAGTGTGGTTAAGATTCAAAGCAAACTGCATTCATATAAGGATGATGAACAGAGATGTGGACACCCCTACATCCTCCGCTGAAGATAATAAACTTTGCGAATTCTCTTGCAGCTACACCCCCTCCCCCCATCGTCCCCCCAGACGAATACATCGATGTCCCCAGCAGTAAGGTATGACTATGGTTCCAAAAGAAAAAACCTCGTCCAACGCCTGGAACGACTACCAACCCGGCGACTTCTACGACGAACTTATCAGCAGCCCCGGCAACGCCCGCAAACCCGCACAAAAACTCTACTCCTACCTTAAATCACTCAGCCCCGACGACATCGCCTCGCGCAAACAAGCCGCCGAATCGGCCATCCGCGAAATGGGCATCAGCTTCACCGTCTACACCGATGAGGGCAACATCGACCGAGCCTGGCCCTTCGACATCATCCCCAGAATCATCACCAAGAAACAATGGGACAAAACCGACGCCGGCCTCAAACAGCGCCTCCAGGCCCTTAACATGTTTATCGATGACCTCTACCACGACCAGAAGATCATCAAAGACGGCATCATCCCCGAATACGTACTCAAACAGTCCGCCAACTACCGTCCCGAATGTGAGGGCATCTCGCCCGCTTTTGGCGTCTGGGCACATATCTGCGGCACCGATTTGGTGCGTGACAAAGACGGCGAGTTCTACGTCCTGGAAGACAATCTCAGGGTTCCCTCCGGCGTCTCTTACATGCTGGAAAACCGCTCCATCATGAAACGGGTGCTGCCCGAAGTCTTCGAAAAGATCCATATTGCCCCTGTGGGTGACTACACTTCGCGACTGTTCGAAACCCTGACGAGCCTGTCACCTCGAAAAATCAAAAAACCCGTGGTAGCGGTACTGACTCCAGGCATCTTTAACTCGGCCTACTTTGAACATGCCTTTCTGGCTCAGAAAATGGGCGCCGAACTGGTGGAAGGCAGCGACCTGGTGGTACAGGATGACGACTGCGTCTATATGAAAACCATTGGCGGCCTGGAACGGGTCGATGTCATCTACCGCCGCATCGACGACCTCTTTATCGACCCCGAAGTCTTCCACAAAGACTCCGTTCTCGGTGTGGCCGGACTGATACGCGCCTGGCGGGCGGGTAATGTGGCACTGGCCAATGCCCCGGGCGCCGGTGTCGCGGACGACAAAGTGGTCTATGCCTACGTACCGCAGGTGATCAAATACTACCTGGACCAGGACCCACTGATATCCAATGTTGAGACCTACCTTTGCTATGACGACAAGCAGCGCCAACATGTGCTGGCCAACCTGGACAAACTGGTGGTCAAACCCGCCAACGAATCCGGTGGTTATGGCATGCTGATCGGCCCCCACTCCACCAAAAAAGAGCGCGACACCTTCGCTGATCTGATCAAGGCCAATCCCCGCAACTATATCGCCCAACCGACCCTGGCCTTATCCACCGCGCCGGCATTTATCGGCAAGAATAATGTACCGGAACCCAGGCACCTGGATCTGCGCCCGTTTGTATTGCAGGGCAAAGACAGCTACGCCACCACCGGTGGTCTGACTCGGGTGGCCATGAAAAAGGGCTCCCTGGTGGTCAATTCCTCCCAAGGCGGGGGCAGTAAAGATACCTGGATTGTGGACACCAGTTCCTCGACCAATGTTTCGGAGGGCCAGTAATCATGTTGTCACGAGTCGCCGAACGCGTTTATTGGGCCGCCCGTTATCTGGAGCGCGCCAGCAGCACCGCGCGCCTGGTCAGCAGCTACGAAAACCTGCTCTACGACCTGCCCGTGGACTACAAGATGAGCTGGTACAACCTGATTGTTATCAACGATCTGGAGGAAGCGTTTAACGAGCGCTACAGTAACCGTACCGAACGCAATGTCATTAAATTCCTGCTGGCGGACGAAGAAAACTTCTCCTCACTGGTAAATTCGCTCAAGGCCGTCAAGGAAAACGTTCGCACCACCCGCGACGTGGTACCCGAAGAAGCCTGGGAGTTGATCTGCGAACTCAGCCTGTTCGCCAAAGAAAACCTGGAGCAGGGGCTCAAACGCCGCAGTCGCCATGAGTTTCTCGACGAGATTATGAAGGGCTGCCTGCAGATTACCGGGCTGCTTGGCGCCAGCATGCCCCGGGATGCTGCTTGGGAATTTCTGCAGCTGGGTTTGAATATTGAACGGGCCGACATGACCACCCGTTACCTGGAGGCCGGTCTCACCGCCATCCTGGCCCTGGAAGAAGACCAGAAGATGGTCAACGCCCAGCAGATCATCTGGGGCAGTGTGCTGCGTTCGCTGGGTGCCACCCAGTACTATCTGCGCACGACCCGCACGCCGGTAAAAGGGCATGAGGTGCTTCCTTATTTATTACAGGACCCGCACTTTCCAAAGTCCATTGCCCACTGTCTGCGGGCCATCGTCAGCGCTTGCGAAAAATTGCCTCAATCCGAGCAGGCTGTCACTAAATTGAAAGCGGTTGAGCGCAAGCTGGCCACCGAAGTGGATTATGAAAACCCTGGTGAAGTGGTGCTGGAACATCTGAACCAACTCCAGATACAGCTGACCGGCAGCCACTTTGTGATCAGCGAAGCCTGGTTTCCCGCTGAGGTCTGAACACCCGGCTTAACGATAACGCCCGGCCCCGAGCAGGTTTAATCTACGACGTACGGACACACCACGAACATGACGATTCGCGTTGCCCTTAACCACAATACCTATTACGAATTCGACCGGCCGGTAAGCCTGTCGCCCCATACCATTCGCCTGCGACCGGCACCCCACAGCCGCACCCCCATCCACAGCTACAGCCTGAAGGTGGAACCGGCCAACCACTTTATCAACTGGCAACAGGATGCCTTTGGCAACTTCCTGGCGCGGCTGGTGTTCCCGGAAAAAACCACCAAGTTCTCCGTGGAAGTGGAAGTCCAGGCGGATATGACCGTCATCAACCCCTTTGACTTTTTTGCCGAAGACTACGCTGAACACTTCCCCTATAAGTACCCGGCCCAGTTAAAGAAAGAACTGGGACCCTACCTGGAAAAGGGCAAGCACGGCGAGCGATTTAAAAAACTGCTCAAGTCCATCGAAGAACCCTTGAAAAAGCTTCAAAAGGACGAGAAAGCCGCTGCCAAAAAGGCCAAGGACAACAAGGAGGAGCGGGAAGAAACCCTGCTGCCACGCACCATCGATTTCTTCGTCCAGGTCAACCAGCAGCTGGAACAAATGATCGAATATTGCGTGCGCCTGGAACCCGGCGTACAAACCCCCGAGGAAACCCTGACACTGGCCAAGGGTTCCTGTCGGGACAGCGCCTGGCTGCTGGTGCAGCTGTTCCGACACCTGGGGCTTGCCGCCCGCTTTGCCTCCGGCTATCTGGTGCAGCTTAAACCCGACGAAAAGTCACTCGACGGTCCCTCCGGTGCCGAACAGGACTTTACCGATCTACACGCCTGGTGCGAAGTGTTTCTCCCCGGCGCCGGCTGGGTCGGCCTCGACCCCACCTCGGGTCTGTTTGCCAGTGAGGGCCACATCCCCCTGGCGTGCACGCCTGACCCGGTTTCCGCAGCACCGATCGAAGGATTCACGGACAAGTGTGAAGTCACCTTCGAACATGAAAACGAAGTCTCCCGCATCCTGGAGGACCCCCGGGTTACCAAACCCTATAGCGACGACCAGTGGGCAGAGGTGATCGAGCTTGGCGATCGGGTTGACCGGGAACTGGACGAGATGGATGTGCGCCTGACCATGGGCGGCGAACCCACTTTCGTGTCTATCGACGATATGGAATCGGAACAGTGGAACACCGGCGCCCTGGGTGAAGACAAACTGAGCCTGTCCAAAACCCTGCTGTTGCGACTGCGGGACCACTTTGCCCCCAATGGTCTGCTCCATTACGGCCAGGGTAAGTGGTACCCGGGTGAAGAAGTCCCCCGCTGGGCCCTGGGCGTTTTTTGGCGCAAGGATGAAGAACCCTTTTGGCAAAACCCCAGCTTGTTGGCTCGGGTCGATACCAACTACGGCCACAACATCAAAACCGCACAGAAATTTGCCTGCGAACTGATCAGCCTTCTGGGTGTAAAAAAGAAGTTTGTGCAGGCGGCTTACGAAGACGCCATGCATTACCTGATGCAGGAGCGCAAGTTGCCCACCAATATCGATAAGGCGATTGCCAACGCCAAGGACGATATGGAACGGGCCCGGCTGGCGCAAATTCTGGAACGCGGTTTAAAAGTCCCGACCGGCTACCTCCTGCCCCTGGAGTGGAATTCCGTCGCCGAAGTCTGGAACACCTGTAAATGGGAAACCCGCCGCGACCGTATCACCTTGATCCCCGGGGATTCCCCCATGGGGCTGCGTCTGCCCCTGGGCGACCTGCCGGTATCGGCGGAATCGGAATTGCCCCCCGAGCGCGACCCCTTTGACGAGCGCGAGCCCCTGCAGAAACGCAGCAACATGCACTTCCCGGTCTCCGCGTTTGAGGAAGCCAAGCTCTATAAGAAAGTCCAAGTCACTAGCGACCAGCGCGACGACGACGGCAAAAAGATCAAAAAGAAAGAAAAGGTGCTGCAGCGCCCGGTGATTCGCACTTGCCTGTGTATAGAGCCGCGCGACGGTCGTCTGCACGTATTTATGCCACCGGTCTACAGCCTCGACAACTATGTGGAGCTGATTGCCGCCATTGAGGAAACCGCCAAAAAGCTGGGCGCCCCGGTCATTATTGAGGGCTACGAGCCGCCCAAAGATCCGCGCCTGCAAAAACTGTTGGTGACACCGGACCCGGGCGTGATCGAAGTCAATATCCATCCGGCCGGCAGCTGGCGGGAGTTGGTGTCCAATATGACCGAACTCTACGCCGCAGCCCGCGAGAGTCGCCTGGGCACCGAGAAATTCATGCTCGATGGTCGTCACACCGGCACCGGCGGCGGTAACCACATCACTCTGGGTGGCAAAACCCCGGCCGACAGCCCGCTGCTGAGACGCCCCGATCTGCTGCGCAGCCTGGTGACCTTCTGGCAACATCACCCCAGCCTCTCCTATGTGTTCTCCGGCGCTTTTGTGGGGCCCACCAGTCAGGCGCCCCGCGCCGATGAAGGCCGGGATGAAATGCTCTACGAAATGGAGACCGCCTTCCAGCAAATGCCCGAAGGTCTGGCGGACCAGCCCTGGCTGATTGATCGCATTATGCGCAACCTGCTGATCGACATCACCGGTAATACGCACCGGGCGGAATTCTGCATCGACAAACTCTATGCCCCGGGCAGCTCCAGTGGACGCCTGGGTATTCTGGAATTCCGCGGCTTTGAAATGCCGCCCCACAGCCGTATGGCACTGGTCCAGGCGCTGCTGATCCGCACCATGATTGCCCGCTTCTGGAAACAGCCCTATAACAAACCTCTGGTGCGCTGGGGCACCCAGTTGCACGACAAGTTTATGCTGCCCCACTATCTATGGGCGGATATGCAGGAGGTGGTGCAGGACCTCAATGACCACGGTTTCCCCTTTCAACTGGAGTGGCTGCTGCCATTCGAGGAGTTCCGCTTCCCCCATTACGGTCGCACGGAACTGCGCAATATGGAAATCGAGCTGCGCTGGGCGGTGGAACCCTGGCACGTGCTGGGCGAAGAGGCCGGCAGCTTTGGCACCGCCCGCTATGTGGACAGCTCCGTCGAGCGCCTGCAGGTACGGGTTAGCGGCATGACCGAGGGCCGCTATGTGCTGGCCTGCAACGGCCGCCGGGTTCCCCTGACCAATACCGGCCGCCAGGGCGAGAGTGTGGCCGGCGTGCGCTATAAAGCCTGGGCACCGCCCTCGGGCCTGCATCCCACCATCGATGTACACACGCCACTGGTGTTCGATCTGATTGACACCTGGAATGGGCGCTCTATTGGTGGCTGCACCTACCATGTGTCGCATCCCGGCGGACGCAGTTATGAGACCTTCCCGGTCAATGCCTTTGAGGCGGAGTCCCGGCGGGGTAATCGCTTTGACACCCTGAGTCATACCAGCGGCCCCTATACGCCGAGGCCCGAGGTCGACGCCCTGAGGGAGTTTTTCCCGATCGGTAATCCGCCACGGCCGATGGAGCCACCACCGGAGGAATCGCCGGATGAATATCCGCATACGCTGGATTTACGCCGCAAGGTCAATTGGGCAGGAGGATAGAAACTGTTACGGGGTGATGCTACATATAGATAGAAAAACCAGGGTGGTGGACGCCGCGCGTCCCGCCCTGACATAATGTCGCCCCTTTTTCCGCGCCGTCGACAAAAGACACAGGTAAATCCGTGATGCAGTCACAGTCCGCCAGCCAGTTTCAGCTTGTCGAGCCCTCTGAGCTGACCTACCAGCACAGCGATACCGCTCGTGACGAAGTCTTTGACGCCGACGGCAACCCCAAACCCCATTGGGACAAGCTGCTGGGCAGCCTCAAAACCATGGGGCCGCGGGCCTTTAACGACCGTATCACCAAAGCGCGCCGGATCCTGCGAGACGACGGCGCCACCTACAATATCTACAGCAACAAAGCCTCCCCCAGCCACACCTGGGGTCTGGATCTGGTGCCCTCGCTGATCAGCAGCGAAGAGTGGGCGCAGATCGAGGCGGGGCTGCTGGAACGAGCCGAACTGTTCAACCTGATGCTAAGGGACCTCTACGGCCCCCGCGACCTGATTCGCCAGCGCGTGATTCCCCCCGAGGCGCTGTTCTGCCACCAGGGCTTCCTGCGCGCCTGCCAGGGCATACAGGTACCCGGTGAACACGAGCTGATCCTGCACGCCGTCGATCTGATGCGCGGTGAAGACGGCGAAATGTGCGTGTTGACCGACCGCACCCAGTCGCCCAGTGGCGCAGGTTATGCCCTGGAAAACCGCACCGTGATGTCGAGGGTGCTGCCAAGCCTGTTTCGCAACAGCCAGGTGCACCGATTGGCCAGCTTCTTCCAGCAAATGCGGGCGAAACTGACCTCCCTCTCCCCCAACCAGGACCAGCCAAGGGTGGTGGTGCTGACTCCGGGCGCCCACAACGAGACCTACTTCGAGCACGCCTACTTCGCCAACTACCTGGGCTTTCATTTGGTCCAGAGTGGCGACCTGGTCGTGCGCAACGGCTATGTCTGGATGAAAGCACTGGACGGACTCAGCCGGGTAGACGTAATCCTGCGCCGGGTGGATGACCTGTTCTGTGATCCTGTGGAACTGCGCAGTGATTCCCAGCTTGGGGTCGCCAATCTGCTGGAAGTGGCCCGCGCCGGTCGCGTCGTTATTGCCAATCCCCTGGGGTCCGGTCTGTTGGAGAATCCGATCTTCCTGAAGTATCTACCGGAAATTTCCAAAGAGCTGCTGGGCCGCGAACTGCGCTTAAAGTCCGTGGAAAACTGGTGGTGCGGCGACCCCAAAGATCTCCAATATGTGCTCGCACACCTGGACTCCCTGGTAATCAAACCCATCTTCCGGGCGCCGGGACGCACCAGTGTCTATGGCGGAACCCTGACCAAGGAAGAGCTGGGCGAACTGCGCCAGCGGATTCTGCAGCGCCCCATGCAGTACGTGGCGCAACCGTCACTGGAGGCCGGCCTGCTGCCCAGCTATTGCCACCAGCAGTTAGCCCCCAGGCCCTCTATATTGCGCAGCTTCGCCGTGGCCGGTTCCGGCTCCTATACGGTAATGCCGGGTGGGCTTACACGGGTGGGCGTCGAAGAAAGCTCCTTTGTGATTTCCAACCAGGTGGGCAGTCAAAGTAAGGACACCTGGATCATCAGCTCCGAACCCATGGACCCGGCCTACCAGACCGACATCAGCGATGCGGCGGCGCCGACTCGCGATGCTGACCTGATCAGTCTGCCCAGCCGGGTGGTGGAAAACCTGTTCTGGATGGGCCGCTACGCCGAACGTGCCGAAGCCTCGCTGCGCCTGCTGCGCACCGTGTTTATGATGCTCAATGGCGAGGAACCCATCTCCCGCGCCTGTCAGCGCCAATTGCTGGAGACGGTCACCAGTGTCACCGCCACTCGGCCGGGGTTTTTGAATGCCAGCGAGGAACTGATCGCCAATCCAGACGAACAACTGTTGCGAGTGGTGGAGGACGCCGACCTCAGCGGCAGCGTGCGCTCCAACCTCAACGCCATGCTCTATTGCGCCGACGAATCCAAGGAGCTGCTGTCTTCCGATACCTTGCGGGTCATCAACGACGTGCGAGATGCGCTCTCGGAACTCGAAGCCTCCCTGTCCGGTGGCCTGGCCGCTGCTCCGGAGGAAGCCCTGGACCCATTGGTTACCGCCCTGATGGCGCTATCAGGCCTGGCCCACGAAAGTATGGTACGAGACTTCGGTTGGCGTTTTATGGATATCGGCAGACGTCTGGAACGCTCGCTGCAAACCACCAATATCATCAATAACCTGGTAGTACCCGAAGCGGCGCCTGCCGACCAGCACATCTTGCTGGAAAGCCTGCTGTTGTCTGTCGAAGGCCTGATCAGCTATCGCCGCCGCTACCGCGCTCGCATTGGCGTGCAATCGACGCTGGATCTGGTGATGATGGACACCACCAATCCCCGCTCCCTGCTGCACCAGCTGGAACGACTGCATCAGCACATTGACAAGTTGCCGCGGGCGCCGGAGGCCCGCCACGAACTGTCACCGGAAGAGCGCACCATCCTGCAGGCGGAAACCCAGGTGAAACTGTCACTGCTCACCGAACTTAATGCCCGCGAAGATGGCCAGCGTACCCAGTTGCAGCAGACGCTGGCCAATGTCTCCCAGGCACTGGGCGGACTCAGCGAGCTGATCAGCGACAAGTACTTCAACCACAGAGAAACCTCGCGCCAGCTGGTCAGCAACAGCAACTGGGAGAACAATTAGTACTATGCGATACCGGGTTAAACACATCACCGAGTACCTGTACAGCGACAGCGTCTCCCACTGCTACAACCTGGCCCATATGATCCCTCGCAGCAGTCTGCGCCAGACCTGTCTCCACAGTGATGTCAAAATCTCTCCCATGGCCGCCCACTCCTCCCGCCGTGAGGATTATTTCGGCAATCAGGCCTACCACTTTGAGATCCAGCGCCCTCACAAAAAGCTGGTAATCACCGCCACCAGTGATGTAGAGACCCAGGAACAAAGTGCCTCCGTGGACCTGGACCTGGGCATCACCTGCGCAGAAGCCCGCGAGCAGTTAGCCCAGTCCACCCGCCCGGACCTGTTGCTGTCCAAGGAGTTTATACTCGACTCCTCCATGATCCGGGTCAACGACGAGCTGCGTGACTTTGCCACCCCCAGTTTTGAGGATGATCGCCCCCTGCTGTCAGCCACTATGGAGCTGACGCGACGAATCTTTAAGGAATTCACCTACTGTCCCGAGTCCACAACCATCGCCACCCCCCTGGCCGATGTGCTGAAGAATCGCAAGGGAGTTTGCCAGGATTTTGCCCACCTGCAGATTGGCTGCTTAAGAGCGCTGGGGTTTCCGGCCAAGTATGTGTCCGGCTATCTGGAAACACTGCCGCCGCCGGGAAAAGAGAAGCTGGTGGGTGCCGACGCCAGTCACGCCTGGTTGTCGGTCTATTCGCCTACGGAAGGCTGGTTTGAATTTGATCCGACCAATAATTGCCTGGCATCCGAGCAGCATATTATTACGGCCTGGGGACGGGATTTTTATGATGTGACGCCGCTGAAAGGGGTCATTTTCGGCGGCGGTGAGAGCCCGGTGTTGAATGTCTCGGTTGATGTTGCCCGGGTATAAAAAGCGGGCTTCTAGAGCGGAAGCGGAAGCCTAAGCTTCCACCGCCGCCACAGAGTGACCTCGCCCTATGGCGTAATAGGTAATTCCCTTGCTCTCCAGACGATCCGGTTCATAAAGATTGCGACCGTCGAAAATCACGGGCTGGGTTAAAGTGCTTTTGATCAGTTCAAAATCCGGCGCTCTGAAATTTTGCCATTCGGTACAGATGACCAGCGCATCGGCCCCCTGCAGAGCAGCCTCCTTGGTCCCCATCAGCACCAGATCGTCTCGTGTGCCATAAATTCTCTGGCATTCCTCCATCGCTTCGGGATCAAAGGCCTGCACTTTTGCGCCCCTGGACCAAAGCGCTTCCATGACTGAACGACTGGGCGCCTCACGCATGTCGTCCGTTTTCGGTTTAAACGACAGCCCCCAGAGTGCAAAGGTTTTGCCCGACAGATCGTCGCCAAAATGGCTGTTGATATAGTCTGCCAATTTCTGTTTCTGGCGCTTGTTAATCGCTTCGACCGCCAATAACAACTCTGGCTCATAGCCAATCACTTCTGCGGTACGCCCCAGCGCCTGCACATCTTTTGGAAAACAGGAACCGCCGTAACCGCACCCCGGATAAATAAAGTGGTAACCAATCCGCTCATCCGAACCGATTCCCTTACGCACCATTTCGATGTCCGCACCAACCCGTTCGGCGATATTGGCCATCTCATTCATAAAGCTGATTTTGGTGGCCAGCATGCAGTTAGCCGCATACTTGGTGAGTTCCGCACTGCGGGCATCCATAAACACCATGCGATCACGGTTACGGTTAAACGGTGCATAGAGATCGGTAAATTGTTCCCGGATTCTGGCATCGTCGTCCTGGGTACGGACACCAATGATAATTCGGTCGGGGCGCATGCAATCGTTCACCGCGGCGCCTTCTTTCAGGAACTCCGGATTCGAGACCACCGCATACTCCAGGTCGGAACCTCTGCTTTCCAGGCAGGCAGAGATCGCTTTGGCGACGCGGTCGGCACTGCCCACAGGTACCGTGGATTTGTTAACCACGATTTTGGGCACCTGCATATGAGTCGCAATGGATTCGGCAACCGACAGCACATATTTAAGATCGGCGGAGCCATCCTCGTCCGGAGGCGTGCCCACCGCAATAAACAGAATCTCGCCGAATTCCACCCCTTCCTCGGCGGAGGTGGTGAAAACAATCCGACCCGCTTCAGTATTGGATTGAACCAGGGGGGTCAAGCCGGGCTCAAAAATTGGAATATGGCCTTCCTTCAATCTGGCGATTTTATCTGCGTCCACATCCACGCAACACACATCGTGGCCGACTTCAGCCAACACCGCCGCCTGCACCAAACCAACGTAGCCAATACCAAATACGGTAACCTTCATTTAATCCTGCTCCCTGGGTTCAGAGGGCAAACCATAATGTGCTCAGCCGTCGCTGTCGAGTACTTGTTTGATCAGAGTTCGCATCCACTGATTGGCCGGATCATCACCCGCGCTTTTGCTCCAAAACAGATTCCAACTCAAGGGTTCCATATCAAAAGGCACCTGCTTGATCGACAGCCCCGTACGCTCCGCCATGACCCTGGGTACCGTCCAGACCAGGTCGTTGTGTAAGGCAATATCAGCGGCCACCAGGTAGTTATGTACCCGTACGGTGATATCGCGTTTCTCCCCCCGTGCGTGGAGGGCGACATCAGCCTGCCCCCGCCCTTTTTTGCGGCTTGATACGTGCAGATGCTGCGCCTGCACGTAGTCTTGAAGCGTGATGTCCCGACCCGCCAGGGGGTGATCGGGACGCATCGCCAGTACATAAGGCAGGCTGATCAAACGCCGGGTCGACAACTCCCGGGCATTAAACTCCGGCGCGTCCAACAGCAGATCCAGCGCCCCCGATTTAAGATCCTCTGCGGCGCTTTGCCGGTCGACGTAGTAGCTGTGGATGCCAACCCCCGGCGCGTCGAGCGCGATCTGCTGGCGCAGCCTTGGCAGCAGTAGTGACTGGGCCAGATCATTCATTCCCAGACGGAAAGTCTTTTCCGAGGTGGCCGGATCAAAGCGGGCATTCACCCCCACGCTCTTGCTCAGTAAAGCAAGCGCCTTGCGAACATCACCAATAACATTGTCGGCGACCGGGGTCGGAACCATACCCTCGGGGGTACGAACAAACAGCTGGTCGTCGAAGGTCTGTCGCAACCGACTCAAGGCGTTGCTGACCGCCGGTTGAGTCAAGTGCAGCAGCTGCGCGACCTTGGTCACGCCTCGCTCGCGATAGATAGCATCGAAGACCACAAACAAGTTCAGATCCACCTTATCCAGTCGCATGACCCGACCCCTGTATAACATTGATTAAATCAATGCTAACACATCACTTAAATAAATTAGGATGATCAATTCCTGAATTTTACAATTGCCCTGTGCAGCTGGCCGTGAGTTCGGAGAATCAAAACCCGTGACCCTCTCATAGCCGTATTTCAACAGAGTTACAGCGCCGGAGTACCACATGTTCGAATTCAGCGACAAATCGAAACAACTGCAGACACAACTGCTCGCCTTTATGGACGAGCACATCTACCCCAATGAACACAACTACGCCCAACAGCTGGCCGACGCCGAGAACCGTTTTGCCCCCCTGCCACTGATGGACGAACTCAAACAGAAGGCCAGGGCCGCCGGCCTCTGGAACCTGTTTGTGCCGGAAGACCACGCCGAATACTGCGATCACGGCGGGTTGTCGTTCTTTGACTATGCCCCCCTGGCGGAAATCATGGGCCGGGTAATCTGGTCGCCCGAGGTGTTTAACTGTAACGCCCCGGATACCGGCAATATGGAAGTGTTTATGAACTACGCCACCAAGGCCCAGCAGGAACAATGGCTCAAGCCACTGCTGGCCGGCGAGATCCGCTCCTCCTACGCCATGACCGAACCCCAGGTAGCCTCCAGCGACGCCACCAACATTGAACTGCTTATCGAGAAAGACGGCGATGAGTGGGTACTCAATGGTCGCAAGTGGTTCATTACCGGCGCCATGTACGAGCGCACCAAGATCTTTATCGTTATGGGCAAGTCCGACCCGGACAACCCCAGCCGCCACCTGCAGCAGACCCAGGTGCTGGTGCCGCGAGACACCCCGGGCATTCAGATAATTCGCCCGCTCACCACCCTCGGTTACGACGACGCCCCCATTGGCCACGCTGAAATCGTGTTCGACAATGTGCGCGTGCCTCTCGACAACGTGCTGCTGGGTGAAGGTCGCGGTTTTGAAATCGCTCAGGGCCGCCTGGGGCCAGGCCGTATGCACCACTGCATGCGCCTGATTGGCAGCGCCCAGCGCTCCCTGGAACTGGCCTGTAAACGCGCCAATTCCCGCACCACCTTCGGTCGCCTGATCAGCAAACACCAGTCCGTGCGTGAAGACATTTCCAAGAGCTTCTCCGAGATCGAAATGGCGCGCCTGCTGGTGCTAAAGACCAGCAACAAGATCGACACCGAGGGTGTGCCCGCCTCTGTGGATATGATCGCGGCCACCAAGACCACCGTGCCCCTATTGGTTCAGAATGTCATAGATCGCTGCATGCAGATGCACGGTGCCGGCGGCCTGACGGAAGATTATTTTATGGCCGAGGCCTTTAACTACGCACGCTGGTGCCGCCAGGCGGACGGTCCGGACCAGGTGCATCAGATGGCGCTGGGCAAGAAGATCATCGACCGTTACAGTGCCGAATAAACAGGACTCGCCCCATGTCGGATACCAAACAGAGCTTTGACTTTGATGCCGCCGCACTGGCGGCCTACCTGGAACAACAGGTGGAGGGGTTCAAGGGGCCGCTGACGGCGGAAAAATTTGCCGGCGGCCAATCCAACCCCACCTTTTTGATCGTAGCGGCCAGCGGCAAGTATGTCCTGCGTCGCAAACCCCCCGGCGAGTTGCTTAAATCCGCCCACGCCGTGGATCGGGAGTTTCGGGTCATGGCCGCCCTGGCCAATACCGATGTACCTGTGGCTCGCGCTTACCATCTGTGTGAGAACGACAGCATCATCGGCAGCATGTTCTACCTGATGGAATTTATCGACGGTCGGGTGATGTGGGATCCGGCCCTGCCTGAAGCCAGCAACGAAGAACGCACTGCCATCTACGACGAAATGAACCGTGTGCTGGCCGCCCTGCACTCAGTGAATATCGACGCAGTGGGACTCAGTGATTACGGCAAACCCGGCAACTATTTCGAACGCCAGGTGGGTCGTTGGACCAAGCAATACCGTGCCGCACAAACCGAGGCCATTCCCGAGATGGAGAAGCTGATGGAATGGCTGCCCGCCAATATGCCCGACGACGACGGACGGGTGGCTCTGGCTCATGGGGATTTCCGGCTCGACAATATGATGTTCCACCCCAACGAGCCAAGAGTATTGGCCCTGGTGGACTGGGAACTGTCGACTCTGGGGCACCCGTTTGCCGATCTGGCCTATCAATGCATGCAGCTGCGCATGGCCCACGGTGGTGTTATGTCCGGCCTCGGCGGCGTCGATCGCAGCGCCCTGGGCATCCCCTCGGAACAGCAATACGTGGCGCAATACTGCCAACGCATGGGACTGACCGAGATCCCTCATTGGCACTTCTATCTGGCCTTCAGCTTTTTCCGCTTTGCCGCCATCTTACAAGGGGTGAAAAAACGCGCTCTGGATGGCAATGCCTCCAGTGAAAAAGCCCTGCAGATGGGTGCACTGGTGGAGCCGCTGGCAAAAATGGCCGCGGAACTGATCGATTAAGTCCTACTATGCACTATTCATAGGGGTAAACACCTATTACCATGCAGAGCAACCAACAGAGATAACGCGAGGCAGTCATGCAAGAACACAATCTCCAGGGCAAAGTCGCCCTCGTTACGGGCGCTTCCAGTGGTCTGGGCGCGCATTTCGCCAAGACCCTGGCAACCGCAGGTGCCAATGTTATTGTCGCTGCCCGCCGCGCCGATCGCCTGCAAAGCCTGGTTGACGACATTCAGACCGCTGGCGGTAAAGCCCATGCGGTATCCATGGATGTCACCAACAGCGACAGCGTCAAGGCGGCGGTCGACGAGGGAGAAGCCACCTTTGGCACTATTGAAGTCTTGGTCAACAATGCCGGCGTGGCGGATTCCAGACGTTTTATCAACGTCGATGAAGACAGCTGGGACTTTGTCATGGAGGCCAACCTCAAAGGCGCCTGGCGCGTGGCCAACGAGGTAGCCCGCCGCATGATCAGCAACGATATCGCCGGTGCCATCGTCAATATCGCCTCGATTCTGGGACTGCGACAGGGCTTTGGCGAAAGCACCTATGCGGTATCCAAGGCCGGGGTTGTGCAGATGACCAAGTCCATGGCACTGGAGCTGGCCAGCAAGGGCATTCGAGTCAACGCCATTTGCCCCGGCTACTTCAAAACCGAAATGAACGCCGACTACTTCGATTCGGACAAGGGCCAGACCTTTATCAAAGGCACCCCCTCCCGTCGCCTCGGCGAACTGCAAGAGCTGGAAGGGCCGCTGCTGCTGCTGTGCGGTGACGCCGGCACCTTTATCAATGGCGCCGCGATACCGGTAGACGGTGGGCACCTGGTCAGCTCACTGTAACGGACATCTGGCGCGCGATAGCGCTTACGGGATCTCTGGGGTAGACTGGCGAGCATAATAAGGAGACGCTTGTAGGATACTAGTGACCTCAGAACTCGCCGCCGCTTGGGTAGCTATCAATTTAATCGGCATATTGGGGCTGCTGGTGTTTACCCGGCTCAAACCCTGGGTGGTGTTTATCTCCTCCAGCGCCCTGCTGTACCTGACCGGCATCCTGCCTCTGGAAAAGGTGGCCGCCGGTTATACCAATCCCTCCCTGCTGGTACTGATACTGCTGTATTTTGTCTCCATCCCACTGGAAAGGACGACATTGGTCAGGCGTACCGTCAGCGCCATCGTCAACAGCGGCAGACGGCGCTCCATTCTGCGGCTGGGAATGTTCAGTGCCTGCATCTCCTCGATCATTAACAACACGGCAGTGGTTGCCGCCATGCTGGCCCCGCTCAAGAAACAGCAATACATAGCACCTTCCAAGCTTCTGCTGCCTCTCTCCTATGCTTCCATCGTTGGCGGCACGGTGACACTGATCGGCACCTCCACCAACCTCATTGTCAACGGCTTTGTGCAGCAGGCCGGGTACCCCTCTCTCAACTTCTTTGAGTTTTCGGCCATTGGCATACCGGTGATGCTGGGGTGCCTGATCACCATGGTATTGATCGCCCCCCGTCTGCTCCCCGACCGGGAAACCCAGGTCAGCAGCGCCACCCAGGAATATTTTCTGGAACGGCAAATCCTCAATGATTCACCGCTGATCGGCCGTTCCGTTCAGGAAAATGGGCTGCGGCAACTGGAAAAAATCTTCCTGGTGGAAATCATCCGCAGCCACCACACCATGGCTCCGGTCAGCCCTCAAATGACCCTGGAGGAAGGCGATATCCTGGTGTTTTCCGGAGATGTTTCCGCCTTCGAACTGCTCGATGACTTTCAGGGTCTGGCGTCACCCGAACACTTTGATCAAACCGTGCGCGAAAACCTGGTGGAAGTCATCGTCTCGCCAACCTCCGGTGTCGTGGGGCGTACCATTAAAGCAGTGGACTTTCGCTCCAAATGCGACGCCGCCGTTGTCGCCGTCAGACGCGGCAGCGAGCGCCTGCAGGGCGGGCTCGGCAACCTCGCCCTCAAGGCCGGTGACTCGTTGATCCTCGCCGCGGGCCACGACTTCTCCCGCCGCAACGAAGCCGCGGCGGATTTTATTGTGGTCGGCGGCATAGAAACCAACCGCTCCCTCAGCAGCACCCGCGAAAAGGCAGTGTTTGCTGGCTTTGGCGTGATCGTGGCGCTGGGTGCAACCGGATTTGTACCCCTGCTCAAGGGCCTGGTGGTGCTCACGGGCATCCTGCTGGTCACCAGAATCCTGACCGTGGACGACCTCAGGGCCCGCTTCCCCTACCAGCTGTTGATCGTGATCGGCAGCGCCCTGGGTCTGTCCCAGGCGATGTTTGATACCGGCCTGAGCCAGTGGATCGGGGATTTCGCTTCCACCTACCTGAGCGGCCTGCCACTGCTGGGCGCCCTTATCGGTGTCTTCGCCCTGACCTGGCTACTGACCGAACTGGTGACCAACAATGCCGCTGCGGCCATTATGTTTCCTCTGGCGATGTCTATTTCGGCTCAGTGGGGGGGCGACTACCTGCCCTTTGTCATGGCCGTCGCCTTTGGTGCCAGCGCCAGCTTTATGTCGCCCTACGGTTACCAGACCAACCTGATGGTCTACAGTGCCGGCAATTATCGTATTACCGATTACTGGCGCTTTGGCCTGCCTGTGCTGGTGGTCTACAGCATTACCGCCCTTACCATGATTACCTGGGTTTACGGGCTCTAGTGAGTGACCTGTGCAGATGGCACGCAATGCTGCACAAAGTGGATATTCACCGTTATACTGCGGGCTGGGAATAACAATCACGACACCTTTTGGGATCTCTGAAGTATGGATACAAGCTCGGCCCACGGCGGCTCTCTGATCGACCTGTATGTTACCGGCGATGCACTTCAGGAGGCGAAAAAGCGGGCGGAACACAATCGCTCCTGGGACCTCAATGACAAGCAGCTGCTGGACTTGGAGTTGCTGCTCAATGGGGCATTCTCTCCCCTGACCGGCTTTCTCAACCAGGAAAACTACCAATCCGTACTGCAAACCATGCGCCTGCAGGACGGTACCCTCTGGCCCATGCCCATCACCCTGGATGTGTCCCGGGAATTTGCCGACGCCACCAGCATCGGAGAAGAAATCACCCTGCGCGACGCCGAGGGCGTGGTCATTGCCAACCTGCGAGTCAATGACAAGTGGGAGCCAGATCGCCAGAAGGAAGCCCAACAACTGTTTGCCACCCTCGACGAAAGTCACCCGGGCGTCAACAGAGTCCTCAATATCAACCACCCGGTGTGCCTGGGCGGCACCCTGGAAGGCGTCACTCCCCCGCTTCACTACGACTTCAGTCAATACCGCAAGAGCCCAAAGCAACTGCGCCAGCACTTCGCGGAAAGAAACTGGGAGCGGGTCATCGCCTTCCAGACCCGCAATCCGATTCACAAAGCCCACGTCATCATGATGAAACGCCTGATGGCCCGCAACCAGGCAAACCTGGTCATACACACCGCGGTCGGCAAAACCAAACCGGGCGATATCGACCACTTCTGCCGGGTGCGCTGCTACGAAAAAGTGCTGTCACATTTCCCGGCCGACAGTGCCGAAATCGAAATCCTGCCACTGGCCATGCGCATGGCCGGCCCCAGAGAGGCGCTGTGGCAAGCCATCATTCGTCAAAACTACGGATTCAGCCACTTTATTGTCGGCCGCGACCACGCCGGCCCCGGCCGCAACAATAGGGGCGGCCTTTTCTATGGCGCTGTCGACGCCCAGGAACTGGTGTCATCATTTCAAAACGAACTCAATATTAAAATTCTCAAGGCACCCTTTCTGCGCTACGTGGAAAGTCGCGGCGAGTTTGTGGAAGAACACGAACTGCTGTCTGGCGAAGCCGGGCTCTATATCTCCGGCGCGGAGCTGAAACAGCTGCTGCTGAAGGGAGAGGAAGTTCCATCCTGGTTTGCCTTTCCGGAAGTGGTGGAAGAACTCAATCGCACGCTGCCCCCTCGCCACAAACAGGGCTTTACGGTATTTTTTACCGGCCTCTCCGGTTCGGGCAAATCCACCCTGGCCAACGGTGTGCGAGTCAAGCTGGAAGAACTGGGTGGCCGGCATGTTTCGCTGCTGGACGGCGACGTGGTGCGCAAGAACCTGAGCAGCGAGCTGGGGTTCTCAAAAGAACACCGCGACCTGAACATTCAGCGCATTGGCTATGTGGCCAGTGAGATTGCCAAGAACGGTGGTATTGCCATCTGCGCGCCGATTGCCCCCTACGCCCAGACCCGGCGTAAAGTGCGGGACCTGATTGAGGAAGTGGGGGCGTTTGTGGAGATTCATGTGGCTACCCCCATTGAGGTGTGTGAGGCGCGGGATCGTAAGGGGTTGTATGCTATGGCGCGAGCCGGGAAGATTAAGGGCTTTACCGGGATTGATGATCCTTATGAAACGCCGGAGACGCCGGAGATGCGGATTGATACTTCGGAGCTGTCGATGACGGAGGCGGTGGAGGCTGTGGTTGAGCGGTTGGGGGAGATGGGGTTGATATAGCCAATTCCAACCATCTAAAATGCCGCGCACCGATGCTGAATTGAGCACAACAGGGTCATCCCTATTTGCGAAGTTAAATGGAATAACAGTAGATTCCTGAGAGAAAAAAAATGAAAAATATTGCTGAAATGTTACGCTGGCGTGCCCTGCAGACACCGGACAAAGCAGCTGTAAAGTTTTTGCAAACTGAACTTACCTGGAAAGAGGTTTACCAGCAGGCTTTCGAGCTGAGCCAACGCCTTGGCGATGCAGGTGTAAGACGAGGTGACGTTGTCGGTATCTATCTAGATCACAGCCTGGGGCAAGTGATTTCTATTTTTGCCATTGCGCTGCGTGATGCGGTTTTTACAATCGTCAACCCTCAGTTGGTACACGACCAGGTCAAGCACCAGGTTCAGGACGCCTCTATGACGGCGATCCTAGGCTCCGATGAGATGCTGCGTCCTCTGCAGGACTTCTTTGCAAACCGAATGATGCACGTGGAATACATTTCCTCAGCTGGACTTGAAGTACGGGATGGGGAAAACCCTGTCGACCTGACAGTCGACACCACCGGCAACATTCCCGCCGATGTGTCTAATTACATCTATACGTCGGGCTCGACAGGCCTGGCTAAAGGCGTGGTAGTGCCCCACCGCACACTGCTGGACGGTGCCCGCATCGTTAGCCAGTATCTGAAAATAAACGCCGAAGACAATATTCTCAGCATTCTTCCATTCAGCTTCGACTACGGCTTAAACCAGCTGATGAGTGCGGTCCACGCCGGTGCAAAGATCACACTGCATCATTTTATTTTCCCCAAAGAGCTGGTGGAGATTCTGCAGTCCGAGGAAATAACCGCGCTTGCCGTGGTCCCTTCCGTATGGCCAAAAATTCTCAAACCCAAACTGCTGGGCAATGTAACGTTTCCTCGGTTACGCTACATCACCACCGCGGGCGGCTTTCATTCCCCGGAATTATTGCACGACGCCTCCAGCTATTTTCCGAACACCGAGATCATCGTGATGTACGGATTAACCGAATCTTTCCGTTCCACTTACCTGCCATTTTCAGAAATATTCAACCGCCCCGGTTCAATAGGTCGGGCGGTGCCAGAGGTGGAGATTCTAGTGCTGAATGAGCAGGGTCAACCCTGTGCACCCGGCGAGAAAGGGGAACTGGTTCACCGCGGCGCCTTTGTGACCTATGGCTATCTCAATAATGCAGAGCTGAATGAAAAGAAGTTTATCCGGCTCAATCACAGTAACGAGTCACGCCTGCCTGAGTTGGCGGTACGGTCTGGCGACCAGGTATCGCTGGACAAAGACGGCTTTATATATTTTCACGGCCGTATGGACCAACAGATCAAGAGCAGTGGCTTTCGCATCAGCCCCGACGAAGTGGCGCAGGCTGTGCTGACTACGCCCGGCATCGGCCAGGCAGTGGTGTTCGGCATGCCAGACAAAGCCCTGGGTGAAGCTATCCACGTGGCTTACGAGAGCTTTAACAACGAACCGGTCGACATTCTTGAAATCAAGCGGCATGCTAAAAATTCGCTGGCGACTTACGCCATCCCGCACCACTACCATTATTACCCTCAAATCCCACTAAATCACAATGGTAAGACGGACTTTACCCGCTTGAAAAACAATGTAATTGCGCAGGCTGCATCTCGCGAAGGACAGGATAAACGCAGCCATGGCCGATAATCCAAAGCAGACTATTCTGCTGGGAGGCATCGGCGGAGACTCCCACTCGGTCGGCCTGAGCATTCTCCGACAGGCACTGGCCGAGCGCTATCAGGTCTTTTATCTTGGCACCCAGAATGCATTGGAGACATTTTTTGAGCACGCGCCACTCTGCAACGCAGTGATGATCTCCTGCATGGACGGGCATGCAAAACGTTACCTGACAAAGTTTCCTGAAATGCTGCTGGCAAATCAGACGCTGGAATGCCGCTGGTATCTTGGTGGCAACCTTACCATTGATGAGGGTATCGGCTATGAAGAACAGTTTCTGCAAATGGGATTTAGCGGAGCCTTCCCAAAGTATGTGGACCTGCAGATCGTAATTGAGCTGCTGGAGCGTGATCTCTTCGGCCTCGATCCAATCCGAAACAACACCAAGATATGGGAACGCGCTCGCGCGATCAATATCAGCGCCTTCAAAGAACAATCTGAGGAGCCTATTCGGCGGGAAGACTTCGACCACATGCGCAAGAGCGTGTTGACCAGCTGGAAAACTGGCCACGCCGCCTCACAAATGCAGGCCAACGCCGATTTCCTTCGAGAGCAGCCTTCGTTCCCTGCGCTGCAACGTGAGGTCCTTGAGGGTGAACGGAAAATGCTGTTGCAGCCACGCTGTGGTGTTGCGTTGGTCGACCAACAAATCGAGTACTTTAAAGCCTTTAATGCTCTAGGGGCACCAGTATTGTCCTATCAGGTGGACTCCTACACCCGCAACAATAATTATGTGGCAGCGGAAGAAGAAATCCGCCACAGTAGCCTGTTTGAGTGCACAATCAACGGTTTCCCCGTAATTAATCACGGTGTAGAGGCTCTTCGAAGAACAATCAGTGAGAGCAAGGTACCTCTTCAGACCCGTCACAGCACGCGCGAGCCCAGACTGCTTGCAGAGGTATCTTACGCCGGCGGTGTCACCAGCTTCGAAGGCGGAGCGATCTGCTATAACATCCCCTACTACAACGACTACCAATTGACCGAATCGATACCCGTGTGGCAGTACGTCGATCGCCTGACAGGACTGTACTATGAGGAGTTCGGAATCGTGCTTGATCGGGAGTTTTTCGGAACCCTGACAGCTACGCTGATACCACCCTGCCTCGCTATCGCTACGGGCATTCTCGAGGCCTTGCTGGCAGTGCAGCAGGGCGTTCGCTGCGTCAGTATCGGCTATGCGGAACAAGGCCACCGATCCCAAGATATCGCAGCAATACGCACCATCCACAAAATAGCTAAGATTGTGCTTGAGAACGCGGGATTTAGCGGCATCCAGGTTAACTCCATTTTTCATCAATACATGGCTGCGTTCCCACCAACGCCGCATATGGCAGAGCAATTGATTCGCGAATCCGCAGTTACCGCTGCCCTCTCGGGAGCGACACGCATGCTCACTAAGACCCCCGTGGAAGCCTATAAGATTCCCACTATGCGAGACAATATCGAGGGACTGCAGCTCAATTTTATCGGCATTCGCGAGGCGCAAAATCATTTGGTCGACGAAAAAGCAGTAGCCATGGAGTGCGAGCAGATAGAACGGGAAGTGTGGTCGATTATTGAGGGCGTCATTCAAGCAGGCCATGGCAACATCGCATCGGGCATAGTAAAGGCGTTTCTCAATGGGACACTGGATATCCCCTTCGCCCCCAGCATTCATAACAGAGGGGAAGTGATGACTGCCCGAGACTGCGACGGAGCGGTTCGCTTTCTCCGCACCGGCAATTTGCCATTCGACAACCTGTCGCGCGAGTTTCATCGCGACAAGATGAACGATCGCAGACGGCAGGAAGGGTTCATGACCGAGGGTAAAAATGATAACGCCCTGGTGGAGCGAGATGTGTTACGCATTGCGCGCGGACAATACGAACAGTGGCCGCTATTTAAATAGCAATCGAGATAAGGGGAAAATACTATGGCCTTGGTTGACGACATTAGAGACCTTCTTTGCAACACTTTGGTGTTAGAGGCAGAAACAGCAACCATGGGTTCGGACTCACCGCTTTTAGGGGCGGTTCGGGAACTCGACTCTGTTGGTGTAATGGCCGTTGTGACAGCACTGGAAGATCAGTTCGACATTGAAATTGATGACGATGAAATCTCCACCGAGGTATTCAAGACCTTGGGCAGCCTGACCTCATTCGTCGCGGAAAAAGTGGGATGAATACAGACGGCTTAAGCCCGATACAGGAATCCATTCACGAGACTACCGCGTCAGCTTCCGACACTCTAATGGAACCCGGCTTTATTGGTCCGCCTGGACAGCAACTGTTCACGCTGGATTTTAAACCAGCCGGCGTGGTGCGCGGCCACATTATCTATATTCCACCATTTGGCGAGGAGATGAACCGCAGCCGTACACTGGCAGCGGAACAGGCTCGCAGATTTGCCCGGAATGGTTACCACTGCACGGTGCTGGATCTCTTCGGCACAGGTGACAGCGATGGAGAGCTGGTTGATGCGACCATTTCCACGTGGCTGGAGAATATCGAAGGGGCGGCTGCAAATTCGGAAACAGAAGGGCTGCCGAAAATTTTATGGGGTTTGCGGCTGGGGGCCCTGCTGGCAATGCACGCGGCTGCCGCAAACCCGGGGCGTTTTCAGCGTTTGGTTCTGTGGCAGCCTGTAACCTCAGGAAAGCGTTTTATGACACAATTGCTGCGCTTGCGAGTGGCGTCCCTGGCGAGTCGTGGTCTTCCTGCGGAATCAACACAGGACATTCGACGTAATTTGGATAACGGCGAAACCGTTGACGTCGCGGGGTACCCACTTGTCGATGCGCTGGTCAGTGATATAGAAAAAATGGATGCAGGGAGTGTACAAGGTTTGGATTCCATAAAGCTGGATTGGTTTGAATATCTGCCTGAGGAAGGGGCGAAACCAGCAATCGGCGTGCAGAAGGCACTGGACGCACTGCGTGAACAGTGCGAGACCGTGCGACTTCACAGTTTCTCTTCACCACCTGTCTGGCAACTTCAGAAACGCTATTTTTCTCATGAGCTGGTCGCTAAGACCACGGGACTGCTGCAATGAATTCTGCGTGCCTACAGAAAGCAGTGACCTTCGACTGCGAAGGTGATCGACTGGTTGGCGTGCTCCATTTGCCTCAAGAGGCCAAAGATTGGGGTGTTATTACTGTGGTCGCGGGAGGACCTCAGTATCGGGCCGGTTGCGGACGACAGCTGTTGCTGATGGGACGAGAACTGGCGGCTCAAGGAATCCCGGTCATGCGCTTCGACCAGCGCGGCGTGGGCGATAGCGAGGGAGACTTCCTTGGATTTCACCGCATGACAGAAGAGTATCGCGCGGCGGTGAAGGCCTTCAAGGAACACGCCCCATCAGTGCGCCATATCGCGTTATGGGGAGGCTGTGACGCAGCGGCGAGCGCCCTGATCCACGGTTGGAAAATCGATGGAATAGACGGCTTAATGCTGGCAAACCCCTTTCTCACCTATCCCTCCAGCAGGGCTAACCTCCAAAGAAAACACTACCTGAAACGACTGGGAGAGCGTTCATTTTGGAAAAAAGTGCTGACCCTACAATACAACCCACTCGAATATGCGGGTGCTCTGCTTGGCCGCCCTACCGCAAAGCCTAAATCCGTAACATCACCCGCCGGCGATGGCGACCAGCAGCTTGTTCATGTTCCGGAGGACTTTGGGGATCACATGTTGAAGGGCTTGAACCAATTTCAAGGTCAAGTGCTGTTTGTGATGAGTGAACACAGCCCCACTCGCCGAGAATTCGACGAGATTATTGCGGATCATCCCGGCTGGGGCAAAGCTTACCGGGATTGCAATGCCAAACGGGTAGACCTACCAGAAGCCGATCAGACTTTTTCCACAGAGGGCTCTCGTGCAGCGGCGAGCGAGGCGGCACTGGAGTGGTTAAATCTGCTTTGTGCGAAGCAGTAACTGACAAATAGCAATCTCTGCTTTCCGGCTCTGCAAGCCCAATGCGGGGAAATTAAGAGTTAGTGAGAATTTGGGGCGGCCATTCAAACGAACCTGAACGACTTACTGTCTCGTTGGACATGTATCATTCCTTTTGAACTGTAAATATAGGCTTTCTAAACAGTCACCAGCCCCCCAATTGGACTAGTCACCAGCCAAGGTTATTTCCAAGTATTCCCATTGACTCACAATATATTCTGACAGTGCATAAATAAAAATAGCGACCCCAAGCATCTCTAAAAGCTCTTCACATGTATAGAAAATAGCATAGAGGAGCCCTTTGGAGCCTTCAGTCTCAGCTCGCCACCCTCCTAGCATTTCGAATCCTACCGCACCCGATACAAATATAAATCCAGAAACTAGAAACAGGACTCTCGTTTTCCCTGGCAACTCCCGCAAAAACTTTAAATACCCAATCAAAAAAAACATCAACGCCACTCCATAAGGAATGACCCAGGCATAGTAAAAAAGCCCTGAAGTGGCTACCACACTTTTAGTGGGTCCCGAAAATTGTTCATGAATTGATGACGCTTCATCAATGGACAAAAACAGAAATATGAAGGCCAGCAACCCCCACAAACGAAAAGTCTGCTGCGAGCTCCTATGCATAAGAGTAATGATTACCAACAAGACGCTCGCGAACATCAATGCTATCGACGAGTAAAGCGTTGGGATATTCTTTTCGGCCCTAAAGTCAAACAAACGAACAAGCCCGAAAACGTGATCGTGGTCAAAATAAAATCTGGATATCAATCCCACAACGTTAGCAACGAGCAGAAAGAGAATGACCACCAGGAACACAGTCAACAATTTCTTGGGACTAAACACTAGCCTCATCGGCACCCTCTCCTTGTGCAGCTCAAACAAGCCTGTAGGTTTTCATTCGACCAAAAGAACCTTCACATACTCAAAAAAGTCATTCAGCGCAGGCGCCAGCGGTCTCATGCCCAAACATAAAGCAACCAGCGAAGATAGCGAAGCGTGAAGTAAACCTCATCCTCTACTTTCCAGTCAAGGCGCAAGGCGGTCGGGTTTGGAACACGGAAATCGTTATCGGCATTAAACCTGGCTGGAAGGCACGCATTTCGAGCGATATTGAACCAAGAGTCAGCCAGGAAGACACTCTGGGATGGCTTTGGATGAAATACTAACACGGGGCCTGCGTCATTCTCCATAGCGACAACACTCTAGCGCTCGATATTCAACCAACTTGCTCTGAAGAGTACGTCAGTGCATTCCCCGCTTCTCGATCTCCTTTTCTCCGCAACAGTAATCCTCAAAGATCTCTTCACCTAACTTATGCTTTTTGCACCAAAAGGCGATCACGCCTGCCCTGGCTGCTGGAGCGAGCTGGACGAACTTGTAAACCCTTACTCAGTGCGACACACAATAGCAAAGAGGCTGAGAACTTGCGGCGTGCAGCCGGGGCGTATATCCAGTCTACTGGGGCACAAACGACAAGACAGTGAGATCACAGAGATCTATGCCTCATTCGACCCCGAATATCTCGCCGATACGCTCGAAGCAATTGAAGCGTACTTCGCAACAATTTACGACCGATACTCAAGGCTGAGAAGCGTTGATTGGCTGAGCGAATATCAGCCTCGTTGCGATCTCATTGCGAAATTTGAAAGGTGTGCACGGTGAGCACGGAAATTATGCGCACCCCAAAACGACGAAACCCCCGCAGCATGTGGCTTGCGAGGGTTTCATATTTGGTGGGCCTAGCGGGATCGAACCGCTGACCTCAACACTGCCAGTGCGCTTCCGGCTCAAGCACCATACACCTGAATACCCGCTAATACACCAAAATAGGCCTTTAAAATCAATGAGTTGTGATGAGCTGCAATTCACTTTGAGTTAAAGAGGTGTATTGAAGTGTATCTCAGTGTATGAATTTGGGACTTAATAGGGACTTAAGCTGAAATTGCCCGGGAGCCCCTATTAGCACCATCCCCTATGGTTCAGTTAATCCTGAATACCAGGAATTAACCGTACCGCATATTCCCCTTCTGCTCTTTAGCCTCTCTTCCCATTATCCACAACGAAGAGATGCTCATCATGCAACTTAAATTCACCGAAAAAGCTCTTAAATCGCTACAAGTCAATAGTAAACCCTACGAAGTGGTCGACCTTGCGCTTCCAGGTTTTCGCCTCAGAGTACAACCGACAGGTGTAAAGACTTTCGTCTATTGCTACAAGGACCGAACTGGCACTAAGGAGCGCTACACCATTGGACGCTTTGGAGTCCTGACTCTGAGTCAAGCCAGAGAAAAGGCAACTGTGCTAGCAGGGCAGGTCGCCGACGGACGATCTCCTCAACAGGAGAAGCGGGAGTCCGTTCAGAAGGCCAAAACAGAACAGGGCCTAACCCTGCAGTCATTTGTGGACAAGCACTATAAACCATGGGTATTAAAAAACATGAAAAGCGGCGAAAACACTCTTAAATTGCTTGAACGCCACTTTTCTGAATTTGTTGATAAACCCATGGCCAAGATTAGCCCAACACAGCTGGAGAAATGGCAGCTTAAAGAGATGGACCGTGACATCAAGCCTGTCACGATCAATCGAAACTTGGCGGCACTGCGTAGCGTCTTTTCCAAAGCACTCTCGCTGCACCTTATCGACAGCAACCCATTAAAATCTATTAAAAATATCACCGAGATAAAGGAAGACTATAACCGCTATCTCGATTCCGCTGAGATGTCTCGCTTAATGGCCGCCCTTGCAGACAGAGATGGTGAGCTGCGTGAAAA
Organism: Pseudomaricurvus alkylphenolicus; assembly: GCF_011683955.1. GTDB lineage: Bacteria > Pseudomonadota > Gammaproteobacteria > Pseudomonadales > Cellvibrionaceae > Pseudomaricurvus > Pseudomaricurvus alkylphenolicus. The sequence continues at coordinate 153,353 of NZ_JAAQPI010000012.1, forward strand.
ACGCAGCCGAGGTAATCAGTGGCGCAAGGACAGGGGCTATAACCTTAGGGTGCAAATAGGGGGTGAGGAATACCCAGATCACATTTCACCAATGGTGCTATTGGCCATGTATACCGGCCTACGTAAAGGCGAAATCTTCCGCCTTGAATGGAGCGATGTGGATTTTGACGGTAATTTAATCACCGTCCGGGGCGTCAATGCAAAGTCTAAAAGAGTTCGGCGGGTACCAATGCACCCCAAGGTGCAACGCATGCTTGAGTCATGGCACCGACAACGCCAAACCCAATATGCACTGGTGTTTCCCAATCGCAATGGAAACCGTTTCAAGGACATCAAAAAGGCATGGTATAGCCTCCTAGAACGAGCCCAGATCAGTAATTTCAGGTTTCATGATCTTAGGCATCACTTTGCAAGCCATCTGGTAATGAAAGGGACACCAATCAACACCGTTCGCGAATTACTAGGTCACGCAGATATTGGCACTACCTTGAGGTACGCGCATTTGGCTGATGAACACAAATCTGATGCGATATTGGCCTTAGACTGACCTTCAGGAGGGGTAGACCAGTTAATTCTTCCAGCGGGAATTTAACTGGCCCTACCTCCTGCTTGCACATCCCTACCATGGCCACTCAATTCATTAATTGGAAACAACCATGGAACAGTTCAATACCCCCCTATTTAGCACATCAGTAGCCGCTCTATATCTAGATGTGAGCACTGAATGGTTAAAACGTAAACGAATAACCGGAAACGTCGGTGGGAATACAGCAGGCCCCAAATACATTAAGATCGGCAGACTAGTGAAGTACCGAAAGGTCGATCTAGATCAATATATCGCCGACATGCCTAGTTACTGTCATGTCGCCGAGGAAACAATGATGTAATGGAGTCCAACCATGAATGACGCTATCAAGGGTTTTTCAGATGACAGTTTGAGAGAGTTCATGGATATCGCCTCAATGGGCAAGCTCGACTCGGACTTGCCCGATTTCAGCATCTTCCCCAACCAGGATATTCTCTATGCCTATCCAAGGAAGGACCCGGTATTTCCTCTCATAAAGCCTCAACAGTATTTCAGCGACTGGAAGCCTCAGATGGCACGAGCCAAGAGGCACTTCATCTATGAAGCCCTATTTGCAGCCCCTGAAATCCAAGAAACTGTAGAAAGGTATCTTCTTCTGTTTCCAACCTACCAACATTCTTTGCTCGATGAATTTGAAAAGGGTGCCTATCTTGAGTACGGGAAGCTACAGACCTTTGCGGAGCTGACCTACTATTACCGGTTACACACTCGAGATGTTTCGGTGGCCAGCGGGAATTTTGACAGTAGCTTCCAACCTAAGGTCAAAAGAGCCCGTGAAAATATTGAGGAACTTGAAGACGCAGTTGAATCGCTGCAAGAGAGCCTCTCGGGGGTAGATTTTTCCCTGCTGCAGATGAAAGATGAGGAGGAAGTGTTCCTTCAGCAACTTATGACCTTCCGATCAACTTTCAAATCGCGAAAAAATGACCTCGGGATTGTCCGCCGCACCTCAAATAAGACTCACCCAGACCGGTTGCTTGTTGCCCGGGTTGGATACAGCTTAACCAGAGGCTACGGTAAAGAGATTCCAGATTTTACTGATCTTGTGCACAACCTCTGCAAACCTGCGCTTGAGAACGCCAAGATAAAACCGGGGAAAATCGAAGAATACCTAGAAACAATTCCGGTGCTGGTCAGTCAGGCAGAATCCAACAAGAACAGATAATCTCGTCATTTAGATTTTAACTGAACCTGGAAAAACCTCCTCCTCCCATATTCTCCTTTCTAGCGGCAATGGTGCCGTGAATTTAAAATTTTTTAGGAGAATAGATGATGAATAATCCTACTATTTCGCTGCCAGATGGCAGCACTATTAACATCCCACAGTCAGAGGGCTATATTGCCGACACTACTGGCATTTATGAAGGCTACTCCGTGATGGAGTCCCGTATTTGCGACCCGATCTGGCTGGATTGCAATATTCGCTACCTTGAAGACCGCTTGACCCTAGCTCGCATCAAGTTCATCGACACGGCAACTGGTGAAGTTCAAGTTCACGATTGTCCGAGATCCCAGCTGATCCCGGACTACGCTGTGGGCCTGATCAAGACTTTGGCTGATTACGGTTTCAATATTGAACCTGGCAAGCAGCAGAAAGTCCTGAAGTACCTTCTAGCCCAATCAAGTGTCAACCTAAAGATGGCCGTTAAGAAAACTGGATGGTACGAAACACCAGAGGGCCTGCGTGGCTTTGTCTTGCCGGGTAAAACCTTCAGTCCTGACACCACACCTCCCCTATTTGTCCCTGACTGCCCGAGCCCAGTACACCGAAACATGGGGGCTAATGGGGCTCTGGCTGATGAGGTGAGGCACATTAACACCATCATTAAGGGAAACCCCTATTTGATATTTCTTCGCGGAATTGGCTTGGCCGCCCCCTTTATGGAACCCATGGAAGTAGAAGCTGGAGGATTCCACCTGTACAACCATAGCTCACGTGGCAAAACCACTATGGCTCAGCTTGCAGCATCGGTGTGGGGCAAAGGATCTGACCCGCAAATGGACTCCAGAGGTACGATCTTGCAGCGCTGGAATACCACTGCCAATGCGCTAGAGGGCACTGCCCAGTCCTTCAACGATTTGCTGTTACCGATGGACGAGATTGGTACCAACAACACTAAGAACTTCGGTGCAGCAATTTACAATCTGATTGGTGGAAAAGGAAAAGCCGCGATGACAGCTAACCGCACCATGAGACAGGAGTATACGTGGCGCAACCTGATTGTAAGTACAGGAGAATATTCCATTGCCGACCACGTGGCCGGTAGCAGTGGTTCCGAGCCTGCCACCGGTCAAAAAATACGCATGTTGGATATTCCTGTTCCAGATGACATATTCTTGCAGACTGGAGGTCTATCGAACAGAGATTTTGCCGACAAAATCAAGATGATCAGCTCCAACTACTATGGTGCTAGCGGAGAAGCCATTGCTGAGCATCTGGTGTCTGTAGTCAATGATCCGGAAAGGCTGTTTGAGCTGAAATTAGAATACCGCGACATCACCGAAAGACTTGTTGGTAGCATCCAACCCCCTGAGCAACAGAGAGCAATCAAGCGCTTTGCTCTAGTGCTGTTGGCTTTGGTCACTGCCGCCAAGCTCGGGATTGTTGATATCACCGAAGAGGAGGCTCACATGGCAGTAAAAATGATCCAAGACAGCTGGCTAGAAAACTCCCCTCTGCTTTCTGATGTCGATGCGGCGCTCTACAACTTGGCGAAAAGGCTGCGCACTGAGCGTGGTTTATTCGCTGACGCAGAAGATCCCAATCCAAGAACCACGGGCCGCATCGTAGGCTACTATGATCGCCGCACAAGACGACATATGATTCTGACTTCGGAGATTACTAGTCTGTTTGGGAATAAGGCAGGCAAGAACAAGGTTCTTCACAAGTTACGAGACCTCGGCTATCTGCACCAGAACAATACTGACCGAGGCAAACCACGCCTCACTAGCAAGCATAATATTGGGAGCGTAGGAACCATAAGTGCGTATTGTATAGAGCCAACCTTCTTGGAGCACTTTGAGGTGGAAGCAGCACCAATAGAAGAAGTGACTGCATACAAGCCTACAGCTGCAAACGACGACCTTCCTTCGGAAGCGTTTGCGGGATAGCTTAACTTTCACTCCCACATAACAAGAACGGGAATAGCGGGAATAGCGGGAATTCGTCCCGCCCTTCCCGTAGATCCCGCTTTTTTGAAACCACCCTCGCTACACAGGTCAGTGTGTGCTAATGGCACGTAGGGATATACGAGAATATTCCAACGCTCTCCTTCAGGAGGGCTATGCTTGCTCACATAGCTTGCCCCCCCTATTAGGAGACTATAATGGCTATTGCCGCATTATTATCCACCCCCGCTGCGGCGGCATTATTGTCGAATCCACCAGCAGCAATGGTGGGACTTCTCGCATACGGCTTTTATGCCGCATCTAGAGCTAATATTGAGCGCTGTGCGGCAGAGAATGTAATGGCCATCATACAAACTGCAAGTAAAGCAGGAGCGAAGCCAAAACGATTATCAATGCGCGTAACAAGTGAAGAGACTCACATTGAAATTGAATTCGATTAAATTTACTGCTGATTAAGAACTGAAAAAGAGGCTTGATTTGTATAGCCTTGCTCGCTTTATAAAAAATTTGGCTGTACGGGTCCTCTAGACCAAATATAAATGCCCTCTTGAACGTGCATTTTTGTATATATCACATATTGACGGCCTTCTATTAACATTCCGGTAGAACAATCTGCTTTCTCATTGGGGTCCTTGCACCTTGGAGAGCTTTACCTGCCCTCCAGGTGTAACCCTAGCCCTTAGCCTATTAACGGGGTAGGGTCTTGAAATTGCCCCCTGGTTGTAAATCTACACAGGGATTTCTAATCAACCGATGATTGGAGTTGCCTGCATATTGATATTGACCTCTTTATTCCCCTATTAGCCCATGATTCGAAGGTTCAACGCCAAAAGAACATACCATCTCCGTACTGATAATGTGCCGTCACAACATCTACCTTCGGTTTTCACAATATTGCCATAACCCTATGGAGGTGCTTCCCCCAAAATTTGGCTTGCTAAAAAACATCTGTGAAATCATTCCCTCTGATGACGATCTTGGACCTTGCTGCATCGCCTCCTGATATCTACGAACGGCGGAAGAATACGCGTGATAGGTTTCTCAGTGTCTCTGAGAGGCCTTTACAATAGGTCTGATTAGCAGCAGTGGAACAAGAACCCCTGACGCCGGTTGTAGGCAAATAGGAGGAGGTACTTCACCTCTAGCATTGCCCTCTGCAACATCGTCTCCTCTGTCTCGTCCTGAGGCGCCTACAACCGCCCTCAGCGGTTTGCAGTAAACCCCGCCACCCTTTTGAATACTATTCACAATCTGGAGGACATCATGAAAGTTTATAGCCCCTTGCAATTCCTTTGGCTACTGATCAAAAGCAAAGCCCTGTCATCCAGCCTGTGGGACTGGATTCTACTACTCCTAATTTCCCTATTAGCGGTCTGGATCTTCGATATTGTTATTCAGATCCTGATCTCGGTGACTGTATTGGTATTAGCATTCAGTGTCTTCAAGAAGGCCTTGATCTGGATAATGGGTCAATATTCCACCTCAGGTCGTCATGCAGAGCTGTATAGCGGCCTATATTCACAGAATTCAGTAATATGACCTACCTTCTCAGTTGCACCCGCCCACAAAGGGCAAATCTCGACCACCCTGGTTAATCGTTGACCACCTCCTATGCATTCTTAATAAAACCTAAGAATCCGTCTTTGAGACACCCAGTCTTGTTTTAGGGTGAACGGCAAATAATAGTGGATCTTCTCTAGATCTCGACTTCTCCATGTTAGAATGTTGCACTGATTGAAGAGGAAGGTAACAAGAGTGACCATATCAGCCGTTGACCTATTTTGTGGAGTTGGAGGCCTAACCCATGGACTTCAGCAGAGCGGCGTAAAAGTGACTGCGGGTTATGACACCGATGCATATTGCCAACTGCCCTATGAAGCTAATAACGAAGCTCAGTTCCTCAATCAAGATGTTTCTGAATTGTCCGCTGAAGATCTGAATAAACATTACGATGAAACGAAAATACGGCTTCTTGCTGGATGCGCCCCATGTCAACCTTTCTCAAAATACACTCAAGCTCTCCCGAGAGATGAACGATGGGGCTTGCTTTACCATTTTGGTCGCTTAGCAATTGAACTTCGTCCAGAACTCATAACAATGGAAAATGTCCCCGAGCTAGATCGGCATGAAGTCTTTGCCGAATTTGTAAAGACCCTCACTGACCAAGGATATAGAGTTTGGCACCGAGTTGTTTTTTGTCCAGATTATGGTGTTCCCCAAAATAGGAAAAGACTGGTCTTACTAGCATCCTTGCTCGGAGAAGTAGAGCTTATACCAGCGACTCATTCCAAGGATGAGTATGTCACATTGAAAGAAGCCATTGGTTCACTGCCTCGCCTCCAAGCGGGCAAGACCAACAAAGATGATCCATTACATCGCTGCGCCAACCTTTCAGATATCAATTTAAAACGAATCAAAGCCTCCAAACCAGGAGGCACTTGGAAAGACTGGCCTACAGAACTCCAAGCAGCCTGCCACAAAAGAGACAGCGGAAAGAAATATACCAGCGTTTACGGTAGATTGAAGTGGAGCGAACCAAGCCCAACCATCACAACACAATTCTATAATTATGGAAGCGGGCGATACGGCCACCCGACACAGGCTCGTGCACTGAGCCTTCGAGAAGCCGCTGTCTTACAATCTTTCCCTAAGGATTACAAATTTACGGAAGCTGGTGAGGATTATTCGATCACAAACATCTCACGAATGATAGGCAATGCAGTGCCTGTAGCGCTAGGAAAAGCCATTGGTGACAGCCTCCTGAAGCACATCAAGGCCTAAGATACGTCCGACTTTCTAGGCTGTCGACAATATTGTCTGATATTTCGTAGATGTAAGAAATGACCTCATCGCTGAGCTCACGCAACTCTTCAATTGTGGTCCCACTACCAACTACTGAAAATGTTTTATTGCCGTGAGCCAAGTCATTTCTATTCTGCTTAACTGCTGAGAGGTGTCTTCCATGCCCTGTAGCCGGAAAATGAGTATTACTCGAAAAACCGTAGACCTCTGCTACTTTTTTTATTTCACCCCCGTCAATATTTCCCGAAAACAAGTCCTTACTATTCAGAGTAGCCTCATGTAGATTGAGAGCGAGATCACCTCTTGTCCCTGAGATTATAGACTTAATACTAATTTTGTCCCGCTTTGCTCGATACAAAATCTTCGACTGGAGCGTCTCCCTGAGATCATTGAAGGTCGCGCCTGATGAACTAATGTTGTCATGTATAGCGACAACCGCCCCTCTCATTGTAGCCTCAACCAAATTGTATAAAAGCAGATAGACAGAACCTTTCGTGGTTTTCACCAATAAGGAAGAAACCTCCAACTCTGCTCCCTGGTCATTTGAAAGAGATCTACTAGCATTCAGAAATTCGATTAAGCGCAGATACTCATCTAGCTCGCTTTTTCGATCATCCAGATCTTCTATAATCTGATCCAAACTCTTAATCTCCTGACAGCAGCTGATCTCTTACATACTCTATCCTTGCCTTAACTCTTGGCCTGCTGTTTGCTGCATCAGCAGTAGTGTGCTGCTTGAACTCTTCTGAAAACAACCAATCCGAAATATTTGTTGGCTGAAGATCAGGCTTTTCCATTAGGGCTAGTGCTATTCCAACCGCCAGCGCCTCAAATCTAACCCTTGGAGTGGTTTTCGATCCTTTTGTCTTTTTGAACCCATAAGGAAAGTACTGTTTGGCAAAGAGCATTGTCTTATTGAAAATCTCAAGCATGTCGCCGATTTCCGCATCTTCCAGATCTGCGTTGTTTTCCAAGTATTCATTCAGGAACTCGCGGACCGAATGCTCAAAGCCCTGATAATTTGAGAGATAAGCAAAAAAACGAAGTGAGAACTCTAGGTCTTCTCCTCTCTTCAATTTCGTCGGACTCAGAGGGACAACCTCTTTGAAGTCAGCATTATCTGCACAAACCGCTATAACTTTAGAATAGAGCTTGGAACTGCCATACGCTGAACCCTTGCGAACCTCCATGTCCTTCAACTCGTCCGTACCAGTATTAATTCGCTCAAATAGGTCACGACGCGTAGCCTCAGTACAATCACTCAACTCAATGATTCGAATTGAGATTCTATTGAATCGACGCTGCCGTGAAGCAGGTAAATCGCTGAACCTGAACCCATTAAGTTCAGGGATCAGCTTTAGGCCTTCGAGTTCAAGGTCATTAGACAGAAATGCATGGAGAGTTCTAATTCGTTGAGAGCCATCAACAATTTCTATGCGGCCATCTAGATCAGGGTCTTGAGACTGCACATCTGCAATAAAAATATAGGGTATCGGAAGACCAATAAGCAGGCTTTCAATCAGTCTACTTTGATTATCCTCCTTCCAGACGAAATCCCGCTGATAGTCTGGAACAAAAAGCTCGTTGGTATCATCGGCCAACCCCTTAGAGTATTTGTTGACCACCATTTCAACTGTAAACTCTTTGGTATCGTAATCAACAACCCTTTGATGCTGGCGTATAGCATTATCGGCCTCTGTTTGGTATTGCTCAATCTGACTTTTGAGCTCAACTTTTACCGCATCACTATTTGCAGCATTAAGCTCCTGCTTCAACTGAGATATCGTTTTCGTCATTCCAAGGGGCCTTATCCAGTAAGATCACAAAAATCAACAAATAGAAGCTTACATAGATTAATAGCCAAAAGCCACGCGACACCGTGCATTGATATACAAAGTCATACTAGAGACTCCTACAGCCTCCTCTGAAACGGTGCCTGCTGCACCTTGAATACGCCTGAAACGCGCACTCGTGCCGGATCAGACTTGGTTATCCAGAATGCCATAGGGAATGACTGATGGGCTTCGGCTGGAACATGCACAGGAATAATATTTGCCATGGCGAGTACGTTAACCATGCCGTAAGCGGCTACCTTTGTAGCAACCTCAACCAATAGGAGTTATCCATGACCACCTACAACATCGATTGACGAAAAAATAGTAAGCACCAACTCAAACGCCCCACCTCGAAAAGACAATACTGCAAATTGCTGTCCTGCATGTAGGAAGTGTCAAAGCCTATTGGATTTGCTACGAAGTGGGGTTAGGGTTAAACCCGAATCAAATCAAAAAGAGAGCTATGGAGACTGAAGGACTTAATAGGGACTTAAGGTGGAGAACACAAAAAAGCCCGCTGTTAGGCGGGCTTCTATGTCGTTGATTTAACAACGGTATTTGGTGGAGCCTAGCGGGATCGAACCGCTGACCTCAACACTGCCAGTGTTGCGCTCTCCCAGCTGAGCTAAGGCCCCATATTCGGGTGCTTTCCGTCGAAAGCGGGGCGCATTGTAGCACCCAGATTGAGAGTGTCAACCCATTATTTTTCAATGGCTTAGAATTTATGACATTTCCATGTCGGCGCTTTTGAGCGCCGATCTTCCATTGACTCAGCGGGGGGAGCTTCGCCCGCCCTGAATCTCGCGCAAACGGTCTTTCAGTGGCTTTTTGGCCTTGGACTGTGGTGAGTCAGTCTCCTGCTCCTCAAGTTCATCCGTCACAATATACCCATCATCCTCAGGCTCAGGTGGGCGATAGTTGCAGACCTTCTCCCGGATTCTCCGTTTGACCTCCTCATCATCGGCAGGAGCTCGCTCAAAGGGCAGGACATTATCCGTCTCGATCTTCAGCGTCCGATACTCCTCCGGCTGGCCTTGGGTGATCGGTGGCACTGCCAAATCGAACTGCGCATCAAATTCCTGCTGCATGCCTTCGAATTCACGGGTCATAGGGGCCAGGTACACACTGTTTGCAGTTGGGTAGCTCTGGTTCCGAGCAGGACTGGGGTCACTCACTCTGATGGTAAAGGATTGATTTGCCACCCCATTGGGCCGCAGTCGAATAATCAAACGGTTCCACCAGGATTTTGGCACCGCTCCGATGGCCAGTGCCAGTATCGCCGCAGCTGCCACCCACCAACCCCAGAGATTCGATTTTGAGACAACTCCTGCCTCCACTGCAGTAACTTCTCCCGGCCTTGTGATCGGCGCGCTAAAGTCCACCCGTTGCTGAGCCAGCGACCTAAGCTCCTTGATCTGCTGCCCCTGAAGTTCTACCAGCTCCTGCATATTGATCAAGTGCTGCGAGTTTTCCAAAGCCTTCAGTCGAGTTTGCAACTCCGTATTCTCCCGCCGCAGGCGATCCATTTGTTGTTGCGATGACTGCAGGTGCAACTCCAGCTGCGCCCTTGAAGCCTTACCGGGAGATCGAGTGTCCTCAGTTGGCAATGCCCCACCCGCACCAGGGGGAGGCAAGGCCTCAATGGTACCAACATCATCAAGATCGATAAGATTTACGGCCGCCAATTCAGCTCCATAGAGAAACAAAATCGGCAGAATGAACAGTTTTTTCCAGATTCGAGGTAACATGCGCTGGCTCTCTCTTGAACGTCACGTTATCCCTTCCATGGTGCCCGCAATAGTCCAGCAAGAGGGGTCGGCTCCTCCCTGAACGGCCGTGGGCCGGTCGGGTAACTCCTGCAGGAATTGGTTCCCATTTCTCCCGACGCTTACTAGAAAGATTAGCGCGCCATGATTGAGACGACAGTTTTTTTTGAGAATAAGCTGCTATTAAACGACTTCGGCTTAGTCGTTCTTTTCGACAACAGCCTGCCTGGCCCCTAAAGACCAATGACGGGCTGCTCAATTGGACGCCAGCAGGTTCACTCCCTGTGAAAGGCCTACCGGCTGGGATTAGACGTCAGTCCTGACTTTCATCCAGTTTGATTTTTGACAGATCTGGCAAGTCCAGCTCTACGTACAGATTCACATCATCGGTACCGTCGCTGACGATATAGGTCTCCTCTTCCTTAGCGGGTGGTGTGTAATTGGCTGTTTTGTCGCGGATGCTGCGTTTGACATCGTCATCATTGCGGCGAGGCCTGCCAAACGGAATTACATTGGAAGCCGCTTTGACCTGCGCAAAATGGGGATCCTGGCCGGTAACGCGGCACTGTGCATCGCCCCTCTGAATCTGCTGCTCGTCAACCTGAACATCCTGCACCACTTCTGGCTCCTGATGCCGCACAAGGCCTTCATTCCTGGTTGCCTCGGGCGCGTCATCAACCTTGGACTCATCACGTTCGGCGGGCACAGCGTTTTGGCGGGGGCCGTACTGCCAGTCCACCTTTTTGTGCAGCTTGAGATCCATACGCGCACGATAGGCGCGATGACGCTCTACTTTGGCCTGCAGGCGCTCCGTGCGTTCGTGCTCATGGCGCCCACGAATAACCCCTCCCAGAATGGCGGATAACATAGCAGCGAGAACAGAAGCCGCCAGAATAGCCTCAGGACTTGAGAGAAGACGTTTGGCATCAGCGATCAATAATTCGCGGGATTCAAATGCCAGGCGCGATTCCTGAGCAGCCTGAAGGCGCTGCAGGTCATTAAGGTTGTTCATAATCTGCGTGCGAGAATTGGCGGTCGCACCATCGGCAATCGTAAACGCCGACACAGACGAAATTTGAGCGAAGGAGGCGATCAAGCCACCCAGCCAAACAGCCAGGCACATGGCCCACCGCCTGTTCCTTTTACCAGCGAACATAACAACTATCCCAGCTTTCAGTTATACGGTGTTTCACTCTAAACAAGCCCTGGGCAATATTCTGTGAAGGGCTTCTCAAGGTTCAGATGTAAAATCGTCTGACACCTCTATATGTTGATTATAGTGCCACTGACGCCTCAATCCACGTAGAATCCGCTTAAAGCTTAAACAGATTGGTCATAAAAAATGAAAAAGGTGCCATTTTGGGAATATGACCGCCGGCTCAGTCCATGTAGTTATAAGAAATCGAGAATGGCCGTTTTGACCCTATAACCACTACTCGTTGGCAGGGATAGGCAGGATATGGTCAGGCAACCTTCCCCATTCACATGGAGAGGCTGCCCGATCATTTGAAGAAGATGAAGTCTGAGTCAGGAGCGACCCAGCGCTGCGTAGGCTTTTTCCAGCTTTTTAAGCTGCTTCTTTCCAAGTTCGCCGAAGCGCACCGTCAGGGCGTGGCGCAATCGGGCTCGGCTCATATCGGGCCCCATCAGTACCATCGAATCGAATACGGAGAAAGAGGCCGTGGTGCCGGCAATGGCAATAAACAGTGGCGCCAGAAAATCCTTGAGCTTGATATCCATCTCACCGGCCAACTGCTTGAGCGTATTAAAGACTTCGTCGCGGTTCCAGTGGCGTAGCTCCTCCAGGCGCCAGAGGGCAAACTGCAGCACCTGCTTGAGCTGCTCTTCTTCCAGTTTCACTTCGGCAAAGCTGCCCTCGCTCAGTGGCAACTGCCCGGAAGCAAGAAAGGCGGTCAAGGGCGCAAAGTCGCTCAAGGTCTGCATCCGGGTCTGCGCGTGTGGCAACACCGCCATCAGACTGTCACGGTTTAACATCCACTGCTGCAAGCGGTCGGCCAGCTGTTCCAGGTTAAGATCTTCGCGAATCCAGAGGCTGTTAAGCCAGGACAATTTCTCCACATCGAAAATAGGGCCACCCAGGGAAACCCGCTGTACATCAAAGTTGTCCATCATCTGCTGAAGAGAGAATTTCTCGCTCTCATCAGGCATGGACCAGCCCATACGACCCAAATAATTGACCAAGGCTTCTGGCAGATACCCCATCTTCTGATAATAAAGAATGGAGGTCGGGTTCTTGCGCTTACTGAGTTTGGATTTATCCGGGTTGCGCAACAGCGGCAGATGGCACAACTGCGGCATATCCCAGCCAAAGTACTCATACAGAAGTTTGTGCTTGGGCGCCGAGTTGATCCATTCCTCTCCGCGCAGCACGTGGGTGATTCCCATAAGATGATCATCCACTACGTTAGCCAGGTGGTAGGTGGGCATACCATCGGACTTGAGCAAGATTTGCGCATCCACCTGCCCCCAATCCAACTCGATAGTCCCGCGCAGCAGGTCATCCACCGGGCAGGGCCCTTCGCCTTCCGGTACGTTCATACGCACCACATAGGGCATACCTTCGGCCTGACGACGAGCCACTTCCTCTTCAGACAGTTTCAGTTCACTGGGTTTGAGGGCGGCAAATCCACCTGCCTCGCGTCGAGCCGCCCGCAGCTCATCCAGTTCCTCGGGTGTGCGATAGCAGTGAAACGCATGACCTTTCTCTACCAGCTCCTGCGCGTATTTGGCATAGATATCTTTGCGTTCACTCTGCCGGTAGGGGCCGAAATCACCACCCTTGTCCGGACCTTCATCCCAATCCAGCCCCAGCCAGCGCAGACTATCCAGAATCGCCTGCTCGGATTCCGGAGTAGAGCGTGCCTGGTCGGTGTCCTCAATTCGCAGGATAAACTGCCCGCCATGCTGGCGGGCAAAGCAGAGATTGAACAGGGCAATATAGGCGGTACCAACGTGAGGATCACCGGTGGGGGATGGAGCTATGCGGGTACGAACGGTCATTGAGGGCAAAGTCTCACTCAAGGGTTAAAATAGGTTTGTGATTCAATAGGATAGCTGAATCCGGAAAGGCGCCGATTATACGCCTATGCGAAGGGTACTGGAATACAGGAAGTGGAACCGGGCAGCCTGAAAACTGCCCGGTAGAGGCACTCAAGCGCCGTAGTAGTTAGTGGGGCCCGCTGTGGCTGCAGCCGCCACGGGGTCGTAGCCGTGATTCAGCCAATCTTCATCCCGGTAGTGAGGGTCCACCCAACATTTCGGCAGATGCTCGCCGGACAGGAAAGCCAATTCGGCTTTAAGAAAAGGTTCGGGGTCTTGCTGCTCCTCCCCCGCCAATCGGCTTGCCATTACCCTATGCTCATAAGGGTTCCAGAGCCCTTCCGGGTGACTCAACTCCACCAGCGCACCACTTTGTTTGATCATCATCAACATAAAACCACCTCCACCTCAGGTTTGGTTGTGGGTCTATGCAAGTATAGATCAGCGCTGCTAGTGAGCGTCGAAATCCCTCATATTCCTCTCACAGCGAAGTACCGAAAACACGGCCGCCGCTCGGGAAGTGGCCTCTTGACTGGCACAGTTGCTACCCAGTTTTCGAAAAGATCGCTCATACAGCGAACGTTGCTGTGGTGATATGACGCCATCGGATTCGACTTCGTTGAGAATGTCTCCCACTTCCAGGGGCCGATATTCCAACTGATTATCCGGCAGGTGAGTCAGAGCTGGCGAAAGATTGGTATCCGGTCTGTACATAATCCGTTCCCTCTTGGATGCATATTGCAGTTACCACCGTGGTGGCGCATTAATCTACATGCGAAAGCTGTTCCCAAATCGGAAACTTATTAAGAGTCAACAACTTACTGCTCACCAGAAGAAATGGCGCCAATTTCATTGTATGAAAAACTGACACTTAAATCATCTTGCACTCAGAATTATCGCCTATGCGGATGTTTGCTCAGTAGCAGCAAGACCATGCATAAACCAAGTAATGGAACGACGGACCACCCGAGAGTCCGTCATTCTTGACTGCCTTCCCAAACGATGAATCAAGCTCATATGGTGAGGGGACAAATAAAGCTTGGAAGACATAGAAAGCTCGGAGATTTGCTTGCCCTCCTGCGCTCTGAGAATGGCACGCAGCTGTTGATTATCCAGCTGCGCGGTTATGTCTTCCAGCTGATCCAGAATGCGAGCCAGGACGCCAGATTGGTCTGTTTCCATCTCCTGGGCGACTTCATCCAGGAAGGACACCTGCTCGACCGAAAGATTTGCCCTGACATAGGCCATATCGCCACGATCTTGATCATCAGATTGCGGCGCCGCCTTCTTAACTGGCGCCTTGACCTGACGCAGGAACAGGTAAACACCAAACGCCAGTAGTAACACTCCTGCAAATTGCAGCAGGCTCCACCTTAGCGCCAGTTCGGGCACCGAAACCAGCTCCGATCGATCGGGGCCCAGCAGGAAATCCACCCCCGAAAACTGGTAACCTTCTTTATAGATCACGTCGGCCATGGCGGCGTTTAAGAGCCACCAGGTAAATGGCACCCCGCCCACGAGGATAAGAGCGCTGTAACCTGCCCGGTGCAACCGGTTCTTGGCCCCGAGTCCGCCTGAATCCATGCCTGCGCAAATATAGGCCACACCGAACACCATGCAGGCCAATAGTGTTATCAACAGATACAGAGACAGAATGCCTCCCATACCCCCCAGGGATTCGTCGTCTATCAAGCCGCTGATATTGTCGGTGGAGGCCCAATGGTAGGTCAGAATATGGGACAGGATTATCCAGGGCAACGCATAGAGGCAATAGCGACCAACCCAGTATGAGAATGAGTGTGTCTCGTATTTAATCAGCGGTCGTGGGGACTGGAATCGGCGGTAATTGGCCGCTGAACCCACGCTAATCAACAAGAGCAGTGGTGCAATCAAGCTACCGACACGGATCATGGATTCAATGGGGTTGAGAATCAGCTTTAGATTATCTTCACCGGACTTGCCCAATCCACCGGCCGCAGCGATGTTCTCCGCCCATATTTGGGTGCCGGTAATGTCCTTCATGCTCTCTTCCGTGACGGAGAAGCTCAGTAGGGTAAACAGAACGATAGAGCAGGCACACGCAAGGACTGGAAAGACAATACCTGGATACATACTGCGCGCAGAGCGCCACCCCGCCCAGGCGGCGCCGAATCCAATCCAGAGAATAGCCAGTGAGAAAGTTAACAGGTCCAGAAAATTGCCGCCGGACCGAAACAGTTCCTGCACATTGGACGGCACCCCTGGCAGATTCAGCAGCAGGTACAAGAGTCCACTGGTGAAAAGACAAAAAGCCGCGGCCAATATCGCCGTGGAAGTCATCTCTGGAGAGACGGCAATCTTCTCCCTGTTCATTTTATCGCCTCCATGTGGTTTTATTATTAGTTGGCGTCAACCGATAGTGTTGGAATAGTGTCTTTTGGTAACTTATTGGGCATGGGATATTGACCTAGACGCGGAACGTTGGGCGCCACCTCCAGGCCTGCCTGCTCCCGACTTTCGAATACTGTATTGTAATCATCATCGATCCCCCAAATATTACCCACAACGACGTTGTTTTCAATTCGGGTCAGTTCCGGCTCATCTCCGGTTGACAAGAGATTGGCAACCGGTTTATCTGAAACAATGATATTGTTTTCGATGATCACGTCTCCAGTGTACTTGGATTTTTCCACCGACCAACTGAAGAGATCTGCATTCTGACTGGCTACCCCCTCCACAAATACATTATCACGCATGATCACATCCCCGCCATTGGGAATATCGACCAAGCGACTGTCGTCGCCGATCGAGGCCGCTATGACGGACCCTGTAATCTCGGTGTACTTGCTGCGGGATTTAATTTCGTGACCACCACCACGCTGATTGAGAAACACCGAATTCCTGACTATCAGTTTTGAACCGGAACTGTAAATAGCATGCGCATAGGGGTTATCTCCCAGATTCTCGAAGCGACTGTTTTCAACAACAAGCTCTCCAGCACCCGGAGTTTGCAGAACACCACTTTGGGCATGGTGAAAGTAGACTCGATTTAAACTCAAACTCCCCTTTTCCATGCGGATACAGGCGCCGTTTCTATCCGCGACCTTAACCGAATGACACTCTAGTCCGTCGATATAAATGTTACGTCCCTTCGTGACAATGGCCGCTTTCCCCTTGGCTGCTTTTCCAAAGATCACCGCTCCTGGCGATGCTATGAGCTTGACATTGTCTGCTTTGAGAACTGCAGCTTCATTGTAAGCCCCTGCACCAATCTGAATTAAACTGCCATCTTTAACCCCTCTAAAGGCTTCACGTAGGCTGTTAGCCTGCACACCATCCACCAGAATCGTTCCTGGAGCATGCGTTCCAGACACAAAAGCCGGTCCATGATCAAGTGACTGTGTTTCATCGGCAACGACACTGTTCCATGCCCACATCCAGTGCCGATGATGAACAAAGCGCTCTATGAATACGTACAAGATCAAGCCAATCACTGGAACAAGACACAGAAATATATAGATCCCATAAGGGTGGCTGCGAAGTCCGAATACCCTGGCCCGCGTTGTCTCGATGCACATTCGGATCTCTGCCATTGTCCAATTTTTCATTAATGTCGTCGTAGTTGGAGAAACAAGCAAGTTATAAGCCTGCGAGTTCAATGCAATCCAACATAGCAGGAAAAACAACAGTGTAATTTTGGGATCATCAAACAAACTATCAAAGAGGCCAACCATTAAACCACCCACCAGAGCAGAAGCGGCCGCACCTGCCAAGAAGTTACCTCGCGATATCTGAATCCACAACTTAGCTGTCAGCCCAAGTAATAAAAGCAAGAAGCTAGCCAAGCCTAGCCAGCCTCCTTCAAAATAAGCATCAACCCAGATGTTTTTCACATGCCACGCCAAGTGATCTCCTGAATACACACTCCAATGGTCCAAACCACTGGAAAAATCGGTATTGCTAAACAATTGCTTACCACCAGGGGTAAGCAATTGCACTTGTTTGATATCAATACCCTGTTTGATACCTCGGTTCAGAATGGCAATTTCAACCGGTCGAGTACCGTACCAGTAGGTTTTCCCCAGGCGATTTATATTTATATTGCGGCTGTGCTCTTCCCACGTAGTGTTATCCGCAGAAGTTTTAACTTTGTACCAACGACACTCTCGAAAAGCCTGAAAAACCAACCTTTCACAAACCTCCATTAGAAGGCTCTCTTTTCTGGCCTCTAAGGGTTTCAGCTGAATATGCAGGCGGTAAGGACCAGGCTCTGTGATGACGAAGCGCTGACGTAAAAACAGATTGCCAGCTGTTCCGCTTCTGGAAAGACGGACAAAAGTTTCATCATTGGTTATCTCGTGAGTCAGTTGAGGGTAGTGATCACCTTTTGGCCGATTCCAGTAGTAAGTAATAGGAAAGCGCCCCTTACCCATTCCAAACATTTGGGTGGAGACATCTGAATCCATGATGTTAGCTACATGTGACCAATGCTCAAAACGTGTATTGAGGTCATCAAACGTGGTAGTAAAACGGGACTGTATGTAGGGCGCTGAAAATATCGCCAACATGATAACGCCGCCTGACATTATCGCCCCTCCCATTAGCCAGGATTTTGATGGTCGCCAGCTGCGCCGGTTGGCGTATATCCAACTCAACACCAAAATTAGCAAACTGGCCAGGGCAGCTGGATAGTTTGCTCGGCTAAAAGTGATAAAACTGCCATACAAACCTGCAACAAGTATCAATGCTGCGAAGATGTATACCCAAATTCGCTTCCAGACAACTGGCAAAAGCAGAACAAATGGTAGTGTGAGCAATAAATGAGCATCAACCGCAGCCCCACCAATAGAAGTGCCGGAAAATAGTCCCGTGGCACGGTAAGGAGTAGAAAAGTTAAACAAGCCCGTAAATAATGCCCGCTCCCAAATTAGCGCCAGAGCACCTACGGCAAAGCTCCCTGCCATACCTGCCACGACCCATCTGTGCAACGCGGAATCACGTTCAAGTGCTTGGCCCAGGGGTACCAGCAACAACAGAGCTTCGAAATATCCCTTGGCAAGTCGCAGACCATTATAGGGACTATAAAAACTCGTAAAGCTATTGGAATCAATAGGTTGTAGCGGAAGCAGACCTCGGCATGTCACCACAAGCTGCCAACCAGTTACCAGTGCAATCAACAACCAGGCTCGCTTGCGAAGTTGCAATGCCCGTAGCCAGGGTTCAGCTCGGATAAGACTGACTGCCACGGTGGTCAGAATGAGAAAATCGAACTCTCCCCAATACACTCTCCCGGTCCAGAGGGTAAGATCCAATACTGGCAGAGCAGCAGGAATAACAAGCAACCAGACAGAGGGCAAAAAACAGAGAACCACGGCGTAGGCGCATAGCCAGAAAACCAGCATCTCAATATGTGAAGGGAATTGCACCAGGCTCCATCCGACAATCCCCAACAGAGTTAGCCCAAGACACCGCATCACGGCGGTTCCCAGCAGGCTCGTTTTCATAATGCAACACCACCCATAGTCAAGATATAAGAGTGAGAATAAATGAGCTACCGAAGCACAATCAATAGCGAAATATTTGCGCCCGTTCGGCCCCGAAAGTGATCAGAGTTCACCAGTTAATTCCACACCCGAACCAAACTTCGGCACAAGAATCTGTAAAATATCCTGACAGTCGAGCGGTGGCCTTTTATCCCGTAAAATGGCCACAAATGAATCACTCGTTATAAGTTATCATGGTTTGCCGTTCATATGTCGCGGAAAGACCTGATCGAATCTGCAAACACAGGATGTGGGGATGCCGGAACAGCTCCATCAGCTCATAGAAAACAGTGCAGCACGATACCCAGATTCTACCGCACTGGTTTCTAAAGCGACTCAGTTGAATTACCGTGAGCTTTGGCAAGCTGTCCAGGCAGCGGCTTTTGGTCTAGCGAACAGTGGACTGCAGGAAAACCAGCGCGTCGCACTTTACCTTCCCAAAGTTTCTGAGGCCGTTGTTGGCTGCTTCGGAACAAGCCTTGCCGGTGGTGTTTTCGTACCAATCAATCCATTACTAAAACCGGCACAGGTCAAACACATACTTCTCGACTGTAACGTCCATACGTTCATAACCTCTACTGATCGCCTGGTCAACTTACAAGATACGCTCTCGGGCTGTCCGGCTCTCAAAAACATCGTCTATATCGGCAGAAACCCAACTGATGAGAAAATCGAGCAACCGCATAGCTCAAAGTTCATTCCATGGGAAGAAATCGCAGGAACACAGCCTGACTCCTACCACAGCTCAGCCAGAATTGATACTGATATGGCGGCCATACTCTACACCTCTGGTAGCACAGGAAAACCAAAAGGCGTGGTCCTGAGTCATCGCAATATGCTATGTGGCGCTGACAGCGTGGTGCAATTTTTACAAAATACACGAGATGATCGTCTGCTAGCAGTAATGCCGTTCAGTTTTGACTATGGTTTTAGCCAGCTCACCACCGCGTTTCTGGTCGGCGCCCAAGTGATCATGTTGGACTACCTGTTCCCAAGAGACTTGATAAAAGCTGTGACGAAACACCGTATCACCGGATTGGCTGCGGTGCCCCCCCTATGGAACCAATTGGTAAAGTTAGACTGGCCGGAGGAAGCGCAGTCCAGCCTTCGATACCTGACCAATACCGGCGGAGCAATGCCTAAAGCGACTACGTCCAAACTGATACAGGCCTTGCCCAACACCTCAATTTACCTGATGTATGGTCTCACGGAGGCGTTCCGCTCGACCTATCTATCACCAGAAGAGATACACCACCGACCTGGCTCCATTGGAAAAGCGATCCCCAATGCGAAGGTCATGGTGGTGCGAAAAGATGGCAGTCCCTGCCTCCCCAATGAGCCTGGCGAACTTGTACACATGGGGTCTCTGGTGACTCTTGGGTACTGGAATGACCCGGCAAAGACGGCAGAACGATTCAAACCGGCTCCTTCTCAACCGGGTGAACTGCCTTTGGCAGAGACCGCAGTCTGGTCTGGAGACCGTGTCTACAAAGACGAAGACGGGTTTTTTTACTTTGTCAGCCGCAACGATGAGATGATCAAAACCTCGGGCTACAGGGTAAGCCCCTCAGAGCTTGAAGACGTATTACACCAATCCGGATTGGTTGAGGATGTTGCCGCACTGGGGATACCCCACCCGGAATTGGGACAGGCTATTGTTGTGGTCGCCTCCTCAACTTCCGCCACAGCAGATGATATCAAACAGGCCTGCTTGAGAGAGCTACCCAGTTACATGCAACCACATATCATTGAGTTGATGAGGCAGCTGCCGAAGAACACGAACGGCAAATTGGATCGCAGTGCACTGAAAAAGCAGTATTCCAAGCGCTCACGGGAAGAAAATCCGGAGACCAAATGAAGAAGTCACAGCGAACCCACGTCAAGATGCGCCAGTTTCCGGTTAGAAACAATGTTCTCTGTGTCAATGACACACCTATCACTGAGATCGCACGTCAAATTGGACATACCCCTTTTTATGTTTACGACAAGCGTTTAATAACGAGTAGAATTCAGGAGCTGCGGAAGGCGCTCCCTCCACAGCTGCAGCTCCACTACGCCATAAAGGCAAATCCCATGGCTGCTCTGGTAAATCACATCAGCACTCTCGTCGATGGACTGGACATTGCTTCTCTAGGGGAAATGCGCATCGCCGAGGGCGCATCCACGTCAGCAGAAAACGTAAGCTTCTCCGGCCCTGGCAAAAGTAACGAGGAACTTCGGGAGGCGCTAGCCTCCGGAATCACCATAAACATAGAATCACAGTGGGAACTGCAGCGTTTGCTTAGAATGAGCCAGGACGCCGGTAAAGTGCCCAGCATAACTATTCGTGTTAATCCTGACTTCGAGGTTATCGGCTCCGGCATGCGAATGGGAGGTGGCGCACGACCATTTGGTATTGATACTGAAAAAATACCCCAGGTCGTTCAAGAGGTTGAGGCTGCGAACGTCAACTTCCTCGGCTTTCACATTTACTGGGGATCACAAAACCTCTGTGTTGAGCATATTCTCGCCGCCCAAAAATCTACGCTGGATCTCGCCAGACGTCTTTCACAATTTTGCTCCAAACCTATCCGGTTGCTCAATATCGGGGGAGGACTCGGCATTCCATACTTCCCTGGAGACCAACACCTGGATCTAGAGAGCATCGGCAGTGGACTGGGAAAGATTCTGCAGCAATACCCTGAATTCAACGAATGTAATATTATTATTGAATTGGGCCGATATATTGTCGGCGAGGCAGGCTTATATGTTTGCGAAATTATTGATCGAAAAGAGTCGCGTGGCGAAACCTTCCTGATTACCAATGGCGGCCTGCACCACCACTTGGCCGCTTCCGGTAATTTCGGGCAGATAATTCGTAAGGATTATCCCGTATGCATCGGCAACAGAATGCAGGATAGCAACAAAGAAAAGGCCGTTATAGTTGGCCCTTTGTGTACACCTCTAGATATATTGGCCAATAAAATCGAGCTGCCAAAAGCAGGGCCTGGGGACTTAGTGGTTGTATACCAATCAGGCGCTTACGGGCTAACTGCTAGCCCACAGGACTTTTTAAGCCACCCACGAGCCGGCGAAGTGCTACTGTAGCCACCAAGTTCAAAGTAAAGAGTACTATTCTGTGAACGACATCAAGACCCAGGATCTATTTGGTTGGATTCAATTCGATTCAATGCCCCAAAAAGGAGCCGAAGGCATCACCGCCATGAAGCTGGCAGTTTCGTCTTCCGCTTTGGAAACCAGAATCGATCCCCAATTTTCACTTGCGACCAACGGCAGCACGCACTCATGCAAGGACACGCTGATTGTGGCTGCTATTGTGGGCTCTCCCTTTTGGAGCGATCCAGCGCTGCAAGACCTTCACGACCAATATGACGCTGCCCACAGCCTGGTACAAGCCTACCAGGCTTATGGTGACGAATGCCTCTGCAAACTACGAGGGAGTTATGCTCTGGCGCTTGTCGATCCCGTTAATAAACGAGCGCTGGTTGCCACTGATCGTTTCTGCCAGCACAGCCTATATTATCAAGTTATCGATCGGCAATTAATCTTTGGGACTTCAGCCAGGGTTGTAGTTGCACACCCTGACGTCAATGTGGCTCTCAATGCCCAAAGCATCTACGACTACATCTTCTTTCATATGATTCCCAGTCCTGTCAGTATTTATAAAGGGCTACATAAACTGCAGGCCGCCTCCGTGCTGACGCTGGAACAGGATTCTGTCTCTAGCCGCAGCCACTGGTCCCCGACATTCACTGAAACCAATAACCAACCCTTTGAGTCCAAGCAAGACTCCCTTCAGTCCGCCCTCAGACAATCCGTTAAACGCCAACTGCAACAGTACGAAGGCAAAAAGATAGGTTCCTTTTTGAGTGGGGGGCTGGACAGCTCCACAGTTACCGGACACTTGGCCGAACTCACCGAGAGAAGCGCTCCAGCTTTTTCCATCGGTTTTTCGGCCGAGGGCTACGATGAGATGGCCTATGCCAGAACAGTTTCCCGCCACTTCGGCGTTGAACTCCACGAGTATTACGTGACACCACAAGATGTCACCGACGCTCTACCGAGCATTGCCACCAGCTATGATGAACCTTTTGGGAATTCATCCGCGCTACCCGCGTGGTTTTGCGCTCAAATGGCCTCCAGGGAAGGCATGGATCTGCTGCTGGCCGGCGATGGCGGTGATGAGTTGTTCGGCGGAAACGAACGTTACGCAAAGCAGCTGGTATTTGAACGTTTTTATCATTTACCACCTATTGGAAGAAGTGCACTGGAATGGACTATTAATCGTCTCCCTACGTCGCCCAAATTGCTGCAGAAAGCGAAAAGCTATATTCAACAGGCGAAGATTCCGCTTCCAGACCGTTTGCAAACCTACAACTATCTTCAAAGGCATAACCCATCTGAGGTCTTCACTTCAGACTTTTTGGCAAATATCGAGACTGAGCATCCTTTTGCATTATTGCGGGACAATTATTTTCAACTTACTGACATTCATCAGCTTAATGCCATGATGCGCCTTGATTGGCAATTTACTTTGGCTGACAATGACATCCGCAAAGTAAGCCATATGTGTTCTCAATCAGGTATAGAAGTAGCTTACCCTATGCTTGACGATGACCTTGTAGACTTTTCATGCAAAATACCGAGCAGGGAAAAGCTGCTCAAAGGTAACTTAAGAGACTTCTATAAGCGGTCTCTACGGGGCTGGTTGCCTGACGCAACTATCGACAAGACAAAACAGGGCTTTGGTCTTCCCTTTGGGGTATGGCTCAAAGAACACACGACCCTGCGCAATCTGTCAGACGACTTACTTGAGTCGCTCAAGACGCGAGGCATCATCAGAATCAAATTTATTGATGAAATCAAACGACTACACCGATCGACCCACGCTCATTATTACGGTGAGCTTATTTGGGTCTTGATTATTCTTGAAGCATGGCTTAACTCTCAAGAGAACCTCAAAACCTAAGAAGATAGAACTGAATTGCTTTTGTCGGGATTGATACTAGAAAATAGAATAATTACCCACAAAATGATCACAATTCTTTGAATTAGACCTCGTGTGGCAGTTGACTGATCAAGAGATGGTGAGGATTCACAGCAATCTGGGGATTAAAAGGACAAACTTATGCTAAAGGGCATCAACTACTATTATTCTAGATTTGGTATTTCTGGAGTAATTAGCGCCATCAAATCAAAATTAACAGATTCCCACGACCTGTTGAAAGTTGAACTGGAGGACATCAAGGCTCCGTTTTATTTAAGACTAAGAACTAGCGATTTCCCAACCTTTGAGCAAGTCTTCATTCAGAAAGCCTATTCGTTCGATATAAATCGCCCTCCCCAAATTATAATAGACGCCGGAGCAAATATCGGTTTAGCCTCAATTTACTTCGCAAACAAGTTTCCAAAGGCGACAATTATTGCACTCGAACCAGAGAAAAAAAACTTTGAGCTACTTAAATCAAATACATCCACATACCCGAACATAACTCCTGTTCATGCAGCCTTGTGGCACAAGAATGAAGAAATAGATCTTATAGACCCCGGGCTCGGCAATTGGGGCTTTATGACTGAAATGAAAGCTGCGCCTCACAAATTGAAGGGCAGCACTTGCCACTCTGTTAAAGCATTAACCGTAGATAAAATAATGCAGATCTTTGAATTAGAGAGAATTGATATTCTAAAGATTGACATTGAAGGCGCAGAAAAAGAAGTGTTTAGCGACTCTGCCGCCTGGATAGAATGCGTGGACTCAATTATCGTAGAATTACATGAACGAATGAAACCGGGCTGCAACCGTAGCTTTTATAATGGCTCGAATGGCTTTAAAGATGAATGGGTACAGGGCGAGAATATATATCTATCAAAAGGAAATTGTTTGGCCATGCACTCTGGCTAGCTAGCATACAGCCGTCTCAGTTTGGAATACCCGTGACTCTACTGATATCCCACAAGGAAATTGAGAGGGGCCCGAGAATATAGATTTACATTCTCATTTACTGCTATTAGCTATTTGGCCATATCCGAATAAATTTTCTTCATCAGCGAGCTGAGCTCAAATTTATTACCCTTGGGCAGTGATGTAAAATATGTACTACAAAGCTCATATTCTTTGGAGGCAAAACATCTATCAAAATAATCTTTTTTCCATTCGGATAGTGCGTTCTTCGTCTTCTCCATATAACGCGATGGTATTTGTTCGTTATCAACTAGCATTTCCAAAATCTCAATTCTGTGCAGATAGTTCTTTAGAGCATTGGAGGACATATTTGAGCCATGCTTCCTGATATTGACAGTCACTTTTTTGTCACAAACCACCCTACCATATATCGCCAGACGCCTCGCAAAGTGCGCATCCTCAGATTGCCGCCTACCAACCCTGAGATCCATCCCCCCTATTTCATCATATGCCTTCCTGGAAAAAGCCATGGCGGAAGCGTAGCCCGGCTGAAATTCTAAAAACGCCAAATAACAGTGTTCATTCATGAGGTACAAGTCCTTTGATTCCGACTCCAGGTATCTCTCCCAATAGCCGGCGGGGGCGGCCTGGTGCCGTTCGTAGCCGGTCAAACCCTTGTCATCAAAATCCACGAAATTGGAAACCACAAAATTTACATTGTCAAAGGACTCTATTGCACTGCTCACACGTTTAAGATGATCGGGGAGCCATATATCATCACTATCCAAAAGCGCCAACCAGTCTGAACTTGAATTCTGAATTGCATTAAATCTGGTAGCTACAAGCCCTTGATTCTCCTGTTTAAAATACTTGATGCGAGCATCACCAATCTCTTCAATCAAGCCTTGAATATCATCCACCGAACCGTCGTCTTGTACAATAATTTCGACCGGCTGGTGGGATTGTCCCAAAGCAGAATTAATGGCCTCCCTTAGCCAATCAATTTGATTGAAGGTTGGAATAATGACGGAAAAGGTTGTATTCATTCCGATTTCCCTTGAGTTGAGAGACTATTTCTGACCAAGTTCCGCTTGACTTCCGTGTACAGGCTCTCCAACTCCCCAAGGAGATGGCTATCAAACGCAAAACCGGAATAGTCCGTAGTTTCCCGTTTGACCGTTGAGAATTTCAAATTCCCAGAAAGGTCACCCGTGTTTCCCACCCCCGTGAGCTTCTGTGTCTTGAAATTGGGCTCTAGGGGTTCATCCAAATCTAGGAAGTTCGTTATATCTGACAAGCACTGATCCGTTTCTTCACGAAGGGATTCTGCGTTGTAATATAGAAATTCATTAAGGTTCACTGAAAAGTCATTGAGGTACTTTAGTCTCCGAGAATAGTATTCAGAAGCTCCTCTGACCGTGCAGAATTCATGAGACGGATCTACCTGTTCATACAGTTTTATGATACTTGGTATAGTGGTATTGGGCTTTCGAAGCGTCAGAATAACTTTACACTTTGAATTGTTCAGCAAGCTTGAGCTGACAAAATGACCATTATGTAACACTTTATCGAACATGTACTTAGCCCCTCCGGATATTTTATGTTGAGAGGCATAGCGCAATCTCTGTCGCACAAAGCTTTTCCAGCTATAGTAGCCAATGTGCATTTCAAAATACCCTTCAATTTGGGGATTGCTCGCCAAAATATGTCCTATTAAGCTTGTATTTGCTCTCATATGACTAAGCAGCAAAATGGGCTTCAACGGCTTTAACACCCTTGGTTGACGAACAATCGTTTTGAAATGTTTGACTATCTCCAACGCTCAACCCGTCCAGCATGAAGTATGTTGATGAAAGAAAGCTCTGATGAGTAATCTACATCACCGCTGAGCCAATCCACGCCCCGCTACACCTGCCAATGTTTAAGCTACATGCGATCCCATTTTCGCCCCAGGCCTTATGCTCTCCAAACTGATGTATATATCAATATCTCTCACATTTTGGATTCTATAAATTTAGCCAAGCTACCCACCGTTTCGAATATCTCAGCTTCGAGTTCCTCATCAAATATTTCGCAATCAAGCCGCTCTTCAAGAGTAGTGACTATGGCAACAATCGTCAGGGAATTAAACTCCGGCATCGCTCCCATCAAAGGAGTCTCGGGTACGAAACTGTCTGCCCTGTCTCCCTGTTCGAGACAGACTTTCACTACGTCTTTTGCTATTGCTAAGGCGTTCATTCTATTGCCTATGGTACTTTGTGGGTTGCATGGAATGACAAGAATTCGATCGTTTTTTCGTATTCTTCTGTCGCTCGGCCAATCAGATCATCCGTTAGTTCAATTTCAGTGTAATCCGTCTTTTTTGTTTCAATTTTTCCTAAACTCAGCTTTCCAGAAAGATCGCCAGCGTCATTTTTGCCACTAAAATGGAAGTTACTGAATCGCGACGACAACGGACTTGATAGATCCAACCAACGAGTCATACTTTCCAGTAGTGCATCGGTGTCACTGCGAAGCTGATCGGCATTGTAATAAAAGTATTCATTCGCTGTCGCAGCTATAGCCCGCAATGATTCGAGCCGAGTGCAGTAATATTCACCAACTGTGGCAACATCACAATACTCGTGACCCGGCCTCTCTCTTCTAAACTGGCTTACTGCACTTTTGATCGTTTGAACAGGCTCACGAACAGTAAACATGATCTTAGCCCCTCTTTGATTCAGCAGATCCATATTGACATGATAATAGTCGTGCAAAACTTTATCGAAGATGTAAAGCGCATCAGACTTTATGGGGTGATGCCTGTAAAATAAGAGCTTCTGCCGAACAAAGCTCTTCCAACTGTAATATCCGTTGTGCATTTCATAATATCCGGAAATCTCATCATGAGAGCCCAATATGTGCCCACAAAGACTGGTATTGGCTCGCATGTGGCCGAATAAGAACAATGGGCGGTGATGCCGAAAAACAGCTGGCTTTGTCACAGCTGTATATAAATGATCTAATAGCTCCATCTGCCTGTTACTCAAATATTGCACGCAGCGTCAAGTAAGTCGACTTCGCCAGCCAGGGGAGGGTCGGCAAAATTGCAAACCCCTGCCAAGCATAACGAGCCGCCAGTTTATAACGTTTTTCAGATTCTAGTAACTGCGCCAAGTGCTTTAGTTGATAGCCTTTACCCCTGGAGCAAAACTCCCTGATTTCAGAGGATTTGGCGGTTAGGGCGCCCTTTTCATAGACCGACAACTGATAGATTCGTTTCCTATATTGAGGAAGCTTCGTCGATACGTTCTCAGATTTCTGCAAATCCGGCACCCGGTGATATGAGACCACGGCTGGGTTCAATAGAATGTGCTCAGCCACATCAATCCCCCTGAGATAGGCGTCCCGATCCTCTTCGTAGCCAAGGTTTTCATCTATTCCCCCAATACTTGTGTAAAAGTCTCTCCTAAATATTGTACAGTTTAAATGAGGAAAACCTCGACTTGTTAGTAAGAAAGGAGGCTGAACAACCCTCGTGCCTTCACTATCAATAGCTACTGGCAGCCGCGCCGTGAGATCATTAATCCATGGATTTGGTAAGATCTGAGTCCCCTGGACGTCAAAGGCCTCTTGATTGGTCAAAAAAAGATCAACCTCACCCTCGTAGTTCTGTATTGACCGTTTCGCTCTGGACAGGTGTCCATGATCGCTCCAGTAGTCATCATCGTCGAGAAAACACAGGTAGCGACCACTAGCTTGGGCTGCACCATAATTCCTGGAGTAGCCAGGTCCATGGCCGTTGGCACGATGAACCAAGTAGTGGAACTGCGCATTCTCGTACTTTTTTTCCAATTTCCGATATTCGGCCAAAGTCTCATTAGTGGCCCCATCATTCACCACGATGATCTCCGTGTCCGAACAGTCTTGGCCTATGGCCGACTCCAAAGCCTCACAGAAAAGTGATACGCGATTTCGAGTCGGAATGATAATCGAGAAAAAAGGTACTCGGGAGACATCATTTCTATAGCTTTTAGTCACTATAATGGTCCAATTGGAGAGTCTTTTTGGTAAGTCAGCGTCTTACCTGCTATAGCTTTGACGCAAGATTTTACACGGTTATAACACAGAATATAGTCCTGCTTCGATTGCCCATATGGATCTGATATCTCTATGTCTGCCGATTTATGACAATCCCCACCTCCCAACAGAAACGTATAGCCACGAGCCCACGGCTGATCCCTGATTATTTCCTCATAATGGGATTGTTCCATTACGAATATCAGATCTGCTTGGGCGATACCCTCTTTCGTCAGTACTGATGATTTGAATTTCTGAGTGGATAGCCCATCGCCTTGCGCGATCTCGCACATAGTCGAATCGATACTTCTACCTCCTGGGGAGTGAAAACCAAAAGACAACTGGGAAATTTCTGAACCCCTAGGTAATGCGCGGTCGAAAAGCAAACCCGCAATCGCACTTCTATTTATATTGCCATAACATACAAAGACAATATTCTTGGCTCTCGACAGAGCAGCCTCCACCTCCCCAGTGCGCCATCGCCTGAGCTGCCAACTAAGCCTTCTTCGCGTAGACAACAACGCACGCAGCCTTTCCACATACGAAACGAAAATGTCTATCACTTCTCTGATACCCGGCAGAGGATCGGTGTAACGCTGAACATCAAAGCGATGTCGGCGTGAAAAGATCAGGCGGAGGCTATCGTATAAATCATTCTTGGTCGGTAGGACATCTAGCGCTTTAGGGGCAGCCTTTCTGAGCACAAGTTCATGCCAGTGAATGTCACTGGTCAAACGCCGTCCAAAGACACCTGTAGAATAATTTTGGGGGAAATCGGTTTCGCCATTTACCCAATAGCGATATAGCATTAAAGGGAAATTGGCGCCAGAGGCCTCAGCCAGTGGAAGGGAGCCCCAAAATCGACCATTTACCTCCATAAAGTGCGCGCTTCCGGAGTTTCGATCTAGCTTATACTCCACCATTGCCACCCCATCCCATGACAGTCTGTCAATCAGCTTGGCAGTCTGTTGATAAAGTAATGGATCGAGATCTACACTCTTTCTTAGACTACTTCCCCCGCCAGTCAGTGGTACCTCATGAACACGTTCATGTTGAAAAGCGTAGAGAATACGCCCTTTGTCCGCCAACACCTCAACCCCGACACCAGTACCTTGCACATATTCCTGGAGAATGACTTCGCCATACTTCAACGCAGCGCCACTCAAGTTATGGAGATCAGCTGGAGAAAAAGCGTACTCGACCTTCAATTGGGAACGGTGATCAAAGGCTGCTCCCATTGAGCGCCCCGGTTTGACTACTACGGGAAATGAGAGTTTGTTCTCTATTGGCTCCAATTGGTTGATATTGGTGATCGAGTGATGCCTCGGCACCTCCATCCCAAGTTCTTGAGCGATGGTAAAAGTGACCTGCTTATCAAGTACGCTAGAGAGAGCTTCGCTCTTAGCCATCGCGATTGGAAAGGGAGAAAACTGCTCTCTCGAATCATGAATAAGATTTAGAGTTCTTTCTGTAACCGGTATAATCAAGTCATAAGCGTGTTGCTTTAAGTGACTAAGTAGCCAAAGCACAAAGCATTCCGGACTTGCCAAAGGGTTAGGATATTGCCATGAAAAGTGGCAATATTTAGACCGTGAGGCTATGGATTTGTCGATGTGAGATCCAACTTCTACTTCAGACACCTGTCCTGCAAATGACCGCACAATAGAGAGAGCGGATACCATGTCGCCATCTAAGACAAGAACTTTGCCGTTTGTCACCCCAATCTTCTCCTTCTACATTTAAGATGTGCTCTATTGCAGCATCGAATCATATGGCAACGGTGTTCTAACTCCGAGCTCGAAATCGTGCACGTAGCTTCTCGAATCTTTCCTGGACCACTTCCAGACAGAAGAACTCTATTGATTTTGGTCTGCCTACCAGTATCCAAAGTATCAATAGCAACCCAACATATACTGTTCCACCGACCATCACTGCGCCCGCCAGCATCAGAATTAAATTGAGCTCCGGCAATAGATTTTGCGCCAAATCTATATAGTATCGCACGGTTACCGCCATAATCAGCGATGCAAGTAGTGGCCTGGATACTACCTGAAAAAAATCATATACCGATAGAGATAGTCGCTTTGAGACCGGAAAAAACACAAGAGGTAAAACCACGAATGAGGTAATCGCGTAAGCCCAAACCACACCCTCAATGCCATTTAAAGGTAAAAGATACAGGCTCAAAGGCACAAATATCAAAAGCTTGATTGCCGTCAGGCGAGCCAACTTTGATATCGCACCTATGGCTACGTAGATGCCATATACCTCAGATAATGCAGTTAATCCTGCGGCAAAAGCTAGAACTTCCATTAACGGAATAGTCTCACTCCAAGCATCTCCTAGAGCTAGCGGAACAAGTAAATGAGTTATTGAATATAGTCCAAATGAAGCTGGAAGAACGATGGCCACAATGCCGGAAAATGTGCCAAGAAAGCTCTGTTTTAACTTCATGAGGTTGTTGCTCAACTTCGCGTAGCCAGGAAAAGCTGCCCTATTAATCGGCACAACAATGGCGGTGGTGGCGGCAGAACAGATATCTTTTGTAACAGTAAGGTGCCCCAGGGCAGCGGTCGGCAGAAATCTCCCAACGATAAATTGAGGTGCACTATTGTAAGCGAAGTTCAATAAATTATTTGCGAACATCCATAATGAAAAAGAGGTCAACTCACGATAACTCGCAAGGCTTAGTCTTGGCCGATAGTGATGCATATAATAGCTTAATGCGACAGTGTAAAAATTAGTCAATACAGAGCCAATGACCAGGGCCCAATAGCTCCTGAGGATTACTGCAGATAATACCGTCACCGTAAAGCTGACTAATTTACGACTGACCATGAAGGTGAAGTCCTTATTGAACCTCATCTCCTTTCTAAACGCTATAATTCCTATATTTTCAAAACCCGTAACTGCCATGCCAATGGCTAAGAATCTGAGAACCTCTGCCAGACGGGGTTCATTAAAAAATGATGCCGCTGAATCGGCAACAAGAGCCAACATGCTCGCGGCGAGCAATGCCATGATGATCTTGAATGTCCATGCTGTATCGTATAAGTTTCTGCCTGCATTTTGATTCT
Source organism: Pseudomaricurvus alkylphenolicus (assembly GCF_011683955.1). Lineage (GTDB taxonomy): Bacteria > Pseudomonadota > Gammaproteobacteria > Pseudomonadales > Cellvibrionaceae > Pseudomaricurvus > Pseudomaricurvus alkylphenolicus. Next base: position 185,091 of record NZ_JAAQPI010000012.1, read on the forward strand.
GGATTAATGCAGCGTCCACTCCAATGGCTCGAAACACATCAATAAAGCCTACGACCACCATGCCAATCGCGATAATCCCAAAGTCAGCGGGGATCAGCAGCCTGGCTAGTATTATGGTGGAAAATACACTGATAAATTTTTCAACAAAACGAAAGAGTACAGTCCAATAGGATCCCTTAGCTATTTGCTGATTAACGCTAACATCGGTCATTCCGCTTTTTCTTTGCCTCAGCAACTTTAGATTTACTGATTATTTTTATTTTTTAACAGTTTCGCCAAGCCGTCCAAAGGATAATTTAGCGACTTTGCGCGGCTCGCATAGGATGAGGCCAGCTCGTAGTTACCTAATTTATAGGCTGCTAATCCAGCAAAATACACGTTCTCTGCCACCTTTCCTTTTGCGAACTCATCAGCCTGTTGGAAATATTCTAGCGCCGATTGAAACTCACCACTGCTGTATGCAAGCATACCTCGAGTAGCGGCAATACGGTGGTGGTGAGGATGAAAGACAGCAATGCTATCCAGCACCTCAGAAGCTCCACCATATTTCCCAAGCTCCGAGAGCGCTATCGCCAGAGAACTAACCATTTCAACCGTCCACCAGTGGCTGGGATCCATCTTGCTGAAACTGTATTGTATATCCCGAATCGCTTTTTCCATTAGACTGCGCTTTTTCTCAAGCTCGGGTGTACTCTTTGCGCGCAGTATTCTGATTGCTCCCCCGCAGTAGTGCCACCCGCCCACCAGGGCGATTACGTGCATGTCTTCTTCGGGTAAATTTACTGCATACCCCCGGCGCACTGCCGGATCCTCAACTCGAGAACTCAAAGCGGCCCTGCACATTGGAGTCGATGCCATGTACTCCATAGAAGTTGGAGTAAACTTGTATGCATGCGCGGAAATTGTAATGCTTGACAGAAGTATCATTAGCACTGCATGTAGTTTTTGAGCTTTGACGGCTTTAAGACATATCCAGGTATGCATAATTAGACCCCAAGCACGGTTCTGCTCCTGCTTCCAAGGAGCAGTCTACCTAGTGATAGAATTTGGACACAGGCCACACTGACCAGTGCAACCAACAATATATATATCCAGAGTTCACCTGGAAAATGACTGGGAAGCCCTATTACCGGCAAACCCAATTTCAGGGCTGCAAGTACATAACCATGTATAAAGAAAATCCCAAAACTCAGATCGCCAAGCTTTCGAAAACTGCTCCTGACCTGCTGGTCGAATTTGAATAATGAAACCAGCAATACGGGTATAAATAGTATTTTGAACAAAAAGATGAAGTGTACTTGCTCTCGAAAATAAATGATGTTCATCGAGAAGCATAAAATTGATGCCCCCCAGAAAAATACAACTGACTTTCGAAAGAAATCCATGAACTCATCATGAAACTTACCAACCACCATTCCAAGCCAATACACTGAAAACAAGTAAAGCGCTTTTGATGGAACCGACGCGAACAACGGATCACCTATCATTGCCTGTAATCCACTTCTGCCTAATAAAGCCGAAAGCAGCAGAAATACGGGCAACAATAAATACACTTTTGGCCTTTTATCCAACCATAACAATACTGGCGCCAGCAAATAGAATAAGCTAATCGTTGGTACAAACCAAAATGGCGCCAAATGCTTGCCGGTAATAAGGAAAGCTAATGCTTGCTGCCACTTCTGGTATTCATAAAGGTACTCAGGTACATCTTGACGAATTAAGTAGATCGATGCGTACAAGGCAGGGATAGAGAGAATCAGGTAAGGTAAGATGACGTTTTTGAGTTTGTTAATATAGTATTTCTTCAATGTCACCTTTGCGGACAGATGCTGAAACAATAGTCCTGCGATAAAAAAGAACCAAATTGAAGACTGGTTAAACAAGGTGTCAAATAGCTTGTATTCAATAGCAGATGCATCCCAATCTAACGAGTGAATACAATGCGCACCAACAATACCAACAATAGCAAGACCGCGAAAGCTATGTACGTGAGATAAAAACATGGTCTTATACTCTTTGCTCTGCTGTGACGCAAACTGAATCCTTGGGACTCACTACTCTATAATCCTTATCGTATCCGAATGTATCGAAATCCGGCTTAAAACGAGTATAGATTTGATCGGATACCTCAGGGCTCAAATATTCCGCCAACTTCCCCCTACGTGACCTATTTTCCTGTGGTAGAGCAACATCCGAGAGACCAATTGCGCTCAATATGTCGCGCAGCTCGTCATCCATATCCATTTCCATGTATAGCAACCTATTTACCACCAAATTGTCCTTGTGACTGATAGCTTCGGTTTGCAATTGAGTAATATGAACCCAATCATGAAGAGAACTGGGCTGAGGAAGCTTCTTCAGCACTTCTCCGATGGACAAGTGCTGGAGTGACTTTAGATACTTCCAGGAAGAAATGAATTTATCATAGGGGTTACGAACTATTGCAAACCTGTCACACTCATAGAAGAAGTCCGGATACTTAGACGCGATAAAATCGAGGGGCCTAAAAGGTACTCCAGCTCTCGATCTCAAGCGATAGAGCAACGTTGATGCACTATTTAGTTCGTAAACATTGTTTTCCTGCTTTATTGGTGTTTTTCCGTACGGGAAAAGTGCCTCCCTCACGCAAATCACACGATTGTTTGGGTCTTCCAATTCAGCAAGAGAAGTTCTGGGGTGAACATAGTAAATAGCGCCTCTCTCCTTCAGAACACTCTCCAAGGATGTTCCGGCACATTTCGCCTTTTTTATCCAGATAATTTTCTTATTCATGAATCACCTAGAGGTATTCTTTATAGAAAACGCCAAACTGGTTTCGAAGGTTTCTTTGATCTTCACAGAACTGATGTTTTAGCGATGCTCGTACATCTGGCTCAAGTTTGGGGATGGGTTTCGTTATAAGGCGCTTTGCCGCATTTTTGACAGATTCCGGCAAGAGATCACTTGCAGCATTTGCAACATTGGAGCGGATGAGAAACCTTCCCATAGCCCCATAGTCTCGACTCGAATTTTCGTGCCTGTTCTCCTGCAATTTTTGCTCCGGAACACCGATAAATTGCTCGCAAACATTCACGCTATGGCTCTGATCCCTGATGAAGTCCTCAAACTTAAGAATCAAGAAGCTTTCTTTTGGGTTGTATTTGACGAACGAACAGAGCTGTTCAAAATAAAGACTGGTTTCAATATAGAGCGGATCTCTACGAATGGCATCAAGAAAATCCAATGTCTCATATCCAAACTTTCTGTTATGCCAGTAATTGGAGTACATTCGGCTCACTGGGTCTCTTATCAGATAGATGTATTTGGCTTCTGGATGATCTTCAGAGATTTTCGAGGCAACCTCCTTAAGCCTTTGGCGACCCGGCTTGAATTGCAATGACGCATCAGTGAGTGGTTGCATGGAATAGGTTGTCGAAGCATCCACGCAGACACGCTCGGGGTATTCAAACTTCGAAAGATACCAATCTTTACCACGCTCAAAGTTAACTGAGTAGAAATTCGGTTCTTTGGGTTCTGAAACGCAGACATTATCATTCTGACCAAGCAAAGCGGCTAACGTCGTTGTTCCGGCTTTTTGAGCGCCAAGAACAAACACCATGTTGTCCATCACATCTTTTTTCATTAATTAAATCTGCTATATTTCTTCAAGATCAACATTCTTCAACGACTTAATCAGCCTTTTGGATAATTTCAAATACAAGTCACGATCGAAACGGTTCGAGCCAATAAAGTGACACAGTCTGGAACTGGAATACTCTTCACTCTGATCCCCCTTATAAAAGGGATAATGTTCAAATGGAAGTACGTAGGCGTTATCCATTGATGCAATTAGGTAATTTGAAGCCACTTGCTCGCCACCCCATTCACCCCATTTCTGTGCACCGATATGAGATTCCATTTCGCGACTATAGTCCACTAATTGTTGCATGCGTACGCCATTCTTGGCAAAACCCGTAAATGCGGCGCACCCTCTGACGTATAATCGATTCGCAGCATTTTCAAACTGGCCCATGGCCTGCTCTGCTTTAACTTGGACATGGCTTTGCGTCCAACCTTTGACGACTTCAGCCAATTCCGTCATAGATACAACCTTGGCGGTGGGATTTGCCACCAATGTAAACGACCTCCCTTTTTTGACACAATCTATAACATCCACAGGTTCGTTCAGCGTCAATGTGTCCGCATCCAATTGGATTACATAGCTGTCGTCCAGATGATTGACAATAGTGGTCAGCCTTTCCCAACACCCTCCCTTGGGCAATCGTTCATCACGGACCTCATCAATAGGGAGAATCGAGACTTCCGGTACGCAACTACGAAGCACCTGACATCCTTTCTCAGAAATATGATCAGATACTACGATAATTCTTTTGGGAGACAGGAAACGACAGAATGAGGCTAGTGCCAGCAAATACATATTAATGTCGGCTTCTTGTAGCTGAGTTACCAAACTGAAGGTGGAGCTTCGATCGAGTTTGACATTCGCACATTGCCTGACAGCACGGGTCAACAGATTGAAACGCTTTGTCTTCAGTTGTTTGCGAGCATTGTAGAACATGGTTCCCCCTACCTTCGATCTTCTACACAGTCAATTGCTATAGTCTTATTGGGCATTGTGAGTATTCTTCAATAGTCGATACAGAAATTTTGATGGATGTTTATCCCATGGCGTAAATCTCGGCAATCTGAACATATCAGTGGTGGACGACGCCGCTCCCCAGTTTGTAGCTACGGCACCGGTAAAGCCCGAGGATCGGACGATATCTACATGTGTGTTATCAAAGTCTTCGGTATAGCGTCCGTTTGGATAGGCGAAGAAGTCAACAGGCTTTTGCAGTAGTTCTTCCAGAATCTGTTTGCTGCCCACAATTTCTTTTTTGGCATCGGTCTGCTGTAGTGTATTTAAAATTGGATGACTCATTGTGTGTGCCCCAACCTCGATATTGAATTCGTCAAGCTGTTGAAGTTGTTTCCGTGACATCATCAATTGCTTATTACAAGGAACTGCGAACTCCTCGACGATCTCAACTACCTGCGTCCGTTCCTTTGTAGGTAGGTGTTTGATTTTTTTGATCAAGTGCTTGGCTGCCAGATGCCTGCTATTCGGGGAAGACATGTCTAGGACACCTAACGAAGCATTTCTGAGATCCCAGGAATCATTCTTACTTGAACGAACCGCCTCAAGAATACGATCATTCCACATAATCCCGTCGCCAATAAAATCGGTGGCAACGAAAATGGTTGCCGGGATTCCCATTCGCTGCAAAATTGGTACCGCGTGAGTCAGGTTGTCGAGATACCCATCGTCAAACGTAATACACGCTGCGTTGGTTGGCAGTCTATTCTCCTGAAGAAGCTCCATCGCTCGCGACAGACTTAGCGGGACAAAATGCTCGCGAATCACCCGCATTTGCCTCTCGAACTGCGATATCGTGGGCTCATCTGGATGCAAATAGTCCCATTGTTCAAAGACCTGGTGGTATATGAGTATGGAAAGGCTAGAACCACCGGTACCTATGACTTTCTTAATAATACTATTAATCATGACACTGTTTCATCATCCGCTGGCCACCGAACTGTTTGGGGTGTTTGGGCAGCATTTCGGTCTTGTGGGAAGTGGGCAATGCGCGTTCAATTAGTACGCGCATAATCACCGCAATAGCAACCAAATGCCAGGGAAGGTCAAAATAAGAAAGGCTTAAAAATGCACCTCCACTGAAATATGCCACCAGACTCACCTTGATCATTCTCGCCAACATGGGCAGTTCCAGCTTGACTCGATCATCCAGTTGGGTCTCCGCACTCCTTCGTATAACAAACGTCAGGCTCGACCATGTCAATTTGAGTATCAATATAAAGAGTATAAATCCTATCCAGCCGTGATCCGCAAGGACACTGAAGTATATACTGTGCGCTACGAAAACGCCGATAGCATCCGGGTTGTAAATGTAGTAAGTTGCTTTAGACCAAGAGTTAAACCCCCCCCCCAGAAAACGATCATTTGCCACATTAATACTGTATTCCCAAGCATCGATTCTAGACATCGCGGAAGGGTCATTTTCGTAGTCCGCTATGCTATTCATCCTATCGTGCCAGCTTTGCGGCATAAGTATGGCTCCGATACCGAGAACAAAGCCCAGAACGATACCGCTGATCAATTTGGTATTACTTTGCCACCAAAAGTAGGCCGCAACTGCTGCCAGTGCAACTAAGGCCCCTCGCGATTGAGATCCAACGGCGGATGCCAGGCTGAGTACAGTTGCTACAAGCATGAGATGCCGCAGCCATTTCTTTTTCTCAGACCACCACAGATAATACATCAAGGGTATAATCATCAGAGTCGCCAGCCCTAACGCATTGTTCTCCCGGATAAAGCTGCCCTCTGGACCATAAACGCGGAATCCTCCTCCCGTCGTGATGGTAAAAAGCCCTCCTTTGATACTGTAGAAGCCAATAGAAAGCGTAATTACCCATATGAGCCACTTGAGGCGATATTCGCTCGTGATTAGCATCACTGTCAGAAACGTCACGAGCTGAATCTTGACAACCCTTGAGTAGTAATCAAATGCAGCGTCACCGTTAATGGCAAACATAGTTGACAGCGTCATCCAGAACAGAAAGAACACCCAGATAACCACGGTTTTATTCATCGGTAAGGTCTTCTTTTCATTGCTGAAAAGTAGCGCTACGAGTAGAGTCAGAGCAACTATTTGAGCAAAAGGCATTGTATATGCAAACCCCCACGTGAGCCGGTGGGGATTCATATAGCTCAACCATGCCCAAGCAAGGATGCCAATCCAAGGCCGTTTAAGAATAAAGGGCAACACTCCAAAAACAAGTGCTGTCACCAGGATGTCACGCACGGACATTCTCCCAAGGCCATAGAATAGCCCTATACATTTTTGTATTCTCTAAACCAGGTTACGAACTTGGCTATTCCGTCATAGATATCAGTTACAGGTTGATATCCCAGTTCAGCTGTTGTTTCATCGATATTTGCACAGGTCAGCGGTACATCCCCTGCCTGCATGGGGAATTGCAGCTGCTCTGCCTTCTTGCCACACGCCTTCTCAATTGCATCAATAAACACGCAGAGTTCAACCGCATTATTGTTGCCCAGGTTGTACACGCGAAAAGGCGGCAGATCATAGACAAAATCCGGTGAAGAAGCTTTATCTGGAACACTTTTACGCGGTACTTTCTCCGCTGCCAAAAGAATTCCTCCGACAATGTCATCTACATAAGTAAAGTCACGTTTCATCTTGCCGTGGTTAAAGACTTTGATTGGCCTGCCCGCCAGTATCGCGTCTGTAAACAGCCATGGAGCCATATCCGGGCGCCCTGCCGGTCCATATACAGTGAAAAATCTCAGTCCAGTCATTGGTATCTGATAGAGATGCGAATAAGAATGAGCCATCAGCTCATTTGAGCGTTTGGTGGCCGCATATAAAGACACTGGTTTGTCAGCCCTCTCCGATATAGAAAATGGTGCTGTTGCATCACTTCCGTAGACAGAGCTTGAAGAGGCAAAAACCAGATGTTCTATGTCTGCATGGCGACAGCCTTCCAGAACGGTCATCATCCCTACAAGATTACTATCCAAATAGCTGTAGGGCGAATCGATGGAATAACGAACGCCGGCCTGTGCTGCCAAATGTATGACGACTTTGATTTCAGTATTTCTAAACAAATCCGCCATTTTATCGCGATCAGCTATATCCAGCTTGACAAACTGAAAGCTCGAATAAGCTCTGAGCTTATCGAGACGATACTGCTTTAGAGAACTGTCGTAGTATTCATTTAGATTGTCGATCCCCAAGACCGTTTTGCCCTGTTGCAGGAGTCGCTCCGCTGTAGCCATACCTATAAAGCCGGCTACACCAGTTACGAGGTATTCGACACTTTTCATTTTTGCTACCTGATCCTAAGGATTAAACTTGTTTGCAGGCCTGCGAATCACTGCCGACCTTAGTGTTCGAAATGCGTTGGAATATCGAAAGCAGGCCTTTTACGGTTTCATCCCAGGAGTAACCCAGTGCATACTCTCTCACCAAGTCTCTATTTGGCGGGTTTCCTTGCATTGCCGATAACGCATTTACAATTTCAGTCGGGGTTCGATGAGGCAATAGAATGCCTTTCGACTCCTTCTGAACTACCTCCGGTGTGCCTCCGGTAGGAGCCGCGACAACGGGGCAACCACAAGCCATCGCTTCCAACAGTACGTTTGCCCAGCCTTCGTAACTGGAGGCCAGCACCATATAATCCGCTGCGGAATAGAGTTCCACCAACGCTTCCTGGTTAACCTCGCCCAGCATTCGGACTCGATCTTCCAATCCAAGATCCGCGATTTGGTTTTTGAGCTCTTGTTCCAGCTCACCTTTTCCTGCGATCAACAATTGGGCTTCAGGAATCTTGGACACTGCATCAATGACCAGCTCATGCCCTTTGCGACGGATCAGTCCACCAACGCTGACTACCGTAAGCGCTGTCATACTCCATTTTTTTCGAAGTTCTTCCCGACCTAAGGGCGTAAAAAAATTGACATCCACTCCATTTCTCATGACATGGATATCGGTTTTGATGGGACCCAGTCCTGCCAACTGATCCTTCAGCATTTGGCAAACCGTAATATTGGCATCCGCTGCATTGGCCGCCCAGAGGATAAGTTTTCTTGGGAGCCAGGATTGACCCAGCAAGTTAACATCACTGCCGCGAGCTGTTAGGGTTAGCGGTTTACCCAGCAATTTAGCAAACATGGCCACCGCAACGCCGTCGGGGTAGAAATAGTGGCCATCTACAATGTCATAAGTATGCTTTGGTATCTTTCTTGCCACCCACAAAATAGAAAGCAACATAAAAAACGGTGTCAGCCAAACACCAACTTTAGGAATAACCAGATAACGAGGATGCTCCAGTTCGATACCTTGCCTGACTTCCCGCTTGGGCACTCGGCTGTAGGCTCGGTATTTTTTCGAGACAAAAGGTAATTTCGCCAATAACTTTGGAAACCAAGGGACAGGAGCGATTACCCTGGCAGACACCTCGCCGGACTCAATGAGTTTACGCAGTCGGGCTTCCACAAAAATACCGTGTTGAGGCTGTTCTTGATTGGGATACAGACTGCTGACAACCAGTAGATTAATCATTCGCAAACAGACTCCTTGGTTTGGGTTGTCAACATCAGCTCGACAATCTTGTCTGCATTTGTCCGCCAATAAAGCTGTCGATCTTCGATTAGCATTGCTGCACCGGCACCCAGTTTGCTCCTCAGTTCATCGGACAAGCAAAGTGCCTCCAGCTTATTCGAAAAGTCTTCGTTATTCTTTGGATCAAATAACAGTCCGTTTTGTTCGCTGTCTAGAATTTCTCTGATATTTTCTGTATCGGGTGCCAATACCGGCTTACTCAGTGCAAGGTACTCAAACAGTTTGAGTGGGGAAGCGTATGCAACCACATCCGGTTGCAATGCGATATCGAAACTGCTCATGTAGCTGGAGACATTCTCTCTGTCCACAACACCAGTAGTAATCAGTTTATCTTCGATTCCGAGTGTCTGCGCTCTTTGCTTAACATCCTTAAGCGCGGGTCCATCACCAACTACCAACATAACCCAAGGTTTGTCTTCATGCTTCTTAAGCACATCCACAACCCGCTCAAGGCCGTGCCATTCTCTAACGAACCCAACAAACCCCAACACCAGCTTTCCACAAAGGTTCAATTGTCGGCAGATTTCTGCATTTTTTTCTACTTCATAAAAGTTCTTTTTGTTCACCCCATTAGGAATAACCACAATCTTGTTGGCGTCAGCACCGCTGGATTCGATGATTCTGCCTAAGACACCTGTAACTGGCAGGAGAAAGTCAGCGTTTTTCCAGCAATAGGTTTCGGACCACTTCGCCAACCGTGAGAGTGACAATCCGCCGTGTTTGCTTCTCTCGTCCAAGAGAGGGGAATTAACCTCCAACAGCAAAGGGATATCAAACAGCTTTTTGGCCCAGATGCCCGATGGAAAGAACAAGTTGTACCTTTCGTAGATCACATCGGGTCGGTGCTTAAGTACGGCAATGGAGATCTTTAAGAAGTCCCAGAAGCAGTATAGGAATTCCGCGACTTCGTGAAGCGAATCCGGCAACAGCCGGCGAATCCGTTTGACTAATGATGAGCTTTCTCCAAAGCTTTTGGCATCGGTCGACTCCGGTGCGACCACAATGATTTCATGATCGGATTCGGTTAGTGCACTAATGATTTCCTCAATATGCACATATTGGCCATCTTTTGATGCTATACGATGGTGGTAAAGTATCTTCATCTGAGCATCCTGTTAGCCGGCCATGACCGCAGGGCTTTCGGATTCGGTCCTGGTTTCGTTTTCCAGGAATGCTTCAAACATAAATAGGGTCCAAATTGGAGTACTGTGCTCGCCCATCCCCGACAAGTGCTCGTCGACCAGCCTGGTGACGGTATCCATATTGAATAAGTTTGAATCCGCTATGCAGCCATTTAACAGGCGCTGCTTTAGTTCAGCGCGCAGAGGCCCACGGAACCAATTAGCCAGCGGCACACCAAATCCCATTTTTTTGCGATACAGAACATCATGGGGCAAATGATCTTCCATCGATTTCTTGAGGAGATACTTGCCCATTGAGCCATTAAGTTTGAGTTTTGGATCCAGCGTCGCCACCCACTCCACCAACTTGTGATCCAGCAAGGGTACACGGACCTCCAAAGCATGGGCCATACTCGCCCTGTCCACCTTGGTCAGAATATCTCCGGGCAAGTAAGTCTTGATATCAATATATTGAATGGTGCTCAGGGGGTCTGATCTCGAGCATTGGTCAGCGTACTTCTTAAACACTTCAATTGCCTGATAGCCCTGAAGCTCACTCTTTAACGAATCGCTGTAAAGTGAATTTCTCAAATCATCAGACACGACAGAAACGGAATGAAGATAAGCTTCCAAGGAGTGTTTCGCCAATGCCTGAAACGTGGTTTTGGCTCGGAATATTTTTGGCGCCCAGTCCGCCTTGGGGTAGAAGCGCCCCAAGGTCCCAAACAGATTCCTGCGGAGAGGGTAAGGCAAGATACCTCTTAATTTTTCCTCTTTCATGTGCCACGTATGTCTTCGATAACCCGCGAAGTGTTCATCGCCTCCGTCACCGGACAGGGCTACCGTGACATGCTTTTTAGCAAGTTCGCACACTCTGTAGGTGGGAATGGCAGAGCTGTCAGCATAGGGTTCATCGTACAAGGATGCCAGGCGATCCAATAATCCGAAGTCATCACTTTTTACGATTTCTTCGTGGTGGTTTGTTTTATAGCGATCCGCGACTGTTCTCGCGTAGTCAGTTTCGTCAAAACTGCTGACATCGAAACCAATTGCACAGGTATTTACAGGATCGTCTTGCAGACCCGCCATCATCGCAACGACCGAGCTGGAATCAACGCCACCCGACAGAAATGCACCAAGTGGTACTTCCGATACCAATCTGATATCAACTGCCTCGCGAATCCTGTTGACCAGTTCTTCCTGAAGCTGCTGTTCTGTCGCCGTTTCGCTGTGATTGAACTCCAGGTCCCAGTATTGCTGAACCCGTGGTTGTTTACCCCGTTGCAGCGTTAAGGTATGGCCAGGGCTTAGCTTACTGACCGATTTGTAGATAGACCTCGGCTCAGGCACATAACCCAAAGCGAAATACTCTTCAATGGCATAGGGGTCTATGGCTCGCGGCAGCTCATTGATGCACATCAGCGCTTTCAGTTCAGAGGAAAATGCCAGCATGCCGTTTGGCAGCAGACTGTAGTAAAGCGGTTTGATGCCTAATCGGTCCCTGGCAAGAAACAGGGTTTGCTGATTACGGTCCCAAACCGCAAAGGCAAACATACCTCTAAAACGATGTACGCAGGACTCTCCCCACTGCTCCCAGGCATGAACGATAACTTCAGTGTCACAGTGGGTCCGAAATTGATGACCCAATGCCTGCAGCTCTACTGTCAATTCCTGGAAGTTATAAATTTCTCCGTTATAGGTAACGACAACGGTGTGATCTTCGTTAAACAAAGGCTGCTTGCCAGAGGCCACATCAATGATTGACAAGCGCCTGTGACCAAAGCCCAGACCTGGCTCAATATGCAGGTCGCCACCATCCGGCCCACGGTGATACTGGCTCTCATTCATGCGATGAAGCAAATCACGTTCGATATTTCTCATCGAATGTGTATCGCAGATTCCGACTATTCCACACATAGTGTCTTTCAACCCATCGCTTAGTGAATTTCTTTTAGATACTTGTCTTGAGCACGGCCTTGCAAGAGAGCATCGTATTGACTGCGGTAATCTTGCACGCAACGGCTCCAACTAAAGCGTTCTTCTATGAACTTCCTTGCATTGACTCCAAGACGATTCCGTTCTTCAGCAGAATTCATCAATTGCTGTAAGATTTTGGTGAGCGATTCCAAATCCCGACTCTGGAAGGTTTTCCCCCGCACATCATCATCAATCAATTCAGGATTGCCCCCGACCAATGATGCGACGACGGCTTTCCCGGAGGCCATACTTTCCAAGAGTGTGTTCGAGAGTCCTTCAGCCAGAGAGGGCAACACAAAAATGTCCATTTGCTGCAGCAGCTCCGGGACATCACTGCGATCACCCGCAAACCACACCAAATCACCTATTCCAAGCTGTTCAGCCTGGGCCTGAAGCACCTGCTTCTCCGGACCATCGCCGATTATCCAGAGCTTAAGGTGATCACGATTGTGGGACGATAGAGATACCAATTTGGCAACGGCATCGATAAGGAGGTTTTGTGCTTTGACAGGGTCCAACCTGCCTACCGTACCGACGATAATCGGTGGTTGTTCAGGCATTGAGCTCTCAGTATTGACCGAGGTCTCTCTTGGCATGAACTTTGTGAGATCGACGCCATTGTATATCTGCGTGAGTTTTTGCCTTGGAATTCCGACATCTTGCTGTAGCCACTGCTCCATATCCTTGCTGACAGTAATAAATCGATCTACCCAAAGGCTGCTCACTTTACGCAGTGCATTGTATTTCCAGTTTTGCCCATTCAAGTCGCCGATATCACGTCCGTGCTCACCGTGAATCCGTTTGATACTCCCAATGCCCAGAGTCACCAACTGCATTTCCAGCGCGGCAATATTTCGGCTGTGTATAATTGCCGGTTTCCAGCGCTTGAGGATACGTCTCAGCTCTAACATCATCGGAAAATCGAAACCGTCGCCCTTGTTAAGGGCAACAATTTCAATATCATCTCGCTTGATTCGCTCAGAAAACGCAGGGTTGCAATAACCCAGGCAGATTATCTTGTGGCGATAGGCGTCTGGTTCCATATGATTGATAATGTTAACCAAGCCATTTTCCAATCCGCCCGTGTCGAGGGAATAAATGATATGGACCACAAGGGGTGGCGCAAAAGAAGCGCTAGCCATCATTGTTGGCGCTCCTCAACTTGCCGTTCATAAATCTCCTCCAACTGGGATTCGATAGACGGTAAACTCGACGCCATCCACTGCTTGAGCTCGAATTCCAGGCTTGCTGGTGCGGTAAAAAGAATCCGGGCACCATCGTCACGCTGACTCAGCAATTTTGAGAAAATTCCTAACAGTTTGGCTTCGTACACGTCTACCGTGTAGCTATCGGCAATACGGTAAACCCCGAGCACCACCCATTCCTGATTGCCCCTCACCAGCCGGGTTCTCTCAACATCAATTGTCGAGCTTCCCTTTTTAATGGTACTGCTTCCTCTGTGAATTTGTACCCAGGCCTTGTTATCCTTCAGCATCACGAGGTGCTTATTAACGACTTCTCGACCCTGCTCTTGAGTGTGTAGATATTCGATAAAAACTTCGAAGGGTCCTTCATCTCCAACGCTGCCATTGTCAAAATATGCAGCCCTGATGCTGGTTGTTGCGCCTTTCAGGCGCGAATCCCAGACTGCCTGATGATCCCTGATTTGCTTCCATTGATGTGGCACCTCTGGAGCCTGCAGGGTTACCTCTAAATCGGGCTTGATATCTTTTTCTAAGGAACTGAACCATACAGGCCAGACTAGAGCGACAACCGCCAATAGTGCTAACTTTTGAACAGAGGACCAGAAGAAGGTCTTTGCTGGAGAAATCACCTCAAACTCGACCGAAGCTTCTTTCTGGTCCTTACCGGGTGATGCAATTTCATCATCACGAAAATAGGAACCGATCCAGAACATAATGGCCATAACAAATCCAAAGAAAACCCATCCGTAAAGCAAGTGATCTACTCCAGTGGCCAATTTCATATCGCTGAGATGGCCAATCATCACGATGCCATAGGCACGAAGATTATTCGCTACGATCGGTACCAGGATTGATAACAGGATAAAGTAGAATCGCTTGGAGACCGTAGAATAATTCAGGTAGGCATAAACCGAGCCCAAGGTCACAGATGCGATAAGATAACGAAATCCGCTACAGGCCTCCACAACAGACCAGTTGCCCGTAGGCAGCATCAGATACATCCCTTCACGATAGACCGGAATTCCCGTAAGCTGGATCAACCAAACCGTGGTGGATGCCGTAAGTTCCATCAGTGGACCAACCAGCACTTCCCCGGCTGGCACCATAAAAAACAGGAACCCTAGAGGAAATACGATTCTGCGTGCAATCTGATTTCCGAGTACACCCCATGTCAAGAAAGCTGATACAGCAACAAATGCAAATTGCTGAACGACCAGAATATCAACGAGGGCTGCTGACAGCCAGGCAAGCCCCGCGAACAAAATGGGAATCAAGGGGAACAGAGATGGTTCAGTACGAAGTCGAGACAGCTCGTGTTTTCTTTCCCAGATCATCCACACAGCCAGTGGCAAAACGACAAAGCAGTGAGAAAACGTACCGGATCGAATCCAGATGCTAGCCATAGATTCAGCAGTTGAGAAATAAGCAAGAATCAGTGCTGACTGAACGCAACTAAGCAGCGCCAACGAGCGAAACCACTGTTGCCGCTCCATTTGCAATTCTTTTCCTACGATCAATTCCACTCTCTTCATTTCAACTATCCATCGCCAACACTTCAATACAACGTTTATGTCGCCAACAATTTCCCTATTTTTGGCAGGCTCGCTTCCCAACTGTAGCTTCGAACCACCTTTTCTCGGGCAATGAAGCCCATGTTGGAGCCCCGGTCGGAAAGCAGCATGGGCACAAATTCGAGATAATCTTCAACAGTGTCCGCAAGAATAACCTCCTCTCCAACTTCAACATCGAGCCCCTCAAGGCCCAAACTGCTAACCATCACCGGTCTGGCCATCGCCATAGCTTCCAGCACCTTGTTCTGTATTCCCCGAGCAATTCGCATAGGCGCCACCGCGATATCAGCGTGCCGAATGTAGGGTCTGATGTCTTCCACCCCTCCTGTGACTACCACACCCTCCCTTTCAGCAAGCTTTTTGACTTTAGGGGTGGGATTGCGCCCGACAATATAGAACACCAAGTCATGTTGTTCACGCAGCTTCGGCAATACGCTCTCCGCAAACCAGGTAACGGCATCAACGTTGGGCCAGTAATCCATCGCCCCTGTAAACAAAAGAACCGGTTTACCCTGCGGGTAAGGATTACAATTCACTTTCCCCGGATCGAAAAAGTGAAAATCAACGCCATTGCAGTAATGCGCAATTTTATCCTGGTAGGTTTCCGGCACCATTTTGCGAAAAGCAGCTGCCTCAGTGGGTGACACAAACAGGCATTGGTCAAATTCTTCGAGAACTTCTTTTTCGAACGCCAAAAGTTTGTTCGCTTCACGACGATAAAGCCAGCTCATTGGCCAGGGTTTCTGTTGTGAGTACTGTCGCCACTTGTCAGAGTCGATATCGACACAATCCATTACGCTGTAATGAATTTCTCCATCAGTACTGGATGTAGAATTCGACAGGTGGCGATGAAGCAAGAATTGCCCCATGACAGAGGAAAAGATAACCGCTCGATCAATAGAATTTGCAGCAATGGTCTGATCCACCCAATTCTGCATTTCTCTACTTTCGTAGAACGGCAGGCTCAGAGCTTGCCCTGTCAGCAGTCCCTTTAGACTTTTTATTTTTGCCTGCAGACCTGGCAAGCCGATAAGTTTGCAACTTGCACACAGAGCCTCTACCTCTGGGCGGTATTCCCAATCGGCATTATCATCGACGAAAGCGCCCAGATGCACTTGATAGTGATCGCAAAGATAGCGCAGCAAATGATAGGAGCGAATCTTGTCGCCTTTGTTGGGTGGATAAGGTATCCGATGACAAAGAAACAGCAGATGAGGCTTGGAGTTCATTATCCCAGGCTCCGAGCCAACAGCGGGCCAAAGCAATTAGCCGCGGCAAGAGGAAGCCGTTTCCAGGCTTCGATAAACAATTGGTACTTGGGGTTGGCAGGATTAACCTCTGGAATTTCTTTTGACTTGACCAGGTAATATTCGTAGTAGAGCGGCTCAGGCTTAAAGCCCCAGTTTTTCTTGAAGCTGTAGGAACCGGTGCCAACCTTGCTGCGCCCATAGTCGAAGACGCGAACCCCTTCCTCTCCAGCTCTGCGCATCAATTCATAGTACATAAAACCATGCGCATACAGACCTCTTGACGCGGCTGTACTACCGGCATAATAAGGCAAGACCTGATCTTTAAAATAGAAACTTAATACGCCGGCGACATCTTTTGCTTCGTGGGTAATCATCAGAGAACGGCAATCATCCCCGAATACTTCCCGCAACACTTTGAAGTACTTTTTGGGAAAAACCGGTGTACCCAGATTACGCACGCTCTCCGAGTAGACACGGTAAATCCGGTCACAATCCCATCCCTGCTCACCTTGAAGCCCCGCTTTAATGCCTTTGCGAACGACTGCGCGCTGTTTGTTCGGAATAGCCAGCAAGTTGGCTTCCGCGTCTTCGACAATTTCTTTGCGAAAGGTTACGTACAGTTCTTTGGTGGGCCAGTTCCACCCCGATGGCCTGCAGTTGCGCATTTCCAGGCTATCCACTTCCAGGCTGTCAGCCAACTCGCAAGCGGTTTCTCTCAGAAGTTCAGCGGCGCCGGATGAATCCGCAACAATACCACCGTAAACCGCAAATGGCAGTGATGTGAGCGAATTGCCGAACAACAGGCTTTTTATGTGTCCGAGGGGTAGTATTCCGACCACCTGCCCATTCTGCTCAGCATAGAAAAAGTGCGCATCGTGACCGTAGGCTTTCTCCAAGACGGTTTTCCATCCCGCCTTGTGAAAAAAGGTAGCTTGTGCAGAACTTAGAACATAGTCATCCCAGCGTTTAAAATCCGAGGAAGTTAACTCCTTTACCACCAAAGACATATCAGCTCTCACCCTGCATAATTTGTTCGTTCAGCATTACATCCGAAACCTCTGTATGGTTCGCTTCTGCCAGAAAAATATCATCCATACGTCCCCAGCGAAAATCCGTTAACAGCTGCTCCAACCTCGCGTGGGTTTTGTCCAAATTCAGGTAATGCCGAAAGCGAGACTTGGCACTGGCACCATCAACTTTGGGCTGAGTATGGTCGATTTCCCAGGGGTGAAAGTAGAAGATGCAGGGCTGGCGCTCCTTTTTGTTGACGACATTCAAACACCAGCGTGTAAACCCGTAGGGAAACAACCTGAACCAACCACCGCCTGCGCAATTAATATTCTTACCCATTAATTTCACTGTGGTGATTGGAATTTCCAATATTTGGTGTTCGCCGTAGCGAAAGGGAAAACGCGAAGCCTCAGGCATGCCGTATAAATCGTGTTTGACCGGCGCAATGCTGGAGCTGTATAGGTGCCCGGTTTCAGCCAGTACGTCCAGTGCCCAAAGGTTTTGACTGCCGATTGAGTAGCTAGCGGCTCGGTAACCTTTGACCTGAGTCCCACCCAGGTCCTCTAGGAGCTTTCGAGTTCGATCGACATCCTCGCGAAATTGCATTGGATTCTGATTAACGACCCGGGTATGGTTCCATCCATGGCTGGCCAACTCATGGCCCTGTTCCACTATCCTTTTGAGCATTTGTGGAAATCGCTCTGCAACACAACCAAGGGTAAAAAAGGTAGCATGGGTTCCGGTTTCCGAAAACAGCTCCAGAATGCGATCCGTATTTTGTTCAACTCTATACGATATCGCACCCCAATCTTCGCGATTGATTACGCCTTCAAATGCGGAAACCTGAAAGTAGTCTTCCACGTCTACCGTCATAGCATTGACCAAGGCTCGTTGTGCTTTTGTCGATTGCTGTACTGTATTCATACTTTTTAATTTTACAAACCCGGAGACTTGACTATACTCTTGGCATTGTCGCCGCCTTAAGGATGCTCCGGCTGCTTAGCTGTTCTCATCGAGAAACAGCACTCTCCCCTGCATCCAGCAAGCCTTTGAAGTTTTAGGTTAGTCCTCACGCCCCCTTTCAAAATCAACCGCGGAAAGTGGAATTGACCTGTTTGGATTACTTTAAGTCCATATTGACACTCAGTGTTAAACGATCCTCTTCGTAAGTATCTTTCGCATTTGCGGACTGGCGCTCGGACTCACTATAGTTAACCGATACAGATGTTCTTGAGCCCAACTGATAGCTAACTCCAACGTTTGCTCGAGTTGTGTCGTTATCTTCCCCGAGACGACTGCCCGATTCAGCGGCATCCCTGTCGGAAATATAATATCCGGCGTTTAAGGTGAAATGCTTTGACACACGACGCTCAGCCGATATGGAATAAGCAATGAAGGTGCTTTCTTCATTGTCTTCCTCCCGCGTTTGAACGGAATGACTCGCTTCAACATTGATCGAAGTTCGGATGCCATTAAGACGATAAGCAAGAGTGGCACGTTCATCTACAATCGGATTGCGCGTGTCAGTTGTCAAATTGTTTGCCAGCGACACAGGCTGGCCCGTTACCGGATCAATAGCGTTGCCCTGAGAGTCAATTTGATCCAGCAAGGTTTGATCAACTCTGAGAGAGCGACTGAGCGTCAAGTCTTTATTGTACCTTAGCGAAAACTGGCTTCTCTTGTGGCGATAGCTGATATTCAAGCTATGGTCGTCACCATAAAAACGATCACCATATGCTAACTGCACAGTCGTACGAGAATTTGGCGTCCAATCAAATTGAAGCCGCCAAAACTCACCATCGATAATATTATTTACAGATTGAAAATCGTTGTCGTCTTCGCCCCAGATGAAGGTACTATGTAGTTGACTGCTGAATCGATAGCCGAGACTGAAGCTGCGGGAAGACATTTCAGTGTCATCGCGTGAGCCTGTTGCTACAACGTTTTCATCTCTTTCATCGTATTCGGTTTTGGCATATCTCCCGATGATTCCCCAGCTGATTGGACCAGCCAGTCTCCCACCGACACTTAGGCTTCCAGAATGACGATCGCTGTCTTCTACCGATCTATCCGAATTACGCTGTTGATCAAACCCGAACTTGAGCTCTGCTTTTGCAATATCTTTAACTCGCCAGGTAAGATAAGGATCGAAGCCATAGTGATAAGTGGTATTTTGATTTGCGGTAAAATTGAGATTGTCATCACCGGCGGTCAGGAATGGATTTACTCTATTTTGCTGAACCCTGGCGGACACATCTATGAATGCCAGATTTTCAATGAGTTCTAATTTTCCCTCCGCACTCATGCGAGGATTAAAGTTATCTACGCTGTTAGAAAACGCACCAGCCCCACTCCGGTTCTGCGAACACTGCTGCTGAAGTTCGTCATCCAGATCATTTAATTCCGCCGACACCGAGAGACGAAGTTGTGCACGACCACCTTCGCCTCGAATACTGGCACGAGGAGTCAGCTTATTTACCCACTCTTCAACCTCCTCCTCTTCGTCGAGACAGATATTGCTGGACCTCACCGTACTGACCGTCAGGCCCGCCTCTGTGGTCCAATCGCCTGCCGCCAGGTCAGGAGAAACCGCAGACGAAACCAAACCAAACAGAACCGCCAGGCAGACTGAAGCCCCGTTGGGTAAAGCCTTCGCCCTTTGTTCGGCAGTTCTAGTTCGATTCAGGAGAATCAGGTCTGCTGCCATATCCGTAACCATAGCCATATCCGTAGCCATAACCGTAACCGTGTTTATGCAGAATATTCTGTCGTGTCTTATTGAGGACCATCCCAATAATTTTGTCATGGCCCAGTTGTTGTACGGCTTCCTCCACTGCGCTCTGCGATGTTTGTTCTGCTGCAACCACAAAAACGATCTGCCCGACCAGATTAGCCAGGACCGAAGCCTCGTTCGTCAACAGCAGCGGCGGTGAATCAAAAATAATCACCCGGTCGGGGTACCGTTGTGACAGTTCCGACATCAGGTTGCGCATATTATCGCCGGCCAGCAGTTCGGTGGCATGTTCGTGAACGCGGCCAGCAGGAAGAATTCGAAGCTTTGGAATATCGGTGTGAATCAATACATCGGAGAAGCTTTTGTCACCCCCCTCCAAGATATCGATCAAACCGGACTTATCGTAGGAAATGCCCAGAGTGTGAGCAGCACTGGCTTTAGTGACATCGGCATCCACTAGCAACACCGTGCGATCCTGTTCCATGGCCATACTCATGGCCAGGTTGACGGCTGAAAAGGTTTTCCCCTCTCCCGGCAGGGCGCTGGTCACCATAATCAGGTTGGCATTGTCCACCTGATCCGCGCCCTTCTTCTCGATATTCATCAACAGAGGGCGTTTGATGGTTCGATATTCCTCGGCGATACGGCTGCGTGGCGCATTGGGCGTAATCATACCCAAATCTTCCAGGCGGTCCATTGGCAGGCAGTGAATCTCGGAGGTTGAAGTCGCAGGTACAGAAGAGGTCTCTTGCTGCACATCATCGCCATCAACTTTGAACCCAGACAGCGTCTCCGCATCTACTTCCTGACTGTCACGTAATTCCGGTTGCGAAGGCTGCCTGTCTTTAGCAGCTGTGATCTGATCTGCGCCTTGGGACTCGATCACCGGTTCGGCGTCAGGTTCCAGAACGGGCTGCGAGGCGGCAACGGGAGACTCCTTGACCTGTTGGTCAATTTCTTTCTCCAGCTTCTTAACCGCTTTTTCAATAATGCTCATGTTTTATTCCAGTTACTTCTGCCCTAATGCGCTCTCGTTCGTTGGTTAGGCCATCAATAGCTGATGACCGAGACTGATACCCGCAAATACCACTAGGAGAAACAATGAAGCTGAAGCAAAAACAACTTTTTGGACAAACTCCTGTCTCTGATCCTGCTCAGGAATAATCATGGTCACACACCCCAGAACTGGCAATCCCGTGACTTCCGATAATGAGTTACGATCCGTGAATACCGGGCGCAATAACGACAACAGGAAGGCCAACCCAACTCCAGCTCCCAATGACGCCACCAGCACCATCGAGTTAAGCAGTAATTTGTTGGGCTCTGTAGGTTTAAGGGGAACATAGGGAGGATCAATCACACGGAACTTTATGTCTTCCGCGTTTTTTTCCACCTTCTCCGACAACATGGCCGATTCCCGTCGTTTTAACAGAGCTGCGTGCTGAGCGGAAACCACCTGATAATCGCGATCCAGCTGTTTGAGTTCGACCTCGATCTCCGGAATATTATTGATCGTGTCTTCCAGGGACCGAGCACGCTCGCGGTATTCGTCCACCCGTACCTTCAGCTCTGCTACCCGCGCTTCGGCTTCTACCAGCATGGTACGCAAGGATTGATACATGGGACTGGTATCAAGGCCGGTAAAAGATGGGGATTGAGATTCCATGGCCTGTCGCAACTCGGCCTCACGCTCTTCTTCCAGGGTCTTTATCAGGCCTTTGATCTGCACCACCTCTGGATAGGCATCGGTGTAGTTCAAAAGCAGCTGGTCCAGCTTTCTTTGCAATGCCTGAATACGCTGTGCTATCGGGGATGAGGTATCTCCACTGCCTAAACCCGAAGAAAAAAACATGGGTTCTTCACCGGAAAGCTGTCGGCTCAACTCTTTGCGACGATTCTCCATCTCGTTGTAGGCCAGTTCAGCGTTACTTAGCTGAGCCTTGGCAGCCTCAAGCCTTTGGTAGTAGTTGCCAGTATCTCCTGGCAACAGCCCAACGTTACGCTGCTTAAAATCGGCGAGACGAGCTTCGGCTTCTGACAAACGCAGCTCATAGTCTGCAATCTGCTGATCGAGAAATGCCTGCGCCCCTGAACTGTCTTTTCTTTTTTCGCCCAAAGTGCCTTCAATAAAGATGGTGATCATGGACTGAACCACCCTTTTGGCAATATCACGATCCTCATGGGCAAAGGTCACTCGGTACAGCGAGGTATTGCGAGTGTCTCCCTTTAGGGAGATCGCCTTTTTGAGATCCGCTAGCAGCCGCTCCTCTTCCAGGTCCGTTTTGACGTTCAAATCCAGATCCGCCATTCGCATCAGCTTTTCCAGATTGGGTCGGCTTAGCAGAGTTCGGCTCATCAACGCCACACGTTGATTCAAATCAGGCTGAATCGCCAAGCCCCTGAGCAGCGGCCGTAAGACACTACTGCTGTCCACTTCCAAACGTGCGCTGGCAAGATAGGATTCGGGCAACTTCCAGACCCAGATCCACCCACCAATAGCTATAGCCCAAGCCAGCACCAACCCGGGCCAGCGATAACGCCATATGCCCCACAAGTACCGAAATACCTGGCCGATAATCTCCTGCATCAGTTATCCACTTACCATTAATAAAGACAGACGAAAACCGGGGGACATGCCCCCCTGTTGTTAAACCCCATTGCTGTTGGCAACAGCCACCCGTTGGACAGTCGCTATGGCGTTAATTTTAAAACCATGCTTCGGGGATAATAATAATATCGCCGGGCAACAGGGGCACATTGGCTGAGATATCACCGGACTTGAGCAGGTCATTGAGCCGGAGGTCAAAGGTCGATTGGCTGTCACCAGAGTCGCGACGTACCAACACCGCACTATTGCCGCTGGCAAACTCGCTAAGACCACCCACTTCGATCATCACATCCAGCAAGGTCATATGCTTGCGAAAGGGCACATTCAGGGGCTTTGCCGCTTCTCCCACCACCCGGACCTGCTGCTGGGGAATCCCAGTAAAACCATCGACAATCACCGTCACAATGGGTGTTTTGACGTATTTGGCGTAGGCCTTTTCAATATTGCGGGCCAATTGAGAGGAGCTGACCCCACTAGCTTCCAGATCTTCAACCAGGCGAGTGGTGATCTTGCCGTCCGGTCGAACTTTGACACTGGTGCTAAGTTCTGGGTTGCCCCAGACAAAAATATCCAGAGTATCGCCAGGACCGATCACATAATCGTAGTTTTGGGAAACACTCGGTGGCGCAGATTGATTGGAAGAACAGCCCACCATCAGGGCCACCATTCCCACCACCAACCCGGTGAAAGCTTTTTTCAGTAGAGGTATAGAGTTATACACGCATGATCTCCTTATCCCATCTGGTACTTTAAGTAAGCAATTCTATTATAGTTGTGTCTTTCGCACTTGGCGGGCACGCTGGATAGCCCACTATTAAGAACAAAAGATT
This sequence comes from Pseudomaricurvus alkylphenolicus, assembly GCF_011683955.1. Classification (GTDB taxonomy): domain Bacteria; phylum Pseudomonadota; class Gammaproteobacteria; order Pseudomonadales; family Cellvibrionaceae; genus Pseudomaricurvus; species Pseudomaricurvus alkylphenolicus. The sequence continues at coordinate 208,604 of NZ_JAAQPI010000012.1, forward strand.
ATAAAATTCAACAACTTACCACTATCGAAAGCCAGCCTTACCGCCTCTCCACAGTGATTTCCATCGTTATACTGCCTATGACAGCCCAATCTTATCGGATGGCGCATTACTTTGCATGCACCTTGTTACATTTTCGGGACTCACCCCCACATAAAGTCTGTTCAGGCGCCTTTAACCCCAACAAATCGCTCTTAATCATCAACCAAAAGGTGATAAGATTCCATACTTTGTCATCCAATACCTCCCTGGGACACCAACAGCGCCATGTACGAAACGTTTTACGGTCTAAAGGAAGAGCCTTTTCGTCTAACCCCCGATTCGCGCCTGTGCTTTAGCCACAGCAGCTATAAGAATGCGAAGGCCTATATGCAGTATGCCCTGTACAGGGGGGAAGGGTTTGTCATGGTTACTGGGCATCCAGGCACCGGCAAGTCGACACTGATCAACGACCTGATCTCGGAGTTTGATGGCGGCAAGGTGGTTTTCACCAGTCTCTCCTGCACTCAGGTACAGGCCGATGATCTGATCCGATTGATCGCCCTAAATTTCAACCTGGATGGCACCACGGAGTACAAATCGCTGCTGCTCCACAATCTCAAGAATTTCTTCCTTAAGCTTTACAATGAAGGACGCCGCTCCCTGCTGATCATTGACGAAGCACAGGATCTCCCTGCGGGGGCACTGGAGGAGCTGCGTCTGCTGACCAATCTCCAGCAAAACAATCAGCCCTTGCTGCAGATCTTTCTGGTGGGCCAGGAAGAACTTCGCCAGACCGTCCACTCCCCGGCACTGGAGCAACTGCGCCAGAGGATTGTGGCCACCTGCCATCTGGAGCCCCTGGGGGTTGATGATACCGCCGGCTATATCAAATACCGCTTAAAAAAGTCTGGCTGGGAAAATAACCCTGCGCTGGATGAGGATATATTCCCGCTGATTCACACCTATAGCCGGGGCATCCCCCGCCTGATCAACCTGATCTGCAGCCGCCTGTTTCTACACGGAATGGTCGAAGAAAAACAGCTGCTGGAGCAAAGCGACGCAAAACTCGTTATCGATGGCCTGGTTCAGGAACAGCTGCTGCACAATCTGGAAGACCCGTTGGGGGGGAGCACGGTACTGCGCAGCATCTGATCCGCTGCAATTGGCTCGAAAAGGGATATACTCAAGATAATGGATTGAATAGAGCCTATGACTGCCAAACAACCCCCTGCACAAAAAGTCGTCCCTATATTTTCCGGTGGAGGCACCCGCCTGCCCGCGCACATTGGTATTCTGCGCGCTATGGAAGAACTGGAGCTCGGTTTTGACCACCTGGTGGGCGTCTCCGGGGGTAGCATTGTCTCCAGCCTGCATTCCGCCGGCTATTCACTCAATCACATCAAAAAGCTCGCCTTTGATACCGACTTTAATCAGTTTCGCGGCTTTTCACTGATCCGCCTGCTTAAAGACGGTGGCCTCTCCTCGGGCAATGAGTTTGAGCAATGGCTAGACGATCGACTGGAGGGGCGCCAGTTTAAGGATCTCGGCATCAATTTTCATGTATTGGCGACGGACGTCAATGGCGGTGGTCCGGTCGTATTTAACCGCGAACACACCCCGGATATGAAAGTGTCCCAGGCTGTGCGCTTCTCCATGTCGATTCCCCTGCTGTTCAGTTTCAAATCCTTTCAGGACCATGTCATGGTCGACGGCGCCATCTTATCCGAAGATGCACTCTTTAGGGATTGGGCCGGTGATCAGACGCCGGTATTGTGTTTCAGGCTTCGCAGTGAACAGACCGTTAACCGACAGTTTAAGAAACCCCTGTTTCCGCTGCGGATTTACCTGAATATGCTGATTCGCACCTTTATGAACGCCATCTCCCGGGAATATGTGCATGCCGACCATTGGCACAACACCATCATTATTAACACTGGCAAGGCCTCTGCTGTCGACTTTAAAATGTCCCTGGACCAGAAAGAAGCCCTGTATCAACAAGGCTATAAAACCGCCATTGAATTTATCCCCAGAAAAATACAATTAAATCAGTATGATAACGCCGAAGCAGGCCAATAAAACAAACTCAACCTCACTCGCCATTATGACTTTTAGCCTGCCCATCAGAAGCCTCGCGGCACTGGTACTGATTTCGCTGTGCCTCCCGTCTGGCACCCTGGCCCAAGAGTCCAGCCAGGAATACTATGAACACGCGCAGCAGTTGATGTTTTCCCGGGAATATCGCTCCGCATTGATCCAGCTGAAGAACGCCCTGCAGAAAGACCCCGAGCATGTTCCCTCCCTCTTGCTGCTGGGTGATTTGCAGTTACAGCTGAAGCGACCGGCGGCCGCAGAGGCCTCCCTGTTAAAGGCCCGGGTACTCGGTGCCGACCGAACCCTGATCAATCTGAAGCTGGCAAAAGCCTACCTCGACCAGGCGGAATATCGAGAGGTGATCAATAATGTGTCAAGCCGCGGACTCGCCATCAATGATCAGGCCGAGCTGTTGGGCTATCAGGCGCGTGCCTACCTGGGGCTGAACAAGCCGGCCAGAGCCGCGCAGAAGATCGGCGAAGCCCTCAGCCTGACGGATAACGGCCTGCAACCGGCTATCGCCCAAATCACCCTGGCACGCAGGTCCGGAGACCTAAAGGGCGCCCTTCGGGAAGCGGTAAGCCTTACTGACAGGCATTCCCGCAGCGCTGAAGCGTGGAATCAACGTGCTTCCGTCGAGCACACATCCGGCTATCTAGAAAAAGCTATTGATAATTACGACCAAGCGCTGGCTATTGAGCCAGATCATCTTGAAGCAAGGGCTGCCAAGGTGGGCATTCTTACCGATCTCAGCCGCTTTGAGTCTGCCATGATTGACCTGAAGTATCTGGAACAGCGCTTTCCCTATGATCCGAAAGCCGCCTACTTTAGAGCTTTGGGTTACAACCACTTCGCGGAAAACCCTCCTTCTGTGGATCTGTTAAAGCAACTGGAGATTGATGAAGCTGAGAATCCGGACTGGCTGGCAAAGGCGGATCTGGAGCTGCAGAAATGCACCACGGTGATTTCGAAATTACCTGAAAAGAGAGTTGCCGCCGATCGCCAACTGACCATGGTGGCGGCATTGGCCCACTTCAGCCTGGAAGAGTATGAAAGTACTCGTCAGTACCTGGAACAATACCTCAAACAGGGCAGCACCAACCTGGGTGCCAATCGCCTGTTTATCAAGACGCTCATCAAACTCGATGAGCCCAAAAAAGCGATACAGAAGATTGCTCCTGTGCTTGATGCACATCCCAAAGATGCCGCATTACAGCAGCTGCTGGTGGATGCCTACACCAAGGCCGAACTTTATGACCGCGCCACTCGCCTCCTGGAGCGCATGCGCAAGGAAGCGCCGGAGGATCGGAACATTGAGCTTCAACTCGCCCTCAGCCATTTGCGAAGCGGATCCAGGGACCGCGGCCTGACAAGTCTGATGGGCATATTTAAACGAGACCCGGAGAATGCAAAGGTCGGCTATCTTCTGGCGGCGTCACTTCTCAAAGCCAACAGAAACGCCGAAAGCCTGAAGATCACTGAGCAATTGCTAAATCAACAGCCCGATTTCGCCTCGTATCTGAACCTCAGAGGCATTGCCCTGCGAAACCTTGGAAAGCTGGACAAGGCAGCAGCCAACTTCGAGCAGGTTCTGAAATCAGATCCCGAGTCGGTAGAAGCGGGTATTAACCTGGCAAAAATTGAACGGGACCGGGGCCACATAGACCAATCCCGACAACGCCTTGCGGCACTGGCGGCTGCCAATCCCGACAACCCTCTGATTCCGCTGGCACAGGCAAGGCTGGAACACCAGCAGGACAATCTCGACCAGGCCTTGAAACTTAGCGAACATGCCCGCCAGCTGGATGACAGACAGCTGGAAGTAATGGTACTGCTGGTCCAGCTTTACCTCGAAAAAGAAGACTTTAAGAACGCTGAATTAATTGCCATTGAAGCCGCCAACAGCCACAGAACAGATTATGAGGCTCAAGTCCTTCTGCCAACGGTAATGACCGCCGCCGGCAGAACCCGGCAGGCCATTTCGCAGTACAAGAGGATGGTCAAGGAGGCTGGCTTCAAAACGGAGACACTCTACCCACTTGCTCAGCGGTTGCGTGCCGTGGAGGCCTATACCACAGCGCGGCATGCACTTTTCAAAGCGATAGAAGGAACCCCCAACCACCTGCCTTCGCTGGTGGCCTATATTGAAATCGAGATTCAGCTGCGCGAGTATCCCAACGCATTAAAGCGCAGTATTCAACTGACGGAGGAATACCCCAAGCATCCTGCAGGCTACCAGCTGGCGGGGGAAGCCTTGATGCTTTTGCTGCGTCCCGATGAAGCCGAGCGCTATTTCAGCCTGGGCCTTGCGAGAGAATTTCAACCGAGTCTTGCTGTCGGCAAGTATCAAGCCCTGATGGCACAGGGAAAAACAGCCAACGCGACCAAGCATATTGAATCCCAGTGGCGCCGACACCCGGAATCCACCGTGATTGGTGCCGCCTACTCGGAAGCGCTGATACAGAACACCCGCTGGAAAGAAGCCCGGGAAACGCTCGGCCTCTTGTTGGAAAGGAGTCCCAAGGATCCTGACCTGTTAAACAACATGGCCTATGTAGCCAGTCAGTTGAACCAGGAGGACGCCCTTCAATATGCACGGGCCGCACTGTCTGCGGCTCCTAATAACCCTTTCGTCAACGATACGCTGGGTTGGATACTTGTTAAGCAGGGCCAGGCCACAGAAGGACTGAGGTACCTCAGGGAAGCAGCAGCCCGCCTGTCTGGCCATCCGGAAATTCACTACCACCTGGCGCAGGCGTTAAACGACCTGCAACGCTATGACGAAGCGCTCAGTCAGGTTGAGGTCGCCCTGAACCATGCAAATGGCTTTCAGAACCGGCAAGCGGCCGAGAAGCTTCACCGGCGCCTCAAATTACTCAAACGTTAACTCCGTCACTTGTCATTTAAATCAACATGCCCCATAATTGTGCGGATTTTTTGAGGCCGATCAGGCCAATCTGCAAGCAAAGTGCTGTAGCCCCCTGATTTTGTTGGGTTTTTGGCTTGCCAATGGAATACAGGGAAATGGAACATGCAGACCAACCAGAAACGTAAACAGCCTCGCTGGCTCGGCGCTGTCGCCGGCGCCCTCCTTGCCACAGCCTCCGCCTCCTCAAAGGCCGTCGTTACCTATACCTATACAGGTGCTAATTCAGGCACCTTCAGCGAAGCCGGCCACAGCCTCGATACCAGTGGCTGGGCGCTTAGATCAGACGACTCGGTTATCAATCTGACCGCCGACATTCACAAATGGAACGGCGGTATCGGCATTGAGTATTGGGATGACCAGCGCCCTTACAAGAATTATGATTATGAGCACACCATCGACAATTTTGACGACTGGGAAAAGGTGTCTCGCCACTCTCAAGGCTGGACCTCTTCTCATGAATTCGTCATTTTGGACTTTGGTGCTGAGATGGTTTCACTGACCGGCTTTTCTACCGGCTGGACCGAATACAGCGGCGATTTCGACAGCACCATTCTGGCATTTGATGGCAGCTCAGGGGACTACAGTGACCCTACCAGCAAAAGCAGTATTTCCTCCAGCTGGGATACCATTGGCCACTTCTCTTCGATTGGTACGAAAAATACATCCAGCCCGGTCTCCGTTAATGTCGCCCCGGCAAACTCTGCCAACGCAACATTTTCAAGCCACTGGATTATTGGCGCCTATATGCCACAATTTGGCAGCAACGTTTTCGTGGACGATGGCGATGACGGTTTCAAGCTGAATTCGATTTCGTTTATTAGCAAGCCTGAAGACACCGTTCCAGGTGGAGAAGCTCCCTCGCCGGCGACAATGCTGCTTCTGTTGCTGGGGCTGCCTCTGCTGCGCTTACGGGCCCGATAAGGGCCCCCAAACGTATTCTAGAGCCGCCAAACTTCCAAGCCCGCCGCTGCCAGCGATTGGCGGTCCATACAGGATTTGACGTCCACCAGAACCCCTGCATCCGTCACCATGGCCTTTATGGTTTCAGCGTCGAGACTTTTGTACTGCTTATGGGGAACGGCGAGAATAACGGCATCCACCGGCGGCAGGGATTGCAGAGACTCCGCCAGTTTTACACCGTACTCCTGCATCGCCTCTTGCGGCTCCGCCATGGCGTCATGGACATGAACTTCGCATCCGTACTCTTTGAGCTCTTCAATAATATCGATAACCCTGGAATTACGCAGATCAGGGCAGTCCTCCTTAAAGGTTAAACCCAGTACCGCGACTTTGGCGCCGCCGATGACGCTGCCCCGCTGAGCCAGTTTTTTAACCGTTTGCTCAGCAACGAATTTGCCCATGCTGTCATTGATCTGGCGGCCCGCCAGAATCACCTGCGGGTGATAACCCGCCGCTTCGGCTTTGTGAGTAAGATAATAAGGGTCTACACCAATGCAGTGGCCACCGACCAGTCCCGGCTTGAAAGGGAGAAAATTCCATTTGGTGGAGGCAGCCTGCAACACATCGGCGGTATCGATATCCAGACGATGAAAAATCAGTGACAGTTCATTCATCAGCGCAATATTCAGATCGCGCTGAGTGTTTTCGATCACCTTGGCAGCTTCTGCCACTTTAATACTCGCCGCCCGGTGAATGCCTGCCTTGACCACCTTGCCGTACAGGTCAGACAATCTCTCCAATATTGGCCCTGTATCACCCGCCACCACTTTTACGATGGTTTCGAGTCGATGTTCTTTGTCACCGGGATTGATTCGTTCGGGTGAGTAACCGATATGGAAATGCCCTTTTGCAACCACCGTATCCTCGCGCAACGCCCAGGCCATGCCGGAATATTGCTCCAGCAGCGGTACGCAGTACTCCTCGGTGCAACCGGGATAGACAGTGGACTCAAATACCACAATTGCCCCGTCTTTCATATGCTGCCCAACCGTTTTGCACGCGCCTCCCAGGGGAGACAAATCCGGCTGCCGCGCTTGATCAATGGGCGTGGGCACAACCACAATAATAATATCCGCTACCGATAACTCTTTAGGGTCATTGGTGAAATTTAGGTGCGTCGCCTCTCTCAGCTGAGCTTCGTCCACCTCCCCGCTGGGATCATGCCCTCGGCGATAGGCCTCCAGCTTGGTTTCATTCAGATCAAACCCGATGGTCTTAATATGCCGACCAAACGCGGTTGCCAGGGGTAAGCCCACATAGCCCAGACCAACGACTGCAAGAGTTTCCATTCTTATTAATCCAGTTTGCTCAAATTATGAATTGTTCGCCAAATGGGTGGCATACCACTGAAAGGCTTCATCCAAGCCTTCCTTAGGGCCATGGGTTGGCGCATAACCCAGAAGCTGTGCTGCCTTACTGATATCAGCCAGCGAGTGGCGTACATCCCCTTGCCGAAAATCCTGATAGTCAGGATCCAGCTTATAGCCACTTTGCAGGTATCCATCGACCAGGTGACGCATATGGGCATGCAACTCGTTCAAGGTGGTTCTGGCTCCGTAGGCGACATTGTAAACCTGGTTGATGGCGTCGGCTTGATCCGCCGTTGCCGCCAGTATATTGGCCTGTACCGTGTTGCGGATATAACAGAAATCCCGCGAGGTTTCACCGTCACCATTAATCTGGCAGGGTTGCCCGGTCAACATCAGCTCGAACCACTTGGGTATTACCGCTGCGTAAGCGCCTTTGGGATTCTGCCGAGGCCCAAACACATTAAAATACCTCAATCCAATAAGCTCCATACCGTAGGTTTTTGCAAACACATCGGCGTAGAGTTCATTGACATACTTGGTGACCGCATAGGGTGAAAGGGGTTTGCCGATGCGGTCCTCTACTTTCGGTAATCCGGGGTGGTCACCGTATGTGGAGGAAGAGGCCGCATACACAAATCGTTTTACCCCTTCCTTCTCGCTGGCCACCAACATATTAACGAAACCATCGATATTGGCGGCGTTGGTGCCAATTGGATTCTCTATGGAGCGGGGAACACTTCCCAGCGCAGCCTGATGCAGCACGAAATCAACACCGTTGACCGCCCGCTGGCAGTCTTCCAACTGGCAAATATCGCCCTCAATAAAGGTAAAACGATCCCAGGCATCCTCGCCCACAACTTCCTGAACACTATCCAGGTTGTCTTGACTGCCCGTTGAAAAATTATCCAGCCCAACCACTCGCTGATTAGCGTTAAGCAGCGTTTCCAGCAAATTCGAGCCAATAAAGCCCGCCACCCCCGTCACCAGCCAACAGCGGGGATTGGCGCGTAAGTCATCCAGCGTTTTTTCGTAGGACATTTGTCATCCTGCCTTCATTTTCCTTGATCACTCCGGTCATCCAACCTCTGCGGAAACACCAAGGCTGGTAGATTACTGCCCCTCAAGTCATCTACAATGCTTTGGGAACAGGTACTATATTCCGGATAATACACGTTTCAAAGGCATAATAATTGTTAACCGGTGACCGGTTTCCATCCGGACCGAAATCGCCGACCCGTCGACATCCAATAAATGGCAAACTCAGAAAATGGAGACCTGGATCCCATGCAGCCCAACACCTCCATTACCAGTCTCTTCAAGGACTGAACAATGCCGCTGACCGTGCAATTTTATGCGTTTTTACTGGCATTGATTGGCTATCTGCTGCTCAGCGGTTTGCTGGCAATCTCCTATCTCGGCAGGCCTCGGGCCAGGGTCTTCTTATTGGCCACAGGGGTCACCGGTCTATGGGCCGGTGCAGAAGCCCTCAGGACTCTGGACGTTGCTATGCCGCCGGAATGGTTCAGTGTCGCAGAACTGATGCGCAATGTGGCGTGGTTGTTCTTCCTGTACAGTCTGATCAACGATGAGTCAGATGATGACCTGGAAACGCCCCTGCCAATGACGCGTGTCTGGATTGGGGGCACGGTACTGGGTATTTGCGTTCTTTTGCTGCTGCCCGTGATAGCAGAACAATTGGAACTGTCCGCAAAATCCCTGGCACTGGTAAGCGATTTAAAGTTTGTGGTCTGGCTGGGGATGAGCATCGCGGTTCTGGTCGTCACTGAACAGCTTATCCGCCACTCTAATGCCGAGCAGCGCTGGTCGTTGAAATACCTTTGCCTCGGCACCGGCAGTATCTATGCCGTCGACTTCTATATTTACGCAGACGCGCTTCTGTTTAAACATGTGAACCCTGAGCTGCAATCATTGCGCGCCATTGCAGGTATCATGGCCATTCCTCTGTTTGCCATCACAGCGGCACGCAGCAGTTCTCTTCAATCCCGCATCCACGTCTCCCGTCATATCGTCTTCCACTCATTCGCGGTGGTGGCGAGCGGCATTTATCTGATTGCGATGGCCGCCGCGGGATATTACATCCGCTATTTTGGCGGTATCTGGGGTGGGTTTCTGCAGCTGGTCTTTCTACTGGGGGCCGGGCTGCTGCTGGCCACCCTATTGTTTTCCGAGAAAATCCGGATGCAGCTGAGAGTTTTTCTCAGCAAGCACTTCTTCAGCTACAAATATGACTATCGTCAAGAGTGGCTGCGATTCACCGACAACTTGGCGAATATGGGCGGCAAGGTACCAGACCGCACCTGCCAGGCCATTGCTGAGCTGATTCAGAGCCCAGGAGCCCTGCTTTGGACAAAGAGCCACCAGGGCGACTATGAATTGGCCAGCAATTGGAATATGGCGGAGCCCGAAACGCCGCCGGGGCGACTCAATCAGGATCTGAAATCCGTCGTTCAGTTTCTTCAATCCTCCTATTGGGTGGTCGACCTGGAAGAATACAGCGAGTACCCGCAACGATATGAACAATTGGAGCTGCCAACCTGGCTGACTCAAATCGACCAGGCCTGGCTGATCGTGCCGCTGATCATCAACAATGATATTCTCGGTCTTATTCTCTTGAAGAAATCCAGCCTTCGGGACGACATCAATTGGGAAGACCGAGACCTGCTGAAGATGGCGGGTAAACAGGCCGCGATTCACGTTGCCCAGTATCGCTCGGAAATGGCCCTGGTTCACGCCCGCCAATTCGAGGCATTTAACCGGCTTTCCGCCTATGTTATGCACGATCTGAAGAATATTCTCGCTCAACAATCGCTGATTGTTGCCAACGCTGCCAAACACAAGAACAATCCGCGCTTCGTTGATGATATGATTCTAACGGTCGAGAACTCAGTCAATCGGATGAACCGTCTACTGGAACAAATGAAACAAGGTGCCCGCAGCAGTGCGACAGCACCTGTCGCATTGAGAGACCTCCTGCAACGCGCCGCTGACAGCAACAATGAACAGCAGCCAACACCCACTTTATTGCTGGACGAGCACCACCCCGTGGTAACCTGTGACCGGGAGCAGCTGCTTAACGTTGTCAATCACCTGGTTCAAAATGCGCAGGAAGCCACGCCGGATGATGGAAGTGTCAGCATCGCCTTGTCAGGAGAGGCCCACCAGGCCCACATCGATATCATTGACAATGGCTGCGGCATGACACCCGGGTTTGTTCGAGAGCGCCTTTTCAAACCTTTCGATACCACCAAGGGCCTGACCGGCATGGGCATTGGCGCCTTCGAAAGTCGCAACTACATCCAGTCGCTGAACGGCAGCCTTAGTGTGGACAGCGAAGTGGGGCAAGGTACAAAATTCCGGGTTACCCTTCCCTGCGTTGAAGATACGGAACATAATTTAAGTGTACAGCTCAATACAGCCAACGGAATGATGGAATAAGCTGAGGATTGACGACGTGAATGGAAATGAAAAACATCTTTTGGTCGTCGAGGACGATCCGGGACTGCAGAGCCAGTTGCGTTGGTGCTTCGACAACTACGAGGTCACCGTGTGCGGCAATCGGGAAGATGCCATAGCCCAGGTGCGGCGCTTTGAGCCCGGTGTTGTCCTGCTCGATCTGGGGCTGCCCCCGGATCCGGGTGGTGTCACCGAGGGTATGGCGACGCTGCAACAAATCCTGGCCCTTTCCCCTACCAGTAAGATTATTGTGGTGACCGGAGACCATGATCGCAACAATGCCGTTAAGGCGATCGGCCTTGGCGCCTATGATTTTTATCAGAAGCCGGTGGATCCGGATATTCTGCAATTGATGGTGGATCGCGCCTACCATGTGTTTGAGCTGGAGAATGAAAACCGCCAGTATCAAATGCTGCACAAGGATATGCCCCTGGAGGGCGTTATCGCCGCCAGCAGTGCCATGCTCAAAGTTTGCCGCACCATCGAGAAAGTCGCTCCCTCGGACATCACCACGCTGCTGCTGGGTGCCAGCGGTACCGGAAAAGAAGTATTTGCCAGGGCCCTGCACGACCTCAGCCCCAGAGCCAAGCAGAAAATGGTCGCCATTAACTGCGCGGCCATTCCTGAAAACCTGCTGGAAAGCGAGCTGTTTGGCTATGAAAAGGGCGCATTTACCGGAGCCGCCAAACAGACCCCCGGAAAAATTGAATACGCGGATGGTGGAACGCTGTTCCTGGATGAAATCGGTGACCTGCCTCTGGAGCTTCAGGCGAAGCTGCTGCGCTTTTTGCAGGAAAGAGTTATTGAACGGGTCGGCGGCCGCAAGGAAATTCCTGTGGATGTACGCATCATTTGCGCAACCCACCAGGACCTGACCACCCACATCAAAGAAGGCCGTTTCCGTGAGGACTTGTATTATCGAATCAGTGAAATCACGGTCAATATCCCGCCACTCAAAGACCGCGAGGGTGACGCCCTGGTGCTAGCCAGGCGCTTTCTGCAGCGTTTTGCACAGGAACAGAGCCGCCCCATCAAAGGCTTCAGTGCGGACGCCATTGCCGCGATTGAAACCTACAGCTGGCCAGGTAACGTGCGGGAACTGGAAAGCCGCATCAAACGGGCTGTGATTATGGCCGACAGCAGCCAGGTCACGGCGGAAGACCTGGAAATTGACCCGGAACAGGAGAATGCAGCGCCGCTCAATCTCAAGCAGATAAGAGAGGAAGCCGAGCGCAAGGCCATTCAGCGGGCTCTGAACCACGCCAACGATAATATTTCCGAGACCGCCAAGCAGCTGGGCATTACCCGGCCGACACTCTATAACATGTTGGAAAAATATAACTTAAAGACTTGAATTCCTGGACTTGAACTTCTGCCTGCAGAAATAAAAAAGGCCCCATTGGGGCCTTTTTTATTTCTGGATTTTTGTGTTCAGAAACTTAACGGGATCCCTTCTTAAACAGAACCACTTCAACGGTTTGAATCAGAATATAAAGGTCGAAGAAAAAGCCGTGATTTTTGACGTAGTACAGATCGTACTTCAGTTTTTCGATGGAATCCTTTTCTGACGCCCCATAGGGATAACACATTTGCGCCCAACCGGTCAGGCCGGGGGGAACACGATGGCGCTCCTTGTAAAACTTATTGACTTCGTAGAGGTCGTCGCAAAACTCCGGACGCTCCGGGCGCGGACCAACCAAACTCATATCACCTCGGAAGATGTTCCACAGCTGTGGAATTTCATCCAGGCGATATTTACGAATAACGTTACCAACCCGAGTAATGCGGGCATCCCCTGCGCAGGCCCATTTAGCCTTGCCGTCGGCTTCGGCATCTGTGGACATACTGCGGAACTTGTAGATGGTAAACTCCCGACCACCCTTGCCGACTCTCTGCTGACGATAGAGCACGGGGGCCCTAACACCACATTCAATCATAATGGCAACAGCCGTGGCCAAGGCCAGCGGTGACAAAGCAACCAATAACAGCGCACTGCCCACCACATCAAACAGACGCTTTTCCAGATAGCGAAAGAAATGGCTGCTAAAGCCCTGGGCATAAATCAACCAACCGGGCTGAATCAAATCCAACTGTATCAAGCCGCCTTCACGCTCAAAGAAATTGAGATCGTCGGATACCTCGATGCCACTCATGCGGCAGTCAAGCAAATCGTCAGTGGGTAAACCCGCTCTCCGATCATCCAGGGCGATAACAATCTCATCGACACGGTTGGCCAGAGCATAGTCCCTGAGACTGCTGCCAAGATCCAATAGCTTGGCGGAATCTACATAACAATGCTGGCAGGAGTTACAGGGAACAAATCCCAACAGATTAAAACCACGCTGATCGGACTTGCGACGCATCTGATCAATATAACGGGCACGCTTGCCAGTGCCCAGGACCAGCACCCGCCGTGGAAGCGCATTACCATCAATATGGTTGTGAAAGGTCGCCCGAACCAACATCAACAACAGCAACGAGACCAGGAAGGCTGCTGTAATACCGTACAGCCCTGGAGTCGGATCAGCACTTATCCCCACAAACAGAGCGATAGGGATATAGGCCATAAGGGATGCCAGAGTCAGCCGAAAGCAGATGCCGGCCAACTCATCACGCTGGCGGGCATCGTATAGCCCCAGAGAAAACAGACAAACCAGCATGGAGCCCATCATTATGGCAATCCAGCTCTGTGACGCTTCCGCCAGGGAAATACTGGCCATACTCAGTGTGGTATAGGCTGCCAACGCAATAATGGCCAGTTCGACCATCATCAGGGCAACCAGCTCAATATGGACGTAATGCCCCAATAAGCGGAATTTGCCCCGGAAAAAGTGCATCCTCGGATAGTCAACCGAGCCGTGACGCCCACGTCTGGCAGTCGGCTTGGTGGCTTCCTGACGAAGCTTTTCTTTGTTAATTGGGGACGAAGGGGCTGGCGCCTCTATGATCTGGGCAGCAACATCCCTGGATTCCGTGCTGAGGTTAACTCTCGTATTTGCCATGCTTCCACTCCGATTAAAGCCAGCTTAGCCATCCCTGACTCTTATAAATACCAGTTATAAGTGTCGCGCTTCATAATCCCCCAGCAACTGCTAATTCCCTGGGCGAAAAACCTACCCTCACCCCTATATTGGATGATTTAGCAGTCAAAAAGAAAATTTAGGCGTCAATGGCGATCAAACTTACTATAGTTTAGGCGCGTAAATTTACCAACCATTTTTTAAGGCTTATATCCTAATCGTTTAATAAGACAGAATGAATAACGAATTAGCTGCCAAGTAAAACGATTCGAAATAAGATCTCTCAAATTGTAAAGAAATCGGACATAAAACCGAGCTACAACGGAGAATCCGCCAGGGCTTTGGGGGGAGTGACCTCCTTCGGTTCCTGCACGAAGCGAATGACATTGGCCCCGTAATCCAGACTTCCTTCGGATTTTTTCAACTCCAACACCTGTCGAACTTCGTCCTCCCTGACCCTCGCTGTGCGCGCCAATTGCGCGGGGCCGATTCTAACCGAGCGGGTTCCCGGATATTTTCGATCCGGGGTGGCCGATTGCCATAATTGGTTGAGCGCGAAGACCACGCGACTGGTCTGGGGCGCAAAGGCCTGAACCATGGCCAGATTGTCCGTTTCCCTGACCCGTTTGGCGAAATGCCTGAGCAGCTGCAGTAAATGATCCGGATTGCGCTTGAGCGTGTCGAACATATGTTCACGCCCAATACAGATGATTTCGCTGCTCACTAACGCTGTTGCTCTGGCTGCGCGCTTTTCGCCGTCAAACACCGACAGCTCACCAAACAGAGCGCCTCGCGACAGATTGGCAAGCACCATCTCATTGCCATCCGGATCCTCACGGGAGATCGCAACCCAGCCGCTATCCACTGCATAGGTATCTTCGGCATGGTCATGTTCATCGAACAGGACCTCACCCGGGGATAACAACAGGCGCTCAAACTGACCGGAAAAGTTGTCCAACCAAAAGCTGTCCACGTTTTTCTGCAACTCGGAAAACGCCCAGTCAAAGACCTTGTCCATCGGTGCCACAATGGGGATCAGAGTATCCTGAACAGCCTCATTCCACTGCGCCTCACCTACGGCAACGAACCCCATCCGCCCGTACATCGATAGGGTTTCCGCACTGATCGTGCACATAACATGAGTGGCATGGCGACTGTGCATAATGCCAATGGCGGACTTAAACAGAGAAAAGGTGACATTTCTGCGGTTTCGCCAGCCCTCTTCCACCGCCAACATGCTGCAGCAGACAAATTTGGGACAGACTTCTCGCCGGCCGCTATTGGCATTGAAGTATTCATCCATGACCGTTTCGCGGGCACCCGAGAAATCAAGATACTGCTCGGAGGGAAGGCCCACCTCGGAATCTTCACTGACCCGGATGGCGCCAATCGGCGCGCCATTCTCGCAATACGCAATGACGTTTGCCACTCCCGGCATCGCATCGAAGTGGTCCATCATTCGGGGGTTATTGGTGGTAGTCGTACCGAACTTGCCCCGTTCTTCGACAAAGACCCGATGTCTTAGTCGATAGATATCATCAAGCTCATTGGCGCTTCGCGCTACCTTTACTCTAATTGCCATAGTCAGGAAGTAAAAAATGAATCGTGTTCAGCTCATTTGGCACTGGATTCCTTTCACTTTACGTCAATGCGCCTGAAAACCTTTCCGACGACAAGCCCTGTTGTCATACAACGGGATTTTTAGCTCATTTCGTGCTCCAGGCGCGCCTTGAATTACTCCTGGGCAATAAACCCCCGATGTTAACTTATTCCCAGGCATTCAGCATCCGGATTCTTTGTGACACACTTCACATCAAAGGTCTTTCAGAACAGACTAACGGCGTCACAAATCAAACCCGTTAATTGCCTTCAAGTTGAGCAAGCAACGTCTCTGCTTCCTTTCTCTTAGGAAAATCCCGGCTGACCTCAAGCAGTTTGAGCAACTCTTCAATAGCACGTTGCTTGTCTCCAAGCTTGCTGAGAATCATGGCTCGATGATAGGCAATGACAGAATTCGCAGGTTCCAGCCTGTGGGCCTGATCAATGACGTCCTTGGCTTTCTCCAGCTTGCCCCGATTGACCAATACAACGGCATAGGTATCTTGCAAACGCGCCATTTGCGGGGCCTTCTGCACAGCCTTGGCTGCATGCTTTTCAGCCTTTTCGGGAGAGTGGTCTTTTAGCAACCAAGCCAGATTGTTCAGCACAATGACATTTTCAGAGCCAAGCCCGATCAAGGTTTCGAACAGTTCCACGGCCCTCTTCTCGCTACTTCGCTCAAAATGGCGATTGGCCAGATCAAAAAGTACGATTTGATCCTTGGGGTGCTTGGTCAACCACCCTTCCAGCAACTCGACGGCCTTGTCCTGCTGCCCTCTATTCCACAGTGCGTTGGTCCAACGGATCAAATTGTGATTATTATTAGCCTCTTCAAATGCTTGTTCGAATAGCAAAGTAGCGGTATCAGAATTGCCACGAGCTTCATGCAACTCCCCTCTAAGGGCCAACGTGTCTGCTCTTTCGCCCGTGATCTTTTCAAGCTGCTTAATAAGATTCTCTGATTCCTCAAACTGCCCCCTTTGAGTGTTGACGCTAACCCACTCCTTTAAAACCGCAACATTCTGAGGGTTCGCATTATAGGCTTCAGCTATGCCCTCCGCGTAGCGTCGATAGTCACCCATCGTACCCTGTAACATCGCCAGCGAATATCGAGCCTGTGCATCCTTGGGATATTTCTGGATATATTGTAATAAGGTCGCTTCCGCCCCAGAGAGGTCTCCCGTTCTCAACTTTGCTTCAGCAAAAGCACTCAATAGATACGGGATTCGCTCAATGCTTTTCGCCTGCAATACACTCAGGATTTCTTTGTGCTGGTTGGTTTGCTCATAAAAGCGTACCAGCTTAGATAGGGCAGCTACAGAGTCTGGATGTTTGCCGGCTGCCCTCTCCAGCTTTTCTCCCGCCTCGCTTTCAAGACCCCTCTCAAATTGAAGCGTCGCGATATTGAGTAAGGTTTCTAAATCATCGGAGTCATGCTTCAGCGCTTGCTGATAATAGTCTTCTGCCCGGCCAAATTGACCCTGCGCAATAAATACAGCCGCTAAGCCGCTATAGGCGGAGAGATTTTTGGGGTCCTCCGACAGCACTTCGTTAAACACCCGTGTTGCCTCAGGTAAATTTTCCCAGTCCATATAAACTGAGCCGGCTAACAATAATGGCTCAATAGAATCAGGATGCTCCACCTTAAACCTGTCGGCGACTGCCAGTGCCTGATCAAACTGCCCGTTCTGCCTATAAGCCATAATGAGGTTGCGATTTGCCTCGATTGAAGCTGGATCTTCATCATAAATCGACTGAAATACCGCAATAGCGTCAGTAATTCTGCCTGCTTTGATATAGGCATCTGCCACCTGTACTTTGCGTGCTTGCGACTCGGGCTCCAACGCCAGAATTTTTTCCCTGATCTCTGAATTTTTTTGAAACTGCCCCTGCAGCAGATAGCTGTCCGCCAGCACCTCTAGAGCAAATGCATCATCCGGGTTTTGTTTCAGAATATTGTTGATCAGCTTCTCCGCAACTCCAGCATCACCCAAAAGAATGCTGTTTGATGCCAACATTTTTTGAGCTTCAATATTGTCCGCTTCCAGAGAAAGGTACTTATTCAAATAGTCGGCAGCTATGTCTGAATTTTTTAGCAAATAATGAGATGAGCCCGCATAAAGAAGAGCCGCCGGATAGCTGCTGTACTTAGCCAGCGCTTTCTCAAAATGTTCAACCGCACTTTGGTAGTTTGTTTTTTGATAGGCGATCAAACCTCGGGAAAAGAGCACTTGCGGGTGGCCGGCAAAGCTCGCGTCCAGAGCATTCAAGTCTTTTTGAGCTCCATCTAGATCTCCCAGTCTCACTCGCAATAAACTTCTGTTCATGAGTTCATTGGGTGCCCTTTTTTTCAGTCTAATCGCTTCCGAATAGGACTCATGGGCTTTTTCATCATGCTCCTGTACCGCCTCAATGTACCCCAAAAAGCTCCATACACGAGCAATATCACCCTCGCCCACCTTGGCTTTCTCGATCCATTCATAAGTCGATGCCAGGTCACCTTTGTAGTGGTGCCACATCGCGGTTCCAAGAGCAGCCTCCATATTGGAGGCATCGAGTTCCAATGCTTGATTCAAGTACTGCCGGGCCTGATCCGATACTTCCAGGGATAGAGAAGACACAGCTTTGTACGACAGTGCCAAAGACCGCATGGGTTTACTGAGCTCTGATGGCAATTCCAGTTCGATCAGATCCTGGAAGTCACCAGCTAGTAACAAAGATTTTGCCAACTTCGGATAAACGTCAAGCTCTCCAGGAGCATATTCAACAACCCTCAGAAATTCCTTTTTAGCGGACTGAGCATCTTCAAATAAAAGATATATGTCACCCAGTTTGTTGCGCGCCGAGACATTTTTGGGCTGCTGTTGTACTACGGCCTTTAAATCGGTCACCGCGGCCTTGTATTCGCCCCTGGAAATACTCTGATCCGCGCGTTCCAGCAATTGATCGACATCCAGCTGTCCTCCACACGCTGCGAGGAATACCAAAGAGAACAATACTGCCAAATTCCTTATTTTCGCCATTTCCATCCTCATTCAAATAATATGGCAACTAACATAGTGCACTTCCATCAATACTAAGCAATGCAGCCTATGAGTTGAAGAGAAGATTTGCAGTCCCTTAATCAAACACTACTGTATCGAGAAGTTCTCGCTCAACGTGCGAACATCGAAGCTTTCGAAAAACCTGGAAATGCGCCATCAAAGGTGGCAGTTCGTCACAGGATAAATAACTTCAGTGATAAATAAAAAAACCCCACCAGGATCGGCCCTGATGGGGTTTTTAAAAGGTATTTTAGTGAGCTGATTAGCTAGCCAGACGCTTGCGACGACGCACCATTCCCATACCCAGTAGGCCGGCACCCAGGATCGCAATTGATGCGGGCTCCGGGATCACTTCCGCGTTAGCGTCAGAGAAGTGATCGATAGTCAGCTGATAGCGCTGGTCAGCAACCACAGCAAATGATCCGCTGAACCCAGTCGCCACCACGCTGTAGTCAAAGTCATCTCCAGGTACGGTGGAGGAGCGAGAAGCTGCACCGTTAATAGCAAGAGGCTCGTGCGCGTGAACCAGCGCTCCACCAAGAGTGCTATTTGTTACAGTCAGGGTGAAGCCAATCGACGCATTGGCTTGGGTTCCCGCAACATCTGGGGTCAGGGCTGCACGTATGTAAGCATCAGCAATATAGCTGTAGTGCATGGTGCCTGTTGCTCCCGCGATCCAGGAGAAGCTGGTTTGTACACCCAAGTTATTACCGGCTGCTGTACCAACTCCTGTCTTTAGTCCCACCTCCGCCAAGGTTTCGGCGGTAACATCTGGAAGCACAACGCCAGGGAAGTTGACTGACGCGCCACTCAACAGTGCATCACCAACCACATAGTTACCAGCTGGCAGTGTCGGCTTGGTCAGGAAAGAACTGAAGTCGTTTTCACCGTAAGGGCAAGCGCCCACGCAAGATTGGAGAATATCCAAGCCGGCTGCAGAGGCTGGTGCAGAGTCGCTGTGGAATTCATTCGTGCCATTCAAGGTGGCACTGGTATCACCCTCGTTATTCACAGCAGAATTAAATATAAGATCCGTACCAACGGTAAGCTTGGAGCCGCCAGCGTCCGTGAATTTCAAACCGCTGATTTTCAAATACGCCGTCGCAATTCCATCCGCGAACACACCGCCAGACGCACCAACCAACAGTGAGGCCGCCAGCACCGATGATGCAAACTTTTTCAATTTCATAATTCCTTCCCTCTCTTGAATACGTAAACCCACGTATAACTCGATATAGCGACTGCGCTCACCTACGTATCACTTTTACAATGTAGCCAAGGCGCTTTCAAACTTTTATCGCAGCCATTCACCGCGAAACTGGTATTTACAAAGCAATAGCCAGGCCAAAATAATTTATTCCTTTAAATTCAGACACTTAACCCACAGCCACGAAAGATAGAACGACAGAAAGCATGTAACTGTAAAAGCCATTGACACCCCTCAAAAGCTCAACACTCAAAGCCCATACCGCCCAGAAGACAGCACCCCGGACGGATCCACCACCTGCTTCACCCCCTTAAGCAGATGCTTATAAGGAGAACCATCCCCGGCAACCAGCCCCATGGAGGCAATACTCAGCCGATACGGGTAATAACCATTGCTGGTCAGCTCCTTTAACAGCTCATCGTGACAGGCCATGGCTCTTTCATCCTCTCCCTCAATATTCCGGTCAAAGGAGATGTTGATAACACAGTCCATGGCCCTTTCGGTCAGCAAGGTAATGGACACAGTTGGCTCGAAACCGTGCTTGAGCAGCACCGTTTTAACGATATGCCACAGGTTCTTGGCATTAGCGCCGGAGGTGGCGGCAATGGGAGCCACCCAGATCAGGCCGCAGCCATCCCGATCGGGGTCCAGATCACCGGACGGCACCTCCTTCTTGCGCCAATAGGTGCTGGCGATCATGGAGTCCGTCGGCACGCCCTTGGTGAGGCCAAACAAAGGTTTGAGCAGTTTTAACATCTGTGTCAGGTCGACACCCGTAAACCACTGGTAAGGCTTGGCCACCATTTCAGCCAGCTTCAGGGTCCGGGCATCAATGAACTGGAGCTTTTTGACCCGTCCCTTAAGCGTACGTTTGATCAACTTGGTGGCCGCCCGCACCTCGGCCTTGCTGCCATAGAGGGCTCCAGAGGCATTCCAGGCCCCAAAGTCCCATTTTTTTGACAGCTCCTGCATCACCTCGGGGGTCAAAGGGGTTTTGCCCTGCATCACCTCCCATGGATAACCTTGCACCGAGCCCAGAACCTTGTAGTCATTGCCAATATGCATGGCGCTTTTCAGGGTACCGTTGAGACGTAGAGGCCTGAGGACTTCAATCAGCTCGGGCAGATCCTCTTCTCGCTCCAGGCTGCAGAAGAATTTCTTGTAGGCCTCAGGCGCGGGATCCAGCCACAGCGTCACCCGGGTAATGATGCCAAGGTTGGACTGAGTAAACAGGCCATCGACATAGGGACCCACTCCCCATTTGTAGACGCCCTCCCCCTTGGCGTTTTCGAAACGGCCAAATCCGGTTTTCAGCAGCTCGCCGGTGGGCAGCACCACCTCCATGCCGCCGACCTGCCCGAAATGGTCCGCCATACGAGTGTGCCCAAAACCCCTGTCAGCAATATTGCCAATCAGGCTGTGCTCGGTGAAGGACCCTGTCGCGTCCATCCACAGATTAGAGTCGCGGGATTGCAGAAATTCGTACAATTGCGCCTGGGAGACCCCGGGCTCAATCACCACGTAGGCCAGCTCTTCACTGAAATCGACAATGCGATTGAGCTTTCTCAGCTCCATCACCACCGCCTGGTCGCAGGTAGGCACCCTGGAGCCATAGCCCACATTTCTGCCCGTACTGATCACATAGACCTGGGTACCGGTTTCCGTAGCCACCTTCATGCAAGCCTGCACCTGCTCAGTGGATTCCGGGGTAATGATGGCTCGGATGGATTTATCTGTTTTGAAGGTCGCCGTTTCGTAGGCCGTAATCCTGTCCGGATCCTCACTGACGTTGTCAGCACCCAGAATAGCCCGAAACTGATCCATTGCGTTGATTTGCTCTATCGACATAGTCCCTACCTTAGCCAGACTGCTCGGTTAACGCTGAATGAGTAGAGACTGGCAGATTTTCTGACAATGGGGTCACCCCTGCCTGGTGACCTGTTCTTGCCCCGCCACCCTGGCAATTTTGCTGACAGCTGTCGTTCCTAGGCCTTCAGCAGTGGGTGATTTTCAAAAGTGTTATAGATGTGGGAATACAAGTCCTGAATATTGCTCTTGATCCCCTGTGCCGCCCTTTCACCACAGAGGTAATAGGGCGCCCGAATACCGTGATAGTCCATATCCTGGCCCGCACGCTCAACAATGATCCCGGACCGGGACATCAGCTTTGGCAGAAAAGGTTCTGTCATCATCAACATATTGCCGCGACCGGCCGCGTTGGACATGGCAATGGCCGCCAGAAACGCAGAAACGGCAATCAGGGGAAAGGTCCTGTACTCTTCTTCTGAGGCATCATCAACCGCACCTACGCGGCTCATGGATTCGCCGGGGCGCTTACGGAATTCGCCATCAACGGCCAGGCGGGAGATTTCGCACATCGTTTGCCTGGGCATTTCCAGGGATCGAAGGTAATCGTGATCGAGGCAGTGATCGCAGTACTTTTCCAGGGGCAGCGGGTCTTTGTCTTTGGTATCGCGGGTGGGTACCATGCGCACGCAACCGGCGGGTTTACCGGTGGGCTTGTGGGTGATCAGACTGTGAACGGAGCCGTCGTCGAACTCGTCTCGCTCAATCTTGTCCGGAAATTCCTCGGGTCTCTCGAACCCGAACTCCTCGGCGTAAACGCGATAACGGATCCCGTAGACTTCCTTTAGCTCTTCTTCACTCTGAGCAATAGTAATATCGAAATACTTTATGTAGTTTTCCGCAATCGACTGAGTTGTCATTGTGCTTTCACCCCGGGATTATCCCTCCCGCTCCTCTCTGCAGTGGCGCACGGCTGCACCACTCCCGCGTCTTTTAATAATAACGTAATTAACAATCAATTCATCCCATATAACGGGGGATTGGGCAATTACTTCGCACAAAGAAGCCTTGGAGACGGAAAACAGGCACACTTATCCTCAGTGGAGCGCACTGCCATAACCTTTAAAGTCTTCGAGAATTGAGGTGTAGAGTTCCTTCAGGTCACCCTTCAGGCTGCCCGCGGTTTCCCCAGCCGTAATGTAATAGGGCGCTCTGATGCCATGATATTCGGTGTCCCGGCCGGCCCGCTGCGCCACCACACCGGACCTGGCTAACAGCTTGGGGAAGAAGGGTTCGGTCATCATAAAGGTGTTTTCGCGGTGCGTGAGGTTGCTGATGGCGGTACAGGCCAGGTAAGCGGATACCGCAATCAAGGGAAAGGTGCGGCGCTCGTCTTCATCGCTGTTGAGATAGGCCATCTCACCACAGCGAGTGCTCTTTTCTAATGTACGTTTACGAAAGCGCCCATCCACGGCCAACCGCGAAACTTCGCACATGCTGTCTCTGGGCATTTCCAGTGACTCTATGAATTCCTCATCCAGACTGTTGTAGCAGTATTTTTCAAAGGGCAAGGGATCACGCACTTCGGTACTGTAGGTGGGAATGATGCGCACACAGCCGGCCGGGGTTCCGGTGGCCTTGTGGGTGACCAGACAGTGTTTCGCCTGTGGATCGTACTCATCGTATTCAATCTGATCGGGGTATTGCTCCTTGCTCTCATACCCAAACTCATCACAGTAAACCCGATAGCGGATACCAAAAACATCCTGCTTTTGCTGAGCGGTATGCGCCAATTCGACCTGGAAGTACTTGTGAAAGGTCTCTGTCAATGATGTCTGTGTCATGTTGATGTCCTGCAAATTAAACTGATACCCACTGGCGTCTGATTCAGTTTTGATGTCAACTTTCTTTCCAACGGAACAATCGTGTTTAAGCTCCGCAGCCTTTATTCATGCGCCTGTAACAGACGGGTTACCGATCCCTGCAGTATGTCGTAGACTCGGTAAAACCCTTGAACACTGCCAAAGTAAGGATCAGGAACGCCCGGCTTTCCCTCATCGACGGCCTCATTGCTGAGCATGGCAAGTTTCTCCAAAGCCCCGTCTGGTGCAGCCTTGCGCAAATCCTCCAGCACTTCGGCGTCCATCGCCAGGATCATATCGAACTTCTCAAAGTCCTTTTCCGTGATAGGCCTGGAACGCAGGCGCTTCAGATTGACGCCCTTTTCGATACAGACCCTCTGGGCTCTGGCATCCGTCTTTTCGCGCCCGCCGGCGTGAGTGCCCGCCGAGTCCACCACCCACTTGCGATGCAAGTTCCGTTCCTTAAGCCACTGGCGCGCAATTCCCTCCGCCATGGGGGATCGACAGATATTGGCCCGACAAACGAACAGTATGGATGGTTTTGCGTCCAAAGGATCGGCCCTCCAGGGCACAGAAAAAGGAGTCGAAATAACCTTGAGCAGATGATTACCAGCCATCAACGTCGTCCTCTTTTTATAAGGTCATTGACGTAACGTACCGGTATAACGTAAGTAATCCCCGACGGCCTTTCAAGCACTGCTTCCTTGGTTCCCTTGACGAAAACGCTGTTTAAGACGCCCAAAACAACACCTGTGCGCGAATCATACATTGGACTGCCGCTATTGCCCGGGTAAGCCACCGCATCCAGCTGATACACTTCGTAGGGAGCCCTCAGGCGGCGAACCTGCTCCGGGGTCAGCTTGGCCGCCTGCTGTGACGGAATTACCGAAGGGGTGATTGCCGATACAATGGCTTTGTGAGTGACCGGATAGAGCCCCAAAACCATGCCCAGGGGAAACCCGGTAAACGCCACTTCCTCCCCTTCTCGGATCATGCCATCTCCGGCAAGTGTCAGCGCCGGCAAGGATGAGCCCTTCAGCTTAAGCAACACCAGATCGTGTTCCGGGTCTTCAGCCAGCACCGTCACTTTAATCGCTGTCGCCTGCTCACCCCGCCCCGTGAATACCACCAGGCTTTCATCGTTCTTCCAGTCCACCTCTTTGGGCAGCACGTGCAAGTTAGACACCACCAGACTGCCATCACCAATCGCAAATCCGGTACCCAGAAACCGTAAGGGAGGGTTTTCGGGATTGGTGCGCTGAATCGGACGCGCGGTGCCAACAGCGACAATACTCGCCCGGACTTTGTCGATGGTGTCCGCCAGTTCGGAGGCGCTCCCCAAAGCTGGAACCGACAGCAACATAAGCCACAGGAAAAGATGTCGTATACGCCGTTCATTCACCGCTTCAGACAAAGAATGCTTGTTCAATCCTGCGCCACCCGTTCAAACTGTTTAGATCATGTCGGCCTTTTAATCCGGTACTTTATACCTCCTGATACACAAATGCAGGTTTTACGTGCCAATTTTTCACGGGCTGTGGTCGCTGCCGCTAAAAGGCTATAATTTGCGCCCGTTTTTCACTCACTACCGGATACTGCCGTTGAACACCTTGGACAGAACCTTTTCCATCGCCCCGATGATGGAATGGAGCGACCGCCATTGCCGCCATCTCTGGCGCCTTATCTCCCGTCACGCCCTTCTTTATACAGAGATGGTCACCACCGGCGCCCTGATCCATGGCGATAGCGAACGATTCCTGAAATACCACCCGGCGGAACACCCGCTGGCGCTGCAACTGGGTGGCAGCGACCCAACCGATCTGGCCAGGTGCAGCAAATTGGCGCAAGACTGGGGCTATGATGAGGTTAACCTGAACTGTGGCTGCCCCAGCGACCGGGTTCAGAACGGTATGATTGGCGCCATTCTGATGGCGCATCCACAACGGGTAGCCGATTGCATCAAGGCGATGCAGGATGCCGTCAGCATTGAAGTCACCGTTAAGCACCGTATCGGCATTGACGACATGGACGACTACAGCGGCATGGCCAACTTTGTCGAGACCATTGCCGACACCGGCTGCCAGACCTTTATCGTCCATGCACGTAAAGCCTGGTTGCAGGGCTTGAGCCCCAAGGAAAACCGGGACATCCCTCCCCTCTGCTACGAGCGGGTGTATCAACTGAAGAGGGAATTTCCGGAGTTGAATATTGTCATTAATGGTGGGCTCACCGATCTCGACACTTGTGCGGAACAGATGCCTCACGTCGACGGCGTCATGGTCGGTCGTGAGGCCTATACCAATCCCTATGTATTAGCCGAGGTGGATTCGCGTTTCTATAACGATCCCCATGAGATCCCCTCGCGACTGCAGGTGGCGGCACAGTTTACCGACTACTGCCGCGAGCAGATGAGTGAAGGGCAATTGTTAAAATATATGACACGCCATATGCTGGGGCTGTTCCAGGGGCTGCCGGGAGCGCGCCGCTTCCGCCGCCATATCAGCGAAAATGCCCATAAGCCCGATGCCGGCATCAGCGTACTGGAAGACGCCATTGCTTTTGTCAGTGGTTAAACCATAGCGACAAACCGATCAACAGGACACGCCATGTTAGACAGGATCAAAAGCTTTTTCTCAGAGCTGCTGGAAACGGAGGAGGTCAATCTGGAGGAGTCCGACCCCAGGCATTTGGCCGCCGCTGCATTAATGATCGAAATCGCCACCATTGATGAACATTTCGATGCAACGGAAATCCAGGCCCTGGTGCGCGAACTGCAGGCCCAGTTTCAACTCGACAGTGAAACGCTGCATGGACTGATTGATTTGGCGCGGCGCGAGAGCGCCTCATCCACGTCACTGTATCAGTTTACTCGATGCGTCAACGACGAGTTTTCTCCTGAGGAAAAATTCACATTACTGGAGGGCATGTGGCGCATCGCCTACGCCGATGGCAATCTCGACAAGTACGAAGAGTATATGATCCGGCGTATTGCCGATTTGATTCACGTCGCGCATGGAGACTTTATCAGAGCCAAACATGCGGCCAGGGATGGCTAGACAGCCACTGGTGAGAATTACACGTCTTCGAGGGTTTTGACCAGATCCCGGAAAGTTTCCCGATTTTCCTCATTCAGGTCCATCAGGATGCGGTGGGCCTCCAGCACTTTCTGACGAGCCTGATGCTCGTCCAGCTCTTCGGCCTCCAGACAGGTATCACACTCAAAACTTTCAGGTGATTCCTTGACGATATCAAAGATCTCAGAGAACCCCATGGAATCCAGCAGACGATTGATTCCAGCGGCAGTGGAAATAATGACCGGACGAAGCTGCTTGCGCTGGTCGGCCAGAATGGAAATCTTGGCCATCAACCCCAATGTTGTACTGTCTATAGCTTCGGCTTCTGTGAGGTCAAAAATGATCTGGGCGAAATCGTCCCGCTCGAACATCGAGTCGATAAAGTGATCAAAGGACATGCAAAGGGTAAGGCGAACATCACCAACCATTTTGATCACGTACACTCCTGCGTGATCGGCTACCCAAATCTTTCCTGGTTGCATAATCTACCCGCCGGGCCCTCAGGCCTCTCTGACGATGCTGAGAATGGCAATGTCGTCGGGCGCCTCTTCGAGCTCTTCCAGATGCAGCGCCTGACATACCTCCGCCATAGAACTATGACCATTTGACAGCATATTGAGCAAATAGTCCTCTTTCTCCAGTAAATCTTCCGGCGGCATGACTTCAAGTATACCATCGGAAAATCCCAGCAGCTGAGAACCTGCTGGAAAATCAACGCTGTACTGCGGCCAACTCTGCTTGGGGAACAGCCCCAGCGGCCTGCCCTTACCCTCCAGAAAGCGCGCCTTGCCCCTCTCAACAATCACGGGCAGAGGCAGATGCCCGGCAATACAATAGTGAAGCCTGTTCTGCTCGACATCCACAACGCCCAACAGGCATGTCATGTGATGCCCCAGACGGCTCTCAAGCAGCTGCTGATTGACACTCGTTAACCATTGATTCATGTCTTTGTCGACCCGATCTTCTCGGACGAACAAATCGTGGTCGTGCACAATTTCAGTGGCCGCATGCTTGAGCCAGACCGTGGCAAACGCCGAGGAGGCACCGTGACCGGAAACGTCGGTCAGGTAGAAAGCGAGAAATCGTTCGGAGCGAAACGCCACATCCACAAAGTCGCCGCTCAGGAACAACGAAGGGATAACACTGTGCTCCAGGCAGTAATTGCCGCGCACCAGCGGCGTTGGCGGCAGCAGGCGCTGCTGCACCTGGCGGCCAGCCTCCTGATCCTTCTCAAGCGCCCTCAGGTGATCCCTTAAAACAATATTAGCTTCTTCAAGCTGCTCTCTGTAGCGCTGGTTTTCGGCGAGCAGGTCCCGGCGCTCAAGGCTTTTGCGTACGGCATGGACCAGAACCTCCATGTCGGCCAGGGGCTTGATCAGAAAATCAGAGGCACCGAGACGCAGGGACTCCACAACATCGCCCATCACCCCGACTCCGGACATGACGATAACCGGAGTATCCTGGGAGACTTGGTGAACCTGATCCAGAACCTGTAAACCGTCCATCAGCGGCATGCGCAAATCGGTGAGCACCACGTCCGGAGCATGCTGATGAAACAGCTCCATTCCGACGACCCCCTGATCAGCCTCCAACATATCAAAACCACTGTCTTCCAGGTAAGCGACAATGCTCTGCCGCACAATGGTGTCATCATCAATGATGAGCAGTTTACGGCTTCCTGAAGGCATCAATCACCTGATTGTATGGGTTGTTGCTGGCTGAGGTGTCGCTGAAAATGGTGCTAGTGCAGTGAAATACGCGACAATAAAAGCGCTAACACTACTCCCATCGGGCAGGTCACGCAAGCTGTTCAAGGCAGAAAAATTAGGGTAACTTTTGAGCCTGGAATATGTTGAATATCGCGCCATGCGAGATCGCCCGCTACCCATTCAATATATGGTCTATAGTTGTAGTAATGGTCTGCCGTTATGACTTGGTGCTCTTTGTAAGAGAGGGCTGATTTCCATAGGGCATGAGCAAAAACGCGGACTGTATCACACACGAATTACCACGGAAGCGATCATAATTTGCAGAATCAGGGCATGGGATGAGTGAAGTGATGCCCGAAATTTCGACAGGGGGCCTTTTATGAGTACTGCGGACCGAGACTATAGTGAAAAACGCAATTTCCTGCGCATGCAGATTGATACTCCGGTATCGATTTATATTCAGTCCGATGGAGAAGACCTGACCGGGATGTGCCGGGATTTGAGTGGCGGTGGTCTTCAGGTGGAATTGAATAAAGCCTTGCCACTTGGCAGTGAAGTTGAAGTGACCATCTCATCCGGGCATGGGCACAGCCCTATGCTGCAGGCCAAGGCCAAGGTGATGCGGGTGGATGCCGGTCCTGGTGAGAAGAGTACAATGGGGATGGAGATTGTTGAGGTGAATGATTAGATAGCGGGGATTGAAAGGAGAAAGCTTAAGTCGCGCGAGAGACTGTGTGCCAGAAAGGTTAATGCTATAAACGAGCTGGGTGCCAGCGGAGAAGGAGGGATGGACTCAGAACAGCCTTTGGGCTGTTCTGACCCTTCGGGCTCCCTTTCGGTCGGTCCCGATTGCTTTGCAATCGGTCGAACCGGGGTTATAAACGGAATCCCTGCTTCTTCGACATCTAAAACAAAAAGGGCCACCCCGAAGGGGTGGCCCTTTTTGTTTTAGATGGCGGAGAAGGAGGGATTCGAACCCTCGATACCGTTTCCGATATATACCCTTAGCAGGGGCACGCCTTCAGCCACTCGGCCACTTCTCCGCGTACGTCATCAACAAAAACCCCCTCGGGGTTCCCATCGGCAACGGAGCGGCATAATACCACATTCTTCAGAGAATCAAAGACTTAGATAAAAATATTTTGGGGCAAATACAAAACAGGCCCGCCATTGGCGAGCCTGCTTGCTAAGACATCGGGATTTAGCTGGGTTGCTGATCCTGGTCTTCTTTTTCGCGCTGAATGCGCTGGTAAATCTCTTCGCGGTGGACGGCTATTTCTTTAGGCGCATTGACACCTATGCGCACCTGGTTGCCCTTTACCCCGAGCACGGTGACGGTAACCTCATCACCGACCATCAGGGTCTCGCCAATACGGCGGGTCAAAATTAGCATTACAAATCTCCTTCAAGCATCCTGTGAATACAACGGACAACAACTTACGCGGCACCGTTGTCGGTCTCTTACCTTAGCCCTTACCGCCTCTGACTTGAGGTATGGCGATACCACTACACTGTAAGTATTGTCCAGCTTTCAAAAAAAGAAAGACTCGTTAACGCCCCAGCCGGGATTTTTTACCTACTTTTAACCAAAAGTGAGCAAAATTCAGCCGTTGGTGTAAGTCACCGTCCCAACGCTCAGGTCTTACCTTTATCCTTTAAGCCTAGTTTTCAATCGCATCCAGATCAAAGGCTTTGTGCAAACAACGCACCGCCAGCTCCAGATAACGCTCTTCAATGATCACGGCAATCTTGATTTCAGACGTGGTGATCATTTGAATATTGATGTTATCCGCCGCCAGGGCATCAAACATCTTGGAAGCCACGCCGGCGTGGGATCGCATACCCACACCCACGATGGAAACCTTGGCGATCTTGTCGTCAGTGAGCACATCGCGGGCACCCACCTCTTTAGCCACTTGCTCAAGCGTGGTTCTGGCCTTCTCGATGTCGTTGCGATGTACGGTGAAGGTGATATCGGTGGTGCCATCGGCAGCCACGTTCTGTACGATCACGTCCACTTCGATATTGGCTGCGCCGATGGGGGCCAGCACGCGTGCCGCCACACCCGGGGTGTCCGGCACGCCGGCCACGGTTACTTTGGCTTCGTCACGGTTGAACGCAATACCGGAAACTACAGGCTGTTCCATATCGGAGTAATCCTCATCGAGGGTAATCAGTGTTCCAGGGCCGTCCTGGAAACTGTGCAACACACGCAGGGGTACATTGTACTTGCCCGCAAACTCTACGGAGCGGATCTGCAGAACCTTGGAGCCCTGACTGGCCATCTCCAGCATTTCTTCGAAAGTAATCTTGTCGAGGCGCTTGGCCCCTTCACAAACCCGGGGGTCGGTGGTGTAAACACCGTCGACATCCGTATAGATCTGACATTCGTCCGCTTTTAGCGCGGCGGCCAGCGCCACTCCGGTAGTATCTGAGCCGCCTCGACCCAAGGTGGTGATATTGCCGTCTTCATCCACCCCCTGGAAGCCTGCCACCACTACGACGCGACCGGCATCCAGATCTGCGCGCATATTGCTTACGTCAATATCCTGAATGCGGGCCTTGGTGTGGGAGTTATCAGTCAGAATCTTAACCTGGCTGCCAGTGTAGGAACGGGCATCCCAACCGCGTTTTTTCAATGCCATGCACAGCAATGCGATGGTCACCTGCTCGCCAGTGGAAACCAGCACATCCATTTCACGGGGGTCTGGATTTTCCTGAATTTCATTGGCCAGAGCGATCAGACGATTGGTCTCACCACTCATGGCCGATACGGCGACGACGATATCGTGGCCATTGGCCCGAAAACCGGCCACCTTGTCAGCCACCGCCTCAATACGCTCAATGGTGCCTACCGAGGTACCACCGTATTTTTGTACAAACAGACTCATTTGCAACCCTGACTACATCTGCGACACGTAAAAAATGGGCGCCAATTAAACACTAAATTGGCGCAAAAGTTAACCCGGCGACTGTTTTAGCCCAATTGCTCTTGAACCCAGCCACTTACCGTCTCAAGCGCGCCGGGCAGAGCGGCCAGGTCGGTGCCGGCACCTTTGGCCTTATCCGGCTTGCCGCCGCCTTTGCCACCCACCAAGGGAGCAAAGTACTTGATCAGATTGCCGGCGGAAACGCGGTCCTGAAGATCATCAGATACGGCGGCAATCAGGTTGATCTTCTCCCCCGCAGGGCTGGCCAACAAGACCACCGCCGAACCCAGCTTGTCTTTGAGCTGAGCCACAGTGTTGTCCAGGGATTTCATGTCAGCGCCTTCGATCTGGCTGGCCAGCACTTTGGCACCGGCCACTTCGACCGCATCACCAGCCAGGTTACTGCCCGCAGCCGACGCCAGCTTGGCTT
Organism: Pseudomaricurvus alkylphenolicus; assembly: GCF_011683955.1. GTDB lineage: Bacteria > Pseudomonadota > Gammaproteobacteria > Pseudomonadales > Cellvibrionaceae > Pseudomaricurvus > Pseudomaricurvus alkylphenolicus. The sequence goes on from NZ_JAAQPI010000012.1 coordinate 240,028, forward strand.
TGAGTTGCGCCAGCTCTTTCTCCAGCTGCTTGTTTTGGCTGACCAGGGCCGACACTTTGTCCGCCAATGTATCCGGGCGCCCCTTAACCATGGCACTGACCTGGCCAATCAAAGCTTCGCTCTGATCGAACAATCCCAGGGCTTTTTCAGCGGTTACGGCTTCCAGTCGGCGGATGCCTGCAGCAACACCACCTTCGGAGGTAATACGGATCTGGCCGATATCACCGGTGCGGCTGGCGTGGGTACCACCACACAATTCCACGGAGAAACCCTCACCCATGGACAGCACGCGCACTTCGTCGCCGTATTTTTCGCCAAACAGCGCCATGGCACCTTTGGCTTGCGCGGTTTCCATATCGCACACATCGGTGGCGATATCGGAGTTCAGCAGGATTTGTTGATTCACTCGCGCCTCAATGGCCTTAAGCTCTTCGGGCTTGACGGCCTCAAAGTGAGAAAAGTCAAAGCGCAGGCGCTCGGAGTCCACCAGAGACCCCTTCTGGGTCACATGATCACCCAACACTTCGCGCAGAGCGGCATGCAAAAGATGCGTGGCAGAGTGATTGAGTGCTGTGGCGCGGCGTACATTGGCATCCACGTCGGTGTTAATGGTGTCGCCTTTGTTCAGACTGCCCTGCAGGACAACACCCATATGCAGATGGTTGTCACTCTGCTTGGTGCAATCACGTACTTCGAAGCGGCCGCCTGTGGCTGTCAGGTAACCACTGTCACCCACTTGGCCGCCAGACTCAGCGTAGAAAGGCGTGCGATCGAGAATTACCAGCCCCTCGTCGCCTTCGGCCAGGGAGTCGACCGCATCGCCATCTTTATAAAGGCTCAGGATGGTCGCTTCACCCGCCAGATCGCTGTAACCGGTAAATTCTGTCTTCCCGTCCAGCTGAAGGCTTGCGGAATAGTCCACCTTAAAGGCTCCGGCGGCCCGGGCTCGGGCACGCTGCTCAGCCATAGCGGCTTCATAACCTTCTTCATCGACCGTCAGCTCACGCTCGCGGGCAATGTCAGCAGTTAAGTCCAGCGGAAAGCCATAGGTATCGTACAAAGTGAACAAAACTTCACCAGGCACAACACTGCCTTTCAGATCCTTTAATGCGTCTTCAAGAACCGCCATGCCCTTATCAAGGGTCTTTTCAAACTGTTGCTCCTCGGCAAGCAGTACCTTTTCCACCTGGGCCTGCTGTTTCGTCAGCTCAGGATAGGCATCACCCATCTGGGCGGCCAGCTCAGCAACAAGCTTGTGGAAGAACGCCTGCTTCTGGCCCAGCTTGTGGCCATGGCGAATAGCACGACGAATAATGCGACGCAGAACATAACCGCGACCTTCATTGGAGGGCAGTACCCCATCGACCACCAGGAAGGCGCAGGAGCGAATATGGTCGGCGATCACTCGCAGGGATTTGTTCTCCATGTCGGTAGCGCCGGTTTTTTCGGCAGCGTCCTTAAGCAGCGCCTGGAACAGGTCAATCTCGTAGTTAGAGTGAACATTCTGCATAACCGCAGCGATACGCTCCAGGCCCATGCCCGTGTCCACCGAGGGTTTGGGCAGCGGCGCCATGGTGCCATCGGCACTGCGGTTAAACTGCATAAACACCACATTCCAGATCTCGATAAAGCGATCGCCATCTTCCTCCGGCGTGCCTGGAGGACCACCCCAGATGTCTTCGCCGTGATCGTAGAAGATTTCAGTACAGGGGCCGCAGGGGCCGGTGTCACCCATGGCCCAGAAGTTATCGGACTGATAACGTCCGCCCTTATCGCCGATTCGGATAATACGCTCTTCAGGCACACCCACCTGGTCCTTCCATATGTCGTAGGCCTCGTCGTCTTCCTGATAGACCGTTACCGTCAGCTTGTCAGCGGAAATACCCAGCCACTCGCTGGAGGTCAGGAATTCCCAGGCGTAGTGGATAGCATCGCGCTTGAAGTAGTCGCCAAAGCTGAAGTTACCCAGCATTTCGAAGAACGTATGGTGACGGGCGGTATAGCCGACGTTTTCCAGATCGTTGTGTTTGCCGCCCGCGCGTACGCAGCGTTGGGAACTCGTGGCCCGAGTGTAATTGCGCTTGTCTTCACCCAGGAAAACGTCTTTGAACTGCACCATACCGGCATTGGTAAACAGCAGGGTCGGGTCGTTGCCCGGCACCAGGGAGCTGCTGGGCACAATCTCATGGCCCTTGGTCTGGAAAAACTTCAGGTAGGCGTCGCGAATTTCTGCGCTCTTCATAAATCGGGTTCCGAAGGCTAGCGGTTAGGGGCTGGGAGGCGATCAATCAGCTTCCGAGTCCGGCATTCAAAAAGCGCATCAGTATATAAGAATCGATGGCAAACACCGATAGGGAGGGTGGCATTTTTGCCGATTTTGAGGAGTTTTTTCGGTTATGGATGGCCAGGTGGCTGAAAACTGAGCCGATTAGGGGCTGTGTAAGCGCATCCAGAGGGAATCAGCGTAGATAGATCAAGGGGGCCGGGGCTAGAACCCCAGCTGTGACTCACTGAACAACTTGCCGCCCAAAATGTGCAGATGCAGATGAAACACGGTTTGACCCGCCTGCTCTCCGTTGTTCACGATCAAACGGAAGGCGTCCCCGACTCCGTGCTCATTGGCAATTTCGCCGGCTTTGACCATCAGCTTGCCGAGCAGCGCCTGGTCCTCGGCGGTGGCATCCACCAGTCGGGGGATGGGTTTGCGGGGGATCAACAGCAAATGAACGGGGGCTTTGGGGGCGATATCCTTGATGCAGATGCAATCGTCATCCTCGTAGACCTTGTCGGAGGGAATTTCGCCGTTCATGATACGGGTAAAAATCGAATCTTCTGACATTGCCGGGTTCCTTTTCTTTAACTTTCGTTATGGGCGTCTTTTTCTTCCTGAGACAGCTGGCGGGCCTCCCCTTCCAGCATTACGGGTATACCGTCACGCACCGGATAGGCCAGGCCGCTGGCCCAGCAGATCAGCTCCTGCTTGTCTTTATCGTATTCCACGGGGGCCTTGCTCACAGGGCAGACCAGCAGGCTGAGAAGTTTCTTATCAATCATAGCGTCACTTTCTACAGTGGTTGGACTTGTTGGCGCACATCTTACTTAAGCGCTTGGTTCTTGTCCGTCTTTTTTGGCATGGGAGGTACCAGCAACTGGGGATCTACCCGTTGGTCAAACCAGTTCATACGCCAGTCCAGGTGAGGGCCGGTCGCCCTGCCGGTAGCACCGACTTCTGCAATGACGTCCCCCTGATTGATCTCCTGCCCCACCTCGACCAAAAGCTTACTCAAGTGAATAAAGGAGGAGGATAAACCATGTCCGTGGTCAACGATCAGGGTGCCTCCGGAAAAGAACATGTCTTTGTGCGCCAGGGTCACCACGCCGCCGGCCGGAGCCGTTACCCGGGTTCCCGTGGGAGCGGCAACATCCACCCCAAAGTGCGGGCGCCGCGGCTCGCCGTTATAGTATCTCTGGCTGCCATAAACACCGGTAATGGGGCCGGTCAGGGGCCAGACAAAGCTTTGGCGAAAGTTTTGGCGCGGTGTGATCTGTTTACGCGCCTCTCGGGCCTGCTTGGCCTCTGCCCGAATTCTGGCCAGGTGCCCGGGATCAGGGGTCACGGTTCTGGCGGGAACTCCATTGACCTTTTGAATACGGTATTGGCGTTGCTCGACGGGATAGTGAAAAACCCGGGATTCGCCGCTGCCGTTTTCAACCACCAGGCTGGCCTGTTTGGGAAAATCCCGGCCCAGGCCGAGTACAAAATGTCCAGCAGCGCTGACCGGTACGGTTCTGTCCAGAAAGGTGACCCTATGCCCGGCGGGCAGATGACCATAGATCAATGCGCCCTGCTTCCACTGCCCTTGCAGCTGGGGTTCGACAATCTCGGCTCGCGAACTCAGGCTGAACATAACAAGCACCAGCACACAGAGGGATGCCGCAATCTTTGTGCTCTTGAGAAGACTCCAGGATACTCCCACGGGTTTTACTCGCATTATTGCTCTTCGGGTTGGCATATTATACCGCTTTGGCCACTGCTTTTACTGATCCGCCAGAGTAACATAATCCGTTAGTGGCGGTGGATCGTAGATTACCCGTAATTCCTGATTTGGCGATGCGGAAGGTAACCACTCAACAGTAATGATGTTTTCACCAGTAACCAGCTATTCTCCACCCACTGGCCTGCGCAATGCCCATGTCCAGAATATCGCCTCCAGCGTGGGGCTGCGTAAATGGCTGGTGCATCGACGCAGCCGGAGCTTCAGGCATCACTCCCGGGAAGTCATCCTGGATTGCGGCCAGGGCGTGCGCCTGCAGGGGTATTACAACCCGGCTGGTGCGCAAGCCCCTCTGATCATACTGCTTCACGGCTGGGAGGGTTGCAGCGACTCTTCCTATATTTTGTCTGCCGCCCTGAACCTGCATCGCCATGGCTTTGCTGTATTTCGCCTGAACTTTCGCGACCATGGCAGCAGCCATCATCTCAACCGGGAATTGTTTAACTCGACCCGGCTCTCGGATGTGACTGGGGCGCTGGAAGCCATAAGCCGGCGATTTAATCACCCGCGCTATGGTTTGGCCGGATTTTCTTTAGGTGGCAACTTTGCTTTGAGGTGCACCCTGGCACAAGCCAATTGCCATTATGAGCTTTATCAAACTGTCGCGATTTGCCCCGTTATTTGTCCAAACGACACCATGAAGACTCTGGCCGACGGGATACCCTTTTATGAAAGTTACTTTGTACGCAAGTGGAAAGAATCGCTGCTGGAGAAGACCCGTCACTTCTCCCATCTGAGGTATCAGGACAAGCTCAAGCAAGTGAGTACATTAAAAGAACTGAACGAGTATTTTATTCCGACGCATACGCCGTTCTGCGACAGCGACAGTTACTTTGACGCCTATCATTTGAAAGACAAGCGGCTGGAATCGATACCATCGCCCACGACCATTATCACCAGCGAGGATGATCCAATCGTTCGTGCCAGGATGCTGCCAAGGCAACTCAACAATCCGCAACTCAAGGTGGAGCTGAGTCGCTATGGTTCCCATTGCGCGTTTCTAAAAAATTACGCGATGGAGAGCTGGGTGGACGACAGGCTCGTCTATCTGTTTCAGTCGCAGGATCGGTAACCTCGCCCTTACCCAAAGGGCGAGGTTACTCATCAATCCGTCTGGAGACTATTGCTGTCAATCAGATCCTGCAGCAGTTGGGTCTGGTCTTCCAGCACTATGATCTGATCAGGTGTCGAGAAGTTATTACTGCCATCGGAATCCACCTTGATGCGAGTATCATCGGCGTCCCCATCCCCATCGAAATCACCGCTATCGACCTCCAGATAATCACTGAGGTTATCTGCACTTTCACTCTGCAGCAGATCTTGAAGATCCAGTACATCGCCCTCTGCAGCATTGAAGTCGGTGATGATGTCGGTGCCGCCGTCAGCATCAGCAGCCTTCCAGGCAAAGGTGTCGGCACCGCTGCCACCGGTCAGGGTATCATCTCCACGACCACCAAACAGGATGTCTTCATCTTCACCACCCAACAGGGTATCGCCACCGCCTTCGCCAATAAGTATGTCACTGCCCGCCAAGCCACTCAGCTGGTCTTCAGTGTCTCCACCCACCAGTCTTTCGCCATTGGCGGTGCCGGTGAGTTGGCTGCTGACATCCCGACCCACATTAAGGGTAACCTCGCCGCTGGAGGTATCTCCGTCTCCATCCGCTGAAGTGTAGCTGAACTGCTCTTGAATCGTGTTACCCGCAGCAAGATCAGCGGGTGGGAGATATTCGTACTCACCGGTAACAAAGTTGAGCCTCAAGACACCACCAAGATCGGTATGAACCTGCAACTCACTGCCTGAAACCACCTCCGCTCCATAGGTGATTTGGTCAAGCGCTGCCGAGTATGAATACACGATTCCATTCAGGGTGATGCCAGTAAAGGAACCACCGTCTGCACCGAAACCATCAGCTTCGATAGAGCCGAACAATCCTCCAATCACAGGAGCCTTGATGGTCAGTAACAACTCGTTAGTGAGCTCGTCGCTTTCGGTAACCAGCAGGCCGTCGCGATCTTCTGCTTCCCGCCCGTCATAAGCCAATGGATCCAGATAGAACTGACTGCTGGCACCAAGGTCATCGCCAAATCCAACCGCATAGGAATCTATCTCGTTGGTCGTCAGGAAGTTCTGCCATTCCGTCACTTCGTTGTCTTTAAGACCTCGACTTCTGCGCGGTTCAGTCGGCACACCATCCGATAGGAAATAGGAAACATTCGACGATGACTCTGCAGGCAATTTTCCAGCGACTGCGAATCCTGTTTCCGCAGTCGCAACGGCCAGGTCATAGTCTGTGGCGCCATCAGGCTCCAGACTGCTGTCGCGAGAACCTTGCGTGCCATCTCCAATAAACGCCAGAGCGGCGTCCGCATCCAGCCAGGTTTCTCGATAGGCAGCGGAATCGCCACTGCTGAAGGTCACAATTTGTACCTTGGTTTCACCAAGACTTTGGTAGGACTCGATCAGCTCACGGATGGAACGCAGCAGCAGTTCCATGCGCTCAATCGTTTCTCCGCCACTGACAATCAGATCCGCCATACTGCTGGATGTATCGATGATCAACATCAGGTTGGTCTGTTGTTCGGGAACGATGTCGGTGTGAAGGATATCGCCGTTGACTGGTGTATCGTCAACAATTGCAATCTGCAGATTTTCTGTATCCTGCTCTCCATCTCGATCTGTAGCAACGATACTTAAGCTTTCCATCAGAGTATCGTTGCCTGCGCCTGGGTGGTTTTTGGCTTCTGACAAGGCATAGCTGTAAGAAACCTGACCGCTGGCGCTATCGAAGCCCGTAATCGTCAAAGCTCCATAGGTTCCGTTGATCACTGTAGCGCCCGCAAAACTGCCGCCGGCATTCAGAAGTTCTACCCCAGCGACCGTGAGACTGGCAAGACCATCGCCCGAGGTAACGGTGAATGTGCTGCTGGTTTGTTCGCTATTGTCGGTCGTGGACAGCAGGCCGGACTCATAGACCGTATTGGTATCCCCGACGTCCGGGCGATCAGCAAAGTTACCAACACTGGTCTCAGTGACCGTAATTTCGGGAACGAAGTTGCCTTCCAAGGTGATGTCGATCAGACCGGAGGCCTGGTCCTGATCATAGTCTGTGAGTGTGTAGCTCAAAGGCAGATCCACATCGACCTGGTAGTTGTTCGCCGTTACGCTGGTAAACGCTACCCGGAAGTCGTTGTTACCGGAGTTCGGGGCACTGATGGTGATATCGGTAAAATAGATCGCTCCATTCTGCAACGGAATATCGAAAGGCATATCGCCATTACCGGTACCGTCAACACTGCCGCTATAGGTGACCGTATTACCGTCGTTATCGACGGCCGCGGTAACTTCCCAGTTCAACGTATAATCGGCGCTTCCCTGGCCCTCGACCAGGAAGTCAATACCGGTTACCTGACCATCGGAGCCATCGAGGTTGCGGAAATCCATAAACAGTTGTTCGCCGTCATTGATCCAGTTTCCGCCGACGCCGATCCAGTTGTTATTGGTGTTAACTGTTTGCGTCACTCCGCCGGCATCAACAGCTGCCATGGAATCGATAAGGAAGTTGCCGAAACCCAGTTCCAGCTGATCAATATTACCACCACTGATTACGGTATAGGCCGCTTCATTCGACACCATGCCAAGGCTGCCAACCACATTCATCAACTGGAATGAATACTGGGGATTCATATCGCCATTGACGGTGGTGGGATCAATCACGGCCTGGAAGATCACTGTACCGTCGGCCAGTTCACCCGTCAGGGTACCGTCACCGTGGTCAACGTATAGGATGTCCTTACCATCGAACACCAGATTTGGTAAGCCCGCCGTGTTCCAGGTTACCGTGGTGGCATCATTGGAAATGATAGCGCTATCAAGGAATCCGGATTCGCTGTACACGCCGTCGTTGTCGGTCACAATGGTGTGATCACCGGTAACTTCGGGAACGTCGTCATTTACCGTCACGGAGAACTGCGCAGTTGCCTGGTCACCGGAAGGCTGAACGGTTGCCTGGTTGCCGCCTGCATCGGTGGCTGCAAGATTGAAAGGCAACGTCAGGTCGTTTTCACCTGAGGCATCTGCATGATCCAAGGGTGCAACTTGGGTAAAGGTGTAGCCGCTGTTGTCTGCACTCAGAACAATGGTGAACACGGTGGTTGAGGCCGTGCTGGCGGTCAGGGTGCGAGTGCCGGCATCCCAGTTATAGCTGACCGCATCGCCATTGGAGGTCAAGGGATTACCGCCAGCGTCTTGCGCTGTGCTGTCGTCAATACTGAGAATCAGCGCCGAATCCACATTCGAGATTGAACCCGTGTATTGAATATCGTTGCCGCCAGCGCCGTCTGTATTTTCGTTGACGTCATCATCGTCGGCTGAGGCATTGTCGGCACTGAAAGTATCGTCGTTGAGGATATTGGTGGTGACCGCCGTGGTATCCACAGCAACGATCTCGTAACTCTCGCTGGTAATAGTCGCGGTGGCTGCCACCAACGCCACACTGAAAAACTCCGTAGGTTCAACCAGGTTATCTGCAACCGATGCGGCGCTGAACACTTGACCCAGATTAACCTGCCCGCTTGTCGCGGTGTAATCTGTCGCGTCGGCTGAATCCGCAACAGCCCCGAAGTTGACGTCTACCGTTCCCGTTGAACCGGCTATTTCGTTGCCGGCGGCATCGACAAGTATTGCTTTGTAGTAACTGGTTTGACCTTCTGTTACCTGGCTTTGGGCTATCGCTGTTCCCGATGAATCCGTGGCGATCAATTTCACCGTAACAGTGTCCTCGGCGCCGGGGCTGTCTTCATCAGTGATGGTGCCCACGCCCACCAGATCGTTGCCGGTGGCGGCCACATTGGCGCTCAGGTTCGACAGGGTGACGTTGTAGGTTTCATCGCCTTCTTTTAGGAAGTCGTCGGTGATGGCCACGGTGATGGTGGTGTCGGTATCACCGGCGCCGATCGAGCCATTGCCGCTGTTGGCGGTGTAATCCGCGCCCGCCGTGGCGCTGTCATCGCTGGTGGCAAAGTCGAAGGTCACTGCTTCGGTGGTGGCGTGACTCAGAGACACCGTAAAGGTGGCCGTGCCCGCGTCTTCGTTCACCGTCACGTCGTTGATGCGTATCGTTGGCGCCGTGTCGTTGTCCTGAATGGTCGTCAACTGACTCGGGGTTTGACCGTCGGCACCGGTGCTGGTGTCGATGGCTTCAAACTGACCGGTGTCTTCCACGCTCTGGATGCTGGCGGTAAAGGTCTCGTTGTCGAAGTCCGCGTCTTCCTGGGTATCGACCGTCAGGGTGGCGGAGCTGGCGCCACTGCTGATGGTGACGGTCTGTGAGGTCGCGTCGTAGTCGCCCGCTTCCGCGCTGCCGTTGGTAAAGACCACGGTCACGTCGGTGTCGGCATTGACCGTGACCGCGTTGCCGCTGGCGTCGATCAGACTGACGGTGTAATCGGTGGTGGTCGCCCCTTCGGTGACGGTGGCCGGGCCACTGATCACCGCGTAAACCGTGTCGGCCGAAGTGGTGTCTTCCGGATCGTCGGTTTCACTGCCGGCGTCGGTGATGGTGCCCACGCCCACCAAGTCGTTGCCGGTGGCCGCCACATTGGCGCTCAGGTTCGACAGGGTGACGTTGTAGTTTTCATCGCCTTCTTTCAGGAAGTCGTCGGTGATGGCCACGGTGATGGTGGTGTCGGTATCACCGGCACCGATGGAACCATTGCCGCTGTTGGCGGTGTAATCCGCACCCGCGGTGGCGCTGTCATCGCTGGTGGCAAAGTCAAAGGTCACCACTTCGGTGGTGGCGTGACTCAGAGATACCGTAAAGGTGGCCGTGCCCGCGTCTTCGTTCACCGTCACATCGTCAATGCGGATGGTCGGGGCGGTGTCGTTGTCCTGAATGGTGGTCAACTGACTCGGGGTTTGACCGTCGGCACCGTTGGTGGTGTCAATGGCTTCAAACTGACCGGTGTCTTCCACGCTCTGGATGCTGGCGGTAAAGGTGTCGTTGTCGAAGTCCGCGTCTTCGTGGGTATCGACCGTGAGAGTGGCGGAGCTGGCGCCACTGCTGATGGTCACGGTCTGCGAGGTCGCGTCGTAGTCGCCCACTTCCGCGCTGCCGTTGGCAAAGACCACGGTCACGTCGGTGTCGCTGTTCACGGTAACCGCATTGCCACCAGCGTCGATCAGACTGACGGTGTAGTCGGTGGTGGTTGCCCCTTCGGTGACGGTGGCCGGGCCACTGATCACCGCGTACACGGTATCGGCACTACCCACGGTTTCCGGATCGTCGGTTTCACTGCCGGTGTCGGTGATGGTGCCCACGCCCACCAAGTCGTTGCCGGTGGCGGCCACATTGGCGCTCAGGTTCGACAAGGTGACGTTGTAGGTTTCGTCGCCTTCTTTCAGGAAGTCATCGGTGATGGCCACGGTTATCGTGGTGTCGGTATCACCGGCACCGATCGAGCCATTGTCGCTGTTGGCGGTGTAGTCCGCGCCGGCGGTGGCGCTGTCATCGCTGGTGGCAAAGTCAAAGGTCACTGCTTCGGTGGTGGCGTGACTCAGAGACACCGTAAAGGTGGCCGTGCCCGCGTCTTCGTTCACCGTCACGTCGTTGATGCGTATCGTTGGCGCCGTGTCGTTGTCCTGGATGGTGGTCAGCTGGCTCGGGGTTTGACCGTCGGCACCGTTGGTGGTGTCGATGGCTTCAAACTGACCGGTGTCTTCCACGCTCTGGATGCTGGCGGTAAAGGTCTCGTTGTCGAAGTCCGCGTCTTCCTGGGTATCGACCGTCAGGGTGGCGGAGCTGGCGCCACTGCT
>NZ_JAAQPI010000013.1 GCF_011683955.1 Pseudomaricurvus alkylphenolicus
TCTTTCCCGGTCAAAGATTGACCAGATTGTAGGGCTTCCAGTGCTTTGTTAAAGTCGAACTCGTTGGACATGTGTCGTTCCTTTTGGGTCGTGATTATAGGAATGACACAGAATTTTTAACAGTCCCGTAGCGTGCCCCTCCAACGGACACCCAGCCGCCCGTTGTGGCACAAAATCACCAGCCCCTTTCGTCCTATCCGCAAAGAAAAGACCTGGGAAAAACACCTAATTCCAATGGCCGGTTATGGTGCAAAGAGACGGTGCCAACCCGGTCGCGCTCGGAGCGCGCTGCTACACACGAAGACAAACTGTGCCACGCCGAAGGTCAGCTCCTGACACTCTCCTGACCGTCAGCCCTTACTCAAACAACTGGCCTAAAATGAACAATCAAGGCCAATTTATACTTCTCAGCCCATCATATTGGGGGTAGATGAATGCCACCCTTCTTCCTGATAGCTCTCCTTAAGCTCACTCTCCAACCGATGCAGTTGAAGCAGCATTTCCTTCTGCTGGCGAATACTGTCCCGCAGCTGCTTTTCCAGAGTCAGTACCAGCTCATCCTTCTCACTCTGAACAACCACCTTGCCATCTCGATACACCTGTTCAATCAAACCACGCAGCTGCCTGCGCTCTGACTCCTGAGACTGAAACGCCTTCTGAAAACTGTCTGCGATATCGAGAGCCTCCTGCCCACGCTGAGAATCCGCGATCGTCTCGATTACCTGCTCCCGCATGCCCGCCAGCAAATCCTCATAATGCATAGGACCCGTGGCCTGAAAGGTATCCAGAGTCGCATCCAGAGACGTCGAATAGAGCTTCAAAGAAGACAAATGATGAGGGTCCACACTCTTATCCATTGAGCGCTGCTGCAATTGCTCATCCACCTGATGCCGGCAGTGCTCGATAAAAGCACTCACACCCGCCTTAAAACGACGATCCTGACTCTGCCGCAAATGATCAAGCTTCTTCGCATAAACCTGCTTCAGCTTCGCCTGCTTGGCTTTCAACTCCCGGGCAAGCGTACGCTCAACTTCATAGCGCTGACGCCAATTGGCCAAAATGCCACTGATCTTCTTGCGGTCGATCATCAATCCCAACACAACAGCCGCCAGCACCGTAACCATCGGTACAAGGGCAACAATGATCATCTTTAAAGTAAACATATTGCGCCTGATCAGCCTGTCGTGAAGTGAATGCGTCTGTCTCTTCTCAAGAGCGTTTATCTCGAACGGACGAGTGCTAATATCCGCTTATTCTATCGGCTGTCGTCCCTTAAAACTAATAGTATGATGACATAGAAAAAACGCAATGCCCAAAATCTGGTTATATCATCATTTTTCCGGTTTTTTGGGACAAATCGCCTCCACATCCCCCTCAGAACGGGAGGCATATGGAGGCAAAGGGAGAATTACTTGGTCAGAAACTGAATACCGCGATCCAGACCTTCCAGGGTAAGTGGGTACATATGACCATCCACCAGCTTGCGGGTGATGTCGATGGTTTGGGTGTGGTTCCAGTACTTTTCAGGTGTCGGATTGAGCCAGATCACCTTCTGGTAAGTATCGGTCAGCCGTTTCATCCACACGTGTCCCGGCTCCTCATTCATGTACTCTACACATCCGTACTGACTGGTAATTTCATAGGGTGCCATTGAGGCATCTCCCACAAAAATCACCTTATAGTCACTGGCGTAGGTATGCAGTACATCAAACATGGCCGTCGTGTCGGTGTTGCGCCGACGATTGTCCTTCCACAAGTACTCGTAGACAAAGTTATGGAAGTAAAAGTACTCCATATGCTTGAATTCTGTCTTGCAGGCCGAAAACAGCTCCTCACAGACCCGCACATAGGGATCCATTGAACCGCCCACATCAAAAAACAGCAACACCTTCACGGCATTGTGGCGCTCCGGAACCATCTTGATATCCAGAAAACCGGCATTGTTGGCGGTCGAGCGAATGGTATCGTCCAGATCCAGCTCCTCGGCCGCCCCCGTACGTGCAAACTTACGCAATTTGCGCAGTGCCACCTTGATATTGCGGGTACCCAGCTCAACGTCGTCCGCCAGATTTTTGAACTCGCGTTTATCCCAAACCTTTGCTGCAGACTTATTGCGACTTTCGCCACCAACACGAATGCCCTCAGGGTTATAACCGCTGTTACCAAACGGTGAAGTGCCGCCGGTACCGATCCACTTGTTGCCGCCCTGATGACGTTTTTTCTGCTCTTCTAGGCGCTTGTTAAATTCCTCGATCAGCTTTTCCAGCCCACCCAGGGATTCAATTTTGGCCTTCTCTTCGTCGCTCAGGTGCTTCATAAACTCCGCCCGGGTCCATTCATCCGGGATCAGCGCCTCGACAATGCCTTCCAGGCTTTCAAGGCCCTTAAAATAGGCGCCAAAAGCCCTGTCGAATTTATCGAAATACTTTTCGTCCTTGATCAGGCAGGTTCGCGACAACAGATAGAAGTCGTCAACACTGCCGAAGGCCAGCTGTTTTTCCATAGCCTCCAGCAACACCAGCAGTTCTTTCAGCGACACCGGCACTTCCGCTTTGCGCAGGCCATAAAAGAAATTGACCAGCATCAGTCACTCCTCAGTCAGATTTGCCGACTTACGCGTTCTGGCGACGGGTCATAAAGGCCAGACGCTCCAGCAGATGCACGTCCTGCTCGTTTTTCAGCAAGGCACCATAGAGAGGTGGAATCGCCTGGCGGGTGTCGCCGCTTTGCAGAACCTCATCGGGAATATCGTCCGCCATCAGCAACTTCAGCCAGTCTACCAGCTCGGAAGTCGAAGGCTTTTTCTTCAGGCCAGGCACCTGACGAACGTCAAAGAAGATATCCAGCGCGTCACGAACCAGGTCCGCTTTGATGCTGGGAAAATGAACATCAATGATCTGCTTCATGACTTCTCGGTCAGGGAAGCTGATATAGTGGAAAAAGCAGCGCCGCAGGAAAGCATCCGGCAGTTCTTTCTCGTTGTTACTGGTGATGATTACGATCGGACGATGCTTGGCTTTGATCACCTCGCCTGTCTCGTAGACGAAGAATTCCATCTTATCGAGTTCAACCAGCAGATCATTGGGAAACTCGATGTCCGCCTTGTCGATTTCGTCAATCAGCAGAACCACCTGCTCGTCGGACTCAAAGGCCTCCCAAAGTTTGCCCTTCTTCAGGTAATTGGCGATGTCATGGACTTTGTCATTGCCCAGCTGTGAGTCACGCAGGCGGGAAACGGCGTCGTATTCATAGAGTCCCTGCTGGGCCTTGGTGGTGGACTTGATGTGCCACTGAATCAACCGTTTGCCCAAAGCACCGGCCACTTCTTCTGCCAGCATGGTTTTACCAGTGCCAGGCTCTCCCTTGACCAGCAAGGGACGCTGCAGAGTAACGGCAGCATCCACCGCCATGCGCAGGTCATCCGTGGCTACATAATTCTCGGTACCTTCAAACTTCATGTCTTGCTTCCTCGATTTTGAACGCGACGAGTCTAACACAGCCAGTCACACGGATTCCCGAAACACCGCGACTTAGGGGTCGATTTAGTCAAAACTAACAACAAATCGGCTGATTTGACCCATAAGTGTCTCTTACCGAAAACGGCGGGCTAGGGGCCAAATTGGCGTGCACGGTCAAATATCCCCCTCTTTGGCCTCTCCTGCCAGTTTCAATCAAAGTCGAATTCGGTTAAATTTGTACACCCGTGCAATTCTTACAGCATCATTGTTGGATACAGGAGAAACCGAATGAACAGCGCCGTAGAAGCCACCCGGCTGGAGTCCGTTGATACCTCCACACCCAGCCGATTCCAGCAAGTTTTTGACAAGCAGCGCCAGGCTTCCCGCGAGGCGCCATATCCTTCTTTGGAACAGCGGCTGGAAAGGCTGGAAAAGCTTGAAGCACTCCTGACCAACAACCAGGATGCCATCGCTGACGCCATCTGCGAGGACTACGGTAATCGCTCCAGCCAGGAAACCCGCATGCTGGAGATATTCGGATTAATCAGCGGCATCAACTACACGAAAAAGCGCCTGAAGAAATGGATGAAGCCCCAGAAACGTCATGTGAGCATGGCTTACTTTGGCGCCAAGAACACTGTGATTCCCCAGCCCAAGGGCGTTATCGGTGTGGTGACCCCCTGGAACTATCCACTGTTCCTGGCCCTGAGCCCTTGCACCAGTGCACTGGCAGCGGGTAACCGCTGCATAGTGAAGATGGCTGCCAACTCCCAGACCCTGGCCAGGCTGATGGACCAGCTGATCAGCAATGCCTTTGATGAAGATGTGCTGGCCGTTATTCCCGGTGTGTCTGCCACCGAATTCACCCATCAGCCATGGGATCATCTCGTATTTACCGGTTCTCCCGGCACCGCCAAGACCGTAATGGAGACGGCCGCGAAAACACTGACCCCTGTCACCTTGGAACTGGGTGGCAAATCTCCAACCATCATCGGCGAAGACTTCGATATCAACACCGCCGCCGAGCGCATGATGTTCGGTAAATTCCTCAACGCCGGACAGACCTGTGTGGCCCCTGATTATGTATTTGTTCCTCGCGATAAGGTTGAGGCTTTTGTCGAAGCGGCTAAAAAGGTGGTTAAGGGTCGATATCCGTCGGCCTCCAGCAAAGACTACACCTCCGTTATCGACCAGAAGGCCTTCAACCGCTTGAGCAGCACGCTGGAAGATGCCCGCAGCAAAGGTGCCCGCCCGGTGAATCTACTGGGCAATGATCCGATCGACGAAGAAAACCGTAAGATTCCCCCTCATGTGGTTCTGGATACCAGCGACGATATGGTCATTATGCAGGACGAAATTTTCGGCCCGCTGCTGCCGATTAAAGCTTATGACAATATTGATGACGTTATTCGCTACATTAACGCCAATGAACGCCCATTGGCGCTTTATCTGTATAGCGATGATGCGAAGCTACAGGAGAAGGTGATTTACAACACTCTGTCTGGCGGCATGTGCATTAACGACAGTGTTTTTCACGTTGCGCAGCACGATATGCCCTTTGGTGGTGTTGGTAACAGCGGTATGGGCCATTATCACGGCCAGGAAGGATTTATCGAGTTTTCAAAACTTCGCCCCATCTTCAAGCAGGCGAAGTTCAGCGGCGTACTGGCAATGGCTCCCCCCTACGGGAAAACCTTTGAGAAGATGTACAACATGATGATTAAATTCAAACTCTAGGGCACATACAAACCACCCACGGGGGCTCACAGGCCCCGTGGGCGTATGACAAACGCACCATTCAGAGCTTTGCAATCAAACTCATGTTGACAGGGAAGTCTTCCAGCATCCAGGAGAAATAACCGCTGCGGAAGTAAAACACATTGCGAAATCCCCAATAGACACTAACGGCAGAGGCATAAGCACTGCGCAGGCAGTTACTGCTGTTGCAGTAAATCACCAACGGTGTATCGCGGGTGATGCCGTTGGCGCCATAGAGCTTGGCGAAATCCCGCTGAAAATCCAGATGAATGGCCCCGTCAATGTGGCCAATTTCCCACTCTTCGTCGCTGCGCACATCAATAAATACCGCGCCTTTGTCATACAAATGTTTAGCCTGAAAGACATTGATGGTATGAGCTCCACTGATCGCCAATGGCGATTGATCAGCCATTAAGGGTGAGGCAAGGGACAGTAAAACCACTAACAACAGGGGCTTTACCTCAGACAGAGTGAAGGGCATAACAACACCTCCGACGACACTTTATTTAAGTGTAGGTCAGTGATATCTGCCGCTTAGTGTGTTTTCGTCTAAGAAAGTGATGAGAAGTGGTGCTTATTGAAACGGATCAGTCTTCGTCGTCGTCATCATCCAGCTCTACGTCGAGCCATACTTTATTGACCAAATCGTCATTAAACTCAATATAGAGGCTGCGCTGACGCGTCTGCTGCTGACGATACTGGAACAGCAAAATCAGACGAACCCGGGACTTTACTTGTTGCTGATAATGGTAGGTAAAGAGCATGTTATCGCCGATCAGGCGCTTTTCATCCGGTTCACCCAGATGTCGCATCACCCAAGCCTTGGAGGTTCGGCCCTTGTTGATGGAATTGATCAGCGTATGGGGCAGCGGACGATCACCTTCCTCATAACTGACCTTTTCACTGATATCCAGCACCTGACAGGCACTGAGCAGCGTAAAACATAACGTCATCAGGACAATATTACGGACCATGATCGCGCCCCTGTCGAGTCAGGCCGCCGATGGAGACTGGTGATTCATCAACTGCAGCAACGAGGCCTCGGCCTTGGATATACCGCAGCGTCTCGCCACTTCTTCCGGTTTGACTCCCGCCTGCAGCAAACTGTTGGCATCACGCAGACCATCGTCGCGGTTGCCAGGCACCAAATGTCGCTGTTCACCCGCTGGTGCCTGCGCCTCGTGCAGCCGATCTTCGAAACTGGGAGCGGTCTTTACAATGGCATCCTTACTCAATACCGGAGCCTGTGCATTACCCTGTTGCTCCAGGGCAATCAGTCGTTTACCCATGCCAATGGCACTGCTGTTGGTCACTTGCAGGTTTCGCTCAAGACGCTGGAACAGCTTCTGGGTCAGCTGAGCCTGTTTACGCAGTCTCAACACACATACCAGTGCCAAAGCAAACGCCAGCCAACCCACTACCGTTGCGGCTACCAGCGCCATATCCAGCCACAGGTTTTCTGACAACAGCATCATCAAGCTCCTCTTACCCAGCAGTAATTGCAGGGATAAATATTAGTCTTAAACGTTTTCCAGCTCCGCCCACTCTTCGTCGGTAAGCAGTTTGTCCAGCTCTACCAGAATAAGCAGTTCATCATTCTTATGACACACGCCCTGGATAAACTTGGCACTCTCTTCGTTACCGACATTGGGCGCGGTTTCCATTTCAGATTGACGCAGGTAAACCACTTCCGCGACGCTATCGACAAGAATACCCACCACGTGGGTATCGGCTTCGATAATCACAATCCGGGTATTGTCCGTGACCTCACCTGGCTCCAAACCAAAACGATGACGGGTATCGATAACGGTAACCACGTTTCCGCGCAGATTGATAATACCCAACACGTAATGAGGCGCGCCCGGCACGGGGGCGATATCCGAATAACGCAACACCTCCTGCACTTGCATCACATTGATGCCGTAGGTCTCCCCCGCCAGCTTGAAGGTGACCCATTGCAACATTGGGTCTTCGCTGGTCTTGCTTTTCGTTGAGCTGGTTGCCATATGGTTATTCCTCAGTAGGGTCGCGTTTTGCGGCGCGATCAATGTCATCCTGTGGTACAAGCTCACTGCCACTGCCGCAGAGGCGTCAGAATTCAGACACATGCTTCAGTTTACTATAGATAACAGCAGCTTCTATGCCAGTCTATCGACTGAATGTTTAAATATTTGAGTATCGATGGGTAAATCAGTGTGTATTGTTATTGTTGGCAGCAGACGGGGCATTCGCATCGGCCTGTTGAAGCAACTTACCCATGGTGGGAATATCAATCAGAGCGCACATATGCTCCTTAACCGTTCCCGCCAACCAAGGTCTTTTACTGCGTTCGCTGCGCCATTTGACGTCTTCCGGCTGCAGAGAAATCGGTTGGTTCACGGAGTCCACTGCCAACCCCCAAGGCAGGCCATCAATCGATACCACATATTTGGCTGATTGCAGAAAAGCGTCGTCGTATCGCTCCGGCATCACAAATTTAGCGGTATTGACCGTTCGGATTTTCCCGACCGGGGTGGGCTGCAGCCCCATAAACCAGTCAGCCTGCCCAAATAGTGGTGTCAAGTCTTCGGTCAGCGGCTGAATCTGCCCGAGCGCAATCAGAGGCACAGCCAGAGTCAGACCAGACACACTGAACAACAGCACCTCGAAGCGTTCCTGTGCCCAGACCGGGCGCCCGTTAGGCATCCAGGCCAGGGAATCTTCGGAATCCTGCTGAGTACTCTCGGCCACTGCTGGCTCCGAGGCTATAGTTTCAGAAACCGAAGGTTCAGGAACTATCGGTTCAGGAACTGCGGGATCAGAGACTTGGGGTGCGGGAACCAGAGGAGCTTCCGACACAGCGGGCTTCGAAACCACCGGTTTCGGAGCCAGAGATTCAACCACAACCTCCGTGGGATTGGGTTTGAGCGCCTTCCGCACCGTTTTTTCCCGAATCTTCGTCTCCGCCAGTAGCCGGGCTTTGGTGCGGGCATCTATTTCAGTATGCGTCAGCGTTTTTTCGACCACCGGGCGCTGAACCTTCACTTCAACGGCGGGCTCCGGTGGTGCTGATTTCAATAATCTTGCCAGTTTCTGTTTGGCCAGCCGCTCAGCGACGTTCTTGGCACTGTTGAGCTCGGAAATCTGCGGTGGATTGTCCGCTGGAGGAATCGGGGTTGCCGGTTCTTGCTGGGGTTGTGGAGTCGGGGCTGCCGAGCTCGGAGGCGCAGCATTGGGGCGGCGCTGAGGTGTTTTGGGGGGTTGATAGCCTTGAGTATCCTCCTCAGCATCGAACCCTGTCAATAATTCGTCGAAATAGCCCTGAAGAACGTCTTTGGATGAGCCGCTCACGAGGCTGCCCTCTCCGCTTCCCGCCTCACATTGGCAAGACCACGGCTCAATTGCCACTTCAGTAACGAGCGATAGGCATCAACTGCGCGCCCCACCGGCTGGAACAAATGCGGTGGAACCCCCGCCTTACTGGCGTCTCGCAACTTGGTGTCAACAGGTACCTTGCCGGGCCAGACTCTGTCGCCGTAGGCATTTCTAATCGAGCGCAGACTGCTGATCGATGCCTGTGTACGCCGATCAAACATGGTGGGCACGATAGTATAGCTCAAGGGTTGCTTGCGGGACTTAGTCATCATTTGCAAAGTCTGGGTCATGCGCTCCAGGCCCTTGAGAGCCAGGAACTCAGTCTGCACCGGAATGATCAGTTGCTGGCAGGCGGCCAGCGCATTGATCATCAGAACCCCCAGCACCGGTGGGCAATCAATCAGAGCAATGTCATAGTCTTCGCGCAACATGGACACGGCACGACTGATGACCAAACCCATACCGTCCTGGTTGATCGCCTGTCGCTCCAGCGTTGCCAGCGCCAACGAAGCCGGAATCAGGTCCAGATTGTCAAACTTTGTTTTTACCACACAACTGCGTGCCAACTCAGGCGTGAGCGATTGACGCTCGTGAAACAGGGTAAAGGTACTGTTTTCAACAGTGTCCGGATCAAAGCGAAAATAGCTGCTCAGGGAACCATGCGGATCCAGATCAAGCAGCAGCACACGCCTCCCCTGCTCGGCGCACAGGCCTCCCAAGGCAACCGTAGTCGTGGTTTTGCCAACACCACCTTTTTGATTCGCAATGGTCCAGGCCAGCAAGCCTCTATCCCCTTGAACTGCAATGAGAAGATTAATATAACCGTTGAGATGTCGGTATTCTGTCCCAGGCTACAAGATCACACGCTGCAAAGCGGTGGTCAAGTGGCCATGGTCAAGCAGCGAAGATCGACCGCCAACGAAATTCTGTCACCACCACAAACAAGGCAATAACCATATAGAATTCCGCCAAAATATCGTCTCTTATAGCTATTTGACGGGAATACAGGCAAACTTTATGCCTGAATGGTTATTGTCGCTGTTCTGCCTCCCTTCTGTAAAGTTTCCGTCCCTTCAATAACTCTATTCGAAAATAGATCGCATCAATTTCTGGGTAGATCGGGATCACTGGTAAACAACAAGCCTCCGTCCGCTTTCTCAACAGGCCTGATCGTCCTTTCGCCAGTCTCATCCGTGGCGGGCTCAGAGGCTGTCTCTGTGGACCCGGCATTCGCAGGTTGCGTGCCTTCATCCTGTTCTGAGACTTCTGTCTCCGGTGCCGTGGCAGGCTCTGCGGCAGCCGTCGGATTCTCGGCAATAGCATCGGTATCTAGCCCCGGCTGGGGAAACGGCGAGGTCACTTCACGTTGGGGAGGATCAACGGCCCCGGCGATTTGATCAGCGGAATTGACATTGGGGCGCTCGGGACGGTCTCTGGCAATCATCAGTACCACACGCCGGTTGGCGGCACGCCCCTCTGCTGTGGCATTATCCTCTACCGGTTGATACTCCCCATAACCCACCGCCGACAGCCTTTGCGGCTGAATCCCCGACGATGCCAACAATTTGACCACAGATGCCGCTCTCGCAGCGGACAACTCCCAATTGCTTGGATAGCGCGCATTATTGATGGGTACATTGTCTGTGAAACCTTCTATCTGCACCGGGTTGTTATAGCCACGCAGCAGCGCTGCCACATCTGCAAAAATCGACCGGGCCTGCAGTGTTGGCTGCGCATTCCCCGTGGCGAACAGAATGGAAGACTTGAGTTCAACCTCAAGCCAAAGCTCGTTACTGTGAACCTGTACCAGCTCATCATCGATCAGGTCGGCAAATTCGTCTTCAAAGAGATCAGACAACTGGGGTAAATCGGCTGTTTTGTCGAAAGCTCCTTCCCCGGCAGACAGGCTGTCTTCGGTCGGCCTTGCACCATCACCGGCGTCGCCGGAGATTTCCGAGGGCTGGCTCGACAATGATGGGCTACCGATCTGCAGGGGGTCCAGAGAAGCCACCGGTTCTCCGGGCTGGGTTTCATCACGGGCGGAGAGCGGTGATTTGGGCAACGTCTGGCTGAAGGCCTCAGTCAGGGTTTCGGAGAGCACCCGATATTTGCTTTCACTGACCTGAGAAATTGAATACATCACCACGAAAAACGCAAACAGCAAGGTGATAAAATCTGAATAGGACACCAGCCAGCGTTCGTGGTGCGTATCAACTTCTACGGGTCGCCGTCTGGGCATGGAACGACCCTCCCGTCAAGGCAGATAACCGTTGAGTTTGACTTCGATATTGCGGGGGTTCTCACCCTCGGCAATGGCAATAATGCCCTCGATGATCAACTCACGATATTGGGACTGACTCTGGATGCAGGTTTTGATTTTGTTGGCGACAGGCAGCAAAAACAGGTTCGCAAACGCAACGCCGTAGATAGTGGCAACAAAGGCAATGGCAATGCCGGGCCCCAACTCATTGGGGTCGGCGAGATTACGCATCACGTGGATCAATCCCATCACCGCGCCTATGATACCAATCGTCGGCGAGTAGCCACCCATGGATTCGTAAAACCTCGCGGCATCCAGATCGCGCTGCTCATTGACGATCATCTCTGTCTCAAGCACCCGCCGGATGGATTCCGGCTCACTGCCGTCCACCAGCAGCTGCAAGCCTTTTTGTGCGAAATGGTCAGCCTCTGTTTCGGCCATTGTTTCGAGACCGAGCAGGCCTTCTTTGCGCGCTGCCATGGCCCAGCGAACCACTCTGTCCAATCCATCCTGAAACAGGTTTCGCGGCGGATTAAATACCCAGGGAAAGATCGCAAATGCACGGCGCATTTGCAGCCAGGGGGTTTGCAGCATGGCCGCCCCCAGCGTTCCACCAATGACAATAATAGCCGCAGGTGCGTTCAACAGGGATTGAATGGACCCCCCTTCCAGAAAGTTGCCACCAATCAGTGCGGCAAATCCGAGAATCACACCCAACAGGCTGAGAATATCCATGCCTCATAGTTCCTTGGCCAGCGCCGGGCCAATATCTTTGAGCCCCAGCACCCGGTCGGTCAGACGGGCACGGGCAACAGCCATCGGCATACCGTAGATGACGCAGCTCGCTTCATCCTGGCTCCAAATGGCGCCGCCCTTTTGCTTGATCAACCGCGCACCTTCACAGCCATCTGACCCCATGCCAGTCAGGATAACTCCGAGGCTCTGTCCGCCATAGGCGTTGGCGGCGGAGCCAAAGGTGATGTCAACGGAGGGCTTATAGTTGACTCGCTCATCACCGGGTAACACTCTCACACAACCGGCGCCGCGCTTGTCCACCATCAGTTGCTTGCCGCCTGGCGCGAGCAGTGCCAGCCCGGGCCTCAGCTGATCTCCATCCACGGCTTCGCGCACACTGATCTTGCACTGCCGATTCAGGCGTTCGGCAAACGCCTTGGTGAAGTTTTCCGGCATATGCTGAATCAAAACAATCGGCAGTGGAAAGTTCGCGGGCAGTTTGGTCAGCACATCAGAGAGCGCTACCGGACCACCTGTGGAGGCTCCTATCAGGAGCAATTTAACCTGGCCCTTCAGGCTGCGTGGCTCCGGTTTTGCTGGCGCCGCCGGACTCGAGGGTCTGGTGGGCACCGAGCGTTGCAACGCTGAGGACTTTGAAGATGGTGAGGATTGAATAGAACCGGCTGCTGTTGCCGGCGCCCGCCGCTGGCGAGCAATGGCCAGCAGGCGATTGTGCAGTTTCTTTTTGAGTGTCGCGGAATCGCTGGAGATCTCGGCAAAGTTTTTTGGCAGAAAATCTACCGCACCCGCTTCCAACGCATCCAGAGTAGTACGCGCGCCTTCGTAGGTGAGCGATGAAAACATCAGGATGGGCACCGGCCGCTCAGCCATAATTTTACGCACTGCCGTAACCCCATCCATCACCGGCATCTCGTAGTCCATGGTAATGAGATCGGGTTTGAGACTGGCGGCTTTCTCCACCGCTTCACGGCCATTGGCGGCAATGCCGACAACTTTCAGCTCAGGATGCTCATTGAGCATTTCCTTGAGCCTGTGCTGAAAGAAGTTGGAATCATCAACAATCAGTACTTTAAACTCCATCAGCGCTCACCTCTCGCTGCGAGTTTTATGGCACGCCCACCATTAACATTGGATTCAAAAGAAGAACAAAGAATTTGATGACAACCCAGTCGCATGAACATCCCGTATGTAATTTATTGGCTTGCTGAAGATGCCTGGCCCGGGGTGCCTTCTTGCCTTCCATTTTTGCAGACAATCAGGCGTGCCCGGCGTAACGCTTCAGCATGCTGGGCACATCCAGAATCAGCGCGATGGTACCGTCACCGGTGATCGTCGCACCGGCCATTCCGGGAGTGCCATGTAACATTTTACCCAGCGGCTTGATCACCACCTCCTCCTGGCCTATCAATTGGTCAACCACGAACCCTACCCGCTGAGTACCCACTGATACGATAACCACGTGGGCTGCGTCGGGTTGCGGATCGTTCATGGCACCATTCACCAACCAGCGCTTGAGATGGAAAATCGGCACCGCTTTTTCCCTTACGGTAACACATTCCTGCCCGTCGACCACATTGGTACGGGTCAAATCCATATGGAATATCTCGTTCACGCTGACCAGCGGCAGTGCAAAGGTCTGCTTGCCAAGCATAATCATCAGTGTTGGCATGATGGCCAGAGTCAGGGGTACCTTAATGGTAATACGAGTCCCCTCGCCCATCACCGAGTTGATTTCGATGGAGCCATTGAGCTGGGTAATCTTGGTTTTCACCACATCCATGCCCACGCCCCGACCGGACACGTCGGAAATTTCCTTTTTAGTGGAAAAACCAGGTGCAAAGATCAGGGAAAATGCCTCTGTATCCGACAGGCGTGCCGCAGCATCTTCGTCCATCAGACCTTTTTCCACTGCAATACCACGCAGTTTATCAGGGTCCATACCACCGCCATCGTCCGTGATCGACAACAGGATATGATCGCCTTCCTGCTCGGCAGCGAGGATTACCTTGCCAATCCGGGGTTTGCCTTTGGCCTCGCGGTCGGCCGGCAGTTCAATACCGTGATCCACCGAGTTGCGCACCAAGTGCACCAGCGGATCCGCCAGAGCCTCGACCAGGTTTTTATCCAAATCGGTCTCTTCACCCTGCAGTTCCAGGTTGATCTCTTTTTTAAGATTTCTGGCCAGGTCACGAACCACCCGAGGAAATCGCCCAAATACCTTTTTGATGGGCTGCATTCGGGTCTTCATAACCGAGGTCTGCAGGTCAGCCGTCACCACATCCAGATTGGCCACAGCCTTGGACAACACTTCGTCGTTGGCCTTGAGTCCCAGGCGCACCAGGCGATTACGCACCAGCACCAGCTCTCCCACCATATTCATGATGTCATCGAGCCTCTGGGTGTCTACCCGAACCGTGGTTTCGCCGGCAGGTGCCGATGCCTGGGCCCCACCGTCGCGACCAGCGCCCCGTGCGGCGCTTTTGCCTCTGTCAGGCCCTGGGGCAGGAGCAGGAGCCTCGGTTTTCTCCGGCTTGGCAGCTTTCGCTTTGGGGGCTGCCGGTTTTGGAGTTTCTGCCGGGGGTTGTGGTTTGGCGGCAGGCTGTTGCGGGGCGGCTGCCGGAGCGGCGCCAGCTTCTTTGCCGGGGCCCTTGCCCTTGCCGTGCAATTCGTCCAGCAGCGCTTCAAATTCATCTTCGGTGATGACGTCATCACCACCACCGGCCGCAGCTGAAGGCGCAGGCTCTGGAGTCTGGGCCGCAGGAGCACCGGCACCGGGCCCTTTGCCCTTACCGTGCAATTGGTCCAACAGCGCTTCGAATTCATCCTCGCTGATGTCGTCACCACCATTGGCAGCAGCTGGTGCGGAGGCAGTTGCGGCCGCAGTGGGCTCGGCCCCCGGAGGGGAAGCCGACGAGCCTACTCCAGGCCCCTTGCCCTTACCATGCAACTGATCAAGCAGCGCTTCAAATTCATCTTCGCTGATGTCATCGTCGCCACCGGCTGGTGCTTCGACAGCGGCAGGCACCGCGCTTTGTGTCTGCTGAACAGGTGTATCGTCACTGATCGCGTTCAGCAGTTCTTCGAATTCCGAATCCGTAATATCACCATCGCCGCCGCCCGCGCCCAGGGTCGAAGGCGCCGCCTCGGTTTCAGCAACCAGTTCTTCCTGCTGCACCTCTAACACGGGTTCAGCGACGGTTTCGACTGCACCACCGGCCAGATCTTCACAGGAAACCAATCGTTCCAGGGCGGCAAGCAGTTCGGGGGAGGCGTGCTCAACCTCTGTGCGCTGGGATACCTGCTCAAACTGGTGATTAACGGTATCGAGTGCCTGCAGCACCACGTCCATTAATTCCGAAGTCACCGTACGCTTGCCGTTACGGAGAATATCAAACAGATTTTCTGTCACATGGCAGCATTCCACCATGGCATTCAGCTGCAGAAAACCGGCGCCCCCCTTGACCGTGTGAAAACCGCGAAAGATGGCGTTCAGCAGATCGGTATCGTCGGGACGCTGCTCAAGATCCACCAGTTGTTCGGACAGAAGCTCAAGGATTTCTCCCGCTTCAACCAGAAAATCCTGGAGAATTTCTTCGTCATCACCGAAACCCATTCATCGCTCCTTCAGAACTGAATCAGAAACCCAGACTCGACAACAAATCGTCAACATCATCTTGTCCGGACACCACATCTTCCCGCTCTGCGGCGTGGATTTGTGGTCCTTCGGCCGCCACCTGTTTGGGTTTTTCAGCAGCCTCCGGTTTTGTATCGGCGGCGTCAGCCAAACCTGTAATTTCTTCGACCTGACCTGCTATTCTCACCAGGCTTACCAGGCTTTCTTCCACCTCGCGGATTAATCCAATCACACGTTTAAGCACCTGTCCGGTGAGGTCCTGAAAGCCTTGCTCGAGAATAATATCCTGCAGATTTTTATTGAGTTCGCCAGTACCCTCACGCATATCGCCTAGAAAGCTGTCCATGCGCTTGTACACTTCGCGAAATTCATCGGCGGTCATCTCACGACGTCGTAATCGCCCCCACTGCTCGTGCAATGCAGACGCCTCTTCGCCGAGATTAATGGCGATAGGTGCCGAAGCCTCAACCATATCCATGGTTTTGTCCGCGGCGTTTTGTGTCATTTCTATGACATAGTTGAGTCGATCAGAAGCGTCCTGGATTTCGGAGCTTTCAATTTCCGGCGGTTCACTGCTCAAATCGCCATCCACGTGGAAATTGACGATGGCGCTGTGAAGCCCCCTTGTGAGTTTGCCAACCGCGTTAAACATGTTGCGGTCGCGCACCTCCAACAGCTTTTGAATCAGGTCAGAGGCCCCCTCCAGATCGTCACTGCTCAGTTTTTCAGACAGTTGTGTGGCACAATCGCGAAGCTCCTGGATAAACTCCTGATTATTGTGCAGCTCGGATTGATTATCCATTGCCAAACCTTTTTCACTTTTATCGTTGTTATCCGTCTACGCGCTCGAAGATCTTCTCAATTTTCTCCTTCAGAGCCGCAGCGGTAAAAGGTTTAACCACGTATCCATTCACTCCGGACTGTGCCGCCTCGATAATCTGATCGCGTTTGGCTTCGGCGGTCACCATCAATACTGGTAGAGACGACAGGCGCTCATCTGCCCGTACGGCTTTAAGCAGGTCGATCCCTGTCATTCCCGGCATATTCCAGTCGGTTACCAGAAAGTCGAAGTCCCCACTTTTGAGCATTGGCAGAGCGGTCAAGCCATCGTCGGCCTCCTGGGTATTGGTAAATCCCAGGTCTCTCAGTAGATTCTTAATAATCCGTCGCATCGTCGAGAAATCATCGACAATGAGGATCTTCATGTTTTTGTCCAATGCAGCCTCCATATGTCCCGGGCATGGGATTTACTAACTAATAGTCTAGTAGCTGGTCAGCGGGTAGCCAGTTTTTGCCAAGCCGTTGAAAACTGGGTATTTTTTGTTCAGAGCCCGCTTGAGTTCAGCATCTCCGCAGAAGGTACTCACAATCGCCCCAAGGGTCAATCACTCTCCCGCCAATCTGCCAGCCGGGATCTGAGTCTGAGCGCCGCCTGGGAGTGGATCTGACTGACTCGGGACTCACTAACGCCTATAATTTGACCAATCTCTTTGAGATTGAGCTCCTCATCATAGTACAGCGCCAATACCAATCTTTCCCGCTCCGGCAATTGGGTTATCGCCTGGGCCAGCGATTGCTTTAGGGATTCTCTCTGGAATCCTTCCTGGGGAGGGGCAAATGCCATGCTGACGCCGTCACCGCTCTGGCGGCCATCGTCGTCACCAAAGCTTTCTTCAAAACTGAACAGACGACTGGATGCAGAGTCATTGAGCATGGCGTGATATTCATTAATACTCACACCCATTTCTTCAGCCACTTCCTGATCAGTGGCGTCCCGACCACACTTTGATTCAACCGTGCTGATGGCTTCGCTGACGCGCCTGGCGTTTCGGTGCACCGATCTTGGCGCCCAGTCACCGCGTCTCATTTCGTCGACAATGGCGCCACGAATACGGATGCCGGCATAGGTTTCAAAGCTTGCGCC
Organism: Pseudomaricurvus alkylphenolicus; assembly: GCF_011683955.1. Taxonomy (GTDB): domain Bacteria; phylum Pseudomonadota; class Gammaproteobacteria; order Pseudomonadales; family Cellvibrionaceae; genus Pseudomaricurvus; species Pseudomaricurvus alkylphenolicus. The sequence continues at coordinate 17,145 of NZ_JAAQPI010000013.1, forward strand.
CCTGGAAGCATCGTACTTTTGGGAGGCTTCCAACAAGCCGATCATACCCGCCTGGATCAGGTCTTCCACCTGCACGCAGGCTGGCATACGCATCATCATATGGTGGGCAATGCGCTTAACCAGCGGAGCGTATTGCTCAACGTCAACCGTCGTCAGACTTTTCTGAGTGTCGTCATACATGGCTAAGCCGTTAACTGCTGGCATTGGTTTGATCCTGCATACTCGTCATAGTAAACGTCTGTCAACAATTCGCTAATAACCCGCTCCCGCTGACTGCAACAGTCGTTCTACGAAAAACTCCAGATGTCCTCGTGCCGCGCTGGGCAGTGGCCACTGGTCAATCTTCTCCGCCATACTGCGGATCGCCTGCGATGCTTTGCAGTTGGGGGCATATTCCAACAGGGGCCGCTGACGCTGCACCGCCTTGCGAACATTCTCATCAAAGGGGACATGCCCGACGTACTGAAGCGAGACGTCAAGAAAACGCTCACATACCATATTCAATTTGTTGTAAAGCGCCTGCCCTTCCTGAGCGCTCCGCGTCATGTTGGCCACCACGCGAAAACGAAACATGTCGTACTCTTTGTTGAGCAATTTGATCAATGCATAAGCATCTGTGATAGAAGACGGCTCATCACACACCACCACCAGAACTTCTTGGGAGGCGCGCACAAAACTGACCACGGTGTCGGAAATACCGGCAGCTGTATCAACGATGAGCACATCCAGTTGATTGCTGAGTTCGCTGAAGGCATTGATCAGCGCAGCGTGCTCCTGAGGGCCCAAAGCCGCCATTTGCTGTACACCCGATGAGGCAGGAACCACCTTTACGCCCCCCGGACCAGTGACCATCACCTCTTCCAGAGAGCAGGTCCCAGCGAGAACGTCAGCAAGATTGTGCTGGGCTTTGATGCCCAGCAACACATCGATGTTGGCCAGTCCAAGGTCGGCATCCAGCAATACTACCCGGCGTCTCATCTTGGCCAGCGCCACGCTCAGATTCACTGAGATGTTGCTCTTGCCAACGCCACCTTTACCGCCGGTAACGGCAATCACTTGAACCGGACGTGTTGGACTCATGTATCTGTTGTCTCCTGAGTGAATTCCCGCCTGGAATCCAGCTGCCTAATTAGGTCTAAAAGTAAATCTGTGCGTAGCCTGTCAGTTCAGCTACTTATTATAGGCGTCTCTGCTGCACAACAGCTAGCCGTGCCATGCGTTAACTATGGTGTAGTTTGGTGACGGACTGACTGGCCGCCGCCGATTTCATCAGCGCTACCGCCCTGGCCACCAGTTTGTGCCCCCGAGCGACATTCAAATCCTGCGGTATCTCCTGGCCGTCGGTGGTGTACAGCAGGGGCAGATGGTGCTCCAGTAACACACTGATGCCCTCTCCGAGGCTGGCGGTTTCATCCAACTTGGTCAAAACGCAACCAATGGGTCGAGCCGCCTGGTGAGCGTGTATGGTCGCTTTCATCATTTGCAGCTGGGAATTGCTGGCCATGACCAGCAATGGCTGGATTTCCGGGGCCAGTGCCAATGCCTGGAGCTGTTCCCTGAGCTGCACATCTCCCTGGCGGAATCCCGCCGTATCAATCAACACCAGAGGACACCCCTTGAGGCTGCGCAGAATGGCAGGCAAATCCTGGTTATCGTCCACGACCTTGACCTGAACATTGAGAATGCGACCCAGCGCCCGAAGTTGATCATGAGCCGCAATGCGGAAGGTATCTGTCGTCACCAGCGCAACATTTTCGGGCCCGTTCTCGAGCACGTAGCGGGCCGCCAGTTTGGCGATAGTAGTGGTTTTTCCTACACCGGTGGGTCCCACGAAAGCAAATACCCCACCCCGCATCACCAGGTCGTCCGCATTTCCAACCGGTATAGCGTGAGCCAACGCGGCCAGGGCATCCGTCCAGGCCTGCTGCATGGTGCCGCTTTCCCGCACTTGGCCAATAACCTGTTGGGCCGCAGCATCCGTCATGCCCATATGCTTAAAACGCCGTATCAGGCCGGCAACAATGGGTGAGGAATGTTGAGGAGTTTGCGCCATGCGGGTGAGCTGCTCTTCCAGCAACAGACGCATATCAGCAAGTTCAGATTGCAGGGACTTTAGCTGTTCCTCCTGTCGAACCTCCAGCTCCGTGGCAATTTTGGGTTCAACACGAGCGCTGGCCGTCTCTGGTTTGTGGAACGATTGGGTGGGCTCCACATTGTAGTCTGGCTTTGGTGCCATTGACGGTTCGATACGCTGTGGAGATTCTCTTCGGCTCAGTTCTTCAATGGAGACATCCAGGCGGCGCTGTTCTCTTTTGGCGGCCAACATTCGCTGGCGCGCTTGCTCAATCTCCTCAGCCAACTCGGCCGGCGTCTTGCCGGAAGCCATTCCCCTCACCGGCGCGGAATGATCAGACTCTGACTTGGCTGAGGTTGCTGCCAGAGAGGGCCTGGATTGAACGGAGTTCGCGATCGGTGGGTTTACGATCGTGGCATGGCCCTGAACTGCCTCTTCCACTGCGAGCTGCTCACGCCAGGAAGCATCGCTGTCCATGGGCACATCGACACCCGGCATCGGCGTATCCACGGGCGATGGAGGGGTGGCCTGTGCCGGCTCGGGCTGCAGACTGGTGAGAATCTCAACCCCCTGTTTGATCCGTCGACTGGATAAAATGATGGCATCCGGGCCCATTTCCTGTCGCACCAGCTCCAGGGCCCTGCGCATATCCGCCGCTACAAATCGCTTCACAGACATTGATATTCCTCCAGCGACCGCCCGGGACAACCCCCGACGACGCCTGTTTTACCGTTGCTTGTCATCTGTCCAGGGCACGCTTCAGCCCTGGGCTCCCACCGAAGCCTCGATGGTAATTTGTTTGTTGTCGGGGATTTCCGTGTACCCCAATACATGCATATCCGGCAGGCTGTACCGCACGAATTTCGACATTGTCATCCGGATCGGTGCCGCCACCAGCAGAATCACCGGCTTGCCCTTGGCTTCCTGCTGCTGTGCCGCCTCAATCAGGGACTGCTGCAGCTTTTCAGCCAATGAAGGCTCAATAAAGGTGCCGTCACCGCCAGATTTTTGTGCCTGCTGAACGGTCTGAAGCAATAATTGTTCCAAACTGGCCTCCAGGGTCATTACCGGAAGATCCGGCTCAGGCCCGACAATACCCTGCACAATCTGCCTCGACAGCCCCACCCGGGCCTGAGCAATCAAAGCGTCAGTATCTTGACTGTTGACCCCCGAGGCAGCCAAGGACTCAGCAATGGTACGCATATCTCGGATGGACACGCGCTCGCGCAGCAGTCCCTGCAGAACTTTGAGTAATGCGTTCAGTGTAACGGCACCAGGCACCAACTCTTCGGCCAGTTTAGGCGAGGCCTCCGCCAGCTTGTCCAGCAGCTTCTGAACTTCTTCGTGACCCAACAGCTCGTAGGAATGTTTGTGCAATATCTGATTGATATGGGTGGCTACCACCGTGCTGGCGTCGACAACGGTATAACCCAGGGTCTGGGCCTGATCCTTCTTGTCGCTATCAATCCACACCGCCTCGAGACCGAAGGCCGGGTCGGTGGTGACAATGCCATCGATACTGCCGAACACCTGCCCGGGATTAATCGCCAACTCCTTGTCCGGATGCACTTCGGCCTCACCCAATGTCACCCCCATCAGACTGATGCGATAGGCGTTGGGCATCAAATCCAGGTTGTCTCGAATATGAACCGAAGGAATCAGGAACCCGACTTCCTGAGACAGTTTTTTGCGAACCCCCTTGATTCGGCTCAGGAGCTCACCACCCTGATTCTTGTCCACCATCGGAATCAATCGGTAGCCCACTTCCAGGCCAACAATATCGACGGGCTGTACATCGTCCCAACCGATATCGACGGGTTCAGCGGGTGTGACATCGGCTGCATCGACCGTGACCGGACCACCTGTCGGTGCACCCGGAGTTGGCCCGACCGGCACCAGCCCGGAACCCGGTGCCGCTCCTGGCACATCTCCGGTCATTTCACGCTGATACTGACGATAGTAAAGAAACAGGGCGAGGCCGGCAGCCAGGAACGCCAGCCCCAGGAACGACAGATGAGGCATACCCGGGATAACGCCCATAATAAACAGCACCATCGCCGCCACTGCCAGCGCCTTGGGTGAATCAAACATCTGCCGCATGACCTGCTTGCGAACGTCCTCGGAGCTGTTGACGCGGGTGACCATGATCGCGGCCGAGGTCGACAGCAACAGAGAAGGAATCTGGGCGACCAGGCCGTCGCCAATGGTTAACAGAATGTACTTCTGCAAGGCATCCTGAAACTCCAGCTCGTGTTGCACCATACCCACGATCAGTCCACCAATAATATTGAGCACCAGAATCAGGATGCCGGCAACGGCATCGCCACGTACAAATTTACTGGCACCGTCCATCGCACCATAAAAGTCGGCCTCAGCAGCCACATCTTCACGGCGGGTTCGAGCCTCGTCCTGATCAATCAGCCCCGCATTGAGATCGGCGTCAATGGCCATCTGTTTGCCAGGCATCGCATCCAGAGTAAAACGCGCACTCACTTCTGAAATTCGCCCGGCGCCTTTGGTGACCACGACAAAGTTGATGATCATCAGGATGATAAAGATGATGATCCCCACTGCGTAGTTACCGCCAATCACCACCTCACCAAAGGCCTGAATCACCTTGCCTGCGGCATCCCCCCCCTGATGCCCTTCGAGCAGAACGACACGGGTCGATGCCACATTCAGTGCCAGCCGCAACAGTGTCGCCACCAGCAGAATGGTGGGAAATACCGCAAAATCCAGAGGGCGCAGGGAATAAATACCCACCAGCAGAACCACAATGGACAGGGCGATATTGAAAGAGAAGAACAGATCCAGCAGAAATGGCGGCAGAGGCAGCGTCATCATGCCCAGCAGCATCAACAGCAGAATGGGTATCCCCAAGTTACCTTGACCGATGCTGCGGACGTGATTGATGGCGTCCTTGCGGTCAATACTGGAGGCAAACTGACGGAATTCGGACAGAGAATTTGATGCCATTGAGATACGGATTCTTGACGGTTTACTGCGTTAGCAGCAGATAGGGCAAGAACCGTACCAGTGGCTGACAGACTTCGCTATAAACCGATATCAGACTTACGCACACGAGCCAAATCCGGTGCGATCAGGCTACTGATATAGAGGTACTCATCGGTTTCGCTGGCGCCGGTCGTCAACGGATATCGAGCCTCAGGGTCCTGCAGGTTGGCAACCACCTGCCCTTCCCCATTGATGGCCAGAATATGCCCATAGAATTTGGCCTTGGGCCTGACAAAGGAAGGCAGACGCTGAACCATTTTCCGAACAAAGGGCTTGTTGGCGAGATTGTCCAGCAGCGCGATTCGCGGAGAAGTAAAACCCAGCCAAAAGCGTCCCTGTTGGCCGGCAATAATATTGTCCGGGAAACCGGGCAGATTATCGATCAACACCTCAGCAGTGCCGGCCTTGGCACCTGCAATCCAATACTTCCAGACACGATACTCAGAGGTTTCGTTCACCAGGAGAAATTCACCCGATGGATCAGCCGTCACGCCATTGGCGAAGCTCAAGCCCGACATAATGACCCGGCTTTCACCGGAAACTGGATCCCATTCGATCACCCGACCGGTATCGCCATGTTCCAGGATGTCCACCAGACTGGCCTTATAGGTACTGCCGTAGGCCTTTGCCGAAAAGCGGGCGGTAGAATCGCTGAGATAGAGTTTGCCATTAGCGGCCAGTACCAGGTCATTGGCATAGAGCAGCGGCTTGCCGTCCACTTCGGTCAAACGCCGTGTCAGCCGGCCATCGGAATCGACATGAAAGACCCCCTCGAAAGCATCGGCCACCCAGAAATCGTTGTTGGCACCCAGACAAATTCCCAGCGGCCGGCCAGGTAATTTAACCCAGTTCTCAGCCTCCCTGACGCCCGGCCTCCAACGCACAATCCAGCCTTGCTCCGTGGTGGCGTAGACAAAACCACTGGCGTCGACCACCACGCCTTCGGGCCCGGATTGTTCGGGCATGACCATGGGCTCAAACTGACGCAATGCCTGGTTAACCTGATAGTCGCCCTCATAGGCCGGGGCCGTTGGGGCCGACCAGCTGCGAGGCTCGACAGGTACTGGCCAGAATAAGAAGTACACCGCCAGAATCGCAAAGATTATGGCAATAGTTCGTTTCAGCATGGACTTTCCTTAATCAGGGATCAAAGCGCATCTCTTCGGGGACATCAATGTTTCTGGGGAACGGCGGTCGTTCTCCCTTGCCCTTACGATAATTGCGCAACTGGAAAACATACGCCAGTATCTGCGCCACTGCCATATAGAGCCCGGCGGGAATCTCCTGGTCCACGTCGGTAGTATGATAGATGGCTCGAGCCAGAACTGGAGATTCCATAATCTGCACGTCGTTGGCCTTGGCCACTTCCCGGATTTTCAGAGCGAAAAAGTCCACCCCTTTGGCCAGTACGATGGGAGTCTGCATGGTGTCCGGATCATACTTGACTGCTACGGAAAAGTGCGTCGGGTTGGTAATCACCACATCGGCCTCGGGCACGGCCGCCAGCTGTCGGTTATTGGCCATCTCCCGTTGCAACTGCCGAATCCGGCCTTTGACTTCCGGCTTACCCTCACTGTCTTTCATTTCGTCCTTGATATCCTGACGCGACATCTTCAGCTTGCGGCTGTGGTCCCACATCTGAAAAGGCACATCCAATATCACGATAAACAGCGTAATGGCAGACAATGCAATGGCCGCCCAACCGGCGAGCTTGAACGAGTCGACGATTGCCGGATTCACTGCCTGGTTGGCTAACTCCAGCATGTCCTGTTGCATACTCACCAGCAGCAGAATAGCCAGACTCAGAATCAGCAGCACCTTGGCCACCGCCTTAACCAGCTCGATAAGGCCTTTAACGCCAAACATGCGCTTGAGGCCCTCCATGGGATTCATGCGACTGGCCTTGGGCGCCATGGCTTTGACACTCCATAACCAGCCACCCAGAGCAATCGGCCCCAGGATTGCCGCCACCAGCAGAATCGAAAACAGCGGCACCAGAGACCAGAGTGCGTCGGCGAATGAGTGAGCAAGCTGCTGAACCATCAGCGCAGGATCAAATACCACGCGTCGGTCCAGGGAAAAGTTATATCGCGAGATATCGAGCAGGCGTTGGGACATAAACGGCATTAACACAAACAGCCCGACACTGCCGGCAATCAGAATCGCAGAGGTGGTCAACTCCCGCGATCGGGGAACCTGACCGTCTTCGCGAGCCTTTTCCAGCCGTTTCGGCGTGGGCTCTTCTGTTTTTTCCTGACTGCTGTCGTCTTCGGCCATCAGGGTATCCTGAGAAACTGGTAGAGCACATTAAAGCCCTCTTCCAGAAACAACTGATAATTGGGTAGAAACCCAGGCATGCTGAACCACATCAGTAACAACCCGAAAATGAGGGTAATGGGAAAGCCCACAGTAAACACGTTCATCTGTGGCGCTGCACGACTCATCACGCCAAAAGAAAGATTGACCACCAGCAGAGAGGTTAATACCGGCATCGCAATCAACAGTGCCCGGCTGAACATCCAGCTACCGCCGCTGGCCACCTGCCAGAAGATATCTGAGGTCATTCCCTGGGCGGCAATGGGAATGGTGTTAAAGCTCTCGATGATCATCTGAAATACGACCAAGTGCCCATCCATGCTCAGAAACAGCAATGTCGTAAGAATCAGATAGTAGTTTGACAGCACAGTCACGGCGACACCGCTAGACGGGTCATTCATCTGAGCAAAACCCAACCCCATTTTCATCGCCACAAACTGCCCCGCCAAGACAAACAGGTGAAATACCACCTGAAGAAAAAAACCCAGCGTCAATCCGATAAGTATCTGGTGCAATACAATCAATAAGCTGCCCAGGGATAATGGTGGAACCTCAGGCATTGGCGGTAACAGCGGCACAACCAGCAAGGTAATCGTCAACGCCAATACGATACGTACCCGTGCCGAAACAACACGGGTGCCGATGATCGGCATCGCCATAAACAGCGCGCTGATACGAAACAGGGGCCACAGGTATCTGCCCACAAATTCGGTAATCTGACTGTCTGTGAGATACCACATGAGGGGTCAGCCGATCAATTGTGGGATCTGGCGGATCAGGTTATTAAACAAGTCCATAAACTGCTGTATCAACCAGGCGCCAGCAACCATAATGGTTCCCAGTGTGATCAGCAATCGCGGCAAAAAACTGAGGGTCTGTTCGTTAATCTGGGTGGCCGCCTGGAACATGCTCACCAGCAATCCCACCACCAGACTGGGACCCACAATCAGCGACACCATTACCACCGTCAGGTAAAAGGCGGTGCCTAACAGGTCCATCACCACTTCCGGAGTCATCAGTTCACCTCGCTAGCTCAGCCCAAGTTGGTACTGAATCCCAGAGTCTGCTTTAACCATAACTGGCCGCCAATGTGCCAATGATCAACGCCCAGCCATCGACCAACACAAACAACATAATCTTAAAGGGCAACGAAATAATCAGCGGCGACAGCATCATCATACCCATGGCCATCAGTACACTGGCGACCACAATATCGATCACCAGAAAGGGAATAAAAATGATAAAACCGATCTGGAAAGCCGTTTTAAGCTCCGATGTCACAAACGCCGGCACCAGTATGTTCATGGGCACCTCTTGTGGTGAGGCGATATCACGCCGATCGGCGATCTCCATAAACAGCTCCAGATCCGATTCCCTGGTCTGCGACAGCATAAATTCGTGAAAAGGAACCTGGACCAGATCAAAAGCTTGTCGTGCGGTGACTTCCGCATTGATATAGGGCTGCAGCGCTTCCTGGTTCACCCGGTCAAACACCGGCGCCATAATAAAAAATGTCAGAAACAACGTCAGTCCGATCAGAATCTGATTCGAAGGCGATTGCTGCAAGCCCAGTGCCTGTCTGAGAATGGCGAACACAATAATGATGCGTGTAAACGAGGTCATCATCATCAACAGTGCCGGCAGCAACGACAGCGCCGTCATAATGGCCAGGATTTGCAGGGTTACGGTGTAATCCTGGCTGCCGTCTGGGTTAGTCTGAACCGTGACGGCGGGCAATCCCGGAATGCCCTTAAAGGTCGTCGGGTCAGCACTGCCGCTGGCTGCGGTGGAAGATGACGCGCCACTGGTATCCTGGCCAAATGCCGGAACCATAGATCCCCCGACCATCAGGATCAGCAGTAACAATCCGGTTTTCAGTGAGCTATATCGACTCATGAGCTTTGTCCCTTGCCGCCCATTAACGCCCGAAGCTTATGCGCAAAGTCCGAATCAGCAGCGCCATGGTCAGACTCAATCACCGGTTCAGGAAAGACATGTAACGTATTGATAGAGGTCGCCGTTACACCCACCAGCAATTGCTGGCCAGCCACATCAATCAGCGCCACTCGCTCACGTGTTCCCATCGGCATGGTCGCCAGAACCTTCATATGCTGACTGCCCACCAGGGCTCCTCCACCCACTCGACGCATTAACCAGCCGACGGCAAACACCAAGCCAATCACCACCATCAATGCCAGAAAAACCTGAGTCAGGTAGGCGCCACTGTCGGGTAATGCGGTCTGAGATTGACGGGTTGCAGGGATTTTGAAGGAAGGACCGGTGGGCCCGCCGGTTTGACTAGAGGGAGCGGTCTCAAGACCAGGTTTCTCACGTGCTGGAGCGGCTAACTGTGCATCTTGCGGTGGATGTTCTTCCTGGCTAGCGGCCGTATCCAGATTCCCGCTAATGGAGTTCTGAGCAAACGCCACCCCGCAAACCATCCAAAACAGTATGACCACAAACGAGCGTCGTACATTCAATGGCAATCACCGCAACCGCTTGATACGTTCAGCCGGACTGATCACATCCGTCATCCGAATACCAAATTTTTCATTCACCACCACCACTTCTCCGTGGGCAATCAAGGTGCCATTGACCAACACGTCCAGAGGCTCACCCGCCAGTCGGTCCAGCTCAATAACCGAGCCCTGATTGAGTTGTAGCAGATTGCGGATGGTGATAGAAGTGGAGCCAACTTCCATTGAAATGGTCACTGGAATATCCAGGATCACGTCAAGATCAGGGTTATCCGCTCCACCTCCAATACCTTCGTCCTCAAACTCATTCAAAGCAACAGGTGTGGCCTCCGCTTCCGCCTCGGCCTGTTCGGCAGCCTCAGCTTCGGCCATCGCCGCAGCCCACTCGTCCGCCATGGCGTCCTGATTGACATCACCACCTTCGTCCAACAGATCGTCATCACTCATTTTTTGCTTTCCTCAATTACCGGTGTTTCGGCCAGGGTTGTGCTGTTTTGCAACGCTGTTCGATCAATGATTTCGTTGACTTTCAGCGCCAGATTGCCGTTGGACTGTCCCAGCGAAATCCTGAACATTGGAACACGGTTGGCCGTGACTACCTGAAGCTCGGGCAGCTCAATAGGCACAACATCTCCTGCTTTAAGATCGACAATGTCCCTCAAAGTAATCTCTCTGCGGGCGACTTCGCACTCTAATTCCACCTTCGCTTCCATGACGTCGTTTCGCAGCGCGTGTACCCAGCGGTCATCCCGCTCATCGGTATCGGTTTGCAAACCGGCGTCCAACATCTCGCGAATGGGTTCAATCATCGAATAGGGAATGGTGATATGGAGATCACCGCCACCGCCATCGAGTTCGACGTGGAAAGTACTCACCACCACGACTTCGCTGGGACTGACGATGTTGGCCATTGACGGGTTAACTTCTGAATTAATGAACTCGAATTCAATGGGCATCACGGCTTTCCAGGCTTCTGTCAGATCCACAAACGCCTGTTCGAGTACCATTTGCACCACCCGCAGTTCGGTGGGTGTGAATTCACGACCCTCGATTTTGGCGTGACGCCCATCGCCGCCAAAAAAGTTGTCCACCAGTTTGAACACCAGCTTGGCGTCCAGGATGATTAAGGCGGTTCCACGAAGCGGGCGGAATTTGACCATATTCAGGCTGGTAGGTACGTACAGCGTGTGTACATACTCCCCAAACTTCTGAATCTGCACCCCGCCCAGAGAAACGTCGGCCGAGCGTCTCAGCAAATTGAACATACTTATGCGGGTGTACCGGGCGAAACGTTCGTTGATCATCTCCAGCGTGGGCATTCGCCCGCGCACGATACGATCCTGGCTGGTCAGGTCATATGCTTTGACCGCACCCGGCTCTTCGCTACTCTCCGTATCGACATCGCCGTCGTCGACACCGTGTAAGAGCGCATCAATTTCGTCTTGTGAAAGTAGATCCTGCACGGTTACCGCCCGATTGTCTCAACCACTGGTTTCTGCATCACAGATAGTCTCTGCATCAGAAAGCAGTTATTGCATCACAAAATTGGTAAACAAAACCTGCTCAACACCAGGTTTGCCAATTTCCTGTTCCAGCATACGCTGAACTTCTTCCAGTGCCATCTGACGAAGCAACTCTTTGCCTTCGTCCGTTTGCAGCTCGCCATAGTCCTGCCCGCTGAACAGCATTAACAGACCATGCTGCAGCATTGTGCCATGCTCCTCGATAGCCGCTACCACATCCTCTTCCCGCACCATCAGACTCACCTCCGCCTGCAGGAAGCGTTGCCGGCCGCGAGCACTGAAATTGACGATGATTGTAGGCTTCAGTGGATAGTATATCGCTGGTTTTTTAACCTCTTCTACCGGCGCATCCGGCTCCGCCTCAGCGGTGGCCGCTGGTTCATCGCCTCCCACAAATTTTAACGCCAACAGGGTTCCTCCCACTGACAAGCCGATCAGTACCAGACCGATGACTATCATCATTATCAGCTTTTTCTTGCCGCCGCCCGAATTCCCCGTTTGTTCGTTAGCGTCTTCTGCCATGTCAAAAACCTGTCGCCCCCTGTAAAGTTGATTTGCCAGCAAGACCCATGCCATTGATAAATAAGGCATTCATGGCCTGGCTCGATACTCATTCAGGGAGTGTACAGAATTTTTTGCGCAAAAGTGGCAGAGATTGGGAAAAGGCGTTCGCGATAGATGTGGGTCTGAACGCTGGCGCCTCGCTCAGACAGTCAGGCGCCAGTATGATGAAGGAGAAGCGATGAGATTAGACAAAGTGATCCACCAATCCCTGGGATAATCGTACGTGAGTAGTCACCGGCTCCAGCTCGTCATCCTCCGCCCCCTGGGAATGGCCTCCCCCTTCTCCGGAGGATTGACGCTCCTGAAACCCCTGATCAGAAATGTCCACATCCACCAAATCCAGTCCTTCAGCATCAAACATCTCCCTCAGGCGGAATGCGGTTTGATCCAGGGCTTCCCGAACTACCGAATGCTGGCTGACAAAACTGACGCTGGCCTGCTCCTGATTCAGGGTAACCCGGACTTGTAACTGGCCCAATTCCGGCGGGTCCAGTTGAATTTCCGCAGCGCTGATACGCTGACTGGCCATCACCGCCACCCGTTCCGCAATTGCGGTCTGCCACTGGGGTTGGCCCACCCCTTTTGCCTGTGGAGGCAGTTGAAATACCGCCGCGCCGTTTTGGACACTGGCCGGTGCGGCCTGTTGTCTGGCCGCGGCATTCAAGACTGCCGCCAAACTGGTGCTGCTCTGACTGGAGGCATTGGCCGTATTGGCATCAATGCCCGCTGCCGCCGTGGCAGCTGTCGCCTCTGACCTGATGCTCGGACCTTGAGTCTGACGGTTCAACCATTGCACGGTAGAGGCCGTCATCGCGTCGGGGGCAGCTTGACGGCGAGAATTGGCAAGGTGGGTATCGACTTCAAGGTCGACGGCTGAGTCCGACTGTTGAGGCGATTCCGCCACAGCTTCCATCACCGCACGATTCAACTGACCGTCGGTCGACAGGCGTGAACTGCCTGCAGGAATCACCTTGGCCCGGGGCGCGGCGAGAAGCTCGTCACTGGTCTCAGCTTCACCGTCCGCAGCCAGGTCTGTCAGATTAATCGTTGACTCTTCAGTGCTGATTCCGCTGCCTTGGCTACTACCCGCCCCAAGTGCAGAAGGCGATCTTTGGTTCCCCATCGCAGACGAGGAAGCGTTCACTGTCTCAGACACCCCTGGAGAGCCAGTGACAGCACCCGGGTTTGCAGTGGTCGATAAGGTAGGCACAGGGTCCCCAGGGTAACCTTCAGCCCCGGAATGCCTGATCTGAGCTACGTTTACTCCGTGGGCAGCCAACAAAGACTCAGGACGACGTTCCCAGGTGGTGTCGCCAGCGACATTCTGGTCAGGCAAGGCGCCTTCGGCAGTATCTGGAATATCCTCAAGCCAACTCTCATCGGCGTAGGGCTGTGCCAGCGGGCGGCTATTTTCACGGGTTTGGTCCGCTGCTGCAGGGCCACCAGAGTAAAATGTATCGGGATCCAAGACCGGTGACCCGGGAGCCGCTTCTGTTGCGCCATTGTCTCCCACCGAGATCACCGACGCGTCATCTGCAACTTGTTCCCTAGGAGCGCTACCGCCCAGGACTGACGCTTCGAGTGCAACTTGCTGGCTGGAAAGGTAGGCTGGAGAGTCAACATCAACTTCCGAAAGCGCTTCTTCGCCCTGATTTCGTTGCTGCTGGTTGTTGTCTCCAGACTCAGCTGTGCCGGAGCTCACCAAGGATTCTCCGTCCTGAAGCCGGCCCTCGGCCAGATCCTCGGGGCCGGATGTGGCGCGGGCTGGCGATGGGTCAGCTCTTAGGGATGCGGATGGGTGGTCTGCAGAAGTGGTTTCGCCTGCCGTGGGATCATCTGCACTGGACAACTGTTCTCCAGCCACTGATTCTGAGAGCAGCTCTAAAGGAGCTGACGCTTCTTCAGCCAATGACTCTTCATCGCCTGAGAGATCATCATTGGCCAAAGCTTCATCCGAAGGTGCCTGCTCCTCGACGGAAGTCTCTACATCTGAAGCTGAGGATTCTTCACCGGATGCAGACTCAGTTCCGGTTGAATGCGCTTTTTCAGCTGAAGAATTTTCATCGGCGGAAGCCTCTGCTTCCGGTGCTGGCTCTTGTTCCGCTGAAGGCTCCTGTTCCGCTGAAGGCTCCTGCTCCGCTGAAGGCTGCTGCTCCGCTGAAGACTCGCCACCCGCGCTACCATTGTTGCGGGCCGAACGCTCCTGGTCGCCTGCCGAATCGGCAGTGTCCGACGACTTCTGTTCCGCTGAAGAACGCGGATCGTTCTGTGCGTCCTTCCGCTCATTAGACGGTTCGTTACGAGTCTGCTCAGAATCTGATTTTTCAGAATGGTTTGCTGGTGATACCCGGCGTTCGTCCATAGCAGAACGAAAGCTGTCTTCAAAAGCGGCATCACCGGTTTGGCTTGCTCGGTTGTTCGCACCTGCACCGACATCCAGATTGAGCAGGTTAGAAATGGGCAGCTGGTAGGCGTTCATATCGATCCTCTGGGCACAACACCCGCATAGCGGCAATGTTTATCCGCTTTTGAGTGTAATCCTGCGTTTGGGATCAATACTGCAAAGTCAATGCCAGAACCCAGGGTTCTGAAAAGGACGGTTAGAACTGAGACAAAATATCGCTGACTTGCTGAAATTCAGCGTCAATTTCCTGCAAAATACCTTCAACACCTGATAACTGGTGCTCATTGGCACGATGTTCGACCTGGAAACACAGTTCGGACAACGGCATGGCCCCCAGATTGCTGCTGCTGCCCTTCAGGCTATGAGCAGTGCGTCTCAGGGCCTCATAATCACTAGCGGCCAACTGTTCCCGCAACAGCGGCAACCTCTGTCGGGCGTCGTCCAGAAAAGTGTTGATCAAGTTATTGAAGTCATCTTCCATAACCTCTTTCAACATTGCCAGGGTTTCTGTATCAACCGACTGAGTCATACTGCGACTTTCCTCGTTGCTTGCCAAATAGTTTGCCTGATTCCCATACTAATCGTCGCCATCCCAACGAAATACGACTTCTACCTGATTGCCAGTTCCAATATAGCGCAAGGAGTGACACAGCGTGCGAATCAGCGGTATTCCCCGACCGCTGTAGCCTACCCGCTTGTGGGGGTTGTCGATATTGTTCTGATGATCGAAGCCAGTACCGGAATCGGTGACTTTCAATATGAGTTCTCCGCCATCCCCCAGAACCCGGTGATCCATCGAAAAAGCGACGGTTCCCTCCTCCAGGGTGTCCAGCCGCTGTTGACGCTGCTGATAGTATTCCGCAAACCCTTCCGGCGTGTGCTTGAGTTCGGAGGACAAACCCAGCACCCCGTGTTCCAGGGCATTGGAATAGAGCTCTGCCAGGATGGTGTAGAGGCTGCCGCTGTGAGTTCTCAGCCCCGGTACTTCGACCAGTATGTTGAGTAACAGCGGCAAGGGATCAAACAGCCGGAAGGTAGAGGGCTGCAATTCCAGATCCATTGACCATTCCATCATTCCGCTATGGCGTTGTGGCGAGTAATCTCGCGGTCCACCATCGATTTGCCCGGGTTCTGCCATGGTCAGCTCTATCAGAGACAAATCGTCATCCCGCTCCCCACCCGCAAATTCATGCACACTGTTCACAATGTCGTCAAAGACCTGGCCGGGCACCTTATTGCCGGCGAAGACTTGCTGAAGACGTTCTTCGCCGTACATCTCACCTTTCGGGTTGCGGGTTTCGATGATTCCGTCAGACCACATATATAGGCGGTCTCCCACCTCCATCTCAAAATGCAGACAGTCGTCTTTGAAACTGCTGTCGTCAAGCACACCCAGCGGCAGATGGGTTGAGCGAATGGGTTCTACCTCGCCTGTACCGGACCGGTGCAGGTAACAGTCGGGCAAGCCACCATTCCAGATGCGAATCTTGCCTTTGGAGAAATTCATATCGACGATGGAGGCACAGCAGAATACGCCGATCGGCAGGATCTGTTTAAGCTTCTGGTTGACTTCCCGCAGGATATCCACCATTGAGAATCCTTTCTGCACCATCCCGTAAAACGACGATGCCAGAGGCATGGCGCCAATCGCGGCCGGCAGCCCGTGGCCGGTAAAGTCCCCCAACAACACCATCATACTGCCCGAAGGCCGAATGGCCGCCACAATCACGTCGCCGTTAAAAACGGCAAGCGGTGACAGCAGGTATTTAACGTTACTGGCATCCAGACAACCAGTATGGGCTATGTTGTCAAACACCTGTTTGGCAACCGTTTGCTCTTGCATTAAATGATCGTTATGCGAGGCAATTTGATCGCGCTGAATCTGCACCTCCTGATGCATCTCACGCATGCGATTAAAGGCTTTGATTTTGGCTTGGAGGATAACCCGGTTGTAGGGTTTGGAAAGGAAGTCATCCCCACCTGCCTCCAGGCAGCGCACCAGAGACTCGGTATCGCTCAGGGAAGTGAGAAATATGATCGGCACGAGCTCTTCGCCAGCCAGTTCCTTGATCTGCCTCGCGGCGCCGAAGCCGTCCAGCCTTGGCATGAGGGCATCCAGCAGGACGATATCCGGCTGTTCCCGCTCGTAGGCAGTGACCGCCTCCTGACCATCGCAGACACTGATGACCTCATGCCCCTCCCGGCGAACAATGGCCTCCAGGATCCGGCGATCGGTCTCGGTATCGTCAGCGATCAGTATTTTCAAGGGCTTTGCCTGTTGCGACATCTCCTGGGGCATTGTTCCCGCAGCCAACCACTATTCGATGGTAAACAACTGTTCAAAGTTGGATATGGTCAAAATTTTCTTGACATCAGGACTGCAGTTCACAATTTCAATCTCTGCGGAGTTTCCTCCGGCATGATCTCTCAACAAGAGCAACATACCCAAGGCAGAGCTGTCCAGATACGTCGTTTCGTTCATATCCACCTTGTAACGCGTAGGCTGACTGTCCAAAGTCTCGTAACTGTTCCTGAAATCCTGATGCGCACTGAAATCAAAGCGACCCTGAATCGAAATGACCAGCTCCTTGCCATCATCAGAAACGTGAGATTGAATTCCCATAACCTGCCTCTTATTCCATCTGTTATTGAGCACCAGAATTGTTATCTAATAATAGACTAATCTATGCCTCTGACTACCCCATCCAAGGCAGGACAGCGGCATTTTTTTAAAGCTCTGCACACCTCGAGCTCAAACTGCTCAAGTTTTCACCGGCGAGATCAAAGCTTCAATACCCTGACCCGGCTTTCAAACCCCCAATTCTCTAACTATAGGCGGCCCTGATAATTGTGTCAGCGATTTTACCCAGTGGCAGCACTTTTTCGGCAGCGCCCAGCTGCACAGCTGCTTTCGGCATGCCCCATACCACGCTGGTTGCCTCATCCTGGGCGACGGTCATCGCCCCTTTTTGATGTAATTCCAGCATTGCCTGGGCACCATCGGCACCCATACCTGTAAGCATAACCGCCATAGCGTTGTTGCCGGCGGTTTCCGCCACTGACTGAAACAAGACTTCGACCGAAGGCCGGTGACGATTGACCTTGTCACCTTGCGTCAATTTACAGACATAGCCGTAGGAGGAGCGCTCCAATCGCAAATGTTGATCACCGGGAGCCAGGTAAGCACAGCCGGCTCGCACTGGCTGGTCATCTTTAGCCTCAAACACTTTGATCTCGCAGTTGTCATCCAGACGTTGGGCAAATGAGGTACTGAACGCAGCCGGAATATGCTGCGTAACCATGATCGGTGGCGACTCTTTCGGCAACACCCTCAGTACGTCTTTGATGGCTTCGGTGCCGCCCGTAGAGGCTCCTATCGCGCAGATGAAGTTGGCTTTCAGGCGCGTGCTGGCTGAGGGTTTGACCGGCGCTTGCTCCATCCAGTTGGAATCCCGCCCGGTAAGATTGGCACTGGCGGCTATTTTCACCTTCTCAACGATAACCCGCTGATACTGGCCCATGGCGCCTTCGTCTTGGGGCTTGGGCAGAAAATCCACCGCCCCCAGCTCCAGCGCTTCAAGCGTGGCCGGCGCACCGGCGTGGGTCAGTGTGGAAATCATCACTACGGGCATGGGACGCAACCGCATCAGATTGGACAGGAATGCAATGCCATTCATTTTCGGCATTTCAATGTCCAGCGTCAGTACGTCCGGGTTCAGACGTTTGATCATCTCCCGCGCCTCATAGGGGTCTCGCGCGGCACCAACCACCTTCAACTGCGGGTCGGAGCTGAGAATGTCTGTCAACAACCCCCTTACCAGCGCGGAATCATCGACCACCAACACTTTAATCATCTTGTCGCCCCATCACCACTTCGATGTATTGATATTACTCATGTCTTCGTTACCTTATGACGCTCCTTGCTGCACTCAGAACAATTCCACATCTCCGGACTTGGGTTCAACGGAAATACTGCGACGATACTCTTCTTCGCGCTTTTCAACAGTATCATTATGGCGACTTTTCAGTTTGCGCAGTTTTACCGCACCAGTATCGGAGAAATAAAGAACCTTGCGCGGAAATACCCCCCCGAGATCCTGGGCAGTGACCTCCAGAGATTCCTGACGTAAATAATCAAGCGCAAACTGGATGTTCTTCTCACCGATGTTGGTCATATTGGATAACACCGCGCCACCGCCGAACAACTTGACTTCGAGCTGCTCCCTGCGGCCACCGGCCTTGAGTATGGCATTGATGAGGTACTCCATGGCCCAATTACCATAGCGAGCCGCGGCGCCAACCTGATTGTGATCCCAGCTGCTATGGTCCCCCGACATCGGCAGCATAAAGTGATTCATGCCACCAATACCAATCTTTCGATCACGGACACAGGCCGAAATACACGAGCCCAGTACTGTGGCAATCATCTCTCCCTGGGTGCTGACATAGAACTGGCCCGGCAGTATCTTGGCGGCGGCAACGTTCATGCGCCGATCCCAATAGCGGTTAACATGGGAAAAACCGGAAAGGGGCTTGGGAAGTGTTGGGTGGGTCAAGGAAACATCTCCATCCTGTGACAATTGCAATGTATTGCAGGGGCAGCCGCCGGGTTGATTACAGATAAACCAAGCTAACCCACTTTTTGGTAAATGGTCCTTCCCCGGGATACGAACCGGTTTGTCACCTTATGCAGGCTTTCTGAGTGCCCTATAAAAAGATAGCCTCCTGGGGCCAAAAGGTCTGCATAACGATCAAATAGCGTACGCTGAGTGTCTTTATCGAAATAAATGACAACGTTACGACAAAATATTACATCAAAAGGCCCCCTCATGGGCCAAGACTGCAATAGATTCAATGGCTTAAACGTGATGAGATTCCTCAGACTATCTTTAACCCGAACTTCCTCTCCAACAGAATCACGCAGGAACCAACGTTTTTTGCGATCTTCAACAATACCGTCAATCCTATCGGCGCTGTAGACACCGCGCTTGCCATGTGCCACTACATCGGTATCCAGATCTGTGGCCAGCACCCTGATATCCCAGCTTTCCACCGGCATTTTTTCTCTCAGGCACATGGCGATGGAATAGGGTTCTTCCCCTGTGGAACAACCCGCAGACCAGATCCTGATGCGTCGACTGCCCTGATTATGGCGCAGCAGCTCGGGAAATACGTTTTGCACAAGAAAGTCGAAGTGGTGCTCTTCCCGGAAAAACGAGGTCAGATTGGTGGTGATTGCGTTGATGAAGTCTGTGATTTCATCGGAGCCATCAGCTGAGATGAGATCACAATAATCACGGAAAGATCCCAGCTGGCGGCGCCGTATTCGACGCGCCAGCCGGCTGTAGATCATGTTCTTTTTATGGTCCGTCAGTTTGATGCCGGTCAGCTCGTAAGCCACCTGCTTAATGTGCTCGAAATCCCGCTGGCTCATCGGAAATTCGCGCTCCATGTGAGAGGTGTTGGCGCTCACGTTTTAACCTCGTGTGGTATCGGACTGTCCTGGGTTTTACTCAGAATTCCTCCCACTCGTCGTCACTGCCCGGAGCATGCAATTGCTGAGGAGCAGAAGGTGGAGACAGTCTCGCAGCAGGTGAAGAGCTGACTACATGCAAGGAAGCCCCCTGGGATGGCGCCACCGCATTATTGTCGACGGTGAAGAAATCCATCATGGTTGCCATTCCGCGGGCCTGCTCGGCCATAGCTTCTCCGGCTGCAGAAGCTTGCTCCACCAGAGCCGCATTCTGCTGGGTCATATCATCCATCTGGGAAACCGCGGTATTGACCTGATCAATGCCGGAAGTTTGCTCCTGAGCCGCCTCACTGATCTCCCGCATCATGACGCTGACTCTCTCAACCGCACTGACGATTTCCTTAAGCGTGTCGCCGGAGTCATTCACCAATTGCGTACCGTCACCCACCTTGTTGACACTATCGCGGATCAACTCCTTGATCTCCTTGGCCGCACCAGCAGAGCGCTGTGCCAGGTTCCGCACCTCACCGGCGACTACCGCAAAGCCCCGGCCCTGCTCGCCCGCACGGGCCGCTTCCACCGCAGCGTTTAGCGCCAGCAAGTTGGTCTGGAAGGCAATTTCATCAATGACCCCGATAATATCCGAGATCTTCTTGCTGGAAGCATTGATTTCTTCCATCGCAGATACTGCCCGACTGACGACTTCACCACCCTCTTGGGCCTTTTGTTGGGCTTCGCGGGAAAGGTCGTTGGCCTGCAAGGCATTTTCCGCACTCTGTTTCACCGTAGAGGTCATCTCTTCCATGCTGGAGGCCGTCTCCTCGAGCGACGAGGCCTGTTCTTCGGTGCGTTGGCTCAAATCGGAGTTACCCTGGGCGATTTCGTTCGCCGCAGAGGTGATGGCCACTGAAGAGGAACGGATATTACCGATCACTTCTGTCAATTTGTTGGCTGTTTCGTTGGCGTCATTCTTGAGCTGCCCAAACACGCCCTGGTAGTCCCGGGTGATGCGCTCAGTCAGGTCGCCCTTGGCCATGCTGCCCAACATACGAATCACGTCATTGAGCGCGACTTCAACCGTACCCACCAGATTGTTGAGCCCCTGACTGAGGTTGGCGAAGAAGCCTTCTTTGCCTTCCATGGACAACTGCCTGGTAAAATCACCGGAAGAAGCCGCGTCAACCATGGCATCAATCTCGGCCTCGATAGCTACCTCTGCAGTGCGATCCGCCCATTCCACCACCGTACCAATACGCTTGCCATCAACGATGATCGGATTGGCTATCAGCGCGAAAGTTCTGCCGCCAACCAGGATCTGGCCCCGATGCGTCGAGGCCAGGCGATCCAGCATACCGCGCTGATGGGCCGGGTTGCGGTGAAAAATATCCATATTGGAGCCAATCAACGTGGTGGTGTCAAAGTTGCTCAGCTGTGTGCGAATATCAGATTCTGCGGTACGCATCATGCCCGTGATCGAGTCATTCATGTAGATAATATTGTATTTGTCATCCGCAATCATGACGTTGGCGGTGACATTATCCAGAGCTTGTTTGATACGTTTGTTTTCTGCGGCTATCGCGGCTTCTTCACGCTGCTTTCGTACGTCATCAGTCTTGTCGTACCACTCGACAATCGTTCCAAGGCGTTCACCATCGTCACCAATCCACGGCGAGGCAATAAGCCCGAAGACCAATTCACCCAATTCCAGATCTGTTTTGTAGGCTTGAGTCAGTCGGCTGAGCATTCCCCGCTGGTGGGCCGGATTCTGATGGAAGTCGTCGACGCAGGTACCCACCAGCGTGTCCACAGAGAAATTGGGCAGATGCTGGCGCAACTCCGTCTGTCTGTGACGCAGCATTTTTTCCACCTGATCATTCATATAAACAATGGTCAGATCATTGTCCGCCAACATCACATTGGCTTGCGCCACCTTGAGGGCATTAGCAATATTGGCATTTTTGCGACTGATTTCCGCCTGGCGTTTTTGCTCGGTAACGTCCGAAGCAAACTTCACCACCTTGACAATTTTCCCATGCTTGTCGAACACGGGGTTATAGGAGGCCTGAATCCATACGTCACGCCCGTCCTTGGCGACCCGTCGATATTCCCCGGTTTCAAATTCCCCCCGATTTAGCCGCTGCCAGAACTGCTGGTATTCGAGACTGTTTTTGTACTCCGTATCGACAAACATACTGTGGTGCTGCCCCTGGATTTCACCCAGCGTGTAGCCCAACACGGACAGAAAATTGTTGTTCGCCGTAATGATGGTCCCGTCCAGCCGGAACTCGATCACCGCCTGCACTTTATCCAGTGCAGCCATTTTCGCTCTCAACTCATCCAACTCTTCCGTGTTGGACATTCCCAATAATTCCAGCATCTTGTTCATCGTATACTTACTCCAGCCCGCAGGCATTATTCGAGGGCCCTAAACCACCGCCCATGACCACTCTTTCAGTCCCTTACTGCGTTGCAGCGAGTTTAGCCGAGACCTCCGCCAGATCCGGAAGTTCGTCCATGTTTAACAGTTTGTCGATCTCCAACAGAATCACCATCTTGTCATCAACATTTACCAGTCCCCTGATATAGTCGGTGCTGACAGAATCACCCAGATCCGGTGCCGCTTTCATATCGTCCATTGCCAGATTGTAGACATCGGACACGGCATCAACCACGATGCCCATTATGCGGCTGCCGGAACCTCCCACCACTTTCAGCACTATCACCACTGTCACCGGTGTGTACTCGATTGCCTCCAGGCCAAAGCATTGGCGCAAATCGACAATCGGTACAATGGTACCCCGGAGGTTGATCACACCCTTGATATTCGGTGGTGCATTGGGAATGGGGGTCGCTGATTCCCACCCGCGAATCTCCTGAACACAGAGAATGTCAACTCCGTACTCCTCCCCGGCCATGATAAAGGTAAGAAACTGATCGCCGTCATTACTATTGGCGACGCCATTATCCAAGGCGTGTTTTTCGCTGCCGTCCTGTGTTGTGGTATTGACCATTTGCATCCAATCAACCTCGATTATGCGTATTGATTCAATTCTTGGTGCGAGCTGGCAAGCGAGGACACTCTCGAGCGCAGCTGATGATTGATGCCCGCCAGTTTAACCAAACCGGGAATATCCAGAATCAGGGCAACGGTACCATCACCGAGAATGGTCGCGCCCGAAATACCTTCAACCCGCTGATAATTCTGCTCCAGGCTTTTGATCACCACTTGCTGCTGTGCAAGCAATTCGTCCACCACGATGCCCACCTTTTCTCCATCGCATTCCACAACAACCAGCAGGGATTCATCCAGATCATGGAATTCCGGTTCGACACAAAAAATATCAAATAAGCGAATAATGGGGACGTATTCGTCGCGCAATTGAAACACATCACACCCTCCCGCCACTTGATTAATCATCTTTTGTTCGCTCTGCAATGACTCCACTATGGAAACCAGCGGAAAGATGTAGGTTTCCTTGCCAACGCGAACCAGCTGGCCATCGAGAATGGCCAGTGTCAGGGGCAAGCGAATGGTAATGCGTGATCCGGTTCCTTCAGTGGAGTTGATTTCCACGCTGCCATTGAGTTCCTGGATATTTCGGCGGACCACATCCATGCCGACTCCACGGCCGGAGACGTCACTCACTTCTTGAGCGGTGGAAAATCCCGGCTGGAAAATCAGATCGTGTACTTGCTCATTGCTGAGCTGACTGGCATCTTTAGACGACAACATACCGTTGTCGATGGCTTTTTGCAGAATGCGCTCTCGATTCAGTCCCTTGCCATCATCGGTGATTTCTATAACAACATTGCCGCCCTGATGGTAGGCATTGAGAGTAATAGTACCGGATTCCGTCTTTCCTGATTGAAGACGTTCCTCTGGGGTTTCAATACCATGATCAATGGCATTGCGAACCAGATGTACCAGTGGGTCACCGATTTTTTCCATCACCGTTTTGTCGAGTTCAGTCTGCTCGCCGAGCATCTTCAGCTCAATTTTTTTGTTGAGCCGTCGACTCAAGTCGCGAACCATGCGCGGAAAGCGGCTGAAGGTAAAACTGATGGGCAGCATCCGAATACGCATGACGCTTTCCTGCAGCTCACGGGTATTCTGTTCCAGTTGACTCAGACCTTCGAGTAATTTGGGCAGGTCGTCGATTTCGAACTCGTTGCCCAATTGGCCCAACATGGACTGGGTGATCACCAGCTCGCCCACCATATTGATAAGTGTATCGACTTTATCAATACCCACACGGATTGAGGTCGATTCGGTTTTGGCGGGGCCTGCGGCGGCTGGAGTGGTTTCCGCAGCGCGAGCGGCGGGTATGGTTGCTGCTGCGGATGGCGTTTGTGCGGCGGTTTCCTCTTGCGGTTCAACACTCGGGGTAGCAACAACGGCAGCGGCCTCAGCCGCCTGCGCAACAATCACGGCGGATGAGTCGGCTGATGGCGCCTCAGACACGTCCGCGTCTTCACGATCAGCGACATCGGTGGCGCCTGCGTTTTGCTCAATCACCAAATCGGAGTCATCCACCACCCACTCAAAGGCTTCGTCGATGGCTTCACGCTCAACATCAGCGGGTAATTGCAATCGCCAACCAAGATAACTCGACTCAGGGTTAATGGTGCTCCAGTCCGGCATCCGAGTGACATCTGCCTCCACCTGAAGTGTACCCAGATCCGCCAATTCCCGAAAAATTCGCAAGGGTTCATTACCGGTGCGTAGAATATCCTCGCCGGGTCGGAAATTGATTTTCCATCCCGCCCCTGCAGAGGAACTGGATTCTTCTGCCGCCGATGAAGACTGCTCACAGGCCAAACGAATATCCAGTTCCGATTCGTCGGCGACCCATTCGAACACCTCGACAATGGAGTCGCGGTCGATACGGTCGCGAAAGATGATCTCAAAGCCCAGGAAACAGCCTTCGGGTTCCAACCCGGAAAAAGAAGGCAGCCGATCGAGCAGCGGCGTCACAGAGATGCGTCCCAACTCTGCGAGCTCCCGCAGCATTCGCAGTGGCTCATTACCGGTGCGCAGCACATCACGCCCCGGTCGGAAAATGATACGCCAGGGACCATCGGTTTGAGGGGCATCAGGTTGTGCGGTTGCCGCTTCCATCAAAGCCTCTGCATCGGTAACCGGAGGCTCGCCCGTTTGAGTAGCTGCGGGGTCAGAGGCGAGAATTTCTTCAAACTCCGCCTGCAATTGATTGGGACCGGCTTTATCCGGCTCCTGGCCCTGCTGCAGCGCGTGCAGCAAATCACGCAGGCAATCCACAGACTGCAGGAACAGATCAATGTCTTCCTGGCGAATCGAACGGGTACCGGAACGAATTTCGTCCAGCAGGGTTTCAAGCACGTGGGTAAATTCCGCCACGATAGAAAACCCGAAAGTTGCGCTTCCCCCTTTAATGGAGTGCGCAGCCCTGAAAATGGTATTGATCGTTTCAGTGTCGACGGCGGCCGGGTCTAACTCCATCAACGCCGATTCCATGGCATCAAGCCCTTCGAAGCTTTCCTCAAAGAAGACTTGATGGAACTGCGACAGGTCGACACTCATGGCGATTACAACACCTTCTTGATTGTGGCCAATAATTGATCAGGATTGAAAGGTTTAACAATCCAGCCAGTCGCACCTGCAGATTTGCCCTGCATTTTTTTGTCCATGCTCGATTCCGTGGTCAGCATCAAAATCGGAGTGAATTTATAGCTGGGCAACTTGCGCAATTCGGCAATCAGTGCAATGCCGTCCATATTGGGCATATTGACGTCAGAGATGACCAGATCCACCGCTCCCTTACGGGCAATGCCAAGCGCTTCAACACCATCTGACGCTTCAACCACGTCATGGCCAGCGCCCTTGAGTGTAAAAGAAACCATCTGCCGCATAGACGCGGAATCATCGACGGCTAAAATCTTTGCCATAGTTACTTCTCCGGTGACTAAAGAGGGGAATATTAGAAGGAATCCAAAGCCAGATGAGACTTCAGGCCGAGCTGTTCACTGGCATCGAGCAATGCGGTCGACGCACCGCTCCAGCTGACGCTGGCACTGCTTTTCTGCAACGTCTGGATAAACACGTAGATGAGTTGCAAACCCGCAGTATCCGCACGCTGAACATCGGCGCCATTGAGAATCACATCCTCAGTGCCATTGGTCAGGGGTTCCAAGTCGTGATGAAGACTTTCCGCGTTGGCAATGGTCAAATTGTCGGGCAAATCCACAGTTTTAACTGCAGTCACTTAGTAGCTCCTTCGTTCTTTCCCTGTGTCGTTCTGTTTCGCTAGCTATCGGTCATTCCCTTTGGAACTTTACAGTCTGATCCCGATATTTAGTCTAGACGATATTTTGACTTTCGCGTTACACAGTGAAAATCTTCACATTAGAAGGATTTTAACGCCAAAAAAGGCGTTTGGCTGCGGAAAATTGGCGATCAAGATAAATCTCGGGCACTTGAAATCACCTCTGCACATCAATACGGCGAATTGAGTGGATGTCAGACAAGATTCTCGGATTTACAAAAAAGAAAATCCGCGCTCTGTATAGGGGTAAAGAATGTAAGGATTAAGTGCCCATTGCCGTTATTGGCGCGTCAACCGGGCTAAGCCTGACAGCTCATCCAATTCCTTCTGTAACTGCTTTTCCAGTAATTGGTTTTCACCCTGTTTCAAGCGCTCAATAAGCTGCTCAATACTTTGGCGGCGCCGATAACACAATTGCCAGTTTTTCAGGGCCTGCTCTTCCGCCTGTTTCAATTGCTGGAGCTGCTGTTGCTGGCTCTGCTGCACATCCATCAACTGTTGCAGAAAACGGCGGTCATTGATGATCGACTCGGCATGCAAACCGCTGCGCGGTTGATTGAGCCGTTGAACATACTCCTGTTGGTAAGCCGTAATCTGTTGCAGCTGCTGTTCACCCTGCTCCACCTGCTGGCGACTGTGGCGCAGTCCGTCGGCAGCATTCTGTTCAGCCCGTTCGACCAATTGCAACACCACCACCATGCGGCGCGAACGTTTAACAGCCACTTTGTCTCATCCTAGCCTCCAGGAGGTGGCTGTGGGGCAGGCGCCGCGTTTGCCGTAACCATCAGCGCCAGCAACTGCTCAAGGCTCTGCTGGAAGGGTACAGGCTCGGTCAGCCCCTGCTGAATAAACTGCTTCAGATGCGGCATGCGTTCAATGGCGAGATCAACCTGTGGATCACTGCCGGCCCGGTAGGCCCCAATATTAATCAGGTCGCGGTTGTCCTGGTAGAGCGATTGCAGCTGCTTGAACTTTTGCATCATTTGCAGGTGCTCCGGTTCGACGATATTGGGCATAGCCCTGGAGATAGAAGCCTCAATGTCGATGGCGGGATAGGTTCCCTCCTCCGCCAGGCGCCGGGACAGGACCACGTGCCCATCCAGAATGGCCCGTGCCGCATCGGCAATGGGATCTTGCAGATCGTCGCCTTCCGTCAGAACCGTATAAAAAGCTGTAATCGAGCCCTGCCCTTCGGCAGCATTACCGGCGCGTTCCACCAGTTGTGGAATCTTGGCAAATACCGACGGCGGATAACCTTTGGTTGCAGGAGGTTCGCCAATGGCGAGAGAGATTTCACGCTGAGCCTGAGCGTAGCGGGTCAGAGAATCCATCAGTAGTAACACATTCTTGCCCTGGTCCCGATAGTATTCCGCCACCCGGGTACAGAGCTGGGAAGCCCGCAAGCGCATCAACGGAGCGTCATCCGCGGGAGAGGCCACGACGACAGCACGGCGCAGCCCTTCTTCCCCAAGGATGTGATCAATAAATTCTTTTACCTCGCGTCCTCGCTCACCGACGAGTCCCACCACCACCACATCCGCGGTGGTGAATCGGGTCATCATCCCCAGCAACATACTCTTGCCCACACCGCTGCCCGCAAACAGCCCCAGGCGTTGACCTCGACCTACGGTCAACAGCGCATTAATCGCGCGGATACCGACATCCATGGGTTCGCTGATGGGATGACGATGCAGCGGATTGATCGTATGGGGCGCAAAGTCCAGAAAGTCGTCACCATTCCAATGGGGTTTACCGTCCAAAGGCTGGCCGAGCCCGTTAATGACGCGGCCCAGCAGGCCAGGGCCGATTCTCACACCGTTGTGAGCCCCCAATGGGCGCACAATCGCCCCTGGTTGCACGCCTTCGATATGTTGAATAGGCATCAGGTAGATTTTTTCCTGGCTGAAGCCCACTACCTCCGCCTCAACCCGGCGGCCATCGGCGGTGAGCACCTCACACTGATGGCCGACAGAGACATTCAGCCCTACCGCTTCGAGGGTCATTCCCACCAGTCGGGTCAGGCGCCCCTCCGCCTGGGGTTCAAAGTCAAACTGTCGCTCCGGGCTGTATCCCTGGAGCCGCTTTAATAACGTCACGGTTCTGACTCAGAGGATTCATTGGACTGGGCAGGAGGCGATTTTTGGGGTGCTTGCGTTTTATCAACCGGCGCCGCCGGCTCCTCCTCAGCCAAAGCCTGCTGTTCCTCTGTGGCCTCTCGTTGAGACGAAGAAGTTTCGGCCTTTGACGGCATTTCCGGTAGCGGTTCCAGCGTCACATCGCCAGTTTCCGATATCAGCTGCCGATCAAGAAATTGCTCCAACATGGCGTCGATACGGGACTCCACAGAGAAATCCACTAAACTGTTATCGGTTTCAATCCGGCATCCGCCAGGCGACAGCTGGGCATCACCTCGAAACCCCCAGTCTTTCTGGGTTTCTTCAGCATAGGCCTCAACCAACGCCAGATCGTCCGGGTTTAAGATCACTTTCAGGTGTTTGGAGCCGGAGGGTAAAGCCGCAACGGCACGCTGCACCACAGACAGGATATGAGCGGAATCCATCTGCAGCTCCCGTTCCACCAGCTGTCGAGTCAAACGTGTCACGTAACTGAGTAACAGATGCTCCAGCTGCTGTTCCTGATCACCAATTGGGGCCATCAACGCCTCGGCAATTTGCAATAGCCGCCCTACCTGGTCATCAAGTACCTTGGCACTTTCCTGCTGTGCCTGCTGCAGGCCCTGCTCGTATCCCTGCTTATGACCTTCGGCCTGGCCCTGCGCCAGGCCTTCGGCGTGTCCTTTGTCGAAGCCCTCTTTCTCAGCCGCATCCGTCAACGCCTGCAATTCATCGGCGGTCATGGGCGCATAGCTGACCTCTTCACCACTGACGTCTTCGATCACCTCGCCTTGATGGCGTTCGCGATCCGCCGCCTCCTTTTCAGCCGACGGAATCACCTTGCCACTGACGTCAGGCAGCAGCCACGGGTTGCAGTCCTGCAGATCTTCCGAGGCTATGCGGTTGGGGTTGTTGCCGCTCATAGAATGGTCTTATTACATCATTTGCTCGCCACCGCCGCCCAACACAATTTCGCCGGCATCGGCCATGCGGCGGGCAATGGTGAGAATTTCCTTCTGGGCACCTTCCACCTCGGAGACCTTGACGGGCCCTTTGGCTTCCAGATCGTCGCGCAAGAGTTCGGCAGCACGTTTGGACATGTTCTTGAAAATTTTCTCCTGCAGCACTTCGTCGGCACCTTTGAGGGCGATAATAAGCACTTCGGAAGACACCTCGCGCAGCAGCGCCTGTATTCCCCGGTCGTCCACTTCTTTGAGGTTGTCGAACACAAACATCAGATCCTGGATCTGATTGCCCATTTCTTCGTCCACTTCCTTGATGGATTCCATCAAGTCGGCTTCCGCAGAACTGTCCAGATTGTTCATGATCTCCGCCGCTACCTTGTATCCACCCATGTCCTTGGTCTGGGAGGCCGCATTGCCAGAGAATTGACGCTCAAGAATATCATTGAGCTCCTGCAGAGCACCCGGCTGTACAGTATCCAGCGCGGCGACACGCATCATAATGTCCAGGCGCACCTTCTCGGTGAAAAAATTAAGGATTTCGGCAGACTGGTCCGGATCGAGATAAGCGATCACAATGGCCTGAATCTGCGGGTGCTCATTGCGGATGATGTCAGCCACCGAACGGGCCTCCATCCACTTCAGGGTGTCCAGGCCGGTGGTGTTTCCGCCCAGCAGGATGCGGTCGATCAGGCCATTGGCCTTGTCCTCACCCAGCGCCGTCACCAGCATATTACGAATATAGCTGTCTGACCCCATGCCCAGGCCGGTCAGGGTTCTGACCTCATCCAGGAACTCCCCCAGTACAGCCTCGACGGTGCCCTGCTCCACATTGGCGAGCTGTGACATGGCAGTCCCCAGACGCTGAACCTCCTTGGGGCCCATATGCTTGAGGATCTCCGCCGCATCCGCCTCGCCCATACTCATCAGCAGGATGGCGGCCTGATCCAGTTTGGGCATATTTAAGGCGACGCGTTTTTCACCCTGCTCCGCCGGTGGATTGGTGACATCATTCATCTTCGTTGACCCAGCGCTTGATCACCTGTGCCACCCTTCCGGGGTCTTCCGCAATCAGGCCCTTCACTGCATTTAACTGTTGTTCATAACTCTCTTCGGGACTGGGCAGTGCCAGCGCCTCACCGCCGGTCAGGGTTACCGTTTCGTCAGATAACCCCTCAAAACTGTCCAAACCGGAGGACTCCAGTGCCGCCAGCTCCCGGGCCCGCTCCTCTTCCCGCTGTTTGACCCCGGTGGTGGTCAGACTTTTGAGGACCGGCCGCAACAAGCCAGTCACCAAAACCAACAGGATAATCAAACCCGCGGCCTGCTTGGCCAGGGACAAAAACCAGGGCTGCTGGTAGAACGGCGCCTCGCCGATCAGCATCTCATCCTTGCGATCAATAAACGGCGAGTTCAAGACGTTCACACTGTCACCGCGCACCGCCGAGTAGCCCACCGCATCGCGTACCAGTACCGCCAGCCGCTCCAGCTCATTGTCGCTCCAAGGCTGGCGCGACTCAACTCCCGAATCCGAATCCAGACCAATGCGGTCATCCACCACCACCGCGACGGTGAGCCGGCGCAGCTTACCCATCTGGTGTTTGGTATAGCTGACGGTGCGATCCAGCTCGAAATTGCGGGTAGATTGCTTGCGACTGTTCTGAGAGCCCCGTGGTCCGCCGGCACCATCTTCCGCGCCCGCCCTTTCCGGTGCCTGCGCCGCGCCTGGGGGCTGATTGGTCAGCGCTCCAGGAATACCTGCCACAGCCTCACCGACACGGGCCTCCTCCAGGGTTTGCTCACTGCGAACAGCGGGCA
This sequence comes from Pseudomaricurvus alkylphenolicus, assembly GCF_011683955.1. Classification (GTDB taxonomy): domain Bacteria; phylum Pseudomonadota; class Gammaproteobacteria; order Pseudomonadales; family Cellvibrionaceae; genus Pseudomaricurvus; species Pseudomaricurvus alkylphenolicus. The sequence continues at coordinate 48,187 of NZ_JAAQPI010000013.1, forward strand.
AATCGGGGTTAAAGATTTCCTCAGCCTGCTCCACCTCGGTGAAATCCACATCCGCGCTGACTTCGGCCTTGTAACTGCCTGAACCCACTATGGGCTCCAGAATACTGTTGATGCGTTGAATAAAGTCGTTTTCCAGCTTGCGGGTGTACTCCCGCTGGCGGCCGGCCATCAGCAGCTCTTCGCTTTCCTCCCCGGTCGACAGCAAATTGCCCTTTTGGTCCACCACCGTCACATTGTCCAGAGTCAGCTCTGGAATGCTGGACGCCACCAGATTGGCAATAGCCTTAACCTGTGCCGGTTTCATACCACGGCCCGGAAACAGCTCCACAAACACCGAAGCACTGGGACGACGGGGATCACGGACAAACACCGAGCGTTTGGGAATGGCCAGATGTACCCGCGCACTGCGCACACTGTTAATACTGGTAACCGTTCGGGCCAACTCGCCTTCCAGACTGCGTCGGTAACGGGCGCTTTCCATAAACTGGCTGGTGCCCAGTGGTTGCTCCTGATCCAACAACTCAAAACCGACTGAGCGATCCCCGGGCAATCCAGCTTCCGCCAGCTTAAGACGGGCTTTGTGCACATGTTCGGATGCCACCAGCAACGCCCCGGTGTTGGCATCCATTTTGAATTCGATGTCGTTGGTTTCCAGTATCTGCGTCACCTCGGCGGAATCGAGACGGTCAAGACTGCCATAGAGAGGACGGTAGTCCTTGCCCTGAGTCCAGAGCACCACCGCAAAACCGATGGCAACACTGGCTGCCAACCCCACCATCAGACCCGCCTGACGAATCAGGTTGAGACTGTTAAAACCTTCAATAAGATCAGATGCCGGATTATCCCGGCCCGGTGCCGGCAAGTCTGTGTCTGCTGTCGCCATTGGGATTCTCTAACTCCGCAATCCTTGGGTAACGTTTTTTATTGAATGCTGACTGTAAACCCGCGGTTTACACCGGCATATTCATGACGTCTTTATAAGCATCAATCAGTTTGTTGCGCACCTGCACCATCGACTGGAAAGACACACTGGCCTTCTGAGAAGCCACCATCACATCCGTGATATCCACATTGGGGTCACCCTTCTCATAAGCCGTGGCTAAACCTGCGGAGGTTTTCTGCACTTCAGTGACCTTGTTCACCGCCTGCTCCAGCATCTCACCAAATGACGGTACAGCCTCTGCTTCCTTGGCACCGTTGAGATTAACCCCGGCTGCGTCCTTGACATCCTTTGACGACAGCGGCTCCGGGCGCTGAAAAGCCTGGTTCTTGAGGGAACGCATTTCCACCAGCAGGCGATTGATATCCACGCGATCGGTCATAGTGATTCCTGAGAACTGGTTTGTGGGTTACCACGTTAAGCCAAGCACCCGACAATTAATTGGCGGCGAAGTGCTCGCGGCATGCTTTAGTGGTTAATCTGCACAAAGTGGGCCAATCTTTGCCGGCGGGAGATTGTTGCCGCTTTGATGCCGCCCATCGGCTTGGCGCGTGGTGGTTGAGGTGTTTCCGACAACTGCGGGAACAGTCAAATCCGGTTGAACCCAAGAACGAAGCCGACGACAAAATGGCGTCTTTCCTCCGCATTGAAAGTATGACCAAAATGTCACAGAACTTTCACCGAAACGTCCTCAGCGGGTCTTGACCCGGCAGCCGCAGCGAGTATAGTTTTCGGCCAGACCGATATATATAACAAACAACTAACGCAGTGATTATCGACACGGAGGAAATTCGATATGAGCAGTGAGGTCTTAGCGGTGAGTTCAAAAAGTACAAGTAAAACCAAAGCAGCCCCTCAGATCCGGTCAGCGCCACCAGCCAAGACCGAGACCAAACTCCAAACTGTTGACGCACGTCGGCGCCTGGAAGAACGCCTTGAAGATCTGAAGCTGAAACGCGAAATGGAAGAATTTGATTTTCAATTCTAAGTGTCGAGCTTTTGCTGCAGAACCCGGAAGGGCTTTAAGGAAACTATGAAGGCCATTTGGATTCTGTCGCTCGTGGCAAAGGCTGTTTAGTGCCATAACCGGTCTTAGAAATTCGCAGGATTGGTACTCTGACGGCGTTGTTTATGCGTAGGGCGGATTAGACGCTTGCGCCGTAATCCGCCGGTTCTGCCGGAGATGTTCGTTGGCTTCGGCCCGGTTTTTAACACCCTTGAATGTGCCTGCAACAGGTGATTTGTACACGGCCGCCGCCAATTTAAACCTTCGGCGGATCGGTGGATTACGAAGCGCAAAGCGCTTCTAATCCACCCTACGTCGTGCGGTCGTTGCGGACATTATCGAACGCCCATGGTGCCCTGAACCAGGATTATGAACTTCCGGTTATGGCACTCTGCTGCCTATCAACTCCTGCCCTGACGTCAACCACCATAAGCCAGATTAATATCCAACCCCACATCCTTGAGCCGCGCAATTTTGTAACGCAGTGTCCGTGGACTGATACCAAGGCGTTCTGCGGTGTTCTTCTTACTGCCCCGTTCCTGTCGCAACGTATTCACAATAATCTCAAATTCGCGCTGTTTCAGATCGTCTCCCAAGACCGCGCTATCATCGGTCGGGCTGCTGTCCAAAGACTCGGCCGGCTGAGCCGTAAACACAGCATTATTCTCCGAACTCATCGACGCCATAGCCACACTCTGTGGAACCGGTGAAGCCTCACTAAAAACCGGCGCAGACTGCTGACTGGTGGCGACCACACCTGCCGTCATCAGACTCGGTTTCTCGCTATAACTCACCTGCTCGATCAACCCCAGATCCTGAGCGTAAATGGTCGCACCCGGCTGCAAAATCAACGCACGCTGCATGACATTATCCAACTCCCTCACATTACCCGGCCATGGGTACTGCAACAGCGTTTGGCAGGCACCGGGATCCAGACGAACCCCCTTGCGATACTGCTTGCCGGCATGACGCGACAACAGCTTCTCCGCCAGGGGCAGAATATCGGCCGGCCGATCGCGCAGCGGCGCCCACTGCAAAGGCAACACACTCAGACGAAAATAAAGGTCTTCCCGGAACTTGCCCTCCGCCACATGCCGACGCATATCCCGGTTGGACGTGGCAATCACCCGCACATCCAGACGGATAGTCTTACGACCGCCCAGGCGCTCAACCTCCTTCTCCTGTAAGACCCGTAATAATTTGGCCTGCAACCCGAGATCCATCTCCGAAATCTCATCCAATAACAGGGTGCCACCGTTGGCCTGCTCAAATTTACCCGGCGCACTGCTGTAGGCGCCGGTAAACGCCCCCTTCTCATGACCGAACAACATAGCCTCCAGCATATTCTCCGGAATGGCGGCGCAATTGATGGCAATAAACGGCTTCTTCGCACGGGGCGAGTGAGCGTGAATAAATCGGGCCAGCACCTCTTTACCGGTTCCTGACTCACCGATGATCAACGCCGTGGAATCCGACTCCGCGACTCTCTGGGCCAACTGTAACAACTGCTGGCTGGAAGGGTCCTGAGCAACAGGGGCATCATCACCACTGGGTTCCGCCGCCCCGGTATAACGGCCGACGGTATCCACCAACAACTGAGGCTCAAAAGGTTTGACCAGATAATCCACCGCACCTTCACGCATCGCCTCCACCGAGCGGTCGATGCTGCCATAGGCGGTATTGAGAATCACAGGAATATGCGGGTACTGTGCTTTGATGGCTCGCAACAACTCATGGCCGTCCATTCCCCCCATGTTGACATCGGACACCACGCATTGGATATCGTTCTCCAGCGCCAGAGTCTGGAGAGCCGCTTCACCGCTGTCCGCCGTCAGCACATCATAATCTGCCAGCTGCAGCGTATCCTCCAGCGCCTCGCGCAAGTCCAGATCGTCCTCAACAATCAGCACTCGAGTGAGATTGGTATTGAGCTCGTATGCAGGCAAACCCATGTTATTCTCCTAGATAAAAACTTGTTTTAACCATTCGCCACAGCGCTGTTGGCGCTGGTAATCTGTGCTGCCGTCAATTGCGCCAGAGGAATCAGCAGACGAGCCTCGGTCCCCTCCCCCAGCGCAGAGTTCAGCTCAAAATGACCACCGTGACGCCGCGCCACGCTGTCCACCACTGACAGCCCCAGGCCTGTACCCTGCGCCTTGGTGGTCACAAATACGTCCTTGACCGTGTCCAACAGTTCCGCATCCATACCCGGACCGTTGTCCTTCACACAGATCGATACAAATTGTTCCTGAGCCAACGCCAGCTCGATGTAGATCTCTACATCCTCACCACCGGCCTGGATAGCGTTGTTCACCAGATTGAGAATCGCCCCAATCAACGCATCCTTATGACAACGCAACAGATGGGTGGGGCACTGGTTATCCCAGTGGCAGTTGACCCTATTGGTGGCCAGCAGAACTTCTATCTCTTCGCTCACCCCGGTTGCCAGCTCCGCACAGGTAATCACATCATCCAGCGCCATATCCCCTTTGACGAACACCAGCATATCCTGTACCTGGCGTTCCATATGATTGAGGCGCTTGAGCAACTTTTCAGAGAAGGTCTGCTGTTTGTTGGGTGGTAATTGACCGCCGACGAGATGGCCGGCATACAACATGGCGGCGGATAAGGGAGTTCGAATCTGATGAGCCAGGGCCGATACCATCTGCCCCAAAGCGGATAGCCGCTCATGGCGGCTGAGCTCACTTTGCAAACGTCGGGTTTCCGTCTGATCGGTCAGCAGGATAATCTGACCGTCTTCCGCCAGTGAGCGGGTGGCAATGCTGATGCGACGGCCGTCCTTGGTGGAAATTTCGTGACCGTCGTCGTCCTGTGGGCAAAAGCTGCGCTGGATAATCTCGATCCAACGCATACCTTCCAAGGGTTCACCCAACATATCCTTGGCGGCGGGATTGGCTTCGGTGATAACCCCTCGCGAGTCAATCACTACCACGCCACCGGGCAATACTTTCAGCAGGCTTTCCAGGCGCTCGGCAATGCGCTCTTTTTCCGCCAGATCTTCCAGACGCTTGGCCGATACGGTGTTGAGCTCCTGGGTCAGGTCGGCGACGCGTTTTTCCAGATGCTGGTACGAATCCGCCAGCTGCCGGGACATTTGATTGAACATCTCAAATGCCGCGCGCAGTTCTTCCTTGTCAGATAGATCCCCTTTCGAAAGACTGCCCTTGATGGACTCGGGCAGATCTACCTCTTCGAATACCCCGGCTTTCGCCATTGTGTTGCTCCTGTCACCTGTCACGGGACCGAAGTGGTGTCAAAGACTCATCACTCCGGCCCTACTGACAGGGCTTTTGCAAACACAATGCCAAGTTATTGCCACCATCAAATAGAAGAACGTCCAGGTGTCAGGGGTTTTGGCTCTGCCGCCTGTCGAGGTAAACGCCGGAACCGGCGCCAGAGCACGGTCAGATTTCCCTGATATATCGCCAGAGCCAACAAGATCAGCAACCCTCCCATGGCCGTTGCCGCGGGCACTTGCTCCCCGGCCAACCAGGCCCCAAGAATCACTGCCAGCACCGGTGTGATCAGAGGGATCAGGGACACTGTGGCCACGGGTAGTGTCTTCAGTATGTGGAAATAAGTCACCATTCCCAACAGCGATCCCAGCAATGCCAAATACAGGACCGACAACAGCGAGGAGCGACTGAATTCAACCGTCAAATTGCCATCGACCAACCACCAGCACAACAACAACCCCGGCAAAGCCACCAGCATGGAACCCAACATTTGGTCGGCGGCGGAGACCGTTGTTTTGTGCGCCAACTTTTTGACCAGTACGCTACTGAGGGAGAACAGAAACGTGGAGGCCAGCATCAGCAGCATGCCGATCCAGGCCTCACCGTCCAGTGACAGTTGGTTGTAAAACACCAGCAACAGCCCGCTCATCGCCAGTGCCAGACCCGCCAGTTTACGCCCCCGCAATGCGTCCTCTCCCAGCCACATCCACGCCATCACGCCAGTCAAGAATGGCGAAATACCAAACATAATGGCAATCAGACCCGACGGGATATACTCGGCGGCGCTATACACCAGTGGCATGTTCGGAAAAATACCAATCGCTGCTGCCCCATACACCGGCCAGTGCTCACGACGCCAAAAGCTGGCTCGCCGCACCAGCACACAGACACTCAATGCCAGCGCAGTCGCCAGCAGCGTGCGCAGTGACAGCGCCGCCATGGGCGTGAGTGAATCGTTGCCGATCTTGATGGCCAGCGGCGTGGTGGACCACACCAGAATAACGGTGGCGTAAGCCAGCTGAGCAGACATTGTGTCCTCCAGTTTGTCTGTTTGGCAGCGATGAGAAATGCGGAATCAGAAACAAAAAAGCCGCAGTTTCGTCAGCTGCGGCTTTTGATGAATCAGGGTGTTTTTTAAAACACTACCTGTCGGGTCTTCCCCAAGCCACAGCATGCTCTGCCAGCCAATAACGTGCGACGACCGCACATCGTTTGGCAGCAAAGGCTGGAAATTTGGCTGGGGAATGAAAATTCATAGGTCAAAATTCATTGATCAATGGCAATTGTATTCAATCGTGATAGATCGCAAAGCGAGCATGTTAGAGCAAACCCATAGGTTTGCCCAGAACTATTTTCAGCCTCTCTGTAATTCGTATTTGCGCATTTTCTCAACCAGAGTGGTACGACGTATGGAGAGACGGTCCGCCGCACGCGCAACCACGCCACCGCAGTCGTCCAGCGCTTGCTGAATCAGGCTGCGCTCCAATGTGGTCAGATACTCTTTCAAATCGATGCCCTGCTCCGGCAACAAGGTGGTATCCCCCATGCTGACAACCGTGGTCTGGGAACTGGTCTCTTCCACCGCGATTTCGAACTCCTCTTCCACCACATCAATGTGACGGTATTTCTTGGGCAGATCCTGAACACCAATAACGCCATAGGGATGCATGATGGCCATGCGCTCCACCAGGTTGGCCAGCTCTCGCACATTGCCCGACCACTCGTGCTGACACAGGGACAGGATGGCGGCAGAATTAAATCGCAGTGACCCGCGATTCTCGCTTTCCATCCGAGACACCAACTCGTTCAGTAACAGCGGGATATCTTCAGTACGCTCGCGCAGAGACGGCATTTCAATGGGAAAGACATTCAAACGATAATAGAGATCCTCTCGAAAACTGCCCTTCTCGATCATATCCTCAAGGTTACGATGCGTCGCGGCAATGACACGCACGTCCACAGACTGGGTTTTATTGGCACCCACTCTTTCGAAACAGCGCTCCTGCAATACCCGTAGAATTTTCACCTGCATGTTCAGGGGCATATCGCCGATTTCATCGAGAAACAGCGTACCGCCCTCGGCCATTTCAAAGCGCCCAGCTCGCGAACTGATAGCGCCGGTAAATGCACCTTTTTCATGACCAAAGAGCTCGCTTTCCAACAGCTCCGCGGGAATGGCCCCACAGTTAACGGGAACAAAGGGTTTGTCGCGACGTGGTGAATGATAATGCAGGTTACGGGCAACCACCTCTTTACCGGTGCCGGATTCGCCGGTGACCAAAACCGTCACATCTTTATCGGCCACCTGAGACATCATGCCCCGAACGGCCTCGATATCGCGGCTCGTGCCGACAAGACTGCGAAACAAATGTACCGGGCGTTGATGGCGTGCGCGCTTGTTGGCTTCCACCGCCTCACAATAGCGCTGGGCCCGATGCAGCGTATCAAGAAGGGTATTGTAGCTTGGCGGCTCCGCCAGATAAGTGAGAACCCGCTGCGACAGGGCTACGTCCATATCCGTCGGCAACTGCTGGCTTTCACCTAACAGAACCACAGATACACCGTCATTCCAATCGCGAACTTCCTCAATGCGTTGGGACAGGGAATGCGGCTGGTGGCAATCACCCAGGATAGCAACCACGATGGGAGAGTCTTCTTCCTCTGCACTCCTGGCCGCTTCAACCCAGTTATCACAACCTGTGGTAACCGAGGGCTCCCCCAAAAAGTCGAGGACAACCTTCAAATCATGACGACGCTGTTTATCGTCATCAATCACCAGCACCTTTAACTCTCGCCACATGCGATTATTGACCTTCCCCGCTTAAAAAGTCCGCCCAAACTGTCAGCCTCATGACAACCCTCAAACAGGTTTAGCCAAGACGACCATAGCAGTCAAATTTCTGACAGAATTATTATTGAGAAACCATGCTATAGAAATCTCAAGAATAATAAAAGGCAGTCTTTATACCGAAAGCGACTTTAAATTACAAAGTTATTGCGTTTCTCGCTGATTGAGATCAAGAAGGAGGGTTAAGGTGCCAGACCTACCGGGACTCTGGCCGCTGGGGCTTGATTTGATCCCAGCCGGACTTCACAACCAACAGTAGCTCACTGACCTCTTCGATCATGCTGACATCCATCTCAGTACTGGCCTGCAACAGGCGTCGCTGCATATAGTCGTAAAGGTTGTCGAGATTGTGGGGAAAGTCCGATTCAATGGACAGATCCAGGCTTTCGCGCAAGCCGGACAGAATGGTGATCGCCTTGGTGATGTGTTGGCCCTTGGCGCTCAGTTGATTGGACTCCATCGCCTGGCGGGCTTCGGCCAGACTGGTGAGGACACCCTCGTACATCAGCGCGATCAGCTGATGGGGCGAAGCCGAGTACACCTTGGCCTTGAGGTCAATTTGTCGGTAAAGTTCAGGCCCCTTCATAACGACCTACGCACGTCTCCAGCGGACTCTTCGAACCAAGCTATCGGTAAGCTTAATACATAAGCGTAGTATAACGGTCGCCCCGGGGTAATCAAAACGGGCCTAGAGCAGATGATCGGCGGCATCTCTGACCAGGGTATCGCACTGATCCAGCATGTCGCGGTATAAACCCACCACTTCCTGCAATTCCTGCAGCAGAGCCGCCATGTCCTTGCCAGGATCCTCAGAGGCTTGATCCACTGCCTGCATCAGGCTCGAATCAAGATCTTTGACGCGCTGCCAATCGGCCTTGAGATAGGCATCTTGCAGGGATTTGCGCTCGCGGCACAGGGTCAGTTGAGAGTAAGGCACCACCGCCATAACAACACTCCGGTTCGCTCAATTGAGACTGATTCCAGAATGTTAGCGGCACCCTCCCCGCATTCTTTAGCCTGAATTCACATCAGGCAAATGCGCACCTCAGGCAATGGCATCCCAACCGGCCTTCAGCTCACCGAGCAGTTTGGAAGATTCCGCCAGCACAAACTCGCCGGTATCGGCCTCCGCTTCGCTCAGGCGCTTGATCAGATAACCATAAAGGGAATCCAGCTTGATCGCCATTTCGCCGCCTTGCTCAAAGTCGAGGCTTTGACGCAACCCGTTGATAATTCCGATGGCTTTGGCCATTAACTTGCCTGCTTCTTCTTCACGACCACAACGTAGCTGCAATGCAGCCTGGCCGAGACGCTCCAGTGCGCCATCAAGCAGAAGCTGAATCACTTCATGAGGGGTCAATTGTTCGCCTTGCTCCTCCATTTTCAGAGCGGCCTGTGTTACAGCAATTGACATAGAGACTTCCTCCAGCATCAAAATTCGAAAAAGTGGCAGAAAATTGCCACTCTTCCCTCTCAACAACCAATAAAGCATGGACTGTGCCAAAAAGCATAGCGCGCGCAAAAAACAGTCAACCCCCACCAAAGATCTCGGCAAGCTTGCCCCGATGCCTGCATCACTGGTATATAATCGGCCGTGATCTACACTCAACAGGAATAACAATAGCGGTGATCTGACGGGAAACACACCTGATCGCCGACAGCTTTGGAATGTGAAATGACCATACGGCAGATTGATGCAATCAAAATCTACCAGCGCAAGAAATGCCTGATCATCGATGACATGAGTGAGATTCGGGGCGGGCTCAAGCGCATGCTGAACACCTTTGGGGTTGCCGAAGTTCACACCGCCGCCAACAGCGAACTCGCCATCGACATGTGCGACAAGACTGAATACGACATGGTGCTGTGTGACTACAACCTGGGGGAAGGTCAGGACGGCCAACAGGTACTGGAAGAGCTGCGTTATCGCAAGCTGCTGAAGAACAGCAGCCTGTTTCTGATGATCACGGCCGAAACCTCCCGCGATATGGTCCTGGGCGCACTGGAATATCTGCCAGACGACTACCTGACCAAACCAATTACTCAAACCCTGCTGCAAACCCGTCTCAACCGCATCGTTATCCGCCATGAAGACCTGCTCCCTATTAAAGAAGCAATAGACCGAGAGGATTACCGTGGCGCCATTGGCGAATGCCAGGCCAAACTCGATGCCGGCGGCAAATACACCGGCAACTATATGCGCATTCAGGCTGAACTGTTGTTCCGACTGGAACACTACGAAGAAGCCCAGGAGATCTACGAAGACTCACTGAAGCGCAGCAACCCGGTCTGGGCCCAGCTGGGATTGGGTAAAACCTATTTGGCCCAGAAACGATTCAAGGAAGCCGAAGCCGCCTTAAAGGAAGTGGTAAAAGCCGACCACCGCTTTGTGGAAGCCCATGATTTGCTGGCAGAATGCTACGCCTCCCAGGCCGACTTTACCCGAGCCCAGCGCTCCATGGAGGACGCCGCCACCGTCTCCCCCAAATCCGTACTGCGCCAGCGGCGCCTGGCCAATATGGCCAAGCAAAATGAAGACACCGCCACCAGCCTGCAGGCCAGGCGCGCCGCCCTCAAGGTAGGAGAGCACTCCTGTTATTACAGCCCCCAGGACTACTTCGATATTGTCTCTGAGCTGCTGGATGATCACGGTGAAGAACAGAACCTGGAAACCCGGGTCAACAATGCCAAGGAAGCAGAAATGTATCTGCGCCGGGCTGAGCGCAAGCACCCCAATGACAAGAATCTGAAGCTGCAGCGAACGGCCGCACAATCAAGGCTAGCGAATTACCAGAAAAAGAGCGATCAGGCTGACATGTTGCTCGAAAAGGCCAAGAAAATGCACGATGACGGCACCGAAGAAGCCTTTGCCGAGCTGGAGCTGGCCCAGGCCATGGCTGCCAGAGGCGACAAGGCCGGTGCTGCTGCGCTGATTCAGAAGGTGGCCCGCGAACACCCGGATAACGAAGAAATTGCCGATCGTGCCGATATTCTGTCGGAAGAGCCCGTTAGTAAGAAGGGTAAGAAGATGGCGGCGGACCTTACCCGTAAGGGCATTAAGCTCTATGAGGACAAGGAGTACGATGAGGCTATTGATGTCTTTAATCGGGCCATTGGGCTATTTCCCAACCATATTGGTTTGCGGTTGAATATTGCCCAGGTGGCATTGACCAAGGCCAAGTTGATTGGGCCGACGTCGGACTTGCAGCGGACCACCACTGATAATCTTGAGGCGATTAGTGATATTGATGGGGGTAATGCGCAGTATGCGAGGTATCAGCACTTGATGAAGCAGGCTGGGCAGATATTTCCCTGATTGCCCAATTTTTAGGTCAATGCATGTAAAAAGGCTGCCAAAGGCAGCCTTTTTTGTTGAGATATATCAGCTATAGGATCAGCCTATCTGCCCCCAGGCCTCGCTGATCGGCTGAAGTAAGTCCCGGCATTCGTTGAACTTTGCCTCATCATTCTGAATATGTGCCTGCATCAAAGTACGTTGAACATACTCATAGAGCGCGTCCAGGTTAGCAGCGACTTCCCCACCCTGCTCCAGGTCAAGGAACTCACGCAGACCTATGATGATATTCATGGCTTCAGTGACCTTACTGCTCTTGTTTTCCATGTCTTTCTGTAACATGGAGCCCTTGGCTTGGGCGATGCGTGTGAGCAAGCCGTCATAAAGCATGCCAATAAGGCGATGGGAGCTGGCATCCTGGACACCGGCGTTGACTTGGACCTGACCGTAACTCTTCAAAGCGGCTAGAGCGTTCAATTCTGCCTCCTAAACTGCGATTGGTGCTGCCTTCCTCATTGTTATCGACGGTGATTCTGGAAACTTGAAGGTTAATTTCGACAAAATTACGAGTCTAGAGAGCCCTGTGGGTACGCCTTTTGCTTTTAAAAGCTAGACTGTGGGTTAGCGTCAATAAACCACTACACTGTTAACAGCCTCTCAATACCGGTATGACCAAGATGACGGATATTAACGAACTGCTGCGTCAGGCAGAAATGAAGCACCGCCAGCTTCAGATGGAAGTCCAGTTTCAGAAAAATATGGAGTTATTGAAACTTGTCGCACCGGCGTTACATGAACGTTTTCTGGATTACACACCAGAGGAACTGAGATTAAGTTACGACAGTAACAACGAAGTAAATTTGGTTAATTTTCAGCTTAATAATAAGCCTGTGTATCCCAAGAACCCTGTCGAATTTTGCTCGGAACAGGTGGACAGGTATCTAGCAAAACCATTTGCGCCAATTGTTCAGCTGCAAAAGACTGAGGACACCGAAAAACGCTTCTTTCAAATCGAACTGGTAAATCAGGTTCTCGATAAGTATGACCGCTCTATCAACAATCCGACCGTCAACTGCGATGCTCCTATTGGACTGATGCTGATAACTGGCTGTGGATTGGGATACCACATAGAATCTCTGACCCTGAATCTCAACATTCAGAATCTATGCATTTACGATCCACACCCGGATTCCTTTTATGCATCCATGCATATTATCAATTGGGAACCCATTATTCGCTCCTATATCGATAAAGGTGGAACCATCAAGTTTTACATTGGCATGAGTAAGGAAGCTGCCCTCCTAGATATGCGCTCGCTGGGAGACAAGCTGGGATTATTCAATATGTCCCTCACCTATGTCTATCGGCATTTCAAAAGCAAGGACGAAGCTGCTTTCGTCGAGCGCTATCTCAAAGAATACCACCTCAACTTGACCGGAATCGGATTTCTGGAAGATGAGCAGATCAGCGTCGCTCACTCTGCCAATAACCTCAATCTTGGGATTCCGATCTTTCAACGAAGTGAACAGAAATTTGACTTGCCACCTGCAGTTATTGTTGGCAATGGTCCCTCACTAGACAATCTGATTGATACTTTGAAAGATATTCAGGATCAGGTAATAATCTTTTCCTGTGGTAGTGCAACACCCACGCTTTACCGTGCCGGACTCAAGCCAGACGTCCACATAGAAATGGAGCGCACCAGCCCCACCGCAGACTGGCTAAAAGAAGGAACCAGCGATGAATTCCTCAGGGATATTACCCTGATCGCGCTGAACACTGTCTCTCCCAATACCTTTGAACTCTTTGATCGAAAGGCAATCTTTAACAAGCCCAACGATCTCGGCGCGGACATCATCAATGCGGAGCTGGGCTGCCAGCTTCCTCCCCTCGGCTTCTGCAATCCGACTGTGACAAACAGCGGCCTAAGTGCTGCTATCTACCTCGGCTTCATGGAAATATACCTGTTTGGTGTTGACCTCGGAATGATTAATGAGGATGAACACCACTCGAAGAACAGCCTTTACTATGAAATGAAAGAAAGCACTCAGGACATTGTTGGTCAACGCTATAAAGAAAACACCTATCAGAGAAAAGGTAACTTTAGAGATAAAATCATCACTAATACAGACTTTGATACCTCGCGAAGCAATATGGAAGCGATCATTGGTTTCGTCAAGAAAGGTCGTGATATAAAGATTTATAATCTCAACGATGGCGCCTTCATTGAAGGGGCAACTCCCCTGCACTTAGTGGATTTTAATCCAAGCCAAAAGGAACGTGCAAAAAGCGAATATTTGGACGAACTGCTCTCGGCCAGCTTCCTAAGCTACGAGGCCAAACACCTGGATGCTGACGCCATCAGAAGCAAGTACCTTCAGGAGTTCTATCCGTTACGCCCTAATTTGCAACTGACCGCTGGGCTCGACAACCCAGTGGACATTCTGCAAGATCTTAATCGAGTATTTGCTAACATCAAAGCTATAGAGCAATCTTCCGCCACCAGTGCCATGCTAATTCGTGGTAGTGTCAATTCTTTCTTTACAGCTTTTACCCGCGCCTGCCTATTTGAAAGCAACAAAGACGAGTGCCGACAAAAATATGAATTCTGTCGCCAAGTGTTCGAGAGGTTTGTGACTCAAGCCTACGAGCTTGTAGATAATCGACTGCTTGAAAATGACAAAACTGGGGTCATTTGGGACTACTGACATGTATTACTTGCCCTTCCAGAGCTATCGACGGTAACGAGATTAAATATGGATAAAACTGTGCTCTTCGTCAGTGGCATGTTCAGAAGCGGAACAACATTGCTGGCCAGAATGCTCAATAATCACCCGAATATAGCTTTCGCCAGCGATCCTTTGAGACCATTGATCAACAGCTTTCGATTTGACTGCATCCGGGACGACAGTAATTGTAGCCGATTTGCACCGCTATATGACTATTTCCTCGAATATTCCAAATTAAGGGAAGTCATAGATGGAAAACTAGACCTGCCAATCGGTGGCGAACAGAAGGAACTCTGGAAAACAATTAAATCCAGCGCTGAACCCTATTCCAATCTGTGGGCTGATAAGGTTGACGTAAATAATACTACTGACACTTACGCAGAAGCACTTGACTATGGTCTTAAACTCATCTCGGAAACCTATTCCAAAGGAATCAGCGAGACCTGTATTGGCTTCAAGGAAGTTTGGGGAACAGAGTTCAGCTCCGCATTACTCCAAGGTATATCTAATAGCAAATGTCTAATCATAGTCCGGGACCCGAGAGCAGTTGTTGCTTCTAAGAATTCGACGGATGAACCCTACCCGATCTTTTTTCTGGCTAGACAGTGGCGGAAAATCGCATTTCTCGCCAATAAACTCCAGCAATACTATCCCGAGCGTGTTCACATAATCAGGTATGAGGACCTGATTACAGACCCGAAACTCGAATCGGGTAAAATGTGTGAATTCATCGGTCTTGAGATGCACGGAGATTTTCTCGATGCTGCGAGTTTCAAAGATGGCGAAGGCAAACCCTGGAGTCAAAATAGTTCCTATACTTATGACAATGGCAAACAGTTTCAGACCCTGTCGGTTGAAAAATGGAAGAGTAAACTTAGTGACAGTGATGTCTCCCTAACCGAGCTTATTTGCCATGACTGGATGAATCATTTTGGTTACCAGCCCTGCAATGACAGCCAATCTCTGCTAAATAGAGCTACAACGTACTTCACCCGGCTGGACACCGCTGAACTCGCCGAATGGATAAAACCCTATAATTTTGATGAAAGCATCGTCGAATTTCATAAACAGGTGACCATTGAAAAGCTACGCTTGAGTTCCGTAAAAAACGAAGTGCCACTTGATTTAGCCGACGACTTGCAAATAGTGGTCTCGGATTCATGATCACCGATTATATGGAGTTGATCGAAAAAATCTGGTCTCTTAACCGGGTTCATGTCAGCGACGACACCCTTATGGCTCTGCGTCATACTAAGGAGCTTTACCAAGGTAGCGAACTGTTATCTTATCCAACAGGAGCACGCTTTGGTGCTCTTGGCAGCTGGGAAATCCCCCCAAAATGGTCGGTTAACCACGCCCGTCTTTGCACTTTAAGTGGAAGAACCGTAGTCGATTTTAATGACTATCCGCTTCGCCTCTATAGTTATTCACCATCATTCGAGGGCACGGTCAAGCGGGCTCAATTGCTACAGCATATAACCACCGACCCCGACCACCCTAATGCAATTCCGTTCCATTTTCGCAACCAATACCGCCATTGGGACTGTGAATGGGGCTTCTGTCTCTCTCAGCATGAACTCGATAATCTGACAGAGGACGAGTATCAAGTCGAAATTTCTACACAGTTCAGCGATTCACAACTAACTCAATTGGAGTACGTAAAAAAAGGGCATTCTGAAGAGAGCTATCTGTTGTTGGGCCACTTCGATCACCCAGCTCAGTGCAATGACGGTTTAACAGGCTGTATCGTCGCCAACGAGGTTATTCGACGGCTGCAGGGAAAGGATACCTACTACACCTATCGCGCTCTAAATAGTATAGAAATTATTGGCAGTGTGGCATATTGCGATACCCAACCCATTGAAACTATACTGGAAGCACTGTTTATCGCAGCACCCGGCTGCGATTCCGACATGGCCTACCAGCAGAGCAGCCAGCCGAACAACAGCTTGATTGATCAAGTGGTAGGCCATTTATTCGAGTATCGCAACGAACCCAATATTTGTACTCCTTTCAGGGAACTCTGGGGCAACGATGAGGTTGCATTCGAAACTCCAGGCGTGGATATTCGTTGCGGGTTGCTAGCTAGGCATCCCCTACCCGGTTATCATACCTCATTGGACAATTTCAGTTCTATTTTGCCAGACAAAATAGAAGAATCCATTGAGTTTGTGTTAAGAATCGTGGACGTTGTGGAGAACAACTATCAAGTCAAGAGCAAATACCGCGGCCTGCCTTGCTTCAGTCATCCCTCGATCGATCTATACATCGACTTTTACAATTTGAATGCCACCAAACTTTCCGACGAAGAGTTGTTTAGAGACCTAACAGGTGAAGAAGTTGACTATGTTCGTAGCCATCCACAACTTTGTCACAACCTGATGAACCAAATCAGTCCCCTTCTGACAGATGGAGACAGCCACACCCTTCTGAATATCGCTAAGAGAACCAAACTACCTTTCTTCTTTGTCCGTAACTATCTGTCACGCCTGGCAGAGAAATCACTTATAGAGTTTTCCAGATAATTATGATTATTGATGCTTCTGCCAAGAACAAAGAACTAAAACTGATTTGCAGTCAGAGCAAACACAGTGAGGACCCATCTAAACCCCTATTTTTTTACCATCTTCAGAAAACAGGGGGGATTAGTTTCGCCAATCCGTTGACAATGACATTCAACAGCATTAAAGAGGGTCAAACTCTGGCATTAAGGATAGAAACGCTGGAAGATCTGCACAAAATCAAGGGGCACCCCTTTCATTTCGTCACGTCTCCGCGGCTTGCCTATGGTGCCCATAAAATCCTGGAGAGAGACTATCATCTAACGGCGTTCTTCCGGCATCCATACTCGCGAGTCAAATCACACTATACCTATACGTGTATGCGTGCCCAGGAAAAGCCCTCAGACGAAGGCTTTGAAGCCTTCTTCAGAAATCCAGAAAACTGTAATCTAATAAGCAAACGTTTACATCCGCAAGCGATGGAAACCACACTTTGCGATAGCCAATCAGTCATTGAAAATCTTCAGCAAAATTTCCATTCCTATGCAGACTTTACACTGGTTAATGAATTACTGGCTGTCTACCTATCTCTGTATAAGCTGCCCAATGTGCTTGCTGAGAGAGTAAATAAGACGTTGCCAGAATTTCGTTACGACGGTGAAAAATACAGAGATGAAATATTGGCTCTTAATGAGGAGGATACTTCGGTATGTGATTACGTCAAAGCCAACCCACGAATTCCGAGCCTGAAGGATCAAGTTGCCACAGAAATGTCTGCACACACGCTGATCTTTCACGAATTCGAAAAATTGACAGCGACGAAACAGACGGGAAAAACTGTTAACACCCAAGATTTGCTGAGATTTTTGAAGCAGAACCATAACAGCCTTATCAGTACGGGCAGTTTTTTTCAGGCACCGGGCCAATAATCTACCCAGACAACCAGCGTTCAACCATAAATGCTTCCGCTGCGGGGTACCCTACCTCGCAGCCGCGCCGACGGCACTGCGCCTGAATGGATTCTAATGATCTAACATGCGGAAATTCTCGCAGCTCATCAGCATAACACTTCAGCGCCAACAACTTAGTCTCCAGGCTAGATTCAATATTCTGGTAGAAGTTAGGTCGGAACACTGGCATAGCACTGGAAGCCCATTCGGTACTTGAAGCCACTTCAAAGGTCAAGATTTTCCTGACAGATTGCTCCGGTTGCGGTCGACAAGCCGTCATCACTGCTTGATGTACTTTTCTATGGTCCACATTCAAATCGCCTCCGTGATGCGTAAATACGGTATCGGGACGAAACTCAGCAATTACCTTCTCCACGGATTTAGCCAAATCTAGCAATGCGATAGAGTCCATCTTATTGTCAGGGAAATTTTCCCAATGAAGCTTTTTGATGCCCAGAACCGCAGCGCTAGCTTGTGCCGACTTGCGCCGTTTACTAACAGATTTGGAACTCACACTGTCCCTTGAGCTCTCACCATCAGTCAAAAACATGGTTTCAACTTCAACTCCCTGTGCCGCCAGAAGGGCGATGCTGGCACCGCAGCCTAAAGCTTCATCGTCAGGGTGGGCAGCTACCACTAGTACTTTCTTCATCAGTTCTCCCAGTCAAATATAGCCTTGAGCCCCTTTGGGCCCGCTATTGAAGAATAGATCCAGGCAGCTCAGCCATGGAACAAAGTCCTCGCCCGACTGCGGGTAATTCTTGCACTGATAGTCGTGATAAGACAAGGTGACAGATGCCTGACGCCAGTTATTAGGCTCCAGGTAGTTTCGCCCCAATGAACCGGAGATATATTCAGTTGCTCCCAAGACCTTACAGATGCCCAGCAACAGTTGCTCGCCCTTAAGATCCTCACGAAGATTCAGATTAGAGGCGAATTGTATCGAGCAATCGACTGACAACCAATTGAGAAATTTGCTGATAAGATCATGATTCAGATCCATTAGTCGATCATATCGCTGTGCGAAAGCCTGTTCCAATGCATCGATTACCTCCACATAGTAGGGAGCCTTGGAGTAGGCATGGTGCAGAGTGTTGAGTAATTTTCGCTGCCAGCTTTGTCCATTATCTATCCGTGTTTCTAGAATCAACTGATTTTGACTGACTTTGATCACTGGAACCGTTAACCAGACTTCTCCGTTCCGGGTAAGTATGCGGTTTCGATTTTCCCAATCCCTTGGAGTATATTGAACGTTATCGAGATATACAAAGGTGTCGGCCAAGCGAAATCGATCCAGATAATTCAGTGCCGGGACAAACCTAGGCTGACTGATCACAAGTTTCAAGGCGCATTCCCCTCAAACCGAGAGATTCTATAGATATAGACCGTAAAGTCGTTGCTCATATAATCGTGCCTAAGAACTGTGTAAGGACTGATGTTCTGGCAAAGCGTCAGAACCATTCCAGGATCTGCGTAAAATTCCCGCTCCTCCGCTCCCCCGGCCAAATTGCTTAGACAATTGAATGCCACGCCAATTTCGCAGAGGTCGAAGAGCCGCTGCACCAGTTGCTGCAGGTAAGAATATGGATTTTCGTGTACGAGATAGAAAAGACCGCTGGCAAAGACATAGTCGAACGATTGATCTGGAGGATTAGCTATCACATCTCTGAGCCTGAACTGACCTTCTGGAAAGCGGTAGTTGCAGACATCAATCATCCCCGGCGTGATATCCACCCCGGTAAAGTCAATAGAAGAGAAATGCTCCAGCAGGTACTGGTAAAAATCTCCCAAACCACAACCAACATCCAGTAATGTCTTGCCACTTAAGCAATCAATTTCGGACAGAACTTCAAAGCGCTTACGTTGTGTGGCTCTACCACCCCAATCCACTGACTCAATACTGTTCCCGTGCTCCGCTACCAATTTCGAGTAATAATTTGAAATGGATTCGACGGTGGTTTCTCTGTTACGCACGTCGTTCATTAGCTAATCTCTTTGTCCAGTCCAAGTTGTTTTCCATTTGACAGCTGAAGTTGGCATTGATAGTCAACCAGTTCCAACTGCCCTTGCCCACATTTCACCAGAATTCTCTTAGACGGAAGGATAATCAGATCACCTGCGCCTGGGCCAACTCTCTGCAAATACTCTTGAAGCTCAGTGTCCATTCCAGCCTGTTTCGCCTTCCAGATCGTCAATTTATGTTGATCATAGAAACTAAACGCACCCGGATAAGGCTTGGCCACAGCTCTGATCAAATTTAATACCTCTTGCGAGGATTGATTCCAGTCGATCAAACCATCTTCCGGAGTTCGTCGAGGGTACTGAGTGGCCATCTGGTGCTGCTGAGCTCGCGGTTGAGTATTACCGCGGACGATCTGATCCACCAGTGTATGACTCATGGATGCATAGAGCGGATAGAGTTTTTCCAGTGCATCGCCTACATCTTCCTGTGCAGACAGAGGTACGGTTCGCTGCAGTAATATATCCCCTGTATCCATTCCGCAATCAATCTGATGCACCGTTAGACCGATAGTGCTCTCACCCTTTATGATCGCCCAGTTAATTGGGGCTCGCCCACGGTATCGAGGCAGGAGACTGGGGTGAAAGTTAATTGCAACTTGACTGGCCAGCTCCAAAACAGCCCCCGGAATGAGGTATTTGTAATCAACTACCCAAATCACATCCAGCGGCTTTTGTCTTAGCAACGATGCTACTTGCAGCTCCTCTGGACGCCCCCTTATGACTTCCAGTCCCTGCTGTTTAGCATATTGGTACACGGATTCATAAACAACACCATCTTCCGGGTCAGGTGGATGCGCCACAACACCTGCAACCTCAACATTCGGGTGATTGCATAGGACCTTCAGAGACTCCACACCGACGGTATGATTTCCCATAAAAGCGACAGTCAATGCGGAGTTCATCAATTTGTAGACTCAGAAAAGTTTTTCAAAAATTCCAAGCCATTGGGCATGAATATCACCATTGGTCTGAGCCATATTTGTGAATTCGCGCCGGTATAGAGACAACGTTTTCCATCCATCTCTGAACAGATCGCCCACCTCTCGCCTGGAAACAAACAGCAACTGTCCCACTCCTGCCAACCCACCCTCCCGAATATCCTTGACTAATCCATCACCTGCCGGAGTCGCGCACCGTAAACTTGAATCACTGTCGCAGTATCCGTTGTAATGAAAACGTCCTCCCGGTTTTAGTACTCGGGCAATTTCCCCTATCGCAGCCCTATGATCACTCCAGCCAACACAGACTAGGGCACCGCGATCAATCACAAGGTCGAAAGAATCTGTATCAAAAGGCAAATCGGTAAAACTGCCCTGCAGAAGCTCTCCTCTCAGGTTTTCCTGTTCAAATCTTCTACGGGCAAAATCTACCGCAGATTGACTAGCCTCGATGCCAGAAACATGAAACCCTTCGCGCGCCGCAAACCAAAGATTAGAGCCCGTGCCAAAACCAACTTCCAAAATACGCACCTGATTTCTGGGTTTATCCTTGGGAGAATTGGAAAAAACAAAGCTTACTACGGTATCCCAAGGATACATTTCCCTGTGACCTTCACTGTACTTTTGTTCCCATACGGGGTCGATCTTATAACCCATACGTTATCCTCCAACCAATTCGAAAGACAGTTTCTGACCTTTTTTTACTGCCCTAGTCAGTCGATTGCCCAGCAAATAGTTCATGTGTGCCGGTTTGATACCATCACCAGGTCGCGAAACCGCTAAATTTTCCTCGCTCAATATGGTCCCAGGTTCCAAGTCATAACGTGCTACAACACTCAGTTTGAAATCCTCTCGACTCTGCATCTCTGACAATGTCGGAGCAATTTTGGAACTACCCATCGCCCGCTCGGCTATACGGATACTGCGTACATACTGGGTGAACTCTTCCGGATCGGATGAAAACCAGTGGTCCGGTCCCGGCAGCTCCTTATTCAGAGTAAAGTGTTTTTCGACCCAGCAGGCACCTTGTGTCACAGACATGACCGCAGCTACAACACCTTCACTATGGTCGCTGAAGCCCACGGGGACACCAAAGGCCGCCGCCATTGACTGAATACGGCGGATATTGATTTCTTCTACCGGTGTAGGATAACTCGAGGTGCAGTGCAGTAATATTAAATCTGTGCCGCCAGCCGACTCGAAAGCACTGAACGCCTCATGAATTTCATCAATAGTGGCCATTCCAGTCGACAATACCGTGGGTAGACCACTCATGGCCATAGTCCGAATCAGCGGAAGATTACCAAGGAAGTCAGAACCATTCTTGAGCACTCGAACCCCCAACTCCGCCAGTAGCTCTACTCCTTGTGCTGTAGTCGGGGTAGAGTGAACATCCATCTCCAATTCATTGCAGACGTCGAACAGGTAACCCAGTTGCTCACGACTTAGCTCGCAACGCTTGAACATATCGTACTGGGACTCAACGACTCTTTCTCCTGCAGACAAGTACTCATACGTGATGCTGCGATCAGTAATAAAATCCTCAGTGACGTAGTTCTGGAATTTAACTGCGTCCGCACCCGCCCTTTGGGCCTCTTCGATGGTCTTTCGTGCAAGTTGCATATCACCGTTGTGATTCAGACCAATCTCAGCGACGATATAGGCTGGAGCCCCCATTGCGATGGAACGCTTACCTATGCTGATGCTATTGTTCACTTTTTACAGACTCCAATATTGCGCTCACCACTCGTTCAGTCCCCTGTCCGTCACAAACCTTAAAAGCTGCTGCTGACATTTGCTGGCGTAACTGCGAATCACCGATCATACGGGACAAAACTTCAATAAACTCACGCCGATTAAACCCAGCTCTCGCATCCATCGCTATGATTGCCCCCGAAGATTCCAAGTTTCTGGCGATCTCTCTCTGGTTGTCTGCATCGACAATTTGCAACGTTGGCAATCCAAGAGTGCAGCGCTCCCAGGAGCTGGACCCTGAACCCCCAATAGCAATATTCGCCTCCAACAGATAGTTTTCCATATCCGATACATTCACATGGAGACTGCAACGATAAGGGAGCCACTTGAGGGTCTTCTCCAATGACTCCAGAAATCGATAATTCTTCCCAAGAACAACCCTAACCTGGAGGTTGTCAGGTAAGACAAGGTGCGATAGAGCCTTGACACATTGGGCGGTGATATCCAGTGGATCGCTTCCGCCCAGGGAAATTACTATATTATCAACATCGGAACCTTTGCTGCGTTTGCGTTTGGCATTTCCGGCAAGCATAGCGAATTCCGGACGCAAAAGAGCGTACTGGGGTCCCAATAGCATTGTTGTGGCGACCGCGCCCTGATCAGTATATTCGTCAGAGTGACGCCCCAGGGTCGGGTCCAGCAACAGTTGGCAATGATGCGATCTATTGGCCAAATCATCCATGACCATAACTGCCCCCACATCATCCGCCAACAATTGCTGCCATCTGGCATCCAACGCGTAATGATCCACCACTAATAATGAAACACTCTCTTCCCTTAGCAATGCCAATGACTGCAGGGCATCGTCCTCCGTAGCTCCGCCTAGCCAGCCTTGGTAAGCTGCAGTGGAATCAGTGACAGCGTCGCACTGCAGCAACATTGTTTGGTACCCTCTGGCGGCGATTAATTGCTGAGGGTGTTGATCGTGATTTTTGCACAAAAATAACGATCGCCAACCACGCTTGGTCAGTGCATCTGCTAACACCAAGCAGCGCATAATATGCCCTAAGCCAATTTGATGGCTAGCATCGGCTCGAAATGCGGCTAAAGGCATATCAACGAACCTTAAACAGGGGTTCCAATGGTTCAGCCCTCAACAAGCTGCCCACACGCTCCTCACGGATTGCCTCAACCAGTCCCGGCAGCACTGCTTCATAGGCGTTCAATAATTGCTCTACCTCAGCATCACCGTGGGCGCATGACATATTGTGGCTGCACAGGGTTAGAATCCCACGAGTAAACATTTCCTGTAAAAAAAGTGTTCTGATCTGCCATTCGTTACAGTTACCAGCATCACTGATGTTGAGAAACGACCAGGCAGGATGCCCTGACACAGTAAATATCTCATCTGCGTCCAGGCGTCCGATGATCCGCCTCAAACCGGTTATGACCATTTCACCGCGGCTATGCATCTCAAAAAGTAGATTCGTCTCGTTAATTTTGTCCAGCACGACCTTCGTCGCAGCAAGTGACAGCGTTTCGCCGGCGAAAGTGCCAGAGTAAAAAATCTTCTCCATTAGAAGCATGACTTCCCGACGTCCAACAACTGCGGAAATTGGATAGCCATTGCCCATCCCCTTACCAAAAGTGGCCAAATCAGGAGTCACTTCAAACAGCTCCTGAGCCCCTCCTCTTGCAAAGCGAAAACCCGTGATAGTTTCATCAAAAATCAGCAGTGCTCCGTGACTCGCAACTAGATCCTTGACTTGATGCAGAAACTCATTTTGAGGATACTCCAAGTTCATGGGTTCAAGTATCACGGCTGCAATTTCACCGGGATGTTGCTCAAACACCCGTCGGAGTGATTCGATATTGTTGTACTGGAAGCTGTGGGTAAGCGCTCGAACAGCTGCAGGTACGCCTAAATTTCTAGAGGTGGAGCCGATATACCAGTCCTGCCAACCGTGATAACCACAGACTGCCACTTGATCTCGTCCCGTGTAGGCTCTTGCCAGTCTGATAGCTGCGGAAGTGGCATCTGTCCCATTTTTTCCAAAGCGTACCATCTCAGCACAGGGGATCATTTCCACAAGCTTTTCAGACACTTCCATTTCTAGTCGATGAGGCAGCGAAAAAGTCACCCCCGACTGCATTTGATGGCGGACCGCAGCATCCACTTCTGCATCCTGATAACCCAGCAGCACTGACAACAGTCCATTGACATAATCCACATATACATTGCCATCCACATCCCACAACCTAGCGCCACAGCCCTTTTCCACAAAGAAAGGAGAAACACCCAGCGGATATTGCGTTTTGCTCTTACTAAAGGTCTGGGAACCAAGAGGTATCGATCCTAGCGCCCGTTCTAATAATTGCTCCGAACTGTAGTAGCGACTAGACATCGGCTTTCTCTCTCTGCAGGTACGACTGATCCTTTTGCAGGGATGATTGCATCCCTTCATTACGCTGAATACCGTTGTTCAACTGGGCAACCCGTGGATGGGAATCAAGATAGTGAAGAACATCCTCCATACTAAACTCAGGATTGGATGGGTACAAAGCTTCAAACAGATGGCTAATCAGCTCAAAATCCTCGACTTCATCGACGGTCCAACGATGGTTCGAAAAATCACTCTTCGCGGACACATTGGAAATTCGAAACTTCTGTGGATGATTTTCTATATAACTGGTGACGTGTTCTTTTTCCGATGGTAGACGAGCTTCTTTCCAACTGGTTTCCAATGCAGAGAAAGTCATTACTTCCACATCGAGTCCATCGGGAAAGGTCGGTGGTAGAACATTAGAGGTATAGTCAGATCCAGTCTCACAATGTAGCATTATCACCTGATCGATGATTTGAGGGTCAATCAAAGGGCAGTCGCCTGTCAGCCTTACCACTTGGTCAGCCTTACTATTGACCGCAGACCGATAGTAACGATCTAGCACGTTATCTAAGCTGCCTCGAAAGCAATCCACCTCAAGACGAGTGCACAAGAGTTCAATAGATTTGTCTATAGGCTCAGTGGTGGTGGCTACCACCAGTTTGTCAATCAAACGACTGCGACGAATGCGCTCTATTTCCAGTTCCAGCATAGGCTTGCCCAACACTGGTTTAAGCACCTTGCGCGGCAATCGAGAAGATGAAAGTCGTGCCTGAAGAATTGCAACTATCATGTGTTTCACACCTTCAATTCAGGCCAATGAGTCGGCATGACAAGATTCTGGTCGTCGCAGCTAAACGCTTGTAGATCAAGCTTTTCGGTAAGACCCTCCGCCTGTTCCCAGGCCTCCAGTATCTGGGTAAGTTGATCTCTACTACAGCAACCAACTACTACTCGTTCAATTACTGGACAATGACGGGCCAACGCCAAACACATCGCCATAACGCCCACACTGTGCTTTTCCGCCATCTGCCACAATGGTTCCAATACAGATTTGTAACCGCCAAAGTAATCTGGCAGCCGATCTAACGGTGTTACCAGAACCCCCTGCAGAAATAGTGAACGTGCATGGATAGCCACGGAATTGTCCGTCAATGCTGAGCTTAGTTCGGCGCTCAGAAAGCGCTGATCGAGCAAATTTATTGGCGCCTGAATTAGGTCCATTGGAAATTGCCGAATAAGGTTCAATGCCTCCACGTCACTATAGAAAGACACTCCTATTCGCTCACACAGTCGCGCTTGGCGAGCCAATTGTAAGCCGGTGTAAAGTTCGTCACCTTTGGCTAACAAATCCCCGCTATCATGCAACAATACGGCATCAAGCTTATGAACGCGTAAACGTTCCAGGCTTCCTCCGATTTCTTCCAACAGGTTATTAGCGCTAACACCTGCTGGCACCTTAGTAACAAAACGAAACTCCTGACTACCCTGTAACACCTGCCCTAGTCGAGTTTCGGCATTTCCATAGACAGTCGCCGTGTCCAAAGTGTCGATTCCCGCCTGAGCCGCCAAATATAGAATGCTCTCCATTTCTGCCAGGCAGACTTGTCCAGCGGAATTTGTAACACCGTAGTCCGTCCCAAACTGAACTGTACCCAGTGCCAACTTCATGACAAAAAATCCCGCACTGAAGCCACTACGTGATCTTGCTCCGCCTCTGACAAACCAGGAAAAATAGGCAGAGACAGCGTCTGGCGATAATAGGATTCAGCGGCAGGGAAATCCCCCCACGAGAATCCCAATTTTTGATAGCTCGGCTGTGTGTGTATGGGAATGTAGTGTACCTGAGCACCTATGCGCGAACTGCGCAGATGCGCAAACAATCCAGCCCGTTTCTCTTCCGCTACCTTAATAATGTAAAGATGGTAACTGCTGCGTTGTCCGGGCATCGGCTTAAGAGTATCGAGAGGTAACTCAGAAAGAAGCTGATCATAGATTTGGGCAATTCTGTTACGCTCAGCCACTGCCTCGTCACAACGGCTCAGTTGACTCAGCCCCAATGCTGCCTGCAGATCAGTCAATCGATAATTCCAGCCCAGTTCCTGCTGCTCGTAATACCACGCTCCTTCTTGAGTCTGGATAAAATTTTGTGGATCACGACAAATCCCATGTTCGCGTAATTGTCGTATTCGTTGATTTAGTATGTCACTATTGGTTAACAGCGCCCCTCCTTCACCAGAGGTAATTACCTTGACCGGATGAAAGCTGAATACCGTGATGTCCGAATATCTACAGTCACCTATGCGGGATTCGTCGTACCTTGCCCCAATAGCATGGCAGGCGTCTTCAATCAGCGACACTTCATAACGATGGAGCAATTCGCGGATCTCCTTGAGTTGACAAGGATTTCCAGCCATATGTACTGCCACTACCGCCTTTGGTAGACGGCCACATTTTTGAGCCCGCTCAAGCTTTTCTGACAATCGTTTAGGGCAGATATTCGCATCGGCAGGATCAATATCAACAAAGTCAACTTGAGCTCCACAATAAAGGCCACAGTTGGCAGAAGCGAGAAAAGATATGGGGGACGTCCAGAGCCAGTCTCCGGGCCCCAGCTCTAGCGCCAGGCACGCTAGATGTAGCGCTGCCGTACCATTGCTAACCACGGCGCAATGACTAGCTCCAGTGTAATCCGCCAGGGCCTGCTCGAATCTTGGTACCGTTGGCCCCTGGGTTAACCAATCTGATTTCAATACTTCTACAACGGACGCGATATCTTCGTCGGTAACCGTCTGCTTACCATAGGGAATCATAGCTGTACGCTATCATGAAGCTTCTTAATATCGTCAACGCTAAGAAACCAGGGATTCTTACCCGAATCGTAGCTGAACCCCTGTTCCACGGCAGTTCCTTTTTCCTTCAAGCGATTACAGCCATAGTCAAGGGCTTCATCGTGAAAGCTGATGCTCGGAGTAATGACATAGTGATCGTGAAACTCCAGAGTCCTGTATGAGTCGTCACGAGGTATCATTTTTTCATGCAATTTTTCGCCTGGGCGAATGCCGACAATGTTATAGGGCATTCCAGGTGCCACCGCCTCAGCCAGATCCAGGATTCGCACCGAGGGAATCTTTGGAACGAAAATCTCTCCACCGTACATTCGTTCGAACCCTTTGAGTACCAGGTCCACGCCCTGTTCGAGGGTAATCCAAAAACGGGTCATCTCCGCATCGGTGATAGGCAATTTGTCCGCCCCCTCTGCCACCAACTTCTTGAAAAAGGGAATCACAGAGCCTCTGGAACCAACCACATTGCCATATCGAACCACCGAGAATCGCGGAAATTCAGCCCCCACCATATTATTTCCTGCCACAAATAGCTTATCTGATGCCAGTTTGGTGGCGCCGTATAAATTGATCGGGTTAGCTGCCTTATCGGTAGATAAGGCGATAACCTGCTTCACTTGATTGCGTATGGCTGCATGAATGACATTTTCGGCGCCAGTAATATTGGTGCGAATACACTCTGTGGGGTTGTATTCGGCCGCAGGCACTTGCTTCAAGGCCGCTGCGTGAATGATGTAGTCCACACCATTACAGGCTTGGGTCAATCGTTCTTTGTCTCTTACGTCACCAATAAAATAACGCATTTCAGGCCCATTGAAGGTCTGCTGCATTTCGTATTGCTTAAGTTCGTCACGGGAGAAAATGATGATTTTTCTAGGCGAATGTCGCCTCAACAACATTTCGGTGAATTTATGACCAAAGGAGCCAGTACCCCCTGTAATCAGAATGGACTTGTCATCGAACATGATAGGGCTCCCGTTCGCATTGCGGTCAATCTAAAGTGCCAAATGTTTGACTACCTCTCAAGCATGCACAATCAATGCCACGAATCCTATTTTCCCTACCCTACTTTTAAACGCTCCGAGCGCTGCCGCCCAGCCCCGTATTTATTCGTGCCATTAATTGCTGCTGGCGGTAAATGGCAAGCGCTTGGCAATATCGTCTAAAGCACTGCCGGAGCTGTTGAGACTGTTAACGATGCGTTCCATGGCCAGAAATTGAGCCATCAACCGTTCGTGGAAAGCATCCATGCGGCGATCTAGCGTCGACTGATCTTCATCTAGCTCATCAATCTCGCTCTGCAAGGTCGATTCGCGATTATCCAGAATACCATTGCTCTCCAGATAGCTGTCGATTAACAAGCTCAGTTCACTGCCAAAGCCCCTGGAATAGGTAATTGTGGTTGTTGGTGCCCCTGGCTGCACAATCAGGCTCAGCCCATAAGGATCAGTATCAAGCTTGGGCAGCAGTACATTGCCCACTCCGAATCCGGTTACACCATCCCAAGTCCCCTCCACATCCTTTCCGGCACTGCTACTGCCGGCTCCCAAACCTAGATCGGCTGCATTGCTCCCGACATCGGTGACGCTGACGTTAGATTTGGCCCCGTAGGTACGAGAGGTAATTTCAAAGTGGTCTCCATTCCAGACAACATCCACATCAGCGCCAGATGCATTAAGTGTGGCATCGTTATTGACTTGAGCTTGAATATGGGCAGCCAGCGCGTCCTCATCAGCGTAGACTCCCCTAGTCAGGCTAATGGTACCCGAGGCAGTACCATTGACCGAAATGGTAAAATCGTAGTCATCGGCATTGGGACCCGTACCCGCTGTTGCTGAACCTGCAAGGAAATCGAACTCTGATGCGCTGGGACCAAGATTGCTAATAGCAACACTGGAGTTGGAACCTGTAGAGCGAGAGGTAACAACAAACTTATCAATATTGTATACGATATCGGCAGCCAGTCCGGCAGCATCTATCTCCGATTGCAGGGCCGTAGCAATTGCGTCTCGGTCCGCGTAGTCGGCGATGGGCAGACTAATCGTAACGGCCGTGCCGCCATCAATGGCGAGATCAAAATCGTAATCTCCCGCCGGTTTACCCTGAGTTGCTATATCTAGACCGCCGGCAAAGGTTGAAGTACCACCGGTATAATCACCAGAGGTTGAGGCAGTAGCCAGATCAGCCAATAACGTCCCAGCAGCAGCAGCGCCAACTAACTGCCCCTTCTCCGGATCTTGGGTAATTTCAACGGTATAGGAGCCGGGAACGGTTTCATCACGGAAGCTGTTGATTAACACTTTGTCTGCGGACGAACTGGTCTGAGGACTAAAGAGGGATTTGACCAAGTCATAATTGTCATCAAACGCCTGTCGAAGATCGTCTTCGTTGATCGTCAAAGTGCCATCCAGCTCGGTACGTATACCCACATTGGTTAATGCGGTAAATCCACTATCAGCAAGGCCTGGAATAGAACTCGCGATCAAGTTACGGATCTGGCTCTGTAATGATCGCGCCGTGGGATCGCGAAACAGGCTGCCATTGTCCTGTTCTTCCTCATTAAAACCCACCGCCGGTTCGATGGCCTCCAAAAAGGCGTTAAAAGTATCAACAAAATCCCGAACCGCTTGCTCTCCGCCGGCTTTATCTTCAGTTATCGTCACACTTACAATATTACCGGGATCCGCCTTTGCTAGATTGAAACGAAAACCCTCGATCACATCATCGATTTCATTTTCGCTACGGTTGACGGTAAGACCATTCACCTTTAACTCAGCGTCTTTGCCCACCTGGCTAAGATCCATGGTTTGGGCTCCGCTCCGATAATCGAAAGCGGCTAGCCCAGAAGAACCCGCGTCCTCTACAGCAGTGATCTCCATCTGGTTATTTAGACCGGAATCTGCGGTTAACAGTAATCTGTACCCTGCACCATCATTGATAATACTCGCCGTGACTCCCGCCTCGGCGTTGTTAATGGCATCTCGAAGACCGTTAAGCGAATTATTGGTATCATCAATAGTAATTACCAGGGCATCTTGGCTCGTATCTTGAGTAAAGGTCGTGGGAGGGTTGCCGGTATCCCAGGCGCCAAAATTAATCGTTAGAGAACCCTTCCCGACTGCGTCGGTAGGATCAGTATAAGTGGTCGCAGTGGACAATGATTGGGATTGGGCGACATCGATTACTTCAAACGAATAGCTGCCTGTTGGCACTTCTTCTTCCAGCGCCAAAGGAATAAACGCATCACTGTCACTGAAAGAAGCAGTCTTACTGTTAAAGGTTGCTGAATCCTTAAGCGTATCCGCCATATCCTGCAGAGTAGACAGCGCCCCGCGAACAAGGCCAAAGTCAGAAATCTGGGATTCAAACTGCTCCCGACTGTCATCGATCTGTTGCTGGCGAGGTGCCCGCTCAATTTCTGTCAGCTGATCAGCAATATTGCGGGAGTTAATACCAGACCCGGCACCCAGAGCTCCGATAATATTGCTTCCAATTGAGTCCGTCATATTTCTGAACCTATCGTTGCTTGGGCCTTAAGAACCAATCAACCTTCTATAAGAGCTATCGGCCTCAAGCGCTGTACCTACAAGACCACTTTGCTCTCAGAATACCAAAATTAATACCCGAAAAACTGTCGTCTAACGAGATTTGACAGGTTTCTTACAGTTTTAGACGGAATTTGTCACTAACACAAATGCAAAAGGCGTACCATAGGTACGCCTTTTGCGCGATAGCCAATTCTACAATTGCTGAGCAATTAGCCGTGCATATTGATCAGCTGCAGAGGCTCATTCATGCGAGCTCTTTCAGCTAAATCCAACACTACCTGATTGGGTATTTGACGAATCAGTTCGCCGCTTTCGCGGTCCACCACCCGGACTACCATGTCTCCAGACCCATCATCTACACTAAACAGCAGGTCGCGCTGCTCATTTTGCACAAAGTTATTTAACTCAGCGACTGCCTGACTCACCGCTTCATCAGCAACAGCTGCTTTCGCCTCCTGCGCTTGCTGAACCTGAGTTTTCTCAGGTGGCAATACGTTGCCGGCATCCGCAACTTCTTTCCGCCTGTCGCCAGAACCCGCCGATGAAGCCGTTCCCGTAACGGTGCTAGCTACCGATGGAGAAAGTCTCACTTCATTCATGGGTTAACCTCTTAACTTTAACCGGGAGAGCCTCACACCAGTTTTACCAGTAGTGACTCTCCACTAAAAGCTAATCGCTTCTCCTTAACGGAGCAGCGACAGTACCTGCTGCGGAGCAGCATTTGCCTGAGCCAACATCGCCTGAGAAGCCTGCTGCAAGACCTGAGCACGGGATAGATTAGCCGTTTCTTCCGCGAAATCGGCGTCCATAATCCGCGAACGAGCTGCTGCGGTGTTCTCAGAGATATTCATCAGGTTACTAACGGTAAAGTCGAGTCGGTTATTGGCCGCACCAAGTTCCGATCGAGTTGCGTTGATCGTCTCCAGTGCGTTATCAATCGTATCGATGGCCGATTGCGCTCCAGCTTGTGTGCCAATACTGATCTGAGAGAGCGGACTACCCGACACCGCGCCTGTTAGGTCTGTATTCATATCCAGCAACCCGGTTGCAATTTCACCTGTAGCGGTCAAATCCAACTGAATCTGCTGGTTATCTTCCGACGTGAGTTCCAACTTGGCATTCAACGTCACAGACTCATCATCCAGACTACCGTCACCGTTACTATCGGTAATGCCAATACCGGTAGCCACCATACTGGTCAAAGCATTAGTGTCACCCGCTTTAACAGTAATCACCGAGTTTGAACTGAGCGCCAACTCGCCATTTTCATCTACGCTGGCCGTTACACCCGTAGTGGCCTGGCTACCATTAATACTGGTCACCACGTCATTTATGGATGCCAAAGACGTCAACGTAATGTTAGTACCATTGATTTCGATGCTGCCACTTGCCGTTACCGCAGAAGCAGCTACTGCAAAGTGAGTACTGGCAGTGCCGGTGCCAGTCACCGTAAAGGCCTGTGACCCATCATATGAGTCAAATCCATTAACAACCCCACGCACCGCGGCCTCAGCAACATCACCAACGGTTGTACTCGCTAACGTACTAATAGTGACGTTTTCGTCAGAGAACAGGTGCAGCAAGTCATTCTCATCCACATAGGCCGTAACACCGCTGGCAGAAGAAACTGCATTGATCGCAGTAGCAATATCAGTTTGGGTCGTACTGCCCCCCGCTGAAGCTACACTCAGGCTCACCGCTACGCCATTAATGTCAAAACTGACGGTTTCAGCAGCGCCAGAGGAACTGATACCAACAGAACCGGTGGTGACCAATTCGGACGAAGTTGCAGCAAAGTCAGTGGTATAGGCATTGCCTGCAGTGATGCTAGCAGTAACACCGGTCTCATCAGTCTTGGCGTTGATAGCATCAACCTTACCCACCAGACTAGCGCTAGTCACCGCTCCAATGTCAACGCCATTGATCTTGACATCACCTACGGCGATATTGGTGGCCTGCGCAGTAGCAACCAACTCAGTACCGGTCACTTCGCCACTGCCGGTGGTTTCTCGGAAACCAAGTCCTGCCAAATCTGCGTCCGTACCAGCCGCACCCTTAGTGATAGCAATCTCAGAGCCATCGTCAGAACTCAGAGCGATAAAGCTGTTATAGAAATCATCGGTAATACCAGTGGATGTTCCCGTATCCGAGGTAGTAATGGGTTGACCATTTTCGCTCGCGAGCACCAGCTTGCCTTCGTCTGAGACACTGGCAGCAATGGAATTACCAGTGGTGTCGTTAATTAGGTCCGCCAACTCTTGCATATTATCGGTGGTCTTGTTGGAGATTGTGAATACTTGGTCACTATCGCCGTCTATACCATGAAGAGTCAGGGTCAAAGTATCCCCTGCTAGCAGTTGCCCAGTTCCGACACTGGCCGCTTCCACAGTGTTGATCAATTCTGCTGAAACGCCATTGACGTTGTCATTGATATCGTCAATCAGATCCTGCAAATTGTTGCCATTAGCGGTATTGCTGAAAGCTTGCAATGCCTGACCATTGATCTCAATGTCACCGTCATCGAAAGCAATCGACGCAGCAGACGAAGTATCTAAGCGGGCACCAGAAACATCAAAACTGGTGGAAGAATTTAAGCCAAGAGAATCCGCATCCATAGCCTCAATCGAGAAGCTGATTGTCTGATTCGCTTCAGATCCCACCTGCAGATCTACTTCACCCAGAGTACCGTCCAGCAATAATTGACCATTGAAACTTGTGGTCTCGGAGATACGATCAAGTTCTGCCACCAGCTGCTGAACTTCCGCATCGAGAGTAGCGCGGTCGTTATCACCATAAATACCGTTTGCAGACTGAATTGCCAGTTCGCGCATCCGCTGGAGAATATTGGTTGATTCATCCAGAGCACCTTCCGCAGTTTGAATCAAGGACACACCGTCATTGGCGTTGGCCACGGCACGATTCAGACCGTTAATCTGGGAGGTCATCCGATTGGAAATCGCCAGACCCGCAGCGTCGTCGGCGGCGGTATTAATCTTCTTACCAGAAGACAAACGCTCCATCGCTTGATCCATTTCCATGCCGGACTTGACCAGCTGGCGCTGCGAATTGAGCGACTGGATATTACTGTTAATAACTAAAGCCATAAGAGACTCCTGCTCATTGTTGTACTTTCTACACGCCAGCCATACGACTAGCCCTATTGAAGGACATTTAGGAGTTGCGTTCTAGACGCTCCTGAAAGGGTTGTCGGCCAGACACAGGAGAACTTTAGCTACAGGGTAACTAAGAGGGAAATGAAGGAAAGAATAAAAACTTCTTATTTTTCAATATGTTACATAAAACCAATAAAAAGCATTTTTAATATAGCAAAATTGCATAACCAGAATTTGCAGTACCTCTACCAAAATATGAGTGGACTGCCTATCACCAGTCCACTCATATTGACGTCTTCTATTAGCCGTTCAAGAGTTGCAGCACCTGCTGTGGCTGTGCATTGGCCTGTGCCAACATCGCCTGGGAAGCCTGCTGCAGCACCTGGGCTCTGGACAGATTCGCCGTCTCTGCCGCAAAGTCCGCGTCCATAATCCGCGATCTTGCTGCCGTGGTATTTTCCGACACGTTCATCAGGTTACTCATGGTGAACTCAAGCCGGTTGGTCACCGCACCCATTTGAGAACGGGTCGCGTTGATGGTTTCCAACGCCTGGTCAATGGGGTCAATGGCTGCCTGAGCATCGGCCTGTGTGGCCACGTTAATGCTCGACAAAGACGAGCCTGTCACCGCTTCGCTAAGGTCCGTATTCATACTGAGCAGGCCAGTGGCAGTAGTACCGTTGGCCGTCACTTCCAGGCTGATTGGTGCGTCGTTAGCGGAGTCCAACAGAATGCGTGGATTGATCACAATCGACTCATCACTGAGATTGCCGTCGTCGTTCGAGTCCCTAATCGGATTGCCATTGGCATCTCTAATTCCAAGAACATCCAAGGATGCCAACCCATTAGTATCACCCGCGGCAACATTAAAGGCTGAGGTTCCTGACAATTCCAGCTCACCATTTTCATCCACTCTGGCACGAACGCCGGTCGTTGCCTGAGCCGCATTGACATCCGTCACGATCTGTTGGAGATCACTTAGATCCGTTAATGTGACTTCTGTGGCATTTAGAACAATGCTCCCCGCCGTACCCGCTGTCGCAGCCGCAATTGATACCGAAGGGGCTGTAGACAAGTCCGCATTTACAGAACCATCTTGGTTCGCCAACTGATCAAACGCGTCCTCTACCGCGTTGCCGTTGGACGTAGCCGCCAGGGTAATCGTACCTGTGGAATACATGTGTAATGCATTGTTACTATCAATATAAGCGGTAACTCCATGTGAGCTGGTAATTGCGTTGATTTTGCCGACCATGTAATTCATATCCAAACCAGCTGCTGTTGCTGTTACCGCAACACCATTGATCGTCAATACAGTGGTTCCTGTCGTGGCTAGAGTTGCGCCGCCAGCACTGGTGACCAACTCTACAAACTGATGATCCGTGTCAGCCGGGTAAGACTCCGCCGCTTCGATAGTCGCGGTCACTCCAGTCTCATCAGATACGGCATTGATATTTTCGACCTTACCAACCAGGTTCGTCGCTCCAAGTGTACTGATTCCGACGCCATTAATGACCAGATCGTTAACACCCAGAGCGGTAAGTTGATTACCCCCTGCGCTGCTAGTCAGAGTTGTGCCGGTGACCTCACCCTGAGCCTCTACTTCTCTGAAACCCAGAGCGCTTAGATCAGCATCAGTGCCTTCCGGCCCCTTGGTAACTGTAATAGTGATTGACTGCCCATCATCTGAAGTCAAGGCAATATTACCGTTGAACACATGTTCGTTAGCCACCACATTGGGGCTACTCAAACCGGTAACACCTGCAAGCAGAGCTGCGCCGGCACCATCAGAAGTGCCATCGCCATCGGTATCGATACCGACACTGATAGTCCCACCAGTAGAATTGCTCAGTACCAACGCACCGGAATCACCGATTTCAGCGCTGACAGCACCTCCGGTAACCGAGTTGATAGCATCAACCATCTCCTGCAGCGTCTGAGTACCAGAGACACTGTAGGTAGTAGAGGGCTGTCCATCAATCGACGCCAGAGTAATATTCAGCACGTCGGGGTTAGGACCGGCACTGTCCAAGGCACCGGTTCCCACCGATGCCCCTTCGATCACGTTGAAACCTTGCGCCGTCACTCCATCGACGTTTTCAGTGATGTCATTGAACAATTCACTCAAACTTTGGGTGGTGGAATCGAATGCGGCAACGGATTCACCGTTAATCAGAATGTCACCATCATCCAATTGCAACGGCAGTGTAATCCGGTCGCCGGAAAGGTCTGGAGAAATGCCACCGAGACCCAGTTCGTCAGTATTCATTGCCTGAATGCTAAAGCTGATGGTTTGATTCGCTTCTGCCCCGACCTGAAGATCAACATTGCCCAAAGTGCCGTCCAACAGTTTTTGGCCATTAAAACTGGTGGTCTCAGCAATACGGTCCAGCTCCAACAGAAGCTGTTGGACCTCCGCATCCAGGGTTGCGCGGTCTTTGTCGGCATAAATGCCGTTCGCCGACTGGATCGCCAGCTCGCGCATACGCTGCAGAATATTGGTTGTCTCATCCAGCGCACCTTCTGCTGTCTGGATCAGAGAGATTCCGTCATTGGCATTTCGTACCGCCTGGTTGAGACCGCGTATCTGCGAAGTCATCCGATTCGAAATCGCCAGACCCGCCGCGTCATCAGCCGCCGTGTTAATACGCCGCCCGGATGACAAGCGTTCCATGGCTTGCGTCATGTCCTCGCCAGACTTCACCAATTGCCGCTGGGAATTCAGCGCTGCCACGTTCGTATTAATCACTAATGGCATAATGTTTCTCCTATTAACCTAAGAGCTTGCCAATGCTTTTCTTAAAAAATTGGCCGATTCACTGTTTGGGCAACACGGGCGGTGAATTGCCGGTTTCGCCTCAAATCTTTTCCACACCACTGATAGTGCAACGGCTGTGCCAACCACGTTAAAAAAAGATAAGTTGCTGACTCTTAAGCAGTTTTTTATTTGTTTTGCCTAGCGCAGTGGAGCTGCGTCAGAAAAGCGGCAACATCCTTCCCCCTATCCACCGCCCGTATTGCCGCTTGGCAAATACTGTTTAACTGAATACCATGAAGCGGCGTCTACGAACTTTTGAATGGATACCGACTATGCCGACCTCTCCTACAGAACATCTCCACCGGATTGAGTCGGCCAGAGGCATCTATACGAAGATTTGCGAAGCGATAGAAAATGAGGAATGGGCGAAAGCCGAAGAATTGATTGAACAACGCACCACTGCCATCGAGAGGGCATTTGTTGCCGACCTTCCTGAGTCGACTCACGAATTTGCCCGCCAAGCATTTGCCGAAATCCGTCGGCAGGAAAGTGAACTTATGGAGCGAGCGAAAGATCTTCAGTCCAATGCAGGGCGAGAGCTGGCACAGCTTAGACGCAATAAGAATTCCATTGATGCTTATAAGCTCGACTAACGACTTCAGCTTGCACAGCATTGGTGGATTACGCCTCGGGCTAATCCACCCTTCTACGCCATGATTGAGGCTCAAGCAACCAAGAATTTAATTGAGGATGACTAGCCAGAGGCGTAGTCCACCAAGGAA
Source organism: Pseudomaricurvus alkylphenolicus (assembly GCF_011683955.1). Lineage (GTDB taxonomy): Bacteria > Pseudomonadota > Gammaproteobacteria > Pseudomonadales > Cellvibrionaceae > Pseudomaricurvus > Pseudomaricurvus alkylphenolicus. The sequence continues at coordinate 85,799 of NZ_JAAQPI010000013.1, forward strand.
GCTACAAATTAAGATTACAGTCGGCTGAACAAGGTCAGCTGACTCACTCTTACAAAAGTGGCCTGCGCAGCCTCCAGCACCAGAGTCAGTGCCGACAGTCGGCTGGCAGCCTCAGCATAGTCCAGATCCCGTAAGTCGCTCAGAATTTCCCGACTGACCAGCTCGTTATCCAGATGAAGCTCTTTGGTACTCTCCAGCGTATTGAGTCTCGCCCCCAGATCCGACGTCGTTTCCAGGATATTGGTCTGAGCGTTGTTAATGTTGTTCAGTGTGTCCGCAACAATTTCACCGAGAAAATCCCGGCTTTCCTGACTGCCATCCACACCTTTCATCGCATCGCTGAAACGGGCAAGCGTGGTAAGCACGTCCTGATTGGGGGTTGAGTCGATAAAAAACTCGTCCCCTTCCTGAATCACACCATCGGTAGATGTCACGCGGGCATTTCCGGTCAGGGCCGGGGTCAGGTCCATGGCCGCATTTACCAGCGCTGCACCCGGGCCAGCAACATTATCCAGGGTAAAATTGACTCCTACCGGCATGCTAAAACCAGTGGCAGTAGCCGTTATCCCCAGGTTGGCCAACCGAGTTGCGTTTCCGTTACCAACGTTGTTAAGAAGGTTGGCCAAGTCCGTTGCATTGTTGACGTCGGCATCCAGCACCAGAGTTTCTGTTACGCCATTTACAGTAACATCAACGGTTGCGTTATTAGCGCTGAATAATTGGGGAAAGGCAGCACCACCACCAAAATCTATGGTTGCAGGAGATACTGTGGTCCCGGAATTGGGATTGCCATTGATACTGATACTCACGCCATTTACCGTGAACTCGTCGCCAGGCGAGTATCGGGTATTCTGGAACGGCTGAATGATATTGCCAGTGGATCGTTCCGTAATGGTAAAGTTTTTTCCAGGTGGTGAGATTTCATCGTCTTCGCGGAAGGTAATCACCATATCTTCCGGGTAAAATTCGTCGTAAGCATCCTGATCTACAATCTGACCAATGCTGATAGTTGCCGGGGGATTGGATTGATTTGCCGCACTCGCGGAGGTACGCATGGTGTTTTGTGCCGCAGGAATATCCACAAACACCGCTTTGCCAGAATCGCTGGTGGCGATACTGGTGCTCTCGGAGACCTTGATGCGAACCTGTCCCTCATCCCCATTGTACTGGAATCCAGTATCGACCGTCCCAGTAAATGGTTTTTCACCGCCTTTGTACCCCCCGAAAATAAAGTCTCCTGCCGCATTTTGGGTATTGAGTAGATTTTGCAATTCGTCTAAACGTGCATCCACTTCTGCAGCCAGCGCCGTGTATTCACTCGCAGTATAGGTCGCCGAGTTACCAGCCTGAACCGTAATTTCACGAATTCGCTGCAGCGTATTAAGCACACCCTGCAGAGTGGTTTCTTCGAGGGTCAAATTGTTTTCGGCGATATTGATATTTTTGCCGTATTGCTCAATGCGCGCCAGACTTTGATCAAGTTCCAGAATTTTGGTGGAAGCTACTGGGTCGTCAGAAGGCGTCAATACCCGTTGCCCAGTAGATAACTGCGCCTGAGTCTTGGCAATTTCCTGATTGGCCTCGGTGATGCTGTTGTTAGCGATACCGAAGATCTGTGAAGTTGAAATACGCATGGTTGCCTACCTGATACTATTCAGCGCTGACACCTTAAAATGAGTTGATCAACCGCTCGAAAATATCCCGGGCGATTGAGATAACCTGGGCATTGGCATTGTAGGCCTGCTCCAGCTGAATCAGTCTTGAAGCTTCTTCATCCAGGTTGACGCCCGAAATCGAATCACGAAGATTTTGAGTCTGTGTAAGTACCTGCTCTGCCGCATCCAGATTGATCTGTGCCGCGTTGGTCTCAATACCGATTAACTCAACCAGAACGCCGTAGGAATCGGCAAATGTTTTTTGTTCGCCGTCCACGACCTGTTGGCCACTCAGATTCACCATATTCAGCGCATTGCGGTTATCCGATATACCGTCGGTATTAAAATCAAGCGTGAAACGGTCTCCGGTATCGGGTATTCCACTGATGCTGGCGGCGATACCGAGATAAGAAGATTGTGCAAAGTTGGCGGCACTGCTGTCACCAACTAAGAGGCTAACAGTTGGCGTAGTGGATAAAACCCGGTTGGATGCTAGAGTAATGTCGAATGTGCCTCCCACGGTAACTGTTTCTTCATTACCCGCACCAGCGCCGGCTAGCGTTGCAGAACTTCCATTGTAATCGGTTACTACCAGTGATTCCGTTGCAGCGCCCGCCTCCAGTGTTACGTTAAAGTCATCACCTTCGCTGGAGAATACCCGAAGCTCGGGCTCTCCTGTTGACGTATTGGTCCCGGACACAGCATAAATACCCAACGCCTGAAGGCTGGAATCTTCGTTAATACGCTCCGCCAGGTATTGGCTGAAACTGGCCGGATTACCTGATGGATCGGGCACAGTATTCAAAACAAGAGGACCATCGTATTCAATCAGATCCACACCATTAAGATTCAGCTGCAGAGGTGCCACTCCAGACAAATCATCAAAACCCGACAACTCCATAGAGTTGCGCGCATTTACCGAAACACCGGACAAATTGGACAACTGGCTGGCAATACTACGAGCCGAGTCATTGAGACTGGTAGTGATGCTGGTGGTGGTCGTAAGACTTGTCTCTGGATCAAAGATATTCACAGAGAATGTCTCTGCCGGATACCCATTGGCTACTGGCGCCAAAGGTGCAGCGCCTGCAGACACACCTGTTATGCCGAGAGATGTCCCTGCAGCCACCACCATTGTTTCACCAGAGTCCTGCGAAAAGAGCGGATTCACCGCGCCAGGGATATAGGTTTGATTGCGAATCGGGGGGTTTAATTGTTGTGGATTTGCGGGATCGGAGTTGTCCAATACGTCGTAAGTTGTCGGACTGGTGAAGACCACTACCAAAGGCGGGCTCATTTCCCCCTCATTGGCAAACAGCGGCAACATACTGCCATCTGGGGCCGTCAGGCTGGTCAGACTGCCGGCGTCAATCGTGGCATTGCCGGTATTGCCGCTGTCATTTTGTGTTGACAATGGGCTGGCAAAAGCCAGCTGATCGGGGCGTTCCAACTCAAGAGCTATATCCTTGGCGGCCGTACGCGTGGGCTGGATCAGGAATTGATCACCCGGCTGAAACGTACCTGAAGTAAAATTCAGGCGTAAGCCGTCGAATTCGATGCTCTGGGGAGGGTTGGCAGGCAGACTACCACTGAAAACCACCTCGCCGTCACTCTGGCGGGTTATTCGATAACTGGTGTCATTGGGGCCGGTCGCCAGCAAATAGTCGCTTGAAGTAAGCTGAGTCGCGTCCAGAAGTTCCAGCGACATAATCCGATCATCCGGCAAGGCGTTATTGCCACTGCTCAAGACCCTGCTAAGCGCAACCGACGGATCGTTTACATCCTGGAAGAACAGACCACCGAACTGATTGTTAAGATCAATACCTCTACTATGTGCATCGTTATACTCAGCGGCCATAACTAAAGCAACGCGACCCAATTCATTGAAAGCCGTGCTGAGTACTTCACTCCGGAAGTTCAGCAACCCTCCAACTTCTCCACCCGAAACTAAACTGGTAATGACCTGTGACCCGGTACCGTCCAGATAAGCAATATCCTTTTGGATGGGATCCAATTGGCCGTCGACCAAACCAAGTTCTCGTGAATCGGACCCGACTACAAGGGCTTGACCGGATCCAATGCTGATATTGACCTGGCCATCATCCTGCGCCACCACACCAATTGCGACCAGCTCTGAAAGTTGCCGCATAGCCTCTTCACGTTGATCCAAGAGGTCATTGGGCGGAGTGCTATCGATACCACCCGCTAATGATATGGCGTCATTCAAATTGGCAATGTTGCTGGCCAGCGCATTGATCTGACTAAGAGAGACTTCCAACTTGCTATTGACGTTCTCGCTAATCGTAAAAACACTTTCATATAATGTATTAAATCGATTAACAAGATTGCCCGCTTCACTGATCACCAGCTGGCGCGATGGAATTGATGTCGGGTCATCTGCGCCGTTTTCCATTACCGCAAAGAATTGGTCCAATCCACTCGACAAACCGGTCGAAGGATCTGACAGCAAGGTGTCAAGCTGACGAACATTTTCATGGAACGCGTCCAGCTCGCCAGCCAATGTTGTGTCTTTTCGTAATTGAGCGATTACAAATTCGTCGGCTGTGCGCTGAATAGAATCGAGTTTTACCCCTGTACCGACAAAACCGGAACCCAGTTGATTAGGCAGAGTTGTACTGATCTCTACCCGCTGACGGCTATAACCGGGCGTATTGGCGTTGGCGATATTGTGTCCAGTGGTGCGTAGCGCCGTTTGGCTGGTTTGCAATCCACTAATAGCGGTATCAAGTAATCCCGGCATGCACCCTAACCTCGATCATTGCCGTCTGAAAATTTTCGCTCGACGATACTACTTATCTTGCTGGCATAATTGGGATCCGTGGCATAACCGGCGGCCTGCAACTCACGAAGGTACTGTTCCCCATCCGCCGCAACCTCCACGGCACGCTGATACCGCTGATTGCCAAGAATAAAGTTAGCGTAGTCTTCAAAGCTGTGATCGAATGAGCTGTAAGAACGGAAGTTGGCCATTTCCCGCAGTGCCACGCCGTTGCGGTATTCGAGCGTTGAAACTCTGGCAACGTCGCCCTGCCATTCGGCACCAGCCTTGATACCAAACAGATTGAAGCTGTTGTCGCCATCCCCCGTACGGATCATATGCTGCCCCCAACCACTCTCCAGAGCGGCCTGGGATAATAAGTAGCGAGCGTCCAACCCCAAACGACCTGCCACACGCTCGGCGACGGGCATCAGAGTTCGAATGAAGTCTTCGGCGGAACTAATATCGTCAACAACCGGCGCGGGTTCATTATTGAGCTGTTGATTATTCTCTTGAGCACTGTTTTGAATGTTGGCAGGAGTCGCAGACTCAGCCGCTCTCGGTACAGGTGTGACGGCATCTCCGCTGAGAGGCGGAATATTTGAAGAAACGGCACCACTCACCATATCCTCCGCAGTAGACATACCGGCCTTCAACTGCCGCACCAACCCCTCCGCCAGACCAACACCTTTTTGTGAAAAGCTCAGTGCCAGCTGCTGATCAAACATCTGCTCGTAGAACTCGGTCTCGCTGGAATTGCCCATCGCGTCGTCTTTAAACACCTCGTTGGCGTCGCGCATGGACTTCATCATCATATTGAGGAAAATTGATTCGAACTGCTTGGCCACCGCCTCCAGCGCTTCGTCTCCGGTGCGATTGCCGTCTTCATCCCGCCCCAGGCGCTTGATGTTCTGCAAGCCGCTGAGATCGGTGTAGTTGTTGGCATCACCAAGAGCGGCGGAAATGTGATTGTAGTTATTGATCATATCAGCCCACCTAGATCACAATGATTTCCGCTTTAAGCGCACCCGCCTGCTTCATGGCTTCCAGAATCGCCATCAAGTCTCCGGGGGCCGCACCCACCAGGTTTACCGCACGCACGATGCTTTCCAGGTTTGAACCACCATCAAGCTTAAACATTGGGTTGATGTCCTGCTCCACGTTCACTTCCTCGGTGCCTGGCAATACCACAGTTTGTCCCTCGCCCAATGGCCCGGGCTGAGACACTTGAATACTTTCGTTGACTGTCACAGTAAGACTGCCATGGGTTACAGCCACTGGCTCAACCCGAACGTCCTGCCCCACCACAATGGTGCCAGTGCGCGAGTTGATAACGATACGCGCCGCTTCCCTTCCAGGTTTGACATCCACGTTTTCCAGCAGCGACAGATAATTGACTCGATGGGCCGGATTGACCGGCGCGTCCACTATGACTGAAGAAGCGTCCATGGGGCGAGCCACGCCAGGCCCTAGCAACTCATTGATAGCCTCTGCCATGCGCTTGGAAGTGGTAAAGTCGGCACGGCGCAGATTAAAAACAATGGGTTGGCCACTGGCGAAATCATTGGGGACCGCTCTCTCCACCGTCGCACCGTTGGGCACACGACCAACACTGGGAACATTGACGGTAACTTTCGAGCCGTCCGCCCCTTCCGCACCAAAACCGCCAACGATCAGATTACCCTGGGCAACGGCATATACCTTGCCGTCAAGTCCCTTCATGGGTGTCATCAGTAACGTACCGCCGCGTAAACTTTTGGCGTCGGCGATGGAAGAAACCGTGATATCCACTTTATGACCCGGCTTTGCAAACGCAGGAATTTCCCCGTGTACCATAACCGCAGCCACGTTTTTGAGATTAAATCGAGCACCAGCGGGGATGGTGATGCCAAATTGCTTCAGCATGCTGTTAAAAGACTGGGTCGTGAAAGGCGCCTGATTGGTCTTGTCACCGGTGCCATCCAACCCCACAACCAAGCCATAACCCAGCAGTTTGTTCGAGCGTACGCCGGCAATATCGGCCAGATCCTTGATGCGTTCTGCGGACGCGCGAGTGCAAGGCAGCAGCAAAAAAAGCACCAGCAACCAAGCCAGAAACACCTTAAGTTTTAAGAGATCCAATTGGCGACTGTATAACATGGCGTTATTCCCTCCGCGGCTCGACACTAAAACGGCCACACGGGGCTGTTAAAGAAGCGAGCCAGCCAACCCATATTGTTGGTATCCGCCAGATCCCCGGTTCCGCTATAGGCGATACGCGCATTGGCCAGGCGATTAGATGGCACTGTATTTTCAGGCGTTATGTCTTCGGGCCGAAGAATGCCACTGATGCGGATAAATTCATCGCCACGGTTCAGAGTCATCCACTTTTCGCCTCGAACCATCAAGTTTCCGTTAGGTAAGATATCCGCCACAGTTACCGTAATGTTGCCCTGCAAACTGTTGCTTTGATCGGCATCAGCCTCACCGGTAAATTCCCGCTCCTGCTGAATTTCCGTCTCCAACGTTGAGCCTTTGACGACGGGGTTATTGCCTAATAACGGGCCCGCATTAAAGCTGACATCGTGATCTTTGGTCAGGGAAATATTGGTGGTTTTCTGAGAAACCGTACGCTCGCTCAATACAATCGTTATCACGTCACCGACCCGATGGGCCTTGCGATCGACAAACAACTCCAAACCGCCACCTTGCATAAACAGCGAGCCGCTGGCCGCCGGTTCGGTGCGTTTAGGGGCCTCCAAAACCGGAGCAAAAGCCGGGTCACCGGGTTTAACCGGGGTATGCACACCGCAACCGACCATAGCAGTGGTCGCGAAAATCAGGCTGGCAGTTCGATTAAACATGGTGGCGCCTCGGTTTATCCGCTATTAAAGATTCTGAGTGATGTACTGCATCATTTGATCGGAGCTGGATACCACTTTCGAGTTCAGTTCATAGACCCGCTGAGTGGTGATCATATTGACCATTTCCTCAACAATATCGACGTTGGAATTTTCCAAGGCGCCCTGCTTCAAGTTACCCAAGCCGTTTAAGCCGGGGTTACCGGTCAGTGGATCACCACTGGCGGCTGTCTGTTGAAACAGGTTACCGCCCACGGCCTGCAAACCGGCAGGGTTCACAAAATCAGCCAACTCAAATTGTCCGATCTGCTGAGGGGCTGCCGGATCATCCACCACAACGCTGACAACACCGTCGTCGCCGATGGTAATCTGCGTGGTCCCCTGAGGTACGGTAATGGCCGGTTGTAAAAGCAAACCATTAGCTGTGACAATTTCCCCATCGGCACTGAGATGGAATTGGCCGTTGCGGGTATAGTTGATTTCACCAGTGGGCGACAACACCTGTAAAAAACCGCGGCCATCAATGGCGACATCGAGCGCATTGTCGGTAACCTGCATACTGCCGGTGGTAAATTCTTTTTGAGTTCCCACGACTCTGGCACCGGTGCCCACCTGTAAACCGGAGGGCAGTTGGGTGTCCTGGGTGGACTGGGCGCCCGGTTGGCGTTGCACCTGATAGAACAGGTCTTCAAACACCGCCCTTTCGCGCTTAAAACCCACCGTCGAGGCGTTGGCCAGGTTGTTGGATATGGTACTCAGTTGCGTGTTCTGTGCGCTGAGACCGGTTTTACTGACATAAAGTGCAGGAAGCATAATTCCACCTTTGTTTTTTACGGGATCACCCAGAAGTCTCCTTTGGGCAACCGCCAAAAATCCAACCTATCGCCACATTCGCTTGCCCACCATGGCAATACGACGAATTATTGACTTAAATCCCGTCCAATTACTGGCTCTGCAATAAACGGGCCGACGATTCGGAATTGCCTTGAATCGTCTTCATCATCTTGACGGAGAGCTCGTACTGACGGGACAAGGACAACACTTGAGTAAACTCATTGACGACATTGACGTTACTGCCTTCCAGAAACCCGGAACGCAGTCGCAGGGCACCGTCTATCGGCGCTTCCTCCCCATCTTTTTGGCGGAACAAACCATCTTCACCTTTGACCAGCTGCTCCAGATCCGGGCTCACCAGGCGGATTCGGTCCGGCTGGGCGAGATCCACGGCCGTCTCGCCCCGGGTGGTCACGCTGCCATCGACACCAATATCAATCTTGCTGTTAATGGGCATAAAGATGGGGCCGCCGTCTCCCAGCACCTGCAGCCCATTACCAGTGAGCAATTCACCATTTGGGCCTAGCTGAAGGGATGCTGAGCGGGTATAGGCTTCTGTGCCATCAGCAGCCTGAACAGCCAGAAAACCATCGCCGTCGATAGCAAAATCCAACTCTCGCCCGGTTTCGATCATTGGCCCTTGGGAGAAGTCAGTCGCAGGACTTTCGGTTAGTGCGAAAGACCGGGTGGGATGACCGTCACCGTAGAACACGGGCATACTGCGAGCTTGCGCAAAGTCCGCACGAAAACCCGTCGTATTGGCGTTGGCCAGATTATTGGCATGAACCGTTTGCGCAAGCGTGTTGTGCTTGGCAGCGGTCATGGAAATGTAGAGCGCTTTATCCACGGCAAAAACTCCTCTGGATTATCTCCGTCAGGCACGGCGCCTACACGAAGGTCTTAGAGGGGTATTTGCAAGTAGCAAGCCAACAAGGATATTTACATAAAAATCAATAAGTTAAGAGCTCAAGGGAAAGCCATGCGGCAAACCTCTCCAGACAGAATCGGCCGCATATTGCCGCCTCTGCCCTGAGCTTGCCGCTTGGATTTCCGCTCAGTTCAGGAGGACTGAGCGGGAAGAGAGTTAGATGTTGAGGATGGTCTGTGTAACCTGATCTGCGGTCTCAATGGTCTTGGCGTTGGATTGGTAGTTTCGCTGGGCGATAATCAACCCGACCAGCTCTTCTGAGATATCGACATTGGATTCTTCCAATGCGCCTGATTGGATGGCACCCAACGCGCCGGACTGTGGTGCACCTGGCAACGGCAATCCAGATTCAAAGGTCTCTGCCCACGCGGTATCACCTACCTGCTGAAGTCCTTGTTCATTTGTAAATCCCGCCAGGGCAACCTGTCCCACAACTTGTGCCTGTCCGTTGGAGAATCGCGCGAATATAAAACCTTCATCGTCAACATTTAGCCCAGTCAAACGACCCGTTGTAAACCCATCCTGATCTATCTGCGACACAGTAAAGGGGCTTCCGAACTGCGTCGTACCTGTTACTTCAATAACGAAGTTGGAACTTGTTGGTGGATCATTTTCGAATGGAGGCACATCCTGATTACGTGGGCGGAGAGCACCGTTGTAGTTGCCGTTCTCGTCCAGCGGAGTCCAGTTTGTAATCGGCAGATCCAAATCGCTGGTTGGCTGAAGTGTACCGTCGTTACCAAACTGCAAAGTGAAAACACGCTGAGTCGGCTGATCACTTCCAGACACTGGATTCCCGATATCTTCCCCGTCGATTTGTACATACATATCCCAGGTATTCGCACTGCCATCAGGATCAAGGGGATCTGTTCTCTGCTTAACAAAATACTGGGTCATCACGTGAGCAAAACCCAAGCTATCATAGATAGTGACTGAAGTGGCAGAGTTGTAGGTATCCGGATCATCCGGATTAAATGCAAAGCTGGAGTTGATTGCCAAACCGCCCCAAAAAGGATCCACCGCAGGGGGCGTTGTCGGATCACTTACGGTAACGCCGTCTTCTACAGTTAGATTGATCTCACCCGAAATTGTGTAGTAATCCGTATTGGCCATGACTACTGGAACAGGTGGTGGTGTCAAAGGTACCAAATCTCCATCGCCATCAACAGTCAATGGATTCAAGTTGCCAACAAACCCGTCAAGAATAATATCGTCCCCGTTGCTTGAGCGAATATCTATTGTGCTATTAGTCGTGTCTAAAGTTGCTGACAGTCCCGCTAAATTGGCATCATTGATGGCGTTCACAACTTGCTGCAGATGACTAGGAGTGGTCCCCCCAGGAGTGGCTAGCGTTACTGCAATGCTAGTGGGAATTGCGCCAGCACTGGACTTGACGGCAATGTTGTACACATCTCCGTCATTGGTCGTGAGCGTATCGAGTCTCAATGCGGTGTTTGCGGTTGCTGATACACCGTAATTGTTATTTTGCGATTCAGTATTGATAAACTGCGAAATTTGGCTCACCGGAGCATTGGTGAAAGTAGCAGGATCAAAGGTTATCGTATCCGTCGATACCACCGTTTGAATGGTCAGATCACCCGGCGTAGTGCCATTTACTCGCAAGTTAGGTGCCGTGGCCACTGCGCCATTAGAAATCGCCAGCGTTTGAGTACTCCCCGTCGTGGTAAAAACAGCATCCTCCGGTGGGGTTTCAGTCGCATCCAAATTTAGCTGAATAGACACTTCGGTGGTCTGGGACGGCTCTTGGCTTCCTGTACTAATCTGTAGATCTGCCAGCACACCGTCGACAATATTACCATCATCATCAGCTCGATATCCTTGCAGATTAAAACCTGAATTATTTACAACAAATCCATCCTTATCCAAAGAAAACATTCCAGACCGGCTAAAGCTCGGATCCCCACGATCACTCAGAATAAAGAACCCACCACCGTTAATCGCCAAATCCAGCGCATTATCGGTAAAGGAAATATTACCCTGGGTAAACTGCTGCTTAACGTCCGTCAAGCCCACACCACTACCCGGCGTATTACCTGTAGCACCCACAATGGTTGAAGCATAGACATCACCAAATTCCGCACGCGACCGTTTAAAGCCCGTGGTACTGGCGTTGGCAATGTTATTACCGGTTACCCGCAGATCCGTGTCTGCGGCGCGAATACCTGTTAAACCGATATCGAATGACATGCTTTAACCCTCTTTTCTTCGAAAGCTTACTCTAATTGGAGCCAACACCCGGCCTTAGCAGCCGCAGCATCAATCCCTAAATCTGTTACTGAAAAGTTCTTACCTCTGACAGCGGCATCGACCCCATGCCAGCCAGATTCAGAATCGTACCGGTACCATTGGTACCCAGCGTCACACTGTTCACATTGGCGCCCAACAACGTTGACAGTTGTTGTTGCTCGCCATCCAACCTTGCCATAGCGGTAAACTTATAGGTTCCGGACGGCAGAGGATTGCCGTCGTTATCGGTACCATCCCAGGCAAAGTCCACTTCGCCGCCGGTCTGGGAGCCCAGATTAACGCTGCGCACCAACGCGCCGGCGTCGTCATGAATCTGCAAGGTGACATCAGGACTACTCGACGGCAAATTCATCACCCCAGTCAACAACTCACCCTGGAACATATACGCCGTATCGGTCTCCACCTGCACCTTACGCCCCACCAGTGCGGTCGCCTCGAGCGCCTGACTCGACTGGAAGTTGGTGGCCATACCGCTCACGGTGGTATTGAGATTCTCAATCCCCTCCAACGAACTGAACTGCGCCAACTGCGCAATAAAGTCCCCATTTTCCTGCGGCTCCAGTGGGTTCTGGTTCTCCATCTGGGTCACCAGCAGCTTGAGGAATTCATTCCGCCCCAACTCTTTGTTGGTGCCTTGGCTGGCTTCTTCCTGACGATACTGACTCAGTACGTCAGTGCTTTGCGATGCGCTGACTTCCATGATTACTGTCCCAGTGTCAGCACGCGCTGCACCATTTGTTTAGCAGAGTTCATCACTTCCACATTGGCCTGGAAGGAACGCGAAGCGGAAATCATATTGGTCATCTCTTCAACCACGTTTACATTGGGGTAGTAAACGTAACCCTCTTCGTTGGCCTGAGGATGATGAGGTTCATAACGCGGCTGCAGCGGTGCGTCGCTTTCGACAATCCCCATTACCTGCACACCGGTATTGGCACCCGCGGTAGCAGCATCCTGATTCATATTCATGGCATCATTCACGACCGCGGCAAACACCGGGTGACGACCGCGATAAACCTGATCAATCGACGAACTGGCGGTTTGCGCATTGGCCAGGTTACTGGCAGTGGTGTTCAAGCGAACGCTCTGGGCGTTCATGCCGGAACCTGCGATATCAAATACGTTGCCGAGTGCCATAGTCGTGTCCTGCCTTTACCGGGTTAAGCCTTACTCACCGCGAATCGCGTTGGTCAGCCCTTTAAACTTGCTGTTGAGAAACGTGAAGGTTGCCTGGAAGGCCAGACTGTTTTCCATGTACTTGGCGTGTTCCACATGCTCTTCAACGGTGTTGCCATCGATCGAGGGCTGCGCCGGCACCCGGTACATCACATCGCCCTGCCCTTCTATCAGGCCCGTGCCACGATGGTGAGCCGCATGGGTAGCTTTCATAGCAATGCTGTCCGAGGCTTGAGACGCCTGCTCCAGTGCCGAGGCAAAGTCCATATCGCGGGCTTTGTAGTTGGGGGTATCCATATTAGCCAGGTTGTTCGCCAATACGGAGGCGCGCTGGCTGCGAAAACGCAGTGCATCGTCGTGAATGCCCAAAGCCCGGTCGAAGCTGATTGCCATGTCTAACCTCAGTCTCTCAAGAAAATTCTTACTGAAGGCTAAAAAGCAAAGCTTGTGCCAAACCTCAAAGAGATATGTAACTTATTGTTTTAGAAGGAATTAATAAGTTGCGAGCAAACCACTCAGCAGCGTATTGCACTCTGAGCGGCAAGCCCTTACCGGTATGGCGGCAACAACAGGATGAGACTCGCAACATCATTGTTGCCGCTGCGAGCCTAACTGAAGAAATATAAAAACGCAGAAGAGAATGAAAAGAAAAATCAACGAGCCCGATAAATAATGCCAGGATTGCAATGCACCATTTCAAACATGTCCGCAGCCATCGCCAGCCCCTCTGAAGAACCCAATACCAGCATACCACCTGGCTTAAGCGCTCCATGCAAGCGACGCAAGATGTCGGACTTAAGATCCCCGGAAAAATAAATCAGCACATTGCGACAGAAGATCACATCAAAGCGCCCAAGGGTTATATAAGGATCCAGCAAATTCATAGGCCGAAACTGCACCCGATCCCGAATCACCGGCTTTACCCGCCAGTTATCGCCGGGCAAGCGATCAAAAAATGCATCCAGTCGCTCTCGGGACAAGCCGCGCATGACTGACATCTTGTCGTATTCACCGGCGCGGGCCTGATCGAGCATGCTGGTGGAGAGGTCCGTTGCCACCACTTCCACCTGCCGGGGCAATACCCCCATATTGATGCGGCGATACTCCTCCACGCTCATACTGATGGAGTATGGCTCCTGCCCTGACGAGCAGGCGGCAGACCAGATCCGCAGCGGCCCCGAACCACTTTTTTGCAGCTCCGGCAGCAGCGTGTTTTTCAGGTGTTCATAGGGATAGGTATCACGAAACCAAAAGGTTTCGTTGGTGGTCATGGCATCAATAACCTTGTCTCGCAGCTTCGAATGGCGATTGCGGCGCATCTGCTCGACCAGGCTGGTAAGGCTGTCGAGGTTATTGTCTTCCAGGATTTTGCGGATTCTGGTGGAGACCAGATACTGCTTGTTTTCCGCCAGAAAGATTCCGCAAGCCTCCTGGAGGAACAGGCGGAAACTCTCGAATTCGTCGGGTGCAAGGGCCTTTTGCTGGCCCTGCAGACGACCGGGTGAGAGACCAGTCAAACTCATGTATTACTTCCTAATGTTGACGTCATGGGACAATTCTACAAAAGGGGCACCGTAACCGAGTGCCCTGTATCATCGCGAGCGCCAGTTATTCCTCATTGTCCAGCATGCTTTCGCCGGTCATCTCCAGCACCCGGTCGTTCACACGCTTGGCCAATTCATCAGGATTGAATTTCGCCAGGAAATCATCGGCGCCCACCTTCTTCACCATCGCTTCGTTAAACACACCACTGAGAGAGGTATGCAGGATGATGTGCAGGCCACTGAGTGCAGGATTATTGCGCACGCCCGCGGTAAAGGTATAACCGTCCATTTCCGGCATTTCGATATCCGAGATCACCAGAATCAATTCGGTGTAGGGGTCCTTGCCCTCCGCCACCATTTGCTCCAGATACTCGGTGGCTTCGCGACCGTCTTTTTTCAAGGTGGTCTTGATGCCCATGGATTCAACCACGCGCTGAATCTGTTTGCGGGCAATGGAGGAATCGTCGACGATCAGAATATGCTTTTGCACCACCCGCTCGGCGATGCCGTCTTCGATTACCCCTTCGCTGATCTCCTCGCTCATGGGCGAGACTTCAGCGAGAATTTTCTCTACGTCGATAATTTCCACCAGCTTGCCTTCCACTTCGGTGACGGCAGTCAGGTAGTTTTCACGACCGGCCCCACGGGGTGGCGGATGGATGTCCTCCCAGTTGAGGTTAACGATTCGCTCAACGCCTCTCACCAGAAAACCCTGGGTGGAGCGGTTGTATTCCGTGATGATGACAAAACAGTTCTGAATGTTGTCCAGTGGACCATGGCCGGTTGCCAGGTTCATATCCATAATGGACACCGTATTGCCACGGATGTGGGCCACCCCACGGACGACGGGATTGCGCTGAGGAATCTCATTGAGGGCCGGACACTGCAGCACCTCTTTCACCTTAAAGACGTTGATACCGTACAGCTGATCTGTGCCCAGCCGGAACAGCAGCAATTCCAGGCGGTTCTGGCCGACCAGCTGTGTACGCTGGTTGACATTGTCTAAAACACCAGCCATGCAATTTCCCCTTTTAATAAAGTTGGCACGCCACCTGCTTCTGCATTCAATACATGGTTAGAAGCCGACAAATTGCGTCGTTGCGCCAGGACCTGACGGTCATACCTCACAGTGTATCGATTTCCACACGGAAATCACTAACTGTTATAACGGCAGATGAAATTTGTCCTTTAGCGGCAAAGGTTTAGTGCCATATACCGGCAACAAACCACTATTTTGAACCAACGACAAACCCTAGTAGAGCATAGGCCAAGATGAAGGCAGTTACACGGGTCAGTACAGCGCTCATGCTGTGCGCCTACCTATTCAGTATAAGCCCTGCCGAAGCCCGTAACACTCAGGAGCTGCGAGTCATTGGCGATGGTGCCCGGGTGTTCTTGGAACAAAGCCTGAATCAGAGGGGCAATAATGACGAAATTGAGTTCAAGATACAGAGATTGGACCCGCGTTTGAAGCTGCCTCAATGTGCCAATCCTTTGACATATCAATTTCACGGACAGCACCCAAACGACGGTAATGTGACGGGATTACGCCAGGTGACGCTTAAGGCCACCTGCCCGGACGAGGCCGGATGGTCGATTTATGTACGTGCGCGACTGGAGCATTTTCGCCATGTCGCGGTCAGCAATCGCGATATCGCTCGCGGAGAGAGGCTGGCAATCGGCGACATCAGGCTGGAGCGGCGCAGCACCACTGGCCTCGGGGCCACTGTGATCAGCGAACTGGAGCCCATCGTGGGCATGCTGGCCAAGCGCAGCCTGCGTGCCAACAGCATTATCAGGCGCTCGGGTCTGATCCAACCCAGAGCCGTTCACAAGGGTGACCAGGTGGCTATCCGCGCCATCGATGGCGCCATAGCGGTCGTGAGCTCAGGCGTGGCCCTCGGCAGCGGCCGCATCGGCGAACAGATTCGTATTCAGAACTCGCGCTCGGACCGCATTATCAAAGCGCGAGTCACCGGCCCCGGCGAGGTGCAGGTAAATCTATAAAAGAGTAAAATTTTGGCTAAAGTAATGGTAACAACTGCCGACAACCCCTTTAAGGGTACCTTTGGTCAACAAAAACCCGGTAGTAAATAGCTCAATATGGGAATTGCAGCGATGGTAATTGATTCAAACACTGGCATTCATTCATCTGGCGGAAGCCCGCGTAACCGGATAGATTCCGGCACCACTGGCGCCAAATCCAACGCCGACAGCCCGGCCCCCAAGGCCGAAAAAGCCGATGTCTCATTAAGCACGGAGGCCCGTAACCTGAGCCGTCTGGAATCCAGCATTCAAGCCGCACCGGATGTGGACAGTGACAAGGTCGCCCGCATTCGTCAGGCCATTGAAGACGGCACCTTTGAGATCAATGCCGAGAGCATAGCCAACCGCATGCTCGAACAGGACGATTTGTTGGGTTAAACCTCAGCACGAACAATTTAGAAAGAAGTCGCCCCCAGAATCGCGCTGCAATTCCCAATCCCAGAGCCATTCACTAGCGACACACCCGATCCGTTGACCATCTGCAGCTCACTGCAGAGGAGGACCCATGCCCCAGATCCATTCACGCCAGCGTGTTACCGCCCCGCCACTCTCGAAACAGGCCATGGAAGAAATGCTCTCCAAGGACCTGCAGGCGGCGCAACAGCTCTTCAACATCCTTGAGTCGGAAGGCCAGGCTATACAGGAGCGCGACCAGACCCAGCTGCACGAGTTGATTGCCCGCAAACAGGGGTTGATCAAGCAGCTGGAGAACAGCGCCCAGCAAAAAACGGTTTGGCTGAAACTGCCCGTTGGCAGCTCAGAAGAAGAACAGCATCGGCGCTGGGATCAGCTGATGAAAAAAGCCAATGACCCCAAACTCTCGCAACTGTGGGAAGACTTTCAGCAGCGGCTGCAAGACTGCAAAGCGCAGAACGAGGTCAACGGCAAGGTGATCGCCCGGGGTCAGAACACCCTCAAGCAACTGCTGTCGATTCTGAGAGGACGACAGCAGGTAGAAGCGCCCAAGCTCTACAATCAGGCGGGCACCGCCTCCTCAGGCCCCCGCAGTCATACTGTCGTCAGGGCCTGACCCAACGCTTTATCCAAAAAGGGGTGCGCCCAGGAAAACGGCTGCAACAGTAGCAGGTCTTCGGGCCTGTCCACATCAGCGAGCTCTTCCAGCAGCTGATAGCGTACAGGTCGCCCCAAATCGCGCCCCGACTGCAAACGCTCCAGCGTCTGCAGCAACACCTTCTCTGTCCCCCAACTCACCCCTTTAAACAGGCCCGGTAAAGGCCGGCTGAGCCCCAGAGCCACATAACCACCGTCCCGGGCTGGCACCACCACCGCTTCCGCACCTCGCTCCAATACCGATTGCATCCGTTCGATCACAGACAGATCCAGCCAGGGGCAATCACTGCCAATCACAATGGCAAAGTCATGGCTTGCCAAAGATTGCTGCAGGGCATCGTGCATCCGCGCCCCCAAATCCGCCCCTTGTTGCTGGCAAATGGAGAAGCCCGGCCCCAACTCTTCAGCGTTGACCCCCAGCAGCTGTTCCAGCTCTTGATCCTGATCTGTCAGCGGGCCTCCTAGCCACAGCTCGTAATCCCACAGCAGCGGTTGATTCAATGCTTCAAAGACATGGGTAGCCATTGCACAGTGAAGCCGTAAACACTGCTCCTCACTGAGATGGGGGCGCATACGGGTTTTCACCTGACCCGGATGTGGCGGCTTGACAAACTGAAGCAAAGCGAGAGAAGACCTCATCGGTATTGCCTCGCCAGGGATTCCGGGCTGACGCCCAGAAAATATTGCAATCGCAGCCACCACATCAGCAATATCGTGCGTAGAGCCCCCCGCTGCTCCCATCGGCGACCGGAGGTCTCCAGAGGTGCCTTGACCACCCAGGGGCGAGTATAACGACGGGCGCGCTTGCTGAATTCCACGTCTTCCATCAATGGCATCTCGGCGTAGCCTCCCAGCGCTTTCCAAAGTGCTCGGCAGACAAAGATGGCCTGATCTCCGGTGGCGACCGATGTCAGCCGCGAGCGCCGATTCATAAACCAGGCAACCACTCGCAGCATCCACAGTCGCCCGGACAAATGCACCGTAAAAAAGCCCCACTGGCGCGATGGCGACGACGTATCGATAAGCGACTGCATCTGCTCACAGAAATCGTCAGGCAGGCGCGTGTCGGCATGCAGAAACAACAGCCACTTGCCCGTCGCGTGCCGGGCCCCGAGGTTCATCTGTGCTGCACGCCCCCTGGCACCGGTGACGATCTTATCCACCCAGGGTGTGGCCAGTTCCTTGGTGCGATCGGTACTGCCACCATCACTTAAAATCACCTCTCCGCCACCGCGACGAAAGGCCTGCAACGACCGCAGTGTGACCTCAATAACGGTTTCTTCGTTATAGGCGGGAATAACGATACTGAGCAAGGTCAACTGAGTGCACCACCGCAGCTGCTGCCCTGGCCGGCAGTACAACCATAGCAGTGTTCACCGACAACGATGCTGTCACCTTCCAGATCCACCTCCAGCAGGTCAGCGATATGAGTCCGAGCGGAATCTCTGGCAATGATCTGATCCCCCCGAGGATCAACCATGCCCCAGCCCAACATCTGGTTAAAGTCGCAGTCATACACATAGCCCTGCCAATCAACACTGATTAACTGATGGCACATGACCGACGCCAGATTGTCCTGGGAAAAGTTGTCTTTGAGCAGCTGCATATAGCTATCGAACTGCCCCTTGGAAATCAACATGCTGCCGAATCGGCTGATGGGCATATTGGTGATGGTCAGCAGTTGATTAAACTCAATGCCGTAGTCGTCCCGCAGGTGAGCCTTGTAATCCTGCTCCAACGGCCCTTGGGGTGGCGGCAGGAAGGCACCATTGGGGTTGTATACCAGGTCCAGAGATAGCCGGGGGTCTTTACCGTATCCAAGGCCATTCAATAGTTGCAGCGCCTCTATGGACTGTTGGTAAACTCCTTTACCCCTCTGCTCTGCCACGTTGGCTTCTTCGTAACAGGGCAAGGATGCCGTCACTTGCACCGCCTGCTCTGCCAAAAATTCAGCCAGATCCTCGTAACCCGGTTCCAACAAAATCGTCAGATTACAGCGGTCGATCACCTCCACGCCCAGTTTGCGCGCTTCAGTGACAAAGTAGCGAAAGTGCGGATTCATCTCCGGCGCACCGCCGGTGAGATCCAGTAAGTGGATATCGCGGGCGCGAATAAAGTCCAACAGCTGGTCGATCACTTCACGAGACATCAGCTCGGTGCGTCGCGGCCCCGCATTGACATGACAGTGGGTACAGCTGAGATTACAGAGATAACCCAGATTCACCTGGAGCGTGCTGAGTTTGCCGCGTTTCAGGGCGGGAAAATCACTATCGCGCAAGCGCGCGGTGGAATCGTGCATAACGGTAAAACAATCCTCAATCCGAAGGGGCCACTCTATGAGATTTTAAAGCGGCGGGAAAGTTCGATTGAGAAAATGGCGTCCCCGAGACGATTCGAACGTCCGACCTAGCGCTTAGGAGGCGCTTGCTCTATCCAGCTGAGCTACGGGGACAAGGGACCGGCATTCTAACATCTGCCGTCCAGGATTCAATGACTGTCGAAATCCAGCGAGTACTGTTGCATCACTTCTTCCGTATGCTCACCCAGCATCGGCGGCGGGCGGTCGTAGTTAACCGGTGTGCGAGACAATTTGATGGGGTTGCCCGGCAACTCCAATTCTGAATTCAGGGAGTGAGGCACATTGACCCGCATCTGGCGATGGCGGATCTGTGGATCATCAAACACATCGTCAATGGTATTGATTGGTCCGGCCGGCACGCCCGCCTGTTCGAACAGCGCCAGCCATTCGTCTCGGCTGCGCTCCAACAGACGATGCTGCAGCACTGGCACCAACTCACGACGGTTTTTTACCCTTGCAGCGTTGGTATGATAGCGCTCGTCATTGGCCAGCTCGGCCTCACCAATAACCTCACAAAAACGACGAAATTGGTCGTCGTTACCCACGGCGACAATGCAATGTCCATCATTGGTGGTAAAGCTCTGGTAAGGGACAATATTGGGATGAGCGTTGCCCAGCCTCCCGGGTACCATACCTCCAACCAGATAATTGGTGGCCTGGTTGGCCAGGGTCGCTGCGGTGACATCCAGCAATGCCAGATCCACATACTGACCCAGGCCGGACTTCTCCCGCTCCGCCAGTGCGGTCAGAATACCGATGGTGGCATAGAGACCGGTCATGATATCGGTCAGAGCCACTCCCACTTTTTGCGGTCCGGCGCCCGGCTCTCCATCCGCTTCGCCTGTAACGCTCATGAGTCCGCCCATGGCCTGCACAAGAAAATCATAGCCGGGCCGATGGCTGTATGGCCCCTCCTGCCCGAAACCGGTTATGGAACAGTAGATCAGACCGGGGTTGTCCTTGGCCAGACTGTCGTAGTCCAGACCATACTTGGCGGCGCCGCCTACCTTGAAGTTTTCCAGCACCACATCACACTCGCCGGCCAGTTGCCGCACAGCAGCCTGACCTTCGGCAGTGGTGATGTCCAGACATACGGATCGTTTACCGCGGTTGGCAGCCATAAAGTAGGCCGATTCGCTGCTGTCACTGCCATCTTCCGCAGGCATAAACGGAGGCCCCCAGGAACGGGTGTCGTCCCCCTTTCCCGGTCGTTCCACCTTGATCACATCCGCGCCAAAGTCCGCCAGCAGCTGACCGGCCCAGGGGCCAGCCAATACTCGGGACAGATCCAGAACCTTAAGGTGAGACAGGGCCTGAGTCATTTTAAAAGGCCGCGATATCGGTCTGGGTACGGCCAAGAATCAGACCGTGAATGTCGTGGGTACCTTCATAGGTATTAACCACTTCCAGGTTGACCATATGGCGCATAATCGGGAACTCATCAGAGATACCATTGCCACCCAACATGTCACGGGAAGTACGGGCGATTTCCAGGGACTTGCCGCACGAGTTACGCTTGATCAGAGAAATCAGCTCAGGCGCGATCTGACCGGCGTCCATCAGCTGGCCGGCGCGGAAACAGCCCTGCAGCGCGAGACTGATTTCGGTTTGCATTTCGGCCAGTTTCATTTGCACCAGCTGGGTAGCAGCCAGTGGACGACCAAACTGTTGGCGGTCCATGGTGTAATTACGAGCCGTGTGCCAGCAGGCCTCAGCGGCACCCAGGGCACCCCAGGCAATACCAAAGCGAGCGTTGTTCAGGCAGCCGAAAGGACCTTTGAGACCCTGAACATTGGGCAGCAGCTGGTCTTCGCTGACAAACACCTCGTCCATCACGATTTCGCCGGTAATGGAGGAACGCAGAGCCAGCTTGCCTTCAATCTTGGGCGCGCTCAGACCTTCCATACCCTTTTCCAGAATAAAGCCGCGAATCACGTCGTCATCTGTCTTGGCCCAGACCACAAACACATCAGCAATGGGGCTGTTGGTGATCCACATTTTGGCACCACTGATCTTGTAGCCGCCGTCAACGCTGCGAGCGCGGGTGACCATTCCACCGGGATCAGAACCGTGGTTGGGCTCCGTCAGACCAAAGCAGCCGATCCACTCACCGGTGGCGAGCTTAGGCAGGTATTTTTCGCGCTGGGCTTCAGTGCCATAGGCGTAGATGGGGTACATCACGAGCGAAGACTGCACGCTCATCATGGAGCGGTAGCCGGAGTCCACACGTTCCACTTCACGGGCGATCAAGCCGTAGCTGATGTAGTCGACACCGGGGCAACCGTAACCCTCAATGGTGGCGCCCAGAAGACCCATCTCACCCATTTCACGGAAGATGGCGGCATCCGTCTCTTCCTTTTGAAAGGCTTCGCGAACGCGAGGCTGCAGCTTATCCTGAGCATATTGGTAGGCGCTGTCGCGCACCAGACGCTGCTCCTCTGTCAGCTGCTGATCGAGCAGGAAAGGATCCTGCCAATTGAGTTTGCCCCAGCTCTTGCCCTTCACTGCTTGATCTCCCATAGCGTTCACCTGTCGTTCGTTTATGTTTGAGTTAATGCGTAAAAGAGTATCAACGCTCCACGAATAAATAAAATATATATTAATTATGATTTTCATATATTATTGATATACAAAATAAATGCGGACCTATTGATTCGATGGACCTTCGTAAACTTCAAATCTTCTGTCGTGTCGCGGAGCTGGGCAGCGTCAGCCGCGCCGCAGAGAGCCTGCACATGGCACAACCCGCCGTCAGCATCGCTGTCAAGAAGCTGGAAGAGGAGCTGGACACAGTGCTGCTGCAGCGCTCCAAACGTCAGGTCACCCCCACCCGGGAGGGACTGGAGTTACTGCAACGAGCCAGCGCCATACTGCAACAGGTGGAGGCCCTGCAAAGCGATTTGCAGGCCCGCAAACAGCTGCTGCAGGGCGAAATCACCATCGCCTGCCCTTCTATGGTGGCCACCTATTTTTTGCCTCAGCTGCTTGGTGACTTTCTGACTCAACACAGCGGATTAACAGCCTCCATTACGCAGACTGGCACCCGTCGCATCGAAGAACTGCTGCTGAACCAGGAGCTGGAGCTAGGTGTGGTCACTCGCCGCGAGGGAGAACCCCTGGACAGCCACCCGGATCTGGAATTGATCGCCCTGGTTGCGGACGAAATCCAGGTTTGCGTGGGAACAGAACACCCCTATCGGGAACGGCAGCAAATCGACGTTTCAGAGCTGAATGATGTGCCCATGGTGCTGTACGAAAAGGACTACTTTATTCGCCAGAGCTTCGACCAGCTTTGCCGGCAGGCCGAGATCCAACCGGACATCCGCATGCAAACCAACTTCTTGCCCCTGATCGTGCGCATGGTCAGGCAGCATCTGGGGATTACCGTGGGCCTGAGCATGATGGCCAGAGAGGAGACCGATATCCAGGGCATTCCTTTGCAGCCGGCTCGTCATATCCAACTGGCGGTGGCACGACGCCGTGATCAGGTTATCTCCCGCGCCAATCAGGCTTTTATGGACTGGCTGGTAGAGCGGCAGGCATAATGGCGCCTTTTTTGGACGCGCCATGAATCTTCTGCTGCTCGAACCCGAGCATCTGACCAGCTCCCAGACCGCCCGCGTTACCGGCCGCAGGCTGGAACATCTGCTCAAAGTTCACCGCGCCCAGGTCGGTGACTCGCTACGTATCGGCCTGCTCAATGGCGACATGGGCGCGGGCACCATTACCCGTCTCGACTCAGAAGTCGCTGAGATCCGCTTTGAACTGAATCAGACGCCGCCCAAATCTCTGCCACTGACATTGGTTGTGGGCCTCCCCCGCCCACAGATGCTCAAACGAATTCTGCAGACCATTGCCACCATGGGCGTTAAACACTTGATCTTTGTCCATAGTCAACGGGTGGAGAAAAGCTTCTGGCAGACACCTCAATTGCAGCCCCAGACGATCCATGAACAATTGATTCTGGGCCTGGAACAGGGCGTCGATACTTGTTTACCGCAGATCGAATTGGTACAGCGCTTTAAACCCTTTGTGGAAGATCGATTGCCTGAGCTGGCAAAAAACAAACGTGCGTTGGTGGCACACCCCCGCCGTGCGCTGGCCTGTCCGCCTGCAAGTGAAGAAGAGACCGTGCTTCTGATCGGACCGGAAGGCGGATTTATTGATTACGAAATTGACTGCCTAGAACAGGCGGGATGCCAAACCATCCACCTGGGAGAGCGAATTTTACGAGTGGAAACGGCCGTACCGGTTCTGCTGGCCAAGCTGTTTTCATAGAAGTTGTTGTGTAAAAAGCTGTCGCTTAGGAACAATCAGGATGAAAGCGCCGCATCCAGCTGCTTGTCTTTCTCCAGCAGCAGGACAAACTCATCCAACGGCACAGGCTTGCTGTAATAGAACCCCTGGTAACAACTGCAACCGAACGCTGCCAGCATGTCCAGCTGGCTTTTTTCCTCGACCCCTTCGGCCACGACATCCAGATCCAGCAGCTTGCCCATGGTGACAATGGTTTCCACCAACACGCGATCATTGCGATCAGTGACAATGTCGCGCACAAAACTGTAGTCGATTTTCAACGTAGTAACCGGCAGTCGTTTGAGATAACTGATAGAGGAATAACCGGTACCAAAATCATCCAGTGAGAAGCTGATACCCATGGACGACAAGGTTGTCATGGTGGAGATGGTCTCTTCAACATTTTGAATCACCACCCCTTCGGTAATTTCGATATCCAGGCTGTTGTCGGGTATCGCTATCTCGTGCAGCACGCGCGCCATATCATCGACAAAGTTTTGCCCCCGGAACTGGCGCGGGCTGATATTCAGGCTCAACTTCATGCGCTCGCCCCAGAGCCCCTGATACGCCAGAGTTCTCAAGGTGCGACAGCCCTCTTCGATAATCCATAACCCCACATCCATCATCAGCCCTGAGGCCTCCAGAATGGGGATAAATTCTCCGGGCGAAACCAATCCCCGCTTCGGGTGTTCCCAACGCAGCAGCGCTTCCGCGCCCAGGATACGACCACTTTCGATACACACCTTGGGCTGGTAATACAGCAGGAACTGCTGCTCGGCAAACGCCTTGTGCAACTCCCCTTCCAGCTGCAATTGGTGAGACACCTTGTCCGCCATGCCCAGGTTAAAGAATTCGATGGCGTCGCGCCCCTTATCCTTGACTTGATACATGGCGGTATCGGCAAACCGCAGCAGTTCGTGTACGGAGGTTTCGTTGTCAGAATAAACAACGATGCCAATACTGCAGGAAACGTGCAGTTTCATGTCTTTGTAGGGATAGGGCTGAGACAGGCTCTTGCGAATTTTTTCCGCCACTTCGCCAGCTTTCAAGCCAGCGGTATCCAGGTCCTGATCCAATACGGTCAACACCACCACAAACTCATCGCCGGACAGTCGTGCGACAAGGTCTTCCTCGCGCACGGAATTGAGCAACCGTTGTGCCACCTGTTTTAGCAGTTGATCACCCACCGGGTGCCCCAGCGAATCGTTAATATTCTTGAAATGATCGAGATCGATAAACAGCACCGCGCCGTAGTATCGATGACGACGGGCGCGCACGATTTCATGCTCGAGACGCTCCACCAAATGCACCCGGTTGGGCAGATTGGTGAGCGCGTCGTGGTAAGCCATGTACTCCATTTTTTCTTCCGCCTCTTTGCGCGCGGATATGTCGGTGGCAACAATCAGGCTAAAACGTTCGCCCTTGAGCGTAATCGGTTTGACATGACCCTGTAGATAGCGTTTCTGCCCCGACACGGCTTCAAAGTAACCCTCGAAGCTGCCGGACAACATCTCACTCTGACCCGGCTGAGCGGACGAACCCGATCGGGATGTTGAGGTCTCAAGCGTGAAGCCAAAGTCCATCATATTAACGCCGGCAATAGACTCCACCGTTTTGCCAAAAAAACTGGCCATATTCTGATTGGCGAACTCGATGGTGCCGTCGAGATGCTGCACCCCCACCATAGCCGGCAGTTCATTGATG
Organism: Pseudomaricurvus alkylphenolicus; assembly: GCF_011683955.1. Taxonomy (GTDB): domain Bacteria; phylum Pseudomonadota; class Gammaproteobacteria; order Pseudomonadales; family Cellvibrionaceae; genus Pseudomaricurvus; species Pseudomaricurvus alkylphenolicus. The sequence goes on from NZ_JAAQPI010000013.1 coordinate 111,299, forward strand.
ATCATACGAATGGCTTCTTCGCTGTCCCGCAATGCCTGCTCTACATGCAACCGCTGTACAAACGCCTCTCCCACGGCGTCCAGCAATTGATTACTGGAAATCGCCAGCTGGGTCAGTTCGTCCTGGCGCTGGGGATTGGGCACAGTGATGCGATGATGCCCGGGCTCTTCCGGTCGAATACTCTGGATCTCCTTGAGCATACGAATCAGGGGGCTGGTCAAGGTGTAATAAAAAGCCACAAACAGCAATAACACCAGCAGCATGTTACGCACCATGCCGCTGAGGATGACTAATTTGGAGCGCTGGTAAAAGTTGCCCAGTGCAGAGTTAAGATCGACCTTAAAAGTAATTGATCCGGCCGCAGTGTCGCCATAGCCGGGAATTTTAAGACGAGAGGTGTACACCTTCGACGACTGGGAGATATAGCCGGTCAACCAGCTGGTAGAGGTCTTCGGACGGGGTTTTTCACCCCGGGCCAGCACATTACCCAATTCATCGAGTACCGCCACCTCGTAGATAAAATCATAGGCCAGCAGGCCATTGACCACCTCTGAGGAGAGGTCATCGTCCAGGGTGTGAACAGCGCGAGTGGCCGGAGGCGCGGCAACCTCAATAACCTGGCCAACCAAAAGATCGAGTTCGTCCTCCTGGGCCTGAAAGTCCAGGTACAACTGAAAGGAACTCATGGCCAGACCAAGGGCAAAGGCCAGTATCACGCCGACCTTGGCAAGACGATAGGAAATACCCTGAAAGAATGACTGCACGCACGCTCTCTTAATCAACCCGATGATCTGTATCTTGCCGACAGAGCTCTGGGGCACGACGAATTTGCCATTACCCCCTGCCGCCGGTGCAACAAGCATAGCAAGAATCGGTAGGATCTGTCGCTTTTATGCTTATTTGAGACCACAACAGGCACACTTTTTGTGTGTATCACCCGAACCGGGTAAAAAAGAGCCGGCGAGAGGTCACCGGCGAGCGCGATGGGTGGTATTTTGCCACCCACAAGCGAGGGAAGAAGGCCCGCCAGCCACCGTGTAAGGCTGGCGCGCCCGATGATGCGAGTTCGGCTTTAGGGGCCGCAATCGCACCGAAGGGTATAACCAATCAGCCCAGCAGATCAGCCGGCGCTACAAACTCGGTATTGAGCGCCTGAGCCACAGGCTCACAAGTCACTTGGCCTTTGTAGATGTTCAGGCCAGGCAGCAGGTTGGCATCACGCTTGAGTGCCTCTTCGGCACCCAGGTCGGCCAGTGCCAGCGCAAACGGCAGAGTGGCATTATTCAAAGCCATGGTGGAGGTACGGGCAACCGCGCCTGGCATGTTGGCTACGCAGTAGTGAATCACACCGTCAACCACGTAAGTGGGCTCCTGGTGAGTGGTCGCCTTGGAGGTCTCAAAGCATCCACCCTGGTCGATGGCCACATCCACAATCACAGAGCCTTTCTTCATACGGGAGATCAGTTCACGGCTCAGCAGCTTGGGCGCTGCGGCGCCGGGGATAAGCACTGCACCAACCACCAGATCTGCTTCCAGCGCATATTGCTCAATGCTCTCAGTGCTGGAGTAAACACACTTAACACGACCGGCGAATTCAGTATCCAACTGACGCAGACGCGGCAGGGAACGATCCAGAATAGTCACATCAGCACCCAGCCCCACAGCCATAGTGGCCGCCTGGGTACCTACAACGCCACCACCGATCACCAGCACCTTGGCCGGAGCAACCCCGGGAACACCGCCGAGCAACGCACCCAGACCACCCTGGGCCTTCTGCAGATGGTAGGCACCGGCCTGTACTGACAGGCGACCGGCAACTTCTGACATAGGCGCCAACAACGGCAGACCGCCATTGCGATCGACAACGGTTTCATAGGCGATACAGGTCGCGCCAGACTCAGCCAGCAGGCGAGCCTGCTCAGGGTCGGCGGCCAGGTGCAAATAGGTAAACAGCAGCTGACCTTCACGCAGCTGGCGACATTCGTGTGGCTGAGGCTCTTTCACCTTGACCACCATTTCGGCCGTGGCAAAAATCTCTTCAGGGGTATCAATAATGCTGGCGCCAGCCTTTACGTAGGCTTCGTCTTCAAAACCGATTCCGGCGCCGGCCTGGGTTTCTACGATTACTTCGTGACCGCGACCAACCAGCTCTCGTACGCTGGCAGGGGTCAGGCCCACACGGTACTCGTGGTTCTTAATTTCCTTGGGTACACCGATCAACATATCACTCTCTCCAGTGTCGCTATTCGACATCAACTAGACGGGGTTGGTAACAATCAACGTTATGTGACTATCTTAGGCTTCGTTTCGGCGGAAATTTTCCTTATTTTTGCCCTCATCCAGTCAAATGAACTATCATTGGCATATAGAATAGTGATTTTGGCTAGCATCATGGAAAAGCTTAATACCCTTGATAAAAATATTATTCGCGTACTGCAAAAAAACGGTCGAACCAGCTTTGCGGAGCTCTCCAGACAGGTCGGATTGAGCGCGACCCCCTGCAAGGAACGCGTCAAAAGATTGGAGCGGGATGGCGTCATAAAGGGCTACACCGCCCTGATCAATCCCGACTATCTGGACGCGGGACTGGTGGTGTTTGTGCAGATTCGTCTGTCGCGCTCCGCCCAGGACACTTTCGAGGCGTTTCGGGATGCCGCCATGGCATTGCCGGAGATTCAGGAGTGTTATTTGGTCTCTGGCAGTTTCGACTATTTACTCAAGGCGCGGGTGGCCGATATGGGCTCTTACCGCAAATTTTACGGAGAAACCCTGTTGACACTGCCGGGCGTACACGAGTGCACCAGCTATGTTGTGATGGAGGAAGTAAAAGACACTACCGAGATCCCGGTGCACTATAACCGTTGAGGTGAACAACGATGATTGACGAATTCCTGCTCAAATCCCATGTTCAGAGGGTTGAGAACTGGCCTCATGAAGGTATGGGGTCACTGGACATCACCCCCCTGTTCCGCAACCCGGTGACCACCCGCATGATCACCGATGCTATGACCCAGCGTTATCTGGAACAGGATATCAGCCATATTGTCGCTCTGGACGCTGGCGGATTCCTGTTGGGCTCCAATCTCTCCTATGTACTGAATCTGCCGCTGGTTCTGATTCGCAAACCAGGCAAGCTGCCACCGCCGGTGGAGAGCCTGGAATTTGCCAGTGGGCAATCAACCAACATCCTGGAGATCCAGAGAGATACGCTGCCGGAAGATGCGACAGTGTTAGTGGTGGACGATCTGATCGCCACTGGTAGTACCGCACTGGCGGCAACTCAGCTGCTTCAGCGCAGCGGCGCCAGCGTGATCGAAGTCGCCGCTATTATTGCCATGAGCAATAGCGGCGGGCTTGAACGTCTCAGCGACACCGGCATTGCCAATTACAGCCTGCTGATGCTGGATTAGGTATCCGTTTGTCTGGTTAATTCTGCACGGTAGCGTGCGGCCATCGCCTGGTCGAAGCAACAAAACACCAGGGTTTCAACTGAGCCATTATCAGGAGCAAATGTTCGCGCTTCGGCCACCGCAATCGCTACTGCCTGCTCCAGGGGGTAACCATAGACACCACAACTGATCGCCGGAAATGCAATCGAACCTCGCCCCTGCTCTTTCGCCAGCTGCAGGCAATTGCGATAACAGCTGGCCAGCAACTCCGGTTCGTTGTCATTGCCACCCCGCCAGATGGGACCCACGGTGTGATAGATTGCGGCGGCCGCTAAATCAAAGCCTGCTGTCGCCCGCACCTCTCCGGTTGGGCAACCGCCCAATGCCCTGCAAGCGCGCTGTAACCGCTCTGCTCCGGCGGCACGATGAATAGCACCGTCCACCCCTCCACCACCGGCAAGCGCGCTATTGGCGGCGTTGACCACCACATCCACCTCCAACTGGGTGATGTCTGCGGTTTTAACCTGAATATCCAGAGCCATGGGATTGTTCCTTGCCGGGAGTCTTTACTGGAATGTTAATTGCTGCATCAACTGCAATAGTAGCCCAGCGCCAACAAAAGCGCCGGAAAGCCGACAGAGCAACCAACGGCTAAGACAGATAGTTCACAAAAAAACTGGCGGCTATAGCCATTGCGTACTACAACTAAGAACGCTTTCGCCGATAGCCATGAAGAGCCTGCGAAATCCAAGCTTATTGAGGTATCCGTATGGGGATTTGCGCCAAGGAACTGAGACAATTCGTCATCCAGCCCACCCTCCTGCATCTGGGCGATGACCGGCCCTGTGTCGAAAACCTGCTAATGGGTACCGCCGCCCAGGCCTCGGGGCTGGGCTTTCATTTGACCAGTGATAACAATGAGGGTCTGGGTATATACCAGATTCAACCGCAGACTCACATCCAACTCTGGGACCAATACCTGATCAACGACCCGGATCTGGCCTCCAGGATTCGAGGTCTGGCCAGCCAGCATGAGTTTTTGGCACATCCTCACGCCGAGTTGGCGACCAATCTCAGCTACGCCACAGCGCTGGCCTGGTTGAAGTATCAGCAGGCGGGAGCGGTGATTCCCGATGGTGCCGGCCTTGCGACATTGGCTGAAATCTGGCACCGATACTGGTGCCAATCCGAAACATTAAACCCCGAGTCTTTTATCAACAGTTATCGGGAGAGCATTGAGGGGCTGCAACTGGCCGCGAATTCACAAAAGGCCACAGCGGCCTAGCTCAGAGAGTGGCTTGTGGGCCTCCAACAAAGAACAAGGGGTTAATGGGGGTCAAGCGTGCGCCGCCCTTTACCGCTGCGACGATCCGGGACAATCGCTGAACCGCGAACCTGATGACGACGGTCCTGCTGCTTACGTCGCTGTTCGAGGCGACGCTCATGAAATCGGCCATCCGGTGCCATTTCCTGAACCCAGCAGACTCCACCTGAATCCTTGATGGCCTGTTCAAACCTTCTGGCCTCTTCCAGATCGACATTTTTCTTCACTACCACGGGCACACCACTGGATAGCGTGCTAAGCATATGATCGTTCAGGCCAAAACGACTTTTTAAGCTTTCCCTGGCCACCGTAGCTTCCGTTATATCCTCAAACTTATCGATATAAACCACTTCGTATAAATCGGCCATTGAATGGTCTCCTACTCGCATTCCCTGCTTCAGCATAAAAAATCCCTCTCTTATAAGTTAATAGCAGAAGACCTGCAGTTTGACAAAGAACCATGGGTTCGGGCAAATGCTATTGCTATATCAAAATCATCCGAGCGCAGTCTCATCCCACCTCAACGGTTTCCACCAGTTGTACTCCGCTATTGGATACACCGACTTCCCGTGTGCTAAAAGCGCTGACGGTTGCCTCCTCATAATCATAGGCGTCTCGCTCACCACTGCGGTCCAGGGGCAGGTTATGGAAGTCAAACAAAGACATATCGGCAAGCTGGCTGGGCGAAACGTTCTGTATGGACTTGAAGATACGCTCCACACGACTGACGTCGTTGCGCTCCCACTCATGCAGCATGGCCTTGATTGCCTGGCGCTGCAGATTCTCCTGGGAACCGCACAGATTGCAGGGAATAATGGGGAATTGTTTGTGATCTGCGTAGGCGATCAGATCCTTTTCCCGACAATAGGCCAGCGGCCGGATCACCACATTACGCTTATCGTCCGAGCGCAGTTTGGGCGGCATCGCCTTCAGCCGACTGCCGTGAAACATATTCAGGAACAGCGTCTCCACGATGTCGTCCATGTGATGGCCCAGGGCCAGCTTGGTGGCGCCAATCTTTTCAGCGAAGGCATACAGAGTACCGCGACGCAGGCGTGAACACAGCCCACAGGTCTTCTGGCCTTCCGGGATTTTCTCCCTCACCACACTGTAAGTGTCTTTATCCACAATGTAATAAGGAACACCGATGGATTCAAAATACTCCGGCAAAACATGCTCCGGGAAACCGGGCTGCTTCTGGTCCATATTGACAGCAATGACGTCAAAATTGACCGGAGCGTTCAGGCGCAGGTTCAGGAGAATGTCCAGCATGGCAAAGCTGTCTTTGCCGCCGCTGATGCAGGCCATGATGACATCACCCTCTTCCACCATCTGGTAGTCGACGATGGCATTGCCCACATTGCGACGCAATCGCTTCTGCAGCTTGTTAAATTCGGTCCGCGCTTTGCGCTCAACCACATCGGACATCGGTAACAACCTCTGAAAAAGCAGGCATTGTACGGATTTTGTGCGATTGAGGAAATACAATCCTCGCGGCTGCCGGCGGTTGCCGCTCCGGCGGCAGTGGACTGCCTGAGAACAGCTGCCGCCGAGCCGTACAGAACCCCACTCCCGCAACGGTAACCTCAGGTTTCATGGGGCCTGTACCCATGCGAACCAGACTCAACAGCGCTTGGCATACCCCTTGCAGTACTGCTGTTAAGACTCTGGCGGCAACACCACTTGCCGCTGGCCAGGATTCATATTGCCTACGCGCTACTATTGCCAGTTCGCAACTATTGCCCGTTCGCAACAACAGGAGACAAGGGCCTATGGCCATTTTGCAAGCTGTTCTGCAAAAATTCAGCCGCAAACCTGCTACCCCTACCGAGACACCTGCGCTCAACGACTTGTCCAGCACCATTAAACGCTATGCCCCCCTGTTTGCCCTGCAGGATAAACGCCAGCTGATCGAGGTGATCAGCGAGCGTACCGGGGACACTTTTCAAAGCATGATTCTGGCGGTTGATTTAGCCAATCGTACACTGGAACTGGATGAACTCTTCCCACAACCTGCCGACTTTATTTACCAGCCCGGCGACCGATTTACCGTCAGGCACCACCAGCATGGACAGTTACTGACGTTTACCTCAACCCTGGAATCCCTGACTCTGAGCCTGGGAACCCCGGTATACACTCTGACACTGCCCGAGCAAGTGGGATATCGGCAGCGCCGAACCTCCACCCGTATCTCCCTCAGCCGACAACATCCCCTCACGGTGCGCCTGCAGTCCCCACGCCGCACGCCCTGGTACGCTACCGCCAATAATCTATCGATTGGCGGTATGCGTCTGGTGGTGGGCGGCAACATTCTCGATCAGCTGTCCCGCAACGTGCTGTTGCCGCGCTGTGAGTTCAGTTTTCACAGTGACTTCAAAGTGCAGTGCCAGGCCCGGGTCAAGGCATTTCGGTTTCTTAGGCGTCCCTATCGCCATACCGAAATCAGCGTAGAGTTCAAAGACCTGGCGCCCCAGCATCAACTGCAGCTCAAACAGCTGGTGGAAAGTCTGGAGAGCTCTCCCCAGGCAGCCTAGGCTGCCAGCTTGCTCAAGATTGTTCATAACCCGCCGTTATAAACACTATACTATGAGTCTGGTCTGCTGGGAGGAGCGGCCTCAGTACTCCGTCAAGGAAAGTCAAAAACGCTATGCCGGTCAGGGTAGCCATAAGAATCATAAGGTGAGTTAAGATGCGCAACAACGGGCCCGTCACCGGGCGGGAAGTCCCCCTGGGTACGAAAGACGAAATTGTCTCTGCCACAGATACCCGTGGAATCATCACTTTTTGCAACGATACTTTCTGTCGCATTGCCGGCTACGAAAACGACGAGCTGATGCATCAACCCCACAATCTGTTGCGCCATCCGGATATGCCCGCGGCCGCCTTTCAGATGCTGTGGGATCGAATCAAAGGCGGCAAGCCCTGGATGGGCATCGTTAAGAACCGCTGCAAGAACGGTGATCACTACTGGGTGGATGCCTATGTTACGCCGCTGCGAGAAGGCGGCAATATCACCGGCTACGAATCCGTGCGGGTGAAGGCCGACAAGACAGTGATTGATCGTGCCCAAAACACCTATGACCGCATTAACAGCGGCCAGCCCCCGATCTCGGCCGTCGCCCGTTGGAAACATCGTTTGGTGGATTTCGCACTCAGCACCACCACGGTGTTTGTGCTGCTGCTGATCGATCTCGCCATTTTTGCCGGACTTGACGCAGGCAGCATCATCGGCAGCCTCTTGACCAGTGTGATTGCCGGCATCGCCTGTACCTGGTTGGCCCAACGTGGTCAGCAGGAAGCCCTGCAGCTGGCCCGACGTGAAATCAACGACCCCCTGGCCGCTTATATCTACACCGGGCGGGCGGACGCGATTGGCGAAATCGAATTTGCCCAGCTGGCTCAACAGGCACGCCTGCGTACGGCCCTGGGCCGTTTTATCGAATCCTCCAGGGAGGTGCGCCAACGCTCGGAGATGGCACTGGAACAGGCCCGTTGCAGTCACAATGGTATGACCGCGCAGCAGATGGAAACCGAGAAAGTGGCGGTGGCCATGAAGCAGATGTCCAAGGCGGTACAGGATGTGGCTGCAGGGGCGACGCAAACCTCCGGCGCCACCAGCGAAGCCCTGCAGCAGGTGGGACAGGGTACTCAGGTGCTGCAAGGCGCCAGCCAGGCGATTCAGGACTTGTCCGGAACGGTTGCCAACCTGGGCACGGTGGTGGAGCGCCTGTCGGCGGACAGCGCCCAGATCGCATCGGTGGTTGATGTGATCCGAGGCATTGCCGAGCAGACCAATTTGTTGGCTCTCAACGCCGCTATTGAGGCGGCCCGCGCCGGCGAACAGGGGCGCGGTTTTGCCGTGGTGGCAGACGAAGTCCGGACTTTGGCGCAACGCACACAAGAGTCCACCCAACACATTCAGGACATCATTGAAAAACTCGGCAGCGCCACACGCGATGCCGCTGCCAATATGGGTGACTGCCAGCAGCTGGCCGAGAAAAGCGTGGATGAAATGAGCAACGTAGACGGTGCCCTGGCCTCCATCAGTGAATCTGTGAACTCCATCGACCAGATGTCCCAACAGATTGCCTCAGCCGCTGAACAACAATCCTGTTCTGCCATTGAAATCGAGAACAACACCCAGTCGATTAATGATATTTCAACCCGTACCCAGGAGGAGGCCCAGTCAGCCGCCAACCTCAGTCAGGAAATGGCCGAACTGACCGAGAAACAGCTCAACCTGGTCGAGCGCTTTCAGTAAGCGGCACGACCCGTTAAACGGCGCAGCCATTTAATTCAAGGCCAGCCACCAGGCGAGCTGGGATTTGAATCCGGCTCGCCGTACAATGGCGGATTTTGCAGGAGGCCAGCATGACCCCCGACCAACTCCTCGCCGTTGACCGCAACCACGTCTGGCACCCCTACTCATCCTTTTTAGACGCGCCCCCCTGTTACCCGGTGGCATCCGCCAGCGGGGCAACATTGACGCTGGAGGACGGGCGTGAACTGCTCGATGGCATGTCCTCCTGGTGGAGCGCCATTCACGGTTATAACCACCCAACGCTGAATGCCGCCGTCAACGACCAAGTGCAGAAAATGTCCCATGTGATGTTCGGCGGACTCACCCACCGACCGGCCGCAGAGCTTGGCAAACTGCTGGTGGACATTACGCCAGCCTCACTGAACAAAGTGTTTTTTTCGGATTCAGGGTCTGTCGCCGTGGAAGTGGCGATCAAGATGGCAATACAGTACTGGCACAGCCAGGGCAAAGCGGAAAAAAACCGCTTGCTGAGCCTGCGCAACGGCTACCACGGTGATACCTTTGGCGCTATGTCAGTGTGCGACCCCGTCACCGGCATGCATCATCTGTTTCAGCACAACTTAATGCCCAACCTGTTCACCAAAGCGCCGGTTGCCGGCTACGACACGGCCTGGCGTTCAGAATACGGCAAGGATCTGGAACAATTAATGGCGCAACATCATCACGAGTTGGCGGCATTAATCCTGGAGCCTATCGTTCAGGGAGCCGGGGGCATGCGTTTTTACCCGCCGGAGTATCTCAAATTGGCCCGCGATCTCTGTGATCGCCATCAGGTGATTCTGATCGCCGACGAGATTGCGACGGGGTTTGGCCGTACCGGCAAACTCTTTGCCTGTGAACACGCAAACATTGAACCTGACATCCTGTGCCTGGGCAAGGCCCTGACCGGCGGCTACATGACCATGGCGGCAACGCTGTGCAGCGACCGCATCAGTGATGGCATCTGCCGGGGCGAAGCCGGCGTTTTCATGCATGGCCCGACCTTTATGGGAAATCCGCTGGCGGCAAGCACAGCTTTGGCCAGTACCCGCCTGCTACTGGATCAACCCTGGCAGCAAAACATACAGCGAATCGAATCCCTGCTGACCCAGGGGCTGGATCCGATCTCTGAATTCAACGCCGTTGAGGAAGTACGGGTACTGGGTGCCATCGGTGTGGTGGAAATGAAGCAACCCGTGGTAATGGCTGAAATTCAAAAAGCCTTTGTTGAACGGGGACTCTGGCTTCGACCGTTTGGCAAACTGGTGTATGTGATGCCGCCCTACATCATGTCTGATAGCGAGCTTGAGCGGCTGACCCGCGGAATGTGTGAGGTCTTGGCTGCTCTTTGAGCAGCCATTTAACGGGGTCAGTCCAATCGATAGCGTGCGGTGACGGTACTGCCACCGTTGCTGTACTCGACGCTCTCTGCCAGCGAACCGATCAAGCTGATACCCCGACCGAAGGAGTCATCAATATGCGCCAACCCCTTCTCCGTGCTCGACACGTCAAAGCCCTCACCGGAATCTGACACCACGATCTCCAGCTTGTTGAGCGCAGCGCCGATGACTCTGAGGGTAATATCGATCGATCCTTCCGAGAGCTGTTCCAACCGCCGCTTGCGCGATTGATAGTATTGCTGGAATCCGTCCGGATCGCTTTTGAGCGAAGAATCCAATCCCAATAAACCGTGTTCCAACGCGTTGCTGAACAACTCACTGATCAATGTAAACAAAATATCCAGATGAGGTTTGATTGCGGCAACACCACCCAGTTGACTGATAAGACTGGCCACCACATCATCCCGACGCAGTTCCGTCGCGCCGAGACGGAATTTGAGCTCCCAGGGCATAGATAACGCCGTGGTATTGGCACTCAGGGGAATCGTTTGAGTATGCACAATCGGTGCACAGAGCACCTCGACCATCGACATGTCATCCGTCTGCTCACCGCCTTTGCGGTAATCGTAGACTGCCCGAGAGACTGCCTCGACCATGCTGTCGCACGGAGCAGTCAGAACTTCTTCCAAGCGCTCCTCGCCAAACAGCTCACCCTTTTCGTTCTGGCTTTCTATGACACCGTCGGTGTAGGCAAACAGGCGTGTCCCCGGTGGCGGCGTCACAGTTTCGGTGTTGGATTCAAATTCGTCTTCCGTCAGTACGCCCAGAGGCATATGCTGCGCCTCCAAGCGTCGAACAACGCCACCGTCCGCGGCCACCAAAAGCAAATCATTCATCCCGCCCACCCAGTAGCTGAGGCGATCCCCCCCGGATGAAAACTCCAGAATGGCGGCGCAGAAAAACATATTGCTTGGCAATAGGTCCTGCAGTTTGTGATTGATCTCTGCCGCCAACTCCGCAACGCTGGTTTGCTTGGCCGTCATGGCATAGAAAATGTCTGACACCGGCAGACTGCCGATGGCCGCCGATAAACCGTGCCCGGTAAAGTCACCCAGCAGCACATAAAGACCGCCGGAGGGGCTTGGCGCCACCAACAGCACGTCACCATTAAACATGGACATGGGGGATATGTGAAAATTGACATTTTCACACTCGGAATCAACCCGTGTCATTCCCTTTTTAAACACGTGATCGACAATCGCATGCTCGCGTTCCATCAGGCGCTGGTGGTAAGACAGTGTTTGATTGATTTCCTGTAACTGGCGATACAACCCCGCCGTACGTCGGTGAGCGGCGAGCTTGGCCAATAACACATTTTCATTGACCGGCTTCGGGACGAAGTCATCACCTCCGGCTTGCAGACACTGCGACAGGGTTTCGTCGTCGTCGAGGGCGGTTACAAAAACAATGGGGATAAATCGATCTTTGACGGTATTTTTGATGATTCGTGTCGCTTCACGACCATCCATGACCGGCATATTGACGTCCATCAGTACCACGCCAATATCCTTGTCGGTCTGCAGCATCTCCACGGCCTGCTCACCATCACCAGCCTGTACCTGGGTGTAGCCGTGATCTTCCAGAATAAAGGCAAGCAGATCACGATTGTACTGGTGGTCGTCAACGATAAGCACTTTCAGAAGTTGCTCATCAGTCTCCGCAGCTTTGTGTTCCTGATCGTCCTGAATCATAAATCGCCATCCTGCAGCATTCTCACAATGTTATTCAATGGTGAACTTTTTATCAAAGCGGGAGATGGCAAATATTTTTTTCAGTTGCTGATTGGCATTGATGATGCGGTACTGGGAACAGCGTCCCTCCCAGTATTTTTGCATATTGATGAGCATACCCAGCGCCGAGCTGTCCATGTAGTGGGTACTGCGAAAATCGATGACGAAGGCCTTAACGCTCTCCTCGGCAACCGATTCGTAGGCCTTGCGAAAGTCCTCAACGCAATTGAAATCGAAAGTCTCTGCCAGTGAAATTTCAACGCTGCCATCGGCTGAGGTGCTGGTTGTAATGGTCATAAGCTACTCCATAAGTGACCGGGAACAGCGTTTACCCTACCCTGCATTCACCCGTTAGTACAGGTCAATTTCACCGGCAGCGCTGTTGTTCCCCGCCATTTTAATAGCACTTTGGCGACTGGCTTGAGCCAGTGTCTGGATATCTGAATTCAGTTGTCTCACAGCCCCGGCACCAGAGGTGTCAATGCGGGTCAGCACCTGTAACAGCGACTGCAACACCCCAATCTGCTCGCGAATACTGCCGGCCTCCTGGCTGACAAGATCAGCAAACTGCAGGGCCGTCACCGCCTGGTTAACGTCTCTCTGCACACCGCTGTTCATTTCTGCGATCCGCTCCACCCCTCGGGAAACGTCAGAATTCACTTCCTCAAGTTCCTTCAACATGCCATCGAGGTGGCCTTTGGCGTCGATCGCAATATTCATGTCCATGGAGGCGATCTCACCCACCACCTTCTCCACACGGGTAATCGTGGATTTTGCCACTTCAGCCTTTTCACGTATTTGATCGTTGAGCGTGCTGGAGCTTTGGGATAATTTACGGACTTCATCGGCCACCACAGCAAACCCGCGTCCCGCTTCCCCGGCTCTTGCGGCCTCAATGGCGGCGTTCAGCGCAAGCAGGTTGGTCTGTTCGGCAATGCCGCGGATATCATTGATCAAAAGGAACATGCCGTCGAAGTGCTGCACCATGTCCTGAATGTTGTGAACGGCGCTGACGCTCTTGTCGCTGACATCCACAAATAATTTGACGTAATCGTCCAGAATTCGCCCCACCTCGCCGGCAAAATCACCGATAGTGACATGCTCATCTTCCACGGCATCGGCATTGCCTCCGGAAATTCGGTTGAGCAACTCCAGCATCATTTCCTGTTGTCGGTGCGCATTTTCCGTCATGGTCTGGAAGCTCTGGGACAGTGAACCCACGCTGTCATTAACCACATCGTTAATACGGCTGCTGGTCTGGTCCACTGCCTGACAGAAGGGCTCACCGCTGCTGGCCAAAGTATGTCCGAGCCCGCGGATATCCTCCGCATCTATCTTTTCTTGAGCGTCGGCCTGCATTTGTTCATCCGTGGGAGCCAAAAATTGCACTATGACAACCGATACAACCCCGAGTATCAGCAGAACGATTGTGCGTATCAACACATCGTCCAGCAAGGACGCCGCCAATATGGCAAATAGCCAGATCACGACGGCTGATATTAAAAGCTTGCCCTTGGTCCCCATCAATTGACCACCTTTGCTACTGTTGTTTGTGTCAGTGGAATGCCTGATGACGTTATCGGCGGTAACACAGGAAAATTAAGTGCCAACCAGCGTCTCACGACATTCTGACTTTTGACCATAGCCTAGCGGCTGTAGGCCATATTGCCAACCGCTAAAGGCATCGCCAGAAACAGGGGGGAGGGGTTTGAAGAAGGCTTGTGGCCTGGCAACAACGTGGCCAGGCCAGGGGAAACGTTAATTCAAGGGGCGGATGCCGACGGCGCTACGACATTTCTCCAGCAGGGGCTGGCTGTAAGTACGGGCCTTTTCGGCGCCCTGCTGCAACTTCTCTTCAATGGCGGTGGGACTGGCCAGCAACTCATTGTAGCGCTCGCGCGCCTCCATGAGCTCCTCATTCACCAATTCAAACAACTGTTTTTTAGCCTCACCCCAGGCAATACCATCGGCAAAGGCCTGGCGCATATCCGCGGTTTGCTGCTCCGTCGCAAACGCCTGCCACAACTGGAACACTGTCGAGGTATCCGGGTCTTTTGGCTCCCCCGGCTCCAACAGATTGGTCTTGATTTTGTTGATGTGTTTTTTGAGCTGCTTTTCACCCAGAAACAGAGGGATGGTGTTGCCGTAGCTCTTGCTCATTTTGCGGCCATCGAGCCCCTGAAGTACGGCGACTTTGTCGTCGACCACGGCTTCAGGCAGCACAAAGTGCTCGCCATAGTGATGGTTAAAACGCGCGGCGATATCCCGGGCCATTTCCACATGCTGGATCTGATCCTTGCCGACGGGCACCTGATTGGCATTAAACATCAGAATGTCAGCTGCCATCAGTACGGGGTAACTGTAGAGTCCCATGGTCACGCCGAAATCCGGATCTTCTCCGGCTTCCTGATTCGCCGCAACAGCCGCTTTGTAGGCGTGTGCACGATTCATTAGCCCCTTGGCGGCCATACAGTTCAACAACCAGCACAGCTCCGGAATCTCAGGAATATCAGACTGGCGATAAAACACGACGTTGTCGGTATTTAGCCCACAGGCCAGCCAGGTGGCCGCAATTTCCCGGGTCGACTGATGAACCTGGCCCGGGTCCTGACACTTGATCAGCGCATGAAAGTCCGCCAGGAAATAGAATGACAGGTTATCCTGATGTTGACTGGCCTCAATGGCCGGGCGAATGGCACCAACGTAATTGCCCAAATGGGGTGTGCCCGTGGTGGTAATACCGGTAAGAATTCGTGATTTTGACATCTGCTGATAAAGCCGCTGCGGTGAAACAAGCGCGCTATGATACTAGTTCCTCGAACAATTGACGATAGGGCCGACGCTGGTTGGCCCAGGCGAAGCGGCAGACATCCGGCGCACTGCCCTCCTCCGCGAGCGCCTGTATTCTCTCCATCGCCGCCGATGCCTGGCTGGCCAGATCCCCGGCAACGCCGTAAAGATAATGAGAGTCCACCAACTCCGGATAAGCCAGCGTATCGGGCAACACAGGGAGGCAGCCCGCGGCAATCGCTTCCAGAACGGCCAACCCCTGGAATTCGTGGCGCGCCGTGGACAGGACCACATCGGCAGACCGCAACCAGCGACGATAACGCGCACCGGATGTCTCATAGCCATACTGCACCAGCTCATGGCTGAATTGTTTCTCAATTGTCTCAAATTCCCGGGGGATGGTCCGGAATTTCTGCCCCATCAGACATAACTGAAACGGGATTTCACGCTCACGTAACTGCCTCAGGGTGAGCAAGAGCAAATCAGGACCCTTGTCATACTCCCAGCGGGCTGCCCAAAGCAGTCTTAACGGACGTTCGGCGGAATCGAACGGCCACAATTCCTCTCCCTGCTTGTGCTCTACTGCCGGTTCCTTTCCTTTGGCAGCAACAAACAAGTCGTCCTCAAGAGGCACGGGCAGGACCCTGGATCGCTGCCGTAAACGCTCAACCAGCCCCAGGGGCAATTTATCCGGCAATCTCCTGAGCAATTCTTCCACTCCCTGGAGAAAGGTGCGTCTGTTGTAGTTGGAATTGAAGGCCACCACATCTGCGCAAAGTGCTGTGTAGAGGTTCAGAATTTGTGGTTCAACACTGGGATGAGCATTATCAGTCACGGGGTAGGCAAACTGGTTTTCGTGGAAATACACCAGCGTCGGAATCTGCCCAAGTGCCGGAACAAACCCCCGCAGCGCTGATAAATCCACCATAGAGGTGGCAATCACCAGATCGTAGGAGCGCTCCAGATGCTGCCTTTCGGAAAATGCCCAACTCAGACTGTTGCCCCTTACCCGCCAGCTGAAATAGCGAGGAGGCAAATCCAGGAGTGTCCATTGATGCTCGGGCATTGCCTTGATCATGCCGTCGCACCAACGTTGATGACTGTCGGCATGATAGGCAGACAGTAAAAGGATCTTCAATGATGAATCACTGATGGTGTTTATCCGCACCCTGCAGAATGCAAGCCTCGAATCCTGCCTGGCACATCAGGTAGGCGGCCACTTGGCTGCGGCGACCGGCATCGTCTGTAACGGCATAGGCAACGCCGTTTTCCAGCTCTCCCATGCGTTCACGTAGACGCGCCAACGGCAAATTGCGGCTACCCGACACATGGTTGATGCGATATTCCAGGGGCATGCGCACATCTATCAGTTGGTATTTGTCCGCTTCGGCCTGATATTGCTCCATTGAAATGGTGGCCTGGGCTGGCTCGTGCATCAGGGTGGTGAAATCCTCTTTACCCAGTCGCATCAAGAGCCCGTCCGTTTCCATAGTTACCGTGGCGTTGCGCGGGGAATCGGCCACCAGCGCCTCCTCACCGAAATAGCTGCCGGCTTCCAGGGTAACGTCGACCCCGGAAATACTACTCACCTTGGCACGCCCGCGATCTATCACGTAGAAATAGTCCCCGCTCCCCCCTTCTTTTACGATCACATCTCCAGACTTGACCACACGCGCCTCAAAGCGGGAAAAAAGCTGCTGAATATGAGCAGGGGGTACCCGGGTGAACATCGACGAAGACAGCAGGCTGGACATCCAATCGCCCCCGCTCTCTTCAACTTCCACCTGCATCTGGGAGAGATTGCCCGCGTCAAAGTCGATTTCCTCTACCGCCGCCAGAGCATCCGGGCCGGTATCCATGGGAATATCACCGCCGGACTGACTCCAGGCCATGGCCAAATCGAGAAAATCCGCTTCTACCTTAAGCAACTGCAACGGACTCTTGGCCACCGCCGACACCTGGGTCGGGGAGGTATCGGTCAAGGTCGTCCTGGCACGATCATCGCTGGCATCGACCGTCAGTGTTTCAAAGTTGGCATCCACCAGATCCACTCGCCCCTCAAGAAGGTAGTAGCGATGATGGGCGGGTTTGCCGCGCCGAAACAACAGTTCGCCCTTTTCCGCCGTGGTCAATTCCGCATGTTCGGCAACCTGCTGCAGATATTGCTCCGTAAAGGTATCGAAGGGACTGAAGCGGGTCAGTTGGGGTATCAGTTCAGAATCACTCATTTTACTATCTTTTACCATCGGGCCAGCAGGCCAATTGCCCATTGCGACTTACTTAATGAATAAGAGTATACACGGCCTGACCGAGAACGACCGACCTTAATGCACTTCGGACTGGTCAAAAAACACCCGCAGGACCCGACACAGCCCCGCAGCGTCTTCGACCCCTCCCAGCTCTCGGATCGAATGCATGGCAAACGTAGGCATACCCACATCAATGGTTTTAACCCCCACCTCGGCTGCAGTGATTGGCCCTATGGTACTGCCACACCCCATATCCGTGCGGGTAACGAAAGCCTGCACAGGTACTTTCGCCATCTCGCACCAATGGCGGAAATAGGCCGAGGTTTCACTGTTGGTAGCGTAGCTCTGGTTAGCGTTTACCTTGATTACGGGCCCCTGATTGAGTTTTGGTCCGTGGTTGCCGTCATGCTTGGCGGAATAATTGGGGTGTATACCATGGGCATTATCGGCCGAGATCATCATTGAACGACTGATACAGCGCATGCGCAGCTCGGTATCGGGCAATAATCGGGTCAAGAAATCATCCAACATGGGACCCTGTGCACCGCAGGCCGAGCGACTGCCTACCTCCTCGTGGTCGTTGCAGACCAATAGCTGCGACTGGGTTGCGTCTGATGACAACATCGCCTGCAGCCCCACATAACAGCTCAATAAGTTATCCAGTCGCGCGCTGGCGATAAATTCCTGTTTCAGCCCCACCAATGCGGGCCTTTGTGTGTCGTAAAAACTTAATTCATAGTCGAGTACCTGATCGACGCCTTCGACACCCCGCTCTGATAACGCTCCAGCCAACAACTCGCGAAAATCAATTTTATCGTCAGCTTGCATCAGGATGGGAGGAATATCAGTTTGCGGATTCACAGTCCGGTTTTTGTTGGCTTCACGATCCAGATGAATAGCCAGGCTTGGAATAACCGCAATGGGACGTTCAAAATCCAGCAGCGTCGAACAGATCTTTCCATCACCGTTGCGATAGCTGACTCGCCCCGCCAGGGATAAATCGCGATCGAACCAAGGATTTAGCAGGACCCCTCCGTAAGTCTCGACGCCCAACTGGAAGTAACCCTGGGTGTTTTTTTCCGGATGGGGTTTCACCCGCAGACAGGGGCTGTCAGTGTGCGCCCCAACCATACGAATCCCCTGGGTTTCCAGATCCGCTGTGCCATAAACGAACGCGATAATGGAGGAATCATTGCGGGTCACATAGTAACGACCGCCCGCTTTCAGCTCCCAAGGGGCGGATTCCGGTAGATGGGTAAATCCTGCATTTTCTAACCGCAGCGCCATACTCTGCACCGCATGAAACGGCGTGGGAGATGCCGCAAGAAAATCCAGCAGGTCTTGGTTAAAAGTTTGGGTATCCACAAGCACCTCTCAACATCTGTAATTTGACTCGCCTTGGCGAAGAGTAATGCTGACTCTGATCGCCAACGGTTGATTGCCAGCTACTCACTGCCAGCAAATGCGGATTATTGGTCCGACGTTTTCCCTTGCAAACGGGCCAGCAGGCTGGAGGTATCCCACCGTCCACCGCCCATTTCCTGAACGTCAGCGTAAAACTGGTCCACCAGCGCTGTAACAGGCAATTTGGATGCATTACGGCGTGCTTCATCCAATACGATACCCAAGTCTTTGCGCATCCAATCCACGGCGAATCCATGTTCAAATTCCCCTGCCAACATCGTCTGATAACGATTTTCCATTTGCCAGGATTGAGCCGCTCCTTTGGAAATCACTTCCACTACCTGGTGGGGATCGAGTCCGGCCTGAGTTGCGAAATGCAGGCCTTCTGACAATCCCTGCACCAGTCCGGCAATGCAGATCTGGTTGACCATTTTACACAGCTGACCACTGCCTGCTGGCCCCAATCGTTGTACGGAACGGGAATATACATCGATATGGCTCTGCACTCGATTAAACGCGTCCTCGTCACCGCCAACCATCACCGTCAGCGCTCCATTTTCTGCTCCCTGCTGTCCACCAGAAACCGGCGCATCCAGAAACTGGCATTGTTGCCGTGCAAATTGCTCAGCAAGCTCGCGGGCAACGGATGCGGACGCGGTCGTATGGTCAACAAAAATGCTACCGGCGTTCATGCCCTGTATCGCGCCCTGTTCGCCAACGGCAATTGATCTGAGATCGTCATCATTACCGACACAGGCGAACACAACCTCTGCACCTGCCGCCGCTTCAGCAGGAGTGGCTGCCACCGCCCCACCAAATTGATCCGCCCACTGGCGTGCTTTGGCCGCAGTGCGATTGTAGACGGTGACTTGATAACCGGCAGTTTGTAAATGCCCTGCCATCGGGTAACCCATCACTCCGAGTCCAATAAAGGCGACCTGTTTACTCATTGAATTCTCCTCATTGGAAGCCCCAACACATGCGCGTGTAGTGTATTAAATAGATAGTAGATGTCGGCAAGTCACTGTGGAGCCACCGCAACGGTAATCCTAGGCGAAAAACATCAAAAGAACCGCCGCTAAAGCCAGTCGGTAGAGCACAAACGGCCACATCCCCAGATTATCGATCCATTTCAGGAACCAATGAATGCACAATGTGGCACTCATGGCTGACAAAATCACCCCAAGCAGGATATCCATCCAGAAAATGGAAGATTCTCCGATTAACCCCACCGCCTTGTATCCACCGCTCAACGCAATCAGTGGAATCGACAGCAGAAAAGAAAAACGGGCTGCGTCCTGTCGTTTGAGCCCCACCGCCAGCCCCATGGTCATGGTGATACCGGAACGCGACGTACCGGGAATCAACGCGAGCGCTTGGGCACAGCCAATCAACATTGCTTGAGATAGCGTCAATTGATCTAACGTCTGACGTCTTGCGCCCTTTATATCCGCCCACCCCAAGACCAATCCAAACAAAGCGGTGGCCGAGGCAATAACGACCACTGAACGCAGGTGATTTTCAATAACGTCATTGAACAGTAATCCAGCCAAACCCGCAGGCGCCGTTGCCCAAATAACAAACCAAGCCAATTTGGAATCTGTAGATGTCTGTCCTCTCAGACTGCCAATCCAGGCAAGAAACAGTTTGGAAATATCCTTCCGAAAGTACCCAACCACCGCCAACAGCGAACCTACGTGAACGGCGACATCAAATGCCAACCCCTGATCACTCCATCCCAGCAGCTGGCTGGGCAAAATCAGGTGGCCGGAACTGGAAATGGGCAGAAATTCCGTCACACCCTGAATCAAAGCGAGCGCAATCAGTTGCAGAGCATCCATATCGGCAGTCTTAGCTACGAAAAAGTGAATGACAGTATCTTATTGACGAATGCGTTGACGTTTTTGCCAAGCCACGGAATCTCTCAGATACACTGGTTGCGCTTCTTCCGCCTTGATGGCGGACTCGATCAAGCTTTGCTTAAACACCAGTGACAATATATCCCGGGCATCCGGAACAACATCCAAACAGCGATCCCTCACTTCTAAAGCACTGAGTTCAGGATAATGATGGCCCGGACCAACCGCCAACAAGGTTGCGGGATTCAGGTTTTGGGATTGAGCGTTGATGGCTGCCTGCTGAGGAGAACTGACATATTCCTCGCCCTGCGCAATCGCCAATCCTTCCACTACCTTATAAAGACAGCCGTAGACTTCCTGCATTCGTGCATCCAGCGCAACCAACACGTGATCCTGGTCGCCTGCTCGGCCCTGGTTTACAGCCCCCTGGGCAAGAACATCCAGTGTCGACACCGGAATAACCGGAATATCCGAACCAAACGCCAGACCTTGCACAACACCGAGGCAAATTCTAAGCCCGGTGAAGGACCCGGGGCCTCGCCCATAGGCAATTGCATCCAAATTTGTCAGCGACAATCCGGTTTCCGCCAGAAGTTCATCAATCAGGGGTAACAGGCGTTGCGTATGTTGCCGAGGCGCTTGGATATGACGCGCAAACTCCTGACCTGAGTGATGCACGGCGACGGAACAGGCATCGCAAGAAGTGTCGACGGCCAGAATGGTGGACATTGTTTGCAAGTCTCCAGATAAAACCTGGGCGGCATTTTCGCAGATTTTGGGCTGGAGGGGCAAAAAAAATCCCCGAGCTGGTAAAGCCCGGGGATTTCAGGGGAGTTTTAAGGCTCCCAACCGTTTAAGAAGCGATTACTTCTTGGCGGCGCGCTTCTTGGCAGCTGGCTTACGCTTGGCTGCAGTCTTACGCTTAGCGGCTGGCTTCTTGGCCACGGCTTTTTTTGCTACTTTGCGAGCTGCGGGCTTAGCGGCAGCCTTACGACCGGCAGGCTTCTTGCGTGCAGGCTTCTTGGCAGCAGCTTTGGCCTTGGCGGCGGCTTTCTTCTCAGCGGCCTTAGCCTTGGCAGCAGCTTTCTTCTCTGCAGCTTTAGCTTTGGCGGCAGCGCGTTTCTCAGCAGCCTTGGCGCGAACAGCAGCTTTCTTGGCAGCTACTTTAGCCTTGGCAGCAGCCTTTTTCTCTGCAGCTTTAGCTTTGGCAGCAGCCTTCTTCTCTGCAGCCTTAGCCTTGTCGATGGCCTTCTTGGCGGCAGCTTTAGCTTTAGCCATGACCTTCTTCTTGGCAGCAGCGACTTTCTTCTTGTCAGCTGCAGAACGCTGCTTCTTCCACTTGGTTTCAAACGCCTTCACGGCTTTCGCCAGATCGGCATCTGCCTTGGTGGCCAGACTATCAACCAGACCATCAACCTTGGCAACGGCAGCAGCTTCAGCAGCTTTTGCGGCCGCAGTGCTCTTGGCGGTAGTCAGAGCCAGTTTGGCACCGGCGGACTTGGCGCGCAGCGCTTTTACCTTGGCACCCAATTTGGCAGCGGCATTGGCAGCAGCCTTGGCACTGCGCTTGTCACCTGCTTTCTTGGATTTCGCTGCTTTGGCTTTGGCAGCAGCGGCTTTTTTACGAGCAGCGGCTTGGGCCTGAGCCTGGGCGGTGATATCTTTTTGCAACTTACTCAGAGCATCCTGAGCTTTGGCAACAGCAGGAGCGACTGCTTTTGCTGCTGCGGGTTTCTTAGCCGGCGAGCGACGCTTTGCCGGAGCCTTCTTTGCTTTCGCTTTTGCTACTCTAGCCATCTTTTTGTTCTCCTCAACGTTAAAGATGCTGAACCACTAACACATAGAACCATAGCACAAATAATGAACGCCTAAGACGTCGACGAGAATATTATTTAAAAAAATGGGGATTTGCACGCTTAAAGCATGATTTTTTTGTAAATTTCCATGTTTTTTTTGTTTTTTTTTGGTTTTTTTGTCTGCCAGACACCAATTCGGGTCTTTTGCAGAAAAAAATCAAAAAAAACCGCGCTCAGTGAATCATCTGAACGCGGCCTTTTTTCTGAATTGTTTTGAACAATCACCACCCCGTTTTCAGAGCAATCACAGGTGTTCCCGGACAATATTTTCCATCATATCGATGTGTTCAGGTTGTGCATTGAGGCAGGGAACAAATTCAAACCGATCTCCCCCCGCCTCAAGAAACAACTCCCGGTTTTCCTCATTTATTTCCTCAAGTGTTTCCAGACAATCAGCCGCAAAAGCGGGGCAAATCACATCTACACTTTTTACACCTTGTTGAGCCCAGTTTTGCAGCTGCTTGTCGGTATAAGGTTGTAGCCACTCCGCCTTACCCAATCTGGACTGAAAACTGACGCTCCATTGGTGAGATTCCAGGTTCAATCGCTTTGTGACAGCATCGGCGGTGGCCAAACACTGCTTTTGGTAGGGATCACCCAGATCCACGCAACGCTTTGGAATACCGTGGAAAGAAAAAAGCAGCTTCTCTGCAGGCTCATGTTGAGACCAATGTTGGGACAAAGAAGCCGCCAGCGCTTCAATATAGTCACTGCGATGGTAGTAACTCTTATAAAAAGTCACATCACTGACATTGCGCTGCTCCAATAGCATCTTTGCATACTGGTCATAAAGAGCGGCTGTAGTCGTGGCCGAATACTGGGGATAAAGAGGCAATACCAGAATCCGTTCACATCCCTGCTGTTCCAGCTCAGCAATCCGATCTTTGAGCTTGGGGCTGCCGTAGGTCATCGCGTAACAGATTCTGACCTGATGCTTATCGAAGCGTTTGGCGAGTTCACTCGCCTGCTGTTCGGTAATTGCCTTCAAGGGCGAGCCGTTTTCCGTCCAGATGCCTTGATAATTTTTGGCAACCCTGGGAGCACGCAACGGCAGAATAACGCCATAAAGGAGAGGCAACCAAAGCAGGCGTGGTAACTCAACAACACGCTGATCAGAAAGAAATTCGGCGAGAAAACTTCTCACTGCACTCGCGGAGGGTTCAGTGGGTGTTCCAAGGTTGGCAATGACAACACCCAGAGGTGTGGATTGATTCGATTCCATAAGCTTTTATTGCATCCGATTTCCGGTAGAGAGTGCCTCATTTATTGTTAACGGACAAGAAATTGTGTCTTCATTAATATTTGTGGTTTGTTTCAAGTCGCAAACTTGCTGCAAGGTTTCCTTGGTGCCATAAGCGGTCTTTCTTTTTCTAGATTCAGGGCGCGATGGGCTTTCGATGATGTCCGCAACGACCGCACGAATGTAGGCCGGATTAGAAGCGCTTTGCGCTTCGTAATCCGGCGATCCGCCGAAGGTTTAAATTGGCGGCGGCCCTGTATAAACCGCCCGTTGCAGCAACATCCCAAAGTGTCAAAAACCGGGCCGCAGCCAACGAACAGCTCCAGCGGAACCGTCGGATTACGCTCCGCAAAGCGGAGCTAATCCGACCTACGCGGGAAGAACATCCTGTTGTCTCGAACGGCAGCTATGGCACTTTACAGACGGCCAATTCATCTCCAGGTAACTCTTACCCAACCCTCACTCGCAGCCCAAAAAAAAGGCTCCCTGGGGAGCCTTTTTTGAGCGTCTTATCTCAAGCGTAATACTTGGAGAAAACTCAACTCAGTGCTTGCAGCACCTTAGCAGTAATCTCGGACAACTCACCCACACCCTCTATACGGCTGTACTTGGCTGCCTGATCATTCTTTTCCGCCAAATCCTGGTAGAAACCCACCAATGGCTTAGTCTGCTCGTGGTAAACCGCCAGACGCTTGCGAACGGTTTCCTCCTGATCGTCTTCCCGTTGAACCAGATCGTCTCCAGTCTCATCGTCCTTACCTTCCACCTTGGGTGGATTGTGAATGACGTGATAAGTACGACCGGAAGCCGGGTGCACGCGACGGCCACTCATGCGGCTGACGATCTCCTCGTCGTCCACATTGATCTCCAGCACATGGTCGATAGCAACGCCGGCTTCCTGCAACGCTTCAGCCTGAGGAATAGTGCGAGGGAAACCATCGAACAGGAACCCCTTGGCACAGTCATCCTGAGCGATGCGATCTTTTACCAGGGCAATGATCAATTCATCAGACACCAAGCCGCCAGAGGCCATAATGTCCTTTGCCTGCAACCCCAGAGGAGTGCCTGCTTTAACAGCAGCACGAAGCATATCGCCGGTGGAAATCTGCGGAATACCGTACTGTTCCGTGATAAATTGCGCTTGGGTGCCCTTTCCGGCTCCCGGAGCGCCTAACAAGATGATGCGCATGGATGATTAACTCCCGTAGTCTGCTCTACCTTGGACAACCCGATATTTACCCGCTGGTATTTGCCTACCAGGGCATGCAGGGTGTTGTTAGGATGAAGCCGTCTAAAAAATTGGGGCTACCATACACTTTGCCCTGCCTAATCTCAAGGGCAGGCCTCGGTGCCGTCGCTCGCAAACCCTGTAACCAACTGATTTTAAAGATCTTTTCTAAAGAGCGCTGCGACCAATGTCTAAGCTCACTGCATTGCTCCCTGCCCTGATCAAAAAACGTCTCAAATAGCTGTTTGTCAACCTCACAGTGAACTATAACTACATATATATGACGCAATATCCCCCGACAGCAGGATTGAACTCTGGAGGCAAGTCATGACCACCCCACATCTGGCAGAAAAGCTGAACCGGCCACAGTCACCAGGCAGCCAGCCAATCTGCAAAATCGCGCTGCCAATAGATGACGCCGCCAAACTGGCCGCGTTAAATCAAATCTATCCCGGCAGGGATACTCAAGCCCTGATTACCGAGCTGTTACACCACGCACTCAATACTCTGGAATCTGACCAAAAAACGTAATCTGGTCGAATACGGAATAGAAAATGAGGTCTTCCATGAAACCATTTGCCGATATCACCACCAAGTGGAAACGATTTGGGGTGGGAACACTCACCGATCACCAATATCAGGTATCACTGCTCCCTCAGGATGCCACCACACTTCAGCAACTTTGCGAACGCTACCCCCGAATGACACAGGCAGAGATTATTCGGGATTTATTGGGCGCCGCGCTACGAGACCTGGAACAATCACTGCCCTACCAGCCGGGAAAAAAAGTCATTGCACTGGACGAAATGGGTGATGAAATCTACGCGGACGACGGATTGACTCCCCGCTTTCTGGCCCTGACAAAACACTACCAACACCTGCTGCGTCTCGATTGTGACACCATCCCATCGGCGTGAGCGCAGTTATTGATCTTTAACCAGGAAAAGGAGGTAAAAAATGAAACTGTTTGGCCTTGGTAATCGTCACCAGGAAGAACAGGAGGGAACCGGCCCGGACTCTGAACTGAGTGGACAAAGGGATTTTGAAGATGATTTGAGCCACTTGCAGCTACCTGAGGGTACCGAATTGGATGAAAATTTTCTTACCGACGACGGGCTCCGCAACGATGCCCTCCAACAAAGGAGCCCGTACACTCCGACCCATCCGCTTTCTCCCCGGTTTGGCATCGAAAGAGCTACCGAGCTAATGGGTAAACTTCCCCAGGGGGATATAGAATTGATTGTGCAGGTTGTTGAAAAAACCCTTGCCTCCATGGACGTGGAGGTGGCAGACATTGTTATCGATGCCGAGTCCAAAGAACAGAGACTCAATGAAAAACACGAGCTGCTCAAGGAAGAAATTCAGGGGTTTGAACGCCAAATCGAGGACCGCAACCAACAGATCGAATCCCTGCTACAGGAACTCAGAGAAACCACTGACGTTAAGCAAAAATTGCAGCTGTCGCTGAACCAGAAAAGCGCAGATTCTCCGATTCGAACCAAGGCCACTCCAGCCTCGCCCACAGAAGAGCTCAATCAGGAGGACAATGCCGTTGTCGTGTCGCAAAAACGCACGACTTCAGACGACGAACCCGCCGCCGATATGCCCGACCAGCTTCACTGAGCCGGGCATTGCGCCAGCTGAATTTTTGCTTCGTCCCACAGCTGGTCCATCACTTCCAGAGACGCACTTTTCACATCAACCCCCTGCTCCTGCAGGCGCTGTTCGATATAGCGAAAACGGTCTTCAAACTTCTGATTGGCTGCCCGCAGCTGCGCTTCAGCGTCACCTTTGCAGTGTCGACTGAGATTCACTACCGCAAAGATCAAATCCCCCAACTCTTCACTCACCGCCTGGGAATCGCCTTGAGCTAACGCCTCCTTGACTTCCTGCAGCTCTTCCTCAATTTTACTCACCACCCCACCCGGATCAGGCCAGTCAAAGCCCACATTCGATGCCCGTTTTTGCAACTTGGCGGCGCGGCTGAGAGCCGGAAGATTGAGTGGAATATCATCCAGTACACCGCGCTGCCCTTTGGCTTGGCGCTCCTGTTCCTTGATCTCTTCCCAGCGCTTTTTAATCTGACGTTCATCGTCTTCGGTGCGTTCGCTGGTGAAACGACTTTCCAGTGTATTGTCCGGAAACACATGGGGATGGCGGCGCACTAGTTTAGTCACCAGCTCTGAAACCACCCGATCGAAATCAAAACGCTCTTCTTCGGCGGCTATTTGGCTGTAAAAGATCACCTGAAACAATAAATCGCCCAACTCTTCCTGTAGATGGCCGTAGTTTTCCCGTTCAATGGCGTCCACCACCTCGTAGGCCTCTTCCAGGGTAGAGGGTGCAATGGTGCGGTAGGTTTGCTCCAGATCCCAAGGACAGCCGCTGCCGGGCTCTCGCAAACGCTGCATGAGGGTTTTGAGGTCATCTATGTTATAAGCAGTCATCGAGCCATTGGTTTCCGGGTATCAGTTGTGACGGCGTCTTGCCGAGGCGACGTTGGTCAGCTGGTTCAAGCGACCGAGGATGCGACTGAGTTCGTTGAAGCTGCCAATTTCAACCGTCAGTTGCATATCCACCGTATTCTTGCGTTTATCTGACAGGGTTTGCATAGCACTGATGTTGACCCTCTCGGTATCCAGCAACTCGGTGATATCGCGTAGTAATCCGTGTCGATCGAAGGCTTCGATCAGAACATCCACCGAGTAGGTACTCTGGGGGGCTTCTCCCCAGTCGACTTTGATAATACGTTCCGGCTCATCCGCCTGTAGCTGCAGAATGTTATGGCAATCCTGTCTGTGGATAGAAACACCTCGGCCAAGGGTGATGTAACCGACAATGGCGTCACCCGGCACCGGGTGACAACAGCCCGCGATATGGGTCAGCAAATTACCCACACCGTCGATAAACAGATCGGAATCGCTGTGTTTCTGAGACGCTCTGCCGACTAAACCGATAGCGGGATCCACCGCCTCGCGGTCCACCATCAGCATTTTTTGAGCCGCGTTGACCACCCGATCCACACCAAGGTCACTGGCACCCACGGCTGCGTAAAGATCGTCCAGACCGACAAGGTTCAGGCGCCGGGCCAGATCTTCGTAGTCCAATTCGTCCATAGCCAGACGGCGAAATTCTTTGTCCAGTACCGCGCGCCCTTCGGCAATATTCTGGTCCCTGGCCTGCAGCTTGAACCAATGTTGCACCTTGGCTCGGGCACGGCCGGTGCGAAGGTAACCCAGCGCCGGAGACAACCAGTCACGACTGGGTGATTCGTGCTTGCCCGTCAGAATTTGCACCTGATCGGCGGTTTTCAATTCATAGTTCAGCGGAACAATACGGTCGTTGACCTTGGCTCCCCGGCAGCGATGGCCGATTTCTGTGTGCACCCGATAGGCAAAATCCAGCGGTGTGGCCCCTTGCGGAAAATCGATGATGTGCCCTTCGGGAGTAAAAACATAAACCCGATCCTGCTCGATGCCGGCGGCAAGATCGTCTTCCAGAGGATGCCCTCCCAACTCCTCATGCCACTCAAGCACCTGGCGCAGCCAGGCAATTTTCTGTTCGTAGCTGTCGGCAGTGTCATCTTCATCCGTGCCTTTGTAGCGCCAATGGGCACAGACACCGAATTCCGCTTCTTCATGCATCGCGCTGGTGCGAATTTGAACTTCCAGCACCTTTCGGTCCGGCCCGATTACCGCTGTATGCAAGGAGCGATAGCCATTTTCCTTCGGTGAGGCAATATAGTCATCAAACTCATTGGGGATATTCCGCCACAGACTGTGCACAATACCCAGCACCGCATAGCAATCGCGAACGGTGGGCACCAGAATACGCACGGCCCGGATATCGTAAACCTGGGAAAAACCGATATCCTTGCGGCGCATCTTACGCCAGATGCTGTAAATGTGTTTCGCGCGGCCGTTGATTTCCGCATTAATATGGGCCTGCTCCATTTCCGCGTTGAGAATACCGATCACCTTGTCGATAAACTCCTGACGGTCCAGGCGTTTTTCATCCAGTAGACGCGCAATGGTCATGTAGTCATCGGGTTCGAGGTAGCGGAAGGACAAATCCTCCAGTTCCCACTTGATATGACCAATGCCCAGGCGGTGCGCCAGGGGGGCATAGACGTCCGCCACTTCACGCGCGACCTTGCGACGCTTGGCATCATCTATATTTTTGACCGCCCGAATGGCGCAGGTTCGCTCGGCCAGTTTGATGAGGGCGACCCGCACGTCGTCCACCATGGCCACCAGCATTTTGCGCACGTTGTCCGATTGCTCTTGAGACGGGGAACCCAGAACACTTTCATTGGAATCGTTGCGCTGGGTACTGATCGCGGCCATGCGAATAACGCCGCGAATCAGCTTCGCTACTGTCTCACCAAAATGATCCTGTACTTCGGCAAGCGGCAATTTATTCTCGCGAACGGCACGATAAAGAATGGCGGCCTGCAGGGTTTCGAAATCCAGCTGCAGATCCGCCAGTATCTCCGCCATTTCCAGGCCCGTGCGAAAACTGCTGGTACCCTCGGCCCAGATGTTGTCGTTGGCAATGGCCCTCTCTTCGGCCGCCAGACTGCATTCGCAGGCGCTCTTTAGAGGGGCGTATTCCTCTGAATTGAGCGTGTGGATGCCATTCAGCCGCTCCAGCCAGGCATCGATATCAACTTCACCGTCATCCTTAATGGGATGATCTTCTCTAACTTTAACCATACTATTTCCGAGTGATTTCCATTCAGCGGGTCAATCCCCCTGTGTCAGCGTCGCCAACCCGCTCAAATTCCATTTGTACGCACAAATAATGCCATGGTTTCCACATGTGCCGTATGGGGAAACATGTCCAAGACCCTTAACTGCGACAGCTCAAACCCGCTGCGGACCAACGTACCTGCATCGCGGACAAAACTGGCCGGATTACAAGAGACATAAATCAGCCTTTCGACAGCGGATTGGCCGATTTGTTCACACACCTTGGCAGCTCCGGCCCGCGGAGGATCCAAAAGCAGCTTGTTTATGGCCTTGGAACTCAAGCGTTTTCGCAAACTTTGCCCTTCGAGATCCAGAGCCAGAAATTCAGCATTTTCCAAACCATTGATATGGGCATTGTGGCGAGCACGGGTCACCATCGCTTCCACCGCTTCAACGCCGGTAACCTGACAACCGCTTCGTGCAATCGGCAGGGTAAAGTTGCCAATGCCGCAAAACAGATCCATAACCCGGTCATTGGGCTCCAAAGCCAACCATTGCAGTGCCTGAGCTACCATTTCGCCATTCACCGCTGGATTCACCTGGGTAAAATCTCCAGGCTCGAATGCCAGTGTCAGGCCATCCAGGGTATAGGCCAATAATGCTTCGACTGGCGCTCCCCTCAGATCCGTCAGTTTCCCATCGCGGTCGCCCTGCCAAAAACAATTCGCCTCTGCTATCTGCTCTTGCAAGCGCTCACGCAATTCACACGAAAGCGGACGAATATGGCGCACCACCACGGCTGGTGAAGGTTCCGCGCTCAGTAATTCAATATGAGTCACGCCATGTTTTTGCGGAAGCGCCAACAGCCAGGCCTGAAGTTTTGGCAATAATGTGGATAACGAAGGACTGAGTACCGGACAGTGTTCAATATCGACCAAACGGTCACTGCCCTGCTCTCGGAAGGCGAGGTGATGATTGCGGTCTACGCCCAGGCGTACCCGAGCTCTGTAGCCCTGAGGAGTCGATACCACAGGCTCAAGTATATTTGTCGGAGAGATCTTTTGCTGCCGTTGCAGTTGCGACAGAAGGGCCTGCTGTTTATACCCGGGCTGACACTCAGCCCGCATATGCTGCAGCTGGCAGCCACCGCATTTGCCGTAATGATGGCAGAATGGCTCTGCGCGATCGTCGGAAGCGTCCAGGACCCGCCTGACCTCACATTCGCTGAAACGCTTTTGACGGCGATAATGGCTGACTTCCACCGTTTCACCAGGAATTCCGCCGCGGATAAACACCGCTTTGCCCTCGTGTCGCGCCACCCCCCTGCCGTCCTGGGCAAAGTCTTCTACGCGCAAGGTATGCGGGGTGGATTCACTCGAAGGCCTACGGCCTGCGCCGGGTTTGAACAGACGAGCCACGGAGATCAGTTAAACAGACCGGAAGAGAGGTAACGGTCACCGCGGTCACATATAATCGCCACAATTACCGAGTTTTCAATCTCTGCGCTAAGACGCAGCGCGCCTGCAACGGCTCCACCACTCGAAACGCCGCAGAAGATCCCTTCTTTTTGGGCGAGCTCGCGCATGGTGTGCTCGGCTTCAGCCTGACTCATATTCATAACGCGATCTACCCGTGTATCGTCAAAAATACTGGGCAGGTATTCCTGCGGCCAGCGGCGAATGCCGGGAATGCTGGCACCGTCTTCGGGCTGCAGACCGACAATCTCGACGTCCGGATTCTGCTCTTTGAGGTATTGAGAACAGCCCATGATGGTACCTGTGGTGCCCATGGAACTGACAAAATGAGTGATTTGACCACCTGTCTGTCGCCAGATCTCTGGCCCAGTACCATAGTAATGAGCCAGTGGATTGTCACCGTTGGCAAATTGGTCAAGAACGATACCCTCACCCTGGGCTTCCATGGTTTTGGCCAGGTCGCGAGCGCCTTCCATGCCCTGTTCCTGGGTGACCAGGATCAGTTCTGCACCATAGGCGGTCATGGCAGCTTTGCGCTCGTCCGTGGCGTTGTCCGGCATGATGAGAATCATTCGATAACCTTTGATCGCCGCCGCCATAGCAAGGGCAATGCCAGTATTACCGCTGGTGGCCTCTATTAGTGTATCGCCTGATTTAATGTCCCCTCTTTGCTCGGCCCGGTTGATCATCGACAGCGCTGGTCGATCTTTGACCGATCCGGCCGGATTATTGCCCTCAAGCTTGACCAACAAGGTGTTACTGGTGTCGCCCGGCAACCGCTGCAGACGCACCAGGGGTGTTTCACCAATGCAGGTCTGAATGGTGGGAAAATCCAGCTCATTTGTACTTCTCAAAGCGTAAATACCTCGCGCAGCAGTAAAGGTTATGCCAACGGACTATTTTAGCGGAATAGGATATGGTAAAACAGGCTGATAAGATGGAATTTGGGAGCAAGTTGAGGAACCCCATTGCACCTGCCAACCCACGTTCGAAGCCTGGCATACCGTATTCAGCAGCTCAGCGTCCTGCCTGCGCTGGTGTTTATTTCCCTGCTGGGTGCCACTCTGGGGGGCATCTTCAGCCTGGAGATGGCCGATCAAGAGCGTCGCCATGGGCTGGTGGCCAGCCGCTGGCTGGCGAGCCTGGCCCACCATGAGCTGTTCAGCGAGAAGCCCGACGCGTTATTAGCGCAATTTGATACCCTGTTGGATCATAGCGACGTTGCCGGGGTCTACCTGTATGACGCCGGCTTTCAACTAAAATTACAACGGGGCCTGCGGGCGTCTCAAGACATTTCCAAACATATCAGTACCGGTAAACGCCACTGGCATTCGGGCGGTATGGCGTTTTTCGCCAGTCCGGTCCTCCCGTCCAACAGCGTACCTTTTAACAGTATCTCAATCGACAATTCTGCTTCCCTCGAACACAGTTGGATAATCGTCAGCACCGCGTCCGAACATCTGACCCTCGTTCAGTACCGCGGTATTGTGGCCGTACTTGCTGCCGCTATCATCGGATTTGGTTTGTTGATGGCTCTGGCCTGGCGCCTTACACGCAACATTGAGCAACCGCTACAAAACATTGAGGATACGCTGCAGGACTACAGTCAGGGGAGTTACAACGCCAAGGCGCGGATTCCGGACCAGCGGGAGTTGGCCAGCCTGGCGCAAACCGCCAACACCCTGGGTGCACGCCTCAAGAATGCGAATGACGAAGTCCAGCAGCAGATCACCCAGGCAACCTCCGACCTGCAGGAAACACTGGACACCATTGAAATCCAAAGCATCGAGCTTGACATCGCCCGCAAAAGGGCGGTCGAAGCCAGTCGCATCAAATCACAATTCCTGGCCAACACCAGCCATGAAATCCGAACCCCGATTAACGGTATTCTCGGCTTTACCAATTTGCTGTTGAAAACCCCCATCAATGCCCAGCAGCGAGAACACCTGCGCACGATCGCGTTGAGCTCACAAGGGCTTCTAACCATTATCAACGATATTCTCGATTTTTCGCGTCTGGAGGAGAACCGTCTCTCTCTAGACCGCGTGCCTTTTGAGTTACGTCAGGTCGTCGAAGAAACCCTGCAGATACTGGCACCCGGTGCCAATGAAAAAGAATTACAGCTGATCCACATCACCCATGGTGAAAAACTGCCAACCCTGATGGGCGATCCTCTGCGCATCAAACAAGTGCTGACCAACCTGGTCAACAATTCCATCAAGTTTTCTGACCGGGGAAATATTGTAGTCACCACGGCGCTGACGAGCCGTGACAACAGCACGATCTCTTTGAAGGTGTCAGTCAACGACGAAGGCATTGGCATTAACAATGAACACCGTGAGCTGATGTTCGATGCCTTCACCCAGGCGGATTCTTCAAACAGTCGCCAACGCGGTGGCACAGGACTGGGACTGGCCATCTCCAAAAAGCTGATCGAGAAAATGGGCGGCACCATCGCACTGGAAAACCGCAGTGGTGGTGGCACTTGCGCTTGGTTCAAGCTGAGCCTGTCCCCGCAGGAAAACCCGATGCAAAACCAGTATGGTCGATTACAAGGTAAAAAAGCGGTGATCTTTGCCGGTAGCCCCTTGTTTGCCCAGCAGCTTCAGCAATACGCCAATGAATGGGAATTGGATGTCGAATTTGTGCTGAGTCTGGAAGACGTACTGCCTACTCTCGCAGCCGCACGACAACTGAACCGCCCGGTGGATATCGTGCTGCTGGCCGCACCCGGCAAGGTCAAGTTTGACGGCCTGAGCCAGATGGCATCTGAGATTCAGGTCCGCTACGGCAGCCCTGTGCTGGCCGCCATAAACGCCGACGAATCATCCTCACTGCAAGGGCAAGCATTCCAGGTACTCTATCTGCCGTTCACTCACGATCATCTGTACCAGATTATCGACGAGGCGCTGCAGCAGGATAACAACAAGCCCGCACAGCCCAAGCCATCGCAAAATGGCCGCATTTTGGTCGTGGATGACAACCCCGCCAATCTACAACTGGTATGCACCTTTCTCCAAGACCTGGGATTTGACCCGCTGGCAGCCAGCAGTGGCTTAAGTGCCCTGCAGTTATTCCACAATGAATCTGTCGATCTGGTCTTTATGGACGTGCAAATGCCGGAAATGGATGGCCTGGAAACAACAAGGCGTCTGAGGACAATGGAGAGCGGCGATCGACGCACACCGGTTATCGCCCTCACCGCGCACGATCTCAGCGACCAGAAGTATTCTCTGCTGGAAGCCGGCATGGATGACTTTACCAGCAAGCCCGTCAGCGAGACCCAACTCGCCCATCTGGTGCAGCGCTGGTTGCATCAGTCCACGGAGCCGAAACGCACCGTTCCCCGAGGGACT
Source organism: Pseudomaricurvus alkylphenolicus (assembly GCF_011683955.1). Taxonomy (GTDB): domain Bacteria; phylum Pseudomonadota; class Gammaproteobacteria; order Pseudomonadales; family Cellvibrionaceae; genus Pseudomaricurvus; species Pseudomaricurvus alkylphenolicus. The sequence continues at coordinate 145,590 of NZ_JAAQPI010000013.1, forward strand.
CCCGTAAAGCAACAGGCCATTATGGATCTTCAGGAAGCGCTGAGACTGACAAACAACAAATCGGATCTGGCCAGAGACATGCTCTACAAACTGAATGAGGGATTGGCTGAAGACGCTGAAGCAATCGTCAGACTGTACAGAGAGCAACAATGGATGCCGTTACAGGAACTGGTCCATCGCCTTTATGGCGGCTGTTGCTATTGTGGCGTACCGGAGCTGCGTCGGGTCAGTGAGTCCATGGATAAGAAACTGCTGGCCGGCAATCACGTTTCGCTGGATGATGATCTTAATGATTTATTGAAAGCGATCCAGCGTCTGCGTCAATGGGTTGATGAACACGATCTCGACATCCTGTTTGATGTCGAACATTAGACTTTCACTAATAACCTAAAAAGCGGCTTCCAAAATCACCGTTGCGGTTGCATAGGCCTGCTCGTCAGAAACACTCACCTGAACCCGATTGCCCTTTAGCTCTGTCAAGCGCTCCAGCGCACCTCCAGTCATGCGCAACACCGGAGCGCCCTCTTCCGTATGTTCCACCCACATATGCTGCCAGGAAATTCCTCGACCAATGCCTGTCCCCAGCGCTTTGGCAGCCGCCTCTTTGATACAAAACCGTTTGGCGAGATAGGCGACAGAACGGGAGCTGGACTGATACTCGGCGAATTCCAGTGGGGTGAGAATACGCTTGGCAAAACTGTCGCCAAGTCGATCCAGCGTGCTTTCAACGCGCGCTATCTCCACGATATCCGTACCCAACCCCACAATCATGCATCTTTCCTAAATTATTGTTGTTACTGTGTTTTAGCAAACAGCTTGCGGCTTTCCAACGGTTTGTGCCCCAACAGTGGCCCCAATAACTGCCGCGAAAGCCGTTTGGCAGCGCGCAATACTTCCGGCGACGACAGATCCCGCCTTCCAATCGCCAGTAGATGACCACCCAAATAAGCGGATCTTTCTAACCGCGCCTGAGCATCCGAAAGACGCTCGAAGCCGTTCTCCGCGCGCCATTGATAGTAACAGTCTGGCTCAATGCGTGCACCCGCGCCAGCTTCCCACTCCAGATCCACGGCATAACCCATCTCTTCCAACAGCGCCAACTCAAACTGACGCAGTGTCGATTCCAGCGGTAATTGCCGCCCGAGTTGCTCCAGAGCGACAACATAGTGCCCATAGAGCCTCTCACAGGCATCGTGTTCGGGTAATAATCGGGTCAGCAGCTCGTTCAGGTAAAGACCGCTATAGAGATAGTTTTCAGACAACATGACCGGCAATCCGGTGCTTTCCGCCGAAACCAGTGTTTTGAGTGAATGGCGGCCCTGCCAGGAGAGCAACAGCGGACAAAATGGCTGGCACATCTGCCGCCAGCGAGACTTGGCACTGCGAGCGCCCTTGGCGATTACAGACAAGCGACCATGATTTTCGGTAAGACAGTCGAGAATCAGACTGGAGTCCTTGAACGGGCGCCGGTGTAGCACAAATCCCTGCTGCAGCTCTACCCGCATGACTACGGCCTAGAGGTCGTCGTATCCGAGACTGCGCAATGCCCGCTCGTCGTCGGACCAGCCGGATTTCACTTTCACCCAAGTCTTGAGCATGACCTTGCAATCAAACAGTGTTTCCATATCAACTCTGGCCTCGCGGCCAATCTGTTTGATCTTAGCGCCTTTATCGCCGATCAATATGCGCTTTTGTCCATCCCGCTCAACCAGAATCAATGCGCCAATATGAATAATATTGCCTTCGTGGGAAAACTCTTCGATTTCCACGGTCATCTGGTAAGGCAGCTCATCACCCAGCTGACGGGTAATCTTTTCACGCACGATTTCGGCTGCCAGAAAACGAGAGCTGCGATCGGTGATCTGGTCTTCCGGAAAAAAGTGTTCGGCTTCGGGCAATCGTTCAATCACCTGCTGTTCGAGGCGATCGAGATTTACCCCCCGCAGCGCCGAGATGGGCACAATTTCATCAACTTTGATTTTGTCAGACAGCGTCTGCAGGTGAGGCAGAAGTACCTCCTTATCCTCAATCTGGTCGACTTTATTGATGGCCAGGATAATGGGACAGTCGAGGTTTTGCAGGCGCTTGACCACCATGTCGTCTTCATCAGTCCAGGCCAGGCGATCCACCAGAAACACCACCACGTCCACGTCTCTGAGAGCGGTGGTTGCCGCTCGATTCATATAGCGGTTGATGGCTTTACTGTGTTGCAGATGCAGGCCGGGCGTGTCGACATAAATGGCTTGTACGGCGCCTTCCGTTTTGATGCCCAACACATTGTGACGGGTGGTCTGAGGCTTACGGGAGGTAATACTGATTTTTTGTTGTAACAGGTGATTCAGCAATGTGGACTTACCGACGTTAGGTCGCCCCACAATGGCGACATAGCCACAACGGTTTAGCTCGTGCTCCCTGTCGCTCATCCGCGACCTCCGGGATTGGAGAGAGACAACTGCTGCAATGCCGCTGCAGCGGCCATCTTTTCCGCACTGCGGCGGCTGCTGGCACTGGCCTCAGTGGCCTCTGGCAACAACTCGCAACGGCAGGCCACCGTAAATTGTTGCGCATGGGCCTCGCCGCCAACGTCAATCACTTCGTAAACCGGCAGTGCGGCCTTCCTCGCCTGCAGATATTCCTGCAATTCGGTTTTGGGGTCCTTGCGATTGGTATCCAATTGCAGCGCATCCAGACGCGACTGGTACCAGACCCGCACGCGATCCCTGGCGGCCTGCATGCCACCGTCTCGATAGATGGCGCCAATCAAGCCCTCAACCGCATCGGCCAAAATAGAATCACGACGGAAACCACCGCTCTTAAGCTCCCCTTCACCCAAATTCAGGTTCGGGCCCAGATCAAATTCTCTGGCGATTTCCGCGAGGGTTTCACCTTTTACCATCTGCGCACGCAAACGGCTGAGTTGCCCCTCTTTGGCTTCATCGAAACGCTCAAACAGTGCTTCACCGATAATAAAATTCAAAATGGAATCGCCCAAGAATTCCAGGCGTTCATTATTGCGGGCACCGCAACTGCGATGAGTAAGTGCCAGATCGAAAAGATCCGGGTCCTTGAATTCATAGCCCAATCGATTGAGAAGGCGCTGGCGACTGATAGTGTTCACTAATTACTTCACTTTGTGTGCTTTATTGAGCACAGATCTATTTTTCGGGCTTGGTTATTGGCCGGCAACAAAAATCAGCATTGGAGCTGTCGAGTACACTGTGGAAGGACATCACCACATCCACATTGAGAAGCAGAGGCAACCTCACCTCGTATTCGAAACTCACCAGCGTTTTGCCCCGCTGACGCTCAATTTTGGCTGACTTGGCCGATATCGAGCGCAAATTATTAATCCGAAAAAAACCATCGAGGTTTTTGTAAATTTCTCGCTCGGTCATTTCGTTAATCTGGGTTCCACTCTCCCCAAGGCCTCTCAAGGCTTCCTGAAGATAGCGATTATCGGCATAGGCCGGCGCCATTATGAAGATACAGCGCAGAAAAAAGCCAGCCACCAGCACGGCGACCAACCACCCCAGGGTAGACAATCCCTGCTGTCTTTTTAACGATCGCACACGTCTTCTCCTATTCCGGTCACGGTTGTTCTACTGCTGATTTTAGTCTATTTGATTCAGCCGCAACTGCTGACCAGCTCACAATGTCACCCTTATTGGATGCTGCCCACGCGACTAAAGCTGGGCAGGCTGAAGAAAGAGTCCCAGTGCATCCAGACAGCAAAGGCTTTCCCCACGATGGCGTCCTCGGAGACGGGACCCCATTCGCGGCTGTCAGAGCTGTTGTCGCGGTTATCTCCCATCATAAAATAGTGTCCTTCAGGCACCACCCAGGAGCCATTCTGGCTGAGGCGCCCGGGCACCACGTGCTTACGCATGTCGTGCTCGACACCATCGATGCTTTCCTTCATCAGATGAAACTGGGGATTGGCCGGCGGCAGAGCGGCTACCAGCTTCTGGGGCTGCTTTTCGCCGTTGATGTAGAGCACATTATTGATATAGCGAATCTCGTCACCAGGAAGGCCCACCACCCGCTTGATAAAGTAGGTTTTGGGGCGATGGGGTGGGAAAAACACCATGACGTCACCGCGCTGGGGTTCGTTCAAATCCAGCACTTTGGTTCTAACCACCGGCAAACGGATTCCGTAGGTGTATTTGTTCACCAGAATAAAATCGCCGATTTTAAGGGTGGGCACCATAGAGGCCGACGGGATCTGGAAGGGTTCCGCCAGAAACGAGCGCAAAATCAACACGATAAACAGTACCGGAAAGAACGATTTCGCATACTCCACCGCCACCGGCTCCTGGGCAGCGGCAGCCTTGGCTTCTTCGTAAACCGCCTGCTGCTGGCCGGCGTCTATCTGCACATTGGCAAACTGGGTATCCACGGCCGCAACGGCCTGCTGTCGGCGCTTTGCCAGAAACAGCCAGTCCGCCAGCCAGATTGCACCGCTGACGAACACCAAAACAACCAGAATCAGAGGAAAATTGATATCCATATAGCTTTAACGCTTCCTGTAAGAAATTAGTCTTCGACCTTGAGCACCGCCAGGAAGGCCTCCTGGGGAATCTCAACGCGGCCGACTTGCTTCATACGTTTCTTACCCGCTTTCTGCTTCTCCAGCAGTTTCTTTTTACGGGTGATATCGCCACCGTAACACTTGGCGGTGACATTCTTACGCAAGGCCTTGACCGTGGTCCGAGCGACGATCTGTCCGCCAATGGCCGCCTGAATCGCCACATCGAACATCTGACGGGGTATCAATTCTTTCATTTTCTCAGCCAGGGCACGCCCCTTGTATTGGGCGTTATCGCGGTGCACGATCAGTGCCAGCGCATCCACTTTCTCGCCATTAATCAGTACATCCAGACGAACCAGTTTAGCGGCCTCGAAGCGGTCGAAATTGTAATCCAGCGAAGCGAAACCGCGACTGACCGACTTAAGGCGATCAAAGAAATCCAACACTACCTCGTTCATCGGCAGCTCGTAGGTCAGCGACACCTGGGTTCCGGTGTACTGAAGGTCCTTCTGGATGCCGCGCTTTTCCACGCAGAGTGTTATCACCGCACCCAGATGTTCCTGGGGAACCAGGATATTCGCCTCGACGATGGGTTCGCGCATTTCTTCGATCAGGCCGGGGTCTGGCAGCTTCGACGGATTGTCCACGTAGATCACTTCACCGTCAGTCTGCTCGACTTCATAGACCACGGTCGGGGCGGTGGTGATCAGATCGAGGTTGTATTCCCGTTCAAGCCGCTCCTGGATGATTTCCATATGCAGCATCCCCAGGAAGCCGCAACGGAACCCAAAACCCAGTGCATCGGAACTCTCTGGTTCATAAAACAGAGAAGCGTCATTGAGCGTCAGCTTCGCCAATGCCTCACGGAACGCCTCATAATCATCTGAACTTACCGGGAACAAGCCGGCATAGACCTGAGGTTTGACCTTCTGAAATCCCGGAACTGCCTCCACTTCGGGGGTTTTCTGATGGGTCAGCGTATCACCCACGGGAGCGCCGTGAATATCCTTGATCCCGGCCACCACAAAGCCCACCTCACCGGCGCGCAGAACGCCGGTTTCTTTACGCTTGGGCGTGAACACCCCGACGTTATCCACCACATGGGCTTTGCCGATAGATTTGGTGATGATTTTGTCTTTGGCCTTGAGAGTGCCCTGTTTGACCCGAACGAGAGAAACCACGCCCAGATAGTTGTCAAACCAGGAATCAATGATCAGTGCCTGCAAGGGCGCATCAACGTTCCCCTCCGGCGGCGGCACCATGCTTACCAGCTCTTCCAGCACATCCTCAACACCGAGACCGGTCTTGGCACTGCATTGCACCGCCTCGGTAGCGTCGATGCCGATAATTTCCTCGATCTCTTGGGCAACACGGTCTGGCTCAGCCTGAGGCAAGTCAATCTTGTTGAGAACCGGAATAACCTCCAGCCCCTCTTCGATCGCGGTGTAACAGTTGGCTACAGACTGCGCCTCCACGCCCTGGGCGGCGTCAACAATCAACAGCGCTCCTTCACAGGCTGACAGCGAGCGGGATACCTCGTAGGAGAAATCCACGTGTCCGGGAGTATCAATAAAGTTCAGTTGATAGGTTTTGCCGTCGCGGGCGTTGTAGTCCAGGGTAACGCTCTGCGCCTTGATCGTAATCCCGCGCTCGCGCTCAATATCCATGGAATCGAGAACCTGAGCTTCCATCTCCCGTTCGGACAAGCCGCCACACACCTGGATAAACCGGTCGGCAATGGTGGATTTGCCGTGGTCAATATGGGCAATAATGGAAAAATTACGGATATGGCTGAGATCGGTCACAGTAAGAACAACTACCTGTCATTGAGTTTTGGTCAAATCCGGCCAAACGCAAACTCTTCAAGAAGGCGTCTGGCCGGTTTTCGAGGCTGCGAAGTCTACCGTATTTGGGCCATAAGAGAAATTGCGATCAATCCTTGATCGACAGGGATCGGAACAACGCACGCCCCTGTCGGTAAAATCGAACCGGCAACAAGCTGTCAGCAGGCAGATCGGCCACGGTGTCTTCGAACCCCTGCAGTGATTCTATTTTCTCGAAGCCCAGCTGCACGATGACATCGCCCGGACGCAGGCCGGCACCGGCCGCAGGACTACCGGGAAATACCCGTTTTACCATCACACCGCCGCTGACCTGCCAGGAATTGCGCAGTCGTGGGTCAACTTCACCCACCAGGACCCCCAGCCGGCCACCGGATTCCGGTTCTGGTGCAGTTCCACGTGCTAATTTGGGAGATCCACCCAGCGTACCCACTTCCACCTCCAGCACCTTCTTCCTGCCCTCTCGCATGACGGTTATGGCCACTTCAGTGCCTGGTGCGACAGCACCCACGGCATGGGGCAAATCACTGGAAGACTCGATGCGGGTTTTACCAAAGCGAATAATAACGTCCCCGACTTTGAGCCCCCCCTTGTCGGCCGGGCTGCCGGGCTCCATCTGTGCAATCAGGGCTCCAACCGGCTTCGATAGTCCGAAAGAGGCGGCCAGATCCTTATCCACTTCCTGAATCACCACGCCGAGCCAGCCGCGGTCCACCCGGCCTTTCTCCTTGAGCTGATTCATCACCTCCCGCGCCACGCTTACCGGAATGGCAAAGGAGAGGCCAATGGATCCGCCGGATCGGGTATAAATCTGGGAATTGATGCCCACCACCTCTCCGTCGAGGTTAAACAGGGGCCCACCCGAATTGCCCGGATTAATAGCGACGTCCGTCTGAATAAACGGTACGTAGTTCTCGTTCTTGTCACTGGGAATACTGCGCCCGATCGCGCTGACAATACCGGCGCTGGCTGAAAAATCGAGCCCAAATGGGGAACCGATCGCCAGAACCCACTGCCCGACCTTGAGCTCGTCATCATCGGCAAATTCAAGGGTCGGCAGATTGTCTTCCTCAATTTTTAGCAGCGCGATATCGGAACGTTCGTCCGTGCCGATCACCTCGGCCTGATACTCTCTTCGGTCCAACAGCCGTACATGGATTTCATCCGCACCATCAATCACATGATTATTGGTCAGAATGTAACCGTCTTCAGAAACGATAAAGCCGGAACCCAGGGATTGGGCCTGGCGCTCAGGCATTCGGCGGGGTTCAAACAGGTGGCGGAAGATATCCGGAATATCCTGATTGCCCTGCGGAAACTGCCGGCGACCGCTGCGGCGTTCAATTGTGTTGATCTTGACCACCGCCGGCGACGCCTGCTCAATCAGATCCGTGAATTCAGGTAAACTACCCCTGGCGCTGGCCGAGGTTGCCAACAGCGCCATTGCCGCCAAGCAGAACCATTTCTGCCAATGCAGTGAAATCGCCGTCATTCTGATAAGTCTCCCTAGTCAATTAGATAGCTTCAGGATTGCCAGCGCACCGCCTCGGTGCCATCGAGCAATACCGGCTGCATACGCTCATCATCGCGATGAACAAAACTGTGCCACCGCACCAGCCCGCCGCCAAGCGCCAATCCCAATACAGCCAAAAAGATCACACCCGGCTCTGCCAGCCCTAGCCAGTGGCCACAACCGGCCCCCAACAGCAGGGTTAATAAGGGGGTCAGATAAACCAATATAGAGCCGGCTGCCACCACGTCTTCGGGAATTCCTACGGTAACCTCATCGTGCAGGGCATAGTGGCTGCAGTCGCGCCCCTGGAGCAAGACACGGATAAAGCTGGTACGCCCACCCCACTTGCTGACCAGGCTCTGTCCGCAGCCCTTTTCGGCCGCACAGGACTCACAGGTGGAGCGTTGAATGGTCTCCACCCAAAGGCAATCATTCTCGATGGCAACGATGCGGCCGGATTCGGTAATCATAGGTTCTCCCGTACATTGCTGCTAACTTGTACAGCTCTGTGCCGGCATTCTATTCGACTTGCCCGGTTTGAGCCTCTGGAGCCGCGCCGGCGGCCGGTATTGTGGTACCAGAGCTCTCCTCGGCTGCCGCAGGTTCGGGCACCGTTGGTGGTGTGGGCTTCAAAGCCCTGACAGAAGCAGCAATTCTCTGGGCGGTGCGAGCCGGTATTTCACCCACCACCGTTATGGTGTGGGGAACGGCATCAAACATCTGCTGCTGCATATAGGCGACGGTCGCTCCCCGCTGTGCTTTGCCCTGGGCAGCCACCGCTTTCTCCAATGGTCGCACAAACACGGAAAATGCAGACAAGCCATCTGTATAAAGCATAACATCCCCTACCCGCTCAAAGGATGCACTGCCGGCCGGCAGGAAACCGCTTGGCACCCAGCTGACACTCCAGGGGCCGAGGCCTGCCATTGTGCCCTCAAGAGGCTGGCATGCCGGCCATTCCGCCCGCTTTACCAGCGTACTGGAATCCACGATTCCTACCCAGCTGTCGTCGGCCTCCAACTCAATATTGGCAAATTGCAGACGCTCCAACACCCGGCGACTGCTGCTGATGGTCATGACCGCCAAAGGCAACGCCGTTTCTTTGTCGATCGACAGGCTGTATCCGTATCGATACTCGTCCCGCGGCACAATCTGGACGACGGAGGCCAGACGCCCGGCTATACGTTCGTCGTCACGAAAGTAGAAGTGATAATGCTGGGTCAGGCCATGAAAACTGCTGTCCAGCCCCGGCAGCAATCCCCGCAATACCTGATCGGCTGGTGACAGGCAGGACACGTGGGTCCCATTGCGCTCAATTCGGCGCGAGGGGCCATTGAGGTATTCAAGATGTTCATATTCGGCGCCGTCTTCGACCCGGTGAGTAATACGCAGCGTCTGTAAAGCGCCGCCGAATTCGTAGGTAAACAACCCCCGATAGTCTCGTTCACGCAACGCCGTGGACATTTGGCCCAGCAAACGAGCCACCTTTTCGGGTGCTTCGGTGGCTTGAACCGACAAGGGAAAAACAGCACTCCAAAGGAGTACAAATAGAACGGCACAAGGCCGACGAGCACAGGGCTTTAACTGCACGCCTCTTCCTTCCTGTAGGCATCCATGAAAAATCGCGTTACAGACGAGGTGCCGAAGAGAAAGTCTGCCTCGATCCTGGCCGAAATTGACGATTTGTGAAAGTCGCCAACCCTATCAGGGCTCGGTCGTCGGGGCAACGGGTACGCGCGCATAGGGCATCAATCCCCGCCCGCTGTTGAGCGCTGAGTTGCCGGCGTGTATCTCCATCACTTCGCGAAGATAAGCCTGTACCTCTGGTGAAGGCGGCTGACTGGATGAAGCGGATTTGGCTTTCGTGACTACCGGATAGTAGCGATTCTGGGGCTTAGCCTCACTGACTGGCATGCGCGAGTGACTGCTAACCGTGCGTGCAGGAACAATTGGAGCCTGGAACTGGGACGGTAAAGAAACCACAGGCGCCGGTGCGGTGCTGGGCTGTTGCGCCGATTGCTCTGGAATGGCTGCCAGTTGAGCCTCAGAGTCTGAGGAGTCCAAGCTGACGAATTGTGTGGTCACAACCATCACCGCTGCAACGGAGGCTGCTACAGCCATTTTGGCAGCAGATTGCATCCAGCCGGGCTTTGCGGGTGCGTGGTTTTCTTCAGAGTCGATGGCGCTGCGAATGGCCATGGACAGATCGATCTGGGGTTGAGCGGGAGTTTCCTGGCGCATCGCCGCGCTGGCTATGTGATAGCGGGACCAAGTGGAGCGAACCTCAGAGTCCGTCTCGCTGGCCTTTAGTACCCGGTGTACATCCATCTCAGTGGCTTGGCTGTCCATCAGAGCTGATAAAGATTCTTTGACAGCGTCTGTGGAGCTTTGCGGAGATTGTTTGGACATAGTCACTAATTTCGCTCTTATTAATATGTTCGTTACATTGACTTGGCCCGAAGACCACCTGCATCCCCCGTCCCCCGGGGGGTTCCGCGACTTTTATTGTTGCTGGTCAAGCACTTGCCCAACAACCGCCGCCTTAACGATAACACTCTGACTGGTGAAGTGTGAGAAAGTTCACAAGTCATTCAAATTTTTTCTGTCATTTTTTGTACTTCCCTGTGACAGCGCCATTATTCCGACCCTTAGGCAATTTCCTGACCGTCTTTATCAGTCATTTACGGCCAGGACATCTGCTTCCCGGAGAACCCGACCCGATCGTCATTCAGCCCGATCCAACAGCGGCGCGATGCGCTTGTCAATCGCGTCCCGAGCCCGGAATATCCGCGAGCGGACAGTACCCACAGGACAGGCCATCACCTCGGCAATATCCTCGTAGCTCAGCCCCTCCATTTCCCGCAGTGTCACCGCCGTGCGCAGATCCTCGGGCAGCTCCCGAATGGCATTGTGCACCTCTTCCTGCAACTCATCCCGAAACAGGTTGTTCTCGGGCGTATCCACATCCTTGAGCAGATCACTGCCGGAATAAAACTCGGCGTCGTCGACATCCACATCGCTGGCCGGCGGACGACGCCCCCTGGACACCAGGTAATTCTTGGCGGTATTAATAGCAATACGGTACAGCCACGTATAGAACTGGCTGTCACCGCGAAAATTCTTCAGCGCCCGGTAGGCCTTGATAAAGGCTTCCTGGACGACATCGTGTACCTCATGGGTGTCGTGGACGTACCGTCCTACCACCGAAATCATTTTGTGTTGGTATTTAAGCACCAACAGATCAAAGGCCCTTTTATCGCCTTTTTGTACCCTTTCTACTAACTGCTGATCAGTCTCAGGCGCACGCTGCGCGGTCATCCTGCTCTCCCAAGCTTCTTTTTAGATTGCCGATTGTCCCGCCCGGCCGTGAACACACGATGAACGGGATCGCCACCGACAAGAGCAACACCTAGACTTCGGGCTATCACAGAAGTTCAATTCAGTGGCAGCATTCCAGGCGCCAAGCTCACCGATTACACAAATTGCTTGGAAACCGGACAAACGCTCCTGTATTTTGTCATTTTAGGTCCTATGGGAGCCTGAAATGGGCAATACCCCGTCGGACAAAGCATGTATATACTACCGGCCCCCGGTCAGCAAGGCTGCCGACGAGTTATTCGCAACACAGGCTAAAGTATGAGCAGTTATCACCAGCACGACGTATTGATCATCGGCAGCGGTGCGGCCGGCCTGACGCTGGCTTTGAGCCTGGCAGGCAAAGCCAGGGTTGCTGTACTGAGCAAGGGCTCGGTAAACGAAGGCTCCACCTGGTTTGCCCAGGGGGGAATCGCCGCTGTACTCGATGACAACGACTCCACCGAAGCTCACGTGACCGACACCCTCAATGCCGGTGCGGGCCTGTGCCACGAAGACGCCGTTCGTTTTACGGTAGAAAGCGGCAAAGCTGCGATCGACTGGTTGATCAATCAGGGGGTCAGCTTTACCAAGTTGCAGGACAACAGCGATTACCATTTGACCAAAGAGGGCGGACACTCCCATCGACGCATCATCCACAGCGCCGATGCGACTGGAAAAGCCGTCCACAGCACGCTGATCGACAATATCCAGCATTCAGAGAATCTGGATGTATTTGAACACCATATTGCCGTGGATCTGATCACCCAGCCGGATACGGGAACCGGAAAAGTGCGCTGTACCGGTGCCTATGTGTATAACCGGAACGAGGACCGGGTGGATGTGTTCCAGGCCCGGGCAGTGATTCTCGCCTGCGGCGGGGCCAGTAAGGTCTACCTCTATTCCAGCAACCCCGACAGTGCCAGCGGCGACGGCATTGCGATGGCCTGGCGGGCGGGATGTCGTATTGCCAATATGGAGTTCAACCAGTTTCACCCCACCTGTCTCTATCACCCCAAGGCGGGCTCCTCGCTGGTGACCGAAGCCCTTCGAGGCGAGGGCGCGCACCTGAAGCTGCCCAACGGCGAACGTTTTATGGAGCGATTTGACCCAAGGGCTGAACTCGCTCCACGAGACATTGTCGCACGCGCTATCGACCATGAAATGAAACGACTCGGTAGCGATTGCCTCTATCTCGACATCAGCCACAAACCGGCGGAATTTATCAGCGAACACTTCCCTACGGTAAAAGCCCGCTGCCTGGAATTTGGCATCGACATCACCAAACAGGCTATTCCGGTGGTGCCCGCGGCGCACTACACATGCGGCGGCATTGTCGTCAATCGCCATGGCCAGACCGATCTTGATCAGCTCTATGCCATTGGAGAGACCTCATTCACCGGCCTGCACGGCGCCAATCGTATGGCCAGCAACTCTCTGCTGGAATGTATCGTCTACGCGCAGTCTGCAGCCGAACACATCAGCGCCAATCTGAGTGATGTGCCCTCCCCTGATCGCAACAAGCCCTGGGACGAATCACGGGTAACCAACTCGGATGAAGACGTGGTAATTTCGCACAACTGGGACGAACTGCGCCGGTTTATGTGGGACTACGTTGGTATCGTGCGCACGCGCAAGCGACTGGAGCGGGCCACTCACCGCATCAAGCTGCTGCAGAAAGAGATTCAGGAGTATTACAGTAACTACAAAGTGGGTAATGACCTGATCGAACTGAGGAACCTGGCCATGGTGGCGGAGCTGATTATCCGTTCAGCCATGCAACGCAAAGAGAGTCGGGGCCTTCACTACTCGCTCGATAACCCAAGTACCTCGGACATTGCCCGGGATACCATCCTGGTGCCCACCAACTTCGCCGCTCAGGAAATCTTTGTGAAGCCTTGATGTCGCGTTGTGAGCACTCGCAGGCGACGCAGGGATTCGGGATCCATGCTGTCGGGCCAAACTCGAATGCACTCGCACGATTCTGCGCCGCGAAAATAGAAAACCAGCAGAGGTAGAGGGCGACGCCAGCCCGTCACCGGCAACAGCGGACCCTGAGGCCCTTGCGGTGCCAGCGCCAGACTGCCGTTGACGTGGTCGAGCAAGAGCTCCTGAGACGACTCCCTGCACAAATTCACCGCTCCGACGATCACCAATGGCAAAGCCAGCAGGATTAGCGTCAAGGTGACTAGTGCCGGAAGATCAGCCCGATAAAGACCGACGAGTGCCAGCAGCGCCGCGACCAAATGGGCGCACAGCGCGTAGCGTGAAGGCCTTAGTTTGATCCATCGAACCGGGGAATCAGCCCTTTTCGACCTGCATGCCGGTGTTGTCGCGGACAATATCCACAATCCTCTTGAGTTCAGGATCGTCCGGATCCTGGCGATGCAGGAACCAGGCGAACATGTCCTGATCCTCACAATCCATGAGCGCCCAGTAACGCTCTTTATCTTCCTGCGGCAAGCTGTCATAGACATTTTCCAGAAACGGCAGCAGCACCAGATCCAACTCCAGCATGCCGCGGCGACTGGCCCAAAACAGACGGTTTTTATCCATGAACAGATTCCAATTCAATAACTTCAAGACATCGAGGCGCGACAGTATACCGATACGGCGGATGGCTCGCCACGACTCGCTACCCTGCCGACGACCAATGAGCTGTGGTAAGCTTGCGCGTCTGCACGGATAGAGAAACCATCCCCATGACTCAAGCCTTACCACAGCGGGTTCCGCTACGTGATTTTGACCTGCTGGAAGTCCGCGGACCGGACAGCCTGAAGTTTCTGCAGGGTCAGCTCACCTGCGACACCCGACGATTCAGTGCCGACGCGCTGACCCATGGTGCGCACTGCACCCCAAAGGGCCGCATGATTGCCAACTTTGATGCCCTCGCCCCCAGTGAAGAGCTGGTTTTGCTGAGGCTTCGCCGCGACGCCCTGCCACTGTTAAGCACCTCCCTGGGCAAATACATCGTGTTTTCAAAAGCTGAGTTGTCGGCACCTGGGGGTGAAGCGCCGGTGGGACTGTTGGGTGAACATCTGCTCGACTGGCTGCAACAGCACCTTGACCTGGACTTTTCTCAACAGACCGTCCAACAGCAAGGCGGCCTCCTTTACATCAAACGAGACCAGCAACGGGTCGAATGCTGGCCGGTCGATGAGGCCAATTTACCGGATGTCGTGGCTGAGCTGCCTCAGGCTGATAACGAGACCGCCTGGCTGGCAGCAGAGATAGCGCTTGGCCGCGGATGGATCGGCGCCGCCACCAGCGACACGCTGTTGCCACAGCAGTTACATTTGCAGGTTGAAGCCATTGATGGCGTCAGTTTTACCAAAGGCTGTTACACCGGTCAGGAAATTATCGCCCGCACCCACTACAAGGGCAAAGTCAAACGCGCCCTGCACCGCCTGCAGGCAGATTCCGAAATCTCGCTAGCAGAAGGCACCGATCTCCACAATGGAGCAGGATCTATCGTCGGCAGTATCGTCAACGCCGTCTCCTATGCAAATTGCACTCAATGCCTCGCGATTCTGAGCGAGGATGTGGCGCAAGCCGATGACGTGTTTGTCGACAAAAACGCCACGCAAAAGCTCACGCCTTTGCCCCTACCCTATGCTATAAATACGTAACAGAATATCTAGGAAGTTGTTATGAACCAGGTCGTTGACACCGTTCGCCAGGAAATTATTCACGCCATCAAGAACGACCAGTTGGTGTTGCCAACCCTGCCCGAGGTCGCTCTCAGAGTTCGGGAAATTGCGGAGGATCCAGAGGCCAGCATTGACCAACTGGCGACCTGCATCGGTAATGATGCCGCCCTGACCGCACGTATTATCAAGGTTTCCAACAGTCCTCTGCTACGGGGTTCGCAGGAAATCGAAGACTTGAAAATGGCACTCATGCGCCTGGGTATGGAATATACGTGCAATATCGCCACCGGACTGGCGATGGAGCAAATGTTCCAGGCCACCTCGGATATGGTGGACAAACGCTTGCGCGATGTTTGGTCCCGCTCCAGTGAGATTGCCGGCATTTGTCACGTATTGTGCAAACATCGTACAAACCTGCGCCCTGATCAGGCGACCCTTGCGGGACTGATTCACAAGATTGGCGTTTTACCCATTCTCACCTACGCCGAAGAAAGTCCGGCTTTGCTTAAAGACGCCATTACCCTGGATCGTGTGATCGACACACTGCAGTCCGCTATTGGTGATCTGATTCTGAAAACCTGGGATTTCCCTGAAGAATTGCGCCGGGTACCCAGCCTGCATATGAAGTTTACCCGCGAAGCCGATGAGCCCGACTACGCCGATATCGTGACCGTGGCCATGTTGCAGAGTTACATGGGCAGCGACCACATGCTGGCCAAGATCGATTACTCAAAGGTGACGGCATTTGCCCGTCTTGGCCTGGATGCCAGCGGTGAGGAAGAGGAAGACCTGAGCGAAGAAATGGAAGCCGCGATGCAGCTTCTCTCCTGATCCCCAGCGCTCCTGCGGCTCTTTAAACGAGAGCCACCTCGGGCACGGACCAGTCAATGGGTGCTTGCCCGCGCTGCTGCAGCCACTCGTTGGCCTTGGAAAAGTGCCCATTACCCAAAAATCCGCGATGAGCGGACAAGGGAGATGGGTGCGGCGATTTCAGCACGCAGTGCCGCCCTGTGTCGATCATCTTACCCTTCTTTTGTGCATAGCTGCCCCACAGCAAAAACACCAGGCCTTCCCGCTCACGGCTCAAGACATCAACAATTCGATCGGTAAATGTCTCCCAGCCCTGCCCCTGGTGAGCGCCGGCGTTGCCCTGCTCAACCGTCAAGGTGGCGTTAAGCAATAAAACCCCTTGCTCTGCCCAACTCTGCAAACACCCATGGCTGGGAATGGGAATGCCAAGGTCACGCTCAATTTCCTTGTAGATGTTCGCCAGGCTCGGGGGTGTTCGCACACCGGGAAGCACGGAGAAGCACAATCCATGAGCCTGTCCCGGCCCGTGGTAGGGATCCTGTCCCAGAATGACCACTTTGACATCTTCAAACGGTGTCGAATCGAGAGCATTAAAGATTTGACCACCGGGCGGGTATATTACCGCGCCTTCGCTTTTGCGCTGCTGCAGAAACTGCTTCAGCGAGTGCATGTAGGGCTGCTGGAATTCCGGCTCCAACCGGTTCAACCACGAAGGATGCAGGCGGATAATGGGTGCATTCATGGGAATCACATTCACTCAAAAATTTTGCGACAGTCTACTTAGTGTCGTCGATGCTGTCCAAGCACCCTTGTTTTGCGTTGCCGCGATCAACCCCATGACTCCCGGGCCAAGCTCAGGTAGAATGCGCGGCTTTGGATAGCCTTCAGCCAGCGCCTATGCACCTGTTTGTCGATAATTTAATCAACATTGACTTCAGCTTTCTTCATCCCGAAAGGGGATTGCTGGGGGAAACCTGGCTGGCCAGTACCGAACTCATCGGCGATCTGGACGACCAGGGCATGGTGTGCGACTTCGGTATCGTTAAAAAAACACTGCGTGAGTGGTTGGATGACGAGATTGACCACCGCCTGCTGGTACCGACTCAATCGCCCCTTCTGGAGCTGCATCGCAATGGCGATCGCATCAGCCTGGCATGGACGTTTGGCGACCACAAACTACAGTGCAGCGGCCCGGCCGACGCGTTTGCATTGGTAGAGGCTGAGGAAATCACCCCTGCCCAGGTGGCGGATTGGTGCAAGCAGCAATTGCAGACACTGCTGCCAGCCACACTGGATTCGCTGCAGCTGGGCTTCGATACGGAATTTATAGCCGGCGACTACTACCACTACAGCCATGGACTGAAGAAGCACGATGGCAATTGCCAACGTATCGCCCACGGCCACAGGTCCCAGATCCATATCTGGCGTAACGATATCCCGGCACCCGAGCTGGAAGCCCAATGGGCACAGCAATTTTGCGACATCTACATCGGCACCCGTGAAGACGTCGTTCAACACGACGATAATCAACTGCGCTTTGCCTATACTACTTCCCAGGGCGCCTTTGAACTGTGCCTGCCCGAACACTGCTGCTATCTGATCGACAGCGACTCCACGGTGGAGCTTATTGCCACCCATATCGCCGACCAGCTGAAACAGCAATTCCCCGCCGACCGGCTGAAGGTCAAGGCATTTGAAGGCATGGGTAAGGGCGCATTGGTGTTGCGCTAAACCCGACTCAATCGCCGCCCCTCTTTTTGTGACAACCAGAGGTTTATCCTTTGTCAGATTCTATTTCAGGACAATTTGTTCTCGGCCAGCGCTGGATCAGCAACACCGAAGCTGAGCTGGGCCTGGGTATCGTCAGCGATACCGATCACCGCTTTGTCAATATCACTTTCCCCGCTGCCGGTGAGCAACGGGTTTACGCCAAGAACAACGCCCCGTTAACAAGGGTTCAGTACCGCATCGGTGAACAGGTGCAAAATATCGAAGGCGAAACCCTGCGCATTGAATCCGTGGAGGAAGAGCACGGCTATCTGACCTATTTCGGCCGCGGCGCTGATGACGGCGACCTGAGCTGGGGCGAGATAGAACTCGATTGCTTTGTCCAGTTCAGCAAACCACAGGACCGGTTATTTGCCGGGCAGATCGACAAGATCAGAGACTTTCGCTTACGCCACTCAACGCTGCTGCAACAGCAGCGTCTGGCGCAGATGAACGCTACCGGCCTGATCGGCCCACGGGTACAGCTCCTGCATCACCAGCTGTATATTGCTCACGAAGTGGGCGGACGATTTGCGCCCAGGGTATTGCTGGCGGATGAAGTCGGTCTCGGCAAAACCATTGAGGCCGGTCTGATCATTCACCAGCAGTTGGTTAAAGGACTGAGCCAGCGTGTACTGATCGCTGTGCCCGAAAACCTTACCCACCAGTGGCTGGTGGAAATGCTGAGGCGCTTTAACCTGTCCTTCACGTTACTGGATGAAGCACGATGCCAGGCCCTGGAGCAGATTGACGAATTTGAAGAGAGCGGAGACAGCGAAGACATTCCCGGCAACGGAGACAATCCGTTTGAAAGCGCCCAGTTGATTCTCTGCAGCCTGCCGCTACTGACGGAAAATGGCGAACGTCTGCAGCAGGCGTTGGCCTGCGATTGGGACCTGCTGATTGTCGACGAAGCTCATCACCTGCAGTGGCACGAAAATGAGCAGTGCCCCGCCTACGACTGCGTCGAGCAACTGGCCCGCATTGCCCGCGGCCTGCTGTTGTTAACCGCCACACCGGAACAGCTCGGCCTCGACAGCCACTTCGCCCGCCTGCGTTTGCTGGATCCTGATCGCTATTTCGATTTCGACACCTTCAAACAGGAACAGAGCCAGTTCCAGAGTGTGAATCACCTGGTGCAGCGCCTTCTGTCGAGCGATGACAGCGCCAGCCTGCTTCAGGACGACGCCTCCATGCAGGCCCTGGAAGAGCGCCTGGGTGCAACCGCACTGGACCAGTTGCGAGATCAGGATAATGAAGATTGCCGCGACAACTTGGTCAATCAACTGCTGGACCGCCATGGCACGGGCCGGGTTTTGTTCCGCAACACCCGCAGCGGTGTGCTCGGATTCCCCCAGCGCCAGCTGATACCTCACGAACTGGCGCCCACGACGCCTGACGCCAGCTTTGCTGATACTGCAAGAGTCCAGTGGTTAACCCAATGGCTAAAGGCCAACCGCAAAGAAAAGGTGTTAATCATCTGTTCCAGCGCAGATATGGCGCAGGATCTGGAAACCCACCTCAATCTCCGCTGTGGTGTTCGCAGCGCGGTGTTCTTTGAAGGGCTGAGCCTGCTGGAGCGCGATCGCGCTGCCGCCTATTTTGCCGACGAAGAAGACGGTGCCCAAGTATTGGTGTGTTCAGAGATTGGTAGCGAGGGACGTAACTTTCAGTTCGCTCACCAACTGGTGATGTTTGATCTGCCCCAAAACCCCGATCTTATCGAGCAGCGTATCGGCCGTTTGGACCGCATCGGCCAGACTCAAACCGTGCAGATCCATGTGCCCTTTGAGTCCGATAGCGCCGACGCAAGATTGCTACAATTTCTGCACCTGGGCCTGAATTGCTTTGAGCAGGTTTGCCCGGCAGGACAGGCGCTGTTTGATGAATTTTGCGAGCAATTGCAGCCGCTTCTGGATGTGGATGCCAACCAATCCCTCAATGCGCTGATCGAACGCGCCCGCAGCCGCACAGACGACCTGTTGGCCGAACTGAAAAATGGCCGCGATCGCCTGCTGGAACTCAACAGCTGCAAGACACCGGTGGCCGAGGCTCTGGTGGAGGAGCTCAGCCAGCTGGATCAAAGCGACGCACTCAAAGACTATATGGACAACGCCTTTGACATCTATGGGGTTGATCATGAACGCCACAGTGAGGATGCATTTGTCGCCCACCCCTCTGACCATATGCAGACCCATCATTTCCCCGGTCTGCCCGATGAAGGCATCACAGCGACCTATCATCGCGAACAGGCATTGAGCCGCGAGGATATGCACTACCTTACCTGGGAGCACCCCATGGTTGCCGGTGTCATGGACATGGTGCTGAACAGTGAGCGGGGCAACACGGCGGTATGCACCATGAAGCTGCCGCCACTGAAGCCCGGCAGCCTGTTAATAGAATCCCTGTTCCAATTCAGCTGCCCGGGTCCGCGTTCATTGCAGCTGCAACGCTTCTTCAGTGCCGGCTGCGTGCGATTGGTGGCGGATAACAATCTGAAGTCGCTCGGAGAGATCATTAGTAGCGAGCATTACAATAAGCTGGGCAAGACGGTAAAAATGGCCACGGCCAAACAGCTTGTTCAGCATGCGCGCACGGATATCGATCGCATTGTGACGCACCTGGAAGATCAGGCTAAGACTATGCAGACTGGCCTGGTTGAGGACGCCTGCCAGGCACTCAGCCGCCATTACGATCAGGAGTTGTCACGCCTGCGCGCCCTGGCCGAGATCAATCCTAATATTCGTGCCGAAGAGATCGAGCACCTGGAAACGCAGAAACAGGCGGGGCTGGAATATTTGCAGTCCGCCAAGCTGCGCCTGGATGCCATTCGGGTGGCGGTGATTACAGACTGACAGGGCCTCCGGGGCGATCTAAGCGCATTCGAGCCAGACGTCCCGCACCCAGTACCAGACGTTTTCCCAAACATCCGGGTCGTAGTCGCCCCCGTATTGCCAGAGGCGAACTTCGCCGTCCTGGGCAACGCAATAATAGCCCTCACGGCATTCGCACAGCGCTACCATTTCCCGCGGCATTCCCTGTGACCAGGCCATGGCGGTCACTTCAGGCAGGTAAGTGTGGGACAGGGGGTCGGCCACGGTTACGGGCTCCAGGGTCCCGTAAACCACATCACTGGCCTCCATCAGGAATTCGCGAAACTCGGTGGGCAGAGGCATCAGAATCTGCTCCTGCGCCACGACCACCTGATCGTGCTCCGGCAACTCCAGCGGGACGGGCACAGACTCGGCAACCTCGTGCAGTTCGTCAATCAGATCCTGCATGCCTATCTCCTCCAATGCATCTTATTTTGAAGCTACTTTTTGACCCTTCATAATTGGTTCTTCAGGGCCCTATTGGTTTCCGAGCAGGCCATCCTGCAACCGTACGATTTGCTCACCGTTGCTATCTATCCGGAAGAAATCATCCTGATTGCTGTACTCCGGTCCGGGATCACACTGTACGGGCAATCCAAAGGCCTCAAAAGCCGCGCGGGCACAGTCTACATCCGAGTTCCAGGGTGTATGGGGGGAATTGAACCAGATACCCACGTAGGGTCCACCCTCTATCCCGGTCTGGACAATAATCGGGATCTCTACCTCGTGTTCCAGCGTGCGGAACATACGCACCCCAGGCTGCGACTTGTCCACGGGCATTTCCTCAACAGGCCCCAGTAGACTCTTGATCCAGCCCAGCACCCGCTTGAGCACGGGCTCACGAATATAGATTTCGATGTCGTTCATGTCAGTTTGAAAGAGAACCGCCAAAAGCGTGCACTATACGCCAATTGGCGGCCTTTCCTAAGCACTTTGGGCTATTTGTTTTGGCTCTGCCCTGCTAGAATCGCGACCGACCAAAAGCGGCAGGTTTGTGACAGTTTTATGCAGCTCGACAGATTCTTTTCCCAAGCGGGTGACCGTTTCCAGTTTACCCGTGACCAGGCCAGCAGTTTCGCCAAGCAGATTGCCGACGATTTCAACCCGATTCACGATCCGGATGCCAAACGTTTCTGCGTGCCAGGCGATCTTTTGTTCGCTGTGGCCCTGTCCAAGTTGGGCCTCCATCAGAAGTTGCACGTACGCTTCAGTGACATGGTGACTGATGGGGTAGAACTGGCCTTTGCCGCCGGTGACGGCAGTGTGACCAACATCCAGGATGACAACGGCAAGATCTACCTGTCCGTGGATGCCGCTGGAGAAAAGACCGATAGCGCCGACACGATTGAACATCTGACCCGCGAATACGTGGCCTTTTCAGGCAAAACCTTCCCCCATGTGCTGGTGCCACTCTGGAAACAACAATCGGTGATGGTTAACCCCGCCCGCCCGCTGGTCATCTACGAATCCATGAGCATTGATCTGGATGATCTGGCATTTACCGAACCAACGCTGGAATTCTCGGGCTCCAGCCTGGAAGTGACTGGCAAACGTGGCACCGTAACCCTGGAATACCTTTTCAAGGAAGGAACTCGGGTGCTGGGACGCGGACAAAAACGCATGCTGCTGAGCGGGCTCAAACCCTACGATCAGGCCGCTATTGACGATCTGATTCGCTTCTACGAGGATCGCAAGACAACCCTGGGCTGATACCCCCGCGCCTTCAAGTGGTCAGTCCGAAGGGGCATTGAGATGGTAGGCTTCACACAGCTGCAGCCAGCTCTGAATGCCTGGCCCGCGATACTTCTGCTTGTGCAGAATGATATAAAAGCGCCGATGCCAATCCCGCTGAGGCACGCGCAAATGCACCAGGCTCCCACGGCGAAAGGCGTCCCGCAAGGCAATGTCCGAGAGGCAGCCAATCCCCAGGCCCGCCTCCACCGCCCGCTTGATAGCCTCAGTATGCTGCAGTTCATGGCGCAGATTCAGATCCCCTAACAGACCGTGCATCGCACGATCGAAAGCCTGACGCGTCCCCGAGCCCGATTCTCGCACCACCCATTGGGCCTGAAGCAGATCCTCATCGCTGAGCTCACTTTTACTGGCCAGCGGGTGTTCGGGGGCACAAAAAACCATCAGGTCATCTTCTCGCCACGGCAGCACCTCCAGGTCCGAGTGCTGCAGTTCCCCTTCAATCAAGCCCACGTCCAACTCGTAGTTTTCAACCATTCGTGCAATGGTTTCCGTGTTCGCCACTTTCAATTGCACGTCGGCCCCATCGTGGCGGTTCATATAATCCGCCATCATCTGTACGGCCAGATAGTTGCCAATGGTCAGAGTTGCCCCAACCTTAAGCAACCCCAGATCCTGCTGCTGGGACAGATCCCGTTCAAACCCCTGGGCCTGCGCCAACAAAGACTCGGCTTTGGGTCTGAGCACCCTGCCCAATTCATTGAGCTGCAGGCGTTTGCCAACCCGGTCGAACAGCTGAATATCA
The DNA here is from genome assembly GCF_011683955.1 of Pseudomaricurvus alkylphenolicus. Lineage (GTDB taxonomy): Bacteria > Pseudomonadota > Gammaproteobacteria > Pseudomonadales > Cellvibrionaceae > Pseudomaricurvus > Pseudomaricurvus alkylphenolicus. Next base: position 168,423 of record NZ_JAAQPI010000013.1, read on the forward strand.
AACTGTTGCTCCAGATCCCGCAAAGAGCTGCTGGCGGCGGATTGAGACATTGCCAGGCTCTCTGCGGCCCGGGTGATATTCTCGAAGTGAGCTGCCGCCAGGAATACTTCCAGTTGTCGCAACGAATAGCGCATAGATGCTCCGGAGTGGGATTGCTAATTGGCAGATACCTGCAAAGGCAGCATATCCAAAAAACCGATTAGAAAAATATAATTTACTCGTTTTACCAATATGCTAGCTCGGGCGTACAGTATTGGCAACAGGAACGATACAAACCGAGGAAATTTAGATGGCCAGCCTGACCACCGAACACGTAACCAGCATTCACCACTGGAACGATGACCTGTTCAGTTTCAAAACCAGCCGCAACCCCGGCCTGCGTTTTGAGAATGGCCACTTCGTAATGATGGGCTTGGAAGTGGAAGGCCGGCCACTGATGCGTGCTTACAGCATCGCCAGCGCCAACTATGACGACGAACTGGAGTTTTTCAGTATCAAGGTGCCCGACGGCCCTTTGACCTCCAGACTGCAGAACATCCGGGTTGGTGACCCTGTTCTGGTGAGCAGTAAACCCACCGGTACCTTGGTGGCCGACCACCTGTTACCCGGAAAGCATCTGTATCTGATCAGCACCGGCACAGGATTGGCACCATTTATGAGTATCATCCGTGATCCGGACATTTATGATCGCTACGACAAAGTGATTCTTACACATGGTGTGCGCACCACCTCCGAACTGGCCTATCAGGAGGTGATACTCGACCAATTGCCCAATGATGAGTTCATAGGCGATGTGGTCAAGGAAAAGTTGATCTACTACCCCACTGTCACGCGAGAAGATTTTGGCACCCAGGGTAGAATCACCGATCACATCCGAACTGGAAAATTGTTTTCGGATCTCGGCTTGCCGACACTCGATCCCGAACAGGATCGGTTTATGATCTGTGGCAGCCCTTCTATGCTCAAGGACACCTGCTCGATTTTGGATGCTGCCGGACTAAAGGAATCGCGTCATGGCCATCAAGGTCACTACGTGATTGAGCGGGCTTTTGTAGAGAAATAGCCCCACCATCGACACTCAGGGCTGGCGCCCTTTCTTGCGGCGGACAATCTCTGCGGGAGAGAGGCGCTCACCAGAGGGCGCTGGCTGGGGATTACTTTCGCCATGGCGCGCCAGATATTCCTGCGCCACTTGTTCAGCGCGATCTGCGCGCTCCCAAGGCTGGCTGAACTCCCTGAATCGACGCAGCTTGCGCTCTAGCATGGAGTACACCTGATCCGCCAGAATCGCATCTTCACGGCGCAGATGGCCCAGATCCAGGGTAAACAGCTGCAGGCAGACCACGTCCGTCATATAGTGCAGCCCCTTGAGGCTGGCCAACTTCACAACCGGAAACTGCTCCTGCAAGCGCTCAGCTGCCAGGCTGTCTTGCAAGTCACTGTCGCGGGTGAGAAAACAATGTCTTTGGGGACAAAAATAGGCGAGCTTGGGGATTTCGCCTTTTTTGGCGGGATCGTAGTACAGGTAGAGCTCACTGGGTTTTAGAGTCGACTCCGCAATGCGAAAACTGACGCCGGGCTTGGGGTGAATACGGGGCAGATAGCGGTCTTGGCCTGAATCCCCGAGGCGATAGCGAACCACCAGCCTCCCCGATGGCCCGGTGTGAACAGCGAATCCTCTCTCTAACACCAGGCTAAAGAGATCAAAATGCTCCTGCTGGGTTTTGGTGGGCCCCAATGGATTCCTCCCGACACTTGCCCGTTAACGGCCGCGCTGCCTGTTCACTCCGTGAACCACAGCACTTTCCATCATCTTCTATCAAGATCCCTCAATATAAAGAATAGGACTCCCCATTAGAAACAAAAATCCCCGCCATGGCGGGGATTTTTGCGGTTGGCGTGAAAAGCGTCTTTACTCGGGACGCATAGCCGGGAACAGCAGCACGTCTCGAATGGACGGTGAGTCGGTGAGCAACATCACCAACCGGTCAATCCCAATGCCCTGACCGGCTGTCGGCGGCAGACCATATTCCAGAGCCCTGACATAGTCGGCATCAAAGTGCATGGCTTCGTCGTCACCGGCATCTTTCTCGGCCACCTGGGCCTGAAAGCGCTCTGCCTGGTCTTCCGCGTCATTGAGCTCCGAGAAGCCATTGGCGATTTCCCGACCACCCACAAAGAACTCGAAGCGGTCGGTGACAAAAGGATTGTCATCGTTGCGGCGAGCCAGCGGCGATACTTCCGTGGGGTACTGGGTAATAAAAGTCGGATCGTCGAGACGGTGCTCCACCGTTTTCTCAAAGATCTCAATCTGTACTTTGCCCAATCCCCAGCTGTCCTTCAGTGGGATATCCAGATGTTCGGCGATCTGACGTGCGCCCTGCTCATCGGCCAGCGCCTCGGCCTTGATGTCGGGGTTAAAGTGCAGGATGGAATCAAACACACTCATACGGCGGAACGGCTTGGTGAAATCGTAAACCGTTTCCTGCATGACCTCACCATCGGCGTTTTTCACAGTGCTCTTGATCTGGGTGGTGCCGATCACTTCTTCGCACAGTTTGCGCAGCATGTCTTCGGTCAGGTCCATCAGGTCATTGTAATCGGCGTAGGCCTGGTAGAACTCCAGCATGGTAAATTCGGGGTTATGTCGGGTGGAAAGCCCCTCGTTACGGAAGTTGCGATTGATCTCGTAAACGCGATCGAATCCGCCCACCACCAGTCGCTTCAGGTACAACTCCGGTGCGATACGCAGGTACATATCGATGTCCAGAGCATTATGGTGAGTAATAAAGGGCTTGGCCGAGGCACCGCCGGGAATCGCCTGCAACATGGGCGTTTCCACTTCCAGGAAGTCGTTGCCGTTAAGGTAGTTGCGAATGAACTGCACCACCCGCGTGCGGGTCACAAATGTGTCACGCACTTCCGGGTTGGCGATCAGATCCACATAGCGCTGGCGATAACGCATTTCCTGATCCGCCAGACCGTGGTATTTGTCAGGCAGCGGGCGCAGAGCTTTCGTCAGCAACTGGTACTGATCCATCTGCACATACAGATCACCCTTGCCGGATTTATGCAGCACACCACGGCAACCGACAATGTCGCCCAGATCAAGAGTCTTGGCAAAGGGGCGCGCTTCCTTGGTGATGTAGAGCTGAATGCGATCGACGCTGTCCTGCACCACCACCCAGGGGCCACGCATGGCAACGATACGGCCGGCCACGCTGACGACGTTGCCCAGTTCCTCGAGCTCTTCTTTGCTCTTATCCCCATAGGCCTGTTTCAGTTCCAGACTTTTATGCTCGGGGCGAAAGTCGTTGGGAAAGGTGGGGCCATCCTGCTCTCGCAGAGCCTGGAGCTTTTCGCGGCGAACCGCAATCAGCTTGTTGTCGTCTTGTGGCTGCTTGTCCTGAGACTGATGATTGTCGTTGCTCATGATGTTGAAATCCTAATGCTTCGTAACCCCGGCGTGCGGGGGCGAATCAGAGTCCGGCCTTAAGGCTGGCTTCAATAAACTGGTCCAGATCGCCGTCCAGTACCGCCTGGCAATTGCTGGTCTGTACACTGGTGCGCAGGTCCTTGATGCGCTGGTCGTCCAGCACATAGGAGCGGATCTGGCTGCCCCAACCGATGTCGGACTTGGTGTCCTCCATCGCCTGCTTTTCTTCGTTGCGCTTCTGCATCTCCATCTCATAGAGCTTTGCACGCAGCATCTTCCAGGCCTGGTCGCGGTTTTTGTGCTGGGATCGCTGACTCTGACACTCGGCCACAATACCCGTGGGTTCGTGGGTCAATCGTACCGCAGAGTCAGTCTTGTTCACGTGCTGACCACCGGCGCCCGAAGCACGGTAGGTATCAGTGCGCACATCAGCGGGATTGATGTCGATTTCGATATTGTCATCGATCTCCGGAGATACGAACACGGACGTGAACGAGGTGTGGCGACGACCGCCCGAATCAAACGGCGACTTACGCACCAGACGATGCACCCCCGTCTCCGTGCGCAGCCAGCCAAATACATATTCGCCCTCAAAGCGAATGGTGGCACTCTTGATACCCGCCACGTCGCCGGCAGAGCATTCTTCCAGCGTGGTTTTGAAGCCCTTGGCCTCACCCCAACGCAGGTACATGCGCAGCAGCATTTCACCCCAATCCTGAGCCTCGGTGCCACCAGAGCCAGCCTGAATAGTCAGGAAGCAGTTGTTGGGGTCCATTTCGCCGGAGAACATGCGGCGGAATTCCAGCTTGGCGAGGTGTTCATTCAAACCCTCGATCTCGGCCTCCACCTCAGCGACGGAGTCCTCATCGTCCTCTTCTACCGCCATCTCCAACAACTCGCGGCTATCGGCCACGCCGCTGTCCAGATCATCAATGGTTTTTACCACTTGCTCCAGGCTGGAGCGCTCACGACCCAGCTCCTGGGCGCGGTCGGGCTCATCCCAGACGCTGGGCTCAGCCAGCTCCAGTTCGACCTCTGTCAGGCGCTCTTTCTTGTGAGCATAGTCAAAGATACCCCCTAAGAACGTCAGTGCGTTCTTGCAGGTCTTTCAAGGCATTCAATAATGGGGCGATTTCCATGGAAACCCTTTTGTTTTCAGTACCATCGGGAAAAATTCAAGGCGCGAATTGTACAGGAGAGCCGAGTCGAACTCTAGAGCACCTCCTCGCGGCTTTCCGTAACAGGCTTAAATGACAAGAAAAGTGACGTTTACAGCCAATCACTTGCTCCTGGGAAAAGAGTATAGTCGCCCTGCCACCCTCTGAGCCAAGGAGCTGTAACTCAACATGAATGTCCAGGACGCCGTCAATGCCCGCGTTTCCACCCGCGCCTTTCTCGACAAACCGGTCCCCGCAGACACTCTGCAAAACATCTTTAGAGCTGCGCAACAATCCCCGTCCAACTGCAATGTGCAACCCTGGCAAACCTACGTGGTTTCCGGAGCAAAGAAGGATCAGCTCAAAGAAAAGCTGTTTGAAGAGCTGATGAAGGGCCAGCTGCCCAATCCCGATTTTGACTGGAAAGTGTACTATGAGGGTATTCACAAGGATCGCCAGTATGGCTCCGCCTATGCCTTGTACAACGCCCTGGGCATTGAGCGCGGTGACAAGCAGGCCCGCCAGGTGGCCATGTCGCGCAATTGGGGATTCTTTGATGCGCCCCACGTTGCTTTTTTCACTATGGAAAAATACCTCAACATTATGGGCGCAGTGGACATCGGCATCTACGCACAGACGCTGGCGCTTTTAATGACCGAACAGGGCATCGCCTGCTGTATGCAGGGAGCACTGGGACAATACCCGGACCCGGTCAAGGAGTTTCTCGATCTGCCGGAAAGCCGCGGAATTCTGTTTGGAATGTCGTTTGGCTACGCGGACGACTCCGCCGATGCAAACAGTGCCCGCACCGATCGCGAACAACTGGATACCGCCGTAAGCTTTATTTCGTAAACGGCCTTCAAACCCCGGGCCCCAGAAGCAGCGGGCTGGTAATTACAGCGCCTGCTCCAGGGTTTCGGGATCGCGCTCAAACTGCACTTCACCCAACTGCGGTGTCTGCTTGCACTCCCCACACACCACATCCACTGCCAGATCCTCGCCGCAGCTGGCATGCACCAGGCGGAACGGATGTGCTACCGGCGGCAAATTATCCAGCACCCACTGGCGCAGGGCCATGGTCTGCCCGTACAGGGATTTACCTTTTTCCGTCAGACGGTACTCAAACCGCGGCGGGCTTGACTGATATTCGCTGCGCGCCAACACCTCACTGTCCACCAGAGACTTGAGTCGGTCTGCGAGAATATTGGTGGCGATACCCAGTTGCTGTTGAATGTCATCGTAGCGGTGCAGACCGATAAACATGGCGGCCAGAATCAAGGTGGTCCAGCGATCACCCAAAATGCCGACAACGTGTGACAGAGCCTGGTCAGAGCCGGAATGGGTCTGTTGGCGACTGCGCCGCTGGCTGCCCAATCCCTTACTGATTTCACTGGCGGGAACCGGTTCCGCATCCGGAGAGATCACACGTTTGACGTCGTCATAACGCAACTCCTGGCGGCAATGCCGGCAGATGCATTGCGGCTTCAAACCATGCTCCTGGCCCAAGTGATGCTGCAGTGGTACCGGGCCACCTCCACCACCGCTGCCCCAGCGAGACTCCCACTCCCACAACAACAAGGTCCAGGGATATAACGCCAGCCCCTTCTCGGTCAGCCAGTAGCCGTAACGCTCAGGGCTCTGACAGTAGAGCTGCTTGAACAGAATCCCATCTTCCACCAGCCCTTCCAGCCGATTGGCCAGAGTACCCCGGGCCGCGCCTGTGTGTTCACGAAACTCATTAAAGCGGTGACGTCCCAGGAAGGCGTCCCGCAAGATCAACATCGTCCATCGGTCACCGATGATATTGAGCCCCCGCGCTACGGGGTTGGTCACAATCTGATTGGCAATTTGCATAGCGCAAAGTCTAGCGAAAATCCCCCACACATGAAACGCGGACATGATGCTCAAAGTTGATCAGCATCAACCCTTCTGTTAGTCTCATATCAAAAGCTACTTGCATTAATGAACCATCAAAGAACCCATAAAGAAAACCAGCCAGATTGGGAGACCGCCACTATGCATCACTGGTTTGAGCAGCATTCGGACACGCTTGACCGCGCCCTCGACGCCTGTCAAAAACGCTACGCCTGGAGCGCCTATACAGAAAGTCCCAGCAGCAAAATTCACGGCAAGGAAAGACCCGCAGCAGGTAAAGCCAACTTTCAAAATATGCTGGGTAACGCCTTTCCCCTGGAGCAGCCCGGCCAGATCGGCGTGACCGGCGAAGAGATCTCCCCCTATACCCGCGAGCCTCTCGAGGTGACCTACCCCAAAATTGATATCAATGTGCTTTACCAGGCCATTGAAGAGGCGCTGCCCGGCTGGCGAGATGCCGGCATCGAAACCCGCGTGGGTATATGTCTGGAGATGTTGCACCGCTGCTCAGAACAGCTGTTTGAAAATGCCCACGCCACCATGCACACCTCTGGGCAAAGTTACATCATGGCGTTCGCCGGCAGTGGCGCCAATGCCCTGGACCGAGGCCTCGAAGCCCTGGCCTACGCCTACAAAGCCATGAAAGATGTACCGGCCACAGCTGACTGGCGGCGCAGTTTTGGCGGCGACGGCGCCGCACATCTACAGAAAACCTATAAAATCATGCCCAGGGGTATCAGCGTCGCTGTGTGCTGCGCCACCTTTCCTCTGTGGAATGGCTATCCTGCGTTGATGGCGAGCCTGGCGACCGGCAATCCCGTTGTCATGAAACCCCATCCCAGCGCCATCCTGCCAGTCGCATTGATGGTAAAAACCTGCCGCGAGGCACTCCTTGATGCTGGCTTCGATCCTAACCTGGTCACCCTCGTCGCCGACACCCGCGCCCAACCGGCAACGCTGGATTTACTGCAACACCCACGAACCGCGATTGTTGATTTCACCGGCAGCCCGACCTTTGGCCGGTGGATAGAAACAAACTGCACTCGCGCTCAGGTTTACACAGAAACCGCCGGTTGCAATTCCGTGGTTCTGGAATCCTGCAATGACCTGCAGGCTGTCGCCGGCGCCATCGCTCACTCGCTATGCCAGGCATCTGCACAGATGTGCACCAGCGTACAAAATATTCATGTGCCCGCCGAAGGTATTCTTGTGCAGGATGAAAAAGTCAGCTTCGAAGGTGTTTGCGAAGCCCTGGTATCTGCCGTTGAAGATCACCTGAAGGACCCCGCCAAAGCCGCCTTTCTGTGCGGCACTCTGGTCACGGAAGATATCTACCAGACCATTGAGGGCATTCGCCGTGAAGGCAGAGAGCGAGGCAGGCTGCTCAGAGATTCCGGTCCCTACGATCATCCTGAATTCACCAATGCCCGAACAGCCACGCCACTTATGCTGGCGGTTACGCAAAAGGAAAGGGATCTGTATAGCCAGGAGCTGTTCGGTCCCATTTCGTTTGTTATCAAAGGAGGCGATGCCGACGATTGCTTGAAGGCGGCAACCCGCGATGCCTGTGAACACGGAGCCATTACCTCCCATGTATACTCTGCAAACACTGAATTTCTGCAACGCGCCCAGGATGCCTACAACCTGGCCGGCGCCTCCGTCGCCTGCAACCTGGTCGGCATGCCAATCAATTTCGCGGCGGCCTACAGCGACTTTCATGTGAGCGGCCTCAACCCCGCGGGCAATGCCTGTCTGACCGACCTGGCGTTTGTCGCCAACCGCTTTCGAATTGTGCAGCGCAAGGTGATGGTGTGAACGATGTTTTTATTGCCGGCGTCGGCATGACGGCGCTGGGTCGGTTTGTGGATCGCAGCGTGAAAAACCTGACCCGAGAAGCAGTATGGCGTTGCCTGGAAGACGCCAATGCCCAGATTTCCGACGTGGAAGCAGCTTGGTTCTCCAATTCGCGCCAGGGTCTGCTCGAAGGCCAGAATGGCATCCGCGGTCAATGCGCGCTGCGCCCGCTGGGCTTGCAAAACATCCCCATCACCAACGTCGAAAATGCCTGTGCCTCAGGCAGCACGGCATTGTCCCAGGCATATGCACACATTGGCGCGGGCCTGTGTGAAACCGCTCTGGTTGTCGGTGCGGAAAAAATGTTTTTCCCGGATCAACGGGAAGCCATGTTCAAAGCGTTTTTGGGAGGCACCGACATCGAGCAACTGGAGAGTTTTCGTGACCACACCCAGAGCATGGCTGCTCATTTAATCCCTCCGGACCTGCCCGAAGGCGGCCAACGCAGCTTCTTTATGGACAGTTATGCCGGTCAGGCGCGTTTGCACATGGACCACTACGGCACCACCCGAGAACAGCTCGCCGAAGTCGCCGTCAAGAATCGGTGGCATGCAACCTTTAATCATCATGCACAATTTCAAAAGACATTAACCGTAGACCAGGTTCTCGCTGAACGATTGATCAGCTGGCCATTTACGCTACCCATGTGCGCACCGATTTCCGATGGCGCCTGTGCGATAGTGATCTGTGCCTCTTCCGCTCTGCCCCGTCTGCAGCCAGATCGCGCCGTGAAAATACGAGCGATTGAACTGGCCAGTGGCAGTGATCGTGACGACAGAGATTTTGCCAATCATATTGGTCGCCGAGCGGCGCTGGCAGCCTACGAACAGGCGCACATTGACCCCGGCGACACGGACCTGGTCGAAGTGCACGACGCCACTGCCTACTCGGAAATCCAACAAATCGAAAACCTGGGTTTATGCCCGTTGGGAGAAGGCGGCAGCTTTAGCGCCGCCGGTCACACTCGCCTGGGCGGCAAGATACCGGTAAACCCGTCTGGAGGATTAATTTCCAAAGGACACCCGGTGGGAGCCACAGGCCTGATGCAATTGCACGAACTCACCACCCAGCTGCGCGGCGAAGCCGGCAAGCGACAGGTCTCCGGTGCCCGCCTTGCGGTGGCAGAAAACGGTGGCGGTTTTTACCGTAACGAAGAAGCCGTGACAGCGGTCACCGTGTTGGAAAAAATGGGAGCAACACCATGACTGAGTCTATTAAGTTTTTACCCATTGACTGTCTCTACCAGGGCGTCGCTATTAATCCCGGTGCGACCGCAATTGAGGATCACCAAACCTCACTAAGCTACCACGATCTGGTTATTCAAGTTGAGGCTCTGGCGCTGGCGCTGGCCCAACAACTGCCGCCGCAAAGTCGCGTGGCACTGTGCGCTCAAAACCACGCACCTCATATTATCGCCTTCTTGGCCATTCTGGCAGCGGGTATGATCTGGATACCCGTCAACCCCAAAAACGGCGCCCAACTGAATCGTAAATTATTACAGCGCGTTGATCCTGACCTGTTGATGATTGACCGGAACAGTGCTGACGCACTGGCGTTTGATCCAGGCTCAACATTGAAGACAGCACACACTCTGTTTCTCGACGGAGACCAGAGTCCACATATTGACGACTGGATTCGACCTAATTCGGGCAAACCGTTTTCACCTGCACGTCCGGCCGTCGATAGTATTATGGCCATTAAGTTTACCGGCGGTTCTACCGGTGAACCCAAGGGCGTAATGCAAAGCCATCTCAATGTCGCCACTGTGGTGGACAACCTTCAGGCCAGCTACCAATTTACTCGCGAAGATTGCAACCTCACTGTCGCACCTCTGACCCATGGCGCCTCTCACCTTATTCTGCCCATTCTCGCCGCAGGCGCAAGACATCTTATTCTGCCAGACAGCAACACAGACACCATTCTGGATGCGTTCACTCGGCGCGGTGCCAGCGTGTGTTTTATGCCACCCACACTGATCTATAAACTACTGGAACACCCAGACGCGTGCCCTGAAAACCTTCCACACTTGAGACACTTGATTTACAGCGCCGCTCCCATGCCCCCTGCACGCATTCAACAAACATTGGATCGACTGGGCCCGGTACTGTCAACGCTCTATGGACAAACCGAAGCCCCGATGACCATCACCACACTCGACAACAACGAGATGCGGAAACCCGAACTGCAATCCTCCGTCGGCCGTGCCTGTAAACACAGTGACCTTGCGATTCTCGATGACAAGGGCAGATCCCTCCCTGCCGGCCAAATTGGAGAAGTGGCCATTGCGGGCCCGCTGGTCATGAACGGCTACTATCGGGAAGATGACAAAACCGGCGCCACCATGAGCGGCCAGTGGCTGCGCACGGGGGACCTGGGATGCTTGGACAAACAAGGTTATCTGTTTTTGCAGGGGCGCTCCAGCGACGTCATTATCAGCGGCGGTTTCAATGTCTACCCCAGCGAAGTGGAGAACCTGCTGATCGATATGCAGGGAATTACAGAATGCGTTGTCTTCGGAAAACCCGATGACTACTGGGGAGAATGCGTTGAAGCTGTGGTCTGTCTTCAGAACGACGCTTGTTTCGACGAAAAACAACTGCGACAAACCATCAAAGAACGGCTGGGCCCCATCAAAACCCCAAAACGAATCCATCAGCTGGAACAACTGCCTCGCAATCCGGTAGGAAAAGTGGTACGACGTGATGTCGCCACCCTGATCCAAACCCAACAGCTTGCCCGACATTCGGAGATGACAAAATGACGAATACCAATTTTAATCAGCAGTCCGAACACATGACCGGACTGGAACGCCTGCGGACATTCGAGCAACAACCAGAACGTCGAGGTATGGCGGAAAATCTCGGATATCAATTGGAAAGTGTTGAAGCGGATCAAGTGATAATGAGTTATCGCCCTAAAGAACGCCATATGAACCTGCTGGGCTCGTTACATGGAGGCATTCTCGCTTCTCTACTGGACACCGCAATGGGATGTGCCGTAATGACAAGACTGGACGCCGGCGAGGGGCATACCATGACGGATCTGAACACCAAGTTTTTGCGCGCGGTAATGGACCCTGATGAGGTGCTGACGATTAAAGCCTGGGTGGATCACAATGGACGGCGTTTGCTGTCCGCAGCCGGAACGATTGTTGACAGTCAATCGCGATTGGTGGCACGTGCTATGGCAACAGCGGTTCGGTTGTAGTTTTTGGCTCTGTGACTCGGAGTGGGTACCAGAAATTAACTATGAGGCAGGTAACTTTGTGAACTGAGGTGTCGGAGGTGGCCGGGGTGTTGTTTTCAAAGCATTAAAGAGGGCGCCGAAGGAGTCAATGAGACCGGCGTTTTTTTGCCGGGCTCATTTGGGACTGAGGGCAGCCCGGAGGGCCGCCCGACCGCTTTGAAAACAACACCCCGGCCGCCTCATGAGGCACCCAACCCCTAGCATCCGTTTGCAAAATCCAACAACCCTCTAATTTCCCCAACAAAAACAAGCACTTAAAAAACCAACAAAAATACTGTCACCAAAATCCAACCAAAGACTTGCATTAAAGAACCCATAAGCTAAACTAAATCTACTTGCATTAGAGAACTCACGCCCAATAACTTGCATTAAAAGACCATACATATTAAATGGAAATATCATTGGATACACCAGAGAACACCAACCCATGACCAAACCCACAGATCTACCCACACAACTGCGACTGCCCGCTATGCAGGCCCCCATGTTTCTGATCAGCGGCCCCGACATGGTCATCAACGCCTGCCGCGCGGGCATCATCGGCTGCTTTCCCACACCCAACGCCCGCACCACGGAGACCCTGGATGAATGGATGGGACAAATCACCGAGGCACTGAAACCGCAGGATGCCCCCTGGGCCGTCAACCTCATCGTGCACCCCTCCTACCCCCGCAGAGATGCCGACCTGGAACTTATCCTCAAACACAAACCCCCGGTTGTCGTCACCGCACTGGGAAGCCCCCGACACGTCGTCGAACAAATCCACAACTATGGCGGCCTGGTGCTCGCCGATGTCATCAACCCCACCTTCGCCCGCAAAGCCGCATCCGCCGGTGTTGACGGCTTGGTCCTGGTAAGCACCGGCGCCGGAGGCCATACCGGCTACCTCTCCCCCTTCGTGTTTATCAACGAAATTCGCCAATGGTGGGACGGACTCATTGTATTGGGCGGCGGCATCAGCACCGGCCGTGACATTCACGCTGTCCAAACCATGGGCGCAGACATCGCCTACATCGGCACCCGCTTTATCGCCACCGACGAAGGCCTCTGCAAGACCGAATACAAACAGATGGTGGTCGACTCCGGCGCCGACGACATCGTCACCTCCGACGCCATCACCGGCGTCAAAGCCAACTGGATGCGCCAATCCCTGATCAAAGGCGGCTACGACCCCGACAACATGCCCGCCAAAGGCAGCGTCGACTTCGCCAGCAACGGTGCCGACAACAAACGCTGGAAAGACATCTGGGCTGCCGGTCAAGGCGTCGGTGCAACCCGTGCGATTGAAAAAATCGCCAACATCGTCGACCAACTCGATCTCGAATACCGCGCCTCCAAAGAACGCATGCAACAACTCTGAAGCCTCAAGGACCAGACACATGAGCCAATTGCCACTGACAGAACGCACCGTAATTACCCGCAGCCGCGACGGCCAACTGCCCACCGACGCACCGGAATGGGTCTACGATATTGATAACCCCTATCTGCATGGTGTCTACGCCCCAACCACGGTTGAAACTCAAAGCGACCACCTGGAAATCATTAGCGGTGAGATACCCAAGGACCTTAACGGCGCCTATTTAAGAAACGGCCCCAACCCCGTTTATCAACCCAAACACAATCACCACCCCTTCGATGGCGACGGCATGCTCTACGGCATTTATTTTCGCGACGGTAAAGCCAGCTATCGCAACCGCTGGATTCACACGGAAGCCTTCGAAAAAGAAGCCGAGGCCGGCGAAGCGATTTGGCCCGGGGTGATGGGTCCTTTTGACTTCAACCTGCCCGGCTTTCCAATCAAGGACACCTCCAATACCGACGTAATGTTCTTTAATAATCACATCATGTCGCTCTGGTACAACGCCGGTATTCCCTATCAACTGGACCCTCGCACACTGGAAACCACCGGCCGCGAAAATCTCAACGGTCAACTCAAACGTGCGCTCTCGGCTCATTCAAAAGTGGACTGGGAAAAAGAAGAGCTTATCTACTTCGATTACTTCGATGAATTCCCCTACATGAGTTATGGCATTGCCGATCGCAACGGCAAGGTGATTCACGAACAGCCCATCGAACTGCCGGGACCTCGCCTGCCTCACGATATTGGCGTGACACCCAATTTCGTCATCCTGCACGACTGCCCGTTCTTTCACGATGTGGACTTATTGGAACGGACCAATAAACGGATCAACACCTTCCATCGCGACATGCCCACACGCTTCGGTGTACAGCCCCGTTACGGCAAAGGTGACGAAGTACAGTGGTTCGAGTGCGAACCCTGTTACATCCTGCACGTGGTCAACTGCTGGGAGGAAGGCGACTGGGTGATTCAGGTGGGCTGTCGCTCCACCAATCCCATGCCCAAAGCCGACGCCGAGGACGGCGACCTTTCCCATATGCTGGCCTATATGCGCCTCGAAGCCAATATGTACATCTGGAAATTCAACCTCAAAACGGGCGAAGTGGTGGAAGGCGACATTGATACATTGAACACTGAATTCTGCCGCTCCAACCCTTTGTACATGGGCTACAAAAGCCGCTACAGCTACAACCAGTACATCATGACCAAGGCCGACGATAATGTGGGTACCCTCGCCTTCGGCGCATTGCTCAAGTACGACATCGAAGCCGGAACCCTGCAACGTTACGACTATGGTAAAGGCGTCTTTGGCAGCGAAGCCCCCTTCTGCCCTCGCCAGGGTGCCACCCGCGACAATGCTGAAGATGACGGCTATCTGGTTAACTTTGTCACGGACACCAACGACTGGCAGTCCTACTGCCTGATCTTTGATGCCCACAACATAACACCCGGTCCCATTTGCAAACTTCGACTGCCCCACCGACTGCCTTATGGCTTTCACGCCAATTGGGTTCGGGGGGACGACATCTATAAGCCAACTGCAAACACGGGCTTGCCTTCATGATCTTGACGTCGGAGGACAACAGACAGCGCTACCGGGAACAGGGGCACTGGGGTGAGCAGCGTTTACACGATCCGCTCTTCGTCACCGCGGAGAAACATCCCGATCGCATCGCGTTGGTCGACCCGGCCAACAAGTCGGAACTCTGCGGTCTTGCTCCTCAACGTTGGACCTATGGGGAACTGACACAACGGGTAAACCAGCTGGCTTGCGTTCTTTTGCAACAGGGCATTGCCAAAGACGATATTCTGTTGGTACAGATGCCCAATATTGTCGAGCTGGTTCTCGTGTACCTGGCCGCTTCTAAATTGGGTGCCGTTGTCAGCCCGGTACCGGTACAGTACCAGGCTCGCGAACTTTCCAATATTACGCAAGTGCTGAACCCCAAAGCGGCCATCAGCGTTGCCGAGTTCAAGGACAGAACCTTCGGAACACATCTACGTGCCGCCCTGGAACAGTTCGACAGCATTCCGCTGTGGTTGTGGGGCAGCAGCAATGACGATGACTTGCAGACTCTAAGTGATCAGATTAACAGCTTCGAACCTCTTCAGGAGTACACAGAGCGTACGCCGGTCACTGCCGATGATGTGGTTACCATCTGCTGGACTTCTGGAACCGAGGGCATCCCCAAAGGTATCCCCCGCTCTCACAACCAGTGGTTCTGCGTCGGTAAAGCAACCTACGAAGGCAATGCCATGCAAGAAGGGGAAGTGCTGTTAAATCCCTTCCCGTTTATCAATATGGCCTCCATTGGGGGCCTATTTTTGAGCTGGCTATACAGCGGCGGAAAACTGGTTTTGCATCACCCAATGAACCTGCCTGTTTTTCTACAACAGATTGTCGAAGAACAGGTGACCTACACCCTCGCCCCCCCTGCCCTGCTTAACAGCTTATTAAAGGATGAGCGACTGATAAGCGCCTGTGATCAGGCCTTCTCCTCAAGCCGAGTGCGCGCCATCGGCTCCGGTTCCGCGCCGCTCGACGATTGGATGGTGGCCGGTTTCAAACAACGCTACGGCATTGAGGTGGTCAACCACTTTGGTTCCAACGAAGGTGTCAGTCTGGTTTGTGGACCCGAGGACACTCACAACCCAGAGAAGCGCGCTCGACTCTTTGCTCGTGAAAGCAAGATTATGCAATCACGCTTGGTAGATCCGGAAAGCGGCACAGAAGTGACCGAATCGGGCGTCTGCGCTGAGCTGCAAATCCGAGGACCCGGTGTATTCGATGGCTATTTTAAAGACCCCGAAAAAACATCGGCATCCTTCACCGACGATGGCTATTTTAAAACCGGTGACCTGTTCGAGGTATTACCTCAAGACTCTCGTTTTTACCGTTTTGTCGGTCGCTGCAAGGACCTGATCATTCGCGGCGGTATGAATATCGCGCCGGCCGAACTGGACAACTTGATCAGCGCGCACCATGACGTATTGGAAGCCGCCGTAGCGGGCTACCCCTGCGATCTATTGGGCGAGCGTGTCGCCGCATTTGTCGTCAGCAAGTCGGGGCAGTCTCTGAGCTTGGACGCCATTGTGACGTTTCTGAAATCACAACAACTGGCCAATTTTAAATTGCCGGAAAAACTGGTGATGGTGCAAACCATTCCCCGCAATCCCCTTGGCAAAGTGCTGCGCCAAAAACTCAGCGACTCTCTGATTGCCCGGTAATGCCCAGGAGCCCACTATGACACCACAACAATTTACAGGCTTGGCACTCGCGCTCATGACCCCGCCCCTGTTGGCGTCGGCAAATTCCACTGCCACGCAACCCTGTGAACAGCTGACGCCACCGGCAAATGTCATTTTCGAAAAGACGCCAGGCTGGCAACAGCCTGACGACTTACCGCGTTTTTGCCAGGTACGCGGTCAGATCGAAGGCCGCACCCGCTTTGAACTGCGCCTGCCGGAAGACTGGAACGGGCGTTTTGTGATGGCCGGCTGCGGCGGTTTTTGCGGCTCTCTGCAACCGGATAAAAAAGGCCACTCCAACAGCATTAACGAAGCCCTGAAAAAAGGCTACGCCGCAATAAGCCATGACGGCGGTCACACAAGCAAGAGCTGGGAAACCGATTGGGCCTATGAGGATCCCACCGCGCTGGAACTCTATGCCCATCGTATTTTGCCCCAAGTAACCGGTGCAGGCACAGAACTCACCACTCAACTTTATGGTCAACCGCCCGAGTATCGTTATTTTTCCGGCTGTTCCAATGGCGGTCGCCTGGGCATGATGGCGGCGCAGCGTTATCCGGGTTTGTTTGACGGTATCGCCGCCGGCGGCGGTATCTTCAGCATCAGCCAGATCGCCGGGCTCTGGGGCAATTGGATGATCCAGCAGACGGGAGCAGAATCCGAGCCGGTTTTTAACCCGCAGAAAAACCCGTTGATCAAACAAGCGATCCTGAAACAATGCGACACCCTGGACGGACTCGCGGACGGGGTTATTACTGACCCTCGTCAGTGCCAGTTTGACTTTAAAACGCTGCAATGTGACAACAACGAAGATACAGAACATTGTCTGACCCCAGACGAATCGGCGATGCTCAGTCGGTTATATGGCGGCGTGCTGGACAAACGGGGGCAACTGGTGAGCCCGGCGCTGTCATTCGGCTCAGAACACTATACCGACATCTGGCTGTTTGGAAGTCTCGACAAACCGGCCTGGGGCAGCGCTGCATCGCGAGGTTATCGCCAACTGTTGTCACACAACTTATTCAGCAGCGACAGCCATCAGCCTGTCTCTACGGATACCATGCAGCAGTGGATCGGGCAGTCGACCCTGCCCGCCCTCACCGATGCTGACAATCCGGATCTCACCTCGTTGGCTCGACATAAAACGAAACTGATGATCTATCACGGCTGGTCCGATCCACTCATTATTCCGCAACCGATGGTGGACTACTACGAACAAGCCTCGGAGCATTCCGGTGGCCTGGAGAAACTCAAGGAAAACGCGCGACTGTATATGGTCCCGGGCTGGGGTCACTGCTGGGAGCGTCCTGCAGAAACTCCGGCGGAATTTGATCCACTGGAGATCGTCGCCAATTGGGTGGAACAAGGTAAAGCTCCAGAAAGCTTTATCGCCAGTCAACGCAGCCCGCTGGGAGAACTGCTTCGGCAAAGACCCATCTGCGCCTACCCACAAGTCGCCAATCTTGTTAATAGAGAACTCCCCAACCGGGCAGACAGCTACCGCTGTGGTCCACCTGTAGCACCCGCAATAGCACCACCTGAAACACGATAGCCAACACAACCATTACAGTAATAATAAGTAAGGAGCGTCAAAATGAGCATAGCAAACAAGCACCTCATCCCACTGTCACTGCTGGCCAGTGCCGCAGCGGCTTCCACTCAGGCCTTCCAGATTGAAGAAATAGTCGTTACCGCCGAAAAACGCGAACAGAGTATTCAGGATGTGCCTATGTCTGTGGCCGCCATCTCCGGCGATGATATTGGCATTGGCAAGGTGACGGGTATGGACGATATCGCCATGAAAACCCCCGGTGTAGGTTTTAACCAATTTAACCTGGGCGAACCCCGTATCTATATCCGCGGTATCGGCAATAGCTCCGACTCCGCCGCCAGCGATCCGGCGGTGGGTATTTTTATCGATGAAGTCTATATTGGTCGCACCGGCGGCAGTGGTTTTGATCTGTTCGACCTGGAACGGGTGGAAATCCTGCGCGGCCCCCAGGGCACACTCTACGGCAAAAACACCAATGGTGGCGCTATCAACTTTATCACCACCCGCCCCAGCCAGGAAAATTCCGCCAAGGTCAGTTTTACCGCCGGCAGCGATGGTCTTTTGCACGCCCAGGCATTGATTAATGGCGGCCTCACCGAGCAAGTCTCCGGTAAACTCAGCGTCTCCACCAAAACCCGCGACGGCGTCTACAGAAATGTGATCAGCGCCGACGAAATCACCATGGAAACCAATCTCAGCAACAGTCCCATCATCGGTAATTCCGTGGGCGCCTCTGGTAGCGGAGACGAACTGGGTGATAGCGACAGTCTCAACATTCGCGGGCAACTGTTGTTTGAACCCGGTGATAACACCAGCATTCTGCTCAGCGCCGACTACGCCAAAGACAAAACCAATGGCAGTTGCCGTCATCTCGCCAATCTCGACCAGGGTATCTTCGGTACCGGCCCCTTGTGGGAACTGGCCATGTCCGACGCCTATCGATCTGATATTCGTCACTGTGCCTCTCAGTTCGACACCGGCCAGGAACGCACCATCAAGGGCACCATGGCACGAGTGGAGCATGACTTTGGCTGGGCCAACCTGTTGTCCATTAGCGCCTGGCGCTCCAGCGATTACAATACGGTTGACGACTTGACCGGTATCCCGCTCAATCAACCCGACCAGATCTTCACCGCACCGGAGAACGTTATCGACGGTGTGGAAGAAGAAGCCTCGCAGTTCTCCCAGGAGTTTCGACTCTCCGGCAGCAGCAACCGCCTGGACTGGATCGCCGGTTTCTTTTATATGCGTGAAGAGGTAGAACGGGACGAGGAGTTCTACACCCAGTACAGTGTACCCCTGCAGGGATTGGGATTGGCCCCAATTGGCGATGTGTTGTTTCTCCAGGATAACACCACCACCAGCTACGCTGTATACAGCCAGGTGGACTGGCATCTGACCGACCAGTGGACCTTGACCTATGGTATTCGCTGGAGCCGCGATGAAAAAGAAATCACGCAGGATGCCAAAGACCTGCTGGGCAGTGGTTTCCCCACCGGGGTGCCGCTGATCCTGCCGGAATTTCCGGCTGAGGTGAACGCCGAAGACGATTGGTCAGAAGTCACTCATAAGGCCTCCGTCAATTATCGTTTTGGCGAAGACGCCATGGTCTACCTGACCTACTCGGAAGGCTTTAAAAGCGGTGCCTTTCCTTCCCAGACCAATGTCCCTGCCAATGCCGCGCAAACCGTGGACCCGGAAATCGTGGAAAATATTGAACTGGGTTTGAAGTCCACCTGGTTCGACAACCGCCTGCAATTCAACATTGCCTACTACGATATTGACTACGACAACCTGCAGGTCTTTGAACTGACCCCGACACTGCTGTTGGTGCTCAATAATGCCCAGGCCAAATCCACGGGTATAGAGGCCAGCGTCACCTTAGTACCCACGGAAAACCTGAGGCTCAACGCCAGCTTCAGCGACGGCGAGGCGGAATACGAACACTTTATCAATGCCAGCGGATCGGATCGCTCCGGCAATACCCTGCCAATGGCTTCCGACCAGTCCGCCACCCTGGATATTGATTACCGATTACCACTGGGCAGCAACGGCAATCTGGACTTTAACCTCAGCTACAACTGGAAAAGCGAATACTACACTGCATCCTCAAACGCCGACAAAACCCGCCAGGACGATATCGGCCAGCTCGGTGCTTCCCTGCGTTGGAGCAATGGCGACGAAAGCCTGTCAGTCACCGCCTGGGGCAAAAATCTCGGTGACAAAGTGCAGATTGCCCACCAGATTGTGGACCCGACCGGCATCACCTCCGAGCGTTATCTGCCGCCCAAAAGCTACGGCGTTACTGTGACTAAAAGCTTTTGATAAAGTGAATTTAAAGGAACAGCGAGAAAACCATGAGCAATACCGACATTTTTGTCCTGGGTGGGAGTCAGACCGACTTCGCCCGCAACTGGCATCGCGAAGGCAAAGGCATCTACGACTTGTTTGAGGAGAGCCTCAACCAGGCGCTGGAGACCTCTCACATCGATGCCGCAGATATCGAGGTTGCCCATGTGGGCAACTTCGTCTCGGCCCTGTTTACCGGTCAGGCGCAATTAAATGGATTCTTCGGTCACGCACATCCCGCTCTGCACAACATCCCCACCTCCCGCCACGAGGCCGCCTGTGCCTCTGGCTCCATGGCCTTGCTGGCAGCCATGCGTGATCTGGAGGCCGGCCATTACCAATTGGCCTGTGTACTGGGTATTGAGTTAATGCGCAATGTGGATGGTGCAACCGGCGCAGACCATTTGGCAGCGGCGGCCTGGCGGGGTCGGGAAACCGACCACTGCCAGTACCCCTGGCCTCATATGTTTGCCAACCTCTACGACATCTACGCCGAGCGGTACGGTACCGATATCGACTACCTCAGGCGAATTGCGCAGATTAACTTTGCCAATGCCAAACACAACCCCAACGCTCAGACTCGCGGCTGGCAATTTACTCCGGAGAGTTTTAGCGACGACAACCGTGCAAATCCATTAATCGAAGGCCAGTTGCGCAAACAGGATTGCGGCCAGATCACCGATGGCGCCGCCGTCGTGTTTCTCGCCAGTGAAACCTACGCCCGTCAGTACGCCCAGCGGCACAATTTGAACCTGGAAGACATTCCACGTATCAAGGGTTGGGGGCATCGCAGCGCTCCCCTGCTGATGGAACGCAAATTGGAACTCAGCGAAGGCCAACCCCTGGTATTTCCTCACGTTAAAGACACCTTTGACGATGCCCTGCGACGCGCCAGTCTGGCCGACGTACAAGAGCTGGATGCCCTGGAAGTGCACGACTGCTTTTCCATGACGGAATATATGATTATCGATCACTGCGGCTTAACGGAACCCGGTCAGTCCTGGCGCGCCATCGACAGCGGCACCATCGAGAAGTCCGGCAGCTTGCCCATCAACCCCAGTGGCGGTTTGCTGGGCCTTGGCCACCCGGTGGGCGCCACCGGCGTGCGTATGCTGCTCGACGCCTGGAAGCAAGTCACCGGCAATGCAGGCGGCTACCAGATAGAAGGCGCCCGCAACGTCGGTACCTTTAACCTCGGCGGCAGTGCCACCACCTGTGCAACCTTTGTGGTCGGAAAATAAGGAACATACCATGCAAACCGCTTATATTTATGACGCCGTCCGCACCCCCAGAGGCAAAGCCCGGCCCGATGGAGGCCTGCACGATCTGACACCGTTTGACCTGCTCAACACGCTTTATCAGTCCCTGCAGCAACGCTGCGGACTTGATCCCTCTCAGGTCAACGATGTTATTCTGGGCTGCGTCACGCAATCGGGTGAGCAGGCGGCCAATATCGCCAAAACCTCCACCCTCTACGCCGGCTGGCCGGGTAGCGTTCCGGGGCTGACCGTCAATCGTTTTTGCTCTTCCGGCATCGATGCCATCAATATCGCCGCCATGAAAATCCAGACTGAAATGGATCAACTGGTGATTGCAGGCGGCGTCGAAATGATGTCTCGTGCAGTCATGTTATCCGACAATCCGGCAGCCTTTACCGATATCAGGCTGGCCTCGCGCCTGGGGATGTATATGATGGGCAGCGGCGCCGATCTGGTGGCCAGTCTCTACGATGTCACCCGCGAGCAGGCCGATGCGGTTGCCCTGCTGAGCCAGCAGAGAGCAGCACGGGCCCGCGATCTGGGATTCTTCACGTCCATTATCCCGGTAAACAATACAGTCAAAGACAAAATCGTCGAGCGAGACGAAATCATCCGTGAACAGACATCACCCGCTTCGCTGCGAGCCATGGAACCCGCCTTTGCCGAACTCGGTGCCAAAGGTGTGGACGCCTCCCTGCTAAGTGGTTTTGATCAATTGGACAATATCAACCACGTCCACACCGCCGGCAATTCGCCGGCGATGGCCGATGGTGCTGCCACACTGTTGTTGGGCAATGAAGCGGCAGGCAAGCAACTTGCGGTAAAACCCCGCGCCCGTATTCGCGCCATGATCAACATCAATGACGATCCCCGCACCGTCATTGCCGGTTGTGTGGAAGCTGCAAAAACGTTGATGCAACGGCAGGGATTATGTGGCGCCGACATTGATCTGTTTGAAATCCATGAAGCCTTTGCGGCAACCATGGTGAAATGCAAACGGGATCTTGAGATCGACGACGACAAACTGAATGTTAACGGCGGCTGTATTGCTTTGGGGCATCCCCTGGGTGCGACCGGTGCGATGATGGCGGGCACGCTACTCGATGAGCTGGAGCGCAGGGATCTTTCACTGGGATTGGTAGCTGCCAGCGGCGCGGCGGGAGCGGGAACGGCACTGTTGATTGAGCGGGTTTGATCCCGCTTTGAGTGCGCCTGCTTTGGTGAATTCCCAGCCAGGTTACATCCGTGCTTTGGTTTTCGCCGTCGCCACCGCCTGCAGTGGATCATCCGGCCAGGGATGTTTTGGGTACCGTCCTTTCATCTCTTTTTTGACCAGTTCGTAGCTGCCTGCCCAGAACCCGGCGAGATCCTGCGTCACCTGCAGCGGACGACGTGCGGGCGACAGCAAATGCAACATCACCTTAACCCGGCCATTGGCAATGGTCGGCGTATCCGTACAACCAAACATCTCCTGCAGCTTTACCGCCAGCACAGGCGGAGATTGCTGGTAATCCAATGCCGCAGTTGATCCAGAGGGTACCTTCAGTCGCAAAGGAGCCTGCTCATCCAGGGTTTGGGGCAACGGCCAGGGTAACAAGCCAGCAAGCATCGAACCTACATCAAGAGACTTAAAGTGATCGAGTTTGGTCACTTTATCGAGATAGGGGGCGAGCCAGTCCTCCATGGTCGCCAGGAGACCCTCATCACTCACATCCGGCCATTGAGAGGAGTTATCGTCCAATTGCCTCAATAGTTGCACCCGCGCCCGCCACTGTAAAACCTCTTCGGGCCAGTTCAGTAGCGTCAAACCGCGTTTGCGTACCAACTCCATCAGTGCCTGCTGCTTCTGTTCACTGGATAACGACACCAATGGCACGCTGGACAAGGTGACACGCCCAATCAGCAGGCGTTTTTCTGCCAACAGTTTTTCCTGTCTGGCATCCCATTCCAGCAGTACTCGCTCCTCAACCAACTCGGCGAGATCATCCTCAAACAACTCTGGATCAAGATGCGCCGCCAAAAAGATACGGTCTGTGGAATAGCCTTTTTGTCCCCCAACATCGACAATCACCAGCCACTGAAACTGGCACAACGCATCGCGATTGGCAAACTCAACCGAGCGACCATTGGCCATTTGATAATTGAGAGACTGTGCGTCTCTCTGTTTGGCAATGCGGTCGGGGTAGGCACATGCCAGCAACAATCCCAGCGCCTCTTCATCTGCCCCTTGGAAGCGTTCCAATGCATCGGTTTTTAAGGATAACTTCGACAACGTCTGCTGAAACTGTTTTTTCATCTGCAGCAAACGCTGACGACGCCCTTTTTGATTGGCGGGACACGCACGTTCACCACGAAGTGCCTCCAGTCGCAGATGCAAGTCGCCACCCACACCGGGAAGCAGATCCTTCTCCGATAACAACGCCGCCAATTCACAAGCCAAATCATCCAGGCCTGATCTACGAGCCCGAACCAACATATGAGCCAAGCGGGGATGTGTCGGCAATATCGACATGGCCTTCCCGTCTTCGGTAATCTGCCACTGACCACCATGGCGACGGGCCGCTTTTAACTGCTGCAATAACTCCAGCGCCTGCTCATAGGGCGCGCTGGCCGGTGCATCCAACCAACTCAGGTCAGCAACGTCATCAACGCCCCAGTTCAACAACTGCAACGCCAGAGGTGCCAAATCCGCCTGACGCATCTCCGGTGACGTAAATGCCGCCAACTCATCCTGTTGCCGCTCACTCCATAACCGATAACACACACCGGGTTCGGTACGTCCGGCACGGCCCATACGCTGGATCGATGCCGCTTTGGAAATACGTTGCGTAGACAATCGGGTCATCGCAGTATTGGGATCAAAAGCCGGTTGTCGACACAAACCGGAATCCACCACCACCCGCACACCATTGATCGTCAAACTGGTTTCGGCGATATTGGTGGCCAATACAATCTTGCGTTTACCCGCCGGGGCCGGCTCGATCGCCCGTCTCTGCTCCGACAGGGACAAATCCCCAAACAGCGGCGCGATCAACAAGCGATCGTCAGAACCCAGTTTTTGATTCAGCCCCTGATGTACCCGCCGAATCTCTGCCTGCCCGGGTAAAAACACCAACAGACTGCCGGATTCATCCGCGAGTGCCTGCACAACCGTTTCCACCACCCGATCGGCAATCGTTTCACCAAACTGATAAGGCGCACCATAACGGAGTGCCACCTCAAACATACGCCCTTCGCTGCGAATCAGTGGTGCCGGGCCCAGGGCTTCTGACCCTAGCAGCTCGCTGACCTCCTCGCCGTCCAGCGTTGCCGACATCACCACAATCTTCAGCGCTTGTTCACGCAAATCGCCGAACAACTCCCGCCCCTGCAACGCCAACGCCAGGCCCAAATCAGCGTCCAGACTGCGCTCATGGAATTCATCAAAAATAAGAACACCCACCTCCTCCAACGAAGGATCATCCTGCAACATTCCAGTCAGAATCCCCTCCGTCACCACCTCAATACGGGTCGCCTTGGAAACCTTGCTGTCCAACCGAACCCGGTATCCCACCGTCTGACCGACAGGCTCTCCCAGGGTATCCGCCATACGCTCCGCGGCTGCCCGAGCTGCCAGACGACGGGGCTCCAACATCAAGATCTTTTGCCCCTCCAACCAGGGTTGGTGCAGCAACTGCAGCGGCACCACCGTGGTCTTGCCGGCACCTGGAGGGGCCTCCAACACCAGCTCATCCCGCTCTGACAGAGCGACTTGAATATCAGCAATAACCTGGTGGATCGGCAACTCGGGCATCATAGGGGCGGTCTCGCAATCGGGAGCGATATTCTAGCCAAGATTACCGCGGCTGTAATGGCCCCATGCCCCTGGAGGATAATGCAAAGTAGTGCTAAAACGGATGCCAGGACAACAAGAGAACCAGTAGACTCGGCAGCTTTAACAACAATAACCACCTTCAGGAGGAAACCATGCGGGTCAAAGCCCTCGCCCTGGCACTGACGGGCGCCCTATTGTTTGCAGCCAGCGCCACAGCACAGAACCGGGATGATCGTCGCAATGTCATCCTGATAATCGGCGATGGCATGGACGACCAGCAAATCACCATCGCCCGCAACTACCTCGCTGGCGCCCAGGGCAAGCTTGTACTGGATGATATGCCGGTAAGAAGTACCTCCCAGGTACTCACCGTCGACGAACAAAGTCCCGCTACCCCTGTCTACGTCGCCGACTCCGCCAACAGCGCCACCTCCATGGCCACCGGCAAAATCACCAGTCGCGGCCGCATTGGCACCAGCGCCCGCGATGACAAAGACATCGCCACCATCGCCGAACAAGCCAAAGCGGCAGGATACCGGACCGGCATCATCTCCACCGCCAGCGTCACCGACGCCACTCCAGCCTCCTTTATCAGCCACGTCGCCTCCAGAGGCTGCGAAAACCCCAATGTCATGCTGCCCTCCGACGACTTCCCGAGCTGGCTTGACCCTGCAGCCTGCAAAAAAGACATGCAAGTTGAAGGCGGGCTGGGTTCTATTGCTGAACAAATTGCCAACGGTGACACCGACGTCGTCATGGGTGGTGGTCTCAAACACTTCGTCAGCCTGGCAGAAGACTCGCAACAAACGGTACTGCAATTGGCTGAAATCAACGGCTACCAAATCGTCAAAAAACAGCAAGACCTGAATAACATCGACCCACGCAAGAAAATACTGGGACTCTTTACTGACGGTACCATGCCCACCCGTCTGCAAGGCGAGAACGGGCGCATCGCCGAAAAACCCAAACCCAGCCTTCTCAACCGTATCGACTGGCGTCTGGGTTCAGTAGAACTCCCCCAACCTATGGCTTGCGAAAGCAATCCAGAGTTTGATGACACCCCCAGCATCAAAACCATGACTGATGCCACTCTTAAATACCTTTCGGCACAAGAGAGTCGCGGTTTCTTCCTGATGGTGGAATCCGCCTCCATCGACAAACAAAGCCACGCCCGCAATCCCTGTGGCAGCATCGGTGAACTGCAACAACTTGAAGAGGCACTGATCAGTGCACTGGAGTTTGCTGAACACAATCCCAACACCCTTATCCTGGTCACCGCCGACCACGGGCAGGCCGCACAGATCATTCCGGAAAACAGTCTGTTCAGCCGCTATGGAGTGCCTGTTTATACCGCCGGACACGTTGCCAGGATCCAGACACCCGAAAACCAGATTATTGCTGTCAACTACGCCACCAACGACTTCCCTTATGAAGAACACACCGGAGTCAACGTACCATTGTTCAGCAATCACGAAGGCGCCGGCCGCGTGGCTCCAATGGTTACCCAACCGGAGATCTACGCCATCATGATGGCCTATCTAGGTTTGCCGTACTAATTAGAGAGATAGATCTTCTGCAAGAGTTGATAAGCTGTTTGGGTGCAGGCTTTGACGGCAATGTGCCATAACCGGAAGTTCATAATCCTGGTTCAGGGCACCATGGGCGTTCGATAATGTCCGCAACGGCCGCACGAGGTAGGGTGGATTAGAAGCGCTTTGCGCTTCGTAATCCACCGATCCGCCGAAGGTTTAAATTGGCGGCGGCCGTGTACAAATCACCTGTTGCAGGCACATTCAAGGGTGTTAAAAACCGGGCCGAAGCCAACGAACATCTCCGGCAGAACCGGCGGATTACGGCGCAAGCGCCTAATCCGCCCTACGCATAAACAACGCCGTCAGAGTACCAATCCTGCGAATTTCTAAGACCGGTTATGGCACTTTTCTGCCTACCCGGTCCCACCTAACGCTTCTTGCAAATAAAGCTCAAATAGAAAAGTCTCTATGCCTCTGCCAGAGACAACTAACACCACCAGACCGAAATCGTTATTTCCGCCCGGGTAATATCCCCATTTTCTTGGCGATAATCCCCAACATCACCTCATCGGCACCACCGCCGATAGAACACAGCCGCTGATCCCGCCAGGCGCGCGACACCGGGTTATCCCACATATACCCCATACCGCCCCAATACTGCAGACAGGAATCCGCCACTTCCCGCACCAGACGCCCCGCCTTCAACTTCGCCATGGACGCCTTCATGGTCACATCCACACCATTGATATACCCCTCAACGGCGTCGTAGGTCAGCGCTCGCAGCGCCTCCACCTCCGTCTGCAACTCCGCCAGACGAAAATGAATCACCTGATTATCCAACAGCGACTTACCAAACGCCTGACGCTCGCGGGTATAATCAATCGTAGTATCGATACAATACTCCATCGCCTTCAGCGAACCCGCGGCTGCGTACAAACGCTCCTCCTGGAACTGAATCATCTGATAGGTAAAACCCATGCCTTCCTCGCCAATCAGATTGCGCTGAGGTACGCGCACATCGTCAAAGAAAATCTGTGCCGTATCGGACGAACGCATACCGAGCTTGTCCAGACGCTCAGAAAAAGAAATGCCAGGCGTGCTGGTCGGTACCAGAATCAATGACTTATTCGTATGCGCCGGGCCATCGCCCGTATTGGCCAACAGACACAGAAAATCCGCCTGCGTGGAATTGGTAATCCACATCTTAGTCCCGTTAATCACATAATCATCACCGTCCTTCCTGGCCGTCGTCTTGATCGCCGCCACATCCGAGCCCGCGTGAGGCTCACTCACCGCAATCGAAAACACCGCCTCGCCGGCAATCGCCTGGGTCAAATAATCACGCTTAAGTTCATCGCTACCGAATTTGGCCAAAGCGGGAGTCGACATATCCGTCTGCACCCCGATCCCCATGGAGACCCCGCCACTGTGAATACGGCCCAACTCCTCAGAAAAAACGATTTGATAACTATAATCCAGCCCCATGCCACCATACTCGGTGGGTTTGGGAATACCCAGCAACCCCAGGTTGCCCATTTTCTTAAACAACTCATGGGCCGGGAAGATGCCCTCCTTTTCCCACTCATCGCAATGAGGATTGATCTCCTTATCGATAAAGCTGGCAACTGTCTGTCGAATGGCGCTGTGTTCTTCTGTCAATATCATGTTCTTCTCATACAGGTCTGGACATATCATTCCAGTCTAAGACTCTGGCAAAGACAAACCCGGGATTCGGTGCCAACTTCTTGGGAATTGGCGCCAAATCCTTGCTCTGTCCAGGAGTTACCCCTCTTTGGAAGTAAAAGACTCACGCAACTCATACTTGAGCACCTTGCCGGCGGGATTGCGGGGCAAGGCATCGATAAAATGCAGCTGCGTTGGCAGCTTGTAGCGAGCCAGATTCTGTTCGCCAAAGTCCCGCAACTGCGCCAGGCTCAGCTCAGCCCCTTGCTCCAGAACCACAATCGCCGAGACAGCCTCCCCCCACTTGGAATCCGGCAGCCCGATAACCGCCACCTCGCGGATCGCCTCGTGGCCGTAGAGCACACTCTCCACCTCGGCGGGGTAAACATTCTCGCCACCACTGATCACCATATCCTTAAGACGGTCACACAGAAACAGATAACCATCCTCATCCAAATACCCCATATCGCCGCTGTGAAACCAACCCTCAGCATCTATAGCCTCAGCCGTGGCCTGCGGGCGATTCCAATAGCCCTTCATCACATTGGGGCCCATGACACAGACCTCGCCCACCTCCCCGGCGGGCAGCGGTCGGTTGTTGTCGTCCACAATCCGTACAAACGTGAACAGTGGCGCCGTACCCGCGGAACCCACCTTTTCGAGCGCCATATCGGCGTTCAGCAAGCTGGAAAAGGGCGCGGTTTCCGTCAGACCATAACCCTGATTGAATTGCACACCTCGCTGCCCGTACAACTCGATCAGAGGCACTGGTACCGGAGCACCGCCACAAATCAACGACCGAATGGAACTCAGGTCGGTTTCCGCAAAGGTGGCTTCCTGGCTCATCATCAGAAACATGGTGGGCGCCCCGAAGATGGCGGCCACCTGATAACGGGGGATATCCTCCAGCACCTTGGCGGCATCAAAGTTACGGTGCAAGACAACCTCAACCCCCTTGCACAGGGACTGCAATGTGGTGACATTAAGCCCACCGATATGAAACAGAGGCGCACAGGTCAATGTCGACTGTCCCATGTACTCCTCACCAAAACAGGCATTCACCGTGTTCCAGAAAATATTGCCCTGCGTCAGCATGGCGCCTTTGGGCAGGCCGGTGGTTCCGGAGGTATACATAATGATGGCGACGTCGTGGCTTTCCGTCCGTTCGCAGTCGAGCAAGGGGTCACTCGCAGCAATCAGCGCTTCCAACAGATCCCACCCCTCAGGCGTACTGGCATCCGGCTCTGCCGAGATATAACGACGGGCGCAAAGCGTCTCTTGTTCGCTCTCAATGGTGGTCTGCATTGTGTTATCCACCACCAGCGTATGCAGCCCAGCGTCATTGGCGATATAACGGATTTCAGGCCCACTCAGACGGAAATTCAGTGGAACGAAAATGGCCCCCAGGCAGGAAGTGGCAAACAGCGTCTCCAAAAACGCGGGGTGGTTAAATCCGATATAACCCACCCGGTCACCGCGGCAAACGCCCCCCTGTCGCAACGACGTGGCCAGACGCCGGACTCGATCGGACAACTGGGCAAAACTGAGGGTTTGCTCTTCAAAGGTCAGGGCTCTGCGTCGGGGAGTCAGTTGGCCGCGGCGCAGTATCAGATTACCGAGACCGATATCGGGAGTGGCGGATGCGGTCATTGGGGAAGTCTCCATTATGGTTGTGGGGTTTAGCGTGGATCCATCACAACCATAGTAGAAGGCTTTAACGCAGCCCACATGCCATAAGGTGCCAACAATACCAGAATTGGTGCCAGCCGCAGCGGAGACTGATTATTGCCCCTGCCGATACTCCCTGGGCGACATCCCATGCCAGGATTTAAAGGCGCTGGAAAACGACCCCTGATCACCATAACCTAACAAGAATGCGATTTCGGTGATCCCCAAACGCTCATCAGCGAGGTAGCGCAACGCCAGGCTGGCGCGCACACTCTGCAGCACCTGCAAAAACTGCGTGTCCCGATCCGACAGGCGACGCTGCAGGGTACGGCGCGATAGGTTCAGCTCCTCCGCCACCCGATCAATGCTGATCTCCCCTTCCGGCAGCAGCTTCAGTATGGTCTGGCGCAACTGCTGTAGAAACACATCCCGGGTTTCACCCTCCTGAAACAGATGCTCCACCGGGCGTGCCATAGTCGCGGCCAGATCACCCGCCAAACGGGTAAGCGGATAGTTAAGACTCTCGCGGGAGAAGTAGAGACAACTGACCGGTTGATTAAAGTGCAGATTTTCGCCAAACGTGGTGTTCAGCAACGTCAGGTCCTGGGGTTGGGCATAGGTAAAGTGAGCTCTCCTGACCGGTATGGGCAGGATGCATAGGGAATTCACAATAGCGGCCGACACCGTCAGCATCTCGTCCGTCAACAGCCGCTGTGTACCAGTGGCTTTCCACAGAGGCTGCCACTCCAAACGAATAAACTCCGGTTCGCCTTGAATCACCACCTCGCCGATATCTCCGGAAAAGCGCAATACGCTGGGCATGAGGTTGAGATATTCACGAAAAGTGGAGCAGACGGTGGACATATACAATTGCAGATTCAAGCCATTGATATGCGCAATGCGGCCGGTATAAAGCCCGATATCCGGGTTATTGGTATGCTCCGCCAACAACTGATAGAACCTCAGCACCTTGGCGACAGGAAAGCGGTGTTCCGGGTCTTTGAACAGGTGTTTGTCGATGCCCACCTTAATCAGAAGTGCATCGACCGGCGCCCCCAGATGCTCCCCCGCCTGCACTATGGCTTCTACGTAGGTGCTGTAAACACTCCAATTGGGATTGGGGACTTCCATAAACCTGACTGCGCGACCCTGTGATTCAGAACAGGGCATTTTAGCAGCAGGTTTGATAGTGATGCCACCACTGTCAGGCGCAATGGCTGGCGAGAGATTGGGATCTGACGGATTCCCTGGCGAGCATGGCATTAGCCTGCCGGGCAATCATCAATTGCTCAATGGTGGAAAAAGCCGGCACCACTGCCCGGGTTGGCGACTATCAAGCTCTCCTGTTCATTCCTGCTCATATAGGTGGGAGCGACCGCCGCAACATATGCATAGGAAAGACCATGAAACCCATAACGCTGAATACTCTCTATACATCAGTTCACGGGGGAGAGCGCATTGTCTTGCCAGACGGGATTGGAGGGCGCCAGAATCTCAATGCCATTATTGGCAACCAGGTTAATATGCTCTTGCGCCAAACACCGGCTGAGATCATTAATATCCAACGCGGCAAATTTAAAACTGCAAGAACCAAAAATTAAAGACAGGACTATATCGGTCGCGAGTTGCGTTCCACTCCAGCTTCGATTCGGTTATTGACTCGTTCTTGCATGGCGTCAGCTCATTAGTGGTTTCTCGCGACAGAGCTACCTGAAGCTTTGCCAACAAAATTACTCTTCTTTTGTTACAGCCAGAAAAACAATGGGTGTCATTATTTTTACCAAAATTACAAACAAGTTTCTTCAGACGCAGGTTGGCCATTTTCGCCCTATCAAGATCAATTCCAATTAAACCGCGCACCATAATGAAATCCTGGCGCACTCTTATGATGCGCAACCCCTTGGGAAAAACGTCTTAATTTACAGACTGAAAATCAAATCAGGCGATCGACACAACCTCCATTTTTATTCCGAAAATTGTTCCCGTGATTTACATCAAAATGAAGAAAAACTCTTGGCATTTCTCTTGCTTTTGTAACATTAACGAAATACTTTACGCGTACTTATATCGCACCTAAATATGGCCTCTGCCATTCAGAATCGACAAAGACGCGACGCGATATCAGGCGAAAGGGATTCAGCGAAATGAGCAAAGATGCAACCATCAACTCACCGGCCAGCCACATCCGTACACCCTCTCTCGCCAGCGAAAGCAAACCCAAGTCAGATCAGGCCACCACCTTGACATTGACAACGCACTCTTGGCTGCGGGCAAAAACCAGTAAACCCATCGATTTTTCTGAACAAAAGAAAAACCCGCATCAAGACGGGAAAACGACTAAGCCGACGCACTAGATCGGCGCGACTCATCAACTTCGTGCACATTATTGAATCTTAAAAGGTACTCAGTACCAGGAGATATTTACGTGGGATTAGACCAACATCAGCAAGACTACCTGCAGACTGCCGGCAAACTGTTCAGCGACATGCTCAAAACCTGCCAGACCGCCAATCCAATGTTCAACCCCGACAAAATGGCGCAACTGTTCAATAGCGGCAGCCAAATCGATACAGAAAAACTGCTTCAGGGCCAACTCAACCTGATGCAGCAACAATTGCAACTTTGGCAGAAAACCACCCGCGCCATGCTAGAGCAAAGCGAGCCGGAAAACGTGGTTGAAAACGACCGCAGCGACAAGCGCTTTAAAGACCGTGCCTGGAAGAATGACCCCGTCTTCAGCTACCTCAAACAATCCTACCTGCTCAATGCACGCTTGCTGGAAGAAACCGTCGACAGTATCCACTTTGAAGACGAGAAAACCCGCGACCAAGCCAAATTCTTTACGCGCCAGTTTATCAGCTCCATGTCGCCCACCAACACGCCACTGACGAACCCTGAAGTCCACCGCAAAATTCAGGAAAGCCAGGGCCAGAGCCTGATGCAAGGATTTGAAAACTACCTGCACGATCTGCAAAAAAGCCCCATGGACAGTTTCAAAATCACCCAGACCCCCGAAGACGCCTTCGTACTGGGTAAAGACCTGGCCAACACCCCCGGGCAGGTTGTCGCCCAGACCGATCTGATGCAGCTCATCCAGTACACCCCCACCACCGACAAAGTGCAGGAAGCACCGCTGCTGATCATCCCGCCCTTTATCAACAAGTACTACATCATGGACCTTGGAGCCCGCAAATCCATGGTCCGCTGGCTGGTGGAACAAGGCCACACCGTATTCATGATTTCCTGGGTCAACCCCACCCGTGAACTCTCCCACAAACGCCTGGACGACTACATGCTCGAAGGCCCGGTGGCCGCACTGGACGCTATCGAAAGCATCACCGGCCGCAAGAAAATCAACGTCGCCGGCTACTGCGTAGGCGGCACCCTGCTCGCCTGCACCGCCGCCTACCTGAAAGCCATTGGTGACGACCGTCTCAACAGCCTCACCTTCTTCGCCACCATGCTCGACTTCTCCGAGCCGGGCGAGATCGGCAATTTTGTCTCTGAAGAAATGGTCGAACTCTTGCGCCAGGAAACCGAACTCAAAGGCGTACTCGACGGCCGCAAAATCGGCCTTGGCTTCAACATGCTGCGGGAAAACAGCCTGTTCTGGTCCTACTTCGTCGACAACTACCTAAAAGGCAAACGCCCGGCGGCACTCGACATGCTGTTCTGGAACGGCGACGCCACCAACATCCCGGCTGCCGCCTACAACTTCTACCTGCGCAACGCCTACCTCGAAAACCGCATCAAACAACCCGGTGGCATCAGCCTCAACGGCGTACCCATCGACCTGAGCGCCCCCAGCGTACCCACCTACGTCGTCGCCTCAGAAGCCGACCACATCGTACTCTGGGAAAGCGCCTACCGCAGTGCTCAACTGCTGTCCGGCCCGACCCGTTTTATCCTCGCCTCCTCGGGCCACATCGCCGGCATCATCAACCCCGCTGACCCCGGCAAATACCCCCACCGGGTACCTGCCGCCGACAGCGAAGGACAACCCTTGCCGGAAAAACCCGAACAATGGCTGGACAGCTCCGAGAAAGTCTCCGGCTCCTGGTGGAACGACTGGGTACAGTGGTTGCAGCCGCAGTCCGGCAAGGCAGTGAAAGCCAGAGAAGTGGGGACCAGCAAGGAGTATCCGGCGCTGGAAGCTGCACCGGGCAGCTACGTGAAAGTCAATATCTAGCACGTGCAAAACTCATTGGTGGGTTAGGCTTCGCTAACCCACCCTACAAATCCAACTACCCAGAGGTAGCGAGTCATCCAAGCCTTAGCCCCAACCCGTGCACTTCGCCCCGCCAACGCTTATACTGAACGACTGCCAGTTACCCGATAGCGAGACCGACGTTGATCACCATCAAGAAATACCCCAATCGCCGCCTCTACGACACCTCCCAGAGCCAGTACGTCAACCTCGACTACATTAAAAAACTGATCATCGACCACCAGGATTTCGAAGTTGTCGACTCCAAAAGCGGCGATGACCTCACCAAAAGCATCCTCCTGCAAATCATCACTGAACAGGAAACCAGCGACGAGCAATCCATCCTCACCGACGTCTTGCTCAAACAGCTCATCCGCTTCTATGGTGGCGACATGCAAGTCTTCGTGCGCCAATACCTGGAAATGAGTCTCGCCAAATTCCTGCAACAACAAGACACCATGCAAGGCATGCTCAAAAACCTCATCGACGCCAATCCCATGACCACCTTCAATAAAATGATGCAACAAAACATGGACGCCTGGCAGTCTTTCACCCCGGGCAACAAAAAAGACAAAGACTGATAAACGGACACAAAAAAACCGCCGGATGGCGGTTTTTTTATCGGTGAATGGCAACAACTCAACTGTACTTGCGAATAAACTCCGTCACCAACGGTCGTACCTGCTTGCGGAACTTTGAACCACTGAAAATCCCATAGTGGCCCGCCCCCTCCTGCAAGTGATGTTTACGCATCGACTTGGGAATATTGCTGCACATATCCTGTGCTGCCTCTGTCTGACCAATACCGCAAATATCGTCGTCCGCGCCTTCCACCGTCAACAGCGCCGTATTCTTGATCGCCGTCAAATCCACCGGCTTACCCTGATACGTCATAGTGCCATTAGCCAGCGCATTGTCCTTAAACACCCGCTCAATCGTCTCCAGATAAAACTCCGCCGGAATATCCAACACCGCCAGATACTCATCGTAAAACGCGCGGTAACGATCACTATCCTCCTGATCCCCGGAAACAATATTGCGCATAAACATCAGCGACTTCTTCAGATGAGTATCCAGATTCATACTCAAAAAACCGCCCAACTGCAAAAATCCCGGATACACCTTGCGACCCGCACCCGGATAGCCGTTGGGCACCGTCATAATCGCAAACCCCTTGAACCAATCCACACTGTGCTCACGGGCATATTCATTCACCCGAGTCGGATTTCTGTCCGTATTCAGCGGCCCGGCCATCAACGTCAGCGATTTGGGCGTAGAAACACTATTCTGCTCCGCCATTACCGCCGTCGCGATCAACGCCTGTACCGTCGGCTGACAAATAGCAATGACGTGTACATCCTCTCCCAGAAGCTCCATAAACTCGATCAAATAGGAGACGTAACAATCGAACGTAAATGGACCCTCTTCAGCCGGGACTTCACGGGCGTCCAGCCAATCCGTGACATACACCTCATGGCGAGGCAACAACCCCTCCACCGTGCCCTTCAGCAAGGTCGCATGATGACCGGACAAAGGCGCCACCAACAACACCTTATTCTTATGCTTGCGCCCCTGGCGCTTGAAATGAATCAGATCACAAAACGGCTTCGAATGCTCGATCTGCTCGCGAACCATCACCGTCTGACCATCAATCGTGGTAGAACGGATCTCAAAACCCAACTTATCGTAGGTTTTAGTGGCACGCATGGCCGACTCCAACATCGCGTTGGTCGCCCGCCCCATCCAGGTATGACTGAACGGATTAAACGGATGGCTGGTCATCTCGTGCGCCAGGCTATAAAAGCCATGAAACGCATTCGCGGTTTTAACGGTATAGTCGTAGGCTTGGTAACGCATCGAATCACCCTACTGGTTGGTCAGAAAAATTTGCGCGGGACAGGTACCACAACGCAGCTCAATCCGCGAGAGCGGGAGCTGCGCCGGGCAGGCCGGCGCTACAACATGCCGACCCGGGGAATGGCCTTTAGACCAAAGGCGATGCCTATTACTTGGCAGCAGCAGCCTTGGTAGCAGCCTTAGTCGCCTTGGCGGTAACTTCAGCAGCGTTTTCCTTGGCTTCAGCGAAAGCAGTCTTCAAAACTTCACCCACTTTCTCCTGAGCCTGAGTCATAACAGCGTAAGCATCCTTGGTAGTCGCAACCAACTTCTCCTGAACACCCTCGGCGTAAGACTTCTGAGCCTCCAGAATGGCGCCCATATCCTTCTGCTCGCTGACATTCTTGGCGAAGTTAACGCCGTCATTCATCATGCCGGTGAACAGGTTGGTCTGCTGCTGCAGCAACTGCTCGGTAACCTGGGCATTGATAGTAGCCAGGTCGCTAACAGGCTTAAGGGTACGCTGGAACTGCTCGGTGATCTGATCAAACATGGCTAATGTCTCCTGAAATTTGTTTATGCTGCATAGCAGCAAAGTGCGAGCAAATAATACCCAGCTGAACAAACACCGGTCAACGACATTTTTGTTGCAGTGCAGCAAAACCCAATATTATTTAAGCATAAAAATCAACTTTCTTATTCCAAATTACAAATGCCCCATATTAATGAGGCACCCAACATTGAGCTCTTCAGAGTCAAAGGTGGCTGGGGTCTTGTTTTCAGAGCGTAAAAGAGGAGCGCTGAAGGCGCCCAAGAGACCAACGTTTTGTGTTGGGCTCTTGGGCAACTGAAGGTACCCCGGAGGGGCGCCCGACAGCTCTGAAAACAAGACCCCAGCCGCCTGTAGTGGCACCCAACCCAGCACCCCCCCCCTGCTGCAGCGCAACAAAAACACCTCACCCCGGCCAAATATCACCAACAAACTGAGGACAACCCACCCCCAAACGTCCTACCCCAGAACCCACCAACACATCTGGCATCCGGCCCCACAGCATGATTCAATAAATCCGCCGGAAATCCATAACAACCACAAGGAGCGCCCGTGAAGCCAACCTCACACCTGATCAAAAACCTGCGCAACAGCCTGCTGGCCACCACCCTTGCCACTTGCGCCACCTTGCCGGCACAAGCAGCCCCCAGCCAAAAAGCCATCGACATCGCCCACAAATACCCGATCGTCGACGGCCATATTGACGTTCCCTACCGTATGCAACGCCACTGGGAAGACGTCACCCAGGCCACCGAAAGAGGCGACTTCGACTACCCGAGAGCCAAACAGGGCGGCCTCGACGCCCCCTTTATGTCCATCTATATTCCAGCGGTAAAAGAAGCTGACGGCGCCAAAGAACTGGCTGACGTCCTCATCGACCAAGTCGAAGCCATCGTCTACCGCGCCCCCGACAAATTCACCATCGCCCGCACCGCCGCCGACATACGCGACAGCTTCAAAGCCGGTAAAATCGCGCTGCCCCTGGGCATGGAAAACGGCGCCGCCATCGAAGGTGACCTCAAAAACCTCAAACACTTCTACGACCGCGGCATCCGCTACATCACCCTCGCCCACTCCAAATCCAACCACATCTCAGACTCCTCCTACGACAAAGCCAAAATCTGGAAAGGCCTGAGCCCCTTTGGAGCGGACATGGTCAGAGAAATGAACCGCCTCGGCATCATGATCGACATCTCCCACGTCTCGGATTCCGCCTTCTACGAAGTCCTGGAACTCACCGAAGCACCCGTGATCGCCTCCCACTCCTCCCTGCGACACTTTACCCCGGGTCTGGAGCGTAATGTCGGCGACAAAATGCTTAAAGCCCTGGCCAAAAACGACGGGGTCATCATGATCAACTTCGGCAGCTTCTTTGTGACTGAAACCGCCATGCGCTGGGGCAACGAATTCAACGCCGCCAGAACTGCCTTCGAAAAACTCCAGGGAGACAAACTCACCCCGGAAGCCAGTCTGGCCTTTGCCAAAAGCTACCGCGAACGCTTCCCCTACCCCTTCGCCAGCATCAGTGACGTCGTCGACCACATCGACCGCGCCCGCAAACTCGTGGGCATCGATCACATCGGTCTGGGTTCCGACTACGACGGCGTCGGCGACTCTCTGCCAGAGGGCCTAAAGGACGTCTCCACCTACCCGGCACTGATCGAAGCACTGCTGGATCGCGGATATCGCGAAAAAGACATCGCCAAAATCCTCGGCGGCAATGTACTGCGGGTCATGGAAGCCGTAGAATCCTACGCCGCCAAACACTAAAGAGCGTTCTATGCAAACCACTCCACACCTCATCTGGGACCGACACACCCGCCTGTTTCACTGGGCCCTGGTGCTGACCTTTAGCGCCTCCATGATCACCGGGCTGTCCGGCGAGATGGACTGGATGGAGTGGCACCTGTACTGCGGTTACGGCATGCTGGGGTTGATCACCTTCCGGCTGCTTACCGGCATACTGGCGCGCGATTACGGGCACTTCTCCCGCTTTCCCATACATCCGCGCCATGTAAAAGCCTATGCAAGGGGGGAAAAGCAATACGCCGGGCACAACCCCATGGGCTCATGGATGGTCATCATCATGCTGATGGCGCTCGCCGCCCAGGCCCTCAGTGGCCTGCTGACCACCGACGACTTTATGTTTGAGGGACCCTGGGTCTATAACGCGGACGAATTCTGGATCAGCCTGGCTGGAAAAGTCCACCACAACAACTGGATACTGCTGCTGGCCCTGGTGGCCTGTCACATAATCGCCGTGCTGGTGTATCGTTTTGGCAAACGTCAGGACTTGATCACACCGATGGTCACCGGCAGAAAATGGTTGCATCGGGATTTGCTCACCGACCTGGAAGCTGTAGTGCCGCTATCAGTGTTAAGGCTGGCACTGCTTCTGGGCAGTGCCGCCGGTTTGACCTGGGCAGCCGTTACACTGCCCTGATTGATCGCAAACGCGCCATCAATCTTCTTTAAAATCATCATGGCAACCCTTGCAGGTGCCACCCAAAGCCTTGGCGGCTGACGCCAGGGCCTTCACATCGCCATTACCCGCGGTAGCTGCCAGAGCATCGGCTTTATTCACAAACTTATCCATTGCCTCTTTAAAGGCTTCCGGTTTGCTCCAGATGTCTGAGCTGGCGCTGGTCTTGCCACTGTCAGTGCCCTCAGGGAAGGTATGCACAGCTATCTTCGACAGATGAGCAATGCTGTCGGCGTGGAACTGACGGTTGGGGGCAAAGCTCTCTGGACCACGCAAGGTTGAAAAAATAGATGTCAGGTGGCCGGAAATCGCGTTCATCACCCCCTGGCGGTGCTTAATCAAGGCCTTGCTGTCTGCTGCCTGAACCCCGGCGGTGGCTGCCAGGCTCCCCAAAACAATCATCGGCAGGAAGATCTTTTTCATAATGGTCATCTCTTTGCTAAAGTCTCTGTTTATTAACATCTCTGTCAGGTCTAACAACGGTCTTTCGGCAGTGGCAGCGCCCATGAGGCAAACCTCCACGGCGCTTTCGACAAACTTTAGCGCTGAAGGTTGCAAAGGTTGGCTCGCTTGCCGGCAAGTCGCGGCCAAGACTGCCAAAACCATTGTATTGACGCAACCACTAGTTGGCGTGGTTAGCATTTAAATTGCTGAGAAAAAAGGGAATTGCCATGAGTTTCTATGACGACAAGATCTTGCCGCACATGATTAACCTCGCTTGCGGCACCAAACCCATCCTCAAACAACGCCAAAAAGTTGTGCCACAGGCCGAGGGCCGAATACTGGAAATCGGTATGGGTTCAGGCATCAACATCCCTTACTACAACCCCGAAAAGGTGGAGAAAGTCTGGGGGCTTGAGCCCTCCGATGGCATGCGGGAAAAGGCCCGTGAGCGGGTTGCTGCCGCCCCCTTTGAACTGGAATGGCTGGGATTGCCGGGGGAGGAAATCCCCCTGGATGACGACAGCGCAGACACCATCGTCCTGACCTATACCCTGTGCACCATTCCTGACTGGCGAGCGGCGGTCAAACAGATGCGGCGGGTACTCAAGCCCGGCGGCAAGCTGCTGTTCAGCGAGCATGGCCGCGCACCCGACGAAGCGGTGCGCAAGTGGCAAAACCGCATCAATCCGCTATGGATGAAGATGGCAGGCGGCTGCCACCTCAACCGGGACATCCCCAAGTTCCTGCGCGAGGGTGGGTTCAAACTCAGGGATATGGAGACCCTCTATGTTCCCTCAACACCCAAAGTCGCCGGTTTCACATACTGGGGCTATGCAAACTGAAACACCAACAACTCAATCCGGCCGACTTAAATTTTAGTGTGCAACTGCAGCATAGATTCCACAGTACCTGTGGATAACTTTGTGAGCAGTTGCCGGAAAATTCCCTTCAGGCCACAGGGTCTATACCCTTCAGCAAATTGATCATTTATTAGCCAAAAGAAGGCACCCTCTAATCCAGTCGACTTAATCGCTGAAGCCTCAGTTTTTTGTCTGTCATCAAGCGGTAATCAATTTGTCATCGATCATCACTCAACCCGTCGTTGTCGCCCAGCCACCGGACCAGGGAATGACCTGCCCCACCATATGGGTACACTTATCCGACGCCAGGTACAACGCCAACTCGGCGGTCTCTTCCGCCTCTGCAATCTTGCCCGTGGGAATTTGTGGTAAGACACGCGCCTTAAAGCGCTCACTTTCGATCAACTCATCGGGAAAGTAACGCTCATTTTTGACGTAATGCTGAGCAATCGCATTGAACTGAATATTATCGGCCGCCAATTCAAGTCCCGCTGCACGCACAAATGCATTTTGTGCCCCCCGAGCGGAGCAATAGGCACTGAACTTTGGTATCCCCCGAAGCGGCGACGCACTGGTCATAGCGATTATTTTACCTTTACCCTTCGCCTTCATGGCGGGCACAAATCGACGCACCGTGCGAATCAACGGGAACACCATATGCTGGAAAAGTGTATCCAGCTCTTCATCGAGAATATCGTCAACGCGATTGGGCATCGGATCTTCGGCAAAGTTGGCAACAAGAATATCAATGTCTTTGGCACGATCTGCCAAGTCTTCCAGTGCCGATTCGCTAACCAACAGATCACTGTCGCGAACCACCTCTGCCCCCTCCTGCTCAAATCCATCCGCGATAACGTTTCCCATATAACGTTCCACGCAGGTTACCAGTACCTTCTTGCCTTCATAACGCAGCGTCATCCGCCCGTCCTCCCCCTTTGGGTTTGTCGAATAAAGCATCAAATCAGAATCTGCAGACACCATAGTACAATTAAGGCTTCCACTCGCGTGTTGAAAGCGTCACTTGTCGGTCGATTAACGACGTTGTGGATCAACATGGAGGCCGGTAAGAGAAACCCACAGATCCTGTGGATAAGTCGTTGGACAGCTTTCGGAAAAGTGGTCAAAACCCCGAAGCCGCGTCGCCTGCAGCGAATTGATCACTTCCCGACCAGGGTTTCGAACACTGTACTCCAGACGCCCAAGTTGTTGATTTTTATCAACAATTTGATCATCTAACAAACACCTTCGAGATCTCAGACAGCAAAGCTGGTGTTCAAAATCCAGGCAATAATCACCACCTGAGGAACAGTAACCAGAGGCAGGAACAGGGCAATTTTCCAAGAGCGAGTGGTATCTTTGAGCACCATCACCTCGGTGTAGTCGGTGGATACGCCCGTCATCATAAAGGCGAAACTGTTACCGGGCGCCTTCGCCCGGGTCATCAAATCGGCGGCGATGGGCGTGGAACCTTCTGAACAGACTTCAATGATGGTGGCAGCGATCAAGGTCACCACCAGACCCAGTGCTGTGGGGCCAAACCAGTCCTGAAAATCTTCCAGCGCCACAAAACTGCGCAGAGCGGTCGCCAGCAGCACGCCGAACAGGAGCCAACGCAGAACCATCTGCGACCCTTTGAAACCGTCCCACATTACCTCGCGAACCAATCCGGGGCGCCAGTCAACACCACGCCAGTAGACCTTCAATTCTGTCCACAAATGGTAATCCTCCGGCAACTGACTGGTATTGGGGTTGCCTGGCAAAGTGCCACGCCCGACCAGAACTTCGAAAATGCAGCCGCTGATCACCGCGATCACCAGCGACAAAAGAATAAATGCCAAGGTCCAGGGCAGACCGATTAATGCCACCAGAATGATGGTCAACGACAGTGAGTTCCAGGGGCTTGCAATCAAAAAAGCCATAACTTGCCCCAGGCTGGCGCCACGCTGGTACAACTGCATACCCACCATTAATATGCCATGACTGCAAAGATCCATTAGCGTTCCCGCCAGAGTGGCCCGCCAGACACCCCGCAAGGTTCCACCTGGCCCCAAAACCGCTGTAATCATTTGCTGTGGTATGCGGCTCAACATACCCACAAATATTGCGGCCAGCACAACCCCCCACCACATGGTGTTAATCAACTCGAACACGCCGTGGCTCATGGTATGTGCCCAAGCGGGCAAGGAATGAGACCAACCCAGGACATGCAGCACATAGCCCGTAGCAACGGGAACGGCACTGCCCCAAAGCAGCCAATCAAATCGCCTGCCTGCGTCTGCCCCTGTGTCGCAACAGGAACTCACCGGTGCAGCCTGGGCTGCTTGAGTGCCGCAGCACGAATCCACCACGGCTTCACTCACAA
Source organism: Pseudomaricurvus alkylphenolicus (assembly GCF_011683955.1). Lineage (GTDB taxonomy): Bacteria > Pseudomonadota > Gammaproteobacteria > Pseudomonadales > Cellvibrionaceae > Pseudomaricurvus > Pseudomaricurvus alkylphenolicus. The sequence goes on from NZ_JAAQPI010000013.1 coordinate 211,198, forward strand.
CATTTTTAGAGCAACAACTCTCGGCCGTCGATGTCACTTTCTTGTCCGAACAACAATCCGACATACGCCCCCCTTCTAAGACTGCTCGGCCAATTTGTCGATAATCGCGCACTGCGCCTGTTCGTCGCCCGGACAACGTTCGACCAGGTCCTGGAGAGTATCCCGCATTTGCAATAATTCCTGAATTTGTGCTTCCACCCGCTCCAGTTTTTCCTGCACCAACACCTTCACTTCTGAACTGTGGCGTTCGGTATCGCGATAGAGGGACAGCAACTGGCGGCACTCCTCCACGCTAAACCCCGTGGCTCGTGCCCGCTGAACAAAGCGCAATATGTCGAGATCCTCTTCGTCATAATCCCGATAACCATTATCACCCCGGCTGGCGGCACCGATGAGCTCAATTCGCTCATAGTAGCGAATGGTCTTGGGCGACAATCCACTGGCTTTGGCGGCCTGGCTGATGTTCATATTCCCTCCATGCATCAGACAATCTATAGTCAAACCTTAAACCTTCCACCCATGGTAAGGTCAAGCACCTGACATCAATTAACTGGGAATATCGGGACAGCCGGTTATAATGCCGCCATGCCTTACCGCCTGCGCAAATCCAAACCCCCTCGCCTGATCCCGGTGGAGGACCCCGGTCACCTGGGCTTTGACTACACCATCCGACTGTCCAGCCGCAAAACCGCCGCCATCGAAATCCGCTCAGGCAAGGTAGTGGTTGCCGCCCCCCATAGAGCCACACAGCGGGAGCTAAAGCACTGGGTTGAAGACAAAGCCGACTGGATCCGTGCCAAACTGACCGAACAGGCCGCGCGCGAAGACGAAATTCCCCAGCCCAGCTTTGCCGACGGTGAACGCTGGCCTTACCTGGGGGAACTGCTGGAACTCAAGCTGGTCTATGGCGGCAAACCCGGTATTCGGCGAGAAGGCTCCCGATTATGGGTCACGCTCTCCAACCGCAGCCGCAAGCCCACAGAAACGCAGATTCGCCAGGCACTGGAAAACTGGTATCAACAACAGGCTCAAATCGTTCTCACCGAAAAAACGGATTTTGTCTGCCGGGCGCTCAAACGCCCCTATCAGGGTCCAAAGCTTCGGCGTACCAAAACCAAATGGGGCCACTGTACCGCCAAGGGCGAAATCCAATACAACTGGCTGATCATGCAGGCGCCTGAAGCCGTTGTGAACTATCTGGTGGTTCACGAATGCTGCCATTTGATTCACCACAACCACAGCCGCGCATTTTGGGATCTGGTGGGGCAACTCTACCCGGGCTACAAACCGGCTCGACAGTGGCTGAAAGACAAAGGCCACCGGTTGGTGCTCTGAATCAACCTCCAAGGACAGCGCGATGAAAACCCAATGGACGAGCTTAAAATGGATATTGATTGGAATTCTTGGCCTTATCACAACAGCTTGTTCAAACCAGCCCCTAACCGTTAAAACAGAGTTCTCACCAATTTCTCTGGGGCCTCGCCCGTTTTACCTGATCGACCAGATGACAGCCTCCGACCTAAAGGAGACCTTGCAAAGCTGTCAGAAAAATGTCCTCCACCGCCGCAGCTTTTCCATCGGTCACCGCGGTGCGCCACTGCAGTTTCCGGAACATACCCGCGAATCCTATTTGGCAGCAGCTCGCATGGGGGCCGGCACCCTGGAGTGCGACGTTACCTTTACCCGCGACAAACAACTGGTCTGCCGCCACTCCCAATGCGATTTGCACACCACCACCAATATCCTGGCCTCACCGCTGGCGAAAAAGTGCAGCATCCCATTTCAGCCCGCTCGTTTTGACAAGCACGGAAAACTGGTTCAGGCAGCCAGCGCCAAATGTTGCACCAGTGACATCACCCTGGAGGAGTTCAGGCAGCTCAAAGGCAAAATGGATGGCGCCAATCCCAACGCCACCAGTATCGAAGCATTCCTCAAGGGCACTCCGCGATGGCGTACGGATTTGTACGCAACTCAAGGCACACTAATGACTCATCGCGACAGTATAGAGCTGTTTGATCAACTGGGTGTGAATATGACGCCGGAACTCAAATCCCCCCAGGTCGAAATGCCGTTTCAGGGATTCGATCAACACGCGTTTGCCAGCAAACTGATTCAGGAATACGAAGACGCCGGTATCGACCCTGAGCGTGTCTGGCCGCAGTCATTTCATTATAAAGATGTGCTCTACTGGCTGCGCCAACATCCGCAGTTCGGACAGCAAGCGGTAATGCTGGAGGGACGCTATGCGCGGGAGGGATTTGACCACCGAGATCCGAACAGTTGGTCTCCCTCCATGGAGGAACTCAACGCTGCCGGTGTGAGTATACTGGCGCCTCCACTTTGGATGCTGGTTGAAAGCAAAGACGATCAGCTGGCGCCTTCCGCCTATTCCCTCGCTGCGAAAAAGGCCGGTTTGAAACTGATCGGTTGGACGTTGGAGCGTTCCGGTCCACTCAATAGAGGCGGTGGCTGGTACTACCAGGATCTCAATGGCATTAACAGCGATGGTCGTGTCTTTGAACTACTGCATGTACTCGCTCAGGACGTCGGTGTTCGTGGTGTCTTTAGCGATTGGCCCGCTGCCGTTACCTACTACGCCAATTGCTTCGAGCTACCCTGAGCTCAAGGAAACGGTACTTACTGCAAGAGTGCGATTGCTGGACTCAGAGTTTTGTTTTCAAAGTCTCTTCCGTGCCATAACCGGTCTTACAAATTCGCAGGATTGGTACTCTGACGGCGTTGTTTATGCGTAGGGCGGATTAGGCGCTTGCGCCGTAATCCGCCGGTTCTGCCGGAGATGTTCGTTGGCTGCGGCCCGGTTTTTAACACCCTTGAATGTGCCTGCAACAGGTGATTTGTACACGGCCGCCGCCAATTTAAACCTTCGGCGGATCGGTGGATTACGAAGCGCAAAGCGCTTCTAATCCACCCTACGTCGTGCGGCCGTTGCGGACATTATCGAACGCCCATGGTGCCCTGAACCAGGATTATGAACTTCCGGTTATGGCACTCAGCTGACTATCCAATCCTCCGCAACCAGCAAACCTCCAATGATATCTAAGAATCCGGACTGGCCTGCACACCCACCACCTTATTCTTCAATGCAGTCAACTTATCTTTCACCATTTTCTTAATGGCCTCGCGCTTGATCGCAGTCATCGCCAACTCCAAAGCCTGGGGCGAGTACATCGGCATTTCCGCCTCAAACACCTCAGGTTTATCCCCTCCGGGCAAAATCAAACCATACTTTTCCACACTGTATACATACTCAAAAGCGGGTTTAAGGGCCGCGGCCAGTAACCATAAATTCTGCAACGCCAGATTGTGTTGCTCCTTGGGGTCCAACTCAAGATTATAAGCCTCAGGAGCCCAGAGTTTGTTATAGCCTCGTTCGTGCAACCCGGTCTTTTCCCCGTGCATATAAATCTTAAACTGACGCCACTTCACACCCGTCAACTGCTCCCCGGCAAAAAACAACACACTCTCACGATTGGAATGAGTCTGTTTGCCCAAAAAGAAATCAGACTGATCAACCCCATCAATCTCGCGATCATCGGGCACCTCACCACCGGCGATTGAGGCCAGAGTGGGAAAAATATCACTGATACTGACGATCTCATTGCTCACCCTTTTCTCAGGCACCCTACCCGGCCAGCGAACCATCATCGGCGTTCGAATGGAACCTTCGTGCACCGTACCCAAATATCCGCGGTAAGGACCTGTATCGCCAATATAAGGATATTCAGCCCGATCGGGTCCATTGTCACTGGCATAGATCACCAGTGTATTGTCAGCGATTCCCGCCTGTTCAATGGCCTCCAAGACCTGCCCGACACGATAATCATGCTCCATCATCGAATCGCCAAACTTGCCAGCACCTGACTTACCCTGAAAATCTGGGTGCGCGATCGAAGGATGATGCACCAGTGACCAGGGAATATAGAGAAAAAACGGTTTATCCGACTGCGCCTGACGCTGGATATATTTCACAGACCGGTCCGCAATCATCTCATCGATAAAAGGGCGAACCTCTTTATTATAAGGCTGCAACTGACGTACGCCTTCACCCTTCTTGCCCTCATACAAGCGCGGCGTTTCAAACAACTTGGGATCAAAACCCACCGCATCCGGAAACCAGGAAACATCCGTACTGAATGGAAAACCCCACCACTCGTCAAAACCCTGATTGATCGGCAGACGATCTTCCACATAACCCAAGTGCCACTTACCAAACATGGCGGTGTCGTAGCCCTGCTCCGACAACATTTCGGCAATGGTGACTTCCCAAGGGGCCAATCCCACCGGCAACCCCGGCACAGGTACTGCGCGTGTTGTTCCGGAACGAATGGGCATGCGTCCCGTCATTAACGCAGAGCGGGACGGCGTGCATTCCGCCTCCACATTAAAATTGGTCAAGCGCAGTCCTTGCGCTGCGAGCTGATCGAGTTTTGGCGTCGGTGCACCTCTCAAGATGCCTCCACCATAGGAGCCCAGATCGCCGTAGCCAAGATTATCGCTCAGCATAATCACGATGTTGGGGCGTTGAGCCTCAGCAGAGCTTATATTGGCCAAGCCAACCATTACGAGCGAGAAGATCCATAGAACTCTTGTTCTGTGGACTGCCGCCAGTTTCGTTAAAAAATCAGACACAAATACCACCTTGGAAATTGATAAGTAGATAGAAGTTGGAGCACTAAGTCGTTGCCCCAGCTTAAGACAAGGCTGCGATTCGCGCGCCCGACCGGTTTAGCCGGACTCTGGAAAAAGCGGCAATCATTTTTACGCCATCAATCGACTGACAAACCAGAATGTACCCAGTCCGCTCAACATCGACGCCGTCAGATTGAATCCCAACTGCCTCGTCGGCTCGGCCAGAAAACGCCGCCCAAGTGCCATCAAAATCAGAATCGCCGCCAACACCAACAACTGCCCCAACTCCACCCCGAGATTGAATCCCATCAGTACAAACGCCAGTTGCCCCGGTGGAAAACCGGTCTCCAACAGGCCACCGGCAAAACCAAAACCATGAATCAACCCAAAAACCGTGGTAACTAATAATCGCCACGCGGAGGCTCGGGAAGACACCGCCACTATCCGCAAATAACACAGTGCGAACAGCCCCACGCCCGCAACGCCCACCATAAGCAACCATTGATGTGATACCAGCCACAGAGGCAACACCAGTATCAGGCACAGTGCCGGCAACCACGTCGCCAGCGACCAGAGCGTCTCCGAGCGTTCGCCCAAAGCTTCGATAACCACAAGGGCAATGGTAAAACCGATCAACGCCTCAACCATCAGACTGTTAGGTTCGGCGATTCCCAACACGGCCAATGCCAGACTGAGGCTGTGGCCCAAAGTAAAGCCGGTGATCAACCAGGCCATTGCCCTCCAATGGTGGGCAAGAAGAATCAATGCCAATACAAACGCCAGGTGATCGATACCACCGAGAATATGTTCACCACCGATCCACAGATATTGGCCAAAGGCTTGCCAGTCAGTAACTTCCTGTGCATCAGTCTCAACCGACAGAGAGTGAGTACGCTGACTCTGTGTAAACAGCCACTCGGTAACTACTCCGCCCTGGCGCACGCGGGCATAGTGAGTATGCGTGGCAATCAGGTCAAAGAAACTGTTGATTTCGAGTACAGGCGTGGAGGAATCCGGGCAGCTGAAACTCCCTTCCACCCGCAGAAACCCCTCACGCGATGGCAGCGCCTGGGGCACCTGTAAGGGTTTGCAATACCGGCCATTGACCTGCACGCGCAACTGTTCTTGCAGATACTCGGCCAACAAGGGACCCAGTTGTTGATAAGCATCAGTATCGGCGGGAATGCGCGTCGCCTCCCGTTGCAATACACTAAAACTAAAGCTCAGCTGATTGCCCTGCACACTCCAGTCCGTAAAGGACTCGCTGCGATTATGTGCCTGAACAACAGAGACCGGTCCCAACAGGAACAGTATCAGCAGCAATTTGACCTTGAGTGACAACATCAACGTAATCCCCTAGAGTGGCAGACTGGACGGATAGTCGATATCGGCGCGTCCTTTCAACCACTGAAGATATTCCCTCAAGCTCCGGTCGCCGGCACGGCGAACAAATTCGGCCTCCACCTGCGAACGTATGTCTGCCAATTCCTGCGCCTGCCCGATTTCCTTGTCCACCAATACCAGAATGCGATAGTCACCGCCTAAAGGCTCCGGCGGTGCGATAAAGCCCGCCCCTTCCGCCTGCAATATCTGCACAGCGCTGGGACCCAGGTACTCCCGGACCTTGGCAGGCGGCAGCAGCGTATCCGGCAATGACAACGCCACTGTTTTACCAAAGTCATGTTTCACTGCGGCGAAGCTCTCCCCCATCTGCAAACGTTGGTAAGCACTTTGAGCACGGGTACGATCCCCTTCGACGACCAATTGTCTGACACGCAGGCGGGAAGTCGGAGTAAAAAAGTCCTTATGCTGTTGCAGAAATTTCTCCAGCTCAGCTGTTTGCGGCCGGGAGGCCTCGACGCTGGCCGTGGTCATTCCGATCATTGCGTTGACCATGGCCGATCTCGTACGCTTGTCACTGTCCAGCAGCCCGACCTCAAGTCCACGTTGTACCAGTAACTCCTCTTCAATGATTCTTTCGAGAACATAGCTGGCATCGTCCGACGTGATGGCGTCTTTTTTATCCGCAGACAAAGCCCGAAGATGGTTGAGATACTTCTCACGGGTAATCGGCGTACCGTTGACGGTCGCAACTATCTGACGCTGTGGATCTGCAATATGGCGGGGAACCAATACACTGCATAGGGCCGCCAACAGCCCTAATCCGACACCAACCATCAACCAGGTGTGACGGTGAGAAGCGACAGAAGATCGAGCTGTTGACGACATGATTACCTCCTAGAAATTGTAGGTTGCAGACAGCCCGATCGTGCGCTGCTCGAGTACCTGCACTTTACGGTAACCCGTACCCTGGCGACTGAGCGTGCGGAACTCGGGTTGCACGTTTTCCATCGCCGACTTATCAAACAGGTTGCGGGCAAACAGGGAAACATCCCAAACCCCGCCAGCTTCACGTAGACCCAGATGCAGGTCCAAAGTAGCGTAAGCCCCCAGATCACCGGAGGAGGCATCCACGTCAGTGCGGCGACCCACAAACTTGTATAAGCCTTTCACATAGGCTTCGAAGCTATCCATGGGAATCACGTAGTCACTACTGATATTGGCGGAGACCCGAGGCTGCACCCCCAATTCCAAACCGCCGACGTCACAGCTGGCGGCAGTCGCTCCCTGCGGAATAGGCACTCCATTGCAAGGAACTTCAGCACCATCCTGATATTCCGCCTCAACATAGGAGACACCACCAGCCAGACGCCAGTCGGCGCTCAGCAGATATTCGAAGTCCAGTTCAACACCCTGAATCAAGGCGTCACCATTGGTGGTAATGCCGCCGGCATTGGCGCCACTGCTGATCAGAATGCGAGAGGCACGACCGATATAGTCGCTGTAATCCTGATGGAAAACCGCTCCATTCAGACGCAGACGATTATCCAGCCAGGAAGACTTCACTCCGGCCTCCAGGGACCAGCTGTCTTCTTCTTCATAGTGAGTGAATTCACCGAGATCCGCTGATGCAATGGTTGAACCGCCGGGACGGAAACTGCTCGCCGCCGTGGCATAAGCCGTCATATCCAGGTCAGCAAAGGCGTACTGCACACTGACCGAACCGGTCCACTTTTCGTTGGTACGGTTGTCGTCCACCAGTTCAGCCAACTGAGTGCCGGCCTGGAAAACGGGCTGTGCAGGAGGTGCCGGAGGTGCAAATACGTCTTCGCTCAGGTAAAGCGCGCTATAGGTATTACGCTCCTGACGTTGCCAGCGAATACCCACCTGAGTGGTCAGCTGTTCACTCAGATAGAAAATGTTATGGACAAAAGCGCCATAGCTTTGCATATTAAACGGAGTTTGTACTTCCGTATCGAAAAACAGTGAAGCGCCCTGCCCGACGCGTTGCTCGCGCATCAAAGGGCGGTAGAAATACCCGGATTCATTGCCGTAGTAGATGCCCAGGGTATAGTCCCAGGTGTCTCCCTCCATGGACGCCAGACGCAGTTCCTGTGAAGAGGCGTAGTTTTGATCCAGCATTGACTGGGGATCATTAAGCTGTGATCCGCTCACCCCCAGCTGTGGATACAGGGGGTGCAGGGCTGTGAAACCCGTCTCGCTGTTGCCGGAGGCATTGTCGAAGTTGCGACGAGAACCAACCTCTGAGTAACCACTGACAAAGGTCAGCTGGTGCCCGGCCACTTCCCACTCAAATTTCAGGGAGGTGTTTTCAAATCGGCCACGGTAGGTATCTGCCTGGGGGTTAATGCCCATCAGATCACTGGATCTCAGATTCGGTAAATCTTGCCCCAGGGCGGAAGATCCAACCAGCACATCATATTTGCTCAGATCATTCTCAACATACTGATAGACCAGCTCTGCGCTCAACTCGTCCGAGGGCTCCCACACCAGGGTCAAGCGTCCGGCGTCGGTGTGAGTATCCGAGACGTCGCCGTCCAGCACATTTTCCTCATCATTGAGCTCCCTATCGTTGTATACCCCGGCAACACGCAGGGAAAGACTGCCAGGGATGATCGGCAGGCTGGCGCCAAACTGGGTATTGTTGCCATCATTGCTGGTAAAGGTGGTGCGTACATAGCCTTCGATTTCTTCCATGTCCGGCCGGGCGGTATGGATGGCAACCGCACCTGCCGGTGATGTGCGTCCCTGGAGCGTTCCCTGGGGGCCCCGGAGCACCTCCACACGCCCCAGATCAAACATCTCCTGGAACACCCCACCACTGGCATTGGAGCCCAGGGTGACGTCGTTCCAGTAGACATCCACGGCGGCCGCCGCTCCCGTGTTCGGATTAAAGTCCACTCCACGCAGGGCAATGGAACCGGCACGTCCGTCAATGTTACGCATATCCAGTCCCGGTGTGACCTGCTCCAGATCGGAAAAATTGAACAGCTTCAGATCAGTTAACGCGTCGGCCTGAATGGCATTTACCGTAGAGGGTACATCCTGCAGCGACTGTTCCCGTTTTTGAGCGGTCACCACAATTTCTTCCAGGGCAAATCCTGCGTCATTCTGGGCCATGGCCGCACTGGCCTGAACACCGGCGGCGATCGCCACTACAATGGCTTTTCGGACGAAGGGTCGATTCATAGATTTCTCCACATGCTTGTCTGTTATTGTAGGCCCGTTGCTGCTCAGGCTCTCAATCTTGCTCCTCTTCGATGGTCTTATCTGACCACCCAGGATCAAGATAATCCCTTTCCACCATCTATGCGTCCGCCCCCATGGTCTCGTACCTGAAAGGCGTTTTTTTGGCCTTGCGTCCGTCTGTATCGGCGCCGCCGGAGTATCCGGACACTCCGTCAGGCCAGTGAATACGGGGACCTCCGTACATCCGACTTGGAGAGACGCATGAACGCGGCCACCTGTCCTATAGTGGCAACAACAGGGCAATTTAATGAGACTGTGACACTATGAAATACCCGCTGACCGCCATCGTCACTGGCCTGGCACTATGCCTGCCAATCCACGCCGACACCAAAAGTGCTGAGCTACACGCCAAGCAAAAAGGCCAGAAACTGACCATCGAACAACGCTTGCAACTCACCCGCGAGGAGACCACCAGACAGAACGAGAACGCCTTTTCCAGACCCAAACCTGAGCCACGTCAGACCACCACCTTTAACCCGAACCGCAACCTCTACTTCGGCGACACTCACGTTCATACCGCTCTCTCTTTCGACAGCTATCTGTCGGGAAACCGCCTGGGCTTGCGTGACGCCTACCGCTTTGCCAATGGCGAACCCCTGACCCTGCCCACCGGAGAGGTCATGCAATTATCTCGCCCCCTGGATTTTGTCGTCATGACCGACCACGCCGAGGGCTTTGGTCTGTTTGTGACCTGCTCGCGAAAAGACCTCAGCGACGAACAAAAAACTTTCTGCGCCAGCTTTGATCGCCCCAACCGCAAGCTCTACCGCAGCCTTCGGGGCGAAGCGGAGCGGCGCCCCCCCATTCCGCCACAAGCCCTTTACGCGGATCGACCCGAACGCAGCCTTGAGGACGCCCGCACCACCTGGCAGCAAGTCGTCGACACCGCCGAGGAATTCAACAAACCGGGGCAATTTACCGCCTTTGCCGGCTATGAATACTCACCGCCACTGCCCCAAAAAGGTAAAATTCACCGCAATGTGATCTTTAGAAACAGCGACACCCCGAATCGCGCCGTCAGCGCCTTCGATGCGGCCACGGTGCTGGATCTCTGGCGCTCGCTGGAACAGGAGTGCACCGGAGCCTGTGACTTCCTCACCATTCCCCACAATTTGAACAAAACCTGGGGGCTGGCCTATTCGGGCGTCACCATTGACGGCGACCCCTATACCACGGAAGACTGGGCCCTGCGCGGGCGCAACGAGCCATTGGCCGAAATCTTTCAGATCAAGGGCAACTCCGAATGCGGCTATGGCGTCGGAGCCAGCGACGAAGAATGCAACTTCGAACTGGTACTTCCCATCTGCGAGGGTGAGCAGACCATCGGCTGCTCAGGGCGCACCTCCTTCGTCCGGGAAGGACTGAAAATCGGCCTGGAGCTGAACCAAAAGCTGGGATTCAACCCCCTGCAGACCGGCTTTGTGGGCAGCACCGACACCCACTCCAGTAATCCCGGCGATACCGAGGAATACGACTTTCGCGGCGGTGGTGGCAACCATGACTCCCCCGCCACCAAACGCCTGGGCCTCAGCACGGCCAACAAAACCTTTGACAAAGGTTCTCCCAAGGGCATGGTGCGCAACCCGGGGGGCCTTGCCGCCGTGTGGGCACCCGAGAACACCCGTGATGCCATCTTCGACGCCATGAGAAACCGCGAAACCTACGCCACCAGCGGTACTCGAATCCAATTGCGCTTCTTCGCCGGCTGGGACTATCCCCGCAACCTGCTCAACAAACCCGACTTGATTTCCAAGGCATACCAACTGGGTGTTCCCATGGGCAGCGTCCTCAATCCCGGCAGGCACGGCGATAACAGGCCGGAATTCCTGGTCTGGGCCGTCAAAGACAGCCAGGGAACCAACCTGCAGCGGATACAAATGGTTAAAGCCTGGCTGGACAACGGCAAAAGCCGCGAACAGGTCTTCGACATCGCCTGCTCCGATGGTCTCAAACCCGATCCCACTACCGGCCGCTGCCCCGACAACGGCGCCAAGGTCGATCTTACCGACTGCAGCGTCAGCAGCGATAAAGGCACCCCGGAACTTAAAGTCCACTGGCGCGACCCCGACTTCGATCCCAAACAATCCGCGTTCTACTACGTACGCGTACTGGAAAATCCGAGCTGTCGCTGGAGCACCTACGACGCCCTGCGCCTGGGCAAAACACCTCTGGACGGACCTCCCGCCACCATTCAGGAAAGAGCCTGGTCCTCCCCTATCTGGTACACCCCATAACATCACCGCAGGAGAAAGACATGAACCCAACACTGCGCCGAATCCTGCAGCAACCCCTGCTCCACTTTCTCCTGCTTGGTGGCGCATTGTTTGCGCTGCCTCACAGCCAACCGGAACAAGCCACAGCGGAGCATATCATCAACATCGATGCCGACACACTGCAGTGGCTAACACAGAGCAGCGAAAAAGAACGGGGCCAAACACCTGGCCCCGAATCTATAGACCAACTGGTCGACCACTACGTGCAAGAAGAAGTCCTGTTTCGTGAAGCCCTGGCATTGGGGCTGGAACAGAACGACGTAGTCGTGCGCCGCCGCCTGATCGAAAAGATGCGCTTTCTGATCGAAGACGTCGCCCTCTCAGACTCACCCGACCCAAGTGCTCTGAAAACCCACTATAGGAAAAACCCGACACAATTTATGGAGCCCGAACGCTTCAGCTTCTCCCATGTGTACTTTCCTCAAGACCAGTCACAGGCCGCGGAAAACGCTGCACAAGCCCTTTCCTCCCCGGAAAACAAAGCCTCATCACTCTCCCATCAGGGTGCTCCTTTTATGCTGGGGCAACACTTTGCCGAACAAACCCGGGCTCAGCTCGCCAACCAATTTGGTTCGGGGTTTGCCGCGCAAATCTCAAACCTGCCGCTGTCACAATGGCAAGGCCCTATCGCATCCGTCTACGGCTGGCACCTCATCAAACTGGAACAGCGACAGCCTGAACGCCTGCCCGACTTCGCCGAAATCAAACCAGAAGTACTGGAACACTGGCAACAGCAACGCCGTGAAAAAGCCAATCGGGCAGCCTACCAACGACTCCGGGCTCACTACCGGATCAACCGACTTGCCGAGGTAACCCCGTGAAAACCCGGTTTAACAGACTCATCACACTCCAGGGAATACTGATCTGCGGCCTGCTCCTCAGCAACTGCCTCTGGGGCCACGAAGTTCGCCCTGCCTTCCTCGGTTTAGAACAACGCAACGAACAAACCTTCGAGCTGGTCTGGAAACGCCCCACCCAAACCACCACCGTCGCCGACATCACCCCGGAATTTCCATCCCACTGCCAACTGCACTGGACACCGCCCGCCGAAATCACCGCCGACGCCAAAGTCCAACGAGGCACCCTGCGCTGCGCTGCGCCCGGTTTAGGCAATGCAGAACTCCACATCACCGGCCTCAACCAAAGCCTGATCGACGTTCTGCTGCGAGTCCAATGGTTGGACGGCAACATTCAACAACAACTCATCCAAAGACACCGCCCCTATACAAGCCTCTATAAAAACACCTCCCTCCAAACCGCGGCCTACTTGAGCCTGGGGATCGAACATATACTTGAAGGCTACGACCACCTGCTATTCGTCGCAGCACTGATGCTATTGGTCACCGGCATGTGGACACTGCTGAAAACCATCACCGCCTTCACCCTCGCCCACAGCCTGACCCTGGCACTCGCCACCCTCGGATTGGTCAAAGTCCCCGCCACACCGGTCGAAACACTGATCGCACTATCCATTGCACTGCTGGCCGCCGAAGCCATTCAAAACCGCCGAGGCAAACCCAGCCTTACCGCACGCCACCCCTGGGTGATCGCCTTTGGTTTCGGACTGCTGCACGGTTTGGGGTTTGCCGGTGCCCTGGCGGAAATCGGGCTACCTCAATCGGATATTCCAATGGCTCTGTTGCTGTTCAACGTCGGCATCGAACTCGGGCAACTTGTCTTTATCAGTGTTATCTGGTTGATATCCCTAACCACCAAAAACCTATCCGCAATACAATTAAATCGTTTGTTTTATTTTCCTGCCTACACCATTGGAACCGTCGGTGCTTTTTTGGGTATAGAGCGACTGGTTTCCATGTTTCTCTGAAGAGTGAAATTCACTAACTGAACCTTACCAAGTCAGAATCTTCAGGAAAATTCCGGGATATTTGGGATCAGGCTTTGGCGGCAAAGTGCCATAACCGGAAGTTCATAATCCTGGTTCAGGGCACCATGGGCGTTCGATAATGTCTGCAACGACCGCACGACGTAGGGTGGATTAGAAGCGCTTTGCGCTTCGTAATCCACCGATCCGCCGAAGGTTTAAATTGGCGGCGGCCGTGTACAAATCACCTGTT
>NZ_JAAQPI010000014.1 GCF_011683955.1 Pseudomaricurvus alkylphenolicus
CGACGAAAAAGTTGAACTGGAAGCTACTACAGAGGGAGTAGAGATTACTCTTTCTTTTCCGAACGACGGGGAGACCATTATTTTTATTTGAAGGCTAGTTCCTCGGTGCCACTGTAACCACGTTGTCGGCTCCAACTTGAAGGTTGAAATGTGTGCCTACTCGAAAGATAGACTGGCGATCTATCGTTATCCGCCCCCGTCACTACAACCACAATGTGGTGTAGTGACGGGGGCTGCAAGTCCAGAAATTCCGCGGCTTCCAGAGCAGATTTTGGGATGGATTTGGGATTCGGTCTAACTATACTGGACTCAGATACAACGAAAACGGTTCCAAACGCGGCCACAGCGATAATGTGGATGAGGGATTTCGCCCTTGCCATCGTAACTGGCAAAAAACGGAAACCGCGTCGCTTGACCCAGAGATTCAATAGCGCAAGCAACCTTCGGGTTGTGGGTCATTTCAACAACGCGGCAGCCACTAATGACTCGGAGTCCGTGTCATCTGATTCCAAGTAAAGCGGTGGCTTGCCATCTAAATTTACGTGGTCAATACGCCGCGTATTCCAAAAACGCTATGCGAGTTTTCGCTTGGTCAACCGTGGTCTCGCGAGCACGCCTTTCGATGGTACCGGTAATCCGGTGTCGTTCGTTCAACTCAATCGTCGTCCGACGGTTCCATAATTCTGGCGCGTATCCCCGTGGTGAAGCGTCAAGGAGGTTCATAACCACTTGATTCGGATTTTCTCGAATCATGGACAGAACAGCATCCAAAACTCTCCGATGCTGATCGTCCAGTGTCATGTCTATCAACTCGACAACCCTGCGGTTGTCCTTAAAACGCCATACGGAGCAATGGTGCCGTATTCGGGAGCTACTCACTCCACCATTACAGTTCGGGAAACAACTCGAACAACAGACAGTAAACCGTCTGTAAAACCGCGGCTCGGAACTTTCCGTGGCGTATACATCCACTCAGTCGTCTTCGGATGGCTCTAAAACTCAATGCGGACTGACTGTGTCAGACCAACGGTTCCGCATGTTTGAAGGAGGTGAACTATTCACCCGTTGGTGGGGCTCTACGAGCCTTGAGAAACTATCGCAGTGAATTCCTGAACAGAGGAGAAACTGTGTGCCTGAGACCAGGCGTGTCAGGTCGAGGGGAGTGGTGTCCCCAGGCATTTCCGCGTCAGCGGTACCATCTCGGATCCGATCCGGGAGGTAGCCACAAACACTAACCGAAGAGACTACACTATGCGCGATCTGGAATACCAACTCAAACAACTGTGCCTTCGTAATCGCGATGGCAGTCACAGCACTCAAGCCAACCGGGCAAAGATTCTAAGACTGGTGGCCGATCAGCTCCATGAGATGGGGTATCGGCGCATGGGTGTAAGATCATTGAAACCGAAACACGTAGACGCGTTGACAACGCGTTGGTTGTCAGAAGAACTGTCGCCGGGGACCATCAAGAATCGTATGAACTGTCTGCGATGGTGGGCCGACAAGGTAAATCGAGGCAATGTTATTGCGCGCTCGAACGATTACTACGGTATTCCCGACCGGCAACTAGTGAGCCAAAATTCAAAGGCTCAGCTGTTGACCGACGACGTATTACAACAGATTGCCGATCCCTATGTGCGGATTAGCCTGGAGCTGCAACAGGCATTTGGGCTGCGACGGGAAGAGGCCATCAAGTTCATCCCCGGCTATGCCGATAAAGGCGATCACATTCACCTAAAGGCCAGTTGGACTAAGGGTGGTAAGGAGAGACAAGTACCCATCCTGCACTCATCGCAGCGTGAAGTGCTGGATCGAGCGCACCGATTGGCCGGTAATCGATCCCTGATACCTGAAGAAAAAACCTACATACAGCAACTGCGGCTGTATGAACGGCAGACCGCCAAAGCAGGTTTGTCCAGACTTCACGGACTTCGCCACTTTTATATCCAACGACGCTACCAAGCACTCACAGGGTGGGTTCCGCCAGCGATGGGAGGTCCAACTCGCAATCAGTTGACCACGGAGCAAAGGCGTAGAGATTACGAAGTTCGGCTAATCCTCAGTGTCGAACTCGGTCACAACCGAGTAGAAATCCTCGGTGTGTATCTCGATCTGTAACGAGCACTCAAACAATTACTGTTCCCAACAGTAATCCATAATGCACTGCCACCTTTGATCCACATTAGCCACAGACAGATCCCTCAAGCCTGTAGTATAAACAACAATCCTCTCCGTCATCCACCGCTCAGTCACAACACCGGATTGCAAGCAGACAGGCCATTCATGGACCACAATTGAGGAATGCGATACTTAAAGTGAACTCACAAGGCTCAAGGCCTTCTCACTTGGGTTGACTGGCAATTTTCAATGAATATCAATCCGCCAATATGACGTTGATAAAACCACTTGTCTTGACGCTGTATTCTTTTCTTCATGACGCGCCGATCTCCCTCAAATTGGGTATCCTCTAGAGTTGCAATATCGCCCTTACGTTCGGATGCATACATCAAAATGCTGTTATGCACATTATTACAGGTTTCTATGGAACGTCTGGTTAACTGCCAGCGAATTTCAGTGCGCGTTCTCTGAGGGAGTTGGTTATACTCGAATGCATGACAGAGATAACACTGAACCAGCCTGTAAAGAGTGAACGGGGTACTGCCTCAAATCGATACATTAGTCAGTACTATCAATTGGCTGAGGAGAAAGGCCTGGATGCAGACGCCCTGTTGCATCAAGCAGGCCTGTCTCCAGATATTATTGATAAACCTGAAGAAAGGGTGGCGGCGGAAAAACTGGCGACTGTTCTGGTCAACATATGGGATGCCCTGCAGGACGAAACCGCAGCTTGCTCACCGGTACCCATTCCCCGTGGCAGTTTCTATATGATGGGTAAGCTGACGATTCACGAGCAGAATCTGGGTAAGTCGCTGGAGCAAGCCAGGCGCTTCTACACCATGGTGACAAGCGCATTTACCATGGATATCCGCGTGGACGCCGAGCAAGTGCTGTTCAGCTGCCAGATGCACTATCCGGATGAAGATCCAGACCATCTGTTTGCGGAAATCAACCTGATGAGTTGGCACCGTTACAGTTCCTGGTTGATAGCCGAAAACATCCCGTTAAGTGAAGTCTTTTTCTCCTACCCCGAACCCGCAGAGGTGAGCGAATACAGCTATCTGTTTCCCGGTAAACATGTTTTTAACGCCCCCTATATGGGGTTTGCCTTTCACAGGAAATACCTGGATCGTGAAACGGTTCAAAACGCGGCATCGTTGAAAACCTTTATGCGGGCATGTCCGGTTTTACTGTTTCTTCAACCCAAAACCGATTTCAGCCTGTCGGGCGAATTGCAGCAAATTCTCAAGAAAGGGGTACCCGATGGATTCCCGACCATTGAGGAAGCGGCGGACCAGCTGCATATGACCAAGCGCACGTTGACTAGAAAACTCAAGGACGAGGGTACATCGTTCCAGAAAATCAAGGATCTGATTCGCCGCGACAGGGCCATTTACTACCTTACCCGGCAGCCCCTGAGCGTGGGCAAGGTGGCTGAAAAGGTCGGATTCTCAGACCCGGCGGTTTTTGCCCGTGCCTTCAGGGTATGGACCGGTCTGTCTCCCCGCGATTACCGGGCAAAACACGCCCACAGCGAGCAATCTTAGGCTGTAGATGCCGGGCACGAGTCTGGTCGCCTGCTGCGGGCTGCTACGGGGAATATAGGCACTTAACCTCAACGCTATTCCGCTAAAGTCTATCAACACCCACTTTTATGCATAAAATACCTCGTGGCACTTTATGCATGATTTTTAGTCCCTTTTCGCAATTCTGCTCTTTGTCCACCTGACCTATCCTGAACTCAATCCTCGGGGTCATTGCAATATCACCACCGGGGAGGCCCCAAACAGGGCCTGTTCAAGACAAATAACGACAAATTGGAGAGGAACCCGCAACATGAAGGCTCAGATATTTGCCAGAAATACGATAGCATCCGCGCTGATGACGGTGGTCGGCGGCACAATGACCCCAGCTGTGTCTCAAGCGGCACAAATTGAAGAGGTGATAGTAACCGCGCAGAAGCGCCAGGAGAGCAGCCAGGATATCGGCCTGGCCATCACGGCCCTGGACAGCGATCGCCTGATCAACTCAGATGTGAACAACATCCAGGACCTACAGAACATGGCCCCCAGTGTGCAAATCGGGGAGTCGTTCGGTTTTGCCCAGGTGATGGTGCGCGGAATTGGTACCGACAATCCGTTTGCCGGCGGCGATCCTTCCGTGGGCATGCACTTTGACGGGGTGGTTACCGGGCAGTCGTCGGCGCAGTTCGGTTCACTGTTTGACATTGACCGCGTCGAGGTATTGCGCGGGCCCCAGGGGACCCTGTACGGTCGCAACACCACCGGCGGTTCCGTCAACGTTATTACCAACAAACCCACCGAGGAGCTGTCCGGCTACGCCCGTGCCTCTCTGGGTAATTATGACTTGGTAAAGTTTGAAGGAGCCATTGCCGGCCCGCTGTCTGACAATGTACAGGCTCGTCTGGCAATTCGTTCCGTCGATCGCGGTGGTTACGGCGAAAATATTGCCGACGGTGGCGATATCGATGACGCCGACCAGCAGTCCATCCGCGGGCAGTTGCACTGGGGTATCTCCGATACCATGGATCTGCGCCTGGCCATCGAAACTCATGAAGAGGACGATGCCAACTATATCCCCAAGTTTCGGGCTGCCTCCTACGACCCGGCACCGCTGCCGGCGCTGGAGCCGCAGCCAGCGTCCGGTGTGCGGGCATCTGACCCCCGCGACATCAATTCCAACGTCAATCTGCAGAACAGACGCGAGCAGAGTTCCTACACGCTGGAATACAACTGGGAAATCAACGAGTCTCTGTCGCTGGTATCGATCACCAACTACCAGGATTTCGACAAGGTTCCGCAGGCGGATTTCGACATGACCGCCGAGGACTTTTATATCTGGTCCGAGAGCTTTGAGACCGAGCAGATCAGCGAGGAACTGCGACTCAACTTCGAGGGTGACAAGGTACGCGGCCTGGCGGGTCTGTACTACTACAAAGAAGAGATCTCCTCGGATAACCGTCTCGACCTGGATCTGGTGCCCCAGTTTGTGATTGATGCCGATCCCGGTCTGAGCGGTTGCGGTTTTGATGACAATGTTTCCAACCAGATTGTGGGGGCGGCGGTTGAGGATCTATGCTTCCTGTTCCGCGGCACCAGTGACACCGAAGCCTACGCGGCCTTTGCTAACGTTGCCTACGACCTGGCCGAAGACTGGACGCTGAATCTGGGTGCCCGTTACAGCTACGAAAAGAAAGAGGGTAATACCGACCATTGGACAGCCCCCGGCGCCCCCGTTCTGTCGTTTGCGGATGAAAAGAGTTTTAACGAGTTTTCGCCCAGTGTCAGACTGGAATGGCACGCGGCTGAAGATGTCATGCTCTACGCCAGCTTTTCCGAGGGTTTCAAAAGCGGCATCTTTTTGTCCGGTCAGCGTTCACCGGTGTTGGAGCCGGAAATCGTTGACGCCTTCGAAATCGGCCTCAAGGGCGTGTTCCTGGAGCGACAGCTGCAGTTTAACGCCGCAGCCTTCTACTACGACTTTACCGATCTGCAGCAGGGGCGCAGCGTGCCGGCGGGTTCTTCCGGCTTTACCCTGGTCTATGAAAACGCTGCCTCCGCGGAAATCGAAGGTGTCGAAGCAGAGTTTACCTGGTTGCCCAACGATAACCTCACCATATTCGGCTCTGCCACCATACTGGACGCTGTTTTTGATGACTATGTCAGTACCGATCCCTTTGACACGGTCTATCAGCAATTGGGTCTGATCGATGCAAGTGTGGATCTGTCGCAGCAGTTGTCGGGTAACCGCATGGTGCAGTCTCCGGAATTGTCCTGGACCCTCGGAGCCACTCTGGACTTTATGGTGCCCGGTACCGAGTGGGCCGCTTCCGCCACCGTCTCCGCGTCCTTCAAAGACGACATCTACTTCTCACAATTTAATCACGAGGAGCTGGGTCAGGAAGACGTGACCACGGTCAATGCCAACTTTCTGCTGACCTCCCCGAATGAAAAATGGACATTGAATGCCTGGGGCAAAAACCTGACGGACGAAACCCTCTATATGGGTACCTTTATCCTCAACAGCTCCCGCACCAATGCAGGATTTATGGCACCGCCAAAAACCTACGGTGTAACCCTGGGGTACAGGTTCTGATGAAAGCGTTCCAGGCTCCACTCGACGATATGTTCTTTTGCCTGAAGGCGGTGGCTGACGTTGATCAGCTGCCCGACTGGGACCAAGACCTGGCAGTGGAAGTAGCGTGTGCCTATGCCAGGTTCGCGGAGCAGGAGCTGGCACCATTGAACTCGGTGGGTGATCGCGAGGGTTGCCGGCTGGAAGACGGTCAGGTGATCATGCCAGCCGGCTTCCGTACTGCTTATCTGCGCTATTGTCAGGATGGCTGGCAGGGCATGAGTCTGCCGGAAGCATTTGGCGGTATGGAGCTGTGCAGTGTTATCCAGGCGCTCTGTTTTGAAGTGTTCAGTGGTGCCAACCACAGTTTGGAAATGCTGCTGGCGTTAACGCCAGGTGCCGCTCGCTTGTTGCTTAAGTACGGCACCACCAAGCAGCAACGGGCCTGGATTGCGCCGCTGGCGAGCGGTGAAATTCTTGCCACCATGTGTCTGACCGAACCCGGCGCGGGTTCAGACCTGTCGCGCATTCGCTGTAAGGCGGTGCAGGCTGAAGCCGGTTGGCTTCTCGAAGGCGAGAAGATTTTTATCTCCGGTGGTGGACAGGATTTGAGCGAAGGCATTCTGCATCTGGTGCTGGCGCGTACCGGCGACGATGGCTTGCGCGGGCTGTCGCTGTTTGGCTGCCAGTCTTGGCTCACTGACGGCAGCCCCAATCGTATCAGCGTCGAGCGTCTGGAAGAGAAAATGGGGCTGCACGCCTCGCCAACCTGCCAGCTGCATTTTGATGGTGCGCAAGCCGAACTGATTGGCGAGGTCGGGCAAGGGCTGCAGGCCATGTTCTCGATGATGAATCATGCCCGCATCGATGTGGCTTTACAGGGCGTGGCACACGCGGCCCGGGCTCACGACATTGCCTCGTCTTACGCCGCCGAGCGCCAACAGGGGCGCGATGATTGCGGCAGTCTGATCCGTATCGACCAACACGCGGATGTTCAGCTAATGCTGGATGAAATGGCAGCACTGACGATGGGTGCCCGTGCCATGGCTTATAAGGTGCTGGTGTTGACTGAGTCGGGTGCACAGCCATCGCTGGTCAACTTCCTGACACCGGTGGTCAAGGTGTTTGGCTCCGAGGCGGGTATCCGTGCCGCCTTTCTGGGACAGCAGGTTCTGGGGGGGTATGGTTATCTGACGGAGTATCAGCTCGATCAGATCTACAGAGATGTCCGAATCACAGCGATCTACGAGGGCACCAATGGCATTCAGGCAAAAACGCTGATCGGTCGAGAGCTTGGCCGTGAAGGCGCAACGCAGTTTGAAGAACTGATTGCGCAACTCGCGGAAGAAACCAAAGACAATGCAGTTGCCACCTCACTTGAACAATGGAGACAGGCGAAAGCACTGCTGCTCAGCAAAGAATCGCCTCTCGTTGTTGCCACAGACATGATGGAAATGACGTCCAAGCTTTTGTATATGGCGTTGTGGTCGAAGTTGTTGCAACAGGTTGAGCACTCACCAAACCCTGAGCGGTACTCGCGGGCAGGCCAATCCGTGCTTAGGCGAGAACTCATCGCAGTGGAATCAATTGGCAAGAAGTTAGTCCGTGAGCTGGCTGTTTATACTGAATGTTAGTACAAACTCTTGGAACCAAATATTCGTAAAAAGTACGGATATCCTTGTATTGGCATAATCACTTTTCAATAACAATACGCAGATAACGATATGAACGCTGTAGCAGACCCCAAACAGATTCTTGACCACTCACCCATGAACAGCTTCCAGATTTGTGCGGTGGTGATTTGTATCCTGCTCAATGCGCTGGATGGTTTTGATGTACTGGCGATCAGCTTCGCGTCTCCGGGCATCGCCAGCGAGTGGGGCATCAACCGGGCGGCATTGGGTGTCGTCCTTGCCGCCGAACTGGTCGGCATGGCGATTGGCTCTATCACCCTCGGCAATATCGCCGACAGCATCGGACGCCGGCCAACCATCTTGTGGTGCCTGGTGTTGATGACGGCGGGAATGTATACCTCGTCTCTGGTCAATAGCGTTAACGTTTTGGTGATGACCCGTCTTGTTACCGGCGTGGGTATCGGCGGTATGCTCGCTTCCACCAATGCCATGACCGCCGAATTTTCCAATGCAAAGTATCGCAGTTTGGCGGTGATGGTGATGGCGACCGGATTTCCGCTTGGGGCGATTATAGGCGGTTCTATTTCCACGCAGTTGCTGGCGACATTTGACTGGCGCGCCATTTTTGAATTCGGCGCTTTGTGCACGGGCTTTTTTATTCTGGTTGTCTGGATCGGTCTGCCTGAGTCTGTGGAGTACCTTGCCACCAGGAGACCGCCACATGCCCTGCAGCGTATTAACAAAACCCTGGAGCGCATGGGGCACGAAGCTCTGGCGGCTTTGCCTGAGCCTGTTACGGTTGAGAAAAGGGCCAGCTACTCGGTGCTGTTTTCTCCCAAGTACCGCAGCCTGACCTTGCTTTTGATGGTCGCGTATTTCATGCACATCATGACGTTCTACTACATTCTGAAATGGATTCCCAAGATCGTCGTGGACATGGGTTATCAGGCCTCTCTGGCAGGTTCGGTGTTGGTGTGGGCCAACGTGGGGGGTGCCCTGGGTGCCTTGGTGATGGGTATCGTTTCCACCCGCGTACGCCTCAGAAAACTTTTAACGGTGATGCTCGTGATCTCTTTCTTTATGGTATCGGTGTTTGGCCTTGGCCATGAGGATCTTGCGGAACTGTCGTTGATTGCCGCCGTCACCGGATTTTTTACCAACGCCAGTGTGGTGGGTTTTTACGCGCTGATGGCGGCATCTTTCCCGGCCGATGTCAGGGCCAGTGGTACCGGTGTGGTGATTGGTGTCGGCAGGGGCGGGGCCGCCATGGGGCCGGTTATTGCCGGACTGTTGTTCGTCACCGGCATGGATTTACTGGTGGTATCCATCGTGATGGGGGCGGGTGCCGCCATTGCCGCCGGAGCAATTTTTTCGCTGCGTCCGGTGCTGAAGCGACACGATATCGCAGCGACTATCTAAATAACGAGGTTAATTGAAGATGGCCAATTTTGAACGAAAAAACCCACTGACGGGTGAAGTCGCCAGCAGTGCTGTGGCTATGCAGACTGCAGACATTGCCGGGATTTGTGAGAAAGCCCAGGCGGGTTTTGAGGCCTGGTCCAAGTTGGGACCCAACGCAAGACGCGCCGTTCTGATGGCGGCTGCGGAAGCTTTGGAATCAAGGCAGGCGGATTTTATCGAGGCGATGGCCAATGAAATCGGCGCGACCCAGGGTTGGGCGGGTTTCAACGTTATGCTGGCGACGTCAATGTTACGAGAAGCGGCCAGTATCACCACGCAAATTGGCGGTGAAGTAATTCCTTCGGACAAGCCCGGTTGTCTGGCTATGGCAGTGCGTGAGCCCGTGGGTGCCATTCTCGGCATTGCTCCCTGGAATGCGCCGGTGATTTTGGGTGTGCGTGCTGTGGCAACGGCACTGGCCTGTGGAAACTCTGTGATTCTGAAAGCCTCGGAACTCTGCCCGCGAACTCACGAAATCATCATTGAGGCGCTGGCGGATGCCGGTTTCCCCGAAGGGACAGTTAATGTTGTGACCAATGCCCCCGAAGATGCCGGCGAGGTCGTGGGTGCCCTGATTGATCATCCGGCCGTCAAGCGTATCAACTTTACCGGATCCACCGAAGTGGGACGGATTATTGCCAAACGCGCCGCTGAACACCTTAAGCCCTGTCTGCTTGAACTGGGTGGCAAGGCACCTTTGCTGGTCCTGGAAGACGCCGACCTGGACGAGGCGGTCAAGGCCGCATCCTTTGGTGCCTATATGAACCAGGGCCAGATCTGCATGTCCACCGAGCGTCTGGTGGTGGTTGATGCGGTAGCCGACGCCTTCGCCGCCAAGCTGGCGGAAAAAGTAATGTCTATGCCCTGTGGTGATCCCCGTGAAGGCAATACGCCGCTGGGTGCCGTTGTCGACATCAAAACCGTTAACAAGGTCAATATGCTGATCGATGACGCGGTGTCCAAAGGTGCCAGCTTGCTGGCGGGCGAGAAGTCGGACACGGTATTGATGCCGGCCACGCTGATCGACGCTGTAACCCCGGAGATGAATATTTACCGGGAAGAAAGCTTCGGGCCTGTGGTATCCATCATTCGTGCAAAAGACGAAGCTGATGCGATTCGCATTGCCAATGACAGTGAATATGGGCTCAGCGCCGCGGTCTTTACTGGCGACTGCGCTCGCGGCCTGAAGGTGGCAAAACAAATACATTCCGGTATCTGCCACGTTAACGGGCCCACCGTGCATGACGAAGCGCAGATGCCATTTGGTGGTGTGGGTGCGTCCGGCTACGGCCGCTTTGGCGGCAAGGCCGGCATCGACAGCTTTACGGAGTTGCGCTGGATCACCATCGAAACCGAGCCCGGTCACTTTCCAATATAGACTCAGGCCAATGAACTATTGGCCCCCTTTAAAAGACTTAAGTGTAAGAACAGTAGACGTGAGGAAAAAGATAATGTCCATACCAGAAGATGAACTGAATACCGTTGCTTTTGAAGTGATTGATGGAATCGCGTGGGTGAAATACAACCGCCCGGAAAAACGCAACTGCCAGAGCCCCAAGCTCAACCGCCAGATGCTGCGTGTACTCGATGAGCTGGAATTCAACGATGATGTCGACGTACTGGTGTTAACCGGAGAAGGTGATGCCTTCTGCGCGGGAATGGATTTAAAAGAATATTTCCGTGAAACCGAAGTGCTCGGAATGGGGGGGGTGCGCAAGTCCCAGCGCGAAGCCTATGGCTGGTGGGAGCGTCTGCGCTGGTACCAGAAGCCCACCATTGCTATGGTCAATGGCTGGTGTTTTGGCGGCGCCTATGGTCCCTTGTTCTCCTGCGACCTGGCTTTCGCAGCGGACGAGGCTCAGTTTGGCCTGAGCGAAATCAACTGGGGCATTTTGCCTGGCGGCGGCGCCACCAAGGTGGCCACCAATCTAATGAACTTCCGCAACGCCATGTACCACGCCCTGATGGGCGAAAACCTGTCCGGCAAGGAAGCAGCGGAACAAGGCCTGGTGAACGAGTCAGTGCCACTGGCGCAGTTGAAGGAACGGGTTATTGAAGTGGCCAAGAACCTGCAAAAGAAAAACCCTGTCGCACTCAAGGCCACCAAAGACGTGGTCCGCCGCGTCAGCGAAATGACCTTTGATAACGCCATGGACTACCTGATTCGCGCCCAGGAGGCGGCCAATTCTTTCGATCCGGTCGGACGCAAGGAAGGCATCAAGCAGTTTATTGATGACAAGACCTACAAACCCGGCCTGGGTGCGTACGACAAATCCAAACAAGCGAGCTGAGCAAAGCCATGGATTACATAGGTTTTCACGCCGGCCTGCACGCCGACCGCTTGGCGGTGACGGACCTGACCCATGGCCGACAGCTAAGCTACAAGGCGCTGGATCGTCTGGTGGCCGGCAGCGTCGGTATTTTGCTGGAGCAGGGCGTTACCGAAGGGGATCGGGTCGCCTGCCTGGCGAAAAACCGAGTGGAATTCATACTGCTGAACTTTGCCTGCGCACGCCTCGGGGCCATCTTTGTTCCTCTCAACTGGCGCCTGTCTCCAGCGGAGCTGAAGGTGGTGATCGACGACTGTGAACCCTCTGTGATCTATGCCGACGAACTGGCGCAATCGCTTGAGGTTGAGGCCCAGGATATTGGATCGCTTTACAACAGGGCGTTAAGCATCGATCCAGTGCGGCCGCAACCCAAGTGCGTCGACCTGACGTCGCTGATGCTCTACACGTCGGGAACCACAGGTAAACCCAAGGGTGTGATGCTCAGTGAACGTAACCTGACGGAAACGGGCATTAATTTTTCGCTGCTGGGCGAGGTGGATGCGGACAGTCATTTTCTCTGTGAGTCGCCCATGTTTCACATCATTGGCATGGTGACCTCCATCAGGCCGGCGTTCCTATTGGGCGCCCATGTGTCTATCTCTGACCGGTTTATTCCCGAGCGTACGTTTTCTCGATTGACCGATCCGGAGATGAGATTTACTCACTACTTCTGCGTTCCCCAGATGGCGCTCGCCCTGCGCGATGCAGACGGTTTTGATGCGTCGAAGTTGTCGCACATGAAGGCAATCTTTACCGGAGGCGCGCCGCACCCCGAGGCGCAGATCAGGGACTGGCTCAACGATGGCATCGCCATTGTCGACGGCTATGGCATGAGTGAAATGGGGACCGTCTTTGGTATGCCGATCGACAGGAATCTGATCGATAAAAAGGCCGGCTGCGTCGGCTTCGGTACCCCGCGTATTCAGGCAAGAATCGTAGACGACAACAATCAACCGGTCCCGCCAGGGGTGCCGGGTGAGCTGCATCTGAAAGGGGACAATGTCACCCGTGGATACTGGCGTCGGGAAGAGGACTATAAAGCGTCATTTACCGACGACGGCTGGTTCAAGACCGGAGACGTTCTTACCTGTGACGAAGACGGCTATTACGCTGTCACCGACCGCAAAAAGGATATGTTTATCTCCGGTGGTGAAAACGTCTACCCGGTGGAGGTGGAAGCCCAACTGGTGAAGTTCCCGGGTATTGTGGAGCTGGCGGTGATTGGTGTTCCCGACGATAAGTGGGGAGAAGTCGGTTGCCTGTTCTATGTGCCGGAAGACGATGACATCAGTCTGGAAGAGGTTGAGGCTTACCTGACGTCGCGTTTGGCGAAATACAAAATTCCCAAGCAGGTGCGCAGGCTGGCGAGTCTTCCCCGTAATGGTGTCGGCAAACTGATGCGGCACGAGTTGCGGAAACTTTACTCCGAATAATTTTGGGAGCATCGAGATGATCAATCCGGATACCGTCAAGGCCATAGACGTTCACGTTCACGCGGAGGTTTCCTGCACGGATCCGGAAGATCCGGTGATGGGGAAATTCTTTGATGCCTCCACCAGCTACTTCAAGACACCTCGTGAGCGGCCAACGATTCCGGAAACTATCGATTATTACCGCCAACAGAATATGGCATTTTGCCTGTTCACGGTCGACTGCGAAGCCGGCCTGGGCGCCAAGCGCATTCGCAATGAGGAAATCGCGGAACTGGCCAACGCCAATTCCGACGTGGTGATCCCCTTTGCCTCCATCGATCCCCACAAAGGTAAGTTCGGTGCCCGTGAGGCCAGGGATCTGGTCGAGAACTGGGGCGTCAAGGGCTTTAAGTTTCATCCACCCATGCAGGATTACGATCCGGCCGATCGCATCGCCTATCCCATTTACGAAGTCATCGCGGAATACAAACTGCCGGCCATCTTTCACACCGGTCACTCGGGCATGGGGACTGGATTGAAGGGCGGTGGTGGCATAAAACTGAAATACGGCCAGCCCATGCTGGTGGACGAAGTCGCGGCTGACTTTCCCGATATGAATTTTATTCTCGCGCATCCCAGTTGGCCATGGACTGACGAAAGCCTGTCCATGGCGCTGCACAAGGCCAATGTCTATATCGACTTGAGTGGCTGGTCCCCCAAGTATTTTCCCGAGCAGATTATTCGCTACGCCAATACCCAGCTCAGCCACAAGATGCTGTTTGGCTCTGATTTTCCGTTGATTCGGCCCGATGCCTGGATTGAGGTGGCAAGAAAAGTCGGCTTTAAGGAAGAGGTACTGAAGAAGATCACCAAGGACAACGCGGTAAAGCTGCTGGGATTGGACAACACATCACAATAATTTCAAGGTATAACATGTATCTGAAAAACTGCTGGTACGTAGCCTGTACCCCGGACGAATTCGCCGAAAAACCTCTGGGTCGCAAGATCTGCGGCGAGAACATTGTTTTTTACAGGGGCAAGGGCGGCGAAGTCGCCGCCGTTGAAGACTATTGCCCCCATCGTGGGGCACCATTTTCCCTGGGGTATATTGAAGACGGTCTGTTAGTGTGTGGCTATCACGGTCTCAAGATGGACAGCGATGGCAAGCCCGCTGCCATGCCCGGGCAGCGAACGGATCGATTCCCCTGTATTCGCAGTTACCCGGTGGTTGAGCGTTACGGTTTTGTTTGGGTCTGGACCGGCAAGGCCGATCAGGCCGACGCATCAAGCATACCAGTCCTGAAATGGGCGGACAGTCCGGACTGGGGCTATGGCGGAGGGCTCTATCATATTCAATGTGATTATCGTTTGATGATCGATAACCTGATGGACCTGACCCATGAGACTTACGTCCATTCCACCAGCATCGGCCAGAAGGAAATTGACGAAGCGCCGGTGTCCACCGTGGTTGACGGCGAAACGGTTATTACCAGCCGCCATATGGACAACGTCACTGCGCCGCCGTTCTGGCAAATGGCGCTGCGTGCCAACGATCTGGCCGATGATGTCGCCGTGGACCGATGGCAGATCTGCCGCTTTACGCCTCCCAGCCATGTTCTGATTGAGGTGGGTGTTGCCCATGCCGGCAGGGGCGGCATGAATGCCGCTCCGCAATATCGGGCCAACAGCATTGTGGTGGATTTTATTACCCCCGAGACCGAGACCTCCATGTGGTACTTCTGGGGCATGGCGCGGCAGTTCAAGCCCGCAGACGTTGAGCTGACGGACTCTATCCGAGAAGGACAGGGCAGGATTTTTGCGGAAGACCTGGACATGCTGGAATGCCAGCAGCGCAATCTCCTGCAGTACCCGGAACGCCGACTGATGAAGCTGAACATCGATGCCGGTGGTGTCCAGTCGCGGCGGATTCTGGATAGACTGATCAAAGCGGAAAACACCATCACCTGAATCAACGCTCAACCAAACTCGCTTATTGTTGCGCATCATCAACACGCAGCCTGTTATGACTGAAGGTACTTAGAAACCCGCGCTGTCGAGACATGACTTGACAGTGTGGCTCACTTGGGAGATTTTGGTCCTATGTGTTTCCGGAGGAGTCCCGAACGCCGGGGTTAACTATGTCGGTCGAGTTTCTGGGGCGGTTTCTGCCTGTCTTTTACAATACCGCTGCACAGCCGGATGCCTGGCAACATGCGCTTGATCAGATCTGCGAAGAAATGCAAGTTGGCAGTGCCGTGGTGCAAATGCTGGGGCGGGAGGGTGACCACCTGGTGCCGCACTGGAATGCCAGGGATTCAATCTCTACCGCCCGATCCAGCGCCCACGACAGCCTGGTCAATAACCAGGACAATCCCCGCCTCATCATCCAGGATCCCAACGCGGAGATTCCGGACAGCGGCGTGTATCGAGATGAGGAGAGCCTGGCGCCATCGGCATTGCGCTCGCTGCGCGAGAGGCTGCAAGCCATCGGCCTGGGGCGGGCCATCACCCTGGGGCTGCGCTATGATGAAGATCGCAGCCTGTGCCTGATTTTGCACCGACGCTGCGATGATGGCCGTGATTTCAATGCCGAGCAGGTGCAACTCCTGCAATTGCTGACGCCCCACCTGAAGCAGACTGTGTCCATGTCTGAGCAGCTGGGCAATACTCAGCGTAGCGTCGATCATTTGAGCCAGTGTGTGGATCAGCTCGGTACGGGGGTGATGCTGCTAGACGACAAGGGCCACATGCGCTGGGGCAATGCCATGGCGCGGCGAATGCTTGAGCGATCGTCAAACATCTCCGTTATCAATGGCCGGATTCGTTGTCAATCTACCGAGAATCAACAAAAACTCACCGATCTGCTGAGTCGGGCCAGCGCGTTCGACCGGGCCGGGCAGCAAGCGGTCACGGTGCTGGGGCAGCCCTGGGACGATCCACTGCACCTGCTGCTGCGGCGCCTTCCCGGCAGCCCTGCGGCTGGCGGCACCTTGGCGCTGTACCTGTCGGACTCGGTCAGCCAAACTCCGATAGCAGCGGACGATCTGATGCACCTGTTCAGCCTGACGCCCGCCGAGGCTCATCTGGCTGCCGCCTTGTGCCAGGGCAAGTCCATCAACGACTATGCCGAGGATAAAGGCGTATCCACCGGCACGGTGCGTATCCACCTCAAAAACCTGTTTGCCAAACTGGGCACCAATCGCCAGCCGGATCTGGTACGCCTGTTGAGCGCTTCCGTTGTGGCCAAAATGCACCCGACCCCTCTCTGATCGGACTTTTTTCACTCCCCCTATCCCATTTGGGATAGGACGCCTTCGCGCTTAGTCACTAGCATTAAGTTTCAGATTGATGACGGTGTTTACGGAGTGGTAACGAATGACAAAGCTGTTGATAACCAAGCTGCTTGCATCCAGGCGCATGAGCCTGGCCGGCGGTCTCACCCTGAGCGCTGTATCGGCGCTGGCCTCGGCGCAAATGCAGCTTAATCCGACGGTGGCCAAAGTGGGGGTCTCCTCCAGTGTGCCGGTGGCGGTACAGAATTTGCGTTGGCGAATGAACGACGCGGAGGTCAATGCGTTGACCTTCCGCAGCATGAACACGCTGTTTACCACCCGCAGGGTCAGCCGATCCGGGCCGGTTTCCTCCCTGCCGAGGGAAGATCGTGCGCTCGACTTCAGCTATCGCTTTGAAGGCCGTCGCTATACACCGGAACAGTTTCTGGACCGCACCTACACCAACGCTCTGCTGGTGATGAAAAATGGCCGTATTGTCTACGAAAACTATCGCAACAACAGCGGCCCCGATACCCAATTCATGGGCTGGTCCATGACCAAATCCCTGACCGGGCTGCTGGTGGGCATTGCCTTGTCAGAGGGACGCATTGGCTCCCTGGACGACGACATCACCGATTATCTTCCCGAACTCAAGCCCGGCGCTTACCGGGGTGTCAGCATCCGCCAGGTATTGCAAATGCGTTCCGGTGTTGACTATGAGGAAAGCTACGAATTCAGCAAGCCCGGAATCGCCGCGCGCAACCACATCACCTCATTGGTAAAGAATGTCACCCGTTTTGTTGACGCCGCCAGCAACATCAAGCGGGCACACCCGCCGGGCAAAGTGTTCCAATACAAAACCATTGACACGGCGGTGCTTGGACTGCTGATTGAACGCATCAGCGAAGGCGGCACCCTGGCATCGTACATGACAACCCGGTTGTGGGAGCCCCTGGGGGCCGAGGCCGATGGATTCTTCATCATGGATGGCGAACCCGGCGTTGGGCGCGAGTTCAGCGGTGCCGGCTTTAATGCGGTGCTGCGTGACTTCGCCAGGGTGGGGCAAATGATGCTGCAGCAAGGGCAGTTCAACGGTCGGCAAATTGTTCCCAGTGACTGGGTGAGCGCGTCCGTGCGTCCGGCTGGAGAGGAAAAGCAACCAATGGACTACGGCTACCAGTGGTGGACGTTGTCAAACACACCGGCCTACAGCGCGATTGGTTTGCAAGGACAGTTTATCTTCGTCGACCCGGATACCGATACCGTGGTTGTCAAACTCAGTCACTTCCCGCCGCAGGATAAAGAAGAGGCGGCATCTCGGGAATCGATTGCGTTCTTTCAGGCCGCGTCCAAATGGCGGGCACAATAAAATAAATCGCTGAACAGGCGGGAGGGTTTTGTGAAAACATCAATGATTATTCTGGGTGGGGTGTTCGGTTGCTGCAGCGCCGCGGCCCTGGGGCAAATAGCCGGATCTGCGGTGCTGGGCGGTACTGCTGCGGACACCGAACTGGGCGGTTTGCTAGAGGAAATTGTAGTTACGGCACAGCGGCGCGAAGAGAACCTTCTGGACCTGCCCATGTCGGCCACCGCCTTCAACAGCGAAATGCTGAAGAATCAGGGCGTGGCGAAAATCATGGATCTGCAAACCGCCACGCCTTCACTGTCGATTACTGATACAGGGCCAACCCTGAGCGTGAATATTCGTGGCATAGGAATCGCCACCAATACGCCCAACATCACCGCCGGTGTGGCTACCTACGTAGACGGTCTGTTCCAGCCACCGATAGTGCAATCGAGCAGCTTTTATGATATCGAGACTGTTGAGGTGCTGCGTGGTCCCCAGGGCACCTTTGTCGGCAATAATTCCACCGGTGGAGCAATCTTTATCAACACCCGCAATCCAAATCTGGATGGCTTCGGCGGCCACGCGGAAATGTCCGTTGGCAATTACAGCAATCTGGGTTTCGACGGTGCGGTGAATATACCCGTAAGCGATGATCTGGCGTTTCGCCTGGCCGGTTTCAGCCGCGATCGTGAAAGCTTCTACGACGATGTTGGTCCCTTCGACAACGAGGTTGGCAAGCTCGAAGAATACAGTGGACGGCTCGGTATTCTCTGGAGTCCCGGCGACGTCGAACTGCTGTTCAAGGCTCAGACCAATCACCGCGATACCGGCGGTTATCCGACCCGCCCGGTCCCCGGCACCGCGTACAGCGACTATCGCATCGACAAGGATTTTACCCTCGCCTTCGATGAAAAAGTGGCCTATGAAGACGAAGGCGATATGTACAGCCTTGAAGTCAACTACGAACTTGGCAACGGAGTGATACTGCGCTCCCTCAGCGGCTACCAGGATAAGGAAATCATCAACCTGTCGGACGTGGATGCCACCATGGCGCCGCTGATGGCCAACGGCGACATTGACGAAGACTACTTTGCCAATGAAACGCAATTGAGTCAGGAGATCAACATCATTTCGCCCACCGACGGCAAGTTTGATTGGGTGTTGGGCGGGTACTACCAGAAAACCGATATCGACATCGAGATCACCGATACCCAGGGCGGTTTTCCAACGGACATCATCGGCGGTAACCAACGCGAGGTCACCGGACTGTTTGCCCAGGGCAACTATGAATTCATGCCCTCCTGGGAGGTGCAACTGGGGGTGCGTCATTCCACCTATGAGGTTGAGGGTGAGGGGGGCATTTTGGTGGGGCGGGGTATTCCCGGGTTTCCCCCCGGTGGTTTGCAGGTGGCGGATCTCGCCGGGCAATACGACGATAAGCGCACCACCGGTAAACTGGCCTTAAACTGGCATGTTGATGGCGGCTTGGTGTACGCACAAGTCTCTACCGGCTACAAGCCCGGTGGCTTTAACTCCACCACCTCACAGTTCGACGCCGAAGATGTGACCAGCTATGAACTCGGCTGGAAATTCAGCGCGCTGGATGACCGTGTGCGCACCCAGTTAACGGCGTTCTACAACGATTATCGCGATTTCCAGTTCGCCGTGCTGGAGCCTTCAACCGGGGTCGAGGGCTCGGAGAATATCGCCGATATGACCATCAAGGGGCTGGAGGCCCAACTGCAGGCTCGGTTCGGTAACTGGTCTCTGAGTGCCAATGTCGGGTATACCCAGTCAGACCTGCCGTCGCAGACCTTTGTCAATGTGCGCCGCCTGCCCGGCACCACACTGGGGCCACAGTGTCCGGCGGGCGTACCTTCCATGCCGCCACTGTGCTTTGATTATGGTGATTTTGTGCAGAGTACATCCGGTGGCGATGCCCTGTTTGCGCCTGAATGGACCTACAACCTCTCGATCGGCTACGACCACGACCTCGGCAATGGTCTGCTGCTGACGCCGCGGTTTAACTACGCGCACGTCGATGAGCAATACACCTATCTGGCGTACTCCTCTGAATCGGACACCCTGCAGAGCCGCGACCTGATCAGCGCATCACTGACCCTGACCGATGAACGCTGGCGGCTGGAGCTCTACGGTACCAATCTGAGCAACGAGAAATACGTTTCCGGCCAGTTTTTGACCACCGAGTTTCAGGGCGCTCCCCGGGAATACGGAGTTCGTCTGGGCGTCAATTTCTAGAGCCTTCTGTTTCTATCCGCTTTCTCTCCTTTGCCGGTTCATGCAAGGTGCACCGGCTTTTTTTTCTGCGTTGAGATTTGGAGTCAGGTAATCACATGAGTTTATTTCCCTCCCGCGCCCTGTTGGTCGCAATAGGGTTGATGTTGTCGTTGACGGGCTGCATGGTCCCGGAGCGTAACTTTAACGCCGCTACCGTTTTTGTGGGCGGCAGGATCTATACCGCGGATGCCGAGGCCCGCGAAGCGCAAGCGGTGGCCGTGCGCGATGGCACCATCGTCTATGTGGGTTATGAGCAGGGAATAGCACCCTGGTTGCCACAGGCCAAAGAAATTGTGCCGTTGCAAGGGGCAACACTGCTGCCGGGTTTGATTGACGGTCATACCCATCCGGGCATTCTCTCATTGTTTGCCTCCACCGATTTAATCGCCGCGCCGGATCCGCAACCCGACAAGTTGCTGGCGTGGCTAAAGGACTATGCCGAGCACAACCCGGCCGTTCCCTTTATTATTGCCGGCTTCTGGCGCACCGGCGATTTTGGCATCGGCGGTCCCCACAAAGACATGATCGATCAGTATATATCCGACCGACCGGTAGCCCTGATGGACGACTCCGGCCACAGTATGTGGCTGAACAGCAAGGCGCTGGAGTTGATCGGCGTCGATGAGAGCACGCCCGACCCGGCGCCGGGACTGGCCTTCTTCGCCCGGGATGAGCACAATAATCCCACGGGCTGGGTCAAGGAGTTCGCCAGCGCGCCGGTTCAGGAGCACATTCTCAAACCCAGGAACCCGGCCTTGTTTGAACGCAATCTGGAGAAGTTTCTCGGTTATCTCTCCAGCCAGGGAGTAACCGCGCTCTACGATGGCGGCAATCTTTGGTTGCACGACAGTGTGTACCCTGTGTTGGCCAAGCTGGATCAGGAGGGCCGCCTGCCCCTGCACTACGAAGGTACGGTGCACGTTCATCTGCCCGAACAAATTGAGCTCGCCATCGAGGAACTCAAGCGCTTGCGGCGTTTGTACGGCAGCGAACGGTTGCGTTTCAATACCATCAAGATTCACTTTGACGGTGTGCATGAGATACGCACTTCGGCCGTACTGGAGGCGTTCGCGGGAGACCCGCACAACCGCGGTGGCACCCTGGTCAGTCAAGAGCGCCTGGCCCGCTTCATGCAAGAGCTTGAGCGAGAAAAAATGGACCTGCATCTCCACGTTGTCGGTGACCGGGCCACCCGTGTCGCTCTGGATGCCTACGAGTCCGTGCGTCAGCCCGACTGGCAATATCCGCGACTGACGCTGTGCCACCTGGAGCTGGTCAACGATGACGACATAGCCCGTTTTAAGGAGCTGGGGGTGGTTGCCAATTTCACGCCCCATTGGTTTGGCGACTTGTTTCAGGGCGGCGACGAGACGCTGGGGGTGCGTAATAATGAAAAAATGCGGGCAAAATCCTTTTTTGAGGCCGGTGCTCTGGTGAGTTTTTCCAGTGACGTCGTGGCGCCTACAGAAATGACGCGCGCCAATCCCTTTCTGGGCATGCAAGTCGGCATCAATCGGCAAGAACCCGAAGGCGGGCCCGACGCACGCATCATGTCGCCGGTGCAAGAGCGCCTGACCCTGGAGCAACTACTCCAGGGCTATACCGCAAACGCTGCCCACCAGCTGCGACTTGGCGACCGGATGGGTTCTATAGCGGTGGGTAAACAGGCAGATCTGGTCATTGTGGAGGGCGATCTGATAACCCGCGATGCCTATGACATCGCCAATACCCGGGTACTTAAAACCATGTCAAACGGTGTCTGGGTTTACCAAGACAATTCGGCAATCAACCAATAAAGGTGATGAGAATGAACACAAAGCTGTCAAGAAGAACCGCCCTGATGGGCATGGCCGGCGCGCTGGGAAGTGCAGGCTTGGCCAGAGCAACGCCCTCATCGTCAAACACGGGCAAGGGCAATTCGCATCGCATTGAGGCAGAGCAAGTATTGCAAATTCACGTGCAGCTGGGGGAGACGGAGGATATGGGCAGCGGCGCCGATGGCCACCGCATTAATTACCCGATTATCGGCGGGCACTTCCAGGGCCAGGGGCTGAAGGGCGTTGTTGTTCCCGGTGGCGCGGATATGTCCGTCGAGCGCAACGATGGCGTCACGCTGATTGAAGCCTTGTACCGGCTGAGGACCGACGACAATCAAGTCATCATCATTCACAACCCCGGTGTGTGGCGTCCCAACCAATCCGGCCTGCAGAAATTGAAGAACGGGCAAGCGTTGCTGGAAGAGGACTACTACTGCCTGACCACACCAAGCTTCAAAACACCGCCCGGGAAATACAACTGGCTCACCCAGAGTATTTTCGTGGGCACCATCGATGACATCAATGACTATGGTGTACTGATTGGTTGTTATCGTATGTCCATTCAGGGCTGAGCTTGTTCAGTCTGTCGTTGTGATGAAAGCCTTGCTCCCGGCCACTGAGTCACCGCCTGATCAAGCGCCGGGAGTTCACCCAGTCGGCGGTAATAGCGTTGCAGCCCTTCATCGTCATCGTTCTGCCACAGCGCACTCATATTCAGATCGTCAAGCCGCATAAGCTCCAATCCCCAGAAGTAGTCGGCCAGCGTGGGGCTGTCTGCAAACAGGAACTGATGGCGGGAACTGGACAATCGAGCATTCAATCCTGTCAATATCGCCGCTATTTTTTCCATGGTCTGCCCCATTGAGGCATCGTCGAACAACTCGTAGGCCGCCGATTTCTCTTTGTCGCGTTTGGCTCGATAGGCCGCCGACAAGAGTGGCTCATCGGCGTACTCCTGCATCAGGGTTTCGCAACGTTCGACTTTTTTCATGGAAAACACATTGTAACTGCTATCGCCTGCGCCCGAATCCCTGTCGATCTTGTGCGCAAGAATCGGGTAATTGGGAAAATCGTCGATGACATCCAACTCCAGGCTGATGGCCTCGGTGTGATCCGATGGCAAGAGTCTTTCCGCGTAAATCGGGGCCCGCTCGATCAATGCCATGCAAATGCGTCTGGAATCGATCAGCACCCTCTCCGAAGAGGCGTCCAATAGCGTCGGTACCACACAGGCATCACAGCCAGTGTTGAGCACGGAGGTTGATCCGGTATGTTGATCCGCAAGTCGATAACCAAGGGATTGGCATGCGTGGGCCCGCAAACGCACGTAGTGCGGATGGTAGGTGTCGCCGGCAAAGATATTCATCTGGTGTGAAATATAGGGTTGCTGCAGGGCGCAAAGCACGGTTCGTACCTTCTGCGAACAGATCGAGTTGGCCGCATGAAACAGGTGCAAGGGCGAGGGCTGATTCGTGGCAGCGGCCGAGCCTGTTCCCCTGGTCTTGCCAGGCAGGGACGTTCCGGGAAAGGCATGCGATAGCGCCGCCAGCATTTCTGTGAAGTTAACCGCAGTTGTCGTTTCCAAGTGAATACCTCGAGTTGGGGGCTGTTTCGGCTCGTCGCCCAGCGCGGCGGCGAGCAGCCAATATACTGGCATTGAACCCTCAGTGCCGATGTCAAAAATCCGGTTTTGATAGCAAACCGTTATCGCGGTGATTGACGGCACCACTGATGATCAACTGTTGATATCAACAGGTGCTTTGCAACATCTCCCCTTCAATAGCGCCGCTGGCATACTAAGACACATCAACACTTTCCCATCAATCCGGAGAACACATTATGTCAGCGATACCAAAATTCTCTCATGTGGTTTTTCAAACGCCTCAGGGCGAAGCAATGAGAAACTGGTACAGCACGGTGCTCGATGGCCGGGTGGTATTTTCCGATGACGTACTCAGCTTTGTCACCTATGACGAGGAGCATCATCGCATTGCGCTGATACACCCCCCCGTCGCCATGGACAGAAAAACAGAGACCACCGCCGCCGCCCACCACACGGCATTTACCTTTGCCAATATTGATGAACTCATCGAACGTTACGAGCTGCTGCGAGACAAGGACATTCTGCCCGCCGTTTGTATCTGCCATGGTATTACGACTTCCATGTACTACAAGGATCCGGACGGCAATTTTGTCGAGATGCAGATCGATACCTTCGAAAATCCAGACGACGCCACTGCCTATATGCAAGGGCCTTACTACGAAGAAGATTCGGTGGGCCCTGCGTTTGATCCCGAGGAGCTGGTCAAGCGCCGTCGCGAGGGTGCCTCGGAGAAGGAACTCGGCGACAGAGAAACCTGGAGACACTCGGGCCTTGGCAATCCTCTGGAAATCCTTATGGGCCCCCGATAACCCGAACCACCAGCACAGAAGGGAGAATTGAAGTTGCAACACTCAAGCATTCATGCGCCGGCACCTGAGCCTGTGAAGTTCGCGTGTCAGGCGTTGTCAATCGCCTTCGTCAATGCCGTCGATCAGCGTGACTACAAGAGAGCGCTCAGTGTATTCACTGAAGATGCGGTATTCGAGCGCTGGGATTCGGTCTTCCAGGGCAAGACGGAGATCGGAGCCATGCTCAACGCCCGGGATGTCAATGCCCAGACGCGCCACCTGTGTACCAACTTTGAGATCACGCAGTCACCCCAGGCAACAACGTCGGCCAGTGGTCTGAGCCTGTTCCTGTTTTACAAGCAATCCGGAAGCGTCAGCGAGCAGCCCTTGTCCACCGGGGGCGCGGCAATGGTCGGGGAGTTTCACGATCACTATCAACTGACGGACGGCGGCTGGCGCATTGTCCGGCGTAAGGTCGTGCCCGTTTTCACGGCTGATTAAGTCATCGGACTCATCTGCAGTCGGGGCAGTCCGCCCCTGCCACTGTTGACAACCTGTTACTCGAGCACAGAGGTCGAATAATGATCCAAATGAAAAGAACACTGCTGAAGGGCATCTTATACGGCACGACACTGGCCATCCGACAGGGGTTGAAGTCCAATCCGCCCGCTATCAAGCAAGCGGGTAATACGGATTGTATCGCCCAGATCATGCTTAAAGACACCAGCATTGGCCGTTACTATGTGTTCAAAGACGGGCGCATGGTCGAAACCAAATCCGGCCTCTACGCTGGTCAGCCTCAAGTCAGTCTCGTGTTCCAGGATGTTGATACCGCGCTTGGATTCCTGTCATTGAATGCCGACTATCATTCGATAGTTCACGACGCAAAGAACTTCAAGGCGGCTGTACTTGGTGACAGTAAACTGAGTGTGTGGTTTATGCAGTTGATGAACCTGATTGTCGCCGGTAACCCGCAAATGGGCACCCCTATGCCCGATGGCAGTACGCGTTTTACCACCAATACCAATGGTGGCCCGATGTTCGTCTACGTCAAGGATGACAAGATTCTGAGGATGACGCCGATTGACTTCGACGACGAAGACGCGCAGAGCTGGACAATCGAGGCCCGTGGTAAGAAATTCACACCTCTGAGACAGGGGGTTATCAATCCACATGCCCAGGGACTGAAGTCAACGGTCTACTCCGACAAGCGCATCCTTTACCCCATGAAGCGCGTTGATTTTGATCCCAACGGTGAGCGCAATCCTCAAAATCGTGGCAAGTCGGGCTACGAGCGTATCAGCTGGGAAGAGGCCACCGACATCGTCGCCAACGAAATAAAACGACAGAAGAAAGTGCATGGCCCGGGCGCCATCGCCATGGCGTTTGGATCGCATCACCAGTGGGGAAACGTGGGCTACTATCTGTCGGCGTTGCTACGGTTTGGCAATATGATTGGTTTTACCCGTGTAGTGCCCAACCCGGACAGCTGGGAAGGCTGGTACTGGGGGGCGACCCATCATTTCGGCAACAGCATGCGAGTAGGCATTCCCGGTCACTATGGTTTGGTGGAGGATTGCCTTAAAGAAGCGGAAATGATTGTGTTCTGGTCCAGTGACCCGGAATCCACCAACGGCTATGCCAGCGGACTCGAGGGAACACAGCGACGCTTCTGGGCCAAAGAGTTGGGCATCGATTTTGTACACATTGATCCCAACCTCAATGCAACCGCTCAACTCTACGGAGGGCGCTGGATTCCCGTCAAGCCTGGTACCGACCCTGCGCTGGCGATTGCGATTATGAATGTTTGGGTCAACGAGGGCCTCTACGACAAAGACTACGTCGACGGTCGTACGACCGGATTTGAGCAATGGAAGGCCTACTTGCTGGGCGAAGATGATGGCGTACCCAAAACACCGGAATGGCAAGAGCCCGAAACCGGCGTCAAAGCGCATGTGGTACGAGCGCTGGCACGGGCCTGGGGCAACAAAAAGACCTATCTGGCGGCCGGCGGGCTGGGTACCGGTTTTGGCGGAGCCTGCCGTAATGCCACGGGCAGTCAATGGGCCCGCAACATGATCTTGATGATGGCGATGCAGGGCTGGGGCAAGCCCGGTGTCAACTTCGGTAATCTGCAGGCCGGAACACCATTGGATCACTATTTCTACTTCCCCGGATACGCCGAAGGCGGCATCTCCGGAGAGCTGAATTTTACCGCGTGTGCCGTGAATAACTACCAGCGCATGCCCCACGTCCTGAGCATGAACCCGGTTAAGCAAATGATCCCGCGCCAGCGCCTTGCCGACGCCATTGTCGACGGCAAGGCGACCGGCTATCTCTGGGACGGTTCGTCGGCGGAGGCGCAGTTTGCGCCATTCCAATACCCGATGCCGGGCTACTCGCCGGTGCACATGATCTACCGCTATGGTTCCTCCAGTTTTGGCACGGTCGCCAACTCGGATCGATGGGTGGACATGTATCGTCACGATTCCCTTGAGTGTGTTGTCAACCAGTCCATCTGGATGGAAGGCGAAGCCCACTTTGCCGATATCATTCTGCCGGCCTGTACCTCGTTCGAACGCCATGATATCAGTGACTGGGGCAACTCCGGCGGTTACATTCATCACAATACCGATCAGCTTAACCATCGCACGGTGGTATTTCAGCACAAGTGCATCGAACCACTGGGGGAGTCCAAGTCCGACTACCAGATTTTTACGGAAATCCTCAACAAACTCGGTCTCGGGGCTATGTTTACCGAGGGATGTTCCGAGCTCGATTGGTGCAAGCGCGTATTCGAATCCTCGGATCTGCCAAAATACACCAGCTGGAAGAAGTTTCTCAAAAAAGGCTACCACGTGATTGCACCGCCGCCGGAAAACCTGCGCACACCGGCCTACTTCCGCTGGTTTGCGGAAGATCGTCATAAAGATGTTCCCGAGCCTTTGCCGCTGCCGTCGCAATGGGCCGACGAGGCCGGCAAGGGGCTGCAGACCCCGTCCGGAAAAATTGAGTTTGTCGCCACCACGATACAAAGGGGAGATCCCGACAATCCGGAGCGACCGGCCCTGAACCGCTATGTACCCTCTTGGGAGGGGATGCGCACGCAGGAACTGGTGGACAAATATCCGCTGCAGCTGATCACCTCACATTCACGCTATACCTTTCACACCTATGGTGACGCCAAGGACAGTACCATCAATGACATCGCTGACCACAGGGTATGCATAGACGGCTACTACTACTGGATTTTGCGTATCAACCCTGCTGATGCCAAGGCTCGTGGCTTGCGGCACCACGACCTGGTGCGGGTTCACAATGACCGGGGCAGCGT
This sequence comes from Pseudomaricurvus alkylphenolicus, assembly GCF_011683955.1. GTDB lineage: Bacteria > Pseudomonadota > Gammaproteobacteria > Pseudomonadales > Cellvibrionaceae > Pseudomaricurvus > Pseudomaricurvus alkylphenolicus. The sequence continues at coordinate 27,511 of NZ_JAAQPI010000014.1, forward strand.
TATCTGTGCCATTGATGTATCGCCGCTGATGGCGCCAGGCACACTCAAAAGCTGGGAATCCTGCGCGGAAGTGGATCTCTTTGAAGATCCGCGATTTGGCAGAGTGGATCGCGGAGGATCGCTGAATCTTCTGACGCCGCAACGCCCGCAGGTGAAAAATACCGAGGGTATGGGTAGCAACTCTTGTCTGGTTGAGGTCGAAAAGTGGACCTACGCCAACGAAGAATTGATAAGAGCATAGGTGGCCAACATGCAAAAGTGGAATCTGATCATCGATGTGGCGAAGTGCGAGAATTGCCACAACTGTACCTTGTCAAGCAAGGACGAACACGAAGGCAATGACTTTCCCGGCTACGCCGCCGCGCAGCCGCGCCACGGCGCTGAGTGGATAAAAATCAAGCGCAGGGTTCGAGGTGAGGGCACCATGGTTGAGGCCAACTACCAACCCACCATGTGTAATCACTGCGACGACGCACCCTGCCTGGCCGCAGGTGTTGACGGCGCGGTGAGAAAGCGCGACGACGGCATTGTGATCATAGATCCGGACAAGGCCAAAGGCCGTAAGGATCTGGTGGAGACTTGCCCCTACAACGCCATTCACTGGAATGAAGAATTGCAACTGCCTCAAGTCTGGATCTTTGATGCTCACCTGCTGGATCAGGGTTGGAAGGCGCCTCGTTGCCAACAGTCCTGCCCGACCAAGGCGATAGAAGCCGTGAAGATCACCGATGGGCAAATGAATGCCCGGGTGGCAAGGGAAAAACTGCGAGTCTTGCGGCCGGAGTTCGAGGCAAAACCAAGAGTCTACTACAAAAATCTGCACCTGATGGACACGGAATTTCTGGGGGGCAGTGTGCAGTGCCGGATCAATGATCAGATCGAATGTATTGAGGGCGCTGAAGTCAAATTACTGCGTGATAATTGCGAACTGGCAAAGGTGATGACTGATGTATTCGGCGATTTCAAATTTGATGGACTGGAACCCGGCAGTAAAGATTACACTCTGAAAGTCAGTCATCCGAGCTATGGTTCGGCGTCGGTAACAGCAGATCTTCCCAACAGCCGTTACATTGACAACATCCTGCTCGAGCCCTGAGGAAAACAACATGTCAGTACAGTTTCTCAAACACGTGGCATTGACAATACCACATGAAGACAGTGATCGCGCGATCGACTTTTACGGCGCCTTCGGATTGCAGGTGCGACGCGGATCTGAACGGATTTCGTTTACCTGCAGCGGGCGTCGTTACGAATCCCTGCTGTTGCTTCCCGGTGACGGTGGCAAGAAACTCCATCATATTGCCATGGGAACCAATTCAGAAGGTCTGGCAGACATTCGGCGAAATATGGAGAACTTTGGCCTGTGCAACGAAACCGCGCCGCCGGGTTTCAGTTCGCAGGTTGACGATGTCTGGTGCCGGAGCCCACAAGGGTTCCTGTTTCACATCAGCGTTTGTGAGCGGGAGCGAGAAGTAACACCGGAGCAACCATTCCTGATCAATTCTCCCGGTCACTACAATCGCATCAATGGTGGAGCGCTGCCACCAAAATCCGAACTGCCGACAGTACGCCCACGAAAACTGGGGCACAGTTTGTTGTTTACACCAGACCTGAACAAGAGCATCGAATTTCTTATACAGGTGCTGGGCATGCGCCTGTCAGATCGCTCTCAGGACGTTGTGGCATTTCTGCACTGTCAGGGAGGAAGCGATCACCACGTCATCGCCTTGGCGCAGTCAACCGCCATTGGTTTTCATCACGCCAGTTTTATGGTGGCAACGCCGGATGAAGTGGGTCGCGGTGGGCAACAGATGGCGCAACAGGGTTATGAAAAAGGCTGGGGCTTTGGAAGACACGCCATCGGTTCGAATTTCTTTCACTATGTCCAGGACCCTTGGGGCAGTTTTATCGAGTATTATGCCGACATCGACTACATCGACAACAGTGACACCTGGGAAGCCAAAAACTGGCCGCTGGAAGATTCACTGTTTACCTGGGGACCAAACCCGCCAGAAGATTTTGTTCACAACTACGAGGCGTAGCGGATGCCTGCACAGGGTAACCGCAAAAGCCGAATGCAATCGCCAGGAGACTTATTATGAAATTGGTTCGATTTATCGCTGACAACGGCCCGCGTACGGGAGTGGTTGTAGCAGCCGGAGAAAATGCGAACGGCGGCATTGTCGATTTGCTTCAGGCAAAGGCCGAATACACCGATATTATGGAGATCATCAACGCCGGACAACCAGCGCTGGAATCCTTGAACAGCGCGGCTGCTGATTGCCCACCGCACTATCGTCTTGAAGACGTCACGTTGTTGGCGCCCATCGTCAAGCCCGGCAAGTTTCTTGCGATTGGCATGAACTATAAGAAGCATCAACAAGAGGCGGCCAGGCTGGGTGTGCAGGAGCAGACCAAACAAGTGTGGTTCAACAAGCAGACCAGCTGCATTACTGGCCCTTACGCCGACATCGATCCGGGGGTGACCGAAAAGCTGGACTATGAGGTGGAGCTCGGCGTGGTGATTGGCAAGCCAGCGAAGGGCGTCAGCAAGGAACATGCCCGCGAGCATATCTTCGGGTATTTTGTTGTCAATGATGTGTCTGCGCGCGATTGGCAGTTCCATACGCCGACCTTTACCATGGGCAAATCGTTTGATACCCATGGCCCCATGGGCCCCTGGATTGTCACGGCTGACGAAATCGATGATCCGCAAAACCTGGGTTTGCGCTGTATCGTCAACGGTGAGGTTCGCCAGTCCAACAACACCTCACAAATGGTGCATGACATTGATTCGCAGATAGAGTACCTGTCAACGGCTTTCACATTGGAGTCAGGCGACCTGATTGCTACCGGCACGCCTGAAGGCGTCGGTGTGGCAATGGAGCCGGCTGTCTTCCTTCAGCCGGGTGATGTCGTGCGCTGCGAAATCGACGCGATAGGTGCTATTGAAAACAAAGTTAAGATCTAAATCCACTAAGGATTCAGTCGAACATCTAAGGGCGTAGCCGCACGCCGAAGGGGTCTCATTGAATGAGGCCCCTTTTGCTTATGCTTATCAATAGGGCCACATCAAACCAATAGCAGGCCATGCTTCGAAAGCGGGAAGTCCCGATAACGTTTGCCGGTTGCTCGATATAACGCATTAAGTACGGCGGGTGCCGCGACGGCAATGGTCGGCTCTCCTACGCCTCCCCAGGTATCAGCACGGCTCTCCATGATAATGGTTTCGACCTCGGGCGTCTGGGCCATGCGCATGGACGGGTAGGTGTCAAAGTTGTGCTGTTCAATACGGCCGCCTTTGACGGTACATGCCTGCATGAACAAGGCTGACAGACCAAAGACGAATGAACCGGATACCTGACGTCGAATCTGCGCGGGATTGACAGCATAGCCACAGTCCGTGGCCGCAACGATGCGATGTATCTTGACCCGATTACCCTCGGACACTGAGAGTTCGCAGGCGGCCGCGACGTAACTGCCATAAGCATGTGCCTGGGCCAGGCCACGGTATCTGTCTTCTGGCGCCGATTGATCCCAGCCAATGCGATCAGCGACCGCATCCAGTACGGCTCGATGGTTGGGGTGCTCATGCATGTGCTCGCGACGAAAACGGTAAGGGTCCTTGCCGGCGGCCTCAGCCAGTTCATCCATAAAACACTCCAGAAACAGGGCATTTTGATTGATGTTGACACCTCGCCAGAAGCCGGGCGGCACATGGGAGTTGCGCATTACATAGTCGATCAGCAGCGAGGGAATGCCGTAGCCAATGCTGGCATCACCACCGCGGTTCAAGCCCTGAAAGACGAAGGGGTCTTTATGGTTGAAGCGGGCATAGAGCTGGGGTCTGGCACCGGCCAGAATCGACTGGCCGCACAGCCGCATTCGCAGCCCCTGCAATTGACCCTGGTTGCTTATAGCCGCTTGCAACTTGCAATGCATTACCGGGTGGTAGCGGCTGTGAGTCATGTCTTCTTCGCGTGACCAGAGCAGCTTGACGGGCCGACCGGGAACTTGTCTGGCAATCTGAACGGCCTGGCTGAGAAAGTCATCGTCATAATGCCCCCTGCGGCCGAACCCGCCACCGATAATCAGTTTATGGACTTCGCATTGAGCGGGCGGCAGTTCCGAGGCTCTGACGACCTCCTGAAATGCTTTCTCGCCATCTTGTGTGGGTACCCATGCCTCACAACGGTGACCATCGTAAAAGACGGTGGCGTTCATGGGTTCCATCGGCGCTTGCGTCTGGTGGGGATAGGCGTAAACCGCCTCCAGCATCTGCTCAGTATTGTCGAACATACGCTCGGGATCACCGTTGCGGTTGCCGACAACGGCGTCTTCCGACGACAACCCCTCCCTCAGCATAGCGTCGACGGCATCGCTGGTTTGCGTGGCATTGGGGCCTTCGTCCCATTGGATATCAAGGTTGTCGAGTGCCTTGTTGGCCCGCCACCAAGTGTCGGCTACCACGGCAATCGCATCATCACCAATCGTCACCACCTTTTCGATGCCACGTTGCTGTAATACATTTGCTGAACGGTAGCTCTTTAGCCGACCCCCAAAAACCGGACATCTCCGCACGGAGGCATTTAACATATCCGGCAACCGTACATCAGCTCCATAGACTTGTTTGCCATTGACTTTGTCGCCTGTGTCGAGTCGTTTCAGAGGCTTGCCAATAATCTTCCAGTCTGCTGGTGACTTGAGCACCAAGCTGTCAAAATTGAACTCCTTCGGTTGGATGTCTTGCGCAAGTCTTGCCGCTTCTTCCGCAACTTCACCGTAGCGAAACCGGCGTCCAGAGGGCGCGTGAATAATGACGCCGTTATTCGCGCGACAGTCTCCCCTGTGAACCCTTAATCGTTTTGCAGCGGCCAGTACAAGCAACTCACGAGCGATGGCTCCGCCTTTACGTACGTATTCGTGGGAGTCACGAATCCCGTGGCTTCCAAAGGTACCAAAAGCGCCCCAGGGGCGACCGCGTTTCGCACTTTCTCCTGGGGTGGGGAATTCGGTTACGATCTTCGACCAATCGCACTCAAGCTCTTCCGCCACCAGTTGCGCCAGTCCTGTGAGTGTGCCCTGGCCCATCTCCGAGCGAGCAATACGTATTAACACCGTGTCATCGGATCGAACCACCACCCAGGCATTGACTTCATCGCTCCGAATATTGCCGGTTTCCGTGGCGTTGGCTGCAGTGGGAATGGCAACGCCGATTGCCAACCCGCTGCAGGCGAGAGCCGATCGGGCAAGAAACACGCGTCGGCTGATTTTGACTTCCGCTTTCATGGTTGGCTCCTTAGTCTTGATCGGCGGCGGCAAGATGTATGGCTTGGCGAACTTCTTGAAAAGTACCACAGCGACAAATATTGGTAATCTGATCGTCAATGTCTGCGTCGGACGGAGAAGGGGTTGTCTCCAGCAACGCCACAGTGGCCATAATCATTCCTGACTGACAATAGCCGCATTGAGGGGCGTCGGCTTCGATCCATGCCCGTTGTATTTTGTGTAACTTGCCGCTCCTTTCCAGGCCTTCGATGGTGGTTATTTTTTTACCGGAGGCTGCGGCAATCGGGAAAACGCAGGATCGCAATGCAATTCCGTCCACCTGTACCGTACAGGCTCCGCATTGTGCTTTACCACAACCATACTTTGTGCCTGTCAGGCTAAGTTGTTCCCGTAATACCCACAGCAGTGGCGTGTCGGGTTCAACATCAAGGGAGTACTCTTTGTCGTTGACGGTCAGACGGATCATGGTTTCTCCTTGTGAAGGTGGGGAAAAAACAGCCGGAAATTCAGGGCGAGGATACTGGAAATTTGCTGCCGGAGGAAAGCAATTTCTGCGATAGAATTTTGGCATCAAAACGCCATGATCAATATCTTGTTTGCCTGCAGGCATTGGAGATAAAGTGTGGCACACACGGAAAAGAAAACCGTAAAAAAACGCTGCTTTAACTGCCTACAATTATAAGTACTGGTGTTGTTATATCGCGGCTATTCAATAACAAAACTTTCGGACGGAGAGAATGATGAAAACAAGCCGACGCTACCCAACGAAGCATTTTCCCTTATCGATGTTAACCCTGTCGCTAATGCTCGCCAATCACAGTCATGTCGTCGCCGAGGATGAGCTCTTTTCGCTTGAGGAAATAGTGGTTACCGCACAACGCAAGGAAGAAGGTCTGCAAGACGCCGCCATTGCCATCGATGTGGCAACGGGAGAAGACTTGGTGGAGGCAGGCATCACGGACATGGCTCGGCTCGAGGAATTATCTCCGGGACTGACTATCCAGCCGACCAGCAACGGTAATCTGATCTTTATCCGGGGCGTGGGCAATTTCACTGTGACAGCCAACAGCGATCCTGCTTCGGCCTTTAACTACGATGGCGTCTATGTTGCGCGACCCACTTCCTCCACTGGGGTCTTCTACGATCTTGACCGGGTGGAAATTCTGAAGGGCCCCCAGGGTACTCTTTACGGGAGGAATGCCACGGGTGGCGCGATTAACGTGATACCTACTCGCCCGCAACTGGGAGAGACCGGTGGCTATCTGACAGCCAGCGTGGGTACACTCGATGGCGTGGACGCTGATGCAGTAACCGTCGAGGGTGCGGTCAATGTCTCCCTCAATGACGCCAATGCGGTGCGATTGTCAGGCAGTTATGTTGACCAGGACCCGACCTTTGAGGACGGTACCAACGACAATGAGACACAAGCTCTGCGCATGCAGTGGTTGTCCGAAGTGTCCCCGGACTTGACGGTAAGGGTATCCGGTGACTATGCACGTAAAGATGATGTGGGTACCAGCGTGACTTACTTGGGGCGATACGCCTTTAACCCCTATCTTGATCAATATGCTTATATTCCCTCTGGTTTATCAGAGTCTGAAGGGCTTTATTCGGACCAGGCGCAAGCGTTCCGTCAGCAGCAACTCGCGGGACCTTCAGGGCGTTTGGGAGACACCCTTGATCACTTTCCTTTTCAGGACAATCAGTATTACGGTTTGCATGCTGAAATTGAATACGAAACCGATCTGGGTACAGTAACGCTGCAGCCCGCCTGGCGAAAGTCTGAGCTGGATTATCTGTCTTCGGCGGCGGCGTTCCTTTATCGCCAGAAACAAAGCGATGAACAATTCAGCTTCGAAGCCCGAATTGCCGGTACTCGCGGCATTGTAGATTATATTGTCGGTGCTTATTACTACGAAGACTCCACGGAACTGGATACTTCCTTGACGCTGTCAGCGGTAACTTCCTTTTTGGATACCGACTACAGCACAGAATCCTATGCGACTTTCGCGCGCCTGACGGCCAATATCACGGAGGACTTCCGCCTGGTAGCCGCCGTTCGATATACGGAAGACAACAAAGAAACCGACGACAATGTGGTAGGCGGATCAATCATCTGTACCACATTAACGCTTGGTATTCCGTGTTTCGATGCACCGTTGTTCCCGCTGGTGGACTCGCCTGATGATATACCCTTTCCGTTTCCGGCAACCGGCATGCCGCCGGTGCCAGTTGGTGAGAGAGCCATCGCCATACGCAATGAAACCCACATCGACGATGACCTCAGTAACGATAAGGTAACCTATCGCCTCGGTGTTGAATACAATCTGGCCGAACAGTCACTGTTGTACGCCAGTGTTGAAACCGGTTATCGCTCGGGTGGATTTAACAGCGGTGCCATCGGGTTTGAATCATTTGATCCGGAATACATCACGGCTTTTACCCTGGGCTCCAAGAACCGCTTGTACGATGATCGTCTGCAGTTGAATCTGGAGGCGTTCTACTGGGAATACGAGGACCAGCAGGTTTCCCACGTTGGTCTTGATGCCGCCGGTCGCACCACTAACATTACCGAGAATATTGGCAAGTCGGAGATTCGCGGGATAGAGATTGAAACCAAGTTTCTGCTCACGCCAGATACCCTGCTCAGCGCAGATGTTCACTACCTGGACGCGGAGAACACCGCCTTCGAATATCAGAACCCGGACGTCGGGCTGCCACCCAACGTAGGGTGTGATATGTCACTGGCAGAGGGCGGAGGCTTTTGGGACATCGACTGTACAGGAAAACCGGCTTTCAACTCACCCAAGTGGACGGTTAACCTGGGCGTTGAGCAAAGCTTTACCGTATTCAAGGATTTTGAACTCACAGCCAGCCTTGATTCTCAATACAAGAGCGGCAGCTATTCGGGCTTCAACTACTTGAAAGAGCAGTATCGGGAGTCATTCTGGTTAACCAATGCCAGTCTGAAACTGACCAACGCTGATGAAAGCTGGTCAGTCTCCGCCTATGTCCGCAATATTGAAGGGGACAGAACGCCTAACTACATCTCTGCCACTCCTGTGCTAAATTACTTGGTTAGTGGTGTGAGTTTACCCAGGAACTACGGCCTCAGATTTTTCTACCAGTTCTAGCCGAGGCGGAAAGCAGCCACACGGACGATGGCGGCGCTTGGCGCCGCCATCGTGGTTAAACCCGAAAAAGCGAGTGTTATGAAAAGCAGCCAAATTAAAGCCAATCTCTTTTCCTGTCTGTCGGGGCGCTGGGCAGTGGCGCAGGACCATGCCATCCCTGGCGCGCCTTTGATCGTCGCCATCCATGGCGGCTCCTATACATCGGAGTATTTTGATGTGCGGGGCTATTCCCTTTTTGATCGCGCCAGCGCACTGGGGTTGCCAATCATTGGTCCCGACCGCCCGGGCTACGGCATGAGCATCAAACTCGAAGACGCCAGGTCTGACATTCAAGGGCAGGCCGCCTATTTGCTCAAGGCGCTGGAGCAAGCCTGGCAGCTATACGGCAATGATTGCCCCGGCATGGTGATCATCGCGCATTCCATCGGCGCGGCGATAGCGCTCACCATTGCCGCCGACAACCGGACCCTGCCCCTGTTGGGCGTGGCCGTATCGGGTGTGGGGCTGAGAACACCGGCACACTTTGTTGAGGCCTGGGAAAATCTGCCCGGCACCTCGGTGGTGGAAATGTCGGCGGAACTCAAGGACGACGTGATGTTTGGTCCCTGCGGCAGCTTTACCAGTGATATGCCAATGGCCAGCCATCGTGCCGATTCGACCGCGCTGCGAGCGGAATTGCTGGACATCGTCGGCGGATGGTCAGGCAGGGCCAGAGAGGTGCTCGGCAAAATATCAGTGCCGGTGCACTATCGACAGGCGGACGCTGATAAGCTCTGGATCGTTGATCAGAATGAGGTAACGCAATTTGCCCAGGCACTGACCAGCGCCCCCCGGGTCGATGCGCAACTGGTCGACAATACCGGTCATTGCATGGACTTTCACCGTGTCGGTGCCGCGCTGCAGGTTCAGCAATTGGGCTTTGCGCTTCAGTGTGCCATTGCCTAAGCGCATCTGATTCTTCTCTTTAATCATTTTTCGGTTCCCCGTAGAGACTCGTGGAGTAGATAGCTATGTCTGGAATAAAGCGACGTGACTTCGTCGGCGGTGCCGCTGCCGCAGCATTGCTGGCAACGGGGTACGGCACGCGAGCAAATCAGGCAGCCGTAAAGGTACGCACCATTGCTACAGAAGAAGCCTATGCTCCCCAGGCCTATTTTGAAGAATTCCTGAAGAAGGCCAAACGCGACGACACTATGGTCACGCGCTATCTGAAGATGTATTACGAGAAGCCACAAGTCGTCAAGCAGCTCAGCAATATTGAGGTTCGCTTGGCCGATATGGATCAACACGGTATCGATATGCAACTGTTGGGCATGACGGCACCTGGCGTCCAGGTATTTGATGCTGATCTTGGCACAGATCTGGCCGCGCAGACCAACGACGAAATCTCCGCAATCATGCGTCGCTATCCGGGCCGGTTTGCCGGTCTGGCGGCCGTGGCACCGCAGTCTCCGCAAAGGGCGGCGCTGGAAATTGAACGGGCGATGGGTCAGCTTGGGTTCAGCGGGATTATTATCAATTCGCACACCAACGGAGAGTTTCTCGACCACCCCAAATTCGAGCCGATACTGCAGGCGGCCACCCAACACCAAGCGCCTGTCTATTTACATCCGACCTTCCCCCCCGACTCCATGATAAACGCTTACAGTGATTACGGAATGATGGGAGCACTGTGGGGCTTTCAGGCAGAGTGTTCCTTGCACGTCACTCGAATGATTCTCTCAGGTGTGTTTGACCGCTACCCGGGGCTTACCATGGTGTTGGGTCATATGGGAGAGGGATTGCCCTATTGGCTGGGTCGAATGGACAATCGTTACCAGAATATTCTGCGTCGCGGGGGGTTGGCACCGCTGGGAATGACCCGTCTGAAACGTTTGCCGAGTGACTATTTCCGCAGCAATTTTTACGTGACAACCAGTGGCATGAACTGGCTTCCGCCGCTGCAATACTGCCTCGACTTGCTTGGGCCGGATCGGGTGATGTTTGCTATTGATTACCCTTTTGAACGCACAGCTGATGCGACTGGCTTCTTGAAGGCCGCTCAAGAAAATATCTCAGCACAGGCGTTTGCCAAGATAGCCCACCGCAATGCCGAGTCGCTATTCAAGCTCGGTTAGAGCGGTGATTGCTGTAGAGGATTTCCGGATCACCTGTCGTATCAATACCAGAGTCAGAGTTTGTTATGTCCGTGATGAAAGCTGCAATTGTCAGTGAGTTTTGCCGTCCCCCTGCCCTGGGGGAGTTCGAGATTCCCGAGGCGCGGGAAGATGAAGTCATCGTCTCGGTGGAGGCCGCCGCGCTCAGCCAGTTGGTGCGTCTGCAAGCCTCTGGCAAGCATTACTCCAGCGGTCAGCCTCCTTTTGTACCGGGTGCCGATGGTGTCGGGCGACTGCAAAACGGGCAGCGGGTTTACTTCGCTTTTCCCCGGGCGCCAGTGGGTGCCATGGCAGAGCAGGTGGCTGTCAAACGGACGCACATTGTCGAACTGCCGCACAAACTCGACGGCGTGACCGCTGCCGCCATAGCCAATCCGGGTATGTCATCCTGGGCAGCGCTGGTCTCGCAGTGTCGATTTCGCGCCGATGAGACTGTGCTGATTAATGGCGCCACCGGAGCATCGGGCAAGCTGGCCATAAGTATTGCCCGCCACCTCGGAGCCGCACGAGTCATCGCTACCGGTCGTAATCCGGATCACCGGGAGGCCATGCTGGCATTGGGGGCCGATGATTATCTGCTAACCACCGACGGTGCACGCTTTGAACAGCAGCTGAAGGGAGAATTTGAACGCGGCGTGGACGTGGTGTTGGACTACTTGTGGGGAGCGCCGGCCGAAGCCATTCTGCAAGCGGCTACAGGCAAAGGGCCCGGCAATCCAGAACGTCGTATCCGCTTTGTCAATATCGGTGCCCTGGGCGGTTTGAATATTACTCTACCGGCGGCGGTGGTGCGCAGCAGTCGCCTGGAGATTATCGGCAGTGGTCTGGGCAGTGTACACATGGCAGATCTGATCCAGGCCATTGCCGGTGTAATGCAGGCTGTCGATAACGCAGGGCTGAGTATAGATACCCACGCGGTGAACATTGATCACGTGGAAGAGGCGTGGAGCACGTCGTTCCCTGGCCGGACGGTGTTTACCATTTGAGATCCGACAATCGCCAGCGCAACAATGGTGTTCCCTTTCAGTAAATTTCCGGAGAAAATCTGTGGCGAGCACATGCTCGTTCCTCCAGCACTGCACCATAGCTGTCAAAGTAGCAAAGCTGGCTGTATGTGCTGATAATACTCGCGATAGCGCCTTCGCTTTTCAACTGTAGTAAATGGCTGTTGAATTCCTCCGCCATGGCACTGGTTTTTGCCCCGAGGGAAACCCGGGAAAACACGGGCAGAATGGTAAACGCGGGCAGGCTCTTCAAAATACTGATGTGATGCGCCACAAAAAGCTCTGCTGCAGCCGGCAAGAGCATATCCGGATGGCCTGCGACAACGTCAATGCGGCGGCTCATTAGAGCCTTGATGGCGTACAGCATTTTATTGTATTGGTAAAGGCGGCTGAAATTGCGAAACAAGGGTGAAGTACGGACAGTGGGAGAGTGTCGCAGGATACCGATACGCTTGCTGTTGGGATGTTCGATTTCGGCCAGGGCCGTGGGCTCACTGCGCAGTGTTATCAGTATGTCGTTGCTGCGGTAGAAAGGGGTTTCGCCAATCAGTAAGTAAGCGGTATCCGACCGCTGCGGTTTGTCGACGGTTGACAGGTAAACCGACGCGTCGATCCGCCCTGCGGTGATGCCGTCATTGAGACGCTTTAACGGCATTGGTCGAAAGGAATAGCGGTGCCCCATGCGCTGCAACACCGCTTTGAAAATGTCCACATGAATGCCCCGATACTTCCCCCTTTCAAGGTAGGCCCAGGGGCGGCTTTCGTACACGCCAACAACCAGTGGCGTTTGAGCCGGGCTGGCGAAGGAGCCCTGGCAGGACAGTAGCAGCAATCCCGCCATAGCTCGCCGCATTCCCGATCGCAGTCTCATGGTTCGGGCCGGGCTGCCAGCGCCTAGTCCAGATTGTTGATCCAGTGGCGACATTGGGCATGTAATTGTGCTTCCTCCTCACTGTATGCGGTGATCAGTTGGGGATCGCACGTCACCCCTCTGACGGCGAACCACCAGTAGAGGTATTTCGCCTGCGGGGGAAAGTCTTTAACGACCTCGTCGTTCCAGGGCAGAGTCGCGCCAGGCGCAGGAGTGTTGGGGTTTATCACGTCTTTGTCATAAACAGCGGTTCTGTTGACGATTCTCCAGACATTATTGCGTTTTTCCACACGGTCGAAGAATCTGAAGTGCCCTTCAAAATCAAACCACACCCCTTCAAAATGGTCTCGAATCAGCAACACGGCGTTGCAACGGCTGAATCCCCGTGCGCCATTGGTTTCGATCCAGTTGTTGCAGATCAGGTGCTTCATGTGCATGCCCAGAGGACGATTTTCCGCCATTTCCTTCGAGCGTGATAAGAAAGTTTCGGCGGGAGCCTGAATCCAGGATATACGAATGTCGGCGCCGTCGTGGAAGCACTCTGACAGCGCCTCCCAGTCATCGCTGTCGCGGGCCAGCGCCCAGCGGAACACCAGCTCCTCGATAAGGCGCCTGTCTTGCAGTTGTTGGTCCGGGTAATCCATAGTGAGACTCCATTGATGGTCTGATAGTGAAATGATAGGAATCCGCGGCGTTGTTCAGCAGATGACAAAATGCCGTCATTGATAGTGGTTTGTTATCTGCGCAGTGGTGATCAATATTGGTTATCTCGGAGAACGTTTTCGGATCTATTGGAATCGATGGCTGTCGCATAGGATCTACAGGGTCACCTATTAAGATTTAGACAGAAACATTGAAGGGGAGTGCTGAAACACCAATGGTTACCGCTACTGCTGATATGAGGGTACAAAACGAGCTACAAACCCACTCCGTGCCGCTGTTTGCCACGTTTGTAGGTCTGCTTTTTTCGGTGGGAACCCTGGTGGTGTACTCATTCGGTGTCTTTTTTCAGCCTCTGCAGTCGGAATTCGGTTGGGCCAGAAGTGAAATTGCGGGTGCTCTGTCAATCTCCCAATTGGGATTGGTAGTGGCCGGCCCAATTCACGGTCTGCTTATCGATCGCTTTGGTGCGCGCCTGCTGTTGCCACTATCCATACTGGGTTTGGGGATAACCATGGCGTCTCTCTACTGGTTGAGCGGATCCATCTATCACCTCTATGGCTGTTTCCTGCTGATGACGATGCTGGGGGCAACGGCTTCGCCATTGGGCTATTCAAGAATTATCGTGGATCGCTTTGATCGCCATCGTGGCTTGGCGCTGGGGATTGCACTTTCGGCGGTGGGTGTTGGCGCAATGCTGTTTCCGCTCTCCGTCCAGTATCTGATCGACACTCTCGGCTGGCGCAGTGCGTATCTGGCGATTGGCATCGCAGGGCTGGTTCCGCTGTTGTTCTGCCCGCTTATGTTCCGACCCGCAAATGACGCGCACGACAGTTGCTCAACGTCCGTGCAAGCGAAGCCTGCAGGCCCGACTGTACCGGCAGGCAAGCGAACTTTCGCTCTGCTGGGTCTTATTTTCACGGCAATGGGTACGATCACCGTCGGTGTATACGCGCATTTTATTCCCATGTTAACCGATCGCGGGATGGGGGCGGAACAGGCGGCAATGTTCACCGGTCTGGTCGGTGTGGCGGTTATTGTCAGCCGCGGCTTTATCGGATGGGTGGTGGACAATGTACACGCACCTTTGGTTCTGGCAATTATCGCTGGAGGTATTGCACTCGCGTGTACGCTGATGAACATGCAGCTGGGTCCCCTGGCCATTGCTCTGGTGGCTGTACTGCTTGGCCTAGGCCTAGGGGCAGAGATGGACCTCTTGTCATTTCTGGTCAGTCGCTACTGGTCTCCACAGTTATTTGGAACCATCTACGGGCCTCTGTTCGGTATTTTTTCTATTGGCACGGCAGCAGGGCCCTTGTTTATTGGTATGGCTTATGACCATTGGGGCAACTACCAAGTGGCGTTGGTCGGCGCGATACTTATCGCCGCGCTGATTGTGATCTTGTGTAGATTACTGCCGCGTTACTCAACCGATGAATCTGCATAGGAGCGACATAGCGGCGAGGGTGTTGTCGGCGATGGCTTTTGCATTGACATAATAATCATTAAAGAATCAATAACAGAAGGAGGAATGTGAAATGAAACACATGTTCAGAAAACCGCTGGCAGCTGCACTGGCGGCTTTAATGTCACCGCTGGCCATAGTCTCTCTAGACGCGACAGCCGTCATGCTTGAGGAAATTACAGTAACGGCACAGAAACGAGACGAAACTCTGTCCGACGTGCCGATTTCCATTTCAGTGATGAGTCAGGATGGGTTGGACAACTATCAGGTGGATGACCTCTTCGATGTGGCAAACTTCGTTCCCGGAATGGTCTTCAGTCGGGCGCCTGATGACGGTTTGGTACTGAGTTTTCGAGGCGTGGCGAGTGTGTCGCGAAACCAGGCCTATGAACAAGCCGTCGGTGTTTTTCTCGATGGCGTTTTCTTCGGCAAGGGGCGCCTGTATTCCGCTGGCATCTATGATCTTGAGCGCACTGAAATGATCATGGGTACGCAAAGCACATTGCTGGGTAAGAACACCAGTGTCGGCGCCATCAGCTTGGTCACTAAGAAGCCCGGAGATGAATTTGGTGGTTACGCTCAGTTCTCGGCATCGGAACACGGTGGCTACTCAGTAAAGGGTGCAGTAGACATTCCTGCGTCGGAGCGCGTCAAATTCCGGCTGGCGGGCTACTACTCCGAACTGGAAGGCGCCACCAAGAACATCGAGACCGGCAATAACGTACCCATTGACGATAATTATTCGCTGCGCTTTTCTACTCGCTGGGACGTGAGTGATGATGTCGGCGTGGATTTTATGTTCCAGACCGGGCAAGACAATAAGACCGGAGATACCTTCCAGATTGATGCTGACCCCAATGGGCTGGCGGCGGCATTGGGCATAGGGGATCTGAAGCTGGATGACAAGGTCAGCAAGTCTACCGCCTTTGGTCCGGGTGGTGGTGACAGTTCTCACGATACCGACAGTCAGATTGCGAACCTGGTCGTCACCTGGGATCTGGCCAACCACCAGATCACCTCCCAGAGTACCTACGCCAGCTACGATCTCGCGTTCTTCGATGACGTTGATCTGCAACCGGGGGATTATCTTTCCTTTATTCGCGAGGAAGAATATTCGCAATTCAGTCAGGAGTTTCGTATCGCCTCCACCAATGGCGAAACGTTGGACTATATGGCGGGCATCTACTATTTCAGCAGTGACTGGGAGTCTGAGGAGGTATCTTTCTGGGGTTATCCAGGTAATCCACCGGTTGCCGTCGGACCGCTGGTGCCGGGTGATTTGTTCAATGGGCCGATCTTTAACACCATTGAACAAGATGTGGAGTATCTGGCCATGTTTGTCAGTGGCACCTGGCACATCAGTGAACAGTTGCGGTTGGCTGCTGGTCTGCGCTACGCCGAGGAAGAGAAAGACGCGGTGATGGCTCGTTCGCCCATTGAGCCGGCAACCCCGGCGCAGGGCAGCTTGTTTGCTCCCTACACCTTTTGGAATACGGTAGCCAACCCTCCGTTTGCGGCAACGCCCCTGCATTACTCGGAATATATGCTGAACGGCAACCTGAATCTGCAATATGATCTGACTCCGGATTCGATGCTGTATGCCTCTTATGGTAATGGCACCAAAACCGGTGGGTTTGCAGAGTCCAATACTATCGCGAGCGGGAATCCGGAGTTGGAGGCGAGACTGGACGCCGAGACCGTTGATAACTACGAAATCGGTCTCAAATCCACGCTGCTGGGCGGCGCGGCGCAGCTCAATGTTGCTCTTTTCTATATCGATATTGCCGACCTGCAGAAAACGCTGTTCACGGGCACTGAATTTGTAACCGGCAACGCCGATGCCGATTCATCAGGTGTGGATATTTCCGGAAACTGGCGGGTCAATGAACAGTGGTCAATAAATGCCGGTGCCGTATACGCCGATGCAAAGGAGAAAGAGTCCGGTCTCAAACTTGATATCGCACCGCAATGGACAGCCAACCTCGGCTTGCAACTGGATTACGCCATATCCAGCAATCTGTTGTTCGGACTGAGTGGCAACCTTCGCTACCGCAGCGGCCAGTACAGCCAGCCAAAGGAGGGCATACCGGAAGGTGACAGCCTGACAACCCTGGATGTAACCGCCTCCCTGTCCAGCGCCGACGAAACCTGGAAGTTGTCCCTGATCGGTCGCAATGTCAACAATGATATTGCACAGGAGTTTGGTTATCCCTTTACCCATCCCGCCGCATCGGGGGTAGTGAGTTCCGCGTCCAATGCTCTTCGAACCTACCTTGTGCAGTTTACCTACAATTTTTGAGTGTCGATATCGAAATCGACGCGATGACCGATTTCTCTCTGCGACTGATTGCCTCCTTCGGGAGGCATTTTTTTAGACACGACCTTTTTTATTTCAATCCAAAGGGGATTGCTATGTTTGTCAGAAATAGCTGGTATGTTATTGGTGGGTCAGATGAAGTGACAACAACTCCATTAGCCAGAAAAATCTTGGGAGATTCCGTGGTGATTTATCGGAACCTCAGCGGCCGCCCAGTGGCTTTGGAAGATCGTTGCCCTCACCGGCATCTTCCGCTCTCAATGGGAACTGTTCAGGGTGACGAAATTCGTTGTGGCTATCACGGGATGAAATTTGATGCCTCCGGAGAATGCGTTGAGGTACCGAATCAAGACAATATTCCCAACAAAGCCTGCGTTCGGGCTTATCCAGTGGAAGAGCGATTTGGCTGGATATGGATTTGGACGGGCGATAAAGACGAGGCGGACGTGTCGCTAATTCCAGATTTCTCCGTAATGTCTCGACCGGACCGAAAATCGGTAGGAAAGACTAACTATGTCAAGGCAAATTATCAGTTGGTGACTGATAATCTGATGGACCTTAGTCATGTGGCCTTTGTTCACACAACAACCATTGGCAACAATGAAATGGGCGAAAAAGGAAGCATGAGATTGACACCCACAGAAGCTGGTGTCCGAGTAGTACGTCATATCAACGACGTACCTCCTCCGCCAACATACCTTCGTACCAAACAACTGCCAATCGGAAAAAATATCGATCGCTGGAATGTTATCGAATTTATGGCGCCTTGTTTCATCATAATCCACGTAGGGGGAAAGGTGGCTGGCTGTGGTGCGTTGGATGGCGACTATGAGGGGGGATTGAATATGTGGGTGTGTAATGCCATGACTCCAGAAACTGAAACCAGTACACATTACTTCTGGGCATCCGTCAGAGAGTTCGCTTTGGATAGCACAGAAGTAGATGACCTGTTATTTTCCAATGTTAGTGAAGCATTCGAAGAAGACAGAGTCGTTCTCGAGACTCAACAGCGTGTTATTGCCGAGTGTGGTGATTCTTGGTCTTCAGCTCTTAAGGCGGATGCAGGATGCTTGCAGGCGCGTCGGGTAGTGGATCGGCTCCTGCGGGAAGAACGTCATAAAACGGAACAATAGTCAAAGCGGCATACTTATTGGTATGCCGCCCTGCCGTTAATCCAATGAAACTAGCTAAAACTTGTAGCCCAGGGTGGCACCATAGGTTGCTGGTTCCTGCAACGTCGCCGTGCGCATATGGCCCAGCGCAGCAGAGCCCACGTTGATATGTGAGATAATATCGTCATTGCCCAGATTTCTTCCCCATAGGTTGATTGACCAGCGGTCGTCGTGGGTTTTCAAGACGACATTGGCGTTGATCACAAAGGTTTCGTCCTGATGGGCGATATCCTCCTGGAACTCATTAAACCAGCGTTCTGTCGTATAGATACCCTGCAGCTTGAACTTGGCCGACCAGTTGGAGGAGATGTCCAGCTCGTATTGAAGCGACAGATCAGTATTCAGCTCTGGAGTGTTAGGCAAACTATTGCCCTTGAGATTGACATCGACTCCGGGTTCGAAAGTGGTGTTCTGCGTTTGGAAGTCATTGAACTGGGAATCGATGTAAGCAATATTGAGCTGTGCGGTCAGGCCCTGGGTCAGGCGCGCGATGGATTCAAACTCCAATCCCTGCGTCTCCGCCTCAGCGGCGTTAACCGTAACCAAAGTACCATTGATCGGCCGCTGGACCTGCAGATCTTCAATGGTGGCGTGGAAAACAGTCGCGTTAATCTGCAGGCGATCGTCCCACCACTGGCTCTTCATGCCAATTTCGTAACTCTGAATGTATTCCGGGTCAACGGGGGCACCGGCATTACCAACGTTCATGACACCGGTTTTATAGCCCCGGGATGCGGTTGCATAAAAGAAAAGGTCATTGGCGGGTGTGTATTCCACGGTGAACGTCGGTGTCCAGGCATCCCATGTTTGATGGCGGTCAATGGGAAGCACGACAGGTGGCAGTTGAAAGGGAGGTCCGGGTGGGATAGTAAAGCCGGTATCGGATTTCTCATCTTCGCTATAACGCAGCCCTGCATTGATGGACCATTGTTGATTGAGGTCCCAGGTAGAGTTGACAAATGCCGCCCAAGACTCGCTTTCTTGCGATCCCTCAAACTGGATCAGCGGTCGCCCTGCCGCGAGATGTCCGAGAGAGCCAGGTAGGTACTGGCCCGCGTCTATGTCTTCGGAAAAATAGTAAAGTCCAAACATTGTGGAGTGCCGTTCGCCGATCCAGGTCAGTTGCAACTCCTCGCTGTATTGGGTTGAACTCTCGTGATTGTCACTCTCGAGCAAAACAACGGGAGTGCCATTAAGGTCAATGGTCCCGGTGCGATCCATATCCAGATAGTTGGAGAGCGACTTCAGCGACAGGTTCTCACTCAAGTCCCAGATTAGCTCCAGTGTATAGCTGTCAATTTCCTTGGTTGCACGTATATCAACTTCGGAGTTCAAGTCTCGGGTGTCGTGGGCGATGCTGCCGCCCATGGCGATTTCGGGCACGGCCACCTCGGGATTGCCACCCCCGAGCATGTGGAACGCGCCGCTACCGTCGTCGGATTCGTAGTGGGTGGCAGAGAGAAAGGCAGAAAAGACGTCACTGCCGATGAAACTCAATCCCAGCCGGAAGCTTTCATCGTTGGTGTCATCAAGATCCTTCCCGGTTGGCAGGTTTTCGCCAAAGCCATCGCGGTCTTGAGTACGAAACGCAATTCGCCCGAGTAGAGCGTTGTCGATCAGAGTCCCGCTCAGAGCACCTTGTAATTCCATCAGGTTATAGTTGCCTGCAGTCACTTTGGCATACCCCTCAAACTCCTCGGTAGGCCGTTTGCTCATCACATTTAGTGACCCGCCGGTGGCATTGCGGCCATAGAGTGAGCCTTGCGGTCCACGCAGTACTTCGATGCGTTCGAGGTCGTAGAAGCTGCTGATTTGCGCCGCCGGGCGTGATACCACTGCACCATCGACGTGAAACGCGACACTCGGTTCTCCGCCGGAGGCGAAGTTGGTGAGGCCGATACCTCGGATATAAACTCGCGCTGTTCCGAGCGCCGTGGAGACCTGAAGGCTGGGCGCCTGCGATTGCAAGTCAAGTACCGAGGTTATACGTTCTTCAGCAAGTTCCTCTCCAGCCAGGGACGTGACTGAAACGGCTGCGTCCTGCAAGCTCTCTTCGCGTTTCTGTGCAGTAACGATTATCTCCTCTAGCCTCAGAGTGCTTTCGGCTGTCACAGTTGCTGGTATCGACAAAGCGATAGATAGAGGCAGTAGCGCCAGGGACCTTGAATGCGGCCAGGAGCATCGGAGTTTGTTCATTGTACTCTCCCATCGGAATTCCTTATTGTGTTTTGAGCGGCGATCAATTGACATCACCTGCTCTCTTGTACTACATCGGGCATTGAAATTAGTGCTCTGCGCTATTTGGGATTGCGCAAGGTTAATGTAGTAAGCGCTTCGGACTCCGTTAAGATGTCAATATCAGGATCACGATATCATTTTTCAATCGCAAGGCTATCGACACTCAGTAATATTTCAATAGCGCGGTAAATATGACCCGCCAGTCGCACCGAAAAATCAGAACGGGTTGCTATTTTCAATAGCATCGATATTAGAGTGTTGCCATGTGATAGAAATCGGCTACAATTTTTTGATATCGATAACAATCAGGAATCGCCATGAAACTCAATCAGGTACGCGACCTTATCGCTGTCGCCGAACGCGGTAGCCTGCGCTCAGCGGCTCGATACCTTGGTGTAGCACAGCCCGCCATTACTCGCAGCATCCGAGAATTGGAAAAAGAACTGGATGTCACTTTGTTTGAAAGGCTGCCAAAGGGCGTGGTTCTGACCCCCATGGGAGAGATTTTTCTGCAGCGAGCCAAGGCGGCACAATGTGAACTGGATCGTGCTAAAGAGGAATTGCATCAGTATAAGGGGGGCTCTGGAGGCAAGGTGTCGGTGTGTTTGTCCACTGCTTCACACATTGCTTTGTTGCACAACACATTGGAACCTTTTCGCTCCCGCTACCGTGAAGCCTTACTGGATATTACGGAAGGTTTGTTCGCGAGCGCGGAAGCCGGCCTGAAAGGGGGAGAACTGGATCTCTATGTTGGCCCGCTGTCGGAGGACAAAGTATCCAGCGAATTCATCGTCGAAAAATTGCTGGATAACGAGAGAGTCGTTTTCTGCCGCAAGGGACACGCATTGGCCGATTCCGATTCTCTGGGGGACTTGTGCGACGCTGATTGGATATCCACTGCAGTTACCCTTCGAGCAGATGCCGAGCTTTCGCCACTGTTCCAAAAATACGGTTTCAAAACTCCGAGAATTGCTCTCTATGCCCATTCAGCCTTGACAATGATGACGGCTGCGGCTGGTTCAGACCTGTTGACCATGCTGCCAAAACAGTGGGTGCAGTTTTCCTGGGCCCAAAGTCTGTTACATCGTATTAAGGTCAAAGAGCACCTTGAGGCACCGGCCATGTATATGGTCAGAAGGGCAAGCCTGCCACTGACACCTGCGGCGGAGTACTTCGGTGATATGATACGCCGAGCGAGTGTCGCCTTGGAGGCGAGTGCCGTATGATAACAAACGGCTATCAATAGCGGCAAAGTGCTGTCTTGTCGAGATCCGCAGTCGGGTTGTATTGTCTGTAGTCAAGCTGTTGCACGCGATGCGACCTACCGACTCATCAAGCGGGTTATTTTCTATGATATTCCGATTGTCTTCACTTTTCGGACGCCATACGACGTTCATTTTTGTTCTAGTGCTGCCGGTCCTGCATTTAGCGGGGTGTTCCAGGCCGACGCCAGACGCCAACACGGCTCAGATGTTTTCGAACGTCCAGAATTCGAACTCTACATCGCTGGTGCTGGAGCGGATTAACGTCGTCGACGTTAGAAATGGATCGGTGCTTGAAGAACAAACGGTGGTCATTGCTGGCGGTAGCATTCGCTCTATTCAACCAAGCCACACGGTCAGTGGCCTCAAGGGGCAGCGCATAGATGCTGACGGCAAATACCTGATTCCGGGCTTCAACGACATGCACGCGCACGTGTTATCCTCTGAAGATCCCGAACGCAGCCTGTCACTGATGTTAGCGCATGGCGTCACCGGTTTTCGACAGATGAGCGCGAGTGAGTCGCTGTTGCAACAGCGCTTGCGGAACGGGCGCTATCTGTCAAAAAACCAGGCACCGGATCTACTGGCAATGTCCGGTCCTATTGTCACCCGCCTGACAGTAAGAACAAAACAGCAGGCCCTGCAGGAGGTCGAGCGGCAGGAGGCATTGGGCGCGGACTTTATCAAGGTCGTGGACAGCAGCCCGGAGTCACTGGTTGCTTTACTGAAGGCTGCCAAGGCTCGCAGTATTCCCGTCGCGGGCCACCTGCCGGAATCCGTCAATGAGACCCTGGCGGCGAATATTGGCATGAAGTCGATTGAACATCTGGGGCCGAGGAGCAGCGTGGTGATGGGCTGCTCGAATCTCGAAGAGGCGCTGCGTGAGAAAATTGCCAACAATCCTCACAGCGGTCCGCCCGAGTTACCCGCCTGGTTGGCGTCATTGATCAAGCCCCTCACAGATCGCATGTTCCGAAAAATTGTGGTCAACCCCTACATCGTGTCTACGCCGACTGATTTCGACATCATGAACCGCATTCTTACATCATTCGATGAACAGAAATGTGTCCAATTTGCACAACAGCTGGCGTTGCAGGATACCTGGCAAGTACCGACTCTGGTTCGCATTCGTACCATGTCTTATGGCGGCGATGCCGATTACCGATCGAGTCCGGATCTGCGTTTTGTGTCGTCCGAAACCCTTGCGAGCTGGAACTCGGTTGCCGACGAGTTTACTTCAGAGCTGTCGAGTGAACAGAGAGCCACGCTGGAACAGTTTTTCGAATTGCAGGCAATCATCACGGCAATCCTCGCCGAGCAGGGTGTGAAAATGCTGGCCGGTAGCGACGTCGGCGGCGGCTGGCTGGTTCCAGGTATCAGCCTTCATGAAGAATTCGATCTTCTGGATGCGGCGGGTGTCCAGCCGCTACGGGTGTTGAAGATGGCCACAGCTGATGCAGCGGCTTTCCTGGAGCTGGGTGACGAGCTGGGGCTGGTGGAGGTTGGCAAGCGTGCAAACTTGGTGTTACTTGATCGCAATCCATTGCAACGTGTGAGCAACTTGCATGGTGTCCATGCAGTTATTCGAGCGGGTAACTATTATGATCGGGATGAACTCCAGCGTCTGAAAGTATCCGCACAATACCGCTAATCGCGTGCGACTGTTTGATGATGACAACAGGAACACAAGCGTGATTTCGGTTTGTGAAAAATACTACTTTGTGGTGCTTCAGGTTGTGATGATGTCCGCCATTATTTCACTGGTTCTGACTTTGACAGGCAACGGCGACAGTGGTCTGTTCTTCTCTGCGTGGATGCAGGCCTGGGGAACAGCTTTCTGGGTTGCTTTGCCCAGTATTTTTATCGCCACGCCGATAGCCCGTCGGGTTTCGTCACTTCTAATTTCAACCCGAGTCACCATCCAAAACAGATTGCGCGCAAGAAAGAGTTGATTGACTCTGCTCATACACAATTCAATCTATCGCTGACTTTAAGGCATTTACCATGACACATGCAGCTATTGAAAATCCCCACGACACCGATGACATCGCTCTGGAAAACGGTGAGTGGATAGACGCTATCGACTCCGTGCGGCGTGAACAGGGCGAGCATCGCAGCCGGGAGATTCTCAGGCTGTTACAAAACCACCTGCTGACCCAGGGCGTCAGTCTATCCGAGGCCACACTCAATACCCCATACCGCAACACCATTCCGCCGCACCAGCAGCCGGCCTATCCCGGTGACAGGGAGCTGGAGCAGAAAATTGAAAATATTATCCGCTGGAATGCCATGGCCATGGTGCTCGGTGCCAACGACAACGGTTCGGGCGTCGGCGGTCATATCGCCACCTATCAGTCCGTCGCCACTGCTCTGGAGGTGGGTTTTCATCACTGGTTTAGGGCGCGCAGCGACAACTACGGCGGAGATATCCTGATGGTTCAAGCGCACGCCGCGCCGGGCATCTATGCGCGTGCCTATCTGGAGGGCCGACTGACCGCAACACAGCTGCAACACTTCCGCCGTGAACTGCAGCAAGGCGGTGGTCTGCCCTCGTATCCGCATCCTCGCCGGTTGCCTGACTTCTGGCAGCTGCCGAGCGCTTCCATGGGGCTGTCAACCCCCTCGGCTATCTATCAGGCGCGTTTTATGAAATACCTCCAAAACCGCGGCCTGAAACCCGACAACGGCGGCAAGGTCTGGTGCTTTATCGGCGACGGCGAATCGGACGAGCCTGAGGTATTGGGAACCATTAACATGGCCGTGCGTGAAGATCTGGACAATCTGGTCATGGTGGTTAACTGTAACTTGCAGCGACTCGATGGTCCCGTGCGGGGCAATGGCAAGATCATTCAGGAACTCGAGCGCAGTTACCGTGGCTCCGGCTGGGATGTGATCAAAGTCATTTGGGGCGGGGAGTGGGATGAGTTGTTTGCCCGCGATCACGACGGTGTATTACAAGCTCGCATGGACCGCGCGGTGGATGGAGACTATCAATTCTATACCGTTTCCGACGGTACCACGGTGCGTGAACACTGGATTGACGGTGATCGACGACTGGCACAGCTGATGCAGACACTCAGCGACGATGAAATCCGGGTGATTCGGCGAGGGGGCCACGACCGTAAAAAGCTCTACGCGGCCTTTGAGCGGGCGGCGAAGAGTACGGGTCGCCCGACGGCGGTACTGATCAAAACAGTCAAGGGCGATGGCTTGGGCGCGGCGGCTGAGGGGCAGAATACTGCCCATCAGAAAAAGCAGCTCAGTGAAGAGGAGCGCATTGCCATTGGCAGGCGCTTCGGTATTCCCCTGAGCGATGAGCAAATGGCACGAGCCGAACTCTACAAACCTGAATCGGACAGCCCGGAGGCCCAGTATCTGCACCAGCAGCGACAACGCCTGGACGGCTATCTGCCCTCGCGTGTGGTCAGTGAACAGCGTCTGCAGGCACCCGCCTTGTCTCAGTTCAAGGCCGCCATAGAAGGCAGCAAGCGCGAACAATCCACCACCATGGCCTTTGTACGTATGCTGGCAACGCTGCTGAAGGACAAGGCCATCGGGCGTCACATGGTTCCCATTGTGCCCGATGAGGCGCGAACTTTTGGTATGGAGTCTCTCTTCAAGCAGTTTGGTATCTATTCCAGCGAAGGACAAAAATACAAACCCGTCGATGCCTCCACGTTGTTGCCGTACAGAGAAGCCAAAGACGGGCAACTGCTGCAAGAAGGCATTTGTGAAGCCGGTGCCATGGCCTCGTTCCTGGCGGCGGGCACGGCTTATGCCAACTTTGGTGTGCCGATGATCCCGTTTTACATTTTCTATTCGATTTTTGGCTTTCAGCGCGTCGGCGATATGATTTGGTCCTGCGCCGACGCCATGGCAAAGGGGTTCTTGATGGGAGCCACAGCCGGTCGTACCACGCTCAATGGCGAGGGTTTGCAGCATCAGGATGGGCACTCTCATGTGCTCGCCTCGACGATACCAAACCTGCGCAGCTACGACCCGGCTTTCGCCTATGAGCTGGCGGTGATCGTGCGGGACGGCATCGAGCGTATGTACTACAAGGATGAAAATATCTTCTACTACCTGACCCTGTATAACCAGAACTATGAGATGCCCGCGATGCCAAGTGGTGTGGAAGAGGGCATCATCAACGGCATGTATCGCTTTTCTGAGGACAGTGATGAGGGTTACAAGGTTCATCTGTTGGGCAGTGGCAGCCTGATGCAGGAGGTGCTGGCGGCAGTGCGGATTCTCAAACAATACCACTGTAGCGTGGATGTCTGGAGCGTGACCAGTTATACCGAATTGCAGCGTCAGGCCCAACAGGTCGAACGTCAGAATCTGTTGGCGCCTGATCGGCGTGAACGCAATTACATCGAGCGGGTGATGTCTGAGGAGGAGGGCATAGTGGTTGCCTGCAGTGACTACATGAAGTCTCTTGCCAACGGCATTTCCCGCTGGTTCACGCAGTCATTTACCGCGTTGGGGACTGATGGGTTTGGCCTCAGCGAATCTCGACCCGACCTGCGCCGTCACTTTGAGGTGGACGCCAATTATATCGCCTGGGCAGCTTTGACCAGTCTCTTTAACAAGGGCGAGTTGGCGCAGGAGGCGCTCGAGCGTGCGCGACAGGATCTCAATATTCCCAGACAAAAGCAGGATCCGAGTTCGTTATGAATGTGTTCAACGCATCCGCGCAGCGTTTCTTATTGTTCCCAGGTTTTTGATGAGGTGGAAACACACAATGACAACTCAAACGGTATGTATGCCCGAATTGGATGGTGGTGGAGAGGTCATAGAATTTTGCGCCGAGGTCGGTCAACTGGTGACGGAAGGCGACTCGCTAATGGTGCTGGAGTCGGACAAGGCCTCAATTGAAGTCCCCTCACCGGCTAACGGCACCGTTTCACAGTGGCTGGTTGAAATTGGTACGCAAATTGTATCCGGTGCGCCCCTGTTGGAGTTGCAGCCACTTGGCAGCGGTGCTGACGCATCGACGTGTGATCAGGACACACTACTACCTTTGGAGTCCAAACCGGCTCCCGAGCCAGAGACTGCCCCTTCCCCTGGCGACACGACTGACTCTGCAACCGCATTCCCGGTTGCCACCAGCGCGGTAGTAAGCGCCCATATCAACGCCGGCCCGGCGGTCCGAAAGCTGGCTCGGGAATTGGGTATACAGCTGGCGGACGTCGAGGCGCCCGGTTCGGGAGAGCGGCTGCGCAAGGAACACCTGAAGGCACATGTCAAGCAACGTTTGTCGCAACGGCCGGCCGCTCCGAATGAGGCTTGCGGGAGTGTGCCGCCAATGCCCCTGGAAGATTATGTGCGTTACGGCGATATTGAACACAAGGATCTGACCAATATCGCCAAGGCTACGGTGGTGCACATGACCCGCTGTTGGCTCAATATTCCACACGTTACTTTGTTTGATGAGGTGAACATTGACGCCGTTGAGAACTTCCGCAAGTCGGTCGATCCCCAGTCTTTGGGCTTACCCCGCCATCCCACATTATTGCCATTTATTATCGCAGTGGTAGCAAGGGCGCTGAGACATTTTCCGCAGTTTAACGTTGCCCTGGACGAAAAAAACGAACAGGTGATACAGAAATCCTATGTTAATATCGGTTTCGCGGTAGACTCGCCTGCGGGTCTGCTGGTGCCAGTCATTCGCGAGGCGGATAAAAAGAGCATTCGGGAACTGGCACTGGAGATCACGGCGCTGGGCGAAAAAGCCAGGGAGCGCAAACTCAGCCCCGCCGATATGCAAGGAGGCTGCTTTACCGTTTCCAGCATGGGACCGATGGGTGGGACCGGTTTTACTCCCATCATCAACGGCCCCGAAGTGGCCATACTCGGGATTGCCAAAGCCAGCGTCAAACCGGTTTGGGACGGTGAGCGGTTTGTTCCCGTCAAACAGCTGCCACTGTGCCTGTCGTTTGATCATCGTGCCATCAATGGTGGGGATGCGGGACGATTTATGGCATTTGTTAACGATGCCCTGTGTGATATACGACGGCTGTTGTTGTAATCGGTGCCTTTGAGATAGTTGACTTGTCGGTACAAGCCGATGTGTTCTTCTATTCCCGCGATCATTGCGGTGCACGTGATCAGCGTGAGACCTGCGCCATTGCTGAATGAGGCATTAAGGCAATGGTGAATCGCGGGGGAGTTAGCTCTCATAAGCAGGTCACTTCTTTCCTATCACAAATTGAGATACATCGTATCAAACAAATCCATTTCCCTCGTACCCCAGGGTTCCGTAGCCTAGTTCCCGTCAGCCTTCCGGCGGAAAGTGTCTACAACTAAGTCTGACCAGTGAACTGGTTCATATCAGAGGGAGTAACGGTGAAGATCTTTGCATACGTCCTGTTGGCTTTGACCGTAAGTCAGGTCGGGGCGACACAATTACGCCCCAATGTTCTGCTTGTGGTTGCTGATGACCTGGGATACACCGATCTGGGTAGTTTCGGGGGGGAGATCAGTACTCCTAACCTCGATAGCTTGGCAACCAACGGCATGCGTTTTAGCAGCTTTTATACAGCCCCGACTTGTTCGCCCACACGCGCCATGCTGCTTACGGGAGCCGATAATCATCTGGTCGGGCTGGGCACCATGCGCGAGGCCATGGCCGACAATCAGCGTGGGAAACCGGGGTATGAGGGGCATCTTAACGATCGTGCTGCTTCACTGCCCCGAGCATTCGCCGACGCAGGCTATCGAACATTAATGACGGGGAAGTGGCATTTGGGGCACAAAAAAGAACACAGTCCTGCGGCCCGTGGATTTACTCATAGTTTTGCGCTCCTGGATGGTGGTGCGGGCCACTTCAGTGATCTTGGGATCGACAAGCAACATGCAAGCTATCGAGAAAATGGAGAATTTGCCAAACTGCCGGATGATTTCTACTCTTCGCGTTTCTACACTGACAAGATGATCGACTATATTGAAACAGGTCGTGATTCGGGAAAACCATTCTTTGCTTATCTTGCGTATACCGCGCCCCACTGGCCCCTGCAGGCTAAGAAGAGCACCATTAAGAAATACTCGGGGGTATATCAACGTGGATACGACGACATCCGCAGTGAGCGTATGGCACGCGCCATAAATCTGGGTGTTATGCCTGTTGGCGGCTCTGCGTCTTTGCCCCTGAACGGCGAGAGAGATTGGCGACAGTTGAGTGAAGACCAAAAAAGGACTTCAGCCCGGAAAATGGAAATTTATGCCGCAATGGTTGACGACATGGATGCAAACTTTGGCAGACTGGTCGAATATCTAAAGTCTACAGACCAGTTTGATAATACCATCATATTCTTTATGTCAGATAACGGTGCGGAAGGTGCGACCATAGAAAGCGAATACCCTTTTCTTACCAAGCACGCTGAAACTTGCTGTGATAACAGCTATGCCAACCTCGGAAATTCTGATTCGTACATATTTTATGGCGCCGGCTGGGCGCGAGCTTCTGTCGGAAACTCGCGTGATTACAAAGGTCGTACCACAGAGGGAGGCATTAGATCACCAGCGTTTATTCACTACCGCGGAATAAATGGCGCGGGCTCTGTGTCAAACCGCTTTTTCACCGTGAAAGACGTACTGCCGACCCTCATGCAGCTATCAGACGTCAATATTCCCCAGGGCTTCGAGGTGCCCGTCGAGGGACGCTCTATATGGCGTCCGCAATTGAGTGCCGCTGAAATGGGTTGGGAGTTTGTCGGTGGACGTGCCTATCGTAAAGGAAACTGGAAGCTTGTGTCGACAACTGCGCGACACGGTGGTGACAACAGTTGGCGCTTGTACAATCTGCATAAAGATCCTGGAGAGCAAAAGAATCTTGCAAGTGAGCATCCGAGAATATTTCAGGAAATGGTGAAATTGTTCGAGGCTTATGAGGATAAAGCAGGCATCGTTTATCCCGATAACAAATAGTCAAGCAGGAAGGGGCTGCATGGTAACAATGTCAATGACTATACCAGTGACTATGCAGCAATAGCCTGCTAATAAAAAACAGGAGTACGGCCCATTGAGTTTACCCAAAATCCACCGCGTTGTGACAGGCCACGATGCCAACGGTAACGCCATAGTCGTTCACAATGGAGATCTGCCTCGTGTGAAGGAGATCGCGGCCATACCGGGCACCGTCTTTCACGAGGTGTGGAGTACCAAGGCCAATGCATCGGTCGACAACGGTGAAGATCCCACGCTGGGGCCGCTGGTACTGCCGCCGCCAGCAGCAGGCACTCGCATTCGCTTTGTGGATATTCCTCCGGATACCCGCGAGTTTCTCGAAAATGGTGCTGCCAAAATGAACGATGCTTTTGCCCAGATTGGTGATGTTTCTGCCTCGACGGTCAAACGGAATTCACCACACCCCCTGATGCATCGCACCGAGTCGATTGACTATGGTTTGGTAATTGAGGGCGAAGTCACCTTGATACTGGACACGGAAGAAGTACTGTTAACACCCGGAAGTGTCGTTGTTCAAAGGGGCACCAATCACGCCTGGGCCAATCGCACCGAGGCTGTTGCACGTATGGCGTTTGTGCTGATTGACGGAACCTATGATCCCGGTATCGCTCGTTCCCTGGCAGCGAAAGGCTGATCGGAATTCCGAGTGGTTTGTTCAACAGGCTGGGACTGGAATCTCGCGCGCTCCATGTGAATCAATGCGGCTATTTATCGGCAGCTTCGGCAATCAAGACCTGAATTCCATGCGAGCTAAACAGATCCAGCATGGCTTCGTCAGCATTGCTGTCCGTAATCAGAATGTCGACTTCGGACAACGGGCTGAAAATAAATTTGCTGCGTTTACCCAATTTGGAACTGTCCGCAAGAATAATGAGTTGATCGGCTTGCTTTCGCAGCTTTTGTTCCGCGCGAATCAATAGCGGGTCGGATTCCATTACGCCGTAATCTCCGATACCCGGTGTGCCCATGAACATCTTGCTGCCGTGGTAATACTGAATGGTGTCGCTTTCAAAGGCGCTCAGAATAATGCCCTGCTTGCGGTAGATTTCACCGCCGGGGAGTGTGATTTGATTGTTGCTGTTGTCAGACAGCTCTTGCGCCAACACAAACGAGTTGGTCAGAATATTCAGTTGCCTGTCGGCCAGGAACTCTCCCATCATAAAAGTGGAGCTGCCCCCGTTGATAATGATGGATTCACCGTCTTCGCACAGTTCTACCGCTTTTTGGGCGATCAGACGTTTAACGTCGGTTTGTACTTCCTTGTCGGCGAGAAATGCTGAGCCCGACAGATGTTGCCGCTTGGCCTTATGTTCTGTATTGGGCAGAGCCTCTGCGCCGCCTCGGATTTTTCGTAACTGCTTTGCTCGCGACATTTTGATCAAGTCGCGTCGAATCGTCGCTTCTGACGAGTTCAGTTGAGTTGACAGGCTGCGGACACTGGCGAATTGCTGCTCATCAAGGATATCCAGGATGAGTCGCTGCCTCTGTTTTTCCAGCATTGGCGTTTCCCGACTGTTGCTGTCTGTGATTGGTTTGCTGATGATGTTACCCATTTTTAAACAAATTTGCAGTAACTTGACGACATTTGACTGTTTTTCGATCAGCTCGAATCAGTTGTAAGCCAGAGGGCTGATGAACATCGCATTCAGGGGGGTGAGTATTGGTTGATCATTCCTTCAGTGTGATGCCCATACCCATTTCCTCCATTTCGTGAATCAAACGCTGACGCCACCTGGTGCGATATTCCGTCAAGCCGGGAATGGTCGTTGATGCCGCGGAAACCAACTTCAGATCCATGGCTTCTGGCATTGGCTGTGTCAACATATAAGCGCCAGACACCGTACCGGTCAGATCGTGAGAAGTGAGCAGAGGTTGTTGTGGTCGCAGACTGGCCAACAGCGTTGGCAGGTGAGGATTCCTTAAATACGCGCCTTCAAGAACGATGGTGTTGCTCGCGTGGACCAAATCCAACTGCAGGTCGATCATCAATGCCAAATACAAGGAAATCATCGCAGAAACCGGCAGGCTGCCAGGTGGCCAGCCTCCCACCCGCCCCCGATGTTGTGGGAAGGGGCCGGTCCCCGTCACCCACGAGGGGAAACAATAGCTGCCTTGCCGTATCAATCGAGTGATATGGGAAAGGTCATAGGGTTCATCAATACTGCCGTTCAAGTGTTGGCACAACAGCTCCGCTTCTCGCCCTGCCATAAACCGTGAACAAACGATGGGATCACCATCGGCGTCCACATTCATCAGCATATCCCGCTGTTCATCAAGCCTGTAAGGCTCCGCATCGCTGAGTTTTGCGCTATTCATGGCAATACACCAGGTGCCGGTCGACAGCACGGTGAAAGTATGTTGTTTCAGCGCGGCTTTGTAGCGATAGTAGCTGGCGTTACTGTCGTGAATACCCGTGAATACTTGGCAATTTGGCGGCAGTCCGGTCAATTTACTTACGCCGTCGCTGATAGGTCCTAAGGTATCAGAGGCCGCTTTCAGGGGCGGCAACAGCCGCCGCCATCCCTCGTTGTGTACCAACGAGGACCATTGACGATGATGGGGGTCCCAAAGATCCGTGTGGCAGCCCAGCGAGGTGACTTCCGAACAGCGATTGCCGCACAGACGCCAGGCCCAATATTGCGGGTAGGTGAGGATATCGGTTGCCCGTTGAAATTCGTCTTCAAAGTGGCACTGCATCCAGAACAATTGTTTGCCCAGATTCAAACCCGCCGGCAACCGTGGCGAAGCGGTCTCGGTAAATTGGGGGCGAGCCTGATCATATTCATCTTGCAGGTTGTCCACACCGTCAAATTCGTAGTCCATCACCGGTAATACCAGACCGTCACCCGTCGGCTGCTTACGGTTAATCAGTGCAGCGGTGGCCCCGTGAGTGGTGATCACGATGGCATCAATGGCGTACAACTTACTCCAGTTTCTCAGGCCCTCCAGCAACCACTCCCAGATCGCGCTGGTATCATAGTGAGGATAGGGGCCATCCGCTAACACATGATTGGCCCTGACCCGGGCATGCAAGGTATCAGTCAATGAACTCTTGAGGTGCAGTTTGATATGAGTCTTGCCGATGTCGAGTATGGCAACATGATTCATAGGGCGGAAACCACTTCAGATTCGTTGGCGCTGCCTGGTTCGCGTTTGATCATCCAGATGGCCGCACTGATAAAGTAAGATATCGTTGGCAGTAACAGCCAAAACTTAAAGCGCTCTAGATCTCCGTTATTGTAAACGTATGCAGTGGCGCCTGCGCAGGTTAATAGCGACAGCATTGCAGCCACGCCGGCGAGAGAATATGTGCCTTTCTCTGAGCTTATCTCTCCTTTCTTTTCATTCAAGTATCGTTTCTCGGCTTGTTGACGTTCATGCTCAGCGGCTTCCAGATTGGCCGCTGCCCGGCCATAGTACTTTCTGGCTCCGAAGGCGGCAGCCAAGGCGAGATAGAGTAGGGTTGTTGTCGCCCAGACGGGAAGCAACAGGAAAAACAGGTGCACATGCAGATGCTGATTCAGCAGCCAGGCGGTAGCCAGGCTTGCCAGCCATGACAGCAGGGCGGCCATATTCAGGGATTGACCACGATAGTGTGACCAGTAGCGGGTGAGCCCCAGCGGCCTGAATAGCCAATGTTCGGTCACGATCACGGCACCCACCGGGACGAGTATCAGTCCCATCAAGCCCACAAAATCCATCAGTTTCGAAAACACAAAGGGAAAGCAGGCAATGATGGTGGTCACAACACCTGCCAGCGCGGTTACTTTGGTGCGGCTCCAGTTGGGGTTCAACGACTGAAAGGCCAGTCCGGCGCGATAGATAGTGGGGTTGGACGTTGTCCACCCGGCGATAATCACTGCAATAATGCCGCTGGCGCCCAGTGCCTGGAAAGCGACCGCACCAGCGTCCAGCTGCGTAATGTTACTCTTTAGCATCAGTGCGGCGCCGGCTCCCATAACGCCGGCGCAGATCCAGGCCATATAGTGACCTATAAACATTCCCAAAACCGAGAAGTAACCGTAGCGTGCCTTGCAGGCAAAACGCAGAACCGTCATGTCCGACATGCCACCATGCATGGCCAGGTTACAGATCCAGGCAAAGGCCGCCACATGCCAGAAACCGATGCCAGTGTCGCCTTCGATCCAAATGTAGCGGTCGGCGATGGCGATAAAACCGGTGTCGTCACCGCTGACAGAGGCGACCTGGTATAACTGTGGGTACATGGCGAGCGCACCGGCGATAAACATCAAAATCATCCAAGGGGCGCAGACTTCGGCAAACTGCGCTACCCGGGCAAACCCCTGGGTGGCAATGGCGACCACCACCGCACCCACCGCCAGAGCCACCGCGACAAAACCGACGCTGGTGGGGTACCAGGTCACCTGTGCGGGGATGTCAAACAAAATGCGCACGGCGGAGGCCGATACGGTGATCATGGCGCCGGCCAAAATGCAAAACAGGACGCCGTTGGCGACGCTATAGAGCTTGACCAGATGGCCACCGCAAATGCGATAGAGGTAGGCGTACAGCGTCAGCCGGGTCTCAGTCGCAATGGGAGCACAGACAAGCCCCCAGGTCAGTACCGCCATCAGGTTACCCAGTAACAGCCCCCAGAGAATGTCTCCCGTCCCAACTCCCCAGGCCACAAACATGGCCCCTATGACGAATTCGGTGCCTGCGACATGTTCCCCGGCATAGCTGGCTGCGAAATAGCGTGCAGGTTGCAGTTGTTCGGGGGCCACAGGCGCCATTTCAAACTCATGGTGATCAGACATCTGGATTCCTCTGAGGCGCTCTCATGGGGAGGCCCGCTGTTGTGTTTATTGGCGAGTTTCGAGAAAGAAGGGTACTTCTCTATGACTGTATATGCAATAAATATATTGAAAATGATCATTAATGCCTGTATAAATAATCATATTCAATCATAACCAATCAAATAGTCTGGTGTTTAAACATGATTTCAATGCTTGAAAGTCTCTGGTGCGATGACACGGCCAGTTCGATGACGGCCCCGGAGCAATTGCAGTATCGCTCCAACTTGCTGGGTTCCGACCTGCGCATCACCAATTACGGTGGCGGCAATACCTCGGCCAAAATCGCCACCAACGACATACTCAACGGCGAATCCACTCGGGTACTCTGGGTAAAAGGTTCAGGGGGGGACCTGGGCTCCATTGACCTGTCGGGCTTTGCAACGCTGTATATGGACAAGCTGCAACAACTTAAGTCCCTCTACCGGGGGCTGGAGCACGAAGATGAAATGGTGGGCTACCTGCCCCATTGCACCTTCAACCTGAACGGCCGCGCCGCCAGCATTGATACCCCTCTGCACGCCTACATTCCTCACGATCATGTTGATCACATGCACCCGGATGCGGTCATTGCCCTTGCCTGCACCAAAGACAGCCGTGCCCTGACCGAAGAGATCTTTGGCGGTGAATTGGGGTGGTTGCCATGGCAGCGCCCCGGCTATGATCTCGGCCTGAAACTGGAGAGCTTGTGCCTCGAGCGCCCGGATATCAAAGGTATCGTCCTCGAAGGACACGGCCTGTTCACTTGGGGGGATACATCAAAATCCTGTTATCTGAACACTCTGAAGGTCATTCAAAAGGCGGCTGATTGGTTGGAAAACAACAACACCAGGGTGGCGTTTGGGGGGGCGGCGTATGACAACGCCTTGTCGGCGTCGGAACGCGAGGCCGTGGCCGTCAAACTTATGCCACTGATTCGAGGCAAGATATCCAGCGATCAACGTAAGATCGGTCATTTCAACCAGTCTGACGAAGTGTTAACGTTCGTTAACGCCAACGATTTGCATTCATTGGCGGCGCTGGGCACTTCCTGCCCGGATCATTTTCTGCGTACAAAAATACGTCCGCTGGTACTGGATTTTAATCCGGCAGTCGACGATTTGGCTCTGGAACTGGATCGTTGCGCTGAGGGGCTGGATCAGCAGCTGGAGGCTTATCGGGCCGACTACGCAGCCTACTATCATCGCTGTCGGCGCGACAACAGTCCCGCCATACGTGACGCGAACGCCGTAGTTTATCTGGTTCCGGGTGTGGGAATGATCACCTTCGCTAAAGACAAGGCCACAGCCCGTATTGCCGGCGAGTTTTATGTCAATGCGATCAATGTGATGCGGGAAGCCAATGGTGTAAGCGAGTACATCGGTCTGGACGAGCAAGAGGCCTTCGACATCGAATATTGGCTGCTGGAAGAAGCCAAGTTGCAGCGCATGCCCACGCCCAAGTCCCTGGCCGGCCAAGTGGCTTTTATCACCGGTGGGGCGGGTGGCATAGGCAAGGCCACTGCGCGTCGCTTCCTTGATGAGGGTGCTTGTGTTGTGTTGGCTGACATCGACACGGAAGCGTTGTCAAGCGCAGAACAGGAGCTCGCCGCCGAGTATAGTCCGGACGTGGTGACTACAGTGCGCTGTGACGTGACCTCTGAAACCAGTGTCAGTGCGGCCATGGCCTCCAGCGCCATCGCCTTTGGTGGCATTGATATCGTTGTTTCCAATGCCGGTATTGCCAGCTCCGCGGCATTGGAAGACACCAGTCTTGAACTCTGGAATCGAAATATCAATATTCTCACCACGGGATACTTTATCGTCAGTCGAGAAGCGTTCAAATTGCTGAAAGCGCAGAACATCGGCGGTTCCTATGTGTTTATCGCCAGTAAGAACGCCCTTGTGGCTTCACCCAATGCCTCCGCATATTGCACCGCCAAAGCGGCGGAGGTTCAGTTGGCTCGCTCCGTGGCGCTGGAAGGTGCACCGCTGGGCATACGCTGTAACGTGGTTAATCCCGACGCGGTGTTGCGAGGGTCCAAAATCTGGACGGGTAAATGGCGAGAGGAGCGCGCTGCTGCCTATAATATGGATCACCAAGAACTGGAGGAGCACTATCGCAATCGCAGCCTGCTTAAGCGCAACGTCTTCCCACAAGATATCGCCGAGGCAGTGTACTTCTTTGCTTCCGAGCAGTCTGCCAAATCGACTGGCAATATTATCAATGTTGATGCAGGCCACGCGCCGTCATTCACTCGCTGAGGGAGAAGTTATATGAACAACTCACGCATCAATCAAACTCTGATCGACGAGCATAACGAATCGTGTCTGGCACATCTGCGGGAGGACTACGAACATCTGGCCACCCAGCTGACTCGCTGCGATGTGGATATCGAGACCATTACCGAGAAGGCGCAGGCCTTCGAGATAGCGGTTCCTTCCTGGGGAGTCGGCACCGGCGGTACCCGCTTTGCCCGTTTCCCGGGGGAAGGCGAGCCACGCAATATCTTCGAAAAGCTGGAAGATTGCGCTGTAATCAACCAATTATCCCGCTGCACGGCCAGTGTTTCTCCTCACTTTCCCTGGGATACCGTGGATGATTTCACCGAGCTGAAAGCGTTCTCCGATCATTGCGGTTTACACTGGGATTCCATTAATTCCAATACCTTTCAGGACCAGCCAGGGCAGCCGCATTCCTACAAATTTGGCAGCCTGACTCATACCGATGCAGCGGTACGTGATCAAGCCATTGCGCACAATCTGCAGTGCATTCAGTGGGGGCAGCAGCTCGGTTCGAGACGCTTGACCGTGTGGGTGGGGGATGGTTCCAACCACCCCGGCCAACAGCATTTCCAGCGTGCCTTTGAACGTTATCTCGACAGCATGAAGCGCATCTATGCCACTCTGCCGGATGATTGGGAGATGCATATTGAACACAAAATGTTTGAGCCGGCATTCTATTCCACTGTTATACAGGATTGGGGCAGCAATATACTGGCGGCCTTGGAGCTTGGAGACAAAGCAAAGTCTCTGGTGGATCTGGGCCATCATGCTCCGAACGTCAATATTGAAATGATTATCTCACGTCTGATTCAGTTCAAAAAGCTGGGTGGATTCCATTTCAACGACAGCAAATACGGTGACGATGATCTTGATAGTGGCTCGCTGCATCCCTATCAGCAGTTCCTGATCTTCAATGAGCTGGTGGATGCCGAGGCCCGCAACCAGGAGGACTTCAATCCTTCCTATATGCTGGATCAGTCCCACAATGTCACCGACCCGATTGAGAGCTTGATCAATTCTGCCATTGAAGTTCAGCGCTCCTATGTCAAGGCACTGTTGGTCGATCGCGCCGCTCTCAATGGCTATCAGGACAGTAACGATGCGCTCTTGGCGAGCAACACACTCAAGGCGGCGTTTAATCTTGATGTGAATCCCATATTGGCGATGGCCCGTTATCGACAGAGCGGCGCCATTGATCCGCTGCAGGTTTACCGGCAATCGGGTTATCGTCAACAGGTTTCCAAGGTCCGGCCGGAGATCACTGGGTCCTCATCCGGCATCGTCTAATCTGGCTATAAGCAAATATATCCAGCGACGACACTAACTCATGTCACACCTCCAGAGGTTAGACTCGTATGTTGAGAAAACGACTGAATCGTAGTTTTTATCAAAGAATTCGATGGGTCCTGTTAGCTATCATCTGTCTTGTTTTCTGTGGTTGCCTCAGTCAAACCAAAAGCCCGGAAAGCCGACTATACGAAGGCTTTTCCGAGCCACCCAATGGAACCAGGCCTCTGGTCTGGTGGCACTGGATGAATGGCAATGTTACCAGGGAAGGTATCGAAGCGGACCTCCTGTGGATGCATCAAGTGGGCATTGGAGGTGTGCAAAATTTTGATGCCAGTCTGAATACGCCTCTGATTGTCGATGAGCGAGTCAGCTACATGACCCCTGCCTGGCAGGAATTGTTCAACTTTGCCCTTGATGAGGCAGGTAAATACAACTTTGAATTTGGTATTGCAGCGTCACCTGGCTGGAGTGAAACGGGCGGGCCCTGGGTTGAACCCCGAGACGGGATGAAAAAGCTTGTCTGGCGCGAAGTGACGGTCAGTGCCGAGTCACAGATGCCAATCGTGTTGCCAGACGTGCCAAATACCACGGGGCCGTTCCAGGACATGCCTGTTCAACCGGAACCTTTTAGCCCGCCTTTGGCCAGTAACAAGAAACATCCTCATTACTATGAAGACGTCGCGATTCTCGCATACCCCACTGCAATGCCGGCAGAGATTGAGGTAACAGCTGTCGTCGATTCCAATGGAGAAAAGATAGAAGCCGAGACTCTGTTTGATGGCAGCTATGCTGACAACTTGACATTACCCGTGACGGGCGCTCAGCCCTATTGGCTTGAGTTTAAGTTTGAACGGATTGAAGCGGTACGATCCGTATCGGTATCAATGCCACCAGTATCCATGTTTCTACCCTCACAACTACACCCGACGCTGGAAGCGAGTGAAGACGGTAAGAACTTTCATGCGGTGGCCAGCTTCGAGCTGGGTACCAGCCCACAGTATACGCTCTCATTCCCGCAGGTGCAGGCCAAGGCTTTTCGCCTTGTTTTCGAAGCGGTACAGGGTGGAGGTTTTGAGCTGCCGTCATCAGCTGCACCGGGTGCCGTTGATCCAATGGCGGGATTGGCGGCAATGATGGCCTCTCAGGGCACCAAGCTCGAGGTGACCGAGGTCAGCTTTAGTCGCGCGCCCCGCGTACATCGAGGCGAAGAGAAGGCGGGCTTCGCGATCCATGAAGACTACTTCAGTATCAACTCGCAGTCCAAAGAGCGGGGTGTAGAGAAGCACCAGGTGTTGAATTTGACCTCTCACTTTTCAGAAACGGGGAGATTGAACTGGCGACCACAGCAGGGGACCTGGCGCATCATTCGGCTCGGCTACTCTTTGACAGGAAAGGAAAACCATCCTGCGACTCCAGAAGCCACCGGTTTGGAAGTGGACAAATATGATGCCGACGCGGTCAGGCGGTATATCAATACCTACCTGGACAATTACCTTGACGCCGTTGGAGACGACAAGTTAGGGGCCGAAGGCATTCAAGCGGTGCTTAACGACAGTATAGAAGTGGGAGCTTCTAACTGGACACCATCCATGGCAACTGAGTTTCAACACCGTCGAGGCTATGAACTCACCCCATGGCTACCCGTCTTAACCGGTGTTATTGTGGAAAGTTCAGAAGCTTCGGATGCTTTCTTGTACGATTACAGGAAGACACTGTCGGAGTTACTGACCGAAAACCACTACGCAACGATCACCAAAGAACTGCATAAGCGGGGCCTGAAACACTATGCGGAAGCCTTGGAGAACGGGCGGCCGACTCTGGGAGATGGCATTGCCATGCGCAAGAGCGCTGACATCCCGATGGCTGCCATGTGGTCCTTTGATACCGAAAATAACATTGGACCGAAGCCTCAATACTGGTCGGACATTCGAGAGGCCGCATCGGTTGCCCATATCTACGGCCAAAATCTGGTTGCAGCAGAATCGCTGACTTCTGCCATGTCACCCTGGGCTTTTTCTCCCAGGGAATTGCAGCCCATGATTGATATGGAGTTTGCATTAGGCGTCAATCGACCCATTATCCATACATCTGTTCATCAGCCACTTAGTGAGAAAGCGCCGGGGTTGAGCCTTTTTGTGTTTGGCCAATATTTCAACCGTTTGAATACCTGGGCTTCCGTGGCCAAGCCCTGGGTAGACTATATTGCCCGTAATTCCTATATGTTACGGCAAGGTCGTCACGTTGCCGACGTTGCCTATTTCTATGGTGAAGAAGCCCCTCTTACAGCGCTCTTTAACGATGAGCCGCCAAAAGATGTTCCCTTGCAGAATGGATTTGACTATGTCAATGCCGACGTTATTGTCAATGAAATGACGTACGACGGTCAGCACCTGATCACAACTGGCGGTGCCCGTTACAAAACACTGTACCTGGGTGGCAGTTCCCGCTACATGACCTTACCCGTGCTGGAAAAACTGGCAAACATGGTTCGCAGTGGCGCCTGGATTATTGGTAATAAGCCGGTTGCCAGCCCTTCTTTGTCCGATGACCCACGTGCGTTCGATCAACTGGCCGAAGCGCTCTGGTCTGGCAGTATCGGCAAGGGACGTGTTGTTGCAACAGCAGATCTGCAGGCCGGATTGGATGCTCTGGGTATTGCTCCGGATTACACTTTCACCAACCCGAACTCAGATACCACCTTAATGTTTGTTCATCGGACGCTGCCTCAAGGTGAAATTTACTTCTATACAAACCGCAAGAATCGGCATGAAACAATCGAATTCAGTTTTCGGGTGGCTGGCAAGCGACCAATGCACTGGAATGCTGAGACCGGCAAGGTCATGCCGCTCTCTTACCGCACAGTCGGTGATCGCACAATCATTCCCCGTCGATTGCTTCCTTATGAATCCGGATACATCGTTTTCATCAACGATACAAATGTCAATGAGCTGAATATTGACGATGTAGCGCCGATAACCCTGGCAACCCTTTCAAACAAGTGGAGCGTGAGTTTTCAGTCCAATCGTGGTGCACCAGAAGGGGTTCGCAAGATGGCCCTGGGCAATTGGGCAGAGAGCGATCAGGGCGGGATCAAGTACTTTTCCGGCACCGCTACTTATCGCACTAAAATACATGTTGAGAGCGACTGGGTCCATCAACACGATTCCATCTCCCTGAATCTGGGCAGTGTTGGGGATATCGCCAGAGTCAGGGTTAACGGGCAGTCCGCAGGTGTCGCCTGGAAGCCACCTTACAAAATTGATATCGCGCCGCACCTGCGGGTTGGCGAAAATGACATTGTGGTCGAGGTGACCAACCTGTGGGTAAACCGCCTGATTGGCGACAAGCAACCGGGAGTCGAGAAAGCCTACACTTACACCACCATTGATACTTATCATCCGGATGCGCCCCTGCGGCCTTCAGGACTGATGGGGCCGGTCACGCTGGAGGCTAGTACGCCATCTTCGTGAGACCAGGCTTTCCGGGTTGACAATTGGGCATCAAACAACGGCTTACCGTTCAGTATCAATGGAGGTAGTGTCAGTGGTCCGCAAAGCTCGTTTAAAGTGTTGCCAGAAGTTGCTGGTGGCCATTGGGTTGTCGACCCTTACTCTGTGTCAGGCAACGGGCGATGAATTGCGAACACTGCCGCAGATGCATTGGCCCGCGTATATGGCGCAACCCTGGATTGGCACCACAAACGATGGTGGATTCAGTGGAATTCTCTATGATGCCATGAGTTGCCTTGTCGGCTCTTTGGGCTTTGATCTAAGAGTGGAAGATGTCCCTATCGGAAGATTGTTTTCAAATTTGGCCAATGGGTTCGGAGATGTATCGGTTGTACTCCTCACGCGAGACGCCAGGTTTACAGAGCTTGGAAAGGTTGCGGATATCTTGCCGGTTGATTTGTTTGAGGAGTCGTTGGTCATGGCAATGCGTAGCGAGGACGACTACTCTATCGGCCAATTGGCGCGCGTTCCTATCGGCGGTGCCAATTTGCCAGTGCCTGTCAGGCAAAGGCTCGGAATCAATAGTTCGAAGTTCAGGGCGTACAACAGTGAAGTGGCTATCGTAAAATCACTGTTGCGTCAACGAATAGATGTCGCTGTTGGATTACACCGGACCTTGAAATATCATGCAGACCGATTGGGGGTGTCCGGGTCCGTTACCATAAAGTGGTTGGTTCCTGAATCCATGGTTTTTCGGTTGGCGGTATCAAAAAAATTTCAAAGCAAACACCCTTCCGTGATTGATTCTATGAGTCGTCGGTTGCAGGAGTTAAAACAAAATGGAGAGTTCCTGGCCATTCAAAGAAGACACCTAAAGCCGGAACCACCAACTGGGGGATATCGATCAGGTATTTGTACGAAATCCTCTTCAATATGAATCTATCGAAGATAGTTCCCTAGTTTTTCGAAGAACGCCCAATGTACTACTGAGAGATGAGATATGTCAGAATTTGCATCCAGTGCCAACAAGGAAGCTGATTCCGTGAGTGGAAACGGTTTTGCCATGGGGATGTTAACGTTGCTGTTTTTTATGTGGGGTTTTATTACCTGCATGAATGATATACTGATTCCACACCTGAAATCGGTTTTTTCCCTGAGCTTCAGCCAGGCGATGTTGGTTCAATTCTGTTTTTTTGGTGCCTACTTTCTGGTATCTCTGCCAGCAGGACGGCTAGTGAAGGCGATTGGCTACCAACGAGGGATCGTTTCGGGTTTGTTGGTCGCCGCTCTTGGGTGCTTTTTGTTCGCCTCCGCAACAGAGTTCCCCGTATTCGCACTGTTCTTAATGGCGCTGTTCGTGCTGGCTTCTGGCATTACTATCCTTCAGGTCGCCGCCAACCCGTTCGTAACAGAGTTGGGGCATCCAGCCAAGGCATCCAGTCGTCTGAATCTCACTCAAGCGTTTAATTCTCTGGGTACAACACTCGCACCCATTTTTGGTGCTGTTTTGATCTTGTCAGTTGCTGCGCAGGAATCGGGTACGCAAATATCAGGAGTGTATGCGGTTCGTCTGCCTTATATTATTTTGGGTTCTGTACTGATTGGCCTGGCGTTGACGTTCTCCTGTATCAAACTGCCGGCTATCGATCTGTCAAGTCACGAACCCACACTCGGTAAGCGATGGTTATGGAAGGAGCCACGTCTGCTGCTGGGTGCATTTGCCATATTCACCTACGTGGGAGCTGAGGTCAGCATTGGCAGCGTGCTTGTAAACTATATTGCCGATGATTTGGGCATGGGGTTCAGCGAAAGTGAAGCGGCCTGGTACGTCAGCTTTTATTGGGGCGGAGCCATGGTAGGGCGATTTATCGGATCGTATCTCATGCGCTCTCTTGACCCCGCCCGCCTGCTGGCGATTAGCGGATTGGGGGCCATTGCGCTTCTGCTCTCAACCATGATGACTCACGGAGCGCTTGCGATGTGGTCGGTGCTATTGGTCGGGCTGTGCAATTCGATCATGTTTCCCACTATATTCAGTTTGGCTCTGGAGGGGCTGGGGTCGCGCAAAAGCCAAGGGTCCGGAGTTCTATGCCTGGCTATAGTCGGCGGCGCCGTGGTACCTTTGGCTCACGGAGGCCTTGCCGATATTGCTGGCTTGAGTCTGGCGTTCATTCTCCCTGTGATGTGTTATCTCTACATCGTCTTCTTTGGTTTTCAAAGCCGTGGAAGGTGAGTGTATGCACGGTCATTCATCGAGAAATGCAATACTCCACATGCCGTAGAACGATTGGTGAGTTGGGTATCGATTCTCTACACTCTGGTTCCAATGGGGTGTCCCGCTTGATTCGACTTTCAGGAGAAAATGTATGTCATTACCAGCACGGCGCGTCTTGATCATTGGAGGAGGCTTTTCCGGTATGTCCGCCGCCATCCAGTTGCGAAAACTGAGTGTCGAAGTGGACTTGGTGGAAATTGATGAAGACTGGCGTACGGATGGCGCCGGTATCACGGTCAGCGGACCGTCCCTGCGGGCCATCGAGGCCATTGGGGTGCTGCCTCAATTCCGCCAACAGGGCGTGGTCTTCAGCGGAGTCGAGCAATACACCGCCGATGGTGTGCTCATAAACGCTATCCCCACCCCCCCGGTACCCGGCTCAAGCATCGCTGGTGGTGGCGGCATCATGCGGCCGGTGTTGGCGAAAATCCTGGCTGATGAAACACGACAATCCGGCACAGCCGTGCGGCTTGGGGTTACTTTCG
Source organism: Pseudomaricurvus alkylphenolicus (assembly GCF_011683955.1). GTDB lineage: Bacteria > Pseudomonadota > Gammaproteobacteria > Pseudomonadales > Cellvibrionaceae > Pseudomaricurvus > Pseudomaricurvus alkylphenolicus. Next base: position 71,624 of record NZ_JAAQPI010000014.1, read on the forward strand.
AAAAGATCGAGCAGACTCCTGATGCCGCACATGTGACTTTCAGCGACGGCACCAGTGATACCTACGACCTCGTCATAGGCGCCGATGGGGTATTTTCCTCCGTCCGCAGCGCCCTGTTTGCTGGGGCTCCTACACCCCGGTATACGGGGCAGGGCGTGTGGCGAGCCGTGGTTCCGCGCTTCGGTGTGGAGAGTGCGCAGATGTTTCTGGCTAAAGACGGCAAGGTCGGTTTTACGCCGGTTTCAGAGGAGGAGATGTACCTCTACTACACCGATCGACGCCCCACCAAAGAGCGCATCCCGCAGGAGCTGTTACTGCCTACACTCAAGAGTCTTCTCGCCGAGTTTGCGGCACCGGTGGTGACAAAGATACGCGAGCATTTAAGCGAAACCAGCCAAATCCTCTATCGGCCCCTGGAAGGCATGTTGATGCCTCTCCCCTGGTATGACAAGCGCGTGTTGCTGATCGGAGATTGCGTTCATGCTACCACGCCGCATCTGGCTTCAGGGGCTGGAATGGGCCACGAGGATGCGGTGGTTCTCGCCGAAGAGTTCAAGCGGGGCGGAAGTCTTGAGCAGGCGCTCGAGCGCTACCAGCACCGGCGTTGGGAACGCTGCCGCATGATTGTGGCGAATTCGGGGCGACTGGGCGAAATCGAAAGCACCGGCGGATCTAAAGAGGAGCACGCACAGATAATGAGCTTGTCAATGTCGGCTCTGTTGGCGCCGATCTGATACGGCGAAGTGAGCCAGGTACTCCATTTGTGCCTGACTCCGGGCGTCTCAGAGTTGCACAGCGGCGTCTTCGATTTTGTTCCGAACCCACCGATGCAGGGGGTCGTTCTCCAGTGCACGGTGCCACTGCAGATGCTCGTGCATGGTGGGCAGGTCTACGGGTGTGGGCAGAACACGAATAGGTAAATACCGTGCATAGTACTCGGCCAGCCGCTGATGCATGGTGGCAATACGGTTGGTACCGACCACCAGTTGCGGCAGCGTATTAAAGTCACTGCTGATCACCTCAATACGACGTTGTACGTCGTATTGTTTCATAAACCAATCTTCGATACTGAGTTGCCGGCTGCTGCCAAATCCCACCGAGACATGCCCCATGTCGATGTACTGATCAAAGCTGATCGTGTCTTTGATCAAGGCGTTTTCCTGCCATACCACACAGACGTGCTGCTCCGAAAACAACAGTTTCTGTGGGTGGCCGTCCACAGTGTAACGTTCTGGCACCAGCAAAAAATCCACGTCGCCGCGAGAGAGAACCGCTTCGGGTTCGTGGTACGGGGTATTCATCTCAAAGGTGATACCGGGCGCTTCTTTCTCAATATTCTGGATGACATTGCTGAGCAGGATCGTAATGGTAAAGTCTGCGCAGACAATGCGAAAATGTCGCTTGCTGCTGGAGGGCTCGAAGGTGCGGCGGGTGACGATGCTTGAGCGGATTTTCAGCATGACGTCGCGTACCGGCTCCTGCAGTTCGAGCGCATAGGGTGTGGGTTGCATTTTACGGCCAACCTGGACCAGCAGTTCGTCGTCAAAGTAGGCGCGCAGTCGCTTGAGTACACCGCTGGTGGCGGACTGGGTCATGTGCAAGCGCTCGGCGCTACGGGTAATGCTGCGTTCCTCCAGCAGGACATCCAGCGCTACTAGCAAATTGAGGTCGAGGTGCTCAAAACGCATTGGATTCTCCCTATCGGACCTGAGTGATATCACGAACCTGGATGCATTGCGTGAAAGGTATCACGACTGAAGAGGCTTTGTCCAAGTCAGGCGCTGAACGTCCGAATCAATGTATCGCGATCAGTGATACATTCCATTGAAATACGCGACTTCTGCAATTCATCACATCAACGTAGTCTGGTTTCCATAACGCTGCTGCCTTCGGTTGGCAGCCAAATTCAGCGACTGGAAGCCCGTTGATGAAGCTTGCTACCTTGAAGAGTCAATCGCCCCACGGGCATCTGGTTCTTGTTTCAACAGATTTGCATCGAGCCATCAGTGTTGAGCAGATTGCGCCCACAATGCAATTTGCTATTGAGCACTGGTGTGATCTGGAACCCGAATTTACTGAGTTGTATGGGGCGTTGAACGAGGACCAAGTCCGAGACGCTTTTGCCTTTGATTCCGCACAGGCCATGGCACCGCTGCCGAGAGCCTGGCAGTGGCTGGACGGATCTCTGTTTCTCAGCCACGGCGAACTCATGCAGAGAGCGTTCGAGTTGGATCCCATCGAGGCAGTTGACGCCATTCCCCTGGTCTATCAGGGCGCGGGAGACGACTTTTCAGGCCCCAGCGATCCAATGCGGTTGCCCAGCGAGCAGCATGGTATTGACTTCGAGGGAGAATTCGCGGTCGTGGTGGATGAGGTGCCGATGGGGACACCGGCCGAGGTGGCGCTGGACCATGTGCGGCTGATACTGCTGGCCAACGACGTCAGTCTTCGGGCTCTGGCACCTCGTGAAATGAAAACCGGATTCGGATTCGTGCAGGCCAAGCCGGCCACCAGCTTTGCCCCTGTGGCCATTACACCCGATGAGTTGGGTGAACACTGGCGTGACGGCCGTGTGCACTTGCCGCTCCATGTGCGATGGAATGGTCAGTGGTTCGGAAGCCCGCACGGTGGTGCCATGCACTTCGGCTTTCACGATTTGATAGCCCATGCGGCGCTTACCCGGCGTTTGAGCTCAGGCACCGTTCTGGGGTCCGGAACGGTATCAAATCATGATCGCAGCGTCGGCTCGGCCTGTATTTCCGAAAGGCGTGCTATCGAGATGATTGAACATGGTGAGATCCGTACCGGATTCATGAAATTCGGCGACCGAGTACAAATCGAAGCCCGCCTGCCCGGAGGGGAAACTATTTTCGGAGCCATCAATCAGCAAGTCGTTGCGTCCTCCGATGCTTGAGCCCAGTTTCCAAGTGGAGAGTTTTCCATGAATCTACGTCAACAAAAACTGATCGACCTTTCCGTTACCCTGGACAACAACCCTCACACGGATCCGCCTCCCTTGTTACCGAGGATTGACTATGTCGATCATCAGCAGGGGTGGCCCGAAATGGCGGCCATGTTTCCTGGTTTGCAAAAATCCGATCTGCCGGGAGATGAAGCCTGGGCAGCTGAGAGGCTTGATATCACCACCCACAGTGGAACCCACATGGACGCGCCTTGGCACTACGCCTCCACCACCGATGAGGCTGAAGGTGGTCGACCCGCATTCGGTATTGATGAGCTGCCTTTGCACTGGTGTTTGCAGCCAGGGGTCAAGTTGGACTTCCGCCAGTTGCCTGATGGTCATGTGGTGACGGCGATGGAAGTCGAAACTGAACTCGAGCGTATAGGTCACTCGCTGAAGCCTCTTGAGATTATTCTGATCAATACCCGCGCCGGGGCACTCTTTGGTCAACCCGGCTATCTCGATGCCGGCGTCGGTATGGGGCGGGAGGCCACCATGTACTTGCTTGAACGCGGAGTTAGGGTTGTGGGTACCGACGCCTGGAGTTGGGATGCACCCTTTTCCTACACCCGAGAGCGGTTCGCCCAATCAGGGGACCCCGGCATTATCTGGGAGGGCCATAAAGCCGGGCGCGACATTGGGTACGGCCAGATGGAGAAGCTAACCAACCTTGAGTGCCTGCCCGACCACGGTTTTTTGGTGTCATGCTTTCCCTACAAAATAAAGCGGGCCTCGGCAGGCTTCGTGCGTGCGGTTGCTATTGTCGAAGACCATTAACACAGCCTTAACGAATTCAAGGAGATCTGATGTTCAGATATTTTCCGACCAACTATGTATGGGATCTATCCATTAACCTGGCGATTGAAATGGGCGCCCGTATTGGCGAAATTCAGGAGATGTGTGCTCCGTTGAAAGAAGCCGCCAAACAACCGGATGCGGCGGGTACACAGGCTTTCCGTGATACCTGGCAAAAAATGGCGGACAAACTCAGCGGTCTGGCCGAAGAAGATGAAGCCCGCGGACGGATGTTGTCGGCTGGGGAGAAATACGCCAGGGCGGCTACCTACCTAATGACCTGCGAGCGTTTGCAGGCTCATGGTGCTTCGGGGCGTCTGGAACTGTACAAACGTTCGCTGGCGTTGTTCCACAAAGGTATCGAACTGTCCAAAGAGCGCTGTCAGCGGGTAGAAATTCCCTATGAGGGCAAGCATCTGTCGGCGTTGTTTGTACCGGCGGAAGGCGCACAGGGGCCACAGCCTGTATTGGTTCAGGTGAATGGTCTGGATTCGACCAAGGAGCTGAAGTACCGCGTCGGCCTGCCCGCATGGCTGGCCAAACGGGGAGTCGCGTCTTTGGTCGTTGATCAGCCCGGCACCGGTGAAGCCCTGCGCCTGCAGGAGCTCACGGCGCGTTACGACAGCGAGCATTGGGCCAGTCCTGTCGTGGATTACCTGGAAAGCCGCAGCGATGTTGATGCAAAACGCATCGGTATGGAAGGGGTTTCCCTCGGGGGGTATTACTGTCCGCGTGCGGTTGCCTTTGAACCGCGCTTCGCCTGCGGTGTGGTGTGGGGCGCTAACCACGATTGGCGCGATGTGCAGAAACGCCGGATGGAAAAAGAGGGAGATTTTCCGGTTCCTCACTACTGGAAACACGTCTGCTGGGTGTGGGGGGCGAAAGATACCGAGGAATTTATGCAGATATCCGAGAACGTTCACCTGGATGGCGTTGTTGAGAAAATCAAGGTGCCATTCCTGGTCACCCACGGTGAAAAAGACAGTCAGATACCTCTAAAGTGGGCGCATCGCACCTACGAACAACTGGTGAACAGCCCCAGTCGAGAGTTAAAGGTATTCACAGAACGTGAAGGTGGGGTTCAACATTCCAGCTTTGACAACAGCATCAATGCTGGCCAATACATTGCGGATTGGGTGGCGGAACAACTGGGTGGCCGTGTCGCCTGATTCCTGAAGGAAAATAGAACTATGAATATTATTGGTCCCGATACTCTGGTGTTCGGTGTCGAAGACATCGACAACTGTACGCAATTCCTGCTGGACTATGGCCTCGAGCCCGCCGGTAATGGTCGCTTTGAAGCTCTGGATGGTACCGGGGTGGTTATTGCCAGCAAGGACGATCCCTCGCTGCCGGCGCCTCTGCAAAGTGGCAGCATGTTGCGCAAGACCATCTATGGGGTGGCCGATCAGTCCACGTTGGCGGCCATTGCCGACGAACTGGGCAAAGACCGTGAAGTCACGGTATTGAATGACGGCACGTTGGAGACAACGGATGATTTCGGGTTTGCTCTCGGTTTTCAGGTGACGGTGCGCAAGCCGTTGTCATTGTCGGCTGAGCAAGTGAATGCGCCCGGTAACTCACCCAAAAGAGGGGTCAATGAGGTAGGCGTGCACAGCCATGCCGAACCAAAGCCTCGATCCCTGTCTCATGTGGTGTACTTTGTGCCTGACTCCGTCAAGGCCGAAGCTTTCTACGCCGATCGACTGGGCTTTGTCACCAGCGATCGCTTTACAGGTGTTGGCCCATTTATGCGTCCGGCCGGTACCGATGATCACCACACGCTTTTCCTGATACAAACGCCCCCTCACATGCAAGGTTGCGAACATTTTACTTTCCATATGGGCGGACCCACAGAGGTGATTCAGGCCGGCACCAACATGGTCAACAAGGGCTATGAAAGTTTCTGGGGTCCCGGCCGTCATATATTCGGTTCCAACTGGTTCTGGTACTTCAAAAGCCCTATGGGCTGCAATATGGAATACGACGCGGATATGGATCTGCACGATGACCAATGGGTTGCCCGAGAGGCTACATTGGGGGCAGACGCTTCACAGGCGTTTTTGCTTCAGTTTCGTGAAAAATGGGCGCCAATGGGACCACCACCCAAAACTAGCGGGCAATAGTCCGAGGTGTCTGAAACGATAAAAGTCTGCGCTTTGTCGGAGTTGCCTGAGGTCGGCGCCAAAGGAGTGGCATACGCCGGCCAGGAGCGATTGTTCGTGGTGCGCCGGGAGGGTTGTGTTTATGCCTATCATGATGCCTGCCCCCACTATGGCGATACAACGCTGCCGTGGAGGCAGGATGCTTATCTGGACCCATCCGGAGAACACATCATGTGCGCTGCTCACGGTGCCCTTTTCGAAATCAGCACCGGGCGGTGCGTTTCAGGACCCTGTGAAGGTCAGTACCTGACGTCTATGCCGGTGTACATTAACGATGCCGATGAAGTTGTAGTAACGCTAAACGGCACCGATTCACAAATACGGTCAGATTCGTCAAGTTGAGATCATCATGCTAAAACTCTATCACAATGACATGTCTGTCTGCGCGCAGAAGGTGCGTCTGGTACTGGCCTACAAGGAGTTGGACTGGACCAGCGAACATCTGAATTTGCGTTCGGGCGATCAATTCAAACCGGAATTTCAAGCGGTCAATCCGAAAGGTGTGGTACCTGTGTTGCAGCATAACCGCGCGATTGTAACGGAGTCCAACGCCATTATTGAGTACTTGGAAGAGGTGTTTCCCAGGTTGTCGTTGATGCCCGCGAATGCACTGTGCCGAGCACAGGTGCGCCAGTGGATGATTCGCCTGGATGCGGGTTTGCATGAAAGCATTGCCGTCATCAGTTTCTGCAGTGCATTTCGACACCAGCTACTGGAGCGCTACGATTCCACAGAGGAGCTCGAGACCTTTATTGCCAATATCAAAGATCCCGCACGCGCCGCCTTTATGCGGGATGTACTGCCCAATGGGATGAAGTCGCAGCGTCTCGCTTTGGCGGTGTATGCCTACGACTGCCTGCTGAAGGATATGGAGACGGCGCTTGAGGGCGGTGATTGGCTGGTGGGGCGGCAATTAACATTGGCTGACTACTGTATGTTGCCCTATGTGGAACGCTTGCAACAGTTGCACATGGAGGCGTGGTGGCAGGACAAACCCAACGTGGCGGCCTGGCTACAGCGAATTCAGAATACACCCGCTTACCGTAAAGGGATGCGGGAGTGGCACAACACAAACTACATTGAATTACTGGCCGATAAAGGTCGACAAAGCTGGCCCGGGATTAAAGCTGTCGTTGATCACGGCCGCTTCTGAGAATCGGACAATCATCCGGTCTTGCGGGGTTTATGATGGAAAGAGACTGCTAATTTGCGAGTACTTATCATTGGTGCCAACGGTTTCGTTGGCAAGGCGCTGGTGCACCGATTTCTGGACAGCCGCTCGCTGCTGAAGCGGGCAGTTTCCAAATTGCTACTCTTCGATCAGTCGCCATTGGACTATGAAATTCCGGACTGGGCGAAACACTATTGTGGCGATCTCGGTGAACCGGCCTTGTTGCGTCGGGTGCTGGCCGATGGCATAGACCTGGTATTTCATCTTGCCAGTGTTGCAGGAGGCTTGGCGGAACAGGATTACGAATTGGGGTATCGGGTAAACCTGCAAGGTACGCTGGAGCTTTTGCAACAGCTGCGGCAAAAGCCCAACCGTCCGACGTTCGTGTACACCAGCAGCATTGCCGTTTACGGTGGCAGTCTGCCAACTTCAATGGAAGAAGATTATCAGCCTCGCCCGGAGCTTTCCTATGCAACACACAAACTGATGATCGAGTTAATGCTTCGGGACCTGAGCCGGCGGGGCGAACTTGATGGCCGCTCGCTGCGGGTACCGGGGATTGTGGTCCGTCCGTCCCGTGGCAATGGCCTGAAGTCAGCGTTTATGAGTGATTTGATCAATGCCATGGCACAGGGAAAGACATACGAATGCCCGGTATCTTCGCAGGCCTCGATGTGGTGGATGTCCGCCAGGTGTTGCGTGGACAACCTGGTTCACGCCGCTGATGTCAGTGCCGTAACCAGCGCAGGGACCTGGCAGTTGCCGGCACTGCACTTGACTATTGGCGAGGTTATCAACGCGTTGGCGGAACGTTTTGGGGAGCAATCCCGATCCTTAATCCGCTTTGCTCCGGACGAATCACTGGAAGCTCTGTTTGGCTGTTATCCCCCCATGGAAACGCCACTGGCGCGAGCGGAGGGGTTTTATCATGACGGGGATGCAAAAAATTTGGTAGAAAATGTGCTAACACCCGAAAAGGAGCTCAATTATGTCTGAGATTGTCTTGTACATGGCGCCAGGAACCTGTGCCCGTGTCACCGCGATTGCCCTGGAAGAGCTGGGTCTGGAGTATGAAACACGTGTGGTTCGCTTTTTGAAGGGGGAGCACAAATCACCACACTTCAAGCAGTACAACCCCAAGGGCAAGGTCCCCTGCCTGGTCTACCAGGGTGAGGCGCTGACCGAAAACGTGGCCATTCTGTATTTTCTCAATCAACGCCACGGTGGTCTGCTGCCGGAAGTGGGCACAATGGAGCAAGCGAAGCAAATAGCCGATCTGTGTTTTTGTGGCACGACACTGCATCCCCTGGTGACCCGCATTCGAATGCCGCATTTCTTTGCCGGTGAGGAGGGGGCAGGAGCGGTGAGGGAGATTGGCAGCAACGCAATGGATGAATACTTCCAGTTAATCGAGTCTCGGCTGAATACACGGAGCTGGTGGTACGGCGATGACTGGTCCGCAATGGATGCTTATCTGTACTGGTGCTTTTGGCGAGTGGAAGGGGCCGGTTATGACGTCAGTCGATTCCCGGCGTTTGTTGGCCATGCCCGCCGGATGGAAGATCGCCCGGCCGTGCGTAGAGCCCTGGCCAGAGAGGCAGATGCCGAGGATGTCCTGAGGGAAGAGGGCTTGTTGTTTACGCCGCCACCCGTCGTTAGCACTCCGAGTTAATACAAGAAAGGCGCGTTACCTCTTGAATTGGTCCAAATGTATCGCCGCTCAATGGCAGCCATGAGTAATTTGATTTTTCAGGAGTTTGCAAAGGTAATACGAAATTGCCTGGGGCTACAGCCGATGTTACGTGAAAAGAAACGACTGAATTCAGCCGGATTGCTGTAGCCCACTTGATTGGCAACGTCCGCGATTGGCTCGACGGTTGTTGCTAACAACCGCTTGGCCAGCTGCAAGCGCAAGGAATTTCTGTATTGTTGCACGCCCATGTTCAGGTGCTGCTGAAACAGATGGGCGAGTCTCGACTCCGAGACGTTACACACGGCCGCAATCTCCGCAACTGAACGTCGCTCTGAGAGTGTTTCCTTCATAAAGCGGCTGGCTTCCAATATCCTCGGGTCGGTGTGGTTGGTGCTGGAAGATCCCATGCTTTGCCGGGCTCTGATCAGCAGTTGTTCCAGCAAATTGAAACGCAACTTATCGAGCAATTCTGCGCTGTTTCCACCGATTTTCAAGAACTGACTGAAAACATGCTCAAACTCAACGATCTCTGCATCTGAGGGTAAGGCAAGCTTATACAAGCCGTAAGCGGCCAGCTGCCACTGCATCAGTTCCTGCCAGCCGGGTTGTGGCTGGAAAATGGTCCAGTAGTGCAGCCACTCCCGCTGCGATGGATCGCGTTGGTAATTGACGCTGGCATCCGGCGTGATCAATACCAGGTCACCGCGTTGAGCCTCGATGGGAGTTCCTGCATTGTATACCACCCCACCCTGTAGCGTCAGATGCAGAGTCCAGCCACTGCGGTTGCTGTGATAAGAGACGGGAAAATCAGAAGCGGGATCTTCAACTCTGGCATGAGTTTTTCCGGCAACAATTGAATAATCAAATAGCTGGCTGTGGTCCAGATACGCGGTTGAATCCCCCAGAAATTGCTTGGCCTCGGAGCTGGAAATGCCCTGTTTTCGCTCAAACCTTGAGGACCACTTTTTTAGCAGCGCCTCGCGTTCCTGTGGAAATTGCTTACTATGAAAGCACCGTTTCAGAATCAGTGCAAAGGGGGCGCCGGCAACGTTGAACTGGGCCACTGCATCGGCGTCATTGACGACAGTTTTCAATACAGTGTCGTCCTCAGTGGGCTGCTGATACCACCGGAATAGTCCCCTCGCCATTCGAATGGGGCGATCGTTATCGTTTTCTTGGTCCATTGTGGCCTAAATACGATGGGTGCACAGTGAATATAGCAGAAAATGCAAAGTATTGGACAGCCCGACCCCTAACGGGCAAAGGCCTCCTTTTGCAATACTGGTTTTGCGATTGGGCAGACCATTCGGCTGCAATGGGAGAAAACAAATGATGTCAGATCGGAGTTTGCATCCTTTTCCTATGACCATGTTCGCTCGTTGCACGATATAAGAAACTATAATTGAACCAATGTGCGATGATCTCTGGCGCCGATGTTCTTGGGTCAGAGATCTAAGCAAGTGAGAGTATTCTATGAATAGCAAAAGATTTCTGGCCCTGTCAATTGGCCTTGCGAGCCTCCATCATGGCTTGACCAATGCTGAAAATGGCGCTTCTGGTGATGATCTTGGTTTCCTGATCGAGGAGATTGTAGTTACCGCCCAAAGACGTGAACAAAACCTGCAGGATATTCCTGTGAGCGTGCAGGCGCTATCAGAATCTGCTTTGGAAGACCGCAATCTGAATACGCTGCAACAGCTCTCACTGGCCTCGCCGGGACTGCAATTGGGACAAGATAATACCTTTGCGATGCGCGGAGTAGGGACGCTGGTATTTACCCAAACCGTTGACTCCAGTGTTGCCATTGCTATGGATGAGGTCAATCTGGGTCGCCCCATGCTGGCGGGATCGGTCTTTAACGACATTGAGCGCATCGAAGTGCTCTCGGGTCCCCAGGGGCTGTTGTTCGGTCGTAATGCGTCTGCCGGCTTGATGAATATTGTTACCACTCGACCCAAACTAGAGACCACAGAGGGGCATGTGGACGCTGAATATGGTATGCGCAGTAGCACGCCAGACGATGGCGCTGGCTGGATCACCAAGGGTTACTACAACCTGCCATTGTCCGAGCGTTCAGCGTTGCGTATCAATGCGCATATAGCCGACCAGGAGCCCGTGGCCAGGCACAACGGCCAAACGGGTAGTGCAGATCCACGTATTGATGAAGATGCAGAGCAATTTGGCCTGAAGGTCAAATACCTGCATGAATTTTCGGACGACTTGGAGCTGTACGTAATCGCAGACTATACCCAGGAAGAGGGGGTTGCCGGTATCTTTGATCGAAGCTATCGATCACTTGGTGAGGGCAGTATCAACGCAGAGCCGCTTTCACAGGATAGCATCGTCGCCGGGGATGAAAACCTTGAATACGCCGGCGACGGAGATTTCTTCCGTGATATTGATTCCGGCGGTTTGCAGGCTCAGGTCACCTACGCCCTTTCCAGCGGTATGGAACTGTCAAATATCACGGCCTGGAAGTTCTTTGACCAGGAGCAGGCGCTGGATATCGATTACACCAGCTCCCACGGTGCCAGCGTCAATACCAACAGCACAGAATACGATCAATATTCCAATGAGACACGCTTGCTGCTGAATGACGGGGGCGACCTAACCGGGCAAATGGGTGTCTATCTGTCCTACAGTAGAACCCAGAGTGAAGGGCAGGTAGCCGGCAATAACTATTTTCCGGATTTCCTGTTGCCGGAGTTTCCCTTCTGCGTCGGCGCTGAGGCGATACCGGGCTCCTTCCCGCCGGTGTGTTCCGCCAGCAACGACTATTTCCTGGGAACAGACAACGTGTTCGAAATGGAAAGCCAGAGTGCGGCCATCTTCGGACAGTTCGACTACGCGCTTAGCGAGCAGGATACGCTGATTGTCGGTGCACGCGTGACCTACGACAAGATTGAAATCGAAGGCGTACAGAACCAGGGCGCCTATTTCGCACCACTGGGTATTGCCACGCAATATGGCGATGAAGTGTCCAATACGGATTTCAGTTGGAAGCTGGGTTACCAGCGCCACTTGGATGAGTCGGCCATGGTTTATGCCACTTTGGCAAAGGGCTATAAGGGACCGGGCTTCAATGAAGGCCTGGCGAGTCCCATTGCGGAACTTGAGGTTGAGGAGGAAACCTCCACCAGCCTGGAACTGGGGCTCAAGAGCAGCTGGCTGGATCGACGGCTGGTGGTTAATGTCGCGGCATTCAGGCAAGAATTCAAAGATTATCAATCCCAGTCCTTTGATCCGATAGCGGCCAGCTTTGTGGTGCAAAATGCCGGCGAGCTGACCACTCAGGGCTTGGAACTGGCGATCACGGCGATGCCTGTTGAGCGGCTCAAAATTGACTTCTCGGGTGTGTTCCTGGATTCCGAATTCGACGACTTCCCTGGCGTTCAATGTTACGCCTCACAAAGTGGTTGTGATATTGATGAAAACGGCAACCGTACCTTCAACGCTAAAGGTCTGAATACACCGCTGGCCGCTGACTTTACTGGCACATTGCAGGCCTACTATGAGTTTAGTCTCGCACAGGGGCTGGACGGATTTGTGGAGGCCAACTGGTATCATCGGAGCCCCATCAATTTCAAAGTCAACGGTGCACCGGGCGCGGAGATTGGCACGGTAAATCAGTTCGGTGCCAGCTTTGGTGTTACCAGCGTTGACGGATGGAACCTGTCGGTGTTTTGTAAGAATTGCACCGACGAAATAGTGCCCGCGTTTATCGATCTTGATGGCGGAGATTCATTTAACGGGGTAGACACCTATGTGCAGGCTTGGGGTTTTAACTCCGTGCGCACTGTCGGCATCAATGTGGGGCTCGATTTTTAAGCAACTTCCTGGCGATACCTCCTATTCACCGGTGGCGCTGCCACCGGTCTCCTCGATTCAACAGCGTGATCCAATGCTCTCTCTTAGTGTTGGGTCTATGTGGTGCATCTCCCTATCCGGAAGACAAAGTTATGAAATTTGCTCGAAGGTTCCTCGCTTTTTTCGCTCCGCTATTCTTATGCGCTAATGCCTCCTTTGCGCAAGCAGTGTGCGTGACTGGCGAGAAGCAGGTCAGGCTGTCTACAGGTGATATTCCCATCATGGAGACTATGGGTTGTGAGTTTCGAGATCTAAACCGCAACCAGAAGCTGGATCCTTACGAAGACTGGCGCTTGCCTGCTCAGGCACGTGCCAAAGATTTGCTGGCTCGGCTGTCCCCGGCAGAGAAAGCTGGTCAAATGTTGCACGCCAATGCCTATGGCAACGCACCTTTTGGTGCCCCGGCTACGGGCTACAATCTGGACATGGTCCGAGCAGGCATACTGGATCAGAAAATCACCGCGTTTCTCAGCATGCTGGCGCTTTTACCCTATGAGATGGCGGCAGCCAACAATGCCATTCAATCCATTGCCGAACAGGGACGCCTGGGGATCCCCGTGGTGATCAGCACAGACCCGCGCAATCACTTCCAGGCCGTGGCCGGCGCAAGCGTTGAAGCGGCCGGGTTTTCGCAGTGGCCTGAGCCCCTGGGACTGGCAGCACTGGGTGACCCGGAATTGGTTGAGCGATTTGCGGATATCGCTCGGCAGGAGTACCGCGCAACGGGTTTTGCATTGGCATTGTCGCCACAGGCGGACCTGGCGACCGAACCCCGCTGGCCAAGAATCAACGGTACCTTTGGGGAAAACCCGCCGTTGGCGGCGAAGCTGGTGGGCGCTTACGTCCGGGGCTTCCAGAGGGGCGCGCAGGGACTGGGCCGGGACTCCGTGGCTACCGTGGTCAAACACTGGGTCGGCTACGGCGCCGCTCGGGATGGCTTTGACAGCCATAACTACTACGGGCGCTTTGGCGTCTTGACAACCGAAAACCTGCCATTGCATGAAATTCCTTTTGAGGCGGCCTTTGACGCAAAGGTGTCAGGGGTTATGCCGGCGTATTCGATTTTTCCTGAGCTGGAAGTCGGCGGCAAGCGCATCGAGCCAGTGGGAGCCGGTTACAGCTCGGCATTACTGCAGACACTGCTGCGCAACAAGCACCAATTTGGCGGCATTATCCTGTCGGACTGGGCGATCACCAATGATTGTGGTGAAATCTGTCGTCTGGGATTCCCGGACGGTAAGCGTCCGACCTTCGAGGGCGTGTCGACCGCGTGGGGAGTGGAAGGCTTGACTCGGGTAGAGCGATTTGCGAAAGCCGTCAACGCCGGAATCGATCAATTTGGTGGTGTTAACGACGCAACTGCATTGTTGAAGGCCATGGAGCGTGGTGATATCAGTAGCGGTCGTATTGACCAGTCCGTGTTACGAATATTACAGCAGACTTTTGAACTCGGCTTGTTTGAGCGCCCATTCGTCGACGAAGCAGAGGCGGCAAAGATCGTCGGTAACGCCCGTTTCAGGCAGGAAGCCAGACAGGCCCAGGGGCGTTCGGCGGTGGTGCTGGAAAACCGAGAGCACTTGTTGCCGATTGCTCCCACAACAACGGGCACTCTATATCTTGAAGGCATAACGGCTGCCCCGTTTATAGCGGCCGGCTTCGCGATTGCGAAAAGCCCGCAGGCCGCCGATCTGGCTATCATTCGCACGGCCGCGCCTTACGAGACCTTGCATCCCGAGTTCTTTTTCGGCTTGCGGCAGCACGAAGGCAGCCTGGCCTTTGATCCGGATGGACCCGAAATCACCAGGCTGAAAGCAATCAGCAAAACAGTGCCGACTATTGTCAATGTCTATCTAGATCGTCCGGCCGTACTGGGTGAATTGAAGGCCGTCTCAGATGCGTTATTGGTAAACTTCGGTATTTCCGATGAGGTTCTGGCAAAAGTGCTGACTGGAACTATCAGACCAGAGGGGCGCTTGCCGTTTGAATTGCCGTCGTCCATGAGGGCAGTTGAGCAGCAGCAGTCGGATGTGCCCAATGACAGTGAAAATCCGCTTTATCCCATATTTTATGGATTGAAGCTGTCAAAAAACAGGCTAAGTCACTGCAGAAGTTGTCAAGATTGAATTACCTCTGGGCGGGCAGGTATGTATCGTGTATTTCACTACTTGGTATCGGAAAAATCTCATTAATCTCACACTCAGCCGCCAGTAATATGTTAATACGCTCTCAGAGCGTGGTGAGACATACATCGGACCGCGTACCGAGGGAGCCCAACTCAAGCAGGGCGACTGAGAACACAGCGGGCACATAAAAAGAGATAAGAGAAAAAATACATGAGAAAAGGTCAATTTCTAAAGCAGTCGCTCTTGGCTGCCGCGATCGCATCGGCGGCCCAAATGAACGCGCACAGTGACAGCGGCGGTGGTTTGGTCCTCGAGGAGGTAGTGATTACCGCGCAGAGGAAAGTCGAGAGTATCCAGGATGCCGCCATTGCCGTAGATGCGGTTTCTCAGGAAGAGCTGGTGCGCAATGGCATCACTGATGCCACCGGGTTGAACAAGATATCGCCGGCGCTGACGGTGTTGTCCGGAGGCGGTTCCAACAACATATTCTTTGTGCGGGGTGTCGGCAACTTTGCGGTTAATGCCTACACCGATTCTGCCCTGGCGTTTAATGTCGATGGTGTTTATATCGGCAGACCCACCGCCACCACGGCATCGTTTCTGGACGTGGAGCGGGTCGAAGTGCTCAAGGGCCCACAGGGAACACTGTATGGACGCAACGCTACCGCCGGAGCCATCAACGTGTTGCCGACGAAGCCGGAACTGGGGGAAACCAGCGGCAATCTGTCATTGGGTGTCGGTAACTATGGCAGCCTGGAAGTCACCGGGGCCATGACACTCGAGCTGAGCGACAAATGGGCCGCCAGACTGGCATTGAGCAAGGTGGAAAACAACGGCTACAATGATGACGACACCGCCGCAACAGACGATATGGCGTTAAGAGCCCAGCTGTTCGGTGAGCTGTCAGACAGTGTCGATGTGCGTTTTTCGTTGGACTACTCCACCACAGAGGGGACGGGCAATGCCCCGGATTTTCTCGGCACCTACGGTTTCAACTTTATTCCCTCGAACAACCCCAACAACATCTCCGGGTACAATTTTAATCCGGCTCCTGCAAGCGTTGCCGAAGCGCACACGGGTCCTGGAACACCCGAAGCGCAGGCCTACTACGCGTCGCTGAATACCACCCCGGCTTTCACATCCACAGCCCCGCAGCTGGACCCATTCGTGGACAATCGCTACTTGGGTTTGACCGCTGAACTGAATTTCGATCTCGGATTTGGTGAGCTTGTGGTGATTCCGGCCTATCGCGAAGCGGAAATCGATGCGGTATTCATTGTGCCCGGTTTTCAAGCGGCATTCAATCAGGAAGATCACCAACAGGTGAGCCTGGAAGCCAGGCTCAATGCCTCAACCGGGCCCGTAGATTGGATACTGGGTGCGTACTATTTTGATGAAACCGTTGAGGGTTTGGCCGCCTTTAATCAGCAAAGCTTGCAGTCAACGCAAACCATTGATGAATCCACAACCGAATCCCAAGCCCTATTCGCCCGCGGCACCTGGAATTTGTCGGATGAACTGCGTTTGGTTGCCGCGGTGCGTTGGACGGAAGATCAAAAGGCGTTTGACGGCGTTGCCAATACCATCCTCAACTTGTGTATACGTGAGCTGCCTCTTTTCCCTGGAGGCCCTGAAATTCCCAATTGCGCTGGTGCACCCATCGTACCTGCCGGAGCCACAGTAGGCGAAACTCTTGCGCAGATCGATCCAGCGGATCTTCCCGCTGGTGCACCAGGAATTGGTACCGGTCCTGTGCCCTATGGTGCCGTACCCCTGGTTCCAGGCATGCCAGAGCTTGGTTCTGCAAATTTATTGATGATTAATCCGACAGCCGTCGATCGATCTTTGAAAACCGACGAAGTGACCTATCGAGTGGCGCTGGAGTACGATATCACTCCTGATAACCTTGTGTATACGAGCTTCGAAACCGGCTATCGTTCCGGAGGATTCAGTTTGGCGCTTGGTCACGAATCCTTCGCGCCTGAATTTCTCGATGCCTTCACTATTGGATCAAAAAACCGATTTTGGGAGGACCGATTGCAGCTGAACGCGGAGTTGTTTGTCTGGGACTACACCGATCAGCAGGCCAGTCACTTTGGTGTGGACAGTAGCGGGAACAACGCTTTTTTCACCGAAAATATCGGCAAGTCCACGATCAAGGGGCTTGAGGTGGATGTTTTGTTTGCGGCGACGGAGTCAACCCGGGTCAGGGCGAACCTTCAGTATCTTGACAATGAAATCAAGGAGTTTGCATATACGCAGTTGACACCGGATATTGGCGTGCAGGTAGTAACGGGTTGTGACACCGTGCTTAACCAGGAGGTCGCCAATGGCGCAACATGGAACGTGGACTGCTCTGGCAAGGAGGGTCGAAACTCACCGCAACTTTCGGTAAATGTCGGTATTGATCAGGCCTTTCAGTTCGGAGACCTTGATGCGCTGCTGAGCCTGGATATGCGTTACCGGGATGAACGCTGGGTAGGATTCGATTATACGCCGATGCAGCGCGAAGACGCGGTAACCACCCTTGATGCTTCGTTTGAGCTGGGGGCGGGCGATGGCAGTTGGTCCGTCCTGGCGTATGTCCGCAACCTTACTGACGAAGAAGTGAAGTCTATGACCCAAGTGCTCGGAACGGTTAGCAACCTGGTTTCGACGGTATACGAACCCCCCCGCACCTATGGGCTTAGACTGAACTATACGTTTTAATTTGCAAATGAGAAGCCGTCGAATGCCGTATACCCATGACCGATCTATTCAATAGTGACCACATTGATACGGCTCTGACGGCTTCGACCACTTCTTTTCGGCTTATGCACGAAGCCCTGTGGGATTTCCAGATAAATCCTTACGATGTCTATCAGGACGCCGGTCTAGGGTCTGATTTTCTTGATGATCCGGAGCGGCGCGTGTCCATCGAAGCATTCAGGGCTTATTGGGCCGCTATCGAGAGTCGATCTCAAAACCCCAATATTGGCCTGTTGTTGGCCGAACATGCGCACATCAGTCCCATCAATGCTCCGATGATGCTGTTGCAGGCCAGCAATACCTTTGGTGAAGGGCTGCAGCGCTTTATACGCTTTCGTCAGATCATGGACCCACTCTATGAATCGACTCTGGTGCAGGAGGGCGACACGGCAATCTTCTGTTTCGACCTTCAGCACACCATGTTTCGCCAACGTATGGAATGCCTGTGTGTGTTTTTCTGCCGTTTTTTCCAAATGGCAACGGACGATCTGTGGCAGCCCAGGCGTATTTGTTTTCAACACCCCGCGCCAGACTCGCTGCAGGAGCACGAACGCATTCTGCGTTGTCCCATTGAATTCAACAGGGATCACTACAGCATTTACTTTGATGCCGGGCTGCTGCAGCACACACTCTTCACCCGCAGCCCGGGTTTTTGTGCATACAATGAAAAGTTTGCTGCCACGCTATTGGAAAACGTGGCAACGACTGGCCTGGTGGCCAGTGTCAGACGTACGTTGGCGTCGATCCTGGAGTTTGGCGACATATCCCTGGATAAAGTGGCGGAGGTACTGAATCAGGAGCCCAATGTACTGCAGGCGCGTTTACGAGACATAGGTTGCCCTTTTAACGAAGTGCTTGATAGCGTTCGTAAAGAGATCGCCACGCGCATGGTGATCGACACCAATGATTCTTTTCAAGACATCGCCTATGTGACGGGCTACTCTGCACTGCCGAATTTTTACCGGGCTTTTAAACGCTGGCATGGCATGACGCCCGTGGCTTACCGGCAAGAGGCTAGCGGCCAGCATTGCTGATTGACAGATTGTATCTGGTCCTGGGGGCTGGAGCCCCGCACTTCCACACCACCACGGCCGCCAGCAAGAAGGCACTGGAGAAACTGGCGTACAGCAGGGCCGCCGACACGGACAAGTCCAGCATCAATCCGGCCAGTATCGGCGAGCAAATGGCACCGATTCTGCCAATGCCGATTGCCCATCCCAGTCCGGTCGCACGTATGGCCGGGCTGTAGATTGATGTGCCCAGGGCATACATACCCGCGATGCAGCCATTGGCCACAATTCCGATCAACGTCGCGACGCCGAGCGCCAGCATCAGATTTGATGCCGTAAATCCGAATATGACCAGCAGAGATGATGTCAGAACCATGAAGGCTGACAGCAAATAGTGCAATTGATAACGCGAAGACAGGGTCCCCACCAGCGCAGTACCCAGGATGCCGCCAAGGCTCAGCAGCGCGCCCCCAGTAACGCCCAGTTCTGTGGAGAGGCCGAACTCTACCAGCAGCCTGGGAGTCCAGCTCATAATAAAGTAAAAGCCAAACATAACCAGGAAAAAACTTGCCCACAGGCGTAGTGTCTGCCACATTAATCCGGGTGCTAAAAGTTGGCCAATTGAGTGGTGCAAGGCTTGTTTTCCGCTCTGTTGCTGCGCCGGTAGCGCCTCTATCGGTTGTTGGCCGATAGAATCTGCGAGCTTGTTTATCCGTCGCAGGGCATTTCTCGGTTGGCGGGCCAACAGGAAATCGATCGATTCCGGCAAGCGCCACAGGATCAGCGGCAGCGTTGCCAGCGTGGCGACTCCCCCGGACAGGAACACCCAGCGCCAGCCGAGATGCGCGAGTATCTGTGCGGCTGCCAAACCTCCGATCGTTGCGCCGAGGGCGTATCCTGTGGATTGCAGGCTGACGGCGAGGCCTCGCCATCGCTTGTTGGCGTATTCGGCTGCAATCACATTGCTGCTGGCCAGAATGCCGCCAATGCCAAGACCGGTAATGATCCTGAGCGCGCCTAGTTGCAACGGTCCCTGCGCATAGGCGGAAAGTAACATGCCCAGTCCGGCAGTTGACACGCAGGTCAGTATCAAGGGACGGCGACCAAACTGGTCGGCCCAAGGGGCAACAAATAGCGCTCCTGCAGCCATGCCGAAGAGACCGGCACTTAATAACAGGCCGGTTTCAGCGCCACTCAGATTCCATTCCTCTGCAACTGATGTTGCAGTAAATGCCATCACCAAAACATCAAAACCATCCAGCATATTTAGGATGACACAGATTCCAATGGCGATTTTTTGAAACCGGCTTAGCCTGCCATTATCAATGGCAGCACGGATATCATTATTCATTGTCGTGTTATTTCGATCCAGGGTTAAATGATGAAGTGGGCAACCGCAGAAGGACCGAATCCCGATAAAGTTCGGACCTTCTGTGATTACACGCTATGAGAGGGGGGGTCAGAAGGAATAATTCAGGGTCAGTCCTGAGGTTCTTGGAGGCAGCAGTGTGCGTGTGGTCACGCGCCCGCTAGCCAGAGCGTAGTTTCCGCCCTCTACCAGTTCGTCTCCCAGATTGCGACCCCATGCCAACAGACTCCAGCTTTCATCGGCGGAGGTGTACTTCAGCGTCAGGTCGTAAAGTGTATAGTGGTCCTGGTTAAGGAGTAGGTTGTTGAATTCGCTGAAATAGTGTTTGTCTTTGAACGAGACATCCAATCCAAGTGTGAATTGTCCGCCGCCGTTTAGTGGGATGTCATATTCTGCGTGCAGATTCCAGGCCAAATCCGGCGATTGACGAGCGGAGTTGCCCTTGATATCCACCAGCACCTCTCCGCCAACGTTCTCTACGTTGGTGGGGTCTACCGTCAAGAAACTGCCGAACTCCGTGTCCATGATCGAAACAGAGGCGTTCATGCGAAGGCGCTCCGTGGCGGCCCAGAACGCCTCCAGTTCAAGGCCTTGTGCTTTCTGTGTAGTGGCGTTTTCGAATACGGTGGTAAAACCGGTGGGACCACCAACCAATGTACGGTCAAGCTGAATATCGTCCACTTCATAGCGGTAGAGGGCGGCGTTGATGACAAGACTGCCATCGGCCAGTGTTGTTTTGAGCCCGAGTTCATGGTTGATGATGCTCTCCGGCTCGATAATGTTGGCGGCGTTTGCACCCAGTTGTCCAGTACCGGCCTTGAAACCTTCCGAATACGTGTAGTAGACCAGTGTATCGGCGTTTGCATGCCACTCCAGACCCGCCTCATTCGTGTAATCGCTGAAGCGGCCCTTGTCCTGGAATAGCGGCAGGTTCGCGTCCATAACCGATAGACGCGTAGGTCCAGCCCAGATGACGTTGTCGTTTAGTATTTGTCGTTCGTCGTGCGTATAGCGCCCGCCCAACTTCAAGCTGAGTTGTTCACTGAGATCATAGGAGGCATTCCAGAAAACGGCCCAGGACTCTACCTCGCCTTCCCCCGTAAGATTGACCCGCTTTTCGGCTTGCCCATTGTAGGGGTTCACATAGAGACCGCCCTCAGCAACGCCACCCACGTTATTTTCGTGGTAGAGTTCTTCCTTAAAGTAATACAAACCAGCAATTGCTCTGAGACTTTCGCCAGAGAACGAAAGTTGCAGTTCCTCACTGATTTGCTCAGACTCGAAGACAAATTCCTGGATGGTACTGTTGATCACCGCGGAAGCATCGAGGTCCTGAATGTTGAGCATGTCCGTGTGGCGGGCATTCAATATGTTTTTCAGGTCCCAATTCTCAGCGAGTGCCCAATCCAGGGTGAGGCTCAGTGACGCTGTGGTGCGGTCATTCACCGGGTCAACATCAGAGGCGTAGTTTCGGGCGCCGCCGGCAAAACCGCCAATACCGTTGGCAACAGCGTTGGTTGGTAAATCGTCTCCGAGGAAGGTCTCGCGTTTGTACAGGAAGGCGTTGGAGGCATCATTCTCCCGTCCATATTCCGCTGCGACATAAAGATCAACGTCCTCTGATACTTGAATGGCCAACTGCGCGCGTAGTGCTTGTCTGTCACTGTCTGATATATCACTTCCTGTGACTTCGTTTTTCCCATAGCCTCCGCGTTGAGTGCTGTGCAGCGATATCCGGCCTTGCACCTGGTCGGTTATCGCGCCCCCAACCGCAGCTTCTGTCTGCACCAGGTCATAGTTGCCTAGAGTAAGTTTCAAATCGCCCGTCAACTCTTCCGTGGGTTTTTTGGCAATCAGGTTGATGGTGCCGCCGGTGGCGTTGCGACCATAAAGGGAGCCCTGGGGGCCACGCAGAACTTCCGCGCGCTCCAGATCAAAAAAGGAAAAAAGTTGCGCTCCGGGCTGGGAGATCACTGCTCCATCCACATACATGGTAACGGACGGGTCAACGTTGGCGAACACGGTGTTCAGGCCCAATCCCCTCATGAACAAATTGGCATAGCCAAAGGTGGTACCAATGGTAACGCTGGGGGCGAAGTTTTGCAGAGCTTTAATGTCACTGACACCGGCATCGCTGAGTCGGTCAGAGGTTAGTGCAGTAACGGCTGTGGATACGTCTTGCAAGCTTTGTTCCCGTTTTTGGGCAGTTACGGTAATTTCTTCAATGGCAACTGCGCTGGCTTGCTGCATGCCCAGTGCGGTGATAAACATGGCCGACAGTGTAGTGATGGGGGTGTATCTCATGGAATTGTCCTTGTGATGGTGTGACTGGCAATGATTATCGCTTTTTGTACCAGTCGTTATTGTTATTCACCGGCGATCCTTTGGCTTCTTTCGGAGCGGCGGTGGATCAACGATACCTTGTTCGCTCGCACGATGAGTTATCACTGGGGAAGGGCCTGATGATAAAAAGTGTATGGTGAACGAAATTCAGGAGTTATCCGCATAGATTTTTTGACGGATAACATCTACTGGTTGCGAATGCGTTAACCTGTATTCAGGGATTATCGATGACAGATCCCTCAACAGTGAATAATCAATAAATACAGCGAGAACCATTATGCCAATCGTAACCTTCCTGAATAGCGACGGGAGTGCCCACAACGTAGATGCCCCGGCGGGTAGCAGCCTGATGGAGGCAGCCGTCGACAATCTGATACCGGGGATTCTGGCCGAATGTGGCGGGGCTTGTGCATGCGCAACCTGTCATTGTTACGTCGATGAGCAGTGGCTTGGCAAAGTGGCCGTGGCCGGGGAAGAGGAGAATCAACTGCTGTCGGCCGTACTGGATCAGCGCAGCAATAGTCGACTCAGCTGCCAGATCAACCTCTCTGAGGAGTTGGACGGCCTGGTCGTCCACCTGCCCGAGTCTCAATACTGAATTCCAACAAAAGGATAATACCCATGCAAACTGAGGCCCATTATCAAGGAGCGCCAATACTGGACGTGGACCCGTTCTCCACAGAGTTCCTGACCGATCCATACCCATTCCATGAGCAACTGCGTGAGGCAGGTCCTGTGGTCTGGATTCCAAAGTACAAAGTGTGGGCAATGGCCCGCTATGAGGAAGTACGCCATGTGCTCGACGACTGGGAAACCTTTTGTTCCAGTGCTGGAGGTGGGCTGAGCAATTTCAATCAGGAGAAGCCCTGGCGCCCACCAAGCATCATTCTGGAGGCGGATCCTCCCATGCACAACAGAACCAGGGGCGTATTGGCTCCATTGTTGAATCGGGCGGCACTGAACAAGTTGCGTGAGGGTTTTGATGAAAAGGCGAAGCTTCTGGTCGACAGCGCCCTTGCCCGGCAAGAGGTTGATGGGGTCAAAGATATTGCCGAAGTATTTCCCCTACAGGTATTTCCCGATGCGGTAGGGCTGCAGAAAGAGGGGCGTGAGAATCTATTGCCCTATGCCAACATGGCGTTCAATGCCTTTGGGCCTCGAAACGAACTGTTTGAAGAGGCGTTCAAAGAGGCCGAAAAGGTGACTGACTGGATCATGAACCAATGCCGCCGCGAAGCGCTCAGTGAGGATGGGTTTGGGGCGCAAATCTATGCCGCCGCCGATGCCGGCGAGATCAGCGAACAGGAGGCCGGAATGTTGGTACGCTCACTGTTGACCGCTGGTCTGGATACGACCATGTACGGTATTACCAGTGCCTTGTACAGTTTTGCGAGTTTTCCCGAACAGTGGTCCCTAATTCGTGAGAATCCTGCACTGCTGCGCCCCGCATTTGAAGAGGTTGTACGGTTCCAGTCTCCGGTGCAGACTTTCTTTCGCACCACTACCTGCAAAACCCAAGTGGCGGGTGTGCCGATCGATGCCGATCAAAAAGTGCTACTGTTTCTCGGTGCCGCTAATCGTGATCCGCGTCGCTGGGAGGCACCGGATACGTTCGATGTGCGCAGGCGTGCGGTCGGCCACGTTGGGTTTGGTCATGGCATTCACGTCTGTGTCGGGCAGATGGTGGCGAGACTGGAGGCGGAGTCTGTGTTGACAGAGCTGGTAAAGCGTGTGGAACGGATTGAACTCAATGGTGAACCGGTCCGGCGCTTGAACAATACCTTGCGCGGTCTTTCAAGTCTGCCTCTGAAACTGTATGCAGCCGATTAGCCCGATTTTATCGTCTTGAGTACGCACGATAGATGCCATTGCCTTTCAGGATGACGGTCAATGGCATCCATTGAAAATAGACTCACTGATTGGAATCAAGTAGCCACCATGTCACAGCCGTTGTTGAAGAAGAAACAAAAAAGGGTTCTTTCGGCTTTTTACATGTCAATAGTGATGCCTTGCATTATGTCCCTCGTTATCAGTATCTATAACGTTGGTTTGACCGAAGATATCGTCGGTATTTGGGCCAATGCATGGATAATCGCCTCTTGCGTTGCTTTTCCTGCGACCTACCTTGTGACACCGTTCGTTCACAAGCTGGTTATGGCTACATTGAAGCTACATCAACGGCTGAAACCAGAATCCGACGTTCGAACTTAACGTCATCGGCTCCGCTGAGAGATTACCCGCTTACCAATTTTCAACGAGCTGACAAAAACAGATGTAGTTCTATGGGAATTTCATGATTTTGTGGGGGATGGTGAATTGCCTGACCAAAAACAGCGACTGACACAACAAGAGTCAATGTTGCTTTTGTCAGCGGCGTGTTGCATTGAAGAAACTTCCCTTCTCGATTTCACGATGTCCAGTGTTGCCAGAAAATCCGAAATGTCGATGGGGACAGTGTACAAGCATTTTTATAGTAAAGAGGACCTTATTGTTGCCTTGTGCACCTTGTCAATTGAGCACCGCGTTCAAGTGCTCGAGAAACTGTTCTCTATGTTTATGAACACACCGCAAAAGCTGGCAGCTTGCTGCCTTCTGAATACAGATAAAATGAAACGGTATCCTTTTTCTGGAGAGTTGGAAGTGCTGTCCGCCAGCGAGTCTCTACTGGCTCGTGTGTCGGAATTAAGACGTGACAGGCTAGAGAAAGCGAATGCTTGTCATGATGATTTGGTTGTCCACCTGCTGGAAGCCGCAATCAATAATGGAGAGCTGATTCTGGACGACGGCATTGAACGTCGTTTGAATCACTTGTTCTTTTTGATCCTTGGATATCTGAAAGTTGGCAACGAATCGAAAAAGATAGTTGAATGTAGATTAAATGATAGAGGCCATTTGGCAATACCTGAACGGTCGAACTCGAGCTCTTGTCTTGATACATTCTATCACATGCAAATTAATGCCTGCCACTGGAGAAGTCCTCTGGACGAAGAAGGGGTTGTTATCGTAACGGACATTCTCAGAGAGCTAAACTTGGACTAAACGCGAGCATCATTTAACCTCAGCATTTTTGACACCCTGTACAGTAGTAGTCGTCAAACGCTGTTAATCTTCAATTGATCAGTCTCCCCAATATATTATATTCCGGTTTTCCCTTGTTGCCATTGAGCCTTCACTTGAACATCCCTCCGTTAGTAGAAGCATAGTGGTCGGGTTTGTGATGTTTTCCTGCTCAATACTGAAGTCGACAAAAAAGGCCTCCCTAAGGAGGCCAGGCAAAGTGCCTTACTGAGAGTTGATTCAATAGTTGTAGGTAAATTCCACTCCGTAGATGCGCCCCTTGCTCAAGGGTGAAAAGGTTCCGCCGAGAGGGAAGGGGCCAATGGCTTTGGGCAGTTGAGTATCGCCACCGTGTTTGACTTCATCGAGCAGGTTCTTTCCATAGAGACCAATCACCCAGGATTCATCGTGAGTGTGAAAATCAATTCCGAGGTCGAGTATCTTCTGCTCCCCTATCCAGCCCAGGTTGTTGTCGGTGTAGGCCGATTCATCGCGATAAGCGTAGTTGATACGGGAACTTACGTAACCCCAATCACCCAGCTGTTGATCGTGATTCAAACCCAGGCTCCAGGTAAGCTCGGCCGCGCGGGGAATATCCAGGGCTTCGTCCTGCGAATTGACCAGACTGTCACCATTGAGGTCGTATTTGACCGCTGTGTATTCAGAATCCGTCCACCCCAGAGAGGCGGTAAGCAACAGGTTGTCTGTCAGCGCGTAGGTGGTGTCCACCTCAATGCCCATCAGCTCGGCATCGGCGGTATTGCGAATGATCTGTACCACCCCGGAGGCGGCGTCAGCCTCGTTGACCTCCCGCTGCATATCGCCTATGTCGGTGTAAAAAATCGCGGCGTTGACACGGCCGCGCTCACCCAATGACCATTTCAGGCCCAGTTCAAAGCTGTCCACGGTTTCTTCGTCGAAGGGGCCCGGGCCATTGGCGGGATCACCGGCGGTATTGCGCAGATTGTAGCCACCGGAACGGAATCCGCGAGTCCAGTGTCCATACACGCGCGCGTCATGGTCCACCAGCTCGTAGTTGAACCCGAGTTTGGGTGACAGGCTGCTCCAGTCTTCGCTGTCGCTGAAGTCGACCGGACAACTGTTCTGGTCGATACGGCAGGGGGCATTGACGTTGGCGGACAGGGAAGCGATGCGGGCCGATTTTCGCTCACGGGTATAACGCAAGCCGGCGGAGAGACTCAATTGTTCACTCATATCGTAGTCCACGGCAACAAACACGCCCCGAGACTTTACGTCGTAATCACCGCCTCCGTCCTGGGTAATGGCCGGCGAGCCGTCCGGTGTCACAGCGCCCAGCAGCAGCCGACGCTCGTGATAGGCCATGTCATTGTTGAAGTAGTAGAGCCCGGTGGTCAGCGTGATACGTTCGTCAAAGATGCCGGTATAGCGCAACTCATTGCTGAACTGCGATGCCTGCAGCCAGGCCTCAGAGTGAAAGATGGAGCGAGGCGTAGCATCGATGTCGCCCTGGGAGCGAGAGTCGTAATCACGCCAGCCGGCAATGTTGGTGATGGTTCCGTCGCCGAAGCCAACGTCCCAGTCAAGACGGGCGCTGAACAGGTTGGTCTGGGTATCGAGCAGGCCCTCCTCATTGATGGTCAGATCATGGCTGTCGCGATCCTGATTGCCCCACAGGGTGCTGACGCCGCTGCCGTTGGTGTGATTTTGAGCCGCCGGGCCATCACTCTCGCTTTCCTGATACTCGTAGCGCAGGGTCAACTGGGCGTCATCGCTGATGTCCCACTGGATCACCGGGCGCACCATCATGGTATCCACCTTGCCAAAGGCGTCGCCATTGAAGCCGTTTTCGAACCAGCCATCGTCCTGATTGGTGTAGACCGAGAGCTTGGCCCCCAGGCGTTCGCTTAGGGGACCGCTGACGCTGGCCATCAGGTACTTGTTCAGAGCCTCGCCGCCACCTTCCACGGTAGCACGCACACTGGCCTCAAATTCGTCTCCCGGCAGCTTGGTGTTGAGCAGTACCGCCCCACCGGTGACATTCCGGCCAAACAGGATCCCCTGTGGACCGCGTAACACCTCGATGCTGTCGAGGTCGAACATGTCAAAAATAATGCCGTTGTTGAGCCCCATATAGACGCCGTCCACAAACACACCAACGGTGGGGTCGATGGAGGGAATGGAGCTGTTGACCCCGAGACCACGGATGGAGAAGTTGGCGGTACCCCGGGTGGTACCCACATCGTCCAGAGCGACATTGGGCATGCCAACAGAGAGGCTGGTCAGATCTCTGACTTTCAGGGCCTGTAACTGATCGGCATTGAAAGCGTTGATCGCGAGCGGGGTTTCCTGGGCGCCTTCCAGACGCTTGCGGGCGGTGACGATGACCTCCTCGAGCAAGGAGGAGGCACCCTGCCCAAAGCGGGTGTCTTGTTCAGGGGTATCAGCGTGTGCCGAGACCTGGGCGGTACCCAGGCTCAGGCCCAATAGCAGATTACCGAGCGGGTGCTTGGGGAATCGGTGGAATGCGCTGGCGCGATGGCAGATGTTTTTCATGGATACTCTCTTTGTGCTCGTTATTGGTGTTGTTAACGGTATTTGCCATTCATTGGCAGGATCTATGGTAGGTAGATGACCTCGTTGGTCGTTATTCCGTAAAGGCCATAGTTTTTACCCCAAACGGCCGAAACCCTCTCTGCCCTTGGTTTTGGCTATAAGGAATAGGGGTTTAATTAATAAGGGTAATTACCTATACTGTGTAAGGTGTCTGCATTGACAAAAAAACGGATAAACAATCGGTGTAAACGACTATGTCCGAGCCCACGGTAATTGGCAGTTGGTTGACGCTGTTTTCCTCCGCAATGGAAAGCTATGGCGTGGACAGTAAGACATTTCTGGCCGACCGAGGCATCAATTTTGAACGCTCGTCGGATCCTTCCCAGCGGATCTCGATCATTACCATGGGGCATCTTTGGGAGGACGCGGTGGCAATTACCGGCGATTCCACCTTTGGTCTCAAGGCGGGAACCTTTGTAACTCCGAATACCCTGAGTGCGCTGGGCATGGCCATGTGGAGTGCCTGTAGCATTCGTGAGCAGCTGCAGTGCTTTGTTCGCTATCTTCGGGTGATGGCAAAAGCCAGTCATATGGAGCTGCAGCAGGAGGGCGATTGCCTGGTTTCCATTACCCGGCTATTCCCGGGTGACAACGGCAAGAGCCTGTTGTCGGAATATTCGCAGGACGCGATCTGTTCGGTGATGCACACTCTCAGGCGCCAGGTTTACCGGCAAGACTTTTGTCCGCAGCGCATGGAGCTGTCACGCAGCAGGCCGGAAAAACCCGAGGTCTACGAGCAGTTCTTTGGCTGCCCGGTGAGTTATGGTCACCCCGAAATCCGCATTTATATTCCCCTGCAGGACGCCGATGCGACGATTCCCGGCAGCAGTCCGCAGTTGGCTCGTTCCCTGGAGCGTCTGCTCAATGAACAGGCGCAACGGGTGGGAGGCGACGACGACCTGCTCGGGCAGCTGCGCCAGACCATTGCCATGTTGCTCCCCCAGGGAACGGCATCGCTGGAAGAGGTGGCCCAACAGATGCATGTCAGCAAACGCACCCTGTACCGGAAACTCGAAGAGCGCGGCACCAGTTTTCGGCAGTTGGTGGAGGACTATCGGCGAGAGCAGGCGTTTTGCCACATGGCCGAAGAAGACCTTACCCTCGGCGACATCAGTTTCCTGCTGGGCTTTTCCAGCAGCAGCAATTTTACCCGTGCCTTCAAGCGTTGGACCGGTAAGTCACCCCTGCAGTATCGTCAGGAACGCGAGTTGGCAGAGATAGCCAAAAAAGCTGGCCATTGAGGAATAACGTTTTCAGTTTTATCGATCTCCAAAACCTCGCCATTCTGCAAGAACTTGTCAAACTGGATCTTGGCTTGACCGATCTCCGCTGGGGCTGATCAGCGTCTTGAAGTCAACACCCTCCGCCCCCTCTACCTTGAACTTGGGCAAGTCAAATCCAGTTTGCGTCTCTCCGCAAAGTCGAAAAAATCATGATAGCGCTTTTCTGAACAATACTTCACCGCCAATCGGATCGCGATTCTTATGGAATATTTATCTTCAGCACCCAACAGCTTTTCCGATAGCTCCAGCATCTGATTCAGAACCGATTCCTCCCGGTCATATTGCGCCGTCACATGGTAAAGCGCGTATAACTGAATCAGTCTGTCCAATATCTTGAACTGGTCGTTATTCTTCGACCGTTCCACCTCAATGTATTCAATCACCAATGGAATAACAGCTTCATATTGCTCGCCATCCATCAGCATTTGATGGTAAATATCCCGTGTTCTTTCGGTACTGAAGTGATCGATGCCGAGCACGGATTGGCTCAAGTGGTAAGTCTGCGCAATATCTGCAATGTGTTCAGCGGCATTGCCGCTGCGATAGTAGGCAATCGCCTGCCTGACCCTGATGGAAATACATCCAGGATCTCTTTTTGATCTTAGCGCTTCACAAGTCATTTGCGCTGATTGGCCCAATGAAATCACCCGCTGCCAACGTCCCTTTTGGGCTGCCTTCTCCATCTTGAGTGACAGCCTGTGAAGCTTCTTATCTTGGCTGTTATCAGCCATGGTCGAGGTGGAAAGCCCGTAAATAAGCATGGCAACAAGGCATATGGGTGTTTTAGGTAGCACCGTGATTCCAAAACAACACTGCGATGATAAAAGCATAAGCTAAGGGCTCGTACAGTCCAACCGGCGGTACGGGTCATAAATGGCCATCATTGAGGCCTGTTTCAGAAATTTAATGATAGATTGTAGGGTTTTCGCCTTGGAAAGGGTCAATGCTGGATCGCCGAGAAGCCGGCGACAAGACAATTGCTCCAAGTGTGGTCATGTGGTGGAGCTACAATTACAAGTGGACATAAAACCAGGATCTCGACCGAATGTCGACCCGAAGTGCAAGCGGTGTAAAGGTGCCTAGTCTTAAAGATGTAGAACCAAAGTGTTCGTCCAGTTCCAAGCAGGGATTGGCTGATCTGGGGCGTCTCTATTTTGAGCTCCGTTCATCCCTGCTGCGGTATGCCTCGCGTTATTTCAAGCGATCCCAGGAGGCGGAAGATGTCGTGCAGGATGTATTCGTCAATGTCATCGAAGCCCAGCGCGAGCGTGAAATCCATGCCCCCAAGGCCTATCTCTATCGAGCAACCAGAAATCTGTCGCTGAAGAAGTTGGGTAAACAGTCCTACAAACTCACCGATTTAATGACGGAGATCCTTCCGGATGCAGAAATTACGGAAACACGAACCCTGGAGGAGGAGTTTCAATCACACCAGAATTTCGAGCTCTTCTGTCGAGCGGTTGGCGACTTGCCGCCAAAATGTCAGCGTGCGTTTGTGCTATGTCGAATCTACGGTTACAGCTACAGGGAAATCGCCGAAGAGATGAACATTGGTCTAAAGGCGGTTGAGGGACATTTGGCTCGCGCAACACGGCGGTGCATGGATTTTATGGATGAGCAAGATGGACGTGGAAGTTCGCAGAAACGGGGAAAGAGACATGGTTAAAGTGGCGGAATTCCCAAATGTCGACCAAATAAAGGACGAAGCGGCTCTGTGGGTCGTCAGGATACGAGGAAGCGTCGAAAACTCGACATTGAAAATGTCAACCGAGGAGTCCCTCCGTCTGAAAGAGTGGTTGTCGCAGAGTGAGCTGCATCGACAATACTTTCGTAGAGCACTGGCCCTGTGGGATTCCATGGGGGTGTTGGAACAGATCGCGGATCTCCTGCCGTTGGAAGATTCTAATGGGGCTGGCCAGGAAACTGATGAGGTGGCGCCTGTCCGCCATCACTGGTTTCCCAGTTGGACCGGTCCTGATTGGCGTCAACTGTTTGGTCCCGGGAGTTTTTCCCGGGCTCATATTGTAGGTTTGACCGGGGCGTCGTCATCGGTATGCGCCTTGATCTGGCTGGTGATAGCCCTCTGGCTGCCCCAAACGGTATACCGAACCGGTATTGGTGAGCAGGAAGTTGTCACCCTGTCCGATGGCACTTCGGTAGCAATGAATACCAATAGCCAGTTGGTGGTTGAATACTCGGATAGCCAGCGATTGATCAGTCTGGTTAAGGGAGAAGCAACGTTTGATGTTGCCAGCAACAGCGAAAGACCATTCCTTGTGCATGCAGGGCAGGGTGTGGTCTGGGCGGTCGGCACATCCTTTAACGTAAAGTATGACCAGAGTTTTGTCGATGTGATCGTTACTGAGGGTACCGTAAAGGTGTTCTCAGGAATCAGTGCCGCTGGGCGCTCACTGGAATTTGACCCAGGTAATGCCGGGCCATCGAACTTAATCTCGAATGATCCCGCTGCAGACACCGTTATCGAGCCAACGACAACGACATTGGAGGCTGGCGAGCAAGCGAAGTATGCTGATGTCATTCTTTCCAAAGACTCTATTGAGGACGATGGCCTCAGTCGAAGACTGTCGTGGCACCAGGGGGCGCTGATTTTTGAAGGTGAGACCTTGCGCGAAGTCATTGATGAAGTATCTAGATATACGGATCGTCGACTTATCATCGTTGGATCCAATGTGGGTGATATCCGAGTTGGCGGAAGGTTTCAAATAAACGATATTGACGCACTTGTAAATTCCCTGTCCAAGAGTTTGAATGTCAGAGCGGTTTATTCTGAAAACGGAAGCATTCTGATTTCCGAAAAAAACAACAAAGCAAAGTAGGGTTTTTGATGTGTGACGGGTCTTACTGCTATGCGCTCGCAAAACTCCAATTGAAGATCCTGGGATGTGCTAGCGCATGCTGTTTCGATGGAAGCTTTTTCCGTGTGAATTCATTGCAGTTGATGATGTTGATGTGTATTGCGTTATCGGCATCAAAAAATGTTTACGCCACTGATGAAGTAATTTCTTTCGAAATACCGCAGCAACGTGCAGATGGTGCGTTAACAACTCTTGCAAATCAGGCCGACATAACTGTTGTTTTTGATTTTGAAGCGATAAGCCTACACCAAACTAGTGCGGTTATTGGCAAGTACAGTGTTTCTGAAGCTGTCTCATTGCTTCTGAGTGAAACGAATTTAGTCCATGAATTCGATGTTAACGGCCACCTGATAATTACAATCAAAAATGATTCAGGTAGAGAAATAGACATGAAAATAAAATCAAGAAAACAACTGCTTGCCGCCATGATATCGTTCCTTGGTGGCAGCAATGGATCACTTGAAGCCGTCGCCGAAACCCATTCCGCGGGATTCGAGATTGAGGAAATTGTGGTTACCGCGCAGAAAAGAGCTCAGAGTCTTCAGGAAGTGCCGATATCAGAAACCGTTCTGGATTCGGATGATCTCAAGAACTCCAGGATAGAGAGCGGAACCGAAATCGCCCGTCAGGCTCCGAATCTTCAGGTGTCATTGCTGGGCAACGAGATGCAGCCGAAATTCTCCATGCGGGGTGTTTCGACCAAAGAGTTCAATCTCAATGGAATTTCACCAACCGGGGTTTTTGTTGACGAGGTATACATAGGCGCATCCTACCTCGGGGGAGCTCAGATCTATGATATCGAACGCGTGGAGGTGTTGCGTGGTCCGCAAGGTACACTGTTTGGAAAAAACACAACCGCTGGAGCAATCAATTTTATTTCAAAGAAGCCGATCTATGAAAAAGATGGATATATCACTGGAGGCTTTGGTTCCAACGACTTCTGGGAACTAAAAGGGGCGGGAGAGCTGCCCATCATTGAAGATACGCTTAGCGCCAGACTGGCGTTCAATATGGGATCTTCAGACGGCTATATTGAAAACCAGAATCCGGATGGCCGGGATTTATCCAATATCGACCGGGAATCGTTCCGTCTGACGTTGGGTTATCAAAACGGCGATGGCGTGGAGGCCAATTTGAGGCTGTTTCGAACCGAAAGCAATCCTCGAGCAATCGGCGCCATCAATGATGGGTTGTTGCCCGGCGGTGTCAACTCCGTTGGTGTCAACCCCCGTGTCAATCCCTATACCGGTGAGAGACTTGCCAGTGATGAAACCGCCACAGATCGCTCCGGTGACATAGAAGTGGTTGGGTCCGGGGGCTATCTTACCGCCGACATCGACTTGGGCTTCGCCACCTTGACTTCCATCAGCTCTTACATAGAAGGTGAGTTTTCCAATTTGGTTGATGCCGATGGCACCATTAACAATATACTGCATCTGGATTTCGGCGCCGAACACCGGGAAATCAGCCAGGATATCAGGCTCAGTTCAAATACAGACGGAAATGTTACCTGGATCGCCGGGCTGTATTATTTCAGAGACAGCGTTGATATTGATACCACATTCCATGTCATGGAGGAGTTTGGCGGCCCGGTACTCGGCCAGAGCTATAGGCAAACACGAACGTCCTATGCGATCTACCTGGATGGAACCTATGAATTGACAGAATCCATTACCTTCTATGGCGGAATACGATACACCGAGGACGAAGGCGTATTGGAGGATTTCCAGGTTACGCCAATTGTTCCACGTCAGAGTGATAAGGTCAGATACGATGATGGAGAGCCAACCGGCCGCATCGGAATACGAAAGCACTTTGGCAATGATTCCATGGTGTACGCCCAGTTTGCTTACGGTTATCGCAGCAGTGCTATCAATGGAGGAGCTCTGAGTCCGTCGGAAGTTACAGTGGCTGATCCGGAAAAAATTGAAGCGTTTGAAATCGGATACAAGTCTCAGTGGTTTGACCGAAGGCTGACATTGAATTCTTCGGTATTTCACTATGACTTTACAGATCAACAATTCCTTAATTTGGTTAATATTGGAAATCAGCAGCTATTGAACGCCGGCAGTTCGACGATAACTGGTCTCGAAGTAGAGTTAACGGCACACGTCAGTGAAAACCTGAGTTTCAATGCGGGGTTTGGGTTGCTCGACAGCGAATACGACAAGCTTGAATTGAATGGCGTTGATCTGTCGGGAAATGAACTGATTGAAGCGCCAAGAAGATCAGCCAATATTGCAGGAAACTATACTATTGTGACTGACAACAACGGCGAATTTATTTTTCATATGGATGCCAACTACATCGGAAGTCAGTACTTTCACGCAACCAACAGCCCGGAATTTACCGGAGATTCCTCCTGGGATGTGGGTGCAAGAATCGCGTATCGCAGCTCCTCCAACAAGTTCGAGGTGTCATTATACGGCAAGAACCTGACCGACAACGATGAAATTGTGGGGGTGGAAACTGAAGTTACGACACAAACCCGATTTGCGACAGTGCCGTTTCCGCGACGCTTTGGCATTGACGTTACGGTGAATTTCTAATGAATGTGATAGATATAGAGGAATCGTGTTTTATTCTGGAACGGCCCGATGGTATGGAGGCCGTAGCCTATCATTGGCGGGTAGAGGCACCCAAAGCCGTGCTGGTGGTTGCTCATGGTATGGGTGAGCACGCCAGGCGTTATCCGGTTGCGCTGGAATTGATGCTGCATAGTGGTTTTCATATCTATGGGATTGATCATCGAGGGCATGGTCAAACCATGCTCCAGTCCGGCGGTGCCCCAGGTAGTTTCGGGGATGGCGGCTTTGAGACGGTCGTCTATGATCTGGGGGCACTGATAACCCAATGCCAAAAGAACCATCCTGGGCTTCCGTTGATTCTACTCGGGCACAGCATGGGGTCATTTGTTTCCCAGGCTTTTGTTCTTGAGCGATCCGATCAAATTGATGCACTGGTACTGGTGGGGACTTCGGCGCTTGACATAGTGGCGGAATCGGTTCGAAGCGAGGAGAATGTGCTCCAGGCTCTGAACAGAAGTTTTGAACCCGGAAGAACTTCATACGATTGGCTAAGCTGTGATGAGCAGGAGGTGGACAAATATATCGAAGATCCGCTTTGTGGTTTTGCACTGGATGATTCTTCCATGGAGTCCTTGCTTTCACAGGGCGACAGGCTGGCCGACAGTACGGGGATCTCTCATATCAGGGCGGGGTTGCCAGTCTACGTCGCTGTTGGTGATCGAGACCCCATGGTTGCCGGTTTTGGCATGGTTGAGCCGTTGATTGACAGATACCGGGCTGCAGGTTTATCGGTAACGCTAGCCCGGTACGAACACTGCCGCCACGAACTGCTGAACGAGATCATTCGCAAGGAAGTCGTTCAGGATTTGATCCGGTGGTTGGAGATCAATGTGTCTGGTCTAAAGGCGAGGAACCGAATGATCGAGCTAGGACAAAGCTGCTAATAAGTCGTGGTGTCGACGGACCTGGCGTATGCACTTCGGGGCTGTATTTGTTGATACAGAGTCGCGGATTGTTGAGCTTCTGGAGGCCTGACGCAGAAGTCTGGGTGACGATTGAATCCGTCCAAATTCAATAGGACTACGGCTAGATACGAATTGCTGCATTCTTAACTATTTATCTGTGTCGTTGTTCCTGCGAACAATGCCTCCCGATTGGGCAACCCGGTTAGAGGGTTTGTATAGGCCTCTTGTTTTAGCCATTGAATCAGAGTCTCTCTTTCGAGCGCATAGAGAATCGCCCGAGCTAGCAAAGAGGATGTGGCTTCGGATTTGGGAATGAAATCTGAAGCACCCAGTCAGATGGATCCTTCCCAGCGCATCTCGACCATTACCATGGGGCATCTTTGGGAGGACGCGATCTGTTCGGTGATGCACACCCTCAGGCGCCAGGTTTACCGGCAGGACTGTTGTCCGCAGCGCATGGAGCTGTCGCGCAGCAGGCCGGAAAATCCCAAGGTCTACGAGCAGTTCTTTGGCTGCCCGGTGAGTTATGGTCACCCCGAAATCCGCATTTATATCCCCCTGCAGGACGCCGATGCGACGATTCCCGGCAGCAGTCCGCAGTTGGCTCGTTCCCTGGAGCGTCTGCTCAATGAACAGGCGCACGGGTGGGAGGCGACGACGACCTGCTCGGGCAGCTGCGCCAGACCATTGCCATGTTGCTCCCCCAGGGAACGGCATCGCTGGAAGAGGTGGCCCAGCAGATGCATGTCAGCAAGCGCACCCTGTACCGGAAACTCGAAGAGCGCGGCACCAGCTTTCGGCAGTTGGTGGAGGACTATCGGCGAGAGCAGGCGTTCTGTCACATGGCCGAAGAAGATCTTTCCCTGGGTGACATCAGTTTCCTGCTGGGCTTTTCCAGCAGCAGCAATTTTACCCGTGCCTTATAAGCGTTGGACCGGTAAGTCGCCCCAGCAGTATCGTCAGGAACGTGAGTTGGCAGAGATAGCCAAAAAAGCTGGCCATTGAGGAATAACGTTTTCAGTCGGCAGTCACTACAGTGACAGATTGAACTGGGAACGGGTAACCTTCATGGACTACAGCAACGATAATTATCGCTACTATGTATTAACGCTACTGACTCTCGGTTACGTCTTCAGTTTTATCGACCGCCAGATCCTTGCCATTCTGCAAGAACCCATCAAACTGGATCTGGGCCTGTCTGATCTTCAGTTGGGGCTGATCAGCGGCCTGTCCTTCGCTCTGTTCTATGTGCTGATGGGGCTGCCAATAGCTCGCTGGGCCGACCGTGGCTGTCGGCGCAACATTGTCGCGCTGGCCGTTGGCGTCTGGAGCTTGATGACCGTGTTCTGTGGCATGGCACAGAATTTCTGGCAGATGCTGCTGGCCCGTATCGGCGTGGCAGTGGGAGAGGCCGGGGGCAGCCCGCCATCCCATTCTCTGATTTCTGACATTTTTGCACCGCACCAGCGTGCTACCGCGATAGGGGTCTATTCCATTGGTGTCAATGTGGGCATACTGTTCGGTTTTCTGTTTGGCGGCTGGCTCAATTACCTTTACGGCTGGCGCATGACGTTCCTGATCGTCGGCGTTCCTGGGCTGCTGTTGGCGTTGCTGATGCGCTACACCATCCGTGAACCCTTGCGTGGATTTTCAGAAACCTCCTCTGGGCAATCGGCTTCTGGGATCGGCGCGGCGCCACCAATGAAAGAGGTGATACGCCACCTGATCGGCCTGCGTTCATTTCGACACCTGGCGCTGGCCAGCGGTCTGTCAGCCTTTGCCGGCTACGCAACGGCGAACTGGATGCCCTCGTTTCTGAGGCGTTCCTACCAGCTGGATTCGGCGGACATCGGCACCTGGCTGGCGCTGTTTGCCGGGGTGGGTGGCGCCATTGGCACCTTCAGCGGCAGTTGGCTGGCCGACCGCCTGTCGCATCGCGACCTGCGCTGGTACGCCTGGACACCGGCGCTGGCACTGGCGTTATCGACACCGCTGGTGTTTATAACGTTCTGGGCGGAGTCCTTTCAAGGCACCATGCTGGCCCATTTCTATCCGACCTGCGTCAGCACCCTGTACCTGGCGCCGGTGATTGCGGTGACCCATCGGTTAGTGGAAAACCGCATGCGCGCGTTGGCGTCGGCCATCTTATTTCTGGTGATCAATATCATTGGGCTTGGACTCGGACCGCTGTCGGTGGGCTTTCTCAGTGATCTGCTGGGGGCGACTCACGGCAGGGAGTCCCTGCGCTTGGCCATGATGATGCTCTGTACATTGGCTACCGGTTGGGCCGTGGTGCATTTCATTGCGGGGGCACGTCATCTGCGAGCCGATTTTGTTGCCGCTTCCTCGGCGGTAACAAGTGCGGTCGATACAAGCTCGAAATCTGAGGGTGAGGGGCAGCGCTGTTCGGTTGGATGTTAGCCGGACAGGAAGCGACAATATGGCCCTAGCCCCCCCCCCGATCTGTCAGCACGCCGAAGAGTGGCAGTGCCACCGATATTTGCCGCCTCTGCAATCAGGCCTCGGTGATTCGCTCAATATCACCACGGGGCTGATTCAGTCATTTTGTCTAGGTTTCCCGTATGCTGTTTAATAGGGCTCTGTCGCAACTATTTCTAACGGAAATAAGAAGGCGGGGTGGCCTCTACTTCTTCCCTGTAGGGCCGGTATGTGAAATGGCAAGTTTGTCGCCGTCATTATTTCTCCAGCAGATATTACCCCTTTCCCCATCGAAGGCTGTGTGGTCGGCAATAGATAGAAATGATAATCAATATTATTAACGCACCATGAAACTATAACAAACCTCACATTTATAACAAACCTCACATTTATAACAAATCGATCATTCCTAACAAACCTAACAAAACGTACAATCCTATCCGGTTAAATATCACAGACCGCGAATCTAAGGGGAAGAAGTTGGCTGATACGACACAGCTGGGGCCATCGGAGGTCGCCAAAATCCTAGGTGTTACGGCGATGACAGTTCGGAGGTTAACGGACAAGGGTGAGCTGAATTATCAAGTTACTCCTGGAGGCCATCGGCGTTACCAAAAGAAAGACGTTGTCGCCTATTGTCAGGAGCGAGGCATAAGGTATGAGGACGAAGGGACTGCTGTTCGCGTACTGATTGTCGACGATGATGAACAAGTTGCTGAAATGCTGAAGAGCTTTCTCGAATCAGGAGACTCCAATCTTGATGTTGACGTCGCCTTTGGGGGCTTCGAGGCCGGCATAAAGGTCAAGAGCTTTGTCCCACAGGTGATCGTTTCGGATATCGTCATGCCCGATCTCAATGGTATCGATATGTGCAGAATGCTGAAGAGTGATCCGGCCACCCAGGGTATTCGCATTATTGGTATTACAGGGACAACCAATGATGATGACATCCGCGCTTTCTTAGACGCAGGTGCGGAAACCTGCTTGTCCAAACCAGTTCGCAGGAAAGAGCTTTTGGCGGCATTGCAGTTAACCTGAATGACTATGGTGCGATTTATGAATTGCTTTCAATCCCGACCCAGAGTGGTCATCCTTGATGACGACGAACAGTACTTGAGCCTGTTGGAATCTGTCGGCGAAGGCCAAGGGTATACGGTAGATACTTATAGCGATGCTTTTATCTTCCTTCAACACCAATTCCAGGCGAATGACCTGGTGGTCTTGGACCTGTCTTTGCCTGGGATTGATGGTATAGAGGTGATTCGCCATCTATCGGAACGCTACAACAACATCAAAATCCTCTTGATCAGTGGGATGGACCGCGCAGTGCTAAAAGCGGCAGAAGATTTGGTCATCGCCCAAAAACTTACCCATGTCGCCACGTTAAGCAAGCCCATAAAGATATCGCAACTTAAGAAACTTCTCCGCGAGGAGCTGGGTCATCAACTCGATGTATTGATTGGAGAGGGCACTGACGCCTGGCGGCCTGAATACAAAGATTTGGAGATGGCAATCTACAACGAAGAAATCCTACCCTATTTTCAGCCACAGGTGACTCTATCGGACAATAGTGTCTACGGTTTCGAGGCGTTAGCTCGTTGGGAGCATCCAGAGGAAGGACTTATCTCTCCCGGAAAATTTATACCCTTGGCTGAGGCTTCTGGTCTTATAGGACCTCTGACTGACATGATGATCAAGAAAAGTATGTCGGCAGCCAGTGTTGTAGAAAAACTCTGCAAAAAGAAAGTGCATATGTCGGTAAACGTATGTGCGTCCAATATCAATAACTACGATTTTCCGAGTTTACTGGAAAACAGGGTACAAAAGAATCATATTGATACGAACTATTTTACTCTGGAGGTTACCGAAACCGGGCTGATGACTGAACTGGTGAAATCCTTGGATATTTTGGCACGACTGAGAATGAAGGGTTTCAATCTATCAATTGATGACTTTGGTACGGGCTACTCATCGCTCCATTTGCTGCACAAAATACCGTTTAATGAACTCAAAATAGACCAGGCATTTGTTAAGTCCATTTGTCATGATACAGACAGTCAATCGATCGTCGAAACCTGCATTTTCCTGGCAAATAAGCTTCAAATGAACACCGTCGCAGAGGGCATTGAGGACCATAAGACATATTGCAAGCTAAGAAGCATGGGATGCACCTACGGCCAGGGTTACTACATAGCCAGGCCAATGCCTTTGGAGGATGTTCAAAGTTGGATTGAGTATTGGGCTCATACACGCAACAAAAAAGGGGTTTCCGGAGGGGTTCATGAATATTGCTAGTGCAGAAGAGCAAGAAAAAAATGATGCTCCGTTGATTTGGTACTTTGAAGACGACTGCCAGACCGCGGAATTGATACGGCACTATGTCGGCAGTATTGGCTACCAGGTAATACATTTTTCAGAATTTGACCAAAATATGATGGCGGATCTTCAGGAGAAGGGCCTGTCAGTCCCTGAGCTTGTTCTGATTGACATCAATCTGCCAGGATTGGATGGTTATCAGGTGTGCGAAATGTTGAAGCAGGAAGTCCTAGGGCCATCTGTACCATTTATTTTCGTCTCCGGCCTTATGGAGCGGGACGATATTTTGAAAGCGTATGAAGTAGGCGCTTGCGATTATCTCACCAAACCCATAAAACTTTCAGAATTATCTGCCAAAATTGAAAAATGCATCAATAGCGGAAAGGAAATCAGTGATCTGAAGGGGCAGCTTGATGCCGCCCGGAATATGGCGTTCCAAGCAATGACAACCAGTTCAGAGTTGGGCTCGATTCTTCAGTTTCATGAATTGTGCATGGGAGTCTCAGACAAAGAGACGCTCGCCCGACATCTGTTAGAGTTCTGCGAGACGTTTTCTCTGAGTTGCAGTGTCCTTTTCACTGGTGGAAAGACGCTGTATTTTCCTGTCTCCGGTGTAAAGAATGAATTGGAGCGTCAGGCATTGGAATTGCTTAGGGCTGAATCTCGAATTTTTTGCTGGGGGAAAAGAGTTGTTTTCAATTACCAGAATTTATCTCTTCTTGTCAAGAACATGCCGATTGAGGATCAAGTCCGATTCGGAGAGCTAAAAGATCTATTGTGCCTGGTGCTAAATGGTGTTCAGGCACGTTTGAAATCCATGGAAACCGAAGGAAAAGAGGAAGAACAGAGGGAACGAATCAATAGCGCCGCTGCTAACCTTGGGCAGCTAGTGGTTAATATGGAAGAAAGGAAGGTTGATCTGTCGAGTCTTTTTAACCGAGTTATTTCCAATATGGAAAATAAAGTGGCGGGAGACATATTGCAGTTCTCTCTACTGGAAAGGGAAGAGCATATCATCATGAATCACATCCAGTCGGCCTTAAGAGAAGCTACTGATATCTTCGACTGCAGTTCT
Source organism: Pseudomaricurvus alkylphenolicus (assembly GCF_011683955.1). GTDB lineage: Bacteria > Pseudomonadota > Gammaproteobacteria > Pseudomonadales > Cellvibrionaceae > Pseudomaricurvus > Pseudomaricurvus alkylphenolicus. The sequence continues at coordinate 113,004 of NZ_JAAQPI010000014.1, forward strand.
CAGCACGAACAGCAATACAAACTTCAATTAACCGAGTTACTTCAGGAGCTTAGGTAGGCTTTCTACCTCTAATTGGTTGTCGATAGTAATTCGTACCTGTTTCTTCACATAAAATAATGATGGATTAACAATGCCAAAAGTGTACCATCGCCTTGTACAGCAATTGTTGTTCTCGCTGATCTATGTCAGTTTGGCCTACATTGGGATGCTGGCTGCTCCGGCGCATACGACGGGATCAACCATTTACCCAGCGGCTGGCTTTGCCTTGGGGCTATTGATTGCGAAGGGTGCACGCTATTTGCCCGCACTGATTTTCGGCGTTTCTTTTACGATTTTCTATCTTCACAAAGGGACATTTCCGTCAGTAACTGGCGCAACGCTAACAAGTAGCGCCATTGTGACTCAGGCCGTAGTAGGTTACTGTTTACTCAAACACTCCTTCACCGATGATGCTCTTAAGTCGATTCTTGAACCCAAAAACACGCTCTATGTTCTCTCAGCGATTGTACTTTCTTCTTTGATTGCCAGTTCATCTTCAGTGCTGCTGCTGATTTTGACAGGCGTCCAAGAGTTCAACGGCGCCTATTCCATTTGGGTGAGGTGGTGGTTGGGTGACGTTGTGGGTACAGTCTTAATGGCACCAGTAACCATCGCAGTTCTCAAAAGTGGTAAGAGAGTTGATAATCGCATCCAAAAGACCTTCATCCTGCCAATGACCGTAACTCTGATCGGCATGGTTTTTCTCAACTATTTCATCCACAGCAATCAGGAAAAACAAATCCGCGCCAGAATTCAGCTGATTACTAACGATCTTGAGCGCTATGCGCAGGGCATTGTCACGCGCGTTGAAGAAAAGGTGCTAGGTTTAGGCCGGTTCTACCAGAACAGTCAAGAGGTCACGCAAGAAGAATTCTTGGAGTTCTCCAGTGTCGATCACCGCTACGGTCAGTTTCCGATTGGTTTAAGCTGGAATAGACTGGCTACAACCGATGTTAGGGATAGTGTTGAGAAAGAGATCCAGGCTGATCTAGGCAGGCCTTCCTTCAAAATCAGAGAAATCCAGAGCAATTGGGGCAATGTCAAAAAACCAGAGTTTTCGGTGATAGTGACCAATATCTATCCCCCGTCGCAAGAAGAAGATGTGCTGGGGTTGGATATCGCCACAGACGTCACACGGGGTAAAGCTATCCTAAAAGCAATAGAGACAGGCGAGATGGTGGCTACGCCACCCATAGGGCTTGTTCAAGCAAAGGACGATGAAAAGGGCATACTGATTCTCAACCCAGTTAGTCTCAACATGGCATCAACCAGGACATCGGAGGGATGGCTGCCGGATGGTTTTGCCGTAGGTGTGATCAATATAACCAAATTAATGGCCCAGAAACAGGTTCTTGATTTGGAACCAGGCATTGGTTTCAAGCTACAGGACGTTACAGGGGATAGCGACATCACCGTGTATTCCCATCAACCGGAACATTCCTTGCCGCTCCATTCTCTGACAACCAACACGAAGATAAGTGTTGCCGGAAGGGTATGGACCTTATCGGTTACACCTTCAGAGGTTTATGCCAATGGAATTGGGGAGAGCTACGATCTGTGGTTTGCTGTTGTCTGCTTTCTGATGGGGATCATATTGAGCCGCTCTTTCTATGAAAATTATCTTCGACACGAAAGGGTGGAAAAGGAAGTTCAAAACAAAACAGAATTGCTTGATCTCATCAAATTGATTCAGTCGTGTTACATCGAAGACTTGGACTTTGGTAACACCCTGATGGAGGTCACTAAGAGTCTAATAAAGTATGCCGAAGCTGAAGTCGGTGGTGTCGTCGGAAGAGAAAACGCGATGACGCGCGCAGCCGGCATCGAGTTGATTTTTCCGCCAGAGGGTTCACGTAGAATTAACGAACCCAGAATACGTTTTTTTCACCACAGATTGGTGGAATCACTATCGCAAGAGAAAACTCATACATCCGAGCGAGTTTTTACCAGTCGGTTATTTTCCTATTCATCACACGTTTTGGTATTTATTCCCTGGAAGGTTAAAGAAAAACCATATTGTATTGTACTTCTCCTTGGTATCAGTGGACTTAATGACCGGTTTTTGAATCAGCTGGATCGAGTTCGAGAGTCGCTAGAGAGTACAGCCAATGCCATCTATGAGAGAATCAGCCGCAGAAAGGCCATCTCAGCGCTTAGAGAGAGCGAGGAACAACTGTCTCTGCTGATAGAGCACGCGCCAGCGGCCTTGGCCATGCTGGATAAAGAGATGAACTATATCGTTTGCAGCAAGCGCTGGTTAGACGATTACAACATGGGCGGAGGAGAAATCTCTGGAAGATCCCATCTTGAACTCTTGCCAGAGCTCAGTGAAGAAAGAAAAGAAATATACAGGCGATCACTGTCTGGTGAAACCCAGGAGATTGAGGAAGACAGCTTTGTTCGAAATGATGGAAGGCTGAAGTGGATCAAATGGGCCGTGAGACCTTGGTATTCATCCGCAGACGATATTGGCGGTATTGTTATCTTTTCCGAAGACATAACGCAAAAAAAACTAGCAACAGAGGCATTGACTGAGCAATCATCGCTGCTGGTCCAGGCGGAAAGCATCGGTAATGTGGGGTCTTGGAAGCTCGACCATGTAAGCGGAAGTTCCCGTGTATCTGATCAGGTACTCCGAATGTTGGATATTCAGAAGGGTGACAATAAGTTTGGATTCCGAACCTTCTTGCGTGCCGTTCATCCCGACGACAGAAAGCGATTCCTTAAAGAGATTAAGAGCTCTATTGGCCGGAAAGAAGGGACCGTCAACATCACGCAGCGAATTTTGACTAAACGGGGCATTCGCTTTCTTGGTGAGCGGTTTCAGCATGAATATGACCAATCCGGTGAGCTCTATAGCACTACTGGAATCGTCTATGATATCACCGCAGAGGTTGAGCGTTCCCAGAGCATATCGTTGGAAAATGAGCGGGTCCAAAAGCAGAAGGAAGCCATAACTGAACTTACGTTCAATATCCTTTCAAGTCAAAAGGGTATGCAAGAAAAGCTATATGCCATCGCCGCTGCCGCCAGCAACGTCCTCCAAGTATCTCGCGCTAGCATCTGGATATTCTCAGATGACCGTAAAGTTATGGACTGTTATACGCTGGTTGAGCATGGTAACAACGTTGATGATTTACCAAATGCTCTGGTGCTTGACGACTATCCCATCTATTTTCAATCGCTCCGTGAGTCCACGCGCATTGATGTTGAAGATACACAGTCAGATCGCCGTGTGTCTGAATTGCTCCACGCCTATCTACTACCTCTCGGGATTCGTTCGATGTTGGATGTTCCCATCACGCGAGATGCAAAAATGGCCGGAGTCTTATGTCTTGAGCATAAACACGATGTGAGAAAGTGGCTTGCAGATGAGGCGTTGTTCGTTAATACCCTCGCCGTACTTACTGGCCAGACGCTCGAAGCTCAAGATCGATCTGATTATATGATGCGCCTTATCAAGCAAGATGAGGATAGAGAAAAAATCATCAACGCCATGGTCGACGCTGTGATCACGATCAATGATCAAGGAAGGATACTCTCTGCCAATGAGTCGACGGCGAGACAGTTTGGATATGCTGTGTCCGACCTTATCGGTGGTAGTGTCAACCAGATTATGTCAAACGAAACTGCTAAGAATCATGATTCCTATCTCCATAATTACATCACAACAGGGGAGGCGAAGGTCATTGGCGTTGGGCGCGAGGTTATGGGGAAAAAGAAAAATGGAGAAGAATTTCCAGTCCGTTTGTCCGTAGCAGAACTCAGTTCCACAGATGAAGACGAGCGAATTTTTGTCGGCACATTACATGACCTCACCGTTGAGAGAAAGCAGCAGGAGCAGATTCAGAGAACACAGAAAATGGATGCGTTAGGACAGCTTACTGGCGGCATTGCTCATGACTTTAATAATATCTTGGGGATAATGCTCGGATACACGGAAATGCTTCTTGAGTTTATACCTGAATCTGAGAAAGATTTGATCAATTACGCCAATCAAATTGACAAAGCCGGGGAGCGCGCAAGAACACTGATTCAGAAGTTAAGGGCATTCTCCAAAAAGGACACAGGAGCTCAAGAGCCGGTAGTGATCAATGAACTGCTGGAAGATCAGAGGCTCATGCTTGAGAAAGCAGTTACATCCAAGAATCGAGTTGTCTTTGAGCTTGGGGCAGACCTCTGGAAGGCTTCTATTGATGAATCCGACTTTGAAAACGGCATCCTAAATCTCTGCGTTAATGCGATGCATGCCATGCCTTCTGGCGGAACAATTGACATTGCCACAAACAACACAATCCTCAGTTCGGAAGACGCCGATACTCTCGGTGTGCATCCTGGAAAATATGTTCTCCTGGAAGTGGAGGATGAAGGAAAAGGGATGGATGAGTCCACCTTGAGTCGAATCTTTGAACCCTTTTTCTCGACAAAAGGGGACAAAGGGACAGGACTGGGCTTGTCGCAACTTTACGGATTTATCAAGCGATCCCATGGCGCAATACAAGTTGAATCTGAGCTGGATGGGGGGTCGAAGTTCAGAATCTACTTTCCCAAAGCAGAGGAAAAGATAATTCCCCTGATAATAGAGAGTAAAGCAGATGAAAACCCTGGCGAGTCATCCAGTTGCAGTGTACTAGTTGTAGACGATGAGGCACAGTTGAGGGAACTACTGTGTGAGAAATTACGCCTAAAGGGCTTCCGTGCCATAGCCGCCTCCGATGGAAAAGAAGCGATGTTGATTCTTGAAAAAGAATCCGTGAATGTCGTTCTTTCCGATATCATCATGCCCAATATGGATGGTGTGGAGCTGAGTAATCAAATAGCGCGAGATTTTCCGGATATTGAAATTCAACTGATGAGTGGTTTTAGTGACCAGTTTCAAAGTCGATTAAAAGATCAAAACCTATTTGTCAATCGACTGATCAAACCGTTCAGTTTCTCTGACCTCGAAGAACGGATTTTTGGTCTCCTGGCTAAAGCACGCGAGACGGAAAGTCGCGATAACTGATTCGAAACGAAAGAAATCGCTGACCCCGAAGGTAATATGTGGAGTTTGACAATGAACGGATCCAAAGGGGATCGAAATCCATTTAATACTCAATCAAACGTTGATGATGGTGGATTGGTGGGTATGCCCGGAGGTGTGACTATTTCAATACTGCTGATGATTGTATTACTGATGTCAACGTCAGCCACTACGGTTTCCGAAGAGCTGATTCTAGTCGCCGACGAATGGTGCCCCTATAATTGTGCCCCTGGATCAGACAGGCCCGGGTTTATGGTAGAGATCGCCCAACATGCTCTGGCGAAAGAAGGTCATACCGTTGTTTACAAGACGGTACCATGGGCGCGAGCAATTGCGAATGCACGCCTGGGTCTATATCAGGGAATCATTGGAGCCGGCCGCGAGGAAACCCCAGACTTTGTCTTTCCGGAAATCGAGTCTGGTCATTCCACACATACCTTCTATGTCAAAAGGGGAAATGCATGGCGATTTGAGGGATTGGAGTCGCTAGAGTCAGTTAACTTGGGTGCGATTATTCATTACTCTTATGGCGGCCTTTTTAGCGACTATATACTTCCCAATAAGGATAAGCAAAATGTCCAGGTGATAGGAGGGGAGAACACACTAGGTCGAAACATCAAGAAGCTGATAACCGGAAGAATCGATGTTTTGATTGAGGATAAGGCTGTATTTCAACATCATCTATTCATCACCAGTACACTGGATCAATTTCAGGTAGCAGGAGTTTCTCAGAAAGAGAAGGTATATATCGCATTCTCTCCCAATAATGGTAAGTCGAAACACTATGCACAAATCATAAATAGCGGGATGAAAGAACTTCGAGAATCCGGTCGCCTCAAGCGAATTCTGGAGAAATATGGTGTTTCTGATTGGCGATGAAATTCAGACTGGTTATCAGTGATACAATACTAGAATCAACTCCAGATCATTGCTCCTAATCAAGAGCTTTTTGAGGGAGGCGATTCAGGCCTTTATTAGGCATTAACATTTTTTGTTATTGCTGATGCGTTACACCATACGCGAACCTTCCCGAGGGTTTTCAGAGAAGCTTCTACGGGGCAATCCTACAACGGGCCACTTATCAAAGAAAGTATTCAGGTACAACAGCGGCATAAGCAGCGAAAATTGACCCGCCAAAATTCCCAATGCAGGAACCCCCAGGCCTAGATCGTTCGCACCAAATGGTAAGTATGTATAGATTTGAAGCCATACCAATCCCCAAACGGTCCCACCCACTAACCAGATAGAGATTCGAGCGCCAATTCGTCTGGCCTGATTGGAAACCCGCTGCTGGTTGGGATAATCATCAAACAGGTGATGCCAGGCGAGCATAAACACGATAACAGACAACTCCAGCGAAGCCACGACTACATCTGGTGGTACCCCTGGCAGGATATCAAGCGGGATAATGATCATCTTCATTAGTGGGGGGACAGTTAATCCCGCAAACACGGCTATTGCAAAACCAGTGAGCCCCATAAGGGGTTGTCTCTTGGAAATTAATTTCATTGGATAGTTCTCGCCACCTTCAACCGGCAGGATGGCAAAAATTATGTATGCCTGACAGAAGGCGATAAAGGCGGGCCAGCGGCCAAACGGAGGTGTTACAACGCCTTTGCCTGCAAGAGAAAGATCCATCCAACTTGGAACGATCAGAGCCATCCAAACTATCCAGGTAACAGCGGTTCCCAAGGAGAGTACGCCGATACTATCGTAAGGCGGCTCAGCGTTGCCTCCAAATGGCCATTTATGAAACAGGGAAACCAGTGGGATTTGGGCGATGATTACCGCTAATGCGTAGAAATTGGCCGTATCCCAGGCCAAAATTGCCAACCGTATTTGGGCCTCATTCGCTGGAGTAAACATGGTGGCGAGATTAAAAGGATGCCACCAAATACCCAGAAAGCTAATCAGTATCAAGAATGCAACAACCCCCAAAACCCAGCTACACAGCGTGTACCAAATTCCAGCGATCGGTTGCTTGTCGGTAAAAAGGTTCTTACCCGGGTTTCCCAGTACCAGCGTAAGCCAGATCCAGCTATTGATCATCATCCAGAAAAAAGTTCCTTCAGATACCACTTTGATCAGCTGCGATACAAGAGAAGGTTCAACGGTTGTAAGGACATCTCCGGCAATTTGAAAATAAATTGACTTGACGGATAAAGCCCATATGGGCCAAAGGGCACACGCAATACTGAAACCAAGTAGTGTTAAGGAGATTCCCACAATAAGTGGGTGGCGTGAGAGTCTTTTGGATTTATTCGATTGCATTCAAAATACCTGACGGGTGCACGACATTGAAATCTTATTATTGATTTGCACAGGAGATCCCAGCAAAAACAAAGCTGCCAAATCAAATCTGGTAAAGAGGTTGAAGTCTCAACCGGATCGGAGTTTGAAACGCTGGATTTTCCCAGTCGCCGTTTTTGGTAGCTCGCTGATAAATTCAATCAACCTCGGGTATTTGTAGGGGGCCAGTCGCTCTTTGGTGAATGACTTCAGCTCTTCTTGCGACACACTTTGCCCCGGCTTACAGACCACGTAAGCTTTGGTTTTTGTCAGCCCTGCATCGTCTTCGACCCCCACAACAGCTGCTTCGAGCACGGCGGGGTGTTCCATAACAGTGGCTTCCACTTCAAACGGAGACACGTAAATACCGCTCACTTTGAGCATATCGTCGCTGCGTCCAGCGTAGGTGTAGGTACCTTCCGGGTTATGAATGTATTTGTCGCCGCTTTTTACCCACCGCCCCTGAAAGGTATCTCGGGTCTTTGCACGATTACCCCAGTACATCATAGCTGCGGAAGGCCCAGAGATATAAAGATCACCAGGCTCACCATCTTCAACAGACTCGCCATCGGGTCCGCGTAGCTCGACTTGGTAACCCTCGACCGGGTGGCCGGTGGTGCCATAATGGACATCACCCGGGCGGTTGGACAGAAAAATGTGCAGCATTTCCGTTGAGCCAATACCATCAATGATGTCTACGCCAAAGTGCTCGGAAAAACGCTTGCCAAGCTCTGGTGGCAGAGCCTCACCCGCCGAAGATACAAGACGCAGTTCCACTTCAGATCGATCAGGCAAATTGGTTGATGCGAGCATGCCGGCAAAACCGGTGGGTGCGCCGTAGAAAATGGTAGGTTTACCGGACGGTGTTGAGTTTGTCAGACGCTCGAAGACCGCCTCGGGTGTCGGCCTCTCAGCCATCAGAATCGAGGTAGCGCCAACTCCCATCGGGAAGGTCAGACCATTACCAAGGCCATAGGCAAAAAAGAGTTTTGCCGCCGAGAAGCACACATCGTTTTGGGTAAGATTGAGTACTCCCTTTGCGTAGTGTTCAATGGTCCAATAAGGATTGGCGTGGCTATGAACAGTACCTTTTGGGCGTCCGGTAGAGCCGGAGGAATACAGCCAAAAACCCGGTGAATCACCGGTGGTTTTGGTTGGTTTGGATTGTTCTTGACTGTTTTCGACAAAGGGCTGCATGTCGATCTCGGACGGGTGAAGAGGGCTTTCGGGTCGAGAAACCACCACTTTCTGCACAGAGTGATCGGCCCGTGCGAGGGCAGAGTTAAGGGTGGGCAAAATGCCGCCACTCACGATCAGGGCGCGAGCGCCACTGTGCTCAAGCATATAGGCGTAGTCGTCAGCGGTCAGCAGGGTATTTACGGCCACCGGTACTATGCCGGCGTACATGGCGCCCAGAAAGGCCAAAGGAAAGTCGATGCTATCTTGCAATACCAGCAAAATCCGCTCTTCACGTCTAACGCCAAGGCTTTGGAGCCCTGCCGCTACACGACGAATACCCTGAAACAGCTCGCCATAAGAGATTTGGCGAACGTCATCGATAAAGGCTGTTTTGTCGAATCGCCCCTGATTGATCTCCATCAGGTAGTTGGCGAAGTTGAATGCTTCGCTGGTGTTGACCATTGTTTGTACCCCTTTCCAATTATTCTTGTATGAGCAGGACGGCATAATACTGCATTTGATTTTTATCAAATGTAATATAGTGCATGTCTCGGGTCAAGACATTCGCCTGTTTTTGCTAATTTTGCTCTAACTTTAGCCCATTGAACCCCGCATGGAGTTTGAAGAGAATCTTTTCTATTCGCAGTGAACGATCAACGTTGACCGTTAACGCCGGTCCTTTTTGTTCAGTACATGGCAAAAGCGGCTGAAATTTTATAAATTAACCCAGTTAGGTAAAGCTATGTCCTATATTCCTGAGATTCCCTATGGTGCCTATTGGTCAACACCGTTCACCAAGTGGCAGGGCAGTCTGGCGCATTGTCATTCGATTGAGCTTGCCGCCCACGTCGCCAAGCTCGAACTGGAAAAAAGAAATATATTACCTGCTGATTTTGACCACGGTGTCTTGGGAACCACGGTGCCTCAAAAGAGTGTCTTTTACGGTACGCCATGGTTGATGTCTATGCTGGGAGCGAATCAGGCAACGGGCCCAATGATTGGACAAGCCTGTGCGACAGGCATTCGCTCTGTTTCCAATGCGGTACAAGAAATCTCTGCCGGGCTGGCCACATGCTCGCTGGTTGTAACCGCCGATCGTTGCTCCAATGGAGCTCATCTCTACTACCCCAACCCGACGGCTCCTGGTGGGACCGGAGACCACGAGGATTGGGTGATGGACAACTTTAATTGTGATCCGGTGGGTCGACACGCCATGATCAATACAGCGGAAAATGTTGCCAAAAAACACGATATCAGTACCACGCAGCAACATGATGTTGTGTTGATGCGCCAAGAGCAGTACGCCATGGCTCTCTCCAAAGATCATGCTTTCCAAAAGCGATATATGACATTGCCTTTTGATATTCCAACGGCCAATTTCAAAAAGACGCGGGGCCAATTGAGCAGAGATGAAGGTGTTGTCCAGTCTAGCGCTGAAGGACTGCAGAAGCTGCGTCCTGTGTTGCCGGAGGGTACGGTTACTTTCGGTGGTCAAACCCACCCTGCCGATGGCAATGCCGGCATGATCGTGACGACCCCGGAAAAAGCCCGAGAAATGAGTTCAGACAACAATGTTCGCATCCGCCTGCTAGGATTCGGGTCTGCGAGGGTCGAGCTAGCTCATATGCCGGAAGCCACGGTGCCTGCCGCCAAGCAGGCACTGGCTCAGGCCGGTGTTGCTATTAAGGAAATCGATGCCGTTAAGTCACACAACCCGTTTGCCGTAAACGATATTCTTTTCTCAAAACAGACCGGTGTCGCACTGGAACAAATGAATAACTACGGTTGTTCACTGATTTGGGGACACCCTCAGGGGCCGACCGCTCTACGTTCGCTGATAGAGCTCATTGAAGAATTGACCTTGCGTGGAGGCGGTAAAGGCTTGTTCCAGGGGTGCGCGGCCGGCGACAGCGCCATGGCGGTAGTGGTATCGGTCGAGGTCAGCGACTAGCCCGCCTGACTCGACGTTAATCCATAATTTGAATTGGTGAATTCTATGTCTAACACGTTTTCCACACCTATTACCAAGGTGGCTGTTATTGGCGCCGGCACGATGGGTGCCGCGATTGCCCAGCATTTTTTAATGAAAAATCTGGACGTGGTCCTGATTGATGTTCAACAGCAAGGCCTGGAACGCGGGGTCAGCAACATCAGCGAATCCCTGGATGCTGCTGTGCAACGCAAAATACTCAGCGCTGAGCGCAAAGAAGCCATGATGCGCGGACTGAAGGCCAGCACCGATTACGAGACGCTCGCGGATCGACACTATGTGGTAGAAGCGGTGTTCGAAAACAAAGAGGTGAAGCAAAAGGTCTTCAAGAGTGTCGAGGCACAGGTCAGCGACAGCTGCTTGATCGCATCCAATACGTCCTCGTTTTCCGTGACTGAGCTTGGATCGGTACTGAAACATCAGAACCGCTTTGTTGGCGCACATTATTTCTACCATGCCGCCAAGAACAAGCTGATTGAATTGATCCCAGGTGCCAATACCCGTCCTGAAGCCATTGATGCCTTGACCAAATTCTACTATGAAAACGACAAAGCCCCCATTACCGTGGGCGATGTCTACGGGTTTGCGGTAAACCGTTTCTTTGTCCCGTGGCTCAATGAAGCGGTGCGCCTGTACGAAGAAGGCCTTGGCAGCATCGCTTTTATCGACGAAGTGGCCGTAGATGTTTTTAAGGTTGGCATGGGGCCGTTTGCGCTTATGAACGCAACGGGTGTGCCCATTACCTTGCACGCTTCACGCACGCTGGAAGAAAACTTCGGGCCCATGTACGCCCCGGCGGGGCGTTTGATCGAAACGGTTGACGCCGCGCAGCAGTGGGATTTGTCCGACGAGACCAGCCCTAAGAACGACCGCGAAGCGGTAACTAACCGTCTGTTGGCCATGTCGCTGGGTGTGGCCGCGCAAATGGTCAGCGAAGGTGTCACCGGGGTGACGGAAACGGATTTGGGCGCGCGCTTGGGACTGCGTTGGCCGATTGGTCCCTTCGAGCTGATCAATCAGCTTGGGGTAACGACAGTCAAAGATATTGTCTGTCACGAGTTTGGGAAGTACGATCAAAAAGTACCTGCCATTTTCGAACAGGCCGACCTGGATCAAGGTTTTGCTGTAGAGCACGTGCGTGCTCATGTGGTGAACGGTGCGGGATTGATAGAGTTTAATCGCCCCGATGCCATGAATGCACTGAACCCCGCAGTGATGGTCAGTCTGGAAAAGGCGATTGACACCCTCGAAGATAACCCCGCCATTGATAAAATCGTTCTGTTTGGTCGAGGTAAGGCATTTATTGCCGGAGCGGATATCAAATTTTTTATTGACAATATCAAAGCCCAAGCGTTGGAGAAGGTACAGTCTTTTACCGCGTACGGGCATCAGGTACTTAGCAAACTGGCCACATCGAAGAAGCAAACCATCGCCTTTATTGACGGTTTGGCGCTGGGTGGGGGATTGGAACTGGCCTTGGCTTGCCAAAACCGAGTCGCCAGCCCTCGAATGGTAGCCGCGCTTCCGGAAACCGGCATTGGAATTTACCCTGGCCTCGGCGGAACACAACGCAGCAGCCGTGTGATGGGAAAGGCGAGAGCCAAGTATCTGGTGGCAACCGGTAAGCAACTTAATGCCGAGCAAGCTCTGGCTTTTGGCTTAGTGGATAAAGTGGTCGATTCGTCCAGTGATATGCAGGAAATTGCGACTATCTCTGTTGACAGAAGTCACTCACAATCTGCTTCTGCGGCAAGCGCAACGATTGCTGAGGCCCACTTTGAGCACTTTGATGGCGACATCTCCTCAGTGCTAAGCCAAACCGCGGACTTCGAGCCCCATCGAAAGGTGCTGAGCCGAAAGGCCCCTTTGGCATTGCGCAAAGCGATGCAGTTGATCGATGAGGGCTATGACCTATCCTTGGAAGAGGGCTTGGCGATGGAACTGGAGGCACTGCAAGGCATCTTCTCCACTGACGACGCCCTCAGCGGTCTGGAATCTGTGAGCGGTGGGGCCGCCGCGCAGTTTCAGGGGCGGTAGTTGAAGCGAAAATCATCCGATACCAGTTCATCTCCTATGGTGGTCTGGTGCCGGTGCAAACAACATCTTCCAAAAGTATCGGATCAGTTTTCAGTAGCGCCAAGGGGATAATCATGAATAAGCAACCGTCGTCGCTCTTTTTAGCACCGGATATATCTTTCAGAAAAGGGAAAGAGGGCACCTATTATCTGGAATCGAATACGCCATTGCCGCAAGCACCGGCCTCAGTACTCGCGTATCTGGAACGATGGGCCAAAGACACACCCGACAGCGTTTTTTTGGCGGAAAAAAGCCAACAGCGTGACCAGGGGTGGGAAACGATCAGCTACGCTGAGTTTCGAAACAAGGCGCTTCGCCTGGCGGCGGGGTTGCAACCTCTGGGATTATCGGTCGATAAACCCCTTATGCTGGTCAGTGGCAACAGTATCGCCAACGCGCTGATCATCTTTGCTTGCTACTATCTGGGTGTTCCTGCCGTACCTGTATCTCCCTCTTATTCGTTATTGTCCAAGCGATATGAAAAGGTTCACTATATTCAGGAGTTGACGGGTTCAAGTGTGGTCTTTGCACAAACCTATCAAGCTTTTGCGGGTGTCTTGGAGGCGCTGGCAAGCAAGGGAGTCAGCGTCATTACCGCCGACGAGACACCTTGCGAGACGGGACAGAGGACAATAGATCAGCTAGTTACAGCTGGTGTCGATGCAGCCTTTGAACCCACAGATCCGAAGCCGGATTCGATAGCAAAAATACTGTTTACCTCTGGATCCACCGGCATGCCAAAAGGGGTAATCAATACCCACCAAATGCTCACTTGCAATCAGGAGGCCATGGCAACCATTTGGCCATTCTTGAACCAACAGAAACATGTACTGCTCGATTGGCTGCCGTGGCACCATACGTTTGGAGGAAATCACAATTTCAACATGGTGTTGCGCAACGGAGCGTCACTCTATATTGACGACGGTAAACCGACGCCAGAGGGTATCGTCCAAACACTGGAGAACCTGAAGACCGTCTCGCCGACCATCTCTTTTAATGTGGCCATGGGTTATGATCTTCTGGCGACTGCGTTGGAACAAGACGCGGACGCCGCAAGGCGGTTCTTCAGAGAACTCCGCTTGATTTTCTTTGCCGCCGCTGCCTTACCGGAATCCATATGGAAACGGTTGGAAGCGTTAATAGAGGTTTATGCCAAGGAGCCAGTTCCCATTACCAGCAGCTGGGGGCAGACGGAAACTGCGCCAGTGTGCACGTCGGTGTATTTTGGTAATCGGGTGTCAAATAATATTGGTTTGCCGATTCCTGGTACGAGCGTCAAGTTGACACCGGTTGGTGGGTTAATGGAGCTGCGAGTCAAGGGGCCGAATATCATGCCCGGTTACTATAACCAGGCGGATAAGACCCTGGACGCGTTTGACGATGAAGGCTATTTGCGTAGCGGAGACGCTGTCGAGTTATACGATGTCAGCCAACCCGAACTTGGGTTGGTATTTAAAGGCAGAGTGAGCGAAAACTTCAAGCTGTTGTCCGGCACTTGGGTAAATGTTGGGGATCTTCGGGTGGCATTGATCGCCAGATTGTCTCCACTGGTCAGCGATATTGTAGTTTGTGGCCACAATGAAAAGTTCATTGGCATACTGATGTTTCCTAACAAACAGGCTTGCGAAGAGTTTGTGGGCGAGCCGATTACCGGCAATGATGCCTTCTCTCACACCGGTCTGACGGACAAACTTCGTCAAGCGTTGCAGGCACATAACTTGGAAAACGGGGCTTCTTCCAAACGGGTGGCAAAAGCGCTGTTGCTGGCCACTCCGCCATCTTTCGAACACAGTGAAATCACTGACAAAGGTTACTTAAATCAACGGGGTGTCATCTCCAACAGGAAGGCAGAGGTTGATAAGCTCTATGCGGGTACCGATATGCCCGGTGTGATAAGCCTGTAACCTGCTAACCTGTCATTAAGCGATAGACATATTATGAATGAATACACACCCCCTCTTGAAGATATTAAGTTTGTGATCGATGGCTTGCACGATTACTCCGCCATCACAGAACTGCCTCCATTCCAGGAGTACAGCAAGGACATCGTGGATGCCGTTTTGGAAGAGGGAGGACGGATGCTTTCCCAGGTATTGGCGCCCCTTAACCGGGCGGGTGATATTGAGGGCTTGCGTCTGAAAGAATCGTCGGTAACCATGCCAAAGGGTTTTTCTGAGGCCTATTCGCAACTGGTTGAAGGCGGATGGTTGTCAGTGGGGTTTCCCACCGAATTAGGTGGTCAAGGCTTTCCCACAGCAGTGGCATTGGGGCTGACAGAAATGATGCAGTCGGCCAATCTGGCATTCAGCATGTGTCCAACCCTGTCCGTTGGGGCGGTACATACGTTACATAAATTCGCCCATGAAGCCATCTCTTCAGTCTATGTGCCAAAGCTGGTCAGTGGCGAATGGACCGCAACCATGGCATTGACAGAACCCCAGGCGGGCTCTGATCTGTCGCTGATCAAGACCAAAGCGGTGAGAAAGAACGATCACTATCTTCTGAAGGGGCAGAAGATATTTATCAGCTTTGGTGATCATGACATGGCGGAGAACATTGCTCACTTGGTATTGGCGAGATTGGATGGTGCACCGGAAGGCGTCAAGGGGATTTCACTGTTTGTGGTGCCCAAATATTTGCCGTCTCCTGAAGGCGAGTACAAAGTGCTGAACGACGTCAAGGTGATATCCATTGAACATAAGCTCGGGTTGCATGCCAGCCCGACCTGCACACTGAACTTTGGAGACGAAGACGGCGCCGTTGGCTATTTGGTCGGTGAGGAGAACAAAGGCTTGGCCTATATGTTCACAATGATGAACCATGCGCGGCTACAGGTGGGACTCCAAGGCGTTGCCTTGACGGAACGAGCTTATCAGGATGCCCTTAACTACGCCAAAGAACGGATCCAAGGCAATCGAGAGGGCCGGGCGGTGGCAATCGCGGAGCACCCGGACGTGCAAAGAATGCTACGTCTGATGAAATCGGGCAAAGACGCCATGAGAGCAATGGCCTACAGTGTGGGCGTCTCGATGGATCTGGCGGATCATAGCGAAGATGAATCAACCCGACATTTGCACCAGGTGAGAGTCGACTTGTTAACGCCGGTGGTCAAGGGATGGTCCACAGAGTTGACCCAGGAATTGGTGCGGCTCTCTGTACAGATTCATGGTGGTCTGGGGTTCGTGGAAGAAACGGGTGTGGCGCAATATGTGCGTGATGCGGGCATTATTACCATTTACGAGGGCACCACCGCCATACAGGCTATGGATTTGCTGCAACGGAAGTTGCTTCGGGACGAGGGCACGGCATACAGGACGTTAGTCAGCGACATAGAGCAATCGCTGAATAAGTGCAGAGATCGGGGTGAAGAGATCACCGTGTTGGCAAATCGTGTGACGGAGTCACTCACCTGCTTGAAGCAAGCCGTTGATCATGTCTTCAGTGTCGCCGACGACGGTAACAGGCTGGAAGCGATTGCCTATGATTTTATGATGCTGTTCGGGTATGTCACAGGTGCTTGGTATCTGTTGCAGTCGGCATTGGCGGCTCAAAAATTGACCTCTGACCAGCAGCGACCATTCTGCCGTACAACGTTAAACACGGCGAAATTTTATATGAGTTTTCTGTTGCCTCGCAGTTCTGCACATCTGCAAGCGGTGTTAGCAGGCTCCGCCGTTGGCACGCTCGAGGTTGATCAACTCTAAGACCGCCGGTATTGACCGGGCGGCACGCCGGTCCAACCTTTAAAGGCCCTGACGAAATCTCCCGGTTCGGAGTAACCCACCTTGAGGGCGATTTCGCCGACACTGATGGGTGGCACCTGGGTCAGGAAGTAAATCGCCATGTCACGGCGCACAATGTTTTTGATCTTTTGATAGGAAGTGCCTTCCTCTTTGAGCCGTTGCCGCAGCGCATATTTACTCATCCCGAGAACGCCGGCAACGGCGTCCAGGCCCGGCATACTGTGACTGGCATGAGGCTCCAGGACTTGTCGGACGCGAGTGGCCAGGCTGTTATCTTGACGATACAGTACAAACAAATTCGTTGGACAGCCTGCGATAAAGGCTTTTAGCGATTCGTGCGATTGCACCACCGGCCTCTCCAGATAACCGGGGTTGAAACTGAAGCTGTTGACGGCTTGATCAAAGCGGTGAATACAGGGGAACAGGTATCGATACTCGTCGACCCTCGAAGGAGCAGGATAGGAAAAGCGGGTTTCCTTTAGTACGATTTGCTCGTCAATTAGCCAGCTGGCAATTCGGTGCCAGGTCAGTATCAGCAGTTCAGTTAACAGGTTATCCTCATCTAACTCCGGTCGTTTTAGATCCACCTGGATCGTTGCCGTTTCGTCCGTTTCTTTGAGTGTGATCTGAAAATCATCCTGGACCAACCGATAGTACTCTATGCCTCTATGCAGTGCTTTGCCCAGTGTGGGAGCGTGAACACAGAGCTTGCCCATCATATGAAAATTACCGGGCTTAATGGGGTGTGAGCTGAGTCCCATGTTTTCGTCGTTCAGCCCACTCCAGATCAAATGAACCAGGGCTGAGACTTTCTCGGTCGGAACGCGGGCACGTGCCGCGTTTAGTAGGTCGGGGGCAATCCCGGCAAGTTCCAGCAGTTGATCCGCATCCAGTCCTTTGCGCGAGGCAAGGGCATACAGGCAGGAAACATAGTGATTGCTGGAGGTAAACTTGGCCACACAAAGCCCGGCTATGTTTCAGTGCTTATCGCCCACAGAGTCATCACGACAAGGACGCTTCTGCAGAGTTCATTAGTGTGGTCTGCTGTTGTACGAGCGCAAGCAACTCCGTGTAGGATTGCTCCACCGTTTTCCCGGAGGTATCGAGCACGGCATGGGCTTTTTCGTAGTAAGGCGTGCGCTCTTCGAGGATCCGGCGCAGGTCCGCCATGGAATCATCGTTATTGGCCATGGGGCGCATATCACCCTGGGCAACAACGCGCCCCATGTGCTCCTCCGGTGACGCCTTGACCCAGATGACCAGACAGGTGGTTAACAATAGATTCAATTCTTTCAGTTCAGAAACAATACTGCCGCCGGTCTCAATGCAGACGGATTCATAATCGTTCAGTGTTTTGAACAGCGCTTTTTCTTCCAGGCGACGGTACCCCGCCTGGCCGGAAAGCGCCAGTATCTCAGAGACTGCCATGCCACCAATGGTTTCGATTTCATCGACCAGGCGGACAAAGGGTAACTGCTGACGCTCTTGCAGCAGGTGACCCAAAGTGGATTTGCCGGCGCCCCTGAGGCCGACAAACGCGATCCGGGTGCGTTGCCCTCCCAAGCTTGAAAACTCCTGATGAAGCAGTTGTAGAGCCTTCTGCTGCTCCTCACGGGTCAGGCGACCCACAAATTCGTTGATGAGCGATTGTTCTGGCGTCTGTTGATGGCCACTGGGCAACAGCTCTCCCAGGTCAGCCCTTAAGGCGCCTGCCACCTTGCGCAGTAAGCTGATGGAGATATTACCCTTACCCTGTTCCAGGTTGGCGAGATAGCGCTCCGACACCGAAGAGTCATTGGCCAGCATTTTACGGCTCATGCCTCGGCTCGCTCGCAATCCCCTGACTCGATTGCCCACCTGTTGCAAAAAGGCTTCGTTGGATTGGGTAATGTCTTCCTGATTTTCCTGCATAATTCACTCTATCGGACACATTCAGCACGCCATTCATCCAACCGGACAGTGGGTACTTACAGTGAGTACTATAGTGCAGTCAGCGGTGACGACAATGGTTTTATCTTACCACATGACTACAAAAAACCGCTTATACTACTTCAGAGTGAACAAAAATGCAGCCCTCCCCTAAAAAGGCTAGGGCTGCCAATCCCCTATGCAACTGTTAGAAGAGGTACTTGAGGCTTAAGGACCACTCACGGCCCCTGGCGTAGGTGACCTCTGAGTAAGACGAGGCCTCCCGGATTGCGGTATTACCTGCCAGACGATACAGCTCGTCAGTCACATTACTCACGGATGCGGCCACCCGCCAGGACTCCGAGGGGGAATCCCAGATCAGGGACGCGTTGACAATATCGTAGGCTTCCTGAGCGATTTCCTCTGAATTTAAGGCATCGAACACCACATCGTCTCGGTAGGACCAATCAATTCGAGGCGTAATCACGCCGGCATCCCCCAGGTTGAAACTATAGGCGACACCCAGGTTGGCACTCAGTTTGGGCACGTGAGGCATGTCGTTGTTCAGGGAAACACCGCCGCTCTGGAGTACATCACTCAGCTCTTTGTATTCAGCGTCGACAAAACCGATTCCCCCCACGACTTGAATGTCGGGGGTGGGTACCCAGGTCCACTCCAGTTCTACGCCGTCGATCTGAGCTTCACCGGCGTTAAAGATAATGGGGGCAAAGTCTTCACGAATCACAAACTGTAGGTCGGTATAGTCGGTGGTAAATATCGCACCGTTCAGACGTAAGGTGTTGTCGAACAGCTCCGCCTTGAACCCCAGTTCAAACGTTTCTGCGGTTTCCGGCTCAAACGATCGAACGGCAGCACCGGGCTTGATGTTGCGGGCATTAAAACCGCCGCTTTTAAAGCCTTCGGAGTAACTGGCGTAGAGCATGATGTCTTCATCTAACTGGTAGGACAGGTTGACCATGGGGGTGGTGTCGGAATAGGTTTCATCCTGCCATACCTGAGGGAAGAACAGCGTGCCCGCCGGAACAATGGCTGTCGTGCCTCCACCACCCAGGGTGGGGTAAGTATTGCCATCAAAGGGGTGGACGTAGCCCGCCAGGCCGTCAGATTCGCCTGGCGTAATGGGGAACAGGTATTGAGTTTCCGCAAACTGCAAGGGCTTGAACGCTTTGTTCTCTTCAGTCCAACGCAAACCAAGGGTCAGGCTGAGGTCATGGGTCAGATCGTAGCTGAGTTGGCCAAATACCGCTTTTGAGTCGTTCTCAACCAGTCCGCCGGAGTTAAAGGTGCCCACGGCAACGGGAACAAAGTAATCGTCCGAGGCGCTTTCTTCAAAATAGTAGAGCCCCAACAGCCAGTTGAGCCGGTCGTCAAACCCGGTGCCGGAGAACTGAAACTCCTGGCTGAACTGATCTTGCGTATCATCATTACGCGTGTGCAGAATCGTCAACGGTGTGTTGTCCGCATCTCGGGAGCCGGTCCATTCCATATCACGATAAGCGGTTATGGATTTAATGCTAAATGCCTCCAAATCCCATTTAACCGTCAGGCTGCTGCCCCAGCTCTCAAAGTAGGAATCCACCGCAAAGGTGCCGTAGTTGGCGTAGGGCCCGGCGTCCCAATCCCGAGAGGCGCAGCGCGCTTGCAGCGACGGATCGAGACCACCACAGCCGCTGCCGACCAAAACGCCACCCGCGGCGAGATTGGCAAACAGGTTCGGCGCGAGACCATTAAAACTGATGGGGGCGCCGTTCTCTTCTTCTTTGACATAATCGGCGGCGAAATAGACCTCAATGTTGTTGGTGGCATTCCATTCGAGAGCCACGCGACCACCCATGCTGTCGTCGTTGCCGAGATCGGTGCCGTCCAGAACACGAGTGACGTATCCATCGCGCTTTCTGGAGCCGACGGATACTGCCGTACGGAGCGTATCGCTGATGGGCATATCCAGCGATGCCTGTACATCCAGACGATCATCGGTACCAAGCTTGACCTCAAGGCTACCGCCAAATTCTTCCGCGGGGCGTCGGGTGGTCAGGTTGATGGCACCCCCGATGGTGTTTCGTCCAAACAGGGTTCCCTGGGGACCTCGAAGAATTTCTATCTGTGCCAGGTCCACAAAGTTCAGTGTGGCACCGACGGAGCGGGCCATGTACACCTCATCAATGTAGAGGCCGACGCCTGGATCGGTGGACGGCAGAAATTCCGTCTGACCGATGCCTCGGATAAAAATTTGGGAGGAGGCATTGTTTCCCGCCGAGGGTGCGTGGGATGAAAACGACAAATTGGGGGTTACCTGAGTTAACTGATCCGATGAGTCGATTTGGCGATTGCTCAGATCATCGGCCGTAAATGCGGCCACAGAGATGGGGGTGTCCTGCAGACTCTCTTCCCGCTTTCGTGCGGTAACGACTACCTCTTCGATGGCAAAACCGGTCTTCGCGGCCTGGACTCCGGCAACGGGCAACATTGCTGGAATCAGGACGCTGGACAAGGTCGCCACCCGGCTGCTACGGCCGAGAGCATCAAATTTTTGGAGTAGTGTCATGAATAGACCTCACTTAAAGGTACGCCCATGGTCAGGGCGGGTTGGGTTTCTTAATTATTGGAGTTATTTTTCTAAAGTGCAATATAATGCACTTAATAATGAAAGATACACCCATCTATAAGTAAGTTCAATTCATTTTTCTACCGTTTATGGATAATAAACTGCATTTTTATGCGTTATTTGGATGAGAAAATTTTGCAGAGTTGATCCAAATCAAGTTCGAAACTAGGCATATGCACTATATTGCATATTCCGATAGGGTGAGTTTAACGCAATGAGGAGCTTCAACATGGGAGCAATTGAACAAAAAGACGTCGTCTTCGAAGTGAATTACGAGGATCGTATCCCCAACAACATCAATTTGTCTGAAGACAAGCAATTACAACGAGCACTTGAAGCCTGGCAGCCCAACTACCTGGATTGGTGGCGGGACATGGGTCCGGAAGGGTTTCAGGAAGCGGATGTCTATTTGCGCACAGCGGTGGGTGTGGACCCGGATGGCTGGGCGGTGTTTGATCACGTCAAAATGCCGGACTATCGCTGGGGAATTCTGCTGGCACCAAAAGAAGAGGGAAGGACGATTCCCTGTGGTAAGCATAAGGGAGAGCCCGCCTGGCAAGAAGTACCCGGTGAGTACCGGGCGCTGTTGCGTCGTTTAATTGTGGTTCAAGCCGATACCGAGCCGGCGTCCGTAGAGCAGCAGCGATACTTGGGTAAGACCGCGCCTTCACAATACGACATGCGCAACCTGTTTCAGGTCAATGTGGAAGAAGGACGCCACCTATGGGCCATGGTGTACCTATTGGTGAAGTACTTCGGTCGCGATGGCCGCGAAGAGGCGCAAATGCTGTTGGAGCGCCGTTCCGCTGATGAGGACAAGCCACGAATCCTGGGGGCATTCAATGAGGAAACCCCAGATTGGTTGTCGTTCTTCATGTTTACCTACTTTACCGACAGGGATGGAAAAATGCAGCTGGCGGCCTTGGCGCAGTCCGGGTTCGACCCACTGTCACGCAGTTGCCGCTTTATGTTGATGGAAGAAGCACATCATTTGTTTGTGGGAGAGACCGGAGTGGGCCGGACTATCGAAGCGACATGTGCGGCGATGAACAAGGCGGGCATTACTGATCCCTACGACATCGAGGCCATTCGAAAGCTTGGCGTGGTGGACTTGCCGACGCTGCAGAAAAAGGCAAATTTCCATATGTCAGTGACCCGTGATTTGTTTGGATCTGAAATATCAACGAACGGTGCCAATGCATTCACTGCGGGTCTGAAGGGGCGATATGAAGAAACCAAGCTGGAGGATGATCACCAGCTGCATGACGATACTTACCCAGTGATGCAGGTAGAAGACGGTACCTTGGTGATTAACGAGGTTCCTGCACTCAGCGCCATCAACAGCCGCTTGCTCGATGATTATATTGCCGATTGCCAGGGTGGCATCAACCGCTGGAATAAAATTATCGAAAAAGCCGGCATTGATTTTACGTTGCAGCAGCCGCACAAAGGTTTTAATCGCAAAATCGGCGAGTTCGGTGAGTACCACATTACCCCGGAAGGCGAGCTGGTGAGCGAGACGCAATGGCAGCAGAATAAAGACAATTGGTTACCCAGTGCCGCAGACTATGAATTTATTCATCAATTGATGCAGCCTTGTGCCGAGGCGGGTCAATACGCCAGCTGGATTGCTCCACCACGGGTTGGGATTAATCAGCAGCCGGGGGATTTTGAATACGTAAAACTAGGCTGAATAACGCGCATTCCCCGAAGGTAATCGGGGAGTGCCGTTGCGCATTGTCAAGAACTAAAGCACACAGTCAGGATCGAAATTGGCCGCGCGTTTATCTTTGGTGGCACTCAGGCCTTCTTTTATGTCCGGCAGGCGAAAACCGAGCATTTCCAACGCCAGCGAATTGTCGAAGGTCGGCCCCATCATGCGCAGCCAGTTGTTCAATGCGTGCTTGGTCCAGCGCACAGCCGATGGGCTGGACGCCGACAACTCGACCGCAATCTCCAATGCCGTTTCATACAGGTCTTCTTCATCAACGCAAAGAGAGACCAGCCCCAGGCGCTCTGCCTCCTGACCGTCGATGGGGCGACCGGTCAGAAGGTGGTATTTGGCTTTTGCCATGCCGCAAAGGATGGGCCAGATGATTGCGGCAAAGTCCCCGGCGGCAACGCCTAGCTTCGTGTGACTGTCGATGAGTTTGGCTCTTCTGGCGGCGACGGAAATATCCGCCAGTAGCGCCACTGCCAAGCCGGCCCCCACGGCAGCACCGTGTATGGCGGAGACTACCGGTTTGGAGCAGTTGATCATGTTATAGACCAGATCTTTGCCTTCCTTCCAAACACTGAGCAGTGCTTCGTCGCTGTCGATCATGGTATTGACAAGTTCAAAGTCTCCGCCGGCGCAGAAGCCCTTGCCCGCTCCTCGCACCAACACTGAGCGCACGCTCTTATCGCGATCAATGTCGTTCCAGACGTAGGCGGTTTCCCGATGCATCGACGCATTCATGGGATTCATTGAGGTGCCGGTGTCAAAAATCACTTCCAGTACGCCGTCGGAAGGGGTTTCAAAACAGAGGCTACTGAATGTTTCTCGGTAGTGTTCGATATTCATAGCAACAGGTAACCCATAGAAAGTAGGTAATGGAAAATGTTATTGACGGGTAAACTCGATCTCGCCCTGGGGTAATAAATAGAGCACCAGGGCTTTTCCTTGTGTGACAGTAGGGCTGTGTGCACTGCCGGGGCCGTAGACCAGCCATCCGGCGCTGCGATTGTCGAATTGCGCCTGCGCATCGATCGGCATAATCAAATCGATTTCACCTTTTGGATGGGTGTGATGAGGGCCGGCAACCGATTCCATATCAACAACATCGACACTGTAACCCTGCAACCCTGCGTTAGGCTTAATGACGCGGCCATACTTGATGCCACCGGCTTCGTATTTGCAGAGATCGCCGCTTTCAATGCCGGCAATACAGCAGTTACGAATCGCCTCGAAGTGTTCACCATCGGCGGGAAAAAGCCGATTGAGTTTGTCTTCCAGTGACTGGTTCAGGGCGTTGTCTTTGATAACGTCAGTAACGGTTTGCAGAAGAGACTGAAAGTGATCGAGAGTAAAGTTGCTCATCATCGGGACCCTTAGTGGTTAAGAGCGAGGCATTATAATTCTGGACCTCATTGATCTCAATCAGATATTGCAATATAGTGCATTTTTGAGATTATTCGAGAATATGTTGTTGGATTGACTAAATGTTGCCAAATGCCTTACCCACCCCCTTTATCCATTGGCGAATGGTGTTGTTCGGTGATACCGATTCCGCCTCCATTGTCTATACGCCACGGTTTTCCCATTTCTGCATGGAGGCTGCTGAGCTCTGGTTTCGCGACTGTGTAGGGTTCGACTGGTATCAAATGAACGTTGAGGAGGGTAGAGGCACACCAGTGGTTCATATGGAAACCGATTTTGTTGCCCCGCTTCGGGGTGGCGATCGGTTGGGGGTGATCGTTCGTGTTGAGCGGCTGGGCCGATCCACCGTGACGCTGCTGTTTGAGGGGATCAGGCAGAATCCGTCCGATGATACACACCTCACGACCTTTACGGCCCGTTTCATATTTTGCTTTACGGATCAATCCCAAGGTGGCGCCGTGCCCATCAACGATACGCAACGGGAATTAATAGAAGCCTATAGAGAGGCTTGTAGTCCTGAATAAACCATAGCAAATCAAAGGTAATGACATTGAAACTGCAAAACTATATCTGTGGCGATTGGGTGGAAGGCCAGGGGCAAGGTGCCGCGCTGACCAATCCGGTTAATGGTGAGGTGTTGGCTTATGCCGGGTCTGAAGGCGTGGATTTGGGGGCTGCTCTGGCTTACGCTCGTGACCAAGGCCGTAGCGGATTACAAGCGCTGAACTATGGTGAACGAGCGCAACTGCTTGAGAGCATGGCTCAAGTCCTGCAGGAAAACCGCGAAAAATACTATCAGATCGCCTACCAAAACTCTGGCAATACCAAAGTCGACGCAGCCATTGATGTCGATGGCGGTATCGGCACTCTGAAGTATTACGCTGTCATGGGCAAAACTCTGGGAGATGCCCATTTCCTGTGTGAACCAGGCACCGACCGCCTGGCAAAGGACAAGGCGTTTCAGGCTCTGCATATCCTGACACCACTCACCGGTGTGGCGATTCACATCAATGCGTTTAATTTCCCGTCTTGGGGGCTGTGGGAGAAGGCGGCAGGTTCTCTCTTGGCTGGTGTGCCTGTTTTTGCCAAACCGGCGACGGCTACCTCGTTGTTAACGCAAACCATGATCAGAGATCTTGTGAACGCTGACATCTTGCCCAATGGCAGTCTGTCGATCATCTGCGGCGGTGGCCACGACCTGATGGATTACGTTCAAACCGGAGACGTCGTCCTGTTTACCGGCTCGGCGGACACGGCTCAAAAGTTGCGTACCCACCCCAGGGTGATCGAAACCGGTATCCGCTTCAATGTCGAAGCGGACAGCCTCAATATGGCGCTGTTGGCCGAGGACGTAACAACGGACTCACCCTTGTTCGAGGCGTTTGTCAAAGAAGTCGCCAAAGAAATGACCACCAAAGCCGGGCAGAAATGTACCGCCATCCGGCGCATTCTAGTGCCGGCGGCTTCCATTGATGCGGTCGCGGATGCCTTGACGGCGCGTTTGGCCAAAACGGTGATCGGTGATCCGGCCAGCGACGGTGTTCGTATGGGGCCACTGGTCAACCGGGCTCAACAGCAGGCGGCTTGGGAGGGCATAGACATCTTATCGCGGGAGGCGGAGATTATTTTCGGCGGTGACCGCCAATTCGCTGTTCAGGGTGGTGATGTTGATTCTGGGTGTTTTGTGCAGCCGACGTTGTTGCGTTGTAACAAGCCAATGAACGCAGAAAGAATTCACGACACTGAAGTGTTTGGCCCGGTCGCCACCCTGATGCCCTATAGCGATGAGGCGTCCATTTGGGCTCTGGCCAGTTTCGGTGGTGGCTCTTTGGCCGGATCGGTATTCACCAATGACGAGGGCTTCTTTGCCAGGGCGGCGGTGACGCTGGCGGCGCATCACGGACGACTGCTGATGGTCGATGAGACGGTCATGAATGGCCATACCGGCCACGGCATAGCCATGCCGCAATGCGTGCACGGCGGGCCGGGTCGAGCTGGCGGGGGCGAAGAGCTGGGGGGACTGCGCGGTTTGCGGATCTACCATCAGCGCACGGCCATCCAGGCCAATATATCGCAGCTGGAAAATTTGCGAGCAGCAACGGTGGATTTTTCGTCCTGATAGAGCGGCGCCTGGAATCTTCTCTCACAATCCAATGTGAAAAGCCCGACTCGTGACTGAGTCGGGCTTTTTTGTGCATGAGCCGCCGTCCTTGGGGCAACTTCATAAGCGTTTGCGCTTGATCAATGCTAAATGGGTAGAGTGAATTATATTGCAGTATGGGGTTGTATTCCTGTTTATGTGCATTATAATTCACTTCATGCAATAAATAACCTTCCCAACGCAGGTGACCAAGCAATGATTGATTTTCAGACCAGCCCCGATAACTACAAGCATTGGAAGCTGTCTTTCGATGGCTCCGTAGCCACTCTTACAATGGATGTGGACCCCTCAGCCACTTTGTTTGATGGCTATGAGCTCAAGCTGAACTCCTATGACTTGGGTGTCGATATTGAGCTTTACGACGCGGTACAGCGCCTGCGCTTCGAGCATCCGGAAGTCAAAACCGTGATCATGAACTCCGCTAAAGATAAAGTGTTCTGCGCTGGGGCCAATATTCGCATGTTGGGTGGGGCCGCCCATGCCCACAAGGTGAACTTCTGTAAATTTACCAATGAGACCCGCAACTCCATTGAAGATGCCAGTGACAATTCTCAGCAGCGTTATCTCTGTGCGGTAAGCGGTACCGCTGCAGGGGGTGGCTACGAGCTGGCCTTGGCCACCGACTACATCATGATGGCCGATGACGGTAACTCAGCGGTATCTCTTCCTGAGGTACCTTTACTGGCCGTATTGCCCGGCACCGGTGGTTTGACCCGTGTTGTGGACAAACGCAAAGTGCGTCGTGATCACGCCGATGTCTTTTGTACGATCGAAGAGGGGGTTCGTGGTCAGCGCGCAGTGGACTGGCGATTGGTGGACGAAGTGGTGCCCGGTTCCAAGTTCAATGAGGCTGTACTGGTTCGTGCCCAGGAAATCGCAGCGACCTCGGATCGCCCGGATAATGCCAAGGGCATTACTCTGCCTGAACTGCAAAAAGATCTGCAGGCTGACAGCTTGACCTATGATTTTGTAGACGTGCAGATTGACCGTAATAACCGTGTCGCCACCGTCACCGTGAAGGCCTCGGAGACGGCAAATCCGGCCGGTATGTCCGTTGAAGAAGCGGAAAGCCTCGGCGCTGATTTCTGGCCGCTGGCCGCTTGTCGTCAGCTCGATGATGCTATCTTGCACCTGCGGTTCAACGAGATGGAAATGGGCACCCTGATCTTTAAGACCGAGGGTGATGCGGACATCGTTGAAGCCTACGACGAGTTTGTCAATAAAAACCAAAACAACTGGCTGATGCGTGAAATCGCTCTCTACTGGCGTCGTACGCTCAAGCGCGTTGACTTAACTTCGCGCACCTTGTTGGCTTTTGTTGAGCCCGGCAGTTGTTTTGTGGGCGTACTGGCGGAATTGTTGTTTGCTGTCGATCGCTGCTACATGCTCGAAGGCCAGTTCGAGAATGACAGCCGACCCGCACCCACGGTTCGCCTGACGGCCTCTAACTTTGGGCCCTACCCAATGTCCAATGGTATCACCCGTTTGCAAACCCGTTTCCTGGGTGAGCCGGAATCCGTCGATACCTGTGAAAATGCCAAGGGACAACGCCTCGACGCCAAGGCTTGTGAAGAGCTTGGGCTGACGACCTACTGCCTGGACTTTATCGATTGGGACGATGAGACCCGAGTCTTCCTGGAGGAGCGTGCGAGTTTCTCTCCGGACTGTCTCACCGGTATGGAAGCCAACCTCCGCTTTGCCGGTCCAGAGACCATGGAAACCAAGATCTTTGGTCGCCTGACAGCCTGGCAGAACTGGATTTTCCAGCGCCCCAATGCGGTAGCGGAAAAGGGCGCTTTGCAGCTGTATGGTACCGGTGCTCGTCCAGAGTACGACCTCAAACGTGTATAAGCCGACTGACTAAACAGAGAAATTAAGGATTTGGATATGAGCAGCGTAGAAGATGCCATTGTAGAAGTGAACTACGACGAACTGATTCCCAACAACGTAGACCTGGCCAACGATGCCCGACTCAAAAAGGCGCTGGAGAGCTGGCACCCAAAGTATATCGACTGGTGGAATGAAGCCGGACCGGAAGACACCCAGGAACTGGAAGTGTATTTACGTACTGCCGTCGGGGTTGACCCTAAAGGCTGGGCCAAGTTTGGTCACGTTAAAATGCCAGAGTACCGCTGGGGTATTCTGTTGGCGCCAAAAGAAGAGGGGCGGACTATCCCCTTTGGTAAACACAAGGGCGAGCCCGCTTGGCAGGAAGTGCCCGGTGAATACCGAGCTATGCTGCGTCGTTTAATTGTGGTGCAGGGAGATACTGAGCCAGCTTCAGTGGAGCAGCAGCGTTATCTCAGTAAAACCGCGCCTTCGCTTTATGACATGCGCAACCTGTTTCAGGTCAATGTGGAAGAGGGTCGCCATCTGTGGGCCATGGTCTACCTGCTGGTGAAATACTTTGGCCGTGACGGTCGCGAAGAAGCCGAAGCCATGCTGGAGCGTCGTTCTGCCAACGAAGATAAGCCGCGTATCCTGGGGGCGTTTAATGAAGAAACGCCCGATTGGCTGTCGTTCTTTATGTTTACCTATTTCACGGATCGCGACGGAAAAATGCAGTTGGAGTCTCTGGCGCAATCTGGCTTTGATCCTCTGTCTCGCAGCTGCCGTTTTATGCTGACCGAGGAAGCGCACCATATGTTCGTCGGCGAAACCGGTGTCGGCCGTGTGATTCAGCGTACCTGCGACGCGATGAACGAAGCGGGTATCACTGACGCCAATGATATCGAAGCGGTTCGCAAGCTGGGTGTCATTGATTTGCCGACGTTGCAAAAGAAAGTCAACTTCCACGCGAGCGTAACCTACGATCTGTTTGGCGCTGAGGTGTCCACTAATGCGGCGGCAGCGTTTACCGCTGGCATCAAAGGGCGTTTTAACGAGAATAAGCTGGACGATGATCACGTATTGACCGATGCGGTCTATTCAGTAGATCGTATCGTGGACGGAAAGTTAGTCGTGGAGGAAGAGCCTGCTTTGAATGCTATCAACGGTCGCCTGCTGGATGACTATATCAAGGATGCCACCGGGGGTGTTGGACGCTGGAACAAGATCATTCAAAAATCTGGAATTGATTTCGAGCTTAAGCTACCTCACAAGGGCTTTAACCGAAAAATCGGTGAATTCTCCGAAAATTCTGTAACCCCGACCGGCGAGGTGATCAGTGAAAGTGAATGGTCAAGCAATGAATACGAGTGGCTCTGCTCCGAGGCCGATGGCGACTATATCAACTCGCTGATGGTGGCTTGCAGAGAGAAGGGTCAATATGCGGGCTGGATTGCCGAACCTCGTGTTGGTATCAACAATCAGTCCAGTGATTTTGAGTACGTTAAAATCAACTAAGCCTGGATAGCGGGTGTCTGCCCAGAAGTAAGCTCTGTGGATGCTTTTGGATGGGCACCAGCTAGTTGAGCCTCCGCTGCACTGCGGTGTCAATCCGCTTTTCCGAAACTGGCAAGGTTCTCTCCAGGGCGCCAGTTTCGGCTTTTTATGAACTTTCCATGGTTAGCTGCTATGAATTTAATACGCCAACACCTTATAGATCCAGAGATCTGCATTCGCTGCAATACCTGCGAAGAAACCTGTCCCGTTGATGCCATCACACACGATGATACGAACTATGTCGTTGATATGGCCAAGTGCGATATGTGCATGGATTGTATTTCTCCCTGTCCTACGGGGTCGATTGATAACTGGCGTATGGTGAGTGAAGCCTATTCCGTTGAAGAGCAATTGTCTTGGGAAGAGTTGCCAGACGAAATTGGCCATGGCGAAGTCGCGCAGGAGCCCGTCCAGCAGGAAGCCAACGAACTGGAGGCCAGCGCCATTTTGGAAGTTGCCCATTCAGGGCAGGGTGGCAAGGTGTTACCCCCTTATTCCGCGGCACACCCATACATTAATCTTTATAACCGTGATAGCCCAATTACCGCACGAGTGGCGGGTAACTACCGTATCACCGATACGGATTCTGAATCCGATATCCACCATATTGTTCTGGATTTCGGCGCTCAGACGTTTCCGGTTCTGGAGGGGCAAAGTATTGGGATCATTCCGCCTGGAGAAGACGATAAAGGTCGCCCCCACCTTGTTCGCTTGTACTCGGTAGCCAGCCCCCGCGACGGTGAACGTCCTAGCACCAACAATCTGTCGTTAACAGTCAAACGGGTTCAATTTGAAGAAAACGGGGACACCGTGTTGGGTGTGGGTTCCAACTACGTCTGTGATCTCAAGAAAGGTGATGAAGTGGCTGTGACAGGTCCCTTTGGTTCGACCTTCTTAATGCCCAACCACGCAGAAGCAAACATTATTATGATTTGCACGGGGACGGGCGCGGCGCCTTTTCGAGCAATGACCGAATATCGCCGCCGGTTTATGCCCGAGACAACTGGCAAGCTCAAGCTCTATTTCGGTGCGCGTACACCGGGAGAACTGCCGTATTTTGGTCCCCTCAAGAAACTGAGCGACGACTTTATCGATAAACAACTGGTGTTTTCTCGACTGCCGGATCAGCCCAAAGAGTATGTGCAGCACCGAATGCTTCAGCAATCTGACGAATTAGCGGCGTTGATGACGTCGGAAGAGACCTATGTATATATCTGCGGCTTAAAGGAGATGGAGCAAGGCGTCGAGGAGTCCTTCGAGAAAATCTGCAATCAAGGTGGACTGTCGTGGGATGAGATCAAAACCGCCATGAAGAAGTCTGGGCGCTATCACGTGGAAACTTATTAAGATTAGTCTATGCCTTACGACCACAATTACGAAACGATCGATTTCCGCATTGAAGAAGATGTGGCAACTATCGTACTAACGCGGCCGAAACGTTTTAATAGCTTTACCGAGCAGATGCATATAGAACTGAAGTCCGT
Organism: Pseudomaricurvus alkylphenolicus; assembly: GCF_011683955.1. Lineage (GTDB taxonomy): Bacteria > Pseudomonadota > Gammaproteobacteria > Pseudomonadales > Cellvibrionaceae > Pseudomaricurvus > Pseudomaricurvus alkylphenolicus. The sequence continues at coordinate 144,045 of NZ_JAAQPI010000014.1, forward strand.
ATTGAAGCGGATTTCGGCTGACCGACAACTGCGTTGTTTGGTCATTACTGGTTCAGGACAAGGGTTTTGCACGGGGCAGGATCTCAATGACCGGTACCAATCGGTAGCGCAGGAAAACGCCAATCTAGGGGCTTCTTTAGAGAAGCATTACAACCCGTTGGTACGATCGCTTAAGTCACTCGATATTCCCGTGATCTGTGCCGTCAATGGCGTAGCTGCCGGGGCAGGCGTCAGTCTGGCGCTCGCTTGCGACATTGTTATTGCGGCTCAATCGGCTTCTTTTGTCTTTGCCTTCTCCAAGGTAGGATTGGTTCCGGATGCCGGGGCGACCTGGTCTTTGGTAAAGGCGGTTGGTCTGCCCAGGGCTAATGCGATGGCATTGATGGGGGAGTCGATGCCAGCTTCAGAAGCGCAGAAAATCGGGTTGATTTGGAAATGTGTCGCCGACGAAGATATTGAAACGGAGACGGCGTCTGTCGTCGAGCGTCTGAGTTCAAACCCGGCCCAGGGCTTGACGCTTACCAAACGGGCGCTCCAGAAAGCGGCTGACAGCGAATTTCACGAACAGCTTACCAACGAGGCGCACTATCAAACCCTTGCTGGCCGTAATCCGGACTATAAGGAAGCGGTATGCGCCTTTGTTGAAAAAAGAACTCCTGACTTCAGTCATCAGTTTCACGTGCATTGGGGGGAATAATGTTGGAACCGGGATTCGGGTTATGACCATTGCACAAACACTAGACAATGTACAAAGTGAGACTTCGTTTCTCAAGGTTGACGGGGCTACGCTAGAGGTCAAATCGATAATGGGGCGTAACATCGATGCGCCAACCCTGATATTCTTGCATGAGGGACTAGGGTGCACAGATCTCTGGCACGATTTTCCGGAAAAGCTCGCCGCCGCAACGGGGTGTTCCGCTTTGTTGTATAGCCGCAAAGGCTATGGTCGTTCAGCTCCCTGCGATGTGCCTAGACCGCTCAACTATATGCATATCGAAGCCATTGAGGTGTTACCCAAATTACTTAAAGCAGTATCTTTCGATGAGCATATTCTTGTGGGGCATTCCGACGGAGGTTCCATCGCGCTGATCTATGCCGGGGCTTGCGCAGAGCCGGGGTTAAAGGGTCTAATCACCATGGCACCTCATGTGTTTTGCGAAGAGCTTACGGTAAATTCGATTGCACAAACCAACAGCGCTTTCGAAGGTGGCAAACTGCGAGAGGGACTCGCGAAATACCATCATGACAACGTTGACTGCGCTTTTTGGGGATGGAATAAAGCCTGGTTGGACCCCGAATTCCGCAACTGGAACCTTGAAGAGTTCCTTCCCGGGATTCAAGTGCCTCATCTCTTACTGCAAGGCCTGGAAGACCAATATGGGACCGTTGCTCAGGTCGAATCTGTGCAAGCAAATTCCAGTGGGCGTGTTGAAGTGCAAATGCTGGAAGAATGTGGGCACTCACCCTACAAAGAGCAGGAAGGTCAGACTTTAATCGCAGCAAGACGGTTTATAAATGATATCCTTTCGCTCTGATATCGAGGTGAGTGGGATGAGCAATGAACAAAAGACAGTATTGTCTGGATCGCATGTACAGAGTGGTTCGCGATCAAGTGGGCTTTACGAGCGCAGACTGGCGATTATTTGCGCCCTTTTTGAACATTAGGGAAGTTGATTCGAGGCATATCCTGCAGGCGACGGGGGAGTCAGCGAATAATCACCATTTTGTTGTCCGGGGGCTGGTTCGATTCTTCTACATCACTCAAGAAGGTAAAGAGCTTAACAAGGGTTTTTACGGTGAAGATTATATTGTAGGTAGTCTAAGCTCCGTCATTCTCAATGAACCCAGTCGGTTTTCCATTGCAACTCTTGAGCCTTGCACCCTGGTAGAGCTACGTTTGGATCAGCTACAGAAGCTGCAAGGCCGCTGTGCCAGTTGGGATCGGTTGTTTGAATATTGCTGTCAGATGATGCTGGTACGTAACGAAAGGCGAGAAGCAGAATTACTGACCTTATCGGCGAAGGAGCGATTTCAGCGATTTGTGCACAATTTTCCGGGTTATATTCAGCGAATTCCTCAATATCATATCGCCACCTACTTGGGTATAACGCCTGAGGCGCTGTCTCGGTTCAAAAAGCAATGGTTGAGTGAGGATCGAGGAAATTGACCTAGTTTAATGACACTCCTTCGCCAGATTACTAGTCTAGTGACCTTGTATCTAATCTTTGTCGAATATCCTATCTTGGAGTACCTGCATGTCGGAGAAGAATCAATATTCCCTCTTATTTGAACCCCTGGATCTGGGTTTTACACGTCTCAAGAACCGTATATTGATGGGTTCAATGCATACCGGGCTCGAACACGACGGCGATGAGGGCTACCAGCGCTTGGCAGCCTATTATGCCGAACGCGCCAAGGGCGGTGTGGCAATGATCATTACCGGCGGAACTTCGCCCAACATGGCTGGAATGGCTGGCGGAGATGCGGCTGAGGTATTCAACTCGCCGCAGCAGGTGCCAAACCATCGTTTGGTCACTAATGCGGTCAAGGCCGCTGATCCCGACTGCAAAATATGCTTGCAAATCCTTCATGCCGGGCGTTACGCGCCGACACCGGATCTGGTGGCTCCGTCACCGATCAAGTCGCCGGTTATCACGCCCTACCCACCAAAAGAATTAAGTACAGAGGAGGTCGAACAGACCATCGACGACTTCGTCAACTGTGCACAGCTTGCCAAGCAAGCGGGCTACACGGGCGTAGAGGTTATTGGTTCTGCGGGCTATTTAGTCAGTTCGTTCTTGCTGGAAAAGACCAACAAACGTACAGATGAGTGGGGCGGCAGTTATGAGAAGCGCATGCGGTTTGCCGTCGAAATCGTCAGACGCATCCGCGAGCGGGTGGGCAAAGACTTTATCGTTATCTACCGCATTGCTGCCATGGAAATGATGGAGGATGGCAGCTCTTGGGAAGAGGTGGTGACTCTCGCCAAAGCCATCGAAGACGCCGGTGCCACCATTATCAGTACTCACTTTACCTGGCACGAGGCCCGAGTTCCAACCATCGCCACCCGTGTTCCAAGAGCTGCTTTTGCGCAGGTGACCGGTAAACTGCGTAAACACCTGTCGATACCGGTGATTACCAGTAACCGCATCAATATGCCGGATGTGGCTGAAAAGGTACTGGCAGAGGGCTGTGCGGATATCGTCTCCATGGGGCGCCCAATGTTGGCTGATCCGGAGTTCGCCAACAAGGCCAAACAGGGTCGCGAAGATGAGATCAACACCTGCATTGCTTGTAATCAGGCTTGTTTGGATCATCACTTCAAACATAAACAGGTGACCTGCCTGGTAAATCCACGGGCCTGCAACGAAACAGAGCTTAATTACTTACCAACAAAGGCGCCCAAAAATATCGCAGTGGTAGGTGCTGGACCGGCCGGTCTGGCATTTTCTGTCACTGCTGCTCAACGGGGGCACAATGTCACTCTTTTCGAAAGCAACATGGAAATTGGTGGGCATTTCAACCTGGCAAAACTGATCCCGGGAAAAGAGGAATTCTACGAAACGCTTCGTTATTACCGTCGCCAAATAGAGCTACACAACGTTGATCTCAGGCTTGGTCAAAAAGTTACGAAGGAGCAGCTGCAGATCGGCGACTGGGACGAAGTAGTGATCTCCACTGGTATTACTCCTCGGATTCCAGCAATAGAAGGCGTTGGCCATACCAAGGTACTCAACTACCGCGAAGCGATCCTGGGCGAGAAACCGATTGGCAAAAGAGTGGCCATTATTGGTGCGGGCGGTATAGGGTTTGACGTAGCGGAACTGATTACCCATAGTGGTCGATCCGCAAGCCTGGACGTTAACGTGTTCGCTAGAGAGTGGGGCATTGATTTTGAAAATCACCCCCGGGGTGGTGTACAGGGCATTCAGCCAAAGTTAGAAGTGGCCGATAGAGAGGTATTTTTGTTGCAGCGTAAAGCCACTTCTCTGGGCCGTGGTTTAGGTGTGACGACAGGATGGGCACATAAACTTAGTCTCCAGCGCAAAGGGGTTCACATGATCGCGGGGGTAAACTACCAGGGTATTGACAGCGACGGATTGCATATTACGGTCAATAACGAACCAAGAACCCTTAATGTTGACACGGTGATTATCTGTGCGGGACAGGAGAGCCTGCGAACGATTTACGATGAACTCAATGAGTCAATTGAGAATCTGCACTTGATTGGCGGTGCAGAGGTTGCCATGGAGATTGATGCCAGACGAGCGATTGATCAGGGTTGTCGATTAGCGGCGAGTCTTTAATCACTGATTGATTTTGCTTGAATGGCATAGTTTCTCCCAGTTGATTATTCCATATTCACGGTTAACGCCCTTCATAAGAAAATTTGTTTCCGAGGGGCTGCTGTAGATGAGCGCTATTTCACTTGAAGGCAGGTGTTTTTTCGGTCAGTCATCGCGAGGCTGACTGCAATGCTCCATCAGCAACGCTTTAAGCCACTGATGGGCCGGATCACGATCCTTGCTATTATGCCAGGCTAGGCTCAAATTCAGTAATATGGGCAGGGGGCCTTCTTCTACAATGGCGATAGGCATATAACGTTGCATATAGCGGGCGATCTTACGAGGCAGTATAGCAGCACACCCTGTTTCTATAGCGACCACCGGCAGCAGGCTGAATTGTTGTATTTGCATGACCGGTTTGTGGCCCTGTGGGCTCTTACCACTAAGCGTGTTGAGTAGATTGTTATCGACCGGAACCATTGCTGGGTAGTAAGTGATGTAGTCCTCCGCCAGCAGTTCTTCCCGTGAAGGATTTTTATTGGATGCCAAGGGATGCTCTTTGGACACTACAGTCACAAAATCGTCCTGAATAAACGGTGTCGAACTCAGCGTTGGGTGGGCACCGGCACTGAATACAGTCTCCGGGACAATAAAAAAATCGGCGCGGTTCAATTCAGGGTTCCACCCCAAAAGCCTGATCCCGTTCAAAAATTGGACAGGCTGACCGATTTGCAGTCGGTATCCATGAGGTAAAATGCTAGATTGTTATCCTGATTAACGGAACAACCGACTGTGAATATTGCTCTCTCCTCAATGGCCCTCGCGAGTGCCAAACCGATGCCTTCGAACCAAAAGAAGCGCGTTGCACTCGATGCGATTGGCGGCGAAAAAACTATAACGCACATTGCCCGGGAGAATAACACCAGTCGCAAGTTCGTTCGTCGACAGGCCCGGATTCTGCAAACGGCACTGGATAAGGAATTCACGTCAGTAAGTAGGTCTCCCGACGACGTCATATACCATTTGCCCGTCACTAAACACTGGATAGAGCAGCTGGTGTTATCATTGATGTTGGTTGCTCACGCTTCCTATCGCAATATCATGACGATATTGAAGGATGTGCTGGACTACAACCTGTCGTTGGGTTCAATCCACAATATTTTCCGCAGCGCGGTCGAGAAAGCCAAGGAGATTCATGTAGCAGAAAACCTATCCGGTATCGAGGTCACCGCCAATGACGAGTTGTTTCACCGCAATAAGCCCATCTTGTCAGGCATCGACAGTCGATCACTCTACTGTTACTTGCTATCAGCAGAAGACCGCCGAGATGAAGAAACCTGGGCTATTCACTTATTGGATGCGCAAGACAAAGGGCTATGTCCGTACAGAACAATTGGCGACGATGCCAGCGGGCTGGTGTCAGGCCACTCTATGGTGTTTCCGTACACTGATTTCGAATATGACAATTTCCATCTTTCCCGGGCACTGAAGGATCTTCGACGATATTACCGCAATCGATTGAAGTCTACGATTACTGAGCGAAACGCTTGTGAGGCCATGACGCGAAAGAGAGTTGGAGACCTGGATTGTGTTGATAAAGCACTGTTAGCACGGTCGGAAGAAAAGAGAATTCGACATATTTCTTCAACAATAGATACTTTAGTAAGCTGGTTGGAGCACGATATTCTGAACAAGGCAGGACCAACACCCGATGATCGTCGCGAGCTGTACGATTTCGTGGTTCTGGAATTCAGAAATCTTGAAAAGATTGAGACACACCGAATCAAGTCCGTTCGCATCACTCTCGAAAACAAGCGCGACGTGGTGCTACGTTTCAGTGATGCACTGGCTGAAAAGTTCGAAAAGATCAGTCAACGATATAACCTTCCGATCGAGATCGTATGGGCGATGTGCCGTTTGCAGCGATGTGATGCCGGTGGCGATCAGTACTTCTTCCGGTCGTTGCCGCTCCAGGAATCGTTGAGAGATCGTTATGACGATATCGAAGAAGCGGTGATAGAGTCCATGGACAAGACAGAAAGAACCAGCTCCATGGTGGAAAACCTCAACGGTCGGGTGCGAGTCCACATCAGACATCGTCAGGAAATCGGTTCGGGTTATCTGGACTTGTTGCGATTCTTTATGAACCACAGTCCGCTTGTTCGCAGCGCCAGAGTCGAGAGACAAGGTAAGTCACCGGCTGAGATCCTGTCGGGTAAGCCTCACCGGCATTGGCTCGAGATGTTGGGTTACCAGCGGTTTCATCGCGTCGCTTAAACTGAACTATTGATCAAGATTTATAGGCACTGATGCCCAGGCCGGCGGAGGTGGGTAAAAACTCGTCAATTGGAACCCAAAACCCCTGGTTTTTGAACCGTGCCAATCATCACGATTTCACCCTCTAAATCATCAACATAGTCGATACTCTGTCAACTATATGGCGTTGAAATACGGAATATGATATTTGGTATTAAGTACCTCAATAATTTGATTGGGCAAAATCATCGATAAATCAAGCGAATTACGAAGCCGATTCTTGGGTTCAAGAATTTCTTTTCTGCAGAGTGAACTTTAGCTGGTATTGAGGTGGTCCGTAGGATCAAGAAGCATCAGATGAAAAACAGGCGGGAGTATCACAAAACTCCCGTCGAGTCGTTCTATAGTCTGTCACTCTAGAGTTTAAGATAGATTGGGTATGTCTCGCCTCGGGGAAAGGCTGCAACAAAACCGATAAAAGACTGGCTCACTCCTGCCAGCTCGAAAAATGGGAAACCAAAAAATTGATGGCAAGCCGCGCCCGCATCGGCAGAAAACGACGGTTCTGATATACAATCCAACTGCCTGATCCTCTGCCCCAGAAAGGCTTCAGCACCGGCTCCAATTTCCCCGATTCCAGCGCCTCTTTGAAAGTGCTCCGGGGCAAATAAGCAATGCCAAGCCCCCGTTCACAAGCTTGTATTACGGCGTTGCCGTTATTGCTTTTCCAGCGACCACTGACACGCACACTGAAGGGCTGTTGGCCCACTGCTTCAAACAGCCAATTGTTATTGTTGGCGACGATACAACTGTGATTGCGCAGCTGCTGTGGATTTGTGGGCTCACCGTATTGTTCTAAATAGGCGCGGCTCGCGGCTGCCGCCATGGGTCTATCAACCAGCTTTCGAGCCACCAAGCCTGAAGTCTCGAGGTTGCCATAGCGGATGGCAAAATCGATCCCGTCTTCGACAAAGTTCACCATCTTGGAGGTGAAATCTATTTCAACACTTAACTCCGGATAGCCCTGGGCAAACTCAATTAACGCCGGTACCACATACTTCTCCGAAAAGGCCCCGGCGGCACTTACTCGAAGGGTGCCACTCAGTTGTATTTGCTCCTCGTTCAAGTGCTCATTGGCGATCTGCAGACCCGTGACCAACTCTTTACAGCGCTCGTAATAGGCTTGCCCCGGCTCGGTCAGGCTGACCAGACGCGTAGTACGGGCAAACAGAGCCACGCCCAAGCGTTGCTCCAGGCGCGAGACTTGCCGGCTCACATGACTGGTGCTGCAACGAAGCTGAGTCGCGGCAGTGGAAAACCCCTTTGTCTCAGCCACTGCCACAAACTCGATAATGCCTTCAAAACTGTCCAACCCCACAACCTTTGCTAATTAGCAATAATGTTTTCCTATTTTAGCCAATTATCGCCATATGGAAAATAAACTACTATTTGGCCATTCACAGCAGCTCACCAGATCGAGGTAACGCAATGAAAAAGATACTGATTCCCGTCACCAACCACGCCACCCTTGGTACCACCGAACAGGCCAATGGTACCTACGCACCGGAACTGACCCACGCCCTTAAGGAAATTATCACAGCGGGATTTGACTACGAGATCGCATCCGTTGAGGGCGGTCAGGCCCCACTCTACGGAACAGATATCGAGGAAGATGCGGTAAACGCCGAGATTTTGGCCAGTGAAGACTTCCAGAACCGCATCAAAAACACCATCCCGGTCCAGGAAATCAACGCGGATGACTACGACGCCATATTCTACCCCGGCGGCTTTGGCCTGCTGTCAGACTTGGCTGCGAACCGGGACTTTGCGGCCATTGCGGCACAACACTATGAAAAAGGAGGCGTCATCGGTGCTGTCTGCCATGGACCCGGTGCCCTGTTGCCCATTACCCTGAGCAGTGGCGATGCTCTGCTAGCAACAAAATCCATCACCGGATTTACCCGAGAGGAGGAGATCGACTTCGGCACCATCAACGATATCCCCTTCCTGCTGGAAGAAGCCTTGGCTCGCAAGGCGGCGCGATACTCTAAAGTTCAACCCTGGCAGGAACTGGTTATTGTGGACGAGCGTCTGGTCACCGGGCAAAACCCGGCCAGCGCTCATGGTGTGGGCAAAGCCATTTTAGAGTTACTGGGTAGCGGTGAATAATATTAACGATTAAGACTAGTAGCCCACAAAAGCCACAATCATTAAAGGCTTTTGTGGGGTTGCCAGCGGCAGTCTACTGATTACCTAGCCTTAGCTTCCACTCTTCAAAACCGCCGTCCACACTGTAGGACATCTTGAAGCCCATATTGTAGAAATACTCCGCTGCGTTTTTACTGCTATTGCCGTGGTAACAGTAGATGATCAACGGCTTGGACTTATCCGCGGTATTGATGATTGTCTCAACATTGTCATTGGTGACATGAATGGAATTCTCAACATTCCCCTGCGAGAAGGACTCCGGATCTCTGATATCCAGAATGGTGGCTCCACCTTGGTCGATTATCTCTGTGGCTTGGTCAATGGAAATACACTGATAGGTCATATCTGTTCGCTTTCTAATCCAGCGGGCTGTTAACTGTATACTAGCATTTTGCCTATAACAGTCCTCAATACTTTTTATTCAAGACACCGCGTTCAATGACAAAGGTTGGCACCGGCTCCATTTAAAGCAGCTGACGGTACTACGTTTCAGCGGCGAGCTCGCGGAGAAGTCTGAAGACATTCATCGAAGTTACGACCCTCCGATTGAGTCCGTATGGGTGATGTACCGCTTAGGATTCAATGTGCTTCCTGTGTTCAATGTACGCTTTGCGGTATTGAGGCCCTCATTTGGCAAAGCAACGGCTTGGTATTTAAATTACTCCATCCTGCTGACAATGAAAATAGTGGATAGGGATGGCTGTGATGTCCGCAATCTTATCGTGTGGGACAAGGCGTGGGCGAGCCCCTAAGTATTCCCCATAGGAAGCTATCTTCTGGATACCGGCAAAAAGGTCTTCAAGATATCGATCGGCTTGTTGATCAAAAATCAATCTTTCGCGCCGCTTCTTTATTCCGACCTTCCTGCTGCCGCGCATAGATCCGGGTGGTATTGATGTCCGAATGCCCAGCCATTGACGCCACTGTGCCTATATCCACGCCTTCGTTGAGTAAGTAAGTGATGAAACTGCGGCGCAGGTCGTGGGGGGAGGCAGCCCCGATCCCAGCCTGTGCGACCCGTTTTTTGACGATATTGTAGACTGCACGATCGGTTAAGCGCTGATTTCCCAGGTTGCCCCAGCGATCAATCCGAACGAATAGGGGGCCATCATGATCGCCACGTTCTCGCAGCCAGAACTCCAAGGTTTCCTTGGTTCTGGACGGCAGTTCCAGCTGACGTTCTTTAGCGCCCTTGCCGACGACTCGTATTTCACCCCGTCCCAGGTTCACACCACCGATATCAATGCTCACCAGCTCTGAGCGTCGAGGACCACAGCCAAAAAGGAGGGCAAGAATGGCGGCGTCGCGAACCCCGGCAGGACCATCCTGGCACAGACAATGATCCATCAGCTCGCCGATTTCTTTGAGGGCCAGATCTCGGCCCTTGGGCAGGCGATGAACCGATACCGACTTCACCAGGCGAATGCGCTCGTAGTCATCAGACGACAGCTGTTTGGAGAGGTACGCCTCTTTAGCGACACCTTTGATGGCGGCCAGGTAAAGATTGCGGGTGCTTTCCGAACGGCCTTCATGGATCAGGGTTTGCAGAATCCGGAACACAGATTCCCGACGTAACAGCGACCAATCCACGGCATACAGATCCTTCTGACCGGTCATCTTGGCCACCTGATTGAGTACACGCCTCATGGTCTGTTGGCTTTTGGGGGACTGGAGGGCGGTCAAGTAAAGCACTGCAGCATTGGTACCTCGGGCGAACTCGTCCGCAGAGGTGCCGTGGTCGAATAGGGCTAGGGCATGGGCGGGTTTGGAGGTCAGTTCTAGAGTCATGTTTTAAGTATGATGTTCCGGATTTCTTTAGTCAAATATCGTAAAGACGTATTTACGGAAGTTAGAAAACCGATTTTTCGCTGTTTGTTACGTACCGTTTTGTTCCGTTTCGATATATACTTTATCCACAATCTTTGGAGAAACCCCATGGCACGATCTGGCAATTCCGAATATCGCGTTCACAAAGCAGCCGAAGAATTGAAGGCCCAAGGTATTGAGCCCACGGTGCGTAAAGTGCGATCTATGATTGGGGGCGGAACGGAACTGATCATGCAGCACCTACGTACCTGGCGGGAGCGCCAGCCACAGGTGTTGGCGGATGAGCCTAACGCGGACCCCATTCAGCTGGCGGTGTCAGCGGTATACGATCAGATCTTGAACCAAGTGCGGGAAGAGCTGCTCAAGCTAGGCGCGGAACAGGATCTAGAGTTGACGAATGCCGGCGAGCGACTGGAAGCTGCCTCACTGTCTATGGCTGATGCACAGACACAGATCACCGACCTTCAAGATCGCCTTAATGCAGAAACGGCGCACGTCGTCGACCTCCAGACCCAATTGATCGAATCAGATAAACAGCTGGCAGTCGCGCGTACACAGATCAATTCTCTTGAAAAGGTGAGGGTCCAGCTGGAAGAGCGAGAATTCGAAAAACGGGAACTGATCAGTTCACTTGATGGTGAGAAATCCAAAATTCGGGACCTGGAACAGCAAAACTCCAGGCAGCGGGAACAAATGTCCGAACGGGTAGCGGACAGCAGGCTTTTGCAAGTCCGGATCGATCGATTGACAGAGGAATCCGACTTGCGTCAATCCTCAGTTCAAAAACTTGAGGCGGAAAATGAGCGTCTGCAACTGCAGCTTTCGGAAATGGAGATACGTCTGGCCGAGGGATCTCAAAATTATCAAGCTGACCGTGAACTCTGGCAGCAGAAAAACGCTCAACTCCAAGCAGAACAGGCGCTGCATGTGCAAACCATAGCGCAGCACGAAGCGTCCTTGTTGAACAAGAGCGCCGAGATCGAACAGCTCACACAGAGGCTTGCAAATCAGGCGCAGCAATCTGAAAGATCACAGGCAGCCCAATTGGAAAACCTGGCAGATACCGTTGCCGGTCTGTCTCAGCAACTTTCAGTCCTCGGAGAAAGCCGGAACCATCAGGTCGTGGATGAAGACAGCGCCGACAATGCGACCTAATTGGGGCGATATACACCTGGATCACATTAGGTCGAGGTAGAAACCCGTGAATGACGTGGGATGGAACAGCATCAGCTGGAAGCTGGTTGATTCCTAAAGCAATAACTTTTTCTTCTACCCAGAATTCCTTGGAGTTGCAGGGTAGTCACTCAAAGAGAGCTGACTCCACCAAATCTGCCATGAACCTAGTGAAGGGTGAAATTTCTTGGTGAACACTCGCTGCCTCCAGTGCCTGCATATATTCCTCTCGACGCTCGACGGGAATCACGGTCCAGGGATAACCGTCATTAAATCAATGAGTTAGGGCAATTTTAGAGAGTTCTGTCAAAATCCCGGCCACCCTCTAGTAGTATTTTGCCTAAATTTTCCATGCTGTGTATAATTATCCGCCATATGGAAAATTTAGGAAAGTTCTCCGTGCCCAGTACTAAAGCTTCCCCCATTGATTGGCACTATGCCCGCCCCGAATTGGCACAAACTTACCTGACCAGTGTCACTCAGGGCATTATGACCCGCATGGCTCTATTGGGCGTGCGCCGGGTAGGTAAAACCGAATTTCTGTTGCGTGACTTCTGCCCAGTAGCGCTCGACAACGGATACCTTCCCATTTATATGAATCTTTGGTCGGAGCCCGAGCAGCCACACCTCACGGTCCTGCAGGCCCTGCAATCGACCCTGGCCGCAGAGGGCACTGATAAAATCAAACAGGTCCTAAGCACCGAAGTACGAAAGCTGGAGCTGGGCAATAGTCTCCTGGGAAAGGTCGGAATGGAGTTTGCCGGTTCGGCAGAAAAGGCCAGTTCTCAGGAACTACTGACAATCGGCACTTGCATCGCCGAGCTGGTTGAGGCTCCCAAACTCACCCCGGTTCTGGTGATTGATGAGGTCCAGCATCTGGCTGAGAATGAAGCATTCTTACCTCTGCAGAGTGCGCTCCGCACTGCCTTCGATACAGCCGGGCGAGAGCTGGCCGTCGTTTACGCCGGTTCTTCACGCAACGGCATCCGTGCTATGTTCTCGGATAGTAACAAACCATTCTACAACTCCGCCTACATGGCCGAGTTCCCGGTGCTGGGGCGGGAATTCACTGACCACTGTTGCCAGATCTTGCGTGAGCGCTTCAATCTGCACTACGACCCCCTAGAAGTGTACGATGTGTTTCGTCAACGCTTCGACGATTCACCCTTTTGGATGACCAAGTTGATCCAGCATCTTCTGGTGCATCAATGTAGTGTGCAAGAGGCTGTGGAGGTAGTGCGTGATCAACTGGCGCTGGATGGCGACTTTATGGGTATTGCCAAGGCCTTGAACAAAACCGATAAAACCATTCTGCTGCTTATTAAAGCGCGGGCGGGGAAGCTGTACTCTGACCAAACGCAGGCAGACGTAAAGGCACGCTTTGGATTGACCCTGACGGCAAGCAAAATCAACGCCTCCTTGAAAAAGCTCCAGCGCCACCAGCTAATCACCAAATCTGGCCGCAGTGATTACCTGATCGAGAATGCGGGCTTTGCTGACTTCTTGCAGGAAGAAGTTAACTTGTAGGTACTGGCCGACTTCATCTGCTGTACGTGCTGAGGCTTGAATAGACATTCAGAAGTCGTTCGTCCTGTCTATCCGTACCGGCGAAAGTGACTGCTAATTGCCTATGTAAGTCGCCAGAGCCTCCGCCGTGATAACACCCTCACGAACCCCTTGCCCAATCTCAGCGAGGTCTCCCAAAAACTGATCGATCACGATCTCGTCAACGGGTTCGGCCGAAGGGTGGACGTACATCGGGTCAAACGTTCCCCAGGGGAAATAACCACGTTCCACCAGACCCCCAAAGACATTGAGCATCTCCAGGCTGTTTGAACGGAATGGCACCAGCAGTGATTCATTACGAAGTACCTTAAAATCTTCAATGCTTTCAATGCCCGCGATCATTTTTTCCTTAATGGCGAAGGTTTGGCGAGTGATATCCATGTAGCCCTCTTCACCCAGGTAACTCATTACCGCCCAAGCAGCGGCAACGGCCGAGCCTGGTCGGCTACCGACCACACCGTGGGATTTGTACATGCCGCACTGCCAGTTATCGATGGCAACGCCCGTATTGTGGTATTTCTGTAGGGCTTCTGAGCGGTAAGAGACGGTCGAGGCAGGTTTTGCCGCAAAGCCATGCTTGTGCAAATCGGCAGAGATTGAACTTACTGCTTCAAGGCGAAAATCAAATACCGGCAGCGTCATGCCAAGGCGTTCCATAAACGGCAGAAGAAACCCCCCGACACAGCAATCCACATGCATCCACAGACCGTGTTTTTCAGCAACGGAGGCGATCTCCGGGATAGGGTCCACCAGGCCAAATCCCCAGCAAGGTGCAGAGCCCACAATCATAATAGTGTTCGGCGTAACCGCGCTATCGAGCGCATCCACATCGGCCCTGAAGTCGCTGCCGGCCGCAATGCGGTTCATCTTGAGCCCAAGGTAGTGTGCGGCTTTGTCGAACGCAGCGTGTGCTGTGCGAGGCATAACGATTTCATAAGGTTCTTTGGCATTGGGCAGGTTCTCACGTGCCCACTCTCTGGCGGCGTGTACCGCACAAAATATGCTCTCGCTGCCGCCGACCATCATATTGGCTCGCCCTTCCGCACCCCCGTTCAGCAGGCCCACCGTCCAGCGCAAGACGTCGTTTTGCATTTGGCCAAGGCCCTGTTCCATATCCGCCAGTACGGCGTTGGTGTGAAAGTACTCGTTGTAGGCCGCGCGGCATACCTCGTGAACTTGCTGACTGCCTTTATGGATGCCAGTCATCAGCCGGTTGTTGGGTTTGGTGCACATATCCAGGCTCTTGAATTGTCTGATGTCGGCTTCTACTTCATGTCGTGTGCGTCTCAATTTGGGAAAAGATGTTGAGCCGGTCATAGAGGGGTCCCTCGAAAGTGGTTGCAGTATCTGTGAGTCGATCACCATGATTAAAGTGATAAATTATCACAATAAAGTGATACTTAATCATATAATGGTTCGGTCGTCAATTCTGCGATTCAAATTGTGATATTTCCTCATCTTTTGCTGACATTACTATCGAGCTGGTTTAATATGCTTTATTCATAGACACACGGAATATGGCTTATTGGAATGTCGGCTGAATTATTACAGGGGCGTGAGCCTCGTCAGAAGCGCGCTATTGAGCGGGTTAAACTCATTCTTGATACTGCGGTAGAGATGATACTGGAAGGGGATGTCAACTCCCTGAAGTTAAATGATCTTGCGGATCGAGCGGGCATCCCCGTGGGATCGGTATATCAGTATTTTCCCTCTAAGAGTGCCGTCATCAAACGCTTGATGGATGATCAGTTCGAAGAGGTGAGGGCGATGGCCCGTGAAAACTACGAGCGGATTACCAGTAAAAAGGGGTTTGTAGGGGCCATCGTCGCTGGTATTCAAGCGATCTACAAATCAAAACGTGATGATCGCCTGATTCAGGAAATTTGGGCGGGATCACAGGCGGATGGGCTTATCCGCCACTTGCATGACGAGGACAACCAGTATCATGCCGATCTCATGTTTGAGAAGGCCACAGAGATCATGCCCGATATTCCGGCTGAAGATCTGAAGACCCGATGCCTGCTCTGTTCGGTGTTGGTCGATAGTGTCATCCGTATGGCCATCAATATGGATGAGAAGCAAGGCCAGTCCTTGGTGGACGGGTCTGTTCGTATGGTGATGCGAGAACTCGGTCTTACTCGGTATTTATAATTTCTTTACCTGGCTAACTCCATTGGTTGCTTCGCCCTTGGGGTCGGCATTTTCCTGCCTATTTTGATCTAATATTTTTCAGCGCTGCCTTATCCGTTTGGCCAACTCGCGCACATAATATTCTCACGTCTGAACACCAAATCCTTAACCCGCAGTGCCTTCTTAAACTTCGTTTTAGGTTGCAGGCCAGTCTTGTCTGCCTGTTGACATCAAAAAATGATGGTATATCATATTTAAAGTGATTAATTATCACATACGTAATGGGCCCGCGCTCATTCTATGTAGATGGTTCCAGCATGAATAATAAGTCCACACCTCAGAGGTAGGAGAGCAATATGAACAACGCTACTTATATCAAGCGGTTGTTACCGGCCGTGATTGCCATAAACACCTGTATGGTTACTCAGGCAAAGGACGATCTGGGATTTGTGTTAGAAGAGGTAATCATTACTGCGCAGAAACGCGAACAGAGTTTGCAAGAGGTGGGCGTTGCGGTTAGCGCCTTTACCGGTGAGTCGCTCGAAAATCAAGGCATTACCCAGTCCAACCAGGTGGGGGCTCAGGTGCCCAACTTGACAATCGCCACCAATGGCGGGCACGACGGTGCACCGGTATTCTACATCCGTGGGGTAGGCCTTAATGACTTTTCAGTTGCAAACAGTGGCCCTGTGGGTGTTTACCAGGACGAGGTTTATATCAAAAACCTGTGGGCCCAAAACTTTACGATGTTTGATCTGGCCCAGGTTGAAGTCTTGCGAGGGCCACAAGGCACTTTGTTTGGTCGCAATACGACTGCGGGCGCAATGTTGTTTCACTCACGCATGCCGACGGAAGAGCTTGAAGGGCGCCTAAGGTTAGAGGCGGGGAGTTTTGACACTTATACCAGCGATGTTGCGATTGGGGGCGCCCTCGCTGAGGGAGTCTCAGGCAGACTGGCATTGCAGCATCTAAGCACTGAAGGCTATCTCGATAATAAAACGACTGACCGACGTTCACCCAGAACAGAAAAATGGTCGTACCGGGGTACTCTGCAGTTCGATATCAGCGACACGCTAACAGCCAGAGTGAAATATCAAGGAGGCACCAAGCAGGGCGTTTCGGTGGCCACTAAAGCGCGCGGTATGTTGGACCCGCTGAGAGGAACCCCTTGTGAGCTCGATAGAATAGACCATTATCAGTGCGCCAATGCACTGGGTACGGTTAACCTCAATGATGATATCACTGAGGCACACAACGACTTCGAGCCTAAGCTGGATACCGAATACAATGCCTTGATGACACGGTTTGACTGGGACATATCAGACAGCGTGACATTAACCGCTATCAGTTCCTTTGATAAAACAGAGAGCCATCTTGGGGCGGACAGTGACGGTGCCAGCGACGATATTCTTACCATCATGTTTGACGATGAGTCAAAACAGTTCTCTCAGGAATTTCGTGTGTCTGGTGAAGGGCAGGATAGCAATTGGGTCGTTGGCGTTTATTATCTTAACGATGAAATCGATGGCTTAACCCATGCGTCGCTATTAGGCCAGCTTGCACCTGTTGTGGCACTGCCTGAAGAACTCACGGGTATTAGTGATGCAAGTGCGTTGAGTGTGGTATCGGCCACCTCTACTTTTCAGCAAGAGACAGTATCCTACGCTGTCTTTGGTCAATATGAGAAAGACCTCACTGACGACTTGCACCTTACGTTGGGTCTTCGGTATACCAAAGAGGAGAGTGATCTGAATAACTACCAAACACTTGGGGATTTCGCTGGATTTCCGGTGGCACCAGGCATGCGGGTGCCATTGAGCGGTGTTCCGTTGGTGATCTACGATGACTCACTTGAGGACGATAACCTATCCGGGAAAATAGGCCTGGATTACCACCTCACCAATGACATTATGCTCTACGGCCATGTGAGTACGGCATTTAAGGCTGGTGGATTTAACAGCGCCATATTGACCGATCAATTTCAGGCGAAGCCTTATGAGCCGGAAACCAGCACCGCCTACGAGTTGGGTGTTAAGGCAACGCTCTGGGGTGATCGCCTTCAGCTTAATGCGGCGAGCTTCTTTTACGATTATAACGACGCCCAAGTGTTTACCAATATCAGTTCGTCGACTGGCAGTCCGGCGAGGGTGTTAACAAACGCGCCCGAATCAGAAATGAAGGGGTTTGAGGCAGAACTTTTAATACTGCCTATGGAGGGTTTAACGGTTCAGCTTGGATTGGGTTATGTGGATTCAGAGTTGAAAGACTTCCGCACCGAAGAGGTCCTGTTGGGCGGTGATCTTCTGGTGACGGATTTGTCTGGCAATACCACACCGGTAACGCCCCAGTGGACCTACAACATTCTGGTGAGTTACGAATGGCGTTTGACACAAGGAGATGCGCTTTTTCAGGTGGACTACAACTGGCAAGACGACATATTTTTCAGTAGCGAAAACATTGAACCCGTCAGTCAGAAAGCTTATGGCATTGTTAACGCAAGATTGGGTTTTGTCAGTGCCGATGAGCAATGGCAGATGGCGCTCTGGGGGCGTAACCTGGCCGATCAGGAGCATCGCATTTTTGTTTCCGATCTTTCAGACTTTGGCACCTTTACTGATGATCACGGAGCACCTCGGAGCTTTGGTGTCGAATTTACTTATCATCTTTAATGATATCCAGAGGTCAATCCATGTTAGGTAACTTATCCGGTAAAGTGGCTATCGTGACTGGAGCCGGTCGAGGCATCGGCAGGTCTATTGCTCTGCGTTTGGCACAGGCAGGAGCAGCTGTCGTTATCGCCAACCGAAGTGAAGACCACGGCCTGAACACACTGTCTCTCATTGAAAGACATGGAGGAACAGGTGTATTTCAACAAACGGATGTTGCGATTAAATCGGATATCGACGAACTCGTTAATTTGGCCGCCGAGAGATTTGGGCGCCTTGATATCTTGGTGCATAACGCCGGCATATTTCCAGAGCAGCTCATTGACGAACTTGAAGAGGAGGTGTTGGAACTGACACTGTCCGTCAATCTAAAATCCGCTTTTTGGCTTGCCAAGGCTTGCGCCCCGCATTTTCGCCAAGTAGGGCAGGGCCGCCTGCTGTATACCTCGTCCGTGACCGGGCCTAAGGTGTCCTTGCCAGGGCTTGCTCACTATGCGGCCTCTAAGGCAGGCTTGAATGGCTTTATTCGCACGGCAGCGCTGGAATACGCCCGAGACAACATAACAGTTAATGGTGTAGAGCCGGGTTTTATCGCTACCCCGGAAATCGAAGCGCTTTTGTCTCCGGAAATGTTGAAAGACATCGTACGCGTAATACCCAACGGCAGATCGGGAATGGGGGAAGACATCGCCAATGCGATGTTGTTCCTCGCTTCAGACGAATCGGGCTATATCAATGGGCAAACCATCACTGTCGACGGTGGAATCACATTGCCGGAATTCCCTGCGATGACCACGCAGTTTTACGAGTCACGCAACCCTGACCAAGCGCACCGATAGAAGGAAACAATTATGAAGAACGTCATGACCGTATGTGGCCCGATTGCGCCGGATGCTCTCGGCTTTACGTCGATGCATGAGCACGTGCTGACCAACTGTGACTTCTATATGGAGGACTTTGTGCCGATGCTGGGTGATCCACCAGCGCAAGTATTTCCAGCTCCGCCGCAAGCGCCGATAGAGTTAAAAGACCTTGCCTATATGAATCATGGCTATTTTGTACGTCATCCCGACGTTTGGGACTTAACTGACGAAACCCTGATGGCGGCAGAAGTCAGTGATTTTCACGCTTGCGGAGGACGGGCTATTCTCGAATGCAGTGCCCCGGGTATTCGAGGCGACGTAGAGGGCTTGAAGCGAATATCTGAAGCCACTGGCGTCCACATTATTGCGAGCACGGGTCTTTACGCAGAGAAATCCTGGCCTGAGCGATTTCAGGCGATGAGTATGCACCAGTTTACTGATTATTTGCTCGATGAAATCAATAACGGGATGGAGGGTACGCGCGTTAAGCCAGGCCAAATCAAGGTTGCCTCCAACGGCAATACCCAGCGCCAACTGGATTTTCTCAGTGCTGCCTCTCATGCATCGAAAGAGACAGGCATTATGGTGACTGCGCATCTGGGGGTTGGCACCGGTCAGGAGGACAGTCGTGTTGTTTACCAGACCTTGTTGGAAAACGGTATGTCGCCCGATCGGTTGTTGATGTGCCACATTCAAAGTCACGTGCAGATCACGAGCCTTGAGGCATTGTTGGATAACCCTTGCGCCTGGGCGCCACAATTGGACTACATTCGCGAAGTTTTGGACCAAGGCGTTAATGTTTGTTTTGACTGCTTCGGGATGACCTGGGACACCGAAGCGATCGGATCGGTGAAGGATTCCGATACCTACAAGATTGCTGCCATTTATCAGCTATTGAGAGAGGGCTACAGTGATCAGATTGTTGTCGGCACGGATGTGTTCGTAAAGAACATGACTCGCCGTTACGGTGGACACGGGTACGTCCGTCTGCAGAACTATGTCGTCCCGACCTTGCAACGCATTGGTGTGGAGGATGGCTTAATTGCTAAGCTTGTGGAGAAAACCCCGGCGCGGTTGTTGGCGTTTTAGATGTATCACCCCAGCATCAAAGTGCTGATGGTGAGGCGCCGCCATTTAACTCCAGACCCGCCAGAGAATATTGCCAACGATCACACAAACAATGCATTTGTACGCAAGTCGATAGACCGATGCATTGACTGCGCCGGCCAATTGCCTGCCCACATATGACGCTGGTATGGCGCCACAGGCGGTAACCAAAATGATGCCCAAGTAGGGCCCGTAGTTAAAACCAAGCAGAGAATAGGATGTGATTTTCATGAGCTCCAGCGCCAGGAAACAACTGGCCAGAGTGGCGGTAATCTGTTGGTTGCTCAAAGGTGTGCGCATCATGGTTGCCTGGAACAGACCGCCGTATCCAAATAAGGTCGATAGAAATGCGTGCAGCTTCCCGACCCAGTAAAACGGATAGCGGATTTTCCACTGTAGTCGGTTTACCGGGGTCAGGAGTGTGGCGAGGATCAGTAGAGAAAGCCCGGTGCCAATGACCTTTTCTGACAGAGAGACAAACAGCAGAGATCCGGCGATCACACCAACAATACTTCCCGGCACGAAACTGCGAATGGTCTCGGTGTGGATGTGGTGGCGGAAAGCCAGGGTGCGACTGACATCGATACAGGCAAGCACGACTGCGAGCACAGGCACTAATGTGGTGGTCGGCAGCAACGCCGAGAGTATCCCCAAAATGATAAAACCGCCACCGACGCCAAGCAGGGAGCCCGCGAGAGTCGCCAGGGCGCTGCCACCTAACAGCAGCAGATAATGATCCAGGGTAAATTCCATGATCACAGTCACCGGGTCAAGGATAAAGGTTATAAGAGCTGTTTAATCTGCTCAATAAACTCCAGCGTCGGTTGAGACACAATGGTGTTTTCTCTCTGGATCACGTAGAGGGGCCAGTGAATGCGTTCTGTGTTTACGGCCACAACCTGAAGTTCAGACAACGTTTGCTCAAAACAACTGGGGTGATACGGGATCGCTGCCAGATAAGACCCCTGATCCAGTAGTGAAAAAGTGATCTGGCGGTTGGCAATGGTCAGGGCATTGTGTGGTATCCGTGCGTTGACCCGGCGGAACGCTGCGCGTATCAGCTGATAAGGCAGGCCGCCCTGGCCGGGCAACAGCCAATCGTATTCCTCGAGTTCCTTAAGGCTGGGCTGTTGCAGCTGCAAGGCCGGATGGCCTTTACTGGCGACAAAGATGACTTCAATCTCCATCAGTTTTTCGTAGCTGACACCCAAAAGACCTTCGTTTTCGTTGAGGACGGTAAACAACAGATCGTATTCGCCGTCGAGAAGCGCGGTGATCTTGTTCTTCGGGTCGTCTTCGAGCAGGCCGGCCAGTTCGACGTGGGTATCGGGGTGGCTGCTCTTAAACAGATTGATGGCCTTCGGGATCAGTTTAGGCAGCAATGCCGGAGAGCAGTTGAATTTGAGGCTGTTCTTGTCGTACCGACTCATCAGGTGGATTTCTTCCCTCGCTCGCTGCAGCTCCGCTTTGGCCGCCTTTGCGCGCCTGAGCAAAATGGCTCCGTTGCGGTTCAACACCAGTCGATTACGTGAGCGATCAAACAGCGGGGCTCCAAGATCCTCCTCCAGGTTGCTGATGCTCTTGGTGATCGCCGGCTGGGTCAAACAGAGCCGCTCCGCTGCGCCGACCACCCCATTTCCCTCGGCGGTGGCGATAAACGCCTCTAACTGATTGAATTTCATGAGCTTATCTCCGAACAAAGGCACCACAGAGGCGTGGGGTGGTGGCCGTGATTGAGCCTTGGGGCATGATAATTCCTTCAGAGTATGACTAATAGTTATGCGAATATCAAAAAATATAAATATTATTTTATTTGGGGCTGATCTACTCTGCCTACTGTTCCAACAGTTAATAACAAACAGCGGGCGCCCTGAGCCCCCTATGGAGAGCATCAATGAAATTACCCAGTCTGAATTCCATGGCAAGTGCCCTGGTCGTGATGTCGGTGGCGGCGCCCGCAGCCTATGCCTTTGAACTGGAGGAGGTTGTCGTTACCGTCAATAAGCGCGAGGAAAGCCTGCTGGACGTTGCCGGTTCCGTCAGCGTTATGGGTGCGGAGACCTTGAGTGATTTCAAGTTGGACGACATGGACGCCGTTATCGACTTCGTCCCCAATGCCACCTTCAATGCGGCACCGAGCGGAACCCCAGTGCTGGCCATCCGGGGGATAGGCACGAGGGCCGGCGGTGCCATGCTGGAACAGGACGTGGGCCTGTTTGTGGATGGCGTCTGGGCGGGGCGTAACAACCAACTGCAAGCGGCAATGTTTGACCTCGATCGAATCGAGGTGCTTAAAGGCACCCAAGCCAGCCTCTACGGCCGCAATACGCTGGTGGGGGCCGTGAGCGCCACCACCCGCAAACCCGGCGACACCCTTGAGGGTTATCTCAGTCTCGGTTACGAGTTCGAGTATGACTCCTCGACTCTTGAAGGTGCCATCAGCATTCCGGTTACCGATCAGTTCTCACTGCGCCTCGCGGCTATGTACGAAGATGCAGGAGGCTGGGTAGAGAACCAGGGCGTCAATCGAGATGAGGCGCAATCGGAGAACAGTGCCTTTCGCCTCACCGGTGTATACAACACCGACAACGATTGGGTTATTACAGCAAAGGCACAGGTGACCAGCCAGGAACGTGAGGGCAACAGTTTTGTGCGCCTGCTCGAAGGGTCTTTCAGCGAGTATGACGGCACCGACGAATTTACCCCCGCACCCCCACCGGCATCGGCGGCACTGGGTTACGATGAGGTCGCCTTTGGTACCCGTTTTCAGGTGCCGGTGCTAACCAATGAAGACATCGGTTCTGAGCGGGACTTTAACGACTTCTCGCTACAGATCGATATCCCCATTGGCGATCACACCCTGACATCGGTGAGTGGCTACAGTGACATGGATTACCAATCTGTGTTTGATCCCAGCATTCTGAGCGGACCGAGAGTGGTGACCTGGTACGACGAAGATTACGAGCAGTTCTCCCAAGAGTTGCGTTTGACCTCTCCGGCGGGAGAAGCGTTCGACTATATCGTCGGTCTCTACTACGTTACGCAGGACATTGACCGCCTGAATTTTCAGTACCTGAACGACGACAAGCGTTTCTGGTACGGCGAGCAGCAAATGGACGCCGCGTCTGTCTTTGGCAGCGGCACTTGGTCCCTGAGCGATACCTTGCGGCTGATTGTCGGTGCACGCTATACCGATGAAGAAAAGGAAGCGGACATTATCGTGCTGGGCAGCAATGAAGATCCTGATTTGATTGAGGCGGCCAGTGACCGAGTGGATGAACAAACCCTGGATGGCTCTATCACCTTCGAGTGGGACGCCACAGACACCGCATTGGTGTTTGCCGGCATCGCCAAGGGTTCCAAAAAACCCGGCCTTGCCAGTGGTAATCCGGTCAACAACGCGGACTTTGTGGGTGCCGAGTCGCTGTTTATTCCCCTGGAGAAAATTGTCACCTTGGAGGCCGGCGTCAAGTACGAGTTGGAAAATGGCTATATCAATGCCACGATCTTCAACATGGATATCTCCGATTTTCAGAATGCCTCCTTTACCAATGGCAATTTGTTGATCAGCTCCTTTGATGTCACCAGCCAGGGCATCGAGGTGGATGCCTTTATGCATCTGAGTGACGAGTTCAGCCTGACCGTGGGACTGGGTGTGATGGAGGTTGAAAACGACGATGCGGGTCCCGGGCAAAATGCTGAGGTGTCGGGTGCGCCGGAGTTCTCCCTCAACAGCACACTGACCTACGAATCAGAAGGGCTTATCAAGGGGTTTGCCTCTCGCGTCAGCCTGAATCTCAATCATAAGTCAGCCCATTGGCTTAATGCCACCTCCGGTGCCGCTAATAGGTACAACGAAATCGATGCGGTCACGCTGCTCAATACCAATCTGTCCCTGACGCATCTGGATTCCGGTTTCAAGGTGGCGCTGATTGCAAAAAATCTCACCGATGAGGAATACGCGGATTTCTCCTACAACGCTCCGGGGCGCAACAACGACTATATGTACAGCGTGGCTCATGGGCGTACGTTCGGGCTGGAGGCCAGCTACAGCTTCTGAGTTAATGCCTCATGGGGGAGCCCTTAGGGCTTTCCCCTTGCTCCACTCACCAACAATTCGCAGTACCAGCTTGCAGAGGTCTTAATGTCCAGCGGCATGACTTTTTCCCATTTTCATTTTCGTGTGTTACTCGGGCTGCAGCTACTGTTACTGACGTCCTGGGTGCAGGCACGAGATGTGCCGAGTGAACGGCCCAATATTTTACTGATTGTGGCCGATGACATGGCCTATACCGACATCGGAGCGTTTGGCGGTGGCGACATCCAGACCCCGA
This sequence comes from Pseudomaricurvus alkylphenolicus, assembly GCF_011683955.1. GTDB lineage: Bacteria > Pseudomonadota > Gammaproteobacteria > Pseudomonadales > Cellvibrionaceae > Pseudomaricurvus > Pseudomaricurvus alkylphenolicus. The sequence goes on from NZ_JAAQPI010000014.1 coordinate 168,461, forward strand.
ATCTTGATGAGTTGGCGAACCGAGGGATGGTGTTTTCCAGATTCTATGCCGGCGCTTCCTGCTCCACAACACGATCCATGCTTCTGACCAGTGTCGACAATCATCGTGCCGGTCTGGGTACCATGGTGGGGGCTTACGCCCGACCCGCGCCCAATCAAGAAGGGCAACCCGGCTACGAGGGACATTTGCGCGATGATGTGGTGACGGTGGCGAGCTTGCTTCAGGCATCGGGTTATCACACCTATATGACGGGCAAGTGGCATCTGGGGGCCAGCGCTCACAACCGCCCCAGTCGCCGCGGCTTCGACAAAACTTTTGCGATTCAACAAAACAGCGATTACTTCGACGATCAAATCGGTTCCTTCGGTTTTGGCAAACGCGACTATTGGCGCGACGGGCAAGTGGTTGAGCAGCTTCCGGAAAATTTTTACCAAACCCGCGCCTTCGCCGATGAGATGATTCAGTACATTGACAGCCACAAAGATGACGGCCAGCCGTTCTTCGGGTATTTGGCGTTCACCGCACCTCACTACCCGCTGCAGGCGCCAGAGGACATTATCGACAGTTACCAGGGGCGCTATGACGAGGGCTATGACGTTCTGCGCCAGAAGCGAGGACAGGCGCTGCTGCAATCGGGGCTGATTGGCGCGGCAGCGAGCTACAGTGCCGAGAGGGCGGATGTCCAACCCTGGGAGAGCCTGACGCAACAGGAGCAGGCAGTATCCGCCCGCGCGATGGAAATCTACGCCGCTATGGTCGACGAAATGGACCGAAACATCGGCAAGGTGCTGGCCTATCTAAAACACAACAATCTTTATGACAATACCCTGGTCGTTTTCCTGTCCGACAACGGTGCTGAGGGTGCCTCGGCCACCCGCGGCCACGCACCGGCGCTGTTGCCCCTGGCCAGGAATATCGATAATCGCCTGCAAAATATGGGACGCCGAGGCTCCGTGGTGCTTTATTCGCATACTTGGGCGACAGCCGGGCAGGGGGTGTTCCGCGATTATAAATTTTCCGGGGCCGAAGGTGGTGTCCGAGTGCCAGCGATCATCAGTTGGCCCGCCGCAGGTCTCAAACCCGGGATCAGTCATGCCATTACCAGTGTTCTGGATTTTCTGCCCACGGTCGCAGAGCTGGCGGACGTTCAACATCCGGCTCATGGCCAGCAAGATTCGCCTTATCAGGCCCCCGAAGGCAAGTCGCTACTCCCCCTGCTGAGTGGAGCAGTCGACGCCGTCAGGTCTGAACACGATTACCTGGGGTTTGAGCTCTGGTCCGGGCGCGGCGTGGTGGCGGGAGACTGGAAATTGACCGGAGGCTATAACCAGGATCTGGGGCAGATCGAGCCGTGGCAACTGTTCAACCTGGCGCAAGATCCCGGCGAACAGCACGATCTGTCTGATCAGGAACCGGCGGTATTTCAACGTATGCTGGGGTATTGGCTGGACTATGTGGAGCGCAATGGCGTTGTTATCGCCGCGCCCGATGTGCCCGCGCTGAGAAAACCCGCCGTCAGCGTATCATCCAGGCATCCGTAGGGGGCGCAGCATGAATCCATTTAAGAGCAGGTGGTTGCTGGTCGGCCTGATGATGGTAACCGGCTACTGTCTGGCTACCGAAAGCCGGCGGCCCAACATTCTTCTTATTGTTGCCGATGACCTGGGTTATTCTGACCTTGGTGTCTTCGGCGGTGAAATCAGCACCCCCAGACTCGATGCGCTGGCGCAGGGCGGGGTGCAATTCACCAACTTCTACGCCGCTCCCACCTGCTCCCCCAGCCGTGCCATGCTGCTGTCCGGCACGGACAATCACCTGGTGGGGCTGGGTACGCAAAAGTACTATTGGTCCGAGGAGCAAAAAGGCCGACCCGGGTATGAAGGTCAACTTAACCGGCGTTTTGTGACCGTCGCCACCCGTCTCAGGGACAGTGGCTACCACACCTATATGGCCGGCAAGTGGCATCTGGGCTATGACCAAGACAGCTACCCCTCGGCCCGGGGATTTGAGCAAACTTATGCCTTGCTCGAAGGCGGTGCCAGTCATCTGGATCAGCGCGGAGTGATTCCCAAGGCGCCCACAGCCAATTATCGTCGCAATGGCCAAGCGGTGAATCTGCCTGAGCCGTTTTTTTCCTCCCGTTTTTTTACCGATGTGCTGATTGACAATATCGAAAGCAATCGCGAAGACGGTAAACCCTTTTTTGCCTACGCGGCCTATACCGCCCCCCATTGGCCACTGCAGGCACCGCAAGCCTTTATCGAACGCTACCGGGGGCGTTACGACGCGGGATACGAATCCACCGCTGCCGCCCGGCTTCACAAAATGAAGCGACTCGGCGTGGTGTCGGCGGACGTAGGCCTGGGTTCTCCACCTGGGTTCTATCCGCTCTGGAACCAGTTGTCGAACGAGCAGCAGGTGCGCGAGTCTCGACTGATGGAGATCTACGCGGCCATGGTGGAGGCCTTGGATTTTCATATCGGTCGCCTTGTCGACTATCTGAACGAGATTGGCCAGCTGGAAAATACGCTGATCGTCTTTATGTCGGACAACGGTGCCGAAGGCAGTAACCCGCTGGATATTCACGCCGGCTCGATCCCAAATGCCCAATGGATACCGGAAAATTTTGATAACCGCTTGGAAAATCTGGGTAAGGTGGACTCCTACGTTTCCGTCGGACCCGGTTGGGCTCGGGTGAGCAGCACGCCCTACCGATTGCAGAAAGGATTCACCACGGAGGGCGGGCTGAAAGTTCCAGCGCTTATCCATTACCCGGCCATAACGCCCATGAGTGGACTCTCCCATGAATTTATCACCGTTAGAGACATCGCTCCCACTGTGATGGAGATAGCGGGTCTGGATCCATCGGATCAACACCATCGCGGACGAAGGGTGCTGCCGATGACCGGCAAAAGCCTGCTGCCTTATCTGCAAGGCAAGGATTTATCCGTCCACGGCGAGGGTTTTACGGCCGGCTGGGAGTTGTTCGGGCGCAGAGCGATTCGCCACGACGACTGGAAACTGCTGTGGTTGAACAAACCCTGGGGGAAACAACGCTGGGAACTCTACAACTTGGCGACGGATGTGGGGGAAACTCAGGATCTGGCTTCCCGGCGACCGGACCTGGTTCGCAAACTCGATGCCCATTGGCAAGAGTACGTCAGGCAGAACGAAATGGTGGTGGTGGACAAAGTGGACATTCTCTACACCAACGGCACATCCCATTATCAGGACGGGGTCGAGCGCCCATAGTCTATGCAGAGGAAAATCCATGACATCCAATTTGATTGAGCGATTGCAAAACGACCCCGACTTTCATGTCTTGTCCAGGGAACGGCATAAATCCCGAGTGTTTATGGCGGGGGCCATGATACTGGTGCTGGCATTTTATTTGATTTGCTGGGCGTATTTTCCCGCTCTGATCAATGCGCGAATTCCGGCGCAGAGCAGCGTCAGTCTGGGTGTCTGGTTTACGGTAGCGGTTGTTCTGATCAGTATTGGGCTCTCTGGCTACTACACCTTGGTAGTGGGGCGACGTCATGATCAACTGAATCAAAAGCTGTTAGGTGAGGAGCGCCCATGAACGCCGTGAACAGACGTCGATTGATCAGCCGTAGCCTGGCCCTGTGGGGGCTTATTCCCGCAGCCGTGGCTCCCGGCCTGGCTGTCGCTGCAGGCAGTGTGTCCGGAAGTGTCGAAACTCAGCCGCTCAATCTGTCGGCCATTGTTATTTTCCTGATGTTTGTGGTGGTGACCTTGGGTATTACCTATTGGGCCGCGTCGCGAACGCGCTCACGCAGTGATTTTTATTCCGCAGGCGGCGGCATTCCTGCGTGGCAAAATGGTGTGGCGATATCCGGTGATTTTCTGTCTGCCGCCACGCTGTTGGGGATCACCAGCAGCATCTATAGTATGGGCGTCGACGGTTTAACGATCATTGCCGGTACCCTCGGAGCCTGGCCCATTGTTTTGTTCCTTATCGCCGAGCGCCTACGCAATCTGGGTCGTTTTACCTTTATTGATGTGGTGTCTTTCCGTCTTTCCGCCAAGTCCATTCGGCCGGTGGCGGCGGTGGCCTCTCTGTTTGTCCTTGTCTTCTACCTCATTGCGCAGCTGGTGGGTGCCGGCAAGTTAATTCAGCTTCTGTTCGGTCTCGACTACATTCTGGCAATCGTTTCTGTCAGTCTGCTGATGGTGTTCTATGTTGCCTTTGGCGGCATGCTCGCCGCTACCTGGGTACAATTTATCAAAGCGGTTCTGTTGGTGGTGGGCGGCACACTGATGGCGCTGCTGTTATTGAATCATTTCGATTTCAACATGAGTAGGATATTTACACGCGCAACAGAAATACACCCCATGAAAGACGGTTTGATGGAGGCTGGAGCCTGGCTGAAAAGCCCCGGCTCGGTCTTATCCGTAGGCTTGACTCTGTTGTTTGGTTTTATCGGCTTGCCTCATATTCTGATGAGACTGTTCACGGTAAAAGACGCCGCCAGCTCCAGGAAATCCGCGTTCTATGCCATCTCCATCATTGGCTATTTTCAGTTGCTGATTATCCTGATCGGGTTTGGTGCGGTGGCGTTGATCATGGGCAATGACACTTACCATGATGCCCAAGGTTCCATGATCGGTGGTGGCAATATGGTGGTGCTTCATGTCACCCACTATCTGGGGGGTGATCTGTTGCTGGGCTTTATCGCCGCCGTCACCTTCGCGACGATTCTGGCCGTGGTATCGGGACTGACCATCTCGGCTGCTGCAACCATTGCACACGACCTCTACGCCGAATCCATTGCCAAAGGCAAGGTATCGGAGCAGTCGGAAATGCTGGTGTCGAAAATGGCGGTCATCGGTATGGGGGTGATTGCGATTGTATTTGGCATTATCTTTGAACATCAGAATGTGGTCTTTATCTCCAATCTCGCCATGGCCATCGCCGCCAGCGCCAATGCACCGGTGCTGTTAATGGCCATGTACTGGAAAGGCCTGACCACACGTGGCGCCCTGGCGGGAATCCTGGTGGGGCTGATTTCCTCTGTAGTCTTTATTTTACTGGGGCCTCAAGTGATGGTCGACATCATGGGAATGGAAGCACCGCTGTTTCCCTATGCCTATCCGACGGTGATTTCCGTGCCGCTGGCTTTCGCATCACTGTGGTACTTCTCAGTGACGGACGTGAGTGTTCGTGGCGTCAAGGAGAAGGAAGCATTCAATGAACAGATGGTGTTGTCCGAGACGGGTATTGGCGTCAGTGAGGCGGTTTCTCACTAGGCTCCGTTGTTTGACAGGTTGCCTGGGGATCCCGATCTTCATTATTTTTGGCGTGATTGTCATGCCTGGTTGAGTCGGTGTAGTATTCTTCCCCCCAGGCCTCCGACCGGAACCAAACCCATGACTGCCACTCTTTACTATGTTCACGATCCCATGTGCTCCTGGTGTTGGGCCTTTCGTCCGGTGTGGGATCAGGTCAAGCAGGCTCTACCCACTGCCGTCAAAATAGAAAATGTCACTGGTGGCCTGGCACGGGATTGTGACAACCCTATGCCCATGGAAATGCAGCAAACCATTCAGGGTTACTGGAGGGAGATCCAGGCACAATTGGGTACCGAATTCAACTTCGATTTTTGGACGTTAAATCAACCCCGTCGCTCCACCTACTTATCCTGCCGCGCGACCATTGCCGCTGGCATGCAATCGACAGAGCCCGCCACGGGCCAGGATCGTATGATTGATGCAATTCAACGCGCCTATTACCTTCGAGCCATGAATCCATCGGAGACCAGCGTTTTGGTGCAACTGTCCAAGGAGCTGGGGCTGGACCCTCTACGCTTTGAGAAAGACCTGTGCTCGGAATCGGTGGAATCGGAATTCCGCCGCCAGCATCGACTGGCCCGCCAACTGCCCATTGACGGCTTTCCCTCCCTGGTATTGAAGACCGAAACTCAAACCAAACGGTTGGTGCGGGAATACCAGCATCCCCAAACCATTGTTCAAGACCTGCTCAGCAGTTTGGAATAGAGGGGCATTGAGGCGTTCGATTTCGATGCCCGTTCTCTCAAAATATCATCGTCAACGGTGGTGGTGATGTCATCCTGGAACCGAATAGATTCACCCAGACGGCGGGATATTTTGATTTGCATTCTGGCAATCTGCAAAGCCCCAAAAAACCATTGCCCGGAACGTTACTGGTGTAACCCTTGGGTATTAACGCAAAGTCATTGGGCGTCATTGACCTTGAACTTTATGCGCCCGAAGAGGTCTCCATATCCGTAGCCATTCGAACGACGCTCGGTGTTACAACCTATAGGGGTATCTCAACGAGTGTTATTATCCGGCACTTAACAACAAGGGATGCCACCATGGAATTTACTCATCGTAGAACGGTCCAAATCACATCGTGCCTGCTGCTGGCGTTAGCGCTCACGCAGGCACTTTATACAGCCCTCTACATCGCAGGGCTTACCCCGCCACGACAACTTCTCTGGGGACTCGAAAGCTTACTCTTCACTTTTCTCGCCGCCTTTGCTGGAGCGGCCATGGTGCAGGCCAATCACTATCGGGTTGGATGGTCCGCCATTGCGATTAGCGCGGTTTTTAACCTCGTGCAAGTGAGCATTGGCCTCACCATGTTCGGACCATTTCGCGAAGCTGCCAGTCAGCTCGAGGCCCTCGGACCTGCGACAGGCGCGGTCGTTGCCTTGTCCTTTATGATCTATTACGCCGCGAAGCTCTTGCTGGGCTTTGCAGCGCTCATTGTCGGAATGGCCAAAATGACCGAAGGCTCCAAGGCCTTGGGGAGTGTAACGGCGCTGGTCGGTGTTGTGGCCATGCTCGCCAATGCGATGTTGATGGCATTTGGACGTGATGCTTTTTTGCCCTCGCCAGTCGCTGGCGGATCGGGCGTCCTGGCCACCTTGCTGCTGGGGCTTTGCTTGATGAGTGCTGAACGCGAAGACTGAAGGGGCCTCATGCACGATCGGCGAGACCAGCGGCCGGTATATCGTTACCGTATACCGGCTACAGAGCTGCACGCTGATTGTTCAAGCAATCAAAACAGCTGACATTTGAGGGTGCGGAGACTTTCAGCCATGAACGGGAGTTGAAAGGAAGGCTACTTTGAGTTCGGGAAATGTCAGCAATAGCCTACTCTTGGCTTGAAGAATATCCTTTCTATCCAACGAACGCTTGCTGGTATTGAATTGGTCCGCATGATCAGGAAATATCAGGTGAGAAGTCAGCCGGTTGTTTCACAAACTCCCGCTGAATTGTTCTATGGCCTGGCATCCAGAAATCAAGTTAGGCTCTTAGTATACCTCATTCGCTAAGGCTGGATGCGACAATACACTAGCACTCATGCGTCCCTGGAATGTATCTTATTCAATTTCCTCTTCTTATATTTCAGCCCCGAATAGATACACTATTTACCAAGCGTTGAGAGTTCCTCTTCAACAATTCTCTCCAGCGCCACAGCCCATTCATTACCAGGCACCAATCCATCTACCGGAGCACCTGTTATGAAACACTCAGCCCTGATCGGAACCCTTGTTCTCACCCTTGCCAATGTCACTTATGCAGAAGCTGATGCTTTTAAGGAAATCACCAGTCTCGCTCTGTCTGCCAGTTTCGCCCGTGAGAAACTGGAAGCTCTAAGCGATGGCAGCCATCAAAAGCACGATCTGCCAAAACCCAGTCTCATGGGCCAACGTCACAACCTGCAAAAATTGATTTCGGAAAAAATGGCGAAACAACTGGAAGAGCAATTCAACAAGGATCTGGAAAATGCCGTCCAATAGTCAGCATGCCCGGGCTACCAAACGATAAACCCGGGCGTTTTATTTTTTTCCGCCTTCCTTATACCCCCTGCCACTTTCCAGCACTTGTACATCCTGCCAACTCAACCCTCCTGTCCTTGAAGTATTGTCACCAGCTTCTGTGGGTCAAAGCGCTTGCGAAAATCCACGTCCACATAGCGAAACGCCACTGTTCTATCCGGGCCAATTACATAGGTAGCCGGTAGCGGTAGTTCCACCCGCTCACTGCCGTGAAGTTGGGCGAGATCCAAACCCCAGTTTTCGAACATCTCCCGGTTTTGTTGGGACAGCGTGTAGTGAATACCAAAAGAGCGGGCGATACGGTTGTCGATATCCTTGATGTTGCAGTAAGCTGACAACTCTTGTCGCTCCGGCCCTGCTGATTTATCCCCCTCTCCCTCGGGCGAGATCGCAAGGTAAGTGACATTCAGCTTGGCGAGTTCCGGCAGCACCTGAGTGAAGGCGCGCAGCTCTGCACGACAAAAACCACACCAGGAACCACGGTAAAAATTGATCACCACTCGCCCCAGCTGCAACAACTGATACAGCGAGCTATCTTCTTCTGGCCTGGGAATTGCAAAATCGGGGACGGTTTCTCCCTCTTGCAGACTGCGCTCCAGGATTCCGCTCTTGCGCAATATCAACACCGTCTTTTGTAGAATCGCCAGTTCTGAGGCCTTGAATTGACTGCAAATGGTGCGATTTAACTCCGACAGCTGGGCATCAAACCCCATAGGCGACTTCTCCTGAGCCTTTTTATAACTTCTGTTTATAACCCTTGCAAAAGGTAAGCTCAATCTACGAATGACAGGTGCAAATGCCGACCATTGTTGCTGAATCAGTGTATCGCGTTCTTTTGACTACAATAATACCTGTAGCAGGAATAGTATTAATTCTCGGAGGGAATATATGAAGGCCATCACCCCGTTATTCGCTTACGGGCCTGATTACAGGAAGCAACCTCTATGGACCGTTTGACTGCCATGTCGATGTTTGTCCGGGTTGCCGAGGCCGGCAGTTTCTCTTCCGTGGCCAAGGAAATGGATACCACTCAGCCCACCATCAGCAAAAATATTGCGGAGCTGGAAAAGTCCCTGGGCGCCAAGTTGCTGAATCGCAGTACCCGGGCACTGCATTTAACCGAGGCCGGCGCCGACTACTACGAGCGCTGTATCAACATTTTAATGGATATCGATGAAGCCGAACAGAGTGTCGGACAACTGCAAAGCCAACCCAAGGGCACGGTGCGATTGGCGGCACCCGCCGCCTTTGGGCAGCTGCATGTGGTGCCGGCGCTGGCAGCGTTTTTTAAAAAATACCCGGATATCAAAGTCGAGCTGCTACTCAATGACCGCAACGTCGATCTTGTGCAGGAAGGTGTGGACCTGGCCCTGCGGATGGGCAAACTTAGTGACTCTTCCCTGATCGCTCGCCGCATCACCAAGAGCCCGGTGGTGACTGTGGCTTCACCAGTTTTTCTGACCACCTACGGGCAACCACAACATCCTCTGGAACTGAAGAATTACAGCTGCATTATCTTCACTGGTTATGGCAACGCCAATGAGCTGCATTTTTTCGAACAGGGCAATCAGATCACTGTGCATGTGGACGGCAACTTCCTTACCAATAGCAGCGACGCGGTACGCAAGGCGCTACTCACCGGTCACGGTATTAGCCCGGCACCGCGGTGGCTAGTGGGTGACGCCCTCAATGCCGGAGAGTTGATCGAAATTCTGCAACCGTATCAGCTGCCGCCACTGGCCATCAATGCTGTTTACCCGTCGGGCAGACACTTGCCGTCCAAGGCCCGCTGTTTGATTGATTATCTGGCCGAGCGATTCTCCTGCTGTAGCAACATTGGTTCAGCACCATAATGCAACCACTAAAACAACGGTGAAAAAACAGACGAAAATTCAATTGGTTTTGAGGAAAAGAGTGAATTTTGGGTACCTATATTGTTGAAGACCTCTTTATACGCGCGACTTGGATAACTACCTATCTTCCGTAAACGATCTTGAGGCCGAGGTCGGCGTAGATCTGCTCAGTGTCTTGGATCAAGTATCCAAGCAAGACATAGAATCACCTGTCCAGCCTAAGCATTGGAAGTAGCCGACCTTTTTCTTTTGGCCATAGAAAAAGCTGACGTCTGGCGCTACCACCGCTTTCAGCCATGAGCCGACGTTGCTGCATTTCTCTATTGATGGGTTTTCTTCTGGCAGCAACCGAACTAAAAGCAGTCATAGAGATGAAGTTACTCTATGAGCACTAGTGACGGGTGTCATTTCCTCTTCGGAAATTTAGTTCTTCTGTGCCAAAGGTCACATTGGTAAATTCCTCGCGTTCTAATATTCATATAACTGGTTGACAGGAGTTACTACAAATCCCGCCTAGCTGATGGAGGTAACTCGAAAATCGAGTATTTCTTTGAGCCTGATTAGCTAGACCGAAAAGGTGCCATCCGGATTCTCCCCCGCGAAGTCATCTATCTTGCTTTGCTCATGAATTACTTCAGGTAATGGAATCATGATGAAAAAGCGTTTGTTGTTCAATTTGTTCATGGGTAAATTTCTGGAACTCATCTAAATAACAGGAGTTAGCATGTCAAAATTGGCAATCGTTACAGGAGCCGCCGGAGGCATCGGTAGTGCTACAGTTCGTAGACTAGTATCAGATGGCTACAAAGTTGCCGCGCTCGACATTAATGAACAGAGTTTAGAAGAGGTAAAGGCGGAATCTCCAGCCAATATCGAAATCTATCCTGTAAATCTGACAGATGTAGAGTCCACCCGCGCTGTTGTGCAACGCATTGAAAGTGAAATGGGTCCTATTTACGCGTTGGCAAATGTCATTGGTTGGACTGCAACCTCGAAGTTCGTGGACGAAGCCCCTGAATACTGGGACAAAGTGATCGATATCAATTATAAATCAGTGTTGTATATTACCCATGCTGTAATTCCAGCGATGATAGAGCGGAAGGTTGGAAGAATCGTTACAGTAACCTCTGATGCCGGCAAAGTTGGAACGAGCGGCGAAGCGGTATATGGAGGTACAAAAGGCGCTTTGATAGCGTGGAGTAAATCTATTGCACGTGAACTAGCCAGGTACTCGATAAATGTTAACTGTACAGCTCCTGGACCTACCAATACACCTTTAGAGGCAGAGCAGGCAGCTCAGGATCCGGAAACCTTTAAGCGAAGACTAAAGGTGATACCATTCCGCCGATTGGCTGAGCCCGCTGAACAGGCAGCTATGATCTCTTTCCTTTGTTCGGACGATTCTGAATACATCACAGGACAAGTGTTCAGCGTAAGTGGTGGATTGACGATGTCATGAGCAAATTCACACAGATAAATAGGGATTACGAAAACCTCTCCCCGGGGGAAATTCGTGATTTGCAGTGGTCAAAATTGTCTGCCATTTTGCCAAAAATATGGGAAGAGAATCCATATTACAGGAAAAAATGGGAGGACGCTGGGATTAATTTGAGTAAGGTCAATTCTATAGAAGACTTTGCAGAAATAATGCCCATGGTCAACAAAGCTGACTTCATCCAAGACCAGGAAGAGAATAGCCCTTATGGATTAAGGCACGATGCAATCTTAAAAAGTGGAATAGGGCATGTTCCAATTACAACCAGTGGTACGTCAGGTCAGGGTGTTGAGCTCCATCTTCAGAGTCAGGAGGACGTCTCAAATCATGGTGCAGTCAATGAGTACTATTTTCGTTGGGCTGGATTGAAGCCAGGCGATTCAGTATTCCTGATGATGCATGTATCTCTACTTGCGGGTGGTCGATGTGAGTACCACGCGGCTCTGGATTACGGGCTTTCCGTTTACCCTGTTGCGATGTACGACACGCAAAAGAGAGTAGAGCTGATGCAGCGGTTCCGGCCGAAGGCCATATTGGCAACTACTTCCTACCTAGGATATCTTTCTGCCAAAGCGGGGGATGAACTTAAAGACGCTGGCGTAGAGAAACTACTTTGTGGCGCTGAAGCTGCAAGTCCAAAATGGTTTCACCGGTTGGAGAGTAATTACGGTGCAAGGGCGTTTGATCGATATGGCTTGTCACAAATGGCAACCGATCATATGTTTTCATGCGAATACGGAGTGGGTGATTTCGATACCCCAGGGGTGGTTCACAATATTGACCCGTATATTCTTCTTGAAGTAATTGATCCAGAAACCGGACAACATGTTTCTGATGGCGAGCGAGGAGAAATAGTTCTTACTAGCCTTTATCGTCAGATGGTTCCAATGATTCGTTGTAAAACCAATGACAGCGCAATATATAGAGCCCCTAGAAGCTGTAAGTGCGGCCGCCCCTTTTCGGGGATTCAAATTGGAAGTGTTCAGAGAATAGATGAAGTCAAGAAAGTAAAGGGAATCAATATCTGGACTCAGGCGATGGATGAAGCCATGTTCAGTTTCTCAGAGGTGCATGACTATCAGGTTACATTAATGAGTGACGAGTCGTCTGCCGACGTCGCAGTTGTTGCTTTCGTGCCCACTGTGGATCTAGCAGAAAACGAATCTAAGGAATTGGCGGATCGAATTATACGACATCTACGGCAACGCATTGGAATTGGCTTCCAAGTTAAGTTGGCTGAGGGTGAATTTGAGAGAAGCGCTAGTCAAAAAAGCCGCCGCTGGATTGAGAAGCGTGATCATGTTATTCAGAGCGCTAGTATCGCGAAGTGATGCTAGAGAAAATATAGGTTAAATGATATGTCAAAACCAATCGATATTTTAGGGCACCTGTTCACGCCAGAAGCCATCAAAACACACTTTATTGATGATCCTGAAGAGTCTGAAGTTTTTGAAAACGTAGGGCGTCTGGATTCACTTCGTGGATACACAGTTGAGGAGTTCCGTTCTTACGCAGAAGAAACCGGACTTGGCAAGGTACATGTAGCGGCTTTTTATGGATGGAGTTTCCGAGAACAGCGGCCGTACCTGAGGGTCACTCCTGAGGAAGTATATGAAATTTCCAGGCAATTACCTGGTCAAGTTCACGGGTTGTTTGGTGTAAATCCTTTTGATGCACTTAAAGGTGTAAAGCACCTCGAAAAAGCTGTAAAAGAGTACGGCTTTGTAGGTATTCACGTGCACCCTCACGGTTTCGATCTGGGTCCTGATGATGCTTATTATTATCCCTATTATGCCAAGTGTGTCGAGCTCGGCATTCCGGCTATGTTCTCTATGGGGCATACTTTGGATTATATGCCAATCGAGAACGGACGACCTGCACGCCTGGACAAGATAGCACTCTACTTTCCTGAACTGAAAATAGTCTGTACCCATACTGGATGGCCTTGGGTAGAGGAAGCGATCGCCTTGGCGTCTAAACACCCTAATGTATATCTCGGTACATCTGCTTACGCGCCCAAACATTGGAAGCCTGAGATGGTAAAGTTTATTAACTCTTGGGGACAAGATAAAGTCCTATGGGGATCTGACTTTCCTTTATTGAAGCACCCAGAAGCGCTCGCACAACTGGATGCTTTGGATCTGCGAGAGGGACCCAAGAGAAAACTCCTGTGGGAAAATGCGATGAAGGTATTCCCCTATGAGCGTTGATACCATTCTTGATGACTCTGATATTCGCCTGACATTGGATCAGAATGTCGCGGAATTAACAATTAATCGCGACCGACGTCGAAATAGCTTGGACAACCCTGCGCTTGAAGCGATGATAGGTGCTATTGAGCACCTATCTGCCTTGAATGTACCCGTTTGCATTGTCGCATCAGAAGGCACACGAGCTTTCTGTGCGGGTTCTGATCTCAAAGCACTGGTCGACTATAATATACGTGATAAGGTACGTCACACGAGCTTATTCCAGAAAGCTATGATGGCAGTGGATGAAGCTCCATTTGCAACTATAGCTGCGATAGAGGGATTTTGTTTGGGAGGAGGCTTAGAGCTTGCGTTAGGTTGTGATTTGAGAATCGCAAGTGATGAGGCGACCTTTGGTTTTCCAGAAATCACAGTGGGGGCGCTGCCCACCGGTGGAGGTACTCTGCGAGCGCCCCGTGCAATCGGAATGGCCCGAGCTAGAGAAATGTTGGTTTTCGCGGAACCGGTGGATGCACCAACTGCTCGTGATATCGGCCTTATTAGCAAGACTTGTAGCCCGGGTACAGCTCGGTCGACTGCAAGAGAGATTGCCAAAGACTATGCCAATCGAGTTAGCAGCCGATCTGTTGCCTTGTTGAAAGGCCTTCTCCACAATGGTTATGCTACTCCCGAGCGAACGACGGCAGCGATGGCGGCGCTATCTGACCAAATCCTACTTGAATCAGAAGAGTCAAAAGAGAAAATGGGATCGGCGTTAACATAAGGTTAATTGATAAGTCTCACTGAGGTGTACAAGATATGACGCGAAAATTTGGAAAAAAGGATGCATTGATTATTGTCGATCTTCAGAATGATTTTTGTGAAGACGGAGTTTTTGCTCTAAAGGGTGGCAGTGCGATAGTTGAACCTATCAACAACGCAGCAAAGCAGTTCGAAAATGTGATCCTGACACAGGATTGGCATCCAAGTGGACATTCGTCATTCGCTTCCTCTTATCAAGACAAGGAGGACTTTTCATATGTCGAAATGTCTTACGGAACGCAACCGCTTTGGCCAGAGCATTGTGTGATGGGCACGTGGGGTGCAGACTTTCATCCGGATCTGGACACAACCGTTGCTCAGATGATTATTCGGAAGGGATTCCGCCCGGAAATAGATTCTTATTCAGCGTTCTTCGAGAACGATCGGAAAACAACCACGGGCTTGTCGGCTTGCCTGAAGGAGAAAGGAATTACACGGCTGTTTTTCTGTGGGATAGCAACCGATTTCTGCGTAGCGTGGTCTGCATTGGACTCCATCGCATTGGGGTTCGAAACCATTCTCTTTGAGGACCTTTCCATTGGAATTGATTTGGATGGTTCCTTGGATGAGAAGAGGAGCAAAATGAAAGAACAAGGTGTCGCAATCGAGAAGTATTCAAACTTCTCATAAGAGAAGATATAAATCTAACCAGTAATACTGTTCGGGGTAGGAGAAATCGGCTGCATTTTCCTATTCCCGACCGTCATGACATATTCTTTGTCGGACCGAATCCCAATTCCTTTCTATAATCTACATTTTGACATTCCAGTGAATGGAAATAGCCTTCCTGAGTTCTCATAAAAAATTCAATACATGATGCAAAGTTATACGTCCATGATGACAAAGAATTGGTCATAACTTTCTTATATGAGTATCTTTTATCGGGCGTACTACACTGAACCAAAAGTCAGGCAGTAAGTGAGCCATAACAAGAGCAACTCATTAAAAATGCCGAAGGAGGAGTATAGATGACATCCACCGAATTAAGAGCGGACAATCGAGATTCGTACTGGCCAGATGATTGGGGGCTATTGTTGTCAGCTTTCGCCACGGCTTACGGAATAGGTCTACTATCTCTACTGGCACTGCCGTTCCTGATTGGGTCAGCAATGGCTACATTATCGTTGAACGCGGCACAGGCGGGTATGCTGAGTACCTTAGAGTTTGTTGGTATTACAGTTTCCTCCCTGACAATAGCTCCGAAGATGGACACCATTAATCGAAGAATAGTTGCATATTCAGGGGTTCTTATTGCTCTGACCGCCAACATATTATCCGCCCTGGTAGATTCATATGAAATGTTAACCATGTTGAGGCCGCTGGCAGGTATAGGTGCTGGCTTGGCAATGGCCTGTGGTAATGCGACGGTGTCCAATTCCAAAAATCCCGAACGCTTTGCCGGACAAATGTCAGTACTTTGTGTGGGTATGGTGATTCTGGTGGCGTTGATTTTTCCCCGTTTGAGTGCCAACTGGGGGCTATCAGGAATTTATACGGGTATGGTTGTGACTATTATATTAATGGCTTTTCTTATGCGTCGCTTGCCTGCCAATGCTGGGTATAACGGGAGGCAATATGTGACTGATGTTGGTGTCTCCGAAGGTAGTTCGAAGTTGCCCGCACTTTTTGTTCTTGCTGCATTCATCGCATTCTCATTACGCGATACTATGGCTTGGACATTCGTTGAGCGTATAGGGACTGAGGTTGGTTATAGTAGCATAGAAGTAGGTAATCTTTTGTCAATGCAAGCTATCATTGGAATGATAGGCCCTTTGATAGCCTCTATTGTTGGTGCCAGATATGGACTCAAAGCTCCGGTATCAATTGGTGTATTCCTAAGTGGTGTAGTTACCTATGTTGTTAGCCAATCTTCAGGTTCTCAATTGACCTATACGGTTGCTGTCATGTGTTGGGCTGGTACGTATTTCTTTACCTTGCCTTACCTGACAGCGCTGGCTGCAGAGATTGATGTGAAAGGCCGTGTGGTTGCGGCGTCTGGGAGCGCGCTAATGATGGGTATCGCCATCGGGCCTGCAATTGGAGGTGAACTGATAGTCGCAGCTAATGGCTATGACCTTGTGGGGTTGGCAACAATTATATGTGTGATTATGACTTACCTATGTGTTCTGGTGCCTCTAGTGTCGCTTTATAAAAAACAAAGCTACCAGCTTACGACGATCAATGACTAGGATGCTTAGCTTGTATAAGAAAGTTAAAGTCCATTGGCCGGGGTCTCACCCTTCAATGCCTATTATGGCGTCAGTATTAGTCACTTTCTTTGTCCTGTTTACAATTGTAAACGGTGGGCTGGCGAATGAATTGTATTTAGGAATCAAAGTCTGGATCGAATCAAAATTGGGATGGTTTTATATATTATTCGTCAACATAGCATTGCTATTTTGCCTGTGGCCATTAATGGGGCGCGTCGGCAATATTCGGCTCGGAGGGAAAGATGCCAAACCGGACTTTTCTCGTTTTACATGGTTCTCCATGTTATTTAGTGCTTCAATCGGCATTGGGCTGATGTTCTGGAGTATTGCTGAGCCCATCTACCATTTTCAAGACAATCCGTTTATGGAGTTAGAGGGAGTTACCTCTAACACTATGGGAGCGGCACAGTTGGGGCTGAGGCTAACATTCTTTCACTGGGGGGTTCATGGTTGGGCTATATTTGCTCTGACAGGGTTAAGTTTGGCCTATTTTTCTTACAACAAAGGATTGCCTCTTGCCATTCGATCAACTCTATACCCTCTACTCGGTGAACGAATTTATGGACCGTTTGGAAATTCAGTCGACCTACTAGCGGTATTCGGTACAGTATTTGGTGTCGCTACTTCTTTTGGTTTGGGCGTTTCGCAAATGAATACTGGGTTTAGTTATTTGTTTGATATAGAGATCTCAGTATTTAACCAGGTGCTGATAATTGCGTCTGTGACAACAATTGCAACACTTTCCACTGCTTCTGGTGTTGAAAAGGGTATGCGGTTTATCAGTGAATGGAATATAAAGTTGAGTGCTGTTTTACTTGTATTTTTTCTTATCACTGGACCCACGTTATTCTTACTTGATTTATATAAGAGTAGTGTTGGTGATTACCTGGCTCATGTTATTCAGCTGGGTTTCTGGATTGATCCACGTGAAAGTCCCAACTGGCAGGGGGCGTGGACTATCTTCTATTGGGGATGGTGGATTTCTTGGTCACCTTTTGTTGGAATATTCATAGCTCGTATTTCCAGGGGAAGAACGATCAGAGAGTTTCTCGTAGGTGTGATAATAGTTCCTTGCTTTCTCACATTCTTCTGGATCTGCGTCTTTGGCGGTACTGGAATTCATATGGAGATATTTGGTGAAGGCGGAATTGAGGATGTGATAAACACAGATTTAACAATGGCGCTATATCGTACTATTGAATTATTGAACGTTGATCAGTTGACATGGATAGTTTCCGCTCTGGCTACGTTTCTTATTTTGACTTGGTTCGTCACGTCTGCAGATTCAGGTACGCTAGTCGTGTGCACTTTGTTGTCAATGGGGGATAGGCATCCAACTCAACGGTCTCGCGTATTCTGGGGAATAAGTATCGGTCTAGTTGCAGCGGCATTGCTCCTTGCTGGGGGACTCGAAGCATTGAAAAGTGTATCCACAATAGTAGCACTTCCCTTTTCAATGGTGTTGTTACTTATGGCGGTAAGTCTCGCAAAGAGCCTAAAGAAAGATGAGTTGTAAGTCGGAAAATAGCGAAAATATATAACCAACTAGAATAGTGTCACACATCAATTTGATAAATTCAGGAGAATGTAATGTTCAAAGCAATTAAAGTGGATAAAGGTAACAGTGGCTACACGGCGACCTTAGAAGAAATAGATGAAAAAATGCTCCCTGAAGGGGAAGTAACTGTGTCTGTCGAGTACTCTACACTCAACTATAAAGACGCTTTAGCGATCACTGGAAAGAGCCCGGTGGTACGAAGCTTTCCTATGGTACCGGGCATTGATTTTTCTGGGACAGTAGTCTCTAGTAGAGATTCGAAGTTTTCAGAGGGCGATCGCGTATTATTGAACGGCTGGGGAGTCGGTGAAAACCATTGGGGAGGACTTTCCCAACGCGCAAGGGTTAAAGCTGATTGGCTGTTGCCATTACCAGAGGAACTTTCCACTGAGGATGCTATGGGGTTGGGTACAGCGGGTTATACTGCGATGCTTTGTGTGAAAGCGCTGGCGGAACATGGAGTCAGGCCCGAGCATGGTGACATACTGGTGACAGGAGCTGCTGGTGGCGTGGGTAGTGTAGCGCTATATCTGTTAGCAAAGCGAGGATATAGAGTGGTAGCGTCGACTGGTCGCTCCGCAGACAGTGAATATTTAACAGAGTTGGGTGCCAGTGAGATAATTGATCGAGAGGAACTTAACAAACCAGGCAAGCCTCTCGGTAAAGAGCGTTGGGTTGGTGCGGTTGATGTAGTTGGCAGCCATACTTTGGCAAATATCTGTGCCTCTACAAAGTACGGTGGTGTGGTCACCGCGTGTGGACTGGCCCAAGGGATGGAGCTACCCGCCTCGGTGGCCCCTTTCATCCTGCGAGGAGTTTCACTGGTGGGAATAGACAGCGTTTATTGCCCATTGGAAAAACGGAAAGCTGCTTGGGCTGACCTCGCAAAAGAGCTGGACGTAGTGCGTTTGCAGAGTGTAACAGAAACAATTGGGTTGTCTGAGACAGTTTCTAAAGCTCAGGCATTGCTCGATGGGAAAATAAGAGGGCGACTTGTAGTGGATGTTAACCGATAAGATAATGCATTGAGTAATTAACGGCGTCCCGATTGAATCCACTTCTTATGTCAGAAGCTGGATTCAATGGTTTATCAATAACGGCTCATAAAGATGCGAGTTGCCAAATTGTGACTGTGGTTTACGTTGGTATAGGTAGCAACCTTAATAGAGAAAGTAATATTAAAACTGCGAAAACTCATATTGAAGATAACTTCGAAGTCACCAATTTGTCCTCAGTATATGAAAGCGAAGCAGAAGGTTTCAGTGGGAACAGGTTCCTAAATATCGTTGTGGAGATCAATACAAATCTTGATAAAAAGGATCTCATAAGTCGACTAAGGAAAATAGAGTTCGATTGTGGTCGTAAAGAAAGTGATCGCAAGTATGCAAACAGAAGTATAGATATTGATTTGTTGACTTACGGTGACCAAGTCGATGCTTCGGGTGGAGTATGTATTCCTCGTAAGGATATACTCAGATACGCCTTTGTATTAGCTCCCCTTGCTGAAGTTGCTCCGAACGGCATTCATCCGGTAACTATGGATACCTATGATCGCCTATGGAGTAAGAATCGAGCACGTATGCAGTCAACGTGGATTATCGATTTTAATTGGGGATGAATAACACACAAAGCTCATTATGAATTCTTCCGTATTAGTTTAGCTTGCGAGAGAATCCAGTTTGAAAAAGCTTCGGCACTAGCTCCTAAATTATCCGGATCTGGAAGAAACAGACTGTAATCAAGGGGAATCTCGTGATTCTCACCCATTGGCGCCGTTAACAATCCAGCATCAAGATAATTCTGGAAAAATAGCGGCGGTGCAAGCATGACGGCTTGGCCACCGAGTGCAGAATCTATCAATACGAGGGGATCATCAAATATAGGTCCGTCTCTTACTGTCTCAGATTGTAGCCCTGCGATGTCATACCACTTCCGCCACCATCGATGGTCTATTTCGTGAGCAATTGGCAAGTCAAGAATATCTTTGGGCTGTAGTGGCAGTTGCAGTTCAGAAACGAGGGTAGGATTGCACATTGGTACCATATTAGCTGTAAACAGGTAATTCTTGGACCAGCCTGGCAGGTTTTGCTCCACATAGGAGATAATCGCAGTATTTTCAGGGCTAGCTGAGACATCGGATAACTCCAAGCGGGCCTGTGTATGCTTAAGCTTTAGATTTATATTTGGGTGTGCGGTTGAGAACTCAGGCAAACGTGGAACTAGCCAGCGACTTGAAAAGAATGGCGTGACCATAAGCTCCAAATTACGGAAACTGGTGCTTGGATTAAGTTGCTCTGTGGCATGGGCAATCTTTGAGAACGCTACGGATACTTCGCTGAAATAGAATTCGCCCTGCTCTGTCAAGGACAGCTTCCTAGGTCGACGCAGAAAAAGCTCATATCCTATTTCTTCTTCAAGCATCTTTATGCGGTGGCTGATCGCTGATTGGGTAACACAAAGCTCGTCGGCTGCCTTTGTAAAGCTCATGTGCCGTGCTGCTGCTTCGAAATATCGAAGGCTTCGCAATGATGGCAGATTGCTCATAGGTAATTCCTAACCAGTTTGGCATGACCTCAAGTAATGATAGTGTGTCATGCTGGTAATTTCCATGATTTTATGACTCAGCTTTTTTAGTCAACTGCGGCATATATTGAAGGTAGCTTATGCATATTATGCATATCTAAGATATCTCAAACGACTACCAAGATCAGTGCTAGGTAACAACCTCAGAAACTCCTGCCTGATGCATAAAGCCTGATAATGAAGGCATGACAATAAAGCATTCGATACACGGAATTTTTATGCGTAGCATGGAAACTGAAAACAACATAAATAGTTATGTAAAAACCTGAGGAAAGACATCAATGAAAATACCAAGTAACCTAAATCTGGGTATCTTTCTGTTACCCGTAGCCACCTCTATCGCTTGGCCGTTAACCACTATTGCGGATGGAGGGTTGCTAGAAGAAGTAATAGTTACGGCTCAAAAACGAGAGGAGAGTATTCAAGATGTCGGTGT
Source organism: Pseudomaricurvus alkylphenolicus (assembly GCF_011683955.1). Classification (GTDB taxonomy): domain Bacteria; phylum Pseudomonadota; class Gammaproteobacteria; order Pseudomonadales; family Cellvibrionaceae; genus Pseudomaricurvus; species Pseudomaricurvus alkylphenolicus. Next base: position 189,439 of record NZ_JAAQPI010000014.1, read on the forward strand.
AGCGGTTACTGCTTTTAATGGCGACGCTCTTCGAAGCCTAGGCTGGTCAAATAGTGAGGATGTCGCCGCCCAAACTCCTGGTTTAGTGGCAACCTCCTTTAGTGGAGATTCGTCTGTTTCTTTGTTTAGTCTGAGAGGTGTAGGCCAAAATGATTTCGCCGACCATCAGGAAGCCCCAACCGCAGTGTATGTTGACGGAGTCTATGTCGCAGCTACTGGTGCGGCTGGTGTTCAAATGTTTGACACGGAAAGGGTAGAGGTACTTAAAGGACCACAGGGAACGCTGTTCGGTCGCAATGCGACGGGTGGGCTTATTCATATTGTTTCGCGTCAACCGACAGATGAATTCGAGGGGTATTTGGATGCTACGATTGGTTCCTATGGACAGATTCGTCTGGAAGGGGTCGTCAGTGGTGCGATATCGGAAAATGTATATGGACGTTTATCAGTAGTAAATGAAGAGGCTGACGGTTACTTCAGAAACACTATCGGCGATGATATCAGAGAGAAAGATTTTACCAATGTCCGCGCACAGGTTGATTACAAGCCGACGGATAATACTAGTGTAGACTTGACTCTATGGAGTGCAGTCACAGACGATGTCACAGGTGGTGCATATGACATGCGCCCATCGGTGTCTGCAATTGGCGACGTACCCTTTGATTGGAGTGGTAATCCTGATAATTCCAAGCCAAACGAAGGGGCGGTATCAATCGTTGGGCATCTTGATAAAGAAGCGTATGGTACCGATTTAACAATAGTGTCAGAGTTCGACACCTTCACATTTTCGTCAATTACAAGTTATAGTGATTTAAAGAAAAGTTTCCTTGAGTCTGACCCCGTACCTAATCCAGCTTATACATACGCTACAACGCAAGATGCATCACAATTCTCACAGGAAATTCGATTTAACGGCGAGACAGATCGAACTCGCTGGCAGGCGGGGTTGTACTATTTATACTTGGATGGCGATTACTCTGGCGATGATCAGCTGAATACTTTTGGTGGCGCTACAATCAACAATTTTTCATTGAAGACTAAGTCTTGGTCTCTATTTGGACAAGGCGAGTACGATCTTACTGAAAGATTGACTTTCATACTCGGCCTGCGAGTAGTTACAGATGAAAAGGAATTTTCACTAAATTCTACTTGTCAACCTGTAGATGCACTCGAGGTCGGTGAAATCGAACCGACGTTCGGCCTTGCCAATGATTGTTCGATCTTTACTTCAGGCGATCCTGAAAACCCCCTAGTATTGGATGTGGTTGGTGATACACATTTAGACATGAAAGATACGGAGGTAGCAGCCAATATTAAGTTAAATTACAACCTTGGCGAGGATGTACTTCTGTTTGCGGGAGTTAGTCGAGGGGTAAAGGCAGGTGGGTTTACCGCTCCTGTTGATGGCTTTCTAACACCTGGTGAACTTGCTTATAAACCAGAGATATTAATGAGTTACGAGGTCGGAGTTAAGTCAACGTTGGCTGATGGTCGCGCCAGATTGAATGCGACAGCGTTTTATTACGATTACGACGATTATCAAGCATTTCTATTCCAGGGAACGACGGCTGCGGTTATTAACCGAGATGCCCAAATTGCCGGTGCAGAGGTTGAGCTAATTGCAAACCCTGCGGACGGATGGGAAGTCTCACTGGGCCTTTCAATCTTGGATGCGACAGTTGATGGCGAAGCGGCAGGAGATCAAGATATGATCACCGCCCCCGATCTCACCGCTAACTTCCTAGTCAGCAAAGAATGGCAACTAGACAACGATTCTCTAAAATTCCAGGTTGACGGATACTACGTTGATGAGCAGCAGTATAACAGCTTAAACAATGCACCATTTACTGTTGGGGATTCATACACACTGTGGAATGCACGATTAAGCTACATCCGAGATCAAGGTGACTGGGAAGTTTCATTGTTTGCAAAAAATCTGACTGACGAAGAAAATGTGGTTTATCAGTTTGATATGACAACCTTTACAGGAACAACCTATCTGGTGTACGGCCCCCCTCGGTGGTTGGGCGCTCAGGTCCGATATAACTGGTAATCAGTCAAGATTCACCAGTACTTTACTCAAGCAGCCAGAACGGCTGCTTGAGTCTTTTTGTATTTGATATTGGAGCTCGAAGGTGTCTAATTCTAAAAAATTCTCATCTGTAATGGATACTCTAAAGCTTGAATTTCTAGCGCCGGATTTATATATGGCAAGAGTTGATCCAGAAGAGGAGGGAAGGCTATACGGGGGCACAATAATAGCAAAATCCATTTTGGCGGCTCATGGCGATCTGTTAATCGATGATGCCTTTATGCACTCCATGCACGGTTATTTTTTACGGCCAGGACAACCGGATTTTCCTATTTTCTTCGAATTAATGCTAATTCGGAAAGGACGTAGTTTTGCTACGTACCAGATAACCGCGAAGCAGGACGGGAAGGAGATATTTCTGTTGGTGGCATCTTTTCAGGTAAGGGAATCTGGCCTGGAGTTTCAAAATGATATGCCGAAATACGTAGGTCCTCATGATCTTCCTGCGCTGGAAGAGTTTCGTAGAAATGCACGTCCCAAAAGATTCCTGCACTCGGAAATTGATATCCGACCGGTCAATAAGTACGATCTTTATCAAAACTCGGAGATCCGTGACTCGAAGGCGACATTCTGGGTGAAATCAAAGTTGCCCGTAAAAGAAGAGCCGGGTTCTCACGAGGCGTTTCTTGGTTTCGTTTCGGATATGTACTTGCTAGACATTAGTCTTATGCCTCATGGTCTCAATCATGAACTTAGTAATCTGAAAGTTGTAAGCCTGGATCACTCCATGTGGTTTCACAGAAGTTTTCGTACAGATGAATGGTTGCTAATTGAAGTTGAATCGATGATAACCGCCGGGGCTCGAGGTTTCAATCTGGGGAGGGTCTATAGGTCGGATGGTACTCTCGTTGCTTCTTTGGCGCAGGAGGGTTTGATTCGTGTTTTAGATGAAACTTGACTTCGATCAAAAAGATAAAGCAATAATAACTTGCCGCTGGAAGAAAATAGGGCCTGTATTGAAAACTGAATATCGAGGTGAGAAGCTGGAAAGAAACTTTGATTCGCCATGAGTTAAACCGACAACAAGTGCTGATGGATCGGATCGATAACTGAACGAAATACTTCTAGTTTAGCTAGGATATTTACCCTCTGAGTAACGGGATTTCGGTGATTGCAGTTAGTTTTATGAGATAGAGGTAGTCTATATGGAGAGTATGACAAGTTTCATTGAGAGAACTCTTGACGTAGAGCATCCTTGGTTTGTTAGTAACGTTAAAGTCAATAGCCGAACTGGAGCCTGGGCGGCAGAATTGCATTACGTTGGATTAGATGGTGAAAAAGCCTGTCCAAGCTGCCATTCTTATTCTACCTGTCAATCTCCAAATTATCAGAGAATTCGCTATTTCCTGGATAGCAGCCACGATAATGATTGCTCCGTTGATGTGCTGTTACCAGAATTTTTATGTGATTCTTGTGGTAGGAAATTTCAACTTGATGAGCTAGGGATGAATTTTCTGACTACATAAATGATCTATTCAGGGTTTGCAGCTATTGCTTGAAACTGTGCGTTATTATCTAGTCGATTTTTTCACTAGTTTAACCCATTACTCTGGCCTTCGAACGTATCCAATTTGAAAATGCCTGTGCACTGGCACCTAGTTTTTCTGCTTCTGGCAAAATCAGATAGTAATCAACAGATATACTGCGCTTTTCTCCCATCGGCTTTATCAACAAGCCAGCATCCAGGTAGTTTTGAAATAGTAATGGTGGTGCCAAAACCATTACCTGGCCGCTGAGTGCAGAGTCTATTAAAACCAATGGATTATCAAGAATGGGGCCTTCCCTAACTATTTCGGTGTCTAAGCCAGTTAAATCGTACCACTGGCGCCACAACCTATGATCGCACTCGTGTGCAATTGGTATGTCAAGTATATCTCGAGGTTGTAGAGGCTTGTTCTTTTGTGAGATTAACGAAGGATTGCACATAGGTACTAGGTCTGCTGAGAATAAGTACTCTTGAGTCCAGTTGGGCTGTGTGTGCTCCATGTAAGAGATGATTATCAAGTTCTCTGATGATCCAGATACATCCGAGTAATCAACACGCGCCTGAGTGTGTTTAAGGTTAAGCTTAATATTCGGATACGCAGAAGAGAAAGAGGGCAGTCTCGGAATCAGCCACCTGCTGGAAAAAAAAGGCGTCACCATAAGATCAAGCTGGCGCGAACCTGCTTTGGGGCTGAGTTGCTCAGTGGCATGGGCAATCTTGGAAAAAGCTATCGATATTTCGGAGTGATAGAACTCGCCTTGCTCTGTAAGCGACAGCTGACGCGGTCGCCGGACAAAGAGAGAATACCCGATCTCTGCTTCCAGTAACTTTATACGATGGCTTATTGCAGACTGTGTGACGTGAAGCTCATCTGCCGCTTTTGTAAAACTCATGTGACGTGCAGCTGCTTCAAAGTATCTAAGACTTCTTAGTGAAGGTATATTTCTCATGAAAAAATCCAAATTAAATCGAAACTTCTACAGATAATAGTAAATTGTCAAATGCGGATTTTCCATAACTTCTGACAATTAATTCATGTGCTGCTACTGATTAGAACAACTCATCTATCCATGATGATTAATCGCTTGTCCGAACGTAGGGCCAAGAAATAATATTTGTGTTGAATGAACTATTAGTTTGTTAATGGATTTCATCCAGGCCTTATTGTTTAACAAACGAAATACTAACCAATTTAAAATATTAGAAGAGTCGTTGCTTATGAAGTCACATGTTAAAGCAGTAGTAGTTGGCGGAGGAATTTTTGGTGTTAGCTCACTGTATCACCTTGCTAAGGAAGGGTGGGATGATATTGCGTTGATTGAAAAGGGAGAACTCACGTCCGGTACAACTTGGCATGCGGCGGGGTTATGTCCCCTTTTTACGGGTAATGAAAGTTTTGCTCACCTGCACCATTATGGTGTGAAATTGTATCAATCCCTTGAAGAAGAAACAGGAGTTCCCACTGGTTGGCATGGGTGTGGCGGCATTAGATTGGCACGAGATGAGAACGAGCTTAATTGGCACAAATATTTCGCGGATGTTGCTAATAGAGTTGGCTACGAAATGCGGATTCTTACACCTGAACAGATAAAAGAGCTCAACCCTCACGTTGAGTTACATGGGTGTGTGGGGGGGTCGTATTCGCCTGACGAGGGCCACGTAGATCCAAATATGGCAACGAATTCGTTGGCGGCGGGAGCACGCAAGCTAGGTGCTGAAATTTATCGAAATACATTCGTCAAAGGCTTCGAACAGTTAAGTTCCGGCGAATGGAAGGTAATGACAGACAAAGGAGATATTACATGTGAGCACTTGGTGCTCGCTACAGGATTCTTTAGTAAGCAGGTGGGCCGTTGGTTGGATCTGGATGTGCCGTTCGTCAACGTTGTCCATCAATATCTTGTAACAGAAGCAAGTCCGGTAACGGACCTAAGTGAGAAAGAATTACCAGTGCTCAGGGACCCTGCTTCTTGCTCGTATGTCCGCCAGGAACAAAAAGGGCTTTTAGGTGGCCCGTATGAGCCGGACAGCTTACAAACTATCTATGATGACAAAGATGTTGAATGGACATTTGATTTCGACCTGCTAGAACCCGACCTGGAACGGGTTGAGCCATGGTTGGAAAAAATGGTAGAGCGATTTCCTGCCTTCGGAGAAGTGGGCATTAAGAAGGTCATCTCCGGCTTCATTGCACACACCCCAGACTTGTCGCCAATTGTAGGCCCAGCTCCAGATCACAAAAATCTCTGGTTAGCCGGGGGCTCAGCGATTGGTATCTCTCAGGGCCCAGGCTGTGGCAAATACTTGGCTCAGTGGATGGTCCATGGTTCTGTAGAGAGGTGTGCCAACTTTCTTGATCCTCGTAGGTTTGGCTCGATTTACGATTCTGAGTGGGTTCGGGAGCGAACAGTAGAAGTAACCTGTGATATGTATAACCAGCACCCTCCGGGGTACACCTACAAGTCTGGGCGACCACTAATCAAAACGGATATTTATGACAATCAAAAGAACAAGGGGGCTGTGTTTGAAGATGTTTTAGGGTGGGAGCGCCCCAAATGGTTCAGCCGAGACGGAGAGGGAGAAAAGCCAAGTTGGTCGAAGAACAATTCATTCGAATCCGTTAAACAGGAATGTCTAGCTGTACGGAATAGTGCCGGATTAACCGACCTCAGCGCATTTTCTAAGTACATGGTTTCAGGTGAAGATGCTTCTGATTGGCTAAACGGAATTTTTGCCAACCGTATGCCTGAAAAAATCGGGGGCATGTGCCTAGCTCATATGCTTACTGATGACGGCTATTTCTTGGCAGAGATGACAATTACGAAATTGGAAGACAATCGTTTCATTCTGATTGGCCCAAGTTCGGCGCGATATCGTGATTTGGACCTTCTGTCGAAGTCTGCGCGTCATCATGATGGCGTCGAAGTTACCGATGTTACTACTTCTTATGGGTGTTTAGCGCTGTGTGGGCCCAATTCTCGTCAAATCCTCAGCCAGATCACAAATCACCCATTGGATAATGCTAGTTTCCCGTGGTTGAGTAGTAGAAACATTACGATCAAGGGGGTCCAGGTAATTGCCTTGAGGGTTTCCTATGCCGGTGAACTCGGGTGGGAGCTTCACATACCTATTGAAGGCATGGGCGCTGTCTACGACGCGTTGTACGAAGCAGGTGGCGACTTGGGGCTGCTTGATTTCGGTACCTATGCGCTGAACTCTCTGAGAATGGAAAAGGGCTATTGGGCTTACGGTACTGAGCTAACTGTGGAAATGACGCCTTTAGAGGCTGGTGTTAATCGGTTTATTGATCTCAATAAGCCCGATTTTGTTGGCAAGCGAGCTTTAGAGGAACGCAAAGCTAAAGGGGTAGAGCAGAAGCTCGTCTATATGGAAATAGATGTTGAACATTTGGACGTTATTGGTGGCGAGTCTATATACCAAGACGGAGAAGTGATCGGCGTGATTACTTCGGGAGCATACGCGCATTATTCCAAGAAGACCCTAGCGTTCGGTTATGTGCAAGTAAATGAATACAAAAGTGATCAGCCGATTCAAGTACGTATGCTCGGTGACAACTTCTCAGCGAGTATTCTTACAGGCCCAGTTTATGATCCATCAAATACTAAGCTTAAGAGTTGAGGAGTAGCTATGAAAGTTGTAGTGATGGTTAAGCGAGTTGCTGACCCAAACGTTAATATTAGAGTCAAAGAAGATGGTAGCGGAGTAGACTTAGAGAATGTCAAAATGGCTATCAATCCCTTCTGTGAAATCGCAGTTGAAGAGGCCATTCAGCTGAAGGACAAGGGACAGGCTAAAGAAGTAGTTGCTGTTTCCGTCGGAGGAAAAGATTCTGAGGATCAACTGCGTACAGCCCTAGCAGTCGGTGCCGATCGTGGAATTCTAGTCGAGGCGGAACGGGATCTAGAACCTCTCGCGGTGAGTAAATTGATTGCTAAGGTATTGGAAGAAGAAAATCCTGATTTGGTTATTCTTGGAAAGCAAGCAATCGACTCGGAAAATAGTCAAGTAGGTCAGATGGTGGCGGCCTTAATGGGTTTTTCTCAAGGCACGTTTGCATCAGAGCTTACATTAAAAGATGGAGAGGTGGAAGTTACTCGAGAAGTGGACAGTGGTCTGCAAACTCTTTCACTAAAGCTGCCGGCAATAATTACCGCTGATCTTCGGCTCAATGAGCCTCGCTACGCCTCTTTGCCAAATATCATGAAAGCAAAGCGTAAGCCAATTACCACGGTAAGTGCTGAAGATATGAGTGTCGATATCACTCCTCGAATACAAACTCTACAGGTAGAGGCTCCCACGGATCGAAAGGCGGGAAAAATACTTAGCAGCGTTAAAGAACTGGTCGAAAAACTGAGAACTCATGAGGAGCTGATATAAATGAATATTCTTGTGATAGCTGACCATGATAATCAAGAGCTGAAGGAAACAACTCTAAACGCAGTCGACGCCTCCTTAAAGATAGGTGGAAATGTCGATCTTCTGGTAGCAGGGGAGAACTGTGATGCTGTCGCACGGGCGGCGGCGAAGATCTCTGGTGTCGGTAAGGTGCTCAAGGCCGACAATCCGGCATACAGAAATCAATTGGCAGAAAACATTGCACCACTGGTGGTTGAACTTGCTGGTGAATATAGCCACATTCTGGCAGCTAGCACCACAAACGGCAAAAACATCCTCCCTCGGGTTGCTGTGGGGCTCGATGTAGCTCAAATTTCAGATGTAACCAGCATTGAAAGCAGTGATACCTTTAAGCGAAATATCTATGCTGGAAACGCAATAGCAACAGTTAAATCCACAGACTCCATTAAGATTATTAGTGTTCGAGCATCTTCCTTTGATAAAGCGGATCTATCCGGCGATGCCAGTATTGAAAGCATTGACCATGTGTTTGACGCTGGTCTGTCCAGTTTCATTAAAGAGGAGCTTGGTGCAACCGATAGGATAGAACTGACTTCGGCACGTATTGTGATCTCTGGTGGGCGCGGTATGCAGAGTAGCGAAGGTTTTGAGCTTCTCCATAAGCTAGCCGACAAACTAGGGGGGGCCGTTGGAGCTTCTCGTGCCGCCGTGGATGCCGGATACGTTCCGAATGATATGCAAGTTGGACAGACTGGAAAGATCGTCGCTCCAGATCTATACGTTGCGGTGGGAATTTCCGGTGCCGTCCAGCATATCGCAGGTATGAAGGAGAGTAAGGTCATTGTTGCAATCAACAGTGACAAGGAAGCACCGATATTTCAGTATGCTGATTATGGAATCGTTGCTGATCTATTTGATGCAGTTCCTGAATTTGAGAGTTTGGTGTAACAACCTAGCTAAATAGAAAGCTATTAGAAGAGAAGTACTCATGCGGGAATCCATGGAGTTTGATGTTGTAATTGTTGGTGCTGGTCCTGCGGGGTTGTCCGCAGCATGTCGTCTGATGCAGAAGGCAAAAGAATCTGCCCGGGAGATGTCCATCTGTGTGGTGGAGAAGGGCTCTGAGGTCGGTTCCCATATTCTCTCCGGTGCTGTAATTGAGCCCAGAGCATTAAACGAACTTTTTCCAGACTGGCACGAACGCGGTGCGCCTCTGAATTCCCTGGTCTCCCGTGATGAAATTTACTTGTTGCAGGATTCTGAAAATGCCAGGAAGTTGCCCGACTGGATCGTCCCCCAGACGATGCACAATAAAGGCAACTATATTATCAGTTTAGGAAACTTATGTCGTTGGCTAGCTGAACAAGCAGAGGCTTTGGGTGTTGAGATCTTCCCCGGTTTTGCTGCCACAGAGATCCTCTATAGCGAAGATGGCGCTGTACGAGGGGTCGCTACTGGTGATATGGGGGTTGGTGTTGATGGCCGGCCAAAGGACGGCTATATGCCGGGCATGGAGTTGTGCGCAAAATACACGATTTTTTCTGAGGGCTGTCGGGGTAGTCTCGGTAAGCAGGTTATTAATGAGTTTAATCTAGACGCTAACTCTGATGTACAGCACTACGGCCTTGGTTTCAAGGAGATATGGGATGTAGATCCTGATAAACATCAGCCGGGTCTCGTGGTGCACTGCGGTGGATGGCCTTTAGAAAAGGGGACCAATGGGGGCTCTTTCCTTTACCACGGTGACAATAATCAGGTGGTGGTGGGTTTAGTCGTTGACTTAAGTTACAGCAATCCATACACCAGTCCGTTTGACGAGTTTCAGCGGATGAAGCAGCACCCTGTTTTTAAATGTACTCTGTCAGGAGGGAAGAGAGTTGCTTACGGTGCTCGCGCTATTGCGAAGGGAGGGCTAAACGCGTTGCCTAAAATGTGCTTTCCCGGCGGTCTATTGGTAGGTTGTGATGCTGGTACGCTGAACTTCGCGAAAATTAAGGGAACTCATACAGCAATGAAGAGCGGTATGCTGGCCGCCGAAACGATATTTGAAGCCTTGTCCGCTGGTGATCAGGGAGGGCGGGAACTTAGCGAGTATACTAAAGCATTTAGATCGTCATGGGTTTTCGATGAATTACAAAGAGCACGAAATTTCGGTCCTGCAATACACAAATTTGGGACTCTAATGGGGGGCGCCTTTAACTTTATAGACCAAAATTTGTTTAAGGGCAGGCTGCCTTTCACGCTACGAGACAAGGTCCCAGATCACTCTCTGATGAAAGAAGCATCAGAGTGCCGATCAATCGATTATCCCAAGCCCGATGGTAAAATTAGTTTCGATAAACTTTCCTCAGTATTTCTTTCTGGTACTAACCACGAAGAAGATCAGCCCTGTCACCTAAAGTTGGCGGACGAGACCGTTCCTCTCAACATAAATTGGGAGGTTTATCAGGGACCTGAGGCCCGTTTCTGTCCCGCAGGTGTTTATGAGTATGTTGAGGACGCCCCGAGCGGGAACAATAGATTTCAGATTAGTGCCCAGAATTGTTTGCACTGCAAAACTTGCGATATTAAGGATCCGACACAGAACATAACGTGGATAGCCCCAGAAGGTTCGGGCGGGCCAAACTATCCGAATATGTGATCGACAACTTTTGTCGGACAATGAACAGCGATATTGTAATAACTCATCGGGAGTATTTAGTGTGATTGACGGTAAAGCTATAGCATCTGAATTGCGCGACCGAATTTCATCAGCGGTAGCTGTATTGAAGGAAGATCATGGCCTTATACCCGGCTTAGCGGTAGTAATAGTCGGCGAGGACGCAGCAAGTCAAGTGTATGTTAGAAATAAAACTCGACAGACTCGTGAAGCTGGAATGAACAGCTACGAATATAAGTTGCCAGAAGACACTAGTGAAGGTGAACTTCTGGGGGAAATTGACCGACTTAATAACGATTCGAACGTCAATGGGATCCTCGTGCAGTTGCCTTTGCCAGAGCACATTGATGAATCTGCAATCATAGCTGCGATTTCGCCTGAGAAGGATGTAGATGGATTTCATGCGGTTAATTCGGGTCGATTAATGATTGGAGAAAATGGGGCGCTAGTACCTTGTACTCCTCAGGGCTGTGTTATTTTGGCGAAAAGGCATTTGGGCAGTGATTTGTCCGGTAAGCATGTAGTTGTTATAGGTCGTTCTAATATTGTAGGTAAGCCTGTAGCAATGCTCTTATTGCAAGAGAACTGCACAGTGACAATAACGCATTCAAAAACCAGAAAATTGGAAGAGATTTGCAAAGAGGCGGATATTGTTATAGCCGCTGTTGGCCGTGCGAAAATGGTTAAGGCTGATTGGATCAAACCAGGCGCAACAGTAATTGATGTAGGCATTAATCGAACTACTAACTCTGATGGAAGAGCAAAACTGGTTGGCGATGTCGATTTCGAGGAGGCGGTCGAAGTTGCGGGAGGAATTACCCCAGTACCGGGAGGCGTTGGTCCTATGACGATTGCCTGCTTGCTTCGTAATACGTTTAAAGCAACTTGCCATCAAAACAATATCTCTGGGATAGATGTTTAGCTGATCGAAGCGGATGGAATCCAAATTTGAATTGAAATATTTATAGGTCTACGTTATGTCAAGAAATTCAGGCACCATAAACTCTTTTGTCCTTACAGTTAGCTGTGAAAGCTCACCCGGTATTGTCGCTGGGGTTTCATCCTATCTGGCTAATAGTGGTTGTGATATAGTCGAGCTGTCTCAATTTGATGATAAAGCCAGTGGCAAGTTCTTTATGAGAGTGGTATTCGCTTTCCTTCCGGAAGTAGAAAATACGATTGAAAGCATGCGTTCTGGGTTTGTCGAAATAGAAGACGAATTTGGCTTAGAGTGGGCGATGTATGAGGAAAGACGTCCCTCAAAAGTGCTGATAATGGTGTCAAAGTTCGATCATTGTCTTGATGACCTTCTCTATCGTCATCATAAGGGGGAACTGAATATTGAAATCACAGCGGTCGTGTCAAACCATTTAGATCTTCGACCTATGGTCGAGCGTGAAGGTATTCGATTTGTATACTTACCGGTGACAAAGGAAAATAAACTGTCTAAGGAAGAAGAGCTATTGAACATTGTTGAGGAAACCGGTACAGAATTGGTAGTTCTAGCACGGTATATGCAGGTGTTATCTGATCAGTTATGTGAACATCTCCATGGTCGAGCAATCAACATTCATCACTCATTCTTGCCCGGATTCAAAGGTGCCAAGCCCTATCATCAGGCATTTGAACGTGGAGTAAAATTGATAGGTGCCACAGCGCATTATGTTACCGCTGAGCTGGATGAGGGCCCCATTATCGAGCAATCTGTTCAATCGGTTGATCACGCATATTATCCAGATGATCTGGTCGCTCTAGGCAGAGATACCGAGACGATGGCTTTGGCGCGTGCGGTGAAATTGCATATAGAACATAGAGTCTTTCTTTCAGGAAATAAGACGGTTATTTTTAAGTAGGGATAAGAGCGTCTGGAATACTGTGATGAATATGAAGGTTCACCTTTGAGGAAATAACAGATAGCTGTTTGAAGCAATATGGGGCAAAAGCTACTTTCTTGTAAAGATGGCACTTGCCCTTTTTTATAGCCCAGGCAGTAGAAGGCATTGGAAGCAGTAGATCAAAAGTGGTTATCGGAGAAGCTGGTGAGTGAGTGGTGTATTAAACTACAGCTCGAACTTACTAGCAGCTCTTTCAATGGCAGGTATTGGTTACATACCTGAACTTTATTCTCCAAAGCAGAATTGTGCATTGTAGTTTGCACAAGTCCGCTTCGGGTAGACTCCGGAAGTACATTTACGCAATGTTGCTTGAGGCAGTCTTTCAGAAGTCTAGCGCTCTTCAAATATGGGGGCTAGTTTTAACTACAATATAACCCCAGCGCGCTACGCCGCTGCGGTGTAGCGCGCTGGGGGGAGCAGCTAGATCTCAATTCTCTCCGCGATATCAAACGCGTCGTCTACTTCTATTCCTAAGTATTGAACTGTAGATTCAAGCTTGGTGTGACCTAGCAGCAACTGTACCACTCGAAGATTTTGGTACGTCTGTAGATCAATGCTGCTTTCGTGCGCCGAAGTGAATGGGTTCCATACTCAGATGGGTCAAGCCCAATAGCCGTAAACCACGAATCGACTATTCTAGCGTATTGTCGAGTAGAGAGGTGAGGGCGACATTTTATTCGACTGGGAAATAGGTAGTCGCTTTCCGCGAGTCCCGCATGCTGGATCCATTTTCCCACGGCTTCACGAGTTTGACTGGTGAGTTCAAATTGAACCGGGTGATGGGTCTTCTGCTGGATGATCATTGCCCTTTTCAGCACGTGGCCGCCGCGGGTGACATCCTGAACTCGCAGAGCCAACAAGTCACAAGAACGCAGTTTGCTGTCGATGGCCAAGTTAAACATCGCTAACTCACGGACCTGGTTGGACATCTGAAGACGAATCCGGATTGCCCACACATCCTGTTGTTTTAACGGTGGTTTCTGGCCAACGATTTTTCCCTTATTCCAGGGCTTTCGAGCTACTGCGGTTACACTGTCATCTTTCATGGTTGGTTCCTCCTATACGGATAGAACTCCATTATGGGGAGGAGCTCGACCACTCGGCTTCTTTGCACTTCAGTTGACCCAAGGTTTTGGTGGTGGAACTCCGAGCTGAATATCGACTGCTAGGGAATATGGAGCTTCCACGACCTACTAATGCTAAGAATTGTCTGGGTAGGTGATAACGACTATTTCAAGGCGTATCGCTAACTTGCTGATTTTATGAAGGTTTTTCGATTGATTGAGGTGTGGCAGGATAGATTATCTATGTGCTATCATAAGGGGGTACATTCATATGGTGTAGTTGTTATGAAAACGATAGGTATCCGTGCACTGAGAGAGAACCCTGGTGTCTTGAGCCAATCTGCGGCGGCAGGGGAGTTCGTCCTTGTCACTAATCGCAGTGACCCGATATCGCTTTCAGTCCCCTTTGACGATGAGTTACTCCGTGCTGGAGTGCATGTAAATATGGCCATAAAACTCTATGAAGATGGACTGCTGACCATGCCCAAGGCGGCACGATTGGCGAAGATGTCGGTAGAAGAGTTCATGAGTCGGCTTGCAGTTCTTGACATCGTTGTAGTTGATCAGTCATCTGAGGAGCTGGCGTCCGATTTGGATGCCCTGAATGACTAGGATCATTGTATCGGATACGGGACCGCTGATCGCCCTAGCATTGGTAGACTTACTCCGGGTCTTGCCAAAACTGTTTTCTACGGTCTATGTGCCGGATTGCGTTATGAAGGAGGCCACTCAGGATGCAACGAGGCCCGGCGCCAAAGCGATACTTGCTGCCGCGGAGGAGGGGTGGATTGTCCGAAAGTCGGTGGAGGTCTCTGAAACTTACCAGACACTGGCTGCGGTCCTCGATCAGGGTGAGGCAGAAGCTTTGGCCTTGGCTGAACATCTAAATGCGATTGCATTGGTAGATGAACGCCGTGGGCGAAAAGTTGCGATCAAACGCGGGATTGCTGTTACTGGAACAGCTGCAGTGTTGATCAAGGCCAAAAAGTTAGGCGAGATTGATCTTGTGAAGCCTTTTTTGCAACGAATGTCTCAATGTGGTTATCGACTTTCTGTCTCGCTGTTAGATGAAGTCTTAAAATTGTGCGATGAAAGCTAATCAAATAACAGATTCTACCTGCCAGCATTTGGTTTCTGAGAAATCGGTAGCAAGGTGAGAATGAGCCTTCAGAACTCAGTACGTTTCTGAGTTGTTGCTAAAATCTCACTTTCCAATCCAAGCATCAACTGCCCGTTGTCGATAAATTTGATCTCTCTATCGGGAAGATTATACGTCTTTGGTGATTTCTACCTAGATCCAGAAAACTGCCATTCTGGAGTAAATCTTACACTCTCGATTTTTTGATGGTCCATAAATAGCGGAAGTTCCGCTCTACCACGGCTGTCAGCCATGAGCGGAAATAGCTATATCGTTTTAATGATGAAATTATAACGGAAGGAGTCAGGGCTAAAGCAGTCGTAGAGGTGCTGCGAATTGAGGTAACCATATGGCTGGATTCAGTCCAATCGCAGAAATTGATCTTACCTGGTGCGGATTATCCCCGATACTATAGCAGCCAATATCTCAAGTTGAGTTCTCAGAAACCCCTCATGCTTTGGCAACGGCCCCCTGTGTCAGGATTGATGTCACCCCCTAAATTGTTGGTAATTTGAACAGGGGGCTGATGAGGAATGATTGAAACACTATTCACCAGAAAGGAAAGAAGCGGTACTTAAGAAGCTGTTGCCACCATACAATATGACTGTAGCAGAGGTATCAACGCAGGAAGGATCAGGAATATTCTGTTGGTTTCTGAAATTTTCTTAAGGAATAAACGCAAGTTGGTCAAATATTCCAAATTCCATGGAAGGCTTACCGCATAGTCTACAAAGTCCTCTAGTAATTTTTGGCGGAAGCTTCATGCGACTGAAGTTGGTGGCACTGATGTCGATCAGTTTAACATGTTTTTTCCTTGCAATAGCGACATCTGAATATGGCTCTCCTGTATATCGTTGACAAACTGTACAATGGCAAATGAAGCGAAAAATGGGAGTTGAAGTAAGTCTGTATTCATTCGAGCCGTATGCACAGAAAATGCAGTGTTTTTCTTCATGTCATGGTCCTTTTCAGAAACGTCAACAGTCTTCGGATACGAACAAGTTACTTCCTACCTATTCTTTTGAACTGTGGCTCAGCGTGATGAGTTCACTTCCTCCAGTAGCGGCTACATGAATCAAGATTAATTTTAAAATACTGGTCTATTCTGAAATCACTAGATTTCTCTGTGTACCCAGATTGATTTTTCTGTCGGCACTGACAATCGTAGACTCAATTAAGTCATTTGGTTGAAGATACTTATCATTCTTGGACTGTTTATTGATAAATGCCTTCCACTTTATCGTGTCTGGTAGCAGTCCCAGTAATTTAATTAGAATACCGGAGGGAACGGTTAAAGCACATCCTCCTGGCGATCCAGTAAGAAGCAAATCTCCCGGTTTTAAGTCTGAAAATTTAGATAGCTCACTCAGCGTTTCGTGGGGTGAATAAATCATATTACCACTGGTATCAGATTGCCGGAGTTCACCATTAACCGTCAGTTGCAGGCTCAGTGACTCCAAGTAGTGCATTTCATCCGGCCCAAGTAGGCATAGAAAGGGGCCAGTGGGGCAGAATGTTCGGTAGCTTTTTCCCTTAAAGTACTGACCCTGAGGTATTTGGATGTCACGGGCAGTAACGTCGTGAACCATAACGATTCCTGCGATAAAACGGTGTAGATTGTCTTTCGAAAGCTCTACAGCGGTGCTGATATCTTCGCCAATTACGATTCCCAGTTCAATCTCGTAGTCTAACAGCTGGACATGCGATGGCCGAATAATGTCTGAGGTTGGACCGGTTATACTGGTATCGGATTTATGGAAAATGGTGTTAAAACTCTTATCGTTAGGGTCCATCCCGGTTTCAATGCGACTTTGAGGGTAATTGGATCCCTGGCATAAAATTCTGCACGGTTTTGAAATGGGTGAGAGCACATTGATAGCGGCTATGCTAATGAGTTTATGTTCATAGTTCCGTAACTGACTAGCCATGGAGAAAGCCAGATCTTTACCATGTCGAAGGAACGACTGTGTGTCATCATAATTCCCCTTGATCGCATAGAAGCATAGGTCACCACTTGCTTGGGTGTCGACGACGGCCCACCCGATATCGCCGTTTTTAATGTGTTGATATCTAGCAACATGACAGGGCATATTCTAATTTCCTTCCTAAAGTCATTCGACGTTTATATCGATAATTTGTGGGATGGCCGTTAAGCCTCTCTTCTGTACGAAAGTGGTGGAGTCAAGTATTTTCGATTTCGGTAGGTGAAGTCCCCCACCATTTCTTAAATGCTCTTATAAAGCTGGCTGATTCGGAGTAATTCAAGCGTTCAGCGATCACTTTAACCGGTAACCTGGCCGTTAGAAGCAATTCCCTGGCAACCGTCATTTTGGTACTCAAGACGATCTCACTAAACGTGTGATGCTCTTCTTGAAGACGTCGTTTTAGCGTTCTCTCACTCATAAACATCAACTTCGCAACCTCTGACAGCTTAGGGGTGAAATTCTTTTCGTTGAGAATAAACTCCCGAATTCGTTGAGCATGGTCCGGAAGTTGCTTTTGTACTCTGAGCGCACCCTCGCATTCGGCAATAAAATGGGCGTGCACTAGAGGATCAGTCGATGGGAAGGGAGTGCTTAACAGCTCTTTAGAAGCTATGATCGAATAATTAGGTTGAGCAGGTAGAATCTTAAGTCGGATCATATCCCCTAGCTGTTTTTCATATACAGGATCAGAAAAAGGCAAACCGATTTGGAAGCTCGAGATGTCGTAGCTCGGAATCACCTCCTTCAAGAAATTTACCGTGGTTGCGTAATAACGCTCAAACATAAAGCGATGTATTGATTCCGGAAGATGGCTCATTTCCAATACAAAAGCCACTTGATCCTGGGATTCTCTGAATTTCACTTTGGATAACATACTTGATAATTCAGAAAAATGAGACATGGCCTCAAAGGCGGAACGAACATCGGGACTGGTTAGTACGGCCAGCCCCCATATTCCGAAATTGGTGAGGCGAAGCGGCTGTCCAGCCTGGATTCCGTAGCCCGCTTTCTTCGGGAGATGGGCTACGGCATTCTCGATAACGGCTACTTCAGTGGAATCCGAAATAGTGGCATCCAGCTCGAAGAGGCTATCAACCGTTAAGGACGTTCCCTGCAGACACAAACATGGTGCAATACCCTCTCGCTCGGCAATATTAACAATAGCCTGGATTGCCAGTTTGGCACGGCTATTCTCTTTCCAAGACACTTCGACTTATCCCAAAGGCTCTAAAAGAGCCCCTGTATGCTGATGGCGATGGCGGAATCGCCTTCTACGTCGATATCGCCTTCCATCACCGCGCCCATTGGGTCGATTTCCGCGTTGACTATCTTTTCGAAGACCTCTATCGACATGCTTAAGGTGCAGTTAGCCTCTTTGTCTTGCGTTGAGATGTCCTGTCCGTGTATATGAATCACGTGATCTGGGCCCAGACGGAATTTTACCGGCTCAGGGAATCCACCAAATTTTTCGACCGCTGGTGTAAAAGTGTTGATGATGGTTTCTATATTCATAGCGAGATCCAATGCAATATTACGGGGATGATTTCTGTTAATGGCGTTAACAACCGGCTTTATCGGCAATAGTCGTGCGGTGAAGCTCTCGTCGATGACCTTCGAATCCACCGGTGGCTTTGTGTAACACACTGCGGTTGTCCCACATTACGAACATGTCTTTTTCCCACTTGTGTCGATAGACAAAACGTTCCTGAACCTGCCATCTTTGCAGCTCCATAACCAAGTCCATACCCTCTTTTTGCGGCATGTCTTCGACGCCCACAATATAGGCAATGGCCGAGCCGTAGATCGATTGCTTACCACTTTCCGGGTGCTTGATGATGAAGGGGTGAGTTTCTGACTCCAGAGCCTCATCAGAGGCGTTGATTTCCATACTATGACTCTTGAACTTGTCGCCGTAGGAACCCTTTTTCGAATAGCCCATTTTGGCCGAATGTATAGCGATCCTGCCTTCGAGTTTATCTCGCAGGTCTTCAGGCATTTGTTCAAGGGCCATCACTTGATTGGCAAACAGCGTGTCACCGCCGGTTGGTGGAATGTCAATTCCAAACAGGCAAGTTGCGAACGGCGGATCTGCTTTGAATGTCCAGTCGGCGTGCCAGATGTCGGCGAAAATCGGACTGGTCTCGTCGGCTTCGCGTTTGATGGCAATCATATGTTTGCGTCCGGGTATTGGAACCACGAAAGGATCAACCGCCAGGTGGCCAAAATACCCGGACACTCGCTCCAGGTCGTCGTCGTTCATGGGCTGTTGACGAAAGATGATTACGTGGTGTTCGTTCCACGCTTTTCGGATATCTCGAATTTGATCGCTATCGAGCGGTTTTGTTAAGTCAACGCCCTCAATATAAGCACCACAGGCTTCACCGGTAGGAACTACGGTAATTGTCATTTTCACTGTCTCCTTTCTTTTACTTGTCTGTGTCAAATGCGCATTTCAATACACGAGCGGTGCTCAGAATAGTCCAAGTTTTAAAACTGCCACAGGACTCAAGGGGCCAATCGATTGATGTTTCAGGCCAAATCGACTTGCGTAAACGCTTTCTGAGGATCGAACCACCCAATGATTTTTCAATAAATGATGACGTAAAAAAAAGGGCTCAACTGGCTGCCTGAGCCCTAAAAACGAGCGAAAAGTGCGCTATTGTATTACTGCGCGGATGTTCTCTTAAAGGCGTCGAGTTCGTTAAATCGCGTGGAAAGTGCCGAGAGTTTGGGACAGGTTTTTTCATTGACAACTTCAGGGTCTACCATGTGCGCAATCGGAAAAATCAACCCAACGGCAATGTCGGCGTGCGTCATACGGTTTTCGAAAAGGTAATCAGCCCCTTCAGCAAAGATATGGGGGTTCTCTTCGACTTGCAGAACACCTCCGAGCAGTTGACTCTTGAGATGCTCAGCCCATTCATCCCACACCAGGTCCTTGGGGCGACGATGTGCTTCGTAGAACCAGGCGGTTGCCTTGTCCATCGCGCCGGTCAAACAAGCCAGTACCTGCCCATATTGTCTTCGGTTACGGGGCTCTTTCGGAATCAGCCGATCTGCTTCAGGCGCCAGTTGATCCAGTTCCATCAAAATTTGGTCGCTGTCGATCAGAACGTCGCCGTCATCGAGTACCAAAGAGGGAATCCTGGCCAGCTTGCTGTGTTCACGAATCAGTGTTTGATCTTTGACAACAGAGACTTCCAATAACGTATAGTCCATTCCGTACAGATTGAGTGGAATAGCGACTCGACGAACGAAGTGGGAGAGGTAGCTACCAACCAGTTTCATTCAAAAGTTCTCCGTTGCTGTGCGAACATCTATTTCGTGAGTCCAGGCTCGCGAAGGCTGCTGTTCGAGCATTTCGTAGATATCGACGATCCCCTCAATATCCACCAATCCCTCTTTGCCCAGTGCTTCAGCCACTTCGGGTCTGCCTTTATTGATTCGATCGCCGTCAATGGCACCATCAATGACCACGTGGGCAACATGAATGCCCTTGGGACCAAACTCTCTGGCCAATGACTGCGCCAGTGCCCTCAGGCCGGCTTTGGCAGAGGTAAATGCCGAAAAGAAGGGCTTGCCCCTCATTGACGCGCTGGCGCCCGTAAAGAGCAGCGTGCCTTCTTCGTTCGGAGCCATGTGCTTGAGTGCAAGTTGGCTGAAGAGAAAACCACCGAAGCAGGCGATACGCCAGCACTTCTCGAAATAGCCAGGTTCCATTTCCAGGAAGTGCCCGGGCATGTTGTTGCCCGCGTTGTATATGGCCAGTTTTATTGTGCCAAGATCACTGGCTGTAGAGAAAAGCGCTTCCAACGTGTCTACTTCGGTCGCATCACAGACCACCGCCGTGGCCCTTCCACCACTGGCCGTGATGGTCTCAGCCACCGTTTCAATCTTTGCCGCGGTCCTGCCCGCTACGACTACGTGATAGTTGGCGGCTGCAAAGCGTCGGCACAGGCTGGCTCCCATGCCATTTTCCGGACCGACACCGATAATTACGGCGACTTTTTCGTTCTGAGAACTCGTCATGATTGTGACTCCGAGATTGAAGTGGATTCCTGGGTTCGTAACCAGATGTCACAATCTTAGCGTGTGGTTCGACACTCGCGCCAATAGTTAGATTTTGCAGGGGGGCAAAAAGAATTGTATAGCCGCGCGCTAGATGCTGCTCACAGGGCGGTTCCAGGCAGGTCATATTCGCGAAAAACATCAATAATCCGGCGAATGACGGGCAGGCAGGCATTGGAGGCCAGAGCGATACAGGCCGCGTACCAACGAATCGGCACTGGCAACGAAGTAAGTACAATCTTGCCGTTAGCGACCTCTTCGCTAAAAATGGCACTTGGCCCTATAGTGACCTGATCAGACCGCTCGACCACGTCCTTGATAATGGAATAATTGTCGCAAATGATCCTCGAAGCATTCAGGTCCTTTAATGCCTCCATTTGATCAATCATGTACTGGGGAATGTGCGGGGCAATCAGGGGAAAACTAAAAAGCTCATCGAGCGGAATCGGCCGCCCGCCGTGGTATTTTTCGACAAGCGGGTGGTGCGCTCTGGTAGCGATCATCAGAGGTTGACTGGCAATCGGGAAAATCTGGTATTCTTCGCGGGTGCTGCTCTCCTCAAATGGACCTACAGCGATATCCACCAGCCCTTCGAGCAGAAGCTGCTTAAGGTCGTCTGACTTTTCCGTTCGGATGGTGATATTGAGATTGCTGGTCGGGGAATTTGTCAGCTGCAGGATGGAGTAAGGGAAATACAATTGTTCTACGATAGGACCTACGCCTATCCTGAGCTCGCCCGCTTCCAGCGTGTTCATCAGCTCTATGTGTCGTTCGATACTCTGTATTTTGGTTTTTATGGGTTCCGAACTCTCGATGATGAACTTGGTGTGATCGGTGGGCGATAGTCCATTACTGCTGCGCAGAAACAGGGAAGTGGCCAACTGGGATTCAAGCCGACTCAGACGCCGACTCAGAGTTGGCTGGGTAACATGCAGAATTTCTGATGCTTTGCTGATACTGCCATATTTGGTAATGGCCTCAAGCATCGCGATATCAGAAATATCCATAGTGTTGTCTCTCTATAGAACTTAACGGTATTAAATCGCTTCTCTAAATCATAGAACAATTAACCTGGGCTAGCCAGCGGCATTCTGTTATGCATCTGTTTCTGTGGTGCTCATAAAAAAACGCATCGCCGGGATCGTTCTTTGAGCTATACACATTCTTTGCCCCTCCTACAAAAAATGGTAAGTCCTACCGCACACAGATTTCATGTATCGTTGGTCGTATCAAAAGATGTTAGAAACGTTGTGAATTAAGAGTCTGTGGAACTATGGTGATTAACCGATTTGTTCGTCTGGATAGGCAACCTGTGGGGGCGCCCTCGGCAGAGTTGTTTTCCCTGCACAGCGAGGGGATGCCTGAGCTCGCCAAAGGGCAATACCTCATCAAAAATCAATACATCGCAATGGACCCGGCCTTGGTCGGCAGGCTGCGAGCGGAAAACAACTACGCCGATCAGGTAGAACCGGGAAGCGTGATGCATGCATATTGTGTGGGCAGAGTGATGGCCAGTCGTAACGAGCGGTTTGAACTGGGCCAAATGCTGTACGGTCAATTCGACATGCAGCAGTACAAACTCGCCGATGACACTACGCTCAGTATTCCCGTCGATGACGGCGTAGACCCATCAAGCCTCTATCTCGGCGTTTTGGGAACCACCGGAGCCACCGCCTATTTTGCTCTGCAGGAGTTATGCGAACCCAAAGCAGGCGAATGTATCGTAGTGTCATCGGCGGCCAGTTCCGTTGGAGCCACAGCGGGTCAATTGGCAAAGCGTGCGGGTTGCCGAACGGTGGGAATCGTCAGCTCTCAAGCAAAAGCTGATCATGTGAAATCGGCTTATGGCTATGATGATGTCGTGTGCTATCGGGGAAAGACGGTTCAAGAGCTCTCCGAGGCGCTATCGGCCGTTTGTCCAAGTGGTATCGATATGTACTTCGACAATACCTCCGGTGATATCTCCGAGGCCTTGCTCGACCTGTATAACGATCACGCCCGAATTGCCGTTGTGGGCCGCATGGGGCTGTCGCATTTGGAAAACACCTGTCAAGACTCAGGGCGCCGCGACAACAGCGTGATTCTATCCAAGCGAATCAAAAAGCAGGGGTTCGTTGTCCTTGACTATCTGCATCGCATGAGTGAAGCGCTTTCCTGTCTCAAGGAGCTTGTTCAAGCTGGAGAGCTGACTGTCGAGGAAGACATTATGGAGGGCATAGACAATGCACCAAAGGCGTTCATGAGAATGATAAAGGGCGAGAATCTTGGAAAGCAACTGGTCAAGATTTGAATTCCAGGTGATCAAGAAATCCTGAACAACTACAGATTTCCAACAGTGAATTTTATAGAAAATTGATAGGTGAACAATGACTTACTGTATCTGCCTGCTACAAGAAGGCCAAATACCAGAACATCAGGTTGCTGACCTTGGTAACGGTATCCATGATATTGCTGCAAAACACTCTCTGGGAACGGAACCCAACATCAGTTGGATTATTGTACCGAAGGGGCAGGGCTGGACGGCGGGACAACCGTCTACCTCTTCAGTAGTGACCATGATGACCTCGTCAATGGAGCAAAGTCAAAGGGTTAAGATCCTAAATGACATTTGTAACCTGTGGACGGAACGCACCGGGTGCCACATCAACGAAATCATCGCCACCGTTATGCCCGTGGAATAGGAGAAAATCATGCCACTTTATCTTTGCAGCTCGAAGTCCGGATCCATTCCTGAAGACAAAAAACAACGTATTTCCCAAGCCATTACCGAAGTTCACTGCCACGTTACCGGTGCGC
Source organism: Pseudomaricurvus alkylphenolicus (assembly GCF_011683955.1). GTDB lineage: Bacteria > Pseudomonadota > Gammaproteobacteria > Pseudomonadales > Cellvibrionaceae > Pseudomaricurvus > Pseudomaricurvus alkylphenolicus. The sequence continues at coordinate 212,999 of NZ_JAAQPI010000014.1, forward strand.
CGCCGACATTTGTTCACGTTTTCTTTTTCGAGGCAGATCAACTTAGCATTTTGCAGAGCCTTTGGGGTGGTGGTGACTCTGACTCTGAATATCAGTTGTTTGGCAATATCCGATCGGGGCGAACCGACGCTATTAAATCAATGTTGGTTGGTGGTATGCGACAAGCTGTGGCCGAAGTGCTCGAAACGGAGCTGTCTGAGGTCACCATGGCCACTAAGGATATCGAAGCCAAGTGGGTGATGGAGGGCGGTGATTTACTGCCGGAACCTGGCGAAGAAGAGGCCTGGCTCGAGAGGCACAATCAGAAAATGGCGGCAGCAAATCAGGCGGTTTGAGAAAGGTACCCTAGCTATGAGCGTCGTTAGCATGATCACACCCAGCAGCAACTGCGATGATCTGGGAGATGTTTTCCAAAGGCAAAAGACCGCGTTTGATCGTCATCGGATGCCGTCGCTGCAAGAGCGTATCAGACGTCTCGATCTCCTGCACAATGCCGTGCTGGATTATCAGGACCGGCTGATCGCAGCGGTGAATAACGATTTCGGAAACCGAAGTCAGGCTGAAACTCGACTGGCAGAGATTTTTCCGATCCTTGAAGGCATTCACTATTGCCGGAAAAACCTCAAACGGTGGATGAAGCCACAACGCCGCAAGGTACCACTACTGGTGATGCCAGCCAGTGTCCAGTTGGTACCCCAGCCTGTGGGCGTGGTGGGTATCGTTGTGCCCTGGAATTTTCCAATTTTTCTGGGACTGTCGCCACTGCTTTACGCGTTGGCCGCCGGCAATCATGCGATGTTGAAGATGTCGGAGTTTGCTCCGCAAACCGGCGAACTCATGTGCCAGATGCTGAGCGAGGTATTCCCCGAAGAACAGGTTGCCGTTTTCAATGGTGATGTGGAGGTTGCGACCCGGTTTACCAACCTTCCTTTCGATCATCTGGTGTTTACCGGCTCGACCCAGGTGGGCAGAACCGTGATGCGCAGCGCCGCTGAAAATCTCACACCGGTCACTTTGGAACTGGGTGGAAAGTCCCCCGCCATCATTCACCGGGAATTCCCCGTTCGCGAGGCTGCCAAACGTATTGCTTTCGGCAAGAGCATTAACGCCGGTCAGGTATGCGTCTCTCCAGACTATGTGCTCTGCCCCAGAGAGCATGTCAATGACTTCTGTCGTGAATTTATCAAGGTTCTCACAGAGAGCTATCCAACCATCAAGCGCAACAAGGACTACACAGCCATCATCACAGAGCGCCAGCGCGACCGACTAAAGTCCTACGTTCGAGATGCACGGGAAAAGGGGGCTCAGGTCATGGAAGTTAATCCCGCGGGTGAGTCCTTCGACACCGACAGAAAGCTGCCTATGACGCTCCTGCTGAATGTTAATAATGACATGAAAGTGATGCAGGACGAAATCTTTGGTCCTCTTCTCCCCGTATTGCCCTATGACAGTCTCGATGAAGCGCTAGCCTATGTAAATGGTCGTGATCGTCCGCTTGCTCTGTATTACTTCGACTGGGACGGGAAAAGAGCACAAAAGGTTCTGGAAAATACCCACTCAGGTGGAGCCTGCGTCAACGATACCATGAGCCACGTAATGGCTGATGATATTCCCTTTGGTGGCGTGGGACCATCTGGGATCGGTCAGTATCACGGCAGAGAGGGGTTTGAGACCTTTTCCAATCTAAAGGGCGTTGTCAAAAAAGGGCGACTCAATGCTTCGGACTTTGTCGGCGCACCTTGGGATAGACCAATCTTTAACATGCTGGTTGCTTTTCACGGGTTAAAGTTTCGAAAAAGAAAGATCAAGGGTGACATCGCATGATTAAGGAAGCAACCCTGGAGGATACCTACGACTTTGTTATTGTAGGCAGCGGGTTTGGTGGATCTGTGAGTGCGCTGCGTTTGGCTGAAAAAGGCTACCGTGTTCTTGTGATCGAAAAGGGGACCTGGTACAACGAAGTCTCTTTGCCCGGAACCACCTGGAAATTGGGTAAGTGGCTTTGGATGCCGTCTGTCGGTCTACGAGGCATCATGAAAATGACCCACCTTCGTCACGCAACCGTTATGTCCGGTGTTGGTGTTGGTGGTGGCTCGTTGGTTTATGGTGCAACCTTGCCAACTCCAAAGAGTGCGTTCTTTAATTCAGGCTCTTGGTCAGATTTAGCTGACTGGGAGAAGACACTGAAGCCCCATTATGCAACGGCACTGAAAATGCTGGGAGCAAGACAAAACCCGACACACTCGCCGGCTGATGAGGTGATCAAGACTCTGGCGGAAAATGCCGGAAAACCCGACAAGTTTGAGCCCTCAAAGGTGGGTATCTTTTTTAGCGATGCCGACCGGGAAGGCGAGTTGGTTGATGATCCGTATTTTGATGGTCAAGGCCCCAAACGCAGGGGCTGCATTCAGTGTGGTGAGTGCATGACCGGCTGCAGACACAACGCTAAGAACAGCCTGGATAAGAACTATTTGTATCTGGCTCAAAAAATGGGTGTGAAAGTTCTTGCCGAAACGGAGGTTGTGGATATTTCTCCTTCAGGTTCCACCGTTGGTGACGAAGGTTACTTCGTTACGGCACGCACACGACAGTCCGCTTTTAGGTCTGTTAAACGGACGCTGTCTGTAGGAGCGGTGATTTTTTCGGGAGGGGTAGTAGGCACGGTTCCGCTTCTACTCAAGTTGAAGCAAAGAGGCCGGTTGCCACGGCTTTCCGCTAGACTGGGGCAGGATATTCGAACCAACAATGAGTCCTTAACAGGAGTGACTTCACTAAAAGACGACAAGGACTTCTCTCGAGGCATTGCGATTGGGTCCATCCTGAGCACAGATGAACACAGCCATGTCGAACCGGTGCACTACGGAGCTGCGTCTGGAACTTGGCGATTTTTGCTGGGCCCATTGGTCACGGGCGGATCCCTGGCAAAGCGGTTTCGGAACTTTCTGCAGGAGATGGTTCAGTCACCAGCAGAAAACCTCAACGTCTTATTTAGAAGAGGCTGGGGTCACCGAACCATTTACCTCCTATTTATGCAGCATTTGGACAGTACTCTAAGCTTGGAACTTGGGCGCTTTGGTCGGATAAAGTCAAAGCTGCCTGCCACTGAAGGTACCCAGGCACCCTCTTGTGATATTCCAGAGGCGATTGAGGTCACTCGAAAGGTTGAGGAGATTATGGAGGGTAAAGCAACCCGCTCATTGACCGATCTGCTAACCGGAGCTCCGTCAACGGCTCATGTGTTGGGTGGGGCTGTGATGGGTAAGGATGAACATTCCGGGGTTGTCAATCAATTCGGTCAGGTATTTAACTATGACAACCTCTATATCTGCGATGGATCGACAGTTTCGGCCAATCCCGGGGTTAACCCTTCGTTAACCATCACGGCTATTACTGAGCATGTGATGAGCCATATTCAGTCAAAGTCCAAAAAAGACGAGTAAATGCCCGGCACTTTAGCAATTCTATATTTGCTCATACAATTTATTGCGAGGAGCTCAAAATAATCAGCATGACTACCTTTTAATGGCCCGTGTTAGGATATTGAAAGGTTAGAAATTGGCCGAAAAGATTATATGCATTAACGGAAGTCAGTAACTAAAGCTGATTCTAGAATAACTATATTAAACGTGAGGAAGGTCCAAGTGAATAACAGCATTCGTACATTTTCCAAAAGCCTAATAGCAAGTGCAGTGAGTTTTGCAGCGTTGGGTAGCACTAGCATCCTGGCGGCGGATTTACCAAAGTCATTCGCACTTGAAGAGATAGTAGTTACTGCAACCAAGCGTTCAGAGAGTTTGCAAGATGTCTCTATCTCTATGCTGGCCACCGATGGAGAGGCCATTAGCGATATGGGCATCACTCGTGGCTCCGAACTCACAGCCAATCTACCGGCAATTACCATTGCACAGAACCCGGTTGGTAATTTTATCTTTATCCGTGGTATTGGCAGTTCGGGCGCCAACCAAGGTATCGAACAGTCAGTATCCATCTTTCACGATGGCACTTACATGGGAAGACATCAACTGTCCCGCGCACCGTTTTTGGACATAGAGCGCGTAGAGGTACTGCGTGGTCCACAAAGTATTCTTTTCGGTAAGAATACCATTGGTGGTGCCATTCACGTGATCGGCGCCAAACCCACCGATGAATTCGAGGGCTCAATCAGCGGTCTTTATGGAGAAGACGGCGAGAAGGAGTTTACAGCGGTCGTTTCCGGTCCTATCACCGATTCTTTGAGCGGTCGACTGGCCTACCGCGGGTATCAAATGGACGGTTACATCGACAATATCCTGACTGACGACGATGGCCCTGAGCGCGACGATGAAACCCTGCGTCTGCAGCTGTCTTGGACATCGCCCAATGATAACCTGAAGGTTCTCGGTAAATGGGAGCATAGCGAGTTTGAAACCAAGGGTGGTTCCGTTCAGGTCAGCACAAGCGATCCTACTGGTAATGGTATTGCCTTCGACGCCCTAAACCGAGCGCTTGTGGGCGCAGCGGTTGGTTCTTCCACGCTTTATGAATGGGATGAACAGCGTGCAATGCTTAATGACGGCGGAGAGCTATTGGGACTGGTGTTACCCGAATACGCCGGCATGCCCGGGTTTCCTGATATCAACGACGCTACAGACAATGAAATGGATACGGGTTCGCTGACGGTTAATTGGTACATCGGTGAACACACCCTTACCTCAATCACGGCCTACGCCGGCTATGAATATCAAGACCTCTGTGACTGCGATTTCGTCGCGTTGCCCCTGCTTCAGGTTGATGCCATTGAAGATTACGAACAATACAGTCAGGAAATCAGACTGACCTCCCCAGGCGGAGAAAAGCTCGATTATATCGTCGGACTTTACTATCACAGGAGTGATCTGACCTACAGTGCCAACGACGGATTTGGTAGCAGTTTGGCGTCCGGGCTGATTGGCCAACCTTCAGCGATCACACCCAATCTAACTCGCAGTTACACCTTGGAGCAGGAACAGGAAATGTGGTCGGTGTTCGGTCAGGCCACTTACAGTTTCAGCGAAGAGACCCGCTTAATTCTTGGAGCGCGGTATTTTGAGGAAACCAAAACTGCCGATCACATTCTGGATACATCTTTCGCCGACGGTTGGGACTATAGCGCGGCCGCAGGATTACCCGCAGGTTCCCTTGCTTACGGCAACACACCAGAGGAGTATGATCGATTCCTGAGCGAGGTCGCTGGGACCCCGCTCGCGGGTTTCGCGACCATCAGTGAAACTATCTTCAGCGCTCTGCTGGGAACCTTTGAACACTCCATTGTCGACCGCGAGCGCGATGAAGAAGATTGGATGTTTTCTCTAACCGTGGAGCACAACATATCCCCCGATACCATGGTGTTCTTCACAGCTGCTACCGGAACGAAGGGTGGTGGATTTGATGCAAGATTCCTGAAAACAGCGGATAATCCCTTCTTTGAATACGACGAAGAAACAGCGACAAACTTCGAACTGGGTCTAAAATCCTATTTATTCGATAATCGGATGTCACTGAATGCAACGGTTTTTCATACCACAGTTGAGGATTATCAGGTCAGTATTTTTGACGGTGCCACTGCGTTCTTTGTTCAAAATGCTGCCGAGCTTGAAGCCAAAGGTGTCGAGGTCGACGTCCGTTGGGCAGCGACTGAAAACCTTACCATTAGCTTTGCCGGTAGCTATCTGGTTAACGAGTATGCCGAGTTTGGCAATGCACCCTGTTGGACAGTATCGGGCAGTGAGCCCGTGGATCGTGGCAATTGTGTGGATCGCGGTACACCTGAACAGTACCGTGACGCAGAAGGTGAGAGCCGGCCCCGGAAATATGGACAGCTCCATAAGTGGAATCTTCGCCTGATTTAGGGCACGGTAGTGCCCATGAACAGGAGATTTACCATGGCTAGACGACCACGTCGTAACCACTCACCCGAATT
>NZ_JAAQPI010000015.1 GCF_011683955.1 Pseudomaricurvus alkylphenolicus
TTTAGTGGGAAGCTGGGTTTTTTGAAACGCCAAAATTACGCTGAAACCCGCGTGAAATGGGGCTTTGCGAGAAGTAGAGATTTAGCCGAAAAGGGTGATGGTACCGGAGGCCGGACTTGAACCGGCACGCTATCGCTAGCATCGGATTTTGAATCCGACGTGTCTACCAATTTCACCACTCCGGCACAGAGGGAATATTCCTTTTTGCGGTAGCCTCTCACTCCATCGAAAGGGTAAACCGTATACTTTCGTATACTTTGATTATCCGTAATCTTTAAAAAATTAAGTTACTGAAAACCAACAATTTTTTGCCTTCACTTCGGAAAAACACAGTTTGTTTTGAATCCGACGTGTCTACCAATTTCACCACTCCGGCACAGAGGGATAATCCTTTTTGCGGTAGCCTCTCACTCCATCGAAAGGGTAAATCAGCACGGGCCTGAGCCCGAAACAGGACGCGAATTATAACAGCGGCAGCCGACCCGTCAACCACCATTTTAGAAGAATCCTTTATAGATCCGTCACTTACCGATGCTTTTTTGATCAGCCTCTAGGAAGAGTCGATCCGAGTCCCCACACACCAGGCAGGATACTGAGCATTTTCCCGGCACTTGGAGGCATAAAGGCGGTCAAAAAATAAACAGCACCATTCCTGAGATAATCATTATGAAGCTCTCATCCCGCTGGTTTATTTACCCGGTCGTCCTGCTTGCCATTGTGTTTTTGGTTCAGCAAGGCAGCCTGTCCCAGCAACCGCTGAATGGCTTTGAACTCTCCCAGCCCCTGATTCCGGCCGACCAGATCTTCCATGGCGGCCCCCCGAAAGACGGTATACCCGCGCTGGACTCTCCAAGCTTTGATGCTGCGAATAAGGCCGCAGAGCTAAGGGACGCAGACAAAGTCCTGGGATTGGTCCATAACGGCCAGGCCCGGGCTTACCCTATTCGCATCCTTAACTACCACGAGCTGGTCAACGACCGGGTCGGTGATGAAGCGGTATTGATCAGCTACTGCCCCCTGTGTGGAACCGGTATGGCGTTTCGGCGTGAAATTGACTCTCGGGTATACAACTTCGGTGTCTCGGGATTGCTCTATAACAGCGATGTATTGATGTATGATCGGCAGACTCAATCCCTCTGGTCTCAGATTCTGGGTAAGGCGGTGAATGGCCCGCTCAAGGGTTCGGCTTTAGAGCAATTGCCACTGGAACACACGCGTTGGGGCGAGTGGCGACGTCGTTATCCGGATTCTTTGGTACTGTCTTTCCAGACCGGCCACAGCCGCGACTACAGTCGCACACCTTATGAGGGTTACAGCCAATCTTCCAGCCTCTATTTTCCAGTGGCCAATCGCGACGGGCGCTATCACCCAAAAGAAAAAGTGATCGGTGTGAGCTTTGGTGGAGAGCAGCGTGTTTATCCCTTCTCTGAACTGGAGAAGCATTTTGCCGGGGTTGCGCTGGGGAATCGCCAACAAGCCTTAAAGTCACAGGTCGGCGGGCAGGTGTTTGTGCTGCATTTTAACAAGAGCGCACAAAGCGCCCGCATTACCGACGGCGAGGGGCGGGCCCTGCCCTCCCTGACCGCGTACTGGTTCGCCTGGATAGCGTTTTACCCGGATTCGGAGGTATTCCAGGCGCAGGCCCGGTAAATCAGACCATCACATTTTCCGGGCCCCAAAAGGCTCTCATGGAAATGATCTTGTCCTCATCATTGAATTTAAAGACGTCAATGACCTGGATGGTGGAGGTAGTGCCGTCCATGGTTGTGGTAACTGCAAATGGGAAAGCCACTTCAGAGCCCGCACAGCGAGCGTCCCCCAAACGTTCCGCCTGCAGCTTCATACTGGTAGCGCCAGTGTAGAATTCACGTATCGCCGCTTTGCCAACTTTAATATCACTGCCCACTGGGTCTTCCAGCGTAGCGTCCTCGGCGTAGAGGTTCATCACGGCCTCCAGGTCTCCGGCATTTAGGGCGGCCAGATAGGCATCTACGGCGGCAACTTTAGCTTCTGTGGTCATGCTGTGTCCTTCTCAGTATCAACTTGGTACGGTCGGGGATTCACCGTTCCGGCCCAGCGCCCTCACCCGCCCGGTACTGCATTTGGGAGGAGAGGCAGGTACTACTGAAGGTCGCTGAACCAGACCGGCAAGTCTCGGGGAGACCCCGTTGGATACTGTAACCCTGGCAGCAGCTGTAACGGATGGTCCAAATGGGTTAGACCGAATGGAAGTCCAGACTCCACCTTACCGGATCGGCTTAAACATGACGTCGTAGTTCTCTTTGACCATCTTGACGCTGCCGATAATCATGGACACCGTCAAATCCTCAATCATTTGGCGATCGGCCTTTTTGCGGTCCAGGAAATGACCGGCGGCATCGGGCAGCCCGAATGAGATGTCAGTCGCCGCAATGGCGATATGCATGGGCAGGTCAAACACCTTGTGCACAATCTCCGCCAGGTAGTGCACGGCGGCCTCGCGTCCATAATGTGTTGGGCCGGCCCCCTCGGCAACGCTGGGCTCTGACAGCAGGCGGTAGATGATCAGGCCGCGCTCTTCGATGTGCAACAGGTAGACTCTCGTGACGGCCCGCACCAGCTGCTCGAAGGTATCCGCATTTTCCGCCGCCTCAGTCTGTTTAGCGCGCAGCTCTTTTAACTCCCGATGCAGCAGCTTTTTCAGCAGATCCGTAATGCTGGGAAAATAGGAATACACCAGCGATTTACTGATGCCCGCGGCCTTGCCGATTTTTTCCATACTCACTGCGGCCACCCCTTCCGAGGAGACGATTACCGCCGTGTGGTCGAGGATTTCCGATATACGCGCTTCCGGTGAGAGCCGCGTACGGGTTTTCTTTACGCTTTCCATAAGCTGTCGATCACTTAGTACCAATCATCAAATGCATGGTATCACACTGCTCTAGCAGTCGGTTCCGCACAGGAATCCAAGAATGCGACGGTTGACCACCTGTGGATGTGAGAGCGCCGGCCAGTGACCGGCCTGGGGGATGACTTCGATATTCAGGTCCGGCACATAATCGCCGAGACGCTCGATAAACTCAGGCACAAAGGTCTTGTCCTGCTGCCCCCAAATCAGCAGACTGGGGCTGGAAACCTTGGCGTACCGGGAAGGCCAAAAGTCATCCTCGGTCACCTCTTGCGGCGAGGGTGCATTGGCCCGATACCAGTTAATACCGCCTTTTAACGCACCCGGTTGAGCCAGGGCCTCTCGGAACAATTCTCCTTCCGCCTCGGTAAGATAACCTTGATCCACCAATTTTCCGTAGGCCAGTTTCCACATCAGATAGGCATCAGCCGCGGAGAGTACCTTTTCTCCCAGCGAGCTTTTTAGACGCTCCATGTAGGTGGAGGCACGCTGCTGGTGTGGATTGCTCTGAAGCAGATCAAGAAACAGGTTGTAGGGCGGCGCACTCAACACAACCAGTTTGCTGACTCTGGCCGGGTAGCGTTGCGCAAACGCCCAGGACAGCGCCCCGCCCCAATCGTGCCCAATCAAGATAAACGGATCATCGCCGGAGAAGTGCCGGGCCACGGTGTCCAGGTCGCTCGCCAACCTCGCAATATCATAGGCATTGGCATTATCGGGTCGGTCAGAGAGGTTGGTCCCAAGCCCGTCGAGCGCCACCACTTGATAATGCACCGACAACGCCCGAATTTGATGCTTCCACGCATACCAGAAAGAAGGAAAGCCGTGGTACATAATCACAAGCGGTCCCTTACCGGCGGAGACGTAATGGAGCCTGGCACTACCGACCTCGACAAAGCCCTCGGTCATTTTGGTTTTGCCGAAGTCGTTGTAGTGCCGCACGGCAGTGGATTCCATGGTCGCCGCCTGTACAGATACCTGCATTGAAACCGCCGAGATCCAACTGATCCACAGCCAACCAACTTTCCTGATAACGTTCATTTTCCGCCTTATAGTGGGTGAACCGTGTGACCGCCATCCATCACCAGGGCATGTCCGGTCATAAAGTCACTGTGGCGCGACGCCAGGAACACAGCCACGCCTTCCATATCCTCCGCCTGGGCACGACGCGGCAGGCAAGAACGGCGGCGTGCAGCATCTTTAAACGCCTGAGACGTTTCCAGCACGAATTCGGTTTCCACATAACCGGGCAACAGCGCGTTGGCCTGAATACCGTGACCACCCAGTTCTACCGCCAGTGAACGGGCCAAGCCGACCACGGCAGCCTTGGTTGTTGCATAGCCCGCAGAAAAGCCGGTACCCATCAGCGCCGCCGCCGAGGAGGTTACGATCAGTTTGCCAGGGGATTGGGTCTCCACCAAGCGGGCGATTACAGGTTTGAAGGTATTCACTACGGCATTGATGTTAAGGTCGATGGCACTCTGCCAGTCCTGTTCGGATGTCTGATGCAGATAACCCCGAAAGCCCGGCCCTCCGGCATTGGCGAAGCAGACGTCGACCTTGCCAAAGCGCTCGATCGTCGCTTCAAAGGCGGTATTGATCTGCGTCGAGTCTGTCACATCCACCTGAAAGGCCTCAACATCACCGCCGAGGTCTCGCAATTCGGAAATCGCACCCCCATTCTTTTCGGGATTGCGCCCCCAAACAGCGACGCTGGCGCCACTCTTCACCAAACCTCGGGCAAACGCCAGACCCAATCCGCCATTGCCTCCGGTAATCAATGCCACATGACCGGTTAAATCAAACATTCAAGGATCTCCTCATCTACGAAATTGAACTCATGTCCATTAAAGGCGTTAAAAATCGGCAGAATCCGCCAAAATATCTCGCTGTCGGGACAATTACCTCTATTCAAATTGGCTATAAGGAACGTTTCTCATAGTCTTAAACGAACCTTTATTGAATATTTTTACAATAGCGTAGCGGGCATTTTCGAGAGCGTCAACCAAACACGGCAAAAAACCGCAAGCTCTTTGTATTTACCCATTATTCACAGGCTTAATAACACATTATAAACGGCACAACAGTCGCCATGCCCCTCCCGGCCCATCAGTCACAGAAAGCTGGATGTTGGATTTTTGTATAGAAATAAGGAACTTCCGGCAGAACGGGCAGGCCACTATTAAAAATATTTACAATAAAGTGTTGACCACGCTCAATTAAGGATCTAACTTAATAAAAAACAACGCCCCCCCCTTGCCAGAGAACGAGGAGACACCAATGCCCTACTATAAAAATAACCTTGCACTCACCCTTTTGGCCGCCGCGTTACCCGCAACCGCGCAGGCCCAAAACAGCGCTTCTGACTTTATGCTCGAGGAAATTGTGGTTACCGCTGAAAAGCGTGAAGCCAGCCTGCAGGATACCGCCATTGCAGTGACCGCCATGGACGCGGGAATGCTGGAACGCTCCAATGTGGAAGACACCCTGGACCTGCAATTTGCCGTACCCAATCTGATGGTGGGCAGCAACCGCAATCTGACCCTCCGTGGTGTCGGCACCAGCGTGCTGGGAGGCGGGGCGGATCCCGCCGTAAGCACTTCCTTTAACAGTATGCCCATTGCCCCGAGCGGCGAGATTTACGATCTGGAACGGGTGGAAGTTCTGCGCGGCCCCCAGGGTACTCTGTTCGGGCGCAATACCACGGGTGGGGTAATTAACTATATTTCCGCCAAACCCAGTGAAGAATTCAGTCTCGACCTGACAGCTCAGGTGGCCAATTTTGGATCCGTTCGTACCAAAGGTGCATTGAATCTGCCGATTACCGATTCGATTTTCCAGCGTTTCGCCTTCAATACGGTAAACCGCGACGGTTACACCCATAACGAATTTACCGGCAATGATGTCGACGGCCGCGACGAATTTTCCATTCGCAGCACCACCCGTTTTGAATTTGGCGATGGTGCCGACGCCACTCTGACCCTGCAGTACTACAACGAAGAGAGCAGCCGTCTCGACACTATGAAGATCGCCTGTAAACCCGATAACACTTACGGGTGTGCGGCAGATACGACGGATGAAATTGGTTACCCGGCCGACTTTAGCGCCGGCGTCAGCAATGTGGTGCTTTTTCCACTGGGCATTCTTAAACCCAATCGCTATGGAGCTCATCCGAACCCGAATGATTACCGCAAGGTCAGCATGGATACCGACCCCACGCTGGACCGGGAGGAATCCTTTGCCGCGCTGGAAATCAACATCGACCTGACCGATGATCTGAGCCTGACCTCTGCCACCTCTTTTGTGAAGGTCAAGAACGATCAATTGAGGGACTTTGACCTGGCTGCGGCGCCAAACGCCTATAATGACACTTTCTTTTCTCCCGGTGGGCAGCTGACGTATCTGTACGATGGCGAGCTGCAAACACGCGATGATTACGCACCGACGCAACGCAATATTCGTAACAGCGATGATTTCTCTCAGGAGTTTCGTATCGCCTCCAGTTACGATGGCGACTTTAATTTTCTGGCGGGCATCGCCTACACCAAGAGCGATTACCACTTCTGGGGGGGCACCTGGTCTCCCGATTTAACCAACTCTGTTCTGGGGTTCGGCGGTTTTACCAATGAAGTGGATTTCAAAAGTGAGTCGCTGGCGGTTTTTGGGGAAACCTATTACAACATCACCGATTCCCTGACCTTGACCACCGGCCTGCGCCACACCAAGGACAAGAAACGTTCAGAGGCGGGCGTAAACTCCATTGGTGAAGTCACCAACTTCAATGAGGCCGACGCCACCTGGGAAGAAGTGACCGGAAAAATCAACCTCAATTGGCAGGCCGAATTGCCCTTTACCGACGAGACGATTCTCTACGGTACGCTCTCCCGTGGTTATAAAGGTGGAGGCCTGAACCCGGGCAACCCCTCTATTCCTGACTTTGATCCCGAATACGTTGACTCTATTGAGTTTGGCACCAAGAACCAGCTGCTGGACCACAGGGTGCAGATTAATGCCGCCGCGTTCTTCTACGACTACACCAACTTCCAGGTGGGCGGCCTGATCGAAGGTACCGGTGTTAACTTCAATATTGACGAGGTGGAAGTCAAAGGTCTGGAGCTGGAAACGGTATTCCTGATCACCGAAAACCTGATGCTGAATGCCAACGCCAGCTTCCTGGATACCGAGATTATCTCCTCTGAGGCGCTGCCCAACACCTCCCGCGGTTATGTGGTGGATCCGGCCACCGGCGCGCCGATTCGCGGTGAGTTCGGCGAGATCCAGTTTGCCCGTGAAGACGTTGCCGGCAACGATCTGCCCTACGCTCCGTCGTCTCAATTCAGTCTCGGCCTGCAATACACCCACCAGTTGGGCGACCAGATGGATGTCCGCTACCGCGTGGACTACTATTGGCAGAGTGACTACAAGAGCCGCGAGTTCGATAACTTCGAATATGAGTCCTGGGACCGTGTGGATCTCTATGTCTCCCTGCACGACCAGAGTGGCAAATGGGATGTGGAAGCCTTTGTTAAGAATGCCGCCGATGACGACAGCATTACCGGTGCCAACGCCGATAACTATTTGGTGGGACTACCCAGAACCCTCAAACTGCTCGACCCCCGCACCTATGGTGTCGAGTTCACTTACCACTGGGATTAAATTAACAACTCTGAATCCATTTTCGCTCTCTCTATCGATGTGTTGACCGGCTTAGGCCGGTCCTTTTTTGCACGGTACTTTATGACTATCTGGGCCCGCACTTCGCTTCTTGCTGCCATCGCACTTTTCGGCCAGTCCGTTTCCGGCTCGGCCGATACACAGGCCATTGCCAATGGGCAAGCACAGTTCAACATCTATTGCGCGGCATGTCATAGGGGAGCATCGCCGGAAGCCCCCAGAGTTGAGGCACTGAAATTGTACCCGCCGGGCCGAATTGTCGCAGCCCTGGAAGACGGCGTGATGAGCACCCAGGGGATTCCGCTAAGCCGCAAAGACAAGCTTGACGTTGCCCTGTTTCTGACGGGAAAAACGGTCAGCGAAAAAAAGACCGATCTCAGTCAATCCATGTGTTCGGCCAAGGGTGTTGCGACGCCGAAGCACCCAAGCGACATCCTGTGGAATGGCTGGGGCGGCGATTCAAGAAATCTTCGCCATGCCAGCGACCATCAAGGTATTGCCACAACCAATGTTGCCAATCTGAAGCTGAAATGGGCCTTTGGATTTCCCAATGCTACCCGCGCTCGGGCACAACCGGTTGTCACACCGGAGATGACGTATGTGGGCAGCCAGGATGGTACTGTTTACGCGCTGGATACTCAGACCGGCTGTATTCACTGGGCCTTCCGTGCTGAATCCGAGGTTCGTGGCGCCATTCAGATCACTCGCGATGAAACGGGCAAACCCGCCACATTGATTTTCGGTGACTTTAAGGCCAATGCCTACGCGGTGGATATCGCCAGCGGTTCGCTCCTGTGGAAAGTCAAAGCCCACGCTCACCCGATGGCCAGCATTACCGGTTCGCTGGCTGTCTATAACAACACAGCCTATGTACCTGTTTCCTCCTCGGAGGTAATTGCTGCGGCCAGACCTGATTACAGCTGCTGCTCGTTCCGGGGAGCACTGGTCGCTATCGATCGCAACACCGGCGCCATTATCTGGCAGACGAACACCACCGACAAACCCCGTCCCACCAAAAAGAGTTCGGCGGGTGTACAACTCTATGGACCTTCCGGTGCGCCCATTTGGTCCAGCCCCACAGTGGACGCAAAGCGTAACCTCATCTACGTGACTACCGGACAGAATTATTCCTCACCGGCCACCAACACCAGCGATGCCGTGATCGCCTTGGACGCCAATACCGGTGCCATTCGCTGGAGCACACAAGTTACCACCAACGACGCCTGGAACGGTGCCTGTGTGCGCAAAACCGCCAATTGCCCGGATGAGGACGGACCGGACTTTGATATTGGCACCTCCGCCATGCTGGTAACCTCGAACAAACATGAAGGACGCAGCAAAGACGTGATCGTGATCGGACAGAAATCCGGCATGGTCTACGCGCTGGATGCCGATGCCAATGGCCGCATTCTTTGGAAGCGGCGCGTCGGTCGCGGTGGCACCATGGGTGGTGTGCACTGGGGTCTGAGCAGCAACGGTAGCGATGTCTTTGTGGGGGTTTCGGATTTAAAAACCAACAATAGCTATACCGTTGGCCCTGCACGTCCCGGTATAAACAGCCTGAACCTGCTGACCGGTGCTTTCAATTGGCGACGTATGCTTCCTGATGTTTGCAAAAAAGACATTGCCTTTGTTTGCTATTCCGGTGTGTCCGCGGCCGTCAGCAGCAGTGCGGGCGTGGTCTACGCGGGCGGGCTGGACGGCATGCTGAGGGCTTTTGATGCCCACAGCGGAAATATTCTTTGGGAAAGTGACACCAACCGATACTTTGCCACCGCAAATGGCATCAGCGCCAAAGGTGGCGCCATAGAATCTGACGGCCCCGTTATCGCGGGTAACCAACTTTTCATCACCTCAGGATACGACAAGTGGGGAGAGATCCCCGGCAACGTTCTGTTGGTGTATTCTATTGACGGTCAATAAAACACACAGGAGACCCATGTTGAAAAACCTGTATAAAAAAATGATTGCTGCAGCGGCATTGGTTCTGGCAGCCAACAGTGCCACAGCCATTGAAGTCGATGAAAAGGCATCTATTAAGGATGCCACCACCAGTGTTCAGGGCATTCACCATATTGGCCTGTCGGTGCAACATCTGGATAAAACCCTGGCTTTCTATCTGGAGGCAACCGGATTTGAATTGCTCAAGCGCGAAAAGGTATCGGCAAACCGCAGCGCCGATACGTTGTTCGGGGGCAATAATCTGGCATACGAACGCGCAGTGATCAAAGCCCCCAATATGATGTTCGAACTGATCGAGTTTGAGCACAATCAGAATCTCCCGGCACGCAAGATGCCGGTCCAGGGACCGGGCATGACACACACTTGCTTTCAGTCACCCGCTGAGGACCCCGGTTTTGATAAATTTGTCAGTGCTGGTCTCGAAGTGCTTTCCAGAGGATCCTCTCCGGTAGATCTGGGCGGCTACGGCGTGACCTATGCCTATGGATACGACCCCGAAGGCAATATGATCGAAATGGAACAACTGAATGACCAGCTGCTGAAACAGTCAGGCTATGATATTTCCTGGCGCAATACCGGGCTCGATATGTGGATGTCTCAGGTTGCACTGGTGACCCACGACATTGAACGTCTGATGTCGTTTTACCAGATGGTTATGGGATTCCAACCCTATCGCAGGGGTGAATACAAAGACAAACCCAAATTCGACGAAGTGGCTGACGTCGATAACATGCATGTTAAAGCCGGTTGGTTTCGCATGGAGGCCGGCCCCAAGGTCATGGAGTTCTGGCAATACCTAAACCCCAAAACGCCGGAGTTTACCAGTGAGCGTACCGCCACTTCTTTGGGATATTCCTTCTCGCTGGAGGTCAGTGACATCCAACAGGAATACAAGCGACTTAAGGCCGAAGGGGTTGCGTTCTTCAGTCAGCCGGTACTGTTGGATGGCGTCTGGCAGGTCTATGCCAAAGATCCGGACAACAATATATTTGCCCTGCGTCAGCTGACCCAAAATGTCGCTGCACAACCCTAAGGAAACCCAATATGCACAATTTGTCCATTGTCATTTTGTCCCTGACGCTTTTAGGGGGCTGCACCCAGAACGAGCTGTCGGGACGACCGGACGATGCCGTGGTCAGGGGGGTTAATTTCGTCGGCAAATCAGTGAGCAATCTGGAGCAGTCAACTGACCTGTATCACAACTCCGTGGATCTGCAATGGGTCCAAGAGGCGGAATTTCGGCAGTCGGCAGTGATCGACGCGCTCAGCGGCCATGAAGGCACCCGCGCCTCCACCCGCCTGATGAAAAGCGTCAATGCACAATTGCAATTTATGCAGTTTGACAACCCTCCTGCGCAAGCGTTAAGTACCAAGCCGGTCGGCGTTAACGGACCAGGTATTGCTCACGTATGCTATCAGGTGGCGCAGGCAACCAAAGCTTATGATCGCTTTCTTGAGGGCGGTGCAACGCCCATCGGCGATCGGGATATGGTGCAGCTGAATAAACGCAATCCGGTGTACTATGCCTACGCGCACGATCACGATAATGCCGTTGTCGAGATTGAGCATGTGGACATTGACGCACTTAATCTGCCGACGCCACCCAAGAACCAATACCGTATTCGTCACGTTTCCCTGGCTACGCCGGATATCGACCGGGCTGTGGATTTTTATTCGGTACTTTTACAAGAGGAAGTACCCCGTCGCGCAGGCGAACTCTTGAAGCTGTCCGGAGACAAACTCGACAAGATTTCCGGTTTGCCGAGTTCGAAAATTGAAATGGCCTGGTTCCAGGTGCGCAATCTGGAACTGGAAATTATTCAATACCACAGTCACCCGGTGGAGACACCTGTGTCGCCGCGGCCGCTGGAAGCCCTGGGTTACAACATGATTGTCTTTGACGTCGCTGACCTGAGTGCGGCCCGTGAACGTTTACTAAAGGCCGGCGGAAAACTGGTACTGGAAACCCAACCTATGGACGGTGGTGAAATTCTGTTTGGTCGCGATCCGGACGGCAATTTGCTGGGCTTCCAGAAAATTTCGGATGACGCCCCCTTCTCCTCTCAGAACTTTCTTGACAACGGTACCTAAGACGTAATGGCCGCACCAATCGCCCACTGGATCTTTCTTTCACTGCTCGCTTTTATTGGACTTTACCTGACGCTGCTGGGCGGATATCTGGTCTATATCGGTGGCAGCTTCTACTATGTGACCGCCGGTATTGCCGTGCTGGCCACAGCGCGGATGGTCAAAGGTCGCGACCCGCGCGCGCTGCCGATGTATGGCTCGCTGCTGGGCGTTACCCTGGTATGGTCTCTATACGAAGCGGACGGCTATGTATTAACGCTACTGCCTCGGTTAGGTACTTGGATGGGATTGGGGCTGTGGTTTTTCACACCCTGGTATCGTCAATCCCTAAGAGTCGGTGCGCCCTCGCCTCGGTTGCGCGCTTTGCCCTGGATCGGCGCGCCATTATTGGCATGCGCTTTAGTCTTGCTTACAGCCGGCCACGCCTACGAGAAAAACAGTTCGGGCACTCAGCGCGCTTTACCGGAGCGCATGCCAATTACCGACTGGCGCCAGTACGGCAATACGGACGGCGGAACCCGTTTTGCTGAAATTGAACAGATTAACACCCAAACTGTAGGTCAGCTGAAGGAAGTCTGGCGCTACCGCACCGGTGTTTCCGACGATTTTAAAATGACGCCCCTGCAGGTAAACGGGCTGTTGTACCTGTGCGCTTCCGGCAATGTGATGATGGCCGTCGACAGCGAATCCGGCAAAGAGGTCTGGCGCCATGATCCGCAAGTAGTCCACCCCGCCAAACATCAATACGCCAAAACCTGCCGCGGTCTCAGCTACTATGAAGCCCCTGCAGGTTACAGTGGTCAATGCCCGAAACGCATCGTGACCGCAACGGTGGATGCACGGCTGATTGCCGTGGACGCGATGACTGGTGAACGTTGCACGCAGTTTGGCCTTGAGGGCTCGGTGGATCTGCGCAAGGGACTGAGCAAACATTATCCCGATCAATACTATGTAACCTCACCACCACTGGTAGCCGATGATGTTCTGGTGGTGGGCGGACTGGTTTTGGATTCCCAGGATCTGGGGTTGCCTTCCGGTGTGGTGCGCGCGTTCGACGCCTTGACCGGTACATTCGCCTGGGCCTGGGACTTGGGCAACCCTGGATACTATGGCGAACCGAAACCGGGCGAAACCTACACGCCGGGCACACCCAATGTCTGGTCGATCATGAGTTACGACGCCGAGTTGGATTTGATTTTCGCGCCCACCGGTAACGCATCACCGGATTACTACGGTGGTGAACGTCGGCCCTACGACGACGAGTGGTCCTCGGCGGTGGTAGCGCTGGACGCGGGAAGCGGTGAACCGCGCTGGAAATATCAAACCGTCCATCACGATATTTGGGACTATGATTTACCTGCACAACCGGTCCTGGTCGATGTAGATCGTGAAGGCGAGCGCATCCCCGCCGTTGCAGTGCCAACCAAGATGGGTGATATCTTTCTGCTCGACCGGCGCGACGGTACTCAAGTCTTCCCCATGCAAGAACGCGCCGCTCCCCAGGCACCGGAGTACGGCGAATACCTCTCGCCCACACAACCGGTGTCCGCATTGCCGAACTTTCACCCCTATCTGCACGAAAAAGACATGTGGGGATTAACACCGCTGGATCAGTTGGCCTGCCGCATTGAATACCGGTTGCTGCGCTATGAGGGTATGTACACACCACCCACCGCGGGCGGAACCCTGATAGCACCGGGCAATTTTGGTGGCTTTAACTGGGGCAGTGTGTCGGTGGATGCAGACAACGGACTGTTAGTCGCGGCCCCGATGTTGCTGGCCCATCGACTGATTCTGTTCACTCCCGAGCAGGTAGCCAAGGCCGGGCCTATAGCCGGCTATTTGTTGGGCAAAAACCATCCCGCGGTAAGAATGGATCCTGATGCGCCCATACCGGAGGCCCGCGAACCGAATGCCGATGATCCCTACGATCATGCGCGCATCCGTTACTATGGTATGCCGCAGCCGTTTATGGCCCGCTTGCCCACCGGAGTTCCCTGCTTTGAGCCACCCTGGTCCCGAATTGCGGTCATCGATCTGAACACCAGAGAATTGCTTTGGAGCCGCCCCTTGGGCAGCATGAAGGATTCCGGTCCTTTCGGGTTGAGATCCGGCTTGCCGTTTGATGTGGGAGTGGCTGTGCGTGCAGGTACCTTGACAACACGGGGTGGGTTGACGTTCGTCAGTTCGACCATGGACCGCACCGTGCGCGCTTTTGATCTGCGCACCGGGGAAATTAAATGGTCTCAGGAACTGCCGGGCAGCAGTCAATCCACACCCATGACCTATCTGTCGGAACAGTCCGGCAAGCAGTTTTTGATTGTGACCATACCCAATCCCAGCTGGCGTTATCCGCGCGATCCCAAAACAGGGACCTACACGGACTCAGCCAGTATTCGTGATGGCAAAGGCGGTTACGTGATTGCCTATGCCATTCCCGAGCGTTAAAGAAAGGGCGTTAAGCCCTGGAGGAGTCTCGGGCTACCTCGGACTCGTTGGATTTTCTTTTATCTGAAAGCAGGTAGTAAGCCGCCAGTCCCACCAGAATTCCCCAGAAGGCACTTCCAATACCCACCAGGGAAATTCCGGAGGCAGTGATTAAGAAAGTGAGTAATGAAGCCTCGCGGCTGTGCTCATCCGCGAGCGCACCCGCCAGACTATTGCCAATGGTACCCAGTAACGCCAAGCCCGCAATCGCCATCACCAATGCTTCCGGAAACGCCGCAAACAGACCCGCCACCGTCGCACCGAACACTCCGGCCAGTAGATAAAAACAACCGGCAGACACACTGGCCCAATAGCGTTTATCGGGATCAGGCCCTGCATCCTTGCCCATGCAAATGGCAGCGGTAATGGCCGCCAGGTTGTAGGCAAAACCTCCGAACGGAGCCAACAGCAAACCGGTAATACCTGTAGTACTGATCAAGGGTGAGGCCGGCACCTTGTAACCGTTGGCACGCAGCACGGCAATACCCGGAAGGTTTTGCGACGCCATGGTGACAATAAATAAGGGAATACCCACCCCGATCAGACTTTGCAGAGTAAACTCCGGAGTCACCCAAACCGGAGAGGACCATTGCACTTCGAAATTTTCGAATCGTAGCTGCCCCTGCAGACCCGCAACCACAAATCCCACCAACAGCGCCAAAGGAATCACGTAGCGGGGCAACAAACGCCTCGCCCCCAGGTAGGTCATTAACATCAGCAATACCAACGTTAAGTGGGTACCGGCAACGTTAAAAAGATTGAGCCCAAACTGAAACAGCACGCCCGCCAACATCGCCGCCGCCAGAGGCGCAGGTACATAGCGCATGATTTTATCGAAGCCGCCGCTGAACCCCACCAATGTAATCAGCAAAGAGCTGAACAGAAATACGCCCACCGCCTCGGCCAAGGTGATACCGGACAGCCCCGTCACCAACAGCGCCGCACCCGGTGTGGACCAGGCCGTCAGCACCGGCATGCGGTAATAGAGCGATAGACCTATGGTACTGAGCCCCATACCCATACCGATGGCCCACAGCCAGGAGCTGATCTCAGCCGCTGTCGCCCCGGCAGCCGTTGCCGCCTGAAACACAATCGCGGCGGAGCTGGTGTAGCCCACCAGTACCGCAATAAAACCCGCCGACACATGGGAAAGGCTGAGAGAGAATTTCATATCGATCTCCGATACCGGTCTCCTGAAAAGCTTTCGTGCGCTATAGCGCACACTATGGACAAGCCTAGCACTCGTGCGCTATAACGTACAAGCCCTTTTCGGACAGGAATCTGCAGCAGATGCAAGACCCCCAGCAATACCTCGCCCAGGTATTAAGGCAATTACGACAACAACAGGGCTGGAGCCTGGATCGGGCCGCCAGGGAAACCGGCGTCAGTAAAGCCATGCTGGGGCAGATCGAGCGGGGCGAGTCCAGCCCCACCATGGCCACCCTGTGGAAGATCGCCGGCGGTTTTCAGCGTTCGATTTCAGTGTTTATCGAACCCACCCCGGTAGAAAACCGAGGCACCATCCTGCGTTCCAGCGATGAGCTGCGTCAGCAACCTGCCGATGACGAAATGCTGGTGGCCACCCTCTTCCCTTTCGATAAACGCTTTGGCTTTGAGATGTTTGAGCTGACCCTGCCGCCGGGTTATGAGCGCCTGTCGGCCGCCCACGAACCCGGCACCACGGAACATCTGGTAGTACTGACCGGCGCGATGGAAGTGCTTGAAAACGGTGAGTGGTTAGCGCTGAAAAAAGGCGATGCATTGAGGTTCGCTGCCGATCGGGATCACGGTTATCGCAATCAGTCCGCCGAGGACGTGGTGTTTCACAATCTGATCAGTTACTCCGCCCGATAATGGGGCTTGCTGATGCGTCGGATATTGGACAAAAATACTGCAATCCGCACCCGTAGTGGACGAAATCACAGGCTATACTCGATTAACTGACAATTCGATGGCCCCGTCAATGACGGCAAAAGGTTCTTATGAAACCCCTTGCAAGTCCCCTGCTGGCGGCCGCGCTGATGATACCGCCAGCGGCTTCCCAGGAGAACAACAACCCGGATATATACCAATGGCCTCTTGAGGACCTATTGAAGGTCATCGTGATTTCCGCCTCCGGGGTTGAGGAATCCAAAGCCGATGCGCCTGCCTCCATCATCACTATTTCCGCCAATGAAATCAGAAGACGGGGTTATCACTCACTCAATGAGGTGTTTGCCGACTTGCCGGGATTTGACAGTTATGCATTAAATGGAAGCCGGTATCTGTTCGCCTATCAGCGAGGCTATCGAACGCCATTTATGTCTCGAACCCTATTGATGGTAAACGGCAGAATTCAGAATCACCTGTGGGACCATATCGCCTACGCAGAACGGCAATGGCCACTGACAAACATTGAACGGATAGAAGTCCTGTACGGGCCCAACAGTGTGATCTACGGGCCTAATGCGTTTCTGGGCAGTATTAACATTGTCACCCGGGATGGCTCCCAACTGGACGATGGTGTGCACGAGCAGGAAATGCGTGCATCCTATGGGAGTTGGGATACCCGCATTCTGGACATCAATGCACGGGGCCACTCGGGCCGCTGGTACTACTCGGTTGCCGGCAAGGTGTACAAGAGTGACGAACCCGGCTTGGATGACTTTGGCAGATCCTACGGTTGGATCAGTGATGACATCTACGGCAACCGTGATATATGGGGCGCTATCAATGATCTCTCCGAGCACGGAAATCAACTCAATCAGTACGCCAATCCGGCAGATAATCAGGGCCTGGTGTTCGAAGTCGGTTTCGACAATTTCAAATTCAGTCACATCAACTGGAAAATTGCTGAAGGTTATGGCCCTACCAATGCCGCCGATAAGGCCCAGGCCGCCAATCTCTGGAGAAAGTACGGTACCGAATATGTGATCGAACACCGGGGCTCGGCACCCACCTCGGAGAATGGCACTCTAGAGATCGACACCATAGCCTCGTACCGCACCTCCCGCCTCAATGGCAGATGGGCCGAGGCAGTGCCCACTGGCGATGACAATCGATTCTCGTATATTAGTTATTCCGACTGGGATACCAGAAATACCGCCAAGCTCTTCAAGCAGGATTATCGCTTTCGCCTGAACCAATACTGGCATTTCAATGGCGGCATCAAATATGAGCACAAAGACCTGACCAAAGCCTTTGACGTCTGTGGCTATTGGATCAACTCCTTCTGTTCTTCGGCGGAGGAAGCGCCCGGCCCTTTGGGTTTTGGCGCCGGCGTTTTCGATTCCCGCTCTGGAGACCTGGAGGTACAAGAGGGAACCTCCGGCCATATCCCAGGAGTCAACCGCAATACCACCATAGACAGGGGGGTATTTGTTCAAGCCATCTGGGATAAAGGCAACTGGCGACTCAGCGGTGGCGTTCGCTACGACAACAACAGTGATTTCGGTTCCACGGTTAACCCGAGAGCATCGGGTGTGTATCGGCTCGACGCCAAGAACCGGCTTAAATTCCTCTACGGAGAAGCCTTTCAGGAGCCGCCCAACCTTCAACTTTACGGAGGCTGGAACGGGCGCCGGGCCAACCCCGATCTGGAGCCGGAAACCTTAAAGAACTATGAGCTGGTGTATATCCGGGAAGAACGTCACTGGCTGCATGAGCTCTCTCTTTATTTCACCGAATTCCGCAACGTTGTCAAAGAGGAAGCGGAAAATGCCGGGGAGCGGGAAGTCATCGGGTTTGAATACCACGGCACCTTCTCAATGGAAAACGTACTCTTCGAGACCGCACCCATCGAGGGTTACATTTATTACACCTATACCGACAATACCAGCAGCATTCGCTATCAATACGATCGGGTTGACCCCGGCACTGGCGAAATCAGCAGCGGCTGGTTTGAGGGCGATACCGATATCGGTGATATCGCTCCCCATAAACTCAATCTCGGATTGAATATTCCATTACCTGGGGATTTGAACCTGAATGTGAGAGCACAGTGGCACAGTGAAACTGAACTTTACTCCAGAAACCGTCTGCGCTCGCAGGGGCAGGACCTGGACAGTTATACCATTGTCCATATGGCATTAAGGTACCAGTTGCCGCGAATGGCATTAACAGTGCGCGTGGATAACCTTCTTAACGAAGAGTACTTCCTCCCTGGAGAAAGAGCCGCCAATGCCGGTAATGATTATGAGGCTACGCGTTCTTCCGGATTCCAATCATCGTTAATTCCGACTCCGCAACGCAGTTACTCGCTGTCAGTGGATTTCCAGTTTTAGCAAGCGGCGCCAGCGGGTTGAGTGATTCCACTCAACCCCTCAATAGCTGCCTGGCTTTGATTGCCCGGTCATTTAGGAGTTCGGTATCGTCCAGCGCCAACAATTGCTGCTTCATCCCAGCCGCCCAGAACCGTCGGATATGGTCCGCCACTTTTTCGGCGATATCATCTTCCGTCCCAACGGCCGGCATATTGGCGGCAATCTGGTTCGCCATCTTGATCAAGTGCTGCAAACCTTCGTCAATGTCTGTTGCCATGGTGTTCTGCTCTCAACCTTAATCTTTTTAGTCTTTTAAACGTTGGGCATGGCTGTAAACCAAATGCCGCCCCGGCCGACCAAAACCCACCAGAGTGATGCCGGTCTGTTCGGCGACGTCCACCGCCAAACGGGTGGCCGCTGAAACTGCCACCAACATCGAAATGCCGGCCCTGGCCGTCTTGTTCACCATCTCATAGCTGGCGCGACTGGACACCAGGGCAAAACCCGGTGACAGATCACCCTGCGCAAGACGCGCTCCAATCAACTTGTCCAGGGCATTGTGCCGACCCACGTCTTCTCGCAACAACTGAATGTTACCATCCAGATTACACCAGGCCGCGCCATGCACCGCACCGGTCAACTCCTGCAGCGGCTGGCGAGACCCCAATTGATCCAACGCCCGTTGCACCGCCTCGTGGCTGACCTCAGCCTGAGCAGGCACCGTTAAATCCGCAGCCACACCCGACATTGCCATCTCCAGCGACTCGGCACCGCAAAGCCCGCAACCGGTGCGCCCGGTTAACTGCCGACGCCTTTGTTTCAGGCCCATCATGCATTCGCTGGCCAGCTCGATTTGCACTTCCATACCGAGCGGTTGGCGCACGATCTGGACATCATACATCTGATCAGGTCGATCAATGATGCCTTCGGTCAGACTGAAACCCAGAGCAAAGTCCTCCAGATCCGCGGGCGTTACCATCATCACGGCATGGGAGATACCGTTGTAAACCAGCGCCACCGCCACCTCTTCCGCGAGACAATCCGGCGAGGCAAACTCCTGACCGCCTCGCCAATGTCTAACCTCTCGTTCGGCTTTTACCGGCGCGTCGGAATCACTCATTACGAGTTCGCCTGCTCCACAAACGCCAACTGTTGCTCGGTAAACTGCTTGTGTTGCTGCTGCCACTGGGAATCCCCCTGCTCGGTATCGCGATTAACCTGCACCGCCGTCACCTTGTACTCCGGGCAGTTGGTGGCCCAGTCGGAATTGTCGGTGGTGATCACGTTGGCGCCGCTGGTGGGATGATGAAAGGTGGTGTAAACCACACCCGCCTGCATGCGTTCGCTGATTTTTGCCTTCAGTCGTGTGTCCCCTGCACGGCTGGCGATGGTGACCCAGTCGCCATCGCTGATACCGCGATCCTCTGCATCATGGGCGTGGATCTCCAGTACATCCTCCGCATGCCATTCCACATTGGCGGTTCGACGAGTCTGGGCACCGACATTGTACTGGCTGAGGATTCGACCCGTTGTTAACAACAGCGGGAAGCGACGCGTGACTTTTTCATCGGTGGCCACATACTCCGTCGGTGCGAAGAAGCCCTTACCGCGCACAAACTCTTCTGTGTGCATAATCGGAGTACCCAGTGGCGCCTCATCGTTGCAGGGCCACTGCAGCGAACCTTCGTGGTCCAGCCGCTCGAAACTGACACCGGCAAAGGTGGGCGTCAGGCGCGCGATCTCGTCCATGATCTCTGACGGATGGCTGTAGTCCATCTCATAACCCAAGGCCTTGGAGAGAGCAACGGTCACTTCCCAGTCGGCCTTGCCACCCAGTGGCGCCATTACTTTACGCACCGGCGAAATACGTCGTTCGGCATTGGTAAAGGTGCCGTCTTTCTCCAGGAAGGACGAACCGGGCAGAAACACATGAGCGAACTTGGCGGTTTCGTTCAGGAAGATGTCCTGAACAATCAGGCATTCCAGATTGCGAAGCGCGGCTTCCACGTGTTTGGTGTTGGGGTCGGATTGGGCGATATCCTCACCCTGGCAGTACAGGCCTTTGTAGGTGCCGGCAACCGATTCATCCAGCATATTGGTAATGCGGTACCCCGGTTCACTGTCGATGGTCACGCCCCAGGCTTGTTCAAACTGACTGCGCACGCTCACATCGGAAACATGACGATAACCCGGCAGTTCGTGCGGGAAGGAGCCCATATCACAGGACCCCTGTACATTGTTCTGCCCGCGCAGAGGATTAACCCCCACACCCTCACGACCGATATTGCCGGTTAACATCGCCAGGTTAGCAATACCCATCACCATGGTGGAACCCTGGCTATGTTCGGTCACACCCAGTCCGTAGTAGATGGCGCCGTTGCCGCCCGTGGCAAACAGGCGGGCTGCCTGACGCAGTTCGGCGGCCTCAATGCCGGTGATGTCGGCGGTGCTTTCCGGCGAGTGGCGCTCGTCGCTGATAAATTCACGCCATTGATCATAGGCCGGTTGCTCGCAGCGCTCGGCGATAAACCCTTTGTCTTCGAGCCCCTCACTCACAATGACATGTGCCATAGCATTAACAAAAGCAACGTTGGTGCCGGGACGCAATGGCAAGTGATGAGACGCCTCGATATGCGGGCTCTTCACCAGATCAATGCGGCGCGGGTCCACCACAATCAGTTGCGCGCCTTCACGCAAACGCTTGCGCAGACGGGAACCAAAGACGGGATGACCATCAGTGGGGTTGGCACCAATCACCATCACCACGTCGGACTTCTCCACCGAGTCAAAGGTCTGGGTACCAGCGGATTCGCCCAATGTGGTCTTTAACCCATAACCGGTGGGTGAATGGCAAACCCGTGCGCAGGTGTCCACGTTGTTATTGCCAAACGCGGCCCGCACCAGTTTTTGCACCAGATAGGTTTCTTCGTTGGTACAACGTGAAGAGGTAATACCACCGACACTGTTACGGCCGTGTTGATCCTGAATGGCTCGAATCTTTTGTGCGGCAAAGTTTAGCGCATCGTCCCAACTGACTTCACGCCAGGGTTGATCAATGCTGTCGCGGATCATCGGGGTGGTAATGCGATCTTTATGTGTGGCATATCCAAAAGCGAAACGGCCCTTTACACAGGAATGACCGCGGTTGGCGGGGCCACTTTTGTAGGGCGTCATATTGACCACGGTTTCGCCTTTCAGCTCTGCCTTAAACGCACACCCCACTCCGCAGTAGGCACAGGTGGTCACCACACTGCGGTCCGGTTGTCCCTGTTCAACAATACTGTTTTCCATCAACGTGGCTGTGGGGCAGGATTGCACGCAGGCACCGCAGGACACACAGTCGGAATCCATAAATGCCTGATCCTGACCGGCTGCCACCTTGGACTCAAAACCCCGCCCATCAATGGTCAGTGCAAAGGTCCCCTGAACTTCTTCACAGGCACGCACACAACGGGAGCAGACAATGCACTTGCTGGGATCAAAGGTAAAGTAAGGGTTTGAGGTATCCTTCTCGGCGTCGAGGTGATTGTCGCCTTCGAAGCCGTAGCGCACCTCGCGCAAACCGACGCTGCCCGCCATATCCTGCAATTCGCAGTTGCCATTGCTGGGGCAGGTCAGACAATCCAACGGGTGATCGGAAATGTACAGCTCCATCACATTACGACGCAGGTCACCCAGCTTATTGCTCTGGGTTCTCACCTCCATGCCCTCTTCCACCGGTGTGGTGCAAGAGGCGGGATAACCGCGACGGCCTTCGATTTCCACCAGACAGATACGACAGGAGCCAAAGGCCTCCAGATTGTCGCTGGCGCAAAGTTTGGGGATATTGATATCGGCCAGCGCCGCCGCGCGCATAACCGAAGTGCCCTCGGGAACCGTTACGGATTGGCCGTCGATGCTTAGGGTCACCGGCTTGGCATCAATGTATTCGGTGCTGTATTCGGCGACCGGGGAAGGGGTACCGTAATCACGATTGGGATCAATATCCTTGCTGGGATCAAAATACTGCAACATGTCAGCTGGCCTCCCCTGGGTTCGATTCAAAGTCTTCACTGAAATGGTTAAGCGCACTCAGTACCGGGAAGGGGGTCATCCCCCCCATGGCACAGAGTGAGCCATGCACCATGGTGTCGCAGAGATCTCGCAACAGTGCCTTGTTGTCTTCGGCGTTTTCGCCCTGGCGAATACGATCAATCACCTCCACGCCGCGAGTCGATCCGATGCGACAAGGCGTGCACTTACCACAGGATTCTTCCACACAGAACTCCATGGAGAAACGCGCCTGTTCGCTCATGTCCACCGAGTCATCAAACGCAACCACACCACCGTGGCCCAACACCGCATCAAGTTCGATAAACGCTTCGTAATCCAACGGCGTGTCCCATTGGGATTCCGGCAGGTAGGCGCCGAGCGGGCCACCCACCTGTACCGCTCGCATGGGTTTGCCGGTGCGGGTGCCGTCGCCAAAATTGAACAGCAGTTGTCGCAACGTGGTGCCAAAGGCCAGCTCCACCAGACCCGCCTGTTTGATATTGCCGGCGAGCTGGAACGGCAAGGTACCGCGGGATCGGCCCATGCCGTAGTCGCGGTAGAATTCCGGCCCTTTGGAGATGATGGTGGGAACCGTGGCCAGGGAAATCACATTGTTGACCACCGTGGGCTGACCAAACAAACCGACGATAGCGGGCAAAGGGGGCTTGGCCCGAACCATGCCGCGCTTGCCTTCTAAACTTTCCAGCAGGGAGGTTTCCTCGCCACAGATATAGGCTTTGGCGCCGAGTCGTACTTCCAAATAAAACGCCTTGCCGGAATCCTGGATATTGTCGCCCAGGTAATTGGCCTTCTCGGCGGCGGCAATGGCTGCATTGAGTATTTTGTGGGCCTGGGGGTATTCCTCACGCAGATAGATATAACCCTGTGTGGCGCCCACGGCCAGTCCCGCGATGGCCATCCCCTCCACCAGACTCAGCGGATCACCCTCCATTAACATGCGATCGGCGTAGGTACCCGAATCGCCTTCATCAGCATTACAGACAATATACTTTTGCGCCTTGTCGCCGGGGTCGGCATCCAGGACCGTCTGCCATTTGATACCGGTGGGAAAAGCCGCACCGCCTCGTCCGCGCAAACCGGATTCCTTGACCTCATCCACCAGCTGTTGTGCCGTTTTGCCCAGAGCCGATTGCAGGCCGACGAAACCGCCGTTGGCCTTGTAGTCCTCTACTGATACCGGATCGATGACACCAACCCTGGCAAAGGTTAAACGCTGCTGCTGTTTCAGATAGGGAATCTCTTCCGTCAGACCCAACTGCAAGGGATGTTCACCACCTTGCAGCAATCCGGCTTCGAGCAAGCCATCGAGATCTTCCACCTTAACCGGTCCGTACGCAATACGCCCCTGGGTAGTTTCCACTTCGACCATGGGTTCCAGCCAGAACAATCCGCGTGAACCATTGCGCACCAGTTCGATATCGTCGCCACAGCGGGTTTGCAATGCCAGCGCCAGTTCTTCGGCACCTCGAGCGCAAGCGCTGGTGTCCAAGGGGACAAACACTCGTACCGTCATCTCAGCGCACCTCCACAGCTTGGGTGGTCAGCTCATCCATCAGCTGATCCAGTTTATCGGAATCCATATCGCCATAGACCTTGTCCCCGATTCGAACCGATGGCGAACAGGCACAATTGCCCAGGCAGTAGACAGGCTCAAGAGAGATTTCACCATCTGGGCTGGTCTGGTGATACCCAACACCCAGGCGCTGTCGGGCATGGTTTTCAAGGCGTCGGCTACCCATGGCCTGACAGGATTCCGCGCGGCAGATTTCCAGCGTATGGCGGCCCGGTGGAGTATCGCGAAAATGGTGGTAGAAGCTCACCACACCATGGACCTCAGCGCGGGACAGGTTCAATGCCTCCGCAATCAACGGCAAGCTGTCCGGCGGCACATAGCCCAGATCGTTCTGAATGGCGTGCAGAACAGGCAACAAGGCACCGGGCTGGTGCCGCTCGCCCTCGATTAAGGTCTGCACCCGCTGGGGGTTCCAGTGCGACTGGCTCATGAAGGTTCTCTCTTTGCTTGGTAATCCCGCCTTTTGATCATCCAAATAGGCACTGGATTGCATATTTAAAAATTATAGGGCTTAATCACTGCTGTCCAAGTTATCAGAACCCCCCTGCGAGCAAAATATGAATTTTAGTGCATATAAAGTTCTGGAGAGCTGGCGTGGCTGATCGACGCATCCATATTTCGCCCAGTTGGTCGTTTCGCGACGACAGCGGCCAGCAGCTGGATCGGCAGCTATTTGTGCTCCTGGGAGCCATACATGAGCAGGGCAAGCTCACCGCCGCCGCCAAACAGGCGGGTATTTCCTATCGCCATGGCTGGAATCTGCTGAACAAATGGGCGGCCTTTTTTGGTACCGAGCTGGTCACTCTGGAAAAAGGCCGTGGCGCCCGCCTGACGCCCCTGGGCGAGAAGCTGTTGTGGGCAGAGCAGCGGGTGGTGGCGCGGCTGCAGCCGCAGATGGAAAATCTGGCCTCCGAGCTGAACGTTGAGATCCACCGGGCACTGGAAGACATTACGCCGCTGCTGCGCATGCACGCCAGCCATGGTTACGCGGTTGCGCTGCTGCCGCAGTTTACCGACAACTTTCAACTGGATCTGCAATACAAGAGTCCATTGGACGCCCTGGCTTCTTTGAACCGAGGTAGCTGCGACATTGCCGGCTTTCATCTACCGGTGGATGTGCCCATACGCTCGCAACGGCAAGTCTATGACCGTTTGCTGAAACCCCGGGCTCACCGGATTATTCGCTTTATCACCCGTCGCATGGGTTTGATGGTGGCACGGGGTAACCCCCGACGTGTTGGTGGCATTGCCGATCTGCGAAGAGACGACATACGCTTCGTCAATCGCCAAAAGGATTCCGGCACGAGATCGCTGCTTGACCAGCTACTGCACAATGCCCGCATTGCCCACAAAGAAGTGCAAGGTTTTGATGACGAAGAATTTACCCATTCCGCAGTGGCGGCCTATGTGGGCGCCGGCATGGCCGATGTGGGTTTCGGAGTGGAGGCGGCCGCGCGTCAGTTTGATCTGGACTTTGTGGCGGTGACCGAGGAACACTATCTGCTGCTATGCCATCAACGCAGCCTTAATCAGGCAGCCATGCAAGCCTTTATTGGCACCATTCAGAGCCCGGATTTTCTCCAGGCCGTTGATAACCTGCCCGGGTACAGTGCCGATCTTTGTGGAGAAATTCAGGCCGTGGAGGATGTGTTTCCGGGTATTTAGATATTTTAGTTAGAACGACCGTACCTATTTGTGAGTAGATGGGACGTTTTGGTTATATCAACTCTCATTTTAATGATGGAATTTCCCATCGCCGGCTGAATCTCTGGTCTAATCTCAAATTATACCTACGGAATCTCACAAGTGAGTAACACAGAGGGAAGCCAGCCGCATGCCGGATAAGATCATGGACGATCCCATTGTTGTCTTATTACTGGAATTTATCTTCGTCGAAGCGATCGTTCTGGTCGCGTTGATCGTGATCGTGTACCGGCTTCGCAACGCGCTTTCTCGCCTTAAACTCAAACATGAAACTCTGCGCGAACATCTGGCCGACAAGGAAGCGCCCGCAGATCAGCCTCCCCTGGAACCTCCCCCGCCAACCCGGCCCGCCACAGACGAAAAGGACAATCTGATTCAATTGCTGAGAGAGCGGGTGCGTGCGCTCAAAGCCTCGGAAAAGGATCAACACCAACTTGAAATGGAGCTGCAACGGGCGAATGATCGTATAGAAATTCTGGAAAATCGCCATCAACGAACTCTGGAGAGTCTGAATCGGATTCGGCAAATCAATCGCTCCTTAAACATGATTTCCTCCTCGAGCAGCTCACAGCCCTGGGTCAAGATCGAGGACATTCCTTCCGAAGAGCGCTTCAATTTCGCTATGGAGAACGTTGATAACGCGCGTAACTCACTCGACGCCATCGGCACATTGAATCAGCACAAGCAGGCGCTGTCGACCGAACTTCTGGAGACTGTGACGACGGAAAAGGCATCTCCTGAAATCAATCAATTTCTGAAGGACCGAATCCAAACACTGCAGACAAGTCTGGTCCAATCGGATTCAGAAATTCTGGCGCTGAATAAACAGATCCATTGCATGCAAAAGCAGCTGCGGGAACAGCACCAGCCCGGCCGCTCGGCGACCATTGAGATAGAAACCGCTCGCTCATCCGTCGAGTCTAACGTGGCCTTTGCCTCGGACAATGATGGCTACGATTTACAAGCAGGCCGGCGCATGACCCTGGACCAGATTCGATCGTTACAGAATAATAACAGCGAGCAACGCAATATCATTGTGGACCTGAAGCGGGAAATCCAAACGCTGCAGAAAGAGCTGCAGAGTCATTCCGATTTGACCCAGGAAGAGGTCAAAGCCAAGATTGACCGCATCGCAGATCTTGAAGCGATGATAAAAGAATGCGACCACTGCATCTCTATACTGGAGAGTGAAGTGGAAATGCTTTACAGCCAGGTGGCCAATATTGAGGACCAGGAACAGCTTGACAACGGTCAATCGAAGGACAATCAGGAAATCGAACGGTTGACCCAAGAATTGACGCAAATGACCGATATGATGAACAACACCATGACCTTGTATGGCGACCAGAGCATCGTGACCAAATTCGCCATGGAAAGTTCTGCCGTCTCAAGCATCAAGGAGTTGATGGTCCTGCTGGACAGCACTGTTCGCGTCATGGGCCCAACACCCGCAATCGATATTCGCACCAAAATTGTTAATGCCTCCATCACCCCGGAGTCCGAATTCCATGCCGCTGACATCAAACGGCTGAAGACTGCCAAAGCCTCCGACCAGGCGGAAAAACCTCTTCTATACAGTCCACGGATTGCCATCATGGCGACCAACCTGCCCAAGGACCCGGAAAGAAAAATACAAATGAGCGACAATTTGTCGTTGCTGAAAAACATCAGCGCAGCTGGTGTCGACCGGTTGGAGTCCAGTGAAATCAGTCGGCGTCAGCAAAAAACCCTGGAAAAACTGTTGACGGCAACCCAGCGGGAGATTCAGAACATAGAAGTGCAACAGAATTACCAGAGTCAGGAGTTGCATTCCGTTTTGAACAAGCTGATGAAGGAGGTTTACAATATCACCAACTCCATTGATCTGGCCCCTGCGCTGAAAAATATCCTGAAGAATGCGATCGAAGAAACCCAGGAACGCTCAGCGTTGTTACTGGCTTCTGGCAGCCTGGTCACCGACGGATTTAGCAGGTTGATCAATAACTTAAATGACAAGCTGGAAAAGGACGGATAACAGGACCTGCCATGACACATATTTTGACCGTTGATGATTCACAATCGATACAAACCATGATCAACTTTGTTTTGCTGAACCAGGGCTATGAGGTCAGCACCGCCAACTCTGGCGAGGAAGCGCTGCAATTAGCCAGGGATTCGAAGTTTGATATGGTCATTACGGATATCAATATGCCGGATATGGACGGTTATGAGCTTACCGAAAAACTCAGGGCCCTGGAGAATCTGCAACACGTGCCGGTGATCGCGTTGACCACCGAAAACGACAATACCAGCAAGCTCAAGGGCAAGCGCGCCGGCCTGACCGGTTGGTTGGTCAAGCCGTTGCAACCTGAAAAACTGTGCCAGATTGTGAAGCACTTTACCCGTTAGGCGGATTTTTTGGTCAACGCTGCAGCCAGCTCAAAATACTCGTCCGTGGATGCCTGCATGCACTCAATGTAGAACGACATATCTTCGAGAACCGCACGATCAGCTAATACACCCAGGCAAAGTTCACTGCCAACGCCGCTGATGCCATGGCTGACGGCGACACTGTCGACAACCGGTACTAACGGGAAGCTGGACTTCACCGGCGCTCCCGCAAAATAGTATTGGCTGGCTCCGGTGGGACCCGGCACATTGGTGATGATGGTATTAAACAAACGCAACTTGGTATTAATGCGCACACTGTTAAGCAGGCGGTTCGACAGCGAGCGTAAGTAAGCGGGCATCATCTCACCACCCGATTCGACCAGATCAGCCACAACGTCCCGCGCCAGCGGAATACCCTTGGCGGTACGCTGATTAATCTTACCCAGGCGTTCGACCGGGTCTGCAATATCCGTTCCGATGCCGATCAACATACCACTGACTTTATTGCCGGCGTCCTGCTCCTGGCCACTCTCGCGAACCGAAACCGGACACAAGGAAACCAGCGATGATTCCGGTAACTGGTCATGTCGCTCCAGGTAACGTCTCATACCCCCCGCAATAATGGCAATAATGATGTTATTGACGCTGGTATCCGGTAGAAGTTTGCGCGCCTTCTTCAGGTCTGACAGCTGCCAACGCAAAGCACCATAGGTTCGGTGCGGCGTAACATTAACGTTAAAACGACAGTCCGGCGCCCGGCTCTGGTCGGGCTTGGCATCCCCTCGCAAACGGCTGACCAGCTGTACGGTTTTGCGCCCCACGGTTGCCCCGTGTTTAATACTGCGAACCGCCTGACCAAACAGACGTGGGGTGGTACGTGCCCACATTTCCCGTTTGCTGGGCGCCCTTTCCAACAGTGGGACGTGACGCTGGCCACCGGCCTCATAGGTGGGCTGGTCT
This sequence comes from Pseudomaricurvus alkylphenolicus, assembly GCF_011683955.1. Taxonomy (GTDB): domain Bacteria; phylum Pseudomonadota; class Gammaproteobacteria; order Pseudomonadales; family Cellvibrionaceae; genus Pseudomaricurvus; species Pseudomaricurvus alkylphenolicus. The sequence continues at coordinate 29,000 of NZ_JAAQPI010000015.1, forward strand.
TCCATCAATGCCGTGGTGAGCACTACACCGGTTTTGCCGTCTGCATAGGCATGATGCATGCGCAGCAGAACCGCAAAGCTGTTCTCGGGGTAGCCTTCAACATTATTGAGGCCTTCGATAATGTAGATTTCCCAGGGAGCCCGATCCAGATCCAGAGTGCGCGACATGATTCGAGCGGTAAAGATGCACAGCTGACGCCAGTCCCCCGGCTGTGGCAGACCCACATGACGGACGTGGTACTCAAGGTCGAAGTTGTCATCATCCATCCAGTAGGGGTCATCGAGTCCCATTGGAGCCTTTTGCAGGCGGCGTCGGAACATGGGATTGGATAGCAGCTTGTCCTCAAGATACTCCAGTACCTGTTTGTGCCGAACCAGGCCGCCAGGGGCCGAGGATTGGTCGCAAATCCAAAGCCCGGCAATGGTCATCGGCTGGTAAGGAGTTTCGGCGTACCAGAAGCCGGCATCAAGTGCAGTCAGTTGTTTCATGGCGAATGTGCCCTTTCAGTTTGAGAAACCTGCCGTCACCGAGAACTGTAGGGCTACCGCCGCGCGAGCCGGTCCCTGGCCTGATTGGTGACAAATACTGCAAAGAGTATTGAATGGCGGCTATTTTAGGGATTAACCCTTACCAAACAATGACGGAAACGGGCAGCACAGTGGCGATTTAGTCCATTTTCAACAAATCGGTGTCGGTTTTGACCGAACACGCCAAGCTATAGTATCGTTATGGAACCAACTCAAGCCTCAACAAACAGGAGAGACCGTGCGCTGGGCGGATATAGGTGAAGACGTTTGTTCGGTGTCCCGGGCGCTTTCCGTTGTCGGCGACCGCTGGACGTTATTGATTATCCGCAGTGCTTTTTTGGGCGCCCGCCGCTTTTCAGAATTCCAGAAGGATATAGGCCTGACTCGACATCGCTTGTCGGACCGGTTGAACAAACTGGTGGAAGACCAGGTATTTGAGAAGGTGCAATATCAAAGCAATCCGGTGCGCTACGAATATCGGCTCACAGATCGCGGCAAAGAGTTGTATCCGGTGATTATGACTTTGGTCAAATGGGGTGATAAATGGATGGCGGGCGATGGCGGCAAGCCCATGGAATATGAGCACAAATCCTGCGGCAACAATATCATGCCAGTGCTCACCTGCCCGGAGTGTCATGAGGAAATTGATCCGCACGACATGAAAGCAATGCCCGGCCCGGCCCTGCAGGCGCTGATGAACGGCTGACTATAAAGTTCGGTTACTCTGGCAACCAACCGCCGGTCGCCTGCAAAGGTGCCGGATCGTTGCCATGACTGACCCAGAAGGCCACGGCTTTTTTGCCCGGCAGTGGCGAGGCGGGTAACGAACCCTTCCACATGGGTTTATCCGCAGTCTCGGTGTGGTGAACCAGCACGACAAAATCCTGGGGTAAACGCCGACCGCGGTTTTCACCCGAACCAATGTCGGTGACCTGATCAAACCCCAGCAGGGCGATATTAAATACCAAACCCCGGTTATCGGCATTGCGAATAAAACGCGCACTGTATTGGCCGTTTTCAACCTCTATTTTCAGCCGCCCCACATCGGACGTGGACGTACTCGCCGTGGAGAATCCGAAGGCAGCTTTGGGCACCTGATTACTCAAGTGGCCCGGCAGATCCGTCGGCAACTCCCGGCGATTGAACCAATCACGCCACTCGCTTCCGGCCAGCATAAACCCCGGTGTGTACACGGCCTTGCAGCGCTGGTGCAAATGGTAGCGACGCTGACGCTGAGAGTGTTTCATCGAAGCAAAAGGGTCACGCCAGCCCAGGTAATCCCAGTAGTCCACATGAAAAACCACCGGTACCAACTGACGCCACAGGCGCGGGTCCTGCTTGAGTGTGGACATCCACCGCTCTGCCGCCGGGCAGCTGCTGCAACCCTGGGAGCTGAACATTTCCAGCAGCGCCACCGGTCTGGGGCCGCTGTCGAACTGCAGCGCAGCAGAAGCCGCCCAAACCGGCTGCAACAGCAGGCTCAGGAGTAGGTAGCTAATGGCTGCGTGTAATTTAATGTGCATGTTTCTTAGTGCGTATGGGGCTTCTATAGTTCCCAAAAGTGATCCGGTGGACACTGGGCGCCGTAGGTTATCAGACCAGCCCAATCGAAAAGGCACCGGATAATGAGCAAAAGTACCTTGATCGCAACCAGCAGCATTCAGGAACCCGCCTTACCCGCTATCAAAGTAGGCCTCAGCGCGTGCCTGGCCGGTCACAGCGTAAGATACAACGGCGGTCACAGCCAGTCCAAACTCTGTGTCAAGCAGCTCTCCAACCACTTTCAATTTGATACCTTCTGCCCAGAGGTGGCCGCGGGCTTTGGTACCCCTCGCCCCAGCCTTCGCCTGAACGGCGACCCTGAGAACCCAACGCTCTCCTACACTAAAGACCCCAACTCAGATGTGACTGAGCAACTGAAGCAGGGATTCGCCGGAAAAATTCAAGATTGTGGCCATCTCGACGGATATATTTTGATGAAAAACTCTCCCAGTTGTGGCCTGGAAAGGATCAAGGTATACCGGGATAACGGTTACCCGATGGATACCCGTACCTCCGGTTTGTTTGCAAGCGCCCTGCGTAAACGCTGGCCCCTGCTACCCCTGGAGGAAGAAGGCCGTCTGCATGACCCGGTACTGCGAGAGAACTTTATTTTGCGGGTCTACGCACACCATCATTTTCGTACCGAGGTCTTGAGCAACCCGGGGTACCACCGGTTGTTGCAGTTTCACAGCACCTATAAATATGTGCTGATGGCTCATTGCCAGTCCACTTACCGTCGTTTGGGGCGTCGCCTTTCCGGGGCCAGTAAAGAACCCCTGGAGCTGCTGTTATCGGAGTATCAGGCTCAGCTGATGCAAGCGCTCGCCAAACCCGCCAAACGAGGCAGCCACTGCAATGTGTTGCTGCATTTGCTGGGCTATTTAAAGCAGAGTGTTCCCGCCCCGGCCCGACAACACATTGCAGAGATCATCCACCGCTACCGCGAGGGCAAACTGCCTTTGGTGACACCCATGACTCTGCTGCGGCACTATATCGACCGTGAAGGCAGCGAATATGTGCGCGCTCAACGCTATTGGCAGCCCTACCCCGAGGAGCTCGGCCTGACCAACAGCCTCTGATCTTTGAACGAGTCTACCCCTTGAAACACGCCGTGTGGCTGCGCAATGACCTGCGCCTGGACGACAACCCCGCTCTCTACCAAGCCTGTCGGCATAACTGTCCCGTGGTGGCTATATACACCATCACGCCCGAGCAGTGGCAGATTCACGGCGAAGCTCGTGCCAAGATCGGCTTCCGGCAGGACCTGCTTAACAATCTTGTCGAGCCGCTGGCGGCGTTGGGTATTCCTCTGGAAGTCATCTCCAGCCCCGGTTTTGGAACACTGCCCACCGATCTGGCCACCCTCTGCAGCCAGCTTAATGTGACGCAGCTGTGGTACAACCAGGAAGTTCCACTGGACGAGATCAACCGAGATTACGCGGTTTCGCAGACGCTGTGGCAGCAGGGCATAAAGTGCACGCCGACACTGAATGACTTTCTGGTACCGCCAGACCAGCTTCGAACCGGTCAGGGCGGATATTACAAAGTGTTTACCCCCTGGTATCGGGCCTGGCTCAAGCATTTGGGTCAACACTCCCCAATGCCGCTGCCGATCCCGGAACCCTTGGAAAGTGGGGTTGTCAATTTGCAATCGAATAACAGTATGGGAACGGTTGCGTGCGAATTTCCCGGCACAGAACCCTATCGAGATGATCTCTGGCCCGCCTCGGAGAACATCGCCCGGCAACGGTTGCGGGATTTTGTTGAGCAACGTGCGATCGACTACAGCGAGCGTCGGGATTACCCGGCCGTTAACGGCACCAGTACGCTGTCCCCGTATCTGGCCAGTGGTGTTCTGGGGGTCAGACGCTGTCTGCAGCTTATCCAACAGGAAGCGGCATTTAACGGCCAGACCTGGCAGGACAGTGTCTGGCTGCGAGAGCTTGCATGGCGGGAATTTTATCGCTACCTGATGCTGTATTTTCCCCAGCTGTCGCGCCTGCAGCCTTTTAGACCCGAAACACAGTTTATCCAGTGGGAGCATGATGCCGGTCAGATTCAAGCCTGGCAGCACGGCAACACCGGCTACCCCATCGTCGACGCCGCCATGCGCCAACTCAATCGCACCGGTTGGATGCACAATCGCCTGCGTATGATCAGCGCCAGCTTTTACACCAAACTGATGCTGCACCACTGGCACGGCGGTGAAGCCTATTTTATGTCCCGCCTGCTGGACGGTGACTTTGCCTCCAACAATGGCGGTTGGCAGTGGAGTGCCTCTACCGGATGCGATGCCAGCCCCTGGTTTCGGGTCTTTAACCCCACCAGACAATCCGAGAAGTTTGACCCTGACGGGACATTTATACGCCGGTTTATACCGGAATTGGCCAAACTGGATCGGCGCAGCATTCACAATCCCAGTAGCAGCCAGCGGCAGGTCTGCGGCTATCCGGAGCCTGTTATCGACTACAGAGAGGCCCGAGAGCGGGTTTTGAGGCGCTTCAAGGCACTCGCCGAACTGAACAAGGCCTGATCAGTTGACAGGGCAACCAAATGAAAGGATAATGTCGTTCGAATAAAATTACCCGGAATATCCTTATGTGCCCTGCGCCAAAATGCTGCCCTGTGGAACAGGAGCAGAAGATCCTGCAAGCCGCGGCCGAATGTGTAGAGCAGACCTCACTGCTGGACTTCACCATGTCAGCCATCGCCAAGAAGGCCGGTGTGTCGATGGGCTCCATCTACAAGCATGTTCATACCAAGGAAGATGTTCTCATCGCACTTGGAATGCACACATTTGAAAATCTGCAAAGCGTTTTCAGACGCATTCTTGCATTGGATGACCTCACTCCCGCCCAGCGGTTATTGGCGATCTCTCTGTTCGACTACAACAAGGTTGATCCCTATCCCTTCTCCCGTCACCTGGAAATGTTAATCAGTAGCGACGCCGTGCAGCGTCGCGGCTCAGCGCACTGGCTGGAAAAGTTGACGCAATCCAACGCTGGCTGCATGCAGATCTTTCGTGAGTTTTTGGAGAAAACCGTAGAGCAGGACAATTTGGGGACGGAAGGGGAGCCGCTGGAGTACCTGGAGCGGCTTAACCTTGCCATTTGGACCATGGGCGTTGGTCATATTCAGGTGGTGTTGCAACAGTATAGCCTGAAGAGCCGCTTGGCCGAGAACGCCGCAGACCACGGTCTACCGTTCCCGCTGCCGGTAAACGACCCCCACGTGGTTAATATGCAACAGCTGATCAACAGTTTTCTCTGGCGCGAACCTCTGCAGCCGGAACACATATTACAGGTCGCAGAGCGCCTGGAAGAACTCGGCCTGCGCTAGCAGATTGCCTGAAGTTATTTAAAGGAATTGATTATGAATACCCGTCGCTGGCTTATTACCCTGGTTGGCTGCGTCGCACTGCTGGCCGCATTAGGTGGCTACAAGGCCATGCAGATCCGCGCCGCCATTGCCTTTGCCGAATCGTTTCCGGAGCCCTCGGAAACCGTTGAAACCGCGATTACCGATCGCCACGAAGTGCAGGCCCAGGTGACCACCATTGGCTATGTGGTAGCGCCTCAAACCCAAACCCTGCGCAATGAACTCGAAGGCCGAGTCACACAGGTGAATTTCCGCTCCGGCGACCTGGTACAACAAAACCAGGTCCTGATTCAGCTGGACATCACCGAGGAGCAGGCGCGATTGAAAGCCGCCCAGGCCCGCGCCCGTTTGGCGCAGTTGGACCTGAAGCGGGTCGACAAACTGCGCAAGAATCGCAACGTCAGCGAAGAGCGTCTGGACCAGGCTCAGGCCGAATTTGATATTGCCCGAGCCGACATTCAAGCGCTGCTGGCGGTGATTGACAAGAAAACACTGCGCGCACCTTTCACCGCCCGCACCGGCATTCATCAGCTCGAACCCGGCGATTATCTGCAAGGCAATACCGCCATTACCACCCTGGTGGGCGTAACCCCGGAAAAGTGGGTGGACTTTACCCTGCCCCAAAAGCATGCCGGGCTGGCCATAGGTACCGAGGCCATCGTTATGCCGGCCAATGGCACTGCCCTGGTTGGGCGCATCATCGCTCGAGACTCGGCTGTCTCCGAACAGTCACGTAACCTGCGCTTCCGCTTGCGGTTGGAACAAGCTGAACACCTGGCTCCCAACAGCACAGTCAATGTCAGCGTACAGACTGGCGAACAGGAACAATGGGTGCGCGTGCCTGCAACGGCCGTCACTCATGATGCCCTCGGCAGTTACGTTTACCAACTTGAGGTTGAGGGCGACGCCTACCGTGCCCGTCGCCTGCCCGTTGTGACCAAAGCGGAAAACGACGAATGGGTGAGCATTCAGTCCGGTATCGACGCCGGTACTCTGATTGCAGCCAATGGTGCCTTTAAGCTGAGAGACGGCTTAAAGGTGTATACCCGCGAACGGCCCACGCTGGCCAACAGCCAGACACGTTGAGGTAAGCCATGAGCAGACAATATGGTGCCCCCACCATCATGGATGTGTTTGTCACCCGACCGGTGCTGGCCGTGGTGTTGTCACTGGGCATTATTCTGGTGGGTGTCAGAGCGGCGCTTAATCTCCCCGTACTGCAGTATCCCCGTGTGGAAAGCACCTCTCTGGTCATTACCACCAGCTATATTGGCGCCTCCGCCGAAACGGTGCAGGGTTTTATCACAGAACCCATTGAACGCGTTGCCGCGACTGTGCCCGGTGTGGATTTTGTGGACTCAAACACCCTCGCCGGATTGAGCACCGTCACCGTGTGGATGAAGCTCAACGAAGACAGTGCCGACGCATTGGCTGAGCTTTCTACCCGCTTGGACCAGATTCGGTTTGAGTTACCTGCTGGCGCCGAAGATCCTTTTGTCAGGGTGACTCGGGCGGATCGTCCCCACGCGATCTTTTATTTACCGGTGAACCTGGGCAACTTTTCCCGTGGCGAAGTCACCGACTACTTGACTCGCAACGTCAACCCCATTCTCTCTTCCATTCCCGGTGTTCAGCGCATTGGACTGGAGGGTGGCCGCAATCCGGCGATGCGGGTCTGGATCGACCCTCTGCAGATGGCGGCCTTTAATGTCAGCGCTGAGGATGTTCAGAACGCGCTGCGCGGCAACAATGTGATTGCCACCATCGGCAGCAGCGAAAATGCGCTGCAACGTGTTAACCTGTTAGCCAATACCACGCTGCAAACCCTCGACGACTTCAAGCAATTGGTGGTTCGCGAAAGTGACGACGCCCTGATTCGACTGGGCGATATCGCTCGCATCGAACTCGGCGAAGAAGAAGGCGAAGTCAACGCCCGTTCCATCCAGGAGGCCAGCGTCTATATATCCGTGTGGCCATTACCCGGCGCCAATGAAATCGAGATTGGCGACGAACTTTATAAACAATTGGATGCCATTAACCCCACCCTTCCCGATGGGTTAGAGATCAGCATAGGATACGATGGCACCCTCTACATGCGCGACGCTATCCAGGAGATTTTCACTACCCTGGTAGAGACGATCCTGTTGGTCGGCCTGGTGGTACTGACATTGATGGGCTCATTTCGAACTGCGGTTGTCCCCCTGGTAACGATTCCCATTTCTTTGTTGGGCGCCGCAGCCGCCATGACGCTGATGGGTTTCTCACTTAACCTGCTTACCATTCTGGCCATCGTGCTGTCTGTTGGCCTGGTCGTGGACGACGCCATTGTGGTGGTGGAAAATGTGTCTCGTTATATGCGCGAGGGCATGAGCCGCACCCAGGCGGCGCTGGCCAGTTCACGGCAGCTGCTGGCGCCGATTATCGGCATGACCATCACCCTGGCGGCTGTCTATGCTCCTATTGGTTTCCTCTCAGGTTTGACCGGGCTGCTGTTTAAAGAGTTTGCCTTTACGCTTTCCGTGGCCGTATTGATCTCGGGCCTGGTGGCATTGACCCTGTCACCCATCATGAGTGCCTATGCCAGCCCCGAGGGTGGTAAAGAAGGCACCACCACTCGCTGGGTCAACAAGAACTTTGACCGTTTGCACTTTGCCTATGGTCGGCTATTGGACAAAGTGTTCGCCTGGCGCAACCAGGTACTTTTTGCAGGCCTGTTTATCTCATTGCTGGCGGTGCCGTTTTTCCTGCTTTCGCAACAGGAGCTGGCACCTATCGAGGACGAGGGTTCTATCAATGTCATCGTCCAGGCGGCTCCGGATTCTTCATTGGAATACACCACTGATTATATGCACGACATTGTGGACTCCATGCTGCAGTTGCCCGGAGCCCATCATATGTGGCAAATCGTGCGTTCCAGCGGTGCCGTGGGCGGCGTCAGTTTCGAGGACTTTGATCAACGCGAGCGCAGTGTGCAGGAATTGCTGCCCGAGGCCTTCCAGATTCTTTCGGGAATGACGGGGTTAAAAGCATTGCCCGTGCTGGGCGCCCCCCTGCCCACCGCCGGAAATTTTGATGTGGAAATGGTGGTGCAGTCGCCCGATTCCGCCATCGACATGAACCAATATGCCCAGAAGCTGATGGCAGCCGGATACCAGAGCGGCCGCTTTATGTTTCTGGATACCGACTTAAAGGCCGACCTGCCTCAGATCCAGTTTATTCTGGACCGCGAGCGCATTGCCGACCTGGGCATGGATCTATCCGGTGTCAGTCGCCAGCTGAGTGTGCTGTTGTCCGGAAACTATGTGAATCGATTCGATTTCAAGGGTAAGGCATACCGGGTGATTCCCATGGTGGAGGGGTACTCCCGGCTCACTCCCGAAGCGCTGTTAGAGCTGCAGTTGCGCACTCCCAATGGCGATCTGGTACCTGTGTCTGCCATCGCACGGCTGGAGCAAATTGTTGCGCCGCGAGTGCTGGGTAAATTCCAGCAGAAAAACGCTTTCCGCATCTACGGTGGCCTGATCCCCGGAACGACAAAAGAACAAGGGCTTTCCACCCTGGAACAGGCGGCGACTGAATTGCTACCGGACGGTTACACCATCGACTATGCCGGTGAATCCCGTCAGCTGCGCAAGGAGGGCAATACCCTGGTGGGTGTGTTGGGCATTGCCCTGGTGTTTGTATACCTGGTACTGGCGGTGCAGTTCAATAGCTTCCGCGACCCTTTGGTGGTACTGGTGGGCTCTGTTCCCCTGGCGATGGCCGGTGCGCTGATGTTCCCCTTCCTGGGTTGGACAACCATTAATATCTATTCTCAAATTGGATTTATTACCCTTGTCGGATTAATTGCCAAAAACGGAATCCTGATCGTTGAATTTGCCAATCACTTGCAAGCCACCGGTCTCAGCAAGCTGGAGGCGATCAAAAATGCGGCCGAGACCCGGCTGCGACCGGTACTGATGACGACAGCCGCCACCGCTCTGGGTCACTTCCCTCTGGTGTTGGTGACCGGAGCCGGCGCCGAAGCACGCAACAGTATCGGTATCATACTGGTTGCGGGCATGGTTATCGGTACGGTGTTTACACTTATCGTGCTACCTTGTGTGTACATGGTACTGGCACAGACCCACACCGAGGATGAAGTGGACCCCGAGCATTGCGCCGATGAAGTTCTCGACGTTAACTATGTCAGCTGCCAATCGCAGCGAGAAACCACGTAAGAACAGATTGCGCCCGATAGCCATCCCGATGGCATCGGAGCGCCGGAGCAAAGCGTAAGCGGGCTTAATCGAAACTGATCTCCAATCCCTTTTCTTTGTAGGTCTTCAGATACACACCGTAGCTTCCTTCGGTAAGCACCTTGCGGATCAGAAACGATTTATCCAGCTTATCACGCTCTATATCAGCCAGATTCAGAATTTTTTCTTTCACGCGTTTTTTCACTGCATTCATCACCACCAGAACCTTGGGCAAGTGGCGGTAGCGGTGATTGGTATTCATCACAATAGCGACGCAACCGTTGGTCAATTCGACAATGCTTCCCGGGGGATAGAGTCCCACCATCTCCAGAAATCGTTCGGCGTAGTATTCGTCAAACTGAGTGCCGCGATTGTCGTAGATAATCTTCAGGGCTTCGGTGGTAGGGCGGGCATCATCGTAACAGCGCTTGGCTGTCATGGCGTCGTAGGCATCCACGATACAAATAATGCGGGAAAACTGGGATATGCCGGCTGACTTCAGCCCACGGGGATAACCGGCGCCATCGATACGCTCGTGATGGCTGTATGCAACATCCACAACCCCATGGTATGAGCCGGGCGCCGATATCAACAGGTTTCGCCCGTGAATCGTGTGCAATTTGATCAGCTTGAATTCTTTTTCGGTCAACCGCCCCGGCTTGTTGAGAACCTTGGGGTCTATCTTCATTTTCCCGACATCATGCAATAGGCCACAGAGCCCGAGTTTGTGCAAATCTTCCTCGATCACGCCCAAATGGCGCCCGAAGGAAATGGCCAGAATGCAAACATTGAGACAGTGCTCAGAGGTGTACTCGTCTTCATTACGCATTTTCGACATCCACATCAGGGCGTCGGGGTTGCGCAGAATCGAGTGCACACAGTCACTGACGGTTTCTTTGGCCTGCTCTGCATTGACGGAATTGCCCAGTCGCGCTTCGTCCAGCAAGCTCTTGGTGATTCTTCGGGCCTCGCGGAACACCCCCAGTGCCTGGCGGTGCTCATCACTGGCAGAGACTTTATTGATATAGCGCTGTTTCCTCTCCTGGGCCTCCAACACGGCCCTCTCCGTAGCAGGAACGTACGTCTCCTGCACCGCATCAATCCACACATGCTCACAATATTCGGCGACTGTGTCGACATCTTGCCGGCTTTCGATCACAAAGCCCTGCATCAGAAAAGGAGTACCCAACCAATCCCGGTCCAGTTTGGAGACATACATGCCGACCTGGAGTTCAGAAACGTGGATCTTTTTGGAACGCTGCCGCTTATCCATGCGTCCCGGACGGACATAGGTGGTTTTCACTAACGGTTAATCTCTGATATCGAACACCTGGCGACAGCTTACCTTAATCGATTTAGCTTTCCCAAGGCGTAAATTAGGCTCGGCCAGTCCAGTCGCTGCCTGATATTCCCGACTATACTCTATGGTGAACTCTAGCCGACTGAATACAGGCAGGAACCCAACGGAATGGCCCCCCCTTCAAAGCAAAGCATGAATGAACTGGATTCGCCAGTAGCCCCCCTGGCAACAACATCTACTAAAGGCTCCCCGTTATCCGCAGGCTCACGCCCGCCTGGGGGGATTCCACTCAAACTGGCCCTCTCCGTAACCTTACTGCTGGGCCTGCTCTTCACGCTGTTGCTGTTGGTATACAAACACCTGCAAACACAGGAACTGCACAGGACGCTGCTGGAAGAGCACCATGCCTTGGCACTCAACCTGGTCGACGCTAATCTGCAATATAAAAGCCGATCAGCGGACCTGGCACGCAATTGGCTTAATCGGATTGAAGTCATTGACAGTGCCGATCGGTCGACCTCTGGTCCCAATGAACTGAGGGTCTTGCAACAGGAGCTGATGAAGCTCTGGCGGGACCACCACAGCGCCGAGGGAGTGGGCGGCTTGCAGCTCATCAATGAACAGGGCCTCGCCCTGGTGGAATTGGGGCAGTTCCCTCCCCGGTACCCAGTGCCAGCCCTCAGTCAAACCGCCTCCGGAACAATTTCGCCGCTTAGCGAGATGCTGCACAGCCAGTTTTGTTATGAGACTCGTTGCACAACTGCCACGCTGCTGCCCATGCAGGAAAACCGTGACCTGCAGGGGGTGTTGGCTCTGTACCGGGATCTGTCTCCCCTGGCGCAACGGCTAAGGCGCAATACTGATTTACGTACCGGATTAGTCAGCGTCAGTGAGGACGCCTCCGAGCCCTGGCTCGCTCGGATAGTGGCCAGCAATATCGACCAGAACGATCTCAATAAACTGACTGCACTGATGCCCTATCAGAGCCTGCTGCACAAGGTGGTGGTGACAGGTTCAGGCGCTGATCTCAATGCCTGGACCCTGTTGCCACTCAACACCCAGTCGGGGTTGTATATGCTGGTACAGATACCTGATCCGGCAATGCCCGGGCCGCCTCTGAACCTGATCGCCATCAGCTGCCTGATGATCGTGATTATTGCAGCTTCCGTTGTTTTCATGAACGCTCGTGGCCTATCCTCCCGCATCAAACGCCATGGGGCATTACTGCCACTGCTGGGGCACAAACACTACCTTCAGGTCAGGCAGGAATTGCAGAATATGGGGCACTCCCTATGGCCGGATGAATCCGACTTACTGGGTGACGCGGTTGAGGATCTGTCGTTCCAGCTTGAATCCCGAGAGCAGGTCTCCGAGGTGTTGGACCAGGAAATGGAACGCTTGTCCCTGTTTGATGGCCTGACAGGACTGGCCAACCGGCACCTGCTGCAATATGAAACCCAGAATGACATCCGTGCCTTGCATGGCGACGACCACGACGACCGGATGGTTGCCATTGTGTTGATGGATCTGGATAAATTTAAACGCATTATCGACTCCCTCGGCCATCAGCAGGGGGATCTCATCCTTGAACAGATTGCCGAACGATTAATTAACTCACTGGGCAACGTCGGGTTGGTGGCCCGTCCCGGCGGTGATGAATTTGCCATTCTGGTGCGTTCGGCAAAACGCCAGCAGCAACTGCAGACACTGAGCCAGAAGGTACTGGAACTGGTGCGCCAGCCCCTGCGCCTGTCGGGCACTACGCTGGTGATCAGTGGCAGTATCGGCGTGTCGATTGCCGGCGAAAAAGACTCCGCTTCCGATCTGCTCAAACACGCTGAAATCGCCATGTACAAAGCCAAGGAGATGGGCGGCAACCAGTACTGTCTGTTCAACGCCGACATGGCCACCGAAGTGCAGGACAATCTGTCGCTGGAAAGTGAGATTCGACGGGGCTTCGGCAACAACGAATTTACGCTGTATCTGCAACCCAAAGTGAATATGGATGGCAAAATCCAGGGCTTCGAGTCCCTGGTGCGCTGGGATCACCCGGACCGTGGCGTACTGTCCCCGTTCACCTTTATCCCAGCCATGGAAAATATGGGGTTTATCAGCCAGTTGGACAATTGGATCCTGGAGACCAGCTGCCGACAACTCAAGGTTCTCGAAGCCCTGTACCCGGATATCTCTATTGCCGTCAATATTTCATCGGCGCACTTCACCCAACGCAGCTTTCTGGCCTTCCTTAAGTCGTGCCTGAAAAAGTACCCCATCAATCCCAACAACCTGGAGCTCGAAATTACCGAGACCATGTTGATGGAGAACATGAACGCCGGTCTGGCGGTGATTCAGGACATTAAAAAACTCGGCGTTCGTATCGCCATTGACGACTTTGGCACCGGCTATTCATCTCTGGGTTACCTGAAAAAACTACCGGTGGATACCCTCAAGATCGACCGCGAATTTATCAAGGACATCCCCGACAGCGAGCAGGACATGCAAATTTCGTCGGTGATCATCTTCCTGGCCAAACAGCTGCACTTCAAGGTGGTGGCCGAGGGGGTGGAGACCTCAGAGCAACTCGTGTTCCTGAAGGCCAGCCAGTGCGACCTGGCCCAGGGTTTTTACTTCAGTCGCCCCATCCCCGCTCACAAAGCGGTATTGATGCTCGAAAGCGAGCGCCTGGAGGGCCAGGCGTCGCAGGATGCCGGCTAGCTTCGGCTATGGATAGAGCTAGAGTACCGCCGCGATTGAATGTGCCAGATAGTCCAAATTGAGACGATTGATTCCGGCAATGTTGATGCGGCTTGACCCCACCATATACACGCTGAACTCCTTCTGCAGACGCTCCACCTGAGCCTCATCCAGCCCCAGAAAGCTGAACATACCGCGCTGGCGGGAAATAAAGCTGAAATCCCCCGACGCCTGCAGAGCTCCAGCCAGGTCATTGCGCAGCTGCTGAATGCGGTTGCGCATCTCGTCCACCTCGTTAATCCACATCTGGCGCAGACTGTCTGTGGTCAGAATCAACTCCACCAGGCCGGCGCCGTGGGCTGGCGGCATGGAGTAGATGCCACGGGCGGCGTTATGCAATTGGCTGATAGCGGTATCAGCGACACTGGGGGAGGCCGCCATTACCGACAATGCCCCTGTGCGCTCGCGGTACAGCCCGAAATTCTTGGAGCAAGAGCTCACCACCAGCATTTCAGGGACTTTGGCCGCCATAGCGCGCAGACCGGCGACATCTTCCATGATACCCGCCCCAAAGCCCTGGTAGGCGAGGTCCACGAAGGGGACAAACCCGCGCTCAACCGCGAGATTGGCTACCTGCCCCCACTGCTCATCGCTAAGATCCGCGCCAGTAGGGTTATGGCAACACCCGTGCAGGAGCACCAGATCTCCGGCGGACACCTGACTCAGGCATTCACGCATGGCCTCAAAATCAACCGTACTGGTGGCGGCGTCAAAATAGGGATACTCCTTGATCTCCACCCCGGCATTGCCCAACAGCGGAATATGGTTGGCCCAGGTGGGGGTACTCACCCAGATGGCCGCCCCCGGATTGCTCCGGACCACCAGCTCCGCCGCCAGTCGCAGGGCGCCGCAACCGCCAGGGGCCTGCAGGGTGCGAATGCGATCATCCTCAACACCGCCAAAAATCAGTGACTGCAGCGCCTGGTTAAAGCCGACATTGCCGCTCATACCCTGGTAGGCCTTGGTCATTTCCTGCTGGTGCAGTACCTCCAGGGCCTTGCGCACGCTCTGCAGCACCGGAGTATTGCCCTGTTCGTCCTTATAGACCCCCACGCCCAGATCGACCTTGCTGGGGTTGGGATCCTCTTGATAGGCCCGGGTAAGACCCAAAATCGGGTCTGTGGGCAGGGGCTGGAGCTGCTCAAACATGGTAAAACCTCTGTAAATACATCCTGGTGATATCAATTGTTCTTTAAATTGCGGGGAAGTATAAAGAAAATCAGCAACTTGATTGAAGCTCTGAGATTGAAACCTATAATGATTTTATAACCTGCTGGGATTCATTGCCTGCAAAACCTCAATGGGCCAGATCTTATAGGACAGTACCATCAAAACACACATCCCGTTGGGATAACGGGAACCAGCGACAACAACAAGAATCAAGAAGAGCCGAGCCTATGCCAGACGTCAACCAGCTAGATGACTTCGACATCAAAATACTAAAAGCCCTGCAGGAAAACGCCGACTATTCGATGAACGAGCTGGGGGATTTGGTGGGACTCTCCCACACCCCCTGCTGGCGGCGTATCAAACGGCTTGAGGCGGACGGTTTTATCCGCGGCAAGGTCACCCTGCTGGACCCTCAAAAGCTGACCCTCAGCGTCACCGTCCACGCCTATGTCACCATCAAGAGCCATGACGAAGACTCACTGAACGCCTTTGAATCCTCGGTGCAGGAAGTCAAGGAAATCGTGGAGTGCTACTCCACCACGGGGGACAAGGACTACCTGCTGCGGGTGGTAGTGGACAGCGTGGAACACTACGAGCAGTTGCTGAAGAAGACCTTGGTTCACTTGCCCAACGTGGTTTCCGTCAACTCCACCTTTGCTCTCAAACAGGTCAAATATACCACCTCGCTGCCGCTGGACAGCGTCCGCCGCTGACCACACCTTTTAACCGGCCCTCAGGGCCGCCAGAAGCTGCTCCAGAGACTCCTCCTGGGTAACCCCGTTGCAGTTCACCACAATATCCGCATAGCGCTGATAGAGCGCCCTGCGTTCCTCAAACAGTGACTCAAAGCTCTGATCGGGGCGCTTGGCGATACCCCGGGTTTCGTAATCGTGGATACGGCGGCGCAATTCATCCAGCTCCACATCCAGGTACACCACCGGCCCATACTGCTTCAGGTGCCGCATGCCGGCATCGCTGTACACCACACTGCCACCCGTCGCAATCACGTGGCGCCTAAAGTCGCACCCCAACAGCGTTTCTTCCTCCAGCCGGCGCAGAGCCTGGTAACCCTTCTCATCCAGAATCTCCTGCAGCGTCGCGCCCGCCCTGAGCTGAATCAGCAAGTCCGTATCGACAAAATCCCGGGCCAGCGCCTTGGCCAACATGACGCCTAATGTGCTTTTGCCGGCGCCCGGCATTCCTACAAGAATGACACTCTCTTTATTCATGATATTTCTACAACTTTGAAGGCTTAAACCGATGGCTCCAGCTATGATCCGGGCCCCTCTCCGGGGCAGTGGTGCGGCATTATAAATAAATTCCTTGCAACCTGAAAAACTGCTGCTAGGATCGGTGTTGGGAAGTTCTGGTTAAGCGCTCTGCGCAGACTTTTCATGCAACGGTCATATAACTCTTTTAGTCTCAATGGCATAGAAGAATCGCCTGTTGGTAAAGAAGACCTATTGGTTAAAAAAACAGTGGGTTTAAGAGAAAAGCAGCACAGTTTTATGATAGACCTGTACAACGGCCTCCTGGCAAAACCTCGCCTCGGCACGACCTCGCCTTGCTCTTCATACGCAGCACCACGATTTCTTAGCACCATCCCCGCAGCGGGGCCTTTTACTTTCAGTTTGAGAAAATAGTTATGTCTACAACACACACCGGACAAGTGAAGTGGTTTAACGAATCCAAGGGATTTGGCTTTATCGAGCAAGAATCTGGGCCAGACGTCTTCGTTCACTTTAGCGCGATTCAGGGCAGCGGCTTTAAAACTTTGACAGAAGGCCAGAAAGTCTCGTTCAACGTGACTGACGGCAAGAAAGGCCCTCAAGCTGAAAACGTAATTCCCGAGTAATCGGCGAAGCTCGGCAGGGTCATCCGTGCCCCTGCCGGTCAGCACACCCTTACACCGAATCTACGATTTGGATCCGCCCATTGCCGCCAGCATGGCTTCGACGGCTTTGAGGTGGTCGGGATTGTTGTGGCAGATACCCTGAAAAGCGGCACACACGTCCAAAAAGTCAGGTAACTGCTGGCGCTGCGCCATCTTCATCAGACGCTTGCTCAATCGCACAGCGTGGGGTGGCTTTGACGCGATTTCCCGAGCCAACTGCTGCGCTCTCGGCAGCAATTCTTCTGCCGGCAATACCTCCAGTACCACACCGTACTGCAACGCCTCCTCTGCCGAAATCACGCGACCGGTAAACGTCAACTCAGCTGCCCTCTGATAACCGATCAACCGCTGCATAAACCAGGCACCGCCATCGCCCGGGATAATCCCCAGATTCACAAACGTCTCACCAAACTTGGCGCGCTCCGATGCCAGCCGAATATCGCACATATTGGCGAGATCAAAACCCGCTCCAATCGCCGCCCCATTGACCGCAGCGATCACTGGCACCTCAATCTTCTCCATCGCCAGCGGCATACGCTGGATACCCTGGCGGTAGCGATCCGCCACCTCCTCCACGTCGCCGGCAAAATCGCCACCACGATTCGCCATATCCTTGACATTGCCACCGGCCGAAAAGCCTTTGCCCGCGCCGGTAATCACCAACACGGAAATCGACTTCTCGACATTCACCCACTCGGCAACCGCCAGCAAATCCTCCACCAGCGCGGTTCCCGTAATGGCGTTGCGAACATCATCGCGCTCAAACGTTAAAGTCGCCACCGCCCCTTCAACCTTCAAGCTGGCATCCGTCAATCGGGGTGCCGCTTGCTCAACAGACTCACTCATTGTCTTTACTCCTGAAATTCGTCCCGCACTCTACAGGCTTTTAGCTAATCGCCACCATCCTCACTCCGACGGCGCCGGAAACAAAAAAGCCACTCCGAAGAGTGGCTTTTTCAGCTCAAGTTAACTGAAACCCAAGCAGCAACTTACTCGCAACGCTCGAACAGCGCGGCGATGCCCTGACCGCCACCAATACACATGGTGACCACGGCGTACTTACCGCCGGTGCGCTGCAGCTCGTACAACGCCTTAACCGTAATCACAGAACCAGTGGCACCGATCGGGTGACCCAGAGAAATACCGGAACCATTCGGATTCACCTTCTCCATCGGCAGATCCAGATCCTTGGCTACTGCCAACGCCTGAGCGGCAAAGGCCTCATTCACTTCCCAGACATCGATATCAGAAACACTCAGACCCGCCTTCTCCAACAGAGTGCGAACCGCAGGAACAGGGCCAATACCCATATACTTGGGCTCAACACCTGCAAAAGAATAACCCTTCAGCTTCGCCAAAGGCTTCAGACCCTTAGCGGCAGCCGCCTCGGCATCCATCATCACCATCGCCGCAGCGGCATCATTCAGACCGGAAGCGTTACCCGCAGTCACACTACCATCCTTCTTGAACACAGGACGCAGCTTAGTCATATCCTCAGGCTTGGCATCAAAACGAACATGCTCATCCTTATCGAACACGACCGTGCCCTTACGAGTCTTAATCTCAACGGGCAAAATCTGATCACCAAAGTGATCGTTCTCGATCGCCACCTGAGCGCGGTTATGACTCTGAGCCGCCAGTGCATCCTGCTCCTCGCGGGAAATACCCCACTTCTCAGCAACATTCTCCGCCGTAATACCCATATGAGTATCACCCATCGGGCACGTCAGAGCGCCGGTCATCGCATCCACCATCTGGGCATCACCCATACGGGCACCCCAACGGGCATTCGGCAACCAATAAGGAACACGACTCATTGACTCGGCACCACCGGCCACAACCGCCTCGGCATCACCCAACAATACCAACTGAGCCGCGGAGATCACCGCCTGCAGACCGGAACCACACAAACGGTTCACTGTTACCGCCGGCGTACTCTCAGGCAAACCGCCCTTCAGAGCTGCCACACGGCTCATATACATATCCCGGCGGTCGGAATGGGTCACATTACCGATGCTGACGTGACCAATATCCTCCGGCTGCAAACCGGAACGCTTAACTGCCTCGGCCACCACCTGGCCAGCCAAATCCGTAGGGGGAACATCCTTCAGGCTGCCGCCAAAAGTACCAATTGCGGTACGAACACCGCTGAGAACCACAACTTCACGTTGACTCATATATCCACCTCTTTTCGATCTCTTGTCTGAACGTTTCTTGTGTTGGGCACCGTAGGGGCAGTCTCGGACCCTTTTTTATATGGCGGCTGAGTATACACCAAAGGTCAAACAGGTGTTTAAGTATTATGACGGAGAGAAGTCACACTTTAGGGGGAGGACAGGAAGATTAGGGCACCAGCCCAGACACACCGCGGTGTCAGCGGCGACCAGGGGTTCCGTTTTGAAGCATCAATAAACGCCAAAGTTAGACCCATAGGACCCGGTCAAGGGAAACCAAATGGGTCTATAGAAAATTAAGGCACCACCCCAGACACACCGCGGTGTCAGCGGCGACCGGGGGTTCCGTTTTCGAAGCATCAAAGAGGGCGCCGAAGGAGCAAAAAAGACAAGCGCTTTTTGCTTGGCTTTTTTGTGAGAGAGGGCAGCCGGGACGGCCGCCCGACAGCTTCGAAAACGGAACCCCCGGTCGACGCTTGAGGCACCAAACCTGCCGCCTCCTGTACCACTGAAATCAGGCAACAACCCCATCAGCCCGCAACCGCGACAGCTCCTCGGAGGAGAGACCGAGCACGCGCTCAAACACATCCGCATTATGACTACCCACATCCCCACCCGGCCAGCGGGTTTTCCCGGGAGTTCCCGTCAACTTAGGCAAAATTGCCGGAATATCAAGCGGCTTCCCATCTATTTCCACCCGCTCAAACATCCCCCTTGCCTGGAAATGCGGATCACTGAACATATCCTCAACACTATAAATCGGCCCGGCAGGCACCCGATGCTCCTCCATGATTGCCAACACCTCTGCCAAATCGTGCTGCATACACCACTGAGCCAGCACCTCATCAATCTCCTGCTCATGCGCCACCCGCCCGGCGTTATTCGCCAGACGCGGATCCGTGCTCAAATCCGCACGCCCCACCGCCACCATCAAACGCTGGAAAATCGAATCACCGTTACCGCCAATCACCGCATACTTACCCCCCTTACAGCGGTAAGTATTGGTTGGCACAATCCCCGTCACCGTCGTGCCGGACGCCTCGCGAACCACACCGGCCCCCGAAAACTCCGGCACCACCGCCTCCATCAAATTGAACATCGCCTCATACAGCGCCACATCCACCACCTGACCGCGTGTCTGCCCCTTCTCCCGGGCAAACAGCGCCATCACAATGCCCAACACCGCATGGATACCCGCAATCGTGTCTCCGATACTCAGATTGGGCCGCACCGGGGCCTCACCGGGAAAACCGTTCACATATCGAAAACCGCTCATCCCCTCACAGACTGACGCAAACCCCGGCTTCTTCGCATAAGGCCCATCCTGCCCGTAACCCGAAATACGGGCAAACACCAAATCAGGGTTAGTCGCCTTCAAAGCCTCCGGCCCCAACCCCCATTTTTCCATCACACCGGGACGAAAATTCTCCACCACCACATCAGCGCCATCAATCAACTGACGCACCAATGCCTGGCCCCGCTCCTGCTTCAGATCAATCGTCACCGATTTCTTATTGCGCCCAAGGCTCCGGTACCAAAGCGACGTGCCATTCTCCACCACCCGCCAGCCACGAATAGGGTCTCCCCCCTGGGGCGGCTCAACCTTGATCACCTCCGCGCCGAAGTACGCCAACATTGCACCGGCGAAAGGGCCGGCCAACAACTGGCCAACCTCAATAACCCGCACACCTTCCAGCGGCAAACTCATGATTCCTGCTCCTGCCCCTGAATATTCAGCACAATCTTGCCAATCAAATCATGACTCTCCATCAAACGGTGGGCAGACTCCGCATCCGCCATGGGGAACTCCGCCGCCATCTTGGGCCGAATGGTGCCGTCACTGATCAACGGCCAAACCTTCTCCTGCAGACTGCTGGCAATCGCCGCCTTCTGTTCCTTGCTTTGAGGGCGCAGAGTCGAGCCCGTCAACGTCAGCCTTTTGAGCATAATTGGCATAAAATTGAGCTTCGCCTCGGCTCCGCGCAAAAAAGCAATATTTACAATCCGCCCCTCAATGGCCGCCGCTTTAATATTGCGCTCAATATAATCACCGCCCACCATATCGAGGATGACATTGGCGCCCTGCCCATCGGTCAGCTCCGCCACCTTCTCAACGAAATCATCCTGCGAATAATTAATCGCCGCGCTGGCTCCCAGCGCCAGACAAGCCGCGCACTTGTCCTCAGAGCTGGCCGTCACAATCACCCGGGAGCCTAAAGCAGTGGCCAACTGAATCGCCGTGGTACCAATGCCACTGGCCCCACCATGAATCAGCAGAGTCTCTCCTGGCTTGAGCCCCGCTCTGTCGAACACATTGGTCCAAACCGTAAAAAACGTCTCCGGTAACGCCGCCGCCTGATCCAGACCGAGCCCCTCGGGTACCGGCAAACACTGACTGACCGGCGTGCAAACCTGTTGAGCATATCCGCCCCCATTAGTCAGCGCACACACCCGATCACCCACGGCAAAACCACTGACACCGGCACCCACGGCTCTGACCGTACCCGACACCTCAAGTCCCAGAATCGGAGAGGCGCCCGGAGGCGGAGGATAAAAGCCCTGCCGCTGAACCACATCCGGTCGATTCACGCCGGCAAAAGCCACGTCGATCAAGACCTCATCAGAAGCTGGCTGCGGAGCATCCATATTATCCAGCATCAATACCGAGGCATCCCCCGGCTCACGCATCGCGATGTAGCGCATATCCTGTTCCTTTTCGTTGTTGTCGTGGTGGGGAACTGTGGCCCGTGTCTTTGTGCCCCGAAGTTGTGGTGACCAGCGTCTCTAAGGAGCCAGACGCTCGATACGCCAATCGTCACCATCGCGGGTGTATTGAAAACGGTCATGAAGCCGGTTGGCGCCGCCCTGCCAGAACTCGACACTGCTGGGCACCACTCGAAAACCGCCCCAGAAATCCGGCAGCGGAATCTGGCCCTGCTTGAATTTCTCCTTCATCGCCTGGAATTGCTGCATTAGCAGCTGGCGCGAAGACACGGGCCGGCTTTGAGCAGATGCCCAAGCCGCCAGCTGACTTTCCGCCGGGCGGGAGCTGAAATACTTAAGAGACTCCGCCGCACTGACCTTCTCGGCTCGGCCACAGATTTTGACCTGACGCTCAATGGGGTGCCAGGGAAAGTGCAGACTCACCAGTGGATTACCTTCGATATCCCGGGCCTTTTTACTTTCGTAGTTGGTGTAGAAAACGAACCCGCGCTGGTCCACTTGCTTTAGAAGAACGATGCGCTGGCTGGGCTGGCCGCCGGCATCCACCGTGGCCACTGTCACCGCCGTGGGATCGGGGATCTCTGCTTCGATCGCTTGTTTCAACCAGGCTTCAAATTGATCAATGGGATTTTCCAGCAACTCTTCGCGCTTCAACCCACCAATCAGGTATTCTCGCCGGAAGGTGTCCAGTTTCATGTTCAACCCTTACGTCAGCATTGTAATAATCTGGCGGCCATTGTATCCCTTGTGCCCCTCTCCGCATAATAGCCTTTATATGAGCAAACAACAGGAATCCTAAATGCCCTCAAACACCGCTGACCGCCCCCTCGTATCCGGCGTTATTTTGGCCGGAGGACAGGCCACCCGTATGAACGGTGAAGCCAAAGGGGATCTGGAAATACAGGGTCAACGCCTGTTGGATCGGGTAGTTGATCGAGCCGGCAGGCAAGTGGATGGCCTGGTGTTAAGCTGCAATGACCCCCTTGCTTACCCTCAATGCGAACTGCCCCGACTACCGGACAGCCTGCCTGGCTACCTGGGCCCTCTGGCAGGAATACTGGCGGCCATGGAGTGGCTGCAACAATACCACCCTCGCTGCGAGTGGCTGGCAAGCTTTGCGGTGGACACTCCGTTTTTTCCGGAAGATTTGGTGATGCGCCTGATGGCAGGAGCGGTGGAGAGCGGAAAAGACAGAGAAATCATCTGCCCGTTGAGCGCTGACGGCTGGCGTCAACCCACCTTTTGCCTTTGGCACCGGCGACAGGCCGCTGAACTCAGGCACGCCCTGTTGGAAGAAAACTGCTATAAAGTCGGTGCCTGGCTGAAACGGCGCCAAACGGCGGAACATTCATTTGATCGAAAAACCGACAATCCTAACGCCTTCTTCAACATCAATCGCCCAGAAGACTTACAAATTGCACAAAATCTAGCCTTCCAGTTGTAATATCCGGCGGTTGGTTATAATTATTCGAATCAAAGCAGGAGTTTTTTTATTATTCCTTCTGCACAAATATCATCAAACTCTTGGCTTGCCAGCCGATAAAGATTCAGCATCAACGTAAACTTGTTATAAACTCAACCACAAGCTTTAAACGTTTAGAATAAACCCGAACCAAAGACGTGCCTACAGTGCCAGCGGATAGTAGTGTGAGTTTGGAAAATGGAGTGGATCGGCCAGAGACGGTCGAGGCATCGCCACAGGCGGCCCCCGCCTGCCCTGTGGGAGAGAATCGCTGCCAGGTCATTGACGAGGTCGTGGCGCTGCGCCGGGAAGTCGCCGACCTGACCGAACAGGTACACACCGATACTCTCACCGGCCTCAACAACTACCGTCATTTCTCCAAGGCTCTGGACTATGAAATGGAGCGCACCCAGCGCACCGGCCAGACTACCGCACTCATCATGGTTGACCTGGACTATTTTAAAAAGGTCAACGATACCTGGGGGCACGAAATCGGCAATCAGGCGTTAATTCAAACAGCCGGGCTCCTAAAGCAAGCCGTACGCAAATTGGATATCCCCTGCCGTTATGGCGGTGAGGAATTTGTGGTAATCCTTCCGTCTACCGATCTGCTCACCAGTTCGCAGGTCGCCGAACGCCTGCGCCACCTGATCGAAAGCACCCCGCTGGCGGTTAAAGAGGGAGTCTGGATCGACCTGACTGCGAGCATGGGGGTTGATGTCTACGCTGCGACCCACGACGAAAACCAGGAAGAATTTATCCAACGGGTAGACACCCTGCTTTACCAGGCCAAGAACAACGGCCGCAATCAGGTCTGTACCGGCGAACGCCGGGATATGCAACCCACCACTACCGTCAGCAATGACGAAAAAGACGCGCTGTTTGGGTTGTTTGGTGATTATGGGGATGACGAAGAAGCCTACAGCGAAGACTGAGGCAACGTCGTCATGCCATCACCATCCCCTAAAACCAGTATGGTATGTACCCTGTAGCAGCCCGCTGAGGGCGACTGGTCGCGCTCGGAGCGCGCTGCTACGGTGAGTGCCATTCCACTCAACATCAGCGCTCAAACACAGTCCGACCATCCACCACGGTTTTTAATACCCGGGTCTTGTGAATCGCCTGCACATCAATCTCAAACAGATTCTGATCCAGTACGATAAAATCCGCTAATTTACCAGCTTCCAATGAACCAATCAGATGCTCCCGCCCCTGGGCATAAGCGCCACCCATGGTAAGCGCGTGGATCGCCGTCTGCAGAGAAACCCGCTGCGCCGCGCCGGGCCCCGTTACCTCGCTGCCGCCCGGCAGCTGTCGCGAGATCATGGTCTCAATAGCGGGAAAGGGATTGGGCGAATCCACCACCGGCCAGTCGGACCCCACCGACACCTTCACCCCCATATCGGTAAAGGTTTTAAACGGAAATACCCACTCCAATCGGCGCTCACCGAGCTCGTGCCGCAACATGTCCCAACTGGGGGTCGGATACCAGAAGTAGGGAGAAAACTCCGCAATCACATCCAGCGTCTTAAACCGTTCGCGATCATCCGGATGTACAAACACGGTATGAGCCACACTGTGCCGCTGCTTGGAGCCACGGGCTCGCACTGCTTCCATGGCATCCAATACTGTGCGAATGGTCTGTGAACCCACGGCATGAGCCTTTACCGTTAACCCCCTGGCATCGTATTCGAGCAGCTTTTTGGCAAATTCCTCCGGATCATTGCGCCAAGGGCCACCGTGTTGGTCCGTCGTGCCTTCATAAGGCTCCACCATAATCAACGTTTGACCACCGGCGGAACCATCGAGCACAAACTTTACGCCATCGGCTCTGAGCCAGTTACCCACCCGATAATCTTCGTGATTATCGATGATGCTTTGAGCCCCCTTGCGCCATTGCTCATCCACCCATTCCAGCGGATCAGACACATACACTTTGATCCTGACGGGCAGCTCATTAGCCAAGGCCATTTCCCGATAGGCCTTAACCATATAGTCCCGACCCCAGGAATCACTGATGGAGGTAATTCCAAATTCACTCAGTCTTTTCAGAACCGGCTTCAATCCCGACTCAATCAACTCCCGCCCCCGCGGCTGCCCATCCAAGGCCCGCTCATAAGCCATATTCGCCGCCGTCTCGCGCAGTACGCCTGTTGGCTGACCGTCACTGTCTTTAACGATAACGCCGCCAGCGGGATTGGGCGTAGACGCCGTAATACCCAGCTGCGTTAAACCCGCTTTGTTTAGCAGTACCGCATGGCCTCCAACGTCCCACATCATCAGCGGGCGATCCGGCACCAACGCATCCAGCGTCGAGAAATGGGAGGGTGAATCGGTACCGTCGATATTGTTTCCATTATCATTCAACCAATTGATCATGCCACCCATCAACCAGTCTTCACCGGGGTGTGACTTGGCATAATCAACGATCCCCTGCTGCTGTTCCTGCCAGGACATCTCCGAAGGCTGCAGATTAATGTTCACCAGATTTTCACTGGCCATATCCGGATGAACGTGCTCCTCGACAAGCCCTGGTAAAACCAGTTTGTCCGTCAAGTCCTCGATTCGCGTTTGTTTGCCACGATAGGCTTTGACCATACTGGCATCGCCAACGGCGACAATTCGATTGCCCTTAATCGCCATGGCATTGGCCCAAGGCTGAGCCCTATTAACGGTGTAGATACGAGCGTTGGTGTAGATGACATCCGCCGATTTGTTTTCCACAGCGAGAGCAGCACTGCAGCTTACAGCGAAGGTGAGTGTAAGCAATATTCGTTTGAGCATTATACAGCCTCCAAATAATGTTCAACCTGTGCCATCACTGATTCAGTTAACATCGGCGTCAGTGCCTGAGCCGTTTCCGTCTCCCGCCGGGTGTGCGCCCAGCCAAGATAAACAAGTCCGCGCAATAACAAGAACAGCGGCAACTTCATCTCATGCTCAGCAGGCAATGGTCGAAAACTCCGGTAACCCGTCAAAAAGCTGTCCAAAACCGCTTCAAAGCTTTGCTCTCCCTGTAGAAAAAACAAAGACGTCGCAATATCAAAAAGATGCCAGCCAGAACCGGCATCATCGAAGTCAATCAGCTGTATACCATCTTGGGTGCGCAACAGATTCTCGGGTAAGAAATCACAATGGATCAAACCGTAACGATCCTCCTGCTGCCCAAACTCCAGTAATTCTGCACGGGCTTTTTCCCTCGCGCGATGCACCAGCGCCCGCTGATCCTCGCTTAACGCCTGCAACTCCCAATAACGCCCCCAGAGCGGATCGTCACCGACAATGCCATCAATATCCCAGGCGTGACGAACAAAACCCTCCGGCCGCAGCCAGCGTTGTGCATGATTATGGAGCTTCGCCATCAATTCACCGGCAACCCGATAATTGGCCACAACGGCTGCCGGGTCACCATTAGCCCCCTCCTCCACCGACCCCAACGGCTCCCCGTTAATCCACTCAAGCACATCCACCTGGCGGGGCTCAGGCACCGACGAGCCGCTCACCACCTTAAACATCTCACCGTCAACGGCAGGCACAACGGCCGGGGTTTGAATACCGTCACGATTCAACGCCTCCATCCACTGCAACTCCGAACGCAGCGCTTTGTCACTGTGGTAACCCGCGCGATGAACACGCAGCGCAAAACGCTGCGCTCCATCGGTCACGGCAAACACCGCATTCTCCCGATACTTAACCAGACGCACAACGGCGTCGGCACCAAAACCCCAAAGGTGAAGATTTTCTTCCACCAAACGCTGAATACACGCAACCTGCGCCTGTGGCGACAACTCGTAAAAACCACTCATCGACTTACTCGCCCCAGTTGTACTTAAAGGAAATTCCGAATGTCCGCTCACGTCCCAGCAAATGCACCACGCTGTCGTTAGTGGCCGAAGCACCGCTGTAGTACTCCTCATCCGTCGCATTCTTGACCCAGCCGGTCAACTGCCAACGGTCGTTCATATCGGCAATACCCGCCCGCAGATTCATTACCGTGTAGGCGTCCACATCAAAGGCAGCAATATCTCCAACCACTGCATTGAACGCATCGCTATAGGCAATATCGCCACCGACGAATACCCTTAACTCATCACTCAATTCCAACTCATGGTGAACCATCAAGTTATGCTGAAACTCCGGCGTATTTTGCAAGCGCTGGCCAGACACATCAATCGGCGTATTATTGGTTGCCTGCAACGACTGCCCAAACAAAATCGTGGCAAACTCATCGTACTCCGTATCCAGATATGCAGACGTCAAACGGATCAACGTACTGTCGGTCGCAAACCAATTCACCTCCAACTCGGCACCACTCACCGTTGACTCCGGCGCATTCACAATCTTGGTGAGAGAACCGAATACCGGATCAATAATCGACGCCGACACCTGCTTATCCTGATAATCGTAAGAATAAACCGCTCCATTTACCTGCACTGCACCGTCGAACAAGGTCGACTTAAAGCCCATCTCGTAAGATGTCACCTCCTCCGGATCATAAGACTCCAGCGACTCCCACAATGCCGCCGCCGGCGCACCAAAACCGCCAGACTTGTAACCGGTACTGATATTGGCGTAAATCAACTGATCCTCGGCGGGACGAAACTCCAGCCCCAACTTGCCAGACACATTCTCGCTATCAATAGTCTTGTTAAACGGGGCGGACGGCTCCGCGATTGACGGCTGAGTCATGCAGTCCCCTTGAACCGCCCCGGAACCCAAACCCGCCACATTAAAAAAGTTGGCCAGCGTGCCGTCGACATCATGGGTACAGGAATCGATAATCTCCCGCTCATCCTCGGTATAACGCAGCCCCAGATTCACCGACAGTGCGTCAGACACCTCATAATCCAGATGCACGAACACACCAACCGTTGTGCTCTCCTGCTCATAAGTGGTGGAAAACAAATCGAAACCCGCACCAATCACCTGCACATCCCGCTCATCCACCACGCCATCGCCATTCAGATCCGCCGTCGGTAAACCAAACACCGGTGCCAGCGCCGGAAAATCATCCGGAGAAATAAACAACTGCGGCGTCGACAAACTGCCACTGCCCGTGGAATTTTCATCCACCGTATCCCCTGCGAAATACACACCCGCAATCCACTGCAAGGCACCATCACCCATCGACGTCAAGCGCAACTCCTGACTCCAGGCCTCGATCTCCGTATCGTTAAAACTGTCCCAATTGTTCACCGCCACACCATCCCAGGCGTTTGCCTCAGTACGACGATACTCATTCCAGGAGGTCAGAGACGTTAGGGTCACAGCATCCAAATCCCAATCAACCCGGACACTCAACAACAACCCATCGTTATCGCGATCGAACTCACCATCGGAATTAAAACCACCGAAGCGATTCCCGGCAGCATCCCAACTGGCCGCATTCGGATCATCAGAATCAGGCAAACCCGCACCCTCAAACCGGTGCTGCAAATAATCCACCACACTCACATCAGCATCCGCACTGATCGTCATAAAACTCGCATGCTGTGGAACAATATTGTCACTCTGGTCGCGATGATAATCCGCCTTAAACTGCACACCGAGACTGGGCGTCGGCTCCCAACTCGCCTGCAGACGCAACGCCACTTTATCCTGCTCCCCATGCTCCTGACCCTCACCACCTACCGCGGCATTCTCCTGCCAGTCGCCACCCTTCTCAGTGAAAAACGACACCCGCGCCGCCAACTCATTGCTCAACACACGATTCACATGCCCCTGCGTCGACCACTTTTGATCACTGTCCAACCCCACCTTCACGCTGGCATTGTTCTCATCCAATGACGCCTTATTGTGAATAAAATTCACCGTACCGCCCGTCGTATTCTGCCCATACAACGTCCCCTGCGGCCCCTTCAACACCTCCACACGCTCCACATCATACTGCGGCACCCGAGTCATAATCGGATAAGGCAAGGCCACCTCATCAATATTAATCCCCACCGTAGAACTACTGTTCGAGTTATAGTCATCAAACCCGATGCCCCGAATCGTATAAATCGGCACCCCCTGCCCCGAAGACGTCAAAGTCGCGCCCGGCGTAAACGCCATCATCTCCGTTGCCTCCTGCACCCCAAGCGCCTCCAACTGCTCATCCGAAAACGCACTAATCGACACACCGATATCATTCGCACTCTCCGCCCTCTTTTGCGCGGTAACGATCACCTCCTCAAGCTCAAACAACTGCGCACTCGCCCACTGAGGCGCCGCCCCCAACGACACCCCAAACGCCGCAACCGCACTGGGCAACAACCCTCTACGAAACCAACCACACCGACTCTCAAACATAACCACTCTCCTCTCTCACTTATCAGTATCGCCCAGAATTCGGAGCACCATTAACTCGACTTGAGTCGATTAATAAAACCAGACTATAGCCGAGTTTAAGGATCGTCAAGCAAAATCCGACCAAACCCGAGAAAAGATCAGTTTTTAGTCAAAAAAGAAATATCAAGGCACTCAGACAGAACCACTCCGAAGAACGATCCGAGAAACACAGGCCCAGAAAAGACCTACAGAAGAGAACACAGGGAGAGGCCCCGGACAACCAACCCCCACCATAAAGTGGAGCAGCAAGACCATGCATACCACAGAGTAAAAGGCGGCTGGGGGGTTCGTTTTGGCGCATTAAAGAGCAGCGCTGACCGAGTAAATGAGACCGGCGTTTTTTGCCGGGCTCATTTGGGAGGGAAGGCACCCCGGAGGGGCGCGCGACAGCGCCAAAACGGACCCTCCAGCTGCCAATTGAGGCACCCACCCCCCAGCCTGCCCCCCGAAAACCCCAGAGCGCGCCCAAACAACTAAAAACAACCATTATTCGACTTTATTTTGGTTATAACCGCCAAAACCACTAAGAGAAGAACCCAAACCCCGAGTCAACTCCCGCCTCAACCTAACCCCAGAACCGCCACCATCAACCAACCGAACCCGACCACCAACCACGGAAACCCCAAGCCGCCCCAACAAAGGCCCCATATCCGGCTGCGCAAACAACTCCCGATAGCGCAAATACAAAGGCACAAACACCGCCTCCCCCACCACCCCATCAAACGCCGACATCAACCCCAACCCATCTCGAATATAACGACGCTCCAAACAACACCCAACAAACCCCTGCACCACCCGATCCAACGACCAGCCGCCACCAACACGCTCCCGCAACAACACGTCCGCCTCAAGAAAAAACGCCGTCCCGCTCCAATACACCCGCATAAAACTCCCCGTCTCCCGCATACGGGGCGACAACGCCTGCAGACTCAAATGCCCATAACCATCGTCCCGCTCACCACGCCCAAACCCCTCATACAACTTCTGCCAGGCCCGCCGCTCAGAAATCACCCCCGCCCGCGCCTGCAACACATTCTGGTAATAGGTCGCCAACCCCTCCGACAGCCAGATATCCTCCTCACCGGGGTACGGGATAAACAAGTGCACCAACTCATGCACCGCTGTCCAGTCTGCTGTGAAACTCTCCAACGGATACTGTGGGTTAACATAAAAGCGGACGCCCTGGAGATCTCGGCGGATCACTTGACCAAATGGCACCGGCCCACCGCTGCCTGTAGAGCGCTGGACTACAATGCGAATAGGGTTTCGCGGAAGCTCTCCGTATAGGCCGGCTGCAGTTTCACCTGCGTGTTGCAGCCAGAGCTTTAACTTATCCTGCTCAGAAATAGAAAAGCTCCCGCGCCAGCTTAAGTTGAATTCGCTGCCTGCAACCAGAATTGAACCGGACGCCACTGCCAGACTCGCATGCAGCAGCCAAATAAGAGAACATTGAAAAACGAAAAATCGAGACATACCCGCAGACTAGCAGAAGAACGGCGGGTAGAGCGTTTAAAGATGTAAAGATCAACGAACTTGTAAAGGTACAGCCGCCAGCAAAATCGGGGGCACAGATTGCCGAAATTGCCGCTGTCACCCCTCAAACCGCACAATGTGCCTCTGCCCAAAGCCCAACTGAACCCCTAATATCCTCCCAAACAGTCAGGGGTGCGGGGCGCCAGTGTATATTTATAGTCAATTGGACCACCAATTGGTCCGGGAGCGGGTAGCGCAGTTCAATAACCAGACCCAGCGCTATCTGGAAGGTAAACTAACCGAGGATCAGTTCCTGCCACTGCGGTTGCAAAACGGCCTGTACGTACAACGGCTGGCGCCGATGCTGCGTATCGCTGTGCCCTACGGCATGTTATCGTCCGCCCAGCTGCGCAAGTTGGCAAAGATTACCCGTGAGTTCGATAAAGGTTATTGCCACATCACCACTCGACAGAACATTCAGCTGAACTGGCCACAAATTGAAGACGTACCCGAGATACTGCGTGAATTATCCGAAGTGGAAATGCACTCCATACAAACCAGCGGTAATTGTATCCGCAACGTCACCTCGGACCAGTTTGCGGGTATCGCTCAAGACGAAATTGAAGACCCACGCCCCTATTGTGAGCTGGTGCGCCAATGGTCAACCCTACACCCCGAGTTTGCCTTCCTGCCGAGAAAGTTCAAGATAGCGATTAACGGTGCTCACCATGATCGGGCCGCAACGCGTTTTCACGATATAGGTTTGCAGATCAAACAAGACCCGGTAACCGGCACCACCGGGTTTGAAGTATTCGTCGGTGGTGGACTGGGGCGAACCCCTGTCATCAGCCAGTCAATCCGGAATTTTTTGCCGGCAACCCGCTTGCTGTCTTACCTGTGTTCGATTTTGCGCGTGTACAACCGCT
Source organism: Pseudomaricurvus alkylphenolicus (assembly GCF_011683955.1). GTDB lineage: Bacteria > Pseudomonadota > Gammaproteobacteria > Pseudomonadales > Cellvibrionaceae > Pseudomaricurvus > Pseudomaricurvus alkylphenolicus. The sequence continues at coordinate 60,892 of NZ_JAAQPI010000015.1, forward strand.
TCGGGCGCCGGGACAATAAATACAAAGCTCGTATCAAGATCCTGGTCAAAGAAACCGGCTTGGACGCCTTTCGTCAAATGGTCGAAGACGAATGGCTGACGATTCGCGACAACTACGAAGACCTGACCACCGAAGAAATCAATCGGGTAAAGACCTACTTCAGTAAGCCCGCATACGCCAGGCTTGACCCGCTTGTGGCACAAAGCCAACTGCAGCAAGAACGACAGGCATCGCCTGAATTCAGCCGCTGGCTGGATGCCAATGTGAGTGCCCACAAGATCAGTGGCTACGCTGCTGTCACCTTGTCATTGAAGCCCACTGGGGTTGCACCCGGAGATATGACCGACAAACAACTGGAGGCGGTGGCCGATTTGGCAGAGCAGTTTTCCTTCGGTGAAGTCCGTACCACGCACCAACAGAATCTGGTGCTGGCTGATGTTCGCAAGAGCGATTTGGCAGCACTCTGGCGCGCATTGGTGACTTATGGTTTTGCCACACCAAACGTAAATACTCTGACCGATATTACCTGCTGTCCCGGCGGGGATTTTTGCGCCTTGGCCAACGCGAAGTCCATTCCCGTGGCAGAGTCTATTCAACGTGAGTTTGATGCGATGGACTACGTCTATGATCTGGGTGAGCTGAAATTGAATATTTCCGGCTGCATGAACGCCTGCGCTCATCACCATATCGGTCATATTGGTATTTTGGGTGTCGACAAAAAGGGTGAAGAATTCTACCAGGTAACACTTGGCGGTCATGGAGGCAACCATGGTCGGGCACCCGCCATTGGTAAGGTGTTGGGGCCAGCCTTTTCGGCGCGGGAAATTCCCGGTGTAATTCGCCAGCTGTTGGATTGCTTTGTGGAGTGGCGACATGAGGATGAATTGTTTGTCGATGTTGTGGATCGATTGGGTATTCAGGCGTTCAAAGGCATGGTCTACGATAAGTCCGCCAAGTCTCTGCAAAAGGAGACGGCGTGATGCAAAGGGTTATCAAAGACGGGAACGTCCAGTTGGATGACTGGATTCTGGTGGGCCAAGCCGGCAGTTCCATGAACCCTGCACAATTACCGGAAAAAACGATTCTGCCATTTGGATACATCCAAAAGAAAAGCGATCAGCTCCCGCGTCAACAGAATGTCCATGGTGTATTGCTTGATGGTTCCGACGACATTGAAGGCTGGGGAGAAATGCTCGTCCGATTTCCTTTATTGGCTGTTTCATTTTCACACTTTACCGACGGTCGGGGATTCAGCCTCGCTGCGCAGTTGCGTGAAAAGTATGGGTTTAGTGGAGACCTCCGGGCAATGGGTAACTTTCTGCCTGATCAGATGAACTATCTGAGCCGATGTGGTTTTTCGTCGTTTCACATTCAAGACTCAGAACAGTTGGAAGATGCATTGAGTGGTCTTCGAGACTTTAATGTCGCGTACCAGGGCCTTTGAAGTTATGGATTATCAGAAAGTTTTGTTCGCGGTTTGAGTCCAGGTTTTGGGGGCAATGTGTCATAACCGGTAATTCATAGATGCGCTCTTCGAGCGCAATCGCCCTCAGAGCGGGCTCCTACAAGATACCCCAACTACCTCTGGCCACGACGAGATTCTCTGACCAACCGTAGCAGCGCGTTCCGAGCGCGACCGGTGTTCTCCAGAGTAACGGTTTAAAGCTGCGAAGTTCAGAACGATAAAGATCGTGTACCTCGGTCTAAAGGGTGGCTGGGTGTTCGTTGGAGGGGCATTTCAAGCGAACGCCGAAGGAGTCAATGAGACAAGCGTTTTTTGCTTGGCTCATTGGGGACTGAGGGAAGCCTGGAGGGCCGGTAGCGTGCCCCTCCAACGGACACCCAGCCGCCCGTTGTGGCACAAAATTACCAGCCCCTTTTCTTCCTCGCCGCAGAGACCAACGCCGATCAAAGTGCCCAACTCTGGTGAAAAAACAGGCTCCCGAAAGACCTCGAAGACTCGACAGTAAAGCTTGTGAGTGCTTGCTCCGACTCAGTCAGAAAAACACAGCTTGTTTTGATCCAGATCTCTCACATACGCAGAAAAACGAGGCCCGCGTTGATTGGGTTGACCCTCGCAAGTACCACCCAATTCAATCGCCTTTTGGTGAAGCCTTTCTACTTCTTCGGATGACCCAACGCAAAAACCCACCATTGTACCGTTGCCATGAGTTGCGGGCCTCTCATCAAAGGGTATCGCTACTGCAAATGCAAAGTCCTCTTCTTTAGTCTGCCAGTAGGTCATTCTTTCGCCAGAAAAAACCTGATTGAGTTCCGTTTGCTCAAAAAGTGAATCATAAAATTCCGTCGACGCTTCCTTATTGTTTGTGCCAATAACGAAGTAGTTCATTTTCATAGTTTAATATCCCCTGTTGTTATCGGTTTATTGGACTGGATTCCGTCCAGGCTACAAATTTCAGCCGTACATTCCGAATCAGCTCGTAGGACAGATTTTGCCTCAGGCAACTGTCAATGGGTGTCAGTAGGCTTCCGAGTTTTTCCACTCCAACACCTGTGATGCTTTCATTATTCATTCGTTCTAATCACATCAACCCGATAGCTCAGGCACTATTGTCGAGCGGCAAATCCACTATTCCCAACTATACTGTCTAAAACGGCCGATATTCCGGCACGTCTGGGCTAAGAATGGACTTGACCATGAAACAACCAACCACCAGCGTTCATCAACCGACGTTTATCGCTGGCAGCGATCTCCCCATCCCCACCCTTAAGATCCTGGACTCAGAGGGCAAACTTTACCCGGGCGCCAAGGCGCCCGATCTGGACCAGGCGCTGGCCCTTAAGATCTACCGCGCCATGCTGTTTACGCGCATTCTGGACGAGCGTATGGTCTCCGCCCAACGTCAGGGGCGGTTGAGCTTTTACCTGACCTGTGCCGGCGAGGAGGCCGCCGTGGTGGGCACAGCCGCTGCGTTTAACAACAGCGATATGATCATGGGGCAGTATCGCGAGCAGGCCTCACTGCGGTTTCGCGGTTTCACCGCCAGGCAGTTTATGAGCCAATTGTTGAGCAACGAGAAGGACCTGGGCAAGGGGCGGCAGATGCCTGTGCACTACGGCAGCAACGAGCTTAACTTTATGACCATCAGCTCGCCCCTGGCGACACAAATTCCCCAAGCCGCCGGTTATGCCTATGGTCAAAAACTGGAGGCACAACGGCAGGGGCGAGATCTGGATTGTTGTACCCTGTGTTACTATGGCGAGGGCGCCGCCTCCGAGGGCGACTTTCACGCCGGAATGAATATGGCGGCGGTGTTAAAATGCCCAGTGGTGTTTGTCTGCCGTAACAATGGCTACGCCATCTCCACGCCCACAGCGGAACAGTTCGCCGGTGATGGCATTGCCTCCCGCGGCGTCGGTTACGGCATCAAAACCATTCGAGTGGACGGCAATGATCTGTTGGCCGTTTACACTGCCGCAGCGGAGGCTCGCAAAATTGCACTGCAAGACTGCGCGCCGGTATTGATCGAAGCAATGAGCTACCGCTTGGGCGCTCACTCCACCTCCGACGATCCCAGTGGCTACCGCAGCCGAGAGGAGGAGGACAAGTGGCGTGAACTGGACCCGATCGAGCGCGCCAAACGATGGTTGCTCGACCAAGGGTGGTGGAGCGAGAAGGAAGAAAAGGCCGCCCAGGAGGAATATCGGTCGGAGGTGCTGCGTGAACTCAAGGCGGAAGAAAAGTTGCCACCTCCCGCATTGGAGGAATTGATCACCGATGTGTACGATAAGCCACCCACGCATTTACAGACGCAGTTCGATGAACTGGTGGCTCACCTAAACCGCTACCCCGAACAGTACCCCACCCACCGGGGAGGGCAGCACTGATGACTACCATGAATCTGCTGCAGGCAGTAAACAGCGCTCTGGATAACGCCATGGCCGCGGATGATCGTGTTCTGTGCCTGGGTGAAGACGTGGGCACCTTTGGTGGCGTGTTCCGAGCCACCAGCCACCTGCAGGAAAAGTACGGCCGCGCGCGCTGCTTTAATACCCCGCTCACCGAGCAAGGCGTGGCGGGTTTTGCCATAGGCCTGGCGGCGCAGGGTTCAGTACCGGTTGCGGAAATTCAGTTTGCCGATTATATCTTTCCTGCCTTTGACCAGATCGTTAACGAAGCCGCCAAGTTTCGATATCGCTCAGGCAATGAGTTTAATGTTGCCGGCCTGACCTTTCGCAGCCCCTATGGCGGCGGCATCGCCGGTGGTTTGTATCACTCCCAATCCCCCGAGGCGTATTTTTGCCACACGCCGGGCTTAAAAGTCGTGATTCCAAGTAACCCCTACCAGGCCAAAGGGCTGTTGATGTCCGCCATTGCCGACCCCAACCCGGTGGTGTTTTTCGAACCCAAACGCCTCTACCGCGCCGCAGTGGGTGAGGTACCGGAAGAGGCCTACACCCTGCCCCTGAGCGAAGCGCAGATTGTCAGTCAGGGCAGCGATATCACGCTGTTGGCCTGGGGCGCCCAGATGGAAATACTGCAAAGGGCAGCGGACCTGGCAGAAGCCGAGGACATCTCTTGTGAATTGATCGACCTATGTACCTTGTTACCCTGGGATGTGGACACCGTGGCAGCCTCGGTCACCAAAACGGGCAGGCTGTTGATCAGCCACGAGGCGCCACGCACGGGCGGTTTTGCCGGTGAGATTGCGGCCACGATTCAAGAGCACTGTTTTCTCTCTCTCGAATCCCCCATCGCCCGCGTGACCGGCTTGGACACGCCCTTCCCGTTGGCTCACGAAAAAGAATACATGCCCGACCACCTGAAGGTGTTTGAAGCCATCAAACAAACCATCCACTACTGAGCCCATAAAACCGGCAGGAGATCTGCAATGAATGTTGATTTTATTTTGCCCGACATTGGTGAAGGTATTGTCGAATGTGAAATCGTGGAGTGGCGTGTAAAAGAAGGCGACCGGATCGAGGAAGACCAGCCGGTAGCGGATGTCAGTACTGATAAGGCAGTGGTGGAGATTCCCTCAGTTCATTCCGGACAGGTGGTTAAGCTATATTATCAGGAAGGTGATATCGCAAAGGTGCATACACCGCTGTTTGCGATTTCGATTGATGCTCAGGCTGGTGGGGAGCCCTCAGCTAATAAAGGGCCCTCAGCTAATGAAGTGCCTTCAGCCAATAAGAAACCTTCAGCCGATAAAGAACCCCTAACGCCAGCTTCACTCCCACCCAGCGATACCGATACCTCCCCCAAAGCCGTCACCAGTATTGGCAAAGTCCTGACCACCCCCGCCGTGCGCCGCATTGCCCGCGAACAGAATCTGGATTTAACGCTGGTGCCCGCAACCGGTAAAAACGGCCGCGTACTGAAAGAAGATGTGCTGCGTTATCTGGAAGCTCCGGTGGCAGAAACTGGTACGACCGTACCAACACAGGGCGCCGCGCAGCCTGTTAAGGCCACGGACCGGGTGGAGCCCATCAAAGGCGTTCGTGCGGTCATGGCAAAATCGATGATGGAATCGGTCTCCACCATTCCCCATTTTACCTATGTGGATGAGGTGGACATTACCCGCCTGATCGACTTGCGGCTGCAACTCAAGGAACAATACGCCGAGCAAGGCATTCGCATAACGATGATGCCGCTGTTTATGAAAACATTGTCACTGGCACTGTTGGAATTTCCGATCATGAACAGCAGTCCTAACAATGACTTTACCGAGCTGCGTTACATCGCCGGCCACAATATCGGTATGGCGGTGGATTCAAAAATTGGTTTGCTGGTACCCAATGCCAAAAATGTTCAAGACCTCTCGATAATGGAGCTGGCCCAGGAGCTTAACCGCCTTACAGAGTCCGCCCGTTCGGGCAAGGTGGCGCCGGCCGATCTCAAGGGCGGTACCATTACCATCTCCAACGTGGGTGCCATCGGTGGTACGGCGGCCACTCCCATTATCAATAAACCGGAGGTTGCTATTGTGGCGCTGGGCAAGGTGCAGGAGCTGCCCCGGTTCGATGCGGATGGTAATGTGGTTGCACGAAAAATAATGTCGATCAGTTGGTCGGGGGACCATCGCGTGATTGATGGTGGTACCATAGCCCGCTTTAGTAACCGCTGGAAGGAATTCCTGGAAGATCCGACAGCCATGCTGATGGCCATGCGATAGCCACAAGGCTACCGGGTAATGGAAAGCAGAAACCTCCAACATTTTTACATCAACGAAGAGCAGTCTTTTTATCTGCTCAGTCACCGGGATGCCCAAAAGCTTAAAGACTGGCTGGACCTCTGCCAAAGCCAATTAAGTCGCTTGGGCTATACCGATATCGAGCTGATCGGCAAGGGCGCCTACGGATTTGTGTTTGGCGGCAACGGTGCCAACGGCAAGGAATACGTTTTTAAATTTGCCCGCATTACCCTGGCGCATCATGTGCAGGAGCGTCTGGAAGAAGAAGGCTATATGCTGTCGCAGTTATCTCTGCCGCATATCCCCGCCTTTGTTGAGTTCCAGCGAGTTCGTGGCCAGTCCATTCTGATGATGGAGCGGGCACGGGGCATCAATCTGGAACAGCTGATTTGGAAAAAGGGCCGTGTGCCCCCAAGGCTGGTGTTAAAAATAGCCGGGCAACTCGCGGAAATTCTGCTTGCCCTGCGTGAAGATGCGACACGGCAGCAGCGCGCGCCCATGATTCATGGTGACATCAAACCCTCCAACGTGGTGTTTGATGAAGACACGGAATCCATCGGGCTGATCGATTGGGGAGCTGCGGTTTACGCGCAACAGGATGCCCATCGACAGTACACAGGCGCCGGGGGATTAAGTGCCCTTTCCACCAACCTCGGCGAGACCAACGCCAAACTGGGCGATATCTATTTTATCGGCGAGGAACAACTGCGTGGAGCCTTGTCGTCGCCCCGTTTTGACGAGCAGGGTGTGGCGGGCACACTCTATGCGCTGGCCTCTGGCCAGTCGAGCCGCTTTGGGCGCGAGGTGATCACCCCAAAATCCCTGGGCCTGCCGGTCGAGTTCGCGCGCACGCTGGACGGTATGCTGTCCGACGACCCGGCCATGCGTGACCGCGCCGGTGATTATTTCCTGAAGAACATGCGCTATATGAAACGCATCGTTACCCATAGTCGCAAAGGCCCGGTGCCCAACCATATCGCCCATCAGATCCCATTGCTTCCGGTCAGACCAGCCGACATTGCCCAGGATCTCGACACTGTGGTGTACAGTTCGCGTAAGTCCTTCTTGCGCCGCGAGATGCCGCAAAAACTGGTTGCCGATGTGGACCCTACCGAGCTGGACCGCTACTACAAGAATTATTTGGAGGGTATGGGTGATACCGAAAAGGCGTTTATTATCGCGGTCAGCCACCTGGGTAACTATCCAGTGGTGGGCGGCCTGGCCATTCACTGGGACGATGGCGGCATGTACATCGATTCCAGCCTTAATCTCTACGACAAATCCCTGCTGCCGGCGTTTGTGTGCGCAGTCAATAATCTGGTGCATCTGGGCCGGGCCATCAGCAAGACGGGGGTGTTTAAAAGCTGCATGTTCGATGCTCGAAAAACCCTGCACGTGGAACGCAACCATGCGGGCGAACCTTTTCGGGCGGAGGCGGGATTGGAGATTCCTTATGAAATCGGTGACCCTAACGAGGGCAATCGGGAAAGCCGCCTGCATTCGTATTTTGAAGATGGCGACGACCCGGACGAGATGCTCACCTTGCCAACTCCGTTATTGGAGAAACTGGCGATTATGAACACCATCCATCACACCGGCTGTATTATTTTTGAAAGTCTGGAACAGGATTTAAAGATTCACAATTATTTGAAGTTGCTGGATTTGGAGCGTGAAGCCGAGTTTCGCGATTGCCTCGGCTTTATTTTAGAGCATCTGCATTTGATTGACGGGCTGGGTGTCTCCGGATTTATGAAGTTGCCCTATGTGGACACCCAGTTTTTTCCATATCAGGAGCGGCTGCCGGATCAGTTTAGTCCACGCAACCCGCTGGAGACTTAGCCGCTTACTTAACGGATGCCGCCAAGCCGGCCGCATTGTACTCGATATACATTTCACCCAGCTTATCGAGGCTGCAGCTGACATCCCCCATATAAGAGTTTTTGAGGCTCTTATAGTCCGCCATGCCCTTAATGATACTGGTGATGCAGAAGTTGAGGCGTTGCTTAAGCAATTTGCGGGGAACATCAGGCAATGCGGTGCTAAAAAGCTTGGTAAAACGCTTCATGGCTTTGCTGGCAAAGCGATTGAGGATGTCGTGAATCTCGGGGCCGCCCTCCATTTCCATACGGGCGATAAAACGCACCGCGTGGTAGCCCCACGCTTCCTCTTTAAGCAGCTTAAGGTAAGGGGTCACCAACGCACGCAAAATATCACGCACCTTGGGTTTCTTTTGCCCTTCAACGCTTTTCAATGCCTCCTCCCGCGCCTCTTCGAACCAGTCTTGCACAAACTCCACCACGGCCTCCACCAGACCAGTTTTGCTGCCGAAGTGATAATGCAGCGCGGAGTTGTTCTTGGCACCTGCCTCGCGATTGATCATGCGCAGGGACACGGCGTCGATCCCCTGCTCGGCGAAGAGCTTGAGGGCGGCCAGGATAAGGCGTTGCTTGCTGAGGTCTGAAGCGCTGAGGGTTTGCATGCTGGGGAGTCCTTTGTGAGCTGATCCTTTATCGGTCAGATTGATGCCCTTATGAACAACACTACTGCCGTTTAATTCCATAAGTTTAACTCGAAACCATAGCTACTCTGCGTACTGGATGCAAGTGTGTCGGCCTGCGAACAGGCCACAGAGATTACCAGGGAGGACTGCAAGCAAACCGCTCTAGCGCTGGTATTTTTGGTAGGGGATTTGTTTTAAGTTGTAGTTAATCGCGCCAGGTGTGTTTACATAGTGTATTTCACCGGCAATCGGCGCGAATGCCGCCTGGAAGTGGTTAGTAGACTTAACGATTAAGGCACGTCTGGAGGAAGGGTCCAGACCAATATGGGCGAAGCCGTCCGGCGCGTACATCTGGGTGCGTACACTGCCCATCACAATATCGACACCGCGGCCACGAACCCAGGCGGTATCGCCCATAGGCATTTCAACTAAATCCAAGACGTTCATCTGACTGTCACAACTGACGCCCAATACCTCTACATCCAGATCCACCGGTGTGCCGGAGAATTGGCTGATCTTGCCACCGATTCGTAGCGTCAGGCGGCCGCCCACACCCACTTGGTGGCAGGCCTTGACGGCTTCCGGGTCGAACACCAGGCCAATGGCCACGTCGCGAATCCCGGCGTCTAAAATCGCGTGTAGTAAAAAGGTGCTGTCAGAGGGCGCACCGCCGCCGGGGTTGTCAGCGATGTCCGCCAAGACACTTGGCTTAACGTTTTGTGGATCAGACCCGTTCGGATGATTGCTATAACTGCACAGTTGCTCAATGGTCCGCTCGACCGTAATCGTTTTCAAGCCGGTCTCAGGCAGGATTCGCGCCAGATCCCTACCCACCTCCTCAGCCACCGCTTGGCCCAGCATCACGTCGTCGTCAGTGTAAACCAGCACCTTGGTACCGGCCTGCGGTGTATCTCCCCAGGGAAAACCGTGCACCAGTGAGATACTCAACACGCCCTGCTGCTGTTCCCTCTCAAACAGGCTGTCCACAAAACCACGCATGGGTTGGTCCTGAGTCGGAAAGAACCCGGTGGTTTGACAGTCAAACACCACAGCGCAGGGACACAGATCGCCCTTGAGCATGGCGAACAGGATATCCAGTACTTCGGCGCTGCGCTCCAGTCCGTCAATGTGCGGATATTCTTTCATAAATGCCATGATGTCGGCGTACTCAACCATTTTGTCCGTCAGGTGCGCGTGTGGGTCCAGCACCGCGCCGATGGGCACCTCCGGTCCGACCAAAGCGCGAACCTCCCGCAGCAGGTCCCCCTCGCAATCGTCACATGCTGTCGACATCATGGCACCGTGCAGGCTCAGGAAAACCGCCTGCACGGGTAACTGCTGCCGCAACGCGCGTAACAATTCCTCTCGCAGACGCAGATAATCACCATGTTGTACAGGCGCACCGGGCGCGGCATCGGCAAATAAGCCGGCCACTAATTCCATACCCTCACCCTGCACCCGTTCCAGCAACGGTTGCATACTGGAACGAACATTGCCCTGCTCGTCGTACACCATTCCGTTACCACGCTGCATACCACCTGCGACAAAACTCTGGTAACTGGTCGGAATATTGGAGAAGCTGTTAGTCTCGGTCATCAGCGCCGAGTAAAACACCTTGCCACTCATGGCTATATTTCCAGCAGCTCATCCAGCGGCCAGATAGGTCGCGGGAGATGCTGGTAATTGGCAGGGTCGATTTCCAGGGATAATCCGCCCGGCGTTTCACAGTAAAAAATCTTTTCCGCCAGCGGTGCAAACTGCTCGTAAAAATGCTGAGTGGATTTAACGATTAAGGCCCTCATGGAATGCGGGTCGATGCCAAAATCCGTAAAGCAGCTGGGACTGAACGCCTGGTTGCGAATGGAATTCACAATCACGACATTACCTTCCACCTCCAACGCTGCCGACAGACCGTGGGGCGCCACAAACCCCAACCCAACCTGTTCCAGACCCTCCTCCACCTTGAGCACCTTGGCCTTTACGTCCAAGGGGGTGCCGGCCTCTGGCCCGGTTTTACCACCCAGCCGCAAACGCAGGCTCGCGCCCTCACCGGCAGCAGCGGCAAATTGTGCGACTATGGGGTCCCATAGCAAAGCCAAACCATAACCGCGCAGCCCCCGTTCAAGAATGGCCCGCAAGATAAACGTGGAATCGCTGCCGGCACCACCCCCGGGATTATCGCAGGTATCGGCAATAACAAACGGTTTGTGGGAGCCAGTCGCCCCACGCTGTTCCACTTCTTCCAGAATCGGTTCAATGGGCTGTCGCAGGGATTTTGTCTCTTCCCTTGCTTCATAGAATAGATTCGCGAGGGTTTCCATTTCAGCGGCAATTTCCGTTCGCTCGCCGTTGGTGATTGCCAACACACCCGCACCAATATCCGGCATATCCGCCCAGCGAAAGCCGTGAATCAGCGACACACTCAACACCCCTGACTGATCCTGCAACGCCTGGGCCGCCGCATTGGCTTTCTCCATCAGCGGTTCGGTGGTGTAAAACATGCCCACCATAGGCATCCTGCGATAGTGGGTCACGGGCTGAATCTGCCCCAACGCCGCCCGCTGCCCCAACCGGAACAGATCCAGCGCCCGCTCGTCAAAATCCACATGGGGGTAATGTTTACAAGCCATCAGACAGGCGGAGCGACACATCAGCTCAGTCACATTGGCATGCAGATCCAACTCCGCTCCGATAAACGTTTTCTCGCCCACAATCTCACGGGCCCGCGACAGTAAATCCCCTTCGCAATCCTCGTAGCCCTCTGCCATCTGCGCACCGTGGAGAAAAAAGAACACCATATCCACATCGGTCTGAGCTCGCAGGTCATCAAGAATCTCATCGCGCAGCATCTCATAATCCCGGCGGTTACAGGGCGCACTGGGCTGCGCCCAGGCGTAGGTTGAGGCATACACCTGGTAACCCGCCTGCAGCCCTTGCTGCACAAACACGCGATAACCATTAAGCGTCGCGCAAACCTCGTCCACCTGCCCATTTAACGGGCGGTGATACTGAAGCTCCTCAAAAGACTGGCGACTGGTGGGAATGGGAGAAAACGAACTGGTTTCGTGGTTCAAAGAGGCCACAAATATTTTCATAGGAAAACCTCGGGAAAAGACGAGCCAAACTGCAATATTCATATTTGATTAAATAAACCATATAAGAATATTTATGAGTTAATGGAAAGTCAATTGATGATATGAGACCTTTACCTTAAAATTCCTGTTTTTGACCTCAGGAGCGGCCACCTTGGAGCCACAAACTGCACAATCCCCCTCCCCTCAGACCCCAAACCTGGGCACCAATCTCAAACGGCTGCGACAGGAAAAGGGCTGGAATGTGCAACAACTGGCCCGGGAGTCCGGCCTGCCACAATCGACCCTGTCGAAGGTGGAAAACAGCCTGATGTCTCTCAACTTCGAAAAACTCCTGCTTGTCGCCCGAACCCTGCAGATCGACGTCGCCCGCCTGTTTGAAACCGAGGACGTCGCCGCCGGCCGCCAGATCATCACCGGCCGCCGCACCCTGGACGACAACGATACCAGCGCAATGTCCGTCAGCGAGCACTATCGCTTTCGCCACCTTTCCACCGGTTTGAAAAACCGCCTTATGATGCCCATGCTGTTCGAAATCGGCTCCGTCGAACCCGGCCAACCCATCCCCATGATGGATGTGGTGGGTGAACGCTTCGCCTATGTGCTGGAAGGCCCAGTGGAATTTCACTGTGAGCACTACGAAACGGTTACGCTACAGACGGGAGAGTCCATTTACGTGGATGCGGCAATGCCCCATGCGTTTGTTGCCCCCAACGGCACCCTGGCGCGGGTGATTACCGTGTTAACCAGTAAGGATGAGGATTATCTGGAGTTGGCGCGGAAGGCTTCGGCGCTGGGCGGGGATGATGCTTCTGAGGCGTTTAAGCGGCAGCGGCGGGGTTGATAGGGGTGGAATCAAAAGCCACCCCGGTTCAGGCTTCTCCGGCGGTGCTAACAGGCGGTTGCTGCCGGACAACAACCTGATTGTTATTGAGCATCAATTCAACCTCTTCAGACTCGATACCTTTAACATAGCGGTCCAGAAAGTGCCGACACAGGTTATTGACCGACATCAGCCCCGATTCGCCATCAATCGGGCCAATCCCCCATAACTTACGCAGCCAGCCTCTCGAAGCGATCATTTTGTCGGTAAAGGCCATATGCCCGGCGCCTTTTAGTACGATACGCCATACATCCGCCCTCTGGCCCCTTTGTTCCGGCGCTTCGTAGCAAAAATCGTTGCACATTAGGTTATTGGCGCAATTGGGGCCCGGTTCTGTCGCCATCGGATCTGCCATAGTCTTGAGTTGTTCGACCAATAAAATCGGATCCCCATACAATTGTAAAAACGCTGTAGGTACGTTTTTATCGCGACGCTCATAGCTCCAGTTCATACCATCGAGATTGATACCGGCTTTGGCATCCGGGTCCCGAAAGCAGCATTCATGGGCAACCGATCCCCCCAGGGACATTCCGGCGTAGGCTCGATTTTCCAGATCAATCGACATCGCCAGGTCATTGAGGTCACCGTTGCCCTGCCCGGGGTTTGCGATGTTCGATTTCAAATGGTTCACCAGCGCCAGAGAATCATCAGCCCAGTGCTGCGTCAGCTCAGAGGTATACTGTCCATTCACTGCTACCAGCTCCTCAAGATACCCGCGTTTTTGCTCGGCGTCCTGACAGAGCTGAAAATTGGCGTAAGGTTTGTTGCTTTGGCCTTGCTGTTTCATTCGCGCAACAAGATCCGCGTCCAATGGGCATATGGATCCGTTTTTCCAGGCTACTCCACCGCTTTCCCCCGGATGAGCCAGTGAGCAGACAATATAGCCATGGCTGGCGAGTTCTTCCATCAGTACCGTATTCTGCAGTGGCCAGAGCGCACCGCCGTGATTAAACACAATCAGTGGGAATTTACCCGGCTGAGCGGCGGTGTTTTGCAGACTGTGTGTGGCAACCAGTTGCCAGTGCTTGTCGAAAAATCCCGGCGCCCCCAGTGCCCTGTAGCTATTGGAAAAAGCCTGAGCTTCTTGCTGAGTGAAGTAGCGGTGCTGTGTACCCTCACGTGAATTCCGAGCCGGATACCAAATATAAGCCTGTAATGGTGAACGTGGTCCGGGAAACTCAATTTGATGTCGGCCAACTCTGTATCGGCCTGTCGGATTCGGCAATTCGGGAATCGGCGAAAGCCACAACAGCCAGCTCGCCAATAGCGCGCTAACGATAAATGTCACGAGTAACCACGAGGCCGGGGGACTGCCCGGTGAGAATAGCATTACAACCAGTAGTAATACCGACAAAACCCCAATCGGAGCACTCTGCCATCGGCCCTGGGCGGCGTAGCGCCAAACCAGGGCAGCATTGACGCCTGCCAGCAGAATGCTGGCTAACCCACTTTCTTGACTACTAAGTGCTATGGCAATAAGCAATAACACCACGACAATTTTGTCCAACAGCAGTTCTCCGTTGCTTCTCCACAAGACGGGATACCCCTTACCCCAGGGCACCCTCTCTTACATCGCAGTTCACTATTCTCACTGACTTGACCCCCGTCTAACAGGTCACCAATTCGCCAGTCCAGCGATGGTACGGGAATAAATATCTTGCGAGTGTTTCAGCACCGCGCTGCGCCAAGAATGTGTTGAAGGATTTAATCGCTCCATCATCATTGTTCTCAAGGTAATCGCCTTGGGCGACTGAGGCTCTTCGCATTCACAGCGCAACCAACGGTCAATCAACAAGGCCGGGATCACACTGCGATTGTCCACGGTTCCGATTTCAATCACCGTATCCACCACTTCAATGCCTTTGGCACGAAGTTCACGGGCCATACCCTCATGCACGTGACCCACAAAGTCCGGCATGACGCCCTCGTCGTAGATACGATCAACCTCTACCGCGTTACCCCACCAGGCGACGCCCTGCGCGTATTCTTTGCTGCCTTTATCCAATTCAAGTAACACTGAAACTTCACCTGGCTCCCCCAACCCGGTGTGCCAGTCAATCAATACCACCTTCTCGGCGTGTAACAAATATTGTTCAACGATGGCCTGGAGATTCAATGTAGACCACTGCACCTCGGTACCGCAATAGATCAAACCATCGGGATGGCTCGTCTGACCGCCACCCATGGCAGTCATGGCTGCGGCTTTGTCGCTGTTTTGCATAAAGTGGTTATAGCGCTCCATGACGTCATCCAGAATATGTTCATCCAAGTCTGGCGTAAACAGGATGTCGTAGAGCTCCGCGTACAAGGGGTTGGGGCGTACAGGTCGACCGGTAGGCAGATAATTGCGATTGAGATCTACATTGTTTTCGTTGGAACGGCTGTAGTAGGCCGCGCCGTAGGGGTTGTTGGCATGGATCAGACAGACGGCAGTGTCTTGCGGTAGATGCTCAGGTCCGCCATCGGCGATCCAGAGTAACTGACCGGCGACACCGCAAAAATATTCCTGGCCGTGAGTGCCGGAGATGGAGACAAAAACACGTTTGGCATCGCGGGGACCAAACCAGCCCACATCGGTTGACAGATCTCCGTCATCAGGGCCTTTGATGGCTGGATTGATTCGAACATCCAACTCACCACCCGCTTGTTCAACAGCCTCAGCGAACCACTGACGGCCTTCGGCGTAGTTTTGGGGAAAGCATTGATATTTTTGAAAAGGGTACTTCTGAAAATGCACGGTATTCTCCTGTTTACTATTTCGGTGGATTTGAGACTCGCAGGGTGCGATTGACTGACGCTGCCGTGAAGGCAGGAGTCCAGATAGCATTGACTGTTTTCAGGTTTCTCGGTTGAATACGCGCATTCCCGTAAACAGCACTTGAGGCAATCCCTCTGCATCTGGCTGCAAGAACCCATAGATAGTTGGGTATTCGCTACCGGGTCTGGACGCCAGAAAACGGTGATCACCGGCATATTCGAGCGACAAAGGTGCTTCTTCCAGTAGCAAGTCATCAATACGATTGCTGGTGGCGACGGTTAACTTGCCCTCTTTAACGAGAACTCTGGATACGCCACCGAGGGAATGGTACTTCCCCTCATAAATGGAAAGATCTTGCGGCTGTTGGTTGGAAATCTCGGGAGCGGGAAACATCTTTACGCCCGTCAACTGATCAAAGCTCCGGGAAAACACATCCATCATCAGGTCGTTAGCCGCACCGCCATTAACCAGAAGCGCACCGATGGTACCGGTCTCGCGATGCACCCGCAAATAGGCACATTGCCCTATGGTGGCACCGTCATGGCCAATCAGTTCGCCGCCTTGCCCTTGGGCCAGAAACCAACCCAGAGCCCAGCGGTTAATATCCCTTGCGGGAACCGGCACATCTACTTGGGGAGTTTGCATTGTCGCTACAGATGGTTCGGATAGAATTCTGTGCCCGCCAGTATCAACTCCGCCATCCAAATGCATACGTGCAAAGGTCACCAGATCCACTGCCGACATCATGGGGGTTGCGCCTGCTGGACCCGTGGTCGTGGGGATGGTGTAAATGGTATCGAGTTTGCGGGAATCACCGGGGCTTTCCGGGTCCGGTACATGTCCAGCTGAAACGGACCGGTCCACTAGATCCGAGGGATCACTGGCGGCGTTTTGCAATCCCAAAGGTTCAAACAAAAACTGCTTTAACGCCTCATCGTAAGTCAGGCCGGTAACCACTTCGATGATTCTACCGGCAATCACGAAGCCTGTATTGCAATAAGAAAACCCTTTATTCAAAGGATGAACTTGAGTCAGCAACGCACAGCGGTCCACATACCGGGCAAGGTTATCGGGGCCACTGCCGCAGTCCGTCATAAAATCTCCGCCAAGACCACTGGTGTGATTGAGCAGATGGCGTACAGTAACATTTTTGGTAACCATCAGATCCGCAACGCGAAAATCCGATAAATAGTGACGCACCGGCAGATCAAGTTCCACCAGTCCTCTGTCAACCAGCTGCATGATCAACGTAGCCGTTAACACTTTGGTTACCGAGCCGATCTGGAACAGCGATTCATCCTTAACCGGCTCGCCCGTTTCCACATTCAGGACACCACTGGTTGCCGACTGTAGTGTTCCATCGTGCCAGAGTGCAAAGGCAGCACCCGGGGTTTTACGTCGAACGATGGCTTCGTCCAACAGAGTTTGCAGTTGTTCCGTTTTTATCGTCATAGCGTCGTCAAGCATCAAATCAATTGAAAATCAGGCGGCCGCCGCCAGACGTTCGTCCAGTTGTGACCGAATCTGCCGATGGCTGCGATCATTCATCGGAAATTTCCAGAGTAAAAGCAGTCCCGGCAGAAACAGCAACGTCGGCAGAATACAGAAGCCAATCTTTAACCCGGTAATGGCCTCCGGAGAATTGGTTACGGCTCCGGGCTGGTAGCCCCAAATACCAATTAACATCAGTGCCAGGGGCCCACCAATGGCAGAAGTGCCTTTGTTGATCAACGCCATAAACGCGTAGTATTGGCCAGATCTGTTTTTGCCGGTTTTGTACTCATCGTAGTCGATAATATCGCCGAGAATCGTAGGCATGGAGACCATCAATAGAGGGAAAAAAATACTGAGTACAGAGTAGTAAATCATCATCGGCCAGAAGGCACCTTCGCCTGGGTCAATAAACCAGGCTACCGGCATCGTCAGAGCAAAAATGCTGAAGGCCCCGGCCGTAGCTTTGTACTTATCGAATCGAGTCAGCCACCAGACCCAGAATGGCAGGCTTAGCGGCGCCAGAATAACGGATGGCATAAACAGTTCCGTGTAGCGATCGCCAATTTGCAAATAGGTATCCACATACATAAACGTCAACACGCCGGTAAAACCGCCTCCCAGACCAATGCAGAGATACAAGGCGATAAAGTACTGGAAAGGTTTGTTGAGTTTGATCGACCCCCACAGCTCGCGAATGCGAGGTTCTTCCTGATCTTCGTCCGTTTCGCCATGGGGTACAAACAGCAGTGCCAATATCGTCGAAACCGGTATCGCCACCGCCATAATGATGGCGATAACACCCAGCACCTGAAAGTTCATACTGCCGCCCGAGCCCGGCACCAGTGACGGCATCAGTGTAAACACAATGCCCCCCAACAAGGTGGCACCACTGCGACTGGCATTGATTTTCGCCCGTTGTGCGGAATCGCGGGATAATTCCAGTGCCCAGGCCACGTAGGGAATTTCCAACACCGTCCATGCCAGATACAGCAACAGTGAAAAACCCAAAAAGTAAGCCATGGAAGCCGACTCGCCGGGGGTATAGAGAAAATACACAGCCACCACTGTCATCGCGGAGCCGACGGCAATCCAGGGTTTGCGTTTGCCGAACGGTGTGCGGGTGCGATCTGACATGTACCCGATCAAGGGATCGGTGATGGCATCGAACAGGCGGGCAATCAGCAGCACGGTGCCAATAATGGTCAGGTCCAGCCCAAACTCTTCAGCGTAGAGCGATGGGACAATTCCTGTGATGGGGCCGTGCATAACCGCTGACACCATGGCCGGCAGCGCAAATAGCAGCAGTTGTTTGCTACCGATTGGTATTGACATAAAACGTCCTAGTGCAAAGTGTACACAGGGAGCTGCCAGCACAGCTCCCGATCAGGCAGACCTGTTTCAGAAATTATAGGTGAGGTTAGCACCAATGGTGCGGGGTCTGAGGGGAACGCCGTAACTGAAATTGGCCGCCAGAGGAAAAACCGTCTGGAAGTCCGACTCGTCAGTTACGTTGGTCATATAGAGGTTAAGTGCAAACTGCTCGATGGTGATACCCGCACGCAGATCCAGTACATCATAGGCGTCGTTCTTGTAGTTTTGCACGACCGGTATCAGATCGACTCCATTGCCCTGATAGGTGCTGGTGAAGGGACCGCGATAACGCCAGGAACCGCCGACAAACGCATCATAACCCATCAGACTGAAGCTGTAGTCTGCACCGACAGAAACGCTGACCATCGCATTATTGGGAAGTCGTTCACCCGCCTTGGCACCCAATGCAGGCTCTTCGCCCTGGAGTTCGGTATCCGCATAGGCAAAGGTGGCACTCAACTCCAGGCCTTCGATAAGCTTCCCATGAATGGCCGCTTCAAAACCGGTCGCTTCAATATCATCAGCAGCGTTAATGGTAGAACCCAATCCGCCAGCAGTGGTCGACAATTGGGTATCGCCCCAGTCAATCCAATAGACACCGGCGTCGTAGGCAATGCGACCGTCCATCAGGGTGCCTTTGATGCCCAGCTCATAGCTCCAGAGTTCGTCGGCGTCATAGGTGGCGTCACCTAAGGGCATCAAGGTATCCGGCAGGCCATCACCGTCGGTATCCACAGGTACCTGGCTCACCAGATTGGGGCCGCCCGGGCGATAACCACTGGCGGCGCGGGCGTATACCTGGGTCTGTTCGGAAAGGCGATAGCGACTATTGAGCAGGTAGTTGGTCACGTCCTCGGAGTTGTCCGCTGCCAGACCGGGCAAACCAAAGGCCGGGTTGTTGTTACTGAGGTCTTCGATATCCGATTCTGCTTCGGAGTAACGCAATCCCAATGTAACATCCCAAGACTGACTCAGGTAAAGAGTCACATTACCGAAAGCCGCAAACTCTTCGAACTCCAGTGGTACGTTTGAGCGCACGAGCACAATATCAGCGGGATCCTCTATGGTGTTTTGAATCGCATCGGTTTCCTGAGAGGTGTAATACAATCCCACCAACCACTCAAGCTTGTCGCTGGATTCCGATGTCAAACGCAATTCTTGCGTAAATCGATCGGTTTCAAAGGTGGATTCAAACAATACGGTATGGGTACCAAAGGGAGCACCGGTAAAGAAGTCCGCCGTTCCGCCGAGACTACTGGTGATATCAGTGCCATTGGCCAGCTCCACGGTTTGATGACTGGTAACAGACGTCAGGGTAGCACCATCAAAATCGTAGTTGATAGTCAGTGCGTGCATGTCATAGTCGTAGGCACGACTGGTGGGCAGCGAAGAATCACCGACGTATTCGCCCAGCGGCCTGTCGCCGTTGTTAACGTCAAACAGCACGTAGCCCGGATCACCGTAATCCGCATCCAGTACAACCGCATTGTAGCGAACCTCCATCGCTTCGCTGGGCTGAAACAAGACCGTTAACTGCGCGCCATCGTAGTCATGATCGTTAGCGTCCTGCTCACCTAAACCGGGCAAATCCACGTAACCTTCCGCGTCCTCGGAAAAACCGCTCAGTGAAATCGCCAGCTTGTCTTCAATAACCGGAATGGAGACACTGGCGCGATAGCGGCTGTTGACGCCGCCGCGGTCCGTGTCCGAAAAATCCGCGGAAACATAACCTTCTATATCGGTCAGCGAAGGCTTTTTGGTGATGTAGCGCACAACGCCGCCCATGGAGCTGGCACCGAACAAAGTACCCTGAGGCCCACGCACCACTTCAAGTTGTTGCAAGTTAAGCAGTGTGGCATCCAAGGCAAGCTGATCACCGGCACCGCCAAAAACAGGTCCGTAGGGCACATCGTCCACGTAAATACCGGTAGTGGAGGCACCGCCAGCGTAAATGCCGCGAATAGTCAGATTGCCCAGGCTGGGCGAACCGCCATCATTTGCGGTCAAGTTGGGGACGAAATCGGCCAGGGAGTTGATATCAGAGATACCCTCACCGGTGGCCTTTTCCAGATCCACCGCCGTCATGGATACCGGAACATCCAGCAGACTCTCTTCCCGCCGGGTCGCGGTCACTATGATTTCTTCTATCAGAAAGTCGTCCAGATTTTCCTGAGTTTCTTCCGCCTGTTGCGCATAAGCCGGCATCGCCAGCAGGCACAGAGTGCTGATGGCCGCGCAAGAGCGCGCCGCTTGGAGTTTTTGGATCATTTCAGTGGCTTGTATCTTCATAATCAACTCTTCCTTCATTATGGCTTATCATCAGATGAGCGTTGTTTTTATTACCTGCCGGTGAATTACTTTGAAGCGACGAACCCATCTACCGGCTAACAGGGTTCCCCGTGGCGAAAGTCCGGTTTAACCCACCTCAGCTCGGGCGGGAACCTGATCGCCCTCGACCAGCTGGTAGATACGCCTGAAGTTACCGCCGAGAATGCCCTGAATCGCCCGCTCGCCGTATCCGTTGGCCTGCATAATCGCGACCAGCTCCACCAACTGCTCCGGAGCAAAGGCCACGCCCTCATAAAGCTGGGTGCCAAAAGGGTCTCGCCAGGCCGTCTCCCGTGCACTTTGAATGCCCTGCCAGGTCCATTCCAGATCCTCGATATAGTCGGTGCCAATTCCCGCGTGCTCAGGGCCCACCAACTGTGCGATGTGGTCTATATGTCGGAACACGGTTTCACTCTTGGCCGCCGGGTCGCCGAGAAAGGCGCCAATACCCACAACACCCACCGCCCCACCGCGTTCCGCACAGGCGCGAATCTGGTCATCATCAATGTTGCGAATGTGGCGACATTGGGCAAATACGCCGGAATGGGAAAAGATCGCGGGTGTCTCGCTAATCTCAATGGCTTCCAGGGAGGAGCGGCGTCCCATATGGGAGACATCCACCACCATACCGACCCGGTTCATCTCCCGTACCAACTCACGCCCAAACAGGCTCAGGCCCGCATCGGCAGGTTCTGCGCAACCATCGGCTGCACGGTTACGCGTCTGGTAGGCCAACAGCATATGGCGCACGCCCAGATCCTTCAGGTTTTGCAACCGCGAAAGATCCTCATGAACCAGCTCAGTGTCTTGCACATTCAGTCCCAGAACCAGTTTTCCCTCGCGATAACCGGCATCCACTTCTGCAAGATTTGCGGCAAAACACAGCCAATCGGCATGAGGTTCACAGAGCACCTGAAATCGACCGACTTCACGTATGACCCCCTCGTAGCTGGCGGGCATGTCCTGAATGGTGAGACTGATAAAGCTGTAGCCGGATTGGTGGTAACGGCGCAGTACTTCGATATCCCAGTACTGCTCTACCCAGGGCAAGGTCATATCCCAAACATCGCGGCTGGACTGGATCAGGCTTCGGGCACGATCCAGCGCTTCGGTAGAAACTGATTGGGTTATGGACATCTGAAAACCTCTATTGAATTATTTATTCGTATTTGAATATATCCTCACATATGGTATTTTTCAACCTCTAATTTTGTTGATTTTCACTTGGTGCCCGTATTCAAGCCGGCGCTATACTCAATTCAGCCCGTTGAGGACCACAAATGACCACAATCAACCCAGATATCTACCACAGGCTCCAATCCCGCTTATCGGAAAGGTTGCAGACTCAGCTGAATAAATTCCGTATACCCGGCGCTGCTATAGCCATTTACCATCAGGACAATCCCCTGGAAGCCGCAGTTGGAAGCGCAAACCTGGAAGCCGGGATCGATGTCGACCCCCACACCGTGTTTCAGATCGGTTCCACCACCAAGGTGTACACGGCAACCTTGATGATCATGCTGGTGGATGAAGGACTGATTGAGTTGGATGCGCCGGTGAGTCGTTACCTGCCCGATCTTCAAATCGACAATCACCCCACACCGGATGCGCTTACGGTGCGTTCGCTGTTGGATTATTCCGCCGGCATGGAAGGGGATTATTTTGCGGACTTTGGGCCCGGCCCCGAAGCGTTGGAGCGCTACGTGAACGCCTGCCATACATTGCAATACATCCACCCGCCCGGTGAAATGCGAGCCTATAACTCCACCGCCTATTGCATTGCCGGGCGTGTGATTGAAGCGGTGACGGGCCGCTACTATGAAGATGTATTACAGGAAAAACTGTTGCAACCCATAGGTACAGAACGGTTCGGCTTCTATACCCACGATGTGATCCGGTATCGTACCGCCATCGGTCACGAAGTGGATCAGAAAACCGGAGAATTACGCGCCGTGGATAATTTACGCCTGCCACATTGTATGAGCGCTGCAGGTGCTTCTTTATCCATGACGGCGAAAGATCTGCTCAGGTTTGGCTGCTTTCATCTGAACAATGGCGTCACCCGCGACGGTAAACCCTTGGTCTGTTCTGATTTGATTCAACAGATGCGAACGCCTTATAAGATCGTGCCGCCTTCCGATTCCGAATTGTTGATGGGCTGGGCCGCTCTGGAATCGGATCGAGGTCGCGTTACCGTTGCCTCCGGTATGACCCACGGGCAAAACTCATTTCTGGCACTGTTGCCCGCTGAAAAATTGGCGATTTCCATCCTTGCCAACACCGCCACCGGTGCCAACCAGATATTTTTGGACTTGGGAGTCGAACTGATTAAGGCGTTGTCGGGAGCGACCGTTTGCATTCCCGAAGGGAGAGACTTACGCGACCTAAAACCTGTTCCATTGGCAGAGGTTGATACTCAGGAACTGTTGGGGGAATACCTGAATGGCACCCAACTGGAAATTTCTGAAAATAGTGAAGGGCTGCAAATGACAGCCACCTATGATATGCCAGACCGGCCCGAGCCTGTTCAGGAAATCGTCAGGTTGGTTCCGATTGGTGACAACAAGTTTCTGACCGAGAAGGAAGACACTCCCTCCCAAGTGGTGGAGTTTCTCTTTGCGGATGGGGAATCGTCGCCGGCGAGCCAGGTATTTTGCCAGAATCGGTTGTTTGCACGGCGGCGTTGACCGCCACCTCTGAGCAGCGCCATCATGTTTAAAGACGAGGCAGTTTTATTTCCCCGATGATGAGTGCTGCCACCACACCGTCGTCACCGGTTTCAAATCGTACGGCCTCTGCGGCAAAAAAGAGGCTGTCTTCCGGGAAGCGGAAGATGCCAGCTTCTTCTTCAACTAAAGGCTGATAGAAACAGTTTGCCACCCGTGCCCAGAGGCGTCCTGAACGTGCATAGATTTGCATTGGACAGGATGCCTCTGATCCGTAGTTGCCAATCAGGGTTTCCTCTGGCAAGCCGGCAGAATCAACGTGTTCGTCACGCAAGTAGTTTTGGTCACCAACGATCAGACCAGACTCATTCAATTGAATATCATCGACAAATACCTGTGCGCAGTCCATCGCCCAGTGTTCCTTGTGTCGACGCAGTTCGCCGATGGTTCCATTGATCTCCGCTGAAAGCTTACCATTATTCACCCTAATCCAGGCGAGCGAGTCCCCATTGCGATAGGTTCCCACTAACCGGGAGTAACATTGAAGGTCGGCATCTTGGGTCTGAATAAACCCCGGCAACGATTGTCCACGGCGAAGTTTAAGTGCCAATTCAAGAATATGAGCCGAAAGCCTGCGGGCGATATTGTTGCCGATATCCTGGGTAACAAATACCAATACCCCCAAATTCTCAGATGGCAACAACTCCAATTCAGTGGCATAGCCATAAATAGTTCCACCGTGTCCGACGGCCTTGTGTCCAAAGAGTTCCCTGACAAAAAATCCGAGGGCAATGGTGTCGTCCTCTTGCTCCAGTTGCCACATGGATTGAAGTAAAGAAGCGCTCAACACCGGTTCTCCGCCACGCAACAGCGTTGACGCCAGTCGAGTAAGATCCCGTGGTGATGAAAAGATGCCACCGGCAGGCACACTGTTCGGTTTGTTGACCGGTGCAGGCTGAGTTTTCTGGTGGTAGGGGCACATTTGTGCTTCTGCCAATGCTGCCCGAACATCTTCATTGAGTTCAAGCCTGGAGTCTTGCATTCCCAAAGGCTTGAAGATTCGCTCTTGAACCAGTTGTTCGTAGGGTTTGCTTTCCAGTCGTTCCAGCATCAGTCCCAGAACACAGACTCCCGCATTAGAGTAACTGGTCTTTGTTCCGGGTTCCCAAAGTAGTCGGGTTTGATTCAGGCTGGAGACAATTTCTTCCAGAGAGGCATTGCTGGAAAGAAAATAGCAACCTCCCGGAGCCTCCCGGACCAGCCCGCTCTTGTGCTGCAGCAGACGCCGTATAGTAATAGGATTGTCAAAGTCGCTATGAGGCTGAAACTCCGGCAGGTGCTTGCCAATGGGATCATCCAGTGCAATGCGCCCACTCTCGACCTGTTGCATAACCAGGAAGCCCGTCACCAGTTTGGTAATGGAACCAATGCGAAATAGCGTGTCCTCCGTGAATCGCCGAACCCCCGCCAGGTCCGCGCTACCTCCAGAGCCCTGCCAGACAATCCCCTCCTGGTCCAGGAGGACAGCGTAGAGACCCGGGATCTGTTTGTTACTGCATTCTCGTTGCAGGAGCTGCGCCAGATGCTTTTCCAGAATGCTTGGTTCTAATTTGGGTTCACAAGTCACAGGCCTCTCCCTAAAAGGACAAAATATTCATATTAGAATATTTTATTCATAGCAATGAATCAAGCTCCTTCACAGAACCATTCAGAACAACCACCTTGGTTTTCGGAATGGAGTTAATTTTGAAATCTACCACCACCTCAGCCGCACCGCAGAAATTGGAGAATTGTTTCGCGCCATCCCTGTAGTACGATCCTGTCACGGTATCTCCGGCAATTCAGATTTGTTGGATTAGTACAAGCCGATTTCATGCAGCGGCTGCACAAAATTTGGGAACACTTGGATGGATTACTAGACAACCAGTCTGCCAACAGCGTCCGAAATGCCCACCGTGCAAATGGCCCCACTGTTAAACTCAATATAATCGTCCACCATGCCATCACTGAAAATCACACCATGGCTCGCCATTTTCGAAGCAACGGTCATTCGCGACTGCCGAGTTACCTGACCGAAGACCAAATCCACTCCCGTGGTTTGACTGGGAAAAGGCTCGCGCACCGCAAACTGCAGATAATCGCAATCCCAAGGCATTGATGCCAGCTCCCTGTCGGTGCCAGCAATACCCTGTGCCCCGGCTAACACACTCTTCATCCAACCGGTGCTACCCAGCCCCGTGGATACAATAATGCCACTGGATGAATGAGCTTCCATTTTACTGCCGACAGTCAGTTCGTATCGGGCGGAAGTGTGACTCCGGGGGCCGATAAAAAAATCGTTTACCGCAATCAGCTCCTGCCCATCATTAATCTCCGCCCTGCCCAAGGTAATGTTCTTCGTTTTGAATATTCCGCGGGCAACATCCCCGACAATCGCACGTGCATCCTTGACTTCAAATGGCAACAGCACACCGTCATATCGGCTGGGTTCCGGATTAATGGCGATGAGAGGTTGGCCTTTTAGGTACTTCAAGGTATTGGCCACCAAACCATCCTGCCCCACCACCACCACGATATCTTTTGGACCAAAGATAAAGTTAGGGAGAAACTCCCGATCCAGTTTTTGCACTCTTGCACTGGGGGTCAGAACCGCCTCTACCGCGGTAACCGCCTGAAGGTAATTGCTGTTTTCCTGGTAGTATTCCTGGAAGCGCTGACCACGACTTTCGATAACAAATCGGGTCTGTTCCTCGGTGTTATACTGTGCAACCAACTCTTGCAGACGAGTCCTTCGAGTCACCAAAATGACTTTGATATCTACATTCATGAATTCTCTGCCCTAAACGACCGCTTTGCCGGATAACTGCTGCAGCAGGTCCGGAGAAATATTCAATTGCCCAATGCGATCGGCCCCGCCCGCCAATTCTCTGAAGGCCTGCGCCAGCAACTGTTCAGGTTGCAGGTTACCCATCGTCATTGCCTCCAGAACCCTGGCATCCACCTTTGACAAAGCCTCCATAGTGGCGGCAATGTCATAGGCCTTGGCGTCTGTCTTCTTGCGATCGTTTTCCGTCGCCAACTCAACCAATTCCTTGCGCTGCTGCTCCTGAGCAATTTCGGCCTCCAGCCGTTCTCTCTCAATCACCATCATCTTTTCCTTTAGGACTCGATCAGCTTCCAGCTTCTTCTCCTCGATCTCCTGTTGTTTTGCCTCAACCGCCAGTTCCGTATTCAATTCGTTCTCCTTAACCGTCCGCTCCTGATCAATGGAAGCGTTGCGCCGTCTATAGATAGCTTCGTCCGCCTCCTCCAATAATTTCTCTCTCACCGCCGCCTCCAGCGCTCTGGCGGTCTCGGGCGTTGGTTTGATTGCAAGAATGGACAAATCCATAATCTCAATCCCCAGGGACGCCAAGACGCTTGAATTAACCAACTCACTTTTGACCGAGCGAACCAGCGCCTGAGAGGATGTAATCGTCTGACGCAGATCCATCTGCTCGATCGCAGTGCGCATCTTTACCTGTACCAGATTGACGATGCGATTACGCAGTTTCTTCGGATCTTCTGATTGATACGTCTGAGCGCCGGATTTTAACGTAAAGTTCATCAGCCCCGATATTTTCTCGGGGTCAGCAATTCGATAAACCACCTGCCCCTGCACGGTAATTTCCTGATAGTCACGAGTAGATTCCTTCAGCATAAACGGTAAGTCGGAGGTACTTACAGGAATCGCGACCAGCGATGTTGTCGGAGAGTAATAAAAAAACGACAGGCCTTTGCCCTGTCGTTTTAGTTTTCCATCTTTAAACTGCATAAGAAAAGTTGTTGGGTCTACCTTAATGTAATTAATACTAAACATGACAACCTCTTTCTTGTCTTTGAACACCATATTAATAGTGGCTTAGAGCCACTTACTGGTTAAGCTTTTCCCTATTGAACTGATTTTGGAAAAATGAAATCAATTAATAGGGAGGTAACAAACGCCTGAATCCATGCACCAACACTATGGC
Source organism: Pseudomaricurvus alkylphenolicus (assembly GCF_011683955.1). GTDB lineage: Bacteria > Pseudomonadota > Gammaproteobacteria > Pseudomonadales > Cellvibrionaceae > Pseudomaricurvus > Pseudomaricurvus alkylphenolicus. The sequence continues at coordinate 88,152 of NZ_JAAQPI010000015.1, forward strand.
CAGGAACATCAGATTACGTACAAAAATCGGAGGTCCCGGCAACCAACGTGTGGAGCGACGCTCACCGGTTTCCATGCAAAACGCCAGATCCTCAGACAGCGACTGCAGATACTTCGCCGTTATCGGCCAATCAACAATATCCTCAATCCAATCTTGAGGTATACCCTCTTTGCCAACACCCGCGCCCAGAATTCCGCCCAGAATGGCGGAAGTCGTATCCGTATCCCCGCCGAGCCGAATCATCGCCTCCACTGCGGCGGCATAGTCACTTTGATACTTAAGCCAAAGAAACAATACCATCGGTACCGTATGATAACTGTACCCCGTCACACCCTTCTTCAGCCCCATAACCTCGGCCACAGCCTCGGGATTTCCCTCCCAATGACTCTCCAGCCGATCCATCGTATTCTCAAACTCCTTAACCGCACCGCTGTCCTCCGTCGCCAACAGCGACTGCAACTCGCTTCGAAACGCCTCCAGAGACACCGATTCACAACAGCCTGCCATGTACGCCGCCTGAGCAACCGCCAACGCAGCCACCGTCGCCTTCGGGTCCTTATGGGTGATCACCGTAGAAGCCGCTACCACCTGCTTCATCGTTTCGCGATCATGCCCCAGGCAAACACCGATAATCGGCGCACGCATCGCCGGCCCATTACCCGCCGAATACACACCACTGTACTTGGCCGGAAACCCCATCCAGAGCTTGATAATGGCCCGCCCCGTTGCCATCCCTATTCCCGCCGGCAGCCGCATCAACCACCAGCGCAACCTCCAGGCCAGGCTCCCCTGAAAGCGGTCCCAATCCCCCCAGCGGGTGATCATCGACGCCGCTGTCATGGCGGCATGCTCCGTATCATCCGAAATCATACCCTTGCCAAAAACCAGGGCGTGGCGGGGGCGCGCCTTAAGCAATTGCTTGATTCGCCTTGCTGAAATACCCTCAAACGGCAAACCCAAAGCGTCACCCACCATCAGTCCCAGCAAACTACCCTCAACGGCTCGCTTCTGATTGGCGCTTCCTAGCTGTGCATCCACACCGGCAATCTGTTCCATGGCATTGGCTCCCAAAGTACTGTCTCCCAGATGATCAATTTCCGGCACTTGTCATCAAACAAGCCTCCGTTGACTTAGGGGCATTGAGCCACTAACATAATACCCCAATAAACCGCTGTCAACCGGACACTATTAGACTGGCCCAATATGACAAAAAAGCAAACTGAAAAAGCCTTTCTAGAGAGCTACGACATCCACGATTTCGATGTCCCACTGACCTCCGTTGACATGGCCATCTTTACCGTCAGAAGCGAAAAATTGCAGGTATTGCTAGTCAAACGGGCACAGCACCCGGCTCTGGGGCAATGGGCGCTGCCCGGCGGCTTTATCGACCTAAAGCTTGACAAAACACTCATGGACACCGCCAAACGCAAACTCTATGAAAAAACCGGAGTCAGAATCCCCTACCTCGAACAGGTCGAGACCTTTGGCAGCCAAGGCAGAGACCCCAGGGGCTGGTCCGTCACCATCTCCTACCTCGCCCTCATCCCCAGTGACCACATCACCCTCGGCAAAGACGACAGCTCAGAACAGGTCGCCTGGGTACCCGTAGACGAGGCCGAAGACCAATACCCACTGGCCTTTGACCACAATCGCATTCTCGAGGCCTGCCACCAAAGACTCAGAAGCAAAGTCCAATACACATCTCTGCCCGTCAACCTGCTGCCCAATGAATTCACCCTTACCGAACTGCAGCAAACCTTCGAACTCGTACTGGGCAACACCGTAGAAAAGAAATCATTCCGCCGTCGCATCCTCGACGCCGATATCCTCGAAGCAACCGGCAACATGAAAACCGGCAGCAACCGCCCTGCCAAACTTTACCGAGTCAAACCCGAGGGGCAAAGTCACTTTTTTACCAGGAATATTGAGGGGCCGAGATAATCAAATCACCCTCAGCGGGCTGCTGCGAGACTCTCCAACCACCCGTAGCAGCGCGCTCCGAGCGCGACTGGTCTTCTCCATATCAACGGTTTGAAATTGCAAAGTTCAGAACGATAAACTTGATGTACCTCGATCTAAAGGGTGGCTGGGTGTTCGTTGGAGGGGCATTTCAAGCGAACGCCGAAGGAGTCAATGAGACAAGCGTCTTTTGCTTGGCTCATTGGGGACTGAGGGAAGCCCGGAGGGCCGGTAGCGTGCCCCTCCAACGGACACCCGGCCGCCCGTTGTGGCACACAATCACCAGCCCCTTTCGTCCTATCCGCAAAGAAAAAAACACCTAATTCCAATGGCCGGTTATGGTGCAAAGATACGGTGCCAACCCGGTCGCGCTCGGAGCGCGCTGCTACACACGAAGATCAATCGTGCCCCCAGAAGGTCAGCTCCTGGCACTCACCGACCTGCCAGTTCTTGATCAAGCCGCCTTAGTAACTTCACCAGCCACACAATCCAAAGCCTTCACCCCAAGCTCCCACTCAGCCCGAACCTTCTCCAAATTTGCTTCCTTAACATGCCCATACCCACGGACCTGCTCCGGCAACGCCAACAACCGCTCAACCTGATCCACGTTACCCGCCTCAACCCGCAACATCACATCACGAACCAACGCCTCATAATCCTCAATCAACTGCCGCTCACCCCGACGCTCAGCCGTATAGCCAAACACATCCAGCGCCGAACCCCGCAGCCCCTTAGCCTTCGCCAACAATCGGAATACCGGCAACACCCAACCGCCAAACGTCATCTTTTTAGGCTTACCCGTCACCTTATCCCGACGAGCCAACAATGGCGGCGCCAAATGAAACTGCAACTTGAAATCACCATCAAACTGCGCCCGCAACTTCTGCTCGAACTCAGGACTGCTATATAAACGCGCGACTTCATACTCATCCTTGTACGCCATCAACTTATAAAAATAGCGAGCCACCAAGGTCGACAACGCACCCACTGCCCCCAGCCGCGCCTTCTCCTGCTCACGAACCCACTGCACCAATGCCCAATAGCGGTCCGCATAACCCGAATCCTGATACTCGACCAACTCACGGTAAAAACGATCGACCTTCTGCTCCAACGTATCCAGAGCTACCACCTGCGTCTCGCCCTCACCATTACGCTCATCGATCAAACGCTGCACCCGAGGCAAATCCTCAGCGGCCAGACGCCCCCACCGGAACGCCCGCAAGTTAAATTCAACCGCCACACCGTTCAACTCAATCGCTCGTTCAATCGCCGCACGACTCAGTGGCAACAAACCCTTCTGCCAGGCAAAACCCACCATAAACAGATTAGTCGCAATGGAATCGCCAAACATCGCCTCGGCGATACCGGTCGCGTCGATATAATCCACCGCTTCACTGCCGATTGCCGTCGAGAACTCATCCTTGGTTTCCTGCGCAGGGAAGAACAAATCATTATTTCGGGTAAACGCAGCAACCGGAACCTCCGCCGTATTGATAATCGAACGACTGACACCCTGGCGCAGCTTGGGCACAGAAGCCGTTGCCGCCACCATATCGCAGCCCAACAACAGGTTTGCACCCCCATCCAAAATACGGGGCACATGAATATCACCCGGCGTTGGCGCCAGTTTAATGTGCGCAACCACCGCACCGTTTTTCTGAGACAGACCGGTAAAGTCCAGAGTCGTCGAACCCTTGCCCTCCAGGTGCGCCGCCATCGACAACAGTGCACCTATGGTCAATACGCCGGTACCACCGATCCCGGACACCAACACCGCATAATTGCCAGTCAGTTCAGGAGGTGTGGGCTCCGGCAACTCGGCAAACACCTCCGCTTCCAGTGTTTTGACCTGAGCCTGATCCGGCTTGCGCAACTCGCCACCGACCACAGACACAAAACTCGGGCAGAACCCCTTAACACAGGAATAATCCTTGTTGCAGGCGGACTGATTGATCTGGCGCTTGCGACCAAAATCCGTTTCCTTGGGCTCGATAGAAATACAATTGGACTGTACAGAACAATCTCCGCAACCCTCACACACTCGGTCATTAATAAACAGACGACGGTTCGGATCTTCCATCAAACCCTTCTTGCGCCGACGACGCTTTTCCGCTGCGCAGGTTTGCTCATAAATAATTGCGGTAACCCCCTCGATATCACGCATCTGACGCTGTACCGCATCAAGCTCATCACGATCGAAACGGGTTACATTGGCCGGTATGCTCGAATCATTTTCGAACTTGCCGATATCGTCACTGACCAGTGCCACCTTTTTCACACCTTCCGCCAGCAGCTGCTGCGCGATGCTACCCGGAGAGGGTTCACCCTCCGCGGGCTGCCCGCCGGTCATGGCAACGGCATCATTGTAGAGAATTTTGTAGGTAATATTGACGTCGCTGGCTACCGCCTGCCGAATCGCCATCAAACCGGAGTGCTGGTAAGTACCGTCCCCCAGGTTCTGGAACATATGCTTGTTTTTGGAGAAACGGTGCAGCCCGACCCAGTGAATACCTTCGCCCCCCATATGGGTAAAGGTTTTGGTTTTACGATCCATGCTGATGGTCATAATGTGACAACCGATACCGGCACCACCGGTGCTGCCGTCCGGCACTTGAGTCGAAGTATTATGCGGGCACCCGGAACAGAAATACGGCTCTCGAGCGAGCAGGTTTTTACCTTGCACTTTACAGGGTGCAACAAACTCGGAAACCTTCTTACCGATAAACCCTCCGATTTCGGTGCCCTTTAACCAACGGGACAGCGCAGCGGATACAATTTCGGGGGTAAATGCCCACACCTCAGGCAACAGCACCTCGCCCTGCTCATCGCGCTTACCAAAAATAGCCGGACGTTTGGCCGCTGGCCAGTTGTACAACTGCTCCTTGATTTGTTTCTCCAGCTGCGGTCGTTTTTCTTCCACCACCAACAGCGATTCCATGCCCTCGGCGAATTCACGAATACCGCGAGGTTCCAATGGCCAGCTCATACCGACCTTATAAATGCTGATGCCGGCGTCCTGCAGATCTCTTTCGGAAATGCCCAGAATACGGAAGGACTCCAACAGATCGCCGTGTGCCTTACCCACCGTCACAATACCAAAGCGGCGTTGCTCAGACTTGAGAATCACCTTGTCAATTTTATTGGCGTAAACAAACGCATGAGCCGCCGGTGCCCGCTCTTCAATCATACGGCGTTCGTACTCCATGCGCTCGGCGGGCCACTTCAGGTTAACATCGTAGTTAAGACCATGGGGAGGCATGACAAAGTCCTCCGGCATCACGAACTTGGGCAACTCCGGGATCATAATGGAGGCGCCGCTTTCCACGGTTTCAGTAATCGTCTTAAACGCCACCCACAGACCGCAATAGCGAGACAGCGCTATACCCGCCAATCCCATGGTCAAATACTCTTCCACCGAAGTCGGAAACAGAATCGGCATAATCGCCGCTTCAAACACCTGATCAGTCTGATGAGGGAACATGGAGGATTCGGCCGTGTGATCATCACCCGCCAGCGCCAATACTCCACCATGCCTCGCAGTGCCCTGAACATTGGCCTGGCGGAACACATCGGCGGTGCGGTCAACACCATGACCCTTGCCATACCAGATGGAGAACACTCCATCTTTATTGACCTGATCGCGATAATAATCGGTGAGCTGAGTGCCCCAAACAGCGGTTGCTCCGAGATCTTCATTGACCCCCGGCTCAAAATGCACGTCGTGGCTGGCCAAGAACTTTTTGCTGCGCCACAGCTCCTGGTCGTAAGCACCAAGAGGCGAACCGCGGTAACCGGAAATAAAACCCGCGGTGTTGAGACCGTCACGCTGGTCCAGCTGACGCTGCATCAGAGGCAGACGAACCAGGGCCTGGATGCCAGTCATAAAAGCGCGACCCTGGGTCAGGGCGTAGCGGTCAGTGAGCTGGTAGTCCTTGTCGAAAATCACGGTTCTTTCCTCCTCATGTCGGGCGGTTAGTTATTGATTCTGAGAGGAAAAAAGTAGCACGGGCGTCGCTAGGGGGTCATACCAAAGAGATCGATAGTCATGCGCTCACTTAGCACAAATCACCACTAGGAGCGGAAAATTCGGAATTCTTCTCCAATAACGGATACATCTGTGGAATTCGGCGTAATATGGCGTACACTGGAACCTGCCATCCACCTGGACCACCACCATGCATGAACTGGATAAGATTGATCGCAAGATCCTCGAAGCCCTGCAGGCCGATGCCAGCCTGACGAACCTGGAGCTGGCGGAAAAGGTGTGCCTGTCGCCCTCACCCTGCTCCCGCCGGGTGAAGATCCTGCAGGAGAAGGGTTTTTTCCGCGGGCAGGTCACCTTGCTTGATCCGCAGAAAGTCGGCCTGCCCGTGAGTGTCTTTATCCAGGTCACACTGAATCATCAGGTGAAGAAGAATCTGGTGGCTTTCGAGGAGACGGTAAAGGACTGGCCCGAAGTGATGGAGTGCTATCTGATGACGGGCGACTTTGACTACCTGATCCGCGTTGCAGTGCCCGACCTGAACGCTTATCAGGATTTTCTCGACAAGCGACTGACACCTATGGACGGGATTGATAGTATCCGCACCAGCTTTTCCTTAAAGCAGGTACGATATAAAACGGAACTGCCCCTGAATCATCTCGGTACCCGCAGCGGTTGAAGGCGGCTATCTACAGGAGCGCTTGGGGGCAGGATGAAAAACAACAATAAACGACGGACGTTACAACAAGACTATGGACTTTCGGCAATCCGGCGCCGCCCTTCTGAGCGGCCTTTGGGGTATTTTCAGCAATAGCCTCCGTTTTTTGATCAGATCACTTGGGCGAGGAATCAAGGGGCTCTGGCACTGGGCGGGAGGCCTGTTGGCCGGCCTGCGTGGTCTCTGGAAAGCTATTGGCCCACCTTGGTTCCGACGTTTGCTGGCAACGGTCGGTATCCTTGCCGGTGTGTACATCGGCCTGCAACACCTGCTCACCCCCAACCTCACCCACGAGCAGATCAATCAGGTGCACTACTTGACCGACAGCTGGGATTCCCAGGCTCGCGAGGATTTTTACTACACGCCGCAGGGCACCGAACTGCTGGGCATGCATTACGACTGGTTCGTGAACCTGGAGTTGCCTCTTTCCAAGGAGCGTCTTGCCGAAGAAGACAATATGCGCGGCTGGGGCTTTATTGTGGATCCGGGGCAACTGGCCACTGAACGCAACCCCGGCAACCTGCCCGTTGGCATGACCCGTCATATCGACCCGCAAACCGGGCTGGAAAAATTGGACCTGGGCTGTGCCATGTGTCACACCGGAGAGCTGCACTATAAGGGCGTGGCACTGCGGGTGGACGGTGGCCAGGCGGTGCAGAGCGTTCCCACCGCCAAACTCGGCGAATTTATCACCACCCTGGGAGCTTCGGCCGCAGAAACCTACTTTAACCCCCTCAAGTGGAACCGCTTCGCCGACCGGGTAGCCGGCCAGGATCAACCACAACGCGATCAGTTGCGCGAGGAGTTCTGGCAGTTCCTGAAGACGATGAAACAATTTGTCAGCGGACCCGGCGCCTCCAAATACTACCCCACCGAAGAAGGCCGTGGCCGCACCGACGCGGTAGGCCGAATCGCCAATGTAGTGTTCGGCTACGATCTGGATGTGCCGGAGAACTATCATGCCGCCAACGCACCGGTCAGCTATCCCTTTTTGTGGGACATCTGGCGCTTTGACTGGGTGCAGTACACCGGTTTTACCAATCAGGCTATGGCCCGCAATATCGGTGAAAGTCTGGGCGTACTTGCCCCTATCAAGCTGGTGAATGATGAGGGAGAACTGCTGAGCCCCGGCGAATTTGGCGAAACCGTTGTCGACCTGGATGGTATGCATTGTGTGGAATCGACCTTGCGTGATCTCAAGCCGCCGCAGTGGCCGGAACAGATTCTTGGTAAGATCGACATTGCCAGGGCGAAACAGGGCAAGGCGCTGTTCGCCGCCCAATGCGCCTTCTGCCACGGCCCCCACCAATCCAAGCCCTACAACTGGCCGGTGGCTTCCGGCCCCGGTGAGAACCCGGCAGAACAAGCCAGTGTCAACTGGCAATGGGATATGGCGGGGGATATCACCCGTATTGACGGCGTGCCCTATCGCAAAGACTGGCGCGAGACCATCTGGTCCGTGCCCTGGATCGATGTGGATGTGATCGGCACCGACGCCACCGCAGCGGACAACTTTAACAAGGCGATTTACGACGCCCGCAAATTGCTGCCGGATTCCGAGCCCGTCAATGCCGGCAATGGCCTGCAAGTCCTGCTCAACCGCCTGGTACCCATTCTGTACGAAAACTGGAAAATCACCGGCGAGGCCGTGCCCGATTACGACGGCCTCAATGTGCCTTTCCGCATTGCCAATAAACGCGCCTATAAAGCCCGACCCCTGCACGGTGTTTGGGCAACCCCACCGTTCCTGCATAACGGTTCGGTGCCCACTATTCACGATCTGCTGTCGCCGCTGGATGAACGCCCCACGACCTTTGCGGTGGGCAACCGCGAATATGACCCCATCAAACTGGGTTACGCCACTAAAACCTCGCCGGGTAGCTTTGTGCACGACACCGGCATCACCGGCAATGGCAACCATGGCCATCTGTTTACCGATGTGGAGATGCCGGGCCGGATTGGCGAACGGCTCAGCGAAGAAGAGCGCATGGCGATCATCGAATACCTGAAGGTGATGGGTAATCCGGAGTTTAGCGAGGCTCTGGATGGCGACCCCCTGAATTGGGCCGCTTACCCCGACGCCCCGGCGGATCCCTCCGGTGAGGCGGCCTGCCGTCGCCCCAGGATGCCAAAACAACTGAATGCACAGGTTGGGGAGTGACAACCATGAAGACACGATTGTCAAAATCAATCCTGGCCAGCTCACTGACTCTCACTGTTGCGATGAGCATCGGCACTGCCGGCGCTTCTCCTATCGAAAAAAGTATCCAGGCTCTCGGTATGGACATCTCATCCGCGGAGCAGGCTGCAATTGAATCCGCCGTGAATTCCTCTCGCGAAATCTCCCGCCGGGCCGAGCAATACAACGGCCTGCCCTACCGCCGGGATGCACACGCCAAAGCCACCGCCTGTGTGCGGGCAACCTTTAGCATCAACGGGGATATTCCAGAGCGTTTCCAACATAGCGTCTTCTCGGAACCCGGCAAGGAGTACCGGGCCTGGGTGCGTTTCTCCAATGGCGATATGCTGGTGCAACCCGATAGCAAACCCGACGCCCGGGGTATGGCCATCAAGCTGATGGGGGTTGAGGGTGAACCCATTGCCCCGGAACTGGGCAAGGGTGGAACCCAAGACTTTATCATGACCAACACCCCGGCGTTCTTTAATCGTAATATTTACGATTACGCCGACGATGCCAGATTCCTGGCCAAGTTTGAGCGCACCAAGTGGTTTATCAGTCTCTTTCCTCCCCGCCTGCACCCCAAGCAGTTTTACAGGGCGGTTCAGACGGTCTCCTCCAGAATCGACACACCGCTCGCACCTCAGTACTACTCCATGCTGCCCTACCAACTGGGCAATACCCGGTTAAAGTTCTCCACCAAACCCTGCCCCGGCAGTCACTATCCAAAGGCTACTGATAAGAATGATCCGGATTTTCTGACCAGACAGATCGAAGACACCCTGGCAGACGGAGCCGCCTGCTTTGAGTTTATGGTGCAACCCAAAGCACCCGGCGCTTATATGCCCATGGATGATGCCACGGTAATCTGGTCGGAAGAGAAATCACCATTTATCCCCATCGCCCGGGTGCGTATTCCGCCCCAGAAGCTCGGTGGTGAGCCCCAACGACAGTTTTGCGAAAATCTCTCCATGAACCCGTGGCACGGAGTTGGCGAATGGCTGCCAGAAGGCAGTCTGAGCCGGGCTCGGCGAGTGGTTTATAACGCCGTCTCTGAGTTTCGGCATGAGAAAAATGATGTGGAGCGGTACGAGCCGGACAATTGGTGCGTGCCTGGAGCCCAGGAGGCTTGTACCCAGGACCAGGGGATGATTATCAGTAAGTCGCGCTGGCCGTTGCCGCGCTGCTTTGATTCGCTGTTTCAGCCTCTCAACGGGCAGAGTGTCAACAGCGAATGTGGGGGCTCTAACTAAATCAATTTAACACTATTCTCTGTAGCAGCTCGAGGGCGACCGATCGCTTCTACCCTGGAACGGATGACAGGGATTTGCCTTCGGCGTCTGCGGCAACCACAACCCGGTTACGGCCACTCTGCTTGGCCTGATACAACGCAGCATCCGCGCGGCAGATCAGGTCATCAATAGTGGTCTCGCCGCCGTAGTGGGCAACACCCACGCTGGAGGTAAAGGTAATCTCCTGGTCGTCGACCACCAATCGCAGTTGCTCTACCTTTTTACGCAGGCGTTCAGCGGTCTGAACCACCGAATCGTCACTACCCGCCACCAACAGTGCGAACTCCTCACCTCCGATGCGACCAAAAATGTCGGTCTCCCGGATTTCTTCTTTCAGGGTACTGGCAAACAGCTTCAGGGCCTGATCCCCTGCGCCATGGCCATAGGTATCGTTGATGGCCTTAAAGTGGTCCAGATCAAACATCAGTAGACTGAAGGGAGCATCACGGTGAATACTGCGGCGTAACAGGCTGGCCCCCAAACGATAAAAGCTGCGACGATTGTTGGCCCCGGTCAGTGGATCGGTGCGGGCTTCCACCTCGGCGGCGGACTTGGCCTTCTCCAGCTCACGTGTGCGCTCCTTGACCAGCGACTCCAGTTCAGACTTACGATTCTCCAACTGCACCAGGTAGCGATACTCGGCGTCGTCCTTCTGCCGGCGCAGATTGGCCAGATTCATGCCCATAGCAATCATAATGACCATCATCTCAGTAAACGAACCCACTACCGGCCAGTAGTAATTGATCAGATTATGGTCTACAAAACCGAGGTCCCGCAGGGCCTGCGCCAGTAACCCGGCAGCGAGGAACCCCCAGGCAATGGCAAACACACCGGCTTCATTGGCGCCCTGGCGCCAACGCAGGATACCACCGAGGCAGATCAGCGGATACATCAGCAACAGTATGGTGATCAGAATCACCGCCAGGCCTTCCCAATGAACCATCGCCGCCATCACCAGGGCAAAGGCGAGCCACATCATCAGCAGCAGCCCGTAGTCCAACTTGGGGGTGTAGCGCCGGCTCTGCAAGAAGATTCGGGAGAACCAAATACCCGAGGCTATTACCAGAGCGCCATTGATGGACATATAGCTCCAGTGAAAGTCTTTGGTGATCAAGAATTGATGGGTCAACCCCACCATGGTCCACCACATGCCAATTTTGGCGATGGCGTAAATACTGTAGGCGAAGAACAGCCGCTGCCCAGTCGCCACCCCAACCGTCAGGGCGACCAGCACCATCAACAGCAAACCGCCGCCGATAAACATCATCAGCCCGACTTCAGACACCTGTACCTGACGCAGGTTCTCGGGGGACCAGAGTCTGAGCTTGGGAAAGAAAAAGCCTTTATCCGCCGATCCATAGCGGATCAGCAGCTCCAGCTCTTCTCCGGGCGCCAGGGTTACCGGCACCACAAAGCGGTGGTGAGCCACCGGCCGCTCCTCAAAGGGGGCCAGCATGGATATATTGGCAAGAGCGGAAAAGGGCACCGCGAGGCTTCTGTCTTCAAGCTGCCAGGGGCGCTGATAGACATCCAGATAGATCAGCTGATGATCGACATATTCCATGTGCAAAAGTCGCGCTTCATCGCTGGTATTGCGTAAACGAACGTGCCCCCACAGCGCTCCGGCTTTCAGTCCGGTGGAATCAGACTTTGGCATGTCACTGAACTCACCCCTGACAAAAGCGCGATAGGCGTCATTCACACCCCGTTTGCCGGTATCGTCCTGCCAGAGCTGCATTTGGGTCGAGAGGAATTCTCCGTTCTCGTGACCGGAGACATTCCATGGCTCCTTAGCGAATGCCGGCAACGCCAGCAGTATGGACAGTAATCCAAAGAACCAACTAACCCGAAAAATCGAAAGACCAGGTTGAAATTTCACTATTTTATGGCGTCTTTATGGTGTCGGTGTATTGTTTTTGTGCCGAAATCAGTTGTAACTTTCTCCAAACAGCTGTGAGAATAAACGCCCGTTGCGGTAAAGTCCACTGAGCAAATATGGAATCATTGTGACTAGATGTTTGTGACGACAGCGATTTTCAACAAGAACGTTTAACCTCACACCCGGAAAAAATACTAAGGAAGGATACGGTGCTTCGTCTTTTATGGCTGTTGCCCCTCTTGATCATGACCTCTCAATCCCTGCATGCTGACTCGGCCATCGATTTTAAGGAAATTCTCTGGTACGCAGAGCGCGCCAAAGCCGCCTACAGCTCCGAGTCCGATATTCGATCCCGTTACGGGAAGGATGTACTGGTTGAAAACGTTTACGACATCAAAGTCCAATTCTTTGTAGAGACGCTTCCCGAGCGCAGACAGCAGCTAGTAAGCATTCGCGGCACGGACAATCTTTCCAATGTAAAGGATGATAGTGAGTACATACCCAAACTGAGCGAGACACTGGGTATTTATGTGCATCGGGGCTTTGAAGAAGACACGGTTCAAATACTCGAACTGTTGCGGCCACACTTGGAACAAGAGTACCAGATACGCCTGACCGGACACTCGCTGGGCGCCGCGATCAGTACACTATTAATGATGTACCTTGACCAGGAAGGATTCGAGCTGGGTCCGTCGATTAATTTCGGACAACCCAAGGTCACCAACGCTGCAGGTGTGAAAAAGTTCTCCAAGTTGCCCCTCTTGAGAGTGGTGGATCGCGAAGATGTGGTCCCGGAATTACCCACAGCCACACTGCTCGATTCCCTCCATGGGGTGTACGCCCATCTGGGCGAAGAAGTGATCCTGTTAAAAGGCCCCTACTTTATTGCCTTGCCCCAGCACAGGGCGATCCATAAATCCGAAGGCTCCTTCTGGAAAGATCTGGGTCACCAGAGTTTGTCCGACCACTATATAGATAACTACCTCGCCAACATTCAGTCCAAATTGAAACAGGCGAAAGCCGTGGAATTTGATCAACGGGATGACTACCTGTAGAACGGCGTTATTACTGAAAGCCTCAAAAAAATTCGGCCCGCCTGTTGGCGAGCCGGGAAGCATCCGTGAACGGGATGGGAGAGAAGACGAGATGACTGCCTGACCAACAGGATGCTGGAAGCAAGTCGCGTCTACAAGAACATTCGAAACAAGTGACCTCTGAATGAATACGAGATCAATCACTGCTTTAGCCACAACCACCAGCGGGGCAAAGTTTGCGCACAATCCCCGACGGCAATCAAACAGCGAAATGGAATTAAATCATATACCTTAGAATCGCAACAACTCAATTTATGTTAAGTTTGATAGCGTTTTTGGCTCCCGGGAACAATATTTTTTATCAGACCTGAACCTGACGCTCCACCGCCTGAATCCAGCCGTATTTGTCTTCCACTCGGCCTTCCTGAATCGCTAACAGAGACTCATACAAAGCCTGACCCACGGGTCCGGGCACTTTCGGTAGGGGATACTCCTTACCTTGATCGGCAATGATGCTGATGGGGCTGATCACCGCCGCCGTACCGCAGGCAAATGCTTCAGTACAAGTACCGGATTCGATCAGCGCCAACAGACTGTCGATCTGAATATTGCGTTCACGCACCTTGTAACCCAGATCTTTCGCCAGCTCGAGAATCGCGCTGCGGGTAATGCCCGGCAGAATTGAACCATTTAACTCAGGTGTGTGCAGTTCGTCGTCCATCACCACAAACAGGTTCATTCCCGACAGTTCATCGATTTGGCCTGCAACCGCGGAGTTCAGCCACAACACCTGGTTGTACCCCTGTTGCATGCACTCCTTCGAAGACTGCATGGAAGCGGCGTAGTTACCGCCGGTTTTCGCCACCCCCATTCCGCCGGCTGCGGTGCGAGACCGATGTCGCTCTACGATCACTCGCATTTCACCAGCATGATAAATCTCGGCGGGACTGGCTATCACATAAAACTCGTAGCTACTGGAAGCGGTTATAGTCAAGTCCGCCTGGGTACCAAACATAAAGGGGCGCAAATACATAGACGCGCCGCTGTTACGAGGAATCAGGTTGCGGCAGATATCCGTCAGTTGAGTCACACCCGACATAAACAATTCTTCCGGCACCTGGGGCATGCACATAAACTCAGCGGAATTGTTAAATCGTTTGCAGTTTTCCACAGGGCGAAACAGTTGCGGTGTCTCGCTATCCACCCAATAAGCTTTCATACCCTCGAACACTTCCTGAGCATAGTGCAGAACTTTGGCGGCGGGATCGAGACTGATGGGGCCATAGGGCACCAGTTGGCCAGCGCTCCAGATACCATCGCAGTATTCCGCCCTGAACATTACCGGTGCCATTAAACGACCAAAACCGATAGTGTCGGGTAGCTGGAAGTTATCCACTAATGTTTGTAAGTCACCCATAACTTTTGCCCCTTTTTATGTATCAACAATTCCGTAGCAGCCCGCTTGAGGGCGACTGTCTTGCTCAAGCATCGAAAGAAAGTTTGATCCTCTATCCGATGCTAAAACGTTCCTCGGCAATCACGTCCGCAATTTCACTGGTGGAACGCCCTTCTTTACCGGCGCGATCAAAGATTTCCACCAGAGTATCGCCTATGCCTTCCACGTGGGTTTTGAGAGCATCACGACAACCGCCAGTGCGCTGATAGTAGGCATCGATAATGCCGCCGGCGTTAATCACGTAATCCGGTGCATAAAGAATTTCACGCTGACGCAGGATTTCACCATGTTGCGCCTTCGCCAGCTGATTGTTGGCAGCCCCGGCAATTACAGCGGCTTTGATCTGAGCAATACTCTCGTCATTAACAATAGCGCCCAGGGCGCAAGGTGCAAATACATCCACATCCAGACCGTAGATTTCATCACCCGCAACGGCAGTGGCCCCCAGCTCACTTACGGCGCGCTCAACGTTTTGCCCAAAGATATCCGTCACAAACAGTTGGGCACCGGCATCGTGCAGATGTTTGGCCAGGCGGAAGCCGACATTACCCACACCCTGAATAGCCACTTTGACACCGTCCAGCGAGTCGCAACCCAGACGATACTGGGCCGCTGCCTTTAAACCGACAAACACACCGTACGCGGTGGTGGGAGAAGGGTCACCACCGGTTTCCAGATCTTCCACCACACCACTGATATGTGCGGTACGCTCGCCGATTTTGGCGATGTCCGCCACCTTGGTGCCAGAATCTTCCGCGGTAATATAGCGACCGCCCAGGCTTTCGATAAAATCGCCCATGGCCCACAGCAGTTCATCCGTCTTGTGGACGCGGGGATCGCCGATAATCACAGACTTGCCGCCACCCAGTTTAAGGTTGGAAATGGCCGACTTGTAGGTCATACCGCGAGACAGTCGCAGCACATCATTCAGCGCCTCGTCGTCATTTTGGTAGTTCCACATACGGCAACCGCCCAGGGCCGGACCCAGGTTGGTATTGTGGATGGCAATAATCGCTTTAAGGCCACTCTTACGATCGTGGTAGTAAGCAACGTGCTCGTGTTGATCAAATTCCGGATGAGAAAAAACGGCCATGGTTAAACACTCTCAAATCAAGGGCTGGCGAAAACACTATGCTAGCCAAGGTTGGGGGGTGATTGGTTGCCAACTGCGGCGGCAGAACGGCATAAACTGATCACCCTTGCTAAATAATGAGTAATAATTGGTACAGATCACTAACCGGGCAATTGATCGAGGGAAAAATCGACCTGCTGCACGCCAACACCTTCGCGGTGGCCGGTTTCGCCCTGTTCAAAACGCCGTACCATTACCTGCCACCTGCCGCAGACTTCCCGCAGGCTTGCCTGCTTAACGGGGCCGTAGCCACGAATGCCATCGGGCAGGCTGGCGATCTGAGTGGCAAATTCCAGATTGTCAGTTCTCAGCCCCGTCAGGAGTTTCTCGATAGTGGCAAAGTAGCTCTCAATCAGGCGCCGCTCCTGCTTGCGCTCAGGGTGATAGCCGAACACATCAAAGGCGGTGCCGCGCAGACCCTTGAATTTGGTGAGCAGCTTAAAAGCAGCCCCCATCCAGGGGCCAAAACGCAATTTACGCGGCCGGCCGGATTGTTTGTCCTTAGCTGCCAACAATGGCGGCGACAGGTGATACGTCAGCTGATAGTCGCCAGTAAAGGCTTCCTTCAGCTGCTGCTGGAAACGACCATCGCTGTATAATCGAGCCACTTCGTACTCGTCTTTATAGGCCATCAACTTGAAGGCAAAGCGGGCCACGGCACGGCTCAACGTCTCGGAGCCCGGTGCCACTTGCTGCTCTTTGTTATGTACGGTCTGAACCAGTTTTCGATAGCGATTGGAGTAATTCTGATCCTGATAGTCACCCAGAAACTCCACCCGACGCGCCACCATCGCATCGAGAGATATGTCGACGTCGGTTTCTTCGGTGTTGTCCGAGCGCAGAATCTGCTGAAGTTTTGCCGGCTCAGCACAGGCCAATCGTCCGGCATTGAACGCGCGCTTATTGTCGAGAATGGCAACGCCATTCAACTCGATAGCTTGATACAGCGACTCCAATGCCAAAGGAACGGCACCCATTTGCCAGGCGTAACCGAGCATAAAAATATTGGCGGTTGTTGTTGAGCCAAGCGCCTGCTGGGTCAGACCAGTACCGTCCACACGACCCAGTCGCGCACTGCGGGTATCGATCAGGTCCATCATCTGCTGACTTTCATCACCAATATTTTTGCCCAAGACGAAAGCCGATGTCGGCATCACATCAGAATTAATCACCGCCAGGGTTTTGTCTTTATTCAATTTGGACACGCAGGTGGCCTCAACGCTGGCTGCAACCAAATCGCAGGCAATCAACGCATCCGCACTGGCATCGCTGATGCGTACGGCGTGCAATTGGTCATTGTGGTTGGCCAAACGAATATGGGAATACACACTACCGCCCTTTTGTGCCAGACCCGTTTGATCCAGTGTGGTCGCCGCTTTTCCTTCAATATAAGCGGCCATGGACATCAGAGCGCCCACCGTTACCACGCCCGTGCCGCCAATGCCGGTAACCAGAACACTCCAGGGTGTTTCCAGAGACGGCAGGCTGGGTTGCGGCAGCGACTCCCCCAGAGCGATAAAGTCCGCGTCCACGCTTTCGGGCTTGCGCAACTCACCGCCTTCCACCGTTACAAACGATGGACAAAAACCCTTCACGCAGGAAATATCTTTGTTACAGGTAGTCTGATTGATTTGGCGCTTGGTGCCGAACTCGGTTTCCTTTGGCTCCACCGAAATACAATTGGACTGCACGGAGCAATCGCCGCAGCCTTCACACACCAGATCATTGATAAAAGCACGACGTTTAGGGTCCGGCAGCACGCCGCGCTTGCGCTTGCGACGCAATTCCGTGGCGCAGGTCTGATCGTAGAGAATGCAGGTCACGCCCTTAACCTCGCGCAGCTCCCGCTGCACTTCATCCAGCTCATCGCGCTGACGAATCTCGGCATTGGAGGGAAACTGCAACTTGCCGCGATATTTATTCACATCGTCCATCACCACGACCAGCTTTTCGACCCCTTCGGCCAATACTTGGGCGGCGATCATATCCGGCCGCAGTTCGCCATCGTGGGGCTGACCGCCAGTCATAGCCACGGCCTCGTTGTAGAGGATCTTGTAGGTGATGTTCACCTTCGCGGCGATGGACGCACGAATCGCCAACACACCGGAATGGAAGTAGGTACCATCGCCCAGGTTCACAAATACGTGGGGCGTCTCGGTAAAGTGAGACTGGCCAATCCAGCTGACACCCTCACCGCCCATCTGGGTAAAGGTATGAGTATCGCGCTCCATGGTCTGCACCAGGTAGTGACAACCAATACCCGCCAATGCGCGAGAACCTTCAGGCAACTTAGTCGACGTATTGTGGGGGCAGCCGGAACAGAAAAACGGCGAACGCTGAGTTTGCAGTTGGCACTGGTTGGCCAATTCGCGGTTGGTCTTAAGCGTTTCCAACCGGGCCTCAATCACCTCATCGCGATATTCGCCGGGCAGGGCGCGCAACAGCACATCGGCAACAATCGCCGGCGAGAGCTCACCATAAGCAGGTAACAGCGGGTTATCCTGCGAATCCAGTTTGCCGATGATCTTCGGAAAATTAGGATCCACCACCTCGACGTTGTACAGCTCTTCTTTAAGCTGTACCTCCATCAAGCTGCGCTTTTCCTCCACCACAAACAGGTAATCCAACCCCCGGGCAAATTCGCGAATGCCGGCCACATCCAGCGGATAAGTCATGCCGACTTTCAGAATACGAATGCCCAGTGCTTTGGCCTTGGTTTCATCGATGCCCAACTCATCCATCGCCTGCATCAGGTCCAGATGAGCTTTACCGGCGGTGACGATACCCAACTTGGCATCGGGGTTATCGAGTACGACTTTGTTGAGTTTATTCTTACGACAGAACGCCAAGGCGGCGGGCCGTTTGTAACGCCACAGACGCTCCTCCTGAGCCAGAGGTGTATCTCCCAGACGAATGTTCAAACCGCCCTCGGGCATCTCCACATCGTCGGGATGTTCAATCTGTACCCGCTCCGGGTCTACCTCCACTGTCGCGGCGCTGTCCATATTTTCGGTAAGCGTCACCATTGCCACCCAGCAGCCACTAAAACGCGACAACTCAATGCCGTAAAGGCCGTAATCCAACACCTCCTGCACATTGGCCGGATTCAACACCGGCATATGCATATCCACAAACGCAAACTCGCTTTGGCCGGGATAGGAAGAAGACTTACAGCCGTGGTCATCACCGGCGACCACCAACACACCGCCGTTCTCGGAGGAACCGGCGGCATTGCCATGGCGAAACGCATCGGTCGATCTATCCACCCCCGGTGTTTTGCCGTACCAAATGCCACAAACCCCGTCGACTGTCGCGCCCTCGAACAGATTCACCTGCTGGGAACCCCAGACCGCTGTCGCACCCAGCTCTTCGTTAACACCAGGCTGAAACTTGATGTTGTAGTCGTCGAGCAGTGGTTTATTGCGAGTAAGCTGCAAATCGTAACCACCCAGGGGTGAACCTCGGTAGCCGGAAATAAAGACACCGGTGTTCAAGTCCCGGGCGCGGTCACGGCGCATCTGCTCCATGGGCAGGCGCACCAGGGCCTGTATACCGGAGAGCAGAACACGGCCTTTCTCTACGGTGAAGCGGTCGGATAGGGAGATTTTTTTATTTTCCGGGGGGGTGGCAGTCATTAACGGAATATCCTCTGGACCCAATGAATCGGCGATTGGATTGCGCGGTTTGAATTCAGAAAGATTACCGGGGAGAGGGTGTGAATGCTTTGCTTTATCTATTGATAAATATCTGGATATTGTATTTTCATCCTAACATTCATTATCTTTTAGAAATAATTTAGTCGTCAATCAACTAAAACCGAGACTCAGACCACATTCGCAGTGTGCCAATGTTATATGGAATGGCACTCTTCAACTTTATAGGGACTTAGCTATAGCAGGTGTGTGCCATAACCGGTCTTAGAAATTCGCAGGATTGGTACTCTGACGGCGTTGTTTATGCGTAGGGCGGATTAGGCGCTTGCGCCGTAATCCGCCGGTTCTGCCGGTTCTGCCGGTTCTGCCGGTTCTGCCGGAGATGTTCGTTGGCTTCGGCCCGGTTTTTAACACCCTTGAATGTGCCTGTAACAGGTGATTTGTACACGGCCGCCGCCAATTTAAACCTTCGGCGGATCGGTGGATTACGAAGCGCAAAGCGCTTCTAATCCACCCTACGTCGTGCGGTCGTTGCAGACATTATCGAACGCCCATGGTGCCCTGAACCAGGATTATGAACTTCCGGTTATGGCACTCAACAGACTGCCATTCCTTAAATCACCGTTTTTAAAGCCGCAACCAAATAGCCAAGATTATCCGCGTTAATTCCAGACAAATTAATCCGGCTATTACTCGCCATATAAACACTCTTCTCCTGGCGCAGCTTCTCCACCTGCAACTCACTCAGCCCCAAAAACGAGAACATCCCCTGCTGGTGGGCAATATGCCCAAAGCGATCCCGCAGCCCGGCCTCGGTCACCGCCAGATCAAACATGGTCCGCACCGAAGCAATCCGCTCACGAATACGATCCAGCTC
The DNA here is from genome assembly GCF_011683955.1 of Pseudomaricurvus alkylphenolicus. GTDB lineage: Bacteria > Pseudomonadota > Gammaproteobacteria > Pseudomonadales > Cellvibrionaceae > Pseudomaricurvus > Pseudomaricurvus alkylphenolicus. The sequence goes on from NZ_JAAQPI010000015.1 coordinate 108,313, forward strand.
AAAGCCCCAGGTTTCCCTAAGCTCAGGCGTGGAGAGAATAATCTTAACCACATTGCCACCATGAGTCGGCGGCACAAAGTAGTAACCACGCACGATATCCAGCGCCTGGCTCTGGCAGATTTCCGCCAGTTTTACGTTGGGCGCAATTACAGAGAAAGTACCTGCCCTCTCACGATAAAGCGCGAAGTTCTTGGAGCAGGACGCGGTAATAATCACCTCCGGCAGTTGATCTGCCAACAGCCGCAGTCCGGCCGCATCCTGATCCAGTCCTTCGCCAAAGCCCTGGTAAGCAATATCCACAAATGGGATAAAACCCTGCTGCTTGGCGAGATCGGCAATGGCTTGCCATTGCTCCAGGGTCAGGTCTGCGCCGCTGGGGTTGTGACAGCAGCCGTGTAGCAATACCACATCACCGGCAGGTACCTTGGCCAGGGTTTCCAGCATGGCGGCAACATTAACTTCGTGACCCGTGTAGTCGTAGTAAGGATATTCTTTTAAAGGCAAGCCGGTACGGGCCAGCAGTGGCTGGTGGTTAACCCAGGTGGGGTCCGGCAGCCATAAGGTGGCATTGGAGTTGCAACGTAAGATAAAGTCCGCCGCGATTCGCAACGCACAACTGCCGCCCGGTGTTTGGATACTGGCGATGCGTTGGTCGGCAAGCACGGGGTGCCGGTCGTCCAGCAACAGTTTTTCAATGGAATCGATAAACACTTCATCACCCCGCGGCGCAATATAGGCCTTGGAATCTTCGGTGTTGACCAGCAGCTGCTCGGCCTGCTTAACCGAGTCCATCACCGGCGCCAGGCCGGCTTCGTCTTTATACACACCAACGCCCAAATCGACTTTGTTGGGATTGGTATCCTGGCGGAACAAAGCACTTAAACCCAGCAAAGGGTCAGCGGGCAACGCCGAGAGTCCACCGGTAAAGCCTCGGGGAATGACGGCATTGGCCGAGGTGTGGACACGCAGAGAATGACTCATGATAACTTCCTCAGGGAGCCCTTACTGGCCCCAGTTTTCAATGGTTTCCACAAACACACTTAAAAATTGATTGGTCTGGAATGCGTCGACGGCACGATGGTCGATGCTCAGGGAGACGTAACACATGGGCTTGATTTGCATTTCGTCCTTGCCGTCCACCTCGGTTACCACCACGCGTTTTTCCAACTTGCCAATTCCCAGAATCGCCACCTGGGGTTGATTGATAATAATCGGCGCGGCAAACAAACTGCCGCTCACACCGTGGTTAGAGATAGTAAAGGTACCGTTCTTCATATCCGCTGGGGTCAGCTTGCCAGCGCGGGCCTTGTCGGTCTGTGCATGCAGCGCCTGGGCGATATCGAACAGTCTTTTCTCCTGTACCCTTTGCACTACAGGCACCACCAAACCATCGTCGCCCAGGGCGGTGCCGACACCGATATTGATGTCGTCAAAAATTTCCAACGCGTGATCGTGGTAGCGGGCATTCATTTGCGGCACCACTTGCATGGCCTTAACGGTGGCCGCCAAAAAGTACGCGGTAAAGGTCAACTTGACACCTTCGTCCGCAAACTCTTTTTTGTGCCAACGGCGGTGTTCAATAATGTTGGACATATCCATTTCGAACACGCTGGTCACGTGAGGCGAGGTGTGCAGCAGGCTCTCCACCATATGCTTGGCGATGGCCTTACGCATCGGCGTATGAGGCACCTCGCGGCTGGGCATGCCACTGGCGGGCAGCGACACTGGCGCGGCGGTTTTCACAGTCTCTACTGTTTCCAAAATACGAGACTGCGGATTTTTCAGGTACGCCAACACATCATCACGTGTCACACGTCCGCGACGACCGGAACCGGTGATCAGATTAATATCCAGATTGTTTTCCCGCAGCAATTTACGCACGGCGGGGCCAACCAGATGGCGAGCACTGTCGGCGTCGGCTTGCGCGTCAGTTGCTGCTGATGGAACAGCGGACTGCGAGGCAGACTGAGTCGCCGCCGTTTGTTGAGCTGCATGAGACGCCACCGGTGCAGCGGCAGCTGAAGCTTGCGGTTGAGCGGCACCCGCACTGCCAATCAGGCCCAACACCGCATCGGGCTGAACCTCATCGCCCGGCGCGTTCGCAACCGAGAGTAAAACGCCACTGGCCGGTGCACATACCTCCATATTGACCTTATCGGTTTCCAACTCAACCAGCGGGTCACCTTCGTTAACGGTTTCACCCACGTCCACCAACCACTGGGCCAGTTTTGCAGCCGTACCCTCCAATTGGTCCGCGGGCAGAACAATCTCAACGGTCTCTGAGGCGGCGTCCGTCGCTGGTTCGATCGCTGCGCTTTCAACATCTGTGGCACCCGCCGTACCACCCTCAATCACACGCAGCTGGCCCAACACAGTCTCAGGCTCCACGTCGTCACCCGCGTGTTTGTTGATCACAGCCAGCTGACCGGTCGCCGGTGCACATACCTCCATGTTGACCTTATCGGTCTCCAACTCAAGAATCGGCTCACCCTCGGTGACCTCAGCGCCGTCTTCAATCAGCCACTGAGAGATTTTGGCGGCGGTGCCTTCCAGCTCGTCTGCAGGCAGTGTGATGTCAATCAATGCTTCCATGATGGTGTCGCCCCTTAAATCTCAATCAGGTCTTGCATGGTGGCAGCAATGCGCTCGATAGACGGTACCGCCGCCTCCAGCAGATGAATATTGTGGGGGCTGGGAATATCCGGGCTACACAGGCGCTGTACCGGCGCGTCCAGATCAAAGAAGGCCTTGTCCGACAGCACCGCAGCAATCTCAGCGCCGAAGCCGGCGGTCATGTTGTCCTCATGTACAATCAGACAGCGGCCGGTTTTCTTAACGGAGGCCAGCACGCAGTCTTCGTCCCAGGGCTGCAACGTGCGCAGGTCGATCACCTCAATGCTCATATCATGGCTTTTGGCCAGGATCTTGGCGGCCTTTTCGCAACGCTCAACCATGGCGCCCCAACAAACCACCGTCAGCTTGTCGCCTTCCATCAAGGTGTTGGCCTTGCCAAAGGGAATTACAAACTCATCGCCAGGGTATGGTCGGCGCGACCAGATATTGTCGAGCAGGTTACGATGCTCAAAGAAAATGGTGGGGTTGTTGTCACGCAACGCGTAGCGCAGCAGACCGGCCGCGTCCTCGGCGTTGGAGGGCATGGCCACCTGCCAGCCCACCTTGTGGGCCCACTCCACTTCGTCGCTCATGGAGTGCCAAGGGTCGCCACGGCGGGCGAAACCGCCGGGCACACGCACCACCATGGGCGCGGCAAACTGATTATTGGTACGCCAGCGCATAATACCGGTATCCGACAGCTGTTCGGCAGCGGGTTCGGCGTACTTGCGGAACTGAATCTCGGGCACAGGCATCAGGCCGGCCAGGGCCATACCCACGGAGCGGCCGATAATACCCTCCTCCGACAGGCTGGTATCAAACACACGCTTATCGCCAAATTTCTCGTTCAGGCCCAGGGTTGCACCGTGAACGCCACCCTTGGGCCCAACGTCCTCACCAAACACCAATACCTTGGGGTTAGTCTCCAGCTCGTGATCCAGCACCTTTCGAATCGCCGTCTGCATATTCAGGCGCGAGCCCTCAGGCTTGGCCTCGGTACTGGAGGCCGGAAAGATATGACCGTCGGCGGCGAGGCCACCGCGCAGCTGAGCTTTGCCCTCCTCGGCAAAAACAAAACGGGTCAGATTCTCGACATTGGGCTCGGGGCGCTGCTTGGCTTTCTCCACCGCCGTTCGCACTTCTTCAAACGCTTGCTCCTCCAGCTCCTGCCACTCATTCACATCCAGAATGCTCTGTTCCAGCAGATAATTGCGCAGCTTGGGCAGCGGGTCGCGGGCCTGCTCCTCAGCGATAAACTCCTCGGACTTATAGGTCTGCGTATCCTGGAAGGTATGGCCACACAAACGGGGCACTCTAAGGCGCAGCAAACAGGGGCCTTCGCCGGAGCGCACATGCTCAACGGCCTCGGCAATCAAACGCGGGGTCAGCTCGGGATCGGTACCGTCGCCATCCACAATCTTCAGGTTTTTGTAAGCGGCCAGATTGGCCACCTGATCACCACCGGGGGTCTGCACCTCTTGAGGTACCGAGATGCCGTAACCGTTATCTTCGATATAAAACAGATGCGGCAGCTTGTTGGTGGTGGAGATATTCAGAGACGCCCAGAAACCACTGGTGGACATGGACGAATCCCCGCCCATGGAGAGACCAATAGCTCCCTGATAGTGACTGTCGTTAAGCTGATCGCGGTGATACGCAATCGACTGGGCCCAACCGGCAATGGGTGAATACTGGGCGCCTACACCGCCGCACATAGGGAACAACATAGCGCCGTTGCGCTCGGGGTTGGGGTAATTGCACACCACGCCAATATCGCGGCCATCACTGTAACTGCCGGACTTGGCCATGGGCGCTGCGACCGCCTCTTCGATATCCAGCCCCAGAGACAACACAAACGGGCGCGAGCGGTAATAGCCGGTGGCGGCGTCGTGGGGATGAGTCAGCATAGAGCCCAACAGAATCTGCGCCAGGTCGTGACCACGGGCGGAGAACTGGTTAAACACCAACTTGGCCGGAACCAACTCCTTTTCCTCAATGGTATCCATCGCACGGGACAACAGCAGCAGGTACGCCACCCGGGGCCAATCCACGACGGTATCGCGACCGCCTTCACGGCTCGCGTAGCCGCTCAGTAAACCACCACCTATCTCTTTGTATTTATTAGGGTTTTTAATATCTGTACGCATGTGATTGCCAAATCCCGCTCATATGGAAAACATTTGAGCAGTTTATCCCTGCAACAGGGAAATTAATTTGCGTATTTCATGAATATCGGGCTATCTTAGAAAGGAAATTTCTTAAACTGACGAATTTTGAAAGGAGATTTCCAATGGCCTTGGACCGATACGATCGTGCCATTTTACAGGCACTACAACGCGACGGCCGCCTCTCCAACCGCGATCTGGCCGAACGGGTGGGTCTCTCCGCCGCGCCCTGCTGGCGGCGGGTAAAACGGTTGGAGGACGAGGGCTACATCCGCAACTACATTGCTCTGCTTAACCCCCAAAAGCTGGACCTGACGGTATTTGCCTTTGCGGAAATCTCCCTGGATAACCACCACGCTGACACCCTGGAGGCGTTTAACGAGGTGGTACAGTCATCGCCGGAGATTCTGGAGTGCCACTCGGTGAGTGGCTCGTTTGATTATTTGCTGAAGATTGTGGAAAAGGATATGCAATCTTATGAGCATTTTCTGAGTGGTACTCTTTTACAGGTACCTGGGATTCGGTCGGTGAGTACGATGTTCTCATTGAAGCAGGGAAAGGTTACGCGGGAGCTACCTATGAATTGAAAGCCGCTCACTTCCCCAGCAACATTCCCTTCAGCTGCTTTGCCGCCACCTCCAGCGGCTTTTTCATCCGTCTTGGTCGAGCCAGCAGCTCCCCGGCGCAATTCGGGCACACATGATCCATCGAGCTGGCGCACCCTGCACAGAAGGTGCATTCGTAGGAGCAGATGTACGCCAGCTCCCGCTCGCCGGTGTCGGCGTTGCACTTTTCACATTGACACTTCATTTTCAGCATGGCCGTTCCCTCTCGCGGAAGTTTTGTTGGTCTCTATTGCGTCTCGGCGCGGCGCTGCAGCGCCAATTGCATGATGTGAGCCGGAGCGGTTTCCGGTGAGCCCGCATTGAATGGCGGCTCTGGCTGGTATTCGATCACCAGCTGCAGTAGCTGGGCAAAGTCTTCGCCCGCCAATTGAGCCAGCAACGTCAGCCCCATATCGATGCCGGCCGAGACTCCGGCTGCAGTGATGTATTTACCACTCTCTACCACGCGGTCGGTGGAGACCTCCGCCCCCAGCTCCGCCAGAGTTTCGCGCATGGCCCAGTGGGTGGTGGCCTGGCGGTTGTGAAGCAGTCCCGCCGCTGCCAGCAGTAGGGAGCCAGTGCAGACGCTGGCGGTGCGCTGGGTGGTGGCGTCGATTTTACGCAACCATGCCAGAGTGGCTTCGCTTTCCATGGCTTTTAGGGTTTCTGAGCCACCGGGTATCAGCAGCAGGTCGGCGCTGTCGATCTGGTCGATGCTGTACTCCGCCACTAGCTCAATGCCGGTGTCGGTTTTGACCGGGCCGACCGTTTCAGCCACCACTTTGACAGTGGTATCGGGAATGCGGGACAGCAGTTCGTGAGGGCCGATCAGGTCCAGTGCTGTCATGCCTGGATAGAGAAAGACAACCATTTGCATTGCTGTGACTCCTTCTTTCAAAGACAAAGTGGGCAAGAGATAAGCACAGCTTAGTCTCTGACCGCACTTGCAGAAATGACAATAAGCGACTAAATTCTGCCAACCACCAATTTACCCGGTTTACTTTCATGCCAGTTAACAACGTTCAGAGGCGCATTATCCTGTTGGTCTACCCCGGTTTTGAATTGCTGGATCTTTCCGGGCCTGTGTCTGTGTTTGGCAATACCAATGACCGAATTGCTCAGCCCCACTATGACATCCGCGTGGTTTCCGCCGAAGGTGGCCTGGTCCGCAGCGATTCCGGGGTGGAGGTGGCCAGCCAGCCTATTCAGGGGATGCGGGTCACCAAGCGGGATACGGTGTTGGTTACCGGCGCCAACCGGGAGTTCCTGCCCGCGGCCATGGAGCATCCGCAGCACCAGGGATTGATGCGCAGTGCGGCCAAACATGCAGAGCGTTGGGGGTCAGTATGTTCCGGTACGTTTGTGCTGGCGGCGACGGGGCTACTGGACCACCGTCCTGCCACCAGCCATTGGGCGGCCTGCCAAATTTTGGAGGAAATGTTTCCGAATATTCAGTTGAATGCCGATGCCCTGTATGTGCGTGATGACCGCCTGTGGACATCGGCCGGAGTAACCACCGGTATTGATATGAGCCTGGCGATGGTACGCCAGGACTTGGGCAATAAGGTGATGGGAGATGTCGCCCGAGGGCTGGTGGTGTATACCCACCGACCGGGGAATCAATCGCAGTTTAGTGGGCTTTTGCAGACGCAGTTAAACCAGGGTCGAGAATTTAATGAGCTACTGAGCTGGCTCGACAGCCAGTTGCACGCAAGTATTCGGGTGGAGGATATGGCGGCGCGGGCGGGTTTGTCTGAGCGCAGTTTTCATCGCAAGTTTACTGCGGCTGTGGGCGTAACGCCGGCGAAGTATTTAGAGGTGCAGCGATTAGAGCGTGCCAAACAGCTACTCGAAGGTGGCCGGGCGATTAAGGCCGTGGCGGGCGATGTGGGATTTCGCTCCGAGGCAGCCTTTCGCAAGGCGTTTCAGACCCGTTATGGTCTGACTCCCTCAATGCATAAAACCATGCACGCTGCGAGTTAGTCGGGGGCCGCTCTCACGCAGTTTCGTCCGGAGGCTTTCGCCTCGTAGAGTGCCTGATCGGCGGCTTTTAAAAGCTGATCTGGCGTGTCGTTGATTTCCGGCTGCAGGGTTGCCACTCCGCAGCTGACGGTAAGATGCGGGAGCGAAACGCCCTTGGGAGACGGGATAGCGAGGTCTTCAACCGATTCGCGAATATGTTCCGCCAAAATTTGTGCCGGCTCCGCTTTCAGATTTGAAATCGTCGCAACGAACTCTTCGCCACCGTAGCGGGCGAAGAGTTCGTTGGCGCGTTTAAAAAAAGTACCTATCCGTTGTGCAACCCGTTTCAGGTATTCGTCGCCTTCGGCGTGGCCAAAGGCATCGTTATAATGCTTGAAGTGATCGATGTCGATAAAGATAACCGTTATCGGAAAATGTTCCCGTTTGGATCGCCGAAATTCCGAATGAATTCGCAAATCAAAAAAGCGCCGATTGGCAACACCCGTGAGTGCGTCCATGGTCGCCAGGTCCTTTAACTTTTTGTTGGACTTGAGCAGGAGTTTTTCCGAGCGTTTCAGAGCCTCTTCATATTTTCTTCGCTCGATCGCATTAACCAACATGTTGCCAAACAGCTGAAACAGTGCCAAGTCATCATTACTCCAATCCTTGTAATGATTAGCGGTGGACAAGCCCAAAACGGCGTGTAACTTCATGCCGTAGTTGACGGGAACAATCGCGATGGACTTTGTTTGCAATCGCTCCAGTTTTCGTCGGTCTTCGTTGGCTTCTGCTGGCAGGTTCTTTATGTCGGGGTAGTAAATCAGGTTCTTCTTTTTAGCCTGCCCGAGAATCCATGGAAATTCTGACACTTGAAACACTTCGCGCTTGGGCACAACCGGCTCGACGCCATCGCTCAGCCATTCGTGATTCTTAATAAAGGAGCGTTCGTCTTCAAGCACCTCCACAAAGTTGCAACGCTCTGCACCGCAATATTCACCCACGGATTTAAGAGCGTCGTAAATTCCAATATCAAAATCTTCAATTGGCAGATTGATAAATTTTGTGGAAAAGCTGGCCACGATCATCTCGAAATTGGCTTTGTGCTCCAGCTGAGCGGTACGTTCATTGACCAGGTTTTCCAGATTGGCTTTTTGTTGCTCTAGGGCGGCTTCGGCGGCTTGCCGGGCCTCGTGCCCCAGGGCCTCCCTGATGGCCAGTTCGAGATATTCGGCCACCTCGCGAGTTGCCAGAATTTCGTGTTCCTTCCAATGGTGCGGCGCATGGCTGTCCAAGCAAATCAACCCCACCAACCCTTCGGAGTGCAGTAGTGGTACATCCAGTACGGCAGCGGTATTACCTAGCTGCATACTTTCTTGCAGTGAATCGAAGCGGGGGTCAATCGATACATCCTGGACGACCAGTGCTTGTTGTCTTTGCAGCTGATTTAAATAGTCCGGCGCTATGGTCAGGTCTGCTTCCTGACCCTCTATGCTTGGCATGGCGTCCGGCGTAAAACAGACGGCGACCTTGAGCACCCCCCGGGTGGAGATGGTGGCATAAGAGGCTCGAAATTCCGGGAACTTTTTAAACAGTCTGGATAAGGTAATCATGATCACTTCTTGAGTGGACATTCCGGCTTTGATGCTGCTGGCGATACCGTTGATCAGTGCCAGGCGCTCGCTGGTCTGTTGTAAATTGAGCTCGGCCTGTCGCCTTTCGATTGACTCCATGGCCAGGGACACAAAGTTGGCGACGGAGGTGGCAAAATGTACCTCTTCTGAAGTCCACTTTCGAATCGGGCCGACATGCTCATGGCAAACCACACCCACCACTTTCCCTTTGTGACGAATCGGTATGTCCAGCATGGAGGTGATGCCCTGAGGGCGAAGATAACTGTGGTCAAAGTCGTTGGTACGGGGATCGGTTCGAGCGTCATCGGCGACGATGGTTTTTTCCTCTGCGAGCGCGTCGAAGTAATTGGGGTAGTCCTCAGAGCGAAGTTCTGTGCCTCTGGAGTGTTTCCCCAATCCAAGTTCAAACAACTCGACACATCGAATCAGTTGACGGTCGTCTGATTGAAACCAGGCGCTGACTCTCTCCACATCCATTGACCTGGCAGCAGTTTCCGTAATTACCTCCAGGGATTTCGTCAGACTGGTGGTCGACAAATGTGTATTGCGCGCAAGTTCAGAGAGGGCCTCATTGTACCTTAGCAGGGTCTCCTCCGTGGATTTGATGGTATTTTCCTTTTGCAGTACGGAGTGGGCCAGATTTCTCTCTTTAGCCAGCTGGTTCACCCGCCAGCGATAAAAAGACAGTGCCAGCAGCAGTGTTGCCAAAACGCCGATGGTCACAGTCGGAGCCACCGTCAGTAAACTCACCGAATATGCCGAACGCTGGGGGGTGACTTCCACTTGCCAGCGCCTCTGCATGAGCGAGAATTCCGATTGATAAAGCCGCGAGGGATTATCAACCGGGGGAGCCTCTTGATAGGCGTGGTTGCCATCGCTGCTATGATAGTAAAGGAAGCTCTCCGCGTTAGAGACATCTTTATCACGCAACAGGATATTCAGCGGCAACCTCTGTTGGTTATCAAGCGCCGTTTGTACCAGATCATTGACTCGGAATACGCCCAGCGTTAACCCTCTTAATCCAGGCAGCCTTTCCTCATAGGAGGCCGCCAGATCTTGTGAATCGAAAACAGGGTGAAATACCAGTAACCCCGATTGTTTGCTATGATCCTGGATCAGGTGTATACGACTGCTGGAGACGGATTTTCCGGAAACTACGGCGCGTTTGATGGCCTGTTCGCGGAAGGGTACCGCTGAGGGTGAAAGCCCAAGTGCTTTCTCGTTACCGAGATAGGGCTCCACGTAATACACCGGGAAAAGGATATCCTGTTCTCTGGCGGTGAATACGTTACCCGCTTCATCACGATCGGTAAATTCGAACTCCGGGAAGCTTTGTCTTGCTCGCTGTTCGAAGTCGTTGCGCGTTGCGGCGGTTACCTTGGGAACCCACTCCAAGGCCTGGATACCACGATGATGTCTGAGTTTGGTATCACTGAAGGTTCGAAACTGCTCTCTGGTCACTTGATCAGAGGATTGAAACAAGGCCGCCAGGTCCTCCACCACGTGTTCACTCAACTCAAACTCTCTTTTGACCGCATTGGCATAAACCATTGCGTGTCGATCGAAACGGCTGCTTGTCAACGTGGATTCTTGACGGTAGTGGGATAGTGATAAGACAACAGTGATCCCTAATCCCGCTAAGGAGATCAATAAGGATGCGAGAAATGCTCTGCTGTTTTCAGCACCAAGCAACGGATGTTCTCCTTGCGTCAGGAGATCAGATCAACCTTCAGTCCTATATAATATTTCAGCATAGCAAGCCGCGCTCATATTAAAATGTGCGGGTCTGAAATTTTTTGGATAACCCTGTTTTTAGTAAGGTGTCGCTATAAACCGAGACCGGCTTGATATCAAAAGGTTACATAAAGCGCTGATAGACTGAGGCCCATGAGCATTCTGCCGTAACCAGGGAAGCTCTGGAGGCGAGGAGAGCCTGTTCATTTTTATTTGGATCTTCAGCAACATTTGTGGGTTGTTTGGATTTAGACTATGGCGGTAAAGTGCCATAACCGGAAGTTCATAATCCTGGTTCAGGGCACCATGGGCCTTCGATGATGTCCGCAACGGCCGCACGAGGTAGGGTGGATTAGAAGCGCTTTGCGCTTCGTAATCCACCGATCCGCCGAAGGTTTAAATTGGCGGCGGCCGTGTACAAATCACCTGTTGCAGGCACATTCAAGGGTGTTAAAAACCGGGCCGAAGCCAACGAACATCTCCGGCAGAACCGGCGGATTACGGCGCAAGCGCCTAATCCGCCCTACGCATAAACAACGCCGTCAGAGTACCAATCCTGCGAATTTCTAAGACCGGTTATGGCACTTTACGGCCCGCCCGATCCCTCCCAATGCTTGCTGTAATTAACGCTCAAATAGAAAAGTTCGATCTTCAATATGAACAGCTGGAACTTCAATAAGTTAAACATCTTTCCGTGCAAATTATTGCCTCGAGTTCTTCGGAGCAACCTATTATTCTAACCAAGGCGTTTAACCTCAAAACTGTAGGACGGCTGCAGTTGGTCTATATCTTCCACGGGTTGGGGCGGGAGCCAGTTAAACATATCGAATACCAGTTTATCGGCAGTAACATCAATGAGGGAAAAGCCATTGTTCTCCAATGGTTTTAGGAGCTCCTTGACATCGAGATCCGACGGCACCTGGGCACCTATGCCGCGATACTGCGTGGGAAATCCCGGCCCGGAGCTTCCGAGCGGGCCGACGCAGAAACTGTGAATCGGGTTATCGCCAAAATCCAGCTCACCGCTGCGGGCAATTTGGCCGTAGGAAAGCGCGTGGAGATCACCTGATGCGATCACCGGTGTACGCTTTTTCTGAGCTTGTAACATTTTTAAAATGCGCTGGTGTTGCGACCACCAGCCTCGTGGCCAATAGGGCTTTGGTTTCTCTTGCCCCAATGAGCCATCACTCTGACGAATATCCGGGTACCACTCGCCCCATTTACCGGCGGACCATCCGATAGGTGTCGAGGGAATATGGAGCAAATGCCGGGTGTCTTCCGTCGCGGTGCGATCCGCGAGCCACTGTTCGGTGTTGGGCGGAAAGACGAAGGCGCTTTCTCCATCGATGCTGCAGTAGCGTTTGGTGTCATACATCAATGCTTCGAGCAGTTTGCCGTAACGCAAGGTACCATAAACTTCTGACAGGCCGGCACTGCGATCCGGACTGTTGCAACCGGATAATGATTGTGGTCGGTTGGCGTCGGGCAGAAATTCCGGGTAGTAGAGATATTGGGTTGTGCGAGCCGAAGCCAGCATATGTTGGTCGGGCGGCAGCGTAATAAAGTCGTCGTTGGCTTCGTCATTTTCAAACATGTCGTGGTCGTCGGTCAACATAAACACTGGCGTTGAACGAAACCGAACGCCGTATAAATAGGCGATTTGGGGGTCGACGATGCGAGTCAGTATTTCCTCGTTAGGGGAACCCAGCATGGGCAATTTCGGGTCCAGGGAGCCATATTCTTTGAACAGTTCCAGCCAGGGGGTTTTAAAGGCATCGGGTTTGTTGTGAACGGTGCGTTGATCCCAGTAGATATGGTCGCCATTGGAGATAACCACATCCGGGTTAAAGTCCATTCCCCTTTGCAGCAAACGATGGCGGGCTGCCATCGGCAGAAAAAACGGTGTGCCGTTGTCCATACGCAGTGCTTCGTTGCCACCGGCGCAGGTGTAAGCGAGGATGCGGAGTTGGTCCGGTGTAGCGTCGGGATGTGGAAAGGTTTTCAGCGGCCAGGGATCGGTAAGCGCTTTGCCGGTTCTGTCTTGCAACTGTAGTTCGTATTGTCTGCCCGCTTGCAGACCCGCAGCGTGGAATTGCCAGAAACGCCCCAGGGTGTCGCTGGGGCGACCGGCGACCTTACGGCCATCGATACTGAGGTAAGGGGTGACATCTTGTGCGCGAACAAATGAGGTCTTTATGAGTAGCTGTTCGTGGTTGACCAATGGGATCAAGTGGGCGAGCTCGCCTTGGTTCCAGGTGTCTTGAGACTCTGAAGCGGATGATGTCAGTTCTGCGCACGCCGGCAGCATGGCCAGGGATGTGGAGGCGGCTGCCAATTGCAGGAGTTTGCGTCTGGTAAGTAGTGTTTCAAATTCGCTCATTATTTCGGCTCACAATAGTAGTACTTTTTATTCCTGAAGCTTCGTCGCTCGGCATTGGGTGAATTACGCTTCGCTATTCCACCCAATGGTCCTCAGTGAAAACTCAATGTTGCTCATATTACTCGCCCCGGATTCAAAATTTGTTTGGGGTCGAGCGCCAGCTTTAGCGTTTTCATAAGCGCTATCTCCTGCTCTGTTCTGCAATAACCCAAATAGGGCTTTTTCAATACGCCTATGCCGTGCTCTGCGGAAATGGAACCTGAAAACTCGCCCGTAAGGCTTAGTACTTTTTGGCTGATCCAATCTTTGTCCTCTGCCCTGCCCGTGCCTGCACACACGTGCAGATTACTGTCGCCGATATGGCCAAACACCAACAGCGTCAGTTGCGGATGGGTTTGGCGAAGCTCGCTCTCCGTGCGTTGCAAAAAATCTGGAATCTGTGCGATCGGTAAACTGATATCCAAATTGGCGACCGGCCCCAGCAGCGGCAGTAAATCGGCAATGCCATCGCGAATGTTCCAGAACGTCTCTGCCTCCTTGAGTGACTGGGCGATGACGGCGTCTGTGACCAGCTCCGCTTCGATGGCCTCGTACAGTGCCTGTTCAAATATTTCCCGCGAGTTATCTCGGTCATTGTCTTGGTATTCGATCAGCGCATAGAGAGGATGTTGCTCTGCAAACGGACTCTGCAAGTGTTCAACGCTGTCCACAACGGTATCGAAATAGTTGGCCCACATCAGTTCGAAGGAGTTCATGCCGCCATTCAAACCGCTGCCGCAATAGCGTAGCAATGAGGTGGCGCTGGCGTAATCAGGCAAGGCCACCAATGCCGTGCGGGTATTGCAGTTGTGCGGGTATAACCGCAACACTACTTTGGTGACAACGCCGAGTGCTCCTTCGCTGCCGATAAACAGGTGCTTGAGGTCAAAGCCTGAGTTGTTCTTTAGCATTTTGTTCAGCGAGGAAATGACGGTGCCATCGGCCAGTACTGCCTCCACACCCAAGACCAGCTCGCGGGTCATGCCGTAGCGAATCACCTGGGTGCCACCGGCATTGGTGGCGACGTTGCCGCCGATGGTGCAGCTGCCGCGGGCACCGAGATCAAGGGGCAGGTAAAAGCCTGCGTCGCGGGCGGCCTCTTGCAGTGTTTGCAGCGGTGTGCCGGCCAGAGCGGTAAGTGTCATGGATTCGGTATCGAGCTCTTCAATTCCTACCAGGCGTTCGAGCGAGATTGCCACTTCACCGGTTTGGGGCGTAGCTCCGCCGGATAAGCCCGTCAGACCACCTTGTATAACCACCGGTTGATCGTGTTGGTGACAAAGTTGCAGAATGCTGCACAGCTCCTCAGTGGAGGATGGCCTTAGCAGCGCCTGTGGCGCACAGGGGGAAACGCCACTCCAGTCACCGTGGTGGTGTTCGCCGATCTCATCTCCGCTTCGAACGGTCGCTGGATTCAGCAGTTGATTTAACACATCGATTGTTATCGCCATTACTTCACCCTTACACTACTTGCAACGATGTTGGTTGTTGCACGGCAGATCCCGTTTCGAAATCTACACCTTGTTTTGCCATTCGCAGATAGCTGCTGTCCAGTTCTGCTACCGAAGGGCAACCCAACAATTGCAGGGTGCGATGGAATTCCTGTTGAAACAGTTGCAGTGCTCTCAGCACCCCCGCCTCACCGCCCGCGCTAAGCCCGTAGAGATAAGGGCGACCGACCATACAAGCCTTGGCACCCAACGCCAGGGCTTTGGCAACATCGGTACCGCGACGAATACCACTGTCGATAATAATCTCCAATTGAGCACCGACTTGATCCACCATTTGCGGCAACAGATCCAGTGTGGCGGCGGCGTGGTCCAGCTGGCGGCCACCGTGATTGGAAAGAACAATGCCATCTGCGCCCATGCGAGCGGCCATGCGGGCATCTTCCACGCTCATTAAACCCTTGATCACCAGTGGGCCGTCCCATTGAGAGCGCATCCATTCCACGTCGCTCCAAGTCACTGTGGGCGTCAGCTGTTGGTTAACGTAGGAGAGGAACGAGTTGGTGTCGTTTTTACCCGCCATGCGCTCACCGCTGACGTTGGCGGTGGTAACCGTGGGCGAGGTAAAGTGGTGCCATAACCATTGGGGATGGGTCAGGGTTTCCACGACGGTTTTAAAACTGGGTTGGGGTGGCACCGTAAAACCGTTACGCAGGTCCTGCTCCCGATTACCGGAGACCGCCGCGTCGACAGTCAAGCAAAGTGCCCTATAACCCGCTGTGCGAGCACGGTCGATAAATTCTTTCACCAGCGAGCGATCTTTGTAGACATAGATCTGGAACCACTTGGGGCCCTCAAACTCAGTCACCTTCTCGATGCTAACACTTGATAGCGTCGACAATGAGTAGATGGTGTTCATCTTACTGGCTGCAGCTGCCACGGCCCATTCACCCTGATGATGGAAGAGCCGCGATAATGCAGTGGGCGCAAGGATAACCGGAAAGTCGATAGACTCACCCAGCACTGTTGTGCTCGTATCTACATCACTGACGTCCCGCAACATGCGTGGTACAAACTCGTAGTGATAGAAGGCAGAGCGATTGCGTTCACCACAGACGCCATCTTCGGCGAAGCCAGCGATATAGTCGTACATGGCTCGCGGCAGGCGCTTTTTGGCCAGCAGACGCAGGTCGTCGATGTTGTAACATTGATCGAGCTTGGAAGTCATAACGGTTTTCTTTCGTAAGTCATGTTTAACCCATCACCATGAAATGAAGATAGTAGAGCCCGAACATGCCCATCAGAACGATGCCCACCTGGCTCCAGGTTTTCATCGCCACGCCGGGGCGATGCTCTTCAGCCACCTCGTTAGAGAAGACCGCACGGTGATTTAAAAAGGCCAACAGCGGCGCCGTTAGAAATGCGACGCTGGTGGCAAGATCGATAAAGGTTTTAAAGGAGCTCATAAAGAACAGCAGTACAGCCATGGCGCCACAACACTGGATCACCACCAATGGGGTGTAGTAGCGGTTGTCTTCACAATTGCCCCCGCCTTGGGTTGCCAAAGCACCCAGTGCTCGCGGGCAGGCGTCTATCAACGTTAACAGTGTTGATAACATCACGGCGACGGCCACTACGGCGATAATCGGATAGGCGAAGGCGCCAATCGATTGGGTGAACAAACCAATCAGTTGGGCGGCAAAGCCAGTGGAGCTGTCGGATACCACAATCTGGGGTTGGTACATCAGCACGGTACCCATAATCAGAAAGCACATCGCCAGCACCACGGTTACGCCGTAACCCAGATTAAAATCGAAACGGGCTTCTGCTTTGGTGAGCGGGCGGCCCAACGCCTTAGACTTGGCGCAGACCCACAGGGACTGAAACACTGATGCCCCCACGGCTGTCGGCATCCAACCGGCCAGAGCAATCATAAACAGCAGCGTGTGTTTCTCGCCGCTGAAAATGGGCGCCGGATTGAGGCTGCCGGATTCCAGATCGGGGGCGGACAGGGCCACTGCCACCAGTATCAACAGCATAAACAGGGCGACCAATCCTTTGGTGAGTTTCTCGAAAACCTGGTAGCGCCCGCTGATTAACACTGCAGCGCAGAGCCCCAACAGAACTGCAGTTAGAGCTGTCGCCGGTAAATCCAGTGACAGTACATTGTTGACCAACCCTGAGGTCACCAACCCCACCGCAGCTGTGGCGATAAACATGGTGACCATTACTTCGATGCCGTAGATCACCACCGCCCAGCGCCCTTGACGAAAATAGCTGTCAATCAGGGTCTGGCCAGTGGCGACGGCGTAGTCGGAACCAAAACGGAAGGCGGGATATTTAACCAGGCAGGCCGTAAGAATCAGACCTGCCATGGCCAACCCGTAGTCCGCACCCGCTCGTGTGGATTGCACCAGATGAGAGGTACCGACCGAACTGGCTGCGAACAATAAACCCGGCCCCAGTTTCTGGCCCAGGCGGGCCCACTCAGAGGTGGTAGCCTGGGCAAGGTTCTCCCGGGCGGGATTTTTGCTGGAATAGGAATCCATTGCCGTTCAGCCCATTCAGAACTGGTAGTCCAGTTTAACGCCAAACTCGCGGAAGCGGCCGGGCTCGCCCTGAATCACACCCAGTGGTTTACCGGCGTCCAGGTTGAGGCCACTGACCAGGTATTCTTCGTCCGTCAGGTTGGTTCCAAACACGCTCAGGCTCCAGTCAGCGTTGTCCGGCTGATAGGTCAGGTTGAGGTTCAGCAAACCGTAGGCGTCCTGAATCACGTAGTCGTTATCAGCCTCAACCGTGCGGAAGTCGTCCTTCCAGCCGTAGTCCAAGCGCGCAATCAGCGTATCGAAATCCGCCTCCAGTCCGATGGAAAATGAAAGCTCGGGCGCACGCGGAAAGTCGCTGTCCGTAGTCATTGCTGTAACCACATCGTCCAATTGAACGTACTCGGTATCGAGATAACCAAAGGTCGCGTCGATGGTGAGGGTTTCGGTGAGTGCGAACATCAACTCGGCTTCAATGCCTTTGATTTCGGACTCGCCGGCATTCTGCACGACGGTACGATTGGTGCCGGGAATGATGCTGCCCAGTTGCATATCGGTGTATTCGCCGAAGAACGCTGTGGCATTGAGACGCAGGCGGCGGTCCAACAGTTCGCTGCGAACACCGATCTCGACCATGTCGAGGATTTCTTCATCAAACTCGGTGATACCAAAGTGGTTGTCGGGCAGATTGGTGCGTATGCGGTCGTTAAAACCGCCGGAACGGAATCCGCGTGCAAAGGAGGAAAACAGGAAGATATCTTCCTGTACCTGCCATTCCAGGCTAAGGCGACCGGTGATGGCATCCCAGGTCTGGCTGCGATTGACCGTCTCCACTTTTTCCGCGCCATCGGCATTGAGCTCGTTTGCGCTGATTTCTTTTTCGTCTTCGGTATAACGCAGCCCCAGCGTAACGGACCAGGCGTCGTTAAGATCGTAAGTACCCTGCCCGAACACGGCCCAGCTCTGGACTTCGATGGGGTCTACGATGCGGGTATTACTGCGATCACGGGAGTTAACGGTGGTGGGCACAAGACGAACGTCGGAGGCCTTCTCGTCGTAGTAGAACAGGCCCGTTACCCAACTGAGTTTGCCGTCCAGAGAAACTCCCGATAGGTTAAACTCTTGAGAAAACATGGTGATGTCCCGCTCATACTCCTGCTCAAACAACGAGGCGTGGGTGCCGTCGGTGTCGTAGGCGCCCTCTACATCAATGTCGCGATAAGATGTCGCAGCTTTCAGAGCGATGTCTTCAGTCAGGTCCCAATTGATGGTCAGATTGGTTCCGGTATTATCGGTTTTGTTGAAGTTCCTTGCAGTTTGATAAGAGGTATCGTAGTCACCGGTGGGCAAGGTGGTTGCATCAAAACCTGCGGCAGCTTCGCCCACAACAAACGGTGCATTGGGATTTACGCCCAGCAAAATACTGGCACCACCATTGGTGTCCATGGTGGTGTAATCGGCAGAGAGCAACACTTCCACATTCTCGGAGGCATCCCACCGCAGATAGGCACGTACCAGATCACTGTTCACATCGCCATAGTCTGTGGAGTCGTAAGCGCTTTCCACATGGCCGTCCTGATTCAGCGTCGCGCCCACCAGGCGCAGCGCCACCTCGTCACTGAGCGGGATGTTGACCATGCCTTTAAGATCGCGACGGTTTTCGCTACCCAGCGTTGCCTGTACCTTGCCTTCCAGCTCGTCGGAGGGTTTGGCGGTGATGTAGCGAATGGCACCGGCAGTCGCACTGCGACCAAATAAGGTGCCCTGGGGGCCACGGGAAACTTCGATCTTCTCTACGTCCATAACGCTAAGCAGTGCACCATCGCTGCGGCCGTAATAGCCGTCGTCAACATAGAGCGCTACCGCCGACTCCTGGTTGACCGCGTTGCGGGAGGTGCCGATACCGCGCACGTAGAATGCCGCATTACTGCCGCCCAAGCCACCGGAGCCGCCAATGGCCACGTTCGGCATTTTTACGTCCATGGCGGTGATGTTGGAGACGTTTTGTTGCTCCAGGGAATCGCCCCCAAATGCCATAACCGAGATGGGTGTTTCCTGCAGGCTTTCCTCCCGCTTGCGGGCGGTAACCACCACCTCCTCTAGAGCAAACTCTGCGGCGTTGACCGGGGCGCTCGGCACAGAGCCGGTCACTGCGGCGGCAATAGCGACGGACAATGACAGCGGGCAACGAATAAAAGCTGAACGACTCATGTATGACTCCTCTCTATGGGATGCAGACCATTCTGGATCACACCTGGCAGTTGGTTGTGTGTGACTGGCGGTCTTCTTTATTGATGATAGTTATTGCTCTTGATGTTGTTGATTATGCTAACCCCGAATACTTGAAGTTTCAAGTATTTATTTTTATATTCAATTTAAGAGTTTGAAGATGAAAGTAGACTCACTTAGAATTCTGATTTCCTAATCCGATACGAAATACAGAGCCAAGTGGTGTGAAGGAGCTTCTCTGATGCCCTCGAACGAAGAAAAAACTAAAGACTTTCAAGGAATTAGAAGCGTGACCCTGCCCACAGCAGCCAAGGTACGCTACCCAATGGATCTGCAGAGCTTTCTGCCCTATCGCTTTTTCCGAATGGCGCTGCGCATGTCGGATACCGGCAGCAAGCTGTCTACTCTGTTGAAGGAGTCGGAGGCCAATATCGGCGAAAGAGAATGGCGGGTGATGGGCGTGCTGGGGGCCTATGGCGGCCTCACCAATACCCAGGTGGCCGAGGTGACAGGGATGGACGCCGCCACCATCACCCGTGCCGTTAAGACCCTGAAAACATTGGAGTTTGTTGAAACCCGCAGCTCCAAGCGGGACCGCCGCAAGACTCTCGTGCTGCTGACCCAGGCGGGCGCCGACTTCCATGACAGCATCACTCCCCAGCGCATCTCTACTGGTGAATCCATTGATGCCTGCTTTGCCCCTGAAGAAAAAGAAACTCTGCTGCGGTTGATGAACAAGCTGGACCGGCACCTGGAAACGCTCGCCAATCAATACGATGATGAATGGGAATAGCCCTCATTTAATTGAAAGTTCAAATAACTAGAATCAAGTTTTTAAATCTATTTTCATATCGAATGTTACGATTGATCTGGATCAAGTCATTAGTTGTGCGAACAACTATAAAATCTCTCCATCGCTTGTCACTTAACACACAACAGCAACCGGAGAAGGAGAGAGAATAATGACTATCGAGAATCCCATGGGCCTGGACGGCTTCGAATTTGTAGAATACACCTCCACTGAGAAGGGCCTTCTGGAGCCCCTGTTTGAAAGCCTGGGCTTCACCCATGTTGCCAACCACCGCTCTAAGGACGTGACTCTGTGGCGCCAAGGTGACGCTAACTTTATTATCAATTACGAACCCAATAGCCCGGCGGCCTTCTTTGCCGAAGAACACGGCCCCTCCCCCTGTGGTATGGCGTTCCGTGTAAAAGACGCGCAGCAGGCATACCAATACGCCATCAAACACGGTGCCCAGCCAGTGGACATCCCTACAGGCCCCATGGAGCTGCGCCTGCCCGCCATTCGCGGTATTGGCGGAGCACCTGTGTACCTGATCGACCGTTACGAAGACGGCAGCTCCATCTACGACATTGACTTTGAATTTATCGATGGCATTGACCGTCACCCAGAGGGCTTTGGCTTTCACACCATCGACCACTTGACCCACAACGTCTATAAAGGTCGCATGGATTACTGGACCAAATACTACGAGCAGATCTTTGGTTTTGCCGAGTACCGCTATTTCGACATCAAAGGTGAGAAAACTGCGCTAAACTCGCGCGCAATGGCCGCGCCCGATGGCAAGATCCGTATTCCACTGAACGAAGAGCGTTCGCAGGGCACCGGCCAGATCGAAGAGTTTCTGATGCAGTTTAACGGTGAAGGCATTCAACACATCGCCCTGCTGAGCGATGATCTTTTCGCCACCTGTGACCGCATGAAAGAAGCCGGCGTTCCCTTTATGACCGCGCCACCGGAAACCTACTACGAAATGCTGGAAGAACGTCTGCCCGGCCACGGTGAGCCGGTGCAAGAACTGCAATCGCGCGGCATCTTGCTGGATGGTTCTACCGAAGGTGAAAGCCCCAAGCTGTTGTTGCAGATTTTTTCAGAATGTGTGATGGGGCCGGTGTTTTTTGAGTTTATCCAACGCAAGGAAGATAACGGATTTGGGGAAGGGAATTTCACCGCGCTGTTTGAATCCATGGAGCGTGATCAGATTCGGCGTGGAGTGATTTGATTCGGGATTGCTTGTTTATACGGATCTTCAGGAGAATCTGTGAGCTGTATGGGTTCAGTCTATAGCGGCAAAGTGCCATAACCGGAAGTTCATAATCCTGGTTCAGGGCACCATGGGCGTTCGATAATGTCCGCAACGGCCGCACGACGTAGGGTGGATTAGAAGCGCTTTGCGCTTCGTAATCCACCGATCCGCCGAAGGTTTAAATTGGCGGCGGCCGTGTATAAATCACCTGTTGCAGGCACATTCAAGGGTGTTAAAAACCGGGCCGAAGCCAACGAACATCTCCGGCAAAACCGGCGGATTACGGCGCAAGCGCCTAATCCGCCCTACGCATAAACAACGCCGTCAGAGCACCAATCCTGCGAGTTTCTAAGACCGGTTATGACACTTTGCTGCCTATCCGATCACTCCGATTGTTTTTGAGATACCCTCTCCTCCAGAAGGTCTTCGCTCACGCTTTCCTGAGCTTTGAAAAAGCTGCCCCAGGGGGTTTTTGGAGCGGATATCACCATATCTTTTCCGATAACACGTGCGTTTACCTTCTTCACTTCGTCAGGAAAACACGTCTGCGCTGGTAGTCTTATGACTTGGGTTCCGTTATTGTCAAAAATAGAGCCAATAGGCGTTTTTAAACCCTCATGATTGCTCTAATCACCGTATATAGTCCTCCTAAATAGATAGCACGTGCTCCCTGCTTCATAAAGCTACTCAGCCCTTGTGACCACAGTGAAACAACAGCCATGTAGTTCATCGCCTTACAATCTGAACCCAATCCGTAGAAATACCCTCCGCCCTCTTGGATCGCCTGTGCGCGGGTCATAGTTGCCCGCAATGGCGACAAAGGGCGGATTTTCATCGGTGATGTTAATCACACCCAGGGTCACCTGGGTCTCGGAATCCTTCCTCAGGCGCGACCCGAGATTAAGACTGTATTGCAGGTCAAACGTGGAGAAGTGGTCAATGCCCTGGCCGGTTTGTTCATCGTCGTAGCTGCTGACGTAACGCCAAAAGAGGTTGGCGCTGTGTTGACCGAATGCCCAGTTTAATCCCAGGTTGGCTCTAAATTCCGGGGCCGGGTTGCCATAGTTGGTGCCATTCCGTTGCCCGGCACCGTCTATACGCACGCCGTTGGCGTTCACTAGATCGTAGCTGAGCAAGTAGCTGGCGTTGAAGGTGGGCGTCCAGGTGCCGTTGGCCCGGTTATAGGTACCGACCACATTGAGGTCAATACCGTCAGTGGTGATTTCGTTGGCATTAACAAACGCGGTGCGCACAATGGCAATGGTGCCCGCCGAGGTGCGCTCAACGCGTTCGTCAAACGGGTCGTTGCTCACGATTGTCTGAGCCGACTCCTGCGTAAGTACGTCCTCAAAACTATAGCGCCAGTAATCAAGATCCAGATTCCAGCGCTTGTCGATCTCCCAGGATACTCCCAGGTTGTAGGCTGTTGATTGCTCAGGAACAAGGGAATCGCGCCCAACCGTGCGATTGCCAGCAAAGGTGGTGGAGCCGTCGGCATCGGTAATATTCACAAAGCTGGTTTGAATACCCGCGGTCTGGAACACAGAGGGCGCGCGAAAAGATGTGCTGGCGGAGGCACGCAGAGATATTGTTTCTCGCGGTCGCCAGAGGAGAGACAAGCGTGGGTCCATAGTATCACCCACTCCCCCACCGTAGTCTTCGTAACGCAGTGCAGCACGCAACTCCAGGTTGGCAGTAACGGGGGCAAACAGCTCACCAAATATGGCATCCACATCTCTGCTGCCGGAGAAGTTGGGGTTACCAATCAAGAAGGCGTAGCCGTCTTGCTGGGTGATGGAGTCGTAGGTGTAGCGCAGCGATTCCTCCCGACGCTGCAGGCCCAGGGCAAATGCCATCATGCCATCGCGCATTGCAATCAAATCGCCGGAGTAGACAACCTCCAGTGTTTTTAATTCTGACAACGCATCGCCCAGGTAGTCGCCAATAATATAGTTCTTTAACTGTGGATCGTTGGGTGCGACGTTAAAGGCGCTGGAAAATGGATTAAAGTACTGACAACCGTTCACGCCCGGGCTGTTGCCAACGCAGTTGATACCTCCCAACCCCATCAACGCTGCTTGAAAGTTGGCGGCAATTACGTCTCTGACATTGATGAGCGCGTCGTTCTTGGCGGACACGAAAGAGGCATCCAGATAGCGGTTGCCGGACAATTCCACCGAGACTCCCAGTGCCGCCCTGAAGGTATTGTGTTTGTAGCGGTTGATCTCTGTGGGTTGGCCATTGCCGTAGGGCCGCCCTTGAAAAAACACATCCTCCTCAAAAAAATTCAGCGGATGACCGGCGGGAATAAGCGGTGTATTCAGTACCGGAAAGCTGGGCGATACCTCGCGGCTGATGTCATTCCTGGCATGACCAATCTCTGCCCACAGCTCTGTGTTGTCGCTCCAGGCCCAATGGCCTTGAGCAAACGCCAGCAACCTTTGTTCGTCGGGGACAAAGGTGACTTGAGGACCAAAGTCAAACCGACACAGCGTACTGCCATTGTTCAATTGTTGGAAAATACCGCCGAAGGTTTCGCAATCGGGATCTGCGACTGTTAATCCGGCGGAGGGCACCACAAAGCTACCGGGATTGCCAAAGCCACTGGAACCGTCGATGGGGTCCAGCCAATCCACTTCGCCCGCCACCAGACTGCTGCGATCCAGATAACTGAGGGCAATAAGAAAGTGACCATGATCGCCAGTGGAGGCTCCCGCAATGAGGTCAATATTGGTATCATCCTGGGTGCCGTTATCGGTTCGCTCGCGGTATTCCCATTGAAGCTCAAAGCCCTCGAAGTCAGAACGGGTGATGAAATTCGCTACCCCCGCCACCGCGTCAGAGCCGTACACCGCCGATGCTCCATCCTTTAACACTTCCAGCCGTTCTATGGCTAACATTGGCACCAGCGAGGCGGTGTCAACAAAGCTGGAACCGTCGTTGGTTTGTACCGCCGACAGCACCTGGCGGCGCCCATTGAGCAATACGAGCGTTGACGATACCCCAAGCCCACGCAAATTGATATTGGAGGTGCCGGCGGTAAAGTTCTGGGTGAGATTGTCAGAATTGTTCTGAGCGCCTGAGTTGATGGGCATTAACTCGATGAGGTCACGAATATCTTTAACGCTGTTATCCTGCAGGCTGGCCTGGTCAAACTGGATAAAGGCACTGGAGGAGTCGGCCTGATCCGGGCGGCGGATATAGGACCCGGTCACCACAATTTCCTCAAGCTCAGACTGCTCTTGTCCGTCGCTACCCCAGGCACCAACCTGCAGAGCCAAATAGAGCCCAACACCTATATAGATAAGAGAGCGGGATGCAAGCATGTGTGGACGTCCTATCAGGCCGCCCAACGATCAGACGACGCTTTTGGGTCTACTCACCTTGGGCGAAAACAGGTAGCCCGCGCCATGTTCCGTTTTAATGATAGTTGGTTTTTTGGGGTCGGCCTCAAGTTTCTTCCGAAGTTGGAGCACCAGGTAATCAATGTTGCGGTCGAATACGCTAGAGGGGTCCTCGTAGCAGGCCTGTAGCAGTAGATCGCGGCTGAGCACGCGATTTCTGCGTTCTATAAAAGCCATGAGCAGAGTGAACTCCGAATTGGTCAATTTGACCTGGAGCTGTGTGGGAGAGGTGAGCATTCGGGTACGAATGTTGAGCTGCCAACCGGCAAACTCCAGGCAATTACCCTGTGATTCTATCGTCGATTGCTCGCTGTTGTCCGACTTTGACGAATGGTCCAGCTGGTCATTGAGTTTTTCGCGGCGGAGCATCGCGTGTATACGAGCAAGAATCACCCGATCATGGACATTGGCCTGCACGTAATCGGTAGCCCCCATTTCGATGGCCAGAATTTTGTCGATTTCATCGGCCCCTTCGTCAATGACCATGACCGGCGCGCCATTGCTAGACCTGATTGTCTTTAACAACTCTGTGCAACTATCGGAGAAACCTCGAATATGGAGGATGAAAAAGTCGGTTTTACTGTTTTCTTCGCTGAGATCAAGACCATCGGAGGGTATTGTCAGGGCGCGAACCTCCATGTCGCGCTCTTCCAGATAAGCAATAAGCCTTTGCCGATCGCGGGTATTTTGAGTGCTGAAAAGGGTACTTTGCATGGTCTGTGAGCCTTTATTAGGGTTGTGAGTAGCTTTTATTGACCCTTTCTATCGCCAGGCGATAGGAGTCCTCACGTTTATACGCTTTGAGATAGTGATCAAATTTCATTCTCGTCTCTGTTAGCGCCTTGGCCTTGGTAAAAGCCAGATAGCTGGGCACCTCCTCCAGTGTCGGCTCAAGCACTTTAACACGGTTTTGAGCCTGCATTTTTCTCAAAATATGTTCCGCCCCCAGTCGGTTGCTGATGAGGATATCGAAGCGCATTCTCAGCAGTTTTCGTAGATTGTTTTCGCCATTGTCCACCAGATCAGGCGGCAGTATAACACCCGCTGTTACGGCCTGTTCAAACAGTTCGCCGTAGTAGACCGCCCTCACCGCGCCAAAGGAATAAGGTTTAAGGCTGGCCAGCGTGCCGTCGTAGAGTATGTCGTGCTCTCGCCTGGCATACAGCGAGATAGTCTGTCCGATAATCACCTCGTTGGAGTAATCTGCAAAGGCCTGACGCTCCGATGTTTTGTAAATTGTAAAAATGGCGTCTGCCTGCCCTTCACGGATTCTGCGGATTGCTCGCGGCCATGGCAGCAGTTCGATGACAAAGGGTTGTTCCATACGGTTGAGCACTTCAGTAACAATATCCACCGCCACCCCCTTGACGTGTTGACCACTTTGATAAGAGTATGGGGGGTATTGCAGAGTCACCAGCTTCAGGGGTGAGCTTAAAACCCCTTTGCTGCTCAGCAACGAGAAGCACAGAAACACGGTGGTTACAGCCTTGAGCATTAACCACGCTGGTACTCTAGGCATTGTGCGTAACATCGTTTGCCTCATTGAGAACCTGTTCCAGAACCTCCAGAGTTTCCATGGCCAATTGGTTTAATTGTTCGACTTTGTTGCCATTTTCTCCCACGTCCTCCGCATCATTTTCTAAAAGTGACTTTTCGATCTCCGTTGCCGATTCGTTCAACAGGGAGAATCCGAAGTTAAGGCACAGACCGGACAGCGCGTGGGCCTTTTTGGCAAGTTCCTCTTTTTCCCCTTCGCTCTGTAGCCTGTTGATATCATTGACCAGCCCCCTGAGTGTCTTTTTGGCCTTGTTGTACAGTGCAATCGTTTTTTCATGACCCAGCGCATTATGATGCTGGTTGATTAAGGTGGAATTTAGATACCCGAGACTGTAGGAGGTGGACGCCCTGCCCTCATCGAGTTGATCGCCCTCAAAGTAGGTGGCAATCACGTTGTGCAGGCTTTCGTACTCGATGGGCTTGATCACCACCTCGTTCATGCCTGCCTCTTTGCATGTTGCGAGAACGGCTTCCGAGCCATTGGCGGTAACGCCAATAATGGGCGTATCACCTGCGTTGTGTAACGACAAGGTTCGGATGCGTCGGGTCGCCTCCAGCCCATCCATAATCGGCATTTGCAGATCCATTAACACCAGATCAACCGGGCGTTTTTTCATGATATTGATCGCCGCCACCCCGTTGTTGGCCAGCAAAACCTCGTGATGGTCGTTTTCCAATTGTCCCTTCGCCAGCCGGCGATTGATTTCGATATCGTCGACCACCAGAATGGTCAGTGGCTCCAGCTTAGACCTGGTGACGGCACCATCTGATTCACCCGCTCCTTCCGGCGCGATCTGGAACGGCAGTTCAAACCAGAAGCAACTGCCTTTCCCCTCCTCGCTGGTAAACCCAATGGTTCCCTCTTGCTGTTCCACGATTTTTTTGCAGATCGTGAGTCCCAGACCGGTACCTCCCCGTCGACGCCCCTGGGCGTTGTCGGCTTGCGCGAAGGGTTCGAATAGGGCATCGCCGGAGGTCGTGGGAATCCCCACGCCTGTATCGATGATGTCAAACCGAACCTTGGCGTAGCCACCGTCGCTTTCTTTTAGCGATACTTTCAGTGTCACGTGCCCTTTGTCGGTAAACTTGAGGGCGTTAGACACCAGGTTAAGCAACAGTTGACGAAGTTTTTCGGGGTCTCCCAACAGCGTATCGGGGACATTTTTCTCTATGTCAGAGGTGAGTAGTACATTTTTTTGATCGGCGAGGTTGGAAAAGAAAAACAGAATGCCCTTGATCAGGCTTTCCAGCCTGAAGGGGATACTCTGAAAGGTAAACTGCCCCTTTTCGTATTTGGAGTAGTCCAACACTGTATTCATCAAGGTCAAGAGGGTATTGCTCGACTCCAGGATGGATTCGATATAGTCCTTTTGTTTTGGCTCTTTGACCTCATTGTTAAGTAGGTTGATCATGCCCATGATGCCGTTCATAGGCGTTCGGATCTCGTGGCTCATCATGGCCAGAAAATCCGATTTGGTTTGGCTGGCCTGCAACGCGGCGTTTTTCTCTTTGTCAAGTTCGCGATTCTTGTCAGCAAGTTGCAGCGTTCGCTCAGCCACGATTCGCTCAAGGTTGTTGTTGTTTTCGACGATTTGCCGGTGTTGATCCTCAATGATTTCCAGATGGCGATTAAACTCATCAATAAGTACGCCAAATTCATCGGAGTGATGGGCCTCCGGCATGGGAATACGCTCGTTGGGCGTTCCGGTTCGCAATCGACTGCTGACTTTGAGAATGGATTTTGTCAGCGTAAAATAAAAGACCGCCAACAGGGTAACCGCAAGAACAACGTTCCTGAAGATTCCGGACAAAAACACCACAACGGATCGCTGGATAAAGGTTTCGGCGGTCACCAGCGGATCGATCTCGACAATCAATCGGCCGGCCAGAAAATCACTATTTGCATTTTTGAACAGCTTTTCTTCTATGGTCTCCGGTGAGCCGAATACCCAGCGTAGGAAGGGAGACTCCTCCAGCTCGATGTCTTTCTCGGCATGCGCCAGCACGATATTAAAATTGTCCTTGATGGTGGCTTTGGTAATCGGGCCATTGCTCACCAACCCCCGGGTGATTTGCAGCGACCCCGTTTCGTCCAGATTGTAGGCTACGTGGCCTGAGGCGCGGTTAGCGGTACGCAGAATATCGACGATGGAGGTTCTTACTTCGTTTCGAAGTGAAAAATAGTCCAGCCAGATCTGAAACGCACTCACTACAATGCCGATAATAAACGCGACGATGACCGCGTTCTTGGCCTGTCGGAAAGAAAGACTGTTGCGCAGCGGGAAATCTGATGTGCGCTTTGGCATGGGCGTGTCCTGTCGTTTAACCTTAATGACTACTAACCTTATTTTCTATTTGCCTTTTTACTGCAATATTGCGAGAGAGTATTAGCATCTACCTCTATATTTGAAATAGTAATATCCTCTGTTATCCCACGCCGGTGCTTTTGTTTACTATTTTAGGTATAGATTGACGTCTCTGCACCCTTGCACTTTCTTGTAAAGGCCTGGCTCCTGAATTACACTCACTGGCCTGTTTCACCCCGGAAATGGAAGGAATGACACAGACTACCACCCCCAGAATTCTGATTGTCGAAGATGAAGAAGCCAGCCAGGAATTGTTGGTCAGCTATTTTGAATCCGAAAACTACACCGTTTTTAAAGCCAGTGATGCCGAGGAGGCCGAGCAAATTCTCGAACGGCAATCGGTTGACCTTATTTTGCTCGACATTACCTTACCGGGCAAAGACGGACTCACGCTGACCCGCGAAATCAGGAGCCGCTCCAGTGTCGGTATCATTCTGGTCACCCAGAAGTGCGACGACATTGATCATATTGTGGGCCTGGAGCTGGGTGCCGACGACTACATCACCAAACCCTATGATCCTCGGGAGCTGTTTGCGCGGGCAAAAAACCTTTTGGACCGCATGAACTGAAAATATCAGCTCCACATTCTTTGACTGATGACCTCCAGCAGTTGTTGAGCCTCTTCAGCGCGGCTGAGATTACCCTGCTCAATGGCAATCAGTGCATATTTTCTTGCCATCCCCCATTCGTTATGAACAAAGCATTGCCGCGAGAACTCCAGAAAAAGGTCGCCTGATGCCGCTGCTTTGGCGGCTTCTTTTAGGTAGTGAGAAAACGGTTTCATCTTATTGCATACTCTCTTCTCCAAAAAAAGAGCCCCGCCTAAGCGGGGCTGATCACCGATTGATGCTGAGCGGACCCTTTCACAATCGACGGTGCAGAAGCGTGTTGGCCTCAGATCAGAACTTGGTTCCAATCTTTACGTAGATCCGACGACCGCGGGGATCTCCTGTACGAGGGTCGTAGTTTGCCGGGGTTTTTACGAAGGGAGGGTTTTCACCGGTCAGATTCACGACCCCCAGGGTAAGAGTGGATTCGGTATCGTCTTTTAGCCAGTCACCAAGATCCAGACTGTACTGGGCGTCCATGGTGGTACTGCTCTCGATGGACTGGCCATACTGATCATTGTCATAGCTACTGACATAACGAACAAATAGATTGGCACTGTGCTTATCATAGGCCCAGCCCAGCCCCAGATTCGCTCTGAGTTCCGGCGACGGGTTACCGAAGTTGGTACGGTTGCGGCTGCCGGCACCGTCGATCTTGTTGCCGCTTTCGTCTTCGAGATCGTAGGTAAGCACGTAAGTGCTATCGAACGAGGGCGAAAAGCTGCCAATATCGGTTTCATAGTACCCGCGTACAGACAGGTCTATACCACTGGTCTCGATAGCGTTGGCATTTACGAATGCTGTATTAACGATGGATACCGTACCAGCGGAATCTCGGACCACTCGGGGGTCGCGGAAATTCAGGTCAGGATTGGGGTTGTAGACACCGTTAGCATCGGGAGCGCCCCCGCGAATGTAGTTTTCATTGCTGACAATAGCCTGGGCATTGGTTTGCGTGAGAACATCCTCGAAGGTGAAGCTCCAGTAGTCCAGATCCACTTCCCATACATCGTTGGGCGCCCAGGACAGCCCAATATTCAGAGCGGTTGAGGTCTCTGGCGTTAGAGTGTCAGTACCCACCGTGCGGTTGCCACTGAAGGTAGTGTCATCTTTGAGTTCGACTTCGCCATCCACCAGATTGGCGTCACGATCGCGAATATTCACAAAGCTGGTTTGTATGCCCTGGGTCTGGAACACCGAGGGCGCCCTGAAGGAAGTACTGATGGAGCCTCGAAAAGAGAGGGTTTCCGTGGGCCGATAGAGTACGGACAGTTTCGGGTCGGTGGTATCGCCAACTACGCCGCCGTAGTCTTCGTAGCGTACCGCTGCGCTGACTTCTATGGTTTCGGTCAACGGCAGCATTACCTCGGCAAATACCGCTGATACGTCCCGCTCGCCTGAAAAGTTGGGGTTACCGATCAAAAAGCCCCAGCCATCGTGTTGAGTGATGGTGTCGTATACGTAGCTCAGGGATTCTTCGCGGTACTGAAAGCCCAGTGCAAAACCCGCCTCGCCACCGGGCAGAGAGAACAGGTCATTACCAGAGACGATAAACTCCATGACATTCATTTCGGATTCTGCATCACCCAGGTATTCACCAATAATGTAGTCCTTGAGTGCCGGATCATTGGGAGCGGTGGTGAATGACGTAGAGAACGGATTAAACCGCAGGCAGCCTTCAGCGTCTGGCACGTCCCCCTTACAATTGACGCCACCAAGACCATCAATGGCTCGCTGGTAGTTATTGACGTTCACGTCTCGTACATTGATGACCACATCATTTTGAGCGCCCACATAGGATGCCTCCCAGAAGAGGCTCTCGGTAAATTCCCCACTGGCACCAAAGGCGAAACGAAAGGTGTTGTGATCGTAGTGATTCAGTTCCGTCGGTGCGCCGTTACCGTAGGGTCGGCCGATAAACAGGACGTCCTCGCCGAAAGTGTTTTCGGGGTGGTCGGCAGATACAGTGGGCGCATTAAGTACGGGGAAACTGGGAGAAACTTCCCGGGTGATTTTGTTTCGGGCGTAGCCGATCTCCGACCAGACTTCCGTGGTTTCGTCCCAGTCCCAGGTGGCACGGGCAAACCCCTGGATACGTTGCTCATCCGGTACAAAGGTCACCTGGGGACCATAATCAAACCGACATGAACCGCCGATCAGGTATCCGCCGTGCTCTTCGCAGTTGGGGTCTGCAACCTTGCCAATGGAATCGCCAACGAAAGTGCCAGGGTTACCTGAACCACTCAGTGAGTCGGTAGGTACCAGCCAATCCACCTCTTCGGCGACCAGACTGCTGCGATCGAGGTAACTGGCCGCCAGCAGGAAGTGGCCGCTTTCTCCGAATGAACCACCCACAACCCCGTCGATATTGAGATCATCCTGGCTACCGTTGTCGG
Source organism: Pseudomaricurvus alkylphenolicus (assembly GCF_011683955.1). Lineage (GTDB taxonomy): Bacteria > Pseudomonadota > Gammaproteobacteria > Pseudomonadales > Cellvibrionaceae > Pseudomaricurvus > Pseudomaricurvus alkylphenolicus. Next base: position 140,044 of record NZ_JAAQPI010000015.1, read on the forward strand.
TACGTTTGCGATACTCCCATTGCAGTTCCGCGCCGTCCAGGTCATCGCGGGTAATAAAGTTGGCAACACCGGCAACGGCGTCAGAGCCATAAATCGCTGAGGCGCCGTCCTTCAACACTTCCATGCGCTCCACCGCCAGGGTTGGAACCAGAGAGGCGGTATCGACAAAGCTTGAACCATCGTTGGTTTGTACAGCCGACAGCACCTGACGCTTGCCGTTCAGCAGCACCAACGTCGAAGAGACACCAAGACCCCGCAAGTTGATATTGGAGGTACCGGCGGTGAAGTTTTGTGTCAGGTTATCGGAGTTGTTTTGGGCTCCCGAGTTGGTCGGCATGATCTCAATCAGGTCACGCAGATCCTTTACGCCAGCGTCCTGTAAGCTGGACTGGTCGAAACTCGACAGTGGCGTTGACTGGTCGGATTGGCTCTTGCGCTTAATGTAAGAGCCGGTAACCGTGATTTCTTCCAGCTGGAAATTGGTCTCCTCGGCCAAAATCTTGGTTGGCACCAGTATAGAAGTGGCCGCCACCAGGGCAGGCATGGTTAAACGGGCAAGTTCGTTGAGTCGGAATGACATAAGTAAGCTCTCCTCGGTGTTATTTTGGTGTGGCGAGTCTTTTTTGCCCTTCTATGAAACCGCGAGCTTGTTGGATTTATATTTGCAAATGGCCGCAATCGAAAAAAAGTTGTCAGTTTATCGTGGATTCTGCAAATAAGTGGTTGGTAAACCCTGAAAATACGCCTGATAGAAGGACAAATCTCTCGATTCACCGGTTTTTTTGGGCTGTGGGGGAATCTTCAGGCGGGTCTCGCGTGGAGATTCCCTCCCCTTGCCACCCTCTCAACCTCATAAACCGACGCAAATATTTGAATTTCCCAACATTTGGCCAATAAACCCATGAGAACGCAGGTTCGCACAAATAATTAAACAACATCCGTCGAGTTAGATAGACGAACTGCGATTCAAGGGTATCTGTATGCAATCTCAACAAAAAACTGCCTGTACCACAGCACCACTTAATGGCGTCTCGCCACTGGCGCAGCTTAGCGCCCGACTGCGCAATCTCGGTCCGGGGGTGATGGTGGCCGCCGCCATTATTGGACCAGGCACCATTACTGCTTGCACCCTGGCCGGTGCCAACTTCGGTTATGCACTGTTGTGGGCATTGGTTTTCGCCACCTTGGCTACCATTATTCTTCAAGAGATGGCCGCCCGCCTGGGAACCATCACCCAAAAAGGGTTGGGAGAAGCCCTCGCCTACAGCCTGAGGGACTCCTTGCTTAAATGGCCCCTCTTTGCCTTGATCTCCGTCGCTCTGTTTGTGGGCAATTGCGCTTACGAAGCGGGCAATTTGACCGGGGCCGCACTTGGTATTCAGGCCTTGACCGGTGAAGACCCGCACTGGTATCGCCTCTCTATCGGCGCCATTGCGCTGGGCGCGGGATTTGTACTCTGGCGCGGCAACTATCAACAGATCGAAAAAGCACTCCTGACCCTGGTGGTAATCATGGGGCTGTCGTTTATTACGACTTTCCTGGTGGTTAAACCTGACTGGTCCGCTCTGTTTAGTGGGCTTTTGACTCCGACGATTCCCGCTGAAGGATTGTTTACGGTTGTTGCCTTAATCGGAACCACGGTTGTGCCTTACAACCTGTTCCTGCATGCCTCTGCCGTTAAAAACCGCTGGCGCGGAGAACAGGCCCTGGGTGAAGCACGCGCAGACACCTACCTCTCTCTCAGCTTTGGCGGTCTTATTGCCATTCTGGTGGTGTCCACCGCGGCGGCCAGCTTGTTTGGCAGCGGTCTGGCCGTCAGGGGCGGAGCCGATATGGCCGTTCAACTTGAACCCCTGTTTGGCAGCTACGCCAAGTATCTGTTGGGCATTGGTTTTTTCGCGGCAGGGTTGAGCAGCGCCATCACGGCGCCACTGGCAACCGCCTACGCCATGTCAGAGGTGTTGGGTTTTGGCAAGAGTAATCAAACCGGTCGTTTCAGAACCATTAGCATGGTGGTATTGGTGTGTGGCAGCCTACTGGCAATGACCGGCATCAAGCCGCTGACAATTATACTCTCCGCTCAGTTTGCCAATGGATTGCTGTTACCTATTATCACCGGCTTTTTGTTGTTCGCCATGAACCAGAAAACTCTTTTGGGCAAGTACACCAACGGCCTGCTGGCCAACACACTTGGGGGCGTGGTGCTTTTGGTGTCTGTGGGATTAGGGGCCAGGTCTATACTCAGTGCCTTGAATATTTTGTAGCTGGCGCAACCGGAAGTATGCATATGATGGATTCCACAGCGCATCGTAACGCGAGCATTGTACGAACCTACATTCGTGCCAAGGATGACAACAAGCCTCACTTGGCTCGACAAATTTTCAGCGCCTCTTCTTTTGTAAGAGTAAGCTGGGACCGCTCGCTGTTGCCCTACCCTTCGGAACTGATAGGAGCGGACGACATTACCACGTTGCTCTGCCAGGAATTCAACCAACGTTTCGAGAATATCTATACGTTCTGCCTTTCCCATCCACCGGACAACACGGGCTCCAATATTTTCCACTGCCCCTGGTTAACAACAATGACCGCCAGGAAAGGCGCCGAAGTCTATGTGGGGTGCGGTACCTACGAATGGTTGTTTACTTACAATGAGTCCGCCAAGGTCAACCAGCTGGCCATTAGCACGGACCATATGATCAGGCTGAAGCCACGACACCAGAACGAAGTCCTGGATTGGCTAGGGCAGGCACAATACCCTTGGGGAAACGTGGGAGAGCTACTGGGGACCATGCCCCGTCTTGAATCACTGATCGCCATTCAGGATTGGTTGCACGGCCAAATGGGCGGACAACAGTAACTGATACTCAGTCTCCACGCAAAGGCACCACCACAGCATCTCCACGGCTTGCGATCCCCAACTTCTCATTCAAGAACGCCAGATACTGATCCAGGGGCATAGGCCGAGCTCCGAGATACCCCTGATAAGAATGACAATAGCGTTCGCTCAAGAACACCAACTGTTCCTCAGACTCAACCCCCTCCGCAATCACATCGACACCGAGATGCTGCGACATGGACAGAATCGTCTCAACCACCGTCACTCCCTGAGGGTCCCCGGGCACCTGATCCACAAATGACTTGTCCACCTTAATCTTATCCAATGGCAGCCGGCTTAAATACCCCAGTGACGAATAACCGGTACCAAAATCATCGATCGCGAAACTGATTCCCATGGCCTTCAGGTCACGGATAATATCCACCGCGTGATCGATATTCTGGACCAGAATACCCTCCGTCAGCTCAAAACACAGATGCCGGGCATCCACCTCATAGCAGTCAACAATCTCCTTCACAGTTTTTACAAAGCCATTGCTGTGAAACTGCAGCGGGCTGATATTCACCGCAAGTTGCAACGCCTGCCGCCCGCAACTATGTGCCTCCACCCGTTTTAGTTGCTGACACGCCTTTTTCAACACCCATTCACCGATTTCGACAATAATGCCATTCTCTTCGGCGGCAGGAATAAAATCTGACGGAGGAATAAAACCCTGCTTGGGGTGCCGCCAGCGAATCAGACATTCCGCCCCGACAGGTAACCCGGAAAGCACATCAAGTTGTGGCTGGAAATAGAGCTCAAACTCCTCCAACTCCAATGCCCGCCGCAGATCGTTGCGCATCAACAATCGACGATCCGCCATATGCTGCATATCTTCCGAGAAAAACCGAACCACACCGCGACCGGAATCTTTCGATTGATACATTGCCGTATCCGCCTGACGCAATAAATCAGCAAGATTGTCGGAGTCGGAGGGGAAGAAGCTGATACCGATGCTCACACTGATGCGCAGCGTATGCCCTTCAATACAATAGGGCCTGGCGATATCGGCTATGATGCGCTCACCCAATTGTCGGACTTGCTCTGCGGCTGCCGCCCTTGGATCCTCTTTGCAGTGCACCAGCAAGACAAATTCATCTCCGCCCAGACGAGCTAAGGTATCCTCTTTACGAGTATGCTGCGCCAAACGCTGAGCCACCTCATATAGCAATTTGTCCCCTACCAAATGACCAAGAGAATCGTTCACATCCTTAAAATGGTCCAAGTCTACAAACAACAGAGCGCCAAGGTGGTTGTGACGCTGTGCGCTCGCAAGTGCCTGCTCAAGCCGTTCATTCAGCAAGCGACGATTGGGCAACTGTGTCAGCTCATCATAGTAGGCCAGCTGTTGAATGCGCTGCTCCGCATTCTTACGCTGGGTAATATCTTCAAAAAAGGCGATGTACTGAGTCACCTCACCGCGCGGGTTCTTGACCGCAATAATGGTTTCAAACTCGGGGTAAATCTCGCCCCCTTTGCGACGATTGTAAATCTCACCTTTCCAAACACCCTTGTCGCGAATATCCGACCACATTCTTGCGTAAAACGCTCTGTCGTGTTGGCCCGATTGGAACATATTGGGATTTTTACCCAACACCTCATGGGGCTCATAGCCGGTGATATCCGTGAAGGCCTGATTGACCTTCACAATGCTACCCGTAGCGTCAGTGATCACAATCGCCTCATGAGTATTAAAAGCGGCAGCGGCCAGGCGCAGGTCTGCCTCGTTTTTCTTGCGCAAGGTAACATCCCGCAAGAACACCAATACCCGACCGGCCTGGTCACCGCTACCCTGCTCATACTTGGCAACCGCATCAATCCAGTGGACATTGGCGGCTTTATCACAAAGACGAAATTCCAGGGATCTTTCTTTGCCCGGTTTCGCCAGTATTCGACGCCACAGCGCATACAAACCCTTGCGATCTTCCGGATGACAGAGCTCCAGCCAGACCTCCGCGTATAGTTCGTCTTCGGTGTAGCCACTGATATCGGTAAGCACCCCGTTCATTTCCTGAATGCGACCTTCCGGATCGATCACCAACATACCCACCACACCGCTTTCCAGATAGGCCTGCAGGCGTTCGTGGCGACGATTGATATCCTGTTTAAAATTATTGGCAGATGCGGCGAATTGATTGACGGCCCCGGCAAGCTTGACGATTTCACGCCCTCCGGTTTCGGGCAAACGTTTATCGTATTCCCCCGCTGCCATACGGTCTGCCCATTTGGCCAGCAACGTCAGCGGACGTGTTATGGTTCTTCGCACATAGAACAGGAGCGCCAACAGCGCCAAAGAACCAACCCCCAAGACCAACACCAGCTGCATCTGCAGCTCCTTGCGCATTTCGTCTGAAAAACGGGTGAGATCATAAAGCACGAAGGTCACACCCACAGAGCCCGCATTGGAACCTGAGCGGTGAGGAGGAATGGCTTGCGGAAAGTAGGCACCGATACGCAGATTATTTCCGTCGATGTGAGTTATCAGTCGGTTTTCCTGAATTGCTGCGTTTGCGCTGCGAGAGTCAAACTGTGGAGGTAAAGCCGGTATGATACGATTGCGCACCAGACGCTGATCGCTGGCCTGAACACTCATATCGTCATCCACCACCACAGCCCGCAGAATCTCATCAACCTTGGAAAATGCCGCCAGATGATGCTCTGCCGCATCCCACCCATAGAGCGCCAGCACTTCGTCCACCTGGGGTTGCAACACATGCATATCCCGTTCAATCAGGTGCAGAGTTCGCTTTAGCATCATTTTGTGATTGCGGTAGTCGGTACCGAGCATCACCACCGTGTAAGTGGCGAGAGAAAGGAGAACTGTGACCAATAAAAGAGAAGTGGTTAAGGAAAGATGGCGAAATTTGGTAAAGCTAAAACGCATGTGGTGGTACCGACCTGATCAATCACATTCAGTACCCGGAAAGTTTATTGTCCTTGTGAGTTTTGCGGGCATATAACTTTTTGCATATTACCTATGCCTACAAAGAGGTACTTTGACATGGATCAAGATCAGAGACTGATACCGAGCAACGCCTTGCGAATAAGCTCGTCCAAGACGACGCGGGTTACGGGTTTACCATAATGTCCGTCCATGCCACAGCGTAAGGATTCGCTGTGAACCTCTTTTTCGATATTGGCCGTAATGGCTACAATGGGGATTCGATCCCAACCCAATTCCTTTTCGTGCTTGCGAATCATGCGCGTGGCTTCGTGTCCTGATATGCCCGGCATTTGAATGTCCATCAGGATCAGATCGTACTTGGTATCGCCGCGGATGTATTCGCCCAACGCCTCCACGCCATTTTCCACCACCATGGAATGGAATCCGAGTTTTTGTATTAAACGATCAACTATCATCTGTTGGGTGGGATTGTCCTCCGCCACCAGTATGAAATACTCGGTCTCGTCTTTAGGCAGGTCGAGCCCCCCTGCATGTTCGGATCTTTGATAGCTGGATTTCTCGTAGGGCAACTCAAAGGTGAAAGACGCTCCCTCTCCCGGTGCGGAATCCACGTAAATGTGCGCATGTTCGTTGCCACTCATTATGATCACGCACTCCAATGCCGACGCCAACCCCAGGCCGATGCCGCGTTTGGTGCGAGTATCGCACATATCGCCGAGTATGAACGGCCTGAAGATAATGTGCTGATCACTCTCGGAAATGCCACAGCCATTGTCACTCACCCGAAACCGCAGCAAGCGATCTTCCACAATGTCACAGTTGACATTCACCTCACCACCATCCGGGGTGAATTTGAGGGCGTTCTCGATTAATTGCAGCAGAGCTTGTTCCAGCAACAGCGGGTACCCCCGCACCGGCGCCGATTCGCTGCCGAAGGAACACTCCAAGTGGAACTTCAAACGGCGGTGGCCCTCCAGAATACTGCGGTTGGCCTTTGAGGAAATGGAAAACATTGTCTCTGCCAGATCAAAGTTCTCTCGATTGTAAGACTGGGATTCCGTGCTGCTCAGGCTGAAGTAATTAACAATGTCGGAGAGATGGGTTTTGAGCTTGGAACAGGATTCGGTGTGCAGGCTGAGAATCTCGCGGCTGCTGTCGTCCAGCAGTGCTTCGCTGAGTTGCTCGTTGAGCCCCTGCATGGAGTTAATCGGAGTCAGCAACTCGTGAGTGATGTTGCGGGTAATCTTGCGTTCAAGATCACTGACCTTAGGGCTTCGGGGACGGTGAGACAGCTCAAACGGAAACGGCACCTTGTTGTATTTTATCACGTAGAAGTCGCTGGCCTGGACCGGCTCCATAGACTCGATGTAGAGATCACCAAAGTCGCGGTCAATATGCTCGGCCGACTGAGAGTAGACCCGCTGGCCCGCGTCCAGGATCAGGGAGGCGATCTCTTTGGCCGATACCAGCAGGTAATCTTCGATGCCCTCCTCGGCTCTGAGCATGGAAGACATACACAACAAATCGGCCTGACGGCTGGTAGTATCCAGTTCCCAAAGACTGGTGAGTTCGTGGGCCTTCTCCATGGCCAGCATGATGCCGGTTAGCACATCGTCCAGATCACTCATGGCTTTCCCCTTTTGCGCAAAAAAAGGTGGAGCTGCAATTACAAATATAGATGCTATTCCATGAGGTTCTTAGAACAGAACGCGCTATCCAGAGGACTGTGAGCTACACTGTTCGTCTTACCGCATTGTTCACCCTTCTTTAGAGGCATCGAGCGATAATCTCGGCAGACCAGGCAACAAACTCCGGCCAAATCCTGTATGATCAGCGCCAATTAGCCGGCAACTGACAACTTCTATGAGCACCATCAATGGCCTTCCACGCGATCGCGAAGACACTTCGGAACGCAAATTTATCGAAGCACTGGCCCGTGGCCTGGATGTTTTGCGGGCGTTCCAGCCTGGCGACGGCTTTCTCGGCAACCAGGAGATCGCCGAACGTACCCAATTGCCTAAATCCAGCATCTCCCGGCTCACCTATACCCTGACCAAACTGGGTTACCTCACCTATTCCGAGCGCTTGGGCAAGTACCAACTCGGCAGTGGTGTGCTGGCCCTGGGTTATGCCTTTGTGTCCAATCTGGCCATCCGCCAGGTAGCCAAACCCCTGATGCAGGACCTGGCCGAAGCCACCGGTACAGCGGTGGGGCTGGCGGATCGGGATCGCCTGGAAATGATCTATGTGGAATATCAGGCCCCCGAAGAGGTGCGTACCTTTCGCATGGAGGTTGGGGACCGGGTTCCCATTGCACAGAACTCCGCGGGGCGGGCCTATCTGGCCGGGCTGAGCGATGAAGAGCGGGAATACCTGGAGGGCTATATGGAGCGCAAGGCCGGTGACCAATGGCCGGTGCTCAAGGCCGGAATCGATGAAGCGGTGAACAGTTATCGGGAGCACGGCTACTGCTACTCATTTGGAGATTGGGACCGCGATGTGAACGGCGTGTCTGTGCCCCTGGTGATGAGCGAAGGGATCATCTACGCCTTTAATGCCGGCGGTCCTGCTTATCGTTTGTCACCGGATTATCTTCGCGAGGAAGTCGCCCCACAGCTCAAAAACATGGTCCGCAATATCGAAGCCATGCTTATCCGCTACTGACATTCAAACGTTCGTTTTTAAGCCTCTCGCTTTTAAACCAAAGTTCCGCAGAGTGGAACTGAAGTGCTACTTCTGATATAAAGTGCCCCTGACTTTTCAGGAGGTAGCCCCATGTCCGAAGCTTATATCTACGACGGTGCCCGCACACCGTTTGGTCGCCACGGCGGTAGCCTGGCCCCTGTTCGCCCTGATGACCTGCTGGCGCGGGTGATTGAGGCGCTGGTGCAGCGAACCCCGTTTAACCCCGATCAATACGAAGATGTGATCATCGGCAACACCAACCAGGCCGGTGAGGACAGTCGCAATGTTGCCCGCCACGCCGGTTTGATCTCCGGCCTGCCTGTCAGTGCAGGAGGCTTGACCCTTAACCGCCTGTGTGGCTCAGGCATGGCAGCCGTATTAGATGCCTCGCGTTGCATCAAGAGTGGCGAGGGCGAGCTGTTTGTCGCCGGTGGGGTCGAATCCATGAGCCGTGCGCCATTGGTTATCTCCAAAGCCGCCAGCGCCTGGGATCGCGGCCAGGAGCTGGCGGACTCAACCATGGGCGCACGCTTTACCAATCCCGAAATCATTTCCCGCTTTGGTGGCCACACCATGCCCCAAACCGCTGACAATGTGGCGGCGGATCTGAATATCGACCGCGACACCTGCGACCTCTTTGCCCTGGCATCCCAGTCCAAGTACGAGGCCGCTCGCGAAGCCGGGTTCTTTGAACCGGAAATGATTGCCATCGAAGTTTCCCAGGGGCGCAAGCGACCGCCTGTCAGTGTCGATGCCGACGAACACCCCCGCCCTGCCACGCAATTGGAAAGTCTCGCGAAACTACGCTCACTGTTTGAGGGCGGGGTTGTGACCGCCGGAAATGCATCCGGTATTAACGACGGTGCCGCGGCACTGATCCTGGGCAGCGAAGCGGCAGGCAAGAGCGCCGGCATTGAACCTCGCGCCCGAATCGTCAGCGCCGCCATTGCCGGAGTAGAACCCCGCGTGATGGGACTGGGCCCTGTGCCGGCCACCCGCAAGGCATTGCAGCGCGCGGGTTTGACCCTCGCCGATATGGATGTGATGGAGTTTAACGAAGCTTTTGCCGCCCAGGCGCTGGGTTGCCTCAAGCAGCTGGAAATCGCCGCCGATGATCCGCGGGTGAACCCCAACGGGGGCGCAATCGCCATTGGTCATCCACTGGGTGCCAGTGGCGCGCGGATTGTTCTAACGGCGTTGCGCCAGCTGGAACGTACCGGTGGACGCTACGCCCTGGCGACCATGTGTATCGGTATCGGCCAGGGTATTGCGGTCATTATCGAGCGTCTGTAAACGCGTGCCGGCAGAACGTCCATACTTAAATTCTGGTAACGCGCACGCGGTATGAATTCAGGAGAGTAATTGTGTCCATTGTTAGCTATGAACTGATCGACAACATCGGTGTTATCCGCCTTAACTATCCACCGGTAAATGCGCTTTCGCACGCCCTGCGTGTGGGTGTGATTGAAGCTGTGCAGCAGGCGCAGGATGACGCCAGTGAGATTCTGGTGCTGATGTGCGAAGGCCGTACGTTTATCGCCGGGGCCGATATCCGCGAGTTTGGCAAACCGGCGCAGGATCCTTCCCTGCCCGATATGCTGGAGCAGCTGGAAAACTCCGGCAAACCTATTGTGGCGGCCATTCATGGCACTGCTCTGGGCGGAGGTTTTGAAACTGCACTGGCGTGTCATTATCGCTGCGCAGTCAAGAGCGCCAAGGTCGGGCTGCCCGAAGTAAATCTCGGACTCTTGCCCGGTGCCGGGGGTACCCAGCGGACACCCAGGTTGGCTGGCGCCGAAGCGGCTTTGGATATGATTACCAGTGGCAGTCCGGTATCGGCAGAAAAAGCCCTGGCACTGAACCTGGTCGACCGGGTGGTGGAAGGCGATCTGCAGGAAGCGGCCATCGGCTACGCCCGAGAGCTGCTGGAGCAAAATGCCCCTGCGCGTCGCGTCCGGGATCTCAGCGCCGAATCTGCCGAACCGGAACTGTTCGACCGCTACCGCAAACAGTTGGCAAAACGCAAACGCGGGCAAATCGCTCCGCAGCATATCGTGCGCTGTGTAGAAGCCGCAGTCACCCTGCCAATGGACGAAGGCCTGGCACTGGAACGCAAGCTGTTCCTGGAATGTAAAGCGTCTCCTCAGTCAGCCGCCATGCGTCATATGTTTTTTGCCGAACGCGAAGCTGCCAAAGTAGAGGGGCTGGCAAAAGACACGCCAACACGGGACATTAACAAAGTTGCCATTATTGGTGGCGGCACCATGGGCGGCGGCATCGCCATGAATTTTGCCAATGTCGGTATTCCGGTCACACTGGTGGAAATCAGCGACGAGGCCATCGAACGCGGCCTGGGCATTATTGACAAGAACTACAGCATCACGGTCAGCAAAGGCAAACTTAACGAAGATCAGAAACAACAGCGGATGGCGCTGATTCAGGGCACCACCAACTACGCCGATCTCGCCGATATGGATCTGGTGATTGAGGCGGTGTTTGAAAACCCCGATCTGAAGAAAGAAATCTTTAAGAAGCTGGACGCCAGCTGTAAGCCCGGTGCCATTCTGGCAAGTAACACCTCCTACCAGGATATCGACCAGATTGCGGCGGCCACATCACGCCCGCAAGACGTGCTGGGCATGCACTTTTTCAGCCCCGCCAATGTCATGAAGCTGTTGGAAATTGTTCGCGGAGAACACAGCGCGGACGACGTTATCCAGACGGCCATGAAACTGGCCAAGACCATCGGCAAGGTGCCTGTGTTGTCCGGCAATTGCTACGGCTTTATTGGAAATCGCATGCTCAAACCCTATGGCAGTGAGGCGCAATTGTGTCTGCTCGAGGGCGCCACTCCGGCACAGCTGGATGCAGCGATGCAGAACTTCGGTATGGCCATGGGCCCATTGGCGGTAGGCGATCTGGCCGGCCTGGATATTGGCTACAAAGCTCGCGAGGCGCTGACCGAAGAACAAAAAGGCGACCCCAAGACCTTCTGCATTCCAGACGCCTTGGTAGAAATGGGACGCCTGGGCCAGAAGAGTGGTGCCGGTTACTATCGTTACGATCCCGAAACCCGTGCACGCCAGCCTGATCCGGAAGTGGATGAACTCATTGCTGCCAAAGCGGCGGAGTTTGGCATTGAGCGCCGTGAACTCAGCGACGATGAAATTGTTGAACGCCTGACCTCTGCCCTGGCTCGCGAAGGCGAGAAGATATTGGAAGAAGGCATCGCCCAGCGCCGCAGCGATATCGATGTGGTCTATGCATTTGGCTATGGCTTCCCGGTGTATCGCGGCGGACCGATGTTCTACGCACAGCAAACTGCCGCTGAAGGTTAAACGTCGCTATCACAGGTATCCCGTTGCTTTAGCCGGCAACGGGATGTGTCAACACATACTCGTCAAGCGCATCCAAATAGGATTGTTTCTCCTCTGCACTTAAAAAACTCGCCTCAAACCCATTACGGGCCAATTGCACGATTTCACCCACACTGAGGTCCAGGGCGGCCTGAATGGCCTCATAGTTATCATTGAGTTGCCCCCCAAAATACGCCGGATCATCCGAGTTTACCGTCACTAACAGACCCTCACGCAGTAACCGGCCGATATTGTGCTCCGACATGGTTTGGTAGACCTTAAGAGCGGTATTGGATAGTGGACATACCGTCAGGGGAATTTGCTGTTCGCGAAGATGATCCACCAGAGCGGGATCTTCGTCACAGCGCACGCCATGATCGATCCGCTCCGCATGCAACAGCTTCAGAGCCTGCCAGATGTAGTCTGCCGGCCCCTCCTCCCCAGCGTGGGCGACGCAACGGTAACCCTGTTCTCTGGCGAGATCGAAAACCCGCTGAAACTTCTCAGGCGGGTTACCCGCCTCACCGGAGTCCAGACCCACACCTTCGATCCACTGGCGGTAAGGCTTGGCATGCTCGAGGGTGTCCAGGGCGGAGTCTTCGTCCAGGTGACGCAGGAAACACATGATCAGTTTGGAACTGACACCAAAGCGTTTGCCGCCTTCAACAAGAGCAGAGTGAATACCTTTGATAACGGTGGAGAAGGCCACGCCCCTGTCGGTGTGGGTTTGGGGATCAAAAAAGAGCTCCAGATGCCGGACCTCTTGATAAGCCAGCTTTTCCAGATAGGCCCAAGTGAGATCGTAGAAATCCTGCTCCTCGATCAGTACCTGCGCGCCCTGGTAATAGATATCCAGAAACGATTGAAGGTCGCTGAACCGGTAGGCCGCCCGGACCTCTTCGACACTGGCGTAGGGCAGCTCGATATGATTGCGCTTGGCCAGCGCAAACATCAGTTCGGGCTCCAGGGTACCTTCAATATGGAGATGCAGCTCTGCCTTGGGCAGATTGGCAATAAAGTTCTTCATCCTGATTCTCTCTGTGCGGTCCGCCTTGGTTTTCAGGTTTGGCCTTGTGTTAATAACCTTAGGCCAGGCACCGAGGCAGACGCAAGAGAGAATCAACAATCAGCCAAATACGTACTGGCCGGGCGCATCCTGCAGAGGTTTATAGCCCTTCTTGGTGGCGCCCATGGCAGGCGGCTTGCGGGAGCCGCTTATGCGCTGGTCCAGCCATTGATTCCAGGCAGGCCACCAGGAGCCCTGAGTGACCTCCGTCGCTTCAAACCAGTCATCGCGCGCAACAAAATTGTCATCGGCGTTAAACGTTGACAGACGGTAGCGGCGACGGGGATGCTCGGGGCCGCAGGCGATACCGGCGTTATGGCCACCACTGGTGAGACAGAAGGTCACAGGACCACCCATCAGGTGATTGATCTTATACACCGACGCCCAGGGCGCCACGTGATCAGTTTCCGTACCCACATTGAACACCGGCACGCGAATATCCGCGAGGCTGATGTTCTTGCCATTGACCTTAAAATTGTTGGTGGAGAGTTCATTGTTCAGGTACATGCTGCGCAGGTACTCGCTGTGCATTTTATAGGGCATGCGGGTACCGTCGGCGTTCCAGGCCATCAAATCATTGAGTTTCATGTCCTTGCCGAGCAGATAGCGGTCCACCGCCGGGCCAAATACCAGATCATCCACCCGCAGGTGAGCAAAGGCACCACCCATGTTCTCGATGCCCAGGTACCCCTGTTTCCACATCAGTTTTTCCAGGAACATCAACTGGGATTCACTGATAAATTGAGTGATTTCCCCGGCCTCGGAGAAATCCACCTGGGAGGCAAACAGAGTTATGCTGTTAAGGCGATCATCCTCTTCACGAGCCATCAGTGCTGCTGCGATGCTGAGAATAGTGCCACCGAGGCAGTAGCCCACCGCGTTGAGTTTGCGATTGGGACACACGGCATTGGCCGCAGCCATGGCTTCGAACAGACCATGATTGAGATAGTCCATAAACGATACGTCGCGGTCTTCTTCACCCGGGTTCTTCCAGGAGATCAAGAATACGGTTTTGCCCTGCTCCACCAGATATTTAACCATGGAGTTTTTTGGAGACAGATCAAGGATGTAATACTTCATGATCCAGGGCGGGACTATAAAGACCGGCTCGGCGCCAACGTCTTCCGTGGCAGGCTGATATTGAATCAGCTCCAGCAAATCGTTTTGATAAATCACCTTGCCCGGCGTCACACCCACGTTTTCTCCAACAACAAAATCGCTCTTGGGTGGCTCCTGCCCAAGGGCTTTGCCAAAGGTGTCACTCATGAAGTTCTTCCAGCCACGCACCAGATTCATGCCACCTTCTTCCATGGTGGCTTTGATCACATCCGGATTGGTCAACGGAAAGTTGGACGGTGAGATCGCGGCCATAAATTCCGTGGCCATAAACTGCACAAGTTGTTCGTGTTTGCCGGTAATGCCCTCAACATCGGTGGTGGCCTCTCGCAACCAGGCTTTTTGCAGTTGGTGCAATTGTGCAAGCACATTGAATGGCCACTTTTGCCATTCTTCACCGGAATATTTACGCTCGGTCGTCATTGGTGCCTGAGTATCCGGATTGACCGCCGCCTGCATGCCATAAACGCAAATTTGCGAGAGACCTTTAAAAAAGCTTTGCACCAGCGTTAATTGCTTGCCGGGAGAAATGGCAAGGTGCGAAACCCAGTCCAAATAGGCCAATGCCATCTCCAAAGGCGACGTGCCCTTAAACGCTTTGGCAATGGCACCTTTGAATTCATCGTCCAGGCGTTGGCTATCCCAACCGGAGGAATCGGTCCACTTGGAAAATAAACTGGCGAAGGGGTTATCGCTGTCGAATAAACTGTTATCGAAAAGGTTTTGATCGGCGGTATTGCTGGTGCTCATAGTCAGAAATGCTCGCTTACATCATGGGTGCGCGCACATTACCACAGCTATGTTACCGGAGCTATGACTATATAGTCAGATTGCGCTCATCATAAAGTCGGAGCCCTGACGCCGACGCAGATCCAAAATAGGTGGAGCAATAAAACACAAGGCAGCGGCCAGAGAAACAACGCCCAACCAGATCGCATTGCCAAGATCCTGGTCCTGAATCAACTGAACAGCGACGGCCGGCCCCATGGCCAATCCAACCATTTGCGCGGAGGTGGCATTGGTAACAACCTTTCCGCTTAGGTCAAGACTGGCCATAACACCTAACAAATAAGGATGCAGCAGGTTCCAGGCAAAGTTGTACACGCAAACGGCAACAACAAATGCCGACAGGTTTTGCAATTGAAATAAAAACAACAGAGGTACGATGCCGCCCAAAATTCCCAGACAAACAGGGCCCAGCCTGCCATAACGTGTTCCCACTGTCGCGGCTCCCAGAGCCGCGGCAATGGCAAGAAACTGAGACAACGACAAAGCACTGGCAACCTGTTGCTCGGAAAACCCCTTAGAGGTGCCGATTAAAAACAGGTACGTCCATACGACTCCCTGCCCGAAGAAATACAGAAACATTGCCAAGACTGCAGCACTGCGCATGTGTCGTGAGCTGAGAACCGATGTACTGACTGCGGACACTTCCTCCGGCTCTGCGCGGTTCGGCAAGTAGTCCACTAACGGTAATACACTGCCCCCCAGAAGTGCGAAAAACAGAAACACCCCCTCTGATCCCACTGCGCTGGCCGCGACGGGCAACAGCCACATGCCCAGCGCCCCATAGCTCAACAGCGCGGCGATCATCAAACCAAAGTTTCGATCCGGTCTGGCACTGATGCCGAGCACCGTAAAACCGATGGAGATCAATGCGCCACACCCCAGGCCTGCCACAAAACGACATAATGCCAATGCCTCCCAGCAAGGCATCAGTACACTGGCGAGATTGCCAATGACGATAAACACCGACGCCACGCGCAACATTCTGCGCCATTGGCAACGACGCATCAGCACCGTCAAGGCCAGTGTTGCCAGTGCAATCCCCCACATTTCCGCAGAGGCAATATAGCCCGCAGCACGCGTCCCAAACCCCAGGTGTGCCACCAGCATCTGGACAAATGACGGCTGTACGATAAACACGGAGGGACCGACGATATTGATATAGATCGCTACCAGTAAGGGCAGATTCCGACCGTTGAGGGTGCCGCTTGTGCGATTCATAATTGAGCCTCAAACGCCAGGGTTCCCACATCCACCGCTTGACCACCCCCGTCGGCCAGTAGCGTTGTGCCTGTGACAAAGGAAGATCGCTCAGACGCCAGAAACTCCGCGCAGTCGGCAATTTCCTCGACCTCCGCCATCCGCCCAAGAGGCAGAAAACGGGTGACCTCACGGGTCGCCTCTACCACACTGATCCCCCGTTTGCGGGCGAGCACTTTCATTTCTTCATCGCTCATTGGCGTTCGCACCCAACCCGGGCAGAGGCTATTGACCCGGATACCCATGGGACCATAGTCCACCGCCAATGAACGGGTTAGTCCCAGAACCGCAGTCTTGCTGGTGACATAACTGCTTACCCCTGGCCCGCTGGCCATTGCGGCAACCGAGGCAACGTTAACGATGGCTCCGGCTCTGTTCTGTTCCATGGCAGGCAGCACTGCCCGCGCCATATTCATTACGCCAGTAACGTTAATATCCAAACTGCTCTGCCACTGCGCGAGATCCTGCTCCGTCACACTGCCTTCAAACAAAACGCCGGCATTGGCCACCAGGATGTCCAATCCGCCCAGACATTCGATGGCTGATTTGACCGCCGTCTGGCATTGCGCATAATCGGCAACATCACAGATGCAAAAATGACAGCCTATTTCTTCTGACAGCCTCTGCAGGGGTTCACGGCGCCTTCCTGTAATCAACACGGCGGCCCCCACCTCCACGAAACGGCGTGCAATCGCTGCACCAATGCCCGTACCACCGCCGGTAATCAGTGCCTTCTTGCCTTGCAGTGTTTTTGCTGTCATTCGTTGATCCTCACGGCGGTGTCAGTCTGCGAGAAAGTATATGTGGCTGTGATTTCACACCGCCATCCACCAAAGGGTTGAGACGCAAAAATTGATTCGGTTGATTTTCCCTCTACGCTTGGCTACCGTGAAAAGGACCTCGGCTCGGGCATCCACTATGGTTGAAGGCGGCTATGTTTAAAAGCAAGTACAAATCCACCGACTTCCCTCATCGCTTCCAGGAAGAGAGCCTGGCATTGGTGAACGGCCTGCTGCCGTTAACCTCGTCGGCGTTTTATCTGGTCGACCCCAATATGCACCATAAGGGCATCGTTCTTCATGGTATCGAGCAGGAGATGGACCAGGCCTATCGGCTTCACTACAAGGACTTGGACCCGGCGCACCCGGCCCGCTACCAGAAGCGGAAAGAAAATTTGGTGTGCCTGGAGAACATCATGTCCACCTCCACCCTGCATAATACGGTTTACTATCAGGAGTTTCTCAAGCCCAGAAACATTGAGCACGTCACCGATTTATTTTTCCGCCAGGAAGACCGTATTATCGCTGTGTTAACCATGTTGCGTGATGCCAGCCTTCCGGCCTTCAGCCCTGAAGAGTTGCAAACACTGACGGTCACGCAACGATTTCTGGAATACGCCATCAATACCGTCTATTTGCCAGAAAGAGCGTCCCAACGAGCCACCATCACTGATCGCTTTGAACTCACGGATCGAGAATTGGATGTACTGGAATGGGTGATTGCCGGTGCTGAGAACAAGGTAATCGCCCGAGAACTGGAGGTAGGGCTGGCGACTGTAAAAACCCACCTCAATCATATCTATGCCAAGGTTGGTGTCTCTTCCAGAACTCAACTGTTGTCCCGCGTGTTTGCGGAAATCGGTCACTGACTCACTGCCCCACGACTCTTAAATCTTCGCCTATCAACCCTTTGGTGGATAGGCACTGCCGCCCCACTCCTCCTAAGCTGTAAGCCTCATTCACAACCCGCGGTGAACGCGGCTACAGACGGGATTAACTATGAGTGCGGAACAGAAACTTTCCAGCGAGTGGATTCAGGTCGGCGAACTGGTCGACGGTTTTGGCGGCAATGAGCTGCAGCCGACGTCAGAGCTGTCCGGCAGGAGCCTGGATTTGCATTTCGACAATCATTTGGACAACGATTCAGACAAAGGCTGGATCATCCAACATCGTTTTCTTTCACCAGATACACTCGAATGGGAAGTAATAAACGGCGAAGGACAGGGGCAAACCTCTATTGATGAATATCGGGCCACCAGTCTCAGACCGGGTATTGTGTTGGTGGACTTTATCAAAAACAGCGAAAGAGCCACTTCCGTCAGCCTGGTGTTGGACCTTAACCGGGGCATTTTTACTGCCATTATCGGTACACTGCCTACTGAGGAGGCAACTAATCTCGCCGTATACAGTCGGGTACTCAAGGGCCAAAGCCTGACCCCCGTCGACACGGTGTTTATGCACGGCTCCATCGATACTCCCGTCTCAGACTCGACGCCTGTTCATCAACAAACCACTGATCTGGTGGGCAAAAGTGTCCTCTACGATTACGGTGAAGAAGACAGCTACGAGCACCATTACCTCAATCCCAATCTCTATACCTGGCACTGTGTAAAAGGCGCGGAATCGGGCCTTGCTGATACCGACAAGTGTCACTACTACAAAGTGGACGAAGAGCTGTATCTGTTCGTCTGGCGGGAAAAAGTCATCCCCACACTCGGTGTGATAATGGTGGACTTCAACAAACGTAAAACCACTGGCAAGCTGTTTGGTTACAAATCCTATGACTTCGGTGAGCTTTCCAACGGGCCGGTGGGCGCACATCTCACCCTATTGAACGATGCCCGCTGATCACTCAACCCAGAGACAATAATCAATAAGCGAGGAGAGTCTCCCATGCACATCACAAAGAAAGCCCTGCTGGCAAATGCCATTGCCGTATCCTTATCCGCCGGTTCCGCAAACGCGCTGGTGCTTGAGGAGGTAGTCGTCACGGCCCAGAAGCGTGAACAGAACCTACAGGATGTGGGAATTTCTGTGAGTGCCTTTAACGGCAATCAGCTCAAAGAGCTGGGCGTGGGCAACACTGTGGATATCACCCAACAAATTCCAGGTCTGCAGTATCAGTCGTTTACGCCCGCCTTCACCGCGTTGAATCTACGCGGAATTTCCCAGAATAACTTTCAGGACAATCTGGAAGCTCCGGTCGCGGTATACGTGGACAATGCCTATATAGGCAGCATGAATGCGATCAATGGCCAGCTGTTTGATATGGAACGGGTCGAGGTACTGCGAGGTCCTCAGGGAACACTGTTTGGTCGCAATGCCACCGGCGGGTTGGTTCACTACATTACCAAGGGTGCCAGTGATGACGAACTCAATGGCTATCTGGAAGCGTCAATCGGCAGCTTTGATCGCTACACGCTCGAAGGCGCTGTTGGCGGTGCCATCAGCGACAGTGCGCGCGGACGTCTTGCCGCTCGTTGGGAACAAGCTGACGGTTATGTGGAGAATCAGGTGGGGGCCAGAGACTCTCACGGCGCCGACGGCCATGCGATTCGAGGATCGCTACAGATCGACTTAAGCGACCGCCTTGTGGCAGATCTGACCCTGGCCTACTCGAAGGACGATGACGTGCCTACCGGCACCTATGTGATCTTTGCGGCAGATGTAGACGATCTGGGCTTGGGGTTTCCTGAGCAGGGCATCCCTGCTCCAGCGCCGCACAAAGATTTTTCGGACGGCGGTTACTTTGATCGGGAGTCCACCAATGCGACACTTAAACTGACTTGGGACGTCTCCGACAATATGGAGCTGGTGTCTATCACCAACGCATTGTCATTGGATAAATTTTATCTGGAGGACGCGGATGGCACCGTCTCGGCAGACACCGGAGCCCTGTTCGAATTCTCCACCAAAGCGGATTACAGCCAGTGGTCCCAGGAGCTGCGTTTGTCGGGAGAAGGCGACGCCCTGCGCTGGCAGCTCGGCGCATACTACCTGTCTATCAGTGCGGATCTGGTTTCCAATGTCACCGGCAATGTGCTCACCGCACCTGTTTTCAACAGCACAGACAGCACCACCGATTTGGATTCTCGCAACTGGTCTCTGTTTGGTCAGCTGGAATACGATCTGACCGAGCAGTTGACTCTGATCGCCGGTTATCGTTGGTCACAGGATGACAAGGACATCCGTTTCCAGAATGTTTCAGATGATCTCAACCCCGATGGCTCCGACGATGGTATCCCGGCCATACTGGTGTACGAGCTGAGCGATGGTGTCGAATACGATGCCCGCAGCGGATCGCCTGTAACCACAATCCGCGCCGGTGTTGATAACATTGACTACGGAGACTACGCGGCGCGCCTGCAACTGGACTATCGTCCTGACGAAAACGTGCTTGTGTTTGGCGCCTACAACCGAGGTATCAAGGGCGGCAACTGGTCTCCCAATCGGGACGTAAGCATTGAAAACTTCAAGCACGATGAAGAAGTGCTGCACGCCTGGGAACTGGGCACCAAGCTGGATCTGCTCGATGGTCTTGCCCGCTTCAATGCCACAGTGTTTTACTACGACTATCAAGACTACCAACAGTTTTCTCTGCTCAATGCCACACCACAGGTCGTTAACCGGGACGCCACCAACCAGGGGGGAGAAATCGAGTTATTCCTGACCCCCGCCGAGGGCTGGGACATTATCTTTGGAGCTTCGTTTATTGACTCTAACGTAGAAGGTGCCCCAACGGCGTTTGGCATTGATCATACCGATGTGGAATTGCCCAACGCTCCCAATTACAGTTACAACGCTTTGGTACGCTACGCCTGGGATGCGCTGGGTGGCCGCATAGCCGCGCAGGTTGATGGCGTATACAACTCAGAGCAGTTTCTGGAAGGAACCAATAACGGCCTGGCCGAAGAAGATGCGCACTTCGTTGGCAATGCCAGCCTCTCTTACACCAGCGATTCAGAAACCTGGAAAGTGACCGGCTGGGTCAAGAATCTGACTGACGAGGAGTATCGTCTGTACAGCCTGGATTTGGGTATCCTGGATGCCTTTATTGGCCAGGGCGCGGGGTTCGGTCAGTCCGTATATGCTCAGCCGAGAACCATGGGAATCACCGCCTCTTACTCGTTTGATTAAGCCCGGATATATTAATTGGTTTAGTCAGAAGACTGTTGAAAAACTCAAGGGACCTTTTCAACAGTCTGCCACAATCAGGTTCTCGGGTGGTTTGTTGATCGAGGCCAGTACACAGTTAACGGATCTTCGCCCTGGTTTGCTTGCGTGTCCAGACTCGCCCCCAGAGCTGACAAGAACAGTGAGAACAAATCTGACTGGCTGCAAACATCCAGTTTCACATAAATATTCTTGCGGTGGACTTTCACCGTACCACAGGATATGCCCAGTTTCTCGGCGATGGATTTAATGGAATGGCCGCGAAGGATCAGCTGTACCACCTCCTGCTCCCGTTCAGACAGGCGCGAACGACCAAAATTCTTCTGCGCGGATGCCAGCTCTTGATGAATGCGCCCGGTGCCAGAGGTGGCGTTGACGGAATCAAAACGCCGGTAGCGGCTGCGCACCAGCTCGCAAATAACCGGCGCGACGTATGCGCAACCCTGCCGTTGTACTTCCTGGTATGTGAGACGATAGCTGCCGCAAGAAACCATGACGACTGTGTTCGGGTTCACTCGGCTGACAAAGGCCAACTCAGAACGTAAACCTGTCTTACAGAAGTAGTGACGATGGTAATCACTCTGCAAAAAACCTTCGGGGGCGACGTCTTCAATTCGATACACCCCGTCGTTCAGCTCTGCCCGGCGATTGGCCAGAAAATAAGGCGCCACCAGATATCCGCCCTGCAAGTGGTAGTCATGCAGCACTCGAACATTGGCCTCACTGATATTGGCAAAGAGCACATCGGGGCGATTATCCCGGTGGTAAGCCAATACCAATAGCCCATCGAGGGGCAACAGTGTCTTAAGAGTCGCCTGCAAGGCGCACCAGAATTCTCCCGAATCCCCCGCCCTGATCAGCTCAGCCACCCACTGGGGCCACGAATTGCTCACTGCACCATCTCCACGTTTCTGATTAAAGGTCAGTCGTATCTGCTCTACCCTATCGACGACTGAATCTGGCCGGAAGTGAAAGCTTCTTATGGAATTGGCGAAATAAATTCACACTCCATGTCACACAATCTGTAGTTTAACTACAAAAACAACAACCAAATGGCGCTCCTTAATTTTGGCCTCAACACCTTGAAATCATGAGCAACCCAATAAACTCCATAACCAGCTGAAAAATAGATCTAAACAAAAGACTTATAACAAAAGGGGTATTGCCCAAAAAGTAATTTAACTACAAGAATGACAGCCTTCACTTTCATCAGTCACAAAGAACAATACAGGAGAGTACCCATGGCCATTAAAAACCGATTGCACCGAAGCGAGCTGGCGGTTCCTGGATGCAATACCAACATGCTGGAAAAGGCTCCCCGCGCTGGCGCCGATCTGGTCTTTCTGGATCTGGAAGACGCCGTGGCCCCTGCCGACAAAGATCAGGCGCGCACGAACGTGATCGCCGCCCTTAATGATTTGGACTGGTCTGCCTGTGCCACCTCTGTGCGCATCAACGGCCTCGACACCCACTATATGTACCGTGACCTTGTGGATGTCATGGAGCAGGCCGGCGATAAACTGGACACCATACTGATCCCCAAAGTGAATACGCCCGAAGATATCTATCTTGTCGCCACAATAATGACCCAGATTGAGCAGGCCAAGGGCTATAAACCTGTAAACCTGCATGTGTTGATTGAAACCGCCGAGGGCATGGCCAATATCGAACAAATTGCCCGTGCCTGTCCGCAGCGAATGGAAGCCATGGTTTTTGGTGTCGCTGACTATGCCGCATCCATTCGCGCGCGCACGACCCAGATCGGTGGCGCCATTCCGGATTACGGTGTTCTCACCGGTGAGGCCCGGGATTCAGATCGTGGATTTTTGCTGGGCGACCCCTGGCACTTTGCCCTGTGCCGCCTGGTGGTTGCCTGCCGTGCTAATGGCCTGAGACCGATTGACGGTCCTTTTGGCGCTATCGATGACCCCGATGCCTATGTGGCCGTCGCCAAAGCTGCCGCCGCGCTCGGCATTGAAGGCAAGTGGGCTATTCATCCCAGCCAGGTCTCTCTGGCCAACGACATATTTACTCCCGCAGAGAAGGAAGTGGTTCGGGCCCGCCGCATCCTCGAAGCCATGTCCGAGGCTGCCACCCAGGGGCTGGGGGCGGTCTCTCTTGATGGTCGCTTGATCGACGCCGCCTCGATTCGCCAGGCAGAAGTTGTCGTTGCCCAGGTTGAACAAATTGAAAATGCCCGTGGGCTTTAAAGCGCGGAGACCTTGCCAATGAATCAATCCTCGCCAGACTTAACTCTTTTTATTCAGCAGCAACGGCAAGCATCGAAGGTTGAAGACTTGCCCCTAAACGGCAAGCGAGTTCTCGATCTCTCCACGGTGATAGCGGCGCCTTTTGCTGCTGCCCTGCTGGGAGACGCCGGCGCCGAAGTCATCAAAATTGAAAACCCGGCGGCGCCCGATGCACTGCGCTCCTGGGGAACCCATCATGAAACCGGCATCGAACCTTTTCACGCGGTTATCGGTCGTAACAAATTGCCCATAACCATCAACCTCAAACGCGGCGAAGGGCGTGAGATTTTTCAGGAGTTGATCAAGAAGGCCGACGTTCTGATCGAGAATATGCGCCCGGGCGTAATGGGCCGACTGGGCCTTTCACATGAACAACTGCTTGAAATCAATCCGGGTTTGATCATTGGTAAAGTATCCGGATTTGGTATGAGCGGCCCCAAGGCCGAACTGCCTGGCTTTGGCACCGTAGCAGAAGCCTATAGCGGATTTTCCTATCTCAACGGCACCGCCAACAGCGGGCCAACCAGTCCACCCAATGCACTGGCTGATATGACGACAGGTGTGCATCTGGCGTTTGCGGTCAGCCTCGCATTACTGGGCCAGGAGCGTGGCGCCAAGGGCGGGCAAGTTATTGACATGTCTTTGTACGAACCACTGTTCGGTTATCTGGGTGGAGAGTTTCTCAGCTATAAACTCACCGGCGAGAACCCCGAGCCCATTGGCAATGAGCTCAGGGCAGCCGCTCCGCGTAATGTGTATCGCACACAAGACGGTCGGTGGATCGCACTTTCCTGCTCTTCCCAAAAGCCCTGGGAGGATCTGGCTCGCGTGATGAAGCGGGAAGAGCTGATCAAGGATCCGAGGTTTCTCACCAACAACGATCGCATTCGCCCGGAAAACCGTGCAGCACTGAACGATATCATTCAGGATTGGCACAGCACCAAAACAGAGTCGGAGATATTGGCTCTTTTCCGCCAAAAAGGGATTACCGCAGGGCCGGTGATGACCATGGCGGCTATTGATAACGACGAGCACTTTCAACAGCGCGGTTCATTTGCCACGGTGCAGGACCCTGCCACCGGTGTGGAACTGAAAATGCCAAATGTCCCGATTCGCCTGCTGGGCCAGACGGGACATGTGCGTTTTCCGGGACTGCCCCAAGGCAGTGCAAACCGCGCGATTTACCAAGACCTGCTCGGTTATAACAGCGAAATGATCGAAGATTTAGGGCGCGGTGGGGTTATCTGAATCCTGCGGATGCCACAGCAAGGCGGCGTCCGCTCAATTCGGGATTTTAGTGCTTGTGCGCAGGGTAGTATCCTTCAATAGCCTTGATCGCCTTGTGCAGCGCCAGGGCGTATTTATCGTCGGCGTTTTGTTTGGCCTTCATCGCGGCAACGATTACCGCATGGTGCTTTTGCAGACGTTCGGCGTAATCTTTTTGTTTGGTTTTTACCCGCTGGGTCAAAAAGTAATCACTGATGGATTCGATGACGTTCTGGGCATGTTGTTCTTTGTTCATGACCCAACGAACCATCTGATTGCTGGACTGAGCATCGGTCTTGCCGGCCAGCTTGGCGATTTCGTCGGTGGCCTTGATCACCGTGGTGGCGTCTTCCAACATCAGTTTTACGCGCAGGTTGTCATCATAAATGCCGCAGGGAATCTGACAGTGAGCGATGGTGGTAGTGCTGGCCATAACCGTCAACAAGCCTGCGAACAGAACAGTCAGTGTTTTTTTCATGGTGGTGTCCCTAAAAGAAATTTTGGAGGAAGGACATTGTGACGATTTGTGCTAAGGGAGGCAACGACAGATAACGGTCTACTGAATCTCCTGGCGTATACGTCGAATCTCGGGCAACAATTCCAGAAACACTTCGAACAGGTTCGGATCGAGATGATTGCCCGCAAGTTCCCGCATCATATTCAGCGCTGTGGGCTCATCGTAGGCAGGTTTGTATACGCGTTCGTGCACCAATGCATCGTAGACATCCACAATAGCGGTGATGCGGCAACTGATGGGTATGGCCTCCCCCAAGAGTCCATCAGGGTAACCCGTGCCGTCCCAACGCTCGTGATGAAAGCGGGCAATATCACTGGCCATGTCCATCATGGGAATCCCGGTATTGGCGAGCATTTCCGCACCGATAGCGGCGTGTCGCTTCATGACACTCCATTCTTCCTTTGTCAGTTTACCGGGTTTCAACAGCACATAATCGGGGATGCCTATCTTGCCGATATCGTGCATAGGCGCCGCCATACGGATCTGGTCGACCTGGTCCTGAGGCCAGCCGAGATGCTTGGCAATGGCTTCAGAATACATGCCGATGCGACGAACATGAGCGCCGGTTTCTTCATCACGAAAACCCGCAGCTGCCAACAGGCGAAGCGCAATCTGCTCTTCCCGCTCGCGGATTTGCGCCGTGCGTTTGCGCATTTCCTGTTCCAGGCGCTCCTCCGTTAGTAAGTGCTCACGAGCGGCCTGAAGCTTGCTGGCTGCTAATTCGTGCTTTACGCCCGGTGCTTCGATCACCAGAATCGAGCTGCCGTCCACCGTCAATGCGATCGCTTCAAGCGCGACATCAACTCCACTGCGAGAACGTTCATACCAGGTACCGGAATGGCGGGGGAAATCGGCGCCGCTTTGCCAGTGCGCATCGGCGTCAATCAGGAAGTTATCCAGAAACAAAAGATCATCGCCCAACTCGAATGGCTCACCACTGTTATCAAAGAATTCCGCCAATACCTCAGGCACCTGTGAGTGTGCGATAAACCACCGACCTTCTGTACGCTGCAACACCAGCTGGTCAAGTTGCTGAAACACTCGATCAAGCATCACCCTGCCCCCCCAACAACATAGACGAAGACAGCTTCACGAACAGGGCTTCCACCTCTTCCCCTGTTTTCGCGCTGGTGCGTAAAACCGGCATATCCAATGCCTGCAGTTGCTGTTGATACGCTTCCTCCAGGCGCCATTCGTCCAACAGGTCCACCTTGTTGAGAGCAACCACCCCTCTCGCGCCAGGTGCTGATTGCTGCGCTTTTTGCAGTAGTTCGAACATCTTTTCGACGGTTGCGGGGCGCGTTGGGTCCGCTACCAGTATGAAACCGGAAGCACCACGCAGATAGGAGCCATTAAGCTTGGCGAATTCGTCCTCTCCGGCCAGATCCCAGATCATCAGATTGACCTGCCGACCGTCAATCTCAACCACTTTCTTGTCGATCTTCACCCCAACCGTGGTCAGATAGCGCTCATCAAACAGACTCTCCACATAGCGCCTGACGAGGCTGGTTTTCCCAACCGCAAACCCGCCCAGCAGACAGATCTTCTTCTGAATCACGGCACTGCCTCCTCTTGCGCGATCACTTGCGCATTCACGGTAACACTGCGCCGAACAGCCCCGGCCACACGGTCGTCAGCCAACACATATTCTGCCCTGAAGTCTGTGGTGACTACGCCCAGCGCGTTAAGCATAGCGATGATGTTCTCCGCTCTTTCGCGGCCGAGTATACGGTTGTCTTCATCAGACCCCAGTGGATCAGTATGGCCCGTGATCACTATTTGCAGACGCTCACCATCGGCGCCAATCATTGCCTGGAGCTCAACAATATTAGCCGCCAGTTGCTTCAGTTTTTCACGATCATCCGGGGAGGGCACTGCGACCCCAACTGAGTAGTCCAAAGTGACGGCATTAATACTCGTCATAAGAACTCTCATCGCCTGCTGCCGCGCTTCGATATCCTCCAGCCCTGCCACATCCAATGCCGACACCCCCAGCATGGCTAAAGGCATTGCCATCAGACGCTGATACCAGGCAGTGTCGCTCTGGCCACTGATCACCAGGCGGTCGCCCTGTAATCCGATTGATACGCCTGCCGGCGGCTGCAGCACCTCTTGTATCCGGCGCTGCAAAATGGGGGCGTCCAGGGCAAGATAAGCTTGCCAGTGAAAATTGACCTGATCCTCACCAAAATTATGCTGCTGCAACAGCAACTGTAGATCACTGGCCAGTGGGTCCCGCAGACCGGAAATTTCACCACGTCCGTTGCGCCAGCGAGCGGAGGTAACCAGAACACCGGGCTCTGCGGCCACAGAATTGACCAGATTGGCCCAGGCCTGTTGTTGCTGTTGGCGAGTATAACTCCAGTAGGACAAGCCCAAGGCCAGTGCGGCCAGGGCTAAGGTCGCCCGCCAGGGGAAGCTGCGTGGTTTTTCCACCTGAGACTGGGAAGCCAGACAGGGCGCAAGCAGCTGTGGCAACTTTACCATCAGCTCCGCGTCGCCGTTGAACTGAGCGAACTCAACAGAGTATTGGGTGTGGCAGGCTTCCAGCACCTCACTCATCAGCTCCCGATAATCGGCGCTGACATTGCCCCGCACCGCCACCGCCAATACCGCGCCAGGCCCCTGCTCCAGCAGTACGTTTAATTCCCCCAGGCGCAGCGTACTGAGCCGATCCTCTTCAGAAGTGGTGAAAGAGTCGCTGATAAAATCCTGAATGGCAGTCAGCATACCAGACACCATGTCCGGCGCTTTGACGATGGCATTGTCGGCCTGCAGGTGCTGCAATAACAGCCCCGTCTCACGGTGAATCAGGAATACCTGCTCCACCTGATAGACCATGGTGTTGAGCAACACGATTTCGGAGTAGGACTTGCCTGTGCGCCAGGCGTCGAAACGCCATTTCAGCGCCCTGGGGGACATGCTCTGCTCCAGAGCCCGATTAAAGCTCTCCAGCATGCCGGTCAGGGTTTCTGCTATGGATTTGCGAATGGCAGGCCCCATGACCGGATAGAGGGCGTCAGCGAGAGTGGTGGGGTTTTGCCGGATGGACTGGGTGAGAGCGCCGTCGATGGTGCTGCCAAGAGCCCGGGCCACCGAATCGTCCCGGCCGGCGCGAATGGCAAGGGCTTCTGAAATAACGTCAGCAAGTTGGGCACTGTGCTGGTTGGGGTTGCGCAACAGATCCCTGAGCGCAAGCAGCTCCTGGTACTCTGCGCCCAGCAGAACCCTTCGCAGGGTCTCAAATTCCGCCGAATCGGAAGCACTTTCTCCGACTTCGGGGGGGTCGATCTCCGCAGCACCCCTACTCAAGTTTACCCCCTTCCCTAGCGTGTTCCCTTCCCCGAGGCTAAGCGCTAGCTGCTTTGCGCTCCGGCAGCTTCGGTTTCGGAGAGCTGGTTGGCAATGCCACTCAGCAGGCTGGCAAGACTGGTGCGATCCGCTTTATCGCGGCTGAGTTTCTCCACCGCCTGGCGCAGGGCCTCAGTGAGTTCATCATGCAACTGCTGCTGTTGCTGCTTGACTTGATCAGCGTGGTTCAGCAATTGGTCCTGAAGGTCGTTATCTGTGGTCTGGCAGGCGGCTTCCAGCTGCGCGATGGAGCTCTCAATCGCCTGTAAATTCTCATTCACACCCTGGATCTCCGTTACCCGCTGCTGCTCCTCAGCGGCGAGGGACTCACACACCTGGTCGATACGGGCATTGATCTCTAGGGACATACTGTTCATTTCGTCCCGCAGCTGCTGGACCGAGCTGTTAACCAGGGTCTCCAGTTCGGCGTGTTTTTGCTGATGCTGCCGGACTTGCTGCCCGAACAAGATATCCCGCACGGTTTCCAGCTCGGTAATCACCCCGTCTTCATTGCTGGCGGCAGTGGATTTGGTGCTTCGTTTGGTGGCTTTTCGGGTGGTCACGATGCAACGTCCGTTTGAGTTTTATAAAGAATTGGAATTCCCTTATTCAACTATAGACCCGAAAGGACAATACTCCAGTTTCTGGCGCGAATGCCTACAGCTGGGACAACCACCACGCCTGTATCAGCACCAGCAGCAATAAAAGGGCGGAAATGGATTGCCAAACCAGCAGCGGATTGCGCTTTAGCAGTGGCGCGCTCTGGTGGTCCGCCAGCAGGCTGCTGTTGGGTGTGGTCAGGTCCGAGAGCAATTCCGACATGGCGCCGTAGCGCTCCCCAGGGGCCTCGGCGCAGGCTTTCTCCAGCGCCAGGTCCATCCACAGAGGCACGTCCTTGCGGGCGATTTGTGCCGACTTGTAATTCCAATCCTGATAGCGCTGGGGGTTGCGCTGCTGCTCCGCCGAGGTTTTGTAGGGCAATTTGCCCGTCAGCATCTCGTAGGCCATCACACCAATAGAGAATATATCCGACGCGTGTGAGCCCTTGTCGCCGCGCAGGTATTCCGGTGCGATATAGTCTACGGATCCCACCGGCACCTCTTCCTCCAGGGGGGTACTGATCTCTTCAAGCCCATCCACCAGTACCGTACCAAAATCAATGATCACCGCTTTGTTTTGCGGAGTGATCAACACATTTTCGGGTTTGAGGTCCCGATGCACCATACCCATGCGCTGGAATACCCGCACGCCGCGGATAATGGACTCGACCATGGTCCGCACGGTGTCGAAGTCCGGGCTGGGGTTGTCGTGCATCCACTGGCGCAGACTGATGCCCGGAACATACTCACACAAGTGATATAAGAACGGCGACTCGTGGGGGCGCTCGTAGATTTTCATGACAAAGGGACTGTTCAGGCGCCGGCCCACCCACTGTTCACGAATAAAGCCGTCCAGGTATTGGGCATCTTCAGCGAAATTATCCGAGGGCGCCTTGAGCACAAGCTCGCGACCGCTGTCCGCATCTTTAACAAGGTATAGATGACTGCGAGTGCCGCTGTGAATAATCCGCTGCACCTCAAAGCGATCTATGCGGTTGCCTTCGTCCATCACCGGCGGAATCACCAATTGGGTCAGCTGCCGGTGCACTTCGTCCACATCCGCTGCCGGCAGGTTCTCCACCCGTAACAACAGACAGCTTAAATTGTCATCGCTGCCATTGGCCAATGCCTGGTCCACAATGCGTGTGGCCAATTCTTCCAGATCACCACTGGCGGCAGACAGCAACTCCAGCGACTGCGCTGACGACATCCACTCGTGCACGCCGTCGGTGGTCATCACCAGCAAGTCGCCGACTTCGACGGGCACCTGGTGGTAATCCACTTCAAGGTGGCTGTCCATACCGAGGGCGCGGGTCAAGAAACTCTTGCGGCCGTATTGTTGATGACAGTGATCGCGGGTGAGCTGTTCCAGTTCCTTGCCCCGAAGCCTGAAAATGCGACTGTCACCAACGTGTATCAGATGAGCTGTGTTGGACTTTAACACCACACCGGAAAAGGTTGTGACCAGCCCATTGTGACGCAGATCACTCTGTTGACCGTGGTGAAACAACCAACTGTTGAGTGAGGTCAGCACCCTTCCCGCTGACTTTTTAACACTCCAGCTATCGGGGGTGCTGTAGTAGTCCTCAATAAATTGAGTGACGCTGGTCTGGCTGGCCTGTTGCGCGTTTTCACTGCAGCTCACGCCATCAGCAACGCAGGCGACGATCCCCTTGTAGTTGACCACGCCCTGGCTGGCCGGCAGTTTTGCGGCGAAGGCATCTTCATTCTGTTGCTTGCTGCCCGCAGTGGTATAACCGCCAACGCTGACCGTCAGACCTTGCGTTTTTGCATCGGCAGACGACTGCTCGTCTGGCATGGTGCTCCCCCAGGAAAAGTTTTGAACCTGCCCCATATTCGATCTACCTAGTCTAATCAACTACCCATTGGAAACAAACCGTTAGGCATAAACACAAAAACGGCCGCCCCGAAGGACGACCGTTTTCGTTATCTCTTGAGCTTGCATGTATCAGTCAAGGAATATCAGGCCTTGGCGACGTCGATCAGCTCCACACTACCGTCTTCGTTGATCTCAGCAATCTGTCCGGAAGGCTCTTCCATAAACAGCAGAGTTACAAAACCGAGCACAGCGGTACCGGCAATCACATAGAAGAACGTACTGTAATCCACCAGCGACAGAACGGTCAGGTACACCACCGCACCGACGTTACCGTAAGCTCCTGTCATTCCTGCAATCTGACCGGTCATACGACGCTTGATCAGAGGTACGGCGGCAAATACCGCGCCCTCACCGGACTGTACAAAGAATGAGCAAGCCATGGCAGCAACAACGGCGAGCCAGATCGGCCAGCTGCTATCGACCTGAGCCATCATAAAGTAACCTGCAGCAAGGCCAGCAGTCAGGATCAGCAGGGTCGGCTTGCGACCAAAGCGATCAGAGATCCAACCACCACCTGGACGAGACATCAGGTTCATAAAGGCGTAGGCAGATGCCACCATACCCGCAACCACCGGGGTCAACTCAAAGGTCTCGGAGAAAAACAGAGGCAGCATGGAAACCACGGCCAGCTCTGAACCGAATGTGGCGAAGTAAAGAACGTTCAGTACAGCAACCTGCTTAAAGCTGTAACGGTGCAGCTCAGGTACGGGCTCCTTGAAGATGTGCTTGTTCACCTTCCACACGTGAGAAGCGTCGTAGAAATAAAACAGGGTCAGGCCAACATAAATCAGGGTCGCACTGGTCTCACTCAACAGGCTCACACCGGCGGGAGACAGCTTCCAGGTCAACAGGGCCAGGGCAGCGTACATGGGGATCTTCATCAGCAACAGGAAGAACAGGTCGCCAACGGAAGTGACTTCCATCGCACCCAGGGTTTTGGGGCGGTAGTAAGTAGATCCCTTCGGAGTATCAGTCACGTTGTTGTAGTAAATGAAACCAAAGATCAGGCTCATCACACCAGTGATGCCCATGGCATAACGCCAGCCGTCGTCACCACCGAAGAGGATAGCAACAGTGGGCAGGGTAAAGGCCGCCGCCGCGGAACCGAAGTTACCCCAGCCGCCGTAAATGCCTTCAGCGGTACCCAGCTCATTGTGCGGGAACCACTCGGACACCATACGGATACCGATCACAAAGCCGGCACCAATCAGGCCCAGAGCAAAACGGGCGATGGCGGCCTGCACAAAGTTGTCGGCCAGGGCAAACATAAAGCAGGGAATGGAACAGATGATCAGCAGCGCCGAGTACACCAGGCGCGGACCGTATTTGTCGGTCAGCATGCCAATAACAACCCGGGCGGGAATGGCGATGGAGACGTTCAGCAACAGCAGCGTTTTAATCTCCTGGGTGGTCAGACCCAGAGAGCTTTTTACCGCCTGCAGCAGAGGTGCAAAGTTGAACCACACCATAAAGGTAATAAAGAAGGCCATCCAGCTTAGGTGCAGGATTTTCATCTTCCCCGTGAAGGAGAAGAGATTGAATTTTTCGGCGGAACTCATAGTGCCATATCCCCTGAGAGTTAATAGATCGAAGTTACCCTCACAAAAGCACAGGTTATGCCAAGTTAGTATTTTCTTTATTTATCAATAGGTTATGAATAACCCTAAAAAACCGCACCAATTTATGGCCCCATAATGAGGCGCTCACGCACCAGAACGCACCCCAAAACCTCCCGAGAAGGTCTGTTTAGGCCAAACTGGAAGCTCATCGACGAGGCGGGAGTGCACCAATAGAGGACACTTCCCGGTATCGAATCATATCGGGACGCAGGCAATAAGCCGCCGCGATATATTTCCAGCTGTGCTTCAGTTCAGTGGGGTGAGACTGACCAACAACGCGATGGCGACAGTCAGATAAATAAAGGGGATCAGTAGATAACCCATAACATCCCGCGCCTGAATTCTGACCCCAGCCCCCATAACCGGCAGAATGGTGAGAATAAAAAAGGGTTGCAGCAAGTTGGTCGAAGATTCGCCGTAAGCCACGCTCATGGCGATCCGCCCGATCAGTGCCTGTGTTTGCTCTGCAGGCATGCCAGAGGCAACGGCGGCTGCGGCTTCAACGAAAGCGGGGCCAATTACCGCCCATTCGCCGCCCGCGGAGGGAATGGCAAAGTTAACCACAGCTCCACACAACTGCGCCAACAGTGGCAGTGTTTGTTCTGTGGCATTGGCGGCCATCCATTCGGAAAACATCCCACCCAGACCCGAGTAGGTCATCATGCCCATAATGCCCGCGTAGAACGGATACTGAAAAACGATGCCGGAAATATTGCCACAAGCTCTCTTCATAGCGATGACAAATCGCATGGGCGTAATGTGCAACGCCAGCCCCGCTGACAGAAAGATAAATATCATGATATTGAGATCGAGGCCCGCCCCCTTGACCCCAAAGTGGCGAATCACCACGATCAATGCGGCCAATGCCACCAGCATCTGCAAGACAGGCCCGTTGTTCAGAGTGTCTGACAAATTCTTGCCACCGGCCTTTAAACATTCGGCCTCTTCCCTGACTGACTCCGTCCGATGGTCAGACACCAACAAATCCTGTAGCGACTGCTCTTGCCCGGCTGCGGGTTTCATCAGCCACATAATCAAGGGGACACCGATGAAAAAAGCCACCAGGTACAGCAGGTTCAACAAGCCCCCCAGGGTGTGTGAAACCGGCAATGTGGACTGCATTGCTCCCATGGAAATCAGAAAATTCCCTTCGGTATTGAGCAACAGCGGTATTGAGCTGGACAGACCCGCGACCCAGGGCTGGCTGGAGATATAGACACAAGCAATCAGGAAAGGATAATCAACGCCCTTGACCCGAATCGCCAATTCCCGAGCAAGCACTGCCGTTATCACCACCCAGCCCCAGCTGATTAACGTCAACAAGGCACCGACGATAACCACCACCAGATAAACCTTGCCAGGCGACCTGATCCAAAGCGCGACCCTGTCAATCACCCTGGACACCACCGGCGTCAAGGCAATGGCATAGCCGCAGACCAGCATCAACACCATTTGCATGGAGAATTCCAGCAACACCCAAAAACCGCGATACCAGCCATCGAGCGTTCCGCCAAGTCCGCTGTCGGTAAAAGCTATGGATAGCAACGCCACCAGCACCGTGAGCAGAATCGCGAACACGAAGGGTTCAGGCATCCACCGCTGTAGCCGTTGAGAGAAGAATTTGCCTGCCGTTTGTAGCATCTTATTATTTTCCCTATTTATACCTGCCCTGATTGGAGCATTATGATCCAATGGATCTTCCTTGTTTACGGGCTAAGATGTCAATGGAGCAGCGGTGGATTGATATCAGTCGTAATTGTACCGAACCGAAACTCCCCACCAACGAGGCTTGCCCTGGGCTTCTTCGTTACAGCCACACACCTGTGATAGATCGAACCCGACAGTGTTGTAACGTTTGTCATTGACGTTTTTAACGTAGGCATCCACTTGCCAGGCATCATCCGCGCTGGCCCAGGAGGCCCGCAGGTTGACCAGGGCATAAGCATCCATTCGGGTTGAATCGAAGTTGGTCAGATTGTGATAGGTTTCCGACTGGTAGGTAATGTCCCCCTGCAGAGCCAACGAACCATCGAAGACATCAACCGGCAATTGGTAGCGTACCAGAGCAGACGCTGTCTTTTCCGGGGCAAATGCCGGTGTGACATCCTTGCTCAGGGTTGAAGTAATGGCCACGTCCTTAACCGTGGCATCGAAGTAGCCCAGATTCAACATCAGATCCAGATTTTCGATAGGCGTCACCACCAATTCCAGTTCCGCTCCCCTGGTGGTGGCATCGTTATTGGTGATCTGGTTGGCAAAGCCCAGCCAGCGAGCGGCCTGATAGTCTTGATAGTCATAGTAGTAAACCGCACCGTTCAAGCGGGCGAGGCCTTCCAGCAGCGTGGATTTAAAACCGAGCTCGTAGGAAGTTAATACCTCTTCATCGTAGGGTATGACATCATCGGTAATATCACCCCCACCGGCGTTAAAACTGCCGGCCTTGACACCGCGATTCACACCGGCGTAAACCAGCCAGTCATCGGTGGGCTTCCAGTCCAGTTGCAGCTTGCCGGTCCAAAGTGTGTCTCGGGTATTGTCATGGAACGGACCGCGGGAAAAGCCGATCGAAGACAGGTCGACGGGATTGGCAAAGTCCCAACGTTTGGGATTCAGATTAGGTGCACTGAACAACACCTCGAAGTCGTATTCCTTGGACTCCACCGTGGCTCGCAATCCCCCCACCAGCGTCAAGGTGTCACTGATGTCGAACTCCATTTGACCGAACAACGAGTATGACTCTGTCTTCAGCGACGCTATGCGTGGCTGGTCAAAGTTAAAGCCGGTACTCGAGCTCGGTAACGCTGAAAGCCCGCTGATATTGTCGTTATCGATATACAGGTAGTAGAAACCCGCTACCCATTTCGTGGACTCGGTATCGCCGTTTAATCGAAATTCCTGTGTCAGCGTTTTTTCCTGAGCTTCCTGCAGCCAGATAAACTGGTCTGCGGGTGAGCCCTCCAGGTCCAGCGCTACAAACTTGTCGTAATCTTTGTAGTCGGTAATCGCCACAAAGGTCATGGTATCAAAGTCGATGCTGAGCTTGGCATTCAGGCCGTAGGTTTCGAAGCTGTTGAGATTGTCAAAGGCAAAATCACTGGAAGTATCAAAATCGTTGCCGTCGGGGTCGATATAGCCGTAGAAATCTCCACCGGCGCGAGGGCGAACACCATCGCTATCTGAATCCCAGCTACTGTCCAACCCTTCACCATTGGGTCCGATCATTTCACGGGTTTCGTCCGCACTCACGTAAAAGCTGTTTACCTGTTCACCATTAGCGTCCAGAACAGCAATCGTTTGCGCGGACTGGTATGCCCCCACCGAGGTGTCTGTCTCTGAACCGAATGCCGTTAGCAACAATTCTGACGTATCACTCAGTTCAAACTGCAGCTGGGCTCTGAGTGCCCAAGTGCTGTCATTCATCAAGTCATCACCCGCACCCTCTGGCTGATCAAGACCGTTGTTCAATGGCGGATTAAGACCCTCGGGCACATAGGTATTGTTCGGGTAGTGGTTGTCCATCACCTCGCTGTAGCGGTTGTACATGCCCGACAATCGTCCATTGACCCCATCAGCAATCGCACCGCTGACAGCCCCCTCAAAGCGCAGGTGATTGTAGGCACCGTAAGAAAGATCAGCATAGGCCTCGAAATCCTCTGTGGGCCGGTTGCTGATAAAGTGAATCAAACCGCCCGTCGCGTTGCGACCAAACAATGTACCCTGGGGCCCCTTAAGCGCTTCCACTCGATCAACATCGAAAGTGGAAAACATCTGACCCTGTTGCATAGCGACATAACCCTCGTCGATATAAACCGCAATCGGTGCTTCCACATGATCGTTAAAATCGTTCTGCGTCACTCCACGTATGGAGAACTGGGACATCTGCCCGGCAAAGCTGCCGGATACTGACACACTGGGGGTAAACTTTGCCACGTCTACACTTTGTTCAAATCCCAGCGACTTCATTTGGTCGCCGGAAAACGCAGTGATGGCAATTCCGACATCCTGGGCGGACTGTTCCCGCTTTTGTGCCGTAACCACAACCTCCTCCAGCACGCCGGCTTGAAGGTCGGTGCTTAACATCCCCGCTGTCATTGCGAGACTTAACAGATTTCTCTTCAGTAGGACTTTGGAATTATTGTTCATGACTCTCTCCTGACTTATTGATTCATGCTTATGCGTTTATCAACAGGCGGTAACAATTGGACGCCTCCAACTGCACCTTCCAGCCCGGTCTTACCACGATGGTGGTGGTGGGTTCCTCGATCAGAGCCGGTCCCTGAATGCAATCACCCGCTCGTAATAACCCCCCTTGATAAACCGGTGCACTCATCCAGCCACCGCTGTCGTCAAACAGCATGTCTCTGGGGCCAACCAGTGCTCGCTCTTCATTGCCATCGCTTTGGGTAATCTTGGGTTGCGCCGGTTTGGTCACCCTTGCGGTGAGGGTACTTTCTAGATTCACCAATTCCACCGGGTTATGTGGTTCAGCGTAGGAATACAATTGCTCGTGGCGTTGGTGAAAACACGCCAGCAATTGTTCGAGCCCCGCCTGATCGATAACACCGGTGGCTACCGGCACGGTGCATTCGTGAATCTGGCCCACATAGCGCATTTCAACGCTGCGCTCTATACCAATGTCAGCATCATTAAAACCATCGCCCAAGAGATGTGTTCTGCCCTTGTCCTCAAGCTCATGAAAGCTGCTATTGAGACCACTCAGATCTGCCTCAACATCGAGTCGCATCGGATTGGTCGCCAGGTAGTTGTACTTGACATCGGAGATGGTTTGCCCAAAGGCGCAAAGCCCGGAGGCGACCTTGGGAATCAATACTTCTTTGATGCCCATTTCTTCTGCCAAGGCGGCAATATGCATACCTGCGGCGCCACCAGCGCATACCAGTGCGAAGTCTCTCGGATCATAACCCCGCTCAATCGACACCCGGCGGATGCCGTTGACCATGTTCAGATTCACAATCATGCTGATGCCGTAGGCGGCCTTCTCCACTGAGATACCCAGTGGTTCAGCAATATGCTCGCGGATGGCTTTTTCCGCCGCCGCGCGGTCCAGAGTAATCTGCCCACCCAGTACCGCATCGGGGTTAAGGTAGCCGAGTACCAAGTTGGCATCGGTCACCGTCGGGCGTGTACCGCCTTTGCCATAGCAAACGGGTCCTGGATTGGCTCCGGCACTTTCCGGTCCTACCTGCAGCATGCCGTAGTCATCAACCGAGGCAATGGAGCCACCTCCTGCACCCAGAGTTTCCACCTGAATCATCGGCACGCCGATTCGGTAACGCAGAAAGTCGATGTTTTTGTTGAGATTGGTCTGCCCCTCGCGAGTCAGAGTAATGTCGAAGGAGGTTCCCCCCATATCCACCGTGATAATGTTGTCCACACCAAAGGGTTTGGCGCAAAAAAGGCCAGCCTGGGGCGCTGATGCCGGTCCCGAGTTAATGGCGTTAACGGCACGTCCCCTCATGGCACTGCCGACGGCCAGTCCACCATTGGACTGAAAATATCGAACCGGGTAACGCGCCCCCAAGCTGGCAAAGAAATCATCAATCTTAGACACGTATCGAGCCATAACCGGACTCAGGTAAGCATTGATGATGGTGGTGGATGTCCGGGTGTACTCGCGAACTTGTGGGTAAACCTCGCTACCGGTACAGATAAACACGCCGGGCAATTCCTGTTCCAGCAACGCTTTTGCCCGGCGTTCGTGTTCGGGATTTCGTACCGACCACAGAAACGAGACAGCGACACTCTCTACGCCCTCGTCACGGAAGTACTTCGCGGCTTCCACAATAGCGCGCTCATCCAACGTTTCCTTTTCGCTGCCGTCAGCAAGGATGCGACCTTTAATGGGTCGTCGCAGATGACGCGGCACCAGCATCTGCGCTGGTGGATAAGCAGAGTCGTAACGGTAGCCTTCTTCTTTGTGCCCCAGGCGGATTTCGATACTGTCCTCGTGACCTTCTGTGCACAGCAAGCCCATCTTTACGCCCTTTTTCTCGATCAGTGCATTCAGGGCAACGGTCGTGCCGTTAATGCAGAGATCACATTGGGCAATAATATCTTCAATGCTTTTACCGAGATCAGCGCTGATCTGTTCGAGTCCGGCGCGAATGGCCTTGGTGCCGTCTTCCGGAGTGGACGGGCTTTTGTAAAGACGCACACCGCCATCGAGATCTGCCAGAACAAAATCGGTAAAGGTGCCGCCGGCATCGATGCCAAGACGATATTGGGTTCTCATACTTCTACTCCTCAAATTGCTTATGCGCGTTTGCCAAGTTCAGTAGTGGCCGCTTCATTGATCTCCAGAGTGTTGGGGTCGATTACAAGGCCATAATCAAGGGCGGCGCCCTCTATCGACACCAGACCGTTTTTGACGTCGTTCAATACGCTTTCCTGAGGACGTTGCATGGGGTTGCCAAAACCGCCGCCGCCGGGATTGATATTGGCGGCCCGCTCACCAGGCTGAATGGTAGTCATCACGTTTTCACGGTGAACTTCCAGCTCGTCTCCGCGTTGGATTTGCAGTCGGCCCAGTTTGGAATCCAGCTCACCGTTGACCGCGCCACCGGCGCCCAGGGTTGGTAATTGGCGTCCTTCGCCAAAACCAATTACCGTCATTTCATGGTCAAGGGGTTCCACCTCCCAGACCGTGCCGCTGCCACCCCGATAAAACCCGGCGCCGCCGCTGTCACGCACCAGTCCGTAGCGATGAATCACAATGGGGTAGGAATACTCAAGCAACTCCACATCGCCGGAACTGAGCGCGCCAAAACAACACAGGGGGCCACAGGCATGCCAGCCATCCATATGTTTGGTGGCTCCCGCCCCGGAAATAATTGAGGCCAAGACCATCGTCACGTATTCCTCACCGGTGCGCGGATCGCGACCGGCGATATTGATACCGCTGGCATGCCCCCAGGAGGCCGCCACCCGGTCCGGCGCTGCCTGTTCCAGGGCCTTGCGCACGGCGTCGGTCAAGGTTTCCATGGGTGTGGTGGTACAGTTCACATGAGGGGCGGGTTCTTCGGCGTTACACAGCGTACCCTTGGGTCCAAGATCCACGGTGACGCAACGATAGAGTCCCTCGTTATAGGGCGGGGGGACTTCGGCAAACATCATCAAACCCAGGTAAATTCCCGACATGGAATTGCCTTCGTAGGAGTTGATAAAGTAAGGCACCTGAGGCGGACTCTGTACGGCGATATGCACCTCATCGCCGGAGATCTCGACCCGGGTCTGAATAGTGAGCGTGCCGAAACCGTGGCCGGCATCCTCAAGCTGGGCTTCGCCACTGTAGACCCCATCAGGTATTGAACCAATCAGTGAACGCATATGCCGGTCAGCCATGTGCTTTAACTCGTCAATGCAATCACGAACGGCTTTGACGCCGTATTTGTCCAGCAGAGCCAGCAGGTTTCTCTCACCAACACGGCAGGCACCGTACTGGGCGTTAAGATCCCCTTCCTGATCCCGGCGGGCACGCATATTGGTCAGCAACAGGTTGATCACATCCTCGCGCCGCTTTCCCTTCTCCCAGAGTTTGACCGGTGGAATTCGCAGCCCCTCAGCGTAGATCTCCTTGGCCTCCGGGTTATAACCGGCAGGCACGGGCCCGCCGATATCCGTCAGGTGCCCCTTGCAGACTGTCCAAAACACCAGCTCGCCGCGATAGAAAACCGGCTTGTACATGCAACAGTCCAGAATATGGCTGCCCTTATAGGCCGGGTCGTTGTGATAGATCACATCGCCCTCATGAATGTCATCCCCAAAGTAATCGGCAATGGCTTTCATGGCGGGTATCAGAGAGCCCAGGTGGATGGGGATGTCCTGCCCCTGCAGAATCATTTCCGGCAGATGGTCAAACAGCGCATTGCTGTAGTCATGGGCCAGGTTAAAGACGCTGGAACGACCGGTTTTTTCCAGTGTCAGGGTCATTTCCCGCTGGGTGGTTTCCAGAGCTCCACGGACCACCGCCAGGGTGATGGGGTCCACGGAGGATGAGGTTGCTGCACTCGACATGATTTTCTCCTGCGCTCGTTGTTTAGGAGATAATTTACGCCGATGGCTCCGAGCTGAATTGTTGAGAAGTGCGTAACCCTTTGATCATTTGTGCACAAGCGCTGCAAACGGGGCCTGGGACTAAAGCAGGACTTGCAATGGCAGGGCGAATGGCGCATCGTAATTGCACACGCCAGATGCTGATCGGGCAGCTAATAATGCAAATAATGAAAGCCACTCACTTTGATACCTCGGCCTTCCGGGCCGGCCAGCAGTTCGAACACTGGAACAGTGTGGTGGCGGATGCCTATTTTTCGCTCAGTTTGCAAACCGGAGAGCGCCATCATGAACGGTTCTGTGGGTCTCTGGACGGCGGGGAATTGGGTCATGTCACCGTGACCAGATTGCAGTCCGATCCGGTCAGCTACCATCGGGAGCGCTTCCACATCAGTGGTGAGAACACGGACTACTTCCTGGTCACCATTCCCGAGTGGGGGCAGGTCCACTTCGAGCAGAACGGCAAAATCGTGGACTGTGGGCCAGGGGACTTTATTCTGGAAGGCAGCGCCGATCCCTATTGCTTTAGCTATCAGCAGCAGGCGCGCATGAACGTCATACGAGTGCCCGGCGCCATGTTGCGCGACCGCATCCAGAATGCGGACGACTTCTGTGCAAGTCGCTTTCTCGGCAGGCAGGCCGGTTGTTCGCTGTTTATGGAATACCTGCAGTCACTGATCAAACTCTCCCCCGATCTGCCCGAGGGTTCCAGATTTAAACTCAGTGAGCAGTTAATCGACCTGCTCGCCATGAGCATGGAAACCAGTGGTGAAGCGCTACCCTGTGCCGACAGCGCCTCTCAGGATGCGCATCTGCATCGAATTTATAACTTTATTAACCGCCAGCTCGACAACCCCGATCTCAACACGGCATTGATTGCCGAGCACTGCGGGATTTCCACCCGCTACCTGCACCAACTCTTCAAACCCACAGGCCACACAGTGGCCGG
Source organism: Pseudomaricurvus alkylphenolicus (assembly GCF_011683955.1). Lineage (GTDB taxonomy): Bacteria > Pseudomonadota > Gammaproteobacteria > Pseudomonadales > Cellvibrionaceae > Pseudomaricurvus > Pseudomaricurvus alkylphenolicus. The sequence goes on from NZ_JAAQPI010000015.1 coordinate 181,565, forward strand.
CTGGATTAAAGAGCGGCGCTTGAAACAATGCTACGACGCGCTTTCTGATCCCCGCCGCTCCATTCGCTCGATCGCCGAGCTGGCCTATCGCTGGGGGTTTTCAGACCAGGCTCATTTCAGCCGTAGTTTTAAAGCCCGCTACGACATGCCGCCTGGCCAAGTGAGGGCGCAGGCCCTCGACCAACACAAGAGCTGATACTGAAGTTCAAGGCATGTGGTCATAGGGATCTCTTCGCACTCTGCAATAGGCCGTACCCACATTTTTATGAGCATAAAGGCCGGCCAGCCCTTGTGGCAGGGATTCAAAACCGTCGACGATATCCACCAGCGGAGTGAGTTCTCCACTTAACACCCATCCGGCCAGCTCGGCTTCGGCGCGATCAAAATCCGGCTCATGGTTGTAAACAAAAAAACCTCGCATAGACCCGTTCACACGACGCAATTTTGTGTAATTGGTAGGGCCATAGGGTTCATCTTTCATATATTCCGAGATTGAACCGCACAAGACGACCCGTGCACCAAAGGCCAGGTTATCCAGACAAGCCGTCAGGGTTTCACCGCCAACATTGTCGAAATAAATATCCAATCCATTGGGTAAGAGTTCAGTCAGACGGTCGGCGACCACTTCGTTTTGGTAGTCAATAGTTTCATCACACCAGCTCGAAATGGCGGCGCATTTTTGCGGACCTCCAGCAATACCTATGACTCGACAGCCTTTGATTTTCGCCAGCTGAATGACAATAGATCCCACGCCCCCTGCAGCGCCCGAAACGACAACGGTATCGCCAGGCTTAGGTTCACCATGCTCAATAAAACCGAAATAGGCGGAAAAACCGGTCATGCCCAAAGACGCGAGACTTAATCCAAAAGACACACCTCTATCCGGAATTTTGCGCATGCGCTCTTGGTCAGTCATCCCTGAAATCTTGTAGGTTTGCCAGCCAATCTGCCCCTGCACAATATCACCGACCTGATAATCAGAATGTTTTGATTCAATCACTTCAGCCACACCACGGCCATGAATCACATCCCCAATCGCCAGGGGCTTTTCACCCGCTGCCGATTGACCGGACATATACATACGCATCACCGGCGCAAGGTTCAGGTACAGCGTTTTCAGCAGTACCTGGCCTGGCCCGCAGCGGGGAATGGGATCAGATCGAAGTTCAAAATCTTCGGGTTGTACGTTCTCGACAGGCCGTCGGGCAACACACCACTGCTGATTCACGCGGTCATTAATCATGATGCGGCGAGATTTCTCAATCGTCCGTTTCTTTAACGAGCTGGTTCAGCTCAAAGAAATAGCCATCGGGATCAAATAACGACAAACCGACAAAATGTTTCATCTTTCCATTGGCACCACGAGTGGACCAATCATGGGGTTCCGCATGAACCTTGGTTTCCATCTCTATGGCACGACGATGCGTCTCCACAGCATCCCCACTGGAAACGACAAACGTAGGGTTGCCGTAGCCGACTTTGTACTCGATGGGTGGCGCCGGCATCACCGGGTCAACCCATTGCAACAGGCCAATCATGCCAATCTCGGGGTCATCGCACTTCAGAATCATCAGGTGTGTCTTGTCACCCGCCTTGCCGGCCGCCAGACCCACCCCTGACAGAACAAACTCACTATCGTAGTAGACGCTCATGCCCATTACGTATTCGTACCAGCGCCGCGAACGCTGGATATCCCGCACGATCAGGGTGGTGCGCTTGACGATGTTGTGCATTCGTTCGAATTCTTCGCTCATATTTCTCCTCCTCTAAGGGGACACTGATTAGAACCTCATCCGATTGACGACTTGCCAACAGGGGATAGAATTCCGTAGTATACGTTATATAGTTATAACATTAAATCATTTAAAACAGGAACCCCCCATGTCTACCCCTGAAACCACGCCCTCCCCCCAGAAAGACCCCGTTCGCTTCCAACGTGCCAATTACGTGGTCAGCAATCTGGAAAGAGCCTGCCAGTTTTACTGTGGCGTGCTGGGCATGAGCCTGGCCTTTGAAAAGGTCTCAGAGCCTGACTCCTATTCCTATGATGTGTTTGAAATCGACAAGCAGCACCGCATGCGTTTCGCCATTCTGAGTACCCCATCTCAGCAGCGAGTCATGGCACTGACAGAGATCACTGACCCCGAGCTGCCCGCCACACCCCTGCCCCGTCGCGCAGCAATTGTGTTGGATGTGGCTGATATCGATGGCGTCGTCGCCGGAGCTAAAGAGCTGGGACTGAGCGTTTACGAAGAAGACGCCCTGGAAACCCACGACGGCCGCCGGGGTCGCGAGGTAGGCATTGTCGATGCCGATGGCAATCTGGTGGTTATCTATAACATTCCGGCCATTTAGGCCGCCTGGAGCAAGCCGTGAGCCATTCCCAAACCGTGGACCATCAGCAGGTTCCCGTAATGCCCGTCAGCTCGTACCCCAGCCCGCAATACGCCTGGTTTATGGTCATTCTTCTGACCCTGGCCTATATCGTCTCCTATGTGGACCGCTACATTCTCGGCTTGTTGGTCGAGCCCATTAAAGCGGACTTGGGCCTGACGGATACACAGATCGGGATATTGATGGGGCCCGCATTCGGCCTGGTTTACGCCACCATGGGATTACCCATCGGCTGGCTGGCAGACCGGCGGCGACGCACCTGGATTGTGGCCGCCGGGATCGGCCTGTGGTCCATCGCCACCGCAGCCACCGGTCTGGCAAAGAACTTTGCACACGTCTTTGCGGCGCGTATGAGCGTGGGCATAGGTGAGGCCACCTTGAGCCCCTGCACCATGTCGATGATTTCCGACAGCTTTGAGCCCAAACGCCGGGGCAAACCCATCGCCTTTTATACAGCCGCTCTGTCTTTGGGAGCCGGTATCGCCTCACTGGTCGCGGCAGGCGTCCTCAACTGGGCGAAGTCCGTGCCACAAATTGAGCTGGGGCCTTTGGGGGTGCTGGCACCCTGGCAATTTATTTTTATCATTGTGGGTGTACCGGGTATTTTTCTGTCGCTGATTTTCCTGGTTCTACGCGAGCCACCGCGCGCGGAACGAACAGACCAGAGTGGGCCACAAATGAGTTTCGGCGATATGCTCACCCATGTTCGCGACCGTTTTACCGCTTATTTCGGCATCGTCGCCATGTGCGCCGCAATGATGATCGTTGCCTACAGCCAGGGCTGGCTGGCGGCCACATTTGAGCGAACCTGGGGATGGAGCGCCGAAAAATATGTCTTTATCAATGCCATTGTTCTGCTGTCGGTAGGACCCGCCACCGTGAATTTTGCCGGTTGGCTTTCTGATCGACTGTTTGAAAAAGGCGTAAGAGAAGCGCCATACCTGATTTTGCTGACCGGCATTTGCATCCTGGTACCGACCGGCATCGTCGCCACCTTGATGCCCAATGGTGCTGTGGCGTTTGCGATTTTGGCAGTGAATACTGTCGGCATCGCACTGGCATCGGCGGTCGGTCCCACCGCGCTCCTCAATATCACCCCGGAGAGTATTCGCGGTCAGGTAGTGGCGCTTTACTACATGGTCGCCAGCCTGTCAGGTCTCATGTTTGGTCCGATGACGGTGAGTTTGTTGTCTGACAATGTCTTCGGGAACGAAAATCTTAATTGGGCAGTGTCTTCTGTGCCGCTGATTTTTGGCGTGCCCGCGTTGCTCTATGGCTTCTATGCCAAGCGTGCCTATATCAACGAATTAAACCAAATAAACCCTGCAAAGTGAGTTAATCAACATGACTGCCGTTGTCATCAAACGTGCTTATGCCGATACCAGCAAAGGCCAGATCCATCTTCGCATCGCCGAACCCGGCGGCGATCGCCCCCTGGTACTGCTGCACCCCATGCCCTACAGCGGATTGTACTTTGCCACCATCATGCCCATGCTCAGGGGTCGCACCTTGATCGCGCCGGATTTTCCGGGGTGTGGTCAGTCTGATGCCCTGGAACATAAACCCAGCATCGAAGACTTTGCCGACGCGGTGCTCCAAACGCTGGACCAGCTCGGCTACACAGACCCTTGTGACTTTTTGGGATTTCACAGTGGCTGTTTGGTCGCCACGGAGATTGCCAACATCGCCCCGCAACGTTGTGCCAGTACCATCTTGGTCGATATTCCCTATTTCGATGCCGCCACGGCGGAAAAATACAGTGCTTCACTGAGCCCTCACCGGGCACCGACGGAAACGCTGGATTGTCTGCAAAAGCTCTGGGACAGTGACGTCAAATCGCGACTGGGCGTAGTGCCCCTGGAGCGAGCCTATGAAATTTTTACCGATCACATTAACGCCCGCGGTGAGGGTGCGGATGGCTTCCGCGCGGCATTCAGCTATGCCTCGCATGAGCGGCTAAGCCTGATCTCCTGCCCTACCCTGGCAGTGGCAACAACCTCCGGCCTGCACGCCCCTACTCTGGCCGCCGCCGCACGGATTCCGGGGGCAACCCTGCGCGAAGTGCCGGAGGTAACCAGAGCGGCGTTTGAGGAAGGCGCCCCGATCATTGCCGGTATCGTCAACGAGTGGTTATCGGCTCAATAACCCCGAAAGTACATCAGCGCTAATATAAAAATCGGAGCACTTGTTGAAATTAGATTAGCACTAATATATTGTGCCTCCATGAACGAGAAAATGATGCCCGGCCTGGGCGAACTGTTGCGCCATTTAAGCACCCTGGTGGATCGGGGAGCCGAACAAATTTATCAACAAAAGAACCTGAACTATCGCCCCCGCTTCACCCCCGTGATGCGCGCCTTGGCCGATGGAGATTTGCTGGTCAGCGAAATCACGGATCGGGTGTCAATCACCCAGAGCGCCATCAGCCAGAGTCTGAAACTGATGGAACAGGAGGGGCTGGTCAATGTTCGGCGCGGCGGTGATGCTCGTCAGTCGATTGTCAGCCTGACTCGCCAAGGCAAAAAGATCTTGGTCTCCTTGCAGTCCCATTGGCAGGCCACCTTTAACGCCATTGATGCTCTCGAAACAGAAATCGACGCCCCGTTACGCTCTATACTGACCAACACCATTGCCGCACTTGAGCAATCTAATTTCGCAGAACGTATTCAACAAGCTCGCTCTGAAGATGCATCCTCTCCGCTTTCCGAAAAGCAGCCAGAAAAAGCGCCAAAGAAAGCCAGCGAAGAGAAGACCCAGCAACGACAATCCCATTTTCAATCCCAAGGTGATAACTATGCCCGCTATCGCCCTACCTACCCAACGGAACTGGTGGAACAACTCCGCCAACTCTGTCCGGAAACGACACTGGCTATTGATGTAGGCTGTGGCAACGGTCAATTGTCTACGCTGTTGGCGGAGCAGTTCGATCAGGTTATCGCGACGGATGTCAGCGAATCACAACTGGCCAATGCCTGGCCTCGCCTGAATATTGATTACCGATGTGAAGGGGCAGAAACCATCAGCGCAGAGGACCACAGCGCTGACCTGATTGTGGCTGCGCAGGCCGCGCATTGGTTCGATCTGCCGGCGTTTTATAAAGAAGTGAGAAGGGTATCCAAACCCGGCGCTGTTATTGCGTTGGTGAGCTATGGGGTACCTATGCTGGACGGTGCAGCCAACGCAGGTCTGCAGCGTTTCTACTGGCAAACCCTGGGCAAACACTGGCCCCCGGAACGTCGTTTTGTTGAAACGGGTTATCGAACACTGGCGTTCCCGTTTACAGAAATCACTCCGCAATCTGACATCTGCATAGTACGGCAATGGAATCTGCAGGAGCTGATGGGATACCTGGGCACCTGGTCGGCGACTCGCGCTGCCATCGCCGCAGGAGAAGACCAAGTGCTGGAACAGTGCGAGGCTGATTTAACAACCCTGTGGGGAGACCCGGAATCCACAACCACCATCCGCTGGCAGATTTACGGACGAATCGGGATGGTCGAGAGCTGAAGGAGTACTGGTTACGGCAAGCGACTATTGGCCACCTGCAACGCCTCGTCCCTGCATTCAAATAGCTGCCGACGCAGGGTTTTGCCCTGGGCCAAATCGTAGGTATTCACACAGTAATAGCGCTTGCGACCCGTTGTCGCCCGACACAGATAAATATAATGGCTGCCGTTATCATGCCGGCGGGTAATGGCTTTACGCTGCCAGTTGTGATGATCCAGCTTGTCGGCAAGATTGGCGGACTTGATACCCAGAATAGGATCTTGGACGTGAATAAAGTAATCGACGCTCTCGTGCATGGTAGTGTGCTCTCAGTAATGCCCGGATAGGGGCGTCTCCGTCACTCTGGTAGTTTGAATTGGCAGAATCGGGAGACAGGGTGAAATTCATTGCGGCCCAGCGAAATCAGTGCAAGTTGCACATTCGCTGCGAGAGCATTCGGCCACCGGTGGTTACCGGCCGTTTGGCAATGAATAGAAACACGGATAAATTCGTCTTACTGGAAAATGTTCCGGCATAATAGAGAACAAGATTCCACAATGCAAGAAATTATTTCCATATAACAGAATTGATGGAGTTTTGGTCAGCTTCTACGGCGCATGTTATATACCGCTAGCGGATCTTCAGCGGCTAAGGTGAAATAAGGCCCGCGCTAGGGCTGTGAGGCCTTATCCGACTTGCGGGTGACAAACACCCGCTCACCATTGCGCACCACTTCCACATCCAGCAATTGTTCCAGTGCAAATATAAACGACTCCAGATCGCCCACATTAAAAACACCGGTGATTTTCTGCTCGGCGATGTCCTGGTGCAACAGCTCTATTTGCACGTCGGTATACCGACCATATTCCGCGATGGCTTCCGCCAGGGTGTTGGCATTGAAATAAATTTGCCGGACCTGCCAGGCGGAAATCCGCTCCAGATTGGCCGCTTCAATGCTTGGGCGAGCTTCCAGGGGCTGCTGTTCCCGGCTGTAGGACACCGCCTGCCCAACCGTGAGCTGGGCAACCACCTGGGGCTGACTCTGTTGTTGACTTTGGATCTGCGCCTCTACCTCGACAATACCTTCAGTCACAGAGACACCGATATCCTGCACCCGGTACTGCACATTAAACTCCGTGCCCACCGCGCGCACAATGCTTGGGCCGGCACTGACTTCAAAGGGGCGCGAGGAATCTTTGGCAACCGTAAAGTAGGCCTCACCCTGCAACAGCGATAACGAGCGCTCGCGGGCGTTGATATTCACTTGCAACACCGTATTCGTATTCAACATGACGGAAGAGCCATCATTCAACCGCACCAGACGCTGTTCCCCGACACCGGTGGAGAACTCTTCGTAAGGTGAGTAACCGGAAAAAAACACCACACCAAGCGCCAGCACCAACGTGGCCGCCATGGCAACGGCCGCGACTCCATGGCGCTGGGCACTGCGCAGCCAGCGGGAAAATACCGGACGACTGCCCGTCGCATTCCGCGCATGCTGGAGCTCCCGCGCGATATCCACGTCATCCGCCAGTAATGCACTCATCTCCCAGCGGGTTTCACATTGGGCATACATCAGGCCATGCACAGGATCGCTCTGCAACCAGCGCTGAAACTGCGCCTCCTGCGAATCCGTAAAGTTTTTGGTCTGTCGTTTGGCAAACCAATCGGCAGCCTGCTGCGCAATGCGCGTCTGCTCTTCCTGATTGGTAGGGGTTTGGGTGTTCATCGGTATTCTCAATCCAAGTTCGGGTATAAATCAGCCAGGCTGAACTGCAGTGCCTGGCAGGCTTTGCTCATGTGGCGTTCTACGGTGCGGGTGCTGATATCCAGCGCCGCAGCGACTTCTGTGTGGGTCATTTCCTCGAAACGGCACAGTAAAAACACCTGCCGCGTTACCGGCTTAAGTTGCATCAGCGCCGTCTTGAGCTGCTCCAGAGACTGCTGCAGATCCGCCGAATTGGCCGGCGAGGGCTCGTTCGACACCAGCTCCTGGTCCTCCAGCGGCACGTGGGCATCACGGCGGCGACTCGCTTCGCGCCTGATCCGATCACGCACCAGGTTGGTGGCGATGGTAAACAGATACGCCTTGGGGTTGCGCTCCAAATGGCCGAGATCGTCCTGTCGCATCAAACGGATATAGGTCTCCTGAAGTATCTCCTGTGCGTCTTGCTGGCCCCACTTGAGCAGACTGGCGATATAGCTCAACAGGCTCTGGCGGTACTCATGATACAGCGCCTCGATCCGCCGTCTGTGCTCCGGGCTGTGCACAGCCTCGCCCGGCGCCTGGCTGGAGGTGCCGTCGCGTACTAGCTGGAGATTGGGTTTGGTGGATGCCATGGAAGACCTGTTTAAGCCCGGATTTTTGGTGTCATACCCCTTAAACGTAATAGCACAGAAAACCCCGACAGAAATTTCCCATTAATTACTTATGTTTTGCGGCTATATTTAACGTTTAATCTATAACTTTTGGAGATTCTTACGTGTTGGCTGTCGGTATTTTCGTCCAGAATCCGTTAAACCTGTCGACGGCGGATAATTTGCCGCTAGATTAATAATAAGAAGTCGGTACCTCTGAAGCCTCTGATGATTGAGCAAATCTCAAATAGACTGCGCCGCAGCTACCGCGCGCTGACCACCGTGTTACTGTTTCTAGCCGCGCCGCCCGGACACGCCGCGCTGTTAAAGCTTTATGCGGTAGAAGCTCAGCCGCTTTCCGATGCCCTATTGGCCTTCGCTCAGCAGGCCAGACTGCAAATTTTATTTAAGGTACAAAGCCTGCCGGATATTGAGGCCAAACCGCTCTATGGCAGCTACAGCGTCGAACAGGCCATTGAAAAGCTGTTGCGGGGCACAGGCCTGAGCTACCAGTTGGGCGCCAACGGCGCCCTGGTGATCACCAGCCTCCCCATGGAAGAAGAAACTGCAAGCCTCCCTTCCCCCACATCACCCACCCCCACATTTGCGGGTAAACGCATCGAAGAGTTTATCGTCACCGGCATTCGCGGCAGCCTGCGACAAAACCTCGCCATCAAACGGGCCGCCGGGAGTGTGACCAACGTCATCACCGCCGAGGACATCGGCAAGTTCCCCGACAAAAACGTCGCCGATTCACTGCAACGGATGCCCGGTATCTCTGTAGATCGCATTTGGGGTGAAGGACGGGACGTCAACATCCGTGGTACGGATAAAGACATTAATCGAACCCTGATGAACGGGCAGAATGTGGCCTCAGCCTATTGGTGGGCGAATGACAACCCCAGCCGCGGTTTTAACTACTCGATTCTTGCCTCAGAGCTGGTCTCTTCGCTGGAGGTTTACAAAAGCCCGGAAGCGGATATCGATGAAGGCAGTATCGGCGGCACGGTGATTGTCAGAACACGCCGCCCGCTGGAACTGCCCTCGGATCGATTCCATTTCACCTTGCAACAACAATACAGCGAACTGCCGGATCAATGGGATCCACAGGTGTCCGCGCTATACAGTTGGAAAAATACCGAGGCGACCTTTGGTGTCCTGGCGGCTTACAACTACCAAAGCCGTCATCTGCGTCGGGACGGTCTTGAGGCGTTTCCCGACGGGCAACTGTATTCGCTGAGCGATCCGCAGGGCAATATCGAAGACAATGTCCATGTTCCCTGGGGCATGGGTTCGGCCATTTTTCAGCAGGAACGGGTGCGCCGCACCAGCAATTTGACGGTGCAATGGCGTCCGGATGACACCTGGGAATGGACGCTGAACGCAGTACAATCCTCCATGGATATGGATAACAGCAATCAGAATTATCTGGCCGTGCCTGGAGGGTTCAAACTCAACCAACAGCCGCCTGCTTTTGTCAGTGATGCCAGTATATTGGAATCTGCTGACGGCACCCGATCCTTAATGGCCGCCACTCTGGAGAACCCAAATACGCCTGGCGCCGCACTGGATGCTATCTTCCGCGATGCGTTCATTCACACCACCGTTGTTGACCTGGATTGGCGTTACCAATCCAACGACTGGAGCCTGCACGGCCAGTTCGGCCTGACGCGGGCCAAAGGCGGCACCGACCGCACGCGGCTGTATCGATTCCAGGGGGATACCCGCATTCACTACGATCTGGCGTCTGATCAGGTGGAATTTCAGTTTCCCGACCTGGACCCGCTGGACGCCACAGCGCTCGATCAGCTTTCCAGTGAAACCCATGAATGGGTCCGGCAGATGGATGACGAGGAAGAGTATGTTCAGCTGGATCTTGAAAAAACATTTGATCACCGTTGGTTTCCGTCGTTGAAGATGGGCGTAAAATGGCGTGATCACGTGATCGAAAACCGACGACTTGCAGGTGATATCGATACCACCCACCCCGATTGGGAAACCGTTCGCCAAATTGGACTGGATGAGGTCCACCGCAGCCTGTCACCACGCCTGCACAATGAATCGGCCAGCCCCGGCTCCCTGAGACAATATGCCTGGGTAGACGGAGACCTGGCAGCACAACGGTTTGATCCCATTTTCGATTCATCGCTGGTGGTATTTAAAAATGATCGGAATGCCTTTTATCGCATTAACGAAGAGATCTCCGCGTTTTACGTGAAACTGAATGTCGAGCATGATCGCTGGCGAGGCAATATTGGCTTGCGTTATGTCAGTACTGAACAAAGCTCCCATGCTTTTCAGCAGGAGCAAATCGTTCAACATCACCGTCGCTATGATGACTGGTTACCGAGTCTGAATATCGTATACGAAGCGAGTGACACGCTGCTTTTTCGAGGCGGATTATCTCGGGCGATGGCCCGCCCCACATTCCCTCACCTGACGCCGAGTATTATTATCGATGCCACTGACGGTACCGCCTCGGGGGGCAATCCTGACCTCAATCCATTTAGAGCCGACCAGATGGATATTGGCTTTGAGTGGTATTTCGCCGATAGCGCCATTCTTGCGATGACCTGGTTTTATAAGGATATGTCGACGTTCATTTTCACGCGTCGACAACCGGAATGGATTGATGGTGAGTGGCTGCAGGTTACGCGGCCCTTGAACGCACCGGGAGCGGATATTCAGGGTGTTGAGGTTGAATGGCAGCAGGATTTGGGGCTGGGTTTTGGCGTGGTTGCCAACTATACCTATACCGATGCCAAGGTACCCTCTCATCCAGGCACAGATTCTTTGGGGTTACCGGGTAATTCCAGAGATCAGGTGAATGCCGGTGTGTATTACGAGGCAGAACCCGTGAGCTTGCGGCTTTCCTATAATTATCGATCGGATTCATTTGGCGGATTTTCCGGCGGCACACAGGATGTGACCGAGGCCTATGGCCAGTGGGATTTTTCGGCCAGTGTTAACCTGACCCAACACTTGTCGGTCGTGTTTGAAGGCGTCAATCTATTCAATGAGATCGTCTATTTTCATACCGCGCATGGAGTGCCGCAAGGGATTTATGAAAATGGGCGGCGGTTTTTGGTCGGTATTCGAGTCAGCTATTAGACGGAGGTTTTCTTAGAGATGAAACTTGAGGGTTCATGCCACTGTGGCGCGGTCACGTTCAGCGTATTATCGTCTCATCCGTATCCATACAATCTCTGCTATTGTTCCATTTGTCGCAAGACAGCGGGCGGGGGTGGCTACGCAATCAACCTGGGTGCCACAAACGATACATTGATTGTCCACGGTAAGGAGCATATCTCCAAATACCAGGCATTGGTTACCGAAGCCGACACAGGGGAATCGAAACAAAGCCCGGCCCAACGGCATTTTTGCAAGACATGTGGTAGCGCCCTGTGGGTGTGGGACCCGCGTTGGCCAGAGCTGATTCATCCGTTCGCTTCCGCGATCGACACACCGCTACCCACACCTCCCCAGCGTACTCACCTGATGGTTGACTCCAAAGCGTCTTGGGTGCCATTGCATAAGGAGGATGCGGACAAAATATTCAGCCACTACCCGGATGAATCGATAGCGCAATGGCACTCACGCAATGGGCTGGAAGACGTTGGTCCCTAGGGCTTATATAAACCAGAGTGCGCTATGCGGAAGTGGCTCGAATACCCATTGTTTCAATAGCTGTTGGGACTTGGTAGTAAAGTGGCAACGAACAGCCCTATTGTCACTGATCAGCAGGCACCGAATCGTTTTAGCCTAGAAGTTAGTACGTGCCAACTGGCGGGTAATAACCCGATGCGGAATGTTAGCAACTTCTAATATAAGGCTGCATGTGCGGTTAAAATTTGACCAGCATGTAGCCTAAAGCCTCAGGTCTGTAGAAAAAGACCGCTGCAACGTGATATAACACTTCTGACTTATAGGGAATTAAGGTTTGTCAGTGATGCAAAGGGATTTCGCTTCCTGCTCCAAATTCCCTGCGGTGTAAATACGTCAATATGGCATGCGGAATCGCGTCATATGGACGCTGTAATACAATACAAAATTTGCGGAGAGTGTGTGAAGTCTCTTTTTACATTAATTGCGGCATATCTCTTGGTATCTTGTACGAGTTCAACTCAAAATATGGTAGTTGATCCCTGCCATGAAATATTTTACGCAGATGATAGTGATGTCTCTGAACATGATGCTAAGAGAATGGTTGTCGCTTGTTTAGCGCAAGAATCAACCATGAGTGATGAACTAGCGGAATATTTTAAGGCTGAATTTTTCCAGGATCACCAACTCATTGTCGAAAAAACTGAAGCTGAAGGTGAAACGCTTGTATTCGCAAAGGACTGGATCAAATGCCAGTCTGATGTATTCTTCTCGTCTAAGAAAGATCTAATTGATCTTTTTGAAATTGGTGCTGAAAAGTATTTCGAGAGCAGGTCAGATAGAAGTATGCAGGCGCACTGTATTTGTGAAGAGCATTTATCTAGCATGAAACCGGAATACAAGAAGTTTTATGATAAGCCTGAAAATAGAGAGTGCAAATAGAGTTGGCGAATAGAAATATGTCTGATCATGGCACTACCGCGCCTGTTGAGATGTTCAATGTAATAAGACTTTCCGTTCTCTTGAGCGGTAGAACAAGTTAAGAAGGAGAAAGGCTTGAGAGTACTTTTTTCAAGTTTATTGTTGATTTGTGTTGGTCACGTTAGTGCTTCAGTTGATGAACTGGAGTCAAGACTATCTGATCTATACTTATCGGATGCTAAAAGAATAATCGAGAAGGAATACGGGGCTGCGATAGCCAACAGGGTGGTTTGCATAAGGTTGATGTCGATAAACATGCATATGCCTAACGAGCAAAAAGGACGGCTATTGACGTTTATTGATCCTGACTCCGAAGAAGCCAGCTCAAGTGATGTGCCAGTCAATGGGGGCGAATCCTCATTAACCTTAAAGTTGAAGAAATTGAAAGCATCAAAGACTGGACAATCGGTGACTGAACAATATAGCTACGACAAATATTCTCTTGTTCTTTATCTTTCCGATGTAGCCAAGAGTGCCGGGATTATGAAGGAGATTGAAAAAAGTGTATACCTATCCGACAAGAGAGTTAAGTTTTAACATATCAATAAACTGTCTCTTTTTGGCACAACTGTGACCAATCTACGAGTGACACCTCTCCGCACACAGAGATAATCAATGAAGCTGAATCAGTATTGGAATAGAGGTTGTCGAGATGTCTTTTAGATTTGATAGTAAAGGTTTTGGGTACTGTCTAATCTTCCTGAGTTTGACTGTATACTTCGGTGTATGCTCCGTTTTGTTTGGCTATCCGTCGAATATAAGTTTCACTATACTTCCAGCACTAGTAACACTGGGGTGTCAGCTGCGTTTGAGGAAATCTCTTCATTCATATGCCATGGAGCTAGGCATGTTGAAAATTGCTTCTATCTTAGTTATTTCGTTTCTAGTGTCATTCAAAGTCTATACTACTGTCTATGAAAAGCTGGCGTTTAGTTTCATACCTATATGTGTATTTTACTGCTCAATGGTTATGTTTGGAGTAAATCAGAAGATTGCACACCGTGGAGAAAAATAGTGAATCGGCGAACGCCTGCTATGATATATCGTCGGAATTCTTTGAACAGAATTGAAGCTCTTCCAGGCAATGAATGATTTGAATGAATGATAATCTGGCCGCTTTTGGCACGACAGAGACCTAATGAAACCGTACCGCAACGAGGCTAGGGAGGAAACGTGCCGCAATACGAATTTTGCGTATCGTTGAAAGTGGCCCATCCAAATTTGGATGCAGAGCGTATTTCTGACCGGCTATCAATGACTCCGGATTCCTACTGCAACGCTGGGGCTGATCGGGTATCCAATGCCGGTCAACCTCTCGGTGGAGTATACGAAAATACCATCTGGAGTCGGGATCTAACTGTAGGAAAGCTACAGGCGGATGCCATTTTGTTCGAACATTTCATTGCTCAAAAGAATGAAGAGTTCTTGCATCTGAAGGAGTTTTTTCACTGGGTCCGTAGTTCTGGTGGCACTGTGGAGTACTTTGTTGGTTGGTTTAGCACCGGTAGCGTCAACATGAATATAGTCCTAGATTCTGACGTTATGAGTTCGACGTCAGATTTGGGCCTCTCAATTGTGTTGTGTGCCTACCCGGAAGATTGATTATGAAGAAGTGTCTGCTCCTGGCACTATTGAGCATCTTATGAAGAATGGATTGGTACTATTGGTGTTACTGTCAGTTTCTGCGCAAGCCACTAACTGCGAACCCAAGGAGGAAGACAGTTGGTGGAGAAAGGTCTACCACAACACCGTGTTTCCCGAATGGGAGAAATCCGGTGTAGTATCTGGTAAGTCTTATGAATTTCATTGTGAATTTGAAGGAAATTCAGCGGAGAAGTTGGGCCTTATTTCAGATGTGTTGTCCAGGCGAGACATCGAACTTGCTGGCATTGGCAGCTACGAGGATAGCCCTGGCTTCTGGATGGAAATGACTGGTCTTATGGAGTTTGAGCAAGAGGAATTCATCAAATTCAGTAGATTCACAAGGAGGTTGGCGACATCACTGGACGTAGAGTTCTTGGGTTGTTCACCGAAGCTTTGAATATTAAATTATCCGCAGAGAGGATCGGTGAATGTCGGTGTCTGCCCCTGGCACAAAAAGGTTATTGAAATGGAAATTGAAAACATCGCTTTTGCCAACTTTCTAATAAACATACCAATATTGGCTGCTGTTATTGGCGTCTGGCTCGCTCTTTCGGGTAAAGGTGCAAATAGAGTATTTCTGGCTCTAAGCTTGGTAGCTATTGCATTTTCGAGCCTGATTCCGCTTCCGTTGTCGAACTGGTTAATGACCAACCACCATGAGCTAATGACTTCAGGGCAATCACCCATATTAATCATAAGCTCAGGTGTCGGAGTGTTGCACGCCGCAGGATTGGTTCTGCTGGTATGTACGATTGCTGATTGGAAGAAAAGTGCCTGATGAATATGGCCAGGACGAGAAGATCGTGGCTTGTTCCTGTCTGTGACAGCGACATTCAAACTGTCCGGTCTTGGCACTATGCCGTTAGTGGCAGGCGACACTTGAGCTTGGTAACACTGGTAAAAATTAGTAATGAATTGCACCGCATTAGAACAATTTATGCTCATGGGTTTTGTTCTATCGCTAATCGCAGCGAATATTGCATCATGGCGCATGGAAAAGTCAGCAGTACTCTATGGCTACAAAGGCCCTAAATGGAAGTTGCTGCTTGGAGATGTTGCTTTACCAAGATCCGTACTCGCTGGTGCTGGTCAAAAGTGGCGAAAAGCATCAATCATATTCTTTGTGTCACTAGTGTTTTTCGGTATAAGTATCGGCGTGTCAAATCTAGGCGGGAGTGAGTGTTTTGGGCTCAATAGTTAATGAGATCAACCGGAGAGACAGCAATTTTTGCGCTATCGCACCACTACTGGCTGCTGGCGATCCGTCCGCTACTGGTACATCAGGGGCGGAGCAATGGTTACAGAAGGGATTTGTGAATGACAGAAATAGTAAATTGCAGTGAACACGGGCCAAATCAAGCTTGCATGATTTGCTGTCATTTAGCAAAAGAGAACGGAAAGGAGTTTGCACGCGTACTCGTAGAGCCAGATGACGATGACATGGAAACTGCAATGTGCGTTGACTGTGAAGCTCTCTTACTAAGCTCAGACGGATGGACCGAAGAACTAAACAAATTTGCAAAATGGAAGATTTATTGCAGACAATGCTTCGAACAAACTTTGAAAAATCATTACCTCGTAGCGGAAGGGTACATGAAGTAGATGTTCATCGCACATATGCCATCCGTACTGAGTACACAGTGTTAAAACTGTCCGGTTCTGGCACTAATAGGTCTGTGTGTTAAGTGTTGAAAGTCGAGTTGAAGCGGGAGAGTTCAATGCTAATTGAAGTAAAAAAATGCGACATATCCAAGAGCACTAGCGATGCGCTGATATACTCAACCAATGAAGACATGATGTTAACCGGTGGGGTCGGGAAAAAGCTGCTTGAAGTTTATGGTTATGAACTCCAATCACTTATACATTCTCAACTCAAAAAGCTGGGAAAGTCAAAAGCCGAGGTAGGAACGGTTATCGACTGCAAAACAAAGGAAATGCCATGGAAAAGAGTATTTCATACAGTAGCAGTTGATAGAGAATACGAAACTTCCGAGGGTACAATTTTCTCAATTCTTAAGACCGTCTTCGAGGAGTGTGAAATGGATTTTGGAATCAAACACCTATCAATGAGCGCTCTCGGTTGTGGCTATGGAAGCTTAACTCACACGCGGTTTACAGAAATTCTGCTCAACGTAGCAGAAGAGTACAATAATACGGATATTAACCGAGTGACTATATTCTGCAACGCTGATAATGAGTATGTGGATATACAGAGAACTTTGGGCAATGTCCACTGAAGAATCTGGCCGCTTTTGGCACGTTCACGCCTCAAGTATGGAATTGGAAAAGTTGGGATATCTTGATAGGGCGACAATGAAAGTGATGGAGAACGGGACTTAGTAATGCAACCGACGGAATACGAACAAGGGCCAGATCCCGAACCTAGATATGTCTGCCCAAGGTGCTCTCACCCTGTGAAATTGGATTTAAAAAGTTGCACATATTGTGCATTGGTGTTTAATGAGGAGCACAGGCGAGAGATCGTAGCGAATCCGGAAACAGGACCAGAATTGAATCTAAAATGGCCAATATTGTTCATTACTTCTATGGCAATTTTCGGTGGTTTATATTTATGGCTCTCTGGTCAGTTGAGCATTTAACCGGCAGCTATTGGCACAAAGGGTCTGCTTGAATCAATCATGGTTTCAGAAAATATATGCCAACTCCAGTATTAATGAACAGGTTTTCGAATTCAGTAAGGCCTTATCGTGCGAAGATACTTATTATCGGCTTGTTAGCTTTTCTGGGCTTAACGAAATATTTTTTGATTCCTCACATGGAGGGAAAACAACCCTCCGATGAATATGCATTATATGTCACCGTATCAGGGATTCTGTTCATGTGGTGTGCTGGAATACTAATGGCAAGCCATTCATGCTCTCAGGAAGATCCAGGATTATTCGGTAAATTACTGCCAACATTTAGAAAGCTTGGCGCATGGTATGCATCTATATTCTGGTTTGCTTGGTTTGTTTTTTTATGTGTTGTGTCTGCTCAGGTGATCTATGGAACGATCACAGGTTAAAATACAGGCGACAATATGTAGTGTGCTTTGATTACAGCTTTAGGTTTTATTGGAGCTGTATGAAGATGGCACATAAAATCCTCGAATAGATTTGGAGAAAGAATTGAGAGTAGATGAATTGTTTGAAATGCTGCTTCAATGGTCTGACTTAGAGAAGCCTGATCGCAAAGCCATCTACAACGAGGATGTTCATCGAAGTTTCTCACTTATTGTCGAACAGCTTGGAAGTTGTGTGGAACAACAGTTACCTCTAAACGAAGACAGCTTCGGCGAATTGGTTGACGCAATGAAAACACGATATGAACAAGGATCTAGAGAGTTGGGAGAGGCAATAATCAAAGCTCATGATGCGGGAGATCGGGGAGAAAAAACAGTTGCCTACGAAATACTCCTGGCCAGCTCAGAGAAGATTCCTTCTAAATTTTATGCGGATATGGCAAGACACTATGCAGAAAAATTCGGATAGCAATCCGTCCGCTCCTGGCACGACTCCGCCAGCTGGTCAGGCATTGGACCTTTAAGCGCCGGGCAGCTTGCACTGGGCCTAACTTCTTTTCAGCTGTAGATTATTGAGGCATTGGAAACATACCAAAATCCACCAAATATAGGGAGTGACATGCCAGCAAAAACGATTGATAAGAAGGCTTCTCAAACAGTCTGTCCTCGCCAATGGGCAAGATTGGTTGTGGCGTATTTCCTTATTCCGCTGATTTTATTGACATGTGGTGGGGACTTCGGTTGGTGGCAAGCATGGTTATATTCCTTACTGATTGTGGGCGCCGGTATAGGAGGGCGAGTGTTGGCAGAACACCGGCATCCAGGTATAACGGCTGAAAGACAAGATAAGAAGAGTTTTCACAATGCTAAGGCCTGGGACAAATTACTTGCTCCACTGATGGCTGTGAGTGTTGTGTTCCCTATGGTCATTGTGGCGGGACTGGATCATCGCTATAACTGGTCCCCCGGCTTTCCCCTATGGGTTAGCGTGTCAGGATTCTTTCTTATCGCGTTTGGTTACGCCTTCGCTGCTTGGGCATTGGCAGAGAATCGCTTCTTCTCCAGTATCGTACGCATTCAGACAGATAGAGGGCATGTGGTATGTGACACAGGACCGTACCGATTTGTGCGTCATCCGGGTTATGCCGGAAGTATTCTTCCTCTGTTCGGTATTGTTCTTGCCTTGGGCTCGATATGGACACTGATTCCTGCAGTGGTAGCATCGGTTATCGTAGTGATTAGAACTGTACTTGAAGATCAGGTTTTGAAGAAAGAACTGCCGGGCTATCAAGACTATGCGAGGCTCGTACGCTACCGGCTAATTCCTGGAATATACTGAGAGAGCACTATCCAAGAGAATTTTTATGAAATCCTGAGTGATTTTAGAGAGCTAAGCATAATCAAATGCCTGATGAACCAGGGCATCCGGTGAAATTGAAACTGTCCAGTAATGGCACTTTTCTGCCCATCCAATCCGGTCTCTTCTATCAAATACCACTCAAATAGAAGGTGTCGATTCGAAACGAAGAAATACTGAAATTCAATAAGTTAGTAAACTTACCGGGTAGACTCCACCCACGAATTCTCCGGAGGAGCCATTATTTTACCGCATGCGCCTGGCGTATTCACTCGGGGAAAACCCAGTACGGCTTTTAAAGAATTTGGACATAGCTGCGGTATCGTTAAAGTGTAACCGCTCAGCGATAGCACTGACCGATAATTCTGATTTAGCCAGATAGTGTTTGGCCAATTCTTCACGCACTTTATCGTATAGTGCCTGATAACTGGTGTTATGCTTCTTAAGGCGATACTGCAAGGTTCGCAGGGGAATATTCAATGTGTTGGCCACATCTTTAGCAGTGACGCCCTGGTCATTAATCAGGGTACGTATAATACGTTCCACCCGCTGCACAAAGCTCATACCCTGACCAATACTGGCTTCCAGATTGCGAGAAACCAACTTTTTAGCCTCATTGGATATCGTATTATCAGGATTCCGATAGTTAGGTGCCTGGGCATCTTCACGACTCAAATGAATCGCGTTAACGTCCTGATTAAAATACAGATGCTCACCAAAAACTCTTTGCAGCTGTGAAATATCCTCTGGTGCACAATGCCTGAATTGCACATAACGGGGGAACCAGTTAAACCCTAATGAGCCTCGCAATTCCCTACAGATGATGGTCATACTGTGTTCAACAACCTGAGTGACACCTGTGTTTTTTGGCGCCGTTTGAAAAAGGTCCAACCTGAGCTTGGCGATTTCGACCGCTAAAGAAACACCCGCGTCGCCCTCATCCTTAACCAGCATACTAAACCCTTGAGAATGTAGGGTCATATTTTCAGACAACAGAGTAAGAACCTCAACAATGCTGCTTGCCTGCTGAGCCAACAGCCATAAAGGGCCGATCATATCCAAGCCTTTCAGCTGGCCTGCTCTCACCCCGAAAAAACGGTCTCCACAAACCTGTGCGGCTTCTTCAAACAGGTCATTAATCTTAATCTCATTCACAAGAATGTCAGGCTGGTATAAGGCCGCCGGATTAAGCTCCACGGACTTGGCAATCGCCACAGGATCCTGCCCAGCCTGCTCAATCAGACCGGCAATGCCCTCTAATATATAACTGGGAATGTTATCCGCCATAAACTCTCACCGCCAAACCTTGCGCAATAGCACAAGCAAACTGCGCCTTTTTACAAATGATAGTCTGTTTTTCGCTCTAGGATAAAGATACAAGTTTGCAGATAGCAAGCTCACTGTGAATTTCAGCCTCAGGCTGGAAGACACTCAATAATCAAAATCAAAGAGAGAGCGAGATGAAAATCAATCCCATTCGCAAAAACCTGTTATCTGCCGGCATCGCCGCATCACTGGCCTTAACGGTTCCCACGGCCGCAAATGCGGATGGTTTCAAGCTCGAAGAAATTGTCGTCACCGCACAAAAGCGTCAGCAGAGCCTCCAAGATGTACCCATCTCCGTAAGTGCTGTTGATGGCGAGAAAATGTCAGAAGCGGGCATCAACAACCTGGAAGATCTGTCGGCCTATGTACCCAACTTTCAGCAAGCCAACTCCCCTTTAGGTCAGGTGATATCGATTCGCGGTATCAGCTCCGGTATCAATCAGGGTTTTGAGCAGTCCGTGGTGCAGTATGTTGATGATATCGCTATGGGCCGTGGTCCAATGGCGCGTATGCCATTTATGGATCTGGAGCGCGTAGAGGTATTGCGTGGCCCGCAAAACGTACTGTTTGGTAAAAACAGTATCGGTGGTGCAATCTCCATTACCACCGCGAAACCCACTGAGGATTTTGAAGGCAGCGTTCAGGTCGAACACGAAAATAAATATGGCAGTAACGACGTTCAGGCCATGGTGTCCGGGCCGCTGTCGGACACTGTCGGCGCTCGCCTGGCCATTCGTGCTCACCAGGAAGACGGTTACTTTGATAACACCACCAACGGTGACGACGAGCAGCAAAAAGACGAGATCACCGGCCGCTTAACCCTGGAATGGACACCCAACGACACCTTCAACGCCAGCCTGAAACTGGAACACAGCAGTTTCGATTTTGAAGGCCGTGGTGAGGAAGTTATTGCCGGCTACGACTCTGTAAGCCCACTCTTTACCGGCCTGAGCTACGGTGAAATTGGTGAGTTCCTCACGGCCGCCACCGGCCAGGATATCGGCACTGAAGACGGCACCCAAAACCGCAAACGTCAAACCAATCACGATGAATTCAGTGACAATGAAAGCAATCAGGTTGTCCTGACCATGAACTGGGGTTTTGATGCCTTCACTCTCACCAGTGTTACCGGTTATGTGGATTACAAATTGGATGAGGATACTGATGTCGACCTGTCCGGATTAGAGTCTATTCGTGCCGCCCAGAAAGAAAAGTTCGATCAATTCAGCCAGGAGATTCGCTTCACCTCACCCGGAGGCGAAACCATTGACTGGATTGCCGGTGCCTATTATCAAACCTGGGACCTGGAATATGGACAGCAAAACACAGTTGATGATGAAAACCTAACCGCAGCGCTCAGTGAAATTGGTCTGGGGTTATTGGCTCCGTCTGCCGGGATCACGGGCTTCAATCCGGCGGCCTCTCTACTCACCAATTACGGGATAGCTGCCCCATTCCTGAACGCGACCGCAGCTGGTCGTCAGTTGTACTCTCTTAAAGAAATCAATAACACCAGCAATATTCGAGATTACAACGGTAACAGCGATTCCCACTCTGCCTTCGGACAAGCGACCTGGAATGTGAGTGAGGCACTCCGCCTAACATTAGGGGCCCGCTACACCTTAGAAGAAAAAGAATCCGAGCGCTCACTGACCATCTATGACACCAGTGGCGGTGGTTTGACCTCAGCAGGCCTTGAAACGCGATTAGTCATGTCGGGTGTTTTTGGTGTTGAAAATCACGCCGTTGAAGATGACCGCCGAGAGGAATCGGTTACCGGCACCCTCATTGCCGAGTGGGATGCCACTGAAGAGCTGATGTTGTATGCCTCGATCAGTAACGGGTTTAAAGCCGGGGGTTTTGATGCCCGTGCAGGGCGTGCTGCTAATTTTGAATACGAAGATGAAACCGTCATCAACTATGAGATTGGCACCAAAGCTGAGATGCTGGGTGGCCGTGCGCAACTGAATACCGCGATTTTCTACACCGACTACAAAGATCTCCAGGTCAGTCAGTTTGATGGCACTGTGGGTTTTGTGGTGGGTAATGCCGCCGCTGCCCGTTCGCAGGGTATCGAGTTTGATGGTCGTATCATGCTAACCGAAGAGCTGCTGCTGATCGGTTCCATGGCTTACCTGGATTATGAATTCAAAGAGTACGAAGGTGCAGCTTGCCCGCCTAAAGTGACACTGGATACCGGAGCAGTTGCCTGTGACCTTAGCGGCGAGCCTAACACCTTTGCCCCTGAGTTAACGGCTGCGATTACACTGGACTATATCACTCCATTGTCTGATGCCTTCAATCTGCATATAACGTTAGACACCTCCTACCGTTCGAAGCAGTTTGTTGAAGCGACACTGGAACCTCTGATGGAACAGGACAGCCAAGTCAAAGTCAATGCACGCATTGCCCTGGAAGCGGAAAACTGGATGGTTGCTCTGGTCGGTAAAAACCTGACCGATAACGACGATATTGGCTACGCCTCTGCCACGCCAGTATCCGGTAGTGCGCTACTACAGGCGCCTACCTACAGTGGCTATGAGGTCAATCCACGCACGCTTGCAATCCAGGCTAAGTATCATTTTTAAGCGCTAAATTAACGATCTCTCTGCTGGGCACTTGGTACCCTACTGGCCAGTGCCTTTTTTTAAAATTGACTTATCACGGTGTCCCCATGACTACCCAAGATTATGAGCTGGCTGGCGTTCAGCACTCCTATTACTCCGCCAAAGTACGTGCATGTTTGCAATATAAACGCCTTCCATACCAGGAAATTGGAGCCAATATTGAAACCCTTCTTAATCGTGTAATTCCTGCTACCGGCAGTCAACAATTTCCGGTTGTATTTTGTCCCGATGGCACGGTATTAAAAGACGGTTGCGATATTGTTGAGGCACTGGAAGCGCGTCATCCCGAACGCCCCATCATGCCTGAAAACCACCAGTTGAAATTTATCGCCACGTTAATAGAAACCCTGGCCGATGAATTCTTTGCCATCCCCATGATTTACTATCGCTGGATTCCTGAGGATACCAAACAATGGGGGATCGGCATGTTCCAAACACTGCTGGGTAAAGGCGTCGAAAATCCTGATATGGCAGCTTTAGCCCACCAAATGGGCGAAACTGTTAGTACAGAGATTCGATCGCGCTTACCCAAGGTTGGACTCGACCGCAAAGAGATCCAGGATAAAGCCCAGGTAATTACCAAGGAAGTCTGCAAGCTACTGGACGAGCATTTAGCGAAAACACCTTTCATGCTGGGAGATCACCCTACGCTAGCCGACTTGGGCATGATGAACGCCATGTGGGGGCATTTATATTTGGACCCATGCGAACCCAGCATGTTGATTCGTAACAACTACCTGCACCTGAATAACTGGATCACCAACATGCATTCTAGCGCTGGCATTTCCAATCAGGGCGAACTCTATATTACCGATTCCTTGATTCCACTGTTGCGTTATATGGGCGAAGCGTTCGCCACGATGATGAACGATATTCTGGCCGCTGCCGATCAAACATTACCTGAAGCCGAAGCCGGAGCCGAAGCCCCCGCAGGCCTTGGTCGAATAGACACCGTTTTACAGGATACTGAACTGTCACGCCCCGCCACTACCTACACAGCCTGGCGTTTACAGCGTGTTATCGAAGCCTATCAGAACATTCCTGAGCAGCAACAAACCGCCACGGATAATCTATTAACCGACATCGGCTTCCTGTCTGTATGTCAGCATACCCCTACCTGGCGCCTGCAAAAAGATAACTTCAAGCTCTTCGTAGCTTCACGATAACCGTAACACAGGGTGTGAAAAGAAGGGTTAAGTTGCGCAATACCACAACCTCATTGCGCAATTTTACAACTCCATCCACCCTACCCTTCTACAATGAACTTACATGACAAACAACGTAAGCCAGAGAAACCCCATGAAGAAGACGTTGATTACCTTGCTGGCTTTGGCAGTTATCGGTGCCATTGCCTACGAGCAACGCACCGATATCATGTTGGCAATGATCAAATACAAGGTCTCCCGCGAAGTGTTTGCCGAGTCCCGTGAACTCCCCTGGCAACAGGGGCCCGCTACAGCAGAGCTGGAAGCAGACAAGCGCCCACCCAATATTATTTTGATCGTCGCTGACGACCTTGGCTACAACGATATTTCATCTCTGGGCGGAGGCATAACACGTACCGACGGCAGCATCGTACAAACTCCCGGTATTGATCGCTTGGCCGCCGAAGGTGTGGTGTTTAATCAATCCTATTCTGGTGCCAGTACCTGTGCTCCTTCACGGGCCATGCTCATGACCGGTCGTTACCCGACCCGCACCGGCTTTGAATTTACCCCAACCCCCGATGGCATGGGTTCCATGGTCGCGCGCATTTATAACGAAATGGATAACAACTTGCCACCCACCATCTTCGATGCAAGCGCAGACAAGGGCAAACCCACCTACGAACTGCAGGGTTTACCTGCAGAAGAAACCACCCTGGCAGAAGTCCTCAATGAACAAGGTTACTACACCGCCCATATCGGCAAATGGCATTTGGGTAATGATGGCGATATGGGCCCCCATAAACAGGGATTCGATGACTGTTTGTTAATGACCAATGGTCTTTATCTACCGGAAAACGATCCAAATGTCGTCAATGCTAAAATCCCCTTTGATCCAATCGACCAATTTCTATGGGCTGCCCTTGGGTTCAGTAATTCCTTCAACTCCGGCAGTTCCGATCAATTTGAACCTGCCCGATATTTGACGGATTACTGGACTGACGAATCTGTAAAAGTCATCAAAGCCAACAAAAACCGCCCCTTCTTCTTGTATCTAGCGCACTGGGGGCCACATACGCCACTGCAAGCGACACGGGAAGACTATGAAGCCGTGGGTGATATCAAACCACATCGCAAACGCGTTTATGCCGCAATGGTGAGAGCGGTGGATCGCAGTGTTTCACGTATTCTGAAAACCCTTGAAGAAAAAGGTCTTGCTGATAACACCATCGTCATGTTTACCAGCGATAACGGCGGTGCGGGTTATGTGGGCCTGCCCGAATCCAATAGCCCCTTCCGCGGGTGGAAGATCACCATGTTTGAAGGCGGACTGCGTGTTCCCATGTTTATTAGATGGCCAAAACACATTCCCGCTGGTAAAACCATTGACACGCCGGTTGCCCATATCGATGTCATGCCAACCCTCGCTGCTGCGGCTGGGGCCCCAGCGCCTAAAGGCGTTGAGATCGATGGCCAAAACATACTGCCACTACTGAACGACGAAACGAACTGGCCTCGACAAACTCTGTTTTGGCAAAACGGGCACTACCAAGTTGTACGCCACGGTGATTGGAAACTACAAATTAATGACCGCCCTACTGACGGACTACAAACCTGGTTATTCAATTTGGAAGAAGATCCTACCGAACAACACAATGTGAGTAACGAATACCCCGAAAAGGTCAATGAACTGCGACAGCTGTTAGCCAATCATCAAGCCAACGCTCGCAAGCCACTTTATGAAGCAGTGACTCAAATTCCGGTGATGATCGATAAAACCCTGATGGACAAATTCGACGCCGGTGTAGAGTACGTCTATACACCCAACTAAATATAATGAGCGAGAGAAAAACATGATTGACCTATATACCGCACCCACCCCAAACGGCCATAAAGCCTCCTGCACGCTGGAAGCCCTCGGCATGGAATACAACGTCCATACTATAAACCTGCTGGAAGGCGAACAAAAGAAACCCGAGTTTGTAGCCATCAACCCCAATGGCCGCATCCCCGTCATTGTTGATCGGGCCAACGACGATTTTTCCGTGTTCGAATCCGGCGCCATTATGATTTATCTGGCAGAACAAGCGGGAAGACTGTTGCCTACAGAAACCAAAGCGCGCTCTAAAGTGCTGCAGTGGCTGATGTTCCAAATGGGTGGTACCGGTCCGATGATGGGTCAGGCCAACGTCTTCTTCCGTTATTTCCCAGAGAAAATTCAGCCGGCTATTGATCGCTACCAAAACGAATGTCGCCGTTTATTCGAAGTGATGAACAACTACCTGAGTGATAACGAATGGCTGGCGGATGATTACTCTATTGCTGATATTGCCAACTGGTGCTGGGTGCGAACCTACAAATGGTCGGGCGTTTCTGTAGATGGGCTGGATCATCTCGATCGCTGGCTCAAAACCATGGCAGAACAGCCTGGTATGGCCAAAGGTATTGAAGTGCCGTTTAGCCTGGGTAACTTATTGGATGACGATAAAGAAGAAGACAAGAAAGAGTTTGCCAAAAATGCGCAAACCCTGTTGCAAGAATAGCGGCTTATCAGTACGGAAACGGGCGTAGGAATCTATTTCTCTATACCCATTTCAGCTTTCCGGAACCGGCTGTGAGGCCTTGCTAGCACAGCGCTAAATACAGACATATCACAATGAAAATACAATTGTGAAAAAGCCAGAAAAACGCTGAGACACCACGAGTTTCTACACTAAAACCAACATGAGCATAAGCACTAACATGAAGCTCTTGACAAAAATTGTTGCCGGAATATTTACCTTTCTAATTGTAGTCGTGATAGCCCTGCCTACACTCCTTCACAACCTGGGTTTACACCCTGAATATAAGGGTAAGACTTATTCAGCGACAGGCAAACGCGCCTTGGTTATTACCACCAGTCACGCCACCTTAAATGTGCCTGGCGAGACCTCTGGAGATCGCACCGGTGTTGCAGCCTCGGAGCTGACCCATCCTTACTACACCTTTTTGAATGCGGGGATGCAGGTAGATGTCGCCAGCATCAAAGGCGGCGAGATTCCGGTTGATCCCGTCACCCTCAAATTCATGATCAAGAGTCCGGAAGATGATCTCTTTTTAAAAGACCCAATTCTTCAGAGTAAGGTAAAGAACTCATTACGTATTGATGACATTGACTTCACTCAATACGACACCGTCTTTATGGCTGGTGGTTGGGGTGCAGCCTATGACATGGGTTACTCAGAAGTACTCGGCCAGAAAATCAGTGAAGCCTACTACGGTGATCAAAAAACCATTGTCGGCTCGGTGTGCCACGGTGCTCTCGGCCTGATCAACGCAACGGATGAGCAGGGCAACCCTATCATTCGTGGTCGCGCAATAACCGGGGTCACCGACAAACAGATAGAAGAACTGGGTATTGAAGTAACCCCAATGCATCCTGAAACGGAACTACGCAAAGCCGGTGTCAAATTTGAAAGCCAAACCGCTTTCAGGGATTTTCTGGCTACCCACGTTAGTATTGATAAGGAACAACGTTTTGTTACCGGTCAAAATCAAAACTCCGGTTTGGAAGCGGCCCACAAAATTGTAGAAATTCTTGCCAAGCGATAATAACGTTCATTAGTGCGCAGCAGGAAGCGCCGCTATGATTGTTCCGTAGTCTAATCCAGGCTACAGCATTTGCTGAGATAGTGTTCCCGGATACGAACTAATTAGCATTTCCGATGCGGCCAAGCAAGCCGATGAAAAACCTAGATAAAGTCGGTGCGGCATTAGAAATAGAAATTGCCCATTTTCGGATGGGCATTAGCTAGGAAGTAGAAAATGAAGTCCAAAATAATTCGCGCTCTAGCGCTATTGCCTGCACTGGCACTTCTGTTAACCGGCTTAAGCTGGTTAACCCAGCCCGAATCAGCCGCTGCCTCACTGGGGCTGCCCCTGCTCGACGGTGTAGCTCGCAGTAGCCAAATTGGAGACATGACCGCTTTCTTTTTAAGTAGCAGCTTTATGATCTTTATCGGCCTAATCACCGACAAGCGCATCTGGCTATTGGCCCCTGCCATGCTCATTGGCTTTACCGCCATCTTCCGTATTCTGGCCTGGCTGCTGCATGATGCCGCACTGCCAATGAATCTGATAGCACCTGAAATCATTATGAGCCTGATACTGCTATGGGCCGCTAACCATATGCCGAAAGAGCGTTAACAGCATGAAAGAAATACTCCAGGCATTAACACTTTTGGGCAGCGTAAATTTAGCTTTTGCGGTAAATGCCAACGAGCGAACAAACGTCGTTTTAATCGTTGCCGATGATCTGGGCTTTACTCCTAAGATACTAACCAACCTCGGAGGTAATTACATATGAAAAAATACTTATTCCTACTTGTAAGCCTTGGACTGACTTTCTTATTAAGTGGCTGCTCTCCTTCAAGCATGGGAGCTTTCATTATGGAAAAAGCCGCCGAATCTCGCATAGGTCAGAGCATGACTGATGATTTGGAATATGGCATGCATGTTATTCTGTGTGGTGCCGGTGGCCCCATGCCTGATCCTAAACGCTCCGGTCCCTGCGTTGCCGTGATTGCTGGCGAAACGGTGGTAACTTTCGATGCAGGTAGCGGTGGGCCGCGTAATCTTGCGGCCATGCAATTCCCGCTCGGCAAGATCAACGCCCAGTTCCTGACTCATTTCCATTCCGATCATATTGATGCTCTGGGTGAAATGTCCATGATGCGTTGGGTCAATGCCGCCAATACGGCTCCCATGCCAGTCTACGGCCCAGAGGGTGTTGAAAACGTCGTCAAAGGTTTTAATCTGAGTTACGGCGCCGATGCGGTATACCGCCATGCACATCACACAGACCTGGTCGCTCCTCTTTCGGGTAAAGGTATGGTTGCCCATACCTTCTCAGCTCCTGCTGAGGGAGAGTTACTCACCGTCTACGAAAAAGATGGCCTGAAAATCAGCGCCTTTGCCGTAGACCATGAACCTGTTCATCCCGCCGTTGGCTATCGATTGGATTACAAAGGTCGTTCAGTAGTGATCAGTGGTGATACCGCTAAATCAACTAATCTGGAACGGTTTTCTGAAAACGTAGACCTGCTGGTACATGAATCCCTAAATCGTAAGATGGTGGGTATTATGGAAGCCGCTGCCAAGAAAAATAAAGTGTCGATCATGGAAAAGATATTGTTTGATATTACTGACTACCATGCCTCACCAGTAGAAGCAGCAGAAACCGCACAGGCCGCCAACGCCAAACACCTGATGTACTATCATATCGTGCCGGCTCTAGTTGCTCCTGGAATGGAATCCCTCTATTTAGAAGGCGTTAGCGATGTTTATGACGGCCCGGTCACCCTGGGTGAAGATGGCACCATGATCAGCTTGCCTGCCAACTCAGAGGCCATTAAAACCGAAAATCTTCTGTAACAATTTGTGCTGTCAAATAAAAAGCTAGGCCACCTGATATGCAGACTATCAAACAGCCTATGCGGTATTTTACGGGAGGTACGCGCTTGCCCTCACTGGATTCACCACCCTTTTTCCATCACTGGTTAAGAAGTCAGGGAGCCTTTGCTAGTGCTCCCGTCTCTAAAGGACAAGAGTATCCTAAACCATCGCTTTGACTGTAAACGAGGGGGACAGCTACGAATTTGAGGGAGAAGAAGAGAGGTAACTATCCGAAACGCCAATTTATGCTGGAATCTTTTGGCTGCGATCAGTCTCCTAAAAGCGATACCGATAAAGCCGTCACGCGGCAACTAATTCTCACTCGACAAGACAAACAGATACCCTTTGCCACGAACAGTCTTTAAGTATTTACCCGCACTGTCTCCTAGCTTTTTTCGAATATGGGACATGGTGATATCCACGAATCGATTTTGTCCGTCGTAGTCAATATTACGAAGCTGCCGGAATAGTTGGTCCCGGCTAATTATCTGGCCTGCATTGGTCGCGAGGTAAGCCAGCATGTCAAACTCGGGCGCGGTGAATTCCAGTTCGCGCTGGTCGAGTGTTACCGAACGAGAAGATGGATTGATCAGCAGACCGGAAAACTGCATCGCTGTGGCAGAATGATTCGTTTCGGTGCTCGCTGTTACGGTCGGCGAAGCCTCATAGCGGCGCAGTAGTGCTCGCACGCGGGCCAATAAAATACGTGGCTCCACGGGCTTTTGCACGAAGTCATCTGCGCCTATTTCCAACCCCAGTATCTGGTCGACCGAATCATTGGAGGCTGTCAGCATGAGAATAACACCCTCATAGTTGGGCCTGACTTCTCTGCAGATGCTGATACCATCTTTCCCAGGCAACATCAGGTCCAATATGACCATCCCGGGCTGCAACTCCAGAATTCGCTCCACGGCTGTTGTGCCGCTGTGCTCAACGAACACCTCAAAGTGCCTACTGGCCAGGTAGTCTTTTATCAACGTAGCGAGCTCGATATCGTCTTCAACTATCAAAATGCTATTTAAAGATTTACTCATTTTCTAGGGTTCCTCTTCCTCTTCGGGTTCCTCTTCCTCGAACTCCTCTTCCTCGGGCTCGTCTTCTTCGGGTTCCTCTTCCTCGGGTTCCTCTTCCTCGGGTTCCTCTTCCTCGGGTTCCTCTTCCTCTGGCTCGTCTTCTTCGAGCTCTTCCTCCTCGGGTTCCTCTTCCTCGGGTTCCTCTTCCTCGGGCTCCTCTTCCTCGGGCTCCTCTTCCTCGGGTTCCTCTTCCTCGGGTTCCTCTTCCTCAGGTTCCTCTTCCTCGGGTTCCTCTTCCTCGGGTTCCTCTTCCTCCGGCTCCTCTTCCTCGGGCTCCTCTTCCTCGGGCTCCTCTTCCTCGGGTTCTTCCTCCTCGGGTTCTTCCTCCTCGGGTTCTTCCTCCTCGGGTTCTTCCTCCTCGGGTTCTTCCTCCTCGGGTTCTTCCTCCTCGGGTTCTTCCTCCTCGGGTTCTTCCTCCTCGG
>NZ_JAAQPI010000016.1 GCF_011683955.1 Pseudomaricurvus alkylphenolicus
GTTGTTTATGCGTAGGGCGGATTAGGCGCTTGCGCCGTAATCCGCCGGTTCTGCCGGAGATGTTCGTTGGCTGCGGCCCGGTTTTTAACACCCTTGAATGTGCCTGCAACAGGTGATTTGTACACGGCCGCCGCCAATTTAAACCTTCGGCGGATCGGTGGATTACGAAGCGCAAAGCGCTTCTAATCCACCCTACGTCGTGCGGCCGTTGCGGACATTATCGAACGCCCATGGTGCCCTGAACCAGGATTATGAACTTCCGGTTATGGCACACAGCTGCCAGATTAGGTCAGATAGTCGCAGCCAGACGGGTCCCCTGATCAATTGCACGTTTGGCATCCAGCTCAGCCGCCAGGTCAGCACCGCCAATCAGGTGGTGGGGTTTATTCAGACCTTCAACCAGATCACGCTTGGATTCCTGGCCAGCACAGAGGATGACGTTATCGACGTCGAGCACGCGGGTTTCTTCACCCACTTTGATGTGCAGCCCATCGTCATCGATTTTCAGGTATTCGCAACCGGGAATCATTTTGACACCCTTGTTGATCAGGCCTGTGCGGTGAATCCAGCCAGTGGTTTTGCCAAGGCCACCACCGACTTTGGAGGTCTTGCGTTGCAACAGGAAGACTTCGCGAGGTGATTTCGCCACCTGCGGGGCAACACCCTCAATGCCGCCGCGAGCCTGCAGGCTCATGTCAACGCCCCATTCTTTCATAAAGGCTTCGATATTCTGGCTGGTGGCTTCGCCACTGTGAGTCAGGTATTCGGAGACGTCGAAACCAATACCGCCGGCCCCGATAACGGCGACTTTTTTACCGACGGCTTTTTTGTCTTTCAGTACATCCAGGTATCCAAGGACTTTGTCGTGTTCTACGCCGGGGATCGGTGGTACACGGGGATTGATACCGGTGGCCAGGATGATTTCGTCAAATTCGCTGTTGTTGAGGTCTTCAACGCTGACCGGCGTGTTGAGTTTGACTTCGACTCCTGTCAGTTCGATTTGACGCTGGAAGTAGCGCAGGGTTTCGTAGAATTCTTCTTTGCCCGGCACTTGTTTGGCGACGTTAAATTGACCACCAATTTCGCTGGCGGCGTCAAACAGGGTGACCTGATGACCGCGCTCCGCGGCAGAAGTGGCAAAGGCCAGACCAGCAGGGCCGGCGCCAATGACGGCCAGTTTCTTGATGTTGGTGGTGGGTACCAGATTGAGTTCGGTTTCGTGACAGGCCCGGGGGTTCACCAGACAGCTGGTCATTTTGCCGCTGAAAATGTGATCCAGGCAGGCCTGATTGCAGCCGATACAGGTGTTGATTTCATCGCTCTTGCCTTCGGCGGCTTTGTTGACGAAGTCCGGGTCGGCCAGGAAGGGGCGCGCCATGGAGATCATATCGGCATCGCCACGTTGCAGGACCTCTTCCGCCACTTCGGGTGTGTTGATGCGGTTGGAGGTTACCACCGGGATACTCAGGTCTCGCTTGAACTTGGCGGTTACCCAGGTAAAGGCAGCACGGGGCACTTTGGTGGCGATGGTGGGGATGCGAGCTTCGTGCCAGCCGATGCCGGTGTTGATAATGGTGGCGCCGGCTGTTTCGATGGCCTTGCCAAGTGTGATGATTTCTTCATAGTCGCTGCCGCCTTCCACCAGGTCGAGCATAGACAGGCGATAGATAATGATAAAGTTTTCGCCCACGGCTTCGCGTACGCGGCGAACCACTTCTACTGGCAGGCGCATGCGGTTTTCGTAGGCGCCGCCCCAGTCGTCGTCTCGTTTGTTGGTGCGCTCTGCCAGAAACTGATTGAGGAAGTAACCCTCAGAGCCCATGATCTCAACGCCGTCGTAGCCGGATTTTTGCGCCAGTACGGAGGTGCGAACGAAGTCTTCGATCTGTTGTTCGATTTCTTCTTCGGTAGCGGCCTGGGGCTTGAAGGGATTGATTGGCGCCTGTACTGCTGAGGGTGCGATGGGGTTTTCGTTAAAGGCGTAGCGACCCGTGTGCAGGATCTGCATGGCAATCTTGCCGCCGGCTTCGTGCACGGCGTCGGTGATGATGCGGTGATCAGCACAGTCTTCTTCAGTCCACAGCATCTTGGTGTGCTCGTGGGTGGCGGCACGTTTGTTGGGGCCGAAACCACCGGTGACGATCAGGCCAACGCCGCCGCGGGCGCGCTCTGCAAAGAAGGCTGCCATACGCTCATGGCCGTTGGGGGCTTCTTCCAGGCCGGTGTGCATAGACCCCATCAGGGTACGGTTTCTCAGAGTGGTGAATCCGAGATCCAGGGGCTCGAGCAGTTTGCTGTATTGGCTCATGTGTTTGTCTCCGTTCGCAGGCTAGTGCGTGGTTGTTTCTCTAATTGTCTTTGTGTTTATCGAGTGACTGGATGGTGGTCAATCTTTAGGTATAAATCCGGCGTCCTGCAGGCGGTGGGTCATTTCTGCAAACACCAGGTTAAGGGCATTGAGTGGGCGCAGCATCACTTCGAAGTGGACAATTTGTCCCTGTTCATTCCAGCGAATCAGGTCGATGCCTTTCAGGCTTTTACCTTGGACTTCGGCAGAAAATTCCAGGGCAAAACTGTCGCCGTCCATCCACTCGCGGTGGTAAGTGAAGTTCTCGAAGATGTCTGAGATCATAGAAAGGATGTAATGAACAATCTCTCTGCCCTGTTTGGGTTGCCAAACCGTGGGAGAGTGGAATTCCACATCTTTGTGCAGCAACTCTGCCAAAAGGTCCATGTCTTTTTCCAGCACTGCGCGGTGCCAGCGTTCCAGGTTGTTTGCATTCACAGTCATCGATCCTTTTATTTGATGGGGGCGTCGATGGCGCAGAGTTCGTCAAACTGAGGTTCACGCTTTTCCAGTTTGGCGGTAAAGGTTTCAGCCATGTCAACCTGGGGCTGAAACATGCCGGTTTGCCAAAGCGCCATGGCGTTGAGACCGTCGGCTACGCTGTGGTCGCGGGCGTAGTTGATCATCTCTTTGCAGCCAGTTACCGCCAGGGGAGAACGGCTGGCAATTTCTGCGGCGATCTCCATAACGCCGTCGAGCAGGGCTTGCTGATCGGAGTAAACGCGGTTCACCAGGCCAAATTCCTTGGCTTCGATGGCTTGCATACGGCGGCCGGTGTAGGCCAGTTCCCGCATAAGCCCCTGGGGAATCAGGTGGGGCAGTCGCTGCAAGGTTCCGAGGTCGGCGGTCATGCCCAGTTTGGTTTCTTCGATACTGAAGAAGGCGTCTTCGGTGCAGTAGCGACTGTCGCAGGCAGAGACCATGTCCACGGCGCCGCCGATGCAACCGCCCTGGATGGCCGCCAGCACTGGCATGCGGGCACGTTCCAGGCGGTTAAAAACGTCTTGCAGCTGCAACACAGTGTGGCGCAGGAGCTCGTGTTTGCGTCCGATCTCTACGTCATTGTTGGTCACGTTACCTTCCGTAAATACGGCCAGATCCATGCCGGCACAGAAGTGTTTACCGGTGGAGGAGAGCACAATCACCCGGGCGGCTGCTTCCTGATTGATCTGGTCGACCACCACCGGCAGTTCACGCCAGAAGTCAGGGTTCATGGAGTTGTATTGATTCGGGCGGTTGAGTTGGATATGGGCAATTTTGTCCTGAATATCCAGTTTCAGGCTGTTGTAGCTCATTGGGCTCTGTGCCTCCTTTTTGTCTTCTTCACCGTGCGGTCGCACGCTCAAACTAGACACTGTCAAGTTGGTGTGAGGCTAAGGTATCGTTGTATTTTGACAGTGTCAAGATGGATTGGTACATTGGCTCCCATGACTGATCAGACACTTTCCAACAAGAAGACATATCACCACGGTGATCTGCGAAAAACGCTGCTGGACGAAGCGGCCAAGATGATTTGCGAGGAGGGGGAGGATGCCCTGTCGATGCGCAAGCTGGCGGCGCGGGCGGGTGTGTCTCGTACCGCGCCTTACCATCATTTCGCTGACAAACAGACGTTGTTGTGTGCAATTGCGGAAGAGGGGTTCAGGCTTTTCTCCGAGATGATGCGACGGTCCAGCATCCCTGAAGAGGGGCCCGTCAGTTGTGAAGGTTTGCAGCATTATGTGAATAATTATGTGGGCTTTGCGGTTGAGCATCATCAGTATTATGACTTGATGTTTGGTGGCCGCTTGTGGCGGGATCAGGGGCTGACGGATTCGCTTAAGAGGGTCGCTCATGGGTCGTTTAGGGGATATGTGGAGCGAATTCGGAGTCTGCAGGAGAAGGGTTTGGTGGCCAGGGAAATGGATGCGCTACGCTTTTCGCAGGTGAGCTGGAGTACGATGCATGGTATCAGCCGTCTGATGATTGATGGTATTTATGTGGATTCGGCAGCGATCAAGCCGATTTGTGACAACGCAGGCGCAATGTTTTGGGCGGAGTTGACCGGGGGGCGTTGATTTCGTTTTTGATCGGGATCAACTGAAGGCTAGGTAGTTGGCCTGCTGTGACACACGGGGCGCGGGGGTTGACCGAGATCAAGGTTAGCGTCCGGGCCGGGATTTATCGTATCACTGAATTTTAGAGAAGCCGTTAAGCCAGCGGCTGTAAACACTTAACAGTGAATGATAAGGAAGGTGTGTGATGTATCTCGATAGCTATGTGGTTTCCGGTCTGGTGATTGTCGCGTTGACTTGTGTGGTGTTGGGTTATGTGGGCTACTACGGCTTTCGTCACATTAAGCAGGATATGGCGAAGTCTGAGAAGAAGTAATACTTCTCAATCCGATAGCTTCATGCGGCCCGGAACTGCCTGCGGGCACAGTGGCCGTTTTCGACAGATTGGTCCGTCGTGTTTTGTGCCCTGAAAGGCGGTAACGAATAGGCAAGTTCGGGAAATGGCGGACCGGACGGGACTCGAACCCGCGACCTCCGGCGTGACAGGCCGGCATTCTAACCAACTGAACTACCGGTCCAACGGTAGGATTATCCAAAGATAATCTAAGCTTTGGGCAATTTGCCCAAAAGGGCGTTTCAGTAAAACGCTAGGGAAAAATGGCGGACCGGACGGGACTCGAACCCGCGACCTCCGGCGTGACAGGCCGGCATTCTAACCAACTGAACTACCGGTCCGCTGTACTGACGCTTCACAAAACCTCTCATCACGCTCTGAGGAATTGGTGGGTGGTGAGGGGATCGAACCCCCGACCCTCGCCTTGTAAGGGCGATGCTCTCCCAGCTGAGCTAACCACCCCCGCTGTCAGTGGCGCGTATAATACGGATTAATTTGGCTCCGTCAACGATTTTTTCTAGAAAATTCAAAAAGCTACTGTCATTGTCTGGTTTGTCCTCAAAAAGGTTTCACGCAGGGGACGGGGTTCTAGTGGCGGCCCTGGGCGGTTGTTATAATCCGCGTCATTATTGTTGGAGCGCTCTATCGCTATGGTAAAAATTCCGGGGGCTAAACGCTTGGCCAAATTAGCCGTTTTGTGGCTACCACTGACATTCCTGCTGGCAATGCCCGGGCAGGCGGTTATTGATGCCTATGAGTTTGAAGACGAGGTGATGCGTCAGCGTTATCTGGCCTTTATTGAGGAGATGCGTTGCCCCAAGTGTCAGAATCAGAATCTGGCCGGTTCTGATTCTCCGATCGCTTCCGATCTGCGGCGGGAGTTGCACCGTCTGTTGATGGACGGCAGGAGCGATAAGGAGATCGTCGATTTTATGGTTGATCGATACGGAGACTATGTTCTCTACCGTCCCAAAGTGCAGCGCAATACCCTGGTTCTCTGGGGCTTGCCTTTGTTGTTGCTGGTGTTTGGGGGGCTGCTGGTGGCAGTGACTTTACGGCAGCGGCGCCGGTCCGCGTTGGGTGCCGAGGGGCAGCCTCAGGATGAAAGCCAGCAGGAGGCTCAACAGCAGCGACTGCAGGAGCTGCTGGAACAGGCGCGTCAGCGTGATCAAGAGCAGTCTGACAAGGACTCACAGAATTAAAGCTGCACCTTAATAGATGTAGCTGTCTCAAGTATCTGGAATTTTAATCATGACAATGGAATTTTGGGCTCCTGTAGCTCTGATGGTGCTGCTGGCGCTGGTGTTTCTCGGTTGGCCGTTGTGGCGTCGACAGAAGTTGGTCGGGGAGAGCCGGGACCAGCTGGTGCTGGATCTGTTTAATGAGCATCTTCATAGTCTGGAGGCACAGCGGGCTCAGGGTGAGCTGGATGAGGATCAGTTTGTTCAGCTGAAACAAGAGCTGGAACTGTCTTTGTTGGAGGATGCTCCGGAAGCGGTCAATTCCGGATCTGATCACAGCCGTTGGCCACTCTATCTGCTTTTGCTATGTCTGCCACTGGCATCGGTCATCTTCTATTTTGAGCGCGGCTCTGTGGAAGACATTAAAATTCTCGAGTTGCGCCAGCGTTATTTCGAGCTGCAGGTGCGTGCGGGTGACAATTCCGTGGAAGAGGAGGCTGCTCTGGCTGAGTTGGTCACCCGCCTGGAACAGCGTTTGGAACACAAGCCGGATAACATCGGTAACCGTTATTTGTTGGCTCGTTCATTGATGCAGCAGGGCCTGTTTGTGAAGGCGGTCGCTCAGTACAGTGTTCTGGTGCAGCAGAATGATCCCAACGAAGTCCCTGCCAATATCCTTTCTGAACTGGCCCAGGCTGTGTTCCTGGCGGCGGACAATCGCATTACGCCAGAGGTGGTATTGCTGGTGGAACGGGCGCTGACCAAGGATCCGAACGATACCACGGCATTGGGATTGGCCGGCATTGCTTCGTTTGAGCAATCAGATTATACGGCTGCCATTGAGCACTGGCAGCGGGCAGTGCAGTTGATGGGGCCGATGAGCCCGGGTGCGGGGTCTCTGCAGGCGGGTATTGCCCGCGCGCGGCAGTTGCTGGCGGAGTCGGGTGGTGCGGTGTCTGCCCCGGAATCGCAATCGAACGCAAGCCGCATAGATGTAGAGGTTTCCCTGGCGGATGGCCTGGATGTTCCCGCCGATGCTGTTGTCTTTATATACGCCCGTGCCTGGCAGGGCCCGAAAGCGCCGCTGGCTATTACTCGGTTAAGCGCAGATCAGCTGCCCAGCCGGGTAAGTCTGGATGAATCTATGGCGATGGCACCCAATATGACCATCACCAGTTTTCCCCAGCTGGAATTAGTGGCGAGAGTTTCTCTGAGCGGCCAGCCCGCGCCCAGCAGTGGCGATTGGCAAGTGACCAAAGGTCCGTTGAAATTGGCCGACATTCAGGCTCCAATCTCTCTGGTGGTGGAGCAGCAGTTACCATAGGTGGTTACGGCTGCGGCTTTGATATCCGGGCTAGTTTTGAGCACTTTTTGATCAGTTGGTTGCCATTCAACCAATAGGTCAAAGAGGATGCTTTCCGGCCGCCAATGGGTGTAGAATCCCTGCTTTGGTTTATCCGTTGAGTAGCGGGCAGGATGCCTCAGGTACTCCAAGTAAATTATAAGAAAATCAAACTATTAGGTCTGAGTGAAGCAGTTGTATGCGGCTAAAATGTATTAAGCTGGCGGGGTTCAAATCCTTTGTTGATCCAACCACGGTCAATTTTCCAAGCAACCTCGGCGCGGTGGTAGGGCCGAACGGCTGCGGCAAGTCCAATATCATCGACGCCGTGCGCTGGGTGATGGGGGAATCGTCCGCCAAGAACCTCCGTGGTGAGTCCATGACGGACGTTATTTTTAACGGATCCGGTGGGCGCAAACCCGTAGGGCAGGCCTCTATCGAGCTGGTGTTTGACAACAGTGATGGCTCCTTGGTGGGCGAATACGCCGCGTTTTCGGAGATTTCCGTCAAGCGCAAGGTGACCCGCGACGCGCAGAACAGCTATTACCTTAACGGTTCCAAATGCCGTCGCCGCGATATTACCGATATCTTCCTGGGCACGGGGCTGGGGCCTCGCAGTTATGCGATTATCGAACAGGGCATGATTTCGCGTCTGATCGAAGCCAAACCCGAAGAGCTGCGGGTGTATATTGAAGAGGCGGCGGGCATCTCCAAATATAAGGAGCGCCGCCGCGATACTGAAAACCGTATGCGCCGCACCCATGAAAACCTGGAGCGTCTGACCGATATCCGCGAAGAGCTTGAGCGTCAGCTGTCGCGTTTGCAGCGTCAGGCCCAATCCGCCGAGAAATACACCGAATTCAAGAAAGAAGAGCGCCAGCTGAAGGCCCAGCTGCAGGCGCTGCGCTATCGAATCCTGGACGAAAAATCTACCGCCAAGAAAGCCACGATCAGTGAGTTTGAACTCAAGGTGGAATCCTTTGTTACCGACCAGGTCACCAAAGACACAGCGATCGAAAAATATCGCACGCAGTACACTGAACTCGGCGACAAGTTCAATGATGTTCAGGGCCGTTACTACTCTCTGGGGGCCGATATTGCCCGCATTGAGCAAACTATCCAGCACGCCCAGGAGCGTGGTCGCCAGCTACAGACAGATTTGGACCAGACCGAACGGGACTGGAAGGAATCTGAAGAACATCTGGTCGCCGATCGCGAAAAGTCGGAGCAGTTTGAAA
This sequence comes from Pseudomaricurvus alkylphenolicus, assembly GCF_011683955.1. Lineage (GTDB taxonomy): Bacteria > Pseudomonadota > Gammaproteobacteria > Pseudomonadales > Cellvibrionaceae > Pseudomaricurvus > Pseudomaricurvus alkylphenolicus. The sequence continues at coordinate 8,497 of NZ_JAAQPI010000016.1, forward strand.
CCGAACTGATGGAACTGGAACCCGAGCTGGAAATGGTCAGGGCCGCGGAGGAGGGCTCCGGCGATGAACTGCTGGGCGCCGAAGAGGCCATGCAGGCCTGGCAACAGGATTGGGACAATTTTAACCAGACGGCTGCCGAACCGCGCCAGCGTGCTGAAGTGCAGCAGTCCCGCATCCAGCATTTGGAGACGGTACAGACCCGCTTGCTGGATCGCATCCGCAAGCTGGAGGACGAAAAAACCGATCTGATTCCGGACGCGGGCGAAGACGAAATCGAAGAGCTCACCGAACAGCTGGCCGAGCTGGATATGGGGGTCAGCGAAAAGCGCGAGCGTACCGAAGAGCTGAGCGAACAGGTGGACCAACAGCGCGAGCGCAATAACCAGCTGAGTGACCAACTCAGCGAAGCCCGTGGCGAAGTGCAGACCCTGCGTGGTCGTCACGCCTCCCTGGAGGCCCTGCAACAGGCCGCCATGGGCGAGCAGAGCGGCGCCGTCAGCACCTGGCTGCAGGAACAGAGCCTGAGCGCCAATCCGCGTCTGGCCGAGGGTATCAATGTTCAGGACGGCTGGGACAAGGCGGTTGAGACGGTGTTGGGTGACACCCTGCAGGCCGTTTGCGTCGACAGCCTGGATGCCGTCAGTGATATGGTTTCCAAGCTGACTCAGGGTGAACTGGTGCTGCTCGATTCCAATGCCCAGGTGTCCGCCAATGAGGCGCAAGCGGGGCCGCGCTTGCAGGACAAAATCGATTCCAACGTCAATGTCAGTGGTCTGCTGGGTTCTGTTTATGCGGCTGAAGATCTGGCCGCCGCACTGGCACTGCGTGGTTCACTGCAGGCTCACGAATCCGTCGTTACCCGAGACGGCCTGTGGCTGGGGCCAAACTGGCTGCGGGTTGCCCGCGACAGTGATGCCACCTCCGGTGTGATTGCCCGTCGCCAGGAGCTTGAGGAACTCACCGAAACCCTGGAGCAAACCGAAGCTCGGGTTGAAGAGCTGACCGGACAATTGGAGCGGGGCCGGGAAACGGTCAAATCTCTGGAGCAACAGCGCGAGCAATTGCGCCGCGAAGTCGAAGAGCAGAACCGCCGTCACGGTGAATTGCGCTCCCAGTTGACCGCCAAACAGGTCAAGGTGGAGCAAATAACCGCCCGTCGTGATCGGGTGGACAATGAAATCGCTGACGCCCGCGAGCAGATGGACCAGGAAAGTGAGGCGTTGTCTGAAGCCCGCATGATCCTGGAAGAAGCCATTGAGGCGATGGAGCGGGACACCGAAGCGCGGGAGGCGCTGTTGGCCCGTCGCGACGACATCCGCTCAAAGCTGGACGATGCCCGTCAGCGGGCTCGCCACGACAAGGATCGTGGGCATCAGTTGGCGATGCGTCACCAGGCGTTGAAAACCCAGGTAGACGCCATTCGCGCCGGGCTGGGGCGCCTGCAGGAGCAAACCCAGCGCCTGCAGGAGCGTCGTCAGCAGTTGCGTGAGCAGTTGGAGGATTCGCGGGATCCGGCCGAGGAGCACCAGCTGGAACTGGAAGCACTGCTGGAGAAGCGTCTCTCCGTTGAGGAAGAGCTCAATAAAGCCCGCCAGGCGGTGGAGCAGGTGGAAGTGGACCTGCGCCAGGCGGAGCAGGATCGCAATCGCACCGAACAAGATGTGCAGGCGGTCCGTGCCAAGCTGGAACAGGCTCGCCTGGAAGCCCAGACATTGGAGGTTCAGCGCAAAACCCTGCAGGACCAGCTGACGGAAGACAACTTCCATCTGCCGACATTGATCGAAGCACTGCCCGAAGACGCCACCGAGCAGCCAATGGAGGAAGAGCTGGAGCGCATTGCTGCGCGTATCACCCGTCTCGGCCCCATTAACCTGGCGGCTATTGACGAATATAAAACCGAAGCGGAGCGCAAACACTATCTGGATGCGCAAAACGACGAATTGATGGACGCCCTGGATACCCTGGAAAACGCCATCAAGAAAATTGACCGCGAGACCCGCACTCGCTTTAAAGAGACCTTTGACCAGGTCAACAGTGGTTTGCAGGAGCTGTTTCCGAAGGTGTTCGGCGGTGGTCACGCCTATCTGGAGCTGACCGGCGAAGACCTGCTGGACACCGGGATTGCCATTATGGCGCGCCCACCGGGCAAGCGGAACAGTACTATTCACTTGCTTTCCGGTGGTGAAAAAGCCCTCACGGCGATCGCTTTGGTATTTTCCATCTTCCGGCTGAATCCGGCGCCTTTCTGTATGCTCGATGAGGTGGACGCACCACTGGATGACGCCAACGTGGGTCGTTACGCACGCATGGTGGAGCAAATGTCTGAGCACGTACAATTTATCTACATCACCCACAACAAGATCGCTATGGAAATGGCGCATCAGTTGCTGGGGGTTACCATGCATGAACCGGGCGTGTCGCGTCTGGTGACCGTGGACGTGGAAGAAGCTGCGGAACTCGCAGCCAGTTAAGAATCAAAGAGATCGAGCTATGATCAAACACTCACACAATCCATCAGCTAAGGAGGCACGGTAGCGAATGGAATTCGAAATGCGTGAATGGCTAACGGTCATTATTGTATTGCTGATTCTCGGCGTCCTGCTGGACGGATGGAGGCGCATGCGTCAGTCCCGCCAGCAGTCGATCAAGATGTCGCTGAGTATGCACAATGGTACGGAAAAAGAAGACCTGGAAGGTTACGGCAGCGAACTGCCCAATGGTGGTGCGCGGGTGGTCGGCACTCGCCCGGATGATGACGCCCGCGCCTTGACCCGGGACCTGCAGGCCAGCTTTGAGCAAAACCGCACCACCTCGCAATTCAACCGCATTCCGGAGCAGGTGGCTCTGAATCTGGATGAAGAAGTACCCATGCTGATGGACCCCATTGACGAGGCCATCCACGATACCAGTGGCCGGGTGGAGCCGGTTATCGACAGCGATTTGCCGCTGTCAGAAGAGGTGTCTGAATCCCGTCAGCAGGAGATGGCACCGCAGCCGGAGGAGCAAATCTCAGCCCCACAGCCGCCTGAGCGCCAGCCGGCCAAAGCAGCTGAGCCCGTTCAGGAGCCCGCAGCCAGTGCTGTTGAGGACGAACCGGCGGCTGAAGCGGAAGAGGTTCTGGTCATCAACGTTATGGCGCCAAAGGGTACCTATTTCTATGGCGGTGACCTGCTGCAGGTGATTTTGGAATGCGGTATGCGCTACGGTGACATGCAGATCTTCCATCGCCACCAACAAACCGACGGCGAAGGCCCTCACTACTTCAGTATGGTAAATATGGTGGTGCCAGGAACATTCGACCTCAATACCATGGATCAATTCGAAACACCCGGCGTGAGTCTGTTTATGACGCTGCCTATGAAAGCCAAAAGCCTGGAGGCTTTTAACACCATGGCTTATACCGCCCAGACTCTGGCAGAACGCCTTGGGGGGGAGCTAAAGGACGAAAATCGCAGCGTCATGACCAGCCAGACTCTGGAGCATTGCCGCCAGCGTATTCGCGACTTTGAGCGCAAACAGCTGTCAAGGGCATAACCAAAGACACCCCGGAATCTCTATTTCATGCCTGATACGTTTTTGACTGAATCCCGGTTGCAGGAGTTGCGTCAGCAGCTCAACTACCACAACTACCGCTATTACGTGCTGGATGATCCCAATATTCCCGATGCGGAGTACGATCGTCTGTACGCACAGCTGCAACAGCTCGAGCAACAACATCCGCACCTGATCAGCCCGGATTCCCCGACCCAGAGGGTGGGAGAGGCACCTCTGAGTGCTTTTGATCAGGTGGCCCATGAAGTGCCGATGCTGTCATTGGACAATGCCTTTGATGACGAAGAGCTGGAGGACTTCAATCGCCGCCTTCAGGACCGTTTGAAATCCACCGATGATATTGAGTTTGCCTGTGAACCCAAACTCGACGGCATCGCCATCAGTCTTCTGTATCGAGAGGGTCTGCTGGTAAGGGGGGCCACCCGTGGTGACGGCACCACCGGTGAGGACATCAGTCTCAATGTGCGGACGATTCCTTCGATTCCCTTGCGTCTTCTGGGCGAGGGGTTTCCACCGCTTCTGGAAGTTCGTGGCGAGATCTATATGCCCAAGAAGGGCTTTGACGAGCTTAACGACAAGGCCCGTAGCGCCGGTGAAAAGACCTTTGTGAATCCCCGTAATGCCGCCGCGGGCAGTTTGCGTCAGCTGGACCCAAAGATTACAGCGTCGCGGCCTCTGGAGATGTGTGCCTACAGCGTTGGTTGGAGCGAGGGCGGAGATTTGCCGGAGCGCCATACCGATGTATTGGAAGCGCTTCACGGGTGGGGATTTCTGATTAACCCGGAAATGAAAGCGGTGGCCAATATTCAGGGTTGTATCGACTACTACCGGGCACTGGCGCAGAAACGTGAGCAGTTGGCCTACGATATCGACGGTATTGTGTTTAAGGTCAATCACCGGGGGTTGCAGGAGCGTTTGGGGTTTGTTTCGCGGGCGCCCCGCTGGGCCATTGCCTACAAATTCCCCGCACAGGAAGAAATGACATTGCTCAAGGACGTGGAATTTCAGGTCGGGCGTACTGGTGCCATTACTCCCGTAGCACGCCTTGAGCCGGTGTTTGTAGGTGGTGTGACAGTTTCCAATGCCACTCTGCACAACCGCGACGAGATTGACCGCCTTGGTGTCAAGGTCAAAGACACGGTCATTGTCCGCCGTGCAGGGGATGTGATTCCCCAAGTCGTATCGGTGGTTAAGGCCAAACGCCCGACCGATGCGACCGAGATTGTATTCCCGGATCATTGCCCGGTTTGTGAATCTCCGGTTGAAACCTTGCCGGGCGAGGTGGTGGCCCGCTGCAGCGGCGGGTTGATCTGCGGGGCGCAACGCAAGGAAGCCATAAAACACTTTGTCTCCCGTAAAGCCCTCGATATTGATGGCCTCGGTGACAAACTGGTTGAGCAGCTGGTGGATGAAGGCCTGATCGATTCGGTGGCCGATCTCTATAAACTTGAGGCGGAAACCGTTGCCGGGCTTGAACGTATGGGAGCCAAATCCGCCGATAATCTGATTGCCGCTCTGGAGGCCAGCAAACAAACGTCACTGGACCGCTTTCTCTACGCGCTGGGTATCCGCGAAGTGGGGGAGGCTACTGCCAGGGGGTTGAGCCGTCACTTTGGCTCCCTTCCTGCGCTGATGGATGCCAGTGAAGAGCAGCTGCAAAAAGTTGATGATGTGGGGCCGGTGGTTGCGCATTTTGTCGCGGAATTTTTCCAGCAGCCTCACAATCTTGAGGCGGTGCAGGCGTTGCAGGACGCCGGTGTTTACTGGCCGGATGTCGAAGTTGAAGCTCGGGAAGAGCCTCTGGAAGGCAAGACCTATGTCGTTACGGGATCCTTTTCCACGATCAAACGCAACGACGCTAAAAAAATGCTGCAGGACCTGGGCGCCAAGGTGGCCGGTTCTGTATCCGCCAAGACCCATTGCGTGGTCGTCGGTGGCGGTGCCACCAATAATTCCAAATACGTCAAGGCGCAGGAGCTGGGTATCGATACCATGACCGAAGAACAATTGGTGGAGATGCTCGGGGAGTACGGTGTACTCGAAGTCTAAACGCCTTTTTATCCTTATCGGGTCATTGGCCGGTCTGATGCTGACGGGCTGTGCCAGTGCGCCGCCGCGGCATCTTGACAATATCTGCCATATCTTCGATGAGAAGAACGGTTGGTACGACGACGCCCGTAACGCGGAGAAAAAATGGGGATCTCCGATTTCTGTCATGATGGCCATTATGCATCAGGAATCCCGCTTCCAGTCCAAGGCCAAACCGCCGCGAACCAAAATTCTGTGGGTTATTCCGGGGCCGCGCAAGAGCAGCGCCTATGGTTATTCCCAGGCCAAGGATGCCACCTGGAACTGGTACAAAGACAAAGCAGGTCGCTGGGGCGCCGACCGTGACGAGTTTGACGATGCCATCGATTTTATTGGCTGGTATAACACCCAGAGCCGCAAGCTCAGTGGCATCAAACTCAATGACGCCTACCGCCTGTATCTGGCGTATCATGAAGGCCACGGTGGTTACAACCGGGGCAGCTATGGCTCCAAGGGCTGGCTCAAACAAGTGGCCAAAAAGGTGTCTGCCCGCGCAGCCACTTACCAGCGCCAACTCAAAGGTTGTCAGAAACGCTTGGAAAGCGACGGTTGGTGGTTTTTCTAGAGCCACTCTAAAATCAGTGCTGAGGCAAACTATGGATCAGGAATCAATTGTTTACGGTTGTATCAAGGACGTCTCACTGGTGGATGGAGAGTCCACGCGCCGACGGGTAAACCGCAAAGCCATGTTGGCACTGCCCAAAGCGGATGGCTGGCCATTCCTGTGCCAGGAAATGTTTGCCATTCCACAAATTGAAGTCGATCAGGCCAACTATCAAACCGAAGTCATGCATTTTGGCGCATCCTACAAAGCGGTGGAATACGAGTGGGAGCAGTGGATTCAGAAATTTGAAGAGTTACTGAGCCGTATGTACTGGGTATCCGCTACCGTGCATCTGGAGACGGAGTTGTCCGGTTCCCACACTTTTACCTGGGAATCCAACGGTGACTACCATGAGCCGGGCTCCGGGGATTTGCAGATTCGTTGTGAGTGGAGCCACGACGGTGTGCTGTCACTGTAGGGGCAGATCCAGGTAGAAATGATGCAAACAGTAATCCAATCTCTGTCCGAATACCCGCTGAAGAATATTCGCCTGGCGTTTTTTGATGTGGATGGGACCTTGTTGGGGCTGGATGGTCATTACACGGAACACCTGCGCCGCACAATTTTACACAGCCGTGAGCTGGGTATTAAAACCGCAATAGCTTCCGGGCGTCCAAAATTCGCCAGCGAATATTTGATTGAAGAGCTGCAACTCACCGATGCCGGAATGTTCTACACCGGAGCATTGTTGTTTGACCCCTCCAAGAACCTCACGCTTGAGCAGATTGTACTGGATACTCAGGTGGTTGAAGACGTAGTGGAAACGGCGCGGTCCATGGGGCTATACACCGAGCTATGTACGCGTGATGATTTCTATGTCGAAAGCATGCCGGAGGTGGGGCTGCGCCACAGTGAGCACCTGCGAGTAACACCGAAGATTCACAGCTTCGATTCCATACTGCAAAACGAGCCTGTGATTAAACTCCTGTTTGCAGTGACCTCACGCCCAGAGCACGATTTGCTGTTTAAGCTGGAATCAATGTTTCCTCAGCTGGTGTTTGCCTACGCCAAGCTGGCCGCGGAACCCCATTGGCTGTTTGTAAGTGTGATTGATGCCCATGCCTGCAAGGAGCGCGCGTTTCAGCAGCTACTGGATTACCACGACGTCAGTGCCGACCAGGTGGTGGCTTTTGGAGACGCTCATTCCGACATTCAATTTCTCCGCCAGGCGGGTCTGGGGATTGCCATGGGTAATGCCAATGCGGACGTTCAGGCGGTTGCCGACCTGGTGACATCACCGGTCTGGGAAGATGGTGTGGCGCTGGTGCTTGAAGAAATCAATGCCCGTCAAAGTGACTAATAATCTAACAGAACACCGGTATGTTTGGTAAAAAACGAAAACCTGCTACGGCACTCAGTATTGCCATGTTGTCCAGCGCCGCCTTTATTGCACTGGCAATTTACGGCTGGGATCTGCCCACGGAATCCGCGCTACGGTTCTTCTGGATGTCGGCAATTATGGTTGGCGGCATGATGATCGCGGCAGTGATCATGGTGCTCTTAATCAGATTGTTGCGTCGACTCAGTAGTCGAGATTGAAACCGTCCCAACTTGCGTGGAAAATAGCACCAAGCTTCCCAACCATCCATAATCTGCTGGAGTTGTTGTTCAATGACGGTGTTCGACAGTCACGTTCCGGTCGAGTATGTACGCTCGCTGTTGTCCACAGCGGCGGAGCAGGGCTGTGATGTCGATGGTTTGTTGGCGGATATGCACATCAGTCGTGCAGATATCGACGAGGGACGTTTCTTTTCCTCTGTAAAATACGGTCAGCTCTACCAGCGCATTATGTGGCTGATGCAGGACGAATGCTTCGGCATGATGGCCGGTGGCAAGGTTCGCTGGGGCTCATTCCGACTTATGTGCCTGACCCTGATCCAGACTGAAAACCTGCGCCAGGCCATTGTCAGGGCCGGTGAGTTCAGTGAAATCTGTCGTGGTTTTCAGATCCGCTCATCCCTTCACTACGAAGACGACGATTTGGTCTCTGTAAGAATGGCCGGCATTGAAGGCCTGCCCGAAGCCGATTTCGAGCAGTTGATGTCTCAGCAAAATGCCGACCGTATCCGCACCTCGCTGGCGGTTTGGCATCGCTTCCACTGCTGGCTGATCGGGCAGGAAATCCCCCTGGAGGCCATTAATTTTCGCTTTTGCTGCCCCGAGTCCTTTCGGGCCCTGGCCGAGTCATATCCCGCTCAAGTGCAATTTGATCAGGAATATAATGGGTTCAATTTCCATCGCCGTTACCTGGAAGAGCGTGTGATACAAAACCCTCAGACGCTGGATGAGTTTATCCGCATGGCGCCCTACCATCTGGTGATCAGCGACAGCACCCGCAGTACCCTCAAGTCCAAGGTACGCACGATACTGTCCAAAGATGTCAGCGATTCCATGCCAGGCGCCGAGCAGGTGGCTTCTCAGCTGAACCTGTCGGTCACCACCTTGCGACGTCATCTGCAGCAAGAGGGCACTTCATTCCAGAAGATCAAGGATGAGTGTCGCCTTGAGGCCGCTATCCATTATCTGGGGTGCAGAGATCTGACCAACAGCGTTATTTCGGAGCGGTTGGGATTTGACGAAACCAGTGCATTCTTTCGCGCGTTCAAGAAGTGGACAGGGCTGACGCCGGGCGAATACCGCAAACAAATGGCTGAATAGCCACTCCTTCCAGCATATCTTGCCTCTAAACTACCAGCCAGAACAAATATCCGGCTGTTTATTCTTATCCAATCTGTCGACCGGGCGGTCACTGCACGAAAATGTCCAGATGCTGCGCTATAGTCATATTTGTCATTGAATGTAGTCAAATTTGCCATTGAGGCAAATCGGCGAATTCGGGATTCTAGCGCTCACTCCCAATGGGACCCAAAACAACAGAACAGAGATAGAGGTTATCAGGATGGCTGACTACAAAGCGCCCTTACGTGATATTCAATTCACCATGTACGAACTGCTGGACTATGAGCAGCACTGGCAATCTCTGCCTAAGTTCGCGGAGACTGGCTCCGACATCGCCAACGCAATCGTTGAGGAAAACGCCAAATTCTGCGAAAACGTTCTGGCTCCCCTCAACCAATCTGGTGACGAAGAAGGCTGCAAGTGGGATGACGGTGTCGTGACCACGCCAAAAGGCTTCAAAGAAGCTTATGCGCAGTACGTAGAAGCAGGATGGCCTTCCATGACCAGTGACGTTGAATACGGCGGCCAGGGCCTGCCTCCGTCACTGGGTCTGATCCTCAACGAAATGGTGGGTTCTGCCAACTGGTCCTGGGGAATGTATCCCGGTCTGTCTCACGGTGCCATGAACACCATCGAAGCTCACGGTACCGAAGAGCAGAAGCAGACTTACCTGACCAAGCTGATCAGCGGTGAGTGGACCGGCACCATGTGTCTGACCGAGCCACATTGTGGTACTGACCTGGGCATGCTGCGAACCAAAGCTGAGCCTAACGCCGACGGTTCTTACTCCGTATCCGGCACCAAGATCTTTATTTCCGCTGGTGATCACGACATGGCGGAGAATATTGTTCATATCGTTCTGGCGCGCCTGCCGGATGCTCCAGCCGGCACCAAGGGTATCTCCCTGTTTATCGTGCCCAAGTTCAATGTCGCAGAAGATGGCACTGTGGCCGATCAAAACGGTGTTTCCTGCGGCTCCATCGAGCATAAGATGGGCATTAAGGCCAGCGCCACCTGTGTGATGAACTTCGACAACGCCAAGGGGTATCTGATTGGGCCTCCGAACCGGGGTCTGAACTGCATGTTCACCTTTATGAACACGGCTCGCCTGGGTACAGCCCTTCAGGGTGTTGCTCACGCTGAGCTGGGTTTCCAAAAGTCTCTGGACTACGCCCGTGATCGTCTGCAAATGCGCTCTCTGAGCGGCGTCAAGAATCCTGAAGGCCCTGCCGATCCTATTATCGTTCACCCCGACGTACGTCGCATGCTGTTGACCCAAAAGGCATTTGCCGAAGGTGGCCGTATGCTGATGGCCTACTGCGGCAAGTTGGTTGACGTAATTTCCAGCGCAGACGAAGAAGAAGCCAAGATTGCCGATGACAAACTGGCGTTCCTGACACCTATCGCCAAGGCGTTTCTGACGGAAGTGGGTTTTGAAGCCGCCAACCACGGTGTTCAGTGCTTCGGCGGTCACGGCTTCATCTCCGAGTGGGGCGCTGAGCAGAACGTACGCGACTGCCGTATCTCCATGTTGTATGAAGGCACCACTGGTGTGCAGGCGCTGGATCTTCTGGGTCGTAAAGTACTCATGACTCAGGGCGAAATCATGAAGCCTTTCACTAAAGAGATTCACAAGTTCTGCCAGGCCAATGAAGGCAATCCGTTAGTGTCCAAGCTGGCTGAATTGAATAAGCAGTGGGGCGAGCTGACCATGAAGGTGGGTATGGCCGCCATGGAGAACCCGGATGAGGTAGGTGCTGCATCTGTGGATTACCTGATGTTCTCCGGTTATGTGACTCTGGCGTATTTCTGGGCGCTGGCTGCCATTAAGGCTCAGGCTGCAATTGATGAAGGCCAGGGTGATGCGAACTTCTACACTGCCAAGGTTCAATGTGCGCAGTTCTACTTCGCGCGTCTGCTTCCACGTACTGAGACTCTGGCTACCACTATGACCTCAGGTGCCGATAGCCTGATGGATATGGATGCCGAGCACTTTGCGTTCTAATTGGCTTTGACGTCTGATTTGAACCAATGACTGCGTTAAGGAACGTATTTCTCCAGGCTCGTGACCGCTTTGACCGCAAAGCGGCCGAGGGCCTGGAAGCCTGCATCCAGTTCTCCATCCCCGACGCCGGGGATTGCTACCTGACGATCACCACCAGCAATTGTCAATTGCACGACGGTGTGGCGAAGGCTCCGACGTCAACGCTGGTCATGGATCAACAGACCTTGATTGATATTCTCAATGGTTCTCTTAATGCCATGCAGGCGTTTATGTTTGGCCGTATCCGAGTCGAAGGCAATGTGAAGCATGCGACTCGGTTGGTCGAGTTGTTTCCTATTGATGAGAAGGTTTAGTTTATTTCGGCGATTCATCATTGGCCGATGGGTCAGATTCATAAACTTCTAAGTGAATCGTCGTTTTTTGCACATGAGAGAGTAATATTCCTGCCTGGGAGGGATAATGGATACGAGTAATCTGCACACGGTGCCGGAAGTTTTCCTGGCCGCTTTTAAAACCTACCGCGATCGTCCCGCTTTTACCTGCCTGGGGCAAACTCTGACTTACGGCGATATTGATCAGTACAGCGCCCAGTTCGCCAGTTATCTGCAGCATCATACCAGTCTCAAGCCCGGTGATCGGGTGGCCGTGCAGTTGGCAAACATTCTGCAGTACCCGGTAGCTCTCTACGGCATTTTACGCGCGGGTATGACACTGGTGAACACCAATCCGTTGTATACAGAGCGCGAAGTGGAGCACCAGTTAAATGACTCCGGTGCCAAGGCGCTGGTGGTGATGGCCAATGTTGCCAGCACGGCGGCAGCGGTAATTCGCAATACCAGTGTTGAGCAGGTGATTGTGACGGAAGCGGCGGACCTGCACGGTTTCCCCAAGCGTCCGATCATTAATTTTGTGGCCAAGCACATCAAGAAAATGGTGCCCCCGTTCTCTTTCCCGAATCAGGTTTCTTTCCGCAAGGCACTGAGTCTGGGGGCTGTGGTAGCGCCGACAGATATGATGGCGAAGCCCGAAGACGTTGCAGTGTTGCAATACACCGGTGGTACAACGGGTGTTGCCAAAGGTGCGATGTTGACCCATCACAATCTGGTTTCGAATATGAAGCAGATGGATGATCGTTTGGGAGAGCGTGTGCAGCCGGGGCAGGAGGTGTTTATTGCACCTTTGCCGCTTTACCATATCTACGCCTTTACGCTGCATTGCATGATGATGACGAGTACCGGCAATCACAGTATTTTGATTCCCAATCCGAGGGATCTGGACAGCTTGGTGGCTGCGATTAAACCCTATCAGCTGACAGGCTTTGTCGGGCTGAACACGTTGTTTAATGGCTTGTGTCATCACGAAGGGTTCCGCAACCTGGATTTCTCCAAGCTGAAGACGACGGCTTCCGGTGGCATGGCACTTACCACGGACGTGGGTAATCTGTGGGAAAAAACCACGGGTTGCGTGGCGGCTGAGGGTTACGGAATGACAGAGACGTCTCCGGTGATTTCTACCAGTCCGGCGGATGATATCCGTGCGGGCACCGTAGGTATGCCGGTTAAGGATACTGAGGTCAAGGTGGTGGACGAGGAAGGTAATGCTCTTCCCAATGGCGAGCCTGGTGAGTTGTTGGTTCGCGGGCCACAGGTGATGAAGGGGTATTGGCAGCGTCCTGAGGCGACGGCTGAGGTTCTCTCCGAGGATGGCTGGCTGAATACCGGTGACATGGCGGTCATTGACGACGACGGTTACATTAAGATTGTGGACCGTAAGAAGGATATGATTATTGTCTCCGGTTTTAATGTGTACCCGAATGAGATTGAAGATGAGGTGTGTAAGCATCCCGGTGTTTTAGAGGCAGCCGCCATTGGCGTTGAGGATGCCAAGACCGGTGAGGCGGTTAAGTTGTTTGTGGTTAAGAGTGATGCGGCGTTAACCCGTGAGGATGTGGTGGCGTTCTGTCGCAAGCAGATGACGGCTTATAAGATACCTCGTCAGATTGAGTTCCGTGAGGAATTGCCCAAGTCGAATGTGGGTAAGATTCTGCGTCGGGAGTTGAAGGCTGAAGAGGAAGCCAAGGCAGGTAGTAAAGCGGCCTAAACCTATTGATTTAAGTCGCTCCTGAGATACGATCGAGATTGGATTTATTCTGGCATGCTTGTGCCATTTCCGGAAGTCGCGCACCGGGCCTGACCTTTGAGCTTTGAATTCCGTATGGAGTAAACCCATCGCGCTCAGAGCGCGCTCTTACAGGAGGTTGAAGAACCCTGTAAGAGCCGGCTCTGAGAGCCTGCCCCGCCTTATCGGGTACGGCGATTGCGCTCGAAGAGCGCACACATCTATTTGCGTTTATGGCGCAAAAGAGAAATTCCCAACAGTTCTGTACCCAATTTGCTTCGAAGCGTTCTGAAGCGGCTTTTTATAATCTCTCCACTTCTATTACGCTCAACATATCCCCGGTTCGCCGCCAACGTATATTAAACCCCATTAACTGCATACCGTAGATACGTTCAGGGTCACGATGGTAAGCAGGTTGTGGCTGCTGGCTCAACACCTGTTCAATCAACTCCTTAAGCTGAGGATAGCGCCCGGCCTGTTGGTGTAGCTGGGCTAATGCCGCTTCACTGAAACTGATCTGATTGAGCGTTGCTGGGCTCTCATCAGCATAATCACCGGAAGCGTCCTGGATGGCATCGGCGTAGGGAATATAGGGTTTGATATCGAGAATCGGGGTCTGATCGAGAAGATCAACGCCCTTGACGTGAATCTGCCAACGGGACCCTTTTTTTTCGATACTCTCAAGCTCTACCACAGACAATCCAATAGGATTCGGGCGAAAGGGGCTGCGGCTGGCAAAGACCCCGATGCGCTGATTGCCTCCTAGCCGCGGCGGCCGCACCGTGGGTTTCCACTGTTCTCGCATCGCCTCGTGAAACACGAAGACCAGCCACAGGTGCGAAAAACCATCCAGGCCGCGGAGAATTTCCTCCCGGTTGCAGTCAGCTCTCAGCGAGATCACGCCCCGCGCAGCGGTGACCAGCCCCGGTTGGCGGGGAATGGCAAATTTTTCGGGATAGGGCGTGGCAATTGTGCCAATGGGGTCAAACTGGTAGCTCATGACGCTCGGCTCGCAGCAGGTGCCAACTAAGTAACGGGGGCAATGGGAGCGATAGGTGCCTGATTGAGTTGCAGATTACCGTCTGTTTCTGCCTGCAGCCACCAAAGGTGGTCATGCCAATCGCCCAGTACGATTCTTTCCGCACTTTCACCGGCGATTTGCAATGGATGTCGGTCGGGCCGGTGGGTGTGGCCATGGATCATGAGCCGCACAGAGACCCGCTCCATATTGCCAACAACTTCCTCCTGGGTGACGTCCATGATGTCCTCAGCCTTCATGCTGTTCATGCTCTTGCTTTGGGCCCGGAGCTGACGGGCGATCTCACGTCGCGCTTCAATAGGCTGAGCGAGCAGGTTTTGCTGCCATTCAGGCGAGCGGGCCTGGGCTCGAAAAGCCATATATTCTGTATCTTTGGTGCATAGGCTGTCACCGTGCGTCAACAGGGTGGGGCGGCCATAGAGATCTATCACGGTGGGATCAGCCAGCAATTGGGCACCACATTCGGCGGCGAAATCCTCTCCCATCAGAAAGTCCCGGTTACCCACCATCATAAACAAGTTGCCGCCACTATCCGTGTACTGGCGAAGCTGCCGGACAATCAGTTGGTTGAATTCTGAACGATCATCGTCGCCGATCCAGACTTCAAAAAAATCCCCCAGAATATACAGCGACTCAGCGCCTGGGGCCTGGATTTCCATAAAACGGACAAAGGCGGAGGTAACGTCAGGACGGCTGGCGTCCAAATGGAGGTCGGAGATAAACAGGGTGGTCATGGAACGGCCGGATTGGAAAAAGCGGGTGGCCCTGCGGCGGCATCAGATTACGGCGCCGCAGGCGCCTGATTTGGACACGGAAAAGGGGCTTAGCCTTCAACCGTTACCTTTTCAATGGTCACAGGATCGACCGGAACGTCTTGATGGCCGGCCTTCATGGTGGTTTTGACGCCCTTGATCTGGTCAACCACCTCTGTGCCTTCTACCACTTTACCGAATACGCAGTAACCCCAGCCCTGGCTGTTTTTGCCGGTATGGTTGAGGAAACCATTGTCTTTTACATTGATGAAAAACTGCGCAGTAGCGCTGTGGGGGTCCATGGTACGGGCCATGGCGATGGTGTAGCAATCATTGGTGAGGCCATTGTCGGCCTCGTTTTCAATGGTGTCGCGGGTGTCTTTCTGGTCCATGTCCTCAGTAAAACCACCCCCCTGGATCATAAAACCGTCAATCACGCGGTGGAAAATGGTGCCTGCGTAGAAACCGTCTTCGGCGTACTGCTTGAAGTTGGCGGCAGTTTTCGGGGCCTTGTCAAAGTCCAGCTCCAGTTTGATATCGCCGAAATTGGTGTGCAAAGTGATCATTTTGAACTCCCTGGTTCGTGTTCAGGTACTTTTCGAAAAATAGTGATGTGCCTTGTGGCCCCTGGCAGCGCCAAAAATCTTTGTTTTTTAGGTGCTTAGAGCACGTCGAGGCGGCTATAATACACGATTTTTCAGCCTAAGTATGAAGTATGGACCACTCCCGCCCGGGCCGCGACAATCCGTCGATGAAAGACGCTTTGGGCCGGTTTGTTGGGAAGACACCGTATTTGGGCAAAACACAGTATTAAGCAGCATTAACCGGATTGATCGACCAGCATGAGCGACACACCCTCCAAGCCACTGAATTTTCTCGAACAAATTATCACCAGGGATCTGGACGGCGGTATCACCAGTAAGGTGATCACCCGCTTCCCGCCGGAGCCTAACGGCCACCTTCACATTGGCCACGCCAAGTCCATCTGTCTGAACTTCGGGCTGGCCGAGCGTTTTGGTGGCGAGTGCAACCTGCGCTTTGACGACACCAACCCGGAGAAAGAAGAGCAGGAATATGTGGATGCCATCAAGCGGGATGTCAGCTGGCTGGGATTTAACTGGGCCGGTGAGGTTCGCTACGCCTCGGACTACTTCGACCAGTTTTACGAATGGGCGCTGCACCTGATCCGTGAAGGCAAGGCCTATGTTTGCCATCTCTCGGCGGAAGAGACCAAAGAATATCGTGGCTGGGCCACCAAGCCAGGTAAGGACAGCCCTTATCGCGAACGCTCTGTGGCAGAGAATCTGGCGGAATTTGAAAAAATGCGTGCCGGCGAATACGACGAAGGCCAGTGTGTGTTGCGGGCCAAGATCGATATGGCCAGCCCCAATATGAACATGCGCGACCCTATGCTGTACCGGATTCGCAAGCAGAGCCACCATCAGACGGGTGACAAGTGGTGCATTTACCCCACTTATGACTTCGCTCACGGCCAGGAAGACGCCATTGAGGGCGTCACGCACTCTATCTGTACCCTGGAGTTTGCCGATCACCGTCCGCTCTACGAGTGGTTTATCGATAACCTGCCGGTGCCCGCAGAACCCCGTCAGTACGAATTTGCCCGCCTGGAGCTCAATTATACGGTGACCTCCAAGCGCAAGCTCAAGCAGCTGGTGGACGAAGGCCATGTCGATGGCTGGAATGACCCCCGCATGCCCACCATCTCCGGCATGCGCCGTCGCGGCTATACACCGGCCTCCCTGCGCACCTTCTGTGAGATGATTGGCGTCACCAAATCCGGCAGCACGATTGATGTAGGCCAGCTGGAATACTGCGTGCGTGATGATCTCAACAACAATGCGCCCCGTGCCATGTGCGTGCTGGATCCGATAAAAGTGGTTGTCCAGAATTTTGACGAAGCTGATTTCAGTGGTGCGATGGTGCAGCCGGCGCACCCCAACAAGCCGGAGCTCGGCGAGCGCGAACTGCCATTTGGCCGGGAGCTCTATATCGACCGCGCGGATTTCTCTGAAGACACCACCCTGTCCCGCAAGAAATTCAAGCGACTGGTGATGGGCGAATACGTACGTTTGCGCGGCGCTTATGTGATTAAGGCGGAAGAAGCCGTTAAAGACAGCGATGGCAATATTACCGAGTTGCGAGTCAGCCTGGTACCGGGCACGGTTGGCGAAAACCCGCCAGAAGGCATCAAGCCCCGCGGTGTGATCCACTGGGTAAATGCGGAAGACTGCTTGGATTGTGAAGTGCGGCTGTACGACCGCCTCTTTAACGACGCGGCCCCGGACGCCGGCGACAAAAACTACCTCGATGCCATCAATCCCGAGTCACTGCGTATTCTCAGTGGCTGCAAGGCTGAGAAAGGCCTGGCCCAGGCACAGCCGGAGCAGGGTTTTCAGTTTGAGCGTGAAGGTTACTTTTGCCTCGACAGTCAATACAGCAGCGATGACAAACTGGTGTTTAACCGCACCATCGGATTGAAAGACAATTGGGGCAAGAGCGTATGACACTCCAGGTATATAACACCCAGACCCGCCAGAAAGAGGCGTTTGAACCGCTGGAGCCCGGCAAGGTCAAGATGTACGTCTGTGGCCCCACAGTGTACAACCTGGTACATATCGGCAATGCCCGTCCTGTGGTTGTGTTTGATACGCTGTTCCGGGTATTGCAGAGCGAGTACGACGAGGTTACTTACGCCCGTAACATTACCGATATTGACGATAAAATCATGAAAGCGGCGGCGGAAAACGGTGAGCCCATTTCGCAGCTGGCATCGCGTTATGCGAAGGAGTTCGAGGCCGATATGTCACAGCTGAACAACCTTCAGCCGACCATCGTGCCCTATGCCACCGACCACCTGCCTCAGATGATCAGCATGGTTCAACGGTTGATCGACAAGGGTCACGCCTATGAGGCCGAAGGCCATGTCTTGTTTGCGGTACAGTCCATGGAGGATTACGGCAAACTCTCCAATCGTTCTCTGGAGGACATGCTGGATGGAGCACGTGTCGAAGTGGCGCCCTACAAAAAGTATGCCGGCGATTTCGTGCTGTGGAAACCCTCCACCGGAAACGAACCCGGCTGGGACAGTCCCTGGGGCCGCGGCCGGCCGGGCTGGCATCTGGAGTGTTCGGCCATGATCGAGGCGCACCTGGGTGAGACCATCGATATTCATGGCGGTGGGCGCGATCTGGTGTTCCCGCACCACGAAAACGAAACCGCCCAGAGCTGCTGTGCCCACGATGGCAAACAGTATGTGCGTTACTGGATGCACAACGGCTACATCAATATTGGCGGCGAGAAGATGTCCAAATCCCTGGGCAATTTCCGCACGGTTCGGGAGTTGCTGAGCCAGTACCGTGGCGAGGTGATCCGCTGTGCACTGCTGTCAGCCCAGTACCGCTCCGAGATGGATTTCTCCACCGATCTGCTGGAAGAAACCAAAGCCCGCCTGGATGCCTTTTACGGTGCCCTGCGCGACGCCGGTGACATAGCCACCGTTGATGTGGATATCAAATCAGAACCGTTTTACGCCGCACTGCTCGACGATCTCAATACGCCGGTTGCGTTTGGTGAGCTGCGTCAGATAGCCCGTGATCTGAACAAAGCAGATGACGGGGACAAGCCCAAATACAAGTCGCTGTTGCTGAAAGCCGGCGAACTTCTGGGTTTGTTGCAGCAGGATCCGGAGCAGTGGTTTACCGATGCCGGTGCAGACGGTATCAGCGCGGAAGAGGTTGAAGCCCTGATCGCCGAGCGTGTGCAGGCCAAGCTGGACAAAAACTACGGCCGCGCCGATGAAATCCGGGAAGAATTAAAGGTCCAGGGAGTTGTGCTAGAAGATTCCCGCGAGGGCACCAAGTGGAGACGTGAATAATTCATGAGTATTGAAGACCGCAAACGGGGCGAAGCAGTTCGCCGTGAAGTCATGAGCGATGAGTTTGTCGACCGCGCGTTAAACAACGCCACCGACTTCGACCAACCGCTCCAGGATCTGGTGATGGAAAACGCCTGGGGTGGCCCCTGGACCCGCGACGATCTGCCGCGCAGTACCCGCAGCCTGGTCACCATTGCCATGCTGATTGCGTTAAAAGCGCCCAATGAACTAAAAGGTCATGTTCGCGGCGCGCTTCGCAACGGTGCCACCAAGGAAGAAATCCGCGCGGTAATTTTGCAGGCGACAGCTTATTGTGGTTTTCCCGCGGCTATCGACGCCATGCGTGCCGCACGGGAAGTGATCGACAATTGGGAAGACTGATGCCATGACCGCAACGATTACCCCAGAATTTCGTTTTCGCCGCCTGCGCCGCACGTCAGTGCTTCGGGATTTGGTGCGTCAACATCGCATAACCACTGATGATCTGATTCTGCCGCTGTTTATCGAAGAGGACATTACCGAGCCGGTTCCCATCAGCAGCATGCCAGGCGTTGTTCGCTATCCGGAAAGCCAGCTGACAGAAGTGGTACAGAGGGCCTGGAACAAAGGCATAAAAGCCGTACTCTTGTTTGGGGTTTCCACCCACAAAGACAACGTTGGTTCCGATACCTGGGACGACAACGGACTGATGGCCCGCTGCATCCGCACGGCAAAAGCGGCACAGCCCGAAATGGTGGTGATCAGCGATAATTGTTTCTGTGAATATACCGACCACGGCCATTGTGGCGTGCTCTGTGAAGGCTCCCACGAGGGCATGGATGTCGACAACGATCCGACATTGGCCAATCTGCAAAAACAGGCACTGGTGGCTGCACGTGCCGGTGTGGATATGATTGCACCATCGACCATGATTGACGGCATGGTGGCGGCCATTCGCCAGGCATTGGACGAAGAGGGCTATAACCATCTGCCCATTATGTCCTATTCGACCAAGTTCGCCTCAGCGTTCTACGGGCCATTCCGGGATGCCGTCGACAGCACCTTCAAAGGCACCCGTTCCACCTACCAGATGGACCCCGCCAATGCCCGCGAGGCCCTGGCCGAATCCGTGCTGGATGAATTGGAAGGCGCTGATATCCTGATGGTAAAACCGGGTTTGGCTTATCTGGATGTTATCGCCAGTATTCGAGCCAACTGTGATCGGCCACTGGCCGTGTATCACGTCAGTGGTGAATATGCCATGATCAAGGCTGGCGCGGCAGCCGGTGTTATTGATGAAGAAGCCATCGTTATGGAAACCATGCTGGCTTTCAAACGTGCGGGATGTGATTTGATCATTACGTATTTCGCTGAACAGATTGCCGACTGGCTCAATGCGTGAAAATATTCGATGGAATCGGTGATAAATTTAACAACAACAAGGAAAACCCCATGAAAAAACTGATGTTTGCTGTATCCGCTCTGTTCATGTTGAATGCCTGTGCCCCTGAAGTAGGCAGCGACGCCTGGTGTGCCGACCTCAAGGAAAAGCCCAAAGGTGACTGGACCGCTAACGAAGCCACAGATTTTGCAAAGCACTGCGTGTTCAAATAGAGCACAGTATCCTTAACTATCGATCTGCGTAATTAAATATATTCCATGAAGAAGTATTTGGGTGTCCTCTGTCTGCTGCTCTTTGCCTGCGCCTCCATTTTTGTGGGCTTGTCCATCATCGAGGGTGGCGGTGACACCCAGCTCCAAGGGGAGGCCTGGTGTGATGCCATGGTCGAGAAACCCAACCAGGAATGGACCGACGCTGAAACCCGAAGCTTCGCCAGAACCTGTCTGTACGAATAACGCTCCATGTTTTTTACCCAGGAACGTCAGCAGTTCTTTAAACCGCTGACCGGCAAGTACCGCGAGGTGTTGGTGGAGTGCCTGAGGCTGCTCTACCAGCGCTTGTACACGGACTTGACGGATTTTGGCCATGTGCGCGATCGCGAGCAATTGGTGGAAATCTTCCAGGAAGCCATCGCCCGGGCACCCGTGTTGGATGCCGAGCCGGAAACGGAGGAGGAGGGGCGCTTTAAAAACCAGCGCGAACTGGCTGGCTTCGTTATCAATACGTTGCTGGACTACGGTTGGCTGGAAAAACAGGTGGACGAAGCCAGCTTGCAGAGCACCTTCGCCTTTACCAAGGTCGGTCGACTGTTTACCCAACCATTTATCGAAAACGATCAGGGACGGTTTCGCACCCGAAATCGCAATACCCGTAATACCCGTAACAGTTTACAGGCATTTTTGGAGCAGGGCGAAGTCCACGATCTGTTGGATGCCTATGAATACTCCGAACGTATCATCAGCGACTTTACCGACGTTATTGCTGAGCTGGAGGAGCGTAAGCGATTGCTGGTTCGAGAGGTGGAAGCGCGGGAACTGATCGTGCAGGCCAGCGACGAGTTTTTCGAATTTATGGAAAACACCTTTAAGCCTGATCTCGAAGTGAGACTGTCAGCAGACAGCGTGGAAAAGTACCGCGATCAGATCGAAACCCTGATCCGCCAGATACGGCGAAAACGTAAGTACGGTGGCGAAGCTGAAGACCGGGATCGGGATTGGCGGGCGGTGATGGAACAGCGATTACGACGATTGCTGCCGGGCAGCGTCGTCCAGGGGCAATCGATACTGGAAAACCTGCTGACCGGTATTGAGGAGCGCCTGCGCAGTGCCTGCGAAGGTATGCTGCCGGCGTTGCGTCGATCATTGAATAACTTTACCCAGCGGGCCGATATCATCATGCGTCAGCTGAGTTATATCCACGCCCAAGGCGACGACGGATTGCTAGAGACCTGTCGCTTACTGAGCGAACAACCGCAACAGCAACAAGACCGACGTCTGTGCTTGGCGGGAGAGCAACTGGCCAGTCTCAACATGGGTTATCTGGACCCAAGTCAGATTCAGCTGCGTCAACGCAGTGGTAAACGGGTGGTGAACAGCCGTGTCGAGGATGAACGCCAGGTCGATAAGAATGCCCGGCGAGAGCTGTTTATCCAGCAGGCCCTGGATAACGCCTTCAGCATTCAGTCCGGGGATATTCGCGGATATGTGATTGATGCTTTGAAACAGACCGGTCGCATCAATAGCCGCCACCTGCCGATCAATGATGCCAGGCAGCTACTGGCAGCAGCCCACAGCATCGCAGTCGCCTCGGCTGACAACCGCTCCAGCGAATATCGCCTTATGGTCACGGCGGCGAGCGCGGATAGCAATGGTGCACAATGGCTGCCCCTCGATGCCCGTGTACGGGATGAACTCTTTTTTACCAGTCGCGACGAATTCATCATTGAGTTAGTCGAATCGGAGGCGAGCGCGCTTGACTAAATTGCAACAATTGGTGGCTGAGCATCTGCAAGAAGAAAACCTGCAGCTTGATGACTGGCGGGAATTGATCACGCGCCTGCTGGATTACGGCGTTCTGTGCCGCGATGAAAGTCAGGTTGAGGCCGAGCTTTATGACCGGTTCCTGCGTGTTGAAACACTTGTTGACGATTATCTGTCATTGATGGGGGTCCGCCTCCATCACGACAATCGCTTTCAGTACCTGCGACTCATACCACCCGGCGCGCGGGTTCCGGGGCTTGATGATGAAACTGATACACCTTTCAATGGTGGCCTGCGCACGCGCCTGGGTCAGCATGAAGTGGCTGTATTGTTGGCACTCCGGGCGCAGTACGATAACAGCCTGCGTGAAGGGCAGGTGGATGAAAGCGGGTGCGTGGCACTGTCGCTGGAGTCACTGGCGCTGGGACTAAAAAATCTGTTGGGCCGATCCTTGCCGGAATACCTGCAGGACCGTAAACAGGTATTTAGCCGATTGCGGCAATTGCGGGTTATTCGATTTGGTGGGGATGCCGATCTGGCCAGCGCCGACACCTGGATTAAAGTGCGCCCGATGATCCTGCATCTGGTGGACGCCGAGCTTATCAGTGATCTTGGCGATGACCTTGAAGGAGACGAATTTGAGGGGCGGGCGCCTGTCATTGATGATCCTGTTGCATCGGCAGTCGATCCAGCCGCATCAAATGATCCCGTGGAGGCACTCGTTGCCGAAGCCGGCCCCTCCGTGTTTGATGTTGAATAGAGACGCGAACCTTGTACCTGAAGAAATTTATCTACGTTAATTGGGGCAACATTCCTCACGCGGAGTTTGAATTCGGACCGGTGAACCTGTTTGCAGGTGGCAATGGTTCCGGCAAGACCACGGCGGCCGATGCGCTGCAAACCGTGATGACGGCCGCTCATGATAACCTGTTTCATTTCAATCCCGGTCAGGATGAATCGACCCAAAGGGGCCGAGGTGGTAAGCAGGTGCGTACACTGGCCTCTTATGTATTAGGTTGTGACGACGGGGCCTATGCCCGTCCGGATTCCTGCCAGGGTTATCTGGCCGCCGTATTTGAAGCCACCCCCGGTGAAGACAGCGACGGCTTTACGGCCTTGCTGTCCATGAGCGCTTATGTAGAGGGCAAAAACCAACAGCGGGTGGCACGCCTTAATCAAATGGAATTCTTTGTGCTTCCCGATGTACGCCTGGCCCTGGGTGATTTGGTCAAGGAGGATCGAGGCGGACGCTATGTGATACCGGGTGAACACATTTACAAACAGCTGCGCAGCCAGTTCGGAGCCGCGCAAGTGGAGCGCTACGAAAAGAAAAAGGGTTATCTGAGCCGTCTCTATGGCATTCTGCGCGGACGCCGAGAAGCGGTATCCGAACGGGAGGCGTTAAACGCCGCAAGGGCTTTCTCGCGCTTTATGGCCTATAAACCCATTCAGGGTATCGATGAATTTGTTGCCTCAGAAGTCTTGGAGCCCAAAGATCTCGGTGAGGCTATCCGCGACGTATCGGCGATGCTTAAACGCATTCACTCGATGGAAACCGATGCCCGTAGCCTGCGCGAATCCAGCCAGCGATTGTGGCAGGCCAATCAAAAAGCCAGCCATTTTATTGATCAGTGGCTGGAGCAACAGGTTCTGGATTACAGTCTTGCCAAACGTCGCTACAGCGAAATCCAAAATCATTATCTGCGTGAAAAGCATCAGCAACAGGTGTTGCGGGACCGATTGCAGAGTAACCTGCGAGACAAACAGCTGGCCGAGCAGCGTCGGCGGGAGATGCGGCAGCGGCTGATGGAGCTGGAGCTGGCTCGTCTGCAGGTGCCTGCATTGAGGGATAAAGATCAGCTCGAAAAAGACATCGAAGAGCTTGATGCCTCGATCCGCCATTCAGTGCCTGCGCTGCTCTCCCAGCACCAGCAACTCCAAACCAATAGAAGTGGTGCATCGCAGATACTCCACGCGCTGCAACAGACGTCCCTGTGCCTCTCCATCCCTGCATTGGGGGAGAAAGCGTTACTTAAGGCGGCGCAATCGTTATCCCGGGAAATGCCATCGGTGGATTTTCAGTCCCTGTTCAATCAGGACTGGATCGATATTTCGCCGCTGGAAAACCACCTCGATGAAGCACTGGGTCTGCAACAAAACCATAATCTTTTTGTCGGGTTGTGGTCGCTTACTGAATCCGGCGATCTCTCTTTACGTGATCAACTGGCTCGAGAACGGGATCATCGCAGCCAAAATGCGGATCGCATCAAAAAGCAGCTTCACAGCCTCGACGCAGATGTGCGGCAACTGCGGCAATACAAAGCGGTTTATCCGGGCTATGTACGACAGGCTTTGCAGGCGCTGCAGCAAAAATTACCCGAAGCAGATGCCCGTGTACTTTGTGATTACATCGAGATAGTGGACGAGCGCTGGCAAAATGCGATTGAAGGTTATATTGGTGGATCTCGATTTGGTATTCTCGTGGCCCCGGAATATGAAGCAGAGGCGATCGCCCTGGTTCGCGGCCTTGGCAAGGGTAATCGCGCCCGGGTCATCCAGGGCCAGAAGGCCATGAGGGACGCAGAAAAACTCTCACAACTGCCTGCCGACTCCATTGTCAACGCCATGGAATTCCAACACGCCACTGCCAAGGCCTATATTACCGCCAGTTTTGGTCAGGTACAGAGGGTTGACAGCGCAGAACAGTTGCGCGTAACCCGCCGCGGCATCACTGTAGACGCGATGGGATCGGGCAGTTACGCCATGTTCCGCTGTGATCTTCAGGATACGGATCTGGTTTTTGGTCAGGCGGCGCGAGACAAAGCCCTGGCCGCTACCGAGCAAGAACTCGAGCAGTTGCAGCGGGAATGGCGGGACGCCTCAGATCAGGCCAACGAATGCCAGCTGTTATTACAGGCGGTGGACCAGCTAAAAAGTGTGAATTACGCCGATGAGTTGACTCAACTGTTGACCTGGCAGCGCAAGCTGCTAAATGTTGAACAGAGTCTGAAGCAGCTGGATTTTTCCGATTTTGAGCAATTGGAAGCTGAGCTTGAACAGCTTAAAGACAGCGAGCAGGATCAGGAACAAAAGCTCTCGGAGTTGTCAGATCAGGAAGTCGAGCTGCGTGCCGAACTGAAGCAAGTGGACAAGAAGTGCCTGCAACTGAACGAAGAGCAGGACCTTAATCTGGAACAGGTTGATACAGCCGAAGACAATTTGCGAGGCCTCGCCACACTGTGGGCGGAGTTTGACCCGGAGCAGACTCTTATTCAGGCTGATCAACACATTGACTTACATGGTATCGATTACTTTGAACGCTCAAGCGAAACCCTGAGCGGTGAACTCAACAGTCTGCTGCACAGTTTGAAAGGATTGGTGCTGGAACACAATCAACATTGTAATGGCGCAGATGCACTGGCACTGGAGCTGGACTTCACCAAAAGTCTTGGTCGAACCAATTTCCAGACTGTATGTGACCTGAATCGTCAGTTAGATGGTCTATACAACCGCTACAAGAACAACGTTCTGGCACAAAGGCTCGAACAACTGGAATCCCTAAAGCAGAGTTTTGATAACGCCTTTGTCACCAACCTCTGCCACTCGATCTATCAGGCGATTCAGGACGGTGAACAAACCTTAAAAACGCTTAACCGGGAACTGACAAACCATCGCTTCGGAGCCGATCGGGAAAGCTATGAATTTGGCTGGAACTGGATACCCGAATTCAAGGACTACTGGCAGTTTTTTAAGGCAGTGATCGACAATCCCAGTCTCGGCGATGGAGACACGCTGTTTGAGATGAAACTGTCGAGCAAGCATCAGGACGTACGCACCCGTCTGATGAACCTGTTGCTTGATGAGGATGAAGCCAAAGCGCTGCGGGAGCTGACGCGAATCGCCGACTATCGCAACTACCGTCGCTACGAGATTTACAAAAAGCCGGAAGGCAAACCGCCTATTGCCCTCAGCCAATATGGCACCGGCAGCGGCGGCCAGCTGGAGACGCCGGCCTACATCATTCGCAGTGCCGCCATTACATCCGCCTTTCGATTCAATGAGGGAAAGACTCATTTACGCATGGTGCTGGTGGATGAAGCTTTCTCTAAGATGGATGAGCACCGCTCCAAAGAGGTGATCAACTATTTGACGGAGAGCCTGGGATTGCAGTTGATGTTTATCATGCCGTCGAGCAAATGTGGTCCCTTTATGGATCTGATCAGCAACCAGTTTGTCTTCAGCAAAGTGCCCACCCAGCATCCGGTGGGAGAGCTGAATACCCGCGTACTGGTGGACCGGCAGCAGTGCGACAAGGACAAAATTGCCGAGCTGATGGCCAACCACCGGCGCACAATCAGGCAGCAGGCATCACTCGATTTTCTCGATGAAGTGGAAGCCTGAAACCCTTAACCCCGAAATTGATAGAATTATGACTGAGGTAAATATAACTATGGAACCGGCAACCAGCGACCGTTGGCAGGCGGCATTTTTCAAGCTCCGGTCCAACAAAGCGTTTGAACTGTTTGTTATCGGCATTATTGTTTTTTCCGCTTTGGTCATCGGTGTCAAAACCTATCCGCTGCCGGAGACACTGGTGCAAGTGGTCGGCGTGCTGGACTGGATGATCACTCTGATCTTTCTGGTAGAGATTGTCATTCGATTTCTGGGCGAACCGGAAAAGAAGCGTTTTTTTCGCAGCGGTTGGAACGTGTTTGATACCCTTATCGTGGTGGTCAGTTTGATCCCGATTGAAGATACCGAAATGGCGTTGATCGGGCGCCTGATCCGTATTTTCCGGGTGTTGCGAATGGTTTCGATCATTCCCGAGCTGCGGATGCTGCTCAACTCACTGCTCAAAGCGTTACCCCAGCTCGGTTACGTGATGCTGATGATGTTTATCATTTTCTATATCTACGCAGCCATTGGCAGTACCTTCTTCGCCAGCATCAACTCCGAGCTTTGGGGCGATATAGCGCTGAGCTTGCTGACCCTGTTCCGGGTGATGACGTTTGAAGACTGGACCGACGTCATGTACGAAACCATGGCGGTGTATCCCTTTAGCTGGGCCTACTACCTGACTTTTATCTTTTTTACCGCCTTCGCCTTTCTCAATATGGTGATTGGTATTGTGGTCAACGTACTTGAAGAAGAGCACCAGCGGATGGCCGCAGAGGAGGCAGAGGCCGCAGGGGAGCCAACCCTCAAGGATCTGCAACAGGAAATTCAAGAACTCAAGCAGCTGCTGCAAAGCCAAGCAGCTGCTCAGAAGTAATATCAACGCAAGAAAGAACAGACGGGTAAGAACATCCCCCCGATGCTGCCTTCATGGCAACGACGGGGGGTAAGTTTTTTATTGCGCACGTTTATTAACTGCGTGCGTCTTTGTTGCCCTGGACCCTTGCCAGAGCGCTACTGGGGTTACTGCACCGGAATGGTTCTCGCCGTGCGTAACTGCTCCGTGCCGTCGTAGGGCAGCGAAACGGTCAACACGCCATCCTTGTAGCTGGCATCATTCTCGGTTTTCTTCAGACGGTGGCCGGTCAGAGTGATACGTCGCTCAAATTTGCCAAACGCCATTTCCCGGGTGATATCCCGACTGGCGTGTAACCTTTCTTCCGGCATGCGTTTTTCACCGCTGATAATCAGTTCATTGCCATCGACGGATATACAGATCGATGATGCTTCCATGCCTGGGATTTCCATGGAAACCATCAGTACGTCATCCACTTCGTACATGTCCACGGGGATCAGCCCCCACTGACTGTGCTTAGCCTTGTTATTGCCTTGCGCTTCTTCCTCCGTGGATTCTTCGAAAGGCTCAAAGGGTACAAGTGCGTGATTGTTTCTCTGTTCCAAATGGTGGAGCTGGTCAGCCAAGTGGTGCCAGGCATGTTGGGCTTCATCACGGAAACGTTGGTAAAGTTCCTGTGCCTTCATTGGTATTCCTCCTCAGACTGATTGCGTGAGGCTTACAGCTGCTCATTAAGGATAGCCGCAATAGGAGGAGGGCAGCCCGGCCCCTTTGGACGATATGCTTATTAGCCGGGTCTGGGTTATGGCCGTCAGCGCTAAGAGAAGATGGAGCCAGAAGGATCAGTTTGTTGTATCGACATAAATCCAGCGTTTACCTTGTCGCGTCATACGGTGTTGCGGACCCTGTAGACTCAAGTCTCCAGTGGTGTAGGAGATATCTTCCTTGTAGAGAGTGGTGACCGTACCGTCATGCTTTACCATCAATGGTGAGATATCCGGCATCTCCCGTTGTTTGGCCATGGTGATCGCCTCATCAGCACTCTGACAGCGATTGAGCTCCGTCAGAGTACGATAGGTCGGGGGTAAGACAACCAGTTCGCCGTTATCGTGTTCGGTAAGTGCCTGAGCGGGCGTTAACCAGCGAAATTCCACAATTTCGCCATCATCCACGGTCACCGGTTGGTTTTCTGTTAACTCAGCCAGCAGAAAACGAGTGGAGAAGCGCCGGTTATATTGGGTCGCCGGTGTGGTCCAATGGGAATAGGTGACCAGGTTGTCGGCATCCAGCTGGATGCCCGTTTCTTCGAGGCACTCCCGCAGGGCCGCGCGTCGGGCAGCGCGATTAAAGGCATCGTCACCCTTATCCAGCGAGGACGCGGTTACGCCCGCGTCGGTATCGTCATCATCGATGCGTCCTCCGGGAAATACCCAGGCCCCGCCAGCAAACTTTACTGCTTTGGCACGCAGCAGGAGTAACACCTCAAGTCCCGCAGGGGTGTTACGCAAAAGAATAACGGTAGCCGCAGGCTCCGGGTTTTGAATTGAGGGCTCTTGTTTATGAGCTGAGGGCTCTTGTTTATTAGCTGAGGGCTCTCCAGAATCCGTCATGGTTGATTCTCGGTTGGCTGATTGAGCAGGCGAACCTCGCGCTGCGGGAAGGGTATATCGATTCCGTTCTCGGTCAGAGTC
Source organism: Pseudomaricurvus alkylphenolicus (assembly GCF_011683955.1). Classification (GTDB taxonomy): domain Bacteria; phylum Pseudomonadota; class Gammaproteobacteria; order Pseudomonadales; family Cellvibrionaceae; genus Pseudomaricurvus; species Pseudomaricurvus alkylphenolicus. Next base: position 37,531 of record NZ_JAAQPI010000016.1, read on the forward strand.
TTGAATACCAGCTGATTGAGCTGGTAGAGGTTCTCATAATATCTTTGGGTGGGCAGCCACAGCCGCATGCCGATATTGATGCTGCTGTCGGCAAAGGTTTCGATGCCGATGGCCGGCTGCTTTTGTTTGTCGAACAAATCTGTTGCGCAAACGGCGTTCTTGATCAGTTCAATCGCTCGCATGGGATCCTCGTGGTAGGCAATTCCGATGCTGATCTCTGCCAGAGTGTTCTTAAATGAGTTGTGAATGATCTCGCCAATGATGTGTTTGTTAGGGATAGTGATGCGAACATCATCTTCATTGCTGAGCACTGTGTATGCCAGGTGTACTTCTTCAACCTGTCCGGAAACCCCTTGCACCTGGATGGTGTCACCAACCACAAACGGCCGTGTAAGAATAATATTCAGACCGGCGCTATAGTTGGAAAGCAGCCCCTGAACCGCCAGGCCCGCACCCAGGGAGATGGCACCCACAGCGGCCAAAAAGGGCGTCACACTAATACCGACTTTACCCAGGGCGATAATCGCCACCATAATCACCACAATAATGCGGGCAGTGGCGGCAATAAAACGGCTCAGTGTGATATCGAGGTTCTTGCGTTCACAAAGCGCCAGCACCATATTGCCCACTTTGCGGGCCACAATGATGCCAATAATCAGAATCAGCAGGGCGCCCAATATCTGGAAGCTGTAGTTTACGAAAAACTCGACCACCATTTGGTAGATGGCGGCGGCTTGTTCTAACTCTTTGCCGATATTCTCTTCCATTGCGAAATTCCTTGGCTTTAGCGGATAGATCTTTTCCTAGAGTTTATCACTGCACCGGGCGATTGCCTGTTTTTTGTTGGGGGCTACTTGCCTCACCGAGCCCTGATTCATGGGCGGTTAGCTGTGTTTAAGCAGGGAACCGAGAATACGGGTCAGGTCCCGTAGCGAATTACAGGATTCCACCCGGGAGCAATAGGGCGCGTACTCGGACATAATGGAATCGCCCGTGTTCCAGCTGTTGCGCCCCTCCGGATTAAGCCACAGCACCCGTTGGCTGCGCGCGTGCACCTGTTGCCAGATATCCGTTCTGCCATCGGTATTGTTGTTGCGAGCATCGCCAAGCATGATGACCGTTGTGCGATTATCGATTTCACTCAGAGCGAGTCGTTCAAAGTCGCTCAAGGCCTGGCCGTAATCGGTGGGGCGATTTGCCCAATGCGCCATGATTTCGGCCAGCGCTTCGTCCATCTCCAAGCGCTCAAACAGATCTGTTACCTCGCCGAGCTCCGAGGCGAAGACAAAAGAGCGTACCCTGGGTAAAACATCCTGCAGACTGTGTAAAAACAGCAGGAGGAAACGTGCAACCCGGGCTACGGAGCCACTGACATCGCAAAGCACCACAACCTTGGGGCGTTCCACGCGGGTGGACTTCCACTTGGTATGAAACAGAAACCCGTCAAAGGCCGCATTGGCGGCAATGGTTTTACGCACATCCAGCAATCCCCGTTTGGTCACCCGACGACGACGGCTGTGGAGTGCCGCCAATTGTTTGGCCGCCTTGCGCACCAATCGACTCATTTGTTGATGGTAGTGGTGATCGACGTTGGTGAGTTTTACTTTCTGCAGATTGGACTCCCGCAAACGGATGCCTCGGGCCTGGGTAAACAGGAGATATTGTTGCTCCACATAGTCCCGTACCCGAGTTCGCAGCTGTTCCCTCCGCTCCAGCAATGCCTGCACCAGCTGTGGTTCTTCATTGTTCGCCTGGAGAGCCTGTATTTCGGCGTTAAGTTCCGGCTCACCCAATTGTTGCAGCATCTGGTAACTGACGCGGGATTTCTGTGTAAACACCTGCATATTGCTGGCGCCGGAACCCGCGGCAGCGCTGGCAATGGCTATAGCCAGAGCGGCGTCATCACCGGACATCAGCTGCTGCCCCAGTGGCGATTGAGGGGGAGCGGTGCTTTCAGCAGGTTGCCCATCAGTGCCTGGTGGTGTTTCCACCGACTGTGGCTCACTGCTCACTTCGTCTGCCGCAGACTCACCATTCTGGTTTTTGTCGCCATCAACGACTTCCGTGGAGTCATCACTGGTACCGAAGGTGAAGAAATCATCAAACAGGGATTCCAGCTGCAGACGATGCTCCGTACTCTTGGCCAGGGTGGTGCCGAGCACCATTTTCAGTCGACCGCGTTCCTCGATCCCCACCAGCTGTGTGGCCCTCAGGGCATCCAGAGTTTCGGCCGGGGAGATGGGCAGGCCCTGCAGGCGCAAGACCTGGATAAAGTCACCGATTAGCTGCTGCACAGGGTTTAGCGCCGCTGTTGCCGGCTATTGCTGAGCAGCTGGTTGATTTCCGGCGAAACCACTTCGATATCATCCTGAAATTTCAGCAGCAGGTTGAGTGTTGTCTCAATCCAGTCCCGATCCAGTTCCTCCACGTTGAGCAACAGCAAAGCTCTCGCCCAGTCGATGCTTTCACTGACCGCAGGCACCTTTTTTAACGCCTGCTGACGCAGTTCATTAACAAAGGCCACCACTTGATCTCGTAGCTGTTCGCCCATCTCGGGTACTTGGGAAGCGATGATCTGCTGTTCCAGAGCAGCCTCAGGGAAGGGGATATGCAGGTGAAGGCAACGTCGTTTGAGGGCGTCACCCAATTCGCGAGTATTGTTACTGGTCAAAATCACGATGGGTTTGGAACGGGCCTTCACTGTGCCAATCTCTGGAATGGATACCTGATAATCGGATAACAATTCCAGCAGGAAAGCCTCAAATTCCTGGTCGGCCTTGTCGATCTCATCGATCAACAGAATGGCACCATCGTCTTCCCGCAGGGCTTGCAGCAAGGGACGGGTTTCAAGAAACTGTTCCGAGTAAAAGATATCGCCAAACTGATGCAAGCGCTCTACGGATTCATTAAGCCCCTTGGCCCCGCGCATCACATCACCCAGTTGGTCCTTAAGCAACTGGGTGTAGAGCAGTTGCTTGCCGTACTTCCACTCATACAGGGCTTTGGCTTCATCCAGTCCCTCATAGCATTGCATGCGGATAAGCGGTGCCTGCAGGTATTCCGATGTTTTCTTGGCCAACTCGGTTTTGCCTACTCCCGGCGGGCCCTCTACCAGAATCGGCTTCTGCAGCTGACAGGCCAGAAATACGGCTGTGGCAATGGATTCGCTGCAAATGTAGCCAAGTTGCTGGAAATTACTACGGATGTGTTCCGGTGAGGCGATTTTATCGCGGTGCTTGATGATCACAAAAACGTCCTGGGTGATGCACTTATTGGAAAACTGAGTGTCTATGCTACTTTGATTTACAACTTTTGCCACTGGCTGTAAGCGCCATCACCTTACCCTAAATGACTGTTTTGGCTGATTTTCCATATCGCAACCGGGAATTTACAAGGTTTTAACACCTTAGACCGATGGCCGATGGCCGATGTGGTCAAAAGCCGTTACTCTTTGGTATGGGCCAATAACAGATTGCAACCAGGCCACTAATGTTAATGTTCGGTTCACAGAACCCCCAGGAAGAACAAAAAGTGATCAAATCCATCGGGCGCCATGGCTTGCTGCTGACCGCCAGGGAATACCGCTGCTTCCAACTTGCTCAAGAGGCTCGGCGCACGGCACGACTGCGGGAGCTGCGGCAGTGGCGACGCTACTTCTGGCCAACCGCGGTCAATCGATTCTGGTACGCAGGTAATACCCACATAAAAGTTGTGCTGACGGCCTTGTTGATACTGATCTCGCCTTTATACGTCGCTATTGGCCTGTTGTTTTATCTGTTCACCCTGATCTGCCTTCCTGTTCGCATGCTACAGACGTACCGGGTTCCCAAGACCCTGAAGGCTCCGGGGGAGAAAACCCTGATCGGTTTACACAACGCCTTTCAGCCAATTATGGACATGGGAGATCAGCTATACGTGGAATGTATGGACAACTGGGTCGAAGAGCTGTTCGGCAACAAAGCTGCCCAGAAGCAGAATCTGAGCCGTTATATGAAGGCCCTCGCGGCCAAACGTCAGGACATTGATCCAGTCACAGGGCAGGTTATGGAAGGAATTCGCAGTAACCTGAGTGTTGCCAGAGAGTATCTGTCCCGGGACCTGGGGCATTATCTCCAGAATCAGAAGAGCCGGCGCTCAGCGGCAGCCTGATTCTTGGACCCTTGCCAATAATACGCAGTTCAGGACTCAGTATCGAAAGGCGATTTGGGCAGATAGGGCAAAATCATTTCGTGACTGTTATCGTATACTTTCTGCACGTTTGGCAGCAGTCCCACTTCCATACGCCGTGACAGCATAGTGATGGGGAACAGACAGTACTCCGTATCAGCAACACAGATCGCCCGGCTGCGACCCACCTTGTCTTCGTACACCACCCACTGCAGTCCCCATTCGGCGACCATCACATTGCCTAATACCGCGCCCAGTGCTTGCAGGGACAAACGTTCGTCCTTCTGAATCAAGCCCCGATGAATGACACGTTGCAGCAATCGCAGGTCTTGAGTGGTTCCAGTGACCTGCATACCCAGTTTGATTCGCGCCATTTCGTCGATTTTTTCGACCTGGCGTTCCAGATGCCGGCGGTCCATCCAGGAAAGCTCTTCAATGGAAACCGCCTTCTTGTCGGTATCCAATACATCCTGAGCAAAGGAGGCATTGAACAGTGACAACAGCAGACAGAGGGACAAAAAGCGTTTCATAGGAGGTTCAGCCCACCTTAGCAGAGCATTTAACGGAGGTTCAAAAAGAGGCGGACATTATAGGCGTTGTTACGGCGCTGTACAGGCTTTCGGGAAACTGATCAATAATTAACCAGAAATGCCCATTGTCGCCAGTCGATGATTTTATGGGGTGGGCTCTTATATAATGCCCTGCCGTTTGACCAGAGATCAGGAAACTCTATGCCCATTACTGAATGTATCGCCCACGCCATCAGTCGCAGCGGAACCGAAGCACCGATTGAACTCAGACTGCGCGAAAACAATCTGCCCGTGGACGGCTATCTGGAAGAGTGGGTCAGGGACTTTAAACAGGCTTATATTGCCAAAGCGGGCAAGGAATATGGCCAATTTCACCCGGAGGCCGCCAAAAGCCAGGTAGCCCAGTGGTTGCGGGAGTATCGGGACAAGAAATTCAGTTTTCAGCGCTTTAGCCACAAAGCCATGGAACACTTTCAAACGCTGCTCCAGGACACGGAAGTGGTGATTGACGGACATCTGGTGTTTGCCCTGGAACAACTGGCCGATGCCGACAGTCTCTACATCTTCCTGGGGCTCCACAGCGAAGGACTTTATCTGGATGGCGACCAAAACCTGCAGACCAGCCGTTATATGGATATCAAAGGACTGTTGCTGGCAGCCAAAATCGATCTGACCACCTGGCAGAGCGATGAAGAAGGCAGTTACTTGTCCGTGATCAGAGCGCGCGGGGAGAAGGACCTGACGGACCAGTTCTGGAACTGGCTGGGCTTTGCCGACCAGCGGGATCTGGCAGCCGAAACCACCAGTTTTCTGGAGGCGGTATCGGCATTCAGTGAAACCCTGGAGGAAGAAGAGGTCCAAGTGTATCGCAACAAGGTGGTGGACTATTGCCTGGACCAGGACAAAAAGGGGCAGGCAGTGGTTATCCGCGACCTCTCAGAGCATATCGACGACGAAAAACCCGATCGCTTTGCCCGTTTTATGGAAGAGAAGCGTTCAGATACCCCACCGGCAATCATGCCGGACCGCCGGCAGCTGAAGCAGTACATTCGCATCAGCGGCCGTAACGATTTGCTCAGCATGAGCTTTGCCGCGGAATGCCTCGGTGAGACTATCGTCTATGATAAAGGGGAGGACAGCTTGATCATCAAGAATATTCCGGCTCCGCTGAAATTGCGTCTGATCAAGCACCTGCAACAGGAAATTGAAGCCGCTGAAGGGTGAACACCGGAGGACATTCCATGCAAAATTTTCTGGCCAGTGTGGTGTTATTGTTAATTCTCGCATTGGGTGGTCTGTATTTTCACAGCCAGCAACAATTACAGCAGGTGCATGCTGATCGTCAGGCATTACTGCAAGAAGTACAGGCGCTACGCAAAGAGGTAGCGCAACTCAATGCCAAGGTGGCCCAGTTGGATGAAAGCAGCGTGCAAGGTATCGTCCGTGAGGCAAACAACGCCATACTCGATGGCTGGGAATCACTGGTCAATACGGTGGAAAAAGAAATCCAGGAAGCTCGTCGCGCCTTCGAAAATGACAATCCTCCCAAATCCGACTCGCCCCGGTATGAATCTCCGGACGGCACTGAACGCATTTAACGCAGGGTTTATGTTGCTCTGTTAGGAAATCTCTACTCTTAGATCTGACATAAGGATATCTCATGAAAGCAGTAAAAATTATCGGTGGGCTGGTGGTTGCCGCCATCGCCGTTGTGGCGATTGTTGTCGTTGTGGGCCTGCAAAACCTCGACCAGATTGTGAAAACCGCCGTTGAACGGGTCGGCCCGCAGGTCGTCGGCACGGAAGTGGGGTTGGCTGACGTCAAGTTGGACCTGCAAAAGGGGCGTGGTGAATTACACGGACTGACAGTCGCTAACCCACAGGGGTTTTCCAACAACAGTGCTTTTTCTCTGGGTGAAATCGCCTTGGATATTGACCCGGCCAGTCTCACCGGTGATGTTATCGTGATCAATGAGGTATTGATCAGCAAGGCGCAGCTACTGGCGGAACACAAAGGATTGGCGGAAACCAATTTACAGGCGCTGCTGGACAATGTGAAGAAGAACTCCGGATCTTCGGGCAGCACAGAATCCCAAACCAGCGAAGCAGGAGCGGACGTCAAGCTGGCCATTGAAAAATTTACCTTCGAAGAAGGCGCCATGAAGTTGCAGTCGGAAGAGTGGGGTGAGCAATCCCTTAAACTGCCGACGATTAGGCTGAAAGACATAGGTTCCAAAGAGCAGGGATTAACACCGGATGAGCTGGCTTCTGCCGTTATCCAACCCATTTTGGCCAGTGCTAAGGAGGCCGTACAAGACCATTTGGAAGATCTGGCAAAAGAGAAAGCCAAAGAAAAACTCAATGAAAAGTTAAAGGAAAAGCTGGGCGAGGACGGTGCTGAGAAGTTAGACCAGTTGAAGTCACTTTTTAGTAAATAGTTTTCAGATCACTCTAAATTATCGAGATTAATATATGACCGTCAGCTGAGTGCCATAACCGGTCTTAGAAATTCGCAGGATTGGTACTCTGACGGCGTTGTTTATGCGTAGGGCGGATTAGGCGCTTGCGCCGTAATCCGCCGGTTCTGCCGGAGATGTTCGTTGGCTGCGGCCCGGTTTTTAACACCCTTGAATATGCCTGCAACAGGTGATTTGTACACGGCCGCCGCCAATTTAAACCTTCGGCGGATCGGTGGATTACGAAGCGCAAAGCGCTTCTAATCCACCCTACGTCGTGCGGTCGTTGCAGACATTATCGAACGCCCATGGTGCCCTGAACCAGGATTATGAACTTCCGCTCCTGGCACAATGCCACCCCCTAAATTCAAAGATAAACCGAGTCTAACCCAAACTCAATCGCTCCCTGGCCGCCTGATACTGTTGCCTTAACTGCGCAATAAACTCCGCCGCTGTCTGTACCTTTTCCACGGCCCCGATACCCTGGCCACAACCCCAAATATCCTTCCAGGCCTTACTGTCCTGATCGCCCCCGGAACCGAAATTCATTTTCGTTGGATCGCTTTCGGGAAGATTGTCGGGGTCCATACCTGCGTCTTTGATGGAGGGCTTGAGATAATTGCCGTGCACACCGGTAAACAGATTGGTATAAACAATATCATCTGCAACACTATCAACAATCATCTGCTTATAGCCATCAACCGCATTGGCTTCCTTGGTAGCGATAAATGCCGAACCAATGTATCCCAGATCCGCACCCATGGCCTGAGCTGCCAAAATAGCATCGCCTGTGGCAATAGAACCGGACAATAGCAGAGGCCCATCAAACCACTGCCGAATTTCCTGAATCAGCGCCAGGGGTGACAATGTGCCTGCATGACCGCCTGCTCCGGTCGCAACCGCCACCAGACCGTCCGCGCCTTTCTCTATTGCCTTGCGAGCAAAGGTGTTATTAATCACATCGTGCAAGGTAATGCCACCATAGGAATGCACGGCATCATTGACATCCTTACGTGCCCCCAGCGACGTAATCACAATGGGCACCTTATATTTCACACACAATTCCAGATCCTCTTCCAGGCGCCCATTGGAGCGGTGCACAATCTGGTTAACGGCATAGGGCGCTGCAGGAGAATCCGGATTTGCCTGATTGTAGGCGTCCAATTCTTCGTTAATTCGAATCAGCCAACGTTCAAACTCTCCCTCACCGCGCGCATTCAAAGCGGGAAAGGAGCCAACCACACCTGCTTTGCACTGTTCGAGCACCAGATTGGGGTTGGAAACAATAAACATGGGAGAGGCCACTGCCGGAATAGACAGACGGCCTTTGAGGATGTCGGGTAACGCCATGGATTGGACTCCGTCAAGACAAACAACTGCAGAATCACTGGAGAATAGCACCAGCATTTGAAACCGAACCAGCGTTATGACCTGCCTAAATCACCCGATTTCGGAAATTACCAAATCAATGGCAGTTTTGGCAGAACTTTGCCATTGCTGACAGGCGTATTTTGCTTTGTTCCCAGTCGCTGGTCGAAAGTGCGCCTGACTCTGTGCTGCTACCGGTTACTCAGGTTTTACCCGCCAACCTATGACTCTGGCTGGATTACCCGCCACCTTGGCCCCGGCAGGCACGTCTTTTGTTACCACACTGCCCATTCCGATAACCGCTTTGTCTCCAATAGTTATGCCATCGACAATGCCCACATTGGCCCCAATCCACACATCTTCGCCTATGCAAACCCCTTTGGACGTGACTGGTTGCTCGGCAACGGTTCTGTCCTCTTCCATACCATGGTTAAAAGCAAAGATGTGAGTATTGGCGGCAATACGGCTGTTGCAGCCCACTTTGATTCCCCGACGACCGCCATCCAGCACCGCGCCCTGATTGATACTGACACCATCACCGAGGACGATCGGACCATGAAGAAACGCATTGGCGGCAATTTGAACGCTATTCCCCAGACGAACTTCTCGTCCGGGTTCGGCAAAGACTTCAGCCTCGGGAGCGACAAAACAGTTGGCCCCGATCACCACAGTTTCCATATCCATTAAATGAGACTGCACTTGCAGCTGCCATTGCCTCGCCCACTCAGCGTTGCGGGGTTTTAACCGGTAATACAGCCAGGGCATATAGCTGAGTCGTTTTTTATGTTGTTCGCGATACTTATCCATAATCCGTCTCGCCCCTATATCAGGCCGCTTTGGCAAAGGCGGGAATTATGGAGGCACACTGAATTATTGTCGATGAATTGCAAAATGGGTGAGACAAAGGAGGCAAGAGGTGTCCGTTTTTCGGCGGGTTATGGTCGTCTGTTATTGAGCTTTCCAGGCAAACGGATCTTGTCGGGATAACCGCCGCAACTCCATAACAGCGGGCACTTCAATAAGCACCCTTGGGAACTCCCCTTGCGCATGCGCGATAAAACGGACACCTGAACAGAGTATAGCAAACGGATTCGCGGCCGCCCGGATTAAATGGAATTTGCGACGGAAAATTCCGCCAGTACCGGACAATGATCCGACAGATTTGGCCAGTAGCCGTCGCTGCAAACCGTACCGCTGTGCCAGTTCAGCCCCTGAAAGTAAATACGATCCATAGCAACTGTGGGCCGACTTGCAGGAAAAGTCGCCTGAGGCGAGCTTTGTCGATAGGAGGTTACCTCCTGCAGTCCCAATTTACGGGTCAGGAAACGATGGATTCGTTGATGCCAGTCGTTAAAGTCTCCCAACAGAATCAAAGGTTCATGACGGTCAAAAGCGGCCAGCCACTGTTGGATCCTCCTGGCTTGGCGGAATTGTTCATACGGAAGAAAACCCAAATGCACACAGGCCAAATGGATCTTGGTGCTATCGATTTCCACCTCACCGCAGAGCAGCCCCCGGCGGGAAAACCACCATTGGCTTATATCGTGGTTGCGGGTAGTGAGAAAGGGGTATTGGCTCAGTAAGACATTACCGTGATGACCATGCTGATAAATGGCGTTTTTGCCGTAGGCGTAGTGAGGCCAAACGCTATCGGCAAGAAACTCGAAATGGGATTCCGGGTGCCAGTTTTCCCACTTTGCCTGATGCCTTCGGTGTTCACCCAACACTTCTTGCAAGCCAACAATATGGCTGTCCGTCTCGCGAATGGCGTCACGGATGTCGGCCAACACATAGTCGCGATTTCTGACGGTAAAGCCTTTGTGGATATTGTAGGAAAGCACGCGAAAACGAGTCATAGGCCGGTCTTTGATTACATCCAGTAACGCAGTAGTAAAGCCAGTTTTCCCAGCAGCCATGATGCGAGATCACGGCGTTCACTCAGCACCTTTTCTGACTGTTTGAATAACTGTGTCATCCAGTGTTGCAGATGAGTCTGGGACTCCTCACACCACAGACGAATATCCAATTCCAGATCGTGCAAAAAACTGCGATGGTTAAAGTTGGTACTGCCAATCAAGTATACCTCATCAATGATCAGTGCCTTGGCGTGGAGAAAACGCGCCTGGTATTCATATACCGCGATGTCACTCGCCAGCAGATCCGCATAATAAGTGGCAGTCAGGAAAGGGAAAATACCAATGTCAGAGTGGCTTGGTACCACGATGCGAACATCCACTCCTTTGCGGCGCGCGCGCTTCAACGCCGTAATCACCCGATGAGAGGGGGCGAAGTAGGCACTGGCAACCCAGACCTGTTGTTTAGCTGCTTCGATGTGTCGTACCAGCAATTGATTTTTGCGCCGACGGGTCCAGACACTCAGGTTATTCCAGTAGAGCGAAAACAAACCGCTGCCAAAGTGTGCCTTTGATCGGTTCCACAGAGAATCAAAGTGTTGACTGATCTCCGTCACGGCGCCACCACATACCCTCACGCCAATATCCTGCCAGCCTTCGCCACCCTGGCCAGGAGGAAGGTGAGTGACACTGATGTTAAAACTGCCGCTCCAAAGAAATCTGTTATCCACCAGGCACAGCTTGCGATGATCCCGTTGATTGACACGACTGACGAGATACAAGAATTTGGTGAGAAAATCGCCCCTCTTCACCGCACGATGGTAGTGGTGAATCTGCCAGGGCAGGGGATGAAAGACTTTGACTTCGATGCCGTTGCATTCCAGTTGATCTGCCAGCTCTGCCGACCCTCGATAGGAGCCCACGGCATCGATTAATACCCGTACCTGAACCCCGCGATCCCGGGCTCGGCACAGGCTGGCGGCCAGGCGTTGCCCAATGGCATCGGGTGAAAAAATGTACACTTCCAGATCGATACTGCGACACGCCTGATCGCAATCCCGGATCAATGCCTCAAAATAGGCGGAGGCATCATCGTAGAGTGCTTCCTGACTCCAGCCGGAGTGGGTTTTGGGGTCAGGCGCCTTGAGAAGGCTCATCGATAATAATCACACCGTCAAGGCAGGTGACTTTGATACCGTCGAGTCGTGGATGATTGTCGCACTTGAGCCTTTCAGCAACATCCGCGGCATCAAGCTGCACAGTGCCCAGATGCAACACCCGTACGGCAATACCTTTACAACCCTGGTGGCCAAGCAAATCCCTCAACTGAAAACTGTTCAGTTGATATCGCCCGACCGGGAACAGTTCGTGTAACTCTACAAAAGTATCATACTGCATAGGTTCTCCTTATCCGGATCAACGAGTTAGAATACGCAGGTGTTTTATGCGCAGATGATCTTAAGACCAGATGATTTTAAGACCAGATGATTTTAAGAATAGCGCAAGCCAACGGAATTCCCTTGATTTGGTTCAAGGTTCCGGACGGAAAATAATAGGTATAGGGTGAACGCGCTGCGTATTATTGATCAAAATAACGACTATGTGATTGTGAATAAGCCGGTTGGGATGACCGTTCAACGGGATGACGGACATCCCGGGGTGTTGGCTGAAACCGCGGAGCTGTTAGGTTTGGAAATACTCTATCCCGTCCACCGGTTGGATCGAGTGACTTCCGGCCTGCTGCTGATGGCAAAGACCACCGCGGCCAATCGCCAATTATCCATGGCATTTGCCGAACATCAGGTACAGAAATACTATCTGGCGCTGAGTGATCGCAAACCCAAAAAGAAGCAGGGATGGGTAAAAGGCGATATGGAAAAGGCTAGAAGAGGCGCCTGGCGTTTACTCAACAGCCACAAAAACCCAGCGGTTACCCAATTTTTTTCCCACTCCCTGGCACCAGGCTGCCGCGCTTTTCTGCTGCGGCCACGAACCGGAAAAACCCACCAGCTGCGGGTCGCCTTAAAATCCCTGGGAGCGCCAATTCTGGGGGATACGCTCTATTCGGGAAGCGCTGCGGATCGGACCTATTTACACGCGTATGGACTTGAATTTATCTGGCGGGGAGAGCACCGGGTTTACCGCTGCTGTCCCCAGCACGGGGAGGCTTTTGCGCAGCCGGCGCTGTTACAACAGCTGGACACGAATTGGGCAGTCCCCTCGGAGCTGCCCTGGCCTTAAACGGCTTGTTCTGTGCTTCTGGCCCTGGTTATTCGTACAGGCAAAGGTAAGAGCTTTCGACTTCGGCCTTAACCTGAAAACTCTGGTTGGCTTCGACGGTAAAGGTTTCACCTTGCTTGAAGGTTTGCCATTCACTGCTGCCCGGCAATTTGACGGTCAAAACACCACTGGTCACCGTCATGTATTCCTTTTGGCTGGTACCGAATTCGTAGTCGCCCTGGGCCATCACACCAACAGTGGCGGGTAACGTTTCAGTTTGGAATGCGATGGATTTAACCTTGCCGTCAAAATATTCGTTGGTTTTGAACATAATATTCTCCCTATAGGGATCCAATAATTTCAGGGGAGGGCGATTATACGGTGGAGCCACAGGCCTGACCAGTGCAAGCGCTTCTGCTACACTGCGCGGCCTTAACCCTTATCGCAACCTCAGGGCTAACCATCAGATGGCAATCCTCTGGCAGAAACGCGTTGGACGCGGCGCCAAGCAAACGCTGTACGAAGTGCGCAGCGCCGGACGTACCCGACGGCTCTACACCAATGGCGTATTTCACAGCCAGTATAATCCCGCCCGTCCGGTGGCAGGCTCCGTTTGGGATCTGTTGTTCCTGCCCGCTATGCTGCACAAACCCGGCGATATAAAGCGGGTACTGGTTCTGGGGGTCGGGGGTGGAGCCGTTATAAAACAGCTGGAATACTTTCTGCAGCCTGAATCGATCACTGGTGTTGAACTTTGTCCAGTGCACCTGCAGGTGGCCAGGCAGCATTTTGATGTCAAGGGCAAACATATTCACCTTCACTGTGGGGATGCGGTTGCCTGGCTTAAGGCGTATTCGGGGCCAGCCTTTGATTTGATTATCGAAGACCTGTTTGGCGAATTCGAGGGGCAACCGCAGCGGGCGGTGGCAGCCGACACATCCTGGTGTCAACTGCTGCAAAAACACCTCGACCAGCAGGGTACTCTGGTAATGAACTTCGACACGCCAAACGCACTGGGGCGAAGCGCCTGGCGTCGGGACCGTACTCTAAAACAGCAGTGGCGCCGGCAGTATCGCTTTTCCACTCCGCTTTACAGTAACGTGATTGCGGCGTTTACCCATCAGAGCACCAACCGCAGGCAACTGACCAGGCATCTGCAACAGTTTCGGGAACTGGACCAGCGTCGCAGCAACTGCGCACTGAAATTCGAAATGCGCAGTTTGCCTCGATAGATTCGATTCCTATTCCAATATTTTCAGGGCCTGATAACGCCAGGCATGAACATTGTCCGGCCAGTGGTCCGGATCCAGGCCGGCCTTGATCTTCAGTTGACGAATAAAACGAGGCGGCTCTTTTAGCTCCTCCCAAACAGAGGGCAGAAATGTCGCTTGATGATGACCGCTGCTGATCGTCAAGCCATCAATTCCCGGCCGCAGCTGCTCCAATACCTGCAGCTCGGTGGTGGCCGCCAAAGGCTGTTCTGGAGAAAGGACGGAAATCTCGATGCGGGTTTGTTCCAGCTCCTCTTCCCTGAGAGGAGTGAAACGATGATCCCGAAACGCAGCGGCATGGGCATGTTCTATCACGTCCTGATAAAGCGGCTGGTGGGGGCGCAAAGACCCTATGCAGCCCCTGAGTTGCCCATCTTTGCGCAAAGTGACAAAACTGCAATGGTGTTGTTTGAGGATATCGGGTAGCCCCTCCAGATCAATAGGGATTCTGCCGTCAAAGTGATTCTGCAGCGTTTGACGAGCTAACAATAACAGCCTGCGTCGATCCTTTTGGGTCAGATTCAAATCGGAATCCTGCCCCTGATTCAGGACAAAGGCGCCATAACCCACCACCTGATCACGTCCACCCGCCGTATCGCCGGAATTTCTCAGATCAATACAGCTCACCCCGAGGTCTGCGGCAAAACGGCTAACCATGAGGCCATTGATGGCCCGACAGCCACAGGCCTCGTCACCTTCCAGTTTATGGCTGTGATCGCAGATCGCTTGTGAGGTGCGCTGGTCTTTATCGCAGGCAAACTGGTAGTCGTGGAAGTGACTTAGATCGGAACTGATGAGCACCAGAATTTCTTCTTCACCTACGCCCTGGGCAAGATAATCCTCAACAACCCGGTCAATCACGTCAGCGACTTGCTGAGAGCTGGCATCGCCCACCAACAACGGCAGCAACTCAAACTCCGACAAGAGTTCCTGCAAAAAGGGCAATTGCACCTCCAGGCTGTGTTCGCGACGGTGTGCCTCCGGTGAGCTGACGATCAGTTTCTGCTGCAACAGAACCTCGGTTTCCGTCTCATCCACGTCAACTGAACCCAGCGGGGTCGCAAAGGCGGAACAATCCGCAGTGGCAATGCCGCGAAACGCCAATCGATGCGCAGGACCCAGCAGCAGGACTTTGCAGATCAATTCCGGCCTCACTACCCGTGCGTAGGCTGAGGCTGCAATCTCACCCGAATAACAATAGCCGGCATGGGGCACGATCAGTGCTTTGGGGTTATGACCGGGTTGCTGTTCGCGGTCCCAGGCTTTATCGAGCATGGCGTCTACCGACATGCGCAGAATATCGCTCTGGGCAGGATAAAACGTGCCAGCGACAGCAGCGGGGCGAATGGATAAAGAAGGGGATAAAGACATGATATCGGCTCCCGGCGGTGATGTGATTAACCGCTATACTCAATGGTGGAAGAACAGTCTTGTCACTGGATCAGTATAGGTGTTAGTTATGCCGTCCAGCCACTTGTTGTTCCAGGCGCCAGGATCATTTCCCACCGAGTATTGGCATACCCTGGACAACGGCAAAACCCAATGTGATCTTTGCCCACGTTACTGTAAGCTCAAAGACGGTCAGCGGGGGTTGTGTTTCGTGCGCGGTTGTGAAAATGGCGAAATTCGGCTTTTCAGCTATGGGCGCTCAAGCGGTTTTTGTATCGATCCCATAGAGAAAAAACCCCTCAATCACTTTTTACCCGGAACTTCCGTCCTATCTTTCGGCACTGCAGGATGTAACCTGGCCTGCAAATTTTGCCAAAACTGGGACATGAGTAAGTCCCGACAAATGGATGCGCTGGCCGATCAGGCATCTCCAACCGCACTGGCAGATGCCGCCAGCTCCCATGACTGTCGCAGTATCGCTTTCACCTACAACGACCCTGTTACATTTTACGAATATGCCATTGATACGGCTCAGGCCTGCCGTGAACGAGGTATCAACAGTGTGGCGGTCACTGCCGGATATATTTGTGAAGCGCCCCGCGAGCGCTTCTTCGCTCACATGGACGCCGTCAATGTCGACCTGAAATCCTTCAATGACGCCTTTTATTACAAGTTGTGTGGGGGACACCTGGAACCGGTCTTGGAGACTCTTCAGTATATTCATCACAAAAGCAGTGCCTGGCTTGAGATCACTACCTTATTAATCCCCGGCGAGAATGACAGTGATCAAGAATTACACCGGCTGTCCGAATGGATTGCCGAACACTTGGGCGCAAACGTACCCCTGCACTTTACCGCGTTTCACCCGGACTGGAAGATGCGTGATATACCACCCACGCCACCGGAAACTCTGAGCCGTGCAAGAGCCATCGCCCTTGAAAAAGGGCTTCATTATGTTTACACCGGCAATGTTCATGATCGGGAAGGGGGCAGCACGTATTGCCCCGTGTGTGAGGAGCTTCTGATTGAGCGGGACTGGTACCAGTTGCGGGAATGGCACCTGGACAACGGCCACTGCAGTTTTTGCGGTGCCCGTATTTCCGGTCATTTTGAATCGCGGCCCGGGCACTGGGGCGCGCAGCGACAACGTGTACGCATAGTTTAAATCAGGGCTTCAGTTCCAGGGCTTCGGCAAGCAATTCATAGGAACGCTTGCGCGCTTCAAAGTCGTAGGTAATGGTCACCACCATGATTTCATCTGCGCCATACTCATCGGCCAATTGAAACAGTTTATCCCGAACCTGTTGCGGAGAGCCAATGGCGGCATTGCTGGAACGGGACAACAGAAACGCTTCTTCGTCGGCGCTTAGCACCTGACGTGCCGCTTCCTCCGGTGGGCAGATGCGACTATCCCCTTTACCCGTGGCAAAGCGCAGATAGGAAATCAGGCGGCTGCGGGCGAGATAGCGCGCCTGCTCTGCGGTATCGGCACAAACCGCATTGACTGTCAGACAGGTGTATGGCCGTTGGAGGGCATCGGAGGGCTGAAAACGACTGCGGTAATAATCCAGAATACGCGTATCCATCTGCGGGTTGATAAACAGCGCAAAGTTGTAGGGTAATCCTCGCTCGGCAGCAAGAATGGCGCTGTCCGGGCTGGAGCCGAGCATCCAAAGTACGGGAGCCATATCCGGACGTGGATTCACGGCAGGCTTGAACGACGTATCCACTAGCATCCGCTGCAGGATTTCCACCTGACGGGGAAACTGCTCGAAGCGAGTGGTGCCGTCTACTGAGAGAGCCTTGGCGGATACCATATCCGTACCTGGTGCACGACCCACACCCAGGTCAATACGATCCGGAAACAGACACGCCAATGTGGATGCCACCTCGGCCACCTTAAAGGGGCTGTAGTGAGGCAGCATAATGCCGCCAGTACCAAGACGCAGGCTTTCGGTTGCCTGCCCAATGGCACCCAGCAACACCTCCGGCGCACTGCCTGCCAATGCATCTGTGCTGTGATGTTCGGATACCCAAAAGCGATGATAACCGAGGTTTTCACAGAAGCGGGCCAGTTCGACGGTTTCGGCAAATGCCTGACTGGCGTCGCCTCCCTGTCGAATTGGTGATTGGTCAAGGACCGAGAGTAACATACCAAATTCCTTCAGAGGTTCAGCGCGAGCACTTTAAACTGGCCGTCACTGGCGATCATTTCCACTTGACCGAAGTAGTGGTCGGCGCGTTTTTCGAGTCCGATAAATTGATTGACGACAAACAGCGCAACGCCGTCTGCTTGCAATAAACGCCGGGTATTGCGCAGAAACTTGTCTGTCAATGCCGACTCGACCTGAAAGCCTTGATGAAAAGGCGGATTGCAAAGCACCAGATCAAAACGCCGATCAATACCGGCTCCCGCATCACCCGCAATAACCTCGACAGAAAGCCCCCATTCACGCGCATTGTGGGCACAGGTTGCGAGGGCGGCGGCATTGTTGTCCGTTGCCCATCGGGTGTCTATGCCCGGCCAGTCGGCCGTACGCAGTGTCAGATAACCATAACCACAACCGAGGTCCAGGATCGATGCCGGATTCAGCGACCTTTGCTGCAGATAGTCAACCGCCGTGTCGATCAACAACGCGCTGCCCTGATCTCTCTTTTCCCAACCGAATTGGCCGGGTTTACTGAACACCTCGCGGCCTGCGATTTCAAAAACCGGACGAAGTTGATTGTATTGTTTGGTGTCCAGGCAAGAATCAGGATCGAATGCCTGATGTTTGCAAATGATGCCCAGATACCCATTGCCAAGCTTCTGCGCATTGACCTTTTTGCCAAACAGTTTTGATGCCTTATCGACAAAGGATTTCGCGCCTTCGTTCTTGGCACCGCTCAGAATCAGATGCCCGCCCGGTTTGAGAATTCTCCACGCCTGGTTGATCACCTGATGAACCACCGGTTTTTCTTTTGAAACCCGGTAGACCACACGATCCAGACTAGTATCGTTGAACTCACTGAAATCGTAATCGCTGAATACCGCCTCCAGTCCCGCCTTACAGGAACCTTGCCAGACATCGTAACGATTACTGATGACTCGAAGTTGGCTGTGAGCACGCATATGCTCCACCTGTGCCAACAGGTTTTCATCAGCGATCCAGAGGGTATCGCCATCAGGCTTTTGCAGATAGGGGAGCAGGGGAGTAAAGCAGGGATCGACCATGGCTGTTTTCTCGATCATGGTTGTAACAATACGCTGTTAGCCTCTTCCTCGGTGAGCTCGCGATATTCTCCCGGCGTCAGGTCCGGATCGAGAATAATCTCGCCAATCTGTTCCCGGTGCAATTCTTCGACCCGGTTACCCACTGCGGCAAACATGCGCTTGACCTGGTGATACTTGCCCTCGCTGATGGTAAGGCGTGCTTCGTTGCTGAACAGAACTTCCAAGTTTGCCGGCTTGGTGATCTTAAGCTCCCCCTCCAGCAAAACGCCTTCCTGAAAGCGTGCTTCAGTGTCTTCAGCGATGTCATTTGCCAGAGTAACCAAGTAGGTTTTACGGCAATCACGCTTGGGAGAGGTCACCGCGTGATTCCATTGGCCGTCGTCGGTCAGTAACACCAGCCCGGTGGTGTCGATATCCAGACGGCCGGCAATCTGCAGTTTTTCTTTATTGGGTTCGTCCAGCAACTCCAATACCGTGGGATGATCCCTGTCTTTGGTGACGCAAACATAACCCTGGGGCTTGTTAAGCATAAAATAGCGGGAGCGGGGTGCCTGCAGGGGTTCGCCGTCTATACTGACCTCCATGGTGTCTTCAATGTGCATGCCGGCGTCTTTAACAGTCTCGCCATCGACACTGATATACCCGGCGCGAAGCAGGCGTTTGACTTCCTTGCGAGACAGGTCACTGACCTGACTGACGTATTTATCGAGACGCATATCCTAAACTCCTTTCAGCCCTCAGTGTGCCAGCGCGACGGTAACGCGTCGAGCCAGCCAAATCGGGTCAGCAACTGCTGCCAGACACCATCGATGGGCGCATCGAGCGTCAGAGGCACGCCGGACAGGGGGTGTTCCAACGTCATGCGGCTGGCATGCAACAACAACCGTCCCGCCTGCAGGTGTTGCTTAAAATAACGATTGTGCCGACCACGGCCATGCTTGGCATCACCGATGATTGGGTGGTTGATGTGCTTCATATGGCGTCGGATCTGGTGTTTGCGCCCGCTTAGCGGGGTACACTCCACCAGAGAATAACGACTGCGTGGGTAGCGTTCTATTTCGGCGTCGATTTCCGTTCGGGCGAGGCATCGGAAGCGGGTCTGGGCCTCCTGGGGGGGCTTGTTCTGCCGTGCTTTCTTGTCCGTGTACTTGTCCAACTCTTCCTTCAGAGGGTGGTCGATCAATCCTTCATCCGGAGCATAGCCGCGAACAACAGCGTGATAGAGCTTCTGCACCTGGCGGTTTTCCATCTGCTGACTGACCCGACGTGCCATATCAGGACAAAGCGCGAACAACAGAACGCCGGAGGTGGGCTTATCCAACCGATGCACCGGATACACCCGCTGACCAATCTGGTCTCGAACCAGTTGCAGGGCAAAGCGGGTTTCATGGCGATCGATCTCACTGCGATGGACCAATAGGCCTGTTGGTTTGTTGACCGCGACAAGCGAGTCATCCTGAAACAGGAGAGGAAGCGTTTCGGTCGGGGATTCAGTCACAGCTGGCAACAGTCAAGGAGCGGGAAAGGGACCATAGAAGGGTACCGGCGTGAGAAATACCACGCCGGCAAGGTCATTTAGCCGATTTTCTGCTCACCGGAATCCACCGATTGATAGATCAGGGTGTTGATGGTCATAGGGCCTACGCCGCCGGGAACCGGAGTATAGGCAGCAACGCGATCCTTAAGCGGCGCCAGCTCGATGTCGCCCACACCACCCGGATGATAACCGGCGTCCACTACCACGGCACCATCCTTGATCCAGTCAGCCTTGATAAATTCGGGCTTGCCCACGGCACCGACCAGAATGTCAGCCTGGCGAATATGTTCTTCCAGATTCTGGGTGCGAGAGTGGCAGATGGTGACAGTTGCGTTGGCGCCCAACAACATCATCGCCATGGGCTTGCCCAGAATCGGGCTGCGCCCCACAACAACGGCGTGCTTGCCGGCGATATCGATATCGTAGGCTTCCAACAGACGCATAATGCCCTTGGGTGTCGCGCACCCATAGGCCTCTTCGCCCATACTCATGCGGCCGAAACCGAGGCAAGTCACACCATCAACGTCCTTTTCCAGGGCAATAGCGTCAAAGCAGGCGCGCTCGTCAATCTGGGCCGGTACCGGGTGCTGCAGCAGTATGCCGTGGACATTGGGGTTTTCGTTAAGCTCCTGGACCTTGGCCAGCAGCTCTTCGGTGGTGGTTTCTTCGGGCAGCTCGACCTTGAGGGAGTCCATGCCGATACGGGTACAGGCATTACCCTTCATTTTGACGTAGGTCGCTGAAGCCGGATCGCCACCCACCAGAATGGTGGCCAAAATTGGAGTTTGGCCGCCACTCTTCTCTTTCAGGGCAGCGACACGTGTGGTGAGTTCTTCCTCGGTTTTCTTGGCAAGGGCCTTGCCGTCCAATACCAGTGCTGACATTCGATAATCTCGTGCAGGAGCTGAAAAAGGGCGCTATTCTCCCATAAGCGGCAGCTTGCGCCAACATAAGCGACGCTAATAGTGCGGATGACCAAAAGAAATGCCAGGGTCATCCAATTTAATGGATAAGGTGTCAATTTCCACCAATTAACCACGTTTGATTCAAGGTTAATTAAAGGCGACAAACCGGTTTACAAAGGCCCGCCTAAGTTACTGCAATTGTTAGGGATTTTTTTAAAAAAGCCGTTGACGGGGAAGGGGACCATGGGTAATATGCGCACCTCCTCAGCGGCGAGAGCCGCAGAGACCCGTCGGAGTGTAGCGCAGCTTGGTAGCGCATCTGGTTTGGGACCAGAGGGTCGGGGGTTCGAATCCCTCCACTCCGACCATTATTGTTCAAGTTCGAGCCTAGGAAGGCTTAGAGTCTCGGGCTCAGCGATTTGCCATAGGCAACACAACGCGCCCGTAGCTCAGCTGGATAGAGCATCCGCCTTCTAAGCGGATGGCCGCAGGTTCGAATCCTGCCGGGCGTGCCATATGCACACAGGCAACAACGATCAATGGTGGGCGTAGCTCAGTTGGTAGAGCCCTGGATTGTGATTCCAGTCGTCGGGGGTTCAAGTCCCCTCGTCCACCCCATATAGATGGCGGCCTCTAGCGATAGTGGCCGCTATTTTTTTGCCTGTTCCTAACGTTTTCCTAATATTATTTCCTAATATACAGCGCTGGATGTTTGTCCAGCTTACCTCGTTGGTGACACCACGTCAGGGCGTCGGTTGTACACTTTTCGCATCTTTTCTGACCGGTGGCCTGCATCTTTCTCCGGGTGGTCAGTCAGACCTTTAGCCTTAAGATCATGTGCATGGAAACGGGCTTCGAGCTTTACCTGCTTGCCGTCAATATGGGCGCCATTCTCAAGTGCCAGTTTCATCACCCGCGCCCATGCCGTTTTGAAGGATTCCATTCGGATGCCGCCCCCCTTGGTGTTGGTAACCAGGGGCTGACCCTTCATTTTCCGCGGCCTATCAGCACGTAAAGATCTCGCAAAAGCAACCGCAGCCTCAAGCCTTGGCGACCATTGTGTGATCTCACTGTCTGAGCCCTTACCGCGCTGGGCGAATATGCCGTCTTTCTGCAAGTGTTCCTCGGTTAGCTTACATGCTTCATTCGGTCGTAGCCGGCACAGATAGATAAACTCCATCAGCGGGGCAATGTAGCTATAGCTTGCGTGCTGAGCCGCCACCTCGTAAACGATATTGTATTCATGGTCATCAACATATCGATCCCTTGGTTTTTCTTTGAACTTTCTGACGCCCTTGCAAGGGTTGACGTCACAATATTGTCGCTCGCGGCCCCAGTTGAACAGGGTGCTCAAAAAGCTGTGACACCTGTTCGCATTTACAGGGTGCTTTGCGCCTCTAGCGTCCATGAATTTCCGTACATGGTGCGCACGGACTGCGCGAGGGTCCATTTTTCCAAAAACCGGCTCTACTGTTTTACGGTAATTTCGCTGATCAGCCTGTGAAGAGACGGCGAGATCCCGGAATTGCTGACTTATAAAGTACTTATCAATGAGCGCTGACACAGTATCTCTTTTGACCAATTCAGCCTGCTTTTCATCAAAAGCCTGTAAAACACGCAATCGAATGTCGGGAGTCTCGATAACTTCTCCATCCTGGCTTTTGGTTAGTGCCAAAAGTTTGATTGCTCCGCCGCCTTTAGGGTGCCACTCATATGCGGATTTGCCCCGATATACCCGGGAGGGAAGCCATTTGTCAGCTTTATTGGTTCTTTGCTTGGGGGCCATTACTGCAGGCTCTCCAGGTCGAATCCATCGTTAGCGGGCGAAGAGGGCAGAGCAGTAGATCCCGCGAGGCGAGCGTTTACCGCCTCCCAAGTTGTGGTCGGCCCACCGTTTAATCTCTTAATGTAGCCGATTCTGTGCTCTTCCAGAACCTCGATTTGCTTGGAGGGCACCTTGGCTCCAGTGAGTTCTTGCATTTCTTTTGGGGTTAGAAGGCTCATCCTCTCACCATCGTTAATCGTCAAAAATGGAGCATGTTGGGGTTATTCGGGCGCTCATTCAGAGAGGGAGGGGTAAACCTGATTGACAAATTCGGCCTTGGTTTTTGCTCTGGCCTCGCCCTCGGTCTTGCACCACACCCACTCCTTGCTAAAGCCTCCAACGGATAAAACCCGCTCCGTCTTATACAGGTTCAGCCCTTTCACGTTATGCATGTACAGGCGTTTAACTGGCGACCAAATGAATATCTTGACTGAATAATATGCAATGGCAGTTGCTACAAAAATCGCCAGCAGGATGAAATCAGAAGTTAACAATATGTTCATATCACTACCTATTAGGGTTGGTGGTGGGGTTATCCCGTCCGAAACTGTCAATTTCTAAGACTCTTTTTGTGCAGGATTACTTGTTAAATTGTGTCGACAGCAGGGTGTAAGCAGCCGCGGCTTGCAGTGGCACCTGGCCATTACCCAAACACTTTATTCGGTTGACCCGATTGGCCACCCCATCAGCCACTCGACCCACGTTGGGTTCAACTGACCACCATGCTGGCGTTTGACCTCTCGACCGAGACTCACTGTGTTTTGGTTCGGTCCCGCGCCCCGACTGTCCCCGGCGACCGGTGTTGGCCACAAGTTGTGCCTGGCCATCGTTTCCAGTGATGGGCGCATCTTCCCGGTCCTGCCGGCTCCGCCTCCCTGATTCGTCCCGTAGCTGCTGGCTGTCGGAGTTGGAAACTTCTCGGCATAACCTGCGAGAGTTGTTCCTCTCTTTGGTTGACCCTTCGCCGCTCCTTCCCCGGCTACCTGGACGTTGCTCTGTGTGGTCGGCGTCGGCACGCCTTGCAAGACACCACCAGCGAGCTCGTAAGTGCGGTGCACCAGCTGCCGAAGCGGGAAGGACACACCATCTTGCATCAAACCCCAGCTCGGCCAGGTCCCCGAGAACGGTACCGAGTCCCCGAGTAGAGATAGCTGGGCTGTTTTCCAGGAACAGCTCTCGGGGTCGAATGACGCCAGCGACTCGCTTAACCTCTTTCCAGAGCCCGCTTCGCTCTCCCTCAATGCCAGCGCCATTACCGGCTGTTGAAATATCCTGGCAAGGGAATCCCGCATGGATGCTATCCACTCGTCCGGTCCAGTCGGATGGATCGAACAGCTGGACGTCTCCATGGTGCACGTGCAGCCCTGGGAACCATCCGTCATCTGCTCTTCGTTGGAGCACTCCGGCTGCGTAGTCGTCCCACTCGACGGCAAAAACTGGTCTGTGTCCAAGAATGAGGTCTGCATATAATCCGCCTCCGGCGCCTGCAAAAAGATGTCCTGTTCTCACGTTACGTTACTTTGGTCGGTGCTTCTGGTTTATGTCGTGCTTCAGGGCATGGAGAGTTTCAACCTCAGACTTAAGCGTCTTTATCTGCGCCTCTCTGGCCTGAATACCAAAATCAATATGCTGAACTATTGAGTCGGTGATTTCGGTTGCTGTTTGGCTACAACCTTCTTTGTAGCCAATGTCGTAATCGTCTGATGTCATATTGTTTTTGCCGTTCATTATTTATGGCCTGACGATGTGCATTACCGCTTATTATCAATAACCAGCTCAGGTTCAACGCCGATCATTTCAACAGCCTTGGCATAGATAGCCTTGATATTGTTCCAGCTGACATAAACCTTGCTGTTGATTACCGCCGTGCCGTCACACTCATGGCACCCGGTATCCTCATCGTGGTGTTCATTGTCGGCGGCACAGTGAGGGCATGGATAATTGACTTCCTCGAAAAATTCACCTGACAGAAAGCCCTTGGCTCCGTTCTCTGCCGTCAGGCTTTTAGGCATCAATACATCTTCGTCACTCATATCTCAAAAACCTCTCAAAATTTATCGACCGTGGTAGTGCAGGATTTCCGATTAGGCGCCAGGAGTGAATGCCTGATTTTCCCTCTTCCCAAAATCCGGTAAGTGGCGAACATCGCTAAGCCTAAATGTATCCACTTTCGTTTCATCTACTCCGCAGCAGATCGCCTGAACAACTTCGACCATATCCCCGCGCCTGCACTCGCGTTCGCGGGCATCTACAGGGACACCCTTGTAGTAATTGCATCGAAGACCACCGCGAACAACCTTGTAAACAAACATCTCGTTATCGGTGCCGTACCGTTTTTGCTCAATCTCTACGTAATCACCAAAATCAATCATTTCTATGGCCTCGATTACCATTCATTTCTTATGCACTACAGGAGTGCAGGACAGCGTCACACAGCCCAAAGGGGTAAGCCGCCATGCTCAAACTTAATCATCGGCTCACGGTCAACCAACGAGCGCGGCACCGGACCAAAGTTAGTCATTGAATATCGACAGCCTTTGTTTGTGCCCGCTGAACGGCGCTTCAATTTCTGGTTTGGTCTGTTGCGTCTCTGCTTCTTCTTCATGTCTCTGTTACCGTTCAAAATTCATCGAAGGCCAAATGCAGAACAGCAACTTACTTGCCGTACCACATGTAGGCCGGTCGTACAGCACAGATCGAATAGTGTTGATTACCTACATGTCCCCACTGCTCGACATAAACTTGCCAACCCTTTCCGTTGTCAACATCTGAGCTTTTGTATGGCCCGCACATTTCACCGAATTTCACCTTGCTAGCGAAGTCAGACTCCAGCCAAGCCGTAATAAACGGTAAGCACTGCTCGGCGGTAAGGTCGCCGGGCATCGGGTTGATACCAACTGAATCTGCCGTCCAGCAAAGGATCATTCCGTGATCTTCAGTTTCCTGCCATCCAGAGCAGGTCTGGCCACCAAAGGCCAATTCCAATGTCTTTAGCAGTTGATCTTCGCCGCTTCCATTCACGTTAAAAACTTTGTTGTCCATTCTAATATCCCAAAAGTCTTACCGGACTGTTGATTACCCAATACCCAAGAACGTGGCGAATGAATCGCCTGCCTCGTAGTAGAGGCTATCCAGGTACTCCTGATACCGTTTCTGCGAGCGAGTCAACTTTCGTGGCTCTCCCATCTCCAGATACTTCAGATCAGGGTCCGTAGGGTGAATGTTCACCGTTCTGCCGGGTTTGTCGGAATCCATGCAGACACAGATGTAATTGCCGCCATCTTTCCAGATGATTCCGCCCTCGCCTTGATATTCGATCCGCCGATTAACCTGGGCTGGAACCCCGTAATACTCTCTTACATATTCGCAAGCCATTTATCTCTTCTCGCTCACTGCCCAAACCAAATATCCGATTCGCGCGCCCGCATCCGCTCCTGATGTTCCTCAACCGCCCAGCGCTTTGGTGCCGTGATCTTGTCCACGCCGTCGGTACGGGCCTGGATTTCAACGTTGCGAATGGTCATCGGGTTGTTGGGCTTTTTCTTGTTCTTGCGTTGGCCTGACATTGGTGGCCTCCTTCTTTAGTCTTCGTCACTTTGCTCTTCGAGCTTCAGGTTTTTGATAAGCAGATCCATAGCGCAGCCT
The DNA here is from genome assembly GCF_011683955.1 of Pseudomaricurvus alkylphenolicus. GTDB lineage: Bacteria > Pseudomonadota > Gammaproteobacteria > Pseudomonadales > Cellvibrionaceae > Pseudomaricurvus > Pseudomaricurvus alkylphenolicus. The sequence continues at coordinate 63,910 of NZ_JAAQPI010000016.1, forward strand.
GATTCGTAACTCATGGAATACTCTTCTCTATACGCCTCTAGGGCTGCAATCAGTTCCAGGCGCTCTTTCATGGGTCAGCGGTCCTATTCGAATACGTAATGTTGGTGGACCAGATCCCGAGACTTCGGTACCACCATTGACTGAGGGCCGACTTCTTCAAGCTCTTCCGTTCCCAGAAAGAATTTGAGAAATTTGATCTCTCTTCTCATGTGCTGGAGCTGCTTTCTCTTGAGGAATCGCAGGTGTTCAAGCGCCTTTTCCTCGGTATCGAAGGCAAATCGGCTATTCTCCTTCGCGATGCGCTTCACCCAACCTTTCTGTTTGGCGGTTTGCAGCGAGGTCTGCCCATCTAGTCTCCGCGCCTTCATAAAAGCAAAATTGTACTCGCGCACACAAAAATGAAAGCAGGGCGTTTCATGAATCGATACCCACTTTTCGGTGACGATCTCCAGACCCCATTCGCCGGGAACCAGGCGCTTTCTGTAGAAGTATTTCTTATCCACAGCTCGCCTCCTGCACATCAAGTTCCCTCTGCAAAGAGGGCGGTGCGTACTCGGGATCGGCCAACAGCTTGATGGCATTCAGCCGCTCGTCGTTCTCTTTCTGATTTTCGAGAACCAAACCAATGTAAAGCCCCACGGTACCGCGATCACAGTTGCGGCCGTAGCGAATCATGGTCTCGATGATGTGGTCCACCAATTCTGTGTCCGTCATGACTTGAACTCCCCGTTAATCCGCTTCAGCGCTCTCTCAGCCGCTTCGTTAACCTTCTCCGGATCGTTGCGGAAGCACTGAATTCCGTAGAGGGCGCGTGTGCTTTCTTCCAGCCGCTGCTTCAGCTCGACCACGTCCGCGTGGCTGTAGTCGCCTTCTTCTATGCTTCTGAGGTCGAGCATGGTTTCCTCTCCTAACCGCCTCTGTAGTTGCGGGCGGGTTTCCAAAACTGGTCTTGCCTGAGTAGACAGCCACCACCAACGGTGTACTTGTACTCCATACCGCTGTCTTTCCACTGTTGGTGGCAGCTCCAAGAGTCGTAGGCGTGGGAGGCCGCTTTCACGGTCATGGCGCCAAGGACAACAACCGATACCAGGATCAGCGCGGCCTTGATGACAAAACTCATAAGAAGCTTTTTCCCGGCCTGTATCTTGGAGCTAAACATCACTTGGCAATCTTCGGCATTGGAACGGGAAGGTTCGTGTTGCACTGACCTTCTTCCTGGGAGTAGTTACGCTCGGCGAAATCTCGCTTAAGCAGGCAGCCGATATTCGCTGAGGCGGTAGAGCACTTCAGTGGTTGCTTGCCGCCAGTCTTTGGGTTCACCAGGTCAACCGATGCCCAGCCGTCACCATTGGCGCATTCAGGGCCAATCGTTGAATCACCGCGCCCCATGATGTTCCAGCTGGCGAAACGATTGTTCTTCATGCGGAATGCCCTGGCATTGAACTCCGAGTTCTCGATGGCCAGTGCGCGCTGGGTTTCCTGAGTCTTCCAGGAGACTTCCTTACTGCCGCACGCAATTAGTGCTGTGCTCAGAGCGATGATTGATACAAGTGTTGCTGCTTTCTTCATTGGTCTTTCCTCTGGTCTAAGTAGAGCGCGGTAGGGCGCAAGGGTTACAACGGTTAGCTTTCTTCAGTCTGTGCCTGCTTCTCCGCCTCGATCCGGCGGTATATCTCTTCACGGTGGACCGCGATCTCTTTGGGAGCGTTGACGCCGATGCGCACCTGCTTACCCTGCACACCCATGACGGTTACGGTTACGCTGTCGCCCACCATGAATGTTTCGTTTACACACCTGGTCAAAATAAGCATCTATCCGTCCTTAAAAATTGCGGGGCGAACCCCGCCAACGAGTGATTGTTCTGTAAAAATAGGCGGGCTGTTACACCCGCTAAGGGTCCTTGGGGGGACCTAGGTAAATCAAAGATCGTTCTTATATCTCTACGCGAATCCGAACTCGCGCTCCCACTTTAGAATCTGATTGATTCCCATGCCTTTCCATTGGAAATTGATGTCGTGAGGCGTGCAGCGATACAGTTTGGTCATGATGTACCTTGCTCGGTCAGATCCTTTACGTTTGCCTTGCATCCTGATTCGAAGGTGATAATTACCGGCTGAGGTTCTGTGAGGGTAGACAACCACTCGAAAACCGTTTTCTTCGTACCAGGCCACTTCATAATCCGCTTCTCGGCTGATGAGCTTTCCAGGCTCATCCTTCAGGGCTTCAACCGCGGCTTCAGCCGCGAATCTCAGTTCGTGGTGCTTTGTCGCTAAGATCGAGTCAAGCGACATGGTTCTGATTTCGTCTTGGCGGTTTTTCACGTCGCAGTCCTCTTAAAAAACGTACGTGTCATTCAAAAGGGAATATCGTCATCAAAGGCATCAAACCCAGGCGCTGGTTGCGGCGCCGTCGGTTGTTGTGGCTGTTGAGCTTGAGGCTGTTGCATCTGCTGCTGTGGCATTTGCTGTTGGTGGTGCTGCGCCTGTGGTTGATGCTGCGGCTGTTGTGCCTGTGTATACTGGTGATTGGTCTGCTGGTACTGCGGCTGCTGATAGCCTTGTTGGCCGCCCTGAGCGCCATCATTTCTGCTATCCAGCATCTGCAGCTCACTAGCCACAATCTCAGTCGTGTACCGGTCCTGGCCGCTTTGGTCCTGCCACTTGCGAGTCCGCAGTGACCCTTCGACGTATATTTTGCTGCCTTTTCTGAGATACTCGCCGGCGATTTCGCCCAAGCGATTGAAGAAAACGACGCGATGCCATTCTGTACGCTCCTGCTGCTGTCCCGTTTGTTTATCCTTCCAGGACTCCGACGTGGCCACGGAAATGTTGGTCACGGCGTTGCCGCTGGGCATGTACTTCATTTCAGGGTCCTGGCCAACATTGCCCACCAGGATGACTTTATTAACTCCGCGTGCCACGTCGAATATTCCTTATGCCGCTGCTTCTTGCTTCAGGTCTTGCAGACCCCAGTACACTTCCATACAAGCCTGAGCGTCTGCCATGGCGGTGTGGGCGTTTTCCAGATCCTTGCCGGTGAAGTGCTTGTAGGCTTCCTCCAGTTTCGGATTTTTGTAGCGACCTCGACCTTCTGAAGGTATTTGAAGCACTGGCTTTGATAACAGCATCGTGCAGTCGTGATCGTCTTTCTCGCCCCAACGCTCCAGGAGCGCTTCATCACCGTAGCGTTTCGCCGCAATGCGGATCATGCGCATGTCATAGGTGCGGTTGTGAGCGACACGCTTGCAGCCGTCCCAGAAGCTAATGAACTGGTTCAGTGCCACCGATTCATCAATACCGACCTCAAGCGCGTGCTCGTTGGTGATGCCATGAATTTCGGTCACCTCTTCAGGAATGACCCAGCCGTCAGGCTTGATGATGACATCCATGGTGGAAACGATTTCGCGGGTGTCAGCATCGGCCAGAATGCCGGCCAGTTGAACGATGTGTGGCTGAACGTCTGAGCCGGAGGGTTGCTTCCACTCAGGTAAGCCGGTGCCTTCAGTGTCGTAAAACAGAATTAAGTTGCTCATTGTCTTGTTCCTTATGCGGCGATGTGGATTTGGTGGAATTCAAGGATGCTTGCCAGTTCGGCGCGAGCCTGCGCTGAGACGCCGTGACGCTGGCCCCAGTCGGCAAGATCCTGACGAAGGGTTCGTGCTTCTTGCTTGGTGCTGTCGTTAACCTGGCTCATGCCAGTGGGCTGAACGTGGTGCTTAACTACTGGTGCCAGCTCTTGAGGTTGTGCGTTTTCAGTCTGTACTGGTTCAGGTTGGTGAGCGTGCTCCTCGATGGCCTGAGCTTGTGCGGCTGCCTGCTCCTGCCGTTCCTGTTCCTCACGCTGCTGGCGCTCTTGCTCTTCACGCTGTTGACGATCTTCCTCTTCTTGCTTTTTGCGAGCCTCTTCAGCCTGCATATGCTCAGCCACACGAACCTTCACCAGGTTGACGAAGTTGGTGTGCTCCATGGTTATCATTTTCTGAAGGTCGCTGAACAGGAAGTCATAGCCCTTGGCGTGGTTTTCCAAAGCGGCGAGATTGTCGCGGATACCGACTGCGGCTTTATTCGCTTCCACTTTCGCGCGGGCCAATTCTTCTCCAACGGCTTCACGCATGCTGTCCAGATTGCGCTTGCCCTTTAGCTGCGCCTGGAAATCCACCGCAATCGGAGGAATACAAGCAGACACCAGCTCTTTATTCAGTTCGTTAATGTGAGCATTCAGTTCACTAGCGGCATCGGTGACGATCTTGGTTTTGATCTGTTCCTTACGAGTTTTAACTTGCTTCTCGCCGTGGCTTTGGAGCTTCTGCAGGATGCCGTCGATCTGAACAGCGGCAGCCTCAAAGTCGGAAAAGCTGGAGAACTCGTTCTTGGCATTCGTGACAGTTTCTTTTAGCTTCTGTCGCGCCGCCTTCACCGCTTTGTTAAAGGATTCCTTGTTGACGAAATCCAAATCGGTTTCCAGCTCCTTGGCCATTTCCAATTCAGCACGTTGCTTGATCAGCGGCAGGCAGTCGTTGATGTTGGATACAAGCTTGGAGCCTTTCACATTGAAGGTTACCGATGGCAGCGCCACAACCTCTTCAGCCTCAACCACTTCAACCTTCGCTTGAGGTTCGAAGTCCTTCAGGTCTTGAGCGAACTGCTCCCAGCCGGCAATCAGTGATTCGCGGCGATCCGGATAGGACTCGTACCACATGTGCTCCATGTTCTCGGCGGTGCCGTCAGAGGTCACAAAGATGGCTCGATCCGCGCCAGAGACCAGCAGTTGCTGTTCGAGCTGCCACACGTAGTGCATCTCCAGCACACCGTTGCGAACGTTCTCCGCCAAGACCTGGTTGTAGAGCTTGTGCTCAAAGACAACGTCCTCCAGCATGGTGATGCCATCGAAGCTGGCCAGCAGAGTAGGGTGCGCCTCACTCGTCGCTGTAGTCGGGTACAACTCTTCACCGATCATGTCTTCAATGATGGGGCGGGCGGCATCTTCGGCGGCGTGGCCTTTGTCAAAGATGGCCTGCTGTGCAGGTGTTACCGGTGCGGCCTTGCCCGTTTTCTTTTCCTGAAGCAACTGCTGGCGGCTGGTGTACTTGGAGTCGCCCATCATCGCCGGGGCCTCGGAGGCGGTAAAGTGACTTGCACGAAGCTCTTTCCAAGCATCAGTGCCTTGTTTAACATCATGCGTAATCATGCGGCTTTCTCCTCAGCTTTGAACACTCGCTCAGCCATATCGATTACTGGCTGAATTACATCGATCTCTTTGGAGCATTCCTCAATACGACGCTCCAATATTTCGAGAAGCTCGCTCGGTCTAATGGTCATCTTGGAATCTAGACCGACCGAATTACTACCGCCAAGATCCCAAACTCTGATCCGGTCGCGGATCGGGGAATCAGATCGTTCTGCATTGTTACGTTGAACGATGAATGCCTTGGCAGCCTCAAAATCTTTCTTGGCGGATTTTAATCTGGCCAGAATCTCTAGCTTTTCCTTTACGATGCTCATGCGGCTTCTGCTCCTATGTTCAGGATTTTGTCTTTCTGCGCCTGGGACAGTGGCGCTCTTTGTTCAACGGTGTTAATCACGTCCTGAGCGGTTTTCTTACCTGACGCGATGGCTTGCTCCCACCGATGAAAATTCTTTTCAAAGTCAGCATCGGGATAGTGTTCTGGTTTGACGACTTCCGCCGGTCCCATTTCTTTGGTAACTGCTGGTTGAGGTGACGCCTCTTGTACGTCCTGCATTTCCTCGCCCAGTTGGATGCCTCTCAGACGATCGGCGTAGGCTTTGCGAGCAGCGAAACCAAAGGCGCGCCATTCCAGCATTTTCTTGGGATACGACTTCCAGGTATTGCGCCCCCAGAGACCCGCGTTTTGTGCATCCGCCTGAGAAAACTGACCGATAAAATCAACTTGCTTACCGTTCACTTTTCGAGAGATTACGCAGGTGGCCGTCATCGACTGCTCATCAAGCTGGTCTGTTATGCCGACCAGGTCGGGCGCGGACATGATCAGTGCACGCAAACCGTCGCCCCAAACGGAAGGGCGCCCATTAACGACAGCAATATTTTGCAGACTTTGTACCGGCTTCAATCCCAGCTCAGCGCCCATCTGAACGGCAATCAACACATTGCCAGGTTTGCCCTGATAATCCTTGGGCACCATTTCGCTGTTCGCCATCAGATTGGCCAGTTCCATTGCTTCTTGAAGGTTCGCCGGCGTCAGTGAAAAGCCGCCTGCTTGTTGAGGTAAAGTGTTCATTTCCTGACTCCGTGATTAAATGGCCGTGGCCAATTGTTCGCTGTGATCGACGATGTTTTGTGCATGGTGAACGCGCTGCTCGAAACACATGGTTTCGCGCTTGCGAGCTTCTTCTTTTACCGCCAATCGGATACGCTCGATAACGTCCATTCGGGCGAGTTCGGGCGTCGCGCCGTAACCGGTAATTTCTTCTTCGCCAAAGGTCGCTTTTTCTTCGCAATTCGCTTTAATCATTGCTGTTCCCTCAGTGCTTGTCGGTCAAAGAGAGTGGGGCGGTGCTACCAATCGCGTTCGCAATCGGTGCGATCTGCGTTAACAGCAAGGCGACTTCCACACTGGTCAGGGTCTTCACGATCAAATTGCCTTGCTTGAGAAGAAGGCTGGCGAGTTGCGCTACCGTTCGAGGCTGCGGATTTTGGTCAGTCCATCCCGCCGGCGGCATCAACTTATCCAGCGCGCGGGCAAACGCCTTTTTGGAGTTACTGCAGGTGAAATTGAACTCCTCGGCGATCTGAGGGTGAGTCTTTCCGGCACACCGACGAACGGCAACATCGCGCTCGATCTGCGTGATCTTCGGACTTCTCAATGTGAGGTGTTCAAACGTGGACTCAAACTGGCACTGCTGATCTGCTGCTTGCATGGGTTAGCTCCTTGCTGCGTTACCATGTGAAAAATATTAGCAATGCCGATAATTGGTGTCAACACATTGCAGATAAATATTTTATCGGCACTGCTGCGGCATTTGAGTAGTGAGGATTGAGGGCTTATAACTCAGGGAGAGGAGTACCAACCGCCCAGGGCGAAACTTAGGAGAGAGCATGAAAAGGACGTTAATCAACTGTATTGCTGTCGTACTGGCTGTTCAATCGACAACCAGCTTGTCGGAAGTAATCGTTACAGAAGACTTGGAGATCGAGGGGTTCTTCAACCGATTAATCTATAGCCTGGACGACAAGGAATTCGTAGAGTCGCAGCTAGAAGAAGTTTCCAAGGAGTTGGATTCGCTCTGGTGTGAGAGAGAGCGTGATGTCGAGCTGATTAGAGAGGACAGAAGGGAGGCTCAACAATGGCGCCAGGAGCAACAGAAATATTATAGAGAGAATCCCGAGGCTAGGCCCTCAGCCGCAGAAGCGAAAGCACAGCGCCTCCGTGAAAAGGCAGACCATATTGAGTGGATTGGGCTTCTGAACGAGATAGAGAGGGACAGGGCAGTTAGGAGGGATCAACTGCTTGCCATCAGAATTTTACTCTGGAATCAGCTTGATCGCAGGCTGTTCGACCTCCCACATTATTCGCGCTCAGCTTGCCCGCAGGACTAGTTTGGTAGACTTCTGTTAAAGTTCCTCAGCTAGGCGGACCTTGGCCTTCCCGCAGCAAATTGCGCCCTTGAGGGAGATCGAGTCGGACCCATCTAAAAACTTGAGGGTTTCCTTGCCGGCACGGCTCATGTACACACCAACGTGAGTTTCGCCGTGATCCGGGAGATAGAAAACAGCTATCTTCCCGTGCTCGGGCGGAGAATCTGGATCGATAGCTAGCTGGCTCCCCTGTGCCGCCAGATCTCCAAGAGAATTGTCTTCAATTTCAATGGCATAGGCCTTAGAACCCAAAGAATACCCCTGAGGTTTCGGGATTCTCGCTTTGAACTCCACGAAATGTGGCGCTCCCTCTGGAATCCATTTGCCAACAACATCTAGATCAAGAAGCGGTATCGTAGGTGTGGCTGCAGGCACACTCATAGAAGGGTCTATGTCAGTGACATCCACCATCAGAAGCTCAGCGAATTTGATTTTTGCATCGGTGTTGAGGGGCAAGGTGCCATTGATGTATTGCCCAAATGTGCCCTGGGATTTCCAGCCCATTTTGGCCGCTCCAGTCTCCTGAGTTAGCCCCAGCTCTTTTTTCTTAGAGAGCCAGATCCGCTTCAGGTTGTCGGCGATTTCCTTTTCTTCTTTTGTCAGGTCACGTCTTTTCATCCGGCAATTATAAGCAACGCTCATATTTCTCTACATTCTCAAAGCTGTTGACATAAATATTAGCATTGCAGATAATCCGCGAAACAGGAGTGCCCATGAAACCAATCGACAAAGCAATTGAAATTGCGGGTGGGCAGACGGCTCTTGCTGACAAGCTTGGCGTAACACAGGGCTTTATCAGCCAGCTCAAAACCGGAGCTCGTCCGATTCCAGCCACCTTGTGTTCCGACATCGAGGAGGCGGTTGGAAGGGAAGTTACCCGCGAAGACCTGCGACCTGATGTGTTTAAGCCATCTGACGCCGCATAGCCCACAACCCGAATTCTCTCAGAGATTCGGGTTTTTTAAAAACCTCGGACGACCATGTCTGGATGTACAGCTTCACAGGGGGAAGGGATGTTGAAGAAGCTTGGCAAACCTATTTCCAATCTAAAAGCGTTTTTGAAGCCGGTGTTGAGCGGAAGTTTTCTCACTAAATCGGTTTAGGAATTTAACACTTGCACGCCCGACTTTGGGCACACGGATCGAGGGAACTTGAGTGCAGTTTATCGTCAGCATTAACCAGGTGAAAGCTTTGGAGTGGGGGCTCAATGCGCAGCAAGCCATTCTATTCGCTTGGTTGTATGGCGTCCCAGCCTGGGCAGATTGCGAAAAGATCGATGGGGCTGCGTTTTTCAACGTGGCCAAGTCAAAAATTATCTACGATCTCCCAATTCTGACCGACAAGCCTGACACAGCGTACCGCCTACTCAAGCAGCTTCAAGGCTTCGGATTAATCAAAATCACTTCGAAAAATAATAAAACCTATTTCAGGATGCTGGACAAGGCCAAAGGCTGGAATTTCGAGGAGAAAGGGTCGGAAAAAAATCCGACCCTAGAGGCTAAAGGTCGGAAAAATATCCGATCTAAGGTCGGAAAAAAATCCGAGCCAGGGTCGGAAAAATCTCCGACGAATCCTAATACTAATAATCCTGATATTAATGATCCTAATTCTAAAGGTTCATCTGGCGATGAACCCACCTCAAAGAAATTTCGTTTCACCGATGACGACCTGGTCGCCGCCCAATACATCTGGAAACTGGTTCACCGTCTCAACGACGAACACAAAGAGCCCAATCTGGAAAGCTGGGCCAACACTGTTCGCCTGATGCGCGAGCGGGATAAACGCACTCACCGCCAGATTTGCGAAGTCTTCGCCTGGGCCAACCGTGACCACTTCTGGCAAACCAATGTCCTCAGCCCCTCGAAACTGCGTGAAAAATTCGACGCCCTGTCGACCAAGATGAAGCAAGGAGCCGCCCATGCAACACATCAACAACCTCGTAAGCAATCCGCTGTCGACGAAAACAGCGCAGCCGCAGACGAATTCATCGCCAGGCTCGAAGGACAGAACCGAGTTCCTGAAGACCATGGCGGAGATGTGGAAGCTGTTGGGGGGAGCGCTGGGGGCGAGCTTCTTGACGCAGTACGGGAAGGTGGGGGAGGAGACGTTCAACACCTGGTGCCAGCTGCTTAGCGATTTGACCTGCGACGAGCTGAAGGCTGGTTTTCGCGGGTACGTGCAAAGCGGTACAGAGTACGCACCGAATGTGATGGTGATTCGCAAGCACGCCAACGCGGCCAAGTCGGATCAGTTTCCACCAGCAAAACTGGCCTACGTCGAAGCGTGCCAGAAAGCGGTCCAGCCTCATCACCAGGACTGGAGCCATCGGGTTGTTTATCTGGCCGGTCGGGAAACGGGTTGGTTCAACCTTCGAACTCAACCTGAGAAGGAAATCTACTCGCTGTATGCCCGCAACTACGAAGTACTTTGCCGCCGCATTACCAACGGTGAAGACGTTGAGGTTGTGATCCCCCAGGGATTGCCGGAGAAAGTGGAGCGTCCGCTGAGCAAAGCGGAAAACAGTCGCAGGATGAAAAACCTAATCGACGAAATGGGCCTTTGAGGACAGCACTATGCCAGTTCGAGCCACCAGCAAAGCAGCACTACGCAGTATCCGAGAGTCGGGAAAGCAGAGCACGAAGAAGGGCCAAATGTACCTGTTTATCGTTCATAACCCTGGCTGTAGTCGTAACGACATTGAGCGTCATGGCTTTCGTCAGTCTTCCGTGGCTGGTCGTGTCAATGAGCTGATCAGCGAAGGCTTCGTAATCGAAGACGGTTGCAAGCGCGACCCCATTACCCGTGAGTCTGTGAATTGCTTGTACCCGGCTCCAGAGAAGGGGATGGCGGCATGAACAGCGCAGACTATCACCGCCTCCAACGTGTGGAGGGATTATGCCCCGAAGAAATACGCTGCGTCGATCGCTTCGAGTCTCACAGTGCGTTTTGCCATCGCATTGAAATCGAGAGAGCGGACGTACTGGCCAGAGCTCGGGTTCTGGACAGCCAGAAGAGGACGAAGGCATGAAATTCAAATGCCCCCGAGCAAAACGAAAGATGGCGGTGGGTCCGGCAAATTTCCTTGACGATGTGCTGGCGCTACCCGAGAGCGAGCAAAAAGCATTTGTGGATACAAATGTCCCTGACTCCATGGTTTCGACACTTCGGGTCCATGTCCGTATGCACAAACTCAAGCTGGCAAGACAGCAACAGAGGTTTCGGGCATGAGCGGCGACACGATCAACAGCGATACCAGCCTGCAGGTATTTATCAACAAGGTCAAAGGGCTCTATCAGAAGCACAAGTACATTACGTACAAGGAGCCTGCAATTGGACCTGACCGCAGCCTGGATCAAAATTCGCTGTTTCACGTCTGGCTGACCGAGTACGCAGCGCACTTGCTTTGCAAAGATAAGCGGGAGGTTACCCCGGGAGAAGTCGCCGGCATGAAGCGAGCCACCAAAGGGCGCTACTACGCCTACAGCGGCGCCGATTTCATGGTTCACGTTGTTACCGATCCGAAGACCGGTCGTCAGAAGAAAGATTACACCAGTTCTAAAAACTGGAAGCGCGGACAAATGTACGCCGTTCTGGAATGGCTGCAGATGGAAGGCGCTAATGATGGCGTCCTTCTGGAAGCGAAGGGCGAGTACGCGAAACTGAAGCGGCAGCAGGCCGCATAGGAGGGGATGTGTACCACGACGATAGACAGAGGGCTGGTTTGGCCTCTTCGGGTATGGGACTGCTGGGCTCGCACGCGCTGACGATTGCCCAACAGGATTCGGCGATTTACCAAGCTAGATTGCAGCAACAGGAATTTAGGAGAGAGCACCTCATGCAAGGAGCATCTGAACCGCAAAAAACAAATGAAGACGAACTGCTTTTGCTGATGGAGGAGGAACTGACATGAAATTACCAAGCTACCACGAAGTGCTGACCATGGGGAAAGAGGCTGTCGAAAAAGCGTTGATTCCCGTGCGAGTAAAGAAGGCCAAGCAGCAGGCCAAACTGGAGATGTGCAAACTCGATGAGGACATCGCCGTTAAAGAGGCGAGGCTGAAAGAGATCTGCTGTCATCAGGAACTGAATTTTCCATCGATCATTGAGCTGCAGAATGAAATAGGTTTGCTCAAGCGCAAGAAAAAACAGTATCAGGAAATTCTGAATCAGATGTTCCCTTCGGATAATCAGACCGAAAGCGAAGATTAAGGAGAACTTCTCGATGTCTGAAGACACCTTAGACGGCGTGATGCGGCGAATAGAGGGGGCGGACCCGAGCAGTCCGGTGGCGGTGTTTACCGTTCGCAGTGAGCTGAAGTTAAACGTGGTGCCGGCGAACACGTATGTCACGCAGCAGCTGATTGAGCGTGACGACCCGACTCTGGTGGGGGTGTTTGACGGTTCCATGCCGCAGGAGCCGATTCGCGTGCAGCTTCACCGGTCACTGCTTCAGTTTCGGCGAAAGACCCATTGAGGAGAGAGGCATGTTTTTCAAAGACGCATTGATTTACCGATTTACGGAAGAGATACCGACGATTACTGAAAAGGCGCTGCAGGACAACGAGTTTACGCCCTGTGGCCGCCAAGACCGGAGCAAGTACGGGTGGGTATCGCCTGCGGACGATCTGTTTGATGAATTGATCGTGGAAGAGGGCAGCCTGACCATCATCTGCGCCAGGCGTGAAGAGAAGATTCTCCCAGTCACGGTGATTAACGAGAAGGTCAGAGAGAAGGTCCGCTATATCGAAAAGAGTGAGGACCGCCGCGTTCACCGCAAGGAGCGGGAGACGCTGAAGGAAGAAATCATCTTCGATCTGCTGCCCCAGGCGTTCACCAAGTCAACCTTGACCCACGCTTACATCGATCACAAGCAACAGATACTGGTGATCAACACCGGCACTTACAGTAAGGCCGAAGAACTGATGAAGCTGCTGCGCGACAGTGTCGGATCATTGCCGGTCGTCCCCGTCCAAGTCAGCGAATCCCCAGCGATTACCATGACCAACTGGCTCAGGGGTGAACCCTTGCCCGAAGGCTTCGAACTGCTCAAAGCCTGCAACCTGGCCGAAATGCGTGAAGGCGGCTCCAAGGCACGACTGAAAGATCAGGAATTGCTGGCAGATGAAATCGAGCCACACCTCAACGCCGGCAAGCAAGTGGAAATGCTGGAGCTGGAATACGACGAGCGGGTCAAGCTCAAGCTTCACGACGATCTGGCCATGAAGCAGTTGAAGTTCTCCGAGGACCTGATCAGCGAATCCGCCGACCGTTGCGACGGGGACAAGATTGCCCAGTTCAGGACCAACTTTGTACTGATGTCCGCGGCGATGCGGGATCTGTACAGCGATGTGCTGGGCGCGTTTGGTGGTAACCGGCCTGATCCGATGGAGGGCTTGTGATATGGGACATCCAACCATACCCATTGTTCGCATTGAACTGGATGGCTTCAAACAGTCGTTGCTCCATGCCTTTTCCGAGCATCAGCTGAGGATAGACGAGTATGTCCAGGCAGCAGTTGACGAGGCATGTAAGCCAGAGCGCCTGGAGGCCCTGATTAACAAGGAGGCTCAGGACTCAATCGACAGCGCGATCAAGGAAGAGCTCAACAGATTCTATCGCTATGGAGAGGGGCGCGAAGCGATCAAAAAGGCTGTGGCTGAGACTTTGGAGCAGCGAGGATGATTATGGACGGGCACGCGATAGCCTTAAACGCGGGTTTAACTGGAGCCCTCATTGTCACCCTGATGATCTACTTCAGCAATATGGTTGAAAAGCATTTTGGCAGCGTGGTTTACCACTACTACTCCATGCTGGGAGGGGCCGTAATCATGGCTACCTTGTTTAGTTTGGTCATCTTTGTAATCAGCTGGATCTGGTCGTAATGCAACGCAAAGCCACCAAACAGAGCAGGGCGGCCAACGCGGCCGAAAGGGCCTTTATCCGGACGGTCAAAGAGCTGCCCTGTGCGGCGTGCGGCTGCCCCGGGCCATGTATATACGACCATATCTGGGGATCGGCCAAGAAACTGTATTGGGGATTGGAGCGGGTACACGTCGGGCACTACGCGGGGATACCGCTTTGCCCTCAGTGCGACGAATTAAAAACGTGGGGGTCGAGGCGCAAGCTGGAGAGCATATGCGGGTTCAAGCAAGAAGAGTTGTGGATAAGGATGGTGGAGCGTCACAGTCTGCCGGTGCCGGAAAACGTCGTGGAGGCTATCAAAGAGTCATTGGCGTCGATCCCGACAGTTGCAAGCATGGCGTAGCGGTATACGACAGCGGCAAGCTTGCATCACTACATATGCTGGATCTGTTCGGACTGGTAGAGCTGGTGAAGGAAGGCGAGTGCTTGGTATCGATTGAGAACGTGCTGGCGAACAAGTTTGTCTACAGCCGCAACGACAAGGGTAACCGATCGGTGTTGGCCAAGATCTCCAATGACATCGGAAGGAATCAACAGGCACAGGAGGAATTTTGCCGACTGTTGGCCCACTTGAAAGTGCCGTATGTACTCCATCGACCTCAAAGCGGCAACTGGAGTGAGAGAAAGGCCCTCTTCGAGAAGGTCACCGGCTGGACCAAGCGAAGCAACAAAGACACCCGTTCAGCGGCCTATTTCGGCTGGCTGGCGCTGCAGGGGATGAATTGATGAGCAAAACAGTGCAATTGACCAAAGACAAATACGGCTACATCACTCCAAAGAACGACGAAGATCTTCCTCTGTTCAAACACTGCTCCGAGGGAATGTACGCCGTTACCGAGGAATACTACCTGAAAGTTACCGAGCCGATGATGAAGATTCACGGCATCACCCGATGGGAACACGACTGGATATAGCGCCATGAAAAAAGCCCGAATCTGCGAATGCGGCACCATTACGATGAAACCCAAGTGCTCGAAGTGCCAGGCAACCACTAAGCCAGAGAAGAAGGAAAAGGCGAAATGACCATGAATCGGTACGGAAAGTTTGTAATCAGAAATAGGTTATTACGAGACCCCGCTGGTAGCGGAAAGATCATGCAGCTCATGGGGAGGATGATCGTTGTTAGAGCCGAACAGATGTGGCAAAGAGATGGGATTGAATACACCGCCATTTCCGAACATTTCGACCCAATTGAAGAGGCCGCCGCGGTGCCAAATTACGTATTCGAGTTCACCGAGGAAGGTATTAAGTGTACCAGGCAGCCTCACTGATCTACCCGAACATCGACTGTGAACCACGTTGGAGGAAGCATAGATGGCTGAAGACCGCAATTGGCGAGACGATACGGTCAACCTGCTCGATCAGTGGTCCCGATGGCTTGGCGGCAGATTGGACACGGAGTTTAACAGCGGCGATGCGTTGCAGAGGTTGAGAGGCAGTGCGGTACCGTGCCCCATCATTACTGACCACGACGCCCTGATCGTCGACGGTGTGCTAGCGCAGCTGAAATTCCAAGACCGGGAGATGTACGACATTGTGACCACGTATCACCGCGAGTGCAGCAACATCACCAAACTGGCTCGACGACTGGGGCAGCCGCGGCAACGGGTCAACGTGCTGTACGAATCGGGCATAGCCTGGGTCGGCGCCAAGATTGATTTCTCGTCGCTGGAGAGTCTGGAATTACTGACGCTGCTCACTGCTTAAAAATTAACCAGCAGAAATTTGTTGCCCGAGGTTGCAACCTGTTTTAACCTTTTTCGTGTACGGTGCCGAAAGCACCCGATAAGCTACGCACAGCACCAAAAGCCCTGGCCTAAACCGCCGGGGCTTTTTCGTTTCTGGCCAACAATAATTACGTGGAACTCTCCTCCATAGCCCGCCTCGTGCGGGCATTTTTTGTTAAGGGACAAGCAAATTGGAAAAGCAACACGCCGTCGAGCAAGCGATCATTTCAGGATCTGGAACTTTCGCCAAGGGCTCCGGTGTCACCGCCATTGCGTCGAGTCTTTCCCAAAAAATTGCCAATGACCCCGACTGGTTGAGCATGTCAGACCTGGGGATCATCGTTGGTATGGCCGGTGTAGTCATTGGATTGCTGGTGAATTTGTTGTTCCAGATCATCAGAAACAAGCGAGAGAGTCGGTACCAGAAACGAGAGGACGAGCGAGCGCAGGAGCTTCACAACGCGAAAATGCGAGCCATACGAAGGCAAGTCAATGGGCGATCTGACCCAAAATTTTAGCCGCTCAGAGTTCGAGTGCCCCTGTGGTTGCGGCCTCGATACCGTCGACGCCGAACTGCTGAGAGCCATGCAGGACGCGGTGTTTTACTTTGCCATGCCAACGCACGTCACCCGCGTCTACTGCTGGATCACCAGCGGATGCCGGTGCAAACGCCATAACCGAAAGGTAGGCGGCGAAGACGAATCGCTACACCTGATTGGCAGGGCTGCTGATCACGTGATGGAGCAACGGCTCTTCAATGGCCAACGCATCATTGTCGACACCGATGTTCTGGCTGATTACTACGACCGAATTTTTCCGAACCGTTATGGGATAGGTAAATACCCAGACGGTCGGGTTCATTTTGACACAAGAACCGGCGACCACGAGCGCTGGGACGAACGCAAACCGGAGGAGTTATGAACGAACTGCAGCACTACCAGTGCCACAAGAAAGTACACGCGCAGCCAATGACCAAGGGCGAGTACAACCAGACCCGCGACCGTAAGGTGCCGGGTGACCCCAGTGAAGAGGGCTATCTGGTCGTCTACAGCAAGGACACACCTGATCACTACGAAAGCTGGAGTCCGAAAAAGCAGTTTGACGAAGGGTATTCCCTGATTGGAGGTCTGTCCGATGATTCCATTGAAGCTGAAATTCAGGCGAAGGGCCTTACTGCGCCAAGAGTCACGCCTGATCAGATAGACAATCTGCTCAACGGCTGTGACGTGATTTGCCAGGTTGTGCCGGGCACCACTACCACGGTTGCCACTGTGGTCGATGCCAACGGCTTCACGATCTGTTCTGAAATTTCGGCCTGCGCTTCTCCGGAGAACTTCGACAAGGAGCTGGGCGAGAAAATCGCTACCGATCGAGCGCTGAAGGTTGCTCGTGATGAGCTTTGGCGTCTAGAGGGTTATCTCCTGAAGCGTAAGCTGGCCGAAGGCGGTGCTCAGTGAAAATGACAATCACTGCCATTGCCCTGTGCCTGACACTGCAAGGCTGCCAGCTGCTGAGCGCCTGCGCCGCTAATCCCGCAGGTTGCGCCGATGTGGTCACCACCACGGTATCCACCGGTAAAACCATTCACGACGCAGCCAAGGCGCCGGAAGAAGAAACCGAGCAGTGAAAACCCAGCCGACGCACCATGAACTGGCTCAGCTCAGCGACCTGAGTTACCAGCGCAAAACGTTCGCGGTGCGTGAGGTTGAGGTGCTGATTGAGCGCTTTGAGCGTTACCAGGTGGTGGCGTTTCGAGGCACAGAGTTTTCCAGAATGTGGGAGAAGGGCGGCTTCTGGGATGTGTTGCGCGATTTGCGCGTACTGCCGGCCAGTTATCTGGACCTGAGAGGCCACGCTGGCTTTCTCCGTGGTGTAAAGGCTGTCGAATGGATGCTGCTTGGCTCGCTGGACAAGAACAAACCGGTTTACGTGACCGGCCACTCTTTGGGCGGCGGCCTGGCCATTCCTGCCGCGCGACTGCTCGATAAGAACGGGTTCGACGTCGCCGAGCTGGTGACCTTTGGCACGCCTCGCTGTATCAGCCAGGGCCATGACTATTTCCGTCACATCAAAGTAACCGAGTACGAATACGGCAACGACATTGTTCCAACCCTGCAATTCTGGTCCACACGCAAGCACATAAACCGAACACCATTGGGCAAGCGCCGCAGCAAGAACTGGTTTTGGATGCGGACCTGGGGCGATCACGATTTGACGCTGTATATCGGGTCGCTTCAGGCGTAAGGGTAAAGACTGAATGCAGGTACAGGAGATCAAACGCAGGCCGCAGCGCACCGGACAGGTTCGCACGGAGCAGCGCTTTACGCTGGACGACGGTCGCGTGTTTGTTCGTCAGGTCAACGCCGCCAGTGACAGTGAACTTGCCACCAACATTGCCGCCGCTCAAGCCAAGCTCTTAACCCGCGTCGCTCAGCAGGACGCGATCGAGGCGGTGGCGCAGGGCGTGTCCACGGCCTACCTAACCGCAACCCTGTCCCAGGTGCAATTCGCGTGGCTGCAAAAAGGGTTCAACGAAACCGATCCCGTAACGGCGTACGACATCCTCAAAGAGGTTGCGCCCGCGGTGCTCAGCCTGGGCTATACCGCCGCGCAATACGCTGCGGCCTTTGGCTCCACCGAAGAGGAGGCGCAGCGCTTACTGGATCGCTGGGCGTATCTAAGCAGCGACCCCGACACAATCGAAGCCGCCAGGGCTCTCAAGAGCGGTGATCTCTGATGTCGTATTTCTACGTTAAGAGCGGCTTTGGCACCCGGACGACGGGCGGCGGGACCACAAAACAATCCGGTAGCTTTGCCTCACTTGGTGCGGCCAATGTGTATGCCACCTACGCCGACGCGGTAGCCGATGGTGCCGGGTCCGGGGATATTGTGTGTTTTTCACATCTGCACTACGAGACGAATGCGGGGTTTACGTTAAACGGTCCGCAATCGGGCGATGGCCTGCAATTGCAGTGTGTGGATGACACGGCGTGTGAAACGCCTTATGTGTCCACGGCTGCCAATTTCAATAACAGCGGTGGTGGCAGCGCGTTAGCGTACGACGGTATTTTCTACCTCTACGGTGTCTGGTCAAAATCCAATAACGACATCAGTGTAGCGGCTCTCAATACGTTCAGCATCAGCGAAGACTGTACCTTTCAGGCCACAGGTGCGAGCGATGTGTGTATGAACATCAGTGCTGACGGGGCGTATCACTTAGCCCTAAACCCCACGTTTGTTGCGGACGTGACAACCGTTGGCTTAATACAGCTTTCCCAGGGGTCCGTGATTGAGGTCTGCGGGGGCAGTGTCGACCCTACCGTTAAACCGACGAGCGTGATTCGTGGTGCGGGCGCGCGAGGGTTCACGGCCAGGTTAAACGGCGTCGATTTCACCAATGTGACCGATTACATATTGGAAAACATTGGCGGAACGATAGGGTCTGATGACAACATCAATGTCACGATGCAAGGGTGTAAGGTCGCGGCGGGTTTGACCGCGTTTGTTGAGGAAGAATTCACCAATTACACCCACCGATTCCAAGCGTATAACTGTTCGTCCGACAGTGCGGCCGCTGAGTATCAATTCCACATCGAGGGTTATGGCGGCTACGTCGACGATCAGGACGACGCGGGCATTCACCGCGATGAATCCATAGCCTTCCCCGGCGGCGAGAAAGTGTCCGCCCACTGCGTCACCAATACAAAGGCTACGATTTGCACGCCGTTCTGGTTTGATCTGCCCGCTCCGGCGGTAGATCTCAGTCAGGCGGCCAGCGACACCTTGCGCATTTACCTGGCCAGTACGGCCAGTCTCACCGATCTGGATGTGTGGGTCGAGGTGATGTACCCCGACGGCACCAACAAGCAGACCTGGAACCGCGTCACCACGCGCAACAGCGACCGGCTCGCCGCTTCGGGAACCGCACTGACCACCGATTCGGGTTCAACGTGGAAGAACGGCGCTTCCGATCTCACCGGTTACAACGAGTATTACATCGACGTCGACACCAGTGGTGACGCAGGCGCGGACTGTGTGCCCATCATTCGTGTTTTCGTTGCCAAGGCTTCCACCACCATCTATTTCGACGTAAAGGTAGACGCGGTATAACCCATGACCCTGCGCATTGTTAACGGTCGCATCGTTGATTTTGGTTCGGCGAGCGGCGAGCTGCGCATTATCAATGGGCGTATCGTTGAGTTTCCGTCTGGGGCCGGCGGGGGAGGGTTAAGCATATCGCCAACAGCAATAGCCAGCCTGGAACAGTTTGGTTCCATGGAGCTTACAACGGGCCTGGTCCAAATAACCCCAACAGCAATTGCCAGCATAGAGGCGTTTGGTTCGTCACAGATCACCAGCGCAGAGATTCTCCTTCCAGGCTCAATTGCCAGTGGAGAGGCTTTCGGCGGAGTGACTATTCAGGCGGGCGCGGTTGCTATTCAGCCATCGGCTATTGTCAGCGCTGAAGCATTCGGTGTAGCTGAGGTCGGATCCGGAGTATCGATCTATCCCGCTGGCGTGGTAACCGCTGAAGCGTTCGGCGGGGCGTCACTAACACCTGGGGTGGTGTACATCATCCCAGGCAGTATCACCAGCAAAGAACAATTCGGTATCGCTCAGGTGGGCGACATCATCATAACCGGCAACCTCGGGGTAATCCGCAAGGTCGTACAAACAGTGAATCGGCCGGTAAATCAAGTACTTACAGACTGAGGTCACTATGGCAAATGCACTGTACGACTATGGCAGAGAGAGCTTTCTCGGCGGCCTTATCGACTGGGACACGGACGATACTCGAATCATTCTGATTGATGAGGCCGATGACACCATTGACCTGGCCAACGACCAGGACTTAGCAGACCGAGCGGCGGCATCGAGGGTGGCAACCTCCGGCGCCATGGGCACCAAAACCATTGCCGCGGGTGTTGCTGATGCCGCTGACGTGACGCTGAGCTCAGTCACTGGTGACGAGTCCGAATCAATCGATATTTACAAGCACACCGGTACAGAGGCAACGAGCACACTAATTGCCAACATCGACACGGCAACCGGTCTGCCAGTAACGCCCAACGGTGGTGACATCACCATCCAGTGGGACAGTGGCGTCAACAAGATCTTCAAGCTGTGAAAGAAACCATTCGACTGCTTCGCCACAACGATCAGATTGTGTTCTTGGTGAACGGTCAGTTAACCACCAGCTTTGGCCCGGAAGTGGCCAAAGTGGTGGCCAGGGAGCTTGTTTCCCTCGCACGTCAGATTGAGAACGATGCCAACCCAGAAAGGCAGATCATGGATCAAGCCATTCTCATGAGGGCGGGCATCAATATCGGCCTGAACTCAAACCCCAAGTTACTGAGTGAAGCCCACAAGGAAGCCCAGTGGAATCGGGACCTGCGCCTGGCAATGAAAGGCGCTCCGGGCATACCCAGTAACGAGGTGGTCGGTACACCAACCGTTATTCGAGGCAAACGCCATGAGTCTTAAAGAATTCTTCTTCGGGAAAGAGTCTGAACCGGATCCGGTAACGCTCACCGAAGAGTACAAGCAAGCCCAGCGCCAGCAGCACTACGGTGCGCTGATTGCCAAAAATCAGGAGCTGTCCGCCCAGCGTGAAGCCCTGAGATCTGAGCAGAAGGCCGTTGTAGTAGAGCGTGAGGCCATGGAAAAAGAGTTTCCCGAGCTGCCACGTCTCTATCAGCTGGCCCAGCAGGCGAAGGGAGAGGGTTAATGGCTGCTCCCAAGGGGAACAGGTTCTGGGAGGCAAGGGCCACCCACGGGCGGAGGAAGAAATACCTCAAGCCTGAAGACCTGTGGAAGCAGTGCTGTGAGTACTTCGTGTGGATTGAGGATAACCCTCTGGAAGCCGCTGAGCTGGTCAAATATCAGGGTGAAGCCACGGTTAAGCGAGTCCCCAAAATGCGGGCTATGACCATTGGCGGACTGCTGATTTTCATCGATTGTGCCAGAAGAACTTGGGATAACTACAAGGCCAACGAAGATTTTGTAGAAGTCATTACGCGAGTAGAAGAGATTATCTACGAGCAGAAGTTCGCTGGCGCCGCCGCCGAGCTGTTGAATCCCAACATCATCGCCCGTGATCTGGGGCTTTCAGACAAGCGTGAACAGGAGCTGTCTGGCCCTGGCGGCGGAGCGATTCCGGTTGCTACCACCACATTGACCGCAGAGATGGACCCCGTTGAAGCCTCACGAATTTATAAAGAGCTTCTGACCAACGGCTAACCCATGGATTACGTCAGTCCCAACTACAGTGAGATCTTCGCTGGTAGGGCTGACCTGTTGCAGAAGCTCAGGGAGGACAGTGACCTGCTGAAGGCGGTCAAGGTCCATTACGCCAACAATCCCGCTGATTTCATCTGCGACTGGGGTATGACGTATGACCCGCGAAAGATGATTGACGGCGGGCTGGCGAATATCCCATTCATTCTGTGGGGCAGGCAGCGGGACTACATTGAATGGCTCGATGGCCGGTTCAACAAAGGAGAGAGGGGCCTCGTTGAGAAGTCCCGTGATTGCGGTGTTACCTGGCTGTCCGTCGGGTATGCGGTTACGAAGTGGCTGTTTGTCGATGGATTTGCGGCTGGCTTCGGGTCTCGGAAAGAGCAGCTGGTTGACAAGCTGGGTGATCCGGATTCGATTTTCGAGAAGATTCGCCACTTTGTGGGCAACCTCCCGGACATCTTCTTGCCCGTGGGGTTCTCGAAGAAGGAGCACGCCACCTACATGCGGCTTCTGAACCCTGCAAACGGATCGTCAATCACTGGCGAAGCAGGGGACAACATCGGTCGAGGCGGGCGCAAATCGGTCTATTTCGTCGATGAGGCGGCGTTCATTGAGCATCAGGAGATGGTCGACGCCGCTTTATCGCAGACGACCAACTGCCAGATCGACATTTCGACCTTCAATGGCAACGGCAATCCATTCTACGTCAAACAGCAGCGCTTTGCCGGCACAGAGCGGCACTTTGTCTTTGACTGGCGCGACGACCCCAGAAAGGACGAGGAGTGGTACCAGAAGCAGAAGGAAGAACAGTCTGAGGAAACGGTTGCTCAGGAGATCGACCGAGACCCGAACGCCTCAAATACCGATGCGTTCATTCCTGCCAAATGGGTGGCCGCTGCGATCGATGCGCACATTAAGCTTGGGTTCGAACCCTCCGGAGTGCGCACCACCGGCTTTGACCCAGCTGACACAGGGGATAACAAGGGCGTTACCAACCGCCACGGCTCAGTAATCACTGACGCCGAGGAGCTGACCAAGGGTGACATTACCACCGCCATTCCCTGGGCTTTCTCGCACGCTGACCAGTGCAAGTCTGATCTGCTGATCTTCGACGGCGATGGCATGGGAACGCCAGCCATGAAAATGGCACTGCATGGCATGGCAGCTGAGCGCTTCAAGATCCTTCCGTACTACGGCGGGGGTGAGGTTCGCGACAAGGATAAAAGGATTACGCCCGGTGACAGGGAATCACGCACCAATGGCGATACCTATCTCAACTTTCGGTCGCAGTCGGCTACCTGGCTGCGCGACCGGTTTAAGGCGACCTACGACGCCATACAGCGCTATGAGAAAGGTCAGCTGGTCAATGCCAACCCTGACGACTTGATCAGCATTTCGTCGAAGTGC
The DNA here is from genome assembly GCF_011683955.1 of Pseudomaricurvus alkylphenolicus. Classification (GTDB taxonomy): domain Bacteria; phylum Pseudomonadota; class Gammaproteobacteria; order Pseudomonadales; family Cellvibrionaceae; genus Pseudomaricurvus; species Pseudomaricurvus alkylphenolicus. The sequence continues at coordinate 86,820 of NZ_JAAQPI010000016.1, forward strand.
AAACACCTCACTCAGCTGCAGGCTGAACTCTCCAGACCAAAACGGATATGGACCAAGAACGGGAAGATCCAGGTGGAGAGCAAGAAAGAGATGAAGTCTCGCGGCGTGTCGTCGCCAGGACTATTCGATTCAACCGTCATTGCGTTCTCTGAGAACACAGCGGCGAAGAAGAAACGCAAGATTCGCTACAAAATCCACCGCCCTCGTGACAGGGCAATGGGGTACTAACCATGGGTAAACGAACAGCAAACCTGACGTCCAATCAGACGGTTAACTTCGGGAAGATGATTGATCCGATCATATCCGTCGCAGGCGCAACCTGGGGCGGCGGTAACCTTGTCGTCAAGTTTGACGGTGTGCAGGTTGCGGCCGCTCAGACTGCCGATTTCTACGAAACGTTCCTGTCAGAAGGCAGGCCAGTGAAGGTGACCGTTGAACTTGCCAGTGCAACAAGTCCCGACATCACCGTTAACGCCTTATTCGCTGAATCCTACGGGCGTGCTCGCAGCGCATGAATATCCGCGATCTGAAGAAGCTGCCTCCGGAGGAATTCGAGGCGTTGCAGGCATCTCTGTCTGATGACGACCTCGAAGCCTTGCATACCGCCATGGATAAGCACGAGGCAATGCTCGGTGAAAAGCTGCAGAAGCTGAGCCGCGTCATTGCAGAAAAACGCTCAGAAGCGATTGAATACCGCGTCAGTAGCGGTATCGAAAAGCAATGGGATGAAGACGAGGAGCACTACGAAGGCGTTGATGACGCCAATCGCAGTGAGATTGAAGGCAATGCGGACGTTGAGCATGGCGGTGGTGAACTCGGTGAACCGACTGGCTCAACGATCTTCATCAACATCACCAAGCAATACTGTGACGCGGCTGGCGCCAGCATGGCCGATATGCTCATGCCGACCGACGGTGGCGCCTTCCACGTTGACAGCACACCGGTACCAGAACTGCTGCCGTTTGCCGAAGGTAATCTACCAACCGCTATTCGTCAGCAGATCCAAGCGGAGTTCCCAGGTAACGAACAGGGCGCCGCGCAGAGAGAGGCGGAGATTGTCGGCCAGGCGCAAAGCATCCTGCAGAACGCAAAGGACAAGGCCGCAAAAGCCCAGCAGCGTATCGAAGACTGGCTGGTAGAGTGCCAGTACCACGCGCACATGCGCAAAGTCATCGAGGACGCAGCCAGGGTTGGCACCGGTGTACTCAAAGGGCCTGTGCCTCAGAAGCGCCGCCAAGTTGCCTATCGTGAAGGCCAGCTGGTCATCAACGAAGAGGTTAAGCCGGGTTCCCAGTGGATCAGCTATCGCAATCTGTACCCGGCGAAGGGCTGTGGTGAGAACATTCACGACGGGCCCTACATCTTTGAGCGCGACGAGATCAGCCCCAAGAAGCTGCGCGAACTGATCGAGCTGGATGGCTACCTTGAGAAGGAGATTCTCAGCGTATTGGATGAAGGGCCAACGGAAGCGACTGTTAAGTTCAAAGAAGTGGACGACATGCAGCGCGATTCCTCTGGTCAGTTTGAAGTCTGGTATTTCCACGGTGAATTTGAGAGGGACGACATTGAATCTGTCTTCGAGTCCGCCAACTATGAACACGGCGAAGAACATCTCCCGGAAGTCGTTCAAGCCAACGTCGTCATGGTCAATAACCGCATCATCAAGGCGGTGCTGAACCCACTCGACACCGGTGACTTTCCTTATGACGTCATGGTCTGGCAGCGCCGCAAAGGACTGCCTTGGGGTATCGGCGTTTCCCGACAGATCCGCACGCCCCAGCGAATGATCAATGGTGCTGGCCGCAATCTGATGGACAACGCGGGCCTGGGTGCTGGGCCTATGTGGGCGTTTAATTCTGACATCATCCGCCCGATCGATGGTGTTGCGACCATTGAGCCTCGCAAGGGCTGGGAGTTGGCAGAGGACGCGGAAGACGAGGACATTACAAAAGCCTTCACCTATTACAAGTTGGATCTGATGGTGAACGAGCTGCAGGCGATCATCTATCTGGCGCTGAAGTTGGCTGAAGACGTCACTGGATTGCCCATGATCATGCAGGGCCAGATGGGCCAGCAGAAGATGGACACGCTCGGTCAGACGCAAATCCTCAACAACAACGCCAACATTGTCCGTCGCCGGATTGCTCGACTGTTTGATGACCTGATCACCGAGCCGCACATGCGCCGGTACTACGCTTACTTGCTACAGTACGGTGACGACGAAGAGAAGGGCGAGTTTGTCATTGATGCCAAGGGCTCTTCCAACCTGGTTGAGCGGACGATTCAGAAAGAAAAAACGCTCGAACTGCTGCAACTGGCTCAGAACCCCATTTACAACCTCGATCCGAAGAAGGTGGCCATTGAGTACCTTCGCGCCGAGAAGTACGACCCCAAGAACTTCGAGTACGATGACGAGGAATGGAAGCAACTGGTTCAGCAGATGCTGCAGCCACAGCAATCGGATCCGCGCGAAGCCATCGCCCAGCTCAACGCTCAAGTGGCTGAGATGCGGGAAATGGCCTCTACACAGCGCAAAGAGATGGAACTGATGAGCAAGGAGCGATTGCAAATCAATGAGTTCCAATTCAAGGGGCAAATCGAGCAGTTCTCCGCCGAGCTGGCGAAGGAATTGGCTGAGATGAAGTATCTCGGTGATAAGGACATCAATACCGACAATCTCAAGGTCAGAATCAACGAAACGACGCAGCGACTGATGACACAAATCAGGCTGTCTCCACACAAAGACAGCGCTCCGCAAGTGGCGACTCCAGCGATGGAGCCACCGGGCCGGGCGCCAGCAGGGCAGGCATTCGCACAATGAAACTTGTAGACACATCGGGCACCCCCCTCGTTCAAAAGAAGGCCGCGAAAGCGGTCTTTTTCGTTTCTGGAGATGGAGAACATTGGGAGCTGCTGAAACCAGCTGACGTTCCCGACGGGCTGAAGGATCACGACGTCATGGGCTATCTGATGGCAGGGGAAATCATCGAGATCGAAGGTACCAGTACATTCTATCGAGTGGAGCAGATCCATTGAGTTACAAATTTTCCAAAGAGGACGTGCGCCAAGGCTGGTTCGCTCGGCTGAAAGAGTCGTTATCTGACCGACTGCAGAATCTCAGGGAAGACAACGACAAGGACATGGAGCCAGCGCAAACGGCCAAGAAGCGCGGCCAGATCTACGAGATCAAAAGAATCCAAAAGGCCATGAACAAGGCCGAATCCGAAGCTCAACCATAGCCGCGCAGACGGCATACCCAGTGAGGAATAACAATGCAAACTGAAGCGACCGAAGCAACACAATTAACGCCTGAGCAGCAGGAAGCCCAAGACCAAAGCGACTTCGAGGCTGCATTCAACGGTGAAACGACCATCGAAGACGATGCGAGCGGCACTGAAGAAGCTGGCACTGAAGGCACTGAAGGCGGTGACGCCCTATCAGGCGCTGCCGCTGATACGAATCAGGAAGACAATTCCGCAGATAACATCGAAAAAGAGATTGCCGGTTTGTCGCCCGAAGCGGTGGCAATGCTGGAATCTCGTTTCGTGAACACCGTCGAAGAGAAATTTTCAGGACGTCTCAGAAATCTTGAAGGCAACCTGGGAGGCATTAAGCAAAAGCTGGACAGCATGGCGACCGCGAAAGCCGCCGCCGATGAAACCGGTGTTGCAGCCCCTAATAGCCAACAGATGTCTGAGGCTGCCAAAAGTGGCCCCGCCATGGCCCGGCTGAAAGAGGACTTCCCCGAATGGGCCGAAGCGCTCGAAGAAGTTCAGAGCATGGCGAAGCCAAACATCAACATGGACGAACTTAACGGTAAGCTCCAGGCCGCCGAAGACCGCGCGTCTTCGACCGCTGAAGAACTCACCACCATCAAGGAAATGAGAAAGCTCGACAAAAAACACCCTGACTGGGAAGACATTGTCGAGAGTGATGCTTTCTCCAACTGGTTGGCTACCCAGCCGACTGAAACTCAACACAAAGCACAATCCAGCAACAGTGCTGCAGACGCCATAGCCATCCTGAATGATTTCAAGGCCACGACCTCTGCGCCCGATCTTGCCCCGAACAGCGGTAAGAGCACGAAGCGCCTGGACGACGCTGTCGCACCTACGTCCGGTGGAGAGCCCATTAGAAAGGGGCGCAAAACCGAGCATGAAGAATTTTTAGCTGCGTTCAACAGCTGACCCTTTAAACATTTAGGAGGCCAGTAATGGTTGCTCAAAAATACAATACCGCCGAACCTCGGATCGGCAAGACGAAAGGATCTATCCTGAAGCACGCTGTACCTGTGACCTGTCTGGGTATCAGTGGTGATCAGAAGAAGCACAAGAAGAATCAGGGCGATACGGTTGTTTATCGTCGCTGGTTGCCGAAGGGTGCTACCAACACCGACGCCACGTCCATCAACCAGTGGAGCGTGTCGGCCAACGATCATCTTGTCAGTGAAGGCCAGACCCCTGAAGCGGAGACGCTGACCCCTCAAGACATCACCGTGCAGCTGCAGCAGTACGCGTGCCTGTACAGCTACACCGACAAAACCGCTGATCTGTACGAAGACAAGATCCCTGACGAGATGAAGGCGCAAGCCGGTGAGCGCATGGGTCTGGTTCGTGAAATGGTCGATTACGGCGCCCTGAAAGGCTGCACCAACAAGTTCTACTGCGGTGGCACTTCGCGTGCAACCGTTGATGAGCCCATCGGCTTGCCGATTCTCCGCAAAGCGACCCGTTCCATTAAGGGTAACCGCGGTCGTCCAGTATCAAGCGTGCTCGATGGCAGTGGTGACTTCAATACCTCGCGAGTAGAACGAGGTTACCTGGTGTTTGTACACACCGATGCTGAGAACGACATCCGCAACCTCCCAGGCTTCCTGCAGTGTGCCGAGTATGGCAAGCGCGACATGGTGCATGACTGCGAAATCGGTGCGGTAGAGAACTACCGTTTCGTGGTTTCACCCGAGTTAACCGCCATTATCGACTCCGGCGCCACCCTGGGTGCCACCGGCATGCTGTCAACCGGTGGTTCAAACATCGACGTTTACCCGTTCATTGTGGTAGCTGCGGACGCTTGGGCCAACCTGGCGCTGCGGGGAATGGATTCCTTCGACGTTATCCATGTGCCCGTCGGCAAGAAGGACAAGGCCGACCCTCTGGGCCAGCGTGGTTACATCGGCACCAAGTTCTACTCAGCGGCGTTTGTTCAGAATGACGGCTGGATGGCTGTCATCGAAGCAGGCTGTACTGACATCTAATTAAGTGCCCGCGAGAGCGGGCCAACCCGAGGATCATAATATGGAACCTTTGACTCGTTCATATTCCAGCGGTCTGCTGACCACCATCGGTGCAGAAACCCTTCACGACACGACCGAAGTCATCAATTATGAAATTGATGGAAAGATGTACCGAAAAACCGCCATCACCAATGGAGTAACACCAACCTCTGACGGGAACGGCGATGCGTTTACTGCGATTGGAGCCGACAAAATCGGCGTATTCGTGTGGGCCCTTGACGCTTCCGGTGCGGTAGCCGTCTTCCAGGGCGAAATCGAGGACGTCGACGGCGATTCCGACGTGGCGGAGATCTACCCTCAGTTCCCGGCATTGCCAGCAGGGTACGCGCCTTTTGGGTACACCATCATCCAAACCACGGGGGCAGCCAGTCCTTTCGATTTTGGCACAGACAACTGGAACGCAACCGGCGTTACCGCTACCACGGTGAATATCGGCACCATTCCTTCACGCCCGCAGAACTCCTAACGGCGTGACCTCAACATAAAGAAAGGCTCCTTCGGGGGCCTTTTTTATTCGACAAATCGAGGTAAGAACTATGGCTCGCTTACACGATAAGCAAGACAAACTCACGATCACCAATTTTCTGAGATTGGCTCGAAATGCCGTGATCAAACGTGAAAACGATGACGGTTCAGAGTCCTACGGCAGAGGCAAAGTGAAGACACTGACCGCTGCAAGCACTCTGAAGTTGGCGGATCACGACGGCATCTTCGTACTGAATTCTGCTACGGAATTCGAAACCGTGCTGCCAGCTCCAAAGCCAGGACTGGCGTTAACTTTCATTGTTGGCGCCGCGCCCTCCGGTGCGTCCTACACCGTTGTTACCGCTAATTCGGACAACATCATTCGTGGCTTGGTGGTATCGGCTGACCTGAATGCGGCCTCCGATGGCGACAGCGAGGCCAGTGGTGGTGACACCATTACCTTTGCTGACGGCGTGGCCGACGAAGGCGACCGGGTTGAACTCGTCGCAGACGGAACGCACTGGTACATCAAGGGCTACTCCAAGACCTTCAACGGCATCACCATCACCACCGCTAGTTAATAGCAAACATCGCCTTCGGGCGCTTCCTTGCCTCGCCTTGTGCGGGGCTTTTTTGTTTCTGGAGAATCAAAAATGGCGAGACGAAATTCTAATAAAACTGCATCCGCAGACACTGAAGCGACTGACACCAACGAACTGGAATCCACTTTGCAAGAAGCGCTGGAGGCCAATCAGGCCCTGGAAAGCGAGAGCGCGAAGCTTGCTCAGGAAAAGCTTGAGCTAGAAGAGAAGCTGGCAGCGGCTCAAAGCCAACTCAAAGCTAAAGACAATCCAGTCGAGATTACGCAGCGATTCGAATCTGAAGAACATCAGGTTGGCCAGGACGGAACACGGCAGTTTAACGCCGATGGTGAACTTGAACCTTTGCATAACGAGCGATTGGACGAAGCCTGGCTCAAGGACAAAGCCAAGATCCTGGCGTTCATGGAGGAGTCGGTCGAGGTCGAAATTGCTGACGTCACCGATCAACACGCGGACGCGACCTTTCCGATTTGGGTTAACGGTCAGTGCGAGGTATTTCAGCGCGGTACCCGAAAGTGGGTCAAGCGCAAGTTCGTTGAGGGTCTTGCCAGAGCAAGAACGACTTCCTATCGAAACGAGCTAAGAACAAACCCTGAAACTGGGGAGCGGTTCTACGCCTGGCCTCGTCAAACTGGTTTCCGTTATCCGTTCTCGGTGGTCACCGAAAACAACCCCAACGGTAGCCGCTGGCTCGCAGAAACCATGAGACAGGAATAATGACGTTTCTGGAGCTGGTCAAGCGGCTGCGTCAGGAAACGGGCTACGCCTCGACGGGGCCTACCGACGTTACAAGCCAGTCAGGCTTGCATCAAAACGCGGTTGACTGGGTGGCGTCCGTTTGGACGGAGATCCAGAACGCCGAGTATTGGCGCTGGATGCGAAGACCGTTCACGTTGAACACGTCGCTGGGTAACGATACGTACGCCTATAGCCAAGCTACAGATGTGGATGCCGCGTCCGCGATAAGCCGGTTCAAAGCATGGCGGGTTAACGACCGGTGTAATCCGCCCACTTGTTATTTGCAGTCCGCCGGGTCGAACACGAAGTACCGCTTGACGTACATCGATTGGGACGCGTTTCAGCAAATCTACCGTGTCAGCAATAACTCAACGGGGGCGCCGTCTCACATCACGATTGATCCGTCTGACAACATCGTTTTGGGGCCAACGCCATCGGACGTGTACGTAATCACCGGGGAGTTTCATCGAGGGGCGCAGGTCCTTGCCGCCGGCGGTGACACACCGGAGATGCCAAGCGATTACCACATGCTGATCGTCTACGCGGCCATGGAAGACCTTGGGTTCTACGACGTTGCCGAAGAAGTCCTGGCTCGGAGTCAGAAGAAAGCCAAGCGTCTGCGCCGCCAGTTAAAGCGTACGCAACTGCCCAAGATGAAGAAAGCGGGGCCGCTGGCATGACCATGCAAACGAGGAGCATCCAGCTCGGCGGAGGCGTCGACGGCACCAGTCCGGCATCGAGCATGCACCCGAGCCGGCTCCGGTTAGGGTTGAACATCGAACCCAAGCCTGGCGGTGGCATTCGAAGATTGCTCGGGTACACCGAATTCGATCCAAACCCGATTCCGGGTGAAGGTCCGGTTCGCGGTGTCTGGCTATACAACGGCAAGGTCTACGGGTTCCGCAATGCGGTGGGCGGTGCCACCTGTGTCATGCACTCGTCGACGGGTTCGGGATGGACTGAAGTAAAAGCCGGGCTATCCCCCGACGGTACCTACCGCTTCGTGAACTATGCCTTCTCTGGCACCAAGAAGATGTATGGCGCCAGCGGCACGCACCAAGCCTTTGAGTTCGACGGCACGACCTGGACTGATGTTTCGACAGGGATGCCAACGGACACGCCCAGCGAGATCTGGGCGCACAAGAATCACCTGGTGCTTTCGTTTGACAATTCGACACAGATTTCACCGGTTGGCGCGCCTACCGGATCCTGGACACTGAGATCCGATGCCACCGAATTGCTGATGCGCGACACGGTCACCGGTTATTCCACCATGCCCAATGGCTCACTGGGGATTTACACCGCCACCAGCATTGTGCTCCTGGCAGGCACCAGCTTTGACGATTGGGTCGCCTCTGAGATGGTCGAGTACGGCAACAACGCCGGCGCCATGGCGGGCACCATCCAGGCGATGGGCTCGAATATCCGCTTTGTCGACAGTCGCGGCGTTACCGACTTTGCGCGATCGCAGTCCAACTCGGATTTCTACGAGTCGATCATCTCTCACGACATGGACAAAACCATTGAGGGCCGCTGGGGCAGGGCAATTGCCTCAACGGTCGTGCGCGAGAAGGGGCAGTACCGGGTGTTCTTCTCCGATGGATCTGGCCTGATTCTGGTGTTCAACGGCCCTGAAGTCATGATCACACCGTTGCAATGGCCCGATGTGGTTCGCTGTGTCGTCAACACCGAAGACAGTTCGGGCACCGAGGTCATCTACTTCGGTACCGACGATGGCAAAGTCTATCAGATGGAAAGCGGCCGCAGCTTTGGCGGCGAGGCCATTCGAGCCGTTGCCGCGCCAGCCTACTGGCATCAGGACGCGAAATCACAGATCAAGCGGTATCGACGGCTGTGGCTGGACCTGGGCAAAACCGGCAACAACAGTCTCACGGTCATGCCGCGGTATATCACCGACACGGCTGAAATTCCCTCAGCATCAAGCCCGACGGTTTCCAAATCGGGTGCAACCCTTGGCTCGGCCATCCTTGGCAAGGCCATCTTGGGCGGATTGCCCATCAATGACGGATTTCTCGACTTGCAGGGGCGGGGCGAGTGGATGACGTTCTATCTCGAATCCAACACGACTGATGAAGAGCCCTGGGAGCTGGACGGCTACACCGTCGACTACCTACCAGGCAAGAAACGGAGAGCGTAAATGGCAGGTTATCAAAATAGCAAGGTCAATGAGCTTGACGTCATTGCCGCAGAGGACCTTGAGGCCGTAGAGGCGGGCGACGCTGAGCTGGACGCCGCCAAGATAAATAACGTCTCCAGTCCAACCGTCGGCAATCTTCCGGTGCTGACTGCGGGCGGCGGGCTTACTGACAGTGGCCAGGCGCTGCCTGGAGGTTCGCTCGTGGGCACCACTGGCGCTCAGAAACTGGAGGATAAGGAGCTTAAAGGGGCGTCGCTCTCCGACCTGAGCGAAGACCACAAGTACAATTTCGTCACTTCCGAGCTGACTGCTGACCGCAACGTTACCTTGCCAGTATTGGCTGCTAACGACACCTTCGTTTTTCTTGGAATCGCCAATGCTTTCACAGGCAATAACACGCACGGCGGGACTGAAACCTTTAACAAAAAGGTCACGCTGAACGAAGCGGTTGCCGAGAAAGTTCACGCGATCACAGGCACAAACCCGGATTTAGACCCCGCCAACGGCCTCATTCAAACCTGGGCGTTAACAGCGAATCAGTCTCCGGTGGATGCCATTGAAGATGGCGAGCACATTACGCTTATGATCGATGACGGGTCCGCCTACGAAGTCACTTGGCCCACGATAACGTGGATTGGCGGCGCAGCCCCAGATTTGGCCACGACCGGTTATACCGTTGTCGAACTTTGGAAAGTGGGTTCCACCTTGTACGGGGTCCACGTCGGTAATGCTTAAACATCGCATGCTTAGGGGCAGTAATGGGGTTGATCCCGTTCAGTTCGGTGGCGGCGTGGTCAATGCCTTTACCGCTGACGCCAACACCACGTTTACTCAGACTCTCAGCGGCGACACGCTGGGCGGCCTGCAAGAGGGCGACATTGTCGTTGTCTGGGCGGTTCAAACCGATTCAGGCAGTTCAACCAATCCCCTAAGCTTCAACACCTCGGGCTATACGGTCGTCAATAACGGCCACGCCAACGATACGATCGATACCTTTGGTCTGGTGGGCTACAAGGTCATGGGTGCAACCCCTGACACCGATGTGGTGATCAATAAGAGCGGAACGCTCGACGATTACGCCATTGGGGTGCAGTACTTCCGAGGCGTGAACACTGTTGGTTCCTCTTCCGTAAGTGGTGGCATTAACGGGGTGGATGGAAGTTCCGCAAATGCGACCCCCAGCAAAGACGGCTCAGCCATCAGTTTCGGCATCTTGGGCGGTTGGAATCATCTCTCCGTCTCCACCTACACCATGAGCGGATTCACCGTGCAAAGCGACGCAGCCGACAGTGGCAACGCAGCGGTGGCCGTGGGCACCAGCTATTACGAGTGGACCTACGGCGAAGGGACCATCAACGGTACCTGGCTCTACGGCGGTGGCGATAACACCGGTAATTCACGTCTCTACGGCTACATCATTCTGGAGCCTTAAATGTATTTGAAAAACGATAACGGGCAAATTACTTACCCATACACCCTGGCTCAGCTCAGGAAAGACACGCCTGGCGTTTCACTGCCGGACAAGCCGCGCAAGGAATCACTGGAGTCGCGCGGCGTGTTTGAGGTGGTTGCAACGCCTCGCCCCGACGGTGATGTGGTCAGCGAAACCACACCGGTCTTCGAAGATGGTGCGTGGAAGCAGGCCTGGGATGTGCGGTCGCATACGGTTGAAGAGAAAACCATCCTCATTCAGCGCCAGGTCCAGGCACGCTTGGACGACTTCGCCAAGACTCGCCACTACAACAGCATTCTCTCGGCCTGTTCTTACGCTGGCTCCACGGTACAGAAGTTCGCGGACGAGGCGGCCTACTGTGTCTTCTTGAGGGATCAGACCTGGGCAAAAGCCGACGAGATCCTGGGCGACGTGAGAGCCGGCAGCCGCGCAATGCCAGCCGGTATCGAGGACATCGAAGCCGAACTGCCAGCCATGGCCTGGCCTACCTAACAACCCTCTGTTGTGAATCAAAGGATATAACTCTATGGGACTGCTTAATCCGCAGGCGCCAGGCGCGCCTAAGCCGGTATCAGTGAACATTCCTGATTACAACGTCAGCAAGAATTCCACTGTCCAGCATCAGATGAACAACATCCTCAACGAGGACTCCCCGCTAATGAAGACCTCTCGGTCTCAGGGCGAACGCACTGCTCAATCTCGTGGATTATTGAACACGAATATTGCGGCTCAAACGTCCATGGGTGAAATGATCCGCAACGCCATGCCGATGGCACAGCAGGATGCGGGCACCTACGCGAGCTTTGATGCAACGAAATATAAGGCTCAGCTGGATAACGTCTTCAATATCCAGGATTTCCGCCACAACATTGCCCGAGACAACAACAGCGCGATTAACGATCGAACCACGGGCTTGCTATTGCAGCGCGATCAGAACGAATTCACCGCGTCTCAAAATGACCTGAATCGAGAGCATCAGAGTACAGAAGCTGCCTTGGGTCGGTCGCACGAATTGGATCTGCAAGGCAACGACACCGCCAATGAGATTCGTCTGCAGGAAATGCGCGGCGATCAGGCGATGGAGCAGCAGGAATCGCAAAATCGCTTTACTGCCACGGAAAACCAAGCCAATCGGGCTCACGAAGGCGGCTTGCTGACTCGAACCCAGGCGTTTGAAGGCAGCGAGAATGCAAGAAACCGTGCACACGACCAGGCACTGCAACAGGGTTCGCAGCAGCACCAGGCCACTCAGTCCGCACTGGATCGTGCCCAACAAGCCCAATTGGCCGGCGAAGAGCGGGCCTTGACCCGTGAACAAGCGGCCCTTGATCGTCAGCAGCAGCTGGGCATCACTGACCGCGAGATTGCGGCACGACTGAACCTGAGTGAGCAGGAGTACCAGCAGCAGTCTCAACTGGCGGAGCAAAACAACCGTTTTCAGGCCGCGCAACAAGAAGTCATCAACGCGCACCAGGCACAGCAATCCGGATTGGATCGCACCCTACAGCGTGACTTGTCCGATGACGAAATTGCCGCCCGCTTGGAGCTGAGCCGCGAGGAATACCAAAACCAGCGCGGATTGGCTGAGCAATCTGACGGATTTCAAACCGCACGTGATCAGGTACTACAGACCTTCGAAGCTGAGCAGACCCGTCTGGGTCGTGAGCATGAGAGCCGCATCCAGTCAACCGAGCTTGCTCATCAGAGTGCCGAACGCGCCGAGGATCGCCAGTTCGAAGCCAGGGAAAGTCTGGCCGGACGCGAGCACGAGCGTAGCTTGCAAGAGCAGGATCAGACTTTCCGCTCCAGAGAGGCTGACGCCGATCGAGCGTTCCAGGCCGATGAAAATCTCGCTGGCCGTGAGCATGAGACGACGTTGCAACAACAGGATCAAACCTTCCGATCTGGAGAGGCTGAAGCCGATAGAGCGTTCCAGTCTGCCGAAAATCTCGCGGGTCGTGAGCACGACAGAGGTATGCAGGGCGATGAGTTTGCATTCCGTTCTGGCGAATCCGAAGCGGACCGTGCCTTCGATCGCGAGCAAAACGAGCAAGATCGCACCTTCGAAGCCGAACGCCAAGAAGACCAGCAAGCCTGGGAATCCGGCACTCGCTGGGCGGAGTTGCAGCACGAAGCCGCCGCAGGCGCTGCTCAGCGCGCTCATGAGTCCGAGCAATCACAGCTTGAACGAGAGGCTCAGCGCCAGGATACGATCGATACGCAGTTGGCCGGCATGTTCGCGACTCAGCAGGGCGCACGAGCTGATATTGCTTCAGCCGATCTCAAGATCTCTACGAAAAACCAAATGCTGGACGATTTGGACCGTCAGTTTGTGAATGACCTGGCCGCCTGGTCGGACTTGCTCAACATCGAAATTGATGAAGGGTTTATGGACAATTACGGGCCTCAGACGCCGCAGTTTAGCCCCGGGCTGTTGACTCAATCGCAAGTTAACGCGGCGATGGGTGCTTGATGTACGCCTCTATCGCTCAACTCGAAGAGGTTCTGGCGCTGTGCCACAAGGCTCAGCAGCTGTCCGATACGCACGGCGGGATGCCGGTTAATGTGGAGAAGGCCAGGGAAAGCCTTCGCTTTTTCATCTGTGATCCGCACAGTTTGGTGCTCTACAACGGTACCGCGGTGTTGATCGCGCAGGCGGCACCGTCCTGGTGTCGCGACGGCTACATGATTGTTAATCATTTGGTTTACGCCGACAAAAATGGCTTGCCATTAATCCGGGAATACCTTCGCTGGGCCAAGGGGTTTCCCGGCCACAACGATATTTTTTTGGGCACCTCCTACGGCGGTGAAAAGGGCGAGCGAGCCGAAACACTCTTCTCAAAACTTGGACTCAAGCGCGTAGGCGCGCAACACAAGGTGATCTAAATGCAGGCAATTCCAGCGGTAGTAAAAGCGGTGGGTGTCGCGATGTCCGCGAAGGCGGTTTACGACGGTTTGAAAGAGGGAAACTTGCTTCAGGCCACCATTGGCGCCGTCGGTGCGTACTACGGCGTGACCAATTTTGGCTCTACCGTCGCAACGCAGACGGCGACGGACGCAGGAACCAAGGCCGCGGAACAAGCCGCTGGCGCTGCGACGATGGAGGCAGGCGCTGAACAAGCATCCAAGGTCGTTGAGGCGGTCACCGGTAACGCGGCAGAGACCGCTACCGACTTGGCTGGCGATGCCGCCAATTCAGCCATAACGAACGGTGCGGCGCCCATTGAAGAAGCGCAAGGCTTGATCAAAGGCAATTTGCACGGCGCCAATCCGGCAGAGCTGGGCGAATCTCTGAACGCCGCGAACAACAATGGTGCTTCAGGCGGCTTACTGAACCCGAAGCCCAACGGTGCTGAGATGGTCGGCGACGCCACTGAAGCTGCGAACAATGGTGCCGGAGCACCAGCCGCACCAGGTAGCGCACCCGCTGCGTCTGGCGGGTCCAGTGATTCGTTTGGCGTGATGCAAAGAAATCGAAACCCTGTTGGTTTCGACAACGCGCCCACCGGTCAAGACATGATTGACGAAACCTACAACGCCGGTCGCTATGGCGATGCCGCAGTAGAGGCGGTCCGAAATCCACCACAGGGGAACGGTCTGCTCTCCGACGCTCACCAATGGATGAAAGACAATCCCGTACTGGCTTCTACTGGCATGCAGATGGCGGGCGGACTCTTGCAAGGCTATGCCCAATACAAAGAACAGAAAGAAGCCGAGAGAGACGCAGACCGTTCACGCCGCCGCCGGGGGCAGTGGGGAACCTCCTACAACAACAATTATCGCGCTCGCACACGAGGTTAAGTCATGGATCAAATGCAACAGATGGGTGGTGCCGGTACCGCAGCAGAAGCGGCCGAAAGTCTCACGCCTGAGCAAATGGAGCAATACAAACGCGGTTTTCAGATCGGCCAAAAGCTGCTCTACGACCAAGGCCGTTTAGTGAAATTTGGTAAGGCCGCACAAAAAGATCCCATCATGGGGCTGGCGGGCACCATTGTTCTGGTGCTCGGAAAAATTGAAGAAGGCTTAGGCGAGCTGGACATCCCTGTATTGCTTCTTTTGGGCGTGACGCTGATGAGTGACATTGCCGAAGCCTTCAAGGAAGTTGGCGCGGTTGAACTGTCCGGCGAACAGGTTCAGCAAGCCTTGGAGCAGGCCATCGGCATGTGGCTTCGCAAAGCTGGCAACCGTTATTCCGAAGAACAAATCACCGGCCAGCCTGGACAACAACAGCAACCGCAGCAACAACCAGCCGCGCCACAGGGCAGTGGCGGTCTGCTTACCGGGAGGGCGTAATCATGGGTAGAGGTTTGTTACTGGGCACCATTGGTAAGGCCATGGAAGTGGCCGGCTCCACGTATCGCGACATTGCCATCTCGGAAGGGCGAATGGCGTTCCAGCGGGAAATGGCGGATCAGAATCGGCAAAACCAGATCGAGGACCGGAACTTTGCGCACGATAGCCGGATGGAAGTTGCCAAACTGGACCAGCAGAATCGCAAGGAATTCGCTGGCGTGCAGCTGGAGAACAGCAAGGCTGTTGCTGACCATAAACACGGTTTGGAGGTGGGCCGGACCCAAGCTGAACGCGATGCCAATAGGGGTCGGTTTACGACTCATACTGACGATAAAGGCGTTACCTACCAGACAGACGGCCACACGAATGAACAAAGCGTTCTTCGCGATCCGGCCAAAAGACGTGGGCAGAACGCCGCCATGCGCTGGCATAACACAGCTGATAATCCGATCTTTGTCACAGACCCCTCGGATGATTCAAAGCAAATCGAGGCGATGCCTCAGTACAACGATGATGGTCGAACCCGGCTCATTAATCTCTCGACAGGCAAGGTAATAGAGGATCGCGCCTCTAGGGTTACCTCTGAGGAATCTAGGTTGATCGAACAGCTCAAACAAAACCCTAATAACAGCCGCTTTTCAGACGAAGAGCTACTGCAGGGTTTGCGCGCACATATGGCTCAGGGCAGATAACCAATGGCAATCGACTTTAGCGGTATCGACTGGGACCAGGTTTCCGAGGATGAGCGTCCACCGATTGATTTCAGCGGCATTGATTTTGGCTCACTTGATGAATCAGCTGAACCTGAGACTGGGTTTGCCAGTAACGCGCTTCGTGGTGCAGGTGAGCGCGCCATGGACCTTGGTGGGAACCTTGTTGAGTTCATCGGTAATGTCGCCAAAGAGGGGGAGCGGTATCTGACGGAAGCCACCGGCATCAACCCCGGGATTCGCTTTGGCGATGACGGTATTTCCTTCACCATGAATTTGGACCCGGAGGAGACTGGTAATCCGCTTGCCCGATCTGGTCAAGCCATCTCTGAAACCGGAAAAGGCGCCGATTATCAGCCGCGGTTCACATGGGAAAGATTGAAGGGTGACGTCACTGCGAAAAATCTAGCCGGCTATATCACAGAGCAGGGCGTTAAAAGTGTTCCCGACATGGCTGCCGCCTTAACGACTTTGCCGGCGTACATCGCCTCTCGCACCGAGGAAATTGGCGAAGTACGCGCAGAAAACAAAGGGCTGGATGAGGTAGGGGCGCGTGAGCTGGGCGAGGCGTTTATTCCGGCCGTTGCCGCCTCCTTGTTAGAGCGCATCGGCGCCAAAGGCGTTACCGATCTTGCTCCGGTATCCAGCGCGAAAGATGTCCTTAAAGAAGCTGGAAAGGCAGCTGGCCGCGAGGGCGCCACCGAATTTGTCCAAGAGCAAATTGAGTACGCCGGAGAGACCGTTGGCACCAATACCGATTTCGACCTTGAGCAGAGTCTAGACCGTGGCTTCGCTGGTGCTGTCGCTGGCTCCGGCATGGGTGCCACAGTTCGAGGCGCTACCGCTACCAAGGACTTGATGACACCTGAGAAGGCCGTTGCTGACGCGCGCGAGCGCTCGAAAGCAGAGGGTGGCGATCAACTCGACCAAGCCATTGCTGGCTCGCAGGCAGCGCTTGAGTTTGCGGCACTACCCCCACCAAGCGACATTCGCATGGAGCCTACGGGTCCTGAGCAGGTCGCAGGCAATAGCAACACCGGTATGGAACACATGGCCCCGGGTGGGCGCATGGACGGACAACTAAGCGGGAATGTGCCTCAGATCGATTTTTCCGGCATTGATGAGTTGCTTGAGCAGGAGCGCATTCAGCAAGAGCAGAAATCTCTGGCGGCCAGGGATCAGGAAATTGACCAGGCTTGGCAAGACCACGGAGCCGTCAATATTTCAGAGCTTCCGCCCGAGCGTTCTACTGAAACTGATCAGTTGTGGAATCAGCGTGAGCAGCAGGTGTCAACTCCGATGCCTGACGATGTTGATTATCACATTGATCAGGGCAAGGCTGGTGTTGGGTATCTGGCCAAGCGCCTCGGAGGCAAACAGGAGCGCTTGCGTGCGGGTTTGGCTCGTCGCACGACTCCGGCCAACTCAGCCATGGCCGACGCCATGCAATCGGCAATGGATCAGGCCAACACCAATCCCCAGGAACTGGGGGACAAGGGGTTCGCCGACAAGCTTACACGCCTGCACAGGGAAAGTGGCCAGCACCTCAAGCCAGCACTGCGTCGCCCGAACAAGAATCGCATCATTCCTGACCGCGACGAGGTTATGACGGCGGTTCGTAAGCTGGGTGGGCTGGATATTGAGGAGGCAGTTGCGCAGGGCATTGACCCAGAACACATTAAGGACCGTCCCGGTAAGAACAATCCCTTTCGCCGTGGAGGCCGCTCGCTGGACGACTTAGCCGAAGGGCTCCAGCAGTACGGCTATCAAACGCCGGACGCCAACAGCCTTTTGAACCTGGTATCTGAGTCATTGGGCGGTCGTCCTCAGTACACACCCGAAGGGGCCGTGAACTATGCCGAACAACAACAGCGCGAAGAGCTACAGTTGCGCGCTCTGGACGATACCGACCAAACCCCGATTGAGCAGGGCCTGGCGCCGCAAGGCGACTATGAGCCCGACGCGACTCCTCACGAAAACATCTTGGCGGACCTGATCAACGACGCTATCGACCAAGGTGTGCCCGAAACCACAATCGATGCTATTCTGAATAACGAGCAGGATTCGGCGCACCAAATGGCCGGGCGCCTGCTTGGAGAAACCTACAAGGCGAGACAACATGACGAAGATTCGTCCCGAGTACGTGAAGGCGTCAGCACTGAGGCGCAGAATCCAGAAGGAAGCGGAGAAATCCCGTTCAACGAAGGGGACCCAGGGTACGGCCAAGGGCCAGACCTCGCCGAATTCTTCGGGATCACAGAGCAGCCCTCAGAGCTAGAAGCCTCCAACGATACCTTCAGCGATCCTGAAACACAGGCAGAGTGGAATCGGCTGTTCGAGGACAAGGACGAAAATGGCCTTACACACTACGAGCGGTCTCTCGCTGAATCTGCAGAGCATTACGGCGATGACGAATTTTCACGCAGACGCTCAGCCGCCGACCTTCAAAAGGAGTTGGACGAAGAGGGCGCAGGCGAAACGCTGACTGACGCCACCAGGGAAGCCATTCTGAATCCTGCACCGGTAACCGATATTCCTTCCGCGCCAGCGGACCGTCAAACGCCGAAATTCGAAGACTTTGGAGAACAAATTGGCGGCGCCCGCAAGGATATGGGTATCACCCGTACCTCTGCGTCGAAGCCTCGCCAAAGCGCCAAGCAATCCGCCGACCCTTCATACTTCAAGAGATATGAAATCGGTGAAATTGCCGCCATGACCGGCGAAGTGGGCAAGGAGAATGTCGGTAAGTTTCGGCTCGCACTAAAACCCAAGGGTAAAAGATCACACTTCAACCGAGAGCGTGAAATCGGAGTATTCGATACCGAGCAAGAGGCACGCCAGGCTATCCACGTCGCGCACGTCGCCGAGAAACATCGCGTTGGCCAGGCCGATGGCAAATACCACATCTACCGCAATGTCACCCGCGGTAAGTATCCCGTTATCAAAGATGGTTTCGACTCCCGGGAAGAGGCCATGCGCTATATGGTGGAGAATGCCGAACAGATTATTCAGCATTCCAACAACTACACAGAAGCCGAGCTGCGTCCCAATCTCAAAGAGGTTGTCCGCGAGGGCAAAGAGCGCCGGTCACGCGACGTAACCCCTGGCGATTTCCAGCAGGAGTTCGGTTTTCGGGGCGGCCAATTCGGAAACTGGAACAATTCTGCAGACCGTCAGGATGACTTGAATTATGCATTCGATGGCCTTATGGATCTGGCCGAAACAGTCGGTGTCGAACCAAAGGCGCTTTCTCTGAACGGTGATCTCGCCATCGCATTCGGCGCTCGTGGGCAAGGTCTAACGGGGGCGTCTGCACACTATGAGCCGGGCTATGGCGTCATCAATCTCACCAAGATGAAGGGCGCAGGCTCTCTCGCGCACGAGTGGCTGCACGCACTGGATCACTATTTAGGTCGTCTTGATGGCAAAGCAGGCGGTCTTGAAGGTGAAGGCAAGGACGCTCAGTTTCCATCGAAGAAGCCTGACAAAGACTTTGCCTCTCACGGTTTCCAGCGCTACAACAGCCAAGCCCGAGAGGAGGTGAGGGACGCATTCGAAGACGTTGTGCGTGAAGTCTACTACGCCGAAGAGCAATACATCGAGGACGCGACCGCCTCCAAAGAGGTGATCGACCGGCAGAAAACAGCTGTCATGGGTCGCCTGACATCAATCCGCGAGTCTTTGGAGCAGGATTTCACCGACAGCGCTTACAGAAAGCGCTACAAAAAACCTGCCTCGGAAGCACAGCTGAAAGAGTTCGACAGGCTGGCATCCCGTATTGCCTCATACGTGAAGGGTGATAGCCAAGTACCGATAGAGTGGAAGCTCGTCGAAGGCAGCAAGTCGTGGAAGACTGGGCACCGCAGCACCAATGACGACCTTGAGGCGATGTCAGCATTGCTGAAAAAGGTTCGAGGACGTGCAGGCTGGGGTGATCGCCAGCCGATGTCAGATTTGAGCTCAGTCATTCAGCGATACAATGCCGCCAGTCAGAAACTTGCTGAGAGCACTAACGAGAAGAAGAAAACTCGCCGAGTACCGACCAACTTCCGCGCGGAGGCCACGAAGCTTGATCTCTACAGAGTCTCTGATTATTGGTCTACCGAGCATGAAATGCTGGCGCGGGCATTCGAAGGCTTTGTTCAAGACAAGATCGCTGAGGGCGGCGGTCGTAGCGATTACCTGGTAGCGGGTGCAGACAACAATGCCGCTCACCTCAAGATGCTGGGGGTTAAACCCTACCCGGAAGGTCCAGAGCGTCAACGAATCAACCAGGCATTCCAAAAGTTGTTCGACACCCTGGAGAGCCGAACCACCGACCGAGGTGTTGCACTTTATTCCGCGACGGAGAGTACCGCCAAGCCTACCGGAATTCCCGTCTTGCAGGCAAAGCTAGCGGTTAAATCCATTTCGAATCGGGTAGGTGTGCCCATTACCGTGGTCGAAACCGAAGCCGATTTACCGCCGCTCAATTATGATCAGATCCGGTCGGATGGGGCCGAAGGGCGCGTTCGCGGTCTGTTCGACCCTATCACCGGTAAATCGTATATCGTGGCTGGCAACCTTCGCTCACCCCAAGAAGCAACAGAAGTGTACCTTCATGAGGTCCGCGGCCACATGGGTGTGCGGGCCATCGCCGGTAAGCGACTGAATATGGCCTTGGACCAGATATACCGAGACATGCCCCAGGAACAAATCGACCGACTGCGTGACCGTTACTCTTCTCAGCTGGAGGGCAAGGGCGCCAAAGAACAGGAGCGCATTGTCGCTGATGAATACGTCGCGTATCTGGCAGAGAATGACCCAAGCAGCCGGGGCCTGAAGAAGGTCATATCGGTGATTCGCAACTGGATCCGCCAATATTTGCCTCGCCTGAAGTGGACCGATGCTGACATCGTGGAACTGTTGAAGGCCGGTGAAAACAAATTGCGCCAAGGGAATTTCGATCCCGACGAGAGTTTAGATCTTGCTCCAGAGCAGCAAACTATGGCAGATGTCGTGAGAATGTTCGACTCTCCCGAAATGCAGGAGAAGGTCAGGGACGGCAGGGAAAAGCTTCAGTCAGGGGCATTTTCCATTGGAGATGATTTCGACGCGGGGGGGACTGAAGTCGCCAAGGCGATGTCCGTGCTCGCCGAAAACGATGAGCTTTTCAAGTACCCGGTTTCTAAGAGCAAGAGCATTGAGGATATTGCATCGGAAGTGGATCCTGGGTCCTCCGTCAAGGAAATCGACCCAGATCAGGAAGACGCCAATCGCGCCTGGCACATCCAGATCGGTAAGGCTCAGGCCAAGCTATATGATGCCGGCGGCGAATTATGGATCGATGCGGTAGCCAGTACTGTAGGAGCGGGTGGCTCCGCTATTTACGCTATCGTTGGCAACTACGCCTACAACAATAACAAAGTGTTCATTGGCGACCCGGGAGGATTTACTTCGACCGGTGTGATTCGCCGCGCGGAGAATATGCTGTCTTCGGCCTTGAAATACGGGACAACGAGACATCTAGATACCGGGCCAGATTTCGATAA
Organism: Pseudomaricurvus alkylphenolicus; assembly: GCF_011683955.1. GTDB lineage: Bacteria > Pseudomonadota > Gammaproteobacteria > Pseudomonadales > Cellvibrionaceae > Pseudomaricurvus > Pseudomaricurvus alkylphenolicus. The sequence continues at coordinate 108,066 of NZ_JAAQPI010000016.1, forward strand.
GGCAAGGCAATCTTTTGGCCTACCAGCCATCAAATGGACACCTGGCGATGACATTGGTAACATTCAGGCCCTGATTAACGCCAACTACGCGAATGTGGCCGGAAATGTCCCAGACATTGAAAACATCAGCTTCGACTTTGCCAGCGGAAAATTTCGATCCCGAGGATCTGCCTCTGGGCGACCCACGGTATTTCGAGACAACGACTTTGCGAGACTTGTACTCACGCCAGCAGCTCGAAAGGCGAGAGCTGGAGTCAATACGCTTAAAAGAAGTGTACTCAGTCAGTCCCTTCTACAGGAAACGAGGGGAGAGGGACGGTCCCAGTTATTGGAGAAGTTTCTCCTCAAGTCGTCCAGCGTACTGGCTAAACCCCTAAAGCGATCCTTTTACAGCCTCGCTGACGACCGCAGTGAGGCGTCCCCAGATCAAGATCGAGAAGCCCTTGCCAAGCTTGGTTTGGTCAAATCTGACCAATCTCGTCTTTCCAAAATTATTAAGAAATTCAAAGACTTCAGCTTCACGGACGCCAAAGACCGGGCCTACGAAGGTGCCTTTGATGGCCTGATTGGGATCAAGCGAGCGGAGGACGAAGCCGGTGCCGGTATGGCTGTCGGCGATTTTGAAGGCTCCGGCTATGTCGGTGCCCGCCTGGCCACTGGTGTATCCGACACCATGCACGCAGTTCTGCACTACGGCGCGCCTGAGTGGTCAAACGGCGTGCTCGAGCACAAAGCGGGAACCCGGGGGTTATTGGAGATATTTACCGACCTGGACGGCGACCTGAATTCCTGGCTTGGCTGGATGGCGGGTAACCGAGCGTCGGAGCTGATGGCCGAAGGGCGGGAGAACAATCTCACCCAGGATGACATCGATCAGCTGACAAGTCTGGCCAACGGCAAAGAGGAGCTGTTTGAGTCCGTCCGTCAGGAGTATCTGACGCTCAACAATGCCATGCTCGATATGGCCCAGGAAGCGGGCTTGATCAACCGTCTGCACCGCAAGCGCTGGGCCAGCGAATGGTATGTGCCATTTTATCGACAAGACGAAACAGGCGACAACCTGCTGGCTCCTCGCAGCAAACGGGGCCTGTCTCATCAAACAGCTGGCATTAAAGCGCTAAAAGGCGGGGAGACGGCTACCAATGACCTGCTGGAGAACATTCTAACGAACTGGTTGAAGCTGACCGACAGCGCCATGAAGAACATGGCCCTGATGAAGACCGTCGATAATCTGGGCGATTCTGAGTTTCTGACCGACGAGAGCATGAAGTACACCGAAGCTATCGTCCCCAAAACCGAGGTGACCAAGCGGATTCAGGCCGACCGGGATTACCTGGTTATGGTGTCTGAAATGCTGGGGCTCCCAGATGCCGGGGAACTGGAAACGCTGCACGAGCTGGAGCAGCTCGACAGCGCCGGGTATGAAAAGTTGTGGGCGATCACCGCTCCTCGGGATCCTGATGTCATTCGAGTTCAGCGCAATGGCCGGAGTAAATACTACCGGGTGAACGATGAATCCCTGCTTCGCGGCCTGGTCCATCTGAGCAACGAAGGCAACAATGGCCTGCTGATGCGCACTGGTCGCTACTTCAAGCGTCTGCTGACCACTGGCGTCACTTCATCGCCTGACTTCATTCTCCGGAACTTCGTACGGGATGCGGCCCACGCTTGGGCCATCAACCCCGACGGGTTCAAATTCGGCGTCGATTCCATGAAGGGCCTGAAAGAGGCCATGACGGAAGACGATTCCTACCGAGAGCTGATGTTTGCCGGCGCGTCCTTCCAGGGTGGTTACGTCCATGGCACCGATCCCGAAGCCGGGGCCCAGCTGATTCGTCGTGCCTTAGAGAAGAAAGGGCTCACCGGGACAGATCTGGACAATCACATCAACAGTCTGGCCGACACGCCGGAGAAGACCTGGCGCATGATCCAGCGAGGCTGGCAGGCGTACCGCAATGTCAGCGATAAGGTGGAGAACGCCAACCGTCTGGCAACCTTCCAAGCCGCTAAAAAGTCCGGTAAGTCTCTGGCCCAGGCCATCTACGAATCCAAGGATCTGATGGACTACAGCCTGCGGGGCAACTGGGCTGCGATGAACGTATTGACCGATCTGGTGCCGTTCCTCAATGCGCGCTTGCAGGGTTTAAGTAAGCTGGGTAGGGCAGGTAAGGAGCACCCGCACGAGGTATCGGTTGCTATAGCCAAGATTGCCCTGGCATCCGTCGCGCTGGCGATGATCAACGACGATGACGAGCGATACCAGCAACTGCCCGACTGGGAGAAGGACGCCTACTGGCATGTTCTGGTGGAAGACGAGCACTTCCGGATCCCCAAACCGTTTGAAATTGGCATCATCGCCGGCACCATCCCCGAGCGGATGTATCACACCTGGATTGCCGACAATCAGCCGGATGAAAAACTGCTGTGGTCCCTGAAGCACGGCACCCTCGAAACGCTGAGTTTCAACCCGGTGCCCCAGGCGGTATTGCCAATTCTGGAGCTGTGGGGCAATAAGAGCTGGCATTTCGACACGCCGATTGAATCACTCTCCGACCAGCGTAAGCTGCCCCAGGACCGATACAACGCGCGTACCAGTGACACCATGGTAGAGCTGGGCCAGTTTCTCGGGATGTCGCCCAAGCAGCTGGAACACCTGCTGAAAGGGTACACAGGCACTATGGGCGCCTATGCGTTGTCGGTATCCGATTTGTTGGTATCGGCTGCCAAAGGCAAACCTAATCAGGGTGAGATTCGACCGACTGACATACCGGTGGTGAAGTCCTTCTACCGCGGCTCAGCACCGGCGTACAGCACGCAGTACGTCACCGATCTGTACGACCGCCTCAGCGAGGTGAAGCAGATCCACGCCAGCCTCAAAGACATGGAAATGGAAGAGCGCGCCGACTTCTATGCCAAGAATCGGGACAAGCTTCGGTATCGAAAATACCTGGAAAAGGAAAGTAAGAAGCTTAGAGATTTGCGGAAACGTCGTGACCGCATCCTCAAGAATGAGACTATGTCCAGGACGGAAAAGTCACGAAGGCTCGATTACATCCAGAAGCAAATCAACACCGTTGCGGCAAGGGTCGTGGAGCGAACAGAAGGGGCGTTCTAGGGAGTCAGGAAGTAGTGAACGACCCCAAAGGCACCACCAATAATAATAAACGCGAAGCAGGCGGCAAAAAAGCCGTCTATGCTTCGCCCGCCCTTGTCTGTGGCCACTAACGCCACAATAGCTGCTATGCCCAAGATCCCGAGAATTCCCCAGCCGTTACCGATCGCGAGGCCGCTCAAACCCAAAATGGTCAATATAATTAGTACGCGCATAACGCTATTGTATCACTCTGTGAACTCGATGCGTGATGGCCATCCGTAGATGTATAAAAGCACAGCGATTAACGAGAAACATCATAAGTCAGGTGAGCCAAGCTATCACCGCCGACACTGTTGTCGTCTATGTTGCCGGTAAACACCTTCATTCTTACGATGTCTATTTCGCCTCTTAGCTTATCTATCTGTGCGATTTGAGTCTGCAGGGAGGAGAACAGCAATATTGCAGGAGTGAGAACCGAACTCTCGTTCTGATCTAGCTCCGGCATTCCCTGTTGCTCTTTGATCAACTTCACTAAAATCTGCTGGAGGGTTTCACTACCAGCCGAGGTAACTTGGTAAGACTTAAGGGCGCTCCTGCAATCTTGGTTTCGTGTGCGTAGAAAGGCAATAATAGTGGTTCGGATATTCTGAAAATTAGTCAAATCGAAATTAGCCAGAACAAACTTTAGCTCAGAACGGAGATTATCCAGGGCATCGAAATAGTGATCGATTACCGGCGCTGAAAAACCAAATCTAAGGTTGTGTGACGGCTCATATAAATCTTGCATATCTGAAAATGTGAATTCCCTATTCAGCTCAAGTTTTCCTGACCGCTGCTTCTTCGGAAGGGTAACCTCAGCGACCCTAACTTCAAACTCGTCCAATACCATCACAAGGTAGCTGAAATATGCAGCCATCTCGGCCATGTTTTGCCGGGCAGACTCGCGCTCCAATGCTCGCGCCTGGTCTTTTTCGAGCCTGTCTCGGTAAGATTGCCATAAGCTGCTCAAAAAGAGCCCAACTATCACCATCCCCAACATAGACTCTGACCCCGTGATCATCATCGACAGATCAGACTGTGGGGTAATGTCACCATATCCAAGCGTAGTAATTGTCACCATGCTGAAGTATAAGCTCTTAATAAATGACAGATCTTCAGCGTTAAGTGTGTCAGGTATTGAGTAGTAGACTCCCGCATAGGCCAGAACCAAACCGACATATAAAATCAAGACGTGGATTGGAGTGAGCTTCATAAACTTCCTTTGAATTAGTTCATTGCTTAGATTATCTGTAAATACTAGTACTCAGCGGGCTTCAATGATTTTCCATCATCCCCATATTCGATAAAAGGGTTTCCTCGCCTCTGAATGCGGGTGATGGCCTTATTTCGTTTGCGTTCCATCTCGTCGACCGGATCTTTTGCCGCCCACTTCAGGTACAGCTTGCGATCGCGCCCCAGGGAAATACCGTAGGCCAGCTCCATATAGAACATCGACCGGGCGATGTCGCCCTTAACACTGTCGCGGGGCTCGAAGACACCACTGTACTTGGTCCCCAACAGCTCAGCATCCTGGCAGACTTCCTGTCGAATCTGAGCGTTTTCCTCGTCTTTCACAGTGCCGTAAGGCAAGTTGTATCGGTCAACGTTAATGGTGCCGAGCGCGGGCCACAGATTGTGAAGATCGGCCGCGGCGTAGTGATAAGCATCGACCGGGCAAGCGTGCCTGTTCAAACAACCATAGTGAGCGGCAATCCAGCTCGCGGGCATGACGTGCTCGACATGAAGCTTTTTGTCTTTGTGGTCTCTACCGCCTCCGAATTCAATCCCGCAGTACAGTGTTTCGCCGCCGTTCTTGTAAAGCGATTTCCAAAAATATTTCGACCTGGCTTCGTCGTAGGTCTGAATAACGCCCTGCGCTGTCGCCAAGGCAGGGAAGAGGAGAAGTGAAACAACCCATTTCATGCGCTCTTATCCTTACTGTATCGTTTAAGTTTTTCGGACACTGTGCTTAGCAAAACCGGCCAGCTTTTCTTTTGATGTTGTTTTTTAGCGTGTGGTTTTCCGACGAGCTCTTCCCGGAGTATCAGCACATTCTTCGGAGCTTGGATGCCGACACGATATTGATTGTTGGAATTTTTCCCAAGAATGGTGACTCGAATATCGTCACCGATGAATATTGACTTACCGGCGCTGGCGGACAGAACTAGCATTTGAACATCTCCTTATGTTGCACACTTGTACCATTTCCATTGGTGCAGTTGGTGGGTAGCTCAGAGACTACTCCTGATCGAAGGCGTCTTCAACCGCTGTCATCACTCGCCCCTTGAGATCGGAATGTTTCTTGGTGCCATGCCAGTACCAATCCAAAGTAATGTCGAGCACCCGACACACTTTGGCCGCGAATTCAATATTCGGGTGATAACGGCTGGATTCGAGCCTTCCTATTGTGTGTCTTACGCAGCCAACCTCCTTGGCCAGTTGTTTTTGGGAGTACCCTCTGAGAATCCTTGCCCGGCGCAAACGGTCGCCAGGTTTCTCCATGGTGCTCCCACTTTTGCGAATTCATGGCGCACAACTAATGGTGCGACTTGAAAGTCACATATTGGGGCGAATTGGCAACATACAAGTCACCACATGCTATAGAGGGGTTTTCGATTGCCGCGTAGAATGGCGCTCCCAATCACATGGACATAACAGGAGGTTTGATGTGACGAAGGTTGAATGGAACTTGGATACGATGGTGGCCCTGGTTAACGGGATACATGTTTCTGACGAAGAGATCTGCCCAGACCACATTATTTTCGACAATATTTCTCCGTACCAGGTGTGGGTGCTGGCGCGTGAGATGGGTTACCGCATGGGGTTTAGAGAGGGGGCTGCGAACGACGAATAACAAAAATAGGGAAGGCTGCAGTGAAGCCTTTTCTCTTGACTGAAAGTCTAGACCGACAGATCGCTAGACTTTGTGGGGGTTTCAGCGGCCGCCGGAAAATTGATTAATTTCCGTACTTTTTGATGTAGTCCTCCACCATCTCCATCAGCGCTTCCTTCTTGCTGACCGTTCTTCCGAGCTGGCCCGATCGATTGGCGATCGCGGCGAGCCATTTGAAGTAGAGTTCCTTCTCGCTGTCTTCGAGCATCTTGGCGTTGATCTGAGGTGTTGGCTCCTTCTTGGGTTTCATCTCATCCACGCCACGGATTGTGGTCAGCGCCGGCGGCTGAGTCAACCGGCTCATAAGGGCAGGGCAGATCCGCCCAGGCGTAATTCTCCTCCCACTCTTTGGCGATGATATACTCACCAGCTATGAACACGTCGTTATCACACCTGCAAAAAGGCGCTATCGCCAACCCCAAATCCCCAGAAGCCTTAATCGACCAATGGAAGAGGAGGGGGCGCGTTTGTGTGCCGCACCCTGACGGCTCAGGAGCGATACGGGATTTGCTCCTGCAATCCATCCAATCTCCTGCAGTCGTCGACGGCAGAGAAGTCTTTGCCGTGGTGGAGGCCAATGCCGTTAAGGATGCGCCTATCTCCCGGTTCGCGGTCATCTTCAGCCCTGAGCGTCCTGATCCGCTGCCGATAACAACTCTGTGGATCTATGATGTTGAGAAGACTGGGGTTCGGATTCCGGCTTTCCAGCGCTGATCAACTTCAGCGCCTTCTGCAGACACTCTTTGCAGACCTCGGTGGTACACTCGTAATAGAGGTCGTCCTCCCCCAGCCGAACGAGATCAATACGCTCTTTCCCGCATTCGTCGCATTTGGTCCCGCCAAATATTTGCTCAGGCTTCCGCTCACCCTTGATCAGTTCCATATCACCAATATCCTCTTTCCCATGGCTTGCGTTTCTTGCCCTTGCCCCGGGAGCGGGGCGGAGGTAATAGTTCCTTCGGAACCTCAATTTCCGGCGGCGGTGACTCGATGTAGCGGAAGCCCTCATAGAAGCCGAGTAAGGGCTCAACCTCCAGCTGGCTACAGTCCTCTTGGCCGGAATCCGTGTTTCGAAACTCCTCGCGAGGAATTATGACAATTCCGTGCTCGCTTACCTGGTAAGCCACGCAGCCATGCATAGCAGCTTGGCGGGTGATTTCGGCGATCACATCGTCAGTCATGAACCCTCCTCCTCAGTGGTTGGCTCTACCGTATTGAGAATGCCCCGACCTTCCTTCCCAAGCCGAAACAGCAGCTCGGACTTTGGTATCTCCATGTGCTTATTGCACCAACGGCACCAGGCATCACCGGTATCACCGCCGCTGTACCCCCATTCGGTTTTGCTGGGCTCATGACCAAACAGACCGCAGATTCGCTGCCAGAGCGCTGCGCACCACTTGCAGCGACGGCGTAGCCTCGAATTCCAAGTCCAAGTTTGAAAGTATCGATCTTTCATTGGTGCTCCATAGAAGAGGGCGGGGTTAGAAGGGCAGGTCCTGAATATCCATGACCAGGCCGCGACAATAGGGCTCCTCATCGTCGAACAACTCAAAAGTTTCGTGAGGTATCTCTGTCTTGTAGGTCCAGCAGTGCTCTGGCTCAGCACACCACAGAGCCTCCAAGGGAACGGCAATACGCTTCCTGGCAAAGTATTCCTCCAGCTCGTGATCTTCCTCCAGGTTCTCCCTGGCCGGCAGCAGGCCCTTTGAATCAATCAGGGCGGTGCCGCCGTCATAGCAGTCAAACTCATCGGTGATAGCCCCAAGCAGCAGCATGACGTCGTCACTGTGGCCCATAACCACAATTAACCCTGCCGCCTTTATTTTTTCTCTGCGTTCAGCGGAAAGAGCCAGGGGGTATTGTTGGCGTTGCAGTTCTTCAGCCAGTTGTTTTGCATTCATCGTTAGTTCCTCATTGGTCAAATTCCGGGCGCAGCGAGGTCGCCCGGTTAAAGGTGAGATGGATAATGCTCAAGATTCGTACTCCAGTTCCGGGTGCTGCGGTACCGACCCGTGAATCCTTTCCAGGTAGTCGATAATCTGCCAGCCAGAAATCCTGTACTTTATTCGAACAGTCTGTTTGCCATTGATGTCTTTCGTTGGCGTCCGGGACATTTCGATTGCTGAGAGATCTCCCGCCCTGATGAGGTTTCTTATGCGGCTTTCCGTGACAGATAGGGCGTCAGCGGCCTCCGAGATGGAGTAGAGCGGCTTGTAGGAAACCGTTCTTTTTAGGAGCAATTCTTTGTCCTTTCTGGCCTGCTCGGCCGCAATGGCGTCGAGCCTTTGCTGCTCAGACTTGCTGTGCCGAACATTGTGCTTCGGCCTCTCCTCCAGGATTGCACGCCTTTCAGCGTTAAGAAGCTCGTCTCTGGAATCAAAGTTTTCGATAGTCATCCGGCAGACGTCGGGGTACCAATTGGAGGCAACTTTGTGCTGCGCTAGGCGGTTAACCGCGCTAAGCGAAATGCCTACGTAAAGCAGGGAATCGTCTTTATCGAAGTGACGGTAAAGTTGGTGCATGCGCTTTCCTCATTTCCAAGTTCATGGAGCGCAAACACAGTGATATACGCGCCATTACTTTCCTAATATCCAGTAGTTGCAGCGCTGTAAGCCTTTGATTTACAAAGGAAGGGAAATGTTATTTTGTTAGGAAAAAATAGGGTAGGTTATTGATTTATATGGGTTAACTTCTGGATTGTGATTCCAGTCGTCGGGGGTTCAAGTCCCCTCGTCCACCCCATATAAAGCCCCGCAAGTCGCTGATTTGCGGGGCTTTTTCTTGGCGAATAGGCCGGTGATCAAAGCTGTTGCCGACTTCAGCTGCCGCCGCGCTCGCCACTCTCAATGCATCTGAGCTTGTGCTGCAGCAAGACAATGGATTGCTGCAGCTTCCGGGCCACCATTTTCCTGTCTCCAGTAGAGCCTGCAAGCGATTGCATGGCCGCCACCTCTTGCATGATCTCTTTCGCTGCCACCAGTGACACATCGTTGTGACACACGCGGCGGATGCCCTCAATATAGCTACGCTCTTCCGTACGAGGAATCCGGGACAGAAAATTGAACAATCCCTGTTCTGAATCGGTGTAAATCAATACCGCCATGAAAAACGTGGTACAGATAGACATGGTTACAGTTGCGTTGAATTCCGCACCCAGGTGCATTGCGACTATCGTCGTGATGACCACCAATGCTCCGGGGGTAAAACCCATCAGCAATGCCAGTGCCCGTTTGCGCTTCAGAGAATCCTCCAGCTTGAAGCTGGCATGAATGGTTATTGTCATTGCCGCAATCAGCGTTGTCAGAATAATGATCTGAAGCACAAAGTAGGCGGGGCCTGCGACCCTCGCGACCGAATAACCGATGCTGACCGCGCCAGTCAGAGCCGCCTCCGGAATAGCGATGACGGCCAGCCCGGCAAGTATGCAAACCATCATAGCCCTGTCGATAATCTTGAATTTGATGTCGTGGATACTGGCGGCCAGCCCCAGCATGGAAACCGGAGCACAGACCGCACAGATGTAGTAGATCTGAAGCGTCAATAGTGCCTCTGTCGCCCGCTCGGTGAAGACGAACAACAGAAGCTCTGACAGGTTGAGTCCGATCAGGGAAACAATCAGGGCGGACAACCAGGGGTTGATGCCGGAGATGTTGCTCCGGCAAAACCACAGTACTCCAACCTTGGTCAGTAGGGCTATCACACTCGGAAGAGCGTAATAGCTCACCAGATTACCTAGAAGATCATTTCCGTCTGACATATAGAGAGACCGCTCCCTGTCCCCAGAATGAGGTACTTATGGCCTTTTTTCGGGCGATTTTTGTGCATAGTTACAGGTATGGTCGCCGAGGTCAAATTCCCGAAACAATCATAGGTGATGGGAGCTCTGTCGCAATCCACGTCCGCAAGCCTCGCCATGTTGATATGGGGGCCTTTACCCACTTGATGGCAGTAAAGCAGCTCCACATCAACGGGTGACATGCCCGAATCAGAGTAGGTATCACCGATCTTGCGACGGTGAAAGTCCGTGATTTCTCGGCTGATTTCACTCATCAACATCTGGCCGATCAGCTTGCCATTCTCTTCCTTTATGTAGCAGAGCTCGGCCTTGTCACCCTCGGTCCAGAATCGAAACCGCCCGAAACCGCAGTCGCCAGGGGATCGCTGAACAACCATAGCGCCGCCGGCGTCTCCAACGGTTAGCGAGCCGATACTGCGCTTAAAGAGATCGGAATCCCTGGACTTCTTGAGCTCCCGGATCGCATAAGACGTCACCTTATACTGGGTCTCACCCGTGCAGACCAGAACATTGTCAGCCGCACCAGAGGCAATATAGGCGTCCGCCGTTGCCAGGCCGTTCATAAAACCCAGGCAAGCGTTGGAAATATCCATGCAACTGGCCTTTGTCGCTCCGAGTAAATATTGAATGCGACAGGCTGTACTCGGCTCCTTCCAATCCCGGTCAATGCCGCAAAAGATAATCATATCGATTTCTTTCGGGGTAACCCCGGCCTCCTGTAGTGCCTCTGCAGAAGCCTGGAAAGCCAGGTCGGAAGGTCGCGTTTGAGGTTCCGAGAAGCGTCGCTCAAGGATACCAATACGCCTTGAAATAAAGTTTTCCGGCACCCCAAATCGTCGCGAACCGATTTCCGTCATGATGTCATCGCTGCTGACTTTTTGGTTCGGGATGGAAATGCCAATGCCTGCAATTCTTGAATTTGCTTGTAAGTCCATGATTTTACTCCGATTTCCAATATTGATGCGCATTCAGATATGCGCACTAAAAGCATAATCAAATCTGAATTCGGAGCACTGGGATCAATTTTGTCGCATCTCAGGACCTGCCTGTCGCTTCTGTCCTTACAATTGCCAACTGCTAAGGCAGGATTGCCCGATTCAAATAAGAACGGACCAACCAGAATGAACCTGACTGACACCTTTCCTTTCGATTCGGTAGAGCCCGGATATTCCATGGAGCTATCGGGTGGCAGCACCCACCGAGTTACATTTGAGTGGGAATTCGTCGATGGCGACTTACCACCTCTTTTTTACGCCTACACAGAAGCGGGTCGACTGGAGTTTGGTGAGCTGACCGGTGACAACACCCAGCAACTGGTGTTTACACCTGAAGAAGATGACATCTATTATTTTGTTACCGAATTTTCCGGGGCTACAGCACAACCGCCTTTGGAAACTCAATTGAGTTTTGAAACCCTAGCTGATGACTACGCGGACAACATCAATACCAGCGGTCTTATTTCTGTAGCCGAGGCGATTGACGGTATCCACGAAACTGCAGGAGATTCCGATTGGTTTCGCGCGGATCTAATCGCCGGCACGACCTATCAATTCGTCGCTCAATCTGAAGCTACGATACTGCAACTCACCGCATTCAGTTCCGATGAAGCTGAATTTGGTGGTGACGAAGGTGGTGAGCGGATTGAAATGGGTTCTTTGGACTTGCTAAGCGGAAACAGTGCTCTTACCCTCACGCCTTTGGAGAACAGCACTTTTTACGTCGAGGTTTCCGGGATCGCCACGGGGGAGAACAATACAGACTACATCCTGTCTCTGAACACTATCGAGGACGATTTCTCTGACAATCTGAACACAACCGGGCTACTCAGTCTGGAAACCCCCTTGCAAGGGATCATTAACGCACAGGACGACGCCGACCTTATACGCATGCAATTGGATGCCGGAAAAACCTATCAGATTACGTTGCACAGCGAAGACCCTTTGGCACCAGCCCCCTACCTCGAATGGTTTTCGCTCACCGATGGGCAGGGGGTTACTGCGCTGGAATCTGGTGATCAAGCTGTGATAACGATTTCACCGGACTTATCGAGTGAGTACTTTCTACGGGTAGAAGACAGCCATAACGGCGAAGGCTTTAGTGCCTATCACTATGAACTCAGCCTTGAAAATATGTCCAATATAGACGCTCCTGATCATCTTGACATGGTTGAGAGAGTTGCGCTCCTGTATGAAGCCGCACTGGATCGAAAACCCGGGGAAGCCGGATTGAACTACTTTGTTGGTGATGTTCGAAGCGGGCAGACCTTGCAACAGATCGCCAACAGTTTTTATCGCTCAGAGGAATTCCGTAACAAATTTGAGAGCTTTACTGACGAGGCCTACATCGAGCAGCTGTACCATAATGTGCTGGATCGCGCACCGGAACAGCAAGGATTCGAATATTGGCTAGATCAATTGCAGGCCGGCTTAAGCCACGCCGACATTCTGGTCAGTTTTGCAGATTCCGCTGAAAATCGCTCCAATTCTGCCGATTGGCTGGATGATTTGGTCTACCAGGCCGATACTGATATGTGGTTGCTCGTCTAAAGAGGAGGCACTCCGTCGTGGATGCCGTTCAAGAGACCCAATTACAATGTCCCTATTGCTGGCAGACCTTCACGACTCTGGTGGACACCAGCGAGGCCAATCAGACCTATACCGAAGACTGCCAGATCTGCTGTCGACCGATGGTTTTTCTTGTACAGGCAGCAGCCGATGGACAGGTTACCCTACAAGTTTTTCGCGAAGATGACGCCACCTGGTAACGGGCGTTGTCTATGGGTGACGAAAAATGGTTTACGAAAGCTGGACACGACCCTCACCACAGTTCGCCGGCTCAGTCACCTCACCGATAATCACTGCGTCGGGATATCCGTTTTGCTGCAAACGCTCCAGGCAATCGCGTGCCTGTGGCGCCGGCACGCTGGCCAGCAGTCCTCCGGAAGTTTGAGGGTCGAATAATAGCGGATAAAACGCATGGTTTTGATGCTTCTGAAAATCAGCAATGGCGTATTCCAGCCGCTGGTTCTGACCCTGCAGGCTGCTGACAAAGCCCCGCGCTACTGCCTCTGCGGCACCCGCCAGTATCGGTAGCGACTCGAGACAAAGAGTTGCTCCCATCTCTGCCGGTTTCAACATTTCCACCAAATGCCCGAGCAGACCAAAACCGGTAACGTCGGTACAAGCCGAAGCCATATGGTCGGCAAATATTTCACCGGCGCCGCGGTTTGACAGCAACATGGCGTCAATCGCCGCTTCGATGCTCTGGCCCTTGGCCTGCAGTTGTCTGAATGCGGCAAACAGCGAGCCAGTGCCAAGAGGCTGGGTAAGTATCAGTTGGTGGCCGGGTTGCGTCGAATTCTTGCGCAGTAAACTCTGCTCAGACACACAACCATTGACGGCAAACCCCATACTGAGTTCGAGCCCTTCACTGGTGTGGCCACCAATCAATGCGCACTGGTTGGCGTTTAGTACCGAAACGGCACCGCTCAACAATTGCAGCAGATCTCGCTCGACCAGAGTTTCGGCGGCAAAGGGCAGGGTGGCGATTGCCAGAGCGCTGTGGGGCTTTGCGTTCATCGCAAACAGATCACTAAGGGCATGTTCCGCCGCGATCTTCCCGAGCAAGTAGGGATCGTCCAGCAAAGCGCGAAATACATCGACACTCTGCAGCAGCAACTGGGAGGCGCCTGTTCGAATTGCCGCCGCGTCGTCAGGGCTGTCGAGTCCAAGCACAACCCCATCGTGATGACACACCTGCAAACGCGCCAACACACGACTCAGCACTGCGGAACCCACCTTGGCGCCGCAACCGCCGCAGCGCATGGCTTGATGTTCCCTGATTTGCGAAGCGTCCATCAAGACTTCGGGCACCTCTGCGTCGGGCTGCTTCTCCATCACATCGAGATCACTGAACATCGCCATAAAGCGACGGTCGATTCGGTCTTTCCAGCGCCAGACCCAAGCTCCGGAAACCGTCGGCAACGGCAAGTCGGCTCTGGTACCCAAGGCCCAGCGTTCACCGCACGCCAGCAAACTGAGAAATCCGGATTGAGGCTTATACACCTTCAGAGGACGTTGAAGCAGGTAACGACGCAGGTTTTCAAACAGCACCGGCCCTTGGCGCACGGCATACACCCCGGCACGGGGGCGGGGCGTCTGCAGCTGCATAGCCGTATCACCGGTCGCGAAAACAAAGTCGTGACTGCAACTTTGCAGATTCTCATTGATGGCAATAAAGCCCTTATCATCCACCCGCAGTCCCGACTGAGCAGGCCAGTCAGACGCCCGCGCCTGAGTACACCAGAATACCCGGTCAGCCTCTATAAATTCTTCTCGCCGGTCCTGCTCAATGAGTAGTCCGTTCGGCTTAACCTCCACTACCTCAGTGGATTGCGAAACCTCAACGCCTGCTTGACGAAGTCTTGCCGCCATCTTCACCTGCAGAGATTTTGGGTATCCCTCCGGCTGCCCAGTACCACGTTGTACCAGGCGGCACTGCACTGGTCGCTGAATCGCTGGGTCTGAATCAATAGCGTGGGCCATCGCCAGTACGATTTCCACACCGGCGGCGCCCCCGCCAACGACTGCCAAACGCAATGGCGTATCCGCCTGCGTAGCGCGTAACAAATCGCGCAGCGCCAACCAGCGGGGGTAAAAACTTGCAATCGGCTTCACAGGAATACTGTATTGTGCAGAACCCGGTACGGACAATTCGGGCGTAATGCCCGTATTGATGGAAACACAGTCAAATCCCAGTGGTGGTCGCTGATTAAACAAAATCTCCCGTTGTTGGCTATCTATACCTACAACGGTGTCCTGAATAAATCTTACCCCGGCGGCCTGGCACAAGCGGGGGAGATCAATATGGGTGTGTTCCAATTCATAATGCCCTGCCACCAGGCCCGGCAGCATACCGGAGTAGGGCGTCAGGGCCTGAGGCGAAACCAGCGTGACACGTACCCCCGGGAGAGGTTGCATTGCCCACATTTTTATCACGAGGGCGTGACTGTGGCCTCCGCCGACCAGTACCAAATCCTTGTATAAGTGAGTTGCCGTTTGCATACAGGGTCAGATCAATAAATCAAAGGGTTTCGGGTGTGGTATTGAGGTGTAAGCGCCTGCGCCAGTACCTTGCCAAAGCATCCGCCAGCATATTCAGTAGCGCCGAACAAATGATCAGCAACGCGGCGCGGTCAAATCGAAACTCTTCAAAGGCAGAATCGATATAAAATCCCAGCGTCGCGAACCCGAGCATACCGAGGATGGCCGATTCACGCATAATCACTTCCCAACGATACAACAGCAACGCCAGAAATTGCCGGAACATGCGCGGTAGCACCTCATAAAAATACAGATTCACGCCGCGCACCGCATCTTGCCGCAAACTGAGTGATTCACTGAATCGTCCCACCAGATGAGCCACAATCGTACCGTTGTGCAGCGCCAGCGCCAAGAGCGCGGGCAACATAGAGGGGCCCAACACGATCAGCCCCACAAACGCCAGCAGATATTCCGGCAGTGTGCGGCCAATGATCAAAAAGGCATCGCCAAACCGTCGACTCCAGCCCCGTACAAAATGCGGAGAATTGAGAGGAAAACACAAAAGTGCGAACATGGCGGTCACCAAAAGCGCAGCCATTCCCAGGATCAGAGTATTGATTACCCCAGGTTGTAACTGCTGCTGCCATAACAGCGTCAGCCACGACCATAATTGTGCCTGGCTATTGTTTCGCAAAGGTGCCGGTACAATATCTACAGTAAAAAAACGCCAGGCCCCATCCCATGAGACTTCAACCACCGGGGGCAGAAGTAAAAAAGCGGCCAGCAAATATACAGGCAGTAAAGCTCGTCGCAACCAAAAGCGTAAAGTGGCGATCAATAACAGCAACACATACAGCAGGGCAGCCCCTTCCTGGTAGCGCCCCTCCCGCAACGCACTTTCGAGGTAGAACCCCAGTGTCGGCAATCCCACAAATCCGAGTATCACCGAAGAGCGCACCATGCATTCAAAACGATAACTGCAGTAGGCGCACAGCGAACGCCAGGCCAGGGGCAGGGTGGTATAGAAAAAAGCGCTGATATGGTCTGCCACCAGTAAATTGTTGCGCGGTTGAGGTGACACCTCCTCGAACAACTCACCAAATATCTTGGCAAGAATACCCGCATAGGGAATTGCGAGAGCCAGTACGCCGGTGAGAGTGCTCAACCCCATCACCTGCAGAAAGATAAGCGCCCAGAACAGCTCGTGTATACCCCGTATAAACGCACAAAATGCCCGCACCACCGCAAGCCGATAAACCAACGACAACAGAAAACCGATAAGGGTTGCGAGCGCCATTGCCTGAAAAGCAAAACTCAAGGTATTGAGCAACGCCTCAACAAACACGTATTGATCCGGGATGCGTGGCGATAACAGCCCAAGCCCCATGCGTGTGAGTTCCAGCCCCGGTTCCGGTGAAATAATTTCGATATCTGCCAACAGCAGAGCCATCACACCGACCAACGTCAGCAAGGCGGCCGTTCGGCTCAGTGGTCCCAACGCCGTGCGATAGTGAAACTCGTGAGCGGAGGAAATCGACATGAGGAACTCAGGTCATTTCCATCATTGGTAGAGCGCCTGGAGATCGCTCTGGTTGATATCGAGGGCAGGGGTGTCCAGAACCACCTTGCCCTCCACCAGGCCGATAATACGGTCGCAAAAACGCAGCGCTTGCCCGGTGTCGTGTAATGACAACACCAGGCTGTCATGACGTTTGCAGATAAATTCAAGCACCTGTTGGGCCTGGAAAGCATCCAGCGCTGACACGGGCTCATCACCCAGAAAAATTGGCTGGCGCTGGAACACCGCCCGTGCCACCGCCGTCCGTTGCTGCTGCCCGCCGGACAATTGCTCAACGGCTTGGCTAAGCAAATGCTCCAGGCCAAGTTCAACACTGAGTTTTCTCACCTGTTGCCAGGGCTCCCGCCAGGGGCGTACGAGGTTGGCAAGGTTATAAAAAACACCGTGGCGATGCAGAGCCCCCATATAGATATTGTGGTAAACACTCAACATGGGGACGAGACCGGCGTCCTGAGGGCACCAGGCACACTCGCTCTGCATCTGTTGGCGCAGTGCGCGGAGCACGGTTGATTTGCCCGCACCGGAGTGCCCGACCAACGCGACCCGTTCACCGGCATGGATGCTGAAGTTCAGATCCCGGACAACGGGGCGATCCTGATAATACAGAGTCTGCCCCTTGAACTGCGCTATAACCTCACCACTGGTTCGAGCCCGCTGGGCCCCAGTCTGAGCATCCGTCACAGAGGGATTTATTTGGCTCACCCCGGCCTCATTAGCCATCAATCAGTCCGATGGTGACGGCCGTATCGCGAATCGGACGATAATCGTCATTGTCGGCTTTGACAAAGGATTGTCGGGGGAACGCCTCAAGCAGTTCAGGGTCATCGATAGCCAGCAGTACGGACTGAATGCGGTCGGCAAAGCCCGCCCCAAATCGCTGATCAACATCACCGCGTACGCTCCACTGGTAGTCAGGGTAGGCGGGGGTTTGCCAAATGACGTCGACTTTATTGCGATCAATTTTGCCATCGGCCAAGGCTCGTTCCCAGACTTTATAGTTCACTGCGCCCACTGCGTAGGCCCCGGATTGCACCAGTGCGATGGTACGACTGTGATCGCCGCTGAACCCGACGCGGTCAAAGGCTTTGTCCGGGGCCTGTCCGAGGTGTTTGCGCACATAAAACTCCGGCATCAGTCGCCCCGACGTGGACCCCTTGGATCCGAAGGTAAATGTCTTGCCTTGTATGGCTTTGGGGAATTTGTCACCCGTACTCTGCCCCAGCAATCCGCTGCTGTGATGGGCAATCAGGTAGGTCTTGAAGAATTGATCTTCGTAGCCCTGGGCAATGGCCCGGCTGCCGGAGACCAGATCACGGGCTTTAACCCCCGACAAGCCACCGAACCAGGCCAGCTGTACCTGATTATTGCGAAACGCCGTTACGGCAGCGGCGTAACTTTTAACTGGCACATAGGTCACCGGTACACCCAGCTCACGCTCCAGGTAGCGGGCAACCTTGCCAAAGCGGGCCTGCAGTTGCGATTCATCCTGATCCGGAATCGCGGTAAAACGAAACCCTTCTGCAACAGTGCTGAAGGAAAAGGTGAGAGAAGTGAGCAGCGCTGCTAAAACAGTCAATAACCGCACGGAAGTTCTCCTTGGTTGTTTGAATGAAAATAGGATTATGGCGGAGAGTGGTAGTCCTCCGCCCATTCGGTCATTTCCGCCATGGTGCCACGGAAAATCTCGCGGCCCTGGCGCTGTTGTTGCTGGTAGTCATACATGGGGTCGTAGTACTCGCGCAGCAGCAATTCGATGCCTTCACCAAAACCAGCGGCGTCGCCACAGCCATCCAATTGCCGCAACGCATCCGTAAAGATACCTTGCAAAAGGCTAAAACGTTCGCCACCAAGACGTTTGCGAATACGGCGCAAATTGCCAAGAATCTGCTGGCGGAATTTCTCCCTTCCTTCATCTTCACCGAATGCCTTGATATAGGCCGGTTGCGACGAGGTCACATAGTCCTGCAGCACAAGCTCGATGCGCTCGTCCATGCTGGTCTCCAGCACGGCGAGGGGGGCCTGCTGCATGACATCTCGCAGGCACAACGGCATGGAGATGGCGCCAATCATACGACCCTCGTCCTCCGCAAACACAGGCTTGCGTTCACGCAATAGCTTCATTAGCTCGATGCTGACCGAGTTTTCGAAATCGATCTGAGCGGGCTGGGGTTGCAGGCGGCGTCCAAATGCAGATCCGCGATGATTGGCGAGCCCCTCCAGATCCACCGCACGGGACAGGTGTTCAATCACCCGGGTTTTACCGCTTCCTGTGCGGCCGGCGATCAATACCAGCGGCATGGATTGGCAGTTTTGGTCCAGCTCATCGATCAAGAAACGACGCATGGCTTTGTAGCCACCGGTGACCAGAGGATATTCGATGCCGGCTTCGCGGATCAGTTGCTGACTGAGCCGGGAGCGGAGACCTCCGCGAAAGCAGTAGAGATAACCGTCAGGATGGCGTCGAACGAAATCGGTCCAGACCTTCAGGCGTTGTTGACGAATGTCTTCGGTAGCCAGCTCCCAACCCAGTTCGATGGCGGCATCCTGGCCCTGCTGTTTATAGCGGGTACCGACGGATTGGCGCTGTTCATCGTCCAGCAATGGGCGGTTTTCGCTACAGGGAAAGGCGCCTTTTTGAAATTCTATCGGAGCACGCACATCCATCAGAGGGATGTCGTTGAGAAACAGATGGCGAAAGTCATCCGTATCGGGTCGACTGCCGCGGTGTCCTTGGCTGGCCGACTCTTGACTGGATTTCTCTTTATCGGAGTTCTCTTTATCGGAGTTCTCTTTATCGGAGTTCTCTTTATCGGAGTTCTCTTGAGTAGGCGCGAAACTCATGGTGTCTGCCACCGAAAAGCCGGATTCTAGCGCGTGACTGTCGATGATAGCAACAAAAAAGGGGCGGCAGCGCCACCCCTCCATTTAACCAGAGCCGCCTGTAGACTCAATAACGAATGGAAAATTGCACCGCCACACTGCGCGGAGGCAAGCGGTAGGCGAAAATCGCGCCAGCCATCAATGGCACATCATTGGCGAAGGTGCGCACCTCTTCATCGGTCAGATTCTTGCCGACCAGGGCCAACTCCCAGCGATCCGACATATCGGACAATGCGATTCTGGCGTTGGTCAGAACGTAACTGTCTTCCAGGGTCGCCGAATCCAGATCCTGGGCCAGATACTGCTCATCGGTGTAGGCGAGACCGAGGTTGGAACGCAACTCCAGGGTTTCTCCCAGTGACGTCACATGATTAAGGTTTACACTGGCACTCCATTCCGGCGCATAGGCCAAAGACTCGCCGGAGAGATCCTGGGTACAGCCCTGACCGCCAAAAGCGGCCACCTGGGCGTAGGTGCAACTGGCATTTTCGAAACTGTCATAAGTGGCATCGAGGTATGCCATGGAGGCGGACAGGGTCAAACCCTCCGTGAGACGCCAGTTGCCATCCAGCTCCAGACCACGGGTGGTCGCTTCTGCCGCATTGCCTACAAGAAACTTGTCACCAATAAAGGCGCTGACCTGCAAATCTTCGTAGCGGGTCTCAAACGCCGCCAGATTCAATGTGGCAGCACCGTCAAGCAGCCTCAGTTTGGCGCCCAATTCAAACGCCAGAGCCTCTTCTTCTTCATAGTCGAAAGGGGCCGCAACCTGTCCGACAAATTCGCCGGGGTCGTCGCCCGAAGTACCTGCCTCATCAAAACCACCGGACTTAAAGGCCTTGCTGACACTGGCATAAATCATGGTTTCGTCATTCAGATCATAGGCCAGTTTGAGGGATGGAGAGAGATCGCTGGCTGTGCGGTCATCTTCAATTTCATGGGCAAAGGCACCAAATACGCCGCCCTGGATGGTCAGCAGGGTCGGGTAGAGAGGATGAGCAGGGTTGAATGGCACCTCGGAATCGTATTCAGACAGATACAATTCCCGTTCGGCCTCTTTGCGCTCCTGGGTGTAGCGCAAACCCATGGTCAGGTGCAACTGCTCGCTGATATGCCAGTTGCCCTGGGCGAAGACCGCAACGGTATCGGAATCCTGTTCAAAGTCACTGACACGGCTATTGCGCAAATTGGTAGCCGCCCCCGTGTAGATGGCACCGCTCAATCCACCACCCAGTGGCGAGGGCAGGATGCCATACTGGCCACCAAAAACTCCGCCAGGGCCTGCCGGCAACGCTGGCTGCAGAGAGCCGAGGTAGGATGCCAGGCGCTTATGGTGTTCCAGCGTTGAGGTCTGCCAATAAACGCCCGCGATAAAGTCAAAGCTCTCACCCAGCGGAGACGTCAGCCGGATTTCCTGACTCCATTGCTCGAACTCCTGGTCCTGAAACTGACTGAGCATTTCCAGCGGGGTAAAATCCACGTCCTGGACATCACTGTATTCATACGCTGAATAGCCGGTAATGGCCGTCAGGGTGTATTCACCCAATTGCCAGTCAACTGTCAGGGTGAAACTGTCGTTGTCGTTGTAGGACGATTCCACAAGATTGGTGGAACGGCTGTAGGGGTCATTGAGGTCAAAATCCGGATCAATGTCCGTAAACAGTGGCGCCCAAGGGCCTGTCTGATCAAGGCTGTTGGATTCACCACCTACATCGTATCGGCCGGTTTCCAGCTTCGCGGTGAGAGTCAGGTCTTCTGAGGCATCCCATACCACGGTACCACGAATCACGGTTTCAACGTGAGAAGACTCTTCACGACCACTGTAGGTGTTGTCCAGGTACCCGTCTCCCTCAGACTGGCGTAATGCAAGACGCCCCCCCAAGTCATCACTCAAGGGCCCGGAAACCACCGCTTCCAGGGTATATTCATTGCGCTCAGGCTCATAGGTGGTGGTCGCTCGCGCTTCAAACTCTTCAGTTGGTTTGGCTGTGGTGATATTCAACGCGCCGGCGATGGTATTCTTGCCAAACAGAGTTCCCTGAGGTCCACGCAATACCTCGACGTTTTCCACATCCAGGAACGGCGCCCGAAACTGCCGGTCGCGTCCGGCATAGATACCGTCGATAAACATGCCCACGGACTGTTCAAAGCCCTGGTTGATGCCGGAACCCAATCCCCGGATAAAAATGTTGGTGGACTGAGAACCCTCAGTAATAGTGAGATTGGGCACAATGCCGGATAATTCGTCCAGATTTTGGATGCTGTTTTCTGTAATATTTTCACCGCTGACCACATTGACAGAAACGGGGACATCCTGAAGACTCTGTGCCCGCTTTTGTGCGGTAACTATAATTTCCTCAAGGGCAAAGCCTTCTTGTGCCATTGATGGCTGAGCCAGGGCGGCGGCAATCGACAGGGTTAATAGGGGCGTCTTGACTCTCATAGGTGACTCTCTCGCAGATTATTGTTATCGGTTCTCAGAACCAATCTGACAGCATTGGGGTTTACCCTAGCCATCTGAATTAGATGGTAGGCCTCCATGAGGTGATTGACCGGTGCCAAAACGCCAGGACACGGTTGAGAGACGCCAGGAACCGTTCGTTCGGTACCAAAGGAAAGAATAGACGCCAACCGCGCAAACTGCAGGTCAGCAACGGGAATGCATCATAGAGAGATACAGCAGTAATGACCGAAAAGAACACCACGCTTGCCACTTGGGCGGGAGCCATCTACGAAACCCTGGAGGCCATGGGATTGGATGCCAGGCAGGTCTTTAAAGATGTCGGACTTGACCCTAAACTGGTCAAAGACGCCAACGCCCGGTTTGCGGTGCCAGCGATGTCTGACCTGTGGCACCGTTGTGTTGAAGTCAGTGGTGATGAAGCATTTGGCCTGCGAGTCCCCGGTTATTGCTCCGCTCTGACCTTTCACGGGCTGGGTGTGGCCCTGGAGGCGAGCGGCAATATGCGCGAAGCACTGGACCGACTGGTTAAATTGAGTCACCTGATCAGTGATATCGCCGATTTGGACTATGAATGTGATGAACGAGGTAACTGTAAGTTCTCCATTCAATTGACACCCGCGGACCGCCTGCAGGTCGCCCACGAAGCCATCGACGCCTTCATGTATTCCTATTGCCAGCACATACCGGAAGGTGGCCTTTTTCGTGTAGAGCTGGTCAGACCAACCCCCAAGACCCCTGAGATCTGGAGGGAGACCTTTTCAGCTGAGGTCCATTTCGGGTGTTCTCGTGACCGCGCCATCTTTGATGAACAGTTGCTGGATATACCACTGAGTGCCAGTAACCCGGCGCTCGCCCTTGCCAGTGAACAGGTTGCCCTGGATTCACTGCGTCAGCTGCACAAGAGTCATATCGCCGTTCGGGTGGAAGCCGAAATCCGTCGTTTACTGGATCAGGGGGAGCCCAAGCAAAAACAGATTGCCGAATCCCTATGTATGAGCTCTCGACAGTTGCAGCGACGACTGGCAGAAGAGGGGGTTTCTTTCGTGGATATACTCAGACAGGTTCGCCATCAGCTGGCAAAAGAACTGTTGGCCGGAAGTAACCGCTCTGTAACGGATATCAGCCTGACGCTGGGGTTCAGTGACCAGAGCAATTTTGCCAGCGCCTTCAAACGCTGGCAGGGATGCTCCCCATCAGAATACAGGGAGCAGGCAGGGAAACATCAGTGAAATCACGTCGTTAATGAATGCTGTCTTCCTCAGTAGCGGTTTCGTAACGCACATGTTTGTGTTGTTTTTTTCCTGAGACTTCCTTGAGCTTGCGTTCAGCCGCCTTAAACACGTCTCTGACGGCGATATGTATGGAAGTACTGTCCTGATGTAACGTAATGGCGTTTCCTTTTACTCCCAGTTCAATCTGCGCACGATACAGTTTGCCTTTGTGTTTGTGTTGATGAGGAGAATCCAGAACAACGCGACTACTACTGATTTGACTGGAAAAACGCTTGAGTTTCTCAAGCTTCTTGTCGATCACGCTGGTGAGGGCTTGAGACGCATCCAGGTCGCGGTAGATAACGGTATTCGTGCTTTGCATAGTAGCTCCTTTGCCTCGTGAAAAAGTGTGTCAAGGTGGCCACCTCTGGGTTTTATATTGCCGTTGCAAGAACAGATTTCAAGCTTTTTTTAACGCAACTGTCATGATTTTCAGATAAATCAATGATGTGGCAAAAAGCCCTTGGCGGCTACCGACAGGCGTGCTAAATTGCGCTGATTATCTCGATCCAATTCCCTTCCAAAGCCTTCAAAGCCGTTCATTTTTCAGCCAGATTTTGATGATCTCCCATGTCTGAACACCGCTGACTTTTGAACACGGGTGAATGAATTTATTCTGAATCAGTCGCCACCCACCCTGATTGTTAACACGTCGCACTCAGCTCCGTGCAGGATGCTATTTGCCGTGGAGCCCAGCAACAGCTGAATACCAGCTTTGCCATGGCTGCCAGTCACAATCAAATCCGCGCCCAATGTCTTGGCCAGCTCATGTACTGCGTCGGCCGGGCGACCAAAGACGATATGCGCCTGACCAACATCCAAGCCGACAGTCTCAAGAATCTGACAGAGCAGGGGATAAGCCTGCTGACGAATCTGAGCCTCAGTAATGACATGGTTCTTGCCGGTGATTTCCCCGTATCCGGTGATGGGATGCTCGCAGGCGTGAATCACTTGTACCCGCTCAGGATCATCTCCCGCCAACCGCATCGCCTTTTTGATAATAATGGCACTTTCGTCTGATAGATCGACTGCACACAAAATAGTCTGGTAATGGCTCACGGGTTTCTCTCCAGGCCGCAGTAGGCGTAGGTTTATGGATAGTCACTAGCTAGTCTAGCTGAGAAATACCCCAAGTGAGTGGTGCTTGAATTCATGCCGACAGGTGGGTAGAGTCACGGCTTGCCGATGGACGCGGGCAATAGACAAATCAGAGTACGAAACAACTATAAATATAATGATGTTTAGTAAACAACTCCTCTTACCCTTGCTGATCAGTAGTTTGGCATTGCCTGTACAGGCCTCAACCCCGGCACAGGAGCGCGATCGGTTGGAGCGCTACCAGCAGGCCATGGAAAATCGTACCAGTGAGCTGGAAGCCATTGACAACCAGTTGTACGGCTACCAGCACAAACTGGCCGAGGCTGAGCAGGATCTGCAAACTCAGCAGCAGGAATTAAACAAAGCCCGTAGCAGCGCTGACAGCGCCAGACAAACCCATTCCAATTCTCCCTCGGAAGACTCCGCGCGCGCACTGAAACTGGCCGAACACCGGCTGAAGATGGCTGAACGCGGCGTCCGCACCCGTACCAAGCGGGTAGAGAGAATTCAAAATCGCCAGGCCATGCTCAACCAATCCCGGGACGACGTTGTGGCAAGTCTGGAGGATGACGAACAGCGAATAACCGCACAGCACTCGAAAATTGCCAATGCTGAGCGACAGGCGCAAGCCAGAGAGAAAGAGCGGGTACGCCTTTTAGCCCAGGCGGAGGAAGCGCGCCGGCGAGCCGAACAGGAGATGGCAGCCAAAGCCAAGCGGGAACGAGAGCTGGAATTGGCAGCCAGGGAAAAAGCACGCCGTATGGCGGCAGCAAAACAGGTACAGGAAGCATCTTCACCTCAGCAAAACGCCAATTCATTAAGTGACAGGACCGGCATTACTGAGACTGTCATCTCAGCGACATCCGCAACCCCGCAGACCCTGTCTCCCAGCCCGGAAATGACCGAATTGGATCGGGAAGCGCTGGCCTACGCACAAAAGGAAATTGAACGTCTTGAAAAACTGGTCGCTGAGGGCGGCAACAGCCGAGCGACGTTTAAGCGGCTGACTCTGAAAGGCAGCAAGCTGGGCACCTCAGAATTTGAGTTCCTCGGCCAAAACCAATACCGCGTCGATACCCAGGTGACAAAAGGACGCCAGATTATCCAGATTGGCAAACACAAGTTTCGCCGCACCATCCCGGCATCGGATGACGGTTCCGAATATGTGTTTATCTTTGATGCCAAACGGCCATCGCGCCCAAGGCTGGTGATGTTCCGAAAGTCTTTGTTGCAGCATCTATAGGGAGTGGACTGTAACTGCTACACTCAGGCAGGAAACAGGAGCTCCCGAATGACACATCACAAGCGTCCCATTCTCGTCACCGGCGGAACGGGTTTTATTGGTCGTGAACTGCTTCCCAAGCTGGTCAATGGCGGCTACCAACCCTGGGTGCTCAGTCGGCAACAACACCCCGGCGTTCCCTCCGGGGTGCGTGTTGTGAACCAATTGGACGCACTGGACGAAGAACTGCCATCACTGATTATCAATCTGGCCGGCGAGGGTATCGCCGATAAGCGCTGGAGCGCACGGCGAAGACGCCAGCTGTACGAAAGCCGCATCGACCTGACACAACAGCTGGTTAGGCTCTATCGCAAACACCAACAAAATCCCACCACCGTCATTTCGGGCTCTGCCATCGGTTACTACGGCCCTCACGGGGATAATCCTTTGGCGGAGCACAGTCACTGCCATCCCAGTTTCTCACAGCAACTGTGCCACGACTGGGAGAATGCCGCCCTGGCATTCGAGCAGCTCGGCAGTCGGGTATGTCGTTTGAGGATCGGTGTGGTGGTGGGCCCAAACGGTGGTATTCTCGGCAGGTTAAAGCTGCCGTTCATACTGGGCCTTGGCGGCAAAATAGGGGACGGAAAGCAATGGATGAGCTGGATTCAGCGTAGTGATCTTATTGCCCTGATTGAGTTCTGTCTCAAGCAAAAAAGGCTGAGCGGCGCTATAAATGCCACCTCCCCTGAACCGGTAACCAATGCGGAATTTACGCGGCAGCTGGCGCAGGCGCTGCACCGTCCCGCCGTCTTTCCCATGCCCGCAGCGGTTGCCCGTCTGTTGTTTGGTCAAATGGGCGATGAACTGTTGCTCTCGGGACAGCGGGTGATACCCGAAGTCGCATTGCACAATGGGTTTCATTTTCAATACCCGGATCTTGCGTCTGCGCTGCAGTCTAGCCTGTCAGCGCCCAGCGCTGAATAACGGAATATTCACTGCCGCC
Organism: Pseudomaricurvus alkylphenolicus; assembly: GCF_011683955.1. Taxonomy (GTDB): domain Bacteria; phylum Pseudomonadota; class Gammaproteobacteria; order Pseudomonadales; family Cellvibrionaceae; genus Pseudomaricurvus; species Pseudomaricurvus alkylphenolicus. The sequence continues at coordinate 134,450 of NZ_JAAQPI010000016.1, forward strand.
GGGCGTCAGCTGGCTCTCGAACAGCGCCAACGAGCTGACCTGCAATTCGAGTGGCGCAAACTCAGTGGGCCGTAACCAGGGCATTGGGCACTTCAATCGCGCCAGTGTGATGTGAGGTTTAAAGCGCCGTCGATCACATTGATGCAGCCGCTTTGATACTTCACGATGCATTTGCTCCAACTCAGGAACCAAGGGGCAAAGCGCAGCAATAATGCGTGATTTTGCATCGGGGAAACTGGCTATTCGATCAAACTGCAAACCAAAAGGAGAGAATTCTCGAGAGGCTGCCTGCAATATGTTTTGAATCTCTGCGATTCTGGCAGACGCAGTATCTCCCAGAAAAACCAAGGTGACATGCCGGTTGCGAGCAGGAATTCTTCGCACCTGATTTCCGGCTCGGTCGAATGATTTGACCAAATGTTCATGCTGCATCCACTGATTCAGAACAGCATTCGCGGCAGCCGAAAGCTCAATCCCAACGAAAGTCCTCAGCCTCGGTTCCTGATGATCATTCTCTTTCATAAGATCTCCTTGGTACCAGGGACGGTCCTAGCTGAAGGGGCTTTTGGTGAAATAAAAAAAATTGAATTTATCCCTTGAAAACCATTTGCGGAGCCCAATATACATTAACAAGCTTGCTCAATAGAGGAGCTTAACAACACCGGGGGCAGATGCCACGGCGTTTATTGAAAAGGCCATAGAGGCCAACCACTTACATATTGCTTATCAAGAAGGATATGACTATGCGCAACACCGACTTTTCTCCTCTCTACCGTACCGCGATTGGCTTTGACCGCATGGCAAACATGCTCGACAGCCTCAGCCGCACTGAACAGGTGCAGGGCGGGTACCCTCCATACAATATCGAATTGCTGGAGGAAAATGAATACAGAATCACCATGGCTCTTGCCGGATTTACCGAGCAGGATCTAAACATCCAGACCGAACAAAACACGCTGACCATCTCTGGCAACAAAAACGAAGACACCAACGGACGTCAGTTCTTGCACCAGGGCATCGCCGCACGCAACTTCGAACGCCGCTTCCAACTGGCCGACCATGTGCGCGTCGATTCCGCACGACTGGAAAACGGACTGTTGCACGTTGATCTGGTCCGCGAGATTCCAGAGGCCATGAAGCCGCGAAACATTCAGATCCAGTCACAATCCATCCAAAAGGATTCTCCAAAGACGATTGAAGGCGAAAGACAGAACGTCGCCTGATACCAGGCTCTTCTAACTGATCAACAACTAAGAACAGCAGGGCGCCTGTGGCGTCCTGCTGTCGTCGTTTGCGACCCATGAACAACCCATCCAGTTGCCCACTCTGTCAGAGTTCCTGTCAGTTTTTTCACCGTGACAAACAACGGGAGTACTGGCGTTGCCAACACTGTTTTATGGTGCACGTGCCAAAGCGCTTTCACTTGGATGCCGAAGCGGAAAAACACGAGTACGACAAACACGACAACTGCGTGGATGACAAAGGCTATCGCCGTTTTCTCGGCCGCATGTTTGACCCGCTCAAGGAAAAGCTTGCCAAATTACCGCAAAGCAGTCACGGATTGGATTTCGGTTGCGGACCAGGACCCGCTCTCGCACAGATGTTTCGCGCTGAAGGTCACAAGGTAGAACTCTACGACCACTTTTATTTTCCCAATCGCGAAATATTCAAGATATCTTATGACTTTATCTCCGCAACTGAGGTAGTGGAACATCTCAGTCAACCCCGCCAGGAGTTGGAAAGGCTTTGGCAATGCCTCAAAACTGGTGGCTTATTTGGAGTCATGACTAAACGGGTTCGGGATCTGGAGGCTTTTCGTCGCTGGCACTACAAAAACGACCCGACCCATATTTGTTTTTTTGATGATCGCAGTTTCGAGTATCTCGCCGATCAATGGCAATGCCAATTGGAATTGTGCGGTCCAGACACGTTGATCTTCACCAAACTTTGATTTGGGATCAGGTTTCCGCCGAAAATAGTTTGGCCCTTACCGTCGCCCGATAATCACTGGGCGTGGTCGACAACAGTTTTTTGAACAAACTGGAGAAGTGCCCCATATCCTGGTAGCCCACCTTGTAGGCAATTTCGCTCACCGACAGATTGCTGGTCTGCAGCAAGTCCTTCGCCATATCGATGCGGATTTCCTGCAGGTACTGCAGCGGCGTCTTACCGGTGGCGTTTTTAAAGCGACGATTAAAGGTACGCACGCTCATGTCAAATTTTTCAGCGACGGATTTCAGTAGCACCTCTTTCTGACAATTGTCCTGCAACCAGATCTGCGCCTGTACAATGTCTTCGTCAGGGTGGTAGCGGTGTTTGTCATCGTAGTAACTGGTGGATTCGTAAGGGCGACGAATTTCGTGTGAAAAGTTACGCTGTACGTGACTGGCGATTTCCTGCCCATAAGTGCGATGAATAAAGTGAACTGTCAGATCCGCTACCGCGTTGACGCTGGCGGCACAGTAGATATTGCCCGATTGCGTAATGAAATACTGACGCTTCAACTCCACATCCGGATAGTCCCGCTGGAACTGATCAAAGTAGTGCCAGTGCGTGGTGGCCGCCTTGCCGTTAAGCAAGCCGGCTTCAGCGAGAAAACAACAACCGGTGCCAACAGCGATCAGAATACTGCCCTGTTGGTTCAAGTGGCGCAGCCATTCGATAATCTCCGGGTTGCGACGCATAATAGGGCGAGGGTTTCTCCATAGAGAGGGGATGATCACCATATCGGTGGAGCCAATCTCCTCTATGGCCAGGTCGGGCGTCAGCACAAAACCGGAGCGCGTGGGCACTGGGTCGCGGGTTTTGGCCGCCGAGGCGATATTGAGCCGTGCTCCCCGCCGGTCCCTTCCTTTGGCAGCGCTATGGGCCGCATTCATCATCTCGATGGGCAGAGTGATGCTTGTGGCCAGCATGTCCTCGACCAGCATAAAGGTGGCGCCGAGTCGTCGTTTCATGGAGTTCCAACCTTAGTCTTCAGTGAGAAATTCGGGCAGGGTGTCCCCAACCCTCTGTAATCCGGGCCTTCTTGCTCTGATCTGTTCTGCGGTTCAATCCTAAGCTCCAACCTTAGCCTAATCGGCCTTTAGGCCATTGCGCCAGCACGCCCACCCGAGACTGGCTATTATGCCAGTAATCGTGACTAAAATACCATTGGCTCAGCAGTTTGACTGACCTAAACTGTACTCATCGACTCGGGGCACACCGAAAGCACGCCCTTACCACCCGTTTCAGGAAAGCAAGGAGTAAGCCCATGAATCAATTACCGGTTATTGTTGGATTTGGGGGTTATAACGCCGCCGGGCGCAGCTCTTTCCACCATGGCTTCCGCCGTATGGTTATTGAAAGCCTGGATGCGCACTCCCGGCAGGAGACTCTGGCTGGCCTGGCAGTCATGACGGGCTTGATTCAAGCTGGCGAAGAGGGCTTCGCCACTCTAGAAGGAACTCCGCTGGATCTTGCACAAATTGAGGCACAATTTGCAGACCAGATCCTCGAAGCGACCCTGATTCGCCGCATTGGCAACCGCTACTTTGATGTGGAGGCCACGCCCTGGCAGCAATCTGTAACCGTTGCCCCGAAAGGCGAGAAAACCAGCTTTATACTGTCCAAAAAACAATTGCCCTGTCGTGCGCCTTCCTCCTGGACCGTAAACGAATACTCTGACACCCACGTTGAAGTGGTTCTGGAAGACAATGTAGAGGTCAGAGTGGACTCCTACCGGGAAATGCCTGTCAAGTCCGCCGGCCAGCTGCCCGATGGTTTCGATGTCAGCAAACTCTACAACTCCCGCTTCCATCCCCGCGGTCTGCAAATGACCATAGTGGGCATGAGCGACGCGCTGCATTCCATCGGTATTGACTGGAAGGACATTCAGAACGTAGTGCGACCTGACGAAATGGCCGTATTCGCCGGTAGCATCATGAGCCAGCTGGACGACAATGGCTTTGGCGGCATGATGCAATCCCGCCTCAAGGGGGGCCGGGTATCTGCCAAGCAGCTGCCACTGGGCCTCAACACCATGCCGGCTGACTTTGTGAACGCTTATGTTCTGGGCAGCCTGGGCACCACGGCGGCGGCTTCCGGTGCCTGCGCCACCTTTTTGTACAACCTGAAGATGGCGGTTGAAGCCATTCAATCCGGTAAAGCACGCGTGGCCATTGCCGGCAACAGTGAAGCTCCCATCACCCCTGAAATCGTTGAAGGCTATGCCGCCATGAGCGCGTTGGCCACCGTTGACGGCTTGAAGAAAGTCGAGGGCACCGACACTCCGGATCTGCGTCGTTCCAGCCGTCCGTTCAGCGACAACTGCGGCTTCACCATCGCCGAATCCGCCCAGTTTGTCGTGCTGATGGACGATCAACTGGCACTGCAGCTGGGTGCTCAGATTCACGGCGCTGTTACCGATGTCTTCGTCAATGCAGACGGCCACAAGAAATCCATTTCCGCACCCGGACCAGGCAATTACATCACCCTGGCCAAGGCAGTGGCTTCGGCCCGCGATCTGCTGGGCGAAGAGTCCGTGCAACAGCGCAGTATGATCCATGCTCACGGTTCCAGCACTCCCGCCAACCGCGTCACGGAATCAGAATTGTTTGATCGCGTGGCCCAGGCGTTCGATATCGACAACTGGCCCCTGGCTGCCGTTAAGGCCTACGTCGGCCACTCACTGGCGCCAGCCAGCGGTGACCAGCTGGTGGCAGCCCTTGGCAGTTTTCACTACGGCCTGATCCCGGGCATTAAAACCATCGGCAAGGTGGCTGATGACGTTGTTCAAGAGCGCCTGCAGATCTCGACCGAAGATATCCAAAAGACTGATCTGGATATCGCCTTTATCAATTCCAAAGGCTTCGGAGGCAATAACGCCACCGGTGTGGTCCTGTCCCCCAATATTGTCATGTCGATGTTGACCAAGCGTTATGGCGATGACGCCATTCGGGCTCACGCTGACAAGCTGCAGCAGGTTGAAGCGAAAGCCAATCACTATGATCAGGCGGCACTGCGGGGCGATTTCAATATTGTCTACAAGTTCGGCAAAGATATGATCGACGAGCAGGCTATCGCCATCAATGGTGACGGTATTGAAATTCCAGGCCTGAGCCAAAAGGTCGAATATCAAAACAGCCATCGCTATGACGATATGTGCTGAAATTGCACAAGACCATCACAGGGGGATGGCCACAGTAGACCTGAATTTGCTAGGATGACTGCCCTTAGGAGCCGCAAATTTAGGGATTAGCATGCCAGACGCCGTCGGCCAGCGCTTGAAATCCATTCGGGAATTTCACGGCTGGTCCCAACGAGAGCTCGCCAAACGGGCGGGCGTTCCCAACAGTGCCATTTCAGTGATCGAGCAGGGCTCCGTCAGTCCCTCAATCCAATCACTGGAAAAGGTACTGCGGGGATTTCCTATCAGTCTTAGTGACTTTTTTTCCATCACCCCCGGTACACATCCCTGCCGTATTTCGCGCACAGAGGTCGCCAGTGAAACAGACCCGCTGATTGCCCAATTACATGCGGACAGCGAATTCCCTGACCACCCATTGACCTTGCGCGCCCACCATAGCGAGCAGTCTCCCCACACCTCCATGGCACGTTTCGACACATTGATCCTGGTGACCGCAGGAGAAATCGAGTTTCACTCTCTCGGTATCAACGAACGTCTCCAACGGGGTCAAAGTGTGTCGATATCCGCGCCAAGCCCCTATCGGGTGATGCCATTGGTGAGTGAAGCCCGCTGGGTAGTGGTCACCCGTTCCTAAGCGTTGCCCTCGCCGGCAACGCCTATACTATTTAACGATCCTGGCGCAGCTGTTCAAACAAGCGTTTAAAATCGCTATACTGCCGCCCAACCAAACTCCGGCCGATTGCAAAATCGCCGGCAACAAGAGAGGTGCAAGATGATATTTGAAGGGAAGACCCTTTCGGTCAAGATGCTGGATGACGGCATCGCCGAGTTGAATTTCGACGCCCAGGGCGAATCAGTAAACAAATTCGATAGCGCCACCGTGGCAGAGCTCGAGCAGGCAATAGATGCCCTGGAGCAGGCGGAAGGACTGAAAGGCGTACTCGCTACCAGTGGCAAGGGTGTCTTTATCGTCGGCGCCGATATCAGCGAATTTGTGCCCCTGTTTGCCGCTGGTGGTGACTCCACCGGCGAGCACCTCGGCAAGAACAATGTCAACAATAATCGTCTAGAAGACCTGAAGGTTCCCGTCGTTGTCGCTATCAACGGCTTTGCGCTGGGTGGTGGTCTGGAGTTCTGCCTGGCCTGCGACTACCGCATTATGAGCAATGTGGCCCGGGTCGGCCTGCCAGAAGCCAAATTGGGTCTGATCCCTGGCTGGGGCGGCACTGTGCGCCTGCCACGTCTGGCCGGTTGCGACACCGCCATTGAGTGGATTGCCTCCGGTAAAGACCAAAAGGCGGACGCCGCACTGAAGGCTGGTGTCGTCGATGGTGTGGTCACCCCCGAAGCCCTTCGCGATGGTGCCCTCAAGGTGCTGCAACAATGCATTGACGGCAAACTGGACTATGCCAGCCGCCGTGCGCAGAAGAAGGCACCCCTGCAGCTGAATGATATCGAATCTCTGATGGCGTTCGAGACCTCCAAAGCATTTGTTGCCGGTCAGGCGGGCCCTAACTATCCGGCCCCTGTGACCGCCGTGAAGTGCATGCAGAAAGCCGCCGGTATGGAGCGCGATGGAGCGCTGGAAGTAGAGAAAGAAGGCTTTATCAAAGTCGCCAATACCGACGCCGCCAAGGCTCTGGTGGGTATCTTCCTCAGCGATCAGTTGGTCGCCAAAAAGGCCAAGGGCTGGGAGAAGCAATCAGACAAGAAGATTGAGCGCGCCGCGGTACTTGGTGCAGGCATCATGGGCGGTGGTATCGCCTACCAGTCAGCCCTCAAAGGCACGCCCATCAAAATGAAGGATATCGCGCAGGCGGGTCTGGATCTGGGCATGAATGAAGCCAACAAATTGTTGAGCAAGCTGGTCGCCCGTGGCCGTATGAACGCCGATAAGATGGGTAAGATCCTGTCCAGTATCGAGCCGACTCTGTCCTATGAGAATTTTGACAGTGTCGACATGGTTGTTGAAGCCGTTGTGGAAAACCCCAAGGTCAAGCACGCTGTACTGGCGGATGTGGAGAAGCAGGTGTCAGAGGACGCTATCATCGCCTCCAACACATCCACCATTTCTATTACCTATCTGGCAGAAGCCATGCAACGCCCGCAAAACTTCTGTGGTATGCACTTCTTTAACCCGGTACATGCCATGCCGCTGGTTGAGGTTATCCGTGGCGAAAAAACCAGCGACACAGCCGTAGCCCGCACAGTTGCCTACGCCAACGCCATGGGCAAAAAGGCGGTGGTTGTCAACGACTGTCCGGGGTTCCTGGTTAACCGCGTACTGTTCCCATACTTTGCCGGTTTTGCCGGTCTGGTTCGTGACGGCGCTGACTTCCAGCAAATAGATAAGGTGATGGAAAAGTGGGGCTGGCCCATGGGTCCGGCTTACCTGCTGGATGTGGTCGGTATCGATACCGGCAGTCACGCTGAAGAGGTGATGGCCGAGGGCTTCCCGGACCGCATGAGCAAAGACTTTAAGACCGCCGCTGACGTCATGTTCGAGAACGAGCGCTACGGTCAGAAGAACGGCAAGGGCTTCTACAGCTACGAGCCGGACAAGCGCGGCAAACCCAAGAAGACGGTCACGGAAGAAACCTATGATCTGATCGCCCCCGTCTGCGCCGAACGCAAGGACTTTGACGAAGAGGAAATCATTGCCCGCATGATGATTCCGATGGCAACCGAGCTGGCTCGCTGCCTAGAAGAAAACGTGGTGGATTCCGCCGCAGAAGCCGATATGGCCCTGATTTACGGTATCGGCTTCCCGCCATTCCGTGGCGGCTGCTTCCGCTGGATCGACAGCATTGGTATCGCCAAATTTGTCGAGCTGTGCGACAAGTACCAGCACCTGGGCGGCCTCTACCAGGCTACTGACAAGCAGCGTGAGATGGCTGCATCCGGCACCGGCTACTACAGCTGAGACGGCCCATTAAACGAATCACAGGAGATACCATCGTGAGCTTGAATTCCAGAGATGCGGTTATCGTCGATTACGCCCGCAGTGCCATGGGTCGTTCCAAGAACGGCTGTTTCCGCAACGTCCGCGCCGATGACATCAGCGCCGAGGTGATCAAGGGGCTGCTGGCCCGCAACGAGGCCCTCGACCCGGCGGATATTGATGACCTGATCTGGGGCTGCGTAATGCAGCGCGAAGAGCAGGGCATGAATATTGCCCGGATGGCGCTGTTGCGTGCCGGCCTGCCGCACACCATTCCCGCCCAGACCGTCAACCGTCTATGCGGCTCTTCCATGTCCGCCATGCATACCGCTGCAGCCAACGTAATCGCCGGCCTCGGTGATGTCTATCTGGTGGGCGGGGTAGAGCACATGGGTCATATCAACATGATGCAGGGTGTGGATCCCAACCCGCAGCTGGGCCTGTCTGTGGCCAAGGCCGCCGGCAGCATGGGCATGACCGCTGAAATGCTGTCACTGATGCACGGCATCAACCGTGAGCAGATGGACGAGTTTTCCGCCCGCTCACACCGCCTCGCCTCGCAAGCCCGTGAAGCGGGCAAGTTCAATCGTGAAATCATTCCCCTGATGGGGCACGACGAAAACGGCGTGCCCTTTATGGTGGAGCAGGACGAAACCATCCGCCCGGATACCACGGTTGAAGGTCTGGCACAGCTGCGCCCGGCATTTAACCCCAAGGGCGGCACTGTGACTGCCGGCTCCTCCTCGCAGATCACCGATGGCGCTTCCGCCATGCTGATTATGTCGGCCGAAAAAGCCCGGCAGCTGGGCCTGACGCCTATCGCCAGGATCCGTGCCTGCACACTGGCGGGCGTTGATCCCTCCATTATGGGCTACGGTCCGGTTCCATCCACCCAGAAGGCCCTCAAGCAACTGGGTATGGACATGAAAGATGTGGACTATGTGGAGTTGAACGAGGCGTTTGCGGCGCAGGCATTACCAGTACTCAAGGACCTGCAATTGCTGGACGACATGGATTCCAAGGTCAATGTTCATGGTGGCGCCATCGCCCTGGGCCATCCATTCGGTTGTTCCGGTGTTCGCATCAGCGGCTCCCTGCTGACCGTTATGCAGGACCGCGACCTGAGCATGGGTATTTCCACCATGTGTATCGGTCTGGGCCAGGGCATTAGCACGGTTATCGAGCGCGTCAGCTGATTCTTGTCCGTAATAAAGCCCCAGAATCTGCCGGAACCTGATTCCGGCAGATCTCTTTTTGGTCTCCTGGATCCATTCTGCTAGACTCTCGCGCCGGCGGTGCTACCGCTTACGATATCATCCCCAACCTGCAACTCAGGGAGACGGCATTGAGCGTCTGCAACCAGGTCCAAGATCCCGAAGTCTACCTCAGCCAATGCAGAGCGACATTATCCGGCTCAGAGACCGCGAGCGCCTGTCTGAGTTTTGATTTCGCCCAATACTATCTGCCGGATACCCCATCTATCAGGCTGATTGCACTGGTCGAGTATACTGCAGACCGCGTCTCCAGACTCTTATTGGCACGGTACTCTCCAGAGGTGGAACATCAGTTCTGTGCCCAGGATTTCGATTTTGAAGAGCTGGCCCAAGGCCTGGCGCTGCCTTGTTTTGATCTGGATCGGGCATTACCACTGACGCCCATCCATATCGCCAAGCCCTGGGGGCAGGAAATCTGGTTTACCGGCGTCGAAGAACGGGGGCAGTCCCTGATTGGGGACGGCAAGCATAGCATCCCGCTGCCATGGCTGTTGGCGCTATTGCCGCAACAGCTGAGCAACCGGCGCGAACGCGCCCTGAACCTGCTTAAGATTCTCGACCCTTTGCCGGAAGCGGTGTTTGGCGATCTCTACTTCGAGCTGCATCAGGAGAAGCAGGAAGTCTATGTTGTCACCAGTGTGGACTCGACGGCCTGGCCTGAGGGAAGCGGCGGCATCCGGCTTGGGTTTGATAGCGAACGACTGGCTCAATACCCCGATCGGGATGCCTTTGTGTCAGCGTTTGGCACAGCGGTTAAGGACTATGAGGCCATCCGGCGCAATATCGACAACCAGATTGACAGCTTTCGCCTGGAAGAGGGTATCGGCCTGAGAGAACCGGTCTCCGCCGAGCAACAGAAGGTCTGGCTCAATCGCATAGATTCCCGGCTTCGCCGGCAAGAAGAACAGGCGCGCCAGGCCATGGATGACTTCAAGGCAACTCTGCCGCTCCGCGTTGGCGATGTGGTGAAGGTGCCCTGTTTTACACCTCATTCCCTGCTGCACGGTGTTAGAACGATTGAGTTCCAGACACCGGTCTACGAGCGTCAGATCGTGTCTTTCGCACAAAAAGTGTTGACCCAGGATCACTGGGACACCGACAGCGCACTGGCCTGCATGAACCTCGTCCCCTCCACACCAGAACCTCTGCCGGTTGTGCACTGCGAGGCAGGAGTTAGCGTACAGGAAGTCGTTAGATTTTCTGATTTTCTGGTCAGACGCATCACTCTGCAGCCCGGAGCTCACTATCAACTGCCATCAGCCCCGGGGTACCTGCTGGCAATAGGTCTGATCGGCACAACGGTTGTGTGTGATACAGAACTTGGAGGCGAAATGGCCGCACTGATCGGTGCAGATTTAACCTCGGTACAGCTTCAAAACAGCGGCGATGAAGAATCCATAATCTTGATATCCAATCCGGTGGAGTCCTAAGACCATGAGAAACAGTCTGCGCCAGTTGCAAGTGTTGTTCCTGGCTCTCATCTTTTGCCTTTCCTCCGCCTATGCAGCGCCCAGTCTTTGGCAGGTGGACGCCGTGGAAGGGAAAGGGCGGGCCTATCTGTTTGGATCCATACACTTTGGCCACCAGGATATCTATCCTCTGTCTGATACCGTCATGCGAGCCTTCCGGCGCAGCCGGGAACTGATGGTGGAAATTGACCTCAATCGCGTTGACCCGGGCGAGGCCAGCCGCATTCTGATGGAGTATGGCCGCTATCCGATCGGCGTGACCCTCGAAGAACACCTGCCAACGGCCAAATGGCAGCAGCTACAGCAAGTCTCGCAGCAATTGGGAATTCCGACCAACAACCTGCAGCGATTAAAACCCTGGCTGGTTGCGATTCAGCTGGCTGCCGCTCAGGTACGCCAGAGCGGCTTCGGTGAAGAATACGGTATCGATCGCTATTTCGTGCGGCTGGCCAAAGTCAGCCAACCCGCCAAACCCATTCTGCAGCTGGAGAGCTTCAGTGACCAGATGAGCCTGTTTGATGATCTTGACCACGACTCGCAACTGGATTTTCTCTCTCAAACACTGACAGACTTTGAACAGGGCAGTGGTTATCTGGAAAACATCATCAATGCCTGGCGGGCAGGGGATGAGACATCATTGGATCAGGCGATCAAAGGCGCCTTTGATGGAGATTTGGAGCACGAGCTCTACCAACGCTTATTTGGCGAGCGTAATCGGCGCATGTTTTCCAGTCTGCAAGCGGAAATCGATGCCGGTACGGTCGTGTTTATGGTGGTGGGTGCCGGCCACATTGTCGGCGATGACGGCATTCGGGCCCTGCTGCAGAATGCAGGATACCGGGTAAAGCGGCTTCAATAGGACAATTAATACACAAATCATAAAATATTCACCGCCTTATGCCACAACCGGAGTTGAACCGGGGTTGTGAGTGTGGCAAAATCAGCACCCCTTGAAACGACGACCCTTTGGGAAGAACCAATATTCCCTAAAAAAACAAAGGGTTGCGTTGGTAAGCTAAAGAGGAAACTCACGTTTTACCCGGCTTATCGACAAAGACAAGATTTGCGGACGTGGCGGAATTGGTAGACGCGCTAGATTTAGGTTCTAGTATCGCAAGGTGTGAGAGTTCAAGTCTCTCCGTCCGCACCATTTAACTAACCGGCGGCACCGGCCTGGTGACCGCAGCCATCAAACACTTTGATACACAGGTATTGACCTGATTCACGAGGAACACCATGCAGGTTTCAATCGAGACAACCGAAGGTCTGGAACGCGTTATGACCGTCGGCATCCCCGCCGAGCAAGTAGACACTGAAGTAACCAAGCGCCTGCAGGAAGCGGCCAAGACCGTGCGTCTGAACGGTTTCCGCAAGGGCAAGGTTCCTCTGAAAGTGGTCAAGCAGCGCTTTGGTGCCGGTGTTCGTCAGGAAGTATTGGGCGAAGTCATGAGCCGCTCCTTCTACGAAGCCGTTGAAAAGGAAGACGTTAAACCTGCCGGCCAGCCCGCCATTGAGCCCAAAGAAATGGGCGAAGGCAAGGATGTGGAATTTACTGCCACGTTCGAGGTGTACCCCGAAATCGCTCTGGGCGATACCGCCAGCTTCGAAATCGAAAAGCTGAACGCTGAAGTCCAGGACGGCGATATTGAAAACATGATCGAAGTCCTGCGCAAGCAGCAGGCCAGCTGGAAAGAAGTTGAGCGCGCTGCTGCCAACGAAGACCAGGTCAACATCGATTACACCGGCACCAAAGACGGCGAAGAGTTCGAAGGCGGCAAGGCTGAGGGCCAGAATCTGGTACTGGGCTCCGGCTCCATGATCCCCGGCTTTGAAGACGGCATCGTCGGCCTCAGCGCCGGCGAGGAAAAGACCCTGGCTCTGAGCTTCCCTGAAGACTACCACGCCGAGGAGCTGAAAGGCGCCGCGGTTGAGTTCGTCGTTAAAGTGAACACCATCTCCGAGCAGGAGCTGCCTGAACTGGACGAAGAATTCTTCAAGAAATACGGCGTGGAAGAGGGCGGTGAGGAGCAGTTCCGCACAGACGTTCGCAAGAACATGGAGCGCGAGCTCAAAAACGCCGCCAAGACCAAGGTCAAGAACCAGGTCATGGACAAGCTGATTGAAGCCCACGAAGTTGAGCTGCCCAAATCCCTGATTGCCGGCGAGATTGACGCTCTGCGCGGCCAGATGATGCAGCAATTCGGTGGTGCTCAGCCCAACATGGATCTCAAGTCACTGCTGCCGGACGACATGTTCAAAGAGCAGGCCGAGCGCCGCGTTGCCCTGGGTCTGATCGTCGGTGAAGTGGTTAAGAGTGCCGAGATCAAGGCCGACGGCGACCGCGTCCGTGAGATGATCGAAGAAATGGCCTCCACTTACCAGGAGCCGGAAGAGGTAGTCAACTACTACTACAGCAACCAGCAGTTGCTGGCCAGCGTTGAGTCCGCGGTGCTGGAAGACCAGGTGGTCGAACACATTCTGGACAACGCCAAGGTCACCGAAGTCGACAGTACTTACGACGAAGTGATCAAGCCCGCCGAGCAAAACGCTGAGTAAGAAATAGTCAAACTTGCCGCAAAACACTCGTTTCGCGGCAATCCCTCCTCGATTTACCGCTTCAGGCTGGAATATCTTTCCAGCAACGTTTAAGCTCAGTTCCAAGTCTATTCTGTGACGGCCTCAGGTACCTTAAGCCAACCCAACTGCAGCACTCTCCTCAGTTCGCCCATCACGGAATAGTTCGATGCATTTGTCGACAAGGATTAAGTAAAACGCATGGCAACACTAGACTTCACTTCGCAGGCGTCCGTTATTCAGAATTCAGGACTCGTTCCCATGGTGATCGAGCAAACGGCCCGCGGAGAACGTTCTTTTGACATATACTCCCGCTTGCTGAAAGAACGGGTCATTTTCATGGTAGGCCAGGTTGAAGACCATATGGCCAATCTGGTGGTCGCTCAGCTTCTGTTCCTGGAAGCCGAAAACCCGGATAAAGACATTCACCTCTATATCAATTCCCCCGGTGGCTCCGTCACGGCAGGCATGTCCATTTATGACACCATGCAGTTCATCAAACCTGACGTGAGCACTATGTGTATCGGCCAGGCCTGCAGCATGGGTGCCTTTCTGCTTACCGCCGGTGCCAAAGGCAAGCGTTACTGTCTGCCCAATGCCCGCACTATGATCCACCAGCCCAGCGGTGGTGCCCAGGGCCAGGCCAGCGATATTCATATCCACGCCCAGGAAATCCTCAAGACCCGCCAGCGCCTCAACGAGATTATGGCCCTGCATACCGGTAAAGATGTCGCCCAAATTGCCGAAGACACGGAAAGGGATAATTTCATGAGCGCCCACGAGTCCGTCGAATACGGGCTGGTCGATGCCGTCCTTGAGCATCGCGTCCCAGGCGAGTAATTTATACCCGGGCTAGTAATTTACAGATAACATAGCGGGCTGCCCCTTTTTCAGCACACAAAGCCTTGAAAAACCGCCTTGCAGCACGCATTGTTAGTGGGATGGGCCAGAATGCCAGACGCCGTTGAGCCTCAGGCGCCCTGATCCGCTAGAGCCAGATAGAGAATTGGAGAGGCTTAATGACCGACCACACCACCGACGGCGGGGACGACAACGGCAAGCTGCTGTACTGCTCCTTCTGTGGCAAGAGCCAACATGAAGTGCGCAAACTCATTGCCGGCCCCTCGGTATTTATATGCGACGAATGTGTGGACCTGTGCAACGATATCATTCGCGAAGAAATCCAGGAAAGCGCCTCCGAAGGCAGCAGCGACCGCCTGCCTACGCCTCAGGAAATTGCCGAAATCCTCGATGACTATGTCATTGGCCAGAAACGCGCCAAGAAGGTGCTGGCCGTGGCCGTATATAACCACTACAAGCGTCTGCGCGTAGGGGAGAAGAAAAAGGACAAAGAAGACGTCGAGCTGGGCAAGAGTAACATTTTGATGGTAGGCCCCACCGGTAGCGGCAAGACGCTGCTGGCAGAGACCCTGGCTCGCCTGCTGAACGTTCCTTTCACCATCGCCGACGCCACCACCCTGACCGAAGCCGGTTATGTGGGGGAAGACGTCGAAAACATCATTCAGAAGCTGCTGCAGAAGTGCGATTACGATGTAGAGAAAGCCCAACAGGGTATTGTCTACATTGATGAAATCGACAAGATCTCGCGCAAGTCCGATAACCCCTCCATCACCCGTGATGTCTCCGGAGAGGGTGTACAACAGGCACTGCTGAAGCTGATTGAGGGCACTGTAGCCTCAGTACCCCCGCAGGGTGGACGTAAGCATCCTCAGCAGGAATTCCTGCAGGTGGACACCTCCAATATCCTGTTTATTTGCGGCGGCGCCTTTGCAGGCCTCGACAAAGTCATCCGTGACCGTTCAGAGAAGGGTGGTATCGGCTTTAACGCTGAGGTCAAGAGCAAGGACGACAGCAAGGATGTGGGCGAAACCTTCAGAGAGCTGGAGCCTGAAGATCTGGTGCGTTACGGTCTTATTCCGGAATTTGTCGGCCGTTTGCCCGTGATCGCCACTCTCGAAGAGCTTGATCTTGCAGCCCTGGTGCAGATTCTCACGGAACCCAAAAACTCCCTCACCAAGCAGTACGGCAAGCTGTTTGAAATGGAAGGGGTGGATGTAGACTTCCGTAAGGACGCCCTGGAGGCCGTAGCCCAAAAAGCCATGGACCGCAAGACCGGTGCCCGCGGTCTGCGCTCCATCATGGAATCCGTACTACTCGACACCATGTACAAGATCCCCTCCGAGGAAGGTGTCAGCAAGGTCGTTGTTGACGAATCCGTCATTAAGGGTGAATCCGAGCCGCTGCTGGTTTATGAGAGCACGGATGCGGGTAACGGCGACGCAGAGCTGGAGCCGCCCAAGGCTGCTCCCGAGGAGTGAGTTAAGGGTTGTCATCAGCTGACCGCACTTTGCGCTATAAGCGCGAAAGCTGTACGAAAAGGGGCTTATAAGCCCCTTTTTTTATGTTTTTATCCCCTCAAAAGTTGTATTTCCGGCCATCAGCCCCCATTCTTTTAGCTAAACTGACACATGTCTTTACAGACGGGTCCCCGAAAGAGATTACCCATGGAACAGAGCGACTTGGCTGATATGAACAGCACCGATTTACCCCTGCTGCCACTGCGAGATGTAGTGGTGTACCCCCACATGGTCATTCCCCTGTTCGTCGGCAGGCAGAAGTCCATAGAGGCTCTGGAGCAGGCCATGGCAGCAGACAAGCAGGTTCTGCTGCTGGCCCAACGCAACGCATCCGACGACGATCCCGGCGCCGAAGATCTCTACGAGATTGGGACGGTTGCCAGTGTCCTGCAGCTTCTGAAACTGCCGGACGGTACGGTTAAAGTTCTGGTGGAAGGTGGAGAGCGCGCCCGCGTCAATAACATCGTTGACGAAGAGAGCTATTTCCGTGCCGAAATCGACGTTCTGGAAAGTCAGGAGATTCCTGCCAACGAATCCGAGGCACTGCTGCGCTCGGCAATGGGCCAATTCGAACAGTACGTCAACCTGAGCAAGAAAGTCCCGGCCGAGGTCATGACCTCGCTATCCGGCATTGACGAACCCGGGCGACTGGCCGACACCGTGGCCGCTCACATGAGCCTGGATCTCGAGCAGAAGCAGGAAATCCTGGAAATGTTCGATATCCGAGAACGCCTCGAACACCTGCTTGGTTTGATGGAAGCCGAAATTGACCTGTTCCAGGTGGAAAAACGCATCCGCGGCCGCGTTAAGAAGCAGATGGAAAAAAGCCAGCGCGAGTATTATCTGAATGAGCAAATGAAGGCCATCCAGAAAGAACTCGGCGAAATCGGCGATGAACCCAGCGAGATGGAAGAGCTGGAAAAGAAAATTGCCGATGCCAAGATGCCGGAAGAAGCCGAGAAGAAGACCCGTGCCGAGCTGGGTAAGTTGAAGATGATGTCGCCCATGTCCGCCGAAGCCTCGGTGGTACGCGCTTATATCGACTGGATGGTGAACGTTCCCTGGTCCAAACGCAGCAAAGTCCGACATGATCTGAAACGTGCCGAAAAAGTCCTGGAAGCCGATCACTATGGCCTTGAGGAAGTTAAGGAACGTATTCTCGAATACCTGGCCGTGCAGAAACGTGTCAAGAAAATCAAAGGCCCTGTGCTCTGCCTGGTAGGACCACCCGGTGTAGGTAAGACCTCGCTGGGCGAATCGATTGCCCGTGCCACCAATCGCAAATTTATCCGTATGGCCTTGGGTGGCGTTCGGGATGAAGCTGAAATTCGCGGCCACCGCCGTACCTACATCGGTTCTCTGCCCGGCAAACTGATCCAGAAAATGGCCAAGGCCGGCGTTAAGAATCCACTGTTCCTGCTCGACGAAATCGACAAGATGGGTATGGATAACCGCGGTGATCCCGCCTCAGCGCTGCTGGAGGTTTTGGATCCGGAGCAAAACAATACGTTCAACGATCACTACCTGGAAGTTGATTACGATCTGTCTGATGTGATGTTTATTTGCACATCCAATTCCATGAACATCCCCGGTCCCCTGTTGGATCGTATGGAAGTTATCCGTATTCCCGGGTATACCGAGGATGAAAAGGTCAACATTGCACAGCGCTACCTGATTCCCAAGCAAATGAAAAACAACGGGCTGAAAAGTGGCGAGCTGAGTGTCGACGAACAAGCCATTCGCGACGTGATCCGTTACTACACCCGTGAAGCCGGCGTTCGAGGCCTCGACCGAGAAGTGGCCAAGCTTTGTCGCAAGGTGGTTACCCGCCACGTAAAAGACAAGTCTGTGCAAGAGGACGTGGTTGGCGCCGAAATGCTGGAGGACTTCCTCGGTGTCAGGAAGTTTGACTACGGTGTGGCAGAAGAAGAAAACCAGGTTGGCCAGGTTACCGGTCTGGCCTGGACACAGGTCGGCGGCGAATTGCTCACCATCGAATCCTCAGCCGTTAAAGGCAAGGGCAGGGTGGTCAAGACAGGTTCTCTCGGCGACGTGATGCAGGAGTCCATCCAGGCCGCTATGACGGTGGTGCGCTCGCGTGCGCAGGTGCTCGGTGTCGCCCCCGACTTTACCGACAAGAACGATCTGCATATTCACGTTCCGGAAGGCGCCACACCCAAAGATGGACCCAGTGCCGGTATCGCCATGTGTACCGCACTGGTATCAGTTCTTACGGACATCCCTGTCAAGGCCGATGTGGCCATGACCGGTGAGATTACCCTGCGGGGCGAAGTACTCAAGATCGGCGGGCTCAAAGAAAAACTGTTGGCGGCGCATCGCGGTGGCATCAAGACCGTTTTGATTCCGATTGATAACGAGCGCGATCTGAAGGAAATACCCGATAATATCAAAGCCGACCTGACCATCATTCCGGTTAAATGGATCGACCAGGTATTGGAGGTAGCTTTACAGCACATGCCAAAGCCATTTACCGATGAAGAATATGAGGCATTGGAAGCCGCTGCACAGGATGACAAGCCGTCAAAGGCTCGCATCAGCACCCACTGAAGGAACAATCTCGACCCCGCGCCAAGCCACGGCTGGCGCGGAAATCGAGCGTATTGGACGCAATCTGAGCACTTGTACGCAAAGGCGGTTTTTTCTCCCAATATCGCCTTGACCCGCCTGATGGCAGTTGGTATAAATCCTCCTTCCTTGCATTTAGCAGGCTTGGGGGCGAGCAAAGGGGATTGCATCCTTCCTACCTTCTTTCCCGTATTTTTTGATATTTAAGCAATTTATAACAAGGGGTTTAGTGTGAATAAATCTGAACTGATTGAAGCGGTAGCCGCGTCTGCTGATATTCCAAAAGCTGCAGCCGGTCGTGCCGTTGACGCTATGGTTGAGGCCATTACAGGAGCGTTAAAGGCCGATGATCAAGTTGTACTGGTCGGTTTTGGTACTTTCTCTGTCAAAGACCGTGCTGCGCGCACTGGTCGTAATCCGCAGACTGGCGAGCCCATCGAAATCGCCGCTGCCAAGATCCCCAGCTTCAAAGCCGGTAAGGCTCTGAAAGACGCCGTTAACTAAGTCGTTAGCACGCTGGCGCACAAGCGAGAGCTTTAAGCCTCTGCGCTTGTAGAGAATTTGAAAGGCGCATCCAGGATGCGCCTTTTTTGTATTTGTATATTTTTTAGACAGTCTGATCTCCCGAGGTCCCCATGTTGCAGGCTTTTCGCGACAACCTTAAAGGAACCATGGCCATTATTATTGTTGGCCTGATGATTATTCCTTTTGCCCTGTTTGGTGTCGATTCTCTCTTTCTTCAGGACACTACCCAAGGCAAAGCCGCCGAAGTTAACGGCGAACCCATCACAGAAATGGACTTGACCCGAGCCCTGCAGATGCAAAAGCAGCAGCTCCTGAGCCGTTTTGGTGAGCAGATCCCCGCCGATATGATCAGCGATGAAGTCCTCCGCACACCGGTTTTAGAGCGCTTGTTGCAGCGGCAATTGCTGAAGCAAAAAGCGGAGGAGGGCGGCATGGCTGTCAGTGATGCCGCTCTGGATCAAATGATTGTAGCCACACCGCAATTCCAGCAGGACGGTCGCTTCAGCGCTCAGCTCTATACCCAACTGCTTCGCACGATGGGTTACACACCTGCCAGTTACAAAAGCCAGTTGGTAGAAGATCTGCTGGTCAACCAGCACGCCAGCGCGCTAAACGCCAGCGCCTTCGTGACGCCCGGCGACATGGAAACCCTGACCGCACTGACGCAACAAAGCCGCAGTTTCTACTACCTGACACTTCCCTATGAAAAAGTCGCAGAGGGAATCGAGGTTAGCGGCGAAGAGTTGAATACCCACTACGACAATAACTCTGCCCAGTATATGTCGCCGGAGCAGGTGTCGATCGAGTACATCGAACTCAACCTTGACGATTTGGCCGATATTACCGATGTCGATCCAGCGGAAGTGCGTGAACAGTACCAGCAGGAAGTGGAGAGCTTTGAAGCGGGCATCCAGCGCCAGGCGGCTCATATTTTGATCGAAGATGGTGACAACGCTGAAACCAAAATCGACGAAGTACAGCAGAAACTGAATGCCGGTGAAGATTTCACCGAGCTGGCAAAAACCTATTCCGAAGATCTGGGTTCCAGCGAATTTGGCGGTGACCTGGGTATGACCGATGGTTCCACTTTTCCGGAAGCGTTTGAACAGGCTCTGGCATCCCTGGAAGTCGGTCAAGTGTCCGGCCCGATCGCAACCGACGCCGGCACTCACTTTATCAAGCTGATCGCTGTGGAAGAAGTAGCGCCACCAAGTTTTGAGGAAGCCAAGGGAGACATCGAAGCCAATCTGGCACTGGCCACTGCCGAGTCCCGGTACCTGGAACTGCTTGAGGAGCTCCCAGACGCAACCTATAACGCGGTCAGTCTGGAAGATGCCGCCGAGTCTCTCGGGCTGAATGCCGTGGTTTCCGAGTTGTTCAGTCGCGATGGTGGCACCGGCATTACCAATAACAACCAGGTTTTGGCGGCCGCTTTTGGCGACGATGTTCTGAACCAGGGGCTGGCGAGTGATGTCATCGAGCTGACCGACAACCACGTGATCGTGATCAAACTTCGGGAACACAAACCATCGGCGGTTAAACCTTTTGCAGAGGTCGAAACTGAAATTCGCGAAGCGCTGACCCGCAATAAAGCCGCTGAGATATTAAGGCAGCAGGCTGAGCAACTGGCGGAGAAGGTGAAATCCGGCACCGATGTTGAAACCGTTGCCGCAGAGGCCGGTGTTGAGTGGCAGGTTAAGGCGGGTGCCAAGCGCAGTGACCTGACTGTCGATCGCGCATTGCTGGAGCATATTTTTGCACAACCCAAACCTGCGGATAAACCTCTGATCACCACCCTGCAACTGGACAGTGGGGACTATGTCGTGGCGCAGTTGACTGTTGTTGCGGCCGGTGAGCTGCCCGAGATGACACCAGAACAGAAACGCTCCATTCGTCAGCGCCTGGCCCAGGAACTGGGCAGCGGTGAACTGGGAGTGTACCAGGCGGCGCTTAAGCAAGCTGCACAGGTAGAGGTTTATTAAGCGCTATTCTCTGTAGCAGCCCGCTCTGAGGGCGACTGATTTTTAGCGGCATCGTGCAGACGTTGTCGCGGTCGGAGCCCACTGCTACGGGTAGGGAAAGCGATCTGGCAGTGCGCTGAGGGCAGCCGGTTTTTGGTTGCCCTGAGCGACTGGATACCGGCTAAACACCAAAGCTGGCTTCCATCAAATCGCGGGTGTATTGCTCCCGTGGTGAAGATAACACCGACGACGTCCGTCCGTACTCCACAATCGACCCCTCCTTCATCACGATAATGTCGTGGCTCAGTGCTTTCACCACTTTAAGGTCGTGACTGATAAAGATATAGCTGAGTCCACGACTTTCCTGTAGTTTGCGGAGCAGGTCTACGACCTGTGCCTGCACCGCCTTATCCAGAGCCGACGTGGGTTCGTCCAGAATCACCAGGCGCGGATTAAGAATCATTGCCCGGGCGATGGCGATACGCTGACGCTGACCACCTGAGAACTCGTGGGGATAGCGATGACGCATGTCGGGGTCCAGCCCCACCTCCTGCATGGCACCGATAACCTTTTGCTCCCGCTCTTCGCCGGCTAATTGATGGTGAATCTCCAGACCTTCACTGATAATTTGTGCGATCGTCATGCGTGGACTGAGACTGGCGAATGGATCCTGAAAGACGATTTGCAGGTGCTGCCGTAGAGGTCGTAGCTGCTTTTCCTTTAATCCATCCAGACGCTGTTGTTGAAACCGAATCTCACCCTCGCTTTCCAGCAATCGCAAAATGGCCATTGCCAAGGTCGATTTGCCCGATCCGCTTTCGCCAACGATACCCAGTGTCTTGGCCTTGGGCAGGGTAAGAGTGGCCTCCTTCACGGCATGAAAGAATTCCACCGGTGTGCCCCACAGGTTTTTACGGGTTGGGAAGGACACTTTAACCTGATTCAGATCCAGCAGAACCTCTCCGCTGTGCTCAGGGGTCGCCGCCGGTTGACCGGAAGGTTCGCTATCGATCATTTCTCGCGTGTAGGGATGTTGAGGTCGATCAAACAGCGCCTGGGTAGGTTGTTGCTCCAACAGCTGCCCTTCACGCATCACCGCAACTCTGTCAGCCATATAGCGCACCACCCCCAGGTCGTGGGTGATCAGTAACATGGCCAGGCTGCGTTTGCGTTGAAGCTCTTTCAGAAGCTCGAGTATCTCCCTCTGAACGGTCACGTCAAGTGCCGTTGTCGGTTCATCGGCCAATAGCAATTCAGGTTCATTGGCGAGTGCCATAGCGATCATGACGCGTTGACGTTGACCGCCAGAGAGTTCATGGGGATAGGCAGTCAGGCGTCTTTCCGGGTCCGGTATCTGAACCTGTTCCAGCAACTCAATGACCACAGCACGTGCCTGTTTTGATTTAATCCCCCGATGCTGACAGATGACTTCACCAATCTGTTTTTCAACGGTGTGCAGTGGGTTCAACGCCGTCATTGGCTCCTGGAAGATCATACCGATGCGATTGCCCCTAACGGACTGCCACTGTTTCTTCTTCAGGCTGAGCAGGTTTTCTCCCTTAAACCAGATTTCTCCGCCGGGATGAAAAGCCATAGGGTAGGGTAACAACCCCATGATGGTCTGAGCCGTAATGGATTTGCCGGAGCCGGATTCGCCCACCAGTGCCAGTGTTTCACCCACATCGATTTCAAAACTGACACCGTCCACGACGGTTACATCCTCGGCGCCCTGGTGAAAAGCCACCGACAGGTTGTCGACACACAAAAGCGGCGTTGTATTGTCCTTGCGGTTCATCAACGGGTTACCAATCTGGGGTCAAAGGCATCTCGGACACCTTCGCCAATAAATACCAACAGGGTTAGCATACCCGCCAATACACCAAATGCCGTCAGCGCCAGCCAGGGAGCGTGCAGGTTGGCTTTGCCTTGCGCAACCAGTTCACCCAGTGACGGGGAGCCCGGCGGCATGCCAAATCCCAGAAAATCCAGTGAGGTGAGCGTGGTCACCGAACCCGACAACAGAAAGGGCACCAATGTCACCGTTGCCACTACCGCGTTTGGAAGAATGTGCCGTCTCATTATGGATCGATGAGGCACACCCAGGGCACGAGCAGCCCTTACATAGTCCAGATTACGCCCGCGCAGAAATTCAGCCCTCACCACATCCACCAGAGCCGTCCAGCTGAACAACAGCATGATACCCAACAACCACCAGAAACTCGGCGTTACAAAGGCCGACATAATGATTAACAGAAACAGAACTGGCAGACCGCCCCAGATTTCCAGAAACCGCTGCCCCAGCAAGTCCACTTTGCCGCCAAAGTACCCTTGCAACGCGCCAACCGTCACGCCAATAATGCAGCTGCCCAGGGTCAGAACCAGTGCAAATAGAATCGAGACACGAAAACCGTATATTACTCGGGCAGTGACGTCCCGGGCCTGATCATCAGTGCCGAGCCAATTGCGAGCCGTGGGTGGTGAAGGGGCTGGATGCTCCAGATCGGAGATGTGGGTGTCGTAGCTGTAAGGTATGGGTGGCCACATGATCCAGCCATCAGGTTCAATCAGTTCAAGAACGTAGGGGTCGGTGTAATCCGCCTCCGTATCAAAGTCTCCCCCAAAAGCCGTCTCCGGATAGGTTTTGAAAATGGGAAAGAACAGCTGTTGCTGGTGAACGATCATCACCGGCTTATCGTTGGCAATCATTTCTGCGAACAGCGACATAAAAAACAACAGCAGGAAAATCCAAAGACTGCAGCTGGCCCGTCGATTGCGGAAAAACGCCTGATAGCGGCGCTGGTTCAACGGGCTGAGTTTTTCAAACAGACGTCTGGTCACTCACTTCCCCTGGGTATCAAAATGAATGCGGGGGTCCACCATCACGTACACCAGATCCGAGATCAGCTTCACCACCAGGCCTACCAGGGTAAAGATGTAAAGTGTACCGAAGATCACCGGGTAATCACGTGTCTTAACGGCTTCAAAACCCAACAGACCAATGCCATCGAGTGAGAAGATCACCTCAATCAGCAGCGATCCGGTAAAGAAGATACTGATAAACGCTGCCGGAAAACCGGCAATAATAATCAGCATGGCGTTGCGAAAAACGTGTCCATAGAGCACGCGACTTTCACTCAATCCTTTGGCTCTCGCGGTCTGTACGTACTGCCGGTTAATTTCGTCGAGGAAGGAGTTTTTGGTCAGCATGGTCAATGTTGCGAAGTTGCCGATGGTATAAGCCAGGAGGGGCAGGAAAAGGTGCCAGAAATAATCCCCGATCTTCTGGACAGTACTAAACTCTTCAAATCCCGGTGAGGTCAGTCCTCGCAAAGGAAACCAGTCCAGAAAACTACCACCGGCAAACAACACAATCAGTATGATGGCAAAAAGAAACCCGGGAATGGCATAGCCTATGATGATCGCGGCGCTGCTCCATACATCAAAGGCGGTTCCGTGTCTGACCGCCTTTTGTATCCCGAGAGGGATGGATATCAAATAGACAAATAAAGTACTCCACAGACCCAGGGAAATAGAGACGGGCATTTTGTCTTTGATAAGATCGATAACCGTATGGTTGCGAAAGAAGCTCTCACCGAAATCAAATACCAGGTAACCGCCCAACATGTCGAAAAAGCGTTCATGTGCGGGTTTATCAAAGCCGTAAAGAGCATGAATTTTCTCAATGACTTCTGTTGGCAAGCCTTGCGAGCCCCGATACTGACTCTGACCACCAATGGCCGTAGTGGCATCGCTGGAGGAACTGCCAATGCCTCCAAGTGTACCGCCACCTGTGTCATGGCCCTCCAACTGGAAGATCATCTGCTCAACCGGACCGCCGGGTGCTGCCTGGATGATGACAAAGTTCACCACCATGATCCCGAGCAGGGTCGGAATCATTAGCAACAATCGACGCAGTATATAGATACCCATGGGGAAAGCTTACACCACCATCACTGTGCGTCTTTGGCCCACCAGGTCATTAACCCGGTCTGGTAGACAAGATCATAGATTGGGCTGATAGCGGGGCGCTCATATCGATTCCAATAGGCGATGCGATGGCTGCTGATATGCCAGGCCGGAATCACAAAATGGCGATTCAACAAGACACGGTCGAGGGCTCGGGTGGCCACAACCAGCTCCTCGCGGCTGTGCGCTTCAATGACCTTGGCTACCAGGTCGTCAACGACCGGATCAGAAATACCGACCAGATTGCGACTACCGATTGAATCCACTGAAGCGGAGTGCCAAAAATCCCGCTGTTCATTACCTGGGCTTAGTGATTGCGAGTACACGTGGGAAATCATGTCGTAATCAAAATTGCGTCGTCGCTCAATAAACTGAGAGGGATCAACCCTGCGCAGCTTGACCATGATTCCAAGCTTTTTCAGACTCTGGATAAACGGATTAAGAATACGTTCCGAGCTTGCGTCAGTCATTAATATGTCAAACTTGATGTCTTGTCCCTGAGGAGACTTGAGTTGCCCACCGCCGAGCTTGTAGCCCGCCTGCTCCAGCAGTTTCTTGGCAGCTCTGAGATTTTTGCGATTGCGATCATCTCCGGTGCTTCGTGGAGCCTTGAACGCCTTTGTAAACAATTCCGGGGGCAGCTTGTCCCGATGGGGCTCAAGTAACTTCAATTCAGCAGCAGAGGGCAGGCCGCTAGAAGCCAGCTCGGAATTGGAGAAATAGCTCTCGGTGCGGGTATAGGCGTTATGGAACAGGTTCTTGTTGGCCCATTCAAAGTCAAATGCCAGAACGATGGCTCTGCGAAGCGTTTCATCCTGAAAAATGGGTTTGCGAAGATTAAACAGGTAACACTGCATGCCTGTAGGATTCTGGTGGGGTATTTGTTCCTTTTGTATCCGCCCCGATTGCAGTGCATCGCCATCATACGCCGATGCCCATAATTTCGAAATCCGTTCTCGACGGAAGTCGTATTCGTCTGCCTTGAACGCCTCTAAAGCCACAACATCATCGCGATAATAGTCGTAGACCATTTTGTCAAAATTGTAATGCCCCTTCTGAACCGGGTGATCTCCTCCCCAATAGTCCTTAACCCGTTCATACACAATGGAACGACCGGCATCAATGCGGGCAATTTTGTAGGGGCCGCTTCCGACCGGAATTTCAAGACTGGATTCCGAAAACTTGCGGTCTTTCCAGTAGTGCTTTGGTAAAACGGGTAACTGGCCCGTGATCAGCAAAGTTTCACGACTGGCATTGCTCTTGAAGTTGAATTTCACCCGGTGTTTGTCCAGAGCTTCCGCCGAAGTAATGTCGGCGTAATAGAAAGCGTAAAGCGGTCTGCCTTCTTTGATCAGTAGATCGAATGTAAACGCGGCATCCTCTGCTGTAACCGGCATCCCGTCATGAAAGCGTGCCTCAGGGTTGAGATGGAAAATCACCCAGGATCGATCCTCGGGGTATTCCACCTTGGTCGCCAGCAAGCCGTATTCCGTAAAGGGCTCATCCGCTGAGCTGGTCATCAGAGTGTCGTAGATTAACCCAAGCCCTGTGGCCGGCGTCCCCTTGGCAATGTAGGGATTAAGGCTGTCGTAGGTACCAATACTATGCAGCCGCAGAGTGCCTCCTTTAGGCGCACTGGGCTCAACGTACTCAAAGTGCTTAAAATCTGACCCGTACTTTGGGTCGCCATGCATGGCAATGGCGTGGGTCTTGATGATTGTTGACTCAGCAAGTGCAAGCTGACTGGTCACCGTCCACAATCCAGCCAACAACAAAGAGCCCAGACAAGCCAGGCGGAAAGAGCGAAGAAACAGCATCACAGTGGTGTGTCCTTTTGGGTTATCGCATCTTAATTATGACCGTAGGTTACGGATTTTTCTCCTTATTTCCAGTGAAAGCGTGTTTGAAGCGGGTTTAACCCGCGTAGAAATAGATTACACTTAGATGCAAGCGAACACGGGAAGACTATCAGCGATATGGCGATAAAAGGATTGGATAAGTGGGTGGAGCGACTGGGCCAGCGGGAAATGCCGGTGTTGGCCAACGTGATTACCGAGCTCAATAATCTCACCGGTGATGACGACACCGAAATCAATCAATTGGCGGATGTCATCCTCAAGGACCCCAACCTCACCTCCCAGGTCCTTAAAATAGCCAATAGTGTTCAGTACAACCCCTCCAGTTACCCCATCAACACCGTCAGTCGGGCCATTGTTCTTATCGGTTTTACCGGTGTACGCGCCATCTGCATCAGCGTCATGGTCATCGATTCCCTGCTGGGCAAGCAGCCTAAAGAGCGTTTGCTGCAGCAGATGGCCCAGGCATTCCACTCCGCAACCCAGTCAAGACTGCTGGTGAAACGCACGGATGCGGATGTACAGGAGGAGGTGTTTATCGCCGGCTTACTGTACCATCTCGGCGAAATGGCCTTTTGGTCCACTGGAGGAGAAGCGGTGGAGCAGGTAGACGCTCTGCTGGATGACAATGGACTGAATCTGGAGGAAGTCGCGGGCAAAGTGCTGGGGTGTGATTTTGCCTCCATTACCCATTCCCTGGCGGGAAACTGGAACCTTGGGGAAACCCTGCAACAATCTCTCAAACCCTCCGCGCAACCGTCCTCAAAGGTTCAGGCGGTCTGTCTCGGCGAAGAACTCAGCCGCGCTGCAAAATTGGGCTGGGAATCCGCGGAAATGGAAGACGCCATCTACAAAGTCACCCGTTTCACCGGATTGAGCTATGTTGACGCAAGACGGGCAGTGGAGGAAGCCGCAGAGGAAGCTGCCAGTGTGGCCCTGACCTATGGAGCACCGCAAGTGTGTCCGCTTATTCCCAATCGCCAGCGGGAGGAGAAAGAGAAGCCGGTGGTACTGGAGCCTGCACTGCCGGAACCCCTGCAGGCAGATCCGGAACTGCAGCTCAGCGTCCTGCGGGACCTCTCCAATGCACTGATGGAGAAGCTGGACGTGAATGCAATTTTTCAGATGGTACTGGAAGGTCTGCATCGGGGTATTGGTCTGGAGCGCGTGGTACTGGCCTTTGTACAAAAGGATCAGGTAACTGCCAAGTTTGTACTGGGAGAGGGCACTGACGGTTGGCGTGAAAAGTTCGACTTCCCGGTTGAGCGCGGAGCGAACAATCTATTTTCCCACGCTATCAAACAGGGTGAGCCTGTATGGGTAAGCCAGGAAGACATGGGGCAACGCAGTCGCTTTTATGACCCGGATGTAAAAAAGCTCCTGGGAGAACACCCCGCATTTGTTTCTGGCATTTTTCTGGGTCCCCGGTGCATTGCCATCTTTTACTGCGACCGCTGGAAACTGGGGGGCACGCTGCGTGAAGATCAGTTCCAGAGCTTTCGCCACTTTATGGTGCAGACTGAGATGAGCCTGAAGATGCTGGCCGAAAAACGACCAACACCAAGACCATAGAGAATTATTCAATTTGTGCGGGTGACGTCCACAAACAGGGTAAGAGACTGACCCGGGTGGATATAGCCATTCTTTTTGATCGGGTTCCAGGCCAGGATTTCATTCACGCTCAAGTTGAACTTACCGGCGATTCTTGCCAGTGAATCACCTTTGCGCACTTTGTAAGCGAGCTTGCGAACCACTGGCTTGGTTGTATTCCTCGGCATCTTTGCCTGCGTCAATGGGGCGGATGCTTTCCAGATAACCAACTTCTGTTTTACCCGCAGCGTATCCTTGGGTGCCATGCCATTCCACTTGGCCAGCTGACTGACATTGACACCATGGGCTCTGGCAATCGTCCACAGTGAATCACCGGATTTAACCGTATACTGAATCTTGCGGGCGCTCTCGCCGCCGCGGCGCTTCGACTGGGTCCGCTTCAGACGCTCGTCCTCGCTATAGGCATAGTGCTTGGCCGAAGCACTGGCCTTTGGAATCAACATCATCTTGCCTGCACGAATATTGTTGCCGCGAATGTTGTTGTGTTCGCGCAGCACCGCCGGTGTGGTATCGAAACGCTTGGCGATGGCGATCAGGGAGTCACCGGACTTGATTTTGTAACGCTCCCAACTGACCCTTGCTGACAGCGGCAACTGCTGCAGATTGCGGCGAAAGCCCTCAGCCTTGGCAACCGGTACCAGCAACCGATGAGGCCCCTTGGGATCGGTTGCCCAGCGATTGAACCCCGGATTGAGCTTGTAGAGATCATTGATGTCCATTTCGGCCAGATCCGCCGCCTGAGCCAGATCAATCTGTCCGCCGGTGTCCACGACATCGAAGTAAGGTTTATTGGGGACCTCGGATAATTGCACTTGATAGCTCTCCGGGTACATCACAAGGCGACTCAAGGCCAGGAGCTGCGGAACGTAGGCACGGGTTTCACGAGGTAAGCGCAAAGACCAAAAATCGGTGGGCAAGCCTTGACGCTTGTTCTTGCGAATGGCTTTGCGGACATTGCCCTCACCGGTGTTATAAGAGGCCAGCGCCAATAACCAATCGCCGCCCATACGTCGATGCAGGTCCGAAAGGTAATCCAGGGCCGCATTGGTAGACGCCACCACATCCCGGCGCCCGTCATACCACCAATTCTGCTTAAGACCATATTGGCGACCTGTGCCCGGGATAAACTGCCACATACCGGAAGCCCGGCCATGAGAGTAGGCGAAAGGGTCGAACGCACTCTCAACGATCGGCAGCAGGGCCAGTTCCATGGGCATGCCACGTGCCTCGATCTGTTCCAGAATGTAGAAAAGATAGCGACTGCCGCGCTCACTGACCCGGGCCATGTAGGAAGGATGCTTCAGATACCAATCCAGGTGCTTGTCAATTCGGGGGTGTTGAATTCCTCCCAGGCTATAACCCGCCCTTAACCGATTCCACAGATCGTCGAATTCAGGCTCGGGAAATGCCGACAATTGCTCCCCGGAAACCTCACATTCGGCCAGGCGTTCAAGCCCCGGGTAAACCCGCTCTGGCGATTGCGGCCTTTCAGGCGTGGCGGTGATGACCTTCGGTGGGAGCGTAGGTGTACTGCAGGCAGCGAGCGTTAGTAGGAACAACGCTGGCAGGATCAGGCGAATCCGAGGCATATTGACCCTTTGGGGTGGCACTAAGGCATTATTATGGGTGAAAGGGCGCATTTTACGGAAGAGCAACAAGTGCGTCAATTTGTTGCAAAATAGCGCCGAAATGCGGCAAAAGGCCAGCAAATGCGCTAGAAATTATCCTTCCAGCCCCTCACCGCCGCGAAGGATTCAGCATTGTTGGATGGGCGCGTACCAGTGTGATGTTCTGCCGCCGCAATCACCGATGATTCTGCCACCCGCAGGAACGGGTTGGTTTTAAGCTCAACTCCAATAGAGGAGGGCACTGTAGCCTCCCCCCTGGCACGCTGCTGTTTAACGGATTCCACCCTGGCAACCAAATCTTTGTTTTCCGGTTCCACAGCCAAGGCAAAGGCCAGATTGGATTCAGTATACTCGTGGGCACAATAGACGGCGGTCTCTTCCGGCAATACCGCCAGGCGGGCTAGAGACCCCTGCATCTGCGCCGGTTGGCCCTCAAACATGCGACCACAACCACCGGCAAAAAGAGTATCTCCAGAGAACAGAATCCGAGCCTCATCGCTGAAGTAGGCAATATGATCGAGGGTATGGCCCGGCACCTCCAGAACCTTAAAGCCCATGGCGCCGTCCTCCAAATCCAGATACTCATTATCCTTAAGAGGATGAGTGATCTGGGCAATATTGTTGGAATGGGGGCCGTAGACCGGAATATTGCGATTTTTGAGCAGATCATCTACACCACCGGTATGGTCCCAGTGATGGTGAGTGACCAGAATTCCCGCCAGCGTCAGACCATGCTCCTGTAACGCCTTCTCAATGGGCTGGGCATCGCCGGGATCAACCGCATAGGCCCGGTTACTGCCTGAGTGGTGAAACAACCAGAGATAGTTGTCACTGAAAGCGGGTACACGGATGACATTGATCATAATACGTCCAACAGCTTGAAGAATGGTGCTCAGTGAGCATAAGCGGCATAATAACCGAGGAGTTCAAGGTGAACCAGGAGGAATAATCGTACCGGCATGAAGATTCTGGAGGCGATCAACCGGGTGCTGCGTTGGGCCGAAAATCGGCACGGACCACAGCCACTACAACACTCAATGCCCGAACTGAAGTCCTGGGTGACCTCGCCGTTGGCCTGCAACATCCTCAGTGAAGAGAAAGCTCAGCTGGACGATTCTCTGGGTGAGCTGTTTGGCTACCACCTATTGGAATTGAGCTGTTTCGATACCGAGCTGCTGAGCACCAGCAGCCGCATCAACAACCGCTTTCGCCTCGCTCCTGTAGAGGGCTTCTCTGCCGGGGCACTTGCCGAGTTCGAGCAACTGCCTCTGCCGGAGGAATCCATCGATGTCGTACTGCTCCATCACGTACTCGAATTTTCCCCGAACCCCCACCAACTGCTGAGGGAAGCCAATCGGGTACTCATACCCAGAGGACATCTGCTCATTGTGGGCTTCAACCCCTGGAGCCTGCAAGGCGTGTACAAGGTGTTGGCTCAGTGGCTTAGCGCCGCACCATTCTGGCGCCGACATTCACTGCGGGCAGGGCGCATACACGACTGGCTGCGTCTGCTCGATTGCGAGCCGGTTTCCATCCAGCGAGGCTTCTACCGAATTCCCGTCAATCACGCAGGATTGTTGCGCCGTTTCGGCTTTTGGGAGCGACTCTGCCGAAAATTGCACCTGCCGTTTGGGGGCTACTATGTGCTGCTGGCACGCAAGGATCGCATTGCCATGCGCCCCATCAAGCCGCTCTGGTCTCAGCTGAACCCCATGGCGGGGCTGGTGATCGGCAAACCGGCATCGCGTATGCCCGATACTGCCCGGGAAACACCGGTTACCCGCACACAAGCGCAAAGCAATAGCCGTTAACGCCTGGCCCCGGTACACTTCCTCCCCCTGTTCACAACAATATTCTCAACTGCAAGAGGTAATGAGTGAAGCACGTTGAACTGTTCACCGACGGCGCCTGCAAGGGCAACCCGGGCCCCGGAGGCTGGGGGGCGCTGTTGCGCTATGGCGAAAAAGAGAAATCTCTCTGCGGCGGCGAAGCCAAAACCACCAACAACCGCATGGAGCTGATGGCCGCCATTGAAGGGCTTCGAGCCCTTAAAGAGCCCTGTCGGGTAACTCTGACAACCGATTCCCAATATGTACGCCAGGGCATCACCCAGTGGATGTATAACTGGAAAAAGAACGGCTGGAAAACGGCTGCCAAGAAACCGGTAAAAAATGATGACCTCTGGAAACAGCTGGACTCGGAGGTCGCCCGCCATCAGGTGGAGTGGCACTGGGTAAAAGGCCATTCCGGTCATCGGGAAAACGAAATCGCAGATGCCCTGGCCAATCAGGGCATTGAACAACTATGAGAATCTCCTTATGAGACAAATCGTCCTGGATACGGAAACCACCGGCCTGGAGCCCTCCCAGGGGCATCGCATTATCGAAATCGGCTGTGTCGAGGTGGTTAACCGCCGGCTGACGGGAAAACACTACCACCAATATATTCGCCCTGAACGGGAGGTGGATGAAGGTGCTATTGAAGTTCACGGAATCACCAACGAATTCCTGGCGGACAAACCGGTGTTTGCACAGATTGCCCATGAATTTCTCGATTTTGTTCAAGGGGCTGAGCTGGTGATTCACAACGCACCTTTTGATGTCGGATTTATCAACCACGAGTTTCGTCTCCTCAAGCCTGCGTACGACCCGATAGAAAACAATTGTGGGGTTGTCGATACGCTGGTGATGGCGCGGCAGAAGCACCCCGGCCAAAAGAACAATCTGGACGCCCTGTGCAAGCGTTACGGCGTGGACAATTCCCAGCGTGACCTCCACGGTGCTCTGCTCGATGCCGAGATCCTGGCGGATGTGTATCTGCTGATGACGGGTGGACAAACCAATCTGCTGTTGGCTGGGGAAGGCGGTGATAACGCCGAAGGCGCTAGCGGTGGCGGAGCCGCCAGTGGAGTTCGCCGCCTCATCGGTGAAAGACGACCACTACCAGTGATCAGTGCTACCGCAGAAGAGCTGAGTGCCCATGAGTCCAAGCTCGATCAGCTGGGAGAAGGGTGCGTGTGGCGACGGCAATAAATCAACTGCCGAACATAGAATGAAAAAGGGGGCTTAAAGCCCCCTTTTTTGATTTCGGTAGCAATGCTGAAGTTACAGTGTCGCCGATACCAGAGCCAGACCGACACCACCCAGAACGATGGTGTAAGGCAGCGCCATGATGACCATGCGACCGTAAGACAGGCGAATCAGCGGGGCCAGCGCGCTGGTCAGCAGGAACAGGAAGGCCGCCTGACCATTAGGGGTGGCAACACTGGGCAGGTTGGTACCAGTGTTAATGGCAATCGCCAGCTTTTCGAAGTGCTCACGAGTGATATCACCGGCATCCATCGCGGCACGGACCTCATTGATGTATACCGTCGCCACAAACACGTTATCACTGATCATGGAGAGCACACCGTTAGCCACAAAGAACATGGCTGGCTGGACCGACTCTTCCATCGCCAGAACCGCATCAATTACGGGGGAGAACAGGTGCTGATCGTGAATCACAGCAACGATCGCGAAAAACACCACCAACAGCGCGGTAAAGGGCAGGGCCTCTTCAAAGGCGTGGCCAATCTGATGTTCCTCAATGACGCCATTAAAGGCTGTCAGCAGCACGATGATCATCAGTCCGATCAGGCCGACTTCCGCAATATGAGTTGCCAGGGCACCCACCAGAATCAGAGCCACGACGCCTTGAACCACCAACTGCATGGAATCGCGACGGGTACGCTTCTTTTCTTCCTCGGCTGCGTAGTCTTCCAGCACGCTGCGAACCGCCTCAGGCAGTTCCACGCCGTAACCCATAATCTTGATCTTCTCCAGCAGTGCGCAGGTAATCAGACCTGCGAAGAAGACAGGGAAGGTAATCGGCGCCATCACCCAGATAAACTCCATAAAACTCCATTCCGCCCGCTGTGCGATCAGGAGGTTCTGGGGTTCACCCACCATCGTACACACACCACCCAGTGCCGTACCCACGGCGCCATGCATGATCAGGCTGCGCAGGAAGGCGCGAAAACCTTCCAGATCACTGCGGAAGTACTCATGAACATGCTGATCGTCTGAGTGGTCGTGGTCATCATGGTAAATTTTCTTGCCAGAGGCCACCTTGTGGTATACGGAGTAAAAGCCCACAGCCACACTGATTAATACTGCCGTTACGGTCAGCGCATCGAGGAACGCCGACAATACCGCCGCCACCACCGAGAACAGCAGCGACAGGAGCATTTTGGAGCGAACACCAATCAGGATCTTGGTGAACACATACAACAGCAGGTCCTTCATAAAGTAGATTCCGGCCACCATAAACACCAGCAGCAAGATCACCTGCAAGTTACCTTCCACTTCGTGGTAAATGGTTTCCGGGGTCGTCATACCCAGAATCGCGGCTTGAATGGCCAGCAGCCCACCGGGTTGCAGAGGGTAACACTTGAGTGCCATAGCCAGAGTAAAGATAAATTCACCGATCAATAGCCAACCGGTCACGAAAGGTCCGGCGGTAAACAGTAACAGGGGATTCAGAATCAGGAAGAAGATGATTGCCTGTTTGTACCAGATCGGAGCAGAACCTAGAAAGTTCTTAAAAAATGCCTGGGGGAGGGTTTGAGCCATATCTCTCTTCCTTTGCGCCGCTGCCCGAGCGGTCTTCAAGTGATCGCTGGCACGCCGCGCAAGCGGCAGCCTCGTTAACCCTATAATTACCGGGGTCTATTCTGGCGGGAGACCCGCCAGTCGGTAATCGGGTAGCTGCAAACTACCGAGTTCCTGAAAAAATTCAAGTATTTCAATAAGATCACACTGTAATTTGACACGAATTTTGAGATTATAGCCGCACTGTTGGGACGTGGAGCTATATTTAGCTAAGCCGGCGCTCAAAAAGCAGGCAGGGCGATTACTTTTGGCTCAAGCGTCAAATTTGAGTCCATAGCGGAAGGAAGGGAATTGGAAGAGAGGTGAACGGGTGACCGGTTTGAGACCTGAATCATGGCAGACCCGCCCCTCTGAACACTAGACTGCGGCTTTCATTAGAAGGAATTCCGTCCCGCTGGCCAGTTCGCCGGCGGTTAACCCAATAAAGGAACGATTAACGTGGAACACAGTGATTCGGTCAACGTCAGCTCGCTCAATCTGGTCGCTGACGAGCTAGTATTGACCATCGAGCAGGCAGCCGGCCAGCTCGAACAATTTTCCACCACGCCAGCCAACAGTGAACCGCTGGACACCTGCATCGAGTTGATCGAACAAATTCGAGGCACTCTGAGACTTATCCAGCTCCACGGCGCAGACCTGTTGGCCGAAGAAATACTGATTGTCACCAAGGAATTGAAATCACCGACGGATGAAAGCGCTCCCCCCCAGGAACAGACCCTGGGCGTGCTGAGTTCTGCATTCTTTATTTTGCCCCGCTACCTTGAATATACCCAGCAAACGCGCCGAGGCATGCCAATCCTGTTGATCCCGCACATCAACGAACTGCGCCAACACCGAAAAGCGGCGCTGTTACCGGAATCCCACTTTTTTAGCGTCGACCCATCGACCCCGTTTCAGAGTCCCCGAAAAACCATCGCGCTTCCCGACGACGAATTCCAACCGCTGATGCGACGCCTTCGCCACATGTACCAGGTGGGGCTGCTCAATACACTGCAGGGCAAGCAACCCCGCAGTGCGCTTGGAATCATGCAGCGCGGCCTGGAAAGACTGGAAATCATCACGGGCCAGCGTGCCATGGCCAAACTCTGGTGGCTGGCAGCGGGCGCCCTGGAAGCGTTGCGCACCGATGATATGGAGCTCAGCAAATCCCGCAAGATGCTGCTGACCATGATCGACCGCCAGATCAAACCCATACTCGACAAAGGTGCCCAGGCACTGGAAAACCAACCTCCACCAGCCCTGGTGACGCAATTGGTTTTTCTGGTGGCTCTGGGGCGCAAGCGCAGTAACCGCGGTGAGCAGATCCTGTCAACATTCGGCGTCCAGGCCCTTGCCTATGGCGACCGCGAGTTGCGCCAGGAAAGTGAAGCACTGAAGGGGCCCAGCGCCAACACCGTCTCCTCTGTAGCCGCGGTATTGAAGGATGAGCTGCGCCACACCAAGGAAATGTTGGAAAACGCCTCAGAGGCAGCCACCACCACCGAGCAAGACTATAACGAGCTCATTGGAACCCTGACCAAGGTGTCGGATATTCTTTCGGTTATGGGGCTGACTTCCGCCAGCACCACCCTCAAAGAAGAAGTGAGCAAGATCGAGGCGTGGCGAGACGGTGGTACCGAAGCGGAGACTGCAGATCTGCTGGAGCTCGCAGACGCGCTGCTGTATGTGGAAAGCACCGTCTCCGGCCTTGAAAATCTTAACCTCTCAGACGAAAAACTGAGCCACGCCAATAATCTGGCGCGCCAGGAGGTTATCGCCTCCTCACAATTGCGGGAAGCCGAGCTGATTGTGATCAAGGAGGCCGAAGCCGGCCTGGCACTGGTGAAACGGGCACTGAGCTCATTTGCCGAGTCAAATTTTGACCCGGGTCATATCAAGAATGTGGGCTCGACGCTGAACGCCCTGCGGGGTGGCATGATTATTCTCAACCTGCCTCGAGCGGCCGCCGTAGCCACCGCCTGCGTGGCCTTTATTGAAGATACCCTGATCAATAACGACCAGCCTATTGCCCTGCAACAACTGCTGGAAACCTTCGCCGATGCCATCATCGGCGTTGAATACTATCTTGACGCCCTCAGGCATGATCGCGACAGCGATGATTCGGTTCTCGAAATTGCGGAGGAAAGTCTGCAGGCATTGGGCCATGGAGTACAAACCCGCTGATGTTTATTCCAAGTAGCCAACCCCAACCGTCAGCCACAACCGGTGAGCAACCCAACCGATGCTACCTGCCTGTTTCAAATGGGCAGTTGCTCTGTTCTGACGATGTTCCCTGGGGGCCGCTTGACGCCTCACTCTGGCGCTTTAGCAATCCTCAACTGGACGCCCCCCAGTTTTACCTGGGCGATTATCGGGGCCAACATTGTTACGTCGTGGCATTGCGGGACCTGCCCGACGTGCACGGTCATCACTGGCAGGGTCTGCGCAATCTGCTGGGGCTTCTGGATGAGGCTCACTACGAAATGGCCGCGCGGGCGCTACAAGTGGTCAATTGGGATCGTGATCATCGCTTTTGCGGTCGCTGTGGAGCACCCACCGAAAGTCACGAGGAGGAACGGGCCAAGGTTTGCCAACCCTGTGGCTTGCAGTTTTATCCGCGTTTGTCACCCTGTGTGATCACCGTCATTACCCGTGACGACCACTGCCTGCTGGCTCATAACCCCGCATTCCCGGCACGCTTTTTCAGTGCCCTGGCAGGATTTATCGAAGCCGGCGAAACCATTGAGGCCGCTCTGCGCCGCGAGGTATTCGAAGAAGTCGGACTAAACGTCGGTAGACTGCATTATTTTGGCAGCCAGGCATGGCCATTCCCGGGGCAGCTGATGATCGGCTTCCACGCCGAGTATGAGAGTGGTGACATCGCCATCGATGGTATCGAAATCGAAGAGGCCAACTGGTATCGCTACGATCAGTTGCCGTTGGTTCCGCCGCCTTCAACTCTGTCCGGACAGCTGATTCAGGCATTTGTGCAACGCCACCAAAGCGGATAAAACAAAATAAGGAAGCTAATTCACCATGCTCTACGACGGATTGGTCATCGCAATAGCCGCCATTGGTGTGATTGCGCTGTTATGGGCGGTAAAGACCCTGTTCAAACCAGGCTGGTTACTGGGATGGCTGAAGGGGACTTTTGGTTTGATGCTGCTGCTATGGGCCCTGGTCATGGCATTTATGGCCTGGGACATAGTCAGCTACAAAGAGTTATTGGCGGAAAAAACCATCGCCACTATCAACTTCAGAAAACTTGGTGATCAGCACTATCGCGCGGTTTTGGTCAGTGGTGGCGGCCAGGAAGAAGCCTACGAGTTACGCGGCGACCAATGGCAACTCGATGCCCGTATTTTCAAGTGGAGCAAAGCCATGGCGAAGCTGGGTTTCAAACCCACCTACCGACTCGATCGCCTGGCCGGGCGATATTATTCCTTGGACAAAGAACGCAGCAGCGACCGTACGGTGTATAGCCTTAGTGAAAGCCTGACCAGTGTGGATGTCTGGGAATGGTTCAACTACTTCGATAAAAATGTGCCCTGGCTCGATGCCCAATACGGCAGTGCCACCTTTGTTCCAATGACCGATGGCGCCTTGTACGAAAT
Organism: Pseudomaricurvus alkylphenolicus; assembly: GCF_011683955.1. Taxonomy (GTDB): domain Bacteria; phylum Pseudomonadota; class Gammaproteobacteria; order Pseudomonadales; family Cellvibrionaceae; genus Pseudomaricurvus; species Pseudomaricurvus alkylphenolicus. The sequence continues at coordinate 172,589 of NZ_JAAQPI010000016.1, forward strand.
CCGGTTGTCGCACACCGGGCTGTTATCGCGACCACTTAATCAGGCGGCTAAAGACGCCGTCAACCACTGGCAGTAAACCCAATCTCATCATCAATCATGGAGTCCAATCGTTGGAGTTTTTAGCTGAATACGGCATGTTCCTGGCCAAATCCGTGACCTTAATCGTTACGATCGTAATTATTCTCGGCCTGCTGGTTGCCTTCGGGCAGCGCAATAAAGGTTCTGACAAAGGCCATATTGAGGTCACTCGTCTTAATGATCGCTTTGAAACCGACAAAGAGATCATGATGGACGCGGTGTTGGAGCCCGAGGATCGCAAGGAACTCCTGAAACAGGAAGAGAAGCGCCAGAAGCAGGAAAAAAAGGACAAAAAGCAGCGTGCCAAGCAGGCCTCCGATGATAAGCAAAGCGAACGTCGCAAACGTGTCTATGTGCTGGATTTTCACGGTGACATCCGCGCCTCAGCGGTGGACCACCTGCGAGAGGAAATCAGTGGGGTTCTGACGCTGGCGGAAAGCTGCGACGAAGTTGTGGTACGCCTCGAAAGTGGTGGCGGTATGGTTCACAGCTACGGACTGGCCTCCAGCCAATTGGACCGTATCAAGAAAAAAGGCATTCCACTCACCGTCTGCGTAGACAAGGTGGCGGCCAGCGGCGGCTATATGATGGCCTGTGTTGCGGACCGCATCCTTGCGGCACCCTTTGCCATCATGGGTTCTATTGGTGTGGTGGCACAGCTCCCGAATTTCCATCGATTGCTGAAAAAGCACGATATCGACTTCGAACTGTTGACCGCTGGAGAACATAAACGCACCCTGACAATGTTTGGTGAAAACACAGACAAAGATCGCGAGAAGTTTGTCGAAGATCTGGAAGACACCCACGACCTGTTCAAGGCCTTCGTCAGTGAACATCGCGATGTTGTGGATATTCAGCAAGTCGCCAATGGCGATGTCTGGTTTGGACGCCGTGCCCTGGACAAGCAGTTGGTCGACGAATTGATGACCAGCGATGAATATATTCATCAATGTGCCGAAAACGCAGATGTTTACGAAGTGGAATTTGTGCTCAAAAAGAGTATTCAGGAGAAACTCGGCTTTGCGGCCCAAGGAGCCGCAGACCGGTTGTTGCTGACCTGGATAGAACGCCTGAGAAGTGCCCGATACTTCTCTTGAGACAAAATGTGTAAGAGGTAAATCAACATGAGTGAGATGTTCAAAGCCCTGTGGGTCACCGAAAGTGGAGAAGACAGTTTCGAACAGTCCATTGTGGAACGTTCCCTGTCAGACCTGCCGGACCACCCGCTGTTAATCAAAGTGGCTTATTCATCCCTGAATTATAAAGACGCGTTGTCCGCGCACGGTAATCGCGGAGTCACCAGACAATACCCGCACACACCCGGCATCGATGCGGCCGGAACCGTAATCAGTGACACTAGTGGTCGCTTCCAGGAAGGCGATAAAGTGATCGTAACCGGCTATGATCTGGGCATGAACACTGCCGGTGGCTTGGGTGAGTACATTCGTATTCCCAGCGAATGGGCGATTCACTGCCCACAAGGCCTGAGTCTGCGCGAAGCGATGATTTACGGTACCGCCGGACTGACCGCGGCGCTGTGCATTAACAAGCTGCGCACAGCCGGGGCCAAGCCCGATGACGGAGACGTTGCCGTCACCGGCGCTACCGGCGGGGTGGGGTCCATGGCGCTGGCCATGCTCTCTAAACTGGGTTTCAATGTCGCCGCCGTTACCGGCAAGTTGGAGGCCAGCGAGTCACTCTCCAAGCAGGGCGCCAGCAAAGTAATCGACCGCGGCAGCCTGGACGAGCTGGCGGCCAAACCCATGGCCAAACCCCAGTGGGCCCACGCTGTAGACTGCCTGGGCGGGGACTATCTGTTCTCACTGGTCAAGGCACTGCAGTACGGTGGCAGTGTCGCCGCCTGTGGCCTGGCAGCAGCCTCCAACTTCAAAGCCAACGTCTTTCCCTTTATTCTTCGCAACGTCAACTTACTGGGTGTCGACAGTGTAGAGTTGCCTCTGGCAGTCAAACAGCAAGTATGGGAACAACTGGCCGACGAACTGAAGTTACCGCAGCTGGGCAGTATGGCGCAGGAAATCTCTCTGGAACAGGTACCTCAGTATTTGGACCAGATCTTTAACGGCCACGCACTGGGCCGCTATCTGGTCAAGGTAGGTTCATAATCGGATTCAGTCGAGGTACTTGTCACAAGCCTCATTGATTTCCGCTTCAATACTGGGCGCGAAGGATCGCGCCAACAGGCTCAGCTTGACTTCGACAGTGAGGGTATCTTCCCCGCTCACCAATTCGCCTTTACTGCCACTGATATGTCGGTATTGTATGCTGTTGCCACGAATGGTTTTGCTCCCACCAATTTGTGCAATCAGTTTATCCGTAATTTTTTCTGCCAGTTCCTGGCACTTCTGCTGTCCCAGCTGGTGATTGCGCTTAATATAGATTCTGCTCACGAACTCTCCTCATACCGCTTTGTTCTTATCGATCAGCTGACCGAAAGGAGGTAGCTTAACAAAAATGGTAGCAGAATAAAGGAAAGCAGTGTCGACGCCACTACCAGACCAGCGACGGCCTGTGGATCCCGCTCGTACTTCAGTGCAAACAGGTAATTAAAGACAGCCGCGGGCATTGCTGATTGCAGAACAATCACGTTGCGCTCCAGCCCGTCGATACCCATCCAACGACAAATCAACCAGGCGGAAAACACGCCTCCCAATACCCGTACGCTGCTGAGAATCAATGCCCGATGCCAGAAATTCACCTTCAGACTGGCCAGTGACACACCGAGGGTCATCAACATGAGCGGGATGGTGATATTACCCAACAGCTCCACGGTAATACTCGCCCACACAGGCAGCGCCCATTGTTGCGAGGCAAACAGGATCGCTAACACCGTGGCGAAAAACAGCGGTTGTCGTGCGATATCGGCCGCGGCAGAGGACAGACCTTGCTCGGCTCCCCGCACGATCACGATTCCCAGCGTCAGATGGGCCACCATCATAAATACAAAATACACCAGACCCAGTGCCAGACCGGCTTCACCAAAGGCAAACAGACACAGCGGCAGCCCCACATTGCCGCAGTTGGGGAACAGTAGCGGAGGCAAGTGTGCGGGGATGCCGAGATTCATGATGCGCAGGCAGAGGAATCCGACCACCAAAGTAAACAACAACACCAACGAAGCGGCAGCCAACAACTGCAGCACCCCGCCAAGTTGCAACTCAGTGCTGCCCAGACTGCTGAGTATCAGGCAGGGGGCACCGATATTCATTACCAGCCGGCTGATAAAATCGGCAGGGTAGCGGTGTCCTCTTCGGACCCACATAAATCCGATGCCGGTGCAAACCAGAATCGGCGCAATGACAGAGAAAAGTTGATTTAACATGGGCGCGGATAATAGGGGAATCCTCCGCGCCCGCCAACCGGTTTATGGCTTGCTATTGAACCTTGAGTCGAAACGCAAGCAATCCAGCCAACGCCATGGGTACAGCAAAGATATAGAAATTCAGCTCCATGGACATACCCATGGCGATAAAGATGCCACCCACATAGGGGCCAACCACCGCACCGAAACGCCCCAGCCCGATGGCCCACCCAACACCCGTGGTTCGCACCTCAGTAGGGTAAATTTTGGCCGCAACCGCATAAAGCCCCGTAAATCCGCCCTGTAACAGGAAACCGATCACCGCCAGGCTGACGAGCAGGGGTAGATGATCCGCCAAGGTGGCAAAGGCCGTCATGGTGATAGCGGCGCCACACAGAAACACCGCAATCAGCTGCGACAGAGAACGACCCGCCGCCATCCAACCCAGCATCAGTATGCCGATGACTCCCCCGCCATTAAAGGCAACGGCACCGTAGACCCCCTGAGCTTCAGACAAACCCGAGTTGATCACCAGCTTCGGTACCCAACTCATCAGGAAATACAGACTGATAAAGCAAAAGAAAAAGGTCGACCACAACTGCAGGGTGCGGGCGCGACGCTCAGGCGTCAGCAGACTGAAAACACTGGCCTTGCTTGCCTCGGTAGCCGCAGGGGCTGCAGGCAGCTCCTTTAATGGCTCCTTATCCATCTTCACCAAAGCGTCATTGATTTTCTCCAATGCTCCGGGAGGTCGCTTGGTGATCAGGAATTGCAGAGACTCCGGCACCCACAGATACACGACGGCGACCATCAGCAGAGTTGCTACACCACCAACGAAGAAAATACTGGGCCAGCCATATTCCGTTAGCAGCGGTGCGGCAATAAAGCCCCCCATAGTGGCCCCAAGAGGATAACCGGCAGTGATGCTGACCACGGTTAAACTGCGATACCTGGCAGGCGTATACTCCGACGTAATGGTGGCAAGACTTGCCAACATGCTGCCGACACCAAGCCCGGTAATGGCCCGAAGTATAACCAGCTGCCACAGGGCCGTCGTGTACCCGGTGAGAACCATACTGGCCCCAATCGCCAATACGCAGATTAACAGCATATTGCGCCGACCGATGACATCGGAATAGGGGGCGAGGAACATCGCCCCCAACATCATTCCGGCAAGTGCCGTGCTAAACACGATACCCAATTGTTGCGGCGGGATTTGCAAAGACTCACCAATGCTGTGCGCGGTAAACGCCATTGCGGTCACATCAAAGCCGTCCAACATGTTAAGGATCAATGCAATAACGATAATCGTAATTTGAGCCGAGGAAATACCCTGGCGATCCATGACATCGTCGATCATGGACAGGGTGGTGGTTGGGCTGCCAGCCATAGTGAACTCCCGCGACAGTGGTTATTTTGTTGTGTTTGGCGATGAAACGTGAAGAACCTCTTCACTCGCGATCTTCAGTTCCGCCCGGTTGAATCCCAGACGTTTCTTGCCGTAGCTCTGATAGAGTTTAAGCTGGTCGTCGTGGTGCGGACTGCGTTTGCCGGAGGCATTGATAAACCCACTCTGCCCCGGGCCAAACACATCCCAGGCTTCGATATGGGTGCCTCGAGCAACGAACAGGTTGTTTTCGGAACCACGGTTCTGGATCACCGGCAAATCATAATGGGCGCTGTCCAAGGCTTGCGGAATACCACGAAAATTGGTGGTGACAAATTCCAGCGGATAGGGTTTAACCCGCCAGGAGTTCACGTCTTCTCCCTGTATTTTCAACAACTCAGACACAGCAGTTCGGAATGCCGCCGCAATCACCTTGTGCGGATTTTTTCCATTGAAAAAGTCATAGGACAGCGGAGCACCGCTTTCAAGGGCATCGAGATTTCGAATCAGGGCCTTGGTACCGGGTTGCAGGTTAACGCTACCAGTGGAAGCAACTGTCGGTTGTCCGGTGGGAGCAAAACGATACAGATAACGTTCGCCGATATCGTCTTTAAGAGTCTGTTGTAACAACTGTTTTAGCCAACGCTCAAAGATCGCTGCGCCCGCGCCGTCAAATTGACCGTCCTGATCTTGATCCCTCCAGTAGCCGTCCCAACTCTTGAACGCTTGCAGAGCCTGCGTTTCCTGTCGAGAAAGCTGTGCCAAAGACAGTGCCTGTAGCAGCCGTGGTTTGAGGTAAGCCAGATTGACGTCCTCATGGGAGGCGCGGTCATTGATCTGCCAGACTTGTTCGGTCGTGTGAGAGGAACGTGACGTAATTTCGTCGATCAACACATCGGCCCGGTCGCCTCGTCCCCAAGTCAACCACCACAGATCGGGGCTGGCCCAGTTGGCGCCGGGGCGGTTGTTCCAGTTCACCAGGTAATTCTGGCTGGGGTTATAAACGCTGGGGTTGTCAGAGCCCGGCCGCATGCCTTGCCAGTCGAATTCACCGGTACCGGGAACAGGCAGACGGGTATCATGACTGTCGACACGCACGGGATAGTGACCACCATGGCGATAACGCATGTTGCCGTGTTTATCCATAATGTAAAAGTTGATGTTGGTGGCAATGCGTTCCAACACCGGTTGTACCTGTTTAATATCCTTGATCTTGGCTAGATCGATCCATCCCAGCAGCGACTGCACTTCTTTGCCTTCCCAGGCTCTGGCCTTGGCGTAAGCAATACCCTTGTCTGCGTCGAGTTTTTGAATCATCCCGTGAATACTGCGTCTTGCAACAACGGTAACGGGTTTTTCATCTTTGACGGCGATGGTTTCCGTCCAGCGATCAAAGCTGCGGTATTGGCCCTGGTGCAGGTATTGCTCCCGGTTATCGGGATTGAGTTGTTCAACGAAAATGTCCACCTGATCACCAAAGCCCGCGGTGCTGCCCCAACCGATGTGATTGTTGTGGGCAAACAACATGGACGGCAGTGCCAGCAGGGTGTTACCGACCAAGTCAAAGTCCCCACCGTGCAAGCCAACCCCGTAAACATAGGAGGGACTTGACCAGCCAAACTGGGGGCCATTGACCAGAACTCCTTCAGCACCGTTCAGGCGCTCGCCATTGACCATCCAGAGGTTGCTGGCGGAACCAAAGCCGGGCGTTCCTGTAGTGCCACGATCTCGAAACTGTTGTGCCAGCAGCAGCTGGTTGTCACCGTCGACGAGGGTCGGTGCACGATTGCTCTCGGGGTTGTGAATCAGGCGTGGTATATCCACTCCGGTGTGTTTGAATACATCGAGATAGCGGGGTGCTTGCGAGTTTGATGACGCTTCGGCCTCACCCGCTCTGGGTACAGTCGTCGGAGACTGCACATCATAAAGCCACTTGGTGGCGGAAAAGATATTCCAGGCCTGCGTCTTGCCGTGTTGACTATGCAAGTCCTGGAGCAACTGCAGGTTCTCGATTTCAGTATTAAAGTCGGAATAACGGTGTGCAATGGAACCGGCAAACAACATGGCCACATCAGCGGCCGTCCAGGGTTCGGGCTCGAACCCGAAGCGAGTGAACTCCAAGGGCAGCAATTCAGTCTGATTGCCCGCAATTTTCTCCAGGTAGCTGTTAATACCATTGGCATAGCCTGCGAGCACTTCTTGTTTGGCGGGTTGCAGCTGCTCAACCTGTTGCGCAACACTGCGGCTGTCATAGCTGGTGCGGATAAAGCGATCGAAATCCACATAGTCTTTGCCCAATACTTCCGCGACCTGTCCTTTGGCGGTGCGGCGTAACATCTCCAACTGAAACAGCCGGTCTTGAGCCACTGCGTAACCGTACCCGAAGAACACACCGTAATTACTCTCGGCAAAAATGTGAGGCACGCCATAGTCGTCTCGAACCAATCGCACCTCGGAGCTTTTTTGTGCATCAGCTTGCGCCACGTGCCCCGGTTCCGACAGCGTGCTGGTGCCACAGCCGGTTGCGGTGATTAGCGTTGCCGCCAGGGTTGTTACTATGATCGGATTTTTCCCAAACTTCAGACGCCGGCTCAACATACGACTGAAACCTCTTATTATCGTTTGAATATGAAAGTGATTGGAACTTTTGGCACCCGGAAGGCAGTTCACTGCCTCCCGGGAAGGAGGGACAACCTCAGATATTGTAGTTTACGGTCAGACCAACAGTGCGCGGTGCACCCCAGGTACCAATGATGCCCGGCCCTACGGTATAAGTGTGTGAGATGTAGTCGTCATCTTTCAGGTTCTTACCCCAGACAGACACGTCCCACTTCTCATCCACAGATACCCAGCCAATACGGGCACTGAACAATTCCACTTCGTCGATGGAAGTCCGCTGATCCAGGTAATCCGTAATCTGGCGGTCGGTATGGGTGTATTCAAGACGGAAATCAAACCCGCCAACGTCCGTGTCCAGATTGTAGTTGAGTAGCAGGCTGGAAGAATTCTCAGGAGCCTGACGCAGATCAGTACCTGACAGATCCTGACCATTGATAACGAAATCATCCGCTTCCGTATCCAGATAAGCGTGGTTACCGGAAATCTGGAAGTTTTCACTGAGGTTCCAGGTGAATTCCAGCTCGACACCTTGAATAACCGCTTCACCGATATTAGTGGTGAGGAAGGTACCAAACGGATCGGTAGGATTAACCCGACCAAAGCGAACGATCTGAAGATCCTCGTAGTCGGTATAGAACGCCGTCATATTCAGACGCAGGCTGTTATCCAAAAGATCGCTTTTGAAACCCAGCTCGTAGTTCCAGGCAATTTCCGGATCCACCGATTGAGATGCAGCGGCTTTCACGCCCTGAGAGCCGGCAAAACCACCGCTCTTAAAGCCTTTGGAGGCGCTGGCAAAAATCATGGTGGAATCGTTGGGGTGGTACTCAACCGCCAACTTGGGAGAAAAATCACCCCACTCATCAGAAGGGGTTACCGTAAAGGCCTCGTTGATAATCGCCAGACTGCCGCCGACACCTTCACATCCCGGGAAGTTTTCAAATTCAGTACCGGTCAAGTCAAGTCCGCAGTTGACACTGGTGGCCCGGTAGTCCTTTTCATCTACCGTGTAACGAGCACCCAGCGTAATGCTCCAATACTCGTTCAGCTCCCAGGTGCCCTGGCCGTAAATGGCATAGCTGGTGGTTTCGTTTTCGGTAATGGAAATTTCATTGCCGATAATGCTACCATCGCTAAGCGTAGTTACCACAAAAGGGGTGGGGCCGGCGGCAATACTCGGCGCCGTAGTTTTAAACTGCTCCTTGCGTTTGGTCTCTTCCTGCAGGAAATAGAGGCCTACGGTGTAGTTAAAGTTGCCATCCAGAGTGGAGGTCCAGCGGAACTCCTGAGAAAAGGTGTCAATGTCTTCAACAATATCATCGATCACTTCGTCAAACGGAATGCCGATAACGCCAAGGGGCGCACCGATCGATGCCATTTCCCAATCGGTCTCCGCATTGCGGAAAGAGGTAATGGTTGTGAATACACCGCTATCAAAATCGATATCACCCTGCAGACTGATGCCGCTGGCCTCACGCTTGGAGAAGCCGTCACCAGGTGCCGTGGTTTCACGGGGGCCACCGCCACCGTTGGCGGCCATAATCGCGGTCAGTGGTGCACGATCAACCACTGGCGTGCGTCCCATATCCTCACGATCATCCTCCATATAATCCGCGGATAATAACCACTCGGAACCATCCAGTTCCCAACGCAACTGGCCTCGGAAAGACGTCTGGTCTTCATCCTGCTGGTCCTTGTTCAGCAGCAGGTTCTTTACATAACCATCGTGTTCGCGATGAGTCACGGAGATTTTTCCCGCCAGGTTGTCGGTGAGGCCACCGCTCACCAGCCCCTGGTAACGAAGAATGCCCTCATTGCCTACGGTAGCACCCAGCTTGGCGGTAAACTCGTCGGTTGGTTTGGACGTGACTACGCTGATTGCACCACCGATGGCGTTACGACCAAACAGGGTGCCCTGGGGTCCCCGCAGGACTTCCAGGCGTTCGAGATCGAACATGTCAAAGTTAATAGCGGCTGCACGACCGATGTAAACGCCGTCAAGAAACAGGGAGACGGAATTATCCAGACCCGCACCGTCGTCGGCGGAGCTAATGCCACGCATGGAGGGTAAGCCCTGTCCGGGTGAGAATTCAGCATAGGAAAGCCCCGGAACTCGGGCCGCGATGGAACCGGCATCAAATATATCGGCTTTGGCCAGTTCTTCACCGCCAATGGCGCTGACCGCGATGGGGACATCCTGAACATTTTCAGCACGGTGCTGTGCAGTAACTACAACTTCTTCAAGTTGCATCGCGGTGGTATTGACCGCCAGACCGGCGACTAATCCCGTGGAAGCTATAAAGCGAATTGCACTGCTGAGCGACAGTGGTTGAAAGGTATCTAAACCGAGAACGTTGTTCTTCATCGATTCTCTCCGTTATCGTTATTTGATGTTGTCAGGCTAAAAATAACAACCGCCATAAGCGGCCGTTTCTGAACCAGGGAAGATGCTATTTGGTTCGTCTGCCTGGTTTAACACCGCTACTTCAAAACCCCTCCACTTTTTTTTGCATTTTTTTAAAGCGTGTTTTTTGCCAGTGTAGGAGAAGTCCAGTTCAGCCATTTAGTCAAATTGAAAACAGAATTTTTTCGGTAACAGCCATTCGACCCACGTCCACCGGGAAGTTAATCGTTAAACGAAAGGCCCGAAGAATGTCTGGCAGGCACAAGGGGATGCCGGCAAAAAAGTCGGTAAAACTCTTTCAACTAACTGCTAAGAAAGATGAGCGTTATTACTCAAAGTTCCAAGTCAGATTAAGACCATAGGTTCTGGGCGTCCCAAACAGAGCGTAATCATTGCCGCCCAGTCGATAGAGGTGGGTAATGTAGGATTCATCGGTGAGGTTTTTGCCCCACAGAGAAATTTGCCAGCGCTGGTTATCGGCAATATAAGTCAAACTGCCGTCCAGCAACCAGAATGATGGCTGCACCGTTCCCAGATTGTCTGGTTCGCGGTAGCTCTTTGACTGATAGCGATAATCCGCGCGCAGGTGCAATTCTCCGGACAAAATGGGAAATTCATAATGCACTCCCAACACCAGACTGTTCTTTGGCGCCTGGCGCAGGGTATTACCGGTGAAATCCCTCCCGGAAAAATCGTTAAAACTGTCGTAGGTCGCACGCAAGAATGCGTAAGATCCCGACAGAGTCAAGCCGGGCAGGGGAGACGCCATCATCTCCAGCTCAATACCCTTTACCGTCGCAGACGCAGCATTGTTGGTTTCAAACACGCCATAATTATCAATAGTGCGAAATTGAACGACTTGCAGATCACGATAATCGGTATAAAAGGCCGCGACATTCAGCCGCATCAAATCGGCCAGCCATTGGGATTTCATTCCCAATTCCAAATCCCATGCGAACTCCGGATCAATCGACCGTAGTGCCTGCTCCTCAGTACTGGGCGCTCCTTGAAATCCACCGCTCTTCATGCCTCTGGCGACACTGGAGTAGAGCATCAGGTCATCGCTGTGATTGTACGAGAGAGAAATAAATGGTGATAAGTCCGTCCAGCTATCGCGGCTTTCGACACTGAAATCTTCTTGAATCACAGCCGGCGCATTATCGCTAAAGCCTTGCTGTTTCAGCGATTTATGATCGTAGGTATAGCGGGCACCCACTTGCAACTGCAGTTTATCCCACCAGCGGTATCTGAATTGTCCATAGGCGGCAAAGCTGTTGCCCCGATTGTCCTGTTGCACACTGGGGCGGGCGTGTTGAAACGGCCAACTCTCCTTGCGCAAGGTATTTTCCTGTAAATAATACAAGCCCACCAGATACGACAAAGGTCCCTCGGTGGTACTGCTCCAGCGAATTTCTTGAGAAAACTGCCGGTGAACTTCATCCACCCCATTGCTCAATGTCTGATTGGTCACGCTCAGTGGCAGTCCGGTGGAATCCTCCAGCCAATCGAAGTGACTGCGCCGGTAACCGCTGATCGATGTTAACACGCCAGAATCCAGCTGGTATTCGAGACGTTGGCTGATCCCCCATATGGTGCGATCCGTATAGCCGTCCAGCCCGTTGAGTGCATGCCGCCAGTCCCCGCCCAGCGAATGGAACAACTCTGTGGGCAAACGATGTTGATAGAGAGGTGTACCGTCGTCTCCAGCGACGGGGTTGCCCTGATTGTCCAACTGCGCAACCGGATGACCCCGGGCATCCAATACCCGCAGTGGCACGGTACTGTGGATGGGAATGCGGCCGGTGGAATTGAGGTTTTCACGGCTTCCGTCAAAGTTCCAGTGCAACTCCAGCCTGTCGTTAGGCCGATACAGTGTTCTGGCCCGCAGCGCCTGGCGCTGGTTGTCGTGCTGATATTGATCCGACAGCAGATTTTTCTGCCATCCGTCCCGCTGCTCCAGCTTTAGATGCAGGCGTCCCAACCAGTTTTCCGAGAGGGGACCATTAACCAGTCCGGCAATTTCCTGATGTTGATAGTTTCCAGTGCCAAGGGTGGCGCTGGCAAAAGGCGTTTCCGAAGGCTGTTTACTAACCAGCTTGATGGCTCCCCCGATGGCATTCTTGCCATACAGGGTTCCCTGCGGCCCACGCAGTACTTCCACGCGCTCAAGATCGAGCAGATTCAGATCAATGTGGGTGATGCGCCCCACATAGATATCATCTACAAAAGCCACCACCGAATTGTCCATGGCTGCGCCATCGTCGTTGGAACCGATACCGCGAACGTGAATTGAGGGTTGACCAAGACTGAAAGAGGTTATCGTCAATCCCGGTACCCTGGCGTTAATGTCCGCCAGATTGGTAATGCCGCTTTCCTGCAGGAAATACTGATCCAGCACCGACACGGCGACTGGGACCTTTTGCAGGTTTTCCGAGGTTCGTTGGGCGGTAACAGTCACCTCTTCGGTGACTAGACGACGAGGCTCCTGATGTTTGTGCTCAGAGGCCACGGCCTTTTCCTTGTCGGAGGGGAGAGGCTTATGAAAGGTTGCGGCAATGGAGACTGTATCACGATCCAGAAAGCGGTACCCCAGGCCGGAATCCATCAATAGCTGATCCAGGGCCTGAGGAAGCGTCATCACACCTTTAAGAGCGGGAACCTCTACATGGCCAACATCCTGGTTAGACACCGACAGGGTAACGTCAGCCTGCTTGGCAAACTTGATCAGTGACTCTGATAAAGTGCCGGCTGGTATATCAAAAGGCACTATGAACTTGGCGGCTACGACTGTGCCGCTAATCGAAAAACAAGCCAGGAAAACTGCGCTCAGCAGTTCCTTTCTTACCATAGACGCCTTGCCACTCTCTGCTGCGGTTGGGAACCCGCTTTTTATTGTTATCGGCACCGCCTTCGGCAGCTGCCTTTTAACCCATTGTATTCAATTTACCAGATTTAACCTATTCAGCGCGATAGAGCAGGGTGCGTCCGTTGCCCTTGTCTACTGCACTGAGATTAAAGGTTGACTCCAAGGTTGCCAGAGCGCTGGCCCGATTACGCAGATCCAATACCGCCACAACCTCAATATCACCCAATTCGGGGTCCGCCAGGGCAATCTCGCCGGCAAAATAACGGTTCAAGTCGGCCAATACCTGGTTCATGGATACTCCGTCATAGACTTGACGACCTTTCAACCAAGTGGTTGCCGCAGCCGCATCCACCTTATCTTGCCTCTCCCTGACCGCATCTGCCGCCAGCAGTGCGCGTTGGTCGGCAGTCAACACCTGCGTGGATTCGAAATCAGAGGCGGCGGCTGATAATGGATCCGCTGCCAACTGAGCCAGTGGCGTGATGCCAACACGTCCTTCCACCACGGTGACGGTTGCGCCCTTGCTATCCGAGCGCACACTGAAGCTGGTCCCCAGTACCCGCACAACACCGGAGGCAGTCTCAATCAGGAAGGGACGCGAGGCGTCGGACTGGACATCAAAAAAGACCTCTCCTCGTTGCAAGTGAACCAGGCGATACTCGTCTTCCAGGTCAACCCGAATACTGGAATCCGTATTAAGGGTGACCCGAGAACCGTCTTCCAAAGTCACCAGCCGCTGTTCGCCGATTTCCGTGACATGCAGCCCAGTGTCTCCCAGCGGCAGCAGCTGTATGGCCACCAACATCATCATCACAACAAAGGACGCTGCAATAGCCTGTGGCTTGAAAAACCATGGTCTGGCGACGGGGGTAATGGTCGGACGTGGCTTTTCGACCACCTCCAACCGGTCCCAGAGGGCCTCAGCTTCAATATACGCAACCTGGTGCTCCGGCTTGCTTTCCAGCCAACGGTAAAAATCCCGCTCGGTGGCATCGTCACAGTCAGGCGACTGCAACTTCACCAGCCATTGAATGGCGGTGTGTTTGTCCGTTTCTGAGGGCAGGGGGGTTTTCATGTTTAAACTCATCAAATCGTCACAAATTCGTTTCTATCAGCAGCTGTGCAGGTCTTATGGCGCGCCCGACAGCTGTTTGCGCAGGTGATCCAGCGCTTTGATCAAATGCTTTTCCACTGTACTGACGGAGATACCCAGCTCTTCGCTGATCTGCGGGTAGCTCTTGTGTTCAGCCCGGCTCATGGTAAACACCCGTCGGCACTTCTCTGGTAACAGCTCCACCGCTGCCATCACCTTCTCCAGCTCAAGCTGGGCCGCTGCCGTCTTTTCCGCGGAAGCGGTATCCAGGCCACTGTCTTCATCGGCTTCAGCCACAACCGAGTGCTGGTAGTGATCCTGCCGACGCTGCTTGCGCATGCGATTCTGAGCCAGATTGGCCGCCGTCTGAAACAGATAGGCACGGGCGTTTTCAAGCTCCTCCGGAGCGTCCATGCGCAGCAGGTTATGGTAGGCATCCTGAGCGATGTCTTCCGCCTCGTGAGGATCGGACAGGCGCCGTGTCAGAAACCTCAACAAACTGCTGTTGTGGTCCTGGAACATTGACTGCAGAGCCTGAAACTTCTTCAACTGCGTGCGTTTGGCCGTCATTGCTTGCTGCATGGTTGTTATCGTATACCGGCTTACTCTTGACTGTTTAACACCGGTGCGGGCAAACCCCTCCATCTTATGGAGCAAAATCCTGGAAATTTGTGATTTTCATAGAGTTTGTATCAATAGCATAGTTCCGTCACGGCCAATGGAGCCAAAATCAGCTGACCTCAATCCTGCAAATTTACATTAAAGATAATCTGTATCTTATTGATATTTAAAAACTATTTTGAGATTTTCGTAATTTACTTTAAGTTCATGAACCAGACGAACCACACAACCTTTAAGCAAATTTTCACTTGACCCACTGCCAATTCCTTACTACTGTATATTCAAACAGCTATATATTTATACAGGTATTGAGATTGGCGTTATGAAGACTTTTATTAATCAGGTGAATCCCGGAGACGTGCTGATCACACCAGGCTCACGGCATTTGATGGTCAGTGACGTGTTTGTTCCCAGAAACAGCCCGGGCGTGCGAGTGCCTTCCCAGTTCCGCAGCTACGCCAGAAAGATAGTTATGTTTCAGAACGGCACGGTGGCTCCGCTGGCCGATGTTAAACGGCACTATCGAGCAGCTGATGCTGGAGTTTGTCATTAGAGAGCGTAATGATGTCGCTGCGGGTTAATTTCCGGGAAGTCGTTGGCTGCAATCCAGCCAATTAATCTGAGGGACATTTCTATTCAAAAAAAGAGGGACACTTCTAAAAAATTCTAACAACCCATGTTAATGCAAGTTAGAAATGTCCTAACTGTCTGCAACTTAGAAATGTCCTGTATTTCAGAATGCTACTTTGCCTGTGTGACAGCTGGATTGCTCGGTCGTTCTCGCTGCGATTGTTGTTGGGCCCG
>NZ_JAAQPI010000017.1 GCF_011683955.1 Pseudomaricurvus alkylphenolicus
GTCTGGAGAGGCTAGGAAGTGGGATTACATCAAAGAGGTCGAACTAAACCCGGATAACTCGGACCATGAGTGTGAGAAAGCAGCGTAAAAAATGAACTAATGGTGACATCTGTCTTGAAAAACGCCGCACGGTATCGACAGTTTTGCTAAAAAGATGATCGGCGTTTCGGTAAAGGCAGATTACTCAGTTAATTGCATTGTCGGCCAGTTCTTTTCTGATTTTCGAGACCAGCGCAGTAAAGGATCTGCGTTTCAAACTTTGCTCGACACCGTAAGTACTGACCCAATCAATTGCGTCCGCGTCTACCGCGAGAAGAATATTGTCTGTATCGTAGATGTTCTCTTCACTGTCGCATTCCGCTCTGATTATCTTCCATAGATCTTGGCTGGAAGCATTTGGATGGTCCAATAGCACCCGTGTAATCAGTTCTTTCAGTTGGTGATTGCGAGTGGCTTTCCCCCGAGATGCGACTTTCTTCACTTCCTTTAGCAAAGGGCTTTGAATTTTCCTGATTTCGGATGCTGGTATTCGGAGATCTTTTAATTTCCAACTGGCGTAAAAATTCCAGCTATAGGTCAGTGGTGCGGCGTTGAGGGCTTTCAGCGGAGCTAAAGGATCGTAATCCGGTTCTTTTGTTACTTCAAAGGCCGCGCGCAATCCCTGCTTAAAATCCTGGGTTTTATGGGGCATCAATACTGTGTGGTTACCAGACGCAAATGCCTCGTCTATCGATAAGGGTTCCCAGTCGTCTAGAGGGCCAAAGTCTTCAAAAGGGCAGTTGCCAGAAAAGTGAGATATCGATGAAAGGTCTAACGGCTGGTAGAAATAAATTTGATCGGCCCTTCGATTCAGCACCAGAGCTTTCAGAAGCTGTGGACTGGCGGCTACAGGGCCTTGATAGTAGAAATGGCAGTGTCCAACTTTCTTTCCATTTTTGGTAGTTGAATAAACTAGGAACGGCGTTTTACGACAAATGAGAACGCCGGTCAGGTTCCCTTGCTCTATTTCGTAGAATACATCTGAGCGAGTGTTGTTGAGTTTCTGTACGGCTTCATCCAGCGTATACCAAGGTCCTTCCAAGGGCATTCCATCATCCTTATCCGATCAACGCCACAGCCTCTGCTTTATGGTCCGGCGCCAAATGGGCGTAGCGCAATGTTGTATTCAAATCAGCATGTCCGCACAGCTCCCGAACGGTATTTAGGGGTACACCGTTCATCACCAGCTTTGATGCAAAATCATGACGCATATCATGCCAGCGGAAGTTGGAAATATCAGCCTTTTTCAGCAGGTTGCGCCACGCGGTGTTGACGTTATCCAGGCGGCTGCCGTCATCGGCGGGGAATACAAGACCGGATTTATTGGGAGCCTGCTTCTTCCAGTGCTCAATGGCCGTCAGGGCGGTCTGATTCAGGGGAATATGCCGGGTTTTGCCGGATTTGGCGTTTTCAGCCCGGACCGTGAGGATTTGTCTTTCGGTGTCGATATCCCGCCACTCCAGGTCAAACAGCTCACCCTGCCGGGCTCCGGTCTTCAATGACAGGGTTACCAGTGGCGTCAGGCGGTCACCGTAGGCCTTGCCCTCCAGGCATGGCATCAGCTCATAGCCTCGAACCCGTCGATGCTCATTGGCCCGGCCCCGAGCGGCGATCATTTCTTCGTCACGCTCTCTCAGGGCCGCCATCAGGCGATCTGCCTCCTCCTGGTTCAAGAATCGGGCTTGCTTGTTGGAGTCCTCTGGCAGAGATTTGAGGCGCTGTAGGGGATGTTCATCGATCACTTCCCACTCCACGGCCTTGGTCAGAATGGCACGCAGGGAATTAACGCGGCGGTTAATGGTGGCTGGCTTCAGCTTTCGGCCCTCCAGCTGCTCTGTGCGCCACTTTTCGATGGCGGACAGGCTGATTTCCGCCATGGGGGTATTTTTGAGGTGCTTAAAGCTGTATTCGATATTGTTGAGTGTTTCTTGACCAGATTTGAGGGTGGCCAGTGCCCAGTCTTTGTAGTGCTTGTCGATAAAGGTTTCCAGGGTGCTTTCCCGGACTGCCTTGGCGCGGGCCTTGTCTGCCTGTTTCTCCCCCTGGGGATCGTTCCCTTTGCCAACATCACCGGCGTAGCCCTTGGCTTCGTCGCGGGCCTGGGCGACGGTCTTGGAAGGGGATAGCTGGCCGATCTTAATCCGCTTGCGGTTTCCAGCCTTGGTCCGATAGGAGAAGTAGAAGGTCATTCTACCAGTGGGCTGCACCCGCAACAGAAAACCCTTGATCTCGGTATCCATGACCTCGTAGGCCTTGGCTTCAGGCTTGAGTGCTTTGACGCTGGTATTGCTGATTTTGGCTTTCATCGTTGGTCCCTCAATTTCAGGGCATTTTAGGGCTCTCTAAAATTTAAGTCCATATTAAGTCCAAATTGAAAGAATTGAGAGGAAAGGCAAAAAATCTCAGTGAACAACAATGAATTTATAAGCTGTTGATAAATATAGAGTAATTTGTGTTTGGTGGTGTGGGCTTGTTCATGGCGATTCACTGAAAATGGCCATTTTGAGGCACTGGGGGTGTGGTGGTCGTCGGTTCAAATCCGGCCACTCCGACCATTTCTTTTTTGACTTTCCCCTATTTCCAGTTGGGCAGCTGTGGGGCAGAGTTCTTAATGTCAGGGCAGTGTGAAGCCCTAAAGGTCAAATCATATGCCAGGTGCATTCCGAAGCGCTGAGGGCGCAATTGATCCGTTAGGCTGGCCGTATATAACCTTTTACTGCTAAAGATAGTGTTAAGTTTTCTTTGCTCATATAGCGGTCTGCTAAACCAATGGTTTACTATACGGCCACATGCAGGACTGTTTATATACATTGAGGCTAGATAATGAGCAAGCATGGGCTACAGATCACTGCTGAAGAGTACAAGGCCATCTGTGATGAAGTAATGCAGGGGGTGGCTCGCAGTAGTTCCGAACTGGAGCCTATGAGCAACGGTTATGACAAGCGGTCTCGCAAGTTCTTTGGTGGGCTCAACGCTCGTGTTCAACGCGGTGAGGAGCTGACAGAGATCATTGAGGGGGCCGATAGGCTCATGAACATGGCGTGGGGTACTGAATCCGCCAAACGTTAACCTGCACCACTGGGAGGCAGGGTGCCGCCCTTCGTCACAAGGATTTAGTGAATGCCACTCAACCCTTCCTTTTCTTCCCCTGAAGCGCTGAAAGACCTTAATGAAATCCTGACGCCTTATTTGTCGGCACTGGAAAACTACAATATCAAACTGGATTCAGATGGGCAAAACGATCTGACCAGGGGGATTATCCACGTCTACAGCGATTACATCGCACAATACAACGCCGTTCAAGTTAACGGGCACGACCCTATCAAGATTTTAGCGTGGGCACCGTACATACTGTGCCGGCCAGGCGGACTGAGCGAGCATGAAATGCAGTGCGCTTTCAGTGTGTCTGCGCATCTGTTGTGTAAACATCTCAAGGCCAGAGGCGTCTCGATCAGTGAAGTCTGGTTGAGTAAGGTTTTGCGAGTAGCAAAGAATGGTTTGGATGAAGACTTGGAGCCAGTGTCGATAGGACAGATCGGTTACTACGCTGTGTTTAAAACCGCCGATAATACCGCGCCATGCAGCCCATGGTGGAAAAAGGCACTGACTGCGGCCCGGTGGGTTGTGAAAGGTAAGACGGGTGGTGTGGGGTAAAGATAGAAATAAATCGCTATTCTTTATTCGGAATTAAGTCTTTCGAACAGAAGCAATCTATGGTCCGATCTGGGCAAACCCAAGCCGTCAGGTACAACCCGACGGCTCAGCTCCAAAATCAACGCACTATCTGCAAACAATCAGTACAGACAGCACTGCTGCCATCGGGATTGGTCACCACAACATCCCAGGTGCGAGCCTTGTTCGGTCCACCATTGCCGATACTGATGTCCAGACTAATATTTTCATCATCCAGAACTTGAACATTGCTGGCAACCGGGGCTGGCCCCGAACCGTTGGCAAATGTGATCTGTGCGTCTGCATCAAAACCGGCACCGCTGATGGTAAAGCTGGCGCCCTGCCTTAACTCAGACAGAGAGATTGAACCGGGAGTCATGCTGTCGACTGCCAGTACCGCCGCATTGGGATCGACAATAATCAGATTAATAAAGTCACTGCCAATATTGCCCGCCGAGTCGGTGGTCTGCGCAGTAATGGTATGCGCTCCGGCCGAGAGGTTGGAAAGCAGCAGGTTAGGGCCGCTGCCCAGATTTCCGTCGTTATCGGAATGCCAGCCGATAGCGTTGGTGACAACCTGATCGTCATCTTCAGGATCAGTGGCGTTGGCCGCAAAGGCAATCTCGCTTCCAAGATTGTGCTGACTTCCCTCGCCGGGGCTGA
Organism: Pseudomaricurvus alkylphenolicus; assembly: GCF_011683955.1. Classification (GTDB taxonomy): domain Bacteria; phylum Pseudomonadota; class Gammaproteobacteria; order Pseudomonadales; family Cellvibrionaceae; genus Pseudomaricurvus; species Pseudomaricurvus alkylphenolicus. Next base: position 4,375 of record NZ_JAAQPI010000017.1, read on the forward strand.
GGATGCTAACGACGGGCATCTGATCGCCGGGTTCACCACTGGACGTGATATCGAGGTAGAAAACGTCCAGGGCTGTACTCTGGCCGTTGCCTGTGGTGCGGTCAGTATCGGTTACACGGATATCAACATTGCCGCTAGTGCCGGAGGGTAAGGGCAACGTCAGCGTTTGACGTCCGGTTCCGTTCTCCAGTGTAGCCAGAGTGTTAAAACTGCCACCGTTAATGGCGTAGGCGATTTCAAAGTTGTCGCCTTCGCTGTTAGCCTCCGCTTCGGCGTCAAGGGTCAGTGTGACAGCAGCCGATGCATTAACACCGCTTAGATGCCAGTAGTGTTCCAGGCGACTGACACGATTTCGCGGCTTACCGCCCTGATGTTGTTCGACCAATCGTTGGTATCCAGAGGCCACGGTGGTGTCCAGGTAAGATCCGATTTCCGTGGTGCCGCTGACCGAGGTTTCACCACCGGCGTGGACTCGACTGGGGGCAACAATGGATACTGTGGATGTCTCATTCGAGTCGTTGCTGCCCGCACTATTATAGGCCTGCAGGTAGTAGCGATAATCGCCGGAAGCAAGATTGTTATCGGCGTAGGTGGTGCCGTTGCGAGGCACGTTGGCGATTTGAAGGTAAGCGCCGTTATTCATCGAGCGATAGACTCGATAACCGGATTCATCCGATTCAGGTGTTGAGGCGGGATCGCTCCAGTCTAATTGGATGCTTGTTTCCCCGGACAGTTGTGCAGCCAAATCCGTTGGTGCGGTCGGTGGTTCTGTTGAGGTCAGTTCCTGAGGGACAGTGCCGGTAATAAAGTACTGCCCCAAGCTGCCGTAGTTGCTGTAACCAGTGGTCGCCGGGTCACCTGCGCCCACACCTTCGATGGCCAGGAAATATTGTCCGGCAGCCACCCAAGTGGAAATCTGTGCGTAGGTGTCTCCTGCGATATCGCTGCGAATAATTTCGAAGCCATTGGCATCGTAGAGGATGGCTTGCGCGTCCAGGTTCATGCCCCGGCGACTTTGCGACGTGTATGAACTTATCCACGCCGGGGTGACGGCAATGTCCATTTGGCCTTCACCGACGTTCAGGGAAAACAGATCAATATCGTTACGGTCTTCAATGATGCCTTTGTTAGCCGGGTTGAGGTTGCCGGGGTCGGATACCGGATTAGTGGCCAGAAGGTCTGTACCGTTGCTGATCTGCAGCACCGTGGCGTTACCAAAGTTGACGTCCTCATGGTCGTCAATGCGATAGCCTAAATGCCCGGCGATAATTTGCAGGTCATCCTGGGTGTTGCTGGCATCGGCGTATTCTCCCTTGCTCCACTGACTGACTTGTGCGTAGTAGCCGACCCCCATAATGGGTCCCCAATCGGTATTTCCGCTGCCGTGTCCGCCATAGTAGGAACTGGTTGAGGTGCCATCATGACCGAGAGCCAGATTGTGGCCGAGTTCGTGAGAGGCTGCTTCTGAAATGTTGTGCGGGCCGCCGACACCGTCAAGGAATACAAGTGCGGGTTGATAAAAGGGATAATTACTGCGTCCCCAGACGTTGACGTAGGCGACGCCGCCGCAGCCACAACTGTAGATCTCCTGGCCGTTGGCATCGGCCTTGCGGGTAACCAGTATATGCCCGACATCGGGGCCAAAATTAGCGGGTTCTTGCGTGGTTACGTTTATATCGTAGGGAGCAAAATCTTCGGCGACTCGCTTCCAGGTTTCTGCGATATCGTTCAGTTCACTTTGGCTGAATGATGCTTCGTTGCCGTCAGTGTCGTAGGGACGCATATAAAAAGTATCCACGCCCTGATTGTTGTTCCAGATAGTCCCGGTTACGTTATGGCCGTCCATGTCCAGATAAACGGTGCGCGATGCGCCGGCTTTGCTATTTAAGCTGAACGCTTCAACTTCCGAAATATTACTGGCTTCAGGGGTCGAGCTTTCCCCCGTCGAGGTATTTTGTTCAACATCCTGAGCATCGTGAATCGGGTCTTCAAAGAAGATGCCACCGCCGGAGTCGGCACGAAGAAACGGCAGGTCCAAATTGGTAAAGTGAAAGTTTTGCAGCCATTCCAATGCGCGTTTTTGCGCTGCCGTCGGCAGTTCGTTTAACTGGGCTCGAAAAATTCCCGGGGGAATCTGCTCCAGAGTTTCAGGCATGCCCTGACCAAATTCACGATGTTCCATCGCTGCTGAATTTTGAGCGAGGCTGCTGGAGGAGGCGACCGTCAATATTGCTGCGAGGCCGATTGTTTTGATTGCTGGAGAATTGCCCATGCTGCACCCATCAAAAATGTGTTGAACAAAAATGCTATCACGGGGCAGTGGCTAAAATTATTGAACTGACTCACACTGAAAACGCGACCAATGCGCATTTCTGAAACCTTGTCACCCAGGTCATTTTGCTAAATAAATGCAGGAATAATGAGAAGCCCTGACAGTGACTTCCGGATCATTAATGATAGCGGCGTTTTATTTGCGTCAAGTGCTGAGTCGATGGACGACTTCGCGGGTGAGGCAGTGGCAGAGCGGTGTTAGCGCTCTGCCAGGTAAACGAAATCCGAATTGGCTTGGGCGTCTGCCAGGTCCGCAGCGCTGGGTTCTACAATGATAAAGCTGAAAGTGTCTTCAGTCGTTTTTTTCGCGGCGTTTGCAGCCTTAATGGTATGAACCCCTGCCTCAAGGTTGGCAGAAACCTGCAAGAGGATGTCGTCGGCCATCCGCGTATTTTCGGCGGGCTGTCGTTTACCTTCCGGCTCGACCAATGGTCCCGTTTCGGAACTTTGTGCCCAGCCATTTGCAACGACTCCGGCAAAGAAAACGAACCCGATCGTGTGTTTGATTACTCGTAACCTATCCATGTCGCCACCCGTGCATTTTTTCAGTGCGAGAATGCTAGCACGGGTGTTTACGCAAATTTATTGAACTGATTCACACTGAAAAAGCAACCATTGCTCATTCCTGTCAGCTTGGCATGAGCTTCATCTTTTTTACTGAATGATCACAGAAAAAAGTTAACTGCGTTGATCGTTGATGTCAGCAAAAGGAAAGGCGTCGAGAAAGGGTTCGAGCGCTTTCAGGGCTTCTTCCTGTCTTGAGTACTGTGGACTCTTTACGGTGATGAATGAGCCGTCATCCAAGGTAATGGTGATTTGGCCCTGTGGGTCCGCAGATGCCTTTAAACCTTGTACCCGAAAACGCCTGCCCTGTTGCATCAGTCCCATTTTCGCCAAGCCTCCCAAGGCGCCAGCGAATGCACCTCCGGATCCTTTGCTGCCAATCAGTGTGACGGTCAAGGTCTTGCCATCCTTACTGTACTCGCCAATGATGCTGCCCATACCCAGTGCATTTTCCTGTCGCACGTCTGTGCGCTGCCAGCCGGCAACGTTGGCGCTGAAGAAACTCGCGACAGACCCCTGCAGGCTGCTTTCCAGTGCCTCGACACACCAGCGGGCTTCTTCCAGGGCTTCTTTGAATTTCTCTTTATCCACCAGTCGCATGATGCCTTCGCAGCTGGTTTTCGGGCTTTCAGCTTCGATGGCTTCAATGCAGGCGCTAAGACTGAGGATCAGAATGGCGGCGATTATACGGGTCATGATTTTCTCCTTGACTGGCCTGAATTGACCAGCTCTATAATGATAATGACAGTCATTATCACTTGTGGTCTGAAAACTCTATCAATGAAAGAATAGACGCCCGCAAGCATTTATGCGGAGATTCCCCCTGGCTGGTCCAACCGGCCCCATCAATGCTATAGTGCGCCGCTTGTCGAATACCCTATTTGTCCGGGCCTCTGCCCGAGGTTGGTAACCCATGTCCTGTCATGCCAGGGCTGTAGTGAATGAAGTTGGAAAGGATTCTACCTGCCCATGCGATTCCTGATCGAATGCACCCATACCTTTTTTAATCCTGCTCATAACACCGGGATTCAGCGCGTGGTGCGCAATATTGTCGAGCACCTGCCCGAAGCCACCGAGGAGGTCGAGTTCAGACCTGTGGTGCTGAAGGAGGGCGAGTTGTATGGGGTCAAGGATCTGCCGGACGTAGATGAAGAACCCCAATACTCTGATGTGCCTCCCTGGCCCTATCGTGTATTGGAGCGCGTTGAGCAGCGTCACGCCGGACTCAGTCGCCGTTATCAACGCATCAATGAGCGACCATCCTTTCAGCGTTCCAAGAATGCCCGGCGGGCCTTGTTTGTGGTGGTCAAGGCGCTGGACCTCGGCCTGCGAGCGCTGAAGAAGGGATTGCGAACCATCGGTGATCGGGTGGAAGACCAGCGCCTGGAACGCCTGGAGTTGTCAGAGAATGATCACCTGATTCTTATCGACGCATCCTGGAACTACAGTCAGGCACCGCAGGCGTTTGAGGCGATAAATGCCAGTGGCGCGAAGATTTACGGTGCCGTTCACGATATTATTCCGCTCACCAATCCCGAATTTTTTCACGGCAAACTTGTGGATGATTTCTCCAAGTGGTTTGAAGCCGTCGCTCAGCTGGCGGCCGGATACATTTGCGTCTCCAGAACGACCATGGAACGCACCCGTAATAAAGTTAATGCTCTGGTGGGTTCTCAGGCGGGAGAGCGCAAGGTCTATGACTATTTTTATTCGGGCAGCGACTTCAGTCGTCAAACTCAGAGGGGCAGCGTTCGCCCGCAATTGATGGATATCTTCGCCAGCGATGAACCCGTCTATTTAATGGTGGGCACCATCGAACCGCGCAAAAACCACCGCTACGTGCTCGATGCTTTCGACCAGCTCTGGCAGCAGGGTGTCAGAGCACGCCTGTTGATTATCGGTGGTCAGGGCTGGAAATGCGACGATCTGGTGGACAGGGTTTTGCAACACCAACACCATGGTCAGGCCCTGGTGATGGTGAACGACGCCACCGATGCCGAATTGAACCATTGTTATCAACGCGCCAATCGATTGATACTGGCCTCGCACGATGAAGGATTCGGCCTGCCTATTATTGAGTCCATGAACAATAATCTGCCAGTGATCTGCAGCGATATCGACATCTTCCGGGAGGTGGGCGGTCAGTATTGCGACTATTTCGATCTCTCTGATTGCGGATCCTTGGCGGCGCAGGTGAAAGCGCAGCTCGGTGATACAAACGAGGTGGCAGCGCTGGAAGGCTGGCGTTGGGACAACTGGCGCGAGGCAACCCGGCGATTCTGCGATAACCTGGTGGATCTGGCACGCCGCTCTGAAGCAAGCCGTGGGTAACTCCATGAGATTTTTTGCTCTGGCCTGGCTTTTTCTGTTTGGCCTTGAACTCGCCATGCGTGCACTGTTGATGCACGAGACCGGCAGCAAGCTCTACGCTCTGCACCAGATGCTGCCGGCGATTGCCGCGGATGCCCTGGTGGCCATGGGCTTTGCTCTGATTGTCCGTGGTGCCAGGTTCTTTTCTTTAAGTGTGGATGTGGTTCTGCTGGCGGCGCTTTGGGCCTTAATGCACTGGCCAAATATGGAGAGCATTGTTGCGCTTGGCCAACCGGTGGATCTGGCGGATATCGCTTACGTTAAAGATGCCGATTTTTTGCAGGGGTCGTTACAGGCCTTCAGCTTTCCTTTGTTTTACCCGCTGTCCTTGGCGCTGGCACTGATCGCATTGCTCTGTTTAAACCGGCACCCGGTCAGCTCCCCCAAAGCCCGGGCTATCAGTATCGGGGCTGGCTTACTGGTGTTGGCGGTGGGTGGTTATACCAGCGTCGATGAGTTTTCTGACTGGCGTACCACACATCCCCTTTTTCTTACGCTTGGAACAGCAATTTCCGAAGAATACGGTTTGGAACCCGACAGTCTGGAAGCTGTAGAGCCAGCGCCACCGGTGCTGCGACCTTTGTTGAAGCAGGAAAGGTCGCAGGCCCGGGATGGTGAACCTCTTCAGGAACGTCGCCACAATGTTCTGCTGATTGCGCTTGAAGGCATTCCCGGTGCTTACGTTCGGTCCGTCAGAGAGTACTTTGGCCTGCCACAGGGCAGCGATCAGTCTATCGATGCATTTCAAATGCCGGGTTTGAGTAACATCGCGGAACAGGGACAGGTTACCCCCAACTTCGTGGCGCATACCCGCCAGACGATTCGAGGCCTGTATAGCCTGCTGTGTGGCGATTACCCGAAGTTGACGGCCCGCTCCACGACGCCCAAAACCATGGAGTACCTGCAGCTGCCACCGGCAAACAGGCCAGCCTGCCTTCCAACTATCCTGGCGGACAGGGGATATCAAACTCTGTATTTGCAATCAGCACCTCTGGCGTTTATGAGCAAAGACAGGTTTATGCCCGCTGCCGGATTTGTTGAGGTTCACGGCAGTGAGTGGTTTGAGCAGCAGGACAGTCTGAACGGCTGGGGCGCCAGTGACGACAACCTGTTTCGCAAAAGTTTGCAGCGTTTGCAACAGGCCAACGAGGCCGAACAGCCCTGGTTTGCGACGCTCTTGACGGTGGGTACCCATCATCCCTACGACGTGACCGATGAAGAGGCCGCCAGATACCCAAGCCGCAAATTGGCAGCCGTCGCCAAATTGGATGCAGCACTGCAGGAGTTTATGGAGGGGTTGAAGGCTTCCGGTTTGCTGAACGATACACTCGTTATTATTACCGCCGATGAATCCCACGATATTCCCAATCAGCGTCACGGCGCCAACTGGGGCCTAAACATTGCATTGGCACCCGAGTTACAGCCCGGTATCAAAGAGGGGATCTTTGGCCAGCTTGATATGGCGGTTTCGATTCTGGATTATCTTGGCGTACCGGACCGAGAGGGTTGGCTGCAGGGGGAAAGCTTCTTTCAGAACGAGTATGTTCCTCAAAGTCGCCCGATGCTTTTTTCACGGGGCCAACTGTTCGCCTATCTGGGGGATGGAAAAACTCTGGGTTGCGTGAGTGCCAAGCGTTGTCGTCAATACCAGGCGCATAATGGCAAGTTGTTTGCGGAAAGCTACGAAGAGGGCAGCACCTTCGAGTCCGACAGTGCGAGGCCAGAGTGGCTCCTTGCCCGGTCCGCAAACCAGCGTCTGCGCAACGGCATTTCTAACCCTAACCAAGTGGTTTTTCTTCAACAGCAGCAAACAACGGTTGGAAAGCATCCAACCTACATCTCTGCAGGGCAGTATATTGATATTCCTGCCGGGCAAAAAGTGAGTGTGCAATTGGATCTGAGCGTGCCAGAGGGTTCCGCCGCGGCATCTCCGACTCTGGAGATCAGAGCGCGAGGCGAACAGCCAGTGGACTTACCGGTGAAGCTGCCAATTATGCAGCCGGGCGAGCGATTGCAGGTGACCTTGAGTTTTTCTTCCGGCGAGTTTTTGCTCAATGCTTTTGAGGCCAACCTCCGGGGAAGAACGAAATCCGCCAGCGGGGCGACCATCAATGTCACGGACTATCGCGCAGCTTGGCGCGAAGGTGGCAGCGGAGCCGGTCGGGGGATTAACGATATTGAAGTGCAGCAATTCAGTCTTACCGACAACAAGGGCGAACAGCACCAGAGTGCTTTATTTCAAGACCATTACTTTATAGCAAAGGTCCTGGATGCGGACTCCATTGTGTATACAGACAGCGAGCACCTCGACAGCGACGGCTACTTGATACAGGGCTGGTCGCACCCCGAGAAGTGGGGCACTTGGAGCCAGGGTGAAGAGTCCGTGGTGGGATTCCATCTTAACGACAGTCCGCCCATCGGACTGGACGAGTTTGTGCTGGATCTGGATCTCCAGGCGTTTGTGACCCCGGAAAAAAACCAGAGTTTTCAATTGTCGCTCAACGGGTTGCCACTGGGAGAACAGACCATTACCTGGCCGGCCCGAAATCGCCATCTGAAACTGCAGGTACCCGCCAATGCTTTGCGTGAGGGGCTGAATACTCTGGCGTTCCACATTGACAACCCTCGCTCCCCGAAAGAGTTGGGTGTCAGTAATGATGCCCGCCCCATCGCGGTGGGGCTGCGGAAGTTAGCTATCCGTTACCCATCCTCCATACGTTGTTTATTGTCCCGGGTAGGCGAGTTCCTGTCCGCCGATAGCGATCCCTCTGAGCACTGCTTGCTGTAGATTGTCACAGAAACTTCACAAATCCTGTTCTATCCTCAAGGGAGTGAACAGGAGGAAGTGTCGTCATGCTGGATCCCCGCCAAGTCAAAACCGTTGCTGATGCCCGTCAGATTGTTGAACATCGGGGGCTTCACCACATTAAGGTCGGTCTTTTCGACAACGATGGTATATTGCGCGGCAAATACATGAGCCGCGACAAATTCCTCAGTTCACTGGAAAAGGGTTTCGCATTCTGCGATGTGGTGTTGGGCTGGGACAGCAATGATCAGCTCTACGAAAACGTCGATGTCAATTATACCGGCTGGCATACAGGATATCCGGACGCACCGGTCAGAATCCTGCCGCAAACCTGCCGCGACCTGACCTTCGAGCCGGGTATGCTGCTGTTTCTGTGCGAGTTTGATGATAAAGCCGCTGAGATCTGTCCGCGCAATCTTCTAGCACGCATACTGCAGCGTGCGCAGGGGCTGGGCCTGGAGGCCAGGGCAGCGTTTGAATATGAGTTTTTTCTCTTTAACGAAACACCCCATTCCGTACGTGCCAAGGGTTACCGCAATCTGGAGCCCCTGACCCCCGGTTTTTTCGGCTATTCCATGCTGCGCAACACCGTCCATGCCGAGTTGTACCACGACCTGCTTCAAACCTGCGAGCAAATGGATTTCCCGTTGGAGGGGTTGCATACAGAAACCGGGCCCGGTGTACTGGAGGCTGCCATATCCGTCACAAGCGCGGGTGAGGCGGCCGACCGTGCGGCGCTGTTTAAAACCTTTACCAAAGTCTGGGCGCAGCGGCACGAGATGATGGCGACCTTTATGGCCAAGTGGTGCAACGATTATCCGGGGCAGTCCGGGCATATTCATATGTCGCTCAATCATCTGGATGATGGCCGCTCGGCATTCTTTGATGCAGACGCTGATATGAATATGAGCCCAATGCAAAGGCATTTTGTCGCCGGGCAGCAGGCACTGATGCCGGAGCTAAGTGCCATGCTTGCGCAAACGGTGAATGCCTATTCTCGGTTGGTGCCGGGGTTTTGGGCGCCTACGGATGCCACCTGGGGCAACGAAAATCGCACCACGGCACTGCGGGTCATCTCCGGATCTGAAAAATCCCAGCGGGTGGAATTCCGTTTGGGATCAGCGGATGCCAATCCCTATATTGCACTCGCGGCGGCATTGGGTGCGGGCCTCTACGGGATTGAAAACAAGCTGGAGCCCGAACCCATGGTGCGTGGCAACGCTTATGAACAAAGGCATGCGGAGCAATTGGCATTGCCACAATCGTTGGGGCAGGCAGCTGGGATACTGCGCCGATCGGCAGCGGCGGAGCAACTGTTTGGCCGTGCGTTCGTGGATCACTACGCCGCCAGTCGCGAGTGGGAGGAGCGGGAGTTCCGCAAGCATATTACGGACTGGGAGCTGCAGCGCTATTTTGAAATTATCTAGAGAAGGGGCCATGACAAAACATCACACCAATTGGAATTACCCCACTGATATTCGACTGGGAGCGGGGCGCGTACAAGAGCTGGCGCAACACTGCCGTAATCTGGGAGTAACATCTCCGCTGCTGGTAACAGACCCGGGATTGGCGGCTTTGCCTATGGTCAGCAAGATAGAACAGGCCTTGCGCGGCGCCGGCCTGGCTTCTGGTTTGTTTACGGAGGTACAGGGTAACCCCACTGGAGAAAATGTCGCGGCCGGTGTCGAGGCTTATCGCCTGGGACAGCATGATGGCGTTATTGCCTTGGGTGGGGGCTCGGCCCTGGATGCGGGCAAGGCGGTGGCCCTGATGGCGGGTCAGAACCGCCCGCTGTGGGACTTTGAAGACCGGGATGACAATTGGACCCGCGTCAATGCTGACGCCGTCGCCAAGGTAATCGCAGTGCCAACCACGGCGGGTACCGGCTCTGAGGTCGGGCGTGCCGCTGTGATCACGGATACCGAAGCGCAGCTCAAAAAGATCATCTTTCATCCCAAGATGTTACCGACAATGGTCATTCTCGATCCAGAGTTAACGGTTAATTTGCCGCCGCCATTAACGGCAGCTACGGGGATGGATGCCCTGTCTCATAACCTGGAGGCATTCTGCGCGCCCGCCTATCATCCTATGGCAGCGGGTATCGCAGTTGAGGGTATCCGGCTGGTAAAAAACTGGCTTCCCACTGCCTACCATAATGGCGGGGATCTGGAGGCGCGAGCTCATATGTTGGTGGCGTCGAGCATGGGGGCTACCGCTTTTCAGAAGGGGCTGGGGGGCATGCACGCTCTGGCCCACTCACTGGGGGCACTCTACAACGCCCATCACGGCCTGCTCAATGCAATTCTGATGCCCTACGTGCTGCAGACCAATCGCAGTGTAATTGAGGATCGAATCAATGCGCTGGCGGCTTATCTTGGTTTAACAGGTTTTGATGGGTTTTATGACTGGGTGCTGCAGCTGCGCGCAGAGCTGAATATTCCCAATACTCTGGCCGATATTGGGATTGATACTTCGCAAGCTGAACGAATTGGGGCCATGGCCTATCGAGATCCTTCTGCGGAGGGAAATCCCCACCCATTGTCAGAGTCACAATATGAAATTCTCTTTTGTGATGCAGTTGGCACTTGATAACGGTGTAAGCGACGGATTAACGGCTATACTGATTGCGGAGGGCGACACCGGTGGGAATACCGGTTATGATGGGTTGTGCGCTTTTTGACCATCTCGGATAAGATGACCGAACAATAACAATGAGTCAGGAACATCACGGAAAACAATCTACCCACCTGCTGGCGCTGCCTGCGTTGGCACTGTCCTGCCTGATTGGTTCAAGCCCGTCGCTGGCTCAAGTCCAGGAATGGACCTTTGAAATCCAACCCTACGTCATGAATACGTCCCTGGAGGGAGATGCCGGAGTGGGCCACGTGGATGGCGATGATTTGACCTCGGAGTCCACCGACATACTCGAAGCACTAAAATCCGGTGGTATGTTGCACGCCGAGGCGATTCATGAAAGTGGCTGGGGTGTGGCGCTGGATTATGGCTTTATGGATCTGAATAATGGCGTATCCAGCTCCGCTGAGGGTGTTCGTGATGTCAAACTGCGTCAAGGAGTGCTCCAGGCGGATGTAATGTTCCGTACCATGATCGGCAACAGTACGCTCGACTATCTCGGCGGCATCCGTTGGTGGGACAGCAGTCTGGAACTGGAAAAGACCTCTGAGGATGGCAGTATCGAGTCCGATGTCAGTGAGGAGTGGCTGGACCTCTATGTTGGCGCTCGCTGGATCAAACCCATTGGCCAGGATTGGCATTTCCTGCTGCGTGGTGATCTGGGTGGCTTTGGCCTGGATGCCGAAATGACCTCCAGCTTCTCCACAGGTATCCAGTACCAGCTTAATGAAAAGCTTTCTCTCGACCTGCTCTATAAAGGCACCTGGGTAGAGTATGAGAAGGAGAGCTCCAACAAAGAAGAGCGCTACCAGTACGATGCCGTCACCCATGGTCCGGTGATGGGCGTTAAATTCAAATTTTAGTCTTCCTTGTAGTACACTAGCGCGTCGTTTCGCTGCTAAAACCTGCTAATTATCAATGACTTATTTTGGCCTTCTTGTGTTCCCGGCGAATTCCGGGGAATCTGCCCTGTGAGTGGGCTGGACATTGCTGCACTGCTTGGCGCGGATGTCGCTTGTTCCGGTCAGGCGCTGGTCGATGCCGGGCAGGTACTGGAAACCCGTGAGCCTCAGCCTGGTGCTGTAATTACGGGGGTGGTCGAGGATCAGGGCCGTCAACGGGTGTATATTCAGCTCTCGGATGGCGAGATTGATGGCGAGTGCAGCTGCGATGTGGGTGAAAATTGCGCCCATGTTGCGGCGGTTTTGCTGGCCAGACAAGCTCCACCGGGATCAGCGGCAGCACCGGAACCGACAATATCCACGGCGGCGTCGCCGTCTGTTCGAACCTCTCCCTCCCAGACCTCTTCAGCGATGGGCGCGCAACAGATCCTGCTGTACTCATTCAAGCTCAGTTCACTCACTCGGAGTGCCATTGCCCGTGAGGCGACCGCCAGTCTGCAGGTTTGGGTACAGCAGCCCTCAGGACAGCGCAGCGCTTTTGAATTCAATACCATTCGCGGTGGCCACTATCCTCGTTATGTTCAGGACATTGACCGGACGATCCTTCGTCGTTTGATGGCGGAAGGGGCACGCCAGCCGTTGGAGCTGACCGGGACGACAGGATTTGAGCTGTTAAACAGCTGCCTGGCGACGGGGCGTACGCAATTGCAGTCTGCCGAAGGCCGCGAGCTGCCCGCGTCGGTGATGGAAGCAAGAGATCCTCGAGATCCCCTCTGGCAGCTCCTGGCCGATGGCTCTCAGCAGCTGGCATTGGATGATTCGCGATCAGTCATTGCCAATCTGGTGCCACCATTATTGGTTGATACTGGCTCAGGTCACTGTTGTGTCGCTGAGTCCTTGTCGGATTCACTGTTGGCTCTGGCCACTCGTGAACCAATTACTCCTGAGCAGGCGGTTGGTTTGCCCGCGGGCCCATTACCGAAACCGCTGCCGCTAGAGCCGACCCTGACTGAGCGGAAATCGTTGAGTCCGGTGTTGCGTCTGCATGGCTACCGACATTCTGCAGATGAAGACGTAAAGGCGGTGGCAAATCTTGACTGGTGCTACAACGGTTATGTCATCGACACCGACCAGTTGCCCGCCACACAGAATTGGGTCCGATTTGTGGGAGAGGATCAACAGATTCACCAGGTAGCACGGGATTTGGAGGCCGAGAAGACTTGGCGTGACCAGCTCAAGGACTTTCAGGTCAATCCCCGTGGATTAAGTCTGCCGGGGCAGAGGGCCTGGCTGACGTTTGTGATGTTGGGGCAGGAGTCATTGCAACGGGCCGGTTGGCAAATCGACATTGATGACAGTTTTCCCTACAAAATGGCCGAGGCCAGAGATTGGTACGGCAATCTGATGTCAAAACCCCTGGCTCAGGGCAGCGAAGATCATCAGGATTGGTTTAATCTGGAGCTGGGCGTCATTGTTGATGGCGAGCCCGTTAATATATTGCCTTTGCTGATTGAACAGTTTCGGCATTTTTCATTCAGCGCCTCCCGTGAGGGTCGCTCCCAACAAAACCTGGAAGCGCAACAGGCCAGTGAACAGCAAGTTAATGAGCAATTGATGCTGTTTTTGGGTGACGGCCGATACCTGCCAATTCCCCTGCAGCGTGTGCAAAACATTCTGCATACCCTGGTGGAATTGTACGATCAGGAAAGCGAAGAGTTGAGTCTTCCCGCTGAGCAAACCGCATTGCTGGCGAAGCTTGGCCAGGTATTTGAAGAGGATGAGCTGCAATGGTCGGCCGATGATGCACTGGAGGCATTGGCGCATCGTCTGGCTGTTTTTGAGGGTATTGAGCCCATGCTGCCGCCGCCTGACTTTAAAGCGGAACTCAGGCCCTATCAGCAGGAAGGGTTGGGCTGGTTGCAATTTCTGCGGGAGTTTCATGCCGGCGGGATTCTTGCTGACGATATGGGGTTGGGCAAAACAGTGCAAACCCTGGCGCATTTGGCTACAGAAAAAGCCGCAGGGCGTCTGGCGCAACCCTGTCTGATTGTGGCGCCCACCAGTCTGATGGGCAATTGGCGCCAAGAGGCACGTAAGTTTGCTCCAGACCTAAAGGTGCTTACGCTGCACGGTGCCAAACGCAAAGCCAGCTTTATCGATATTCCCACCGCCGATATTGTGCTCACGACCTATGCGCTGTTGCACTTTGATGCGGAACAACTGCTGCAGCAAGAGTATGAGTTTCTGATTCTGGATGAGGCACAGACGATCAAGAATCCGCGCGCAAAAGCGTCACAAATTGTGCGCCAAATCGATGCCCAGCATCGGCTCTGCCTGACGGGTACGCCGATGGAGAATCATCTAACGGATCTTTGGTCGTTGTTTGACTTTCTGCAACCGGGGTTGTTGGGCAAGGAACGTCACTTCTTACAACAATACCGTCAGCCGATCGAGCGCGATGGCAATGAAGAGCGCGCGTTGCAATTATCTCAGCGCATCGCGCCTTTTATATTGCGTCGAACCAAATCGCTGGTGGCATCCGACTTGCCTCCCAAAACGGAAATTGTGCGGTCCATACCACTGGAGCAAAAACAACGAGATCTTTACGACAGTATACGCCTGACCATGCACAAGCAAATTCGCAAGGCAGTCGAGGATCAGGGCTTTGCGCGCAGCCACATCGCTGTGCTTGATGCGCTGTTAAAGTTGCGACAGGCCTGTTGCGATCCACGGCTGCTGGATTTGGATGCGGCCAGAGAGGTTGAGGAATCCGCCAAGTTTGATGCCCTGATGCAAATGCTGCCGGAGCTGGTGGAAGAGGGGCGTCGCATATTGGTGTTTTCGCAGTTTACCTCCATGCTGGCATTGATTGAACAGGCCGTGCAGGCACTGGAAATACCCTGTCTTAAGCTAACCGGGCAAAGTCAGAATCGCGCGGAGATGGTAGAAAAATTCCAAAGCGGCGACATTCCGGTGTTTCTTATCAGCCTGAAAGCGGGTGGAACCGGCCTGAATCTGACGGCGGCGGACACAGTGATTCATTACGATCCCTGGTGGAATCCCGCAGCGGAAAATCAGGCGACGGATCGCGCCTATCGCATCGGCCAGGACAAACCGGTATTCGTTTATAAGCTGATTACTGAAGGCACGGTGGAAGAAAAAATTCTGCAATTGCAGCATCGCAAGCGCGAGTTGGCCGATGGGCTCTATAGCGCCAAGGCGGGTTCGCCCACGCAATTAACTCAGGACGATCTGAATATCCTGCTGCAGCCCATTGACGAAACTCCAACAGACAATACACAAAGCCATGACTGAATCTATCGATAACCAACTACAGACACAAATCGACGGGCAACTGATGGAGCAGGGTGCCTTTACGCCGCTGGATTTACTGCTAAGCAGTGGCCGCTTGACCTATATCGACTATGAGCAATGGCGCCAGGGCAATCAGCCCTATCTGGATGAAACGCTGCTGGGAAGTCCCAAGCGCATTCGTCAGCAATTGGATGCTGCTGTCGCTTATGCCAAGCAAATCGGACTGGTGGAGGATGAGCAGGAGTTTACCTGCTGGGACAATACCGGTTCCAAGCTCCGGCTGAGTGCCGACGATGAAATGCACCACCTGCTGAGCCTGCGATTTGTCAGTGTACAAAACGAGCCACAGATGGATATGTTTTTTGATAATCCGGTGGTGGTGCTGGTTAATGATATCGTCGCTGCGCTGGTGAGCCGTTCATTGGCTGATGCCGAACGCGCACTGGACAATTTATACCAGCAATCTCCCAATCATGCCGACCTGGCAATGTTTGACCAGATGGTGTCTGCACTGGGGCGTTCTCAGGGGCCCTGTGGCGACACCCAGGCTGAATTGTCGAGCGTTCAGGAGTTAAGTGGCCATGCCAAACGTTTGTTGAGTGCGCAGTATCGGGAGTATCTGATTCCACTTTGGCGCTATCTGGCCAAGGCGTTGGAGGGGGTGGCATTTGATCCTGAGCAGCCGCAGCATCACAGCAGTTATGTATTGGCTCGAGCGGAGGATTGGCCGGGGGTCAGTCATGCAGTGAACCAATCGCCGCTGTGGCAGCAGCAACCGGTGTTGTGCCTGCGTCTGGCGGAAAGCGGTTTGCGTCGCCAGCAACGTATCGAAGCCATTACGGCCTGGTGTTATCTGTGCTGGCTGCATCCACAGGTAGCTGAGGAGAGTCTCAACGAGGGCGGGCAGGGGGATCGCAATGTGAGTGATCTGTGGCACCGGTTTCTGGATCTGGAGGACACGCTGGAGCTGGATGAGCCGCTCGAAATCGGGGTTTTTCCTGCCTGGTTGTTGCTGGCGGAGCCAGGGCTTGCTCAGTCTCTGCCTGAGAAACTGCCATTGCGGGAGGATCGGGCGGCTCAGTTATTTGGTGTCTGTCATCGTCTGGTGAAGGCGCGTCTGGCGGCTGATGGTGACCGGGAGATGGGGCTAAGGGGAGAGCTGCAGCAGTTGGAGCCTGCTTTGGTGGATTTTCTCAAGTCTCGGGTTTGATGAGTGGTGTGGTCTATTATTGCATTAGGTGATGGTTGAGCACTGACGATGAGTAATACGGTCCTGATAGTCATAGCTTTTAATCTGGCGCTGTTGTTGTTGGCCTCCTGGGGTTTTTTCCTGTATGTGGTGCGCGGTTTAAAGCGGGAGAATCGGCATAAGAGTGCGGCGTTGGATCGTTCGCTGAAGGGGTTTGCCGAGCTGAAGGTGATGTTGGAGAAGTTGCAGTTCAGTGTGGAGGCGTCGGCTTCTGCGCAGGCGTCGGTGGTTGCGACGATGGGCGCGGAGGCTGGTACGCCGCCATTGGGTGCAGGTCAGGGCGGTGGCACTGGTGTGAATGTTGCTGAGGTTCAGCATTATCGGGAGCAGGTGCAGGAGTTGTCTTCGCGGTTGGCACAGCGGGATTTGGGTTTTGAACAGTTGGAGGCAGAGAAACGCGATCTGAAGTTGCAGGTGAAAGCGAATCAGATGGCGGCGGATCAGCTAAAGCGGGTGCAGCAGGAGAATGCCAAGCTGAGGGCGACACTGGCGGATTATATCGCCAAGAATAAGGCCAGTGACGCCTTGGTGAAGGAGCTTGAACGGAAGTTGGCTGAGGTCCAATCAATGGCGGATGAGACGCGCCGGAAGCTGGAAGAGGTGCGCAAGCAGCCGCCATTTGAGATGGATAATGTGCAGCTTGAGGAGTTGAAGGATACCTTGCAGAGGGCGCTCCGGGAGAAGCAGTTTATTGAGGAGCAGTATCTGGAGTTGCTGGATAAGGTGGAGGAGTCTGAGGAGATTGCTCGCGAATTGCAGAAAGCGCGGCAGGAGTGTGAGCAATTGGAACAGTCTTATATGCAGTTGATTCAGCAGTTTGAGGGTGGGGGTGATGATGCTGAGGATGATTTTAAGCTTGAGGAGATTGATGAGTAGTCGGAGCTGTCTCCTAGTTGGATAGCTTTGGAGCCAACCTGGTGGATATGTGCCACAAACGCTCGTTCGATAATGTCTGCAACGACCGCACGAATGTAGGTCAGGTTAGCGCCGCTACGCGGTGCGTAACCTGACGATCCGCTGAAGGTTTAAATTGGCGGCGGCCATTTATAAAACGCCTGTTGCAACAACATCCCAGGATGTTAAAAACCGGGCAGCGCCAACGAACATCAGTGGAGCCGGCGGATTACGGCTTCGCCTAATCCGCCCTACGTATGAACAACACACGGACGATGCCATCGAGGCATGCCTGTTTCTGATGTTCGATCTTTTTGGTTTCTTTAGGCGCTAAGCTTAAACTTTCTGTAAAGCCCGCGTAATTGGTCATAGCTTAAGCCTAGCGACTTAGCTGTATTTCCCTGGTGAAATTGATTGTCTTCCAGTGCCTTGGTTAGTAGTTGGCGCTGATAGTTTTCTACTGCTTCCTGGAACGTTTCCTGCGTTTTTTCTTTTGTGGTTTTTTCTGTTTGATCTTTGGGTTCTGATGCGGCCTTGGGTTGCTTTTCTGTTTCGACTGTAGTGTCCGGCCCAAACGGATCAACCACAATTATATCAATGGGATCATGAGGATTATCCCAACGATACACGGAGCGTTCGACGGCGTTTTTGAGCTCACGCACGTTGCCGGGCCAGGTGTGGGTTTCGAGGGTTTGTAGGGCGTGGTCACTAAAACCCGGGAAGAGGGGCCAGCCCAGTTCGTGGCTGATACGCACGGCGAAGTGGTCGGCCAGTTCGGTGATGTCACCCAGGCGTTGTCGCAGTGGGGGCAGTCGAATGACGTCGAAGGCGAGTCGGTCGAGCAGGTCTTCGCGAAATTTTTCTTGTTTGGCGAGCGCTTTGAGGTCTCCGTTAGTGGCGCCGACGATGCGAACGTCGGTGGTGAGTGTCTGGCGACCGCCGAGTCTTTCGAATTCTCCGTATTCAATCACACGCAGGATTTTTTCTTGGACTCGCAAGTTCATGGTGGCGAGTTCGTCCAGCAACAAGGTGCCGCCCTGTGCCCGTTCGAAGCGGCCAATGTGGGTGCGGTTGGCGCCGGTGAAGGCACCCGCTTCGTGGCCGAAGAGTTCGGATTCCAGCAGTTCGTCGCTGAAGCTGGCGCAGTTGACCTTGATCAGGGGGTGGTCCCAGCGGCCGGAGAGGAAGTGCAGGCGCTCGGCAATGAGTTCTTTGCCGGTGCCCCGCTCTCCCAGTACCAGTACAGGTCGATTGATGGCGGCCAGCCGGGAAACCTGATCGAGGCTTTCGAGCCAGGCGCCGGAGCTGCCGATAATGCGTTGCTCTGCCATAATTTGGTAATTTTAGCCTTACGATTGGTTGAATTTACCATTTATAGGTTAATTTAACTATATAGTCTTCAGGGTAAATCAGAGATTTTTTCTAAATTTTATGAAAATCAATGACTTAACTAAGTTGGCACAATCTCTGTAATGTACTTGGCAAGCACCCACAGTCTTGTGGGATTCCGTAACCCGGTGGTTTTGAGATTCAGGGAGATAGCAGCATGGAGACAGGACGTTGGATTGCCCGTTTATTAAGTTGGGGAGCGCTGCTGATGACTCATACCCTGGTGTTGTTGCTGATTCTGTTGGCGGTTTTTTTGGATCGGTTGACGGTCGGAATTTTGCCGCAGTTGTTGGATTTGTGGGTGCTGTTTTAATCAACGGATCGGGTTCAGGCCCGCCAAGGAGTTTGATCGATGAGTATTTTTTCACGCATGGCTGACATCATTAATTCCAACATCAACGCGATGCTGGACAGTGCGGAAGATCCGCAGAAGATGATTCGCCTGATTGTTCAGGAGATGGAAGAGACTCTGGTAGAGGTGCGCAGTTCTTCCGCGCGGGTGATTGCGGATCGCAAAACAGCCCAGCGCCGCCTGGAGCAGGTGATGGCCGACGGTGATGACTGGGAGGCCAAGGCCAAGTTGGCGATCAGCAAGGGGCGTGAGGATCTGGCCCGCGCGGCACTGGCAGAGAAGCAGATTATGACTGAAGAAGCCGAGGCTGTGCAGCAGGAGTTAGCGGCCCTGGATGAGCATCTGGATCACTTGAATGAGGAGATCGCTCAGTTGCAACAGAAGCTCAATGATGCCAAGGCCAAGCAGAAGGCGATGTTGATGCGGGCGAAAACGGTGAATGACCGCATCAAGGTCAAACGTCAGATGCACCGCGATGCCTTGGACGAGGCATTTATGAAGTTTGAAAAGTTCGAGCGCCGGGTCGATAATCTGGAGGGTCAGTTGGAGGCCATGGATCTGGGGCGTGAGTCTAAACCGGACTTGGCATCGGAGATCGAAGAGCTGGCCAATCAGGACAAGATCGACGCTGAAATGGCGCGCCTGAAAGCGGAAATGAGTGGTGGAAATGGGGGTAGTGACACTCCCAGCGCGCAGAGCGACAAGGAATCGTCTTAATACCGCCTGTTATAGGAACCCGTTATGTACAACTTTATGTTTGTGCCCACCATTCTGTTTCTTACTATTGTGGCACCGCTCTGGATCATCATGCACTACCAGAGTAAGAAGCGTTCCAGTAAAGCTCTCAGTGATGAGGAGCGCCAGACGATTGAAGATATGCTGGAAACCGTGGATCGTATGGCGGAGCGCATAGAAACACTGGAGTCTATTTTGGATGACAGTCACCCCCGTTGGCGCCAGCAACATTCAGCGCGCAGTGAGGACAAAGTCAGTCCTCTCAAGCGTACTGGCGGGCAATAGCGAAACGATCAAGGAGTCCTGATGATGAGAAGACATCGAAGAAGGCGCACGTGTAGAAAACACCATATCGAAAGTCGTCGTCGCGACGGCTGGGGGATGAACCTCTACCGCAATAAAAGTGAAGGCAAGATCGCCGGTGTTTGTGCAGGTCTGGCCGATCACTTTGATTTTGACCCCTGGGTGGTGCGTCTGTTTTTTATCGCCGGTTTTGTATTTTTGAATGGCCTGGCTATCTTCGCCTATGTGGCGGGCTGGATGCTGATGGCCCCAGCCAGTGACAATGCCGTCGAATCCGTCGAGTATGATGAGCGGCGCCACAGCTACCGTCGCAAAAACATGTTTCGGCACAGCGCCAGCCCCTCAAGGCGCCTGCAGGAAGCCCAGCGACGCCTGAACGGTGTTATGAGAAGGGTGGAAGATATGGAGGCCTATGTGACTTCCCGCCAATATGAACTCAATCGAGAGTTTTCCAATATGGAGCGCTAGCGCTCCAAATCCCATGTGGCCTCACCATAGTGGCCTCAACAGTACCCTCAATTATCTGTAACACCCCACATCGTCGCCCCTGCAAAGGCAGGGGCCCTGCAGGCACTTACTCCGAAATTTCCCAGCTGTCACCAACCGCCTCAGGCAGTGTTTTGTCTCGGCTGTTGCTATAGCGCTTGTTTATCGGCCGTGCCCGTAACGCGTAGGGCAGGTGTGATGCCAGCAAGGGTTTAAGCTCATCGGTAGACGCTTCGGGATTCAGCCATTGCTTCATTTCGTCACCCCCTAACATCACCGGCATACGCTTGTGGATGTCGCGCATGGCGGGAGTTGCTTCGGTGGTAACGATGGTGCAGGACAGCAATTCATCGTTCCAGCAGTCCCATAATCCGGCAAATACCAGCGGCTGCTTTGGTGCAAACACCTCAATGGGCTGCTTGCCGCCTTCCTGCTGGCGCCATTCCACAAACGAGGTGGCGGGAATCAAGCAGCGTTTGTGCCGGAAGGGGCCTTTATAGGCGCGGCTGGTATGCAGGGTTTCCGCCCGGGCGTTAAACATGGCAAAGCGGGTATCCGGCCCACTTGACCAACTTGGGGTAAGCCACCAGCGTGCCATATGGCACTGTCGTTTACCGGTCTGGCCGTACAGACCGACTTCATCCTGTCGTGGCTCGATGATCATGGCCACCGCTTCAGTGGGGGCAATGTTCACACGATCACCCAGCTGCGCATCGACCCCGAGATCTTCCAGCAGTTCATCCACACCGGGGGTGGCAAGTAAATTAAAGCGGCCGCACATACCGTACTCCTTCAAGGGGATATTGCAATTCTAGAGGTTTTAGGCAATTGTTTCACTGCTATACTCGTTTTTGGTACAACGTCTCTATTGAGCCCAAAAAGGGCGCATGGAAGGAGTGCATATGAAGATCAAGGTGGACCGCCAGGATAAAGCCATACTGGCTCTGCTGCAGGCCGATGCCAGTTTATCTGTGGCGGAGGTGGCGGAGAAGGTGGGCGTATCCAAGTCCGCCTGCTGGCGTCGTATGCAAAAGCTGGAGGAGGCCGGGGTCATCCGCGAGCGGGTCACTCTGCTCAATCAGGATAAGGTGAATCTTCCGCTCACCGTCTATGTTTCCGTTCGCACCAATCAGCACAACGACCGCTGGGCCGAGCGCTTTCGGGAGGTGGTTGAAGGCGTGCCGGAGGTGCTTGAGGTGTACCGCATGAGTGGTGATCTGGATTATCTGATCAAGGCGGTGGTCACGGATATGCCAGGGTATGATCGGCTTTATAAGGAGTTAATCAAGGCGGATTTGTTTGATGTGAGTTCCAGCTTTGTGATGGAATCCATGAAGCAAACGACCCAATTGCCACTCCGATACCTGCAGGAAAAGACCCAATGACCTATAGTTGAGAGGTGGGGCAGGCGACCCGAACCCCCGCCAGCACTGGCTTGGCGAGCAGAGGGTTGGGTTTGGATGGTCTTTGGGTAACATTGATATTGTATTGCTTCTTATTTAGGGGCTGTAAAGCGAGGGCCTGCTTGGGTTATGGTTCGAAATAACGATTGGGATGTCAGGACAGGAAAAACGGCATGATGGAACCCCTTTTCGATGTGGGTCAGTGCACGGACAAAGGTAACTGTCGACCACAGAATGAGGACAGTTGTGGGGGAGACGCGCAGCTGGGGCTGTGGTTGGTTGCCGACGGCATGGGCGGGCACGAACACGGCGAGGTCGCCAGTCAGCTGGCTGTCGAGCACATCGCAGAGCAGGTGCGCCTCGGCAAGTCGCTTGAGGACAGCATTCGCTACAGTCACCAAATCATTCAGAATGTCAGCCACAGTAAGGGTTCCAGTCGCCCTATGGGAACGACCATAGTCGCCGTGCTGTTCGAAGACAGTCGCTACCAGATCGCCTGGGTGGGAGACAGTCGGGCTTACCTTGCCGACCAGCATTTGTGTCAGCTAACCCGGGACCATTCACTGGTACAGCGCCTGCTGGACAGCGGCGTTGTCACCGAGGAGGAAGCCAAAAATCACCCCAATCGCAATGTCATTACTCAGTCCTTGGGGTCAACCGAAATGAAGTCGCTGGTGGTGGATACCGTCAACGGTGATTTAAAGGCCGGTCAAAAGCTGTTGCTCTGCAGCGACGGGCTCAATGGCGAACTCTCCGATGAGCGTATTTACGAACTGATGAATACGCCGGACACTGCCCAGGATCTTTCGGAGCGCCTGGTGCAGGCCGCCAAGGACGCCGGTGGTCACGACAACATCAGCGCAATAGTGATCAGTTATCCTTCAGAGTCCCTAAACGCGGACGAGACCATGGTCATCAAGCGGGCGGGTGCATAATGGAAAAAACAATTGCAGGAATGAAACAGGACCGGGGTGCCGGCCATGAATAATTACGCCATCTTGTTTGCAGATATCGCTGGCAGCTCCGCCTTGTATAAAAGAGTTGGCGATGAACTTGCCCTGAAAATGGTGGATGACTGCCTGGCAGGAATTTCAGAAATGGTAGTGCAATTTCAGGGTACGGTGGTCAAGACGATCGGCGATGAAGTGATGTGCTTCTTCGAAGACCCGGAAAACGCCGTTCGCTGCGCGCGCAGTGTGCAGCGGGATCTGCATCAAAAAGCCAAAACTGACTCCAGTACGCTTTCAGTAAAAGTGGGTATTCACTACGGTCAAGCCATGCTCAAGGATGGGGATATCTTTGGGGATGCGGTGAATACCGCCGCCCGCATGAATCCGGTGGCCAATGCGGAACAGATCATCACCACCCAAGAAACTATCGACGCCCTCTCCGAGGAGCTTAAATCCCATACCCGGCCCTTTGATACCATCAAAATCAAGGGGTTTACTCAGGATTCTGTGCTCTACATCGTCGAATGGGCTGACGAAGAATTCGGTGATGCCACCGTGCTCTCCACAGGTTGCGCAGCCAATCCCAAGGCGGGACTTGCCAGCATTTATCTCAAGTGGGGAGACTACCGGACCCAGATTCACTCAGACCGATCCTCGTTTGTTATCGGCCGCGATCCGGCTCAATGCGATTTGTCAGTTACCTCAAAACGTGCTTCGCGCAAGCACGTATGGATTGAGTTCCGCCGCGGCAAGTTCGTGTTGATTGATCACAGTACCAATGGCACTTGGATTCAGACTCAGGATGGCAAGCAGGTATACCTGCGGCGCGAGGAATTACCACTGTGGGGCAGTGGGCTGATCAGCCTGGGGCAACCCATCGACAATAATCAAGAAGACTGTATACGTTTCGTTACCGAGGATTAACTGGCCATGGAAATCCCCGGCTATGAAATCAAGCGCAAGCTCGGTCAGGGTGGTATGGCCGCCGTCTACCTGGCACGCCATATTAGTTTAGAGCGGGATGTCGCTATTAAGGTCATGGCCAGTTCCCTGGCCGCCGACCCGAGTTTTACCGAGCGCTTCCTGCGCGAAGCCAGAATCGTTGCTCAGCTGAATCATCCTGGTGTGGTCGCCGTTTACGATGTGGGGGTGCATGAGAATCATCACTATATTTCCATGGAGTACCACAGCGGTGGTGATCTCAAGCAGCGTCTGAGAGCAGGGCTGACGCTGGACGAAAGTATCGACATCATGACCCAGGTGGCTGATGCCTTGAATTTTGCCCACGACAAGGGCTATATCCACCGGGATGTGAAGCCGGACAATATTCTGTTTAGCGAAACCGGTCGGCCAGTGCTCACGGATTTTGGCATTGCCAAGGCGACTAATACCGATGTGCAGATGACTCAGGCGGGTACGTTGATGGGTACGCCCCGTTATATGAGTCCAGAGCAAGCCAAGGGAAAGCCGTCGGACCTGCGCAGCGATATCTACAGCCTGGGCATTATTTTCTTTGAAATGATTACCGGACGCGTTCCTTTCAATGCCGACCAGGCCATAGCCATCACCATTCAGCATATTACGGATCCCGTGCCCCGCATCGATCCTCCGATGGATGTCTACCAGTCTGTGATCGATCAGGTACTGGCCAAGGAGGCGGATGATCGTTTTCAAAGTGCCAATGAATTTGCCCAGGCCATTGTCGCCACACCTAAACCCCAGTTGGATGCCGGCGCAACCGTGGTTGCCCTGGAATCTTCCTGGCAGGACTCTAATGCGGAAACCGTTTTGGCCGGTGCGGGTAGCGGTACCGGTGAGCCGGCCTGGAAGCGTTGGACACCAGCGGCTGCGGCCGCGGTTGTTGTGTTGGCGGGTGCGGGATATTGGTTGTCACGGGATGCCGGGGTTGCTCCCGAGCCACCAGTGCCGGCATTAACGCAAACCACGAGGCCTGCAACGACGAGCTCAGCGCCAGAGCCCACCCCAACGCAACCTCCGGCTGAATCGATTAAACCGGAACCCGTCAGTGTCGATCAGCCCGTGGTCGCCGCTACAACAAAAGTGGAATCTCCGACTTCGGAGCCCGCTTCACCGGCACCGGCCCGGGCTGAACCAGAGCCAGCGCCAAAGCCTGCCCTGGTCGTTGTTGAAAAGCCTAAACCGCAGCCTCAACCGGTCAAGCGCACCAGTATTCAGGACTTGCAGATCAAAATTCTACTGGCCTCCGCTGAAAGGCTGGTCCAACAGGGCGTGTTGCTGAATTCCACGGAGGAAAACGCGGTCACCAAATACCAGAAAATCCTGGCTATCGACCCCCGCCATAAACAGGCGCGGAGAGGTCTGCAAAAGGTGGTGAACACGCTGGACCAGCAGTTGTCCAATAATGAGCTGGAAGCATCGGCGCGGCAGCATGTGAACTCGGTGTTGAGCGATCTGCGCAACGAGTACACATTTTTGTGATGCCTGGCAATAAACATCAGTATTGAGGTCAATTTTGTGTGCCATTGACCGATATTTTTCAAACAGAACCATTACAATAGCTTGATGAATTGGGGAAAACCGTTCTACCTGAATGAGGAGGGGGCGAAGGGATATGACAAAACTAAGCAGACTGGTGTTGGTGATGTGCCTGGCGGGGTGTGCCGCTCCAGGGCCAAAATACACACTTGATGACATCGCCAATGCACAGTCAGCCGGCAGGCTGGAGGGGCTTTACGAGACCATCAGCCAGACAGTCGCCCAGGGTAAGGGTGGTCAGGAACTGAGCAGTTTGCTGACGGAAGCCGGTCGTCGCCTGGCAGACGATCAAATCAAGCGGTTTAGCACTGATCTTAAGCAACAGCGGGCCGAGCGAGGCGCCATTGCCCTGAGTGCCCTGCCTTCTATCGACAGCATTAAAGCCAAATTGCAGCGCTGGAATCCCAGCAGCGCCGCCCAGCTGGATAAACTGCTGGCCCGAGAGATCCAGCACACCCGTGATTTTGTGGCCCGCAACCGCGCCACTCTCGACGGCATCAAGTTGCAGGAGCCGCTAAAGGCTATCGCACTGGCCAGGGACAACGTTTATTTTACCGGCAGCGCGGACGACAAAAGCCTGTTGCAGACGCTGTCTGACCAGTTGGTGGAATACTTCTATTCACGCGGTGGTCAGAAACTGTTGTCTGGCGATTTCGCCTCCGCACTGGAAGATTATAAGATTGCCGCGGACATTCGCCCGGACTATAAGGATGTGGCTGACCAGGTAAACCGTATCAATGCTGCGGTATTCTCCCAGCAATTTGTCGGATTGCTGGAGCAGGGCAAAGCGGACGACGCTCACGCGATGTTCCTCAAGGCCTCTGACGATCCCTCCTTTGAGCAGATCAAACAGGAGTTGGGATCCACCGTCGGTATCATGCGGGATTTCTTTTCCCAGATGGCCGAGGAATCGAGCGAACACAAAGAGTACTACACAGCCTATCTGCGCTTCCGCCAAGCCGATGAAATTATGCGTCTGATGGAAATGCAGCATGAGCCGCCAACCAAGCAGAAGCGCGAGTTTATTAACTTTCTTCTCAAATTGGCGGAAAAGGTCCGTAAGGATGGACGACCGGGCGTTGCTCTGGGACTGGCCAAAGTGGTTGAAGAGTTGTCGCCCATTCCGGAAGAGCGAGCTCGTGAAACCAAATCAAGCCGCCAGGTTCGCCGCGTGCTGCGTCAGGCCCGAGAAGAAGTGGAGACTGTCGCGGTCAAGGGTATTTCCACCTCCACCTTCGCTCATTCGGCGGGTCAGGGCAACCTGGGTAATGCCATTGCTTCTCGTATCACCAAATACCTGTTCAACGAGATCCCCAACGATGTTCGTATCGTAGAACGGGAGCAGCTGGAAACCCTGTTGAGAGAGAAAAAGCTCAAGCAGCAATCGGCTCAGCAACGTCTGGCAACCACCGATTACTTTATCGAGGGCAGCATTCTTGAGGCCAAGGTGGACAGCTCGGTAAAAGACGGCTCCAAAACCATGCGTGTGGTCACGGGCCATAACGACACGCCTAACCCTGAACACGAAAAATGGTCCAAACGCAAGAACGGTCCTGAACCAGCGCGTTTTATCAAAACGCCAATTACCGAAACTGTCACGGTGAATATCCAAAGCCACCGCAAAGTGGGGCTGGTATCAGCTTCTTTTCGCCTGATTGCCGCAGAAAGTGCCAAGGTGGTCTACACGGACACCGTGAGCGAAGACGTTGTTCACAACGATCAAAGCTCAGAAGGTATTCAGATTGGTGAGTTTGTGGCGGAGCATAAGTTCTCTGAGCTGCCGTCCGATGTTGAGATCCTGAACGGCCTCAGTGTCTCGGTGTCCGACGAAATCGGTGCCAAGCTGGTCGAAGCGCTTAAGGATTCCGAGTCGGCTTACGCCAAAGAAGCTGAGGCGTTGATGCAGGAAGGCAACATTGTGGATTCTGCTGAATTCTATGCCTATGCGCTGGTCATGCTGGAAAGCAAGAAGAAAGATGCCGAACAGGTACTGACCAAACTGAAGGACGCGTCTGTACAGGGCGTAAGCGAAATAGCGGATACCCTGTAACAGGGTATCCCATTCGCATAACCTTACTGAGTCAACAACAGAGTCAGCACCGCCAGCATGTCGGTGCTGCTCAGAATACCCACCACTTCGTCGTTATCCAACACGGGCAGCGCCCCAACCTTGAGCTCCTTCAATAGCAGTGCCGCCTTTAGCAGGGTGGTGTCTGGTGCGATGGATGTGACCTCTGTGCAGTAGACTTCGCTGATAGGCAGGTGGCTTTCCAGCGCGCGGGTTCCGCGTTCATAGTTATCGCTGAGTCTGGAAAGGCCTGCGGCGTAGATATCTCGTTGGGTGACAATGCCGACCAGCTTTTTGTCGCGGTCAACAACAGGAATACTGCGAACACCGCGCTCTTCCATCAGCTTGCGGGCACGGGCGACGGAGTCACTCGCCGTCAACAGCACCACGTCCTTGGTCATATAGTCCTTCACCAGCATTTTTTTCACGATAATCTCCCTAGTTGATGTTCGCCTAATGTCTGTATTATAGCCGCGTGCCGAACGGGTATCGCACTCCCGGCGATGGCGCCGGCATGACCTGGATCAAAGCGGAGCCAATCAGGGCGGTTTATCGGCCCCAGGAGCAATTGCTTAAGCTGCCAGGGTGCTCAACCGAGCTTCCTATGAGTGTTGCTCATCGTCCTGCAGAGCGCCAGCGTGCTGGTGCAGCCGGTCGATCAAATCGCTGAACTGGCGTCGCTCTTCATCGTTAAAGCAGCACAGCAGTTTTTCCTCGTATTCGTAGGAGGTGGGCACCACATCGTTATAGACAGATTTGCCGGTGGGGGACAGTTGCAGCATCGAACGCCGGCGGTCTTCCGGGTCGAATTCCCGCTCGATCAATTTACGTTGTAGTAGCTTGCTTACTGCGCGGCTGATAATGGATTTCTCGATATGGGTCTTTAACGAAACCTCGTCAGCAGAAATACCGGGATACTCGCCCAATACCGCCATGATGCGCCACTCGGTAATCGAAATGGCGAATTTGTCCTTGTAGGTGTCGGCGATTATGCCTGAGACGGTGTTGGACAGAATTGAGAGCCGGTACGGAAAGAACCGCTCCAGGGTGAGTACACGGCTGAGATCTGAATCGGTCATAAATCCAGGTTTCCTTAAAATGTCTTCAATTTATTCAATATTCGCTTGTTTTCTTGCCATATAGAGTGAGGCAGGTTGGTTGCTAATGCAACCATAAGTGGTTGTCGCTGCAACTATGTATGATGATTTGTTGTTTAATGACAATTTTGCCGACCGCTGAGGTCATTGTTTGCCTGGTGGGAGTGCCGCAGAATGACTCTCAACAGATATCAAGATGAGGAAACGAGCGGTGAGTGGACCTTTAGCAGGCATCAAAGTGATTGAAATCGCTGGCATCGGCCCCGGTCCCTGCGCCGGCATGATGCTGGCCGATATGGGCGCCGAGGTGATTCTGGTGGACCGTAAGGTGGCCAATGCCAACGCAGCCCAAATTACCGGTGAGGGTGATGCCAGCCAGGTGACCTTCTTTAATCGCGGCAAGAAGTCGATCGCGGTGGATTTGAAGAGCCCCGAAGGTGTTGAGCTGGTGCTCAAGCTGGTCGAAGGGGCAGATGTGTTGATCGAAGGCTTTCGTCCTGGGGTGATGGAACGCTTGGGCCTGGGGCCAGAGGTGTGTCTGCAGCGCAACGCCCGTCTGGTGTACGGCCGTATGACGGGCTGGGGGCAAACCGGGCCACTGTCACATGCCGCTGGCCACGATCCCAATTACATTGGTGTGTCGGGTGCGTTGTACTACGGTGGCCGCAAAGAACAGCCCCCTATCGCACCTTTGACTTTGGTGGGTGATCTCGGTGGCGGTACTATGGTGCTGGCCTGGGGCATTCTCTGCGCCGTGATTAATGCTCAGAAAACCGGCGAAGGCCAGGTGGTGGATGCCGCCATTACCGATGGTTCTGCCTACATTTCCTCCCTACTGATGATGATGCGCAACACCGGCCAGATTCAGGATCGCCTGGAGACCGGTTGGGCAGACGGTGCCGCGCCCTGGAGCGATACCTACACCTGTGCCGACGGCAAGTTTGTGACGGTTTGTGCGCTGGAGCCTCAATTCTACGCAGAGATGCTGCAGCGTCTGGATCTGGCCGAGAATCCGTTGTTTGCCAACCAATGGGATATCAAATCCTGGCCCGAAGGCAAACGCGTAATGAAAGACATTTTCGCCAGCAAGACTCGCGACGAATGGTGTGAGCTGCTGGAAGGCACGGACGTCTGTTTTGGTCCGGTATTGGATTTCACTGAAGCGCAACAACACCCCCACAATGTTGCCCGCAAGACCTTCCTGAATGTTAACGGTATTCCTCAGCCGGCGCCGGCGCCCAAGCTGAGTAACTACCAGCCCGAGGTCGGACCTTGCCCGCGTTTGGGTGAACATACGGATGAAGTTTTGCAAGCAGCCGGATTGCCGGACGGTGCAATGGCGGAACTCAAGTCTAAGGGTATCGTTTGAGAATGCGAGAGGTTTGAGTCTGGATGACGGGGCGCCAGTGAGCGCCCCGTCATCTTTTGGAACGTTATCCGGCTAACAGTTCTTTGGGCGCAATGCTCTCGTCGGCCAGTTTGGCGGGATCGACGGAGATATTCTCGGCGATCAGCTTCTTGCTCACCATAAACTCCTGTGGACGGTTTACACAGTCGGCTGAAATCAGCTTGCCTTCCTTCAGGTAGAAGGCCACAAAGCTGCGGCTGCCGTCTTTGTCGCCGCGAATAATCACTTCGTCGTAGCCCTGGCTGAGTCCGGCGATCTGCAATTTCAGGTCGTACTGGTCGGACCAGAACCAAGGCAGGCTGCTATAGACCTTTTCATTGCCACAGATACTGGCGGCGGCACTCTTGGCCTGATCGGTGGCGTTGGGTACCGATTCCAGCCGCAGGCGGATATCGTAGAGGGCATTGGGGTGATTGGTGACATCACCGGCGGCGACAATGTCAGGGTCATTGGTGCGGGCGTACTGGTCAACCACCACGCCGTTTTCCACTTCCAGGCCAGCGGCTTCGGCAAGCTCAACGTTGGGCACGATACCGACACCAATCACCACCAGGTCGGCATCAAAATGGGTACCATCGGCACAGGTGACACGCTGTACCTTGCCATCGCCTTCAAAGCCGGCAACTGCCACACCGGTTTTGATGGAGACGCCTTCGTCGCTGTGGACGCGGGTGTAAAACTCAGACAGCTCCGGAGCGGTTACGCGGGCCAGCACCCGGGGTGCCATTTCCAGCACGGTGACGTTCATGCCCTGTTTTTTCAGAGAGGCTGCGGTTTCCAGGCCGATATAGCCGCCACCGACAATCACAGCGTTAGCGCCTTCGGCTACGTCTTCTTTGATCTTCTCCACATCACTGATGTCACGCAGGTAGTGGATGCCGCCCAGTTCCACGCCCGGCAGGGATACCGTGCGCACCCGAGAGCCCGTGCACAGGGCGA
The DNA here is from genome assembly GCF_011683955.1 of Pseudomaricurvus alkylphenolicus. Lineage (GTDB taxonomy): Bacteria > Pseudomonadota > Gammaproteobacteria > Pseudomonadales > Cellvibrionaceae > Pseudomaricurvus > Pseudomaricurvus alkylphenolicus. Next base: position 35,087 of record NZ_JAAQPI010000017.1, read on the forward strand.
GCTTGTCATAGCTCATGACTTCGCCGTTATCCAGCGTCAGGGTCTTGTGGGAGCGGTCGATACTTTCAACCCGAACGCCCAGTTTGAACTCGATGTCGTTCTTCTCATAGATTGCCTGGTTGCGGATCAGGAGCTTCTCAGGAGTGGTGTCGCCGGCCAGGAAGGCTTTGGAAAGGGGGGGACGATGATAGGGCAGGTAGGGCTCGTCACCCAGAACAATGATTTTGCCATCCCATCCTTCCTGACGCAGGGAAGGGGCCAGTTGTGCCGCCGCGTGGCTGGCACCGATAATAATGCAGGTCTTGGACATGAATACCACTCATCGAAACTTTGTTTAAGGTGGCGACTAGCTTAATGCCCGACCGTTAAAACATGGCTATCATTTTCGTCCACATGATTAGTATTTTCGGCCAATTAAGGCTATCATTTTGGGCCAAACGTTTGATGTGGATCAAATGCAGCACTTTACCGACAGTCAACACATCTATGTGGATGCCCGTCTCAGGCGCCTGGAGCAGGTGCTGAAGGAAGAGTGCCCCTACGTGGATCGAGAGGCCCTGGGACACTGGTGCGGCTTTAATCGCCCCTGGTGGGTGGAGAACGCGGGGCTCACCCAGGAAGACTACCTGCGGCTGCTGCGCCAGCTGCATACCAATGAGGTCCCCAATATCGCCCTCAGGGTGGCCAGCCGCACGCAACTGCAGGATTCCGGCATTGTCGGCTATGCGATGATGTCCAGCGCCACTCTGGATAATGGCCTGCGGATTGCGGGCCACCTGCTGGAGCGCAGTTTTCCCTATATTCACATTGGCCTAGAAACCGACAGTGAACACGCGCGCCTGGTGTGTCAGGTAACGGCGGCCGGTTCCAATTACTTTCAATTGCTGGTGGAAGAATGGCTGATCGCCATGTGGGGGTACATTCGGGCGCTGTTGCCCGAAGGTGTGGCCGCTTGTGCGAGCTACGCCACCCTCAACTACGGAAAGCCGACCTATCACGGCCAGTATCAGCAACTACTGGGCTGTCGGGTCAGCTTTGATCAGCCCAGGGCGATTCTGGCCATTCCCAGGCAGTGGTTGTATATCGGTGTGCAGGGCAGCAGCCCTCAGGCCCAAACTCTGTATGACCTGCAAATCCGCCGTTTGATGCGGGACCACGAACACAGTGGTGACATCGTCAGCCGGGTGAAACGCCTGCTGCTGGAAAGGCCAGTGGAGTGTGGCTACAGCCTGGAAAAAACCGCGCCGCTGTTGTCGCTGTCGGCTCGAACCTTACGTCGGCATCTGGCGGACGCGGGCACCAGCTTTCGGCAGGTCTGCCTGGATGTGCGCATGGATCTGGCTCGGGACTATCTGCTCAGCAGCTCCATGACAGTGCAGGAAATCGCCTACCAGTTGGGTTATTCCCAGCCCAACAACTTTTATCGTGCATTCAAGGCAGTGTACGGTGAGCCGCCGGAACAGTATCGTCAGGGAATGAATCACTGACGCTGTGTTGGCCGCGTTAAAAATACCAGGCCAGTTGTGCCGTGGCGGTGAGTTCGTGTTGCCGCCACATCCGCGGTGCCGTTTGGTAGCCGCCGTACTCGCTGCCGGTCGGCCCCATAGGCAAGCTAATGGATAATAACAGTTGCAGATTTTGGGAAAGATCGTGTTGACTGGTGACTTGCAGCAGTGCCGATTGATCGCCGAGGTTGTTCAGCAGTGTCGGTGTTAGCAGCCACAGTGGGGTGATCTCGATAGTGGCAGACAGCGCCAGATAGTTACGCCCGAGGGTGAATAATTCCCCCCGCTGCAGACGCTCCACCAGCGCGGGCGACAGATCCGAGTCCTGATAGCGCTCACCGGTTTGACCGATCCCGTTGTAATAATATTCCGCCAGCGCACTGACGTTGTGACCCTGCCAAATCCAGGAGTAAGCGAGATTGGTCACCAGGCTCCAGCGCCAATCGCCCTCCACGTGCGTGGCGCTGATGTCTCCACGCCACAATGCTTCCCCCAAGGGAGTGGTAAACCCCGCTCCCACCAGTTCATCGTTGTAGTGGCGGGCGAGCAACAGGTCGTATTCCCTTTCGCCGGCAAAACCGTGGTATTTCAGTGCTACAGACTCACTCTGGAATACCCACACCGCCTGCAGGTCGTCGCCGTTTTCGCGCAAATATTGCCCGTAGGCCATATCGTCACCGTTCTTATATTCTTTGTCGACAGTGGTGGGGGCAAAGGGATTAAACACGTCCAGGGGATGGTACACCAGGCCATTACCCCAGCTGATGGCCTGGCGGCCGAGGCGCATTACACGCTGGTCATCACTGTATCCGAGGTAGGCGCGATCGAGTTTTTGCAGTGCGCGGTGGTCTTCGCTGTCGTCCAGAATATGCGTCAGGTCCCACCGACGTTGTTGATCGTCATCGACCTCACCGCGGCGTTGCAAGTGGTCGCCATGTTGGCTTTGCAGTTGATAATCGAGCCGCCAGTCCCAGTGTTCACCGGAATCGCCGACAAACGCTCTGAGACTGGCGATATGGTCTGTGAGGTGAGGTTGCAAGTGCAAGGCGTCAACGCTGTCATCGGCAAATCGCGTGTGCTGGATTCGATATTTGATGTGACCACCGGCTTCCATCGCCGCAGTATTCTGAGTCACCAGAAACCCGCCTATACAACAAAAGCACAGAAGCCACCGGCTTGATGCCACGCCGCCAAGACAAGGCATCAAAGCGCCTGTTCCTGAGGCGCAACACCCTCGGATTGCAGTGCTATTTTTCCCGGTTGGGTTTCGTCGCTGACGATGCGCCCATCCTGCATGCGAATCAGGCGGCGACAGTAACTCATGACCCGTTGGTCGTGAGTGGCAATGACAAAAGTAATGCCCCGTTTTTGATTGAGCTGTTGAAATAAATCCATTAACTGCGAGGCGCTGTTGGAATCCAGGTTGGCGGTGGGTTCGTCTGCCAACACCAACACGGGGTTGCTGACAATGGCGCGGGCGACCGCCACCCGCTGCTGCTGACCGCCGGAAAGTTGAGCGGGCCTTCTTTGCTCCAAACCGGCCAATCCCACTTCCGCCAGAATCGTATCCGACCGCTGGCGCCGTTCCGCCTTGTCGATGCCCTGTAACTGCATCACAAACTCGACGTTTTCCCGCGCGCTCAATACCGGCACCAGATTAAAGGCCTGGAAAACAAAGCCTATTTTCTGCAGGCGCAGATGAGCCAATTGCTTTTTCGACAATTGATCAATACGTTGATCGCCAATGGTGATTTCACCCTGGTCGGGTGTATCCAAACCTCCCAGCGCGTTCAGTAAGGTCGTCTTGCCAGAACCGGAGGGCCCGGACAGACACACAAATTCGCCGGGCTCGATGCTCAGGTCGACGTGATCGAGCCCTTTGATCAGGCTGCCGCCCTGCTCGAATGTCTTGCACAACTGTTGACAGAGAATGGAAGTCATTGGCGTGTCTCAAGTGTGATTCATGGTGGTGATCGGGTCGAGTCGCGATGCTTGCCAGGCGGGCAGGGCGCAGGCAACAATGCCCAACACCAGCACTACCCCATTGGCTCGAATCACATCGAGCGTATGGAGTGCCGGTTTTAAAACACTGCCGGCGCCCATCAATGCCATGCCCTCGGCGACGCCGGAAATATCCAGGCCGTCCTTTATGCTGTGCAGGCTAAGCAGCACCAGTGCATTGCCGACGAGCAGTCCAATCAGCAGCAACATCATGGCTTCCAGCAGAATCTGCACGCAGATGCTGGCGGGTGTCATACCCAGCGCTTGCATCAGTCCGATTTCGCGGGTGCGCTCGAAGATGGCCATGACCAGGGTATTGACCAGTCCGAACGACAGGGCAAGAAAAATAACAACAATAAATACCATGGAAAAGCCGTCAAAGGTTTCCACTGATGTCCCCAAAAACCGGTCCAGTTCGTACCAGGGCAGCACTTCCAAATGGGGTGCCGACTGCGCCAACCGTTCAACCGTCGGTTGCAACAAGCGTTGTTCCTCAGTCAGTATCACCAGCTCGCTGATTTTTTGATCCATACGCAGCATTTTCTGGAGAGTGGCACGGCCGGCGTAAACCTGATTCTCCTCTGTGGCTGACAGCTCTGATTCAAATATGCCCACCACCCGAAAGCCGCGGTCGACGACGTTGTTGTCCGGATCCTGGCTCATCAACACCACGCGCTTGCCCAGTCGGGTTTCCAATCGCTCCGCCAGTTTTGCTCCCATAATCAAGCCGCGATCTGACTCGGTCTCCAGCGAGCGGCCGTCTTTCAGCAGGTTGCCATCCAGAGGCAGTGGTTCAGCGGGGTCGACACCAATCAGGTTAACGCCTCGACTGGCCCGTTCACTGGCGATGACTGCGGGCACACGAACGCGCGCGCTCCAACTCTTAATGTCCGCCTGGTTGAGTTGCTCAAGCAGTTCATCACCGGGGGGGGCGAAGCGATTGACAATACTGGGGTCGGCCCGGTATTCGGGGTGATGCAACTGAATATGACCGGGCAGATTATTGACCCCCTGGGTGATCATGTCGGCCATCATGCCACGCAACATTGCGGTCATAAAAATCATGGCCCAGACGCCGAGTGCAATGGCACTGGTCATGATCAGGGTGCGTCGGTAATTGCGCCAGAGGTTACGCCATGCAAGAGTGGAAAGTGTTTGCAGCTGTTTCATAGTGGCTGGCTCATCTCAGGCCGCTCGCATTGCCGCGACCGGTTCCAGGCGCTGCAATCGCAATGCCGGATAAAGGCTTGCCAACAGACTGCCCACCAGAATCACTGCAGGGCCCAGGGTCAAGGGTAACATCGACAGCTCCGGATAGATCCGCGCCGGCATGTTAAAGCGGCTGTGCATCTCTTCCATACCTGGAAAACTGATGCCCACCTGGCTGATGGCATAGACGATGATGGCCCCCAGCAGCACGCCCAGTGCAAATCCCAATGACGCCATTAACAAGGTTTCCAGCATCACCAGGCGACCCAGCTGGCCGGGGCTGATCCCGAGTGCGGAGAGAATACCGAATTCCCGCGTACGCTCCAGCACCGACATCAGCTGGGTATTGAGCACGCTAAAGGCCACCAGCAAGGTGAGAATACTGTACAGAAACAGGGAGCTGGCGATATCGGATTGAATCGCCTGGCGCACGCCAGGCAGCAATTCATCCCAGTGTCGCGGCTGCCACACAGGTGCGAAAGATTGCTTAACATGGCTTGCTCGCCATTGCCGCAGCCGCTCCTGCAGCGCATCCGCATTGGCAGCGGAACTGCCCTGAATGACAATGCTGTGAACCTGTTGCTCCATGGTGAACAGTGTCTGGAAGTCGTCCAGCGGAATCTGAGCCATGGCGCGATCAATGTCACTGACGCCAGAGTCAAAAATACCTGTCACAATGGCAATGCCGGCGGCGAAGGAGCCGTCGCGGCCACTGCCCAATAACGTCAGCTCATCACCCAGCTCGACCTTGAGATTGTCCGCGATCTTGCGACCAATCACAATTTCAATGGTTTCTGTAGGTGCGGAGGGCAGGTATTTGCCGGACTTCACCAGCCCCGGCAGGCTGGAAACCATGGGTTCACGACCGGGCTCAACCCCCACCACCTGAATGCCAAAAGAACGTTCCTCGCTGGATACCAGAGCGAATCCCATACCGCGGCTGGCCAGAGCCCAGTTCTCGCCAAGTTCTTGTTGCAATTGCGTTTGCAGTTTGGCGGCGTCATCAATGCTGTAGTGGAGTTTGGGCGAATCGAGATACTTTGGGTGCTGTATTTGCAGGTGACCTGTAAACAGTTTGAGTGAATTTTCGATCATCAGGCCATAGGTGCCAAACTGAAGCGCAATCGAGAAAATCAGTAATACATTGCAAAACACCATGGCACTGACGGTTAGCCAGGTGCGGCGGCGATGCCTCCAGAGATTGCGCCATGCCAGGGTCAGGGTAATGTTCATGGCGGCGGACCGGCCTAGCGTTGGCGCGGGTTGCGCAGGTTGGAGAGGGTAAACAGGTTGTTGCCCAGCTCCACATCAAAGTCGATGTCGCGGATCAGCATTTCTGTCCATTCATCGGGGTAATCGCGTTTTTGCATGCGCATACGTGTGGCTACGGGGCGCCCGTCCAGTTCGCGAATTTCCAGGGTGGTCATGGTCTTCACCAGCTCGCCGTCCTGGTCCCAGAACTGTTCTTCCAGCATAACGTAATCGTCACGAATCAGCAGGACTTCTTTGCCCCAGACTACAGCGGCCTCCTCGTGGGGGATGGCGGTGATGACATAGACCTTGTGGCCATCTCGTTCCTCCACGGCGGTCAGCTGATGCTCGTACTGGTCGAGAATATCGGTGGATTTGCTGATGTCCTTGTTGGAGAAATCAGACCCCATCCAGCTTTGGTTCATCATGGAAGAGGGGATCTTGATGATGCGGTTGATCTTGGGGGAGTAGGTCCACATCTGCTGGTCATTAAGCAGTGTGCCGTTGCCGGCGTCTTTCTTCGGCTCCAGCACCCGTACCAGAGATAACTTCTCGCCCCGGGTCCAGGATTGCATGGTCATGGTGCGCCGCCAGTCCGGGCGCTTGATGATCATACTCATGGTGGCCTGCGAGGTCTGGCCGCGCCAATGGTCCATGGCGGCCTGCAGCAGCGCACGTGCATCGAGCGGCGTCTGTGTCGCGTAGGTGTGTGGTGTCAGCGCCACCAGCGCCAGCAGGCAGATCCGCCCCATCAACGCCGCGAATGCTGGTAACCTCGGTATGCCCATAGTATCTTCCCTGTCTGAGTTGAATCGATTATGCCCCCTGTATCAGGGGTCGACAATCCCCGCGGAGGAATAGGTTGTGCCAGATCAAAATCTCACCGTAAGCATCGTGCAGCAGAGCCTGGCCTGGCAGGCACCGCAGGAAAATCGCGGGCGCTTCGAGCAATGGTTACAGCCCTGGCAGGGGAAGACCGATCTGGTGGTATTGCCCGAGATGTTCACCGCCGGTTTCAGCATGGACGCCCGCAAGGTGGCCGAACCGCCCGCAGGGGAGACCCTGCAGTGGATGTCCGGTCTGGCCGCCGAACTGGGTGCCGTGGTGACGGGCAGCTATGCGGTGGCCACGGACGAAGGTCCGGTAAACCGACTGATCTGGATGCGGCCTGACGGCACCTACCAACACTACGACAAACGCCATCTGTTTCGGATGGCCGGTGAACACAAGAAGTATCGCGCGGGTTCTGAGCGGATAGTCGTGGAGCTGAACGGTTGGAAGGTATGCCCTATGGTGTGCTATGACCTGCGTTTTCCGGTCTGGTGCCGTAATCGCAGCACTGAACTGGGGCTGGACTACGATCTACTGCTGTTTGTGGCCAACTGGCCGGCCAAGCGCTCCTATCACTGGAGCCAGTTACTGCGCGCCAGAGCGATTGAAAACCTTGCCTGCGTCGTGGGGGTGAATCGGATTGGTGAAGACGGCAATGGACATCTCTACAGCGGCGACAGCGCCATTATCGATGTTCGCGGTCAGGCATTGGCAGATCCCGGTTCAGAGGCCGGTGTCTTTACTGTGACCTTGGAGGCCGACGAGCTGAACAGCTATCGAGAGAGCTTTCCGGCCTGGCTCGATAGTGACGACTTTGAGCTACTTGAAGACTGAAGTACGCGGCTCGGGAAGCTTGTTGTTGGACAGACGCCAGCTACGCGGTTTCCTGCTGTAGAACGGAATCCAGCAATCCCTGATGTTGCTCCAACAGTTGCTCTATGGGCATGGGGCGACCCAGCATATACCCCTGCAGGTAACGGCAGCCCTGGTCCACTAAAAACTGCTTCTGCAGGTGCGTTTCGATGCCCTCGGCAATCACTTCAAGCCCAAGTTTGTGCGCCATGGCAATAATCGCAGAGGCGATCTCTGTGGCACTGTGGTCGTTGGGAATATCAATAATAAAGGATCGATCAATCTTGATGGCGTGAATAGGGAATTGCTTAAGGTAAGATAGCGAAGAGTAGCCCGTGCCAAAGTCGTCGATGCTCAGGCGGCAGCCCAATTCCTTGATCGCCTGCATGGTTTTGATGGCGCTGTTAACATCATCGATTACAACAGATTCAGTGATTTCGAATTCGATCATGGATGGCGGAATCGAATAGTCCTTCAGCGCCGATTCGATTTCCTGTAGCAGCTTTTGGGAATAGAACTGGCGCGCGGACAGATTGATCGCCACGCCTTGAATGCCGGCTCGCTGCAGCTCATCCATGTGTTTGTCCATTAACTGACACGCGGTTCGCAGTACCCAACTGCTGAGCGGAATAATCAGGCCGGTTTCTTCCGCCACAGGAATAAACCGGGCGGGAGAAATAAAACCCTCTTCCTCGTCGTACCAACGCAATAGCGCTTCGCACCAAAAGAAGCTCTGTCGCTGGGCATCATACTGAGGCTGCAGGTGCAGAGTCAGAGACTCCTGTGCAATGGCTTTACGCAGCTTGCCTTCCAGGCGCAACTTGTCCTTGACTTCAATATCCAACTGCTCGGAAAAGTAAGAAGCCTGGTTGCGACCGTTGGATTTTGCGTTATAGAGCGCTATGTCTGCGTTGCGCAACAGGTCTTCAGCGCTACTGGCATCTTCCGGGTAGCGGGCAATACCCAATGAGGCGCCAATTTCAATCAGCTGTTCGGAAATTTCCAGCGGCTCGCGAATAGATTCCATAATCCGCTGGGCCGCCTGATCGATACGGGTCACCGGATGGGGGTTGTTGAGCAGGATGGTAAATTCATCGCCGCCCATGCGAGACACCACGTCTTCTTTGAAGACCACATCGCGCAGGCGTTCGCTGATGCGTACCAGAAGCTGGTCACCGGCATCGTGGCCGAGAGAATCATTCACACGTTTGAAGTTGTCCAGATCAAGCATGATCACGGCCAGTGGCGAGCGGGTTTTTTCTGAGGCCGCCAACTGAAAATCCAGGTGATCGCGGAAGAAACGACGGTTGGGCAATTGTGTCAGTGGGTCATAGAATGCCAGCTTTTCAAGTTCCAGCTGGGCCATCTTCAGTTCCGAGACATCCAGCACCGAACCGATGTATCCGTCGATCAGCGGTTGCTCTTTTTCGCTGCTTTCCAGATTCAGTGGTGCCACATATTCCATCAGCACCTGCTGCTCCTTGTCGCCGGGCGAGCTGTAGTGATACTCCACCACTTCGGTGCGTTGCATTTGCAGCACGCTTTGCAGCACCGTGTTGTAGATGTCCCGCTCCGCTTGAGGAATATTGTTCAGGTATTCGTCAAAATTCATGTCCAGGGACTGCCCGGTAATCTGTCCCCAGCGTTCGTTGGCGTAGATCAGACGCTGTTCGCGATCGCGGAAATAAATACCAATGGGGGCGTGGGCGGCGAGGGTACGGAAGCGTTTCTCCGACGCCGACAGCGCCTGGTTGTCCAGTGCGAGGTTGTCCAGCATTTGGTTAAACACACTCACCAGATCACCGATTTCATCGTTATTGAGGCGCGGGGCGCGCAGCGGGGAATAGCTGTTTTGGGAAATCTGGCGGGCGGTATCGTAGAGGGCGTCCAGCGGCTTAAGTGTTTTTGACAGCATGCGATTGGCCAGCCAATAGGCCAAAATGCCCGCCAGCACAAACGCCGCCAGAATCACAATCACCAGGGCATTTCTCGCTCCCATCAATCGTTCAAGGCTGGCCCGCAGCGACAGGAACCCCATATGCTCGTCGCCATCGCGTACCTGTAGATAGAGCTCAACGCCGTTGTCTGAGAACTGTGCCTCGCGCGCGTGGGTGTAGGGGGCTTGTTCGGCGCAGGTGGCGGATTGTCCGATATCAAGCCGCTGGTACTGGCTGAACAACTGGCCACTGGCGTCGTACAGGCAGATACTCTCGATAGTGGGTTCGTATTGGGCGGAGGCCAGGTTGGTGGCGGCGGCCTGAGGGTCGTTGAAGACCAGCGCTGCGATGGATCGGTTGCCGATAATATCAGCAGTCGCATTGAGGTTGCTGACCATCTGATTGCGCAGCTGCTGTTGTTCAAACAACAGGGTGCTGACACCCATCAACAATAGGGCGATCGACAGGGCAATGATCAGGATGCGTACCAGCTGGCCGCGAAACGAACGGCGTTTTTGCAGTTCCGTCACTGGCGCGCTCCTTCAACCTTGGCGGCCAGTTCCAGCAGCGAGGAGCTGAAGGTGATGCCGCTGGAGTTGGCCTGTTTCAAGTCCACTTCGAAGCCGATGCGATTCTGACGCCGCACCAGAGTGATGGCAGCCTCGTGGTGGGCGCTTTTGCAGCCGTCGCAGATGGTCAGAGCGGTTTTCAGAAAGTCTTCGCTGCCGGTCGGTCGGGCGTCTGGCCCGTAGATGACCACGTGGCAGGGATTGGCAGCGTTCTGTTGATCTGCGCTCAGATCATTGACGGTGGCGGACTTACCTTTGACCTGAACTTTTTTTACGGCTTGCTTGAGAGGATGTGCGGACTCGGGCTCTCCCATCGTGCACAGAGAGATGTCCGGCTGGCGGTCGACTGCCTGGCTCCAGCCGGTATAGCGCAGAATGCCCAATACCACCGCCGCACGCAGGCTGGCTTCGTCGGTATGGCGGTCAGTGGCATTACCCGGGGTGGGGGCGAGCGAGGCTGTCAGCGTTGCCACCAGCAACGCTGCAATTGCGCCTATTCGAGAGCCTGGTCCCTGTGGCACTGTGGTAAACATTACCCACCCCAGTCAAAACGAAGGCCCAAGATAACACTGCGCCCTCGTGCTGGTAAACCATCGTCGATTCCCGTCTGGGGCGACCAGGTGTTGTAGTGTTTGTCGAACAGGTTGTTCACGTCCACTGTGATGGCCAGATGCGCTTGTAACTGGTAGCGCAAAGCCAGGTTCCAGTGCCAGTAGGGGTCCAGGAATGTAGCTGGAGTGGTGGCATCGGCGGGTCGGGAGAGGACCTCGTGGTGGAAGAAGCCGCTGAGGTTGGCATTCCAGGCTCCCCGCTGGTAGTTGCCTACCAGAAATGCCGTGGTTTCGGCGGTCTGCTCGTTATCCAGTGGCGTAAAAAGATGGCTGACACCGGCTTTGAACAACCAGGCGTTGGCGGGGGTAATGGTGACTTCGAGCTCGGCTCCATTGGTGCTGTCGTCTCCGGTGTTTTGTGGTTGCGTCGCGGTAATGCCGGTAACGACATCTTCCACCACCACCTGCCGAATTATGTCCCGGTATTGATTCCGGTAAAGCGTTACGCTGGTATTCACCCGGGACCACTGCCGGGCCCAGCTCAGCTCAAAGGTGTCGACGGTTTCGGGATCCAGATCAGGGTTGGAAATGCCGCCAGAGGCGATGCCTGCTCTGGTTTCAAGAAATGAGGGGGCGCGGAATGCTCCGCCGTAGAGCAGCTTCCAGGTGTCAGAGCGGTTGGGTTGCCACACCAGGCCACCTCGAAGGCTGGTGTGGGAGCCAAAGTCATCATAGTGGTCGTGGCGCAGGCCGGATACCAGCTGCCAGTTCTCGTTTATACGCCATTCGTCCTGCAGATAGAGCCCCCAATTGTCCCGCTCCTGTGCGGTCAGCAGGTCGGCGCGCATACCACCCAAATAAAACCCCTCCTGTATGGGGTTGCTGGAGGGGGCTGGTTCGAGGCGACCGGTAGTGCGCAACAGCTCGATATCGATACTGGACTGAAAAGGGTTGAGCCCGACGGATTCTTCGCGCGCCTCTAATCCCAGCAGCAGCTGGTGGTCTTCTCCCACCGGCCAGAGGACATCAAGACCGATCCGATCATGCTCCACGGTTCTCACATTGCCACCCAGCATCAGCTGGGTGGAACCGTTGGTCCAGTACAGGCCCGAGGCCTGGTCAATGGGCGGCTCCGGACTTTCGGGGAATAAGCCCAGCAATGAATCCTGGTCGCCCTCTGAAGTTTCCGCATGCCAGTGAAGGGTGGCAGCACCCCACTGATGTTCATAAGAGAGTCTCAGGCTGCGGTTTTCCACCTTAAAGCGCTGGTCTCCGTTAGCCATGGCTCCGACAACAATAAAATCTTCATAGCGTCGTTTACTTTGACGGTAGTTAAGGTCGAATCCCCGGCCTCGCAGGCGCACCTGCCAGTCCTCAAGTCGTTTGCTGTCGCTGGTGGGCTCAAATGTGCCAAAAAAAGAATAGAATGCGTCGTAGTCCTCGCCGTCGTCGCGGTAATAATCGGCAGACAGGTCAAGTTGCCAATCATCGCCCAGAGGCAGGGTAGTCTGTAATCTGACTTCTCGGGCCCCAAAATCGCCACCACCCAGCTCAACTTCATTGACGTCGGTATCGCTGATGATATTGATTACACCGGAAAAGGCATTGGCGCCATAGAGGGCAGAGCCCGGGCCCCGGATGATCTCCACCTGGGCGACATTGTGCAGTGAAATCTCCGGGCTCTGATTGAATGTGCCTCCCGCAACCGGATCGTTGATGCGTATGCCGTCGATCAGCACCAATACGTCCCGCGCCGCCCCCTGATTGCGCCGCCCGCGAAAACTGGCAGGATAACCGCGTCCGCCTTCATCCGTTCTGGAAGTCTGCACGCCGGGCACAAAGTTGAGCAGCTGTTCAAGGCTATTAATTCCCATCGCCAGTATTTCTTCGCGGGTGTAAACCGTTACGCTGGAGGGTGAGACCTGAAGAGGACGATCGCTGTGAGTGGCGGCCTGCACCTTGATGGTCAGCAACTCTTGCAGCGATAGGCTGTAGAAATCTGTCATGTCATCGGCGTTGGCAGCGAGACACACGCTGGTGAGGGCATAAGGCAGGCAACGATGCATCAATTAACCTTAAAAAGCGAAGCAGTAATCCGATGCCCAACCGGGATCGGTGATTACAGATCATTATAGCGTCTGCGCTGACATCTCAATAATACGTTACTGCGCGGGTTTTGGATGTATGAAGATTTAATGACAAAAATGCCTTGACCTGCCGCGGGAAATCTCTAGAATGCGCCACCTCGATTGAGCGAGAGCGGCAGTCGAAACACTGATGCGGGGTGGAGCAGTTTGGTAGCTCGTCGGGCTCATAACCCGAAGGCCGTTGGTTCAAATCCAGCCCCCGCTACCACATTCTGAAACCCGAAGTCTGGTTCTCAAGAGAGCCGGCTTCGGGTTTTGTCGTTTAGGGCCTCTACCCAGGGGGTTGGGTTTGAACCAACGGCTTATAAAAGAGCCGGGTTCAGTGATTGCATTGTAATCTCCAGCAAGTCGCGAAGCCCCCCGCAAGCATTGACTTTCCTGGCCTCCGAACGGCTTTTCCTATACTCTTGCCACCCTTGAATTACTGCCCCAGGAGGCATTCCCGGAGACCCATGAACCGGTCCGGGACACAGATAGAGACCCCTATGCGTCGCCAGGACTTTTATTACGATCTCCCCGATGAATTGATTGCCCGCCAACCGGCCAAAGAGCGCCGTGGCAGCCGCTTGCTGCGGTTGGATGGTGACACCGGTGCCATTCAGCACGGCCAGTTCCCGGACTTGCTCAATTGGTTGCAGCCCGGAGATCTGATGGTGTTCAACAATACCCGGGTTATCCCGGCTCGGGTGTTTGGTCACAAGGGAAGCGGCGGCAAGGTTGAGGTGCTGGTGGAGCGGGTGCTGGATAGTCACCGGGTGCTGGCACATACCAAGGCCAGCAAGGCGCCTCGGGTGGGTACCGATATTGTTCTTCAGGACGGCACCCCACTGATTGTCATCAATCGTCACGATGCCCTGTTTGAGCTGGCGTTTCCCAAGGATCAGCCGGTATTGGAGGTGCTGGAGCGTATTGGCCATATGCCGCTCCCTCCGTACATCGATCGCGAAGATGCCGCCGAGGACCGGGAGCGCTACCAGACGGTTTACAGCGATTCGAGCAAGGCAGGTGCGGTAGCGGCTCCCACTGCCGGCTTGCACTTCGACGAAGAACTGTTGGAGCAGCTGCGGGCCAAAGGGGTGGACACCGCGTTTGTCACTCTGCACGTGGGTGCGGGCACCTTCCAGCCGGTGCGTGTGGATAATATCCATGAGCATCAGATGCACAGCGAAATCATGGAGCTGGATGCACAGGTCTGTGACCAGGTGCGCCGGGCCAAGGAAAATGGCGGTCGGGTTATTGCGGTGGGCACCACCAGTGTTCGCTGTCTGGAGACCGCGGCTCAGGGAGGCGAACTCAAGCCCTATCAGGGCGAAACCAATATCTTTATTTACCCCAGTTACCAGTATCAGGTGGTGGACGCATTGGTTACCAATTTCCATCTCCCGGAATCGACGCTGTTGATGCTGGTGTCGGCCTTTGCCGGTTATCGCCACACGATGGCGGCGTACGATGAAGCGGTGGCAGAGGCTTATCGCTTTTTCAGCTACGGCGATGCCATGTTTATCACCCGTAACCCCAATGCGACTACCGAGGAAATCAATCGTGAGCGACGTTAGCGACCGCCAATGCTTTATGGAATTTGAGCTCGACGGCAGCTCCGGAAAGGCCCGTCGCGGGCGCTTGAAATTCCCCCGTGGGGTGGTGGAAACCCCGGCATTTATGCCGGTGGGTACCTATGGCACCGTCAAAGGCATGTTGCCAAGGGATATCGAGGAAATCGGTGCCCACATTATTCTGGGCAACACCTTTCACTTGATGTTGCGCCCCGGTACTGAGGTGGTCAAACAGCATGGAGATCTGCACGATTTTATGCAGTGGCAGGGTCCAATTCTGACCGATTCAGGCGGTTTCCAGGTCTTCAGTTTGGGCAAGATGCGGAAGATTACTGAAGAGGGCGTGACCTTCCAGTCGCCCATCAACGGCAGCAAAGTGGAGCTCAACCCGGAAATCGCCATGCAAGTGCAGCGGGATCTGGGTTCCGATATTGTGATGATCTTTGATGAGTGCACTCCTTACCCCACCACTGAAAAGGAAGCGCGTGATTCCATGGAGCTGTCCCTGCGCTGGGCCAAACGCAGCAAGGACGCCCACGGCGATAGCCCTTCGGCACTGTTTGGCATTATTCAGGGGGGTATGTACGAATCCCTGCGGGACGAATCCATGCAAGGTCTGGTGGATATCGACTTCGATGGCTACGCCATCGGTGGCCTCTCCGTAGGCGAGCCCAAGGAAGATATGATGCGGGTATTGGACCATCTGGCTCATCGCATGCCTGAGGATAAACCCCGTTACCTGATGGGTGTCGGCAAACCGGCGGATATCGTAGAGGCGGTACGCCGTGGCGTGGACATGTTCGACTGTGTTATGCCCACCCGCAATGCCCGCAATGGTCATCTGTTTACCAGCGAAGGCGTGATCAAGATCCGCAATGCCAAGCATCGTCACGACACCAATCCGCTGGATGCTGACTGTGATTGCCACACCTGCACAAATTTTAGCCGCAGCTATCTCCATCACTTGGACAAATGTGGTGAAATTCTGGGCGCGCAGTTGAATACGATCCACAATCTGCGTTACTACCAGAATCTGATGTCCGGCCTGCGCGAAGCGCTGTCCAGCGACAGTCTGGACGAGTTTCTACAGTCGTTTTACGACAAACAGGGGCTGGAAGTACCCCCTTTGTAACAATAGTGCCTATAATGCGGCACCTTAAGCGGGCGGTGGCTATTGTAAATAGCCCTGTTCGCCCATACCTCTAAACGGTACGGAAACTTCCAACAACAAGAATGCAAGGGCGCACCGCGCCAACCTGGATGCTCGAATGCTGAATCGCTACCCCCTCTGGAAAAATCTGCTGGTACTGTTTATCGCCGCGCTGGGTATGGTCTATGCGGCCCCCAATCTTTACGCCCCCGATCCCGCGGTACAGATCTCCGGCCAATCCGGTGCCACCGTTATTGATGAACGCACGCTGTCGATGGCCACCAAGGCTCTCGACAACGCCGGTATTGACTATTTTGGAGAGCAGGCTGACGGCAAGAGCGCGCTCCTGCGTCTGTTTGATGCCGAGCAGCAGCTGGCCGCCAAACAGGCTCTGCAGCAGGCGTTGGGTTATAACTACGTGGTGGCGCTCAACCTGGCGCCGACCACGCCGGAATGGCTGCGCAACTTTGGCGCGGAGCCTATGAAGCTGGGGCTGGATCTGGCCGGTGGTGTGCACTTCCTGCTGGAGGTTGATACCAAATCCGCTGTGGCCAAGCGTCTGGAATCCAACGCCCAGGAGATCAAATCCAAATTGCGTAAAGCCAAGATTCGCTACTTGTCAGTGAATTTGGGTGATGACAATGTGGTTACTGCGGTGTTTAAGACGGCTGAACTGCGCGATTCGGCGAGTGCGGAGGTGCGCTCCGAGTACCCTGATCTGCAGCGCCAGAGTGTCGATGAAGGTGATCGTTTCCTGCTCACTCTGAGTATGTCAGAGCAATCTGTCCGGGAGATTGAGGACTACGCGGTCAGCCAGAACCTGACCACGCTGCGCAACCGGGTGAATGAGCTGGGTGTGTCTGAGCCTATCGTTCAGCGCCAGGGGCGCAACCGGGTGGTGGTGGAACTGCCGGGCGTGCAAGACACTGCAGAAGCCAAGCGTATTATTGGTAAGACGGCCAACCTGGAGTTCCGTCTGGAGGCCAAGCCCTCTGAACTGGTGACCCGCAAGGAATCCTTTGAATTTCGCAATGAGCTGGATCAGCGCCGCTGGGGCAATGCCGATCTGGAGAAAAAGCTGATTATCTCTGGTGATCATGTCGCCAACGCACAGTCGAGCTTTGACAGTCAGACCAGTCAGCCGCAGGTGAATATTACCCTGGACAGCTCCGGCGGCGCCAAGATGCACCGCTCGACCCGCAACAACGTAGGGCGTCGCATGGGGGTCCTGTTTATTGAGTACAAGACCCGTACGGACTACGAAGTGGATGAGCAAGGTGAACAGCAGGCCATTCACACTCAGATCGTGGAAAAGAAGGTTATCAGTCTAGCGACTATTCAGAGCGCGCTGGGCGTGCAGTTCCGGATTACCGGTCTGGATAATACCGCCGAGGCTTCGGAGCTGGCGCTGTTACTGCGTGCCGGTGCGCTTGCGGCGCCGATGTATTTTGTTGAGGAACGGACTATCGGGCCGTCTCTGGGGGCGGAAAATATCGCCGTAGGGGTCAAGTCGGTTCAGATCGGTTTGGGCCTGGTGCTGGTATTTATGCTGTTTTATTACCGCGTATTCGGTATCGCTGCCAACATTGCCTTGGCGCTGAATATGGTGTTGCTGATCGCTTGCATGTCGATTCTTGGGGCCACCTTAACGCTGCCCGGTATCGCCGGTATCGTGTTGACGGTGGGTATGGCGGTGGATGCCAATGTGTTGATCTTCTCACGGGTTCGAGAAGAACTGGCCAATGGACTGCCCCCGCAGTCGGCCATTAATTCCGGCTTTGATCGCGCTTTTACGACGATTTTGGATGCCAACCTGACGACGCTGATAGTAGCGGTCATTCTTTACGCCATTGGTTCCGGGCCGGTCCAGGGTTTTGCTGTGACCTTGTCGATCGGTATCCTGACATCGATGTTTACCGCAATTGTGGGTACCCGTGCATTGGTGAACTGGATGTACGGCGGTCGCAATGTTCAAAAATTGTGGATTTGATGCAACAGCAGCTGGGAATTAGATATGTCTGACCTGAAGATTATTAATTTTATGGGGCAGCGCAAGATTGCGGCGGCCCTGTCCGTCCTGCTGCTGTTGGGTTCGATCGTTTCGTTGACGATGAACGGTTTGCAGTTTGGTTTGGATTTTACCGGTGGTACTCAGATTGAGGTGGGATACGAGCAGCCGGCAAACCTGGAGCAGGTGCGCTCGCAGTTGCAAGCGGCGGGATTTGAGTCTGCGGTGGTGGTGCACTTCGGTGCCGAAACGGATGTGTTGATTCGTTTGCAGCGGGGTTTCGAAGCCGGGCTGGGTGATGAGATTCTGGCGGCTTTGCAGCGCGACAGCGGGCACACCGTTGATCTGCGTCGTATTGAGTTTGTCGGTCCGCAGGTGGGCGAGGAGTTGCGTGACGATGGCGGCATCGGCATGTTGTTCGCGCTGGTGGTGGTGATGGTGTATGTGGCCATGCGCTTTCAGTTTAAGTTTTCTGTGGGTGCTGTGGCGGCTCTGATTCACGATGTGTTGCTGGTACTGGGCGTGTTTTCGGTGCTGAAGCTGGATTTTGACCTGACGGTGCTGGCGGCGGTATTGGCGGTGATCGGTTATTCGTTGAACGATACCATTGTGGTGTCGGACCGTATTCGTGAGAATTTCCGTAAGTTGCGTACTGAGACGCCGCTTGAGGTGATTAATTTTTCTCTGTCGCAGACATTGGGCCGTACGTTGATTACGTCTTTGACGACGATTTTGGTGTTGTTGGCGTTGTTCTTTTTCGGCGGTGAGATGATTCATGGTTTTGCCACGGCGTTGTTGATTGGTGTTCTGGTGGGTACCTATTCTTCGATTTATGTGGCCAGTAATGTGTTGCTGACTATGAATATCAGTAAGGAAGATTTGATGTTGCCCGTTAAGGAAGGGGCTGAGGTTGATGATGTACCCTGACGGTTTCTAATGTTTAATGGGGAGCCTTTTTGGTGTCTCAGCCGGTGCCATTTTTGCGAGGCTTCTGGTTAGGTGCCAAAACGGGCGGCCGGGTGTTCACTTGAGGAGCGCGCGGTCGGCCCTCCAGGCTACCTTCAGTCACCATTGAGCCAAGCAAAAAACGCTTGTCTCAATAGCTCCTTCAGCGACCGCTTAAATGCTCCTCAAGCGCTCTTGTTTGCAGGGTCAGCCGGCCACCCTTGACGCCGAGGTATTCCATATTGGGTGCCTGATTGTTGTTGGATTTCTATTTTTTATTCTTTTTGCTCCGTTCTGGAGCGGCCTGAGTTGATCCGTTTGTTTGTCCTTCTGCGAAGTTTCTGGTTTTGCATGATTGTTGTGCAAAGTTGGAGGCTCTGCGCTCGACCATGGTGCGGGCGTCTTGTTTCGTCATTTTATTGATTTGTAGGCTGTTGATTAAGAAGGGTTTGATCGGCTGAAAGGATCAATTTATCAGATTCCGAATCGGTGCAAAATTTCCCCTTATTTTTGGCGGTTGAACCGGAATGGGGCGATTTGTTGAGAGAAGGCCTCTGATTCACGGTTTTTTTCTGGCACAGCACTTGCTCTGTATGTCTGTAACTAGCGAATTTCTCCGGCTGGCCATTGTGTATGGCGGGGTGGAGTTACCGGGTTCTCTCTGAGCTTGTGCCCTGCTCGCAGGGCAATTTTTTATGTACAGGATGTACGGTATATCGCGGGAGGCAGGACGCCGGAAGCGATCATGTACAGGATGTACGGTATATCGCGGGAGGCAGGACGCCGGGAGCGATCATGTACAGGATGTACGGTATATCGCGGGAGGCAGGATCCAGGTTAAATAGAATCTCTCTGAGCTTGTGCCCCGTTCGCGGGGCCTTTTTTCGGCAGCAGTTGACGCATGGGGCAGCGTCGCTGGCGTTTTGGGGTCAGTTTTTCGCGTTGTTCCGGCCCCTGGTTTTTTGCCAGCATAATAAACAGGTCTTGCAGAGTCTTGATCAGGACGCTTTGGGTCATCGCTGTTACTCCTTCCGGTTGTCGCTCGACACGGCCCACAGGGCTGTTTTCCCCTTGTCGCTCTTTCGAGCTTAGACCATCTTTCTGCTCAGTTCTATATCGCCAATTCGGCCATTCTGCACTATGTTTTAACGGTGAAAATGGGATTGGACTGTTTTCTTTGTTTATCGCTTTGTCAATTTAGGGCATGGTCTTGAGTATTGATTTGTTCTGGATCAAGTCGGGGAGAGGTCGTTGCGGTTTTTGAACAGTGTCCGGGTCATTGGTGGTGTTCGAAGATGAGTCGTTATCGGCAGCCACAGGCAGCGGAGAAACTTGAGGCGTAAAGACGTTGCAGGACTTTAAAGAGTTCCAGAGTGTTGAGTTTCAGTGTTATCAGCGCTTGTTGAAGGCTGAGGGGTTTGGCTTTTGGGAGTGGGTGCCGGAAGAGGATGCAGTGCATCTGAGAGGGGGGTTCTGGCGAACTTTGGGGTACGAGTTGGGGGACTCGGAGTCTGTGGTTCGGGTGAGTCGACTGGGAGAAGTGATTCATTCGGAGGATTGGCATGGCTTTTTGAAAACCACCGCCCGTGTTCTTGGGCGCGGTCATCGAATGCAGCAGCGGGTGAGGGTTCGTCATTCGCAAGGTGGTTATTTCTGGCTCTGTCTGGATGGGGAGATTACCCGGCGGCGTGATTTGCAGATCAGTTGTGTTTCGGGCATCGCGTTTGATGTTTCGAGTCAGCAGGAGTTGGAGCAGCGGCTGCAGAAGAGTGAGGAGCGTTTGATGCGTATTCTGGACTCTTCCAATGACGGTATTTGGGAGTGGACGGAGGCGCTGGGAGGCTTTCATTTTTCGGACCGCTGTTGGCAGCAATTGGGTTACGACGGTCACGATGATGCCATGTTGATGGGCCGTAATCGGTTGGAGGTCTGGAGAGAGCTGATACACCCGGAGGATAGAGCGCGTTTTCATCAGCACTTGGTTGATCATTTGAAGGACGACAGCACCTTTGATCTTGAGTATCGGGTGGCAACCAAGTCGGGTGGTTGGTGCTGGATTCGGGCTCGCGGCCAGTGTCATCGGGATGGGCAGGGTCGGGCGGTGAGTATGTCCGGCACCAATATGGATATCACTGAGCTGAAGCATACAGAGGAACGTCTGGTATTCGCGCGCGAGGAGGCGGTGGCGGCGAGTCAGGCCAAATCCCGGTTCTTGTCCAGCATGAGTCATGAACTGCGTACACCGTTAAACGCGATTTTGGGCTATTGCCAGGTGTTTGCGATGGACTCGGCGTTGTCTGAGCAACAGCAGCAAAGCGCTCGGGAGATTCGCAAGGCGGGCAATCATTTGTTGCAGTTGATCAATGATGTGATGGATTTGTCCCGTATTGAAGCCGGGCAGATGTCGCTGTCGCAGGAACCTGTGTTGGTCAGTCGTCTGTTGGAGGAGTGTCTCACCTGGATCAAGCCGTTGGCGGATGTTCGCCGTATTCGCATCTTGCGCGACTATGGTGTGCTGGGGGAGATCTATGTGCTGGCTGATGCAACACGTTTGAAACAGGTGTTGCTGAATCTGATCAGTAATGCGGTGAAGTACAATCGGGAGAGCGGGTTGGTTACCGCTCGCTTGCAGGCGTCGACCGGTGCATTACGCGTCGATATTGAAGACACTGGTCGCGGTATTGAGGAGGCTCGCCAGGCGGAAATCTTTGAGCCCTTTAATCGTCTGGGCGCCGAGTCCAGTGCGATAGAGGGCACGGGTGTGGGGTTGTCGATCACTCGCCAGCTGGTCAATAGCATGGGGGGCGAGATGGGTTTTCGCAGCACGCCGGGCAAAGGCAGTTGCTTCTGGGTTACCTTTCCCAGTGCGGCTGATCAAGAGCCAGCCGTTGAGCAGAACCTGTCAGACGCTGAAATCGAGCAGCAGCCCGGTCTTGGGGATGCACCTCTGAGGGTGCTTTATATTGAGGATAATCCTTCTAACATCCGAGTGCTTAAGCAGATGTTGGAGGCCTGGCCTCAGGTGCGGCTGGAGGTTGCCGATGAACCTTTTTACGGATTGTATCTTGCCCGCACCAGCCGACCGGATGTGGTGCTGATGGATATTAATCTGCCTCGAATGGATGGTTTTGAGACCTTGCTGTTTATGCAGCAGGATCCCTGTTTGCAGGGAATTCCGGTGGTGGCGTTATCGGCCAACGCGTTGCCACAGGATATCGAGAGAGGCAAGGCGGCGGGATTTTTTGAGTATCTGACCAAGCCGGTGGAGTTGCCACAGTTATTGGCGGTGTTGGCGCGCTTGAAGGTTGGAGGCCAATAATCTGAGGGCTTGCCCTGGCCACACATCTGGGGCGCGGCCAGGGTATTGGAGAATCAGACGTTGCCCATATGTTTGCCGACAATCTGCAGCAACGGTTTAAACACCTTGGGCGGTGCGCAAACCACGTTGCCGCTGTTCATGCTGTCGTTACCGCCTTTGAAGTCACTGACCAGACCGCCTGCTTCTTTGACCAACAGGATGCCCGCGGCAATGTCCCAGGCCTGCAGGTTCATTTCCCAAAAACCGTCAAAGCGGCCGGCGGCCACGTAGGCCAGGTCCAGGGCGGCCGAGCCGGGGCGGCGGATACCGGCCGTTTGGCCGGCGATGTCCTGGAGGGCGGCCAGGTAAGGGGTGATGTTTTCAAAGGCGTAGCCGTTAAAGGGGATGCCGGTGCCGATCAGGGCGCCATTCAGACCTTTGCGGCCGGAGACGCGAATACGGCGGCCGTTAAGGGCGGCGCCTTTACCGCGGCTGGCAGTGAATTCTTCGCGGGACATGGGGTTCAGGACCACGGCATGCTCGATCTGGCCTTTGTAGACGCAGGCAATGGATATGGCGAAGTGGGGGATGCCGTGGATAAAGTTGGTGGTGCCATCGAGGGGGTCGATGATCCACTCGTAATCGCTGTCAGGGTTGTTGCCTGAGCGGCCGCTTTCTTCACCCAGGATTTTGTGGTCCGGGTAGGCCTTGCGCAGGTGGTAGATAATTTCTTTCTCGGAGGCTTTGTCCACTTCTGTGACAAAGTCGTTGCGGCCTTTTTCTTCAAAAGCAACAACATCCACTCGTTCCAGGGCGCGCTCTATCAGCTCGCCAGCCTTGCGCGCGGCGCGCAGGGCGATATTCAGCATGGGTTCCATGGGGCACCAACCGTGTAATGACAGCAAAAAAATGTAAAAGAGCAAATGCAATGGCGGCGGGTACACCCGTTTGGGCGGCGGCACCCGGCACTGCATCGAAAGGGGCGCGATTATAGCAGGCTTCAGGTGAGAAAGCACCGGCTGGCCGCTACTCCCGAGAGGTTCAATTTGCTACACTGCGCGGCTTTTAATCCCCGACCGTTATTTTATCCCAGCCCATTATTGTTTCTGAGAGTCCCCATGACCGAGAGTACCGCCGACACGCCTACCCCTCTGGATAACGCCCTGCAAAAAATCCGCATCGTACTGGTCAATACCAGTCATCCGGGCAATATCGGCGGCGCTGCGAGAGCCATGAAAAATATGGGGCTGTCGCAGTTATACCTGGTGGCTCCGAGAGAATACCCCGCGGATAAGGCCGTCTGGCGTGCAGCCGGCGCTTTGGATGTGCTGGACTCGGCGGTTGTGGTGGAAACCCTTGATGAAGCCGTTGCTGACTGCGGTCTGGTGGTGGGCACCAGTGCTCGTGAGCGTCGTATTCCCTGGCCTCTGGTAACCCCCCGCGAGTGTGGTGACCGCGCCATTGCCGAGGCGGCTCACCACGAGATTGCCATTGTCTTTGGTCGTGAGGATCGGGGTCTGACCAACGAAGAGCTGCACAAGTGCAACTATCACGTCCACATTCCCGCCAATCCGGACTACAGCGCCCTGAACCTGGCCACGGCCGTGCAGGTGTTGTGCTATGAAATGCGTATGGCCTGGCTGACTGCTAAAGAAGGCAAGGCGCCCCACTTTGATGATTGGGATCAGCCACCTGCCAATAACAAGGCATTGGAGATGTATTACGAGCACCTCCAGCAAACCCTGGAGAAACTGGGTTTTCTGGAGCCGGGCAATCCCCGCCAGACCATGACCCGTCTGCGTCGTCTGTACAGCCGAATTCGCCTGGACGAAATGGAGTTAAGTATCCTTCGTGGAGTTCTGACGTCAGTACAGAATTTCATTTTCCATACAGATAAGAAGATAAAATCACTAGAGGAAGGGCAATCCAAGCAAGACGCAGAAAAATAATTCGGGCGCCGCTAATACCATAGTAAATTACTAGGTTATATACTTGACCAATCTAGTAGGTTTTTACATAATGCGCCCCTCGAAATAACTGCACGGAAAATAGGTGTATGCGTCTTACAACGAAAGGCCGCTACGCGGTTACCGCCATGCTGGACCTGGCGCTGAATGCTGACAGAGGTCCTATCAGCCTGGCGGATATCTCCAAGCGCCAGGAAATCTCACTTTCCTACCTGGAGCAGTTGTTTTCCAAGCTCCGCCAGCAAACGCTGGTGACCAGTGTTCGTGGCCCCGGCGGCGGTTATAAGCTGGCCAGATCCTCCGAAGAGATCTGTGTGGCCGAGATTATCGATGCGGTCAACGAATCCATCGACGCCACCAACTGCAATCGCACTGGCAATTGCCAGCATGGTCAGGTCTGCCTGACCCATTACCTGTGGTGCGATCTCAGCGATCAGATTCATGCCTTTCTCAGCGGTATTTCCCTGGCCAGTCTGGTGGCCCGCCAGGATGTTCGTGCAGTATCCGAGCGCCAGAATATCGAGCAGGGGCTGGAGTTGATTGAGACGGGGGACGCGTGAAGCCCATCTATCTGGATTACGCCGCCACCACTCCGGTGGATCCCGCTGTCGCCGAGGCCATGGGGCGCTGCCTGACCCTGGATGGTATTTTTGCCAATCCGGCGTCGCGTTCGCATTTATACGGCTGGCAGGCGGAAGAGCAGGTGGAGCTGGCGCGTCGCCAGGTGGCGGACCTGATTGGGTCAGACGCCCGCGAGGTGGTGTGGACCAGCGGTGCCACCGAGTCCAATAACCTCGCACTGAAAGGCATTTTTGAAGATCTTGATTTCCAGGGACACCTGATTACCTCGGTCAGCGAACACAAAGCGGTGATCGATCCGGCCAAGTGGCTGGAAGGCAAGGGCGTAGAAGTTACCTGGCTGACGCCTGACCACCGGGGTGTTGTCAGCGCCGAGCAGGTCAAAGGCGCTCTGCGAGAAGACACTCGCCTGGTCAGCCTGATGCATGTCAACAACGAGACCGGTTCGGTCAATCCGGTTGCGGAGATCGGCCGGCTGTGCCGGGACAACGATGTGCTGCTGCATGTGGATGCCGCTCAGTCCAGCGGCAAATTACCCATTGATGTTGAGGCGCTTCAGGTGGATATGCTGAGCATGTCCGCGCACAAATTTTATGGCCCCAAGGGCGTCGGTGCGCTCTATGTGAGGCGTCTGGTGCAGCGCCAACTGCAGCCGATTATTCACGGTGGTGGTCACGAACGGGGTATGCGTTCGGGCACCTTGCCAACCCATCAATTGGTGGGCATGGGTACGGCGGCTCAATTGTGTAGTGAACAAATGGCCGAAGAGGGACCGCGAATTGCCGCGCAGCGCGATCGACTCTGGCAGGGCATCTGCGAGTTGCAAGGCGTCAAGCTTAACGCTGACCCGCAAGCCGTCAGCCACGGGCATTTGAATGTCTGTTTCAGCGGTCTGGATGGCGAAGCCCTGCAGTTGTCCTTGCGCAACCTGGCGATCTCCTCGGGTTCCGCCTGCACCTCCGCCAGTGTTGAGCCCTCCTATGTGCTCAAAGCCATGGGTTTGAGTGACAACGACGCACACAGTTCCCTGAGGATCTCTCTGGGCCGCTTTACCACTGACGAAGACGTCGACCTGGCAATCGAGCATATCCGCCAGGTGGTGACACAACTGCAGGCGGGATAAATCCACCGCGGGCAAAAAAACGACAGACAAGGCGCCGCCCAAGAGCGCTGTAAAGAATTGAGTTGAGCGCGTCCCCGACGCGCCGTGATTAGCGAGTTATCATCATGACAGAGCAGATCGACAAAGCGCTGCAAAGAGAGTACGAAGCGGGTTTCGTCTCCGACATTGAGTCCGATACGTTTGAACCGGGTCTCAATGAAGATATTATCCGCCGCATCTCCAGCATGAAGCAGGAGCCCGAGTGGATGCTCGAGTGGCGGCTCAAGGCCTTTCGCAATTGGCTTGAGATGGAAGAGCCGGACTGGGCCCACGTGGACTATCCGAAGATCGATTTTCAGGCCATCTCTTACTATTCTGCGCCGAAGAGTATGAAGGACAAACCCAAGTCTCTGGACGAGGTGGACCCCGAGCTGCTGAAGACCTACGAAAAGCTGGGCATTCCCCTGCACGAGCAGATGATGCTGGCTGGAGTGGCGGTGGACGCGGTGTTCGACTCCGTCTCAGTGGTGACTACCTTCCGCGAAAAGCTGGAAGAAGCGGGTGTGATCTTTATGCCCATCAGCGAGGCGGTGCATAAGCACCCAGAGCTGGTGCAAAAGTATTTGGGCAGTGTTGTTCCGCAAAAGGACAACTACTACGCGGCGCTGAACTGCGCAGTCTTTACCGACGGCTCTTTTGTCTATATCCCCAAGGGCACCAAATGCCCCATGGAGCTGTCCACTTACTTCCGCATTAACGAGCAGAATACCGGTCAGTTCGAGCGTACCTTGATTATTGCCGACGAGGGCAGCTACGTCAGTTATCTTGAAGGTTGTACGGCGCCCCAGCGGGATGAAAACCAGCTGCATGCGGCGGTAGTTGAGCTGGTGGCGATGGATGATGCCGAAATCAAATACTCCACCGTGCAAAACTGGTATCCCGGCGACGAAGAAGGTCGTGGTGGCATCTACAACTTCGTCACCAAGCGCGGTCTCTGCCATACCAACGCCAAGATCTCCTGGACTCAGGTGGAAACCGGTTCCGCGGTAACCTGGAAGTATCCCAGCTGTGTTCTCAAGGGTGATAACAGCGTCGGCGAGTTTTACTCCGTGGCGTTGACTCGCGGCTGTCAGCAGGCAGACACCGGCACCAAGATGATTCACCTGGGCAAAAACACCCGTTCGACGATTATCTCCAAGGGTATCTCCGCTGGTCGCAGCAACAACAGCTATCGTGGCCTGGTGCGAATGAACAGCAGCGCCAAGGGCGCGCGCAACTTTACCCAATGTGACTCCCTGCTGATTGGCGACCAGTGTGGCGCCCACACCTTCCCCTATGTGGAAAGCCGCAACCCCAGCGCCATTGTCGAGCACGAAGCGACCACCTCCAAGGTGTCCGACGATCAGATGTTTTTATGTCAGCAGCGCGGCCTGGATCCGGAGAAAGCGGTGTCCATGATCGTGAATGGCTTCTGCAAAGAAGTCTTCAAAGAATTGCCGATGGAATTTGCCGTGGAAGCGGGCAAGTTGCTGGAAATCAGTCTCGAAGGTTCAGTGGGTTAATCCCAAAGTTTAGGTTGAGGAAACGTACACGATGTTATCGATTAAAAACCTGCACGCCAGTGTGGAAGACAAGCAGATTCTCAAGGGCCTCGACTTGGAGATCAAACCCGGTGAAGTTCACGCCATCATGGGTCCTAATGGCGCCGGTAAAAGTACTATGGGTTATGTGCTGTCCGGTCGCGAAGGTTACAGTGTCGAAGAAGGGTCCGTGACCCTGGATGGTACCGACCTGCTGGAGCTGGAAGCGGAAGAGCGCGCCCGCGCCGGTCTGTTTCTGGCATTTCAATACCCGGTGGAAATCCCCGGTGTCAGCAATCTGGAATTCCTGAAAGCCGCCGTGGATGCACAGCGCGAAGCACGCGGCGAAGAGGCCGTCAGCTCCAAGGACTTTTTGAAAATGGCCCGTGAAGCCTGCAAGCAGGTTCACCTACCCGCCGAATTTCTGAAACGCGGTGTCAACGAGGGTTTTTCCGGGGGAGAGAAAAAGCGCAACGAAATCATGCAAATGCTGTTACTGCAACCCAAGCTGTGCATTCTCGATGAATCGGATTCCGGTCTCGACATTGACGCACTGCAGGTCGTCGCCGAAGGGGTAAACAGCCAGCGTTCACCGGATCGCAGTTTTGTGGTGGTTACTCACTACCAGCGGCTGTTGGATTACATCAAACCCGACTACGTACACGTCTTGTCCGAGGGCAAGATTGTTAAGAGTGGCGATGCCTCGCTGGCCCAGGAGCTGGAAGATCAAGGCTACGCCTGGTTGAAAGAACAGCGTGCGGCTGACGCGGAGCAGAGTGCATGAGTAGCTGGCTGCAGACAGCGGTCGAGCGGGCCGCAGACGTCAGTGACGGGTTGGCGCTCAAGCGCCAGGCTTCACTGGAATTATTGTGTGATGCCAAGTGGCCGACTCGCAAGACCGAAGCCTGGAAGTACGTACCCATTAATGTTTGGGAGCGGGCCGAACTGTCCGGTGCCACAAACGACACTGTCAGCGCTCCCGTTATCGATGGGTTGGACAGCCTGGATGTGGTGTTCGTTAACGGACAGCTTCAGAGCGTTGCCGCTGAATCTATTGAAGGCCTGACGCTGATATCGCTGTCGGACGCGGGTGCCCAGGCCGCTGATCTATTTGGCACAATCAAGCCCGATCGTCACCTGTTTGGCCTGGTGAATGATGTTCTGGCCACCGAGGGTGTCGTTATTGATGTCGCCGCAGGTGCAGAGATCGAAAAGCCGATTCGTATTGTCAATCTGCTGGGCGAGGGTGCCGAAGCGCATACCCGCGTGCTGGTCAGGCTTGGCGCTGGCGCCAAGGCAACTGTCATTGAACACTACAGTGGCAACAGCCTCAGCCGCAATACCGGTTTTGCAGAATACCAGGTCGGTGAGAAAGCCCAGTTGGAGCACTACCGTTTTGCTCTGCAAACCGGCGAAGCAATGAGCATTGGCGGTTGCCATGTCGAGTTGGCGGAGCATTCCGAACTGAACTCCACGCTGGTGGGTTTTGGCAGCGCCCTGTCGCGGATCGATGTGGATGTGACTCACGCCGGTTCCCATGCATTTGCCAAGATGAATGCAATCTACCTGCTGGATGGCAAAGAGCTGTTTGATCTGCACAGCACCATCGAACACGCGGTGCCCAACGGTACCACCGAGGAAAACGTGCGTGGCATTGTCGCGGACAATTCCCGCGCCGTCTTCAATGGTCGCATTCATATCCATCGCGATGCGCAAAAAACGCTGGCTGAGTTGAATAACCGCAACCTGTTGTTGTCCGATCGGGCCGAAATCAATACCAAGCCGGAGTTGGAAATCTATGCTGACGACGTGCGCTGTGCACACGGCGCCACGGTGGCAGAGATCGACCAAAAAGCGCTGTATTACATGCAGTCCCGCGGTGTCAGTCGCGCCCAGGCGCAGGTTATGCTCAACTTCGGTTTTATCAACGAGTTGGTGGACCAGATGCCCAATGAGGCACTGGCAGAGTGGCTGCGTCCGCAACTGCGCGAACGCTTTGCCAGCATGGAGGTCAAATGACGTTTGATGTAGCGGCCATTCGCGAGCAGTTTCCGATTCTGTCCCGAGAGGTGGACGGCAAGCCTCTGGTGTATCTGGATAACGCGGCAACCACGCAAAAGCCCCAGTGTGTGATTGATGCGCTGGTAGATTACTACAGTACCTGCAACTCCAACGTGCATCGCGGAGCCCATCGTCTCGCCGATGAGGCGACTCAACGTTACGAAGGGGCGCGTGACATTGTCGCCGGCTTTATCAACGCGGATTGTCGCGAAGAAGTTGTCTGGACCAGCGGAACCACCGAGGCCATTAATGTTGTCGCCCACGGCCTGGCCCAGTTGCTGAAAGCCGACGATGAAGTGCTGGTGACCGAGATGGAGCATCACGCCAATCTGGTGACCTGGCAGCAGGCTTGTAAGCAAGCCGGTGCCACCCTCAAGGTGGCACCCATCTGTGACAATGGCGAGCTGCGAGTCGATGAGTTCGAAAAACTGCTCAGCGACAACACCAAGCTGGTGGCCTTTCCCCATGTATCCAATTCTCTGGGTACGATCAATCCGGTCAAGCAGCTGGTGCAGCTGGCGAAAAAAGTCGGCGCCTGGGTATTGGTGGACGGTGCCCAGGGCATCGCCCACGGTGCGGTGGATGTACGGGATCTGGGCTGCGACTTTTACGCCTTTTCCGGCCACAAAGTGTTCGGGCCAACGGGCATCGGTGTGCTCTGGGGACGCAAGTCTCTGCTGGAAGAGTGGCCGGTGTGGCAAACGGGTGGAGAAATGATTTCCGAGGTGACCTATCAGGATGCCCGCTGGAATGAGCTGCCCTATCGTCTGGAAGCCGGCACACCACATATTGCCGGTGCCATTGGCCTGGGCGAAGCCATTCGCTGGTTCTCTGAGCTGGATTTCGACGGCATGAAAGCCCACGAAACCGCATTGATGGAAAGTGCGACCCGTCAGGCAGAAGCCTTTGAAGGATTGACCATCATCGGCAATTCGCCTGAGAAAACCGGCGTACTGAGTTTTGTGATGGACGCGGGCCATCCTGCCGATATCGGCTTTTTGCTCGATCGTCAGGGCATAGCCATACGCACCGGCCACCACTGCGCCGAGCCCCTGATGAATCGCTTGGGTGTTCCTGGTACCGCCAGGGCCTCCTTCAGTATTTACAACACACTGGAAGAAGTGGATGCGCTGTTTGCAGCGCTGAAGAAAGTACAGATGATGCTGGCCTAAAAGTGTACAAGGTACAGAGAGACCAACACTTGCCTGCATCGAGATAGCCAATGACCAAAGGGAACAACAATGACCGAGACAAACTCGTCAAATGAGACGAACGCCGCCCAGGTTTTTGACCCAAACGCCCCGGCGGTAACCATGACCGAAGCGGCCCTGCGCCACTTTGAAAAGAAGCTCGCCGGGCAGGAGGGCAAAATCATTCGCCTCAGCACCGAAACCAGCGGCTGTACCGGCTACGCCTATGTGCTGGATTTTGCCGATGGGCCGGAACAGGACGACGAAGTGCTGCAGCCGGGTGAGCAGGTGACCCTGGCGGTTGACCCGCAAGCCCTGGCGATTCTGCGCGGTACCGAAATCGACATGGTCACCGAGGGCATTAACAAGGTGGTCAAGTTCAACAACCCCAACGTTATCGCCGAGTGTGGGTGTGGTGAGAGCTTCAGCGTGGCCTAAATTAAGAGCTTCAGCGTGGCTTAACCAATAGCTTCAGCGTGGCTTATTTTTTAATCTGACAGGTAGTAACAGCGAATGCAGCAAAACATGGTAGTCACCCGCCGCGAGTGTCCGGCGCGGCGGGTCCCCTCCGGGGAGCCGGCGATCATCCCCGAAGGGCAGTTTATTACCATCAATCAGACCCTGGGAGGCAATTTTACCGTGACCTGGCAGGGTAATATGCTGCGTATCGACGGCTCCGACGCGGATGCCATCGGGCAAGAGGTGGAACTGCCGGAATTTGAGGACGACGGCAGCGGCCGCATCAACGAAGAGCAGGTCTGGGCTGCACTGGATTCGATCTTCGATCCCGAAATCCCCATCAGCCTGGTGTCCCTGGGGCTGGTCTACGGTGTCGAGATTAATCAGGATTCGGGGCGGGTGGATGTGCGCATGACCTTGACGGCACCCGGTTGCGGTATGGGCCCGGTGCTGGTCAGTGATGTAGAATACCGCACCGCCAAGGTGCCGAACGTCAAATCGGTGCAGGTGGAGCTGGTGTTTGATCCTCCCTGGTCCAAGGACATGATGAGCGAGGAAGCACAGCTGGAAGCGGGTCTGTTTTTCTGAACAGTCCAAAAGTCGAATTATCTGGATGCGATTGTAAAAGCCAATGTCACTGCCCACACCTGAAGAAATACTCGACGATCTGACCTTCTTTGACGACTGGGAAGAGCGATACAAGTACATCATCGACCTTGGCAAAGATCTGCCGGAGCTGGAGGATGCCCTGCGCACACCGGAGCGTCTGGTCAAGGGATGCCAGAGCAATGTCTGGATCGATGTGCAGGAAGACGGTGAGCAGCTGCACTTTCGGGTCGACAGCGATGCAGTCATCGTGCGTGGCCTGTTGTCGGTGGTGATGGCCGCTTACGACAACAAAACCCCAGCACAAATCGCCGCCTTTGATGTGGATGACTACTTTGAGCAACTGGATCTGGAGCGCCATCTGAGTCCCACCCGCGGTAATGGCCTGCGGGCGATCGTGGCCCGTATTCAGGGCATCGCGCAGGCAGCTCTTGCCGCCTGATCGATAGCTGCCCGTTAAATTCAGTCGATTTTCCAACAATTCCATGCCAAAAATAATTGTATTGCCGCACCGGGATATTTGCCCCAAGGGCGAGGTGGTGCAGGCCCGACAGGGGGCCAGTGTCACAGAGTCCCTGGTGGCGGCCGGTGTCGATATCGAGCATTCGTGCGGTATGAACTGCGCCTGCACCACCTGCCATATCATCCTGCGCGAGGGTGCGGATTCGGTGGCTCCGGCGGATGATCTGGAGCGCACAATTACCCGCGGCGTGATGGGATTTGGTCCCGATTCACGCCTCGGATGCCAGGTGAGGCTGGGCCGGGACGACCTGGTGGTGGAAATCCCCTGAATTCTTGTTATTTTTCGTGAATTTTGCCTGCTATTTCTCAGTTATTTCGTATTAACTTCATAATATTCCGCGTATAATTTGCGGGTTTAGGCTTCTGCCCATCAATGCTCCCATCCGGGGGCGAATTTTTAACCTTAATATCGACTGTTTTGGAGACCCAAATGGCCGTTGAACGTACCCTGTCTATCATCAAACCCGATGCTGTTGCCAAGAATGCCATCGGTGAAATCGCTGCCCGCTTTGAAAAAGCCGGCTTGAAGATTGTCGCCATGAAGATGCTGCATCTGGACGATGAGAAGGCCGGAGGCTTCTACGCTGAGCACAAAGAGCGTCCTTTCTTCGCGGATCTGGTTTCTTTCATGACCTCTGGCCCTGTTGTGGTACAGGTTCTGGAAGGTGAAAATGCCATCGCCGCCAACCGCGACCTGATGGGCGCCACCAACCCACAGGAAGCGGCTCCCGGCACCATCCGTGCCGATTTCGCTGAAACCATTGACGCCAACGCCGTTCATGGCTCTGACTCTGCCGAGTCTGCCGCCCGCGAAGTGGCTTACTTCTTTGGCGACGACGAGATCTGCCCGCGCTAAGCCGGGCTTTGGTTGGTTACCCGAGGTAAAACATTCATGACAGATACCGTGTCTGAAACTGTCTCAGATAAAAAGGCGAGCACGGAAGCCAATACAGAAAAGGTCAATCTGCTGGGCCTGTCTCAGGCGAAGCTGGAAGCTTTTTTTGAATCCATTGGTGAGAAGAAATTCCGCGCAACCCAGGTTCTGAAGTGGATTCACCAGATGGGCGTCGATAACTTCGACGAAATGACCAACATCAGCAAGGTTCTCCGCGAAAAGCTCAAGCGCATTGCGGAGATCCGTGCGCCCAAAGTCCTGCAGCAGCTCGACAGCGCCGACGGCACCCGCAAGTTCCTCATAGAAGTGACTGGCGGCAGTGCCATTGAGGCGGTGTTGATCCCCGACGGCGAGCGCGGCACCCTGTGTGTCTCCTCCCAGGTGGGCTGCTCGCTCGATTGCAGCTTTTGCTCCACGGGCAAGCAGGGCTTTAACCGCGACCTGACCGCCGCCGAGATCATCGGCCAGGTGTGGCTGGCTGCCAAATCCTACGGCCAGTTTGGCGAGAATCGCCCCCGTATCATTACCAATGTGGTGATGATGGGTATGGGTGAACCCCTGTTGAATTTCGACAATGTTGTCGATGCCATGAATCTCATGATGCATGACAACTGTTACGGCATTTCCAAGCGCCGGGTGACTCTGAGCACCTCGGGTGTGGTACCGCAGCTCGATCGTCTCGGTGAAGTCACCGATGTGTGCCTGGCCGTGTCTCTGCACGCGCCCAACGATGAGTTGCGCAATGAATTGGTACCTATCAACAAAAAGTACCCCATCGCAATGCTGCTGGATTCCGCCCAGCGCTATATCGAAGGCCTGCCGGACAATCACCGCAAGATCACGATTGAGTACACGCTGATCAATCAGCTCAATGACCGCCCCCATCACGCCCACGAGCTGGCGCAGTTGCTGCGGGATATACCGGTCAAGATCAACCTGATTCCCTTTAACCCCTTTGATCAGTCTGACTATCGTCGTGTCAGCAATAATGCCCTGAAGAACTTCCAGGACATATTGATCAAGGCGGGTTTTACCACCACCATTCGCACCACCCGTGGTGACGATATTGATGCGGCCTGCGGACAACTGGCCGGTGCCGTCAACGACCGCACCCGTCGCAGCGAACGCCATCGGGCCGCCCATTCGGCACGCATGGAGGCCGAACCCGTACGCATTGTTAACTGAGGACGCAGATATGGCACTGAGGCCGACATTTCACCTCCCGGGGCGGGCTGCCAGGCTATCGCTTGCGCTGACTCTGGGGTTGTTGCTGAGCGCCTGTGTCACCACCACCAAGACCCCACAACAGAAGGTGGATTTGAAAAAGGCTGAACAGACCCACGTTCAGGCGGGTCTCGGTTATCTGCGACAGCGTGATAAAGAGTCGGCACGTCGACACTTTCTCAAGGCTTTGGGTATGAACGACAATTCAGCCGGTGCCCACAATGGCATCGCGCTGGTCTATCAGCTGGAAGAAGAAGTGGAACTGGCGGACAAGCACTTCCGTCGGGCGCTGAAGCTGCAGCCGGATTTTTCCCTGGCCCGCAATAACTACGGCGTGTTTCTATTTCAGCAAAAGCGTTACCAAGAGGCTCAAAAGCAATTGGCGCAAGTCGCGCAGGACTTTGGCTATAACCGCCGTCACTTCGCTCTGGTCAATCTCGGTAAAACCCAGCGCAAGCTCGGCGAAACGGATGCTGCTGTCAAATCCTTCAAGCAGGCGCTGGGTATTAACTACCGCATCGCCGCTGCGCATCTGGAACTGGCGCAACTGTATTTCGATAAAACCGAATATACGCTGTCCAAACACTATCTCGACCAGTTCGGCAAGATGTCCCGCCAGACGCCCAAAAGCCTGTGGCTGGGTATTCGCATAGAACGAATCTTTGGCAACAAAGACAAAGAAGCCAGTTATGCCCTGGCACTAAAAAACCTGCACCCGTATTCCGAGGAGTATCTGGAATACAAGAAAACCATCGACTGATAACCTGGGTGGCTGCACATGGACCATGAAACCAAAGAGTCGCCTGTACTGGAACCGTCTCCTGGCAATATGCTGCGGGTGGCCAGAACCAAGGCGGGAATGAGCCTCGAGCAGGTAGCTGAACATCTGCGCCTGAGTCCCGGTTATATACACGCCCTCGAAAACGACGAGTACGAAAAGTTGCCCGATGAGCCCTTTGTGCTGGGTTATTTTCGTGCCTACGCCAAACTGGTGCAAATTTCGCCGGACAGTCTGGTGCATGCCTATCGCCAGTACCGGGCACAGCTGCAGCACACGGTTGATCAAGTGGTACAGCCGCGCCAGGCCAATGCGGCGATGAAGTTGGATGACAAGTCAATGGTGACGGGGGGCAACCTGCGATATGTGATCGTGGTTGTGGCGCTGCTGTTGGCAACCGCTGTGGGTTGGTTTTTGATGTCCGAGATCGGCAAAAGCACGATCCCATCGAACGAGGCTACCCAGCCCAAGGCGGTTGAGATCAATGAACCTGAACCTGAACCGGCGCCTGCGGTTGAGCCCGCAGTTGAGCCCGCGGTTGAGACAGCCGCTGCCACTGAACAAGTGACGGCGGATACAGGGCCTGCTGCAGAATCTGCACCAGTGGAGGTTGCAGCGGGCGCAGAAGGCCCAACCACCACAACCGTTGCCGAAGATTCATCACCCCAATCCTCGATAAAGCCAGTGGCAGCACAGCCACTGGATCGCACGGCCACTGCAGGCCTGGATGTTCTGGAGATATCCTTTTCCAGCGAATGCTGGCTGGAAGTCACCGACAGCAACGGTGACGTAGTAGCTGCCAATCTCTACCAGCCGGGTGAGCGCGCAACTCTCCAGGGTGTGGCGCCATTTTCTGTGATGTTCGGCAATGTTCGCGGCGTCAGCGTCACTCTGAATGGTGAAACCGTCGCAACCGTGCCGGATGGCGACCGCAAGACCCTGCGCACCACGATTGGCCGCTGAATCCTATTTTGAGACTTCACACAGGTAGTATCCCATGCACTTTGAATCCCCGATAAAACGTCGCCGCTCGCGCCAGGTGATGGTTGGCAATGTGCCCGTGGGGGGCGATGCACCCATTTCGGTGCAGAGCATGACCAACACCGAGACCACGGATGTCGAGGCCACAGTGGGCCAGATCCAGCGCATTCAGAACGCCGGTGCCGACATTGTGCGGGTATCGGTTCCCTCCATGGATGCCGCTGAAGCCTTTGGTGAGATCCGCAAGCGGGTGGATATTCCCCTGGTGGCGGATATCCACTTTGATTATCGAATTGCCCTGCGGGTGGCTGATCTGGGTGTCGACTGCCTGCGCATCAACCCCGGTAATATCGGCCGTGAAAAGCGTATTCGCGCCGTGGTCGACAAAGCCAGGGATTTGAATATTCCCATTCGCATTGGTGTCAATGCGGGCTCTCTGGAAAAGGATTTACAGAAAAAGTACGGCGAACCCACACCGGATGCCCTGGTGGAATCCGCGCTGCGCCATGTTGAGATTCTCGACAGTCTGGATTTTCAGGATTTTAAAGTCAGCGTTAAGGCATCGGATGTGTTTATGGCTGTCGCCGCCTATCGTAAGCTCGCCGAGCAAATCGAGCAGCCTCTGCACCTGGGTATTACCGAAGCCGGCGGTTTTCGCGCCGGCACCGTCAAGTCCGCGGTGGGTCTGGGCATGCTGCTGATGGATGGCATCGGCGACACTCTGCGCATCTCTCTGGCGGCCGACCCGGTGGAAGAGGTCAAGGTAGGCTGGGATCTGCTCAAGAGCCTCAAACTGCGCAGTAAGGGCATCAACTTTATTGCCTGTCCCAGCTGCTCACGCCAGAATTTCGATGTCATCAAGACCATGAACGAGCTCGAAACCCGCCTGGAAGACATCACCACCCCGTTGGATGTGGCAGTGATCGGTTGTGTGGTTAATGGCCCTGGTGAAGCCAAAGAGGCCGATATCGGTCTGGCCGGTGGTACCCCGAACAACCTGATCTACGTCGATGGTGAGCCGGATCAGAAACTCAAAAAAGACAATCTGGTGGATGATCTGGAACGATTGATTCGAGCCAAGGCCGATGCCAAGGCAGAAGCCGAAAAAGACATCATCGCCAAGGCCTGAGTGCCATTACAATATTGCCAGGTAAAAAGCTAAGGACCCCACTTTGAAAAAACTGCAAGCCATTCGCGGCATGAACGATCTGTTGCCTGCTGATTCCAGCATTTGGCAGTACCTGGAATCCACCGTAGCTGACGTTGTGCAGGGCTACGGTTACCGCGAAATCCGTTTTCCGATTTTGGAACCCACCGAACTGTTTAAACGCTCCATTGGTGAAGTGACCGATATCGTCGAAAAGGAAATGTACACCTTTGACGATCGCAACGGCGACAGCGTCACCATGCGCCCGGAAGGCACCGCCAGCTGTGTGCGCACCTGCGAGCAGCATGGGCTGCTGTACAACCAGACCCAGCGCCTCTGGTACCAGGGCCCCATGTTCCGTTATGAGCGTCCCCAGAAGGGGCGTTTGCGCCAGTTCCACCAGATCGGAATTGAAACCTTTGGCATGACCGGCCCCGACATCGATGCGGAGCTGTTGTTGATGACCGCGCGTTTATGGCGCGAGTTGGGTATTGCCGATGCCGTCACTCTGCAGCTCAATACCTTGGGTTCCAGTGAGGCCCGTGCCCGGTACAAGGCGGCGTTGGTGGACTACCTCGCTGCTCGTAAGGACCAGCTTGACGAAGACAGCCAGCGCCGTCTGGACAGCAATCCGCTGCGTATTCTCGACAGTAAGGATGCCGGTACCCAGGCACTGCTGAACGATGCCCCGGCCCTGCACGACCACCTGGACGACGAGTCCCGCGAACACTTTGAGCAGCTCAAGGCCATGCTCGATGCGGCCGGCATTCGTTATGAGGTCAACCAGCGTCTGGTGCGTGGGTTGGACTACTACAGCAAAACCGTTTTTGAGTGGGTGACTGACAAGCTGGGCGCCCAGGGCACTGTCTGCGCCGGTGGCCGCTACGACGGTCTGGTGGAGCAGCTGGGCGGCAAGCCCACGCCGGCGGTGGGCTTTGCCATGGGAGTTGAGCGCCTGATTCTGATGCTGCAGGAACTAGATGTGATCCCTGCTGGTCTGAACCAGAATGTGGATGTTTACGTGGCCGCCATGGGGGGCGCCCAATCCGGTGTTCAGGCCCAGGCCTTTGCCGTGGCTGAGCGTATCCGCGATGCGCTGCCGCATCTGCGGGTGATGAGCCACTGCGGGGGAGGTAACTTCAAGAAGCAGATGAAGAAGGCGGACGCCAGCGGCGCTGATGTGGCCGTGATTATCGGTGAGGATGAAGCCGCCAAGGGTCAGGCCAGCCTCAAATATCTGCGGGAAGATCGCCCTCAACAGACACTGACCATTGAACAATTGCTGGCAGCACTGCAAGATTAGGCCCTTAAAATTTTCGGCCGACTGGTCTTAACAACTATTTTTGACATAACTAAGGAGGCTGCCGCCAGATCGGCAGCCCAAGGATCCATCAGGAGCTTTTTGTGACCGCACACCTAACAGAAGAAGAGCAGCTCGAGGCGTTAAAACGCTGGTGGGCAGAAAATGGCAAATCCACCGTCTTCGGTGTGATTCTGGCTGTAGGTGGTTATCTGGGCTGGGAGGGCTGGCAGGACCACCAGCGCACGCAGGCTGAGACGGCATCCGCCAGCTACCAGAATCTGGTGGAGGCGCTGGCTATTGATCCGGCTTCTGAACTGACGGAAGAGCAGACAGCCACAGTCAATCACTTGGCCGAGGCATTGAAATCCGACCACGCCAACAGTCTCTATGCCAGCCAGGCGGCACTGTTCCTGGCCCGCCTGGCCGTTGAGCGGGACGATCTGGAAGGCGCGGCGGCGGAGCTGCAGTGGGTGCTGGACCAAAAACCGGATGCGGCATTGGATAAGCTCACCCGTTCCCGTCTGGCGCGCGTCAAAATGGATCTTAAGCAGTACGACCAGGCTCTGGCCCTGGTGGCAGACAAAGACAGTGGCGTGTTTAAAGCGATTTTTGCCGAAATTCGTGGCGATGCCCTGTTGGCCAAGGGTGACAGTGGCCAGGCCCGTGCAGCCTATCAGCTGGCATTGGACAATCTGACAGAGGAATCCCAGGGCCGTTCGCAGCTTTTGCAAATGAAGATCAATGACCTGAAAACGGCCGCAGAGGGAGAAAATTCATGAAACGGATACTGATTCCGGCGCTGCTGGCGCTGCTGGCGGCCTGTTCCTCCAATGACGAAATCGACCTGGAACCGGCGGAGCTGGTCGATTTTGACGCAACCGTCAAAGTTGACGATGTCTGGTCGGGTGATGTCGGCATTGGCGCCGGTAAAAAATACACCTTGCTGCCCACGGCTACCACCGGCGACCAACTGTTTGCGGTGGATGCCGAAGGCCTGGTAAAGGCGTTTAACCTGGAAAGCGGCAGGGTCAACTGGGAAGTGGAGCTGGAGACCGGTGTCGCCAGTGGCGTCGGCGCCAACCAGGGCCAGGTTTTTCTGGGCACCCTCAATGGTGAACTGCTTGCTTTGGATGCCAGCGATGGCGCGGAACTCTGGCGCGCTGAGGTGGGCGGAGAAGTCCTGGCACCCCCTCAGAGCAATGGTTCCGAAGTGGTTGTTCAGACCCTGGACGGAAAGATTCATGGTTACAGCGTCGGCAGTGGCGACAAGCTGTGGATGTACGACAACACCATTCCCGCGCTGACTCTGCGCGGTACGGCTACCCCGGTGGTGACCCCGACATCAGTGTATGCGGGTTTCGCCACGGGCAAGATTCTGGCGCTGGATGTCAAAGACGGCACTCTGCAGTGGGAGCAACGCGTGGCGATTGCCCAGGGCCGTTCGGAGCTGGAGCGGGTTATCGACATCAACGCTGCGCCTCTGCTGGTGGGTGATATCTTGTATTCCGGCAGCTATCAGGGGCGTCTGGTGGCGCTTAACCGTGGTACTGGCGGTGGACTTTGGGCCAAGAGCGAATCCAGTTACAACAACCTGGCTTCCGGTATCGGCTATATCTTTGTCACCGATGCGGACGACAAGGTTAAGGCCTATAACGCCACCAACGGTCAACTGATGTGGGAAAATGATCTGTTGGTGCGCCGCAAGCTGGGCGGCCCGCAGACCTTTGGCAGCTATGTTGCCGTGGCGGATTTTGAAGGCTATGTGCACATCATGGACCAGACCAATGGTGAGTTTGTGGCCCGCCGCAAGGTTGACGGCGATGGCGTACGTTCACCCATGCTGGGCGTGGGCGATGTGCTTTACGTCTACGGCAACAGCGGTGAGCTGGAGGCCCTGAAGGTCAGGTAGCCCCAGGGCCAAACCCGATTCATGTATACTGAGGCCAGAGTGGCACAACGCCGCTCTGGCCTTGCTGTTTTTACCAAGTAGGTATTTAGACCCGATGATTCCTGTAATTGCCCTGGTGGGGCGCCCCAATGTAGGCAAATCCACCCTGTTTAACCGTCTCACCAAGAGCCGCGATGCGCTGGTGGCGGACTACGCCGGTCTGACTCGCGACCGCAAATACGGCGAGGCCGAGATGCTGGGGCATAAGTTTATGCTGATTGATACTGGCGGTATCAGTGGCGACGAGGAAGGCATTGATGAGGCGATGGCCGAACAGTCTCTGCAGGCGGTGGATGAGGCCGATGCGGTGTTGTTTATGGTGGATTGTCGGGATGGTCTGACGGCTGCGGATGAGATGATCGCCCGACATTTGCGTATCAATGGTAAGCAAACATATATCGTTGCCAATAAGGTCGACGGCCAGAATTTTGATATGGCGGTGGCGCCGTTTTATGAGATGGGTCTGGGGGATATTTACCCCACCACGGCGACTCAGGGGCGCGGTGTTAAGAGTTTGATGCAGGCGGTGTTGGGTAAGTTTCCTCCTCAGGAAGAGGTGGAGGAAGAAGAGCATCGTGGTATCAAGATGGCGATTGTCGGGCGCCCGAACGTGGGCAAGTCGACTCTGGTGAATCGTTTGTTGGGCGAGGATCGGGTGATTGTTTACGATATGCCTGGCACCACCCGCGATAGTATCTATATTGATTACGAGCGCGACGGTAAGCCTTATACGATTATTGATACGGCGGGGGTTCGTCGTCGTAAGAATGTGAAGTTGACGGTGGAGAAGTTTTCTATCGTTAAGACGCTGCAGGCTATTGAAGATGCGAATGTGGTGGTGTTGGTGATGGATTCCCGTGAGGGGATTGTGGACCAGGATCTGCATTTGATGGGGCAGGTGATCGACAGTGGTCGTGCCCTGGTGGTGGCGTTAAATAAGTGGGATGGTCTGGAGAGCGAGCAGAAGGATTATATTAAGACGGAGTTGGATCGTCGGCTGCGTTTTATTGATTTTGCGGATGTGCATTTTATTTCGGCATTGCACGGTACGGGTGTGGGGCACCTGTATGAGTCGATTGAGAAGGCTTTCCACTCCGCCACGGATAAGTTGTCAACCAATCATTTGACGAAGATCTTGGAGGATGCGGTGTCGGTGCATCAGCCACCGATGGTGAATGGTCG
The DNA here is from genome assembly GCF_011683955.1 of Pseudomaricurvus alkylphenolicus. Taxonomy (GTDB): domain Bacteria; phylum Pseudomonadota; class Gammaproteobacteria; order Pseudomonadales; family Cellvibrionaceae; genus Pseudomaricurvus; species Pseudomaricurvus alkylphenolicus. Next base: position 76,418 of record NZ_JAAQPI010000017.1, read on the forward strand.
TCGTATCAAGCTGCGTTATGCGCATTCGGGGGGGCATAATCCACCGATTATTGTGATTCATGGTAATCAGACGGATAAGATTCCCGGGCATTATACGAAGTATTTGGAGAAGACGTTCCGGCGGGCTCTGGATTTGCACGGGACGCCGGTGCGGATTCAGTTTAAGACGACGGAGAATCCGTTTGAGGGTCGTAAAAATAAGTTGACGGATCGGCAGTTGCAGAAGAAGCAGCGGTTGACGAAGCATTATCAGAAGCAGAAGAAACAGCAGAAAAAGAAAAAACAGTAAGATTCATCAAACTGGAAATGATCTTATATTCGAGATCAACAGAGAGTGATCAAGGACTGATAGACCGCTGAGTGCCATAACCGGAAGTTCGAAACGGCAGGATTTTCTTCCCGCGTAGGTCGGATTAGCTCCGCTTCGCGGAGCGTAATCCGACGGTTCCGCTGGAGCTGTTCGTTGGCTTCGGCCCGGTTTTTAACACCCTTGAATGTGCCTGCAACAGGTGATTTGTACACGGCCGCCGCCAATTTAAACCTTCGGCGGATCGGTGGATTACGAAGCGCAAAGCGCTTCTAATCCACCCTACGTCGTGCGGTCGTTGCAGACATTATCGAACGCCCATGGTGCCCTGAACCAGGATTATGAACTTCCGGTTATGGCACAAACCAGCCACCTTTTAGTCTGTGGTTCTCCGAGTTTGGTGCCTCATTAATATTGGTTCAATATTGTGTTTTCGCATTGTCGTTTCCAGCCATTTCTGTGACTGGGCTGTCACGAATTGCTCTTGAACGGCCTGGTGCTGCGGGGTAGGGTTTTCTTCTCTTGCTCAGCGAATCTGTCGTTTTATAAGGATGTCCCCGTGCCTAATGTAACCGCGTTCAACCGTATTCAATTTGCCTGCGCCGATCTCGATCAGTCGGTTTCGGAATATCAGTATTTGTTTGGCTCAGAGCCTGGTTGGCGGGGCGAAGTTTCCGTCGGTGAAGAGACGGTCTCTGCAGCATGGTTTTACCTTCAGAATACGGTGTTGGAGTTGTTGTGTTTGCCTGAGAAGAAGCCTGGGCTCTGGGGGCTGGTATTGGAGTGTGAGCAAGATTCTCTGCAGGGCGTACAGCTGGAGTCGGAGGCTAGCCGCAGCTTGCCGATCACATTGCAATCCCGTCAACTGACCTTGGATCATGCTCCCGGTGAGTCGCAGTTGCAGGATATGTGGAGCGCAATCGCGGCGATTCCCCGGGTGGATCATTTGGTGCTCTATACGTCGGATGCGGATGATTGTATTCGCCTTTTTGGTGATCTGGGCATGCGTCTGGCTCTGGATCAGACGGTGCCGGAATGGGGCGGTCGAATGGTGTTTTTTCGTTGCGGTAAGCTGACGTTGGAGATTATCGAACCCGGTAAAGGTCTGAAGGGAGCAGATTATTTTTGGGGTATCGCGTACCAGGCGGAAGACATTGAGGCGGTTTGTGCGCGCTTGAGTGAGGCGACCTTGTCGGCGGTACGAGATGGCCGCAAGCCCGGTACGCGTGTGGCTACGTTAAAGAGTCATCATTTGGGTATTCCGACGCTGTTGGTTCAGCAACTCCCCCGCTAGCAACACCATATGTCTAACCATCCCGGTTATCCCTCGAACACACGGAAGGCTTCTTCGATAACCATGGCGTGGCGCCGGACCAGGGCAGCGCGATCGTCGTCATAGCCGCCGCCGATGACGGTGGCGACCGGGAGGCCTTTTTCCCGACACAGATTGAGCACAAGGTTTTCTCGCGCTCGCAGTCCGTCCAGAGAAATATTGATCAGACCAAGCGGGTCTTCGGCATAGACATCGACGCCGGCGTCGTAGAAGACCAGTGTGGGTTTGCTTCGATCTATTGCTTTAAGGAAGGCGTTTTTTACGGTGTGCAGATATTCGTCGTCTTGTGTGCCGCGTGGCACTTCCACATCCATATCGCTGCGGGCTTTGCGGGCGGGAAAGTTTTTGTCGCAATGAACGGAGCAGGTGAATACGCGGGGTTCGTGTTCGAGGATGCGTGCGGTGCCGTCACCCTGGTGGACGTCGCAGTCAAAAATCAGAATAGATGGGTTTGGCAGTGTGGTTCGTCGGGATTCGTGGAGCAGTCCCAGGGCGGCCACTGCCAGGTCGTTGAGTACGCAAAACCCGGAGGCGGCATCCCGATGGGCGTGGTGCGTACCGCCGGCGAGATGGCAGGCGATGCCTTCTTGCAATGCCAGATGTCCGGCAAGGAAAGTGCCGTTGGGGGAGATCAGGGTGCGTTTGACCAGCCCCGGGGACCAGGGCAAACCCATGCGGCGAATTTCCTGCGGGGTTTGTTTATTGTGGATAAAACGGTCCAGGTATTCGGGGCAGTGGGCAAGTTGCAGCAGCTCCAGTTTGGCGCGCCCGGGTCGGAGTGTGTTTTCGTCGGTCGCCAGACCGTTTTGTTGTAAGTATTGGTGCAACAGTTTGAATTTTTCCATCGGGAAACGATGTCGACTGGGAAAGTCGAAGCTATAGTCGGGATGGGTTATGAGTTTGATGCTCACAGCGCTGAGAGTCCTTGATACAGGCCCATCACGCTGATCAACAGCAGGACGCTACCCAGTACCCGGAAAAAGATGGGTGTTTCAGCATTCAGCATTCTATCGTGCAGACGCAGTCCGATAACGTGTCCGACGGCGGCGCAGGGCAACAGCCACAGGTGGTGGCGCAGCTGCAGGTCGACACCCACGTAGATAAAAGCAGCCAGTTTGATGGCGACCAGAATGACCCAAAGGGCGAAGAGGGTGTCGCGCAGTTGGTGTTTGGCCACGTGGTTGGCGTAAACGGCGATAATGAGTGGCGCACCTATCAGTGAGGTGCCGCTGATGTAAGCTCCCAACACCAGAAACAGGGCGTCGAGCCAGGGGTTTTGGCTTCGAAAGGGTTTGTTAAAAATATAGGTGAGCGAGTAGAGCGCCACGATTACAAAAATAATCGCGCTCATTAAGGTATTGGGCAACAAGATCAATCCGAATACCCCCACCAGCTTGGGGATAATCATGATTAACAGGGATTTTTTCAGGTACCCCCAGGCTACGGTCCCTTCTGTTGTTGGACCGTCGTCTGTCTTTGGATGGCCCTTGTTGCGGTTGTTTTGCCATACGGTGAGAGAGGCGAATACCAACAGATGGATGGAGATGATCGGCAGGAAAACCAGCGGATCATTGTGAACCATCAGCAGGAACGGCAGTGACAGGACTGCGCCGCCAAAGCCCAGACCTGAGCGTACGAAACCACTCCAGATAAAGATCAATCCGATCAGTGCGAGTTGTAATTCGCTGAGTTCTGCCATAAAAGAGATGCGTCCGACGCTCTAGATCAATGAAAAAAGGCCAAATTGCCGTACTCAGTCGGCGAAGCGGATGCAAACTCGGGCGCTGTGATGATCACCGGGTGCCAGATCCAGGGCATTGTCAGCCGCGTCGCCCCGTTCCAGGCAGACAAAGCCAAGGTGGTTGTCTTCTCCCACGTCGGCCATGCCTGCAGCCAACTCTGTACCCGGATTCCAGACAATGGCGCTGCCGCTGTTGCTGGCCTGCACAGCCAGGCGGGGCTGTGTTTCGATGATCTGCTCATCGGGTACGGAGACATAAACCCGGTCCAATTCGCCGTTGAATCTCACGGCCCCTTGCTGGGTGGTACGAGCACGATCGCGGGTATTATCCAGATAGTGGCAGTTCTCCAGACCGGAAATCCGCACCTGTGACAGGTCGGAGACCGGGTGATAGCTGTGCAGGGCCCAGGTTACTGGCATATTGGTGTTGTCGGTGTTGGTGATCCTCAGTGCGAGGTCGATCTGGGCGCCAAGAATCATCGTTAGTTGAGCACCAAACGTGAATTCAAATTGCGGATGGGCTGTCTCGCAATAGTGATCGAAACACCAGACCAATTCGGTACGACCGTCGTCCAGGGCATTGGCGGCGCTGAGGAGCCAGTCCTGGTTACGGCAAATTCCGTGTTGAGGTTTTTCCGGATCCGAACTATGGGGTCCAAACCAGGGCAGGCAGACAGGTACACCACCTCGAATGGCTTTGCCCGGATTGAATATGGCCTGGGGGCTGAGCCATAGCAGAGGCCCCTTGGCTGTCTCGCACTCCAGTAGCTGAGCCCCCTGTTGAGCAATCACGGCTCTGCAGTGGGGGTTGTTCACCAGAACAAGCGGCATGCCTTTGCTGGCACCGTAGCATTTGGCGGTATCGCTGAGAGCCAGATGCGGGCAGGATTGGATCAGGGGTTCAAACGGGGTAGACATGTTCGCTCCTTCATGAGGGCGACCATTCTAATAGCTAGGGGAATTCGAGAACAGAGACCTGTCCAGATTACGGTATTGAGTGTCTCAGACCACGGCACGCCTTCATTCAGCGGTTATATACGTCCGGTTCTACGTCGGGCGAGTCTTCGGTGTAGTTCAACTTAAGTGCAAAATCCTGGCGTTTTCCCAGGTAGATAATGACGCCACTGCGACCCTGTTCCAGATTCTTGACCACCTCAAAGCGTTGTTTTTGCTCCACAGGGCGTCGCACTTTGGTAATGATCTCCGGCTGACCGAGCACCACTACTTCTTCGATATCGGAGTCGTCCTGGGCGGGGATAGAGACTTTGATCTTGACAACTTTGCCGTCCTCAATGTGCTCCACTGACTCAATTCGGGCGCCCAGGGCCCTCCCTTGGTGGCCGACCTTGGGTTTCAGCACGTCGGTTTCCAGTGCAGTGGCTGTCTGCGCCTGGCTGAAGGCTGTAAACACTATTGCAGCCAAGGCCGCTATAAGACTCCCAAATCTCACCGTGTTATCTCCCGTGGGTCAAGGTCTGATAACCAGTATAGCAGCCGATCAAAAGGCTCCAGGCAGGGCTTCGGGGGTAAAAGCACAGGTTTCAAGCTAAAAACCCGGTTAACTTATAGACAAATGGTCTAAATGCCAATCGCAAAGCTTGCTTACACTTTCTAAGGATGGGCTTCACTAAGGCGAATTGGGGGTGGGGCCATAGACCAGCGCCTGTTTCGGGGCGCGATTTCATTAGCGAGGACCGTGTCATGCCCAGCATCACCTTTCGTTTTACCACCGAGTGCGAAATGACCTTGGAAGGAGGCAGCTACGAGGAAATCTATCTGCGCTTCAAGGATTTTCACCACGGTGTTCAGCAAGTGCAGAGTGAGGCCAGAATCAGCGTCTGCCCACCGGAATCTGATCAGGTCTTTTTTGCCCTGGATGGCGACAGCACACTTTATGAAATTCCCTACTTCAAGGGCAGCTTCGAGGCGGATATCGCCAAAAACTGTGAGGGCCAGTCCCTCAAGGTGGACAAGACCCGGCGCGGGCCCTTTATCTCTACTCAGGTAGCCGACCAAATCCCCGACGTCTACTGGTAATTCCAAGCGCGGCCCGCTTTATCGGGTACCGCGATTGAGAGTAATATTCAAATAGACGCTGACAGCCAATGGGCGTTAGCATGGGCACCCGTTTACAGCAAATTCAGCCCTTCCCATGCGCAGTATGAAAACAGACGTCGCCTATGGCGACGTCAACTGGTCGACCCTGAAAACCCTGATTCCCTTCCTGACTGAATTCAAGACCCGCATGGGTCTGGCGCTGTTGTGCCTGGTGATGGCCAAGCTCGCAAGCGTCGGCTTACCATTTATTCTCAAGCATATTGTCGATGACCTGGATCAAAGCAGTGAGGTGGGCACGGCGTTGGCCATCCCGCTGGGCCTGCTGTTGGCCTATGGTACCGTGCGCTTCTCCAATGTGTTATTTGGTGAGCTCCGCGATACCTTATTTGGGCGCATCACCGAACGAGCCATGCGCCGGGTTGGATTGAAGGTGTTCCGGCATTTGCATGCACTGGATCTGGATTTCCACCTCAATCGTCGCACCGGTGGCCTCTCCCGCGATATTGAACGGGGCACGAATGGCATCGCCTTTCTGCTGCGGTTTATGGTGTTCAATATCGTACCCACCTTGCTGGAAATCGTCATGGTGATCGGTCTGCTGGTGTGGAACTATTCCGTGTGGTTTGGGGTGATTGTGGCGCTGGCGGTGGTTGCCTATGTTGCCTACTCGGTGGTGGCGACTGAATGGCGTACACGATTTGTACGTCAGGCCAATCAGGCGGAATCCCAAACCAGTACCCGCTCGGTCGATAGCTTACTGAACTACGAGACCGTCAAATACTTCACTAACGAGAAGCACGAAGCAGAGCACTACGATCGGGAGCTGCAAGACTGGGAAAAGGCCAGGCGAATGAATCGTTTGTCGGTGTTTGCGCTCAATGGCGGTCAGTCTTTTGTGATTGCCGTTTCCATGACCGCAGCGATGGTATTGGCGGCCCACGAAGTGACCAATCAGCGCATGACCTTGGGTGACTTCGTTCTGATTAACGCATTTATGATGCAGATTTTTATGCCCCTGAACTTTCTCGGCTTTGTGTATCGGGAGATGAAGGGCTCGATGGCCAATATCGAAAGCATGTTTGGGTTGCTGAAAGTGGAACCCAAGGTCACGGATATTGCGGACGCGCCGGAGCTGCAGGTTCGTGAAGGAGCCATTGAATTCGAACAGGTACAGTTCGGCTACCATACGGATCGCAGTATCCTTAACGGTGTCAGCTTCAGCGTACCTGCGCGGCACAAGGTGGCGGTTGTCGGCAGCAGCGGTGCGGGCAAGTCGACGCTGGCAAAAATGTTGTTTCGTTTTTACGATGCCGATAAAGGCAGGGTGTTGATCGATGGCCAGGATGTCAGCCAGGTCACTCAACACTCGCTGCGCGGTGCCATCGGTGTCGTGCCACAAGACACGGTGTTGTTTAATACCTCGATTTTTGAAAACGTGCGCTATGGCCGCGTCGACGCCAGCGACGAAGAGGTTTGGGAGGCTATTCGTCTGGCGCATCTTGCAGATTTTATTCGCCAGCTACCGAAGGGCGAGGAGACGGTTGTCGGTGAGCGGGGGCTGAAATTGTCCGGCGGTGAAAAACAGCGGGTGGCGATTGCGCGGACTATTTTGAAGCGCCCGCCCATTATTGTCTTTGATGAGGCCACCTCGTCCCTCGACAGTCACTCTGAGCAAAGTATCCTGAAAGCGATTGAAGAAATTTCCCGGGAGCAAACCAGCCTGGTGATCGCCCATCGGCTATCCACGATTGTCGATGCGGATAATATTGTTGTGCTGGATCAGGGACGGGTTGTGGAACAGGGCAATCACGAAGCGCTGCTGGCCCGCGGTGGACACTATGCCCATCTCTGGGAATTGCAACAGCAAGAGCCGCTGTTGCCGGAAGAAGTCTGAGGTACCCATCGACCCGCTACGGGCACCTCCTCTGCATTGACGCGACGAGGGTTAACTCGTCGCCAGCAAACGCTCCAGGTTTTCCTGATCCTTGATGAAATTGCGAATGCCTTCGGCCAGTTTTTCGGTGGCCATGGCACTGTTGTTCATGGCCAGTCGGAAGTGGGCTTCGTCAAAGCTCTCCTTCGGCTGAGCTTCTCCGGTATTGCCCGCAGACAGGCGTTGCGCCAGTTCACCCTGATCTTCCTCGAGTTCGTGCAACAACTGTGGGCTGATGGTCAGTCGATCGCAGCCGGCCAGGCCTTCAATTTCCCCGGTATTGCGGAAGCTGGCACCCATCACAATGGTGTTGTAGCCATGCTGTTTGTAGTAGTTATAAATCCGGGTGACGGAGAGCACACCGGGATCGGTTTCTGAGGTGTATTCCTTGACATCGGTATTGGCCTTGTACCAGTCCAGAATGCGGCCGACAAAGGGCGAAATCAGGGTCACACCCGCTTCGGCGCAAGCCACGGCCTGGGTAAAGTCAAACAGCAGGGTCAGGTTGCAGTTGATGCCTTCTTTTTCCAGCACTTCGGCAGCGCGGATACCTTCCCAGGTGGAGGCGATCTTGATCAGAATGCGCGAACGCTCCACACCGGAGGCCTCGTAGAGTTCGATCAGGTGGCGGGCCTTGTTGATGCTGGCCTCAGTGTCAAAGGAGAGACGGGCGTCCACCTCTGTGGATACGCGGCCGGGCACCAATTGCACAATTTCACGACCGATGGCCACGGCGAGATGGTCTGCGGCCAGACCTATGTCACCCCCCCCGGCCTGACGGGCTTCGTCCAGCAGATGCTGGTACTGGGGCATTTGGGCAGCCTTATACAGCAGGGAAGGGTTAGTGGTGGCATCCAGGGGCTTGAAGCGGGCGATCGCCTCGATGTCGCCGGTATCGGCAACCACGTCGGTAATGGCTTTCAGCTGTTCCAGCTTGCTGATGGTCATGGCAGGTGTATTCCTTCTGGGTCGATCAAATTTGCGGCAATCATTAAAGCATGTAACGCCTGACAGGGGTAGTGATCCCGCTTGGGGGATTATGTAGAATGCTGCGACATTACTATGACTATACGATGAGCAAACAGGAGAAGACATGCGGTTTTTGAAGGGGTTGCCGTACATTAAACCGACTATTCTGGTCGCGACGGGTATGATGATGTCCGCCTGTGCCTCCATTTTGCCTGCGCCAGGATCAGAGAAACTGCTGGTCAAGAGCGCGGAAGAGGTTATCCACTGCCAGTTTCTGGGGTGGTCTACGGGTCATACTCAGGACAAAATCTCGGTTTTTCCACGCAATGCTGAACGTGTACAAAAGGAGATTCTGATTCTGGCCCGCAATGAGGCGCTGGAAATGGAGACCAATGTGCCGCCCAATGCCCTGGTTATCGAGACCAATGTCGCTGCCGGCTCACGGACTTTTGGAGTTTACCACTGCCCGGAGTAACGGGCCTTGCCGAGCATTGATGTTGTTTGCAGATGTCTGAAACTGGTGTGTTGATCAATCCCGATTCGCTGCAGGGTTTTATTCTGACCCGACAGTGGGAGGATGTAGCGTTTAAAACACCATTCGGGCGCTTGCGCCAGCTGCAGATGACCTTGTGGTTGATCTCCGACCGGGGGCCCGTAAAGGTGGTTGTGGAGGGGCAGACCGCCGTTTTCTTTTTACCCGCTGAAGATCTTTCGTCAGCCAGCGCCGTGCTTGATCGCTCCCTGGGGAAATCCGCAGCCCACCCCTCAGTGACTCCGGTCTGGGAGGCGCGAGCTCTGGATTTAAAGGATTTCCGCCATCGACCTGTCGTCGGTTTGTACTTTCGTGAGCAGCGAACACTCTATAAAGCCAGGGATGCGCTTAAACGTCAGGGGTTTGAGCCACTGGAAGCCGATATACATCCCACAGACCGTTACCTGATGGAGCGGTTTGTCACCGGCGCAATTCAACTGCAGGGTAACCTCGAAAACAAAGACTCCTATCTACAGGCAAATAACCCTCGTCTCGCCCCCGCAGAATTCCAACCTTATTACCGTGTTCTGTCGCTCGACATTGAGACCGACATGCGTGCCGAGCAACTCTACAGCATTGGTGCCGTGGTAACCGAGACCAAAACACCAGCGGCTGAACCGCAGCGGCGAGTGTTTATGGTGGGCGAGGGCGAACCGCCTGCGAGTCATCCATACCTGCATTATGTTGATGATGAACGGCAGTTGTTGAATCAGTTTCTGTCCTGGTTCCAGCAAATGGACCCGGATGTCATCATCGGTTGGAACGTCATTAATTTTGACCTGCGGGCGTTGCAGCGTAAGGCGGATGAGTTGCGGGTGCCGTTTGTTTTTGGCCGTGACGGGCAACGAATTGACTGGCGTCAATCCCGCGGTGACGATGATCATTACACGTTGCTGGTGCCCGGCCGCCTGGTGATGGACGGCATTGATACGCTCCGTTCAGCCACATACAACTTCGAAAGTTTTTCATTGGAGTCTGTGGCTCGGGAGTTGTTGCAACGGGGCAAGCTCAGTGAGGATGTGGACCATCGTGGCGAGGCGATCACCGAGCAATTCCTGCATGACAAACCGGCACTGGCGGCATATAACCTGGAAGATTGCCAGCTGGTCTGGGATATTTTTGTCAAAGCCCGTCTGATCGATTTTGGCGTGGAGAGAGCGCGTTTGACAGGCTTGGCGATGGATCGCTTCGGTGGTTCGGTGGCGTCGTTTGATAACCGTTATCTTCCCCGTCTGCATCGACAGGGTTTTGTGGCTCCTGCTCTGCCGGAGAATCCGGTGGGGGTCGGCAGCCCCGGTGGTTATGTGATGGATTCACTGCCCGGGTTTTATAACCATGTGCTGGTGCTGGATTTTAAGTCGCTGTACCCGAGTATCATCCGCACCTTTCAGATTGACCCTTTGGCGCGAGTGTGTGGCTGGGAGCATGAGCGTTTGAAGGGACTGGAGCGTGAGCCCCATTGGGACAGGCATGAAACCGCAGAGGTGGACCGCGAGTTGTTGGCGCCGGGCTTTAATGGCGCGGTGTTTTTAAAGGAGCGCGCGCTGCTGCCTAATATTATCGGTGAGTTGTGGGCGGCGCGGGATCAGGCCAAACGCCTGGGCAATGGGGCGATGTCTCAGGCGATCAAGATCATCATGAATTCGTTTTACGGTGTGTTGGGCACACCGGGATGTCGCTTCTTTGATTACCGGTTGCCAAGTTCGATTACGCTGCGTGGGCATCAGATTTTGACGCGCTCGCGGGAGTTGATTGAAGAGCAGGGGCATCGGGTGATTTATGGGGATACGGATTCTGTGTTTGTGTGTCTGGCGGGTGTGGATCAGTTGAGTCCGCCAGAGATTGATCAGGTCGGCCAGCAGTTGGCGGAGAATTTGAATCGGTGGTGGCGGGATTTTTTGCTGGCCGAGTATCAGTTAGAGAGTTTTCTGGAAATCGAGTTTGAGACCCACTATAGCCGTTTTGTGATGCCGACAATTCGTGGTGCGGATACGGGCAGTAAGAAGCGTTATTCGGGGTTGGTGGAGAAGGCGGGAGTTGAGCCGGAGTTGGTGTTTAAGGGCCTGGAGGCGGTACGAACGGATTGGACGCCGCTGGCGCGGGAGTTTCAGCGGGAGTTGTATCGGCGGGTGTTTTTTGATGAGCCTTACCGGGAGTATCTGCTGGGGTTGTTGCAGGAGATTCGTGACGGTGAGCACGACGGTGAATTGTTTTATCGCAAGCGGCTGCGGCGGCATTTGGAGGATTATGTGCGTAATGTTCCGCCCCATGTGCAGGCAGCGCGTAAGGCGGATGAATGGCTTGAGAGAGAGGGGCTGCCGCAGCGATATAAACGGGGTTCCTGGGTACAGTATGCGTTGACAGTGAATGGACCTGAGCCGCTGGAGCATTTGCAGTCGCCGCTGGATTATGAGTTGTTGATTGAGCGGCAAATTGTGCCGATTGCCGACGGGATTTTGCAGTTTCTGGGGACCTCGTTTGAGGAGATTGCGGATCAGCAGTTGGGGTTGTTTTAGTAGGTCCCGGGTATGTGCCACTACCGGCAGCTGGGGGGTGCCTTAACCGGGCGCCTTCAGCGCTCCTCTTTTACGCTCCGAAAACACTCCCTCCAGCCGCCCTCACTCTGAGGTTCGCTGAGTGCATTGCCTCATTGGTTGGGTGGGATGACTGGGAGTTGGTTGATCTGGATCAGCGTTGGTGCCGACAATTTTAGCGATGCTGTTAGCTGGAGGCCTTATAAACTCTGATTTATGTCTATTTTTCATTAAAAATTGATTCTGTTGCTGCCTTTCGGCGCAAGTGCATAGCAGGTTCATGGGCTATAACTACTAGGCACACGTAAGAAATCTATGCCGCGCCCAGCCCCTGAGCGTAGGCAGGGAGGTGACAATGACTGAAGATCAACTCAGGGCATCGATTGCTGAGGTCCGGGCGCTGATGCATACAGCTCTGGATAGCAAGGAGAAGGATTTGCTCGGGGATATTATGGAATCCATCAGCAGGGGACACGCTGAGGAACATTCTCAGGATCATGCCGATACCATCAGCCAGCAGTTGGATACGAAAGCCGTGGAGTTTGAATCCAAGCACCCAAAGCTGGCTCGAGCCATTAGGGAGGTGATGGACTCGTTAAACAAAATGGGGGTCTAGGAGGCTCTCTAAGTCAGTCCGTACCTTTTTCCCACAAAGGTACGGGCGCGCTTCACCTGAAGGGTCAGTCTTTTTGGGCGAATATGTGGCCCAACACCAAGTCAGCCAGTCCTTGGCTGCGTCCAAAGTATTCTAGTAATCGAATGTTTTTCTCCGGCATGGCTTCCATCACTTCGGCCACTTGTTGGGGGATGTCTTTTTCGACGTGTCGGCCACAGTTGAAGAACAATGGGTAGACGTCGATGGCTTCGATATGTTCGGGCAGTGCCTGGCAGGCCTGCAGCAGGGTCGGCGGTGCTTGCTCGAGCAAGGCCGGGCGGCAGTGGTCGTAGTCATCGCTGGTGTGGTCGATGGTTTCGACCAGGGCGAAGAATTCCTGGTTGGCGCTGTCGCGGCGGCTGCCGTGGGCCATGATGATCAGGGCACGGTGTTGTGGGTTCATGGCAAGTTTTTGGGCCGGAGTTGTCGATGGGGACTGGGTAAAGTTTATCCTATTACGTGTCAGGCGGGCGAATGGTTCAGGCGCCGGTTCATTTTCATGGCGACATAGTGTTCAGTAAATCGACTGAAGTATTCAAGCAAGGCCACGGCCTGGAGGTCGGCTTTGCAGCTGGCCAGGGCGAGCGCTGTGGCCTCAGCCGTGGAGAGGTGCCCATTTGCTGCGGCTTTTCGTAAAGGGTAATGGCCGAGTGGGAATTGATGGATCGAAGAGGATTTGAGGTTTGCCATCAGTGGGGCAAGGTCCAATAGGGGCGTCGTTTGCAACCATTTTGCCTGGGCGAACATTTTGCGGGCCTGCTTCCAGGTGCCGTCCAGAATAATCAGGGTCAGCTTTTTGTCAGTGGTTCTGATGCAGCTGTCGACCAGGTCTCGCGGGCGCTGTGGGTCTGGAGGAAATACGACCCCGCATTGTCGATTGGGGTCGTTGAGAATGTCCAATAATGCCGTGTCGGGATCGATGCGGTCCCACAGGAATGCCCGGGTGTGGGCCGGGAACAGGTCTGCGATCAGGCGCCCACTATTGGTGGGTTTGTAGACTTCGTCGCGATGCATGATCAAGACAACGTCAACGGGATTGGCCTGTGGCCGGCGATAGTCGCAGATGCAGGTGTAATGTCCGAGCATGCAGGCAGGGCAGCGCTTAACGTCAACGCCGCGGGCATTGAATTTGCGGGTTGAGTTTTGTTCGCAGTAATGGCGCAGCTGGTCTACAGCGTGCGCAGGAAAGCGACGTGGCGTCATGTGAGTGTATCTGTGCAGTGTTCTGAGAGTGTCTCCTCACTGTCGCAAGGATGCTTATTCAGCATGACGGTCGCTTCGAGGGAGGCGACTTTGGCGCCTTCCTGGTCAAGCACTTCCGCCCGATACTGCATGATGCCCCGGTCCCGGTTTTTCACGTCGGTCATACATTTCAGCACCGTTATTCTGGCGCTCAGGGTTTGGTCGGGCAATACGGGTTTCAAGAAACGCAGCTTGTCGACACCCATGCCAGCAACAACGGCGGTGCGGCAGTAGAGTTGATCGACGGTCAGGCGCTGCAGGATAGCGAAAGTCTGAATGCCACTGGCGCAAAGGCAGCCTATGGGGCTGTCTATGGCCTTCCCGGGGTCGATGTGAAACGGTTGGGGGTCGTAGCGGCGGGCGAATTCGATCAGCTCTTCCTGGCTCAGGTAGTAGTTACCAAGCTGGTGGGTGTCGCCGGGCTTAAAGTCGTTCCAATAGAGGATGTCGGAAGCGTTGGTCATGGGTTCAGGTTCTGCGTCTCGGGGGCGCCATTGTAAGGAATCGTTCCATTGCGGGTAAATAGCGATGCATATTTGGCGCGCAATGATAAATGACTGGCCGTTTGACACCCGATCATCAGAGCAGTTATGGCTAGAATCGGGGGGAGGTAGTCACAAGGTTTTCCGGGAGGAAGTGGTGTTTTCAGTTCAGGTTGTGTTTTTTAAGCTTTTGATGCTGGTCATGAAGGTGGTGTTGAAATTTATTCCCGATGCCCGCCCTACGGTGTTTTCCGGCGAGGGGTCAGCGGTGAAGCTGGCGCAAACCATCGGTCACTTTGGCCATAAAAAGGTGTTGGTGGTAACAGACGCCATGCTGGTAAAGCTGGGAGTGATCGATCCTGTGATTGAAGGTTTGAAAGCCCGGGGAATCGAGCCGGTGATTTATGACGGTATTCAGCCGGACCCCACCTTTAGTGTGGTGGAAGAGGGCTTGAAGCGGCTGCGCAGCGAAGGCTGCGACTCGGTGCTGGCCATAGGCGGGGGCTCTTCCATGGATGCCGCCAAGGTGATGGCTTTGGCGGCCAGCAATCAGCGCCCACCCCAGGATTTTGAGGGCAAGTTTGTGGCGAAGAAGCCGGCTCTGCCGCTGTTTGCCATACCCACTACCGCGGGTACCGGCTCTGAGGTGACGGCCGCTGCGGTGATTTCGGATACCGAGGAAAACGCCAAAAAGCTGGTGATGGATCCCAAAATTGTACCTTTGGCTGCGGCACTGGATCCTACTTTGATGGCGGGCCTGCCACCACAGATTACGGCAGCCACGGGTATGGATGCGCTTACCCATGCCATTGAAGCCTATATCTCGCGTCTGGCCACAGACGAAACTGATGCCTATGCCCGCGCGGCGACGCGGATGATTATCAATAATCTGGAAACGGCCTATGAAGATGGCGGCAATATGGCCGCGCGGGAGGCGATGGCTCTGGGTTCCTTTTACGCCGGAATGGCGTTTACCCGCGCTTTTGTGGGTTATGTGCATGCCATAGCGCATCAATTTGGTGGCCTCTACCACACGCCCCATGGCTTGGCTAACGCGGTGGTATTACCCCATGTGCTTGAGTATTCCAAGGACCATATCAACAGCCGACTGGCAGATCTGGCGCTGGAGTGCGAGCTGGGGCAACCCGGAGAGTCGGAGTCGCAACTTGCCCAGAAATTTATCGATAAGGTGTGGGCGATGAATCAGGCGATGGGTATTCCCAGAACCCTGGATGCGCTAAAAAGGGAAGACATTCCAACCATCACCAAGGCAGCGTTGTTTGAGGCGCATTTTACCTATCCTGTACCCAAATATATGGATAAGCAGCAGTGCCAGACGCTGCTCAATAATCTGCTGACCGCCTGATTTTTTGCACGAATGTACAAAAATGTTTAGAAGGGTTAATTCAGGTGCGATCACCCGCCTCCCGGCGCTAAGCTAGCGACTTACAGTTTGTCTCGCTCCATTCGGAGTGAGTCGCCGGGAGACCCTTCATGATCCGCTTTCGACTTAACGGTGAGACCGTCACCACCGACGCGCCTGCCGACACCCCGTTGCTGTGGGTGATTCGCGAATACTTTCAACTGACCGGCTCCAAGTTTGGTTGCGGCAAAGGCCTGTGCGGCGCCTGCACCATGCATATGAACGGCAATGCGGTGCGCACCTGCGTGTTGCCGGTTGCAGCGGTTGCCGATGCCGAGATCACGACTATTGAGGGCCTGGGCCAGCCCGACAATCTCCATATCGTGCAGCAGGCCTGGGTCCACCACAATGTGCCCCAATGTGGCTACTGTCAGCCGGGTCAGATTATGTCGGCCAGCGCATTGCTGGCACAGAACCCCAATCCCAGCGACGAAGACATCGATCAGTTTATGAGTGGCAATATCTGCCGCTGTGGTACCTACCCCCGTATCAAATCGGCTATTAAGGCTGCTGCCAAAGCGCAATCGAGCGGCGTGGTGTTATTCGACCCCAATCAGCCTGTCAGTGCGGCTGCCAATGCCGAGAGCAATGCAATGTCCGGAGGTGCCGCATGAGCAAGGCGATCAGCAGCAATCGACGTGATTTTCTCAAGATGATGGGGATCACCGGTGGCGGTCTGGTGCTCGGTGTTCCCTTGAGTGGCTGTGCCAGTGCCCAATCCCGGTTCCCCTATGCCGCTGAGGATGCCTGGCAGGCTGACGCGTTTTTGCAGGTGACGCCTTCCAACCAGGTGCGTTTCTTTGTGCCTCAGGCGGAGATGGGGCAGGGCGTGAATATGGGTCTGACGACCCTGATCGCCGAAGAGTTGAATATGGATCCGGCGACTATTGAAGTGCGAACGGCCGGCATCCACAAAGACTACGGTGTGCCCGGTTACGGAATACAGGTGACCGGCGGCAGTGCCAGTATCCGGGTACGCTATGAGCCACTGCGTCAGTCGGCGGCACAAGTGCGGGAGTTATTACTGCAGGCGGCCTCTTTGCGTTGGGGCGTGAGCAAAAACCAACTGTCCATGGCCGACGCTAAAATCAGCAGCGGTGATCGCACAGAAGGTATTGGTGCCTTTGTGGTGGATGCGGCGGAATTACCGGCACCGGAATCCGTTGAGCTGAAGCCAGACTCGGAACTGCGCTGGATAGGGCGAGACCGTGGGCCTCGAATTGATGCCCTCGCCAAGGCCACCGGCACGGCCGATTTTGGGATTGACGCCAAGATACCGGGCATGAAAAAAGCGGCCTTGTTGCGCAGTCCGGTTGCGGGCGGCAAGGTGCTGTCTTTTGCATTGAACGGCGCGGACCAACAAGCCGGTGTTCACAAAGTGGTTGAGATTTTTAACGGCGTGGCGGTGGTGGCGGAACACTACTGGCAGGCCCGCAAGGCGCTGGAGCAAATCGAGGTCAAGTGGGAGCTGCCGGCACTGAGTTCGGTGTCCTCAGACGCCCTGGGTGAGACCATGGCGGAGGCACTTAACGAGGAGGGGCAGGAGGCGCACAAGCAGGGTGAAGGTGCCAAAGCTCTGAGGGAGGCGGCCAGCACCCTCAGTGCCCGCTACGAGGCACCGTTTTTGGCACACGCCACCATGGAACCGATGAACTGTACGGTGCATATGCAGGGCGACAGGGCGGAAGCCTGGGTGCCGACCCAGGCCCCGGATCTGGCCGGTAACCTGGTTTCTGAGTATGGCGGCATTGACCGTGACAAGGTGCAGGTACACAGCACCTATTTGGGCGGCGGCTTTGGGCGCCGCGCTTTTCACGATTTTGTTGCAGAAGCCACCGCTATTGCCCGCAAGGTGAAGGTGCCGGTGCAACTGACCTGGAGTCGGGAAGACGATACCCGCAATGACTATTACCGCCCGGCGGCGACGGTGGATCTGGCCGCAGGCCTGGATGAACAGGGGCAGTTGCAAACCTGGAGCGCCAAGCGTGCCGGCGCCAATATCATGCCCTATATGCTGGATCAAAACGCCGGCGCTCTGCTGCCGGAATTTCTGCCTGATGGCATGGTCGACTGGGTCAGCAAGCGTGGCTACGGCTTGTTCAAAAACTGGTTGGTGGACCCTTCCAGTGTCGAGGGTCTCTATGAAGACTATGACGTGCCCAATAAAGAAGTTCGCCACGTCACGGTGGATGTCGGCATTCGCACCGGTTACTGGCGATCGGTTGGGCATTCCTTTACCGGGTTCTTTAAAGAATCCTTTATGGACGAACTCGCCCACGCCAGTGAACAGGATCCTCTGGCATTTCGCTTGCGTCATCTGCCGGCCGATTCGCGTCTGCGTAAAGTACTGGAAGCAGCGGCGCAAAAGGCGGGCTGGGGTCAGCCCAAAAACGGCCGTTTCCTGGGGATTGCCGCGCAAGAGAGTTTTGAGAGTTTTGTCGCCGAAGTGGCCGAGGTCTCAGTGGAAAACGGGCAGATTCGAGTGCACAAGGTCACCTGCGCAGTGGACTGCGGCAAGGTGATCAACCCGGATATCGTTCGCAGCCAGATGGAAAGCGGCGTTAATTTTGGTCTGACAGCGGCGCTCTACGGTGAAATCACTTTTGCCAATGGTGAAGTGCAACAGAGCAACTTCCACGACTACCCGATGTTGCGAATGAATGAGTCTCCCGAAATCGACGTTGTATTGATTGATAGCGATGAGCATCCCACCGGGGTGGGCGAGCCAGGTTTGCCTCCAATCGCGCCGGCAGTTGCCAACGCGGTCTTTGCCGCCACGGGAACACGCTTGCGTTCCATGCCTTTGCGCTTGAGTTAAGCCCGCCGTTGTTGGCAGCACCCGCGGCGTTCGGCCACATCAACAATGGGGAGGCAGGGCTTGAAACCCGTCGTCCCTGCACTCATATTGGGTGTAAGCCAACAAAAGCAGAGGTTTGAAAGTGCAGACTACCCAGCTGGAAGTATTGCAGGCGGCATTGGAGGGTCTCAACCGGGGCGTCAAGGTGACGTTGGTTTCGGTGGCCCAGACCTGGGGTACGTCGCCGAGACCGGTGGGGTCGCTGCTGGTGGTTTGCAGCGATGGGCATTTTGCCGGCTCAGTGTCCGGTGGTTGTGTTGAGGAAGATCTGTTTGAACGATTGATTGAATCGCCCCCGACCCAACCCGAGGTCACCCTCTACGGCGAGACCGAAGAAGAGCGACACCGTTTTGGCCTGCCCTGTGGCGGCACTCTGGCACTGATACTGGAACCCTTCTCGGATGTTGCCGTGGTTCAGGCATTGATTGATGCCCTGCATCAGCGCCGCACCCTGACACGCACACTGTGCATTGAGACGGGCGATATTCAGTTGGGTGACTCGCAGGACGAAGATATCGCTCATCTGACCGAGACTCACTGGGTCAATATCTTTGGTCCGGTGTGGCGTTTGCTGATTATTGGTGCCGGGCAAACCTCCAGTTATCTGGCGGAGATGGCCAATGCTTTGGGCTACCGGGTACTGATCAGCGACCCCCGCCCTGAATATCGGCAGGATTGGTCGGTGGCGGATACGGAATTGCTGGAAGGCTATCCCGACGATGTGGTGCGCGCTGTCAATCCCGATCGTCGTACCGCCATTGTGGCCCTGACCCATGACCCCAAGCTTGATGACCTGGCGTTGCTCGACGGACTGCGGTCAGAGGCGTTTTATGTGGGGGCGTTGGGTTCTCTGCGAACCACGGAAAACCGTCGTCAGCGTTTAAAAGAGCACTTCGAATTTACGGACGAGGAACTGGACCGACTCCGAGGACCGGTGGGGCTGCCCATTGGCAGTAAAGCGCCACCAGAAATCGCCTTGGCGGTTTTGGCCGAACTGACGGCATTGCGCAACGGTATCGATATCAAAGCGCAGCTGCAATCCCAATCATGATCGCCGGAATTCTGTTGGCGGCGGGGCGGGGCAGTCGCT
This sequence comes from Pseudomaricurvus alkylphenolicus, assembly GCF_011683955.1. Lineage (GTDB taxonomy): Bacteria > Pseudomonadota > Gammaproteobacteria > Pseudomonadales > Cellvibrionaceae > Pseudomaricurvus > Pseudomaricurvus alkylphenolicus. The sequence continues at coordinate 95,574 of NZ_JAAQPI010000017.1, forward strand.
TTGGCGGTGACAAACTGCTGGCGCCGCTGGCTGACGGTCGCACGATGATTGAGCATTCAGCGGAGCGTTTTTTTGGCGCATTTGACAACGCCGTGTGCGTGGTCAGGCCGCAGGACGAGGTACTGCAAACGCTGCTGGATCAAAGCGGCTACCCTTGGATAGTCGCCGAGCGTGCCCATGAGGGTATGAGCCAGAGTCTTGTCGCCGGCGTTGCTCATTGGCCGCATGCCGATGGTTGGATGGTGGGACTGGCGGATATGCCGACGATAGAGACTGAAACAATCGTAAGCCTGCGACAGCAGCTGCAGAAGCCGATCTCCACGGATGATTCAGCAACAATAATCGTGCCTTGGTTCCAGCAATCCCAGGTCCGGAAACGTGGCCACCCTGTAGGCTTTTCCCATCACTTTCGCGAGGAGCTTTTGGCGCTTCAAGGTGATGAAGGCGCCCGCTCAATTTTGAAATCCCACGGGGATTGCCGGGTGGATGTGGAGTGTTGGGATCCCGGCATTCTGCAGGATGTGGATCTTCCTGAGGATATCGTCAGACTCAATTCTCAGGTTTCGCGGCAGAATTGATGACCAGGGTTGCAGAAGATGAATGCAATCTCAGTTCAATATCACCCATCAGCATAAACTCTATTTCCTATCAAATAGCTGGCGGCTATTAATTTGTTGCTTAAATATTACCAAATGGCATTTCAGCGTTTGGGTTTTAGCTCCTATTGTTAATTAAACGTTTCGGACAACAATCATCCACCCAGGGAGGCGGTGATGTCGGACAGAGTCTTCCTGCGTGGCACTTTCATGTCGAGGAGAGAAGACCATGCCATTCCCATTGAAAAATACTAATACAATCTGTGGGGTTTCTTTGTTTGCCGCTTTGCCGTTGGCGATTGCTGCAGCTACGGCTCAGGCACAAAATGAAGGCGAGCAAAGCGAAGAGGTGATTGAGGAAGTGGTGACCATTGGTACCCGTACCAAAGGCCGTACCGCCGAAGATTTGCCCGTTCCTGTGGATGTTCTTAATTCGGAGGCTATGTCGAATACGGGCCACACCGAAGTCGGGCGTATGCTGCAATCGCTGGCGCCTTCCTTTAATTTTTCATCTTCCACGATCAGCGACGGCACCGATGCATTGCGGCCGGCTACGCTGCGAGGACTTGGGCCAGATCAAACTTTGGTATTGATCAATGGCAAACGTCGTCATCAGGCTTCTTTAATTCATATCAACACCTCTGTTGGGCGTGGCACCGCCGGGGTGGATATGAATGCCATTCCGGCCTCGGCGATCAAACGCATTGAGGTGCTCCGCGACGGTGCGGCTGCCCAATATGGGTCCGATGCGATTGCCGGTGTGATTAATATTGTACTCAAGGACGATAATGAAGCCGGTCATATCAGTACGTCTTATGGAGAATATTCAGAGGGGGATGGCGAAACCATTAATGTCGATCTCTCTAAGGGTTTTGAGCTGGGTGATTCCGGTTTTGTGAGTGCCACGCTCAACTATCGTGACCGTGAAGGTACCAACCGGGCCGGATTACAGGGCGCTTGTGCCTATGGTGGCTGTAGCGATACAGATGGCAATGGTTTCGCTGAGGTCGGTGATCCTAGAGAAATCGATTTTGATCGCACTATTTTCCGTATCGGTGACGCGGATTCAGAGCAGTTGGCATTTGTACTCAATGCTGCGATTGAAGCTGGACAAGGCGAACTCTACGGTTTCGTAACCTATTCGAAACGAGATAATCAGTCAGGTGCCTTTTATCGTAATCCCAGCTCTGGATTCTCCGCCGCGCTTGATGACGGGGACAATGTCATTCCCAAGGGGTTTCTGCCGCTCATCGATTCCGAGATTGACGATCTTTCTGTAAATGCGGGATACCGAACAGAGTTCGACAGTGGTATGACGCTGGATCTGTCATACACCTATGGACGTAATGAAATCGACTACACCACCAGTAATTCTGTCAATTATTCGTTTGTAAATTTTTTGAATTTTGGAGAAGGCCTTAGTGATGAGGAAATCCGTAGCAGCATTCCCCGTAGTGCCGATGCCTATGGATTGGAGTTGGGGCTTGAGACGTTCAATCTTGACATAACTCACTCCATTGGTGATTTAGGCGTCGCTGCTGGTTTGGAATACCGAATTGATGAGTACAAAGTGATCCCTGGAGAAGCCTACTCATATCAGGATTTTGATACCGACCTGGAGAACGGTGGAGTTTCACTATTTCCTCAAGATGCGGCCGGAGGCATTCAGGCGTTTAACGGCATTGGTCCGGCGTCTACAGTGGATGAGGATCGGGATGTCACTTCGGCATATGTTGACTTTGAGTATCAATTTTCAGACGCGCTATTAGTGAGTGCGGCGATTCGATATGACGATTATGAGGACTTTGGTGATACCACCAATTTTAAGTTGGCAGCCAATTGGGCCCTGTCGGATAGCGTGAGGTTGAGGGCAGCGGGTAGTACAGGGTTTCGCGCGCCGTCGATGCAACAGCAGTATTTCAATAACATCGGCACGCAGTTTGTATCCGATCCTGCGGACCCCGAAGGGCCGCAAATTCCAGTTCAGGTGGGTACCTTTCGAAACGATAGTGGTCTGGCCCGTGAATTGGGAATTCCGCAGCTGAAAGAGGAGGAGTCGGTTAATCTGAGTTTGGGGGTTGTTTTCACACCGACTGATCAACTTAGCATTACACTGGATTATTATTCGATTGATATTGATGACCGGATTGTGATTAGTAATCGTTTGGATGCTGATGACGATCCCACAGGGACATTAGGCGATGCATTGGCAGCGTCGGGTGCCGGTGCGGCTCAGTTTTTCTTGAACGGTGCCAATACTGAGACTCGCGGGTTTGATCTGGTGGCCACTTATCAAGGTATTGAAATTGGCGATGGTCTGTTGGATTTGACGCTGGCGGCCAATAAAACCGAAACGGACGTGGTGGATTTGTTTACATCGGAGGGGGGTGATCTTTCAAATTTGGAGCCTGAGGTAGTGTTCAGTTCTCAGGATGTTTCTATTATTGAAGAGTGGCAGCCGGAGGACCGAGTGAGTTTGACGGGGCATTATTCGTTGGAGAATTGGCGCGCAACATTGTCGTTTAACCGCTTTGGTGAGTATACGGTTACGGATGGTGGGCGACAAACACATGGAGCCAAGACATTGACGGATTTGAATGTGACTTATGCGTTCGAAAGCGGGTTGAGTATCAGTGTTGGTGGTAACAATATTTTTGACGAATTCCCCGATAAGAATGAAATTGGTAACAGCCGCGGCGGTGCATTGGAGACGGCGGTTGGAGGTGAGGTGATTGTCAATAGCCCGGGAATATTTACTTATTCCCGTCGTTCGGCGCCGTTCGGTTTCAATGGGGCTTATTGGTACGGGAAGATTTCTTACGACTTCTGATCGTTGTTATTTAAGTTGTATGGGAGACTAATCTGAACCTTTTTATTTCCGCTTCGTGCCAAAAGCTGAACTTCGGCGTGGCACAGTTTGTCTTCGTGTGTAGCAGCGCGCTCCGAGCGCGACCGGGTTGGCAGCGTCTCTTTGCACCATAACCGGCCATTGGAATTAGGTGTTTTTCCCAGGTCTTTTCTTTGCGGATTGGACGAAAGCGGCTGCTGATTTTGTGCCACAACGGGCGGCTGGGTGTCCGTTGGAGGGGCACGCTACCGGCCCTCCCGGCTTCCCTCAGTCCCCAATGAGCCAAGCAAAAAACGCTTGTCTCATTGAATCCTTCGGCGTTCGCTCGAAATGCCCCTCCAACGAACACCCAGCCACCCTTTAGATCGAGGTACCCCGACTTTATCTCACCGATTGTTATTGTCTCAATATGAAATTGAGCTCTTATCAAGAAGACGTAGGGCGATGAGAAGCGCTCTGCGCTTCGTCGCCTAAAGCGCATAATCTGCCCAAGCTTTAAGTTTGTCTATTTGTTGATCAATGACATCACGCCTTACTGCTAATTTTCTCCTGCTTTTAGCGACGACGGTGAGTCAGTTTTAGCTGTTGGTCGTATTGATATAGCAATAATACCTATATACCATGGTTTTCTATTTTTTGCCTAGACCAAGGAGGTTTTACATGTTTAAAGCTCTTATTCCCGGTGCTCTGATAATGGCGATGTTGGCGGCTTGCAGTCAGGAGGCGACGCCGCCGGCCGAGGTTTCAACTCAGGCGGTTAAGCCCACAGCCGCAGCGCCGGCCCCGGTGGTGAAGGATGTATTTGCCTCTCAGTCAGAGGAGGTGCAGGCTCGCTACGTATACCGGCATCCGCAGGAGACTCTGGAGTTTTTTGGTATTGAGCCTGGTATGACGGTGGCGGAGGCGCTGCCTGGTGGGGGTTGGTATTCGAAAATCTTGCTGCCGTTGTTGGGTGGTGAGGGTAAGTTGATTGGTATTGATTATGCGTTGGATATGTTCCCGAAGTTTGGCTTTTTCAGCGCGGAGCGGATAGAGGCTAAGAAGACCTGGACGACGACTTGGACGGCGGATGCGAATTCCTGGCGCACCGATGACAGTGCGGTGGTATCCGCTTTTGTTTTTGGTTCGATGCCGGAGGAGAGTAAGGGGGTTGCGGATGCCTTTTTGTTTATTCGCGCGTTACATAATCTGAATCGCTTTGAGGGTGATGGCGGGTATCTGACAGCGGCGTTGCGGGATGCTTATGATGTGTTGAAGCCTGGCGGTATTGTGGGTGTGGTTCAGCATATGGCCCCTGAGGATAAGGCCGATGACTGGGCGGATGGCTCAAAGGGCTATTTAAAGAAATCTCTGGTGATTAAGAAATTTGAGGAGGCCGGGTTTGAGTTTGTGGCGTCGAGTGATGTGAATTTGAACCCTGATGATCAGCCTGGCGATGAAGATATTGTCTGGCGGTTGCCGCCGACCTTGGCAACCAGTCGGGATAATCCGGAATTGAGGCAGCAGATGTTGGCAGTGGGCGAGTCCAATCGGATGACGCTCAAGTTTCGTAAGGTTGAGAGGTAATTAATTTGTTTCCGGGTGGGGTAGTTTGGCGATTGCTGGTCGTTGGATGCCTCAATCGGCGGCTGGAGGTTCCGTTTTCCGAGCGGTCGGGCGGCCCTCCGGCCTTCCCTCAGTCGCCAAAAAGCCCGGCAAAAAGCTCCGGTCTTTTTAGCTCCTTCGGCGCCCTCTTTGATGCTCGGAAAACGGAACCACCAGCCACCTTAGTTCTGCGGTGAATGAACTGCTGTGCCTCAACTTTCTTATTTTGTTCGGTACCGTTGCAGAGGGGCTGAGAGTTTTTCGAAGGATCTTGGTGCCACGTATTGCAACAGTTCTTTGCCTTCTTGGTTGAGGACGACTTCCAGACCTCTGTCCGGGTAGAGGAAATGTTCGCTGTTTTCGTCAACTCTGATGCGTTCGCTGGGCTGGCCAAAGCGAGCGAGGATGATGTCTTCGTCGAGTGAGGCGGCGGGTATGAGGTTAAGGCTGGCGATGGGCCAGTGGCGGATGTTTTGCAGGTCGTTTTCGTTAAGCAGGAATTTGCGTGAGCCGGAGCTGGTGAAGCTGGCGCTGCTGGCGTTCTCCTGCATTTGGATGAGTTGGGTCTGGTCGGCCTGGACCGCAATAATCAGTTTGGCCTGCAGGGGGCCGGTTTTGAAGTGGCTGTAGTAGATTTCGAGCCCGCTGTTGTCGTTGCTGTCGCTGATGATGCCGAGTTCGTGGTCTTCGCCGAGTGTCTGCAGAGCGTCAGCAACGGTGGTGTGTTCGAGGGTGAGCCCGAAGACGCTGCTGGTCTGGTCGGCGTGGGTGTCGATTTGCCAGGGCAGGTTAGCGGGAGTGCCCATTGGGCTTTGTGGGTTTTGCGGTTTCAAGACCACAAAGGCAAGGGCGCAGATTAGTGCGAAAGCACCCAGGGTCAGTAGTGTTCGAGTCATGGTTTAGCGTCGTTTTCCCGGGCGACTGGGGCTTTTACCCCGACCGCTGGATTTGCTGTTGGGTTTGCTGCGATTGAGTTGGCAGCCGCTTTTGGGGCCGGCCACGCCGGAGGTTTTTTTGTTGGCGCTCTTAGCTTTGTTGGCCGTCTTTGGTTTGGTTTTTTTTCGGGGTTCACCATCGGGTTGCGGATCTCGGGACCCAGCCTTGAAGCGTTGTTTGCGTTCTTGTTTTTCGGCTTCTTTTTGAGCTTGGGCTTCTGCGACTTCGATCTTTTCCTGGTCAATCATCTCCGGGGTTTCCAGAGTGATGCGGCCCAGCTGTCCGGAGCGCAGTTCATTGATCAGCACTTCGCAGATTTTGTGCAGGTTGACCCGGCCGCCCGCTGCTTTGGCACCACGGCGGGCGCCGGCGAGTTCGAGGAATTCGAGTTCGGTGGCGGGGATGTGGTCGAGGTCGAATCGCTGTTTTAACAGGTCTGGGTAGGCCTTAATAAGGAATTCGGCGGTGAAGAAGCCAACGTCGTCGTATTCCATGGCGGTGTCTTTGATGGCGCCAGTGGCGGCCAGGCGGTAGCTGCTTTTTGGGTTTTCCACTTTGGGCCAGAGGATACCGGGGGTGTCCAAGAGAATGATGCCGCTGCCCAGGTTGATGCGTTGCTGGCTTTTGGTGACGGCGGGTTCGTTGCCGGTCTTGGCGATGGTTTTGCCGGCCAGGGTATTGATCAAGGTGGATTTGCCAACGTTGGGGATACCCACAATCATGGTGTGAATGGTTTTGAAGCCGGCGTCTTTTTCGGGCAGCATTTTGCGACACAGGTCGATCAGCAACTTCATTTTGCCGGGCTGCTCGGTGGTGATGGCGAGGGTTTTCACCCCCTTTTCCTGTTCCAGGTACTGCTGCCAGGCCGCCGTGGTGTCCGGGTCGGCCAGGTCGGTTTTGCTGAGGACTTTGATGCAGGGTTTGTCACCGCGCAGTTCGGCAATGGCGGGGTTTTCGCTGGAATAGGGAATGCGTGCGTCCAGCACTTCGATCAGCAGGTCCACTTGCGGGAGTACTTCGCGGATCTGCTTTTGGGCCTTGTGCATGTGCCCGGGGTACCACTGGATGGCCATGGAGTGCCTGCCCTTGTCGTTCTGGCTGTCGAAAAGGGCGCTATTGTACCTGCTGTGGCGTTGAATCCCTAATCAGTCGAGGACTCTATATCCATCCGGTTGAGGACTCTATACCCAGCTAGTTGAGGACTCTCAATCCAGCTAGTTGAGGACTCTATACCCCCGACCGATCAGGCAGTTGCGGATGATACGCTGTTGTTCGCGCTCGGCTTGACTGAATCCGCCCGCGCCGCCGGTGACGGCGCCGACCCCGGCTCCGCGGGATGCGGTGCCGCTATTGCCGATAATGGCTCCGATGGCGCCACCCAGAATCGCGCCTTTGGCGCCTTTTTCCGCCGCGCGTTCGGCGCGGGAGACTTCGGCTGCGTAGACTTTGCATTCGTCGAGGTCGTTCTGGTAGGCCTGCATGTCCACGCCTTTGCGGTCGATGATGATGCCACCGTTGTGCTGCTCGCTGGGTGCAATACAGGCGCTCAGCCCAACGGCGACGGCTGCGCAGAGGAGAGTGGTGCGAATAGGGGCGGTGACGTCCATGGTTGGCTCCAAAGATGACTTTAGGGTCTCTACTCAACAGTATAAGCCTAGCCGGGGTATGATGAACGCAAGCTGAATGAAAAATGGTATAGTCCCCGGCCCGAATGACCCGATGAATCTGCCCTATGAGTGCGTCAGACCGGGCGGTGGGGTTTGGCAGTGAGGGCTACCAGTTGGCCTTCTGTATCGCCAACCGTCCGCCCATTGATGATTACCCCCACCTCAATCTGCTCAAGCCGCTGGTGCCGGGGGAGTTGGATCACATTGTGGGCAATACCAGCAACCACTGGCGCAAGGTGTTTAATGTATATGCCAAGTTTCTGATGACGCTTGGGGACGCTCCTGTGCAGCAGTGGGGCAGTTGGCAGGAGTACCGTGATCGCCGGCTGCTGCAGGCCGATTGCCGGGAGGCGCTGTTATTCAGTCCTCCGGATACCGAAAAGGCTGAAGCCATTCACATTGTCGCCGGTAAGACCTACGCGGCGGCACTGGGTCTCAACAATCTGGTGTGGCTGGATGCGCATTTTGCTGTCGATGCCAGTCGGCGCTTGATCGTATGTCCTTATCTGGATTATCGCCAATTGAGTAATGAACGCATCGAACGACTGGCGGAGCTGGTTCGGCAGTTGCGCCAACAGGAACCTGTATGAAACAGCCCCGCCCCACCTATGCCGTGCCTGCCGAAGCCGTTGCAGTGGAATACGAGATCAAGAAAAGCCGTTTTATCGCCCGCGCCGCCAGAGCGAGCAACCGCGAGGAAGCCATGGCGTTGTTGCAGCAGGCCCGATTGGATTACCCCGATGCCCGCCATCACTGTTGGGCTTATCTGATTGGAAACCCCCATTCTCCCACCACGGTGGCCATGTCCGATGACGGCGAGCCCAGTGGCACGGCTGGCAAGCCGATTCTCAATGTGTTGCAGCACAAGGGGGTCGGAGACATCATGCTGGTGGTAATTCGCTATTTTGGGGGAATCAAGTTGGGGGCCGGTGGCCTGGTAAGGGCTTACGGCCATGCGGCTCAATTGGCAATGACAGAACTGGAAACCGAGGATCAGGTGCCCTATAGCCAGTGTCAGGTGCAAGGTGACTATGCACTGGAGCAACCTCTGCGGCACTGGTTGGGCCAGCATCAGGGGCAGGTCAGCGGAGTGGACTACGGCGAGCGGGTCAGTTTTGAGGTGTCTTTGCCCGATAACGCTGTGCCGGAGTTGAAGGCGTTTATTGACGGCGTGGGCGCTCGCTTGCACGAGCTCTGATTGCCAATTTTTCTATGACTGGCCATACTGCGGCCATCAATTCGGTTAAGGTTGTATCTATGCAGATAAGTAAAGATAAGGTTGTTTCTTTCCATTACCGCCTAAAGGAAGAGGGTGGTGACATCTTCGAAGATTCCCACGATGGTAACCCGGTGCTCTATCTGCACGGCCACGGTGGCATGTTGCGAGGGCTGGAAAGCGCCATGGAAGAACGCTCTGCGGGGGACAGCTTTGACGTCACGGTTGACCCGGACAACGGCTATGGCCAGCGCAAGGAGCTTCCACCCCAGCGGGTGCCCAAAAAACACCTGGTGACCAAGGGCAAGATTAACGTCGGGCAGGTGGTGCATATCAATACCGAAAAGGGACCTCAGGAGGCGGTTGTGGTGAAAGTGGGGCTAAAGAATGTGGATGTGGACCCCAATCATCCGCTGGCCGGCAAGACTCTCGTGTTCGCGGTTGAGATCGTTGATGTTCGTGAGGCCACGGAAGAAGAACTGGCCCATGGCCATGCCCACGGTGTTGGTGGTCATCAGCACTGATTTTCCGCAGTTGAGGAGAATCTCTGATGGTTAAGCGTTATGCCTTGATCAGCCTGGGTTGGCTCAGTGTGGCGTTGGGGGTTATCGGTATCTTTCTGCCGATCCTGCCTACAACGCCGTTTATACTGCTGGCCGCCTGGTGTTTTGCCCGCTCCAGCGAGCGTTTCCATCAGTGGTTGCGCAATCATCCCCGCCTGGGGTTGATTGTGCGCTCCTGGGAGGATGGCCAGGGTATTCCGCGCAAGGTGCGCAATCGCGTGATCCTGTTGCTCTGGGTCAGTATGTTGTGTTCCTCACTGATTATTGGGCGTTTGTACGCGAGCCTCACTCTGGTGTTTATCGGCAGCTGCGTGACGATTTATCTGCTGCGCCAACCGTTATTGGAAGAGTCAGAGGTAGCTGCAGCAGAGTCAGACAAACGGGGCGAGGAGATCTAAGCGTGCCACTACCGCATCGCCGCCGTTTGCAGCCTCGCTGGGATCAGGCACTGCTCGAAGGTGCGCAGGGGAGTTTGCAAGATCTGTTGAACTGCTGGCGCATCTCCCGGGAATTTTACTATGGGTTCAGTCGATTGCGTCGTATCGGGCCCTGTATTACCGTTTTCGGTTCTGCGCGATTTGAGGAGCACCACCCCTATTACCAGCTGGCCAGGAACGTGGCGCGTCACTTGGGCGAAACGGGGTTTGCCATCATGACCGGCGGCGGTCCGGGTATTATGGAAGCCGCCAATCGCGGTGCCCGCGACGCTGATGTCTTATCCGTCGGTTGCAACATTGAATTGCCCATGGAGCAGAAGCCAAATCCCTATCTGGATATCTGGACGGAGTTTAATCACTTTTTTGTGCGCAAGGTTATGTTGGTGAAGTACTCCAGCGCCTTTGTGGTGTTGCCGGGTGGTTTCGGTACTTTGGATGAGGTGTTTGAAACCCTGACGTTAATCCAGACCGCCAAGATCAAGCGCTTTCCACTGGTGGTGGTCGGTGTGGACTACTGGAAACATCTGCGGGATTTTATCGACGGGGCGATGCTCGCCCAACACACAATATCCGAACAAGATCTGGATTCGGTATTGATTACCGACGACTGTCAACAGGCGGTTGAATTTATCCTGTCGTCGGTGCCGGTCAGGCAGGGAACCACTGCTGCCAGGTGACGGTGACACTGTGTTCGCCGTCGCTGACCATCAGCTCGCCGTCCTGAATCGTGCAGTGCAACTGCATGTTGCGCTGAGCCATGTCGGTCAGCTGCTGCAGCGCTTCGTGATCAAAATTGAACACCCTTAACTCGGCGAACCGCTGCAGGGTACTGCGATTTTGTTCCCACCAGATTTCCGCGGCCTGGCCGCTGTAACAGTATATGCTGACCCGGTCTGAGCGGCCGCTGGCCTGTCGGATGCGTTTCTCGTCCGGTTGACCCAATTCAATCCAGTGCACGATATGGTTGCTGTAGTCCTTCACCCACAGGTCCGGTTCATCGTCCGTACTCAGTCCCTTGGTAAAGTTCAGTTGCGGTTCAGCATTGAGCGCAAATACTGCCAGCCGAGTCATCATGCGCAGATCGTTCTCCGATGGATGACGGGCAATGGTCAGTGAATGTTCCTCGTAATAGTGCCGGTCCATATCGGCAATATTGAGAGTGGCTTTGAATACGGTTGCTTTAAGAGCCATGGTGTTGAATGCTTACATCGCTGTTTTTTCGGGGGGCGAATTGTAACCGCAGTTCATCCCGGGTTCGAATGTTTTGCTAATGTAAGAGTAGTCACAATTTCCGTAACAGGGAGGTAATACCGATGAAAAACCTGATTGTGCTGGTGTGTTTATTGAGCGTCTGGAGTCTGGCCCAGGCCAAAGGGGCGCCACCGCAGGTGTCCAGTTCTGCCCGGGGTGAGGTGATGGCCAATCCCGACATCGCCATTGTCAGTGGCCGCGTGGAGGTGCTTGAGGACAGTGCCGAAAAGGCGGTCAGAAAAGCGCAAAAACAGCTTGACCGGTTGGTAGAGTACCTCCTGGATCGCGGTGTTAAATCCAAGGATCTGCAGGCGGCCCAGGTGCTGGTCAGCCCGCAGTGGCACTATCAGAGAGACAAGCCCCGCCAGTTGAGCGGCTACAAAGCACACGCCAACTTTACCGCCAAATTGCGTGAGATCAGCAAACTGTCGTCACTCTACGGTGGCCTGGTCAAGTCCGGGGCAACCACACTGCAGCCCACTCAGTTTGATTTCAGCAATCGTGATGAGCTGGAGCTGAGAGCGATCGCCAAAGCTGTGAAAATGGCCAAACGCAAGGCTCAAGCGGGTCTTGAGCCGCTGGATCAGGATGTTGGCGAGGTGCTGGTGTTGAACGTGGATACCCGCTGGCAGGCACCGTCTCCGCTCGTGATCACCGCGATGAAGCGTGAATCGGCGGCCATGTCATCTCCGGCTCCCAGAGTCAACGTGGGGCAGCACAGCATCGAGGCGACGGTTTCGGCGACGTTTTTGATCGATGACTGACTAATTGGTCGTCATGTCTGCGTCGATCAGTTTCGAACAGCGGGTTTCGCAGCAGCAGGCTCCAACCCTGTCGCCCTCAGAGATTCTATGGCAATTTTCCATGGCTCAATGCTTACCGTAGCAGCGCGCTCTGAGCACGACCGGTCGCCCTCAAGCGGGCTGCTACGAAGTACAGCGGATGGTCTTAGTACTGGGATTCAGGCAGGTGAACAACGAGACCGTCCATTTCCTCAGTGACGACGATCTGGCAGCTCAGGCGGCTGTTGTCTTTGGGGTCTACCACGGCATCCAGCAGATCTTTTTCCGCGTCTTCAGCGGCGGGAATCTTGCCAACCCAGGCTTCGTCCACGTAGCAATGGCAGGTGGCACAGGCACAGGCGCCGCCGCACTCGGCCAGGATGCTGTCGATCATATTGTCTACCGCGCCCTGCATCACACTGTCGCCGACGGCAACCTCAATTTCGCGTTTGTCGCCATTAGCTTCGATGTAGTTAATCACTGGCATGGTAAATCCTCTTGGTTACAGGCTGGATATCACAATCTGAGCGCGCAGCACTCGTTAAATTTTGGTGCCGAAGGATATAAAAATCTGGCCGGAAGATAAACCTCGATTCGGAGTATATCTGTATTAATGCGCACTTATTGTTCAGTTATCCAGACAGGACACTAACCCGCCATTGATTCGTCCTGGCCACCATCGACATAGGCAAATCGGCTGCGGTAGGCTCGGGGGGTCAAATCGGTCTTGCGCTGGAACAACCGGCTGAAGGAGCTGAGGTCGTTGTAGCCTACCTGCAGCATAATGGCCTCAATGGTGCTGCCACTGGTCTCCAGCAGCCTTTTGGCGGTGTCGATACGGAGGTTTTGCAGGTAGCGGTTGGGGGTGATGTCCATGGCCTGCTTGAATCGACGGATCAGGGTGCGGGAGCTGACGTTGAGATGGTCCGCCAGTTTGTCCAGGGCGCCGGGTTCGCGCATATTCACTTGCAGCCAGCTCTGGGCCTCAGCCACCAGCGAGTCATTGTGCTGCAGTTGCTGCTGCAGCGTCATATAGGGCGTCTGCTCCACATGGTTGGCGTCCACCAGCATCAGCTTGGAGGTCAGAGCGGCAATCTGCGGTCCCATATAGCGCTCGATCAGCTGCATGGCTACCAGGGAGTCGGTGTTGCCGGCGCCGCCGATGATGTAGTTTTCAGAGTTGACCAGCAGCTTGTTCACGTCCAGCTCGATCCGGGGGTAGCGTTCTCGAAACAGATTGGCCAGCCACCAGGTGGTGGTGGCGCGCAAGCCATCCAGCAGGCCGGTCTCGGCCAGCAGGAAGGTGGCGGTACAAGAGGCGACAATGTCGGAGCCGGCTTCACCCTGTTGGCGCAACCAGCTGATCAGGCGCCGCTGCTGGTCCAGAAACTGGGGGTAGTGGTACTTGTTGGAATACTTGCCGGCAGCCACTATGACGATATCGGAACGCCCGGCGTCCGCCAGAGAGCAGTCAGGAACCACTGGCATGCGGGTGGCGCTGGTTACGGCGCGGCCGCCAGGGGATGCCAGCTGCCATTCGAACAGGGCTTCACGGGCTTCGTACTGCTTCTGCCACTGCATATTGGCAATATCCAGGGTGTCGAGCAGGTTGCTGAAGCTGGATAGACGGGCACCGTCATAGACGGCAATGGTGACCTTGGGCATACAGCAGCTCCATCCAAAACTCAGGGTAGACCCGCATTCTAGCCGCCGCGCCCAAAGAGATATAGGTTAAAAAGGGTCAAATGTGACGGTAATAACTGTCAAATGTGAAAACTGACAGAAATTTTTACACATTGGGTTCAGTCAAACATATCGGGTTGTTCGTCGGTGATCACCTGCAGCAGCGGTTGAAAACTGAACCATCCGGCCAGTTCACTGCCGACGGTTTCGTGGGTAATCTTGGCGGCTTCAGGCTTAATGAGCTTGGGAGTACCCGCGGCTTCGGCCAGCAATTGAGCCTGACAGGTGCGCTCCATAGTGATAAACCACCAGGTGGCGCTTTCCACGCTTTCTCCGACCGTCAGCAGACCGTGATTCTGCAAAATGGCGGCCTTGTTATCGCCCAGGGCGGCGGCAATTCGCTCGCCCTCACTCATTTCCAGCACCACACCGGTAAAATCATCAAACAGGACGTGATCCTCATAAAAGGCGCAGGCGTCCTGGGTGAGGGGGTCCAGTGGACGCCCGAGGCTTGACCAGCTTTTGCCGTAGAGCGAATGGGAATGGGCGGCGGCGGTAATTCGTGGGTGAGCCTTGTGGATATGAGAGTGGATGGTGAAAGCGGCGCCATTCAACAAACCGCTGCCTTCGACCACCTCACCGTCGTGATTGACAAGCAACAGCTGGGACATTTTTATTTTTTTGAAGGAAACGCCCATCGGATTGACCCAGAAGTGATCCGGGCGCTCCGGGTCGCGCACCGTAATATGCCCGGCTACGCCCTCGTCGAAGCCAAATTTACCGAACAGACGGAAGGCGGCGGTCAGCATGCGCTTGCGGTGTTGTCGCTCCTGGGCGGGGGTGCGCTCGTCGCTGCTGCCGGGAATACCGCTCATACCGGATTCCTGATTCATGACGATGTCGTTAACACTCATTGGCTTCTCCTTACTTTTTGGCGTCGGTGAAATGTCGATAGCCAGAGTTTAGTCTCCCCGAGAGGGGGCAACCGTAACCTCGGTGACATTCTCTGCAATAGTTTGCATGGATAGTGGTACCATGGCCGGCTTTTCCACAGCTGAACGTGTTAATTGAGAGGATTGCAATGCAGGCGGGTGTCTATCGTCATTACAAGGGCAGCGACTATCAGGTCTTTAACGTTGCTCACCACAGCGAAACCGAAGAGGCGCTGGTGGTTTACCGCTGCCTGTATGGAGATTACAGCTGGTGGGTGCGTCCCCTGGAGATGTTCGCTGGCAGTGTAGAGTTCGAGGGAGAAAGGCGCGAACGTTTTGCCTACCAGGGTGCCTTTGAGGCGTCTCAATATCCTGAGGCACCTGTACTGGCTTTTGAGGGGGTTTAAGGCTTTGATTTGGGCCTGTCCCCTGTGCCAGCAAGCTTTATCAGTGGAGGCATCGGTCGCCAGCTGCCCCCACGGGCACCGCTTTGATCGGGCCCGGCAGGGCTATCTGAATTTACTGCCTGCCCACCACAAGCGTTCTCGCGCTCCCGGCGACGATCGACAGATGTTGCTGCAGCGCCGCGAATTTCTGCAGGGGGGGCACTATCAACCCCTGGCGGCGGCATTGCAGGGGATGGCGACTGACTTTGTGGCGCAGCGAGAGGCACTGACGGTGCTGGACACGGGCTGTGGAGAAGGCTACTACCTGTCCGAGCTACAGCGTGCCCTGGAGCAGACAGGAAAGGCAATGGAGCTGTACGGCTCGGATATTTCCAAGGAGGCGGCACGCCTGGCAGCGGCGCAATACAAAGACATCCGGTTTGCAGTCGCCAGCAGCTTCCAACTGCCGGTACTCACTGACAGCGTGGATCTGGTGTTGCGCATCTTTGCACCGGGAGATGTGTCGGAGGTGCTCCGAGTGCTGAAACCCGGTGGGCAGTTCTGGCGAGTGGTGCCAGGGCCAAGGCATTTGCAGGAGCTCAAACAGGAACTCTATCAACAACCCAAGTTGCATCGTATACCAGAGGTTCCCGAGGGTATGATTGAAGTGGCGACGAGGGCGGTTAAGGCTACCATGTCACTGACCTCGGCCCAGGAGGTGGCTGCGCTCTTGCAAATGACCCCTTTCGTTTGGCGGGGCAGCCAGGAAGGTAGGGCGCGCCTGCAATCCATGCAGAGCCTGTCGGTGACAACGGAATTTGTGGTGCAGTGTTATGACGCCACCTGACGTGAAGGACGACACCTACTGGATGGAGCGGGCGCTGGATTTGGCGGCCCGGGCGGAATCTCTGGGGGAGGTGCCGGTTGGCGCATTGGTGGTGCTCGATGGCGAAATTATTGGTGAAGGCTGGAATCAGCCTATCAGCGGTTGTGATCCCACCGCTCATGCGGAAATTATTGCGCTGAGGGCGGCGGCCCGACACCAGAATAACTATCGCCTGCCGGGCGCTTTCCTCTATGTCACTATCGAGCCCTGCACCATGTGTGCTGGCGCCATCATTCACAGCCGCATTGAACGGGTGGTGTTTGCAGCCACTGAACCCAAAGCCGGGGCGGTAGTCAGTAACGGCAATCTGTTTGAGCAGCCGCAATTTAATCATCAGGTGGAATATGTCGGCGGCGTGCTGGCGGAAAAAGCCAGCGAGGGTATCCAGGCGTTTTTCAAACGACGCAGAGAAGAGCTAAAGGTGGCTCGGAAGGCCGCCAAATCAGAAGGCCAAAATGAATAGGCCGACAGCCTGAATGCCAGCTTTCTGCGTCTCTGTCGTTCTGTTCAGGCCAGAGCCTCCTCAATACTGTCGCTAAATTGCAGTTCACACAATCGCCGGTACAGTGGCGAACTGTGTTGCAGGCTCTGGTGGGTTCCGATATCCACCAGCTGTCCTTGATCCAATACCGCGATAGAGTCCGCGTGCTGAATGGTTGCCAGTCGGTGCGCGATGATCAGCGTGGTGCGATTTTCCATCAATGTTGCCAGTGCCTGCTGCACATGATATTCACTCTCGGCATCCAGGGCGCTGGTGGCTTCGTCCAGTAGCAGAATGCGTGGATCTTTGAGAATGGCCCGCGCAATGGCGATGCGCTGGCGTTGGCCGCCCGAGAGCCTTACCCCCTGCTCGCCCAGTTCACTGTCATAGCCTTCAGGCAGCTGCAAAATAAAATCATGGGCGTGGGCGGCCTTGGCGGCGGCAACGATATCTTCGAAACTGGCGTCTTCACGGCCATAGGCGATATTGCGTTTAACGCTGCCCGAGAACAATGCCGGTTGCTGCGGTACCAGCGCAATTTGTCGGCGCAGGTCATTGGGGAGTAACTGGCGCAGATCGGTACCGTCGAGATCGATTTCACCGCTGCCGGGGTCGTAAAACCGCAGTAACAGTTCAAACAGGGTGGATTTGCCGGCACCTGAGGGGCCCACCAATGCCACGGACTTTCCGGCCTCAATATTGAGATTCAGACCTCGGATGGCGGGGCGATCCGGCGCGGAGGGATAGTGAAAGGTGACGTTCCGAAACTGCAGGCGCGGGGCCAGGGCGTCTGCCTTTGAGGGTTGAGTCGGCGCAGTGATCACGCTGTCCACGTTGAGCAGTTCCAGCAGGCGCTCGGTAGCGCCTGCAGCGCGCTGCAGATCTCCGAACACTTCAGACAAGGTGGCCACGGCGGTAGCCACCATAATGGCATAGAACACAAAGGCGCCCAGATCGCCGCCACTCATGGCACCGGAGAGAACATCATTGCCGCCCACCCACAACATACCGGCAATGGCACCGAACACCAGCAATATCACAACGGCAATCAAAATGGCGCGTTGGCGGATACGCTTGCGGGCGACGTTAAAGGCGTTCTCCACTTCCTGGCCAAAGGCCTGTTTTTCACTGGATTCCCGGGTGTAGCTCTGCACGGTTTTGATATGCTGAATCGCCTCTCCGGCGTAGCTGCCCACATGGGCGATGGAGTCCTGGCTCTCGCGGGACAGGCGCCTGACCCGGCGGCCATAGAGCAGGATCGGCAACAGAACCACTGGCACGCTGCCCAGTACAATCAGGCTCAGCTTCAGGTTGGTGACCATCAGCATGATCAGGCCGCCGCTAAACGTGAGTGCTGAACGCAGGGCCATCGATAAACTGGAACCGATGATGGTTTGCAGCAAAGTGGTGTCCGTGGTCAGCCTGGACATGATTTCGCCGCTCTTGTTGGTCTCGAAGTAACTCGGATGCAGCTCAATGATGTGGTCGAACACGGCTCGGCGAATATCGGCGGAAACCCTTTCACCCAGCCAGGAGACCAGATAAAAGCGCGTAAAGGTGCCGATCGCCATAGCGAAGATCAGCGCGGTGATAAAGGCGATCGCCAGGTTCAGCTGTTGTCGGGATTGCTCTACAAATCCCTGGTCGATCAGAACTTTGACCCCCTGACCGATGGCCAGGGTGGCGAGCGCCGTGAATACCAGTGCGACAGCGGCCGCCGCCAGGGTGCCTTTGTAGGGGCGCAGGTAGCCGGTGAGATGAAGTAATACAGACAGCTTCTTGTTGGGCTTATCGGTTTCCATGGATGAATCTCGGGGGCATGAGAGATTCATCATTAGGTTTGTGGGGGGCAATTAAAAGGGCAGGGAGGATAACTTTACCCTTCCTAACGCCCGGTTATCCCTATGCGACAAACTAGAGTAGCGAGGTGGAGTCCTGTTCGGCGGCGGAAAAGTGCACTGGCACCAGTTCGGCGTCTTTCTTGACCTGGGCCATGCGCCGCTGCTGCACCTGCTGGTGCCAGGCGATGGTGTTGTAGTAGCTGCGGATGCGCTGTACGTATTGCACCGGTTCCCAACCGCGCGCGTAGCCGTGTTTGGCACGGCGATAGTACTTGCGTTTGGCCAGCAGCGGCAGATGTTCGCGCACGTCGACCCATTTGTCGGGGTCCCTGCCCATGCGCTCGGTCAGCACCCGGGCGTCTTCCATATGGCCAAAGCCCACATTGTAGGCCGCCAGCGCCAGCCAGGTGCGATCCGCGCCCTGAATATCCTGGGGGATGCGATCGAAGATCTTTTTAAAGTACTTGGCGCCGCCATAGATGCTCTGGATGGGATCGAGACGGTTTTCCACGCCCATTTCAGCCGCTGTGACTTTGGTCAGCATCATCAGTCCGCGCACACCGGTATAGGATTGGGCACGGGAGTTCCAGTGGGATTCCTGGTAGCTGATGGCGGCCAGCAGTTGCCAGTCCAGATCGAACATGTCGCCGGCAATCTGCAGGTATTCCTGCCAGCGGGGCAGGCGTGTCTGCAGGCGGCGGGCAAAGGTGAGGGCGCTACCGGCGTCCAGACCGTCCACATGGCCATAGTAGTATTCATTCATTTCCTGCAGCATGCCCGACTCATGGGCCCTGGCGATAAAACCGTTGGCACGGTCCAGCAGGCTGTCATCCACACCTTTCGGAAACGCCCATGCCACTGCCTGGGGCTCGCTGACATCAAAAGCGACCTTGGCGCGCGGGTAGAGGGCGCGATTGAGGTCAAAGGCATTGGAGCTGACCACCGCGAAATCAATTTCGCCTTTATGGACTTTCTCCATCAGATCGAGGATTTCCAGATCTGACTGCTCGTGCCAGCGCAGTTTGGGGTGCTGCCGCTGCATCTCCCGCAACAGTTCGGCCTGAGCGCTGTTAGAGATGACCAGCAGGCTCTTGCCGATAAGGTCCTGTACCTTTCTGGGCCTGGCAGTGCCTGTGCGGTAAATCACCTGTTGTGTGACTTCCATATAGGAAGCCGTGAAACGCACCTGGCGCTGGCGTGTATCGGTAACCGCAAGGCCTGCCGCGGCCAATTGGCCCTGGTCGCCGCCAACCTGGTGGAAGATGCGTCCCAGATTTTCTTCTTCGGAAATGTTGAGCTTCACGCCCAGGTCATCGGCAAAGGCCTTGGCCAGCGTGTATTCATAGCCAACCATGCCGCGGCTGTCTTCATAGTAGGTGGTGGGACCATTGCGGGAGATGATGGTCAGTTCGCCACTGGCGAGAACCTGCTCAAGGGCAGTGGGGGTGTGGCTGGCAGACAGGAACAGGCCGGCCGTCACCACCAGGGTGAGGCTAAGCAGGTGTCGGATGGCACGTCCGATAAGTTGTCTCTGTCGCATTTATGGCTCCTGTCGGCGTTTTCCTGATAGGTGCACGCCTTCTGTCGGCTTGTCACCTATTCGCCCTGTGCGATTTTGACCCTGTTGTCCGGCTTCTTGCCGGCTTATCCGCGCTCTCTTACTCGGCGCCTGCTTGTTATATTCGTAGGTTGTTGGTCTGTCTGTTGTTTAACTGTGCTTGTGAGTCGGTGTTCGGTTCGATTGTCCGCGATTTCGTCCTGGCCACTAAAGACCTCAAAAATTGACGATTTCGTGCAAATTTTGCGCGATTTTACCTGCCAAATCCGAGAACCACCAGCTTGTTTTTCAATGGATATTGTAGTAGAGCTGCGCTGTTTTTACCTTCGGATGGGTGCCGATAACAATGTTTCCGGGAGGCGAAAGCCAACACTGCGGTAGCCCCAAAAGGGTGATGTATCTGCCAAAACCCGTTGAATCGGCAGAAAATCTGCACTCCGAGCGTTTTCTCACCTTATTTTTTTGCTTTCGGCCTGCGGGCAAGGGGAGCGCCCTACGGCTTGATCCGTGATCGACAAGATTTTTGCTCAATTGCTGCCACAACGGCGGATATCCAGTACAATGGCCGCCCTTTCAAGACCGCTCCAACACACCCCAAAAACCAAGAGGTTTTAACAGACTATGCTGACCCTGCGTGGCGCTCCGGCTCTTTCCCAATTCCGTACCGACAAGCTCCTCGAAACCTTGCAACAGGCCGATGCCAAGGTGACCTCGGTCTACGCGGAATATGTGCACTTCGCCGACATCGACAGTGATCTCACCGACGCTGAGTCGGAGGTGCTTAAGCAGCTGCTCACCTATGGACCGAAAGCGGAGAGTCAGGAGGTGGCAGGGACCTTGTTTCTGGTGGTGCCACGTCCGGGCACCATCTCGCCCTGGTCGTCCAAGGCCACCGATATCGCCCACAATGCAGGTTTGAAGCAGATCAACCGACTGGAGCGGGGCATTGCTTATCGGGTTACCGGTGTCAGTAATCCTCAGGTTATTGTCGCTGCCCTACATGATCGTATGGTGGAAGCCGTATTCGATCGTCTCGATGCTGCCGAGCAGCTGTTCAGCCATGATGAGCCGAAGCCCCAGACCAGTGTCGACATCCTCGGCGGTGGCCGCGCTGCTCTGGAGAAAGCCAATGTGGAGCTGGGCCTGGCGCTGGCCGAAGACGAGATCGACTATTTGGTGACGAGCTTTACCGAGCTGGAGCGCAACCCGGTGGACGTGGAGCTGATGATGTTCGCCCAGGCGAATTCAGAGCACTGCCGCCACAAAATCTTTAACGCTTCCTGGACGCTGGACGGCAGCGACATGCCCAAGTCTTTGTTCGGCATGATCAAAAATACCTATGAGAAAGGCGGTGAGGACGTATTGTCTGCCTACGCCGACAATGCCTCTGTGATAGTCGGCAGCAAGGCCGGGCGTTTCTACCCGGATCCGGAAACCAAGAGCTACGGATACAACCAGGAAGATATCCATATTCTGATGAAGGTGGAAACCCACAACCACCCTACCGCAATCGCTCCCTTCCCCGGAGCCGGTACCGGTGCCGGTGGTGAGATTCGTGACGAAGGTGCGGTAGGCCGTGGCTCCAAGCCTAAAGTGGGCTTGACCGGCTTTACGGTGTCGAATCTTCAGATTCCCGGTTACGGCCAGCCTTGGGAACAGGACTATGGCAAACCCGGTCGTATTGTGACCGCTCTGGATATTATGATCGAAGGCCCAATTGGCGGCGCTGCCTTTAATAACGAGTTCGGGCGCCCCAATATCTGTGGTTACTTCCGTACCTTTGAAGAGAACTTTGACGGCGAGCGCCGCGGTTATCACAAGCCCATTATGCTGGCCGGCGGTTACGGCAACATTAAAGCCGAGCATGTGGACCAGGACGAGTTTGAACCGGGTGCCAAGCTGGTTGCCTTGGGCGGCCCTGCCATGTTGATCGGTCTGGGTGGTGGTGCGGCCTCTTCCATGGCTTCGGGTTCTTCCTCAGAAGATCTGGATTTTGCCTCGGTGCAGCGTCAAAACCCCGAGATCGAGCGTCGCTGTCAGGAGGTTATCGACCAGTGTTGGCAACTGGGCGATCAAAACCCTATTGCCTTTATTCACGATGTGGGCGCCGGTGGCTTTTCCAACGCCTTTCCCGAGCTGGCCAAAGACGGCGGTTGTGGTGCGGTATTTGAGCTGCGCAAAATCAACAATGATGAACCCGGCATGAGCCCGCTGGAAATCTGGTGTAACGAAGCGCAGGAACGCTACGTGATGGCCATCATGCCTGCGGATCTGGCGCGTTTCGAAGCCATCTGTGAGCGCGAGCGCTGCCCCTATGCGATAGTGGGTGATGCGACTGCCGAAGATCACATTGTGCTCAACGATACTCACTTCGACACCAAGCCGGTGGACCTGCCCATGTCGGTGTTGTTCGGCAAACCGCCCAAGATGCATCGCACCGCCGAGACCCGAAGCTACGAGACGCAGGCGTTCACTACCGAAGGTTTATCAATTTACGAAGCGGCGGAGCGTGTCTTGCAGCATCCTTCGGTTGCCAGCAAGAGTTTCCTGATCACCATTGGTGATCGCTCGGTAACCGGGCAGGTTGTGCGTGATCAGTTTGTCGGGCCCTGGCAGGTGCCGGTAGCCGATTGTGCGGTAACCACTCAGGCTTATGACACCTATGCCGGTGAAGCCATGAGTATGGGTGAGCGTACGCCGGTTGCGTTGCTGGACGGCCCTGCATCCGGTCGCATGGCGATCGGTGAAGCGCTGACCAATATTGCCGCCACGCGTATCGAAAAGTTGTCCGATGTTAAGTTGTCGGCCAACTGGATGTGCGCCGCGGGCCATCCCGGAGAGGACGAGAAGCTCTATCGTACGGTGGAAGCCATCGGCATGGAGCTGTGCCCACAGTTGGGTATTACCATTCCTGTGGGTAAGGATTCCATGTCCATGCGTACCGCCTGGACTGACAGTGGTGAAGACAAAGCGGTGACCGCGCCTTTATCTCTGGTGATCTCTGCCTTTGCGCCGGTGCCCGATGTTCGCAAAACGGTAACGCCTCAGTTGCGCACTGACCTCGGTTCCAGCGATCTGATTTTGTTGGATCTGGGCAATGGTAAAAACCGTCTCGGCGGCTCTATCCTGGCGCAGGTCTATAACCAGATGGGCGATACGCCCGCGGATGTGGATAGCGCCGAAGAGCTTAAAGGTTTCTTCGCAGCCATGCAGGAGAGCCTGGAAGCGGATCAGGTGTTGGCGTATCACGATCGTGGCGATGGAGGTTTGTTCGCGACGGTGGCGGAGATGGCGTTTGCCGGTCACTGTGGTGTTGATATCAATATCGATGGTCTCGGCGACGATCATCTGGCGGCACTGTTCAATGAGGAGTTGGGTGCGGTTCTGCAAACCCGCACCAGCGAGACGGATGCGGTGATTGCGCGCTTTGCCAAAGCCGGTGTTAAGGCCTGTAAGCTGGGTTGGATCAACACGCACGATACGCTGCGAGTTGAGGCGGATGGCGAGATTATTTATGACGAGTCCCGTCAGGAGCTGCAGCGTCTTTGGAGTGAGACCAGTTATCAGGTTGCTGCATTGCGTGATAACGCAGACTGCGCCAAGTCTGAGTTTGAGTTGGTGACTCAGGTGAATCCTGGCTTGGCTGTGAGCCTGAGTTTTGACCAGGACGAAGATGTTGCCGCACCTTATATTGCCAAGGGTGTAAGACCCAAGGTGGCGGTTCTGCGTGAGCAGGGTGTGAATGGCCATGTGGAGATGGCGGCGGCGTTTGACCGGGCCGGCTTCGAGGCTGTGGATGTGCACATGAGTGATGTGCTGGCGGGCCGCACCAGACTGGCTGATTATAAGGGGCTGGTTGCCTGTGGTGGCTTCTCATACGGTGATGTGTTGGGGGCCGGTGAGGGATGGGCGAAGACGATTTTGTTCAACGCTCAGGCGCGGGATCAGTTTCAGTCGTTTTTCCACCGCCAGGATACGTTCAGTCTCGGGGTGTGTAATGGCTGTCAGATGATGTCGAATCTGAAGTCGCTGGTGCCGGGTGCGGATCACTGGCCGCATTTTGTCCGCAATCAATCTGAGCAGTTTGAGGCACGCTTCAGTCTGGTCGGGATCGAGGAGTCGCCTTCGGTGTTGTTCGCGGGTATGGCGGGCAGTTATATGCCAGTGGCGGTTGCTCACGGCGAGGGTCGCGCGGAGTTTGCTTCTGAGGAGGCGCTGGAGCAGTGTCACAACAGCGGCTTGGTGTCGATGCGTTATCTGGATAATCACCGTAAGTTGACGGAGGATTATCCGGCTAACCCGAACGGTTCTCCCCAGGGGATTACCAGTGTGACATCTGAGGATGGCCGGGCCACGATTATGATGCCGCACCCTGAGCGGGTTTTCCGTGCGGTGAATAACTCCTGGCATCCGGATGATTGGACCGAGGATAGCGGTTGGATGCGGTTGTTCCGTAATGCCCGGGTTTTTGTTGAGTAAAGCTTGTCTGTTCTGAGGCGCAGGGTTCTGTGCCTCATGCCGTGGTTGGTGCGTTGGTTCCGGGGCTTCGGGTTCTGTGCCTCATAAGGCGGTCGGGGCGTTGTTTTCGGAGCTGTCGGGCGGCCCTCCAGGCTTCCCTCAGTCCCGAAAAAGCCCGGCAAAAAACGCCGGTCTTTTTCACTCCTTCGGCGCTCCTCCTTTACGCTCCGAAAACAACGCCCCGACCACCTCTGAAACCGCAGTTCTCCATGTCATTTGCCTCATTGTAATTTTATATCCCATGCGGATCACCTGCGTAATATCATCGTAATGAGTTCAAGGTCTGAGAGGTATTGTGAAAAGGCACCATTGGTCGGATGGCGTTAGGGGGAGCCCCGGGGTCTGTGGTAAGATTGCGGCCTTTTAACCGACTGAGTAGTGCAAATGTCCGATAAGTTTGAGTCGCTGGAAGCCAAAGCCAGCTACGGTGTGGGTCGCCAGCTGGGCGATCAGGTCTCTAACCCGCCTTTCGAAGGGTTTGATATTGAGTCCGCCCTGGCCGGTTTTACCGATGCGGTTAATGGCGCCGATCTGCAGGTGAGCGCAGACGATATCAATGCTGCCTTCCGTGAAATCCAGGGTCGTTTGCAGGCTGCGGAAGCGGAGAAGGCCAAGGAGATGTCTGCCGATGGCCAGAAGTATTTGGAAGAGAATGCCAAGAAAGACGGCGTAACCGTGACTGAGTCCGGGCTGCAGTACGAAGTGCTGGTCGAGGGTGATGGCGAGCTGCCGACTCAATCTTCAACCGTTCGTACCCATTATCACGGTACTCTGATTGACGGCACTGTGTTTGACAGCTCAGTGGATCGCGGCCAGCCTGCGGAATTCCCGGTTGGTGGGGTCATCGCCGGCTGGACCGAAGCGCTGCAGATGATGAAGGTGGGCTCCAAGTGGCGTCTGACCGTGCCCTATAACCTGGCCTACGGTGAGCGTGGCGCGGGTGGGGCGATCGGTCCATACGCCACTCTGATCTTTGAGGTGGAGCTGCTGGCTATCGTTTGATGCCGGTTGTTTGAAATCGACGTTTTTCCTGGCGGGTCAAGACGCCCGCCAGGCTTGGGTGGCTAGTCTTCGTCTTGATCCAGCCGCGCCGGCTTTTTCTTGATCGGCGCCGGTGCAAATCCGTCTCCCCACTTGCCGGCCGCAGGCTTTGCCGATGGCGCGCGGCGCTTGCCAATGTTCTTGGTATCTCTGTGGCGTTTTTTGACTTTTTCGTTGCCCTTGCCAGCCTCTTTGCTGTTCTCCCCTGAACGTTTTTTTACGCCGGCTTTTTTGCCCGATGCCTTGACCTTTTTCGGGCCTTTGAATTTGGCCTCCAGGCCGGGAACCTTGCGTTTTTCGAAGCGAATCTGCAGCTCGCGCTCAAACCTTACCATCAGGTCCCAGTCGCGATGGGTGATAAAGCTGATGGCCAGGCCTTCTTCTCCCGCTCGACCGGTGCGGCCGACGCGGTGCACGAAGTCTTCGCTGGAGCGGGCCAGGTCGTAGTTGATGACCAGGTCCATGCCTTTGATGTCGAGACCGCGCGCGGCGACGTCGGTGGCCACCAGCATCTTGACGCGACCGCGCCGCAGGCGGTTCATTTCGTTGTTGCGGGCGTCCTGATCCATGTCGCCATGCAGGACCCCCACCTCCAGTTTCATATATCGCAGCCAACCCGCCAGCTTATTGGCCTGGGCCTTGGTGTTGGTGAAGATGATTGCCTTGTCGTATTCGACCTGTTCAAACAGCTTTAACAGCAGTTTGTTCTTGTGTTTCTCATCATCGCTCAGCACTATTTGTTGCTTTACCTGACCGCTGGCCTGGCGGGGTTTGGCCAGGGCGATGGTTTGCGGGTCGCGCAGCAGGGATTCTCCGACGTATTGTTGACCGTCGAGGGTGGCGGAAAACAGCAGGGTCTGCCGCTCGGGATTGCAGCTGGCGGCAATTTCCATCACCTCGTCCATAAAACCCATATCGAGCATTCGGTCAGCTTCGTCGAGGATCAGCACTTCCAGGTCGTTAAAATCCGGGGAGCCGCGTTCAATGTGTTCTTTCAGGCGCCCCGGCGTGGCCACCAGGATCTCCGGGTTCTTGCGAAAAATGGCGCGTTGATACTTAAAGTCATGGCCACCGGTAATGGCGTTGACTTCGAGGTGGGTAAAGGCAGCCAGCTGTTTGCAGTGCTTGACCACCTGACGGCAGAGCTCCCGGGTGGGGGTGAGGATCAATGCCCGGGTGCCGGCTTTGGGGGCGTCCTTTTGCAGAAGCTTGTGCAATGTAGGCAGCAGAAAGGCCGCCGTCTTGCCGCTGCCGGTTTCTGAGCTGACCTTGAGATCCTGGCCCGTCATGGCTGCCGGTATGGCCTCTCGTTGTACATCGGTGGGCTCACAGTAGCCCAGGGGTTCGAGGGCTTTTAGCAGGCGGTCGTGGAGCTGGAACTGGTCAAACAAGGCGATATCTCTCTAGTGATTCGGGGCCAACCAATGGCGGCCGCGCACTGTATCAAAAATCGCCCGTTTTGTCTGTGACTTGTTCGAGTACTCCTTCTAGGTGCGACCCGCCAGATAGGTCTCGTAGTCGGGGGCCTCCCGCTCATAGGTGCTTGAGAACAGGGGCGAGGTTACCAGCAAGTCGGCGGTACTCTGGCTGCAGGCCACGGGAATATTCCAGACAGCTGCCAGACGCAACAGCGCTTTTACATCGGGGTCGTGGGGCTGCGCGGCGAGGGGGTCCCAGAAGAAAATCAGAATATCGATCTGGTGCTCGGTAATCATGGCGCCGATTTGCTGGTCGCCGCCGAGAGGACCGCTGATGAGTTTTGTGACCGCCAGGGAGGTTTCCCGTTCGATAAGATGCCCGGTGGTGCCAGTGGCATAAAACTGGTGATCACGCAGTCGTTCGAGGTGCTTTTGACACCAGGCCAGCAAATCCGGCTTTTTGTGGTCGTGCGCCACCAGGGCGATACGTTTGCTGGCGGTCACCTCAATGGTCTTGGTTTCCATATCAGGCTCCTCGAGTCGGGTGCTTACTCACTGAACATTTGAATCGCGAAGCCGGTTTGCAGGGCCTCTCTCAGGCCCTTGTCGGCCGCCTGGATGCGTTCGTCCTGGACCTTTTCAGGGGTCAGCCACTGGCGCTTTTCTATCTCTACGTCTTTAAAACCCTCGCGCATGGTCAGCACTTTGCAGAGCGTTTCGGCACCAAACAGGTCCTTGAAGTTGATATAGACGATAAACAGCGCCTTGTCGCCTGCTTTCAGGTCGTCAAAGTCCTTGGTGGCAATGGCGGAGGCGGAAAATACGTACATCTTGAAACCCTGGGCAAAGCGGGAATTAGGCATCAATTACTGCCCCAGAGCAAGGGTTAATCTGGTGGTTTGCAGCGTTTGCGGCCATGCAGTAGGCTCTTGTCTGGTTTATAGCAGGGAAAAGGAGAACTGCAATGAATGACGCAAGGCGATGGGTTGGTGGCCTGTGGGCTCAGATATCAAAGGGGCTTGCCACTGCCGCAGCAAGTTTAATGCTGGTGGCGCCCTCAATGGCACAGCAGGACTTCGGTAAGGTGGAATTCAAGTCAGTGCCTGTGATCGAAGGACTGGTGATGTTGCAGGGCGCCGGTGGCAATATTGGTGTCTCCAAGGGGCGTGATGGGCTGTTGGTCATAGACAATGACTACGCTGCGCTGGAAAACAAGCTGCGGGGGGCATTGCTGCAACATGATCATCGCCCTGCACGCTTCTTGCTCAACACCCATTGGCACGGTGATCACACTGGCAATAATGCCTCGCTGGGGCGCGAGCAGGGGGTGATTGTCGCTCACGACAATGTCCGCCGCCGACTGGCCAGTGGCGGTGAAATCAAGGCATTTGGGATGAAGATTCCCCCGGCTGAACGTGTAGCGCTGCCGGCGGTCACCTACGACAAAACCATGACGCTGCACTGGAATCGACACCGCCTGGAGCTGGTACATCCGGATCCTGCCCACACTGACGGTGACACGGTTGTCTATTTTTATCGGGGTGACATACTGGAGGCCGTCCATACGGGTGATCTGTTTTTTAATGGTATTTACCCCTTTATCGATGCCAGCAGTGGGGGATCGGCGATGGGAATGGTGGCGGCAGTGGCCGATGTTCTGTCACGTATCGACGACAAAACGCCTATTATTCCCGGCCACGGCCCACTGGCGCACAAAAAAGATCTGCAGCGTTATCACGACTTCCTGAACACCGCTGTCAGTCGAATTGCCGCGCTCAAGAGCCAGGGTAAATCCCTGCAGCAGGTGATCGATGCGAAACCGATTTCTGACTTTGAGGCTGAGTGGGGTGATGGATTTTTGAACACTCAAACCTGGGTGGGCATTGTCTACGGTGCTCTGTAAGCGCTGGCGTCTGCATGTGCTACAATCGCCGCCGCCGAAATTTGAATTGAGTGTCTATCACACAGGAGTTTGTCCATGAGCCCGCACATTATCGATGTCACCCAGGAGAACGCGCAGCAGGTCCTGATTGAGGAGTCCAACTCGCGCCCCGTGGTGGTCGATTTTTGGGCCGATTGGTGCGAGCCCTGCAAAACGTTGATGCCGATACTGGAAAAGCTGGCCAACGAGTACGCCGGGCAGTTTCTGTTGGCCAAGGTCAATGCCGATGAGCTGCAGCCCATTGCCCAGCAGTTGGGTGTTCGCAGCTTGCCCACAGTGATGATCATGAAGAACGGTCAGCCGGTGGATGGTTTTGCGGGCGCGCAGCCGGAAACACAGATCCGTGAAATCCTGCAAAAACACCTGCCGGATCCCTGGGAAGGTTTGATTCAGCAGGCCAATGAACTGATGGCCGCTGAGGATTTTAACGCAGCGCTGCCCTTGTTGCTGCAGGCTTATCAGGATTCGAGTGAGAAAGCGGATATCGGTGTTGGGCTGGCCCAGGTGTATCTGCACCTGAACCGACTGGATGAAGCCGAAGCGCTGCTGGACAAGGTCACCATGGTGGACCAGGACGCCGCTTACGAGCAGGCCATGGCCCAACTTAAGCTTAAGCGTGAGGCTTCCAGCTCTCCGGAGCTTAAAGCTTTGGAGGAAAAGGTACAGGCCAATCCCGAAGATGCTCATGCGGCCTATCAGCTAGCCATTCAATACAGTCAGAACAACCAGGCCCGGGAAGCTCTGGAGCTGCTGATGGGTGTGCTGCGCAAGGATCTGAACTTTGACGATGGTGCCGCCAAAAAAGCGTTTATGGATATTATCGCCAGCCTGGGCAAAGGTGACCCTCTTGCCGCTGAATATCAGCGAAAGATTTACACCCTGCTCTACTGATTGGATGCCTGAGCGACGATAGTTTGTAACTCTTGCGTCGATTCGGTGTAGCATTGGGCCGCGGTGATTGCACTGATTACTGCGGCTGAGCCTACCGCACAGGCCATAACATCAGCGATGTTTCCCCGGGTAATACCGCCAATGGCAACCAGCGGAAAGTGATCGCCAAGAATCCCACTCCAGTATTTCAGATTCTCCAGCCCGATGGTCTGTACCGACTTGGTTGAGGTGGCGAACACCGAGCCTATGGCAAGATAGCTGGGCTTGAAGCTCGCTGCCCGAGCCCATTCGTATTCGCTGTGAGAACTCAGCCCCAGTCGCAACCCACTTAGCCGAATGGCTTGCAAAGGGGCGACGTCCATATCCTCCTGGCCCAGATGTACGCCGTAGGCGCCGTGTTTGATTGCCAGCTGCCAGTGGTCGTTGATAAACAAGCGTGCCTTATGTTGTTTTCCGAGCGCAACGGCCGCCCGCACCAGCGTATCAAGTTCCTTATCCGCTCGATCTTTGATGCGTAATTGCAATGTCTTAACACCTAGCGGCAGGAGTTTTTCCAGCCACTCGATCGAATCGACGATGGGGTAAAGCCCCAGTTGGCCTGTATCGCAACCGGAAAATGCGGGAGAGTCGAAGCCATCCAGCGAAGTGGCAATATCGGGGAAGTGGTGAAAGTGTTTCGGCCAGCCGCCATTGCCCAGCAGGCCGGGACCTTTACCAACGGAGAAACCCTGCTCAATGCCTTGTTGAACATAGGCGCAGGCCAGAATCACTGCATCGCGCAGGCTTTTGCCGTGAGCCACAAAGCTGGCCACCGCAGCGGCCAGACTGCAGCCGGTACCGCGACGATTTGGGTTGTTCTGCTTGTGGTGACGCAACCAAAAGCCGCCCTGCTGATCACAGTAATAGTCATACACGTACTCCGGATTTACATCGCCATGTCCGCCTTTAAGCAGTACGGCTTTGGCACCCATTGTACGAAGCTTGCGAGCTGCATTTTCAATATCGGCGACAGACTTTATGGGTGTTTCCAGCAGTTGCTCGGCTTCCGGCAGATTGGGCGTCAGCAGCGAGGCAACTTCGGTTAAGCGTCGATAGTCTTGCACTCTCGCGCCAAAATCTCGACCGGTGGTGGCGGACAAGACCGGGTCCACTACCAAGGGAACTTCAGTGGCTTTTTGGGCTTCGAGCACCAATTCACACTGTTCCAGATTGAGCAGCAGCCCGGTTTTTATCGCACTGATGCGCAGATCTTGCGTCAGGCTATAGAGTTGCGCTTTCAAACTGTCAACAGGAGTTATCGCGACCCCGTCAACCCCCTGCGAATTTTGCGCAGTCAGCGCGGTGATAGCACCGACGCCATGCCCCCCCAGATCCTGGATGACTCGCAAATCACACTGGTGGCCGGCATGGGCGCTGCTGTCCGAGGCGGAAAT
Organism: Pseudomaricurvus alkylphenolicus; assembly: GCF_011683955.1. Lineage (GTDB taxonomy): Bacteria > Pseudomonadota > Gammaproteobacteria > Pseudomonadales > Cellvibrionaceae > Pseudomaricurvus > Pseudomaricurvus alkylphenolicus. Next base: position 126,464 of record NZ_JAAQPI010000017.1, read on the forward strand.
GGCGCAGACAATGGGGGACGCAGAGTTCTTGATCATGACTGGTGCCAAAACGGTTGACCCAATGTCGGCGTCGACGGCGAGGCTGTCTGGCTTTTTTGAATCAGTCCGGCCAAAAACGCCATGCGGCCCGAGTCGATAGCGCCAGCAAAGGCGCGAGCCATCAGCACGGGATCGCTGGCTTTGGCGACTGCGGTGTTGAGTAAAATGCCGTCGAATCCCATCTCCATGGCTTCGGCGGCTTGCGAAGGCGCGCCGAGACCGGCATCGACAATCAGCGGCACATCGGGCAGGCGTTCGCGCAAGGTACGCAGGTTATAGCGGTTTAACAATCCCTGACCGGTGCCGATGGGAGCCCCCCAGGGCATCAGTACCTCGCAACCCACGTCGAGCAGCTTCTGTGCGAGCACCAGGTCATCGGTGGTGTAGGGCAGCACCTTAAATCCTCGCTTAACCAGCTCAGCGGCAGCTTCCACCAGACCAAAGGGGCAGGGTTGCAGGTTGTAGTCGTCGCCGATCACTTCCAGCTTTAACCATTCGGTTTCGAATAACTCCCGGCTCATTTCCGCCAGGTTAATGGCTTCCTTGGGAGTTTTGCAGCCGGCGGTGTTGGGTAACAGCCGGCAACCGCTTTCGCGAATGTACTGCCAAAACGTATCGCCGTCCTGCTGCTGCGGATTCTGACGCCGCAGCGACAGCGTTACCATGGCTGTGCCGGACGCGGCGATGCTGTCTTTCATCGACTGCGGAGAGGGATAGAGGGCGGTGCCCAGAACAAAACGGCTCGCCAGTGTTTCGCCATAGAGGCTGAAAGGGGAATCTTTACATTCATTCATTTTGAAAACTCCTTAACCACCTCCGACGGGTTTTACCAGATCCACCAGATCCCCGTCACTCAGTTTAAAATTGCTGTAGTGACTGCGCGGGACAAATTCACCGTTGACTGCAGCGGCGAGTTTGTCTTCCACCATTCCCCAGTGTTCAATCGCCTCTTGCAAGGATGTATTGTCAGGGAGTTCCCGGGATTCGTTATTCAGGCTCAGGGTTAGCATCAGGCTTGTGCCTCTATTAATGTGTCAGCAAAGCTGAAGGGATGTTGCTGAGTGATCAGGGCGACCAGATTTTCCACCACCACTGGTGCCAACAGATAACCGTGCCGATGCAAGCCATTGGCTCGCAGCAGACCGGGTTTTGTCACAATGCGCGGGCGGTTATCGATCAGCGATGGACGCAGATTGACGTCGCTGCGCAAGACGCGGGCTTCGGCAAACGCCGGATTCAATGCGTACAGAGCACTTGACAGTTCCAGTGTGGAGCGCAGACTGATGGGAGAGAGATCCTCCGATTCAATCTCGGTGGCACCGATAATAAACTGCCGGTTGGGTTTGGGAACCACATAGAGTTTGTATTTCGGGTGCATAAAACGCACGGGACGTTGCAGTTCTATTTCGCCCGTTTCAACCCAGAGCACTTCGCCGCGGACACCGCGCAGGTCCTTGATGTCGGACTTTGCCCCAAATCCCCGACAGTCGATAACCCAATCGTATTCACGTTTTTGGGTGCCGGTATCGATGTAATGTGCATTGACGTTGTTGATGGGTGTGCGCTCAAAGCAGTTCACATTGAGTTGCTGCAGAGCAGTCAACAATTGTGTCAGCAGCGCATGGTTATCGATATGGGCTTCCCGTGGCAACAATAAACCCCGGTGAAATCCCGCCAGATCGGGTTCAAGTTCGCGCAACTGATTTTGCTGTAGCCACTGGCTGTGTTCCGTGGCGTTACCCAAATGGAACTGCAATCGCTCCGCAAACTGTTGCAGCAGCGCGCTGTCCTGTTGATGGGCGACAACCAGGGAGCCATCTTCCCGATAGCTTGCGGGTTGAAGCGGTTGGCTTAACCCTTCGGACAGTTGTTGCAGAAACAACGGCCACAGGTCCAGGCTTGCCAGCCCCATATCGTAGATCAGGCGTTCGCTGTCCACCACTTCCGACAATGGCGAGATCATGGCGGCCGCGGTAAAGGCGGCTGCTTTTGGGGTGTCTCGCAGCGATCCGGCTTCAAACAAATCCACCGCCAGCCCCAGCCGGGCGAGTCGCCAGGCAGTGAGTCTGCCCAGCAATCCGGCGCCGACGACGGCAATATGTTGGCTTGGGGCGCCGTTCATCAGACTTCCTGGTAAAGTTCGCTGCCCTGTTCACGAAATTGCTCAGACATGGCCTGCATGCCCGCTTCGGCTTGCTTTTGCGCGTCCAGATTGGCGGAATAATCACGCACTTCCTGGGTGATTTTCATGGAGCAGAACTTGGGGCCACACATGGAGCAGAAGTGCGCAACCTTGGCGGAATCCTTGGGCAGGGTTTCGTCATGGAAGGCGCGCGCGGTGTCCGGGTCCAGACTGAGATTAAACTGATCTTCCCAGCGGAATTCGAAACGGGCTTTCGACAAGGCGTTGTCGCGCACCTGGGCGCCGGGCATGCCTTTGGCCAGATCACCGGCGTGGGCAGCAATCTTATAGGCAATAATGCCCTGTTTAACGTCTTCGCGGTTTGGCAATCCCAGGTGCTCTTTGGGCGTCACATAGCAAAGCATGGCGCAACCAAACCAGCCGATCATGGCGGCACCAATGCCGGAAGAAAAATGATCGTAACCGGGGCTGATGTCGGTAATCAGTGGGCCGAGGGTGTAGAAGGGCGCCTCGTGGCAGTGTTTCAGCTGCTCATCCATGTTTTCCTTCACCATGTGCATGGGCACATGGCCGGGACCTTCGATCATCACCTGCACGTCGTGTTTCCAGGCGATTTTGGTCAGTTCGCCCAGGGTGCGCAACTCGGAAAACTGGGCTTCGTCGTTGGCATCCTGCAGGCAACCGGGGCGCAAACCGTCACCGAGAGAGAAGGACACATCGTAGGCCTTCATGATTTCGCAGATTTCCTCAAAGTGGGTATAGAGGAAGTTCTCCCGGTGGTGGGCCAGACACCACTTGGCCATAATGGAGCCGCCGCGGGAGACAATGCCGGTCAAACGTTTGGCCGTCATGGGTACATAGCGCAGCAGTACGCCGGCGTGAATGGTGAAGTAGTCAACGCCCTGTTCTGCCTGTTCGATCAGGGTGTCGCGGAAAATTTCCCAGGTCAGATCTTCGGCAACGCCATCGACTTTTTCCAGCGCCTGGTAAATGGGAACGGTACCGATGGGCACAGAGGCATTGCGAAGAATCCACTCGCGAGTCTCGTGAATGTGTTTGCCGGTGGAGAGATCCATCACCGTGTCGGCGCCCCAGCGGGTGCCCCAAACCAGTTTTTCCACTTCTTCTTCGATGGAAGAGGTCACGGCGGAATTACCGATGTTACCGTTGATTTTGATATGGAAGTTGCGGCCGATAATCATCGGCTCCAGCTCCGGGTGGTTGATATTGGCGGGGATAATGGCCCGGCCTTCGGCCACCTCGCGGCGAACAAATTCCGGGGTGATTTCCTGAGTAATATTGGCGCCCCAGGTCTGACCTGGATGCTGCTGACTGATGACTTCGTCGCTCTGAACCTCGGACAGCTGTGCTCTGGCAATGTTTTCGCGGATGGCGATATATTCCATTTCCGGTGTGATAATGCCCTGGCGTGCGTAGTGCAGCTGGGTTACGTTGTTGCCGTCTATGGCTTTGCGGGGCTCGTGAGTACCGTTAAAGCGCAGGTTTTCCAGGGTGATATTTTGCTCCCGAATCTGGGTGTACTTGGAGCTGGGATTGGTTAAAACTTCGGTGTCCTCACGCTCCAGAATCCAGTCCTGGCGCATCTTGGGCAAGCCTTTGCGCACGTCGATATCAACATCCGGATCGGTGTAGGGGCCAGAGGTATCGTAGATACGGACGGGGTGATTGGGTTCCTTGGAGCCGTCCTGCAGTAGCGTGGGATCGAGGCGGATCTCTCGCATGGGCACACGGATATCCGGGCGCGAGCCGTCAACATAAATCTTTTTGGACGCGGGGAAGGGCGCGGTGGAAATTTCGTCGACGCGCGCGGTTTCGCTGAGTTTTTTAACGCTGGAAGTCGTGGTGGACATTTGGCTGGTTCCCGATTGTTGTTGTCTCAACGTCGGGGCTGCCCACCATACATTCGCTTTGGGTTCTCCGTTACAACAGAGAGTAAAACGAACGACTTGATTCCTACGCAGGTGCTAACCTGATCAGGTGCAGCGGGTTCCAGTTCTGGTCTCAGCCTGTCATGCGTTCACATGCAGGCACCCCGACAAGTGCGCACAAGCATATATTGACTAATCAATGTTGGCAAGCCGTAGCCACAACCACTCGACAAAACGCACGATTTTTTGAAATTCGGCGATGGCCTTAAAATGCTTATCATCGTTTTGCTCACCCCAATAGTAGTGACAAAACGCTTGAGTCTGAGCTTCATCCAATCCCCCAAATTCGATAATGCTGGCAAGATCGAAGTAGGGCGAACACACAGCGGCGTATTCCCAGTCCAAAAAAATAAACTCATCTTGCCGCTGCAGGATATTGGCGGGATTTAAGTCGACATGACAAAAGCGGCGCTCGGGGAAGCGCTCCAGGTTCTCACGTAAATGCGTTATTCCCCGGGTAAATTTTTCCTGTTCCTGAATGTCGGGGCGCTGATGCCAATAACCATTGCAGTGGCGAAGCAGATCCAATTCGGGGAGTTTTCCCTCAGAGGGCAGTCTGTGGAGCTGTTGCAAATGCTTAGCCAGGCTTTCCAACTGTTGCGGCGGTTGCCAGTGGTGCCCGGCTTCAAACTTTGTCACCAGGGTGGTTTCGTCAGACCACACCACTGTCGGCGCCAGTGTGCCGGCCAGTGCCATGGCGGTGAGTTCCTGCCGTTTGGGCATGGCGAGCTGGCGGCTGCCAGGGCTTTCGATGCGTACAACAAAGTGTTGCATGCCCGATGCCACTCGAAAGCTGCCATGGCTGAGCCCGGAAGATAGGGGGTGGACAAGCTTGGGCGCTGACCTCAGCGATGGGTTCCACTGACGCCAGTTTGACAGAGCCCTTACCAGATCATGGGATTTATCCCTGTTGGGGCACAAGCTCCGGTTCCTCGCGCAATTGTCGTTGCCAGTTAAACCAGCCGAAGATGCAGATAACAACATAAGCCACAAACAGTAGCGACGTCAGATACAAGCCACGATCCCAATACAGGGCAACCGATACCGCATCGATCACAATCCAGTAGAGCCAATTTTCCAGCACTTTGCGGGTGACCATCCAGGTGGTCAGCACAGCACCCCAGGTAGTAAAGGAGTCCACAAATGGCCAGGCGGCGTCGGTGTTTTTCTGCAGAAACACACCACTGATCAGCGCGGCGATAACGACCGCTCCGATTGCCAGGCTGTGTTGACGAAGATCCCAGCGATGGATGGGAACGCCTTCACTGTCATCATTGCCATTGAGGTGGCCGTACTTCCATTGATACCAGCCGTAAACCGCCATGGCGAGGTAGTAGATCTGGAGGGCGGAATCCATCAGCAGGTTCACGTTCCAGAACAGGAACAGAAAAATACTGGTACTGACAAAGGCAGCGTACCAGCACCACAAATTCTGCCGCATGGCGAGAACAAGATAGGTGATGGAAAGCAAAACGGCGAGCAGTTCCCAGCCTGACATCGCACTCAGTTCACCCATCGTGGATTCCAGCCAGCTCACGAATCGACCTTATCTTCCTGGGGTTTCAGTGCGCCATAGCCGGGTAGAATTTTGGTCACGAAAACACCCATGCCATGTTTTTCCCGGTAGGCCTTGATCTCGGTTTTGAGAATATCCATGACCTCATCGAAATCACCCATCACAACGGTAGAGGTGGGAAAAGTCTGGATTTGGATGTTGTCATAGCCATTCAGGTGCTCAATAAAATCGAGGATGGGTGGAATAAAATCCTCATTGTTGGGATAGAGGCTGATGTCGATACTGACCTGCATGAGAAGCGCCTGTGTAAGTTTGTGTTGGTTTAAAAGGAGTAGCTGGCACTGACGCCAAAAACCCGGGGCTCACCCAGTTGGTGATAGGTGCGTGTGTTGCTGCCATCGTAGTTGGGCGGCGTATTGTCGAAGTAGAAACCTCGGGTCTGGTAATCTTCGTCGGTGAGGTTGCGTCCCCAAAGGCTGAGAGAAAGCTGGTCGAGTTGGTAAGCCAGGGTCATATGCAGCAGTTCATGGCTGTCGGACTGCTGGTTGTGGCTGTTGGAAAAATAGAAAGAATCCTTACCATCAGCTTCCAAGGTCAGGCTCATGTTGTCGACCAGCTTAACGGTCATGCCCACATTAAACTGGTACTGGGGGGCGTGCGCCTGATCGCGACCGGATTGATCCATGGGGCCGCCGCTGTCGACGTCCTGCACGGTGAGTTCGCCCAGTTCGGTATCGAGCCAGCCCAGTGCGGCAAACAGTGTAACCCGCTCATTGATCAGCCACCGGGATTCCAGTTCGATGCCGGCATTGTGGCCTTCGTCAACGTTATCCAGATAGGATTTCCATTCGGAGGGGGGGAACAGCACCCAGGCATTGGCCTGCATGTCCTGGCGATCCATATAGAAAGCGGTCACGGCAAGTCGAAGGCTGTTATTGAGGTAGCTGCCCTTGAACCCGGCTTCGAAGTTGACCAGAGTTTCGGCATCAAAGTTGGCGCGCTGGATCAGGAAGTCGGCGATATTCGGAGGGGTGGAGGGATCGCCGAGTACTTTGCCGACGGCCTGGCCGTTAACGCCGCCAATTTTGTAACCACGGCTGGCCGAGGCAAATAACAGTGTATTGTCGATGCCGGTATATTCCAGAGCCAGCTTGCCGCCCCAGAGGTTGTCGTCCTGGTCGGTATCCACACCGGCGCTGTCGCGATAGTCGTTGCTGTATTTTTCCAGACGCAGGCCACTGGTCAGTGCCAGATGCTCGCTGAGGTTCCAGCGCAACTGGCCGTAGGCAGCTCGCCGCTGGGTGCGAAAGCGGCTGTCAAAGGTGTTGATCCAGGGGCCACCCCAGAAGATGTCTTCCCAGCTGTCGCTGTAGTTGAGTTCCACTTCCCGTTCCGAGGCGTAGATGCCGGCTACCCATTGGGCGCCGAGCAGATTGTGGCCTGGCTTGGATAGCAATCGCAGGTCGATACCATAGGCGTCTCGGTCGCGCTTGTTGTTTTCTGAGCCGCGGACACCGTCAGCAGGCAGGTTGGTCCAGTCCCAGTCAAAACCATATTCCAGCTCGCTGGATTCGACAAAGGCGCTGGCTTCCAACTCGAAGCGTTCGTGTCCGGTCCAGTCCATGCTCACGGAAAGCGCGTGGGAGGTCTGCCGGTCATGGCCAGGGTCGTCAGTGGGAATGTCGCGATTGTTGCTGAGCGAGAAGGCGTTATAGCCATTATCGGCATCTACATATTGTGCCATCACGCGCACGGTGAGTTGGTCGGAGGCCAGCCACTTGAGTTGGGTTTTGGCCAGAATTTCGTCGATATTGTTGGTGTCATCGTCGCCGACAAAGTCGTTGTCGATATAGCCATCTGAGGTGTTTTTTTGTACGGCCACTCTACCCATGAGGTCGTCGGTGAGGGCTCCGTTGATGACGGCACCGGCGCTGCGTTGATTATAGTTGCCAACGCTGGCGCGTACCTGGCCGGCAAATTCTTCGCTGGCGTCATGGGATTGGATATTGACCATGCCCGCCATGGCTGAGGAGCCAAATTGGGTGCCTTGTGGGCCTCGCAGGATTTCCACTTGTTTGGTGTCGAGCAGGGCGGCCGCCAGGCCTATACCGCTGTAATCGATGCCGTCGATGATCATGCCGACGGAGGCGTCCAGAGGGTCCTTGAACTGGCTGCGTTCACCAATGCCCCGCACTTGCAGGAAGCGGCCTCGGGAGGCGCCGGCAGAGAAGTTGACGTTGGGAGCCGTGTTGAGGACCTGGTCGAGATGATTGGCATCCCGGCGGGCGATGGCCGCGGCGTCGATGACGGTGATGCTGTTGGAGGATTTGAAGGCCTCTATGTCTCGGAAGTCGGCGGTGACGCTGACGACGGGCAGCAGTTCTTCGTCTACAGCGGTTGTGTTGTTGGCAGCCACAGGCGCGCTGATCGCCAGTGCAAGGGCCAGTCTGTTCAGGTGGTGCATGGTTGGTCTCCAATAACTGCAGAGACCCGGATGGACAACGTAATGCAAAGGTAAGTCGGCGCTGATACCTATCCCTACGCCGGTATGATCCGGATCAGGTTCAAAGGGTCTGCTGCTGATGCGGCATCTCAGGTTAGTAACCACCCCTTAGGAATAGCGCAAGTGTAGCCCTGTTGGGGTGCGCTCTCAAGTAGCGGGTGTGCCAGTGGTAGGGTTTTTGATGATTGGCAGGGGGGTGATTTGGGGGTAATTATACAGGATGTTAAATATTAATTTTTGTAAACAGGTGCTCGCTTTTCTTGATTTTGATGGGTTGTTGAATAAAGATTCAGGTGCTTTTAGTCAGTTTAGTTACATTAGTCAGTTTATTTTGAGGTAGGATTCATGAAAGTACGTATGTTGTTGGGCGCTCTGGCGCTGTCTGTTCTGGCCACGGGTGCCAACGCTGCCAGCCCTAAGGGTTTTAAGGCGGGTGAAAACTCCGATTCCAAGATTGTTATCTGCACTAACAAGGCCGAGCATGTTTTGACCAAGGCTGAAGGTAAGTGGTGCACGGCGGGTGAGGGCGCTTATTGCTCCAAGAACCGCATGAAGGCAGCCAAGAAGGCTTGCAAAATCAAGAAGTAATCGCTTGATTTAAAACGATTTTTTTGAGGCCGTTGGGGTTTTCGCTCCAGCGGCTTTTTTATGTACAGGATGTACGGTACACCCGAATACGAGTGCGAGTGTCGCGGGAGGCAGGACGCCGGGAGCGACGATGTACAGGATGTACGGTACACCACACAAGCTTGGGTTTGGTGCCTCAAGCGGCGGCTGGGGGTTCCGTTTTCCGAGCTGTCGGGCGGCCGTCCCGGCTGCCCTCAGTCCCAAAAAAGCCCGGCAAAAAGGCGCCGGTCTTTTTTGCTCCTTCGGCGCCCTCTTTTATGCTCGGAAAACGAAACCCCCAGCCACCGCTCGCTCCGTAGTTCTCCAAGCGCTGTGCCTCAAGGTTGCGGTGGCTTTATACCAGCTTGAAGTTGACGCGTTTCTTTTCCAGGTCGATTTTGTCGACTTCCACAGTGATGTCTTGTTCTAGTTTGTAGCTCTGTTCTTCTCCGGTCAGGGTCATGCGGTCGGCATCGTATTTGAAGGTTTTGTTGTCCATCTTGATAAAGCCGGTTATGCCCCAGTCCACCAGGCGTGCGGTGATGCCCTGGTTGTTGATGCGGAAGACCTTGGCCTGTAGTTGTTTGCCTTGGTGTTGTTGCATGTAGAGGCAGTAGAGCCATTGTTCCAGGTCACGGGCAGCGGCTCGGGTGGTGCTGATGCGGGTCTGCATGTCGGCCAGTTGTTCGGCATCCGGGGCTTCGATGTTGCGGTCTTCCAGGATGGCGCGCAGGGCCCGGTGGTTGTGGAGGTCGTTGTAGCGCCGGATGGGTGAGGTGATGGTGGCGTAGTGTTGCATGCCGAGCCCGAGGTGTGGCTGGGCTTCGGTGGTGAGCAGTCCTGCCTGTAGCATCAGTCTCAGGGCGGCCAATTGTCCTGCGGCCTCGGGACGTTGGTGCAGGGCTTTGATCAGGGCTTTGTAGCCCTCCAGGCCGGTGGGGTCGAGTTCTGCCAGATCGGGGTAGTCTTTGGCGATGACGTTGCGGATGTTTTGCAGGCGTTCGCTGCGGAATCCCTGGTGGGCCGAGAAGATACCGGCGCCTGGATGTTTGGCGAAGAGGTCGCCCGCAGAGCGGTTGGCGGCGAGCATGGATTCTTCGACGATTTGTTGGGCCAGGTTGCGGCCCTGGCGTTTGATGTCGGCAATATGCTGTTTGTCGTCCAGCACGAGGTCAAAGTCGTCGCGCTCTTCCATTAGCAGCATGTGGTTCTGGCGGTAGCTGTTGAGGGCGGTGCTGCAGTCTGAGAGCACTTTCAGCAGGGATTGGGTGTCTGCCGGAACGGCGCTTTCGTCCTGTTGTTCGAGGTAGGTGGCGACTTTTTCGTAGCTGAGTTTGTGGGCGGAACGAATGATGCCAAATTCGAATTCGTGGCTGTCAATGGCGCCTTCGGTGCTGATGTGCATGTGGCAGAGCAGCGCCGGGCGTTGTTCCCCGGCCACCAGGGAGTAGTGCTGGTGGGAGAGCTGTTCCGGCAGCATGGTGATGGCTTTGCCGGGCAGGTAGGCGGTGTTGGCTCTTTGCCAGGCGGCACGGTCGAGGGGGCTTTTGGTGGCAATGGAGGAGGTGGGGTCGGCGATAGCGACCGTCAGGCGCCACCCTTCTCCGCTGGCTTGGGCAAACAGGGCATCGTCCATGTCACGGGTGGTTTCGGAGTCGATGGTGACGAAGGGGACGTCCTGAAGTTTGGCCCGCTGTTCGTAGTCCGAGAGGGCGGTGAGTTCAATGGCTCCCGCTTTTTCGGCTTCGCTGTGTTCCTGTTTGGACCAGCCACTGTTGAGGTTGTGTTTTTGGCAGGTGACCAGGTGCTCAATGCCGACGACGTTGTCGTTGCCCAGCACGTCCAGGACTTTCGCCTGGCCCTTGCCGTCTTCGAAGGGGTGCCGGGTGATGCGGCATTTGAGATAGTCGCCTTCTTTGGCCTTGCCGCGGGCTTTGGGGGGCAGGAATATCCAGCGGCTCAGTTGGGGCATGTCGATTGCGACGAAGTGGCCTTTGCCCCTGATGACGTAGCGACCGATCACGACTTTGTGGGCGGATTGCAGCAGTTTGTCCAGTTCAGCATTAATGCGGTCGCTGTCTTTGCTGCCGTCTTTGTTTTCTGCCTCGGAGACGCTGACTTCGACCCGGTCACCCGGCAGCACCCGTGCCATTTCATCGGGGGGCAGGAAGGCTTCGCGGCCGTCATCGAGGACGACAAAGCCGTAGCGGCCCTGGCTGCCGCGAATGGTCCCTTCGGACAGGTTCTTTTCGGAACGAATGTTGTCTTTCAGCTGGGACAGCTGTTGCAGGGCATTGGAATCGAGCATGGAACGAAGGTATCTCTTACGTAGGCATATTCGGCCCCGGTCTTGGGGCATGGAAAGGCGCACATCATAGCAAACTGCCCCCGCGGGTACAGTGGCAATTGTAGAAGAAAAGGGGGTTTGGGCCATCTATGGGATATAATGCCGCGCTGGATGTTGGAAGGATTTCTGAATATGACTGTACAGGCCGCGATTGAAGCCAAACTGCAGGCGGAGTTTTCTCCCCTGGTGCTTGAGGTAACCAATGAAAGTCACATGCACAATGTGCCTCCGGGTTCGGAGTCTCACTTTAAGGTGGTGCTGGTGAGCAAGGGTTTTGAAGGGGTGCGTAAGGTAAAGCGGCACCAGTTGGTGTATGGGGTGCTGGCGGAGGAAATGGCCGGGCCGATCCATGCCCTGGCTCTGCATACCTACGATGAGGTGGAGTATCAGGGGCAGGCTCCTCAGTCGCCACAGTGCCTCGGTGGCAGCAAGGCCGACGTTTGATATCTGGCGGCAGTTGTGGATGTACGCTTGCGGGTGTGCAATTTTTCACCAAGCCGCTACAATAGCCGCCCTTTTTTATATCGCCCGGGTGTATTGCTTCCTATGAGTCAGTTTGTTGTTGCCGCTCTTTATAAATTCGTGTCTCTGCCGGACTTTGAGGCCAAGCGCGAACCGCTGCTGGCGTTTTGCCTGGAGCAGGGTATCAAGGGCACCTTGTTGCTCGCCAGTGAGGGTATTAATGGCACAGTGGCTGGCACGCGGGAGGCTATCGACCGCTTGCTGGCGTATCTGAAAGAGGATGAACGCCTTGAGGATCTGAGTCACAAGGAGTCTTTCGACGCTGAACTGCCGTTTTATCGGATGAAAGTGAAGCTGAAGAAGGAGATTGTCACCATGGGTGTTGAGGGGATTGATCCCCGCGACGTGGTTGGCACCTATGTGGCACCGAAGGATTGGAATGCATTGATTTCAGATCCAGAGGTGGTCCTGGTCGATACCCGCAATGACTACGAGTATGAGCTGGGTACGTTCGAGGGGGCGGTTAATCCCGATACGCGATCATTCCGGGAGTTTCCACAGTACGTGAAGGACAATCTCGACCCGACCCGGCACAAGAAGGTAGCGATGTTTTGTACCGGCGGTATTCGCTGCGAAAAGTCCACCGCTTACATGAAGCAACAGGGCTTTGAAGAGGTTTATCATCTGCACGGAGGCATTCTTCAGTACCTGGAGGATGTGCCTTCCGACGAAAGTCTGTGGAATGGCGAGTGTTACGTCTTTGATAATCGCGTCAGTGTGGACCATGACCTGAATCCGGGTTCCTATGATCTGTGTCACGGCTGTCGGGAGCCCATTACGGAAGAGCATAAGCAGTCTGCCCAGTATATTGAGGGGGTTGCCTGCCCACGTTGCTATGAGCGACAGACGCCTGAACAGCGTGCCCGCTTTATGGAAAGGCAGAAGCAGATGGAGTTGGCAAGAGGCCGCAACCAGGTTCATATCGGGGCTGAGCCCCCGGCACGTCAGGGCAAATCGTCTTAAAACTGCAGTATTCGCGGTGGGAATTTTATGGTCTAATAGCCTCCGGTTGTAACCGCTTGGCTTTAAAGAAGTATAGACGATGGATTATTCCGCCTGGACTGTAGACCTGAAGACGCTTTCCGCGACACACTCGTGTGGCTTTCGTATCGAGATCGAAGGTAGCCCCAAGAACCCTAACGCCGTCCATCCGGGCAAGTTCCCTGCCGGGCTGACCAGCATCGACCAGGTGCGGCTGGTGCGAACAGGTGTTGAGGCGCTGGCGGAAGAGGCCAAGAAGGGTGTCGGCAGTCGTCCGGTTGCGCCCAAACCGGCTTATACGCCACCGGCAAACAAGCCGAAGCGCGCAACGCTCTCCCTGAAAAAGCGGTCCAAATCGGCCCCCGAAGAGGCCTGAGGCCACTCTGGGGGGTGTTTCCCATTCCTGGGAGTCTAGCGGTAAACCACCTGCCCTTTCAGTAGCATCATGGTTTGATGCGCTTCCACCAGTTTGAACAGCCGGTCAAACTTTTCAGCAGCCACGTCGGTGGGTGTGCCACCCGCGTCTACTGTGTAGGTCACTCCCTTGATCAGGGAGTCGAGTTCCTTGGACACGGACGCCATCGCATTAAAGATGTCACCGGTGGTTTGCTTATCCTTAAACAGGCGCTGTTGGCTGGTGACCAGCAGAAATTCATCGCATTCCTGAAGCCAGTCTTTTCGCTGCGAGATGTATTTGTTGATATTGTGCATGCCGCCGCGGTGTTGGCTGACCAGTTGCTTATCACGATAGCGCTGCAGGCTCTTGATGGCTCCGGTCATAAAATCCATCTTGATACTGTCGCAGTACTTATCATTGAGGTAGCCGGGAAACTGCTTTTCGGCATGGGCCAGACTGCTCACCAGCAGGCAGGCAAGGGCGGTAAGGATGACGCTTTTCATGGCTATAGACCCGCATCGTTATATTTATTATTACTGCTTATACCCAAGCGCAATAGGGCGCTGAAGAGTGATATAAATGCCATTTTGACTAAATGTCAAGCAATTGGCGCGAAAAATGGGACAAAGTGCGTCTTTTTGGGGCGAACTTGGGGAGATTTAAGGTGAAAGTACAGTGGATGTTCAGCCACTGTCCCTGGGTTGGCCCCCAGATGGATGGGGGCCTGCCGGTCAGAGGAGGCTCTTGGTTAAATCGGGTCTTATGTTTAAATCGGGTCTTATTTTTAGATCGGATCTTATTTTTAGATCGGATCTTGGCGCGTATCGCCAAAGTAGCTCAGCAGTTGCGGTATAAACCGGGCAAAGGTCGCGGTCATCAATGCGAAGTCAGCGTCGAACTGGGCGGCTTTGTCGCCGTCGGCACTGTCCTGGGCCTCGCTCACCAGTTGTTCGCCAAATTTCAGTCGTTTGATGGCCAGATCGTCGGCCAGTAGCAACTGCAGGCTTTCGTCCCATTCCAGGGCCAGTTTGACCACATGCTTGCCCGCGTTCAGGTGGGGTTCGATTTCATCGGCCAGCAGCTCCTGCTTCTTACAGCGCACCACACTGCCTTCTTCACGCTGTTCACGTAGTTCGCATTCGGTACCCAGCTCAAGATCCTCGGGCAGGGGTTCGCCCCGCAGCCACGAAGTCATAATAATGGCCGGGGATTCGCTCACCTGGACGGGCACTACGGGCAGGCTGCCGAGGGAGTCGCGCAGCAGCTTCATCCACTCTTCGGCTTTGGCGTAGGAGCTGGCGTCGATACAGAGCCAGCCGTTGTGGGCATCCACATAGCCGTATGTCCGCTGGGAGCGGGTAAAGGCCTGGGGCAGGCAGTCAAAGATGATTTCCTCTTTGAGGGTCTCTTTCTCTTTGCGGTGTACGCGACGGTCTTCCCGGTGCTCAATAGTTTTAACCCGATCATCCAGCTTCTCGCGGATGACGGCGGCCGGCAGTACTTTTTCCTCCCGGCGGGCACAGAACATGTAGCAGCCATTGGCGGCGTGCAGGAGTTCTTCGCTGAGGTCTCCCATGGGACTCACCCAGCCATATTTGCTGGTGTCCTGGCGGCCGCAGGGCGTGAATTCGTTGTCTCTGAGTAGTTGGGGCAGGTTTTCAGGATCCAGATCGACAGGCGCGGTAAACCGGTACAGCAGGAGATTTTTAAACCACATAGATTTTATAGGCATTGGCAAAAAAAGGGCCGCGCATTATGGATGACGCCCGCGCGGATCTCAACCTGGAATATGGGGGTCAGAATGCCAGCCAGAGCGGCGGTTTATTCAGGGCCAGTGCCACCATGGCGATAAAAATCAATGTGGCCGTGAGCAGCCAGATCAGTCTGATTTGAAGCCTGCGGGCATAATGCAATGCCAGCGCACCGGAGACGATATAGGCCAGCAGCAGCCCCAGCTTTGTGGCCAGCCAGGGGCTGTTGAAGGGCGTAAAGCCAGTCGTCCAGATCAGGGCCAAGCCGCTGGCGAGTAACACAGTGTCAATGGCAGCAGGCAGGGATTTTACCCAGCGACCCCTGGTTGCCAGTCTCCCCTGCCACATCCACAAACCGCGCAGGAGAAACAGGCTAAAACTGCTGACGATGCACAGTTGGTGGAGCAGCTTAAGACTGGTGTACATACAGATTTGTTCAGGCTAGCCGTTCAGGGCTTTGCCCACCAGTGTGGCCATTGGGTCAGTAAGCGGCAGTTTTAATGCGGCGCTGTGCCCTTGCTCCGACATCTTGTTCCAGGTTTTACGAATGATGTCCACGACCTTGTCGTCGTCATGCCCTGCCGCGAAGTCGTCCAGGTGAAACTCCAGGAATACCAGGCATGCCACATCTTCCAGAGTCTGGGCCTCTTTGTCCTGTTTCAGGCGTTTTTTCTGTAGCAGATCCTTGACCCGCTGTTGATCTGCCTGCGTATATCCGCAATCGTTCATCAATTGTGCAGTCAGTTGCGCGTGGAATTTTGCCAGTTCGCTGCGCCAGTGTTTATAGCCACTGCGATCCATGGGGTAATCCCTGCGGGGGATGCTCCAGCGCTGAATGTGCTGCGCGCGACAGGCTATTTGCAGGTGTTCACTGGCCGCAGGGTCAAAGTTAGCCAGGCATTGGCTCATTCTCTCGGCATAGAGTTGCTCCTTGGCAACACTTTGACCCTCCCATTCAACCTGATTGGGATCCTGACGGTTTTTTTCATCAATGGCCGCAAAGATTTGCAACAGTGGTGTTGAGTTGTTCATGGGGACATCTCCAAAATATTCAGCCTTGTCCTAGATCAAATAACCGGTGATCTGCGAGCGCTATTTATGCTGACATTTTCGGTGTATTTTTTCTGATTGTAAAAGATTTAATTTAGATCAATAAACCCGGCGCTCGCTTGCGTTGTAATAGCCACACTTAAATTACAACTGGTTATTTTCAAGAGAGCACACTATGAAAACAGCGTTAAAGCACCTGTCTTTAGCAGCGGCCGTTTCTGCCGCAGTCGTTTCCACTCAGGCCTTTGCCTATCAGGCCGGCGACTTTTTTGTTCGTACCGGTGCGGCAACCGTAGCACCGGATGAAAGCAGCGATGGACTTGCGGTGCCGGCTCTTGATGGTGTGAACGGCTTTGATGGTGCTGCTGAACTGGGCGGCACCGGTGTTGAAGTGGACGACGATACGCAGCTGGGGCTGACGGTAACCTATATGATGAGTGAGTCTTTGGGTGTTGAGCTGCTGGCCGCGACCCCTTTTACTCATGATATCACCGCAGACCTCGGCGGTTTGGGCAAGGTAAACGCCGGCGAAACCACCCACCTGCCACCCACACTGTCACTGGTCTGGTATCCCATGGGAACCAGTGGTCAATTCAAGCCGTACCTGGGGGCAGGTATCAACTACACCATTTTCTTTGAAGAAGAGGTGTCTTCCGATCTGGAGGCCGGTTTATCTCCGGTTGCTGATGCCATTACAGGTGTATCGGTTGGTTTGCCAAGCCCGATGCCTCTGGACCTGGAGTTGGAAGATTCCGTGGGCCTGGCATTCCAGGCCGGTGTTGATGTTGCACTCGACGATAAGTGGCACTTGAACGCATCGGTGCGCTGGATCGATATTGATACCGAAGCCAAAATCAAATCTTCAGGTACAACCATTATTGAAATCGACAACATCGAAATTGATCCACTGGTTTACCAAATCAACCTGGGTTACAAATTCTAAGGTTGAGCGGTTAGCCTGATCCACGCTTCAGACACAAAAAAGCCCGGTTTACCGGGCTTTTTTGATCTCGGGGCTGCGTTGGTGAAACGACGCCGAAATGAGTCTATTGATCGGCGCAGCTTGGCTCCACATTAGCCACACGCTTCAGACCGTCCATATCCAAAATATTGATTTCTTTTTTGTCCACGCTCAGCAAGTCGTTCTTTTGAAAGCGGCTCAAGACGCGGCTAACGGTTTCGATGGTCAAGCCCAGATAATTACCGATATCGGCGCGAGACATCGGCAGCCGGAAAGAGGTCGCGGAAAGGTGCCGGTTGTGGTTGCGAGTGGAAATGCTCAAAAGCAGTGCGGCAATCCGCTCTTCGGCGCTGTTCTTACTCAACAGGGTGATCAGCTGCTGGTCGGAAGTGATTTCCTTACTCATCAACTGGAAGAAATGCCGTTGCAGTGTTGGCAATTGGATGCTCAGGTCTTCCAGGCGGGAAAATGGAATTTCGCACACGGCTGCAGTTTCCAGAGCCACCGCAGAATTGGTGTAACGGTTATTGGCGATACCGTCCATACCGAGAATTTCGCCGGGCAGGTAAAACCCGGTCACTTGTTCCTGGCCATCGTTGGTGATGTTGACGGCTTTTATGGTGCCAGAGCGAACCGCGTAGACCGATTGAAAGGGTTCGTTGGCCCGGTACAGGTGCTCGCCTTTTTGCAGGGGGCGCCCGCGCTGAATGATTTCGTCCAGGCGGTCAATATCGTCAATATGAAGACTGATTGGCAGGCAAATAGCGTTGAGACGGCAGTCTCCACATGAAACCTGGGGATTGTGGTGACACTTGGTGCCGCTGTTGGTGCTAGAGGCAATCGTCTCGCTCATAGTCTCTACTCAAAAAGATCGGTATCTCTGGTTATAGCGTCACAATGGCCACGCATAACTCAGCAAATTGGTATCATTTTCCTATAGGCAGGCTGTTTGGACAAGAGGAAGGGCGAGATTCAACCAAAAAGCAGTAAAGCTTCCGGGATATCAGTCGCAAAAATGGACAATCAGTTCGCGACAGAGATGTGATAGCCGCAGGATTCCCTCAGGGCTCAGGGTCAGCTGGTGCTGATGGATACTGAACAGTGGCGGGCAGCTGTGGTCCTGTAAAGGGCTCCACAATTCACGCAACAAGGGTTCGAGTTGCAGATGGTAGCGGTCCTCAAAATACTTCAGATCCAGCTGGTGATAGCACAACAATTGATCGATCACCAATTTCCCCTGATGGTGAAAGGCTGTCCCATGGGCCTGGCCGGCAAAATCAAACGCCAGATACTCTGGCAGATCGACAGGGTTATGGCTGCGCCCGTGGCGGTGGCAACTGATGCTTCCAGGGCCTATTCCGACCATATCCGAGACGTTCTGGCTGTTGTAGCCCTGGGCGTTAAGCTTTAAATGATGGTTGTTTTGGGCCACCGCCAGGGGTGAGTTGGGCAGCACAAAGCAGTCATTGCCCAGCACCCGGTATCCCTGGTCTCTGAGCGCCTGGAAAAAGTCCGGGAAACGTCCGGAGAAGTTCTCACCTTGATGTGGGCCCTTATCCCTGTCCAGATTGCGCAGAGTTACCCGATCCGGTTTGCGTCCACCGTCACCGACGTATTGAGCGATACAGCGGGGCAGGCTATCTATCGGCTGCTTGAGGTTCAGGCCAAAATGCTGAAAGTGGAAGTCATCGCTGGTTTCCATCAGTTCCGCCAATTGGCCAGGGCTGGGCTCGATGTCACTGGGAAAATGGATTTCCAGACTGTTAAAACCCAAGCCCTTGAACAGGGCAACACGATTGGCACTGAGCTCTTCAGGGCGAAAGTTTACACTGAAAAAGCGATCTTCATTTGCGTCCAGCTGGAACAGACGGCCGACAAAGTACATCAGTTCCGTAATATCCGCTGAATCCAGCAGTGCGTGTGGGAGCTCCCAGCTCAGCCAGGGAATCCGACGCTGGCGTACGTCCGCGGCCCGAATCTGCATTTCACGCCTCAGGCCATCTACCAAATGGCGGCTGTCCCACGCGCCTTTCTCAATGGTCTCGCTGAGATCTGGCGGGGCGTACAGCGTAATCCCCAGCGGTGTGGCTTCGGTTGTTGCCAGTTGAGCACTGGCGAATTCCATCGGCCGGGACGTTTGCCCGATACTGCTGATGGCCTGCTCCCAGCAATAGCTGGCTCCGGATGGGGAGGTCTCCGGGGCAGAGAGGAGGGCATCGGGTATCGTCTGAGAAGGCGCCATGTGAAAACCTGTAGGCTCGTAGTTAGGGACAAGTCTAGCGCTCGCTGGCAAAAAGCCGTTGATGTATGTCAACAAATGAATGGGGGCGCTGCGGTTGCCTGTGGCATCGGTGAGGGGTATTCTGGAGCGGGTTTCGGCGATGTCGAAACAGGGTATGGGTTGAACAGGCTGCGATTGACGTGAGTCAATGGCTTGCAATATCGGATCGGTATACTGCAACCCTCTTATTTATCTGTGTTGGAACTATCAGAACATGTCTAATCAGGAAACTTTGTTTGTCGTAGTAGACCCCACTCAAACCGACCATGTAGCACTGGAGCGTGCAATTATTACCTCGCGAATTCGCGATGTTCCTCCCAAGCTCAAGGTATTTGTTGGCGTGGATTCCACTGGTGTGTCACTGGACGCGGACAACCCGGACATCTACCGCACCACCCAGTGGTTCGAGTCGCTGCGCAAACCCCTGGACGAAGAGGGGCTGGATTACACCCTGGTGATCTGCTGGTCTAACCAGTGGCATGAGGCCATTTTGCAGGCGGCCAAGAAAACTGAGGCCGATCTGATTCTGGTGCCCTCCTATGCCACTGAAGAGCTGCGCTACCGCTTTACCGATGCCAAGTGGAACCTGATCCGTCACGCCCCCTGCCCGGTGCTGATTGTCCGCCCCGGCGCCAAGAGTCAGCGCAAGGTTATTTTGTCTGCTGTGAAAATGCAGAGCACCAACAGCAAATATGAAGAGCTCAACAATCAAATCATTGAGCGTGGCAAATGGGCGGCTGAAGCCTATGGTGCGGACTTCCATGTGGTTAACGCCTATTCGGATTCCATGCATTACCCGGACCGTGGCAACATGGTGCGCAAGATCGGTATCGACTCCGATAAGATCCACGTGGTACAGGGGCCACCTGAGGAGGTGGTAGCCAAAGTGGCGGCTGAGATTGAGGCAGATATTGTGGTTATCGGCACCCTCAAGCGCACTGGCCTGAGCCTGGCCATGCGCGGTAACACCTCGGAACAGGTGACCAGCAAGCTGATCAATCATGACATCATGACTTTGAACTGATTCAGCCGACATTTGCTGGCATCAGCTTAAGCCAACGACATCAAAAGGAGCCGCAAGGCTCCTTTTTTGGTTTCGGTTGCAACCGGAACGCGCTGTGGCTACTCTGGCAGGCAGGTCTACACTCAATCAAGGGTGTGTTCAAACACGTGGCGACTATGGAAGCAGTCCCTCCGGCAGACAGCCTGGCGCTGTTGCGAGCCGAGCAGGAGCAGATGATTCGGCGGGTGGTGCGTATCAGCGTGCTGACCATGGCGCTGGTCTGTCTGTTCTTTGCCCTTCGTGCCTTGCAGTGGGAAATCTATCTCAGGGTCTTTACCCTGGGCAGCGGCATGGTCTCCAGCCTTTTCGCCTTTTATCTGTTGCAGCGGGGAGTCGGCGTACTGACCGTTACCCACACCGCTATGGGGGGAGTGTATATCGCTGCCAGCTTTGCCATGTACAGCAGTGGCGGGCTGATGGGGGTCGGTGTTGGCTGGATCACAGTACTACCGCTGGTTGCCGGTCTTATGGCGGGCCGCACGGCAGGCATTTTCTGGTTTGTGGTATCGGTTTGCCTTTGGGCGGGCATGGCGTTTTGGGAAAACCAGCACGGCGCGCCTGTCGATCTGACGCCTTTGGAAAACCAGTTTTGGCAGAATCGCTTTCAGCTATTGGGGCAATTGTTGTTGGTAACCGTCGCCATGATCAGCTATCTCTACCAGGTTGAAGCCGCCCAGATCAAAATTGAACAGCAACTGGTCGAGTTGGATCAGGAGAACCGGATTCGCCGCGAGGCAGAAGCTCGGGCGGAGCAGGCCAATCGCGCCAAGAGTGAATTTCTCGCCAGTATGAGCCACGAGCTGCGCACACCCCTCAATGCCATCATTGGTTTCAGTCATCATTTGATTCGCTACTGGCGCAAACTGCCGCAGGACGATCGCAGTGAGCGGGAGCGTCAGTCGGTGGAAAGCATTCACAGCAATGGCCAGGTTTTGCTGACATTGATCAATGAGTTACTGGATCTGTCGCGTTTGGAATCAGGCTCTCTGTCGCTCAATGTCAGCACGGTGCAATGCGGTCAGATGGTTCATACCGTGGTTCGGGATATGCAGGTCCTGGCGCAAGAGAGGGGTATTGAATTGCGGTGTGGGCCCGTTGACGAGGTCATTTTTCAAGCCGATGGCCAAAGGGTGCGACAGGTCCTCACCAACCTGATTGACAATGGCCTGCAGTACACCGAGCAGGGGGAGGTGTGTGTCAGCACGGAGGTCAGCGACGATGAAGTGGTGATCCGTGTCACGGATACCGGGCCGGGCATTGACTCGGATACCCTGGAGTACCTGTTCGATGTGTATAGCAATATCAGCCGCCGGGTGAACAGTCCGATGCAATCCACCGGACTGGGCCTGGCGCTTTGTCACAAGCTGGTGGCGCTTCACCACGGCAGGCTGGAAGTGACTTCCGAATTGGGTAAAGGCAGTGAATTTACCCTGGCGCTGCCTTTAGTCAGTCCGCTAAAGGTCCGTGGCGGCAACGAAGCCACCACGGACACGGTATCAGTTACTCGGGAATGAGAACTGCACACCCTCACGCACACCGCTTGAGGGCCAGCGCTGGGTAATGGTTTTGCGATTGGTGTAGAAACGCACACCATCGGGACCATAGGCACTCAGATCACCAAACAGCGAACGCTTCCAGCCGCCAAAGCTGTGGTAAGACACAGGGACCGGCAGAGGGACATTGATACCGACCATACCCACCAGAATATTATCGCTGAAGTAGCGGGCGGCTTCTCCGTCACGGGTGAAAATACAGGTGCCGTTACCGTACTCGTGATCGTTAATCAGCTGCATGGCTTCGTCCATGGATTGCGCCCGCACCACCAGTAACACCGGGCCGAAGATTTCCTCATCGTAACAGGTCATGCCGGGTTTAACCTGATCAATCAGAGTGCCGCCCACAAAGAAACCGTTGTTGTAACCCTCAACTTGTGGATTGCGACCGTCGACCACGACCACCGCGCCCTGCTGCTCCGCGCTGTCGATATATCCTTTAACCTTGTTCATATGAGCTTCGGTAATGACCGGGCCGAAGTCGTTGCTGTTGTCAGTGCAGGCTCCGACCTTAAGGTCTTGCATGGCAGCGCTCATTTTTTCAATCAGCGCATCAGCGGCTTCATCGCCTACACATACCGCAACGGACAGGGCCATGCAGCGCTCACCGGAAGAGCCAAAGGCGGCACCGGTCATGGCGGCGACGGCGTTGTCCATGTCGGCATCGGGCATGATAATGGCGTGATTCTTGGCACCGCCCAGTGCCTGGCAACGTTTACCGTTGGCAGACGCGGTGGCGTACACATATTCGGCGATGGGGGTGGAGCCAACAAAGCTGACGGCTTTAACGCGTTCGTCAGTCAACAGGGTGTCGACGGCAACCTTGTCTCCGTTGACAACATTCAGTACACCATCCGGCAGGCCGGCTTCCTGCATCAGCTGCGCCAGATACAACGTCGAGGAGGGATCGCGCTCGGAGGGTTTGAGTACGAAGGTGTTGCCGCACACGATAGCCAGCGGGTACATCCATAGAGGTACCATGGCGGGAAAGTTAAAGGGTGTAATGCCGGCAACTACACCCAGGGGCTGCATCTCACTCCAGGAGTCGATATTGGGTCCGACATTCTTACTGTGCTCGCCCTTCAGCATTTGAGGAGCGTAGCAGGCGAATTCTACATTTTCGATGCCGCGGGTTAGCTCGCCCATGGCGTCGTGAGCAATTTTGCCGTGTTCTTCACCAATCAGTTGGCAGATTTTTTCTGCGTTTTCTTCCAGCAATTGCTTAAAGCGGAACATCACCCTGGCACGTTTGGCGGGTGGTGTGTTACGCCAGGCCGGGAAAGCGGCTTGCGCGGCAGCAATGGCTTCTTCTACCGTTTCTTTCGCCGCCAGGGCGACCTGCTTGGTGGCTTCACCGGTGGCGGGATTGAAAACATCCTGGGTGCGTTCGGCGGTGTCAACGTTAACGCCGTTAATAAAGTGTCCTACCAGAGTCATAATCGGTATCTCGTATTCAATGAAAAATAAAAATTTGAGTGGCGGCGATCATGCCGCAGTTTCGCGAATGCTGTCACCCAGTGCGCTGATCAGGTCATCAATTTCCTGCGGCTGCACGATAAAAGGCAGACCCATTTGAATGGTGTCGCCACCGTAGCGAACATAGAACCCTTTCTCCCACATTTTCATGGCGATTTGGAAAGGACGTTTAAGCGGTTCACCGGGTGCGGCCTCAATGGTCAGGCCGGCGGCAAGGCCACAGTTACGAATATCCGTGATCAGTGGTAAACCTTTTAGTTCATGCACTCGATCCTCCAACACGGGCGCCATTTCCGCCGAGCGCGCCACCAGGTTTTCTTTTTCCAGAATATCCAGCGCTGCCAGACCGGCGGCGCAGGAAACGGGGTGGGCGGAATAGGTGTAACCGTGGGGCAGTTCCAGCGCATAGTCGGGGCCACCCTGCTCCATAAAGGTATCGTAGATTTCCTGCTTGGCGATGACGGCGCCCATGGGGATCGCACCGTTGGTGAGCTGCTTGGCGGTGTTGATGATGTCCGGTGTCACCCCAAAAGCTCGCGCGCCTGTGTTGGCCCCGACACGACCGAAAGCGGTGATGACTTCGTCAAAGATCAGCAGAATGTTGTGTTGGTCGCAGATGTCCCGCAGGCGCTGCAGGTAGCCCTTGGGGGGCGGCAGTACGCCGGCGCTGCCGGCCATGGGCTCGACAATCACCGCGGCGATATTGGAGGCATCGTGCAGAGCGATCAGTTCCAACAGATCGTCGGCCTGGTGTGCGCCTTCCTCGGGCATACCTTTAACGAATTTGTTCTGGGGCAAAACCGTGTGGGGCAGGTGATCCGCTTCTACGGCGTTGCCAAACAGGGCGCGGTTGCCACCTATGCCACCGACGCTGATGCCGCCGAAGTTCACGCCGTGGTAGCCCTTGCTGCGGCCGATCAGTTTGGTTTTGGTGGGCAGTCCTTTCTTGCGCCAGTAGGCCCGGGCGATCTTGAGGGAGGTTTCGGCGGATTCAGAGCCGGAGCCGGTGAAGAACACGCGGTTCAGACCTGCAGGCATAAAATCGGTAATGCGATGCGCCAGTTCAAAAGACTTGGGGTGACCGAACTGGAACGCTGGCGCGTAGTCCAGGGTGGCGAGTTGTTTGCTGACGGCTTCGGTGATTTCGGGGCGCGCGTGGCCCGCTCCGCAGGTCCACAGACCGGAGAGGCCGTCTAAGATACGACGACCTTGGGCATCGGTGTAGTAGACGCCTTCGGCGGAGGTGATGATACGAGGGTCCTGTTTAAACTGGCGGTTGCCGGTAAAGGGCATCCAATGGGCGTCCAGTTGCTCCTGGCTGAGGCCGGCGCGCGGGTCGAATTCGGTCATGGGTGGCTCCCCTGGGTTAGTGTCCTGAATCCAAAGTTGGTTAATTAATCACAGGCTCAGGACACTGTTGGTTTGAGTTGAATGAGGGCAGTTTAGGGGATGGCTTTGGTTTCATAAATTGCATATTATCGATCTTTAGTTGTTCTTCTGTGAAACTTAAGGTGAGGGCATATGGGACGCAAGCAGACGGCGCTGTTGGGGCAGTTAAGTGATATTGATTTGCGCTTGTTGCGGGTTTTTCGGGCGGTTGCCGAGGCGGGCGGCGTTTCTGCGGCGGAGCTTGAGTTAAATATCGGCCGCTCGACGATCAGTCGTCATCTTAAGGACTTGGAGGTGCGGTTGGGGGTGAGTCTGTGCCGGCGTGGGCGTGGGGGCTTTGCGCTGACCGAGGAGGGGCAGCAGATTTATCAGTCGACCTTGCGTTTGCTGGGGTCGCTGGAGAGTTTTCGCAGTGAGGTGGCGGATGTGCATAAGCGGCTCACGGGGCATATTTCGCTGGCGCTGTTTGATAAGACGGCGAGTAACCCGGAATCTCGTATCGGTGAGGCGATGGCGCGGTTTGATGATTTGGCGCCGGAGGTGAGTCTGGACATTTATGTGGAGCCGATCAATGAGATTGAGCGGGGGGTGATGGAGGGGCGTTTTCAGCTGGGAGTGATTCCGACGCACCGCAGTTCACCGAGTCTGGCGTATCAGCATTTGTTTTTTGAGCAGATGTTTCTCTACTGTGGTCGGGATCATGTGTTGTTTGATCTCGACGATGCGGAGGTGGACGGTGTGTTGGTGCTGGAGTCGAAGTACGCGGGCTTGGGGTATCACTCGCCGAATATGGAGGTGGGGAATCGGTTGGGGTTGCAGCGGGATGTGACAGTGAATGATCAGGAGGCGATTGTTCACTGTCTGCGGTCGGGGCGATATGTGGGGTATTTGCCGGATCACTACGCGGCGTTTTTTGTGCAGCAGGGGTTAATTCGGCCGTTGTTGCCGGAGACGTATCATTATGAGTGTGACTTTGTGGCGATCCATCGGATTTCTCCTAAGCCCTCGCGGATTGTGGCTACGTTTTTGGAGTGTCTGGCAGGGGCGCATTCCTGTTAGCCTCAGCCAAAGTTCGAAAGTGAGGGCCAGATTCTGATCTGATCCAACTCGGCAGCTTGGTGCCATAACCGGTCTTTCGTAGTTCGCAGTTTGTGCACTAGAGGGATCGTGGCGGGCCGCTTCGAAGGGAGCCGTTTTCTTTTATAGTTCGGGGACGGTCCGCTTCGGGGTGCATCCATCTGGAACACGCTCGAGCCGTCCATGGTCGCTAATAGTTCCGCCACAGCCCAGGCTGCCCTCTCTTCGAGCTTTGCTCGAATTCACCTTGTCCATGGCGGAAC
>NZ_JAAQPI010000018.1 GCF_011683955.1 Pseudomaricurvus alkylphenolicus
GTCTGGAGAGGCTAGGAAGTGGGATTACATCAAAGAGGTCGAACTAAACCCGGATAACTCGGACCATGAGTGTGAGAAAGCAGCGTAAAAAATGAACTAATGGTGACATCTGTCTTGAAAAACGCCGACGGGGTGTGCCAATCATTTCACGGTCAAAAGGACAGCGGATATAATTCCCGTACACTTGACCGCTATGGAAGTACCTTCGATGTTCTATTTTTGTCGAAGCTTGACGTGAAAGCAGCACCACGTTTTCTTTGCAAGGCGATCTATGGAAGTGCAAAATCGTGGCTGATCAATAAAAATAGAGGTGAGGATAGTGATCCGGTAATCAAAAATTACAATGGGTTCTATCACCAAAGGAGCAAAATTTGTCCGCGCAAGCACCTGAACAATGTTGCCGAGTATGCGCCAAGAAATGCATTTTGGCAGTCTAGGGTATTTTTACCGTACTCGTAGGAAGCTTATCGGGCTATGGCAGTGTATCCACCGGAGTTTGCTGCAGAAGGTGAGCTCAAAACCACTTCAACCGATCTTTATTAAGATAGAAGGGCGTGAGCGTCTAAGTCAAAGTGCGAACGGATTTTTGTAGATACGCCGTAAGACTAACGGTGACATCTGGACAAGGGGGCTGATTTGTTTCCTGGGACCAGGATGCAGGTTTACGCCGAATGCAGTGCATCTGGTGTCTGGCGTATAGTGAGCGAGACTCTAAAACTGGCCCTTGATAGGAACTGTAGGAGAAAATCATCGGGGTGTTAATGGAGAAGTACAATCCATTGAAATGAAAGGTATGCTAGTGTGCTGAGCCAGAAGTTCATTGAATAATGGTCTATACTTACCTCAGGAAGATATCACTACTGGGGGAAGCGACATGACGGGTCGGCCGAAGGCAGAATTGGTCCTGAATTCAGAGGAAAAAGAACAGTTGGCGTCCTGGTCTCGCCGACGGAAAACTGCACAAGCTTTGGCATTCCGCTCGAGGATTGTTCTAGAGTGCGCCAAGGGCCTAACGAATACTGAAGTTGCAGAGAAGCTCAATACGTCAAATCAGACGGTCTGCAAATGGAGAATTCGCTTTGTTCAGTACCGTCTCGAAGGACTGCAGGATTCACCGCGATCCGGCGCCCCGCGCAGTGTTGACGATAAGAAGGTAGAAGAGGTAATCACCAAAACACTGGAAAGTACACCGAAAGACGCAACGCATTGGAGCACGCGAACCATGGCTGCGCAAACTGGAGTCTCACAAAGGACGATCCAACGTATTTGGAAGGCGTTCGGACTACAACCACATCGCTAAGAAACGTTTAAGTTGTCGACGGATCCACTTTTTGTCGAAAAGACCCGAGATATAGTGGGCTTGTATATGGAACCTCCTATGAAAGCGATGGTGTTGTGCGTTGATGAGAAGAGTCAGATTCAGGCGCTCGATAGAACCCAACCGATTCTGCCTCTAGCGCCTGGAATACCAGAGCGGAGAACGCATGACTATATGCGCCATGGCACGACGACGTTGTTCGCGGCACTGGATATTGTGACTGGAAAGGTAATTGGTGAGCTTCACCGAAGACACAGAAGCAGTGAGTTTTTGAATTTTCTGAGGACAATCGTCAAGAACACACCACCGGAGATGGATTTACACCTGGTAATGGACAACTATGGTACTCATAAGACCGAGAAAGTGAAGAATTGGCTTAATCGTCATCCTCGGTTTCATGTGCACTTTACGCCGACTTCGGCGTCCTGGCTAAACCAAGTTGAACGGTGGTTTGCAACTCTTACTCAGAAGCAGATAAGACGTGGAACTCACCGTTCAACACAAGCGTTGGAGAAATCCATCAGAGAATATTTGAAAATGTATAACGATGAACCGAAGCCCTTTGTTTGGACAAAATCAGCGGATGAGATTTTGGAGAGCATTGCTCGATTTTGTCAACGAACTTCTGGCTCAGTACACTAGCAGGCTGTTGAAAAAGTCGATATTTCACAATTGGAGCCAGAATTGGAAAAGTCAGATTTAAAAAATGCCTATTTTTATAGGATCAAAATTATTGCCTACTCTCCAATTCTGGATCATTTTTCAAAAAACGGACTTTTTCAACACGCTGCTAGTAGCGATACTTGATGCTGGGACGGAGCCCTCTGCAGTGGTGGAGAAGTATTTGCATTGGAAATGGGTTGAACTGATAACATTAGACAATCTTGTGTTTCAATGCAATTTCGAAACAGGTTAACATTCTGAGCGAGACAGAATCGATTTCTATTCAGGAAAGATGGATTATTGAGGCCCTTAAATTGATTAAAACCAATAGAGGATCCGCTGGAGTTGATCAAGAGTCTATAGAGGAATTCGAAGAGTAGTCTTTGCAAAAATTGAAATGGAGGGCCTTTAGACTGCTATTTTGCTCCTCCTATCAAAACGGTAGAAAATCCCAAAAACTCAGGTTGAGAGAGATTCCGAGTGAGAACACTGTCCGCGATAGTATTACACCGGTGATCATCAAGCCGGAACTCGAGGGCTAACTAGTGCCCATTTGTGGATGGGCACTAACTAGGTTAGATCGACATCCAATTACCCACAGGAGAAAAGGTGATGAATAACACTACGAGTGTCTGCAATACAGACACCTCTCAAGACGACGATGTACTGGAGATGTCGGAGTGGTGCGAATCGCTTCAGGCGCTGGTAGCAAACGCTGGCCCAGAACGGGCTCGAGAGATTCTTGATGCGGTGACCAAGATTGCTCGCGAACCATCCATCGGCTGGCAACCAGTGCACGGTACCCCCTATGTTAATACCATCACCGTTGAGCGGCAGCCAACTTTCCCCGGAGATTTGGCACTTGAAGAAAAACTGGTGTCGATTATGCGTTGGAACGCCTTGGCCATGGTGGTACGGGCCAACCAGGCCTACGGCGAGCTTGGTGGTCACATCGCCAGTTATGCTAGCGCAGCTGATTTATTTGAAGTGGGTTTTAATCATTTCTTTCGTGCGCGCAATCAGGATTGCACTGGTGATTTGATCTTCTATCAGCCGCATTCGGCCCCCGGTGTCTATGCTCGAGCATTTCTAGAGGGGCGCTTGAGCGAACAGGACCTGCGCCATTATCGTCAGGAGGTGACTGCCTCACGGGTGGGGGCTCAGGGCTTATGCAGTTACCCTCATCCCTGGTTGATGAGTGACTTTTGGCAATTTCCTACTGGTTCTATGGGAGTTGGACCAATCAGTTCCATATATCAGGCGCGCTTTATGCGCTATTTGCAGCATCGGGGGCTGCAGAATGGTTCAAAGCGCAAGGTGTGGGGGGTGTTCGGTGATGGAGAAATGGACGAGCCGGAAAGTATGTCTGCTTTGACCTTGGCCTCTCGCGAGGGACTGGATAATTTGGTGTGGGTGGTGAACTGCAACCTGCAGCGTCTCGATGGCCCAGTGCGGGGCAACAGTCGTATAATTGATGAATTGGAAGCGCTGTTTAGCGGCGCGGGCTGGAATGTGGTGAAGCTGGTTTGGGGTTCGGATTGGGACGGCCTATTCGCACGAGACAACCAGGGAGCATTGGTCAGAGCCTTTGCTGATACGGTGGACGGCCAACTGCAAACCTTTTCTGCCAAGGACGGTCGCTACAACCGCGATCATTTCTTCGGCCAGAACGGAACGCTCAAAACACTGGTTGAGGGGCTCACCGATGAGCAGATAGACCAGCTTAAACGCGGTGGACACGACTTAGTGAAGATACATGCCGCTTATGACGCTGCGCTCAGGCATGAAGGCAGGCCCACGGTTGTGCTGGCGCAGACCAAGAAAGGTTATGGCATGGGTGAGGCGGGGCAAGGAAAGATGACCACCCACCAGCAGAAGAAGTTGGACCGTAACGCCCTGCTGGCTTTCCGAGATCGCTTCCAGCTGCCATTGAGTGATGAGCAGGCCGAATCGCTGTCGTTCTACAAGCCGGACGCAGAAAGTGAGGTCATGCGCTATCTGCACGACCAACGTCAGGCGCTTGGCGGTTACACGCCCTCGCGTTCAACACAGGTGGATACCGTTGCCATTCCTGAATTGTCAAGCTACGGAGCATTTGCACTGCAGGCTGATGGCAAAGTAATGTCCACCACTCTGGCTTTCGTAAGGATGGTATCCTCGCTGGTGAAGGACAAGCAACTAGGAGCCAGGGTGGTACCAATTGTGGCTGATGAAGCACGCACCTTTGGCATGGCGAACCTGTTCAAGCAAATAGGTATCTACTCCAGTGTCGGTCAACATTATGAACCTGAGGATATCGGTTCCATACTAAGTTACCGTGAGGCACGCGATGGTCAAATTTTGGAGGAGGGTATCAGTGAGGCCGGTGCCATCAGCTCCTGGGCGGCGGCGGCGACCAGCTACTCTGTGCACGGTATCAGTATGCTGCCGTTCTACATTTATTATTCCATGTTCGGCTTCCAGCGCATCGGCGACCTGATTTGGGCGGCAGCTGATCAGCGCGCTCGCGGATTCTTGTTGGGGGCGACTGCTGGCAGGACCACACTCGGCGGCGAAGGTCTGCAACACCAAGACGGTCACAGTCACTTGTTGGCTTCTACTGTTCCCAACTGCCGTGCTTACGACCCGGCTTTTGCCGGTGAGTTGGCGGTAATTATGGATCACGGAATGCGGCGCATGCTGGAACAGCAGAAGGACGAGTTTTACTACATTACCGTGATGAATGAAAGCTATGCCCAACCGACCCTGCCGGAGGATGTAGCAGAAGACGTGATCAAGGGCATGTATCGCTACCACTGTGTCAGTCCAGAATTCGCGAAGGGCAAGGTCCGCCTACTGGGATCCGGCGCCATTTTGCTTGAAGTTATAGCCGCGGCTGAACTGTTGAGCGAAGACTGGCACATCGTAGCAGAAGTCTGGAGTGTCACTAGCTACACGGAGTTAGAACGCGATGCCCGCGCGAATGAGCGTTGGAATCGATTGCACCCTGATGCTGAACAGAAGAGCAGTCATTTGGCGGCCTGCCTGGGGGGATCGGAACCGGTGGTTGCGGCCTCCGACTATGTTCGAGCCGTACCACAACTGATCGCTTCCTACATCAAACCCGCTTATAGGGTACTGGGCACTGATGGCTTTGGACGCAGCGACACGCGCACGGCCCTGAGGGAGTTCTTCGAGGTTAATCGTTACCACGTGGTACTGGCTGCGCTCACCGTGCTTGCGGATCAGGAGCTTATTGAACGGGAGCTGTGTCAGCAGGCGATTCAACGTTATGAGATAAGATGTGACGCCCTGGCGTCCTGGGAGTGTTAGAGATGGGGGCAATACAGGAAGTTCTAGTTCCCGATATTGGCGATGTAAATGATGTTGAGGTTCTCGAAGTACTTGTTAAAGAGGGTGATCACGTAGAGATAGAACAATCACTGATTACTCTGGAAACCGATAAGGCGACCATTGAAATCCCTTCGAGTGCCGGCGGAGTGGTTACTCGTTTGCTGGTGAATGAGGGCGGCAGAGTCAGCCAGGGTAGTGTTATTCTGGAGCTCAAAGTCCTTGAGATGGGAGTATTATCTGAAAACGAGGGGACGGAAATTGCCGCTCAGGAGACCGAGGAACAGGAGAGATCGACAACTGAGGCTGCGGACGTCGAACAAATCGCAATAAAGAACTCTTCGACTCAGCCTCAGACACAAGTGCCGCTTGCCGAAACCAAAATTGACTTCAGTTGTCGCGAGATCATGGCTTACTCTTCGCCATCGGTGAGAAAATTGGCACGCGAGCTGGATGTGCATCTCAGTGATGTGGTGAAATTCGGATCTTGCGCACGCGTTACCAAGGAAGATATTCACGCCTATGTAACGTCGATCATGAAACAGCGGCGCAACACTGGGCATACTGTAGCCAATTCCGGGGGACCATTTCAGAATATACAGGAATGGCCGAAAGTGGATTTCGCTAAGTTTGGGCCGGTCGAGCGCCAATCGCTGTCTCGCATCCGCAAGATCAGTGGCGCCAACTTGCATCGCAATTGGGTAACCATTCCTCATGTCACCAACCATGAGGATGCTGATATTACTGAGTTGGAAAAATTACGCAAACAATTGAATGCGGAGCAGAAAGGCACTGGGGTTAAAGTAACTATGGTAGCACTGCTCGTGAAGGCGGCGGTGGCGGCGT
Source organism: Pseudomaricurvus alkylphenolicus (assembly GCF_011683955.1). Classification (GTDB taxonomy): domain Bacteria; phylum Pseudomonadota; class Gammaproteobacteria; order Pseudomonadales; family Cellvibrionaceae; genus Pseudomaricurvus; species Pseudomaricurvus alkylphenolicus. The sequence continues at coordinate 6,158 of NZ_JAAQPI010000018.1, forward strand.
TGAAGAAGTTTCCAGAATTCAATGCTAGCCTCGATGGTGATGACATTGTATTGAAAAAATACTACCATATCGGTTTCGCTGCTGATACGCCCAATGGTCTCGTAGTGCCGGTGATTCGCGATGTTGATCAAAAGGGCATTCTGGAATTGACCAAAGAGATCCATCAGCTGGCTGTTAAAGCTCGGGAAGGCAAGCTAACGGTTGCGGACATAAGCGGCGGTTGTTTTTCCATTTCATCCCTGGGCGGAATTGGTGGAACTTACTTTACGCCGATAATCAATGCGCCGGAAGTCGCTATTCTGGGTGTAGCACGTGCACGCACTGAACTTAAGTGGGATGGCGATGCTGCAGTACCGCGATTGGTGCTGCCAATGAGTCTCAGTTGGGATCATCGCGCGCTGGATGGTGTGCAGGCGGGGCTCTTCAATGCCTACCTAGCAGCGGTTCTATGTGACTTCCGACGTGCTATGCTCTAAAGGCGTGTTCTGTCTAAAATCACCTGTAGTGATAGCGTCTGCGACCTTTGGGACAAGAAGATCTCGGTGATTTCGTTCAAGGTTGGTTTCCCTAATGTAGGGAGTTGGCCATTGTTGGTTTTGCCGAGAATCTCACCTAAGTGATAGGTTGACGATAACACAAAACACTAAAGGACACTTCTATAAATCGGTTTTTGAACTCACGTTGTAGAGAACTCGATTCCTAATTTGGGTCGAAATGCAATTGAATGTCGTACGCATGGGTGTATCAGTTCGTCGGTGTTCTGGGCGGGAAATTCATCTAAAATCTGGACTAATTTCCCCGTTCCTCATACTGAGGGCATGCTTAAATACTGTGGAGTGTGAGTGGGGCATCGAAAAAGTGGACGAAGCCGATCTTGAACTGGAAGCCAGCACTCAATCGTTTGATGATTGACGTTGAGGAGCAATTAGCTCCTCACATTTAAATCGGGTGGTCACACAGGTTAGTTTACAGAAAGTCTCCTTGAGCCGCCGACTTCCGTATTTAGCGCGAAGCGGCTTTTCTGTGAGGTTTAGAGGCAGTGGGGTAAGGACCTCAGCGCCTCTCATGAACTTAATATTCCTTGACAACCAATAGGATGTCTGGTGTTAACTGTCTTGGGCGGTAACCCTAATTGTCGCCGAACATAGGATGCTTGCTGGCTGGTCCTAAATCTAAGTCAGAATCCTCTCGATCAATTTCATACATCTGTATCCGAATCGTCGTCTAGGTGGCTAGCGTTATGACTTCCGGTCGATATTTGCTGGGACTGAAATTCCTCTTGAGCCCATGCTTCGTCCAGCATCTGCAAAAAGCGCTCGGCTCTCATCAGTCGGTCTCCATATGATGGCACTATTTGGAGGTTTACGATTCCTTCATTGATCGAAATGGGCGTAATAGTGAAGTACTCGCCCAGGTGAACTGGCTGATATAAGCGGCAGGGAAATATTGGCATATCTAATTGCTCCTTGAATTACCTGTCGCTAGATGGCTAACAAGACGTTATTCGACGCTCTCATCTTTGCTGCAGGCATGTTCCTTATTAACAAAATTACGTGGCATAGGTGTTCAGATAATGATCAGGAGGGGGTGCGCGACTGAAGTAAAGGACCACACCGATCATCGTGGGACGCCAAGCCGCACTCCAGCGCCAAAGGCGGAAGTGGAAAGAAATGCTCAGTTTCTGGTTTAACTTTATTGAAGCCGAGCGGGGGCTTGAACTATCATTCATGACAGCCTCGTTGATACTGATCCTATCTTCGGGGTTAGCCATCTCTCGGTGTTGGCGCACCGGGGGGTGGCGATTACGTCAAGTTCACGTGATCATGATGTAGTCCTTCTCCTTTCTGTAGCTACCGTGAGAGTGCCTGTCGAAGGGGCTCGCGGAAAGCATCACGGATTTTACCGTGAACACATTTCTCTTAGGGCAGGCTGTTTGGCGGAGTACCAACTATCGGAAGATCCTTGCCACATTCGGCTTGTTACTACCGGCCTACCTGCCCCTGTCTGCTTTACTGCCAGTACCAGTATTTGGTACTGAGGCAATCAAAGCATCCTGTACCGTAATCGCTTTCTGTCTAAATATCAATCGAAGTGAGGTATTTAGCGACGCCAATTGAAACAGAGCCTCAAGCACAGCACGAAAATAGGAATTATTGTAGAAAAATTGGCCAAGGTGTTCAGATAAAAGGACTGCGGGTCACGTGGTAATTGATTCAAAGCGGACTGCTGTACGACGATTGCTCTTGCGGTGACAGTGTAACCACCGGCCCGGGTCATGGCCGAACGAGGGTTTATGCTCTTACTTTGTACATTGGCTACCGGCTCAACCATCATCCGCCCCCGTCACTACAACCACAATGTGGTGTAGTGACGGGGGCGGCAACACCAGAAATTACGCGGCTTCCAGAGCAGATTTCGGGATGGATTTGGGGTTCAGTCTAACTATACTGAGCCCCATCACTACGCAAACGGCTTCAAACGCGGCCACAGCGATAATGTGGATGAGGGGCTTCGCCCTTGCCATCGTAACTGGCAGAAACGGAAAACTGCGCAGCATGACCCAATGATTCCATAGCGCAAGCAACTTTCGGGTTGCGGGTCATTACAGCAACTCGGTAGCCCCGTTCTCTGCGGAATCTCTGTAATCGGATTCCAATTTAAACAGGTGGCCTGCCATCCAAACTCACACGGCCACTGCGTCGTGTATCCAACTCGGTCAAGTAGTCTTTCGCTTGGCCAGCGGTGGTCTCACGATCACCTCTATCGATGGCGTCGTGATCCGGTGTCGTTCATTCAACTCAATCGTCCTGCGACGATTCTTCAAATACGACGCGTAATCCCAGTGGTGTCGCGTCAAGGAGGTTTATAACCACTCACTCGATTCGGGTTTTCTCGAATCAGGGGCAGAACAACGCCCCACACTCGGCGACACGAATTTTTCGGTGTCACTTAACTCAACTCGATAACCTTTTGGTTATCTAAGCAAAGCAATACGGATCAATGGTGCCGTATTCGGGAGGTATCTTTACCGCCATTGCCGTTCGGGATTCATCCCGAACAACGGACAGCACACCGTCTGCAAAACCGCGGCTCGGAGCATACCGTGTCGTTTACACCCACTCAGTCGTCTTCGGATGGCTTTTAAACTCAATGCGGACTGACAGCGTCAGACCAACGGTTCCGCATGTTTGAAGGAGGTGAATGATTCACCCGTTGGTGGGGCTCTACGAGCCCTTGAGAAACTGTCGCAGTGGGTTCCTCAGCAGAGGAGAAACTGCGTGCCTGCGGCTAGGCGTATCAGGTCGAGGGGAGTGGTGTCCCCAGACATTTCCGCGTCAGCGGTACCATCTTGGATACGATCCGAGAGGTAGTCACAAACACTAACCGAAAGGACTACACCATGCGCGATCTGAATTACCAACTCAAACAACTGTGCCATCGAAATCGAGACGGCAGCCACAGCACCCAAGCCAACCGAGCAAAAATCTTGTATTTGGTGGCCAATCAGCTCCAGGAGATGGGGTACCGAGGCATGGGTGTGAGATCCTTAAAACCGAAACACGTTGAGGCGTTAAGTCAGCGCTGGATATCAGAAGAGCTGGCTCCTGGAACCATCAAGAACCGTATGAACTGCTTGCGATGGTGGGCGACTAAAGTGAATCGCGCCAACGTTGTGGCACGAACAAACGACTACTACGGTATTCCCGATCGACAATTGGTTGGTCAGGTGTCAAAGGCGCAGCAATTGACGGATGCGGCCTTGCAGAATATCGCCGATCCATACGTGCGAATGAGTCTTGAACTGCAACAGGCTTTCGGGCTGCGACGGGAAGAGGCGATCAAGTTTATTCCCAGCTACGCCGATCAAGGTGATTTTATTTGCCTCAAGGCCAGCTGGACCAAGGGGGGTAAGGCGAGACAAGTGCCCATTCTCAATCAATCGCAACGTGACGTGCTGGATCGAGCGCACAGATTGGCGGGACAACGCTCGCTGATTCCTGAGGAAAAGACCTTCATACAGCAACTGCGGTTGTATGAACGTCAGACGACAAAAGCGGGTTTGTCCAAGCTCCACGGACTCCGCCATTACTATGCACAGCAAAGGTACCAAGCGCTGACTGGGTGGGCAGCACCGGCAGTGGGCGGTCCATCCTTAAAGCAGTTGAACGCCAAGGAACGGGAGAAAGATCACCAAGTACGATTGATCGTCAGTGCCGAATTGGGTCATTTCCGCAAGGAAATTGTCGCTGTGTATCTAGCCCTGTGATTGATATTCAGACATTCAGTGAGGGGATTATGCGTATTCAAGAATAGTTGATAACGGGCACCATGGCTTGCATCAATTTGCAGGGGGCTGATCGTGGACAAGGAGAACAGGCTTTTTTCGAAGGTACTTTATCCCTTTGTTATCGGAATGACATTGAATGGCAGTCCGGTGGCAATCGCTGCCAATCAAACCGGAGCGGACACCAGTGCACATTTGCAAGTGGGTCGATATTCCCTAATGAGCACTGCGCCATCGACAGGACAGGTGGACTTACTGGCTGTCACGGTAGAGCGATCCATTCCCGAGACTGTGAAAAGCATCGGGAACGCACTGGACTGGCTACTCCAAGGTTCGGGCTACCGCTTAGCCGATACTTCTCTGTTGTCCGATGAAGCGATAGAGCTGTTCCATCTCCCGCTACCGAGCGCACACCGACAGTTTCAGGCCTTGCCGCTTCGCCAGGTATTGTCCCTCATTGTCGGTCCAGCATTTTCCATGGTGCATGATCCTGCGCATCGATTGCTGGGGTTTGAGCGGTGTTCGAGGCAGACCCCAGAGGCCAGTGCCTCGCCCTTAATAAAGAAGCAATAAGAGGGAAGTACCCATGGCAACGGTCATTTGCGTCTTTTTGCTGATTTGTGGGTTCGCACTGACAACCGGAGAGGGGGGCAGTGAAGAGAAAGATCCAGCTGAGCATTCTCAATCAATACACGTCGAACCTCAAAAGCCCACCGACAATGCCAGTGCTTGCGACAAATCAGGATCAATCATTATCGAGCGGGACCTACGAGTGCCTCCCGATAGTGAGGAGGTATCGAATGTCGATCAATAGGGTCTCAGAAAACAACCGTTGGTTGGCTATTGGATTGTGTGCGGTGTGCCTGACCGTGAGTGCAGGGCTGGTTTCGGCATCTAGAATCGACCTCCCTGAAAAGAACGAGAAAAAACTTATCGAGCACCACTCAACGGAGCTTCACGACGTCCAGCGCCAGCGTATCGACATGTGGGGCCTGGGCAACATCGAGTGGCAACGATATCGATCATTGATGCAAGGCATACGTGGTAGCGTCAGTCCCAGTACCTTGTCGCCCATTGAGGTGTTGGGCATCCACGCCAGAACACCGACGGAACGGAGACGTTACGCTCGGATGTGGGCCAAGATGATGCGGGAAGACGCCGAACGCATCTTAACGTTCCAACTGGCGTATGACACCGCTCAGCAAGAGCTGTATCCGGGTACCTCACTCATAAATGCCGATAAATTGGCTCAGTTGAAGCAGACTACAACACCTAAGCCGCAGGAAGAGTGGCAGGCCGAAGATCGCCTACTGTTTTTTACCCAAACGGACTGCTCGATCTGCGACGTGCTTTGGGACCGTCTGCGATCCCGCCTAGACAGTATTCGTGGTATTGATGTCTATTTCCTTGACGTTGCCGCCGGGGAAGAACCCCGCATTCGCTCGTGGGCGGCCGACAGACAATTGGATCCAGCATGGCTAAAAGAACGCCGAGTGACGCTGAATATCGACGGTGGGTTATTAAAGAAGCTGTCCGACTCACTGGATTTTGACCCCAGTGAGCGTCCCCGTGTCCTGCGCCGACGAGATGAGCAATTATCTGTTGTGCCAGCGTATCGGTTTTGAGGGCGGCGTATGACGTTATCTTATCGCTCGACACTGATCGTCTTGGTCTTGCTGTACTCCTGTGGGCTTCAGGCAGAACTCACGGTGATACACGATAGCGGAGATACCCAACCGCTAACGCCATACCTTGAGGTTCTGCAACAGCCACAGAATGTACGTCCACAGCGGCCTGTCGATCCAGATCAGGCGCTGCGTTCTGCCGGTCCCGCACATATCGAGAATCTGTTGCCGATTCGTTCCCCCGGTTTACGCCCGGGCGCTTTGAGCAAATCAACATTGCCCAAGGACGTTCAAAAACGTCTAACACAGGGCATTCCCCGTCCATTCTTCTTAGTTGGCTCCGATCCACTGTCGGAACAGTGGCTGCGACAACACCGCGCAAAGCTCATTGAAATTGGCGCCGTGGGTATGTTGGTGCAGGCCGACAATGCGGAGGACGTTCGACGCATGGCGTCGGTTGGACAGGGGTTAAGGATCACCTTGGGTTCCGGCAGCGATGTGGCCAAATCGTTGGGCCTTACACAGTATCCGGTGCTGATTACGACAAAAGGATTGGAGCAGTGAGTGACCATCCAGTAGAGGCGCTGTTAAGGCCGCCTATTGAGCTTTGGTCTTCATTTGCTTCATTCGCGGTGAGCTCTATTGCTTTCACGGCTCCTTGGGCATTGATGATGCCGCCTGGTATCGCCTTTGCCTGCGGTGGGTCTTTGTTTCTGTTTGGGGCTTACCGGGGAGCACAAGCTTGGCGGGTCATTCGCTATCAACGGCATATGCGAAAGCTGCCAGAGTATCGGATGAGCTCGGACCAAGTGCCGGTCAGTCATCACAAGCTCTTTCTGGGGCAGGGTTTTCGATGGACCCAGCGCCATACTCAGCGGCTAAGGGATACGTTGAAACCCGAGGTTCAACGTTATGTGGAACCCGGTAGTCTATACCGATGGGCTAGGCAGAAGGAGGTGACCTGGGAGCATATCCCTGTATTGAGTTGGATCGCTCGAGGGTTACGCCGCCGCCACTGGGCAAATCCCTTGGCGCCAATGCCGCCGGTTGGTGGGAAACCCGCTCTGCACGCGGTAGAACCCCAAGAGCAACACGTGTGGATGGACCTGGGCGAGCGGGTTGGGCATACCCTGGTACTGGGTACCACACGGGTCGGTAAGACCCGCCTAGCGGAGCTATTGATCACCCAGGATATTCGACGTGGGGATGTGGTCATTGTCTTTGATCCCAAGGGGGACGCTGAGCTGTTGCGGCGCATGTACCTGGAGGCCAAAGCCTCGGATCGGTTACAGGATTTCTACGTCTTTCATTTAGGGTTTCCCGAGATCTCAGCGCGTTACAACGCCATAGGCAACTTTTCCCGCATTACCGAGGTAGCGACCCGTATCGCCAACCAGTTACCCAACGAGGGAAACTCTGCGGCTTTTAAGGAATTCGCCTGGCGCTTCGTCAACATCATTGCCAGAGCGTTGGTTGCCTTAAATAGAAGGCCGGATTACCAGCAGGTTCGACGATACATCAATGACATAGAACCGTTGTTCGTTGAGTACGCTGAACACTGCGCGACGAGAGAGGGTATTGAACAATGGCCCGAGACCGTGGCATCGCGGGCTGACGACATCAAAGAGCGCAATTTACCCAATTCGTTGCGAGGGCGAAGTATGCAAGCCATCGCGGTCATGCGGTTGCTACAGGAGAATGAACTCTACGATCCGGTGATGGACGGCTTGCTGTCGGCGTTCAAATACGACAAGACGTACTTCGATAAGATCGTGAGCTCTGTTGGGCCTCTGATGGAAAAGCTAACCACAGGCAGTATTACCGGGTTGATCTCTCCCAACTACCAAGATACCGACGACCAGCGCCCGATATTCGAATGGATGGACGTTATTCAACGTAAAGGTATTGTGTATGTGGGGTTAGACGCACTGACTGATACCACAGTGGCCGGTGCCGTGGGCAACTCCATGTTCGCGGATCTTGTTTCCGTGGCCGGGCAAATCTACAAGCATGGGGTGAGCGGAGAGGGGCACAGTCCGCAAGAGCCCCGATCACTTTATGAGACGCCTACTATCTCGCTTCATGCCGATGAGTTTAACGAGTTGATCGGGGATGAGTTTGTGCCTCTACTGAACAAAGCCGGAGGTGCGGGTTTTCAGGTCACCGCGTATACCCAGACCTGGTCGGATGTCGAAGCCCGAATCGGCAATCGGGCGAAGGCCGGGCAGGTGGCGGGTAACTTTAACACCTTGTTGATGCTGCGCGTCAAAGAACTGGAGACGGCGGCCATGCTCACCGATCAACTCCCCAAAGTGGAGGTGTTTTCCCTGATGAGCGTGTCAGGGGTCGATGATTCTTCTGATCCTGGGTCAGGTGTGGACTTCAAGTCCCGGAACGAAGACCGCATCAGTGTTTCCGAAGTGCCGATGTTAACAGCGGCTGACATGGTGGCACTCCCCAAGGGGCAAGCCTTCGCACTGATCGAAGGCGGTCAGCTGTGGAAGATTCGAATGCCTCTACCGAACAGTGGATCCGAAGGTGAATTACCGCTGGCACTGGAGGAAATCGCCTCAGAGATGCGACGAACCTACGTCACCAATGATCAATGGTATCGTTCGAATGAGCACTGGTGGTACGCAGCCGGGTCTGAAGGCCTTGGGCAAGAGTTCGACAGCGAATTAAAGGTTTAACCTGGAGTGGAATCGCAGGATCCGCGTAATCGAGTTGTTCAGCGGGGCTTCTGGTCGAACCTTCTAACCGGATTCGCCCAGTGCCTAAAGTGGTTGGTGGTATCGCTGCTGTTCTCGATCATCGTGGAATGGATTGGGATGACCTTCTGGTGGGAAGCGCAGGGCATCGACCACAGCCAGCAGATGCTCGCCAATGAGCTAAGTTTCCTGGGAACCGATGTTCAGCACAGCCTTCTAACGGATAATCCGACCACCTATGCCGATTCACTGTCTAAGTGGTTCCATGTGCTGCTCTTCGAATACACGCGTATTTTGGAGCTGATTGAGTGGTTGTCGCCGGAACCGGCACCTGGGGAGAAAGGGATACGGCTGGTTCTCAGAAATCTATATTGGCCAATGTCAGAGTATGTTGCCGCCGCCGTCCAGATTACGCAGGTATTCGCGGTCAGACTGGCTATTCTAACACTGGCCTCTCCTGCGTTCGGGCTGTTTGCGCTCGTTGCCTTAGTAGATGGCCTCGTCAGACGAGATCTGCGCCGCTGGGGCGGTGGTAGAGAAAGCTCGTTTGTTTATCACTACGCCAAAAAGGCGGCATTCCCCTTAATTATCTCAGCCTGGGTTATCTACTTGGCGCTGCCTGTCAGTATTCATCCCTCCTGGGTCATTCTGCCTTTTTCCATTGGTTTTGCTTTTACGGTTTCAGTGACCGCAAGTACGTTCAAGAAGTACTTGTAGAGCTGTGATCTATGAAGAATGTAGAGCAACCTACACTAATGGTACGTAGCTGGGAGCAGGGCTACGACTTGGGTTTCTCGATAAAAGCTACTATTCCCTATTGTTAGTAGGGAAATGAGAGGCCTATAATAGGGTGCAGTTGTATCCATATCCAGGGACGAAATGGTAACAAATATGATCGGCAACAGCGGGTCTTACCTACCGGGCCCCCAGAGCCTCTTTCATCCGGTGAAGGGGCCTTCGTATGCCCCTCACTTCAAATTCGCGCAGATCGAATGGGAGCGGTTGGCCGCTAAACGGCACATGGTGCTGTATACGATCGCCGCCTTGCCGGTATACCTCTTAACGCTTGAAGCCTTTCTGTACGGAGCCAAAAAGCACCAGAAGTACCCGTTGATCTTGGAGCTGATGTGCGCTATCTGTGCTCGGGACTCCGAAGTAATGGCCTTAACCCCTAGCGCCTCAATGGGTGACAGCTGCGACTTTGGGGTGGTCCTCAAAACCCTGAAACTGTGGCAAAGCCAGCTCACCAACGCCGTCTTACGTTGCTCCCCGAAACGTTTCATCCCCATTGTCGACCACTCCCCGAAAGACCGGATTCAGAATTTTCTGTATATGGTGTACTTTAGGAAAACCGAGCTGGCCTTTTCAATGTGGCGTCAAGTGATGAATCGGAATATTCATGTATTGGTGGAACGAACAGGGTGCGTGTTCATTGCGATTCATTTGATGTTGAATGGGCGGCTATTGAAGTATGCGAGTCAGCTGTTGGGGTACAAATTGGTCGATCGTACAGGGGTCTACACCAATGCGGTCTCCGCGGACAGGGCGCAGTTTTTGGTTGAGGTTGATTTTCACCAAATGTCTGCTTACGACCCAAAGCGGATAGTGGATAGGTATCTTGTAGTGTGAAATGTATGGTATCACTCCGTTGGTTTGATGAGGTTTATACAGAGATATTTGAGCAGACTGAGAATTTTAAGAAGAATTAATAATGGATTTTATAGAAGAGCTGAATGAGCGTCCTGAAGGTAGCTTAGATGTTACTTGTCATGTTTTATCTGACAACTCTGCACAACAGCTAGAGGATTATCTTGTAGATAGGCTGGCCAGCTGTTATATCTCTCAAGAAAAACTAGAAGAGAGGGCTAACCAAACAGGCCTAGCCTATAGTGAATTGATCGCTAACAAGATTCCTGACAAGGGAAGTGTAATGTCAGGTGATTTCGGAGAAATATTTACTCTTTATTTTTTAGATAGGCAGTATGAAGATGATTTGAAACTAATTAAGAAGTGGAGATACAAGCAGGATAGGAAAAAGGCCGCGCCACACTCAGATGTTGTTTTATTTAATATTGAAGATTTGAATAATCCTTCAGAAGATGATTTTGTTATATGTGCTGAGTCTAAACAGAAAGCAACTTCTAGTACATTTGATCCTATTGCAAGTGCTATCTCAGGATATGAGTCGGATAGAACTGGCAGGCTTGCCAAAACACTTGTATGGCTTAAAGAAAAAGCCATTGATGAAGGGAATCAAGAAGATTTATCCTTAGCCTCTCGGTTTGCGGATGAATTAAATACACGTTATTCGAAGATATATCGAGCTGTTGCTGTTGTTGATAGGACGTTTCTGAATAACGAGATAACAAAAGATATTAATTTACCTGAAAGAACTCATGACTTTGAGGTCATTGTTATTGGTATTGATGATCTGAAAGAGTGTTATGAATCGGTATTTCAGCGTGCATGTGCAGAGGCAAATCTATGAGTGAACTTCTGCGACACATGATGGCTGAGTTTGAATCCTGGGAGGCCGCAGCTGAGTTCAATATACCTCAACAGAGCTGGGCTGATTATACTGTTAATGACAGAGTGGATGATCTTTATATAGCTACTTTTTCTCATATATTTAGTACATTGAGGGAAGAATCCGAAGATAAGAAATCTAATCTTCTATCATGTGCTAAGACATTACTGGTTTTCTCAAAGAGTGCAGCATCAAAGTATATAAGTGGAGTAGAGAAGAATCGTAACCTTTTGTATTCAGCGGCGCTTTATTATCTTGCAGATCAACCACCAACAGCATTTCTAATTGCAAAAGATATTGATCCAGATATTTTTGAAATAGATCTGGAGAAATTCCTATATTCATTTTTATCTCGAATTTCTGATGAGGAAACCGAGTTATCTGTTGAATTTTTTGATGCGGTGAGTAGGGGTGAATATCAAAGGTTTGACCATATCCTTGATATATTATCTGAGCAGGTTGCAATTGGCCTTCAGCATGATCCATTGCTTTTTGTTAGCTCAAAGTTTGCCTGTGAATGTATTGATAGATTTAAAAGTGTAAATGTTTGGAGTCTTCTTGAGCGATATTCTGACTGTGAGGATATGTCAGTATGGAATGAGTTGCTATCGTCTAACGGAGGCCATCCTATCTGGGAGTTATTGCCCTCACAGGTAAAAGCAGTTGAATCTGGAATCCTTACTGGTGAAAAACCTGCTTATAGCATGCAGATGCCTACTTCTGCAGGAAAAACTTCACTGTGTGAAATTATCATCTTTAATGAAGTTAAAGTAAGAGGTAATAAAGTTTTATTTCTTGTGCCTTTCAGGGCGCTAGCAGCAGAGGTAAAGGCTGGAATGTATTCTAGGCTGAGTAACGTTGGTGTAGAGATTTCAGCTAGTTATGGAGGTAATATTCCCACTCGCTCTGAATCTACGACTGTAGAAAATTCTGATGTTGTTATTTCTACGCCTGAAAAGTTTGAGGCGCTCTGTCAAGTTATCCCTGATTTCATTGATCGGTTTGATGTTTTGATTTGTGATGAGGGGCATCTAATTGATGATGGTAATCGAGGTCTACAATATGAACTATTGCTGACCAAATTTAAAAGACGAGAGAATCCCGTAGATAAGATTGTTTTTATATCAGCTATCTTGCCAAATGTTTCAGATATTAATGACTGGTTAGGTGGAGATGAAGGCAGTTTAATTAACTCAGATTATAAGCCTGTAGTAACAGATTATTCTTTTGTTAGATCTGTTAATGATAAGTGGTTTTTGGACTTTAACCCTCACTTGGATCAACCTTATAGTTATTTTTTAAGCGACTTCATTCAAAAAGACGAACTTAAGTTTACTAATCAAGGTACAGGAAATAGTAATCTCTTGCCAGGTTGGAGTTCACTGTTAACTTTGGCTTGTGCTTCAGCTTTTAAGGCTTCTATATCAGGTTCTGTAATTCTATTTACTACAGAGAAAGGCGGGTCTGGTGTTAGAGGTTTAGCAAATAAATGTTTAGATATGTTGAAAAAAAATGCATTTATTACGCAGCAGTATCAAGTGGAAAATCATCCCGTAGACCTTGTTAACTATATTTCAATGCTTTTAGGCGGAGAGCATTTGTTAACTAGATTGGTTCAGAAGAAGATTGGCTATCATCATGGAGATCTTCCTCAAGAATTGCGTCGAGAAATGGAGCAGTCAATTAATGATCAAAAATTAAATATATTGATATGCACTTCCACTTTAGCGGAAGGCGTTAATCTCCCAATCAGAACTATAGTTTTACATACAGTCAAACGATTTAATGGGAGAATCAAGGGCTTTATTGAAAAGAGGAACATAAAAAATATTATCGGAAGAGCAGGTAGAGCGGGAAAGGAAACTCGTGGCAGAGTTATTTTTGCTAATGAGTCAGAAAGAGACTATGCCCTAGAAGTTATAAATGATGTTCAATTGGAGTCAGCTCATGGCTTTTTATTCTCGCTCATTAAAGCTCTCAAAAACTATCTAGAAGCAATGAATTTGACCTTGAATCAGGAGTTCTTTGATTCCGATGTTGCAAAAGATATTTCTTATATCTTTGAATCTATTGATATGTCACTTTTACAGTCTTTACCAGAAGACATCCCTGAAGAAGAATTAGATACATTTTTAGATCAGATGTTATCTGAAACTTTAGCATCTAAGTTTTGCGATGAAGAGGGTTTAACTGATCTATTAAAAATGGTTTTTTCTTTAAGGACTGAGCGAATATTTAATGAGACAGACTCTACTATGAGAGCCATAATGAGGAATACAGGTTCTTCGCTTAACTTTCTTAATTATGTTGAAGCAAGTCAGATACTTGATCAGAATATATGGCGATCTCTAACCGCTCCACAGGAACCTAACTGGTTTAACAATATAATTAAGCCAGTGTTGAACCATATTGGTTATGAGGATAGTGCTGATCTTATAATAGATGTATTAAATGGTTGGGTATCCGGCAGCTTTTATGTAGAAATAGCTGAAGATCTTGAGCAGGATGTAGATGATGTTGTTAGATATGTCTGTACAGCTATAGGTTTTGAGTTACAGCAGACATTATCTCAGCTTACACGTTTCGCAATTGAACTTTATGAAGATGAAGTTCCTGATCATGTCGTGAATTGGCCTCAGTATATGCAATATGGTGTCAATCGTCAGATTCACTTGAGACTAATTAACTCTGGGGTTACAGATAGGCTGGCTGTATTTGGAGTTGCTCGGTTCTTGGATTCCCTTGGGGCTCCAGAAGATGTTCGGAATCTTCGCAGGCTATTAAGGGTCAATAGAGAAGCCTTAAATAATGCCTTAGAACAAGACCCTCGTGTTCCAGCATTATCAATAAGTCGATTCTTTGATGATTACAATATTTGAAACGGTTTAAACATACTTAAGGGGCACGCGCTGTCGTTCTTGGATAAATTACGGGGAAAATTTATGCCGGAATGAAGGCTTATATTGCGGGTTTAGCCGCATGTAACTCCGTGGGGGCGCGGTGCTTGGAATGATCTAGATTTAAAGGTTGATGGTATGGTGATCAATGGGATCAGAGTCATAGAAAAACTTAACGTCTGCTTCTGGCCGGATGTGAAATTAAAGCGGCTCTTCTATGAGCTGAACACATAAAGATATGACGCTAAAAAAGCACTATTAATGTAACAATATACTAGAGATGTATGCAGTCGAAATAAGGACTTTCACGTGAGCCCCGTAGAAACATCCGCGCCAAAACATGACCTAAACAAGACAGTAGAATTCCTTCACAAAATCTACATTTTATTCTTTCGGCGTTCATTCGCTCGCGTCGTAGCGATTACCCTGATCTCAGGTGGCATCGCATGGCTTTCACCCACCCCGATCATCTACCTTCTCAATCTATTAGCAGCAGGTGTAACAGGAACAGATCTAGAGTGGGCTAAATTCATTAACGACACATCTGAAAGTCAAATTGGTGGCTTCACACTCATCGCCCTCGGCATTGGTGTTTTTATCTATGATCAATATATGGTCTGGGTGAATCTTGAAAATGCTAAAAGCACACGGCGTGCATGGCTCATCGGCCTAATGGGTGTCATGTCTTTATACGGACTCCTTGCAGCAGCCTTTATTGTCGTCTCTGACCGCATTCAATATCAGGCCGAAAGAGAGCTTGCCTTGCAGGCCCAATTAAAACGAATAGCGAAAATCGAACCTTTTTTAGAGGAAGCGTCTGTGGCCGTTGATCTAGCATCGGCTGGGGTGCTATCAGGGTATTCTCGCGATCAGTGGGCCTTAATGCTATCCCCTTCCAGAATCGAATCTTTTCTTCAGAGCAGCAGCCCATATTTTTCGACAGAAGACATCCAGCTGATGATGACGGCACTTGGAAATATCAATTTTGCTCTGGAGCAAGCATCCTACTGTCAGACGTTGGATGATAGTACCAAAGAGGAAACTCTCATTTACGCCAACTATAAAATAGTCTGGCAACTGCTATCTAGCGCTATCGACCGAATTAAAGGAGTTGACACATCTTCTGAAACAAGCGAGTTGGTTAGTGCATTGAGCGAGCAGTATAGTTTTGACTACACCAAACTTTATGGCACGATTTATAGTGGCTGCAAGGATGCCCGATTTACCCCTCTGGAAACAAAAGTAATCCTCTCCACCCGATATCAAGAGGGTTACGTCCACCTCGATTTCCTAACTCCAGACATACTCGACTCTCGAGACCTTAAACTCACTGTGTATCCCTTCACTTATGTCACGCAATGGGATCTAGTTAGTGGCCATGCCTTCAGCCAGGCCTACAAACAACAGTGCGTTCCGCAGACACCCTTTCCAGAATATTTTCTATCTTTACGGTGCAACGATACCTATAAGCTGGAAGGTATGGATCAAGCTAACCCCAACTGGCCTCATGTGATGAGGACTATGATCGTAGCGCAATATGCAAAAGAAGAACGTATCGCTGATGAAATCGTAGAAACAGTGCTTGATTGCACCGTTTATGTCGTGGATATGAAGACACGGATGGTCGAAGATACGCCCACGATTTACCGGATCAACGAAAATATGAACAGCACGCTCACTAAGTCGGTTTACGATACCACCGGCTATGCCGGAATGGGCGTTGAACCTGCCGATGACCCTCGGTTTAGCGGTTTAAGAACTCGTCAGCCCGTACCGCGCTATAGCCCCCAAAAAGACCTGACTCTCGATGAGTTTAAAGAACAAGTTGGGGACTTTTGTTTATGGAGGTTTGGTGGTTACGTGTACCCCATTAAACCCTACGAATATCGATTAATTGGATACTGAACGCGCCCTATAAGAAGAAGCTGCGTGCGTGTCTGCTGTTCTTGGGGCCTGATTATCATCGATAATGTCCGCTTTTGGCCGATAGAAGACCAATTAGGATTCTCAATTTTAGTGCATCTTCCAGAATTTCTTCTGGGGGATGACAGTCCTGGATTACCTGGAGTTGCCGGATCGTAGGGGTACACGCTTGATCGGGATGTGGGCATCAAAGATCTCGAAGTAGGAATAAGTTGTAATCTGTAATAATGTTATTTTCACGCATTTCCGTCTGCGTAATACCCACAACGCCTGAATAGATTTCTCATCGTTCTTCATTCGTAAATCTCGCACTATCTCCCTTAACACTACAGGGGAGGTTCAGTGCTATGCGCAAATCACACTTTGTCATTGCCGGTCTGGTTTCAAGCCTATGGGTTACTCCCAGTATCTGGGCAGACGCTGATGCTGAACGAGAAACACTAGCAACTCTTCTCCACGAATTACAATCCCTCGAGTCCTTGATCAGCAAAGCCGAAGCACAACGCCACCAGGATACCCGCATCCAGTTTCGCTACGACTGGCTACGCCAGGATATAGAGCGAATCGAATCCGGAATTCAGTCGCACATCGACGCTCCCCGTTCTCAGCCACGCCGCTATGCACCTCTGCGCGGCGATTATCGCCGATAGGTCATTACCGATGACCTCACTGCAAAATTCAATGTTTCAAGCTGGTGCGGGCGTGACGCCCTCCACCTTGATGGTGGCCATCGCCTCGATGGTCATTTCACTGACCTTCATCTGGGTGATCTGGGTGACGCTGGGTACCTTTCGAGCTTGGCAATCTGGGGAAGTCAGTGTGTTCGAACTCACGTGGAGCGTCTTGAGGGCTTGTATCGTCTTAATGGTCCTGGGGTTCTATCTGAGGTAATTCCCAACTCTTTGTTGAACGTTGTAAAAAGGAACAATGCCATGAATGCTGTACTTCCCGTAAATCGTAATTCCATGCAAGCCTCTGTAAATCGATTCGCTCTGGTTGGCTTGGCCGCCACGCTGTTTCATTCGCCGACTTGGTCGGCGTTACCCACACCGGTGCCGCCGAGTACGGCGCCGGCGGCGGGGGACTGGATCGGTTTGATTCAGGGCTACATTCGTGATGGCGGTTTGGTCTTGGGGCTGGCCATTGCTGTATTGGGTTTTCTTTGGGTGGCCTATCTTGGTTTCGCCAAGTTTAACGAGGCCCGGCAAGGCAAAGCGGAGTGGGCCGAAGTGGGTGTGCTCGGCATCGTTGGGGCTGTCGTTTTGATCTTCGCCAGTTATCTGCTCACCGAAGCGGCCGGCGTTATCTAAGTCGTCGGGCAGAGGGGTGTTGAAGCGATGACTCAGCAGCAGGAAGTACTGGCGGACCGGCTTAACGCCGAACCCGCCATTTTCAAAGGGTGTTCATCATCGGAGCTCGGTACCATCGTCGGGCTCTCCATACTGCTTTGGTTGCCGTTGAGTCTATTGCTCGCCTGGGTATTCGGGGCGGTCACCATGGGTTTCGGGGGCGCGGGCGTGGGTGTTATCGCCACCGTTGTCGTGTCCGCGACCGTGTTTCAGCGCATCAAACGCGACCGTCCCGATGGCTACTACCAACAATTTCTGCGCATTCGTTTGCATCAATGGGGTTTGATGGGTTGCCCTTGGGTCAGACGCAGCGGTGTGTGGGATATTGGGAGGACTCGCGATGCAGCGCTATCGCTACGAGATCGATAACGTCCGGGCGCATCTTCGCTCTCTTTGGGCGATCATCGGTGTCCAGTTGTTGGTCATCGTGGCGTTGTGGTTCGGCTGGAGTCAGTCGCCCAAGCAGCTGCGAGTCCATGTGCCGCCCGATCTGCGCTCCGGCGCGGTGCTGGTCAATCAAGAGGTTCCGCCGGCCAACGTCTACGCTTTCGCCTTCTATATCTTTCAGCAGCTCAACCGCTGGCCCGACAACGGTGCTGAAGACTACGGCAAAGCGATCTTCAAAATGTCCCCCTACCTCACCCCAAAGTACCGCAACGATTTGATTGAGGACATGGAGTTGAAAGCCCGACGCGGAGAGCTGGCTTTTCGGGTGCGTGGCGTGCACGAGGTGCCGGGTCATGGCTTTGAGGAGCGTCGCGTCGATGTGTTGGCATTTGATACCTGGGTGGTGTGGCTGGATCTTGATCTGTTGGAGTCGGTTAAGGGCATGACTGTCAAACAAACCACGATTCGTTATCCGCTCCGGGTGGTGCGCCACGCCATCGATGCGGAAACCAACCCCTGGGGGTTGGCCCTGGATGGCTATGAGGGCAATGGGCCGGCACGACTCAATGAGAATGGGGTGTCTGCTACGGATAACCCATCAACAGAAAGGAAGGCCCCATGAAAGTAATAGGTCAGTTACGGCGGTTTGCCGTTTTTATCGTTTTACTGCTGAGCGCACTGAACAGCGCTTGGGCAGAGTCCATCTCTGGTGAAAGCACCAGCGTGCTTGAACGCGTCGTCTGGCGCAAGACCCCCATCACGATATCGCTGCAGGTTGGTGAAGAACGGCTGATTCATTTTCCGGGCGCCGTGAGTATCGGGTTGCCCGCACCGTTAACCTCGGCGCTTCGCGCCCAGAGCATCGACGGGACACTTTACCTGCGGGCCCTTCAACCTTTTACCGAGAATCGATTGATGGTGAAGCCTGAAGAGGGTGGCCCTATGGTGGTCCTGGACGTTTCTGCAACCCAGGGCAGCGGCGAGCGGTCATCTCTCGCCGATGTTCAGGTGATGATGCCGCCTTCAACGGCGCAGGAAACCGGTGACGACCCGACGTCAATCCGCGCTGAAACTGAAGCCTGGGGCTATGTTGCGTTAACGCGATTTGCGGCTCAACAGTTATACGCGCCTTCCCGATTGGTACCCAATGAACTCGGTATCGCGCAGGTCTCGGTGGAGGATACACCCGTGCCTCTTATTCGAGGGGTACCGGTGACCGCCACGCCCGCCGCGGCGTGGAAGGCGGGCCGTTACTGGGTCACGGCGGTCAAGCTGCAAAACGACAGTCCAGAGCCGGTGGTGCTGGATCCCAGGGATATCCGCGGTCGTTGGCTGACAGCGACCTTTCAGCACAACCGGCTGTTGCCCGCTGGGAGTGAGGCGGACACGACCACGGTCTACCTGATTTCCAATCGTTCTTTTATTGAATCCTTGTGAGCCTTATTGGGAGAATCGTTATGTCCATGGTTCGCAGTAATCGTCTGTTACCGCTGTTGGGATTGGTGGTCGTGGCGATCGTCAGTCTGGTGGGACTCAAGCTGTGCTCCCATGAGGAAACAGGACCGGTGATGTTGGACGCGGTGCCACAGGCGCCCCGGCCCGATGCCGACACCCCCGCTGACACCATCAACACCCTAACCGCGAACGTCAGTGCCATGACGTCGGAGCTGAAAGCGTTGCGGCGAGATAACGATTCCCTCGCGCAAACGAACCGGCAGCTGCAAGGCGATCAACGCATCATCGAGAATAACGTCTTTTCGAGGTTGCAAAGATCGCTTCAGGACAAACAAGCAGACCAAGATTCCGAGGCCTCCTGGGCCATTGCCGAATTGAGAGATGAGCTGGCCTCCTTGCGTCGATCACTGAAGCAGGCATCAAAGGCTCAGCACTCTAGCACCGACATTCCCGTTGGTGTGGGGCTAGAAAAAATCAGCGGTTTCCCATCGGGTGCTGACGCCCTGACGTGGATTCAGCCGCTCGATGGACCCAGTGATTTGTCGAGCGACGATGATGGATTGTTGGGACGCGTCAATCGCGCGACCCAGACCGCGTTGAGTCAAGGGCAGCCGGTGGTGGAGCGTCTGGAGCGTCAAGGTCGGGAGACGTTGAACGCGTCACAACCCGTGTACACCATTCCGCGCAACGCCACATTGATCGGCTCCACGGCAATGACGGCCTTGATTGGTCGCGTGCCTATCGGTGGTCAAGTCAATGACCCCATGCCATTCAAGGTGATCGCCGGCAAGGACAACCTGGCGGCCAATGGTCTGACCTTACCAGGGGTGGCCGGGATGATCTGGAGTGGCACGGCCGTTGGTGACTGGACCTTATCGTGCGTTACCGGGCGGTTGGAATCGGTCACCTTTGTGTTTGAAGACGGCACCCTGCAGACCTTGTCCAGCGACGATCAATCGCTGGCTGGTTCCAGTGGAAACAGGGATCAATCGCTGGGGTGGGTCTCTGACGCGCGCGGTATTCCGTGCATTACCGGTGAGCGCAAGACCAATGCCGCCGCGTTCTTATCCCAGAGCATCGCCGTGACCGCTTTGGAAGCGGCAGGGCAGGCCGCTGCCGCCGCCGAAACCACCACCTTGGTGCACGACTCCGGCGCGACCTCAGAGGCGGTCACGGGTGATCGCAGCCAATACATTCTCGGCAACACCCTCAGCGGCGGCAGTGAAGTCATCGCCCGTTGGTTGCGCGAACGCCAATCTCAAAACTTTGATGCGGTGTTTGTGCCAGCGGGACTCGAGCTGGCGATCCACGTGGACGTCGAACTCCCCATTGATTATCACACTCACGGCAGGAGGTTACACCATGCCAACAGTCTACCGTCCAACGCCAATGCGGCTGCTCACGCTGGTCTGGATTAACGTGCTGCTGATCGGCTGCGCCAGCAATAAGGAAACGGTCTTGCCGCAAGCCGGGCCGACCATGCAGGCGATCTATCAACAGCACATGAACGATCTCCAAGAAAATCATCGATCCCTGCAGGGTCATCGGCGCTTACCCAAAGAGGGCATTGCCCACTATCGCGGGTTTGTGCGAGAGGCCGCCAACGAGATCGACACGGTCTTTCCACGTCTGCCGAACCCCACCCTGGTGATGTACGTGTTTCCCCATTTGTCCCACCAGGAGCGAACGCCGGTCCCTGGGTATGCCACCACCTTTCCGTTTTATGAGCGGGTGGAGTACGCACTGCCCGGTGAGATTCCTGGTTTACCACTGGAACCGGCGTCCGTTGCCTCTGAAGGGGCGTCCCAATGAGCGCCCGTCGAGAGGACGTACCGCCGCTCACCACCGCCTCGGTTCGCCAACTCTACGAGCGTCCATCCTCGTTTACCGATTTGCTGCCTTGGGTGGAATACGACCCGGACAGTCGCGCGTTTTTACTCGAAGACGGCGTGAGCCTCGGGGCGGTGTTTGAAATCAACCCGGTGGGGTGTGAGGCGAGAACGCCGGATTACATGAGGCAGTTGCGCGACGCCATCCAAACGGCGATTAATGAAACGCTGCCCGAGCGTGACGACTCGCCCTGGGTGTTGCAGGTGTACGTGCAAGACGAGCCCAGTTTGACCGCCTTTGACGAGTCCGTGGCCAGCTACCCCAAGCCTGCCGTCCGCGAGACCACCTTCACCCAGCGTTACCAAGAGACACTCTCTGAGCATCTTATGGCCATTTCTCGTCCTGGCGGGTTGTTTGAAGACAAAGCCGTGACCGGTTCTCGCTGGCAGGGACAGCGACGGCGGGTGAGGGCGGTGATTTATCAACGCCTGGGCCATCAGGGCAGAACGCCCTCGAGCATCGAAGTGCAAGAGGCGCTGAACGATGTGGCGATCAAGTGGGAAGCCTCGCTGGCCACCACCGGGATCGGTGTTACTCGTTTGGACGGGCGTGCGTTCTACGAGTGGCTCCTGCCCTGGTTCAACCCCAAAGCGACGGAGAATGGTGAGGCCCCCAACAACCTGCTGACATTGGCACCGTACCCCGGAGACGAACACTTGCCCTTTGGCTACGACTTCGCGGAGCAATTGACGCTGTCTCAGCCAGAATCCGACAGCAAGCACGGCTATTGGCGTTTTGACGGCATGCCCCACACGGTGGTCACGGTGCAAAGTTTACGACGAGCGCCAGATGTGGGTCATTTTACGGCCGAGCGCGTTGGCGGCGATCAGATCTTCTCGCTGTACGACCGGTTGCCAGAACACACCATCATGGCCATGACGTTGACCTTTAAACCCCAGGACACCACCCGCAATCACATTGCGCAGATCAAGCGAGCGTCGGTGGGGGATTCGGCCGAAGCGGACATCACGCGGGAGCATGCCGAGCAGGTGGAGCGGGAAATGGCACACGGCAACAAACTCTACCCCTTCAGCCTGGCGTTCTATGTGCGAGGGGAGGACGACAAAATCCTGCGAGCCAACGTCAATCGTCTTAATGCCATCCTGTTGCCTAATGGCTTGCAACCCATCACTCGAGAGGCGGAGCTGTTGGCGCTCGACAGCTACATCCGCAATCTGCCCATGGCCTTTGACGTGAATCTGGACAAGCGCAGTCGGCGCTCTCGCTTGGTGTTTTCTCGGCACGTTGCCAATCTGTTGCCTTTCTATGGCCGTTCACGAGGGACCGGCCACCCAGGGTTGGTGTTTTACAACCGCGGCGCCGAACCCTTGGTGTTTGACCCTCTCCATCCTGACGATCGCAAGAAAAACGCCCACATGTTGATTCTGGGGCCCACTGGCGCCGGTAAGTCGGCGTTGCTGGTCTATCTGCTGCAACAGATGATGGCGCGACATCGCCCCCGTATTTTTATCATTGAGGCCGGAGCTTCGTTTTCCCTCCTCGGGCAGCATTTTGCCGATCATGGCGTCACGGTGAATCAACTGACCCTCAATCCCCAAGTGGACGTGAGTCTGCCGCCCTTTGCCGACGCCTTGCGATTGCTCACTCAACGACAGAGCTTGGGTGGGTTTGGCTCAGAGGGATTTGATGAGATCGACGATGACGATCAGGAGTCCATTGAGGAGCGCGGCGGTCGCGATATCCTCGGGGAAATGGAAATCGCCGCCCGCATCATGATCACCGGTGGCGACGAGCGAGAGGACGCCCGCCTGACTCGCGCCGATCGTTTATTGATTCGACACGCCATTGTCCTGGCCGCCAAAACGGCAAAGGCCGAGCAGCAGTCGCAGGTGTTAACCCAACATGTGGTCGAGGCCTTCCATCAATTGTCGCACGCCGACGAGCTGCCAGAACACCGTCAGCTGAGGGCGCGGGAGTTGGGCGACGGCATGGCCCTGTTCTGTTCCGGTGTCGCGGGCCACTTCTTTAACCGACCCGGTAAGCGCTGGCCCGAAGCCGACGTCACCATTCTGGAAATGGGCATCCTGGCTCGTGAGGGGTACGAAGACCAGTTGGCGGTGGCGTACCTGTCCATGATGAGCCACATCAATGATCTGGTAGAACGTCATCAGCACGACGAGCGCCCGACCTTGGTGGTTACCGACGAAGGTCACATTATCACCACCAACCCTCTGCTGGCGCGTTACGTGGTTAAGATCACCAAAATGTGGCGCAAGCTTGGGGCCTGGTTCTGGATCGCCACCCAAAATCTCGAAGACTTTCCCGACGCCAGTCGCAAGATGCTCAACATGATGGAGTGGTGGCTGTGTTTGGTGATGCCCAAAGAGGAGGTGGAGCAAATCGCCCGCTTCAAGGACTTGAACGACGAGCAGCGACAGTTATTGCTCTCGGCGCGCAAGGAACCGGGCAAATACGTGGAAGGGGTGGTGTTGGCTGACAAAGTGGAAGCCCTGTTTCGCAATGTGCCGCCCCCGTTGTCTCTGGCCCTCGCCATGACCGAAAAACATGAAAAAGCCGAACGAGCCGCCATCATGCGTGAGCGCAATTGCACCGAGCTGGACGCGGTGTACGAAATCGCCCGCCGTATCGCCGACGCTCGGTAACGGAAACCCCAACGGCGCTTGACAGGTTTAACCCTTGGGAGAGATCCCAAACTCAGGGAATATGACCCCACAGACATCAACGCCTCGTCGTCACACCAGGACTGGGAGAACCATCATGGGATCCATCAAGGAGCAATATCGGCTGTTGGCGGCGTTCACGGCGGCCATGTTGACCGCGCCAGTGGTCTTTGGCAAGGCGGCGAATGATCACGAACCCTTGAGCGTGGAGGTGTTTGTCGAGTCGGCCCATGCGCCGCTCTGGCAACAAGCCATCGTTGCGCATTGCCATCCTTCACTGTCGTGCACCGTGTACGTGATCGACCGCATTGAGCAATTTCAAACGCAACTGTCTGAACAGCTGCCGAATGAACCCGAGCAGGCCAAAGCGCTGGTGCTCAAACGTTTTCAGAAAATGGATTTGGCGTATTCCCAACAACTGGAAAATTGCGCCAAAGGCCTAGCGTTGGCACTGAAGTATCAACTTGATCGATACCCGGCAATTGTGTTTGCCGGAAAGACCGTGATTTACGGGGTTCATGATCTGAAGGAAGCACTGCAGCGCTATCACACCTGGTGGGAGCAATCGTCACCATGAAACACGTCTCTACGCTTCTTATTGGCTGTGTGTTGATCGCTGCATCGTCGATTAGCCACAGCGGGCGCATCACAACCGCGGAAATAGTAAGCCACACCACCAGCGCGGCACTGAGCTGCATGCGCTGGACGCCGGTGGGTGTGTGTTTTTGGTTGAGGTGTTCGTTGTCGGGTTGCAGCGTCCGAACGTCCATCAAGGTGGGGCACTATCAACCCGATGCGGTGGTGAGCGCCTACAATGAGCTGGGTGGCAACCCCTGGTTGGAGATTCGGGCGAGCTTGGGACTCGCGCAACGGAGTGCGGCGGACGGCGTGTTGGGGAGATTGATGTCAGTGCCCATCAACAGCGCGGGCAATCGGACCGAAGGGGGGCAGGGCAAGCGCGATCACCGCAATTTGATCTTTCGGGAAACCGATGTGATTGGTCATCCAGTCAGCGTCTTGTCGTCGATCATTACCGGTACGGGCTATCTTTGCCGTTCGCAAACTCGCCCCTTTTTTCCTTACTTCCAGTCTGGCTTGGACGCGTTGTCCTGGCGCATGGAGGTGCCAGAGATGTTCTACCCTGCCAGCGTCATTCCAGGCCTTCGGGAAATCGGTCGCTGGCCCTGGCAGACTTGGGGCAGCGTATACCCGCGCACCGGCTGGACCACGCAAACCGAAGAGCCCAAAGCGGCGGCCATCAATGCCCAACGCGCGGGCGACATTGTCACACGTCGCCGGCAACCCCATATTTACGTGCCCATTCGAGGTGGCTCCAGTTCTCGGCAACGAGTGTGGCCG
Organism: Pseudomaricurvus alkylphenolicus; assembly: GCF_011683955.1. GTDB lineage: Bacteria > Pseudomonadota > Gammaproteobacteria > Pseudomonadales > Cellvibrionaceae > Pseudomaricurvus > Pseudomaricurvus alkylphenolicus. Next base: position 31,205 of record NZ_JAAQPI010000018.1, read on the forward strand.
CCGCGCGCTCTGGTGGAAGGGAATCCCAGAACCGGCGTGTGGCAGATGCTGTTGCCCAGACCGGAGTCGTCTTGTCGGGTGTTTGGGCAAAACGACCTGGCCAGTTGGTCCGGCTGGGGTGGTGGCAAAGTGGACCCCGAGGGCGATTACGCCTGGAATCTGTGGCGCCCCTACAGTTGCTGCCGTGATCGCGGCACCTTTTTGTTTGACATCAATTGGATTCGATTCCCATGAGCAAACCGTCTCCCAACTTCACGCTGGCCGGTGTCGTCATTTTGTTGAGCATCAGTTTTCCAAACCAGGCCGCCCAAGGGCCTACCGAAGACAGTTTCTGGTACTACGAAATCGGCGGAGCGGAACCGGTGTCCGTGCCGCCGAACCCCACTGTTACCTCTATCACCCTCGGGGGATCGGCGCAATTGGGGTTGGGGTACAGCTGTGGGCAATTCGATCCGGTGGCGGCGGTCGAGCACACGCTCAACGACATCGGTCGAGGCGTCGACAATATGATGAGCGCCATGACGGCGGCGGCCACCAGCGCCATCGCCGCGTTACCGGCCTTGATTCTCCAGCGGGCGAATCCGGGTCTCTACGATTTGTTTCAGAACGCATTAATAAAAGCGGAAGAAACCCTGGAGCTGGCCACCAAAAGTTGTGAGCAGATGGAAGCGGAAATTGCCCAGGGCAAGAATCCCTATGCGGACCTCATCACGTTGTCCAAAGGTAACGATTGGAAGGTGCAGATGGGCATTGGCGGCAATGATGCGGTCACGGCGAAAGAACGGGTGGAAGATTCTAACGGGGACAACGGTGTGCCTTGGGTGGGTGGTCAAGCCGGAGGCTCGGGTCAGCCGGTGTTGGCCTTTACCGGCGACATCGTGGAGGCGGGCTACAACATCCACATGAACCGACCGCTGACAGACGACAGTCCCGCGCCAACGTCTTCGAACGCTCGTTTACCAAAAATTTGGAGCAGTCCTGCGGACGCCCGTGATTGGACCGTGGACGTGGTGGGGGAGAACATCGTGACCACCTGCGATACCTGCCGCAAAGACAGCGTCCCGGGCACGGGACTCTTACCCAAGCTGTTTCAGGAGTCGGCGGCCGTGACCACGGAGCTTCAAAATTTGGTGAGTGGCGCCACTCCACCAACACTTGGCAATCTTGAAAAAATCACTGCTCCCGGCGTGGCCATCACCCGCCAAGTGATTGAAGCCATTCAAACCCTGCCCGCCTCCGAGCAAAGTCTGATCGTAGGTCGACTGGTGTCGGAAATCAGCACCGCACGTACCGTTGAAAAAGCGTTACTGGCTCGACGCTTATTGCTTTCCGGGCGACAGGTGCCCGAGGTCTACGCAACGGAAGTGGCGCGAGAACATGCCGACGCGTCCATTGCCGAACTCGATCAGGAAATCAATAACCTGTTGTTTGAATCGCGGGTGCGCAAGGAAGTGGTATCGGACACGGCGGCGCTGTTGCTGCAACGTGCCCGCGCTCAACAGGACAGCTCCATGACGCTGCCCGAGGCTCCAACGGTGGACCCCAAACCACTGCGTGGCGGGCGCGTTCAATAGTGGGTGACTCAATGAACGTCCCACGTTCTGCCACCTTGTGGCTCACGTTGTTGATGCTGTTACTGGCTGTGGTCGTCGGTACCGGCTTGATGCATCGCATCGGCGTGACCTCGCTGAATGAGGTCCGCGATACGGTTTTGCATTGGCAGCCTTTCATGGTGGTGTGTCGCTGGACCCTATTGGTCGCCACGGCGTTGATTTGGCGATCGGTGTACCTATCGCAGTGCCGGCAGGGTTCACTCTCGCCCACTCAACACAAGAATCTATTGAACAAGCGCCTATCAAACAAATACCGAATGGTCATCGTCACCCTGCTGTTGATGGAATTGGTGATTGGGCAGCGGTGGCTCTTTCTTTTTCTGGACCAACGACTCGGTGTTGACCCATGGCGGTAGACAGCTATCTGGAACTCTTTACCACCCTGTTTGGCTGGGTATTCTATGGGATGTTGTGGGACGTGCTGGTCAATACCGGTCTGGTGTACTTGCCGTTTCTGGGGATTTTGATCGACAACTGGAAAGAACCGGCGCAAGGCGGCGAGGTGGGGCACGCCACCAGCCTGTCACTGCGGCGCATGGAAATTGACTTGTTTATGGCGCTGATGGTGGTGGTGTTGGCCGGTCAGCCGTCTGCCCTAACACCATTGAATGCCAGCGCGTTGTCTTACGCACCGCCACCGACCTTGGCCGAACCGACGCCACCCACGGCCACCGTGGGTACACCGCAAAGCACTTATGGCGTGACGGGGTTTACCGGGGTGGCGGCCACTGTGAACGTTCCGGTGTGGTGGTACGGTGTCCTGGCCGTGAGTTCGGGCGTCAATCACGCAGTGGTGGCGGGGCTGCCCACAACGGCGGACATGCGAACCTACGAACAGCAAGCGCATTTGGCCACCATTGCCGATCCCCGACTCAGAAAGGAAGTCAGTGAATTTTTCACACAGTGCTACATTCCGGCACGCTCCCAGTTTCAGCGAGAGAGGCCCGATACGTTAGCGGTCAACACACTGCTCACCACCTTCGGTCAAAGCGATCCCGATTGGCTGGGGTCTCACGTCTATCGGGATATCGCTGGCTACTACGATCGACTGCGTCCGATTCACGCCGTCGTCGGTTGGCCTTACAGTGCTGCTCGGGATACGGAGTACGATCCTGCGTCACCGCCCCTTTGGGGGAAGCCCTATTGCAAGCAATGGTGGGAGGACAGCACGCGCGGGCTGCGACAACAGCTGATCAACGAGGCGGACGCCACCTCGGCCGGATTTTCCAGTTTGGTGGTGAGTATCGCGCCTGGTTTGGCGAGCGAAGAACAACGGGACGCGGTTGCCAAAACCGTACTCAAAAACGCACCGCCGGTGTGGTCCAGTAATGAGCTAGTCCGAAACAATGCCTCTGGCGCTGGATTGGTGAACGCCGTCGGGTCGGTGGCCAAAACAGGTTTAGCCGCTGGGGGGATCGTGACCGCCTCGGCGTTGTTTTCCGTCACCATGACGGCGGTGATTCAAGCCTTGCCCATGGTGCAAGCCGTTCTACTGCTCGGCATCTACGCTCTATTGCCCTTGGTGGTGGTCTTGTCGCGTTACTCTCTGTCCATGATGGTAGTGGGGGCGATGGCGATTTTTACGGTGAAGTTCTGGAGTGTGTTGTGGTATCTGGCCATGTGGGTGGATCAAAATTTGATTCTCTCGATGTACCCCGATGTGAAAATCTTCTTGGAGACTTTTGCCAGTCCCGGGGAGCACGATGCCAAGCGTATGCTGTTGAATATGATTACGACCAGTTTGTATTTGGGGCTACCGCTGCTGTGGAGCGGAATGATGGCGTGGGCAGGTATTAGAGTTGGTCATGCACTTGAATCCGCAACGATACCAATTAGAAAGCCTGCTCTGGATGCAGGAAATCAAGGAGGGAGTCTTGGAAAGGCAGTTGTAGGAAGAGGACTTAAACGTTAATCTTCTTCGTACCATCCAGCTGGATCATTCCCCGTGTCAAATTTCCCGGTGCGGTAATTTAAAATACCGCCCGCCGAGTTGCTAGATTCGCTTTTGTCTTCTCGTGATTCAGGCGACGAAAAAAGTGCACCAAATAAAATAGAGAAGACCTCACCAAGCAAGTGCAGAAGAACACCCGTAAGTTTCCAGAAAGCCTTTATGACCATGTAGAGCTTTTCTTTTTTCATAATACCTTCACTATACACTCCATTTCTGTACAGCAACTGAATGCAAAAGAAAAACTGGCAGGCAACTAAACCTTTTCGCCTTTAAAGACAATCACGCCACAAATGGTGGTTCGTTTGTCGAGTGCGGTGATTCGATCTGGCCAATCGATATTCAACGCGGTCAAAAACTCTCGGCCTTCTTCAATAATCAGCTGTCGGAACGTGGCCTCCTTCGACCCACGTTTTTGTACCACAACAAACTGCCCATGCTTCGGTGCAACGTCAGGATCCACGAACAAAATATCGCCTTCGTTAAATCTCGGTTCCATGCTGCGCCCTTGAACGTGAAGAACAAACGCTTCTTGGCTGCATTTCACCGGGCAGGACATAAGCTCGCTTTTCTTCAACGACGTCTTGCCCTTCGACAGCTTGTGCCAGTTGGCCGCTTCCTCCCAGGAAATCAGAGGCAGCAGGCTTTGGAATTCAGGCGTTGCTCGGCCGTTTCCTTTTCGTTTCGGGGCATTCTTGTCGTGATTTTCGTCCATCCATCCTTGGGGCTTTTTCATCCCTTCCTCCAGCTTCGTTGCCAAATCATCACCGATGGCGCGCGGAGTTCCATTCTTTGTCGGCAATTGATTACGAACTTGACTGAGGTAAGAACTGTTGGTGCCGACAGCGCGCGCCAATTGCGCAGCAGATCCGGCTTCACTGATCAGAATTTCGAGATTCTTCAGACGGGTCTGTTCGTGTTTTCGCATCATGCTAACCATTCTAGCAGCTAATTTAGCAGTGTGGTAAGTAAAAATGCGACTCAGACCATTGTTTGATAATTTGCTCAGTGCTAATGTTTAGCTTATGGAGCTGAAGGATTTTCTCAAGCTAGCAAGCAAGAAGGAACGGGCAGAAGTAGCCATCGCTTGCAACGACTCGGTATCGTATCTTTACCAGATCGCTGGTAATCATCGGTATGCCAGTCCCATCCTCGCCTTTCAAATTGAACGGGAAACGCGACGTGTTGCCAAGACGTCCAATGGACGGTTGGAAGTGGTGCCTCGCGCCACCATGGTTCGCCATCCTGAAATTTTTCTTGAGCCTGGTTGCGGTTCTCTGAGTCGTCAGTTGAATGGAGATGTTCATGACGACTCTTGTTGAGCCAACGAATCGTAGCGAGAAATTCGATGAGACCGTTCCAGTAGCGGGCGATGCAGATGACCAACTTAAACGAATAAGGGTCACTGACATTCGCACCTACGACCGCAATCCCCGACGGCAACTCAATCCAGAATATTTGAGAATAAAAGCGTCCATTCGAACCGGCGGTTTGGATCAACCGTTGGTGATTACCCAGGAACCCGGCGCTGAGGATTATGTGCTACAGGCCGGTGGCAATACACGATTGCAAGTGCTCAAAGAACTGTTTGAAGAAACGGGCGATGAACACTACGGTTGGGTCAATTGTGTTGTGAAACCCTGGGCCGAAGAATCGTCGATGTTGTTTGCACACCTTCGTGAAAACGAACTGCGTGGTAATTTGCCCTTTATCGATAAAGCTCGAGCGGTGTTTGATGCCAAAGCGCTTCTGGAAAAGGAGCTGCAAGTTGACGAACTCACGCAACGCCAATTGGAGAAGCTGTTTCGCGAACGAGGCTACAGTCTCAGCCACAGCATGATTTCCAAAATGGGCTACGCGGTCCACACCTTATGGCCCTTAATGCCGAAGGCGCTACAAAACGGTTTAGGGCGACCACAAGTGGAAAAAGTGCGCTCACTGGAACGCGCCGCACTCAAGGTGTGGTTGATCCGAGCACTGGGCGATCAATCGTCGTTCGAATCGGTGTTCGCGCAATTGTGCCAGCGCTACGACACACCCGAGTGGGACATCCAACCGTTACGCAGCGCCCTGGAAACCGAAATCGCCGAAGCGGCCAACACCAGTTTTCAGGTGGTTCGGTTGGAGCTGGACACCTGTCAGGCGGGCCGCCCTCTGTCCCTGATGAACCCCATCGATGGCGACAATCGCACCGATGCCGATGATCACTCGAACCGGTCAGAGAACCCACCGGATCACCCCCTGTTAAACCCAAGCTCAACATCGGAGAATGGGGCGAAGTCGTTCACGGCACCCACGCGCACCTTACATGCTCAGAACACTGAACGTTCTTCTACCGGCGAACACGATCACACCGCTGACCCAGTCGGTAGGGGTAAAAACAGTGACGAGAACAATGACGAGAACAATGGCGAAAACAGAGGAGAGACAGCGGACGCTGGCTGCCACCACGCCTTCCGCACCCTGCGTCTCAAGATGGGGGCGTGCGCGCAACAGCTGGCGGAACACCATGGATTGGCGGACTGTGTGCAACGCTTGCCTGAACAGGGGTTGGGCTTTCTGCTGTTGGATGTGCCGTCACAAGACCTTCGCGACACCTTAGACCACGAGACCCTTGAACAGGTCAATAGCCTCTGGTGGTTGCTGGCCAGCTGCTGCGATCTCACCACGGCGCCGAAAGAGATTTCGCTGAACACACTGGCCCCGCCATCGGTGGTCCATCACGCGTTGGTCGAACAAGATGTGGAACTGCTGTTGGATCACGTCAGCTTGACCGATCCCGGACGCTGGGGGGAGCAATTGTGGTCCGTCATCAGCGATGAGGACTGGCAACAACTCCTGAATCTAATGACTCATTACCGCACCCTCAAACGCAAAGCCTGGCGGCTCAATACGCCACTGTGGCACAAGGAGAACACCGATGTCGACCAATAAGGAATCTGACCTGATTACCTCCGTACTGCTCTATGCCATGCGGTGCTTGGCCGAAGGCGACCAACAAGCGCTGCGGGCGATGAACTTTGGCCCCAAGGAGCTTGAAGCCCTCAAGGAGATGAACCTGGCGGATCTCTACCGGGTTGATCAACTGCGCGCCCACTGCTTGCGCATTGGACTGAACCGAGACGTTTTCTGGCCGATGCTGGATCACCTGAAACACCAGCGGGAATCCGAAGAGCTGCAACGCGACCTCATCGTGGCCGATGCCCCCATGGAAATGATGCACACCCTGTTTGGCATGAGCTCCCGGGAGTATTCCCGCTGGCGCCGATTACTGACCGTCACCAGCATCGTCGGACGCCCCCCGGAACCGGATGAAACGGTTTCCCACGCGTTGTGGTACGCCTGGCAAGACTACGTCAAAGACCGTGATGAACCCACGTTGTTGGCATCCGATTATTTGCATCTACACAAAAACACCCAGATTGACCTTCGTATTGTCTGGAATCTGGTGCAACGCTGGGAAGTCTACGGCTATCACGACAATGAGGCAGCCAAACAGCATCGCGCGTGATGCCCAAACAGTCCAAACCACAACACAACCCATCGCAGTCGCGCCGACAAAGCGCGATCCATTCGTCATGGCACCATCACCATCAAGGTGATGGGATAACCCTAATAGGAATGCCAACGCCAATGCACACGACATTGGCCTCATCTCGACAGCTACAGACAACGCGGACATCTCAAAACCCCAAAATCCCTAGATCCAAACCCAGAAAACCCGCTGGTACCGCGGCCTCCACCCACGTTGATCACAATATCACCCTCGCAATGGCTCAACGTCCTGAGTGCTCGCTGAGCAGGGTGGACCCCATGACGGAGAAACCATCCATTCGTCCCTCATTACACTGCTGAACATTGAACGAGGTTCCACTGTCACCACCCAGGCGTGAGGCGGTTGCGCAAACGACGACACACGTTGGAGTGGTACCCCGTCGTGCATCGCGCCGAATTACGCGTTAATACCCCCATTGATGAATCGACAGACGGACCACGCGAATGAACACTCAACATCTCGACAGCGCCCTGAATGCCCCGTCCGCTGGCACGCCAAAAACCGCCGCCACGTTGCGCAGTCGAGTGGGCGTGGTCCTCCACACTTACCAAGCCCAAAATCTCCTGCAGGGTCGAAAGGCCCAGCCCGGCAAACCCGGCATCATGGGGCTAACGGCATTTTCAGAAAGGCTCAAAGCCCTCTGGCACGGTGCGCGTCACGACGACCCCTACGCCGATTGGTACCTTTTAAAAATAGAACGGGGCCTGAGGCATTGCGAACACCAATACCAAACCTTAATCAAGGCACTGGATCAGCACTTGGCACAGATCGAGGAGTTCGACATCACCATTGCCGATTCCGGCCAACCGCAGACACTCTCGTTGCGTTTGGCCAATCCCTACGCTTTTCAAGGGCTCAGACGGTTGGTGGAGTACGATCACGTGATCCGGAGCGAAATGACCCTCAAGCACCTAGGGACGGTCTTGCCAGAGAGTCTCCAGGCGAAGGTGGATAACAGCGGACGGTTATTGCGACGGGTCCTGTCAGTGCCTCAGCGCTACTGCCTCCTCAATATTGATCGAGCGGCCGTGGCGCAGGGGACAGCACAGGCGAGCGTCGCCCAAAAGCGCATGGGCGTGATTCCAGCGGATATTTTGAGCGGGCAACGACTCCCGGCTATTCGACCGCTGAGCCAAGTTGAACCGTCAACAGACGCTTCTTCCTCCAACCAGGAGGCAACCTCTGCATGACCAAGGATCGTGATGTGGGTGTGAGGATTCGGCTGGACGCGCGAGTTCCTCTGGAGTCCATGGTGCTGAATCGCCTGCAAAACCTGCCCCGGGCACGACGCGATGAATGGTTGCGGCGGCTATTGATCCTCGGCTTTCGATCTGAGTGTCATTCGCTTAAGAGCTCCATCACATCAGAGCGATCGGCACCCAGAGCGTTGTCACCGATCGTCACCAAAGACAAAAATCACAACGCTCGAGTCACACCGATCCGAGAGTCGCCCGGCGTAAACCCCACAGAAAAGGCCGCTCTGTGGGAAGCGGACGACAACACTGACGTGCCCCAACCGATGGCGGAAGATTTGGATTCCAAGCCATTCGCTCGACTGAGGGCAGTGATGGGGTAGGGCGCGCAACCGGACAGCAGACCTGATCGATCGATAATACGGAACCGATATGATGAGTACCGCAAGACAAGACAACAGCCTAGAGCCACAACGACTGCCGATGGAGGAAATTTCGACGGACGTGTCCGTGGCCCAAGTGGGAATGGATGATGGCTACGCCGACACCAAAGTCGCGCTGCCCGACGGGCGTCTGGTCTCGATCCCCTCAAGAGCCCGCGTCGGGCAGGCGGGTGTCACTTGGATACGGGAAACCGCTCAAAGCATCTTCGAGTACAAGACGGAAGGCACTGTGTACTCCGTCGGTGTCGTCGACGGCGAACCCACACAATTCGATGAATACCCGACGTCCGGGCTCAATCGCGTCATTGTCCAACACGCCCTCCATCAAGCCGGGCTGTCGGGCCGTTCCGTTCACCTGGTCTCCGGCTTACCGGTGGGTCGCTTTTACCGCAAAGACGGGCAACGCCGCCAAACGCTCATTGACCAAAAGTGCGACAGTTTGAAAAAGACCGTGGAACCCCTGACGCGAGAGGGCAACCCCGACGGCTCTCGCCTAAAAACCTCGGTGGCCTTCCACGAAGTGATTCCCGAAGCGCTGGCGGCCTGGTACGACCACGTCATTGACTGCGACAAAGAGAATGTGCGCCTCGACACCGAAAAACTCAGCGCCCCCATTGCCATCGTCGACATCGGTGGGCGAACCACGGACTACGTCGTGGTGCAAAATCAGGCGGTGGTGCATGGCGCCTCGGGGTCTCTCAACCGTGGCTTACTGGACGTCAAAGCCTGGGTCAGCAACGGCATCGAAGAACACTTTGATGTCGTCAACATCGGCGAACAACGACTGGACCACGCCGTCAAAGCCAACACACTCCGATTGCACGGCAAAGCATACGACGTGACAGACTTGGTCAAGTCCGCCAAGCACGAACTGGTCGAACGTCTCTATATGGAAACCCGCCGCCAATTGGGGCAGGGCGCGGAACTGGATCGCATCCTGTTTGTGGGTGGGGGCAGCGCCGCACTGGCCACCGACATCGCCGACTGGTTTCCGAACCAAACCATCGCCGATCACGCCGCCTTCGCCAACGCTCGCGGCATGCTCAAGTATCTCCAATACGTGTGCGACGACCGAATTACGCCTGGGCACAAGCCCGACGATAATGAGTAAATACAGTCAAAGTACACAAAAGAAACGACTTTGTACGTGGCCACTGCGGTCTCAGTGGCAAAGAAGGTATCAACGGGGTGTGCAACCGATACCGCGGCTCTGCCGTCACCCCACGCTCAGGACTCCTCCTGAGATAACTCACCCTGCCGGGAAGTGTGTTCCCGCCAGGGAAGCGCTGTCGCCGGTATTCGTCTGATTCATGGAGAACAACGTATGACCAGTAATCAACCTGCACCCGCGCAAACCCCGAAGGCTTCTGACCCAGCGAAGTATTTCGATCTCGACATCAAAGGCATCGGTTACCTCAACCGCATACGCGAAGTGAACCCGGATGGTGGCACATCGTTCATCGGGGTTTCCATCGCCGCACTCAGAGGCAAAGCCGACGACGTCCGCTACACCCACTTTGACTGTGTGGTGTCGGGCGAAGAAGCCAAAGATTTGGTGCGCCAACTCGGACCCGCTGTCGCCGCCGACATGAAAGTGTTGGTGGGTTTTCACCTCAGCAATTTGGAAACCGATTGGTTCACCTACAAACAAGGCGTACGGGCCGGACAAACGGGCGTCAGCCTCAAGTCCCGCCTACTGCGCTTTCAATGGATTCGGATAGACGGCCACCCGTTCTACCCAGCCGAGCAAGAATCGGCGGCCTGACCCTCCCAATCCACACACTCAACGTGCCATGCAGCAATTTGGCACGTCACCTTCCACCCAGCGGGGAATCCTCCCCAATGGGACGGTTCTCCTCGCCAACAACCTGGAGAATCACCATGGAAGACAACTCGTCAACTACAACCACGACAACAGAAATCAATCGTTTTACGGAGTTCACCCAGAACCAGCTGAACGATAGTGAACAACAAACGGTCATTGATCTGGCGTTCGACGTGCTCAAAGCCAGACATCGACCCGGCCAACCCCTAACCTGTCCGCAACAGACCCGCAATTTCTTGCGGTTACTGTTGGCGGACCGCAAAGTGGAAATCTTTGGCTGCCTGTACTTGGACACTCAACACCGCGTCATCGACACGGTGGAATTGTTCCAAGGCACCATCGACGGCGCTTCGGTCTACCCCAGGGTAGTGGCACAGCAGGCGCTGGAAGCCAATGCGGCTGCCATCCTGCTGTTTCACAACCACCCCTCCCAGGTGGCTGAACCCAGCAGAGCCGACGAACGCATCACTCAACGCCTGCAGAAAGCGTTGGAGCTGATCGACATTCGAGTGCTGGACCACTTTGTGATTGGCGCAAACGACACAGTGTCGTTTGCAGAACGTGGCCTTCTTTAAGGCCTAAACTCAACCCCACGTGATTGACATTTATGCGTGGGGAAACTAATTTGATTACATCCCGCATTCAAGGCTAAGCACAGGCTCAAGCGAACATACGTCTGATTGAGCATCAGAATAATGGGATTTAATTAAACGGAATTTTCTTGATGATAGAGCTGGCCCCAGTTACCGAAATGTTCTCTTTACCGGGAATCCAGATTTATCAGACTGGGTTCGTCGTGTTGAAGTATGGCCGAATGACCGAATGACCTAAACGAACACGGAGCTTTTGGCGCGACAAAATAGCGACACAAAGTGAAAATTCGGCACGAAGCAGAAGGATTTTCACTTCTGGCCTCCGGTATCAAACGCTCGCACTGATTCCCGCGGATATCCAAAAAAAGCACCGTAAATTATGTTCTGTTTTGAGACTCGGAGCAGATTCTTGGCTAGTTTAACAGTGCACAACGTAGAGCTCGGTATAAAAATGGATCTTGTCCAGACCTCTTAAAGAGGTGGAATCATTAAGTCAAGCTATGCTGCTTCTTTGTACCCTGGCTACTGGTTCCCCGGTGTTACATTTCGTTTTGGGTGTGAGGTATTTGGGAGAGGGTTTGGCAAACGCCTCATCGGCTGATGTTATAACGGCTTTACTAAAATCATAGAACAAGGAGGAGGCGGCGAAGATTGGAGTGATCGGTGAGCAGTAGAAAGGTGGACTTGTTCTGCTGTGTCTTAAAGCGTTTACCATCGATAGGCCTACGCTAAGCGCCGTCGTCAAGTCGAAAAATCCAGGAAGCCAATATGTGGATGGGCCTGAACGCCGGCTATCCGATGCCGTTGACGCAATCGCTGAGTAACTGATGGAGTAGCAAGAAAAAGACAGCTGCGGAAAACGAGCAGCGGAACGTTTGAGTTTTACCGATCGTGCCTAATCTTGAGTTGTAACTCCGGGTTTCAGTGTTTCACATAGAATCCAAACACCGATTTTAATGAGATAGGCCTGAAAGTCTGGATCGCAAATCTTTTCAGGATACAGCTCCAGTGCTGTAAAAAATTGACTCTTTATTCCTTGCAGTAAGAAAAACCCCGCTGCCTTGGCCTCTTCAAACGACGCGTCAGGGTACTCTTTTCGTATCAATGGCACAAAGTAATCTTCGACAAAATTGAGCACGCCATAGCTCTCGCCATAGATCTTGCCTATGTCGTAGTGGGAGCCATAGCGATTGTGAAATGATGAATGCAGGAGCCGGAGTCTCTCATGGGTGGTAACGCTACTCTCGATCATGTCTTCCAGTAGCGATTCCAGAGTCATCTCCGGATGACTCGAGGTTGACGTTAGCTGAGCGAGGGTGTCACGTATCGCTGTTTGACATTCGCGTTCATAGAGAGCGGCAACGATAGCCTCTAGGCTAGGAAAGTATTGATAGATGGAGCCTTTCCCTGCGCCGGAAACGTGTTCCAGCAATGGTAGTGTCAAAGCTTGTTCGCCGTGCTCTGAGAGTATCTTTAGGCAGGCGTCTAAAATTGCCGTAACCATATGTTGAGAGCGACTTTGCTGGGGCTTTTTTCGAGGCTGTGGAGGCGGGGGTTGTTCGAGCATGTAAATGGCTCCGTGTTGCCTGCTGAAGTTGAATCTTAAATGCGACCCGAAAGTTGTTTGTATTCGAGTGGTTCCAGCAATAATGGGTTATCAGATCATTACCGAATAACCCAAGTGAGAAGAAGATATCCTATGCAAAGATCACTCCGAAATCAATTGTTTGTCAATGGTCAGTGGCTCGACAGCGCCCACTTACAGTGCCAACCCATCATCAACCCGGCCGACGAAAGCATCATCACCGAGGCACCACTGGCGGGTGACGAAGAGGTGGAGCATGCGCTTGTGGCCGCTCGCAGCGCCTTTGATCAGGGGCCCTGGCCGCAGATGTCGAATCAGCGGCGGGTTAGCCACTTGCGCGACTTTCACACTTACCTCTTGTCGCAAAGGGAGCGTATTATAGAGCTGATTGTTGCTGAGTGCGGAGCGACACAGATGGCAGCAGCGGTAATGCATTTTGATATGAGTATGAAACATGCTGCTAAATTGCTTGAAGAGGCATTGTCTCTGAAGCCTGAATCGGTAGCGCTGGAGCTGTCGCCAGCGATGGACGGCACAACGATGTTGGGTGGGGCGCAATCGGTCTATGAGCCGGTCGGTGTGGTTGCGGCCATCACCGCCTATAACTTTCCCTACTTCTTAAACATCGTGAAACTGTTTCATGCGTTGACAACGGGCAACGTGGTTATTCTTAAACCTTCCCCCTATACACCGTTGCAGGCGTTCGTACTGGGGGAAGCGGCGGTGGCGTGTGACCTGCCAGCGGGGGTGTTGAATATACTCAATGGAGAGCTGTCAGTGGGTGAGCGTTTGACAACCGATATACGCGTGGACATGGTCAGTTTTACCGGCTCGGATGTGGTAGGTTCAAGCATCATGCAACAGGCTGCACCAACTCTGAAGCGGTTGCATATGGAGCTCGGTGGCAAGTCTGCATTGATCGTAAGGAGTGATGCAGACTTGCAAAGAGCGGCGCAGGCGGGACTGATGAGTTTTACGCTGCAAGCAGGACAAGGTTGCGCTCTAACCACGCGGCATCTGGTGCACAACGATGTGCGAGCTCAGTATGTGGATTTATTGCGGCAAATGGCCAGCCTTGTGAACGTCGGGAATCCCCGTCAGCCAGATGTCACCATGGGGCCTCTAATTCGTGCAGCGGCTCGGGAGCGGGTGGAGCGCTATATCTCAGCAGGCATCGATAGCGGCGCAAACCTGGTATTTGGTGGTGACCGGCCAGCGGCGCTCAACCAAGGTTACTATCTCAATCCGACGCTGTTTGACAACGTGGATCACAATGCGTCTATTGCGCAAGAGGAAATATTTGGACCAGTCGGGGTGGTTATAGGTTTTGACAGTGATGAAGAGGCACTGGGCCTTGCGAACGAATCAGACTATGGGTTGGGTGGCATGATTTACTCGGGTGATGCCGGTCAGGCCTACCGCATGGCGTTGCAGATGCGCACGGGCGGTGTGGCCATCAACGGTGGTGCCGGGACCATGTTGTCAGCGGCACCATTCGGAGGATATAAGCGTTCTGGATTTGGTCGTGAGTTGGGAAAGCATGGCTTGCTTGATTTCTGCCAGATCAAAAACATAAGCTATCACGCTGGCTAAGGGAGGTCGCTCAGTCGGTATCGATTAAACCGACTGAGCTCGATCTTGCTAGCGGCTGGTGATCACGTCTTCGAGTATCATTCCGGCGGCGTGCCGGGCAACCGCCATGGTAGGAGCATTGGTGTTACCAGAGGGCAGGCGTGGGAAAATAGAGGTGTCGACTACCCTTAATCCTGTAACTCCTCGCACTCTAGTGCGGATATCCACCACAGAGTCAGGATCATTGCCCATGCGGCAAGTACCGGCAACATGGAAGGCGGTCATGCCATTCTTCATATAAAACTCCAGTAACTCTTCATCGCTTCCCGCTGCGGCGCCCGGGTTCAGCTCCTCTTTGATATGGGTGGCGAGTGCGGGTTGCTGAGCGATATTTCTGATTTGTCGCAACATGGCCACCGCCGTTTCCTGGTCCTCTTGAGTCTGTAGAAAATTGGCTTTGATTAAGGGGGCGGTGTCAGGGTTGGATGACTGCAGACGCAGAGTGCCTCGTGAGGTGGGATGCATCGGGTAGCCACCAATCGTAATGCCTGGCTGATTGTCGGGCAGGGGAGGGAACTGGTTCGGTTTGAGCGAGTACAGACCTACTCCCAGCTGACAATCGGGTTGATTGACGTGAGGGCGGCTGCGGGTATAGGCGATGATTTCCTGTGCCGCATGACCCATTGGGCCCTGGCGTTTGATCAGATAACGCCATAAGCTTCGAGCCAACCCCAGACCTTGAAACGCGGCATTTAAGCTACCATCACGGACTCGAAATTGGGTCTGGATGTAGTAGTGCTCCTGAAGATTGTTGCCCACCTGCGGTGCGTGATGAATTTTCGGAATAGACAGCGACTGCAACTGTTTATTGTCCCCGACGCCGGATAACAGCAGCAACTTCGGAGATTCGATGGCACCGGCGGAAAGAATGATTTCTCGGTGAGCCTTCAGACGCCGGTTTCTGTGGCGATGTTGAACATCAAGTGCCACGGCACGGTTGTTTTCAAACACAATGCGCTGTGCCTGGCATTGATGCATCACCGTCAAGTTAGAACGTTCCATGGCGGGTCTGAGAAAGGCCGCCGCAGCGCTGCAACGTTTACCGTCGCCGATGGTACGAGGTTGATAGCCCGCGCCGTCCTGCTTCAGTCCATTGGTGTCTTCGGTGGTAGCGATGCCGGCATCCGCCATGGCCTTAAGTAGCGCATCACCCAACCGTCGAACTGCTGGACCACTGCTGTTCTTCGGATGCGTAGTGACCCGTAACGGTCCGCTAGAGCCACGTTCATCACTGGCGCCCAGTTCGTGCTGTTCGTGAGTGATAAAGTGGGGTAGAAGATCACGCCATCCCCAGCCTTCGCAACCCAGGGATTGCCACTGATTGTAGTCTCTAGCGAAACCTCGAGCATAGATCATTCCGTTAATGCTGCTGGATCCTCCCAGGACACGACCCTTGAGCCAGGTTTCATGGTTTTGAGCGCTGTCCTTGGGCAGTTCCTTGATACCCTTGTCAATCTGGTATTGCCACACATAGGGACTTTCCGGGTTGAGTATTTTTCCGATACCTCGAGGCATGTTGATCAGAAAATTATTGTCCTTGGGTCCGCTTTCAAGCAGCAAAACCTGGTGTTTGCCGTCGCGACTCAAAGCTTCTGCCAGTACACAGCCGGCCGAGCCAGCGCCAACAATAATGTAGTCGTAATCCATGGTTATGCCCTTTGGGAATCTATTATCAACCCAAAAATCTACCTTTCGTAGGACAGACTCACAACGAGTTTTGTGTCGCATTTGAGAGACTTGAGGGAGGTGTCGAGCGAAATGCGACCGGCCCAAGTGCTGTCATAGAAATTCCTTAAAAATCAAACGCGTAGCGACATTTTATACCAATCCAAAAGAGACACCGATACGTTTTCGGATGGCGTTTATAGCGATTAGCATAGGTCCAGTATTACCGTCTGGTTCGGATGACGGAGCTATAGCCCAAATCTGATCGAAAATTTTAACTATAACGATACACGGAGAGAACATTTTCCTATGCTTACTTCAAGAATTTCCAGTTACTTACCTCGATCTATCTTGTTCAGCAGCTTTATGACGTTTGCTCAAATCTCGCAAGCGAATGAGAATGAACACATGGAATTGATATCGAGTATTGAAGAAATAGTCGTCAGTGCCAGGAGAAAAGAAGAGAGTTTGCAGTCTGTACCGGTTTCTGTGGTGGCTTTCGATGCCGATGCCTTGCGTGAAGCCAATATCACCACCACCTCTGATCTTCAAAGAGCGGTTCCTGGCGTATATCTCGGCGGAAGCGGTGGTGCGCAGAATCCACTCTACGTCGTCCGGGGGCAATCCAAGGGGCTGATTGGAACAACATCCCCAGCCGTAGTTAGCTATTTTGCCGAGGTCCCGCAACCGGCATGGGGCAGTGCAGTACCGCAGTTTGACATGTCGAACATTCAAGTTTTAAAAGGACCGCAGGGGACGTTGTTTGGTCGCAACACCACGGGCGGCGCCATTTTGTATAACCCCCAAGCGCCGGTGCACGAGCTTGAGGGTTATATCGATCTGGTACTTGGTGATTATCAACATCAACGTGTTCGTGGGGCCTTCAACCTACCGATTATAGAGGATAAGGTCGCCCTGCGGATCGCTGGAGATATTAATCAGCGAGATGGCTATACCAAAAATGTTGGCATAGGTGGGGACCTCGATCGCGTTGACACCAATTCTTGGAGGATTTCACTGCTGACAGACGTTCAGAATTTCAGGAATACTCTTATTGTTGATCAGTACAAGAGCGATAACGATGGATTCAATATCTCAGTCTCGGAAACTTTTACGCCCTCAGGACTAAATGCTCTGGCTATCGTCGATCAGGTGCAGTCGGACGCTGCGACGCAAAGGGAGCGAGGCCCCTTTGTCAACAGCCCATCATTCGACCAGTTTGAAACCAATGAACGATTTAGTATTGTTAACCGAACAGAATACGATTTCTCAGATAATTTAAGTTTTCTTAATATTGCGGCTTACCAAACCACTGATCTAGCGTACGGTCCCAATATCGATGGTTTGGGCATCTATGATAGCCCGGTGGTTCGCGGCGGGTTCGAGAGTGCTGGTCTCACCGTTTCAGGAGTCGAGAGTACACTGGTAAAAGCAGTGTTGATTGATCAAACTGTACAATTGAGTAATGAGATACAGTTGCGTGGTTCTGCATTTGAAGATCGATTTGAGTGGTTGGTGGGGGCTTTCTATCTAAAGTCTGAACCTGATGGTAGCGGTCAGGTTAATGGCACAACGGTTTTTCAGTCTCGTGTTGGCACGGAGGAGTTGGGGCAGCTCTATACCAATGGCGGGGCGCAGCACTTTTTTCTGAACGACACATCCAAGGCGGTGTTTTTTCACGGAGAACTTGCTTTAACCGACAACCTATCGTTAGAGGCTGGTGTGCGGGCTACTGAGGACAGCTTTGAGCTCTGTCTTGGTTCAGGTGCAGCTCCAGCGTTTAACGGTGAGCGACCTGCCGAGGTTAGTGAACGCGCCTGTCGTCAGCGAGACAGCAGTAAAATTGTCAATGCGGCGGTGGTTGAACAAGAGTCCAATGCGACTACCTGGTCATTGGGTCTTAATTGGCAAATCTCTGATGAGTTTTTTACCTATATCGTTGCCCGTCATGGTTACCGGGCAGGTGGAGCAAATGGTCCTATCTTTGATGGAGATCTTTCCAGCTATCAAACATTCGATCCCGAGATCGTTGACGACTATGAGTTTGGTTTGCGTGCAGATTGGAATCTGGGCAGTGTGCCGCTACGGACCAATATTTCCTATTTCGAGGGTGAATACTCAAATGCTCAGGCTGATCTGGCCGGAGGTGTGACAACACCGCAAAATTGCAACTTGGCAGTCGGTACAAATATTGGGCCGGATGGGGATTGTGACGGTGCGGATGACCCAACCGGCGGTGCGATAGTATTGAACGTCGGTGACACTGCAGTGTCCGGGGTAGACATTGAGTTTCAGGCCATGCTGACTGACAATTTTTCGGTGAGCCTCAATGCGACTGTTCAGGATGCAGATATTAAGAAACTTGACGCTCAGTCTAATGAATTTATTGAATCCAGAAAGCATAGCGCTATACCGTTTTTGCATTTTGCCAATAGTATGATTCAGGCGAATATGAATTATACAGTCCCGTTCGGGGCCTATGCGGATGAGTTCTCACTCAATGTCAATCACTACCGAACTGCCGACACGGGCCGAAAAGCAGTTCCGATTCGTGCCTACCATCTCACCAATGTGCGCGCTGACTGGCGCGGGCTAGCGGGTACCAGGATGGACGTGGCGGTTTACGTTAATAACGTTACCGATGAGGTATACGCCAGCTCACCTTCCATGACAAGTGAAGCCCTTGGGGTAACTGCGTTTGTCTACGGTCCTCCTAGAATGTGGGGTGTTGAAGCACGCTACAATTTTTAAAACTGGGCTGCGTAGAAAATGGACACGAGATAGTATCTCGTGTCCGTTGGCTGTTAATTAACTCAAGGTCCCTCTAATCATGAAAACAGAAATTGTTGACACCACCTGCCTTGTGCTTGGGGGCGGTGGGGTTACGGGTATCAGCTGGATGACCGGCGTACTTTGTGGTTTAAGCGACGGCGGATGGCGTGTAAAGGACGTGGGACGCATTATTGGTACTTCTGCCGGGGCAACCGTCGGGGCTCAGATCTGCAGCGATCAGTCCATGTCGGCATTGTTTCAGCAACAAATTGAACCCGGTTTGCAGTCTATTGAAAGAATGCCGAGCCTCAATTATCTGAGGTTGTTGTTTTCCTTGATGCCTGCCATCGTCACTTATCGGCAACCACTTGAATTTCGACGTCGACTTGGAGCCATGGCTGCCGCAGCCAGGACCCCTGGCCTGGATGAGCGTCGGAGTATAGTTGCTTCGCGTCTGTCGACGTTACGTTGGCCAGATAAAGAATTGCAGTTGGTCGCAGTTGATGCAAAGAACGGGAACGAAAAATGTTTTAACAGATCGAGTGGAGTTAGCTTGCTTGACGCTGTCATGGCAAGCTGTGCTGTCCCAGGTGTATGGCCTGTGGTGCCTGTGCAGTCATCGATCTATATGGACGGCGGTATGCGTTCTGCCTGCAATGCGGACCTTGCGGCTGGGGAAGACGCGGTACTCGTTATCGCTCCTATAGCCAATATTGGCCTCAAGCGTCAAGTTGAGTCACTTCGTCAGCAAGGCAGTCGTGTCGTTATGATTGCGCCGGACAAACGTTCTAGACAGGCGATCGGACTCAACCCGCTTAACCCTGAAAGACGAATTGGCGCGGCTTTAGCGGGAAAGGAGCAAGGCCTGTTCGAAGTCTCAAGGTTATCGGGGGTAGTCTGATTGCTGGCGGCTATGATGCTAAGTTGAGCATCATAATTGATTTTCCGGCAGTCGAACCACCAATCCATTCAGATTTTGGTTGAGCTCCAATTGGCACGACAAGCGGCTGTTGGTATTGACTTCAGCTGCACACTCCAACAGATCTTTTTCAATGTCCTCCGGTGGTGGAAATCTGTTTTTCCAGGCATCCTCTACATAGGTGTGGCAGGTAGCGCAGGCGCCTGCTCCGCCACAATCTGCGGAGATTCCGGGAATGGCAGCACCGGTAATGGCCTGCATCAGAGATTGATCATGCTCCGTTTTCACTATGTGCACTGTCCCATCGTGTTCAATCACGGTAATGTCTATCATCGGTTACCTCGTCTATTACCTACATTCGTGCCCATCAGCAAAGCGCTAGGGAACTTTTGTTCTTTGAACGGCTACTTGCAGTCTCTAGGCTAAGTGATTTGCCTATTGAGGCCAATATTCTTCGTTTTACCGAGAGTCAACCTCGCGTTTCCTCTTATAAATGCTGAGGGCGGTGTTGTTAGATTACTGTTAATAGCCAGTTGGACAACCGGTAAAACTGTAGTCCAGCACGGGGAATTGGAATTTATTACACTGGTTATCGGTTTCCAATACAGATGTTTCGACAACGATAACAGGTGACGCTATGACCGAATCAACAATAGAAGATATGAAGCTGGAAAATGCCTATTCAGCCGTTTCTGCGACTTATAAAGGTACGGATATTGATATCCATGAGGCGTGTCGTGAGATGCGTGAAACCACACCCGTATATGAGGGAGATTTTATTGCCCAGTTTGGTGTTCCTACAAACGCGGGTTTGGCTCTAGGGACACGCCCCAACTTTGCACTCTTCAAATACAATGATGTGATGTCCGTATTACGCGATGGCGATACCTTTACCAACGGCTTTATTGCTAAAGGATTCGGTGAGGCGTTTAACGGTTTGACTATTTTGGCAATGGACGGAGACGAGCACAAAAGCGTCCGTCAATTATTACACCCAGCGTTTATGCCCGCTTCGGTTAACAAGTGGCACGACCGTATTGACGAAGTGATCCGTCGCGACTATATCCTACCGATGGTGGCGGATAAGAAGGCGGATTTGATGACGTTTGGATTGGATTTTCCTCTGCGAATTATGTACGCACTGATGGGTTTTCCCGAGGATGACGCGGAGAAATACCGAAAATACGCGGCTTGGTCGTTGGCGATGGTTGGCGGAAATCAAATTGATCCGGACAAAGTAGATGACGCCAAAACGACGGCGAAACAAGCAAGTAAAGCGCTGTATCAAGCGATTAATGAAGTGGTGGTTTCTCGCCGTGCCGCTGGTAGTGAGGGAGACGACCTGATCGGACGTTTGTTGCGCGCAGAGCATGAAGGACGCATGTTAAACAACCACGAAGTCGTGACATTCGCAATGATGCTGCTGCCCGCGGCGGGTGAAACAACGACTCGAACGTTGAGCTCAGTATTGACCATCATGTTTACTACTCCGGGCCTGTTAGAGAAGGTGCGTGACAATCGAGAACTGATTCCGAAGCTGATTGACGAGACCGTACGCTACGAGCCCGTAGCGACCTTTAAGGTACGCGAAGTCGCCAAAGATGTTGAAATTCGAGGCGTCAGTATTCCCAAAGGCTCTTTCGTCCAGTGTATGGTGACGTCGGCCAACCGCGATGAAGAAGCGTTTGAAAATGGAGAAACGTTCGACGTAGACCGCAAGGCGAAACCTTCATTCGGCTTTGGCTTCGGACCGCACATGTGCATTGGTCAGTTTGTTGCTAAACTGGAGCTGAAAAACGCACTCAACGCCATTTTTGACCTGCTACCAAACATTCGTTTGGACCCCAGCAAGCCGGCTCCAGTCATCGAAGGTGCTCAGCTACGAGGCGCGTCTTCAGTGCATGTGATTTGGGACTAACGAACCTGGGCTGAACGGCGTTGCCGTTCGGCCGCGTGATAAGATGAGAGTGTCGCAAAATTCTTGGTCACACGAATTTTTACTGAGGAACACTGTCACGCAAGTCTTGCATCCAATGCAGACTGGGGTCGAAGGAGGGTAGAAGCCCCGGTTCAGCTGCCACCACATGGGGGATGGCTTGCATACAGGGGACAATGGTTGCCAGGTAACTGGGTTCCACCTTCATGTCTCCGAGGTGAAAGAAGCGCTCATCGGAGTTGTTGGATACCGAATAATCCAATGTCATTTTGAGCGACGGACGCCCTTCGATGGTGGCGACGTAGTATTGGCCGGGTTCAGTGCCCTCGGGAAGCATGGTGTCGCCCACCAACCAATGGTATTCGATGGTAAACAGTGGCGTTTCGCCGATGCGGTCAACAAACCCTTCCATACGGTGGGTAATCCGACCTACCGTGCCGGCCTTGATGAGGAAGGGTTCGTGGATATCAACTGGGGCGGGGATATAGTCATGGCTTTCTATTACTCGGTCATACTTAACGCCAAGTACCTTTTCCGCGGTGTGAACGATGGCACGGGTGAAGTTGGCGGCCATGGTCTGAGAAACCTTAATGCCTTCAGCTTCTTCAGGAGGAAGGCCAAACCCAATGTATTTCAAGGGACCAGGGTCTGCCTCGCTGCAATCCCAGTTTTCCTGCAAACGGATGGATTTAACATCAGCACAGCCACCGGTGAGGCCCAACAAAATCCGGTTTGGAATCAAGTCGGGGTCAATACCTCCTGCGTAGAACACCGAACCACCCTTGTTGCAGGCCGCTCTCAGTTTGTTGACGAACTCCGCTTCGCGAAAAAGGTGAGCGTTCTGGTAGGGCAGCGGGGTAACAAGGTTCTTGCCCGACGCCAGTATTCTTAGAATTTCGTCGTCGGTGTGATAGGTGCCCTCATCATGGGCGGTGTAGACGACGCAGTCACAATCGATCTCAAGCAGTTGGTCGACGTCAGTGCTGGCAATTACCCCAACCGGTTCAATGCCGATGATTTCACCGGCATCTTTTCCGTTTTTGCTATCGCTGTAGGCCCTGACACCCACCAGTTCGAAGGCCGCCGAATGTACGATTTCCCATATACAGATACCGCCCATTCTGCCAGGTCCCCAGACCATGATTCGATACGGTTTTTTCATCATTTGAGTCCATGCTTGTGCTGTGTTAATTGATGACTTGCGAGAGCTCTAATTGTTGCTGATAAATATGCGAGCGCTCAGCTTTCCATCCTTTAGGGTATAGAATTCCAGTGTCCGCGTACCTGGGTTATCGTTGTTGCGAACGTTGTTATGGTGGCTGGCGGATTCGTTGCCACAGACTACGCAGGCAACTACGTCAATGCGAACATTGGGCTGTTCTCGCCACATGCCCTCTAACATCAACCAGGGATCCTGCGATGGCTGGCCAACATACTCGATACTGAGTCCATTGGGAGCAATGTCTTTGTAACATTGCAAGAACCCTGCCTTGTCGCTGTTATTCCAACATTCAACCTGACGATGTAAAAAAAATTCCAATGATTTTGTATTGTTCATCGTTTTTCCTGTGTCTAAGTGCGCTGCGTTTCTATTTCGAAGGGACAATTAGAGGAACTTCGGACGCCACCAATTGAGGCTTTCTGCATGGTGGGCAAGTTCCCGCCAGGCGCCGGCTACGGCTTTTTCACTGTCTGGCAGTGATGCTCCACACCCCAACAAGATACGAGCAACCAATTCCTCTATATAGCCTTGGTCGAATCTGTCGCTGTGCATAACACGCCGCAGTCCTTCAAGAGTGGTGCCGATAACGAGATCGGTGGCCACTTCCAGGGAGGAGAAATACAATGATCCGGAATCGCGAGCATTTTCCAGACTGGCGTTTACCACCTGCCATAATCGGTTTTCTCGAGAGAGATAGTCGACATAGTCCACGCGGGATGTGAACGCAACTCGTCTGGGTTGCATCGCCGCGTGTGTAAGCGATAATAAAGGACCCGCGGCGACACGCGCAATCGGGACTTGTAATCGGGAGAACACCCGTTCATAGGTGCCGATCATATCATCGGCCATCAGCTTTCCGAGTTCACAGAGCACGGTTTCAAGGGAGTCGAAGTACTTGTAAAAGGTACCTCTTGATACACCTGCTGCTCGGACCACGTCGTCAATAACGGGCGGATTGGTAAGGTCTTTGGTCCAAAAGACATCAAGCGCTGCGAACAATAGGCGTTTTTTCATACGCTCACGTTTGTTTTTTGCGACCTGGCTACGGAAATCTTCACCTTCCTCTACCAGAGACGTGGCCATCGTTTCGCTGTTGATGCGCTGGGTCATGGCAAGGCTCACCTGTAACTGATATCGGGTAATTGGGTCATATTGGATGGCTGTTGCAGCAGGGCGCGGCCGTAGAGTTCCAATGACAATTGGCTGTTGAGGTAGTTGTGACGACTGCCAACATTGAGATCCCGCCATAGACGTTGCAGCGGGTTTACATTGGCGAAGCCACCTGGACCGGAGATGTTCATCAGTCGGTCTCCGGCGCTCCGAAGTTGTTTCATCGCGTAGCCGCAGTCGGCTTGGATACGGGCTTTTTCAAAACCAGTTAATAGTCTAGCGGGGGCGATGTCATCCAGCATCGCGGCTGCGCGTTTGACATGCATCCAGGCAGAATCGATCTCCATGCTGGCCTCTCCAAACTGCTGAACAAATACTTGAGAATCAGCTTGGGACTGATAGTTCCAGGCAACCACCGGGCGTTTGTCCATGGTGGTTTGTATCAACTCGCGAATGCCTTCTGCGGCGCCGAGCATTGGGGCCAGGACCACCAGAGGAAACAGGGGCTCCATGGGCCAGTGGTCGCGGGGTTCCATCGCTTCACGGTTGGCTGCTGGAGATTGGTCAGCCGCCAATTTCCCGAATTGGATAACTCTTGATTGCGGTAGCTCCAGGTTATCAACGATTACGGTGTTACTGCCGGAACCGCAGACCCCTGCAACCTGCCAGGTGTTTTTGATCGTTACGCCGGTCGTTTTTCGCAGGGGGATAATCGCAAAACCAACGTCCTCTGTATTGCCGTCTGTGTCAACTACTCGGATGCCATTTAGCGCGTAGTCGGCGTGAAGACAGCCCGATGCATAGCCCCATTTCCCGCTGACGATATAACCTTTTTCGGTGCGAGTAGCAGTACCGGTTTGGGCGGCCACGCTACAGAGTAGTTCATCTCCCTGGGAAAAAACAGATGCGGAAATTTGTTCCGGCATGGAAGCGACTGACGCCGATACACTGGAGAGTAAGCCAAAGGCCCAGGCTGTTCCTGGGCAGGCCTTTGCCATCTCGGCAACCGTTTTCGTGTGAGAGATCAGTGGCAGACCGACACCTCCAGCCCTCTTTGGGAACATCATCTTAAATAGGCCAGTCCGCTTTAGTTCCGCAAAGACTTCAGGGTGGATTTTGGCCTCCGCCTCGCATTGCGTCGCGTGCTTGGCGAGCAATGGACGCATAGTTGACGCAATGGTGACGGGATCGGTAAGGGTTTGTTGGTTTTGTGCCTGATTCATCGCTTGATGCTCATTAAGAATGACAGTTCTGTCATTCTATTGGAATGCTTTCGCGACAAGCTAGCGCGACACGAAATCGTTGTTTGTCGCCGAGTCAAACGAATCAGCGAGGTTAGCGGGGTAACTTTGCCGTGATCTTGGCGTGGGGACCGGAGCTTTGTGCTTCCCAGGCTTCACCGGCCTGGTCAAAATCGTAATCCTTGTAATCGATGTCGATACTTTCTTTGGTGGCGATGTCCAGCAGCCGATGCCAGATCACTTCACGTTCTGGTGCGGGGCGCTGGCCGGTGCCGATGGTTGAGAGGGTACGAAATAGAAGATGCGCCATATCCAATTCAATCACGCGTCCGGCGCCAGTACCGATGGTGATGATACGTGATCCCCAACGTGTGGCTTGCAGGGCATTTAGCAACGGTTGGCCGCAGACCAGGTCCAGCACCACATCGTAACCTTCGCCAGCTTCGGCTTTCAACGCCGCGATATCGTCAGAGCCGTCAAGACAAACACAGGCGTCGGCAATACCTCGTTGTTGCAGCCGTGTTAGTGCTGAGAGATTACGTGCAGCGGCGACGACCTTACCCGCGCCCATGTATTTGGCCAGCTGTAGAGCGATCTGCCCGAGAGTGCCTGTAGCACCAAGTATCAGCACGGATTCGCCATCTTGGATATTTGCCTGCTCCAGGGGCACAAAAGCACCGGTTGCGGCGATCCCCATAGCAATAGCGGTTTTATCGTCGATGTGATCTGGGACATCCCATACTTCTTCGCTGGGCACCAATGTCTTTTCTCCCCAAGAGCCCCAGGGGCTGATCGAGCGTTCTCCAAAGTAAACCCGGCGCCCATCTGGCGCACGACCCACTCCCTCTCCACGGATTACACAGGGAAATTCGACACCCAGTCGATAGGCGCCTAGAACATCCCAGCCGCCGAGACCAGTGGTGTCTACATCAATCAACACCGCTCCGGCTTGTGACTGTGGTTCGGGGAAGTCCTGGACCACAGGGGTGGCTCCACGTTCCATAATGACTGCTGCTTTCATTTGGGTCTCCTGTTACCTGATGGGAAAGAAATGGCCGTTTCAGGCTTTAAGTTTGACATATTTCCAATATCTGTTTAAATAATAGCTCAGTTATGAGGAAGCCCACAAGCTTTCGCCACCAGATCTTCTATTTCAATTACAACCGTTCGATGGAAAAGCCAGAGCTGTTTCATCGATTGATATCGAGAGAGTTATCTATGACAGGTATGGGAAACCCAGAAACGTGGTCATTGGGTGAACAGGACACGGTCATCGCGGCCCTGGATCGAGCCGTCGCCGCGCATCCGGATCGGGTTCTGTTGGACTTTAGTGGTGATTTGTATACCTATAAAGAGGTTGATACTCTCGCGACTAAACTGGCGAACGCCCTCAGGGCGCTTGGCGTTAGTAAGGGACAGACGGTTGTCACCATGCTTGACAACAATATTGACGCTGTTGTGAGTTGGTTGGCAGTCAACAAATTGTGCGCCATCAGCGTTCCCATTAACACAGCGCTGCGAGGTCAATTTTTACAGCATCAAATTTCAGATGCGGCCACTGAAATTGTTATCTGTGAAGCGGCATATGTCGACCGAGTCGCACAATTGACGCCGCAACTGGCGACCCTCAAGCGCGTGCTTTATCGCGATAGTCTTGACGTCGTGCCTGGTAGTGAGATTCCGCTGGTGCCACTGGACGAGCATCGAGGACAGGATGCAACTCCATTGATGGAAAAACCCGAGCCCTCCGATCTCGCTTGTATTATCTATACCTCCGGTACCACGGGTCCTTCCAAAGGTTGTATGCTCAGTTACAACTTCATGTGCAGTCTGGCACGCCTGCAGCTAAGGGCAGGACCTGCCACCGCTGATGACGTGACCATTACGCCCTTGCCATTGTTTCACATGAATGCGCTTTGTGTCGGTATACTCTCAAACATTATGGTGGGCGCGCGGGTAGCCATTGTGCCGCGTTTTTCAGTATCAAAATTCTGGCCGGAAGTCCGTCGTTCTGGAGCGACTATCGCCTCGATTCTCGGCAGTATGGGCGGCTTGCTCGCTCAGGCCGATGACAACGTGGATATGAAAGCCTGTCATGGACAAATCCACACGGTGCGGGGAAACCCGTTCACGGAAGAGTCAAAAATGATCTGGCGTCAGCGTTTCGGTGCCCGTCAGGTCGGTGGTAACGGCTATGGTTTGACGGAAGCCTGTGTTATCACCTCGCTACCCGGTGGAGAGTACGCGGCTCCGGGCTCCTCAGGTAAACGTATCCCCGAGTACGATGTGCGCATTGTCGATGACCTGGATCGAGAATTGCCCACCAACACGGCCGGAGAAGTCGTGGTACGGCCAAACCATCCGGATATCATGTTTATGGGGTACTGGAATCGCCCGGAAGAAACCCTGAAACTGATGCGCAATATGTGGTTTCACACCGGTGACATCGGGAAATTTGACGATGATGGTTTTTTCTATTTTGTTGACCGAAAAAAGGACTATTTGCGTCGCCGAGGTGAGAATGTCTCCAGTTTTGAGATGGAGTCCGCCTTTGCGGGTCATAGCGATATTGAAGAAGTAGCTGTGCATGCGGTGCCCTCGGACAAGGGTGAAGATGATGTCAAAGTCACTGCAATTCTCAATCACGGAAGTGATCTGACGGCAGAGGCACTGTTTTATTGGGCTGTCGATGTGGTGCCCTACTATGCTCTGCCGCGCTATATCGAATTTCGTCAGGAGCTTCCCAAAAACCCTCAGGGAAGGGTGCTCAAGTACCTGTTGCGCGACGAAGGTAAGACGGCTGATACCTGGGACCTGGAAGATACCGATATCAAGGTGAGTAAGCGATAGATTCTGCTGAAAAAAAGGGAAGCAATGGATAACAAACAATACTGGACTGCAGTTGCGACCAGCGAATATATCAAAGGCGATAAGCCCATCGGCATTGTGGTTCACGGCATAGAGTTGGTGCTTTTTCGTGATCAGAACCAATGCGTTAGAGTGTTGGAAGATCGTTGTCCACATCGTCGAGTGCCCTTGTCATTGGGCACGGTTTGTGAGGGCCGTATTCGTTGTGCGTATCATGGCTGGTCGTTCGATGGTTCTACAGGTGCATGTGTTGATATTCCCAATCTGGATCGCGGAGAAAGAATATCTCCTCGTTATCGGGTGAAGACCTTTCAGACCTGCGAGCGGGACGGTTTTGTGTTCGTGGCACCGTCGAGTGAAAAGAGTGAGCCCCCGGGGGTAGATGTGGAGAATAATCCTCCATCCGAACTCAATGAGCTCTACGGCAACAGTTGCATTGCCATGCCAGTGACAGAATATGTGGCAGCTCTATTGGATGGCCCTGAGACGTTGCTGAGGTTTGGGGGGGTTGGGGTTTCTGACTTTTTCCTCGGGGATCCCGTTTATCGCGGAAACTGGCTGGTCTGTGATCGAGAAGCAAGCTGGGATCGTGGTTCGAAACCCCCCGGCATAAAGGCGATTAGTCGTCCATTGATTCTGCGGGTGGAAATAGAGCGCCACAAGTGCGCGGCGAAGGTATGGCTGTTGAATGCCGATGAGGAGCCTCTGGCTGTGGTTACCATGGGCTTTTCTTCGGGGATGCGCTCCACCACCACCTTATGTTGGCGCTACCGCCAATTTCCGGCCTGGCGCCACAACGCACCGGTATGGCTACGGTTATTCCAGCTGCTGGGGCTATCAGCGGTAGATGTCTACACCAGCATTCCCGGAGACGGCATCGCGGGTTTGCTGAAGGGGCCTTCAAGGCATTTGGAACTACATGTGATGGATCAACACAAGCAAGTAGAGAGCGGAGGAGAGCTGTCATGCTAACGGTAGCGCAAAAGTCCAAAAAGCATAGTGCTATCGTGGGCGCCAGTGATCCTCATGAGTGGGTACCCACCTGCTATGAATTGCGTGATACCTGGTTTGCGATTGCTCATTCCGTGGCGGTAGGCACACGGCCTTTACGGCGAATTGTTCACTCGCAGCCCTACTTTATCTGGCGCGACAACGGTCATCTGCAAGCCGCGGAGTTTCACCCTCAGAGACCGACAGCTTCCGGTACGTACACCGAATTTACTGCCGGCAGCGGTTACTATCCCGTGGTCGAGCGCTTTGGTTATGTGTGGGCTTGGTACGGCAATCCGGATGTTGCGGATGTCGATTTGATTCCCGATATACCTTTTTTGCCACGAGATGGCCGAGGTATCCCCGGTTATATGCACACCACCGTACGATTTGATGGTTGTTCCAGTTTGTCGGTGGAGAATCTACTCGACCTCACTCACGCCGACTTCCTGCACGGTGAAGTTATTGGCGGAGAAGGTGAAGCGGACTCCGATGAAGTTACCTTTGAGTGTACTTCCGAGACTCTCACGCGAACGCGATGGGTAGTGGGTAAGCCGGTGTCACCGATTATGCGCTGGGTCGGTGGAGTGCGAACCAAGTATCAAGAGTTTCGTTCAACACTTCATGTACATTTGCGCAATAATATGTGCATTTCCTACCCACGGTTCCGACCCGGTTTTGATATTCCCAATGCTCAGCCGTTTATTCCCAACGGAAGCTATCGTTCGCTGGTCAATCAGATATTCAACCTTAATGCTGCGCCCACGCCATTTCGGCAGGTTATGCCGCGTATGGCCTATACCATCGGGCCGCAAGACAACTACGCCGTTCGACCCCAGAATCCCAGGTACCTGGAGGGTGAGAGTCAGACGGATTTTCACTCCCGGTTCGACGCACCGGGGGTGCGCTATCGCCATTTGATGAAGAAGCTCTGGCAGCGTCAGGCGGAAGGCGATTTCAGCTATTTGGCCGATTCTGACCCAGGTGGAGACATTACAACCTTACTGGGGATGGAAAATAGAGTTGAGTAGGGCCGAACGGAAAATTAAACTGAACAAAAAAAGATCTTTTGCTCAATAATGCAAGAACGATTATCATGTACTTAGTATGGAGTCCTGAGGTAAAGCCTCGTTGGGCGGGTGTTTCAATATCGATCAACAGGCAGAGTTATTGAGTGAACAGTATAAATACGGCAGTTTCCAAGCCCAAACGACGCAATAAGCGCTCCGAAAACACCAAAAACGTTATTTTGGCGGCAACGGAGAGGGTTATCCTCAAGACCGGTGTAGATCGGGTTTCGATTTTAGATGTGTGTAAAGAGGCGAGAATATCCCGAGGGACTTTTTATCGATACTATTCATCTCAGGACGAGCTGCTGGACGCCTTCTCGCGCTATCGACGTAATCAATTCCACACTAAGCTAGTCGAAGCACTTGAGCCCTATACTGACCCTGATGAACGTTTCGATGCATTCGTTAATTTCCTTGATGCCTTTCTGCAAAGAGGTGAGCCTCGGCAAATGTTGATTGTGGCGCCAGCCTATTCAATTGGATGGTATCAGCGGATATTTCATGATTCCATCAACCGGTTTGAACAGGAACTCAGCGTTGTCTTTGATGCATGGGAGGAGCGCAGCGGCGTAGCAATCGACCGTGAGCTCGTGTGTGAGATGATTCTTCGTTACATTATCAGCCATCAATTGGTACCAGCCAACGAGCAGGAGCGACGTGCCTTGCCGAGTCGTATCAAGCGTTTGGTCCGATCTGTTTCCGTTTAATTCACGCTCTAAATGATATGCACTCCAGCTTCCGGGCTTGTCGTTGAGCCTTTGCTGTAGCTCCTTTGAAATACTTGATCGGCATCTCTATTTCCTTTCAGCTGTTTGACTCTCCGTCAAACAGCTAATTCAAACCGTATCAACAGCCGTGTTTTAATAGGTTTCTTACGTGATGAAGAAAGCAACCTAGGAAATAGCCTATGGCATACGAAGCAGAATACGATGTCGTTATAGTGGGCGGAGGTCATAACGGTTTGACCTCTGCGTGCTATCTTGCGGCAGAGGGTAAAAGAGTTATTGTGGTCGAGGCGCTGGAGAGTCTTGGCGGTATGTGCTCATCTGGGGCGTTCATTCCTGAGGCGCCGGAGCACACTATCCACCCTTGTTCGTTAGATCTGATGTCATTGCGAGTGCACCCAATGATGCCGCAGGAATTACAGCTGCAGCGCCATGGTTTCCGCCAGGAAGAAGTAAATCCAGGTTATGTGTATTGCCACCCGGATGGCAATACGCTGGTGTTTGGTCGCTCACCGGAGCAGACCGCAAAGGAGATTCGCCGTTACTCCGATAGCGATGCCGATGCGTTCTTACAGTTGATGAAAGCAGTCTATGCGTTTATTGATATGGCCGTACCGCAGATGCGAGTCGACCCTGCGTGTTTCAACCTGGGAGCCAAGCTGAAGTCATTAGCGGTTTTACTGAAGAACCGCCACCTCAAGCCCGAAATTATGGCGTTGATCAGTAGCCCCGCGTATAGCTCGATCATGGAGCGATTTGAACACCCGGTTATTCAATCGGCACTCTGCGCTTTACTGGGCGCCGCAGGCCCCATTACCGCTGAAGCAACGGGTGTCTATTTTGCGCTGCTGGGATTTCTGCATAAGTATGGTATCGGGCGTGCTATCGGAGGAATGCAATCGATAGCCGATGCTCTGGAAGCGCGGTTGAAGGAGCTGGGCGGAGAAGTACGCGTGTCCACCCGGGTTGAAGAAATCGTTTCACACAACAAAACGATTCGAGGTGTACGCTTGGCGGATGGCAGCCTGTTGAAGGCTAAGGCAGTGATTTCCTCGATTCATCCAAAACACGCCTTGGAGATGGTGAGTACTGGAGAACTCGACAGGGGTACTCTCACTAAAGTTGCCTTGGCTCCCGCCAATGCCCACGGCGCTTCCCCTCTGAAGGTGGACCTTGCACTCAGCGGCCAGGTGGATTACCGAAAGCTGGAAGAGCAGCGCCCAGACAACCTGAGTTTGCGCAGGTCAGTACTGTTGATCGGTACGGTCGAAGGGGTCTTGGACAATTTTCGCTGTGCGGCACGGGGGGAGGTTTCCCCGAAGCCCTATCTGTGGATGACCGCGCCAACGGCCATGGATCCAAGCCAAGCGCCAGAGGGACAAGACGTAGCGTATCTGTATCCGGTGGCGATGCCGGTAAAACCCAAAGAAGGGTGGGATCAGATCCGCGCAACGGTGGCGCAGCAAGTGATTGATCAAGCCGCTGAGTACATGAATGGTCTCAAGAAGTATGAGATTGGCAGGCGCATTGAAGCGGCTCCGGATTTGGCCAGTCGACTGAGCGTACACAACGGCTGTGTGGTACACATTGATACCGCAACCACGCGCTCCGGCACCATGCGCCCTGCATCGGGTCTCGGTGGTGATACTCTGCCGGTCAGTGGATTATTTCTCGGTGGTGCAGGCAGTCACCCTGGCGGAGGGGTCAATGGTATGCCAGGGCGAATTGCCGCTGGAAGAGTTAAGCGATTCTTAAAGAAAATCAGCTAAGGGAGAGATTTCAGGGGCCTGTTTGTGTGAGGCATACGTTGAACTTTAGCGTATAAGTCCATATTGGATTCGACGTGACCCGGCACGCTCATATGTGCCAGGCTCGCTTATCGGCGGTAGAACGGGTGGGGCACGTTTTAGCTCACGTTTTAACGACAGCCGCCAAAATTAATTCGACGGTGTGGTTTCGCCATGTTTCCATGGCATCAGCTTCGCCGGTATCCAGGCCACTCAAGACAGAGATGACATAGCGGCTGGTGAATGCGTTAGCAACCATCAGCGCAGCGGTGGTAAAAACCAGATCAGGATTAAGGTCGGTTGAGAACACGCCCGTTCGTACTCCCCGTTCGATGATTTTCCGCATTTTTTGTGTGAGACGCGGGCCAAAATCAATAAAACGATTGCCGGGAGTTGTGTGGGAAGCGTGATAGCGAATTCCCTCTGTCGCCAACGAGGCCAATTCGTGATCGCCGTGGTATTGGTCAAACATGTGCAGAATCATGGTTCTGAGTGCATCCCTGGGAGGAATGTGATCAAGCTCCAGGGCAACGGTCTCAGACATGGCCTGATTTGAATATTCGTCCAGCACACAGGCAAATAGCTGCTCCTTGTTCTTGTAGTAGTGATAAATAAGCTGCTTGGTGACACCTGCATTTTCGGCAATGTGCTGTACGTTGGCTTTCTCTAGCCCTTTGTAGGCAAATTCGTGGCGTGCGGCCTGAAGAATATTCTTGATGGTCTCTACTTTACTGTTGACACCTGTGCCTTTATTTTTTGAGGTCGTTGTATTTGAGTTTTTCAATTCAGTGCCTTTTAAGTTGGACTAGTCACTACGGCTGCAGTGATTTATTCACTCTTGTTATAAGTTAGCGTCACGCCACTTTTGCCACAACGCTTTGTCCACTCCTACTAATGACTACTCTTACCACTATACACACCCCAACGACAACCCCTGATTGGGAAAGCAGTGCAATGTTCTCAATGGAGTATTGGACCCCCGGTAAAATTGTAGGCAGGCAGAAGGCAGACCTCAAGTATACACTAGGCAAAATGAAAGTAGCAGCGTGGCGCCAGCGCTGTGTTGAGCTCGGTGTCTTGGTTTTTGCGTGAACGTTGCGTAAAGAGCCGTTGAACAAGGTGCGTAGTGAAATCCAACACTTGGGTGAATACTCAACTTACAATAATTCAGGAAACCAGCATGCGAAATTTCTCCAGATCAATGCCGAGGGGTGACTTCAACTATCAATGCCTGGTGGCTCCAATGCAGGTGAGCGGTAGTAAGATTGCCGACCTGCGCGACCACTACGGACTTAAGTTTACCAAACATATGCCGTTCGGTACGTTGCGCGATGAAGAAGGCCATATGTATTCTCTGGTGCGAGCTGTGAACGGTCCTGGCAGCAGCCCCAATCCGACCAAGTTTCTCTATCTGTCAACAAGGGTAGATAACGAAACCCTGCGCTTGAATCCCGAGATAATTGAACCTCGGGCGGCGACGTTGTTTCCCAAACGCTGGTTGGAAAATGACACTGCTTATTGGTCGAGTCTGGAAGATGAGGCTGGGCAGCCATGGAAAATGTCAGCGTCGGGTTCATCCTTCACTTGGCGAGAAGAAGGATTGTTGGATCTGCAAGGCAGTCTGATTGGCACTGGCACACAGTGGTACGTTCCGGGTGAGGAATGGGGGACATTCTATGTGTCACAACTCTACGATGTGACGGGCACTTGTGAAGGACGTGCAGTAAAAGGAATCATTTGTTTGGATCAGGTGTGGTTGCCCGAGGGCGGAGCGATTCACTTCGAAAAAGATATTGTAGTCAACAACAAGATGCACGTAGCTTGGTGGACATTCGCCACCATCTATAAAGATGGCAGCTGGGACTCCGGATCATTCATGGTGGGACACGAAAATCTTGGTTATGCCATTTTTCAGAACGAGCGGGGAGAGATCCGTTGTTCTACCAACATTGAAGGGCAGGTTAAGCACCCCGATGGCAGCTACTTTGCTGAGAGCGCAAAAATTCTGGTAGACGGCGATGAGGAATGGGAATTTCTGCCGGACCCCAAGGGGCGTATGGTTGACTTCGTCGGAGGTTTTCCAGTTACCGCACAGCAGGAGGGTCGTTGGCGCCGGGTTGGGGATACCCGCGAACCGGATCGCTGGGTCGCATGGGGAGAATCGGATCGTCGTAATGGCAGCGCTCGCAATGTTTTTGGCAGTGAAATTAAGTAAGTCTGCTAACGGCAAAGCAAGGACAAATATTCAAGAGAGGTACGGTTAATGGTAATTGTGGATCAGGCGACTATCGAGAGCTTTATGCACACTCAGGTGGCGTGTTGGAACAGTGGTGACAAAAACGGCTTTTTCAATGCTTATCAGGAGATTGCTCCATCGGGGTTGCAGATTGAATACGTCGGTAACCCAAAAGGTGACGGTTGGCCAATCCTTGAGGGGATGTGGAGCGAGCAGCGGCCGAAGATCACCATCGAGGAAGTGGCGCTGATCGTGACCGGAAATGAGGCGGTAGCTCACAACCGCAACAGCGTTAACGGCACCGATTTGGTGATCGAAACCATCGAACATTATCTCTTCGACGACAAGGGAGCGATGCAAGTACGGTATTTCATCCAGCAACCGGGGGAGTAATTCGATGATCGGCCCTGTCATTAACTGAACATATTTGCGAAAAGTGTCTAAATTTGCTAGTCTGGCGTTTCACTTTTCAGATTAGCCGTCTTCCCATGCCCAGAGTGACACCGATACCGAAGCCCGAACTGCCAAATGACCTTGCCGATGCCGTTGACCGTGGACTCGCGACTGGAGTCCTCAGCACCAGTCTCCCGGTTCAGGTATGGTCCCACCGCCCGGCAGTCGCTAAGGCATGGCTTAGTACCTTACAGGCACTGCACGATACTGCTCTGCTGTCCGACCGTGAGCGGGAGCTTGTGCGTCTCAGAATCTCGGCCGTCACACAGTGCAAGGCTTGTCAAGTGGCGCGCAAGTCTGATGCTGTCAGCGACGAAGACATTGCCTGCCTGGACACGAATAACGCCCGCTTCAGCGCCAGAGAGCGGGCCGCTTTGAGTTTCGCGGAACAGTTTACGACTGATCACACGGGAGTAGGCGACGCGGATTTCGTGCAGTTGCGCCTGGTCTTTAGTGAAGCAGAAGTCGTGGAGTTGAATCTGTTTTGTGCCCTGATGCTCGCGGGCGGCCGTATGACCTATGTTCAGCAAGCTTATTGATCGAGAGGCAACGGTGAGCCGCGGCATCGTTGCCTTGGTTGCTTGCCAGATAGGCCTACACGCGTGTATGGCGGGTATGCGAATCGCCATACCACTTAAGGCTTTGAGTGCCGAGTTAAGTGTATTCGTTATTGGACTGCTGGTGGCCTGCTTTTCCATTGTCCCGGCCGTGTTAGCGTTGCACTTTGGCCGATTCACTGATCGTTGCGGGTTTCACCGGCCGATGCGAATCGCTGCTGGGCTGTCGGTACTTGGCGCCTTTGCGTCGATGAGTTTCACATCAGTGCTGGCATTGATTGTGGGTGCATCCTGCTGTGGTGCAGGAGCGGGTTTTGGCATGATCGCGGTGCAGCGCACGGGCAGTCGCCTCTGTGATGACGCCGCTACGCGTTTGAAGGTATTCAGTTGGATCGCCTTGGCACCGGCTATTGGTGGACTTATTGGCCCGGTTGTAACGGGAATATCGATTGATGGTTACGGCTTTGCCGTTGCCTTCGGACTACTGACGATTTTTCCTATGCTGACCTTGTTAAGTACTACCCAGGTACCACATGAAGTGGGCGGTAACACGGTCCCAAAGGGCTGCCGTAAACGGTCAGGACAGTCTTCTTTGGCAATGCTAAAAGAAACCGGTCTGAGACACATTTTGTTGATTAATCTATTTGTGATCGCCAGTTGGGATGTTCACAACTTCGCACTGCCAATACTCGGGCACAGTCGGAGCTTTAGCGCGGCCGAGATTGGAGCAGTCTTTGCCGCTTACGCAGCGGCAACCATTGCGGTTCGTATGATATTACCCTTCGTGGTTGATTACCTCCCGCAACGCTCGTTGCTGGTTTCGTCTCTGCTGGTCGTCGCAAGCGTTTTCACCTTCTACCCCTTGATGT
Source organism: Pseudomaricurvus alkylphenolicus (assembly GCF_011683955.1). Taxonomy (GTDB): domain Bacteria; phylum Pseudomonadota; class Gammaproteobacteria; order Pseudomonadales; family Cellvibrionaceae; genus Pseudomaricurvus; species Pseudomaricurvus alkylphenolicus. Next base: position 68,013 of record NZ_JAAQPI010000018.1, read on the forward strand.
CGGATGTGTGGATGTTGATGGTGGGTGCCGGGGTCATCGGCTGTGCTCTGGGTATGGTCCAGCCCACCATCATGACAATCTTGCACGACGTTTCCCCTCAGGGCAGACATGGGGAGGCCCTGGCTCTGCGCTCTATGCTGACACAGGGAGCGTTGACGTGTTTACCGTTGTGTTACGGGCTTTTGGGAGCCTACGCGGGTTCGGCGATCATGTTTTGGTTGATGGCTACTGCCTTGATCGGGGGGGCATGGCTCGCGACTAGATTCTCAGCTAATTCTTCCCTCGCCGCCGAACTCACCAAACCACCTTCTTTGGAGAAATCAAATGTCTAACGACGTCAATCAGGCGCTGGAATCTGCGTTCGCCGGTGTGGCCGACAATTACAGCGGTCGAGAAGTAGACCTTTACCCTATTTACAAGGAAATGCGCGAAAAGTCCCCCATCATTGAGGAGGACTTCATGAGTAAACTGGGTGTACCCAATATTGCTGTTCCAGATCCGAACCGTAAGACGTTTACGGCGTTTAAATACAAGGACGTAATGACGGTCATGAAAGACGCGGAAAGCTTCACTAGCGGTTTCATCGCAGAAGGGCTGGGTTCGTTTTTTGACGGTTTGATTCTCACAGGTATGGATGGAGAGCAACACAAGAAGATGCGTTCGCTGCTGCAACCCATTTTTATGCCCAACGTGGTGAATTCATGGCGCGATACCAAAATGGATCCGATCGTGCGTGAAGAGTTCTTGAAACCCCTGGTGGCAGAAGGCAAGGCAGATTTGATGGATTTCGCTCTCTACTTCCCGGTTAGGTTGATTTATTCCTTGATTGGATTTCCCGACGATAAGCCGGATCAAATAAAGCAGTATGCAGCTTGGGCGTTGGCCATATTGGCGGGTCCACAAGTTGACCCGGAAAAAGCCCAGCAAGCTAGAAAGGCGGCAATGGAGGCCTCAGAAGCGCTCTATCACGCGGTCAAGAAAAGTGTGGTTGAGGTGCGGGCCTCAGGTTCAAACGGCAATGATCTGATTAGCCGTCTGATTCATGCAGAGTTCGAAGGGCGGGCATTGGATGACCACGAAATTACCACGTTCATTCGTTCATTACTGCCCGCAGCAGGTGAAACCACAACCCGAACCTTTGGCAGTTTGATGGTGCTGCTATTGGAACGACCCGAACTGCTTGAGCGAATTAGAAATGATCGCAAACTGGTTGCGTCCGCCATTGATGAAGCGGTTCGCTATGAGCCTGTTGCAACGTTCAAAGTACGACAAGCGTCGCGGGATGTAGAGTTGTCGGGCGTCAAAATCCCAAAGGGGTCGATGGTTCAGTGTATTGTTTCTTCTGCCAATCGGGACGAGGAGGCGTTTGATCGCGGCTCGGAGTTCGATATTGATCGAAAGGTCCGGCCCTCTTTTGGGTTTGGCTTTGGGCCGCATATGTGTATTGGTCAATTCATTGCAAAGACCGAGCTGTCTGTGGCACTCAATGCAATCTTGGATCTCTTTCCCAATCTACGATTGGACCCACAGCAGCCACACCCCAAGATCACTGGTGCGCAATTGAGAGGGCCTCATCAATTACCAGTGGTCTGGGACAATTGATTTGACTGGGGGTACAGCGGCAGTCCTGTAGATCAACATCAAAGTTAGACATATTTTAAGAAAGTGTATAATATGAAGTGGTTTCTTCCACAAACAGACTTCCGGTGAATGAGCCGTGGTCTTTTTATCTCCACAGGTACAGGGGAACTTAGAATGAATTTAGAAGATGTAGTTTTAGTTAGCGTTGATGATCATGCGATTGAGCCACCGAATGCTTTCACCGCACATATGCCAGAAAAATTCAAAGGCAGAGAACCAAAAGTAGAACAGCATAAAGGCCGTGATGTTTGGGTATTTGAAGGTCAAGCAACTGGATACATGGGTTTGAACTCAGTGGTCGGCCGCCCAAAAGAAGAGTTTGGAATGGAGCCGTTGGGCTATGAACATATGCGCCGAGGCACATGGGACGTTCAGGCCCGTGTCGCGGATATGAACGCCAATGGAGTCTTGGGTTCACTGTGTTTCCCTACCTTCCCCGGATTCGCCGGGCAACGTTTTCAGAACATGCCCGATAAGGCCGTTAGCCTGGCGGCCATTCAAGCCTACAATGATTGGCATCTGGAGGACTGGTGTAACGCGGCCCCTGGCCGTTTCATTCCCCTGATGTTAATCCCCTGGTGGGATGCCAATGCGGCAGCGATTGAAATCAAGCGCATGGCCGATCGCGGTGTGCACGCAATGTCGTTCTCGGATAACCCCACCGTCCATGGTTACCCATCGATTCACAATGACCACTGGAATCCGATCTGGAAAGCCTGCGAAGACAACAACGTGGTTATTTGCTGCCATATCGGTACAGGTGCCAAGGCAGAGCACGCATCCGATGAATCGCCGATCGATGCCTGGATCACTTCTATGCCGATCTCTATCGCTAACTCAGCGGCTGACTGGTTGTGGGCGCCGATGTGGAAGAAGCACCCTAACCTGAGAATGGCACTGTCGGAAGGGGGCATCGGCTGGATTCCCTATTTCCTGGAACGTGCGAACTTCACCCACAATCATCATAATGCCTGGACGAATTCTAACTTTAACGGCCAGCAACCGAGCGATATCTTTCACAAGCACTTTATTACCTGCTACATCGAAGATGCTTTTGGTTTGCAAAATCTTGATGCAATTAACGCGGACATGGTGACCTGGGAGTGTGACTACCCCCATTCAGATTGCACCTGGCCAAACTCCGCCGACATCTTCTGGGAACAGGCTAAACACCTGCCCGCTGATGTTATCGACAAAATATCGCACCTCAATACCATGCGTGAATTTTCCTATGATCCATTTTCGATCCTGGGTAAAGAGAATTGCACCGTTGGGGCCTTGCGTGCCATGTCTACTGATGTGGACGTATCGCCTTCTCAGGGGATGGGTGGAGCGGCGCCTAAGCGTGACCTGGACAAGCCTGTAACATCCGGCGACATCAACAACATGTTTGAAAGTGCGGATGCACAAACTGCTCTGTAACTTCTCGTTTGCGGATCTGATTCCGGGTCCGCATTTCTTCCCTTCCTGTTAAGATAAACCGAGTTTTCCATGTTTACTGAGCAGTTCAAGTACACTCGAATTCCGGCCGAAGCCGAGGCTGTCAGGTCGGAAGTACGAGAATTTCTGCGGGACAACCTGCGTGATTTTCCCGCGTCCAAGCGAGCGGATTCCTGGATGGGATTCGACGCCGAATTCAGTAGGAAATTGGGACAGAGAGGCTGGATTGGCCTATCACTGCCAACCGAGTACGGCGGAGCAGATGCTGGGGCTTTTACCCGTTACGTTATTGTTGAGGAGTTGCTGGCCGCTGGTGCTCCTGTGTCTGCGCACTGGTTCTCCGATCGTCAAAGTGGCCAGCAGATTCTTAGGTTTGGCACTGAATATCAAAAAGAGCATCATCTTCCCGCCATCTGTCGTGGCGAGAGCTTTTTCTGCATCGGCATGAGTGAGCCCAATTCCGGATCGGATTTGGCCTCGATAAAGACCAAAGCAACGCCTACGGACAATGGCTGGATTCTTAACGGTCAGAAAGTCTGGACCACCAACGCGCATCGATCTCACTATATGATTGCGCTGGTTCGAACCAGCGATTCGGAAAGTCGTCATGGCGGAATGTCACAGTTTATCGTGGATCTGTCTCTACCAGGCATCACTGTGCTACCGATTAAGGACTTAACCGGTAGCGAGCATTTTAATGAAGTGTTCTTTGACGACGTACACCTGGATTCCCATGCATTGTTGGGAGCAGAAGGAGATGGCTGGAAGCAAGTGACCAGCGAGCTGTCGATGGAACGTAGTGGCCCCGAACGGTTTCTCAGCTCCATGGCATTGCTGAACACATTGATCGATGCCATTGGTACCGAGCCTAACGCGCTACAGGCGAAGGAAATAGGTCATTTGGCTGCACGTTTAATTACGTTGCGGCAGATGTCGTTGACGGTGACCGAGCAGTTAGCGGCTGGTGAGCAGCCCGCGGTAGCGGCTGCTTGTGTCAAGGACCTGGGGGCCGTATTCGAACAGGATTTGCCTGAATTGGCGCAGCTATTGTGCGACATACCCCCAGCGTCTAGTGGTGGCTGCGATCATGCCATGGTGCTGGCCCATCTGACACAACAGGCGCCATCGTTCTCACTGCGTGGCGGCACGCGGGAAGTATTACGTGGCATTATTGCGAAAGGCTTAGGGTTGCGCTAGCTATGAGAGAGTTATTTGAATCCACAGTAAGACGTATTTGTGAAGACCACGTGCCCATCGAACGGGTCAGTGCAGCAGAGGAAAAAGGTTGGTCACCGGCACTATGGGAGCTTTTTGAATCCAGCGGGTTCAGCCAGGCGCTTGCCGTTGATGAGTCGGGAGAAAGCGGCGCCAGCTGGGGCGATTTGTGCGGTGTGCTGATGATCTGCGGTCAATACAGCCTTCCGCTGCCGTTGCCGGAGGCAATGTTCGCTAATTATTTGCTGACTCGGTCCGGGTTGGAGGCCATGAGCGGGAGTTTGTCCTTTGGCGTCGATGGCGATCTGTGTCTTGAGGGGAGCACTGTCAAAGGCTCGCTGCGGGATATCCCCTGGGGGGGGGATGTGGACCATGTGATTGGTCTTGTGGGAACGTCGAACCCCATGGTTGTCCTTATGTCCCGTGCCGATGCAGCGCAGGTCAACAGAACAACTAACATTGCTGGAGAACCCCGAGATGAATTGTACTTCGATGGCGTAACCCCACTCGCCGTTGCGCCATTAGCTGCATCGATGAATAAAGACGTTCTCAAACTTGGCGGCGCCATGCTGCGTTCGGCACAAATTGCGGGGGCTATGCAGGGAGTATTGGCGCTGGCAGCGGAGTATGTCAACGATCGAGTCCAGTTTGGCCGTCCGATTGCACGTTTCCAGGCGGTTCAGCATCAGCTGGCGATTTGCGCGGAACAGACGGCAGCAACAGTTGTCAGTGCTGAGCTCGCTTGCGCTCAGTTTGATAATGGCTCAGAAGTATCGACGATGGTAGCCAAGATCAGTAGCGCCGAAGCGGCAGCAGCGGGCGCAGCGATTACCCACGCGGTACACGGAGCCATTGGTTTCACCCAGGAGTACCCTCTACAGCTCAGTACTCGGCGTTTGTGGTCATGGCGCAGCGAATACGGTTCCCTGAGCTACTGGTCACAGCGCTTGGGTAGCAAGGTCTGCGCAGCTGGATCGGATAAACTCTGGGCCAGGATTGTCAACGCTAGCTCTGACAGTACGCAGGAATCTTCAATATGAATCAATTTTTACAAACAGAGCGCGAAGGCGCAGTGCTGGTGGTGCGGATGAACGCGCCAGAAACTCGCAATGCGTTATCTGACCCGGGACAGATGCAAGAATTCGTTGATCTTTGTCAGGCGGTTAATCTTGATAACAGCGTCAAGGCGCTGGTGTTGACCGGCAATGGTTCAGCCTTTTGCGCGGGTGGCAACATCAAAGACATGCACACTCGAGGAGGTATCTTCGGAGGCGCTCCGCACGAACTGCGTAACAATTACCGCAATGGAATTCAACGGATTCCGTTGTCGCTTTACAACTTGGAGGTGCCGGTGATTGCTGCAATCAATGGCCCCGCTATCGGAGCCGGTCTGGATCTGACCTGTATGTGCGACGTTCGTATCGCCTCCAGTAAGGCAAAGTTTGCTGAGAGTTTTATCAAGCTTGGAATTGTTCCCGGCGATGGTGGTGCCTGGCTACTACCTCGTATTATCGGTCTCCCCAAAGCGAGTATTATGGCGCTTACTGGCGATACCATTGACCCGGCTCAGGCCCTGAGCTGGGATTTGGTGACGGATGTGGTTGAGCCAGAGGAACTATTGCCGAAAGCGATGGAGATGGCGCAGCGTATGGCTGCCAATCCCGCTCATGGCTTGCGCCTGACCAAAAAACTGTTACGCGAGGGGCAACATATGCGGCTTGACTCGCTGTTGGAGTTGTCAGCGGCGTTCCAGTCTTTAGCGCACAACGCTGAAGATCACTTGGAAGCTGTCTCGGCGTTTATTGAAAAACGCAGTCCTGATTTTAAAGATTGCTAATCCGCAGGAGAATCCTATGCGCAGTGTTTTTCGCGAAGATCACGAGATGTTTCGTGATCAGGCTCGACGTTTTGTCGAGCGTGAAATCGAGCCCCATTTGGAACAGTGGGAAAAAGACGGCATTGTGCCGAAAGAATTGTGGCTAAAGGCGGGGCAGGCGGGCTTGCTCTGCTGTTGTGTGCCAGAAGAGTACGGCGGCCCCGGTGGAGACTACGGTCATTCTGCGGTGATGATCGAAGAATTGGCCCGGGTTAATGCCACTGCCGTTGGGTTTACCACTCACTCCGAAATCGTCGCCAATTATATTGTTGCCTATGGCACTGAGGAACAAAAACAGCAATGGTTGCCCGGAATGGTCTCCGGTGAAATTATTGGTGTGCTGGGTTTGAGCGAACCTGGTATTGGCAGTGATCTTCGTTCTATGTCAACCACGATCAAACGAGACGGCGACCACTATGTGATCAATGGGCAAAAGACATTCATCACTAATGGGGGTAACGCTGATCTGGTGGTGACAGGGGGCAAACTTGACTCTAAAGACAAACATTTGAGCCTGGTCTGTGTGGAGACGAGTCGAGCGGGATTCGCTAAAGGAAAATTGTTGGAGAAGATTGGTCTTAAGGGCCAAGATACATCTGAGTTGTTTTTTGACGATGTTCGGGTGCCGGTCGATCATCGATTGGGTGAGGAGAATAAAGGTGCGAGCTACCTTTTTCACCAATTGGCCTGGGAGAGATTGATCATTGCGATTCGAGCAGCACAATGCATTGAATCCATGTTGGAAGAGACGATTCAATACGTTAAGGATAGAAAGGTTTTTGGAAAAACGGTTTTCGATTTTCAAAACACCAAATTCAAGCTGGCGGAAGGAAAAGCCCAGGCGAGTATGTTACGTGCCTTTGTGGACGATTGTCTGAAGAAAGTAATGGCAGGAGAACTGAGCCCCGAAGAAGCGGCTATGGCGAAGTTGGTCGGTGCGGAAATGCAGGGGAAGCTACTGGATGAATTCCTGCAGCTGCATGGTGGTTATGGTTTTATGAGTGAATACCGTGTGAGCCGGGCTTGGGTTGATGCCAGAGTAGCCCGGATATACGGCGGTACTTCAGAAATTATGAAAGAGATTATCTCGCGCAAGCTATAGTAGCTAGTGGTGGTTGATACAGATTGACAATTGCAGTATTTAAAGAGCAAAAAAAGGCGCGATTAAGAGTACTTAATCGCGCCTTTTTTGTCTTGAGAACCCGAGATGGGCAAACTGCCTGGACGTGGTGATTAATCAGGACGAGGAAAACAGTTCCGGGTAGAGGTCTTCCGCCATGCCCACACTGGGTCCAACGATGGGCCCGACAATCTCGTGACCCCAGGTACTCATGATCTCGGGATTAAGCTCAAAGTGATCACCCTGCCAGGGCTCCAGCTCCGTGATGGTTTCGAAGGCAAAACCGGAAGGGTTGAAATGGTAGAAGGACATATGTGGGTCCTGGGTGTGTTGCCCCAGCGTCATCATCAGGGGATGGTCGTGTTTTTTGACCAAATCATAGGTTTCCCCAACATCTCGAACGCTGTCGACAAATAGCCCAATATGCTGAATACCCATTCGTCCGGGAGCAACACCAAAGGCGATGTCATGACTGGTTGCATTATTGAGTTTGGATCGGTAAAAGCTGGTTTGCCCCTTCCCCGCACCGGAGCCGTACCACTGAAACCCCATAATGTTGAGTAGAAAATGGTCAAGCTCGGGGTTTTTTGCCGGAATCATCAGAACGATATGGCCGAGACCCCGGTCATCACAAATAAAGCCGCCATGTGGACGACCTGGAAGGAATGATCGAGGTGTCCATTTTTGCGCGTAGAACAGTTCGTGCTGATAACCGACTGGATCTCGAAACCGGATCAGCTCCTTTACGCCTCGTAGCTCACACAGCTCGGCGTCGCCAAAGGTAATGTTGACACCATTGTTCTTAAAGGTCTCCACGGCGTCCAGAAACGCCAACCGATTTTGGGCTTCCCAGCCGATATAAGTGACTCGATCAATGCTGCCGGAATGAAACGCCATACGATTACGACGGTCGTCGACCTTAAAGTACAGAGATTCCGGATCAGTTGCAGGCGCAGAAACGGTTTGAAACCCCATAATGCCAGGGCCATACTCCCGCCACTGATCGAGTTGGGTTGTTTCAAATCCGAGATAACCAATGCCGATTATGTCCAATGATATTCCCCTTGTTAATAGTAATTGATTGACGTTGTTTTACAGTGTTATTTCGGTTCAGTCAGGTTGCTAACAGCCCGCCATCAACGACGATATCTGTTCCGGTGATATAAGCAGCTTCGTCCGAGGCGAGAAACACGGCCAGGGCAATCACATCGTCTGGCTCGCCCGCACGACCGAGCAGTACGCCTTGTAATAGACGCTGCCTAATATCGGGGTCTTGCACAAATGCCTCGGTTCCCGGTGTTTTGATAAAGCCTGGACTGATACTGACGGCTCGAATTCCGTGCTGGGCACCTTCCACGGCCAATTGCCGGGTCATAGATACCACCGCGCCTTTAGTGGCCGAGTGAGCGACTTTCCCGGCGACACTGGAACCAACCCAGGCGGCGGTTGAACCCGTATTGATAATGACGCCTCCGGCCTTGGCGAGTTCTGACCAGGCGTATTTGGTTGTGTAGAAAACCAAGTCCAGCTCATTGCGAACAGTAAAGTGCCAATCCTCGTCCCTAAAGGATTCAATAGAACCAAACCTAGCAGCTGAGGCATTGTTATAAAGGATATCGATCTTTCCGTATTCTCGTCTAACCGATTCAATCCAATGCTTGGCCTGCTCGCTATCACCCAAATCCACCTGACCACCGTTGAAAAACTCCAAACCGCTAGACGTCATTAGGCTTGCAGTTTCGAGCTGGGCTTCGATATTGAAGTCGCAACCGCAAACAATTGCCCCTTCACGAGCAAAGGCAAGAGCTGCCGATCGACCTTGACCACCACCGGTGCCGGTGATAAGTGCAACTTTACCGTTAAGCTTCATGGTAATTAGTACTCGCTTCTTTATTGGTTGGCGTTATATTGGTTGGCGAATTCTATTGAACAGCACTAGACTTCAACCGTTTCAATTTGAATCACTTGTGCGGGGCACGCTTCAGCCCCTTCAGTGGCGGCATCGATATGTTCTTCCGGTATGCTGTCTCCTTCCAAGAAGACAATACCACCATCGTCGAGCTTATAGATTTCCGGACACAAGGTGGCGCACAGTCCGTATCCGCAGCAGTTAGGAATATCAACGGTCACTTTATAGAATTTTTGAGTTGATTCTGTATTTGACATCTCAGGCTAACCTCATTTTTCAAATTAAAGTGGTACACAATTCATAAATCTGTTTAAATTAGATTTACGATCGATGTTACACAGAATATTCAAATGTGTCACTAATACGATCAAGGTAAACCCAAGATTGAAAGTAACTAAAGAGGGTCGTCGCGGATGTATGTGACTCCACAAGCATCAACGTGAATGGACAGACATTAGTTGACTGCAAGTCAAACAAAAATCTGTACCGATCCTTAAACATCACAGATAAAGGCTGTACGTTGAATCTACATAATAATGTTACATGTGCACCCATAAAAAATAGCCAGAGGATCTGAGAGTATGTTTATTCCAAAAACTTATAAAACATTCTGTGTCCAAGTCTTAGCGGGCAGCATTGCTGTATCAATAGCTAACGCCAGTGATCAGACGATGACGTCTGAAGATGAGGTCTTCTTTCTTGAAGAGATTGTAGTAAATGCCCGCAGGGTGGAAGAGAGCCTGCAGTCAGTGCCGGTTACCGTGACCGCATTGGACTCTGACGCTCTAAGAGAGGCAACCATTACCTCGACCACTGACATTCAGCAGAATGTACCCGGTATCTTTCTCGGCGGCAGTGGTGGACCACAGAACCCCCTGTATGTGATTCGAGGCCAATCGAAGGGATTGATCGGCACAACCTCTCCCGCTGTGGTCAGTTACTTTGCGGAAGTGCCACAACCGGCCTGGGGCAGCGCGGTACCGCAATTTGATATGGACAGTATTCAGGTTCTTAAAGGACCACAGGGAACGCTATTTGGTCGCAATACTACCGGTGGGGCTATTCTCTATGCACCGACAGCTCCTGATTACGAGCTCAGTGGCTATTTAGGCGCCACGTTGGGGGCTCACAGCCAGCAGCGAGTTCAGGGCGCGCTCAATATCCCCCTGGTTGAGGATAAGGTAGCTCTGCGGGTGGCGGGTGATATTCATCAGCGCGATGGCTACACCGACAATATCGGAGTCGGCGGCGATCTTGATGCAATCGATACCGAGCTCTTCCGGATCTCATTGTTGACCGAGTTCGGTGGCTTTAGCAATACGCTGATCATCGATTCCTTTAAAAGTGATAACGACGGTTTCAATGTTTTTCCCACAACGGTTTATGAGCCCTCCGCTCTAAACGCTCTGGGTATTATCGATCAGGTCAAAGCCGATGTTGATCTTCTGCAAGGGTACGGAAAAGACACCAACAATTCCTCGTTTGATCAGCGGGAGGAAAACGAGCGCCTGACGGTGATTAACCGAACTGAATTCGAAATCGACGACAATCTCAGTATATTGAACATATTTGGCTACCAGACTACGGATTTGGACTACGCGCCTAACATCGATGGAATCCGTACCTACGAGAGCCCGGTAGTGAAAGCAGGTTTGGTTGCCGCCGGCATTCCGGAATCCTTAATCGTCAGTGCCGAAACGTCAGTTGTCAAAGCGCGACTGATCGATCAAACCAAGCAGTTTAGCAATGAGATTCAATTGCGGGGCTCTTCATTTGATAGTCGCCTCGACTGGATCGTAGGTGCATTCTACCTGAAGAGCGAACCGGACGGTGTTGGCCAGATCAACACGACTTCTGTAGCCCAGACCAAAGTAGAGACGCTGATTCCTGGAATGGAGACGTTCTTCACCGACGGTGGCGGCCAGCATTTCTTCCTGACCGACGAATCCAAGGCGGTGTTCGTGCACGGAGAATACGATCTGACCGATGCGATTTCAGTTGAATTGGGTATCCGTTACACCGAGGATGACTTCGAGCTTTGTCTGGGATCAGATGCGATTCCCACCTGGCTTGATAGCGACCCAGGTTTCTTTTCAGAATCCGCTTGTCGCAATAACGACACCAGCTTGATCGTGAACTCTGCGGTGGTAGAGCAAAGTTCAAACGCCACGACCTGGTCGTTGGGTGTGAACTGGCAGGCCACTGAAGAGGTGTTTGCATACGCGGTTCTTCGCCACGGCTACCGTGCTGGTGGCGCCAACGGTCCCATTTTTGGTGGTACCTTGGAAAGCTATCAGACCTTCGAACCTGAAGAAGTGGATGATCTGGAGTTGGGCTTAAAGATGGATTGGCAACTGGCAGGTATGCCGGTGCGCACAAATATTTCCTATTTCAAAGGGAAATATGAGAAAGCTCAGGGCGATTTGGCTGGAGGGATCACTACGCCCAGCTCATGTACCGAGGGAGTCACCCTTACGCCTGATGGAGACTGCAACGCTATTGATGATCCAACAGGAGGCGCTTTGGTGCTTAACGTGGGGGACACTAGCGTTGAAGGTGTGGATCTGGAATTGGTGGCTCGTCTTACTGAACGTCTTACGGTGAGCTTTAACGCGACCATACAAGACGCCGATATCGATAAGATCTACGAACAGCCCAACGCCTTTATTGAAAGTCGTATCTCTGGTGCCATTCCCTTTCTGTACTTCACCAACTCAGTATTTCAATCTAATTTGAGTTACGCGGTAAACTTGGGTGACTTCGCTGAGGAATTGGTAATCAACGCTAACTACTACAATACGTCAGCCGCGGTAAAAGGGGATACCGAGATTCCCAGCTACGATTTAACCAATTTGCGAGCAGATCTGTACGGTGTTGCTGGTAGCGCCTTTGACGTTTCTCTGTTTGTGAACAACGTGTTTGATGAAGAGTACGCGATTTCTTCGTCCATCAGTACTCGAGCACTTGGCTTGGACGCTCTGGTCTATGGGCCTCCACGCCTTTGGGGACTTGAAGCACGCTATAGCTTCTGATCAACGTCCTAACTGAATGCGTGTTTAGCCGCCTGCTGATCGGTCAGTAGGCGGCTTTTTTGTGCCCGTGATTATCCCAAAAGTAATTTGAGGAAGTAACATTGAACGACAATCAGATAGACAGTGACGAAAGCAAGCTGAACGTCATCATTCAATCCTTACTGGGAGGTGAAGTCGTCGCGATGGAGCGGCAGGAACGCTGGCGTCCCTCTTGGTTTGTGGATCTCAAACGTGATGGTGAATTGCTAAAGCTGTATATTCGAGGTGACCGTCAAAGCGACGTCGTACCTTTCCCGGAGCTGGAGCGTGAGGCCAAAATTCTCCAGATACTCGCAGAGCAGGGGATTCCTGTGCCCAGAGTATATGGCATGTGCCACGACCCGGTGGCAATTATCATGGAAGCTTCGGCTGGGACCAGAGATGTATTCAATGTCTCTTCTGACGAAGAACGCCGGGCTATAGCACGGCAATACATAGACGCCCTGGCCGCGATGCACGCATTGCCATTGGAGCCTTTTGTTGACATTGGAGTGGCCTTACCAAACGGGACTGAAGAGATCGCGTTGGCTGGCCTTAACGCCTACCTTCCGCTCTATCTCGAACACAAAACCAGGCCCGATCCTCTATTGGAATTTTCCATGCGCTGGTTGCGACAGAATGTGCCTGACACTGCCACCGTCGCAAGCTTTATCGCGTTTGACGCCGGGCAGTTTCTGTTCGATAAGGGTAGGGTGACAGCGCTCTACGATTTTGAATTTGCCATGATTGGTGATCCACTAACCGATATCGCTACCATGGCGATGCGAGACTCCTACGAGCCAACGGGAGATTCAATCGGGGCGCTTTGTGATTATTACGGTCAGATCACAGGAAAACCGGTGGATATTAATGCGGTTCGATATCACCATGCCTTGTTTGCCACCGTGGCGTGCATGCAATTTTCCGCAGCGCTCAAAACTCCGAAGGCTGGGGATCCTCACGATGTCTATCTGGAATGGGATCTGGCGTTACGCAAAACCTTGTTGAATGCACTGTCTCATAACCTCGGAGTCGAGCTTCAGGAACCCGCCTCGTTACAGCAGCGACAACCAAAGGATCGGGCGCTGCGGTACATGATTGCGGACAAGATCGAAGACGTCAGTAGTGAGACAGATCGGCGAGACCTGATCTTGGCGCTTGAGCGCTTGCTGGACTACAGTGGCGTGATGAATCTCCATGGTGAGGAGCTCGAACAAAGGGCATTGACTGAAGCGGAGACATTTGTTGGACGTTGTGAATCGATCAGTGAGATGGAAGAGAAGATGGAGAGCTTTGTACAAAAGGTAGAATCGACGCAGTATGGCGAACTGTTGCAGTACTTTTATCGCCAGCATCAACGTCGCATTGAGGCTTGCACGGATATTGGCATCGGTCAATCCGCTCTTCATATTCAAGAGGATATTCTGAGTTAGTATCGGTTGTCAGCGTGAGCCCCTTAGCTCCTCCATTGGCTGTAAAGTTACACTGATGGTCTAGTCACCAGATTCTTGGAAGCCACCTCCTTCGTCGACCAAAATTCTGGCGAGGGTATTTGGATGGGTAATCATAGCGTTGTGGCAGGCATCAATTTCCACCAGTGAATCTACGCCCCCCAGATTGGCGATAAAACGGCGTTGTTGCGCGGGCCGAAGAGAGCGGTCGCGACAGGTCAGAATCCATTGGCGGGTAAAACTACGAAAGCCCCTTCTCTCGACTGGTTGGCGGGCCAAGTTGGCAGATTCATCACACAGACTATCGAGCATGATTTGATGTTGCTCGGCAGTGGCGCCATTGGTGAACAGCCATTTGGCCACTGGTGCAGGCATAGGTTTGGTGACATTCTTATTGCGCATTAACCAGCGTGTGACCCAGCTGATGGGGGGACGCAAGGTATCGACAATAGACATTCCTTCGGGAGGCACACAGCTGGCGAGAAATACTACGCGCCGTACCAACGTCGATCCGAGCTTGACGGCTACCCCGGGCAGTACAATTCCAGCCATTGAATGCCCTACCAGAATTACATGCTCAGGTTCAGTGTCAAGAATTTGCCGGCAAACCGAGTTCACAGCTTGCTCAACGGTGAGGAAGGCAAGGTCACCTGACTGGGTCTTGCGCCCTGGGAGGTCAACCGCGAGGGGGTGAAAATCTCCTTTGAATTGACGAATCGCATGCAGCGTTGGGGTCCAGCAATGACTGGTATGCTGACCTCCATGAATCATGGCGATGGTTGTTGTAGGCATGGTTTATTCTCGCTCCTGGTGTATTTCGATATATCAGTCATCTCCGACATAGGGTTCGGTGTGGCTCCAGCGCTCGATCAGTGCCGCTCTGCGCTCTGAACCAAAATCGGATTCATGTTCATCATCGTCGGGGTGCAAAAAGGTAGGACCATTCGGCAGCTCCTGAAGAGCCTTCTGCATGACATCGTGGGGACTGTAGACTCCGGGTATTCGGTCGTTGTCCCAGCCATCGACATTCGATTTTCTCATTTGTTTGCGGAGTGTTGGCGTGTCGACTACCAAAATTAGAAAATTTAGCACATCGACCCCCATATCTTTGAGTTCCATCCATAAAGATTCGCCAAAGTTAAGCATGAATCCTTTGGAGGCGGTGTAGAGTGCGTACTTTTTATTACCGCCCAGGGCAGCATGCGAGCCCATCAACAGAATGCCTCCTCGCCCGCGTTCAACCATTTTCTGCGCGATGTGATAACAGATGGTGGTTAGGCTGGTGGCACCTAAAGCAATTAGATTTTGCCAGGTTTCCAACGGAGCCTTGATGAAGTCACTAGCGTAGGCGGGGGCGCCCGCGTTATAGATCAGCAAACCTATATCCAGATCCTCAACGCGAGTGAGGGCCTCGTTGGTTGAATCCGGTTGGCTCAAATCGGCAACAATGCAACGGGTATCGATGCCATAGCGCTGTTGCAATTCCTGGCTCAGTTCGTCCAGTGCGCTCTCATTGCGAGCTAATAATACGCAGTTGATTCCCTCCGCCGCCAGCTGGTGTGCAGCCGCCGAACCAGTTCCATGCGAGGCCCCAATAATCAGTGCCCATGGCCCATACCTTTCCAGTAACGTCGTCGTGTCGAAAGAGGTGTTGATAGAAATCTTCATAAGCTTTCCCATTGATGGTTATCGATTTTTGACCAGCAATAGACTTCCGGCCAGGGGACCGCCTCCAGAAGCGGCAATCGCCACATCGTGAGCGTGTGATTGGCGAGCTCCAGCGCGCCCCCATAACTGTGCGCAGGCTTCATGTACGTATCCGAGCCCGTGGGTGCGACCACCGGAGAGTTGCCCACCATTGGTGTTGATGGGCAGTTGTCCATTGAGTGCAATGCGGGAGCCTCCTTCGACAAATTCTCCACTTTCGCCTCGACCGCAAAGCCCCAGCGCCTCCAGCCAGATCATGGTGAAAATTGAGAAGCCATCGTAGAGCTGAGCAGAGCCAACATCAGCAGGACCCAAATCGGTTCTAGCCCACATCATCGAAGCGGCGTCGATGGCGGCCATACCGGTAAGGTCGATTTGTTCCCAGGACCAGGGTTGGTTGAGTGCGGAGCCAATAGCTTCAAGCGTGATTGGTGGATTGCGACAATCTTTAGCGATGTCTTTACGAGACAATACGATAGCGGTAGATGCATCGCAGTGAACATCACAGTCGAACAGGCGCAATGGCGTCGAAATGAGCCGCGATGACAGGTAGTCTTCCATACTCAGCGGCTCGCGGAAAACGGCTTTTGGGTTGAGCGCTGCATTGGCTCGGCAGGTCAGGGCAATCTGCCCCAGTTGTTCGGACCTGGTACCGTATTCGTAGCTATGCCGTTGTGCATAGAGGGCGGCCAGATTAATGGCCGACTGTACATTGTAAGGCGTGTACCATTGCCAGAAGAAGCTGGTGTCTCGGCCTACCGTCTTATTGCTTAGTGCGGTTGCTGTCTTGTCCGTTTGGCGCTGAGTGGCTTCAGTGATGGTACGGAATACCAGCACGTGATCGCACAAACCGGCTGCTATAGCCATGGCGCCGTTGATGACACCTGCTAGTGGACCCGGCCCCTCATACCCTCCGCCGAACCAGTTTACATTCAGACCAAGGGTGGAGATCAGTGCATTGGGGCCAACGGGGGAAAATGCTGAGCCGTTGTTGTTGTCTCCTGGCCAGCAGGCTACCCCGTCGATGTCGGATTTTTTCAGTCCAGCGTCTTCTATGGCTTCCAAGGCTGCGTCCACGGTGAGTTGCATCGCCGACAGTGCCGACGGACGGCCTACCTCAGATTGTCCGATGCCAGTGATCGCGACCTGCTTCTCTCCTATGCGTTCAATATTCATGTCTGCACCTCGAACAGGGGGAGCCAGATGTCTTCATATCGTTCGAAGCACACTCGTACCTGCAAACCAATGCTGACCTGCTCGGTTGGGCAATTAACGATGTTGCTTAACAGTCTTAATCCTGGCTGTTCATCGAGCTCGACGATGGCGACAACATAGGGAATGTCTAACGTCGGGTTCCATTGCTGATAGTTGATGGTATAGCTGACAATTTGGCCGTGGCCGCTGACAGCTTTGGGCCCGACTCTGTTGCTACAACAACTGGGGCATACGGGACTCGGTGGATGAAAGTAGCGCTGGCAGTCAGGACAGAAGTGAATCAACAGTTGCCCCTCAGCGCCTCCTTGCCAGAAGTGACAAGTATCTGCCGTAAGGGCGGGTAGTTTTCTACTCATAATAGGCCAACGTCGTTGTGATACCTGGAATACGGTCGATTCTAACTTAAAAACTGTACACATTGAAGAAAAGTGTTTAATATTTCTCTTGTAGCCCCCATGAAAGCATATAAATTCAGGCAGATGTTCTTTGTTAGGGAAGAGCTCTAAGTTCGTGCCTTCATAACCAATTCACGCACCATTAACCTAGATGAGGCACCTTGGTGAGATTAGTAACTTTCAGTAATGAGCAAGGATTGGATAAAGCGGGTGCGCTGATAGAAAGCGATTCTCTGGTGGTCGATTTGCAGCAGGCAGCATTGTCAGCCGGTCAGCCGCATTTGGCGTTTTCAAGCGTGCTGACGTTAGTCGAAACGGGTGATGAAGCTTTGCAAGCAGCGGCGGCGCTGGTTCGTCAAGCGCCCACCGATGCTGTGCTGGTGCGAGACGATGTTCGGTTGAAGGCGCCAATCCAGCCGCCTCCACAGATGCGTGACTGTTCTTGTTTCGAACTCCATTTGCAACAGTGTTATGAAGCGGCCCGTCGTGCAAAGGCGGCGAGATCTGCAGACCCCGCTGCGGCGCTTCGTGAAATGGATACCAGTGAAGACGACAAGGTCATCGAAGCGTTTCGACGTCAGCCCATCTACTACAAGTGCAACCGTTTTGCCGTGGTTGGACCAGACGATGATGTACTTTGGCCTAGCTACAGTCGATTGATGGACTTCGAATTGGAGCTCGCTTGCTATATCGGCAAACAAGGTCGAGACATCAGTCGCGACAAGGCACGTGAGCACATTGTTGGATTTACTATTTTCAACGACATGAGTGCTCGCGATGAACAGGGACGGGAAATGCCGGGAAAACTGGGTCCTGCCAAAGGAAAGGATTTCGATACCGGTAATGTTATGGGGCCATGCTTGGTCACTATGGACGAAATAGAAGATCCCTATGATCTGACTATGATTGCGCGAGTCAACGGCGAGGAGTGGGGGCGTGGCAATACCCGCGATATGCTCTGGCGCTTTGAGGACGTGATTGCACATATTTCCCGTTCTGAGACGCTTTATCCCGGTGAAGTATTGGGGTCTGGAACCGTTGGCAACGGTTGCGGTCTGGAGCAGCTGCGCTACCTCAAGCCCAATGATGTTGTGGAACTTGAGATTGAACAAATCGGTACACTCGCCACAAGAATTGTAAAGCCCGAAAGTTGATCGACTAGCGTCGTCACCATTCGGTTCTGCGGTAATTTATAAACCGTACAAAGAAGCACAACTTGAGTGCCGTAAAGAATTGACGGCCTTGTATACAGAGGAGTATTGCGATGACAAAAAAGGCGCAGAATCAATTGTCCGATGGAACAATGATTTCCGATTTAATCGATCTGGAGACCCGGGAAGTGCAATTGCGCACCTTGGCAGACAGGGAAATCTACGATTTGGAACAAGAGCGGTTGTTCGGTAAAACCTGGCTGCTGTTGGGTCATGAAACCGAAATTCCGAATGCGGGTGATTTCATTCAGCGGTATATGGGTGATGATTCTGTATTGGTGGCTCGGGCCAAAGATGGCGAAGTTCACGTGTCACTCAACGTATGTCCGCACCGTGGCATGAAGATCACTACCAGCGAATCTGGTAATACACAGGTGCATACCTGCATTTATCATGGGTGGGCATTCAAATCGGACGGTCAGTTTCTGGGGTCGCCTGTTGCCGATCAGTGCATGCACGGAAAAATAAAAAGTAAGGAAGAACTTGGCCTGACCAAGGCGCGCGTGACTCTATACGGTGGCTTGATATTTGCCACATGGAATATAGACGGTCCTTCCTTTGAAGATTTTCTCGGTGATGCCAAGTGGTACTATGACATGTTGTTCTGCCGTACCGACGCAGGCCTTGAAGTCGCTGGCCCGCCTCAACGTTTTATCGTACGTGCGAACTGGAAAACCGCTGGAGAGCAATCGGCGGCCGATGGATTCCATACCTTGACGTTGCATCGTTGGTTAGGTGAGGTAGGTAACTATTCCAAAAAAGGCGAAGGTGAGGGCAAGGGCAGTGACCTGACCGAAGAAATGTTTGGGGCGGAAGTCAGTTCGCCTCACGGTCATGCCTTACGTTGTATTGATTTGAGCCGTAAGATACGCCGCTTAACCGGTAAAGATCCTTCGGAGTTAAGCGTGGAGGAGCGGTTGAGAACGTTGCCCCCTCCTGGTATGACTGCGGAAATGGTGGATCAGCTCAAGAATCATTTCAGTGATGAACAGCTGGAAGTAATGGCGTGGATGCCTCCTCAAGTGGGCGGTATGTTTCCGAACATCATCTTCGCGTTTCTCTATATCCCCCAACCAGACGGCACCGTAGTAGGTTCCTTGGCATTGCACACCTATGTGCCTAAGGGGCCGGATAAGCTTGAATTCACCAATTGGATATTGGTTGAAAAGGGGACGCCACCAGAACTGAAGGAAAATATGATCATGCAGACAACCCAGCTCTTGGGTACCTCCGGCATGGTTGAGCAGGATGACTCTGACACCTGGCCTCACATGACGCTTTCTGCCAAAGGCGCGCAGGGTAAGAAACTGACCCTTAAATATCAAGCAATGTATGAGACTGGAAAGCCGGAGGGGTGGCCCGGGCCGGGTATTGTCAATGAAGGTTTTACCAAAGACGATACACAATGGCACTGGTGGTTGTACTGGCATGAGTTGATGACAAGCGAATCTTGAAACATTGCGGCCACTTGAAAGGTTCCGCCAATCCCGACAGTGAAAAAATATCGTAGGAGTTAATGATGAGCGCTCATAACATCACCACCGATGAACAATCGGTACCGATTGCCATTGGCTCGGAAACCTATAATGAGATGCTTCAGTTTTATTACACCGAAGCCTCTTTGTTAGATAATATCCGTCTCGAAGAATGGGGGCAGATGTTGGCAGAAGACTTGAAGTACGGGGTGCCAATTCGTCAGACCCGTATGGTTAAAGACACGGATGCAACCGTCGTACGATCAGTTCAACACTACCATGACGACTATCGCTCCATTATGGGACGAATCCTCCGCTTGAGCGGAAAGAGTGCCTGGGCCGAAGATCCTCCCTCTCGGGTGCGTCGTTTCGTTTCCAACATACAAGTATCGAAGAGGGAAAACAGCGATGAATTTGAGGTGGTGAGTTATCTTTTGATCACGCGCAACCGGTTTGACGATGATTTCTTCGACCTTATTCCCTGTGAACGTCATGATTTGGTACGCAAAACGGAAACTGGACTGAAGCTGGCCAAACGAGAGGTCATTTTGGATCAGGCGTTATTGGGTACGCCTAACTTGGCCATTTTTCTCTAACAAGCGTGACGTGGAAAGTTCCATCGAAAGCGCCGTGCTAAAGCACGGCGTCCATCAAAGCTCCAAGGTATTTTTGATTATTGGTGGAGTCCGTCGGAGTTGTCAGCCGTTGTGAAGGCGTCATCGCGTAGCCAGTCTCTATCAGTGCTACAAAGTGAGTACGGGTCGCTGCTGAAATCTTTGGTAGAACCCAGGACTCGCAGGGCTTCAGTGGCACGCTCTGGTTGTTGTGCATAGCAGTGGCCAAGTTTTGCTGCGTGGGTTTCCAGGTCGAGATCGCGTAGTCGACCTAAAGCGATGATAGCGCTACGGCGTAACACAATAACCGCTTCAGCCGTATACGCATCGAGATTCTTGATCGCCCAGTGCGAAAACCCCTTGCCGAGGTGCACGCCCTCGTAAGGGAACGGGCTACAAAGAGTGTTGTTCAAAACGGACCACTCCACAATTAACTTGTCATTTCGCCAGAGACGTGGGTGGGTCTGACCCTGTTGGTGTCGTGGTACTTCCATGAAGTAGCGCAGGCGGGTATCTCCTCGGGCTGCAGCTGCTAACGCCAATCCAGCCATGTCCAGCTGATGGGTACACTGCAGTCGGGCGTCAGTGTGTCGATGGATGGCGGCCGCAGTGTTGATTACTGGAACATATTCCAGCTTGCTTAATTGAGCGCTGGCATTAGCACAGAGAGTATAAGGTGTACGCAGTGCCCTAGCACAAGTGGCGGTGACTTTCTGATTACATAGACGCAGACACACTTGAAAGTGATGGTAGTCGTCTTCGAGAGCAACCTTGGCCACTCCGTCCTCAGTGGAGCCGTGGATGACGATTTCAATTGTGCGCCAGAAGCTGGTCATAACTGTTTAGTACTCCAAATGAAGGCAGTGGTCGTTGGATCACTAACCAAATACTGATTAAATCGTATGTATACAGTAGCAGCATATTTGTTCAATTATAACGGTGAGGAGGTTTGTTGATGCGTTTACTAGAGAATAAGGTTGCCGTAGTAACAGGAGCTGGTGGCGGCATTGGTCGTGGCGTAGCGCGGCGTTTTGCCCGGGAGGGCGCCGCAGTAGTGGTCGCTGAAATCGATGAGAAAAGTGGCCGCAAGACAGCGAAAGAGCTGGAACAACTGGGTGGGCGCGGTGTATTTGTACATACCGATGTAACCAGCAAGGACTCAGTAGAGGCGGCAGTAAGGAGCGCTGTAGAGTGCTTTGGTGGTTTGGATATACTAATCAACAACGCTTTTGTTCCTACACCCAATGTATTACTCGAAGACAAAACTGACGAGATGTTAGAGCAAACGCTGACCTCTACCATCAAGGCGAGTTGGTGGGCTATGCGCGCGGCGTTACCGCTGTTTCGGTTACGCGGAGGTGGAAAAATCGTGAATTTCTTCTCCATTGATGTGGACATCGGTGCGTGGCTGCACGCGGATTACAATACAGCCAAAGCAGGTATTGTGGGTCTAACGCGCAGCGCCGCGGCGGAATGGGGGCGCTTTAATATTACGGTTAACGCCGTCGCACCTACAGCGATGGGGGCGACGTTTCATAAGTTAGCCGCAGACAACCCCGGCTTTGCCGAAAAGTCTGCCGCGATGCGGCCCATGGGACGTTGTGGTGACCCAGAAGAAGACGTTGCGCCAGCGGTGGTGTTTCTGGCCAGTGATCTATCGCGATACGTCACCGGTGAGACTTTACACGTAGATGGTGGCCTGCATCTGCCCGGATACAACTCCCGTCCAGAGGGCATACCTATCGTTGATGTCTCGCAATCACGAAGTAAGAGTACATAACTCTTAAGTTGCACAGATAATAATAAAGTGTTTAAATTATAGATTCAGATCATCCACGCCTGCCAATCCAGGCGGCAATAACTTCTGCGTTGTCGAGCTCCGTCTTGTCAGCACCAGCGAAAGGAAATGAACCATGCTTATTGATCTTCACGCTCATGCCCCACACCCGGACTATTACAATCAACACCCTCATTGGGGACCAGCGTTTGAGTTGCAGGACGATGGAGATGTTAAATTGCGCGTCGGTGATTGGGTGCTTACGTTGGGGGCACCAGAACGCAAAGCTGCTTTGCGTAAAGCTCACGCCGAAGGCAAGACACTCGACGTGAGTGAGTATATGGAAAGATGGCGTGATCCCAAGACCCGCCTGGCCGGTATGGATGCAGCTGGTCAGAACGCGCAGGTGGTATCGGTACCCAGTCACTGCTACATGTATTGGGCTGAGGCTGAATTTGGTGTGCCCTTTGCCCGAAAAGTCAATGATGTGTTGGCTGAATACTGCTCCGCCGCTCCGGATAGACTGATGTACTGGGCCCATGCCCCATTGAATGTACCCCAGGAAGCTGCAAAAGAAATTCGCCGAGCCTGTACTCAGCTCGGGGCTAAGGGTTTGGTTGCCGGTGGTTCGAACTTTGGAGGTTTGGAATTCGACTCTCCGGAAATGGACCCAGTCTGGGAAGCGCTTTGCGACCTGGATTTACCCATGTTTGTTCACGGCTACAACCAGTCGGTCACGTGGGGTGATAAAGCCAATACTGATCGCTATGAGACAACGGCCATCGTCGGCATGAACTATGACGAAGCTAAGTGTTTTTGGTATTTGATCAACGGCGGCGTTTTCGATCGTTTTCCCGATTTGAAAGTCTATATAACCCATGGCGGTGGTTTCGTTCCTTTTCAGTTGGGCCGCTTTGCGCAAACTAACCCGAATCTGGACACCTTCCACAACAAAAAGCCATTTCTGGATTACATGAATAACTTCTATTTCGACGTCGAGTTGCATGAGGTTCCCATGCGCCAGGCAATGGTGGACATCATCGGAGCGGACCGCGTGTTGTACGGTTCCAACTTCGGAGGCAGTGATGCGGTGCGTCACGATCTTACCGATGGATTGACGTTGTCCAAGGATGATCTGGACAAAATTCGCTGGCGCAATGCGTGCGAATTATTACACCTGGACCCCGCAAAGATTGGCAGCCCGGCGACGAGTAAGTAATCATGAGATTAGCTCGATGTAAATCCAATCAAACTGTGTTTTGGGGATTGGTGGATGTGGAGGCTAACACGGTTCAACCCATTGTGGGTAGCTTTTCGGATTGGAGCGCACAATTGATCTCCGCTATCAATGCTGGCGAGGCCGAAAGGGGAGAGGCGGCGCTGGTACGACAAGGTGGTCCGATATTCTTGAGTGAAGTGCAATTGCTGCCTCCGGTAGAACCTGTCAATCGAGTGGTCGTCGCTGGAGCGAATTACGCCAAGCATTTGGCCGAAGATTTTGGCCTGTCTGCGCCCCCACAGCCGGTCGCGTTTCTGAAAGCCTACGGTGCCCTGATTGGAGCCCGTGACGACATTCGCTTTCCGCCCTTAACGGAGGAGCTCGACCACGAGGTGGAACTGGTCGTGTCTGTGGGCCTCACGCCGATAGATTTGGACAACCCTCTTCGCAGCGTGTTGGGTTATACCGTAGGCAATGATGTTAGCGCGCGCGACTTACAGCGAAGTGGACCCAAGGGCATCGGTATGGATCTGTTTGCGGCCAAGAGCCAGGACCGTACCACCGGAGTAGGCCCCTGGATTGTGACGCGCGATGAGTTCGAGGAAGGCAGTCCGGAGCTGTCACTGAAGTTATCCGTAGATGGTGACTTACGTCAGGACGGCACGACGGCAGACATGACATGGGATGTTGGGCAGCTGATTAGCTTTGTCGAACAGCGTTCAAGTTTCAGTGCTGGCGACATTCTTTTTACGGGCTCGCCTGACGGTGTTGGTCAGGGAACGGGTAAGTTCCTAAACCCTGGTGAGCTGGTGGAAGCCAGCATTGAGGGCATAGGAAAGCTCGCCAATACCGTGGCCGAAAAAGCCAACGCCTGACAAGGTGCCACGAACGCCCTGCAGCCAGTGCGTTTGATCTTCACCCATATTGATCCGCCCAAGGATCAACGATCCGGACCAAATTATGATTGAAAAAACAAACAAAGTCGCCGTGGTGGGTTCTGGACTGATGGGCACGGGTATCGCCCACGCCTTTGCCAGTAGCGGATATCCAACGCTTCTGATCGATACTAACCCGGAAGCACTAGCCCGTGCAGAAAAAAGCATTTACGACATTCTCGATGGTGGCGTAGTTAAGGGGAAAATGTCAGAGACTCAAGCCATCGAGGCCAAAGCCTTGCTGTCTACCGCCACCGATTTGGCGCAGACACCTGCCGATACATCGTTGTTGGTGGAAACAGTATCGGAAAAGCTCAATATCAAGCAGAAAGTCGTCAAGGCCGCTGAAAGTGTATTGAACGCAGACACCATTATTGCTACCAACACATCGGCGTTGAGTGTAACTGAGATTGCAAGTGTATTGGAGCGGCCCGAGCGCGTGATTGGTATGCATTTTTTCAACCCAGTACACAAAATGAAATTGGTGGAATTGGTGCTGGCTATTGCGACCAACGAGGAGACCATTGCCGCCAGCAGAGATTGGTGTGAGGCATTGGGGAAAACGTCTATTCTGGTGAACGAGTCTCCCGGTTTAACCACCAGTCGCATGTCCGCCATGCTGGGCAACGAAGCCATGTGGATGTTGCAAGAAGGCACCGCGAGCGCGGAGGACATCGATATCGCGCTGAGGATGGGCTTCAATCACCCCATGGGGCCCCTGGAGCTTGGTGATTTGACCGGTTGGGATACTCGACTTTCAGTGCTGCAATACCTGCATTCAACCTTGGGGGAAAAGTTCCGCCCTTGCCCACTGATTATTAAGATGGTTGCGGCCGGTCGCTACGGCCGCAAAACCGGTCACGGCGTTTATCAGTACGATGAAACTGGAAAGCGAATATCGGGCTCTGGTCTTAAGGGCAGCGCGCTGTGAGCGAGGTCTACATAACCGACGCGGTCAGAACCCCTATCGGGCGTTATCGCGGTAGCCTGGCCAGCGTGCGCGCGGATCATCTAGGTGCACACGTACTGGACGCGCTGCTGGTCCGTAACAGAGGTTTAGACGTTGGAGATGTGGACGATGTCGTATTCGGCTGTGTGACCCAGGTAGGCGAACAGTCCGCCAATATTGCCCGCACTTCGGTGCTTGGCGCGGGCTGGCCAGACAGCATTCCAGGCCTGACTATTGACCGCAAGTGTAGCTCCGGTGAGGTGGCGGTGCATGTGGGCGCCGGATTGATCGCTGCGGGTTCAGCTTCTGTGGTTGTTGCTGGCGGCGCCGAGAATATGAGCCGTGTCAGAATGGGGGGGAATCGGGATGTATACGGCGAGGCCTTCGGATGGTTGGCCAGTGAGCGGTGCGAGTTGACCAGTCAGGGCGAGGCGGCGGAACGCCTGGCTGACAAATGGCAACTCACTCGTACCCAGCTGGATCAGTTCGCGGTCGCCAGCCACGCTCGTGCTGCCGCGGCGGCGGAAAACGGCTATTTCCAGAGTGAAATAGTACCGGTACCCGTCGCCAGTTTAATGGAGAAGAGCTGGGATCAGCCCGCACCTGAGAGTTTTTCGGAAGACGAGACCATTCGTCCCGGGAGCAATGTCGAGAAACTGGCTACGTTGCAAACCAGTTTCCGCGAGGACGGTTGCTTAACCGCTGGTAATTCCTCACAGATATCGGACGGTGCGGCTGCGTTGTTATTGGCCTCAAAAGCCGCTTGTGAGCGCTATGATCTAAGGCCTCGTGCGCGTGTTGTCAGTTTTGTTACCGTTGGCTCAGACCCTACCTTGATGTTGACCGGCCCGATTACGGCCACCCGAACAGTGCTAGCCAAGTCTGGTCTGAGCATTGATGACATCGATCTGTTTGAAGTCAATGAAGCCTTTTCTTCGGTGCCATTGGTGTGGCAGAAGGAATTGGGAGTGGAGACCGAAAAGCTCAATGTTAACGGTGGGGCGATCGCGCTGGGACACCCGCTGGGTGCCAGTGGGGCACGCATCATGACGTCGATGCTCAACGAGCTGGAACGGCGAGGCGCTCGTTATGGTTTGCAGGCCATTTGTTGTGCTGGCGGTATGGGTACCGCGACGGTTATCGAACGTTTATAACGGGAGATTCTGGGTGGATGACCAATCTTTAGTGTTGGTCTGGGAATCCTCATGACGGACAGGTGAATACTCAAACATGGCCCAAATTAGACGGAGACTGTTTCTGTGAATATAGATTTGACAGACAAGCGAGTGATTATCACTGGTGCCTCCCGCGGTATCGGCAAAGCTATCGCCAGGGCGTTTGCTGAGGAAGGCGCGCGTGTCGCCGTGTGTGCCCGTAATCTAGACGCAATTGAAGTGACGGGAACGGAATTGTCTGCCTGCGCACGAGCGGTGATAGCCAGGTCTGTGGACGTGACTGATAGCCGCGCAGTAGAGACGTTCGTTGCAGAAGTGGCGGATACCTGGGGCGGAGTTGATGTGCTGGTGAATAACGCCGGGCAAGGTAAAGGCGGAAATCTTGAGAGCTTGAATCCTGAGGATATTCTCGACCACGCCAATATTCTACAGATGGGACACTTCCGTTTTACCAAAGCCGTCGTGCCCCACATGCGCGCCCAACGTTGGGGGCGCATTATCGAAATTAATGCATTGGCAGGCACTATTCCAACACCGGAAGGAATTCCCTCCGTGATTAATCGGGCGTCTTGCGTGGCTCTGTCAAAGACCCTGGGAATGAACCTGGCGAAGGATAATATTCTGGTCAATTCTCTCAATATGGGCTGGATCGACACCGGTCAATGGGATCGTCACTACGCCGAGATGGGACCCGGAGTAAGTCGAGAGGAGTTCGATGAAATGGTACTTAAAGTTGTCCCTATAGGGAGATTCGGCAAGCCAGAAGACATCGCTGGTATGGCGGTCTTTCTCGCCAGCGAATACGCCAGCTTTATTAGTGCAGCGTCTATCGACATTGCCGGAGGTATGCAGGGGCAGATTGCCTACTATCCGACATTAAAAAAAGATTTCGTGCTAGCGGTTAAAGATCGTCAGGCAAAGCAGTCGTGATGATGGAATACAGCGCTATCCCAAGAACCAATGTGGAGTAAGTTATGTTCGATTTATTGATGAGTGCCGATATGATGTTGGAAGATCCCGACGGTATGGCAGAGCTGTTGAGCGAAAAGCTGGGTATCTACCAGCATAAACGCTGGCGGCAGGCGTTTGACAATCACCCCTATATCGCCCATTTTTTGCGAGTGCACAAATCGCTGGCAGTATCTCCTACCCGTATCGAACCACAGTGGCACTTGGACAAGCCCAACCCGGGTGACCCGATGTTTCACGATTTTCTGGAGAGTCTCAAGGATTACCAGGGGCGTCATCGCCCGATGATGACCCATGCAGTGGTTGTCTCCTTGAGCAAGCCCGATTTCGATGCACTGATCAGTAAGCTGATGCGCAGAGACATTCCATTCCGGATGGCACAGCGTACCCCGGAAATGCCGTTTGATCGCCTGTGGCTAGGTACCCGCCCGGAAAATCCGATTTATTCACCCGAGGTTGATGGTGGTCTCTGTATTGAGGTTATGGGAACCGAACCGCTGTGTATGCCGGAAGATGTCTTTGCCGATGAACCTGTTCAGCCGACCGACCTAAATCCTGGGGATATGGTTCGAGTTAGTGCTCGCGGATTTTTGGTGAGGGATTTGGACGATACCCTCAGGCGCTTGTCAACCAATCTGGATTGGGAGCCCAAAGAAGTGGTTCAGCTCAACGGCGAAGGCTACCGTCGTGCGCGTATGCCGTTCCGCGCACTCAACAGCGCAAGTCTGGATCTGATTGAACCGACCTACTGGGACAGCGATGCGGGTCACTACCTGAATAACTGGGGACCTGGTTTGTATTATATTCGTATTGCGGTCAATGACCTTAAAGCCAAAGCCGATTTGCTCAAGGAGCGAGGAGTCAAATTTAGCTGGGTTGATGAGTCTGAAGCTGCCGGTGGAGGATCTTTGATCCGTGTTGATCCGTCTGAGTTACGTGGTCAGATGTTCGAGTTCGAGGAGGTTTGAAGGTGGACATGACGTCGAAGTCGGTACGAACTGAAATCGTCAATGACTCGGTTAGCCTTGAAGTGGAAGGCAGTATTGGCTGGGTAGTCCTGACTCGTCCGGATCAGATCAATGCGATCAACGATGATATCCGGACCGGTGTACCGAACGCGTTACAGACACTGGACGGTAATCCTGAGATACGGGTGATCGTAATTCGAGGCCAGGGAGAGAGAGGTTTCTGTGCTGGTGCCGATATTAAAGAGATTCGCCCGCCGGAAACGTCAATCGAAACTCGACAGAGAATGGGATCAAACCGCTGGATCGAATCACTTGATCGTATTGAAAAGCCGGTGATTGCCGCTATCCATGGATATTGCATGGGGGGCGGCCTGGAATTGGCACTTGCCTGCGATATTCGCATGGCCGCACCCGGCGCGGTGATGAGTCTACCCGAAACGGCGCTTGGTCTGATTCCCGGAGGGGGTGGAACTCAACGCCTGCCGCGAACCGTCGGGCAGGCAAAAGCCATGGACATGATGTTAACGGGTGCTCGGCTCAACGCCAAAGAGGCATTGGCAATTGACCTCGTGACCCGTATGGCAACGTCTGATACAAGCTTGTTGGACGATGTAAGAGCCTTGGCGCAGGTCATTGGTCAACGACCGCCAGTGGCGACACGCTTTGTTAAAAGGGCTGTAGCGGCGGCGAACGATCTCGAATTGAGCAAGGGTTTTGACCTGGAACTGGATCTTTTCGCGTTTCTGAAAACATCCAGCGATGCCAAAGAAGCCGCATTGGCCTTTAAGGAAAAGAGAGAACCTAATTTTTCGGGTAATTGAGCGCAGGCAGGCGTTGGTATTAATCGACGCCAGTTTAGCGGTATCACAAAAAGGCGAGTGTTGAAGCTCGCCTTTTTGTTGGCATGCCATCCTTGTTTACATCTTGTTAGAACCGAGTTCCGCGAACAGCTCGCGCGTGCCTGCCAGTGATGGGGTGTGGCTGCAGAATCCTCCGTCAACACTCAATACTGAACCGGTTACAAACGAGGCTTCATCGCTGGCCAGGAACGCCACCGCATCGGCGATCTGACGAGGAGTGCCCAGCTTCGGGGTGAGATGGTTGTCACGGATAATATCCAGCAACTTCTCCGGCATGGTTGCGTGGGCATTTTCCGCAGGCGCTAAACCGATCAACAGTGCGTTGGCCCGAACCCCCTGTTTTCCATATTGCGCGGCGATCGACTTTGCCAACATGATGAGGGCAGCTTTGGAGGCCGCGTAGGCTGACAGCGTTAGGTCACCCATCGTGCCAAGGCCTGACGTTGCGTTGATCACAGACCCGCGTTGCAGCTTTATCATTTCGGGAATGCAGTGCTTGCTGCACAGCATCGCACCGCGAAGGTTGACCGCCATAGCCCGGTCCCAGGCGTCGACGTCCATATTGACAACATCCAGATCGCCGCTACGCTGTTCTTCACTTAAGATAGCAGCGTTGTTGTGAAGTATATCTATACGACCAAACTCTCCCACCGCGATTTGAACCATCGCCTTTACGGAATCTTCATCGGAGACATCTGTCTCAACGGCGATCGCATCAGCACCTTTATCACGCAGTTCGACAGCAACTTGTTGAGCGGCGTTCTGATTGAGATCGACCACCACGATACTGGCTCCGTGAGAGGCAAGAACTCTCGCTGCTTCCGCGCCTAGTCCACCGGCAGCGCCAGTTATGACGGCAACACGGCCCGCTAATTTACCTGAATTCATAAAATCATACCTGCCCATTGTTATCTGTACGGCCGTCACGGCCTCCCAATACAGATATTATACATATATAGAAAAAATGTATAAATATAACGTCTGTTTCTCCAAGATTTCTACAGGATTTCCTTTGAAGGAGCTACAAGCCCCAGAATTCGGGCTTTTCAGCAATGGATACTTAGCGTAATTGTTTGACCACGAGACAAATGCAGAAACGCAAAGAAACAGGGAATTTGATCTACATCAACCACAGTTGGGCTCAAAAAAGACAATAATCTCACCAACATGAACACTTTTAGGGAAAGTGTATCGATAACCGAAGTCAATAACAGGGAATCTATAATGCCTCATATCCCCATACTGAACGATGGTACTCCACTGTCAGAGCTGATCAATCACGATACTCGCGAGGTTGCCATGCGCACCCTGTCAGACGAGCAGATTTACCAGGTCGAAATGAAGAAGATATTCGCCAAAACCTGGGTCTTTCTGGGGCACGAAACAGAGATCCCCAACAGCGGTGACTTTCTGGTGCGTGACATGGGGTCCGATTCAGTGCTGGTTACTCGCGACAAAGACGGCGATATTCATGTGGCCCTAAATGTTTGTCCTCATCGTGGCATGAAGATTTCTACTCATGACAGCGGTAATACGCCCATTCATACCTGTATCTATCACGGCTGGGCGTTTAAGCCCAACGGTGACTTCGTGGGCGCGCCCGCTGATAAGGAGTGTATGCATGGCAAAATGATGACCAAGCAGCAGTTGGGGCTGAAGAAAGCCAGAGTTGCAGAATACGGTGGATTGATTTTCGCTACCTGGAATATTGAGGGTCCGAGCTTTGAGGAGTTTCTGGGCGATGCAAAATGGTACTTTGACACACTGTGGTGTCGAACCATCGAGGGTATGGAGGTTCTTGGGCCTCCGCAGCGCTTTGTCATCCGTGCCAACTGGAAAACGGCCTGTGAACAATCGGCCTCAGACGGATTTCATACCATGACGCTGCACCGCTGGCTTGGAGAGGTTGGACCCTATGCCAAAAAGCCGGATGAAGAAGGTAAAGGCGGAGACTTAAGTCCCGAAATGTACGGTAGTGAGGTTTGGACTGACCACGGCCACACGATGCGTTGTATCGATCTCGACCGTAAAATTCGGCGCATTACCGGTAAAGATCCCAGTGCGTTGAGTGCACGTGAGAAATTGGAGCTATTGCCACCACCGGGAATCACACCGGAAATGGTCCCACAATTGCTTGAACGTTTTAGTGATGAGCAGTTGGAACTGATGTCCTGGCGGCCCCCTCAGGTAGGCAATTTCTTCCCCAACGGCTTGTTCGAATTTATCTATTTGCCACAGCCAGATGGCACAGTGGTAGGCGCGATGGCATTGCATGCCTATATACCAAAAGGCCCGGACAAGCTGGAATTTGTGAACTGGATTTTGGCGGAAAAGGACACGCCACCAGAACTGAAAGCAAAAATGTTGCGGCAATCGGTACAACTGTTGGGAACGTCGGGAATGGTTGAACAGGATGATTCGGACACCTGGCCACATCAAACCATTGTCGCAAAAGGGGCGATGAGTGCGGATATTACTCTTAAATATCAGGCGTGCTATGAAACCAAGCCACCATCCTGGCCTGGTCCGGGCCACGTAGGAGATGGCTTTACTAAAGACGATACCCAGTGGCAGTGGTGGCAATACTGGTATGAGCTGATGACTGCTTAACCGATTCTTTGAATCGTCCACTGTTCTAATCACCGAATCAATGCAATGCGTAGACTGATGCGCGAAGACTGACTGGAGAGTGTTATGACCCATGCCGATGACAACGCCACGGCACTGGCTGCGGCGGAATTGAAAACGTTGCTCGAACCCACACCTTTACCCATGCTGGACACCAGCAAACGCATTTCTGCCGCTGATCCACTACACACTGAACTCATGGAATTTCTGGTCGATGAAGCCGAAATGCTTGATAACCTCCAGTTTAAGGCTTGGGGGGCCACCTTGGCAGAAGATCTGGAATACAATGCTCCCTTGCGACGCACTCGTACCACCCGACAACAGGATCAAACGGTAGTGCGCACGGTTCAGCATCTGCATGAAGACTTTGGCTCCATGCAGTTGCGAATTATGCGCGTCGCAGATACCACCAGTGCCTGGGGAGAAGACCCGCCGTCGCGGACTCGTCGCTTCATTAGCAACATCAGGGCGTATCGTACTGAACAGGCGAACGAGTATTTGGTGCGTAGTTACGAATTGGTCACTCGCAGTCGTTTCGATTTTGATGACTTCGACCTGATTCCCTGTGAGCGTTATGACATCCTGCGCCGTGATGGAGTGAGTTTTAAACTGGCTAGGCGTGAAATCCTTCTGGATCAGGTAGTAGTGGGCACGCCTAACCTCGGTATTTTTCTTTAAGTCCACTCGAGTCCTCCAGGCGTTACGGTAGTCTCTTGTTTCTGGCTTTTTATGTGACAGATATGTAGAATGTGTCTAATTAAAGTCGGATAAGAGGGTTTCAACGTGGATCTAGTGGGAAAACGCATCATTGTTACGGGGGCTTTCGGCGGACTGGGTCGTCAGGTGGTTGATATGGCGCTTGCTGCTGGTGCGGCAGTGGCAGCAGTAGATTATGCCCCAGCGCCCACGGGTGCTACTGAGTTGCAACTCCATTCATTCGGAGGCGTTGATTTGACGTCTGAGTCCGCCGCTGCGCATGCGTTTGAACAGGCGGTTAGCGCTTTGGGTGGCCTCGATGGGTTGATCAACATAGCCGGTGGGTTCACCTGGGAAACGTTTGCTGAGGGAGCGGTCGACAGCTGGGTCAAGATGTTTGATATCAACCTCAAAACAGCGGTGATCGCTTCCCATGCCGCGATGCCTTATCTGTTGCAGCAGTCCGCTGGCAGTATTGTCAATATCGGCGCTAACTCGGCGCAGAAATCTGAAATGGGTGTGGCTGCCTATACCGCGTCGAAGGCCGGTGTTGCGAAGCTTACTGAATCGCTCGCGGATGAATACAAGAGTAGGGTGCGGGTCAATGCGGTGCTGCCAAGTATCATCGACACGGAGATCAACCGCCGGGATATGCCTGACGCGGACTTCAGCTTGTGGGTACAGCCTCAGGAGCTTGGTCAGGTAATACTCTTCCTGTCATCTGATCAGGCCAGCGCTGTAACCGGTGCCCTGGTGCCGGTAGTCGGACGAGTATAAGTGCGATTGGCCTAGGAACCGTAGTATGGAAACCCTGACCAAAGACGTACTGGTGGTGGGCGCGGGGGGAGCGGGTATGACTGCCGCGACCGTCGCTGCAAGCGACGGACTCGATGTCTTACTGGTTGAAAAAACGTCGACGTTTGGCGGCACTACTGCCTGGTCCGGTGGCGGGATCTGGGTGCCCTGTAATTCGCTGGCTCGCCAAGCGGGTTACAAGGACTGCCAAGACCAGGCACAGCAATATATTCAATCGGTCATCGGTCCCAGCTTGCGTGATGACCTGCTATCGGTGTTCCTGCAGGCCGCGCCCAAGATGGTGGACTTTCTGCAGTATCAGTCCGCGGTGAGGTTTTCCTTGCACGAAGGCTTTGCTGACTGGTACCAGGACTTGCCAGGGGCAACTCTATCCGGTCGGCTGTTGGCCCCTCAGGAATATACTGGTCTGGCATTAGGGGAATATTTCCAGCGCCTGCGTCCACCACTGACGGAGTTTAACGCACCGGCTGGCATGATGATTGGCTTTGGGGATATGCCTCACATCGCCAAGGTAAAGCAGTCGTGGCAGTCTTTCCGCCATATCCTGGGGCTGGTACTGCGCTTTGGTTGGGATAAAATTCGGCATCGGCGCGGCACCCGTTTGACCATGGGCAACGCACTGGCGGCCCGCTTGTTGCGCTCTTGTGTTGATTCAGGTGTGCAATTGTGGTCGTCAGCGCCCATGTGCCGCTTGCTTACCGAAGGAGGGCGGGTGATCGGCGCCGTGGTCGACAACAACGGCCAGCCGGTGAAGGTGTTGGCACGGCACGGTGTTATTCTCGCAGGCGGCGGGTTTTCGGCGGATCCGGCGTTACGCAGAAAGTTTATGCCGTTTCCTGACCAGCACCTGTCCATGGTGTGCGAAGGCAACGATGGCACGGGTATACGTCAGGCACTGGAGCTAGGAGCTTGTTTCGATGGCGATAACATCAGCAATGCGGGCTGGCTAATCGTATCGAAATTGGAACTCCCTGATGGGAGAATACGTAAATTTCCGCACCTGTTTTCAGATCGAGGCAAACCCGGCTGTATAGCGGTGGGGTTGAACGGACGGCGCTTTGGTAACGAGTCCGCCACTAATCTGGTGACGCCAATGCACAATAGTAAAGCGGTGCCTGCCTATTTGATCTGCGATCACACATTCATTAAGAAATACGGGCTGGGCATGGTTAAACCAGCGGCCATCGGCCTAAAAAAATTGCTGCGCGCAGGGTATATTCTGCGAGGGGATAGCCTACAGGCACTTGCGGAAAAAGCCGGCATCCATGGTGACAACTTGGCGCTGACAGTAGCGCGGTTTAATCAATTTTCCGAGAGCGGAGTGGACGAGGACTTTGATCGCGGTAAGGACAGCGATGATCTCAACCTGGGGGACATTAATCACCAGCCCAACCCCTGTCTGGGGCCAATAAACCAAGGGCCGTTCTATGCAGTGCAGATTTTTCCTGGTGACTCCACCACCACCGTCGGCCTCAAGGTGGATGAGGAGGCCCGCGTCTTGCGGGAAAATGGAGAAACCATTGGCGGCCTGCAGGCTATCGGTCTGGATATGAATTCACTCTGGCGTGGCAAGGCGCCCTCACATGGTGGCAACAACACACTCAGTCTTACCTTCGGTTATGTTGCTGCCAAGGCACTGGCCACTCATGCCCGCTCGCAGGCCACGCCATGAATTTATCCACATCTCCTCTTGCTCATCCCAATCCCTGGTTGATCGTTGCTTACGCCGCGTTGATGCAGGCGGTGGTAGTCGGTATTGGTGTATACGCGTTCGCGTTTTTCGTGATGCCATGGATGATAGCGTTTGAGCTTGATCGGGGCGCTTTGATGTTGGTGATTACCGGATCGTCCATCGTTGCGGCATTGATCGCTCCTCTTTGCGGCACCTGGATCGATAAACACCCTAGCCGCAAATTGGTGGTTTCGACCTCGGTATTGTTCGCTATTGGTCTGGTACTGATAGGCTTATTTCCGAGCTATCTGACGACCTTGATGGTGTACGTCTTGGTGTTGCCTTTGGGCATTTGTCTCTCTGGTACTCTGATGGCGCTGACGCTTGTTGGGAAACTATTTACTCGCCATCGCGGGGTGGCTATGGGCTTGGTCGCGCTCGGCACCAATGTTGGTGGCTTGATTGTACCGGTGTTGGTGACTGGCTTGTTGTCACAGTTGCCATGGCAACAGGTCTTCCTGGTATTGGCGTCATTGGTGGTGCTGCTGGTTTCGCTACCAGCAATGGTGGTGTTGCGCGGAGTTGGGGGGGCTACGCCGACCGATCGATCGGATTGCACGAAGCCCTCAATTCATCCCGACTCAGGTACCGGAACGATGAGCGCCAGCGCGGTACACAAATTGGGCGTTGCTTATTTGGTGCCGTGTCTGCTGTTTGTCGCCGTACTTCACAATATTGGCGCTTTGGCGGCAGATCTTGGCATCGATCAGCAACGCGCTGCGATGGTCACGGCGGCGGCGTCCATCGCGATGGGGGTGGGGAAGGTGGCAGCAGGCGCGCTTAGCGATAAGTTTAGCTACACTTGGCTCTACACCTCCTGCTTGTTGTTGATTTCAGGTGGTCTGGTGGCAATAAGCCAGTCCTCAGGGTTGGTGGATTTGCTATTTTCCATATGCCTAATCGGTTTGGTAATGGGTGCCATCGCGCCGTTGGTGGGTACGATAGTGGCAGACCTCTGGGCCACTTCATCGTTCGGAAGAGTCATGGGAGTCGTCCAGGCATTCGCTGGCGTTTCCGTCTTCGGCGCGCTGCTGGCGGGCTATTTACGCGATGTCAGTGGTAGTTATTCCAGTGCATTTCTTTGGTTGTTACTGGGCGTAATACCGGCGCTCTATTGTTTTCTTAGTTTGTCAAAGCACCCACCCAGGGCTGTTTCTGGGCGGACACTAAGTCCGGAAAGTCTCAACGAGCACTGAGCATCACTACGCCGCCACCTCCTCCTGATGCGTATGATAACCTCCCTTGACGTACATCAGAGGTTGGCGCTGCGGGTTGAAATAGGACTGGCGAATACGACCGACGATAATCTGGTGGTCTCCTCCCTCGTAGACTGCGTAGCTTTCGCACTCGAAACTGGCAACGGTATCTTGCAGTATGGGGACGCCCAGACTCCAGGTTTCCCAGGGGGTCATGGCGAAACGGTCGTCTACTTTGCTGGCAAAGCGTTGCGATATCTGGCGTTGCTCATGGCTAAGAACATTGATGGCAAAGGCCGTATCGTTGGTAAAGGCCTTGAGACTCGCGGAACCATTTTTAAGGCAAAAGAGCACCAGAGGTGGCTCCATTGACACCGAGGTAAACGAGTTGGCGGTCAGCCCCACCGGCTGTCCTTGCGCATCTATCGTCGTCACGACCGTGACTCCGGTGGCGAACGCCCCCAAAGCTCTGCGTAACTCTGTCGTGGTGGTTTCACTCAACCGTTTTTTGTGCTCCATCCTATGTCTCCCAATGGTGAGTTTCTCTCCGTCAGCAGTGAAAGTGGCGAAGAAATCATAATGACTAAAATGTCATTCTATTGATTGCCCTTAGCGGGTATCAAGCTGTTGTCTCTCACAATGGTACGCCATGGTAAAAGTCCCGATTAATGAATTGACCGGTAAGCCTTGCGGCACTAGGCGGAGACAGGAGTGGTCATCGATCTCACTCTGTTAGACCTGGAGTAAAACGTTTACACATCGGGGTGACTTTATAACCTGCTTTGCGGCTGTTTGGGGGCAGACATATTCCTAGTTCCAGCGTCTATTCTTCCGCTGACAGCAGTTCATACCCATCGAATCCAAGTATTATATTGAACATAATTACCAAATATGTTCAAATTATGGCCTTGTTACCCTATTTAGATGCTGATCGAAGGTGTTATTTCAGCCGTAGGGAATAACAGCACTTGTTGTAATACTGAGAACCGGAGTGAAGTACGATGCCATCGACTGAATTGATCGTCATAACGGGGGGTACCAAAGGTATCGGAAAAGCACTGGTTCATAAGTTTGCTGCCCATGGTTTTGATATAGCAACCTGCGCCAGAAACCCAGTGGAACTTGCGGCGTTAAAAGAAGAGGTTGAAAAAACCTATGGTGTACAGGTCACTGCGAAAACTGCCGATTTGTCTCAAAAAGAGCAGGTTCTTCAGTTTTCTGATCATGTATTGAGTCTGGGTAATTCCATTGGAGCTCTAATCA
This sequence comes from Pseudomaricurvus alkylphenolicus, assembly GCF_011683955.1. Taxonomy (GTDB): domain Bacteria; phylum Pseudomonadota; class Gammaproteobacteria; order Pseudomonadales; family Cellvibrionaceae; genus Pseudomaricurvus; species Pseudomaricurvus alkylphenolicus. The sequence goes on from NZ_JAAQPI010000018.1 coordinate 105,515, forward strand.
ATAATAGCGGGCGTTTTTTGCCTGGAAGCGTACTTTCTGAAGCTGAAGGGCAGCTGGAGGAATTGATTGATACCAATCTTCTTTCTGCTTATTGGTTAATACGGGCTTTGGTTCCTACTATGACGGTCGCCAAAAGGGGGTACGTCTTCAACATTTGTTCTACGGCGTCTTTGATGGCCTATAACAGTGGGGCATCATACTCAATCAGCAAATTCGCAATGTACGGTATGTCCAAAAATCTACGGGAAGAGTTGAAGCCCAATGGCATTAAAGTATCTTCGGTAATCCCCGGACCGACATTGACGACTTGCTGGGAAGAGGCGGACATACCCGATCAGCGCTTTATCGATCCTGCCGATATTGCAAAGATCGTTTATGACGCGTTCGACACGAGCTCCCGTACGGTTGTTGAAGATATTATCATACGTCCACAACTTGGAGACTTATAACAAGCAGCGTTTGAAACATACTACGCCATACCATAAATCAGAGAGATAAAGAGGTAGCCATGAAACAGCACTATGAAGCGATAATTCGTGAAATTGGAGAAAATATTGAACGACCGGGCCTGAAAGATACGCCCCAACGCGCTGCAAAAGCTATGGATTTCCTGACTCAAGGCTACCAGCACAGCGTTGAGGAGGTTGTAAACGGTGCCCTTTTTCCGTCTGATTCCAGCGAGATGATTATCGTAAAAGACATTGAACTCTATTCAATGTGCGAACATCATATGTTGCCCTTCATCGGCAAGGCGCATGTTGCCTATATCCCTACTGGAAAAGTCATCGGATTATCCAAAATAGCGCGAGTTGTCGATGTCTTTGCCCGCAGACTCCAAATTCAAGAGCAGCTAACCGTTCAGATAGCTGAATCTATTCAAAATGTGATCAATGCGGAGGGAGTTGGCGTTATTATCGAGGCAAAACACTTGTGCATGATGATGAGAGGAGTGGAGAAGCAAAATTCTTCCATGAAAACTTCTTCAATGCTCGGGACGTTTCGAAGTGATCCATCGACCCGAAACGAATTCTTGGCCTTGATGCGTTAACACAAAGATGGATCGATGCCAATTTCTCGCCAAAGGAAATAAGGCGAGGGGATGTTGATCACGCAATGAATTATTCAAGAGGAAGCGAGTTGATTTTCTCTCGGCGCAGGTTTTGTCACTGACAATAGCTATTACACTGAGGTGTTGGCATTGGTCAGAAGGCTTGTCGAGACTCTCCTCTAACAGCGTGTTGAAAAAGTCTGCATATGGTAAAATTTCGAAAAAATCAGTGAGTAAGCAAATGCGCGGCGACATTAATCCACAGTCCTCCATGTTTAGCTACATCGACTTAGAAAGTTGAATACTACAACAGCACCCGATCAGAAAAATACGCCGCATTGTGGATGAAGCGCTGGTGGAGATGGCCCCCTGGTTTGACGAGATGTATGCCACTGGTGGTAGGCCCTCCATTCCTCCTGAGATGCTAATTCGGGCTTCTCTGTTGCAGATCTTCTTTACCATTCGATCAGAACGCCAATTGGTAGAGCGTATCGACTATGACCTGCTATTTCGCTGGTTTGTCGGGTTGGGGATTGATGAGGCAGTATGGAATCATTCGACCTTCTCAAAGAACCGGGATCGCTTAATGGCTCATCAGGTTGACGAAAAGCTCTTTGATACCGTTAAAAAGCAAGCTTATGCAAAAAAGTTAATGTCTCGTGATCATTTCACCGTCGATGGCACACTGCTCGACGCCTGCGCCGGCATTAAATCATTCAAACCGAAGGAAGAGCATTCTGACGATGATGATAGCCGCAGCTCTGGAGAAAACTTCCACGGCGAGAAACGCAGCAATGAGACTCACGAGTCCACTACTGACCCCGAGGCTCGCTTATTCCGCAAAGGTAAAGGAAAAGAGGCCAAGCTGTGCTTCATGGGGCATCTACTCACCGAGAACCGTAATGGCCTGATTGTTGATGCAGAAGCCAGCCTGGCCGGAACATCCAAAGAATGGGATTCGAGCATCAGTTTGCTGGCAAATCAGAGCGCTCGACCAGGGCAAACGGTGGGCGCAGATAAAGGATATGACACCAACGAATTTGTAGAAGGTTGCCGCGAATTAAGGGTGACGCCACATGTAGCGGCGAAGACTGTAGGCAGCAAGGCTGATGGAAGAACAACCTCGACTGACGGCTACTTGATAAGCCAACGGAAACGCAAACGGGTTGAAGAATGTTTCGGCTGGATGAAAGCATATGGACTCATGCATAAGCTTCGTCATCGCGGTATAGAAAAAGTCGATTGGTTATTCCGATTTACGGCAGCCGCTTACAATATCACCCGAATGAAGACGTTAATTGCCTAAAAAGGGCGAGATAAAGTTGGTTTTGGCTACATCCTGCAGAGTGAATGATTGCTACTATCATCTGCAGAAATGTAACCGAAAAACTAGGCAAAGACAAAGCTGAAAATTTTTTTGATTACACTAAGGGGACTACGAAAATTCGTAATTTTCCGTATTTTTCAACAGGCTGCTAGTATTATAAGGGTTTATGCAACCCCGCTCCTCTTTTTCGTGAAATTTCCATCTAGGGAGCCCTAAGCAGGACTTGCCTTCTTAGCGGGGTGGCTTCAGTCTGGTCATGTCACCCTAATTTGCTTGATTGGACTTTGTGCACTGGTCTTTTCGCCACTGCTTGGGTGAAAATCCGGTCCAGGTTTTAAAGTTGCGGCTGAATACGGAAATGTCTGCATACCCCAGGTTAAGGGCCAGATCGGTGATGGATATAGGGCTTTGCTCCAGGTGCTGTTTGGCGATAGATTGGCGAACATCCCTGAGTAGTGTTTGGTAGTTTGTATTTTCTTCTTGCAGTTTAAGTTGTAGCATCCTGTGGTGTATGTCGAGATTAGCGGCGACTTTTTCGATACAGCACTCACCCGAAGGGAGCAGTTGACCGATGATCGCCCTGGCTTGGTTTTGCAAGCTGTTTGGGTAGCGTTGTTGGAGAAGGCCTAATTGCTCGCGAAAATGGTGCTGTATGGCGGCTTCGTCAAAATGGGTTTTTTGCATTAATGCAGAGGCCGGTAACAGCACACCGTCAAAACTGCTGGAAAATTGTGTCTGTGGGTAAAAGCCTTGTTGTGTCCTTGCGGGTTGTTCTTGTGCAGGATCCGCTTGTGTTAAGTTAAGCTGTAGGGAATACCGGTCAGCGTTCATCAACCTGGCCGTAATATTAGCCAGGTTGGCCACCGAAAATTGTATTAGCTGATTGAGCCCCAAGGGTGTTTGAAAATCAAATTTCATCGCTAGCTGTATGCTACTCCCCAGAGGAACCTGAGTAATGTGGACACCGTTGGCAAACAGGTAAATATAGCGGTCAAGGGCAGTTAGCGCCTGGCTCACCGTTGGTTCCTGGGAGACTGTTATGGGAAGATCACCGAGCACACCGGGGTTTTCAGTCTCGGCCAGCAGCAAGCCGAACAGTGGCTCGCTACATTGCAATGCGCAGCGCTCCAGTAGCTCAGACATTTTGCTATAGGATATATAACTATTGGGGTCCCGGAATTGGGCATAGCTTAAGCCGACGTCGCGAATTAGCTGGACGGGATTTGCGCCTAGAACTTGCGCAGCTGCTTCAAACCCGGAAATAGCACCGCTTCGGACTAAATACATGTTGGATTCTTTTTGGGCTTTTCGTAAAGTATCAAATTCATTTCGTAAAATGTCAATAGGAGTGGCGATACTTTGAGTTGCAACAATACCAATTAGCTATCAGAACAAGCTGCGATTATTAACCTTGCCCACGGTTTTAAAGCCGTTCTTCAACATGAAGGTAATGGCTTGGGAGCCTGCCTTATACAGCGCTGGCAAGGGTATTTGGGCGAGTACGTTATACCTAAGCATCAACATCCTATGATTGCTATGGTGATAGGAGGCAAAGCCCGGATAAGACGCGAGCGTTATGAGAATGAGCTTTCTGTCGACTACTCGATGCCTGGTGATATTACCTTAATCCCCCAAAATCAAGCTATGCGCTGGCACGTGAATGGTGAAAAGGATGTTATCTCTGTTATATTCTCCAATGAAAAAACATGCAGTATTTTGCAAAATCCTTATGACAGAATATCGCAGCAGTTTGGCAATGAGGATTTCGTCGGCTCATTTTCAGATGCCTATTTATACGCCAGCTGCAATCATCTTACCAATGTGTTGTTGTCGGCTGAGACCATAGATGTCGGCTATATAGATGTTCATCTCAAGGCCCTTGAATTGTATGCACAGAACTATCTGGGCAATGGTGATAAAGGTGTTTTACCTAAAATTCCACTGCACTCCCATCATGTTATATTTGCTATGCAGCGTTTAATACAAGACCTCGCTAACGAAGTGCGTATTGAGGGGATTGCCAAAGAGCTACGCGTTTGCCATGCCTATTTGACAAAACGCTTCAAGCAGGAGTTGGATATTACGCCACACCATTTTTTAATGCTACAACGTATAAAAAAGGCACAAGAGCTATTGGTTAATACAGATTTAGGCATTGCGACAATCGCAGAAGAATCGGGTTTTTCCCATCAAAGTCATTTAACCAGAAATTTTTCCAAAATAGTGGGTGTGTCACCGCTGAAATTTCGTCAGCGATCTAGGGCGGCAATTCCCGATAACGCCCAATTTTAACGGTTTAACGGTTTTTCATGTTTTAGGTGAACGATGTGAAGCACCACCGGCCGGTGGTGCTTCACATCGAAAGGAGCCTATTACCTAAACATAACGAGTTTCTCCTTAAACTACACTTCGGATTTGAATCTGCGATCTAATAATTATAGCCCAGCGTTATTCCATAGCTTCTTGGGCGCCCTGTTAGTCTGCCCGAAGTGTCAGAGGACGATATCACATTGGTCACATAGTATTCATCAGCCAGATTCTTACCCCAAAGCATCACTCTCCAGTGACCCTCTGGAGATTCATAGCCAAGACGTGCTCCCCACACGGTGTAACCGTCCATTTCATTAAAGTATGGCGTGATGGATGCTGCTCCCTGAGCCAGTTGTGATTCGTTGTAGCGCAGGCGTCCGCCACCAAATGCGGCTTCAGATTGCGATTGCCCGGAGAGGTTAACCCCAGCAAATAGAGTTCCGCCATGTTGCAAGGCAGTACGGTAATCCAGATCCATGCTGTAGGTCCACTCTGGTGTCAGTGGAATAGGGTCTCCTGCAAAGTCTTCGGTGCCGCCGATCAGCTCCAATAAGCCATTGTTATTTCGCTGGGCTTCACTGGTAAAGCTCACGCCTTTGTAGTCGGTTACTTTCGAATCCAAATAGGTCACCGAGGCCGTAAAGGTAAGCGACTCACTCAGCAATGCTGTGATATCCGCCTCCAAACCGGATATCTCAGTTTCGGGAACATTATCCAAAATATCCAAAAAACCAAAAACGGGGTCGAGTACCTTAGTTCTGAGCTGTTTGTCTTTGTACTCATAGCGAAAGGCAGCGCCATTTAATTGAACTCTATTATCGAGCATGGAGGTTTTAAACCCGGCTTCATAGGACAGTACGGATTCTTGCGTAACGGGCTCTAATTGCGTCCAAAAGGCTGCTGCAATGGCGGGGTAGCTTCCAGATTTATACCCTTTGGAGATGTTTGCGTATAGGAGCGTTTCGTCATTTAAGTGAAAGTCTGTACCCAGGCGCCACGAAACGTTCTCTTCGGCCAAGGTGTCGACAAAGGGGTCTCCCGGTAGCCCTTGATAATTCAGCGAATAGCAATCGGGATACTCGCCAATGGGTGTAAATAGCGTTCCTCCCCCAAAGGCAGCGCCAAGCATATTGAACAGCTCGGCAACTGCACCGTCACCGGTAGAGTGGTTGCAACTGACGGCATCGATTTCCGACTCGGTGTAGCGTGCGCCCAGCTTAAAGACCAGGTCATCCGTCACATCGTAGTCCAGGTTGGCGAATAGGGCAGAGGACTCGATACTTTGATCAATTCGTATACTGCTGCCGTTGATATAATTGTTGGATAGCGTGTAATTAGTCCCATCGATATACCGAAGTTCGCTTTCTTCGAAGGTGTCACTGTTTTCCTGGTTAATACCGACCACCCAACGTGCCTGATCGAATTCGCCAGCGATCCGGAACTCGGTGATCCAGGTGTCGATGGTTGCATCCGTTCTTTCCAGGTCAAAAAGAACCAAAGCCGAACCGTCGCCGTCGGTCTGTTGTTGTTGCTTAAAGTCTGCATAAGTGGTCAATGCAGTGAGGGTGATGTTGTTGTTTAGATCCCAGTCACCCCGTAGAACAACTTGATAGAAATCGCGTTCGCTGGAGGGCTCAAACGGCGAGCTGGCTTCGTCATCTCGGGGGCTATTTGTGATAATCTTGCTCCAATCAGCATCACGGTTGCCACCACTGACAAAAGGTTCGGCAAGCAATGTCCCCAGGTTCTCCGGGGGAAGCCCTGTGACAGCGTCGATGGGTATTTGGGGGTTAATAGCGATGTACTGTTGCGCTTGTGGATCGGACTGATCTTTCCAGCCGTTGATATTCACCAGATAGCGTGATGTATCTGTCGGGTTATAGGTCAAAATAAGTCGTTCAGCATGGTACTCCTCGGCACCATTTTCATCATCTGAACTGGTGCTTTTCTGCCATTCGTCGGCATTTGCAGTGGTAAATGAAAAGCGAGCGCCTAGTGCTTCTGTTAGCGGGCCACTAACAAAACCGTTCACTTCTACCTTGTCGAAACGGCCATAACTCACGTCGCCACCAGCTTCAAACTCATCTCTTGGCTTGGCGGCAATAAAGTTGATGGCTCCGCCGGTCGAGTTTTGTCCAAATAATATCCCTTGGGGGCCTTTAAGTACCTCCATGCGTTCCAGGTCGTAGGCCGCGTGGCTGGCGAGCACCGGAAATGGCATTGGCGCTTCATCTAAATAGAGGCTGGTGGCTGGGTAGGCCCCTAGTGTTTGTTCATTAAAGCCAATTCCTCTAAGGGTAAAAATCGGTGTGTTTGCTGTACTGGTGGCGAACACTAACCCAGGTACCGCTGAGGTGATCTCTTCCAGTGATGCTAATTTTTGATCTTTGAGCTTTTCTCCTGAAACAGCAGCAATGGATAGCCCTACATCGTTCGCACTTTCTGATCTTTTATTGGCGGTTACTATTATTTCTTCTAGCTCTATAGCTAATGTCGTATTGGAATACAGGGGTAGCGTACACAAATGTGTGAAAATTGCGGATTGTATTACCTTTCGTTTTAACATGGTTTTTCTCACCCTTTAGTTATTGTATTGGCTATGCTACTGCCGGAATCAAATGGCTTTTTGTTACTTCAGTTTTAGGCCGCGCCGCAGTGCTTCCATATCGTCCTTTTTAATTTCTCGTGAGCGTGGCCCATCTGTTAACATTGCGCATGCGTGAAAAGTGCCTGAATAGCTACGCAGGTCTACGGGCACGCCGGCTTGCATCAGTTTATAGGCATATAAAATGCCTTCATCCCTAAGCGGATCAAGGGCCATGGTAGATAGATAGGTCGCCGGCAAGCCCCGTAGCTGTTCAAGAGGCGCGCGTGCGGGTGCGGCAGTCGCTGGGACAGCGTCTGAACCCTGTTCATTAACATCAAGTAAATAGTGCTTCCAGCTATGGTACGCATTGCCGGAATCCCACATTGGGGTCTGTGTGAATTCAACCATGCTGGGCGTGTGGAGTGCGAATTCGTAATTCAGCAAGCTATTGGCAATTGAAATAGGCCGTTGCAGTGAGTAACCCACTCATAATCGCGGATATCTGTCTCTGGTATTTGGGTTTTCTCAGACTTCTGCAACGGAGTCACACCGTCGAGAGATAAGTGACCACGTACTTCATTAAAGTATCGTTTGTACTGCTTGAGCTTTCGGGATAGATCCCTCGCATTCCAGAACAGTGTGTGGTCGAGAAACTCTCTCCTGATAGTGCCAATAGCTCGTTCAATAAAGGGATGTGAAGTTGGCTCAAAAGGGACGGTCTTTACTTCCTCAATGTCTAGAATCCGAAGGTTCGCCCTCCATTGGCGATAAGTGAAGACCGGATCGTGGTCGGTGCTGATCCTAGCGGGTGGAGGATGACTTCCCAGTATCTTCTTAAACATCCGACATGCAGTGGCGCCATCGACATCTCCCATATGAATCGCAAATCCTATGAGCTGTCTGGTGTGGACATCTATCGCAACCATTACCCAATGAGATTTCAAATTAATGGATTCGCAGCGAAAGAGATCGAGGCTCCATAAGCTGTCCTTGGTCTGAGCTAGAAAAGTGAGCCACGAGGGACCATCGTTATAGGGTGGCTTGTAATATATGGCCAAAATTCGACGTATAACATGCTTATCTATATTGATTCCGAACGCTTGAAGTACTTGCATGGAAATTCGGTCATAGCCCATTCTTGGGTTCTTCTGTTTGATAGCGACGACTAGGCGAATCAATTCGTCGTCCGGTCCTTTTGGGCCTGGCTTGCTCCTTGATTTCGCGGAAAAGAGTATTCGGTACTTTCTCTTAACCAAGGCCTTGTGAAATCTTAAAATGGTGGCCGGCTGCACAACAATAGCCAGTTTGGAGAAGCGGCGCCTCGATATCAACTGTGATAGCGCAGCGAAAGCAGTGCGATCTGAAACCGTCAATGTCGGCGATCGCTTACGGCTGCGAGTCATAACGATGAGCTGCTGTCTCAGCATAAGATTCTCGGCGGCAATCGACTTCAGTCCACCCGGGCGCAGCAGAATAACAACAGATCTAATCAGGTAAAACAGGAGTCGGGCTAAGTCACTCATATCACAATTATGGCATGAGTTAGAAATATTGCTTCCGCATTAGATTTCGCACTGGACGGGACTTATTGAGTGTTTACAAAGCTTAGGCTTTCAGCAAGCGGCGCTGTAGCAGTGTTTGCATATCACGGCGACCATCGGCAACCACCATTACATAAACGTTGTCGGTAATTACACGGTAAATAATGCGGTAGGGTTTGAAATAGATCTCCCGGTATTCACGTAAACCAATTGCCACGAGTTCCTCGGGGAAAGCGCCTCGGTCTGGATTTTCAGACAGACTCAAAAAGGCCTCCTCAATTTTGTCGAGAACGTAATCCGCCTTTTCGGTCGCGTCATGGTATTCGATATAGTCGTATAACTCCTCTAGATCATAGGCGGCGTCATCGGTCAGAAATACTTGGTAACTCATCAGCGTTTTTTGCTACGGTTGCGAAGCCGCGCTACAGCATCATGGGCAGGCTGAACCTTACCTTCTTCGATCTGGCGTGTGCCCAGCGCCAGTATTTTCAGCAGCGCCATAGTTTCCTGCGTTTGTTCGTAGCTCTTAACATCCTGTATCACAGCTTTGGCCTCGCCATTTTGGGTGATGACCATGGGCTCCATTTGAGCAGATAGGTTGCGTATGACTTCTGCGGCGTGTGCCTTCAAGTAACTGATTGGTTTAATGTGATCTGATAGTTTCATAAGCATCTCCCGAGGGGACCAAATATAGTCCGAATACGGGTCTTGAGTCAAGCTCAAAGGTATGTGTATGGCGATAGTGCAAGGGTGAAATGGCTGGGTTGGGAAATCAGGACTGTGCTAGATTTGTGCTAAATCAGGATATCAGTGAACTGTAAGTCATTGATAATTCAAGTACGGTATTAAATGAGCAAACGCCGTAAGTTATTGAAAATTAAAGGATTGATATAGTCTGGGTCTGGCTACGAACCGAGCGGTCGAAGGTTCGAATCCTTCCGAGTGCGCCATCTAAACGAAAAAGGCCCCCTTGCGATGCAAGGGGGCCTTTTTCGTTTATGGGGTGTGCTGGGTTGGTTGAGAACCTTCCCAGGTTCGACCGATTGCAAAGCAATCGGGACCGACCGAAGGGAGCCCGTAGGGGCAGAACAGCCCAAAGGCTGTTCTGAGTCCATCCTTCCGAGTGCGGGGCGTGGCACTCCGTGCGAACAAAGACACGAACCCCTACACAGATATGTTATGAACACAATCGACGACTGTGCTAATTGGTCGGCGTACACCTTCAAATGACTGGCACGACACGTGCGCATATCGTTGGACCATTTCCGGTCCCACCCACCCAATTCCTGCAAAACATAGAGCGGCGTACCTTGCTGTATGTGCCAGCTGGTTCAGGTATGCCTCAGATCGTGCCAACGAAAATCGTCAATACCGGCACGTACCAGAGCATCCCGCCAGGCGCGGGTGTTTGCTTTCTTGATGGAGCAGCCGCGGAACATAAACACAAAGTCAGACGATTTTTCCTGCTGCTTGTGTTCTTGTCTCTTCAGCAGCGCCAAGGCATCCGCGTTCAGGGGCACAGGAATCGCTTTACGGGATTTGGATTGGTCCGGGTGGATCCAGGCACAAGACCGGTTCATATCCACCTGGGGCCACCGGAGCTGGGTTCTGCTTAATTCGCGTCCTGCGCTAACATCTTGACTCTTTTATGGATGACCAATGAGCACAATTTCATTCAAAGGTAGGATTTTTCGTCGAGAGATGATCCTTCAGTGTGTACGTTGTGTAATCCCCCGTCTATGGTCGAGCAATTGCGAATTCATCAAATCCATTTTTTCTCAAAATTTCCAAAAGTAACCCTGTTTTTTTTATTTCTTCTATTTTTGTGTCGAGTATTGAAAAGATCCTCTTCTTCTTCTTTGGAGGGATACTTTTTCGAACTAGCATATAGTTATATAGAGGATTCCCCCTAGAGAATTGGTGAATTTCCCGTTGCAAATTGAGAAGACCAATATTTCTTTTGGTAATGAAGGTGGTTCCAATTATAATGTCTACTCTTTTTTCGCTCAGTGCTTTGAGCAGTGACTGATTACTGGGGAAGGGTTGGGTTGGGCCTGGGTCAAATCCAAGTGCTGCGAAGTAGACTTTTCGAGGTAGAGATAGAGAGCCCACCACATACTTATCCAAGTTGCTTAGGGTTTCTCTAGAGTGGTTGCTTTCGACAACGCTGTAAAAGCTCTTAGTGGTATTGAGTATTGGCTTATTGTGAGCGTCTAAAATTCCAGGGTAGAGCTTTTCTAGTGCTTTGTTTGACGACCCAATAAAAATGTCAAGCTTATTGTTTCTTATCTCGGAAAGTCTCCGTAATCCAGGCGGGTGTTCCCTTTTAATGATTTCGAACTCTGAACCTTCGAATATCGCTTGAATGATATTCTCATTCATTGAAGGCTCCATAGCGTTGAGTTTAGAGGAATTGTAGCCTTTATAGACGGAGTAAATTAAGGAGTCTGGATAAGCTCCAAATGAAAATAAGACGCATAATAGTAAAGTTGCACAAGCGGTAGCTTTCACATTAGTACCAACCTTTAGGCTAGACTACTATTGTAGCATGAGTGTGGAAAGCCCATGGACTCATGGGCATCCAATGGTTCCCAAAACATTGCTTTTCGCGCTCGACCGGGAGCGACACCTATTGCAGACCATGCCTGCGTGTTGGCTTATGGAAAAGCTCAATTCCTGAAACCCAAATTCGTAGAACTTTTTCTACTTTATCGAATTTAACCGGAGGGCTGAAATAATGGCCCTGTGACTTTTCGCAGCGGAGCCGCCGCAAGCACTGAAGCTGAATATCAGATTTGGCTGTTTTCATCGAAGTAGGTAGTTCGCTCGGGGATGAGCCAGTTTCACACGCCCTGACCACTCCCTTTTAGTGCCAGTGACAAGCGCTGTTTACTACGACGTAGAGCGTTTTCACCAATCAGTGAGTCATCTTCCATTAGCCGATTACCTGATCCGCATCATCAGCATACCGACGTACCCGAAAATTTCCAATCTACAGTATCAATGACTCGAAATTTATACTGTGAATACTGAGTTACGTGTACTGTTGAAACCTGCCAGCCAAGCTGAGGTAAAGCCACTGAAAGTCGTGCGTATCAATTCGGATTTTGATTGCTAAGAGCTGGCCCCCTTCCTTTGAACAGCTCATCCCCATTCTATAAGTGGATCCACGCCAAGGTTTAAGCCACCAGGGAAAGCGGCGTTGTATTGAAGTAAACCTCATCCGGTGTTTTCCGGTCAAGGC
>NZ_JAAQPI010000019.1 GCF_011683955.1 Pseudomaricurvus alkylphenolicus
GTCTGGAGAGGCTAGGAAGTGGGATTACATCAAAGAGGTCGAACTAAACCCGGATAACTCGGACCATGAGTGTGAGAAAGCAGCGTAAAAAATGAACTAATGGTGACATCTGTCTTGAAAAACGCCGGAAATTGTTCTTGTTGATGTGCAAAGTATCGTTGATAGAGGGGCTTCTGAATTCTTCCAATATCGGGCAAATTATTCAGTGGTCGAAGAGTTCAAGAATAGAAATGGATTCCAGTTGAATTTTGCAACGTTTTGGTCGGAGACACACAGTCTTCAAATGGAAAAAGGAGTAAGGTATTTATTATTTATATCTGGCAAGGATCGTAGCGTAAGCATCTGTGATGGCTCTCGCCGCTATGTTAGTGATCAAAAACTCTTAGGTTGGCTAAGAGATCGAGCCAATGGCATATAACAAGTCAAACAACTACGCGCGCAAAACCGCTCGCTGGAAATCCCAACTTCCGCTTTGCTCCAGCTGGTCATCCGGTTATTGAAACGTTATGTGTAGGACGAGCTTGGCCAGATTTATCCTCCTAGTTCTTGCTGTATTCATAGCTGGATGTCCGACTAGGTGCATTGGAACAATTTAAAGAAAATGTGAAAAGTAAGATGCGGAGGAAACGCATAGCCATATTAGCCAGCATCGCGCCTACGGCGATGGAAGCGCTATTCGAAACTTTCCGGGTTCTTACCAGCTCCCAAATAGGGTACAATCAACAGCATTGAGACAACGTGGTACCAACGGAAGGTCCGTCGTCAGCATTACTGCCTTCCGTTCGCTCTCCTGGGCACATATCACCTGTCATTGAACATTAACTATTGCGGTCCGCATACATCAGCACCAACCGCAAAAATGGGGTTTGTGGTGAAGGACGATGCTCCTTTAGCTAAAGAAACATAAGGAAGTAATTATGAAAAAGTTTAACCTTATTGGATTTTTGATGCTTGTTTCAGCTTCTGCTGGTGCGAGTGATTCATTGGATATATGCCTGGTGACAGGGCTGCCATCATCAGACATACAATATGAAAATATTCGCAAAATCAAAATAGGAAAGAACTCTTACGGCAGCGTTACTGATATTTTACCAGCCTTTGCCGATAAAGCTGACTCTTTAGGGGCTAACGCAGTAGTTAACTATGTTGGTTCTCAGCGTTTCGGGTTTTGGCCCTGGCGTTTTGTTCGCCCGGTAGTAAGAGGTCAAGCTGTCAGGCTGAATATGAATGATGGCCAAACTTGTAAAGACATAGGTGGCGCAACGGTCAAAAGAGTTATTGAAACAAATAAGGAGCCGCACCTTATTTGAGCATAACATTAAGCATTAAGTGAGTATTATGAAGCATGTAAGTAGGTTTTCGCTATTAGTTATTTCAGCCCTGATCCAGGGTTGCAGTACAACTCAATTGCACGAAAGCTTTTTCGGGCTGGAAGAAAAACCCTATATTGAACCCAGTGAGAGCAATGTTGCAACACTTACAGTTGAAGCCCCGCATCTTAAGGAGAAGATGTGGACTGAGGACAAAATATCGGTTTCTTTTTACAGCTCCTGCACCGATGAAACCGCCTTTCGTAGCGAGGGTTATATAGGCAGCATCTATCTATCTTCGAACGAAAGTATAGGAAAAACAAAAACAATTAGGTTGGCAACGGATAATCCGATTTACGTTGAAGTTGGCTACGCTTACCAATCCGCACAATGCACTAATAAGTTTAGACTTTATCCTATGGCAGGTTCTAAGTACAAAATATTCTGGGAATATAACTGGGGTACTTGCTCTGCGTCAGGTAACAAAGTTGGAGAAGATGGTATCCTCGAAAAATCTCCTGAAATTGAGCAAAGGAGCAATAAAGGTGGTTTCTTTGCAGGGGGCAGTGGTAGGACGACATCGGAATGGAGAAGCTGCAATACTGGTTAACAATCAAAGTCAGAGCGATGCCAAAAAAATGGTGGTAGGTTTGGAAATACTGGAGACAGCGGACACTCAAAAATAGCGCTGACGGGACCTTCGCAAGCTGCGCTTGTTCCGGGCTGTACAGGTGACGTTATACATATAGGAGGGTTACGTGAAGCTAACAGGAGAATGTTTCTGCGGTGAAGTAAAGTACAGGATCGACGGGGCTCTAAAGGATGCTCGATCTTGCCATTGTTCTCGCTGCAGAAAAGCATTCAGTTCCCAAGCATCGGCATATGCGCTGGTTAACCCTGAAGAATTCGAATGGTTATCAGGTTTTGATCTACTGACAACATATGCCAGTCAGCATGGATTTGGTTTACAGTTCTGCAGTAAATGTGGCTCAACTCTATGTGGTATATACGCCGGGAAAATTCACGGTATCACATTGGGTTGTTTGAATGAAAACCCGGAACTGGAAATTGGTAAACATATATTCGTTGGGTCAAAAGCAAGCTGGGAAGTGATTCCAGAGAATATCAATAGCTATGAAATGCATGCGCCAGAAAATACATAACAATGTCAGTCAGCATCGTATCACCCGTCAATTCGGTTGCGATAGCGATTCCGGTTATTATCCGCTTAAAATTAATGGTGTAAACCAGTCTATTTCTGACATAGGTCATATTTTCAAGGAGGAAATTGAATGAATGAGAGTATATATGATGCGCCAAATTCGGAGTTGGAAGACAGTTCCGTTATTGCAGAAGGTGAATTCTATGGCGTATCGCCACTGAAGCTATCCGTATTATTCATATCTACGATTGGTATGTATTCCATATATTGGTTTTACCGGAATTGGTATCTATATAGAGCCAAGAATGACGAAGATATATGGCCAATTGCCAGAGGGTTTTTTAACATATTTTTTGCATACTCGCTGTTCACGGCTGTTGATGGCCGACTACATGACAAAAAAACAGGTCGTTCTTGGTCTCCGGGGCTAATGGCCACAATCTATGTGGTTCTGTCAATATTAGGCAGTGTCTGCGATAGATTGTCCTATAATGCAGTTGGTTCTCCTTATACCGACCTGGTGAGTTTAGTGGTACTCCCTATACTGCTAGCGATTTTTCTGAAGGTGCAGTCTGCTATAAACACCGTATTAGGGGACCCACATGGAATAGCTAATTCAAAATTCACGCTCGCTAACTATGTTTGGATATTAATTGGTTGCCTATTCTGGTTTTTTATAGTGATCGCTTTGCTAGCCGCATTGGGTATTATCCAGGCATAAAACATGATCATTCGTTCGATCTGAATATGGGTATGGGTTCAGGCGGCATTGAAGGGCAGATAACTATGAACTTAATCGAAAAATCACTGGAAATAGCACTACGTGCCTATAAAGGCCAAAAAGATAAAGCCGGTGAAACCTATATTCTTCACCCTCTTAGGATAATGGCAAAAATGACCTCCGCAGAAGAGATGTCGGTGGCCCTTTTGCACGATGTGATTGAGGATTCTGACATCACCGCTGATGAGTTGTTGAACGATGGTATTCCGGATGTGGTCGTAGAGGCCGTTGAAGCATTAACCAAGATGCAGGGCGAGACCTATGACCAGTTTGTTGACCGAGTCAAGACTAACCCTCTGGCAGCCAAGGTGAAGGTTGCTGATATTGAGGATAATATTAATATCCTCCGCCTTCACTCGGTTGATACCAAGGACCTGGAGCGAGTTAAGAAATATCATAAAGCATGGCATGCGTTAAAAAACACGTCAGCTGCCGATGCCGATCCCTAAGGTAACTTCAAACATGGAAATGATGGGGAGGCGAAACGGCATGATGAGGATTGAGAAGTGACTTTGGAAGGTATACATCACGTCGCGATTATCTGCTCTGATTATCAGCGATCCAAGGCTTTCTATACTGAAACCCTAGGCCTTAAAATCGTAGCAGAAAACTATAGGGAGAAGAGGCATTCCTACAAACTTGATCTGGAGCTCCCGAATGGGAATCAGATTGAGCTGTTTTCGTTTCCAGAGCCACCATTACGGGTTTCCGGCCCGGAGGCAAGAGGTCTAAGGCATCTGGCCTTTGTCGTAGAATCAGTCGAGGCGTATGCCGATTACCTGGAGTCTTGCGGTGTTGAAGTCGAGGCCATTCGAAAAGATGAATACACAGGAAAGTACTACACATTTTTTCAGGATCCAGATGGGCTGCCTTTGGAGTTGTACGAAAAATGACACCAGGGATTAATGCCGCTAAAAAGGCAAAAGTTGCTCATAAAGTGCACGAATACGCTCACGATCCGTCGAGTGCCGCCTATGGTTTGGAGGCCGCCGAAAAATTGGGAGTGTCGGAGAGCAGGGTTTTCAAGACGCTTGTGGTTAAACTCGACAACAAGGAGTTGGTGGTAGGGGTGGTACCCGTTTCTTCCATGTTGAGTATGAAGCTTATTGCAAAAGCGGCAGGTGGAAAGAAGGCGATCATGGCTGATAAGACCGACGTCGAACGTTCTACCGGTTATGTGCTGGGCGGGGTAAGCCCGCTGGGTCAGAAGAAGCGACTTAAAACGATCATCGATTCTTCGGCGGAAAGCCATCCGACGGTTTATGTCAGTGCCGGTCGTAGAGGACTGGAAATCGAGTTGGACCCGAATGATTTGGCAATGTTGGTAAACGGGGTGTTTTCTGATATCTGCCAATAGAAACATTGCTGACCCCACTGGCAATTCGCATCCAAAAGGAGAGTAAAGTGCCGGGAAGTTATCCAGAAAAGATAAAAACACTGCCTTTATACGATGGTCGCTTTGATGCCTACAAGCTTGAGGCGAAAGGCAGTGACGTTCTATTTGCCTCTTACCCGGCGGGTACCTCAATACCTCTGCATACCCATGACACCGACAACCATGGTGTCATTACCAAGGGCGAGCTGATTCTCACCATGAATGGTGAAACACTGAGAATCGGGGTGGGCGAATGGTATCATGTTCCGGCCAATGTGGAGCACTCAGCGATGTTTGAAGTTGAAACGGATGAAATTGAATTCTGGTTCAATAAAGATTGAGCAGTGACGGATAGCCATCTTCGGCAGCGCTATTTCTCTGCATCCGGGTTCGTACCATCAGCAAAATAGGGTAAACTCCACCATTTGGTACAACCCCCAAATATTCCGGAAAATAGAGTCTATGTCGTATCCTCCTTGTCCAAAGTGTAAATCAGAGTACGTTTATCAGGATCAAACGAATCTGGTCTGTCCTGAATGTGCCTATGAGTGGAATCCGTCGGAGGATGAGCAGGATGACGCTTTCGAGGTTCGAGATGCTAACGGAACTCTTCTCGCTGAAGGCGATAAGGTTACCTTAATTAAAGACCTTAAGGTAAAAGGCAGTTCTCAAGTTCTCAAAATCGGTACTAAAACTACGATCAGAAGGATTGTGGAAGGCAAGGATCACGAGCTCGACTGCAAATTGCCTGGCGTCGGTGAAATGATGGTTACCGCAAAATTTGTCAAAAAAGTCTAAAACCATCGCCGCCGGCGCAGGACTGTGCTGGCGGCGTCATAAAGCCTGTCTGCTGACCGTCGATTGTTTGCACGAAAGGAGAAAAATGTGCCATATGTGAATATCCAGATTACCCAGGGAGCAACCAGAGAACAAAAGGCGGAGTTGGTCAAAGATGTTACCGATTCGTTGGTTCGGGTATTGAATAAAAAGCCCGAGCACACTCATGTGGTTATTCAGGAAATTGCCGAGCAAGATTGGGGATTTTCGGGTTTACTCACTGACGATTGGAAAAAGACCCAAGGTTAAATACGCTATTTGTCATGCCTGAACCCAAAAGACCCGTTAATTCACATAAAGCCTATCACGCACATATCTATTTCGATGAAGCGTCGAAGCATGTGGCGAAGAATGTCTGTAATGCATCCGGCGATCTATTTGGCCTAAAAGTCGGTCGGTTTCATGAAAAACGGGTAGGCCCACACCCTTGCTGGAGCTGCCAGATAACCTTTGGCGAGAAGGACTTTGAAAGCTACATATTATGGCTTGATCAAAACAGGCAGGGGTTAACGGTGTTTGTGCATGCGCTGACGGGTGATGATCTCAAGGATCACACGGAGTACGCGTACTGGTTAGGGCAACCAGTGGCGTTGAACCTGAGTTTCTTTCAGCAACCCTGACTTCAAATGGTAAATACTATTGCGTTAATTCCTTGGCACATGCACGGCCCTGAATCTCGCCCGGTATCCGCTGGGCGAAAACCCTGTTCTTCGCTTAAACAAGCGCGTAAATGAACTAATATCTTCATAACCCACCTCGTGGGTGATCTTCTCAATGGTCTGGTTGGATTGAACCAGCAGACGGCTGGCTGAATCCAATCGCACGTCCTGCAGATAATTCAGCGGGGTGATGCCGGTCGCCTGCTTGAAACGCCGGACCAGTGAGCGGTTGGAAAGGCCAAACTGCTCGCACAGATCATCGATACGGACATTGGTATTGTAGTGATCTTCCATCCATTGCTGGATGTCTCTCACGATGTGGTCCCCGTGGTATTTTTTACTGCTGAGGGGTGAATAAGAAAACTGGGTGGAGCGTTCAAGGTCCACAAGAAAGTACTTGGCGCTGTCCATCGCGGTTTGATGGTCGCAAAACAGCTCCACAAGATACAGACCCAGGTCGAACCAGGCGGTGCCGCCAGCGTCACAGAGAATGTTTCCATCGTGAATTAAAAGTTGATCTGGTCGCAGGTCGATTTGCGGATAGCGTTCTCTAAACAAATTGACGTCATCCCAAAAGGTAGTGGCCTGTTTGTTCTCCAGTAAGCCGGCTTCTGCCAGAAAAAAGGAGCCGTTGCTGTTGCTTCCGATCAGGCAGTCGGTGTCAGCAGCCTTTTGCAGGCATTCGATCAGCCATGGGTTCTTTTGTAGCGTCTTTTCGATACCCCCGGTGATGGTTGGCACCAGGTATACATCACTGGCCTCAATATCCGAGATGGCGCAATGCGGGTTCAGTGTCAGGTTGTTCATGATTTTGATCGGTTGACCATCGCAACTGGCGATGCGGATATTGAAGAGCGCCCCCTCTCTCCGGCTATTGAGGCGCGCATAATGGTTGCCGGCGAAGTAGAGCAAATCATTAATCCCCATAACGGCGGCCGACAGAGCATAGTCAAATACCAGGATGGTCACAGTCACCATGTCGGATTGACCTCTAATTGGAAATGGGTTGGCAAGAATCACCAATATTATGTCGATTTCTACAATTACTCAAGTTTGGCTGACCTGCCAGAATCTGGTTATTCGTGATATAAATCGGCACAACAATAACCAACGCGTGGAAGATCATGGAATATCGTCTGCCTCTGGCCCAGCTGCAATACAACGTTACCCAGCACCCAAACAAAACCTGGTTACACCAACCTGTCGACCGCGAATGGACGACCTATACCTGGGGCGATGTAGATAACCAGGCTCGACGTATCGCCAGCGCCTTGCTCGCCAATGGCTTAAGCCAGGGCGACAAGGTGGCAATTATCGCTAAGAACTCTGCCGAGTGGTTTATTTCGGACGCAGCGATCATGATGGCCGGTTTGATCAGCGTTCCGATTTATTCGACCGCCGGGGCGGATACCATTAAACACGTGTTGAACCACAGCGGCGCGAAAGCCATTTTTGTAGGCAAACTCGACGATACAGCGGCGCTGGAGGAGGCCATGGCTGCAGATCTGCTGAGTATCGCCTATCCTTATCCAACTCTCTCATGCAAGGTTCAATGGACAGACTGGCTTCAGGAGTATGAACCGATTCAGGAGCTGCATGAGCCTGAAGCGGACGATATGTTCTCGCTGATATACACCTCCGGCAGTACCGGCCTGCCCAAAGGTGTGGTCTTGAGCCAGTGCAATGTGGCTGCCTCCGCAAAAAGCGCAGCAGATCTGCCTGGCGCGGCGGAGGATGAGCGGGTAATGTCTTATTTACCGCTGGCCCATATTACCGAGCGCTGTGTGGTGGAGCTGCCGTCCTATTATCGTCCGGCTGATATTTACTTTACGGAGTCGCTGTCGACTTTTATTGATGACGTGCGCTACGCCCGTCCCACCAACTTTATTTCCGTGCCCCGTTTGTGGACCAAGTTTCAATCCCAGATTCTGGCTCAGATTTCCAACCAAAAGCTTCAACTCCTGTTGAAGATTCCGTTTATCGGCAAGCGCGTGGCGCACAAGATTCGTGCCGGTCTGGGGCTCGATAAAGCTGTCCGATTTGGTTCCGGCAGTGCGCCGATTTCTCCGGACGTGTTGCGCTGGTTCCACACTATTGGTGTGAATATTGGAGAGGGTTGGGGCATGACCGAAACCTCGGGTCTGTCCTGTTGCAATTTGCCGTTTCAAATGGAGTACCTCGGCACCATTGGTTCACCATTATCTTGCGTAGAGATGACGTTGTCGGAGGAGGGCGAAGTCCTGATTCGCGGCGACGCCATTTTCAAGGAATACTACAACAACCCGGAAGCCACGGCCGATGCTTTTATCAAGGATTGGTTTAAAACCGGTGATCGCGCGGAGCTGCGTGAGGACGGCTCCTGGAAGATCATCGGCCGTGTTAAGGAGCAATTTAAAACCGGTAAGGGCAAATATGTGGCTCCGGTACCTATCGAAAGCAGTCTGGGGCGCAATACGGACATTGAACAGGTATGTGTGATGGGCATTGGTCGTAAACAGCCCATTGCTTTAGTGGTACTAGGCGAGGGCGTTTCCAATGACCGCTCTAAAGTTAGTCAGCAGCTGGAGAGGACCCTGGAGGCTGTCAATGGCGATTTGGAATCCCATCAGGTGCTGGATCACATCATCGTGACGGAAGAACCCTGGAGTATTGAAAACGGACTGCTGACCCCAACCCTCAAGCTCAAGCGAGACCAACTGGAGCAGCGCTACGGCCATTTCCTGACCGCACCGCTGAAAGGTAAAGTTATCTGGGAGAGCTAGCACGGCCCGGGATATAGGGTGCAAGCTGGTCAGAAGGGACTGTCATCGTCGAATCCCCCTCAAATTGTGACGTGGTTTACAACCCGGTTTTCATAGCTGCGATAGCATGACAACCAACCTCAACGAAGGGATTCAATGATGATTCGACAGCATTTAACTGCACTGGCGTTTTGCGCTTTTGCCGCTCCACTCCACGCAGCCCCAGGTCACCCCCTCTCGGTCACGTCATTTGTGGACACAAGCCGTCCCAATGTGGAGCCTGCCTACAGCTATGGCTTCGTTGCTCCTGTCGCCGCCGATATTCTAAGCCAGGCTCCCAATACCTACTCCCCCAGTTATAGCGAGCGTTATTTTATGTCGCTGTTTGGTCCCCGCTACAAGTCGGTATCAAGCAGCAACATCGGTTTCTTTGATTTTCACAAAGGCATGGACGTGACCGCTGCGGTCACTTCCGGCGGGGTCGACTACGACGAAAACACGCCACCCATGATTGTGAGTCGCTGTGACGGCGAGATTACCGAGATTGAAGATGGCCCGGACGCACAAATGGAGTCCACCGGCGAAGGTCGTTATGTGGAGGTCCGCTGTGACCAGCAATTCAGTGGCAATCAGGGTTGGGGGCATATCTATATGGCCTACCGCCACCTGGACACCATCGCCCAGGGGCTGCAAATCGGCGCGCGTATAGATCAGGGCGATGATGTTGGGGTGATGGGAGAATCCGGTCACACCAGTACAGTGCACCTGCATTACAGCGTAATGCGACACGATGGGCAGAGGACCATTAACGTCAATCCGATGCGCACCTTCGATCCCGCCGCTTATGTTCACCTGCACGCGCCACTGGCGGACGCCGAGATCGCCCAGCTCAATCACGATCTGGATTCCGCCCTGTTTCGAGTGACTCTGCCTTACCAGAGCACAGCGATTATGGCCGTAAAAGTACGTCTGCTGAATTCGAACTATGAGCGCAGTTATGACTTTGAGTCCATCAGCGAAAACGCCGGGGACTTTCGCGACAACAACGACTATGTGGATGGGCTGGAACTCTTCGCCTATGCCTACAATCGCGGCCAGAGCGCTTATCGCCGCTATCTCGACAAGATGGACGATATGCCGCAACCCTATCCGGCCAGCCCGGAAAACACAGCCCAGGAGTTTCGCCCCCTTATCAATAATGACATGAACACTACGCCGGCTTATGTGCTCGACGTACGGGTCAGGGATCTGCCGCTGGACTTTGACGTCAATGATCTGGAAATCGAAATCATCGACATTTACGGTCACGGCGTCCGCGCAACGGGTGACAGCGCCGCTCAATACCCGTCCATAGTTTTTGCGCGTATTGAAGACAGCGACGATGATGCTGAGGAGTCCGATTCCGGCAACGTCGATCTGTCCAGTTCTGATCTCGAACTGGTGGAAGACGGCAGTAAAGGAGCCCAGGTGGTGGGTTTGCGATTCCCGGATCTGGGGCTGCCCCAGGGCGTCAGCATCGAACATGCCCATGTGCAGTTCAGTGCAGACGAAACGGACGATGAATTCACCGACCTGACGGTGCAGGCAGAAGATGTGGACTCCTCTGTACCATTCAGCGAAGTGGACTTCGATCTCAGCCAACGCAGCCTGACCATGACCAGTGTCAATTGGAATCCGCTGGAATGGTCGCAGGTTAACGAAACCCGCCTGGAGCAGGCGACGCCAAATCTGGCGCCGGTACTGCAACAAGTGGTTAATCGCCCGGGTTGGAATGAGCAGAGCGCGCTGAGTTTGATGGTTACCGGTAGCGGCAAACGCGTCGCCGATTCTGCAAACGGTTCGGCGCACAAAGATCCATATCTTTACGTGGAATACAGCAATGGTGCAGTGGCCAATTTGGCTCCCCAGGTGCAGCTGCTTACACCGGCAGACAATGATGTGGTTCAAGGGTTTGGAGCGGTCAGCCTGACGGCATCCGCTGCTGATGCCGATGGCGGTGTCAGTGTTGTGCGTTTTTACGTGGATAACGTTGAAGTGGGCATGGACATGCAGGCCCCCTATGAGCTTGACTGGTTTCCGCCAGGATATGGTCAATTCACTATCCATGCAGAAGCTGAGGATGATCTGGGTGAGCTGGCGAGCTCTGATGCCGCCTCACTTTCCATTGTCGGCCAGCAGGTGGTGATACCGATCAGCTCCGGTAACGACGACGTGGAAGAGCGCGAGAGCGGCAGCATCGCCAGAAACGGTTCGGATCTGGAGCTGGGTTATGACAGTTATGTGTCATCCACCTATGGTTTGTCCGGGCATCAGACGGTTGGTCTGCGCTTTACCGATGTGCCTGTACCAGCGGGTGCAATTATCAGTCGTGCTTACATCCAGTTTACCAGTAAGAGTACCAGCGATGACGACGTTAACCTGAGCATCGAAGGCGAATACTCGGGTGATGCCAGCGCGTTTTCTTACAGCAGTTTCGATGTCAGTGGCCGCACCGCGACTCAGGCGACCGTTCACTGGTCTCCTGATGCCTGGACGGCCGTGGACCAGGCTGGCGAGGCGCAGCAGACACCGGATTTGTCCGCTATTGTGCAAGAGATTGTGGACCACAATAATTGGATGCAGGGTTCAGCTCTGATGCTCAGAATTTCCGCCGAGGATGACGCGCTGACGCAACGCAATGCCCGCTCGTATAACGGTAACAGCAACCAGGCGCCGCAACTGGTGATTGAATACAGCCTTTAGGCGGCATTCAGTCACCTTCGTAAATCATATAGACGTCCGCCCGCTGGTAGTGGGATTCCACCTCGGGTTTTGCATGCACAAAACCCAGGGATTCATAGAGGCGAATGGCGGGCGTCAAGCGGGTGTTGGTTTCCAAAAAGAGTTGCGGTGAATCGCTGCGTTTAAATTGTTCAATGGCTCGCTGGGCGAGTTTACGGCCGAGGCCGAGCCCCTGGTGTTTTTCGGTGATGGACATCTTGGATAATTCGAAGCGGCCATCCTCTTGCCGAATTAATGATGATGTTCCAATGATTTCATCGTCAAGCCGCGCAAAAAAGATGTGGCCGCCGGGCTCAAGAATATATTCCTCAGGATTGGAAAGCACCTGATTGTCGAACGCCTCCACGTAAAAGTATTTTTCCAGCCATTCCACATTCAAGCGTTTAAAATCATCCCGATAGCGGGGTTCAAAGTCGATAATCTCCACGGCTTTCTCCCGGCGGGCGTTTTCCCGCGTCTTCACTCTGTCAAACAAACTCATTTCATCCAGCTGTTGATCCAAGCCGTTCAGAGCCGCCATAAATTCATGCTGGGTTACGGCGATGGCATCGCGCAACGCGGCCTCGATATCGTCCATCAGGTCTTTGTTGTGTTCCAACAACTGTGTGCCAGCAGGAGTGATCTGCAACAGACGACGGCGTTCGTCGGAGGGGTCTTTGGCCTGATCAATCACCCCTGCCTTTAACATGGTTTTACTGAGCTGGCTCACAGCCGAGTGGGTTTGACCCAGCTGCCTGGCCAGTTCCGTAATGCCCATGGAACCATTGGCTCTGAGCAGCAGCAGTGAGGCAAAACAGCGGCTGGATAATTCGATGCCACGGCTCTTGTAGAGAGCATCTACATCGGCAAACATCCGGTCGCTGAGGCTCTTTAAGCGGCTGCCAAGGGCCAATTCATTGAAATCATTCAGGTTTTTCATGGCTGCTCAAATAATAAAACAAATTACGTAAGTACTAACGTAAATCCTAGGCCAGGTTCACCCAAGATGCAAGCGTGGAATAGTGTCTGGGTTACACTTAATCCAAGTGATCCGGGAGAGAAGCGGTGCTGATACAGGACATCATTTGCAAAAAACGTGACGGCGGAGAGCTGTCTGCCGCGGAAATCGAATACTTCGTGGAGGGATTAACCAACAGTACCATTAGTGAGGGCCAGGTTGCGGCTTTTGCCATGGCGACCTTGTTTCGGGATATGTCTGCGATGGAGTCAGTGGCCCTGACCCGGGCCATGCGCGACTCCGGTGATGTTCTGCAATGGCAGTCCCTTGACCTGTCGGGGCCGGTTCTCGACAAACATTCATCGGGCGGCGTCGGGGATAAAGTCAGCCTGATGCTGGCCCCGATGCTGGCTGCATGTGGGGCCTATGTGCCCATGATCTCCGGTCGGGGCCTGGGGCATACCGGGGGTACCCTCGACAAGCTCGACAGTATTCCCGGTTACAACACCACCCCGGACAGCAAGACTTTTCAACGGGTGGTGCAACAGGTGGGCTGCGCTATCGTCGGGCAAACGGACGGTCTGGCACCGGCGGACCGCCGCTTTTACGCGATTCGTGATGTCACGGGAACCGTAGAATCGCTACCCTTGATCACCGCCTCGATCCTCTCCAAAAAGCTGGCCGCCGGCTTGGACGCTCTGGTGATGGACATCAAAACCGGCAATGGTGCCTTTGCTCGCACGCTGCAGATGGCAGAAGATCTGGCGGCCCGACTAGTGGCGGTGGGAAAGGGTTTGGATTTACCGGTAACGGCACTGATTACGGATATGTCGCAAATATTGGGTCGAACGGCCGGCAATGCCCTCGAAGTGCGGGAGTGCATTGACTATTTATCCGGTGAGCAGCGCGAGGCGCGACTGCATCAGGTAGTGATGGAGCTGGGCGTTGAGTTACTGATCTCTTCCGGGCTGGTGGACAAGCGCGAACAGGCCTTTGTTCGGCTGGCTGAGGCCCTTGAATCCGGTGCCGCCGCAGAAGCTTTCACTAACATGGTGGTGGCATTGGGAGGGCCTGCAGATCTGCTCGAATCCCCGGATCGATATCTGCCGCAGGCGCCGGTGCAGGTTCCGGTCTATGCTCAACAGGAAGGCGTGGTAAACGCCATGGATGTTCGCCGTTTGGGTAACGGGATTGTGGAATTGGGCGGTGGTCGCCACAGGACGGAAGATACCATTGACCACCGCGTGGGTTTAACTCAGGTGGTTGCAATCGGAGAGCGCGTTGATAGAGACAGACCACTGGCCTGGATTCATGCGGCGAACCAGAACGACGCCGAGCAGATGCAAGCGTGTTTGAGGGCGTTTATTTCAGTGGGTGATCCACCGGCAGAGCAACCTCAAACCCTACTGCGACGGATAACCTAAGCGGAACTGACAGAGAACAAAAATATTCACCACGGTTAAGGACAAGATCCAAACCATGCGTTGTATTGTTGGCCCGGTCCGACTTTTAATACTTTTCTGGGCGATAATGTTGGCGGCTTGCGCCGGTGATCCCAGAACATCCAATAGCGCCTACCAGCCCCAGGGGCAGGTTATTTCCGTTGCCACTTTTAATGTCAGTCTTGATGGGCCGAGCTTTGGAGGCGAAAACTCCAGCGACGCCTTGAAAGCGCAGCTCGCTAGCGGCGGCAATCTGCGTATTCGCAATATCGCTCGCATTATTCAGTTAGTACGGCCGGATGTTTTGTTGCTTAACGAATTCGACCATATTTCCGATCTTGAGGCGGGATTGGGTGCGTTTAGCAAAAACTACCTGAAGGTTTCGCAACAAGGAACCCAACCTATTGACTACCGCTACCTGTATACGGAGCAGGTGAATTCGGGCCTGGTCACTGATCTGGATCTCGACAAGAATGGCGTTGCGGGTCAATTGCCGGGTGATGCCCAGGGTTTTGGACATTATCCCGGCCAATACGGTATGGCTATTTTGTCCCGATTCCCGATTGAGCTCGATAAGGTTCGAACATTTCAGCGCTTTCTATGGCGTGATATGCCTGAGGCATTGCGGCCGGGTGCTGGATATGGATCAGACGATAACGAAGGGTGGTATACCGATGCAGAGTGGAGCCGGCTGCGGCTGTCTTCAAAATCCCATTGGGATGTTCCGATCAAAGTGAATAACCATCGGATTCATATTCTTGCCAGTCATCCGACGCCACCGGTGTTTGATGGTGCCGAGGATCGAAACGGTAAGCGCAATCACGACGAAATACGTTTTTGGAGAGACTACCTGCAACCGGAAACTTCCCGCTATATCTACGACGATACGGGTAAACGAGGCGGCTTGCCAGCGGGCTCGTCCTTCGTCATCGCCGGGGATCTGAATGCCTCCATCGTGGATGGGGAGGCTCGTATCGAAGGCATTGCCGGCTTGCTGGGACATAGCCTGGTGAATAACTTCTTCAAACCTGTCAGTCGCGGCGGGGCGGAAAACAAACCCTGGCTGCCCCACGCCAACACTCACACCGCAACTTGGGGCATCCGGTCTGATTATGTGTTGCCTTCCCACCATGGGCTGCAAGTGCTTTCCAGCGGCGTATTCTGGCCGGCGATGAATGAGCCGGACCACGACCTGGTGACCTCCCGTCATGCCTCCTCGGATCATCGCCTGGTATGGATTCGATTGTTGTTAAAACAACCCTGACGACAGCCGCAGAGTCTCTCTATTTTCAAACTCCAAAAATCCGGTCTTGACAGTAGTGCCAGAATCCCGTTAATGTACCTTAAACGTTTAACTTAAGGCGTTTGAGCCTGAACCATAGGATTCACCGAGTCAGATATGCGCAAAGATTTGGCGCGTAATTGCCGATTCTCGGCAAAATTACATCGGCTTCCTATAGTTATGAGATACACAGAATTTCCTTAAAGGTTAAATCCAAAATTTACCGAGGTCTCAAAAAGTAACGACATGAAACGTGCGCTGATTCTGGTACTTGACTCTTTTGGCATCGGATCCACCGAGGATGCGGAGCGCTTTGGCGACGCAGGCAGCAATACACTGGGCCATATCGCTCAGCGTTGCGCGCAAGGGCAAGCTGAAGAGGGGCGCACGGGCCCATTACGGTTGCCAAATCTGACTCGTCTTGGCTTGATGCACGCTGCAAAAGAAAGTAGCGGCCGGTTTCCCGAAGGCTGCGATACCAGCGCAGATGTGATGGGTGCCTACGCCCACGCCAAGGAACTCAGCAGCGGTAAAGACACCTCCAGTGGCCATTGGGAAATGACCGGTGTGCCCGTCAAGTTCGACTGGGGCTATTTTACTGACAAACAAGACAGCTTTCCCGAGGCGTTGCTCGACCAATTCGTTGAGCGCGCTAAGCTTCCCGGCGTGCTTGGCAATTGTCACGCCTCCGGCACAGAGATAATTGCCCGCCTGGGCGAAGAGCATTGCCGCACCGGCAAACCGATTGTGTACACCTCCGCCGACAGCGTGTTTCAGATTGCCTGCCACGAGGAGGCGTTCGGGTTAGAGCGATTGCTGGAGATCTGCCAGATTGCATTTGATCTGCTGGAGGACTACAACATCTGCCGCGTCATTGCACGACCGTTTGTTGGCGCGAACGCGAGCCAGTTCAAACGCACCGGCAACCGCCGGGATTTTTCCGTCAAACCGCCGCAGCCGACATTGCTCGACAGTTTGATTGAGCATGATCGGCAGGTACTGGCGGTTGGCAAGATTTACGACATTTTTGCCGGCCAGGGTGTCAGCGAAAAAATCAAAGCCTCCGGATTGGAGGGGCTGTTTGATGCGACTCTGGAAACACTGTCGCGGGCGCCGGACCAGAGTCTGGTATTTACCAACTTTGTCGATTTCGATTCCGAGTACGGGCACCGCCGTGATGTAAACGGTTACGCTCGCGCGCTCGAATATTTTGATCAGCGATTGCCTGAGTTGTTCAACGCCATGGGCGAAGAAGATCTGGTGGTTTTCACCGCCGACCACGGCTGCGACCCTACCTGGAAGGGCAGCGATCACACGCGTGAACACGTGCCCATACTGGTCTACAGTCACCAACTGGAAAAGCTCGGTCTGACACCGGGTTCACAAGGACGAAGAGAAACTTTTGCAGACATCGGCCAGACATTGGCCAATTATTTTAATTTGCCGGCCCTGGGTTACGGCATAAGTTTTACTGAAGAGAGAGCAGGTTCATGACACCACACATTAATGCCGCCAACGGAGACTTCGCAGAACTGGTTCTGATGCCCGGCGATCCGCTGCGAGCCAAATATGTTGCAGAAAAGTTTCTGAGCGACGCCCGCGAAGTGACCAACCTTCGTAATATGCTGGGTTTTACCGGCAGCTATCAGGGGCAGCGTATTTCCATTATGGGCTCCGGAATGGGAATACCCTCGGCCTCGATTTATGCCAAGGAGCTGATTACGGATTATGGCGTTAAAGAGATTATTCGTATCGGCTCCTGCGGCTCGGTAAGCCCCGATGTGAAGCTGCGTGATGTGGTGATCGGCATGGGGGCCTGTACCGATTCCAATGTTAACCGCATCCGTTTTAAGAACCACGATTTTGCCGCCATCGCTGACTATGGTCTGCTGGAGCGTGCGGTAAATGCCACTCGCGCCATGGGCCTGAACGCGCGTGTGGGCAATGTATTTTCCGCCGATTTATTTTACACCCCCGACCAGGACATGTTCGACGTGATGGAGCGTTACGGCATCCTGGGTGTTGAAATGGAGGCCGCTGGGCTCTATGGCGTTGCTGCCGAGTTCGGTGCCAAAGCACTGGCGATCTGCACCGTGACCGACCTGATTCGAACCCACGAAGGCTTGTCTGGCGAGGCGCGTCAGAACTCTCTGGATGACATGATTGAACTGTCTCTGAAAACGGCGGTGGGTGACAAGTGATGGCCGAGAATAGCAAGGTAGAGGCGCTTGATGCCTCACAACCCCCGGAGCTCAAAGAAGTAAGCCAACACAGCGCGGCTGAACATCCGCCCTTGTTGAACCCGGGAACGGATCTGAACCTGGAGTGGGTGACCGATATTCGGGTTAATCAAAGTGCGGTTGAACGCCGTTGCGCGACACTTAAAACCCGCCGTTCCCTGAAGAAAGACTGGCAGGCTGCCTGGTTGCTTAAAGCGGTCAGCTGTATCGACCTGACCACATTGTCCGGTGACGATACCGAAGGGCGTGTGCGTCGGCTGTGTTCGAAGGCCCGCCACCCCCTGCGTCAGGATATTGCGGAAGCTCTGGGCGTTGAGGATCTGCACATCACCACCGGTGCGGTCTGTGTGTATCACGCCATGGTGGAAGAAGCGGTAAAGGCTCTGCGAGGCACCAATATCCCGGTAGCCGCTGTGTCCACGGGATTCCCCGCTTGTTTGGCACCGCTGGAAACCCGCTTGCGGGAGATCGAACTTTCCGTTGCCGCCGGGGCCACCGAAATTGACATTGTGATCTCCCGTCGCTTTGTACTTAACGAAGACTGGCAGGCGCTCTACGACGAGGTCAAAGCCTATCGTCAGGCCTGTGGCCATGCCCATATGAAAACCATTATCTCCACCGGTCAGCTGGCAACCCTGAACAATGTCGCCAGGGCGTCCATGGTGTGCATGATGGCCGGTGCGGACTTTATTAAAACCTCCACCGGTATGGAGACCGTCAACGCCACTTTGCCCGTGAGCCTGGTGATGGTGCGCATGATTCGCCGCTATTTCGAATTAACCGGATATCCCGTTGGTTTTAAACCTGCAGGTGGTATCAGCACTGCCAAAGACGCGTTGGTGTATTTGGTGATGATAAAGGAAGAGCTGGGTAACGACTGGCTTAACCCGGAGATGTTCCGTTTCGGAGCTTCCAGCCTGCTTGGAGATATTGAACGACAGCTGGAGCACCACATCAGCGGCCGTTACTCCGCAGCACACCGTCACCCCATGGCCTGATTCACGCGCACCGGAATTCCACTATGAGCATTGCAGAAATTTTTGACACCATGAGCTACGGACCAGCCCCGGAGAGTACCAGCCACGTTGAGGCGTGGTTAGAACAACACCAACAAGGATTTCAGTTATTTATTAACGGCGAATGGGTAAAACCCGCACAAGCCGAATCCTTCGACAGTACCAATCCCGCCAACGGCGAACACCTGGGCACCTTGGCCCAGGGCGGTGAGTCCGACATCGATGCCGCCGTAAACGCCGCACGGGCGGCACAGTCCGAATGGTGGGCCTTGGGTGGCCACGGCCGCGCCCGTTACCTCTACGCCATTGCGCGCCTGCTGCAAAAGCATTCCCGCCGCCTGGCGGTGCTGGAATCGTTGGATAATGGCAAACCCATTCGCGAAACCCGCGACATTGATGTCCCCCAGGCCGTGCGTCATTTTTATCACCACGCCGGTTGGGCGCAATTGCAGGAATCTGAACTGGGTGATTTCGAAGCCCTGGGTGTGGTCGGGCAGATTATTCCCTGGAACTTCCCCTTGTTGATGCTGGCCTGGAAAATTGCACCGGCATTGGCGGCCGGAAACTGCGTGGTTTTAAAGCCGGCCGAGTACACCAGCCTGACGGCGATGATGTTTGCCGAACTTTGCCAGGAGGCGGGTCTGCCGCCCGGTGTGGTTAACATTGTGACTGGTGACGGTCGCACTGGCGCATTCCTGGTGGATCATCCGGACGTTAACAAGCTCGCCTTTACCGGCTCTACCGAAGTGGGTCGTCAGATTCGCGAACGGACATCCGGCAGCGGTAAACACCTGACCTTGGAGTTGGGCGGCAAGTCTCCGTTTATCGTATTCGATGACGCTGATCTGGATGGTGCCGTTGAAGGTCTGGTGGATGCCATCTGGTTTAACCAGGGCCAGGTGTGCTGCGCGGGCTCTCGCCTGCTGGTCCAGGAAGGCATCGCTGACCGGCTGTTGGAAAAAGTCAAAACCCGCATGGAAACCTTACGAGTGGGAGATCCCCTCGACAAAAACACCGATATCGGTGCGATTGTCGATCCCTCTCAAAAACAACGCATCGATTCTTTGGTACAGCGGGGTGTTAGCGAGGGCGCTATTCTCTGGCAGCCCGAACAGTTGTGCCCGAGCGAAGGCTGTTTTTACCCACCTACATTGTTAACCGAAGTTGAATCGAGCAATGTTGTCGCCAGCGAAGAAATTTTTGGACCGGTATTAAGTGTAATGACCTTCCGTACTCAGGCGGAAGCAATTGCGCTGGCCAACAACACCCGCTACGGTCTTGCTGCCAGCATCTGGTCAGAAAACCTGAACAGGGCGCTGGATGTTGCGCCCCAGGTCAAAGCCGGTGTGATTTGGGTAAACAGCACTAACCAATTCGATGCCTCCTGTGGTTTTGGCGGTTACAAAGAGTCTGGTTTTGGTCGTGAAGGTGGTCGTGAGGGCATGTACGCCTATTTGAAAGATAAAACCGGAAGCGAGCCGAAAGCCACGAAAAAGTCTGCAAAAGCAGCCAAGAAAACGCCAAGCCAGAGCCTGCCCGGCATTGACCAGACTGCCAAGTTGTATATCGGTGGCAAGCAGGTGCGCCCGGACAGCGGTTACAGCCTGCCGGTACTGGCAGCGGATGGCGCCCAGGCCGGCCTGGTCGGAGAAGGCAACCGCAAAGACATTCGCAATGCTGTTGAGGCGGCATTTAAAGCCGGCAGCTGGAGTAACAGCAACGGGCACAATCGCGCACAGATACTATACTTTTTGGCTGAAAACCTGACGTATCGGGAACAGGAGCTGGCCAGGCGGCTGGTTAACCTTACCGGTGTCAGTGACGCGCAGGCTGTTCGTGAAGTTCAAGCCAGTGTGGAAAGATTGTTTTTCTATGCGGCCTGGGCGGACAAATATGATGGTGCAGTGCATCAGCCACCTATCAAAGGTGTGGCGCTGGCGATGAATGAGCCCCTGGGTATTCTGGGCATAGGTTGCCCCGACGAGTCGCCGCTGTTGTCGATGGTGTCGCTGTTAGCCCCGGCCGTGGCCATGGGTAATCGCGTGGTACTGGTGCCTTCCCGTGAACACGCCCTGATAGCGACGGATTTTTATCAGCTGTTGGAAACCTCAGATGTGCCTTCCGGGGTTATTAACATCGTCACCGGTGAGCGCGAAGAATTGATGAAAGTGTTGGCCGAACATAACCAGGTGGATGCCATCTGGTATCAGGGCGACGCAGATGGCAGCGCCATGGTGGAAGCCGCATCGGTCAGTAACTTGAAACGCACTTGGGTGAATCGTGGCCGTCAGATCGACTGGCTCGCCAACGATGATGGCCAGGGCAAAGAATTTCTGCGTGAAGCCACGCAGGTTAAAAATATCTGGGTTCCCTACGGGGATTCCATTTAGCCGTCAGAGAGACATGTAGGTTTATCAATAACAAAAGCAATCACACTTTACTGAATTGTCTGAGGAGATTACGCCATGACAACCCAGGAACATCTGTTAATTAAAAACGGCGTACGCCGGGGCACTCTGGCCGCCGCTGTACTCGCCACCACCCTGACCGGAGGAACTTCGGTCGTTGCCCAGGAATTGGCGCTGGAAGAGGTGATCGTTACCGCACAGAAACGCGCCCAAAGCCTGCAGGATGTACCCGCATCCGTGTCGGCGATTTCTGCTGAGAGCAGCCGGGACTTTCTCGGTAGTGGTGAAAATATTCGCGCTCTGGCCGGCCGGGTGCCCAGCCTGCAAATCGAATCATCCAACGGTCGCCAGTCACCGCGTTTTTACATTCGCGGTCTGGGTAACACCGATTTTGATGTGAACGCCAACCAACCCGTGTCCATGGTGATGGATGATATCGCGCTGGAAAATGCGATTCTCAAGGCCATTCCCATGTACGATGTACAGCAAATCGAAGTGCTGCGTGGCCCCCAGGGAACCCTGTTTGGTCGCAATACGCCGGCGGGTATTGTGAAGATCGATACTGTTCGCCCCACCTTTGAAACTGAAGGCTATCTGCAGGCCTCCTACGGTGAGCGCGGCAACCGCAGCTTTGAAGGCGCGATTGGTGGCGGCTTGTCAGAAAGTGTCGCCGCGCGTTTCTCATTCAAGTACCTCGGCCGTGACGACTGGATCGATAACAATGCAGATGGCTCGGAAATCGGCGGCTTTGACGAATATGCCTATCGCTTGCAAGTGTTGGCCAAACCCAGCGAAAATTTGACAGCACTCGTTAAACTGCACGCGTTCAAACAGGATGGCGACACGCCTCAGCCGTTTTATGCCAACGCCCTGGAAGTGGGCAAAGAGGGTGTGCGTTCCGGTTTTGATCCTGAGGACTTGACCCAAGACAGTACCACTGACGGCGAGATCGACCACGCCGGTGGTGCCTTGACCCTGACTTACGATGCCGAAGACTACACCATTGTATCCATCACCGGTTACGACACTTTGGACAGCTTCTCTCGGGGGGATATTGATGGCGGTATCATCGGTGGCCCGGAGAATATCGGCCAGCTGGGATTCAATGCCTTCTTTGGCGTGGCCACAGGTGATGGTCTTTCAGATCATTATCAGTTTAACCAGGAACTGCGCATTTCTTCTCAGCAGGACAACTGGTTCTACCAGGCCGGTCTGTTCTACTTCAAGGAAGACCTAACGGTAGATAACGTGGACTTCGACCCAAGTTCCAACGCGCAAACCGCGATTACTTTTACCGAGCAGGAAACCACTTCTGCCGCCATTTTTGGTCAGGTGGAATATAGTCTGAGTGAAGATTTGAAGGTGACGGCCGGTTTACGTTACACCGAGGACGACAAGGAGCTTGATGTGGTCCCTGGAACCGGCTCTTTTGCGCTACCTGCGAGCATCGAAAAAGACGACAGCTACGTTAACTGGGATCTGGCTCTGACCTACGACATGAACGAGGATTGGACGCTGTTTGGTCGCGCGGGTAATGCCTCCCGCGGTCCGGTGACCATTGGTCGCTTTGGTTTTACCAGTGAGGCAGATACCGAGACGCTGACCTCCATCGAGTTCGGCTTTAAAGCTACTTTGCTCGACGGCCGTGCCCGTTGGAATACCACGGTCTATCGCTACGAGATTGAAGATCAGCAGCTGACCGCTACCGGGGGTGAGGCCAACACCAACTCTCTGCTGAACGCCGATGAAACGGTGGGCCAGGGGCTGGAAACAGACTTGGAGATTCTTGTCAGTGAAAATTTCCGTATTAACGCCAACCTGAGCTACAACGACTCGGAAATTCGTGACAGCAGTCTGCGTGATGATCTTTGTGGATCCACGCCCCAGTGTACCGGTAAAGACCCCGTCGTTGGCACACGTGACGGCTTTTTCGGCGAGGTCACCGAAGTGTCCATTGACGGTAATCCGCTGCCACGTGCACCGGAGTGGATCGCCAATATCAATCTTTGGTACGGTGTGGATATTGATGCAGGGCAGCTCTACGCATCTACCGACTGGAACTATCGCTCGGATTCCAACATCTTCTACCACGAATCGGTGGAATTTGTTGCAGACTCCCGCTGGATTGGCGGTGTGCGTTTGGGCTACAAGAATCCCGAAGGCAATCTGGATGTTGCACTGGTCGGGCGGAACGTTACGGATGAGATCGCCGTGGATGGAGCGCTTAACTTTCTTAACCTGACGGCTTTTGTTAACGAGCCACGCTACTGGGGAGCGGAAGTTCGCTATGAGTTCGACTGATCTTCAGTCGCAAGAAATCCGGGGTTTGCACCCCGGATTTTTTTTGCGCGCGATAACACTGGGGGCGTTGCTGAGCCTGTTCGCGACCCAGCCCAGCTGGGCCGGTAAACAAAAAGTGGATCTGATCGTTTATGGTGACTATCTGGTAACCATGGATGCGGATCAACCGAAGGTGATTGAGCAGGGGGCTGTGGCGGTTAAAGGTCGAGACATTGTCGCCGTGGGTTCGGCAAAAGGCGTTGATGAATCCTATCGGGCACGGAAAAAACTGCCCGGTAAGAACCGTGTATTGATGCCGGGACTGGTCAATGGCCACACCCACACCGCCATGACACTGTTTCGTGGTATGGCGGATGACCTGGAGCTGATGGACTGGCTCAATAACTATATTTTTCCCATGGAAGGCCAGTTTGTAAATCCGGAGTTTATCAAGGTCGGCGCAGAGCTGGCCTGCTGGGAAATGATTCGTGGCGGTGTCACCAGCTTTGTTGATATGTACTTCTATCCCGATGTAATAGCCGAAGTGGTCGAGCAATGTGGCCTGCGGGGGGTACTCGCCTCACCCTCTATCGACTTTCCCAGTCCGGGCTTTAAAGGCTGGGATGATTCTTTTGCGGCGGCTGAGGCCTTTATTGGTCGTTGGCAGGGGCGCCATGAGCGTATTATCCCCGCGTTTGCGCCCCATGCTCCCTACACGGTATCACCGGAGCATCTGCGTCAGGTTGTGGAGGCGTCTCAGCGTTTAAAAGTACCGGTAAGCATGCACGTCGCGGAAACAGAGTCGGAAGTGCAACTGATTCAGGAACGCTACCAGCGCACACCGGTTCGCCATATTGCCCATCTGGGCATGCTGGAGCTGCCCTTGATCGCTGCTCATATGGTGCACCCGGACGCCGAAGAAATGGCTATGTTGGCGGGCAAGACAGTGGGCGCCATTCATAATCCCACTTCCAATCTCAAACTGGCTTCAGGTATCGCCCCGGTGCCGCAGATGTTGGAGGCTGGTGTATTGGTGGGCCTGGGTACCGACGGTGCGGCCAGCAACAACGATCTGGACTTGTGGGAAGAGATCCGCCTGGCAGCCTTGATTCACAAGGCCAACAATGGCGACCCAACACTGATCCCTGCCTACAGCGCTTTGACTATGGCCACCCGTATGGGTGCGCAGGCGGTGGGTTTGGGCGAGATAACCGGCCAACTCAAAGCCGGCATGCGTGCCGATATGATTCAAGTGGCCTTGGACAGCCCCCGGGTGGCGCCTCTTTATAATGTGATTTCTCACCTTATCTACGCAACGGATAGCCAGGATGTGGTCACCACCATAGTTTCAGGCCGTGTACTGATGGAGAATGGTAAAGTCCTGAGCCTGGACGCTGGAAAGGTGCGGGCAGCGGCCAGGGCCAAAGCCCGGGAAATTTCCACTGCGCTCGCCCCTGTGGCAAATTAGCCGCTGCTGACAAATCTGCCTGTCGACACCATAACTTATCAACAACGCCAGTGAGAAACAGTTGGGTCGGCAGGCAAACGGCCAAGCTCTACAGTGACGCCATCAGGTCGTTCTGCTGATGCGTGCGCTTGCCGTAATTGTTCGAAAGAACATAACTGTATTTACGATAGAGGCCGCTGACACGCACCGGCTCACCGTTTAGCAGCACCGGCTGGAAACGAGAGGCCTTTAACGCTCGAATGGATGAGTGAACGAACAATTCAGAGCCATTGACGGACACCAGTTCCACATCACTGGGGGCTCCGGATTCATCGATGGTGTACTTGAGCATGACGCTGCCCTCGCGCTTGCGGAAGAGTGCAATGGAGGGATACTCCGGTTGAACTTCCGTTACTTCAATGACTTCTGTCACCCCTTTGGCTAAATCAGCGGCGCTAATCTCGGCAGCGGAAATACTGAGCGAGGCAAAGCAAGAAGCCACAAAAGCAGAAATTTTCAGCAAGTTTTTCATATTTGTTCCTCCGACACACCAGTCCCTGGAGCGTGCTAATGGTTCGATTTGTTATCTAATGAAAGCGATGCATTACATTGCATACTCAAAGTATATACATCGGATTCGCGAGTTATATGAAATATTTATTACACGCTGCATATTTCATACTTTTGTAACATAAGCAATGTAAGACATCGGGATGTATATACAAAAGATAGACATCTGTTGGAGAAAAGCAGCAGTATGAACATGCCAAGCGTTGATCAGGAAAGCAGCATAAAGAAGGGGTCTGCAAAGTCCGAAAAGACTTCAAAGAAAGCAGTCAAAAAAGACAGCCAGCTGATTATTCGTATCAATAAAGAGCAGCGAGATACGTTTGTCCGGCTTTGTGATGAAATGGACACCAGTGCGGCCAGAGAAATTCGGCTGTTTATTCGCGAATTTCTCAAGCAGCACGATCATTCGTGAGTCGCACATCCGTCAATGGCGTATGGAAAGCAGAGATTCTTTCAATGCGTCAGAAACATAAACCTGGTCCAGAAATCGCTCGGCGGCTTCCGCATCCTGCCGCCACAAATTGCGGAAGCGTATTTTGGTGGCCTCGTTGCGATATTCGTCTGAGCTGATGCTGTTAATCAGTGGCGCCAGGTCGAGATCAGTGTATGTGGTCTGTCGCACCATCGACGTTAAGGTCTGGTCCCGGCTTTCGCTCTCCTCCAGATTGACCGCCCATTCAACAGCACTGTGCCGGTCGTAGCGCAGCCACTGTCCGAGACCGGCATCCATCGCTTGCTGTCTGGAGTTGGGATCAGACAGCGTTGTGGCCCAGCTCACAGCGCTGGCGGGGTCCTGCTGCGCCCATCGGCTCACAATGGTGAGAGCCGCGTTGGTATGTTCCGCCTGGTTTTCGAGGGTTTCAAAGATTTGCACACTGCGGGCGGTATCCGTGGCCGCGCTGACCTGCAAAATTCGATCAATAGCCTGGCTGTAGTAGGGTTCTTGCGCAAATTGACTGAGCCAGCTGAAGGCCCCGTCAATATCGGTTGTTGCTTTGATGCTGCTTAATTCAGTCACCCACTGCTGACGCTCGTGGTTGGGTAACTCGACCAGCAGCTGCTCCGCAAACTCCGGATCCTGGCGAACGACGGTCTGAGCAATACTCTGCATGGCTCCGGAATATTGACGACCCTCCAGCTCACGGATCCAGTCAACAGCTTCCCTGGGGTTTGCGCGAGCCCAGTTGGCGGCGAGATTTCTCACGGTGTTGTCCTTGACGGAGCCTTCGGGAAGATAGCTGAGGTACTGCGTGGCGCGGCGAGCGTTTGAGTTTGCCATCTGGCCAATAATGGATTGCAGTGCCCGGGTTTGTTTCATGCCCGAGGTATTGCCTAAAGCCAGCTCAATCGCTTTGTCCGGGTCTTGCTGAGCCACACTGCTAATCACGTTTTGAATCGAACTGGCTTTCATATGATCCGGCAGCTGATCGGCCCATGCCATGGCTTCGTGGGGATGTTGTCGGGCATATTGATGGCTGAGGGCGGAGATAACCCGCTGTTTCGTCTGAGGGTCTTCCAGGGCTGCGGCAGCCGCAACGGCGCTGTGTATATCCTGGGATGCCCACTGACTGAAGATGGTTGTTGCCGCCCGCTGCCGCGTTCTGCCTTCCAGCGCATTCAGGTGTTGCAACGCCAGTTCGGGCTGGCTCCCCGCAATGACCTGCAGCACTGCGCGGATATTGTTCTGGCGGACATTGGCGTGAGT
The DNA here is from genome assembly GCF_011683955.1 of Pseudomaricurvus alkylphenolicus. Classification (GTDB taxonomy): domain Bacteria; phylum Pseudomonadota; class Gammaproteobacteria; order Pseudomonadales; family Cellvibrionaceae; genus Pseudomaricurvus; species Pseudomaricurvus alkylphenolicus. The sequence continues at coordinate 26,974 of NZ_JAAQPI010000019.1, forward strand.
TTCCCGCAGTGCATAGTCAAGTGCCTCGCGGGGCGACTCCGATGCCCACTGGTTGAGCAGCTGCTGTTGCAGTTGTCTGCGTAAAGGTAATTCGGGAATGGCTTGCATATAATCGAGCGCCTGCCTGGGATTGTGTTTTGCCAGTTCACGGCCGATGCGGAACAGGCTGTCGCGGCGTACGTTGACATCGGCAATGGCCAGCGCCTGTCGAATGCTGTCTTCAGGATTTGTGCTTGCATTAGCCAATAGGCTAATGCTGGAAAAGCGGCCGATGTTACTGTGCCGCAGCAGACGGTTGGCGATGTCTTGCAGTAATTGCGGTTGGCGATTGCCGTAGGCAGCCAGAATGGCGTCACTGGCCAGTTTCTGTTGTCTGGCAATACGCAGATTGTTGGCGCTGGCGATGGCCGCGTTCAAATCTACTTTGGCCCAGGAATTGAAAATTCCGTAGATAAGATTGTCCGCAATATCCAGTTGTTTGGCATGGAGGTGATTTAACGCCGCTCGCGGATCTATTTCGCTGTATCTGGAATAGAGAATCTGCAGCGCTGTTTTTCGTTCATCGGGATAGAGCAGGGCTTCAGCCTGGTCGATGTACTGGTGCAGCTGGTCGACATCAGCGCGGCCTGCCATTACGTACAGAGCCTCAGTCTGCATAAAGTCGTGGGGCAAAGTGAGAATGTCAGCAACAGAACTGACTCCCCGAAATTGTGACTCGCGTTCGTGTTCGGCGTCCTGCAGGCTTATGGTGTTGATGCCGACAGCGGGCGCGGCAGTAATTGGGGACGAATCCGTCGTTGGACTCTCCTGAGAGAACAGGCCATCCGGCTGCGACTGCCAGGCGCTGAAGGGTGAGAGGACGGCCAAACCAAAGCCGCTTGCCAGGCTGGCAGCGACAATAGCTAGCGTGGTTATCTTATTCATAGTTGCATCCTGCAATTGCCCTGGAGGTCCATCTACACGATCATTCAGGTGTCAGCTCAACCGCCGCACCGATTCCCGTTCAACCAAATCCACATCCATTTTGGTAGACCTCGCTGTGGAATCCGGCGTGTTGATCTTGCGCGTAAGAATGGCCACTGCCTCCGCGCCGATCGCCTCGATGGGTTGATTAATGGTGGTCAGTTTGGGAGACACCAGAGTGGACCAGGGGATGTTATCGCAACCCATAACGGAAATGTCCTCCGGCACATGCAGCCCGTTCTCCTGCAGCGCACTCATGGCCCCGATGCCGATCAGGTCATCGGCACAGATCACCATGGTGACATCCCGGGCCAGCAGTGCCTCGCGGGCCTCATCAGTCAGTTCGGTGGAGAAAGGCACTTCCAAATCCCAGACGATGTCCAGCTTGCCCTCTGCACCCTGCAGAAAGCCCTTGCGCCGCTCGCGGGCGGATTCAATGTTCTGCGGACCGGCCAGAAGACCTACCCGGCGGTGGCCCATCTCGTAAGCGTATTCAGCCTGCATGCTGGCGCTCTTGATAAAGTCACAGTGAACGCTGTCGTAGCCGTTGAGTTCAACCAGATCCAGCAACACCAGAGGGCAGTTCAGGGTCTTAAGGTTAACCGGCATCTCCTGACCCATGGGGAACCAGATAATGCCGTCCACACCCTGCTGCACCAGCAGCTCAAAACCCTCCGGCTCGGATTCCACTTCATTCTGGCAGTCTACCAGCAGTACCGCGTAGCCCTGCTGACGGGCAGCGCTTTCTATTTTCTGGGCCAGGTGTGGGAAGTAAGGTTTGGTCAAATCCGGCAGGATCATGCCGATGGACTTGCTCTTGCCCGTACGCATGGCCTGGGCCTTGCGATTGGGGCGGTAGCCGAGTTCCTTAACCGCGTCCAATACCTTTTGGGTCATTTCCTTACTGACGGAACCGCGCCCGGTCAGCACGTAGGAGACGGTGGCGACGGAAACGCCCACCTTGTTTGCGACATCTTTCAGGGTGGCCATGGCTGCTCAAGTAACCGCTTGGAATGAAGGTGTTTAACTTAACATGAGCGTTTGTTAAGTTAAATATTCACTGGAATCCTTGATCGAATTATTGCGGAAACGATGTTCTTATAGCCAGTTCAACTCAATGGAGATAGGGCAGTGATCGCTTAACCGCTGAGCCCGCTCACGCTGGTAGGGCTCGCGGTACAGCAGCTGGCGGAAGGACTTGGGCACATAGCGAGTTTGAGCCCTGGTGCCCAACAGGATGTAATCGATATATTGCCGGTGGCGCCCGCCCCAGCAGCGGGACTCTTTGTTCAAGGCAGGCGTCCACAGGGCCTCGGCCCCCGAATCGTCCAGGGCCTGCCACAGCCCCTCCCGTTCGCCGTATTCGCGCTCCACATCCGTCGTTAGCTGGCGATTAAAATCCCCTAATACGACAAACGCCTGTCCCTCGGCAGCGCGTCGGTCGATCCAGCGCTCAAGGGGCTTAATCTGCTCACGCAGTCGGTCACAGGAGCGGCGTCGATAACGTTGCTTGCTGCTGACAACCGGCATTTTATCAATATCCTTGGGCGCCAACGACTCGCGAAAACAGCCGGACTTCAAATGCACGGCTAACAGCCGCAGGGAGTCCCGCGCACCGGAAAGCGTCAGATCCAGACCATAGCGCAGATTGCCGGTATCCAGTGCCCTGTACTCTCGCCAGTGCCTTTGCAGAGGCAGCGACTGGCGCACCGCAAACCCCACCCGTTGCGACGCATCCCGGCTGGAAAAGTAATAGTCGTAGCCGCTGCCCAGAACCTTGCTCGCCCACTTGGCATTCTCGACTTCCTGCAGTGCGATCACATCCGCGTTCAACTCGCTCGCATAGCGGCTGAGCTGGCGATAGTCGTGCTGACGGCGTTTGTTATTGGGATCGGACCCCAGCCAGGCGAGGTTCCAGCTGGCGATACGCAGCTTTTGGGCTGAAGGATTTTGAGACTGAGCGGTGTCTGCGTTTGCCTCTGGTATGACAAGAGACAGTGTCAGCAAACAATGGAGTATCAAGGTGTGGCACTTGGGTATAGTTATCACGCTGCATGCCTACCTGGTTTGCAGCCGATACTGCTTGGGCGATACTCCCTGCCAGCGTTTGAACGCGTGGGAAAAGTTGCCGGTCTCACTGTACCCGAGCATTTCGGCAATTTGCTCTACTGAGACGTCTGTTGCCAGATAATCCAATGCCAGCTGATGGCGGATTTCCGTCAGCAGTTTCTGGTAACTGCTGCCCTCGTTATCCAGATGTCGGCGCAGGGTTCTTACGGAAAACCCCAGTTTTTCAGCCACTTCCTCAACGCTTGGAAAATAGCCGGGTGTGGCCACCAGCGCTTCTCGCACGCTACAAATAAACGTGCCCTGTTGACTGAGCTTGTCGAGCAATTTACGGCACTGTTCGCGACAGTAAGCAGAGGTTTCCATATCCCGTTGTGGCAAGGGACGACTCAGCAGTTCTTTGTCGAACAGAACTTCGTTGCGAAAGTGCCCCAGGGTGACCGGACATTCAAAATAGTCGCGATAGGCACCCAGGTGTTCGTGGGCGCTATGCATCAGACGTACCCGTATCGCGTTAAAATCGTCCAACCCCAGCAACACCTGAGAGTTGGCGACGGCAACAATGTCCCTGTCACAGAACATCTGCAGCAAATCGGCAGGCAGAGGGTAATTATGGCTAAAGGCAAAGCCTGCAACATCGCCCTCTTCAAATCGCTCGGTGCAGAAGTGGGTAAAGGTAAGGGCACCGTAATCAGAAGCCAATTGCAGCGCTTCGCCCACCGTTTGAGCGCTCAGAACCGCATAGCCAAATAACCCATAGCTCTCCAGGCGGTAGCTCAGTCCTAGTTTGATCCCCAGTAAGGGATCGCCGCTGAGCCGCAATAGATTGCGATGAAAGGTGTACTCCTGCTGTTGGGTGATGCCCTGGTCCGGGTCTTCAAGCCTCGCCAGACTGAGCCCGGTGCCCTCCAGACAGGCTTCAGGGCCAAACCCCAGAGTCCTCATCATCTCCAGAGCGGGGCGTACGGCCTTAATATGGTGGGCCATCTGAGCAGGTGTCAGGTTTTTGATTGCCATGGGCAAAGACTATAGCACTTGGCCGTTTTTCACAACTGATGGCCGCTGGCCACATTCCTCCAATGGGGGGGTGGATCTACACTGGGTTTCACAATGATCGAGTTCAGCGTTTGATTTTGTCCGGGAGACAACTATGGAAGCAAAAAGAAACCCATCGGTGGTGATTATCGGCGCCGGTATGACCGGCATTCTGATGACCATTAAGCTCAGGGAAGCAGGCATCACCGACATCACTCTCCTGGAAAAATCCGACAGGATTGGTGGTACCTGGCGGGAAAATACCTACCCCGGGGTTGCCTGTGACGTGCCCTCCCATATGTATACCTACTCATTTGAGCCCAACCCCGAGTGGAGCAACGTGTTTGCCCGTGGCCACGAGATTCAGCAGTACTTCCAGAAAGTGGCGGACAAGTACGGTGTGAGTGAAAAGGTGCGCCTTAACGAGGCAGTGATCTCATCGGTTTATAAAGACGGCAAGTGGACGGTAAAAACCTCCAAGGGCGATACCATCGTGGCTGACTTTGTGGTTTCTGCCACCGGGATTCTGCACCACCCGGCCAAACCGGATATCCCCGGCATCGACACCTATGCCGGCACTATGTTTCACACCGCCGAGTGGGACCACAGCATTGACCTGCGCGGCAAGCGCATTGGTGTTATCGGTACAGGTTCAACGGCCGCGCAGGTGATTCCCGAGTTGGTTGATATGGGTGCAGAGGTATCCGTATTCCAGCGTACTCCCCAGTGGATCTTTAAGATTCCCGACGGTCTCTATTCTGAAAAGATGAAAGAGCGTTTCCGCCAAAACCCGAACATGATGAATCGTCGCCGGGTCTGGTTTACCCGCAGTCTGGAGCACATCTTTACCAAAGCCGTGATTGGCCGCAAGGTGCAGCGCAAAATCATGGAGTGGGGGTGCAAGCTGAACTTGAGATTCAGTGTCAAAGACCCTGAACTGCGTAATAAGCTGACGCCGGATTACCAGGTGGGCTGCAAGCGCCTGATCATCAATAACACCTTTTACAAGGCGATTCAAAAGCCCAATGCACACCTGATTACCGAAGGCATTGAGCGTATCGACGAAACCGGTATTCACACCAAAGATGGCCAGCACCACGAACTTGATGTGATCGTCCTCTCCACTGGTTTCGATCCCACCGCCTACATGCGACCGATGAATCTGGTGGGCAAAGAAGATTTGAATATTGATGATGCTTGGCGCCATAAAGTCAGGGCCTACCGTTCGCTGATGGTGCCCAACTATCCGAACTTCTTTTTGATGCTGGGACCCAATACACCCATCGGCAACTTCTCCGTGATCGCCATGAGTGAGGTCCAGAGCCAGTACATCATCAAGCTGATCAATCGCTGGCGAGAGAATCTGTTTGACGAAGTGGAAGCCACAGAAACCGCGGTGGACCGATTTATGGCTTACATCAAGGCCGGTCTCAGTAGCACTGTTTGGGTGGGTGGCTGTAAGAGCTGGTATCTGGACGCGGACGGTGATCCGATCCTGTGGCCCTACACCTGGGGCAAATGGGTGAAGGAGATGGCGGAGCCGAATCTGGCGGACCTGTCGACGCGACGTGTGGTTGCAGCACCTGCGATTGCGGCAGAGACCCAGCCGATGGCCAGGGGAAAAAAGCGAAAAGAAACCGTGACGGCTGAATAATGGCAATGGTCGATATAATCAAAATATTTCTGTCGGCGGTTTGGAGTTTACTCACCAACGGCAAACGCGTTGCGGGCAGAAGCCTGCGCACGGAACTGCTGTTTCGAATCTCCAAGGGTTTACTGAAGGCAGCGCAACACCATCCACCTCAATGGCTGCGACGGCGTCAGGCGCTGATGAAGCTCTACTCACCCCTGCAGCGCAAGGTAGACTTTATTCACACTGATATTGCGGGCGTTCCCTGTCAGTGGGCGAGACCGCGTAACTCCCTGCAACCGGAGCGGGTGCTGGTCTATTTTCACGGCGGCGGTTACGTAATCGGATCCGTGGATGGCTATCGTAATACCCTGGCGCATCTGGCAATGGAATCCAATGCCTGGGTATTGGGGGTGGACTATCGGCTGGGGCCGGAGCACAGGTTCCCGGCGGCGCAGGACGATTGTCTGACCGTTACTCAGACCATATTGCAGCAGTTTACAGAGATACCCGTAATACTCGGTGGCGATTCCGCGGGAGGCGCATTGGTACTCGCTACTTTGCAGTCACTGGCAACCACTGACATAGCCACCACGCCTGCCGCTGCGATACTGATCTCCCCCTGGGTCCAACCCAACGCCAGCGAAGGAAGTATGATTGGCTGCGAAAGTACCGACCTGTTGGATCGGGGTCTGATCAAACAGTGGTATTCACTCTATATGGGTGAAGCCGCCAAGAATCATCCGCGTGTGGACTTTTCCAATTTCGATCCCTCGCTGCTGCCAGCCACTTATATTCAGGCAGGGGGTTCAGAGATTTTTATCGACCAAATCCGGGCGTTTCATCAAAAGTTAGAACGATATCACGTGCCTGTGGAGATGGATGTTGTGGAGCATCAGTTTCATGTCTACCAGACGTTTGTACCAGTACTTAAAGATTCCGCAGCGGCATTGGCGCGACTGGGCCGGTTTGTTCAAACGGTAGATGCCAACAGCTCAAGGCGGCAATTAGCAAAGTCGGCATAAGTGGAGCGGCAAACACTAAGTGCCCATCCAGAAACACTACTTGGGAATTTTTATTTCAATTTTCTGCGTTTATCACGCGGTTGCGTCCCGCCTCCTTGGCTTTATAAAGCGCAACGTCCGCCCGCTTCATCACCTCCTCAAGGGAGTCGCCTTCCAGCCGTAATTGCGCCAGCCCCAGGCTAATCGTAAACTCAATCGGGTTCCCATCAATAATGAGCTGGTGACCTTCGGTGCGCTGTCGCAGGCGTTCGGCAACCGGTTCGAGTTCTTCCAGCGGTTTTCCCGGAAAGACGATACCGAACTCCTCGCCACCCATGCGGCCAATAATGTCCACCTGGCGGACACAGTCCCGGCAAATATCTGCCATTGCCTGAATCGCCTTGTCACCGGCGTCGTGGCCAAAGTTATCATTGATACGCTTAAAGTGGTCGATGTCCAGCATCATCATGGTAAGGGGATCATGGTTGCGCAATGCCAATGCAATTGCTCTCTTGCTCTGGTCGGTGAAAAAACGACGATTATGCAACCCGGTCAGGGAATCTGTATGGGCGAGTTCACGCAGTTTTTCTTCCAGTTCCTTGCGTTCGGTGATATCCACAAATGAGTAAAGAATCGATCGCTGGTAATCGTAGGTAATCATAGCCGCGGAATACACCAGGGTTCGTATTTGATTGTCCAGTGTATAGAGAGACACTTCCTGATTCATGATTTCGCCGTTTTCAAACAACGTCTGCTCCAACTGGGATAAGGCTTCGGTATCCAATGCCGTCTTTATCTGTCCGGGTCTGAGATCGATGTTTTGCTGTTCTGCGTATTTTCTGGCGGTGTTGTTCAAATAGAGCACCTTGCGATCAGACAGGGCCCGAACGACAATGGGGGTTGGTGTCGCCCTCAGCAGCGCCTGCATTTGACTACGGCTTTCTTCCAGCTTGCGTTCGGTTTGTTTCAATACGGAAATATCCGTCCAGACACCTACCACGTCGCCGGTATCGGCCCGCCGTTCCCGTCCAAATACCTGGCGTCCGTCGTGCAGTTGCTCGTGAAAGGTGTCATTGGGGTGGCGGTGCCAATCCAGCCGCTGTCGAAAATAATTGATTTGATCCGAATCTTTATCCTTGAGATGCGAGGCAAGTGTTTTTACAAAGGTTTCGTATTCAAGACCGGGTCTGATCATCTCACTCATTTCGGGGTACATATCCCTGAACACCTGGTTGGCCATCACCAGCCGGTCCTCGGCGTCATAGAGAACAAAACCGTCGGAGATGGTATCAATGGCCTGCCGCAGCCGCTCGCGGCTAAAGTACAGAGACTCATTGGCGCGGCGGATTTCCTGATTGGACCGGGTCACCACAATGGCAAGCGTCAGTACCAGGCCTGTGGCAATCATCACCAGACTGGATAACAGTACCGGGTCAATACCGGGTCCGAGGTTTTGGCTCTCGCTGTTCGGGAAGAAGTATACGGCGGCCATGCCCATATAGTGCATGCCGGTGATTGCTGCACCCATGATCAGTATGCTGGTTACTTTAAAGCGCAGATAGTAGCGTCCGGAGAGGGTGTTTTCGGTCAGAAACTTCATCTTCAACGCGATGTACGACAGCATCACTGCAGCCACAATCGACAACACAAACAACACCTTGTCGTACAACATGGTTGCATCGAGCTGCATTGCGGCCATACCGATGTAGTGCATAGTGCCGATGCCGATGCCAAAAAACACACTGGCCAACGCCATATTGCGCAGTGAGACCGTTCTGCGGCTATTGATGTAAATGGCGAGGCTACTGGCGATAACCGCAGGCAGCATGGACAATAGGGTAATGGTCAGATCATAGGTCACAGTCATCGGCAGCGAGTAGGCCAGCATCCCAATAAAATGCATGGCCCAGATACCACAACCCATGGCAAATCCGCCGCCCACCAACCATACCCAATGCCGGGATCGACCGGATTCCTGCCGGTACTGGTCCGACAACCCCCAGGCGGCGTAGGCGGCAAGGCACGCGGTCAAGTAAGACAGCAACACTAACCCCAGCCGGTACTCGCTGGTGAGAGCGTCGGTGAGGAGCCAGCTGTCGTCCAGAAAGAAGGTTTTGGTCATGCCTGCGCGCCGGGGTTGACTCTAAAAAGCCTAGATCAGAAGCCTGGTGCGGTAAAGGTTAATAGGGTCTAACGAGAGTGGCCACCGGAAGTATATTGCAGGCGGCTAAAGTCGATAAACCGTTTTACCAAATCCGGTGTCGCACGCTTACTGCTCCACATCAAGCCGGTATCCATGGAAGGAATCTGCTGTTTGACTTCCACGGTATTGATTCGATCCCCTTCCAGTGACCAGGGCCGATGTACCATATCCGAAAGAATAGTTACTCCTGCTCCTGTCGCCACCAGGCTTCGCACGGCTTCTACCGAGGCTGTTTTAAACACGACCCTCGGCTCCAACTTGTATTTATGCCAGTAGGTTCGGGTGGTTTCACTGGCCTCGTCGATTAACAACTGTATGTAAGGTTGTTCAGCAATGTCCTCTAAGGTGACTATGTCTTTTTCCAGTAAGGGGTGATCATTGGCCAGCCACAAACGCCGTTGGGAGCGCACCAGTGAGACGGTATTGCGTTTCTTGCTGGGGCGCACGTTGGAGACCAACAGCATGGCCAGATCGATATCGCCTTTGTCGACCATCGTCTCCAGCTCCATGCGGGAGTGTTCCGCAATATCCACTTCCACGTTTGGGAAGGCGCGACGAAAACGCTGCAACAGGCCCGCAAGAAAGTAACCCGCAACCGTTATCGTACAGCCAATCCTCAGTTTTCCCTCAACGCCCTGGGCGTCTTCGTGCACAAACTGCCGGGCACTTTGCACATCATTCAGGATGCGGGTGGCATGGGTAAGAAAGCGAAATCCCTCGGGGGTTAAGTCGAGCCCAGTGCGTTTGCGTTCGAACAGCTCCGTGCCCAGATAGTACTCCAGATCCTTAATCGCTTCGGTTACCGAGGAGGCCGAAATGTTCACGGCAACGGCGGCGTCTGACACCTTGCCGGTTTCCGCCACAGCGATGAAATAGCGCAGTTGTTTAAAGGTGAAGGCCATAAGGTTATCCCGTTTCTGCCGCCTATTAGAGAGTATTGATTCCAGTTTAGCATTCGGATTTTCCGAAAACAGCAATCTTAAAATCGAAATTTACAGGATTACAGGATTGGCGCAACATGATTGACGTCGACACCAATAAAACCAATTCAGCCGATACCGAGATTGATACCGGGAGGAGATATGTCACACTTTTTATCCGCAAGGCAGGGCTTGATCCGTAAAAGCGCCCTGTCGATTGCCATCGCCACTCTGGCAATAGGCACTACACACACCTATGCGCAATCCGGCAGCTTTATGCTGGAGGAGGTGGTGGTTACTGCACAGAAGCGCGAGGAATCCGCGCAGTCGGTGGGTATTGCCATCAGCAGTTTCTCCGGTGACCAGATGCGCAAAATGGGTGTCGAGGACAGCACCGACGTTGCCAACTTTACCCCTGGAGTGTCCCTGTCCGGCAGTTTTGCAGGTCAGCAGCGCCAGTATTCCATTCGCGGGGTTACCCAGAACGATTTTAATGACCATGTGGAATCACCGAACGCTGTTTATATCGACGAAGGTTATGTCGCCTTTCAGCAGGGGTCGATTTTCGCCACCTTCGATGTGGACCGGGTTGAGGTTCTGAAGGGACCCCAAGGCACACTGTTTGGTCGCAACGCCACCGGTGGGCTGGTGCACTTTATCAGCCGCAAACCCAGCCAGGATTTTGAGGGCTATGTGGATGCCAAGATTGGCGCTTACAACGAGCGCCGGGTTGAGGCTGCCATCTCCGGACCCTTGAGCGACAGCGTTGCTTACCGCCTGTCCGGTTTTACCGGCCAGCACGACGGCTACCTGGACAACAAGTACCCAAGTCAGACCTTTGTGGAAGACCCCAACGGCAATGCGCCAGATCTTACCAATGGTGAGCCCGACCTGCCGGGTACCGGCGACGATCTCGGCGGTGATGACAGCTGGGCGCTGCGCGGCCAACTGGCCATTGATATCAGCGACCAGTCCAACTTGAGCCTGATTGGTTTCTACTCTGAATCCAAACAGTCCACGGGGCCTTATCAATCCACGCCGTCTATTGCTCAGCTGGATGAAAACGGCAGAACTTTGAATACCTTCCGTGTGACGGCCAATGAAACTCGCGAGGCTATTGGTCCCAATGGTGAGGCGGTCGATATCTTTTTCGACGGTGACAACGATGCAACCCGTCCCGCCGGACGCGATGCCTATGGTTATCTGGACCCGGATGGCAACGACTTTACCACCTCCAGCGATTTTGCCTTTGACGATATCAATACCTACGAAACCTACGGTGGTACCGCCAATTTCAGCTATGAGTTCGACAACGGCATGACATTTGCCGCGATTACCGACTTCAAGCACCATGAGAAATTCACTACCCTGGATCTGGAGGCGGCGCCCGAGAGTCAATATACCTGGTTTGGCGAAGCGGATATCGATTCTGTAACCCAGGAGTTCCGTCTCAGTGGTGACACCGATAGCATGCGTTGGGTAACGGGCTTTTACTATCTGGACATTGACGCGATCAGTATTGCGGGCTTGAGTGCCCTGGCCAACTCCAGTTCCGGTTTTCCGGCCAATTTCGATCAACCCCGTGTTTCCGATCTTAAGACCACCTCCTACTCCCTGTTCGGTCAGGTGGAATTCGATCTTAGTGACAGTTTAAAACTGGTCACCGGTCTGAGGGGTACCAAAGAATCGAAAGACTATGTCTTTGACGTGTACTTTACCAACAACGATGATCCCAAAGCCTGGGATGTACCCGCTGGCAACGGCAGCCCTCATATCGAGGACGACAGCAGCGAAAACCTCTGGACCGGGAAGATACAACTGGACTGGCAGCTTAACGAAGACGTTCTGCTATATGCCGGGTTTAATCGCGGTGTTAAGGCGGGCAGCTTTAATTCCGGTGATGCCAGCCTGACGGCGGAACAGACACCTTACGACAAAGAAGTGTTGCACGCTTATGAAATCGGGTTTAAATCTGACCTGATGGATGGTCTGCTGCGTTTTAACGGCGCCGCCTATTACTACGATTACAAAGACTATCAGGCGGCTCGCTGGACCGGTTTGGGCAACATTATTACCAACAACGACTCCACCGTGAAAGGCGCAGAGGTCGAGATTATCACATCGCCCATCGATAACCTGGATGTGATGCTGACGGCGGCGTTTATCGACGCCAATGTTGAGGATCTGGACTTGATCGGTGACGGCTCCATTCTGGTGGATGTCAAGCCGACCTTCTCGCCCGAAGTCACTGCCTCGGCGTTTGTGCGCTACACATTCAACGATATCTTTGCCGGTGATTTGGCGTTCCAGTTCAGTACCAGCTACCAATCGAGCATTTACTCCAATCTGTCCAACTTTGATTCCACCGAGTTCGACAGCTGGATCGTCAGCAACGTGCGTGTCAGTTGGGAAGACCACGACGGCAACTGGGCGCTGGATCTGTTTGTGGATAACGTCTTCGATGAACGCTACAACGTGATTGGTTTTGATTTGGCTACTGTGTGTGGGTGTAACGAAGAAGCCCAGGGCAAACCCCGTTGGGCCGGTGCGTCGCTGCGGTACAGTTTTTAGTTGCTATCGTAGCTGATTGTTCTGTCGCCACCGGGAGCGATGCGTAAAAACTGCAACTCCCGGTGGTCTTTTTTACAACGTGTTTTATCAAGAGAGTCCTTGAGGTATCTTATGGCTGGGATTATTAACGACAGCGGAAGCGTCCATACCGACCGCACCAACACGGACCCCGATTTTTCGTCCACCACCGTGCCGGACTCGGCGCGCATGTCCAAAGGCTCGTTGACCATGGCCTGGTGGGCGCTCTTCAGCGCTATGTTCTGGCTGGTGGTCACGGCTACACTGGCCATTAACTATGGCGCCAGGAACGCCATCGCCGGCATGATGGCGTCGGTGATTTGCTACGGTCTAATCAATGGCCTGATTGCCCGCTACGCCATCGAAACCGGGCAATCTGTGGGATTATTCTCGCGCCGGGTGTTTGGCCGTGCCGGTGAGCTCCTGGCAACCCTGATCTTCTTCAGTACAGCGATTTACTATGGTGTGTTCGAAGGCTCGGTAATTGCCCTGGCCATTCAGCATCAGTTTCCAGGGCTGGAACTCTGGCACGCCTATCTGTTTGTTGTGCTCTACAGCGTACCTTTAGTGTTTGGCGGAGTAGGTCAGTGGCTGGACAAACTCAATGGTGTATTGCTGCCGTTCTACATTCTCGGTCTGGTGGCAGTGCTCGGTTTCGCGTTGAAGGAATACGGTTACAGCAATGCCTGGCTGTCCATGGGACCTCAAGGTGATCAACTGGATTCCCGCTGGCTTAACTGCTTCTGCTACTTTATGGGCATCTGGATCATGATGATGTACACCTGGGACTACGCCCGTTTTGGTAAGCGTGAAGACCGCAAGTATCACACCCGTTTCAACTTCGGTATTCCCTTTTATGTGTGTACATTTATGGTCAATGGACTTATTGGCGTATTCCTGGCGTCCACTATTCCAACGGGCGGAGAAGTGTCTGAATCCTCCATCGTATTTGCCATCCTCAAACTGATGGGGTTTTGGGGGCTGCTGTTTATCTGGGTCAGTCAAACACGCATCAATACCGCCAACTTTCAATTGGCAACGGTTAACCTGCAGGCGTTTGCCACGGGCGTTACCGGGGTTACGCTGCCCAAGGTATTGGTGGCCATCGCCGTGGGTATTATCGTGTTTGCGGTCATGTTAACCGACGTATTCAGTTTTATCCTCTCGGCGTTGGCTTATCAGGGCATTTTTGTGGTGGCGTGGGTGTCTATCGCGCTGGTGTACATTCTGATCACCCCCTTGTCCCAAAACGGCGATGAACTGGAAACGCCTGCAAACCCACACAGTGGATTAGTGGCCTGGACCTCGGCGTCCGTGGTGGGGATCTTGCTTCTCAATAGCGATAGTGGTTTTTCGGCCTGGTCGGCTCCGGTTACGGCAATACTGGCCGCGATTGTGTTTTATCTCTTGCGCTTCAATACCTTTGCCAAACCCATGGCGGATGGTATTGCCGACGCGGACTAAGTGGTGGAGAGCGATAATATGATTTCTATTAACTGCGATATGGGCGAGTCCTACGGTATCTACACGCTGGGTGATGACGCCGGCATTATGCCCCATATCACCCATGCCAATGTTGCCTGTGGTTTTCACGGTTCGGACCCGGACCATATTCAGAAGACCGTGCTCTTGGCCAAACAGCACGACGTTCGCATTGGTGCGCACTTTTCTCTGCCCGATCGTCAGGGCTTTGGGCGGCGAGAAATGAAGTTGTCACGAGAAGAACTGCGCAACGCCATCATTTACCAGATTGGTGCCTTACAGGGCTTTGTGCACAAAGAGGGATTGAGGCTCAGCCACCTGAAACCCCATGGTGCTCTCTATGGTATGGCGGCCAAATATGAACATGTAGCACATGCCGTGGCGGATGCTGCCAAGGTGTATAAGCTGCCCATTTTCGGAATGGCGGGTACCTTGCAGGAACGTATCTATCGTGGCGAGGGCGTTGAGTTTGTCCCCGAGTTTTTCGCGGATCTGGATTATGGCGACGACGGCCAGCTGATTATCACCCGTGAACACAAAGCGCCACCACTTCAGACTGTAGCGGACAAAGTAAAGCGCGCACTGACGGTTGGAGAGGTGGTTACCGTTGGAGGCAAGACGTTGCCTGTAAGGGCTCAAACCCTGTGCGTCCATTCCGACACGCCCAATGCCGTCGCGCTGGTACAGACGGTGGCCAATTGTGTTAACTCCGTTGTTGCCATTGAGGTTTAATATGATCGACGTATCCAAACACAAAGTCCTGATTGCCAACCGAGGCGAAATCGCCTGCCGGGTCATTCGTTCCTGCCGCTCACTGGGGATTGCCACCGTTGCGGTGTACTCCGATGCGGATCAGGAGAGTATGCACGTACAGTTGGCCGACGAAGCCATTCATATCGGTGCTGCCAAGGCCGCCGAAAGCTACTTGGATGTCCAAAAGGTGCTACAGGCAATCACGGTCAGTGGTGCCACGGCAGTGCACCCCGGCTATGGCTTCCTGTCAGAAAATACCGACTTTGCCCGGCAGATTATGGCTGCCGGGGTACGCTGGATCGGTCCCGCACCGGACACCATCAGCGAGATGGGCGACAAAGACCGGGCTCGGCAACTGGCGCAATCGGCGGGTGTACCAGTGTTGCCCGGCAGTCAACGTTTCGCCACGGGAGAACTCGACGGCATTGAGGAGGCGGGCAGTGAAGTAGGCTATCCTTTGTTGGTGAAGGCCTCGGCCGGTGGTGGCGGCATTGGCATGCGACTGGTGGAGTCGGCGCCGCAACTGTTGGATATTGCCGCCTCTACCCAGTCTATGGCGGAGCGTTCTTTTGGCGACGGTACCGTCTTTCTGGAGCGCTATGTCAAAAATGCCCGCCACATCGAGGTGCAGGTATTTGGTGACGGCAAAGGCGAAGCGATTCATCTCTACGAACGGGAATGCTCCATTCAGCGGCGATTCCAAAAAGTGGTGGAGGAGTCTCCGGCGCCTGGTTTAAACGAAACGCTGCGCCGGCAAATTGCGGAGTGTGCGGTTAATTTGGCCCGCTCTCAAAACTACGCTGGTGCCGGTACGGTGGAGTTTGTGTTCGACGATGATAGCAATGAGTATTTCTTTCTGGAAATGAATACCCGAGTGCAAGTGGAGCATCCCGTGACGGAGATGGTTACCCATACTGATATTGTTGCGATGCAGATTTGCCTGGCGCTGGAGGATGACAGTCTGACGTTGGATCAATCGCAGATCGCCCATCGGGGGGCAGCCATCGAATGCCGGATTTACGCCGAAGACCCCGACAAGATGTTTCTGCCATCGCCCGGATTGCTGGAGGTGCTGACTTTTCCGCAAGAGGGTGAGGATGTGCGTGTTGATACCGGTGTCAGGCAGGGGGATCGGGTAACACCCTACTATGATCCCATGATCGCCAAAATCATCGTCAGGGCGCCGGATCGTTCACGGGCGATTGACGCTATGGCCAATGCACTGAAAGAAACCCGGATAGAAGGCCCCCGTTGCAATGAGCGCTTTTTGTTAAACGTAATGAATCACCCACAGTATCGGGAAGGCAAAGTCACCACACGTTTTATCGATGACAATCTGCAGGCCTTGACCCGCAATGCCATTGAGGAGCCAGTCGTATGATTTTTGAAGAACCCCGCTTCAGTCCCGGCGGCGACCGCTACTTGCTGATCGAATTCGGTGATGAGATGAATCTGGAGCTGAACTTTCTCGGCCAGGCTCTGGCGGCTGCTATAGAAGAGCAGCAACCGGCGGGTATCATCGAAACCGCGCCCTGTTTTGCATCCACGCTGGTTCACTACGAACCCGAGATTCTGGGGTACGCCGATGCCGTTGCCTTACTCAGTGAATTGCTGGCGTCGTTGGGACCCAGCGCAGATATAGAACTCAATAGCCGCCTGTTTTATATCCCGGCGGTATACCTCGACCCCTGGACCCGCGAATGTGTACAGGACTATACCGCCAAGATCAACGCCGACAAACAGCCGGACCCCGACTATGTGGCGGAGCTAAACGGCCTGAACGACGCCGCGCATCTTGCCCGTGTGCACTCGGGCACTGAGTATTGGGTGGCTTCACTCGGTTTTTGGCCCGGGTTGCCGTTTATGATGCCGCTCGATCCGCGCTGCAAGTTAACTGCCCCCAAATATAACCCTCCCCGAACCTGGACTCCCAAAGGCGCTATTGGCATGGGTGGTGCGTCTACGGCTATTTACCCCGAACAACTGCCGGGCGGCTACCAGATCTTTGCGCGTACACCGGTCCCCATTTGGGATGCGGATAAACGCTTCCCCGTGTTCGAAAACAGCATCTGTCTGTTCCAACCGGGCGACAGGGTCAAATTTGTTCCCTGTAGCGTGGATGAATTTGAACACTATGAAGCCCAGGTAGCGGCTGGTACCTACGTATACAATTTGGTGGAGTACCAGAAATTCTCAGTCAAACATTATCAGGCCTGGGTACAGAGCCTCGACTTCGATCAAACTTTTTAGGAGGCGGCCATGATTCAAGTAATAAAACCCGGCCTGGAAACCACCGTACAGGATTACCCCGGTCGTATTGGGTTTCGCAACCAGGGCTTTCCGCCATCCGGTCCCATGGACAGTTGGTCTTTTCGTTTGGCTAATCTGTTGGTAGGCAACGAATCCGGCGCGGCGGCATTGGAATGCCAGTATATGGGGCCAACGTTACAGTTTGAGCAGGATACCTTAATTGCAATTACAGGCGCTGATATGCAGGCCAAGCTTGATGGTGAGCCAGTGCCCCTGTGGCAAAGCGTATTGGTACTCGCAGGCCAGACCCTGGAGATGAAGTTTTCCTGCGAAGGCATACGTGCCTACGTGGCCCTTGCCGGAGGCATAGATTCGGTACCCTGGTTGGGTTCTCAAGCGACCTTTCACAAAGCCGGTATCGGCGGTGTGGACGGCCACGCATTAAAAGAAGGCCAAGCCCTCTCGCTCAAAACAACAGACATTGACGCGGCCACCGCCGGCAGAACGGTAGCCGAACACGCCCGCCCGCAACTGGGTGATGGCAAACACTGGAGCATCCATGTCGTGCTGGGGCCAAATGACGAATGGTTGGATGAGCAGGGTATCGATACCTTTCTCAGCGCCGACTGGAAACTTTCCAGCAAAAGCGACCGCACCGGTTTTCGCCTGGAAGGACCTGAACTGAGTTTCTCAGAAAAAGCCTATAACAAGGGGCCGGAACACGGCTCGGAACCTTCTAATATCATCGACCAGGGCTATCCCGTTGGCGGCATCAACCTGGCGGGGCAAACCCCCATTATTCTGGTTAACGATGGCCCCAGTATGGGCGGCTTTATAAATCCGTTTACGGTGCCGACCTCGGAGTTCTGGAAGCTGGGTCAGGCCAAGCCCGGTGCCGTACTCAAATTTGTGGCAGTCACCGTAGACCAGGCTCAACAAATGGCCAGGGCCATATCCAATACCTGCAGCCTCGACAATATTAAAACCATGGGAGTGTGATTGATGAGTACTGATGTAGAACTGCAAACCTCAGGTAATATCTGGAAGGTTATGGTACAGCCTGACCAGGCCGTTGCTGCCGGTGAGACTCTGTTTATTATGGAAGTCATGAAGATGGAAATTCCTCACGAGGCACCCTGTGCCGGTAAGGTGACGGCGGTGAATATTAACGAGGGGGATGAAGGTCTGGATGCGGGAATGGTGGCGGTGCGGTTGGAACCGTTGTAAAGCTGCTGATATGTAGCGCACAGAAAAGGGGCGGTTTGCCTGATGGTGGCCGCTCCTTTTCTATGCTTGGGAATACTCTATCCGTTAACCACTTTCATATCGTCTTGGTACATATAAGCATCAAGCCCATGCTGGCAGAGCAGATAGGTGGCCAGCTCACTGCGGCTGCCGCCATTGGCACATACAAAATACCGCGAGGAAGCATCCAGACCCGCGAGGTGTTTGCGCAAAGATCCCACAGGTAAATTCACGCTGTCTTTCATATGGCCGCGCCTGAACTCCGCCGGCAGCCGAACATCGATCCAAAGCGAATGCCGGTCATTTCGCATTGCGCTGATTTCTCTGTCGCCGATGGTCTTCACCAGAGACTGCCGGAATACCTCATTAAAACTGCATCTGTCCAAACACCCAAGCACGCCATCGTCCAACATCCTAACGTCGAAGCTACCAGGTGTGCCCGCTATCAGGGATTCGTCGCCAAAGTAGTTCCCGGGGCGCAGTTCAATAGGTTGCTCCAACGGGCCTGCGGGGCTGTTACTCATCTCAACGCGGCCGCTTTTAATCAGGAAAAACGAATCGCTTGGTGTATTTTCTTTAGCGACAATTTCTCCGGCGCAATATGTCTGGTCCTTCATCATCCGAAAGACTTTTTGCAGCGCGGTCGGTGGCAGTTTGGCAACAAGAGGGGTATTGAGGAACACTTCGCTCCAATCTTGCTCGTGGTGGTGTTCGACAGCAGCCCCTGCGAACGCCTGGTTGGCATTGATGGCGCGGGGAGGGAGTGAGGCTGTGTCCAGGGAGGATTTCAATAACTCATCCACATAGCTCTTGCTGAGGACTAACAACCGGCAATTCGTTTTGGCTCGAATACTGCCACCTTTCTCCTCTATTAATTCCTCCAGAGGATTGCGGCACCAATCCTCGCTGGTTGAGTGGTACAGATGAGTGCGCTCCATCATGCTGACTCGATACTCAATCTCACCTTCCAGCAGGTAGTGATAGAGTTGCGTCGGACCTTGCAGCTTTCTGATCAGCGTCTCGTTGGTGTTGAAATCAAGCGTCATCGCTTTTTCAGCCAGTTGCTCCCGGCCTGCTTCGGAAAGAGAGGCCAACGGCTTGAGTTGGCGAAAAGCGGTGATCAAGGCGTCTCGACAGATCATGGGCTCGATACCTACAAAGTTTGGCGGCTCCGTTGCACGAGATTTTTTAAAACGATTAAGCACTGGATGCCATTTCTCTTTGAACCAGGTATTCTGCAAGCGCTGCATCGCCCTCAAGGAACTGCACAAACTGAGCCCCTAGCCCATAAGCATCCACCCCAAGTCGGCGTACATACACAGAACTACAGCTGATCTTTATCTCTTCGCAGTGAAGGTTATCGTCTGGAAGAATAAAATAGACAGTAAATTCCACGGGCAGGTGCCGGTCAGGTCGACGAAATTTGGGCAGCAATGTCTCGATAAAATGCCGGTCGCCGCTGAGCCCAATGCCTGAGCGCGACACATCGGTGACCAGTGCTGTTAATACCTCGCCCTCTTCAGTGGCCACCTCTGCTTTACAGTGAAGCGACACTCGTACGTGCCGCCTGAGGTCATCTAGCGTAATGACTTCATTCAGGGCTGTTGTCTTCAGTTGCGGATTACACATCATTATCTCGCCCGGCCTCCTCTATCGATTCTTTCTATCGCGCTGTTCAATGTCTTCGGCCCGAATCATAGGATGATGGCCCAAAGGAATCGATAATGTCTCCAAAGCTGAATCCGGACAGTAATGGCTTCTGTTTCGAATCGTAGGCGTTAAAGTATTTAATGGCGTAATCGCTCGGATCGATATAACAATACACGTAAGCATCTTCAAAGTTCTGCAAAGTGCCGACATCAGCCTTGAGAACCACAAGATAGGTTTGCCGGTCTGCCTCAAAACGAGTGGAATGCCAGTCGGGCAGAATCCTGACCAGCGACGCCCCCAGCTGATCCGTCGCCTCCTCACGACACACATTGGTGGCATCGTAGGTATCAAACGGGATCTGGTTGTAGTCCCGTCCATTATTGGCTTGGCCGTTAATCTCGGCCGCTTCGGCGCGGCTGTTGACAACATAAACGGTCAACAAGCAGCTGGTGATGATCGCGACCACACCCATAGCGCTGTAGATAAGCGGCGGGCACTTGGACTGATTCAGTAAAGACGCCATGTTTAAGCCCTATCTGCTATCACCTAACCGCCGGACGTACGGGCAGAAGATGAATAAAAACACCGTTGAGCTTAAGGAAGAATGGTGAGGTCGGGATGACCTCTCATCTGGCTTAGCACAACTCCTTTCGGTAACCGTTCGACCCTCCACTCGGGGTAGGGCACTGGCTTTGCGTCCCCGTGTTACCACGGGTTTGCCCGTTCGAGGAGCAGGAGGGGCTACCTTCAGTCTCATTCAGTAACTACTGCAGTAGTTATTAGAAACCGTGATGCTGTGCCGCCAGCTCCATCAGCAATGACTTGCTGAATCGAACTGTGAACCGCCTATGGCCAAACAGGCCGGACAGTCCACTGATGAAGCGATTATCATCATTTCACAGCCTGTTTGTCAACTCTGTCACATTCTGGACGGCCCATGCGTCCGGCGTCACATGCCAGATTCGACCAGATGAATATTCTGATTGAGAGGCAAATGCAGCGAAAATCTTCGAATTTGATTGGAAATTGGCGCTTGTCTTCCTAACTTGCTGGCTATGATTCTGACTCCGCCAACCGGAGCACAGAGTAAAAACCCTAATAACTATCTACCGAGTAGCAGCAAAAACTGTACTGCAGAACCCTTTATTGGCGCGAATACACAGGCGGTTAGTGCAATGGGGTCTACACTGGTGCGGCGACAAGCATAAGTAACAGGAGAGAGTCCCATGCCCATCCCCAATCCCCTGCGCCTGATCGGCGCAGTTGGTTCACCCTACACCCGCAAGATGCTGGCGCTGTTGCGCTATCGCAGAATTCCCCACTCTATGATCTGGGGTGACCCCAATGCGGTATTGGATAAGCTCGGAATTGCCAAACCCAAGATTCCTTTTTTGCCGACCTTTATTTTCGACAATGAGGATGACGGGCGGGAGGCGGTTTGCGACTCCACGCCCATTATCAAGAGGCTGGAACAGGCGCAACCCCAACGCGCGGTAATCCCTGAAGACCCGGCCCTGGCCTTTATCAATTTCCTGCTGGAGGACTATGGCGATGAGTGGTGCACTAAGTTCATGTTTCACTACCGCTGGCATTTTGAGGCGGATGCGGACAACGCCGGTACGCTGTTGCCGCTGGCTCACGATGTCACTCTGGCCGAGGATCAACTGCAGCAAGCCAAGGCATTTTTTAGTGAGCGCCAAATCGGTCGCTTGGGATTCGTGGGTTCCAATGAAGTGACGGCGCCGATAATCGATGCCAGTTATAGGCGTTTGCTCCAATTGCTGGAGGCCCATTTTAAGCAGCTGCCTTTTCTGCTGGGGAATAAACCCGGCTCCGGAGATTTTGCCATTTATGGGCAGTTGACCCAGCTGGTCGGGTTCGACCCGACACCACGGGCGATTGCTCATGAGTTGTCTCCGCGCACTGTAACCTGGGTAGGTTTGATGGAAGATCTCAGTGGTCTGGAAGAAAGCGACTGGCTGGTTCTGGAATCTCTGCCGGATACGCTAAAGGATATTCTTGCCGAGATAGGCCGTACCTATGTGCCAGCGTTGTTGGCCAATGCCAAGGCGCTGCAAGCCGGCGAAAAACAATGGCAGACGCAGATTGATGGCGCCACCTGGACTCAGCAGAGTTTTCCGTATCAGGGCAAGTGCCTGGGTTGGATTCGAGAGGAATATCAGCAGCTCTCAGAGCAAGACAAAGAGCGGGTCAATTCCCTGTTGGCAGGTACGGGTTGCGAGGCATTGTTGGGTTAGCGTTGAGCTTAAGGTAACCTTGGGTCACTTGATAAGAGCAATAGAGCGCAGCAGATGAGCGAACAGTTCAAGGATCAGGGTGGGGTCGCCTCCATGGCGCCAAGCCCTTTTAAACGTTGGCTGATGTCGAAGGTGATTACCCACCTGAATCGCCCTTCCCGACTGAGCGGTCAGCGAGCAAAAATCGAAAAGCACCGGCTGCGCAGCGGGCATCGCCATCGGGTGGAGTACTTTCATCAGGTGGATGATGGGTACAGTTATCTCGCGGCGCAGGTCTTGCCCGACCTTGCCAATCGTTACGATATCGAGCTGGTTTGTCATCTGGTGTCCGGCCCCAGGGGCAATAACGCTGTTGAGCCGGAGTTGCTGCTAAAGCTGTCCCGCTACGACGCTCATCTGGTTGCGCCCGAATATGGTTTGGAATTTCCGGAGCATTGCGCTGAGCTGGATGCCGAGCTGGTGCAGCTGGCAACACAGATATTGGCCAACCTGAATTCCCGCGAATTTGTTAAGCAGGTTGTTGCCATCAGTCGTGCGCTTTGGAGCGATGACAAAGCCGAGCTGCTACGTCTGCAGGCGCAGCTGGACAGTTTGCCAGAGGGGCAGGCGCAAGCTGTGGTCGCCAGGGGTAATGCCCGCAGGGAGCAGTTAAAACATTACTCTGGTGCGATGTTTTACTACGGCAAGGAATGGTACTGGGGCGTTGACCGGCTTTATCATCTGGAGGAAAGGTTGGCGCACTTGGGTGCAGACAAGCTCGCCGAGAAGCCCATGCTGGTGCCTCGACCCGCAGTGGAATCAGGCCCCTTAAAAGACAACGGCAGCTTGACCTTGGAGATATACCCCTCGCTGCGCAGCCCCTATACCGCCATCAGTTTTGATCGAACGGTGCAACTGGCGAATGACACGGGTGTTAATCTGGTGGTGCGGCCGGTATTGCCAATGGTGATGCGCGGCGTACCGGCGACCCGTGAAAAGGGGTTGTATATCTTCAGCGATACGGTCCGAGAGGCTCACTCAGCCAATGTGGCCTTTGACAAAATGTATGACCCTATTGGCGATCCCGTCCGGCGGGCTTACTCGCTTTATCCCTGGGCCTGCGAGCGGGGCAAGGGCAATGAGCTGTTGAGTGCGTTTTTGCGCTGTGCCTTTGTTGAGGGCGTAAACACTAATAACGATAAAGGGCTAAGGCGCGTGGTGGAAAACGCCGGATTGGACTGGAGTGAGGCCCGCAGCCGAATAGGGCAACCCGGATGGGAGCAGCAGCTGGAGGCCAATCGCCTGGCTATGTACGAGGCGGGGTTGTGGGGCGTGCCCAGTTATCGGTTACTTGATAAGCAGGGGCAGGCAATACTGGCGCTTTGGGGGCAGGACCGGTTGTGGTTGGTGGCGCGGGAGATTCAACGGCGGTTGGCGTGAGAAGGTCACTTGCGTCGATGCGACTCCCCGCGCATGGAAATCTGTAACCTCATCGTTTTATACTGCAGATCCCAGGGATTGTCGCTCCAGACTATGGACCAGATACTATGATCTTCGAAAGGCTATGCATTGCCGTTGCAGGTTTGTTGCTGATAACGGGAGAGGCATTCGCCGATCACAAGCAACAAACTACCGATACTGGCAGTTTCAACTTTGTTGTCTTGGCGGACACCGCTTACTCAATACCCAAGGATTACCCCGCCTACTACACATTGATCTCGACAATCAATCACGCTAACCCCGCTTTCACAATACATCTGGGGGACACCAAGGGCGGTGGCACTAACTGTGGTGACAAGGCTCAAAAGAAGATATTGGAGGACTTTGGCAGGTTCGAAGGGCCATTGATCTACACCCCTGGTGACAACGAATGGACGGATTGCCGTAGAATCGTCGCGGGAGGCTACAAACCGGTTGAGCGGCTGAAAGTGATTCGTGAATGGTTCTTCCCAAACAGCGACAGTCTCGGTCGCCAGCCAATCAAACTGCGCACTCAGGTCGATCAGGGCTTCCCCGAAAACGCTCTTTGGTGGAAGGCTGGGGTGTTGTTTGTCACCGCTCATATTGTAGGGTCTAACAACGGTCTTACTGATGGCTACAAAAAAGCTGAATCTGAGTATCGCCGGAGAAATGAGGCCAATCTGCGCTGGATAGAGCAGGCCTTTGCGGAAGCGACGCTGGAGAAGGCAGAGGCCGTTGTATTGGCATACCACGCAAATATGTTCTTTGAAACTCCACGCCCGGACGGTTTTAAAGATGTTCGGAGTCTTATCGGCGAGCTGGGTTCAAAATTCGGTAAACCCGTGTTGTTACTGCACGGCGACCACCACAGCTTTATCATCGATCAACCCTACGGTGGTGGTGCTGCAAACATCATTAGGCTGCAGTCTTTTGGCGCACCTGATATTAAGGCGGTCAGTGTTCGTGTCGATACCGCAGAAGACTCCGTTTTTTCGTTTGGACCGATATACGACGGGAAGCGATAGAGCAACAACACAAACTTTTTGTAGTATCGGACAGTTCAAGTGGGGCGGGTACTATTTAGTGTACCCGCCATCCATGCGCGATCTAAGTGCTGTTATTCCCTTGTTTGCGATGTCGCGCACCACTCTGAACCCGCCGGCACATGCGAGAAAATGACCGATCTTTGGCTCTCTTCTCCGCCAGTGTCGCTGCGTTGAATTGCTGTTCGCGTTTCAGCTTGTGAAAGCTTTGCAACCGACGGGCTTCCAGAGTTCCATCTTCGATGGCCTGCCTGACGGCACAGCCGGGCTCCTGGTCGTGTTCACAGTCCTTGTAGCGGCATTGATTCGCCAGTTGGGTAATTTCCGCAAAGGTTTCTTCAACACCGTGTTCACAATCGGCCAGTTGCAGTTCACGCATGCCAGGGGTGTCCACGATAAGGGCACCCCGGGTACTCAGGTGAAGCGAGCGGGCGGTGGTGGTGTGTCGACCTTTGCCGTCATCGTCGCGGATGGCAGCCGTTTTCTGTTGCAAGGAATCTGTGATGGTATTGAGCAGGGTGGATTTACCAACGCCGGATGAGCCCAGCAAAGCCACGGTGGAGCCCGGTGTTAGCCAGGCCTCCAGCTTTTGCAGGTCATGCGCATCGAGAGCGTTCACCGCCTCGACCATCAGCAGTGGATCCAGTGACCGTACTTGTTGCAGATATTGGTCCGGGTCTTCGCACAGGTCTGCTTTGGTGAGCACAACCACGGGTTCCGATTCTGCCTCTTTAATGAGCGCGAGGTAGCGTTCGATGCGGTTGAGGTTAAAGTCCGCATTGAGGGAAACCACCACAAATACCGTGTTGATATTGGCGGCGATCAGTTGTTCCTCGATTGTTCGCCCCGGGGCTTTGCGGCTGAAAAGTGACAGGCGTTCCAGGCATCGATGGAAGCATCCCTCGCTGTTTAGCAATAGCCAGTCGCCAACGGTCATGGGCGGCAGGCTGTCGTGGTGTTGCAGTTGTGTTGCCCCTTGTTCGCTGATCAGGTCGAGGTGGGTTCTGTGGTGTGCGACGACTCTGGCGGGGTAATAGCCTTCCCATTCGTCGAGTGTGAGTTGTTGTTGAAAAAAGGTACTCCAGCCCAGTTGGGACAGGGTAAAAGATGTAGTCATGATAACCCCTGGCGCTCGTTGGCGCCCGAAAAAATTCGGTTTGGGGGCGTACTGGCCCCGGTGAATCACCGGGCAGAGGGGTCAGGAAAAGGTGTTGGCCTGACTTAGTAAGCTGCCCGGAGGGGGTTGGCGACAATCATGAGTATCCTCCGGTAATTTATTTGGTTAGACGTTGGTCAATTTATCAGAAGTTGATCTTCAGTCAAGCGATTAATTTGGTAATCAGAATCTCCGAGGGCGACTATTGGTACCAGACGCCGTTGGTCATTTGGCAGTCGATAGAGTCGAGTGCCATATGGATCATCAGACCCAGTCCGACCAGCCGTGTTTTTGGCAGAAAACAGAGTGCGCCGTACAGCAGGATGGGGACAATGCGATGCAGGGGGTGGAAACCAATACTGCAGCGGTTGGGGTCGTAGATGGGGTCGGCCAGTAGATGGTCTGCGTCCACCACCATGGTGGCCATCATAACGGCGAGAGCCATGAGCCAGGCTTTGCGGTAGAAGAGGCCGGCGACGATCGCGGGAACAATAACGTGTAGGGCCAGGTGAATGATGGGGGGCTCCCGCTGAGTTATTTGGGTGGTGCATTGTGTCGGTGAGGGCACCACCCGTCAAGGTTATTTCCAGTAGATGGTGGCGGCGCCATAGGCACACCGGCCACCTTTTGCACCGAGGTTCCCTGAGTGCAGTGCCTCATTATTAATTCATAGGCGGAGCTCTTGCGGGCTCAATTTCTGGCACTTAGTTCGCTACGTTTCGTAGGCTCTTTTCACTTCGTCCGCGATAATTTCCACACCACGCTTCACGGTTTCCGAATCCTGCGCGTAGGATACTCGGATGCATTCGTGTTTGTGGTCCCAATCGTCATCCATGCCCACGAAGAAGTTGTGGCCGGGTACGATTAATACACCGCGCTGTTTAAGTCGCTGGTAGAGTTCCTGACTGGTAATGGGCAGGCCTTCAAACCACAACCAAAGGAAAATTGCGCCTTCGGGTTTGTGGATGTGGAAGGGAAGGTCTCCCAGTTGTTCGCGGAACCATTGGGCGGTTTGTTGGGAGCCGTCCCTGTAGAATGGGGTTACGTACTGCTGGGACAGGGTCTGGATTTCTCCGGTCTTGAACAGTTCTTTGGCGAGGGCCGGACCAATGGTGCCGCAGGCCAGGCTGACGATGGTGTTGGCGTTGGTATAGGCGCGGATGATGTCTTCGTTGGCGACAATGATGCCGGTGCGGGCACCGGGCAAACCCAGTTTGGACAGGCTTAGTGCCAGGATGGTGTTGTCGTTCCAGTGGGGTTTGGCTTCGGTAAAAATGATGCTGGGGAAGGGAAGCCCGTAGGCACCATCAATGATAAACGGGATGTCTTTTTCTTTGGCCATCTGGTCCAGATGTGCGATTTCGTCATCGGTCAGCACGTTGCCTGTCGGGTTGGTGGGGCGCGATACGCACATGGCTCCCACGTTTTCGTCGAGGTTGAGCTTTGAGAAGTCGACGTGGTATTTGAATAGCTTTTCGTCGAGCAGCTCGATGCTGGGGCGTGTGGCGGTGAAGAAGTTGTCGCACAGACCGGTGTCGGCGTAACCGAGGTACTCCGGTGCCAGGGGCAGATGGATGGAGCGTTGGCTGCTGTCTTCCATAACACCCGCGAACATGTTGTAGAGTACAAAGAACGCGGACTGGCTGCCGTTGGAGACGGCGATGTTATTGCCGGTCAGGTTCCAGCCGAATTGTTTTTTCAGGAAGGCGGCGATCTGGTCGCGGAATTCTTTGTCTCCCTGAGGGGACTGGTAGATGCCAAACAGGCTGTGGCGCTGGGCCGGGTCAGCCATGATGTTTTCCAGACGTTGCTGGAAGATGGCTTCGACTTCCATCAGGCGACCGGGATTGCCGCCGCCCATAAAGATCATGTCGGGATTTTCGTTGAGGGCGGTGCCCAGGTCGTCCATCAGTTCGACGATGCCGGATTCGCCGGCGAATTTTTTTCCAAACGCAGAGAGTTTCATTGGAGCCTCGTAGTTTTGTTCTCTCTCACAATAACCATCAGTCTAACACAGAGCTTTGGCAGGCTTGGCCACTTTGCACGGCGGCATTGGTCAATATTGCCAAAAAGCGGGCACCGGGGTTGTTTACATCATTCACAGGAGCGGATCCGTCCAGATCCTCCGGTGCCCGTTAAGGTGCTAGACCACTCGCCGGTGGTGGGCCACCGGCACTGGGTTATCCATATTAGCCGCGGGCAGCGCACCTACCCGTTGCTGATATGAATGGCTTTACCGAGTGTGGCCAGCGCCGCCTCCATGGTGGCT
The DNA here is from genome assembly GCF_011683955.1 of Pseudomaricurvus alkylphenolicus. GTDB lineage: Bacteria > Pseudomonadota > Gammaproteobacteria > Pseudomonadales > Cellvibrionaceae > Pseudomaricurvus > Pseudomaricurvus alkylphenolicus. The sequence continues at coordinate 54,931 of NZ_JAAQPI010000019.1, forward strand.
TCGCTGAGACTCGGGTGTACATGGATGGTGTGGGCCAGGTCTTCCAGCCGCGCCCCCATCTCCAGGGCCAGGGCAAATTCGCCGCTGAGTTCGGCGACATGAGCGCCGACGGCGTGTATGCCCAGTATGATGTGGTCGGCTTTGCGGGCGGTGATGCGTACAAAGCCGCCGTCTGTGCCGGCGTCCATGGCCAGGGCTTTGCCGATGGCGGCAAAGGGAAACTTGCCGACAATCACGTCTTCGCCTTCGTTTTTGGCTTGTTCAGGGGTTAAGCCGACGCCGACGATTTCCGGTTCGGTAAAACACACGGCGGGAATGGCGACTGGATCGAATTCGCGGCGGTGACCGGCGATGATTTCCGCCACCATTTCACCCTGTGCCGAAGCTTTGTGGGCGAGCATGGGTTCGCCCACCAGGTCGCCAATGGCCCAGACGTTGCGCATGGCGGTGCGGCATTGGTTGTCGACTTTGACAAAAGGGCCGTCCATATCGACACACATATTTTCCAAACCCCAGCCGTTGGTGTTGGGTCGGCGGCCGACGGTGACCAGAATTTTGTCGGCGCTCAGCTGCTGTTGTTCGCCGTTTTTGTCGGTGTAGGTGAGCACGGGTTTGCCGCCGATTTCTTCCACCGATTGTGCTCGTGCCTGGTAGATGATGTCGGTCTTGTGCTTCTTCAGCCATTGCTCAATGGGACGGGTCATTTCTTTATCGTAGAGTGGCAGCAGGCGTTCCAGGCCTTCTACAAAGGTCACCTCGGCGCCCAGTTTGCGGTAGGCAATGCCCAGCTCTAAACCGATATAGCCGGCGCCGATTACGACCAGGTGTTTGGGCACGTCGGTCAGTTGCAGTGCTTCGGTCGAGGAGACGACGTGTTCGCTATAGGGAATGTTGGGCAGTTCGGTGGCGCTGGAGCCGTTGGCCAGAATCACGTGTTCTGCTTCTATCTGGATGTCTCCGTCAGCGGTGGTGACGGTGCAGTTTTTGGCGTTTGAAAACGTCGCCCAGCCCTTGACCACGGTCACACCCGCTTTTTTCAGCAGACCCTCGACACCGCTGTTGAGTTTGTCGACGACGCTGTCTTTCCAGGCGATCATCCGGGCCATATTGAGTTCCGGCCCACTGGTCAGTGAGATGCCGAATTTGCCATCGCCCACATGTTCCTGGATCTCCTGGAAACGGTTGGCGCCGTGGATCAGGGCTTTTGAAGGAATGCAGCCGCGGATCAGGCAGGTGCCACCGGTGCGTTCGCCTTCGACGATGATGGTGTCCAGGCCCAGTTGGCCGGCGCGAATGGCGGCGACGTAGCCGCCGGGGCCTGCGCCAACCACGAGTACTTTGCAGGTTTTCTTTTCAGTCATGTGCTTTGGTTCCTAGACAAAGATGGCGCCGGGGTTTTCCAGCAGTTGCTTGAGCGCCTGTACCAGTTGCGCACCGTCGTAGCCGTCGACTATGCGGTGGTCGAAGGAGGATGACAGGTTCATCATTTTGCGCACTACAATGACGCCGTCTTTCACGACCGGACGCTCCTGCAGTTTGTTGACGCCGATAATGGCGGTCTCTGGTGCGTTGATAATGGGTGTGGTGGCAATACCGCCGATGGCACCCAGGCTGGTAATGGTGATGGTGGAGCCGGAAAGCTCCTCAGGCTTGGCTTTGCTGTCGCGGGCAGCTTGGGAGACACGCGCCACTTCAACGGCGGTCTGCCAGACGTCCAGGCTCTCGCAGTGTTTGACCACCGGCACCATAAGCCCGGTGTCGGTCATGGTGGCGATACCCACATTGACGGCGTCGTGTTGAGTCAATAGGCTGTTTTCGTCATCGAAATGCGCGTTGCAGTGTGGGAAGCGCGGTAGAATCTTTACCAGCGCCTGGGCAATAAAGGGCAGCAACGTCAGTTTGGGTTGACCCTCTTCGCGATTTGCGTTGAGGTGTGCGCGCAATTCTTCCAGATTGGTCACGTCCACTTCTTCCACATAGGAGTAGTGGGGAATATTGCGCTTGGCCTGTAGCATTTTTTGGGCGATAACCCGGCGCAGGCCTTTAACTTTGACTTCGGTAGCGGAGGTTCTGGCTTGTTTGCCGCTAAACGCGCTTCGGGCAACCAGTGCGCCACCGGCGGCAACAAAGGTGTCCAGGTCTTTATGAGACACGCGACCTGCAGGACCGCTGCCCGGTACGCTGGCCAGGTCTATATCTTCATCGCGAGCGCGCTGGCGTACGGATGGAGAGGCCAGCACCTTGCCGGTAAAAGCCGCCACATTTGTTGCGGGGTTTGGTGCAGAAGCCGTTACGGGAGAGCCTTGGGCAGCTGAAGCTTTTTCGGGCAGCAGCGCTTTTGTGGGTGCAGCGTCTGTATCGGCAGTGTCTTTGTTTGCGGTTTCCACTGCAGCTTTGCCGGCGGCTTCATCCTGGCTGCCGGTTGCTTGTTGCTCGGGTTGATCGCCATCGGTCTCAAAACGGATCAGCTCGCTGCCCACTGCCAATACTTCACCGGCGTCGCAGGCGACGGCGAGCACTCTGCCACTGACGGGGGCGGTGACTTCCACCACGGCTTTATCGGTCATGACATCGGCAATGTGCTGATCTTCTTCCACCAGGTCACCGGGTTTTACGTACCATTCGGCGATTTCGGATTCCACGATGCCTTCGCCCAGGTCGGGTAATTTAAAACTGTACATGCTGTAATCTCCCAGGATTAATCGCAGGCGAGGGTACGTTCGAGCGCTTCGATAATGCGCTCGCGGCTCGGAAAGTATTCCCACTCGAAGGCGTGGGGGTAGGGAGTGTCCCATCCGGTGACGCGTTCGATAGGAGCCTTCAGACACCAGAAGCATTCTTCTTGCACTTCGGCCACCAGTTCCGCGCCGTAGCCGCTGGTACGGGTGGCTTCGTGGATAATCACGCAGCGGCCGGTTTTCTGTACCGACTCGGCCACGGTTTCCAGATCCAGAGGCAGCAGTGTTCTTAAGTCGATCAGCTCAGCGTTGATGCCACTGGCTTTGATCGCCGCTTCAGCTACGTGCACCATGGTGCCGTAGGCCAGTACGGTGACGTCATCGCCAGGCATAACGGTTGCCGCTTTGCCCAGCTCAATTTTGTAGTACTCTTCCGGTACTTCACCGGCGGGGTGAGCGCTCCAGCTGGTGATGACCTTGTTTTCACCACCGTGGCTGTCGCTGCCATGACCATAGAAAGGGCCGTTATAGATGCGCTTGGGTTCGAAGAACATCACCGGGTCGTCGTCTTCGATGGCGGCGATCAATAAGCCTTTGGCATCGTAAGGGTTGGAGGGCATAACGGTTTTGAGCCCGCAGACATGGGTAAAGATACCTTCGGGGCTTTGTGAATGTGTCTGTCCGCCACGGATGCCGCCACCGCTGGGCGCACGCACGGTGACCGGCGCAAAAAATTCACCCCCACTGCGGTGACGCAGGCGAGCCAGTTCGCTGATGATCTGGTCAATGGCGGGATAGATGTAGTCGGCAAACTGCATTTCCACAACGGGACGCAGGCCATTAACACCCATGCCGATCGCAGCAGCCATAATGCCGCCCTCGGCAATGGGGGTGTCCAGCGCGCGGTGTGAGCCGTATTTTTCGTAGAGGCCTTCAGTGCAGCGAAATACGCCGCCGAAGTAACCCACATCCTGCCCCATCACCAGTACGTTGGGGTCTTTTTTCATGGTGCAGTCCAGAGCGGAATTGATCGCCTGAACCATCGTCATCTTGGCCATGGTCTATACCCCCATCTTTTGACGTTGTTTGCGCAGGTGTGCAGGCATGTCTTTGAAGACATCGTCGAACACGGTTTCCACCGGCCAGTGGGGGCCTTCGTCGAGGGTGCCGTAGGAGATAGCTTGTTTCCAGTCGGCGGTAACGGAGTCTTTCAGTTCAATAGCCAACGCCTCGTGTTGCTCTTGGCTCCATTCACCTAAATTGATCAGATGTTGTTTGAGTCGCTCGATGGGATCGCCCAATGGCCAGGCCTGCCCTTCGCCCTTGGCTCGATAACCGTCGGGGTTGTCACTGGTGGAGTGGCCTTCGGTGCGGTAGGTGAAGTGTTCGATAAAGGTGGCGCCCAGCCCCAGGCGTGCACGTTCTGCAGCCCACTGTGTGGCGGCGTATACAGCTAGAAAATCGTTACCATCCACGCGCAGGCTGGGAATGCTGAAACCGGTGCCTCGAGCGGCAAAGGTGCTGCCGGCGGCTGCAAACGATTGGGGCGTGGAAATGGCCCACTGGTTATTGACCACGTTGAGGATAGCCGGGGCGCGATAGGTACTGGCAAACAACAGCGCGTGGTAGACGTCCGCCTCGGCGGTGCTGCCATCGCCCACCCAGGCGCAGGCGAGGTGGTCTTCGCCTTTGTAGGCGGAGGCCATGGCCCAGCCCACGGCCTGACTGTATTGAGTGGCCAGGTTGCCGGAGATACTGAAGTAGTTGCCTTCTTTCCAGCTGTAGAACACCGGCATCTGCCGGCCTTTCAGGTTGTCTTTGGAATTGGAAATGCAGTGACACATCATGTCCACTACCGGGCGGCCGCGAACAAACAGCAGTCCTTGCTGACGATAAGTGGGGAACAGCATATCGCCGCTCTCCAATGCCATGGCCTGGGAAACGGCGATGGCTTCTTCGCCGGTACACTTCATGTAAAAGCTCAGTTTGCCCTGGCGTTGCATGCGGAACATACGTTCGTCGTAGGCGCGTACGTGCATCATATGTTTCAGGCCCTGGCGCAGTTGTTCCGGTTTCAGGGCAGGTGCCCATGGGCCTGTCGCCTGGCCCTCATCGTCCAGCACTCTTACCAGGCCATAGGCCAATTCGCTGATTTCGGTGGCGGTGCAGTCCAAAGCTGGCTTGCCGGTATCGCCGGCGGCTGGGATCTTCAGGTCGCTGAAGTCTGCCGCTTCGCCCGGACGTGAAGAGGCCTGGGGTACATACAGTTTGCTTTGGTAGGGGGAAGGGTTTTCGGTCGCGGTCGTGCCGGACTGAGCCTCAGGCTGAGCCATCGCGGGGTCTCCCTTTGGGGCAGGTGGGTTACTTTTGGCAACCGCTGCCATGGTTTTGTTGTTATCCGCCCCGAGATCAGCCGGGGCAGTGCTTAAGGGCCAATCCTTTGTGGGGCGGCCGGCTGCCTGGCGGGGGTCGCCCGTTTGGCAGAGAGGCAAAAACTATAGCGCAGGTGAGAGGTAAGAATTATTCGTATGTCGGATGAAAATGGATTATTTGAGAATAATTTATTCTTCCTGGGTTGGTTTGCGTATCAATAACGCAAGATCGGCTCCTGGTGGGTATTCATTATTCCTGCCGCTGGTCTTAGGCCCTTAGGTTTTCAATCGAACCGGACTTCCATCTTTTCATAGTCATCTCTCTTCACCATAAAAAGATATATATTTAGAAATATAGGGATTTATTCGAGAAAATTGAATTGTAACGGAAATAATTGGAATAAAAATAGATTGACATCTAGTAATTGATGGTGTTAATTTCGCCTTACTAGTTTGAAATCTAGAAAGGTGGGTGGAGTAAGCGCCCGGAGAGAAGAATCTACACATAGGTGCATCTATGAATCATTTCCAGCAGCCTGCAAGGGTAAAAGGCGATGCTTACTTTCGAGGCGGACGTGTTTTTCGCAAGGCTTCGGCTTTGGTGTCCGATAAAGCTTTTGACTATGCCTGCGCGCGCAAGTGGGCGCCGGATGCCGACTTCAATAATCTGGCGAGTTTCTACCCATCGGAGGTGGAAAAGTTTGGAGTGATTCCGCAGGACCAGCTGCTAGCGCTATACGAAAAGTATCTGGCGCTGTGGCAAGCCAAGATGCCTGAATCAAGTCGGTTGCAGAAGGCGGGTCGAGAAAACATGTTGTGGGGCATCTTTGGCTCTTATCAGAAGGATTGGGAGACGCCGATCTTGCCGTTTGCCAGCCATTGCATGGGGGGCAAGCTGTGGGATGTGGATGGCAATGAATACATTGACTTGCAGTTTGGCGACACGCCCTCCATGTTCGGGCATGGCCCTGAAAACCCGGCTATCAAAGCAGCGGCAGAGAGTCTTCTCAATACCGGCATCGATCCCATGATGGGGACCGCCGAGCAGGCGGCCGCCGCCGCTGAGTTGGAGCGGCATTTTAAACTGCCGGTGTGGATGCATGCACTGACCGCGTCGGATTCCAATCGTTACCTGTTGTCAATCGCACGCTGCGTCACGGGGCGCCCCAATATTGCGATTGCCAACTTTGCTTACCACGGCACCATCGACGAAACCCAGAAGATGATGCCGGAACCGGGAGTGATTTCTCGCTATCACGAAATGCCGCAGTATCACGGCGATGTGGATCAAGGTACCCGAATCTTTGTGTGGAATGATCTTGAGTCTCTGGAGCAGTGTCTCAAGAACCGGGATGTGGCGGTGGTAATGATGGAGCCTGTCATGAGCAACTTCGGCTGGGCCTGGCCACAGGAGGGGTGGCACGCAGGTGTTCGTGAGTTGACGAAAAAATACGGCACCTTGCTTTGCTACGATGAAACTCACACGCTCGGCCACGCCTGGAACGGTTCTGTCGGCGCACAAGGTCTTGAGTTTGATATGTGGTCCTGTGGCAAGGCGATTTCTTCCGGTATCCCCGGGGCTGTGTTCGGGATGACACGAGAAATCGCCGACCAGTTAGAGCAGTGGCAGGACGAAGCGGGTTTCTTTGCGGGTGCGGGTTTGGGATTTCTGGGCAACGCCTTGACTGGCAATACCATGTCCACTACCGCGCTTCGAGTGACCATGCAGGAGGTGATGACGCCTTCGGTATTCGATCCGTTACTCACCAATGCGGACTATGTGCGCCAGGGTATGGCGGATATCTTTGAAAAGTATCAGGCGCCTTTTCGATCAGAAATGATGGGCAATCGACTCTGTTTTCACTTTATCCCGGATCGATGTGAAGACCCGTTAACGGGGATCACGCAAATTGGTTTTGGTGGACTGTTTGAATTTGCGCACGCCTATCTCTGGTATCACGGATTACTGATTATGCCGTTCTTCAATATGTTCCTGTTATGCCCCCAGCATAGCCGCGAGGATCTGGATTATTTTCTGCGGGTCTTCGATGACATGATAGCCATTATTATGGGGCAGAAGCAGGGTTAGACCGGCTGCTCTGCCGGTGCCATATGCTTGGGAAAGTAAAGCCGTAAGTAGGCCACCATGGCCTTGCGGGTTTCCTCGGCCATGTCATCGGTAATCATGCGATGGCGTTGGTAGGACAGGCCCCAAAGCGCTTCCAGTATTTCGATGGCAAACAGCAATAGCTCTGCGGGATCTGGCACTGAAGGTACGATATAGAGCTGTCGATAGCTTTCCAGCATGGACTGGGCAATGACCATGTTGCCCTCGGTGTCCACCAGGCGGGAGCGCCAGCTTTGGCCCGGACCAAGAAGCAGGTTCAGGGCCGGGGCATTTTGATTCAAGTAGGCGCGGCTGCGTTCTGTGTGGTGAAACAGAATGTCCTCCCAGTCATTCACCAGACTGGCGTCCACCGGTGCGGCAATGATATCGGCGAATTCCTGGTCGTAGCGTTCGACCAGAGCCACAAAGGCCGCCTGCAGGCTGGGGAAAAAGTGATAGACCGAGCCCGTGGCCACGCCGGCGGCGTCGGCGACGTCATAAAGGCTGAAATTGTCGATGCCGCGGTTTTCTATCAGTTCATGCACCGTATCCAGGATCTTTTCAAACTTGGCAATGCCCCGAGCCTGGGTGGGACGACGGAAGTTGTTTTTGTCCTCTTCTGTCCCGGTGGTGGCCAAATCTGACTCTGCTTCGGTGGCCATAATGCGTTCCTTATTCGGGTGGCGACAGTATGTTGGTGCTGTTCAGCGCAGAATAACTAATTCCATATCTATAAAAAAGAGCTCTTTTTGCATTTTACAGACAAAAAATTCCTTTATTTATAGATTGACATCTTGTTTTATCGGAGTATTCTAGTTTTTATTCTAGAAAAAAATGATATTTCTTCAATTCTAGAGTGAAAATTGAATGATTTAAGACTTTAATTAATTTTGAATCTATAAATAAGTGCTCCCTTCATGATGGTTGAGGAGCGCCAAAGCTGGAGAGAATGACAAATGAGAAGACATCTACTGATAGCTGCCATTGCCGCCTCAATGGCGTCCCAGGTTCAGGCCAATGAAGGATTTGTTCTGGAAGAGGTGGTGGTGACCGCCCAAAAGAGGGCTCAGACTCTTAATGATGTCGGCATCGCCGTCAGTGCCTTCAGCGGCGACCAGATGCGTGAATTGGGCATCGGCGGTGCTCTGGATATGGCCAAACATACTCCGGGCCTGTATCTGACCGAGGCGGGGGCTTCGGGAATACCCGTGTACACCATTCGCGGAGTGGGTTTTGATGATATCAGCCCCAATAGCAACGGCACCGTGGGGCTCTATGTGGATGAGGTCGCGGTGGCTTACCCGGTTATGACCCGCGGCGCTCAGTTTGATGTGGAGCGCATTGAAGTGCTGAAGGGCCCTCAAGGGGATCTCTATGGCCGCAACAACACCGGCGGTGCGATCAATTTTATCAGTAACAAACCCACGGAAGTATTCGAGGCTGGCATCAGTGTTGATTACGGTCGCTACGACTATAAAAAGCTGGGTGGTTTTGTGTCGGGCGCGGTAGCCGATGGCCTCAATGGCCGAGTCGCTTTTGAGGCCCAGCGCCAAAGCGAAGGATGGCAGCAAAACGAACTTAACGGCGATAAGCTCGGTGAAGTGGATACCTTTGCCGGTCGGGTGCTGCTGGACTGGGCCGCCGGTGACAGCGTTAATGTGTTGTTTAATCTACACGGCAGTCGCGACCAGTCCGACAATCAGGTGGGACAGGCATTCTTTGCGCAGCCCAGCTTCTATGACCCCGCTCTCTGTGGCGAGGATGCTTGGGGTTGTGCCGCCGGTGGTAAACCCAGAGTGGTGAACGATCAGGACGACAACAATGCCGCTATTTGGGATCAGGGACTGACGCCGTCGCGGGATGTGGAGACCTGGGGCGGCTCAATTACCGTCAATTGGGATCTGGATCATTTCTCTCTGACTTCGATTACGTCAGTGGAGCGCTTTGAGCGCAGCGAAAGTAACGACTGGGACGGGCTGGCTGACGTTCGTTCCCTCAACGAAATGGATACGGAAATCTCCGGCTGGTCGCAAGAGTTGAGGCTGACATCAAGCGGTGCCACAGACCTGACCTGGATCGCCGGTGTCTATCTGGCCGGTGATGAGGTTGAGGATCGTCTGTTGTTTGGTTTTGCCGATGCCTCCAATGCCGCCGGTGTCACCTCTGCTGAAACCCGGTATGAGCAGAACACCGATATACGCGCCCTGTTTGCTCACGCCGAATATGAACTGACCCCGGAGCTGCGGCTTACGCTGGGGGCTCGCTATACGCACGAGCAGCGCGAGATTGATATTTGTACCTACGATGTCGATGGATCCCTGTCCGGGCTCTATAACTTTTTCGGTTTTACTGAGTCCGACGGTACCGAGTTTGAGCCAGGAGATTGTGGCACTTTCAGCAGCGTTGACCTCAATACCGGTGCGGTCGACAACCCGGTAATCAGTGATGAAATCACCACTGAAAAAGTCACCGGCAAAATCGGACTGGATTATCTGCCCAATGAAGACTGGCTTATTTATGCCAGTGTCGGCACCGGCTTTAAATCCGGTGGATTTAACGGTCAACCTTCCAATGGCATTGACACCTATCGTCCTTATCAAGAAGAGGAGTTGCTGGCCTATGAACTTGGTTTCAAAGCCACTTTGCTGGACAGCACCATGCAACTCAATGGCGCTGCGTTTCTCTATGATTATCGTGACAAGCAGGTGGGCGATGCCACACCGGACCCGGTATTTGGTTTTCTGACCAAGCTCAAGAATGTGCCCCGCTCCGAAGTCAAGGGATTGGAGCTGGAGCTGCAATGGCGACCGTTCATGGGGCTGGATGTAAAACTGGCCACTACCTGGCTCGATACCCGAGTGGAGGAGTTTGATCAAGGCTTTGACTTTAACACCTTTACCAACGGTCTGGATCTGTCGGGCTCGGAGCTTCCCAACGCCGCGCAGTGGTCTTATAACGCGTTGGTGAGTTACGAGTGGCCGGTGGCCGATGGTCTGGTAATGCGGGCGACCGCGGACTATATGTATACCGATGATTATTACTCTTATCTGTCCAACAACGACGGCACCGATCTGGTGGAGGATTACCAGGTGTTCAATGCCCGCCTCAGCCTGGGCTCCGATGCCGGTGATTGGGAGTTGTCTCTCTGGGGTAAGAATCTGGGGGACGAGTTTTACTACGTATCCAACACGGCGGGTAATGACGTATTTACACGCTATACCGGTCAGGGACAAACCTATGGCGTAAGTCTGAATTACAACTTCCAATAAAGGTTGTTTCCAATGGCTAAACCATTGCTTGCCATGGTCGGTTTGCTGTTTACCGGTGCGTTTATCTTCCTGGTAATGCCGCTCTACGTCGGTGCCCTGCAAGACTCTGTTGGGCTGGATCACCAACAGAGTGCTCTAATGACAAGCATTGAAATGGTGGGCGTTGTGCTGGCGTCGTTATTAGGATTAGTTGTTGTTCGTCGCGTCTCATGGGCTGTATTGGGGCGCAATCTGTCGCTGCTGTTGCTCATCGCCAACGGATTCAGTTGGTTGTCCGGGGCGGATTTTCCGGCGCTATTGTTCAGCCGTCTTATGGCTGGGATAGCCGCAGGCGGATTGGTAGCTCTGTCAATCACTGCCATTGGAGATACCCGTAACCTGGATCGCAATTTCGCCTTGGCCGTGGTAGCGGAGCTATTGGGGTCCGGAGTTGCATTCAAACTGCTTCCGACTCTGATTGACAGTGGCGGCATTGTTGTCATCTTCGCCAGCTCTTCCGCGTTGGCGTTGATGGCATTTGCTTTGAGTGGGTGGATGCCGTTAAACGGTCAAGTTGCAGCCAGATCGAATTCGAAGCGAGTATGGAAGCCGGTTTGGGGGCTGCTGGCTATTGTCGCCTTCTTTGTGGCTCAGTCATCACTGTGGGCGTTTGTCGAGCGTATTGGTCTCGACGCCGGTTTTAATCTGGAGAGTGTCGCTCAAGCATTGTCATTGTCGATGTTAGCCGGCGCAGCGGGAGCGCTGCTGGCACTGGGGATGCATCGATGGGTTAGCCGTATGTCGATGATGAGCATTTGCGCGCTTGGGCAGATCATCAGTCTGACAGGGTTTCTGGCGGGTGTTGACTTTACCCATTACCTGTTAGCCGGGATGCTGTTTCAATTTTGCTGGAATCTGTGGTTGCCCGCTCAAATGGCGATGGTGGCCGATGCAGATACCGGTGGCATTTGGATGCCTTTGGTTGGCGCCTGCCAGGCGATTGGCATTGCGGCAGGTCCGAGCCTGGTGGTATCCGTATTAGTTCCGGGGTCTTGGACTGCGGTCACCGTCGTATGCGGTGCCTTTATTGTGATGTCATTGTTACTGTTTTCTGTTCTTAATTTTGCGTCGTCTGGCAAGCCCATCATCGTCTGTTCGCAAATGCATTAATTGGGAGTTTTTAATGAATGCCAATGTAATCAACAGTTTTAGTGTTCTGCCTTTGGGGAAAAGTGCTTTATTGCCCGAAGGTCAGCGTGTCGATAACCGCAACTGGACTCGTCCTCCCTTTAATCGCTGGAGTTTTCAGCGAGTGCAGCAATTTACACGAACACTCAGGGTGGCCCGTGCAAAAAATACATCGGAACTGAGTCAGGCTGCGAAAAATCTGGAGGGTGTAAGCTTTATCGATAGTGCGGGAGAGCGCTGTTCGTTATCGCAACTATTGCAACGAACCTGGACGGACGGCTTTCTGGTGATGCATCGTGGCCGCATACTGCATGAGTCTTATTACAATGGTATGGGTGAAGATAGCCTTCATCTGATCATGTCCTGCAGCAAATCCTTTACCTCTACCCTGGCAGGCGTATTGATGGAGCAGGGTCATATTGCTACACAGGATCGTGTTGATGAAATACTGCCTGAGTTGCAACAAACGGGTTTTGCGGGAGCGACTCTTCAACAATTACTCGATATGCAAGTGGGCGTTCAGTTCAACGAGGATTATAGCGATCTCAACGCTGACTGGCGCAATTGCGAGACGGCAACAGGGTGGCGGGAGCCAGAAATGGGGTACAGCGGCCCCACTGACATGTTGTCTTACGCGCAAACCAGACGTTCCAATGGCCATGCCCACGGTGAACGTTTTGAATATCAATCCGTTATTACCAATGTGATCGGTTGTGTACTGGAACGCGTCACAGAGAGACACTTCGACGACTTGTTTGCGGAACTCATCTGGCATCCTCTCGGTGCTGAGCAGGACTTGGTTTCAATTGTGGACGCCGGCGGCTATGCGGCATTTGAAGGCGGCTTTAATATTTGCCTCAGGGATTTTGCCCGCTTTGGCCAGATGATGGCCAATGGTGGATGTTATAACGGAAGTCAGATCGTGCCGAAGAATTGGATTGATCGGTGTCGTTTTCCCGATGCGCAATTGATCGAGGCATTTACCAAATCCCAATACGGCCCGGTGCTTCCCGGGGGCGCCTATCACAACCAGTGGTGGGTCCGTGATCCTCACCCGGGAACATTTATGGCGCTGGGCGTACATGGTCAGACCCTTTATATCGACCCGAACAACGAACTGGTGATTGCCAAGATGTCCTGTCAGCCGGAGATGGCGGATACTCGAATGGTTATGGATCAACTCAGAGCTTTCGATGCCATCACTGCGGCACTTTAATTTAATTCGATTGAGGAGATGACTGCAGTGTCAAACTCTGTATCAACGTTCAAGGATTTTTATCAGACTACCGATATTTTGGGGCAAGCCCAAACCCCTCATCTGAATCAGCGCTATAGCGATATTGCTACCTTTATGCGGACGCCCTTGGTGCGCGATCTCAACCAGGTGGACATCGGCATTATCGGCATTCCTTTTGACGGAGGTGTTACCTGTCGCAGTGGAGCCCGTCATGGTCCAAGAGAAGTGCGCAATCAGTCCACCATGATGCGGGCGATCAATGTAGTGACGGGGGTTAAACCTTTTGAGATGGCGCGGATCGGAGATCTGGGTGATGTGCACTTCAATGATTTGTTTAACCTGGATCAGGCTGTTGAGGACATAGAATCCTATTTTCTTGCCATCGCCGAACAACGGGTACTGCCACTGGCGGTTGGCGGGGATCATTCGGTTACCTGGCCGATTATGAAAGCTCTGGCAAACGTTCAGCAAGAGCCGGTAGCGGTGATTCATATTGATTCGCACACCGACACCTGGGGGCCTTACAAGGGATCAAAGTTTCATCACGGGGCACCATTCAGGCTTGCCGCAGAGGCCGGTGTTATTGACCCCAATAAGACGATTCAGATTGGCATACGGGGTGGTCAGAATTTTGCCGACGGATTGGAGTACAGCCGGCAACAGGGTATGCATGTGATTACCATCGAGGAGTTTGATGATCTGGGCTGGCGAGCCGTGGCGGAAAAAGCCCGCGCGATTATCGGTGATCATCCGGTGTACTTGAGTTTCGATATTGATGGTCTGGATCCGGTCTATGCGCCGGGTACCGGTACCCCGGAGTCCGGCGGTATTACTATGAGAGAGGCGCAGAGGTTATTGCGGGAATTTCGCGGTATGAACTTTATAGGCGCGGATCTTATGGAAGTCGCACCGCCATTGGACCCCAGTGGGGTGACGGCGCTAAATGGGGCTACGTTGCTTTTTGAGATGCTGTGTCTACTGGTTGAGGCTCCTTTTTTAGCAAGTAGACGCTCCTAGGTCTGGTTCAGTCTGGCATCCTTTGGCAGGTATCCGAACTGCTTCTTGAACGCCTGGGCGAAATGTCCCAGGTGGCTATAACCCACCCGGTAACCTGCATCCATAGCACTGCAGCCCTCATGGGTGATCAAGCGATGCGCCTCCTGCATCCGCTGTTGCTGGTAATATTGGAAGGGTGTACAGCCGAAGACCTGGCCAAACAGTTGCCGCAGTTTGTCGCGTCCCAACCCCACTTCCCGGCCGATGATGGCCAGATCCAGCGGTGATTGGAAATCTTCCAACATCAATTGGCGTACCCGCTGAATTCGCATTGCATCACGAGGGCGAAGTCGGGCCGTGGGCTGCAGGCTGCGGTATTCCAGGCGGCTGAAAATATCGCTGCATATATCCAAAACGGACTGAAGTTGCTGCCAGGGTAGTGCCTGCTGCTTTTGCTCTGCCAAGGTCGGCTGCGCTTGCTCAAACAGCTGCACAAATCCTTTGGCACTTCCGGCTTGTAGATCAAATCCGTAAAAGCGCGGTTCTTGCGCATTGATAAATTCGTCTACGTGGCGGGGACGTTGCTTCAGCAGGTGTTGCCAGGCAGGAGGCTTAAGGCGAATCAACAGCATGCGAATGTGACCTGCTTTCCCGAACAGCATGTTGAGCGCCAGATGATGATTGTATAGGTACGCCATGCCGTTGCGGCTCCGCTCGGCTGGCTTGGGAGATTGCGCATCGCTGGCAACCAGGCTGGCGCTGTCCGTCAGCAGGATCGACCAGACGGGTTGCTGTTCAGGTGCCGGGCTGCGTTGCAGCTCCAATGGCTGTTTGAGGTGCGCCCGCCATTGCAGCAGTTCCACACCGCTGGCCAGCTCCCAGCCCTGCATCAGCCCAGTGCCACGAGGATCCGAAAGGGTTGTCTGTCCGGGGGTTGAAATGGCTCCGCCAGATAGTTTTACCAGGTGATCGACCAGTTGATGGATATCGGTTTCCGCCAGAGGGGAGACGGAAGAGTCGGGGTTTCTCGTGTTGTCGGTCATGGGCTCAAAATCAGTAATAATAGGATATAACTGGCTGATTATTGGCTAATTGTATCTTAATCACGCTGGATATACTGGAGAAAATCCCAATGGAGACCTCATCGTGACACTCATTTCATCTTCCAGACCCTGGGTTACCGCCATGCTGGCTGTGTTGGCCTTGACCGCCTGTAAAGAGGAAAGCACGACAACGCAGCATCTATCCAAGGCCCCCAGTGTGGAAAGGACCTGGCCCGGACACTTTGATGAACACCGAAAGCATTTTGAGCCCAAGGTTTATCAAATAGGCGATCAGCGCCTGTGGTCCATCAACAATCCCGGCGGGTGGGCGGCCAATAGTGTGGTGATTGAGGGAGACAATGGCCTGATCGTATATGACACGGGCCTCAGTCATCAGCAGGGCGAGGCGATTTTGGCGGAGATCCGTCAGTTCAGCGATAAACCTGTCACCGCGGTGTTCTATTCTCACCATCATCCGGATCATTACAACGGTACGACAGGTTTGGTGTCTGAAGCGGACGTTAAGGCGGGCAAGGTTCGTATTTATGCCTGGGATAATTTTGTCGAGGAGATGAATAGCGAGTTTGGGGCGACGGCACCTGCGCAGGCGGTGCGTGTGGTGTATTACGGCGGCATGGCATTACCCGAAAAAGATCGACATTACCACGGTTGCTGCGGCGCCAAGTATGGTGGTAACTCGGGTTATATTCCGCCGACTGATACCTTTTCTGAGAATACCCGTTTGACGATTGAAGGGATCGAGCTAGAGGTGTTTTATACCGGCGGTGAGGCAAAGTCTGAGTTTGGTTTGTATTTGCCGGCGTTTAAGGCGGTTACAGTTGGCGACGAAATTTTTCATTCGGTTCCGAATATTTACACGATCCGTGGAGCCAAGTTTCGTGAGCCGGCGGGGTATATTCGTGCCGTGGATGCGGTGTTGAGTTATGACGTGGAGCATCTGTTGGGTTCGCATTTGGTGCCGATGCATGGCAAGGAGAATATCCGAGAGACGGTAACGAAGTTTCGGGATTTGGTGCAGTGGATCAATGATCAATCCATTCGTTATATCAATAAGGGTTACGGTATCGAGGAGCTGAAGGCGCAGTTTACGGAGGTACCGGAGTATTTGGAGAATGGTTCGTTCTCTACCGAAGTTTACGGAACGTTTCGACATATTGCGCCGCAGATGCATGCCGGGTTGATGGGGTATTTTAGTGGTGACGGTATTGAGTATCGGCCGACGGAGCCGGTGGAGTTGGCTCGCCGTCATATTAAGTTGATGGGGGGGCGTGATCGGGTTTTTGCTGCGTCTAATGAGTATTATCGCGATGGAGATTTTCAGTTCGCCGCAGAGTTGTTGACCTATTTGATTCGGGTGGATCATGGGGATATGGAGGCGCGCAATCTTAAGGCGGCAGCGTTTCGTGAGTTGGGCTATGCGGAGTTGAATACGACTTGGCGGTCCTGGTATTTGACGTCGGCGTTGGAGCTTGAGGGTAAGTTGACGCCTGCGATGGTGGCGGCGCGTGTGAAGGACGCTGCGTTTGCTCGTATTGAGTCGCAGTCGGCGCGGGATATTATCGGGTCTTTGCGTTATCGGGTCAGGGCTGAGGAGGTCGGTGAGGAGCGGATTTCTGTGGCTTATGATATCCGTGACAGTGGTGAGCAGTTTACGGCGCGTCTTCGTAATGGGGTGTTGTTGATGGAGGATGGGCTGGATGCGGATGCGGTTTTGTCGATGAGTCGTGAGACGTTTAATCGGTTGGTGAAGAGGGATATTGAGGCTGCCGGTGCAATTGCGGATGGTCTTATTGAGTTTGAGGGCAGTTTGTTGGCGTTGCGGTCATTTGGTAAGGCGTTTGATGAGAACCCGTTTATGGAGCGGTTGGCGGTTCGGTAGTGGCGGTGCAAGCAGGCCGGGGTCAGACTTCTGGATCGGTGCCACAAGCGGCCATCGAGTATAGATCAAGTTCTTGCGGAGGCCTCCGAACCGATTGGTGCTAATACCAGCCAAGTTGGGGCTAATCCCTGTAGCAGCCCGCTCTGAGGGCGACTGGCCTTAGCAGTGTCGCGAAGTTCTGTGTCTCAAGCGGCGGCCAGGGTGTTGTTTTCAGAGCTAAGCGGCGGCCCTCCAGGCTGCCCTCCGTCCCAAAAAAAAGCCCGGCAAAAAGCGCCGGTCTTTTTTACTCCATCGGCGCTCGCTTTTGAAGCTCTGAAAACAACACCCTGACCACCGCTGGCTCTGAGGTACACGAGCGTTGGTGCCTCAATGGGCAGAGTTTTTACTGTTATGCTGGGCTAAAGATCAAGGAGTCTGACCCGAATGGCACTTACTTAAGGCGGTTCTAAGGCATTCGTAGGGGGGATTAGCCGCGAAGCGGCGTAATCCACCATTTAATTGGCCACAATGCGGCGGACTCCAACATTAAGCGCTTTAGGCGGCTACCAACTCCAGTTGTCCCTGCTTGCGTCTTACTGGGTGTGTAAGTTGTGTCTTTAATTCCGTGAGAGCTTCTATGCTTTCCAGCCAATTATCGACCGGTTGGTACTGGTCTTGTGTCAGTGATTGGTAGAAGCTCAGTGGGCGTTGGAACATCCATTGTGAGTAGCTGCTGATCCAGCGTTTGCTTTTTACATCACCTATTGTAAATTCGTGTTCGCCCAGAAATCTTGGCAGATTGCCATCCGGGTTTTGTTCGAGCCAGGTGGCGTTGTGCTGAATGACGCTGAGTACGTCGGGTAGTTGTTCCTTGCTCTGGGTTCTTAGAATCGGCAGGAGTGTTTCGGGGACTTCGTCGTTGGGCAGAAAGTCGCCTGACAGCGGCTCGGGGTTGTTCATGCGTTCAACCCATTCGTAGACTTTGGGTGCACGTTTTTGCATTAGGGCTTTTGGGTAGGGGTCGCGACCGAGGTGGGCGTAGAGTGGGCCCATGAGTCCAAAGTCGCCGATGGAGGGGCGTGTTCCCAACAGGTAGGGGTGGTGAGTGAGGTGTTCGTTGAGTTGATCGAGCAGGGTGAGGTAGGTTTGTTCTATCGCTGCTTTGGTGTCTTCGTTGACGCCCATTTTTTCTACCGAACCGCGGAAGGGGGCGCAGAGTTGTTCGCCCAGTTTGATTTGTTCTTCGGTGCTGGCGTCGGGCCCTGCGATTTGTCCGAATCCTTGCAAGATAAATTCCCGTTGTTGCTCAAGGTAGTTCCAGCGGTAGTGCATAGCGGGCAGGAGTAGCCATTCGTCACCAAAAAATTCCAGTAGTAGTGCCGCCAGTCGTTGTTTGGGGGTGTTGGGGTAGATGCAGCCTTCCGGGTGGCGTTGCTCAAGAAAGTCGATAATATCGGTGGTGTCTTGGACGACTTGATCTTCTGCGGTTTGCAGTACGGGAATGATGGGGGCTCCGACTTTGGGAAGTATGACGTCGCGGTAGACATCTGCGGTGGCCAGCACTTCTTGCCAGTTCAGGTTTTTGTAGCGCATATAGGCTCTGGCTTTGCCGGTATAGAGTGATAAATCGGCCCCGTAGAGGGTGTAGTCGGCGGTCATGGTGTGGCTCCTTGCAGGTTCTTCTATGTCTCTTGCTTTTCAAACGAGTGTATAGCTGCGGGATTTTTGGAGTCAAAGCCTTTGCCGATTTATCTGTGACTGGTTGTTCATAGGCCTTTAAATAATCATATAAATGAGATTATAATTCTGATGTCTTTAACCCACTCTGTGAATGGAACGATGGAACAGTATTCTGGTGAAAAACTAGGCAGCATTGAAGTCGGCAATCATCTTGGTGAGGGCATAATCTGGCATGCGCGGGATGGTGCTGTCTGGTGGACGGATATTCAGGAGAGCAAACTGTACCGTTATCACTTGGCCACGGAGCAGCGCCAGGATTGGTCTCTTCCAGAAAGGCTGGGGTGTTTTGGTTTTTTTGAAGGTGTTCCCGAAGATAAATTGATCATGGCCGCGTTTGCCAGTGGTGTGGCACGTTATGATTTGGACACCGGTGAGCTGGACTGGATCGCGCGTCCTGAGTTGGATAAACCCGGTCTGCGTTTTAACGATGGCCGGGTGGACCGCCAGGGGCGGTTTTGGGCGGGTTCTATGATTGAGTCGGATGATTCTTATCACCAGGGTGGTCTGTATCGCTTGAACCCGGATTTGAGTCTGTCGTCTGTGGTTGACGGGATTACGATTTCAAACGGTCTGTGCTGGAGTCCCGATTCTCGGGTGATGTACCACTCGGATTCTCCTCGACAGGAGATTTATGCCTACGATTTTGAGCCTGAAAGCGGGTCGATCAGCAACCGACGTTTGTTTGCCAAGACCGAAGTGGGTTGTTATCCGGATGGTGCTACGGTGGACGCTGAAGGGTTTCTCTGGAGCGCACAGTGGGGAGGTTCCAAGCTGGTTCGTTATGCCCCGGACGGACAAAAGGTGGGTGAGTTGCCGTTACCGGTAAGCCAGCCGACGTGTTTGACGTTTGGTGGCAATGATCTGGCTACGATGTTTATTACCAGTGCTCGTGAAAATCTGACGGATGCTCAACTTGCAGAGCAGCCCGAAGCGGGCAATGTTTTGATTTACCGTTTGGGGATGAAAGGCATTGCAGATCCTCTGGTACGTTGATGTTCAGGGGTTACTTTAATTGAACGGTTGTTTGGACCAGAGTGGATTCTGATTGTTGATTGAAGAGCGCCGTCAACCGATTGAGTTGACCCAGGGAGTTGAGGCTGGCGAATATCGGGTTTAAAAACCCCTGGTCCATCAGTCTTTTAACGGTATCGGCGTCAAACTGTCTCAAGCGTTCTTCATCAATGATGAACAGCCCGCTCAGCGAGCGGTTGTCTCCCTGTTGAGGTTGACACTCGACGGAAATTTCACGGAGTAGGCCTAGCTCCACTATTGTGTTTATAAATTCTTGAGTCAGACGCTCTTCTTCGAACAGCGTCGCCAGAAATTCCTCCACTCGTTTCAGGAATTCAGTTTTCTCCCTTAACTCGGTAAAGAGAGCAGTACCTTCGGATTGAGTGGTGACATAGTCGCTATCCAGATCAATGCAGGGGCCAAGAGTGTTTCGCTGTTGATCAATAGGTCCAATGCAAAAGGGTTCGCGCTGAATATGTTTGGGGATGGAGTGGCTGTGCCATCTGGGTTGGTTGAACATCAGGTTCTGATTCTGTTCCAGCCCCAGGAGGGCGACGCAACGGAACTGGCCCGTGTTGCCGTCCTTGACGAAAATCACAGGCATATCCAATGAAATCTGTGCGATTTCCGTGACCACCAAATTGATCAACTGTCTGCTTTTTGCGTGAGGGTGGCCTTGGGTGCCGCTAATGGCCAGGTCGGTGGTGTTGAGTTGTTCAAGGGGAGTGATGTTCATAGTAATACCTGTTTGCGCTCGGGTTCAGACGGTTTGTAAACCGTATTGCCGAATTTTATCGACCAACTGGCGATGATTTGGCAGCTGGGTCAGCAATTGCTCTAATCGTCGATCACGCAGTTGGCTCAGTTTCGCGCAGCGGTCTGCGGCACAAGTAGGTCTCGCCTCGGTTTTAAAGCCCATGCCGTAGAGAATGTACTGGTAGCTGATCCAGGAAAAGACATCGCTTTCAGCGCTAAAGTCTTGAGCGGTGGGAGCGTGGTATTCCCAAAGTTGGAGTTTTTCAGACAGCGATTCCGGAATGGACGAGACTTCCCGATTTTCTTGCCAAAAGGGGGCTTGCCGGTTACTCAGTACGTAATGCAGTTTTAAAAATTCTACAATACGTTCCCAGTGATGGTGCTGGCGTTGGTTGAACTGCTCGGCAAGGCGATCCATTACCATTCTATTGGCCGGCAGTCGCTCGGCGATCATGTTGGCGGATTGTTCGATAAGCATAAGTGCGGAGGCTTCCAAAGGTTCGAGGAACCCAGCGGACAAGCCGATGGCGATGCAGTTGTTCACCCAGAATTTCTTTCGGTAACCGCTGTTGATGTTGATGCGTCGCACACTGGTATTTCCGAAGCCCGGCCCGATGTAGTTCGCCAGTTCGCGTTCGGCGGCTTCGTCGCTGATGTGGTTGCTGGAATACACATAGCCTATACCGCGACGGTGACTCAAGCCGATGTCCCAAATCCAGCCTGCGCTCTGTGCGGTGGAGCGGGTTTGGCAGGCAATGATCTGGTCTGGTTGGTCGTAGGTAACCTGGCCTGCCAGCGCCCGGTCTGCGAATAGAATGTGGCCTTGGGGAATCAAGGGCACTTGCAGAGATTCACCGATCAACAATCCGCGAAATCCGGTGCAGTCGATAAATAAATCTCCCTGCAGTGTTTGCCCGTCGGCAGTGATCAAGTGCGAGATGTCACCATTTTCGGCGCGGTGCACACTTTGTACATTCTGCAGGTGATGTCGAACGCCCAAAGCATTGCAGCAGTGTTTCTGTAGAAGGGTAGAGAAAGCACCGGCATCAAGGTGGTAACCGTAATTGAGCGTTCCCGCATATTCGGCTGTCGTAATCGTTTTGGGTGCCAGGCCTGCTTCACAAAGAGTGGGCTGGGCGTCCAGGCAGTCCGCGAAACTTTGTGTTGAGCCCGACTGGCGTTGCCAGAATTCGAACGGATCGCTGGTGGTTATGGGAGGGTTAAATGGGTGGAAGTAATGTTCTTGGCGATTGTCGCTGCACCAATTGATAAATTGACTGCCCTGTTTAAAGGCGGCGTGGCAGTCACGAATCAGGTCGGTCTCTCGTATACCGATTTCCCGTAAAGTGCGGCGCATGCTGGGCCAGGTGCCCTCGCCGACGCCGATGGTGGGGATGTCGGGGGATTCGATCAGTGTGATTTTAAGATCGGATGCATCCAGCGGCTGATTTTTGCTGGCGATCAGGCCGGCTGTCAGCCAACCTGCGGTGCCGCCTCCAACGATCACGATATGATTCACTGGATTTGTCATTGCTATAGACTCCTGTGTGGAGATAAAGAAAAAAGGGGAGAGCAGCGCTCTCCCTAGTCCCTAAAAAGCACAGGTACAAGACAAGACAAACTCAGTAGTTGGCACGGATGCCAATCGCATAACGGGCACCATTGTCTTCCAGGCTAATCAGCTGATTGCTGAAACGACCGTGGCGACGGGTTTCCTCTTCGGTAATGTTGACACCTTCAAAGAATACAGTGATCTTATCGGTAACATCGTAGCTGGCACTGATATCCCACTGGGCATATTCCTCGGTGTAGAGCGGCTCGGTACCACCGCGAGGGTTAACCACGTTCTGCAGGAAGTCGCCGCGGTTGTTGTAGGCGATCCGCGCCTGCAGCGGGCCGCGTTCGTAAAACAGAACGATATTGTGGGAATCGCCCAAGCCTTCGAGACCGAAGGATTCGTTGATGTCGTTCGGGTCCAGCTCTGCATCGCTGTCCACAAAGGTGGCGTTGGCCTGGATGCCGAAGCCATTCTCCCAGATGTGAGTCCAGGCAAGTTCCAGCCCGTCGATGGTCGCTTCTTCACCGTTGCGTGGTCGCAATACGCTGAATTCGTAGGCGCCGCTTTCCAGGTTGTAGGTTTCAGTAGCGACCTGGCCGGTAATAAAGTCTTCAACGTCTTTGGTGAAAACGGCGGCGGAGAAGTAGCTGCCCGCATCATAGTACCACTCGAAAGACAGGTCCAGATTGGTAGACAGGAACGGCTTCAGATCGGGGTTGCCGCCAACAGCTTGCAGAGTATCAGGACGAGATACGGTAATAGTTGTTGCCGGTACCAAGTCATCCATGGTGGGACGGGTCAAGGTCTTGGAGAAACCCAGACGAACCAACATGTCGTCATTCAGATCCAGGCGCAGATTCGCGCTCGGCAGTATGTTGGTGTACTCATTGTTGGCGTTAACATCCGTGCCGTCGCTGTTGTAAACCTCATTCAGGTCGGAAGGATCGTTGGGAATGGGTTGCAGGTCAGACAGCTCGGTGGTGAAGCCGCCCAGGGTAGAGTCGGTCTGGCTGTAACGCACACCCAGGTTTAACTGCCAGGGCAAGTCCACGATTTCGCCTTCGAGTGTCAGATCCAGGTAAACGCTGACGATTTCTTCCTCTACGCTGAATTTGTCTGCCGCCGTATTGGGATTGTCCATGTTCAACGCGGCGTAGAGGGCAGCAATATCCACGTCTTGTCCCGCTTCGTCGGCCTGCTGTTGGAGTGAGGCAACGCCACCCGTGGCAAGGTAGTCAAAGTAGGCTTCGATATCGTAGGTCAGCCACTGGCTTGGCAGGCCGCCAAAGAAGTTCTCGGCGTTGTAGACTCTGAGCAGTTCGTCAGGAACATCGGTGCCGTATCCACAGTAGAAACTACAGTCTGAAGCGAACTTGCGCTGATTGTCTTTGGTGCGGTCCTGGTAGTAGAAACCGTATTTTACAGAGGTCAGAGTCTGTGAATCGGGGGTCCACTCAAAATCCGCCTTGAGTTCGGTAATTTCGTCTTCGCGGTCCCAGCCGTTGCGTTCATTGTAATGAGCGCGGCCGGCGGAAGCGTTGAGAAGGGCATCCTGGCCACCAGCGATGGTAATGGAGCCGGCGTCCCCTGCACGACCATCCCACTGGTAGGCGTTGTTATAACCGATCACCGTGAATGGAATATTGCCGCCACTGTTGTCTTCGGCGGTGGAGGTGGACAGATCGATCTTGGCGTTCAGATTGTCGTTGATCTGCCAGTCCAGATTCAAGCCAAACCCTTTGGTTTCGGTATCGCGGTTGTAGGTACGACGGATAAAATCGGTAGCCCCGGTGGCGGCGCTATCGAGGAATACCAGCGTGTCGTTGGCGCCCAGTTCTGCGTCGATAATGTTGCTGTCGGTAAACCAGTGACCTAGAGCGTGGGTATCGGACTCCACTTCGAATGCCGAGTACATGGCATCGGCGGTGATCACCATGTTTTCATTAGGTGCAAACTGGAACACCGCATTGGCATTGGTACGGGAGCGGTCCTGTTCGTCCACCATTACGTCGAAGTTCTGGGGAATATAGACACCGTTATAGGTTTCGCCGTTTTGCGTGGTAATGGACTGACCGGGGCGATAGTAGCGAGTTTCCACCAGATTGTTCTGAGCGTTCCGCTCGCTGTGTGATACCGACAGCAGCACACCCATGGTGCCGTCGGCAAAGGTGTTGGAGACCAGGCCGGAATAGGATGGCGATGTTTCGCCGGTGAGGTCATCGTGAACACCTTTCAGGCTGCCGGATGCGGTAAATTCATCCAGATCCAGCGGGCGGGCGGTTTTAACATTGATGGTGGCGCCAATGCCGCCTTCCTGCATAGCGGCAGTGGGGCTCTTGTAGATGTCGGCGCCGGCGATGAGTTCTGCAGCCAGGGTATCAAAACTGAATTCTCGCCCCTGGTTTTCGGTGGCGATCTGGCGACCGTTGACTAAGACTGAGTTAAATTGGGGGCCGAGACCTCGCACGGTCACGTATTGGCCTTCACCGCCACTGCGGTCAATGGATACACCGGGAATGCGCTGCAGGGATTCGGCGACGTTCTGGTCGGGGAATTTGCCGATGTCCTCTGAGGCGATGGCATCTACCACGCCCACGGCATCGCGTTTGACGTCCATGGCGCGTTTCAAACTGCCAAGGATACCAGTAACAGTGACCTCTTCCAGAAGGTCTTCCTGTCCTTTGATCTCTTCCGCCAGAGTGCCTGCACCGTATAGGGTGAGTGTGCTCGCCAGAGTGGCGGCCAGCGCTTGGCGCTTCCTGATGTTCCAGTGATTTCTCTCTATCAACATGATCAGCGTTCCTGAAATTATTATTGGATGGGTTTAACTGCCTAATGAATAATATATATCATACAAATATAATTCAATAGACTATCTTATATAAGATATAAATGGTGTTGAAAAGTCGTTAGTGGCGTCTCCTGGGCTGTGGATTGTAAGGGTTAGGGTGCGGTGTTACACCGCTCCTAGTCAGCGGATGCTTGAGAGGACGAATGACCATTCAGCCAGGTCATTCCGGTAGAAAAGCGCGCGGGGAATCCCGGCCAGTGGGGTTTGGTGCCACTGTTTCCTGAGAGCTCCAGCATTTTGCAGCGGTCCTTTAGATTTTTCACATGGCAGTCCATCATGGCCAGGGCAAAATGTCGGTTGATCTGATTTAATTGCGGCAAGCTCCAGGCCGGTTCAAAGTAGTGTTCCAGATCGTAGGCATCTTCGTAGGCTACCGCGGGGGCCGGGTGCGGGGCGATATTGTGGCGGGCATTGAGCAGTGTCAGCAGGTATTTATGCCGGCTGCCTGTATCCTGGTACAGGCGCTCAATGCTGGGGTAGTGTGATACGTCGTCCAAGTCGCCAGAGACGTAAAGCAGTGGCGTTTTGAT
The DNA here is from genome assembly GCF_011683955.1 of Pseudomaricurvus alkylphenolicus. Taxonomy (GTDB): domain Bacteria; phylum Pseudomonadota; class Gammaproteobacteria; order Pseudomonadales; family Cellvibrionaceae; genus Pseudomaricurvus; species Pseudomaricurvus alkylphenolicus. The sequence goes on from NZ_JAAQPI010000019.1 coordinate 80,125, forward strand.
CGTTGCCAGGCTGGCTCTGTCGTGTAAGTTCAGCTGCTGACCCCAGGGAGCGAGCGCAATGGCAGCCTTCCAGCGAGGGTCTGGTTGAGAAGACGCTTTGCCGGCAGTACAGGTGTTCAGTAGGGTCTGAAAGTGGCTGATTTGTTCCGCAGTCGAATCCGGATTGAGTTGCAGAATGGATTCTCTGGTGAATTGATAGCATCCGCCCACGGTGTTGATGAGACCATAGCCGCCCATCGAAAACCCGATCAGTCCTGCGTTATCTGTGTCGAGGTTACTATGAACAAAGCTGGTGTTGTAAAGATAGTCCAGTGCGAACTGCTGATCGCGAGAGCGATGGTAGAGCGTGCTGGGAAAACCGACACTGTCGTCCAGCCCATTGCTGATGTCGGCGTTGGTTGAATCGGTGTGATCTATGCCCGCCACGACATAGCCATGAGAGGCCAGATGCTCGGCCAAGTAGAACATCAGCGTGCGATAACCCGTGTAACCGTGGGAGATGACGACCAGCGGAAAACCTCCTTCGGTTTGCAGAGGCTGCGCATCGCGAAAAGCGGTACCAGTCAGACTAAAGCGTTTGCCTTTTCTTGTGACATTCCCGTAACTGGCTGTTCTTTCATTGCCGGAGGCTCGGGCTGGGTACCACACCTCCAGTGTCAACGGGCGATCGTGATATTCAAAAGTGCGGAAATCGAGCTGATTCCCATGCACAACCTTGAGCGTTCTCACTCCTACTTTGTGTGTTCCCACCTGTGCCAGCTGTGGTTGTAATTTGGCGACGAACGGGGGATAGAGCTGTTCGCTGTATGAGTGCGTGGCCAAAAATGGGGTGCAAATCAACAGGAGTGAGGCAGCCAGGGCGTTAAATCTGATGAACGACATATTAACAGGTCTCCGTCGCTAGCAGCGAAAGAATCAATAAAGTTTGAGGTTTGATTAACGGCAGCTGCATACCGTGCGTCATCAATGCCTCTCCGCTGGCGATCATGCCACCGGAGCAATTTCCATCGCTCTTGAGTTTGTCGAGAATGGACACAAAAGGCAATTCAATATTCGAAGGCCATGCCAGTTGCAGGTGATATCGAGTGGTCGCTTCCAATCCCTGAAAATAAAGTCGAGGCGGCAGGGTAGAGCGGTGATCGCTCAGCATTGTGACACTGAACAAGGCCTGTTGCCGATCGTCGGCGATAATACCAAAGGCATCGATAAAGGCCTCAGTATCCAAGCGCAGGGTGTGGCTTTTATGTAACAGCGGGCGAAAAAGTTTGTGAAGTTTAATCGCATCGGTCAGCAATGCCTTTTCTTCCGGGCTTTCCTGCAACAGATTAACTTCCATACCCATATGCCCGAAAAAAGCCACACCAGCGCGAGTCGCCATGGGGATACGACGGCCGGTAATATGGCAATCCAAGGGCCCTGCGTGGGAGCCCATCACTTCAGGCGGGAAAAACAGCGAAAAGCCTTTTTGAATGGCGAGTCGATCCAGGGCGTCATTGCTGTCGGAGGTCCAGATACGATCAGTATGGGCCAGAATGCCATAGTCCGCGCGGCCTCCGCCGGAGGCGCAGCTTTCGATTTCCACATGAGGGTGAGCGGTGCGGACTCGATTTAATAGCCGGTACAGGCCACGAGTCTGAAAATGGACTGAGGCGCGGCCCTCACGGTTTCCAGGCTGGTGCAGGTCTCTGTTCATATCCCACTTGAGATAGCCGATATCATAGTCTCCGAGCAGCTTGTCGATGCGTTCAAACAAATAGTCCTGTACTTCCGGGCGGCTCAGATCGAGCGCCAGTTGATGTCTCGCCAGCACCTGTGGCGCCGGTTCACAGCTCAATACCCAATCCGGGTGCCGGCGGTAAAGATCGCTGTCGGGGTTGACCATTTCCGGTTCCAGCCACAGACCAAATTCCATGCCCAGTGATTTGACGGTATCGACCAGCGGTTGCAATCCATCCGGGTAAATGTCTGAGTCGACGGACCAATCGCCAAGCCCCGCTCGATCATGCCGCCGACCTTTGAACCAGCCATCATCCAGTACAAAGCGTTCGGCCCCCACTTCGGCGGCGGCACGGGCCAGCTTTTCAAGGGTGTCCAGATTGTGGTCAAAGTATTGGGCTTCCCAGGTATTAAAATGAATCGGGCGCGGTCTCGATTTCAGCGACGGCGATAGCAGGTGTTTACGTACAAATGCGTGAAAGCCGCGGCGCAGGCCATTTAGGCCATCGGAGCTATAGCAACCGTAGAGCGACGGGCTGAGGTAACTGTGTCCGGGCTGTAGAATGATTTCTCCGGGTAACAGCAGTTCTCCCATTTGCACCAGCTGACGCCCGTCGGCGAGCCGCTCTACCTTTAAACGGTGATTGCCACTCCAGCCGAGGTGAAAACCATAGGTCTCACCATGATTTTCGTTGGTACCACTGTGCTGGACAATCAGGCCGGGGAAGGAATGATGAGAGGTACGCCCGTGGCGGTTATCGCGACAAAAACTTCCACTGAAGGTGTCGACGGTCTGTAGCCGAAACTCGTTGGCCCAACGTCCCTCGAACGACAGAATCTGATCCAGACAAGTGGGCAATTGGAGGGTGGCAGCGCTGCAGCTGTTAACGGTTAATGGCTGGTCGGCCGTGTTGGTGATTTCGGTGCTGATTTGCAGAACGCCGCTGTCCTCCAGCTGCAGACGATGAACAAGCCGCAGACCGTGGGTATGGTCCTCACTGGTCAGTTCTACACGGTTGCTGTTCAGGAGCTGAATATCCACAAGATGCAGGAATATGTCCCAGCTTTGACCATTACGATGAACCTGAAGACCGGTTTCGCCCAAATAGCCGCTGCCGTCGGTTGGCGTCAGGCTAATCTCTGCTTCTGTATCGCTACAACACGGCGCCTCCTGGCGAGTATGGAGGTCGGCAAGCATAGGCGGTGTTGTTGAATCTCCCAGCGGAGCCCCCCAATAAAGAAGGGCGGGAGCGCCATTGCGGCAATCCAGGATAAAGCTGGCGTGATCGTTCTCCAGGGTTACAAAAGGCGTCTCGGACGTGGACTGTTCGGTCATGTCGGGTTCCAGGGGTCAAACCGTTTGACGGGCGTTTATCACAAGCATATTATTTATCATATTATTTATAAGAGTTTATGCGGGTTACCCTGGTTGATCAACTATCCCGCGACAAAATAACCGACTGATTATTCCAAGGTGATGATTCTATGCTAGGAGTTTGCTACTACCCTGAGCAGTGGCCAGAAGAGTTATGGGCCAGCGATGCCCATCAGATGAAAGAGTTGGGCTTGGCGGTTGTTCGTATTGGCGAATTTGCCTGGTCTCGATTGGAACCCTCTCCGGGGCATTACGAGTTTGATTGGTTCGATCGGGCCATTGATACATTGGTAGCGCAAGGGCTTGATGTCGTAATTGGTACCCCTACCGCCACCCCACCTAAATGGCTGGTGGATCAGCACCCGGAAATCATGGCGGTGGACCCGGACAGTGGTAGGGTTCGTGGATTTGGTTCGCGGCGTCATTATGATTTTTCCAGTGAGGTGTATCGTACCGAAGCGTTGCGAATCACCGAGCAACTGGTGCGACGATATGGGGCTCGTGGGGGCGTCGTCGGGTGGCAGACGGACAACGAACTCTGTTGCCACGATACGACTTTAAGCGCTTCCGTTTCTGCTCTGAACGGTTTTCGCCGCTGGTGCGAAGAAAACTATTCAGACATCGATAGCCTGAACCGGGCTTGGGGCAATGTCTTCTGGTCCATGGAATATCGCCACTTCGACGAAATCGAACTGCCGGTGGGGGCGGTCACCGAAACCAATCCATCCCATCGGCTGGCTTATCGACGTTATTCGTCGGAGCAAGTGATCCGCTTCCATAGCGAGATGGTGAACGTTATCCGGGAGTATGCGCCCAGTCATTTTATTACTCACAACTTTATTCCCATGAAGGATACCGGGGTCGACAACTTTGCTTTGGCTGCGCCTCTGGACTTTGCCAGCTACGACAGTTATCCCCTGGGTCGGACCGACTTCTTGTTTGCCGATGCCAAACCGGAAGACATCCAGCCTTATATGCGCACCGGTCACCCGGACTACGCAAGTTATTACCATGATCAGACGCGCGGGATAAGCAAGGGGCCCTTTTGGATCATGGAGCAACAACCCGGGCCGGTAAACTGGGCGCCGTCAAATCCCCGCCCGGCACCGGGTATGGTGCGGTTATGGAGTCTGGAGGCATTTGCTCACGGTGCTGCCAGTGTTTGCTTTTTTCGCTGGCGCCAAGCTGCCTTTGCTCAGGAGCAAATGCACGCCGGTCTGCTGCGCCCTGATCAATCCCGCTCTGAAGCCTGGTCGGAAATCGAAACCCTGGCCGATGAGATTGAGTTGCTTGCACTGACTAACGAAGAGACGGCGCAGGCGCCCGCAGCCATTGTGGTAGCGGCCGAAGGTCAATGGGTGAGTGAAATCGAGGTTCAGGGTCAGAGTTACGATTTCAATAAGATACAGCTGGAGTACTACTCGGCCTTAAGGCAGTTAGGTGTGGATGTGGACTTCATTTCCCCCGAGGCAAGCTTCGACGGTTACTCCCTGGTGGTGGTGCCGTGCCTGCCGATTCTTGCGGAAGAATTTGTGGATCGGTGCCAGGCGAGTTCGGCGCAGTTTATTTTTGCACCGCGAACAGGGGCTAAAACGAGCGAATTTAATCTGCCTGACAATTTGCCTCCCGGGCCCTTGCAGTGCTTAATACCGATTAAAGTCCTGTCAGTGGAAACGTTACGTCAGGGTTGTCACGATCCATTACGGCAAGGTGATCGTGTCTACGAGAGTCAGCGGTGGTGTGAATCCATCGAGCTGCTCAACGCCGATGTAGAAACGCTGGCGACCTATGAAGATGGGCGTGCCGCCGTCGTTCGGCTGGGGCCCTATACCTATATGGCAACGTTGAGTTGCGAGTCATTCCTCAAAGAGTTAACCGCGGAGGTGTGCAAGCGGGCGGGTGTCGAAACGCTGGCATTGCCAAAGGACTTGCGTATTCGCCGCCGGGGCCAACTGGGTTTTGCCTTTAACTATAGCGTGTCGGCTCAGTCAGTACCTGCACCCGAGGACGCTCGTTTCTTGATTGGTGGTAGAGAACTCGGTGCACATGATGTGGCCGTTTGGACCACCTCAAATAATAATTGATAATACCTCCGGGAGAAATCTATGCAGTTGGAAGTAATTCAGGTCGCCGTGTTTTTCGCGGTTACCGCCGCTATTGCCTTGGTCACCTATTTAAAATGCCGACAGGCACCGCGCAGTGATTCAGATTCCAATCGGGACTATTTTTTAGCCGGTGGCGGCTTGTCCTGGATTTTTATTGCCGGCTCTATCACCTTGACCAATCTCAGTACCGATCAGCTGGTGGGTATGAACGGCAACCAGATGATGTTGATGGCCTGGTGGGAAATATCCGCCGTACTGGGTTTGATCATTTTGGCCAAAATTTTCTTGCCGCAGTACTATAAGCACCGCTGCACCACTACCACGGAACTGTTGGAGAAACGCTATAACAACCGCCATATCCGTGCGTTGATTGGCGGCATTTTCCTGTTGGCGATTGCCTTTATCTGGATGCCCGCAGCGATTTATTCCGGTTCACTGTTTATGCAGAATATGTTTCAGGTGGATATTCCCTTGATCGTGATTGCTGCGGCATTCGCGCTGTTGGGAGGAGCCTATGCGTTCTTTGGTGGTCTGCGTGCGGTGGCGGTGTCCGATACCTATTCCGGTATCCTGTTGTTAGGTATGGCCATCATGGTTGTAATCCTGTCTTTGCAGGCTATCGACTATGACTTTTCGGGTATACCTGCAGATCGTCTGACGATGATAGGTGATGACGACTCCCCGATACCCTGGACGACACTGTTGACCGGTATGATTTTCATTCAGACGTTTTATTGGAGCACCAATCAGGTGATTACCCAGCGGGCTATGGCGGCTCCGAGCTTAAAGGAGGCGCAAAAGGGTGTGTTTGCCGCAGCCGGTATTCGGCTGTTGATCGTACCGGCGATTGTGGTTCTCCCAGGTATTGTCGCTTACAAATTGTATGGAGACATTGGCGATGCCGCTTATGGCCGACTGGTTGGTGAGTTGTTGCCACATTGGTTGTCCGGTATTTTCGCTGCAGCACTGGCGGCTGCCGTGTTGACGACTTACAACAGTAATCTGAATTCCGCAGTGGCGTTATATGTTTGCGATATTCACGAAAACTATGTCAACAAGGACGTCAAGGTATCAAAGATCAGTGCGATTGTTACCGTAATCTTGGTGGCGAATTCACTGTTGATGGTTCCTATGTATCAGAAGGCCGACAGTATTATTAACTTGCTGCAGCAGCTTTGGGGGCTTCTCAGTATGCCGATTCTGTCAATCTTTATTGTCGGTCTGATGTTCCGCAACGTAGAGGCCAAGGCAGGTATGGCAGCAGTGGTAATGGGGGTGTTTATCTACGCTTTTTTCTCCTTCGTCTGGACACCGATTCACTATATTCACCTGATGTTGGTGACACTGGTGCTTTGTGTTTGTATCGCTCTGACTCTCAATCGGTTGGTGTTTGGAAACCGTGCCGAGTTGGTCTGGCGATCTTCAGAGGAGCTGGCGCCAGCGGTTTAGTGTACCTGGTAAGATGACCAACTTATTGAGATTCTGACTTTTTATATTGAAGATTGAGCTTTATTTACAATAGGCGGTGGTTGGGATCGGTTAGACGGCAAAGTGCCAGGAGCTGCCGTTCGAGACAACAGGATTTTCTTCCCGCGTAGGTCGGATTAGCTCCGCTTCGCGGAGCGTAATCCGACGGTTCCGCTGGAGCTGTTCGTTGGCTGCGGCCCGGTTTTTAACACCCTTGAATGTGCCTGCAACAGGTGATTTATACACGGCCGCCGCCAATTTAAACCTTCGGCGGAACGTCGGATTACGAAGCGCGAAGCGCTTCTAATCCGACCTACATCCGTGCGGCCGTTGCGGACATCATCGAAGGCCCATGGTGCCCTGAACCAGGATTATGAACTTCCGGTTATGGCACTTTGCCGCCATAGTTTGAACCAAAACAACCCACAAACCTTATAGCATCTCCTAATACAGAATTGCGAAAAGTTGTGAGGCTCAGTGCGAATGCCGAGCGGTACTGGCGATAATATTGCGATACTTGACCAGGTCTTCAAAGATTGCTCCGCGATCCATATTGGTCACCTGGGCCCGGTAGGTTTCCTGCCACCATGTCTGGCTCTCCGGTACGCTGAACTCACAGTTGTCCTTGCGTTGTTGCCATTCCTGCTCGTCTACCAGAGCTTCTACCTGACAGTTTTCCAGATCGATCCTGATGCGATCTCCCGTTTGCAGGTATGCCAGGCCACCGCCGTCAGCGGCTTCGGGTGATGCGTTGAGGATAGAGGGCGATCCTGATGTGCCGCTCTGGCGACCATCGCCGATGGTGGGCAAGGAGCTGATGCCCTTGTCCAACAATGCCGCAGGTGGCTGCATATTGACGACTTCCGCGGAGCCGGGATAACCCTTGGGGCCCGCGCCGCGCATCACCAGAATACATTCTTCATCGATTTCCAGGCTGGGGTCATCGATGGCCGCGTGGTAATGTTCCGGGCCGTCAAAGACGATGGCTCGACCCACAAATACATTTGGAGCTTCTGGGTTCGACAGGTAACGCTTTCTGAATTCCGCGTCGATGGCAGAAACTTTCATAACGGCGGAATCAAACAGGTTGCCACTCAGCACCATCAGCCCCGCGTGTTCGGTGATGCTTTCCTTTGCGGACCTGATCACGCGGCTATCGAGCGTTTCAGCCTTTCGACAATTTTCCGCCAGCGTCTGTCCGGATACGGTCAGACTTTGTTGGCGCAGATAGCCGGCTTCCAGCAGCTGGCGGCAAACTGCGGGAACGCCACCCGCTTTATGAAATTCTTCCCCGAGGTATTCACCGACAGGCTGACAATTGACAAGTTGAGGTACTTTTTGCCCCAGGCGCTGCCAGTCGTCCAAGGTGATTTCCAGGCCTGCATGGGCGGCAATGGCGTTGATATGAATCGGGGCATTGGTGGAGCCGCCAATGGCCGAGCACATGATAATGGCGTTTTCGAACGCTTCACGAGTGAGAATTTTTTCCGGTGTCAGGTCTTCGTGCACCATACCAACGATACGCTTGCCGGTGTGGTAGGCCATCTGCGCCCGCTCGCGATAGGGCGCCGGTATGGAGGCGCAACCGGGCAACATCATACCGAGTGCTTCCGCCAGGCAATTCATCGTCAATGCGGTACCCATGGTATTACAGTGGCCTGCCGACGGTGCTGAGCCCGCCGCCTTGGCCATAAATTCGGCGGTGGTGATTTCGCCGCGACTGAGCTGCTTACGCGATTCCCATATTACAGTACCGGAACCCACGCAGCGGCCCTTATAGTCGCCGTTAAGCATGGGGCCACCGGACAGTGCAATGGAGGGTAGGTTGGTACTGGCCGCTCCCATGATCAACGCCGGGGTGGTTTTATCGCAGCCGGTTGTCAGCACCACGCCGTCGAGAGGGTATCCGTGAATCACTTCGATCAGGGAGATGGTTTGCAGGTTGCGATCCAGGGCCGCTGTTGGGCGCCGCCCGGTCTCTTGAATAGGATGTACCGGGAATTCCAGTGGAATGCCGCCGGCATCGCGAATCCCCTGTTTGACACGATCGGCCAGCTCCATATGGATACGGTTGCAGGGCACCAAATCCGACCCGGTTTGAGCAATGCCGATAATCGGGCGATCGCTTTGCAGTTCTTCCTGGGTGAGGCCGTAGTTCAGGTAGCGCTCCAGGTACAGGGCTGTCATGCCGGGATCTTCAGGATTGTTAAACCATTCGCGGCTGCGTAGTGATTTCTTGTTTTTACTCATAGTCAATCGAATCTGTCATAGCGGTTCAAATCAAAGTGAAGCTTGCGCCTGTTTGAAGGCAGCAATGATTTCGCGGGCACTGCTGCGAATCTCTTCCAAAGGCTTGCTAGGTTTATACAGTGAAGAGCCGATGCCAAACCCTGTGGCTCCGGCACGCAGGTAATCCAGCATATTGGTATTGTTAATGCCGCCAACCGCCAGCATGGGTATGGGAGGCAACACCGCGTTCATGGCTTTGATGGCTGCGGGGCTGATCAACTCCGCCGGAAAAAACTTGAGCGCATCGGCACCGGCGTCCAGGGCAGTGAAGGCTTCTGTGGGTGTGCAGCAGCCCGGCATGGATACCATATCCAGCTCACCGGTGCGTCGAATCACATCCACATTGCAATTGGGGGAAAAAATCAATTGGCCCCCGGCGCTATGAACTCGATTCACTTGCTCCGGGGTTGTAACGGTTCCCGCGCCAATGAGTGCCCGTTCTCCGAATTTGGCACTGATGGCTTCAACTGAACGGTAGGGTTCCGGTGAATTGAGTGGCACCTCTAGAATACAGAATCCGGCTTCAAGCAGAATTTCCGCAACGGGTAATGCTTCCTCTGGCGTGATGCCGCGAAGAATGGCAACCAGCGGGCAGTCATTAATATAGGGCGTTAACATAGCGCTTCCGTGGTAGATGAATAATAGGCTTGAGTGACCTGATCCAGGCCCGAGATAAATGCGCTTTCAGCGGCAATGGAGAAACTGCTGAACCCATAAAAGTCTGCTGCCTGACGGTACAGTTTTTGTAGCTGGCTGTTACCGACCAGTAGTAAGTTACTACTATCCGGTTGACCATAAAGTTCACATGCGCCCTTGAATTCATTGCCGATAACGATGCCGGACAGGTAGGAATGGAGGCTTTCCCCGTCCCATTGGCTGCTGAGTAAGCTGGCGCGAGTAGAGAAGACATGCTGAAGCAGACCGCCGTCTTTGCGGCTGCATTGCAGGCCGCGAAAAAAATCATCTTCAGAGTATTCTTTGTTCTCCAGAATGGAACCAATGGAACTGTGGTGGTTCAGGAGAGCAAACATCTCGCCGGTGAAAAAAGTGGAGAAGTGTTTAATGTTCGAATCATGAACCTGCGCCCATTTGCTGTGTGTACCTGGCAGGCAAATGAGCGCGTCCGAGCTTTGATACTGCTCCAGCGCGCCCAGTATCTGTACTTCTTCGCCGCGCATCACATCGGCCAGCCCGTTGGGACTTTTTCCGCACACGCCAGGCACCAACAAGATGTCGGTTGCCAGTTCTGATTCCAGCCGTGCGATATGTGAGGCAATGGCACTGGCGTCCGCTGGGCAGGAGACATAGTCCGTTTCCTGCCAGCCATTGCGGCTGCCAATCATACCGGCCATCACAATGGGCAGGTTAGGGTCATTGTCCAGCCAGTCGCTGCAAGCGCTTGCCAGAGTATCTGTGAATTCTTCCTGTTTGTGGCAGAGCACACCGCGATCATTTTCCACCTGCTGGATAATTTGTCTGTCTTCGTCCACCAGGTAGGCACGAAAGGAGCTGGAGCCCCAATCCACGGCAATATACTTTATTGGAAGCGTCATCAGACACGACCGCCGTCGATGATCAGAGATTGTCCGGTAATCATTGCCGAGGCGCTGGAGGCGAGGAACAGGGCGGAATTGGCAACATCCTCTTCGGAGATGGTGGTTTTCAGACACTGTTGGGCCAGGCATTCTTCCAGGGCTTCGGGTGTGACCCAAAGTGCTTTTTGCCGCTCGGTCATGACCCAGCCGGGAATCAGCGCATTGACACGAATATTGTCCGGCCCCAGTTCTCTGGCCAGGGCTTTGGTCAGACCCAGAATACCGGCTTTGGCGGTGACGTAGGCGGGGTAGCCGCTAAGCCCCAGCAGTGATGAATTGGAGCCGACATTGATGATGCTGCCGCGACCCCGTTGTTTCATGGCCGGAGCGACCGCCTGGGCGGTAAAGAAGTGGGGGCGGAGGTTGGTATTCAGTGATTCGTCCCACTGGTCCGGGGTGAGTTGGTCCAGCCGATGGCGGGTATCGCGGGCGGCGTTGTTGATCAGGATGTCGATGCCTCCCAGCTGGGACTGAGTGTCCTGGATACAGGTTTTGAGGTGTTCTGTGTCGGTAATATCACAGGCTTGAAACCATGGACGATTGTCGGTTTCTGACTCGATGCTATCGCACAGTGCATCGCCATTGTCACTGGCCAGTGAGACAAATGAGACTCTGGCGCCTTGCCGGCAAAAGGCTCTAACAAAGGCGGCACCTATACCGGAGCCGCCTCCCGTGATAAATACGGTGGCGTCTTTCAGGTCGTTATATTGGCTCAACATGGATGGTTTGTCCTGGCTGCCTTGGGTTCTTGGGTAGTCTTGTACAATAGTATTTATATTATAAATAAACAGAGGGGCAGGCAAGTCTTAAAATGCACCGTTTGGAGTGGGGATTGGTGGGGAGGGGGCTACAGGGTCAACTTAGGTCGTGGGATTTCACTGACGTTTATAATGGCCATCAAACACTGTTTTCCAGTGGCCTTTTTCGTCAGTGGATTCCCAGAGTTGTCGCACACTGCCGTCTTTGTTGGGGGTCCAGGTAATTCGGTGCCGCGTGATGTTGCCGTCACCGTCGCGGTTTTTCCCTTCAAGCACCATTTTGCCCTGTTTTATACCGCCTTCGAGAAGCAGCAGGGTGCCGGTGTTATCCACCCAGGTTTGGTGCCAAATGCCGCGGCCGGTATCGTACATATTGAGGCTTTCCCCGCTGAAGCCTCGACCGGTAACGTAACGTTCGCTGATGACACAGCCGCCGTATTGCTGTTCGATGCGATTGATACCGGCGACTTTGCCATCGGGAGTGGTTACCCGCCATTCTCCCAGCCAAAAATCGAAGGCACGATGGGCGTCGGTGTCGCATGGGGCGGCGAAGGCGGGGGTATAGGGAATCAGTAGGCAAAAGGTCAGTTGGGATAGGGTGACTATCTTTCGCAGCATGGATTGAACTCCCTTTTAGTTAATTGGGTCTCAGGGGGATTAAGCCGTCTCCGCCTGAAGTTCGTCTTTGATCAGTTCGAGTGCCTCTGCCTGCAGATCCCGGCTGGCCCGGCGGGCGGCCTGTGCATTGCCTTTGACGATGGCATCGTAGACCTTTTTATGGGTTTTGTAGCTGGCGGTTTCGACGCCGGCAATGCGGTTGGTGTATCGGATACTGACTCGCAGCGCGGTGTTGATAAAGCTGCGCAGTTGCAGATAGAAGGGGTTGCCGCTGGCGACAAGGATGCTGAGATGAAAGGCGATGTCGGCTTCGAGGGCGTCGTCGAGGCCGCTTTCTGCGGCTTTCATGCGTTCCAGTGCTTGTTCGATGAGGGCGATTTTTTCGGGGGCCTGATGTTCGGCGGCCAGGGCCGCGGCCTCGGGTTCTACGGCGATCCGCAGTTGCAGGAAGTCGCGAAGCATTTCGAGGGTGGGGGTACCTTGCAGGATCCACTGGAGTACTTCGGCGTCGAAGAGGTTCCATTGGTCTCTGGGTTCTATGCGGATGCCTTGCCGGGGGCGGGAGGAGATAAGGCCTTTGGCGGTGAGCATTTTGACCGCTTCACGGGTGGCGCTGCGGCTGATGTTGTATTGTTCGCAGAGTTCGGCTTCGGAGGGGAGACCCTGTTGTTGGGTGTATTTGCCCTGGACGATGTCCATTCCCAGTGTGTGGACGAGTTGTTGGGTGAGGTTTCTTCCGGATTGATCGAAGTTCACTGGGGTGGGGTTCCTTTCAGATAATTCATATTTATATGTTAAAGCACAATTGGGCTGTACTCTAGTATTCCTTATTATATGGACGTACTTTGTGTTGCGGGTGGGCCGTATTTGGGTGCCTCAAGCGGCGGCTGGGGGCTCCGTTTTTGAGCGAGTCGGCGCCCCTCCGGGGTTCCCTCAGTCCCAAAAAAGCCCGGCAAAATACGCCGGTCTTTTTTACTCCTTCGGCGCTCGCCTTTGATGCTCAAAAACGAAGCCCCCATCCGCCTTTTAGTCTGTAGTGCTCGATGGGCTTAGTTCTAAGTGGTGTTCTTGCTTGTTTTAATGTTGAGGTGGGTATGATTTTCACCATCTATTGGCCCGCGGAGGAATGATATATATACTGATTGCCGTTTTGTGGGTATTAATTTAATCTCTAGAACCTTCTTGTGACCATTGTCCATTGTGGAGCCCGGCCTGTGCCTATATCCCTTGATAAAACTGACCGTAAAATCCTGGAGTTGATTCAGTCCGATGCCAGTTTGTCGGCCTCTGAGATTGCCGAGCGGGTGAATCTCTCGCAGCCCCCGTGCTGGCGGCGGATCAAGCGGCTGGAGGAGGCGGGTTTTATTGATCGTCGGGTGGGGATGTTGAATCGCAAGCAGTTGGGGCTGAATGTTGTGATTTATACAGAGGTGAAATTGACGGCTAACGGGCGACAGGCGGTGGGGGAGTTTGAGGAGAAGATCCGGTCTTTTCCCGAGGTCACGGAGTGTTATGTGATGATGGGACGGACGGATTTTCTGTTGCGTATTGTTACCCGGGATGTGGAGACCTATGAGGAGTTTTTCCGTAAGCATTTGTCGCAGTTACCGGGTGTACAGGATATTAATTCCAGTGTGGCGCTGAGTGAGGTGAAGTACACCACGGAGTTGCCACTTGGGCTGGTTCAGTAGAATTGTAGAATTTAAGAGGTTTTAACGATGAAAGTTCTTGGCTCTTTGCCTTCTCCGTTTGCGCGTCGGATTCGTTTGTATCTTGATGGTGTTGAGCATGAATTTGCTGAATTGAATGTGTTGGGGCCTGAGGGCCGACGGGAGATGAAGCGTATCAGTCCGGTGATGAAGGTGCCGGTGTTGGTTGATGGTGATACGACGATTATGGATTCCCGTCAGATTTATAATTATCTGACTGAGAAGTTGGGTCGTGAGAAGCTGGATTGGGACGGGCAGAATACGTTGACGTTGATCGATGGGGCCAACGATTCTTTTGTGATTCTGCTGTTGTTGAAGCGTTCTGAGGTGGAGGACGCTGAGAAACGTGTGATTGGCAAGTTGCAGCGTGAACGTATCGAATTAACAATGGATGCATTGGAGCAGATGTGTGCAGAGGGTAAGTTTGACCAGTGGGATTATCGGTCGATTTCGCTGTTTTGTATGCTGGACTGGATTGAGTTTCGTGAGCTTTATCGGGTTGAGGATAAACCCGCTTTGCATGCGTTTTGGCAGCGTAATAAAACCCGGCCCGGTGTAGAGTTGACGGATCCGAGGTGATAAAGAAGTACCGTACATCCTGTACATAAAAAATGGGGCGCGTGCGCCCCAAAGCTCTGAGAAGAGGGTTTAACCGTTGCGGGTGATCAGAAGTTCATCCGCAGACCGGCGCTAAAGCGGCGGCCATTTTCATAAAAGCCCCAGCCGGGAATGCCATCGCTGGTGGTCTGGTAGATAACCTCGTTGGTCAGGTTGACGGCGGTCACGAACACGTCGATGTTGTCGGTGGCGTTCCAGTTGAAGGTGGCGTCCCACTGGTCGTAAGCGGCGATAACTCGCTGGGAGCCGGATACCAGATCTCCGTAGGATTCGGAGCGGTAGTTGTAGGACAGTCGCGCGCTGAAGTTTGAGTCTTCGTAGTATACCGATGCGTTGGCCTGGTCTTCGGAGTTGCCGGGCAGTTCGAAGTCACCCACAGACGCGGCAATCTCTCCGTCGGTAAAGGTGTAGTTGGCCACTATGCCAAAGCCCATGCCGAGTTCCTGTTGCCATTGCAGCTCCAGCCCCTGAATTTTAGCGCCCTCGGCATTGAACGGGCGAGTGACGCTGACGTTTTGTCCATCAATCACTTCCACTTGGGTGCTGTCGACGATGTAGGTGGACATGTCTTTGTAGAAGTAGGTGCCGGAGAGGATGCCTGCGTCGCCAAAGTACCACTCAGCGCCAATTTCAAATTGCTTGGCGTAGAAGGGGTCCAGCAGTGGATTACCCGCCGTTGCGGTTTCGCCATTGGTGGCGTCGACCACCAGGTTGGAAGACAGTTTTTGGAAACTGGGGCGGGCCATGGCTTTGGAAGCTGCCGCGCGGATGTTGATATTTTCCGAGAGATTGTAGACCAGGTTCAGACTGGGCAGGTAGTCGGTGTAGCTGGTGCTGACGGTACCCAGCTCGCCGTTCTGGTATGCGGACGAAGAGAGGTCGGTTTTGACGACCCGTAAGCCGAAGTTACCGCGCATTTTTTCCGTTTCAAAGTCCGCTTTGGCGTAAACGGCGGTGATTTCTTCGTTGATGTTGTAGTGGGCATTTTGGTCGAAGTTGTAGTCCCAAACGCCGTCTTCCAGAATGGAGTCGATGCGTTCACGGGCGAGATCTTCGTCCAGCCAGGCGTATTGGGTCAGTGAGCCGGCGCTGGCGGTTTCTTCATGCAGCTTGGGTGTCAGGCTTGAGGAAACGTCAGCCAGGGTGATGGCTTCAAGCTCGGCAAAACGAGGGTGATCGGGATTGGCACGACCGGTGGTACGGTTGTTTTCAATGGTGTGGTCACGGTATTTGGCGCCGACTTTAAAGCTGTTCACCGGACCCCATTCCACATCAAACGTCAGGTCACCTTGCAGGTAGGTTTCTTCGTCTTCCATTTTGCGAATAAAGTCGCGGAAGTTACCCGGTTTGAGTGTCAGGGCGGAGGCATCGGTTGCGTCCATGTCCAGATAACTGAATTCAACAGTTTCCGGTCCCAGATTGATGACTGAGCGAGTAGGGCCTTCAAACCAATAGTTTTGATCGTGGTCGCTGCCGCCGGAGGCTTCTGTAATGCCCACCTGCATATGCGCCTGCCAACCATTGCCTTCAAAGGTGGCATCAATGTCATAAACTTCGGTTTCCACATAGGCACCGCGACGGTAAATCGGCTCAATGGCCGCGCCGGTACCACTCAGGTTCTGCAAGGTGCCGCCAACCAGTGCCTGTTTGCCATCTGACGTGTCAATAAAACGGGGATCTGTGACGGCGATATTATTGTCCACCGCGGCACCGCCAGCGAGGAACAGGTAGTTCTGGTTGTTGTTGTCCATATCCATGCCGGACTGGACGGCGTTAAAGACAATGTCCCACTGGTCGGTGGGGCGCCATTGCAGAGTCAGGTTGCTGGTTTCGCGCTCCCGCTCCTGACTGAAGATGGCTGAGCCGCCGCCCCATACTGCGTAAACATCATTGGTCACATTGCCGTGTTGGTCGGTGACATCGTAAAGGCTGTTGGTGGGAAACGCCTCAAGGCCGTCCCGGCGCATGGTACGCTTTTGTGAAGCAAATGAAGCCAGTACTCCGAAGCTTCCCGACTCATTGCTCCAGCTGATTAAGCCGGAGGCCTGAGGGTCCACTTCGTCCGGTAGTTCGCTGTAGAGTCCTTCGACCGAGGCGTTGATTGTCAGTGGATCGAGATCCAGCGGGCGACGGGTACGGACAATAACCGCACCGCCGATGCTGCCTTCGTCAAGGTCAGCCTCTGGGCTCTTGTAGACTTCCAGGCCGGAAACCAATTCTGAGGCGAGCATTGAATAGTTAAAGCCCCTGCTGGGGTTGTCGTTGGCCCACCAAAAGGCCGAGGCAACATTCTGCCCGTTCATCAATGTGCGGTTAAGAGCGCTGTCGGTACCACGAACAAAAATGTCGCGTCCTTCGCCCCAGCCTCGGTCCACGGAAACACCGGGAATTCGCTGCAGTGAGTCGGCAACGTTTTTATCAGGAAACTTGCCGATGTCTTCGGCGCTGATAGCGTCGACGATGGAGTTGGAACTCTCTTTTACATCCAGGGCGCGTTTCAGACTGCGGCGGATGCCCATGACCTCGATCTCTTCAATCTGACTGGCAAGAGCCTGTTCATCGCTGCTGAAACCAGGCGTTTCTTGTGCTTGAGTTGCAGCGCTCAGACTAAACAGCGCCATGGCGCCGAGGGAGCCGTAGGCCAATACGGACTTATTGATATGTTGAATCGCATTTCTTAGCTTTATGTTTTTCATCGCTCACTTCTCTCAAAAGTTCTTAAGGTTATTGAAAGTCACTCACCTCAAAGGGGTAAACGCAGCGATTGAGAAAATTCCGTCAAAAATTATCAAAAAAATTAATTTTCTAAAAAGTGTCGGTTTTTTATCGCGGATTGCGTTTTAGTGCGTTGGTGGAGCGATTGTGAAAGTCGGCCGGGTATGTTGGAACCATGGAGAGAGATGAGAAAGCACTGAGGCAGGTGGCGAGACAACAGGCCATAAAAACAAAGTTTTTCTATAGCCTGCCGGCAGTCAAATTTCAGGTCAGAATGTTACCTTGAGGCCACTTTCAAACCGGGTACGGTCGTAGGCATAGGCATCAATCTCGGCGTCGTAGTCATCGTAGTTAAGCTGCACATACCCTTCTACGGGTGCGTCACCCAGGGTGAATAACGGTCTTGTATAACGAGCGACGGCACTGAATCCGTCGGTACTGGGGGTTTCCGCATCGTTTTCCAAATCGCCATTGGTGTCCTTACGATCGTAGTTCAGATCGCTGTACCTCAGGCTCAGGCTCCACTCGGACTTGGTTGGCAAAATTCGTCGCAGGCGGATGCTGCCGCGATAGGTTTCCGTGTCGTAGTATCCTCCGCCGTTATCATTGCGGTCTATCACTTCGAGGCCGAGATACACGTAGGTCTGTCGAGCCAGTCGATAACGCATCTTGGCACCGAGTGTGAGATAGCGGTACTGTGAGTGTTTATCGCTAATGTTGCCGCCGCGGTCATCTTTGGCCAGGCGATTTTCATACTCCCGGTGTTGAACGTCGGAAAACAGCTCGTAGCGGAATTCACGGTTGAGTCGATGCTTCCATCCGAGCCTCACACCGGTTTGATGGTAATCCAGATCGGTGAGTCCCAGATCGAGATAGTCTTCATAATCGATATCTCGGTGTTCCAGTCTGACTTGAAGGGTTTGTCCTTTGGCAATCTGGAAGTTCACATCCGCCCGAGGATGCCAGCGACTGAAATCATAGCGATCAGAGGCCGAGGTACCCCCAACGGCATAGGGCAAGCCGCTAAAGCGACTGACGTAGCTCTTGTCCTGATCGCGGTATGCAAGAGAGAGCTTATAGTCGTGCACTCCGTCTGAAAACGTTCCTTTGTAGCCCGCTCGGGCATCAATGCTGCGGTGATCAGCCGTATCGATTTCCTGGTAAATATTACGCCGCAAATTGAGCTGGCCAATCCAGGAGGTGTCTTTTCCCAGATCGATTCTGACGGCTTGATGCCAGTAGGTGTCCGCATTGACAGGGAAGGAATCGGTCAATCGAAAGGGATTACTGTCATGGCCGATACCGGTTTTCAGGTCAATTTCTGCAGCCTGAATACCGCAGCTGAGGCCGAACAGCAAAGTGGAATAGATACAAGCGTTTTTCATGGTCATCAACTCGATTTTAGTTAGATACTGGCGTCATTGAATAAAATCGAATGAACCGACGGTAAAATGGCCGAAAAGTGGCGTTTGCCGGGTTTGAACCGGTTTTCCAGCCGGTGGGCGGCGCGAGCAATATCGTCATGGTTACGCATGGTTTCGGGTAGCGTATCCAGATATTGGCTGGCCTGATCCCACTGTTGTCGGAGACTCAGCAGGTCAATTTTCTGTGCGGCAAGGATGATGGAATCCGGGTGTTGTTTCAATGATTCTTCAAGCTCCATTAAGGCCAGATCAAGCATTCCGTGTTGGCTGGCAAATTCAATTTTCTGCCGATGGATTTCAGGTAAGTGGAGATTCTCCTTTAAAAGCGGTGCAAATGCTGTGACAGTGTGCTCATACGCGACAAAAAGTTGGTTTTTCGCGCCATTGCTGTACTCTGCGGATCTTGTTTCGATTCCGTGATTGGCAAGGCCTCTGGCCAGTTGCAGCCTGGCCCGCGCCTCCCATTCCGGTGACGCCAGCAGCGTCTGCAGCTGCTTTATCGAGCTTTCGTGGTCTCCGTTCTCATGGTCGGAGTTATTGTGGCCGCCGGGTTTGCCCGCAAGCAGTGCCTGTGCGTAGCGGAATTCGGCCCGATGTTGGGGCAGTGGTGCCAAGGACCGTTGTTGCTGATTGATCAATCCCAGCATGTGTTCGGCCAGAAGCCGGTCATTGTCCGATTTGGCGTATCGCTTTAACCAGCTCCAGTGACCATGTGCCGCTTTCACCCGTCCGTGCTCCAGGTTCGCCCAGGCAAGATCCTTGCGCAGTCGTTCATTGCGCCCGCTCAATGCTGAGGCCCGGTTCAGGGCGTCGATGGCGCCGGTGAAGTCGAGCTTAAGCAACCGGTAGCGGCCAAGTTGGCTCCAGGCTGCCGCGCTGTCTACAGCCAGAGCCACAGCGCGCTCGTAGGTTTTTTCCGTATGGACATAGGGCATATCCAGCTGTTGTCTTGCCTGAGCCAGCTTTAGCCAGGTATTGGCATGCCCCGGTCGGTATTCGATGGAGCGGGCATAGGCTTTCTCAGCGCCGGCCCAATCGCCCTGGCGTTTAAGGGCGCTGGCCAAAGCAGAGAGCGCCTTGGCTTTGCGCACACCGGAGCTGATGCTGACGGCCCCGGTCAGTATCTCGCCGGCCTCGGCATATTGCTTCGAAACCAAGAGCTGCAAACCCAGATTGATGGCCGCCGCCTGGTGGTTCGGTTGATGGTCGAGCAGCACTCGGTAGGCCTGCATGGCCTCTTTGTGTTGGCCGCTGCGGGACAGTGCAAGTGCATAATCAAATTGAATGCCGGCAGAGAGGCGCCGCTGAAGATGGGTACTGCGGCATAACCGGATCACCTCGTTGTATTCCTTATTTTGCATAAGCTCCAGAATTCGTTTATCCAGAATGGCGGCTTGAGTGATATCCGGCAATTGTGTAAACGCCGACTGGTCGGCAAGGGGGACTCCGGCGTGTTCCTTCTGAAGGATGTCGGTGTATAGCGCCTGGGAAACGCTCTGCTGATCAATGGGCGTTCTGACAACGACACTGCTGTTTTCGGGCACATCGATCGGACTGACGACGACCTGTTTATAGCGCAGTTGGTCCTGGGATAACCAGTAGTCGGTTGCCCCGACCGCGCTGAACAGACCAAAGAATACAGATACGGGTATCCAGGTGGAGTGGACTCGCATGGTAGTCTCCTTTTTAAACCAAGGTGAGTTAGGTGGATTGAGTAACGCCATTGCTGATGGTCAGACGGTCGTAGAGGCCGAAGTGGTTCACATTCTGAATTTCCAGCCCGGGACGGCCATTGACTTCAAGAACCAGCGGGCCACGTTCTTTGTCCAGACAGATATCTATGCCCATATAACCCAGAGGAATGGCCTGGCTGCACTTGTCACTGATATCCAATATCTGCTGCCAATAGGGTAGTTTCACTCCGATTAAGGGCTCCTGGTTGTCGGGGTGCCTGGCCAGGGGTTGTCCGTTCCTTTGGCAGCGGCTGATCTCGCCGGTTTGCAAATCAACAGCGGCGCCAATCGCTCCCTGGTGAAGATTGGCCTTGCCGCCGGAATCCCTGGTAGGGAGTCGTAACATGGCGCTCAAGATACGCCCCTCACTGACCAGGATGCGGATATCACACAAACCGTAAGGCGCGATGGTTTGCAACAGGGGGTGCTGGTGAATCAATGGCTCCAGAAAGGCGGTGTCGCTGTCACCAAGCTGCGAGTAGTTGCCGTTGATGATCTCCGTTAGATGTCGTCGAATCGACAGCAGGGAGATGGATTGACCACTGCTGCCGATGAATTGTTCGCCCTGGCGGCCCTTAATAATCAGTATTCCATTGCCCTGACTGCCGGCGTTCGGCTTAATGACAAACTCCTGGAGTGAAGACAGGACTTCGTTCAGTTGCTCAAGTTGCGCAAACTCCGAAAACTCCGCCAGTGTGTCCGGGACGGGGATGCCGGCAGAGCGCAGCCTGGTCTTGGATTCCAGTTTGTCCGCCGCACTGCGCAGCTCTCGGCTGGAATTCAGACGTGCAACGTAGTCGCGATTGCGGGCGTTAATGCCCATGACGCCGAATTGTTGATTCACAAGGTTACGAAAACGTAACAATTCTGCGACCCGGATGCCGGTCCAACGCCCCATATAGATTTGAGCTGCCAGAACCAGTAAGTAAGTTTCAGGGTAGACGGCGAATATTCCGTGCAATAGCGCGGAGGTCAGGCATAAATAACAGGCAGCGATGCTGATCAGGGTTCCGGCAATGGTTTTGGCGAGTTCCAGCCAGTCACGCTCTTCGGCCAAGTCATGGAGTTTATCCGCTACAAAACTGATGATGATCACTGGGAACAGAGACATCAGGCCGAACTGCATATCGGTAAACCGATCCACCGTGTAGAGCAAGGCAATCGTCGCTAAATTGATCACGCTTATAATGGTGGCGAGTCGCGGAATCTTCAGTAGACGCAAGGGATGGAGTAGTACATGAGCCGCAAAGGCAATGACGACAATGAGAGCGAAGCCCAGCAGGCCCGGACCGAGACCCACGAATGCGCAGGCAGATGCGATCAACATGGGCATAAAAATACCAAAGCTCTTGAGACCCATCAGATTTCGCATAACGGTGATGATCAATGCGCAAATGGGTAGCATCAAAAAGATAGAAACTGTTTTTGCCGGCATGTTTATTTGCGTCAACAATGCGGCCAGGTTGATACTGCTGTTAACAGTGGCTCCTGCATCATCTTCGTTGACATGTGGCAGCAAGGCCGGGGAGATAAACTGGTCCTGAATATTGAAGCTGTAGTCGAATCCGATGTTCGCTGTGTGTGAGAACAGGCTGTGATCGCCCCGATAGAGCTCCAGATAATGTGAGGGCAGCTGGGCAAAGTAGCGATTGGTCGGATCGAAGGCAACCCATTGGTTCTCTATGTAGACTTCCACCCATTGATGAGAAGTTTTCTTGCGACCTTCGTTCAGCACGATACCACCGACCAATCTCGCGGGTATGCCATTCAGGCGCGCCAGGGACACGAACAGGCGGCTCTTGCCGTTACAGCTGGCGGCACCTAAACGCAGGGCCGTCAGAGAGTCGGTGAGCCCCTTAAAGGGCAGTGTCTCCAGGCCGCTGGTGTAGTTATAGATGACCTGGAGAACCTGCAAAACACTTTGGTCGTCTGTGGGACTGATGCTCTGCCAAAGGGACTGTATTTCCGGGTGCTGTACGGCTATCGCTTCACTAGCCCGCAAGTAAGGCTGCCAGCTGGAGTCCAGATCAGGATTGATTCGAAGTTCGGCGGGTATCTCGTAGCGGTATCCCACACTGCTGATCATCGCGCTATAGCTGATACTGTCGGCATCACGACCGCCGATCCAGCGCGAAATCCTGCCGCTGTCGGCGGTATAGACTGACTGCTCCATGTGATTAGCCTGCACCGTTTCAGCAAATACATCCTGGCGTTCGGACGGTTGGGGCAGGTACACCGAAACCGCAGTATCTGCGGGAGCAGCGTCGAACGTCATCATCAGATCAAACTGAAAGATATTGCGCGGTTTAACTGCATCCGGCTCAAACGGCACTAACCTGACGTGCAATAACAGCAGGACAATGGCTATATAAGCCAACCAGGCTTCAGTCCTTAAAAAGTGTGTCTTGGTACTCATCAATCCATCCTGAAAGCGAATTGGGTCACATTTTTTTGGGGTGGTTTATATCTGTGGTGACCGGCGCAGGTGCTTGGTCAGCCATGTCATTCTGGGTGGTCACGCGCACTTCGTCTGTGGGGGGAATGTTGTGGTTTTGTAGGCGATGTTCAGGAAACGTTAAAAAGCGGGTTTCAGCCCATACGGCGATTTTGTCGCGCGAGGGGGGTGATGTAGACTGAGACCAAAGCGGGGAGCTCGAGAAGAATACACGAACAATGTTTACACGGATTTATAGTGGTATTTTCGCATCGGTTGTTTTGGCGGCAGTGCTCAACTATGGGCTGTACGCCTTCAGCTATGACAACCGCTATCGGGTCTATGAGCAAAACGCAATGACCGGCGTTATGTCATTGTTGGCCGATGCGTTGGCCAAAACCCCTACCAGTGCTCGTCCTCGCTATCTGGAGATCGCGGCGGAATTGTTAGGAGCCGTAACATTTGATCATGGAGAAGCATTCTTTCAGAACCTGAGTGCCTCGCAACAATTGGCCCTGGAGGCGGGTCAGGCGGTCAACCTATCGAAACAGGAATCAGGCATACGCTGGCTGCTGCCGCTCGACTTCCAGGGAGCACAACCGGTCAAATTGGTGGAATTGAGGATTCGCTCACTTACTGAGCAGCAGTTCCGAGGCCATGCACTGTTGTTGATTACCGAACTGAGCCGCAAAACCGGTCGTCTTGCCCCTGAACGGTTGCAGCGGTACAGCGCCTATCCCCTGGCATTGGTATCCAGGGACACGTTGGGGCTGGATCGCCAGCAACGTTCCCGCTTACGCAAAGGTACTGCGGTGGTGGATTACGGGGCAGAAACCGAACACCACTTCAGCGTATTTGCCTATTGGCAGAATGGTGAGGTTCTGCGTATCGGCCCGATCCCGCGGTTCGAGCAGTTGCCTGCCAAGCTGGTGCTTAGCATGATTACGGTTACGATCTTGTTGATCGCGCTGGTTTCCTACTGGCTGGTACACCGTCTGGAGCAGCGTCTCGGCCAGATTGCAGCCATGGTTAATCGCTTTGGCGAAGGGCAGCTGGAAGAGCGGGTGAAAATGGCCGGAGGGGATCTGATCGCGCTGGTGGCCGAGAAGATCAATGCGATGGCTGATCGTATACAGCTGTTATTGAAGGGGCAGCGGGAGATCATGCAGGCGGTCTCACACGAGTTTCGAACCCCGCTGACCCGGATACGATTCAGACTCCAAGTGCTTGATGACGACCTGCTGGAGGCAGGCGTTACGCCAAAGACCGATGCTATTCGAGGGGATATCGATCAACTGGAGCAGCTGGTGGCAGAAGTATTGGAGCATCACAAGCTGGTTCATCAGCCGATTCTGGAAAAAGCCGCTTTCAGTCTGTCTAAACCCGTCAACGAGATTTGTCGCAATCTCAACATACTCTACCCACACATCGATATGGATCAAAGTAACTTGGCCTCAGAACCGCTGATGGCCGATCCGACCGGTGTGACCCGATTGTTGCAGAATCTCATCAGTAATGCCTGCAAGCATGCTCGGACGCAGGTGAGAGTCTCTTCGGTGATTACCCAAGACTGTTACAGCATTCGGATTGAAGACGATGGTGTGGGTATTCCCGAGGAGGAGCGATCCAAGGTATTTGAGGCGTTTTACCGGGTGGACAGCAGCCGTAACCAGAGCACCGGTGGCTACGGTCTGGGTCTGGCCATTGTCAAACGTATTGTGGATCTTCATGGCGGGCGCATTGAGTTATTGGCCAGCGAATTGGGTGGGGCCAAGTTTGTTGTGCACTTTTTTTGGAGCAAAGAGGAATTTTCCGGCGAGAATTCCGATTGTTTCTCATGATTACAAAACTCCAACAAAACGCCAACAAACGACTGATTGCCTGGGTGGCGGCCCTGGTGTTTGGCTGTGTTCAACCGTTTTTGACCTACGCACAATCCGGGCGGTCCGAAGAGGCGGATTGGGGAGAAAGCCGCGGGGTCCGGGAGCTGATACTGCTGATCAACGAACAGGCTGATGAGGTGGAAGTCCCACAGGAAATTGAGGACTTGGTGGAGCACGAAACCCGTTTGTTCGATATGTTGATGGAACTCTCGGAGGGGGAGTCGGCGGACGAGCCTGAGGAAGAGGAGCCTGAGGAAGACGAACCCGAGGAAGACGAGCCCGAGGAAGAGGAGCCTGAGGAAGACGAACCCGAGGAAGAGGAGCCCGAGGAAGAGGAGCCCGAGGAAGAGGAGCCCGAGGAAGAGGAGCCCGAGGAAGAGGAGCCCGAGGAAGAGGAGCCGGAGGAAGAGGAGCACGAGGAAGACGAACCCGAGGAAGACGAACCCGAGGAAGAGGAGCCTGAGGAAGAGGAACCCGAGGAAGAGGAACCCGAGGAAGAGGAACCCGAGGAAGAGGAACCCGAGGAAGAGGAACCCGAGGAAGAGGAACCCGAGGAAGAGGAACCCGAGGAAGAGGAACCCGAGGAAG
>NZ_JAAQPI010000001.1 GCF_011683955.1 Pseudomaricurvus alkylphenolicus
ACTCAACAATGGTGACCTTCATGTCGCGGTCATCAAACACAGTGCGGGAGAAGAAGGTGTTGGTCTGCTGGTCACTGTAGTGGGAAATCTCGGTAATAAACGCCCCCAGATCCTGCATTAAACCGGAGAACTGGCCCAGGATACCCAGACGTTCGGGGCACTTGAAAGTCAGGATATATTGGTCATGGACGGTTTTAGTGTTTGCAGTCATAGGAGCTCTACCTTTTAAAGCCAAATTGAATAAGACGCATGGATTAGGGCGTTTGTTCACGATGGGTATATTAAGTCACGCGGATCATATCTAAGTCAAGCGGATTATATAGCAGGAAGGCACAAGTTCAGTGCCGATCGGCACTTTTTGTCGCGGCAGCACGATGAAAGATGGATTGTTTGAGGAGAAGGGTGTTGAAAAAGACAGATGCCGGCAATAGCCGGCATCAAGGGAGAGGGGGATTGATCAGCTGACTTTAATGGGCAAACGGTGGAAACGCTGGCCGGTGGCATTGGCCAGGGCATTGGCCACCGCTGGGGCTATGGGCGGTGTGCCTGGCTCACCCACCCCGGTGGGCGGCTCTGCGGAGGCAACAATGTGAACCTCCACCTCAGGCATGTCGGTGATGCGGGCCACGCGGTAGTCGTGAAAGTTGGACTGCACGACCCGACCCTGATCAAGGGTGATCTCACTCATCAGAACGGGGGACAGACCAAAACCGATCCCCCCTTCCATCTGGGCGCGAATCACATCGGGGTTGATCGCGATGCCACAATCCACCGCGCATACCACCCGTTCGACTTTGAACTGGCCGTTCGGGCCCGTGGATACTTCAGCCACCTGCGCCACATAGGTGTTGAAAGACTTATGCACGGCGACACCCCGCCCCCAACCCTTGGGCAGGGGTTTGTCCCAGGCCGCCTTTTCTGCCGCCAGGTTCAGCACGCCGAGATGGCGGGGATGATCTTGCAGCAGACGGCGTCGATACTCGACCGGATCGATTTCCGCCATTTGCGCCAGTTGATCAAGAAACACTTCGGTGGAATAGCCCGTATGGGTGTGGCCGACGGAACGCCACCACTGTACCGGCAAACCCAGATCAACCCTGTGCATATCCACGTGCAGATTCGGAATCCGATACGGCAGTGTGCTGGCGCCCTCCACCATGGTCGGGTCGACCCCCTGCTGGATCATGCCTTCGAAGGGCGTACCGGCGACAATCGACTGCCCCACAATGGTTTGCTGCCAGGTCAGTGGCAGGCCCTGCTCATCCAGAGCGGCGCGGATCTTGTGCAGATAGGCGGGACGATAGTATCCGGCCCGCGTATCATCCTCCCGGCTCCAGACGAGCTTTACCGGCGTGCCCGGCATGGCCTTGGCGATACGCACCGCTTGCAGAATATAGTCCGAGTGCGGATTGGCGCGGCGGCCGAAACTGCCGCCGGCAAACAGGGTATTCACTTTGACCTGCTCCGGTTTGATCCCCAGCTCCCCGGCCACCGCGTATTGGTCGCCGGTATGCAACTGCGCGCCGTTCCAGATCTCGCAGCCATCCTTGCTGACCAGGGCGACGCAATTCATCGGCTCCATGGTGGCGTGGGCGAGAAACGGAAATTCAAAGCTGGCCTCCAGGGTTCTGGCGGCCCTCTTTATCGCCTTGTCGCTGTCGCCCTCGCTGCGAGCGACGACACCGGGCTGGTCAGCAGCGGCCTTGAAGCGGGCCATGACATCTGCCGAGCCCAGCTTGAACGCCTCGCTTTCGTCCCAGGTTATTTCAAGGCGGTCCCTGGCTTTTTTGGCACTCCAGTAATCCTGCGCTACCACAGCCACCGCATTGCCCAGGGAGATCACTTGTTCGACGCCGGGTAATGCCAGCGCCGGCTGATCATTGACCCGCGTGACCCTGCCCCCGAAGCGGGGAGGATGAGCGACCACGGCAACCTGCATTCCGGGCAGCTTTATGTCCTGGGTGTAGATGGCGCTGCCATCGGTCTTGCCACGATCCTTGCGCGACAGGTTTTGACCAATCAGCTCAAAGTCTTTGGGGGATTTCAAGGCCAGAGTCTCGGGGGCCGGCACTGGCTGAAGGGCCGCGGCCTCGGCCAGTTCACCAAAATCGGCCCGGCGGCCTGAGCCCCTGTGACTGACCACACCGCGATTGACGCTGAGGTCGGCCGTGTTGACGCCCCAGCGCGTCGCGGCGGCGGCCACCAGCATGGCCTTGCCGGTGGCACCCGCCTTGCGCAACTGCTCAAAAGAGTTGGCGATGGCCGTGCTGCCCCCGGTTCCCTGGGCCGGCCCCCAGAAAAGGTTGTTGTAGCGACGGGCGTCGGCGGGAGCGGCTTCGATGCGCACCTGGCTCCAGTCGGCATTCAGCTCTTCCGCCACCAGAGTGGCCAGGCCAGTGCTGACGCCCTGCCCCATTTCCAGGTGTTTGATGATCACAATAACCTGATTGTCAGGGGTGATGTGCAGGAAGGCGTTAAATTCGTAACTGTCCTGCTTTTCAGCAGTGGCGGCGGATTCAGTCTTGGTGCTGGCCGGCAGGGATACAGCCAGGCCCAGACCGGCACCCAGACCGGCGCTCAGTTTCAGGAAGTTGCGGCGATTGGTATCAGTGACAGACATAAACTCAGGCTCCTTGCACCAGTTGGGTGGCGGCATCCTTGATGGCGGCGCGAATCCTTACATAGGTGGCACAACGGCAGATATTGCCCCCCATGGCGGCGTCGATATCGGCGTCACTGGGATTCGGGTTGCTTGTCAGCAAGGCCGTGGCGGACATGATCTGGCCGGACTGGCAGTAGCCGCACTGCGCCACTTCCCGCTCGATCCAGGCCTGCTGCACCGCCCTGGCCGCCTTGCTGGCGGCGCCTTCGATGGTGGTAATGTTGCTGCCCTCGGCGACGGACACGGGGGTCACACAGGAGCGGATCGGCTGGCCATTGAGATGTACGGTGCAGGCACCGCACTGGGCCATGCCACAGCCGAATTTGGTGCCGGTAAGATCCAGCTCGTCACGCAACACCCACAGCAGCGGTGTATCTGGACTGCTGTCGACGCTTTTTTCCACCTCGTTGACACGAATTGTGATCGGCATATGGCTGTACTTCCTATTGAGCTGTTGATGGAATGATGGGGGTGTGCACTATGACATCTGTCTGCACGGCGGGATTATCCAAATCCTGTTTTGTATTTGCCTAAAACTCCGGGAACCGGTTTTTGTGTGGAGTCAGCTGCCATAATCCTGAGATAATCCTGGCAAATCCGGTGCAATCAGGAATCCGACTATGAACGGCGAGCTATCCCAAGCCCTTGCCTCTCACTGCCAGGTTGACGGCATGCAACGCACACCGCTCGAAGGCCTGACGATCAATCATTCCTCATTTAACAAGCCTCGCACGTCGGGCGTCCTGCAACCGGCCATCTGCGTCATTGGCCAGGCGCGCAAGCAGGTTTTTTATGGCGACAGCGTCTACACCTACGATCCGGATCACTACCTCATCAACTCCCTGACCATGCCGATCGAATGGGAAATGCGCAATGTCACCGCCACTGAGCCCTTTCTGGGGTTCAGCCTGGACATCGACCGCACCCTGGTCAGCCAATTGATGCTGGAGATGGATGGCCAGTTCAACAGCCCGCACACCCAGCCGGTGTCGGGCATCGCCAGTGCCTGTGCCTTGACTGCGCCGTTACGCAACGCCATCTTGCGGCTGCTGCAGCTGCTCGACAATCCCATGGATGTCGCCATTCTCGGGCCGGGCCTGAAGCGGGAGATTTTCTATGAGGTCTTAAAGGGCCCCCACGGCAACCTGCTGCGCAACTGCGTGCGCAACGACTCCGGTGCAAACCGCATTACGCCGGTGGTGCACTTTATCGAAGAGAACTTTCACCGCGCCCTGGAAGTCACCGAGATCGCGGACGTGGCGGGCATGAGCAGTTCCTCCCTGCACGAGCATTTCAAGCAGGTTACCGGTCTGTCGCCCATCCAGTTTGTCAAAAGTATCCGCCTGCACCGAGCCCGCGAGCTGCTGTTGGGCGGTCGCCAGGCCAGCGACGCGGCCTACGCCGTGGGCTACAACAGCCCGTCCCAGTTCAGCCGCGAATTCAAGCGCTTTTTCGGCGATTCACCCAGGGATGTGCAGGCGGGTTAGTCGGCGAGAATACCGGTGAGCACCATCTGCATGGCCTTCTCGTACTGGGACCAGGCCTTGTCGTCACCCATCTGGATCGAGTTCGACAGATACAGCGACGCCATGCCGGTGGTTTGAGCCAACAGCGTGATAGCGCAGTCGTAGACGTCGCCTCGCTTGAAATAGCCGGCGTCCATACATTCTCTAACCCGGTCCATCAAAAAACGAAATGGCGGTGCGGATTCTTTTTCGATCACTGCCGGGATTCCGGGACTGTCCAGGGGGTTGGTGGCCAGGAAGATCAGGCCAAAGTAATTTCTCTGCTCCCTGGCGAATTCAAAATAACCCCGCACGCAACGGTGGAAACGCTGCTCTGGACTGTCCTCCTGCAATGACGGATACAGATACTCGCCAAAGGTCACAAAGGACTGCTTTAACAGGGCACACTGGAGTTCATCCTTGTTTTCAAAATGGCGGTATAGCGCCATGGGGGTAATGCCTATGACCGAGGCAATCTTGCGCATGCTGATGCCCTTGGCCCCCTGCTCCAGATAGAGCTGGCTGGCAACCGCCAGTATTTGCTCCCGCGATGTTCTCAAAGCCTGCCCCCGTTAAATTTCAGGGCGCCATGCTACCACAACCACGCCCTGGCGGCTCAGTCGGATTGGCGACGCGCGACCTCAGCCATGACATTCTCACCCAACACCCGCGATGCCGTCATCACACCGGCCATCAGCGCACTGATGACCCCATCGGTGGTGATATCCTGTCCGGTCAGAAACAGGTTTTCAATCGGTGTGTCCGCACGCAGCCATTGCTGCTGGAATCGCTGCGGTGAGGCTTCAATCCCCATAAAGTTGCCGCTTTTGCGGCGCAGAAAATGCTGGTAACTGACCGGTGTTGATACTTCGAAATAGTCCACATAGGGTTCGATCTGGGGCGCGTATTTATACAGCTCCGCAAACATTCGTTTGGCAATGTCGGCCTTTAGCGACTCATAGGCCTGACCGCGTTTTTGCCAGGGTGTATTGGCCCAGGATTCGAAATGGGCAAAATCAGTGGCGGCAAACATCTCGATGGTGGCCTTACCCGGAAAGCGTTCAGGCCAACTGCTGTCTTTTGCCGATGGAAAAGTGATAAACGACCAGGGAAACGGCGCCTCGAAATCGTTTTTGTGAGCCTCGATATTGCCATCCAGATCCGCTCCGGGGTGCGCCCAGATGTTGCCGCCGGAAAGTCCCAGGCTCGCGGCGTCGGCCTTCAGCCCAATATTGAGACCCACCGCGCAGTAGGCGTCGTTTACCTGCTGCAATTGCTGTTCACACTGAGTCTTGACGGGCAGGTCATCGGGCAGGAGATCACCAAAAGTATTCTGCACGCCGGCATTGCTGATAACGCAGGTAGCCATGACTTTCTCACCACTGCTAAGTCGCACGCCGCGGGCACAGTCAGATTCAACCAGTACCTGTGACACTGCTGCCCCGTAGACCACATCCCCGCCTTTGGCTTCAATCACTGGAACAATGGCTTTCGCCAGCGACGCTGCGCCACCCGTCGGGTAATAAGCGCTTCGATAATAGTGACGCACCAGCATGGCGTGCATGGCAAAGGCGCTGCGTTTGGGAGGCAGGCTGTAGTCTCCGTAATTGCCGCAGATCACCGCAATCAGTTCTTGGTTGTCGGTTAACTCCGACAGCACGTCGTAGGTTGTCCGCTCGGAGAACTTCAGGAACTCGCCACTTAACGCCTGATAATTCTGGCGACCAAGTTCCCGGGGCATGGCCTTTTCCGCGAAAAAGTTGCGCGATGAGGCCACCGCCGCAGCCAGCAGCTCCATGTAACGGTCAATGGCCTGATGCTCTTCGGGAAACCACTGTTTCAACTCGCGAGCGTAAGCGCCCTCACCCTGGCTGAAGGGGTATTCGCGATCACCGATAAAGATCCGGTTGTAGACTTCGGGCATGGGTTCCCACTGCAGGCTCGAATCCGAGACATAGTCGAACAACTTGCTGGTCATGGTGACGGGGCTGTGCAGGTCACCGATGTAGTGCAGGCCGATGTTCCACTCGTAGCCCTTTCTGGCGTAGGCGTGGGTGCAGCCGCCAATGACATTGTGCTGCTCCAGCAGCAGTACCCGGCGGCCCTTTTGGGACAGCACCGAGGCCACACTCAGGCCTCCCATGCCGGAGCCGATCACGATGGCGTCGTAGTGCTCCTGCAGCCTGGCGGATTTAAGGTGTGTACCTACATAGGTCATGGTGTCCTCCTCATTTAAGAGCATCCGATCACTGACTCAAATGTTTACGCATGTATACTTATATTCGGCTAATATTATATTGAAATATCATTTCTGTAAATAATTAGTTTACAACCGTAAACTTTGAATTGTTACAGTTTGATAAATCGAGTTATCACTAAATCTGGGATTTGAGGAGTTGAAAAGAAGCGGCGTATCTGGCTGATTTATTGTCGCCCAACAAAGAAACCAACCAAGAGAATACGCCACTATGGACAAGAGTTGAGTTGTTGAACCAGCAGCCTGGGACGCTGTAACCCTGCTCTGTGACCAGAGCAACTGCCTCTTCTTTGAACTCTTGTGTATAAATGAACCCGTAATGTTTGAGATGAATCATCTCTCAATAAGGTGTCCAGTGTTATTAGAACACTACACCCTACACCGGATTCAGCCCGCCGGAGCCTTAAGGCCGGCAACATTGTAGTCAAGGTAGATGCCTCCGAGCTTGTCCAGCCCGCAATTCACGTCACCCATATAGGAATTACTGAGGTTCTTGTGGTCTGCCAAACCCTGGATAATGCTGGTCACGCAGAAATTCCAGCGCTGACGCACCATTTTGGGTGGGACATCGGGCAGGGCCACGGTCAACAACCGGGTAAAGCGCTTCATGGCCTTGTTGGCAAAGCGCCGCAGGATATCCTGGATCTCCGCCCCCCCTTCCATCTCCATACGGGCGATAAAGCGAATGGCGTTGTAGCCCCACTCCTCTTCCTTCAACAGTTTGAGATAGGGAGCCAGAAAGGCATTGACGATATCACGTACCTTGGGTTTCTTTTGGGATTCCACCAGTTCGAATGACGCCTCACGGGCCTCTTCAAACCAGTCCTGGAAAAAGGCGATCACCGCTTCCACCAGGCCAATTTTGCTGCCAAAGTGGTAGTGCAGCGCCGAATTGTTCTTGGCACCGGCCTCTCGATTGATCATACGCAGAGACACAGCATCGATACCCTGTTCGGCAAATAGCTTGAGGGCCGCAAGTATCAGGCGCTGCTTGCTGAGTTCCGAGGGGCTTGGGGAAGGCATATCAGGCTCCGATTAAGTCATATGATTCAATTTGGAACCCGCAACCATATCCCCAATCTGTTCATTTGGCAACATCAGGAGTTATTGGACATATACCACTCCACATGTTTTTCCGGCAGAGGCAATGGCATCCCGCCGCTGCCCATTTCGTAGGAGAGATTGGCCGCATAATTGGCCCAGCCCTCGGTAAAGGCGGCATAGAGCAACTCTTTCTGATTCTTGAGTTTTTCTCAGTTCCCTCTGGGAAAGAAATGATGGAAGTTATCCCTTATAGGCCAGATAGACCGTATTGGATGATTCTCCGCCCATGTACGGGTTCGGAAAAGTTACGATATGCGACTCCGTCCGCTCGAATACCTGGCTGAGCAGGAGGTCAAACGCTGGATCCGGAGCATCGTTGGACCAAAGCCCGAATACGCCTCCGGAGAGGAGTTTGTCGGCCAGTTTATCGAGCTTTTCTTTGGTGTAAAAGGTGCTGTTGTCCGGGTTGAGCCAATGGCTCGGCGAGTGGTCTATATCCAACAATACCGCATGAACCTGCTGGCTATTACTGGTTCCATCGAAACCCAATTGCGGCGAGGTGGCCACCTCAAAAAAGTCGGCGCGTACCAGCCGGCAGCGAGGGTCGGAAGTCAGCTGTTCTCCCAGTGGTACCAGGCCTCGGCGGTGCCAATCGATGACCGGCTGCATAATATCCACAACCGTGAGTGATCGGACAGACGGGTTTTCCAGAGCCGCGGCCGCGGTATAGCCCAGCCCCAGACCTCCGACAACCACATCCAATTCTTCCCCCGCCAAATGGGCCAGGCCAAGCTTTGAGAGCTGAACTTCCGCTTCAGTAAACAAGCTGGACATCAGAAACTCATCGTTGAGTTTCACTTCGTAAAGGATTTTTCCTCCGAGGCGGAGGTCGGAGCGCCGCCGTAGGCTGATGTCCCCCAAAGGGGTTTCCTCATGGTCCAGCTCTTCAAACAGTAACGACATGCATACCACCCACACATTTTAGAGCTACAATAGCATTAATCATTGCTGACTCACAGCCACCGGGTCCGTGCTATTGCAAGTCGATGGTGGTCCTGGTAAGCGACGGCAAACTAAACCCCAGAAATGGAACTCTCCATAAATAGCGCACGCTATTCACCGATCAAAATCAATTTGCCAGTCGCCGGGTCGCGGTAGACCTGCCCTACCGGCTGGTAACCCTGGCCGCCCGCCGAGCCCGCTCCCGGCAATTGCGGCAGTTCTCGACCGCGCTCGACCACCTGAGATTGCGGCGCCCCCTGCTGGGAAGAATCTTCAGGCTGAAAATGCTGCTGCAGCTGTTCACTCATGGCAATCAGTGCCGCTATCAGACCACAGGCAAACACCAGCATCAGATCCAACAAGTTGGCGAGCGGCCCGAGAGGGTCATCATCGCTCTGGGCAAAGCGCCCCTGCTGCCAGCGACTAGGCATCCGTCAGCTCCCTTACGGTCTCTGTTTTAACAACACTGTTCTCAACCGCTTTGACAAATTCTCGGGTTTTGTCAGTTATGGACTGCTGCGTTTCCATCGCCGTTAACAAGTCGTCGTACCAGCGGCGGCGCAAACGTCCCATCACAAAACCCAGAATACCCACCAGCAATCCCAATACGGTGGTATCGAAGGCCACGCTCATGGCGGTGGTTAACACACTTAACTCCCCATCACCCAGGGCAGATAACCCCGGCCCCAGGGGAATCAGGGTGCCCATTAAACCCAACATGGGAGCAATGCGGGTAAAAAAGTCGCTGCGTTCTATCCGCTTGGTGGCCTGTTTTTCCACCCAGGCGATATTTCCCGTAGCGTGCCATCGTTTTAGCCCACGCAAGCGTTCGCCTGCCAGCGTCCCTATATCCATTACGGCAAGGGCCGTCAGAATCAATAGTGACCAGATAACGGGCTGCAGCAGGTAGCTGACCAACAGGTGCAGCAATCCCAAGGTTGAAGAAGTAAACATAACGTTGTCCTCTAAAATGTCACGATTGAGACACTGCGACTGGTACCCTTGAACCTCGGTACCAACCAATACCCACCAACAGTAGCCCCAATAACAGCAACCAGTAATAATCAAAGGCCAGTGCCTCAGTCGAGCTGGATTGATCCGATTGGGTTTGTGTCTGACTCGGTTGCTGCGATGAACTCTGCGAGTCCGAGCTCGGCTGCTTTGCGGCATCTTGCAGTGAAATTTCGGCAACCACTGAGGGCGCTGCCTCCACGCTGGCGTCCACCTTAGTTGCGCTCAGCAGCTGTTGCAGTTGCTGATACTGCGCGGCCGAAACGTAGCTTTGCAACCAATCAAACAGCGGATGATCGGGACTGGTGTGCCCACTACCCGGCAAACCGTTGGCCAGCACCAAGTCGGTAAACTGCTGGGCCAGTTGCTCCAGGGTTTGCTGCTCCGCTTGCCAAAATTCTTTTTGCGCGGCCACCAACATCACGGCGAGCATATTGCTTTTTACATGAACGTTATGGTCCTGCTCCAAAAACCGGTCCAGACCCAGCTCCAACTTGTCATCGATATAGACCGCCTTCACTTCATCCCAGACCCAGCTTTTAATCACCGCCGGGTTGGTCACCTGCCAGCCCCACAGATATTCCAGAAACTCGCTACCCATAGTGCGGGCGCCGGCATAACCTTCATCCATCAACGGGCTTAACCATTGAGGGTTGAGAAAACGGCCACGCAGCTCCGACAGCAATGCGACCTGTAGCGGTTCCATCGACAGGTTTTCGCTGTCGGGGTGAAACAGAATAAAACTCTCAGGCGCGTCGCCTTTCACCGTTTCCACCGCCAGACTCAAACCGCCCAGGTAATCAAATGCATCGTTGTTATCCAACAGGCCGTAAAGGTTACTGGAGCGGCCCATATAGGTGTTACTGACGTTGGCCAGGCGTTGGCGAAATGTGTCCAGCGCCGGTTCTCCATGCAGATTGGCGCCGTAGGCGTGACCCATACGACGTAAATACACTTGAGCAACCTCGGCGCGGTCCTGCCAGCTGCCGGAGCGCTCCACCATGCGGTTAACACCAGCGCCATAGGTACCCGGGGCGTCGCCAAAAATGCGATAGGTGGCCTGTCGTCCAGCCTGCTCTGCGCCCAGGCCCTGGCGCAGGGCTAACCTCGCATCTTCCACCCAACGGGCGGCGACAAGATTGATGGCAAGGGATTCTTTGCCTGACGAACGCTGACTGCCCAGCGGGGTCAGGGCATTGTTCAGGGCAAGAGTCAGCGCCGGGTACTGTTCAACAATGAGATCTGCAGATGCGTCCAGAGCCATTAACACGGCCCGTTCCAACCAAACCAGATGAGCGCCATAGAGATCACGGAATAAGCCGGAGGTGGTAAAGACGGTATCGTGACGCTGTCGGGGTTGACCGAACTCCGTCATGGCGCCCACGTCCAACCGTTTTAGCCCGGTGACAATGCCGCGGCTACTCCACTCGGGTTGTACCCCCAACATATCGAAACCAAACGCAATCATCGCGCCCTCGTCGCGCACGACATCCGAGGCCCACAGGACCACGGCGTCGCTGTCTTTACCCTGATCATCAGCCCTGTTGTCACTGGTGTTGGTACGTGCTTTTTGCGCCAGCTCCACACCGACCTGATAACCCAGGCGTGACGGAATCAGACTGCCATCCAATGCAAAAAAGTTGCGGCCGGTGGGCAGAGCTTCCGGCGTGCGAATCGGGTCGTTGCCTTTGCCCGGGGCAATGTATCGACCGTTCAAACCATTGAGCAGGGCCTGTGCTTCTGCCGCCGGTGAGTCCGCCAGTTTTTGGCGCCAACCACGGGCGACTGATTCTGGCTCATCGGTCCGATCCTGGAGCATGGAGCCGAGCAGGGTGTCCACGGCTTCCGGCGTCCAGTCGCGGCCAAACACGTGTAAACCCAAGGGCATAAAGTCCTCTTGCAGATGCGTCAGGTAGTGGCCCACTTCGTGAACCAGCAGCTCGTCATCCACTTGATCAAATTCAGTAATACCCCGCACCTCCAGCTCGCCGGACATACTGGCCACCAGTTCGTCACGCAGCTTCAGTTCTTCCACCAACGCTTTGATCGCCACGATAGCCCGATCACGCATGGCGCCAGCCGCCTCGGGGGCAGCTTCATAACTCTCCACCAACTGCCGCAATTCCAGCAAACGATCATAGAGTTGGGTGCTCTCCAGGGGCGGTGTCAGGTGATCGACCATGACCGCCAATCCGCGCCGTTTGGCCTGAATACCCTCACCCACACCATCAACGATATAGGGATATACACTGGGCAGGTCGTCCAGTAATGCGAGAGGATAATCCTCTTGGCTCATACCCACCCGGTGGCGGGGCAAAAACTCGTAGGTGGAGTGGCGCCCCAAATGCACCACGGCATCTGCGCCAAAGCCATTGCGAATCCACTGGTAAAACGCCAGGTATTGGTGCGGTGGCGGGAACGACAGATTGGCGTGCAGCAGTTCTTCGTTCAGCTCCCATCCGCGCGGCGGCTGTGGCCCCACAAACACCTTGCCAAATTGCAGCCCCGGAATCAGCAGGCGATTGTCGTGCACCATCACCTTGCCCGGGGCTTTGCCCCAGCCACGCAATCCCTCTACACCCGTGTCGGCGATGGCTTGCACCAACTGCCCTGCGCGTTCCCAGTCCACCTTGCTGTTGCCAACGGTATCCGGCGATGGGTTGTAGGTGGATTTCAGTTGCTGCAGCAATCGCTCAACCCGCTCCCGGGCCGGATGGTCGGCGCCATCAATGGCGTGGTGCAGGTCTTCCACCACCCGTCGCAGCAGGCGCTCGCCAATGTCGCGATCCTCCAGGGTCACTGCACGTTGCAGCGCATTGTGCAAATACCCCAGCGGTCCATTTTCCATTTCCTGCTGTAGCGTGACCGGCAGTTGTTCAAACCAATGTTGATACTGATCAGCCTCCACAGTGGACACCTTTTTCGCCATGGCCGCCAGAGCCTGACGATCCTCAGGCAAATTCACACCACGCTCCTGCAATAGATCCAACAGCGCCTGCTGCGATTCGGGCAGCTCACCGGTGTCGTATCCGGCCGCCTTCAGTTGCTGCAGAATCTGAAATAACGACTCGGGTACATTGAGATTGTCGGCGCCGATATTGTGGCGACCGGGCGGATGGTTGTAGTAGACAATCGCCACTCGCTTATCGCGATTGGCTTTTTGCTGCAGAGTCAGCCAACGGTCTAACCGGCGGGCCAACTGAGATACTTGACTCTCAATAGGTTGAGACCGGCTCAGCTCAACACCGGTGAGTTTATCCAGGCTTGGCACCGTCATCGCCGCAGCGACCATGGGCTCAGCCACTCCTTGCAACTCCGGCATGGCGACCCGGTAGTGCACGCTGTCCCAGCGCAACCCTTCTTCCGACAACAACCACTCGTCAGCGCTGCTGTCGGTAAGGCGCAGGGCTTTTAGCACCGGCACATTTAATTGCGCCAGGTGTTTATTGACAGACTCGCGCCCTTCCCCGCCCCCCATCACAAAGTTCTGCACCGACACCACTGCGCCCAATTGATCTTTATGGGTGAGCAACCATTGCACGGCCTTTACGGTCGCCGGCCCCCACTTGGCCAGCACCCACAGGCAGCCGTGACCCGCACCTTCTATGCGACTGCACAGCTGTTGCAGCAGCTCGCGCTCACCGGGGCGGTCGCCAGTCTCATAGTCCAGCAATGCCACCCAGCGTTTATCGGCAGCCAGTGTCAGGTTTTCAGGGGATACCGGTTTGCCCTGGTGAAAAATCCGCAGGGAGGGCCGCAATTGGGGGTCGGGCACCGAAGTCGCTGCGCCCGCAAGTGTCATCAGATGTCGAAACAAGCCGTCCATATTGGTGCTGTCGCGATCGGCCCAGAAGGTTTTCGCCAATAGCCAGGGGCGATACCGTGCAAAATTTGCCAGCTGTTGGCTGGCCCAATCCATAGGGTTAATATGACGGTCTGCGGGAGGCTCCGCCATCAGGGCATCAATATCAGCGCCGACCAGCAGAGGATTACGCTGTACATGTGAGTAACGCACCAGACGACGGTCACTGTGCACGGCAACAAAAGAAGGGATCGAATTGGGCTGGTGGTTAACAAACCGGTTTAACCACTCAGCAGTTTCACCGAAGACCCCACCGGCAAACACCAGATCTGCCTCGGCCAGCAGTTTGTGTCGGTCTGCCTCCGACAAATGGATAAACTGATCGGTGGTACGCAATAGAATACGGTGATCGCTATGTGCCTGCAGGAATCGATGGGCACCACTCAACACATCTGGCGCATTGCGCGGCGATACCACCGCCACCACGGTGGCAGCTTGCAGATTGAAGGCAATCAGCAGCCACGCACCCAGACACAACATGGTCGACACCCCGCCGGTGCGGGCGAGTCCACAAAAGGAGGAAACCATAACAGAGCCCCGATATCCGTTCAGATTCGGGGTAAACAGAGCAGCAAAATCCGCAAAGAGGAGGCAATGTGGAGAAACCAACGGCCCGGATATCGCCTTCAGGTCACCCCGCCTGAATCAATACTAATCACGCTCAGGCCGGTCTCCGGGCTTAGGACTGGTTTGCGCCTTCCCATCGATGGTTTGAGCCAAACCGACAGTGGCTGTTGCAAAAACACCCGTGCAATTGATGCGCGAATGCGTCCATTACCGTTGCGGGGGCAGCGCAGGATTGTTCACCTGCTTCCCGATTATCCACATGGGCACCTGAAATTCGGGGCGAATGCTAGCACACTAAAGAGGGAATTGCCTAATTGCGCTCAAGACTCAGAATACACGGCCATTCAGCCGCCGTACTGCTTCTCCAGGGCATCAATCAACTGGGGCAGCATATCCGCCGGCAGGTCGTTAATACCCGCTGCCGCTGCGCGCCCACCACCGGTGGGGAATTGTCGACACAAATCCACAGCGCCGGTCTTATTGTTGATCGGCGCCCGTACGCTCACCAGGTAGTTACCATTGGACTTTTCGGTCAACACGGCGTGTGCCCGGTCGGGGTTGCGATTGGCAAGGTCATTGCTGTAAACACCACTGACCCTGCGAGCCCACTTTTCATTGGGCAGAATAAAGGCCGCACTGTTGTCGGTGCTGGCATGGGGTTGGGTATCGGCAGCGGCCGCCATATCCTCCAGGTAGCCTTGCTCCAGTTTCTGGAAGTCCGGGTTTCCATCCCGGATAAAGTCCAACGGGTTCTTATAAGGCAAGAGTTTTTGATAGAGGTCGGCCGGCTTAAAGTGCAGATCTTCCAGGTCTGAGCCGTAGCCGTTGTAATTGATATAGATGCCGAGGTTTTCCAACGCCTGGAGGTCCTCAGCCGAGAGTTGCAGACCTGCGGCCAGCGCTTCAGCGCTCTTTTTCAGATTGTCTCCAAAAGCCCCGACAACTGCCCAACCCAGAAACTCGCCCTTAAGATGTTTGTTGACGAGAATACTGGTACAGGTATCGGGGGCTTCGTTGATCAGAGCGGTAAGATTGCCTGAATCCGGGATCTCACCGGGAAAGTGATGATCGGCATAAAATACCGAGGCACCCGCTTCGAGAATACGCCCCAGATCCTGGCTGTTCTTGTCCATGGAAATATCCAACACCGTCACACTGTCTCCAGGACCGGCCTCTACGCGTTTTAGCAGGGAGATATCGCGCTTGACCCCGGTGACCAGCTGGGCATCACTTGGTTCGCTGTTGCGCAGCTGAATCAGGGCACAGATTCCGTCGGCATCGCCATTAAAAACATCGTAGTCGGCCATGAAAGTTTCCTTAAAACAATAATAGGTTAACGCTGTTGAAGCTTCTCAATACCAAACTGATTGCTGCTTACAGACCCTTGAGGGTTTTGAGTATCGCAATCAGCTGACCGTCATTGAACTGATCCAACTGACCAATGGTCGCCTCCAGCTTTTCGCGCACTTCACTCTTGAGCTCTGCTGAAGAAGCACCGGTATCCAGCCCGGCCACATCCAGATCGTCAATGATCATGCCCGCACCCACGGTACCGTTGGTGATCCGGTCGATAATAATAAAGGCACCGGAGATACGATTCTCTTTGTAGCGATCAAAGATCACCGGCAGATCAAAACTCAGGTCACAGACAGCAATCTCGTTGAGTTCCAGCTGCTCTGCAGCACTGGTCTCCAGAGTGTTGACGTCGATTTTGTGCTCAATGGCGACAACATTACCCACGGCTTTTTTACTGACAAACTTAATCGCATACTGCTTGTTCAGCTTCAGCGGCGCCTCTGCCATCCAGATCACGTGAGCCTTGACACCCTGGCTGATGCAGGGAAGATCCCCCTTCTTCACCAGCATATCACCGCGACTAACGTCAATTTCGTCTTCAAGTGTCAAGGTGACAGCTTCGGCGGCTCCGGCTGATTCCAACTCCCCATCGAAGGTGGAAATGGATTTGACGCGGCTGGATTTACCGGACGGCAGGGACACCACTTCATCACCTGGCTTGACTGAACCGGAGGCAATGGTACCGGCAAAACCGCGGAAATCCAGGTTGGGACGAATCACGTACTGAACCGGCAGACGGAAATTTTCCATATTGCGATCAGCGGCAATCTCGATGGTTTCCAGGGTGCTCATCAGAGTCTCCCCCGTGTACCAGGGAGTATGCTCCGACGGGTTGACGACATTGTCGCCACGCAGCGCGGAGATGGGTGCAAAGCGAATATCGGGAATATCCAGCTGAGCGGCGAAGTCCTTATATTCCGCTACGATTTCGTTGTAGCGTTCTTCGCTGTAGTCCACCAGATCCATCTTGTTGATGGCAACCACCACGTGCTTGATGCCGAGCAGTGAGACAATAAAGCTGTGGCGTTTGGTCTGCGTCATAATGCCGTGACGGGCATCAACCATAACAATGGCAAGGTCACAGTTGGAAGCGCCGGTGGCCATATTGCGGGTGTACTGCTCATGCCCCGGTGTGTCAGCGATAATAAACTTGCGCTTGTCCGTGGTGAAGTAGCGGTAGGCCACGTCAATAGTAATGCCCTGCTCGCGCTCACTCTGCAGGCCATCCACCAGCAACGCCAGGTCAAACTCTTCGTCGGTGGTGTTGAATTTCTTGGAATCATTTTTGATCGCCGACAGGTGATCTTCAAAGATCATTTTGGAGTCGTGCAGCAGCCGACCGATGAGGGTACTCTTGCCGTCGTCGACACTGCCGCAAGTCAAAAACCGAAGCAGTTCTTTGTTTTCGTGTTGTTCCAGATAACTGAGGATATCGTTCTCAACGAGTGCGCTGGATTCAATCATGATCGTCTCTTTTCTTTTGTCGGACCGCCGGGTGATTGGCGGTCTTGGTCAAATTTGTAAGGTGGTTACGGTTCGTTGTCGAAAAAGCGGTTTTAGAAGTAACCTTCCATTTTCTTCTTCTCCATGGAACCGGCGGAATCGCTGTCGATCACGCGGCCCTGGCGCTCGGAGGTTTTGGTCAGGAGCATTTCCTGAATAATTTCCGGCAGGGTCGCGGCATCCGATTCCACGGCACCGGTGAGCGGATAGCAGCCCAAGGTGCGGAAACGAACTTTCTTCATCTGGGGCTTTTCGCCCTCTTCCAGTGGCATGCGGTCGTCATCCACCATGATCTGAACACCGTCGCGCTCGACCACTGGACGCTCCTTGGCGAAGTAGAGATCGGGAATTTCGATACTTTCCTTGAAGATATACTGCCAGATATCCAGCTCGGTCCAGTTGGACAGCGGGAATACACGAATACTCTCGCCGGGATCGACGCTGCTGTTGTAGATGTTCCACAGCTCGGGACGCTGGTTTTTGGGGTCCCAGCGGTGGTTCTTGTCGCGGAAGGAGTAGACCCGCTCCTTGGCACGGGATTTTTCCTCGTCGCGACGGGCACCACCGAAGGCGGCATCAAACTTGTAGTGATCCAGGGCCTGCTTCAGAGCCTGAGTCTTCATCACATCGGTATGCTTAGCCGATCCGTGGGAGAAAGGACCAATACCCATCGCCACCCCATCCTGGTTGATGTGGGTGAGCAGATCGAAACCATAGTCTTTGGCCATGCGATCACGAAATTCAATCATCTCGCGGAACTTCCAGGTGGTATCCACGTGCAGCAGCGGAAATGGAATTTTGCCGGGATGGAATGCCTTGCGGGCCAGGTGCAGCAGTACCGAAGAGTCCTTACCAACCGAGTAGAGCATCACTGGGTTATCGAACTCGGCGGCCACTTCCCGGAAGATCTGGATACTTTCAGCTTCCAACAGTTTTAGGTGAGTAAGAGTTTTTGCATCCATTATCTTAACCTGCATTTTTCGAAGTTAGTGTGTAGTTTCTAGGGCTCAGTCAATCAGGCCCAGTTCACGAAGACGGCTGACAACCTGATCCACCGCATCGGTCATGGAATACTGTGAGGTGTCGATGCTCATTTCCGGGTTTTCGGGCACCTCGTAGGGATCGTCGATACCGGTAAAGCCCTTGATCTTGCCCGCACGGGCCATGGCGTAGAGCCCCTTGCGATCTCGGCTTTCGCACACCTCAATGGGTGTGGCCACATGGATTTCAACGAATACGCCTACGGCTTCAATCATGTCGCGCACAATACGGCGTGTGCGGGTATAGGGGGCGATAGGAGCGCAGACAGCGATACCGCCGTTCTTGCTGATCTCGCTGGCGACATAACCAATCCGCTGGATATTCAGATCCCGATGCTCTTTGGAGAAGGTCAGTTCACTGGAGAGGTTTTTGCGCACAACGTCACCGTCCAGCAGTGAAATGTTGCGCCCACCCAGTTCCCGTAGTTTCACCATCACGCCATTGGCGAGCGTGGATTTTCCCGACCCGGACAATCCGGTAAAGAACAGAGTAAAACCCTGCTTTGCCCTCGGTGGTAAGGTTCTGTTCAACTCCTGCACCACTTCCGGAAACGCAAACCAATCGGGGACTTCCTCACCCTTGACCAGTTTTTGCTTGAGTTCGCCGCCGGAAATATACAGTCCCGCCTCCCCGGACAGGAGTTCATGCTCCTCAACAAATTCGCTGCGCTGCTCTACGTAGCGTAGAAATGGCGCTTTCAGTACCTGAATATTCAGTTCGCTCTGAAAGGAGGAAACCAATTCCTGCGCTTCCAGCGCGTCATAAAACATTCCACCGCGATTATTGCGACCCGGACCGGCGTGATCACGGCCGACAATAAAATGAGTAAAGCCGTAGTTTTGGCGAATAATCGCCTGCCACAGCGCCTCGCGCGGTCCGGCAAAACGCATGGCCAGAGGAAGAATACTGATATCGATACTGCCTTCGGGAAAGTGGGGCAGGATCTTTTCGTAACAGCGCACCCGGCAGAAGTGATCAATATCACCGGTTTTGGTTTTGCCCACCGCGGTATGAATCACCAAATTGGCTTGATGCCTGGCCATCAATCGCTTCATCATGATGACATGAGCCTTGTGGATCGGGTTGCGAGTCTGAAATGCGATGACGTTGTTCCAGCCGTTGCTGTGGAAGGTCTCCCGCAACTGCTGGGGCGATTTGCGATAACGCTCGAAATCGTAGTGCAGCGGCGGTGTTACACCTACCAGGGTTCCGCCCAGATAGACCGGATTACTCTGATTAAGCAGGTACTGCACACCCGGGTGGGCATCGTCGGTCGTACCGAAAATCTGGCGGGCTTCGAGTTCACGATCGGGGGTCCAGAGATCGGTCACGGTCAAATTCGCGATCACCACACCCTCAGGATCTCTCAGAGTGATTTCATCACCAATGCTGGTTTCATCGGCAAATTCCCGGGTCACGTCCAGATTAATGGGCATCGGCCAGAGGGTGCCGTCAGACAAGCGCATGCCGTCCACGACAGCGTTGTAATCCTCTTCCGAAAGATAACCGGCCAGCGGTGAATAGGCGCCGTTGAGCAGCAGCTCTATATCGAGCATCTGCTTGTCGCTCAGGTCCCAGGAGCGGTTGCTCTTGGCTTTTTCCTTCTCGTTGTCCAGGGCTCGGCCCTCAACGTAGAGATTGACAAGGGTGCCGCCGTGAGCGTTGCAATGGTCCATAGATTGGTATCCTTCAAAGGTGCCCATAAAAACAACTCCAGTATAGGGGTCGACGTTGTTCAGAAAAATCTCAAACTTCAG
This sequence comes from Pseudomaricurvus alkylphenolicus, assembly GCF_011683955.1. Classification (GTDB taxonomy): domain Bacteria; phylum Pseudomonadota; class Gammaproteobacteria; order Pseudomonadales; family Cellvibrionaceae; genus Pseudomaricurvus; species Pseudomaricurvus alkylphenolicus. The sequence goes on from NZ_JAAQPI010000001.1 coordinate 19,568, forward strand.
GACTCATGCATCGAAAAAACAGGATCATGGAGATCCATTACAGATCGTAATGCTGATAAATCATGGTAATCGCCACCACCGCATACACCAGCAGCACAGGCAGACCGAACTTGAGGTAGTCACCAATGCGATAGTTACCGGCGCTGTATACCATCAGATTGGTCTGGTAGCCGTAGGGGGAGAGAAAACTGGCGCTGGCTCCAAAGGCCACGGCCATGACAAACGGCAGGTATTGGTCGCCCCACTGCGAGGACACCGCCAATGCCAATGGAAACATAATGGCGGCGGCCGCATTGTTGGTCACCAACTCGGTCAACAACCAGGTCAGCAGGAACACGCCTATCAACGCCCCCAGCGGGGGCAGCCCTGAGAGATGCTGCCCGGCAAAGGCTCCGATAGCGTCGCTGAGCCCGGTATCAAACATGGCTTGTGCCAGCCCCAGTGCGCCGGCAATGACCACCAACAGCTCAAACGGGAAACGCGCCTTGATATCTTCCAGAGTCAACAGTCGGGTAAACAACAGCACCCCGATCATCACGATCAAGCCTTTGATCAGAGGAATAAACCCCATGGCGCCAAGTGCAACGATCACGGCAAATCCACCCAGAATCATGGATTCTTCCGTGCGTTTCAGCAGTCGATTGGACTCGATACCACCAACCAGAATAAACTCACCGGTCGCTTCGTTACGCTTGGTGAAGTTCGGGCCGGCGGCCAGCACCAGCGAGTCTCCGGCTTTTAAGCGCAAGCCACCAAGGCCCCCTTGAAGGCGCTCGCTGCCGCGTTTGACGGCCACCACAGCGGCGTCGAATTTGGAGCGAAAGTCGACTTCCTTGATCGAGCGCCCGACGACACCGGCCGTGGGCGAAACAATCACCTCGACCAGATTTTCCCTGACACTGTCGTCAAAATGCTCCGGTGTCGCGAGGCCGGAAAATTCATCCAACAGATCGATATTTGAAACATCGCCTGAAAATACCAGGATGTCATCACGCTGCAGACAAACCTGCGGGCTGACCGGTCCGATCACCCGGTGCTGGCGCAGAATTTCCACCAGGAAGATTTTTTCCAGACTTCGCAGCCCGTTATCCTGCACGGAACGGCCAATCATGGGCGAATCCACCTGAACCTGGCGTTCGAGAAAATACTCCTGATTGGCAGCCGCCTCTGAAGCCTGACGTTGAGGCAAGGAGCGTGGGGCCAGTATCACAATCACTACCAGACAACAGGCCAATACCGGTAGACCAATGGCACTGAACTCGAAAAAGCCCAGCGAAGGATAACCCGCCTGTTGCACAAAACCGTTGACGATCAGATTGGTGGAGGTACCAATCAGGGTGACCGTTCCCCCCAGAATGGATGCATAGGACAAGGGCAACAGCAGTCTTGAGGGAGCCACTTTTTGTTGTCGCTTGATCGGCCCCAGGGTTGCCGCGACCACCGCCGTATTGTTGACGAAGGCGGAAATGGCGGCACTGAACACACCCAGCTTGAGTGTGCGCCCCCACTGGGAACCCTCGACGATTGCACGAATGCTACGCCTGACCAGAGTGGTACGCTCCAGGGGCAGCGAGACAAAATACAGTAAAATAAGAACCAGCAGTGAGGAATTGGTGTAGCCCTGGAGCACATTTTCCAGGGATTGCACACCAGAGAGATACAGCAGGCAACCTGAACCCAGGAACACTTTCCAGGGTCTCAGTTGGGTAAACAGCAGTAATCCCACGATCGCGATTAAATTTAACGCAACCAGCCAGGCACCAAATTCGTTAATCATATTCCAACAGGTGTCAATTGCGGTGGTTACTATCCGTGAAATCTCGGAAGAATAAAATCAATGTTTGCCGGACAACTTGTCCTGTTTTTCCGGATCATGGCCATCGGCGTCTTTGTTACACAGCGCGACCCAGCGTTCCACCGCCTGAGTTGGGGCGGTGTGCTTGTGAGTAACAATGTAAAAGTGCCGATTCATCGGGCGCCGCTTTAGCGGCAGTGCCAGCAGGGTGCCCTGCTCTATTTCATCGGCAATAGCCAGTTCCGACAGACACCCCACCCCCAGGCCGGCTTTTACCGCATTCTTGATCGCCTCGTTTTGGGGCAGCTGCAAGCGAATATCCAGATCCACCAGCAGGCCATGCATGGCTTCGTCAAATGTTTTTCGATGGGCGGTTCCAGGCTCTCGGACAATCCAGTGACAGGCGAGAATGTCACGATCATTGAGGCTGTTTTTCTTGGCAAACGGGTGATCCGGTCGGCAAAAGGCGACCATATTGTCCTCGCGCCAAAGTGTTTGGGAGAGATCGTTGTGGTGCATCTCGGCTTCAATCAAGCCCACATCCACTTCGAAGTTGAGAACTTTGTCAATGATTTGCGGTGAGCTCGCAGCAGTAATCTCGACCTCAGCCATCGGGTGTTGCTGCATGTAACTGGCGAGATAACCCGCTGCCAGATAATTGGCAATGGTCAGGCTGGCGCCCACTTTGAGATGCCCAAGCTCCTCATGTTGCTTGAGTTCACTGTCAAACTCGCGGGCGTGGGCCATCAGCCGTTCGGCCTTGGACCTGATGGTAGCGCCCTTACTGTTCAGGCGCAGGCGTTTGGCCGAGCGGTCGAACAGTTGCATATCGTAGCGGTGTTCGAACTCCTGCAAAGCGGCGCTGGTGGCGGACTGGGACATGGACAATTGTTCAGCAGCCTTACTGATACTCTGCTCCTTGGCGACAGCCAGGAAGACTTCCAGATGCCTCAGGGTATATTTCATGGAATGGGAACCTCCGGCCATCACTTAAAACGACAAACACTGCGTGATCGAAGTATGAATGATTTCAGCCAATTCTTCAGGTGGCCGGTTCACTGCAGCCTGGTTCACTGCAGTCTGGTTCACTGCAAGGGGCTGATAAAGTGTGTTACGTTGCTGAACAGAGCGCCCCGCTTCCGCAGCCAATGCCCTGATTTCTCCAGCTTGCATTTCCTGGCCGTGACTGGCGCCCGCAGCCCGGGAGATAGACTCATTCATCAAGGTGCCTCCAAGATCATTGACCCCGGCTTTCAATATTGCCCTCACACCGGAGCGCCCCAACTTTACCCAGGATGTTTGAATATTGCCGATCTGACCATGCAATACCAAGCGCGCGACGGCGTGCATCAGCACTGTCTCCCGAAAAGTCGGCCCTTTACGAGATCTGCCCCTGGTGTATAGAGGCGATTCGGTGGCAACGAACGGCAGGGGAACAAATTCCGTAAAGCCACCGGTCTTGGCTTGCAGATCGCGGATACGAATCAGATGCCGCGCCCAGTGGTACAGTTTGTCCACATGGCCGAACATAATGGTTGCCGTGGTTTTGAGCCCGGTGTTGTGCGCCGCTTCAATGACCTCCAGCCATTGAGACGTATTGATCTTGTCGGGGCAGATAATATCGCGGACCTCATCATCCAGAATCTCGGCGGCGGTACCCGGCAGACTGCCGAGACCGGCTCGCTTCAGCTGATCCAGAAACTGCGCGACACTGATGTTAAGCGTTTGTGCCCCCTGCCATACCTCCAGCGGAGAAAAGGCGTGCACGTGCATATCGGGCGTGCTGGTTTTGATGGTCGCCAGAATATCGAGATAGGTTTGCCCCGTGTAACGAGGATGAATTCCCCCTTGCATGCAGACTTCGGTGGCACCCCCTTGCCGGGCTTCCAGGGCCCGCCGGGCAATCTCCTGAGAAGGCAGATCGTAGGCCGGATCGCCGGAATTCTGGCGACCCTTGCTTTTGGAGAAAGCGCAAAAGCGGCAATTGAAGTAACACACATTGGTGTAATTGATATTGCGATTCACCACGTAGGTCACCGCGTCACCCTTAACCTCCTGGCGCAGACCGTCGGCCTGTTGGCAAACAAAGCTGAACTCCGGCCCCCGGGCCTGAAACAGTCTCACAATATCCGCTTCTGTCAGCGCACTTCCGGATTTGGCGCGCCCGACGACTTCACGCAGGCGATCATCGACGTCGTCAGCCTGAACCTCTGTCTCTATGCGCTGTAATTCAGAGTCGGGAACCTCACTGCAATCGCCACACACCCAATGGTCGGTACGAGCGTAACCTTCCGTGTCCGCCATCGACATAACGGTCGCTCGCACATTGGGATCGAGCCACTTTTGCCCTTCCGCCACATAGTCCGGATAGACCGTTAAACGTTGCTGCAAGAACTTACCGGCAAAGGCCGTTTCCCGTTGCAATTGGTCAAGGTGTGGCCAGGGGGCTTCGGGATTGACAAAGTCGGGGGTGACCGGAGATACCCCGCCCCAATCGTTAAGGCCTGAATTGATCAATTGCGGCAATACTCCCGGGCTCAGATTCGGGGGCGCCTGTATGCTCATCTGTGGACCGAATATCAGCCGGGCAACGGCTATGGTCCACAATAATTCGTTGAAGTCAGGCTCCGGCGCCATCGCCATTCTGGTGCCCGGCTTGGCGCGAAAGTTCTGAACGATGATCTCTTGCAGATGACCGTACTGTTGGTGCAGATCCCGCAACTGCAACAGAGACTCGATGCGCTCCCGGCGGGTTTCTCCGATCCCGATCAAGATACCGGAGGTAAACGGAATCTCCAACTCTCCGGCCAGTCGCAGGGTCTCTAAGCGGCGCGACGGATCTTTATCCGGTGAACCGTAGTGGGGCATACCCTTTTCACAAAGACGCGACGATGCCGATTCCAACATTAATCCCATCGAAGCTGAGACGGACCTGAGCTTCAACATCTCCTCACGGGACATGCAACCGGCATTAATGTGTGGAAGCAATCCGGTGTCTCGCAGCACCCGATCCGCCACATGGCCGAGATAATCCAGAGTGGAGTCAAATCCCATGGCAGATAAAGCGTTCGCCGCCGCCTTATAGCGCAGCTCGGGACGCTCTCCCAAAGTAAACAGGACTTCTTTACAACCCTGTTCTTTCGCCGTTTGCACCGTCGCCAGCACCTGTTCGAGCGACATGAAAGCTGAAGTAACCCTGGTCGGCGTTTGAGCGAAGGTACAATAGTGACAGACATCGCGACACAATTGCGTTAACGGAATAAACACCTTACGGGAATAGGTCACCAGATTCCGAAAGCCCTGATCTCTCAAGCCACGGGCCTGACGCATCAGCCTGGGGGTATCCGTTTCGCTGGCCAACGCCAGTGCTTCCTCCCGCATCATGACGCCACCTCAAAACCGCACTGACGTAAGAAAGCGCGGCTGTTGGGAGCAACCCGATTGCCACTGGCGGAGGCGAGAATTTTCAGATCTTCTGGTATATCAATGTCGCACCTCAGTCCTTCGAGTTGGGTCTCCTGCACGCTGCAGGAGCGTTGGTCTGCCTGTTGTACATGTGACCGGAAGCTCATGGCCCCAAAATCAAATCGTGGAATATCGGTAACCGGGAACAACAGCGCATTGGTTCCGGTTCCATGGCGATCCGGAGCAATTACCCAAGTTGGAGCGCGGGAGGCATGGTAAGCCAGTGATAACGCTTCTATGTCTACGGCACTGAGCATGGGTAAGTCTCCGTGAAGAACCATAAGGGGTTCTTTCGCCTTTGGGGATAGGGATTCGGTCGCTTTCTGCAAAACAGCATTCAGTCCGGAGGCCTGAAGCTCGGATTCCAACAGCAGCTCCGTATCGAATTCAGTGGCCAGCTGTCGGGCGAATGAATCGTCGGAAACCAATACCACTCTGTTTACAGTATTGTGATCGGCGACGACATTGAGTACATCGCGCAACATGGCTTTGGCGAGGCCCATTCGATCCGCAGGCTGTAGAACATGGCGCAGTCGCTGTTTGGCCAGTTTCAGCGTTTTAATCGGAACAATGATCTGCACAGCTCGCCCGAATCCGTACCCGTGGTTTACTCGGGCAAACCGGTAACACGAATGCCGGCGTGGCATTTGAACTGTCGGTTAATGGAAATCAATACCGAAGTCAGGGCCTCTGCCGCCGCCGCATTGTGAATACCACCGGCGTGAAAGCCTCGCAGGCCCGCCGCTTCGACCAGTTCAATCACTTGCGATCGAGCGTCCTTGTCATTGCCGCAAACCAACACATCACAATCTATGTCCCGCTCCTGTTGCAAATGGCTGGCGGCAACGTTCTGGAAGGCGGATACCACCCGACAGTTGTCACCGAGCAGCGCCTGGGCTATCTGGCCCGCCGAACCCTCTGCAGGCAATTGCACCCGCGCCACTTTCGGCGGTACCAGAGGCACGGTAACATCGATCAGAATCTTGCCCTCCAGCGCTTTTTTTACGGCTTCCAGCGTATTTTTCTGGTGGCTGAAGGGCACGGTAAGCGCGACGATATCAGCGGCTTTGGCAGCGTTGAGATTGTCCAGCGCATCGACACTGGCAGGACATTGGCCAGCCGCAGACATTTTTGTTTGTAGCTCCTCTGCAGCCGCTTGGGCTTTTTGTCGATCGCGAGATCCGATAATGATCGGGTAGCCCGCCAGCGCCCAGCGACGAGCCAGGCCGGTGCCCAGTTCACCGGTGCCACCCAGAATAGCCACGACGGGAAGCGTTGAACTCGTCATTCCTGATAACCCGTAATGTGCTTGGCTGCCTGATAGGCGAAGGTCATGGCCGGCCCCAGTGTTGACCCCGGACCGGGATAGGTGGGCAACACGGCTGCGCTGCAATTACCAACCGCGTACAGGCCATCAATGACACCACCATCCTCCGCTTGTACCTGTGCATTGGGATTGGTTGCCAGGCCGCCCTGAGTGCCAAAATCTCCCGCATCAATCCGCATGGCATAGAAGGGTGCCTCCGCAATGGGCGCGAGACACGGATTGGGCTTGATGGTGGGATCGCCATAGTAACGATCGTAGGCAACGTCGCCGCGCTGGAACTCCAGATCTTTACCGGTTTCAGCGTATTGATTCATTTTGGCAACGGTGTCTTCCAGGTTCGCCGCATCGATACCGATCTGTTCAGCCAGCGCCCCCACGGTGCCGGCCTTGGCGACGAATTTTTGCTCATACCAGGCCTTTGGAATCGTCCAGTCCGGCTTGATGTCCTTGGTCATCAGAGGACCCGTCAGGTAACTGCGACGAAAACGGGAATCAAAAATATGATAAGCCGGCGCGCAAGGGACATCATCACTGTGAGCCTTGAACAGCTCCTTCTGGAAGGCCATGTAGTTTTGCGATTCGTTGGCAAAGCGCTTGCCATTGGCATTCACAACGCAGGAGCCGGGAAACGATTTCTCCATAATCGACAATCTCGGCACCGCTTCACCGGGAGTACAGAGCGTCGTGCACCACCAGGCATTGTTGATCAAACGGGTGGAAGCACCCAACTTCAAGCCCTCCTGAAGACCGTCGCCGGTATTGGTTTTGACGGCGGCACTCCAGGCGGTATTGGTGGGTTTTGGCAGGTATTTTTCCCGCAGCGCCTGATTCTGCTCGAAACCTCCGCTGGCAAGAATAACGCCCTTGCGCGCCTGCACTCGAACTTTCTTGCCCTGCCTTTCGATCAGTGCACCGACAACGCGGCCGTCGGCGTCGGTGATCAGTTCCCGCATCGGTGAGTTCAGCCACAAGGGAATATTGCGCTCCTGCATGGACAAGCGCAAACGGGCGATGCCCGCAGAGCCGGTACACAGTCGTCTGGCAATTCGCGATTTCAGCATCCAGGGGATGTCGATCAACCAGTTCAGCAACAACTTAAAGGTCAGCCCCAACCAACCCTTGACCCGTGCGGTCAGAATAGCCGCTTCCACCTGTGTAAAGTGTACGCAACCAAACAGGCGCATCATATGGTGACTGAGCGCCAGTGTTTTAAAGTCTTCGCCGAGCAAGGCGGCGTCTACCGGTTCGGGCTCGATGGATCTGTGCCCCTCCCTCGCGCCAGGCAGGTCGGTGTAATAGTCCGGGTAGTGCTCCAGACTGCGGTAGCGAATTTGAGTTCGCTCATGGAGAAAATCGATCATCTTGGGGCCGTTGCGCAGATAAGTATCGATCATTTCCTCAGGTACATCCCCATCGGGGATGGTATGTTGAAGATACTCTTTGGCTTCTTCAAAAGAATCCTGTGCACCCGCAGCCTTGGCATAGCGATTACCGGGAATCCAGAGGCCACCACCGGACATTGAGCTGGTGCCTCCGTATTTTTCTGCCTTTTCCACCACCAATACGTCTTTGGTACCCATCTCGTAGCAGCACAACGCTGAAGTCAGAGCCCCGTTACCGGACCCGACCACCAGCACATCCACGTGATGATCCCATTGGCTTTGTTCATTTTTCATTGGTGATAATTCTCCACCGCTTGCGTAGGGTGGATTAGGCGCAGCCGTCGCCTAAAGCGCCTACTGTTGGAATCCACCATTATTCTCACTCAGTGCCACATCCTGGTGGATTACGGCTGCGCCTAATCCACCCTACGTTGGATGAATTTTCAACGTGACAAAGTAGCGTTATTTGGTGATCACAAAGTGATCAAGTACGTTGCCCTTATCGTCGATAAAACGCGACACTAGCTGATTCTCTGAAACGTCGAGCAGCACCGAACCCAAACGCTCAATACCATTGGGCAGGTAATCCTCGGCGACCTTATCGAAGCTGCGGTGGGCCGGGTGCGACAGCCAGTCTTCGCGGATACAAAATACCGTTTGATTGGGACCGCAGACTTTTGCTTTATCCTCGGGGTCGGCGATCTTGCCGCTGCTGCCCGCAACGGTGTAGACCGCTTTGTCGTCCTTGCCGGAAACGGCACTGATCTGCGGATACGGATTATCGGAAAAGCCAAAGCTGGGACTGCCGGAACTGTCCGTTTCCGTGTGCCTGGCAGCGTCGAAGCTATTTGACATGCCATAGTGACCATTGAGATACCAGGAGCGCTCGTAGGAGTGCGCGTGACCGCTGTAGACTACATCCACACCGTATTGTTCGAATACCGGGGTGAACAACTCCCTCATGTCGATTTCGCGCTGCTCCTCATCGGAATCGTGGTTTCTGCCCTTGGAGTAAGGCGGATGGTGGAACACAATAATGGTCCAGTCCTGCTGGTGAGATTGCAGGTCATCCACCAGCCAGTCGCGCATCGCCTGACGCTGGTCGGGGTCGATGACTGACAACTGGGAGTCGAGGCTGACGATATGGACATTACCGTAATCCATGGAGAAGTACTGCTCGGTGCCGCTGGGCACGCCCCCCAACTCGCCATTGGTCGGCAAGGTAAAGATATCCAGATAGGGAAGACCGGTGCCGTCAGGTCCGTCACCGGTACTGTCATAGGTATCCGGGTCCGCGGATTGACTGGCTCCCGGAATCAGTTTCACCATCGGCCCCTTCTGGCAGACCGGGTGTTTAATCACAGTACACAGATCCAGGTGCGACACACCCATTTCATGGTTGCCGATGGTGGGGATGGTTTGCACCTTATTGAGAATGTTCGGGTAGACCTCGAACAGGCCCGCCTGCCACTCTTGATCAGTACCTGCCGGGTAGGCATTGTCGCCCAGGAGTATCAGTGCATCGATAGGCTCGTTGCCGCCCTGCTCGCTGATAAATTTGAGGGCACCGTCTTTAACCGCCTTGGCTTGCCAGGGGTATTTGGACTTGCCTGTCTTTGAGTCCTTCACGGAGGCCGTGCCGGAATCTCCAATCAGCCAGATGCGGGAATTGCCGTCCGCCGGCAGCTGGCCGGTTTTGGGCGCTGTGGAGAAATACTGACCCTGCGGAGCATTCCCGGAGCCACCCAACGAGTAGAAGTAACGGGTATCGGGTTTTAAACCGGTGACACGCGCGATTTTGTGGTTTGCTTCTTCAACCGCCTCTACCCGCATGGAGAGCTTGTTGGCCTTCTCTCCAAGGCAAACGGAATTGGCCTCACCGCGCCACTGGATAATGGCACTGTTATCGGAAACCTGCTGCAGCAAAAGACGCGAAGGTGGCTGTTCAGTACCTGTACATTGACTGGCCTGGCCCTCCATCATTTGCGCACATCCGGCCAATAGAGATCCCAGCAAGAGTCCAAAACCTGCCGTGATATATCTCGGTGATACAATCATATAAGTCTCCAAATATCGGGGCATCGCCGTTCCCTATGCCCAATTGCAATTTAAGTCATTCGCTGATTACAGAGTGTGCTCTGCTTGCTCTCTCAGGGTTTTGATATTGTTGAGTAATTCAATCCGGGCCGGCGTGATACGAAGTGCCTGCAACTGGGAGTCTGCCTGCGCCAGCAGCAGATCCGCCTCCCTGTTGTTGCTGTCAGCCAGAAGCAGTTTGGCCATATCCACCTTCCAGGCCGGACTTTCACCCAACATAGGCTGCAAGTCACGCCAGCGCTGAATGGCCTTTTGTACTTCGCCGCGACGCAGCTCCAGCTCAACAGCAAAGCGCTGCAGATGAGAACCATTGCCCAGTTCACGCAGCCCCTGATCCAGCAGCTGCAGGGCCTGTTCAATCCCATCGTCGTGATGAGACGCCAACAACTGGGCCGCTGACAGATAATCACCGGGGTGTGCGTTCTTATTCACATTAAAGTGTTGACGATATTTCGTGAATGCCCGCTGCCACTGTTGCAGCTGTGCGGCAGACCGGGCTTGATAGAGTAAGCCATTGGCATCATTCGGGTGTTGAAGCGAATAGCGGTTGAACAGTTGGTAGGCCACTTCGAAATGGCCCTGTCGGTATTGATGCCTGCCCTGTTCGAACCACAGCGCCGATGCATCACCCAGGTTTGCGGCGGTATTGAAATCCCGGTCGGCGAGATCCCACTCACCCATGCGGGAATACTCAGTCGCTCTGAGTATATAGACGGTTTGCTCCCCGGGGTTGTCTTTGATCAGTGCATTAATCTGCTCAAGCCGGGATTCATGGCCTGGATGAGCATAACCCGGTCCCGACAGACAACAAGCGACGACCAGCAGTATCCGCAATAGGTTGTTCATCATACGCCGTTATCTCTTGATTATTTAAAATGAGCTTACCATAGGCAAACAGGCGGCGAATTATCGGTGAAATTCAAATACTTGGCTTCAGGTGACAGCTCAACATCGCGAGCTGTCACTTCTGGCAATATTGCGCAGGAGGTGATTTTGCACTACTTGGCGGAAGCGATTTTGCGGTAGGCGTTGGGGGTCAAGCCATAGTAGTCTTTGAACGCCGTGGTGAAATTGCAGGCGTATTCATAACCGAGTTGCCATCCCACTTCGTTGATATTCAGGCTTCTGTCCAGCAAGAGTGTTTTGGCGCTCTCCATTCGCTCCTGCAACAGGTAGTTGCGCAGGGTCATACCGTAAATCTGTTTAAACAGCTCCAGCAAATTGGCTTTGCCGATACCCACACGCCTGGCCAGCTCATCGATAGAGGGGGGCGAGGAGAGATCCTCTACCAGCGACGACCTGACCTGTTCCAACAACGCGGTTTCTCGTACCCCAACTTCCCTGGAATCCGATGTTTGCTCCTCTTGCTTCAAGGCCGTCATCAACAGGCAGATCAGTTCCGTGACTTTGGCTTCCATAAAGCGGTCTCTGATGATGCCGCTATGGTTTGACTTCAACAGCATTTGCAGGGCCTGACGAATGTCCACATCGACGGCAAGGGTATGGCTTAACGAGGTTTCTGCTTCCGAGAAAATGGGCTGAAGGATTTCCGGGGCATTTTCTTCAATGTGATCAAAGAACTCAGCTTCCAGCAGGGATTTCTTGATCACAATGTTGACAACACAGTAGCGGACATTGGCCTTAGAGAAATCCTGGCAGGTGGTTTGTTCTGAATGGTAATTTATCGCACAGAGGTTCTCCGTATTCAGGAAGTCTTCACCCTCCCCCTTCAGAGTCATATGTTGCCCGCTGAGCGTAAAATAGAAGCTGAAATAACCTGCCTCATACTTGAAAGGCATTTGGTTATCGCGCCGCATCTGCAAATCAAAAAACCGCAGCACCAAGCCATCGCGGATATGGTAAATCAGCTCATAGCCGGCTTCATCCTCGTTGTCGTAACGCACCCTGAAGCGCTTGTAGGACGACAGCTTCGGAAACGAGTCCACATGAGGGAGGTTGACAAATTCGACGATATCGTCGCAAAACAGACCCGAGATCACTGATTCAAAGCCTTCCATCGTTGACTCCGACTGATGTCTTTACCCATTTTGATGGAGTATAACATCAAGTCAGAGACTGAAGATTGATTGCTGGCTCCGAGCCGGGTTGGGTGGCTGGCAGGCGGCTCAGAACCTGCCACAAGACAACCGCCGCCACCAGCAGAAACGACACCAGCAGCCAGCCTACCCAGGCCGAACCGCTTACTTCCAGCAAGTATGCGCCCAACAGCGGCGATATTACCGTACTGAACATAAACATCCCGGGGGTGATTGCCGCCCAGCGCCCCTGGCTGTCCAAAGCAGCACCCACACCGTACATATAAGGCAAGGTGAGGCCGTAGAAAAAGCCGAAGATCAGTTGCCCCATCATAAAACCTTCAGGCAACTGCAGGGTAAAGACCAGCCATAGGCTGATACCGAGCGCCAACAGACCACTGAAAAACGGGGAGCGGCCATATTTCAGCCCTAACCAGGCCGCCAACAGGTTGCCCGGCATGGACAGGTAATAATTGGCGCTCAACCAGGAAGTGGCATCTACTGAGGACAGCCCAGTGGCCAGACCCATTTGCAGTGAAAAGGTCCAGCCGATGTTGACCGCCAACCCGTACAACATCACAAACACCATATACACTGCCCCGAGTTTTAGTACGGGCAGCGAGCCGGTGTCGGCAGTGTCGCCTGGAGTTTGATGTGGCAGCCTTGAGCGACGCAGCACGGGCGAAGGTAATGTGTAAAGCAATACGATGCCGACAAGCAGGGCAAACAAATAGCTGGCTCCGCCCTGCTCCAGTACCGCACTCGCTAACACCAGGGTGGTGGCACTGAGGGTAAAGCTGCCCGCACCCACGATACCGTAGGCACGATCAGAATCGGAAACGTTGAGCACACCGGAGATCGCCACCGCCATGGCAATGCCTGAACCACACCCACACATCACCCGCAGCAACACAAACAGCACCGAATTGGGATCGGCGACAAACACACAGGCGGCATTACCCAGTACCAGCAGCCCCCCCGCCAGCAGCGACAGATAGGACAGGGAGAAGCGATTGATGACCGAGCCCACAAGGGAAGATGTCAGGGCCAAAGCCAGGAATTCCAGGGTTAACAGCCCACCGGCACCGGTTTCACTCAACCCCAGTTCAGCCGTGAGTGTGGCCAGGTAAACAGGCGCCAACGCCAACGGCAGAAATGCGATGCTCTGCAAAGTGGACAAAGCGACGATCAGGCGCCAATCCGCAGGACTGAAACCCAGGAAACCCTTGGCCGTTGATTGCAATTGCTTACTCATAATTCGCCGTGGTTTGCGTAGGTTTCGGCATAGTTTTCAAGAGCCGTCAGGTAGTCCTGTCGCTCCTGTTCATTGACCCAGATGCTGTTAAAAGCGTTGCGCATCAGTTGCACAATTTCCGCTTTGCTTAATGTCACTAACCGATCGAGATCTATCAAAATATCATTGATATAACGCCCGCCCATAATGCCGGGGTCATCGGTATTGACCGTAACACATAACCCCGCTTCAAGCATCGCTTTGGCGGCGTGGGACACCCGCTGCACATAGGGGTCACTGAGCGGGTCTTTGACGGTAATATAGTCGGTGGTCGGGCAGGCAGTAAAACAGATCTGCTGCGATCGGGCCTGCTCCATCAGCTGTTCGTCTTCCAGCACATTGACACCGTGGTCCAGACGGTCTACCTGCAGCTGGTTGAAACAGCCGCGAATATGATCAACGGCGGTCGGCTCATCAACATCGCAATGGGAGGTCAGCTTGAAACCGGCTGCCCGCGCGCGCCGAAACAGATCCGTGAATAAGGTATAGAACTGTGGCAGCTCCGTGTTATCCAATCCGACCGCAACAATCCGGTCCCGATAGCGGAGCGCTTCGTCCAGTGCCTGTTCTGCACTTTCAATAGAAGCGTCGCGTTGAAAATTCATGATCAGCTGGGAGCGGATTCCAAATTCCTTCTCAGCATCCTGCTGCGCCCGGTGAATCCCCTGGATAACCGTGTCAAAAGCCACGCCGCGGCTCATATGGGCCTGGGGGTCGAACATAAGGTCCGCATAGGCGACATTCTGGAAGCTGGACTTCTTCAGGTAGTTAAAGGTTACCTCATAGAAGTCTTGTTCATGGATAAGCAGTGATACCAGGTTTTTGAGTACCGCCAGAAATGATTGCAAACATTGAAAATCCAGTGCGGCTTTCAATTCATCTGCGCTGCGGTAAGGCAGATCCACACCATTGCGCTGTGCAAGCGCTATGGCCATCTCCGGTTCGATGGCACCTTCGACATGCATGTGCAGGTCCGCTTTGGGGATGCCGCGGATAAATTTCTCTTTGTTCATAACAACACTACCTTCAGCCTCTCCTCAGGGAAAAACCGGTCTTGGGGAAAAAGGGAAAAAAAGGGCCCCCCACGGGGCCCAAAGGGAGAGAGATCAGATTAGTCCCATCGGTAACCGACGGAAACACCAATAGTACGTGGACGCGTTACGAATTCACGGTTGTAGGCGCTCGACTCGTTGGTGACGATACCGGTAACACCCTCTTCATTGGTCAGATTGGTGACAAAGATACCGGCGCGCCATTGATCCTTGCTGATATTGGCTGAGGCATTCCAGATACTGAAGGCATCCAGTTCTCTGAAGCCAGCTCTGTCTGCATCATTCACCACAGTGCCGGAGAAGCTGTCATAGAATTTATCACTGATGGTAGAGGTGACCTGGTCTCGATAGAAACCGTCCACATGCAGGTGCATTTCGGCACCATTATCCAGAGGCTTGAAATAGTCCATCGACAGTGACAGCTGGTGCTTGGGCACACCGGGCAACTTGCTGCCATCTTCACCTACCACAGACTCAACGATAAAGTCGTCGGTCAGCTCCGCGTCCACATATCCGTAACCGAGAGTGGCGGTAATAGACTCGGTCAATTGCGAGTTAATCTCCAGTTCCAGTCCCTGGGAACGTGCCGATTCGCCGTTAAAGACAAACGGTAGAGAGGCCGGATCGGTAAAGGCTTCCAACTGTACGTCCTGCCAGTCAATATGGAATACGGACAGTGTATAGTTGGTGTTGTCCCACAGGGTCCCTTTAATACCGATTTCAGTATTGGTCGCAGTATCGGAATCAAACACCAGCAGGCCTTCGTCGGTCTCACAAAGGGCACAGTTGCCCATGGCCAGACCATTGGCACCGCCGTGGCGGAAACCTTCAGCCCAGGTGAAGTAGACCATGGTATCGTTATCAAGATCATATGAGGTGTTGATCTTGAAAATATTGTCCTGGAATTCTTCCTTCGATTGACTGGTCAGAGATCCGTTGGGGTCGGTTCCGGTTGGGGAACAATAGGGCCCGCAGACGGGCAACTGCTGCAACAGTTCCTGTTCGAATTCCTGCCAGAATTGACGCATTCCGACGGTTACCTGCCAGGCATCAGTCACGTGATAGGTTAGCTCACCAAATACCGCCAGGTCTTCAAAGGAATAATCCCGGTCAAAGTTGAAAACATGATCGGTTAATGCAGTTTGACTTGGCCTTAGGGCACCATTGGCCTCAACAAAGTCTGCAAAAGTATCAAACAGTCCCGGAATACCAATGATATCGCTAACCAGATGACCGGAGCCGGACAGTTCAGACCACTGGTCAAAACCATGCAGGAATTGCGGATCAGTGGTTATGTCAATTCGCTGGTCACGATAGAAGGCACCAACCACCCAGTCTATTTTTCCATCGCCGTTAGAGACCAGGCGAAATTCCTGGGCAAACGACTGATCTCGGTACTCGGCCTCCAATGTCGACAAAACGCGGGGAAAACCGCCATAGATAAACGGATCACTATTGGAAATATTCTCCATAAACCCAGTGCCGTCAGAGGCAGATGATGCCTGGTTGTCGTAGAAGGAGGTCGATGAGCTAAAGGTTGCGAATCCTACGTCCGCGCTGATATCCAACGCATAGAGATCCACCTCTCGATCCATGGGCGCCCCAAGAGGAATACTGTTCTCGTTTTCATCGCCGATGCGTTGCACACTGAAGTCGTCAGAGCTCTCCTCCTGACGATGATAGGTCAATTGAGCTTCCACTGTATCGCTGACATCCCACAGCAGCGACGCCCTGAAGTACTTAACGTCAGCACTGTCGACGTCTTCCTGTTCGGTGAACACAAGGCCACTGTTAAGGGGATCTGAAGGGTCGGCCAACAGGGGTTGTCCGTCACTGCCGAATACAGCCCGCGCATTGGCATCAACAAAGCCGCCAATCTCCTCATAACCGAGACCGACGCGCAATGCCATGGTGTCACTCAGCGGGAAGTTGAAGACACCATCGGTGCTGTAGGTTTCTTCCGACGAATCATCGGTGAATGACAGCTTGCCGGAGATATCCGCACTGAATGCCTGGGTATCCGGTTTTCTGTGAATCAGACGCAGGGTACCGCCCATGGAGCCGGAACCGTAGAGCGTACCCTGAGGGCCACGCAAGACTTCAACGCGTTCGATATCGTTGATCTTCAGGTTCACAAACAGGGGCGTCTCATCCACATAGGTGGATACCAGCGGCACGCTGATATTGGGTTGCAGTGTATTGTTGGAAGCACTGCCCGTGTTGAGGCCGCGAATAATAAGGTTGCTGTTGACTCCACCACCCCGGACACCGGTATCGGCGCTGGTGAGGCCGGGAATCATGCGGGTCAGGGACTGCAGGTCACTGATCCCGGCATCGGCAATGGCATTGCCGGAAACGGCTGAAATATTATAGGGAATTTCTTCCACAGATTGAGCCCGACGTGCCGCAGTAACGATTATCTCTTCCAGCTCGAAGGTCTCTGCACTTGCAGGAATATACCAGCTCGCACTGGCGGCAATAACCGCGGCTGTCAGCGTCGAACGTTCAAAGGATTTTCTCTTCGGTAGCATTTTTCTCTCCAGTTACAGGATCTTTGGTCTTTGTGTCTGGTCTTAAGCCTCTACAACTTCATGCTATCACTACGGAAAAAAACATCCTTTTTGTGAAGTTTGTAAAAGTTTTGGTAAAACTCCCTCTTTTCCCAAAAGAGGCAGAGGGAGTAGTGGATAGTTACTTTTTGAGCACGGTGACGATACAGGTTGGCCCTGGACCGGCGTTGTGAGCCAGTCCGACCTTGGCGTTGGCAACCTGTCTGGGGCCGCATTCACCCCTCAATTGATAAAACAACTCGGCGATTTCAGCGATGCCGGTTGCCCCCACCGGGTGTGAGCGGCCCAGGGTGCCGCCATCGGTGCCGACGGGCGTGGTGCCATTAATGTCAAAGTAGCCCTCGCGCATCAGCGCAGGTCCCTCACCGCGTTCACACAGTTTGAGATCTTCCACGCAGTTAAAGAAAACCGGCGTATAGGGATCGTGCACCTGTACAACACTCAGATCCTCCGGACCAATACCCGCGGCCTCATAGGCCATCTGCCCCCCTCTCTCAAACACCGAAGGATTCTTATGGCGGAGGTATTGCAGCTCCTGGGGATTGCCGTACAGACCACTGGATTGCACCGAGGCGGCGACAGTCACCATATTCTTGCGGGATTTGAGCTTTTCCGGGGTACAGACGATTGCCGCCGAAGCACCATCACCGTTGGGGCACATCATCAGGGTCGTCAGGGGTGAAGTAATGGTGGGTGAAGCCAGAATCTCCTCGACCGTGGGTTCGCCCTTTTGATAGAAAAAGGCCTTGGGGTTCTTATTGGCGTTACGCCGTTCCATCACCGCCACGCGGGCAAAGTCTTCCGGTACCGCGTCATAGTCTTCCATGTACTTCTGCACGCTACAGCCCGAGAGCGCGGCCATCACATCCAGCCCCATCTCCCGCTGCCACTTGGGCACGGTGGGGTTATCAATCAGGCCTGTGGGTACTTTTTCAAAGCCCACCACCAGAATCACGTCATAGAGACCACAGGCCACCTGCTGGTAGGCCAGCCGAAATGCCGACTGGGAGCTGGCGCAGCCATTCTCAACGTTGACCACCGGAATACCGGTGAGGCCAATGCGGTTCAGACAATGGTTGGTGGCGGAAGCCCCCTGGAAGGCATGCGCCCCAAACACGGCCTCGATATCGCGCCACTCGAACCCGGCATAGTCCAGTGCCGCCAGAATGGCCTCTTCCCCCAGCTCATCAAAATTCTTGAAGGGGCGACCCTTACGGCCGTCATAACGGTCAAATTTGGTTAGCCCGACGCCGGCTACAGCAACCTCTCTCATCGCAACGCCTCCTCTTTGGGTGTAAATGCAAAACCGACCACCGTATCGCCCTCGTCGTTCTGGTAGAGATCCTGAAGAACCAACTCCACCTCCATACCGGATTTGAATACCTCAGGGTCACTACTGGCCAAGGGTGTCCACACTCTCAACTCGTCTTCCAGTTCGACAAAACCAATGGCAAAGGGCACCGGGCCACGATAGTGTTTGGCGGGAGGCCGGGTGACTACCGAAGCAGCGGTTACTGTGCCTTCATTTTTCAGCAGGTATTCCTCGACTTCTTCATTCTGGCAGTAGAGGCAGCGAGAGGTTTTTGGAAAGGTGATCTCCCCGCAGTTGGGGCAGCGCATGCCGATCAGTTGTACCTTGCCATCATCCGGTTCGTGCCAGATGCCTGGCTCCACCGCGACACGGCGGCTTAATTTTGATTCCATCATGGGTTCTTCCACGTTGCAGTAATAACAACCCATGCTAGCAAGGCGCTAAAACCGTTCCATGCCGCAAGTGCTCAGTTATTTGGCCTGCCAGATCAAGGCAAACTGGATTGATCCTGGCGATCTCGCCATTGTGCGGGAGAGAGATCGAACCACTGGTGAAATGCCCTGCGGAAGGAGCGATCGTCGCGGTAGCCGAGACGTTGAGCGATTGCGCTGACCGGCAAGTCAGTGTTGGAGAGCAGATGCTGTGACTGCTGGCGCAGGCAGTCTTCTTTGAGTTGGGTGAAAGACGCGCCAGCCGTGGCCAGGTGGCGCCGGAAGGTGGAATGGGGAATCCGCAGAGTATCCGCGACTTCAGTGAGACCGGGCAAGGGGCTGCCGCGCTGTATACTGGCCAGTAACATGGCACGCACCTGACGCGGCAGATCACTGGCCGCGGTGCTGTGCAGATAAGCGGGAAAGGCGCTCAGCATGGCCGGTAATTCGGTAGCGGAGCGAATCGTAGGCAATTCCAGATAAGCGGGATCAAACTCCAGTGTGTAGGATTGGCCTCCCGCCAACGCTGCCGCATTGAACAGACAGAGCTGCGGCAGAATATTGTCTCGTTGCGCGGGCCCCAGCCTGACGACTTGAAGCTCAAAATCGACCCCCACCAGCCACTGGAACAACCGATAGTAGGCGTATAGACCGGTAATATCGAGCAGATCACTGGTGGGGTTGTTTTCCGAGCGCATGGTACTCAAACTGAAGATCGCCGTCTGTGCCTCGGTTTGCAGCGACTGCTTACCCCCGCGAGGATACACCACCCGGCTGAACTGCACCGCCAGCTCAATCGCTTCGCGCAGATTGCCACCGGTAAGGGCACAGCGGCACATCAATTCAAACTCGGTATCGATAAAAGGTTTTTGGTTGTGGCTTTGGGCCACGGACTTTTCAAGCTGTTGAATGCAGTCCAGGTACCAGCGGGAAAATGCCTGAATATCCGTCAGGTCTGCGGGGGCAGCGCCCACAGAGTCAGCCTCAAGTACCGACTGGATGATTTCCACCAGAGCCTTGAGTGAAGAGCGTTGCTCAAATCCTGCTGCATTGGCGATGCTCAAATCACGGCTCCGGATAAAGGCCTGACTAGGATGCGTTGATCTTTTGGGAATAGCCCATCTGTTCACGATAACCGGATGGGCTCATGCCAAACCAGTGTTTGACCGCCCGCGACAGACCCGCCGGTTCTGCAAAGCCGCCGATATCGGCCACCTGTTTCAGTGGGATTGCCGGGTTCTCCAGCCACTGCACCACCACCTCGCGACGTATACCCTCCTTGAGGTCCACATAGCGAACACCTTCTTCCTTGAGGCGACGACGCAACGTTTGGGGGCTCTTGCAGAAACGATCCGCCAGTTCTTCCAGGGTGGGAAACTGCTGGGAGTTCAGGAACATCAACCGAGCCTCAGCTCGCACCGCTTCGCCCACCGAGGTATTACCGGGTACGGTGACGCCATCCACTTGGTCGCGGGTGGCAGCCCAGAGTACCGCCAGATCCTCCTCGCCACGCACAATACGGCGTTCAAGATAAGCGGCATCAAAAGACATCACCTGCCGCGACTGATCAAACAACACCGGGCAGTGAAAGATTCTTGCATATTCAATGGCCGGGCCATTGGTACCGTGAGTGAACCGAACTTCCTTTAACTTGATTTGTTCGCCAATCAGAAAACTGGACAAACGGTGAACTGTACGAGGCAGCACCTCCCGCAGATAGGCGTCGGGGTCCGCATCCGCGGGATTGATGGTCATATCCCAGCTGGCATTGTCGCCATCCACCCGCAAGGCAAATGTGACGCTGTCAGTAGCGGTCCCATAGAGTGCCGCCAGTTTTTCCAGGGCTCGACCCAGGGTCTCCTGGCTGGAGATCAATTCCATAAACAGACGAAACGCTCCGGGCTTGATGCCATCGGGCATGGCACCCATAAATTCGTCATCGAGTTGCTCAGCGACCTCACGGATCAGGTGGGCGTAGTGTCGAGGCTGCCAATCATCGTCTGCGGCAATGGCCTCAGGGGAGAGATGTAGTTGATTCTCTTCTGCCACCCGCTGCATATACCGGCAGTAGTGCCCCATCAAATGGGGGATTTCAGTAACGGTCTGTGGCTTTAACCCCGGGGGTATCGGCTGATTATCGCTATGCATCAGGGCACGGCCTCGACTCGCTCAAATTGGTTGGTTTGACATCTTACTGGAATTGAAGTGCCCAGGGGAACCGCCTCACTGATAGATCATATCTATTATAGGCAGAAAATTAATTGTGGGCGAAAAGGGTCAAGGGAGGCTTATCGCCCCCCAAGAGTGACCCGAGTGCAGGCCTTAGCTGTCCTGCGTTAATATAAGCGCGCTGGTCGGTACTGCCGTTGCCGAGGTCACCAGCACGTTTTCGACATTTTGCGGCTGGTTGCAGGAATCCCCCCGAATCAGGCGAACGCCTTCAGCAATGCCGTTCATACCGTGAAGGTAGGCCTCACCGATCTGGCCACCATGGGTATTGATCGGCAGCCGTCCCCCCAGCTCGATGTTGCCGTCTTTGATAAAGTCCTTGGCCTCGCCGCGATCGCAAAAGCCATAGGCTTCCAGCTGCGGCAACACCCCGGCGGTAAAATGATCGTAGAGGATGGCCGCCTGAATATCGCCGGGTGTGATTTCCGCGTTGCGATAGAGCTGATCGGCACACAACTCCATTTCCGGCAGCCCGGAGATGTCCTTGCGGTAGTAGCTCTTCATCATCTGCTGATCGTCACAGGAGCCCTGTGCGGCCGCGGAGATGACCGCCGGTTTGCCCTTGAGATCCCGCGCCCGCTCCACACTGGTGACCAACAGTGCCTGGGCGCCGTCCGTCTCCTGGCAGCAATCCAGCAGTCGCAGGGGTTTGACAATCCAGCGACTGTTCTGGTGATCTTCCAGGGTGATGGGTTTTTGATAGAAATGGGCATTGGGATTATTAGCGGCGTGACGACGCGCCGCCACCGACACACGACCAAAATCTTCTGTTGTCGCGCCATACTCGTGCATATAACGACTGGCGAACATCGCCACCCAGCTGGCGGGCGTTAACAGGCCAAAGGGAGAACTCCAGCCAAAATCCACATCCATGGGCGTTGGTGTCGGCGGCCGTTCCTGCACACCGGCGCCAAAACGTTGCTCTGAGCGCTCGTTAAAAGCCCGGTAAACCAGGCAGTAATTACAGGCACCACTGGCAACGGCCATGGCCGCCTGGTGAATGGTACCGCAGGCGGCGCCGCCACTGTGGTGAATGCGACTGAAATGGGTCAGCTTTTCCACCCCCAGGCTGCGACACAGATCAATCTCATGGTTTTCATCGGTGGTATAGGTGATCATGCCGTCAATCATATCGGCACTGACACCGGCATCTTTCATGGCAGCCTCACAGGCTTCCACAGCCAGACGCAGGGTACTGCGGCCGGAGTTTTTGGAGAAATCCGTGGCACCGATGCCGGCAATGGCGGTTTTACCCGAAAATGTCATTGTCATCAGAGGCTTCCTCCGGCGGCGGCCTGTGTTGGAAATTCCAGTGTCACGGTACCCGTGACATGGTTACCCATGCTGTTGGCGACGCGCAGATTCAAGGTTACCCGTCCTTTTCCATCAACGCGTTGCTTGGATACCAGAGTCGCAGAGAGCGTCATGGTGTCGCCCACCACATTGGGGGCTCCCAGGCGGATATCAATTTCTTTGACACGGGCATCGGGTCCCGCCCACTCGCTCACATAACGGGCACAGATACCGTTAGTGGTAAGCACATTCATAAACACATCTTTGAGGCCCGCCCGCTTGGCTGCGGCCACTTCATGGTGAATATCCTCAAAGTCCCGAGTGGCAATGGCGCCACCCACCACCAGATTGGTGGTCACATCAATGGGATAAAGCGGTAACGTCTGCCCTTCTTGCAAGTCGTCAAAATTGAGCGTGGTTTTGTTGATCGAGGGCACTGCCGGCCTGAACATGGGCAGTGTCAGATCCGGGTCCGGCTGCTGGAATACCAACTCCAGTGGCATACCGATTTCCACCTGCTCCGGTGCACAGTGAACAATGTTGGTGATCAGCCGCGTGCCCTCTTCCAATTCAACAACACCACAGATATAGGGGTATTGCATAAATGGCATCGGTGGATGAACGGGCTCCACAAACGCGTGCAGCGTCGCTTTGCCGCTGGCCGCCCGGTGGCCCAGATCATAGCTGCCGCACTCGGGGCAGCGCACCACGGGTGGGTGTGCCAGTCGCTCACAGCCATTGCACTGCTGGATACGCAGTTCGCCCTGATCACAACCGTCCCAGAAGAACTCGGTCTCCTGCATTTTACCGGGGCGTGGCCGCACCTGCAGATGCTCTGGAACCGGTTGCCGGTCTTTGCTCCCCTTGCTTGAGCGCTCGCGGGGTTTAAAGCTGAAGGTTCTGAATTCCCAACTGCCCACCAGCTCACCCTGCTGGTTGGTAAACTCGGTCAATGTACTGACAAAGTAGCCGCAGCCCAAACCCGTGGTCTTGAGATCCGACACATCGATCAATGTCATCTTTCCGGTGAGCAGTTCTCCAAGACGCAGCGGGCGGCAGTAAATCTCTTTGGTATTGGCACCGACCACCGTTCGGTAACCCGCCTTATTCAGCAAGGCAAAGACTTTATTGCGCGGGTCATTGGGGTCATAGCTACGGGGAATATTCCCGGCCATGGTCCAGACGTCCAGCATCGCAGCCGGCGCTTCGATATCGCTCTCATCCACCTCGGTGTACACCGGATTGGTGTCGCCAATGGCGTCACACCAGTTGCGAATGGTCGGCAGGTTGACCGGGTCACGAGCCACCACGGCAGTGGCCTGCTCGCCCACATGGGCGCGCAGCGTTTGCAGCAATTGTTGTTCCTGATTACTCATTGTCGGTGCACCAGAGGATAGTGTTATGACTGCAGACGAAACATCGGCAGAACCTGTTCGCCGCGGGGTACGAACTCAACCTGCACCGGCGATCCAATGGTCAGATTGTCCGGGTCACAGTCCAGCAGGTTACTGAGCATGTGCCAGCCTTCCGATAACTCAATAATCACCGCCACATAAGGCGCTTCGAATTCTGGGCGCTGGGGACGATGAATAACGGTGTAACTGTACAGCGTCCCTTTGCCGCTGCTGCTGACCCACTGCAACTGGTCAGACAGGCAGTGGGTACAGGCAACCTCCGGCGTAAACACATAACCCTTACAGTCCTGGCACTGCTGCACCCGCAGCTCGCCCTGCTTGCAACCCTCCCAAAAAGGTTTGGAGAGTTCCGTCGGCCGAGGCTCAGGCAATCCGGGTTTGTTCAGTAGTTCTGTATTGCCCCATGTACTCATTGCAGTTGCTCCCGTCCCAATATCATCACATCACAAAACAGTGCGGCCGAGCCGCCGTTGGTAGCCATGGCGACCTCTGCCCCCGGTACTTTCAGTGCATCGGGCACGCGGCCGGCCAGTTGCTCAACCGCCGCAATCACCTTTTGCAGCATTTGTACCGTGCCAGCGTGGCCAAAGGACATCAGACCGCCGTTGGTAACAATCGGAAACTTCCCATCCAGACCGATATTTCCATCCATCACGAAGTCGCCGCCCTCTCCCAGGTCACAGAAACCAAAGGTTTCAAATTGGCGAATGATTTCAAAAGAAAACGGGTCGTAGAATTCGCAAACATCGATGTCCCCCGGACCCATACCGGCTTGCCCATAAGCACGCTTGGCGGCGCGCTGACCAATGGCACCATAGGTATCCCAGACCGGCGCACGGGTGTAGGAAAGGCCTTGACGGTCGGTACCGGCACCCAGGATGTAAATCGGATCAACGTCCAGATCACGAGCCCGCTCGGCGGTGGTGATCAGCAGCGCGGCGCCACCCTCGGAAGTCAGACAACAGTCCAGCAGATGAAACGGTGATGCCACCATGCGAGACGCCAGAACATCGTCTGCGGTAATCGGGTCTTTGCCATAGCAACTCGCCAGCGGATGACGAGCGCCGTTGTTGCGAACGGTCGCGGCCACTTCCGCCAGGGCTTCTTGCTTGGTGCCATAGAGATGCATATGACGCTGGGCGCTGAACGCGAACTCCGCAGCCGTGTACAAACCGTAGCTTTCAACAAATTCGTGCGTCGGTCGGGTCCAGGGGGCGACGGCGCCACCACCACCGTATTCACCGGCCTGGGCGGAGCCCACCAGCACCATTTCCGCCTGGCCGGTGGCAATGGCTCCAGCGGCCTCCATCACCGCGGCAATTCCCATAAAGTCGTTGCCGACCCAGCGCGGTTGGGTGCCAAGCAGTTGGCTCGCCTCTCGTGGGCTTAATCCCCACACCGGCGTATTAACGTTGACACCGTCAATGTCGGTGGCTTTGATACCGGCCTGGGCAATAACCCCGCGGATGGCCTCCATGATCAACGACATATCGTTTTCACCCTCCAGGCGCCGGGCCTGGCGGGTGTTATGTGTAGCGATAATGGCTATATCGTGTAGTGAGTTCCTGGGCATTGTCTTATGCGCACCCCCTGGGCGAAGTTTAAAGTTCAGTGGATTTATTCTGACAAAGCCGGCGCCATTGCCGTGAGGTCACAAGCGCTCAAACACAGGGGCTGTAGCGCTCAGTCACTTCAACAACACCTGCTGCATGGCTTCTCGCACCAAGGGCAGCGATTCTCTGCGCGGCATTTTTGCCAGGGCCCGGGCTCTGTGCTCGTTTTTCTCGCCGACAATATAGACAGGGCCGTCCTCAATATGAGTCAGCGCCAGCTCTGCCACCTCGCGGGGAGCCATGTATTCATCAATTTTGCTGCGATCAATACCTTGAAGATCGTGTGCCGGTGTGTCCGTGCTGCCGGGGCATATGGCACAGACATCAACACCTTCCGTGCTGAGCTCACCCCACAAACCCTCCGCCAGGTTACTGACAAAGGCTTTGCTGGCGGCATAGGCGGCCGAATAGGGGTACCCCATCAGCGCTTCCACGGAGCTTGTGAGGATAACGCCCGCCCGCTGCCGCTGGCGCAGACCGGGTATAAACCGGTGCGTCAGCTGCATGGGGGCCTGGCAGTTAACCATTAACATATCCAACAATTGTGACGGGGCATTGTGTTGATGCAGGCCTTTCAGTCCGAAACCGGCATTGCTGACCAAGAGACCAATATCCAGGCCCTCACAGTGTTCCATAATTTGGTCAATGGACGCCGCGTCCGTCAGGTCCGCCTCGACAACCGTTGTGATGGTGGAGAATTTTTCTGTCAGCCTTGCCGACAAGGTGTTTAACAGATCACGCCTGCGGGCGACTAACACCAGATCAAACCCGACCTCTGCCAATACTTCGGCAAATTGCTCACCAATGCCGGAGGAAGCTCCTGTCACCAAAGCCACGGGGCCGTAGTGCTTTTTGAGTTCATGCAAGTTCATAGTCAGACACCGCGATGGTTTTCAAGAAACTCAACAATGAGTGGGTCATTTTCCCGTTCCATATAGGCAACCGCCAGGCCCTTGCCGAAACGCTTGCCCCAAATTTTCTGATAACCCAGTTTTTCCGCTTCGGATACTTTTTCCTCCAGGTTTTCAACCAGGAATCTCAGGTGATGCATACCCTCGCGGCCCGCATCCAGAAACTCCTTGTGAGGCCCACCACCTGACACCCATTGAATCAACTCTATTTCGATATCGCCGATTTTTCCAAAGGCGATATCCAGTTCGCAGGCTTCCTCGCGTCCGCGATAGTTATAAGTAATCTCACCATACCTTTGCACATCAAATGGCCCAAACATGGGGTCATAGAGAGCAATGGCGCTATCGAGGTCCTTGACCACGAACCCGATCTGATCCAGGGGAGGCAGTTGCAATTGTTCGCGAATATCTGTGGCTATATTCATCTCTGGTTTTCCGTTAAATGATTGAACTTACACCGGCATCAACAATAATTTGTTCACCGTTAACGTGAGAGGCGTCTTCCGAGGCCAGAAAAGCGGCAACCCCGGCAATTCGATCCGGGTGAGCCATGGGAATCTTGGGATTGTGTAATTTGGCAATCAGTTTAAAGTCCATGCCCTCTGCCCATCTCAGGTTTTTGTTCATGGGGGTATCAAAGCCACCGGGGCAGATCGAATTACAGCGGACACCAAACTCGGAAAACTCCTGCGCCATGCTCTTGGTCAGGGCCAGTACCCCGGCTTTTGAGGCATCGTAGGCGGCGTGATAAGCCACTGGCATGCGGGCATTGATCGAGGCGAAGTTAATGATACAACCGCGACTTTCTTTCAGATGCGGCATTGCCTCACGGCAGATCACCAGGACACTGGTCAAATTAATTGCCAGGTATCGCTCAAACAGCTCCGTGGTGGTCTCGTGAAGATGATAAAACCCGGCGATGCCGGCGACATTGGCGACAATGTCCAACTGGCCGTGAAGTTTAATCGCCTGTTGCACCAATTGAGTACAGGAACTTTCTGACGCCGCGTCATAGTGATGAGCGGTTACCTGATCGCCGGCCTCCCTGATTTTGGCAACCGTCGCCTCGAGACCTTCGGTATCGATGTCAGCAGCCACTACGGTGGCGCCGTCGCCGGCCAAGCGAATGGCGATGGACTGTCCCATACCGGACGCGGCGCCAGTGACCAGCGCCACTTTGCCTGTAAACTGTTTCATGGCTTGTCACTCCCCTGCCAATGGGCTGATCAGCAGCCGCTTGAGCCGCAGGTGACTGATTTTCCATTCACCGTCCACTTTGCGGTATTGCTCGTGGTAAAACCCCCAGCCTTCAAAGGAGGATTGAGGTGATACAACCCGGTCATACATAGACCAGATGCCGGTTGCCGTATCGCCCGACGTAACGGTGATCTCCGAAGTATGTCCTTGGTGTACCGTCGGTACCTCCGCCAGGGCGGTGCGGAGCTTCTCGACCAGTTCTTCGGCACTTTTGAACTCAATATCGGGGTGAGGGCCTTCATAGACCGCAGAGAAATCATCGCTAAAACACAATCTCCACTGGTCCCATTGCTTGTTATCCAGGAAGCGAAAATAGCGCGACTTCAGCTGTTTAATGCTTTCAATGTCAGCGAGAGAATCCATGATTTGTCTTGTCCTCAATGTATTGGCGAATGATCAAGTGTAAGTAAAGTTGCACCTCACTGAGATACCCTGAAGCGCCAAGCTGCTTTGCGAATCAAGCAAGGATACGAGTCAAGGTACTGCCAGCATACATCCGTTAAAAGGGCTGTGGTGCCCATAAACTTATCATTGACTAACAAGTTCCTTGCTTTGACTTGCTGGCAACGCCGGAAACAGGCCTTAGGTTCCAGACACAGACAATCTGGTAGCTTGAGGAAAGCAATTTGATACCTTGAGCTATTTCCCTGCGCTGCCATTCTGCTAGCTTGGGACAAGCTGTTAGAGCGTATAGCAGAACCCAAAACCCGAAAATAATAATGGGGAGTCGACGATGATCAACAAATCTCAATTAGCTAAGGTAAATAAGGTGTTTAGGCCAACGTGGATGGCGATAGCGATTCAATTGGCCGTCACCCCTGGTGTGCAAGCACAGGAGGATGAATCCTATGCAATGGAAGAAATTGTAGTCACAGCACGTAAACGCCTGGAAAGCATTCAGGATGTGCCTATTACCGTGTCTGCGTTCAATGCAGATGCCCTCAAGCAGATGCAGATCAATGATGTTACCGATTTGCAGAGCGCAGTCAGTAACGTCTACATCGCGGAGACCGGTGGCTTGACGTCGGGATCCACCAACGCCTCGATCCGTGGCGTGGGCTCCCCCTTCGGAGGCTCCTTTGAACCCAGTGTCGCCATCTACATCGACGATACTTATATTCTGGGGGAATCCGGTCAATTCGTAAATCTGCTCGACGTGGCGCAGGTGGAAGTACTCAAAGGTCCCCAGGGGACGCTGTACGGTCGCAATACCACCGCCGGCGCCATCAAATTCACTTCCCAGAAACCCTCGGACGAATTCGGTGGCAGCATTGAAACCCAGTTTGGCAGCGACGGAATGCTGGGGATAAAAGCCAGTGTGACCGGGCCCATTACCGAAACCCTGTCCGGGCTTATCACCATAAGCCATAAAGAGAGGGACGGCTTACAAGAAGATGTGAATACCGGTGAGGAATACTGGACCGAGGACTTGGGGGGGGCTCGAATTGCCCTGGCCTGGGACCCAACCGACGACCTTTCGGTAAACTTCTCCTACAGCCATATCGAGAATGATTCGGTCAGTCGGGTACCCACGCAAATTTACTCGGTGCTCACGCGGGAAGAACAGCTTCAGATTGCTGAAGCGTCCAATTTCATCTTACCCAGTGGTCTGGAAGCCTACGAATTTTTGCCCATCGATCGCTCGACTGATGCTCAGCATAGCAACGAAGACCATGTCAGTACCGACGTTGATCCCGGCCGCTTCAATGTGGAGTCCAAGCTCGCCAACCTGGTGGTGGATTATGAAATCAACGATCTCTGGTCGGTGAAATCAATCACTTCCAGCTACCGAAGCGAAACCATACGTAACACGGAAGTAGATGGCACGGCCCACGGCTATGTCGCTACGACCTCAGGCCCACAAGACAAGCAGTTTTCGCAGGAATTGCAGTTATCCTACTCTTCAGACAATCTCAACGTTATCGCGGGTCTTTACTACTTCGACCACGAGAATAATCCGAGTGTTCAGGATGCGCTGTTAACAACTTCCCTGTTTAATAATCTCACCGTCGCCGGAGTCCGGGATGCCTTTACCGGAATCCTTGGATCACAGCCCAGCGTTGAAGATACCCTGAATCAATGGTTGCCTTTGGCCGGACAGGAACTGAACCCCGGGATGATCATCCTTGAGGAATCACTGGAAGCAAAATCCGAGCTCGAAAGCAAAGCGGCCTTTGTGAACATTGAATGGGATATTACGGAACAGCTGACACTTAACATTGGCGGCCGTTACACCGAGGAAGAAAAAGAGAGCATCAATATAGACAAGAACACCAATATTCTGGCTGCCTTGTTTGTCGATGGTTTGGGCAACCAGTATTGGTACGATGACAGAATTTCCGGCGCCACCGAGGCAATGACGGCTCAGCTCGGGGCGCCCTTATTCACTCAATCGGTCATGCATCTTGATGACGGTGTGCAAGTGATTGACGAAGAGGGCGAATGGAGCAGCTTCGATTATCTGGTTGGCTTGAGTTACAGCATACCGGACCTGGGTATGGTATACGGCAGTGTATCGACCAGCTTTAAATCCGGGGGGTTTAATGGCATCCCCGATTCAGACACATCAAACTTTGACGAAGAAACCCTGACCGCCTACGCCATCGGTTTTAAATCCACGCTAATGAACGGTCGTATGTTATTCAATATCGAGTGGTTCAGAAACGAAATTGATGATGTTCAGTTCCGTAACTTTATTGTTTTGGAAAACGAAGACGGCAGCCTTGATCTTGAAGCCGTTGTGGGCAACTTTGGTGCGGCCGTTACTGAGGGTGTCGATATGACCATCGGCTACGCGTTCACGCAGGACTGGCGCATGGACTTGAACCTCAGCTACCTCGATGCCGAGGTCAAAGAGTCTATGGAACAACAGGAAGTGGATGGTGAGTTCGTAGCCGTGGACGTCGCCGAATTTATGAAGACCGGTCGAGCCCCTCAGTGGAGCGGTAACATCAGTACTCGTTACCAACTGCCGTTGGACGCAATCGGAGGTGTTGAGCTGTTCCTGCAATATGCCTATACCGATGAAACTCCGGCCACCCAACCCTGGGACAGTCGCGAAGCTTCTCTGCGTAATGCCATTTCTGATTCACACGGCATATGGAATGCACAGGTGACCTGGGTCTCGCAAGATGAGCAGTGGCGCGTCTATGCCGCAGGTAAGAACCTGAACAATAAGCGTGTACTGACCGACGCCGTTGATTTGGGTCTCGGTATGGTGACCGGGGGCTATAATTCGCCGCGCAGCTGGTCCGTGGGCGTGGACTACAGCTGGTAGTTAGTGCCCATTTGAACACACTACTTAAGTCTGAAGTGTAGGGTGGATTAGGCGAAGCCGTCGCCTAGAGCGCCTACTTTTGGAATCCACCGATTGCGGGGAAAGCAGCAGATAAAAGGTGGATTACGCTTTGCTAATCCACCCTACGAATATAGCCCATTCCATGCGGGGTTGTGACAGCTTAGTTTCTGGATTGGCACTATTTTTAGGGGATTACGCGATATGGTTTCAACACCTGTACTTCAAGTGCAGGTGTTGAAGCGAATAGTGGAATTCAACCGCCCCGCAGATGCAGATTCACGTAGTGCATAAACTTATTGATACGTGGACTTTTGGACGGAGGCACCTGAAAGACGGCATTCACCTTGGCCTTAATAGGCGCAAGGATATCATTAAGTTCAATAAGGTTGCCGCTTGAGACATCCTCGCTGACAACAAATCTGGGCAGGACGGCGACACCAATGCCCGCCTTCACCATATGGTAGGTACTCTCAGAGTCATTAATCACAATTTTTGGGAAGGCGTTACCACTGAAGGATGCCAGACCTTCCTGTTTGCGCAGGTCACTGGCGTAATTCGATGGGTAAGTGATGTGATGCTTGAAGAGCTCCACCTTGTCGTTGCGGTCAACGTCATTTTCTTCCAAAAAACTCCGTGAACAGACCAGAACCAGTGTTTCTTGCATAATCTCAGTCGCTATCAGCTCACTGTCTTTCAGCTCGCCCATATAAAAAACGATATCGACATCCTTCGGTGCAAAGGTCAGTGATTCATCAGAGCTGTGAATCTTAATCGAGATATTCGGGTGCTCTCGTGAGAATCTCGCCACGATTGGCGCCAATACATGGTTGGTCAGCGCTTTTCCAGACGCGATTTGGATAGAGCCTTCATAAGAACCGCAAAGCACCTGAACCGCACGCTCCGCTTTAACAACATTGCGAAGCGCTTCATTCATGTAGCTATAGTAAGCTCTGCCCTCGGTGGTCAATTCAAACTTACGAGAGTTTCGATAAAAGAGCGGTGCCCCCAGCCTGGTTTCAAGTTTCTTGATTCGACGGCTGATGGACGAGACAGCCACGTTCAGCTCCCTCGCCGCTTCAGAAAAGTTTCCGCTCTCTATCACTTTTATCAGTAGCTTAGCATCTTCCAGCATATCGAGGCGGCCTTGATATTGTCCCTTGCCGAGAGGGCTCCACCGGCATTACGGCAGAGGAAACCTTATCAGCTTGCATCCGCTGCCGGTCAACTAAAGCCCCGAGATAAAGCGATCTGCCAGCGCAAAGTACTTGTTCAAGTGATCCCCTGTTTTTTGCGGGCGGTTGTTTTCAGAGTTGATATGAATATCTTCCACAACTACCGCAATTTCCTTTGCCAATGCCTGCCATTCACCGGTCAGGTTCTCGGCATAATAAGCCACGCCTTTTTCCAAAGTGTAGGTAATCATGTGGATCTGGTGTAGGGTCTGCGCATCCAGATTCTTCTTGCTTTGAATTTCTGCTGTTTTTTCAATAAGAATTTTCCTGGCCTGATCCATTGACTCTACATCTTTCACTATCAAATGCTGAACCGCTTTTTCCTTAACCTCGCCGCTATTCTTAACCTCGTCATTAGCGGCTGCATTCAGTGAAAAACTCAGCGCTAAAGTAAATGCGATACAAAACGACATTAGCTTCTTCATTGTTACAACATCACCTTTATGGTTGGTTAAATAGAAATTGGCTGTCCGAGCGTAGGGTGGATTAGCCGAAGGCGTAATCCACCAATTAGCCCCAAAGCGCCTGATCCAAGGTGGATTACGCTTTGCTAATCCACCCTTCTACGGGTCTAACGCGTGGAGTACGAACCTGTGACGCGGCCCTATTTCAACGTTATGAGAGTTCCGCCGGCGTTACCGCCTTGGGAGAGTCTTCGGCGTCCAGTTGCAGCGCCATAAACAGAAGCCCGGGCACAAACAATACCGGCAGTACCGCCAGCATCGGCAGGTCGTACCCTCCGGTTGCCTCGTAGGCGATTCCCAACACCGTCGGTGCCAGCAGGATACTGATAATGGCCACCAGTCCGGTACAACCCATCACACGACCGAAATTGGCACCCCCCCAGATATGACTGATGGTGGCTGCCTGCAAGGGAACGATACAACCGGTGCCGAACGCAAAGCACATGGTGCCCGCAGCAAACACTAATGGATGCGGAGCCATCAACATCAACGACCACCCCAGCACTTGTGCCCCGACACCGGTCAACAGAGACTTGCGCAGACCAATCAGATCGCAAAGGAAACCAAAGGACAGCTTACCAATCGCTGCCGATATCGCAGCTACTGACAGTAACATCACCGCAAACCTGCGTTCAAAACCGCTTTCTCCCGCCCAGCTGACAACATGTGTGGTAAAAGCCAGTGACAGACCGGCCAGGGTGGCAAAGGTGGCGGCCATCAACCAGAAGCGTTTATCACCAAAGATCGGTGTCGATTCATCAGCTCCAGCATCGGCCGCCCCCGATACCGGGTCGCCACTGGTGGGATCACTGGCGTTGACCGCGCCATCCACGGCCAGGCCGACATCCTGTGGTCGCTTGACAATGCCCAACAGCACGACGGGCACTCCCAATCCGGTGCAGATGATCCCCAGACCGAACAACGCCTGCCGCCAGCCGAGCATCTCTATCAACCATTCCGCCAATAGAGGGGCAATAGCCATGCCCACAGTGATACCGGTGGCCGCAACGGCGACCATGGTGCTGCGTCTGGCCAGAAACCAGTTGCTTACCACCGAGGTGGCGGGAATGGTACCCAGCATGGCTTGTCCGGCACCAACCAGAATGGCCCATATAAAGACGAATAAGGCCAGAGACTGCACCTGGGACAACAGAGCCAGGCCGGCCCCCATACACAGCGCACCAGCGCTCATAATGGTTTTGGGCGAACCGCGGTCCACCCGTGCGCCGATCAGCGGAGACACCAGTGCGCCGACAATAAATATTAGCGGCAGGCCCAGACTGGCTTGCGCACGGTTGATACTGTAGGCGGATTCGATGTATGCCATAAACACCGGATAAATACCCGCACCGAGCCCCAATGCAAGCGCTTGAGCCGCGAACGCGGCAGCGACAATGGATACACCAAACGGCATGTTAGATAGGCGCATAGGGTACTTAACCTCGTCCGCGTTTTACAGGAAACGCATCAAAATAGAAATTGAACCGCTCTCGAAGCTCATCCGGATCGATGCCAAACTGGCGTTTCATATCGTAGATCACTTTACCGTAGTTCTCTTTGTGAGTATGCACGAAACGACTCAATTCCGATCTGGCGCGATCCGTCATGGCCAAATTGGCCTTTTCGTAGATCTTCTCAACCATACCGATATCGTCCTCCACCAGCACGTGGAAGGGAACGTCGATACTCTGGTCCGATGGCAACCGATGACGATCTTCCGCACAAGCGCGTAAGAGATGTTCAATACGGTCAATCCAGTAGGCCACAATTGCGTCCAGATCGATGGAGCTGCGGCTCATCCGTTGACTATAGGTCCACATTGTGACCGCTGATTGAATCACCGACGCAGGATCACGATGGGTGATAGCAACAGTGGCGTCAGGGAATACCTTGTGCAGCACGGGCAGTTGTTCCAAGTGCTGCGGACACTTGAGTACCCACCGCGTTGGCTTGTCGGAATCCTTTTGTTGCCAGGTCAGCAATTTCAGCACATCCCGCATGTACTCGTACTGATAGGTCTGATCTTCGGCGAAGTATTGATCACGCCAGCGCGGTGACAGACTGAGCCATTCGTAGTTATAAGAGCCAAAGTTGGGCCCCATGAGCTCCAGCTCTTCATGGATGTGGTCCGGGTTCATGGGGTGCATGGCACCAATCAGCGGGGCCAGCTCCTGCAATGAATCCCAGGCTTTCTGACAACGCTGGTAACGGGGGTCTGTACCATCAGGCAATAGTGTCTCCCCCGGCATGGGTACCGGTTCGTACGCTTCCCACAGATGCAGTGCACGCAAACGTGAGTCCGACGCCATCAAATTAAGAAGATGGGTGGTGCCGGAACGGGGCAAACCCGCCACGATGATCGGAGAGTCAATCTCAACCGCACGGATCTCCGGATGCAGATTAAACTGATGCTGAATCAGCAACCGACTGGTGGCGTGCTGAACAAGCTTATTGCGCAGCGACAAGCGGCCCAGATTATTCAGCCCATCGTCACTGTTCCACTCATCACAGAGCAGATCCAGTCGCTGTAGAAAATCCTCCGGGCCCCAATCACTGAGCCCGGTTTTCTTTTCCGCTGCTGCCAGGATAGAAGCCCTGCTCAAGTCAACAGACAGCGACTCTCCATATTGGAGTGCTGAACGTTGCTTGTCGGTGAACACAGGCTCAGCCAGATCCTCAATTAATATTCCGCCAGACATCACGCGGCTCCTATTCTTTTGATCACAACGTTTATTTCAAGGTAAGAGGTGCGGTATTGCCACCCTTGAGCAGTTTGATGCGGTTTTCCAGCCACCCGCTAAGCCAGAAGTTTTCACTTTCACTCAACAGCTTCTCGTGAATGGCAATCGCCAGAGCCTTTGCCTCCTCGGCATCCGGGTCTTCCGCCAGCACGATGTCCAACAAATGCAACGCCTGCTCCGGTTGATTATCGGCGAATTTACCCTGGGCACGTTCGATCAAATTATCGGCTCCCGCAAGTTCAATGAGATCCCTGTTGATCGTACGCTGGGGAACGCTATAGAGTTCTGTGGTGGATTGATGATGAAACCAGCCGGTGTAGCTTTCCCAGATGGCGCGAACGCTCCAGGAAACCTTGCCGTAGCCCTGGCCGACTTCACACTCGGCGGGCAGTTGAATATCGCGCATCAGGGTATGCAGGTCCTTACCCTCATTCATGCCTTTGACGGTTTCGTCGTGCACATAAAGGATGGCATCGCGATAGGCGGTTACCTCGGCCTTAATCAGTTCTTTGCCTGCGATCGGCGCATGGTGACCATAGAGGATCAGCTCTGCTTCCAGGTCGAGAACAGTCTGTGCGGCAGCGGCACAGGTCAGTGCATCCCGGTAGCGATCACCGCGGATGGTGACCAGATTGGGGAAGTGCCCAAACGGACAGCCAAACAGGTTACCGGTCAGGCAGATCTTGTGCTGCGGCAACCACACAATCAATGAGTCATTGGTTTCCGCCCCTTTGGCGGCAATCAACACAACATCCAGACCGCCCAGGCTGAACTCATGGCGGTGCTCGAAGGTGAGATCAGGGGTTGGAGAATCCTGCTTGTTGAGCTTGGTATAGCCGTGGGCGGCATAGTAAGAAAATGTCTTGTCGAACTCTTCTCTGAAGCGAAATGCAAAACGCCGGGAGCGAAACTCAGTGAGTCTGGCTTCATAGGCTTTGTGCTCATCGCCGCCCGCTTGGGCAATGTAAGTGAGATCAGGGCTTATGTCCCTGAAAAACTGCACGCCGCCAATATGGTCAGGATGGGATTGGGTGGTAATCAGATATTTGATATCACTGGCCTGCGTAGACTCACCCTGATAGTTTTCATAGTGAACCGGTGCCTCGAACCCCATGCCCGCGTTAACCAGAATACTGCCCTCAGGCGTCTCAATCAGGTAGGTATTGGAGTAACCTTCGGACATCACGATAAAGTCGTTGATTCTCTCCGCTTCAAATCGAGCGGGATATGGTGCGACGGGGCGTGATTTATAGATCGGTGTTCTCATGGATTCTTCACTCGTTTCATAGTTTTTAAAAGGCATGCTTGAGGGCACAACACTCAATCAAAGAGCCCGACGTCCAGTGATCTGGCATCATCATCCGGTGTCTCCATGCCGCGAACATGGTAGATACCGTTGTGCTTGGCTTGCAGTTCGCTCACTTTGTCCGCTTCGCAATAGAACTGCTGGTGCCATGCCCGAATTTTGTGGAAGGGCCCATCGGTCGGAACCTTCATGATTTGAGTGGCAGGGCGCTTGTTTTTCCACACCGTAAAGTCACTGGAAAACGACTGCAGCGCCCCGGCCTGGGCTTCGCGTGCTTTGGCGATATCCGCTTCTGTGGCCACCTCATTCGCCGAACGCACCAGCGCGCCGTGCCAAACACGTACTTTGCCGTCTTCAACGGGGGTGTTGGCAATCAACTCGTAAATCAGTTGATCGCCAAACTTCTGCTTGGATAACAACAGACCAGGTCCCGTGTACCAGGTGGTGGACTGCAACAGACAACCATACTGCTTCAGTACACCGCCCTGGCGCTGGATCACAATGTGATCGCGCAGTTCATTTTCAAAGTACTCGCAAGGTGCCCCGTGGGTAGGTCCCAAATGAGCCACGTCGGCCATATTGTCCAGCACTTCGATCGGATGTACGTCCAGCTCGCCCAGACAATTGAGCTTCCATTGGACCCAGCCGGGGTCATTCCATTCCGGTAGATCGGGGGCGTCAAACAGCGGTTCACCACCTTCGGGATCGAACCACACCATCACACAGCCCATCACTTCTTTTACCGGATAGGATCTGATCTTGGCAGCCTTTGGGCAGGGTCCGTCAAAGTAGGGAATGTCGTCACACTGACCGTCGGGGCCAAAGCGCCAGCCGTGATAGGGGCAGCGAA
This sequence comes from Pseudomaricurvus alkylphenolicus, assembly GCF_011683955.1. Classification (GTDB taxonomy): domain Bacteria; phylum Pseudomonadota; class Gammaproteobacteria; order Pseudomonadales; family Cellvibrionaceae; genus Pseudomaricurvus; species Pseudomaricurvus alkylphenolicus. The sequence continues at coordinate 56,938 of NZ_JAAQPI010000001.1, forward strand.
TTGAGTCACCTTCGATCTGCTGCCCGCTGTTGACCAGTGCGGTACTGTCGCTGGCGGTCAGATGCGTACCCATGTGCGGGCAATGGGCATCCAGCATCACCGGATTACCGCTCTCTCCCCGATACAGGGCGAGATCCCGGCCAAAGAGTTTCACCGCCTGGGGCTTGTCGACACTCAACTCAGTGCTGTCGGCAACGATAAACCATCCCCGGGGGAAGGATGCCGGCCCTAATCCATAGTCTTCTGATTTTGTCATTATCTGTTCGCCTATAGAGAGAGTTTTTAACGCACAACAATTCGCGGAAAAGGAGCATCTCCGCGCATGCGGTACAGGAATTCATCCAGCGGTGCCGGTTCGGCTACCTGAGGTTCGTCCTCGGTGGGTGGGTTTTTCCAGAACTCCTTCCAGCTTGGGAAGAGTTCGTGATAACCGCCCTCATAAGTATCGCGATCCGGCCAGCGCATCTTGTTGTCACCCACCGGCGGTTTGTTGAGATCAGTGGCGTACCAGTAGCAAGGCAGGCGTCTGCGGAACAGCCAGCGGCCGTCGATGCGCTCGTAATTATCCCAGTAGACCATCTGCATGATGACCCATTCTGTATCGCCATTGGCACAGGGGGTTTCGTGTTCGTTTTTGGAGTAGACCACGCCGTGGGCATGATCGGCGTCGTCAAACTCAATAATATGATTGCCGATGTGATGGGAGGTACCGGTAAACTGCAAACGCAGAGTATCGTCCAGCCAACGCTTGAGATGCGAGCGTCCCACCAGCTCCCGGCTGACCCTGATATCCGGGGCAAACAGATTGACGTGGGCATCCAGATCGCGCATGTCCAAACTGACGGAGTACTTTGACACCAGCTGGCGAATCGCATCCAGGGACTCCAGACGGTCGATTCGGGCCAGCAGGTCATTATCGGTGGTGCTGTCTCTCATGGTGGCTATATTCTCTGTCTCTAAACTGGTTTCAAAGTTACCGCCAGCCCCAGGCGCTTTGAATATCAAACCACTCCAAAAACTTGTCTCAAGACGACAAAGCAACACATTTCCCTTGTACCGCAACAGACCAATGCCTAGCATGGATGCATGGATTTATTGAATCATTTGGCGCCAATTGAGCTGCCCGGCGATCCAATCAGCGCTGACTACGGGGCAAAGCTGCTCAGTGATTTGGGCGCTGCCGTCAGGCCGTTACATGAGCACTCGGAGTGTCACCCCGCCCAGCTATGGCGTGAAACCGGCCTCGAAGCCCTCACAGGCTTGCCCGAGGCGGACGCGACCTGTTGTCCCGTGCCGCTACCCAACTGTGCCCAGGGCGTATTGCTGGCCCTGCGTGCGCTGGCGGCGGCAGGGCCGCTGAAGAACCCATCGGCTTTGATTGACGTTGATGCCGCCATGCTGCTGACCGAGCGGGCCCACCTTATGGGCCTGTCTCGACAGGGACAATCTTCCCCCGGGGGCAGCTGTCAGTTATTGACCTGCAAGAACGGAGCTATTGCACTTAACCTGCCCAGAGAGTCTGACTGGCAACTGTTGCCCGCCTGGCTCGAACAACCGGTTGATAGGCACTGGGCCGCCATTGCTGAAGCCGTGTCCTGCCGTTGTCGTCTGCAACTGATTGAGCAGGGGCGCCTGTTGGGACTGGCCGTTGCCGATGCACACCTCACCCCACCAACCGATTGCCGCTGGCTCGGCTCCCATTACCAGACCAAACCCTCTCTGCCCGCCGGCAACGCGCCCAGAGTGCTGGACCTGGCATCGCTTTGGGCTGGCCCTCTCTGTAGCCATTTACTGCAAGGACTGGGAGCCGATGTCATCAAAGTGGAGAGCACCAAACGGGAAGACGGCGCCCGCAACGGCAATGCGGATTTTTTTGATTTACTCAACCAGAATAAGCGCTCGGTTGCCCTGCCCCTGCACACCTCTGAGGGACACGCCCAATTGCGTCAGCTGATCAACCGCTGCGATATTGTCATTGAAGGTTCTCGCCCACGCGCGCTGCGGCAAATGGGCATCCTGGCGGAAGACTGCCTGGAGCAGAAACCCGGGCTGAGCTGGATCAGTATCTGCGGTTATGGCCGGGATGAACCGCAAGCCAACTGGATCGGCTTTGGCGATGATGCGGCTGCAGCCGCCGGTCTGCCTGCCATTATGCAACAAGCTTGCGGACAGAGACTGATGGTTGGGGACGCCATTGCCGATCCCCTGACCGGGATGCACACTGCCCTGGCAGCCTATGCCAGTTGGCTGTCAGGCGGTGGCCGCTTGCTGTCATTGTCTCTGCACTCAACCGTTGCGCACTGCATAAGCGCCACGGCGCCCGCCCATGGTGACTATCGCCAGCGGTTTGAGCAGTGGCGAGAGGTGCTTCAAGACTGCCCTGAACCACCGACCTCTTTCACAACCCGCACAGCCAGGACCAAAGCGGCAGATTTGGGGGCACATACTCAATCGGTGCTGCAAGAGAGTTCGGCCCTATGCTGATTCGACAGGCCGAAATCGCTCCTGAAACAGAATTACAGGATGTCTTGATCCGCAACGGTAAAGTGGTCGCCATCGCGCCAACACTTTTAGTCGAGGAGAAAGTCCCGACCCTTGAGGCGCGGGAGCGGGCATTGTTGCCCGGCCTGCACGACCACCATATCCATTTGCTGTCACTGGCGGCATCACTACAGTCTTTGGACATTACCCGATGCAAAATTAACCAGGAACGGGAATTTACGCGGCAACTGCAGGCTGAGAATACCCGCAACAGCGGGGAGTGGCTTCGGGTCGTGGGCTATCATCATTCCCTGGCGGGGGATATTGATCGTTATTGGCTGGATCAATGGATTCCCGACAGGCCAGTGAAAGTCCAACAACGTGGCGGTCGGCTCTGGATTCTGAACAGCAAGGCGCTTGAGATTCTGGGGGAATCGAAACTCGTCACGGCGGGTGCCAGTGTCGAGCGGGTTAACCACGAGCCCACCGGTCGGCTCTACGAACTGGATGCCTGGCTGCGCGCCCAGTTGCCCAACAAGCCTCCCGAATTATCTGAAGTCAGTCGTATATTGGCCAGCTACGGCGTTACCGGCTTGACCGACACAACCCCGAGTAACGGGCCTGACAATTGGGCGTACTTCGCCAAATGCCAGCAGCAGGGTGATCTGCTGCAGCGAGTACGTGTCATGGGTGGCCCGCAGTTGTCGCACCAGGTAGACAGCGACTGGCTGACGCGCGGTGAATTGAAAATTCACCTGCTTGAATCGCAACTGCCGGATTTCTACGAACTCTGCGACCGTATTGAAAAAGCTCACAGGGACAATCGCAATGTCGCCATTCACTGCGTCACCCGTGTGGAGTTGATATTCAGCCTGGAAGCCCTGCAACAGGCGGGAGCGAAACCGGGAGATCGAATAGAACACGCCTCCGTCACCCCACCGCAACAGCTGCAGCAGATCCGCGAACTGGGGCTGAGGGTGGTAACCCAGCCCCACTTTATCGGCGAGCGTGGTGATCAGTATAGAGTCGATGTTGAGCCCGATGATCAACCCTGGCTGTACCGATGCCGGGGATTTCTGTCAGCGGGCGTTCCACTTGCCGGGGGCAGCGATGCCCCCTTCGGCACTCCCAATCCCTGGCTATCCATGCACCATGCCGTCAATCGTTGTACTCCCGATGGACATACCCTGGGCGAACACGAGGTCCTGACGCCGGAACAGGCGTTACAGCTTTTTACCAGTGAGTTGCACGCACCCGGCGTTCAATCCACCGCAGTCCGCGTGGGTGCCAACGCCGATCTTTGCCTGCTGGACCGCAATTGGCACAGTGCGAGAAAAGCCCTTAATGAAGTTAAAGTAACAACCACCATCGTTGATGGAAACGTCATCTTTGATTCAATGGCGCTTGCTTAAGCATAAATTCAAAGCTCGAACTCACCGTAGCAGCGGGCTCTGACCGCGACAATAGCTGAAACAGGGCTACCGAGCCAGTCGCGGTCGGAGCCCGCTGCTACAGGGAGTATTGCCTAAATGGTTTCAGCAAGTACCATTGATCTTGCTTAAGAACGCAGCTCGTCCACCAAGCCCCAATCCAGGGCTGTTTCGGCATTGATCTTACGCCCGCTGAGTACCATCCAGGCGGTACGCTGGCGGCCGATTCGCCGGGGGATACTGACACAGCCGCCTGCGCCCGGGACCAACCCCAGCTGCAGCTCCGGTAACTGGAACACTGTTTTTCTGTCCGCAATCACGCGCTTCGCGAAAGCCGGCAATTCGATACCGGAACCGATACAGGCCCGATGAACGCGAAAGGTCAATCGCTCCGACAATTGCGCTAACATGCGCGCGGGACTGCGGACGCTGCGTACCCAGTGAGCCACGGCCGGAGATGGCAGTGATCCAAACTCCCTGAGTTCCCCACCGACACTAAAACAGCTGCCGTTAGCACTGAATTGAATCGACTCAATGCTGTCGTCCAGAGCTGCCAGTTCCAGCACCTCAATCCAGGCATCCCGCATTTCGACGGTCATGGAGTTGCGGGAATCGGGCCGGTTGAGAATCGCGGTTAACTTCGGCCCATCCCGGTTGAGGAGAATAGGATCACCCTCGCCGGTGATAGTCTGCGGTTCTGCTCCTCTTTGAGCCAGCCAGTGCTTGAATTCGTCTCCGGTTTGCAGGTTTGAATAAGCCATGGATTCCATATCCAGCGCCGAAGCAATCGGCAAATGCTCCGTAGCCCGTAGCACCTGGACCAGGGTCAGTGCGGCCAATGGAAACTGCTGAACGCGTTGCGCCAATCCCTCAGCCTGCTGTTGGGAGTCAACCACCACGTCCGCATTGGGAGAAATCGGCCCTTCGCCATATGCGATGACGGGATGGGGCTGTATCGGCAACCATCCGCGATCTTCTGGCAACGCATGTAGCGGAACCAGCCTTGCCTCTACCGACATCGTCAATACCTCTGGCCTTAACCCGGAGCCTCAGTATCTCATTTGATGGAAAGGATTACAGAGCCTGGTTGTTCAATCAGCTGTCCTGTCCTGACATTTTGAATTATAGGGGACGGGTATTCCCGGCACCCCAGTAGGCTTTCATTGACACTATTTTGCCCTCCTCATTGAACTCCATGACATCTGTGGTCTCGCTGATGCTGTCCCCACTTTTGGCATAGACCAACATTGCCGCAGAGCCCTTGTTTCTACCAGCCCGTACATTGCCCTCCAGAACTATCCTGTCTACATGCGCCATGGCGAATTGGTAGAATACTCGCAGATCTGCCTTGCCCTTGATGGGCGTTGTGTCCACCGGGTCTTCCAGAACCGCATCATCCGCGAACAGCCCCAGGACAGTTTCAATATCATCGTTACTAAAGGCATCAGCGTACGTCTGGAAGACACTTCTGATATGATCTTCGCGCTCAATATTGCTGGTGTCATGAGCCGCTTCCATAACCTTGATGATGTCAGCTTCAGTTAACATATTTTTCAATTCCTTCATACATAAACACTTTACTCTCTGGCAGTAGCAGCAAAGAATGACTCCAAAACACAGACAAGCTGTTCGATCATTTGATCTCTTGCCTTGGTTTTCAGAGATTTTCTTTTCTTGATCTGAGTACGATAGATGTCCGCCAGTGAGTGAAAGGCAATATTGACCGCCAAATGAATACGACGCTGCGCCTCAGCTGATGGCAGCGCACTCATGGCATCATCCAGCAATTCTCTCAAGCCCGGCTCCTGAGGGAAGTTGACTCCCATGGCTCCGGTCAGATCATCGGTGACCACATTCAGCGCCGTCAGCTGTGAGATGATCAGCACATAGTTCACCGCCTTGGGATTGGTATCAATATAGTCGACAACCGGCATCACCAGGCACCGCGCGGCACCCTCCGGGGCCGTCCACTCGCCGTCTCCGGCCCTTTTCACATACTCCTCACGATGAACACCCACCTGCGAGCTGTGCTTGTCAACGATAGCCTGCAGCAATCCATCCCGGCTTTTAAAGTGATATTGCAGGGCATTTCGATTCCTCTGCCCCGCTGCGGCCGTGATCTCATTCAATGAAACCGCGTCTATGCTGCCACTGCCATAGAGTTCTTCTGCGGCTTCGATGAGCTTGTCCCGGGTTTTACCCGAATTTTTCTGGTGTTTATTGAGGGTGGCAGACGTCATGTACCGTTCCTTATCACATGCCGATTGTGAACCCGCCATCAACCGACAAAGTTTGACCTGTAATCCAGCTCGCCGCCGGAGACGTCAAGAATAACACAGCCGCGGCGATATCCTCAGACTCCCCTACCCGCTTCAGGCCCTGGCGCACAAACATCTCTTCAACCAATGCCGGCATATGCTCAATGACTGACTCGGTGAGATTGGTGCGTGTGAATCCCGCCGCCACGGCGTTGGCGCGAATGCCGGATTTCGCCCAGCTGTGGCCCAGCGTTTTGGCCAATTGCACAATACCGGCCTTGGCCGGGCCGTACCCGGGCGTCCACTCGGAACCGAAGAACGACGTCATGGAGGCAATCCCGATGATACTGGCTCCGCCTTCGAATTCACTCGCTTTCAAGAGCGGCTCACAGGCTTTGCTCAGATGAAATGCACTGGCCAGATTGATATTCAGGGATTGATCAAAACCGTCGTGACTCCATTCGTCATCCTGAGTGCCTCCTGCGTTATTGATCAGAATATCCAAACCGTCCAGACCGGCCGCCAGCTCCAACAACTGCTCTCTCGAACTGACCTCAAGCTGACGATACTCAAATTGACCGAGATCCGCTCCGTATTCTTCAGCTGATGCTTTGCGACCGGTAATGATGACCGACGCTCCCGCCTCCTGGTACGCTTTTGCGCAGGCCAGGCCAATTCCGCTGGTGCCACCGGTAACCAGGACCTTTGCACCGCTGTAGTCATACTGAATGCCTTTAAACATAACTTTCTCTCCAACTCTCCAATTTCATTGCGCACGGCTATGGGATTCGATGACACAGACGGTCGTCATCGTCATGTAGATTCAACAGGTTTGAAATTATAATACGCACATATTATATTTTAGTAAATATCTTCAACCACCAACTACCTGCGGTCTGATTGCGGCTGCAATAACGAGAGATTGACTATGAATAAAGAATTAAAGAATGCGCTGGGATTGTCATCGGTAAACCAAGTGGGGTTTGTCGTGAAAAACCTCGAAGAAGCTATAAAACTCTATGAACCGCTGTTTGGGCAGAGCTACGTCATGAACCTTCCTGATTTGGAGTGGGAATATCGAGGTCGTCAGGAAAAATCCTCCTTGAAAATTGCATTGTTTATGGAAGGTGATGTCGAGATCGAGCTGATTGAATGCGTATCCGGTGAAACACCCTATAAAGAATTCATCGAAGCCGGACGCGAAGGTGTTCAGCATATTCGCTGTTCCGTCGATGACATCGAAAAGACCGAAGAAAAGGCAAAGGAATTTGGTTACTCACGAGTCTTTTTCAAGCGTTTCGAAGACGCCGGGGTAGCCTCTATGTACCTGGAACGTGAAAACGACCCTGTGATGCTTGAATTATATGAAGAGAAACAAGCATAACGCTCATAGTAACTTGCCCAATCCGATCACCGGTCGACCCTGGAATCAAAAACTTGTCACCTTGAGACAAGTTTTTGAGATCTGGCGCTATTTAAGCAATGAAAATTCAAAGGTTAACTTGCATCAACAGATCAAGAGGCTATCGGGATGTCGGCTGAAAATTTAATCGATCGATATGTTCGGGTAATTATGAGAAGCGCCGAGACTTCAGGCTGGGACGTAGAGACCGTCTGCCAGGCCGCCGGCTTTGAAGTCTCTGCGATACATGACGACAACCATCGTTTTACACCGCGACAACTGGCGATAGTTACCCGCGAGATCAGAAAGTACGACGACTTTATGGGTCAGATACCCAGAGACCAGGGCCGCAGTAACTTTGAGTTTATGTGTGAAATAGCCATGACAAAACACAATCTCAGGGATGCATTGAAGCTTGGTTTTCGATATTTTGACACTGCGGTCTCAGAATTCAGGTTTCATCTGGAGGAGACAGGTGACGGTAAATCTGAGATTAGAATCGCGTTCAACAACCCCCACGTGGATCCGGAAAACATCATGAAGGAGTGGTGGTTACGTTCCTGGCATCGTCTTAGCGGTTGGCTCATCGGCAAAAATGTTCCTCTTTTGGAGGTGAACTTTAGCCATCAACCCTCTGTCGCACCGGAAGAGTATGATGCGGTGTACGGTTGCGAATGTCAGTTTGAACAGCCCCACAACAGTATCGTATTCGGCTCCCGATATCTGTCTGACCGCATCGTTCGAACCAAAGAGCACCTTGAAGAATATGTCAATCACCCACAGATCGACCTGATTACCTTCCCTCACAACAGAGGTTCGTTTAAAGAACGAGTAACACGCAGCTTACACGATCACTTTACAAAAAATCGCCAGTTTCCCACTATCGACCAGATCGCAAGCGAGTGCTACGTCGGCAGCCAGACCCTGAGACGCCGCCTGCGAGAAGAAGACACCAGCTACAGCTTGATCAAAGAACAAATCAGGCGACAGGTTGTGGAGGAATACCTGACGGGCAGTAATCTGCCGCTGTCTGAAATCGGACGTCTTGGTGGATTTGCAGAACCCAGCGGATTCGCTCGTGCAGTGAAAAGCTGGTCCGGTCTTAGCCCTCGGGAATTTCGCAAGAAGCACGCAGAGGCCCGACAACGGGCCTACAGCAACTACTGACCGGCTAATCAGAACATTAGCCTTGGGGCTGTAATTCGACAACAGGGATCTGGCGATCCGTGCTTTGCTGGTATTGACGATAGACGGGCATCAACTCGCAAATGGCCTCCCAAATCGGGCGACGCTCCTCCGGCGACAGCACTCTGGCCTGCACTGAAATTTTCTTGCGTCGCTTGCGAATGGAAACGTAAGCCCAAGCTCTGAGATTTTCTACCCAATAGGGGTCTTTCGGCGCGCCACCTTTAGAACCGACGACAAACAAACGCCCTTCCAGTTCATAGTAAGGTAGCACAACAGGCCGAAGTACGCCGCTCTTTCGGCCTACTGTTTCCAGCAACAGTGCCGGCCTGGCCTTAAAACCACCCTGCCGCGCAAATACATGATTCAGAGGCGAAACGCCGAGGTATTTTACGCACCAACGATCCGTGGCCAAGCCCCTGGGAGACATTAACCAATTAAGCATTCCCATTGACCGGTATTCCTCCAGGGGTTTTTAGGGTTCAGACAGCTTAGCGTGTACCGCACCGTCAACCGGCATCAAGATACCATTCACAAAAGAAGCCTCATCGGAGCACAGGAACAACGCTGCGTTAGCAATATCCTCCGCCAATCCCAAGCGGCCAACCGGAACATGTTCGCTCCACTTCTCGTAACCGTTTGGCAGAGTTTCCAACCAGGTTCTGAGGCCCGGAGTATCCATTGGACCAGGAGAAATCACATTGGCGCGGATTCCGTATTTGCCATATTCCACGGCTACGCCCCGGGTCAAATGTGCAAGACCGGCTTTTGCGCCCCCGTAGATGCTCAGGCCACCGCAGTATCCCAGGCCCGCCCCGGACGACATACTGACAATACTGCCGCCACCCTGCTCTTTCATAACCGGCAACGCAGCACGCAGGCCGTAATGGACCGAATGCATATTCAGCGCCATGATCTTGTGGTATTCCTCAAGGCTCGCATCCAGATACTGATTCGGCAATGCCCCGCCGGCGTTGTTCACCATAATGTCGAGACGACCGAATTTCGCAACGGCATCACTGACCAGTGCATCCACCTGATCCGCCTGAGTCACATCCGTAATCATGGAAACGGCTTCACCACCATTTTCTGTGATGATTTCCACGGTTTTGGCAGCATTGTCAGGGTTAATATCACTAACCACGACTTTTGCGCCTTCTGATGCAAACCGAACAGCACAGGCACGGCCGATGCCCAGACCGGCAGCGGTGACAACGGCGACTTTGTCTTTCACCCGTTGAGACATAACTTCTTACCTTCTTTGTTAATAGGTTTACTGACCACTTGTGTTGCCAAATCCGCCCCGCATATTACTGCGGGGCGGTGGATGACAACTTAGTGCATGAACTGTCCACCACTGACAGTAATCATCTGGCCGGTGACATAGCCGGCACGCTCAGAGGCAAGGAACATACACATGTAGGCCATATCTTCGGGACGACCCAGACGGGGCAATGGCAGGCTGCTCATATTGTAGAGAGTGCCTGCTTCCATATCCTTCTGCATCTTGTCCGGCTTACCAATTTGCTCGAAACCGAAACGGTTCCAGAAGCTGCCCTCGCCAACCTGTTCCGCCTTATGGGGGACGATCCAGCCGGGGCAAACCGTGTTAACCCGTACGCCTTTCTTGGCCCACTCCCAAGCCAGAGACTTCGAAAAGCTGTTAACAAAACCCTTTACACCGCCGTAGTGGACCAGGTTGTGAGCCGCTTCACCCAACAGTGAAGAGGTTGAAGAAATGTTAATGATGCTGCCGGTACCGCGCTCCAGCATATCCTTGGACACCGCCTGGCAACAGTTCACAACACCATCAATGTTCAGTTTGATTTCCCAGTCACGACCGGCTTCGTCAAAGTCTTCAAAGTTCGCCGGGTGTGCAACACCACCGGCGTTGTTCACCAAAATATCAACGGGACCAAAGTGTTCATGAGCCAGATCTACCATGGCATCCACTGAAGCGCGATCAGTAACATCAGTCGCTACCGCCAGAATTTTTCCGGCAAAGCCCTGCTCTTGCGCCTCTTGGGCCAATCTCTCTCCGGTCTTGGCGTCCCTGGAGGCACTGACTACATTGCAGCCTTCACGCGCAAATTCCAATACCAGCCCTCGGCCAATGCCACCACTACCACCAGTGATGATTACCGTCTTACCCGCAATACCTAAATCCACAGTCAACCTCCAAACATAGTTTTTCTCAGGATATACAGAGTTCTCAATGATTTTTGAGCATCTATATTTTTATATGACAATGTCATATTAAAATGAGATGTCACCCGGAGTCAATCGTCTATGTCGATCTAAGAGGCCATGTTACAATGCCCTGCAAGCATAAATAAGCAAACTGGACAGACTATGCCAAAGATTGTTGATCATCAGGAACGCCGCAACCTGATCGCCGAAGTCGTGTTTCGCACCCTCGCTGAAGAAGGCTCTGAGAAGGTGACCATCCGCGATACCGCCAAGGCCTGCGGTTTCTCAAAAGGTGTTATCGAGCACTATTTTGAGAACAAAGAAGAGCTCTTATACGCCGCCTTATCCTGGGGCAATGATCGCTATCTGCAACGGGTCAAGGAAAATGCCGGCACGGAAACCGACATGCCAGCGCTGCATCAAAGAGTCTATTCAGTCCTGCCCATCAACAAGAGCAGCCGAGACGAATGGAAGGTTCGAGTGGCGCTTTGGAATCTGTCGAATTTCAATGAGCGCTTTTACACTCTGCAAAACAGCACCATGCACCGCACTCGTGCTCACTATAAGCAAAGCATTGAAGAATCTCAGAAAAACGGTGAGATCAATCCGGATTTGGATCCGGAATTGATTGCTAAACGGGTGAGCTATATGGTCATAGGACTAAGCCTTTCAGCACTGAGAGAACGCCGCTACTACACCAAAGCCAGAATCCTCGAAGAGGCCTTCGGCTATATAGACGATCTCGTCAAAATCTAGCTATTAACCAAAAATACCAGCAATGGTATTTTTTTATTTGCTTTTATAGGACAATGTCCTACATAATAAAAATCGCTCTATAACCAATATTTCTGTTGATGTGAAGAATGGTCCGAATATGAACGAAAACACTGAAGACAAGCTATTGCTCCAGGCCTGGAGTGACTTTTGCGACTCCCTTAAAGCTATGGGCCGTATTCCATTCCGCGAGATGGCACCGGGCACTCCCGTAGACCGTACCGCCGGTTTCCAGCAAATTCTTCGGAATCTGTCCCTGTCGATGGACTTCGAATACGAATATAAAAACCCCAAGTTTCCGGAACTGGCGAGATACTTTTCCCCCACCCGCAAACAGGGTGGGGATAATTCCGATTGCTGCTATGTGGGTGCCCAGGTCAACGGCACAGATACCTATCGCATCACTGGCAACCGGGGCTCCTCCAGGTATTTTTCGGTAACTGCAGTTGAAACCGGTGACACGCCGTGGGGCGGCAAAGTATGCAATGCACTTTTTGGTGAGCAGATTGAAACTGAAGAGGATGGCTCCTTTGAACTGATCGTCAGCCCGGACCCTCACCCCGGCAACTGGCTGCAGACCACCCCGAACACCTTCCGCATTACCTTCCGCCAGTATTTTGCCGACTGGGAAAATGAAAAACCCATGAAGGCGCGCATTGAGCGCCTCGGTGCGGGCAACGAGGTACCGGATGTTCTGTCGCCACAGGCGTTTGCCGAAGGACTGTCACGGGTATCCAACTGGCTGGAAGAGTCCATTGAATACTGGCCGGCAATGTTGGAAAAGTGGAAGCCCACTCCCAACAAATTCATGTCCTATTGGCAGCTGGAAGACAAAGGCATTGACGCCACTCCAGGCGGTGATCCGCTTGTGTGCTATTGGCAGTTACCAAAGGACGAGGCTTTGATTATTCGGGTTCAGCCCGCTGACTGCCTGTACTGGTCGGTCGAATTTGGCAATTATTATTGGGAAACCGTCGATTATCGCTATCGGTTATCAAACACCAATTGTCACTACGCTACACTACAGGATGATGGTGAGTTGATTGTTGTGGTTTCCCACACTGATCCCGGCGTGCCCAACTGGCTCGATTGCTCCGGTCATTCCGAGGGCTATGTCACCTACCGTTGGATGATGTCTGAGCATCATCCGGTGCCCGTTGCCGAGCAGGTCAAACTGAGTGAACTGGCAGATAAACTGCCCGGCGACATTAAAAGGGTGGATGCCGATTGGCGCAGAGAACAGCTCGCCACCCGTCGTCGTGGTGTCAATCAGCGTTTTGGCTACTGAGTTAAATTTTCGTATTTGAGGACAATATCATGTCAAGTTCTTCCCTCTCCTGGAAGGCGCCGGAAAGACCTGAATGGGTACAACAGTTTAACGCTGAAGCCGGCGCGATGGACATCGATGCCGTGGTACCCCTGGATCCGGCAGAGTTGATAGCCACGGCCAAAAAAATGACTGGCAAAGAAAACTTTGGCGGTGACGAATGGCGTGAGCCCTTTGAAGTTCTGGTGAAATCCCTGAACGAAGAAGCGGAGCTCAACTTTTTTGGCCGACTGATGGCCCGCCAGGATCTGCTGGTGTGGCTGAACGGACTGCTGGGCGTCCAGGCTGCTTTTGATGAGCACCCTGAAATTGAAGAGGAACAAGTCGACAATCCTGTCGTCATTGCCGGCCTGTCGCGTTCGGGCACCTCGATTCTGTTTGAACTCTTGGCCCAGGATCCACGTTTCGGAGTACCAAAACAGTGGGAAATGATGTTCCCCTATCCGCCGCCGGAGAAGGAAACCTATCTCACTGACCCGAGAATTGAACAGTGCCAGCGTATGATCACCCAGTGGAACCGGGTCACGCCCAGCTTCAAGACCATGCATGAGCTGGATGCCAATATCCCCAATGAGTGCATTATCGGCCAGGCCTGCAGCTTTATCAGCGAGTATGCGCCCGCCCTCTACCAGATTCCGTCCTACATGGAATGGCTGGGTAAGAATCCGGATTGGGACTACTCCTACGGGTTTTACAAGCGTATGCTGAAGGTATTGCAATGGCGCAACCCTCGTCAGCGCTGGTTGTTAAAAGCACCGTCGCACATGAATTATCTGCCCCAGCTGTTTGCAAATTTCCCTGAGGCGAGTGTGATTATCACCCATCGCGACCCCATCGTTGCTCAGGCTTCGGTCACCAATATTCAGGGCACGATTTACTGGCAGCGCAGCGACAAACCGCTCGACGTAACCGCCTTTGAAGGCCTGTTTGACGCCGGCGCCATGTCTGCAAGACTAGAACGTATTGTCGACTGGATTGAAGATGGGGATATTCCCCGTGATCAGGTGATCAGCTCCCGCTACGCCGATTTGATCAGCGACCCGGCTGCAGCAATCGAGAAGGTATACCGCAAGGCCGGGCTGCCTTTTGACGCAGACGTCACCAAACGTACCGACGCTTACCTGGAGGCCAAGCCCAAGGGTAAATTTGGTAAACATCAATACGATGTTCCGGAGGGTGAGCGACTGGCTGAGGTGCGTGCGCTCTATCACCGTTATCAATCCTATTTCGATGTACCCAACGAGGTATAGCCGAACCATGAACTTCACACTGAACGAAGATCAAAGCGCCCTTCAGAGTCTGGCCAACCAGATTTTCCAGGGCCAGGTGACCGATGAGTTTCTGCTGGAGCATGATCGTAGTGGCCAAAGTTTCAACTCTGAGCTCTGGTCGCTGTTGGCTGAGCAGGGAATCCTGGGGCTTGCGATTCCTGAATCCTGTGGAGGCTCTGACCTGGGGTTTTTCGAATTGACGCTGCTGCTGCAGGAACAGGGCCGCTCCGTGGCGCCCGTTCCCCTGCTCAGCAATCTGGTAATGGCAGGGCTGCCTGTCGCCGCCTTTGGCAGCGACGACCAGAAACGCCAATACCTCACACCCCTGGCTTCCGGACAACACCAGCTTTCGGCTGCCGTAGCCGAACTCGGTATGGCGGACGCGGTGCAGACCCAAGTGCTGGCCAGCACCCAGGGGGAAGGCTGGGTATTGAACGGTGAAAAACACGCGGTTCCCTATGGCCAGGAGGCTTCCGCCATCCTGGTACCGGTTATCGACGAGGATAATCGCTGCTCGGTGTTTATCGTTGATACCGATGCGCCGGGGGTCGACCTGCAGGCGCAACGGACAATGCTGGGTGACAGTCAGTCCAGGCTGCTACTGAACAACGTCAGTGTGGATCGCAGCAAATTGCTGGGTGAAATCGGCGACGGAGAGCATATCCTGTCCTGGATCGAGCTGCGGGCCAATACCGCGCTGTGTGCAATTCAGTTGGGCGTTACCGAAGAGGCCCTGCGACGCACTGCGGAATACACCTGCGAGCGCACGCAGTTTGGCCGTGCCATTGGCAGCTTCCAGGCCGTCGGCATGCGCGCCGCCGACGCCTTTATTGATATCGAGGCGATTCGCTCAACACTTTGGCAAGCCGCCTGGCGTCTGTCAGAAGGGTTGCAAGCCGACGCAGAAGTCAGGGCAGCCAAATACTGGGCCTGTATCGGTGGACATCGGGTTGTTCACACCAGCCAGCATCTGCACGGCGGTATCGGCTCGGATCTGGAATACCCGATCCACCGCTTCTACCTGTGGGCGAAAAATACCGAGATGAGCTTCGGTGCCACTGCACTCCAACTGGGCAAGCTGGGACAGCTGCTGGCCCTGGATGACTCTATCGGAGCGAGCTGGCTGGCGGTATCCTGACCCCAGACATCGACATGGCGGGTATTCGACTCCGTTCGGTGCCCGCGCCAGCTCCGTCCCCTCACTTCCAGTCCCTCTCTTCAACAGCAATCAGCTCCTGCTCGACTGCGCCTCGCGCCGCTGCCCGGCTTTGGTAACTTAGGTCAAGGAATTGATCTTTTGAGGAATTCACTTCCCTCCCCTCCTCTCTAAGATGTTAAGCGTCACAAGAACATCACGTATCGCTACGGAGTAAATTATATGCCAAGTCCACTCGAGGGAATCCGCGTACTCGATCTGTCCAGAGGAACCGCCGGTCCGATGACGTCCATGGTCCTGACCAGCAATGGTGCCGACGTCATCAAGATCGACCCGCCGGGTGGGGACAAGTTTGCATCGCAACTGGGTTACCACTCCTGGCAACGGGGCAAGCGCAACGCCGTGTTTGACCTGAAAGACAACGCTGATCGCGAGTCCTTTCTGAATTTGGTGAAGACGGCTGATGTGGTGCTGGAAAGCTACGCCCCCGGCGTTACAACCCGGTTGGGAATCGATTATGACACTCTCGCCAAGATCAATCCGCGTCTGGTGTACTGCTCGATCACAGGTTACGGTCGTGACAACGAATGGTCCGACCGACCGGCCTACGATGCCCTGGTAGCGGCACGTCTGGGTTTTCAATACGAACAACGTGGTCGTGTGGGCGGCATCTACTATACCTCGGGTGCAGAGATTCCATTTGAAGATTTCGACTTTGATCCCAACAGTGTTGAGGGCCCGCGCAATGAAGATCGCGATGGCCCCCTGTTTTCCGCCAATGCCTGGCCCAGTGCCGGCACCACCTACAATGCCTTGATTGCCATCAGTGCGGCACTGTATGTGCGCGAAACTACCGGACGCGGCCAACTGGTGGAAACCAGTCTGTTGCGGGGCGCCCTGACGGCCGGCATCATGGCCTATTCACGAGCCGATAAGCCCGATGCCCCGCACTTTGCTTCCTGGATCTCCGACTCCCGCACCTCGAAGGGCGAGTTTGAGTGTAAGGACGGTCGCTGGGTCACGCACTGTACGCCCAATCCCAGCTTTGTGTATTCCGCCTCAGAGGGTGACACCATCAAGAGCTCTAAAGAGGCTCAGAAAATGACCCCTCGTCAGGATCCGGATCGCATCATGCCGAACTTCGATGACATCATGGTTCTTAACCACCACTACCCGCAACTGGCTGAATCCTTCAAACGCTTTACCGCTGACGAGTGGGCAAAAGCCGGTTCCGAAAGTGGCCAGTGTCTGCAGAAGGTGCGCTCACCGGAGGAGGGTTTTAACGATCCCGGCTTTTTGCAAGATGGTTGTATTGTTGAAATCGAAGATGACGAGCTGGGTACCACCCGACAGCCCGGTGTGTTGTTCAATCTGGAAAAGAACCCGGTCACCATCAAAGGTGGTGTCGCCAAAACCGGTGAACATACCGAGGAGATCAAACGCGAGGCAGAACAGGCCAAGTCACTGGATGTTGAACGCAGCACAGCACCCGCCCCCAAGCAGCCATTAGCGGGCATTACCGTGCTTGACCTGGGGATGGCCATCGCCGCACCTTTCAGCGGGCAGCTGCTTTCTGATTTGGGAGCAGACGTTATTAAAATCAATGCCACCTATGACTGGTTCTGGCATTCCACTGCCATCGCCATGTGCTCCAACCGTGGCAAACGCAGCATTGCCGTTGATATGCAAACCCAGGAAGGCGTGGAGATTATTCAGAAGCTGGTAGAAAAGGCCGATGTGCTTCTCCACAACATGCGCTACAAAGCAGTAGAGGGAAAAGGACTTGACTACGAATCCCTGAAGAAAATCAACCCCCGCTTGATCTACTGCCATACCCGCGGCTTCGAAAAAGGGCCACGCGAATTACTGCCAGGTAACGACCAATCCAGCTCCGCGCTGGTAGGTACCCAGTGGGAAGACGGTGGCTGCAGTCGCGGCGGACGCCCCTACTGGACCATGACGACACTGGGTGACACCGGTAACGGTTGTCTGGCAACGATTGCCATTCTGCAGGCACTGCGTCAGAGAGAATTAACCGGCGAAGGGCAATTTGTGGATACTTCCATTGTTAATGCGCATCTGCTCAATACCTCCCACGTTGTCGTTCCTGCGGGTGAAGGCAGCTTCGACAGACCACACCTTTCCGGAGATGGTCTTGGATTCGCCGCCGGCTATCGACTCTATAAAACCGCCGATGAGTATCTCTGTGTTGTCGCTCATACAGAGTGCCACTGGAGTGCCCTGCTCTCGAGCGTTCTCGGTGCGGATTCAGCAAGCGAAGATCGATTTGCAACCGCAGAGGCTCGAAAAACCAATAATGCCGAACTTGAACAACTGCTGGAGCAGGCCTTTGCGGGTCAGTCCGCAAGTGAGTGGTTTGAGCGTTTGGATGGCGCAGGTGTACCCTGTGAAATCAGTGATCCCAAGTTTACCCGCACCATGTGGGAAGAAGATTCCTTTATCAGAGAAAACGGCTGGCTGGTTAACCATCCACATCGCGTGGTGGGGCACTCAGGCAACGTCGGCTGTTCATTTGACCTGTCAGAAACGCCGCCCACTATTCAAAGCGGCCCCCTGATCGTGGGGGAAAGAACCCGCGAAATTTTGACAGAACTCGGATACTCAGAAGAGCAACAAGAGGCCCTGTTTACGGACAAGGTCGTTGCCGACGAATCCTGCTACATGTATGACATTGGCGAAGCGGTTTAATCCCGCTTTTGCTCCCAGGGCCTCAATCGAGGCCCTTTTGCTTTTTGAACAACCCATATTTCGGGAAATCAAAACACTGCCAACAAGGTGTTAACGGAGAAAACCATGACTGACAGACTCAAAGACAAAGTTGCCATAATCACTGGCGGGGGTTCCGGTATTGGAGCAGCTATTGCGAAACGATTTGCCGCCGAGGGAGCCCGGGTCGTCATCTGCGGACGCCGACTGGAACCTCTTCAAGAGGTGGTTACCGAAATCACCCTCGCGGGTGGTACCGCCGAAGCCTTTTCCGTGGATGTCAGCGATGAGCATGCCGTCAACGGGCTGATAAGCAATACTGTAGAGAGCTACGGACAACTCAATATTCTGGTGAACAACGCAGTCTCCATTGCCCCGGGTATGTTGGCGGAACAGAGTACTGAATCATGGAGACAGAATTTTACCGTTACCGTGGACGGCACAATGTTTATGATGCGCGCTGCGTATCCTCACCTGAAGCATTCCCAGGGTTCCGTCGTTAATATATCTTCCATTTGCGGACAACTGGCTACCCCCTGCATGGCGGCTTACAGTTCTGCCAAAAGTGCACTGACCACCCTGACACGTAATGCTGCTGTTGAATGGGCTCCGCATAACATTCGCGTCAATGCGGTCGTGCCCGGAGCCATACTGACCCCACCCACCCAGGCTGTGATGCCTACAGAGGACGCCCAGAAAGCCGGTAGTGCCTTGATACCGCTTAAACGCATTGGTGATCCAGTAGAAGTGGCCAACGCCATTTTATTCCTGGCATCGGACGAGGCCTCCTATATCACCGGTGTAGCGCTTAATGTTGATGGCGGCCGTGCCGTGGAACTCGTTACCGGTGACGCCAGCTGGGAGGACTGAGTGAGAAGGGCCGGCAGGCCCTAGCGGGCTCTGAAGGATCGGCTATGGCTGGCACTTTACCGCCGTAGCCTGAACCAGAAGAGCTCAAAGAATTTCCTGAAGATCCAAAGTTTGAAAAGCGTTTAACGATGCCGTGGCATATTTAAACCAAAGTTTGCAACAATGCCCCGCTGAACCTCGTTAACGCCGCCACCAAAGGTATTGATCTGGCAAAGGCGATACTGATGCTCCAGATCCCCTTGCAGGGCCGCCGCCTCCGATCCCGCCCGGACAAGACTTTCCGGACCAATCACTTCCATCAGCAGACGACAAACTTCAATCAGTCCCTCAGTGCTGTAGACTTTCATGGCGGACGCCAGTGCCGGATCAAGACGTTTTTGATCCAGCTCCCAGGCAAGACGCGCGTTCATCAGACGCATAGCCTCAAGTCGAACGTAGGCTTCAGCAAGATTGTTCTGAACCCAGCTGTCGTCAATAGCCCGGCGGCCATGGGCGCGGGGTTCACGGGCCCAGTCCAGGCAACGTTGATAGAGCTTCCAGCCCTGAATACCCCAGGCTGCCAAACCGACCCGCTCGTGATTGAGTTGCGCCGTCATAAGCTGCCAACCCTGATTGACCTTACCCACAACCATCGACTCGTGCACGCGCACATTGTCGTAATAGGTCATGTTGGTTTGATAAGTACCTACAGTATGAATGGGCGCATGGCTGAAGCCCTCGGCCTTGGTATCCACAATAAAGAGTGTAATGCCCTTGTGCTTGGGAGCCTCGCTGTCGGTTCGGGCCGCCAGCCAGATATAATCTGCGCCTTCTGCACCACTGGTGAATACCTTGGTGCCATTGATCACCCATTCCTCACCCTCCTTGACAGCGGTAGTGACCAGACTGGCAAGATCAGTCCCGGACGAAGGCTCGGTATAGCCAATCGCGAAGTGGAGTTCACCTCGCGCAATGCCGGGCAAGAACAAGGCCTTGTGTTTTTCGGAACCATGCTCCATCAGCGCCGGACCTACCGTATTCAACGCGATAAACGGCAGCGGCGCGTTGGCCAGAAGCGCCTCCTCGAAAAAAGTCATTTGCTCAAGGGTATCACGCCCCTGGCCGCCGTATTCTTTTGGCCATCCTATTGCCAGCCAACCGTCTTCACCCATCTGGCGGATCAGCCGATTAAACAGCTCACCACTCTCTTTACCTCTCACGGCGTCACGAATTTCCGGTGTAATCAAACCGGAAAAATAGTCACGAAGCTCCTTGCGCAGGTTTTTCTGGTCTTCGGTGTAGTCTACATACATGGCTTATTCAACGGCTCCAATTGGCTTATGTTGTTATTATCCCGCTTCCCATTTGAATTGGGTGTACGCCAGATGACAATTCGTTGGCCAAAGGTTACAGCTACCTGCCAGCGTATTGAATCTGCCTCTGCCAAGTGCAATATTCGATGTCATCACAATCAAGTCAGTCTGACTGCAGACGAGAGATTACGCACCAGAGGAATAAAGAAATGACGAACGAAACTACAGCTGAATTACCCGTTTGGATTCCAGCGGAAGCCAAAGGCGAAGCAGAGGTGAGAGCCAGACTGGCCGGACGCCGAGTTCTCGTTGTGGGCGCAGGCTCCCTCCCCTGTGAGGGGGATAATCCTCCCGTCGGCAATGGCCGTGCCATGGCCATCCTGGCAGCCCGTGAGGGCGCTCAGGTGGCCTGTGCCGACGTCAATGAAGCTGCTGCCCAGGAAACGCTGGATGTTATCGAGAAAGAGGGCGGCAGTGGCTGCGTACTGAGCGGCGATATTCAGATGGAAGAGGTATGCCGCGCCCTGGTGACACAAACCGTTGAAAAGCTGGGCGGCATTGATGGCATCATTCTCAATGTGGGCATACCGGCCCGCGCACCCGGTCTGGGTATCGATACCGAGGAATGGGATCGTGTCATGGATATTAACCTGCGTGCCCACTACCTGATCGTGAAAGAAGCCATGCCGCTTATGCCTGTGGGTGGCTCCATTGTCTTCGTAAGCTCCATCGCGGGTCGCCGCTCAGGCAGCCCGTTCCCGGCCTACGATGTCTCCAAGGCAGCACTTGAAGGACTGTGCCGCGCTTCGGCCGCTGAAGGTGGCAGACTCTGCATACGCTCCAATACTGTTGTGCCCGGTATGGTTGATACACCGTTGGGACGCTGGGGCAACAAAAATGTGGAGTCACGGGCTGCCACCGAAGCAATCGTACCGCTGGGACGCCAGGGTACCGGCTGGGATATGGCCTACGCCGCCTGCTTCCTGCTCTCTGATGAAGCCAGTTACATTACCGCGCAGACACTGGTGGTTGACGGTGGTTTCACCAAGATCATGGGTGGCCGCGGAGCGCCACGCAAATAACATTGGTGCTGATCTTTGGTCCAAAAAAATACCCCGCTCCCAATTGGCAGCGGGGTATTTTTGCGTTCCGCAACAAGCATTTGATTAGCGAAGGATACTGCTAGGATTGGCCAACCACCTGCTGGCGATATTCCGACGGACTCACGCCAAACCAATGTTTAACCGCCCTGGAAAGACCGGCTGGTTCCGCGAAGCCACCAATATCCGCGACTTGCTTTAGTGGAATGGAAGGATTCTCCAGCCACTGAACCACAACCTCACGGCGAATACTCTCCTTCAGATCAGCATAGCGAATACCCTCTTCCTTAAGGCGCCGACGCAAGGTCTGGGGGCTTTTGAAAAATCGATCGGCCAACTCATCCAGTGTAGGAAATTGTTGAGTGCTCAAGAAAGACAAGCGCGCCTCCGCCCTTACCGCTTCTCCAACGGAGGTATCGCCCGGAATAGTCACACCATCCACCTTCTGACTGATTGCCGCCCATAGCTGGGCAAGGTCCTCTTCGCTGCGCACAATGCGACGCTCAAGATAGCTCGCATCAAAGGAAATAACGTGACGATCCTGCTCAAACAATACCGGGCAGTGAAAGATCCTGGCGTATTCGATAGCGGGGCCATTGGCCTTGTGCGTAAACTGAACCTCGCGCAGTTGGATTTGCGCACCGATAAGAAAGCTGGAAAGGCTGTGAACCGCGCGCGGAAGCGTTTCGCGCAGATATCCATTGGTATCGACATCAGCTGGATGGATCTGCATGGCCCAATAGGCGACGCCCTCAACCACCGTCAGTTCGAATTTCAGACTGTGGGTGGCAATCCCATAAAGCGATACCAGTTTTTGCAAGGCCAGGCCCAGGGTCTCTTGATGGGAAATCAATTCAATAAAAAGGCGAAAAGCTCCTGGTTTTATCCTGTCGTGGGTTGACCCCATCAGCTCGTCATCCAGTTGCTCGGCAACCTCACGAATCAATGCCGCGTAATTCCCCGGTTGCCAATCATCATCAGCCGCGATCGCTTGCACAGAGAGCTTGAGATCGTGTTCAAGCGCGGTATTCATGAGTGTGCGACAGTAATGCCCCATTAACTGGGGAATTTCTGTAACGGCCTGAACTTTCAACCCCAATATAGTTGGATTATTAGTTGGCAAGGCTACGCCCTTCGTCTGGTTCAGCGGGAATTCGGTATGGTTGTCCTGTTTCAGATTACACAGTTAACACCTTTCCGTGCAAGCCAAAAAGGGGGAATCCCCCTTTTTGGCCTCATGATTTTCTGTCTGAATCACGCCACAGCAAGCGGCTCAACTTCAGGCAAGGGTGCGGTCACAGCGTTCTGAGCTCTTCCCATTCCTTTGCCCATCAGAGCAACTTGCCTGACCGCATGACGATAGAAGTACTTGATCAGTTTTTCGTTTTGATCAGCGCCTGCCGCCGACACCAGATCGTTCAGGAGTCTGTGCCCTTCTTTCAAACTCGAAGGTCTTTGCCCCAGCAGCGCTTCCATATCGTCCAGCTCCTGAATATCCAGTTCACGGCTGAGACCGGCTGTGGCTTTGGCGTGTTCCAGCAACCTCAGATCCATTTTGATGCGGTGCTGCAGGAAACTGTCCTCGGTATTTGGCAACAGCTCGTCGCTCAGATTCTTAATCAGAATATCGCAAGCCCGCAACCCCGGATTATTGTCCAGGTCGGGAATCGCCGGTGCTTCCACGTCAACGCCTACAGCTTCCGCCAGCGCTTCTGCGGAGGCCAATTTAGACCAGGCATCCTGCGCCAACCATTCCGCATGATCATCTTCAGCCGACGGTTTTTCTGCAACAGGAGCCAGCGCCAGTGTTGTAATCAGCATCGCAATCACGTTGTAATAGCGCAGTTTATCGATATCCAGTTCTACACCGGATTTTCGGGCGTATTCATTGAACCACACGCCAAGATTGCCCGTCGGGTACCAGACATCACGGGTACGGATTTGAGCCAACTCTCTCATGGGATCGCCAAGAAAACCCAACTCGAAGTCAACCACGGCGGCAATTTTGCCGTCCTTGAAGAGGCATTGTCCCGGTCCTGTATCTCCCTGTACCAGCACGGCTCGTTCGGGAGCCGGCGGTATATTGGCACGCAGCCATTTACAGGCAAAGGTAATCAGGGGCACCGGTTCAATCAGGTTATCAAAGCAGCCTTTTTCCCATACCTCCAGATCCTGAAGCACATAGTCCGCGGCGGTTTGGGGCTTTTTTAAACCCAGAGCTTCAAACTTTGACGCATCGATTGCGTGCCATTTCGCCATAATCGCTGCGAAATCCCTGGCCACAGAATCCCGTTCAGCGCTGTCTTCGATCTTGGTGAAGTCATTCTCACCTTCTACATACTCCATCAGAAGAACAGGCGGTTCCGCATTGCGAGCGACGATTTTGGGTACTTTGATGCCCTCGTTATACAATAGCTCCAGTATGTCGCCCTCCGTTTTCAGGCTGTAGCTGCTGGTAAAGCCCCAGTCTTCGTCCCGGCAACCCCGCGCGTAATACCTGGTGCCGCTTTCCAGAGTCACGAACCACCCCGGCCGACCGCCGGATTCGCGACCTGACTGCCGCTCTATATCAACAATTTTCTCTCCGGCGGTTTTTTCCACCCAAGCAAGAACGTCTTTCTCTTTGATTAAGGCCACTTGCTTTCCTCCTACAGGTTGATTTTAAGTGTTAAAGATTGCCAAACAGTTCACGGGCGACGTGGGTATCGACATGCTCGCGAAGTTCATTGATTTTCCCGGACTCGTCAAATTTGAAAATAAACACGTAGGTGTTTTCGTAACGGGGACCAATGGTGGTATCTCCGACAATCACAGTTTCCATGATTACGCAGTTGTCACCGGCGACCTCAAGCAGCACATCGGCTTTTTGAGTATCGGGATGAAAGGCACCGTTGGCAGCCTCGCTCATCATGGATACGATATTATCTTTTCCTTGATGTTCACCGGGGTAGTCCCCCGCGGCTCCCTTTGGAATCCACCACTTTAAATCTTCCGCGAAAATGTCACTCAACGTGTCACGCCAATTTTCCTTGCCCATATCCTCGAAGAATCTGCGTGCCGTTTTCTTGTTTACTTCATTAGTCATGTTATTTTTTGCCTTTCCCAATAGATAAATGACGCCATCATTGACGTTTGATGACAGGTACCAATTCGTCCAGCCAACTCAGCATCGCTTCGAAGAGCTGAATACGGGACGGATAAATAAAATGCATATGGCCGGCATCCTCCAGCAGGTGGCAGGTCACCTCCCTGGCGGCGGGGAACTGCGAGCGCATGGCTTCCAGCGGATCGCAGATATCACGATCACCAGCGGCGAGAAATAACGGCATCTCCAGCCTCCGGCATTCGGCTGAGACGCAGCCCGGAATGATACTCAATGCCGCCGGCATGGCCAGCACCCGTCCTCGGCTTTGGGCCAGAGCCGCAGCCACTGGCGGAGACAAACGCCCGCCTTCGGTTTCGCGACCGCTAAGATCAAGATCCACATAACCGGTACCGAACTGGGCGTCCGCTATTTCGGCCAGCACTTCTCTTGCCTGCTCTGCCCGTCCGATAAATGAGCGCGCCCTGTCACATAGCAAGTGAGGAATACCACAGTTGCTAAAACCGAGCAGGGCGAGTGCGTCAAAACTGGCGCTGACAGACTGCTGCAATATTGTGAGCATTGCCCCCATGGAGTGACCGACACCAATACAAGGCACGTTGTTTCCGAATCGTCCGAGTACTTGTTTGACAACATTGGTATTGGCGTCAACGATGGTCTCAATCGCGACGTCGAACCCATTATCAGGTTTTGTGCTGTCACCAACACCCAAATGGTCAACCGTTACAACTCGATAGCCCCGGGCGCAAAAGTGCAAGCCGAAACTGTAGCTGTCATCCCCTTTCGGGCGCAGATCGAACCATCCGCGGTTGCATCCTCCGCCAGGAAAACACACCAACAGGGCCTTGACCGGCCCTACCGGTTCGAAAACGGTGGTCGCCAGGATCTGTTGCCCCTCGAGGTCCAGATCCTTACCGACATCGAAATCACATCGCACTGAAGATTGCACCGCTCATACCTGCTGATACCAGGACATTTTCGACGTCGTCAACCTGGTTGACGGAGGTCCCGCGAACCTGCCTCACCGCTTCGGCTGCATTGTTGACCCCATGAATATAGGCTTCGCCGATCAAACCTCCGTTCGGATTGACCGGGATGCTGCCCGCCAATTCAATATGCCCGTCCTTCACAAAATCTTTGGCCTCTCCATAATCGCAGAACCCGAAAGCCTCCAATTGCATCAGTACGATGGGGGCAAAGTGGTCATAGAGCATCGCCACTTGAAAGTCCTTGGGGCCGAAACCCGTCTGGCGATACAATTCGCGTCCGAGGTATTGCGCTTCTTTAAACTGCGACAGCTCACCGTGATAGTAATTGGTCACAACCTCAACCGCCTTGGGTACTGCCTGACTGGTTGCCGAAACTCTTACGGGTACCTGCTTCAGGTCTTTGGCCCTGGCCTCCGTGGTGAGAACCATGGCCACCGATCCATCACTTTCCTGACAGCAGTCTGCACGGCGCAGGGTAGGCTCAATAATCCATCGGGACGCCTGTTGCTCTTCCAGGGTGATCGGACGTTGGTAATACCAGGCCGCCGGATTGGTTGCCGCGTGTTTGCGCATGGTGACAGACACACGCCCCACATCCTCGTTGGTCACGCCATAAACGTCCATATAGCGCTGAAGATTCATGGCCGACCAATTCCCCGGTGACAGCGCCCCAAACGGCATGCTCCACTCCAGAAAACTGGTGCCGGTTCCCGCACCCGCGTCGTTGCTCTGTGTGGGACCGCCAAAGCGTTTGCCGGAGCGTGAGCGAATCGATCGGTAGACAACAACGACCTCCGCCAGACCCGACTGAATCGCAGCGGCGGCGTGGGTAAAGATTCCGCAGGCCCCGCCGCCGCCGTGCCCTACCCGTGAGGAGTAACGCAGATTTTCGATACCCAGAGAGGCGGTCAGCTCTACATCCTCCACTTTGTCCATGGAGAAAGTACACATGCCATCCACATCCGCCGGGGTAAGACCGGCATCATCCAATGCAGCGGTAATGGATTCACAGGCCATATGCCACTCACTGCGACCGGCATCCTTGGAAAATTCGGTTTGACCCAGACCGACAATTGCTGTGTTCAGCTTACTCATTTGTTGCCCTCCGGCCGAAACTGAGGCACCGCTCTGCCACCAACTGTCGCCGCAAAGCAGACTTCAACCGGCATGCCTGGTTGCACCGACTCAAGCTCCACATCAACCAGATTCGACAGCAGGCGAATACCCTCTTCCAAATCGATCAATGCCGTCAACAGCGGATAATCAAAAGCGGGAATTTGTGGATACTGGGGCGAGCAAACGCTGTACACTTTGCCGCGACCGGACAATTGTGTCGGTTGCAGGTCCATGCTCAGACACTCCGGGCACATAGGGCGAGGGGGATGCAGATACTGCTGACACCCTTGACACTGTTGCGCCATAAGTTCGCCACGCTCCGCAGCCTCCCAAAAAAAGGCACTTTCGGCCGTATACATCGGATCGGGCCGCCGTACGGCCGGTACCTGATCATCCTGGGGATTCATCGTTCGATCACCTCGCAGCAGTTAGTCAGTATTGGTTATTAGAATGGACGGGATTAGTATGTGGGTTTGCTGTGAATCATAAAGATCGCAACCTAACAAAGAATTATCCCTTTCGAACAAACGGTTTAGGATTGAATGAAACCGCATACAAAAGACGTAAAACGAAACAAGGCCCGCCCCTTTTGGGGGCGAGCCTTGTTGCGAGATAAGTGGTTGTAGCCTCAGCGGCAAAACACTCTACCAGCTGTACTCAACCCCCATTGACCAGGTCCGCGGAGAATTGTAACCGCCAGTCACCACACCCAACCCGAGATCAACGGCATCGGTCAATACGCGCTTGTCACCCAGATTCTTGCCCGCGGCGAATACTCGCCACTGGTCATCGGCCGAGTACCAGGTTACCTGGGCGTTCCAAAGACCGTGTGATTCCGATATCGCCTCCTGCAAAGCCACGGAACGACTGTCCCAGGGTTGAGTAGCCGGGGTTTCGTCCACATAGGCATACTGCAAGAAAACCTCGACAGCTCCGGCAGAATCCAGTGACAGGCTATATCGAGTACTGACATTGCCACTCCACTGCGGGGCGCGTCCCATCTCCATATGTTCAGCGACGTCGACTGTCATAAATTCACCGTCAACTTCCTGCTGTTCCAAAGATTCTGTGACCTCGGCATCGAGGTAACTGAGGTTCATGTCCAATCGCCAGTCTTCTGTCAAGGCGTAGCCAATGGTCATATCGACACCCTCGGTGATTGCCGAACCGAAATTGCCCACCACGGCCTCCAGGTCAAGATTCCCTTCCGAGTCTTCCAGAACAATAAAGTTACGGAACTGGACATCATCGATTTCGTTTCTGAACCACTCAACATTGAACAACATACGACCATTCATTAGGGTAGACTTAAAACCGATCGCATAGGCGGTCAGGGTTTCTTCATCAAAGGTCGATGTTTCCGGGTCAGGGATACCATTAAAGCCGCCGGATTTAAAGCTGGTCGATACGCTGCCGTATACCATACCCAGGTCTGATATGTGGTAACTCAAACCAATCAAATAGTCGAAGCTGCTCCAATTTCCCTCTTCCTCGATCACATCCACGCCGCCATCCAGGCTCATGACTGATTGGGTGAACAAGGGATCACCGAGCTGTGCTGTCATGGCCTCGGTGGCGCCGGCAATTCTGTCATCGTACCAATACTGGTTACCGATGCCATCGACGAACAAGGCACCCACAATGTTAGTGGTCTGGATTATATTGAGACTGTCTTTTTCTTCTTCGGTGTAACGGCCACCCAGGTTGAGTGTCAGCTGATCCGTAATATCCCATTGGATGTTGACAAAGGCAGCTTTGCTCTCCAACTCGGATTTCGCTTCCAATGATTCTCCCTGCACAATCAATCCGGGATTTAATTCTTGTCCGGCCAGAGGCAACCATTGATTAAGAGTATCTTCAACGCTGGGCCGTGATCCCAGGATTCCGGTAAAGGCGTCGCGGACCCCTTCGACGGTCAGATTATTAAACAGGGCAGATGTTAATACGGTGTCTTCAACACTTGGATTATTCTCATGATCGAAGTAGTAAAGCCCGGCGATGATATTCAGATTGTCTGAAGAGTAGGACAACTGCAACTCTTGTGAAAACTGTTTGTCATGCGGACCATCTTTAGTGACGATATATCCATACGCGGTGCCGTCCACCTCCGTGTTACGCAGTGTCTCGTTGCTGTAACTGGAACTGATTGACTTCACCGACCAGAAATCGTTGATGTCATAACTCACCACCAGATTGGCGAGTTTGGATTCCACATTGAAAATGCCCAGATCCAGTTCAGTGCTGACATCGTCTACATTGTTATATTGAGCATCTGTTGAGCGATCCGTGGGCAGAAATTCGTAGGCTTCCAGACCAGTGGGCAGAACAAAGTTTGCCGCTTGCGCAATCTGGAGTTGCTCCTCGCGACTCAGCGAATTGTAAATCGAGGAAGGAACACGCCCCACCGAGTCGTTTTCAATGGTGCTGTAAGAAAAATTAACCGACAGATTGTCAGTCGGATCCCAGGCCAGAGCGATTCGAGCGCCGCTTACATCCTCAGTCCAGAATTCTTCTCCGGTGTTTACATCGGTTTGAAAACCATCGCGTTCTTTGTAGGTTACAGAAGCAATTGCAGACAAGGTTTCGGTTAGAGGGCCTGTCACAGTGGCTTTCATACCCAACATGCCGTCACTGCCAACTTGGGCCTCAACGTTCCCGCCAAACTCGTCGGCTGGCTGCTGCGATGTAAATTTGATTGCCCCCGCCGTGGTATTTCGACCGTACAGGGTACCCTGAGGACCTTTGAGGACTTCAACCTGTGCAATATCCAGTAGATTGACGAACTGCCCGGAATTTCCCAGGATGTAGGTATCGTCAATGTAAATCGCAACACTGGGCTCAAAAGAGCCACCAAAGGGAGCACCAACACCACGGATAGAGGCATTGGTGGCTCCTGAGGTCAGTCCGCCGGTTTCTGCGATATAGACGTTACTGACGGAACTCTGCAGGTCGGTAACATCGTTAATTTGCATTTCTTTCAATGCGTTCTGGTCGAACGCGGATACCGTAATAGGGACATCCTGCAGGCTTTCCTCACGCTTACGCGCGGTAACGACAATTTCCTCAAGCGCGAAGGTCTCAGTTGCCTGTACCTGTACACCGGGAACTGCCAGCTGAATAGCCAGAGCCATCCAGGTGGGTTTAAAGACCTTTTTAGCGTAATGAGTTGCAGTGTTATTGTTCATCGTTCTCTTCTCTGTATTTTTATGACTTCAGATCGAATGGCGTCCACTTGCACACCATTCCACCTACATGCGACTTGTATCCATCATAGTTGACGCAAACAAGAAGTGAATTGGCAGGGTCACTAATTCTCTTACCATAATCTTCCAAGCCAAAATTCCATCCTGCAGGCAATATACAAGCAAATATATATAACATATTTATATATATGAATAGGGAGTTTCATTATTGTGAAAGAGGGGCGTTGATTACGCCCTGAAGGACACAGCGCCTAACGTGGGGTGGATTACGGCTTCGCCTAATCCACCCCACGCAGAGGAGTTTTCTGAGTGACAGAGTAGGACTAGATAGCCTCACCTATGTCATACATATAACAGGATTCATCCGAGACAACATTTTCGGCAAACAACGCTGTCTGCTGCTCTTCTGAATAACCAAGCTCAGCCAGTATTTCCCGGGTTTGTTCACCCACAATCAGCGGTCCGCTCTGAACAACAGCAGGTGTTTCTGACAGATCCGTGACAATACCGACATGCCCAACCCGCCCCAGGACGCGGTGGGGTAAGTTAACCAGCCACCCGTTTTCCAGTAGGAACGAATTATCCTGCCACATAGCCCGACTGAACTCGGAATCCGAGATCTCACAGGGGACACCCGCCTCATCGAGGCGTTTAAACCAGTCTGCGGCAGTGCCCGACGCAAAGATATCCGCTAACACGGTCTCCAGTGCATCGTTGTTTTCTTTGCGCGCTTCGACCGTGGCAAAACGCCCTTCCTGAACCCATTCGGGGTGACCAACAGCGGTAAACAATTGATCCCAGTGCGTCTGTTTGTGGGCGGCAATACACAGGTAATCGTCCGCGGTTTTATAGAGTCGGTAGCCGGCTGAATAACCCATTCCGTCACCGGAAAGATGTGGCCTGTCAAAGACTCCATCACCGGCAGGCGCTATCACATGCGAGGTATTCAGCAGGTGAGCATTGACAATGGAAGTGTCCACAAATTGCCCTTCGCCGGTTAATTCCCTTTGCCTCAGTGCCTGCAGAATGCCGATTGAAGCCAAAAACCCGTTACCGGTATCCCCCAGTGTGGTCATGGTCCAATAAGGGCGACCTCCTCGACGACAACCGCCATCTTCCCATTGGGTACCGGTGAGCGCAGAAGCGGTTTGATCATTGCCCGGGTGTTTCTCACGGGGACCCTTCTCGTGCCCGCGGGTATGGCAGTAGATCAGACGGGGATTCAATTTCTTCAGGGATTCATAATCCAACCCCTTGTCCTCGACAGCGTTGTAACGCATATTGTGAATCACCACATCGGCCTTGGCGATCAGCTTTTTGATGATTTCCACACCTTCCGGACTGCGCATGTCGACCGCGATGCTGCGCTTGCCACGGTTAGCCGACATGGCAATGGCATTGGAATGCCAGTACCAGTCATAGGTGGCATTGACCTTAATGACGTTTGCCCCCATATCCGCCAGCACCTGCCCGCAATAGGGGCCGGCGATGGCCAAACCAAGGTCAATCACCGTGATGCCCGCCAGCGGATGCTCAGGTGCTGGCGCTTTGCCGGCATCAATGGCCAATGACTCGGCCGCCTTGGCCTCCTGTTTGATTTCTTCCGTGTGCTCCCCGGATTTGGCGACGCCGCCCTTAATGGATATAGGGTTTTTCTCAAGTTTGAACAATACGCCAGACTGACGGGTGGTGCCCAGCTCCGCATCCTCAACCTCGACAACGCAGCCGTCTTTCAGAAACTCCGGATCATTCAGGGCTTCCTCAGGCGTACGGATTTTTTGAATACACTGGGTGCCAGCTCCCGCCTCTACCCAGTCATCCGACGGGAATCGCTTATAGGCAGCGGCCAGCTGCGGATGATAGTGATCCAGCACCATCATGTCCTCTACACCCGGCATGATTCGATCGGGGTCTTGCTTCACGGACATGGTGGGGCCTTCCGCCGCGGGTTTTAAAGTATCTCCTTCAGAAGAACCCAAAATAAAGTTGGGATTGGGCACCCAATTGATGATCCAGCGACCGTCAGAGCATTCGAAATTGCCTTTCGGTGAGCGCGAATCATTGATCCAGGTGGCGAAATGCGGAGCTTCCGGTTTGTCGGCCCGGCTGTAGGCCAGAATACCGGCACTCAAAGCACCTTGTAACAGACTGGTTTCCACCCACTGGCCACGGCCGCTGGTTTCACGCACAAACAGCGCTGCACTGATACCGGTGAGCGCCGCATAGGTAGCCCCTGAACTGAGCCAGTTGTTACCGTTAAATAAAGGGCCATCGCGATCATGGTGCCTGGGCCCCTCTACCGCGTCCTGATTGAATTCCACATCCTCGAATGGGATTTCGCCACCGGAGGTATGAAAAACCCCGCCAACCCGTCCGCGCTGGTCAAAATGGAAACCCAGACGGGCAGCCACCAGAGCCTCGTAGGCAGGCCGATCCGACAACTCATTGTTGCGGCCGTAGCCGGTGATGGAGCAGTACACCAGTCGAGGATTGATCTTGGAAACTGTTTCATAATCGATGCCCAGTCTCTGGGTAACCCCGGGGGCATAGCTCTCCAACAGTACATCCGCTGTTTTGACCAGATTCAGGAAATCGGTGCGATCAGCATCATTCTTCAAATCAAAAACGGCGTTGCGCTTGCCCCGCTGCCAGGCTCTGTATCCCAACTGGGATGCAAAGTCGTCCCCACTCGGGGGGTCAATTTTGATAACGTCAGCGCCATTGCTGGTTAAAACCATTGAAACCATCGGCCCTGCGGTACCCCGGGACAGGTCCAGTACACGAACTCCCTCGAGTGGTGTGGTCATAGATTATTCTCCGAATTTATTATTGACTTAATTGTTCTTTCACAACTCTGCGCAGCAATTTGCCCATATCGTTATAGGGCAGCTCCTGCATAAAT
The DNA here is from genome assembly GCF_011683955.1 of Pseudomaricurvus alkylphenolicus. Lineage (GTDB taxonomy): Bacteria > Pseudomonadota > Gammaproteobacteria > Pseudomonadales > Cellvibrionaceae > Pseudomaricurvus > Pseudomaricurvus alkylphenolicus. The sequence continues at coordinate 89,714 of NZ_JAAQPI010000001.1, forward strand.
CGAATCTGGCCCGGTACCCGGGATGAACGCATTTGCTCGCGAACCAATGTCTGCAGCTCATCGACGTTCACTTGCACTCCCTGCTTCAGCACTACCGCGGCGGCCACCGCCTCTCCCCAATCTTGATCGGGAATACCGACAACACAGGCATCGGCTACTGAGTCGTGAGCCAACAGAACGTCTTCGATTTCCCCCGGTGAAATATTTTCACCGCCACGCACGATGACATCGTCGGCGCGACCATCCAGATAGAGGTATCCGAACTCGTCAAGGTAGCCCTTGTCTCTGGTCGGGAACCAGCCATCATCCTGAACGGCCTTGCGTTCCAGATATTCGCCAGACACCTGGCCCCCGCGAACGTAAACTTCTCCGGCCAGATTACTGCCCAATACGGTTCCGTCGTCGTCGCGGATTTGCACCTCAATGGTCGGCAGTGGCTTGCCGACAGAGCCCAGGCGCTTTCTAATCAGTGGATCGGTACTCGCCAGTGCCAGCTTGTGATCGTCGGGTCCCAGCAGTGTAATGGTCGAACTGGTCTCCGTCAGACCATAGGCGTTGGTAAAGGCCACCTCTGGAAACAGCTCCAGGGCACGACGGATAACCGCCACCGGCATCTTACCGCCGCCGTAGGCAACCGCTCTGAGACTCGGCATCCGAGCTGTGCTCTGCGATTCCATGGTTTCAATGATTCTGGACAACATGGTGGGAACCACAAAAGCCGTGGTGACCCGCTCCTCGCTGACCAGTCGGAGCCATTCAACCGGATCGAAATTGGGCAACTGCACAAGACGACGACAGGTGTAAATCGAACTCATAACCGCCGAAATACCGGCGATATGATAAGGAGGGACGGACACCAGACTGGCGTCGGCCTCATCTGCGCTGGCAAACTCAACAGAGCCAAGGATATAACTCATCAGGTTTTCGTGACGCAGCACTGCCGCCTTGGGTTTGCCGGTGGTGCCGCTGGTAAACAATTGCACGGCGATGGCCTGCGGATCTTCCGGCGGTTCCTGGGCTTGCCCGTCAAAGGCCAGAGATTCCTCAATAAAGTTGTCCCGATTGTCCTCTGTCACTATGTAGGCGGGCTCGATTCGCTCTTTCAGTGCCTGAATCTCATCAACGGTCAAACGATAGTTGATGGGCACATAGGGTAAACCCGCTGCGGCAGCGCCAAACAAAGCTATTGGCACCGCCGGGCTACTGACATCAATGACCGATACATATTTGCAGCCGCTGTTGCGAAATCGCTCGGCAGCCCCCTCGGCTGCTTGCAATAACTCACCGTAACTGATGTGAGCATCGCCACTGGTCAGCGCTATGCGGTCAGGAAAGCACTCCGCGGACATTTTCAGCAAGGTAAAAATGTTCATGGCAGATTCAATCCGACGACGGCAGGGTTTGTGCCTGTTTGATACCCAGCGGAGCTTCCCCGAGTGACAGTGAACCCTCTCCCGCCTTGGTGCACAGCAACTCGATGGCGGCGTCTTCAGTGGTGTAGCGTTTTCCCACCAGAGAGCCGGCAGAGAAATCAGCGTTCAGCTGGCCCTCGCCTTGTTCGGTGGCGTTAACCATTGAGGCGCCACCGCAGCGAAGGTCAACCTCGCCTGAACCTTTCACGACCATAACTTCGGTATCGCATACCGCACTCTTTAAACGAGCCCCGGGCTTAAGAACTAACATAAACTTGTCTCCTGCACTTTTGATAATACTTGCAGAAAAGTTATCCCCAGCGGACAAGCGATACAATTGCGAACCCTTACATTGTCTTATCTCAAAATGACAAACCCCGTAGAGGCGATAGAAACAGGTGTCCTAATAGGTATCTATCTGGGGGCGATACAGACCGATAAGAGTGAAATTTTGTTAGCCAAAGATAATTTTTTTGTCCCTCCGGGATAAACGCCTGCTGTTTTTGTGTGAAAGAATGTCAGTGAAAGTTGCTTGTAGCGATGTGAGTGTCGCTCTGAGCACCCTGAATATAACGAAGTACACTGACCGGAATAATCACGCCAACTGTTAGGCTACATCACCTAGAGGAAGTTAACATGAGTCAACCACCCAAAGTGAGACATATCGCCACCTCCAAGGAACTGGAGCGTTGCCCATTCCCGATTCCATTCGGATGGTTCGCCATTGATTTGTCCGCAAAACTCGCCATCGGCGAGGTAAGAACCATCCAGGCGTTTGATCAAGAATGGGTTCTATTTCGAGGAGAGGACGGCTCCGTCGGCATGAGTGACCCGTTTTGCCCACATCTGGGCGCGCATTTGGGCCACGGTGGTGAGGTCGTAGGCAATAACATCCGCTGCCCGTTTCATCACTGGCAGTTTGACGCCGATGGCTGGACCAAAGATGTTCCCTACGGTAACACTCCGAAAATCTGCGAACGCCAATCGGTACTCCGTACCCTCCCGACTCAAGAACGCTACGGATTAATATGGGCCTGGTATCATCCGGACAACGCCGAGCCCAGCTTCTCTATACCCGACGTGCCTGAGCTGGAGTCTGATAACTATATCGAGCCGCGCCTGGGCGAGTGGACCATTGATACCTGCATACAGGAGCTGGGAGAGAACTCCGTTGATTGCCCCCACATCAAGTATCTCCATCGCAGCCCGATTATGCCAGAGGGCGTCAGCAGCGCCGACGGCCATATCTTTAACTTCGACATCTACGTCGATGAACATATGAAGGTGCTCGGCAAGTCCTACGGCCCATCCATTCAGGTGATTCATCACGTTCATGGCGATACCCGCATTTTGATGTTTGCTATTCCACTGCCCATCACCACGGAATCGACCTTGAGCCGCTATCTCTTTACATTCGAGAAGCATCCTAAAGGTTCCGAGCAGCAAATCAAAACCGAGCTACTCTACGATCAAGCCATCGGTTCTTCTGATCTCGGTGAGGCCGCCGGCTTTGCTGAAGTGGACATTCCCGTCTGGAACCATAAGAAGTACCGGCATCAGCCAATCCTCTGTGACGGTGACGGTCCCATTGCCCAATGGCGCAAGTATTTCAGTCAATTCTACGCTGAAAAGACCCCGTCCTGATGACAGAGGTTGCGGATTCGTGGGTAGACCGCGGTCCGCAACGCCGCTCTGCGACCAGACCTCTCCCCCGGCTTGGCAAGTCTGATTGCTTCCGATTTCCCGACCTGTCGCTGTAAGCTCAAGAACAGGTTTCAATTGGTTTTGGCAAGTCCCCCTGTGCCTGATCCGCTATGATCAAGTACTGTAATCTATCCCAAATACCCGTATTAAGTTTTTGAATATATTGAGGAAAGCGTGATGAGCCGACTGTTAGAGAGTTGCAATTTCGGCAGATTGAGACTGAACAACCGCATAGTTATGGCCCCAATGACCCGCAGTCGCGCCCTTGATGACGGCACCCCTTCTGAGATGATGCTGGAGTACTACCGCCAACGCGCCTCGGCCGGACTGATTATCGCCGAGGGTACCTACCCCTCGGAAAACGGCAAGGGCTACTGTCGCACACCTGGTATTGTCAACCAAGATCAAATCGACGCCTGGAAAAGGATAACTGACGCCGTACACGATCAGGGCGGCACCATTGTGTTGCAGGTCATGCATGTCGGCCGCTGTTCTCATGCGGATAATAAGAGCAAAACAGCCGAGACGGTTGCGCCCTCCGCCATTGCCGCCGATGGTGCGGTGTACACGGAAGCAGGTATGAAGCCCTTTTCCATGCCTCGCGAACTCGATGTCGCAGAGATAAAGAACATCGTCCACGAATATGCTCAAGCCACGGCAAACGCCTATGAAGCTGGCTTCGACGGCGTGGAACTGCACGGCGCCAGTGGCTATCTGCCGGCCCAGTTTCTGTCACCGGGAAGCAATCATCGTACTGATGCCTATGGTGGCTCACTGGAAAATAGAGTGCGTTTTTTCCTGGAGGCACTTGAGGCCATGGCCGCCGTTGATGGCGCAGAACGAGTGGGGCTGCGTATATGCCCCGGGTTCCCGTTTAATGATGTTAAGGATCCCGATCCAGAGGAGTCCACACGGGGCCTCTTGCAGGGCATCAGCCACCTCCCCCTTGCCTACCTGCATCTGATGAGAGCCAGCACCATTGATGTGATTGGTTTGTCCAAACAGTACTTCAAAGGGCCTTTGATTCTAAACGGCGGCTATACCCAGGCTCGCGCGGAAAAGGCAATCGATAAGCAGGAAGGGGATGCCATCGCCTTTGGCAATGCCTTTATCGCCAACCCGGATTTGGTTGATCGGTTCCGTAATGACTATCCATTGGCTCCCACAGATGAAAGCCGACTGTACACCAATACCCGAGAAGGCTATTGCGACTACCCCGCCTACGTCGCCTAAGCAATCCGACAGCTGCCTTTGAAAAAACAAAGGCAGCCTGTTCGCTCAATTCTCAGTGGTTAACTATTAGCCTTTGGTCCGCTTAACGGGGAAAGCATCATAGTAGAAGCTGAAACGCTCACGCAGGTCGTCCGGATCCACACCAAACTGCCGCTTCAGATCGTAAACAACCCTGCCATAATCGTCTTTATGAGAATCCACAAATTGGCTCAGTTCCGCCCTGGCCTGGTCAGTCATCTCCAGCCCGGCTTTGCTGTAGATTCTCTCCACCATACCAGTATCGTCTTTGATAAATTCATGGAAAGGTACGTCAATACTCTGTGACTCCGGCAGATTGTATCGATCATTGGTACATGCTCGCAGCAACCGCTCGACCCGATCCGTCCAATACTCCAGCAATTGACCTGTCATTACTTTTTTACGATTGAAGCGCTGTCCATAGGCTATCATGGTTACCGTGGACTGAATCACCGAGACCGGATCACGGTGTGTTATTGCAATGGTTGCGTCAGGGAATACCTTATTTAACACGGGAAGCTGCTCCAAATGCTGAGGGCATTTGAGCACCCAACGCGCGGGCCTGTCAGTGTTTCGATCTTGCCAGGTGAGCAGCTTCAGCACATCTCGCATATATTCATACTGATAGGTTTGATCCTCGCCATAGTAATGGTCGCGCCAACGCGGCGAAAAACCGAGCCATTCATAGATGTAAGAACCATAATTAGGGCCCATCAACTCCAGCTCTTCGTGTATGTGGTCTGGCGTCATGGGGTGCATCGCCTCCAGGTGCGGTAGCATCATTTTCAGATCTTCCCACATCTGGGCACAGCGCTGAAAACGGGGATCGGTACCATCCTCCAGGAGGGCCTCACCCGGGGTGGGTACAGGCTCGTAGGATTCCCAGAGTTCCAGAGCCCGCAACCGCGAATCGGCGCCCATCAGATTAAGCAGATGCGTGGTACCTGAGCGAGGCAATCCCGCCACAATGATGGGTGCCTCGATTTGCACGGAGTGAATTTCCGGATGCCGATTGAACTGATCCTGGATCATCAGTCGGTTTGTGGCGTCCTGCAAGAGCTTGTACCGAAGCGAGTCGCGGCCGAGATTGGTCAGGCCTTGGTCGGCGTTCCATTCCTCGCACAGCAGGTCCAGCCGCTCTAGAAAGTCCTCTGGCCCCCAGTCGCTTAATCCCGTCTTCCGCTCAGCTTCCGCCAGAATGGATTCGCGACTAAGATCAACCACCAAGTCTTGACTCTGCTCTATGATTGCACGTTGCTGCTCGGTAAATACCGGCTCCGACAAATCCTCAATAAAAATATCACCTGGCACTTGTTTCTCCTCTCCAGAACTTTGGCCTCATGGGTCGTCCCTAGGTTTTTTGTCCCTATACTCCGTCAATAATTACCCGTAGTACCCACATCGATAAATATCTTCCGGCTACAAAAACTTGCCCTAAGAGGACAACCGCACACGACCGCAATTCGACGGTACCAGGCTGTAGATTCACTTAGCCTCTGGCAGATGAAAAAAGACGCACTAATACATCAGAAATTCCGGCAAATACCAGAACGTATACCCGTCAACACGGTAAACCTTGCGCATGGCTCCCAGATAGAATTCCTGTTTGGAGGATTCCTCACCAGACGTAATTTTTTTCACCGCAGCCTGTACACGGCTACGTACATGTTTCTCCAACATTTGTGGCCCATGGGTGTTGTAGTGATAGCTCACATTCAAACCGCTAAGCACTTTCAGATCTTTGTACAATTCGTCAAAATCCCGCACATAAAAGCCTGCCGGCACAAATACATCGCCGGTAAATAGCAGGCCCTGCTCGGGTTCAAAGAGAATCAGCGAATCGTCGGTATGACTTCTGGACAGTATCACCTTTAAACGGCGTCCACCCAGATCAATATCCTGATTGACATCCAGTCTGTGCAGCCTGTCCTTCGGAACAGGCAATACCCCCATGGTTTCCGGGGAGAAAGAAGTTGGCGGTGCGGGATCTCCCGTCACCTCCGCGTAATACGGGACCCACATCGGTTGCCCGGGCACAATGCCTTCGGTCAACTTACGCACCCGCCATTCGTTGTCGTAGAAGTAAATACGGTCGAACTCGTGATTGCCGCCGATATGATCCAGGTGACCGTGGCTGTTAAGCACCATAAGTTCCTTTTCAGGAAGACCTTCGGTACGGCGTACTTCGTTGATGGCGGTCTTGATACTGGCTATGCCCATACCCGTGTCGTAGAGGAGATCCCGGGTTTCGCCCAGGATCAGGAAAGACGTTACTTGTTCAATGTGGCCTGGCTCGTGGAAAGCGTAAACCTCCATGGGCAGCTTGATGACTTCAAACCATCCGTCTGACGTCTCTATACGCTTGGCGCCTTGTAGCACCTGCGAAACATCACCGGAATTTAAAGAGCCGGCAAAGACCGTATTCGACAGTAGGCAGAATAAAAGGGAAAGAACCCAAAAAGCCGGATATTTCTGAAGATGCATCTGGAGATCCTCACAATTGGCTATATCAATAACTATGTCATTAACTATGTCATAAATTACGTCGTGATACGCCAGGCACTGAAAGGCGATCACCTTAAGGAGGTAATTCTCTCAGATCATTGAGGTTGATTGTAGACAGTTATTCTTTTTGTTTTGATAAAGAAGCCTTTGTCAAGTACAAGAACTTACATAATCTTGTTGTAGTCATCCAGTACATACATTCACTTTATGCCTCTTCGATAGCTGGATCGATTGAACCAGGGCTCCAATCGCCGCCATATTGACTGGGTGTAAATTGCCGTCATTTCATCAAAGTCTCGACATTGACAAGACAAGGTTTTTGACTTTGTGTAAATACTGGAATCAATGAAAGGAGACATAGATGCGCCCCAGACAATTTGACGAAGAGGTACTTCTCCAGATCGCTTTTGAGCAATTCTGGCGCAAGGGCATCAAAGAGAGCGGCATCGGACGTGAGGGCTCCAGATATGGATTGGATGAGCACCTGGAAAGCAAGTATATTTGTATGGGGGGTATATAACCCCATTATGGATTACTAATCGTACTCGAAAATTGGAATTCAAGGCTGATGGAACGGGCATGTCTCTGTGGAACGAAAAGCACAACCCACTAAGAGATCATTACCGATCAGCCTATTCTTCCGGCGCACTTCAGAACTTCTGCCTGGTAGCACTCTCCCCGCTCGTTGAGTAGATCCAACGACTGCAGCGATCTTTGCCAGTCCCGCTGCAGAGCAAGTCGCGTTGGCCGAAGGGACGACAAGTTCAGCCGTTCACAAAATTTATTACCTTTATAGGGTATCAAGTAGGGTTCCAGATTTCGGGTTATGCTCCTGTCGCAGTAGAATTCGCACCTACCCAGACATCAGCAGAAAAACCATAATTACATTTTACCAACAGGAGAATTAAAGGCACTCCTTAGTTTCCAGTAAACTTAGGATCACGCTTTTCAAAAAAGGCATTGACCGACTCCTTGAAATCCTGAGTCTGTACTGTCAACATGTATTGGTCCCTGTCCATATAACTGGTTGCCTGGGCCAGAGCGTTGGCGGTCGCATTGACCGCCATCTTGGTCATCTTCACCGGAAGCGGCGGCAGAGCTGCGACACGTTCGGCAAAACTCATGGCTCGCTCCAACGTGGTACCATTGTCGGCGAGTTCTTCAACCAGCCCCCAGGATAACGCCTCTTCAGGTTCAATTAACTCGCTCAGGGTCACGTACTGTTTTGTCCGAGCCGGACCAATTTGCGCGACTAATCTGGGTATGGTTTGCCAACTCATATTGATACCGAGGCCAATCTCCGGAAGACGCATATGCCCTCCCCTAGCCAAGACCCGGTAGTCCAGAGCCGCAACCAATGCAGAAGCCCCCCCAATACAATAGCCTTCAATGGCCGCGATAGTGTAGGCTTCGATGTCCTCCCAAGCCTTGCACATATCCGGCCCTAGCTTCATGATGTGACGGAGTTCAAGCAGACTGGCGTCATCGCGGAAATGGCTGGCATCGCTAAGGTCAGCTCCAGCGGAAAAATTGCCTCCGTCTGTGTATAGCACAACAGCGGTTATCTCTGGCTGATCTTGTAACATTCTTCCGGTATCACGCAGCTCTGTCATAGCCTGATGGGACAGCGCGTTGCGCCCATCCCCGCGAGACAGCTTCACCTTGGCAATGCGTCCATTGATTTCAGTTTTCACAAATTCCATCACATCTACCTCAATCTTTCGGCATTTCGATGCCATAATGTTGCATCGCTTGAGTGACAAACTTTAGGGATTGTTCACCAGCGCCGTGTAATTCCTTTTCACCTTCTCGCGAAAAAATCTCGCTGCCTCGATCCAAAACTGCTTCGGGTGTCAGCTGCTCAGGCGCTATGTAAGTTCCCGATGTTTCGTACAGATGAGTACTGGCAAAGCCACCTGCGCCGGCACAAAGAATCTGCCGATTCGGAGCATTTTCAGCACAGAGCGTTACCAGACCTGCGCTCACGACTTCAGGGCTCATCAGTTTAAACAGCTCTTCTGGCATCAACTCTTCCGTCATGCGAGTACCCGCCGCTGGGGCTAATGCATTGACTTTGATATTGTTCTTTTCGCCCTCCAGGACCAATGTATTCATTAGACCCAACACAGCCATTTTGGCAGCACCATAATTGGCTTGCCCAAAGTTACCGTACATACCACTCGCAGAGGTGGTCATCACGATTCGGCCATAGTTCTGCTCTCGCATGATATCCCACACAGCCTTGGTACAGTGAACCGAACCCATCACATGCACGTCCATAACTAAGCGAAAATCGTCCAGCGACATCTTGCTGAAAGTCTTATCACGCAAGATCCCGGCGTTGTTGACCAAAATATCAATACGGCCCCAGCGTTCCATGGCGGTTTTAACCATGTCCTGTACTTCATCGAAGTCGGCCACATTAGCACCATGTGCGACAGCTTCCCCACCATTTTTTTCAATCAACGTCACAACGTCTTCGGCCGCTTCTGAGGAACGTCCGCTTCCATCACGAGCACCACCCAAATCATTAACGACTACCTTGGCACCACGCTCGGCCAGCAACAGAGCATGCGCCCTGCCAAGTCCGTTTCCGGCTCCCGTAATAATGGCCACTTGACCGTCAAATCGAATTGTCATTTTTTACCTCGTAACCTTTAAGTGCTGCAATATATGTTCAAACCGGAACGACCAACAGACCCAACCAGTCCGCTATTAGGGCCGGTGTATCTTCGCCTTCGATTTCAATGCTGATGTTGTAACGTATTAGAAATTGCCCGGGAGACTTTTGGGTAACTTCCGTCACTTCGGCATGGGCACGAATCCGAGAATTTACTTTGACAGGCGTTAGAAAACGCACCTTGTCAAAACCGTAATTCAATCCCATAACCGCGTCTTCCGCCACCACAGAAAACGATTGCGAGAAATGGGAAATCATCGATAGTGTAAGAAACCCATGAGCAATGGTGCCACCAAATGGAGTTTCCGCCGCCTTGGCGGGGTCCACGTGAATAAATTGATGATCGAGCGTGGTATCCGCGAACTTGTTGATTTGATCTTGCGTTACCTCAAACCATTCGGTCGGCTCTGCTTGATAGCCAAGTAGTGATGGCAGCTCCTTGCTTTTCACAATTTTGATCATGTCGCCAACCCTTTAATAAACTTCAAACAATCCTGCGGCACCCATTCCTGCGCCAACACACATGGTAACCACAACGAATTTTACGCCGCGGCGCTTTCCTTCGATTAAGGCGTGGCCTACTGAACGCGCGCCCGTCATTCCGTAGGGGTGACCAATGGAAATGGCACCACCATTAACGTTAAATATATCCGGATCTATTCCCAGCGCATCTCGACAGTACAGACACTGTGAGGCAAACGCTTCGTTTAGTTCCCACAGACCGATATCACTGATGCTTAGGCCATTGCGCTCAAGTAAACGGGGCACTGCGTAGACCGGTCCAATACCCATTTCTTCAGGTTCACAGCCGGCTACCGCAAAACCACGAAATGCCCCTAGCGGAGTCAAATTCTGCTGCTCTGCAAGCTTGGCTTCCATCATCACAACACTGCTGGCGCCATCAGACATTTGACTTGCATTGCCGGCCGTAACAAAGCGGCCTTCTTTTATCACCAGGCCATCCTTGTGTACGGGCTCCAGCGCTGCTAGAGACTCCAGGGTAGTCTCAGGGCGATTGCACTCATCGCGATCTACGCACCTATCGATCAAAGTGGTTTCACCGGTGGCCTTGTCCAGTTTGGCCCACTTGACATCCATAGGAACGATTTCGTCGTCGAAAGCGCCTTTCTCCTGTGCCGCCGCGGTACGTTGCTGGCTTTGCAGAGCGTACTCATCTTGATCTTCGCGACTAATACCGTATCGCTCCGCCACAATTTCTGCAGTTTCGATCATTCCCATCCATAACGCGGGTTTACTCGAAAACAGTTCCGCCTCAGTCGCTTGATGCATATTCATTTTGCCGGACATCTGTACCATGGAGATTGATTCCACGCCGCCGGCAGCCAATACCGGCACCCCTTCGTTGAGAATACGGCCGGCACCCATGGCAATGGCTTGAAGACCGGACGAGCAATAACGATTAACCGTCACACCAGACGTAGAAACCGGGCAACCGGCTTTCACCGCAGCGGTACGAGCGATATTGAACCCGGTCGCGCCTTCAGGCATACCACTCCCGAGAATCACGTCTTCCAATTGATCGGCGCTAATGCCCGCCCTGCTGATGGCATTGTGAAGTGAATGCCCGGCTAAAGCGATGGGGTGCGTATTATTAAAACTGCCTTTGATCGACTTGGCCATACCAGTGCGAGCGGTGGAAACGATAACGGCTTCGCGCATAAAGATAAACCTCAATAAAAATAGAAAAAGTGGTTAATAACCTTACATTTGGAACTTGATGTTCAAACCCAGCTTACGTGGGTAGAGTCGTTGTTCTGGCGCAGGGGTGTAATTTGTTAACCCTATGGGGCCAGCCTGATCAAGAAGGTTTTCGCCGAAGAGGGTAAATTCCCAGTCGCCAGCTTTTACCCCCAACCGAAGTGACAGATCATTCATTTCTTCAGTGGTACTGCCCGAAGTAACCTCCATCTGTGGACGCAGATGAGACCAGGAAAAACGCGCGAAGCCCTCTAGTTCACTAAATACCTGGGTTTGGTAATCCAACGAAAATGTTGCTGATCGCTGAGGGGCGTTGGCAAGTTCTCCCCCTTTTTCCACACCCGGCAATACGGCAGCAATAACCGGATCCACGGACGTCCATTCTGATCGATTAATATTCGCCGCCAACTGAAGCGTCAATCCTTTTACAGGAGTGGCATACATAGCACCCAGATCAAAGCCTGTAATCTCAGCATCACCGGCATTGGCGTTGGCAACCACCGTGGCAGTACTGAATTGCAGTTGCACATCATCCCATTGGGAGTGGTAGAGCGCTGCATCAAGAACCAAACTACCGTCGAGCAATGTCCACTTGCTGCCCAGCTCAAAACTCCAAAGAGAGTCTTCGTCCAACAATGTCTCGGTATTAATGCCCATCGCGGCAGCGCCTGCGACCGAATCTGTGCCCTGCACTGAACCGCTTCGGAAACCTTTGGCTGCAGACGCATAAACCATTCCCTCTTCTGCCAGATTCCATTTAACGGCTAATCGAGGATTCAGCGAGTTCGAGGTTCCGGAAGATGAACCACCCTCGCTAATACCGGTGAAAGTGCGTTCATCCTCAAAGTACCGAAGGCCCAGACTGGGTTCCAAAACCCCGTCGAACAACATCGCAGATACTTCACCAAATACAGAACGGGTGCTGATATCCGCCTTTCCTTTGACAAGGGTATCTCCTGTCAAGCCTCCGATGAGAGGGCCGTAAACCGGTCCCAAATTCGGCAAAGTCGTTAAAGTTTCGGATTCAAATTCAGCCTCGCTAATGAATACCCCGACTAACCAGTTGAGGTTCGAATCTCCGTTGGAGACCAAACGCAGTTCCTGAGTAACACTCTCTGTTTCATAGAGGGCTGTGATGTCAGAAAGCCCCCCCGCAAACTCCAGAGTCCAAGGCAACTGGTGATCCATATAACTGGTGCCGCTGACCAGCGTGGCAAAGCCCAAATCCCAGTCAACCTGGACCGAAGCCATATCCAAGCCCGAATCCAACTCGTTGTGAGACTCAGAACGCGCCTGCAGGTAGTCACTGTAGGCATCTTGGTAGAAGGTACCACCAGCCATTGGATCCGGGTTTGGACCCACAACGGCGAAGGTCACGGGGTCGAGAATAACCGCCAGATCAGCAGCGCCGGCAATTGGTGCCAAAGTGGCAGCGGTTGCCTGATCCAAAGCTGGATAGAGCTCACCCTTCGCATCCACAAAACTGCTGAAATCCTGGTTGGACTCCATATGCCAAAGTGTCGCTTCAATGCTCAATTCATCATTGGGTGTGAAGTTGAGTTTCACTCTAACATTACTGGAATCTGAATCGCCCAGCTTGTCTTCATCGGGAAAGTCCGGGGATTTACCGTAACCGGAAGTCTTATCCATACCACCACTGACACGCAGACCTAGCTTGTCTTCGATCAGCGGCAAATTGACAGAAAAATCTGCATAGTAACTCAGATCCGCGCCACTGGCGCTGGCGATACCGGTCTGGAATTTCGCCTGAAATTCATTGGGATTAGCATCAGCGGTTATGATTTTCACCGTGCCCCCCATAGAACCCTGTCCGTAAAGTGTTCCCTGAGGGCCGCGCAGTACTTCAATTCGTTCAAGGTCAAAAAAACGAGCCGGAGGTGCCACCTGCAAATTTGGCACGCCGAATGCCAACTCATCTATGTAGTATCCTGTGGTTGCCTCTCCGGTCGTACCACTGGAAATCCCACGAATTTGCATCGTCTGCCAACCGGCGGCGGGAGCGTTTACAAAAGATGCAGAGGGAATCATGCCAGCAATGTCTTCCAGCCCAGTGACACCCAGATTTTCTAAGTTGTCACCGGTAAATGCCTGAAGTGAGCCAGCCACATCTGTTAATGACTGTTCCCTCTTTTGCGCTGTCACCACAATTTCTTCTATGGAGAAGTCGGTGAATTCATCAGCGTGGATTACGCCAGGCGACAATGCAGCCAGCAGAGTAGCGCTTATCAGGTTACGGGGAAAACGGATTAAGCCGATATGTTCCATGGGAGTCGCCTCTTGTAATTGTCTTTATGATAGTTCTCTGCAATGAGCTTTGTTGAAATTCAGTGCCTACCACTGTTTATACCGAGCGGTAGTCACTTATGTTTATACTATTTGGTATATACACAGGCAGTCAAGAAACTTTATGGATAAATTGTTCATTAATATCCCGTTCTTCATTCCGGATTGGCAGCACGAGTCCGAAAAAAGGCCGCAATTGCGACCTAAAGGTAGAGAAGTAGGAGAGGTAAAACGAGCCTCAAGACCAAGGCTCAATTAAGATCTTGGCGTGCTGCTCAGGATCTTTTAACGCCTCAAATGCGTCGCTAACGCCACGCAGATTCACTCTACCGGTGATCCAGGGTCGCCAATTAAAACGCTCCTCGGCTAATGCCTGAAGCGATTCTGCAAATTCCTCCGGCGTGTAGTAAGTCACAAATTGCAGGCACAGCTCCTTACTGACAGCTAGCATGGGCATAAACAAATCCTCCTCCATACATATACCCGCTATCACCACTCGAGACCCCTGGGGCGCTCCGACAATTATCTCGTGGATCAGGCCCTTGAGCCCCACGCACTCGAAAATGATGTTGTCAGTGGCGGTAATTGACTGCAGCGCCTCATAGGGGTTCTCCTCAGCGGGATTGACGACTCGTGACGCTCCCATTTGCTCCGCCAGCTGGCGGCGACGATTTGAATAATCCGCCGCAATGATCTGCGTAACACCTCGCATACGCAGTGCCGCGACTGTCGCCAAGCCAATAGGCCCGCAACCGATAACGAGCGCCGCGTCGGTGCTAACCGCGTTGGCTTTCGCCACCGCGTGAACCCCTATAGCCAGGGGTTCGGCCAACGCCGCGGCGTCATTGCTCATAGATTCAGGAACCAGAACTAACGCAGCCTCTGTCAACAACAAGTACTGTGCGTAGGCACCCGTAGTCGCCTTACTGGCACCGATGGGAATTACGACCCCGTCCTTCATCAGGAACGGAACGCTGGTAACCCGATCCCCAACTGCCAAGGCTTCCGTGGTCTCGGGCCCAAAGGAAACGATTTCGCCCACAAACTCGTGCCCTAACACCATATCAGTGCCAATATCGTCGATTGGGGCGCCTGCGGCAGCCGCTTTGGCCACCAAATCCGGCCCCTGATTGAACAAGTGAATATCCGAGCCACAGATCCCACAGCTCAGCACCTTCACTAACACTTGCCCCGGTCCCGGCTGCGGTGTGGGAATGTCTTCAATCCAGAATTGTTTATCTCGGATGATAGCGGCCTGCATGTTGACGCCTCCTGTTCGTTCAATCGTCGGTAAGATTTTCGCCCACGACAATCAGCTTGTCGTAGCCCAGCCCGAGAGCATCGCAATAAGTTCGGTATCCTTGCAGAACCGCATTGGCATCCACAATAGAAGTCACCTGATTATTGTCATCAAGATTGATGTTAGCGCCATAGACTGCAAACCAGACTTCAGTCGGCCCATCTTGATCTTCAGGTACCATCAAACTGTGAACGGACATTGGCGGTTCAAACAGATAAGATCCGGGGCTGTTGATCTGATCGGGTGTTTCTTTGTAATACCAGCGACCTTTTTGAGTTACAGCAAAAACACTGCCGGTATGGTAGTGCTTTTCAACCGCAACCCCAGGCTGCATGCGGTTGCGAGTAATCCAAAGCCCCTGAGCAAGATCGACGTGGAGTAATTGGATCTCGGCCCCATTGCCCAGATCTACCCAAGGCATGTCTTCAATACCCACATGAAGGGTGTCGGCAACACCGTGCTCAGGAATCAAGGGCATGCTCTTGGCGGATTCGGCGAGCTTCATCAGGATAGCTTCTTTGTCTTGTGGTTCAGACGTTTTATTCATAGTGTTTTCTCACTGAATTGGATTATTGCCCGTGGAGCTTAACGGGTAGTCGTGGCCAGTTCGTTGTACCGTTTTTGTACCTGTGCGAGCACAGCTGGCAGTTCAAATTTACGCGGCGAATACCAAGGCATATAGATATTCAATACCTTGGGCAGCGCCTTAAGCAGGTATTTGCTTGTGCGTTTTATTCGCAACCAACGCTGGGAGCGACTGTTGTATTTTTGAAAGGTATTTGGGTCTGCGTCACGAAGAATTTTGGCCAACTTCATGCTCAGAGAAATAAAGTGCCATTGAGCCCAAAGCCCGACGAACAAACGGTAAAAGTAACCGCCACTAACAGCTTCGTAGGCCTCAAACGCCACATTGCGGTGCTCTAGCTCCTCCAACACATGCCATTCAATTAACTCGCGGATGGGACTGTGCATCGCGTCAAAAAAACCAACTTCAAACTGAGCCCGTGAAGTCGCAGAGGTCATCGCCTCAAAGCCTTCAGCGTAGGCAAGATTAAAACGCAAGGACTTCTCCTTGCTCAGTCGCTTGTACTCAGCATCGATTGTGTCTTCCAATGCCTGCAGTTTATCTGCGGCGCCGCTGCGCAGTCGTACAACTTCATTGGCCTTCGCGTGCTCTTTATAGTGGTTACCCTCCTGCGCGCAAAAACGTTGCATTTCCTCCTTCAACTCTTGGTCATTAACCTGCTTCATGGCCATGCGCACAGAGCGAATCAGATAGGGCTCCAGATAAGGCAACAGCATCCAGCTGCCGAGAAACATATAAGACATGGCCGGATCCTGGTCGACAAACACCAGCTCCATGTCTTTGTCAAAATGAAAGTCCATCTGACGCACAGTAATTGAATCCATCGGTGGGCTCCTGGTGGCACGATAATCGAGTGCAGCTGCCTGTGATTAAATTTGACGATTCCGCACAATGTTGTAAACTTCAACATTAGGTTAGCGGCCCCACAGGAGGGCTGTCAACAACTTTTTACCCACTGGTATATACATATGAGCTATCACCACGGAAACCTGAGAGAAGCCCTGCTTATAAGAGCCGAGGAGGTCATTGAGGAAAAGGGCCTGGACGCAGTGAAACTAAGTGCCCTGGCGAAAGATCTGGGTGTGTCGCACAACGCGCCATCAAGGCATTTTAAGGATAGAAATGGACTGATCTCCGTTCTTGCCGCCCGTGCTCTCGATGCGCTCAAGGACTTTGTCGCTGGGGCAGCAGGCATTTCCAGCGACGATCCTATTGAGCGTTTGAACACACTCCTGAAGCATTATGTGCTGCACGCAGCCAAGCGCCCTGCCCACTTTGTAGTGCTCACCCATCCGGAACTCCCACGATTGGCCGGGGAAACGTTTACCAAATCTCACCGCGACTACACAGCCTTTGTACACAGTTTCACGCTAGAGGCCCAAAAAGCAGGTTGGCGTAGTGACGACGACAGCGATCAACTGACGTTGCTAAACCTGTCCATGGCACTGGGTTTAGCGGTGATGGGGCAATATGCTGTCAAAACTGGGTTTGTTACCAGTGAAGAAAGTATGCGCAATATGGAGGCATCTATCGATTTGTTTATCCCGGTTCGACAACAGGAGGCCGATCACCGTGAACAGCATCAGTAATATCGATTCACTGGAATCAATTATTCTGCGAAATGGCGAACGACAGTTCACCGCTCTGAGCGCCGGCTCCGGGCCTCTGGTGCTGTTACTCCATGGATTTCCTGATGGCCCCTGCAGCTTTCGACATCAGCTCACAGCTCTTGCCGCCGCCGGCTACCGTGCGATAGCCCCGACCATGCGCGGGTATGAGCCTTCTTCCCAAGGCAGCCTCGAAGGGTATCACGCGGCAGATATGGCTTCAGATGCAGTGGCCTGGCTTGACCAATTGGGCGCAGACAGAGCACATCTGATTGGTCATGACTGGGGATCTACCATAGCAACCGCAGCCGCTTCAATGGCTCCTGAGCGTTGGCACTCACTGAGCCTGTTATCAGTCCCCCATCCCGGTCGATTTCAACAAGAGGGATTGAGAGTTCCTCAGCAACTTAAGAACTCCTGGTACTTATTTTTCTTTCAGTTACGAGGCTTTGCGGACTGGTGGGTAAAACGTAAAAATTACGCCTTTCTGGAATATCTTTGGCGCAAGTGGTCTCCGAATTGGGCCGGAGTAACTCAGGAACTGCCGGACTTAAAGAGACGCTTTCAGCAAGCCGGTGTACTGAAAGCGAGCCTTCAATATTATCGGCTGGCGCTGGATACAACCTCCCCACAAGGAAAGTTGAGTCGCGAACTGCTGAATGGCGAGATAAGGATCCCAACACTAGGGCTGACAGGCTTGAACGATGGCTGCATCAAGGCTGAAGCATTTCGGCTATGCATGAAAAAGGAAGATTTTCCCGCAGGCCTTTCTGTTGAGCTAATAGACGATGCGGGGCATTTTTTACAACTCGAGCAACCTCAAGCAGTCAATCGAGCCTTGCTGGCCTGGCTACGAGAAAATGATGGGTCAGCTCATCCGAGCTGACCGCTTTCAATGCGCTCATTCAGATCTTCGCGCAATCGTTGCTTATCAATTTTCGAGTTGGGCAGCAGCGGCATTTCGGTCAAGAACTCAAATTGCTTGGGGATCTTGAAGTTGGCAATGCGCTCATTCAAGAAAGCTTTTAGAGCAGGAGCATCCAAGTTGGCGCCGGCCTTTGGTACCACAAACGCAAACCCCACCTCCTGGAATTTTTTATCCGCCATACTCAGCACTGCCGCTTGTGCAACATCGGCATGTTCACAGATGGCCTGTTCGACTTCCACCGGATACACGTTATAGCCACCGGACTTAAACATCTCTTTGATTCGACCCACAAACTCATAGTTGCCATCCGCTCTTAACTTGCAGATATCACCGGTGTGCAAGAATCCGTCTTCCGTCAAAGCCTCCGCAGTTGCCTCAGGTCGATTGTAATACCCGCTCATTACAAAAGGCGCTCTCACTAGCAGCTCGCCTGGCTCCCCTACTCCCACCTCGACACCGGAGCTGTTGATCACTTTCAGTTCCACCTCTTCCAGCGCCACCCCAATGGTCTCGGCCTTTACTTCCAGTGATGCATCAAACGCAGTAGCGGTAACGATACCGCAGGTTTCCGTCTGGCCATATACCGACGACATTTTGGCTCCCAGGGGCACAAACTGTTCGAGAGTACTCTGGGCAGTAGTGGCACCACCATAGACGATAAGTTCAACGAAATCGATCAGACTCAGCTCGAACGCCGGGCTGTCCAGCAGCATATTAAAACCCGTTGGACTGGTGACCATATAGGGTGGCCGTTCCTGTTGATTCAGTTGATATAGTGCTATCGGATCGACGCGATGATAAAAGATGATGGTTCCACCCCAGGCGAATACATTCATGCAGATATTATTTAAACAGCCGACATGATTGATAGGCGCGGGACAGATTACTTTGCGCAAGCCCTCACCCATCCAGCGTGCATTGATTTGTGCCGACTTGGCAATAGCCCGCTGTGACAGCATGGCCCCCTTCGGATTGCCCGTGGTACCAGAGGTGTAGACAATAACCGCCACATCTTCCGGTTGCACAGTGTTGCGAGCCTGATCCAACTGTAAATCAGTTATCCCCTCCCCATGGTCCAGAAAGTTCTCCAAGGCCAACGCTGATCCTCTCGGCTGCCCAAGGGTAACGAAAGTCTCCACCTTATCCGTCAGGTCCTGCAATTCTTCATCGTAATGTCGCTCATCATAGGGAGAGAAGGTAAAGACCACCTTTGGCTGGGCATCCTCCAGCAGATACTGATAATCCCGGCTTTTGTAACGAGGATTCAGTCCATGCCAAACGGCTCCAATGGAAACCGCCGCCAGATAGCTGATAAAGAAAAGCCCACAAGGCGGTGCCAATGTGGCAACACGATCACCCCTCCGAACTCCAGTAGCAAGAAGCGCACGGGCATACTGATTGACCCTTTGCTGGAGCTCTCTATACGTGAGACGAACATCCCCATCAATCACTGCCTCATCGTCGGGGTGCATTTTAAGGTTCTTCTGTAACAGATCATAAATCCGCAGCTCGTCACTTCCCGATGCGTCAGTCATGCAATATTCCTCGATCAAAGCAAATCCGTACTGTTTATACTTTGTGGTATAAACAGAGATAAGTCAATCCCCTGGCCGCTTATATTGCGCAATACAGAAAACCAAAAGAAGGGGGAAATGTGGTGGAAAACTGAAACGTCAGCGCTTAACGATCTGTGAGTTCGATAAGCTGCGTTGAGGAATGAGTGAAAGTGAACAAGGAGACCTACTGGCAGCCTGTCAAGGCTTTAGGCCCTCACCAATAACATCAAAGAAACCATCAAACAGCTGCTCTGTATCAATTTCCTCTTGGAAATACCACTGGGGAATGAAATTGAAAGCACCAATAATCGCATAAGCACTTAAAACCGGGTCCTGAGGGCGGATGGAGCCGTCATCGATACCTTCCTGAATCAATCCCTGAACCAAATCTATGAATCGCCGGCGGGCCTTGCCAAATGCCTTGCGGCTCTCTGGTTTCAACTGCTTGACATCGATAGCCACCAGACATTGCCCAAAGTCGTTGGCAACGTTCTCGGTATAAGCCTTCAACAATCCACGTAATTTATCCATGCCTGAAAGCTCCTCGCTTTCAAGCTGATTCAGCAGGATATCCAAACCCCTTGTTCCCTGCTTAAGGCACTCAGTAATAATATTCTCTTTGTTACCGACATAGTGATAGATAGTCGGTTTGGTAACACCCAGTCGACGAGCAATTTCGTCGATGGATGTTTTGGCAACACCATTTTCAACAAAAGCTCGTGCAGCTTCGCGCAACACCATATATTTGCGCTCCTCAAAGTCTGCATTGGTGTCTACGCCAATACGTCGGGCAAAGCTTTTGGAACCTTTAGTCATTAGAACGCCTCAATCTGTCCAATCTTTATACTAACAAGTATAGAGATGCATTCCAAGCAGGTCTGACACATCAGGCTGAAACCATCCATCAAGGAATTGGCTTTTACGAAATTCATCGGAAGGCTCTACCAAAAATTATGATAGAACCACTTCCGACTCTTGAAGATTTAAAACAACGAGTAGTGCTGCCCGCCATCAATCACAATATTCTGACCCACGATAAAACGAGACAGTGGGCTGCACAATAATGCCGCCATCGGCGCCATGTCAGCTGCATCACCCAGGAATCCGGCTGGGATCTTATTGTTCTCGATAAAGTGATTCATGGCCACCTCTTCATTGGGTTCCAGGCCGAAGGCGTCGGCGTAGGTCAACGCTAATTCACTGGCACCTTCGGTGGCGAACATGCCGGGGAGGATGTTGTTGATGTTTACGCCGTATTGGGCAATCTCCCGAGACACACTGGCAGTGTAGTTGATCAGGGCAGAGCGCGCGGGACCTGACATTAACCGCCAGATCATCGGGTTCTTTGCAGAAAACGTGGCGATGTTGACGATACGACCAAAGCCCCGCTCCTTCATGCCGGGAATGTAATTGCGCATAATCTCGATGGGGCCGATCAGGGCCGTTTCCACGGATTCGCGCCACATGTCCGGAGTTACTTTGAGAAAATCACCATTGGGCGCGGGTGGCTTGATAGTAATTGCGAGGATGTCAGGGTCGGGGCAAGCCTCAAACAGGGCCTGCCTGCCTTCTTCCTTCGAAGAATCAGCGACGACGGGCGTTACGTTCACCTCATATTTTGCAGATATTTCCTCCGCTGCCTTTATCAGGCGCTCTTCCCGGCGCGCAGTGATGACCAGATCAGCACCGGCCTCAGCAAGGCGTTCGGCGGTCGCTCGTCCCATTCCGGCGCTGCCGCCCGCCATGATCGCTTTTTTGCCTCTGATTTGAAGATCCATGTACTCTTACCTCTCTAATTGCGAGTTGCTACTTTTTCAGTCCGTATTGGTCCAAACGCCAGCGCAGGGTATCAATGCGGTCCTGGCCAAAGAAGGGCTCATTGCGCACCACCATGGTGGGTACACCCCAATGGCCCGCAGCATCCAGTTGCTGCTGGTTCTGTTCAATTTCAGTCATGTGATCACCATCGGCGCTGGCAGCCTCCAGCTCCGCAAGCTCTAAACCAGCGGAGGCTACCGCGTTGGCCAGGTGATCGCCCTCGTCCCATTTGTCGGTGCCGCCCATGATCAGGCGTGATACCGCCGCTGCCAAGTCGAGACCCTTGCCACGGCGTTGCGCTTCCACGCCCAGTTTGCAGAGGCGATAAATGTAGGGTTGTTCTTCCGGCACGGTGAGGGTTGCCATATCCTGGACTACCGGGTCGGGATTAGGTGGAAACCTGTAGGGCATATCCAGATACTCGGCCCGGCGCTGGCTATCCATCACGATATACAGCACAGGCTTGAGGTTATCCGGATCGAAGACCTTTTCCGGTGCGCGCACGGCGATGGGAAGCACTACTCGCAGTGCGATTTCCACGTCATAATCCTCGCGCAGTTGCAGTAGCCCCGGGATCGCCAGGTACGAATAAGGACTGCGGAAGGACCAGTAAGTATCGATAACTTCGCTCATGGGTTTGCTCTCTGCGAACGGTTAGTTGATTCAGCCGATGGATAAATGTAGCCCGTAAGGGGCCGGGCTAACCAGCGCTGAGCAGGCCAATAACCATGCATATGTGGCCACACCTCTGCCTTGGGGGCGCCCGAGAGGTAGTGTTGTCTCGGCGAGGAAGGGAATTAGCCTTGCAATTGAGCGTCGTCTCTGGACTCACGGGCTTGCAGCGGACTGATTCCACTCCAACGCTTGAAAGCTCGCGAAAAGGTACTTAACTCGCTATAACCCAACATCAAGGCCACATCGGTCAAGCTGTATTCGGTGTGATAAACGTAGTCCATCGCGATGGAGCTCCGAATCGAATCCACCAATTCGCTAAAAACAATATCCTTGTCACCTAACTTGCGCTGCAATGAACGGCTGCTCATACCCATCTGGGTGGCCAGTTTTTTAAGGTCAGGGGCCCCGCTACTCAGAGATATGGCAATCAGGTGTCGGGTTTTGGCCAGCAGGTCCTTGTCATCGGAGCGGACCTTCAGCCTGTCATCGAGATAAAACGTCAAGGCTTCAAGGAGTCTCGAGTCGGCCGAAACAACCGGATAGTCCAATACTTTTTTGTCGAATTGAATTCTGTTTGCTCGACGTTCAAACTTGACTTCACAGCCGAACTGTTGCCAGTACCTTTTGGTATCCCCTAAGGAACTGTGTTCGAACTCAACGAAATCCGGATGGAATTCCCTTTTCGAAAGGTCACGGATCAAATGTGTAATATAAGCAACAGCAAGCTCGGCATCTTGACGATGAAGCCCTGGATGAAGAATTTTCACGGTGTAGGTACACACAGCTTTCCCGCCAGCAATATCCAGCCGAATCGTGTTTGATTGGGCAAAAACATAGAGATAGCGAGACATTATCGCAAGGGCCTCGCCGATGGTTACCGCAGAGGCCATCGCGTGGCCCAGAACTCCCATATCCTGGGCGGCAAGGCCTTCCCCCATATCCAGGCCAATAAAAGGGTTGGTATTTCTGGCAACGGCCTCCAGAAGTTCCAGGTATTTAGCGCCAGAGATCTCCACATCCGGGCAGGAAAATATGGTTGCCGGAATATCAAGTTTGTCGATAAAGGGACGAAACTGGTCCTCAAATCTTTGGAACAGCTTTTCTGAGAAAATGGTTGGCACTACCTTCCCTCCTGGTTTCATTCGACCGAAGAACAGCTCTAAAAATTGCCCTCGCCACTATGGCGAGGGCAGGGAAATACGCTAAGTGACTGAATTACAATAACTTCTCTTAAGTCGATTCCCTAGGAGGAGAAAGCTTTCAATTTCTGGAACTGTCCTTTGACCACTTCTGCTAAGAATAGTCGAATGTTGGCCCGAGCACCCAAATGCCCCCGCCTTGAGCTTGATGCGCGGTTGCATTTAATTAGCGCGGCGTGCTGTTAGAACCGAAAAGTCACATCAGCACCAAAGGTACGTGGAGCACCTACATGGGTATAGTCATAACCAAAGAAGGCCTGCAGATCGAGTACAGAGGTGACGTACTCTTCTTCAAACAAGTTTTTACCCCACAAGCTGAAAGCCCAGGCGGAATCAGCCGACTCAAAGCTAAGCTTACCATTTGTCACCCAATAGGAGTCCGCTTCGGTGTGACCGACATTGGCCACTTCAAAGTACTGATTGTCCGTAAAGCTGGTATCGACATGCAGAGTCAGGGTACCGGTGCTGTTGGTCAGAAGATCCCAGTCTGCCGAAAAGTTGAAGTTCAGGTCCGGCGCCTGCGGCAACTGGTTGCCAGCGAGGTCCTGACCAGTGAGTATCCCCTCTTTCACCTCGGCGTCAATCAGGCCCACACCGGCGCGCACCATCAACGATTCCAGCGGGCGTGCCACCAGCTCCAACTCCAGGCCTGAGATTTCAGACTCGTCGATATTGATCAGGGTCTGAATCAGATTCTGATCGACATTCAGGAACTGCTGATTCTCATAGGTATAATGGAAGGCTGCACCGTTCAACTGCAGGCGGCTGTCCCACACAGTCATTTTGAAACCCACTTCGAAAGCGTCCAGTGTTTCCGGCTCGGCCTGGGTCACTTCAGAAGGATCTTGAAATGCCTGGGCATTGAAGGCGCCGGTACGGTAACCGTGGCTGACGCTGGCATAAATCAAGTGGCCAGCTTCGGTGGTATAATCGAGCCCCAATTTACCGGTGATTTCGTTATCGGTGAACTCCTGCTTGCCAATCGCGATGGTCGGTGCAACCAGCACACTATCGTTGCCATAGTAACCGGCCGCATAATCGGTCAGCTCGGTCCTGTCTTCGGTGTAGCGCACCCCAAAGCGCAGTGTCCAGCTCTGGTCCAGATGATAGTGACCGTCAAGATAGACCGCCCTGCTGGTTCGCTCCTGATCGAAACTGTTATTGGTCTGGCAACCGTAGCCAGCCAGGTCCGCCAGACTCATACCAAAACCACCCAGAGTCGCATCCAGGGCGATGCCTTCCGGCGTTACCAGATCGGGCATCCCCAACGCCAGAAACAGCGGATCGCTACAATCTTCAGCGTTAAGATCCCCATCAACATTTAAATCCAGATCCTGGAGGTACTTCAAAGAGGTCTGACTCTGCACTTCCTCTTTGGCATAGAAAAGACCGGCTATAAAATTCAGAGGCCCGTCATAATTCGAGGTAATACGCAGGTCCTGGGAGAATTGTTCAGCATCTACGGACTGATAGGCGTTGACCAGATCATTAGCAGTTCCATCGGAGTCTTCAGGGGCGAAGGCTTCACCCTCGTCATAGGAGCTGATGGAAGTCAACGTCAGCTCATCGCTCAGGTCCCAGTTGACGGTGAGGGATACAGAATCACTCTCCACCAGGCGCCTGAGATCCTGTTCGGACTCAAACTCCCAGTGATCAAGGCCTGTCCGGAGGGAGTCTGAACGGGTGGTAGCTCCCAAGGAGTTATAGAGACCATAGACGCCCGCGCCAACCCCCAGTGGGCTGATATTTTCAGCCACGATCCCGAAATTCACGCCCTCGGCCTTGCCGCTAGCCGCCCGCAGCAGCAATTCGAGGCTCTCGGTTGCGTTCCACAACACACTCAACCGCGCACCGTATTCATCAATACTGTTGCCATCGTCAACGCCAGGGGTCTTATTATCGAGCCAGCCTTCGGCATCTATCCAGGTGCCGGCCACCCGCACGGCCAGATTATCAGTGAGGGGTAAATTCAGAGCACCCTCACCTTTTTTGAGATCATGGTTTCCTACGCCGAGGGTGATGTATGCCTCATGATCAGGGCCCGGCTTCTGGGCAATCAGATTTACCGCTCCACCGGTGGAGTTCTTTCCGTACAGGGTGCCCTGCGGACCGCGCAAAACCTCTACGCGCTCCAGGTCATACATCTGTACCCCCAGGAACGACGGATTGCCTTTGTAGACTTCATCACTGTAAACGGCAACCGGGCTGTTCTGGTTAAAGCTGTAATCGTTCATGGATACGCCGCGCAGCGAGAAGATCGGCATACCATCGCCAGCGATACCTGACGCTTGCAAGTTAGGGATTTGCGCGGCGACATCTCCGGTATCTCGCATTTTCAGCCCTTCGAGGTCTCCAGAAGAGAGTGCGGAGACAGAAACCGGTACATCCTGCAAGCTTTCCGCTCTTTTTTGAGCAGTGACTATAACCTCTTCAATAGCAAAGCTTTGCGCCTGCAGAGTCATGGGCAAGGTTGCTGCAACTGCTCCACACAGCAGTTTGAATTCGTTCAGATTACTCTTAATCATCGTCGATCTCCTCGTTTATATTATATTTTCAGTTGTATCACTCAGGATTCGATTGTCTGTGCAAACACAATTTAGCTGCATACAACCTGACTATTGAAACTGTTGCAGATAACAGATCAGTGCCTTACGCTGATCACTATTTTGCATGCCACCAAAAGGCATGACCGTTCCAGGCACACTCTGCATGGGCGACTCAAGAAATTGATCCAGCGACTCTTGCGTCCACACGAACCCCGCCTGCTCCATGGCATAGGAAAAACCAAAGCCTTTAACCGCGCCAGCTTTGCGCCCAATCAGCCCATGCAGGCTAGGTCCCATCTTGTGTACACCGGGCTTCACGGAGTGACAGGCGACACACTTGTTGTACTGCGATTTTCCAATCTGTTTGTCACAGCTGTCAGAAGCCGCCAAGGACTCACCAGACGCCTGCAGCATTGCCGACATAGTCAGTGCAAAGAGTAACTTTTTCATACTTCCTTCCTTTAACCCAGCAACTGTTTGACTTTCTGGGCAGCCCTGACGCCTCCACCAATAGCGCCATCAATAGTGCCACGCCAGCCCTCACCGTGGTCTGAAGAACCAAAAAACAGACGTCCGTAGCCCTTCTGAAACTGGTCGTGATACTTACCTAACCAACCGGGACGGTAGGTCGCCCAAGTGCCTTGCGCATAGGGATCGTTATTCCAGTCGTAGTTCATGGTGCTGAGAACCTTGGTACCAGGCAGATGCTCGTCCAGCGCTTTTTCAACCGCATTGTCGTCATAGACATCCAACGCCTGAGTGTCTGCCCCAAAAGCAACCAGCAACGTATGGTCCTTGCCTTGTTTGTAGGTCAACACAAAGTTCAGCGGCCGACCGGGCGCAACTGTAGAGACGTTACCTACATCGCCTTTGACCTTGATATAGAGCTTCAGCCCAGCACCGGGATGTCGCTCCTTCCCTGCAGCAACCACACCTGTCGGGAGGGGCGGCTGAAAATCTATATTGACTATCGTATTCATTGGCAGACAACTGATAACCGCCCGGCAGGAGAAACTCTCCCCCCTTAGCGTTGTGACCACCGCTCGATCACCCAAGTCGTGTATCGATTTAACCGGGCTGGACATTTTCAGGTCGGGACGGCCGTCTTCCACTATTTTGTGGATCAAACTGATGGTGCCGTCTTTCAGTTTAAATCGGATGGTAGTGTCCATAAACGTCGGTAAACAACCCCCGCCGATCAGGTATAAACGCAACACCTCAAGATATGAAACCGACTCGGCGACATTGTGGGCGATAGCTTCAATAAAACCCCGATTAAAAGCGCGCTGTAATGGTGTTAATTTGAGATTATCCAGGTGCGCCAGTGCATTGATTTTTTCGGCTCTTAATGCTTCTTCCCGGTTGTGAAGAATATCGTAGGGACGCGGAATGATTTTTCTAGCGTCGGCCACATAGGCCTCCCACCCCATGGCCGCTTCCACCAGATCATCTTCCGCCAATGTGAGGCGCTTGCCGTTTTCAAGAATGACGTGCATCACATCGGGTACCGCTCCGGGTGTCTCCACCACCTCCAGACCATAGCGTTCGACTTCCGCCCAGACAAAGGGCTGGGTGTTATGGATCCAGGTCCCCCCCAACTCGATCGGCACGCCGTCGATTTCACTACTGAAGGTGCGACCTCCGAGACGGTTTCGGGCCTCCAGCAGCAGGGTTTTGTAGCCGTTTTTGACGGAGTCACGTGCAGCCACAGCACCGGCATTACCGCCGCCCACAACGATAACGTCGTAGTCACAGCCAGGCGCTTTACAACTGCCTTCGCTCTTCGCTCCGGCAGAAGCCAGGGCACTGCCCCCGAGCGCAGTTGCCCCGGCGCCCAGGGCCACGGCGCTGCTGACAAACTTGCGGCGACCGAGGTTAATTGGTTCTGAATGTGTTTTGTCTTTCATAATCTGCTCTACCCGAAACTTGTATCATCCCAACACGAAAACCTGATCCCATGAGACCTACTTTAGAGAGATCAGCCCTGGGGCGCTTGGCATCACGCGCCAGAATGGTTGGCAGCACACGCCAAAGCGGCCTCAATATCCCCCATCGCCTCGGCCGGGTCCGAGCCGTAGGCAACATAGGTATATTGCAGGAGGTGTTTAGGTCCAATGTTTTCTGAAACGGAACTGGCGCCGAAAAAGTCCGTACCGACAGGACTCCCTGCTTCCGACGAAGAGGTGACGGTTGCCGTTCTTGTGGGAGGCTTCGGTGTTGTTGACGAGGGCGCTTTCAAGCATGAGCGCAAAGAGGAACATCTATCGCCCACGCTGAAAGTTCAGTGGGACATCAATCCCGACCTTATGGGCGATGAAATCGGTTTAAAATCAAGAAGAGGAATCGGAACCTCGCGAATGTGACTGCAGATCCAGCCACACGCATTCCAGGTTTAAATTGGACGACGTGCTGTCATCTCAATTTCTACCAACACATCCGGATGGACGAGCTCGGCAATGATGGTCGTTCTCGCGGGTGGTTCAGTCGGGAAAAACTCTCCGTAGGCTTCATTGAAACCAGTAAAGTCTTCCCGGTGTTTTAACACCACCAAGGAGCGTGTCACATCCTCAAGTGTACAACCCGCCTTTGCCAGTACCCGCTCAATGGTCTTCATTGTCAGGACCGTCTGCTCACGAATGTCACCATCCAGTTTGACTTCACCATCTTCTGTCAGGGCGATCCAGCCCGACAGGAGCACGTCGTTACCCGCAATCACACCTTCGGAAAGGGAAATCTTTACACCTTCAACAACAATTTCTTCACCAATAATTTGCTTTGGCATTATGCAATACTCCTATAACTTCAGTTGAAAAAAGGGGGCCGGAGCCCCTCAAACGAGTGGAGAAACAAGCAGCGCACCAGCGATTACCGGGCGCCAATACAACTTGTTCAATCAGGCTTGGTGAAACTGCACCGCTTCCAGTACGGAGTCACCGATACGCCACTTTCTGAGCAGTTCGGATTGGCGCTGGCGAAACTCCGCCATATGTCTTTCCTTGACATGACCATAACCACGAATGCACTCAGGCAACCTTGCAATCTCGATTGCCCGAGCGTGGTTGGTTGGTGATAGCTTCTGCAGAATAGCCAGTATCTGCTGCTCGTATTCAATAACCAGCGCTCTTTCCTGCCGACGCTCCGCTGTATATCCAAACGGATCCAGCGCAGATCCCCGCAGGCGTTTCAGGTGTTTCAGCACACCAAATGCCTTCATCATCCAGGGACCGAACTGCATCTTGCGCACCACCCCGGTTCTCTTATCGGGCCGTGCCAGTAAAGGGGGAGCCAGGTTGAATTGCAGTTTGTAATCGCCTTCGAACTGATCCTCAAGCTTGCGAAGGAATTCCGGGTCGCTATAGAGACGAGCAACTTCATACTCATCTTTGTAGGCCATAAGCTTGTAGGCGTTCTCGGCGACGGCCTCGGCCAAGCCATTTAAGCCTGCGCCAGCTTTCTTTTCCGCCTCTTCCACCTGGGCGACCAGTTTGCGGTAACGCTCGGCATAGGCGGCATCCTGGTATTCAACCAAGTCAGCTGCCCGCCTCTGAGCAATTGCCGCAGCCGTTTCCAGCAGTTTTACCGGCGCCGCGGGCTCAGCCAGTTCAATAACCGCTTCGAGATTATGCGCTGCACGGCGCCCCCAGGCGAAAGCCTGCTGATTCCACTCCACCGCGACACCATTGAGCTCGATAGCCCGACTGATGGCTGCGGCACTGATCGGCAGTAAACCCTTTTGCCAGGCGTACCCCACCATAAACAGATTGCTGGCGATGGAATCACCCAGAAGGCGGGTGGCCAGTCGTGTCGCATTCAAAAGGTCGGTGCGCTCGCTACCGACAACATCCAGCACCCGTGCCTCCAGGGTATTGGCAGGAAATTTCAGATCCGGATTCTGTGTGAAATCACCGGTAATCGCCTCATTGGTGTTAATGAGCGCGTAGGTGTGGCCCCTGCGAGCAGCCTTCAGCGCAACATCGGTACCGGCCACCAGCGAATCGCAGCCAAGCAGCAGATCGGCATTGCCGGCATTGACGCGCACGGCCTTGATATCATCAGGGGTATTGCCGAAACGAATGTGGGTGGTGACGGCACCGCCCTTCTGGGCCATACCCAGCTGATCCACAATGGAGGCACCCTTGCCTTCCAAGTGAGCTGCCATGCCCAGCAGTGCGCCGATGGTCACTACGCCAGTACCACCAACACCGTTGACCAGAATATTGTAGGTGCCCTGATGAGGAATGCTCGGCAGCACCGGGTTCGGCAGAGACTCCAGCCCTGCCGGCACACTACCGACTCCCTTGCCCTTGCGCGGACGCCCACCCAGCACCGTGACAAAACTCGGACAGAAACCTTCCACGCAGGAGAAATCCTTGTTGCAGGAAGACTGGTCGATAGTGCGCTTGTTGCCGTATTCGGTTTTCAACGGCAGCACCGAGAGGCAATTGGACTTTACGCTGCAGTCGCCACAACCCTCGCACACCCGGTCATTGATAAAGGCGCGCTTGGCTGGATCTGGAAAGGTACCACGCTTGCGACGGCGGCGTTTTTCCGCCGCGCAGGTCTGGTCATAGATCATGACGGAAACGCCTTTGACTTCCCGCAACTCTTTTTGTACCCGGTCCAGTTCGCGACGGTGAAACACCTCTACTCCCGATGCAAACGGCTCGTATTTATCGCGCTGGTATTTTTCCGGCTCGTCGGTAACCACTACGATTTTTTTCACCCCCTCTCCCTGCGCCTGGTGGGTGATTTCCGGTACCGAGATAGAGCCGTCCACGGGCTGACCGCCCGTCATGGCGACCGCATCGTTGTAAAGAATCTTGTAAGTAATGTTCACTCCCGCTGCCACCGCCTGGCGAATGGCCAGAGAGCCGGAGTGAAAATAGGTGCCGTCACCCAGATCCTGAAATACGTGATCGGCTTTCACGTAGGGTGACTCGCCTATCCAGGTCATTCCCTCGCCGCCCATATGGGTCCAGTCCACCACGCCGCGGTTCATATACATCGCCATGCCGTGGCAGCCCACACCGCCGTGGGCACGGCTGCCCTCGGGAACATTGGTGGACGTGTTGTGCGGACAGCCGGAACAGAAATAAGGCATGCGTGTGATATTGACTGCAGGAAGCTGTGCCAGGTGCTGACACTGGCTTTGCAGAAAACCGATGCGCGCATCAATTTTTTCGCTGGTGTGAAAATACGCGATGCGCTTGGCGATAGCCTGGGCGACCACTTCCGGAGTCAGCTCACCCAGCTCATTGATCAGCAGTTCTCCCGCCTCGTCGGCGCGTCCTACCACTCTGGGTCGCACATCTTGTGGCAGATCGAAACAGGCATCCTTCACCGCTCGCTCTATGTGCTCGCGCTTTTCTTCCACCACCAGAACTTCGTCAAGTCCGCGGCCGAAATCACGGTAGCCTTCCAGATCGTGAGGGTAGACCATGCCGACCTTGTACACGACGATTCCAAGCTCCTCCATCAGATCGTCGTTGATGCCGAGTTCTCGCAGCGCCTCCAATACGTCCAGCCAGGCCTTGCCCGCCGCAACTATTCCGTAGCGCGGTTGGCGACTGTGATGGGACACGCGATTGAGCTGGTTGGCGCGGGCAAAGGCGATGGCAGCTGGCAATTTATAGCGGCGCAGGCGCTCCTCCTGAAACAGTGGCCAGTCGCGCATACGGGTGTGCAGGCCGCCTTCGGGCATGTCAAACTCCGGTGTAACCACCTGCACCCGCTGGGGGTCCACATCTACGGATACGCTGGTATCCACGGTTTCGAACACCATTTTGAAACCTACCCAGGCACCGCTGAATCGTGACAGCTCTATGCCAAGAATGCCGAAATCCAGAACCTCCTGCACATTCGCCGGGTACAGCAGGGGCATCATCAGATCTTCGTAGGTCGGCTCACAGTGAGCGGGGGTGTCTGTTGAACGCATGCCATGGTCATCACCGGTCAGTGCCAGTACGCCGCCTTTGGGGGATGTACCGCAGAGGTTGGCGTGGCGCAGCGCATCGAGGCTGCGATCCAGGCCCGGCCCTTTTGCGTACCAGAACGCAAAAACCCCGTCCTTTTCACCATCGCCGTAGATACCGGCCATTTGGGTACCGCGCACGGCGGTGGCCGCCAGGTCTTCGTTAACGCCGGGTACAAATTTGATGTCATGCTGCTCCAGCAGTTCCGGCACCTGCCATAGGGAGGTGTCGATGGCGTGCATAGGGGATCCGCGATAGCCGGAAATAAAACCCGCAGTGTTGAGCCCTATGGCTTCATCTCGCTGCTTTAACATGAATGCCAAACGCACCAGGGCCTGACTGCCTGTCAGGTAGATGCGACCAGACTGCACTTCGTATTTGTCCTCAAGACTGACTTGCGCGAGCTTCACTCAAACCTCTCCGTACAAAGGGTGATCAACAGTCCCTTATCTTAGAGTAGTCCAGCCGACAGAGTCAACCACTAATAAGTTATACTCACTTAGTGCGATCGATTAAATATCTTATTTTTTCCTATATAAATAGTAGTTTTTGTTATCTTACGAGAATATATTCAATGTGAAAGAATCGAATACGAACTATTAATGAATAATACTTACATTTGAATAGCCAGGCTTAAAACCAACTCGCCCTTACAGGCTATATTCCCGGCCTATCTGGGACCCAGACTCCTGCTGTAACAGCCCCGCAATCATTTCGGCGATACTGCAGGTACCTTCCCCAGTAAAGCGGTGGAAGTTTTTCGAATCATCGGCTGCCAAATCAACCAAAGTCACTGGCAATCCGCTTTCCCGCAGCAACCGCCAGGCCGCAAGGAGCTGCGGGGCGGTCAGATTGACCTCTTGCATCGATTTAGGCGCCGCAGCAGCAACTGGGGGCCACTGACCCGTCACGCGTATCACCTGCTCCAGGGTTACGACTCCGTAAAGCGCCTCAATCAGATTCCTGGTCACCACGGTTTCATTCGCAAAATCTGAAGAAATCACCACCACACGATGCATTCCCCCGACGGCACCCCTGAGGGAATTAACACAGTTGGCGTCAATCTTGAGCACCAACGCTCCCGGGAAAACCGTTCGCAAATCCTCAACACCACTGTCGCTGCGGCTGCCCAAAAACAGATTTACCTCGGCGCAGCCCAACAGATAACGCGCTACGCTGCGACCAATATGACTTCTCGCCCCAATAATCAGAACATTCATCGCCTTTACCCAAACAAAAGACAAAAAAAGCCCCCGCCTGATGGGGCGAGGGCTGATCGTGTTATTGAATGTCTACACTTAGACCACAGTTGACTCACAAGCCGAAACGATAAGTCCCCTGCAGCGCCACAGTCCGGGGCGACTTAAGGTAGGAAATGGGTCCGGCAAAATTCACCGAGTTGTTGATGATCTCCTCGTTGGTCAGGTTATTGCCAATCAGGGCCACGCTCCACTGGCCACCACCACCCTCGATACCGATGCGCGCATCCACCTTTTCATAGGCATCCTGCTCAAAGGCCCTGGCCAGGGTTGAATCGGTCAGGTAGGAATCACTGAAGGAGAGATAGAGCCCCGCCACCAGCTCCAGCGAATCACCCAGCGGCAGATTCACATCCGCCCCCAGGCTGCCTGCCCATTCCGGCGCGTAGGGCGTTTCCATCCCGGTGGCATTGGCTGCGGCAGGATTACCGGAGGGAGCCGGAGGCAGTGATCCATCGAACGGCGCCGGCGCCTCATCGAATGACTTGAACTCCGCGTCCAGGTAGGCCAGCGATCCGGTCAGGGTCAACCAGTCGGTGACGGCCAGACGGCCATCCAGTTCCAGCCCCTGGGTCACCACCTCGGCGGCATTCTGTATGGAGCCGGCTCCGGTGTCGATGTCGAAGGAATTCACCTGCAAATCATCAAACTCGGTGCGATAAAGGGTAGCGTTCAACTCGAAGGTCGCAGCCTGGTACTTCAGACCGAACTCGACCCCGGTGGCTTTTTCGTCGTCATATTCGGCCAGCAGATTGCCGTCCGCATCAGAGGCCAGCACGGTACTGAATCCATAACCGCCTGACTTGGCGCTCTTGCTGACCTTGCCATAAACCATTAACGCCTCGGTGGCGTCCCACTGCAGCGCCAGCTCCGGCATCAGGTTGTCAGAGCTGCGCCGATCCTTGTAGCCCCTGCCGTTAAAGCAGAAAAAGGCGTCGGGCACGGCATCGATGGTTTCCTGCAAACCACCAATCATATCGGTACAGGCATTGTCGCCACGATGATAGTCGATTTCAGTGTCCACCCAGCGCAAGCCACCGGTGACACTCAGCACGTCGGACGCATTCCAGGTCCCGATGGCAAATACCGAAGTCGCCTCAGTCTCGCTGCCCATTTCAGCATCGAGGAATACCGCCGGCAGATTGGCCTGCACACCCAGCGCCCAGGCACCGAGAATATTGGGCTGGGCATTGTCCAGCTCACTGTCCTGGTAATAGGCGCCCACAATCCAATCCAGCGCCTGGCCTTCCGGCGAGGTCCAGCGCACCTCCAGGCTCCTCTGCTGATATTCTTCATGAACACCGCCAGTCATAATCGCCAGGGAAGTGCCATCAATATCGAACATGGCATCCCACTCCAGATCCGAGTAACCGGCGATCGCCGTCAGCGTATGACCACCAAAATCCCGCTCGAAGGTTAACCCGATATTGAGAGACTCCTGCTGCAAACCCGGCTTGTCGATACCCACTTCCGATCCGGCACTGATCTCAGCGGCACCGGTGGCGTCCATATCCCGGCGCCAGTCCAACAGACTGTCGTCACCGCCAGTCTCACCCAGATCGCCATCAAATTCGAAATCGGCGTAATCGACCTTGAAAGTCAATGTGGTTGCATCACTGGGCTCAAACACGGCGGTTCCCCGCAACACCAGCTCTTGTGGAGCGTTTTCGTCATCGCCAGTAAAGTCGTTTTTGAATGCGCCTTTTTCATCCTTGCGGTACTTACCCGCCAGACGCAGACCAAGCCTGTCAGTAGGAGAGACGCCATAGACGCCTTCGACCGTCGTGCCCTCATACTCAAACTCATGCTTGAGAGTCAGGTTGAGCTCTGTTTCGTCGCCAGGACGGGTGGTATTGGAAACCACACTCACCGCACCGGCAGTGGAGTTCAATCCAAACAGCACCGCCTGGGGCCCACGCAGAATCTCAACCCGGTTGGCATCCATAAACGGCGCCCGATACTGGCGCGAGCGAGGCATGTAAATGCCATCGATAAACATACCGACTGACTGCTCGAATCCGCGCTCGGGCTGCGAGCCCATACCACGCATGGAAATATTGGTGGTCAGGGCGCCGTCCCCCACCTGAAAACTGGGCACCGAGGCGGCCAGCTGGTCGAGGTTGTCGATGCCCTGATTCTTCATTTTCTCGCCGGACATGGCCTGAATGGACATGGGCATTTCCTGGATAGTGGTCTCACGCTTGGTGGCGGTAACCACAATTTCCTCGAGTGCAAACTCCTCGGCAAGAACCTGTCCCGCCGTCAAACCAGCGGTGATCGTGGCAATCGCGGCTGCCAGCCTGGTCTTCGTTAACATAACTCTTCCCTCTCTCATATCTTCTTTCTAGACGGTGTAATTCGAAACCTCAAATGGAAGCCCCAACTACTAATGAGTGCCGCCCATTTACTAACTAACATTATCCCTAGCAGTTCGTCATGTCAACGCACTAATGAGTACAACTTACTATAAGAATTTCTTCGGATATAACAAAAGGCCGCTGTTAACGGCCTTTTTTACGTGGAAAAACGGGATTAACATCAAAAGAGTAGGGGAAATAAAACCATAGTCAGATTATAGATAAATATTACTCATTATGGGATAGAACAACTAAACCATATTCATTCCACCGTTCACACGCAGCGTCTGCCCGGTAATATAGCCGGCCAGATCGGACGCCAAAAACAGCATTGCACTGGCAATCTCCGAAGGCTCGGCAAAGCGGCCAACAGGAATCATCTGGCGCACCGCCTCAAGGGAAGACTCGTCAAACTCTTTCATCATGTCCGTCGCCACCACCCCGGGCGCAACCGCATTCACCGTGACACCACAGGGCGCCACCTCGGCAGCCAGGGAGCGCAACATGGCAAAAGTCCCCGCCTTGGCCGCGGCACAAGCGGCCAAGGTCGACCCGGCCAAATCGAAACGCTCAGTAATAATTGAGTTTTGCGCCAGAATACGACCACCGCCCCTGGCTACCATATGAGGTACCGCCGCCCGAGCCAGATAAAAACTGGCGTCGAGCATGCCACCCATACACCTCCGCCAATCGTCATCACTGTGCTCGACAAACGGCTTGTCGAGAATCAGACCGGCGTTACTCACCAGAATATCCACCTGACCAAAAGCCTCAATCGACCTTGCGATAAGGCTCTCCGCCTCAGCGCGGTCGCTCACATCGGCCTGAATCGCAATAGCCTCACTACCCAGCTCGCAAACCTCCCGCACTACGAAATCAGCCTGAGCCACAGAAGAAACACAGTTGATCACTACCCTGGCTCCCGCACTGGCCATGCGCAGCGCAATCACTCGGCCAATCCCCCGGGAGCTTCCGGTAACAACCGCAACCTTGCCGGTCAAATCAAGACAATTGGTGTCAAACATATCTGGCTCCTCAATAAACGTTTACTCATCACTCGTGACCAGCCTATCAGCGGACTGTTCACCACACCAATGAACATTACTCATTATTAATGAAATAAAACTTCATAAACCAACATTGATACTTCCGAGTATCGATCAATATATGCTTATATTAAAGTTAGAATCTATATTTTTTGGGCGACAGATTGACGAACAACACTAATAAATATAACTTATTTAAGGTACAAAAAAGCGGCTGAGATATGACAATATGGACGACAGGACCACCCGACCAAACGAGAAACGCCATAGAGAATCGGCGCATCCGGCCGCCAGGGTCAATAATCAATGCAGGCAAGCAACTTTAACGACACCACTGAATAAGGCCCCACACCATGCCCATCTATAGAACCAATGGCAGCAGCGAAATTTGCGGTCAGGCAATTGGTATCCTCTGCCTGGATGAAGAGCCCCAGCCTTCTCCGCCCGGTGCCGTCAACAACGCCAGCAGCTTCGCGTGCCCGGTTGTTTACAGGGTCGTCCCCGGCTTCACCACCACCAAACTCGTCGACGGCAACAACGACTGCGTTGACAATATGATCGAAACGGCGCGAGAACTGCAGCGGGAAGGAGTGCAAGGCATCATATCCAACTGCGGTTGCGCCATTGCCCTCCAAAGCATGATCGCCAGTGCGGTATCCATCCCGGTCGCCCTGTCACCCTTGCTGCTGTTACCCATGATCGCCAGAAGCATCGGCGCGCAAAAAACCATTGCGGTGATGAGTGCGCCTTCGACCCACAAGCACATGGTAAACATGATTGCGCGCGCCGGCATTGAGGTTGCCAACCCCGTGACCACCTGCGGCGCCGACATCGTCAAGCAAAGCGAGACAGCCGACCTGGATTTCTCCGCCACGGAAGCCTCCCTGGTCCATAGTGCCAGGCAGCTGATGGCAGACAATCCCCACACCGGCGCCATGGTGCTTGAGGACGGCCGTTTCCCGCCCTACGCCAAAGCCATTCAGGACACCAGCGGCGTGCCCGTGTTCGATGCCATCACCCTGGCGGACTTTCTGTTTGCTGCCATTCATCCACGGGCCAGGCAAGGTCATATGTAAGCGGAGAGAAATATGAAAGTATTCAAGCAAAAGATCCACCGACCCACCGCTTACGGCTACTGCGTTGGGGTTATGGATTTCCCCTGGAAGGTGCCCTACATTCCCGGGGATGTTACCAACGCCAGCACTTATGACTATCCAGTACTGATTAAAACCTACACCGGTGTCGACCTGACCAGAGTTGTAACTGGAGACCGCAGTGAAAAGGACGGCGTGCTGGAGGCGGTAAAAGACATGAACCGGCAGGGCGTCAAGGGCATTACCGGCGACTGCGGGTTTCTGCTCAACTATCTGGACGAAGCCACCCGGGAAGTCGATATACCGCTGTTTATGTCCAGCCTGCAGCAACTGCCGGTAATCGCCAGCATGATTGGCCAGGACAAGGCCATAGCCGTGGTCACCCCAGGCCCTGAGCAAATGACCCAGACCCTGCTGGACAAGACCGGCTTCGACGGTGTGCGGGAAGTTATCGCACTTGGACTGCTGGAGTGCGAAGAATTTGCCAGCAAGCTTTGCCAGGAAAGCGATTGTGTCGACTCGGACAAGGTCGAAGCCGAGATCGTGGCACTGACCAGCCAGGCGGCTGCCGACCACCCTAACATCGGCGCCTTTTTGTTTGAGTGCTCAATGCTTCCTCCCTACAGCAAAGCGGTGCAGGAAGCGACCGGCCTGCCGGTTTTTGACTTTCTTACCATGATTGACCTGTTTCAGAAAGCCACCCACAGACGGCGTTTTGAGGGGTATTACTAAAGTCTCCGAATAGTCTGTGAGACGAATGCAGAATCAACACTCCCAAAAAACAATCAGTCGCCGACATATCGGCGACTGATAACGCAGGAATGGTGTTCGTTACAGCCTATTCGAACCGCCCCGCTTCGGTCATATCACGCCCGGGCGCAATCTGCTCTTTGCTGATGCCAAATTCTTTCACATACTCGGGCAAATCCTCACCCTTGAGCAACGCCGCCCCGCACTCACCCAGCGCCGGAGAGGTGGCAATACCGTAACCCCCCTGTCCTGCAAACCAAAAGAATCCCTCAGCATCCGGTGCGTACCCCACCACCGGCAGGCGATCTTCAACAAAGCTGCGCAGCCCTGCCCAACTGGAAGTCACCCGGCGAATATCGAGATTGGTGGCGTGCTGGAGATGATCCACTGTGATGGCAATATCCAGCTCCTCCGGCTGTACATCGCGAGGCAGGTCCGGCGTTTCGTCGGCTGGCGAGGCCACCAGTGCGCCGCCATCCACCTTGAAGTAAAAATTCTCATGGGCATCCATCACGCCTGGCCAGGTCTTGGCATCCAGCCCTTCGAGACCATCAACGGAAACCACCGTTCTGCGTTTGGGCACAATATTGATTTTCTCGACGCCGGCTTTCTCCGCCACCACGTCCGCCCAGGCGCCCGCTGCATTGATGATCACGGGCGCACAAAAATCCCCTGACGGCGTAGACACATGCCAGAGCCCATCGCGACGCTCAATGGTCTGCGCTTCTGCCTTGCAAACCACGTCGCCGCCACTGGCCTTGATACCGCGAAGAAAACCCTGGTGCATGGTTGCCACATCCAGCCCGAGAGTGCCCGGATCGTAGAACGCCGCCTTGACATGGTCGCGGCTCAACACCGGCACCTTTTCCAGCGCCTCGTCCACACTGATTTCGTGAATCTCAGGTGCCAGCTGCCGCACCGCCGCCAGCAAATCGAGCAGATCCTGACGCTGCTCGTCAGTGGCAATAAACATCAGACCGGTCGGATGATACAGCTCGTACTCCGCAAATCCCTCTGGCGGATTGCGAATAAAGTCGATACTGGCATTGCACAGTGCACGCATGGGCGCCGGACCATAGGCGGTGGTCCACACCGCCACCGAGCGCCCGGTGGTGTGATACCCCGGCTGATCCTCCTGCTCCAGAAGGGCCACCTTGTGCTCGCCGGCAATGCGGTAACCGAGGGACGCTCCGGCGATGCCGCCGCCAATAATCAAGTAGTCGTACTGGGTCATTGCTTACTCCTGTTGAGACGCGCTTGAGGCGCCCCCTGCTGCATGAACTATGGTGCGTGAACTATGGTACCGGGCACCCTGAAAACACTAATGAGTATAACTTACTTAATGTTCTTTTCAAGATGGATGAAGCTATAAAAACTCTATTTGAAATTTTCAAAAGTTATTAAATACAGTGATATATAGGATTTTATTGTATGAGCTCGAAAAAATCCTATAGTAAATACTACTCATTTACTGTAATAATAATGACTCGCGCCCAGCAAGGGCCTCTGCCTTAACCTAATGGAGATGCACTATGAAAACCGCCGTAACCACCGGACTTCCCGAACTGGGCCTGCCCCTGGAGTGGGCCACCATAAGCAACGGCCACCTCTACACCACCGTTGTAGCAGTCACGCCCGAAGGCACCCTGGAAACAGGTGACCCGCTGGCGCAAATGGATCTTACTTTCGCCAACCTGAAGAAAGTCTGTGAAGCCGCCGGCGGCAGCCTCGCCGACTTGAATATGGTGCAGGTGTTTTTGACAGATATTAAATACAGCGCCCAGCTAAATGACGTCTGGGGCAAGTATTTCGAAGCGCCCTATCCCAACCGCGCGACCATTGTGGTCAGTGGTATGGTTGCCCCCGGCCTGGTGGTTGAAGTCTGCGCACAGGGGCATATCGAACAGAACTAAAGATGGGTGATGCAGACTCGCATCGGATAAAAACGGTGATCGGTAGAGCTGAAGCAACTCTACCGACCCGGAGATTTATTGCTCCAGCTTTTGCGCCACCGCCTCAAGACGTTGAACAACGGATTCCAACCCCCCGGGAGCTGGCGCATCGCCCCCCTGCGCCAGACCACCATAGACCAGATTCGCCATCTGGTCAGCGGTTTCCTCCACTGACAGGTCTCCCTTGCCGGACAGAAAACGCCAGGCATAATGTTCGGTGCCACCGAAAATCATGTCCCGCACCAGCTGCATTGGAGGATCGGGCCGAAACTCTCCGGCCGCAATGCCTTCTTTGATGATGTCGGTTGCATGACTGGCGTATTGACGGGCTAAGGCGTAAACCTCAGTTTCCTCATAGTCCGGTCGCCCGCGCAGCTGCTGCGCCACCAGAGCAAAAAGATCCGGCTGATCGTGAATCCCCTGCAGGTGATACCAGATCATAAACCGCAGCCGGTTCCAGGTGCCTCTCACGCCCGCCAGCTGCACGTCGTAGTCCGCCAGCACCTCCTCGTACCACTGGGCCACCACTTTTTCCAGGAGCTCGCGCTTACCCTTGAAGATCCGATAGATCGTCCCCTCAACGATGCCTGCCCGGTCGGCGATTTCAGCCATGGAGGCAGCCTCAAAACCTTTTTCGGAAAAAATCTCGCGCCCGGCCTTCATAATGTCAGACAGACGTTGCTCGCGAGGCAAACGGGAAACCTGACGCGTACGGGTTCGGGTTTTGGGCATGGAAGTCACCTCGGCTGCAACAAACAGAAAAGATCAAGCGCTGGTCCGGTACAGCTGCACCTGGCCAGCGCGACCTGCTGAATATAATTTATTAAAGAGCCTTGAGCAACCGCAGGATTGCCGTGAAAGTCTAAAATTTTCAGCTGGTTAAGCCATATTTACTCATCAATAGCCCTCCTCATCTAGCGGTTGACTATATCGCTGACCACTCTACGTCGAGCCACTCACCACTCCTGAAACGGCCGGGGCTGAGTGCCTCGGGAATGTCCGCCTGTCCGCGTGTGGCCAGCTCTATGATGCGTTTGCCGCCGATGGGGCCAGTGCCGAAACCGTGACCGCTGTAACCGGATGCCACCAGCAAACCCTCCACAGCCTCAACCTGCCCTATCAGGGGCAGCGCATCGGGTGTGCTTTCTAGATAGCCGCCCCACTCCGCCACAATGCCTATGCCCTGACACTCCGGAAGCAGTGCCGCCAGATCCCTCTTGGCTTTAGCCAGTGCCTTGTGATCCGGATAGGGTGCCTGCCAGGACGACGGAATATCGTTAACGGGGCTGGTTTTTGCCAGCGACATTTTGCGGGTGATTTTTGAAAACGGATTGATCTTGATATCGAAGGAGTCGTCGAACAGAAAATCCTTGAACCACCAGCTGTATCGAGGTGATTCCAGGCGCACATCGTAGCTGGCCAGCTTATGGAATACATAGAGTGAGCCATCGCGCCCCTGACGCAATCCAATATTGCCGCCAACAATGCCAGGGGCGATGGTT
Source organism: Pseudomaricurvus alkylphenolicus (assembly GCF_011683955.1). Classification (GTDB taxonomy): domain Bacteria; phylum Pseudomonadota; class Gammaproteobacteria; order Pseudomonadales; family Cellvibrionaceae; genus Pseudomaricurvus; species Pseudomaricurvus alkylphenolicus. The sequence goes on from NZ_JAAQPI010000001.1 coordinate 131,436, forward strand.
TGACTTACCGGCTCGGTACGCATAATGGAAGCGCGCACCCAATCCTGTGGGAACAGTAATCCGTGCCTGCGCAACAGACCACTGGACGCAGCGCCGGCGGCGCAGATAACAAGGTCGCTTTTCAGCAATTGGGCGCCGATGCGCACACCCTGTACCGCACCACCCTGGGTAACGATTTCATCCACTACCGACCCCAGCGCAGTCTCCGCACCCAACTCCACCGCCGCTTCATAAAAGGCCCGAGTCGCCTTAACCGGATCGGCCATGCCGTCATCAGGCGTGTAGAGCGCTCCCAGGAACCGATGCTTCATACCCGGCATCACATCGTTAATCTCATTACCGGATAACCAGCGACTACCGATATTGAAGGGTTTGGCCAACTCCAGCCAGCGCTGTTGTTTTTCTGCGCTTTTGCCGTCGTGGGCGCACCAGAGATTACCGCCGGGTTTCCAATCAAAGGAGCGGCCCAATTCTTTCTCGGCATTGCGCCAGATATCCATGGCATCGATCATCATGGGCAATTCGAGAATATCCCGCCCCTGTCGACGAACGTACCCCAAACAGCGGCCAGATTGCGCTGCACCGATATTGTCGCGTTCGATTATCAGCGGCTTAAGACCCTGCTTTGCTGCGTAGTAGGCGGCGCATACACCGACGATGCCGCCACCGATAATGATGACATCCCACTTTTTGTTTGCTTCAAACATCACTTATCTACCTCTTGAGATGCAGTCGCTTAGGTTCGGGACTTCGCAGACAACTTGTCCACCAGTGACAACAAGCGCGCGTGCAGACGCTTCTCCTCCTCGTCAGTGAAGCAGGAAATATTGAGCACTTTATTAATCGCCATGCAGTCGGCCGCCAGCCACAGTAAAATGGCATCGTCTGAGTCTTGCGATTCAGCCTGCATCCGTTCGACAAACAGGCGCTTGTTGTCGCGCACTTTGCCGATGTGTTCAGGGTCTTGGGCGGCGGCGGCCATCAGGGCGCGCGACAGGGACTGCTCCTCGACCCAGCTACCGCCCTGCACTTCAATCAGTGCTCGAACCGTGGGGTTAGCCTCACCCTCCAATTGCTCAACCAATTGAGCTACACGCCGGTTACTCTCCTCCACCATATGGTTGATCATCCCTTCCACCAAAGCTGACTTACTGGGAAAGTGGTAGAGAATGCCGCCCTTACTCATACCGCTTTCGGTCACCACCGCATCAATGGTCAGTCGGCCGGGGCCAAGCTTCTGCACCACACGCTCGGCGGCATGCAGCACGGCTACCCTGGAGTTGTTGCTGCGGGTGTTTTTTTTGCTCGCCTTTTTCGGCGGCACATCCTGATCAGGGCTCACTTCCTTTGTCGTCATGGTCATCACCTGGTGTTGTAATTCGTTGACTGTACCGTCTGGACGGTTTATAAAATACTACATGAGTTTTGGCGGTTGTCCAGCCAGAGGCGAAGCAGAAAGGTCGAATTCACCGGTCTTGACCATTAATGACTTAAATAACGACAGCCACATTCCCATTTTCACCAGCGAGAGGCAGCGCCCATGAATCAACCCAATAAGGGGTACTACACCCTGACCACCGGTAACGACCCCCAGGGACGCGACGCCTTTGGGGAGTACCATCAACAGGGGCGTTACATATACGGCGTGGCAGTGGGCATCCTGATCCTGCAGACCAACACCCCCATGGCGCCAGGCAATATGAGCAATGCCAGCTCGTTCAATTTTCCGGTGCTGTTCGAGGGTCTCGGCGATATCGATCCTCACCTGCTGGTGTCCGAAGCACCCGACCCGGTCGTGATTGAAAAAAGCATTGCCGCGGCCAGACGCCTGCAAAATCAGGGCGTGCGCACCATTGTTGGTAACTGCGGCTTTTTTGCCAGCTGCCAGCAACAGATTGCCGCCAAACTGCAAGTGCCGTTTTTCTCCTCCAGCCTGATGCAGGTGTCCCAGGTCGCCAACGGTCTGCGCCCTGACCAGAAGGTGGGCATCATCACCGCCAATGGTGCCGCCCTGCGTGCCTCACCGGCACTGCAATCCTGCGGCCTTGTCGATCCGAGCCGGGCGGTGATTGTCGGTATCGAAGACACACCCCCCATGCAGAATGTACTGACACTCAAAGGGCACTACAGCCTGCAGGAAATGGAACAGGTGCTGATTGATACCGCCCTGACCATGGTGCATGAACACCCTGAGATTGGCGCCTTTGTACTGGAGTGCAGCGAGCTTTCCATTCACGCCCATGCGATCCAGGACGCCGTGCGACTGAACGTGTGGGACTTCACCACCCTGGTGAGCTGGATGCAGGCCGGCTGCGTGCGCAAACCTTTTAGCGGTTGGATCTGATCATGAAAGACATACTGCAAAGTTATCTGTTTCGCGTCATCCTGATTCCCCCCTGTGTGTTTCTGGCGGTGATGTTTGGCGGTGGTGCCGCTTCGGGACTGGAAACCGTCACCTATATGAGCTCCAGCGGCCCACTGGCCGGATTGCTCGCCATCGGCATTATCGCCCTGATCGTCGGCACCGTGATTTTTCTGGTTTACGAACTGGGTCGACTCCATCGCGCCTACGATTACAAGGCCTTTGGCAAAACCATTCTCGGTGACAAGGGAGCTCCCCTGTATGAGATCTTCATCACCCTCTCAATGTTTCTGACTCTGGCCTACGCCGCCACCGCTGGCGGTACGGCAGTCGCCAATCACTTTGATCTGCCGCGTTTCGGCGTCACCATCGCGCTGCTGAGCATGGTGGTATTTCTTACCTACCAAGGTCGACGCATTGTGGAGATGTCGATGGTGGGAACGTCGGTCATGCTGCTGCTGTGCCTGCTGAGTATGGCTCTGACCTCGGTTTTTGCTCACGGAGAAGCCGTCGCCTCCAGCCTGCAGGACAACCTTGTTGACGTAACAGCCATGCTGGGCAATCTGGCAATCTACACCGTCGCTATCATCGCCTACGTACCAGTGATGCTATATACCGCGCGCGACCTGAGAAGCCGACAGGAAACCCTGGTGGCCGGTTATATCAGCGGCTTTGTCTATGTGACACCGATCCTCTGCATGCACCTGAGCTACCTGAGCCGCTACCCGCAAGCCCTGCAGCAGGATATTCCCAACCGCTGGATCGCCGCCGAGATTATGCCACCGGCATTTAGCGATATTTTTGTGGCCGTGCTGTTTATCGCCATTCTGCAAACCGGCGTCGGTCTGTTGCAGGGGTTTCTGGAGCGCCTCGACAACTGGTCGCTGGCCAAGCGCAACCGCCGCCTGAGCCGAAAAGCGCACGCCGGTTTCTCGGCAGCAATCCTGACCGCCTGCCTGTCGCTGTCCAGCGTCGGCGTGATTGCTCTGCTGGCGAAGGTATTTGCATTTGGTTTCTGGTTGTCGCTGTTTATCTTTACGATTCCACTGTTCACCGTGGGAGTTTACAAGGTGTTTTTCGGGCAGGCGTTCGCCCGCCTGGGGTCGGATCAGCCGATCTGACCCCGCCTGTCCCCACCTCTTGCCGCAACCAAAAACGGCCGCTGATGCGGCCGTTTTCTTTGCTTTGCTCACCTCTTAGCGCTGGGGTAAACCCAGGCGGTTGGCAATATTGTTCTTCTGCATATTGGAGGAACCACCGGCAATCGGCAACGACAGAATATCTCGAACATAACGTTCCATATCGTACTCATTGGCGTAACCATAGGCACCCATAATGCGCTGGCACTCCAGCACAATCTCTACCGACGTATCACCCACAAACAATTTCGCCATGGAACTCTCTACCGCCAGATCCTTGCCCGCATCGGCGAGCCAGGCGGCGTGATAGAGCATGTGTCGACAGGCCTGCAACTTGGTCTTCACGTCCGACAGCGAGTGGCGCACCGCCTGGTGACCGCAGATCTTTTTGCCGAACTGGGAGCGCTCCTGGGCGTACTGCCAGGCATCCTCCACTGCGGCCGTGGCAATACCCACACCAATGGCAGCCGTCTCCAGGCGCTCCACATCCAGACCACGCCCCACCAGCATGGGCCAACCCTTGTTGAGACAATCCGGCCCACCAAGAACATTGTCGATAGAGACTTCCACGTCTTCCATAATGACATCGGTGGTTTCGGCATAGTGAATGCCGGTGTGTTCAATATCCACAATGGTAATACCCGGCGCTGAGGCGGGCACCATCACCATCGACAGGTTCTTGTACTTCTCCTCAACCGGGCCCGTGCGTACCAGCGTTAAGATATAGTCCGCAATACGCGCGGCGGTACACCAACGCTTGGTGCCATTGAGCACCAGGGTCTTGCCATCCTCCTTCAGAGTCGCGGTCGCCTTTACCGACGGCAGATCACCGCCAACGTCCGGCTCACTGAGACCATAGGCAAACAGCAATTCACCTGTTGCCAGCCTGGGCAGAAACTCACGCTTTTGCGCCTCGCTGCCATTTTCGACCAGGTTCATACCCCCGTAGAATGCGCAGTGGATAAAGGGGCCCGCGAGGCCGGTGCCACGCTTGCATAACTCCTCAATGGTTGCCATGGCGGCGACCACATCCACTCCAGCGCCACCATACTCCTCCGGCACTGTTAATCCGGTCACCCCGAGATCACACAGCTTTTGGAACGCCTCCCGGGCGAACGCCATGGTGCGATCCTGTTCCCGGGCCTGCTCTCTTGAATAGTTCTGGTCCAAGAAGCGGCGAATACTCTGCCGCAACATCGTAATGTGTTCTTGCTCTTCAAAGTTCATGGATATCGACTCCAACTGCCGCCATTGATTCTGAGTATCTTCACGCCATATAAATTTCACTCACTTATTACCAAATTTTAATTTGATTTTCAGTGATATCTATCTGACTCCCGATTACTCTTAAAATATTAATGAGCGATACCCATTAAGTCCAGAAAAACATTTTCTCTACTGGCAGACCGACTTAAAATTTCGATGATATTATAACAACTATTTGTTTTATAAGCTTTTTATTCGATATACGATTCCTGGATAAAACTTTCAGCCCTAATAACCTTGTCTATATAGTGGTTGTTTACAACGACAATTTAGGTCAGTAAATAAATAATACACATCAAATTATTGACACAGATCCCATTAATGAGGTTTACTCATCTAATGCCATTTCAACCCAAGCCAATCCAACTAAGGAGGCAGCCGTATGAGCAAAGGCCTGGCCATTGTCGGAATCGCTGAAGTTCCGACCAAACGTGACCCCGAGCGCACCCGTTGGGATATTTTGCTGGAAGTCTGTGTAGGCGCCGTAAGGGACGCCGGTATCGACAAGAACGAAATCAATGCCGTGATTTCGCCTAACCCCATGGCGCAGCCGGAAATGCAAAACGACATGGCACTGGGAAAGATTCCGGATGTGTTGGGACTGAAAGGATGCCGCGATATCTGTATCGCCAACGCCGGTGGCACCTCAAATACCAATTGCCTGCGCCTGGCACAGGAGCTTATAGACTCCGGGCAGGCAAATTTTGTACTGATCCCACACACCACAGTACAGTCGGACATGCCACCCGCAGACCTCATCAACTTCTTTGCTACGGCTCCTCTTGATAAACAATGGGAGTATCCCTGGGGCGTGAGTTTCAATGGCTCCATGGGCTTGATCACCAATCGTTACATGTACGAAACCGGTGCCAGCCAGGAACAGATGGCCGCAGTAACCGTTGGCCTGAGAGCCTGGGCGGCGATGGACCCCATGTCGATCTTCTACGGCAAACCTCTTACGCTGGATGACGTGTTGGAATCGCGCATGGTAAGTACCCCCCTGCATGCACGCGAGTGCAATCTGCTTGCAGACGGCGGAGGCGCAATGGTGGTGACCTCACATGAAATTGCGCGTCAGATGGGCGACGGCCGCCATGCCTACAAACTGGGTCACGGCACTCGCTTTACCAGCGCAGCTCCGTTTACTCGGGAGGATATTTTCTTCCGCGAATCCTATCGCGCCTCCAGCCAGGACGCGCTTAAGCAAGCCGGCATGACCATTGACGATATAGATCTGCGGCAGATCTACGGCGCCTACCCCTTTACCCAGTGCTCAGCCCTGGAGGGCTACGGAGCGGTGCCGGAAAACCAGGGTGCCATTGCCTGGGCCGAAGGCCGTTGCGGGCCGGGAGGCGACCTGCCTTGCACCACCATGGGTGATGCCATTGGACGCGGCCACACCGGCTCCGGCGTCAGCATGGCCTTCTACATCGACTGTGTCCGCCAGATCCGAGGCGAAGCCGGTGAACGGCAGATTCAGAACTGCAATAACGTCATTGTTACAACGTCCGGCGGATCCGGCATGAACACCTGCACTACTGTTTTCGGGAGCGAACCAAGATGAGTAACTACCAGAAACCACTACCCGTGATTCAGCCACACAGCGCCGCTTTCTGGGAGGGTACTCGCCAGCACAAGCTGATGATCCAGCACTGCCGTGATTGCGACAGCAACATCTTCTATCCACGCAAGCACTGTCCGGAGTGCTGGTCAGAGAATCTCGACTGGATTGAATCCAGCGGTAAAGCCAAGGTGTTTTCCTTCTCCGTAACCTACGAAGGATTGGAACCTATGTTCCAGCAGGATCTGCCAATTATTCTGGCTTGGGTGGATCTCCCGGAGGGCGTGCGCATGTGCACCAATCTGCTGAACTGCGATCCAGACGAGATCGAAATCGGCATGGAGGTAGACGTGGTTTTTCAACAAGCCACCGAAGACATCACCATCCCGTATTTCACACCCTCCAGCCCGGTTGTTTAAGCAGTGATGCTCCCGGCACACCCGGGAGCATCACCAAGCAGAGGATTAGGTTATGAGTAATAGCGGATGGGGCAAATGGGGTAGCTGGGAAGAAACTCAAGCCCTGCTCGGAAAAATCATTGGCGTAAGTCATGGCGCAGACGCGGTGGAAAAGGGCAGCATTCGGCGCTGGTTGGAAGCAAAAGAATTCGATTGCCCGATTCATACCGACTCATCAGCAGCCAAGGATGCCGGCTTCCCGGACATTGTCGCACCGGCGACGATGGCTTTTACCTATGGCGTTGGTCCCTATTGGAAACCGGGCGATCCGCAACAACAACTTGAAGACCCGGCCAAGCAGATCAATATCCCGGCGATCTTCGATGTGCCTGCTCCGTGCATCCTCAGTTTTGCTACCAGCGTGGACGTAGAATTTGGCGCTCCGCTGTTGCTCGGTGATCAACTTACAAACACCAGCAAACTGGTGGGCGTCACTCACAAAACGATGAGCGTCGGTAAAGGCGCTTTTCTCAGGCAACAAGACACTTATACCAACCAACGGGGAGAAACGGTAGCCATTGTCCATATGGACATCTTTCGATTTGTACCCCATGAGGATGCACCTATATGAAAGACCTGTTGCACCAAGTCTATTTTGAAGACGTAGAAGTAGGCACGGAGGTTCCACCTGTCTCAATAACTTTGACCTTACAGAGACTGGTAATGGAAGCAGGCGCCAATCGTGATCTGTCGCTGATGCATCATGATCGGGAAGCGGCGATTGCCACTGGATCACCCGATGCTTTTGCCAATACTTTTTTTATCATGGGCATGATCGAGCGCACGCTTCGCGAGTGGATGGGATCAAAGGGAACATTGCGCAAGATCACTTCCCTTAGAATGACCACCTTTAATTGCCCGGGTGATGTGCTTTCTTTTGGAGCAAAAGTCATTGCCCTTGAGCCAGACAACATCGTTCGTCTTGAAGTTTGGGCGGAAAGCAAGAAAGGTAAGACCGTAACCGCCGAAGCGAGTCTGAGATTGCCTTCAACTGTCTAAGTACTATTAGGTCAGATGTGCCCCAACACTCAGTACCCACTCAACGAAGCATAACGATCCCGGTGATAACTGCTATCACCAAGAATCTGCATGGTTACCCGGGCCCGTTTTAGAAACAATCCGATATCCAGCTCATCGGTAACCCCCATACCCCCATGCATCTGCACAGCTTCGTTAGTAATCAACTCAAAGGTATCATTAAGTCGTGCCTTTACCAAACTGGCCAGCAACCGGGCATTCGAGGAATTTTCATCAAGCGCCGAAAGCGCCGCCATTACGGCCGCTTGACTCAGCTCCACTTCTGTAAGCATCTTCGCAGCACGGTGTTGCAGCGCCTGAAAAGACCCGATCTTGGTACCGAACTGCTCCCGCTCCTTCAAATATTCAATCGTGCGTTCAAAGCACTCCTGCACACCACCCAACATTTCGGCAGCCAGTAATATGCGCGCTCTGTCCAGTACAGTCTCCAGCGCTGGATAACCCTGTCCTTCCATACCAATAAGCGCCTCGGATTTCAGTCGAACATTATCAAACACGATACGAGCAACATTGCGGCTATCCAACATTGCAGTACGGCTTCTGCGCACGCCGGGGGCATTGGCGTCTACTAAGAACAAGCTAATACCCTCTGACTCCTCAATACCACCACTGGTACGGGCTACAACCACCAGTTGATCCGCACAGTGCCCGTCTAGAACAAATGTTTTGAAACCCTTGAGGGTATAGCCATCATCAGTGGCTTCTGCACAGGTGGCAATTCGAGTTGGAGTGTGGCGAGGATGCTCTTCAAGCGCGAGCGCGAGCGTGGTACGTCCCTCAGCCACCTTAGGCAGCAGCGTCTGCTTTTGTTCGTCGCTACCGATCTCCTGAATACAGCCGGCCCCTAGCGCTACCGTAGCAAACAATGGCGATGCGGCGAGCGTTCGTCCGCACTCCTCCAGCACCACACCCAAGCCCTGGTAACCAAACTCCAGCCCGCCGTAGGCTTCCGGGATGACTATACCCGCCCAACCCAGTTCGGACATTTGCTCCCATAACTCCTGAGAATAGCCCAACTCGATCGCGGCTGCATTGCAAGAACCCTCGGGAAGATCTTTATAATATTCTCGCAATTGTCGCAGTGCGGCCACCGGCGCTTTGGATTGAATAAAATCTCGCGCCGTGTCCTTTAACAGGTTCTGGGCTTCAGTTAACACCATGGTCACGATTTGTTTGCTCCTTCGGTTCGGTCAGGTAATCCCAATACACGTTTGGCAATAACGTTGAGTTGAATTTCCGAACTGCCTCCGGCAATCGTCAATGCCTTGGAAAACGCCCAGTTGCGGGTAACCGAGAGTTCCTGATCTTCAAAGCTCGACACATCCATGCGTTTGTGCTCCCAACCAAGCGCACGCTCGCCCATAAGAGCCAGCATCAGTTCATAACGAACACTTTGCTGTTCCGTGGCGTAGTATTTAAAAAAGGAGGTCGCTGCCGGGTTCACCCTTCCGGACTTCGCTTCTTCGAATGCTTTGCGTTGCGCTAGCTGCAGTACTTGGCTGTTCATTTCCGATTGCGCCACTCGCATCCTCAACTGTGATTCTGCCAGCTTTCCGTTTTCCAACCCGATATAAAGCCGTGCACACTCTGGTAAATCACTGGCAGCTCCCATCGAAAGATCGCCAATTTCCGACATCAGTGTACGTTCGTGTTGCAACAGGCGCTTGCCAACCGTCCATCCCTGATTTATTTCGCCAATAAGGTTGTGCTTCTCTGCGCGCACATCATCTAAGAAGACCTGACAGAAATCTGAATCTCCTGAAATGAGCTCAATAGGCTTTACACTCACGCCTGGTTGCGCCATATCCACCAGCAGGAAGCTGATGCCCTCCTGTTTGCCTGCATCTGGATCGGTGCGGACCAAACAGAATATCCAGTCAGCCACATCCGCATTGGAGGTCCAGATTTTCGTGCCGTTAATTAAGAAATGATCACCCATGTCTTTTGCCCGACACTGCACATTGGCAAGATCCGATCCGGCGCCTGGCTCACTGTAACCCTGACACCAACGGACCTCTCCGCGAGCGATTCGTGGAAGATGTTCAAGCTTTTGCTGTTCGGTACCGAACTCCAGCAATGCAGGCCCCAACATCGCCAGCCCCTGCCCCGCCTCCAAAGGCGCACGACAGCCCAATCGCTTCATTTCCTGCTTAAGCACTTTGACTTGCGGGTCCGACAAACCTGCGCCGCCGTACTGCTTGGGCCAACCCGGCGCCGTCCAACCCTTGTCGAGCATACGCTCAAACCACAACTTCGCCTCATCGCTACTGAACGTTTCACGGCTACCTCCACGGTAGATTTCATCTAACGCGGCGGCGCCGCGCATGGATACAGGGCAGTTTTGCTCCAGCCACTGACGCACTTGCTGACGAAATTCAGTCAACTCATTCACCGTTTTAACCCTCTTCACTGTTCAAGATCTCTCTGGGGTCGGGACACCTGCTAAACACCAACCGGCACCTCATTGAAGGGCACATCCTTGTCGTCACGTTTATCCTGGGGCATGCCCAACACCTGCTCGGCGATAATATTGCGCATAACCTCGTCAGTACCTCCCGCCAGACGAATGCCCGGTGCAAATAGCATCTCCTTTTGAAAATGTGCCTGTTTTTCTGCCAGCTCAGGGTCCGTCACCATGCCGTTCATTCCCAACAGCTGCACGGCGTAGCTGTTAATGTCCTGATTCATTGGCGCCGCCACCAGTTTGCCGATAGAGGCTTCAGGCCCAGGGGGAGCCCCCCGGGAAATGGCCGAGAGAATACGGGAGTTGGTGTGCTTGAGACCCGCGTGTTTCACGTACCAGTCGGCCAGCTTGTCCGCCACCGCAGCATTGTCGATCGCAAATCCATCTTCCAGTGGTAAGCGCTGAACCAACGATAAAAGTTCAGGAAAGCCTGTGGCCTGCAAACTGCCTACCGCCATGCGCTCGCTCATCAGAACGGTGAGCGCCCCTTTCCAGCCTCCGCCCACTTCCCCCAGGCGCTGAATATCGGGAATCTCGGCATCATTAAAGAACACTTCGTTAAAGTGGGCACCACCGTCGGCCTGTTTTATTGGCTGTGCTGTTACCCCTTCTTGCTTCATATCAATAAAGAAAAAGGTAATGCCCTGATGCTTGGGTACGGTGGGATCAGTACGACAAAGTACGATACCATAGTCCGCGAAATGAGCCCCTGAGGTCCAGACTTTTTGGCCGTTCACCTTCCAGCCGTTGCCGCAGGGATCTGCCCGGGTTTTTAACGCGGCCACATCGGAGCCGGCGCCCGGTTCAGAAAACAGCTGACACCATACGTCTTCACCGGAAGCCAGCCTCGGCAGGAGGTGGCGTTTTTGCTCTTCGGTGGCATAGGCCATCAGAGCGGGGCCGCACATGCCGTGACCGATGGTAAAAAAACCATCGAGTTCGTCGTAGTCAGCGACCTCTTCGCGCCAGATTACCAGCTCCATTTGAGTGCCGCCTCGACCGCCATAAGCTTTGGGCCAGGTAATACAGGCCCAACCGGCATCGTAGATTTTTTTCTGCCAGTGTTTGGCCGCTTGCAGTTGTTGCGCCTCGGGCAGTTTGCGTTTGGCGGCCACACCGTTGATTTTGGGCGTGGCATGTTGTTTCAACCAGGCGCGCACCTGCGCGCGAAATTTCGCCTCACTGGGCGTATCGTTAAAATCCATTCCGGGTCTCCTTCAAGGCCGCTACCATGCGACGCTTCCAGTGACTTTCGTTGCCGACACAGAGCGCCAGTTCATGGGCGCGACGATAGTGCAAATGGCAATCGAACTCCCAGGTAAAACCCATGCCACCATGGGTTTGCATATTCTCTTTGCTGGCCTGGTAGTAAGTTTGAATGCCGGCCACTCTTGCGGTGGCCGCCGCCAGTGGCAGCTCGTCGTCATCCACCGAAAGGGCCCAGGCAGCATAGAGAGCATTGGAGCGCAGCAATTCGATAGCCGTGTACATATCCGCAAGCTTGTGTTTAATTGCCTGAAGACTGGCAATAGGTCGACCAAAGGCAAATCGATCCATAGCGTATTGACGGCTCATTTCAAGGCAGGCCTGGGCACCCCCCAGTTGCTCAAACGCCAGCAACACCGCCGCCCGATTCCATACCCGATTCACAATTGCAGCACCGGTGCCAGTTGCCCCCAGCGGTTCAGCCTTGACACCATTAAATGAAAGCAAGGCACTGGCACGGGTTGGGTCCAGAGAGCTGATGGGCTGTCGCTCAACCCCGGCCGAATCCAGATGTACCAGAAACAAAGTCAGCTCACTACTGTTAGAGCCTTGGTTCTCTATAGTGGCGGTAACTATAGCGATGTCGGCGATATCACCGTCCGTCACCGGTCGTTTGGTGCCATAAAGGCGCCCATCCCGATAAACCGTTTGCGTCTCCAGTGGGTCAGTATTGCCTTCGCTACAAGCAAAAGTGCCGATCCATTCACCCGTTGCCAGCTTCGGCAGGCAGGTTTGCTTTTGAGCCTCCGTCCCAGCGTCCAACAGCGCTTCTGCCACCTGATAAATCGACGATGAAAAAGGCACCGGGGCTAGAGAACGCCCCAGCTCTTCCGCAATTACACACAGAGAAAGGTGACCCAATGCCAATCCACCATAGGCCTCGGGTATGGCCGCAGCCGTCCAGCCCAATTCGGCGATGCCCTGCCACAGGCTTTCATCATAGCGTCGCTCAGTATCGAGGATTTCGCGCACTTTTTCAGAGCTGGCGTGTTTGGCCAGAAACCCCCTGGCCTGTTCCCGGATCATATTTTGGTCTTCGGAGAATTCAAAATTCATTATGCAGTCTCGTGGTTCATAACGGAGGAGTTCACGCCCCGGGAGTTGGAGGCATTGGTTTTATCTGACTGCGGAGACGGTTGCCGTATCAAATCCGCGCACTTTTCTCCAATTACCACGCAGGTTGCGTGAGTGTTGCCGGAGATCAAGCTTGGAAATACAGATGCGTCCGCAATCCTTAGACCCCTGACTCCGCGCACACGCAGTTGAGGGTCGACCACGGCGCTGTCATCGATGCCCATTTTGCAGGTTCCCACGGGGTGATAGACGCTGTGGGCATTTTGACGAATATACTCCAGAATCTCTGCGTCGCTCTGTACCTGCGAGCCGGGAAGATACTCTTCACCGCGATGGGCGTTGTAAGCTGGGCTCTTAAAGATATCCCTCTGCAGACGAATGATTTCGATCATTCGGCGCCGGTCCTCCTCGCTGTCGAGGAAGTTGAAGCGTATATGAGGAGCCTGTTGCGGATTCGCAGAATGGACGTGCACACTGCCCCGACTGTTTGGGCGCAACACGCAACCTGTGGAGGTAACCCCCGGAAATCCCGCCGATATTGTGTTGCCTTTATCATCAACCTCACCAACACCAGCGGCGAAGTGAATTTGATAAGCCGGTCTGGTGTCACCCTGGCCAGGTAAAAAGGCGCCAACGGTAGCCGCCGGAGCAGTCAGGAGTCCACGCCGGGTAAACAGATAGCGCAGCAGGTTCTTAATTAACCCCAGTGGTCTTGCCTGCTCACGCATGGTTGTGGCGTTGTGAACCTTATATTGCACGGAACAGGTAAGGTGCTCTTGCAGATTCTCTCCCACGCCAGGTAGCTCATGCACGGGTTCAATGCCTGCCTTAGCCAACACGTCTCGACGCCCGACGCCGGAAAGCTCCAACAGTGCAGGAGTATTAATGGCACCGCCACAGAGAATGATTTCCTTCCCGGCCAATACTTTGCATGTCTCCTGGCCACTGCGATAACTCACTGCGACCGCTCGGCCCCGCTGGAAATGTATGCCGCTGGCCAGAGCACCGGTATGGATGTGAAGGTTTTGTCTGTTTTTAACAGGCTTGAGATAAGCTGCGGCAGCACTGTGCCGCCGACCATTCTTTTGATTCACGTGAAAGTAACCAACGCCCTCCTGGCTGACACCATTGAAATCCGGATTGCGAGGATGACCCGCTTCTATCGCTGCCTCGATATAAAGATCAGAAAGTTTATTCTCGATCCGAGGCTCACTGACATTCAACGGACCATTTGCGCCATGATACGGACCCGCGCCAGTGGGTTCGAAGTTTTCCGAGCGCTTGAAGTAAGACAACAGGTCGGCATAGGACCAACCCGTGCAGCCAGCGGCTGCCCAATCATCATAGTCCTCCGCCTGCCCCCGAATGTAAACCATGCCATTAATGGAACTGGAGCCACCCAAACCCCGTCCCCTCGGTACCGGAATCCGACGGTCGTTGAGACCAGGCTCCGGTTCACTATAGTATCGCCAGTTGAACTTTTCGTTGCTCACCAATTGTGACCAACCAATAGGCATGTGGATCAAAGGATGATTGTCAGGCTCTCCCGCCTCCAGCAACAGTACTCGGCAACTGCTGTCTTCAGAAAGCCGGTTGGCCAGCACGCACCCAGCTGATCCGGCCCCGACAATGATATAGTCGTAACTGTTGTCTTGCATAAAAAGCTCCTTGTGAATGTGGTGAAATCGTCAAAACCACGAGAGGACTAAACAAAGAGCTGATTTTTCTCTGCCTTATCCAACAGTAACTGAGGTGGAGCAAAACGGGAGCCGTATTTTTCGGTGAGCTCCGCTGCTCTGGAGACAAACTCGCGCACTCCGTACGCATTGATAAACTGAAACACACCTCCGGTATGAGCGGGAAATCCGATACCGAAAATGGACCCAACATTGCCGTCGGCCGCCGAATTCACCACGCCCTCTTCCATCGCACGTACTGCTTCGATGCACTGACAGAACAGCAGCCGATCTTTCACATCTTCGAACGGCAACTCGCAATAGCCCTCAGGGGCAAAATGATCCTTCAGGCCCGGCCACAGGTATTTGGCGCCCTCTTGCGGGTATTCGTAATAACCACCACCATGTACCTTGCCCCGGCGTCCGAACTCCTTCACCATTCTTTCCACTAATAGCGCGGCTGGTTTCTGTTCGGGGGTTTCGCCTCTGGCCTCAGCATCTGCTTTGGCCTGTTCGCCATTTTTGTAGGCCGTCTCCTGACTGATTTCATCAATTGCCGACAAAGGGCCTACCGGTGAGCCGTTAAAGCGAGCGGCGTTTTCGATCAGCGCCGGGTGCACCCCTTCCATGACCATCGTGGCACCTTCGGAGATAGTGGTGCCGATCACCCGCGTGGTAAAAAAGCCGGGGGCATCATTGACCACAATGGGTGTTTTACCCAGCTGCCGCGCCAAATCGAACGCCTTCGCCAGGGTTTGTGCGGATGTTAGTTCACCGCAGATAATCTCGACCAATGGCATTTTCTCCACCGGAGAAAAGAAGTGCATGCCGATGAAGTTTTCCGGATTTGAAGAAGCCTGCGCCAATTCAGTAATGGGTAATGCTGACGTATTGGAGGCAAATACGCAGTTTTCTTTAACCACTACCTCTGTTTCCTGAGTAACCTGGGCCTTTATGTTTCGGTCTTCAAAAACCGCTTCGATCACCAGTTCACAGTCAGACAGATCACGGTAATCCCCGGTCGGGGTAATCCGCTGCAACAGTTGCTCTGCCTGCTGTTGGTCAATGCGACGATTCTTTTCACAGGCTTTTCGACACCAATCCTTGCCGCGCTCGGCGTTGTCAGCGGAAATGTCTTTCAGTACCACGTCAATGCCTGCATTGGCAGCAGTGAACGCCAATCCCGCCCCCATCTGGCCCGCGCCCAGAATGCCCAACTTGGCGACACGGGTGGTCTCAATATCAGCGGGACGGGAGAGTCCCTTGTTAATGTCATTCAGTTGAAAGAAAAAGGTACGCATCATGTTCCTGGATACCTGGGAATCCAGTAATTTGAGAAAATAACGCGCCTCGATTTTTTCAGCAGTGTCAAAATCCACTCGCGCTACATCATGCACGCAGGCAAAGATTGCTTTGGGTGCCGGTAGATTGTCCTTGGTGGTATTGATGACATTGCCCGGACCGAAGTGAAACAATCCCTGCAGCGCTTTGGGTATGGCACTGTCACCGGGAGCCCCGCCTGGGATACGAAACCCTTCCCGATCCCAAGGTTGGCGGGCTTCGGGGTTCGCGAGCAGCCAGGCTTTGGCCTTGGTGTGCATGTCTTCCAGCGAGTCGGCGGTTTCATCAACCCAACCCTTTTCGAATCCTTGGCGGGCTTTGAACTTTCGACCCGCCGATATCCAGTCAATAGCGCTCTGGCAACCGAACATGCGTACCATGCGTACCACCCCACCGGCCCCTGGCATCAAACCCAGCTGAGCTTCGGGCAGTCCGACCTGAACACCCGGGGCATCAAGGATGACCCGATGGTGGCAGGCCAGACAAATTTCATAGCCTCCGCCCAAGGCCGCACCATTAATACCCACGGCGACAGGAACCCCTAGCGTTTCCAACCGTCGAAGGGAGCGTTTGGCGTCGAGAATACCGTCAAATTTTTCGGTCGCCTCCGCCTCGCTCATCTGCTTGGGCGCATCCAGCATGCTCGACAGATCGCCACCTCCGACAAAGGTATCCTTACCGGAGCGCACATAGACTCCTTTTATGTCTCCATCGGCAACCATAGCCTCCAGGGTTGCGACAGTATCCGCCATCGCCTCAGCGTATTCAGCTCCCATGGTGTTAACCGCTTTACCCGGCTGGTCGAGAATCATCTCAACAATGCCATCGGCGTCTTGCTCTAAACGTATATATTCCATAATCAGTTAATTCCGCACTCTATTGCTGTAACGAACTTCAGATTCAGGGCACTAAAGCCGTTCGATGATAGTGGCGATACCTATGCCGCCACCGGCGCAGAGAGATATCAGACCGCGTTTCAGGTCACGACGCTCCAACTCGTCAAGCAGAGTACTCACCAACATGGCTCCCGTGGCGCCGATGGGGTGCCCCATAGCAATTGCTCCACCATTGACATTGATTTTTTCATCGGCGATACCCAGGGCTTTCTGATAGCGCAATACCACCGAAGCAAATGCTTCGTTGAGTTCAAACAGATCAATATCGTCGATGGTCAGGCCCGCAATGTTCAGGGCTTTTTGTGTTGCCGGTACTGGCCCTGCCAACATAATGGTGGGCTCGGTACCGGTGGTAGCACAGGCGACAATGCGGGCGCGGGGTTGCAACCCCTGCTCGCGACCCGACGCCTCGCTACCAACCAAAACCAGGGCTGCGCCGTCAGCAATCCCTGATGAGTTACCCGCAGTATGAATGTGGTCGATTGTTTCTACCTGCGGGTATTTGAATTTAAGCAATTCGTTGTGACCGGATTCGCCAAACATCCGAAATGAAGGCTGCAGCATCTCCAGACTTTCAATCGAGACGTCTGCACGAACACTCTCGTCTTCGGCCAGTATGGTCACGCCGTTCATATCTTTAACCGGCACCAATGAACGCTGGAAGTAGCCAATGTTTTGAGCATGTGCGGCTCGCTGGTGCGACATCAGCGCGTAGCGATCCACATCCTCACGGTTAAATCCTTCCAGCGTCGCGGTCAAATCGGCCGCAACACCTTGGGAGATGACGTAACTGCGCATGGACACCCAGGGGTCACTGACGGCAGCACCACCGGCACCGATGCCCAGACGTGACATAGATTCGACACCCCCACCGATAACCATCGTTTCAAAACCGGATCGTACTTTCATGGCAGCGACGTTCACAGCATCCAGTCCGCCGGCACAATAGCGGTGCAGCTGCGCTCCAGTAGTGATGTCGTTCCAGTCAGAATACACCAACGCGGTTTTGGCAAGATTTTGCCCTTGCTCGCCTATCGGCTCACCAGTTGCCAGAACCATGTCATCGATCTGAGTGGTGTCCAACTCGTTGCGAGACTGCATGGCGTCGAGCAGGTTGGTCACCAGATCAATAGGTTTGACTTCATAGAGACTGCCGGCCGGTTTGCCAGGCACCCCGGCTTTACCCCTGCCGCGCGGGGTGCGAATGGCATCATAGATGTAGGCTTCTGTGGTCATAGGGTTTCCATTGTCCGTATACAAATTGGATGGCCGAAGCGGCGAGAGCTAAACCTGAACCATCTCGAAATCCAGCTTGCCAACGCTGCATTCCGGACACATCCAGTCCTCTGGCACTTCGTCCCACGGAGTGCCAGGAGCGATGCCGTCATCGGGCAATCCCAGGCTCTCGTCATAGACGAAGCCGCAGATCAGGCATTCCCACTTGTTCATGTTGTTGCACTCCTGCCGTTTTTGCGTTGTTTCACGCGTATGATGTTAGGAGTTTATGAATTGGACATTAGCTGGACAATGTCGAAGGCGTCCGATATTTGTGGACAAAATCATTCACTGGTTATTGAGCGATCTCGGCATATGGCGCAGACAGTGGTGACTTGTCGATGGCAGTACCTCGTGCTTGCTTGCCTTCTGCTCCGTGCATCCAATCAACCAACTTATCGGAGAGTAAAAACAGGACTAAACCACAGATAATGGAGGACACTGCCACGCCCCCGAAGGTGGCTAAAGGCCCTGCTTCGCCCACAAGCCGCCCGACCTCGCCTGCAGCTTTGTTTGCCAGACCCGTAAAGAAATACCATAGCCCCATCATCAACGAGGTGTAGCGCAACGGAGACAGCTTGGTCACCATCGACATACCAACCGGGGAAAGGCACAACTCACCGACGGTATGAAAGAAATAGGCCAATATCAACCAGACAACGCTGGCTTTGGCACTGGGATTACCGTCTATTTGCAGGGCAGCCCCCACCATGGCCAGAAAACCAACCCCCAGCATCAAAAGCCCCCAGGCGAATTTGACCGGGCTATTGGGTTCCCTGTCATCCATACGAACCCACAGGCTGGCGAAGAGCGGTGCAAGCGCTACAACCAGTAACGGGTTGACCGATTGCAACCAACTGGCAGGCATCTCCCAACCCCAAAAAACCAAGTCAGTGTTGTATTTTGCAAACAGGTTCATGGACCCAGCCGCCTGCTCGAAGCCCGTCCAGAACATGACCGTAAATAAACCGAGAACAAGCACGACCTTGATTCGGTCGCGCTCTTGTTGCGACAGAGGTTTGTGTTTGCCCTCCTTGGCCAAAGCCAATTGAGCGGCGGGTTTGTTGCCAATATCGCCAAGGTATCTTCGAGCCATGAAAAGCTGCAGCATTAACCCAATCCCCATACCCATACCGGCGGCAAGAAATCCATATTGATAATTGATTTTCTCACCGATGGAGCCGACAACAAAGTAACCCAATATAGACCCCAGGTTGATACCCATATAGAAAATGGTAAACGCACTGTCGCGCCGCTGATCTCCCGGCGTGTAAAGATCACCGACCATTGTGGAAATGTTAGGTTTGAAGAAGCCGTTACCCACAATCAGCAGTGTCAGTCCGCACCACAAAAACAGTCTTTCCAGGCCCGGTATCATCCAATGAGGAGTCCCCAAAATGAACTGACCTGTCATCATTAATAAGCAACCGATGAGAATGGCTTTACGTTGACCCAGCTTGTTATCAGCCAGCCAGCCGCCGATGACAGGCGTCAGGTACACCAACATCGCATAGGTGCCAAGAATACTCAGCGCGTTGGACTGCAGTTGCTCGAAACTGAGGTGAGACCACCCCATGGCGGCCGCTGTCGCCGCCTGCGTCAGATAAAGGACGAAGATGCCGCGCATACCGAAGTAACTCATGCGCTCCCACATTTCAGTACCAAACAGCAAAAACAGGCCTTTCGGGTGACCCAGCATCTCACCCGATTCGTGATTTTTTATTGTCATGACTCTCTCTATACTTGTATTTTTGAAACGCCTTGAGCGTCAGTCGCTACAGGTACTGAAATCCCAGCATGTTCCAAAACCAGTAGAACCAGACCATCGCCAGAGACATCACGACAACAACACTGAGTCGAATCCGATAAAAGAGAGTTCCGATCTGAGTCTTCCACACCACCACGGCCTGATAGCTGAGGTAAGCCGTCAACAGCGTGGCTAGAATAGGCAGTATCAGCCAGACCTTAACCTGCCACGGTACTCTTTCTCCCAAGACTTCCGCCGTCAACCCGAAGCTGAGCGCGCCCACAAGCAATACCGCCAAATGCGCAACAGACACCCACACCGCGCTACCAACCATCCAAGGCTCGGGTTTTTGATACAGACGCCGCAGTGTTGCACTGATAAATACCAGTGCCGCCAGACCGAGAAGCCACTGATTTAATGCCGACGTCTCGTAAAACGGGGCTTTGTAGGCGGACAGAAAAGGCCCCCAACTGAATATCAGTCCCGTCACCTCCCCCGAATCATCCCGTTGAAATGCGACCTGATTCTCGGAGTTTATCTCTTGAAAGTGGTCCGCACCGATTTCAACGTATTGAAAGACCTCTCCACCCTGCTCCATGACCAAACTACTGTTTTCACCAGGCATGACCTTGATGCCGGCGGATAAAGAGAACAGTTTTTCCAGCGTAGAAAAGTTGGCTCGCCAGAATTTGAACTCGCCGCTATAGTCACTGACCCGATTACCGAAGTTTCTCTCAGTGCTTGAAGATTCTCTTTTGCTGGCAAAAAGGTGATCGTAAAGCGCAGGTATAAATGCTGAACGCAGATCCCCACCGGTTCTGCCAGAAACGGAAATAAAAATGCCCAGTTGATTTTGAAAATCCAAGGCTAGATCGGAATGGAAGAAATCGGTATCACCACCATGGCCCACCAACCGATAACCATTCACTATACTTTCATAAAAACCCAGCGCCATTCCCGGTAAACGGGAGTCTGTGCTGAACGCCCGCTCCAATAGAGTTTTGGCCGTAACTTCCTGGAGAATCCTTCGCTCACCGAATTTCCCATAGCGCAACATAGCCATCATAAACCGGGCCAGATCGTCTGCCGTTGCGCTCATGGCACCCGCTGGTGCAAAGTTGCTGATAATTTCAAATGGGTGAGGGACAAAATCCCCGCCCTCATAGGCATAGGCGATGGCCATATCATCGATGAGGTGAGCAGGCAGCGGTTCAATAAACGTGGAACGCTGCATGTTCAACGGTTCAAAGATATGGCGACGGACATACTCCTGATAATTCAAACCGGAAACATTCGCAACAATCAGCCCTGCCAAGGCGGTTCCGTAGTTAGAATAGGATACCTGCCGTCCCGGTGGCAGGATGCGTTGTGGTTGGTACTTCTGCATTGCTTCACTTAAAGGCAGAATTCGATCCACTTCCGTGGGCTGCAAGTAACCCAAACCCCCATCCTCAAATCCTGGTGTGTGGGTCATTAGATGACGCAAGGTAATAGGATCAGACGGAAACCTATCCCGTATCTGAAATGATTTCAGGTACTGATTCACGTCTCGGTCCAAATCCAGTTTGCCCTGTTCCACCAGCTGCATTACCGCGATCCAGGTAAACAGCTTGGAAATTGAACCTGGCCGGAACAATGTTCGTTCAGGATCGGCTGGCTTTTGCTGCTCGATGTCACTGTATCCGTAGGCCTTTGAGAGGATCAGCTCTCCCCTATGCACTATCGACACCGATACAGAAGCAAGATGCTCTTCCTTCATCCTGGGTTCTATCAGCCCGTCGATAAAGGCCTCTAGTCTCTGGGGGCTGTCCAGGCTGCCGGTTGAGGCAGCAGCGACGACCACGCTGACAAGCCAGAGTGTCAAAAACAGATAAACGTGTGGCCTGAGTAGGCAAGGCATAGAGACAATCTCCTGATTCCGGCAGCACCCAGGCTGCATAACGAGTAAATACGGCAAGTTTAGCCGCTTATATCATTTGGTGATTTGCAGTAAGGCGTAATTATTATTTATTTATTGCACTTTTTGCAAATTTTGTGATTTACTGCAAACAGGATTCGAATTCTGTACTCAACGCCTATAATCAAAATTACCTATGAGGAGCCTGGGCAATATGAACCATGACCAGACAACACATCCATTTTTGACCCTGCCAATGACTGCTGCCACAGCGGTTCGTCGCCGATTACCCACAGCGCTCGCGATGGCGATAGCCGGCCTCACACTGGGCTCAGGAGGAGTGTGGGCGGAAAACGCCGATGAATCTCTGGACGAGTCAATATTCAAACTCGAAGAAATTGAAGTTACTGCCACGCGAAGAGTTACCAGCCTCCAAGAGACGGCAGCAAGTATCCAGGTTGTCAATGAAGATATGATAAAGCGACTCGGTGCCGTTGACCTTGACGGCATCGTCGAACAGGTACCCGGGCTGATAAAAACCGGAACAGGCTATACCATTCGAGGTCTCAGCTCGCAGCTGGAAAGTTCCAGGGGCGGTTCCAGTACCGTATCTCGATACCTGGATGAAATTCCGCTGGACCACGACTTCAGACTGTTTGATATCGCCAGGGTCGAAGTATTGCGTGGACCGCAGGGTACCCTCTACGGTGCCGGAGCCATGGGGGGCACCGTGCGACTGGTCACCAATCAGCCCGATACCGAACGCTTTAGCGCAAAACTGGATACCAAGTACTCTGTTACCAGTGGCGATGGGGACAACAACGAAATCAATGCTATGGTCAACCTGCCGCTGGTCGAAAATACCCTCGCACTGAGAGCCGTCGCCTACCGGCACGATTACGATGGGTTTATCGATGACCTTGGCCTGGGAATCGAGAAGATTAATGACGAAAAAGTCAATGGCGGCCGCCTGTCACTACTCTGGACCCCCAATGATGTGCTGGATATACAGGCCACCTATATGCACGAGAGTATCGACCGAGGTGACTACCAGGATGCCGAAACCCACGGTCTTGATGACTACCAGCAAACCACCGATATCCGTCAAGTGCAGGATCTGGAAGTCAATCTGGCCAACCTGCTTGTGAATTGGGATTTGGGCTTTGCCAACCTGGTCTACAGCGGTTCCTACGTAGAACAAAAGGTGAACATGACCGACGACGCCTCTGCGGTTCTTAACGCCGAGCTCGGCTACGTTTTTAAGTCGGTTTATCAGGAAAATGACGATGCTTGGAATCGCTCGCAAGTGTCCGAGTTACGGTTGGTGTCCGACACGGAGGGTGATTTCGAATGGACGGTGGGCGTCTTTTACCAGGAGTTGAACGGTGGCGGCGACACCTCCATTTTCGTGGAAGAAATTGACCCGGATAATCCCGGCTTGGGTGATCGTGTCGGCAATATCAACGGTTTAAGCCACCCGGACATGTTGGTGGAGCAGTACACCATGAACGATAGCGTGCGCGAAATCGCCGGGTTTGGGGAGCTGACCTATTATTTCCATGATGAACTCTATGTTACCGGAGGCGTTCGCTACCTGGACATCAAGCAACGTTTTCAGATGTATCTCGATTCGGCGATTTTCGGCCTGGAAGGGCTTGGCCCCCTGGTGCCGGAAAAATCGGATCACAATAACTACTACACCAAGTTAAAAGTCGCCTACGAACCCTCGAACGATGCTCTGTTCTATTTTGCGGTTGCCGAGGGATTCCGTCGGGGCGGATACAACAGCATTGGAGTTGCGGCCGCATTCGGCGTACACAATATGCCGACACAATTCGAATCCGATCTGGTGACCAACTGGGAAATTGGAGCCCATACCTCCTGGCTGAATGATCGACTGATCGTCAACGGTGCAATCTACTTGATCGATTGGGAGGATATTCGGGTGGATGTTAATGATTCCAGCGGATTTGGCTACACGGCCAATGGACCTTCGGCGGAAACCAAAGGTGTGGAGCTTGAGTTCCACTATCGGGTGAATGAGCATCTCGACGTAATGGCATCTGCTGCTTATACCGACGCCAAACTGACGGCGGAAGAAGTAGACCCGGTACTGCGTGATCTTGCGGGAATACCCTATCCTGATCACCTGACGCTGGCTCCCAAAGGCGAAAGACTCCCCGGCATTCCAAAGCACAATTACAGTGTGGCGGTTAACTACGTGGTTCCCAGTGTCGTCGCGGCCTTTGATGGTTATCTGAATCTGGATGTCTCTTACACCGGCGAATCTTACAACACCTACGAGCAGGGCCAGTTCAGTTTTCTGCGCCGCAAGATGGATAGCTATGTGTTGACCAACCTGCGACTGGGATTCCAGGACGACAGTTGGGATATCGCACTCTACGCAAACAACCTTACCAACGAAAAAGCCGATATATTCCTCGACCAGGCCGCTTCGGGCAGGCAGGTCAACTACCGAAACCGCCCCCGAACCATTGGTCTGAATATCAGCAAATCTTTCTAAACCTTAAGCTGCTCACCGGTTATGCCCGCAGGCAACCGGTGAGCAACCATTTCAATTCTCCTGAGGATTTTTTGTGCTCAACGCGCTTAAACACACGCTCGCGGTGGCATTGCTGTCGACGTTGCCCTGCCACGGATTTGCTTCTGCCTCTAATACGCCGCTGGACGAGAAGTCTGTTGACGTCCTGGTGGAATCTGCCATGTCCAACTTTCAAGTGCCTGGGGTAGCCGTAGGTATTATCAAAGACGGCAAGGTAGTTCTCTCCAAAGGTTATGGAGTTCGCGAAAACGGAAAACCGTCACCTGTTACCCCTGAAACGCTCTTCAGCATCGCTTCGGTCAGCAAGGCGTTTACCGCCGCTGCTCTAGCACTGCTAGTAGATGACGGTTTGCTTCGTTGGGAAGATAAAGTCACTAAACACCTGCCGCAGTTCCAACTTTATGATCCCTGGGTCACCAGGGAGTTCGCCGTTCGAGACCTGCTGATTCACAACAGTGGTCTGGGAATCGGGGCCGGTGACCTGATGTTCTGGCCCTCGTCGGATACATCCCGTGAGGACATTATTGCCAACCTGAAACACCTGAAACCCGTCAGCAGCTTTCGTTCAGAGTTTGCTTATGACAATTTGTTGTATATCGCTGCCGGTGAACTTGTCCTGGCTATTACCGGCAAGTCATTTGAGGACTTTGTAGATCAACGTATTTTGCGACCGTTACAAATGAATCATTGCGCAGCTAATCGTACCCGCCTCAAACAAGAGAACAACATCGCCGAGCCTCACATTCTGGCACAGGGGAATCTGGAGAAAGCCACCCGTCTCGAAGCCGTGCACGAGCCGGCCGTTATCGCCGCTGCAGGTGGACTGCAGTGCAGCGTCGACAGCCTGTTGCAGTGGCTCGCCATGCACCTCAATGAAGGCGTTACTGCGGACGGAAAGCAATTTTTGAGCAAACAACAACAGGCCAACTTAGTCGGCGCGCATACCCTTATCGGCATCAGTGAGCTGGAGCATCAATGGTTCAACACTCGCTTCAGGAGCTACGGACTGGGCTGGGAGGTAAAAGATGTCTATGGCTACAAGTGGATCGGGCATGGCGGCAGTTTATTGGGCATGGTAAGCACAGTGGCCATGATTCCGGAGCTGGATCTGGGAATTGTGGTACTGACTAATCAGCAATCCGGCAGCGCACTGGATACAATCGTGTTCAGTATACTGGACGCCTACGCTGGGCAGGAGAAAAATAACTGGATCGCTCGATTCAAGTCACTTGACGAAGAAAGCACTACCGAAGCAGATCAGATACTGATAAAAATTGAAGACAATAGAGAGCCATTTGACGCATCGCTGGACAATTTTGTAGGCGTATACCGTGATCAATGGTTCGGTGATGTCGAGATCTCAGCTCAGGATCAGGGACTCTACTTTCGTTCCAAGCGCTCGACACGACTTAGGGGCAAGATGATTCCTTATCGAGGCAATGTATTCACGGTGCATTGGGATGATCGAAGTTTGGACGCGGATGCCTATATTAATTTCTCGACGGATTTCAATGGTCACCCCAATGGCATGACCATGCAGGCCATTTCACCGGCAACGGACTTCAGTTATGATTTTCATGACCTCTCTTTTGTTCGGACTGATCCGCCCAAAGAGCTGCCATGACACTTGATCAGCATGATTTAAGAATCCTGAGTGTATTGCAAACCAATGCCAGGATTCCCATTGAGCGGTTATCAGAACAAGTCGGACTATCTACCGCCAGCGTGCAAAGGCGCTTAAAGCGCCTTCGACAGCAACAAACGATCGCCGCCGAGGTGGCTGTTGTGTCCCCTAAGCGCGTTGGCCTTGCCATGACCTTTATGGTTTCCGTCGAATTGGAGCGCGATGAACTCAGGTTCTTGTCAGAGTTCAAAGCGAAAATCAAAAATGAGCCCCGCATTCAACAATGCTACTATGTCACGGGAGATGCCGACTTTATGCTTATTGTGATGACGAGGGACATGGAAGAGTTTAATAGCTTTGTTCAAGAGGTCTTCTATGGGGACAAAAATGTGCGCCGCTACAAAACGTCTGTGGTAATGGAGCGTACTAAAGTTGGACTGGAGTTACCCCTACCCACAGGGTAACTCCCACTGGGTGACTTGACATTTAACTTCCTGTCAACGCATTCCACTCTTGTTCGGTAAACTCCTTGGTTTCCATCTCTGGCGGATTCACAGAAGGGTCGTAGTAGTTCACTACAAACAGTTTGACGACGTCGCAATCTTCTGCAGCGACCAGACAATGCCAACCGTCACAATCGATAAAAATGGCATCTCCCGCCTCCAGTATCTGAGGCGTGTAAAACTCGGAGTAGAGTACGCCACGGCCTTCAATGATATAGGTCGATTTTTCACCCGCATACTTCAGGAAGTAGGTATCCCAGGGGCTCTTTCCCGATACTTCATAGTACATGGTTTGGATATTGGCACCGTTGATGGACGAGAATAAATAGTGCGCCTGGGATTGTCCGACTTCTTCAACCACCAGATCTTTGTCGATGCGCTTTTCAATGGCGCGCCGTGCCATTGGTCGTCGAGGGCGAACCGGCTCAGCCTGGGGCTGTGTGGATTCCAGTAACTCCGATACTTCAAGATCAAACACCTTCGCCAGCTTGGCCATTTTTTCGACATTGAGCGCAAGGCGAGTGTTTTCGATCCTCGACAAAGAGGACACGGGAATGCCCGTGCCCTTGCTCACCTGCTCCAACGTCAGCTTGCGCTCACGCCTCAACTCTCTGATTCGATTCCCTACGCGAGTCTTGTCAATCAAACTGAAATTTCCCCTGAAGATTCGTTGAATTTGTGGATTGCCGGAAGCTGGTGACGACCGGCAAAGCTTATATAAACCTGCGCCACCGCGCTAGCGCCCTGCCGATAGATATGCGGTGCAATCCGCCATGGAATCAAAGTGACTGTCAATCAGGCGCTGCTTGTCGTAGCGTTTGGACACTATATCCGGTGGCACGCCCACGGCTTCATAGCGATTTCCATCAGCGGCAGTATAGCGTTCGTTGGAGCCGGTTAACATCCATTGATTCGGCATGACAAACACATGGGTATCTGACAAGATGCCTTTTGTGGGTTCACCCACAACCGTGACCTGAGGAAGAACCCGCATTGCCAAAACAAATATTTCGGCAGCACTGGCGGTCAGCTCGCCGGCCAATAGACACACCGGTCTGCGGTAGCCTTGGGTCGCACCTGGCTGCACTGTGATTTCCTGAGGCGCAGTAAAGCCATGGCGCAGCCTGGCTTGTTTAGTAAACGCTAACCGTTGCTTGTCGGCGAAACGCTCTGCAATCGCCATTGAGACCTTGTCATCACCACCCGGATTCAGTCGTACATCCACAATCAGCGAATCCGAACCTCTCACTCTGTCCATCACCTGATTCATTAAGGCGTTAATTGCACTCACCTCATCGGACGACTGCCCATCGCTAAAGCCGGACATTTCATTGATCGCCAGATAGGCAGTGCGCTCATTGACATAACCGCCCTGAATCATGCCGTTGGCAAGGCGCCAGTGGCTACCCGGTTTCAGCTTTGCGGGCAGTTGGCGAAAAACATCCTCTCTAAAACCCAGAAATACTCCCGGGTACCTATTGAAGTCAATGGATTTACCCGAGTATTCGTATAACAAGGGTAAGAGTTCGCGAACCTGCCCTCCCCTCGCCGTCTGCTCTCTGGTTCGGATGTCATTGACCAAGGTGGCGTGTCCGTCCCCCAGCTGGCCAATCACCGTGCCCAGAATTTGCCACAGTTGCTGCGGTGTCGTGTTTTCGGTAATAGCGGGACGATGGCGCCGATAGACAGAAGACCAATCGATATTGCGCTCGTCAAAAAAGGCGTAGTTCTGATCGAAATAGCCCCAGAAAGCATCAAAGTTGGTCTCGGGATTGAAATCCGGTCCAGTAGACAGAGCCTCGCACTGATGCGGCAGTTGGGCCAGTCGCCGCGCCCTATATCGACTGATACCGGCCTTGAGTTCGATGCTTTTGCGCCCCTTGAATTCGACCATCTCAAAACCAAACTCGTCGGCCATCGACCGGGGTAAAGCGCCACAATAACTGCCGGCTACTGTGTAGAACCCTTGCAGGTCGCCGGAACGGCTTTCCAATATGTACTGGTAGCCCTCAAGCTCCCAGATCCCATCAGGGATTGCTGCTGAGTGAGCAGGGGAAAGAATGGGCAACATCAATAAAGTAAGGAGCCAAGGTGCTCCCCTTCGCTGCAGGAAATTCATTGGGATAGTTTACAGTCTTTGCTTTATATGAAATTAACTTTTGTTTTATCTGCAATTTTTTGCATTGTCAACAAGATCCGGTGAAACAACCCAAAAATTCAATGTTTTATCCCAATTACAGCAGAATTCCCGAGAAACTCGTTAACCGGCGTTTTAACTTCAGAAGATAATCAGAACATAGTCACCCTACCAAATATTGCTATATTTGCAAATTATGGCTAGACTTAACCTATATTTTAGCAATTCTGCAATTTTTTATATTGAGGTGGAGTTCTTGTGATTGAATCAAACCCAGCGGTTTGCGCTATCCTCCTGGCGATATGCGCTTTTGGTTATTGGTCTGAGCGCTGGCCCTGGGGACGCTTTTTGTCGGCGACAGTAGTCATCCTTTTTACCGC
The DNA here is from genome assembly GCF_011683955.1 of Pseudomaricurvus alkylphenolicus. GTDB lineage: Bacteria > Pseudomonadota > Gammaproteobacteria > Pseudomonadales > Cellvibrionaceae > Pseudomaricurvus > Pseudomaricurvus alkylphenolicus. The sequence goes on from NZ_JAAQPI010000001.1 coordinate 160,103, forward strand.
GATGTTATTGTCCAACACCGGCCTAATCACCAAGAGTTCCCCTATATACCAGGGGGTGGTTCAGTACCTGGTGCCCCTCGCTATACCACTGCTGTTATTACACGCCAATCTGCGACAGATCCTGTTGGAAACCGGTCGCATGTTACCGATCTTCATATTGGCGGCCAGCGGCTCTGTCATTGGTGCCCTGCTCGGTTTTCATTTGCTGGATCTGGGGGAGGAGGGGCATAAGCTTGCCGGTGTCTTCACCGCTACCTATATTGGCGGATCGATGAACTTCGTGACTGTCAGCAATGCTCTCGGCCTGGAACCCGAACTGACGTCCGCAGCACTGGCTACCGACAACATCATTGGTATTGTGTTTTTGATGATACTGGCGGTACTGCCGTCGGTCACCCTGTTGCAGAAATTAATGCCTTTTTCAGATACTGTCACGGACACCACCAGAGATACATCAGGCAAGCAAGAACAACACTCCAACCAACGCCCGCCCTTAACAGTCGCCCGCCACTTGATCTGTGGCCTGGGCATTAGTCTCTCCCTGTTTGCGCTTTCCAGATTGATTACGCTGAAACTGGGCATGGAAGAGTATCTGCTGCTGCTGATTACCCTACTGTCGGTGGTGGTGGCAACGGTGTTTCACCGCCCACTCGATAAAGTTAAAGGACAGTTCGACATCGGCATCTTTTTTATGTACCTGTTCTTTGCAGTCATCGGGTTCTCAACCGACCTATGGGCAGTGTTGGATTCCGCTTCAGAAATCATCCTGTTGGCAATGACTGTTATTTGCGTTCATGTGTTAGTCCTGCTTACTGCCGGAACAATTTTCAAATTGGATCTGCGCGAGGTGCTGATTGCCTCCAATGCCTGTGTTATCGGGCCGCCTACCGCGGCCGCATTCGCTGCCAGTCGCGGCTGGAACCCGCTGATCACGCCGGCATTAATGTGTGGTGTGTTTGGCTATGTTATTGCAAATTTTATTGGAGTCCTGCTCGCGAAACTGCTCGCCTGATGACCAACAACGAGAAGGAAAAAGGAATACTCAACTATGCACATTTTTTCAGCCGGCGTTCGTTCGGAAACCAATACATTTTCACCGCTACCGACGGGTATCGACGATTTTCAAGTGATTCGCGCAAGTGACTGGGGACATTTGGAATCGTCTGACTGGGTATTGGGGCCCGCCAACCGCTGGAGTCACTACTGCAAACAACATCAACACCAATACTCCTTTGGCCTTATGGCCATCGCTGAACCCGCCGGCCCCACCGTCAAACACGCTTATGAAGCTTTGAGAGATGAAATTCTCTCGGACCTTGAAAACGCCCTGCCTGTAGATGTTGTCTTGTTGGACCTTCACGGAGCAATGGTGGCTGACGGTTACGAGGACTGCGAAGGCGACCTAACGCAAAGAATTCGTTCCCTGGTCGGTGCAGACGTCGTCATAGGGATGCTATTGGACCCTCACTGCCACGTCAGCGCCACCATGATGGATTGCTCTGATTTCCTGATTGCCTACAAGGAATACCCCCATATCGATGTCATGGAGCGATCAGACGAGCTGATCGAACTGGCCGTGGCCGCTCGGCGCAGAGAGGTAAGACCAACCAAGGCGCTGTTTGACTGCCGAATGATGTCCATGTATCCCACCAATACGCAACCCATGCGCGGCTTTGTGGATGACCTGCATCGACTGGAAGCGGAAAACGGCATACTCACTTCCTCACTGGTACACGGTTTCCCATGGGGGGACACTGAGTCCACAGGTACCAAGATGCTGGTCATCAGTGACGACAATCCGCAATTGGCAATCGATACCGCCGAATCACTCGGAATGAGACTGTTTGACATGCGAGACAAGCTGCGTCCGAACTCTCTGTCATTGGAGGGCGCTCTTACCAAAGCAGCAAAAAGTACGCAATTCCCCGTGGTGGTCGCCGATCAGTCCGACAACGCTGGTGGAGGCGCTCCTGGCGACTCGACCTTTGCCTTGCAATGGATATTGGAAAACGATGTTAAAGATGTGGCACTCGCCATGATTTACGACCCGGCCGTCGTATCTATCGCAAAAGCAGTGGGCTATGGTGCCGAAATCAATGTACGACTCGGTGGCAAGCTCGGCCCCTCTTCTGGAGATCCGATAGATATCAAAGTCACGGTAGGAAAGCTGCTTGAGGCTTACCAGCACGAGTTTCCCCAAGGAAAAAACGAGTCCACCTCCGTTGATATCGGCGATACCGTAGCGCTGCATGGCCAGGGTGTCGATATTTTGGTTTGTAGTGCCCGAAGCCAGTGTTTCTCTCCGAAGATATACACTGACTTCGGTATCGACCCGATGAGCAAAAAAATTCTGCTGGTAAAATCAACCACCCACTTTGCCGCCGCTTTCGAACCGATTGCCGCAGAGATCATCTATATGGCAGCACCTGGCGCAATTGTTCCGGCGATTAATGAAATTCCCTATAGTCGCATGAGTTTAGACAAATACCCTTGGGTCGAAAACCCTCACGATCGCTAAGACAGACGCGTTTTAGTCATAGTCGGGCTGGCTATGATGGTGTACCGACCTTTCTTACCGCTGAGATCATTGAAACCTGCATCGCCAGCTCACTGCGTGGAGAGAATTGGATTAAACAAAACCACAATATGACATAAATCAATCACTGACTACACATTTTCGAAAGTACGCTATCACACATCGCTGTTAGAGTATTCATCAGATTGATCAACTCTGAGGATAACGATACAGGTGATATATGGTGATGACTATTGTAGAAAATGAAGTGCAGATCCCTGGCCAGATTGTGGTCCTCGACCCCCAGGACGGCTCAACTGTGGGCACTGTACCTGCAGCAAGCAAAGCGGATGCTGAACGAGCTGTCGACTTTGCGAGCCGTGCTTTTGAGAGCTATCGAACCTTACCCGCCAATGTACGTTCAAGTGCATTGGCGGAAGTCGCCAAATTGTTGCATGAAGAGCGAGAGGAATTTTCTCGTTTGATCGCCCGAGAAGGGATAAAGACAATTCGTGAGGCACGAAGGGAAGTCGCTCGCTGCGTAAATACCCTAAAGCTCAGTGCAGAAGAAGTTAGCCGATTAACCGGAGAAACCATCCCCTTTGACCAGGCCGAAGGCTCTGAGAACCGTGTAGGTTATTACCGTCGGATTCCCTTGGGGGTTGTGGTCGCCATAACGCCTTTTAACGACCCATTGAATTTGGTCGCACACAAGATTGGTCCGGCAATTGCCGCTGGCAATGCGGTCATACTCAAACCGCATTCTGAAACTCCACTATCCGCCCAACGGCTTGTAAACCTTTTTGCACGCACAGGGCTGCCTGCTGGATTGCTGCAAATGCTTACGGGCAGAGGGTCTGAAATAGGCGACACCCTGGTATCTGACCCCAGAGTCAGAATGATATCGTTCACTGGTGGCAAAGACGTAGGAAAACACATTCAAGCCATTGCCGGTGTGAAAAAGCTGGCAATGGAACTTGGATCAAGCTGCCCCGTTATCGTTTTTCCTGATGCGGACGAAGCATTAGCTCTGGATGCCAGCATCAGTGGTGCCTTTTGGGCAGCGGGACAGAACTGCCTGCATGTGCAGCGACTGCTGCTGCACGAGACCATTTTCGACGACTTTGCACGGCAATTTTGTCAACGCGCAACCGCTCTTCGCGTTGGCAACAAGTTGGATGACGCGACCGATATGGGGCCAATGATCAATGAGCAAGCGGCAAAAAAGCTGGAAGCACTCGTGGTTGATGCGCTTGATTCCGGTGCTTCGCTGCTATGTGGCGGACGTCGTCAAGGCAACGTCTTTTTCCCAACGGTATTGGCCAATGTCGATCCGACCTGCGCCATCGCCGAGGAAGAGGTGTTTGGCCCGGTGACAATTTTAGAACGCTTCAACTCTGTAGAGGAGGCCATCGCCAAGGCCAACAGCGTCGACCACGGCCTTCAGGCCGGAATTTTTACCCGTGATCTCAATATCGCCTTTCGGGTTGCCGATGCGCTGGACTGCGGTGGAGTGATGATCAACGACAGCAGTGACTTCCGGATAGACGCCATGCCCTTTGGCGGTACCAAGGGTTCTGGCATTGGTAGAGAGGGGGTCGCCCACGCGGCTCGGGAAATGAGCGACGTGAAAACCTATTGTTTTAATCTTCAGCAATCAGTCGGGTGTGAAACAGATCTATGAAAATCTACAAACTGGCGTTGATCGGCTTCGGAAATGTAGGGCAAGGCCTTGCCCGAATTCTGAGTGAAAAATACGATTTTTTAAAGTCACACCATGAAGTGGATATTCGTATCGTGGCGGTGTGTGATGCGATAAAGGGCAGTGTCGCAAACGCAGAAGGATTGGACCCAGCTGAGCTTTTGGATCAGCTGGGTCGCGACGGGGATCTACGAAACATGCATCCATACCATAATGACTGGAATGCCACGCAGACCATTGAACGCAGCGGCGCCAGCATTATGTTGGAATTGACACCAACGCACTTGGCGACCGGAGAGCCTGCATTAACGCACGTTAAACAGGCCCTGCGTCGGGGCATGCATGTCTCCATGCCGAACAAGGGACCCTTGGTAACGGACTATCCCGCCTTACGCACATTGGCCAAAGAAAATGGTGCCGTGCTTGGTGTAGAGGGCACGGTCATGAGCGGCACTCCTGCGTTGTGTTTGGCCAGGGAATCATTAATGGCCGCAGGAATTTCGCAAGTCCAGGGTATTCTCAATGGAACCACCAATTACATGCTGGACGCAATGGAGCACGGCTGTGATTTTGAAACGGCACTGGCTCAAGCGCAGTCCAATGGTTACGCCGAAGCTGATCCAAGCGGCGACGTGGACGGACACGATGCGGCCGCCAAGGTGGTCATATTAGGAAACCTGCTGATGGATTTACCCTTGTCATTGCAAGATGTTGCCTGCGAGGGAATTTCGGGGCTGACCCAAGAGGACATTCAGTCCGCACGGGATAACAACCAGCATTGGAAACTACTGGCCACCATCAAACGTAATTCCGCGGGCTACCATGCGTCTGTCAAACCTGAACGGATTTCCGCTGATCACCCTTTGGCTTCGGTTCGTGGAGCAACCAATGCGATTACCTATCAAACCGAAATACTGGGCGAGGTCACCCTTATTGGCCCCGGCGCCGGGCGCATGGAAACCGGATTTGCGCTTGTCGAAGACATTTTAGCCATCCACTCACAATGCAATCACGATTGAGGATTACCAACATGACGAAAACAACTCAGCCTGGCTCAGGCACGCTCAGCATCTGGGGCGGCGAAACCGAACATGAACTCTACGAGCGCTCAACACAAGTGCCGGTAGTTCACAGTGTCTCATTTGGCTACAAAGACATTGATACCTGGCACGCGGTTGCGCTTGAAAAAGAACAAGGCCACATATACTCGCGCAACACCAACCCGACCGTGCGGGCGTTTGAGGACAAGGTCAAAGTACTGGAAGGTGCAGAGGCCGCCACCAGCTTTTCCTGTGGCATGGCCGCCATCAGCAATACTTTTGGCACCTTTTTGCGTCCCGGAGACAAAATTGTTTCCATTAAGGACAGCTATGGCGGTACCAACAAGTTATTTACTGAGTTTCTTCCGCCCATGGGTATCGAAGTCGTTCTGTGCAATACAACAGATCACAATGCCCTAGAGGCGGAAATCGCCAAAGGCTGTACAATGTTGTACTTGGAGTCTCCCACCAACCCAACGGTGAAAATCGTTGACATCGAACGCCTGACCAAAGCTGCAAAGGCCGTTAACGCCATGGTAGTGGTTGATAACACCTTCGCCACACCTATCAACCAAAATCCCTTGGCTCTGGGCGTTGATATTGTTCTGCACAGTGCCTCGAAATTCTTGGGTGGTCATGCCGATGCTCTGGGTGGTGTTGCCTGTGGCAACCGCGACCTGATTAAGAAACTCTACCACTATCGGGAAATCAATGGCGCCACCCTTGCGCCCATGGACGCCTATAGTCTCTTGCGAGGCATGAAAACCCTGCAGCTTCGTATCGAGCGACAAAACCAGAGTGCCATGACGATTGCCCGCTGGTTGCAGTCGCACCCGGTCGTCGAGCAGGTAAACTATCCCGGGCTGGAAAGTCATGAACACCACGACATTGCCAAACGCCAGATGCGCGGTTTTGGCGGCATGCTGAGTTTTAGCGTGAAAGGAGGGCTTGATGCCATCAAGGTATTTTTACCCAAACTCAAATACGCGCATATGGCTGCCAATCTCGGCTGTGTGGAAACCGTTGTCGGTCCACCCGTGGTTACCAGCCATGTGGAATGTAGCGAAGAAGAAAGAGCCGCCGCGGGTATTCCGGAGGGGCTGGTTCGTTATTCCACGGGAATAGAGAACGTCGAAGACCTTATCCGGAATTTGGAGCAGGCCCTGTCCTACATCTGCTAATTCTTATCCTCACAAACCGGCACTCTCTACAAGCGTCAGTAACTGCGCTTGTAGAGACCCCATGCAGCACAAGGCGTTTTTCAAGGATCAATGGATAAAGCCACAATCGACGGAAAACCATTTTCAACCTTTCGGGAGAAACCACCGTCATTGAGTACATAAAGGATGTCGCGGTCTTCAAGTCTTTCACCAAAAACCGCTGCCGTTGGTCCTGCGAGATTAGATCGATGCTGATCTGCCACCAACTTGCACGCTTCACTCTGCTGCAATCGAACGACCGTGTTGAAGGGGTGAGTAGTCAAGTAGAGATGGCCTTGTTCGTCAATCGCAAAATCATCACCCGCAACACCTGTATCCCAGAGCTGCTCTCGTCCGGACTCTCCAGTTTCAAGCACGGGAATTTTAAGAATGTGCTGGTCCCAGGTATTGCTAAGATAGACATGGTTTTGATGGATCTTCAACCCATTGGCCGTTGGCAGAGGCACATTTCGATTTGCCCCCGCCAACTGGCTTTCGTGCCAACGAACCGGGGCTTCCCCCTGAGGACTGACCTTCCAAATCAGTCCTAGTGAAGAGTCAGCCACAAAGAGGTTTCCCTGACTGTCCATCGCCATACCATTAAGGGTCGCCTGCTCCGGGAATCTAGACCATAACTTACTGTTGCCCTTTCGATCAACTCGCCAGATGCCCCGCCATTGAGCATCAATGGCATTAACCGCAGCGTAGATTGCGGAGTCCCTTCCGACAACCATTCCCCCCAGTAATCCGTTAAACCGGGTGAGATCCGTCTTACCTACTGGCAACGTCGCCAGTAGGTTCCAGCTCCCGTCTCTACTAACCCGGATCAATTCACCCCGAGTAGCAGCCGTCACAACAAAATCACCATTTTTGAGAGCGACAAGACTCTCGTAGAGTTCAGGCATTTCAGCCGGCAACCGGATCACATTCGTGACCTGCGCGAAATCATTCGCGCAGGTCTTTGGCGCCAAAAATACCAGCAGCGCCTCAGTGGCCCACTCCGCCAGCAGCGAACGGGGTTGTATTGACGATGCTGTATACAACCCCACCGCTCCCAGCAATACGCCTACAAGTAGCCATGTACGATAGTGCGCGGTTGCAGACTGATTCATCACAGTGCCCTAGCGCTCGGTCAGAGGTACCAAGCAAGCGAAACACCAACCTGCCTTGGCCTTGCATAGGTTGCCGTGGCAACGCCAAACGCAGGAACGGCGCCTGATTCGATGTACTTTCTATCGGCCAGGTTGATGCCAAAAATACTCAGTTCCCATTCGCCTGAAGCAGGTGATATTGAAATCCGGGAGTTAACCAGTCCCAGCGATTCTCGGGCGATAACCTCTGTATTGGCGGAGTCGTTGTACATCTTATCGCCATAACTGTAGTCCAGATGCGCATCAAAATTATAGGCTGCGTTAAGCTGAGTCGAATAGTCCAGCGCCAAAGCCCCTTGGAATTTTGGAGACTTTTGCAGCTGAGCACCTTCGAACAATTCCGTCGAACCTTCGATGTCAGTGACCTCGGAGTCCATCCAACCGAAGCTGGCATTCATAGTCAGGCTCTCTGTCAGCAACAGCACGCCTTCGAACTCGAAGCCCTGTATTTCAGCTTCGCCGGCATTTTCGACGGGAAAAGCGGGCAGCCCGGATGGCAACAGTTTGGCAACGGTCAGTTGTATATCCGTGTAGCTTGTGTGGAACGCGGCCATATTGACCCGCAAGCGATTATCCAAAAGCTCCGATTTTATTCCAATTTCTGTGGACAACACATACTCGGGTTTAAACGTCGTTACCTCTTCAAGGGTAATGCCACGACCGTTGAATCCTCCGCTTTTAAAACCCCGTGAAACTGAGCTGTAAATCATGGTGTCTTCGTTGGCCTGATATTCGATTCCGATACGACCGGAGACCGCTTCAAAGTCTTCATCAAAGCGACTGTAGGGCAGCAACAACTGATTTGACTCCGGATTGAATATCGTGGTGTCCATGGATTTAACATCACGAGTGTATCGTACTCCGGCGGTCAAACTCCATTTGTCCGAAAAGCGATAGGTACCTTGTGAGTATACGGCGGAGCTGTCATTGTCCGTACTCAGGTCACCTTGAAATACTGAGGAGAGCCGAGCATTGAGCGGATTCCCAACGCCTCCAGCACAGGCCATATCGGTTACGCCCGGTACGAATGGTCCAGGCGCGCAGAAAGGCGCAGCCTCTGGCGACAACGGCATTGAATAAGTCGGGAACGCTTCCACCAGATCGAACATTCCCTCACCGAAGGCCGCGAAATAATCGTCCTGTGCTTCCTCATGGAAATAATAAAGTCCAACAGCCCAGGTCAATGCGTCATCGAAGGAAACTCCCGTTAATTGAAACTCCTGACTGTACTGAGACTGCGATGTATCGTTATAGCCCCTGGAAACGTTGTAACCGGTAGAATCGATATCGATACCATAGTTTGCCTTCAGATCCCTGTAGGATGTGATCGAGCGAAATTGAATGTGATCAGACACTGCAACATCGGCAATAGCCGAAAATCCCCAAATCTCCGCTTCGTCTCCAGTGATGAAGTTCTGGTGGGCTTCGTCTCTGTCAGAGCTGACGAGTTCAGCGGTGATCGGTGTGCCGCCAAACATCGGATTGCCAAGCGTTGCGTTGTATAGTCCCAGTAGCCCATTGTCCGTGTCCACCGCGCGAACCACCGTCGGTGGAATGGTCTGATCAACTTTGCTGTAATCTGCACTGAGTCGAAGTTCGAAATCTTCGCTCAAACTTATCTTTGACTGTGCACGGAAAGTAATCTTGTCGATATCCCCCAATTCCTCGCCCGTAGAATCTGAATCTGCGTAGCCATCCCGCTGACGATAGTTCAGGGAAAACCTGGCCGCTGCGGCATCGCTGAGTGGCGTATTGATCATACCGTCAAACTCACGCTGGCGATTCTCTCCCAATGTGAACTTGGCCATAGCCTCCAGCTGATCGGACGGCTGCATGGTTTTCAGGCTCACCACTCCACCTATGGTATTGCGCCCATAAAGTGTCCCCTGGGGTCCTCTCAATACCTCGACCTGAGCCACATCATTGAGATCCAGCAACCCACCAATGGTTCGCCCAAGATAGACATCGTCTACGTAGAGCCCAACACCGGGTTCAGTAAATATGTTGAAATCGTTCAGACCCACCCCCCGAATGAACGCAGTAACGCTGGCAGCACTGCCACTGCCTCTGGCGGAGGAATCAATGGACATATTAGGAATAAAGTTGTCCACTTCGGCAATGTCAGCAATAGACCGTCGCTCCAGAGCCTCCTTATCAATGGCGGAGATTGAAACCGGAGTTCGTTGCAGGGATTCCTCGATTTTCCTCGCCGTAATTATTATCTCCTCCAGTACCAGACTCTCGTCACCGGCATTGGATAGAGCCGAAGAGCAGACCAGCGGGGCCAGCATGCCGCCTAAAGCTGTTTTCCAAATTTTGGATTGATTCATGTAAGCTACTCCAGGCGACACCGTGGTCGCCCTGTTTTCGTTATTGTTAATCAGTGCCTGGAAACACCGGCAAACGGAAGACATAGAATTCAGAATCTGTCTCCGCCGTGAATTTTGCCCATTCCCCCGTATCAAGCTTGATAGCCGACTGACTTCGCCAGGATTCATGTTCTACCCTGCCGCTTCCATTAACTGCGTAGAGCAGATGCGGCTGCGACGTTGCTTTGAATAAATAGCTACAGCCTGCATTCAGTTTGAGCTGGCTGAGACCCAGTCCCGCCTCGTAAAATGAACCCAGCCGCCGACTCCAGCATCCTTGTACGCCAGGCACCGGCAGGTAGCGAAAGCGATCCGGTACCATAATCACCGGCTCTGTAAATCGGGGCTCTACGTAGAGCGGTGGTGAGCCAAAATGATACTGCCAGATAGCTTCGTAACCATCCTGACTCTTGACCTGATCTTCAGAATCATTCGGGAAATATCGGCCATTGCGGAACTCGCCCATCTTCGCTAATTCGTCACCTCCATGACGAAGCTGCCTTGAGCTCATATAGCCCTGACCCGATGGGCCAGCAACTTGCAGCAGGAGAACTTCGCAGTCCGGGCCACTCTTTTGAGTGTAAAAGGTTCCCTCACAAAAGTACCCCGCAGTCCCTGCCTTTTGAATCCGGCCCGGACTGAATCCGAACTCTCCGTTCAGGACAATACGAACCTGTTCGAAGTTGTGACGATGCTTTGGAGTCGTAAAGGCCTCGGTGGTTCTAACGAGCATGAGTGCATAGTTACCCTTCGAACCTTCTTCGCCGTCAAGCAGATAATCAAACTCAATGCCGCCATTTCTGTGTTGGGCCGCTCCACCCTTGGGGGCGGTTTCTCGATGTACAACCAGCACAGGTATCGCTCCTCTTAATCTTGATTGTTGTCACTGTCGACCGCGTACTGCGCAATTGCCTGATCCTGTGGATATAGGCCACCGGCCACTCCCAGAGCGCCTATGACAGCATCCCCTGCCATGATGGGAACACCACCGGGCAATAGATTAAGGTCAGTCTGGGAAAACAGTACCGTCTTGGCGAGATCGTCCCGGCTGATCTGATCGATTAACTCATGATTGGCCATTTTAAACGCGGAAACGGTTAACGCCTTCTTACGGGCGGCGTCCAGATTAACATTGTGAACACCATCGGCTTTGATGGAGCCCTTTGTATTGCCTTCTGAATCCACTATCACCGCTGCTACCGGGACGGATTGAGATTCAGAAGCTTCAATAGCACGCCCCAGGATAGTAAAAGCTTGACTGGCAGTTAGAGTGAGGTTCATAGAAATTTTCTCCTGTTCAAAAATGTAAAAGATTACTGCTGAGCAGCAGCAATATAGTCATTGCAAATCATGTCTTCGGCGACATTGGAGCGCGGATAGCGCATGGCGTATCGGAAAAAGAGCCCCAGTGCCTTGTCGGAAGCAGAGAGGTTATCCAGTCTCGGGCTAACGGACTGAAAGATGGGCTCGTCTTCTTTATTGAGTTGGTCACCAAAGTCCTGACACATTTTCAGGTGTTGCTGAATCATCTGTTCTTCGCCAGGCTTGTCCGTACTCTTCGGCGTTGCGGAAATATTAAACGTTATGGTTTTTGGCCCTTTTACCGCTAATCCGGTGGACATCATAAATGTCTTTCGACCCATCATTTCGCTCGACAGCGAGATGCAATTGGTACCGTGCAACTTTACGGACTGACGGCTGTGCCCTAACCCCGGAAGCTTCATCTCCTGCTCATAAGCTATGGTATGTTCACGAATATCAAATTGGTCAGGGGTGGTCTCAAACTTCGCACCGTGCAGAGAGATAAGGTGCTGGAGATCCATGGTATTGGAGTAAAGCATGAATGGGTCCATCGGGCAGACGGCACCGCGCCTGACGTCAAACTCAAGCTCGTTATCTTCCATATCGAATTTGGGCAGATCATACGCGGGCGTTGTGCCATTGTAGGCCCAAACAAGTCCATAACGCTCACCGCAGGCAAATTCAAACAGCTTGGCGGAAGGTGGCGGCTTATCCCCAACAGCGGTTTCGACACACTTACCGTTCTGGTCGTAACGCCATTCGTGGTAAGGGCACTTGAAAGAGAAGCCTTCTACCTTGGCGAGGCTCAAATCAACCCCCAAATGCCTGCAGTAAGCACTGAGGACGGAAACTTTGCCTTGTTCGTCCCGGAACACGATAACCTTACCGTTGAGAAACTCGAAACCCTTTACCTCACCGCTTGATACATCTGAGGACAGACATATGGGATACCAGCATTCATCGTAGCCCCCAATGCCCTGAGGGATAAATCGCTCACCCCTTTCTATTAAGCGGATATTCTTGATACTGTTGTCGGACGTCATTATCGGCCTCCTTGGTTGATAAGCTATTCAAGCTGTTGCCGATATAAGACCACAATCAAGAACAACGAACATTGATCCCCAGCGCCAGCTATTGCAATAATGCGCCTGGGCATATGATCTAACCAGGGAGTAGCGGACGTGGCGGAATTGCGACACCTATTCGAATCCATGGACACAGGCGAGAGCGAGTCCAGATACGCCACCTTTTGGCGTTATGCACAGAAGCACGTCAATGTCGTCAGGGGTGGCGATAATCACCTGTATCAATTTAAGTCCAGGGATGTGGGTCACTGGGCGGTTAATCTGGTGAAAGGATCCGGTTCCATATGGATTGAGTTTGACGAAGATCTGGCTGCCATGATGCCCGATACGGTTTCGCTGATTTATATGATGTCCGGATACGTTAGCATCGATACACCGACCAGCACTGACATTCCCCGCTGCAATGAAATCATGCTGTACCGACCTCATGAAGGTGGTCGATTGCATTTCTCCGGCGACTTTTCCTACTGCATGTTAATGATTCCGAAAGATGAACTATTGGACGATGAGCAGTATCTCGAAAGAAATATTGCCGTTTCCGCAGCCCAGGGGTTAGGCGCAATACTCGCCTCGACGTTGAGAGCTTTTGTAGAAGAGACCTTCAGACCAGGGACTCAGGCAGATATAGCAACCGCCCTGCCCTCGGTCAGGCAGCTTGTCAGCAACTGTTTTCAGCAGCACTCCATAGAAGCTTTGGCACGACAACCACCAATGGACCGCAATGCTAGAATCAAATATTGGCTTGAACAGCATGCGAGGGAGCCGTCTGCCAGTATCGAACGTGCCGCCACTGAAACAGGAATGTCGGTCCGCTCACTGCAACGGGTATTGGCAGAACAACAAGACAGTTTCAAGAGGGCAATCTTGCGATATCGGCTGGATTATGCCGCCAGCAGACTAAGCGAACCTGACGGCTACGAACGCCCCCTTTCTGAAGTTTCGCTGGAGTGCGGATTTAACAGCGAAGCGCATTTCTCTCGTAGTTTTTCCAAGCATTTTGGAATCACACCCGGAAAATTCCGCAAGGAACATTGGAGCAAGAGAACACAATAGGTCATTTGGAATCACTGGTATCTGGCTGCAATAACTGTTTGCAGATCAGAACCACCATGCCGCAAGCTGCCTCCAGATCAATGCTATCATCGACCAGATGCAGCATCCCTACCCCACGCAAGGTTCCAACAAAGGTGACTGCAAAGGCTTTCAGGTCGACATCGCTTTTGATCTCACCGCGGTTTTGTCCCGGTTTCAACAGCTCAACAATAGACTGACACACCCGCTGGTTATAAGTTTTGAACGCAGGCTGCAACTCACCCAGCGAATTAACGCTTTCAGCCATTAGGCGCCCTTGCGCCATAACAATATCGGATTTCGAACTCACACCTTCAAGATAAAGCCGAGAGAGTGCCTCCAGGGACTTCAAGCTTGACTCGGAATGAGCTTCTGTGACCTCGGACAAGATTTCTGACCAGGCATCCAGGACTTTCATACACGTCATCTGCAGCAAATTGCTTTTGGAACCGAAGCGGTGATTGACCAAACCCGGGCTGACGCCTGCCATCTTGGCAATATTCGCCAGTGTGAGTTTTCCTGCGCCGTCCCGGGCGATCACCTGGATGGCTGCCTCGTATAAAGCGTCTTCTGTCGCGGCAATCCTCTCTGCCTGGGTTCTCCGCCGCTGCTGCTCTGCCATCGGATGGTTTGCCTCTACTCATTGCTACTTTTGAAAAAGATATTGTACAGGCATTTAATATGTTGTACAGTCAAACTTATTAAATGTGTATTTAATATATTCACTGGCAATCAGCTGCCTAATGAGGTTCCACAATGAGTAAGGGCTTTACAGATCAGGATGTTCCACCACAGGCGGGAAAGGTTGCGCTAATTACCGGAGCAAATACCGGCTTGGGTTTTGAAGTAGCAAGGGTGCTAGCTGCGAAGGGAGCTGAAGTGCTTATCGCCTGCCGATCCGAATCCAAGGCCATGAACGCTATTGACCAGATTCAGCGAGAGTCACCCGGGGCCAAATTGCATTTCCAGCCTCTCGATCTGTCCAACCTGGCTTCAATCCGAGAAGCAGCTGTTCATCTGGCGGCCCTGCCCAGGCTGGATTTGCTGATCAATAATGCAGGAATCATGATTCCACCCTATGAACTGACGGCTGACGGGTTTGAATCACAGTTTGGGGTAAACCACCTTGGTCCTTTTGCGCTCACCGGTTTATTGCTCGGCAAGTTAAACCGGACACCAGGCGCCAGGGTAGTTAACACCAGCAGTCTGGCGGGGCGCGACGGTCGAATTCTGTTTGAAGATATCAACGCAAAAACGGGATACGAAGCAATGGAGCGCTACCGAATGAGCAAACTGGCGAACCTGCTCTATTCCCTTGAGTTGAACCGACGCCTGAAAGCCACGGGCTCTCACTGCATATCAGTGGCCTGCCATCCGGGCATCGCTGACACAGAGCTGTCCAGGCACATGCCCGGCTGGTTCACCCTATTGACGCCACTGGTAAGGGCCCTGTTTAACACGCCGGCACAGGGGGCTTGGCCAACCCTTCAGGCCGCTACCGATCTGACGCTCAAGGGTGGCGAATACTGCGGTCCCTCACGCCGTAAACAGACATCCGGCCCCGCACGGGTTGTACCCTCTGGAAGGCACTCGCTGACCACTCTCAGGAAACTATGGGACCTGTCCGTAAAAATGACAGGTGTGGATTACTTGTAAAGACTTGACCCTGCTACATCAGGCGCGGCAGATACTGGTACAATACCCGGCTTTCCCATTTGCTCACAGCTCCATCAATGACGACAGCCAACACCTCCTCCGATATCTGCAGTACCCCACCCAGCCTGGGTGCTCGCCTCAACGCCATCGCTGACCTGGTAGCATCTGCACCTGAGCCCTATTCCCACATCTGGGACTGCTGTTGTGACCACGGCTACCTGGGTATTCACCTGATTCGTCAGCAACTGTGCGGCAAAGTCATATTTGTTGACCAGGTGCCACATTTGATCGAGGAGCTGAAGCCAAGGCTGTGCGAATTTGCCAGTGAGCACTATGACGCTATTGCCGGCGATGCCGGGCAGTTGCGCATCGACAGCCAACACCGAAACCTGGTTATCATTGCCGGGGTCGGTGGCGAGTGCATGGTAGACATACTGAGTAGGCTCGAAGTCAACAACTCGCTGGCCCAGCTGGATTTTATATTCTGCCCTACCACTTCCCAATATGATCTGCGTGAGTATTTGGCTAATCGAGAGTTCGGGTTACTGTACGAATCCCTGGTGACTGAAAAAGGGCGGGATTACGAATTGATTTATGCACAGGGTAGCTGCCGGTCGTCATCGCAACCCCAGGTTTCCCTCACCGGACAACTTTGGGATCGGAAAAACGCGCTTCATAGTCGCCACCTTAAAAAGTTGATCACCCACTATCAACGCTGCACCCGGGGCGAAAAAGCTCCGCGGGCACAAGTGATTTTGGACGAATACCTGGCGTGCTGGAAGCGGATGAGTGACATTTCTTCCACCTGAATCGTAACAAACAGCAAGCTATTAAGTCCTATATGAGACGGGCAAATCCCCTCGCAGCTTTCAGTCCATTCAGCCTACACGCAGGTAAAACATTAATCCCGTCTTACCTATGTCATTCCTCAGGTCAATTGTGACGAATTATGATTTTGGCGCTTTATCCTGGCGTGTGTGATTCTGCCTGATACAATCAAGGCAACCTCAATCAGCACGGCAAAGGAACTGACGATGAGTGCCATTAGAGTCCTGTTTTCTGTATTCCTGGTCTTGTGGATGGTCAGCTGCGGCGAGTCCGCGGATGCTCCTGCGAGCAAACATCCGGCGGTTACTCATGCTGAATCTCAGGCAACCCCGATCTCCTCCGGCTGGGCGCCTCACCTTGAATTCTCCCCCGAGGGTTGGGTGTCGGCCCACGATGATCTCCTCATCGGTTTTACCCATCCAGTCACCGCCGGCGAGGTGAATTTAAACCAGCCGGTTTTGGGAATCGTTGCCATAGAACCGAGAGTAAACGCGCAGGTTGTCTTTGACTCTGAAAAAACGCTACGCATCCGTTTTGAGCAACCACTGGACCGCGATGTGGAATATGCGTTGACGCTGTTCCCGAACAAGCTCCAGGGCATTAAGAATTCGCTGTACCCCCACCAGTTTAAAATCAAGGCCTATCAACAGGATTTCAGTGTACAGATTGATGGGCTGGCGATAGATCCCAAAACCCATGGTCACACCATCAACGGCAAAGTCACACTCAATGACCGGGATCGGATCCAAGCCTTGGAGAAAATCCTGGACGCCGAGCAGGAAGGCTTGGAATTGGCCATCACCTGGAATCACCTCAGCGAGGTCGAACATGAATTTACAGTGTCCGGTATCGAACGACGTGCTGACGCATCCACAGCGACTTTGCGCTGGGATGGTTCTGCCATTGGAGTTGACCGCTCCGGTGAATCAACGCTTCCCATTCCCGCACTGAATCGTTTCGAAGTATTGGGCGTCAACTCTCGAAAGCAAAAAGACAGATACATCGCCATTCAGTTTTCGGAGCCCCTGGATCGTGGTCAGTCGTTTATGGGACTGGTCAGAATCGATGGTCAGGCGCCCGCCAGCATGCGCGTCGATGGTAATGTTCTGAGGGCATACCCCTCGCGCCCACTGAGCGGTGATATCTCCATCGAAGTCCTTGAGGGCATACGCAGTACCCGTAATGCCAGATTGCTCGAACCTGTGATCAGAACCTTGACTCTGCTTGAAGAACAGCCGGGTGTACGCTTTAAGGACAGTACGCATATTCTGCCGAGCCATTCACGGGTGACCATCCCGATTGAAGCGGTAAATGTCGATTCCGTACAGATTACCGCCTATCAGCTAAAAGCCGCTAACCTGGGTCAGTTTCTTCAGTCCCGTAATCTCTCGGCGCGTTATTCCGATTCGTCGACCACTGCGGCACTTTGGCGAAAAACCTTACAGCTGCCGGAGATCCCCAGGGATCAGTGGACGCAATTTGATCTGGATGTCAGTGACTACTTGAAGGATTTTGGCAATGATCTGCTGGCGTTTGAAGTCAAAATTGACAAGAGCCACAGCATTCTGGAGTGCGAGACTCCGCGCCCTCAGCCCGAGGATGCCCTACCCCCAGGCAACCCCTGGCCATTTCAGGAGACGCGAAACAACCCCAGCTGGGTTCAACGATACTATCACTCCCAGGGGCGATACCAGTGGACTGACCGGGAAAACCCCTGCAAGGACTACTATTACCAACACTACAATAACCCCATCAAGGACTTTCGCTATTTTCATGCCTCCGACATCGGGTTGATTGCCAAAATGGCGGTAGACAAATCAATGCTGGTGGTAGCCACCGACATCAATAGCGCACAGCCCCTGCGTGATGTTGAAGTGGTTGCCTACAATCGCCAACATCAGCCCGTCGCGAGAGGCAAGACGGACCCACAGGGAATGTTGAAGTTCTCGCCGGTCAGTGCCCCGCTTTATCTGCTGGCCTCGCAAAATGAAGACGTGGGCTTTTTACGCCTGCCTCGAAATGAGTCTCTGTCCACTAACGTTTTTGATACCGGCGGTGAACAAGCAGGCAGTGGCATCAAAGGTTTTTTCTACGGCGAGCGCGGTGTATGGCGTCCTGGGGATGAGATATTCCTGACATTTATTGCTCACGACCGGACCGGGCAGCTGCCGGAGAACTACCCGCTGACTCTCGATTTTTTTGACCCGCGCGGCAACAAATTTGACAGTATCACTCATACCCAGCCAATGAATGGCTTTTACAGCTTCCGGCTAAGAACGGATGAAGATTCCCCCACCGGTAGCTGGCGTGCGGTCATCCGCTACGGCGGTGACTATTTCAGCAAAGTGGTTCCAGTCGAAACCATCAAACCCAATCGCCTTAAAATCGAGTTGACGTTCCCCTCGGACAAACTGTCCGCCGGCGATGGTCCCTCCATCGAAGCGGGGCTTTTTTCCCAGTGGCTTAATGGTGCAACGGCTGCTGGCCTAAAAGCGGATATTGATATGAATGTCCGGGCAGTAAAAACCACCGTCGCCGGCTACGACCAATATGTGTTTGACGACCCGACCAGAGAACTGCAGTCGCGCCAACAGAAGGTGTTTCAGGGTAACCTTGACGAAAACGGCAAAGCCAGCTTCTCCCTTGCCCCATCTATTAATAACGCGCCGGGAAACGTTAAGCTCCAGTTTACAACACGGGTCTTTGAGAAGAGCGGCAACTTCAGTATTCAGTACGCCAGTGTTGCCTACCAACCCTACTCACGTCTGGTTGGTCTGCATATTCCTCAAGGTCGCGGCTGGAATCGGTCTATCTCAAGGGACGAACAGCATCAGATCAATATGATGCTGGTGGATGCGGAGGGCAATCCCATTGCCAACAGCGAACTGGATTTTCAACTTTATCGCATTGGCTGGCGCTGGTGGTGGGACAGTTCCAGTGACAGCATTGCCTCCTACATCAGTCGCAACCACGCCGATCCGTTGGTGGAGGCCAATTTGAAAACGGATGAGGCTGGCCGCAGCCATTGGACGCTTGAGGGGCAGGACTATCCCTGGGGCCGCTATTTAATGAGAGTCTGTGACCGCCAGGGAGACCACTGCTCTGGCAAGGTGGTGTATCTCGGCTGGAGTTACCAGCAGCAGAAAAACCCCTCGGGCGAAACCCAACTGATGTTGACCACTGACAAGAAACGCTATGCGGTTGGAGACACAGCGACACTGACGATCCCCCAGATCGTTGCCGGCAGCGACAAAGGCAAAATACTACTGACACTGGAATCCGGGACGCGGATTCTCAGCCAACAGTGGATTGAAAAAGATATCGAGGAGGGTCAATATTCCATTCCAGTAACAGCAGACATGGCCCCCAACGTTTACGCCCATGTTACTTATGTTCAGGCCTTTGCAGATAAGAATAACGACAGCCCGGTGAGACTCTACGGCATCACTCCTATATTGGTGGATAACCCGGACGGTCGTCTTGCACCGCAGCTGACACTGCCGGAGAAGGTCAAACCGCAATCAGAATTGAAGATCGTGGTAGCGGAATCCCGAAGCAAAGCCATGACTTACACTCTGGCCGTGGTGGACGAGGGGCTGTTGAGCATTACCAACTACAAAACACCTGACCCCTATGACACCCTCTACCGACGTGAAGCCCTCGGCGTACTGACCTGGGATATGTACGATCTGCTGTCAAATTCGTCTGTCTTCAATACGGAGCGACTGTTAACCATTGGCGGAAGCGATGCCGAAGACGATACAGATGCACTGCGAAAGAAGCGTCGATTTCCACCGGTTGTAGAATTTCTCGGGCCATTTTATTTGCCGGCCGGAGAACAGGCCAGGCATGTTGTCAAGCTGCCGGAGTATATGGGCAGTGTGCGGGTGATGTTGGTGGCTGGGGATATCTCTGAAGGAGTGGCTGCTTTTGGTAAAACGGATGGGACGGTGAAAGTCACGCAACCTCTGACCCTGTTGGCGACGGTGCCACGTGTCCTCGGACCCGAAGAGAGCTTGAAATTGCCGGTCAATGTGTTTGTGACCGACCCCGACATCAAGGAAGTTGCGCTGTCTGTGGACACCGACTCATTGATCAGCGCAACGCAAGCCGAGAAAAGCCTCAGCTTTACCCGCCCCGGCGATCAGATCATCAGTTTCGATTTATCTGCCGCCGCCAGCGTGGGTACTGGCAGCCTGTTGGTAAAGGCGAAATCCGGAGAGCACGAAACCAGTCACGAGGTATCCATTCCTGTAAGATCCCCCAACTT
This sequence comes from Pseudomaricurvus alkylphenolicus, assembly GCF_011683955.1. Lineage (GTDB taxonomy): Bacteria > Pseudomonadota > Gammaproteobacteria > Pseudomonadales > Cellvibrionaceae > Pseudomaricurvus > Pseudomaricurvus alkylphenolicus. The sequence goes on from NZ_JAAQPI010000001.1 coordinate 180,291, forward strand.
GCCACAGACCGTTAGCGAGCGAACTGCTATCAAGGCTGGCGAAAGTCAGACATTGAGCCTGCTGCCTAACGGCATGCCCAACACCAATTACAGCTATGTTGAATTCAGTCGTGTGCCTTCGATCAATCTGGAGCACCGACTGAACTCGCTGATCGGTTATCCTCACGGCTGTCTTGAACAGACGACCTCCAAATTGTTTCCGCAGATTTTTCTCAACCGGTTGTTGCCCCTGACGGATCAACAACAGACGGATATCGAATTTAATATCAAGGAGGGGTTGCGCAAGTTCACCGGTTACCAGAGTGCCGGCGGCGAATTCAGCTATTGGCCGGGTGGCCACTACTCCAATCACTGGGCCAACACCTATGTAGGGCATTTTCTGCTCGAAGCTCGCAATGTCGGCTATCCGGTGCCCGCCTCGGTGATCGAACGCTGGTTGAAGACCCAGAAACGCTTTGCCCGTAAAGTCGGAAACCGTGACGGCTACGAATCCACCGATGCCTATCTGCTCTACAGCCTGACGCTGGCGGACGCCGCCGATTTTAATGCGATGAATCGTCTAAAAGAAAAGCTGGCCACCCTGCCTGCGACCAGCGCCAATCATCGTCTTGCCCGATGGTTGTTAGCGGCTGCCTATGCGCGAGCAGGTGTGCTGGAGGCCTCGGAGGAATTGTTGAGCCAAGCCGATAATCAACCACTCGACTACGACTGGGCCGGCTATACCTATGGTTCAAAACTGCGAGACACTGCACTGCTCGCGATAACTTATAAGCATATGGACAAACCGAAGAAAGCCTGGGATATGGCACAGCAGGTGGCTATGCAGCTGTCAAAGCCACAGTACCTTTCCACTCAATCCCAGGCCTGGGCGCTGATTGCGCTGTCGAACTACTTTGACAGTGATACCAAACAACAGGCGCATCCCTTCAGTTGGAAAATCAATAATCAGGCCGAAGAGAAGACTGAGCTGATTTCTCCCATGCTGCGCAGGATCATCGACAGCGACGAAAATATTCACAGCGACACACCCATCAAACTGGAGGTCAAAAACGAAGGGGAAAAACCCATCTACGTGTTGCTGGGCAACCGCGGCACCCCGGCGAATGCCGAAGAAAAGGCCAGCAGCCAGGGTGTGAGACTCTCCGTTTCTTTTGTGGATATGCAAGGCCTGCCACTTGATATCGGTGCATTACGGCAGGGGACAGACTTTAAGGCCCGAGTTAGCGTCAGTGCCGCAAATCCCCATTCCCGCCTGGAAAATCTGGCGTTATCAGTGATTACACCGAGTGGTTGGGAAATCGGGAATGATCGCATGGCTGGAATTGAACCCGCTAAGGAACTGGAATATCAGGACATCCGTGACGACCGGGTGTTAAGTTATTTTACGCTGGGTAATTACTATTGGTGGCAGCGTCAATACCGTCGAGAGATCACGGTAGACATCACATTGAATGCCACCTACGCCGGGCGCTTTTATCTGCCGGGCTGGCGGGTGGAGTCCATGTACGACGGTGGTATCCGAGCCACTACCGCCGGTCGATGGGTACAAGTACTGTCATCAATACCCTAAAGGTCAAACCTGTGAAATCCACCCTGCACAAAGCCGGAATCGTCGTAGGTATAGTCATGGCATTAGCCTTGGTCGGCGCCGCCGTTCTGATTGTCAGGCCATTGCCCACCACATTGCACTCGGCCTCTTACAGCAAGGTGCTCTATTCCAAAGAGGGAGTGTTACTGGCGGCAACCATCGCCGAAGATGAACAGTGGCGATTTCCACCCGTTAGGGAATTGCCCGACAAGTACGTGCAGGCGCTGTTGACCTATGAAGATAAACGGTTTTATGTTCACCCCGGCCTCGACCCTTTGGCATTGGCCAGGGCCGTTGTCGCCAACCTGAAGGCAGGTCGAGTAGTCTCAGGCGGCAGCACGCTGACCATGCAACTTGCACGCATGCTCAGCGGCAACCGCGCAAGAACCTACACGCAAAAGGTGCGCGAAGTGGCCCTGGCGCTACAACTGGAATGGCACTACAGCAAAGAAGAATTACTGCTGCTCTACGCCACCCACGCTCCCTATGGCGGCAACCAGGTGGGATTGCCTGCAGCCACCTGGCGCTACTACGGACGCGATATGTCCTCCATGACCTGGGCCGAGGCCGCGCTGTTTGCCCTGCTGCCCAATCGTCCGTCCAGTCTTAACCCGGGGAAAAATCGCGATACTTTGCGCCACAAACGCAATCGACTGCTGGACAAGCTGCATCTGCAGGGTCATCTGGACTCGCTCGACCTGAAGCTGGCCAAACTGGAACCACTGCCGGAAGCACCCCGGCGTTTACCTGATCGTGCCCGGCATTTACTGTCCACGCTGATGACGCAGCATCCCGACAAACATCAATTCCGCTCCACCATTGATGCCGGTCTGCAGCAGCAAGCCAATGACCTTGCCCACCACCACAGTGAGCGCCTTGGCAAGACCGGAGTGAATAATCTGTCCATTCTGATGATCGACAATCGCCATCATCAGGTCCTGGCCTATGTCGGCAATAAAACCTACAGACGCAATCCACTCTACTCCCCTGCCCTGGATATCGTTCAACGCCCGCGCTCGTCGGGCAGCGTGTTTAAGCCTTTTCTGTTTTCTATGATGTTGCAACAGGGTCAATTGCTGCCAGACTCACTGGTGTTGGATGTTCCCAGCTTTTACGATGGTTACAGCCCGGAAAACTACGACCGCGGCTATCGAGGCGCAGTAACCGCCAGGCAGGCGCTGATTGAGTCACTCAATGTGCCGGCGGTGCGGCTATTACAGCAGTATGGGGTCAGTGTATTCAAACAGGACCTGGAGACTCTGGGAATAACGACGCTGTTCCGTCCGGCGGATGAGTACGGTTTGTCCCTGATTTTGGGAGGTGCGGAAACCACGCTTTGGGATATTACCAATGCCTATGCCGGGCTTGCTGCCAGCGCCGATGGTCGGGTTGATTCCTTCAGGCAGGCATCCCTGTTGATTGGTGAGACATTGGTTGACGGGAGCACTGCAACCCTGGAATTCCCGGTTCGACAAGGCGCCGCCTGGCAAACCTTGATGGCCTTAACCGACGTAAAACGGCCCGGCGTTCAGGCCGCCTGGCAGGACTTTGACAGCAGTCGCAAGCTGGCCTGGAAAACCGGCACCAGTTACGGTTGGCACGACGCCTGGGCTATCGGCAGCAATGGCCGCTACACCATAGGCGTATGGGCAGGTAATGCCAACGGCGAGGAAGCTATGGAATTGACCGGCAGCAAGGCCGCAGCCCCGATCATGCTCGACCTGTTTCGACTGCTGCCCGATGTCGACTGGCCACAGAAACCCCATCACGCCTTGCAGGAAATTACCGTCTGTACAGCTGACGGCCACCTGCCAGCCGGCGGTTGTCCAACCACACAAGTCCATGCACCCAGTGAAGCCGTCTATACCCGGATCTCTCCCTATCATCAACGCATTCACTTGGATCCCGACATGTATTGGCGCGTACATGGAGCGTGCCAACCGGTCTCCGCCATTAAGACAGTCTCTCGCTTTGTACTGCCGCCGGTGGCAGAATTCCATTACCGCAGGATACATCCCGGTCATCAGCTCCTGCCCCCATGGCGGCAGGACTGCCACGAAAAACTCCCGCTGATTGCTCAGGATCTGCCAATGCAACTGGAATACCCGGCGGAAGGCGCCCGTATAAAAATACCCGTGGAAATCAACGGTGAACTGGGGCGCACCATCTTTAAGGCCCAACACCGGCTCAGCAATGCAGCCCTGTTCTGGCATCTGGATAACGAGTACCTGGGAAGCACACGCCACATACACGAAAAGGCCATCGCGGTTAATCCCGGTTGGCATCAACTCTCGTTAGTGGACGAACAGGGTTACCGGCTGGAACGGTGGTTTAGGGTTATGTGATGGCAGGCGGTTACATTGTAAATCCACAGTAGTCAGGTGGCATGGGTTGCCTATATTATCTGTACAATGTGAATCAACCAGGTCAAGCTGACTTAAATATGTCTGAGCTGTTTGAAATCCTGAGCCATACCCTACAAGCCCCTGTGGATGGCTTTGATCAGTTCGAGGCAGCCGCTCGATTGATCAAAGTACCGGCGCAGCAGGAATTGATCCCTGCCCATCAGATCCCCACCCACTTGTATGTCGTCAAAACCGGATTGGCTCGTGCTGTATTTTTCACCCAAGCAGGCAAGGAATACAGTAAGGAATTCTTTTGGGAGAACGACCTCATATTCGCTATGCGCCACTTGATCACGGGACAACCCATACCCTATAAAATCGTCACAGTCGAAACCTGCCAACTGTATCAGATTCCCGTTGCCGTTTATCGCAAATTGGTAGACAGCAAGCCGCAGTGGAAGGACTATCACTTGAAGCAACTGGAAATCCATCTACTGGCTAAAGAAATCAAGGAAGAACTGCTGCTGTTAAACTCTAACGAACAAAAGGTGGAGAGAGCCTATCAGCTTTTTCCCGACTTTGTGACCCGGGTTCCAGCGACTCTGCTCGCCTCCTATCTCGGTTTGACCCCCGTCAGTTTGAGCCGGATAAAAAAGCGCCTCGGGCTCTGATCGGACGCCTGACCATTAACAATTGTTATTGCAACGATTCGACATCGCCGTAGAATAACCGCTCTCATTATTCCGTCAGCAATCGCCTTAAACTATAATGGAATTCTACTATGCAGTGGTACATCAAGCCCTTCAATGAACTCAGCGTCGACGAGCTCTACAGCATTCTGCGGCTCAGGGCTGATATTTTTGTTGTTGAGCAGGACTGCGTCTATGCGGATCTGGACGGAAAGGACACAGTTCCCGGCGCCTTGCATCTGTTCGGCATGCAAGACCAGGAAGTGGTTTGCTGTCTGCGCATACTGCCGCCCGGTTGCAGTTACCCGGACATGCCCTCCCTCGGCAGAGTCGCCGCTGCCCCGTCGGTCAGGGGCCAGGGTATCGGCCACCAAATGCTGGCAAGAGCCGTCAACACATTGGATCAGTTGTGGCCGGATAAGGTGTGTCACATCTCTGCGCAATCCTATTTACAGAATTACTACCAGTCGCAGGGCTTTGTCGTGGTGACCGACGAATATCTGGAGGATGACCTGCCCCATGTTGGCATGGAGAGGACGCCTCAGGCTTGATCTGATGACAAAAACGGGCGTAATTCTACTGGCTTTTTCTGCCTTGATCATTGGCAACCTGTTCGCGACCTTTGTGGATGTTTTTGTCAAACTCTATGCCGACAATGTCAGCATCTTTCAATACCTGTTTTTACGTCAAATCGCTGTAGTGCTGTTTTTACTGCCCTTTTGGTCCCGCCTTTCCTCAAGGGAGCGCGCCCCGGGAAAGCTGAAGATACACTTGTTCAGAGCCCTGATGACCTGTATCGGCGCGCCCTGTGCCGTTGTCGCACTGCTTTATTTATCACTGGCAACCGCCAATGTTATTTTCTACGCAGCACCCATGCTAACCCTCGTACTTGCGCTCTTGTTTTTCGGGGAACCCATTAAAATCCACCGCATCCTGGTAGCGACCCTCGGCTTGACCGGTGTTATTGTCGCGCTTCGGCCTCAGGACATTGGTTTGGCCTCCTTGCTGGCGTTTGTCACAGCCTTCGCTATCGCGGCCTACAATTTGTCAGTCAAGTGGCTGCCGAAGGGTACCCGCACCATCAATACGATATTTTGGGCAAATGCACTGGCCCTCCCCGTGATGGCGGGGTTTGCCGCCGCCAATTGGAAACCCGTGAATGTTGACCTGGCGATTTTGTGTATTGGAACCAGCCTTTGTCTGATTGCCTATCAAGGGTGTTGTATTTTCGCTTTTCGGCTGGCCGACGCCAGCGCCATTTCGGTTGCGGAATATTCCGGATTGGTCTTCGCCGCCCTTTTGGGGTGGTGGATGTTCGGCGAACAACTGGATCAATGGACCCTTCTCGGCATCTCATTCATCATTCTGCCGATTCTGTGGCAGAGTTGGCATGAACACCAACGGGAAAAAGCACGGCTTGCCCGGCTAGTGTATTAGTAAAGAGAACGGCTTATCGAAAACGCTTTCTAAGCAGAGGCGCTCCTCGATAAAACAGCACCCCGGAAAAGATCAAAGCACATCCTAGCATTTGATTGACAGTCATACGTTCACCCAACCACCAGGCACTCAGCATCACCGTCATCACCGGTTCCGCCAAAAAAATCATGGCCGCGTGAGTCGGGTTGATATCTTGCAGTGCGCTGGTCTGCAGATAGAACCGCAGGCTGGTCGCCAAGAGTGCACTGGCCAGCAATAGCAGCCATGCGTTGGACGAAATCTCTGCCAATCCCACTTGAGTATTTTTCCCGGTAAACAACAATGCCGTCAAACCGGCCAATACAGCCGGCATGGCCAACTGCAAAGATGCCAGCGCCAACGCCGGTATATTCTGAACATAATGATTGGATAAATTCAGGTGTAGAGCAAAGGCCAGACTCGAGCCAAGGAACAACAATTGCGAAGTGCCCAGACTGAATGCCTGGCCCGGAACCATATTGTCTTTCGCCAGGTAATACAGCCCCGCCAGAGCCGGGACTAATGACGCCACCAGACTGACTGTGATCTTCTCACCAAAAAACAGCCACCCGATCAGGGGCACACAGATAACCGCCAGGCTGGCAATAAAAGCGCCCTCACCGACATTATCGGTCAACTGCAGAGCCACTACCCACATCAGCAGGCCCCCGCCCATGGTGGCGCCGGTGGCCAGGCAGCGAAATATCTGGTTAAGGCTCAAGCTGCGCAATTCGGCTGTGCAAAACAGAGTCAGGGCCAATGAGGCTAGCGCAAAGCGGATAGCGATAAAGGTATGAGCTTCAAATTCCTGCAGCGCCAACTTGGAGAGAATCCACCCCGCTGCCGCAATTGCTGCGACCACCAGCAATAATATCTCTGAACGTCTGTCTGTCATGATACCTCTGACTTAGGGGGTAAACCGGCACCCTTATCGAGCGGCGGTAGAATACTACAGATTCCACTTTACTGGCAGTGACAATGGGCCTCGAAACACCCAACCACCAAACCGAGCCGCTTTTTCAGGGTTAAGGCGCAGACCGGGCAGTCGCGCGATCAGACTTGGAACGGAAAGCTGCCCCACTTGCATACGGGCTGTACGAAATCCCAGACACAGATGCGGACCGGTGCCAAAGGCAAGATGAGTACACCGTTTGCGGTTGATATCAAACCGATCACCGTGATCCCAGTATTTCTCGTCATGGCAGGCCGAAGCTACCACTAGCCCCAATTGGTCATTCCGCTTAAGTGCAACCCCCTCCAGTTCCATGTCCTTGGCCACCCTTCTCGGGTACATACCAATAGGTGCACAATAACGTATCGCTTCCTCAAAAACCTTACCCCACATTGGCTCCGAAGGTTGCTCCCGCACCAGGGATAATTGCTCCGGATTGGACAATAATCCGTACAGGGCCGTACAGGTGGCATCCCTGGGTTCATTAATGCCCCCACCAATGATGACCTTGACATTGGCGCGAATCTGCTCAAGCGAGAGCGTCTCGCTATTGGCCATTTGCGAAATAAACGTTGGGTCGGGAGTCGCTCGCTTGATCTCGATCATCTGATCCAACGCCTTGTCGATCAGGCTCGAGACCTGTTGCTGTCGGGCCCAGATTTGCGGATCGTCGCCGTAGTTGCCGACAGCATCCATCAGCGTCTGAGACCAATCACAAAGATCCTGCCAATTCACATTGGTGAGCCCCAGGATTTCCATCAAACAGAGCGATGCCATAGGTGCAGCAAAGTCAGTGAACAGATCCGCCTCACATTTGTCCCGAAAGCCGTCAATGAGTTCGTCGACTATGCGCTCAAATCGTGGCATCCAATAGCCCTGGATGGTGTCACTGTTGACTGATTTTTGCAGAACCGCGCGCTCCAGACGGTGATCTTCCCCGTCTTTTCGCATCATGGAATGCCCCATAGCCCTGATTTGCAGTGATTGGGGGTTGAAGGCCGGAAAGAACTCCGGGTGCGTATCGATATACTTGATCGTGTCGAAGCGGGTCACCAGAATGATGTTGGCCGCGGGCACCCAGGCTATGGGGGCCTGTTTTCGCAAACGTGCGTAAATGGGATAGGGGTTTTCACTCAGCTCTGCTAAGGTAATATCGTTTATTGTCGGAACCGTGGTCACCGTAACACTCCAATTGCGTTATTGGGTATCCCAGTCTAGTCAGTCGGTGCTTATTTGTATGTCCTCTGGAGAAGGTACATCCATGTTAAAAGCTATTTCGTTGAAACATACTGTCAGCAGACTGCATACACTGGTGGAACACTGCGGCAGAGCTGAGTTTCCTTCTGTGTTGATGCAGTTCCTGGCTCAGTCACTCGATGTGGACCACCTCTCCCTGTTCTTCTTCGATGAACAACTGATCCCGCACTTAGTGGCTGCGGAGAGCACTGGCCCGGTCAATCTTGCAAAGCAGGCTGGGAAGCAGTACGAATCCAGGGGTGCCTATCGCTACGACCCTAACACACTACAGGTGAGGACTCTGACCTCACAAGACGAGCAACCGGCGCTAACGCGGCTGCGTGTCGAAGATATCGACTGCCGTGAATATCGCGAGGACATCTTTGAACGGCACTTACTGCAGGATCGAATTTCCCTAATAGACCATTTTGCAGGGCGTTGGTTTGTGATCAACCTGTACCGAAGTACCGACTCTGGAGACTTCTCGCCCGAGCATATCAAACAACTTGAATTGCTGGCCAAGCTGCTATCTTCTCTGCTGGAGAAAAACTATACCCTGTTGCCCCCGGAGCAATTGAGTTCCACTACCCGACCGACGGCAGCGCGAATGGAGGCAGTCATCGCTCGCTTGAATATACCCCTCAGCAATCGTGAGCGGGAGGTATGCGCCAGAGCACTATTGGGAATGACCAACACAGGCATTGGGTTGGAGCTTGGTATTCAGGCAGCGACGGTTGCCACCTTGAGAAAGCGCGCCTACGCCAAGTTCGGTATCTCCAGCCTTAACGAACTCTTTGCCCTGTGTCTAAGTCATTCGCCCTAACTGCTCCGATACTGCACGGTGCGCCGCATCAATGGCGCCATTAACATAGGCATAGGCAGAAGCATCGGAATTGGCGATAGAGATCCGCCCTATTTGCGCCCGCCCCTGTATGTGAGGGCCATTGTCTGGCCCCCAATTTACCGGATCTGAATAGTCGTTATATTCGTAAGCATAGCCGTGAGGCCAGCGGTTAACGGTAATACCCGCAACGTCACGCTCAACATCGAAACCGGCTCGGCCCAACGCTCCATCCAATTGATTCAGCAGAGACTGTTCAAACTCCGCGAACGTCAGTTGATAGAGTTTGTGACGTCCCAGCCTGTGTTGTTCTCTTGCGCTCAACCCCTGATCCGGAACGGTCGGTGCATAGGTGGCATGCACAAGAATGGGCTCATCCGGGTTCTTCGCAAATTCATAGCCGCCCATACTGACCGGATAGTCCAATGACATCGTTTGGTGAAGATCTGCCTTGGGAATGGTGAGGTGATCCATACCGAGTTCGGCAAATGACCGCCAATTTCGCAACGCGATGTTTGTGTACACCAAAGGCACTTTGGTGGCATAGGCAATGGCTTCACGCTGTGTTGTCGGCAGCTCAGGGCAGATATGAGGAATAATATTGTTGTAGCAAGCCATCACCACGTGTTTCGCACGAACCCGATGGACCTGACCACCCGTGACGTAGGTGACATCAACCTTGGACTCGTCCGTTGTATGCCGGACATCAACCGCAGTGCTGTTAAGCCGGATTCGAGTCGGCGACGAAGCCTGATCCAACAGGCCATAGTCCGCCCTGGCAGTGACCAGGTCTTCCATGGTGTTGCCAGGTACGGCTTGCGGAATCAACTGCCTGATCAAAGCTCGGGTAATGCCCGCATTGCCATCGGGAAAATGGAAAATATAAGGTTCGTCGTCTTCCGCCTGATACTCGGATTCAATCAGCTCTGCAAAGGGTTCCATGCCCGGCATGGACATCCTTGCAGCCTCCAGTGTGGAGAGCGCATCCCAGCCGACGCCCCAAAACCCTACAGAGCGATCGCGCAGCAAATCAGCAGTTTCTTTCGAGAAACGCAGATGCTGTTGCAAATAGTCGATATACGAAAGGCTCCGCAGCTTGTTTCTTTTTTCCGATGGTGACAGATTCTTGAAAGGATCCTTAGGCGCTGTCAGTAAACCAATCAGCTCTTCCTGCGCCTTCTGGCTGATTGGAAATTTTCGTATCGTAGCGGAATGGTCCGCATTGGGCTCGTCAGAATAATCCCTGAAAGGATCGGCTATCAGTCGATCCTGACTAAATTTGCGCTTGTCGAAATAGAGGGCACCATCCAGCTTCCAACGGCTGTAAAAATCATCGTCGAAATATTTGTAAAAACGTTGAGTATCGATGGCAAGGGACTTGAGCAGCGCGCTGGCTTCTTTCGAGTAGCTGGCGGGGCCGTCAATTGACTGGCTTCCGCCGTAGCCAATAATGGTTTTCCCCCCGACATTGAATTCGTTGCGTTTGGCATGACCGCCAAAGTCGTCGTGGTTTTCCAGCACCAGCACTCGGGCAGTCTGACTCTGCTCCTGCTGATAGTAATAGGCAGCCGCTAAACCCGATATACCTCCGCCAACCACCACCAGGTCATACAGCTCATCGGTTTGGTGTTTTGGGCGACGCCATTTTTTCCCCTGCCAGGCAACAGAATGGGCCACTTCGAAGGCTCCCGCATGATTGCCTCTTAGTCCGGTCAGGGACGGAGGGTAATAGGGGCCAGCAGTCTGCGCAACGGTTCTGTCGGCCAACAACTCCATTGGCGATAAGGTCGCTCCGGCCGCGATCCCAAGCGCGCAACCATTAATAAAATCGCGCCGACTGATGTTCAGTGAGGAATTTTTGGACATCCTGCTTACTCCAAATCACCCTTACCAGAGTAAATCACGTAAATCTTGGTATAGCCGTCTGATTCCCAAAGCCCCTTCCACTCTTTGGGAATGGTTACAGCTTCACCGGCATTGATCACTTGAATCGATCCATCTTCTGATGTCAGCTTGACGCTGCCTTTCAGAAAGTACATAAACTCATCGACGCCATAGCCACCGTCCTTGATCTCAAAGCGACCTGGCCCTGCCTGATACATGCCGGAGACGAATTTCTTGTCGCTTGATAACAGGCTGGTAACGTCCAATATGGCTGAATCCCCGCGCTGCTCCCTGGTCATGCCTGGTCGCTTGAAGATATCACCGGATATTTCGTCACGGGTTATTTTGTCGGGTTTTACCACCTCCGCGATGGCCAGTGTGGCTCCAAAGAAGGAGGAAAACAGGGTCACCAACAGAAGACTCCAATTTCTATAGAGAAACATAACAGAACTTCCCTCCACCCCAATTAACCGAATAATTATTCAATAATATAGACAGAGAAAGCGTAGCGCAAGGAATATATAGGTACGGGCTATCAGAGGAAAATGGTCTATTTAGACCTCGCCTGAGCGACGGGAATGTGCCGAGGAGCTGCCGTTCGAAACGACAGGATTTTCTTCCCGCGTAGGTCGGATTAGCTCCGCTTCGCGGAGCGTAATCCGACGGTTCCGCAAGTGTTGTTCGTTGGCTGTGGCCCGATTTTAAACACCCTGGGATGTTGCTGTAACAGGCGGTTTATAGGCGGCCGCCGCTAATTTAAACCTTCGGCGGAACGTCGGATTACGAAGCGCAAAGCGCTTCTAATCCGACCTACATCCGTGCGGCCGTTGCGGACATCATCGAAGGCCCACGGTGCCCTGAACCAGGATTATGAACTTCCGCTTATGGCACTTTTCTACAGAAACTTGTGGAGCATCTCTGGATGATGGTCAATTATCGATGTAGTGCCGTTCCATCAAACCGACGAGCATTGAGACAAGATCCTGCTGGGTACGATTCGCCATTCGAGGCCCCTGCTCAATCATCAGGGCCAAGCCAAAATGCCCCTGGTTTAGCCATAATTCACTGATTCTTCGACGCTCCGCACGTGACTTGCCGACGCCAAGCCGGTTTAGGATTCGCATCTGCAGCTTAATCACGAACTCATCGTGACGATCACCCAATTCACGCAGCTCCGGTACTTCGACGAGAATCCGCAATAGCAGTGTTAATGCACCATGTGAGCGATAAATAGGTGCTATGCGCTGAAAAAAATCGTGAACGAAGTCGTGAACCGACATCTCTTCGACCGGCCACTTCTCGATTTCTTCAAGTGCCTGTCGGTTTTGATCCAGCCACTCGGCCACCATTGAATAAAGAATGGACTGTTTGTTCGGAAAGTAGCGATAAATTGACCCCACAGAAATACCGAGCTTTTCGCTGATATACGCCGTATTCAGCCTGTCCAGCCCTTCCGACTTCATGATCTCTATACTCGTCGCCAGAATCTGCTGGCGACGTTTCTGGGCCCTTTCCTGTTGGGGCTGCTTCCGTTCCTGTGTGGTGGACGCGTTCATTCTGCGGTCGATTTACTGGCCATTAGGCTCGCTACTATAGTTGAATTGCGCTGACAGGGGAAACTCCTTTAATTTCAGGGCAGCTTTTGTTCGAGGGATTATTCAATAGAGTGCTCGATAGCGGCAAACAGGGCAAAGGTTTCCGCATCCCGTTGGGGATTCTCCGGCTCCGGCCAGGCACTGGTAATAACGACTACGAGCTCAGACGCCGGATTAACATAGACATATTGTCCGTAAACCCCAAGAGCAGAATAGGGGTGGGATTCACCACCGGGGAAGGTCCACCACTGATATTGATAGCCGAGAGGAAAGCCCTCATAGAGCTGGCCCGGCTGCAAGTGATCGGCATCGGCGGTTGTCGCTTCGTCAACCCAGGCTTCAGACAGAACGCGCTTGCCGGAAAATTTACCCTTATTGAGCATTACCAAACCGAAACGTGCGTAGTCGCGCAAGGATATGCTTAAGCTGCCGGCTCCAAACTCCTTACCTTCCTTATCCACCCACCAATAAGCGTCTTTTTCCATGCCGATTTGTGACCATATCTTTTCGGACAGGTAGCTGGAGGCACTCTTTCCGGTGGCGGCAATCACCAACTCGCTCAACACGGAACTTTCGCCACTCGAATAATTGAAGACACTCCCTGGTTGATGCACCCCCTCCAAACTGCTCATCACTTCGCTAAAACTCGCGGTTCGATCAATGATCGCGCCATTAAACAAACGGGAAAACTCAGAGACCTTACCGCTGACATCGTAGGCCTCATCGAACTTAACCCCCGATGACATTTGCAGTGCCTGCTTGACCGTCACGTCCTTGTATCCCGAATGGCTGTAGTGAGGGAGGTATTTGGTCAGCTTATCATCAATGGAGTCGATATAGCCGTCCTCAATGGCGAGCCCAACCAGGGTGCTGACGATCGACTTGCCAACGGAGAATGAGGTAAACAGCGAGTTTTCGTCAGCACCAAGAAAATACTCCTCGTGCAGGATCGCCTCCCCTTTCGCCACCAGGATTCCTGTTGTGAGATTTCGATGAGCAAAATCACTCAACGAAAAGTTTTCACCATTATATTGATAAGTGAACTCTAGACGCTTGTCACTCCGGGAGAATTCACTGATCCAGTCTCCCTTTTCAATTCGGCTCGACGGAAACACCTCGTGAGCATGACGGAAACATTCGGGACGAACATCGTCGCTCAGCGACATGAACTGCTTGCCCGAGCAATGCTGAAAGGCTTGTACTTGTTCCGTTGATTGAATCGTGCCGCAGGATGCCGTCAGTATACTGGCAAAAGCAGCCGTGGCTGTCAGTAGTTTTTTCATTAATTGCGTCCGCTTATCTCTGTATTCTCTGTAGCAGCCCGCTCCGAGGGCGACCGGTCGCGGTACCCGATAACGCGGGGCAGGCTCTCAGAGCCCGCGGCTACGGAGGTTAAAATGATGTGTCATTCGTTTAAGGAAATGAGTGTTCTCAGAATCGGTAATCCAGCTCCACAGACCAACTGCGCGGCAGACCGGGTACATCGTTGAAGCTTCCCAGGTCGTCGGTCGACGAACTCACCACATAGTCCTCGTTGGCAAGATTGCGACCAACCAATGACACACTCCAGCGCTCTTCCTCGGTGCCAATCGACACCCTCGCGTTAATCAGGTCGTAACCATCGTGGGGATTCAAACCACGATCCAGCACCCCGGCGTAGGAGCCGGATGGATTCACATCTGAGCGATAACTGTAATTTAATTGCGCCCCCAGAAGCAGGTTATCAGCAATACTGCGCTCGTATCGGGTTTGGAAGGTATAACTCCATTCAGGAGCTGTCGCACGCTGTAAACCTTCCACGCTAGCGGGGGTACCGTCTTGGGACAGGATCACGCTATCCGAGTCGGTAAATTCAGCGTCCAGCCACGCCAGGCTGGCGGCGAAACTCAATCCCTCGACAGACTCGGGTATCCACTGAGCCTCCAGTTCAACGCCAGTGTGCTCCGCATCTCCCAGGTTACCCAGTTTGGTCAGAATGGTACCCAGGGTTTCGTCAAAACCGGTGACGAAACCTTGTACATCCCGATAATCATAAAAATAGGCACTGCCATTGATGCGCAGACGACGATCCAGCCAGTCAGTTTTGAACCCCACTTCATAGGCCAAAACCACTTCTTCGCGATAGGGCTGAAGGTCCTGTGGCGTAATGGCGAAGCCCCCATAAAAACCACCGGATTTAAAACCTCTCGTGGCTTTGGCGTAAATGAGAGAATTGTTGGTGGGAGTCCAATCGATACCGATATGACCCGACCAGTTTTTTTCCAGTTCGTAGTCGGCACTGGTTCCCTGATGGAGGAAATAACCATTGGATCTGGCATTCAGAAACCCACCATCCAACTCTTTATCTTCCTTGGTGTAACGCAGTGATCCGTTGACAGTCACCGTATCACTCAACTCGTAATCAGCCTGCCCATAGACAGCCCAGGATTCGCCTTCCTGTGAAAAGCCGCGGCTGGATTGAAAACTGGAAAACGGAAATCGAGGATCGCAAACAGTCCCCGATTCATCACAGGAGAACGCGGCTTGAAACAACACATTATCGTCGTGGTGGGCAATTCGAAATTCATCGTTCTGCTCCCCGGCGATAACCACACCAGCTATCCAGTGAAGAACACCATCCGAGGTCGATGTAAAACGAAACTCCTGCGACCAGGACTGGATTTCCGCGTCTCCATTCTCGGTTAAAAAGACTCGCTCGGTCGCATCAAAGTCATACACGAAACGATTGTCGTATTGCAGGTATCCGGTAATGGAAGTCAGCGTTACCTTTTCCCAATCCCAATCGATTCGAGCAGTAATACCCATCCACGAGTTGTCCAGTTCATTAACAGGGTTGGAAAGTGTGCTGGAGCCATCGTCGTTCTGCTCCGCCGGGTTTAGTCCACCAGGACCACCGATAATGGAGTCAGTCAGGGATGCAAAAGTGGCACAGCTGGCTTGATCGCGCCGACCACTTTGTACAGCACCACAGAAGCCGCCAGTATTCAGATCATAAGCACCAACCGCCTGACCCAATGTCGTTTCAGAATTGTCCTCACCAGCGTTTACTTTCAACCAGATCTTCAGCTCATCACTGGGCTGAATCAGCAACTGGGCTTTCAGTGCGGAGAAATCCCGGTCCCCGTACTCATCATCGCCGGGTGTGGCCAGGCTATCCTGCCATCCCCCTGCCTGCTCTGTCTTAGCCGCAATGCGATAAGCCACTGTGTCTGAAATGGGCGCACCGAACGCTCCCTCCAGATGGTAACGGCCCCAACGTCCGTATGAGGCGGTCAGATAACCATCTGACTCATCCAACGAAGGCTGGGTAGACAATACTCGTACCGCGCCACCTGTCGTATTGCGGCCATACACGCCGCCCTGTGGGCCTTTGAGGACTTCCACCCGTTCAGTGTCAAACAGGCCAATTCCACCCATCACATTGGAGATCAGGTAAAACTCATCGTCGTAGATTGCTGCCGTGGGTGTATTGTTTGAGTTGAAATCCGCCAGCCCCACACCTCGAATAACCCAGGTAGGCTGACCGGACCCACGATCGTCAAACAGCTCCACACCCGAAACATAGTCGGTCAGATCCTGAAGACTTGAAGCTCCGGTATTACGGAGTTCTTCTGCGGAAAAAGCGGATATTGCAATGGGCACATCCTGAATACTCTCTGCTCTCTTTTGCGCAGTAACCACCACCTCCTCGATCTGGAGAGTATCTAAACCCCAGGCTAATGGTGAACTGCCGACGCAGATCATCACCGCCGTATACAGGAGCGATTGGGGAAATCTTGAAGTCTTCATAACAGGGCTCTTCCTCGTGGGTATTTATATTTATTAAATATCACAAACTTCAATATATACCCTACCCTCATGCAGAACAAAGTCAACAACTTAAAATATAAAATATTATAAGTAACTGTTTTTATTTACTTTTTATTTATTTAAAAGTGAAGGAATCATCATTTTAAACTTTTAAATAAGTGAGAATATATTCACTTATCTACATTAACCCGAAAACCGTGGCCGCCTGCAACCTAACTCTTAGACACAAGACAAAGGGGCGCCCTCAGTCAAAAATGGCCGAAACAAAGGAATGATTTAATGCTGCGAAAGAATCCGCTTTGGCCTGCGAGTCAGGCGACCCACTGCCGGGAAAACCAAAGCGGCGATGCTTATTGAATGGAAATAACCTTACCCTGTCTTTAGCAGATTACCCCTCTTCCTCTTCAGACAAGTCGGGCTCAGGCACCTCCAGGTCATTGCGGGTCCACCAGTAGGTAAACCCCTGACCAGTCAGCCACTGAGCGGCACCGTCAAGATTTGACCACTCACGGCACTCCCCCCTGGCGCTGTTCAAGCGCAGAGGTACGCCATCTATATAGACCAATATCGCCCAGGCGTAGGGGCGCTTGCTCTGGTCGCCAAATCCACCTCCGAGTTTATTGCGATAAATACGATAGACCACCGCATAGTCCCCCAGTCGCCCCTGGCTGCGCACCAGGGGAAGTTCTGCCTGAGTGACCGTTCCGGCGATGCCCAAAAAGGTCTCAAGGCTCAAATTGTCATACATCATGGTCCATGGTGTTGTCATTTGCTCAAAATAGGCATACATTATGGTCCAAGGTGTAGGGCGCCACAAGTGGATGAGATAGCTAGATGAGTATGATTGCCTGTACAGCCGTAGAGCTGCTCCAAGCACTGCGCGAGAAGCGCATTTCGGCAGCAGAGCTGCTTGAAGAAACCATTCAACACTCAGAACGTGTGTCTGAAGCCTTCAACCCCTTTGCCGTCAAACTCTATGACAGAGCCCGAGAGGCAGCACGGGAAGCAGACGCGCAATTGGCTCAGGGGCTGGGCGGTCCGCTCTGTGGCTTGCCCATTACCATCAAAGATTCCCAGTGGTTGGCCGGATTACCCTGCGCCAACGGCTCGCACACATTGACCGATTTTATTCCGGATGAAACCTCCGAGTCGGTCAGCAGATTAGAACAGGCTGGAGCGGTGATCTTCGCCAAGACCACCTGCCCCGAGTTCAGCCTGCAGGGCATCACCGAATCGTCCCTTTATGGATTGACCTCTAACCCATGGAACGCTGAGCGCACCTGCGGTGGCTCCTCTGGCGGTGCCGGTGCGGCGGTGGCGGCCGGTGCGGGGACCTTGTCTCTCGGAGGTGACGGCGGCGGTTCCATCCGCATTCCGGCGGCGTTTTGCGGCATCGTCGGATTTAAGCCATCATTCAAAGCTGTACCCCGCCAGCCCTGCTTCCCCTCCTGGAGCACCTTGGTTTCCTACGGTCCTATGGCTCGCAGCGTTGCCGATGCCCGGCTGATGTATTCCGTGCTGGCGGCTAACAATGAGGAATTCCCGTATCTGGATGACCTTCAGGCTCACAATTCAGGGCCAATGCCGCTGCAGGGTCAGCGCATTATTGTCTCGGAAGACCTGGGTTTTGCTCCTTTGGACGACGATGCCCGGCGCATGTTTCGTGACCTGTTAATCCGCCTGGAAGCGGCCGGTGCGCATCTGATCCACGATCAACCCAACCTGCCCTCTTCTGTTATCGCCTGGGCAACGTCCGCCCACTACGATTCCTGGAGTTTCCAGCAGCAGAAACCCGCTCCACTGGAGGGGCTTGATCCAAACACTCTGGAGATGATGAGTTTTGGCGCAGAACTGAGTGCGGAGGAATTCGCAGCAGCCGAGGCGCATCGCGCCACTATTGACGCCGCCTATGGTCAGATGTTTGAACGCAATGGAACCCACTTCTTCTTGACCCCCACCTTGGGTTTTGAGGCATTCAAGCACGGCCAACGCCATCCCGATACCATTGGCGGTCAGTCAATTGAGTTCCCGTGGCTGGACTGGGCCAGCTTTCTCTATGATGCCAATCTGACCGGTATGCCCGCCTGTGCGCTGCCCTTGGGATTGGGAGATGATGATCTGCCCCTGTCCCTGCAGATCTCCGGCCCCAGAGGAACCGATGCCGCGATACTTAATCTTGCCGAAAGCCTGGAACACATTATCGATTGGGACAACTCGCCGGTGGGTATTGCCACAAGTACTGATGCTATTATCACCGAGGCGGCCCTGACCTGACGGGTCGCTGGCGGACACTCAGCATCGTCTTACTGGAGGCGCAACTCCAATGCAAGATCTGAAGTTCGAAGTTATTAAGGAAGCCGTTCCGGGCGAAAAATTCCGTCGCCTGTTCGACAACAACTGGCCCGCCTATCGGGCCTGGTACCTCGACGAAGGTGAGTCGGCCAGACCCACTTACCTCGAATGCGTGGACGCCGTTAAGCATTACATGCCGGAACTGTTTCCGATTTACAAACAGATACTGAAGCTGGTGGACGCTGATGATCTCCAGGCGCGTTATCTGAGCCTTTACCAACCACCCCCTTTTTACTCCGGTTGCTCCCAATTGATTGCGTTTCGGGAACAGACAGCGCTTGTTCGAAACTACGATTTCCCGCCCATTCTGTGTGAAGGTACCGTGTTGCATACCCAATGGCTGGACAAACAAGTCATTACCATGGCCGACGGTGTCTGGGGTGTACTCGACGGCATGAATGACGCCGGGCTTGCCCTGTCTATTGCCTATGGAGGTCATAAACTTCAAGGTGACGGATTCGCCGTCACCATAGTCTTGCGATACATTTTGGAAACCTGTAACACGGTTAACGAAGCGATCGCGGTACTTCGCCGTATTCCAATTCATCTGGATTACAACATCGCGCTGCTAGACCAGACCGGCGCTCACGCGACGGTGTTTGTCGCCCCCGGCCAGGATATAAGCGTTGGGCAGGTCACCACCTCCACCAATCAAAGGGGGCCGGTCAGTGGTGACACGGCACTGTTTTTGGAGGATTCACAGATTCGCCTCGACGCCTTGAATGCGCTATCGGCGCGATCGGATCTGTCCGCGCAGGAAACCGCGCTTTGTTTTCTGCAACCGCCACTGTATCGCCCACACCAGCTATATCCGTCCGGAACACTTTATACCGCCGCCTATTTTCCGGCCACAGGGCAAGTTCAATACCTGTGGCCGCATCAAAATCTGGTGCTGTCATTTGATCAATTCAGCGAACAAGAATGCCACATCCACTATTCAATATAACTTATAGCGTAGGCACATGGATGGTGAACCTCATGACAAAGTGGTGTTCACCAAACCTGAACCCGAAGGTAGAGGACCTGACTATGACCAACGAG
The DNA here is from genome assembly GCF_011683955.1 of Pseudomaricurvus alkylphenolicus. Taxonomy (GTDB): domain Bacteria; phylum Pseudomonadota; class Gammaproteobacteria; order Pseudomonadales; family Cellvibrionaceae; genus Pseudomaricurvus; species Pseudomaricurvus alkylphenolicus. The sequence goes on from NZ_JAAQPI010000001.1 coordinate 200,079, forward strand.
AATAAGCTACAAGGCCTGTCTGACATTTATCGCTTCTTCCGCAAGAACAAAACACCGATCTACTTTGTTTCGCCCACTGCCTACAACGTGTTAGGCATAGGCCAATGGGTGCAGAGTTTTAAATACGTCACCTTTTTCGACTCGTTTGACGGCGGTCATTTTCGCATCACCAATCCCAAGCTGGAAGGCGAACGGGAATTTCAATCGATGGAGGATATGGTCAACTACCTATTGAGCCACAAGCAGACCTCCGATCTGCTCGAAGCCAATGGAGGTGGCGGCAAACTGCTGACAGTGATGTTTGATGAAGAGACCGAAGCCATCGCCAAGCGTCTTGGCCTGGAGATGGCACTGCCTCCGGCCAGTCTGCGCAAGCATATCGACTCGAAAATCGTGACAACGCAACTGGCCAATGAAGCAGGTGTTCCCAGTGCCCCCAACCTGGTTGACGTTACCGCCGACACTTACGACGCGCTGATGGAATTGGCAACAGAGGCGCGTCTGGGCGAAAACCTGGTGGTACAAACACCCTACGGCGACTCCGGCAAAACCACATTTTTTATTCGCAACCGTGAAGACTGGGATAAACACGCAGACAATATCGTTGGCGAAACCCTGAAGGTGATGAAATACATCAACCATGTTCCCGGTACCGTTGAGGCTGTGGCAACCCGTTGCGGCACCTTGGTCGGGCCACTGCAAACCGACATTACCGGCTACGCCGAGCTGACTCCCTACAAAGGCGGATGGTGCGGCAACGACATTATTCCGGGACTGTTGGCCGGCAAGCAGCGGGAGAAGATTATCTCCATGGTTAAGGCCATGGGAGACAAGCTTTATGAACAGGGTTATCGCGGCGCCTTTTGCTTTGACTACCTGGTGGACACCGACGATGGGGAAGTTTACCTGGGTGAAATCAATCCTCGGATCAGCGGTGCCAGCCCGCTAACCAATCTGGTCACATCCAAGTACGGTGGCGCGCCCTTGATGCTGTTCCACTTGCTGGAGTTTATGGATGTCGATTTTGAGTTTGATTACGATCTGGTTCAAAGCCGCTGGGCGGATTTTGGCAGCTGGACTCAGCTGGTATTGAAGCATACCGAAGATCAAGTGAGACTCATCACCAAAGCACCAAAATCCGGTATTTGGCGTATGGGCGACGACGGTGAAATAGAGTATGTGCGCCAAAGCATCGACTGGAATAACGTGGGTGACGAAGAAGACGCCTTTTATTTGCGAGTCTATGGTGAGGGTGAATACAGCTACCTCGGTGCGGACATGGGTATTATCGTCGCCCGTGGTCGTATGCAGTCTGATGATCGCGAGCTGTTGCCAAGGGCCAAGCAGTGGATCAATCCCATCAACCGCCAGTTTGAGTTTCAGGCGTTGGACGAATCCGCAGCTCCCTACATCCCCAACGAGAGTGTTCGAAAGATGATTTGAAGCTCGAACTATTGACCTGCAGGAAGCGTAAAGCTGGAATGAGTAGGCAGAAAAGTGCCATAACCGGAAGTTCATAATCCTGGTTCAGGGCACGATGGGCATTCGATAATGTCTGCAACGGCCGCGCGAATGTAGGGCGGATTAGGCGAAGCCGTAATCCGCCGAAGGTTTAAATTGGCGGCGGCCGCCTATAAACCGCCTGTTACAGCAACATCCCAGGGTGTTAAAAACCGGGCCGCAGCCAACGAACAACACCAGCGGAACCGTCGGATTACGCTCCGCGAAGCGGAGCTAATCCGACCTACGCGGGAAGAAAATCCTAAGATTCAGGCACTCAGAAATACCGCCGTAATTCCAGCTGCAGATAATCGTCGTCGCGCAGGGTATAGGCCGGGTCGTCGTCAGCAGTATTGCTAAACAAACGCAGCTCCGCCTCCAGCAACCACTTGTCACCGAGGCGGCGGCTGGCTTCGACGCTGGCAAAGCGGCTGCCGTTGTCGAGATCCACACTCAGAGCCGCCAGCACTTCAGTGCTCTGAATATCATTGAGCACCCATCTTGCCCCCAAGGCAATGTCATTTTGCGCGGTCGTTTCGGTTAACCCGCGACGATCGTCAAACTGATATTCCAGCAACACCCCCAGGTCGGCCGCGGAATCTGAAATTCCTACAAAGGTGTATTCAAAACCACCCACCGCCGCACTCTGGCGGTCTTCGCCCTTTTGCTTGACGGAGATGGCTTCCAGCTTCCAGAGCCAATCGCCGAGAGTGGCTTGTACATCAAGACCCGTTTGTTGGATTTGAGCGTAGTAAGGACGAAGACCCAGGGGTTGAGATTGCTCGGAAGCTGCCGCGCCTGCGTCAAGCAACAACTGCGGATCACGGGCTGTGCCCATAAAATGACTCACCCCCAGGTCCCAATCGCCAAACACCTGACTCCAGCGCAGCGCCAGATCAATGTGTTTGTCTCCGGCACCGGACTGGTACAGCGCCTTGTCATCGTCGACAACCAAGGGCCCGCGCAGTCGGCCGTTGTCTCCGGCAAACGCACGCTCACGAAATCCCAATAAAGCAAACGCCTCCAACGTACCCCAGTCCCGCTCCATCAGCACACTGATCATAGGTTGGCCAAGTTTATCTTCGCCATCGAGATTCTCCACAGCATCGTCCTGGTTGATCACATCCACCAAGTGGACAGTCTCCGTAACGCCCCAAAAAACCTTGCGCACCCCGGCATAAACTTCAAACTCCTCGAACTCCCGCCACCAATAAAGCTCACGAATATCCCCATGGCTGCGTTCACTGTCTTCAGGATCCCAACGCGCATAGGCCGTGGCGACAAAGCGCTGACGGTAGTCGTCCCAGTCATGGTAGTACTCAACTTCGGCCGACGCGGATGCGCCATAATCACTCTGGTCAGTGTATAGGGCATCGGAAAAAAAGGAGCGAGACTCCACTGCCAGATAGCCGGTGAGTTCATTCCCATAACTCTGCCCTGCCAGCGCCAACAGCAGCCCCCCAAGGAGGCTGCTGACCCTTTTTTTTGATAAGGAAAAGACGTTAACCATTGTGCTGTCCGATTATTTGGCTCGCGCCAGACTGTTTTTGGTAAAGTCACGGTCGCGATAGCCGTTAGCGAAACGCCAGCCCTTGTAGCTCAGCTCGGTGCTCTTACCGGTCTGATGGTTTTGCATCAGCCAGTGGTCGGCGCGCCAGTATTTATTGAGATACTGCTGGTAATCGCTCAGGGTCAAGGTCTTTAGGAGATCGCCCTTGCGGTCGTAGTAATCCACTTTCCAGACGCGATATTCCTCGGTGTCCAGCCATACTTCCTGGCGCGAATAGCCGGATTTGGGATCTACCGGATCACGCTCAATGACAAAGTGATTGCGACCATTGAAGCTCTCGTTGCGCAGGAAGTTGTAGCTGTACTTCTCCACTTCCTGTGAGGAAATATCCTCATAGGCGAACTCACTACCCATAAACGGTCCGGACTTGTTACTGGAAGCAATACGTTTGACCCGCTTCAAGGCCGGCAGGTACAACCACTGGTCGTCTGCACCGGCTTTATGCGTGAAAGACAAAAAGGCGGTGCCTTTTACATCACGGGGGTTGTCAAACACGATCAGCGATTTATCACCGTCGTCATTCTGCTCCAGGGTTTTGTTGCGCATGCGTCGCACGCTTTCTTCACCGTATTGGTTGCGCAGAGTCATGGTCAATTCTGATGCGTTGTCGCCAAATCCAAGGTCGCGGCGGTCCGCCTCCCGGGCGATTTCCAGCCCCAATTGCTGCGACGCTGACAGAGATGTCGGCTCCGCCTGTGTCATCGCCGCCAATGTCAGCAGCGCGGCGAAACGAATCAGGGTACGGGGCTTAGGCCAATTGCGGATCATAGTCTTGCTCCTTATCTGAAGAGTGAGAAATAACTTGAGTCGAAGTGGGAGAAAGCGGCTTGCGATCGAGCTTCATCAGCAGCACAGGCAGCAGCAGGAAGTCCGCAACCAGCGCCATACCGATGGCAATAGCCGTTAATATCGCCATATTAGAGTTCATACCGAACGAAGATTGCGCCAACACGGCAAAACCCGCTACCAATATCAATGACGTCACCACAATGGCCACGCCTACCGTCGAGAAGGTGTGGCGCACCGCCTCTTGCGAATCCAGACCCTGCTCGCGGCGGGCGCGCAGGTACTTACTGAGAAAGTGCACAGTGTCATCCACAACAATACCCAGTGCCATGCCGGTCACCATGGAAACCGCCACATTGACTTCACCGACCAATCCTCCCCAGAGGCCAAAAGCCAGGCCGGCGGGCAACAGATTGGGGATCAAACTGAGTACGCCGAGTTTGACACTGCGCAGCGCAAACCCGATCAGCAATGAGATCAACACCATGGCCACCAGGGTGCCCACCAGCATGCCCTGAATATTGCGGTCAGCAATATAGGCAAACATAATAGAGGGCCCGACCCCATAAGCTTCAAGTCCCGCATTCTGCTTAAGCCATTGGCTGCCACGCTCAGCAATGTCTTTCAGTTGAGTTGAACCGGCATTGTTCAGGGTCACAATCACCTGGGTAGAGGATTTACTCACATTCAGTTGGTTATTAAGGTCCAGCCCATAGGGCAGCGACAATTCATAGAGCAATAAATACTGCGCCGCCAGCTCCGGGTCTTGAGGTAAGCGATAGTAACTTTCGTCATCCCCGTGCAGGTTTTTGTTCAGGCGCGCAAAGGTATCGCTGATGGTGTTGACATGACGCACCTCCGGTTGCGTACGCAGCCAATCGGTAAACGCCTGCAGCTTTTGCAAAAACTCAGGGTCACTGACACCGTTATTTTGACCACTTTTCAATGAATACTGCAGCTGGTAAACGCCGGTCAGACGCTCGTTGATAAAATCCGAGTCGCGTCGAAACTCCTGGGATTCATCGAAGTAGTTAAGAAAGTCATCCTCCACGTGATTGAGCGGAATCATACTGAGCAACGCCAGGGAGAACACAAGACTACCGAACAAAATAAAACGCTGGCGAGCCACCACAAAATCCGCCAAACGGTCCATGCTGAGACCGAGTCTGGACGATCCCTTGGCGGCCTTGGCAGGCAGTACCGCCATCAGCGCCGGCAGCAGCGTTACCGACAAAATAAACGCCGCCATCACGCCAATGGCCGTGATATTGCCGAGGTCATGAAATGGCGGTGCATCGCTGAAATTCATTGAAAGAAAGCCAATCGCAGTGGTCACCGAGGTAAGAAACACCGGGCCCATATTGAGCTTCAAACTCTGGCGAATAGCGTCGTGTTTGCTCAAGCCCTGGCGCATGCCCGCGAATAAAGTCACCAGTATGTGGATCGAATCCGCCACTGCCAGGGTCATAATGATTGTGGTCGCAGAAGACGACGGCGGCGATAGCTGAATCCCGAGGTACCCCGCCAACCCCATGCCCGACATCATCGACAGAACAATCACAGTCAACGCTGCAATAGTGGCACTGACCGAACGAACCAGAAGGAAGGTAATCAGAATAATCACGCCATACATGATCGGCACCAGCGTGCTCATGTCGGACATGGCCGATTCAAAAAACGCGTTCGACAACATCACCATGCCGGTCATATGTACCTGCACGCTGTAGCGATCTTCGATTTCCTCCGCCAACAGGCGGGCAGCGGCAACCGCGGTGGGCGCCTCGTCCAGGCTCTTTTGCGGCATCTGAAAGGTGACATTAACGCCGGTAACCGAGCCGTCAGCATTAATCAGGCGCTGAGCCAGCAGCGGCTCGCTCAGGGCGACTGTTTTTACCTCACCCAACTCTCCACGACTGTAGCCACTGGCATTCTCCACCAGATCCTGCACCACCAGATCGTCACCCTCGGCATAGGTGTGCTGGTAGTTAGTGATCGAATCCACTCTCAGGGAGTAAGGCAAGTGCCAAGCCTGAGCGGTGAGCGCCTCCACGGCTTCCAATACATCGGGGGAAAATACATCACCGTCCAGTGGCTCTACGGCAAACAGAATATTGTCGACTTTGGTGTAGGTGCGCTGCAGTTGCTCAAACTCCTGCAGCTGGGGATTGTCTTCACTGAAGAAAACCCGGTAGTCGTTGTTAAATCCGATCAGGCGGGCGCCACTGGCGGCCATCAGTGCCAACAATAGTGCGCCGATAAGAATGAGCCAGCGCCGTCGAATCAGCCAGTCCGCATAGCGGCTGACCCAGTCTTGGGGGGATTGCATCGCATTACCTCCTTCTGAAGAGCTTTGCAGTTTGTGTCATATGGTTCTGATACCTTCTTCAAACCGACCGCTCGGTCTGAACAAACCCACACCAAACCGACTGCGCGGTATGTTGTGGGGTAAATTTTTTGCCCCTAAGGACTAGAGGCGGCAGGCTTTCAGGCCCGAAGATGTTGTACGTAATCAGCAAGACCGGCGTGCAGTTTATGCAAAGTCTCGCGGGAGCGGCTCGCCTTCATCATACTGGCGATGCCTTGAAATCCGGCAACAATAAACAGCGCCGTCTGTTCACAATCGATACCGGATTTGACCAGCCCCTGCTCCGAGCTTCGCAGCAGCGCTTCCTCAATCATCCGGGCCTGACGCTGGTACATGTTGAACGTCTGTTTCTGAAAACCGTCATCCACGGCGGCCATCTCCTGGGAGATGGTATTTACCGGGCAACCGCAGGCAATGTCTTCATCACTGCATTGGTCCTCGAAATCCGACAACATATGGCAGATGCCATCGAGTACATCCTCCTGCGCCAGGGCACCTCGCCAGCGAGACAGGCACTCCTCTGCGTACAACTCCTCAAACACCGCGTAGCCAAGCTCTTGCTTATTGGCAAAATGGTGATAGAGCGCGCCCTTGGACACCTCTGCCTTGGACAGAATCTCCGACAGGCTGGCAGCCTTATACCCATGCACGCGCATCTCTTCGGCGGCCACCTCCAGGATCTTCTGGCGGGTCACATCGGGATCGCGAACTGGGGACATAGCCTGGCTTCCGGGGTCGGGTCTGTTTCAGAGTGAGAAGGAGTATACAAACCGCTTGGTCGGTTTGCAACACTCTTATTTTTCACCCATTGGTATCCAACAGCTCGGATAGATATAACCCATTGATTTAGAAAGATTTATTGATATGATAAATGCTGAACACCTATCGAGACATCCGAGCTTTTGACCTTATGCGCACCCCTTCTTCCTATAAACCACTGATCGAGGGTGTTTGGCTCACTCAAACCGATCAATACATACACCTGGCGCTGGAACAGCCCAGGCAAGTGCTCAGCTCAGCTGTCCTCGGCGGGGGCCTCGCCTGGGCCGACCACTTTGTAAACTTGCGGGTCAATCCGCACGACTATGATGACTCAGACGAAACCACCCCCGCACAGACATTGAAATCCTTTTGCCAACGCCAGGGCTGGCAGGGAAACCTGGTGGGCATGATGACGGCGGCCTCCATGCGTTCTATGCGCGTAAAACAGGTGGTACTGCAGGGCGTGAGCCTGTGTGTCCTGCTCACCAGTGGAATGGAAAATGCCCGGCGTGCCGGTGATAAGGCCGATCACCACCCTGTTTTCGAACCGGTCACGGAAGTCGGCACCATCAACCTGGCGATCATCAGCTCCGCGCTGTTTACACCGGCGGCTATGGTTGAAGCGGTGATGATCGCGACCGAGGCCAAGGCAGCCGCACTGCAAGAGCGCACCGTGTTGAGCCCGGTTTCACAGCGCATTGCTACGGGAACCGGTACCGACGCCATCGCCTTTATTAACGCCGTGAATGATAGCGGCCACAGGGCTCAACCCGTGGTCGAATACTGTGGTAAACATACACTGCTGGGCGAACGACTGGCAGTAGCTGTGATGGAGGCACTGGCAGATTCGATGGACTATTGAGAATGTCCCCCTGACAGGCAAGGAGAGCCATAGGCTCCTATCGAGAGGAAAACTCTACGCTTAAGGCCTAAACTGATCTCTACAAGCGTCACACTATTGGGCCGAGACGATGAAATCAAAAAAAATCGCCTTGTTAGGTATGTGGGGCGTTGGCAAGACCAGCCTGGTACAGCAATTTGTACACAGTATCTATGACGAAAAATACCAATCGACACTGGGGGTTAAAGTCGATCAAAAGATCGTCACAATCGACGGTGGGGATATTAAACTGATGCTATGGGATATCGCTGGCGCTGAAGAAACCTTTTCAGTGCCCGCGAGCTATATTCGCGGCGCCTCGGGATATTTGTTAGTGATTGACGGCACCCGAGCACAGTCCCTGAGATGCGCAATGGAACTGATCAGTGACATTGAAGAACAGATTCCCGGGCTTCCCTTTATCCCGGTGGTCAATAAATCAGATTTGGAGTGGGAAATTACCGATGAAGAGATAAGCACTGCGTTTGAACCTTTCAACACGGATATAATCAGGTCCAGCGCCAAGACGGGTGAGAACGTTAATACCGCCTTCCTTTCCCTCGCGCGAAAACTATTATAGTTTCATAGATCAATAACCGTTTCTGCCTGAGCAAGCTGCAGATGATATCCCGATTGCTCGCTTTTGCGCCTCAGGGTTTCATCAAACCAGTTGCGCTCCGACCAGTCGCGATTGGGATCATGATGGCCAATATAGGTGCTCTTTACCCGGCACTCAACCGCCATGTCAATCACATCCTCAATGCAACTGTGGCCCCAATCGAGACGCGACACGCCGACCGGGCTGCCAATCCCCTGAAATCCATCGTATTCAGCCTGCAGAAACTGACCGTCGCGATAGAGCACGTCAGCATCGCGACTGTGCTCACGCAGGCGGGCTTCCGCTTCGAGACTGTCACGTTGCCTGGGATCAGTCGGGTCGTCTCCACGCCGAAGTTCGTGATCGGTGCAGAACACAAACACCTTTCCCCTGCGTTCAACCCGATAAGCCAGGCAAGGGCTGGGGTGAAACACCTCAAAGGGTTGTATACAGGTCTCTCCTATCTGAAAACTGCTGTTTAAATCGTGGTAGCGGTTGGCCAGCGCATCACCATCCGCCGATGGAGGTTCCTGAGCCAGATCCCGTATCTCACAGGAATAGAATTTGGCCGGCATCAGCTCATAGTAAAGTGGGGTTACCACGCCTTTGTGGCTGGAATCCACGTGATGGGTAAAGATACCCAGATTCTGATCCAGGGCTCGCAGATATGTGCGGTTGGCGGAAATATGAATGTGATTGCGCGGGTCAAAGCACACCGCCGCCTGATCAAATCCCTCAGTATGATCGTAATGAGAATGACTGCCAAAAATATACAGTTCCCGCTTTTCCCGGTCTCCCCATTTACGCACCAGATTGTCGGCACACACACGAAAGCCGCTGCCACAGTCAAAGACGATATCGGCCCCATCAGCCGTCTCAACATGTACGCAGGTGGTCCAGCCACCGTAAACCCGTGGACTTGGAATATTAAACCTGTCTCTATAGTTCAACAGATTATTAGGCGTAGGTGGCCCACCGATGATTTCTTCGACACGGGCGGATATTCGACCGTCTTTGCCGACGTATTGCTCCAGATCGGCGAAGATACAGGCCAGCAGCTCCCGATCCATATGGTCTTGCGTGGCTTTGCGTTCACTCAGCGAAGGGAAAATGGAGCCACTGCCCTGTACACCATAAAAATGGATTCGTAAGTTGTTGATATCGCTCATTGGCGGACCCTATTGTCTGACGGACCACAGGAACCCGTCGCACGTTAGGAAAATTATAGATGATCGCACAGGGGGTTGTCGGCTAACCGTTGTTACGACTGTGATACGCCTCCAGCGGGTCGGCATCAAGGTTGGTACTGGCACTGCAACTCAGCGAATCAATGAAAATAGAGAACATCGACGAATGGCCACGCAAAATCAGTTGCGAAATTTCCCCTCTCGTGAGGTCAACACCGACCTGCCAGAGTTGGATACCACAACGGTAATCTTTCGATGAAACTCCGACGCAGATTCAGGTTCCGCAATATCGGTGTCTTTTCTCTCCCGTCAGTGAAGCAATTCCGTCGCAATTTGCGGAGGAAGCCTCTTCGCAGCAACACGCATCTGTTTAATAAACTTGCCCGCTATCGACTCGGCAGCTTCCAGCGCCGAATAAACCGCACCGGGGCGTGTATCCATCAGTATCTCCAACAATTGTTGTGCTTGATCCACATCCTTGGCGGACTTTGCAATCTCAATGGAAGACCGGCGTTGGCTGACCACCAGTTTGTGCAAGGCAAAGCGGGCTGGGTCAGGCACATTCACAAGAATACCAATACCATATGGCAATGCAACGGATTGCACCTCTTCCAACAAATAGTCCAGGTACCTCAACGGTTCCGCCGCAGCATTAAAAGCGTGTATATGAATGGGGCCTTTAGCGGGTTTGCCACGCTCGGGGGTGAGCAATTCGACAATGTACTCCCCGCCCGTAATCTTAAAACTGGTGGCCGGACTCTTGCGGTTGAGCATGGGAATCTCGATAAAGCCCATGCCAGAATCCTCCAAAATCCTTTTTAGGTCTATCGGATCGTTTCCGATCGCGACGGGCAGGGGGTTATCGACGGCGATGTCCATGTCCCGGGTTTCAAACTGCGCGCTCCAATTCACTCCCATTGCCGCTCCAATGGCATTAAAAGCCGGTGTGCCTACCAGTATCCCACCCGCCAGAAATACCCCGGCACGCTCCAGCATTCTAAGAATTTTACCCTCCTGCGGCGGCATCCCTCGCATTCCCCCGGCCAGCACCATGTCAACCAGGCGTGCCCGAACCTTCTGGTCCTTTTCGTTTTGGGCCCAGAGAGACTTTTCTTTTTCGATCAGTTGATGTGTTTCGGCGTTGTCAGGTCCCAGGTAACGCTGGACGGGCACCCGACCAACTTTGGTATTGGTATAGACATAGGATTTTCCGCGCACGCTTTTGGTGCTGAATGAGAGGCCCGTACCATCAAAAGCGGGTTGACGACAGGCGGCCAGCAAGTCGCTGTAGGCGTTCATAGTTGCCTGATCCAAATACTGTTGCATGGTTATACTCCCAGAAACACATAGTAGTAGTATAACCATTATACTACCACTTTCGAAAATTGGGAGTATAACAACTCTATCCCACTGATTTATATAAATTTATTGTCATTTGTGTGCCATGCAGACAAGTCTTCGCCGAACATTGATGATCAATAATCAACCGGTAGAGCAGTGTGTTTTCCGGGCGGCCCGGCTAAATCACAAGGATTCATCCTTCCCAAGCAAAAACCGCAGCGGAATATCCAAACGCTGGCGCCAGGCATTTTCCGTATGTTCCGCTCCCTGGAAGCGACGGGTAATCCATTCGGCATCCGAATACCCCCGGGCGGCCATAATACCGTCGACCCGTGCCTGCAGCGGCGGATAGAGGGCATCGAGCGTGGCGGTACCAAAATCAAAGTAAATCCGATGCTGACCAGGTGCGGGAAGATGTCTTTCCAAATAAGCATAGAACGCTTCCGGAATCGGATTACCCTGCACATGAAAAACTCCCGGCCAATGGCTGGACAAGCAGGCGGCGGCGCCAAAGATATGCGGGTACTCGCTCAACGCATAAATGGAAATCAGCCCTCCCATGCTGGACCCCATCACCCTGGTATGGGCAGGCCCCGTGTTAACGGAATAGTGTTTATCGATAAAGGGCTTGATTTCCTGCACCAGAAACTTCAGGTAATTGTCCGACTGTACCTCGGCATGAAACACCGCCGCGCCGGACTGGCGTTTGCTTTGCCGCAATTCGCGCCGTTGTTGCGGGCTGAAACTCTCCCAGGGCTTTTGCGGAAAATACTCACTGTGGCGAAGCGCCCCTCCATTGGGCACGCCGACAACAATAAAGGGGCGCACCTTGCCTCGGGATATCAAGTCTGCGGAGGTCTCATCCACCCCCCACTCCTGGCCATTCCAGTGGGTCGAGGCATCGAAGAGCGCGTCGCCGTCGTGCATATAGACCACGTCGTACTTATTCGATGCCGAATACCCATCCGGGAGCCAAACCATAATGTCCCGACTGGCCACATAGTTGGATGGAAAATCGCGATGCACAACCAGCTTGCCTGAGCTTACCTGCGGTCCCTTGGCAAGGGCACTGGCCGCTAAACAACCTACCAACAGCATAACGGCTGCGGCAAACCCGGAACGCCAACCACTAAAATCAGAACGCGGCACCATCAGTCTCTCAAATACATCCATTTAAAACGACGATCAACTGACGTTAATCGGCTTTTTCATTTTCATTTTTTTCTTCCAGCGCTTGATGTCCTGCTTGAATCCCTCCACCAGATGCGGATAGTCATCAATCAAGTTACGCTCTGATCGTGGGTCCACCTGAATATCATAGAGTTCCATCACACCGGTGTCTTTAAACCACATAAAGTGCCAGCGCAGGGTTCTCACATAGTAGCCCTCCGTTCGCTCCCCCATCATATCGGTGGCTGAGCGGCGCTGATTCACATAGCCCACGATCGATTGCCGTTGTGCCATGGGTTGCCCCTGCAACAAAGGCGTAAGCGAATAGCCCGGCAGACCTTTCGGGCTTTTAACACCGGCCAGATTCAGAATCGTCGGCACAATATCTTCGCTGGTCACCAGGCTGGTCTCGTTCATAGTGCCTTGAATTCGATTGGGCCAGTAAAAAATAATCGGCGTTCTGAACGACATGTCGTACATACCGATCTTGCCCTTGTGGCCACCGTTGGCGAAATCAGCGTCGTTCTCGTAGGTGATTCCCTCCCCCGCGTATTCCACCCTGGCGTCTTGCTCCCAACCATTGTCACTGACGTAGATAAACAGGGTGTTGTCCATCAGGCCCCGTGATTCGATATGATCCATCAAACGCCCGACACCGTGATCCCACCAGGTGATATTGCTGTAATAGAGCCGGGCGGATTCCGACAGGTTTTTGTGTTGGTAGTACTTGCTGTGCTCGTAAGGCGCATCAAAGGGAGTATGAGGCAGCATGGGGCCGTACCAGACAAAGAACGGCTTGTCCTGGTTGTTGTCGATAAAGTCAAACAGCGGCTTCATGGTGGTTCGCCCCAGTTCCGTGCCATCGGCGCCCATCATTTCATGAAAAAAGTCATCCTTGCCAAACAAAGACATATCCCAGCCTTTGGTCATACCCTCGGTAAAGTGACCGTTCTTATAGGAGTTTTCCCACCATTTACCCCCCTGCCAGCTCACGTATCCTTTCTTGGCCAACAATTTTGGAAGGGTATCAAACTCGCGCATGGCCGCCGCCTTTTCAACCTCGTGCCACATGCCTTTCTCTTTCTGGCTCAGCGAGGCGTAGTTTTTGTCGGCCTTGCGGCGTTTTTCCAGAATGCGGTTTTCCTGCAGTTTGTATTGCACCGGGTGCAGGCCGGTCATCAGGGTTCGCAATGACGGCCGGCAAATGCTGGCGGTTGAATGGGCCTGGGTAAAAGCCACCCCACCCTCGGCGATCATATCCATGGTGGGCGTCACTACCTGTTGGTCCCCCATAAAGCCAAAGTACGGGTAGCCGTGATCGTCACCAATCAACAGCACCACATTAGGCGCGCGCTCCGCCAGCGCTGTCTGGGCAACCAGGCCCAGTGACAATAACCAGATTCCAGCCAATAGTTTTCCCATAAATAACTCCTGCGTTTGTCTTTTGTAAATCGTTTTAGTGCACAGCCAGATTGTCGGGCTTGGCCACACGGACTCGAACATCGTCCAGAATTCTCGGTTCGCCGTGGTGGCCGCCGCCAAAGCTCCAGGCCTGTGGGGTCTCACCCAACTCCCGATAGTTACCCTCCCCGGTCATATCCCAGGTGGTGATGTAAATCTGCGCATCGTTCCAGTCATCAATGCCGATCTTGCTGCCTTCGTAAAAAAAGCGAATGGTGCGAGCATCCTTGTCCACGGTAATCTTGGGCGCAACGCCCAGCATTTCACCGGTTTTGGTCGCCTCCGCCCCCAGGCTCTTGTACATATAATTGCCCCAGCCGTAGGCCACGTGAGCCAGATCCCACTCCTGGGACGGTTCCAAACGGGCGTCCAACATCGGCAAAACATCGATGCCGCTTGTGCCGGGAATATCGATAAAGGTGGAAAAACTGACATTGTCGAAGCCATTGGCCGGTACCCAGACATCACTCACTTCTTTCATAGTCAGCACCAATTCCAGATTGCGGCCGGAGCTGCGAACCGAGACGGACTCGATATCCCCTTGGGCACCGCTGGCCTCATGCTGAGGGCGAATATAGCGACCCTCAGGGCCGCTGGCATCACCGGTGCCATCGTCTACCCGTCGTACTATGTCGGCGTCAGTTACTTGCGAGTGGAACACCATGGCGGCACTGACGGCGTTATGCTCAGGCGCGTAAAGCTGAAGTTTGCGTTTTGCCAGGCCCAGGTCCCGGATGGGTAACTCAAACTGCCAGCGACCTTCGGCGTCGGCTTCAATGGCCTGAGCGTTATCGAGATTGCCATCGATAACCGCCAAAAGATGTGTGTTGCCACGACTGACGGTGCCGCTCAGTCGCGTGTCACGGGTCAGGTTTTTTGCATTGATGTTTTGCTCGAAAGAAAATCTCAGCTCGTCGCTTTTTTGGGTAGCCGGGGAATGGTCAGCAATCGTGCCCGCAGTCTTCAGCACCAGCACCGCGTTGGCCTCCAGCTCCATATTCAATCGTCCCTGGGCATCAGCAACCACATGGCCGCTGCTGTTCAAGGCAAACAATGGATCAAAGGTCTGGCCCGGTTCCACCTCCACATCCAGCTGGTTAACCAGAATGCGATGATTCGCCGTGTTCATCAGCACCAGTGCCTTCTCACCTTGATAGCGACGCTCATAGGCCAACACACCCGGCCCGCTCTTTTCCGAGGCTAATGGCCGCAGGTCGCCCCGGGTCAGTATCCGATGCCCCGTACGCAGTTCGCTCAGTGTCTGGATATAGCGATAGAGGTCGGACTGCTGATCAAACTGGTCCTCCTCTGCCTGGAATCCGCCGGCGAACATGGCCTGGCGACTGCCCCTGTGCCCCTGTTCGGTGCCCTGGTAAATAATCGGCACACCGGGAATGGTAAACATCACGGCCAGAGCCTGCTTAAACGCAGCGAGACTGCCACCGGCCAGAAATCGTTTGGTATCGTGGTTGTCAATAAAATTAGGGATTACATAGGGATCCGGATAAACCGCCATGTGTTTTTTCAGTCGATAGGCCAACTGACTCGTGGGCTTGCCTTCGCCCAAAACCTGATTGATCTCGAAATACAACGGGAAACCAATGACGGAGTTCAGCTGCGGTTCTTCCTCGCTTCCTAAATAGCTGGCGACCGTGCGCTCGCCACTGTCCTGATAGGGAGGTGAAGACTCAAAGACTTCTCCAAAGGTAAGAAAGTGATCCTTGCCCAGCTGTTTCGCCGCCGGGTAGATACCGTCGTCGTCGTGAAGAAACTGCTGCCAGAACTCATGCTCCACATACTTGACCGTATCGATACGGAAGGCATCTACTCCCACCTCTTCCATCCAGTAGCGATAGCTTTCCTTAAAAGCATCCACCACCAGTGGATTGCGAGTATTAAGATCCGAGAGGTTACCCAACTGGTAGGTGTATTGTTGGTCGATATCGTGATAATCGTTGATCGGTGGCGTCCAGTTATAAATTGCCGCCTCGGCGTGTTGCGGATTGGTGCGGTCGACCTGATCAAACGGCGCCATATCCGGTGCCTGTTGTATGGGGCTGTCGGTTTCAAACAACTGAAAATTCCGGGCCGTATCCTCGGGGTCGAACCCTTGCGGGTAGCCAAAGTAGATGCCGGTATGGTTAACCACAATATCCTGGATCAGGTACATGTCCCGGCGATGCAACGCATCCGACAAAGCACGATAATCGTCCAGCGTGCCGTAGTGTTCATCCACTTCTTTAAAGTCCCGTGCCCAATAGCCATGATAGCCCGAATAGCTGGAATCCTTACTCCACCATTGGTTTGCCACCGGGGGAGTCAGCCAGATGGCGGTGGCTCCCAGCTCCTGTACATAATCGAGTTGGTCCACGATGCCTTTTAAATCGCCACCACTGTAGTGGCTTTCCAGAGCCGGATTGTATTCACCGTAACCCTGATCGTTGTTGCTGGGATCGCCGTCGTTAAAGCGGTCGATCATCAAAAAGTAAATCACCTGGTCGCGCCAGTCGGGCGAAGGTACATGCAAAAGCGGTTGTTCGACTTCGTCTTTACATCCCGCCAGCGTTAGTACCGCAAAAACAGATGCTGAACATAGTAACCGCCGCGGGTTGGTGTGAGTGTTACGAGTGATCATTCTTCATTCCAAATAAATCTGGAGAAAAAAAGCCCCACGCAAATGGGGCCCAAGTGCAGTGGAACACGATCTTGGCGAACAAGACCATTCACTGCGAGGATGTCAACTTGTGACTTACATAGTGTAATGAACGCCCAGCCCCAAAATACGCCCATAGCTGGAGGTAAACGAGGTTCTCTGCGGTACACCGCCGGTATACTTGCTACGCTCTTCATCCGTCAGGTTGGAGACAAAGAAATTGACTCGCAGATCCTTGTTGAAGTTGTAGGCGAAATTGGTACTCACAGTGGTAACGTCCTTAATGGTCAGGAAGTTTCCAAAGTCGTCAATATCGGTGTATTCGCTGCGATAGTCGACACCGACTCGCGCTTCGATCTTTTCGCCAGCCCACCAAAGCGCCGCGTTACCCACATCTTTGGAGAGGCCGGTCAGGCCAAAGGTGTTATCGCCGGAAGGGTCCACATTGGTTTCTGTGTAGGCATAGTTGGCACTTAAGCCCAGGCCATTAAAAGGCGCGGGCAAATCGTCAAAATTCATTAACAGCGCCACTTCCAGACCGCGAATATAGCCACCCTCTCCATTACCGACACCGGAAACCTGAGCAGTCTGTCCGTTGATGGTGGTCTGATTGGTAAACTCAGCCACAAATGATTCCAAGTCAGAATAGTGAGCCGCCAGTACCAGCGAAGTGCCGTCTTCCGGATACCATTCATAGGAGATGGTGCTCTGGTCCGCAATGGTAGGGTCCAGCTCCGGGGTACCCCCCGAACCCTCCAGACGATTGGCTAAGGTATTGAGAGAAACCCGCGCCGACGAACGCATATCGTCAATATTGGGGCGGCTCAGCACGGTTGCCCATCCCAGTCGCAATACCTGCGTATCGGACAGTTCCAGGCTCAGGTTAATACTGGGCAGCACTTCTGAGTAGCTGTGGTCTGCAGTCGTCGGCACGGCCGGATTGCCATCGCCCAGATCTACCCAGCCGGGCGATCGGCTGTCTGTACTGACGTAGCGCAGGCCGATATTGCCGCGGTAAGGCAGCAGGCCCTCACCTGCAAAGTCCGCTTGCAGGTAGAAAGACTCGGTATCCTCCTCCACGGCCCAAGAGGCCACCAGTTCGTCATTGCGACCGGAAACGGACGGCGTTTTCACAAAACCACCCAGGCGCTCGGCGATTTGGTCGAAGTCCCAGACAATAAAGTCGGGACCATTACTGGGACTGGCGATTGAATCTACAAAGGAGCTGTCCAACGGACTGATGTCCAGGGTGGGATCAAAGTTTGGATGCCATTGGAAACCGCTAACCACGAAGGAGTTGGCCGTGGACAGCTTGTCGAACACTTTTTCCCGTTCGGAATAACGCAGGCCGGCCTTGAAAGTGTGAAACTTCAATGCCTCGGTGCCGAGGTCCAGATCCCTGACCACGTCAAAACGAACGGCGGTCAGCTCGTCTTCCACAAATTCGCCAATACGGGCCAGCGACGGCCATCCCGTGGGTGTCCAGTTGGCCGGGTCGGTAACATCAAAGCCACTCACGGACAGTGAGGGGTTATCGCCATAGGCGCGATAGTTAAAGATGCGGGAATCGGGTTCGGTCATGCGCAGGGTAAAATTATCAAACTGACGGGTGGATTCAGCTTTTGAATAGGCGATATCCCCGCTTAGCGTCCACAGGTCACCGTTCCATTGAATGTTCGCGCCGGTGCTGATGACTTCATCTTCAATGGCGATGCGCTGCCCCGTCGCCTGTACCGCGTTGCCGTTAGCGCCAATATTCAGCGTCGCGGCAGCCAGGTCATCACCGACAAAATCGGTGTTGGTGTAGGCGCCGGGTGCCAGCCAGGTGGTACCGGCGTACATGGTGTTCTGGGCTTCGGAATCGATATCCTTGGATGAGAACAGCAAGTCGATGTTAGCTTCCAGTTGATCGCTGGGATTCCACTGCAGCGCCAGGAAGATGCTGGAGCGTTTCTCCTCGCCGCCGAGCTGCCTGGTTTCAAAACCAAAGGGAATATGTTCGTCTCCTCCCTGTCCATCGCCATCGAGATCGAAACCGGCATCTCCGGTGCCGCTGCGATAGAGTCCCCAATCGAATGGCGAGAGGCTACCGTCGCGGGCGATGGTTTCATTGGCGTGGGCCGCCGCAATCACCACACCAAAATTATCCGAAAGCTGGTCGATGTAGGTAAGGCTGGTACGACCGCCTTCCGGATCGCCGAACTCGATGTCGTCGGCCACTTCGGTAATGGTTCCTTCGGCGGCAAACACGATGCGTTGCTCGTCAAAATCCAGGGGCTTGAGAGTATCCATATTCACCACCCCGGTCAGCCCACCTTCCGCCAGAGAGGCCTTGGCTGTTTTGTGCACCTGCACTTGCGATACCACGGTAGAAGGATATAGCGCGTAGTCAACGGTACGGGCATTGCCGACGGTCACCTGTTCTCTACCATTCAGTGTCGCCAACGCCAGATCCTGGGCACCGCGAATGGACAACTGACCGATATTGCCATCGTCGGTACGGGCACCGGCGATGCCCGGAATACTGGCCAGACTTTCAGCAATGGATTTTCCGGGCAGCACTCCGATGTCTTCCATGGAAATGGCCTCGATCACGGTATCGGCATTGCGCTTTTGCTCGATGGCATTCATCAGACTCTGGCGATAGGTGGCAACCACGACAATTTCTTCCAGAGTGACTTCGTTTTGACTGTTTTCGGCGTTCGCCTGGGCCTGTGCCAACGCTGCCTGATTACCACCCGATGCGGCAAAAAATCCGATCAGGGCTGCCAGAATATTCTTTTTGGACTGCTGCATTTCAGTGCTTTCCTCTCTTATTGTGGACGAGCCCTTTGTTGACAGAAAAACTGTCAGGACTCCTTTTTTGGAAAGACCGCTGGTAAGACCAGAACCTTCGAGCAAGAGTTGCAACGCCTTCTCAGTGGTGTAGCAACCCTTGACAGCATTTGCTTGCCTGGCCTTAGCCGGATCAAAAGGGAACAGCAACTTGGCGCCTGTCTTCTTTGCCAATTGACCAATAGCCTCAGCCGCGTTGAGCTGAGGTATATCGATCTGGTGGCAATGGCCACTATCGAGTTTGGAGGCGTCCAGGTAACTGCTGTACCCGACGACCAACCACAATAATGTGTTTCCTATTAGATTCAGCCGCATTTTCCGGATTGTTATCAACGACCTTTCAGTAAGGATGACAACCCGAAAATGCAAACCCGCAAAAAAATCGTAATTTTTTTTGAATTTTTTTCCCACGGGGGCCAAAGTCCTGGCGATCATTGCTGAACAACCCGATGTCAGTAGAACAAGAAGGAGGTCACAAACCACTGCAACAGTAGTCTGGGATTATCGATAAGTATAGGAGGCGACCGTACGATCGTCGATCAACGTTTATTCGCCGGCCGCCAGAATAGTGATTTCGTCTTGGTTGGAATGGACAATACGCAGGCCGAAGCTGGCCTCAAGTGCTTCGAGCATGGCTTCCGTGTCACCCACTTCAAACTGTCCACCGATCCTCAGCGCCCTCACGGCTGGATCCGGAATCAGAATTACCGTGGAAGTGTAGCGGCTGATCTCCTCAACCACCTGGTCCAATGGCTCTCCCGCAAACGTCAGCAGCCCCTGGCGCCAGGACAGCAGGCGCTCCATCTCTTGCGGTTTATATTCGCGAATATCGGTCTGTACCCTGCTCTCGCCGGAGTCAGAACTCTCAGCGGTATGCATCACTGCACGCTGACCGGCCTGAAGCCGGCCAATCTCCTTTGCGGGTTCACGAGCGGTTTGCAGCGTTTCACCCTGCTCCGCGTCAGGAGCCGTCGACACCTCTTCCAACAGCGCCGCGAGGGCCACCCGCCCCTCTGTCACCATCACATCAACATCACGTCGCTTGAGACTGACAGAAAATGCAGTGCCCACTGCTTCAACGCTGCGTTGACCTGCGTAGACCTTAAACGGCTTGGAGCGATTCTTCGCCACCTCAAAGTAAGCTTCTCCGCTTAAGAGATGGATATCTCGGTAATGATCGCTAAATGCGACACGAATGCGGCTGTCAGTATTTAGAGTGACCATAGAACCATCGGCTAATTCGATGCGCCGCTGTTCACCGACTTCGGTCAGGTAGTCTCCGTTGGTTTGCAGCCAACGCTCAGAGAACAGCTGATTGACCAACAGTGCCATGAAACCGACCAGCAGGACTGATGCGGCCACAGGCAAGACTGAGCGAATTCTCGACTGACGTTTCGATGCAGGCGTTGCCATGGGTACAGACAACTCAGTCAGAACATTCAGTTTGCCCCAAAGCCGAGCCAATTCCGCCAGCTTGTCGCGATGCTGGGTACTGCGAGCCATCCAGGCTTGCATCTCCTCGCGATCACCGGCGCTCAGAGGCTCGTCCCCATCGAGCCGAATCAGCCAGGCGGCGGCCTCCTCATTAATGGTATCTTTGGCCGTAAATTGGTGAATATTGTCCATCAACTGTGGTCTCTGCCATTACGCCATATTAGCGGCGATGACGTGATACTTGGGCTTTGTCATTAACTTTTCCGTACTTGGCGCCATTGCCCGCCTGCCCCGTCTCCCGCTTCTGGATATAAGCTTGGCAGGCCAACACCCCTTTTGCCAGGTACTTCTCTACCGAGCTGACGGTGAGGTCCATACGCTCGGCGATTTCTTTGTGACTCATACCATGAACCTTGCGCAAGAGGCAGGCCTGGCGGCATTTTTCCGGCAGCTGGGCTATGGCTTCGCAATAAAGCCCCAGATGTTGCTGTGCCTCCAGCTCGCTTTCCAGCGTGTCGGTATTCTCTATGACAACTTGGGGGTCACAATCCTCAATAAAATCCGTGATCTGACGGGATTTTTTTTTGAGTTCGTTCAGAGCGATGTTTTTGGCCACTCGGAATAGAAACGCCTTGGGCTGCTGGATTTCTGATTTCTGTTCCGCCAGATGGGCCCTTAGGTAGGTCTCCTGAACCACATCCTCGATATCCTGATGACGCTTCAGAAACCGGGTCAGAAACTGCTTGAGCATACCGGTATTGTTGAGAAATGACTCAGACAACGCCGTCGATTGGGATGTGTTCCCCTTGCCGGATGTTTCTTTGGTTTTATCGAGTGATTTTATGGTAGTCATAGTGGCGCCATAATCCACACCGTGCCGCAATAGGCTGTCCGGCTTCCTCAGGCTCAATATACGCCCTCTTGCCGAAGCATTGCCACGCGCTACATACGTATTCATTGGAATTCTCCCAAGGGTTATGGCGCCTCCCGGCGATTAAAGCAGCCGCTTCTAGGGTACTAGTACTGTGACTCCGGCAGGTGTACCACCAGGCCGTCCAGTTCATCGGTTACGGTAATCTGGCAACTGAGGCGGCTGCCCGCTGCGGGTTCAACCGCACACTCCAGCATTTCGGTCTCAATATCATTGGCCGGGGGCACTTTGGATCGCCATGATTCGTCCACATAACAGTGGCAAGTTGCGCAACTGCAGGCGCCGCCACACTCCGCGGCGATGGCATCAATCATGTTATCCACGGCGCCCTGCATCACCGTTTGACCCACTTCAACCTCAATTTGACGTTCCGAGCCGTCGTGCTGGATATACTTCACTAATGGCATGACTTATAGCCTCCTTATTCTGAAAATCGGATGTGCAGCTGTTCAAAACCCACGTTGCGTTCGATACCACCGATCTGCTCGATCGCCTGTTCAGCGGTGATCAACTCCAAGGTGGAAACGCGTTCGACCAAACGCTTGAGCACCGAGCGCATCACCAGGCGTGCCTGTGGCGCCCCCAGGCAGCTGTGCGGCCCATGTCCAAATCCCAAGTGAGGGTTGGGTTTTCGGTCCAGACGCACCTCTGCGGGCGCTTCAAACACAGAGGCATCGCGATTGGCAGACGCCCAACACAAAGACACACGCTGATCGACCTCCACCGCCTCGCCCTTTATGTCTAACGTTTTTGTGGCCACCCGACCTATGTGGGTCTTTGGCGAAAAGTAGCGTACGAATTCTTCGGTGGCGGTATTGATGAGGGAGGGATTTTCCCGCAGTTGCTGCAGTGCTTTGGGATTTTGCGCCAGATAGCCCAAGCCACTGGAAACCAGATTGATGATGGTATCCCGGCCCCCGGCGAAGGTCAGGTTGGCAATGCCGGTCATCTCCTCACGGGTTAACCCCCGTCCCTTGAATTGCGCTCGATGCAGTTCACTGAAAAAGTCCGCGCCCGGATTGTCTTCAGCGCGATCCAGCTGTTGCTCAATATAACGATCCAGTGCTCCGGCCTGCTCGGTATCCAGACTGTCGCCACCGGTGCGAAACACGTGGGTGCCCCAGCTGATCCAGAGCTCCGATTCCTCCATCGGCATGTTCAGCAGATGGGTCAAAGCCCTGGATTGCAGGGGTAAGGCAAACTCCGCGACAACGTCCACGGAAGTTTTGGTCATTGCCTCGCTCAATAGAGTGTCTACCAGGGCTTCAATTTTGGGGGCCATGGTCGGGTCGAGCGGGCGCTGAAAAAAAGGCAGCACCAACTTGCGGTAATCGGTGTGCTCCGGCGGGTCCACTTCAATTGGCAACTGACGCACCTGTCTGACATCGGACTCCTCGGGTATGGGCACACGGCAAGGCGCATCGGAGGAGTAGGTTTGCCAGTCTCTGGCAGCCAGACGAACCTCCCGATGGCGCAAAATCATGGGAATGCGTTCGTCGGAGTAGTTTGCCACTACCGTTCTATCGCTCTCTCGGGCTTCTCGAAAAGGATCTGTTTTATCAATGCTCATTGTTTAAGCTCCATTGATGTGTCGCAGTAGAATTTAGAAACTTCCGGGCTGGGCAACGCGCTCCGGCGTCGGCGCCGCTCCCCGGTTGCCTCTGGCGTGAGGAGCCCAGAGGGACTCAATCTCCTCCAAAGACCGGTTTTTGGTTTCGGGAACCAACTTCCATACAAACAGGGCCGCAGCAAACGCCACCCCGCCATAGATCCAGTAGGCGAAGCCATGGTTGAAAAGCGCAACCAATGACTCGTGGCGATCAATAATCGGGAAACTCCAGGACACCAGATAATTGGAAATCCACTGCGCGGCCACGGCAATCGCCAGCGCTTTGGCTCTGATGGCGTTGGGAAAGATCTCCGACAGGAGTACCCAGCAGACTGGCCCCCAGGACAGGGAAAAACAGCACACATACAGCAACATCATCATCAGAGCGTTCAAGCCCAGGGAGTCGAAGTAGAAACACAGTCCCAGACTGGTCATCGCCACTCCCATCCCCAGTGCGCCAAAAATCATCAACGGTTTACGTCCGAAACGATCCACTGTGGCGATTGCCACCAGGGTGCAGACAACATTGACAGCACCAACGATGATGGTCTGCAGCATGGCTGAATCATTACCCGAGCCCATGGTCTTGAAGATTTCCGGGGCGTAATACATAACTACGTTAATCCCCACAAACTGCTGCAACACCGACAGGCAGATACCGACGACCAGAACCGGCAGACCGTAGGACATCAGCTTATGAGAGTGGTTGTGAATGGAGTTGTCGATGGCCTCGAACTCCCGTGCAGCCATCTTTTTTCCGTGCAGTTGTGCCAGTACGGATTTCGCTTCGGCGGGTCGCTCCCGAAGTGCCAGCCAACGTGGACTCTCCGGCACCAGGAATAACAAACCAAAGAACAACAGAGCCGGCAGAGTTTCCGACGCAAACATGTAACGCCACCCCATGCTCTGGTTCCAGTCCTGACCGCCTTGCAAAGCGATCACGTAATTGACGAAATACACAACGATGATGCCGGTGACGACACCCATCTGGTTAAAGGCTACCAGACGGCCACGTATGGCCGGTGGAGCTATTTCAGCGATATACATGGGCACCACCATGGATGCCAGACCGACGGCTGCGCCCCCCAGAATGCGATAGACAAAGAACTGTGTCAGCGATAGATGCGCCTCATCGCCGCCGATGGGTAGAAAACCCATTTCCGGTACGGCGGAACCCAGGGCCGACACAAAGAACAGCGCTGCACTGATAATCAACACCGGCTTGCGCCCGAGACGGTGACTGAGCCAGCCCGCAAGACCGCTGCCAATCACACAGCCCAGCAATGCACAGGATACGGTTATACCCAACAGGGAATTGGCCTCAAAAGGTTGGAGCTGACGCGGTTGGATAAAAAAGGCGTCCAGCGAGGCCACGGCTCCGGAAATAACCGCAGTATCGTAACCAAAGAGCAACCCTCCCAAAGCAAGCACCATGGTTAGCAGCGTGACTCTGGCTGAAGAATTGTGAGGGTGTGTATCTGTCATAGGAGAATCTCACCGTTGCTGGTATCAACATTGTTTTGATGAGTGAAATTCTCTTGAAAACAGGCGTGGCCAACATCCTCCTTGGGGGAGATAATGGGGGCGTAGTTTTGGGGTGTGGACTACTCCCCCTGCACGGACAGCAGGATTTTTTCGGTCAGGGCGATGGCTTCCTTGCGATCGGCAACGTTCAGTTTGCGATAGAGGTTACGGATATGGGTCTTGATCGTACTCGGCGCCACCTTCAGGGCCTGGGCAATACGTTCATTGCTGAGCCCTTGATGGATCAGTTTCAACACCTGCCACTCCCGCTTGCTCAGCGGTGTGTATTGCAATAACTCTGGCACCTCCTCACTATCGAGAATGTCTTCAATAATGGCTTCATCCACCTGGATCTTAGCCCGCCCGGTGAGTTCCGGTAATTCGCGGCACAGGGCGCTTAAACGTTCCAGACGCTGGTTTTCAAATTCGCCCAGCGGACGCTCAGCGCTGAGTGCTTTCAGCATAACCAGCAGTGGTTTTCCGAGCCGTAGAAAACTGCTGATGCAGCCCGTGGTATTCGCCAGTTCCAGGGCGCGGTGCAGGTGCTCAAGCGCCGTTTGGCGCTGCTGTTGTCGCCAGTGCCACTCGGCCAACAGAATCTGATTGCGATTCTGGTCCAGGACCAATCCGTGCAGCTCTGCCTGGCTTTGAAGGCCCTTGAGAATATCCTGCGCGCGCTCCAGGCTGCCCACTCCCATCAATGCCCTGACCTGGTTGCGGGCGTGACACTGATCATAGTGATTGGCTGCCGATTCTCCGGGTGGGGTGACCACCTGTAACCATTCTTCCAGTGAAGCCCGCGCATCCACTGCCAGCCAATAGTTTACAAGTGCTGCCTCGGCATTGGCACGCCAGTCGCGATGGTAACCCTCTTCGGATAGAAGGCTCTGAATCTGCGTTGCTGTGCGCGCGCACTGTTCAACCTGGCCGCGGGCCTGCTGTAACTTCAAGCGCAGACTGTAGACCTGAAGCAGCCAGTGTTTTCCCAAGGGTCGGGCAATGGCTTCGGCCTCCTGTACGGCCTGCTCGGATTCGTCGATTCGGTGCCACTCCCATAATATTTGCCCGCGGATACGGTACACAAATTCCATTTCACTGAGTGACTGCAGCCGGTGTTGCCGGGCGAATTGCAGCGCTCGCTCCTGTACTTTAAACGCCTTCTGCAAATACCCCTGAGCAGCGGCGATATCCGATTGCAGACAGAGTGTGTAGATCACCACATGGTTGGCGTTATAGCTGCGAGCCAATTGCTCTGCTTCGGCCATGTGAATTTGCGCAAGCTCCAGGTCACCGAGACCGAAGCTGGCACCGGCGGCCGCCGTTAACGCCATAATGCGGGGTTTGTAGCGCTCTGTGCCTATATGCACAAGGGCCTCTTCGGCGACGGACTTGGCAAGTGCATTGTCCCCAAGGTCGTTGGCCATTTGTGCGCGCAGGGCACCGAACTCTCCCCGGACCTGTTGCCATTGTTCCCTATCCTGCTGCATATATTGCTGCGCCTGACGCAGCATCTTTTCAGCCCGCTGGTATTCACACTGCGCCAGCTGCAGATGCGTGTACAGCAGTGCCAACCGGGCATCCCGACTCACCCGTTCCGCGGTCAACCAATCGAGGCAACGGCTCGGCAGCCGGAACTGGCCCTGCTCATAAAAATCATCTCCATGCGCAATCAGTATTTCGGTGACTCTTACCGCATCAGCGCCCGCGAGTGCATGGGCCAGAGCTTCAGAAGGCTGCCCCTCAACGCGCCAGGCATCGCAAGCTCGCCCATGAAGCACCGGCTCCAATTGTGGATGATCCAGTTGCAGTTGGTGACGAAGAAACTGGCGAAACAATGCGTGAAAACGGTACCAGCGGCGACCATTGTCCAGAGGCACAATAAAGAGCCCCATCTTTTCCAATTGCTCCAGCCTGGCCTGGCCGTTACTGCCACCCGTAAGTGCGTTGACCAGCCGGTGGTTGCAGTGATCGAGAATGCAGACGTGCAAAAGAAATTCTCTCAAGTCGGGCTCCAGCCGCGCCAGAACTTCTTCAGACAGATAGTCGATAACATGCCCATGACCCTGAGCCATTTCTTCCAGCAATTGATCCGAGGTCTCTGCATCCAAGGCCGACAGGGCGAACAGTTGCAAGGCCGATGGCCAGCCTTCCGTTCTCTCCAGCAACTGGTCAATGGAGGCCGAATCAAGTTGGAGTTTGCCTTGCCCTTTAATGAACTGCTCCACCTCCTGCCGATCAAATGCCAGCGCCTGAGCATCGATAATTTGCAGTTTTCCCGCCACTCGCAGGGCGGCAATCCCCAACGGTGGCTCCGTGCGACTATTGACCACCAAGGTCAGGTTGGCAGGCGCATGGCGCAGGAGGAATCGAACCCCGCTATGGATGGTGTCGGATTCGATACAATGGTAGTCATCGAGCACCAGATAGAGGTGGTCGTCAATGCCTGCCAGTTCAACCAGCAGGGCAGCCATCACCGGCTCCAGTGTGTGTTCAACGTCTGCACTGTTTTTCAGCTCAGGGCTCTTGTTCAGCTCAGGGCTGTTTGCTATTGGCTCAGGGCTGTTTGTTATCGGCTCAGGGCTGCTTATCGGCTCAGGGCTGAGCGCCACGGGCTGCGCCCTTGCAACCCGCAGGGCCTCCAACAAATAGGCGACAAACCTGGCCGGATCGTTGTCAGAGCCTTCGAGGCAATACCAGGCAACTTTTCCTTCCCGATTGCGCAGCCAGCTGGATACCAACAGGGTTTTGCCAAAGCCTGCCGGGGCCTGCACGAGAACCAAGGCCGGCGCAGCCATGCCGCTGAGTTCTACCAGCGGGCGGCTTCTCTCCAGTGCGGCAGGTGGCCACGGTGGGCATGTGACTTTGGATGGCAGCAGTTTCAGAGTCAACGTCGACAAGCCTCGGTCTCCTGTTATCTTTCAAGGATATACTACCCCACCCCTCTGCGCCGTGTATCCCCCCGTTCGCTACGCCCCCAATATCTGCCCAGGGGGGGAAGACTCCGCCCCGCAACTCCAGCAAGCTGAACACTGAACCTGAAATCCAAGCAACGGCGCGTCTCTATGAAAAAAACACAGCGTTTCCGCAAACCCCTGTTTACCCACCTGCCATTGGCCCTGTCAGTGGCAGCCTGTCAGCCCTTGGACTCACAAACAGAGCTTCAAGCAACCTACCGGATCATTTCGCCGCCGGCACAGACCTTCGAGTGGTTGCAGTTTGGAGAGGTCAAACCCCGGGGATGGATTCGGCAGCAAATGGAGCAGGACCTCACCGAGGGCTTTGTTGGCCAGCTCGACAAGCTGGTACCGGACCTGATCCATGAAGATGATATTTACGGCAAGGACCGCCTTACCCGCAAGGTCAAGAGCAAAGACGTGGGCACCGTCTCCCACGATGCCGAATGGGAAGTCCAGTACCTGTGGTGGAACAGCGAAACCCAGTCCAACTGGTGGGACGGTCTGGTCCGAACCGCCTTGCTGACCAATAACCGCAAATTCCTGGACAAGGTGGATGCCTATGTAGAACGTATGCTCTCCTACCAGGATGATGACGGCTACCTGGGTATCTACGCACCCGATCTGCGCTATAACTTCAGCGGTGAAAACGGTGAACTCTGGGCGCAGTCATCGCTGTTTCGCGTGCTGCTTGGTTATTACGAGGCTACCGGAAAAGACGAAGTGCTGACTGCGGTGGAACGTGCCGTGGCCGTGACCATGCATCACTATCCCATCGGCGAGTCCACGCCATTTAAGGTGGAAAAACCGTTTGCCGGCGTCGGCCATGGATTGACCTTTACCGACACCCTTGATCGCCTTTACCAGCTGACCGGCAAGCGGGAATACATGGATTATGCGCTGTGGCTCTATCAGGACTACAACCAGCACGATCTGGAAGAAGTGGATATCCACTACGACAACCTCATGAATCCCGACTACCGTTTTAAGGGTCACGGCGTACACACCTATGAGCATCTGCGCTCTCTTGTGACCGCATATTACGCCTCGGGCAATCCCCAGCTTAAAGCCGCGCTTGACGCTTATCTGGAAAAACTCGACACGGTATTAACCCCCAGCGGTGGCCCCATCGGCGACGAGTGGGTGGCCCATCGCCATGCTCACGCCAGTGACACCGGATACGAATACTGTTCGATTCACGAGTTGCTGGCCTCTTACACCCAGTTGTTGCAAAAAGAAGGGACATCCGCTTGGGCCGATCGCATAGAATGGCTGCTGTTTAACGCCGGCCAGGGAGCTCGCCACCCTGAAGAAAGCGCCATTGCCTACTGTAAGACCGACAATTCCCTGTCCATGGAAGGCAAGCTGCATTCTCATGGTCCGGATGATCCGGGCCATGCCCAAACGCGATTCAAATATTCGCCGGTGCATAAGGATGTCGCCGTTTGCTGTGTTCCAAACGCAGGTCGCATCTATCCGTATTTTGTCAACAGCATGTGGCTGCGTCATGACCGGGGGCTGGTGGCCTCACTCTATGGCCCCAGTGAAGTCGACACCGAGGTCAATGGTGTCGGTGTCAAGATTTTGGAAAGCACCAACTACCCCTTTGAATTCGGTGCCAGCTTTACCATTTCCGTGGAAGAACCGGTCAACTTTGAGATCCTGTTGAGAAAACCTGCCTGGATGACAGACATGGAACTCAACGCCGCAGGGGCAGAGATCGACGCTTCCGGAGAATATATTCGCCTGCAGAAAACCTGGCAGAACGGCGACAGGATTGATGTGCAGTTCGAGGCTGATGTCCAACAGCATCAGGACCTCAACAACGACTACTACCTCAGTCACGGGCCTTTGGTCTATGCGCTGCCCTTATCCGGCGAAGAAACAGTCACCAAGACGTTTCCCCTGGACGGCTTCCACAACTTCCAATATGCACCGGCGACACCCGAACAGAGTGGTTATCAATATGTGACCGGTTCTGCCCCGGAATTCAAATTTTCACGAGCACCGTTAGACCCGCAAAAACCCTGGGCCACCGAGCTTTCGCTGACCGGTGCCCTCTACAACAACACTACCAGGGATCTGGAAACCGTCAATCTGGTGCCCATCGGCAATACCATCTTGCGCAAGGTCACTTTTGAAGCCAGCTCGGTGGAAACGGCGGATATTCAATAATGAATCGTCACAGGGAAACACCTGTTACCTGCCACGCTGCTATCTCCGATGGTCGGGGCCGTCTCAGCATCGAAACCATCGAGGTGGGTGTGCCGGGCCCCGGAGAGGTTCAGGTTCAGATCAAGGCGGCCGGACTGTGCCACACGGATTGGGATGCCATCAACACTTGGAACAAAACGTTTGTGGCAGGCCATGAGGGTGCAGGAGTGATCACTGCCGTCGGCTCTGGAGTGACCAGGGTGCAGCCAGGCGACCGGGTGATCTTAAACTGGGCGATTCCCTGCGGTTATTGTCATCAGTGCAGTGAAGGCAACCAACATATTTGCGATGTTAATTCTCCGGTCACTGGCCACGCCCTGGCAGGGCATGCACACCCACAGGCCAGCCGCTACCTGGGGCGCCCTGTAGAACGGGCGTTCCACCTGGGGACACTGAGTGAATTTACGGTGGTTAAGGAAGCTGCAGTAGTGCCAATACAGAGCGATATTCCCGACACCAGCGCCGCCATTATCGGTTGTGGCGTAATGACCGGTTACGGTTCTGTGGTGAATGCGGCCAGAGTAAAACCCGGCAGTGTCGCCGCCGTTATCGGCTGTGGTGGTGTCGGGCTGAATGTGATCCAGGCCTGTCGGGTGGCAGGGGCCGCCCGTATCATTGCCATTGATTTGAAACAAGACCGACTCGACTACGCCAGACGATTCGGCGCAACGGATACGATTCTCGCTCAGGGCGATCTCGCCCAAATGGTGGCTGCATTAAAGGATTTGGTCCCGTCTGGTGCCGACTATGCTTTTGAATGCACGGCGGTGCCGCAACTGGGCGATGCTCCGTTGGCACTGATCCGCAACGCCGGTACCGCTATACAGGTCAGCGGCATCGAACAGAAAGTGGAATTTGACTGTGAGCTGTTTGAGTGGGATAAAATTTACCTCAACCCTCTCTATGGCCAATGCAAGCCGGATATCGACTTTCCCCGCATATTACAGCTGTATGATAAGGGCCAACTGAAGTTAGACGAAATGGTCAGCAAGACCTATGGTCTGGAGGAACTAGCCAAGGGTTTTGACGACTTACTTTCGGGACGTATCGCCAAAGGCGTGGTGGTGTTCTGATGGCGATTATTCGAATCGAACAATCAAATCCTGAATACGCACCACCCAAAACCCGGTTTATGACCATTACTTCCACTTGTCTCGGTGGTAAGGCAATTCCCGGGCGCGGTGATGTAACCATTTACAACTGCAACCCGGCCGCACCTCAGACACCGATCATCATCCTGTTGCACGGTGTTTATGGCAGTCACTGGGCCTGGATGTACAGCGGCGGCGTGCACCAGGTCTATGAACGTCTCCGTGAGCAGGAAGGCTTGGGTGAATTTGTGCTGGTGATGCCCTCTGATGGCCTGATTGGTGACGGTTCCGGTTATCTTCCAACACCACTGGCTGACTACGACCGCTGGATCATGGAGGATGTTGTCGAAGCCACCCGGCGTAGCGTCGACAATGTGGACAAGCACTCGCCAGTTTATCTGTGCGGTTTGTCTATGGGGGGTTACGGCTGTTTACGTATGGGATTCAAATACGCTACCCAAGTGTCTGCAATTTCCGTCCATTCCGCCTGCACAAACAAGTCGGATCTGGAAAAGTTTGTCGGCCACGGTCTTAGCATCTATAACTGCTCCGACGCAGAGGCTGACATTCTGGCGTGGGCTTCCCGGCACCGGACGCAACTGCCTCCTTTTCGATTCGATTGTGGTGAATCCGATGCTCTGTTCGAAGAAAATCTGACCTTGCACAAAGCCATGATGCAGTTGGATATTCCTCACAGTTTTGAGGTATTCCCCGGTGAGCACTCCTGGGAGTACTGGCACCTGCAGGTGGCGGATTCACTTTGGTTTTTTCATCAATTGAGGTCACATTAAAGTGTCAAAGACGTAGTGGCTTCCCTTTGATTATTGTGACGCTTCCAGCTTCAAGGTCGCTATGGAAGCGCCATGATAAATTGCAACGGGCACAATAATAGCACTGACCATCGCCGCCCAAATGCCCTTCGACAAAGCCACAGCCAACGGAGAAAGAGGTTGAACACCGGCAGCGAGCAAATAACCGACCAGCGGCAAACCCGCGCTGACCAAGCCCAGCAAACCAATCACCAAGACAGCCATCCAGGCATTGGCGGGCAACCAACTGCCCCATCGTTCGGACGGCACCTCGTGCAGATCAAACTCGCCACGGGACACTTTACCGCGGTACATAAACACAAAGATCGCCGCAACAATACCGCAGAACAAAAAACCGGTAACCAGAAAATCGGCAATATAGCCCTGATCACCCCAAGCACTAATATCACCACCGTCATGCTTGATCCAGTAAGTAATACCCGCATGACCAGCCAGGTTACCAATGACGTTGTTAATCGTCATCTTTTTAACATCTTGTTTCAGCATATCCAAATACTCTATGACACAGACTTTTGGGCAGGCCGTTAAGGCACCGCCCTGTTGGCCGAATCGACAAAAAATCGGGGGAACAACCGATTCAGCAACTCCCCGCGAACCGCATCCCGCCCAACGACTATCTTCGACTTTTTCTTCTCCAGACCATTAAGAATAGTCGTTGCGGCCCGGTCTGGCGACAACCCCATCGCCTTAAAGGCCCGCACATAGCCCTCCTGCTCCCGGGAAGAAAGCTCGACCCCCACGATATTCCCCTGCTTGAGCGCGCTTTTAAGAATATCAGTGCCAATATGTCCCGGATGAATGGACGCCACCGTAATATTGGTAGACTTCAGCTCCTGGGCCAGCACCTCCGTAAACCCCCGAATCGCAAACTTGGACGAACAATAGGCCGACTGGTTCTTCATCGGGAACAAACCAAAAACACTGGAGACATTGGCAACAAATGCCTCAGGCCGGGTTTTCAGTACCGGCAAAAACTCCTTGGTGCCATACACCATCCCCATAAAATTGATGGACATCACCCGTTCCAGCTGATCGTAATCGGTGTTCTCCACCGTACCGGTAAACGTGACACCGGCGTTGTTAATGATGCCGTCAACGGTACCGTGCTCGCTCATTACCGCATCACGAAATGACTGCCAGGACTCCAGGCTGGAAACATCAAGCCGATGGGCCGTAATTTCAGCCCCACCTCGCTTCTTTGACTCCGCCAGGACTTTGGTTTCCAAAGCCCCTTCCAGGTCCACATCCGCCAGAGCCACCGAAGCGCCGCGTCGCGCACACTCGATGGCGAGGGCACGACCGATGCCGGACGCCCCTCCCGTCACCACAATGGTTTTAGCCACTAGCTTCATCATTACCGTCTCCTAAAACCCGTAATTCACTTCAACACCGTAAATACGCGGAGGCTGAATGGACGCGTCCAGCTGGTTGTTGTAGTAAAAGCTGCTGCGAGTCTTACTCTCGATAATGTCCTCATCAAAAGCATTTTGAACATAAGCGGTAACGCGCAGATCGTGATCATTGGCGTTATAGGTGAGGCGGAAGTCCGTGCGCTCGTAAGCATCCACCTGAGTATCGGCGCGATTGAAAATAGACGACCACTGCTCATCTTTATATACATAGGCCGTCACAAACTTCAGCTCACCGGAAGCCAATTGCCAGCTGTAGTCGGCAATCAGGGAAAATTGATGCTTGGGCGATTGGATCAATTCATTACCCGCCAGATCCGTCAACTCCGGGAGCTGCGCCGTGGAATCGAAAACCGGCTGCCCCATGGTGTCGATCTCGGTATCCATATAGGAGTAAGTGGAATAGAACATCAACGCATCGGTGGCCGCCCACTGCAGCTCCAACTCGATACCCCATACGCTGGCTTTTTCCGCATTTTCAAAACGTCGGGTAGTCACACCACCGCTGAAGGTATCCACCGGCACCTGCATATCGTCATAGTCATAATAGTAGGCTGACACATTCGCTTTGGCCCGCTCAAACTCGCTCTTTAAACCCAGCTCCCAGGCCACAACGCTTTCTTCATCCACCGCAGCATCCGCTTGCAGGCTACCCAGCTTATAGCCGCCAGACTTATAACCAGTGGAGACTTTGGCAAAAATCATATTGCCATTCGCAAAGGTGTAATCGAGACCAATGGCCCCATCCACCGATGACCAATCGTCGTCGTGATCCGCCGTCAAACCGCCATTGGTAAAATCCCAGGCGATGCGTCCCTGGGGCCCGGCGGTGGGTGTTTGGGTATTCAACCAAGACATACCGATGGCATTGAACAGAAAAGCATAGGTGCCCTGGCCATCGAAAATCACCCGTTGATATTCTGATGCCTCTTTTTCATCCTTGGAGTAACGCAACCCCACAGAAATGTGCCAATTTTCATCCGGATGAAAATCCACTTGCCCATAGGCGGCGGTGGACTCGGTGTACAGATCGCCCCACTGCTCATAGTAACTGGCATCCGGGTTGGCCGGGGCGTCAATCACACAGTAGCAGACCTCACCGGCCGGGTCTGCCCAAACAGGCGTCTGTAGCACCGGGTTGTCCGGCGCAAACGCGTTGAGCGGCTGAAAGTTTTCACTGTCCCAATAGAACAGGCCCAGAATAAACTCCACCTTACCCCCAAGGTCAGAGATCAATTGCAGTTCGTGCTGCTCGGATCGCTCCGCCTGGCCCAGATAGGTAAAGTATTGCAGATCGGCGCGACTGGTTTTGTCATTGTCTTCGAGAAAATCGAATTCGTAGTCAGTGTAACCATACACATATTTCAGGGTGACTTTGTCGAATTCGTAACTGACGTGTGCGGTGATGCGCTCCATATCCTGTTTGATATATCCCGGCTCGTCCCAATTGACTGTGTGGATATCGTCCGTGCCGGGATTCTGTTCGCTATAGCCAAACTGAGGGTTGGGCACCAACTGCTGAAAGTCCGAGTTAAAGTCCCCCACCGCAGGTGCAGGCGAAGCCGAGTTGTATGAGGAAATCATATAGCCCCCGTGGCGATTATGATCCCACTCCGAGCCCTCGTACTGAAACCAAACATTCAGGTCTTCAGTCACATCAAAATCCAGCTGCACTTCCCAACGCTTAAAGTTCTTGTCGTTAACGTCTTCACCGGCAATGTTGTCAACCCAGCCCTCATTCTTGTCAGTCTCGGCCCCAACACGATAACGCAACTTATCCGTGACCGGTCCAGAGAGTACGACCCCCAATTGATGCCCCTGGTTGCTGTAGGCACCGGCGCGGATTTCTCCGGTAAATTCCTCGGTTGGTCGTTTCGAAATAAAGTTGGCCGCACCGCCAACGGCGTTGCGGCCGTACAGCGTGCCCTGTGGTCCACGCAACACCTCAACCCGATCAGTGAAAAAGGTTGAATCGGCAACCGCGCCAATTTCGTTGGTGTAAACACCGTCGCGATACACGGCCACACCAGGCTCTGTACCCAGTGCGTTATCCACCCGCCCCACACCGCGGATAAATACCCGATTGGGATTGGTGTTGTAGGTCATGCTGGGCGTATGGTTAGCAATATCGGCATTACTGACGATGCCCATGCTGTCGCGCATGTCACGATCGAATGCCGAAATGGCGATGGGAACATCTTGTACTGACACTGCTCGTTTCTCTGCGGTAACAATGATCTCCTCAAACAACCCCAGTGGCTCCTCGGCAAAAGCGCTGCCTGCACCACCACTCAGGATTAATGCCGCAGGAAGAATTCGAGTGACTGTGTTCATGATCGAGCTACCCTCTGATTTCGTTTGCGTTATTGGTTATTTCTTAATATTTGTGTATGGTGCGCAAGCAGTGACATAATGTCTAATACCTTTTGGTGGCTTGGTATAAGGAATTGTTATGGCAGACAGATTAGATTTCCGCAAACTTCGCTATGTGGTTGCAGTGGCACAAGTCCACTCTCTGACGGCGGCAGCCAGGTTACTCTCGATCACGCAACCGGCGCTTACCCGATGCATCTCGGAAGTGGAAGAAGACCTTGGCATTCAAATATTTATGCGTCTTCCCCGTGGGGTGGAACTTACCGAAGAAGGTGAAAAATTTGTCAATCGCGCCCGCGTTTTAGTGGCCGATCTCGAGGCGCTGGGGCAAGACTTTCACTCCGGCAAGGGAGCCTCCAGGCAACGATTAAGAATCGGCGGCGCCCCCGGCACCTACCTGACACTGGCAGCGCCATCGCTGGCAAAGTTTGCCCAAGGTAACCCCGATGTGGACATTTCCACCTCCACCGGTTTACCTCGCGAAATTATTCCCAGGCTGGAAACCGGCGAATTGGATGTGGTGCTGACCACCACCTACCACATGGAACACTGGCCGGATCTACCCATGGAAAACCTCGCGCCGTTACAAATGGCGTTTATGGTGAAAAAAGGTCACCCGCTGGAGAATCGAAAGCAAATCAACCGGGAGGATTTGCAGGAGTTTCCGGCCATTCTCGGTGCCACCAGCGATGCGCTGCAAGTGAATATGGCCGAAGTGTTTGGCAAACAAGGCCTGCCGCCGCTGAACGCCACTTACGTTACCGATGATTTCACGCTGATTTTTTCTCTGCTGAACCAAACCAATGCCTACTTCCCGATCATTTCCATCAGCACTTCGATGCAGGAACTGTCGCAACAATTCAGCATGATCAGCATGGGTACCCCCTCCAAAAAGCATCAGCTGTGCCTGGCCTACTCAAAAACCCGCTCGGTTTCACCACTGGCAAAAACCTTCGCCGCCATCATGAAGGAAATGCTCGACACCTAGGTAAACAACCATGAACAACACCACAACCCGCACCGACACACACACCATGGCCGCCCTGTTTCGCAATACCGCCGCTCGCTGCGGCAACCGTGAAGCACTGGTGGCCGACAACGCCCGGCTCACCTATGCCGAACTGGACGCTCGCACCGACGCGCTGGCTAAAAGCCTGCAAAAACAGGGGGTTAACGGCAACACTATCATCGGCACCTTGTTGCTCGACGGCCTGGCCATGGTGGAATTAACCATCGCTTCCGCCAAGCTCGGCGCTACGTTGCTTGCGCTTAACTGGCGGCTGGCACCCGGCGAGCTGCGCTATATCATGGGCGATGCCTCGCCGGATTTGTATTTTGTATCGGATTGTTTCGAGTCGCTGTTTGAAGAGGCCGGCGGTACAAACGCTTACGTCATTAAGCCTGGTGACCCTAACGGCGCTGCCGCGTCATTGTCGCAACTACAATCGCAACTACAATCACAGCAACAATCACAAGAACAGCCGCAAGCAGCATCAAACGATTCAGAACAAATTAACATCGATGTTAAGCGCACCGACCGCTGGTATATGCTCTACACCAGCGGCACCACCGGCCGCCCCAAGGGCTGCCAGCACAGCCAGGGTGCCTATTTTACCAACGTACTTAGCTGGTTATCTCAGCTGGGCATTTCAGAAAAAGATTGCCTGCTGTCCATCAACCCGCTGTTTCACGTGCATGGCTTTGGCACTTTTCTGTGCGCGCTGGTCGCCGGTGCCAAAGTCGTTATCCCGCCCCGCAGTTTTTCCGTGGAAGAAACGTTGACACTCACCGCCGAAGAACAAGTCACCTTTCAGCCCCTGTGGCAGGACGCGGGCGCCTACCTGAAGCTGCAAGGCGAACGACAACTGCCCCTTAAGCTACGACTACTGATCGCCCCGGGCGGCGCACTGCCGACAGAATTTATCGAGATGCTCGCCGCCGCTAATATAGACATGCGTTTTATCTACGGCCAGACCGAATCCGGTTGCTGGATCAGTATGCTCGGACTGCAAGACCAGCTGCAGCACCCAAAATCCTGCGGCAAAGCCATGCCCCACCTGGCCACCCGCATCGTCGATGACAACGGCCAGGATCTGCCCCAGGGCGAGGTGGGCGAACTGCTGATCAAGGGCGATACCATTACCATGGGTTATCACAACCTGCCAGACGCCACGGCAGAAACCATCGTCGATGGCTGGCTGCATACCGGTGACCTGTTCTACCAGGACGAAGACGGATTCCTGTATTTAACCGGCCGTAAAAAAGAACTGATCAAAACCGGCGGCGAAAACGTATATCCGGCCGAGGTGGATTCCGTGCTGGTCAGCCACCCGCAGATTGCGGACGCCTGCGTGGTGGGCATTGCCGATAAACGTTGGGGCGAAGCCGTAAAAGCCTTTGTGGTACTCGCCCCAGGCGCCAGCCTCAGCCGCGAAGACATTGTGGCCTGGTGCCGCGAACATATCGCCGGCTACAAACGCCCGCGTTATATCGAATATATTGATGCCATCCCCCGTGACTTTAACCAAAAGGTTCAGAGACTGGCGCTGGCGAAGCGGGAAACCACAGCAGATCAAGCCGTGGACTGACGGCTTTGGCAAACCCTATGGCAAGCTTTACCAGAGAATAGGATGTCGCTTCCCGCGCCAGTTCGGCGCAATTCCCCGTAGCAGTACGCTCAGAGCGCGCTGCTACGGGCGAGAAATCCATAACAAGAACTAATACCTAAAGCAAAAAAGGTATTAGACATTATGCCTAAGCTTGGAGACTATGAGTGCTCATAATAAAAACCAGTCCCTCTAAACCGACTGCCGGAGACAAGAGAGAAGCCAACTATGACAAAGCACAGCAAATACCTCCCCGCCACCTTAACCCTTGCAGCGACCATCAGCCTTTCCGCCACCGAATCCGCTTTGGCGCAAGAAATTGTAGACAGCGGTGACGATTTCTTCGCCATTGAGGAAATTATCGTGACCGCCCAGCGCCGCTCCCAGAGCATTCAGGAAGTGGCCAACTCCATCGATGCCATTACCGGCGTTGATCTGGACGAACTCAACAAGGTTGGCCTGGAGGACTATATCAACTCCATTGGGGGCACCGGTTTCACCCGTAGCGGCAGCGGCTCGGTAAAAATCGGTATGCGTGGCATCAGCCCCGTGGGCCAGATCGACGAGTTTGCGTTTGCCAGCACCGTGTCAACCGTCGGCATGTACCTGGATGACGTTGCCGTTCAGGGCGCCGGCGCCCTCCCCGATATGAACCTCTACGACCTGCAGCGCATCGAGGTTCTTAAGGGTCCCCAGGGCACACTCTACGGCGACGGCGCCATGGGTGGCGCCATCAAGATGGTCCTGAACAACCCGGATCTGCAAAAAGTTGAAGGCAAGGCCGAAGCCACCGCGCTCGACACCCACAATGCCGACATTGGCCACCGCGTTCGTGGTGCCGTCAATATTCCATTGATCGAAGACAAACTGGCAGTCCGCCTGGTCGCCAGCTCCGAAGAGAAAAAGGGTTGGATAGATAATATCGCCACCGGTGAAGATGGTGTTAACGATACCGAAGCCTGGTCCCTGCGCGCCACCATGCTCGCACAGATTACCGATGAATTCTCGGCGGAACTGCTGGTCCTGCATGACCAACAGGAAAACGACGGCTACGCCACCACGGTCACTGCCCTGGGTGATCTGGAAACCAGCCTGCTGGAAGACCAGTTTAATGACGTCGAGGTTGATCTCTACGCATTGACGTTAAAGTACGATCTCGAATTTGCGGAATTCACCTCCATCACCTCGCTGTTTGAAAAAGAACGTACACTGGCCTCCCGTATCAATTTCTCTCTCGATGAGTTTTTCATTCCTGTATTCTTTGGTCCGTCTTTCGGCTTTGAAGGCTTGCCATTGGGGTATTCAGACAATTCAATCCTGGCTGTTTTTGACAACGAAGAAACTTTTTCACAGGAGCTGCGCCTGGTATCGTCGGGAGATAATGCCGTCGATTGGACCGTTGGCCTCTTCTACCGAGACCGGCAGCGCGACTCTTGCACCACTTATGACAGTCCGGCACATAATGCCCTGAATGATTATCTGCCAGATTTTGTTTTCCTCGATTTGCCGGCCACCACCTTCGATTGCGACGTATCTGCAATGTCTGGCCTCGATTCCGTTAACCGCACGGCTGAAGAAACCTTTGAACAGCACGCTGCCTACGGTGAATTTAACTGGGAGTTTACCAACAGTCTGGAACTGACCATGGGCCTGCGTTACTTCCGGGAGGAAGTCACCTTTGTCGATGAATCCCTTGCCTACGGCGCCTTCAGCGTATTCGGTTTCAATACGCCTGCCAGCAGCAACAAGTCCGTGGATGAGGATGTTCTCTTTAAAGTCGGCTTAAGCTGGACAGCCACCAACGACCAGCTGTACTACTTTAATATTGCCGAAGGCTTCCGCTCGGGCGGTTCCAACCTGCACGCGGCGAGCACGCTAGAACCGGATCGTTTCCGTACCTACGACTCCGATAGTCTGATTAACTACGAAATCGGCGCCAAGACCAGTTGGTACAACGGCAGACTGACTCTGAACGGAGCCCTGTACTTTTCCGACTGGAGCGATATCCAGGCATCGATCTCCGTACCCAGTATTACCTCTGCCAGCACCAGTGTTCTGACTCCAGCGGGCGATGCCGAAGTCAAGGGCATGGAAGTGATGGCAAACTACCTGTTCAGCGAGAATTTCTCCAGCGGCCTGTCCGTCACCTTCCAGGAAGCGGAGTTTACTGACACCCTGCCCGACTCCAATATCGTCAAGGGGTCTGACCTGCCCAACGCCCCGGACCTGACGGTATCGCTGTTTGCCCAGTATACCCACACACTGGATATGGGCGAGCTGTTTACCCGCGTGGAATACCGCTTTGTGGACGACCAGCGCTCGGTAGTGAAGCCGGTGGCTCCCTTCTCGTTTCCCTATGACGATGATCTGACCATCCTGCCAAGCTACGAGATCACCAATCTCACCGTTGGTCTGCGCACAGACAGCTGGTATCTGACTGCCTATGCCCATAATCTGTTCGATGAGCGTTACGCGCTGTCGTACGGCTATGCCTCGTCGTTTATCACTGCCGGTTCCAATCCTGATCTGACCTCGGTCGGTACGCCCAGAACTTTGGGGGTTACTGTGGGTACGGTCTTCTGATTAATATCTACGACACAGGGAAGTGTCGGAAAACCCCTTAGTAGAAACGCTGTATTAGGTAAAAGATGTATGAGTAAGGTAAGCGTTAGTGATGGCGTACTGGTCGGCCGTGAAGAAAACGGTATTCACTCGTTCAAAGGCATCCCCTATGCCGCGCCCATTTCCGGTGAAAATCGCTGGTTACCACCCAAGCCGGTTGAACCCTGGGAGGGCGAACGCGATGCCACCCGCTTCGGTAATATTTGCACGCAGATGTCACCCCCTAATAAGTGGCTGGCAGGAAGGGCGGGCTGGGCATTTATTGATACGATCTGGCAAACCGAGCCCGATGGGGATGATTGTCTCAATTTGAATGTGTGGACTCCCAGTCCCGACCCTGATGCCAATCTGCCGGTGATGTTCTGGATCCACGGCGGCGCTTACACCACCGGATCCGGATCATTGAGACTCTATAATGGCCATAACCTGGCAAGAAAAGACGTCGTCGTGGTATCCATCAACTACCGCCTGGGGTTGATGGGATCTTTTACCGCTCCAGGAATGTTTGACGATGAATTCTGTGGGGCGAATCGCGCTTTTCTTGACAAGGTAGCGGCGTTGCGCTGGGTTCAAGAGAATATCCGCAGGTTTGGTGGTGATCCCGACAATGTCACGATTTTTGGAGAATCCGCCGGCGGTCAGAGTATTGCCGTGCTGCTTGCCAGCCCCGCGGCACAAGGCCTGTTCAAACGTGCTATCGCGCAAAGTGCAACGCCTGAATTTGCCGTGCCTGTTGCTGACCATGAACACTTTGCCGCTGATCTGCTACACGCCCTGGGTATTAAGCCCGGGGATCGCTCTGCATTGGCACAAATGACGGCGCAAGACACCGTTAAGGCCTACGTTGTCGCCGGCAAACTGATCCCAAAGGGTGCGAACGGACGTTACGGGCAGATTGCCACCTATGGCAACCTTGGCTGTACTTACGGCGACAGTTTCATGCCGCAGAGTATTCTGGACGCCTTGACTCAAGGAATAGGGTCAGATGTTGATTTGATGATAGGTACTGTGCGTGAAGATGGCAGACTCTTCCCCCTGGTTCTGCCCGGGCCGGAATGGTTCTCGAGTTGGTTGAGCATGAAATTCCTGAAGGCGCTGTTGAAACCGGCGAATGAAATAGATCTGGTTTTTCAGCGCTATCAAAGTGTTATGCCCGGAGCATCCAAATCCGCCGTCCGCGGACAAATTCTTACCGATGCCATGTTTCGGCGGGGCTCGGTCAAGGCGGCTGAATGCCACGCAGGCGTCAGTCGCGGGCGGACTTATCTGTATCAATTCAACTGGTCATCGCCAGTTCTGAACGGCGCTATTGGTTCCATACACGGCTTGGAAGTGCCCTTCTGTAATCGGAATTTGGATGTCTGTTCTCCAATACTCGGCGATCTTGAACCTATCAGGGAGTTGGCAGATACCATGAGTGACACCTGGGTAAACTTTGCCCGTAGTGGCAAGCCAGCTGCTCCTGGTCTACCCGAGTGGCGACCGTTTGATAGTGAGCAGCGGGCCACCATGGTGTTTGATACCAATTCAGAACTGCAGCACGATGTCGATCGGGCCATGCGGGATATTTGGGATGGGTAGTTTTCTGCTTGGAAAGGTTTATTGATCAGTGCGCTCTTCGAGCGCAGTCGCCCTCGGAGCGGGCTGCTACGAGCTTCTTCTCTCACCCGTAGCAGCGCGCTCTGAGCGCGACTGGTTTTCTCCATACAGCATTAACAACTCGGGAATAAAGCCCAAGCTCCACTTATCTATTCAACTAACTCTTCAACCATCGCGGCTCGGGCCAATAATTCCGCCTCAGAAATCCCATCAACCGCCGCCAGAAAATGAATCGTCACAGCATCGGAC
Source organism: Pseudomaricurvus alkylphenolicus (assembly GCF_011683955.1). Taxonomy (GTDB): domain Bacteria; phylum Pseudomonadota; class Gammaproteobacteria; order Pseudomonadales; family Cellvibrionaceae; genus Pseudomaricurvus; species Pseudomaricurvus alkylphenolicus. Next base: position 242,632 of record NZ_JAAQPI010000001.1, read on the forward strand.
CGAAACGGTATCGCACTCTGATACTGTTCCGAATTATAAAATTCCTTCAATGCCTCCATCGACGGAAACTGTTCCACCGCAAGAAAAGTAGTGCCCTCGGGCAACTCCCCTTCCAGCACCTCAACCTGTGCTCCCACCTCGCCCACCGCCAGGGGTTTTAGCCCAGTCTGCAAACCAATGGGTGTTGCCCGCTTAAAATATTCCGGGTCCATTTCCCTACCGGTACTGGTACCACAGACCACAAAAAACGCCGGTTTTTGATCTTTAGTCATAGTCGGTCTTCCCCGCTGTTAATCGTACAATCCGGTTGGTGCATGGGCCAGTTTGCCATAGTCCGGTCCCTCCTCTCGCCAGCCGGTAAATATATTTTCACCCATCAGCTGCGCAAACCTGGGCTCGTCGGCATAACGTTCAAAGACTTCCGGATAGCGCTTGTCTCCGCGGCGCTCCTGAGTGGCGATATGGGTCCGACAGAAATAGGCCGCCAGGTTAATGCGCGTACCCGGCAGTTCTCGGCGCCAGCCACCGTGCCAGGTATTGCCATGAAAAATCACCGCGTCTCCGGGATTGATTTCCATGGTGACCGAGCCCACCGGCGCGCTCCATTCGATGTCGGCCAGGGCTTCAGGAGACGGGTTCTGCGCCATCACCTCCGGGAAGGTCCGGTTACCCGCCATCCAGCTTTCGTGGGGCGTCGGATGGCGGTTTTTGCGATGACTGCCGGGCGTCAAGACCAGCGCGCCTGCCTCCCTGGAGTAGGGGGTAAGCGCATAGTTGCAATTGGCCACAGTGGCAGTTTCGAACAAACTCGCTTGCGAAGCGTCTGCGTGCATCGGCAGTGGAATACCGCCGGGACCGCGAAAGTGGCTGCCCATGGATGATAAAATACAGCTTTCCCCCAACAGGTAGGTAATCAGTGCCAGAGGTTTCGGTTCAAGCAGAATTTCGGGAAACACCGGATCGTCAAATATCAGGTAGTTGTGATAGTTCATGCCGTTGTAGTCATCGGCAGTGGCCGTATCCGGGTCTACCTTATTTCCCGTTTGCTTTTCCACCCGGCGCAGGATCGCCGCCTTGGCGCGCTCCACCTGTTCAGCAGATAAAACGTTGCGAACGACGGTATAACCCTCGCTCGTCAGCTCCAGCAGATTGTCGTTGAGCCCCAGTGTTTCGATGTTTTCCAGAATCCGGTGTCGGGCCTGGTCATCTTGTATTGTGTCTTGATTCATATCACCGTCTCCTTTGGTCAGCGGTAGGTTCATGGTACTTGTGGCGGTGTTTTCTTGTAGGTTATGATTTACTCGAAGTTAGTCACTTTCGGTCTCATCGATGCAGCCATCTACCCAAACTCATCCCCCGCGACTGGCTCCTTCAGGTGGTGTCATCCACTTGGTGCGAGCACTGGAAGAGGAAGGTGTGGACTACGCGTGTATCCGCGATGCGCTGACCATGGACTTCAGCCAGCTCAACGAGAAAAATACCCGTATTGAAACAGACAAAATCAAACTGGCTTACCGGTTGGCGATGGAGCTGAAGCTGTCAGACGATTTCTGGCTGAGATTGGGCGACAGCTACAGTGTTCACAACTATCACCTGGAATTGAGCAATTGGATCCTGACCGGGAAAAACTTTGCCGACATTCTGCCAAAGTTGCATGGCCTGTATGGACTGAGTTCAGACGAATCTCTAGACGAGTTGGAAACTTATCGCGAAACCGGTTCCGGCGATGGTGAGGTTATCGTACAACCTTTCAGCTCCATGCCTGTCAGTCATCGTCTGTTCAGGCCCTACACAGAGTTATCCGCAGCCACCCTGGTGCGTGGCTACACAAGCCTGTTGGGCAGCCGAGATATGCAATTCAGGTTTTATTTTGAGTACCCGGCACCGGACTATCACCAGGCCTATCGGGATATCTTGGGTGAAAATATCGTTTTTTGTGCGCCGGCTACGGAAGTTCATATTCCCAGAAACTATCTGTTTCAGACCTTTATCTCCAGTGACCCGGTGATGCATCAGTATTATGAGCAACAATTGAGTGAACTGCTTGAACCTCGACAAGAGTCTGGCCGCTTGGTTAACTCAATAGAAACCATCCTGTTGAGTTATCACGGTAACTTTCCGTCCCTTGTGCAAATTTGCGATCAGCTGAATATGGGCGAACGGACTTTGAGGCGCAGCCTCAATAAACTCAATACCTCCTACCGGCAGATATTACTGAACACCAAAATGAAGCGGGCGGAATACTATCTGCGTGAAACCGATATCAGTATTGAGGAAATCGCCTATCGGCTGGACTACAGCGACTATGCCAACTTTCGGCGGGCATTCCAGGCGAATTATGGTCAGTCGCCCAGCCAGTACAGAAAACAGATCCATTAAGCCCCCTCTCCCTGTAGCAGCGCGCTCTGAGCGCGACCGATGCGAAGTGCCAAACCCCATCGCCCTCGGAGCGGGCTCCTACAGCGCTTAAAATAACACTCCGAAAATGACCAAAGAGGGGTTGTTCATCACCTACAGCTTATTCCCTCCTCAGTCTAAAGAGCAGTACAAATCGGACATCGAAACTGAGGAGCACCGATGAACATACCGGAGCATCAAACGCACCAAATTTGGAATGGGATGGTTGCCCCATGTCAGGGGAACGCAGCCCGCCTGATAAAAACACAGATTGGCGGATTGCCCATTACCTGGGTAATTCCGTCCGGCGCCTGTAATCACTCGGGGTAGTGCCAAACCAGCTTTTAAATGCGGCGGTAAATGCGGTTGGCCCGCCGTAACCGAGCAACAGCGAAATATCCAGTACATTCAGGTTTTCGTTTTCCAGATACCTAATGGCCAGCTTCGATTTCACCTCCTGAAAAAAGTGCTGGAAGCTGGTGTCCCGCTCTTTCAAGCGACGCTGCAGCGTACGACTGGATATATTCAATTGCTTCGCAACGGAATTAACGGAACAGTTCCCTGAGGGAAGCTGGCGACGTATCGCCGTATAGAGATTGACGGAAAAAGCATCCGCACCCCAGGAGGAATCGGACAAAAACACGTCGAGCTCTTCCTTGACGCCGCCATAGACATTGGTGCTAACGTGCAACAGAGTTTGATCCAAAATCCCCCGATCATAAAACAAGGCGCTTACCGGTTGATTAAAGTGGAGCGGTGCCCTGAAAACATCATTGAGCGCCCGCGTATGGTCCGGTTGCGGGTAGGTTAGGTCCACACGTGCCGGCCGTATCGGCAGCACACTGCAGCCATCCATCAACGCCGCGGTGGAAGACAACACATGGTCCGTGACGAGGCGCCTGGCTGATCGGGAGTTTTCGTTGAAATGCACCTCCAGGATAAAGTGATCGGCGGTAAGCCTCACTTGCGTCAACAGCAAATCGCCCAAGAAGTTCGACGCCGAGGGAACTGTGTTGATCCATTCCTTGACCGTATTGCAAATGGAGGCCAGGTACATGTAGAGGTGAAAACCCTCTATGTAGGCAACTCTTCCGCTCAATAAACCGAAATCCTGATTGCCGGTCTGCCGAACAATTTCGTCCAGGAATCGATAGTAGCGATCAGAGGGGATGGTTGTGTCCTCTGCATTGAACAGACCCAGGTCAATATCGGCCCTGGCAAGCAGATCCTCGAACGAGACACCCAAGGTATCGGTTACCTTGCGCACTAGCGTCAGGGAATGGGTGTACACGTGGCTCAAGTTGCTTTTCCCTCTAGATTTCGTCTGCCCATATTACGCCTCCCCTTATTTCGCCAGTCAATTCATCGCCTGTTAATTTGGCGCGAATTCTGGGATTACTGTCGTGCTTTCAGGCTCTGAAAAACACCGATTTTAATAGAATCGTACAACAAACAGTAACTCGCAACAGAAGAAATACCAATGTCTCAAAATATCTTAAAAATCGGCGGAGCCAGCGGATTCTGGGGCGATTCGGCACAGGCTACAGCCCAACTGCTGCAATCAGATCATCCAGTCGGTGGCCATCTGGACTACATTGTCTACGATTACCTGGCCGAAATCACCATGTCGCTTTTGGCGCGCGCGCGAGCCAAAGACCCCACTATGGGATACGCCCACAACTTCCTGTCCGAAGCGATGATTCCCAACCTGCAGCGGATAGCCCGCCAGGGCGTGAAGATCATTGCCAACGCCGGTGGCGTCAATCCCGAGGCCTGTGCATCGGCTCTGGCCTCCGCCATTGACAAGCAGGGCCTGCACCTTAAGGTTGCCTGGGTCGAAGGAGACGACCTTGTCCACTTAAAACAATCTTTCGCCGACGAAAAGCAAACCGAGATGTTTACCGGTGCGAATTTTCCGGCCGTGGACTCAGTGCAAAGCATCAATGCCTACCTTGGGGCCTTTCCAATTGCCGAGGCATTGAGTCAGGGCGCCGATATTGTCATCACCGGTCGGTGCGTAGACAGTGCGGTTACCCTGGGCGCCTGCATTCATCACTTTAACTGGACCCGTAAAGACCTGGATCAATTGGCCATGGGTTCACTGGCCGGTCATATTCTGGAATGTGGCGTGCAGGCGACCGGCGGCAATTTTACCGACTGGGAACAGGTACCCGCGCGCGAGTACATCGGCTACCCTATCGCTGAGATCGAGGCCGATGGCACATTTACCTGCACCAAACCTGAAAATACCGGTGGCTTGGTCAATGTTGGTACGGTCGCCGAACAACTGGTGTACGAGATCGGCGACCCCAATGCCTACCTGCTGCCGGATGTCACCTGTGATTTTTCTGAAGTCAGACTGGAGCAGTCCGGCACTGATCGAGTTCGTGTGATCGGCGCCAAGGGCCGTCCGGCACCGCGCAACTTTAAGGTGAGCGCCACCTATACCGACCAATACCGCGGTGGCAGCTATTTGACCTTCTACGGCAACAACGCCGACAAGAGAGCTGACGCGTTCGCCGAATCGGTGCTCAAGTCATCGCGTGATATATTTTCGATGCTGTCTATGCCCGACTTCAGCGAGACCTCGGTGGAATTGCTCGGCGCCGAAAGCCAATTCGGGGATTACCGGCAACTGGGCCACTGTCGCGAAGTGGTGTTAAAGATCGCGGCAAAACATCCGGAAAAACTGGGCGTCGGCATCATGCTTAAACAACTGGCCGGATTGTCGTTGGCGACGCCTCCAGGCCTGTCCAGCTTTGGCGGCAACAGTCCCAAAATCGTTCCTGTTGTCCGGCTTTTTTCCATGTTGATTCCCAAAGACCGCGTCAGTGTAAAAGTGCACATTGCTGGGAATACCATTGAGTGCCAAGAGACAGCTAGCACGGAATCTCAAACTCCAATATCAGAACTGGCCGTAGCGAATGACGAGAGCAAAAATCCGATAGCGCTAGCGCCCGGTGACACTGAAGTGCCTTTGGTCAAACTCGCCTGGGGTCGCAGTGGCGACAAAGGCAATAATGCCAACATTGGCATTATTGCCCGCAAAGCGGAATACCTGCCCTATATTCAGGCTGCACTGACCACAGAAAACGTGGTCGCACGCTTCGCTCACTTTTTTGCCGAAGGTGACGGTGGCAAGGTCGAACAGTTTCTGTTACCCGGGCTGAATGCCATTAACTTTCTGCTTCGCGATGTACTCGGCGGTGGCGGCATCGCCAGCCTGCGCAATGATCCGCAAGCCAAGGGCTACGCCCAGCTGCTGCTGGATACCCCTGTTTCCATACCTCAGTCCCTGGCGGAGAGCCTGTAATGACCGTTTTTAATTCCAAAATCAAAACGAACTCTGATGCCTTTCGTAAAAACCGAGAGGATATGCTGACCCTGGTGGAAAAGCTGCAGGAGCTGAATGGCCGCGGTGCTGCCATCTCAAACAAACGCAAAGCCCGCTTTGAAGAACGCGGCCAACTGCTGCCCCGCGAGCGCCTGGCACGCTTACTGGACCCCGGCATGCCCTTTCTTGAGATCGGTAACCTTGCGGGCTACCTGTTTGACACCAAGGAAGAAGAAAAATCCATTCCCGGCAGCACGGTGATTTCCGGTATCGGTTTTGTCAACGGCGTGCGCAGCATTATTGTTGTCGACGACAGCGGCATCCAAGCCGGCGCCATGACCCCTGCCGGCGGCTATCGCATCGCCCGTGCTGAGCAGGTTGCGCTGGAGCAAAAGCTGCCGTTTATTCATCTGGTGGAAAGCGCCGGCGGCGACCTGATCAATTACAGTGTCGAGGGGTTTGTTTCCGGCGGCAACTTGTTTGGCAGTCTTGCACGTCTGAGCGCGGCCGGCGTTCCGGTCATCTCCATCCTGCACGGTTCCTCGACCGCCGGGGGCGCCTATATGCCGGGTTTGAGCGACTATGTGATTGCCGTGAAAAACAACGGCCGCGCTTTTCTCGCCGGCCCGCCGCTGCTGAAAGCGGCCACCGGTGAGATTGCCACCGAGGAGGAACTCGGCGGAGCGGAAATGCATGCGACCACCTCCGGCCTGGCGGAATATCTGGCGGAAAACGATGGCCAGGCCATTAATATGTTGCGCGAGCTGGTACAGCGACTTGAATGGAACAAGGACTGCGCTCGCCCCAACTTCCGCAGCTTTAGCGAACCCCTTTACGACCCGGATGAATTGGCCGGTGTGATCCCCTGTGACTACCGCACGCCATACGACATGCGTGAGCTGGTGGCCCGCACCGTAGACGGCTCCGATTTTATGGACTTTAAGCCTCGCTACGGTGCCTCCACGGTTTGTATCCAGACCCATATTATGGGGCACCCCTGCGGCATCATCGGCAACAACGGTTCCATCGATCCGGACGGCGCCACCAAAACCGCACAGTTCCTGCAGCTTTGTGATCAGTCGAATATTCCAGTGATCTTTTTGCAAAACACCACCGGTTATATCGTCGGCACCAAATCCGAGCAGGCTGGCATGATCAAACACGGCGCCAAGATGATTCAGGCCATGACCAATATCGATGTGCCCCGTATTACCCTGATGACGGGCGCCAGCTACGGTGCGGGTAACTACGGCATGTGCGGTCGTGGTTTTTCTCCGGACTTTCTCTACACCTTCCCCAATGCCTCCATGGGTGTCATGGGCGGCGAGCAGGCCGCCAAAACCATGTCGATGGTGGCGCGTGGCAAAGCAGCAGCCAGTGGCCAACCCGTTGACGAAGACGGCCTGGCAAAGTTCGAAGCGCACCTGACCCACGTATTCGATTCCCAGTCCAGCGCCTTCTACACATCCGGTCGAATGCTGGATGACGGCATGATCGATCCGAGAAATACCCGCCAGACATTGGGATTCCTGTTGGCAACGGTTTGGGAATCGCGCAATCGCAGGGTCCGCCCTAACAATTTTGGTATAGCGCGCCTGTAACCACTCCGCAACAATGATTCCAATGAGACTTTGTCTATGTCGAATTTACCTGATACCAACAGCATAATTCTCGAGCAAGATGGCAGTGTACTGACCCTCTGGTTCAATCAGCCCGAATCCAGAAACGCCCTGACCGAGGAAGTGACCTCGGAAGTCCACGCAACGCTGGATACCATCAGAGATGAGCGCAGTATCCGCACGCTCATTATTCGCGGCAAGGGTGGTATTTTCTGCGCGGGCGGTAATATCAAGGATTTTAAATCCGGACAGACCAGCGACTACACGGAAGAACAGATCGCCGCCTACATTGCCAAAGGCAACCGCACCTTTGGTGATCTGTTGATCAAGCTCAATGAACAGCCACAGACCGTCATCACCTTGATCGAAGGCGCCGCTATTGGCGGTGGCCTGGGTCTGGCCTGCCTGAGCGATGTCAGCATTGTCACCCGGGATACCCGTTTTCGGTTAAGCGAAACCAGCCTGGGAATTCCACCCGCACAGATTGCCCCCTTCGTTACCGAAAGAGTTGGGCTCAGCCAGGCCAGACGTTTAATGCTGACCGGTGCGCGATTTAAGGGCGAAGAGGCAGTTAATCTGGGCCTGGCCCATATTCTCGCCGACGACAGCGAAGATCTTGAAACAAAATGCAAACAGGTGTTAGAGCAGATTGCCAGTTGCGCGCCCGGCGCCAATGCCGTCACCAAGAACATTATTTTCGAATCCACCCGACAACCCAGAGCCGCAGCACTGGACTTCGCCGCCCGGGGTTTTGCCAGTTGCCTGATGAGTGACGAAGGCCGCGAGGGCATTACCGCCTTTGTTGAAAAGCGATCCCCATCCTGGGCCGAACAATAAGATTGGAGACCAGCATGTCTGACACCTCAACACGCTTTACCAGTATTCTGATCGCCAATCGGGGCGAAATTGCCTGCCGGGTGATCCGCAGCGCCAAGTCCCTGGGCTATCGAACGGTTGCCGTTTACTCCGAGGCCGATAGTAACGCCGTCCATGTACAGATGGCAGACGACGCTGTGTGTATCGGCACGGGTCCCGTCAACGAATCCTACCTGTTGGCTGACAAAATACTGGATGCCGCGCGTCAAACAGGCGCCCGGGCTATTCATCCCGGTTACGGTTTCCTGAGCGAAAACGCAGACTTTGCCCAGGCCTGTGTCGACGCCGGAATTACTTTTATCGGCCCCAGCGCAGAAGCTATCCGGCTGATGGGCAACAAGGCCGAAGCCAAGCGCCGTATGATTGAGGCCGACGTGCCCTGTGTACCGGGTTATGAAGGCATAGACCAAAGCGATGAAACCCTGCTGTGCGAGTCTGAGAAAATAGAGTTGCCGTTAATGGTCAAAGCCGCCGCCGGCGGTGGCGGGCGCGGCATGCGCCTGGTACATGAGCGCGAAGAACTTGCCAACACCCTGCAACTGGCACGGGCAGAGGCACTGTCGGCGTTTGGTTCCGACGAACTGATTCTGGAAAAAGCCATTATCGAGCCACGCCATGTGGAGGTGCAGGTATTCGCAGACAGCTACGGCAACACCATCCACCTGGGTGAACGCGACTGCTCCGTACAACGTCGCCATCAAAAGGTGATCGAAGAAGCCCCCTGCCCCATCATGACCGAAAGCCTGCGCGAAAGAATGGGGGCAGCGGCAGTAGCAGCCGCCAAAAGCATCAACTATCGCGGTGCGGGCACCGTTGAATTTCTGCTCGCCGCCAACGGCGATTTCTACTTTCTGGAAATGAACACCCGCCTGCAGGTGGAACACCCGGTAACGGAAATGATCACCGGCCTGGACCTGGTGGAGCTGCAAATTCAGGTGGCCCAGGGCGAGCCATTGGGTTTGACGCAAAGTGATATTCAATTGCAAGGTCACGCCATTGAGGTGCGTCTGTACGCCGAAGATACCGCTCAGGACTTCCTGCCCACCTCCGGTCCGATTCACTTGTGGTCTGCGCCCACAGGTGAAGGCGTGCGCGTAGATACGGGCATCAGCAGCGGCCAGGAGGTATCGCCTTTTTACGACCCGATGGTGGCCAAAATCATCACCTACGGCAGCACCCGGGAAGTCGCCCGCCAGCGCATGGTGGAGGCGATGAACAGCACCCTGTTGTTCGGTACCAAGACCAATCGGGATTTTCTCAAAGATTGTTTGCAGAACGAGGTATTTATCGCCGGGGAGGCCACCACCGCCTTTATTGGTGATGAATTCCCCGCGGAGAAACTGGCCGAACAGGCACCGGCATTCAGCAGCGACGCCATTGCCGCTGTGATCGAATTGCAGCTGCAACACCAACAGGATTTCGCCAATAGCGTGAATGTAGCGGCCGCGCTGAAGAACTGGTCCAACGCAACACCCTTGCGATCGCGCAAACGCTATCAGCACGGTGATGAAACGGTGGACCTGTGGATCACTCCAACCGACAAAGACGGCTATACCGTCAGCGATGACGAGCGTTCCTGCCAGATCACCATCCTGTCAATTGAGGAAACCCGCGTAAAACTGCTGTTGGAGAACCGCAAAACGGAAGCCCGTTACCACAAACAGGGTGACACGCTGTACTTGTCAGTTGACGGTATTTCCAGCAGCCACCGCGATGAGATCCCGTTCGATGGGCAGCTGGATCAGAACACCGGCGGTGGCAATATCATCGCCCCCATGCACGGCCAATTGCTGGAAATCAAGGTGCAGCAAGGCGACCACGTCAAGGCGGGGCAAACCCTGGCCATTCTGGAAGCCATGAAGATGTTCTATGAAATTGTGGCGGAAGCCGATGGCAAGGTGACCGATATCCTGGCGCAGGCCGGTACGCAGGTTGCGGCCGAAGAGTTGCTGATCCAATTGGAAACGGCCCAGTGAGGGAAACACTATGTCGACGATGAATGAACACCCTATCTGGAAACATTTTGCCAAGACGTTTCCAACAGACCCGGAAAACCTCGCCACCCTCGCGGATGTAGACGCCTTAGAGCAAGTCCCCGACACCCAGCGATTTCCCTGCAGTTCGGTATTCGAAGCACTGGATGTTGTTTGCCGGGAACAGGGGGAACATACCGCGCTTACATTTTTGCCCTCTTCAGATCTGCTCACGGACAAGCCGAGGCGATGGACTTACCACCAATACCGGGCGGAGATCCAGGCGGCGGGAAATCTGTTTCACGCCCTGGGCATTCGATCCGGCGAGTCTGTCGTTTTTATGTGCCCCAATATACCCGAAATGCTGTTTGGTCTTTGGGGCGTGCAACTGACGGGCATCGCCACTCCCGTGAATCCGGATTTAAAACCCAAACAAATTGCCGCCATCAGTAGAGAGGCCGATGCTCGCGTATTGATGACCTGGACGGACGGACAGGATCACTCTTTCGTTGAAAAAGCGATAGCGATTCAGAGAGAAAACCCGGCCATTGAACACATTGTCGTTGCTGGTCATCGTGACGCCTTTGAGTGCAGCCTTGCCGCCACTGGTCCGGCCCCCGGGCAATTGCTGTTCTGGGACGACTGCATCGAGGCACACAGACACGAGGCAGGGGTCCCGTTCGGTCCTGTCGACGGCAATAGCATCTCTGCCTATTTTCATACCGGAGGCACAACAGGCGTACCCAAGCTGGCCCAGCATACCCACCGCGCCGCCGTGTTGAATGTGTGTATGATGGTTGTCACGGGCATTCAGCCTGAAGAGGGTGAGGATTGGCCTGAGGGCGTTGTACTGAGTGGACTGCCCCTGTTTCACTGCAACGCGATGTATGTCTCTGTATTGTCAACTTTGATGAGCGGCAACGAGCTGGTCCTGGCCGGCGAACACGGTTTTCGAAACCCCATGTTATTCGCTCATTTCTGGCCATTGATCGAACGCTACAAGGTCACTTTTTTCTCAACGGTTCCCACGGTCTACTCGGCCCTGTTGGGCCTGGACAGCGGCAGCTATGACACTTCCAGCCTGATCTGCTGCTCCAGCGGCTCCGCCCCCATCTCCAAAAACCTGATGCAGGAGTTTCATCAGCGCACGGGCGCCGACATTATGGAGGGCTACGGCATGACCGAACTCACCGCCGCGGCAACCAGCCACTACTACTATGGCGCACGCCCCATTGGCTCGGTGGGCATGAAGCTTCCCTACCACAGTATTCGTACCGTTATTCTGGACGACAGCGGCAATATCGTTAGAGACTGCCATCCCGACGAAGTCGGTGTGATTTTGCACAAGGGACCCACCGTAATCAGCGCTTACAAGCAAGACTTCGCCAACGAAGGCGCCTGGCCTGAGCCCGGCTGGCTCAACAGCGGTGATATGGGCCGCTATGACGAGGAGGGTTTTCTCTGGCTGACCGGCCGCGCCAAGGACCTGATTATCCGCGGCGGGCACAATATCGATCCGATGATTACCGAAGACGCGGTGTCCGTTCATCCCCAGGTGATGACCGCTGCCGCTGTGGGCAAGCCCGACGGCTACGCCGGTGAGGTTCCGATCGTCTATGTGGAACTTAACGAGGGCGCCGAGGTTAGCGCCGAGGCGTTGATGGCGTTTGCCAGGGAGCACTGCGCTGAAAGAGCGGCGGCACCCAAAGAAGTGATTATTCTGGATCAGATACCGCTGACGGCCGTGGGCAAGATCTTTAAGCCGGAGTTGCGGCTGGATGCCATCAGCCGCGCCTATCGCGAAGCGGCGCAGGCGGCGGCAGGCGATTGTGAGTTCAGCGTGCAGACCACGGATGACAAAACCAATGGCATCAGTGTGACGCTGGAACTCACCCGTGGCGGCACCCTTGAAAACATAGAAGAACTCATCGCGGATCCGCTCAATGAGTTTACCTATCCCTGGAAGCTTGTCTGACAGACCGGTGACAGCCCAAATAAGGGCGAAAAAGGGCTATAAAGCTCATAAATAATAAGCGAATGATGATTGTTATCATCCGCAAATAATAGAATTGCCGGAAACGGTAGCTCCGCGCAAAACAGCGGCCTGGCGTGTTTTCATAGGGTTCTAACTTTGCGTACTGCTTTCTTATCTTCGGAGATTGACATAGTTCCTTCCTGATTTGATTGATAAATTCACTAGGATCAGTTGACTCCACTCTCTTTAGCATTCCAGTAGGGCTCTCTCAGCTCCCGTTTTAAGACCTTACCCGCCCCAGAAAGCGGAAATGGCTCTGTTCTAAACGAGATACTACGAGGCTGTTTATAGTTCGCGATTTTTTCTTTGGTAGTAGACAGAATGCTCTCTTCGCTCAGCTCTGCCCCCTTTTTGGGAATAATGATTGCATGTACTGATTCCCCCCATTTCTCAGAAGGGATACCGATAACAGCTACCGCTTCAACATCCGGGTGCGTGGAGATTGCACTCTCTACCTCAGCAGAAAAAACATTTTCACCTCCAGAAACGATCATATCTTTCATTCGATCAACGATATAGAGAAACCCATCATCGTCTCGAATAGCGCCGTCGCCAGTTTTTACCCATCCGTCTTCCAATGTACTCGCCGTCTGCTCAGGCAAATTCCAATAACCTAACATTGAGCCGGGTGATCGAGCGTAAATTTCACCGACCTCTCCATTTGGAAGGTCTTTACCTTCTTCATCGCAGATCCTCACCTCTACGCCAGGAACAGCCACGCCAGCTGAGCGCAGTTTTCCGCTGCCCTCAAGTGCTGCACGATGATCTTCCGCATTCATGAAAGATATGATTGGACCCAATTCAGTTTGGCCGTATCCTTGGACAACATTAAGCGTGGGGAATAGCTTCAGAAGGTTGGTTAACAACCCCTCTGGCATAGGTGAGGCTCCGTAAAGAACAGTATGGAGAGAAGCCAGCTTTGCAGCTTCAAACTGGGGATGAGAAAGTAACATTCCCCACATAGTCGGCACCAGGAAGGCGTGTGTAACCCTATGATTCTCGATCATTTCAATGACATTGAGCGCATCAAATGACGGCAGAAAAGTATGTGTCATACCGCTACTGATGGTCGCATTAGAATAAGCTGCATCCGCCAGATGAAACATTGGTGCCGAATGAAGATACACGCCACCAGAGTTGTAATTCGTATAGGGCGCGTAAGCAATATTATTGTACCACATGGCGGAATGGGACAACATTACACCCTTCGGAAATCCGGTAGTGCCACCGGTGTAATAGATACCTGCCAGATCGTTCTCACCGCGATTCGCGTCTTCGCAGGTTGAATGCTCGCGAATAATTGACTCGTAATCCAGCATGTCGTCTGGAACATCACCATCGCCACAAAATATAACCTTTTCGATACCATCAACATTTTCGGCAATATCTCCCCACATGGAAGAGAAGTTATGATCAACCAGGAGCACTCTTGCACCAGAATCATTAATCGCATATGCGTTTTCCGTAGAAGACCAGCGAGTGTTCAACGGAACCACTACACCACCACTCCACCAGACTGCGAAATAGTATTCCAGATACCTGTCTGAGTTTAGTGACAACATTGCTACACGGTCGCCTGCACAGACACCCAATTCACGCAATGCACATGCCAGTCTGGACACCCTGGATTGCATTTCGGACCATGTATGCTGCCTATTCCCCATAATCGTAGCAATAGCCGCCGGCTTGCTTAAAGCAACGCTCTTCAATGATTGAGTAAGGTTGTACATCTGTTCTCCTCGATTCACGGCAATGTCTAGATCAGTTAGCTTCACTAGAGCTAGTTTCCCGAATACAACACGAAATTACAGGCTATTCTCTGGTTCCCCAAGGGTTCGTAATATCCTCCAGAGACCACGTAGTTTAAGTGTATCGAAACATGTCTCGATCGACGTCAGATATACCGCCACAAATTTAAGAGAATGCGCCATTAAAAGCTATAGTTAACTTCAACGCCAACCGTGCGGGGTCGCATTCTAACGGCTGGAACTCCAAAAGAATCAAACACGGCCAGCTGTGAAACAGCACCATCTTCGTTAGTCAGGTTTTCTGCGGTTAGAAAAATACCCAGATCATCATTAACATTCAGGCCAACTCTTGCATTAACCACTGTCGTTGCATCGGAGGTAAACGACGAATCGAGGGTATAGTCTGTGCGTTCTCCGACATACACCGCATTGAGAAAAGCTGAAGCGGTCATATCAGACAGTGTCCAGCGGTAAGCTGCAGACGCTGAAAAAGTCTTTTTCGGTGCCATAGTCACTTGATCGCCTTTGAGTGTACCTGTATTTGTGCCGTCTTCCTGATACTCTGACGTATTGACGTTGCCTGATAGGGTCAACACCAAGCCCTCAACACCGCGATAGACTAACCCTAACTCTAACCCTGCCCCCTCGGCTGTTGCGGCATTTTCTACATAGCTGCCAGGAGCAGATTGCGCGTCGAAAAAGGTCACATAGGTTTGTATATCATCCCACTCAAGGTGGTAAGCCACAGCTTCCAAAGACAGGTCGCCCTCCAAAAAGCTTACCTTCGCACCCAGTTCGTAGCTGGTGACCAGCTCTTCATTGGCTACCAGAGGTACATTAACGCCCACACCGGCACCTGACAGAATACTGAAGCCAATATTCATATAGCCGCTGCGAAAGCCTTGGGCTACATTAAGAAAATAGAGAGAATCCTCGTCAGGGGTCCATGAGATATTGACCCTTCCCGTGGGTTTATCAAAGCTTTCGGTGCGCGGATTCCCGATGCCAAACAGTTCCAGAAATGGAGCCGAAGGGCCGCTATCAACAATTTCTCGATCATCTTCAAAATAGCGGGCACCCAGCGTTAATTTCCAGTTATCTGCCAGCTGGTAATGAAGTTCACCATACAGAGCCCACTGCTCAGATGAGGATGTGTAAATTGAAAAGTCAGCGAAGGAAATGGGTATGATACCCTGGAGAACGAACCCTGCTGTGGTAGTGGATTCTGTCTCCATATCCAAATACATAAATCCTGCTGTCCAGTTTACTGGGCCCTCAAGATTGGAACTTAGTCGAAACTCCTGTGAAAAGCTCTCGGACGTATTTTGGAAAGTGAAGGGAGCCAACAATGCGTCATATCCTTGATAAGAATCATTCTCCAAATAGGAAGTGGTGCTCACGAATACAAACCAATCGTGCTCATATTCGATATTTACACCGTAGAGGTCTGACTCGTTCTCAGTCAACGAATAGCTTGATTCCGCAGCACGTACACTTCCCGAAGGTAGAAATGTTGCCGGATCAAGCTCAACAAAAACCGCACTATAGTCCAGGTTTTCGTCCGCAAAAGGTGAAGGCTGATTATTTTCCATGTGCCAATAGGACGCTTTTATGGAGAGCTTTTCCGTCGGCGTATATAGTACCTTGATTCGATGCGAGGAGTCCTCCATATCGTTGAAGTTGTCAACTCCTTCAAGGGGCCGATCTATATAACCTGCTTTTTGAATATGAGAGCCAACCACACGTAGAGCCAGAGTATCTTCAATCAACGGGATATTCACCGCTCCCTGAATCTTCCAGTTGTTTCCTCCATTGTCAGTAGCCGAGGTCGCAATCGTGGCCTTACCCGAGAATTCATTTATGTACGGGTCTTGAGTGATGATTCTGATAGTACCGCCTGAAGAACCGGATCCATAAAGTGTCCCCTGGGGACCTCTTAAGACCTCTACGCGATTGAGGTCGAACGGATTTAATTCCGGGGATATGTTTTGTCCGACACGTGTAAATGGCATGTCGTCCAGATAGTAGCCGACAGGAGAATCACCAACAACACCGGAAATACCACGAATACTGATGGACTCACCCTGCCCTCCCGCCTTCGAGGAACTTACTCCAGGATTGACAGATATGGCCTCAAATAACGATGTATAACCTCGTGCTTCCAACTCCGCGCCACCGACGGCTGAAATGGAGAGTGGAGTATCGGAAACTGATGCGCCTTCCGAACGTTTTTCGGCCGTGACAATTATCTCCTCAAGCATCCAATTATCCTTTTCCGCCGATACCGTTGTGGCGACGGCGCTTAATGCCATAAATAGAAGACCTCGTTTGAATCGAAAGTTAGCCTGGTAGTTCATAGTGAGTCTCTCCACGTTTTTTGTGTTAATAGTTACAGACTGAATAAAAGACTTGGGAATGCTACCGCTGCATCTTTCACATCAGATAACTGATATTGTACTTATGAATCTTGCCAGCGATGTATAGCTACAGTCATAAACCTTTTGTAATTGATCGTAATTGAAAGAGCCGTCTAGTTTGCGCACTTCAGAGTCACCTCAAGCAGACGATCACTACGCACATCGCCCACTGTGACTCCCATGCGGTTATTGCAGTAACCAAAACCTATGCCCGTGTCCGGATCTGCATGTGCCAGATTACCCCCGCCGCCAAAATGGAAATAGCTCCTGGGCCGATTAATCAGGTGTTGTTGCGTTGAGTTTGGCTTCATACAGCCCCCCTGAAACAAGGTGGTCTTCCCTTCCAAAACTGCATCCCGCTCATCGACCCCCGTTTTGGGATGCGTTTTTTCCAGCTCAGCAAGGATCTCCGGCGCTAGTCCCAGCACTTCACCACCCGAAGCACACACTCCCATAATGTGGGCCATGGCGCGAGCGGTTCCAATACCATTCCCTCCCGGCAATTCGATTTTTCGCAATGCACGACTATGGAATGCGGAAAGATCCCCTACCTCAGGTGGATTATGCAGCATTCGGACCTGAAGCGATTGCTTCTGAAATCGTTTTGGAATAAATCCCAGTACTGCTGTTCTTGGCGAATCCGAAACGGCCTCAACCAAAGTCCTCCAATTCACGATTTCATTGGCCACACGATCGTCTGAAATCGAATCCGGCAAACCGATGTAAAACTCTTCATTGAGTCGTTGGTTGATTTCCTCTCTGACAAAACAGCCAATGCTTCTCGATTTCGGGTCTGTTCGCCGCATGATCTCATTGCAGTACATTCCATAAGTCCAGCCATGGTAACCATGACGGGTTCCAGGCTCCCATTGTGTATTTTGACAAGCCAGAATCTCACTGAGCGTATCGTAGTCTGCAAGCAAATCCAGTGTTAGAGGTTCGTTGACGATTGGCAGGCCGGCGGAGTGATTGAGAATCTGGCGAATGGTGATATCCTGTTTGCCGTTAACCGCAAATTCCGGCCAGTGAGCTGCCACCCTATCATCTAATTGAAAGTATCCTCGCGACATGGCCATCGCCATAGCGATGGCGGTAATAGCTTTTGTGCTGGAATGAACGCAGGCCATTGTATCGTATTCCCAACGTCTGGCTTTGTTCTTATCCTTGTATCCGCCCTGCAGATCAAACAGCAGTTTATTGCCTCGAAAAGCCGAACATGCGGCTCCAATCTCACCGCGTTTGCGAAAGTTCTCCTTGAAGGCACTCAGAACCGGCTCGAAGCCAGGTAAAATCGACCCAGCGATGGGGTAACCCTCTACGCTCTCAGAGACCTTATACATACTTGCTATATCCATCACTTATCCCTTCCAGTTAGCCAGTCATTGCGGGTCGGAATTTATTCATATTGATTACCATTGATACGCTTTTAGTTCGTTGAGCAACAAGGTTCCAATATCGTCAATTCCAGAGGGAGCCTTCGCCAGAGATGTATGATCGTAGCCCGGCAGCTCTACCACCCGCCAGCCGAGTCGCTCAAGATCACTCCGGCGTTTTCGATTATTCTCAGCAAGTGGGATGACCAGCTTCATATCCGGCTCGCCAATATCGTCGGAACCAAAGTAGGTGATCCTGGGGCCCGTCAGTTTCGCAATCTCTTTTTCTTCGTCCCACTTGCCAACAAGAGACTTGTAGTAATTGGTGATGGAGTCCAACATATTTGTCAGGTTTCTGAATACCATAAGTTTTTTGCTGGGAATCAATCTCCTGACAATCGAATTTCGGGTTATCACTTTCAAAAATCTAGCGGACAATCCATCGTTCCATTTCACCATGAATTCCAGCAATTCCTCATAAGGACCGGATAAGGGAGGCCAGCCTCCGATAGCGACACCCGCACATCGATCCGTTCGGATAGCAACCTGAAGAACGGCATTTGCACTCCATGAATACCCGAGAGCGACAAACCGATCGACACCCGCAGCATCGGCGACAACCAGGTAATCCGAAGCTACCGTTTCGGCCGTGAGATCTTCACTGTTGCGATCCGACTTCCCCACCCCTCGAGGGTAATCAAAGAGAACAATCTTGAAATGTTCTCCTAACCTTTCAATAAATGCTCGATTGATGTTTCTCTGGTGATCAGCGCCGCCGACACCGAATTCTGCGAAGGCATCAGCCCAGGGATAATTTACAAACAGGGCTTGACCATCAGCTTTTCCCTTTATCTCGTAGTACAGCCGGCATCCATCACTTGTTGTGGCATATGGCATTCAGCATCACCTTCAATTCTGTCTTGGGGAGGTTACGTTTGTCGATTTGACTGCTTTTATACTGGACTACTGAGATAGGTCGACCAGGCAATCAACAGGCCAATGGCGAGTACCAGGCTGCCATAACCATTGATAATTACCGCCCACCACCAAGCAGCCGAAGAAGAATATGCCTTCATGCCCGCAGGCGATCTTGCAGCCTCGATGTGACGCCAAAACCCGAGGCGACCCAGCAACAGCAGAATAATCGGCGCGGTGTAGCAGTAAAGAACTTCCAGGCTTAAAAAACCTACTAATATTGGCAATGCAAACACCGGCAGACTCATCAAAGAGTGCAGCGGCTGATCACGCTCACCGACCAGGGCTCGCCCTCCACGATACACTCGGTATATTCCCACGATATTATAGACAACGGCCATGACCAACCACAGTATCTGAGCGGAAAGCCAAAATGAGAGCTGACTCAACACAATCACTCCTTGATAGGCAGTGTCATCTCTTCCAGACTGTCTGCCATTGGTGTCATCGAAACATTACCCTTGTCGGTGGTCATAACCGTATCCGAGTGGCGGAAACCGCCAACCCCGGGCAGATAGATACCAGGCTCAATGGTAAAAAACATACCCGGTTCGATTTCACGATGGTAGCCCTCCGCCAGGAACGGTGCCTCATGGCCCGTTACCCCGATACTATGTCCAGTTCGATGCAACAGATTGTCCTCGTAACCGGCTTTCTTCAGAACATTGTTTACGGCTTCGTCAACATCGTGCATCACATTACCCGGAACCGCCAATTCATAGGCTTTCGCCCGCGCCTCCATCATTACTTCGTAGGGTTTCTTAGCCACTTCCGGAACATGTCCCAGAAAGAATGTGCGTTCCACTTCGGTTCCATAACCGTTGATGGTGCCGTTGATAATGCAGACATGTGGACCACCCTCAGTCATGGCAACGTTGATGTCGGTAAAGTTGTGAGGGTCGTCGGATATTTCCGGCGGCTGAAATACGGCAGCGACCTTTGAACACAGCATGTTCGTATTCGGCATATCCTTCAGGGCTTGCAGCATCATCTGCCCACTAATGGAAGAACTGACGTCCATCAGCGTCCTGCCCGGTCGCGCATTCGCTAACAAAGATCCCAGGCCTTCGACGGCCAAATCACTGCTGTATTTGATTCGAGATATCTCGAAGGCCGTTTTGACCTGACGGACATCATCGACAATATCGGTACGAACAGTAGTGCCGGGCACTTCCTCGTAGACCTGCAGGGGGCAAATCGACTCGACACCGACCCTCCCCCCTGGCTGGAACTGATCCTTAAACCGGTCTGCCCATGTCCGACCTGCAGGAGCGGGAAATTCAAAGTACTCCACCAAATCGACTTCACCGACCTTACGAGCAGTTACGTGTGGAATCTCAAGTTTTGGAACAATAAATTTCAATCTTCCGGTGATCGGAATAATAATGATAAAGGGTCGCTCGTGTACGTAATTCGCAAAGTTAGTCAGGTAGAACACATTGTCAGGACATTGAGCAACATAATAGTCCAGCCCCAGCTTGATCATCTCCGCTCTCACACGTGCAAGACGCAAGTCCATTTCTTCAGGTTCTGGGAAGGTGAAAACGGGATCAATATTCATAAGCTCCTCGAAACAACGTATGGGTCAGTAACAGATAAGGGATATTGTAACGAGAGTTTTGAGGCAACCATGTACAGCGAAGGCCATAAACCTTTTGCAATTGATCATGATTACGCTCAATATGAATTTCGGGTAAATTATTGAAAACACGCGAGGGAAGGGAAAATTCCTTATCTCCTCTGGGACTATCAAGTGGCAACTTTTATAAATTTTGGGAATTTAAAGACGCCAGATAGCCGATTAGAACCTGGTTGACTATTAGTATGAACCCCAGTTTTTACCAATTAACACCTTTAGAAATCTTCCACGGTAGACCTTTTATTGCTGGTTCTCAGCTGAACGGCGGACATTTACGAACGCCCGTTTTTTCTGAAAACTATGCCAGTTGCCAGGTTAGCGGAGGGGGCAATCTGCTTAAGATTCGCCCTTCCCGAGAATGTCATGACAGCTACATCGAAGCATTTCAGCTTTCCCCCTATACCTCTTGCTCTATCATCAAGCTGTCGGCGAATTCCGGTCACAAATTGAGTTTCGATGGCAATGACCTGATGGGCTTCTGTATCGGACTGAGTGGACGAAGTTATCTTCCATCCTTAGGTTCAACCTGTGTTGAGCAAGGCAATCCATTTGGCGCTCTTGTCTATGCCCCGCCGGAGGCGCAAGTCACCATAGAATCAAACAATGACTCTGACTATCAAGCAGTTAGCATAGTGTTCAAGAAATCACTGATTGAGCAGGCCCTGGGGATGGGCAGACAAGAATTACCCAGGCATCTGTCGAGTTTCTTGTCTCATGCTGACAAAGGGTATCAACTGCAATCCTTGAAGCTGCCCTATCGCTCAATTGAACTCGCCACAGAAATGCTCAACAGTCAGGAAGAAAGTAACCTTCGCTACATGCAGTTGTTATCCCTGGCTAACACCATGATGTTCGAGTTCCTGCGATCGCTTTCCATTGACGACACAACACAGACCAACAAAGATGTCAAATCTCTGGCAAGAGCCAAATCGCTGCTAGAGCAGAATCTGTCCGCTCAGTACAGTCTTCAACAGCTGGCAAAGGAAGTGGGGCTCTGCAGAACCAAACTTGTTACTGGATTCAAGGATCAGTATGGAAGCACGGTAGCCGACTATCATCGAGAAGTCAGACTCAAGGAGGCCTACCGCCTTGTCAGGCAAACCGAAAAAACGTTTGCAATCATTGCCGATGAGACGGGATTCTCGAGCTCAAATCATTTTGCCACTTGCTTCAAAAAACGGTTTCAGAAAACCCCCAGTGAAATCAGAAAGCTCAATATCGAATTACGTGGTAAGTAGAGATCTGGCCCTCCCGAGGCCCTGCAGAAGGCCCCTGGAATTCGGGAGATTCAACCCTGTTCCCGAATGGGGGCACGCTGATCGTTCCAAAGTGCAGTCTTTTCCACCTGAGCCGCCACACGAATCAGCGTCGCCTCATCCGCGTAGCGAGCCACCAATTGCACACCGATCGGCAACCCATCCTTGCTCATCGCCAGCGGCAGTGAAATCGCCGGCTGACCGGTAATATTGAATTGAGCGGTAAAAGGCATCACCTGGCTGGCGATGGCATCCCTGTCTGCGGCCAGGCTGGGTATAAAGCCCAATTTCGGAGGCGGCGACGCAATGACCGGCGAAAGCAGCAGGTCATAGCCATCGTCACCTTCCCACCAGGCGGTAGTCTCACGCACAAAGCTGTTAATGCCGACAAGGGTGTTGGCACAATCCGCAACCGACAATGTCTTTCCAAAGGTAGCATCCACCCAGGTTCCAAACTCAACATCGGCTTCCGTAACCGGGCGGCCAAGTAGTTTTTCGATATTGTCAAAGGCCTGGGATATACCGGTACCGACAATATTTCTCAGCAGCCGTATCCAGCGCTCTTGAAAATAGGTTTCAGGCCAGGCCGACTCGACTCTGTGACCAAGGTTGGACAACAGATCCGCGGCAGACATGACCGCATCGCGACATTCTTCGTGCAGGTCGCCCAGCCCGTTAATATCGCAAACGCCGATCCTTAACGCCCCCGGCGCACGCTCCAGTTCTTCCAGATATGGCCTCTGCGGGGCCGGGCAGTAGTGAGAATCTCCGGCCAGATTGCCGTGTACCAGGTCCAGCGCCAGGGCACTGTCGCGCACCGAACGGGTCATCACACCCTGGGTATGAATTGCCGCAAAGGTTTCACCCAAATCAGGACCTTTCGAAATTCGTCCCCGAGATGGTTTCAGGCCAACCAAACCATTGGCACTTGAGGGTAAACGGATACTGCCGCCCGCATCGGTACCAATACCAATGGGCGCTATGCCGGCGGCTACCGCGGCAGCCGTACCGCCACTGGAACCCATGGTGGAATGTTCCGGGTTCCAGGGGTTGCGCGTTACCCCAAAGAATTCGTTTTCACACGAGCAAGGCCCATTGCTGGAGCCAAATTCGGGAACATTGGTTCTGCCGACTGAGATCACTCCGGCCTTTTTTAAACAGGCTACGATATGGCAATCCCGTTGACCGGTGAGACCTATCTCCTTGAGAAGACGACTTCCGGTATATTCCGGCTCTCCCGCTTCCGGGGTCACCATGTCTTTAACCACCATCGGTACACCGGCCAACGGACCGCAACCCGAATCAATTTGATCCGCCTCCTGGCGAGCCTTTTCAAATCGCGTGGAGGAGAACGCATTGATCTTGGGGTTGATCTTTTCGCAGGCACGGATGCTGGCTTCAAGAACCTCCGCGGGCGTAAATTCGCCCTCCTTTATCCGCTGTGCCAATCCAATAGCATCGTAGTCAAGTGGATTCACAACAGGTCTCCTTCTAGCGCGGTTGCAAACGAATGGCACCATCCAGTCGAATGCATTCACCATTCAGGTATTCATTCTCCGCCATCATCACCGACAGATGCGCAATTTCCTCGGGGCGTCCCAGTCTCTGGGGATTAACGACCATCTGCTCCAGGGCCTTGTAGACATGCTCCGGGGCGGTATCGAACAGGGGGGTGTGGATTAGTCCCGGCACAATGGTATTAACCCGAATCCCCAATGGAGCGAGATCGCGTGCCATCGGCAAGGTCATACCAACAACACCGCCCTTGGACGCACTATAGGCAACCTGCCCCATCTGGCCTTCGTAGGCAGCAACAGAAGCGGTATTGATGATCACACCACGGCCACCATGTTCGTTATAGGGTTCGTTTTTGGCGATCTGCTCGGACGCCAGTCGCGCAACGTTGAAGGTGCCCACCAGATTGACGTTTAACGCGTGTTGGTAGATATCCAGTGGATGAGGACCATCCTTGCCATAGGTCTTGCAGGCGGGGGCTATGCCGGCAAAATTGTTGCAGATATGGATAGCACCATAGCTCTCCATCACACCGGCAATGGCTTGCGCAACGGAACTTTCGTCCGCCACATTGACATGAGAGAATGCCACATCCTCAGCACCCAGTTCAGCGACCAGAGCTTCGCCACGCTCGTTATTCATATCAAAAATGGCGACTTTGGCGCCCCTGTTGACATAGGCTCTTACCGTCGCCTCCCCCAGGCCGGAGGCACCACCAGTGACAATTGCTATTTTTCCGGAAATATCCATCTATTACCTCTAAGTTCTGTGCTTGTTCAGTTCAGGCCCACCAGACATCATCTTACTTTGATTAGGAAAAATGGGGTTTCAATGCGGACAGAATGTGTGTATATACGATCAAGATTTCTTTGAAACTGCGACTGCAAACGCTCAATCGTGAAAATGGTAGGTCTTCGCGGTAAATTGCCAGATCCCGTCAATTTTCATCAACTGGAAGAAATCCGTGGCGACCACGTTGATATCGTTAAAGCTGTACTCATCCACCTCCACAGTGGCAATGGGCCCGGCGATCTGGATATGGGAGATATCCGCCGCATAGTCCTGCCAGGAGGCCGTCGATTCGGTCATCACCTTGATCATTAGATCAACGCCGGTAAACACCGGCTTGCCGTCCTTCAGGGAAGTCATTATGAAATCCGGATGGAACAAGCGGTCAAAGACCTCAACGTCCTTTTTTGGCCAGGCATCCAGATACTGTTGCACCGTATTTCTGACTGCGATTTTTTCATCAACTACTGACATTGTTATTTCCTCCTTTCTACTTCAAAGCATTGCCTGGTAAACGCGGGACTGAAACTGCTCATAGAGATCCGCCAAGGGGTGAAACTGATAACCAAATACGTGAGTAAAAAACAGCGTTACCAGCTTCTCCTTCGGATCCACCATAAAACTGGTACCACCCGCGCCTCCCCAACCGAACTCGCCGATGGATCCCGGCGTGTGTGCACCCGCCAGGGTACGCCTTACAGAAACACCAAAACCAAAACCATAGCCCGGCGTTCTGTAGAGATTGACCTCGTCATTGGGAATGTGATCAGCCGACATCAGCTCAACGGTTTTTCGCCCCAATATCTGCTGATCTTCCCATATGCCATTATCCAACAGCATTTGCGCAAACTTCAGGTAGTCGCCGGCGGTAGAGAGCAGACCACCATAAATGCCGTTGCCCGACATGCGCTTTTGTTCCGGGAAGGATGCCTTTTCAGCCGACTGTGGTGGGGTGGCCACTATTAAATCGCCTTCAGGGCCCCATGCGTGCTCCGACGTCAGGTCGTCGACGTTGCTCTCAGAACAATAGAAGGATGTACTTTCCATTCCCAGAGGCGCCAACAACTCCTGCTTTAACAGTTCATCGATGGAGCTGCCGGTTATGCGCTCCAACAGCAGAGTCAGGACATCATAGTCAGACCCATATCGCCATTTCCTGCCAGGGTGACTCGCCAGCGGCAACGCCGCTATGGCAAGGACGCTGTCGTGGAAAGACGCGTGAGGTTCGCGCGGGAACATTTCCGGAGGATAAAACCCGGTAGCGCTCCATATTTTTCCCAGCGGGTATATCTGGTCGGCACTCACATCCTGGGGGGACGTCGACAGGCCACTGGTCATGGTCAGCAGATCCCGAACCGTAATCTCCCGGAAGGCCACCTCCTGAGGTACTCCCGCGATAGCCCCCCGAACGAGATCGGCTGCAGAGTTATCAGGCAATCTCACCTTTAAATCGGAAAATTCCGGCAAGAATTCAGAGATCGCCGAATCCAGCAGGAGGCTGCCTTTTTCATAGAGTCGCATGGTTAATGCCGCGATAACCGGCTTGGTTTGCGAATACATTCTGAACAGGCTGTCTTCCGACAGAGGCGTTTTCTTTTCCATATCGCTATAGCCCGTTGCCCTGGCATAAACGATCTTTCCCTCTCTGGCGACTATCGTCGTAGCGCCCGGAATCGAACCCTCAGCAACCGCCGAATCCATCATTGCCGAGAGGCCATCCAGTCTTTGCTGTGAGAAGCCTACGTCTTTTGCCGATGTGCAGGGCAATGGTAATTTAGAAAAATTTTCCATAAGTCATTCACTTAGCTTAGTAGGCGTACTTAAGATTAAGCCCTGCCGTTCTGGGCTTGACGCGAGTACCGATAACACCTGGGTCGAGCGTGGAACTGACGGCGGTAGTCAGACCATCTTCATTGAGGAGATTGTCCACATAGAAGAACAGGCCCCATTGTTCCGATTGAACACCGGTACGGAAATTAGCCAGTGTATTGCTGTCACTCTGGTATTCGATGCCGGTAAAGTAGGTTGGCTTCTCTGCGGTTTTCTGCAGGTTCAGATGAAGAGTCCATTCCAGACTGTCATTAATCGGGCGGTTATAATCCACCGAGGCAAACAGTGAATACTCCGGCACCTGGGCGATACGCGTGCCCGCTTCAATAGCACCGCCCTGCACCCCAAAGGAGTCCTTATACTCGGAATTGTTAACATTGCCCCCAAATTGAAGGCGCAAATCATTAACAGGTACATAAACCAGTTTGAGGTCTAACCCGTAAGATTCCGCTTCACCGACATTACGACCTACCAACAAGGGAATATTGACCCCCGGTGCCGCCGGGTTGCTGATGAATATGGTTTCAAACGCCTGCACATCCGACCAATCGTTGTAGTAAAGTGCGGCCTCAACCATAAAGCGATCATCTTCGGAGCGGAGTTTTCCACCAATCTCATAAGTCCACAACTCATCAGCATCGGCCGAGGGGTCCACCACTTCGGTACCCAAGGCAAATAAAACGGAAGTTAGTGAATTCTGCGTACCCGGCCGGAAACCTTTGGCGATATTGATATAGCTCATGGCCCTGTCGGTCCACTGAGCTGTCAGGTTGAATCTTGGTGTCACATTGCTGGATCCCGTCTCCCGGTGAGTCGGCACCCCAAAGAAAGAGGCGATTGCGATGTTTCCCAGGGCCGATTCATCGGCTTCCCTTTCGTCATCGACATAGCGCAGGCCGACAGTCGCCTCCAGCCTGTCTTCCCAGAACCGATAGTGCATTTCGCCAAACACAGACCATTGTTCGGATTCGTAACGATCACCCACCAGTTGTACGACCTGGCTGGGCGATGACTGGGACACCGTGAGAAAGTCCGATGCTTCCTCCGAATCTTGATAAAAGGCACCGACGGTCCACTGCAGCGCACCCTCATGCGTGGATGCCAGGCGAATTTCCTGATTGAAAGACCGGGTTTCTCCCCGGTTCCACAGATCATTCAACAGAGTAGTGGTGGAGTTGAGACTTTCGGATTCCAGGTCAATCAGGCTGGTGGCGGAATACAGGCTTACCTCCGGGAAATCGTATTCGATTGATAGGTTGTAGAGTGTGTACTCGTTATTATCAAAGAGCGCTTCCCTCTCAGAGGTACCTATCGGGAACAACAAATTTGGCGAATCATACTTATAGTCTTCGTTGACAAAAATGGGGGCGGCATCTGTTTTCGAGTACCATACTGAGGTCCGCACTGTCAGCTCGTCTGTGGGTGTATAGGTCAATTTTGCGCGGACACTGTCGTTTCTATGGTCGTTATAGTCGTCCTTCCCCCTGGCGACGTCATCGATATAGCCGGCATTGTCCTCGTATCCTGCAACAATGCGGGCGCCCAGAACACCGTCTATCAGGGGCACATTGACAGCGCCGAACACTTCATAGTTTTCACCGGCTTCGGTGGTGGTGGACACCGATGTATCCAACTTGGCCTCGAAATCCGTTGTACTGGCGTTCCTAGTTCTTACCAGCACAGCACCACTGGACGAACCTGCACCATACAAAGTGCCCTGGGGCCCTCTCAGGACCTCGATTTGTTCAAGATCAAAGGTTCCAACAATGGGAACAAACGATGTGTTAACACTGGTGTAGGGCAAATCATCCAGATAGTAGCCGACCGTCGCGTCTCCAAAGTCTGAGGAAATGCCCCTTATCTGAATGGAAGCAGAGGTGGCGCGCGCCGTTTGCGCCAGGTTCACGCCAGGAGACATCTCCAGCACGTCGGTAATGGAAGTGGCCCCTACCGCTTCCATACTGTCTCCCGTAAAGGCGGAGATGGCCTGGCCCACCTCCAGCAGATCTCTGCCGGCACCCCGCTTTTCAGCGGTTACCACTATTTCCTCGATCAGGAAATCATTATCGGCGTGACTGTTGAGTGCATAGACGCTGCCGGCGACTGTACTTATGGCAAATGCTATTGCTTTTGTTTTCATATTTTGTCCTCTCCCCTCGTACGGTATTTCGAGCTGAACACGGCTCGTACATTGTCTGGATATTTTTAGTCACCGTGTTGTGACCATAGTAGTACTATTCCAGCGCCCGCTTTTCAGATTACGACCGCAAATTCTCAGCTTTCGAACAGAAGATTCCGCTTTATTCATGATAACTTCAGCTAAGGCGACAGTGGCTGTGTTATCCCGGGGGAATTTGTTAGAATCGGGTTATTGGAGAGATCGAATATAACTTGTTGTCATATGGCTAGTGAGTGTTATGCGCATTGATGAGGGTTTAGAAACCGGTTTTATTGGCCAGCTGCATAAGGATGCCCTTGACCGAGCTGCCGGTTTCCTGGAAAGCAAACCAGAGCCTGGAGTTCCAGCCATCCTGTCTTATCAAACGCCGTCCGCTTCGATTGAAACCTCCTTGCATAATCAGGATTTTGGCAGGACCTGCGGGGACTACTTGCAACTGGCTCGATTATCAGAGGATCTTTACTCTGCAGCCGTCTGCATCTCCAGTGATTCACCTTTTCGAAATGTTTCCAAGATCCGCAACGTTATGGGGTTCTTCGTTGGCGGCAGCTTCGATGCCATCACACCCGCTGGTGATATCAGTGCTTCGCCCAGGAATGGAGAAGCCTTTCTGTTCAGCTATCCCTATGACGAAACCGGAATCTTCGAGACACGAGCCTTCTCAGAACAAAAGACCGTTTGTATTTATTTTGAAAGAGACCGTGTCGAGAACGCGTTGGGCATGAGCATCGCACAGTGCCCAAGTTCATTCAGGCAGTTTTACGAGGATTCACAATATAGCTGCCAATACATGCCTCTACCTCTGTCATTCAGCGCATCGGCGGTGGTTCAGGACCTACTGGATTCGCCAACCGAGGGCGCCCTTCGGTATCGGCAGATATCTTCGGCGGCCAATTATCTGTTACTGCAGTTCCTGCAGACTCTGGCAGACATCGATAAAAGCAAAGACCCCTATACAGACAGGCTTGAGCAAGCGAAATCGCTGCTGGTAAGCGACCTCAGCGCCCGCTACACCCTGGACACGATTGCCAAAAAGGTCGGCATTGGCAAAACCAAACTCGCCATGGAGTTTCGTCGCAAGTTTGGTGTTACTGCAACGGAGATGCGACGGGAAGCGAGACTGACCGAAGCTTTCCGACTGCTTAAGCAAACCGGAAAACCCATCGCCATTGTCGCCGAGGACACGGGGTTTAAGAATCAAAATTATTTCTCAGACGCCTTTAAGAGTCGTTTTGGTCTGTCTCCCAGAGACGCACGCAAGAAAGGTTGATACGAGCCTTCCATTACCGCCGGCGGAATTCACTGGGTGTTATCCCCTGCCAGGATTTAAATGCCGTCGAAAACGACTGCAGATCCCCATAGCCCAGCAGCAGGGCGATATCAGTAACCGTCAGTGCTTGATCTTCCAGATACTTCGCCGCCAGGCTGGATCTGACCTCCTGCAGAAACTTCTGATAGTTAGTCTCTCGCTCTTGCAGTCGACGCTGCAACGTACGACTGGATATGCCCAGCTCCTCTGCAATCCTGATTACTGAGTAGTTTCCGGCCGGTAACTGGTGTCGAATCGCCGAATACAAGCTTACGCTAAACGGATCTGAACTCCATGGTAAGTCTGGAAGAAAATTATCGAGCTCTCTTCTGACCCCATCATAAACCTGGGTTGCCACATGCACTTGAGGCAGTTCCAGAATGCCCACGTCATAGTACAGGGCACTCACAGGCTGCTCAAAATACAGCGGAGCGCGAAAGACGTCGCTAAGTGCGCTGATATCGCCTGGGTGCTGATAGGAGAAGTTCACCCTGGTCGGCCGCACCGGAAGCAGACTGAAACCATCCATTAACATGGCGGTCAGTGATAACAGGTGATCCGTAACCAGGCATCGAACGGGATCGGGTGGGCAGTTAAATTCCATGGCCAGGATCAGGTGTTCGCCCTTGCGCGTTACCGCGGTTTTGACCAGGTCGCTCATTGTATTGGGGGCGTTGGGCACCAGATTAATCCACTCCTTCAGGGTTTTGCTGGCGGACGCCAGATACATATAGAGATGAAAATTTTCGATATAGGCGACTCGCCCCATCAACAAACCAAAGTCCGGGTTTTGCGTTGCATGCAGAATGGCTTTATGCAACCGCAGGTAATTCTCAGCTGGAATGGTGGCGTCGACGAGATCAACTAATCTCGGATCGACACCCGCTTCTCGCGCCAGTGGTTCAAATGGCACTCCCAGCGCTTCGGCCAAATTACTCAATAAATTTAACGACCGCGCATAGACAACTGACAAGACGAGAATCCTCCTTAACACCCTGTTCTGTACTTGATAATAGCAGTATTCCCTCCAAGTCCGAACCCATGGATGGCGTGTTTTCTGAAATCCATGGCGCTCTATCGGACGCCGGCTGCAACCCGGTTCTTTAGAATCAACGCTTAATCAAATTGATATCGGTGAAACGAGGCAGCAATGAACCCAAATACAGTTAGAATCGGCGGTGCCAGTGGCTTCTGGGGGGATTCCGCCCACGCGACGGCTCAATTCCTCGGAGACGATCATCCGGATTATATCGTCTACGACTACCTGGCCGAGATCACCATGTCGATTATGGCTCGCGCCCGCGCCAAGGACAGCAGCATGGGCTATGCAGTCAGCTTCATGACCGAAGCGATGTTACCCAACTTGCACCGAATCGCCGAGCTGGGCATAAAAGTCATTGCCAATGCCGGCGGTGTCAATCCCGAGGCCTGCGCCAAGGCCCTGCAATCAGGGCTGGATGAAAAAGGCCTGAACCTTAAGGTCGCCTGGGTGGAAGGCGATGATCTCATCGCCCAGCGGGAGAGTTTTGCCGGAGACAAGATCACAGAAATGTTCTCCGGCGATGTTTTCCCGGCTACGGACAAGATTCAAAGTATCAACGCCTACCTGGGTGCCTTCCCCATTGCCGAAGCTCTGAACCGGGGGGCCGATATCGTTATCACCGGCCGCTGTGTCGACAGTGCCGTCACTCTCGGCGCCTGCATTCACCACTTCAACTGGCATCGGGAAGACCTTGACCAGCTGGCCTTGGGATCACTGGCGGGACATATCCTGGAATGCGGCCCCCAGGCCACCGGTGGTAATTTCACTGACTGGGAAGATGTACCCGACAGAGACACCATCGGCTACCCGATCGCCGAAATTAACGCTGATGGTAGTTTTGTGACCACCAAACCCCGGAACACCGGTGGTTTGGTTAATATCGGCACCGTGGCTGAACAGCTGGTCTACGAAGTCGGTGACCCTGGCGCTTACCTGTTGCCGGACGTAGTCTGTGACTTCACCGACGTCAAGCTGGAACAGCTGGGGCCCGATCGCGTCCTGGTCAGCGGCGCCAAAGGTCGTGCGGCTCCCGACAGCTACAAGGTCAGCGCAACCTATGCCGACCAGTTTCGCGGCGGCAGCTATTGGACATTTTACGGTGTCGATGCGGACAAAAAAGCGGCGGCCTTCGCCGAGTCCATTTTCAAGGCCTCGCGCAACACATTTGCCAAACAACGACTGCCAGATTTCAGCGAGACCTCCATAGAGTTGATCGGTGCCGAAAGCCAGTATGGTCAGTACCAGGAACACAGTCACTGTCGGGAATTGATACTGAAGTTTGCCGCCAAGCACCCACAAAAGCGCGGTATCGACATTATGCTCAAGGAAAGCACCGGTTTAGGTCTGGCCACACCGCCGGGTCTGTCGAGCTTTGGCGGCAACCGTGCCAAAGCCTCGCCGGAGGTACGACTGTTTTCGTTCCTGGTGCCAAAGACCGGCATCGACATCAAGGTTCACATAGACGGTTGCAGCGTCGCATGCCCTGACCCGGACGGCCAGGCCTTTGAAGCCAAGCCGCCTGAGAGCGGTAACCTTGGCAAGGCCACCAGTGAAGCCGGGGTACCCGCAAAACTGATCGCCGTGCCACTGATCGAACTGGCCTGGGGCCGCAGCGGCGACAAAGGCAACAAGGCCAATATCGGCATTATTGCACGCAAACCAGAGTACCTGCCCTACATTAACGAGGCCCTTTCAACCGACGTCGTAGCCTCACGTTTTCAGCATTTTTTTGATGATGGCAAGGAAGTAAACGTCGAAAAATTTCAGCTGCCCGGCCTCAACGCTATTAACTTTTTACTGCACGATGTATTGGCCGGCGGTGGCATTGCCAGTCTTCGCAATGACCCTCAAGCCAAAGGCTACGCCCAATTGCTGCTGGCCTGCCCGGTTCTCATTCCTTCATCTTTGGTGTAAAGCCTGCTATGACTGTTTTTAACTCTAAGATCAAAACCAACTCTGACGCCTACCGTAACAATCGTGCCGAAATGTTGTCGCTGGTGGAAAAGCTGAAGGGCTTAAATCGTCGTGGCGCTGCCATCTCCGCTAAGCGTAAGCCTCGCTTTGAGGCTCGCGGCCAGCTACTGCCGCGAGAGCGCCTTTCACGCCTGCTTGATCCCGGTATGCCCTTTCTTGAAATTGCCAACCTGGCCGGTTATCTGATGGACACCGATGATCCGGAAAAATCCATTCCCGGCAGTACTGTGATTACCGGTATTGGTTTCGTCAATGGCATTCGCGCCATGATCGTCGTGGACGATAGCGGCATTATGGCCGGCTCGATCACCACGGCCAGTAGCTACCGCGTGCTGCGTGCCGAAGAGATAGCGCTTGAACAAAAGCTCCCCTTTATCCACTTGGTGGAAAGCGCCGGCGGCGACCTGATGAACTATTCGGTGGAGAACTTTATCAACGGCGGCAAGCTATTTGGCCGCCAGGCCAAGCTGAGTAAGGCCGGCATTCCAGTCATCTCCATTCTGCACGGTTCCTCCACGGCGGGCGGCGCCTATATGCCAGGGCTGAGTGATTATGTCATTGCCGTCAAGGACAACGGCCGCGCGTTTCTCGCCGGTCCGCCTCTGCTCAAGGCCGCGACCGGAGAAATCGCCACCGAAGAGGAATTGGGTGGTGCCGAAATGCACTCCACCACCTCCGGATTGGTGGAATACCTTGCAGAAAACGATGGGCAGGCGGTGAATATGCTGCGTGAGTTGACCCACCGGCTGGAATGGAACAAAGGCTGCGACCGCCCCAACCGTCGCAGTTTTCTCGAACCTGTATACGATCCCGATGAACTCGCCGGCGTGATCCCCTGCGACTATCGTACCCCTTACGATATGCGCGAACTGGTTGCCCGGGTGGTGGATGGTTCGGACTTTATGGACTTTAAACCCCGTTACGGCGCCTCAACCGTGTGTCTGCAAGCGGAAATCATGGGCATGCCTTGCGGCATCGTCGGCAACAACGGCTCCATTGATCCCAACGGCGCGACCAAGGCAACCCAGTTCCTGCAGCTGTGCGACCAATCCGATACCCCCGTGGTGTTTCTTCAGAATACCACCGGCTATATCGTTGGCACCAAGTCCGAGCAGGCCGGCATGATCAAACACGGCGCCAAGATGATTCAGGCGGTGCAGAATATCGAAGTCCCGCGCATAACCCTGATGACCGGCGCCGGCTACGGTGCCGGAAACTATGGCATGTGCGGTCGCGCCTATGAACCAGATTTCCTCTACACCTTCCCCAACGCTTCCACGGGCGTGATGGGTGGTGCCCAGGCGGCGCAAACCATGTCGATGGTAGCGCGCGGTAAAGCAGCGGCGACCAACACCGCTGTTGACGAAGAAGCATTGGCCAGGCAAGAAGAAAAGATCACCGCAATCTTCGACTCTCAATCCAGTGCCTTCTATACCTCCGGCCGCATGCTCGACGACGGCATGATCGACCCCAGGCACACGCGCCAGACACTGGGCTTCCTGCTGGAAACCGTGTGGGAAGCGCGGCATCGAAAAGTTCGCGACAACAGCTTTGGTATTGCCCGCATATAAATGTCTTTCAGGAAACAAATCCATGTCTTT
The DNA here is from genome assembly GCF_011683955.1 of Pseudomaricurvus alkylphenolicus. Classification (GTDB taxonomy): domain Bacteria; phylum Pseudomonadota; class Gammaproteobacteria; order Pseudomonadales; family Cellvibrionaceae; genus Pseudomaricurvus; species Pseudomaricurvus alkylphenolicus. The sequence goes on from NZ_JAAQPI010000001.1 coordinate 276,513, forward strand.
AAATTTTGATAGTGCCCGTATCTCAAACCCACTGCTCACCCCGCAACACGAGGAGTGGCGCACGCAAATCCGTCGTTTTATTGAACGGGAAATTATGCCCTACGCAACTGAGTGGGATGAAGCTGGAGAAATACCTGAGGAGCTGTTTGCCAAAGCGGGAGCCGCCGGTGTGATGGCCCTGGGCTACCCGGAGGCTTATGGCGGCATCAGTGAGGGGATCGATATCCTCTATCACGGTATTCTTTACGAAGAGCTGGCCCGGGTTGGTTGCGGCGGTGTTCAATCGATGATGATGGTACACAGTATTGGTCTGCCTCCGGTTGCCAACTTTGCCAACGAAGCGATAAAGCGGGATGTTGTTCCCGGCGTTTTGGATGGCAGCAAGGGTATCTCCCTGGGACTGACCGAGCCCGGTGGCGGATCTGACCTGGCCAATCTGCAGACCACCGCCCGCCGTGAGGGTGATTTCTACATCGTCAACGGCTCCAAGACCTTTATCACCGGAGGCATGCGCGCCAGCTGGATCACCACCGCCGTGCGTACCGGTGGTGAGGGTCCCAGGGGGGTGTCCGCGTTGTTGATTCCCACAGACACTGAGGGCGTTTCTCGCACGCCACTGGATCGCAAACAGGGTTGGTGGTGTTCCGATACTGCCACCATTTACTTTGACAACGTCAAGGTACCGGTAAGCAATTTACTGGGTGAGGAAAACCAGGGCTTCAAGGTAGTGATGAATAACCTCAACGCCGAGCGCATCAATATGTCGATAGTGATGGAAGCCAGCGCGCGCGTGTGCCTGGAAGAAGCGGTGAACTGGGCCCAGCAGCGCAAAACCTTCGGCAAGCGACTGGCCGATCACCAGGTGATCCGCCACAAAATCACAGAGATGAAGAAACGCATCAACGCCTGCCAGGCCACTATCAATCACTGCGCCAGGGAAATTATGGAGAACAAACCCAACCCCGCCGACATTGCCATGCTCAAGGTGATGTGCAGCGAGACCATGGAATTCTGTGCCCGCGAGGCCAGCCAGATATTGGGTGGCGCCAGTTACCTGCGCGATAACCGGGTCGAGCGCATCTACCGCGAGGTTCGTGTCAATGCGATTGGCGGAGGCTCTGAAGAAATTCTGCGAGACTTGTCGTCGCGACAGTACGGGGTCTGATCGGCATGACCATCAAAGTCTGGCATTGCTACAAGGCCCGCTCCATGCGCGCACTCTGGGCCCTGGAGGAAATGGGCATTGAGTACGAGGTTGTGTCCATGCCGTTTCCGCCACGTTTTCTGCAGAAAGATTTCCTGGAGGTCAATGATCTGGGCACCATTCCCTATATGATCGATGGTGAGACCCATATGACCGAGTCTTCCGGCATACCGCTGTACCTGGTGGAGCGCTACGGCAAGCAAGAGTTTGGTTTGAAACCGGATCACCCCGAGTACGGCGATTACCTCAACTGGTTGTTTCACAGTGACGCCACCCTGACCTTCCCGCAGACCATCTTCCTTCGCTATTCCCGCTTTGAGTCGGATCGCGGTCTGGGCGAAGCCGGAGAGGACTATCGCAAGTGGTATCTGAAACGCCTGACACGTCTCAATCGTCACCTGCTGGATCGAGAGTTTTTAGTAGACAAGCGTTTTACCATCGCCGATATCGATATCGCTTATGCGTTGTACCTGGGTGAATACCTGGGCATTGGCAGTGACTATGAGCCCCAGGTTGACGATTACCTGCAACGCATGAAAGCCCGGCCCGGGTTTCAGCGAGCGGCGATGGTTGGCGAAGAACATAACACGGTTGGTGTTTAAGAGTTATTCCACTTACCTGTAGCAGCCCGCTCCGAGGGCGACTGGGATTGGCACTTCGAGTCAGTCGCGGTCAGAGCCCGCTGCTACGGGTTTGGTGGCTATAGAGAGATAAATTAATATGTCAAATCTTCCGGAAACAAACAGCATCTTGCTGGAACGAAACGCCAGCGTCCTGACGCTCTGGTTCAATCAACCTGAATCCAGAAACGCAATCACCGACGAAGTGATTGACGAGATGCACGCGACGCTGGATGCCATTGCAGACGATCGCAGCATTCGCACGCTGATTATTCGCGGCAAGGGTGGGTTTTTCTGCGCCGGCGGTAATATCAAGGGTTTCAAAGCAGACCAGGGTGATGGCGACCAGGCCTCCAATGCCGGTGCCCAGGTCGCCATGGCCCGCTACAATCGCAGCTTTGGTTTCCTGGCGGTAAAACTTAATGAGCAACCACAGACCGTCATTACTCTAATTGAGGGTGCCGCGATTGGCGGTGGCCTGGGGCTGGCTTGTCTGAGTGATGTTTCCATTGTTACCCGCGACACCCGTTTTCGTCTCAGCGAAACCAGCCTCGGTATCCCTCCAGCGCAGATCTCTCCGTTTGTCACCGAACGAATTGGCTTAACCCAGGCCCGTCGCCTGATGCTGACTGGGGCCAGTTTTAAAGGGGAAGAAGCGGTTAATCTGGGACTGGCCCACATCCTTGCCGACGACAGTGATGACCTTGAAGCGAAGTGCGCGGAAGTACTTGATCAGATCGCCCATTGCGCTCCTAACGCCAACGCGGTGACAAAAAATCTTATTTTCGAATCCACCCGTCAATCCAAAAATGACGTGCTGGACTTCGCCTCTGAACAGTTCGCCGCCTGCATGTTTAGCGACGAAGGCAAGGAAGGCATTGCCGCCTTTGTGGAAAAACGCATCCCATCCTGGGCCGAACAGTAACCTCGGAGAGTCACCCATGTCACGATTTAACAGCATACTTATTGCCAACCGTGGTGAGATCGCCTGCCGGGTTATCCGCAGCGCCAAGGCGCTCGGTTATCGCACCATTGCGGTCTATTCTGAGGCCGACAGCAACGCCTTGCATGTGCAAATGGCCGATGATGCCGTGTGTATCGGTGCCGGTCCGGTGAATGAATCCTATTTGCTTGCAGAGCGTATCCTGGATGCAGCCAGGCAAACGGGTGCCCAGGCGATTCATCCCGGCTACGGCTTTCTCAGCGAAAACGCCGATTTCGCCCAAGCCTGTGTCGACGCAGGCATCATCTTTATTGGTCCCAGCGCTGAGGCCATCAACCTCATGGGTAACAAGGCTGAGGCCAAGCGCCGCATGATCCAGGCAGATGTGCCCTGTGTACCCGGCTACGAAGGCGTCGACCAGAGCGATGACACACTGTTGCGCGAAGCCGGAAAGATTGATCTGCCGATGATGGTAAAAGCTGCCGCTGGAGGTGGCGGTCGTGGCATGCGCCTGGTGCACAATCGTGAAGAGCTGGCCGATACCCTACAACTGGCCAGGGCGGAGGCCCTGTCGGCGTTTGGTTCCGATGAGCTGATTCTGGAACAGGCCATTATTCGACCCCGCCATGTAGAAGTGCAGGTGTTCGCCGATAGTCAGGGCAACACCGTTCACCTGGGTGAACGAGACTGTTCGGTGCAACGACGTCACCAGAAGGTTGTGGAGGAAGCCCCTTGCCCCATCATGACCGATGCCCTGCGGGAAAGAATGGGAGCCGCCGCCGTGGCCGCCGCCAAAAGCATAAACTACCAGGGCGCCGGTACCGTTGAATTCCTGTTGGCTGAAAACGGAGCGTTTTATTTCCTGGAAATGAATACCCGCCTGCAGGTGGAGCATCCGGTCACTGAGCTAATCACCGGTCTTGATCTCGTCGCTCTGCAGATTCAAGTTGCCCAAGGTGAGCCCTTGGGTCTGACTCAGGAAGACATTAAGCTGCAGGGGCATGCCATCGAGGTGCGGCTCTATGCGGAAGATACCAGCCAGGATTTTCTACCCACCTCCGGCCCAATTCATCTCTGGTCGCCTCCACAAGGCGAAGGTATTCGGGTGGATCACGGTATCCGCAGCGGCCAGGAAGTCTCCCCCTACTACGACCCCATGATCGCCAAGGTGATCACCAGTGGTCCGTCGCGGGAGGTGGCCCGTCTGCGCATGATTGAGGCATTGAACCAGACCTTGTTGTTTGGCACCCGAACCAATCGGGACTTTCTTAAGGCCTGTATTGAAAACGAAGTGTTTATCGAAGGCGCCGCTACCACCGCCTTTATTGGCGAGGAGTTTTCCCCCGAGCAGCTGGAGCAGCGCCCCCCGTCCTTCTGCAACAATGCCATTGCCGCCGTCATCGAGTTGCAATTACAACATCAACAGGCTTTTGCCAGCAGCGTCAATGTCGCCGCCGGTTTAAAAAACTGGTCCAGTTCAACACCAATGCCTTCCCGCAAGCGCTACCAGCACGGTGAGAAAGCTCTCGATTTGTGGATCACCCCTGACGATGAAGATACTTACATCGTTACCGATGAAGGCGATCATACCTGCACTGTTAATGTCATCAGCATCAACGACGGTATCGCAAAATTGAGTGTGGATGGAAGACGAGTCAAAGCCTGCTTCCAGAAGACCGCAGATAAACTCTATCTGTCCGAGGGTGGTGTCTCCAGCGTCTATCGGGATGAAATTCCGTTCGACGGCTTACAAGATCAAACTGCCGGAGGCGGCAATATTATCGCCCCGATGCACGGCCAATTGCTGGAGCTCAAGGTGCAGACCGGCGACAGCGTCGAGGCCGGTCAAACCCTGGCGATTCTGGAAGCGATGAAGATGTTCTATGAACTCACGGCGGAAACCGCGGGCACGGTGACGGATATCCTGGTGGAAGCCGGAACCCAGGTGGCAGCGGACGAACTGCTGATCCAAGTCGAAGCGGCGGAATGACGCCACAAAATGAAACACAAACACAAAACAGTCGCCATGACAGAACGAGGTAATCATGACTAATCAGGCCTATATCTACGACGCTATTCGAACGCCGCGCAGCAAGGGTAAGAAGGATGGTTCGCTGCATGAAGTCAAACCGATCGAGCTGGGTGCAGGCCTGCTGCGCGAGCTGCAGCAGCGTCACCAGCTGGACACCGCCTATGTCGATGACGTGATGCTGGGCTGTACCCAGCCTGTGGGCGATCAAGGGGCGGACGTCGCCAAGTCGATTGTGCAGTTTGCCGGTTGGGATGAGAGTGTCGCCGGCGTGCAAATGGACCGCTTTTGCGCCTCTGGCCTGGAAGCGGTTAACTCCGCGGCCCAGAACGTGATGTCGGGTTGGAACCAGCTGATGGTAGCCGGTGGTATTGAGTGCATGTCCCGCGTTCCTATGGGCTCTGCCGGGGGGGCCTTTGGTGGTGATCCTGAATATGTGATGAGTCAACGTTTTGTGGCTCAGGGCATAGGCGCCGATATGATTGCCACCCTGGAAGGCTGGAGTCGCGAAGATGTGGATGCCTATGCCTTGCAATCCCAGCATCGTGCCAGCTTTGCCCGCGATAGCGGCTACTTCGACAAGTCGGTAGTGCCGGTAAAAGATGTTAACGGCCTCACCATCCTGGAAAAAGACAACTTTATCAAGCCCAATACCACCATGGAGGGCCTGGCCGGGCTCAATGCCTCGTTCGAAAAGCTGGGAGCGATGGGTATGGACGATATGCTGCTCTCCAAATACCCCGAGGTGCAATCAATCAACCACGTTCACACCCCGGGCAACTCCTCGGGTATCGTCGATGGTGCCAGTGCGGTGTTGATTGGTAGCGAGCAGGCCGGTCGAGACCTTGGCCTGACGCCTCGCGGTCGCATTGTCGCCGGAGCGGTCACCTCGACCGAGCCCTCAATCATGTTGATCGGCCCGGGGCCGGCGGCGCAAAAGTGCCTGAAAATTGCGGGTCTGAAGAAGAGTGATATTGATCTATGGGAAATCAACGAAGCCTTCGCTTCGGTGGCCCTGCGTTATATGAAAGACCTGAATATTGACCCAGAGATCACCAACGTCAACGGCGGCGCCATCGCCCTGGGCCACCCGCTGGGTGCTACCGGAGCCATTCTGGTGAGCACCATGCTGGACGAGCTGGAGCGGCGTGGATTGAAACGCGCGATGCTGTCCCTTTGTGTCGGCGGCGGCATGGGTATCTCCACCATTATTGAGCGTCTCTAAAGACCAACGCCACCACCCTCCGGGAAAAATTTTGTAGGGTGGATTAGGCGAAGCCGTAATCCACCATATCCTGGAAAAGGATTCAAACACAATTCAGGAAACCAAAATGAGTGTATTCAACTACGACAAAGACAACAACGACATCGTCACCATCACCATGAACATGACCGGACCGGTCAATGCCATGAACGCGGAATACAACGATGCGATGCGAACCACCATCGAGCGCCTCGAAGCGGAACCGGCACTCACCGGCGTCATTTTCGCATCCACCAAAAAAACCTTTTTCGCCGGCGGAGACCTCAACGACCTGGTGCAGGTGGAAGCTGATCAAATCGAGGACTTTTTTAAGGAAGGTGTCGAAACCAAGAACTTCCTGCGCCGGATTGAGAAACTGCCAGCACCCGTGGTGGCGGCCATCAACGGTGCAGCACTGGGCGGCGGCTTTGAAATCTGCCTGAGTTGCAACTACCGCATTGCTTGGGACAGCAAAGCCGTCATTGTAGGCCTGCCGGAAGTAGGATTAGGCTTATTGCCTGGTGCGGGTGGTGTTGTACGTCTCACCAATCTCCTCGGTCTGGAAAAAGCCCTGCCCTATTTGCTGGAAGGCAAAAAGATCAAGGCCGCCAAGGCGTTAAGCGAAGGTTTGATCAACGAAACTGTCGACACCGTCGATGAGCTGGTACCCCGTGCCAAAGCCTGGATACTGGCGCAAAAAGGCGACGACACCGCCGCCCTGCAACCCTGGGATCAAAAAGGTTTCAAGGTACCTGGCGGCAATATCAAGAGCCCCAAGGTCGCCCAACTGGCCAGCATGGCACCACAACAGCTGATGCAGAAAACCCGTGGGCTGTTGCCGGCACCGGAGCGTATACTGGAGACGGCGGTGGAAGCGGTGACCGTGGATTTTGATACCGCGCTGCGTATCGAAACACGCAAGTTTATGTCACTGGTGCCCAGCGCTGTTGCCAAAAATATGATCACGGCCTTTTTCTTCCAGATGGGGCAGGTCAACGGTGGCGCCAGTCGTCCCGAGGGCATCGAACGCAGTGAGGTTACCAAGGTCGGTGTGATCGGTGCCGGCATGATGGGTCAAGGTATTGCCAATGTGTCCGCCATGGCGGGAATCGAGGTAGTACTTAAGGATGTTTCTCTCGAAGCGGCGGAAAAAGGTAAAGCCTATACAGCCAAACTTATGGATAAGGCCATCCAGCGCGGCCGTGCCGACGAGGCCAAAAAGGAATCCGTGCTGAACCTGATCAAAGCCACCGATCAGGATACAGATCTGGCTGGTTGTGATCTGATTATCGAAGCCGTATTCGAAAAAATGGAACTGAAACACCAGATTACCCGCAGTACCGAAGGCCAGCTGGCCGAGGACGGCGTCTGGGGCTCCAATACCTCCACGCTGCCCATTACTCAGTTGGCCGAAGCCAGTGCCAACCCGGAGAAGTTTATTGGTATTCACTTCTTTTCGCCGGTGGACAAAATGCCGTTGGTGGAGATCATCTGTGGTGAAAAGACCAGCGATGAAACCCTGGCCAAGGCCTTTGACTTTGTGCGGCAGATTCGAAAAACACCAATTGTGGTCAACGACAGCCTGGGATTCTTTACCTCCCGGACGTTTACCTCGCAACTCAATGAAGCGGCACAGATGGTCGCCGAGGGGATTAACCCGTTGAGAGTTGATAATCTCGGTAAAGCCATCGGTATGCCCGTCGGTCCCCTGACCATCTACGATGAAATCAGCATGCGTCTCGGGATGGAGATTCGCGAAACCCAGATATCTCAAGGTCTGATTTCAGCTGATGACGACCTGCGTCCCCTCGCCACCGATTTGATCAATACCCTGGTCAAGGAATACAACCACGGTGGCCGTTACCACGGAGACGGTGGTTTTTACGAATACAGCGATGCCGGCAAAATCATCTGGCCAAAACTGCACGAACTCTATTACAAACCAGAGCTTAAGGTCAGCGACGACGATATCAAAGACCGCCTGCTGTTCAGCAATGTTATCGAAAGCCTTAAATGTCTGCAGGAGGGCGTACTGCGCTCTGTCGCTGACGGCAATATTGGCTCTCTCTTGGGTATTGGTGCACCCACCTGGACCGGAGGGTATCTGCAGTTCGTGAATACCTACGGCTTGCAGCGATTTATCGATCGTTGCGATGAGCTGGCGGAAAAGTATGGCGACCGCTTTAAGACGCCGGCGATTGTGGCTGAAAAACTCGAAGCTGGTGAATTATTCAACTAGCTCCATATTCCCGTAGGGTGGATTAGCGAAGCGTCGCCTAGAGCGCCTACTTTTGGAATCCACCAAATTACTACGAATGTGAATAGGAACCGGTGGATTACGCTTCGCTAATCCACCCTACGAAGATGATAGACAAAGAGAAGACACCGTGATTCCTAGAACATTATTTGAACCCGAACACGAGCAGTTTCGCGACAGTGTACGAAAATTTCTGGAAGCTGAAGCCGTGCCCCACCACGCCCAATGGGAAAAGGACGGCCAAGTTGACCGCGCCCTGTGGACCAAAGCCGGTGAAATGGGCTTTTTAGCCCCCACCGTACCCGAGGCCTATGGTGGACTCGGCCTCGATTTTCGTTATAACGCGATCGTCAACGAAGAACTGGTCAGACTGGGTCTGTCTGGCCCCGGCTTTGGTCTCCACTCCGACATTGGCGTACCCTACATCATCAACAACGGTTCCGAAGCACAAAAACAAAAATACATGCCGGGCTGCCTTTCCGGTGAGATTATTACCGCGATCGCCATGACAGAACCGGGGACTGGCTCGGATCTGCAAGGCGTAAAAACCACCGCGGTCTTGGACGGTGATGACTATGTAATCAACGGTTCGAAGACCTTTATCACCAACGGCCAGCACGCTGATCTGGTGATTGTTGTGTGCAAGACTGATCCATCTGCCGGTGCAAAAGGCATCAGCCTGATTCTGGTGGAAGCCGGTACGCCAGGATTCGAAAAAGGTGCCAATCTCGAAAAAATCGGGTTGAAAGCCCAGGACACGTCCGAGCTGTTCTTCCAGGATGTTCGGGTTCCCAAGGAAAATTTGCTGGGCGAGGAAGGCAAGGGCTTTATTTACCTGATGCAGGAATTACCCCAGGAGCGTCTTGGCGTGGCAATTGGTGCTATGGCCAGCATGGAATCGATTCTGGAGCAAACGGTGGCTTATGTGAAAGAGCGCAAAGCCTTCGGTCAGCCGATCGCCGGCTTCCAGAATACCCAATTCAAGCTGGCGCAGTTGGATGCTGAAATCACCGCAATGCGGGTATTTGTGGACCGCTGTCTGGAACTGCATCTGGATAAAAAGCTCGACCCGGTAACGGCGGCAAAAGCCAAGATGCTGTCGACGGACCTGCAGGGCAAGGTGATTGATGAATGCCTGCAATTGCACGGCGGTTATGGTTATATGTGGGAGTATCCGGTAGCCCGCGCCTACGCCGACGCCCGGATTCAACGCATTTATGGCGGCACCAATGAAATTATGAAGTTGATTATTGGCCGCGAACTACTCGCCGACTAGCTGATCGCCCTCGGAGCGGGCTCCTACAACCACGATCCCTGTAGGAGCGGGCTCTGAGCGCGAATGATACGGAGTGCCAAGCCCATCGCCCTCGGGCTGCTACAAACATCCAGTAGAACACGCGACAGTCAATGCGCCGCAGAGTAATTAATAAACGACAGTAGTTTGATCGGCACCTCAACCAAAGTTTCAGGACCATGGGGCACCTCCCCATCAAAGGTCAAACTGTCACCGGCCTCCATATGGTAAATATGATTGCCGTGGCGATAGGATAACTTCCCTTCCAGTACATAGATAAACTCTTCGCCAGGATGCGTAAATGTGGGGAAAACTTCCGCCAGGTCATCCATGGTCACCAGGAACGGTTCAAACGATTTGGTGGCACCGCGCTGATAGGTGAGCAGGTGGTAGGTATGGCCCTTGTCAGTGCCTCGGCGTACCACCTCCAGCCCCTGCCCGGCCTTGGTGAACTGCGCGGTACCGTCCGGGCGATCGAAGTCTTGAAACAATTTGGAGATCGGTAAGCCAATGGCAAGACACAGGCGGCTGAGCGTCTCCAGACTGGTGGACACCTGAGCATTTTCGATTTTGCTGATCATTCCCTGGCTGATGCCAGAGATGCGCGAGACATCGGTGATCTTCAGGTTTTCCTTGAGTCGAGCCTGTTTGACCTTCATGGCAATAAACTGATCGAGGTTAAACTGCTTTCCTGTAACGTCCGTCATTGTGCTCACTGTTGGTGCATTGGGGTCGCTGCTGCGCCATTTTAGTTCCTGCCGGCCCCCTGCCGGGGGCACCGAATGCCGCTCATCATGCCACGTTTTATAACCTTCAACTATCCGCATACGCAACTATTGCATACAAATCAGTAGCTTACCAATTTATTGAATTTTTTATTCCTGTTAGGAATATTTGGCGCTATTATTGCCTTTCCCAAAGAGAAAATAAATTAACCATCAGGAATTTTCAGTTTCTATGTCCTGATCAAGCAACTCGCTACGGGAGCCCGCTATGTCGAAACAGCCAAAACAGTTTATCGAGGAAAATGACATTCAATTTGTCCTGGCCCAGTTCGTGGATATCCACGGCGTTGCCAAAACCAAATCCGTACCCGCCAAGAACCTGATGGATGTTGTTGAAGATGGTGCGGGATTTGCCGGCTTTGCCGTCTGGGGGCTGGGTATGGAGCCACATAGCCCCGACTTTCTTGCCCGTGGTGACCTGGACACCTTGTCCATCGTCCCCTGGCAACCGGGCTACGCCCGCATCGCCTGTGACGGACACGTCAATGGCGAACCCTATGACTATTGCTCACGGGTGGTCCTGAAGAAGCAAATCAGCAAACTCACTGAAAAAGGCTGGACGCTTAATACCGGCCTGGAGCCGGAGATGTCATTGTTCGAACGTACCGAAGACGGCAGTCTGGCGCTGGTCGATAAGTCGGATACGCTCGACAAACCCTGCTACGACTACAAAGGCCTGTCTCGCTCCCGGGCGTTTCTGGAAACCTTTGTCGGGGCGCTGCAGCAGGTCGACTTTGATGTGTACCAGATCGATCACGAAGACGCCAACGGGCAGTTCGAGATCAATTACACTTACAGCGACGCGCTGACTTCCGCCGACCGTTTTACCTTTGTGCGTATGGCCGCCGGCGAAATTGCCCATGACATGGGCATGGTCTGCTCCTTTATGCCAAAGCCTTCATCAGACCGTACCGGCAATGGCATGCACTTCCATTTGTCCATCACTGACGATCAGGGCACCAACCTGTTCGGCGACGACAGTGATGCCCATGGCATGGGCCTGTCGAAGATGGCCTACCATTTTCTTGGCGGATTGATGCATCACGCCCGGGCACTCTGCGCCTTTGCCGCACCCACGGTCAATTCCTACAAGCGTCTGGTGGTGGGTGGCTCCGCTTCCGGTGCCACCTGGGCGCCGGCCTATATCTGCTACGGTGATAACAACCGCTCGGCAATGGTGCGTATCCCTTACGGTCGCCTGGAGTTTCGACTGCCCGATGCCGGTTGCAATCCCTATCTGGTACACGCGGCTCTGATTGCCGCCGGGCTGGACGGCGTCGAGCGCGAACTCGATCCCGGCGAACCCACCAACATCAATCTCTACAGCCTTTCCGAGGACGAGCGTAAAGACAAGGGGATTGAACTGCTGCCGCAAAACCTGGGGGAAGCCGTTACGGCTTTGGAACAGAACACCTTGTTACAGGAGCTGATCGGCAAGGACATCTGCCGGGAATTTATCGCGCTCAAGCGCAATGAGTGGATTGACTACTGTCGCCACGTCTCCGACTGGGAGCGCGAGCGCTACCTGGAACTGTTTTGATGGAATTAAGAGGTTAAATCCTATGTGTGGAATCGTTGGACTCTATCTGAAGAACCCTGCCCTGGAAAGCCGCATTGGTGAGCTGTTTGCACCCATGCTGGTTGCCATGACTGACCGTGGGCCGGACAGCGCCGGCTTTGCCATCTATGGCGATGAAGTAAGCGACGAGGCGATCAAGCTGACGTTGCGGCACCCGGATGTCAACTATGATTGGGCGGCGCTGGCCAGCCGCGTTGAGACGGATTTGGGCACCGGCGTCCAGTTCTTTCAAAACAACAACGTCGCCGTATTCAAAATACACTCGGATGTTGACAGCGCCACGGCGTTGATCAGCGAACAGACTCCAGAGGTTCTGCAGCTGAGTGCCGGCCGTTCCATCGAAATTCTAAAAGAAGTGGGCCTGCCCGAGAATATTGCCCAGACCTTTGATCTGCAGGGTATGAAAGGCAGCCATATCATCGGCCACACCCGAATGGCAACGGAATCGGCGGTCACCATGGAGGGCTCCCACCCCTTTTCCACCGGCGAGGATTTGTGCCTGGTTCACAACGGTTCTTTTTCCAATCATAACCGCATGCGTGAGGAACTCCGACGACGTGGCATTCACTTCGAAACGGAAAACGACACCGAAGTGGCCGCAGGTTATCTGACCTGGCGATTAAGAGAAGGTGACAGTCTCAACCAGGCACTCGAAAACGGCCTCAAAGACTTTGACGGCTTTTACACCCTCACCATTGGTACCCGTGACGGTTTCGCCGTGGTGCGCGATCCAATCGCCTGCAAACCCGCGGTGCTGGCCGAGACAGACGACTACGTTGCCATGGCCTCGGAATACCAGGCCTTAACCACGCTGCCTGGAATTGAAAACGCCCGCGTCTGGGAGCCGGAACCCGCCACCATCTATGTCTGGGAGCGCTCACAGCCAACCGGGCAACCGGCCTGATAAGCGCCTTGTAATCTGGAGGATCACCATGAAAACCATTGATATTGCCGCTGGCAGTGTTCGCGAGCTCAATCAGGCTCTTCACGATCAGGCTGAACATTGCAGTGAGCGTGAATTCGTTGTTACCAATCCCAAGGGCGCCCACAACATTGCCTGTGGTCTCGACGCCAGTGTCGCCGTGGATATTCACGGCCACGCCGGCTATTTTTGCGCCGGCATGAACAAGTCCGCCAGCGTCACCGTGCATGGCAATGCCGGCCCGGGTCTGGCGGAAAATATGATGTCCGGTTCTGTGCGCGTCAAGGGAGACGCCTCGGCCGCCGCCGGTGCTACCGCCCATGGCGGACTCCTGGTCATCGACGGCAACGCTGGCTCCCGTTGCGGCATTTCGCTGAAAGGCGCGGATATTGTGGTGGGTGGCAACGTCGGCCACATGAGCTGTTTTATGGCCCAGGCCGGCACCCTGGTGGTGTGCGGCGATGCCGGGGAAGCCCTGGGCGACTCCCTCTACGAAACCCGAATTTACGTCAAGGGCAGCGTCAAGTCCCTGGGCGCTGACTGCGTCGAAAAAGAGATGCGTGAAGAGCATTTGACGGAATTGACCGAACTGCTCAATCGCGCCGGTTTTGATGACAACCCGGCCGACTTTAAGCGCTACGGCTCCGCCCGTGAGCTCTACAACTTTAAGATTGACAACGCCTACTGAGCCGCCCTGGAGGAAAGTGATATGAGTGAAGAACAGGACCTGAATGTGCAGGACGGCCTGCGTGAATCGGCCACCTTTGATCGTGTTACCATGAACGAAATTCGCCGCGCGGCGGAAACCGGTATTTATGATATCCGCGGCTTTGGGGCCAAGCGCAAAGTACCCCACTTTGACGACCTTTTATTTCTGGGCGCCAGTATGTCCCGCTATCCGCTGGAAGGTTATCGCGAGGCTTGCAATACCCAGGTCACCCTGGGTACCCGCTTTGCCAAGAAACCGGTGGTGATCGACACCCCGGTTACCATCGCCGGCATGAGCTTTGGCGCCCTCTCGGCCAATGCCAAAGAAGCCCTGGGACGTGGCGCCTCAGCGGCGGGCACTTCCACCACCACCGGTGACGGCGGCATGACGCCCGAGGAACGCGGCCAGTCCAGCAAGCTGGTGTATCAGTACCTGCCCTCGCGCTACGGCATGAATCCCGACGATCTGCGCAAAGCCGACGCCATCGAAGTGGTGTTGGGCCAGGGCGCCAAACCCGGCGGTGGCGGCATGCTGCTGGGTCAGAAAATTACCGACCGTGTGGCAGAGATGCGCACCTTGCCCAAGGGGGTGGACCAGCGCTCCGCCTGCCGTCACCCGGACTGGACCGGCCCCGACGATCTGGCCATCAAGATTCAGGAACTGCGCGAGATCACCGACTGGCGGGTGCCTATCTATATCAAGGTCGGCGCCACCCGCACCTACTATGACACCAAACTGGCAGTAAAAGCCGGTGCCGATGTGATCGTAGTGGACGGTATGCAGGGCGGTACCGCCGCCACCCAGGAAGTGTTTATTGAACACGTGGGTGTTCCCACCCTCGCCGCCATTCCGCAAGCGGTGCAGGCGCTGCAGGAAATGGGCATGCACCGTGAAGTACAGTTGATCGTCTCCGGTGGTATTCGCAACGGTGCCGACGTGGCCAAGTGCATGGCTCTCGGTGCCGATGCGGTCGCCATTGGCACTGCCGCACTGGTGGCCCTGGGTTGTAACCATCCAAAGTGGGATAACGACTTTAAAAAAATCGGCTCCGCTGCAGGCTTTTACGACGATTACCACGAGGGTAAGGACCCTGCGGGAATTTCCACCCAGGACCCTGAGTTAGCTCAACGACTGGATCCTGTAGAAGGCGGTCGCCGTTTGGCCAACTATCTGCGCGTGCTCACCTTGGAAGCGCAGACCCTGGCCCGGGCCTGTGGTAAAAACGACTTGCGCAATCTCGAACCCGAAGACCTGGTGGCACTGACGGTGGAATCTGCCGCGATGGCACGCGTCCCTCTGGCAGGCACCAATTGGGTTCCGGGTCAGTCCTTCTGATTAATGAATTTCAAAGGTTAATACCTTGAAGACTGAAACGGGTAATGTGCCTGAATTTGCCCTTAAGGCCACCTGCCCGGCGGCATGCGGCATCGTCGCCGGCGTGACCAGATACTTGGCAGACCGCGGTTGTCACATTAGCGAGCTTAATCACTTCGGCGACCGCTTCTAAAACAGGTGGAGGGCTTCAATGCCATCAATGTTCACGGGATATTGAGTCCAATGTGGCTAACGCCGATATAGTCGTGGCCGCAGTTGGGCGAGCGGTCGAACGGTGACCCAGACTGGAGTGACCACCGCTCGACCACCCTTTGGCGTAGAAATCCAGCGATTATTGCGACTGGAGAAAGGCCATAGGGAGTGGTTCCGGAATTGACACTTGACAGGAGTCAAGTCAAGAACAGGACGCGACCGCCTGCAGGACCTGCCAAACTCTCTTTGATCGCGCAGCGGTAACGCTCCTCGATCTGCCGCCGCTTGATTTTCAAGGTTGGCGTAAGCCCGCCGTTCTCAATGGTCCATTCAGGAACAACGATTGTGTTAGCGACCTTTTCATGAGCGGCTGTCTCGCTGTTAACTTGATTAAGCAGATCTTCCAACTCGTGTCGTAAAACTTCTTCCGATGTATTAACACCTGCTTCCGATAACGTTGTCAGCAAAACCGGCTGATCAAATCCATGGCCGATCACGCAGAATTGCGCCAGTAGATGGCATCTCGCAAAAAGATTTTCCAAACGCGCCGGTTGGATAAACTTGCCCTTGCTTGTCTTGAACACTTCACTGATGCGACCCGTGAGCCAAAGGTTACCGTTGTCATCCATTTTTCCGGAATCACCGGTGTTATACCACCCATCCTCGATCACTTCTGCCGTTTCATCGGGTTCCAGGTAGTAGCCCTTCATGAGACCCGGCGTCTTAAACTGAATCTCGCCAGCATCTGTGATTCTGACCTGTACAGAGTCATCATTGGGGATCCCTACTGACCCGAGCAAAGGCGTATCATTATGGTGCCAGCTACACCCGTGAGCAAAAGTCTCTGTCATGGCGTAACCTTCTCGCAGTACAATCCCCAAGTTCAAATACCACTCATGCACCTCATCCGGGCAAGAAGCGGAACCTGTCAATACGGTACGAGCCTTGCCTAAGCCCAAATGTTGAATAATCTCTGCCTTTTGATCCTCGGTCAGATAGGGCTGAGAGGCGGGCGGGATCTTGGCATCGATGCCTTCCTTGAACTTCATCCATAGGCGAGGCACAGCAAAGAACACCGTCGGCTGGACAGAACGCAATTCATCGGCGAAGGTCTCCAGGCCTTCGGAGAAAGAGACGGGCGAATTCGTGTAAAGGCTCATCATCTCTACCACGATACGCTCCGCCGCATGAGACATGGGTAGAAAGGAAAACAGCCGGTTTTCATCATGATCCATTTTTAATACTTTCAACATCCTGGGTACGACCAATCCCGGGGTTTTGTGCATATGCATCACGCCCTTGGGGTTGCCGGTGGTACCCGATGTATAGATGGTGGTAAAGACATCATCGGGTTCCGGGATCGGAGAATCTCTAAATGGCTGATGGATGGCAACAATCTCTTCGAGACTGGTATCGAATTCGAAACCACAACCCAGCATTGCCACGGTTTCCACCCCCTCTACCAAAGCATCCTTGACCTTTGCCGACTGATCGAAAGCCCCACAAAAAATCAACTTTGTTTCCGAGTGCCTGAGTATATAGTTTGCGGACTGGCAATCCTGTCCAGGGTATATGGGTACGGAGATATGTCCGGCCAACATAATCGCCAGATCACATATGGGCCAATCTTTGCTGTTTGATGACCAGATAGCGATACGGCTTGCTGGCGGGTAATGCTTGTTGATCAGAAAGGCGGCGATTCGTCGAACCTGATCGGCGACCTCTGCCCAGGTATATTCCCTCCATTGCAGGTTTTTCGGTTGGCGTAAGTAAATCCGGTTGGGGGTTTCTTTTTCCCATTGGTAAAACAATTCCAAGGGTGACTGAGGAGCAGACATCTTTTCGGTATTCCTGCTGTGATAGTTTTGGTGGGGTAGGTACGGCGCTCAGGTAAGCGCCTCATAAGCCATCTTTACAACCCGGTCCTGCAAGTGTTCTCTCGCCGCCATCGGATAGAGAAATACATGAGTGAAGAACAGACAGAACATATCTTCTATCGGGTCTATAACAAAGTAGGTGCCACCCGCTCCGCTCCAACCATAGGCGCCTGCGGACACGGGCATAAATGTACCACCCAATTGCTTACGAACAGACACGCCAAATCCGAAACCATGGTGTGGCCCCTCCATTATATTCACTGACTTACCCCCGATATGATTGGCTGTCATCAGATCGATGGTTTTGCGGCCGAGAATTCTCTCTCCGTTAAGCTCTCCGGAATTCAGCAGCATTTGCGCAAACAGTGAAAAATCCCTCGGTGATGACAGCAGCCCCCCAAACATACCATTGGCCGAGATCAGTTTTCGGTCCTTGCCGTCCAGCTTCTCTGCTGTCGATGGAGCATCCCGCAATACAAATGCGCCGCTGTCATCCCATTGGTACTCCGCCGTCAGCGTATCGACGTCTGACTCGGGGCAATAAAATCCCGTGTCGCCCATTCCCAGCGGTTGAAAAATATGCGTGTCACAGAGTGTCTCCAGACTCTGACCGGTGACCCGCTCCAACAGCAGGCCAAGCACGTCGAAATCATGACCATAACTCCAGCATTCACCCGGTTGCGACTGAAGCGGCAGATTGGCCAGGGACAAAATCATCTGCTCAAACGGTTGCGGAGGATTGTTGAGTTTATCGTCGACCAGACCGGGCAGCATGCCCGTGCCCAGAAACGGTGCCGTAACAGCGGATGCATAGGTTGCCGGCATAGTACTGAAATGCGGCAGCCCAGATGTCATTGTCAGCAGATCGAATACCGTGATCTCACGCTCTGCTGGAACGGTGTGAGCCATTGTTACATCGCTGCGTACACCACCGGGGACAGGGGGGACCAGTACTTGCCTGTTGGAAAACTCGGGCAAATACCTGGAAACGGGATCGTCGAGAAAGAACAGACCCTCCTCGAATAATCGCAGTGCCAGTACGGCGATAACCGGTTTGGTTTGTGAGTACAGCCGGAAGCGGCTGGCGACCCCTAAAGGCATCGACTCCTCGACACTTTGCCAGCCATGGACTGAACAATGGGCGATGTGTCCCTTGCGCCCTACGATCGCTACTGAGCCCGGTACAACTTCGTCTTTGACCGCTTTTTCCAAGGTGGTGGCTATTCTATGTAACCGGTCGGGTGAAAAGCCCAGCTCTTCCGGATTTTTGTTCGTCAAAAGATCACTGTATTTCATAACTGGTTCGCCTGTTGAGACTAATACTGATATTTGACATTAAGCCCAAAAGTAGCTGGTCGAGAACGCGGGCCCAGAATACCTGGATCTATGCTGGTTGGTACGGAAGTCAGTAGACCATCCTCTCCCAGGAGGTTCTCGCCGAACAGGAATACACCCCAGTTATCGCCTTCAACACCGATTCGAGCATTCAGCAGGGTAATTTTGTCGCTTGAATAGGCCGAACCGACGCTGTAACTCGGTTTTTCGTCAACATGCTGAATATCGAGATGGAAGACACCTTGCAGGCCTGAATCGTCCGACGCAATCGACCATTGGTAGTCAGCAGCCGCTGAAAGGGTATATTTGGGGACTTGCTGAATCCTTGAACCCGAAGGAATTTGTGCTGGAGCCGTCCCGACCGTGTCCAGATATTCGGAGGAATTTACATTACCCCCGACCTGCAGCCTTAGTCCCGAAATACCCGTGTAAACAAAATTGGCATCTACACCATAGGATTCAGCGTTTCCACCGTTAACACCAACCAGTACAGGCGTTGGTATTCCTCCAAAATTCACGATAAATGTCTGAAAAACCTGAACATCACTCCAGTCATTGAAATAGAGTGCGCCCTCAAAGGAAAAATCACCATCCAGTAGAGTGACCTTGGTACCAACTTCGTAGGTCCACAGCTCTTCCGGATCCGCCGCAGAAATCCCATTTGGAAATGCAGAGAGTTCCGAAGCCAGATAGTTATGAGCACCCGGCCGAAACCCCTTGGCCAGATTGATATAGGTCAGAAAATCCTCAGACCAGCGCGCCGTGGCATTAAAACGGGGAGTGATATCATTGTTCTCTTCCTTGCGAGGGTTATCAACGCCAAGAAAAGCAGCGGCCGCTGCGTTAGCCGGCGCAGATTCAACAGCTGTTCGTTCGTCTTCGACATAACGCAGCCCTGCGGTTAACTCCAGAATATCGGAAAATCCAGTCCAATGAACTTCTGCGAATACCGCCCACTGTTCGTCTTCATAGTGTTCAGAAAATCCGACAATTGCCTGTGATGGTGCTGGTGGCTGGGTGAATAACGTCGCATCATCATCCTGCTCTCCCTTCAGGTAAAACAGACCACCGTTCCAGGAAAACGCACCGTCGCCCGTTGAAGACAGTCGGATTTCCTGACTGATGGCCTCATTTTTTCGATCGATCGCAAGATCAACCAGGGTAGTGGTCAAGCCATCGACCCGTTGTTGTTCTGATTCGATATAACTGGTTGTTGAGTACAGGTCAAAGCCATCAAAGCTATACTCAATCACCGTGTTATAAAGTGAGAATTGGGAATTATCGAAATAATCCAGACCGGAATTTCCCTGTGGGATCAAAAGATTGATTGAAGTATTCACGTAATCAGCATTGGAGAATCCCGGAGCGGCATCCGCTTCCGAGTGCCAGACAGAACCCCGAACTTCCAGGTTGTCCGTCGGGGTGTAGGTCAGTCTTGCACGTACCGTAGTCCGCTCTGAATCATTAAAGTCATTCTCCGCCGTAACCACATTGTCAACGTAACCTCCATTGTCTTCATGACCGACAACAAACCTCAAACCCAGAACCTCATCAATCACCGGCACATTGAGGGCGGCATTAACGCCATAGTTACTCCCTCCCCCTTCCGTATTGGATCCGCTGATATCCAGCTTAACTTCATAATCGGAGGTATCAGCAGGTTGCGTTCGCACAATAACCGCGCCGCTCGAAGAACCCGCGCCATACAGGGTTCCTTGCGGGCCACGCAGTATCTCCACTTGCTGCAAGTCAAATGGATTGATGTCCGGCACATGTGAGGTATTGATCAGCGTGAAAGGCAGGTCGTCAAAGTAGTAACCTACCGTAGCATCGCCAAAGTCAGAGGAGATACCACGTATCTGGATGCTCATCTCGTTGGCGCCTGTTGTCTGGGTAAAATTAACTCCTGGCGCTCCGGCCAGGGCATCCTGAATTGAGTCAGCCCCCATGTGTTCAAGCTGGTCGCCTGATACGCCTGTAATGGCGAAACCGGTATCCATCACCGATCGGCCTTCACCGCGTTTTTCAGCCAAAATAACAATTTCTTCGAGAACAAATGCGTCATCAATAGCGCTATCCGCTTCCTGTGCACCTGCTTGTGCGGCAACCACGGTCGCGATAGCCGTGGCGAGATACCACGATGGAAAAAAACACTTGTTATGATTATTCATAGCTGAACTCCTCAATGTACCGCTTATATAAAATGGGACAGACACTAAACTGCACCAATTGTGTTCAGATCCATGTTAGTGCAGATACAACTTCCCCATTTCCCTCCGCGGACGAACAATTTCCCGTATCGTTCATAGGCCGGTATTGGTATACATTGAGTGGTCATTCGTTCAGGTGTATTATGGTTAAGCGCCTTTTAATATAACAATTGCCTATATAGAATGAGTTTATCATGCAGGATTTGCCCAGCAGTGATTCAAGCCTGATCAATCAAATTCACAGGGAAGTTATTGCATACAGCTCCAACCGTCATACCGGTGCAACGCTGGAGTTCCAGGGCCCGGCCATGTTGTCATATGAGTTCCCTTGCCGCTCTCAAGGGCGTTCGGGCCAGAACCTTCTGAATGACCAGCACGGCAACGATTATTTTCAGGTCTTTCAATTATCTGAGGAGCTCTATTCCGGGGCTGTTTACCTAACTCCCGGCAGGGATTTCTCTGTCCCAAGACAGCTGAAAAACCTGATGGGATTCGTTATCGGCTACAACTTTGAGTCAATTACCCCTGCTGGGCTGATCGGCTGCTCTACTGAAGAACCAATCGCTTATCTGTGCAGCTACCCCGATTTTGAAACCGGCATTTATCAGCCCAATCTCTTCACTGAACACAAGCTGATATGTATCTATTTTGATAGAGATTGCATTGAAAAATCTCTCGGCATGAATAGAGAGGGATTCCCGAGCTCGCTCACTGAGTTTTATGAGACGTCAAGCGATAAATGCATGTATATGCCAATATCCCTTTCACACGGAGCGAAAGTTCTTGCAGAGGAACTGTTGCTGTCCCCCATGAAAGGTCCATTACGTTATCGTCAATTTTCGGCCGGCTGTAACTACCTGTTATTGCAGCTTCTGCAGGCTCTGGCGGATTTGGACAGCAAGGTGGATACCTACTCAGATAGACTCGACTTTGCGAGGCGTTTGCTGATGGAAGATCTGCAATCCCAATACACTCTGGAGCAGATTGCCAGCAAGGTAGGTATCGGCAAGACAAAGTTCGCTTTGGACTTTAGAGAAAAATACGGTCTCACCGCAACGGATTTCCGGCGGGAAGTCAGACTGAAAGAAGCTTTCCGGCTACTCAGGCACACCAACAAACCCATTGCCATTATCGCCGAGGAAACAGGCTTCAGTGGCAACAACAAGCTTTCTACTCTGTTTAAGAAACGCTTTGGTGTATCGCCCAGAGACGCGAGAAAAACCGGCCAGTTGAAAACACTGGTTAATAACATTAAACCTTAAGGGCACTGTGGGAAAGGCGCCCTTGGACGCCTCAGCAGGATATTTTCACTCTTCGGCGAGTGCTCGCGATAACGCCGCGCATGCTCGCTCAAAATAGACCCGAGCAGACGGGAATTTATGAGCCAGCGAGGTAAACTGATGCGGCATTCCTTCGCCAACTAAGAACTCGACCGCCACTCCGGCGCTGTCGAGCTTTTCTGCATAGATTTTTCCCACCTCAAACAGAAAGTCACATTCCGCCACAAGCACCATCGCTGGCGGCAAACCCTTTAGATCATTATCCGCTGGCCTGAAGTACAATGGAAGTCTTGGCTTTCCTTCCTCTTCCAGGATGCTGGGATCAGAGAATATATATTTATTGAAGAACTTCGCACTCTCCAACGTCAACATTGCGTATTGGCGCAGCTGACACGACTCAGAGGACAAATCAGAGTCCAAGGCCCCCACAATAATCAGCTGGAATGATATCCTCGGACCGCCTTTGTCTCTGGCTTCAATAGCGACATTTGCGCTAATCAATCCCCCCGCACTGTCCCCGGCCACGGCTAGTCGCTCAGGATCACCGCCGAAACACTGTGCGTTTTCAGCGATCCAAACCAAGGCGGCGTAACAATCATCCCTAAAGGCCGGATAAGGGTGTTCTGGCACCAGGCGATAGTCTACAGATACCACCATGCAGCCAGTCAATTGGCACATCAAGCGACAAGGCGCATCGTGTGTATCCAATCCGCCCAATGTAAAACCTCCGCCGTGATAGTAGACAACAACAGGAAAGGGACCACTGCCTTTGGGAGTGTATATTCGTACCCGCAGAACAGAGTCCGGCCCCGGGAAGGATACTTCCTCAACGCGGCCTACTTCAATTTCGGGAGCCGCCGGTTGGGCCATGGCATACATGCCACGGTATTGCGATACGGGAATATCTGAAAGTTTGGTTGTTAACTGACTGTTTCTCTTGGCGATGAAATCTTCCAGAGGTTGAAACTCCGGGTGCAATGCAGGTTTCTCAATCATGGGTGGCGTATCCTGAATAACCGACTTTGGCATTCCGCTAAACGACTCAGTGGAAGTGATAGGATTTGGCCGTAATCAGCCATTTACCCTTTGTTTTGGCCAGATGAAAGTAACTGGTAGCAGGCTGCATCAAGCCCGCGAAGCCAAATTCTTCAACAATAACACTGGCCACATCACCGGCTGCATCCACAAAACTGACTATTGCCCGGTATTGACTCCAATCCGTATCCGCACTTGAAAATCTCGGGATCATCTTCTCGATATCATAGTACTCGGGGCCATCCTTACCAGGACCAACCATAATAAATTCCGGGTGGAAAAGTGATTTGAATTTCTCGACATCGCGCTCAACCCATGAGTCGATGTAAGACTGGATAGCTTTCTTAATCTCGATTTTGTCATCCACAAACATATGCTGCCTTCATTTAGTCGTCGAAAGGCTATGTTAGTGGATATATTGCGGAATAAATTCCCGAAATAATCGGATTACTTCCCAGTCTGTTCGGCAGACCGGGAATGCCGTAATTAGAGGGACCTCAGTGGCAAGCCCCATAAAGCGCAGCCCGGACCGCCTCCGCCGCCCGCGTTACAAACGGCCGTGTCGCAGGTACCACATTAGACATGGTGAAAAATGAGTGAATCATACGATCTGCACACATATACTCCACCCGGTTACCCGCCTCCCGCAATTTTACTGCCAGCTGCTCTCCAGCCGGACGAAGAATATCGAATTCAGCGGTGACCACCAGCGACGGAGGCAGATTCTCAAGGTTCTGCCGGCCCAGAATATTCACTTCCGGGTGTTCCAGATCTCTCTTGTCCTCGAAAGTCTGATCAATAAACCAATCCAGTCTTGCGATATCCAGCGTCATGCCATCTCCGGCAGCAATGTCGTCCTCTTCAAAGGTGGATTTCACTGCAGGGACAACAGGCAACAAAAAGGAAACCTTGGGTCCATGCAAGTCTCGGCTGCGACAAGCGGTAATCAGAGTCAGGTTGCCGCCGGCGCTGTCACCAGCGAGGGCTATACGTTCCGCAATGCCATTAAGAGAACCGGCATTGTCATGCGCCCAGACCAGGGTGTTGTAGGCATCGTCCTGGGAGGCGGGGAACTTGTGTTCCGGTGCCAGTCGATAGTCGACGGCAACCACGATACACTCCGATACCCGGCAAAGGTGTCTGCACTGGGCATCGTGGGTGTCCAGCGAACCAAAGCAATATCCGCCGCCATGGTAGTGCACAATCACTGGAAAGGGCCCATTGCCCCCTGGGGTATAGATTCTCCCCTTCAGCTGGTGGTCACCACTGGGAATGTGACACTGCTTCACTGAACCGACGCCGATCTCGGGTGTGGAAGGGTGAAAAGCGGTGTAGAAAGCTCGGGTATCCTCTACAGAGACGTCGTAGGGCGACGGCTTGGTACCGGAACCCGCGGGGTAGAATCGCTTTAAATAGTGAATAAGCTCGGGGTGTACGTTTTTCATGGAAGCATCCTCACCGACATTTTCTAACTGTGGAAATGATAGGTTTTCGCGGTGAAGATCCATTCGCCATCGATTTTCATCAGTTGAAAGAAATCGGTAGCCAGTAAGTTGATGTCGTTAAATCCAAATTCCTCAACTTCGACTGTGGCAACCGGGCCCGCGATTTGGATGTGAGTGATGTCCGCTATATAGTCCTGCCAGGATGCAGCTGATTCACTCATGACTTTGATCATCACGTCAACACCGGTGACAACGGGTTTGCCTTCCTTAATGGTTGTCATAATAAAATCGGGATGAAACAGGCTGTCAAAAATACTGACGTCTTTTTCTACCCATGCGTCTATATATTTCTGGACTACTTTTCGGATGGCGATTTTTTCATTCACTACAGACATGGTTTATCCTGGTTTCAAATTTTTAGTTGTACTTTTGAGTGGTACTTGACGGTAATTCAATTGACAGCAGATGTTTTATCCTGCCAATAGGGTTCTCTCAGTTCCCGCTTCAAGACTTTTCCTGCCCCGGAAAGTGGAAAGGCTTCCTCTCGAAACGAAACGCTGCGGGGCTGTTTATAGTTGGCGATCTTACCTTTGGTGTGCGAAAAGATGCTGTCTTCCGTCAGGTTGGCATCGCGTTTGGGAATCACAATCGCATGCACCGCTTCGCCCCATTTATCCGACGGAATACCAATAACCGCTACCGCTTCGACATCGGGGTGCGTAGAAATGGCGTTTTCCACCTCCGCCGAAAAAACGTTTTCACCACCGGAAACAATCATGTCTTTGACGCGATCAACGATAAAGATAAAACCATCTTCATCACGGTAAGCGCCATCGCCGGTTTTCACCCAGCCATTGATCAGCGTTTGCTCGGTCTGTTTTGGCAGATTCCAGTAGCCCGACATTGCCCCGGGAGAGCGGGCGTAGATTTCTCCCACTTCTCCATTAGCAAGGTCGTGGCCATTTTCGTCACAAATCCTGACCTCCACCCCTGGTACCGCTACTCCGGCGGAGCGGAGCTTTCCTCCCTGTTTAAATCCTTCCCGGTGATCCTCTGCATTAAGATTGGTGATCACGGGGCCCATTTCGGTTTGACCATAACCCTGAATGATATTGAGGTTTGGAAAATACTCCAGCAGCTGACTCAACAACCCTTCTGGCATGGGTGATGCGCCATAGATACAGGTGTGCAAGGATTTAAGCTTTTCGGGGTCAAATTGTGGATGAGACAGCACCATTCCCCACATGGTGGGAACCAGGATGGTATGGGTCACAGAATATTGTTCGACCATGTCCATTGCGCGCTGGGGATCGAATGTTGGCAGAAACACGTGCGTCATACCACTGCTCATGGTTGCACCCGAATAAGCGCCGTCCGCCAGGTGAAACATGGGTGCCGCATGCAGATAGGCGCCGCCGCGATTGTAGTTGACATTGACACTGTTAACGACGTTGTTGTACCAGATGGCCTGGTGAGACAACATTACGCCTTTGGGAAAACCGGTGGTGCCGCCGGTATAATAGATTCCAGCCAGATCGTCTCCACTGCGCTCGGCATCATCACAGGGTTGGTAGCCTCTGATCAATGCTTCGTAGTCCAGCATCCCCGCCGGAACCTCACCGTCATCACAGAAGATGACGCTTTTGACCCCATTGGCCTCTTTCTGAATATCGTCCAACTGAAGTGAAAAAGCCCGGTCAACCAACAGGATCTTCGCACCTGAGTCATTAAGCGCATAAGCGTTTTCTGTCGCGGACCAGCGGGTATTAAGAGGTACGACCAGGCCGCCGCTCCACCAGACGGCATAGTAGTACTCCAGATATCGATCGGAATTTAGCGACAGCATGGCAACACGGTCACCCTGGTTGACACCCAGATCGCGAAGCCCTTTTGCCAACCTGGATACCCGGTCCTGCATCTCGGACCAGGTATGTTGTCGCTCTCCCATTATTGTCGCCAATTTGTTGGGCTTGGCCATTGCCACCGTTTTTAAAGGTTGTGTCAGGTTATACATCTCTCACCTTGTTTTTTCTCTCTGAGGTTACATCAGAACGCTGTGTTTCCAGATATCAATGACTTCCCGCTCCATGGGCCAGGGTTTCACCTCGAATGTGGTATTAAACAGCATCACCTCACCACGTTGATTGTTGTATCTTGGCCATGTGGGGCAGCTTGTATTGTTCGGATCTCCCGTTTTGATAAAAGCTACCCAGTAGTTGTGAATCGTTGTGGAGACATCGTAGGGTTTGCAGTCACCAATCAGGCTGTCGGCCTGCCAGTTATCCATACGATTAAATGTAAACGGAACCTCCAGAAAATGATGCGCACCCAGGCGCCCCTCCATCTGGGGAGTTTCCCAGTCGAACCGATACATCCAAACATTGTCGCTGTTTGCAGCCTGGTACTCGGTAAAGATATGAGTGATGGCGGAGAACATCTTGTCCGATTCAATGCGAATGCAAAATTCAAAGTCACTAATACCCTGATGATTCGACTGATACCGATGCAGGAGAGACTCCGACTCCTCCCCCAGAGCAGCCTGCAGCGAAAGTCTGGCCACCTCGGGGTTAAAAAACGCCGTTGAGGTATCCACCATAAACAGACTGCTCTCGTCCTTGGTATAGCCAATCAAGACATCAATGTCTTTGCAGAAACCCTGCTGGACTGCGGTGTTGGGTGAGACGGGCAAGGAGTCCGTGCCATGCACTGGCAAGAAGGCCATATATCCAACAGCGCACTTGACCCCGAACTTCTCGAGTTTTCCATCCCCCGCCGGATCCAGCAGCTCCTCCGAGAGTTCGGTCTGAGTCTGAAGAATATCCTCTATCTGTAACTTGCAGAGAGCTTCGGTATCACCGCGCTCAATGCCCAGTCGTTCCATCATCAAGGACGTAATGTTGTTGGCTTCATCTCTGGAAAGAGAATTTGGCAGAGCCTGACTCTGAAGGATGGCCCGCTTGAAGAGACCTTTCGCCTCCGGCATGGCCAACAGCGTGGCCACCGCCATTCCCCCGGCGGACTCACCACCAATGGTGACGTTATCCGGGTCGCCCCCGAAGGCTCTAATATTGTCTCGCACCCATTGCAGTGCGGCAATTTGATCCCTCTGGCCCAGATTGTCCGAACCATTCAAAGACGGAAAATAGTCTGCCAGATGCATATAGCCCAACGCGCCCAGCCGATAATTGATGGTCACCGTCACTATGCCATCTCTCGCAAACGAGGAGCCGTCGTATACCTCGTCGGAGTTGCAGCCCATAAAGAAACCGCCACCATGAATCCACACATACACCGGCAAATTCCTGGCCTCTGTATCCGGTGTGTAGATATTGAGATTCAGGCAGTCGTCCCCTGCAGGGTATTTGGGAGAACACAGGTCACCAAAATAGCCGTGGGCTTTGACCTGCGGCACAGTCGCGCCATAGCTGTCAGCGACGAACTCCCCCTCCCAAGGTTCTGGCAAAACCGGAGGCTTAAACAAATTCCCACCAAACGGCGGTTGGGCATAGGGTATTCCCCGAAAAACCGCGACACCGTTTTCCTCGACACCGGCAATCCTGCCATTGGCTGTCTTTACCACAGACTGCATGTTTTACTCCACTACGATGATTGGGACCGGGACAGGGGGCCGAACACCCCTGCGTCCCTCAAAAGTTGTAGTTTACTTCGACGCCGACCGTGCGAGGTTTAAGCCTCACTGCCGGAACACCATAACCATCGAAGACGGCCAACTGGGACAAGGCACCATCTTCATTGGAGAGATTCTCGACGGTCAGGAAAACACCCGTCTGATCATTCAACTCTATACCGATCCTGGCGTTGATAACGGTGGTCGCATCAGACGTAAAGGATGAAAACAGGGCATAGTCGGTGCGTTCATCGGTATAAACGGCATTGAGAAAGGCTGAAGCCATCATATCTCCCAGCTGCCAGCGGTACGCGGCTGACGCTGAGAGAGTCGCTTCCGGTGCCATACTCACCTGATCCCCTTTCTGAGTGCCCGTACCCGCGCCGTCGTCCTGATACTCGGTTTCATTGATATTGCCCGACATGGAAAGGATCAGCCCCTCGATGCCACGATAGACCAGACCCAACTCAAAGCCGGTGCCCTCCGCAGAGGCAGCATTCTCACCGTAGGTACCCGGAGCGCCCTGGGCATCGATAAAGGTGACGAAGGTCTGAATGTCATCCCATTCGAGGTAATAGGCAACCGCCTCCAGTGACAGGTCACCTTCCAAAAAGCTGACCTTGGCCCCCAACTCGTAGCTGGTCACCAGCTCCTCATCGGCGACTTCCGGCACCACAACACCCACACCGGCACCCGACACAATGCTGTAACCCAGATTCATATAACCACTGCGGAACCCTTGCGCCACGTTAAGATAATAAAGAGAGTCTTCATCGGGCGTCCAGGCCAGATTCAGTCGTCCCGTGGGCTTTTCAAAGGTATCCTTGCGTGGATTAGCAATACCAAATAACCCCAGGAATGGTGCCGAAGGCCCCTCATCCCTCGCTTCTCGCTCGTCCTCAAAGTAACGGGCACCAAGCGTCATTGTCCAGGTGTTCGCCAGTTGATAATGCAGCTCGCCATACAACGCCCACTGCTGTGATGACGAGGTGCCATTGGTGAACTCAGTCATTGAAATGGTGGGTACGCCCTGAAAAACGAATCCGGCATCAGAGGCGGCTGTGGTTTCCATGTCCTGGTACATCAAACCTGCCGTCCAGTTTAATCGTCCTTCCAGACTGGTGCTAACGCGAAATTCCTGGGAAAAGCTTTCGGATGTGTTTTGCAGAACGAATGGTGTCCCCAGCGAGTCATACCCCTGTACAGAATCCCCCTCAAGATAGGAGGTAGTGCTGACGAATACGAAGTTGTCGGACACATATTCGACACTGACACCATAGAGATCAGACTCGTTTTCCGTCGAAGAAAAGGCTGCCTCTGCAGGGCGTACGCTACCCGACGGCATAAAGGTAACAGGATCGAGTTCAAAAAAAACGGCGCTGTAATTCAATTCTTCGTCCGCAAAGGGCGCCGGCTGGCTGTTTTCTGTGTGCCAGACAGACGCCTTGATGGACAGCTTTTCCGTTGGCGTGTAGAGCAGTTTCGCTCGATAGGAGGAATCCTCCATATCATTGAAGTTATCGATACCCTCAAGCGGGCGGTCGATATAACCCGCCTGCTCAATCTGGGAGCCGACCACCCTGAGCGCCAGAGTATCTTCCAGCAGCGGTATATTTACCGCGCCCTGCACCTTCCAGTTGTTGCCACCGCTTTCGGTAAAGGAGGTAGCGACAGTGGTTTTCCCGGAAAACTCATTTAGATAAGGATCCTGGGTGATGATACGAACCGTACCACCGGAAGATCCGGAGCCGTAGAGGGTTCCCTGGGGACCGCGCAATACCTCAACACGGTTTAAGTCGTAGGGATTGAGTTCCGGGGAAACGTTCTGCCCCACCCGCGTAAAGGGCATATCGTCCAAGTAATAGCCCACCGGAGAATCGCCAATGGTGGATGAGATGCCTCTGATCTGGACAGATTCCCCCTGCCCGCCCACCTTCGAAGAACTGACACCGGGATTGACTGAAATAGCTTCGAACAGTGAGGTGTAGCCACGCGCTTCCAGCTCCGCGCCGCCTACGGCCGATATGGCAAGCGGGGTATCTGCGACCGAAGCCCCTTCTGACCGTTTCTCTGCCGTGACTATAATTTCCTCAAGCATCCAGTCATTGTCGTTGGCCCAAAGCGTGCTCGTGGCTGTGCTTATGGCCATGAATAGCAGACCCTGTTTGAGTCGGCTGCTTGTCTGAGTTGTCAACATTTGTCTCTCCAGTCCTCTTATTTTAGTGCATACAACCTGAACAGCTCACTGAGAGTTGTGCTCTCTGTGCTTGTTGAGTCAAGGAAGCTTAATTGTATCGAGAGCGTTTGTCGGTGATGTACACTAGCAGCCATAAAGTCTTTGAAAACGGCCGTCATTGACCGCTGCGGTAGGTTTCAGGTAATTTGACACGCGTGGGTAAACAGGGACTACCTGGA
Organism: Pseudomaricurvus alkylphenolicus; assembly: GCF_011683955.1. Taxonomy (GTDB): domain Bacteria; phylum Pseudomonadota; class Gammaproteobacteria; order Pseudomonadales; family Cellvibrionaceae; genus Pseudomaricurvus; species Pseudomaricurvus alkylphenolicus. The sequence goes on from NZ_JAAQPI010000001.1 coordinate 306,850, forward strand.
TTATTACTGTTCGAGCTAATAGCACTCGCTGTATATAGGCTTTTGTTATGTTTTGTACCACGGATGTCTTTCTGAAGTCACATTAGAGCCGGATAACCATGAGTCTCAGCACCAGTCTCTATCAAGCGACACCACTAGAGCTCTTCCATGGCAAGCCCCTTGTTGCGGGAACATTGCTGGATAGCGCCAACACCGGGTCGACGATTATTGAAAACAGTTCCCCCTGTTGCCAGATCAGCTGTGGTGGCAATCTGGTCAAGATAAGCCCAACGCCGGAAAACCAGGACAACTACATTGAGTCATTTCGCTTGTCACCCTACGCGTCTTGTTCCATCGTCAGACTTTCCGTTGATTCCGGTTTCGAGATGAACTTTGATGGCAATGATCTGATGGGGTTTTCTATTGGCCTAAGCGGACGAGGTGAATTCCCGTCGATCGGTCCCATCGCCGTTGAAGAGGGTAACCCATTCGTCTCACTGTTCTTCGCACCATCAAACTCCCAGGTGTCCATTGCCCCGGATCAGGACCGTGACAATCAATCCGTTAACTTTTTGTTTAAGAAGGCACTAATCGAACAGGCTCTTGGGATGAGCAAACAGGAACTGCCCGAACAGCTGATGGAATTTTGGTCGAACGCCAACAACAACTATCAGCTGCAATCACTTAACCTTCCTTACCACGCAGTCGAACTCGCCGGACAAATGTTGAACAGCCCCGAACACAATAACCTGCGCTACCTGCGGTTATTGTCCCTGGCTAATACCATGATGTTTGAATTTATGCAGTCTTTTTCCCAGATTGAGACCGGTGCCATCAACAAAGACAACAAACTGTTGGCGAGGGCGAAGACACTGCTGGAACAGAATCTGGCGGGCCATTACTCTCTTAATGAGCTCGCCAGGGATGTGGGGCTGTGCAGGAGCAAACTGACTGCTGGCTTTAAAGATCAATACGGTACAACTGTTGCGGACTACCACCGAGACCTTCGTCTCAACGAGGCCCATCGGCTGATCACACAAACCGACAAATCGGTAGCCCTGATCGCCGAGGAGACCGGTTTTTCCAGTTCAAACCACTTCGCCACCGCATTTAAGAGGCGGTTTAAGCGAACCCCAAGCGAAATCAGAAAAATGAAGTCCGGATCAGTTCTCTGAATACAGGAAACGGATGGCCTGCATCAATGCGGCTGGAACGACAGAAGCATGGGTCTGACCTGGATGAACGTCACATTTGGCCGAAAGATTCTTGCCCGGCGTTGTTTTGATGTGAGTAGTTATTTTAGTGTAATTGCGGCCCATAGTGCCATAGAAACTGTGGCTCAGCTCTCCTTCCCCTAAGGAGATATAGACCCGCTGCCCGTCGAAGTCGGTATCCAACAACAATCCGGGCAATTCTTCGACCAGTTTGCAGTCCTCCTGCAACAGACCAGGACTGCCGATCCAGTACTTATCAAATAAAGGGCTTTGCTTGAGAAAAGCATAGTAGGTAAAAAGACCGCCGAAGGAGTCACCCAGTATACTCGCTTTATTGTCATCCACTCGGTAGTTCTGGCGAATCACAGGATCGAGAGTGTGCTCAATAAATTTCAGAAAATTGTCGGCGCCGCCAGGCTCTACTTTTACGATTTCCAGATGTTTAAAGGATTCAGATTCCAGCTTGCTATCGAAATATTGAAAGAAGCTGTCCGGGACAGACCCTTTGGGTGTATAGTCCCGGTTTCGCAAGAAGCCGCATTGCGCAGCCTTTACATAACCGATGCTGACAACAATCAGTTCCGGTATCCCGGGTTCGATCATATCCATTTGCAGCAGGCGAATGGTGTCGTTATACATACCGAAGAACAAATTGCCATCCAGTGCATACACAACGGGGTAATGTCGGTCCCCCGTTGCATAGGAGCCTGGCAGCCCAACCTGGATCAGATACTCTTCTCCTATTTTTTCAGAGTGCAGCTCGAACTGCTCCGCGTTTGAGAATACCGCTGGTAACGGGTTGATCTCCAGATGCTTCTTAGGTTGCGTTTTTTCGCGGGAACTCATAACTTATCCTGATTTTGTGCAGAAACTCTAGCCTTATTTCTACCTTCGGTAGATTGACCGTGTTTCCTGATTTTAGCTAAGTTATGGGAAAACAGGTTAAGATACGGCCAGAAATTGTATGTTTCTGGCCACGATTGCATTGCCCGTTACTGCACGGCCATCTCCAAGATCTCACGGCTTTGATCAAGGGTAATGGTTTGCTTCTCGCCCAGTTTTACCAAGCTGTGGGCTTCAAGTTGGCCGAGTATCTTCAAGAATATGTGCAATCACCAGCTGTATTCTTCCAGGTAACTTAGTGCACTTGACAAGAATATTTTGACACCTTCGGACGTTTCCGATACACCTTTATGGTCGAAGCCTTTATGTTCTACAACGGTCCAGCCAAGCTCTTCCAATTCCTTTTGGCGCCTGCGAATAGTCGGTGCTATTTCTGTTGCAAGGTCCATTTCTGGAACACCCAAGTCCTCAGATCCATAGAAAAGGTATTTAATCTTCTGTTTCAGCTTTGGGGTTTCTACTTCATCATTAAATTGACTGTTTATAATGGAATAATAGTACTCTTTGGTACTCTCAAACATAGAAAGCTGTTCGCTAAGAACTCTGTATTTTTCCTTATTCATGAACAGCTTAACCATCTTTATTTTCAGGGTTATTCTCAATAGCATTAATAATCTATTGGTCTTTTTGTTGGTTAACCCGTTTATCATGTCAACAAAGCCACCTTCCAGCGGAGCCCACCCTCCAATGACCAAGCCAGCGCAACGGCTTGTTCGATAAGCCGCTTTCAACGAATAGCCTGCACTCAATGAGAACCCCAACAAAACAAACTTATCGACGCCGGCTCCGTCCGCTATTGCAACCAAGTCAGAAGCGACTTTATCTGGAGTAAATGACCCAACATCAGTCTTTCCGTATCCTCTCGGAAAATCAATGCAAACGACTTTGTAGCGGTCGACGAACGCATCAATGACTATCTTGTTGGAACTTAACCCTGCTTCATATTCTGCTTTATTTTCATATGCCCCTGTTGAGAGCATTATTGCTTTTAAGGAATCTATCCATGGATAACCAATGAAAATCGCTGGTCCATCTTGCTTGCCTTTAACTTCATAATACAGGCGGCAGCCGTCTGAAGCTGTCACGTATGGCATATGGCTTGTCTCCTGTATCTTACATCTCGAAGGCGTAATCGGCTCGATCGTCTTTAAACGCATCGTTTAAAGGAGTAGGAGCAGAACTTGAGCTGATGATCGGCAAGCTGATTCTAAAGGCGTCATCCCCTCCCAGTGACAAGGATACATTTGCAGAGGGATCATACGCAGGCATATCGTAGCTCTCCCTATCGGAGCAGGATAGCGTCATCCGAATTCGGTGACCGGCTTCTATTCGACGGCTGATGGCAAACATGTCCAGCTCCACTTTCATCTCTTCCCCTGGCTTAACAGGCAGGCTATCAACCTTGTTTTCGGAGTGCCAGTGGGTTTCAATATTCGGCCATGCTGGCTTGCTCACTTTACGGTGTTTTAGATTCAGTAAACCCTCAGTCAAATAGTGTGCTTTTCCGGCCGAATCGATCTCTTCCAGAGTGACGATAATCGCCAGATCCGTTTGATCACAACTTAGTCGAAGCTCGACAGATGGCACTCCCGTTATGTCAACTGCTTCCTTCATCGCTTCACTGGTAAAACTCAAGGCTTGTTCCGCACGCTCATCCAGGTGTGGATAGTTCAGACGCATGGCATGGAACATATAAGGCGTTCTGGTTGCCAATCCGTTACTGAGAACATGATTGACCTTATGGTCCCGTCGGCTGGGCTCAGGACACTGCGGTGTCAAGGTTCCGTCCGGCTGTGCAAACAGCAGCATGTCCTCTGTGTCTACCAGCGGCCATGATGATGCCTTATGCCATTCTTTGTAGCCGTCGGAAGCGTCGGTACTGTAATGAATGGGAGATTCATCCATGATGCCATTGTCAATACCCTTCAACCAATAGTCGAACCATCGCAGCGGTTCAAAGCCAAATTCGAACTGGCTATGTGTCCAGGGGCCAATCAGGATCTTCTTGGGCACCTTCAGCGCTTGATAAAGACTCCATTGGTCGTTAACAAACGTCATATCCCACCATCCACCCACAATGTAAATGGGGCAACCTGCCGCATTGACCTGGTCAATCTTTTGCCAGTGGCTTTGCAATTCTCCACAAGTCGAGTCGATCAGATGAGGAAACGACTTCTTCAAATTCTCTATGTCTTCATCCAGAAACTCAGAAAGTGATGGAGCGCCATCTTCACTGACTTCATCATCCGGATAGTATTCTGCCGCTTCGGCCCGCGCCTGGTCTCGCAGCAGCTCGCCATCGGGACCATCGACGGGCGAGGCGGGTTCGGATCGATCCTGTCCCTGGCGCATCAAGCTCCAACCCTTGAGAAAGCCAGAGAGTCTGACACCATTGTAGAACTGAGCATTTCTGGAGGTTGTCAACGCCATGGGCATCAAGCAAGCTGGAGGCACCGTGTTGGACTCAGCGGCAGCTGCCGCAGTCTCAATCTGTACAAATGCCTCCCACGATCGCCCCCACATACCCACCTTATCAGTCGACCATGGTTGTTTGCTGATCCAGTCGATCACGTCTGCCAGGTCCCGGCCCATTTCGACGCCGGTATTCTTGCCGAAAGATGCCCCTGTACCACGAAAATCAACGGATACGAAGTTGTAACCATGATCGACAAGAATCTTGGCGTTGGGGGCAAGTTCATAGGGTGTTATGATCGATCCGACTTCGTATCTTTCCAGGATCTTCAAGCGTCCGACATCATAGAAGTTGGATTCTCCTTTTTTGAAAGAACGCCGATATCCGGTGCCTCGAACCACAGTTGGCCGCGCTCCGCCCAAAGCCTTTCCATCCCTGGCGGGATGAAGGATGTCCACGGCGATACGCGTGCCATCGCGCACGCTTACGTACTCCGAGGTACGTACATAGCCATTTGTCTCGATATTGCTGTAGCCTGAATAAGTGCCGATAAGAGAACTCTTGCTCATATACAAACCTGATCTTGTTCAAAAGTGATAATAATTTTCGACCTCACGGTCTTTTTTTCTCTTGACCTAATCTTGCTGCCATTTCTTCATGAGATTCCATCGGATGAACCCCGGGACGGAGCCGGAATACCGAACGCAGCCCGGCACTGATGGCACGCGATAATATAGACCCATGGTCTTCGTTATTCATGATTTCCCAATGCACGTTCGCGCTGGGATAGCCTCGCACAGAAAACTGCTCCGCTACCCAAGTGACGCCGCTGCCAAAATTAATCAATCCCATCAGAGGGTCTTTCCCCACTTCCTGGTCACCACAGCAAATAAAGAGATCGACTTCCATATCCTTGTGCCTGGCGGCATAGGCCTCATCCAACATGCGAATGGCGCCCCGGGCAGAACTGAAACCAGGGCTGATGCAGACATAACGCGAAAACAGTGATTGATCGTCGTACAGATCACGCAGTACGTAGTGACCACCAGAGGAGTCCCCAATAAGGGTGTGGCGAGCTCCGAGATCGATAGGATAACTCGCAGCCAAATGCGGCAACAGCTCTTCACGCAAAAATGCTGAGAACCTCGGTGCACCGCCGGCAGACATTTGCATGTCCGGTTTACCCTCTGCCTGTTTTATTCCATTAAAGATCTTATGCAGTGATTGACCCAGAGGATCTTGCATATCCCACTCACCATGAAAGTCAAAATTGCGTCGGGCGTAAAAAGATGCGTAGCCCTCATCGGCAGGGTAGCCTACTCCAACAATGATTACTTCAGGCATAAGAGGAATAAGGGCTGCGCTGCCGCTATGGAGTTCTACCGCCACCCTGTCAAACAGCAGATTACCGTCGGTGGTCAGCACTACCGGATAATTCTGATTACTGAGTTCATAGCCCTGTGGCAGTGAAATATCGATTGTATAACGCCCTAATCCATCAGCCATCACCTCAAAATGGTGATGGCGTTTGTTGACTGGTGCCAAGGGTTCAGTTTGTGCAGGATTGACTCGTTTCATATTTTCAGATATCCCAAATGGGTATTCATTAGATTGTTCAGACGTCAGCAATCAGCTTTGCTGATAATTGTGCTCGATAACAGATTTCAGGCCTGCCAATTCGTCCCTGAAACGCCTATTGTTCTCTTCAGAGAACTGTCGCTGCATTTCGATCTTTTGGTGTTGATTCATTTGATCCCATTCCGATTTTACTACTCCATGCTCACTATAGACGTGGTACTCTAGAAGTGTACCACCATCCTTTTCATACAACATCCACGATGAATGACCCGACAGCGACCAGTCCTCAGGACAGTATATTTTGATGCTTCGCGTTGAATTGGGTACAACCTCGACAGTTTCAACATAGAGCTTTGGCAAGTCATCCTCCGCCGATAGCAAGGCCGCAAAGATCTCACCTGCTTCGTTCTTGTTACCGGCACGGTGATAAAGTTTCAGTCCATGTTTCCAGGAATTGGGGCTCATGATATAAGGCCACACTTCTTCCACAGGACAGTTGATCCAGACACTGTTGTGCCCAATCAGATTCAATACGTTGCGTTCAATGATTTGATGGCAATCATGCATCGATGCGCTAGAAGAATGCGCAGTACCCAAGGCACTCGTTTTCACCTCTGCTCTCCTCTGGGGTTTTTCGTCAGCATGTTCGATTAGAACCCTGCCTGTCGGTGCAGCTGTTATTTATCAGCAAGTTTCATTGTATCGAGGAGAATCAGCCAGCGTGTTCGGCGAAGGTCACAATCCCTTTGTCAGCGGTCGTAATTGACCAGCAATGTCGAATTCAGTTAACGTTGCTGGAAAAGGCGAGCCGACCCCGAGACGTTATTCCCGAGAAGACTAACGGAATTACTCCTAATAAGATTTTGATATTTTGCGTGACCCCATGATAAATGCAGACACAAGCTCACACATCCCAACGGCTTTGGAGATTTTCCAGGGTAAACCTTTTGTCGCCGGTTCAGGTCTGGATGGCAGCAGTGCCAAGATCACTCACTTGCAAGAGGATACCCAACACTGTCAGTTCAGCTGCGGAGGTAACCTCGTCAAACTTAGCCCCACCCCGAATGATCAACATAGCTATATTGAGGCATTTCGCATATCCCCCTACGCCAGCTGCTCAATTATCAAGCTCTCCGCACACTCCGATTTCAAAATGTGCTTTGATGGCAATAACCTGATGAGCTTTTCGGTTTCTATCAGCGGACGGGGGATTTTTCCTTCGATAGGGCCAGTCTCCCTTGAAGACCGCAGTCCTTTTGGGTCTTTGACCTACGCACCGCCAGAGGCCCTGGTCACCATCGAATCAACCGAAAAAGTCGACTATCAGTCGGTGTCAATTTTGTTTAATCGCGACCTGATAGAACAATCCCTGGGCATGAGCAAGCAAGAGCTGCCAGAGCAGCTGCTCGATTTCTGGTCCAGTGCGCACAAAGACTGTATGTTGCGGCCTTTGAATCTTCCCTATCGCTGTATTGATCTTGCCAGTGACATGTTGAATTCCCAAGAGCACAGCAACTTCCGTTACATTCAGCTGTTGTCGCTGGCCAACACCATGATGTTTGAGTTCCTGCAGTCACTGGATCGCAAAGATACTAATCCCCCGAGTAAAGATGGCAGACTACTGGCTAGAGCAAAGAATTTTCTGGACCAGAACCTGGCAGCGCAATATTCGCTGAGTGATCTGGCCAGGGAGGTTGGGCTATGCAGAACAAGGCTTATCGCCGGTTTTAAGGAGCAATACGGCACCACCGTTACGGACTACCACAGGGAAGTCAGGCTACAGGAAGCCTACCGCCTCATCACCCAAACTGCTGCTACCGTCGCCAGTGTTGCAGAGGAAACCGGATTTTCCAGCTCTAACCACTTTGCCACTGCCTTTAAGAAGCGGTGGCATAAGTCGCCGTCCGAGGTGAGGAAATCGAAAATAGAACTGTGGAGCTATTAACTCCTTGTTGGCGTAAATTCTTGACTCGTTGGCGTGACTCCAAGCGTTGATTCATTATCATTCCATTAACATAGTGACAGTGAATCGGTCTCAAGCGTTAACCATTGAAGAAACCGCTCTGCAAGGCAGACAGCGGCGCTACGATCAACTGACATCTTGCCCGCAGGGGATTGGGATTCTGTATTGTGTTCTGTTTCAGAGTACCGCCATCTCCAAAATCTCACGGCTTTGATCAAGGGTAATGGTTTGCTTCTCGCCCAGTCTTACCAAGCTGTGGGCTTCAAGTTGGCCGAGTATATCGTCAATCGCCCGCTCCTTACCCTCCGTATGTTCGGTCAGCTTGGTAGCCACACCCAGGCTCTGGTAGAAGGCTTCAATTTTATCCACCGTACGCTCCGCCAGCGCATCCTCTCCATCCAGGCCAAATACATTCCTGCCCATCTGTTCGAGCTTGGCGCGTTTATCCGCCATTTGATGGCGCAGCAGCGAGGGTTGGATAATGGCCAGTGAACGACCGTGATCTACGCCATAGAGTGTGGTGACTTCATGGCCGATCATATGGGTAGCCCAGTCCTGGGGTACACCGGCGCCGATCAAACCATTGAGGGCCTGGTTGGCGCTCCACATCAGGTTGGCTCGCCATTGATCACCCGATTGTTCAGTGGTATCACGCTCATGAAATTGCTGACCGAGCGTAAGAAGGGTTTTCAGCAACGCTTCAGCGTAACCGTCCTGCACCATCGCCCCGGTAGGCGTATTGATGTACTGCTCACAAACATGCACCCAGGCGTCCACAACGCCATTAATCAGTTGATGCTCGGGGAGGCTTTTCATCACATCCGGATCCAGTACGGCAAACTGCGGACGCACAAGCGGAGACTTGAACGATTTCTTGTGATGGGTTTCGGCGCGGGTGATTACGGAAATGGGATTGGATTCGGAACCTGTGGCGGCCAAGGTGAGCACTGCGCCAATGGGGAGTGCCTTATCTACCGGTTGACTGCCTGAGAGAATATCCCAACCCGGGCCGTCATAGCAGGCTGCTGCTGCGACATATTTGGAGCCGTCTATCACCGAACCGCCGCCAACCGCGAGGATAAAGTCAACTTGCTCAGCCTTGGCAATGGCCACCGCTTTGTCCATGGTTTCCAGGGTAGGATTGGGTTCCACACCGCTGAATTCCAGCCAGCTATGCTCTTTCAGGGCCTGTGCAACCTGATTGTAAACGCCATTGCGTTTGATGGAGCCCCCACCGTAAATCACCAACACCTTTCGACGGGTGGGAATATGCTTGCTGACTGAGGCTATTTGCCCCTTGCCAAAGTGAATTTCGGTCGGATTTACATAAGAAAATTGCATGGAATCACCGTCTCTCCGGGTCAATGGATATTAGCCCGCCCAATAAGGTGTCAGAACAACTATGCATTCCGAGGCTTATATTGGGCTGATTCCGGATTGAGTATAAGAGAAAGCGGTTTTTGCCAGCTTCAGTTTTCACGCCAAAACCATAAGAAAAGCCGCCTGAAGAGGAGTTGCTTCGGACTTTTCCTGGCCGCTGTATTGGAACAACAAAGTTGTTGGCGCGAAATCTTAATTCAATGGCGTGACTTCAAACGTTGAATCTCCCTAAAATTCAGCTAAAAGCATCTTTCATAAATTCCGCGACCTTTTCTAGCTCTTTCTTAAGATCTTCGTTCAGATGTGCCATCGCAGTGAATGCGTGCATCATTCCCTTTCCTTCGTAATAAACTGTTGGAACCCCGGCGTGCTTTAGGCCTTCGGCGTAACGTTTCATACCCTCAGTGCAAACGTCAAACTCGGCGGCTACACATATCGCCGGGCATAGATCTTGCAGACTTTCAGGAAATAGATCATACCGTTTAGGTATTTGGACATTGCCATCCGAGTCCACGATATCAAGATCTGTCGACCAATTTTTACTGCATTCCAGTTCCGGATTGTCAGGATTCCATGCACCGAGATATCGACCAACCATTGAACACGCGCTATCAATAGTCAGCATTGGATCAAGCATCTTCCCATCGGAGGAAATTTCAGTGAACTTTCCATCACCAGCAACAATAGGAGCATGAAAACAAAGCTTGGGATGTCCATTTTCTCTTGCCCTTACCGCCATTCCAATAGTCAGTGAACCTCCAGCACTGTCGCCTGCTATAGCAATCCGTTCTCTATCGCCTCCCAATTGCTTTGCATGCTCATATACCCAGTTTAGCGTCGCCCAACAATCATCGTGAGCCGCCGGGTAGAGATGTTCCGGAGCTAGCCGGTAATCAGGAGAGATGACGATACAGTCTACCAAATTACAAAGAAGTCGATTCGACCCGTCATGAGTATCCGAGCTGCCAAAATGAAATCCGCCTCCGTGAAAATACAGCAAGATCGGTAAGGGATCATCAGAGTTGGACTTTGGTCTGTATATTCGAACTGGAATCTTGGACTCTGGCCCATCGATCTCTATATTTTCAACACGGCCAACTTCGATGTGCGGTGCTGGCGGTTGTAGTAACTCGTAGTTTTTCCGAGCCTCCAGGATTTCTTCGGTATTTCTATCTCGAAAAGGCGGCAAATCCTGACTCTCCATGATTTCAGAGATCCTTTTCGTCATCGCTTCGAAAAAAGGATGTAATGGCATAACAAGTCACTCCACGTTCAACAGTTTACAATATCGTTCCAGATTGGCGGTCGTTTGGATTGCTCGGTCACATAAGCGGATAGCCTTCTATATTTCCCCTTTTTCCTGTAACGCCAGAACGTCGCTTTGATTTACTCCAATACGTCGCAGAATTTCTTCGGTGTGTTCTGCATTTTTTGGCGGGACGCCGATCGATCCCGGTGTCAGGCTCAAATTGGGTGCTGGCGCCGGTTGAATTGCGCCGTTTATATCAACGAAAGTCTCTCTTGCCCTATTGTGCGGATGCCGGGGGGCCTCCTCAAAATTCAATACTGCGCCGAAGCAAACATCCGTACCCTCAAGCAGACGACTCCACTCATCTCTGGATCGTTGCATGAACAGCTTTCTTAATTTCTTCTTTCCTTCCGGCCACTGAGACTTGTCCCACTGATCCGCAAAAGAAGGATCGTCTGTGAGTTCCAGGAGCGTTATCAGCTCCTTGTAGAATTGAGCTTCAAGCGCGCAGACGGTAATAAAGTTTCCGTCTGCACATTCGTAGGTATCATTCCAGGGGGATCCCCGGTCCTGCCAATTGGACCCAAGATTGCCCTCGAGCTTTCCATTGTTAAAGCTTGACCAAAGCAGTGTTGACAAATAGGCCGACCCGTCCGTGATCGCCGCATCAACCACCTGTCCTTTGCCAGTGTGTCGGGCATGAAGAAGTGAACACATGATTCCCCATAACATCACCATGGTGCCTCCACCAAGATCCCCCACCAGTGTTACGGGAGAGCTCGGTGCCTGATTTTGTCCGCCGCCGTACCACAACGCTCCAGAGAGCGCGATGTAGTTCGGGTCATGACCCGCAGCCTGTGCCAGGGGGCCTGTTTGCCCCCAACCTGTCATACGGCCGTATATCAGTGCAGGATTACGCTCCAGGCAGATCTCTGGCCCTAGTCCGAGACGCTCCATCACTCCGGGCCTGAATCCTTCAATCACAACATCCGCGTCACCGATCAGCTCAAGAGCCAACTCAATACTTTTCGCCTTCTTCAGATTCAGCGCAATGGACTTTTTTCCGCGATTAAAGATTTGGCCTTTTTCGCCGTTATTGGAACCGTTATTGCTGCTTGAAGCTGCTTTGCGTTCAATCAGAATGACTTCCGCGCCCATATCTGCCAGCATCATGCCTGCACAAGGGGCGGGCCCCAAGCCAGCTATTTCGACCACTTTAATACCGGCTAACGGCCCATTGTTCATTTCAAAGTCACCTTGCTGCTATTGGGTCAAACATTGACAACGCTACTTGGGCGCATCGGTCTTGGCGTAGGTTTTCTTGGACACCAATTTGCCATCCTTCCAGTGCAACAGATCAAGGCCAGTGACCTTTTTCTCTGCCCCTTGGACACTCATGGTCAGGTTCCAGGCAGTGGTTACCTTTCCGGTTTCTGCATCTGCAAAAACGTCGGTTTCCTCGAAATGCGTTTTCGCGAGCTTTTTGTCCAGCATTACCTTGAAACACTCTCGAATGGCGTCCTTACCTTGGTGTGCGCTGCCATCCCAATGATAGAATACGCCGTCGTCTGCAAAGAGCCCCAATACCTTTTCCATATCCTGCTCGTTGAACGCTTCAACGAATTCGTTACTTAAACCGAGCAGTTCTTCTCGTGTAGTCATATCCAGATCTCCTAAATAAGATTTTTGACCTTGCTGTATTTTCAGACTGTCTGAAAATTGTGTTTGTGATTTAGAGATAGAGTCAAAGCGCTACATTGATGATTTTTGACTGTGTGTATTCAAATAGTCCATCATCACCCAGTTCGCATCCTAACCCTGACATCTTGGCGCCACCAAAAGGAATATGCGGAAGGATTTCTGTGTGTTTATTAACCCAGACTGTGCCGGACTCCATTTTAACGGCCAATGCCGAAGCTGCAGCTATATCCGATGACCATATTGATCCGCCCAAACCGTTACTTGATGCGTTGGCTTGTTTGATGGCTTCCTGTACATCTGAAAACTTGATGATCGGGAGCACCGGCCCGAACTGCTCTTCGTCTACAACTCGGCTGCCAGGAGAAACATCACGTACCAACGTTGGTCTAATAAAGAACCCGGGCTGATCTTCCATAGCACCACCACAAATAACATTTCCATCATGGCGTGCGGCGTCTATCAGGGATTTGACCAAATCGTACTGCCGTTTGTTTTGCAGCGGTCCAAACTGTGTGTTTGGATCGAAGCCATCACCGACGATAGCCGACTCAGCCAGCTGTTCCAGCTGTTTGCAAACGTCGTCATAAATCGATTCATGGACGAATAATCGCTTGATAGCCGCGCAGATCTGTCCATTGTTATTAAACGCGGCATGAAACAATTTTGGTACAATATCTTCCGGGATGACATCACCCAGTACAATGGCTGCGTCGTTCCCGCCCAACTCGAGGGTAATGCGCTTTATCTGTGCCGCAGCCGTCGCCATCACCTTAGAGCCAGTGGGGATTGATCCGGTGAAGGAAACTTTTCGCACATCTCGATGACCCACCAGCAAATGACCCAATTCATTGTCGTCGGCGATGACGTTCAGAACACCTGGAGGCAAAATATCCTGAGTCAATTGCGCAAACTTAAGCGTGGTCAATGGTGTCGTCGGGGCCGGCTTCAGAACAACGGTATTGCCAGCGATGAGTGCTGGTGCGATCTTGAACACCATTGTCGCCAAGGGAAAATTCCACGGAACGATGGCCCCAATCACACCCAAGGGAACTCTGTGGCGCTCAACCCGCCTGTCTTCACTGTCCTCCAACAACTCAACGGTCAATCGTTTGGCCGCATAAAAGCGGAAGAAAGCGGCCGTTATCTGAACTTCACGCGTCGCATCACTAAGGGGTTTACCCTGCTCCTCGGTCAGAAGATGTGCCAAACCCTCGACATTACTCTGCAGTGCGTCGGCGATTGCATTTAGAGCCTGAGCACGTTCATCAATACTTTTCTCTGACCACATCTTGAAGGCCGCCAGAGCTGAGTCTACCGCTTGATCAAGTTGCTCCTCGGACGCCCTTGGACAAGATGCGATAACCTGTTCGGTTGACGGGTTTATGACGTCAGAATGACGATCACCTTCTACAAGCTCCCCGCCGATGAGTAAACGAAAATATTCCATAAAATGGACCTCCGATGACAAATTAATTATCCAGACTCCGACCTATGATCTCTTTCATGATCTCCGAAGTCCCTCCCACGATCCGAGTTACCCTGACGTCTGTATACAATCTCGATATAGGGTATTCGCTCATATACCCATAACCACCGTGCAATTGAAGGCACTTATCAACGATTTCTCCCTGTGTTTCAGTGGCCATCAGCTTGAGCATCGCTGCCATTACCGCATCCAATGTGCCATCGAGCATCTGCGTAATGCACTGATCCACAAATGCGCGAAGCGCCTCCATATTAGCCTTGCAGTCGGCCAGTACAAATCGGGTGTTTTGAAAATCCATCAGGCGTTTTCCAAAGACGTTTCTTTCCTTCACATACCTTGTAGTGTTTTCCATCGCGAACTCACAGTGGCCCAAGGCCTTGGCTCCAATCACTGTGCGCTCATAGGGCAGTTCCCTCATCAACTGATAAAAACCTTGCCCTTCCGACTCGCCCAGCAAGTTGTCACAGGGCACTCGCACATTGTCGAAGAAGAGCTCTGAGGTGTCCTGCCCCTTCATCCCTATCTTTTCCAGGTTTCGACCGCGTTTAAAGCCATCTGTTTCGGTATTATCCAACACGATCAGCGATACACCTTTTGCACCTTTCTTCGCATCCGTTTTCGCTGCAATGACAATGAGATCGGCCAGTTGACCATTAGTGATAAAGGTTTTTGAACCATGGATTAGGTAATCATCGCCATCGCGAACGGCCGTCGTGCGCATACCCTGCAAGTCGGACCCCGCACCCGGTTCAGACATGGCGATGGCGCCTATGCACTGTCCAGATACCATCTCTGGCAGCCATTTTTTCTTCTGGTTTTCAGACCCAAAATTCAGTATATAGTGCGTGACAATATTGTGGACCTGGCCGCCCCAGCTGGTATCGGCAACACGCCCTTGTTCTTGAAAAATAATGATATCGTGACCGTGATCGCCTCCTGATCCACCGTACTGCACAGGGACAGAGGCACCGAGCAAGCCTAGCTCGCCAGCCTTTCGCCAAAACTTTCGATCGACGGCCCCTTTTTTGCACCAGGTTTCGATATTGGGGACCAACTCCTCTCCAAAGAAACGACGAGCCATGTCTTGAAGATGACGATATTCCTCTGTCATCCAATTGGGTACATCATCGAAGTTATTCATTCAGAAAGTTCCTACCTGCGATACCTGTACGCTGCGATCAGAAAAGCATTTATCCAATATTTCACACGCTGAACTTAGCCATTGGTGGGTAATCGATATATGCCGGCATCGATACCCTCTTTAAGTTTGAATTTTTGGATCTTCCCCGACGCCGTCATGGGCCATTCATCGACACTAATCCAATAACTGGGGGTCTTTTGCGGTGAAAGAATCTCGCGGGAGTAATCACGAAGCGCATCATCATTTAGTTCTTTGCTTTCATCATCAAGCCGATAAAAACAACAGACCAATTCACCCCATTTTTCATCGGGAACACCAATGACCGCCACCTCAGCAATCGCCGGGTGAGTTACCAAGGCGTTTTCTATTTCAACAGGAAACAAATTCTCCCCGCCTCTGATGATCATCTCCTTAATGCGACCTGATATCTTCAGGAAACCTCGACTGTCCAGGCTGCCTAAGTCGCCGCTGTGGAGCCAACCGTCTTCGTCGATCGTTTCGGCATTGGCTGTGGCGTTATTATTGTATTCCAGCATTCGGCTGTAGCCTCGCATGCACACCTCACCCACCGTATTCAACGGGAGAACGGCGTTGTCTGAGGGGTTTCGAACCGACACTTCTACGTGAGGTAGCGGTTGACCCACGGTTGTCGTTTGATCTTGAATACAATCGTCTTTCCAGGCCATGGTCGCCACGGGTGAGAACTCGGTTTGTCCATAGACGATTTGAATGCGACATCCCCATTGCTGCTCCACTTGAGTCATCAAGGTGGGTGATACCATCGCCCCGCCGCTGATAAGATTCTTGAGAGATTGCAGGTTTCGACGAGTACTCTGTGCTTCTTCCAACAACGCCAGCAGCATAGCCGGAACCGCGGCGAGTGAACTGACGTGTTCTTTTTCAATAATGTTATTGATGGTCGAAGGATCAAATATCGGCCCAAGAATCATACTGGCTCGTGCAGAAAGCGGACCGAGAACACCCTGGCCGCTACCGCCCGTGTGAAACAAGGGCATAAAATTAAAGTAAACATCCCTATCACCGATTTCTGCCCGGTCAAAGATAAGACGGTTGGTATTGAGTAAAGAATGGTGGCTTAACTTGGCGCCCTTCGGAGAACCGGTGGTGCCTGATGTGTATTGAATCTGAAACGGATCGTCGGGATACACGGATGGCAAGGCCACTTCTTTCTCGGCGCTCCCCCAAAAAACCTCAGGTTCCAACATGTTTACCAGTTCTTTAAGGCCTGAATTTTCCGCCATAACCTGATGGGCAATCTCACCAATGGGATTGCCTCGAAACTCGGGAACGTAATATAAGACAACCGAATCCGATTGTTGAACGATATAATTCACTTCGGAACGCTGAAAAGAAGGGTTTATCGTCACCAACGTTAATCCCGCCAGTGCGGCGGCGTACTCAAGAAAGACCCATTCTGGAATATTATGCGCGTAAACCGCAATACGCGTCTCTTTGGGGTATTTGGTGGCCAAAGCACGAGCCAATCGCAATGAAGCTTCATACAGTTCACCATAGGTCCACCGACGACCGATCGAACCATCAAGGCACACTTCCGTGAGGGCGGCTTTGTCTGTCGAGTCCTTCGCGGCCTGTTCAAGAACTTCTCCGATCGTCGATCGCAAAAGCGCTGGCCCTGGCTGTGCGGGGCAATAAGACTGTGCTAAATCCAATGAGTACATGGGTTATTCTCTCCGAGAGACTTTGAATGCTATGGCCAGTCAACCACAAGCAACAGACTCTTCCTTGTGTTTTATTTTTTGTTCAAAAACCGAGAACGAACCGCTATCGAATCCGGTGTCTGCAGCAGCTGGTTGAACACCTCAAACTCCTCCTCAATTCTGCGACGCACCGCGACTTTATCTGCCATTTTAAGCAGCTTCTTGGTCTCAATCAGCGCGGTAGACGCCTTGCTTGACAATAACAACGCTTTTTGGGAGGCGTGTTCCATCGCTCTACCGTCCTCAACAACCCCATTGACCAAACCCAGTTCACGAGCATGGTCGGCGGAGAAGAATTCGCCCAGCAGCAGTACTTCTGCGGCCAGACGATGCCCGGCCACCAACGGTAATAACAAACTGGATCCGGCTTCGGGACACAACCCCAGGTTCGAAAAAGGCATACGAAACCGGGTTCCCCTTTCGGCATAGACCAGATCGCAGTGCAGCAGTATCGTCGTCCCGATACCCACCGCGAGTCCCGAAACCGCTGCTATAATAGGCTTTTTGATCTCCTGAAGCGCCAGCAGCAGTGGATAGAGAGGGGATGTTTCGCCGGGGTCTCGATTAAGCCCGCTGATATCCGTTCCCGCACAGAACACACCGTCTACACCATACAGAACAATGACCTTAATATCGTTGTTGCTGTCGGCTTCTACCAGCGCAATCTCAATGGCCTTATACATTTCGGGGGTTAGCGCATTTTTTTTCTCGGACCGATTTAAGCCAATATAAGCTACACTACGATCCGTTGAGGCAATAATATCTTTAAACGTCGACATCTACGGTATCACTCTCTCAATTACTTCCATACTCAAACATCATCAGTCATTGATTATCTGATCAGAATTTTCGAATAAATTTGTGGACCCGCTAATTTACGGATCGATCGACATCCCTCCAAAAGGGTTCTCGCAGTTCTACTTTGGAAACCTTACCGATACTGGTCAGCGGCAGGTTTTCTTCTCTGAAGGAAATATCTTTTGGACATTTGTAGTCGGCAATCCATTCACGACAATGTTTTATCAAGTCATCTTTCGATACTGCTTCACCGTCTTTTACGACCACAATAGCGTGAACCGCCTCCCCCCACTTATCATCCGGGATACCGATGACGGCGGCCTCCTTCACATTCGGATGTTTATTCAGTGCTTTTTCGACTTCGGCGGAGTAGATGTTCTCGCCTCCAGATACGATCATATCTTTAACTCGATCGACAATATAAAGATAACCGAACTGATCGAAGTAGCCGGCATCCCCCGTCATCACCCATCCATCAATCAAGGTTTTCTCTGTGACTTCCGGCAGCTTCCAATAACCAGTCATGACGCCAGGTCCGCGAACCATGATTTCACCGACCTCGCCCACGGGGCGTTCAATGCGACTAGCATCCACCACCCTAACCTCTGCATGGGCGACTGTCTGGCCGGCTGAACGCAATCGCTCAGGATGCCTTCCGTCCAGGAGATGATCTTGCGGAGACAGCGTTGTTGCAAAGGGGCCCAGCTCTGTCTGCCCGTACGATTGAGAAAGGTTGGCCGTCGGTATGCGTTCGATGACAGAACGCAATAGCTTTTCAGATATGGCGGCCGCACCATACGACAACATTTGAATGCAAGAGGTGTCTGTGCGATCAAACTCCGGATGCTCCAAAATCGATTGCAGCATGGTGGGCACAAAGAACATCTGTGTTACGCGGTATCGACCTATGGTATGTAGAACGTCACCCGCTGAAAAATTCTTAAGCGCTATGTGTGTTGCCGCCACCAATGTACCGCTTATGAGCGATGTAAAGGCCGCCATATGAAACATTGGCGCCGAGTGCAGTATGACTGACTCTCGATGAGTTCGCTTTTCCGAAAGATTGCTAATGGCGTTAATCCAGATCGCTTCGTGACTGATCATCACACCTTTGGGAAAGCCCGTGGTACCCCCAGTGTAGAATATACCGGCAATATCCCCGCCTGATCTTCTGGCGTCAACAATGGGTTCGTGACTCGATATCAATTGCTCTGAAGATATCATCCCCGCAGGACAATCCCCATCGCCAACATAGATGACCTTTTCTATTGGTGATTTCGTCAATGTATCAGCTTGATCGATGTATCCATCGTCGACGAACAGAAAGCGAGGCGAAGAATCGTTCAGTGCATAGAGGTTTTCTTGCACAGACCAGCGATAATTGAGGGGAACGGCGACCCCACCGGACCAGAACGCTGAAAAATAGAACTCCACAATTCGATCGCTGTTTTGCCCCAAATAGGCGACACGGTCATCGGCATTGAGACCTAGGCTCTTCAATGCCGCGGCCATCCGAGCCACTCTATCTACCAGCTCCATCCAACTTGTCCGGCGGCCCTCAAATATGGTCGCAGCGCGATTGGGTGAAACCTGAAGTGATCGATGTAACGAATGTGTAATGCCAATATTCATGTATTAACCATCTTGAAAACATTCAGCAGGGACGTTCCCACTCATAATCTGAAAAAAATCTATGAATTGTCCAAGCAACGGGCTATGATTTCCTTCTGAATCTCGGAAGTTCCTGCGTAAATTCTTGACACCCTGGCGTCGCAGTATAAACGTGCAATAGGGTACTCAGACATAAATCCATAACCCCCGTGAAGCTGAAGGCACTCGTCCATTATCTTCCCCTGAATCTCGCTTCCCCATAGCTTCAGCATGGAAGCTGTTTCTCCTGACAGTTGCCCGGCCAGCATGTCGGTGATACAACGATCCACAAATGCTCTCAGTGCCTCCACTTTCGTTTTGCACTCTGCCAGCTTGAATCGCGTGTTTTGAAAGTCGAACAATCGTTGTCCAAAGGCGTTGCGCTCTTTGACATAACGAAGCGTCTCAGCAAGCGCAAAATCGCAATACCCCAACGCCTTTACCCCAATAAGGGAACGCTCATAGGCCAGTTCCTTCATCAACTGGTAGAATCCCTGCCCTTCGCGATGGCCCAGGAGGTTTTCTTGGGGAATACGGACGTCCTCGAAGAAGAGCTCCGCAGTATCCAGTCCCTTTAATCCAATCTTTTCCAACTTTCTGCCACGTCGGAATCCCGTCGATTCTGTGTTGTCGAGTACGATTAGAGACACGCCTTTAGAGCCCAACGCCGGTTCAGTTTTAACGACAACGACAATAATATCCGCAACAACTCCATTCGTAATAAACGTCTTGGAACCATTGATAATGTAGTCACTGCCATCCTTAATGGCTGTTGTACGGATGCTTTGCAGGTCCGACCCAGCTCCGGGTTCGGTCATGGCGATGGCACCGACGTGTTCTCCAGATACCATTTTGGGGAGCCACTTTCTCTTTTGTTCAACCGAACCGAAATTAACAATGTAGTGAGTAACGATACTATGGATGCTGGCGCCCCAACTGGAGTCGGCGGCACGACCTTGTTCCAGGAAAATTACCGTGTCATGACCATGGTCTCCGCCAGAACCACCATATTCCACGGGTACAGAAGCCCCCAACAGACCCAACTCACCAGCTTTCAACCAAAACGATCGATCAACGAACCCCTGATCACACCAATGATCAATGTTTGGTGTCAGCTCTTCGGCAAAGAAGCGCCGCGCCATGTCTTGAAGATGACAATATTCTTCTGTCATCCAATTGGACACCTTCTCCGAACCCGTCATTGCCTATTTACTCCCGTCCACCACCACAAACGATGGTTTGGCCAGTGACATAGTTTCCTTCTTGCAGGCAGAACAAATAGACCGCACCCGCGGCCTCCTCTGGCGTACCGGGACGACCCATCGGAATCATGGCTTTTGCAGCTTCGACCTGCTTGGCGGGAATGCCCACTTTGACATCCCGATCACCCACCTTAACCTCGGGCTTGTCGCCTTCGACCGCCTGAGTTAGACGCGTGGCAATCATGCCATAGGCAACGCAGTTGACGTTCACTTTATAGCGTCCCCATTCCTTGGCCAAGGTTTCAGTAATACCTATTACCGCCTTCTTCGCTGCTGAGTAGTTTACCTGGCCAGGATTTCCTCGGGTTCCTGAAACCGATGAAATATTGACTACCTTACGGAATACCTCTGTGCCTTCTTCGGCCTCTTTTTTCGCTTGCGCTCGAAAGTACTCGGAGGCCGCCCGAAGAATACGAAATGGCGCAACCGTATGGATGTCGATCATTGCCTGAAACTGCTCATCGGACATCTTCTGAATCACCGAGTCCCAGGTATAACCGGCGTTATTGACGACGATGTCCAAGCTGCCAAAGGTCTCAATGGCTGTGTTGACAAATCGCTGTCCGAAATCCGGTTCCGTGACGTCCCCGACACAAGCCGCGGCTTTACCACCCGCTGCTGAAATCTCACTCACCACTTCTTGAGCGGGCGCATCGTCGATATCGCTAATCACAACCGCTGCACCTTCTGATGCCAACTTCAGTGCAATTGCCCGTCCAATACCTCGTCCTGAACCGGATACTATTGCAACTTTACCTTCTAAAGTGCCCATTACATCTTCCTCTACATTATGCTGTTAAACAAATTACGGCTGTACCAGACAGGGTTTGTCGGCCATATTGAGTTTTTGTCATCACGTCCAACACAATTCTTTTCTCCCCGTCTTCCTCGTATTTTTCCGTCACTTCGCCAGAACCAGTTACCACATCATGAACCTGCGTGATGGACGTAAATCTGACGCCATATGTCCGTATTTGATCCTGTTCTACCCACCCGGTGAGCAAACGCCCTAACACGGCCATCGACAACATACCGTGTGCAAAGACGTCTTCAAACCCTGAGTTTTTGGCGAAGTCACTATCCACATGAATAGGATTGTGGTCACCTGACCCTCCGCAATACAAGGCCAGCGTGTGTCTGTTTATGGGACCAAACTTCAATTTAGGTAAAGAGTCACCCACTTTTATAGCGTCATAAGATAGGTGCGTTCTCTTTTCATCATCAACCATTTCTCATCACCAGTGTATTGGTTTGCGTTTGGACCAGTTCCCCCGCCTCATTGAAGACTTTGGTTGTTCTGATCAAAAAGTCCAACGCCCCACCCTTTTTTTCATACATGTCCTCAACTTCGGTGGAGAACGTCAGTCGATCACCGGAATAAATCGGCAGGAAATAATCGAACTTTTCTTCTGCGTGTAAAAGTCTACTAAAATCGATACCCAGGTCTTCATTACTGGGGTACTTCGCCGGCGCAAGACTCTTGAGGCAGAACCCGAATGTCAGGGGCGCTTTAACCCCGCGAAGTCCGGCCTTTTTTGCCGCAGATTCATCAAAATAGATGGGATTTGTTTCGCCTATCGCTTTTGAGAACAGCTTGATCTGACCAAGTTCAACATCAACGATCCTGTCTTCTGAAACAAGTCCCAGACACGCACGATTAAACATCTCTCGCTCCCATCTAATTCACTTGTCCATATAACGTAACCACGCAAGCGCCACCAAGACCCAGGTTATGAGCCAACGCGTGTTTTGCCCCCGCGACCTGACGCTGATCCGCCGTGCCGCGCAGTTGATTCGTCAGTTCATAACATTGAGCCAGTCCCGTCGCCCCTAACGGGTGGCCCTTGGACAGCAAACCGCCCGATGGATTGGTCACGACTTTGCCACCGTAGGTGTTGTCGCCATCGAGAATAAACTTCTCAGCCGTGCCTGCCGGCGTAAGCCGTAACGCTTCATAGGTCAACACTTCGTTTGCGGTAAAGCAATCATGAAGCTCGACGACATCCACATCCTCTGGACCAATTCCGGCTTTTTCATACACCTGATCGGCCGCACTCTGTGCCATGTCATAACCTATCAGCTTCATCATGCTTTTGTCTTTGAAGGTTGACTCAGTATCGGTCGTCATCACCTGAGCTTGAATGGCAACTGGAGACCGTACATTGTGTTTGCGAGCAAACTCTTCACTACAGATGATCGCCGCAGCCGCACCGCAGGTTGGTGGACAACATTGAAACTTGGTTAACGGACCGAAAATAGGCGCCGACTCCATGATCTCTTCAACCGACAAGGGCGCTCTGAATAACGCCAGCGGGTTATTCGCCGCATGCTGACGAGCCTTGACCTGCACTTTAGCGAACGTCTCTGCTTTCATACCGTACTGTTCGGCGTACTCTTTGCCCGCCCCGCCAAAGAACTGAGGCGCCCGCGGCAGCGTCTCGTCATAGCCAACGATGTCATCCATCGCGTCCACGAATCGTGTCAATGCAATGGGGCGGTCCGTGAAATAAGTGGCCAGTGCGCCCGGTCGCATTTCTTCAAAACCCACCGCAATTGCACATTCAATTGCGCCACTTTCCACCGCCTGGCGGGCCAGGTACAGTGCCGTCGAACCCGTTGTGCAATTATTGTTGACGTTGACGATGGGTATCCCGCTCAGACCTACGCCATAGAGTGCTGCCTGCCCACAGGTAGAATCACCATAAACGTAGCCGGCATAGGCTTGTTGTACATCTTTGTAGTCAACCCCGGAATCTTCCAGCGCCATACGGGCGGCTTTTTCGCCCATGACATTGTAAACTTCGCTCTGCCCTGGTTTGGCAAAAGGAATCATGCCGACACCGGCGACCAGTACTTTTCTATTCAAAAGTAACGTCCTCTAAAATTGTTTCTGAAGTGATCGGTAGAAGTTCGTCAAACTACAGCAGTGATTGGTATGCTCTTGCCTGAAATTGATCGTACAGATCAGCCAACGGATGGAACTGGTAACAGAATACGTGGGTAAAGAATAGTCCGACAAGTTCTTCACTGGGATCCACGAAATAGCTCGTGCCTCCTGCACCGCCCCAGCCAAATTCCCCCACAGATCCCGGCATATGAACGCCTGCCAAAGTACGACGTACCCCAACGCCGAATCCAAACCCATAGCCAGGTACCTTGAATAGATCGACCTCACTATCAGGAATATGGTCCGTTGTCATGAGCTCTACCGTCTTTCTCCCTAGTAGTTGATTGCCTTTCCATATTCCATTATCCAACATCATCTGAGCATATCTTAGATAGTCACCCGGCGTAGAAATTATGCCTCCGAATAGCCCGTTCCCGGACATCAGCTTTCGATCAGGGTTAATCGATTTCTCTGAGGTTTCGGGGCGATCCCTGACTACCATATTTCCATCCGTATCCCATCCATACTCAGTGGTTAATCGATCCAGCTTTTCCGGATGGCAGTAGAAATCACTGTCCAACATGCCCAGGGGCTCAAGCAATTCCTTTGAAATCAGTTCGTCAATTGGTGAACCCGTTGCCCGCTCAAGAAGCAGAGTTAGAACATCAAAATCAGCAGAATAGTGCCATCTTCTTCCTGGATGAGATGCCAAGGGAAGCTGTGAAACCGCTAATACCATTTCTTCATAACTGCGGTCAGGATTGTTTATGGAATCAGACAATAGGTCAGAAGGATGGAACCCCGTACCACGCCAAACTTTCTCTAGTGTCGCCTGATGAGATGCGGCCACCATGGGAAAATGCGTGGAGAATCCACTTGACATTGTCAACAAATCTCGAATCGTGATGTCTCGACACGCGGGGGTTTCCAGCATCTGCGCATAACATCCACGAACATGGTCGGATGGTTCGCTATACTCAATGGAATTAACAATGAGGTTGGAGAATTCGGGCAAGAATTGTGTTATTGGCATATCCAATAAGATCAGTCCCTTCTCGTACAATCGCATTGTCAGCGCAGCCACAAGAGGTTTTGTTTGAGAGTACATTCTAAAGAGACTGTCTAACGCAAGAGGTGACTTGGCTTCCATATCCTTATAGCCCTGTGCTTCTGCATGAACTATTTTCCCCTTGCGCGCGATAACCGTGACCGCCCCAGGTATCATCTTGTCATCAATAGCCTTACTGATTAAATTTGAAATGCTACCAAGCTTTGCCGCTGAAATTCCTACTTCTTCCGGATCACAATAGGGCAATGGCATATTTTTCATTGTAGTCACAATTAATCTCCAAACGTTTTCTGTTTATCAGCCGTACAGATTGGTGAAGTGATAAACACTGTAATTAATTCAACGAACAGTTCAGTTCCAGTACCTAATCGCTATAAAGAGAGATTTTCCTGGTATCGGGATCTAAATGGCGTGTGGCGAATTTAGTATCTGTACTTCAGATTTACACCGAAAGTTCTGGGTTTTACTCGGGGCCCAAGAACACTCGGATCAAGAGTTGATCCGACGGCACTTGTCAGACCATCTTCATTTAGCAGATTATTTGAAAAAAGGAACAGACCCCATTGTTCCGCTTGAATGCCCAGACGTAAGTTTACACTTGTGGATGTATCGCTGTTGTAAACCTGACCTACAGAATATATTGGCTTTTCATCGGTCTGTTGAATTCCCAGATGCAGAACACCTTCCAATCCATCCCAACCAGAAAGCGACCGATTGTAATCGATTGAGGCATAAACAGAATACTCCGGGACTTGTGTAATCTGAGAGCCCGACTCGATGGTAGCGCCAGGCGATCCGAATGAATTTTTATATTCGGATTCATTCACATTACCCCCCATTTGAATACGCAACCCTTCTAAGGGAACATAAACAATATTCAAGTCCATGCCATAAGATACTGCCTCTCCAACATTACGTCCTACCAGAAGCGGCGCCTGGAGACCCGGGACACCAGGGACCGGCGCAAAGATGGTTTCAAATGCCTGCGTATCCGACCAGTCATTGTAGTAAAGTGCGAGCTCTAAACTGAAACGATTATCCTCAGATTGAAATTTACCGCCAACTTCATAAGTCCATAATTCGTCCGGTTTCGCGGCAGCTTCAACGTTTGTAGTACCAAATGCTGTAAGCTGAGACAAGAAAGCGTTGTGTGCCCCCGGCCTGAATCCCTTTGCAATGTTGAGATAAGTCATCGAGTTATCTGTCCACTGAGCGGTCAGATTAAAGCGGGGGGTTACATCATCAGAGCTTGCCTCTCTGTATGTCGGAAGTCCGACCAAAGATCCAGCTAGTACATTGAGAGGTGTAACTTCGTTGGCTTCACGCTCGTCTTCAACATAGCGAAGACCAATTGTCGCCTCCAGTTTGTCATCCCAGAATCTATAGTGTAGCTCTCCAAACAGTGCCCACTGTTCCGCTTTATACCTTTCACTCACAGCACGAATGACAGGATCAGTTGGAGGAAATTGGGGGAGAAAAGTGAAATTCAGCCTTTCTTTGGACTCTTGATAAAAAGCACCCAGAGTCCATTGCCAGTTACCTTCATGGGTAGAAGCCAGGCGAAGCTCTTGATTGAATGAACGATTGGATGTCTCATTCAAGAGATCATTTAGAGGTGCCGTAGTTGTTGTCACACTTTCTGATGAGAAATCAATGTAGCTGGAAGCAGAATACAATGTGGCACTGGTAAATGCATACTCGAATGTCAGGTTATAGAGAGTGTATTCATTGTTGTCGATTGGATTTCGTAAAGATGGCATTATCGGGAATGCCAAGTTAGGAGATTCGTAAGCGTAGTCTTCATTTGTATAGATCGGGGCATTTTCAGTTTCTGAATCCCAGATAGAAGCTCTCACCTCCATGTTCTCTGCGGGTGTGTAGGTAACCTTTGCTCTAAGGTTTTTACGCTCTGCATCATTAAAGTTACTGTTTCCGCGCGCTGGATCAGAAATATAGCCGGAGTCATCCTGATAGCCTGCAGCGATGCGGATACCCAACACGTCCTCTACAACGGGTACATTTACAGCACCGGAAATCTCATAATTATTTTCCGATCCTTCGGTGGTCGATACTGAAGTATCAACCTTGGCTTCAAATTCTGATGTATTCGCGTTAGTGGTATGAACGATAACCGCACCGCTGGACGACCCAGCGCCGTAAAGCGTGCCCTGAGGCCCTCTAAGAACCTCAATTTGCTTGAGATCGAATGCCCAGATAATTGGCACGAATGAAGTATTGACTCGAGTGAAGGGGAGATCGTCAAGATAATACCCTACAGTCGCGTCACCAAAGTCCGACGAGATACCCCTTATCTGAATGCTCGCCGAATTGGCGTCAGCAGTTTGCGCAAGATTAAGACCAGGTGTCGATTCAAGCACGTCAGCAATTGAAGCGGCTCCGATTGCTTCAATACTGTCGCCAGTCATCGCACTGATACCTTGCCCAACTTCCATCAAGTTTCGACCTTCACCCCGTTTTTCGGCAGTAACTATAATCTCCTCTATCGTGAAGTCTCCACTGTCAGCACATACGCCGCTGTTTAGCAGTCCGATAGTAACTGCCAGTAGGCTCATTTTAGAGACCAGTGCATTGAATTCAGTCATTACTTACTCTCTCCTCGTATATTGCTTTCAGTTATTATCTGCTGGTTTAAAGACTGCAAATAACCAATCAGGTACACGAGAAATATACTTCACAGTGAGAACTCAAACATTTAGATTTGGCCAGATAATCTCTATTTTAGGTCGGGGAAGATTTGACGAGTAGCTCCCTAAACCTGGACAGGAGATGACAGCAATACCGGTTGATTTGCAGAATTTGGGAACCACCGATCAAAGATGCATTTCTCAATTAATAGCCTTAGCAAGTTCAAAAAACTGTTGGGAAACATGCATTGGACATCCCATATCGGTACTTCTAGCAAGCGATCGATCGCCGAAAGAGTGTTTAGATAGGCATGATCGGAACCAACTCTGGGAATCTACATACGAGTTTGCAGCGCTTGAATAACGCGATAACCAATTTATAATCTAGTCGAGCGGTTTGGACCTTCGTTTATAACGAAGAGCAATCCACAGCAGATATTTATAACCAAATGAAATAAGAGTGCTGTAATGCGCCCTATTATTCGCGAACAATCGACCAGCCTCTTTGGAGGCGATTTAGTTGATGTCAGTGCCCTTACTCCTGAATCCGAGTCGATAGGGATCGACAAAGGGAACATTCGTGATCACGTCCAATTAAGCTGTGGAAATAACCTTCTTCGAATCACACCGACACCATCAGACAGATTCAATTATTACGAAACCTGTACAATATCCAATGGCCTTTATCTCACTGTATTAAATATGGATCAAGAGGCCCGCTTTGCGCTCAGTTTGGATTGCAGTAATCTTATGGGATTTTGCATAACATTCAGCGCCATGGGAGAGACGCCTGCGGGTATCATTGAAACTAAGATCAATACCCCTCTTATATCCATGTTTTATGCCCCCGACGGAACCACCACCAATATAAGTCCTATTAAGTTTAGTAAGAGCCAGGGAGTAATTATTTATTTTCATAAGGATAGAATCGAATCCGCCCTGGGGATTAGCAAAACCGATTTGCCGAAAGAGCTGATGAGATTTTACAACAGCGCAAGAAGCTCCTTCCTGCTTCAGCCTGTAGAGCTTCCCCATTCTGCGATCGCTGCTGCTCATGAGGCTCTGGATGCTCCTGTACAATCGCATTTACGATATCGAGAGCTGGTAACTTCGGCAAATAATATCTTACTTGATTTTATCAGAGCACTGGATGCCGGAAGGAAACCAGTGGACATCTATGCTGACCGACTGCAACACGCACGACGGCTGCTTACTGAAAACCTGACTTCTCGATACACACTCGAAAGCCTTGCAAGAGAAGTAGGTATTGGCAGGACGAAATTAATCGAAGAATTCAAACAACACTTTGGCATAACGATTAATGAATACCAAAGAGACGTAAGACTCAATGAGTCGTACAGGCTTTTGAGTCAAACCAATCATGGCATCGCATTTATTGCTGAAGAGACGGGATTCAGCAGCCCCAACAACTTTACTACCGCATTTAAAAAGAAATTTGGAGTAACGCCTCGAGAACTGAGAAAACAGAAATTGGAGGTGATCCTGTAAACATAACAACGACGAGACACGGCCCAATCCAGTTACGCCTTAAGACAAACCAGTATTGACTAATTCACACCGTACAACTGCAATTTTACGCCAGCTGGCGTATATTCTTAAGTCTATGGCGCAATTTCAAACACGAATTCTTGGTCAGCCCATTAAACTGGACACAATCTTTTTGCATAGAGCGTATCGTAAGGGGCCTCCGTAATCTGACAGTGACACACAGCATTGAAGAAACCGCTCTGCAAGCAATGCAGCAGCGCTACCATGAGCTTGTATCCTTTCCGCAGGAGGATTGGGACAGACTTCGGCCCTATCTCTCGGTGAAGGTGGTAGACGAGAAACATTGCCTGCAAGCCATTGGCAAGAAATCCAGCAAACTCTACTTTCTCGTCGATGGCATGGTTCGCTTTTACTACATAACCCCGGAGGGCAAGGAGTACAACAAGGGTTTTTACGGGAAAAACAACACCATATTCTGCCTAAGCTCCTTTATTCTCGATGAGCCCAGCGGGTTTGGTATCGAAACACTCGAGCCCTCCGTTATCGTGGAAGCCAGCCTGGCAAAGGTCCGGGCCCATATTTTCCATTGCCCGGCCTGGCAGAGGCTCCATTTATACTGCTGCGAAAAGATGCTGGTTCATCACGAAAGGCGTGAAACCGAGCTTCTCACCATGTCCGCTCAACAGCGCTTTCAGCGTTTTGTCCGCAATTTCCCTGGGTATCTTGACCGCATTCCCCAATACCATATCGCCTCCTATTTGGGCATTACACCTGTGGCTCTGTCAAAATTCAAGCATCAATGGATGGAGGGAAAATCAACGTCATTAAACTAGTTTAATGTGCAGCATTGAGTGGATTCCTATCCTGTCTCTCATGTAACCGCAATTCTGCGTAGTTTATCCGAAGGAGACACCCTCAATGCAATTTACCGAAGAACACAATGCGATTCGCCAGACCGTCGCGAGTTTTGTAGATAAGGAGATCAACCCCTATTGCGATGAGTGGGAAAAAGAAGGCATTTTCCCTGCCCATATGTTGTTCAAGAAATTGGGGGATCTGGGACTTTTGGGAATTCACAAACCCGCAGAGTACGGCGGCATGGGGCTCGACTACAGCTACCAGACGGTCTTTTTGGAAGAGCTGGGCCGCATCCACAGCGGTGGTGTCTCCATGGGCATTGGGGTACAAACCGATATGTCTACACCTGCCCTGGCCCGTTATGGCAGTGATGAGCTCAAACGAGACTTTCTTGCTCCCGCTATCGCTGGCGACGTGGTGACATCCATTGCCGTCAGCGAACCTCATGCCGGTTCCGATGTAGCGGCGATCAAAACCAACGCGAAGAAAGACGGTGACGACTACATCATCAATGGCTCCAAGATGTGGATTACCAATTCAACCCAGGCTGATTTTCTTTGCCTGCTGGCGAACACCAGTGACGGTAGCGTTCATAGCAACAAGTCTCTGATTATCGTTCCCACCAACTCCCCTGGCATCTCTTTTTCCGAACGACTGGATAAGCTGGGCATGCGCTCTTCGGATACGGCGCAGATATTCTTCGATAACGTGCGCGTACCGCAACGTAACCGCATTGGTGAAGAAGGGATGGGCTTTACCTACCAGATGATCCAATTCCAGGAAGAGCGTATTTATGCCGCCGCCAACGTGCTGAAAGTCATGGAGCACTGCATTGGTTCCACCATCGAGTACACCAGGGAAAGACATGTCTATGGCAAACCTCTGTTGGAGCAGCAGGTGATCCACTTCCGTCTGGCTGAATTGCAGACCGAGGTAGAGGCACTGCGAGCGCTGACCTACGACGCAGTAGAAGGTTATGTCAACGGCATTGATGTCACTCTGAAGGCCTCCATGGCCAAGCTCAAGTGCGGCCGACTGGTGCGGGAGGTGGCCGATTCCTGCCTGCAGTACTGGGGCGGTATGGGTTTTATGTGGGACAACCCTGTATCTCGTGCCTATCGTGACCAGCGAATTATGTCAATTGGCGGCGGCGCCGATGAGGTTATGCTGGGCATTATCGCCAAAAAAATGGGGATTTTGCCTAAACGCAGATAGATATCGACAGAGTTGGCTTTGATAGTCTGGAAAATAAAAGCAGGCTCTTTACGACGTCTTATAACCCCCAAGCATCTGCCGCAATTGATTTGCCAGAACCGACAATTCAGTACTGCCACCGGCAATCATTTCCGCATTGTCGTTGGTCTTGGCCGAAACACTGGAAATCGCCACCACATTGTTGCTGATTTCGCTGGTGGTTGCACTTTGCTGTTCGGCTGCGCTGGCGATCTGCGCGCTCATGTCGTTTATCGCATTGATGGAGGAAACTATTTGATCAAACGCCGCTTTAGCCATCATGGCCTTGTCCACGCTGGAGCGTGAACCTACCCGACTGTTGGAGATAACCGAGACGGCACTCTTGGCACTGGTCTGCAATTGCTCAATGATGGCATGGATCTGGTGGGTCGAATCCTGGGTTCGTTGCGCCAGGCCACGTACTTCGTCTGCAACCACGGCAAAGCCGCGACCGGAATCCCCTGCCCGAGCGGCTTCAATAGCGGCATTGAGTGCCAGCAGATTAGTCTGCTCGGCAATACTTTCGATCACTTCCAGTACACTGCCAATTTTCTCGCTTTCGGCGTGCAGTTCCTCAATCACCGTGGAGGCACTTTCAATTTCCGTCGCAATGACTTCAATGGCGTTGCGGCAGTCCTCGATCACAACCTGACCTTCGCCGGTATTGGCGTGAGCCTTGCGTGCCGCCTCAGCGGCATTGCTGGCCCCCCGGGCCACCTCATCCACCGACACCGACATCTGGGTCAGTGCAGTAGCCACCTGCTGGGTTTGCTGATGCTGATTTTCAATGTCCTGTTTGGTTTCTCTGGAGACGGCTGAGAATTGCTCGGAGGAGGACGCCAGATGCGCCACCGAATCGTTCAGTTCAGAGACCATATTCAACAATTTGCCGACAAATACGTTAAACCAGTGCGCCATCTCAGACAGTTCATCCTTACCGCTGGCGTCAAGCCGCTGGGTCAGATCCCCCTCGCCTTCGGCAATATCTTTGACCATGGCGACGGTCTGATTAATGGGTTTAACGATCTGGCGGGAAAACAGCCAACCGGCGACTCCGGCAGCGAACAAGGTTATCAGTCCGGAAAATAGCCCTTTGCTGATAATGTCGTTACGCAAATCCACCACAGGCAACAGAGCCTCTTCGGCATCGATCTCGCTCATAATGGCCCAGTTCAAACCCTCAATACGCAGGAGCTTATAGGCGGACATCACTTCGACACCACGATAGTCCCTGAACCGGGCAAATCCCTCATCGCCAGACAAGGCCGCCCGGGTTCCTTCGGTATCCACCCTTTGCAAACCAATGCTGGTACCCTTGGCAGCCAACTCGTTCACCTGCGCCGTGGAAAGACCCACCTCTTCCATAGTACGAAGATAGCCATCCGGGTCCTCCTGCAGGAACCGACTCTGGCTGCGCATCGTCATATCCTGCCCCACCAGGTAGGTCTCGCCGGAGGCGCCCAGGCCAGTTTTCATCCAGTTACCCTGGTGCGTCATGACCGCATTGATCCGGTCGATGGGCATCTGGAAGATCAGCACTGCCACCTTTTCATCACCATCGTAAACAGGTGAGGCGATAAATGACGCCGGCGACTCGTAGGACGGCGTGTAGGGAGAAAAGTCCGTCAGCACCACTGAATCCCTGTCCGCTCGATTGGCTCTGCGAAAAGCCTCACCGAGGGTGCTGTTGGCAAACGACCCGCTGATCAGGGAGGTCGCATAGTCGACCTCTTTAAACACACTGTATACGATGTTGCCACTGTGGGGCTCGACAATGAAGATGTCGTAATAACCGAAGCGTTCGAGAAAATCGCGAATGTGAGGATGAAAACGCTGATGGGCCCGACTGTAGTCACTGCCGTCTTCGGCGGCAGCGAGCAAATGTTTTTCACCCAGTGGATGGGGATTGGCCTGGATATACTGATATTGGAGTTCCAGTGCGCGAGGTTCCAACTGATCAAGCATAGACTGCACTGGAGGACGGTTTCCGCCATTTTGCTCGCGGTACTGTCGAGCAAAATTCTGGATATAGTAGTTCTCCAGTTGTTCCCGTTTTGTCTCAGTATCACTCAGTGGCAGCTCTCTGTAGGCCTGGGAAAACTCCCGGGCCGCATCCATGATCATGCGATTATTGGAAAGCGTTAGAACCTGATTGCGGATGGTGTCAAAATAGCTGGTGATATTGGCGGCGGTGGTATCCCGGATGGAGACCAACTGACGTTGCGCCTGCTGCTCCAGTGTGTTTCTGCCTGATTCGATAGCGCCGAGCCCGACGACGAAACAACCGACCGCAACGGGTACAAGCGCCAAAAGTAAAGCGCCCAGCGTTAACTTGGTACGGATCTTCATGTGCCACCTCTCCCTGAGTCCCTGTAGCTGTCTCCATAGGCCGTTGTATGGAGTCTCTATAGCTTGGACGAACTTTGGCGCGCGCACCACAACTGATTTATCTATCAGCGTAAATAAAGTTTATTTATCAGGCCGCCGAGATCATATCTGACACAGTTGTTCCGTTCTTATAAATGGAAGAGGCTACCGAATGAGTAACTCGGTAGCCTCTTTTACGCTTTGATCGGTTACTTCCTGATAG
Organism: Pseudomaricurvus alkylphenolicus; assembly: GCF_011683955.1. Taxonomy (GTDB): domain Bacteria; phylum Pseudomonadota; class Gammaproteobacteria; order Pseudomonadales; family Cellvibrionaceae; genus Pseudomaricurvus; species Pseudomaricurvus alkylphenolicus. Next base: position 340,097 of record NZ_JAAQPI010000001.1, read on the forward strand.
TTAGCGGTCAGAACTCATCATAAGCAATCTGCCCTTCCGGCACTGCCAATTCCTCCAACATACCACGGGTTGCCTGCATCATCGCGGGCGGTCCGCACAGGTAGTACTCCACCGCTTTCGGGTCCGGGTGTGTGTCCAGTATCTGCTCGCGTACCATGTTGTGAATGAACCCTTCAAACGGCGCAGGCTCCTCCCCGTCCAGGGGCTCAGAGAACGCGTAGTGAAAGCTGAAGTTGGGGTATTTCTTTTCCAGCTCCAAGAAATAGTCCAGATAGAACATCTCCTTGCGTGAACGTGCACCATACCAGAAGCTGATCTTGCGATTGCTGCCCTGGGACTCTAGCAGGTTAGAAATGTGTGATCTCATCGGGGCCATACCGGCACCACCGCCTACGTAGATCATCTCCCGGTCGCTGTCCTTGATGCGGAAGTCACCAAAGGGCCCCCTAGCCGTTACCCTGTCACCAGGTTTAAGACCAAACACATAGGAGGAACCCGCCCCCGCTTTGCACAATTGTCCCTGCGGCGGCAATGCGATGCGAACGTTGAAACGCAATTGACGGTCACTATCCGGGTTGCTGGCCAGGGAATAGTTACGACGACTGGCCGCAGCATTGGAGGCTTCTAAACCGAACAGATGGCCTTCTTTCCAGGCATCACTATATTCCTCCCCAACCTCAATATCACCCAGGGTTTTGTCCCGGTATTCAGGAATGTCCAATTGAATATAGTCGCCGGGCTGGAATTCAAATCCAGGAGAAATCCGTTCGGGCTCCAATACCAGTTCTTTGATAAAAGTCGCCACATTATCATTGCTCACCACACGGAAGGCGTGTTCGGTCGAATCGTCCTCTTGACCCGCAGTAGAGATGTCCATATAGAGCACTCCATCGCGCCGCTCAACCGCATAGCTGTGCAGATTGACACACACCGGTGCGCGCTGAACCGAGCCGTCGCGTACATCGAAGCGACCGTTATGCTTGGAACATTCGATCAGGTTGCCCTTGACCAGTCCATCAACCAGATGGGTATTACCGTGGGTACAGATGCCGTCTGTGGCGTAGTAGTTTCCGTCTTCGGTGCAATAAACCGCGAACGTCAATTCGCCGTGATCGAAACGAATCACATCCTCACGTTGCAGCACGTCAGCATCACAGACTTTGATCCAGCCCTCGGCATCGGCTTGGCCGGAAGACTTGAACACATAGCTGTGTCGCGGCGGTTCGGGCTGTTTGCCCGGCAGCTCCCGCTCTACAAAATAGGTGGGGTCGTCAGACTGACGAATCACCGCCGGAATGATTTCCTTCCAGGCTTCGGCCAAACCCTTGTAGGGTTTTGGGCAATCGTGCTTCATCAACTCATGCAGGCGCGGCAACGCGTGGTAAGGCACCAGCGGGAACATATGGTGTTCAATATGGTAATTCATGTTCCAGTAGAGGTAGCGATTGATTGGGTTCATGTAAATGGTGCGGCTGTTTAGACGGTGATCCGTGACGTCTTCCGCCAATCCGGCGTGCTGACTCATACCGTAAATAATGCCCAGCCAGGAGCCATACAGCGACGGCAAACCGATATACATCAGTGGCAACCAGCTTTCTGCCGCCACCGCCGTCACCACAACAGCCCCGTATATGGCCAGATAGATTCGCGCTTTAAAAAATATCTTTGGCCATTCACTGTCCGGCACAAAGGCCGCTGCGCGCTCGGATTTTTTGCCCAGCGCGTGCACAATCATGCGCTGGATTTCCGCCCACATGGCTTCTACCTTAAAAAATGCCAGCACCACACTGCGCAAGTTAGCCGGACGAGGGACAGCAATTTCCGAGTCCCGCCCGACAATACTGGTATCCGTGTGATGGCGGGTATGGCTCCAGCGCCAGGTGGTGGACTCCCGGAAGATCATAAAAGAGGCGATTTCATAGAGGACGTTGTTCATCCAGTCGGTCTTAAACGCCGTACCGTGACTGGTTTCATGCCAGCGCGAATCCGACGAGGACGCATAGATAACGCCATACAACATAAATGGCAACACGGCCCAGACAGTGCCCCACAATACATAACCTGCCCAGCCCGAGCCCAGCAGCAAAGCAAACCAGATCAGCGTGTCTCGTATCGCGGGGCCGTCCTTGCGTTCCAGCAGTTTACGCATTTCATCCTTGGCGATGGGTGTCGCATACCAAACCGCATCCGCGAGCCCGTTTTCCAGTGCCTGCTTACTGGACTCTCCAGTCAGGCTGTAGTCCACCATTGGACGTTCCATAGGTTTTCTCCCCTAAGATGTTTGACGCTTGCGCCAGTGTTTATGCAAAAATTCAATACCGTCGCGCAGCGCGACCCGCCCCATGTCCACCTGCCCGGCCATAGCCACAAAGGCGTGTACCATGCCGTTGTACCTCACTACCCGGGTGTCGATGTTTTGGTTGTGCAAGGCAAGACCAAAGTGTTCACCCTCGTCACGCAGAATGTCGAACTCCGCGGTCTGGATCAGTGCGGGGGGTAACCCGGACAAATCGGCACACAACAGCGGTGCGACCAGTGGCTGTGTTCTGTCCTCGACCTCGCCCAGATAATGTTCCCGTGCCCAGACGTAAAACTCCGTTTCAAAAAAGTAATCGCGGGCGAAGCGGCGATGGCTGTCGGTGGAAAGTTCGCCGGGATTGGTAATGGGGTACATCAACCACTGGGCTGCGATAAGCGGGCCTGGTTCGTGGCCATGGCGCTGACGACAAAGTAATGTCAGCGCCGCAGCCAGGTTACCCCCGGCGCTGTCGCCGCCCACCGCCAGCCGTGAACCGTCGCCACCGTAGCGGCCAATGTTTTCCCTCACCCAACTAGTCGCTGCATAGGCGTCTTCGAGCGCGGCCGGAAACGGGTGTTCCGGTGCCAGGCGATAATCCACCGACACCACCACACAGTGGCCGTGGCGGGCAATATAGCGACAAAGACTGTCGTGGCTGTCGATGCTGCAAAACACCCAGCAACCGCCGTGCAGGAACAACAGCACCGGCAAAGTGGCTTCACTATCGGGTTGATAGATGCGTAAGCGCAGAAGGTCAGCGTCCGGCCCTTTGATATGAACATCCGTGACCTCCTCCAGCGGCTCGGCCGGGGGATAAAACGGTTGCAAAGCATCGGGGGCGCTGCGCACTGAAGCGGGCGTTTTTTCGGGTGGTGGTTGATCGCTTTGCTGCGCGCTGGATGCCACCTGGGCCAGTACCTCTTTGACCTGGTGATCAAGTTCACCGGCCCAGCCCTTTTGTTCCACATTGAATCGGCTCATAGCGTTGGCTGCCTCAGCGAGGGAAGTACTTGCGCTCGTAGAGGTTAAGCAACCAACGATGGTGACGGCGAATGTCATCAAACACCTGCTGCGGCAAGGCACCCTTGTCGGCAATGGCGATGTTCTCCATCGCCTGTTCGGTCACGTGCATACTGATGGTGGCAGTGGTGACCCCCGGGTGACTCAGGACATAGCGAATCGCCAGTTCGGTCAAGGATTCGGCGTACTCAGGGATATAAGCACGCAAGGCCTCGACGCGACGCAAATATTCAGGCAGGGGTCCGGAGGAAAAATAGCCATCACGAAAATCACTTGATTCAAATTGGGTATCCGGGGTCAGCAATCCAGTCAATCCGCCTTCATCCAATACACAACGGGCGATCACCGCGACACCCTGCTGCCGGCAAATGGGAATCAAACTGTCAAACGCCAGCGGATCGAAGATATTGATAATGGTTTGCACGCTGTCTACCAGACCGGAACGCACAATAGCGATGGCCTGATCATGGCGATGGTCCGGAATGGAAACACCGATATGACGGATTTTCCCCTGTTTTTTCAGGGTTAGCAGCTCTTCCAGCCAGTATTCGTTTTCATACTGAGCCCAATACTGATGCAGTTGCATCAGGTCGATGCAATCGATATCCAGCGCTTGCAATGAGGCTTCGACACTCTGAGTGACACTGCCCTTTGGATAGGCGATCTCCATGGGATTGGGAATGCCCCAGCCGCTGTTGGGACCGGATTCATCAGGACTGACCTTGGTGGCGATGAAGGGGCGCTCCCCCTGCCACTGTTTCAAAAAGCGCCCCACAATACGTTCGGAGTCACCATAAATACGAGCGGTGTCGATCATATTGATGCCACGGTCAGCACATTGGTTCATGCCGTCGATCAAGGTATTTTCATCAAAACTGCCAAAGGCGAAGTTAAGCCCCATAGCGCCAAAACAGAGTCGGGAAACCTGTCTTCCCGTGGATCCAAAATTCGTGGTTTGCATGGTTTTCTCTCCCAAGAACTAATACGTATTTTCAGACATAAAGATTTCCACCTTGGGCATCTGGATGCCCTGATTCACGGGCCGACCCTCGTTGTGGTTCAGCAACATTTCCACGACGGCGTAGATTTCCTGGCGAATATCCTGATTGATAATGGCGTCCACCCAGCCCTCCAGCATCAGTTTGCGGGTGGAGGCGTTGAGTTCGTGCGCAATAAACACCACTTTTTTTCCGCCCTCCTTTTCCTGCAACGCGCGGGAGATACCGGAGGTGCCACCACCGATGTTGTAAATGCCCAACAGATGCGGGTGAGCACTCAGCAATTCTGAAGCAATAAGGTAGCTGCGCTCGTCGTCATCGAGCACTTCGGGGCGTTCCACAATCGTCAGTTGCCCGAAGCGTTCGCGAATCATGCTTTTGAAACCCGCCTCCCGTTCTTCGTGGCCACGGTAACGATGGCTGCCCAAAAACACCGCAACTTCGCCGTGCTCGGGGCGACCAAGAAAACGGCCAGTCAGCAGGCCGGCGGTGCGGCCGGCCGCTCGATTGTCGATGCCCACATAGGCCAGTCGCTCGGAGTAGGAGACGTCCGAGATCAGGCTGATGACGCCCAGGTCGCGTGCGCGCAGTGTTTTTACCGCCGCCCGCACCAGAGGGTGATCGAGCGCAACAAAAGCGATGCCATCGCTCTCCTCCCCTACCTCGATCAGCTTGTCCGCCAGCGCCTGAGGGTCGAAGCCCGGTACCGTATGCACGTGCACATCCGCTTGCATCAGGGCAAAGATGTTTTCGGATGTTTGAATTTCCTTTGAAAAGTATTCGAAATAACGGGTGCGGGCGATTGGTAACACAAAGTCAAAACGGTAGCTGTTTCCCTGGCCCTGTTGGCTGGATACCTCATTCAGGTTTCGGGTACTGCGCATGGCGCCGAGTACTCGTTCGACGGTTTCGCCGCGCACACGCCCGCGCTGGTTAATGACCCGATCTACGGTGGCGCGACTGACACCGGCCTTGCGCGCGACTTCGTCAATAGTGACTTTCATGGTTACCTCTCTCAGTCAACAATAAGTCGCCAATGGGCGGGGACAGATCAGCGCCAGCGGCCGCTTGGCGTGACAAATTCACTGGCCAGTGGCTTGGCAATATTCTCCACCTGCTGCTCGAATACCTTTATCTCGTTGCTGCCATCCAGCACCGAAAAACGGGTTTCGTAGTCCCGCCTGTCACCATGTTCCAACCACTGCAGTTGTTGCCGCTCTCTGGCAAACTGGCGACCCAGCACGTGATTGGTGCTGGGCTCTATACCAAAGGCGTATAACCCCGACTGCAGGCATTGCCACTGGTAGAGGCTGGGGAACATGTCGTGCTGATACTCCACCGCAAAACCCAGACCCGGATCACCGCCGCGCCCGCTATCGAAACCATCGTTAACCAGCGCCACCGGTACACGCCCCTGGGCGTCAGCGGCTACTTGATGCTCATAAACCTGTTCTTCGAACGGGTGTTGAGGCGCCGCCTGTGTGCGATAGCCCACCCGTTGCGCTGTTGGTTCGTGAGCGGTCCAAAGGCAATCCGTCACCGGCGCCAGATAGCGACTGCCTTCGTCCAGCACCGGGTACCCGAGGTTGATGTGGTACATAAACATATGAGGCGTGGGGGAAAAGCCGAGGTTGTCGACCCGATCGTGGAGGGTAAACGAACTCTCACCCACCCGGGCTTCAATACGTCTCACCAAACGCAGATTTTCGCCAAACACTGCGGCCTGCCGAACCTCGCCTTGGCACCAGAGAATCAGCTCGTCTTCGCCATCCGGCCCCTTGCGTTCCTCCAGGCCAAAACCACCAAGCGTGGCCGGTATAAAACCAGCACGCCCATGTAGCGGCATGTTTATGCGGTCGCGGTGGGGGTAGTTGAAATGCCGGGCATCTTCATCACCGGCCCCCAGAATATGATCCAGGCCGCAGGTCATCAGCAAGCCGGAGAAAGAGCGCATCACACCGAAGCCATTTTCGGATTCCGGCTCGTTAAAACTCGGATGCCGAAAACCGGTTGGCGAATGCCAGCCCAGGGAAGCGCCGCGATGGTTGGCGTCACCGATATCCATGCCTCGGTCCAACAGCACCGTAAAACTGAAACCGGTGCCGGTGCGAAACTCCAGGCAGCGCACTCCTTGTTCAGCGCCTGCCTCAAGGGTAAAGGGCCGAACACCGGCAAACTGGGCGAGACTGCCGGTACGAGCCCGCAGCTGCTTTAGAGAAAGGTCTTTACCGTAGAGCTGAACCACAACTGCATCTCAACTTAACATCATTCATAGAGCCATGATGCAGCAAAATGATGTATTTATCAATATTAAACATCATTAATACATCATTTTGAGTCATTTTGAGGCAAAAAAAAGGCGCGCCCCGCTCAGAGCCCGCCCCCTTTCCACTATGATTGCTAATAGATGTTCTCAGACAGGTATATCTCAACCTTGGGCTGTTGCACCCCCAGCATCAGCTCATCGCCAAGTTTGTAGTTCAGCAGAATATCCACGGCGCTGTACACTTCCTGCTTGATGTCCTGGTTGATCACGGCATCCAGAGTGCCGTTGACCAGCAGGCGGCGGGTGGCGTCATTGAGCTCATGGGCGACAAAGACGATATCGTCCTGATGACCACTCTCCTCCAGCGCCTGGGCGATACCCAAGGTGCCGCCGCCAACGTTGTAGATGCAGGCCAGATCCTTTTCTTCCGCCAACAGTTCCCGTGCATGCTCCAGGCTCTTGGCGTCATCATCCAGCACTTCGGGCATTTCCAGCACCCGAAAACGGGGAAAGCGCTCGCGAATCATGCTCTTAAAGCCGGCTTCCCGTTCCTCGTGGCCGCGGTAGCTGTGGCTGCCCACAAACACGGCGACCTTTTTGCGCTCAGAAGCGGTAAGAAAACGCCCCATCAACAATCCGGCGGTGCGCCCGGCGGAGCGATTATCGATACCGACATAGGCCAGGCGCTCCTGAGAGGAGATATCCGATACCAGACTGATGACGCCGATGCCCTGGTCACTGAGGTTGCGGACGGCATCCCGGACAATCGGGTGATCCAGGGCCACAAACGCAATGCCGTCGGTGTTTTCGCCCACCTCCAGCAGTTTGTCGGCCAGTACCTGCGGATCAAAACCCACCACTGTGTGCACGCGTACTTCGGCCTTCATGCTGGCGAAAATCTTGCCGAAGTTCTTGATCTCTTCGGCAAAGGTTTCAAAGTACTTGGTTTTGGCGACCGGGAAGACAAAATCGAAGATGTAGCTGCTGGGGGGCTTTTCGGTGTCTTCCGGCTCGATCAGGTAGCGGGTGCTGTAAAGCGCGCGAAAGACTCGATCAACCGTGGCTTCCTTGACGTTGCCCCGCTTGTTCAGCACCCGGTCTACGGTGGCACGGCTGACGCCCGCTTCCTTGGCTACATCGTCTAAAGTGATCTTCATATTTTCGCCCGGCTGATGATGTCCTTGCCGGAATTCTAGCATTGAGGCTTTGCCTCAGTCACCCGCTCCATTATGAGGCACAAAACGGGTACTCACCTCAGCGGGATCAACTGGTCGGCCGGTGGCCGCGGATTCCAGGGCGGCAAAGCACAGTGCCAGGCCCTTTAGACTGGATTCGGCGCTTGCCAGCGGCGCGCGCTGATCTTCGATGGCACACAGCAGGTCGGCCATACTGCCCTTCAACGCGCCGGGAAACCAGTCGGAATCCACCGCGACCGAACCGGTGCCCTGATCATTAACCACCTCTACCCGCTCGCCACCCAGTGAGGTTCCCGCAAAATGGATGCGCCCCCGGGAGCCGACAACCTCAAAGCCACTGGTATCGGTGTAGCGGCTGCTGGCACGCAGGTTAATGGTGGCCTGCACCGAGCCGAAGTCAATCAGCACCGACACCAGCGTCGGCGCCTTAACCAGCTGACCGTCCCGCGAGCCGGTGATGGCGTATACGCTGCGAACCTTGCGATCGGCAAACAGGAAGGCGATCAGATCAAACCAGTGGATGGCGAAATCATAGAGAATCAGGTCGGGGTCCTGCCCCAGGACATGATCGCAGAAGATTTCGTCATGCCCCCAGTAGACGGTAAAGTCGGCCGCGCAGAGCTCACCAATCTGATCCTGCGACACCAGTTTACGCAGCGCCCGAAAGTGACCGGCCCAACGCCCATTCTGGTTAACCGCCAGAGTAACACCCTGCTGCTCGGCCAGACGCGCCAACTCGACACCCTGCTCCAGGTTTTCCACAAAGGGTTTTTGGCTGAGCACATGTTTGCCCGCCAACAGTGCCCGCCGCACATAATCCGGTCGAATATTCAGGTGCAGGGCGAGGTCCACGACGGTCACTTTTGGATCCTTCAACACACTGTCATAGTCAGTGGTAACAGCAGCCTGGGGAAAAAATTCATCCCGCGCCGCCTCGGCAGAGGCCAGCGTGGCACTGCACAACACCACCACATTCCAACCAGCGTCGCGATAGGCCTGCAGTTGGGTTTTTCCGATCGCACCACAGCCCACCAACGCAATACGGTGATCTTGTGAACGCGGCATAGGCAAAGGTTCAACCCGTAAATCCAGAAGCTTGCCTTCACTCTTGGACTGCTCACCATAGGGGTTGCTCATGATGGATCTCCCTCATTATTTGCAACAGCAATCGGTCGCCGCTCTCTGGCGCTGTGGGCGGCGGCATCAACAATGCGCTGCCCTCCCAGGGAAATATTCGATCCGCAGGGTCCCTGCAGATCACCGCCCTCTGCCAGTACCTGTTCCAGCAGGGCAAAGACATCTTCACAGTGGCTGAAATCATCTACAGGAACATCCCGTACTTCTGGCTGTTCACGGGTCTGCAGGCTGACGCTCTGCGCATAGTCACGGCTGCAGATGGTGCCCTCGGTGCCCACAATCACAAATCCACAAAACGGCTGCGGCTGGGTCACCCAGGGATCGGTGAAGGTTCCCCAGCGGGTTTGCAGCGTAGAGAGGCCGCTGTGATAGCGGGCCACGACCACGCTTTGCAGATCCACCTCAAAGCCGTCGGGCACATGAGATACCGCCTGCACTTCAGTGGGCAGTTCACCATCACGAAACCAGGTCGCCAGGGTGGCGCCGTAACCCAGGTAGTCAAGCAACGAACCGCCGCCGGCGTCGGCCTTGAACCACCAGCTGTCCTGGATATTCACTGGCTCTTCCACTTCTTTTTTGGCGTGAAGGTGGTATTGAGGACCGCGATTGCCATCGTAGTAATGCACCTCGATCACCTCGCCGATGGCGCCGTCATCAATCAGCCGTTTGCTGGTGCGATGGGAAGCGTACCAGGCCAGAGGCCAATTAATGGCCAACTGTACCCCGCCAGCACGTGCCGCTTCGATGGCTCGCTCAGCATCGGTGGTGGAAACCGCAAAGGGTTTCTCCAGCAGAATATGTACACCCCGCTCCGCCAGACGTTCACTCCAGAGGGCGTGCTCAGCGGTGGGAGAACAGACGATGGCCAGGTCCGGCTGTGTGTCTTCCAGCAGCGTGCTCCAGTCATCGTATCGCAGGGCGGGGTCAACACCGATATCGTCACACACCTCGTTCATGCGCTCGACCCGGGTGTCGTACACCCCCACCACTTGGTAGGCCGGCGACTTCATGGCCAACGCCAACTGATCGCCAATGTGCATATGATCGAAGCAGAGCCCAACCACTTTCAGTCTGGATGTATTCATTAACGCCTACCCTTAAAGTTCGCGAATTCGGATATTGCGATACCACACGGGATCGCCATGATTTTGCAATACGATATGCCCCTCGGGCTGGCGGCCAAAGCCGGGCAGTTTGTTGAATTTACTGCGTTCCAGACGTTGACGCCAGTCAGCAGAGTCCAGGTTATAGGCGACAATGCGGTGACCGTTAAGCCAGTGTTCCACACGATTACCGAGAACGACAATGCGAGTGCTGTTGTACTCCCCCGCGGCTTTTACCACCGCTGTATTGGGTGCATAGAGATCGAATACCGAACCTGCCAGCCAGTGGGGCTTGTCCGCGGCACGGGGATAGTTGGCATCATCCAGCAATTGATACTCCATGCCGGTTTTCCAGGCCAAATCGCGATCGTCGGCTACCCGATAGAGGATCCCACTGTTGCCACCTTTGTCGAGCTTCCATTCCAGGTAGAGCTCAAAGTCGGTGTATTTCTGCTCGGTCATGATGTCGCCCGCGCTGCGCTGGTCAGTCACCAGCGCCAGCGTACCGTCTTGCGCCGCCCACACATTTTTCAGCGACTTGCCTTCCATGGCCTGCCAGCCATTGAGGGTGCGACCGTCAAACAATGGCTGCCATTTGCTGCTGACAGGGTTTTGAGCGGATGAGAGACAGGCACTTAACAGCCCGCTCATAATGACCAATAAAAGGATTTTCAGACGTTTGCTTGTTAACAACATAAATCTTTACACCTGTTGCTGTGGCAGACCCATACCGGTCAGCACCTGGTTAATATGATCAAGCGCTTCGGGACTCGCGCCGGGATAATCGCCGGCGATCGGCTGGTTGCCAACAAAGTTCAGATCCCGAATGCCCTCCTCGGTGGTATAGAAAGCCCCGAGCGCCAACCAACGCAGGCGGGCAAAGAATCTGGTCTGGGGCTGCAACCTGTGCGCGACTTTATCGGCGTAGGCGATGGTGTCGAGAATAGACGCGGCCTCTCCCCTATCCAGATCAACAAAAGAGCGCTGAAATTGATCCAGCGCCTGCTGCTCCAGCCACAACAATCCCTCCAGTACAATTTCCCGGTCCTGTTGCTGCTGCGGATAAGGCGCACTGACCCACTCGTCAATAAAGTCGGGCACTCCCACGTCGCTGGCCGCCGGCGAGTGCTCGTCCCGGGGCAGAATCAGGTCGCATACCCTGGCAGTAATTTGCATCTGTGCCTTGCTCATCGTTTTTGACCAGGGCACCAGCGGGTGAATCATGCTGGCGTCCTGACCATAACCTCCGCCGCTGATCGCCTTGGCCACGCCCAGATCGGCGCGGCGTGATGTCGGTGTCACGGCCGGTGTACATCCATAGGTCATCAGAGATGCACCCATCACCGAGGCCATCCATTTTAACGTGGTGCGGCGATTTACCTTGGGCTGATACCTGTCGCTCATAGCTCCCCCTTGCTCAACTGCTGCGCGAGATACTCAGAGTTTCTCATGGCCAGCATCAGGATGGTCAGTGTCGGATTCTTGTGGGCCTCGGAGGCGAACACCGAACCGTCCATCAAAAACAGATTGTCCGCATCCCAACACTGACCGTACTGGTTAGTAACCGACAGCGTCGGGTCATCACCCATGCGCGCCGTGCCCACTTCGTGAATGCAGGTACCGCCCGGCGACAGAAAATCGTCTTCTTCGGGCAGGGTTACGATTTGCCCCTGTAAACGCTCTACCAGAGTGAGAATGGTCTGACGCATATGACGGGCCTGGCGTTGTTCCTGGTCCGACCACTTCCAGTGATACTTGAGTACCGGAATGCCCCACCGATCTTTGACGTTGGGATCGATTTCGCAGTAGCAATCGTCCGAGGGAATCATCTCGCCTTGGGCGATAAACGTCATGGTACTGCCAAACTGCGAGCGCACTTGTTGCTTCAGGTCGCGACCGTAACCGTCGGCCAAATCCGCTACACCCCCCAACCCCATACCGGGAGGTTGACGACCTCCAAAAAAGATCAACTGGTACCCGCGTTGAAAATCCAGTTCGCCGCGAGCCTGCTCCTGATACAACCACCAGGGAATGTGTAAGTGAGCCGACGCCGCACCAAATTCGTCGTAGTTGGGGCGACCGTCCAGCGCCGGGAAATAGGCCACCACCGGTTTGGACTGAGGATTGTCGAGCAGGTTGCGTCCCACCTGCCCACTGGTGTTTGCCAGACCATCAGGGTGATTTTCAGAGGTGGAATTGAGCATCAGGCGCGCGGTTTCGCAGGCACTGGCTGCCAGCACCACCACACGCGCGTGCACCTGGTGATGTGTATTGGTGGCTTGATCAATAAACTCGACGCCGTTGGGCCTGCCGCTACTGTCGGTTAACACCTCGCGCACCATGGCGCCGGTTTTGATGTTCAGCTTGCCGGTTTTTTTCGCCATGGGCAGCAGTGACGTGGTGGTCTGAAAGGCAGCACCGATGGAACAACCGCGCATACAATGGGTGGCGTAAAAACAAGCGGCGCGATCATCCAGTGGGCGGGTCAATACAGCGCGATTAACCGGTACGCAGGGAATGCCCAGCTCGTCACAGGCCGCTTTCATAAACAACTCATAAGCCCGTGGCGCGGGTGCCGGCTGGATGGCATCAGGGGCGGAATCCGGGTGATTTTCCAAGCCGTCGTTGCGACCGTAAACGCCGATCAGTCGCTCGGTTTTATCGTACCAGTCAGCGATGTCTTCGTAGGCAAAGGGCCAGTCCACCCCCAGGCCATCTCGGCTTTTGGGTTTGAAGTCGTAGGGCCCGTAGCGGGGAGACCAGCGCGCCCAATGATTGGTGCGGCCTCCCAGCATGCGGGTACGAAACCAGTTGAATTGCTCGCCGTCGGCGTGAGTATAGGGCTGGCCCTCGATCTCCCAACCGCCGTTGTGAGTGGCCATATAGTAGCCCTTGGGGCGATCCGGCGTTGCGGCGCCACGCAGGGGGGCGTCGCGTTCCATCTGGAACATGGGGGTTTCACTGGCGGGATCGTAGTCGCGCCCCGCCTCCAGCATCAACACCCGGTAGCCGGCGTGGGTGAGCATATAGGCGCTCATGGCACCGCCGGCGCCCGAACCCACAACAATCACATCGTAGTTACTCTTCATGCATTATATCCCGGGGATTTTGTCCCCCTGTTGTTATCAATATAGTCCTTGTCCGTTGTTCAATTGTTGCTATTCGCGTGTTAGTCGAGCCTAGCGTCGGATTACGGCTTCGCCTAATCCGACCTACGTAAAAATCGGCTCTTGGGGATTCCGAATACCGGTTACGTGAAGATCGGCTTCCGAAGACCCGTAGGTTGGATTAGGCGAAGCCGTAATCCGACAATCAGCAACTACAGATTCACTAACGACATCGAGATCGCCGGTATAAAGGTGATCAGCAATAACGCCACCAGCATGGCGCCGATCCAACCGACCACCGCGCGCGACAGTTGCTCTACTCTGACGCCACCCACCTGCGCGGCCATAAACAGATTGGCACCCAGTGGTGGCGTGACAAAGCCAATCGCCAGGTTAACGATCATGACAATACCGAAGTGCACCGGACTCAGACCCAGGGCAGTGGCGATGGGTAGCAGAATCGGCGTCAGAATAACCACCGCCGCCAGGGTTTCCATAAAGGTGCCCACGATCAACAACAACACATTGATCGCCAGCAGGATCAACACGGCATTTTCCGTCAGCCCCAGAATAAACTGGGCAATTTGCGTGGGTATCTGCTCCAGGGTCAGTATCCGTCCAAACGCAACGGAGGAGCCCACAATCACCAGCACCGTACCGGCCAGCAGTGACGACTCCAGAATGATGTCGAAGACTTTGCCGGGCGTCAGTTCCCGGTACACGTGCAGACCGAAAAACAGCGCATAGGCCACGCCAATGGCAGCCGATTCGGTGGGGGTGAAAATCCCGGAGTAGATGCCACCGAGAATAATCACCGGCACCACCAGTGCCCAACCGGCATCGCGGATAGCCTGCCAGCGCTCGGCGGCGGTATATCGACGTTCATCACCAGCGTAGCCGCGACGACGGGATTGCAGATAGCAATAGCCGATCAGCACCAACCCCACCACAATCCCCGGCACCACACCGGCAAGAAACATATCCGTGACCGAAACTTCGGCAGTGATGGCGTACACAATCATCACCACACTGGGCGGGATAATAATGCCGATACCACCGGAGGTGGCCACAACCGCCGCGGCGAAATTGCGGTCGTAGCCACGGCGGGCCATACTCGGAATCATGGTCAGACCAATCGCCGCCACAGTGGCGGAACCGGTGCCGGAAACGGCGGCAAAAAACATGCAGGCGACAATGGTGACAATCCCCAGACCACCGGTATAACGCCCCAGAAACACTTCCGCCAGGTGCAGCAACCGTCGCGACACCCCGCCCTGACTCATCAGATTTCCCGCCAGTGTAAACAGCACCACCGCCAGCAAGGGAAAAGAATCCAGACCCGACACCAGTCCCTGTACCAGAAACTCCAGGTTCAGGAACGGCAGCTGAGTAATGGCCAGCATGCCCGCCACCCCCAGTGCGATGCCGACTGGCACGCTCAATAACAACAGAACAAAAAAACTGCCAAACAGAATACCGGCGGTCATGCTTCCACCCCTTCAATACAGCGGTTATTGTCGATCGTGCGGATGCGTTCACGCAACCGCACGATCAGGCGCACCACACCCAGCACGGAACAGACCACCACCGAACTGTAGAGAACGGCCACCGGCACTTCGGTGGCCGGTGCAATCTGCCCCAGTTCCAGACTGCGCTCAATCACTCCGCGACCGACATAAACAATGGTGACGAAATACCCCAGGAAAATCAGATCGGCACAGTTAAAAGCCAGCATGCGCAGATTTTCGGGCAGGTGGTCCACCAAAAACAGAATGCGGATATGACGTTCGTCGCGAATGGCGTAACTGATGCACAGATACATGGCCCACACAAACAGGTATCGGGCAATTTCCTCGGCCTGGGGCATAGACGCATCGAACAACCGCAACAGAATCTGCAGGCAAATCAGTGTCGTCATGGCGGAAATCAGTACCACGATCAGAGTCGGTTCAAACCTTGCTTCCAGGGACCAGAATAATCGTTTCATGGTTACCTCCTGCTCCCTAGAGAGCGTTGATGTTTGCCACAATGTCATCGAACAGTTCAGCACCGGTGCGCTCGCGCAGCATGGCGAAGACGGCGCCGTTCATGGCTTCTTTCATCTGTGCGCGAACCGGGGCGGCCACTACGTTGACACTCATGCCCTGACGTTGCAGTTCCTCCACAATCGAACGGTTCTGGTCGCCGGCCAGTTGCCGCTGGTAATCGATAGTCTTGCGGGCGGCCTCACTCACCAGCTGCTGATGCGCGGCGCTGAGCCCGTCCCAGAACACCTTGTTGGCAAACCAGGTGTAGTTGGTATAGGTGTGTTCGGACAGCGACAAATATCGTTGCGCCTCGTAAAAACGCTCTGCGAAAATGGAATAGGTGGAGCATTCCTGAGAGTTGATCAATCCTTGCTGCAGTGAAGTAAAGATCTCTCCCCAGGACAGTGGCGTCGGCAGGGTATTCACCGCTTCCCACGCCTGTATCTGGGCCGGATTGCTGTTGGCTCGAATTTTCAAGCCCTGCAGGTCTTCAAATTGCTGAACCGGCCGCTCGTTGCTGGTCAGACTGCGAAAGCCCACTTCCATAAACCCCAGACCGTGAAAACCCTTGTCTTCCATGGCCTGCAACAGCACCTGACCCACATCTTCATGGTCCAATGCCCGGTGTGCATGCTCCAGATCCCGGAATAAATAAAAGAGATCCAGAACATTGAATTCCGGCACGATGGAGGTGAGCAATACCGAAGCTCCGAAGGTCATCTGCAGGTTACCCTGCTGTACCATTTCGGTGGTTTCGCGCACGTCGCCCAACTGTCTGGCGGGATAAATCTGGACTTGCACCTTGCCGTCAGAGTTGGCTTCCACCTCTTGCTCAAACAACAACATCGCCTGATGCACCGGCGAACTTTCTTTACTGTCGTGACCGATGCGAATAATGACCCGATCCTGGTCTACGGCGTTGCTGAGTTGCAAAAAGCCGGTCAGGGCGCAGGTGCACAACAACACGGCCAACAGCAGATTTTGAATTCCGCTCATAAGCTTTTACCGTGCTCCGTACAGCTGATGAAATCTGGCCATCACCTCGGCCCCCATGGCGGCCAGGGCGGTGGTATCCTGCATCAACACCAACCATTGGTAACCCCGCTGATAGAGCCGCTCGGCCTGTTCCCAATGGCTGGTGACTGTGCCAAGAAATTTGTCTGACGCCAGCACTGCCGCTTCAATACATTCAATGGCCTGCTTGACTTCCGGTCGGCCCGGCTCACCGGGGAAACCCATACTGGTGGCCAGATCCATGGGACCAATAAAAATGCCGTCTAGATCCGGAACCTCGACGATGGCATCAATATTGTCCACCGCTTCGGGGGTTTCCACCGCCACCACTACGGCGATATCGTCGTTGGCCTGTGCCAGATACTGCTGCACATTTTGCCCGTAACCAGCAGCGCGGGGGCTGCCTGCGGCGCCGCGAATCCCCAGCGGCGGATACTTACAGGCGGCCACGGCGTGCTCGGCTTCGGCGCGATTATTCACGTGGGGAATCAACACACCTTGTGTGCCGGTATCGAGTATTTTTTTGATCGCCACCGCATCGTTGGCGGCGGCACGTACAAACGGAATCACACCGGTGCCCTGCATGGCCTGTTGCTGCAGCAGCAAATTGGCGTAGTCACCGGGGGCGTGTTCCATATCAATCATCAACCAGTCGAAGCCGGCCCGAGCCATGATTTCGGCGGAAATATTACTGGTCAGTTGCAAAAACGCGCCGGCGGTTTTGTCGCCCCTCTTCAGCCGCGTTTTTACCGTATTTATAGACCCAACCGTATTTAAAGACATAGTCACGGCCACCTTGTCAGTGTGAAAATTGAAAACAATTCGGAAAAAGTGGCTGCCGCCGATCGGACGGCAGCCAAAGGGCGATAACTGACCGAATCAGAAATCGTAACTGATGGAGGCCATCCAGGTGGCACCGGCGATGGGTCGCGCAAAACCATAGGCCAGGGCGTTTTCGGTGCTGGTGGCGCGAGGGTTACCCTCGTTATAGCAGACCTCGTTGGTGATGTTCTTACCTTTGATCTGCAGTGTCAGAGCATCGCTGATCAGGAAGGAACCCCCCACGTCCAGGGAGCCACAGGCGTCAAACTCGACGATATTGTCGTTGGCCCCGTAGCGTTTGCCCAGGTAGTGGTAGGTCATAAACACATCCAGTTCGTCGGTGACGTGGAACGTGGGTGACACGCGAACCTGGGTGTCCGGTGTACGTGCCGGGGTGTTGCCCTTCCAGCTCTGGATCGACGGGTTGGAGATGGCACCCAGCTCAGCGCTCTGGAAGACACCTTGCGCTTCAAGAGTAATCCAATCGGTGGGGCTCCAGCCCAGGTCAAATTCAACACCGGTCACTTCCAGCTCCGCGGTGAACAAGCGCTGGGAACCGGAGGCGTCAAAGCCCAGTCCGCCGGTCAGCAGGTTGTCAAAGTTGGTCTGGAACAAGGTTGCCGAGGTGTTGATTACATCCCCCTGGTAGCGGATACCCAGCTCCACAAAACTCAGTTCACTGACCGGCGTATCCAGGCCGTTATTGCGAATGTCACCCAGGCGATCGGCACGAGGGGTTTGGAAGCCCTCGGCGTAACGACCGTATACTGCCAAGCCTTCGTTGATCACATAGTTAAAACCCAGGGTCCAGGCCAGTTCGGAGTAGTCCGACGAATGCGTGTCAGTAACACCACTACCGAACTGGCGGGTGGCGTAGTTGTTGGCAAGAATGTTGTCCACATCATTGCCATTGGCATCAAAGGCGCCGGCTACCGCATAGCGATTACCCAGGCCGGTCAAACCAATCCCCTTGTACTCGGCGTTTTCATAGCGCAGACCGGCATCCAAACGCAGATCATCATTGACCTGATATTCGTCGTTGACGTAAAACGAGTAGGACGTCAGCTGCATGTCATCGTTGCCGCGCCAGTGACCATGCTTGACCACACCGCCATCGCTCAAATAAGCCTGCACGTTGCCATTGCCATCCACCGCAACGATATCCAGTACATCGGCGTCACTGTCACTCACTTCGCTCAGGAAAAAGCTGGTTTGCAACGCTCGCTTGTGACGGATATCCGCGTACAACAATCCGAACGACAGGCTGTTGTTGTCGGTGGTAAAGGTAAAGCGGGTATCGCTCATGATCTGCTTGCGCTCGATGGGCTCGTTCAGCGCGTTGAGAATCTGCACCAGACCATTACCGCCGATAGTGTCCATGGCCGCATCGCCCTCACAGACAAGCTGCTTGGAAGACACATACTGGAAACAGCGCTGGGTGCCGGCATTGGCGGCATAAAAGTCACCCACACTGCCGTATCCGGCACCAAAATCCATACCATCTGCCAAGTAGTTCTCAGCGTCCATCAGGCTGTTGGCACCGGCGGAACCGGTCCAGATACCGTTGAAACTGCGGTTCAGGTCGGTCACGCGGCTGGCGTGACGGAACGACCAGTTTTCATCCAGCTCCAGATCGAGACTGACGGTCAACACATCGGCTTCGGTGTCGGCACCATCCTGGGCGTTGGCTTCCACGCTGGAACCATCGGCAAACAGGATACGGGTACGGCTGTTCTCGAAGCTGGTGGTATTACCGTGGTTGAGATCAAATCCGGGAATTTCTTTCAGGTCACCACTTTGATCACGATACAGCGGCAGCGGCAGCACAAAGGAGTTGCTCTCCGAGATATGTTTGTACGACAGGTTAAGCTCACCGTTCTCCAGTTCGCGGGTTAGGTTCAAGCGAATCTGACCACCGCGCTCGGCGGTAAAGCCGGTATCGCGAGGCGTGCCACCGGCCTGCCAGTAACCACTCACGGCCAGCTTCCAGTCTTCGGCCAGAGGGCCGCCCCAGAAGAAGTCAGCGCGGACGTTTTCATAGTCAGTGGCGGTCAGCTTGAGGGTACCTTCGGGATCATCGGTGCCCTTTTTGGTGATGTAATTAATGATGGCACCAGCGCCGTTCGGAGCCAATACGCCGGAAGTCCCGCCCCGGGTGGCCTCAAAACGCTCGATGCCAATATCGTAGCGTTGCACGGCATCAACAGTGTAGCGGTCGTAGGAAACCGGAAGGCCATCTTCCTGGACGCTAATAAATTCAAAGTGCTGGCTGGCGGGCAAGCCGCGTACACCAACACTGTTGGACGTCTGGCCACCGGAGTCCTGGGCGTAGAGACCGGGCACGGATTTTACGGAATCCGCCAGACCGAAGGGGGCCTGACGAGCCAGATCCTCGGCACTGACCTGGGTTACGGCCACGGACGACTCCAGTACGGTAATACCACGCCCGGTGGTACCAGTAACGATCACCTCTTCCAGCGCGGTTGAGACATCGTCCAGTTCTTTCATGAGCTCAGCTTGGCTGTCAGCTGCAATGGCGGCAGACAGCGGGGACAGTGCAAATATCGCGGCCGCACCCAATGACAGTTTGCGGATCAGGGCGCTGGCAGGCACTGCATTTTGATTATTGTTAGACATCTTTGACTCCTCCAACAGAGACACAAATATTCGAGTAAATCACTTTGTGAATTTCGTTATTTTCAGCATCTACTTTGTGTTCGCTTTGGTTATGTCAGCACCTCCTGCGCAACGCGGCTGTTTGGCGGCAGCCCCGCGAACCATTGCTAAGATGGCTCTATGGGTAAAAGCCTACGCCATGATTTATTTTGAGTCAATATGCATCATTTTGGGATAGGCGAAACGCCAATCCTCAATCACTGACCATCATTAAACTGAAGTTCCACGCACACCTGATCCGGACCAACAGCGAACAGCTGTTGTATGGCAGTACCGGGAACATCCACCTTTTTGAACTTGATGTCGCCCTCGTTAAAACGCCGTTCATAGTCGGCAATACCGCTGGCGGAAAGCGCAAAGTGATGGATGCGGCCTGTGGCCTCCCGCTGGTCACCCTGGCGCTCCACCAGATGCACCACCGGCTTGTCGTGGGCGTACAACCAGGCACCTACGGAATCAAATGGGGGCCTCCACCCCTCCACCAAACCCAGCACATCTCTATAGAAGGTGATGCTTTGCTGCAGGTTTTCGGTTTCGATATTGATGTGATCCAAGCCACCGATCATGTGTTCTGCCCCTGTGATATCCGCTGGCGACGTTGCCATACCCTCATAATGCCACAAAATGATTTATTTGGAATCATTTTTTGATCTTTTTTGATGTAAAAGTTGTTTTCCGGATAAATTTAGAGAGAAACCAACCATTTAACCACCCCTTGGCCACCCCCAATAGAAGCGCATAAAGATTATTTGATTCTTTTTGATGCATTAACTATCATTATTACATCATTTTGAATCAGCAATGAATCAGACCTAGCCAATCAGGAGAGCCCTATGAGCCCCCTCCATATCCGACTTTCCGGCATGATGTTTCTTCAGTTTTTTATTTGGGGGGCTTGGTTTGTCACACTTGGCTCTTTTCTAGGCCGTGGCCTGGGTGTCGGCGGCACAGAGATAGGGATGGCCTATGGCACCACCGCCATTGCCGCCATGGTGTCGCCTCTATTGGTGGGTGCGCTGGGGGATCGCTGGCTGCCCCCGGCCCGACTGCTGGCTATCCTGCATCTGCTCGGCGCGGTGCTGCTCTGGTACCTGGCGCAAACCCGCAGCTTCGACACCCTCTATATGCTGCTGATGGCCTATGCGCTGCTCTATATGCCGACGCTGGCACTGGCCAATACCGTCTGCTTCCAGGGGCTGGCCGACGGGGAGCGGGAATTCCCCAAGATTCGGGTGTTTGGCACCCTCGGCTGGATCGCCGCCGGTATCCTGGTGGGGTTTCTCGCCATAGAAGAAACCGCGACACCCTTTGTCCTGGCCGCGGTCAGCTCCCTGATCCTGGGGATTTACTGCTTTACCTTGCCCGATCAGGTGCGTACCTCTGCTGACACCCCTGCCGCCAATTGGCGTCAACTGCTGGGGCTCGACGCGCTGGCGCTGCTCAATGATCGTTCGCTGCTGCTGGTGTTTGTGTGCTCGCTGTTGATCTGTATCCCCCTGGCGTTCTACTACAACTTCACCAATCTGTATCTCAACGATCTGGGTATCGAAAACGCCGCCGGCAAAATGACCCTGGGCCAGGTGTCCGAGGTGCTGTTTATGCTGCTGATGCCGCTGATGTTCCGACGCCTGGGCATCAAGGCCATGTTGATGATCGGCATGGGCGCCTGGGTGATTCGTTACGGCTTGTTTGCCTATGGTTTTTCCGGTGAGGGCGTCAATTGGTCCATCTACCTCGGTATCCTCTTGCACGGAATCTGCTACGACTTCTTTTTTGTCAGCGGGCAAATCTACACCGACCGGGTGGCACCTCGGCAATTACGCGGTTCTGCCCAGGCCTTGCTGACGTTTTGCACCTACGGTGTCGGTATGTTTATCGGCGCCTATGCGTCCGGCTGGATCGTCAGCAGCTTCACCACAGAACAGCGACTCTGGGAGCAGATCTGGCTGGCACCGGCCGTGATGGCGCTGCTGGTGCTCTGCGTTTTCGCATTGCTGTTTAAGGATTCAACCACAGAGACAGAACAACAAGGCCTCAGGCCGGCAGGCGAACAGACCTGATCCAATTCAATTGTGTTTTATTTTTCAGTGAGGGAGAAAATCAGTGGCAACTATTGTTAAACCCGGAATTTCCGTGGAAACCAGCCGACAGAACAACGCGCAGGTGCGAGAAACTGTCGAGGGCATACTCAGTCGAATTGAAACCGAAGGCGACGCCGCGGTGCGGGACCTGTCGCAGCAATTTGATGGCTGGAACCCCGAGTCTTTCCGCCTGACGAAAGAACAGATCGACGCCTGCGTGGCGCGGCTCAGTGAACGCGAACTGGAAGACATCCGCTTCGCCCAGGCACAAGTCAGACGTTTTGCCGAAGCCCAGAAAAACGCCCTGCAAAACATAGAAGTGGAAACCCTGCCCGGTGTGTTCCTCGGCCACAAAAATATTCCCGTGGACTCTGTTGCTTGTTATGTGCCCGGCGGCAAGTACCCCCTGGTGGCTTCGGCCCATATGGGCGTGGTCACCGCCAAGGTCGCCGGCGTACCCAGGGTGATCGCCTGTTCGCCGCCGTTTGATGGTGAACCCAACGCCGCAGTGGTGGCAGCCATGCATCTGGCCGGCGCGGATGAGATCTACTGCTTTGGCGGTGTGCAGGCCATCGGCGCGGTTGCCATCGGCACCGAAAGTATCGCTCCGGTGAATATGATTGTGGGTCCTGGTAATGCGTTTGTCGCAGAAGCCAAGCGCCAACTGTTCGGCCGTGTCGGAATCGATCTGTTTGCCGGCCCTACCGAAACCGTGGTGGTCGCCGATGAAACCTGTGATGTGGAAATGGCAGCGACGGATCTGTTGGGACAGGCGGAACACGGATACAACTCTCCCTCGGTATTGGTAACAACCTGCGCAGAACTGGCGGAAGCATTGCCGACGGAAATCGAACGCCAATTGCAGACTCTGGCCACCGCGGAAATCGCCGGTAAATCCTGGCAGGATTATGGGCAGATCATTCTCTGCGACAGCGACGAAGAAATGTTGCAGGTCACCAACGACATGGCCTTTGAACATGTGGAGATCATTACCAAAGATCCACGCTATTTTCTCGACAATATGCGCAACTACGGCGCCTTGTTCCTGGGCCCGGAAACCAACGTCGCCTATGGCGACAAAGTCATCGGCACCAATCACACCTTGCCCACGGGCAAGGCAGCGCGCTATACCGGCGGGCTCTGGGTCGGCAAATTCATCAAGACCTGCACCTACCAGCGCGTTTCTGAAGAGGCCACCGTGGAAATTGGCGAATACTGCTCCCGTCTGTGTGCGCTGGAAGGCTTTGCCGGCCATGGAGCCCAGGCGGATCTGCGAGTCAAACGCTACCGTAAGGATTGATTGATATGGCCCTGTCATTACAAGGTAAGGTCGCGCTGGTGACCGGTGCGGCCGGAGGCATAGGCGACGCCATTTGCCAGGCTCTGGCGGCCCGGGGCGTTCGCATTATTGCGGGGTACAACAGCAGTAGCGAACGGGCTCGTCATTTGTGTGAACAGCTGCCGGGCCAGGGACATATTGCCATGCACGCCCCGGTATTGGACAGCGCCGCGCTGAAAACACTGTCAGACAACCTGAGTCGCGACATCGGGCATCTGGACATACTGGTGAACAACGCCGGCATGACTCAAGTGGTTGCCCACGACGATCTCGACGGATTGGGTGACGACGTTATCGATCAGATTTTTGCGACCAATGTGCGCGGAGCTTTTGCCTGCGTGCGCGCATTCAGACCGCTACTGCAAGAGAGCGGCGACGGATTGGTGGTGAACATTTCCTCCATTGCCGGCACTACGGCAGTGGGCAGCAATGTCGCTTACTGCGCCTCCAAGGCGGCGGTCAATTCCATGACCATGTCGCTGGCGCGGGCACTGGCCCCAGACATTCGAGTAGTGGCAGTGGCACCTGGTTGGGTGGATGGCGACTATGCCCGGCGCGCCGACCCGGTGTATCTGCAACAGCAGATAGATCACACGCCGTTAAAGCGCATTGCCCAAGCGCAGGATGTCGCCGATGCCGTGGTGGCACTGGCCTCAACCATGACTTTTAACACCGGCTGTGTAATTCCCGTTGATGGGGGACGGCCACTGATGTAACAAAGGTGTTAATCCCGATGCGGTACTGACAGGTCGGCCCACTTTCGTGGGCCCGCCACTTGAGGTGAAAAATGAAGATCACTGCAAGGAGGTTTGTCTCATTTGGATACCGATATCGCAGGTTTTTTTGTGCGATGTTAGGCTGCTGTTGCCTGTGGCAGGAAGTCGCTCTTGCATCTTCGGTAACCATCACCTATGCAGACCTGGAAGGTCGAAACGAAGAATCTCAGTTTGCCTACGCCGTCCTGGAGTTGGTTCTGCAACGGTCCGGCGGGGCCTTCAAGTTGCAGAAATCGAAAACCGAAATGACGGATTCCCGTGCCCGACAACAGTTGGTCAGCGGAAAAATTGATGTTTCCTGGCTGGGCATCAGCGACGTCATGCCCAAGGAAATCACCCTGATTCCCATACCACTGACCCGCGGCATCTTAGGGAAGCGGGTACTGGTCATCCGCGGTCACGATCGGCAAAAATTCAAACACATTCACAGTATCTCGGACCTGCAACCATTAACGGCGGGGCTTGGCCTCGGTTGGCCGATAACCACCATCCTAGCGAGTAACGGCCTGCCGGTAACATCTGTCAGCAATATAAATTCCATCTTCAAAATGTTGGCCTCCGGCCGCATCGACTACATTCCACTCGGTGCCAACGAAGCTCGATCATTTGTATCAATGTACCAGGCACATTTTGAAGACATCGACCTCGTTAGCGATTTTTATCTGGACATACCCAGGTACGACTTTTTCTTTTTTGTACACCGAGACAACCTCAAACTGCACGAACTTCTCCTTGCCGGCTTCGCCAGTGCCTATGAGGACGGCAGTTACATGACATTGTATCAATCCCATCCCCAACACTTTCCATTGAAAGAACTGGCGTTGGAGCAGCGCCGCGCCATCCTGTTTGAAAATCCCCTGATGACCCGGGAAATACAGCATATCGACACCCGCTACTGGCAGTAATCCGCACTAAAAAACAGCCCGCTTATAGCCATTGGAAGCAAGACAATTTCGGCCTCATCAATGAGGTAATTTGCCTCATACAAAGTCAAAATCGATGCTCACTGAGGTAAATATCGCATAGTTGTCACACCGAGAACTGTCTACCATTTCTTCAAATGGAAGGTTCCGAAACCTCCTCATTCAATTGCTAAACTGGATTAAAGGAGACTGTGTTATGAGCAATAGTCCACGCCGAGTCGTCGGTATCTGTTTTGACCATATGCACATCGGTGACTTGCTCGGCAAGGCACAGGCATCCGATGTTTATGAAGTGGTAGGTGTTTATGACACCCAACCGGAACGTATGGCAGAGGTCTGTGACGATTTGGAAATCCTCCCGCAACTGCAATATACCGACTGGCAACAACTGTTGGATGCGACTCGACCCGATCTGGCGATAGTCTGCTCCCCAACCGCGCAACACGCGGATTGGGCCGAACGCCTGGCGCAGCGTGGAATTCATATCCTGCTGGAGAAGCCCTTCGCGGTATCCGCAGAGGATGCGCAGCGCTGTATTGACGCCGCTGAGAACTACGGCGTGCAACTTGCCATCAATTGGCCTCTGGCCTGGTACCCGCCACATCGCACCAGCCGACGTATGATTGCCGAAGGCCTGATTGGTGACGTGATCGAAGTCCATTACTACGACGGCAATCGTGGCCCCCAATACCACGTGCACGCTAAGAAGGAAGTGGAAAACCCGGTTAATGTCGAAGACACCTGGTGGTTCAATCCCGATGCAGGGGGCGGTTCGATGCTCGACTACCTGGGATACGGCGTCACCCTCGCCACCTGGATGCGAGACGGTGAACTCCCCACAGAGGTCAGCGCCGTCACTCATGTTCCGACCCAATACCGGGTGGATATGCAAAGTGTTGTGGTGGCGAAATACGCCAGTGGGCTGTCCTGCTTTCAAACTCGCTGGGGCACATTTACCGACCCCTGGATAAACCAGCCACAACCCTTCTGTGGATTTGTGGTTGTGGGAACCGAGGGCACCATCATGAGTCGTGACTATGCCGATACCGTGATGATTCAAACCCGAGCCAACCCGGAAGCAACCGCCATACCTGTCGACGAGTTTACCAAGAACGATATCTTCACTTATCTCCATGACAGCCTGGACCAAGGTCATCAGGTAGATGGCCCTTGCGGCCCGGAAATCTCCCTGGGTGCGCAACGTATTGCCGATGCGGCCGTCGCCAGTGTCAAAGAAGGTCGGCCGGTACGGCTTTGAACAAACTGCTTACTCTCTATCACTACAGGTGAAGTTATGACAAATCCTTACGACTCTGCAGCGGCGTCATCAAACGAGCAGAGCAACATGAATATTCTGGTGCCGCCAGTCCGTATGCCGGCATCTGATCAACACTGTATCGCACTGGTTGGCTGCGGTGCCATTGGCAGAATCCAACTGTACTCCTACCGGCAAGCGGGTTGGAATGTTGCCCTGATCTGCGACAAGGACGAAGCGGCAGCCTGCAACGCCCGCGACGAACACTTTCCCAATGCGGATATCACCACAGATTTTCAAGAGGTACTCAAGCGCGATGATATCACCGTAGTGGACCTGGCGTTGCACCTGGATATTCGCCCGGAGTTTGTTCGCCAGGCGCTATTGGCGGGCAAGCATGTTCTTAGCCAAAAACCCTTTGTCGAGAAGCTCAGCGAGGGCGTTGAACTGGCGCAAGTGGCCGAGAGCCAGGGAGTCACTCTGGCGGTCAACCAAAATGGCCGCTGGGCGCCACACTTCCGTGCATTGCGGACAGTGATTGAAGGCGGTCATATTGGCGAGGTGGCCTCTGCGGATTTTTCTGCCTATTGGGCCCACGACGAATTGGTAGCAAACCATGTCTTGGGCAAAGACCCCAATCTCGTACTCTATGACTTCGCCATTCATTGGTTCGATCTGATCGCCGGGTTGTTCCCCGAGCACGATGCCAAGAGCGTTTACGCCATTACCGGCAAGCGCGAAGGACAACTGGTAGAGGTACCAACCATGGCATCAGTGATTATCGATTACGGATCTTTGCAGGTCACTGTCAATATGCGGGCCAGTGCGCGACAGGAGGACTCTGGCTACTTCCATGTCAACGGTTCCAGAGGCAAAGTGGAAATTGCCGGCCATTCCCTCGGCGGAGACAGCCTGCAAGTGGTGACCGAATCTGGCTCCACCGTCATTGAAGTGGAACGCGACTGGTTTCCCCATGCACTGATCGGCAGTATGGCGGATTTTCTGTGTGCCATCGAAAACGGTGAGCAACCTACCGCACACCCGCGGTCAAGCCTGGCCGGACTGTCGCTCTGTTTTGCCGCTATGGAGTCAGCGGCTACTGGAAAACCCGTCGACCCCGCCGGTGTCAGTACCCGTTACGGGCTCTGACCCAAGCCGTGCGCCTGCCGGCCGCGCAAGGTTACCAACCTGGCCGGTGGGGACGGTAGACAAAAGTGAATGACAAGATTGGAACATCAATGGTCAAGTTCTGCATAGTTTGCGATTGGAAATCCCTCTACTCTGAACCTTGAGTATTCTGATAGCGAACCCCTTTGTAAGGGAGGTACTGATAACAATGATAAAGTGGCATATCCCATTGCTGGTGGCCTGTTTGTTCGTCTTCGGAGGCAATGCCTTTGCAGACAAAACCCCTGTAGAAGTCTGGTACACCTACATTGCCGACTCCGAAGAAGAGCAATTGTTTTTCCGAGCCATAGAGGCTTTTGAGCAGAACAACCAAGACATCGACGTAAACCCTGTTCGCGTTCCCTACCTGCAAATGCTGCAGCAGTTTATTACTGCCTCCCAGGGAGGTGAGGCGCCGGACCTGGTACGCTTAAACAGCCGTGACCTGGGCAAAATCGGTCAGGTCAGAGTCAATGGTGCGCCACTGCTGGAAGATCTGCGTCCTCACCTGACACCGATGGAGCGCTCCCGCATCGACGTTCGCGCCATGAACGCCATGCGCTACAACCATGCTCTTTACAGCCTTCCTGTCAGCCAGGCCAGCCTCTCACTGATCTATAACAAAGATATTTTCGATGCTCACGGCCTTCCCTATCCGCAGGACGATTGGAGCATCGATGACATGTTAAAGGTGGCGCAATTACTGACGAAAGGCGAGGTCAGGGGCCTGGCGGTTCCCATCCGGGTTTACTACTGGTGGATCGCCTTCCAGACCGGGTTTGGCGGCTGGCTGTTTGATGGCGATGGCAACCCTACGCTCAATTCAGTCGGCTCCGCCGAAGCTCTGCAATGGGTTCTGGATCTTGAACTCAAACACGGTGTGGTAGCGCCCGGCACCGGCTTTGACGTCGAAGCGGTAAAAACCCAATTCCAACAGGGCAAGGCCGCTATGACCATCGATGGCCCCTGGAACTGGAAATCCTATACCGACGCCGGCCTTAACCTCGGGCAGGCGCTACTGCCCACCGTACCTCAATCCGGCAAGCGCATGTCGCCATTGCTCGCCTATATCGGCTGGTCCATTTCAAAGCAGAGCCCCAACAAAGTTGCCACCGCCCGCCTTGCCAAGTGGTTGGCCTCAGATACAGTGCAACGTACCTTTGCACTGCAAACCTACACGCCCCCCACCAGCGTTAGTCTCAAGGACGACCCGGCCATTACCGGTGATCTGAATCTGAGTGGATTTATTCGCCAGACGGAAGTCGCCACACCGGCACCGACCACCCAAGCAATGTCCCTGGCCTATGAACCGTTGAACACAGCCATCGAACTGGTCTACACCGGCAAGATGAACCCTGCTGCCGCGTTGTCGGCAGCCAACGATAACCTTGCGTCCAACCTGGAGAGATGACCGTGACTCGAATTGCTCCCCTGCCGCCGGTTATCGCAGGTCTGTTGTTTTTTCTGCTGTCTTTGAGCGTCAATGCCGGAACCTTGACTGAGGTAAGAGTTGTCTCAGAAGCGCAGAAGTACCGAACCATTCAAATCGAGGTATCAGTCACAGACGCTCGCGATGTAGATCGATACGAGGTCTGGTTTTCTGAACAACCTTTTCGTACGTTAACAGACGCCTTGCTGCACTCCCAGGTACAGGTGGCGGACACCTCCAGGCTGGAGAGAGTACCCGAAGGAGCAGCCTACGAGGATTGCTGGGAGGACGGCTTGCCGACCCACCGGGATCCATTCGGCAGCCCCGTCATCAGTCCCGCCGCCAAACGCTGGTCATGCCAGCTGACCGGATTAATCCCTAATACTGACTATTGGATTGCCGTGGTTGCCGTTGACTACAGCGGACAGCTATTGAGCGGCCAAGACAGCCTGTCGCCAATCAAAACTCGCACCGACATACCGGACCAACTGCCAGCTCCTCCGGATACACGGCCTGTTCTGAGCATCCTGACCTCAATCGTTATTTGTCTGCTGGCACTGTTTATTTATTTGCGCCGACAGGATATGCGCAGCGGAAAAGCCAGCGCCAACGTCGCCCACGCCTACGTGGCTCCAGCGTTGATCGCCCTGGCGGTATTAAGCTTTTACCCCATTGTTTACGGCATTTGGTTATCCTTTACCGATGCCCATCAGTCCCGGCTGGGACAAGAGAGCTTTATTGGTCTGACCAACTTCGTCGAAGTGTTTACCAGCCCCGGATTTGGAAGAGTAACCCTGTTCACCATTATCTGGTCGGTTGCCAATGTGACGGCACATGTCGGGTTTGGATTGATGCTGGCACTGGTGTTGACAAAAGCGCACCTGAAAGGAAAGCTGTTTTACCGGACCATTCTGCTCATGCCCTGGGCAATCCCCGCCTACATCTCCATTCTGGCCTGGAAGGGAATCCTGCAAACAGACGGCCTTTTTAATAACATTCTCGGAACCGAAATCGAGCTGTTGTCTCAGGTCACCTCCGCCCAAGTCCTGGTTATTCTGGTCAATATCTGGCTGGGCATTCCCTTTATGATGATGTCCCTCAGTGGTGCTCTGATGGCAATTCCCGGAGACATGTATGAGGCCGCGGACCTCGATGGCGTCAGTAAATGGGACCAGTTTATACACCTGACTCTGCCCAACCTGAAAAGCACCATAACCCCGTTGAGTCTGTTGGGCTTTATCTGGTCTTTCAATATGTTTACCGTGATTTACCTGATCACACGTGGCAACCCGAGTGTGGACTTTGGCCAGCCGGGCGCCACCGATATTCTGATCACCTATGTCTATGACGTCGCCTTTGATTACGGTCGCTACGGTGTCGCCGCCGCCTGGTCAGTGATTATCTTCTTGATGCTGGTGGCCTTCTCCTGGGTCTATGTGAAGAAAACCAAAGCAACGGAGGCCGTGGCATGAACAGCAGACTACTGACAAACGGAATGATTGACGTGAGCAACCCCAACATTGCGCAACAGTGGTATGTGCCGATTGAAATTCAGATGTTGCAACGCTGGCTGTTATGCGCTGTGTTGATGAATTTGATCGTTCTGGGCGGAGAATTATTGAGGAGTGACACGACCGGCATTTACCTTACCGGACTTGGCGTGGGGTCTCTGATGATCACCCGCCTGTTGCTCCCCGATGGTACTGCCAGTTGGCAGAGATGGGCGGCTCTGGGGTTTGCAGCCATTGGGTTGGTGCTGGGGCTCGTATCCCTTTGGAACAGCGATCTTTCCGTCTACGACTACTGGTCTCGCGGCTGGCTGATTCTGCCCGCAGCTCTGACCGTCTCATGGCTGACCTCCGCTTCAATCGCGGACTGGTGCTCCGGCATCTCGGCCGACCGAGCTGAGGCCGGGCTGGCCAGGAACAAGCGACTGGAAGTGACGTTGGAAGCGGTCGGCTCTCACACCTTATTGATTCACGCGGTAGCCTTGGTGATTATTCCACTGGTGTGGATTTTCGACGTGGCGGTGTCACCCGGCAACGTTCTCGGGGGTGAGATAGGAGACGCTTTTACCCTGGAGCACTTCGAAGTTATCCTGGGATCACCCACCTTTTGGGTGTGGACCAAGAACTCGTTGATCGTCAGTCTCGGTACCACATTGCTGGGTCTGAGTCTGGCGGTGCCGGCCGGCTACGCCTTTAGTCGCTTTGACTTCAGTGGCAAGAAACAGTCCATGTTTGCCTTTATGCTGATCCAGATGTTTCCCGGCATCATTATTCTGGTGCCCTATTTTATGGTGATGAAAACCCTGGGTCTGCTCAATACCAGTATCGGTCTGATTATCGCTTATTCAGTTACCACACTGCCGTTGTGTGTGTGGATGCTTAAGGGATTTTTCGACACGGTACCTCGGGAACTCGAAGAAGCTGCTATGCTGGACGGTTGCACACAGCTGCAGATCTTTTTCAAAATCGTGCTGCCGCTATCGTTGCCGGCAGTCGCGATTACCGCCCTGTTTTCGTTTCTCAGTGCCTGGAACGAATTCCTGTTGGCTCTGGTATTTAATACATCCAACGATCAATTTACTCTGCCCGTCGGCCTGGCCTCAATGATTCCGTCCACCGGCCAGCGCTGGGGCGACTTCGCAGCGGCCAGTATCCTGGTGAGCACGCCGGTCGTTATCCTGTTTATGTTATTTCAAAAATCACTGGTACAAGGCTTGAGTGCCGGTGCGGTAAAGGGCTGAGACTATGAGAGAAGTAGAATTCAAAGCAGTCAACAAAACCTATCCCAATGGCTATGTAGCGGTTGAACGCCTGGACTTGCGAGTTGAAGAAGGTGAGTTTCTGGTACTGCTTGGTCCCTCCGGCTGCGGTAAATCAACCACGCTGCGCATGCTGGCTGGATTGGAGACCGTCAGCAACGGGGATATTCTGATCGGTGGTACCAAGGTGAATGACCTGCCTCCCGGCGCGCGGGAATTGGGTATGGTGTTTCAGTCCTATGCGCTCTACCCACACATGACGATTGAGGACAACCTCTCTTTTGGTTTGCGTATGGCAAAACAGGGCGAGCGCCTGGACTCCAGGGAAATCGCCAATCGTGTGGGCGAAGCCGCAGAAATGCTGGACCTGACCCAACTGCTTGATCGCAAGCCCAAGGCTTTGTCCGGCGGACAACGGCAGCGGGTTGCCATCGGACGCGCCCTGGTACGTCGGCCCAAGGTGTTATTGATGGACGAACCACTATCCAATCTCGATGCCAAACTGCGCAATCAAATGCGCATCGAACTGCGTCGCCTGCACGAGCTGCACGGCACCACCACCGTTTACGTCACCCACGACCAGGTGGAGGCCATGACCCTGGCCGACCGCATCGCCATTATGCACGGAGGTATACTTCAACAACACGCCCCCCCACTGGAGGCCTATCACAATCCCAACAACCCGTTTGTAGCGTCTTTTCTGGGAACTCCGGCTATGAATCTGATTCAAGGGAAAGTTGAGAACCAGAAGTTCAAGGCCGGTGATCTGTGCTTTGAGCTGCCGGATCACCTGAAAGACACCCAATGCGGAAACTATACCTTTGGCATTCGCCCGGAAAACGTCAATGTGGTCAGCCAGGGCGGCCTGCGTTGCGACGTCAGAGGCGTAGAGCGGCTTGGTGATCAGACCATCTACCACTTAAACGCGGCGGGGCAGGAAGTGACCGCCTTACGCCATCAGCAGATTGACGAGGGGTTTACATCAACGACAGTGGATACATCTTATGTGCATATTTCACTGACGGAGCCTGCTACGGTGCTTTTCCCTCAATAATCCGGCGCGGCTACACCTGTAACAACACCTGCAACCACACCACCCAAATGTAACGCAAAATTCCATTGATAAATTTTGCGTTACAAGAGCCAATATCGGAGAAGCTCATCACCGTATTGTCTCTTACCATGGTCACTCGTCAAAAGAGTTTAGAAAGACCATGCCAAAATATCAGAAAAGTCACGACCTTCGCCTGCCCGACTGGGGGCCCTATTCCAAACACTACGCGGGAATCGCGCATATTGCAGACGTTTGCTCCGGCCTGCGGTTCGACCTGTCGGTAATGCCGGGTCATTACCGCCGCCAGATGCTGGTACCCAATGAAAAGTGGGCGTCGGGTCATCACGCCTGGGAAGCGGCATCGGATTTAAGTTACTACAGTTATCGCTACGAGATCGAATGGAAAGACCAGGTCCTTTGTGATGTATCGTTTTCCGCCTTGAGTGACAGCGCCCGACTGGTGCGCTGTGACTTCGTCAATAATACCGATACCCCGCAAGATCTGAAGTTGCATCTTGTCGCCAATATGAACTTCCCTACCCTGGGGGTGGAATCCGACGAACCCATTCGGTTGGCAAAGGTCGACCTGCCCGACGGCGGTGTCTGGATCGACGCGCTTGACTATGTGGACCTCGGATTTGCCACTCCTCGCCACGACGACGGGCTGGTAACCGACGGTCTGATGCGAGCGGAGATCCGTGACCACGGTTTGGTAAACGGCACCGGTATCGGCTGCGGTTTTGGTGGTGAGCCCGGCGACTGGGTCACTTTTTCATTCGAGCTGGAACATGGGCTTCAACACCCTGTAGTCACTCTTCGCTATGCACTGGACGGCTCTGGCCCGACACGCTTGCTGCTGGAGGGTGCCGTACAAATGGAGCTTACGCTCGATGGTAACTCCCCCGATCAACGGGGACTCTGCCAATTACGCATACCGACCCATATGATCCCCGCCGGAGAGCACAACCTGCGGATCACGGCGTTGACTGATGCGGCAATAAAACTGGACGGGTTTTCGTTGACGGAGAGTCATCAACGGGTGGAATTCGAAACCCACCAATGGTCCCCGGTACCACAAATACTTAGCGGCCCCCAACCCAACAGTCTGATATTGAAGTACGCGGATTCTGCCACAGTCTACGGGCTGGCCTGGCATCATCCGGACTTTTGGCTACGGCAGATTCTGAACCATGAACTCGACACCTGCATGAGACTTCTGGTTCCCAATAACTATACAGAAATCAAGGACGGTCCCGGAGAAGGCCACTTCACCGATGTCTTTATTCGGCCCATATCAGCACCTCCCCAAAGCAGTAACACCCAGTTTGCCTTTGTCTGCTCAGGAACTCAGGAGCAGGTTGAAGAGCAATTGTCGGAGTTCTTCCAACGAACCAAACAGGAGCTTGACGCCGCCTGCGAAGCCGCTCGTCAAAGAGTCATTTCTCCCCCTTGCTTACCATCCGGAAAGCGTTATCAATTCAGCCAGGCGCGCATGGCGGCGACCGAAATGTTAAACGTGGTTTATCCGGTCTATACGAAGCGTCAGTTTATTCGCCACAGCACCCCCGGCAAGTGGTGGGACAGTCTCTATACCTGGGATTCGGGGTTTATTGGTCTGGCGTTGCGGCACTATGACGTTGAACGGGCCATTGACAACCTCAATGCCTACCTCACGGAAGCAGGGGATAAGCACGCCGCCTTTGTCTACCACGGCAGTCCGGTTCCCACCCAGATGTATCTGTTCCAGGAAATCTGGAATCAAACCCAGGATCTGAACACTCTTAAGCGCTTCTACCCGAGCCTGCGCCAATATTACCGATTCCTGGCCGGACACAGCCAGGGTTCGACGACACGAGCGCTTGGCTCCAACCTGATTCGCACCTGGGAGTACTTCTGGGAATCCGGAGGTTGGGATGATTATCCAGCGCAGTTGCACACACTTGAGAGCGGCATTGAATCTCGAATCACTTGCTCGGCTATTACCGCCCACGTCATTAGAAGCGCCAAAATACTGCTGAGCGCCGCAGAGGCCTTGGGCATTAAAGAAGATCAAATACTCTATCAGGCAGATATCGAAACGTTCTCTGCTGCCCTGCAGGATTTTGCCTGGGATGAAAAGGCAGGGTACTTCAGTTACGTCGTCCATGATGAATCCGGTAAGGCCGATGCCCCTCTGCTCCATAGCAGTGGCTGCAATTACAATATGGGCTTGGATGGCGTCATGCCGCTCATGGCCGGAGTATGCACCCCTGAGCAGGAAAAGTTATTGCTCAAACGCCTTGCTGATCCGGATCGATTCTGGACCCCCATCGGTCTGTCAACCATGGATCAGTCGGCCCCCTACTATCGCAAGGACGGCTACTGGAACGGCGCTGTGTGGATGCCGCATCAGTGGTTTATGTGGAAAACGGCACTCGATCTGGGACAGGGAGATTTTGCCTACGGGATTGCCCGCACTGCGCTGGATCTGTGGCAGCGGGAAGTTGAGACCTCTTACTATTGCTTCGAGCATTTTATTATTGAGTCAGGTCGCGGTGCCGGCTGGCATCAATTCAGCGGTTTGTCCTCACCGGTTGTCAACTGGTTCTACGCCTATCACTGCGCCGGACAGCTGACCACAGGGTTTGATGTCTGGGTGGAGAAGCAGGTATTTAGCAACGACAACCGAAAGTTTGTCGGACAACTGAAGAAAAACGGCAGGAAGCGAAACGCCACGGTGATCGTCAATATGCAGGAGGGACAGCGATACGCAGTGCGCTGGAACGGAGAACCCCTTTCCTACCAACAGCGCAATCCCGGTTCTCTGGAGATTGATATTCCCTTTGCAGACGGGCAAGGGATCTTGGAAGTCGATTCTTGATTACCTTCAGGTATCCAAAAAAAAGCCCCGAAGATCGGGGCTCAAGCACTTAACGATGGATGTTGGAGACCGTTAAGCTGTCACAGGTTGTAATGCACACCCAACCCAATGATTCTGCCGAAATTCATAATGCTTTCCGTACGCTGAGGTACACCACCGGTATACTTGTTGCGTTCTTCGTCCGTCAGGTTATTAACGAAGAGATTGACCCTCAAATCTTTATTAAAGTTATAGGCCACACTGGTGCTGACGATAGTGACGTCATTGACCGTCAGGAAGTTACCAAAGCCATCAATGTCTTCATATTCGCTTCGGTAATCCGCACCCAGACGCGCTTCCAGGTGTTCACCCGCCCACCACACTGATGCATTAGCGACATCCCTGGACAGCCCGATCAAACCAAACGGATCGTCAGGTGATGGGTCCACGTTGGTTTCAGTGTAGGAATAGTTGGCACTGACGCCCAGGCCATTAAAGGGTGC
The DNA here is from genome assembly GCF_011683955.1 of Pseudomaricurvus alkylphenolicus. GTDB lineage: Bacteria > Pseudomonadota > Gammaproteobacteria > Pseudomonadales > Cellvibrionaceae > Pseudomaricurvus > Pseudomaricurvus alkylphenolicus. The sequence continues at coordinate 375,895 of NZ_JAAQPI010000001.1, forward strand.
CGGCAATTGATCAAAGCTCTTGAGCAGAGTCACTTCCAGTCCGCGGATATAACCGCCCTCACCGTTACCCACACCGGCGACTTGTGCGGCCTGACCGTTGAAAGTGGTCTGGCGGGTAAATTCAGCCACAAAGGACTCCAGGTCCGAATAGTGAGCGGCCAGCACCAGCGAGGTGCCCTCTTGCGGATACCATTCATAGGACAAACTGGCTTGCTCAGCGATGGTGGGATCGAGTTCCGGATTACCACCGGAACCCTCATAGCGATCGGCCAACGAGTTATAAAACACCGCTGAAGAAGAACGCATGTCGTCGATATTGGGGCGGTTGAGAACCTTGGCCCATCCCAGACGCAACACCTGCTCGTCGGTAAGATCAAAACTCAGGTTAAGGCTGGGCAGCACTTCGGTATAGCTGTTGCCCGCACTGGTTGCCACGGCCGGATTACCATCGGAGAAATCCACCCAACCGGGTGACTGACTGTCTGTGTCAATATAGCGTAAACCGATGTTGCCACTATAGGGAAAAAACCATTCTCCACTGAAGTCCAACTGTACGTAGAAGGACAGCGAATCCTCCTGTACCTCCCATGATGCTGTTCTCTCACGATTGAGATTGGCCACGCTGTCCACACGCCGATAACCACCCAGGCGATCCACGATACGATCAAAGTCCCACATAATCATGTCCGGCGCGTTATCAGCACTCATAATGCCGGCTACATAGGAACTGTCCAACGGACTCACATCCAGAGAACCATCGTTATTGGGACTGAAAGGATGGCCGCTGACGTAGGATGCCTCCGAAGAAATCACATCCAGACTCTTTTCCCGGTCATAGTAACGTGTTCCGACTTTCAAGGTTTTTAACTGGAAATTGCCGAACTCCATATCCAGATGGTGTTCTCCATCAAGGCGCAGAGCGATCATTTCGTCGTCTGTAATGCCCTCACTGACCCCTAATGTAAACCACCCGGTTGGACTCCATAAAGTGGGATCGGTAATGTCCGAACCCGATACCGCCAACGAGGGAGAATCGCCATAAGCCTGGTAATCAAAAACCAGTTCACTGGCTTGATCCATATTCAGATTGAAGCTGTTCCAGGTGTAATGCTGCTCCGCTTTGGAGTAACTCAGATCACCCACAAGTGTCCACTGTTCGAGATTCCATTTTATATTGTAGCCACCGGCAACGACTTCTTCGTCGATGCTGTATTCCTGACCGTTGGCCGCCACAGCATTAGGCACAGCCCAAGGATTGAGATCAATGGTAGCCGCAGCCAAATCATCACCGACAAAATCCAGATTGCTGAAACGTTCGGCTGAGTTCCACATAAAACCGCCGTACTGAGTATGCTGAGCCTCCCCCTCGATGCTTTTGTCGGAATACAAGATATCGAAATTGGTTTCCACATTGTCTGAGGCGATCCACTGGACATCAAAGAAGACACCCATGCGTTCTTCTTCACCACCCTGGTGTCTGGCAATAAAGCCCCAGGGGAGATGTTCGTCCCCGATTTCCCCATCGCCATCCAAATCCTGACCCGGTCCATAGGTGCCCCAACTGAACGGTGACAAGCTGCCCTCACGGGCCACCGGTTCGTTCGCGTAGGACAGAGAAGCCACCACACCCAGGCTGTCGCTCAATTGATCGATGTAAGTGAGACTGCCACGAGCGCCTTCGGCGTCGGCCATGGGAACGTCATCAGCCCCTTGGGCGTCGGAGGCCTGTCCAGTGATCACTACCCGGGTTTCTTCAAAGTCAAATGGTTTGAGGGTGTCCATATTGACTACCCCCGACAGACCGCCTTCAATCAGGCTGGCCTTGGAAGATTTGTGTACCTGAGCCTGCGAAACCACGGTGCTGGGGTACAGGCCGAAATTGACAGTACGAGACGCGGAGCCGGAGACCAGCTCGCGGCCGTTAAGGGTAGACAAAGCCAGATCCTGAGCGCCACGGATAGACAGCTTGGAGATAGAACCGTCATCGTTCCGTGCACCGGCCACACCAGGAAGTGCAATCAGGCTCTCTGCAATGGATTTACCCGGCAACACACCAATGTCTTCCATCGAGATCGCTTCGATCACTGTGTCAGCAAACCGCTTCTGTTCCACAGAATTCACCAGACTCTTTTTGAGCTTCGCTGTCACGATTATCTCTTCCAGCAGGACTTCATCACCAGATGCGTAGGTCTGAGAACTCGCACTGATTACCGCAGCGACAGCCATTGCCAATGCAGCAGGTTTGAATGCGTTCTTCATTGAGCTTCTCCTTCGATACTTCTTATAAGTTTTATTTGCCAAATTTGAAAGGTTTTGTTACGTCTGTAGATTCTTCAATGTTCGTAAATTATGTTATGAAGATTGCCTGTCCGGGGCTACGCGGGAATTGCCCCGAACTTTGCCGATATTGCCTTCCGCAGGTTCGGCAATTAACCCTTTTAGCTTAACTTTAGCCTCCCCTTGTAGGGACTGTTATCAGAACCTCATCCATAATCTTGGCGGCATTGGTTTCCGCCCCTGAAAATCCCCAGGAAGACGGTTCTGGCAAAATTGGCGCGTAGGTTGCCTCTCCGTTCACATCCCATGTGGTGATATAAAACTTGACGCCGGCCCAATCTTTCACACCGATTTTTTCTCCGCTGTAGCGGATACTGATTCTACGGAGCTCCTTGTCAACGCCGACATCCGGCGCACCACTCACGATATCTCCGCGGTGGTCGATGGTGGCGCCATCGGAGGAGAAGATGAAATTGTTCCAACCAGTAACAAAATGCCCCAAATCCCAGTTTCCGCCGGCAGGCATTTCAGCATTGATCAACGGCAACTTGGAGGCACCCTGTTTCGCCGGAATATCCACAAAGATACTAAACGCCACGTTGTCAAAGCCATTGGGCGGCAACCAGATATCGGTGAGATTTTTCATCACCAGATTGAGTTCCAGATTGGCGCCACCTCCCCTCAGACTCACCGTTTCGATCTCCAGCTGATGCCTGGCGTCTTTGTGCTGGGGCGGTGTATAACGCCCGTTGGGGCCTTTAGCATCGGCTGTGCCGTCTTTCAGCTGCTTGGTGTATGTAGGTTCACTGATTTTAGCCACATAGCTCTGAATGGCGGTCAGATATCGATATTCCGGTGCATATATCTGAAAGTGATTTGATGACTCGCCAAAATTCCTGACAGGAATCGATGTCTTCCAGTGACCTTTCGCGTCTGCGGAAAACTCCTTGGCGTCGTCCAGATTTCCATTGATAACCAGCTTTAATTTGCTGCCAGGGACGCTGACCGAACCGTACAGGGGAATATCACTGGAATAACTGTCGTTGGTAAGTACCGAATCCACAGTAACTGAAAAATTCTCCTGTTTATTGTCTGCTTCAGCCCTTACAAACTGCGATCCCTTATCGCTGACCACCACCAGAGCTCTTCCCGGTAACTTCAAGGAAACAGTACCATCACCTGCTGTCACGACGCTCTCGTCAAACTTTTCGCTGAACAGGGTTTTCAGCTGTGTATCGCCGGCAAACCCGGCATCCAGATCTTTCACCAAAATACTGTGTTCAGCACTATTCAACAGCACCAACACCGATTCCCCCTGATACTCCCGCTGATAGGCGAAAATACCCTTACCGACGGATGTCGAGGCTATCTGAGTCATAGTGCCCCGGGTGAATACCTTATTCTCTTTACGCAGAGAAGTGAGTGATTTCAAATAGCGGAAATATTCTGATTCGGGCTTAAAATTGTCCTCCCTGGAACCATAGGCCGGGCCAAACATAGTCTGCCGGGTCTCCTTTAACCCCTGCTCGGTACCCTGCAAGATGATGGGAATTCCCGGTATCGTCATCAACACCGCCAGCGCTTGCTTGAACGCAGCCTTGCTGCCGCCGTTAAGAAAACGCTGGGTATCGTGATTATCCACAAAGTTGGGGATCACATAAGGATCCGGATAAGCCTTCATAAAGGTATCCAACCGGAACGCCAGTTCATGGGTGGGACGCCCTTCTGAAAGCACCTGCTTGAGTTCAAAATAGAGGGGATAACCCAACATTGAGTTCAGCGCAGGCTCGGCCTCAGTTCCCAGATATCCGATTACCTTCTCTTCACCGGATACTTCAAAAGGTGGATTGGAAGCCACCACCTCCCCAAATGTCAAAAAGTGGTCCTTGCCCAGAGACTTGGCGCGGGAATAAATGCCGTCATCATCGTGCAGAAATTTCTGAAAAAACTGCACTGGAACCATCATCACCGTATCCATACGGAAACCATCGATGCCTACCTCTTCAATCCAATAGTTGTAGGTTTTCTTGAAGGTGTCGATCACCAGGGGGTTCTCCGTATTGATATCGGAGATGGTACCCAAACCGTAGTAGAGCTCCTGATGACGATCGGCATAGTCGCTGATCGGCGGAGTCCAATGATAGATGTCCGCTTTGGCGTGTTCAGGATTCAACCGATTGATCATGTTGAAAGGGTACTGAGCCGGCGCCTCCTGGGTGGGATGTCCCTCTTCGAGCAGAAAGAAGTTTTTGGCTGTATCCTTGGGATCGTAATCACCATCGTAGTTGTAGAAGTTGCCGACGTGATTCACCACCATGTCCTGTATCAGATACATGTCTTTACAGTGCAATTCATGGGAAAGTCGCTTGTAGTCTTCGATGGTGCCAAAATGTTGATCAACCTCCATAAAATGGGTCGCCCAGTATCCGTGCCAACCGGCAGCCTGATACTCCCGACTCCACCACTGGTTGGCGACCGGCGGCGTGATCCAGAGTGCCGTCGCCCCCAGATCCTTCAAGTAATCCAGCTTATCGATGAGCCCTGCGAAATCTCCACCGTTGAAATAATTTCCCTGGTAGCGGTTGTACTCGCCGGCCCCAAAATCATTGTTGTCGGGGTCACCATCATTAAAACGGTCGATCATCAACATATAGATCACTTGATCCTGCCAGTCCGGAGATGGAACGTGCAGGGCCAGCTCACCGCGTTGCGGACCGGTGGCGCAGAGTTCTTCAATGGAGCTGGTGTTTTGGCCCGCGGTTGAAGGCACCGCAGGCTGTTCGCTACAACCCATAGTAATGGTTGTGAAGACACAAAATGCTGTTGCCCGGTTCAGGCTCTTTTTTATTTTCTTGATAACCACTTGCAGTCTTCCTCTCAGTCTTCAAGTAAAGAAATATAGCCCGATTGGGGGGGTAACACCCTGGGTATTGTCTCCATCGATTCGTTGACCCCCAACGAATGCAATCTGCGGCCTTTTTCCAATTCACGGGGTTCCCATTCAATAGATTCGCCGGACAAGTTAAACACACACAGCAATTGCTGCTGTTCAGTCTTGCGCACAAACGCCAACAACTGTTCGGGAGCCTCCACCAGCTCTAAAGCACCCCTACGAAGTGCTTCATATTGCCGCCTTATCGACATGCTGCGTTTAAAGAAGCTGAGAATTGAATTTGACTGATCCAATTGCGTTTCCACAGACATTGCCCGCTGCGCGGCATCCACCGGCAGCCAGGTGGACGACTCGGAAAAACCGGCGTTGAGAGTGGATGAATTCCAGGGAAAGGGGGTTCTTGAGCCATCCCGACCCAGGGTATCCGGCCAGTTGGCAATAGCCTCCGGATCCTGAAGTGCCTCGAAGGGAACCTCTCCCTGTGGAAGACCCAATTCTTCGCCCTGGTAAATGAACAGATTTCCGCGCAGGCAACTCAATAACAGCAGATAGAGTTTGGATTGTTCTGCTGTCTTTTCTCCCTTACCCCAGCGGCTGGCGACCCTGGGTACATCGTGGTTGGAAAACGCCCACGAAGGCCAACCCTCATCAGGTTCACCCGGCCACAGCTGTAACAGAGACTTGACGGCCCCCGCGATCGGTTCAGGTAACCCCAGGAATTCAAAGCTATAGGCTGAACTAAGTGCATCACTGCCTTTGGTATAACTCTTCATCACTGGCACGGGATTCATGCCGCCGACCTCAGCAACGGTAAAAATATCACCATAACTGTTGGTTGTTTCGCGAACCTTTTTTAGAAATTCCGGTACCCCGGGATGAGACAGGTTGTACCTTTGTTCCTGCATCATAAATGGCCGGCTCGCCAAAAGGTCAGTATTTTCGACGGCGGGATTATCGCGCAGCGATTCGTCGTGCATAGCGTGATTGATGGCGTCAAGCCTGAAACCATCGACGCCCCGATTCAACCAAAAACGGGCAACATCCAGAATGGCGTCCTGCACCTCAGGATTGTGTAAATTCAGATCGGGCTGAGTGGACAAAAAGTTGTGTAAATAATACTGCTTGCGACGGTTGTCCCAAGTCCAGGCTGGGCCACTGAAGTTCGACTGCCAGTTGGTGGGGGGCGTTCCGTCGGGCTTCGCGTCTGCCCAAACGTACCAATCGGATTTGGTACCCGTTTTACTGGTGCGACTTTCCTGAAACCAGGGATGTTCGCTCGACGTGTGGGAGTACACCTGATCGATGATCACCCTCAGGTCCAACTGGTGCGCCTTGGCCACCAAATCATCAAAGTCTTCCAGGCTGCCGAATATGGGATCGACATCACAGTAATCAGAGACATCGTAACCAAAATCATGCATGGGAGAGGTAAAGAATGGCGAGATCCAGATGCCGTCGACGCCGAGTTCGGCAATGTAGTCCAGCTTTCGGGTTATGCCGCGCAGATCCCCGACACCATCATTATTGGAATCGCTAAAACTGCGAGGATAGATCTGATAGATGGTTGCGCCTCGCCACCACTGGTCGCTTTGAACTTTCTGCATCTGGTACTGCCCCTGGGTACGGTTTCAACAGTATGTGATTATAAAAAGGGCAGAAATTTCGAACTATTCGAGAATTACCACAAGCCATTCCGATATTAACCGACGAATCATCACGCCGGAGTGGTTTGCTTTCGGTATTCACTCGGCGTCATATGTTTGTGTTTACTGAAACAGCGATTGAAGTTACTGAAGCTCTCAAAGCCACAGCTGCTGGCCACTTCAGAAACGGGCAACTCGGTCACCAACAGCATCCGACAAGCCTCCTCTATGCGGCGGCGATTAAGATAGGTCACAAAGCTGCAACCCAGCGAGCGCTTAAACCATCGACAAAAGGATGGCACTGTCATACAGGTGAATTCTGCCACCTCTTTCAGCTCAATCGGACGACGGATATTGTTGTTGACAAACTCAATAACGTCCCGAAGGCGGCTATGGGTTTTTTCGCCTAGCATATCGTCGCTGAACTCCACGCTGGACAGGCTCTCCAGGGCGTCCTCGGGTATTTCTGACAGGTCGTTAAGGACATCCAGCAGGGTAATCAAGCGTTGCGAGTGGCTTAAGCGTTTGAAACTCATCAGCTTTTCGACGGTAGCCACATCCACATCACTAAACAGCGTTCCGAATTTTGCCGCCTTTAACATGCCTCCTATTTTCTCCAGCTCGGGAAAGCCCTGGATGATGCTTTTGGGAAAACGAACCGTCATCAAAATCACATCGCTGCCATCATCGGTGATGTTGAAATCATGGGGAAGGTTTTCACCCAACAGCATCAGGTCACCGCACTTCAAGTGGCCTAGGTGATCTCCGACAGCTCGAATGCCATGGCCCTCAACGATGTAAGTCAGTTCAAACTCGGCATGAAAATGCCAATAGCTGGGTTTGCCGCTCAGCGACAAGTGATAATACTGATATGACCGACCGGTGGGTTCACCGTTGACGATTTCAAGGAAAGGTTTCATATTCCTGGAGCAAACATCTGCAGTTATTGCTAATAACAATCAGCTATTATTCAGCCGTTTATTAACCTGAATTCGGTAAGAGCATAGTAATCAAAGACAATATTTTCAAGTTTTCCAGCAGTCCTACCCTCGCAGGGCCACCGTAATATTCTGCATCGGGTGAACATTGGCCAGGAATCGCTTTGGGGCAATTTTGAGCCATCATAGGTCAAGTTCTGCATAGTTTGCTCGCGGCGCGAGCTCTATTCTCTGTGTCACCGGCTTGCGAAATACGCCGCAAGTATCCACTAGAGAGTTTGTTATGAGAGAGAAGTTTGCGGTGATTACCGGTGGTACATCCGGTATTGGTTTGGAGACCGTTAAGACCTTAGTCCGAGACGGTTTCAAGGTGGTTGTGATTGGCCTTGCCTCCTCACCTGAACTTGTGGCAAATGGCGCCGATTTTATTCAGTGCGATCTGTTGCAACCTGAGGAAATAGAAAACTGCTTTGCTAATATCAGCAATGAATATGGTCCGATTGACTGTCTGATCAACAACGCAGGTGTCCTGTCCTATGGATCCGTGACCGACCTGAGCGAGGAAGAATGGGACAAGGTGCTCGGAATTAATGTCAAGGCACCCTTTCTCTGTGCCAAACATACCATCCCCTTGATGCCGCCGGGTGGCATCGTTGTCAATGTCGCCAGTGTACAATCGTTTGTTGCCCAACCCAACGTCGCTGCCTATGCCACCAGCAAAGCCGCCATTCTGGGGTTGACGCGCTCTATTGCCATCGACTTTTCCCCCGATATCCGCTGTGTGGCCGTATGCCCGGGCACCATTGACACCCCTATGTTGCATACAGCCATGGAGCAGGCCTCAAACCCTCAGGCAATGATGGATGAACTCAACGCGACTCATTTGACAGGTCGAATCGGAAAACCCGAGGAGGTGGCGGAATTGATTGCTTTCTTGTGCGGCGACAAATGCCGTTTTATTAACGGTCAGGCGATACGTGTTGATGGTGGTCTCGGTGTCAACATCGGCGGAAGTGCGAACTAGTCGCGCAAATTCAGGAGCTGCTCACAATGAAAATCACCAAGGTAGAAACACTTCGCTTAAAGGAATTCGGTAACCTCTGTTGGGTATTGGTTCACACTGACGAAGGCGTCACCGGCCTGGGAGAAACATTTTCCGGCCCCTCTGCGGTAGAAGCTTACATACACGAAACCGCAGCCCCCTATCTTATTGGGAAAGACCCTTTGCAAATCGACAAACACTGGAGAGAGCTGTACGGATACCTCGGTTTTCGCAGCAGTGGTGTTGAAATGCGAGGCAACTCGGCGATCGATATCGCTTTATGGGATATCTGGGGCAAGTCCACAAACCAGCCCATCTACCAGTTGTTGGGGGGAAGATTCCGCGACCGCATCAGGACCTACAATACCTGTGCCGGTTATAGTTATATTCGCTCCGCAGAAGGACAAAAGGCGAGTAACTTCGGCATACCCGCGGGTAAAGCCGAGGGGCCTTACGAAGATCTGGCAGCCTTTCTGGAGCGCGCCGATGAACTTGCGATCAGTTTGCTGGAACAAGGCATTACCGCCATGAAAATCTGGCCCTTTGATTACGCAGCTGAAGCATCCAATGGTCAGTACATTAGCTCACAGGATTTGAAAACCGCGCTGGAACCGTTTGAGAAAATCCGCAAGGCGGTGGGTGACAAAATGGATATCATGGTGGAATGCCATTCTCTCTGGAACTTGCCCACAGCCATTAAGATTTCAAAAGCACTGGAACCCTACGACCCCTTCTGGATTGAAGACCCGGTAAAAATGGACAGTTTCTCCGTCGTAGAAGAGTTTCGCAATCGCACCAGCATTCCGGTCACCGCCAGCGAAACCATTGCCACCCGCTGGGGTTACAAAGACCTTCTGGAAAAGCGTGCGGTTGACTTTGTGATGCCGGATATCGGCTGGGTAGGCGGGATTTCTGAAGCCAAGAAAATCGCCACCATGGCCGAAACCTATCAGTTGCCGATTGCACCGCACGACTGTACCGGCCCGGTAGTACTGACGGCCTCCTGCCATCTCTCCGTCAACGCCCCCAATGCGGTGATACAGGAGTCAGTCCGAGCCCTATATACGGGCTGGTACACAGAAGTCATGGAAACCCTGCCGGCGGTGATTGACGGCACCATCGCCCCACCGGAGGGCCCGGGTCTGGGCACCGCGTTGAAACGGGAGGTTTTTGACCGGCCCGATGCCGTATTGCGAATCAGCGAATGATGGCGGAACCATGCAATCCGAATTAGTCGAAACGATCCCTGTCAGTAATACACTGGGTGAGTGTGTTATCTGGGATGAAAGAGATCATTCGCTCTGGTGGACGGATATTCAGGAGCGTAAACTTTACCGGCTCCTGTGGGAAAATCGGCGACTGTCCGAATTTTCCACACCAGAGCGAGTGGCGTCCTTTGGCCTCACCGACATACCAGGGACATTACTGGTGGCGTTTGAAACCGGCCTGGCGCTTTATCGGCCTGTGGAAGCATCCAATATTGTGCACTGGATTGATCGGTTTCTCCCTATCAATGGTGGTGTGAGACTGAATGACGGCCGTGTTGATCGTCAGGGAAGGTTCTGGGTCGGCTCTATGGCGGAATCTGATGAACACAGGCACTCAGGGCAATTGTATTCTCTGGACAGCGACGGCAAGCTGAAGTCTCATTTGTCCGGAATTGAGGTGACTAACAGTATCTGCTGGTCACCAGACTCTCGATACCTGTATTTCGCCGACTCGCCGTCTTGTACCATACAACGTTATAGGTACGACTCAATCAACGGCCGCCTGTCAGAAGCCGAGATATTTGCTCGAACCAATCCAGACATATTTCCTGATGGTTCCGATGTCGATGCCTGCGGAAATCTATGGAACGCAGAGTGGAACGGTGGTCGGGTCAGCTGCTATGACTCCGACGGTAAGAGCATTTATCAATTGCAGGTTCCGGTTCAACAACCCACCTGTATCACCTTTGGTGGTCCGAATTACGACCTGCTGTTCGTCACGACGGCTCGCTACGGACTGAGAAGTGAGGAACTGGCAGCACAGCCTGAAGCCGGCAACCTGTTCGTTTACCGTGTACAGACCCAGGGACTTCCGGCGCCGCTTTTTACAGCACACAAGCAGTTTGCTGCTCTGAACCTGGAGCAGCTCAATGATTAAGATTGCAGATGTGATGGGCCTTGAAGTACCCGTCATCCTATTTTAGAGGGAAACCCCATGCCCACATCCACAAAATGCCACGACCTGCAACTGCCGGACTGGGGACCTTATTCTCCCTGCTATGCCGGCACTTCGCATCTGTCCGATCCGCAGCAAGGACTGAGATTCGACCTGTCAGTGATGCCAGGCTATTTCCGTCAGTCGATGATTGTACCCAACGAACGCTATGCCTCCGGCCACCATGCCTGGGAAGCCGCCGCGGACCTGAGTCACTACGCGTTCCGTTATGAAATCGAGTGGAAGGATCAGGTGTACTGTGATGTGTCTTACACAGCGCTGGAAAAAAACGCGCGCCTTATTCGCTGCCAGTTCGTCAACAACACCGAACTGTTTCAGAATCTGAAGATGCATCTGGTGGCAAACATGAACTTCCCTCCACGGGGGACAGATCCGAATGGTGTTCACCAGGTTGACAATATCATTGAATTAGCAAGAGTTTCCGTACCTGAAGGCGGAGTATGGATCGATGCTCTCGACTATCAGGACCTGAATTATGCCGTCGCCCGCCCCACCGACAGTTTGGTGGAGGACGGCTTTTTCCGCGGCGAGATTCGCGACAATGGTCTGGTGAATGGCAATGCCATTGGCTGCGGTTTCGGACGTGATACCGGTGATCGAGTGATGTTCCGAATCCGTCTGGAAAACAGCATCAGTGACGCGGCCTTGCTTTTTCGTTTCCGGCTACCCGATAACAATCCGGCAGCCTTCTCGGTACAAGGTATGGCGGAAACCGAACTCTCATTATCTGAAGACTACATCGCCGGTGACGGTATGGGGCAAGTGGCTCTCAATGTTGGCGATTTGTCAGCCGGCGAGCATGAAGTGATACTGACCTCCCTGGGTACAGCGCCCATCGAGCTGGACGGCTTTGCCATTACCCCGGCCGATGAGGCCGACAAGGTGGAATTTACACCGCACCAGTGGTCTCACACACCTGAGATTTCCGAAAGAATTGGTAATAACAGCCTGATACTTAAATATGCGGACAGCGACAACTATTACGGAATTGCCTGGGACCACCCCGACGTCTGGCTGCGAGAGTTTCTCACCGACCATCTCGACACCACCATGCGCAATGTGGTGCCCAACAATTACACCGGTTATATTGATACCGAAGGTACCAGACATTATACCGACGTTTTTCTAGGCCCGATCGAAGTCAAGCCCCATACCCAACGCATTCACTATGCCATTACCTGTTCCGGTACCCGGGAAGAGGTAGAAACGGCGCTGACCCAGTTCGAACAGCAGTCATCGGATGCACTTGAGTCTGTATATAGCATCGCGCGCCGGAAAGTTGTGCACCTGGACTCTCTTCCCTCTGGTGAAACCTACCGCTTTAGCCAGGAGCGGATGGCCGCCACGGAACTGCTAAATGTTATTTACCCCATCTACACCCGCAAGCAGTTTGTTCGTTATTTTTGCCCTGGCAAGTGGTGGGAAACCCTGTACACCTGGGACGCCGGTTTTATCGGCCTGGCTCTGCTTGAATACGATACCGCCCTGTCGCTGGACAATCTGGAAACCGCTCTCACCAACGCCGGCGATGAGCACGCAGCGTTTATCAATCACGGCACACTGATTCCGACACAGATCTACCAGTTTCACGAATTGTGGAACCGAACCCAGGATCGAGCCATGTTGGCATCGATCTACCCCAGGCTGCGACAGTACTATTTGTTTCTCGCCGGGCGCTGGGGTAGCTCAACAACTCGCGACATGGCATCCAACCTGATCAGAACCTGGAATATATTTCGTTGGGATTCCGGCGGTTGGGACGACTATCCGGCGCAACTTCATACCATACACAATGATCTGGACTCCAAGGTCGCTTGTGCCGCCTTGACGGCCCATGTCATTCGTGCGGCCAAAATCATGTTGTCAGCCGCCGAGTCCTTGGATATTGCTGAAGACGTGGGTGGCTATACGGAGGATATCGAGGTCTTGACCAACGCCCTGCAACAACATGCCTGGGATAAGGAGGCCGGCTATTTCAGCTATGTAGTGCACGACGATAAAGGGGCACCGAAAGAGTTTCTGCGAGACGAGAACGGGGTTAACTTCAATATGGGCCTCGATGGCGTAATGCCGCTCTTTGCTGGAGCCTGTACTTCGGAGCAAGCAGCGCTGTTCCTGGATAGACTGGCGGATCCTAAACATTTCTGGACCCGTATTGGCCTTTCCACTGTCGATCAATCGGCCCCCTACTACCGCACTGACGGCTACTGGAATGGGGCCGTCTGGATGCCACATCAGTGGTTTATCTGGAAAACGGCACTGGATCTCGGCCAGGGTGATTTCGCCTACCAAATCGCCAGAACCGCTCTGGATCTGTGGAAGGCGGAAGTGGAAGCCTCTTACTACTGCTTTGAACATTTCCTTATTCAATCCGGTCGTGGCGCCGGCTGGCATCAATTTGGCGCCCTGTCTTCACCTGTCGTGTCCTGGTTCAGTGCCTACCACTGCCCGGGCAGGATATCGACAGGTATGGATATCTGGATCGAAGCGCAGAGTTTTTCTGACGACTTCAGCTCCTTCGAAGGAAACCTTAGATTAACAACGGCCTTAAAAACCGTTACCGTCATTGTCAATCTACAGCCTTCAAAAGAATACTGCGTGCAGTGGAACGGTAAGGCGATAGATTACAAGGAAATCAATCCCGGTTCCCTGCAGATCGATCTGTCTTTCGAGTCGTCCATAGGGGAACTCAAGATAAATATCCTGCCAACTGGCAGGGAATAATGGGTATTTTATGAAGAAAGGAAAGAGTCTTGCACTTGCGGCAACCTTGGCAGTGACCGGGTATTCTCTGGCTGGAACGAACGATATGGAAGTATCTTTAACCGGACACGATTACTACATGAAAGTCCAACGTGAGTATCTGGTTCAGAAAATGGAGACCATGAACCCCGGAGCAGGTCTGGTCTTTATCGGTGACAGCATTACCAATTCCCTGAACGTGGAGTCTCAATTCCAGGCGATCAATTTGGGCATTGCGGGCAACAAAGTGGCTATAGAGAAAGACCGCGTTCATCTATACAGCAATCTTGACGACAAGACCATTGTCGTTGCTCTTGGCACCAATGATTTACCGGGTAATATTGAAAGCATTGCGGAAAACTACAAAGCTCTACTGGAGAAGCTGCCGTCGTCTGCGAGCATACTCATATCCTCTGTATTGCCAGTGGACGAAGCTGAATATGCCAAACGCTGGGGTACCAAAAGCAACCAATCCATCGAGCAGCTCAACCGGATGCTGCAAAATCTGGCAGAAAAGTTCGACAATGCTGTCTTCTATAACTCCGCAAGATACCTGCTTGATGGCCGTGGTCAATTATGTGAAGCGTGCCATTACGATGGGATACACCTCAGTAGATACGGCTACCTGAAGTGGGTTCGTGCACTGCGGGAAGGTCTGGGCAAACTTGAGTCAGAAAACGGAATATTATAGGAGAAAATCATGTCGTCATTGGTAAGAGTTCTTTTTCCGCTAGCAGCCCTCCTGTTTTCCCAGATCATGTCTGCGGATACTTACCAGCTGTATTTTCTGGGGGGACAATCCAATATGGTCGGATTTGGATTTAACGACAAACTTCCGGACAAGTACCGCTTTGCCAGTAATAACATCTTGATCTTTAACGGCCACCCCGCCACGGACAATAATCCCGAGGGCGGCGATGGAATATGGCAACCGCTGCAGCCGGGGTTTGGATTGAACTTTTCCTTCGATGGCAAAGAAAACAAGCTCTCCGATCGATTCGGACCGGAAATCAGCTTCGGCTATGAAATGCTCCGCCGCAAGCCCGACACCAAAATCGCTATCATTAAATACGCTATGGGGGGCACATCGCTTGTTGACGGAGTATCCGGCTACGGCTCCTGGGACCCCAACAGCCACAATACCAACCAGTACAATTATTTCCTGCGCACCGTCAAGACAGCATTGTCAGACCACGATATCGACGGAGACGGCGTCAAGGACCGATTGATCCCGTCCGGCATGGTATGGATGCAAGGCGAAGCGGACGCATATGATAATAAGGCGGCTTCTGATGCCTACCTGGAAAACCTCAAGACCATTATCGGTCTGTTCAGGTCAGCATTACAGGACAGTAATTTGCCAGTAGTCATCGGGCAAATTACCGATGCCAAAGCCGGCGAGACCAAAACCGTGATGCAGTATTCCAAAGCCGTTCAAGCCGCTCAGCATCAATTCGTCGAGCAGGACCGGTGCTCGGATATTTCTGTGGTCACGGAGGAAATTGGCTATTTGGAAGGAGACGATTGGCATTACAACAGTGAGGGTTATTTGAGAATGGGAACAGACTTTGCTCACAAAATAACCAGCCTGCAGGATGCCTGCCTATAGAGTATTCTCGGAACTGATATCAACGCCGAGCCCGCCAACGGAGTTGCCGGTTCCAGAATGGGGTATAATAGCGGCCGATTATCACTCCAGGCCCCAAGCATTGACCAGCTCAACAACGCACAAACCCACCACCAACCGATCCGCTTTTGCCGAACCCCAATTCCGCCGCTATTTTATCTCCATGTGTTTTTCCACCCTGGCGGGCTGGCTGGTGCGCTTTTTGTTCGGCTGGAACGCCTGGGAGTTCACCCACTCGGCGTTTTGGGTCGGTGTGGTGGCGGGCTCCCTGCTGCTGCCCATCATCTTCTTCTCGCCCTTCTTCGGCATCATTTCCGATCGTATCAATCCACGCAAAGGCCTGGTGGTTACCGTCGGTGCCCAGTCACTGGTGGCCGCGCTTGCAAGCCTTGCCAGTGCAATGGACATGCTGAATTTGTGGTCGCTGATCGCCCTGTCCGCCTGCCTGGGCGTGGCCAGCTCCGCCCATACACCGATCCGGCTGGCGCTGGTACCCAAGCTGGTCAAACGCGAAGCCTTGCCCAACGCCATCGGCTATGCCGCCATTGTGTTTAATACCTCACGGGTTCTGGGGCCGGCCCTGGGTGCCTGGCTGGTGGCGGTGTTGTCCGTGCCGTCCGCCTTTTTTTCGGCCACCCTGTTGTGCGTTGTCGCCGCGATACCACTGCTGTTGATTACCGGCGTTCGTGGAGGCAGCCATAAGTCCTCAGCTGGTATGTTCAGCGATTTGAAGCAAGGTTTTGTCTACGCGGCCTCCAACCGCGTGATTCGACTGATTCTCAGCCTGACCCTGCTCAACGCCCTGTTGGGACGCACCCTGCTGGAGCTGTTACCGGCGTTTTCCGGGCAGTTGCTTAACGGCACCGCTGAAACCCTCGCCACCCTGACGGCGGCCGCAGGCACCGGTTCGATTCTCGGCGGACTGTTGGTGACCCGGCAAAGTGGCCATGAGCGAGTCCTGTTTCGTATGGTGGGTATCGCCCTCACCCTGGCAGCGCTATGCCTGTTTTCTATCCAGTGGCTGCAGGGGCTCTATGCCTTATGTGGGCTTATTTTTGTTCTCAGCATGCTCAGCACCATTGCCGGTATCAGCAGCCAGGCGCTGGCCCAGTTAACGGTGGATGAGGACTACCGGGGCAGAGTATTGAGCCTGTGGAGTATGCTGGCCATGGGCGCACCGGCGTTAGGGGCCGTGGGGATAGGGGCACTGGCCCAAAGCTGGGGTTTTCCCGCGGTTACCGCTGTGACGGGTGTCATCGTCTTGATCATACTGGCGGTACTGCGCATAAGTTCAAACCGCGCTGCGGTTTCTGACCAACACTTGAGTAGAGTGGATTAGCACAAATCCACTCTACGACAAATCATTCCATCAGATTAGCTACTGCTTTTTCTATGGTCTCCTTCGAGGGGATATACAACGTCTCCAGATTCGGTGCCGCCGGTACCGGTGTGTGTGGGGCGGAAATCTTAATAGGCCTTGCCTTCAGATATTGCAGTGCTTCTGTCGCCACCAGGCTGATCACCTCAGAAGCCATATTGCAGATCGGATTGGCTTCATCGACAACCACCAGTCGACCGGTGTGCTTGACGCTTTCCAGAATCACTTCGGTATCCAGCGGCGATGTGGTTCGAGGATCGAGGACTTCCACGGAAATGTTTCCGGTCAGTTTGTCCGCCACTTCGTTGGCAAAGTTCACCATGCGTCCAAAGGCCACAATAGTGACGTCGTCGCCTTCGCGGGTGATATTGGCTTCGCCGAATGGAATGGCGTAGGGCTCTTCCGGCACTTCGCCCTTGGTATCGTATAGCACCTTATGTTCCAAAAAGATCACCGGATCGTCATCGCGGATGGCTTGGATCATTAACCCTTTGGCATCGTGGGGGGAGGATGGCAACACTACTTTGAGTCCGGGAATATGGGAGAAAATGGGCCACAGTGCCTGAGAGTGCTGGGCCGCGGAACCAAAGCCGGCACCTACCATGCCGCGCACCACCATGGGCGTGGTGCAGTTGCCCCCAAACATATAGCGGAACTTGGCCGCCTGGTTATAGATCTGGTCAAAACAAACGCCAAAGAAGTCCATAAACATCAGCTCGGCCACTGGGCGCAGGCCGGTCATGGCCGCTCCGGCAGCTGCGCCGACGATGGCGCTTTCAGAAATTGGCGTATCGATAACACGCTCGGGTCCATAGTCGTGATACAGCCCCTTGGTGACGCCGAGCATACCTCCGGAAGACCCGGCAGCGCCCTCGACGCCGCCGTTGCCTCCGGCAATATCCTCACCGATCAGGATCACCGACGGATCATTGGCCATTTCCTGGCATAACGCTTCATTGATGGCTTCGCGAAAACTCTTAAGCGGCATTGCGGATTCTCCTGTAAGCCCTTGTTTCAGTAAGACACATAAACATCAGTCAGCAACTCTTCGGGCGCTGGCTGAGGCGCCTCCAGTGCCGCATCCACCGCGTTGGTCACCTCGGTGAGAATTTCTTCGTCGAGCTGATCCAGGTCCGCTGCAACGAGATCGCCCTTGGCCAACACCTTGTCTCGAAAAATCTTCAACGGGTCAGCGGTGTCGCGCAGTCGTTTAACTTCATCCTTGGGGCGATAATGCTGAGGATCGCCCTCAAAATGGCCGTGCCAGCGCATGGCCACACACTCAATCGCCGTAGGACCTTCTCCGCGATTGGCCCTTGCGATAGCTTCCTGCATGGCTTGATACACGGCAAAAAAATCAGTGCCATCCACTTTTACGGCGGCCATGCCAAACGCGGCTGAGCGCTCAGTCAAATCATTGCCCTGGGCGTAACCGCTGCCAGTGTGTTCGCCATAACCGTTGCTTTCGATGGCAAAGATCACCGGCAATTTCAGTACCACGGCCATGTTCATGGCTTCAAAGGTGGTGCCCTGATTGGTGGCGCCATCTCCGGCAAAGGCCACCGCCACATTGTTCTTGCCACGGGTCTTGGCCGTCAGTGCCGCGCCACAGGCCAGCGGTGAGGCACCGCCAACAATCGCATTGGCCCCGAGCATGCCCTTGCTGACATCGGCGATATGCATGGAGCCGCCCTTGCCTTTACACAGGCCACCCTCTTTGCGAAACAATTCCAGCGCCATACCGGCAATATCACAGCCTTTGGCAATGCAGTGACCGTGACCGCGATGGGTCGAGGCAATATAATCCTCATCGCTCAGTGTCAGGCAAATACCCGCAGCAACGGCTTCCTGACCGATATACAAATGGGTCATGCCCGGCACAGTGCCAGCGGCAAATTCATAGGAAATTCGGGTTTCAAATTCTCTGATGCGGCGCATAATTCGATATGCCTGCAACAGTTGTTGTTTATCCAGATTCACGTCGTTCTCCACTGTCTTGACTGGTCAGCGCTATCACTAAATTTCTTATTGATGAATCGCCCGGTTCATCGCATCGAGCACTGATTCGTGCATGGCTTCCGACAAAGTCGGATGGGCAAATACCGTATGAATCAATTCCGCTTCCGTGGCCTCCAGAGTCTGGGCAATGCCGAAGCCCTGAATCTGCTCGGTGACTTCAGGGCCGATCATATGGGCCCCTAACAGTTCACCGGTATCAGCATCGAACAGCGTTTTCACAAAGCCCTCACTGTCGACGATGGCCAGGGCCTTACCGTTGCCCTGTAAATTAAAACGCCCCACTTTGACAGCCCTGCCCGCCGCTTTCGCATCGGCCTCGGTCATGCCCACACTGGCCACCTGGGGTGTGCAATAGGTGCAGCCCGGTACACGGTTCTTATCCAACGGATGAACACCGCTGACACCGGCCAGTTTTTCTACACAGATGATCGCCTCATGACTGGCTTTGTGCGCCAGACAGGGAGGACCGGCGACATCGCCGATGGCGTAGAGACCCACCACGTTGGTCTGACACCAGTCGTCGGTGCGGATAAAACTACCCTCGGTGGCGACGCCAAGAGACTCCAGACCGATATCCTCAATATTGCCCTGTATGCCCGCTGCAAGAATCACACGCTCGACCGCAATCGTCTCGCTCTCACCTTGGTTGCTTTCCAACGTGCAGGTCACGCTGTCATCGTGTCGATTCAGCTCAGTCACTTTGGTTGCGGTTCGAACGTCCATGCCCTGCTGTCGAAAACGGCGTTCAGCCAATGCTGATACTTCTGCATCTTCCACCGGCATCACCTGCTCCTGAACCTCCACCAAAGTGACTTCGGAACCGAGACTGCGGTATAAGCTGGCAAATTCGACGCCAATGGCACCAGATCCAATCACCAGCAGTGACTTGGGCAGACTTTCAGGCACCATGGCCTCGAAATAGCTCCACACTCGTTTTCCATCTGGGCTGATACCGGGCAGACTCCGCGGGCGAGCGCCGGTGGCCAGAATAATGTGACTCGCACTCAGTGCTGTTTCACCCTGTTCACCTGAAACACTCAGCTTGCCCACGTCGGTCAGACGGGCAAAACCCTCAAACACAGTGACCTTATTTTTCTTTAACAGAAAACCGATACCGTCTCGCAATCGAGCTGAAACGTCGCGACTGTGTTTCACCAGTTTTTGAATATCAAACTGAATCTGGCTGAGTTCAAAGCCGAAGTCTGCCGCGTGCGCCAAAGTGTGAGCCACCTCGGCGCCCTTAAGTAACGCCTTGGTGGGAATACACCCCCAGTTCAGGCAGATACCACCCAGGTGCTGCTTTTCCACCAGCGCTGTTTTTAAACCCAATTGCGCTGCGCGAATCGCCGCCACATAACCACCGGGACCTCCGCCTACGACCACTACATCAAATTTATTGTTCACTGGCCGTCTCCTAGGCGATCATCAACGCCGGATGTTCGAGAAAGTTTTTCAACTCCTGCATAAAGCTCGCCGCTACAGAACCGTCGATGACTCGATGATCCGAAGACAGTGACAGAGTCATGACCGTCGCCTTGCTCAGCTCGCCACCCTTGATCACCGGGCGCTCTTCACCCGCACCGACCGCCAGAATCGCGCATTGGGGCGGGTTGACGATGGCGTCGAATTGTTTAACACCGAACATACCGAGATTGGAAATGGTAAAGGTGCCGCCCTGAAATTCGTCCGGTTGCAAGGTTTTGGCCTTGGCCTTGGTGGCCAGGTGACGCATGTCATTGGAGATCTCACTCAGCCCTTTGCGGTTTGCCTGTTTGACAATAGGTGTAATCAGACCATCCGGCATGGCCACCGCCACTGAAATGTCCGCATCAGTAAAACGCAGAATCGACTGGCTGCCTTCATCAAACTGAACATTGACCTCCGGTACCTTACTCAGCGCGCTGGCACAGGCCTTGATCACAAAATCATTGACCGACAACTTCGCGCCACTATTAATGCCATTGATTTTTTTGCGCAACGCCAACAGATTATCCAGCTCCACATCCACCACCACGCGGAAGTGGGGCATCTCCTGTTTGGCCGCCTGCAGACGTTGGGCGATGGTGCGACGCATGGCGGTCATGGGAATAACCTCAGCATTGGCATTCGCCGACGCCTGACTCAAGGCCAACACATCGGCCTTGGTTACCTTTCCGGCGGAGCCACTGTTGTTGCAATCACCGAGATTGACACCCTGCTGTTGCGCCAGTCGGCGCGCCAGGGGCGTGGCCGCGACCGAGGCGTCATCCATGCCCTGGGTTCCCAGTGAACCGCCGGCGGCCAGGATAGCGTTTTCCACATCGGTGCGGGTCACACGACCGCCACGCCCTGTCGCCGTGACCTGGTTAAGGTTAACCCCATGTTGTTGCGCAAACTTGCGACCGTGCAGCGTGGCCTTGATCGCGCTGTCGTCGGCGCCGGAGGTTAATGCCGACGGAATCTCCGTGCCCCCACTGGTCACAGCCGAAGCCGATGAGATTGGTTCAAGCGTCGCGGCGGCGGATGTCGGGGCCGCGGCAGCGCCCGCAACCAGTACTTCATTGGGCGCCTCGTTAGCACCCTGCCCACCCGCAAGTTCGTTCAAGAAGGTAGAAATCGCAACCTCATCGGTATCACCTTCGGCCGAAACCGCAATCGGCGCGCCCACCGGCAGCGTCTCACCGGGCTGTGCCAGAATCTTGCGCAGGGTGCCGTCGAAGGGCGCTTCCACCACATTGGCAATTTTGCTGGTTTCGATTTCACAGATTTCATCGCCGGCGGCAAAGCTGTCGCCTTCGGCGATCAACCAGGCGTTAACCGTACCTTCCTGCATAGAGAGGCCCCATTTGGGCACTTCGAGTAATTTAATATCGCTCACGTTGTTACCTGTTGATCAGTTTATTTAGAAACCTTTAACCAAGTGGAATGCCATTAACGGTTTTCATATCTTCCACACCAATACACGTCGCTGTGTAGGGTGGATTAGGCGTAGCCGTAATCCACCAATTACCGGTAAAGCAGTGTTTCTGGATGGGCACTAGCCAATTTGAAAACCGTCTCTGACGAGTTCGTCGGCCACTTTGCGCCCCGCCTGCCGCAGCGATTCGACAATGGTGTCGATCTCTTCGCGCGTTAACGTCAGCGGCGGTGAAATCAGAGCAAAATTTTTCAGTGGTCGCACCAATACGCCGGTTTTGCGAATTTCCCGCGACATGCGCTCGGCGAATTTCGCTTCTGCCGGCAACAGATTTTTGTCCTGTTTGTTCTGCACATACTCCACCGCGATCATAAACCCCTTGCCGCGCGCGTCACCCACCAATGGTTCATCTTTCAGACTCTCGATGCGCTCCACAAAATAAGGGCCAAGCTCCTGAATCCTTTGCGGGATTTTTTCATCGCGCAAAATATCCAGATTCTTGATTGCTGCCGCACAGGCCACCGCGTGGCCGGTATAGGTAAAACCGTGGGCGAACGGGGAATTATTGCCGCACTGGGCAATGGTTTCGAAGACATGGTCAGCAACCATAACCGCTCCCAGTGGCACGTATCCCGAGGTAATGCCCTTGGCACAACAGGTCAGGTCCGGCACCACATCAAACACTTCCGGCGCAGCAAACATTCCACCCAAGCGACCGAAGGCGGTAATCACTTCGTCGGCGATAAACAGGATGTCGTACTTTTTGCACAGTGCGTAAACACGTTGGGTGTATCCAGGTGGAGGGACATGCACACCACCGGCACCCACCACTGGCTCGTTAACAAAGCAGGCGATTTTTTCCGGGCCCACTGCAAGAACTTTCTGTTCAAACTCTTCCACCAGATAATCGCTGAATTGTTCCAGACTCAGGCCTTCAGGCCGGCGGTAAGCATCGGGAGAGGTCACGCAGTGAATGGTGTCACGAACATACTGAAAAGCGCCATCGCGAACCGGCTGTTGTCCGCTCATGGAGGCGGTCAGGTAGCTCATGCCGTGGTAACCGTCGCCGCGGGTAATTATGTGCTTTTTCTCCGGCATACCGCGCATCACAAAATAGTGGTGGGCCATACGCACGGCGCTGTCGTTGGAGGCGGTACCGGTGGTGGTGTAGAACACTTTGTTGACCGACGCCGGCGCCAACTCCGCAAGCCGCTGAGACAACTCCACTGACGGTACCGTAGAGACATCACCAAAAATCGGAAAGTGATTGAGCTTCCTGACCTGGGCGGCTATGGCCTCAGCCATGTCTTCGCGGCCATAGCCGATATTGGCGGTCCACAAGCCGCCGGTGGCATCCAGGTAGCGATTACCCTCAACATCCGTGACATAGGCGCCGTCCGCGCTTTCGATGATCAGGTTGTTGCTCTGGCCATTTTGGCTCCAGACAGACCAGGGGTGGACCAGATAGTCCTGGTCCTGCTGATAGAGAGAAGAGTGGCTCAGATTCATGCCTTGTATTCCTGTTGCTATGGGCCATGGTTCAAGATACCCATTAATGTACTACAATAAATCCATAAAAACAATGATTTGGGCTTATTATGACTATTATTGTAGAACAATAATGTCTTTTGGCCCAATGTGACTTGATTGGACACGTTCAGCAAGGTGGTGGAATTGGGTGTCGTACAGACACTGGTGCCCCTCCCCCAACAGGAGAGCCACAGACAGGAATCCGGGGCGGCAGGTTAACGTCAGGAAAAGTGATTCTGCTTGCGATAATCTCTGGGGCCAACCGACTCCAGTCGTTTGAAAAAGCGGGAAAAATAGGCCGGGTCCTTAAACCCGAGATGGTAGGCGATGGTCTCCAGAGAATCGCCGGTATAAAGCAGCAGACGCTTGGCCTCCAACAACAGACGATCCTGAATTACATTTTTGGTGGTTGAACCCAATGTCGTCTGACACAAGCGATTGAGACTGGAAACCGACGTGTGCAAAGCCTCAGCATATTGTTGTACAGACCAATGTTCGAGGTAATGCTCTTCCAACAGGTCTTTGAATCGACTGACTGTCTGCACAGTTGAGCCGCTCGCGGCGTCCTCCGCATGGCGATGTTGCGATTGGCGTTTGAGGGTCATGAGCGACATGCGCAGCAGCCATTTCAACATTAACTCGTGGTCCTGATAACCACGGGAAAATTCCTTTTGCATCAGCTGCAGGTACTGCTTCCACTCGTCGAACAAGAGATCATGGTTCTCAAAATGTACCAGTCTCGGTACCGATGACAGCCGATCAAAATGACTGACAGACTGGTAACCCTCCTCCCGCAGTAAAGCTTCCGCCACAGTCAACACCACTCCCGTCACATTGGCGTGAAAGCGAAAACCGTGAACAATACCCGGTGGAACACACACCACCCAGCGCCCCTGAAGGGAATGACGCTGCTCTTCCAGTAACACATCGAAATCGCCACAGTAAACTGCCACCAGCTGAAACATAGCCCCGTGTCTGTGGGGGCGAATGTCCCAACCCTCGCGGTGCTCTTCCACCGGCAAATCCTTGATATGGACGTAGCCGGGATCAGGCCGGAAACTGGACTCGCCATAGAGTCCGAACTTGGGAATGGTGGTTTCTGTTGTCTGCGTCATCGTTCAACCTCGGTTCAGCGATTGAAGCCTGCTTTAAAAGTACAAGTTTTTGCCAAATTAGTGAATTACTTTCGTCGCTCCAATCTTCGATCATTTGCTCCAGAGATACCTAAAACCCATTCATCGCCCCGGGAGAATCACATGTCCACAAAACCTCAAGTTCTGATTGCAGGCGCCGGAATCGGCGGTCTGACCGCCGCCGCCAGCCTGCTCAACGCCGGTTATACCGTTAAAGTTTTCGAAGCCGCTCCCGAACTGGGCGAGGTGGGTGCAGGCATCCAGAACAGCGCCAACGCCGTCAAGGTTTTGTATCACCTGGGGTTAAAAGAGGCGTTGGACAAGGTTGTTGTCCGTCCCAAGGCCTACAACTTCCGCGTACACAGCACCGGCGAGGTGATCCAGAGCATGCCACTGGGTGAAAGCCACGAACAGCGTTTCGGCGCACCCTACGTGCAGATTCATCGCGCCGATATTCACAGCATACTCGTGGACAAGGTGCGCGAACTGGATCCCAATTGTATAGAACTCAACGCGCAGGCGACCGGTTTTGAGGAAGACGAAAACGGAGTCACTTTATTGCTGGCGGACGGTCGTCGTATCAGCGGCGATGTATTGGTGGGCGCCGATGGCATCAAGTCCAATATTCGCAAACAAATCCATGGAGATCAGCCCGCAAATTATACCGGTCAGGTAGCCTGGCGCGCGCTGATTCCCGTCGAAAATCTACCGGAAAACTTTCTGGAGGCCAATGTTGATGTCTGGTGCGGCCCTGGCAACCACGCCGTCATTTATTACCTGCGCGGCGGCGAAGTATTGAATTTCGTGGGGCTGGTGGCACATGAGGGTTGGACCGAAGAAGGCTGGACAATCAAGTGTCCGTGGGAAGAGCTGAAGGCCGACTACGAGGGATGGCATCCCACCATCCAGACCATCATCGATGCTGCCGATAAAGATCAGTGCTACCGCTGGGCACTGAATAATCGCGCCGCCCTGCCCTTCTGGAGCACCAAACGCGTCACCCTGTTAGGTGATTCGGCTCACCCGACTCTGCCCTACCTGGCCCAGGGTGCAGTCATGGCCATTGAGGACAGCTGCGTATTGACCCGTTGCCTGGACCAGTGCGACAACATTGGCGATGCACTGGATTTGTATCAACGCAATCGCATCGAGCGAACCACTCGCATCGTGAACGAGTCCACCGCCAACGCCGAGTTATTCCAGCATTCCAGCGAGGATGAACTGAAGGCGGCATTTGCGGCACGCAATATCGATAAGGAACGCACCCACTGGCTGTACTCCTACGATGCCCTGAATGTTGAACTGGTGTAACGGAGGAATCCGCCATGACTGAACTGGGAACCCTGGACGAATTGCCGCAGCGTTATATCCAGGAACTGAGTGATCTGGATCTAGTCCCCCTGTGGCCTTTTTTGCGCGGCTTTTTGCCTTACGGCAAACCCGAACGCAAGACGCAACCCGCCCACTGGAGCTATGAGACCATTCGGCCACTACTGATGGAAGCCGGTGAGCTGACCCCCATTGAAAAAGCCGAGCGCCGGGTGCTGGTACTCTGCAACCCGGGGCACGATCCCGAAGATGCACTGGTCACGCCTTCCATCTACGCGGGCCTGCAATTGATCAAACCCGGCGAAACCGCTCCTAACCATAAACACAGTCCCTCTGCGGTACGATTGGTGGTGGAAGGCAACGGAGGTTTTACCACAGTACGCGGTGAAAAACTGCCGATGGAGCCCGGCGACCTGATCCTGACGCCGCCGCATCTGTGGCACGAACACGGCCACGAAGGCGACGGCCCCATCGTCTGGATGGACGCGCTGGATCTGCCGCTGATCTACAACCTGGAAGCGTCCTACTCCATTGAGGGAGACAGCCAGGAAGTACGACCGGGACCGGACAGTTCTCAGACACTGTATCGTCGCAGTGGTGTTTTGCCCTACAGTGCGCTCGACAATCGCGACCCGAAGTTCCCACTGTTGCGTTTTCCCTGGCAGGAGGTCAAAACAGCCCTAAACGATATGAGTCGCGGGGTTAGTCTTGGTCAACCGGTACGTCTGGCCTATGTGAATCCACAGACCGGACAAGAATGCATGCCTGTACTGGGATTCTCGGCACTGATGCTGCGCCCTGGCGAAGAAGTACTGCTGCCGCGGCGTTCCGCATCGGGCCTGCTGAAAGTGGTTGAGGGTCGGGGGCAAGCGGATATCGATGGCCAGTGCTTTGACTGGGAGCAGCACGATATGATGGCCGTGCCCACCCACAGCCCGGTCAAGCTCGCCAATCGCTCCAACAGCCAACCGGCGTATTTGTTTATCGTTGACGACGCCCCCCTGCACCGCAAGCTCGGCATCTACGAAGAATATTAATTGAATTGGATAACCAAAGAGGTCTCACATGTCTGCCATTTTTGATCTGGGCGAACGCCCTGCCGTCGCCATTCACAACAGCGACGATGTTTACCCCGTACGTCGCATTTACTGTGTCGGTCGTAACTACGAAGCCCATGCGCGAGAAATGGGTAAAGACCCCCAGCGTGACCCGCCGTTTTTCTTTACCAAACCCGCTGACTCCCTGGTAGCCAATGGTGTTGATGTGCCCTACCCGCCACGAACGGAAAACTTCCATCACGAAATCGAACTGGTCATCGCTATCGGCAAAGGCGGTCGAGATATTAACGTGGAAGATGCCGAAGACCATATCTACGGCTATGCAGTGGGCAACGATCTCACCCGTCGTGACCTGCAACTGGCCGCTCGCGAACAGGGCCGCCCCTGGGACACCGGCAAAGCCTTTGACCTGTCCGCACCCATCACCGCCATCTATCCTGTGGCGGACAACGGTCATATTCGCGAAGGCGAGATCTCCATCAAGGTCAACGGCGAAATTCGCCAGCAGGCGGATATCAAAGACCTTATCTGGAATGTGCCGGAAATTGTTGCCGAGTTGTCTACCTTGTTTGAATTGCAGCCCGGCGACCTGATCTACACCGGCACCCCCGCGGGTGTTGGTGCGGTAGAGCGCGGTGATCTGATGGAAGGCTATATCGCCGGACTCGGCACCCTGACCACACGCGTCAGCGAGTAAGTCGACGCCAGGAGGCCTTCCCATGCACAAACTCTATACCTTCTGGCGCAGCTCCGCATCCTACCGGGTGCGGATTGCGTTAAACCTGAAAGGACTGGACTACGAGTCAATCCCCATTCACTTTCGCAAGGATGGCGGACAACACAAACAGCCCGACTTTCTCGTCAAGAACCCACAGGGGCTGTTACCGGTTTTGCAAACGGATGGAGAGCATCTGCTGCAGTCGCTGGCCATCATCCAGTATCTGGATGAAACGCATCCCGATGTCCCATTGATTCCGCGGGCCCCTCTGGCCAGAGCCAGGGTCAATGCCATGGCGCAACTGATTGCCTGCGAGATTCATCCCGTCAATAACCTGCGAGTTTTGCAATACCTGCGCCAGCAATTGGGGCAGGATGATGAAGGTGTGAAACGCTGGGTTCAGCATTGGGTGGGCGAGGGTTTACGTGCACTGGAAACATTGGTGTGTGAACAGGGCGATGGCAAACACTGTTTTGGCGATAGTATTACCCTGGCCGATGTTTGCCTGGTGCCCCAGGTGTACAATGCCGAGCGTTTTGGTTGCGACTTGAGTCAATATCCGACATTGTGCGGTATCACCGAGCACCTGCGGGGATTGCAGAGCTTTGCCAGGGCGGCGCCGGAACAACAAGCGGATGCTGAACTCTAACGCCCTCGGCCAATCCTGCTCCCGCAATTTGCCAAAAGCGGTGGCCATCAGCCTGATGGCCGCAGTGATCAACGCGCTGGTGACGGCTGGCACTAAGATTCTTGGCGACGACATGGCTGTGTTTACCATCGTCTGCTGTCAATATGCTGTTGGGCTGCTGCTTTGCCTGCCTTTACTGGGAGGGGTTCGGGGAGCAAAAAACGAAATTTTTCGCCTCACTCCCAGCCTGTTTCGCCTGCATTTATTGCGGGGCGTCAGCGGTGTCGCTGCTTTTTACGCGTTTTACTTCGCCATTCTCCAAATTCCATTGGCGGAGGCCACATTGCTGCGCTTCGCCGCCCCTCTTTTTGTTCCACTATTGGTACTGATCTGGAAAAATAAAGTCGTGCCCGCCAGTCGCTGGCCGTCTCTGATTGTGGGGTTCTGCGGCGTACTGGTGATTCTTCGGCCATTTGGTGCGCAGCTGAGTCATTGGCATCTATTGGGTTTATTATCCGCGTTGGGGCTGGCCGTCTCAATGGTGTCCACCCGTGAACTGGTGGGCCGCACATCCAGCACCGCGATCATCTTCTTTTATTTTCTCCTCGGTTGTATTTGCAGTCTGCCTCTGGCGATTGTGCACTGGACACCCCTATCTCCCTTCAACTGGCCGATATTACTGACCGTCGGGTTGGGATTCTTCGCCGCCATGCAGATGAACACCCGTGCGTTGAAGTTCGCCAAACCCAGTGAGGTGTCACCGGTGGGTTACTGCAATGTGGTGTTTGCCGGCTTTTTGGGATGGTGGATATGGGGACAGGTCCCGGATGTTTGGGCGTGGCTGGGAAGCCTGCTGGTGGTTGTGGGTGCACTGCTGATATTCAGGTCCGATAGCGGCAATGTGTAGGCGGACAACGTTTCAGATTTTCTGATGTGCAGTTTTGTGTTTTAGCGCGAGGCATAGTAGCCGCAAGAACACTTCCCAATTCTGGGGTATAGTGAGAATCCATTTCCACTACCGGATAAAAGCCATTATGGCCAATGAAGTCGTTCTGCCAGATGACTACTACCTGACCAATTTCCAGTCATTGCTGGATTTTGTCTACCGGTGCTACGATCACTTGCTGTCCGAGGAGGAGCTGGGTTTCTACCGCTCCTTCCAGGCGTTGGATCATCACAGCCAGCTTTTGTACGTGCGCCTGCTGTCCCGCAAAGGGGTGCCCTCCTCGGCGGGGGCATTGTTTCGGCTGAGCAAATTGCATTACAACGAGATCGAGAACATTCCCGCGACCGCAGAGCGATTGCAGGCGTGTGGTTTGCTGTGCCGAGATCCGCAATTGCCACTGACGCAATACCTGCCGCTCTACACAAAAGCCGAGCTGCTGTCCTTTTGTGGGGAGTCTTTTCCCAAAAATATCAAGCGTGAGCAATTGCTGGAGGCTCTTTTGGAAAAAGATGCCGCTGAGTTTCTGTCTCGCCTTCGCCACCTCGACACAGCCTATGGGGTACAGGGCGGACAGCACTTCGACACCTTCAAGTTGTGCTTTTTTGGAAATCTTCGCCAGGATCTCACCGAGTATGTGTTGAGAGACCTGGGATTAACGCGCTATGAAAACTACCCGCTGGACCACGGCAACCTGCCGTTTCAGTCGCGGCATCAAGTACAACAACATCTGCAGTATTATCAATGCCTGGAACAACTGGAACAGATGCCCCTGGATAACCTTGAGGCGGTCCTGGAACTGAACTCACAGCTGCCCGAGGGAATTGATGGCGACAGAACCCTGCAACGTCGTTTGGAGCGCTTGCGCTTGACCCTGGCACGACAACTGGAACGACTCAATGCACTGTCGGAAGCTGAACACTTATACCGCCAGTGCCAGCTGCCTCCGGCCCGAGAGCGGCTGGCGCGGATCGCGGTGCAGCGAGGGGAAGTCGACGCCGGGCTGGCCATATGTAGGGACATACTGGCCGAGCCCCACAACGAAGAAGAGCGGGTGTTTGCCAAGAGTTTTGGTCATCGCACCGCCAGACGCACGGAAGTGGCAACGGATTGGCCGGCCCCAAAGACTGCCAAGCCCAATTCAGAGACCCTGGTGCTGCCCCCCTCCGACCAACGGGTCGAACTTCTGGTTGCCAACCATCTGCAATATAAGCAGCTTGAGCTGTCCAATCAAAACATCGAAACCACCACTGACAAACAATGCTGCTTCTACGTTGAAAACAGCCTGTTCACAGGAATGCTTGGCTTGTATCTCTGGGATATTGTCTTTGCCCCGATAGCAGGTGCATTCTTCAATCCCTTTCAAAGCGCCCCCGCCGACTTCCACACCCCGGACTTCTATCGCTTACGCGCAGATCACATAGACCAGCGTCTGGCGGAGCTGAACAGCCAATCCCTGAGCGAGCGGATCTGGCGGACCTATCGGGAAAAACGTGGCATTGCCAACCCTCTGGTAAACTGGACAGTCATCTCGGAGCCGCTAATGGAACTGGCATTAACCCGCATATCGGCGGCTCACTGGACCAGCCTGTTTGAGCGTCTACTCAGTGATCTGCGCCATCACCGCAGCGGCCTGCCGGATTTGATTCTGTTCCCAGCCGCAGGCGGCTACGAACTGATCGAAGTCAAGGGTCCAGGAGACCGCCTGCAGAAAAACCAGCTGCGCTGGATGGCGTTTTTTGAACGACAGGGAATTCCCCACCGCGTTATTCACGTACAGTGGGGGAATGGCTCCAGAAAAGCGCTTTAGCTCAGTATTTTAAACGGGTGAATGAACCCAACATGATATATCATGACCCCTTGTAATTGGCATAGTGCAGGCCCGTCGATCAGTGGCCAGCTGAATTTATGGACGATTTGATCAGGCTGACGTCAACTTTGAACGGATTGGATATTCTTACCATTTCAAGTACGAGTTACTTATTGATATTTGCAGCAGAGATGGGCGATAAAAGCCAATTGGTCTGTATGGCACTCGCCGCCAGATACCGTGCAGCCCCCGTGATGCTGGGCTCCGGCTTGGCATTCCTGTTCCTCAATACAATTGCGGTCGTATTCGGCGTGGCAATAGCCAGCTGGATTCCCAATGTCATTATCGCTGCAAGCGTTGCCATTCTATTTACAGCGTTCGGCATTCATGCGGTACTTGCAGAAGATCATCAAGACGATAAACCTGTCGACGTACGTAATGACCGCAGTATTCTGCTGGCGACGTTCATGCTCATCACCATCGCTGAATTTGGCGATAAGACTCAGTTGGCAGTCGTGGCTTTAACCAGCACGAGCACACCCATTGCCGTATGGATTGGTTCAACCCTTGCGCTTGTAACGACATCAGCGCTGGGCGTTTGGGCTGGGCGTACCCTGTTGCAAAGGATCTCCATCACATTATTGCATCGTATCAGTGGCATGCTGTTTCTTGTGTTGGCCCTATTGGCGATGTACAAAACCTACGTGGCTTATCTAAATACGTGACGTGTGTTGGATTCGTCGCAGTAGTTTGTGAGGGCTCGCTGCATTCGTAAATGGGAGGAGGTATTAGTGGGCTTTTGGGAAGGGATATATCTTGGAATCCTCTAAAGCAGACATTCGAACTAAGAGATAGGGAATAATCGAAAGACTGATGTCTACCCAACCCGGTCTTTCACGACTTCTAAAGTTCAGTGATTTCTCTGGAAAATTAAGTTCAGCTATAGAGCCAACACCTGATATTAACTCCATAGCTTGGTAGGGTGGATTAGCGACAGCGTAATCCACCAATCACTCTCCGGTTGCTCCGATATCCATCGCTACATCTCCACCCCAGTCAATTGGCAACACGCCCCCCTTTACATACCGGTGAAATTATGAATAAGGCCAATCCTTCACCCGAGAAACCAACCCGTGTTTAACGGGATTGACATGCACATAATCAACATGAGCATTAAAATCAGATTGATCCCGAATCGCATGTTCCCAAAAACGCCGCTGCCAAACTCCTGCCTCTCTTCGCCCTTTACGATTGAGCGGACATAACAGGCTTTCAGGTAAAGCCTTTGAAAACGCTGTTTTCAGCAAGCGCAATCTCAAGGAAAAATCGGAATCACCTTCTGGAAGCGTCCAAACACAGTGGAAGTGATCTGGCAAGATAACGCAGGCGTCAATTTGAAATGGGTAACGAAGACGAACAGTTCTTGTCACGTCTCGAAGTAAATCGATGTTGTCTACCAACAGGTTTCGGCTTCTGTCTTTTATATTTACGGTGAAGAAATAGCTACCGCCGGAGACTCGAAGCCTTTTGTAATACGGCATATAACACGTCCTTTTGTTGTAGCCTGAGAGTAGTTTGGTGGATTACGCTTCGCTCTTGTGCCCCTTGTGGGTAAATCCACCCTACGCCACTCCGTAAATTGGGTTTTGAAGTCCGCTAAGTATACCTCTCTTGCCAATCTACTAACTGATGCGAAAGCATGAATTTTATGTCGGCTCATGTCTGACAGCTGAGTTAAAGCTTAACTTCCACTTTATCCGCAACTCCACAGACGTATGCACTACCCCCAAATACAAATTGGATCAACGATTTCAGCCCCTACAGACTCTGATAAAGACTCTCAACCAATAGCGAACTCAGCCCCAGCGTCGCATCATAGTGGTTACGTACAAAACCACCGGCGATGCCGGCCTCTGGATCAGCAAAACCGTAGTTACCACCACCGCCGATCATCCCCACGGCCTTGGCATTGGGACCAAAGGGCGCCGGTAAGTCGGGAAAATAAGGAGTATTCGAATGATGGCTGCCCGGTGTCCAGCGGTTCTCCAGATTGATCAGCCTATCCTTGCCGCCGGGGCCCGCCGGGGTGATGAACTCTGTGACGGTCTCGGGTTTAAAGAACGGCTTTCCGAACTGAACACCCTCATTAGCTAGAGGCGTCCAGAGGCGCGCGAGACTGCGTGCATCCGAAGTGACATTGGCGGAACCGAATTCAGCGGCCAGTGCCTTCGGCTCGCTCCAGAGCTTTAAGAAACTCAAGGAGCGCAGGTGAAGGTCTGCACCAAATAAACCGTTAAAGTGAGCGTCGTATTTCCAATCGGCGGGGCTTTCCGCATCCCCCTCGCTGTCTCCGTTTTCCAGCAGCTCCTGCATCTTGGCCAGCGCATTGGTGCATTGCTCGGTCATCGGGGCCATAGGCCAGGGTTTGATTTGTGCCAGGTCCCGCTGCTCTTCGGGAGGGGTGCCTAACCAGCAGTTCAAACTCCAGGGTCCGAACAATTCAGTTCGCAGGAACTCGCCCGCCCGCTTGCCAATAATACGGTACACCAGTTCGCTGACGAGGTTGCCATAGGTATAACCGTGATAACCCTCTGCCGTACCCGGCTCCCAGTCCGGTGCTGCCTGGGCCAGGCGCCTGGCAATTTCGTCGTATTGATCAAGGCCGTTGCCATCCAGGTCCAGTAGCTCAGTGTAGCCAGGCAATTGCGTGGAACCCGAAGCATGGCTTAGCAGCATTCGCACGGTGGTATTTTCTTTGCCATTGCATCCATATTCAGGCCAGTACTGGCTGACCCTTTCATCCAAGTCCAGCTCGCCCCGGTCGACCAGCAACATGGCGGCAAAGGCGGTTACCGCCTTACTGGTGGATTGTATATGCACCTTGGTATTGCAGTTCCATGGACGCTTGTGATCCGCCTGCCCTGCCCACAGATCCACAATGGTTTCCCCACCCCTGGTCGCAGCAAAGGCAGCGCCGCCTGACCCCATTAGATGGGCTTGCCTGGAAAACGTGTCTCGAACGGCCTCATAGCCGGGCTTGGTGTAACCGTGAATCTGGGTCATTCGCACTTCCTTCACTTTCGGAATATTTGTAAGCTTAGTCAACTTCTGTCCATCTCCGCCACGTCGATCTCAACGTCGTCCAGGGGCCAGATAGGACGGCGGATTTTTTGCCAGTGAAACTGTTGAAAGTTAAAACTGAAAATGCCACCGGCGTCCGGGTAGAGCAGACCTCGGCTGATGGGTTGGAGATCAGCACGCATGTGATTGAACGCTTTACTCACAATCACATTCATCTCTTCAGCAATAACGCCAAACAGTTTTAGTTGTTCGCGATCATGGATCTGGCTTGGAAAACTATTGACGATAACATCAACGCCTTCGATGTTGAGCAGAGCACTTTTACCCAAGTCCCCGGCTTGCCCCTGAAGATAAGGTCCGCTGTGAACAAATTTGCCATCGGACAGGGCTCTCACGGCTGCGATTCCCGACACCGGTCCACCGCCAAAACGGGGATCGCACTTGCCACCCAGAGCAACCTCTATCTCAGCACCGACTCCGGCTGCGTGAGCCTGCTCGACGGCAGCTTTGTCAAATAAGGGACCAAAGACAGCCCCGGCAACGCGGCGTGCAATCAGCGCCTGCAGCATTGCGGTACTGTCACCATAGCCACCGGCATAGGGGCAATCACTGAAATCGCCTAGTAGAAACGGTCGCGGCTGAGCGGCCGTCGCTTCGACAGCGTCGAGGGCTTCGTCAATGGACACGATATCAATGGTTAACACGTCCCGCGTCCGCCAGATCTCTTCGCCCAGCTCGTTCAGGTAGGCATCCGCCCGATCCGATTCGCCGTCCATGACCAGAACGGCACTGGGGCCCGTCCAGGTCTGGTCCGCATGGGGAAAGGAGGCCATAAAACTCGCGTCCAGCAGCTGTGGATCGTCAGCCTGCAGTTGCCGCACCCGCTCCAATAGCGACCGCATTGGAGATGCCTCGGCCAGGGTGCGTCCATGATCAAGACCCGTGATCATGGGCGGGTGGATGGAGCAGCAATGTGGCTTGATTTCCCCCTTGAGGGTACGCGCCAATAAGGTTGCCGATCTCAGTGACGCGGCTCGTATGTCTGTGTGGGGCGTCGTATGAAACCCGCAAATGATGTCACAATCGCGCACGAACTGTGGCGACAGGTTTGCATGGGGATCGAGATTAACGGCCAGGGGAACATCCCGCCCGAGACGCTGCCTGATTCGCCGTACAAACTCGCCTTCCGGATCATCCAGGTGCTCACAGGCCATGCCGCCGTGCAGCGGCAGCAACAACCCATCAAAAGGCCCTTCCGTCAACAGCTGTTTTTCAATGCGCGCCCACAGACTTTCAAAGGCATGCTCACTGACCGGGCCGGCTGGCCAGGCGAATGCACAAACGCCTACCACCAGCTCCCAACCCTCAACCTCCGCAACGTCGAGATAGCCGGCAAAGTAATGATCACTGTCTCGAAATTGCTGCAGATCACCGTGCTCTGGCACAAAGAAGAGTCCCTTCTCGGTAAACGCCTCCAGAGTGGTGGGGTATTTATTAAAGCCATGGGTTTCGGTGGCAA
Organism: Pseudomaricurvus alkylphenolicus; assembly: GCF_011683955.1. Lineage (GTDB taxonomy): Bacteria > Pseudomonadota > Gammaproteobacteria > Pseudomonadales > Cellvibrionaceae > Pseudomaricurvus > Pseudomaricurvus alkylphenolicus. The sequence goes on from NZ_JAAQPI010000001.1 coordinate 411,322, forward strand.
TGCCACAGACAAAAATACGCGGCTTGAAATCAGTGGAGCTCATTGCGAATCAGGCTCCCACCTTTCATGATCAGCGGCATCTGTTCCGGTCGCTGGAAGACCGACAGATCTTTGAGCGGATTGCCATCCAGCACGATCATGTCAGCGTAGGCACCGGCACTGATTTCACCCACTGCGCCCTTCATCTGCACAATCTCCGCATTGATGGAAGTTGCTGAGCGAAGGACATCGATGGCCGGTTGAACTTCAGCGCGATATTCAAACTCCTTACTCTGTAGAGGATGATACTGCGGACCAAACAAATCGGTTCCCATACCCATTTTGGCCCCGGCTCGGTGCATGTTTTCGACGGACGTCAGCACCTGATCCCACAGCGGTTTGATCTTTTCCAGACTCTCCGGGTACATGCCAAGCTCAGGGCCGTAATCCAGGATCTGGCGCATGACCGCCAGCGTGGGTACGGCGAACGTCTTGTCTGTCGCCGCTAACATTTCAGCCGTATCGGGAAGAATCTCGGTGGCGTGATCAATGGAGCGTACGCCGTTCGCAATACTGCGCTTTGCGCCTACATCTGTGTGGCAATGTACAACCACATATTTACGACGGGTCTCGCATTCGTAAACCGCCGCCCGAATCTCTTCATCGGTAAATTGAGGCATCCAGATCGGGTCTGTGGGGGATGCCACACCGCCGGAAATAAACATCTTGATATGATCCGCACCTTTACGCAGTTCCTCACGAACCAGCTTGCGCACATCATCGACACCATCCACCACCTGGCAGATGGTGCCCGAATAAGCGCAACCGCAGGACATCTCTTCTTCATCGTGACGGCGCATATCGCCGTGACCACCGGTTTGCGATAGTGCCTGTCCCCCGTAGAGAAAACGCGGGCCATTGATCAGTCCCGCCTCGGTAGCCAGGCGCAGTCCTACATCACCACCGCCCGGATCCCTGACCGTGGTAAAACCCCGTTGCAGTGCGCCTTCAAGCAATTTGATGGAATGGCTGACCTTAAGCGGCTTGGGCATGCTGTCGAGCTTGGCCATGTTAAAACTGATGGAATAAGCGTGAAAATGCAGATCCAATAGACCGGGCATAAGAAATTTGCCCTTCAGATCAAGCACCTCGGCGTTGTCGATGTTGACGTTTTTATCGGTGACTTCACGAATACGTTCGCCCTCGACAACAACACTGCCACCTTCGATCAGCTCTTCATTAACACCGTCAAAAATAACGGCGTTCTTAAATATTTTTGGTTGGCTCATGCCAATCTCCCAGCTTAATGCTCTCTAATATCTATAAACTCGCTGTTTCATCGTTTTCCAGCCGGGCAGTCAAACCCTCTGCATAACCCAATCCGGTGCCATAGAGTTTTCGAATACCGGTGGCGATAATATGGGGTATCACTGAAGCGTGATCTTCACCATCAAACACGTGCGTGGTGATATCGATACGTGGCAACTTCAAATCCTTGAGGCGTTCCAGCATCGGCAGGCCAATACCGGCCTGCGCAGATGCGGGTTCGTCCAGTTCAGCACCACCAACCGCGTGATACACTTTCCGGGCGACCCTATTGCTTGATGATTTTTGATTCTCCACAAAGGCTTTTTCCACCGCTTCGATGTCATCCCACCACTCGGTGCCAAAGGTGCCAATGAGGTAGCGCCGCAACAGCTGACTGTCTTCAAACAATGCGTAGGCGGCAAAAGCGCCGGCCGCTGAGTGACCAAACAGACCTATATCGTCAACCGCGACGGCATAACGGTCGGACAGCACGGGCATCAGGTTTTTCTCAATAAAGCCCAGGAAGTCGGCTGCCCCCCCAAAGGTATCTTCAAAGTCCCAGCCCAGTTGATCAACCGCCTCTTTGTAAAGCTGAAACACTGGCTCAATATGTGGACCTCTTTGTGGACATCCCGGGGTTAAATATCGAAGCCGTTTCAGGCCACGCATGGCATTGCCTTCGTCCGGTGGTGTATCAATACCCACCACGATGATTTCTTCGATTCCGCCCAGCCCGCTTTGAGCGCGAACCGTCTCGAAGGCGGTTGCAAAGGTCAGACTGCCATCCAGAACCAGCAACAGAGGGTAGTTCTTGCCCGGCTTTGGATAGCCGCCCGGCAGGCCCACCGTGATTTCGAACGTCATGTCGAAAGCACTCTGCAACTGAAAGCATTCGCAGTCCGAAAGGGTTTTGTTGTAAATCCTCATTTGCTGCTTCTCATCGTTTTTAGTTGTGCTTTATCGATCTTGCCAATGGGCAGCATTGGCAGCTCCCGACGGATAAAAAACTGTTTGGGCACCTTGTAGTTCGCCAAGTGTTGTTTACAAAACTGTTTAATATCAGCCTCCTCCAGGCGGGCGCCTGCCTCGAGCAGGATATAGGCCACGCCCTTTTCCGTATAAACGGGATCAGGCACACCAAACACCGCGCTCATGGCGACGGCCGGATGCTGCTCCAGCGTTAACTCGATTTCCCTGGGGTAGATGTTATAGCCACCGGACTTATACATCTCCTTGATCCTGCCGGCGATGCGCCAGTAGCCACTGTCCGGATCGACTTCCGCGCAATCCCCGGTTTTGAGCCAGCCGTCTTCGGTAAACGCCTCCCGAGTTGCCTCCGGTTGGTTCAAATAGCCGGACATAACCGTCTTGGAACGCACCTGTATTTCATTGGAATCGGGATCAAGACGCACCTGGTAGCCGGCGGGCGGAATACCAACAAAGCTCGCCAGCGACTCATCACAGACATCATCCGGCATGTAAAGCGCTTCTCCACCCAGTTCGGTACTGCCATAGCTGGTATACAGTTGCGGCGTTATCTCACGCAACTTGCGAATCATATCCTGTGGGCAGGGTGATCCGCTCCAGACGAGCGATTGCACGCAGGCCATTCCCATCTCTCGGTATTGCGGGCATTCGAGTATTTTTTGGTACATCATGGGAATTTGATGCATAAAAGTCACATTCAGTTCGTTGACCACCTTGACGACATCCTCCGCGTCGAATCGAGGCATCAACACACTGGCGCCGCCGGCAACGATCGCCTGGCAACTCAATTGCACCGCCCCTCCCACATGGTTTATGGGCAGATTATTGAGAATTCGCAGAGGCTCCGCCCACCAGTGCCGGCATTGGGTGCGGGCACTGGTGACCACACTGGCGTGGCTGAGCAGTGCGCCTTTCGGACGGCCTGTGCTGCCCGATGTATAAACCACCAGGCAGGGGTCTTCTGCGCGGACGCTGGCACATTCCCTGGAAAAATCTGTTTCATCAACTTCAGCGCCAAGGGCAAGAAAATCACTGAAATCAGGTTCCCCAATCGTATGCAGCGACGCAATGCTGGAGCATTGCTGGAACAGATATCGCAGATCCTTACGGAAATCACGTCCCTCAAATTGTTCCATCCCCAGCAACACTTTTGGGCGCGAGTCCTGCAGCAGATAACTCAACTCGTCTCGGGTTTGACGCGGATTCAAGCCCTGCCAGATTGCCCCCAGGCGCGCCGTCGCCATAAATAGGATCAAGTATTCAGCCTGTGGTACCGACAACAGGGCCACCCGCTCACCCCGCCTGACGCCGCAGGTATAAAGAGCACGCGCACAGCGATCAACAGCCCGCTCGAATTGCAGCCAGTTGTAGCTCCGCTTCTGCTCGACCAACGCATCGGCGTTCGGCGTCGCAGCCGCATAGTGCCTCGGGTAATCGCTGATCAGCGCCAACTCGGGGACTCTCATCAATTCAGGCCTCGCGATCTTTCAGCCACATAATCAAGTATTCAGCCACCAACGCCGGTTTTTCCTGCCCCTCGATTTCGACCACCTTTTCGAACGTATATAGAGTTTTGTTGTCGCCCTTGCTTTCAATGTTCTTCAGGGTGATTTTCCCGCGAATACGAGAGTCGACCAGTACCGGTGCGATCAGGCGCATGCGATTAAATCCGTAGCTGGCAGGATAGCCATAGCTTACAGGGTCGCCATCGAGCTGATAACGAAACACCTCATAGAGCATTGACGTCGTCAGGGAAGTCGTCAGCCAGCCAAACGCTATGGTCTTACCCCAAGGGCTGTGAACGGATGCCCATTGAGGATTGATGTGGTGTGGATCGGGATCGTTGATCGCCTCTCCAAAGGCGTTAATTCGTTCCTGGGTAATGGTTGTCCAGCTGGAATAAAACGTCTCACCAACGTGTTGGTGGCAATTTTCCAGAGTCATAAAGTGTTCGGTCATTGCAGATTTCCAGAGTCTTGGTTGAGCAGGCTGGTGGCGAGGCACCTGGGAGTGCCCCGCTCAAGCGGTGTTTGACGTTCAGAAACGCAGACTGGCTTCGACACCGAGGGTTCGTGGACGCATGCGACTGGCCGGCACGCCGGCTATTGCGGTCTGCGCAAACAGACTGATGCGGCCATCTTCGTCGGTGAGGTTTTCGCCCGTCAGATACAGCGACCAGTGTTCCGCTTCTACCCCGAGGCGTGCATTAAGCACTGCAAAGGAGTCCGACTCCGTACTGAACCCGACCGTGTAATCCGGTCGTGAATCGGTGTATTGATAGGCCGTATAGAAACGGCCGTTGAGCCCGGTATCTGCCAATGGCCATTGGTAGGCGGCCGATACCGACATTGTGGCCTCGGGCACCTGGGTGACGGTATCCCCGTCAGCAATATTGGCCAGGGGCAGATCGTCTCCGTATTCTGTACTGTTGAAGTTGGCTGCGATCTGCAGAGTCAAACCGGGAACCCCGCGGTAGAGAACGCCGATGTCGACGCCAACGGCGTCCGCTTCGCCCACATTCTCAGCGTAGGAAATGGGCAGGCCACTGTTCGGATCCACCGTGCCCAACAGGGTGATGATGTCATCCCACTGCAGGTAATACAGCGCCGCTTCCAGAGTCAGGGCATCATCCATAAAGCTCAATTTGGTACCCAGCTCGTAGCTGATCAGATCTTCCGACTCGGAAAATTCAGGAGCGGCGATACCTGCGGCCACTGCCGACAGCAGAGAGATACCTTGCTGCGCCACGCCACTGCGAAATCCCTGAGCCACGTTCAGGTAATAGAGACTGTCGCCGTCGGGCGCGTAGGCCAGGTTCACGCGACCAGTCACCTTGTCAAGGTCCTGTGAACGTTTGGCGTCAAAACCCAGCGCATTCAGCCCGGCAATGGTGAGCGCCCCCAGGTCTTCTTCCTCCCGCTCATCTTCAAAGTAACGGCTGCCCAGTGTCAGCGTCCATTCGTCACTCAGTTCGTAGTGCAATTCTCCGAACACCGCCCATTGCGTGGATCGTTTCTCCTGATCGGCGACGACGGTTAACACCGGGTCGGGCAGCCCCGCCAGCAAAGTTCCGGCAATGACCTGCTGCTCTTGCCTGGCGTCCATAAAGAACACACCGGCCGTCCAGGACAAACTGCCTTCGCCAGTGTAAGCCAGACGCAGCTCCTGATTCAGCGTGCGGTTTTCAATCGGCAGCAATACTGGAGCGCCCAACACATTTTGATCCAGCTGCTGTTTGTTCTCGATCAGCGATGTGGTGCTGTAGAGGGAGACCTGCTCGAAATCGTATTCCAGCACCAGATTGTATAAATCGAATTCTATACGGTTCGTCAGATCATCGGCTGTAACGGGCCTCACCCCGGCCGGAATCGGCAATGGCAACGCCGCAGGATCGAACTCGATAAAGACCGGCGAAAACTCATAATCTTTATCGGCATAGGGAACCGCGCTTGCCACCTCACTGTGCCAGGCCGTCAGTTTTATGCTCAGGTTGTCTGTCGGCGTAAACAACAACTTGGCTCGATAGCTTTCGTCTTCGCTGTCGTTGTAGTCGTTTTCGCCCGTCAGGGGTAAGTCGATAAAGCCAGCCTGATCCACACGAGAGGCAACAACACGCGCAGACAGCACGTCCTCTATCAATGGCAGGTTTATTGCGGCCTGTGCCTTCCAGCTGTCGCCATGCCCACTGGTCGATGAAATACCGCCATTGGCCTTGAATTCAAACTCGTTGTGCTCTGGACTACGCGTCAGCACACGCACCGTACCCCCCTGGGAGCTGGCCCCGTAGAGCGTACCCTGCGGGCCGCGCAGCACCTCAATGCGCTCAAGATCATAGGGGTTCATATCGGGTACAAACTGTTGTCCCACTTGGGTGTAGGGTAAATCATCCATGTAATAACCCACTGTCGCGTCGCCAAACAACGAACTCACACCGCGAATTTGAACCGTATTGGAACCCCCGAACAGTTCAACGCTGGATACTCCTGGGTTGCCGGCAATCGCGTCGGCAACGGAAACCACACCCTGGTCTTCCAATTGCTCCCCGGTCATGGCACTGATGGAGAAAGAGGTATCCATAATGCTCTTGGCTCCAATCTTTTCGGCCGTGACTATAATTTCCTCTAGCATGAGCCTGGCGACATCTTCCGCCACGGCATGGCCACAAGGTATGGCCAGAAAAGCGGCCGCCAAGGCTGTCTTCTTGCAAAATCCAAGTTTTGTACCAGTAATCCAGCTGTCTGCACTAGCCTTTCTAGAAAATGATGTCTTCATCAGTTCGCTCTCGTTATTGGATATCTCTTTCAGCATTTATAACCAGCTGCAATTAAGTCAGGCTTTTTAACTACCAAGGTGCACAAGCATGCACCCCACACCCCTATGGTGCACAAGCATGCACCTGATGTCAACAAAAAGGTGCTCGCCCGTGCACCCCTCGCTGTTATTGGCTACAATGGCCGCTGGATTGGCATCAGCAAGTATAGGAGAGTGGCAATGCCCACCAACTCAGGCGGCGGCAAGCAGCCGCAGCATGAAGAACATGCGACGACGGAAAATAGCGGGCGGCAAAAGCTGATCAACGCCGCCATGAAGCTGTTTGGCGAAAAAGGCCATGATAAGACCAGCCTCGATGAGTTGGCGGCAGAAGCGGGTGTCTCCAAGGGGCTGGTACACAAGTACTTTGGCGGTAAATCCGGGCTGCGCGATGCCACCGACCACTATGTCGCCGGTCGCCGGCGGGCTATGTTCGAAACACCGCTACACACCATACGCAATGGACACATCGGGGACGCCTTTGGACAGAACAATCCGGAGTTCGCCGAAGAGGAACAGCTTACCGCCAACTATATGCGCGGCCGACTATGGGAGCCTCCCAGCCAGGCCACCAGGGACTACCTGAAAAACGTTTTTGACATGTATCGGGAAGAATTGGATCACCTTCATCAGCAAGGCTTGCTGCGCGATGGTGTTGAGGATTTCGATGCTTATGCGATGTCGCTGGCGTACCTTGGCTTGGGGCGGCTACTGTTTCATCCCTTGGGGCTGGAAATATTGAATGTCGATAGTAAAGAGAAACGTGTTGCCTTTGACGATATCCAGCAATCGATTTTGGATCATTTGCTGCTACGAGCAGACTCAGGCAAAAGCTCGATTAATTGAAGTTTGGTAGCGGTGACCAGAGGTGAACAGACATATTGTATTGAGACGAGAGTCTCCGATACAGCCAATGCGAGCAGCCCATTCGTAGCAACCTCACATTCGCAAAAAAAAGCGCATCAAAGAAAATAGTTGAGGCTGATCGAACACGGGTTGTGCCCCTTCGGGCGGCATAAAATTCATCATCAAGGGCACTTGTGTGCCTGTGTGCTCCTCGTAAGCGGCGTTATTGGTGGCGTAGCTAACCCCCATCAGACCACCCTCCGGGGTTTTGATGACTGCCAAACGACCAATACTGAAGGCATTTTCACTCTTTGGTAACATACTCGGGTAAGGCACTAATTGCGCGGCCTGGCCGTGATCCGCTGTGACCAGTACCAGAGTATTGGTATCTCCAGCTGCAAATTCGAGGGCGACTCCAAGAGCCTCATCCAACTGTTCCAGCTCACCGATGCTTCCGCAGGGCTGTCGGCGGTGGGCCTGTTTGTCAATGGATGCCGACTCCACCATCAGGAAAAATCCGCGCTCGTTGTTTCTATCCAGATGCGCAATGGCCTTCTCGGTCATTGTCTTCAGGCTGGGCACATTCCTGGCTAAAGGATTGGGGATGCAGCTAAACGCGGGAGGCGCCACAATGGATTGACCGTCAAAGTCGAGAAATTCCGCTTTGTGGTTGTTCTCACCCCTCAGTTGAACGGGCAGATCCCCCTCTGAAAAAAGCCCCAGGACCTTTCCGTTGTAGGGCAGATGCTCCAATGCCTCTTTTGATTCCACAAGGTGAAAGCCTTGGCTTTTAAGTATTGAAGCATCAAAATGTTGTCTGCCACCACCCAGCAGAATATCGATGGACGATGTGGAGATCTGATGGGCAATCGAGCCTTTGCCACCCCGCTCTAAACGGTCCACAGTACACTTTTCCTTCCGCATATTGATTGCACCTTGGCAACCTCGATTCACAGAATGAGCTAAAAAAGACGCGGGAGTGGCGTCGGTGACAGAAGCCGTTGTAACCGCACCGGTACGAACTCCATTTTCGATCGCGATTTCAGTAATGGACTTCAACGCCAGATTGGATTGCGCAGCTGTTGCAATGCGACCTCGGCTGGTCACCACACCGGTTGCCATCGCCGTGGCGCTGTTGGCGGAATCGGCGACATAGACGGGCTTTTCCGGATTTGACTCGTCAACCGTAAGTACTTGAACCGCGCTCCTGATCGGCAACCTGTCGATGGCAAGACGCCCGCCGGCACCCCTTAAGTAATTGCGTGCGATGGTGATCTGTTGATCATCCATACCATCACCAATAATCAGAATGACGTTTTTGGGATTTTCCTGAGCATGAAGCCTGAGCGGCAAACTCAGAATGGCAAACAACAGAACGACGCCCAAAAGCCGTTTCTCTACAGAAAGCAACATCTGTCTTCCTTTTTCGAATAGGTTCACCAGGATTGCTGCCTGAGGCCATCCTGGTGAAATCGGTGAGAATGGCGGTAGATCTACTGCCAGTTATATCTCAGGTTAATGCCGTATGTTCTCGGTGCACCGTACCAGGTCCAACTGGAACCGGGCTCCCCATTTAACGTCTCAAACCGGTTTACGACGTACTCTTCATCGGCCAGGTTTTTGCCCCATAGCGCAATCTGCCAGTTATCTTCCGGGTCCGACAAGGCAAGGCGACCATCAACCACCCAGTAGGAGTCTGCGGCGAATGCCGGGGTGTTATAAATGTCCTTAAAGGTGTCATCCACAAAGTTAAAGTTTGTTGACGCCGTCAGGTTGAGTCCGTTGGCAAGCTCCCAGGCGTACTGTATACGCCCGTTGAATGTCAGCTCGGGTGCGTCGGGTGATTGATTACCTTCGTTGGCTCGGCGTTCTGCAGGATTTACTGAGTTCCAGGTGACCACTTCGCTGTCGATCAGAGACACTCCTGCTCTGATATCCCAGCCTTCGCCAGGAAGCCAGAGAATATCGAATTCCGCTCCGGTCATTTCAACATCGCCGGCATTGGTGCGAATCGATGACGGCAGTGGCACGCCGTCAACTATCGTTGTGACCGTCGCCTCTGCCTGCATATCCTGGTAGTCGTAGAAGAATACTGCACCGTTAAACTGCAGAGAGTTTTCAAATAACGATGTCTTGAATCCCAGTTCATAGGCCCATAATGTCTCTTCTTCGAATGGCGTCACGTCGGATGAGTCAAAGACGGTGGAACCATCGAATCCACCACTTTTGAATCCCTTACTGATAGAGCCATAGATCAGCACATCATTAGCAGGCGTCCAGTCCAGCGCAATTTTTCCCGATATATCTTGCGTATCGTAGTCCTCATCGGCTTCGGCGAAGGCGCCACCGCCTGGAAAAAAGATGGTAGCTCCGTAGGGGTCCAAATCGTAGGTGCCACCCCGATAGTCTTTCTCTTCTTCCGTATAGCGCAGGCCAAGCGTCAGCTTCCAGGCTTCCGAGAATTGCCATTCAGTATGGCCAAATACGGCCAACGATTCTCCGCCTTGCACGTATTCAGTATTGATATCGGTTAGTAACCAGTCCGCCGTAATGGCATTCTTTTGGAAGTCAATTTCCTCGTCTGAATAAAACACACCGGCAATCCAGTGCAAATCGCCGTCACCGTTGGAAGTCAACCGAAACTCCTGCGTAAACTGATACATATCCTCGTACCAATCCCACTCAAGCAACCTGAGCGGATGGCCATCACCGTCCACAACATTTCTGTCCAGTTCCTCGTAACCCGTAATGGAAGAAAACGTCACACTTTCACCGTGTGCGTCGATACGCAGCTGCCCTCCCAGAGCCTCCGAATCGACGCGGGTATCGGAGTTATCATAGCGAGTGAAAGGATCTGAATCGGTGTCTATAAAACGGCTACTCTCTCCGGAAACCACACCGCCATCAAATGAACCAACGGGGCCGTCTACTTGAAGAATGTAGCCATTGGAATCGTCTTTGCTGCCGTGTATCGAGGCGAAGATGTCCAGATTATCATGGGGCTCTATTGTAAATGACGCTCGCCAGGCCACAGCATCGGTACTGCTGGCTTCGTCATCCGGATTCTTGAGCGGCAGTGGTTCAATTTTTCCCGGTGCCCCCGTGTATCCCTCAAATCCGACAGTACCCCGATTTTCGACATAGCCATCACTTTGATCGACCATCAATGCCACACGACCGTTGATCGATTCCGTCAACTGCCCGCCAAACGCAAACTCGCCACTGAAGCTGTTGTAATTCCCGTAGCTGACATCAACACTCGCGTCAAATTCTTCTGTTGGTTTCTTGGTGATAAAGTTCACCGCACCCGCGGTGGTGTTGCGACCATAGAGCGTGCCTTGGGGGCCTTTTAATACCTCCACACGCTCCACATCGAACAACTGAAAAGACAAATAGGCCGACGACCCCAGATACACCTCATCGACGTGTACTGCCGTAGACGGGTTGTTGTTACTGTGGTAATCGTTTAATCCAACGCCGCGAATGGTGATGACCGGGTTAACCTTCCCCAAGGTGTTCTTAATATCAACTCCGGGTGTTTGGGCAGCAATATCGACGGGCTGTCGAATACCCATATCCTTCAGATCCTCGCCGCCAAAAGCGGTTATGGCAACACCGATATCCTGTGAGCTCTGTTCCCTTTTCTGGGCCGTGACGATTATCTCTTCGATTGTCGCAGACAATGAGGTTACGCTGAACGACGACAGCATCACTGTAGTCGCGAATAGGGCGGAATATCTGTGATTGTCTGTTGTAATTATTTTGGTTTTCATAGGATTCTCTCTCAATATGATCTTTTTCAAAAACACACTTTGGGATTGTCGGAAGAAAAAATGCGCAGGTTTCCCTGCGCCAAGTCTACGACAAGAAAAATTAAAAATTGTACTCAACACTGACACCTGCCGTTCTCGGTGGCGCGTAGGCGTTTTGAATAAACCCCAGAGCGGAGACGTCCAGGTTGTAGACTCGGAATTCTTCATCCGTCAGGTTTTTGATGAAGCCTGTCAGTCTCCACTGGTCATTGTCGGTTCGATAGGAAATGTGGGCATTGGCAATGGTATAGGCGTCTTCCAGCTCTTCCTGGCCATTGAAAACGGAGAAATAGGCCTCAGCGTTGTAGTTGGCATCAAGCTGTACCGCCATCTGTCCCCCCAACGCCTCCCATCCATAGCGCACAAGCGCATTGGCGGACAACTCAGGCGCTTGAGGCATTTCTCTGTTCTTGACTGTGCCGTCAGGCAGAACAACGTCTTCGACCTCTGAATCCAGGAACGAGGCCCCTAGCAGAATTTCCAATCCCTCCACAGGGGTCAACCAGGTTACTTCGACTTCTCCACCCTTCAGACTCGCGTCTTTGTTAAAGATGGCCTGCTCCAGACCTTGTAGAGAAAATGCCTGGTAGTCCTTGTAGTCATAGTAAAAGATCGCACCATTTAACCTGAGAGAACCATCGGCCATTTCGCCTTTGAATCCTATCTCATAGCTGACAAGTTCTTCTTCGTCGTGTGGCAGCAGCGAAAAGGTAGTCGCAAACACCGGCTGTGCAAAATTACCCGCCTTGTGTCCTTTGGTCACGCTGGCGTAGTACAACCAGTCCTGATTGGGTCGCCAGTCGATTTCCAATTTTGCCGAATAGTTGCTCCAGTCCTGATCGGCTAAATCTGTGGTGTTGGGACTAAATACAATCGGCTCACCAGAGGTAAATAGGAAGTCGGTGAAGGCAGAGTCGATCTGCCGTTCGTCCTCCGTCCAACGCAAACCACCCAACAACATCCAGTCATCGGAAAGATCATATTCCACCTGGCCAAATACCGCGTAGCTTTCTGATTCAAGCTCGTAGGTTACGCCCGAGGGTATTGTCCCACTGCCATCCTGGAAGTTAATGTCAATAAATGAGCGATTTTCGGTGTCCATCTTTAAATAATATAACCCACCCACCCACCGATACTGTTCACCTTCACCGTTTAATCGGAATTCTTGGGAGAATTGATCGTATTTCTGTTCCGTAAAAAACGCGAAGAAGTCAATCGGGGACCCATCGGCGTCTTCCTTGTAGTCTTTATCCAATGAGAGAAAGTCGGTCACGGAGTGAAAGCTTACCTTGTCCAGATCCCAGGATAGATTGGCGGTTATCCCGGATTGTTCCTTCTGGAAGTAACCAAGATCATTGACCGCCAAATTATGGGGATCATTGAAAGGTCTTTCGTATCCAGTGATGGGATTGGGGCCGCCTGTAATCACTGCAGTGCCGCCAACGCCAGTGGCCTCGGCCGTAATCACTTCATAGGTATTCCCAATTTCATCCGTTTCACTGTGCTGCAACTTGAGGTTCAGGGTAGCATCATCCGACAGATCAAATTGCAATTGTCCCCGAACGGAGAAGGAATCCGACTGTTTGAAGTCCGTTCCTATCTGGTTTTTCTGCCACCCGTCCCCACGATTGGTAGCAAAGGAGAAGCGGCCGAGTAAGCCATCACTCAACTCGCCACTGATTGCGCCCTCGGTCTTAATCTGGCTGTACTCGCCCAAAGTGACCATGCCATAGCCTTCAAGCTCTTCTGTGGGCTTGCGGGTGACGAAGTGAATCAGCCCCCCGGTAGCGTTGCGTCCAAACAGTGTACCTTGTGGTCCACGCAAAACCTCTACCCGCTCCACATCGAACAAAGAACCGTGAATGGCACCCATCGCGCCGACGTATGCATCGTCGGTAAATACCGCAATGGGAGCCTCCAGTTGGTCTCCGAAATCGTTTTGCGATATCCCTCTGATATTAAATACGGTGATCGAAGGGTGAAATTGTTGCAGCTGCAAACCTGGAACCTGGGCTGCAATATCGATGGTGTCCGAATACCCCAATTCCTTCAGCTGATCGCCAGAGAATGCTGAAACCGACAGGCCGACGTCCTGGAGGCTTTGCTCCCTCTTCTGAGCCGTAACTACTATTTCTTCCAGTACCGAGGAACTCACACTGGAGGATGCGCCAATAGCAAGGCAGGTCATCACTGGCACCAGCTTTTTGGGTAGACGAGCCAAATAGTCATTCGTATGCGTCATATTCATGTTCATATTGCTCTCCTGTAACTTGTTGTTATTGATAGACGGGCGAATAAGATCAGTATTTCAGTGCTTGCTGCGCGGCACGTTCACCTTCCATGGCGGCGGTTTGCCACAATTGTTCTCCAATCAGCTCTGAATGGGCGAATTGAATACGGCCAAAACCCTCCCGAATCACGTCACTGGCCGAAGGTTTTCCATTCTTGCCATGATGGAACCCGGGCGGAGTAACAACATAGGCATGCCCCCAGCGATTGGCGGTGATTCCGGCAATATCGCGCTTGGCATCAAATCCGGAAGCACCAAACATCTTGGTGAATTGCTCCCGGACTTTGTATTCGATGTCTTTGAATGCCAGGCTGAACATTTGCATGCGAGCTGCAGATGCCTGGTCGGCGGCGGCCAATCCCGGAATCGGGAACGGGATATAAAGCGTTAGTACCGTGGGTTTGTCAGGATCCAGCGGCATGGGTTCCTTGCCGTCGATAATCATCTGTCGACGCAAACTGGTCCACCAACCAAAACCGTCATCCCATCGGGCAGCCGTAATACCCAGTTTTTCCATGAAACGCCAGTTTCTGACGGCAACATTCACGGTTAACATGGGCGCGTGCAAGAAGGTATCCATCGCGTTGTAGGTTGCATCTGGCAGGCCTTGCACAATGTACTTGTTTACGTGTTGCTCACAGGCCATGATGACTTGCTTGGCTCTTAACTTGTGTAGTTTGCCATCTTTAAGGTAGGTAACCTGGACCGCATCACTCTTGTGAGGTCTACCCTCATGTACCACATTAACAACGGTGGAACTCAGGCGAATTCGTACGGTCTGGTCTTTGTTGTCGAGCGAACTCCAATTGACCTCATGATTGAGAACATCACTAATCGACTTCGCTTTGGGAAAGACATCAGGAATCATCGCTTTGACAAAATGGCGGGCGATGCCACAATTACCGCCCGGCCAGCTGGCAAGACAAACGGTGTCGGTGAAGTCCCGCCCCCCTTTGGCAATATCAAACCCGGCGGTGGCAGGCTGAAAGAACCCTTTTGCCGTATAAGCCGATACCACATCCGACCCCAAGCCACACCCCATGGCCGCCATGGGCATGTCCACATGCTTTGCATACTCGGGTGATACACCCACAACCTGCGTCAAATATTCCAGATAGGTCATTGAGTCCAGGAAGGCCGATACATCATCAACCTTGGGCGGCTGCCGAAACAATTCGGCTCTCGCCAGATCGTGTTTGAATTGATTCGAATAGGGCGCGTCCGCAAAGCCATTCTTCCAGGGATTGACGGCCCACTGTCCGCGGCCCTGAGTAGCACCATTGAAAAAATATCCCGTATCCGCTCTCTCCCAGGCGATGTTCATGGGGGAAAATCGATCAACAGGTACGTTCAAGGGTTTGTTGGTTCCCCTTAACGACTGCCACTCAAATTCTTGAGGCAGCCCAAACTCGTCCCAATAACGAACGGACAGCCCCAGCTTTTTTTGGTCCGCGATAGGCCAGACATTGCCTTCAGAAGCCTGCGGCGCCCACAAATGAACTCCATCAACCTCGAATTCATTTTGCTTGGCGTGACCACCGAAAATGGCATGATTGTCCAATATCAGAACCGATGCGTCGGGTCGCGACTTGGAGAAGTTATACGCGGCGGTCAGCCCGGAAAAACCCCCTCCGACAACCACCAGATCCATTTCTTCCCCGGAGTCTTCAGCGGTATCGAGTCGTTTTCGAAACGCTCGATTTCGAATACTGTGGCCGGCATTCACCTCTCGGTATGTGTTGCCGTTCGCGTTTCCGTAGTCACCCATTCCGCCGGGGCCAGACCATTCAGGACCCAGCCCTTTCAGAGGCAGTGGAATGCGCTGCTCAAGTGCATGAGCATTGCCGCTGAAAAGCGAGGGGGCGGACATGGCTAACAGCGAGGCTCCCGCGCCCAAAAGACTGGACCCCACAAAGTCTCTACGGGAAATGTTGTTATCCATACCCAGGGATTTAGACGTTTTCTTCATGGTCACCTCTGAATTAAACTGCTAGAGAACAGCGCCTTCTCCACACGCTAAAAGGTACTTGCTGACGGTCTTCTTCACATCCCAGGTAATGGTTGCCCCTTTGGGTACAAAATAGCTGTCCCCAGGCTTGAGACTTTGAGACTCTCCATTGACGGTTGCCTCGACCTCGCCGTCAAACAGCGTGACGAACTCGTTAAAGGGTTGTACTTTGCGAATCTTACCGGGAGTACAACGCCATATGGCCAGTACCGGTCCATTTTCCAGGGAACCTTGGTCAAATCTCATAGACTGTATCGGACTGCCCTCCAGAACTTCCCAGCCGTCTTCCTCCAGTGGTAGATAAGGCTCAATGCCCTGCTGCACCGTCGCCTGCCGATAGTCAATCATAGTAAACTCCTATTTCCTCAATCAAATCAATAGCTTACAGAGAGCCGACGGGCCTCTGTCATGGTTACAACTTCAATGTATCAGTTTTTTTGTAGTGCTACAAATAATTTTTTTGTACTACTACAAAATTTGTTATTGGTATGCCAACCAATTTTGTTTGTGGACGAGCGATGAAATGGAGGGGGATATCGGTTACACTGGCTTCTGCACACCCATCTTGGTTTTGTGAATCTCAGAACTGGGATACGAATGAAACCTGACAGGCACTTTGGATATATACTGTGAATGAAGCAATCCACGGACATAAACCCGGCACTGCGGTAAGAAAAAAAGGCCAGGAAAAAGTTCGCAAGATACTCAACGCCGCCCGTGAAATTCTCGCCAATGAAGATGACACACGGCTTTCCATGAGCAGCATTGCCGCTCAGGCGGGCATGCATCTAGCCAATGTTCAGTATTATTTCCCCACTTGGAGCGACATGGTGGAAGCAATATGTAATGACACCGCCAGTCGATATGAGGAGGAATATCAGCGAATCTATGACTCTACAGACGAGCCCAGAGAAAAGCTGCTTCGAATTGTTGAATATTTAACCTACGACAACTGGGAAGCAGAAACGATCGGCTTTTTTACCCATTTGTGGTCGTTGTCCAGCCATGATGAAACAGCAGCCCGACATCACCACAATATGTACGAATGGCAAATCTCTCAACTTGCCCAGATGATCTCTGAAGCCCAACCGGACCTAACCAAAAGGGATGCCAGAGAACAAGCCACCTTATTGATCTCAATGATTGATGGACTCATTGTCACAACTCGACCCGACAGCCTTAAGCCGGCCGCCAGGCGTCGGATTGTTGATAAGATCAAGGCAACCACCCTGTTTTTGATCAATATCGATTGAAATCGGTGTCTGTTCTGATTAGGGTTCGATTGAGCCCGAGCTTCCTTTATAAAACCCATCGAAGATAGCAGAGTATTTTGGCAATGCCATATCGATGGTATGGCACTCGTCGCGCTTTGGGTGATCCAGCGCTTTGAATCAACTCAGTCCTGAGAATCTGAAGGCTTCTTGCTCCGCCAGTTGCTCCACACATCCTGCTCGGTTTTTTTCTCTTTTGCCTCGATCACCGCCGGACTGCGGGGTTTCTGATCCATAGGCACAATCCGATCGCGAGGGGGCAATTGGTACTGTACATCGTCGGGTTTGGGTAATCGCTTGTACTTATAGAGGTAGAAGCTCTCTACTTTCTCTCTTGCCCAGGCAGTGCGGCGGAGAAATTTGAGGCTGGATTTGATGCTGGGATTGCTTTTAAAGCAGTTGATATTGATCGACTGGGCCAATACTTCCCAGCCGTAGTGTTCGACCAGTTCGGTTAACAGGGCCTCCAGCTTGACGCCATGCAGGGGGTTGTTACGCTGTTGTTCGGTCATAGAATCACCCAGTTTGGGGTCACCCCCATGCACACCACATTCGGCGGCACGGGGGCTACTTTATACCAAAACGGATCAGGCAGCGGCTTTCGCAGCTTTGGCCTTACCCTTGGTACCGGTAGCAGCTTTGCGCTTCTTGGCAGCAGCAGCTTTCTTCTTCTCGGATGCAACAGCTTTCTTGGCCTGAGCGGCATCGTGCTTGGCAACGGCACCAGCGCGACCGGCAGCGACTTTTTGCGCACCTTTCACTTCAGTCAGAGCCTGCTTGGCGGCAGCCAGAGCTTGCTTGGCGACTTTAGCATCAGCGGTAGCAGCCTTTGCATCAGTACGCAGCTTGGCCAGCTGGTTCTTGGTCGCGGCAGTCGGCTTGGTCTTGTGCTTGGAACGAACGGCGTCCAGACGAGCCTTTACCTTGCTCTGCTTTTCACTCAGCTTCTTCGCAGCAGCCTGGGCCTTGGCAACGGCCTTCTCTCCTTCGGTAACCGCTTTGTCGCGGGCCTTACCGAGTTTGGCCTGGAGAGTCGCAATTTCTTTTTCCATTGCGGCGATTGGGTCTACTACTTTTTTTGCTTTTGGCATGTAGGGTTCCTATGGGGTCCAAAAAGTTGAGTTTCTTTTAAACACATATTTACGGGCGACTACATCCAATCCGCCCGATGGCGCGGATTATAGCCAGACCGGGCCCGATTGTGTAGCTTTTGAACACCATATATTGTGGTTAGGGGTGTTTAAAACCTCGATTTTTGGCAGACCCCACCACTACATGTTGTGATTTGCTCGAATTGCCGCTCTGATCAAGCAGCGACATTCTGTTTAATGCCAGCCTTCCAACAGATGGTGCAGCGGATCAGCCAACCACAGCAGGGCAACGATGGTAATTGCCAATAACCCAAAGAGTCCGGGATTGGCTTTGGGAAACGGCGCCAGCAATGACTCCACTCGCAAGCGGGCATGGCTGTCGGCAAACGCACTGGCATGAGCGGGCGCCGCTTTTTGCCAACGCGCCAGTTTGACGATGACCTCAGCAACAGATTCCGGCCCGGCCTGGTCAGCTGCCGCCTGATCACAGGCTTTTTCACACAATAGCTGATGGTCGTCAAACAACCGACGAGACATGGGTTGCGGCAAAGGTGCCAGCAGCATGCCAATAAGGATTCGACGCAAATTGTCGAGTCGTCGCTGGTGCGCTTTTTCATGGGCTAGAACAGTGACAACGTCCTGCTCACTGCATCGTTCGAGCAGCCCGCTGCTGAGAAAAATATCCGGCCGCCAGACACCCACGGTAAACGCGGCTACCTGAGAGTCTGGCAGTTCAAAAAAGCCCTGTCTCCGAACGCCGACGAACCGTAGCTGTTTGAGCAACCGCTGGGAGGGCAGATAAAGTTGTTGGATCTTCTGTATTAGCCGCCAAGCCACATAAAGTGCGACGCACAATGCCGGCCAAATCGCCAGGTTATTCACAGGCCCGTGGGGTCGGCATAAACCGGAGTGGCAGTGTTCTACCACCAACCAACGGGCAACATCAGGCCAATAGAGGCTCGATACCAGCCAGACACTGCCAACCAACGGTACAGCGGAATATAGCAGTAATAACAGACTGGCCTGGGGCGCGTGACCACCAATCACTGCCGATCGGATCACCGGATAGCACAAGCGTAGCAGGCAGGCCAACGCAAACCAGAGCCCCAATAACATCAGCGACACCGAGGCGAACCACTCAATCATGATCGCTCTCCTCCTGCTGTTCCAAGCGTTGCAGGCGCCGTTGGTGAATAAGCTGTTCCAACTGATCCAGCGTGTTGTCATCCATCCGATCCGCAAAGTCCACAAAGCTGGAAAGGATGGGTTCCAGACTGCCATTGTGCAGCTGCTTGATGACACCACCGATCAGGCGCCCCATCAATTCGGAGCGCTCGAGCTTGGGATGATAGAGATAGGCATGGCCCTGTTTTGTTCGAGTCAGTAAACCCTTGCGGAACAATCGCTCCAGAGTGGACTGCACCGTGCTGAGGCTGGAGCGTTGCTGCCGGGGCAGCGCAGCATGAATGTCTTTAGCCCCTTGACCAGGTGCGAGCCACAGGGCATCCATCACGGATAATTCCAACTCACCTAACTGCGGCAGAGCATTGACCTGGGTTTTACGTTTGAACATCACTCTTTCTCTATGACTGGCAATGACCGCCAGCTCTTAAAACCGATTGGCAATCGGCGCCGTCAAAACCCGACACACAAATCGAGAAATAACATAACCTATTGATAAATATACAATTTTTAATTGCCAACCAAAACAACGACATCTATGCTTTCAGTCCTTACCCGGCACCATAGCCGATTTTTGCTGCCCGTCAACCGGTAACCACCTGTGGAGCACTTGATGCGAACAACCCTACTCCGTTCAACGTTAGCCATAGCGGCTTTGAGCCACGGCCTGACTGCTCAGTCAGACTCGGCTCGCGACACTTCAGAATCCGACTCTATAGAGGAAATGGAGGTCACTGGCCGACAGGTTAATTTGATAGGTGCTTCGCAGAGTGCGTCCCAGGGTTTGGTGGGGCAGGAGGAAATCGCTATTCGCCCATTATTGCGTACCGGCGAAGTGCTTGAGCTGGTACCCGGTATGGTGGTGACACAGCACAGCGGCACCGGTAAAGCTAATCAGTATTTTCTTCGCGGTTTCAATCTCGACCACGGTACCGACTTTGCCACCTTTATCGATGGCATGCCCATCAATATGCGCAGCCATGGCCACGGGCAGGGTTATACGGATCTGAACTTTGTTATCCCGGAGACCATCGAAACCCTTGCCTATAAAAAAGGCGCCTACTACGCCGATGTTGGAGATTTCAGTGGCGCCGGCAGCGCCGCCATGCAGACCTTCACACAACGGAATCAGGGGCAAGCGGAAATCTCGTTGGGAGAGGACAGTTACGGTCGTTTACTGCTCACCGATAGCATGGCTGCCGCGGGTGGTCATCTGCTCTATGCAGTTGAGCACAATCGCTACCAGGGCCCCTGGAAGGATGTCGATGAGGATCTGGACAAAACCAATGTGTTGTTAAAACACACTCGGCCCTGGCTCAACGGCGAGTTGAGTCTCGCCTTTATGGGCTACGACAACCGCTGGAACAGTGCAGATCAAATTCCGCATAGAGCGGTCAGGCAACATATCATTGATGAGTTGGGGTCTATTGATGACTCTGCCGGCGGAGAGTCCAGTCGCTATAGTGTCAACGCCCAATGGAAAAACCAGCAGTGGCAGTGGTCGGCCTATGCCATTCGTTACGATATGAATTTATGGTCAAACTTTACCTACCACTTGGACGACTCTGTTAACGGTGATCAGTTTGAACAGGCGGACAAACGCTGGATCTACGGCGGAGCCATTCACTATCAATTTGAACTGCAATCGCTGTTCGGAAAACCGATGCGCAATCGGCTGGGAGTCGAACTTCGCTACGACGATATCGACGAAGTTGCCCTGTACAAAACTCAAGGTCGGCAACGCCTGGGCACGGTAAGACGCGATGCCATCAATGAGTTCAGTATCGGTGCTTACTGGGAAAATCAGCTGCAGTGGTCAAAAGATCTGAAGACAATTATCGGGCTGCGTCATGACCGTTTCGATTTTGAAGTGGACAACCTCGCCGGTAACAATACCTTCGGCATTGATCTCAATGGCAACAGTGGCAACGAACAGGACGCCTTGACCTCATTAAAAGCCAGCATCGTTTATACGCTGAATCGCAACTGGGAAACCTATGCATCCATCGGCGAAGGATTTCACTCCAACGATGCCCGCGGCACAACCATTACGGTTGATCCCGCCAATGGCGCCGGGGTAGATGCCGTTGATCCCCTGGTTGGCTCACTGGGTTACGAAGTGGGTTTTCGTGGATTTATCACCGAGCGGCTGAATACCTCACTGGCGCTGTGGCATCTGGAACTCGACAACGAACTGCTGTTTGTCGGCGATGCCGGTAATACTGAAACAAGCCGTGAATCCGAACGTCAGGGGCTGGAATTCACGGCTTATTTTCGCCTGAATGAGCATTGGAATCTCGATCTGGAATACGCTTACACAGATGCCGAATTCTCCGATTCAAGTCCCGACGGCAATCATATTCCCGGTGCCGTTGAGCATGTGTGGCAAGCCGGCATTAATGCGCAGTTCCACAACGGCTGGTTTGGCAGCCTGCGTTTGCGATACTTCGGTGAGCGTCCCCTGGAAGAAAGCGGTGACATAACTTCGGACAGCACAACCGTTGCCAACCTTCGGCTGGGCTACAAGCGCGGCCCCCTGACTCTGGAAGCTGATGTATTGAATCTGTTCGACAGCAATGATCACGACATCGACTATTTTTACGAGTCACGGCTTTCCAATGAAGTGAACGCAGTGGAGGACGTTCACTACCATCCACTCGAACCCAGAACGGTGAGAGTGTCAGCCAAATATCGTTACTAGTAGAGCCGCGAATTCTCCTTGAATGTTAAAGGAAAGCTACGGGGCATTATTTGGAGATTGCACTTCGTTTGGAACGCGGCCTGACCATTAGTAGCCCCAGCACTAACAACACGATGGTTGAAGGTAAAGATACAGGTTCCACAGAATGGAACACAAATGGCATCTGGGACGGAGGATCGAATCCACCCGGAGAACCCGAATTCGGGATGCCATTCGTCAAGGCAAAGGGTTCGGGGAAAAATATGCCTTCATCCAAACCAAACCAGTTGGCCGGAAACGCAGTTTGCAACAGGAAAGTGGATTGATCATGAAAAAGCTGCTCATTGTCACTTTGCCGTGTAAAAACCAACAAAGGCATGACTGGCAAGGTAGCCAAGAAAGTGCCTCCTTCGTTGGAGGTTCTTTCGATCGTCATTTGCCCTAAGGGCTGAGGGACGGACGACGGCAAAGTAATATCCAGCATCCAATCCTGAGTTTGTCCACCAACGTCAACCTGAAAAGGCTCTACTGAACGCAAACTTAACGCGACTATCTCGATATCAACAGTGGCCGTATCACCAATATTGGAAAGAACGATATCTTCTTTTCGTCTCACGATGGTGTCGGGGTCGCCCAAACCCTCCAGCTCAATAAGAGGGGGAGAGAAAGGACCAAAGAACGGATCCGCGAAGTTGGGGTTGGGAGCAAAAAAACCGGCTGGAAGTTGAGGGGGATTGAACTCGATAAACGTGGGCGTCTGCGTATCCAGGTGCGTATTACCCATGGGGATAGTATTGGCAGAGGTCAACGTGGCCAGTCCCAACAGAATTATCGACAGCAACGTCGCGAGTATTCGTGTATTCCGCTTGCACATGACCTATTCTCCGGAGTTTACCAGTTAGGTGTGGAAAACTACGCATATTCCACACCGCAGAAAGGGTCCTGCTATCTAATGGTCTGTTTTCTTTTGAAAAGATTTTTTTACGACTTTTTCAGACTGGGGTTTATACGGGACAGTGTCAAATGTTTTGACACTGTCCCGGAACATAACCACAAGGTTTTCTTATTTAGTTGGTACGTGAGTACAATTTAAAACCGTTCACGAGGCCTTGAGAATGGCCTCCATATCCTGCTGTGCATTACCGGTGGGTTTCAAATCAAACGTCTCCACCAGGAAGTTCACCACGGTCGGTGACAGATACGGTGGAAGCGAGGGGCCCAGATGGATATTCTTGATGCCCAACGCCAGCAGACTCAATAAAACGGCGGCCGCTTTTTGCTCAAACCAGCTCACGATCAAAGTCAGTGGCAAATCATTCACCTCACAGTCGAACGCGTCCGCTAGAGCCACCGCGATTTGAATGGCTGAGTAGGCATCGTTGCACTGACCGACGTCCAGCAAACGGGGAATGCCACCAATGTCGCCGTGCTGTTGTTTGTTAAAACGGAATTTACCGCAGCCAAGGGTGAGCATTACGGTGTCATCCGGCGTCTGCTCGGCAAACTCGGTAAAGTAATTGCGACCCGGTTTGGCACCGTCGCAGCCACCGATCAGGAAGAAGTGTTTGATGGCTCCGGATTTGACCCCGTCAATCACCTTGTCCGCCGCTCCTAAAACACTGTTGCGGGCAAAACCGACGGAAACAAATTGTTCGATCTGATCTTCCGCAAAACCCGGCTGCGCCACAGCCGCTTCGATCAGGGGAGCGAAGTTGCGGTTTTCGATATGACCAATACCGTTCCAGCCCACAGGCCCGGCAGTGAATATGCGCTCCTGATAGCCGCCGACGTTAGGGTTAAGCAAGCAGTTGGACGTCATCAGTATTGCGCCGGGAAAGTTGGCAAACTCTTTTTGCTGATCTTGCCAGGCGCCACCGTAATTACCCACCAGATGAGAGTATGCCTTCAGTTCCGGGTAACCGTGAGCGGGTAGCATTTCACCGTGGGTGTAAATGTTAATACCTTTGCCTTCGATCTGCTTCAGCAGCTCGTGAAGATCTTGCAGATCGTGACCTGACACCAGAATCGCTTTGCCTTTTACCGGTGTGACACGAACTTGCGTCGGAACGGGATGACCAAAGCGATCAGTGTTGCCTTCGTCCAGCAACGCCATCACTTTCAGATTCAGATTACCAATGCCCATCGCTGCTTCGATCAGCGCATTCAGCTCCTGGGATTTACTGGCGATAAAATCCATATACTGGTGAATGCCGGCATAGATTTCTTCGCTCTCTTTTCCAACCTCCAACGCGTGGGTGTAGTAGGCACAACACCCCTTGAGGCCGTAAATCAGCAGGCACTGCATAGCAAAAATATCTTCGTGGGTGTCGCCCTGGGCGATGCTGGCAATATGGGCCTGAGCCTGAAGCGCCTGGCGGTTAAGCGCGGTGGGCAACCAGGTGGCTGGTCCATGGAGTTCTTGCGCAGCCTGCCCTGCGGCTTCAGCAGCTTCGGTATAGAGGTTTCGGGCTTTGGCACGGACTTCGATCGCCTCTCCAATCAACTCGACAAAGCGGTCGGCGTCGAAGTTAACGTTTGTCAATGTGGTAAAAAACGCAGGCGCCACAAAGTGGTCGACGTCTGCATCGGCGGCGCCCAGGGCGCGGGCGCGATGGGCATACATACTGATCCCCATCAGAATGTAATTGAGCAGATCCTGCAGGTCGGCGGTTTCCGCTTCTTTGCCACACAACCCCCGGCTCAGCTGGCAACCCGGGTTATTATCACGATTCTGAGTTTGCTCGCATTGGATGCAAAACATAATGCTTCTCTCTGTTGGCTAATACTTATTTAGTTGTATTCACTTTCTTTGACGGAGAGCACCATATAGTCAAATCTTCGCTTTGCGTGCACAGATTGCTCCATTTTTGACCCAGATCAAACGAGGACTTCAAATTAATCAGATCCCTGGTTTGAACGAACCCCGCAGCCCTCGCCTGAAGCCCCCGCCGCACGCCATAACGATACCGGCATGCATGGCCTATTGAGCCCTATAATGGTGGCAAATTAGGCTATATTGAGAGTTTCAGTGTCAGCAATACAGGTACTCAGAGGCTTTCATGAAGTTGTGCGCTCTTCTTGCCGTACTTATCTTTGGTGGTACCTGCACTTCCCTGGTGGCCGATCAGAACGATCAGACGCTGTTATTTGGCACTGACTACTGGCCTGGTTACGTCAATCAGGACGGCAGCGGCCCCGTGCTGGAACTGCTTCGGGCCGCTTATGTGCCGGCGGGCTATAAGGTCAAGATCCAATTGTCCCCATTCAAGCGACTTTCCTCGCTGCTTTCTAATGGCACCATTGATGCCATCGTGGGAACCTACTCGTCCAATTATACAAAGGGGCTGTTCAATTTTAATCTCCTGACCCCTAATCACCCCATCGCCAAAGAAACCTTGATAGCGATTTGTGTCTCCAATATCCAAGGCAGCTGGCAAGACACCTCTTATGCCTGGACACGGGGGTATCACTATGAAGAACTTCTCGGGCTGCCAAAGAGAACTCTGGTTAACTCCGCCGACCTGGGTTTAAAGATGCTGGCCAGAGGTCGTTTGCCATGCCTTTTGGATAGTGACCAGACCATTACCGCTCTCGCTGACCGCCTTGGAATTCCGTTAAATCAGTTCCACAAGGAATTCGTTGCCGATAGCTATCTGTACCTGTCCTTTCTGATCAATGAGCGCAACAAGAACCTTGCTCAAACATATGACCAGGCGGTGAAATCACTTCATCAGCAAGCGACATTCGAGGATCAATTTGGTCAGATCGCTCAAGATATCAAAGATTTCCTCAGCTCAGCCCAACACCAGAAATTACAGTTATCCAATTGATTTTGAAGAGCTATTAAGCTTTCAACGGCGACACCTAGCACCCATAAAATCAGCCATTAGCCGAACAATTATTCAATTTATTCTTGCGCCAGGCAGCACAATAATGCAAAAATATGAGTCGCAACTTACATTTTGGCAGTAAAACCTGGGAGAGAGTCCATGAACACACGTTATCTGGGGTGGCTTACGGCGGGCCTGGCTGGAACCGCGCTATTTGTGGCGGGTTGTAAGACAGCGCTGGAAGCTGGGGGTATGCGGGTTCCTGCCGCAGATTCCGTTTATTTGAATGCGAGCGTATACACCGTAGATGACGACCAACCCTGGGCTGAAGCGGTAGCCGTGAGAAATGGCGAGCTGGTCTACGTGGGCTCCAATGAAGGTGTTGCGGCATACGCCGACGGGGACACCCGTGTTACAGACCTTGGCGGCAAAATGATGCTGCCCGGCTTTGTGGACTCTCACATGCATCCGTTGATGGGCGGCGCCTATGCGCTGGCTTTAGCGCTCGATACCTTTGCCGGCCCCGAGGATTGGGTAGAAGCCGTCAGCGACTACGCCGAGCAGCACCAGGACAAACCCGTTATCTTCGGTTATGGCTTTCTGGCCTCGGCCTTTGGCGCCGATGGTCCGCACAAGGCCATGTTGGATAAAGTGGTCTCTGATCGTCCGGTACTGCTGATGGATGAAGGCTTTCACGGCGCCTGGGCCAACAGCAAAGCGCTGGAAGTGCTCAATATCACCAAAGACACTCCCGATATTGCCCCGGGGTTCAGCTACTACAAACGCGGCGACGGCAACGAGCCGACAGGTTACCTGCTGGAAGGGACCGCCGGCAAGGCGATGGAAGACTTGGACGTGATCACCCTGGAGTCCATCACCCAAGGTTCCGAACTGGTCTTTAACATCATGAACAGCTATGGCATCACGGCTGTTTTCGATGCCGGCGCTTTTGATGCAGCCGAGCATCAAGTCAGTGTGCTGAAAAAGCTGCAGGACGCCAACAAGATGCATGTTCGTTATGTGGGTTCACACGCGATCGTCAGTGCCGATCAGATCGACGGTGCTATTGATCGTGTTGAAGAGCTGCGCAGAACCAGCAAGAGCGATCGCTTTCACGTCAATATGCTAAAGATCATGAATGACGGTACCATCGAAGGCAAGACGGCGGCGATGTTTGAGGATTATCAGGGCGATCCCGGCAATAATGGCAAGACCGTATTTAGCCAAGAGCAGATGAACGACCTGGTAAGCGAATCAGCCAAGCGTGATATCGATGTTCATATTCATGCGCTGGGCGAACGTGCCGTTCACGAGGCTCTGAACGCTGTTGAGCTGGCAAAGACAACACACAAGGATTCAATCAGTCGTTATTCCATTTGCCATGTACAGGTGGTTACCGACGAGTCTATCAAACGCTTCGCCGAGCTGGGTGTGGTGGCTCAAAGTACACCTCTTTGGACATCGTTCGATTCACAAGGTCAAAAGTACGTCAGCGAAGATCAGTTTAATCGTTACTTCCGTTATAACAGCTTTAAAGAAAACGACGTGACCCTGGCCTTTGGCAGTGACTTTCCCGCCTCCGGAGCCGGCACGCTGGGCATGTCACCGGTGTTTAATATGGAAATCGGTCACACCCGCCAGGAGACGGGCGAGCGCGATGCGCCGATCCAGCCGAATATTTCCGAACGACTGGATATCGCCAGCCTGATTCGGGGTTATACCCTGGGTTCAGCCTATCAACTGCGCATGGAAGATCAAATCGGCTCGCTGGAAGTCGGCAAAAAAGCGGACTTTGTTGTGCTTGACAAGAACCTGTTTGAAACAGACCCTTATACCTTCAGTGATGTTAAAGTAACGATGACCGTAATGGACGGCAATGTGGTTTATAGCCTTCGTTAAATACGCATGGTGACTTACACCAAAGAGCATCGAGTATTTGGTTTCTCGCTTGAGCATTAAAGATACTTGAGATTCATTAACTTCCCGAGGCCGGACTGAAGGGGCGTTGAATTGTCGCGCGGATATCATGCCCCTACAATCTGGCTTAGTACCAATTCTGATAGAATATTTCCCTAACGGCCTCGACTTCCACCCCTCTTAGTAGGTAGTCATTGTAAATTTTGTGTGTATTGTGCTGAATCCCTTAGGCACGGATAATGTTCTGGGCTGACATCCCGTCACTGTTCCGCAATCCTGAAATGCCTCCAAGAGAAAACAATGACATTCAAGTCCGAAAACGCGATCAGATACCTGAACCTGATACTGGGCAGCGTCAGCATGGCAGCGGGCATCGTGTTTTTTCTCACCCAGGGAAAAATTGCTGCTGGTGGAGCATCCGGTATCGCCATCATGACCAATCACCTCACCGGCATTGGACCAGGGCTGATTATGGCTCTGGTGAACGCGCCGCTGATGATTCTTGGGCTCAAGGCATTCGGTCGCGACTTTCTACTCCACACACTGGCTTTTATCCTGATGACTTCAATGGCGTCAGACCTGTTTTATTACCTGTGCCCGGAGATCTCTATCACCGAAGATCGCTTGCTGAGTGCCGTGGTTGGTGGCGTGTTGACGGGAATTGGCGTTGGCTTGGCATTCCGCAGCAGTGCCGCCCCGGGTGGCTGGGGCATTTTGGCACGGGTACTGGCCGATCGGTTTCACATCGCCGTGGGACGGATGATGTTCGGTCTGGATTGCCTGATTGTGGCACTCTCCGCGCTGGCGTTTATGGAGTTGGAAACAACACTCTACGGTGCCATCAGTATCTTCGTGACGGGGAAAATGATCGACTTGATCGTTACTGGCAGACCCAACGTTAAATCCGTTCATATCTCCTGCCATGACGTGTCACAATTGCTGCCGCAGATTCAGAAAAATCTGTGCTCTCCGGGAGCGCTGCTACACTGTGATCGCATCGATCAACCCGGCAAACGCGATGTTATGTTTATGACCGTCAAACGCGATCAAATTCCGCTGCTTCGCAAAACCGTGCAGGAGCACGAGTCCGACGCCATTATGATTGTGTTCGACGCCATTGAACTCTATGGCAGTAGTGCTCAACCGCAGCCGACGTAGCCTTTAACGGATTTGTCGATGGTTCAACTGCAATGCCCCTGTGTCTTGAGTTAGCGAGCTTAGTAATGCACATTGGCATGATCAGGCAGGATCACATTATTGTCTCGCGCATAGATGTCCCACTGCTCGATCATTTCCCTTAGCTTCTCTGGATAGAGGTTTGCCAGATTCCTGCTTTCTGAAGGGTCATTATTGAGATTATACAGCGCCCATAGTCCCGTTCCGTATGGTTTGTACTGCCATACGATTTTCCAATCGCCCTGGCGAACGGCTCGCTTACCGAACAGTTCCCAGCCCATAGCATATTCTGCATCATGCACTTCTTCTGCTTGCTTGTTCAGATAGGGTAACATAGAGGTCCCTTGAAGCGGCACAATCTTATGCCCCCTGTAACTCCCCTTGGGATAATCCGCACCGGTCAATTCCAGTACCGTAGGCACAAAGTCCTTTACAGTAACCAATGCATTGCTGACTTCACCGGTTCTCTTCGCCACTGGATAGTGGACGAATCCTGGAACACGAACTCCCCCTTCTGAGGTAAAACCTTTAAAATAAGTCAGAGGCCCACTGCTGACTCTTCCCCAGTTAGGACCATACCAGACGTAGGAATCAGCCTCGCCCATATTGTCATAACTGTTGTTGCAGCATTGTGCCACCCAGTCATCCAGATCCTTCCAGCCACGCTCCAGATGATGCCCCTCTGCGCCATTGTCGGACAGGAAGAAGATAAAGGTGTTGTCTTTCTCACCGATTTGCTCCAAATAGTCCAGCAGCCGTCCAACATGGTGATCGAGGTCGTCCACCATCGCTGCGAAGATTTCCATTTTGCGAGCTTCCATTTTTTGCTCTTCGCGGGTCAGTTGTTCCCAAGGGCGCTCCCCCGGAAAGCGGGGGCCGGCAGACAGAGTGGAATCAATCAATCCCAGTTTTCGCATTCTGTTCAGACGTTTTTCCAGGACATGATCATAGCCCCTGTCGTAGCGGCCACGGTATTTTTCAATGCTGGCGGCCGGCGCCTGTAGCGGCCAATGGGGGGCGGTAAACGCCAGATAGGCAAAAAACGGTTGGCGGCCTGAGGGGTTTGTAGCCTGTGGCCGGTCGTTCTGTAAATAGCTGATCAGTTTGTCCACGTAGAATTCCGTGGAATAGAAATCCTTGGGCGGTTTGGTCAGTTTTCCGTCCTCGCGGTAGAGGGCTCTCTCCGGACCAATAATGGGCAAATCATCAAAGTGTCCACCACCACCTTGGAGAAGGGTATAGGACCGATCAAAGCCTCGGGCGAAAGGACTGTGTTGTTGTTCCAGTCCCAGATGCCACTTACCGCTCATATACGTACGATAGCCGCTGTCGCGCAACAGAGAGGCTACTGACACGACGTTGAAATTTAAATAGCCCTCGTATCCCGGCCTGCCTTGCTGGTTTGAGGCCATCTCTTCAGCCATATTGCCAAGGCCCGCAATATGATTATCGGTACCTGACAACAACATCGCCCGAGTAGGGGAACAGGTAGGTGCAGCGTAGAGATTGGTAAACTTAACACCTGCATTTGCCAGTTTATCGAGGTTTGGTGTTTCGATTTCACTGCCATAACTGCCAAGGTCTGCGTATCCCAAGTCATCTGCGACAATGAGCAAAATATTTGGACGAGTCGGATTAGGAGAGTCATTCGGGGAGGTACTCGCCTGGGATACCGGTATTGCGCTCAACGCAATGACAAAGTTCAACAGAAAGAAGACGGCTTTAGTCATCAAAGAGGCGGTTTCCTATAATCGGTGGATAAGAGAGTTCTCGGACTGACGGCCCTTGATCAGATTGTTGAAAAAGGACCGTCCGGACACCTGACGCTAGAATTTATAATTTGCAGTTACACCGTACCAACGCGGAGGCGCATAGAACGCGGTTGAGCCAAGAATTCCCAGGTCCAGGTTGTAGAGTTTGTATTCTTCATCACCCAGATTCTTAACCCACGCTTTCAGTTGCCAGGTATCGTCTTCACTGGTCCAGCTGACATTAGCGTTGGTCACGCCATAAGCTTCCTGCAGAGCACCCCCACCATTGGTGACTTCCAGATACTGATCATCGTAGTAAGTTCCGTCGATCTGGACCGCCGCATTGCCGCCCAGCATGTCCCAGTTATAGCGGAACAGATAGTTAAGGCTGTAGGCTGGCGCGTTGGGCAGTTCGACTCCGTCCAGAATATCCACCGGCCAGTCCACCTCAAACCCGACAG
This sequence comes from Pseudomaricurvus alkylphenolicus, assembly GCF_011683955.1. Lineage (GTDB taxonomy): Bacteria > Pseudomonadota > Gammaproteobacteria > Pseudomonadales > Cellvibrionaceae > Pseudomaricurvus > Pseudomaricurvus alkylphenolicus. The sequence continues at coordinate 442,222 of NZ_JAAQPI010000001.1, forward strand.
GAGTCACTTGCTGTTGTGGCGTCTGTACACCATCCACCTCAGAGTCCATATACGAGAGGCCCAGCATAATGTCCCAGTGTTCGTTAGGGGTCAGGAACAGCTCGAATTCCGCGCCCACATTGGTGGCATCCGCGTTGGCGACGCTGGGTGTGGCGTCGGAAAAGGTAAAGGCTTGGTAGTCTTCGTAATCGTAGTAAAATGCCGTGGCATTAAGACGGGCAAGCCCATCCATCATTTCCGTTTTGATGCCGATTTCGTAGGAGTTCAGCACCTCTTCATCGTGTTTGATGTTGGACACACCGACGTTGGCGGAAGGTGCAAAGTTACCGCCCTTAATACCCCTATTGAATGATGCGAATACCAGGGTACCGTCATTCAGACGCCAGTCCAATTGCAACCTGGCGGCGTAGTCACCGTAGTCGACGTTATCCTGATCACCGCCGCCAGCCTCGGCGATTGCAGATTGCAAATCAAACAGGCCTGGTACGTTTATACCGTCGGTTTCTGAGACAAATCCCGTCTGGAAGCGCATATCTTTGTCATCCTGGGACCAACGCAAACCGGCGATCAATGTCAGACTGTCGTTAAGATCAAACTCTGCCTGACCAAAAACGGACCAGTTCGACGATTCCAACGTATAGTCCTGTACCACCGAAGGATTGGTCAACGCTGCCGGATCAAAACCCAGCCCGGCCGCCACGCCGGATACCGGCGCTCCACGAGTGATCACGTCGGCATTGGTTTCCATATCCAGCCAGAAGGCGCCTACTTGCCAGCGGGTTGAGTCAGTGCTGCCAGAAAGCCGAATTTCCTGGGAGAGCTGCTCAAAATCGGCAATGGTGGTGAACTCAATAATGGACACCGGAATCCCATCACCATCTTCGGTATAGAATTTATCCATATCGGCATAGTTGGTAATCGACACCAGCTCCATACCGTTATCCAGCTCCCAATCCAGACGCGCGGTAAAGTTCTGGGTCTCACGGTTAAAGAAACCTTCGTAGTCAGAAAAGTGCTTGTGCGGGGTCGGAGAATCCCCTTCAAAGATGGTTAGACCCGCCTCATTAACCGGCGCAAAGCAGTCGAGCTGGCTCGGGCAAAAGAAAATATCTCCAGTGGCTTCTGCCGGAGCGCTAATTACATTGGTGACAAAGTCTTGAAACTCTGGAGGGATATAGGCCTCAGTGTTGTCGCCATAAGGCAGAAAGCTGTAGCCTCCGGTGGGTACATCTTCGTCCTCGGTGTATTTATACATCAGCTCCAATGTTGCCTTGTCGTTAAGATCGATCTGCAAGGCACCGCGGAATGCGTAACCATCGCTGCCACCCAGATCTTCGCCGCTGCTGGCTCGGGGATTCCCCTCAGGGAAAGCAGCGGCTTCGATATAGCCATCAGACTGCTCCCAACGAGCAGCAACACGGGCGCGGACATTATCAGAAAGCGCGCCACCCACCGCACCTTCGATGCTCATCTTGTCGTAGTCCGCAACGGTGGCTTCTATATAGCCATTGAGCTCTTCTTCGTCAGCGCCTTTGGTCAGAAAGTGGATAACGCCGCCGGTCGCGTTGCGACCAAACAATGTTCCCTGGGGCCCACGCAACACTTCTACCCGCTCAACGTCGAACAGTTGACCACTGATCATGTTCATACTGGCAACATAGGAGTCGTCAATGTAAACCGCTACCGGCGCTTCCAGATTGTCCGTAAAGTTATTCTGGGACACACCGCGCAGGTTAAAGATGGTAATGGTGGGAGACCAGGTATTTAGCTGCAACCCTGGAACCTGTTCTGTAATTTCCACGGTATTGGTCACGCCGAGATCTTTCATCTGATCACCGGAAAATGCCGATACCGAAATTCCGACGTCCTGAAGACTTTGCTCTCGTTTTTGAGCAGTCACTACAATTTCCTCTAGTACTGCCGCCGATACGTTGGCCGCACTGATCGCCGCTGCCAACGTTGCGTAAGTAAAGTACTTTGCAGTGCCCATAGACTTGACTTTGTTCATGGCTGTTTCTCCACTTTTTGGTTTTCACGTTTTTATAAAGAGTTGTTAGGTATGATCTACTCGTCCAAAGTAATGCCAACTTCCTCAAAAATGTCCGCCGCGACCCGAAAACTGTCGATGGCAGCAGGTACGCCGCAGTAAATGGCGGTCTGCAGCAAAACCTCGCGTATTTCTTCTACGCTGCAATCGTTGTTCAATGCTCCCCGTATATGCAACGCCAGTTCCTTGGGGCGATTGAGCGCGGTCAACATCGCCAGATTGATCAGACTTCGGGTCCTGAGGGCAAGCCCCTCCCGCTGCCAGACGTCTCCCCAACAGTACTCGGTGACCAGCTGCTGCAACGGCTGGTTAAACGCGTTTGCGTTGTCAATCGAACGGTCCACATACTCCGCTCCCAACGTATTCCTGCGCAGCTTCAATCCGTTCTCAAACTTAGTGCTCATGACGCACCTCCAGTTGACCAGGGTTCATTGCAAATTTAATCCAGAGCAAAGTGGCGACTGACACAACCCCCAGCACCAGCCCGGTGTTGCCGTAGATCTGGCCGACCAGCTCCGGGGACGGCGCCGCGTGCAGCAATGCATAGGTAATACCGCCGATACCGATCAGTTGCGGCATGGGGTAGAACGGGGTTTTAAAGGGTCGGGACTTTTCCGGCAGGCGCTTTCGCAACACCAGCACACTGCAGTGAGCAATCAGATACGCCAGCAACCAACAGAGCGAGGCAGAAATCAACATGGTGCTGATATCTTCCGCCGACATCAGCGCCATGGGTATGCCAACCAACAGCGCCATAAACACAATTGCGACCCACGGAGTACCACTCTTCGGGTGCAGCACCATAAACTGTGGTAGCGCCTGGCGATCCCGCGCCATTCCCTGCAGCATTCTGGGTACAGATGCCAGGGTGGTATTGACAGTGCTGCAGACCGCCGTGAGGCCGGCAATGGTGATGAAAACAAGTCCGGAATCGCCAAATACCGCTTTGGCATAGTCGACATGGGGCAACGGGCCTCCCGCCAGTTTTTCGGCGGGAACATAGTGCAGCGCTCCCAGGCAGTAAATAATAAACACGGTAAAGATAATCGCGGTACTGAGAAACATGGCGCGGGGAATATTGCGCTCAGGAGATTTGCATTCCTGGGTGAGCGGGCACACAAATTCCGCACCCACAAATCCCCAGATCGCCATGGTCACCAAAGCAAACAAATCAACGTTTGAGGGATTCCACTGGGTAAACAGATTGGCAAAAGTGGCATCCGCAGAGGGTTCACCGGCCAATGCCGACAGTCCCAATACAGACAGTGACAGGATCATGGTAAACGCCAGCACACTTTGAGCTTTTGCGAAGACATCCACACCGATAATGTTCAATACGGTAAACAGTACCAGCACACCAGACCCCAATACCAGAGGAGGAAACACGCCGGGGTAAAGCGCACCCACCAGCAGATCCACCAGCATCAGCTCCGTGGGAATGGCGAACATCGCCACCACCACATAGCCCGAATAAGCCCCCATCATGGCGGGGAAGTGACCCAGGGCAACTTCGGTGTATTCGCTAAAGCCTCGCGCCTTGGGAAACATCAGAGCCAACTCGGAAAAGCTGGCGGCGTTGGCCAGGGCAATCACAAATGCTAACGTCATGGGCAACAGAAACCCGATGCCGGCAATACCAACGCCCTGTAGCATCAGCGCCATGATGCCCTGTGACACCACCAGCCCCACCCCGACCGCGATCAAAGACTTGAGGCCGAGAACTCTGGCCGCAGGAATATTGCTGTTTAGATGGTTTGAGGGTTTCATCGGATTACCTGTCGCTCCTGGAGCTATTGCGCCCAATGCACTTGAACATCGTTATCAAACATACGTAAGCGAATATCATCTCCGGGATGAATATCCAACGGCGGTGTCATACTGCCCGTCAGTACCACATCGCCTTTCTTGAGCATGCCGCCCTGTCGCAGTTGCGATTTGATCAGCCACAGAAAACTGGCGATCGGACCTCCCGACACATAACTGCCCTGACCTTGGGCAACCGGTGAGTCGTTGATAAAGAGGTCACATTGAGGACCGGACCTGTCCCACTGATGAAAGGGTAGCGCCTCCCCCAGGCAATACTTCCCGGCGGCTGCATTATCGGCAACAAAGGATGTAGCGTTAAATGCCCAGTCACGAATGCGGCAGTCAGCAATTTCGATAGCAGGCGCGACGCTGGCGACATGATTCAACAGTTGCTCGTCGTTATCGCAGCTCTTCGTCAGGTTTTCTCCGACGATAAACGCCAATTCCGCTTCGAGCTTTGGCCGCAGCAGCTCGTTTCGCGGAATAGAGCCTCTGTTGATCACCGCCATAGATTGTGTCAGGGGACCAGACGCAGGCTCGGTGACACTGAATTTATCCAGTGCTTTCTGATTGGTAATCGCCACTTTCCAACCGGTGTGAACCTCACCGGACTCCAAACGACGACGCAGGTTGTCCATCTGAATTTGGTAACCCACTTGCAGTGGCATTTCCTCCAGAGCCGTCAACCTTTCCACTGAAACGGAGTTTTGTGATGCCCGCATCAGTGCTTCTGTCGCAATTTCTACTGTCGCCGTCATCATCTCGCCCTTTATCCACCCAGCTTCTTACGCAGACCATCCAGTGCTTCGTTTAATCTGGCGGGGCTGGTAATGGCCGCGACAAATCGATCCGGGCGTACCACGACGATTCTATCCTGAGCGTCGCTAAACCAGTTGGCCAAATCGTTGTCCACATCCTCCACCGATATCGAATTGCTGTTTTCCAGGCGCTCGTCAAAGCTGAGGCCACTGCGGGATCGATTAACCTGAATGTAGCGGGTGTTGAACTGTTCCCAGAATACCTTGTGCTCTTCGGACAAATAGTCCGTTGGGTTTTCACGGTACCCGACAATGGAGAACCAAGGGCCCAGAATTTCATCAAACTTCCTGCGACGACCTTCACAATCCTCAACGTCGGGCTGGATAAACAACTGGCCTACCATGGTATCGCGACGGATATCCGGAGAGTCGTGATGCACGATGCCCTTGGTAATCATCGCCTTGGGTTTAAATTTGAACTGGACCAGGTGCTCACGCAGATTATCCACTGAATCCACCGCCTTGAATATCCAGTCGCGTACGCCTGCCATCAAAGGATCGGTCAATCCCAATACTGCGCCCATATTGTCGGCAAGGGCGATCAAATCAGTGGCGTGACCACGGCGTTCGCTGTCATAGCTTTGCAAAATGTCGGAGCCGACCAGGCCTTTTGCCGCTGCCGCAATTTTCCAGGCAATATTGCCAACATCACGAAGCCCGGAGTTTAATCCCTGACCCGCCCAAGGTGGTGTGATGTGGGCGGCATCGCCAGACAGTACCACCCTGCCCTTGACAAAGGTTTCCGCCACTCGGGAGTTATGGGTGTAGGCGCGGATGCGAACAATATCCAGTTCGTCTGCAGCATCACCGATATGGCCGCGAATGAGATTTCGGATATTACCTTCTTCACACATTTTTTCTTCGTCTTCATGTTCGAACAACATGAATTCCCAGCGACGATATTGGTAAGGAAGATAAATACAGACAAATGGGCGAGAAGGGTCGGCATGCAAGGCCGTATAGGGTGCGTCCAGCTTGTCATTGGCAGCATCGACCACTACCCACTTTCTGGGGTGAGTAATACCCTCCAGTTTAATCCCCAGCTGTTTTCGTACCGGAGAGCGGCCGCCGTCGGCACCAATGACATAGTCAGCCTGCAATTGATAAGAGTCGCCGTCACCGCTTTTGACCGTCAGTGTTACTCCATTTTCGTCCTGGGTCAGCTCCTGCATTTCATGGCCGAGTCTCAGGTCGACATTGGACCAGCGCCCCAGCCCTTCCCGCAGTGTTGCCTCGGTCAGTTGCTGCATAAAAATATTGCGCATGGGCCAGCCGTACTGACGTGCCGCCGGTTTGACTTCTGCAAAGCAAACACCGCGGGCATTGTAGTAGCGGAGCGGAACATTTTGGATCATGTCTTTAATGGCGGGCTCAGCCAGATCAACGGTTTGCAGTACCCGCATGGCCTCGTCGTCCATTCCCACAGCTCTTGGGTAGGGGAGGATTTGCTTTTCGACTTCAACCACAACCGCATCAATGCCATAGAGGCCCATATAGTTGGCCAGGGTCACCCCGTTGGGACCACCGCCTACAATAACGACTTGTGTCTTTTCCTTTCTCATTGCTCTTTACCCACGGTTATTCATTTATGGCTATATTCATTGCAACTGCTCGCGTACGAAGGACGTCACGGCTCGATTAAAGGCTTCGGGACAATCATCGTGTACGTAGTGACTGGCTCCGGATATCTCCACGGCCTGAAAGTTGGCATTGCATTGCATCACTTGGTTCACAGTTTCCTGGGGGAGAAAATCCGACTGCCCGCCCCTCACTAACAGTGTAGGGCAATTCATGGACTCCACTGCCGGCCATAGATCGGTAGGTGTGATCGTCAGCCGCGCTTCGGCGATACCCGACTGATCATGCTTCCAGACGATACCCCCCTGTTCATCTTCCCGCATGGAGTATTGCAAGCGAGACCGCACTCCCTCCGCCGTCAAATTGGGACGCCCCTTGCGCCAGAAGTTCTCTGCTTCCTCCCAGTCCGAAAACACCAGAGGGGTGTTGCGCATCTCCCTGCGAATGCGCTCCGACCCTTCACCGCGATTCGATGAACCGGGACCAATATCCTCTATTACCAGGGCAGCCACCCGTTCGGGGTATTGCCGGGCAAACTCCAGAGCATTGGTGCCGCCCAAGGAGTGGCCTATCAAAATAAAGCGTTCCAGGTTGAGATGGTCGACCAGTGCCTTTAGGTCGCGCACATACACCTCAGTGTGGTAAGAACCGGTTGGCCCCCAGTCGCTGCTACCCCGCCCTCGTTGATCCAATGCGTAGCAACAGAACTCTTCAGCGAGTTCCGCCGCCAGAGACTGCCAGGTTTGGGCGTAAGCCCGAAGGCCGTGCAGCATCACAATGGGCAAGCACTTCGGCTCACCCCAACGCAAGTAATGCAGGTTGAGGCCATCGTGTTGAAAGTAGCCACTATCGGGGGTCATCGTCATCACACCAGACCGTCTTCGCCCTTAACATCTTCAACGGCCAGACCACCAAGCCGCGCGTGCAGACGACCGCGTGTAGCAAAGGCCCATATAATGATCACTTCGTCGGGGGCGGGACCGTCATTAAAAGATATGGAAATGGTGTCATAGTGAGAACGCACGTAGAGCGCATCTTTGTGAGCCAGGGGTACATCAATTACCACACCAGGCGCACCACGCTTACCCGTGGAAGGTACCCAGGATTTGGCGCCGCCCACGGCGTCGCGAACCGGATTGGCAGCCGGGTTGGTCAGGAAAGCATTGCCGTGTTCATACTCGCAGTTGGCGCCTACCAAACAGGCCTTACCGTAGCTTTCTATCGGCCGATCCCCCGCCAGTGACTGGATGCGACGGCCAAATTCACGCCCCAATTCGGGGGAGGCCTCTATGAGGCTTTCCAGCGAATCGCTGTATTCACCGGCGTAAGGGTTGTGAATAGCGGCTGCGACCACGTACTTGTATACCGGCTCACCGTCGGCCAATTTACCACTCTCATTCGCCAGGGTTTCCTCCTGAAAGGAGAACCACTTGCGGATATGATACGGGCCGAAATTTGCTTCTTTCATGTTGTATTACCTTGTATTCAGTCAAACAGGGGGTCGAGTTCAATGAGTCGGCTAGGGGCGTTGGCTGCCTTAAAGCGGGCCTTGGCCAGCTCGTCGTCGTGTTCGGTTTCCAGAAAGAATTCCAGGCGATTGCCGTCGGGGTCGTTGAAGTAGACACCCTTGCCGATTTCATGATCGGTGGTTTTAACCACCTCGACGTTTTTGTTCAGCAACATGCCGTAGAGTCGGCGCAGGGTTTCTTCGTCACCCTCGATTTCCAGACCGTAGTGCTGCAGCCCCAATCCACCCTGTTGGGCACCTGACTCCGCCTGAATCAACGCTATGTCGTGGTGCTTCTGACCAAAGGACATCATGATCCAGGCCTCTCCGCGGGCACTCTCTTCCATGCCCAGCACGTGTTCATACCAGCGAGCTGAGGATACGGGGTCTGAGACAAACAACGAAATGTGGGTGCGGTTAACTTTGATTTCCATAATAGAGCCTCACTGGCTTGTAATGACGGATTAATTTTCAATAACGGATTGATGCGCCGCCTTGATCTGTGCCTCTGCCGGCGTCCACAATACGTCGGCGATTTCGCTGAATTCACGCCATTGCTTCTGCCAGCCGTCACCCTGGTTTTCCGAGGTAAACAGATGGCCATACTTGGTCCCCATCACCACTTTGTTGGCGTCGGCGGGATTGACGTGAATGCCCCAGATACAGGAGTTGGGCTGGGTTGGCAGAGGCAACACCTCCCAGGTTTGCGCAGCATCACGAGAAACCAGCACTTTACTGGTGGTACCCGGGGTACCGTCAGAGATACTGAGATACAAGGTGCTTTCGCTGCCCATGGGTGTTGCCGTTGCCCTGGCGTAATACAGCCCGAAGGCATCTTCTGGATTAACCCCTTCCCAAGTCACACCGTCGTCCATACTGCGATAGATGGCGTTGACACACACCACCACCACCACTTTGTTGCCGCTGTTTGGCAACACATGGACGTTGTGGATATCCGAGTTGTATTCCCACAGCAGGCGGCTATCGACCCGCTCCCAGTTATCACCGCCGTTGTCGCTGTAAAACAGACCACCCTCTTCCAGGCCAAACCACAGTTTGTTACGGTCCGTGGGATCATAGGAAAATGCCAGCAGGCGCGGACGATTCACTCCGGCACAGAATTCAGGAATCTCTACTGGTGCCCGAAACCAGGTTTCACCGCGATCTTCCGTTCGCCAGAGAACCGCGCGTGACGGCGCGCCCGTACCCACAAAAATCCGGTCTGCGTCTTTGGGATCCACCGCTACCTTCCACACGGTTTCGCCTTTAAACGGCGTGTCGCACTGGACCCATTTGCTGCCGGCATCATTGCTGACACACAGGCCAGTGTCGGTCCCCGCGTAGATCACTTCCGGTGAGCCCGGGTGCATATCCAGTGAGCGAATAATCGCATCAAACTCGACGTCTTGGCCCAGGCCCAGGCGGTGCCAGGTTTTACCATCGTCGGCGCTGCGCAACACACCCTGCCCTACCGTCGCTACCAATACTGTTCCACTCATGTGTGTTTCCTCGTGATTTTCGCGTATCTTGGGTTAAATAAAGATGCCGCGAGTCAAGCCACCATCGATGCCGATGGATTCACCGGTTACGGCACCGGCCTTGGGCGAGGCCAGAAAGCCGATCAGCCAACCCATCTCAATGGGTTGCAAGGTACGTCGGATGGGTGTTGCATCAATGTAACCCTGTTCAACCTGCGCGGGTGTCTTGCCCTGCTTTTCGCCTTCGCGTTCGTACAGTTCCTGAATGTGCGGCGTGTCGACGACACCGGGATGGATAATATTGACGGTGACACCGTGAGGTCCGAGTTGATCGGACAGTGACTTGGTCATATGCACCACGGCCAGGTTACGCATACCGGATATCACTTTGCTGCCGCGTCCGGTCAACCCACCAATGTTAATGATGCGGCCAAACCCCTGTGCCTTCATGTGAGGTGTTACCGCTTTGGCGCATCGGAAGTATCCGATCACTTTGGTATTCAGGTCTCCCAGCAACTCATCGTCACCGGCATGTTCGATATCATTGCGAACAACACCGGAAGGTGCGGCGGCACCATTCACCAAGATATCCACACGACCAAAGTGCTCCATGGTATTGGCCACCATGTTATTGACCGATTCCATATCATTGGTGTCGCACACCAGCGGCAGAATGTCGCGACCGGTTTCTTCTGCAATTTCTGCGGCTGTGGCCTGCAACACCGAAAGCGTGCGCGAGCAAATCACCACATTGCAACCTTCCTGGGCCAGAAAACGGGCTACGTCTTTACCGATCCCCATACCACCACCGGTTACGATGGCAACGCGTCCTTCCAGTTCCAAATCCATAGTCTTACCTCTCTGTCTCAATTCAATGTTGTTATCCGGCCAAACTCACGAAAACGCTTTTGGTTTCTGTGTAAGCATCAATGACGTTCTTGCCCATTTCCCGTCCCCAACCCGATTGTTTGTAGCCGCCAAAGGGTGACGCCGGGTCGACAACGTTCCAGCAGTTCACCCATACGGAACCGGCTTTCAGCTCCGCGGCAATGGTATGCGCCTGGCGTAAATCGTTGGTCCACAGACCCGCCGCCAATCCATACGGTGTGTTGTTGGCCCGGTGCACCAATTCATCCACATCGGACCAGCTCATGACGGTAACCACAGGTCCAAAAATCTCTTCCCGGGCGATGCATGCCTGTTCGCTGGCATCCAGAAACACAGTGGGCTCCAGAAAGTGGCCCGTCTCCAGACCCTCGGGGCGTTGACCACCGCAGATCAACTCCGCCCCTTCATTGGCGGCACGCTCCAGATAACCACTGACAGTACGGTGTTGCGCGGCCGACACCAGCGGCCCCATGGTGGTGTCGGCGGCTAACCCCGGGCCGACCACGTGTTTGGCCGCGTGGGAAGACAGTTCGTCGAGTATTTGATCCAGCACGCTGTCATGCACGTACAACCGCGATGCGGCGGTGCATACCTGACCTTGATTATAGAAAATCCCGTCGGCAGCCCCTTTGGCCGCCCGTTTTATATCAGCATCCGGCAGGATGATATTGGGGGACTTGCCGCCCAGCTCCAGGGAGACTTTTTTCATATTGCCAGTGGCGGCCTGGGCAATCAGTCGGCCGACCTGAGTGGAGCCCGTAAAGGCGATTTTATCCACTCCCGGGTGAGCGGCCAGCGGCGCCCCCGCCTTGGCACCGAATCCGGTGATAAGATTAACGGTGCCGGCAGGGAAGCCACAGGCTTCGATCAGTTCGACCAGACGAATCGCCACCAGAGGCGTTTGCTCGGCAGGTTTAAGCACGGAGGCACAGCCTGTAGCCAATGCCGGCCCCAGCTTCCATGCACACATCGACAGAGGAAAATTCCAGGGCACCACAAGAGCGCATACACCAACGGGTTCTCGCAGGGTGTAGTTCAACATGGGCTCGCCGCTGGAAGGTGAAACCGGGATAGTGCTGCCCTCAATTTTGCTTGGCCATCCGGCAAAATAGCGAATGATATTCGCGGTGATGCGAACTTCGCCCTGTTGAGCATTGGTGTAAGGCTTGCCATTTTCCAGGGTGATAATCTGTCCCAACTCTTCGGCGTGGGCTTCAATGGCATCGGCCAGACGCAACATCAGCCGGGTACGCTCGGAGGGAGATACCTGCTTCCACTCGGTATCAAGCGTGTCCCTGGCTGCAGCAACTGCAGCGTTAACATCGTCTTCGGCAGCGTCTGCAACCTCGGCGATCACTTGAGTGGTTGCCGGATTTTCGACAGTAAACGTCCCACCATCGGCAGCGGCGCACCATTGGCCCCCGATAAACAATTGGTGTGGTTTATCCAGAAACGCTTGCACCTGCGGCAGAAGTTGCGTGTTATTCATAGTCTCCATCCGCTTACAGGGCCATTTCAATCAGTCGTGGCTCTTTTGCAGCGCAAGCTGCATTGAACTCCCGGGAGAGCTCTTCATTTGTGGCAACGGTTACGGCAGGTACTCCATAACCCCGCGACAGCGCCTGCCAGTCAATCCGTGGTTTTTCCAGTTCCGTTAGCGTCAGCGATTGAGGACCAAAGTCCGTCACTCCATAGCGACGCAATTCGTTCTGCAGAATGCCGTAGCGATGATTCGCCGCGATTAGGATCACGACCGGCAGTTGCTCTCTGGCTATCGTCCAAAGCGCCTGGATGGTGTATTGCGCACTGCCGTCGGATTGCAAACACACCACGGTGTTGCCTCTTTCCGCCAACGCGGCTCCCAGCCCGGCGGGAATACCCTGGCCAATGGCGCCACCGGTGTTGGTCATGACCCTGTGTTTGGCCGCGTGCGCAGAGGCAGAGAAAAACGGATAACCGCAGGTACCGCCTTCGACTGACACAATGCAATCGCGAGGAAGATTGGCCGAGACAACTTGCCCAATAGATTGAGGGGTTAACGCCTCATTTGGAGACGCAAGTGCAACCTCTCCTTGCAGTGGAGAAAAACCCGGTGCCGAAACCATCTCAGCCAAGGCGGAGAGCGCACTCGTTACATCATCACCAACACGAGCCAGCGACATGAGCCGATCTTCCTCAGCCAAACGGGAAGGCAGACCTTCGTAACCGAAATAACTGATAGGATCTACAACACCCGCGCAGACAACATAGTCGTACTGATTCAACACTTCGATGGCCTGCTCCGGAAAATAAGGCAATCGATCCAGATCTGGCAAGCCACCCCCGCGATAACTCAACCGGGGAAAGGTTTCCGCATACAGCTCAATGCCTTCAAGCCGCTTTAGGCGGCCAGCGGCCTTTAAGCCTTCTTCTGATAAACCCGTGTCGCCCACAATAAACACCAGACGCTTGCCGGCGCGAATCTGTACGGCAATCTCTTCAACACTGCCGTTATCAAAACGTCTGCTTGGAGCACTCACTGTCAAAGGCGTTGACTCTGCAGTGACATCGGCCGCCTGCAGATCCATGGGCAACATCAACGTTGCCACCTGCCCGGCCGGTTGCCAGGACGCTTTAACTGCTGCCAGAAAATCCTCTGGGATACCCGCCGCAGAACGGGACGTACGCACCCAACCTGATACCGGACGTGCCAGGGATTCGATATCGCTGGCCAGAGGGGGATCGTAATTCACGTGCCAGGCAGCGTGATCACCCACCACATTCACTATCGGGCTATTGGCACGGCGTGCGTTGTGGAGGTTGGCGATGCCATTGGCAAAGCCCGGCCCGAGATGGGTAAGGGTCAGAGCCGGCTTGGCGGCGATGCGGCCGTAGCCATCGGCGGCCCCGGTACAAACACCTTCGAACATGGACAGAACCGGTTTTAAGCGGTGCTCTGTCTCCATTGCCGCCACCAGGGGCATTTCTGTCGTACCGGGATTAGCGAAACAGTACTCAATGCCCGTTTCGACTGCGGACTTTACCAGTAATTCAGCGCCATTCATCTTTTCTAGAACACCGTTTTGATTGCTTGAATCTCATATTATGAGATTTGTGCTATTTGGTCAACGGATTTTATTGCCTGGTAGAGGGTAAATTTCTCAAAGCAAAGAAATCACTCAAGCTGGCGACATATCAGTCAACCGGTATCCAGGAGAACGGAAGTGCAAAAATGGAGGAGGAATGAGTAATAGAAGTGATTCTTACGACAGGCGGTTTTGTGCCATAACCTGAAGTAGATGTGTGCGCTCTTCGAGCGCAATCGCCGTACCCGATAAGGCGGGGCAGGCTCTCAGAGCCGGCTCCTACAGGATTCTCCAACCACCTGTAGGAGCGCGCTCTGAGCGCGATGGGTTTTCTCCATATCAACGGTTTGAAGTTGCAAAGTTCAGAACGAACAAGTCGGCATACCTCGGTCTTAAGGGTGGCTGGGTGTTCGTTGGAGGGGCATTTCAAGCGAACGCCGAAGGAGTCAATGAGACAAGCGTTTTTTGCTTGGCTCATTGGGGACTGAGGGAAGCCGGGAGGGCCGGTAGCGTGCCCCTCCAACGGACACCCAGCCGCCCGTTGTGGCACAAAATCACCAGCCCCTTTCCTCCTATCCGCAAAGAAAAGACCTGGGAAAAACACCTAATTCCAATGGTCGGTTATTGTGCAAAGAGACGGTGCCAACCCGGTCGCGCTCGGAGCGCGCTGCTACACACGAAGACAAACTGTGCCACGCCGAAGTTCAGCTTTTCGCACTCTGCCGACAGTCCGACCAGAACCGAGTTCAAAACTCAATTTCATCTACGCGCATTTGGGCCATTGCGGCTTAGGGATTAAGCTTCTCACTAATCAGGCGAGCGTATTCAATCACCAGTTCCACCACCACTTCCGAACGGAGCAACTCAAAGTCCCTGGTGTTACCCGCGGCGGCCAGACTAGCAACCACTTCGTCATTGGCAACATTGTTAATGGGCGCGGCAATACCTGTCAGTCCCAAATTGAGTTCATCGTGGGTTTGGCAGTAACCGTCCTGGCGGATTCTCTTGGTCACTTGCAAAAAATCCTTCCAGGAAAAGTCATAAGTCGTATCAGATTCGATATGCTCTTCAAAGATGCGCTTTAAACGCCTGCCTTTCTGATGAGAAACCAACACCTTGGACTGCGCCCCTTTAAAAATAGGTAGCGGCCGACCTCGACCAAAAGCCAGATTAATCGTCTTGGTGGGCTGCTCAACATGGGTGTTTATCACACGGCCGTCATAGTAAACACTGATAAAAACAGCCAGTCCTGTTTTCTCCGACAACGCCTGCATAGGCTCATGGCCCGCCAATATGAGCGGATCGTTTTGGCGCATCATACAATCGAGTTCAATCAGCCTCGGCCCCAGCGCATAGCTACCATCAAGGCGCCAGAGCAACCCGGCATCGCAGAGTTCCTTGACGTATCGATAAGCCGTTGCCCGTGACAAGTCCATTTCCTGGGCGATGAAATCGGCATCCAACTTCTGGGCCTCAGGCCCAAATAGGTCGAGAACCTTTAACATCTTGCTCAAACTCGACACCTAAACCTCCGCTGATCTTCTTCGTAATGTGGAAGCCCGGCATTATCTCAAAGTGCGACTGCCTTCTCCAATCGGGGAACATCAGATTATATTTATTTGACTAAATCTCATATTATGAGATTATTGCGAAAATCATAAGGAGGGCTCCCCATGAACAAGCACTTTGAACTGGTCATTGATGGTAAAGGCGAGGCAGGCGCAGAAGCCTGTTTTGATGTCATTAACCCGGCTACGGCAGAGGTCGTTGCACAATGCCCCTGTGGCTCTACAGAGCAACTCGATCAGGCGGTGGCCGCAGCCAAGCAAGCCTTTGTCAGCTGGCGACGAAGCTCTGATGCGGAGCGGCGGGCACTTCTCCATCGCATTGCAGACGACATCGAAAGCCGATGTGATGAATTGGCAAGGCTGATTGTGGAGGAACAGGGTAAGCCTCTGGCGCTGGCAGAATCGGAAGTAATGGGAGGAGTTGCCTGGACTCGCTACAACGCAGAACTGGACATTCCGGTAGAAGTCGTTGAAGAAACCTCCGACAAACGAATCGAGCTGCACCGCAAACCGCTCGGAGTGGTTGCCTCGATCACTCCCTGGAACTGGCCTTTTATGATAGCCGTCTGGCACATTATGCCCGCACTTCGCACAGGCAATACCGTTGTCAGCAAGCCCTCCGAATTTACACCCCTGAGTACACTTCGGTTGGTGGAGATCATCAATCTGCACGTTCCACCCGGAGTGATTAATATCGTGACCGGCGCCGCCGCTATTGGGGCGGCCATCACGGAACACTCTTTCATCAACAAGATAATTTTTACCGGCTCAACACAAACCGGTCAGCACATTATGCGAGGCGCCGCCGGCAATTTGAAAAGGCTGACGCTGGAGCTGGGCGGCAACGACGCTGGTATCGTGCTCCCGGACACCCATCCGGCTCAAGTTTGCGAAGACATTTTTCAGGCGGCCTTTTTGAATATGGGCCAAACCTGTGCCGCACTGAAACGATTATACGTACACGAGTCTCAATACCAGGATTTCTGCGAGCGTCTGACGCGAATTGCTGAACAACAAGTGGTTGGCAACGGGTTGGATGAGGGCGTGAACTTTGGCCCTATCCAAAACGCCCGTCAGTTCGACAAAGTGGCAAAACTGGTGGAAGACGCAAAACAACAAGGTGCAACGGTGCTGTGTGGCGGAGAAGCCATTAAGGGCGCTGGGTATTTTTACCCTCCGACGATTGTAGCAAACATCACCGATGGCACTGCGCTGGTGGACGAAGAACAGTTCGGTCCGGTGTTGCCTATTATCGCCTACCGGGATGTCAACGATGCGGTTGCCCGAGCCAATGCCAGCGACTCCGGTCTCGGTGGCTCAGTCTGGTCTTCAGACTCCGATGCCGCCAAAGAAATCGCCTCACAACTGGAGAGCGGAGTGAGCTGGGTTAATTGCCACGCGCAGATCCAACCCAACACTCCTTTCGGCGGCTGCAAAATGTCTGGATTCGGCGTGGAGTTTGGGCTTGAGGGGCTGCTTGAATACACCTCTCATCACCTGCTTTACGTTAACAAATAGCCTTCACCAGAGATGACGTTATGAACGAGAAATACAAAACAGCTGAAAGAAAATTCTGGCATCCCATGTCGCCTGCCAATTCAACGGCGCCGTTGATTATAGCCGGCAGCAACGGTAACTATGTCTCCGATATCGACGGCAATCAGCTGCTCGATGGCATAGCCGGATTGTGGAACGTCAACATCGGGCACAATCGTGAATCCGTAAAGCGAGCCATCCAACAACAGATGGACGAGCTGGCCTATTACCAAATGTTTGACGGTATTGCTCACCCCAGAGCATACGACCTTGCTGATCGTTTGACGTCAATGTTTGAACAGGAAGATATGTCGCGCGTGCTATTTAGCAGCGGCGGCTCCGATGCAGTGGAAACGGCACTGAAAATGGCCCGCCAATATTGGTTGGCGGCCGGCGAACCCAAACGCACCAAGTTTATGTCGCTACGCAATGCTTACCATGGTGTGCACTTCGGTGGCACCTCCGTGGGGGGCAACAACGTTTACCATCTAAACCACGGTCCTTTGATGCCCGGATGCATTATACTGGACACTCCCTGGCTGTATCGCAATCCCTGGGACTGTGAAGATCCTGAGCAGCTGGCGGCACATTGCGCCCGACAACTGGAAGACCAAATCCAGTTCCATGGCGCCGACAGCATTGCGGCATTTATTGCCGAACCGGTGCAGGGCGCGGGCGGCGTTATTGTCCCGCCACAAACCTATTGGCCAAAGGTACGGGAAATCTGCGACCGTTATGGCATTTTGTTGATCGCCGATGAGGTGGTTACCGGATTTGGCCGCACGGGTTCCATACTGGGCAGTCGTGGTTGGGGAGTGGCCCCGGATATTCTATGCCTGGCCAAAGGAATCTCCGCTGGCTACATCCCTCTGGGGGCAACCGTGTTTAACCGACGCATCGCCGAAACGATTGAAAACAGTAGCGACTTCAGTTCAATGATCATGCACGGTTATACCTATTCGGGTCACCCCACCGCCTGTGCTGCGGCTCTGGCCGTTCTGGATATTGTTGAGCAGGAAAGTCTGCCTGCGAACGCAGCAAAAGTAGGAGCGTATCTGTTGGAAGTTCTGCAGCCTTTGACCGATAAGTACGAAGTTGTCGGTGAGGTTCGGGGTAAGGGCTTGATGATTGCGCTGGATCTGGTAACGGATAAACAGACTCGCGAGCCAATCAATCCGATGGATGGTTATGCCTCACGAGTGGCGGAATCCACGCGCAGACAGGGTGTGCTGATCAGGCCCGTGGGGACCAAAATTATCTTGTCGCCGCCTCTGACTCTAACGACGGATGAAGCGGATAAAATTGCCGCAGCCTTGGATGTGGGGTTTGGGGAAACGTAGTCGAGAACAACCCAAACCAAAGATATTGGTCTTATGGTTTGGGTCTTTTCACTTACCGGGGCTACACTCTAAATACCATCTTCAGGGTTCAAGGTACGTTTCGCCAGATCAGCTTCGGACTTCTGCTGCCAAACAGGCCAGTACTTTGCCTGCTTCGCCTTTACACTATCCACATTGCTGTTGAACCACTGACTTGCCTTTGGTGAATTTTCAACCAGCTTGGTAGCACGAATCCACTTATCAAACGATTTGTCTTGGGTATTGAACTTGCTTGTCCCGTCATTGCGGATGGGCCATAGGGAAAATCGCGCCTTCCAGGCCCCCATACGAGGGGTCACCATGGAATAGTACACCTTGCCACCATCCAATTGAGCGTTGAGAAAATCAGCGGCTTCAGAGACTACCATAAACACTCGTTCACCCGGTTGGGTTTCATAAGCGATCTTTGTGTCGTTGGCGATGATACCTATGAACTCCGGATCGCCATCGGTAACGTCATAAAGAGAGGCATTAATGGCGCTACCGACAAACGATGAACGCATAAAAACCACCTGCGTCTTGTCTTCCGATACTCTTTCTAGTGTTTGATTGGTAGCCGTCTGCATTGGGTTCGAAGCACACCCGACAAAGAGCATACAGCAGGAAATAAATAGAATGCGTAAGGTGGTCATAAAGAGTCCCGTCCCTGTAATAGTGAAGAATCATCCGAACGTTCATAAGATGAACAGAATAATTCCGTGTCCAATTGGTTGATTGTGTTCGTCGGGAAGAATACCCGCTACGCCAGGCTATTTCAATATCTTAGACGCCGACTCAAATCTGCGTCTACCGATTGGCTTTGTTAAGGTACTTCCACTGTTCCCCGGAGTTTATGCTCTTGCATCAAGCTCCTGAGGGTACCATCGGCCTTTATCTCGCGAAAGGCGTTATTCAACCGACCGATGACCTCCTCGTTGTCTACCATTTGTGGCCCCAAACGCACACCGAGTGCATGCTTGGTCAGCGGTGTAGGTAGAATGGTCAATTTAGCCTGATCGACCGCTGGCATCTGGTCGATGGCATAGAGCAACGGATGTTCCGGTTCGATAAACAGGTCGACACGTTTGCGCGCAACCATCCGCAACCCGGTCTTTAGATTGGTGACATACACTTTATTTACCCGGTCTGAGTGGTGAAATCGATCGTCGTACCAGCTGCCGCGCAGTTGCGCTACTGACAGACCAAAAAGATCTTCGAACCGTTCAAAGCTGACTTCACTGTTTTTGCGTGCAGCAAAGTGGATATTGGCCACATAGAAGGGTTCGATCTTTACCGTTGGAAATCCGGGTTCCCAGATCATAAACACAGAAATAAAGCCGTCGGCATATCCGGTTTTTACCTTTTCGACGGCTCGGGCCCAGGGAACGATAGTAAGCTCAGGGCTAAAGCCGGCCCGCTCCACCGCCGTCGACACAGCGTGAGGAATATACCCCATATTGGGTAGCGATGGATCGGCGAGGCCCGGCCATTTCAATGAAGTCAGTTTAAGAGTGGGTTTTTCGCTGACCGGTTGCGACTGGCTTGAACTGATACTCAGGATATTGAGGACCAGAACAGCGATGGCGAACCAGAGTTTGCCGCTAACCATCAACCTTGATCTCACGTCGATACTGTACAGGCTGCAATCCTGTCCACTTTTTAAATGCCTTACGGAAAGCGCTGACATCGGAATAGCGCAGCTGATCCGCCACTTGTTCCACAGTCTTGCCAGGATCCTCAAGCAATGTCAGCGACCAGTCCCGCTTAATGTGATCGCGAATCTCCAAAAAGCTGGTGCCCTCCTTCTTTAGTTTTCGCCACAGCAGGTTTTTGTTCAAGCCCAGTAATTCAGCGACCTCCTCTACCTCCAGCCACTCTTGAGATTTGTTCATTAGCAGTAAGCGACGAACTTCTTGTGACAGTGGATTTTTTAAACGACTGACCAAGAATAGATGACGAGTGTTTTTAAGAAGTTGACTGACTTGATCACGAGTGCAGGACAGCTTGGCATCGCCGATACGGCGGTCGAACCTGACGCTGTTGCTTTCACAGCCATAGTGAATCTTGTTGCCAAACAGATAAGTGAGATTCTCATCGGTATTATTCTTTGAGAAGGTAAAATCGACTTCCCTCGGCTCCAGATCTTCACCCAACAACCACCCCAGCAACCGAATCGTCATCAATAACAGGCTCTGAATCACGAAGCGATAATCAAGCGGCAACAGGGGCTTGATCTGGATGCTGAGCAGGAGCTCATTCTGCTCTTCTTGCAACGACCAATGGAAATCGTCAGTAAACAATGCGTAGAAGTGATTGGCCTGATCAATCACCTCCTGCATATTTCGACAACCCACAACGCTGTAGCAGAAAACACTGAATGCCCGAATGGGTACCGGCCGCGACAGAAATCCCAGAAAGGCATCGTCCGTATGCTCACCCAATTGCTTCACCACTTGACTGTACTGATCCACTGAGACGCGAAATCCGGCAATATTCAGTTGGTTGAGGGAGAGACCCTGGTTGAGCAACAACTGCTCTACGGGCAGGCCCCGGTGTTGCGCCGCCGCCAGGACATCATTGAGGAACCCCACGGGAATACTGGGATACAGCAGCTTTCTCTGTAGTGATTGGTCGAATCTCAACCCCATGTTTCCTGCCCCATTGGTCCAATCTCACTCCCGCGATGCAATCTAAGGACCCCTTAACCTGTGGATTATAACCTTATTCGGACGCCCTGCAGCAGATATCTTGATCTCCAAGCTTTCTAACGTCGAAAAGGAGCAACACCATGCAATATCAACAGATTACCTACGCTCAGGAAGGTCCTGTCAGCATCATCACCTTTAACCGCCCGGAGGTAAAAAATTGTATCGGCACCCGTACCCATCGCGAACTGGTGCACGCCTTTAATCGCTTTCGCACGGACGATACCGCCAAGGTCGCCGTTTTAACGGGCGCCGGAGACTCCGCATTCTGCGCCGGTGGTGACTTGAAGAGCAATTTTGGCGCGACCGAGCCCACCGACCACCCCGACCCTGAAGTAGCGTCTCTGTGCCCGGTAGAAGCCGCCGATGTGGCCCGTCATAATCGTGGCGAAGCCCCTGGAATTCTGGGGCCCTCACGTTGGACGGACATCTACAAACCCATCATTGCCGCCGTTAATGGTGTGGCCTACGCAGGCGGCCTGGAATGGGCCTGCTTTGCGGATATGCGAATCGTGGAAGAGCACGCCTCCTTTGGCGTGACCTGCCGCCGCTGGAATATCGGTCTGGCCGATGGCGGCTCGCAGCGTTTACCGCGAATTGTGGGTATGGGCCGTGCCATGGAACTGATTATTACCGGTAAGGTGATTGATGCCCAGGAGGCGTATCGAATCGGGCTCGCCAATGAGGTCGTGGCCAAGGGTGAATCCCTGGCCCGTGCCGTGGAAATGGCTCAGTTTATTGCCACTCTGCCGCAGCCGGCCATCCATGCGGACAAAGAGGCTGCAGTGCGGGGGTTTGGACAGGATTTGCGTGAGGGACTGCGAATTGAAGCGGAATGTTTTAATCGCCTACTGACCACGTCGGACGCCAGCGACCAGCTGATGGAGGGGTTGCGTCGCTTTAACGAGCGTGATCATCCGGACAGAGTCAAAGGTGCCGCCAGGACGCCGGGTATTGTGCGGAGTGAAATTGAGGGTTAGGAGCCGCTCTAACGATGCCTCAAAAAGCGGGATTAGATTTAGTCAACTTGATACTGGACCTAATCCCGATGCGAAGGAACGCTAAGTTGGAGTTCTAAATATTGATGGTCTCTAAAATAATCTGTTCCCGTTTAAAGGAAACCGTGTGGGTCTGCTCCCGCCCGAACAAACGCGCAAAGCGATGCCCGGAATGAACCGCATCCACCACCGCACCCGGTGCTTCGCAGTCGCCGATACAGCGAATGCTCTCGAAGCGTTGCTCCTGTTCGGGTTGTGTGAGCTGCTCGAAGAGTTCATTCTTCGGCATGCGAGCCGTGGCGAGAATCAAAGTATCAAATGACAGTGTTTGACTCTTGCCACTATAGACACAGGCCAGCTCCAGCGTCT
This sequence comes from Pseudomaricurvus alkylphenolicus, assembly GCF_011683955.1. Lineage (GTDB taxonomy): Bacteria > Pseudomonadota > Gammaproteobacteria > Pseudomonadales > Cellvibrionaceae > Pseudomaricurvus > Pseudomaricurvus alkylphenolicus. The sequence continues at coordinate 463,943 of NZ_JAAQPI010000001.1, forward strand.
TGGCCTCCACCTTGGTCAACTGCTGTGTGGTGATGATGTTTACACCTGACTGAAGCAGTTTGGTTTGAACGAACCACTGTTCGTCGGTCAACGCCGTCCATTCAGAAACGCTGGTCGCCGGGGTGACCAAAGTAACACTGTGACCCGCGTTCATGTACTTTTCCGCCAGGCAGCCACCCATGTAGTAATGGTCGTCGTCAAAGATCACAACGTCGCCTTGCACATCGGCATCGTTCATACAGTCAGCCGGTGTCAGCACACGAGCATCCGGGTTAATCTCGATGGGCCGTTTGTTACTAAAACCCACGCCGTCGGCGCGCCACTGGGAACCGGTGGCCAGTACCACGTGCGAGAAACCAAATTCGATAATGTCTTCAGCGCTGAGCTGGCTATCGTAATAAATCTCCACGTTGGGCATACGTTTTAGCAAGGTTGCCCGGTAGTCGACCACTCGAATCCAGCTGCTAAGGCCTGGAAGCTTGGCTTCCTTGAGCAGTCGACCACCCAGCTCCTCTCCCGCTTCTGCCAGAGTGACATGATGGCCCATACGGCCCAGGGTCAACGCGCATTCCAACCCTGCCGGTCCCCCGCCAACAACTAACACAGACTCAGGCTCTGATGCTTGCGGGAACTTTTCAGGATGCCAACCCCGGCGCCACTCTTCGCCAATGGTCGGGTTTTGGGTGCATCGCAATGGCAGGGCTTCATTGTTGGCCGAGCGGCAAATATTGCAACCGATGCACTCACGGATTTCATCTTCTCGCCCTTCACGGATCTTGTTGGGCAGGAATGGATCGGCAATCGTCGGGCGGGCCGCACCGATAATATCAATCACGCCCCGGCGAATCTGGCCAGCCATGGTATCGGGCGAGGTAAATCGCCCCACCCCCACTACAGGTTTGCTGGTGGTGCTTTTCACAAAGTCGATAAACGATTCCTGATAGCCTTCGTTGGAAAAGCGGGCACTGCAGGAGTCGTTGCCGTTGTGGGAACCGGCAAAATTCACGTCCCAGAGATCGGGCAATTCAGCCAGCATTTCGATCACTTCCCGGTCTTCATAACCACCTTCGGTACCGATAACCGGATGAGCAAAACCATGCACGCCCAAACGCACGGCAACGGCGCAGCTGTCACCCACCGCCTCGCGGGTGTCTTCGATCATTTCCCGCAGCAGGCGAACACGGTTTGTCAGCGAACCACCGTATTCGTCAGTGCGCTGGTTGTATTTTTTGGACAGAAACTGAACTGGCAGAAACTCGTGTCCGGCATACACATAGATAATATCGTAGCCCGCTTGCTTTGCGCGCAGCGCCGCATCCACCTGCCACCGACGCAAATCACGAATGTCTTTCTTGGTCATCGCGCGAGACACACTGGCGGTGTGCAGATAGCCGGTCATATGGCCGGACGGGCTCATGGTGGGCACGCGGGTAAAGCGATTGTTGGACTTTAAACCGCCATGCCAAAGCTCAATCGCCGCCAGTGCATCGTGGCGATGAATTCCTTCGGCAGTTTGCGCCAATGCTTTAACGTCGTTGCCATCCCACAAGGCCTGGTAGGCACAGGGGCCATCGTCCGACGTTTCGTGGATGGAGCAATACTCCACCGATACCACGCCCCAGCCGCCTTCGGCCTTCATTTCACGATAAGCGGCGGAACTGTTGGGCATGTTATACCCCATGCCGTTGGCATGGGGTGTCTGGTAAAAACGGTTTTTTGCCGTAACCGGCCCGATGCGAATGGGCTCGAACAGGACATCGTAATTGCTGCTGTACATAGGCGGTTAAACCTCTTCCACCAAGGCTTCGATGCGATCACTCACATAACGGCGAATATCCAGGTTCCAATCTTCCATGGGGGAGAAAATGCCCACGTCGTGAACTCTGGCTTTCATCCCCTCCTGCACACGCTCACAGATGCCCCAGTCCTGACGGTTGACCAGATGCCAGAAGTCGACCACATCCGAGGGATCAAACTCTGTCTTTTCCATCTCGTAGGTTTCGAACAGGAAATAGCAGTCAATAATCGTGTGCCCACAGGCTTTGGGGTGCAGCACAAATGCCACCACGTGCTCTCGGGCAATGGACAGAAAGATATTGGGATACAGCAGTTCGCCCTTGTGACGGGTCTGCTCGTCTTCGTTCAGCCCCGGGAAAGAACGGCGTGGTGACGTACCGGTTTTGGTAAAGGTGTCTGCCCCTTCGCGGTGTGGTATGCCGCGATCCCAATCCAGATCGGTGGCGCCGTTTTCACGAAATGCAGGTACCACCTGGCACAGTTCCGGATGTACCGGACCACAGTGGTAACACTCGTTGTAGTTTTCGCAGATGACTTTCCAATTGGCGTTAACTTCGTAGCGAATGTGTTTGCCGGTTCGAAGTTCTTCCATGGGATAACGCACCAGCCGCTCGTCGACTTCTTTGACGTACTCTTCAAAATCCGGAGCTGTCTCCGGGGACAGATTCAAAAAAACAAAACCGCCCCAACATCCCACCCCCACGGGGTGCAGTCCATATTCCTCAACCTTAAACCCCATCTCCTCGGACATGTGTGGCGCGCTGAGTAGGTTACCGTTCAAATCGTAGGTCCAGGCGTGGTATGGACACATGATTTTGCCGTTAGGGCGGACACCGCCCCTGACCGGCACGCGGTTATTGGAATTTTCATTGGCTTCCTGATCATTGGTGGGACAGATGCGAGCACCGCGGTGACGACAAACATTGTAAAAGGCCTTGATCTCACCTTCACCATTTCTAACCACGATGATGCTTTCGCCCATGACGTCGAGAACTTTATGTGCACCCTTATCTGGATATTCCTCTTCGCGACCGACGCAAACCCACTCTTTATGAAAGATGTTTTCACGCTCAATCCTGAAGATCTTCTCATCCAGATACCAGTTTGAGGGCAGTGTGGACTCTACGGTTTTGGGTAGTCCATTGTCCGGGCGGGCTTTACTGTGTTGATTCATGGCTCTTTCTCCATCAGTCCCCATTGCGGGTGAATTATTTGTTTTGTCTGAAAGCGTTGAATCATCATACCCAAAATGGACCTTGCCACGAGTGATTGGATGGATGATTTTTTTTGCCTCTGCCGTTAGCAATATTCAATTGTGCGTAAAAGTTCTGGTGCACATACTTGATGTGCATTGAATATTTGAGGTCTTATGTTTTGGAAAATGGCGTTTTGGAAATAGTACGTTTGTTTAAACAGGATCAACAACAGTGGACAGTGGATGAAAGTCAGTCATCGATCTTACCGCTGGTCAATCGCAGCAACAGTAAAGCGCTCGGGGCAGGCATGGGTCTGTTTGTCGCCGGTTGCCATATGGAATGGACAGTGAGTTACGACGAAGTGCTGTTTATTCACGACGGTGAATTGGAATTGGTGGTGAATGATAAAATTTATCAAGCCGCTGCGGGGGATGTGCTTTGGATTCCCGAGGGAACCGCCCTTACCTACTCAGCCCCCAATGATGTTAAATTCTTCTATTCGGTGTATCCTTTGCAAAACTCGCCATCCACCGGTACCCAAACTCAATACCCGCATCAAGAACCCCTAACACTTGCTTAGGCCAATTTGGCACCGTTCTCCGTAGCGGCCCGCTCCGAGGGCGACTGGTTTTGGGTGTTCTATTGGAGCCATTTTCGCGGTCAGAGCCCGCTGCTACAGGTAAGGTTGATTGTGTGCCGGATAAAACGCGGCAGACTTTCAGAGCAGAATCCCGGCATTTTCCAACAACACTCGCAACGGTTCCAGCTGAGTTTCATAACGGCGCCATTTCTCAACCGAGCTGTTGTAGATGGGCTGCCGAATCTGCGCGGCGCTGGCGGTCATGCTCGCCTGGGTATTGCGATGGAATTCCAGACAGGCGTCTTCCCAAGGCAGATCACAATATTCCAGCAGACGCCGGGTCTGATTTTCCTGATCAGCCACCAGCTGCTCGTAGCTGACATCCAGGAACTTGCCCGGCATTACCTTGCGCCAGTGCGCCATCATGTGGTGGTAAGCAATGTAATAGCGGCCGAGGTCTTCCAGGTTGTAGGAGAAGGGGTAGGCGTCCTGGAACAGGGTTTTGTATATGGCATAGCAGGCGTCCATCGGGTGCCGGGTCAAGTGAATGATCTTGGCATTGGGCAACGCCATGGCAATCAGCCCCATATACAGATAGTTGAGGGGCAGCTTGTCGATAAAGTGAGGTTTACTGCCCGTCAATGGACGTGTGCTCTCGATATAGTCGTGACCCAACTGGCGAAAATCCACCGCCACAGAGCGTTTGATCATCTTGACCTTGTCGAGGGTTTCCGCCGGGCTGGCCCGACGGACCTGCTTGACCATTTCCGCAGCGAAATTTTGTAACTCACCCGCAGAGGTTACGCAACTGTGACTACCGAGAATACGTTCCACCAGCGTGGTGCCAGTGCGGGGTAACCCCAAAACAAAAATCGGTTCGTCGGAAAAACAGGTGTCCTGTTGCCGATTGATCACCGTTTCTGAAAAAGTCTGGACAATGTTGGATATGGCCTCCAGATCACCCTCTACCTGGTAATGAGTGTGACCGCGGCGAATATCCGCGCCTCGCTTCAGGGCTTTGAACGATTGCTCATAGCGCCCAACGTCTTCGCATTCCTTTGCCAGGGCAAAGCAGAGTTGCACTTCGTCCCGCCAGTTTTCAAAGTGGTTCTGCAGCAGGCCCGCCAGTTCATCAATATGATTGCGCTCTTCGGTCTGTTTACGCAATTGAGAGCGATTGGCGTAAGCCTCAAAGTCCTCGGGATGGCGTTCGATAACCTTATCGTAAATGGTTTCGGCCGCTTCCAACTCACCCAGCCCCCGCAAAGCGGTGGCGAGGTTAAACTGGTAGTGCATGCTGTCAGGCACCAATGCCGCAGCTGCCTCAAACACCTCGCGTGCCTTGTGCAATTCTCCGCAGCCCGTATAAACCCGGCCGAGTGTGTCCAACGCGATGGGATTGTTTTCACAGTCGCGCCGACAATCGTCGGCAATCTTGAGGGCCTGGGCGATGTCGAGAACATGGAGATGCGCATTGGCCAGCTGCGCCCGGTATTCGCCTGCCGCTGCAGACGCCTTGGCATCGAGCAGATCAATGGCTTTTTTGGAGAATTCGATCGCGCGGGCGGCTTGCTTTAACGCCAGCGCGATCAGGCTGTACAGATGCCAGAATGCCGCCTCACGAGGAAAGTGTTTAACCAGATCCGCCACAATGGGTGCCGCTTCCCGATGACGCCCCTGGCTGACCATGGTAACGGCTTTCTGGTGTAGCAAACTGGCATCCATAGATCACTTCCCTCACAGGTTAGTTTCAATAAAGCAGCGCCTTGCGCTCAATAAATTCATCCAAACCGGACAGCCCCCATTCTCTACCATTACCGGACTGTTTGTAACCTCCAAACGGCGCCTGGTACGAAAAATCCGCGCCATTGAGGAATACCTGGCCGGTTCGCAAGCGGCGGGCGATCCTGGCAGCAGCGTCCTTATCCTCAGCCCAAACCCCGCCACTCAAGCCAAACGGGGAGTCATTGGCAATGCTGACGGCCTCCTCCAAAGTGTCGTAGGCGATGATGCACAGTACCGGTCCAAAGATTTCATCCTGGGCGATATCCATACGATTGTCCACATCCACAAAAATCGTCGGCCGGATGTAATACCCCTTTTTAAACTCATTCTCAGAAGGCAGACCGCCGGTAATCATCCTGGCCCCTTCATCAATCCCCCGCACGATATAGCGCAACACCGTTTCGTACTGTCGCTGGGAACACATCGGGCCCAGGTCGCTGGCGGGATTCGACGGATCTCCCACCTGCAGGGATTCCGCGACCTTTCGAGCCATCACAGAGGCTTCGAAATAGCGGCTTCGCGGCACCAGCATGCGACTCAATGCGGTGCAGGTCTGTCCGGAATTGATCATCACATCCTGAACACCGTAGGTAACCGCCGCCTCAAGATCGGCGTCCTCGGTAATCAGCAGTGCGGATTTGCCGCCTAACTCCTGGCATACTCTTTTAACGGATTTCGCCGCCACTTCCGCCACTCGAATGCCCGCACCGGTGGAGCCGGTAAAGGACACCATATCCACCTCGGGGTGAGTGGCCATGGCTTCTCCCACAACTTTGCCAGGTCCGGAAACCAGGTTGAACACGCCTGCGGGCAGCCCCACCTGGTCGATGATCTCTGCCAGCAGAAATGCGTGCAGCGGCGTTTCTTCGCTGGGCTTGACAACCATGCAGCACCCGGCCGCCAACGCCGGGGCAAGCTTGCCGATCAGCTGATGCAGAGGATAGTTCCAGGGATTGACAAACGCGCACACACCGATGGGCTCACGCAACACCTGTGCATTGTCGACGCGCTCTTCTTCCTCCATGTGTCTCGCCAGAGCAGCATAACTGCGTAAACCCTCAATGGGGCCGTTGACCTGGACTTCCAGGGACAGGTGCAATGGCATACCCAATTCTGACGAAATCAATTGGGCAAATTCCTGGCGGCGGTGATGCAGCTGCTCCGCAATCCTGTCGATATAGTTCGCCCGCTCAGAAGCGGGTGTGGTGGACCACTCGGGGAATGCGACACGGGCGGCTTGCACTGCCTTGTCCACGTCCCGGGCGTTACCCTGAATCACTCTGGCAAAGGGTTGCTCTGTAGCGGGGTTGATGACATCCAAAAAGTGCTCTTGATCAGCGGCGCACCAGGCGCCGTCAATGTAGAGGTGGTTGTGTTGGTACATTTGAGTCCTCAAGGTACTGCGCTTTCGTGCATCTCGATCAGGGTTACGCCCGGGTGGTTGAGCGCTTCCTTCAGGTCGGTTTCCAGTGCCGCCAGTGATTGAGGCTGAACCGCCCGGCACCCAAAGCCTTGCGCCAGTTTGATGTAGTCGGGATTGGTTGGTGAAACGCCAATGGGCGGAATATCCAGCGCCACCATATCATCGCGGATTTGACCCAGGCTGTCGTTGTTCCACAGCAGCACCACAAAGCAGGAATCCAATTCTTCGGTGGCTGTGGCCAGTTCCTGCAGGGTGTAGAGAAAACCACCATCTCCGGCGAGCACCACGCAGGGCCGGTCCGGCGCTCCGATCTTGGCGCCCAGGCCGGCCGGCATTCCGTAACCCAGGGTTCCGTATCCCGTCGGATGCAGCCAGCTGCGCACCTGATCCACCGGGAAGCTGTAGTTGCCGGTATAGGCAATCTGGGTCATATCCGTGGCAACCACTGCATCAGCGGGCAAGCAGCGACGCAGCACGTCCAGCACTGCCAGGTGTTTTTGTTGTAATGGCGGCTGAGATTCTCTAACGCGACGTCTAAGCTGACTGACAGCATCGGCAACCGGCTCAGCAGTGGAATTGCCGTCCAGTTGCTGCGACAGCGCCATAGCCGCGGCTTTCGCATCTGAAACAATCGCCACTGCGGCCGGATACAGATCGTTCATCTTTCCCGGATCAATATCCACGCGGATCAGCTTGCCGTTAAACGGTAGCTTATCCCGCCACATATCCGTGTCCGCCAGCTCCGTACCTATGGCTAACATCACGTCGGCGCTTTCCACGTAGTCCCATGCAGGCTCGGTACACAAGATCGCACCTGCGTTATTGGGATGGGTATCAGGCAAAATACCCTTGCCAGCCACCGTTGAGAAAAAGGTGGCTCCCGACTGTTCAACCAGTTCGGTAACCGCCTCTGCCGCGTCCACGGCACCACCACCGGCTACGATTACCGGACGCTGCGCCGCTTTCAGCAGATTGGCGGCAGCGGCGATTGCACCCTGAGTCGGTACCGGACGCTCGCTAGCCACTCTGACTTCCGTTGTCCAGTCGCGCCCGACAGGTGTTGCCAGCACATCCAATGGAATTTCAATATGCACTGGACGTGGCCTGGCACTGCGAAATACCGCAAATGCACGAGCAATCAGGTCGGGAATATCATCGGCCTGATAGGCGGTGGCGCTGAACTCCGTCAGTGGCTCGCTGATGGCCCGTTGATTTTGGGTCTCGTGTAGGCGCCCCCAACCTTTGCCCAAGGTATGGGTTTCGTTGACGCTGGTGATCACCAGCATCGGTACCGAATCCGCGTAGGCCTGCCCCATGGGTGTGGCAATGTTGGTCAGCCCCGGCCCGGTGATAATAAAACACACGCCCGGTTTACCGGTTACGCGTGCGTAGCCGTCTGCCATAAAACCCGCGCCTTGTTCATGGCGGGACAGCACGTGCCGGATATTGCGGCCCGGCAGCCCCCGATACAGCTCCAGGGTGTGTACGCCGGGAATGCCAAACACGGTATCCACCTGGTAGGCTTCCAGCAGTTTTACCAGTGCCTGGCCACAGGTCATGGCCTTGTCAGAAACCGTAGTGCCGGTCATTGTGAACCTCCCTCACGAATTAGCGCATCCACCGCCACCACGCCTTGTTCATGTACCATCAGCGGATTAACGTCCAGTTCGGCAATGGTGTCAGCATGTTCTGTAGCATAGTGGGCGATAGCCATAATCGCATTGACCGTGGCATCCACATCGCCGCCGGGTTTACCGCGAAAACCTTGCAGCAGTTTGTGTATCTTCAAGCTTTCCAGCGCACGTCGTACCTCTGCCTCGCTGGTGGGTAACAACAGACTGGCGCTGTCGTTGACCAGCTCTACCAACACGCCACCGGCGCCGATCACCAGGGCGATGCCGAAGCCGGCTTCGCTTTTGATGCCCACGATCAATTCGGCGACGGGCGAGGGTGACATCCGCTCCACCAAAATGCGGCCGGTGTCCACATGAGGGTGAGACTTCATCAGTCGCTGCACCATGTCGTCGACTGCGCTTTGCACCTCTTGCGCCGATTGCAGATTCAGTTTCACAGCACCGGCCTCGGTTTTGTGGGGCAATTGCGCACTGGCGACTTTTACCACGACTGGAAAGCCCAGTGCCTCCGCAGCCTCTCCGGCGTTTTCAGGGGTGGCCAGTGTGGCAGAAGGAATCGGCAGACCGTAACGTCCAAGCCGCTGTTTACTCTCCCATTCGTCCAGAGTTCGGGGTTCTTCATTCAGTGGTTCAGAACGAGCCAAGGAGGCATCCAACGCGATGGGATCGGCTAACAACTGCTGTCGGCGACGACTGTAGGCAACCACCTGGCCGATCGCTTGCAGGGCGTCCTCAATCCCCTGCAATGCCGGTACGCCCAGTGCCTGCAATTTTTCCCGACCGGACGCCGGCAACAATTCCGGGAAGACCGACGCCACCGCGCCTGGAAAACCCCGTTGCGCCAATGTTTCGCCGAATACTTCGGCCATCAGATCGCATTCCCCCCGTTCGCCTGTCTCTTCACCGGGATAGTCCAGAATCAGAAAACCGTAATCAAAGTCGCCGTCGAGCATACCGCTCACACAGCGACTCAAGGCATCTCGATCTCCCCAGATAGCAGTGGTAAAGTCGAGAGGATTGGCCACGTTGGCAAAAATCGGCAAAACCTCGGTCAGCGTTTGGTGTTGCTCCTCGGTCGGCTGTGGCAGATCCAGTCCGTTGCTTTCGCAGTAGTCAGCAATCAAACCGGCATCGCCACCGGAGCATGCCAAGGCGGCGATTTTAGAACCCTGAGGCAAGTTGCCAGAGGCTACAATCTTCAAGGTCTCGATAAAGCCCACTGGACCACTGACCCGAATCGCTCCGACCCGTTCAAACAAGGTGTTGTAAAGTTCGTCTGAACCCGCCAGCGAACTGGTATGGCTTAATGCCAGCTCGGCACCAATACTGGAGGTACCGCTTTTGAGCACGATAATGGGTACGCCCTGCTTCAGTGCCCGGGTCGCTGCACGGGCAAAGGCGCCGACATCTTTCAGCCCCTCCAGGTGCAAACCAATGGCGGTAACCCGTGGTTCGTCCAGCAGCACCTCGATGATATCCGCCACAGTGACACTGGCCTGGTTGCCGACGCTTACCATATATGAAACGGGTAGCGAGCGGTCCGTCATCGACAGGTTGTAGGCGAAGTTACCGCTCTGGGTGATGACCGCCACGCCTTTTTCTACCAGCTTGCCGCCATGAGCCACCGGCCACAGCGCCGCCCCGTGAAGATAGTCCAACAGGCCATAACAGTTGGGGCCGATGATCGCCATGGAACCGGCGGCTTTTACCAAAGCTTCCTGCATCTCCGCGCCCTGTTCGTCCATTTCCGCAAAACCCGATGCATAACACACCGCTCCGCCCGCCCCCAGAACGCTGAGGTCGGTGACGATGTCCACGGTAATTTCGCGACTGGTAGCGATAAAGCTCGCGTCCGGCGCCTCGGGCAAATCCCGGACGGAGGGGTAGCAAATTTCGCCGTCAATGTCTTTGCGGGTCGGGTTCACCAACCAAACCTGCCCTGTAAAGCCTCCCGCGCGGCAGCGCTTGGCTGCGGCGGCCATGGCGCTGCCACCCACAAAGGCAATGTGTCTCGGTGCCATCAAGCGTTTTAAATTCTCGCGACATGCCATGCTTAAAACTCCCGGTAAATCTCTTTATTGTTCACTCTTGCTCCAATCCGATGCTCAGCGTTCCAGAGGACGCAGCAGCTCGCGGGAAATAATGTGCCGCTGAATCTCGGAGGTGCCCTCCCAGATGCGTTCGATGCGTGCGTTTCGCCACATTCTCTCCACCGGGAGTTCATCCATCAGCCCCATACCACCAAACAACTGCACGGTGTTGTCTGTGACTCGCGCCAGGGTTTCGCTGGCAAACAGTTTGGCCATGCCGGCATCACCGTCGGTCATGGTGCCCTGATCCATTTTCCAGGCGGTATGCAGTGTTAATAAATCGGCGGCTCGGATTTCGGTGGCCATATCAGCCAATTTAAACGAGACGCCCTGATATTTACCGATACTCTGGCCAAATTGCTTGCGGTCGGCACACCACTCAGTGGCCAGCGCCATGGCACGCTGGGCCTGACCCACGCAGTTGGCGGCGACCATAACGCGCCCGGCTGTGAGCCAATCGTTCGCTACCGCCCAGCCTTTGCCGACCTCGCCCAGCACATTGGCGGCGGGAACCCGGCAGTCGTCAAAGAACAACTCGTAGGTGTGGTAGCCGCGGTTGCTGACGCATTTGGGACCGCGCTGAATGGTCATACCCGGTGTTCCCTTGTCGACCAGAAACGCCGTTACTTCGTTGCGTTTGCGTCCGTTGACTTCTGATACACCGGTCACGGCAAATACAATAGCGAAGTCCGCATGGCCCGCGTGGCTGATAAAGTGTTTGCTGCCTTTGATAACAAAATCGTCGCCGTCGCGAACAGCGCGGGTTTTGATATTGGCGGCGTCGGAACCGGCATCCGGTTCGGTCAGTGCAAAGCAATCGATTTTTTCGCCACGTATGCAGGGCAACAGGTAGTCGTCAATTTGACTGCCCTGGCAGGCCATTAAGATTTTGGAGGGGCGAGCCACAAACACATGCAGCGCCCAGCTGACTTTCGACAGCTCCCGTTCGATCAACGCCTGGGAGAGATAATCCAGACCGCCGCCGCCAACCTCTTCCGGCATGTTAAATGCGTAGAGTCCGGTCTCTATCGCTTTGCCGCGAATCTGTGCCGCCAGCTCCTGCGGCACTACGTCCTCGGCGTCCACTTCGGCCTCATGGGGCAGCAGCTCTTTTTCAACAAATGCCTGAACGGTGGAGATCAGCATTTCGTGCTCGTTTGACAGTTGAAAATCCATAGGGGTTTTACCTTCCGACAAAATTGGGGGTTCGATGTTCTGATACCGCTGCAAGCGCCTCATCAGCGTCTTCAGTGCGACCACAGGCAATAGCGAATTCTTTTTCCAATTCCAGTTGTTGGGCGAAATCGGTTCGCAGGCTTTGTTGCAACAACTGTTTGGTTTTACCAAACGCATAGGTCGGGCCGGCAGCCAGGGTTTTGGCGGTCGCCCGCACGGCATTGATCAGTTCTTCGACCTCATACACCTCGCTGACCATACCGGCCTGTTTGGCGCGGTTGGCGGGCCAGGGCTCATCAAAGAACAGAAATTCGCGGCTGGCGTCCAGACCGATCAAACGCGGCAGCAACCAACTGCCACCGGCGTCCGGGCTGTAAGCCATGCGGGTATAGCCCGGCAGAAACTTGGCAACCGAGGCGGCGTAGCGAAAATCGCAGCACATACTCAGATCCAGCCCCGCTCCAACCGCCGCGCCATTAATGGCGGCGATGGTGGGCTTGGGCAACTGCTGCAACTTAAGCATCAGTGCATGAGCTTTCTCCGTCCAACCATAGGTTTCCAGACGGCCTTCGGCTTCCATTTGCGCCCATTCCTCAACATCGGCGCCGGCACAAAAGCTGCGTCCTTCGCCGGTGATCAACAGGCAACGCACGTCGGCGTCACCCGCGGTTTGGTCCAGGCACTGGTTGAGCTCCGTCAGCATCTCAACGTTGATGGCGTTTCTCTGTTGCGGACGGGCGAGCGTCAGCTCGCAAACGCCGTCTGCAATCGAAGTGGTTATTGAACTCATAGGTCTCTCTTATTCGAAGCTGTATTTCAGGCCCAGACCAATGGTTCTCGGACGCATAATGTAGGAGTAGATGTCACGCTGGGTCGAGTCCTGACGTGCGTACTTGGGGCCGCGCGTATTGGTGGGTGCCAATTCGTCTGTAAGGTTATCGGCAAACAGGCTGACACTGAAGTTGTCGCTGACCTCCCAGAATACAGAGGCGTTCAGCACACTGTAGCCATCAACCACCGTGAAGTTGTTGTTACTGTCGTTGATGTCCGTGGTTACCTCATCCACCCAGGAACCATTGAGGTTGAAGACCAGCTCCGAACCTCTGAGCATATGGGAGTATGTCAGAGACGCTGTCACCATGTGATCGGGTACGCCGGGCAGCTTGTCACCATCGAAGCCGACAATGCCGGAGGTGGTAAAATCACCGGTCAGTTTTGCATCGGTGTAGGCGTAGCCAAATGTACCTTGCAGGTTTTCGGTAAAGTGAACCGTGGATTCCATCTCCACACCACGAGATTGCGCGGTATCTCCGTTGGTCAAAATGGTGAAGCCGTTCACGGACGCTGTGGTCAGGATGACGTCATCCCAGTCAATCTGGAAGGCGGCGGCGGAAAACTGCACACGGTTATCGAACGCCGAACCTTTGGCACCAATTTCAAAGCTCAATGCCGTGTCGTTGGTGTAGGGCACCAGCTCCGCGGGCTCAGCCCAGGGACCCGCAGTCGGAATCCCGTTGGCACCACCGTTTCGGAAGCCCTGCGCCAGGGTGGTATAGAGCATAATGTCCGGTGTGATGTCGTAAGAGGTGTTGAACTTAAAGATACGGTCGTTAATGGTGTTTTCCTGGCTGGCACCGTAGATACCAAGAGCATCCACACCATCGTCAGAACACCAGGCGCCGCACAATGGCGAACGGTTAACCGTGTCGTTGCTGAACTCCTGCTCGAAGAAACGGGCACCGACGGTTACCTGCCACTGCTCAGTGATCTGGTAGGTCAGCTCGCCGAAAATCGCCTTGTCGATATTTTCGACTTTCTGGTTTAAGGAGTAGAACAGATCCGTCGGTTGACCCAGTGCCGCCAGAGTTGCCACCTGTGGCGCGTAGTAGTGATCCGTATCGGTGGCCCATTGATAGAAACCGCGGTGGTAGTCGTTGTTCAGCGCCTCGACTTCCTGCTTCAGGTAAAACGCGCCCAGAATCCAATTGAGATCACCGTCGCTGTTGGAAGTGAGGCGGAACTCCTGGGAAATGGTTTCCACATCTTTGAAGTATTCGCCGATCACCGCTTCGCGGGGAAAACCGTTGTAATAAAAGCCCGCCCAGTAACCTTCGTTGTAGTAAGCCGCGGATTGGTCGCCGATTAACTCAGACTCGCTCTCAAACATAGAGGTCGCGGAGGTCAGAGTGGCAAAACCCAGATCGGCTTCCACCTCGATATTGGTCAGGCTCAGTTCGCGGTCCGCGCCCTCACGAATCCGTTGTAAATGGGTGTGGTCACCCCCATCCGGATGTTCGTTATTGCTGACCTGCCTGTCGTCGATACTGTCTTCCTGTTGCTGGTGGCTGACCAGCAGACTCAACGTGTCGCTGATGTCCCACAGGTAGGTTAAGCGTGCGTGTTTGATCATCTCTCCGTTCGAACCGCTTTTGTGAGATTCCAGCGGTTGGCTGTTGACGTCGCCAGGGTCGATTCCGACCGGTTGATTGTTATCATCGAAGACTCGGAGTCTGGCGGCGTCGATAAAGCCCTGGTTATCCACATAGCCGACCACTGCTCTCAGAGCCATATCGTCATTCAAGGCGGCATTGATAACGGCAAAGGAATCAGAATTAATACCACTGCTCTCACCGGTGTGTGAAATGCGAGAGTGCATCTCGACATAGGACTGCTCGGTGTCCGGCTCTTTATTGATATAGCGAATCGTCCCACCCAGGGAACCTGAACCATACAGTGTGCCCTGCGGGCCTCTCAATACTTCCACACGTTCGATGTCTTTCAGGTAAACGTTGTAAAACAGAGGCGTTTCACCCACGTAAACCGATACCGTTGGTGCGGCTACCGTCGCGAAGTCGGTAAAACCCGAGCTGCTGGTATTGAGGCCGCGAATAATCAGACCGCTGTTAATACCGGAATCACGGGAGCCGGTATCGGTGTAGGCAAGACCGGGAACGGAATCAGCCAACTTGGAAAAGTCGGTGATGCCCTGGCGTTCCAGCGTTTCGGAAGTGGTCGCGGAAATATTGTAGGGAACATCCATGGTGGACTGGGCGCGCTTGGTCGCGGTCACCACAACCTCTTCGATTTGGAATGCCTGGGTCGTTGCAGACTGCAGTCCGGCAATCACAATCGCGTTTGCAAGATAATTTAACTTCGCCTTCATTCTTGATCTCTCCGTTATCGTTTTGAATCTATTGTTATCTCTGTGGGATCGAAATCCGGTGCTGGAGCGGCGCCGGTGACGTGATAAAAATATGACACGATCAACCGGCACCAACAACCGCCATCCAACCTCTGCCCAAACACCACCGGGACGAATAAAGTCAATATAAATCAAAGACTTGTAGAATCCGGTTTATATTATCTAACCGTCGACTTAGGTATTCTCAAGTATAATTCAAGGTGCTGGAGGCGCCTGGAACAGACCGATGAAAATAGCTCAACTGCACTGAAGTTTTCTCATGCATCTTGTGCGTGATAGACATAGGATGCACAGACAAAGGCATGTAAGCTTTGGAGCTAAATAATGCACAAGAGGTAGATTCTGTGAGTTCAGCCGAGACGATTAACAGACCTTCGGTCATGGTGGCATCGACACTCTATATCGGTGTGGCTTTTCTGGTTTACAACATGCTGCCTATTGTCTTGAAGTCCGCCGGTGACTCTCTTGGCATCAACGAGCAACAGATCGGCTATCTCGGCTCCATCTATATGGCTGGCTCGGCCATTTCCAACATTGTTGCTGTATTCTGGGTACGCCGCCTCAATTGGCGGACGACGGTGTTCTGCACCTCTCTGCTCGCCGCTGTGTGCTACTTTTTTGCCGGTACCGCTGACTATTCATCGCTGCTGGTGCTGTTTCTGGTGATTGGCTTGGCCAACTCCGCCATTGTCTCCTGCGTATTTACCTGCATGGGTGATACCCGCAATCCCGACCGCGCGTTTGGATATGGTATTGGCTCACAGGTAACCCTCGCGGGTATTGGCGCCTTCTGCCTGCCGGTGTTTATTATCCCCAGCTGGCAGTTTCAGGGAGTGGCTCTGTTTCTCTGCGCCTGTGCGTTGTTGACCTTGCCACTGGCCAAATGGATGCCGGCGGGAGGCGCCAAGAGCATCGTGGTAGATACCCACACCGCCGCGAAAAACGCCGTTTCCCGAATATCACCGTTAACCACTATGCTGTGGGGATTTGTCGGGCTGTTTATCTATTTCGCCGGGCAATCCGGTATTTGGGCCTTTTTTGGCCAAATCGGGGGTGAGGGTGGATTAAGTGACCAGCAATTGGGGCTGATTTTTGGCCCTACTCTGATTTTCAGTGCGGTAGGCGGCTTCCTCTCGGGATGGTTTTCCAAGCGTTACGATCGTCGCTTTCTGATTACCGGGGCGATTGCGCTTGGTATTGTTTCCCTGTTAATCCTATTAACCCCGTTCGGCATCAACTTCTGGATGTTTTCATTGGCGGTATTACTGTATTGCATTTCCTGGAACTTTGTAATGCCCTTTTTTATGACCATCATTATCGAAGGTGATATCAGTGGTCGCTTTGCCCCCCTGGTACCGGCCTGCCAGCTGTTTGGTTCTGTCGTCGGACCGGCGGCCTCCGGGCATCTGATTTTTGACGGCAGCTACCTCTATGTCTATCTATTCGCGATTGCTTCCGTTTCCCTGTGTGCCTTTATCTTTGTGACCTTGGATACACTCAGCGGCCGCAGCGAGCCGGACGTATTGAGTGGCGCCGAGCTGGAGGCACAGTCCGGCTGATATTGCTTTCGCGCCCAAATAGGTTAGCCTTGAAGTATCCCCATAATTCCAATTTTCTAACTTATGGCTCACTGAGATGAAGCGATATCTTCCCCCACTGAATTCCTTGCGGGCGTTTGAAGCAGCGGCACGCCACTGCAGCTTCCGCCACGCGGCAGAGGAGCTCAATGTCAGTCACTCCGCCATCAGTCACCAGATAAAACTGTTGGAATCCCAACTCGGGACCGAGCTGTTTCATCGCAGCGTTCGCTCCGTAGAGCTGTCTGACGCCGGTCAAATTTACTATCCCATTCTGCGCGATGCCTTTGACCGCATTGCTGATGGTACCGAGCGTGTGCGCGCCAATGTCCGCAGCACCGTGCTCACGGTTCAGGTCTATGTGACCTTTGCCGTGGGATGGTTGATTCCCCGGTTGATCGACTTCCAGAAGAGACATCCGGAAATCCAGGTGCATATCAACTCCTCCCATATCGATGCCGACTTTCAGCGCAGCGATGTGGATGTGTGCGTATTAATGGGTTACAAGGTACAGCCCGAAGTGCACTACGAGTACCTGTTTACCTCAGAAATTTTTCCGGTCTGCAGCCCAAAGCTGTTAGAAGAAGGACCTCGCCTGAAAAAACCTCAGGATCTGACCAACCATAATCTGCTTTACATCAATCACGCCGAACAAGACTGGCCCAATTGGTTTGAAGCGGCGGGTGTTCACAGTGAAAGTACTAACCAGGGTATTCGCTTTGACAGCTATTCCCTGGCTCTGGAGGCTGCCGTCGACGGCGCCGGCGTCGCCCTGGCCCTGCAACCGTTTGGCATGTCTGATGTGCGTGCCGGCCGTCTGGTTGAGCCGTTCGATATTAAAGCCCCCGCTTTTGGCGACTGGTACCTGGCGTATCGGGAAAATCGCCGTAACAGCGCCAAGGTCAAGGCGTTTCAAAAATGGCTGTTGGAACAAGTCAGTGAAGACCCCGACATGTCCATAAAAAGCCAGCAGGACGCGACCGATTCATCAAATTCAACCAGTGGGTGAATTTCTTGAACCAATGGTTGAGGGAAACTCGTTTGACCCCCAGGGCTATAACCCTAAAATCAGTAAGGAATAAAAACACTGTTACATAGCGAGAGATAAGAGGTTATTGCTTATGTTAGCTTCTCCACTGGCGTTCCCACTCGACCAACCCGCCGAATACGAAACCCTGACCAACGAACCTGTGTACGACCCTGGCGTGCACCTGGCATTGCAAAAACCGGACAATGTGGAATCTCTGGCAGACTTTGGCTACCCGCAAAGTGAAATTGACCAGTGCCCCAGCCCGGTTGCCGTCGCTGGTCCCTTTAGAGTTTTGTCTGATGAAGGCACCCGTGCAGTAAAACAAGTATTGGATCAACTGCGCTGTACCGCCGAATCAGATGAAGGCAATCGCGCCCCCAACTATCTGGCCGGCGGTGTCTACAAATCCCGTTTTTTGCGTGACCTCTGCCAATGCCCTGTCTTAATTCAGATGCTGTCTGAGGTGGCCGGTACTCAACTCGCCGTGCATTCGATTCCCCACCAACAGCTGTACGTTAACTTCGCGCCCGAAGATGTCAGCAAGGCGGTAGACAATTGGCATATCGATTCCATCGATTTCGATTGCGTGATTTTGTTGGAAGATCCTTCGACATTTGAGGGCGGACACTTCCAGTATTTCCGTGGCACCGATGAAGAAGCGGCAAAACTGTTTGATACCTCACCGGAACAACTGCCTCGGGGATTCCCCATTGAACTGCCCGAGGAGCGGGTGGCAACCGTGCAGAAGGAAAATCCTGGCGATGCCGTCTTTCAACAGGGCAGTCGGGTGGTGCACCGTGCGGAGAAGCTGCACCGCGCCGCCGACCGAACCACCCTGGTAATCAGCTATGTCAACAGCGATGTGAACTACCGGGACATGAACAACATCCAGGAGATGCTCAGCTGGCATCACCCCGGCACGGCACCGGAATTGGCGAGGCACTGCGCCTGGCGGGCCCAGACCCGCCTCTCTGAACTGACAGAGACTCTGTCGATTAAAACCACTGAAGCCGATGTGCTGAAACAGCTCAAATTTGCGGTCAAGGATGTGAACCATTTGATCGGGCTGTTGGATCAACGCCAGAAGTAAGCGCCTACATACAGGGAGCTGGCGTCGAGACAGCTCCCTTCAACCAACTCCCTTTAGCCTGTACACTGCCCGTACACGCTGAAGGGACCCATCGATGACCGATCACAATTCCTGGATATACCGCGCGCTGTTTACCATTGAGCGCGCGGGCAACCGCCTGCCCCACCCCACTCTCCTGTTTGTTTATCTCTGTGCCTTTGTGCTGCTGCTGTCTGCTTTTTGTGCATGGCTGGAGGTACAGGCCGTTCACCCGGTCAGTGGCAATACCATTGAGGCGGCCAACCTGATCAGCCGGGACGGGTTGCACCAAATGCTGTCCAAGGCCGTCACCAACTTTACCCACTTTGCCCCCGTGGGTACCGTACTGGTGGCAATTATGGGCATCGGCGTGGCGGAACACAGTGGTCTGATGGCGGCGGCCCTCAAGGCTTCGGTTCTAAAAGCCCCCCGCCGTCTGCTGAGTTTTATGGTGGTGCTGGTGGGTGTGCTGTCCAGTCTTGCCGCCGATACCGGTTATGTGGTGTTGATACCCCTGGCGGCCATTATCTTCCAGGCGGCGGGTCGGCATCCGGTACTGGGTATCGCTGCGGCGTTTGCCGGGGTGTCGGGTGGCTTTAGTGCCAACCTGCTGATTGGCCCCATCGACGCCTTATTGGCCGGTATTTCTACCGAAGCAGCCCAAATGGTGGCGGCGGATTACGAAGTAAACGCGGCCGGTAACTATTACTTTATTGTGGGTTCGACGCTGTTGATCGGCCTGATGGGAACTTGGGTGACTGAGAAGATCATCGCTCCGAGGCTGGAAAATGCCGAATACAGCCACGATCATGTCGACAGCGATTGGGATCACGAACTCAGCCAGGAAGAAAGAAAAGGCCTGCGGGCGGTAGGCATCTTCAGTCTGGTGTTTATCGGTTTGTTGTTGTGGGCCATTCTGCCCGAAGACGGCATTTTGCGGGATGATCAGGGCGGTGTTCTAAAATCACCCTTTATCAAAGGCATCGTGGTGATCATCGCCATTTACGGCGCCCTGGCCGGTTATGTGTTTGGTCGTGTGTCCGGTTCTTACGGTGATGCCAAAGACATGATTACCGGTATGGAAACCAGCATGGGCACCATGGCTTCGTATCTCGTGCTTATGTTTTTTGCCGCCCAATTTGTCAACTATTTTGGCTGGAGCCAGCTCGGTATTATCGCCGCGATCAGCGGCGCGGAATTGCTGCAGGCCTTACAGCTGAATCAGTCCCTGTTGCTGGTCGGGTTTGTGTTACTGGCCGCGATGCTGAATTTGCTGATTGGCAGTGCATCTGCCAAGTGGGCGCTGATTGCGCCGGTGTTTGTGCCCATGTTCTTTTTGACGGGCATCTCTCCAGAGGCCGCGCAGGTGGCTTATCGCATCGGCGACAGTTCCACCAATATCATTACACCGCTGATGCCTTACTTTGGTGTCGTGGTGGCGTTTGTACAGAAGTACGATAAAGACGCCGGTATCGGTACCATTATCGCAACCATGTTGCCTTATTCGGTGGCGTTTTTAGTGCTGTGGTCGCTGTTTTTGGTGGTATGGATTATGGCTGGGGTACCCTTGGGGCCGGGGGTTGAGACCTTTTTGCCTGCAGCGGCGAACTAACGACGCACTGCCGTCAATTCGGGGGAGCGACGGTGCTCCCCTTTTTATGCTTCAACGAATCCTTTCAGGTTTACCGATTAGAAATCAAAATCCATTGAAAACTGCAATCCATAGGTCCGGGCCGGCGTATAAGTTCTGAACTGATCACGTGGATTCTGATAGGCAATATCCACTCGATCAAACACATTGTCGGCAAATGCCACCAGACGCCAATCGACGCCTTCTACCCCCAGCTTCAGATTGACGCGGTGAATATCATCAGCTTCGGCCGTATTATCTTCATCCAGCCAACCGTCCTGCTTGGTGGTATAAAGTCCGTAGTAGAACAGGTTCAGGTCATCGAAACCTGACAATGGGTGACGATAAATCGCCTGCAGACTGGCCGTCCAGTCGTACACCAGAGGTACTTTGTTGCCTGCCAGGTCAATCGAGGCACCATTGCGAGAAGCCTCGAAGGTTTTGAACTCTGCATCCAGATAACCCAGGGTGGCGTTCAGTTCCAGGCCCTCCAGCGGCCGGGAGGCCAACTCTATTTCCACACCCCAGGTGTCCACATCCGCATTGGAAGCGCCAATCAGGTTGGTACCCGCCGGGAATGAAGGATCGTCCACGGCGATCACAGTATCGCGTCGTTCGTGATAAAAAGCCGCCAATCGCAGAGCGGTGGATCCATTGAAGAGCTGCAGGTTTGTACCAATCTCGTAACCAATGGACTTCTCTTCATCCAGCGGAAGGTCTTCCACCTTACCGGCATTTTCGTTGAAGCCGCCCGCCTTGAAGCCGGTTACCACTTTGCCGTAGAGGGTCATGTCCTCGTCCGGTCTGTAAGTGACGCCCGCTCCGGGAGACCAGCTTGAATAAACCACCGTGTCTTCAAATAAGCCGACAAGCTGAGACGTCGAGGTATCGATGGTCACACCGTCGTCGAGAAACACCTGATTCAACCCCAGCACATTGCGCAAAAAACCGTGACAAGCAAAGTCACAACCATCCACCAGCTGCGCGAAGTCTATGGATTTCTCGTCACGGGTATAGCGCAGACTTCCCCAGATATTCAGCTGATCGGTGGGGTCGTAGTTTGCTTCAATAAATACCGAGACCGACTCCAGTTCCTGATCATTGTTGGTATCGGCAAGAAATGACGCCCCCGATTCTCCAGAAAACCCATTGCCATCGGTCACGACAGGCAGATCGCTGCCGTCTTCCAGCGTGGCGCCTTCGACGCCAAATCCCGGCCCGATAAGATTTTGGCGAACTACCACGGGCAAGCCGGCGTAATCTCTCAGGAACACGTTAAACGCGTTGTCACCGCTGGTAAAATCTCCGCCCACGATACCGGGGAATATCCGCACCAGCTGGTCGGTGTCATACACCCGATCTTCCGCAAAGTAGTTAATCCCTGCAAGAAAGCTGAATGGGCCATCCAACTCGGAGGCAAACCTCAACTCCAGAAAGAAGCTGTCTTGTTCAATGTTACGGCGGTCGGTCTTGTCACCCAGAATGGAATGATCATTGTCGCGCTGCCCTTCAATGTCCATGGTACGGTAGCTGGCGATGCCGGTATAGGTACCCATATCCGTCGTATAGTTACCTTCGAGAATAACAATATCCTGTTCCACATCGAGAGAGTCCTTAAAGTCGCGGGCATTGTTACGCAGGTCATCCTCATCCAAACCGGTAATGGGTTCGGCGAGATCCACTGGCCCGAGACCGGGAATCGAGGCGATGGCAAAAGCGGCCCCGCCCGCTTCCGTATCGGTAATGACTGACGCCAGGCCACAGGCCGTGCAGCTCTTATCGGATGTTTCGAGGGTCAGAAGAAAATCCAGATCTTCACTGGCTTCCCACTTCAGGCGTATACGAGCTGCAGCGTTTTCCGATGCGTCCAGTTCTTGATCCAACACCGGGTTGTAATTGAAGCCACGATCCTGATCTTCATAAAGAACGGCAACTCGCATCAACAGACTCTCGTCCATCAGTGGCGTGTTGAACATCGCCTGTATCTCTTGGCGATCCAGATTGGCCACTTTCATATCCAGTCGCGCCAATGTCGCCGCTTCCGGGGCGGCGCTGGTAAAGTTGATGGCACCAGCCGCAGCGTTGCGTCCGTACAATCCTCCCTGCGGCCCCCTGAGCACTTCCACACTGGCAAGATCCATAAACTCGGGCAGCGCCGAAATCTGTCCGCCTACATAAACGCCGTCCCTGTACAGACCAAATGCCGGCTCATCGGAACGTAATGATCTGTTTACACCACGCAGGGTCACATTGGCGCTGACGCGATCATCACCCGGTTCGAAGGTGGTGCTGGGAATCACCTCCAAAACATCAAGAACATTGTTGATGCCGCTGTCCTGTAACGCATCCCCTGACAGCGCCGTCATGGCAATAGGTACATCCTGCAGGCGTTCATCACGCTTGCGGGCCGATACGACTATCTCCTCTAAAGGCTGGTACTCGGAATCGGTTTCCGCAGCTTGCACGCAGACACCGGTGCTGCCCAGCGTCGCAATCGCGCTGATAACTGCCGCGGCAATGGGAGATCGGTTTTTTATCGTGATCAGGTTTTTCATTATTCTCAACTCCTCGATAAACCCTGGACTACTCGTTGACCAGGGAAAT
Source organism: Pseudomaricurvus alkylphenolicus (assembly GCF_011683955.1). Taxonomy (GTDB): domain Bacteria; phylum Pseudomonadota; class Gammaproteobacteria; order Pseudomonadales; family Cellvibrionaceae; genus Pseudomaricurvus; species Pseudomaricurvus alkylphenolicus. The sequence goes on from NZ_JAAQPI010000001.1 coordinate 486,775, forward strand.
GATTTGACCCAGCTGCTTATTCCGGGCTTCGTTATAGACGGCCTGAGCCGCCGCAAGGTCGTAGCCCACCAGACCGACGGACTTGTATACGGTTATCTCCTGGTCGGACGTGCGACCGGAATGCTGTCCCAGCAGCACCTCACCCACTTCTGCTTCAATGTGGCTGTTATCAATCGCACCCGCCTCAAGCGCACGCCGATAGTCTCCACCCTGTACCTGAACAGTTTCGCGGTGGTCTACAAAAAATCGGCTGCGACTCACTAGATCGATATCGATTTCGCTGGTGAAGGGCACACTGGAGCCAATGACATTGACGTGAGCACCGGACTTAAGCCATTCGTATCGAAGGATGGGTTCTGCCGCCGCAGTGGTGGTACAGACGATGTCTGCTTCGGCTACCGCCTGTTCCACCGAAGTCGCCGTTTCAATACGGACTCCTTTCAGGTCGGACCAGTGCGCTGCGAAGCGCTCCGATGAACCCTTGCTGTGCCCCCAAACCAGCACTCGGTCAAACAGAAAGAGATCCAGCAGTGCTGACAAATGTCCACTTGCCTGCTCCCCGGTCCCCAGTATCGCCAGGGTGTTGGAGTCCGTACGAGCCAACGCTTGCGTCGCCACTGCTGTCGCGCAGGGAGTGCGAATTGAGGTAATGGATCCCGCTTCAATCAGTGCGTCCACTTCACCGGTGTCATGGTTGAACAGTGTGCAAACGCCGCGATGATGGCTGCGCCCCTGTGCACCCACTTGCGGGAAGATCGACATTAACTTCATACCCAGAGCGCCGGGAGCACCCTTCTCCTGGGGACCAATGTATCCCGGCATCCAACCCATCATTCCCGGACCTGATGGTTGGCGAATCATCTGCCGCATGGGTTGAATCGCTTCGCCCTTTGACACTGCCTTCATTACTGAAGCCATGGTCTCCCGGCAGAGGGATTCCGTCAGTAATTCCTTGACCTGTTTATCGTTCAATATAAGCATGTTTCGTTTTCCAAAGTGAGAGGCATCCAATGGTTAACAGCGGCAATACGAACACCGCCAGAATCAAATAAGTCAGGGCTCCGTAGCCGTTGGCTATGAGGGCAACCAAACCAATCGCCTGCCCGACATAGACCGCGAATAACAGAATGACGACAGCCGACAGTGCCCGCAGTGGCGACGGAAATTGCTTGCCCATACGCGCGTATCCGGACGCAAGCCGCTCGTTCAGTGCGTGCACCATGGCCGCACCCGTCTCAACAAAAGTTCCGAAGATCACTACCTGAAAAATCAAATGAAACAGGGGCGACTCCAGTGCCGCCAGTATGGTGTTGACCGGCACGGCTTCCTGAGTAATATCAGGATAGAAACCCACCAGCAGAATGTAGAATAACAACCCGGGCAGCATTGCCAGCAAGCCACCCAGAAGACCGGCAACAATCGCTTCGTGTCTGCGGGTTAAGTGGCGAATGCAGAATAGAATGGTGGGTACCACCGCCAGGTTATAACCCGCAAACTCCAGTCCATTGATTATCCATCCTTCCGCAACAGGCGTTGACACAAGATTGTCGACGATGGAGTCTCCCCAGCGCTGAAGTCCCCAGAACAGGAATACTCCGTAGACCAGATAAAGCACCAGCGACCACCCGGCCAACACTCTCTCAATAGCGTCGCTGCCATGAAAAGTCAGAAACCCGATCAACCCCATCAAAATCAGAGAGCCCACCAGAGGAGGCAACCCCAGCGCGGCTTGGATCATTTCACCCGCTGCGTTTCCTATCACCGCCAATACCAACATCATCATGGCGAGATAGGCAGCTTCATAGATGACCCATCCCTTTCCCAACAGATGCTTAAAGAAAGTGCGATAGTCGTAGCTACGAGTCACCCGGGCAAACTCGAAGCTCAGAGCCAATACCAGACTCCAGACCGCAGTGCTGACCGCCATAGCCAACAAGCCGTTGATCGGGCCCATGGTAAGAAAGAACTCCACCAGTTCACGACCGGTCGCGTAGCCACCCGCAATAACCACGGACTGAAACATCAGTCCGGGTAGAAAATATAACGTAAAGATTCTACGCAACATGCGTCTCCACCCCCAGACGTGCGGGTGAGACTTCGGACTCCTTCAAACCCAGTCCGGCGATATCTTCAGGAACCCCTCGCCTGAGCGCCAGGGAAGCGGCGAGCCTGGCGGCCGCCGGCGAGGTTTGAATGCCGTAACCGCCCTGCCCGGCCAACCAGAAAAAACCGGGAGCATCCGCAGCGTAGCCGACCACTGGATTGCGATCAGCGACAAAATTTCGAAGCCCCGACCATGAGTGATCAACCTTGGTCACTTCCATGTCCAACGCGGTTTCGGCATAGTGTGCAGCATAAGCCACGTCAATTTCTTCCGGTTGCGAATCACTGGGTTGAGAAGGAGTTTCATCGGCGGGCGAAACCATGAGCTTGCCTGCATCGGGTTTAATATAAAATTGCTCCTCGAACTCAACCGTCATCGGCCAATTGTCGGGGGATTTACCCGCGGGCGGATCAACCAGAATGGCAGTTCGTCGAAGTGGTTGTAACGACAAGGGCTTTGTACCGGCGAGTCGGGCAATTTGGTCCGCCCAGGCTCCGGCGGCATTAATTACCACCGGGGCGAAATATCGATGCTCGCCGGAGGTAACCGTCCATATCCCGTCAGCGTACTCCATCTGATCAACCGATCGCTTCAGCGCCAGCGTCCCGCCGTTATTGCGGAAGCCTTTCAGGTAGCCCTCCTGCAGGCCGTGTACGTCAAGGTCGTACACGCGTTCTTCATAGATAGCTGCGCGCGTGTATTCGGGTCGCAGCGCGGGCATTCTTTTCTGAATGGCATCCTGATCCAGCAACTGCAGGTTTTTATTGACCAGCTGCATTTGCTCATATTTTTGCCGCAGCCCCTCCAGCTTATCTTCATGGGCAATAAACAAGACCCCCCTTGGATTGATGAGTGGATGCTCACTGAATCCGATAGGAGGATTTTCGAAAAAGGGTGCCGACGCTTCAGACAGTGCATACAGCGCCGGTTGTGAGCTGCCGTGCGACGCCGCAAATACCGCCGCCGACCTGCCTGTCGAATGCTGCCCGGGATGCTCTTCGCGCTCCAGAATAAGTACCTTTGCCGATTTCGACAGTTCATACCCCACCGAAACACCGGCGATTCCACCACCAATCACAATAAAATCAACCTGTTGCTGCATTTCCGCCATATCTTCTGCCAATACCCCGTCGTAAGACTTCAGCGTCATCCATCAACACAGACGCTGTTAATGCCAATTTGTTGATATAGAAACTAGTTGTTGAAACTTCAACATAATAAGTTTTACTTAAACACTGTTTCTTTGTCAACAAATTGTTTCAAATTCAACATTTTATTGACTTCATTCATTAGTCTTTGAGATCATGGCCACATTCACCTGAACCGATAAAATACTCAGAGAATCAATCAGTTAGTGTATTGAAATGAACCAAAAGAAGAGCCCGACAGCCGCTCCCCTACCACCCAAGAAGAGAGTGGACTTGACCGAGGAGACCAGCGCTGAACTCCATATCAGTTATCAGGTCACCTTGGTGGCCAACTTGATGGCATTTGGAAACAGCGCTGAGAATGTAAAGCGCTTCGGCCTTAATTTTCGAGAGTGGCGTGTACTGGGGGGCATCGGCCAGCTGGGCCCACGCACCGCGCGGCAACTTGTCGATGACATTCACCAGGACAAGGCCACCATCAGCCGGGCCATCACCGATCTCAGCCATAAGGGTCTAATTACCAAACTGCCCAATAAACTGCATAAACGCAGCCCTTTGATATGGATGACCGAAGAAGGGAAAGCTCTATATGATGAGATTCTGCCCGAATTTGCGCGGCAGGCTGAGCTGTTTACCGACGTGTTGTCGGAGAGTGAGAAAACGCAACTGTGCAATATTCTCGACAAACTGAAGGACCACATTGAAGACGTAAGGGTGAGGGAAGGCCTGGAATAAGCTTGATCGTTTAATCTTCACCTCCCGGCAGCAGCTGGAAGATCCCTGTGCCAGGAATCTCTACCGGCCACTTGCGTTCATTGGAGAAGCGATATAGGATTCGGAATGGCGCGCATTTCCACATCGACACGTAATGTTTGTGGTTCGCGAAAAGGGGAAAACCCAGATAATAATAAAAGAGAACTGGCTATGCTTCCGGACGACCCAAGCTCTCCCGATACTTTAGATGTGGTTGAAGACAATCTCCACGATCACCTACCCGAAACCAGCTATGAAGACGAACCCAGGCGGAATCAGCGCGTGGATGCTTTCTTGTTTGCTGAAACCAGGAGCGCTCATAGCGATACGGTAGTCTCCCTGATCAATAATCTCTCTTATTCGGGCCTGCAGATGGAGGCCGGGGCGGTCTTGGTCGACGCCCTGCAGTCCGAATGGCAGTCCACTGCGCAACCATCCCGCCTTATCGTCAGTTTTCATTTGGATATGCCCGAGGAGCCGTCATCCACTAACGAAGTCAAACTGCATGCCGAAGTGGTTTATATCCGCGACGCCAGCGATGAGATGTATCGAATTGGTGTTGAGATTGTTGAGATAGAAAGTGGTGCCGAGGCGTTGGTGCATTTTATTGAAGACGCCAAGTTGTAGTTCTGTAAGGTCTCCTTCCAAACGTACGTGCCGGAGGCAGAATAAAACCATTCCAACGATGTTGTACTTCTGGGAGAGTACTTGGGCGCCCTGCCCGTTCATACCTTTGGCGACAGACACCTGGGGTCTGTAGTGAATGATAAAGGTCCAGCACATGTTCTGTGCACCCATATAAAAGGTCTGGGCGATGACTCCGCCGCCATAGTGGCCATTGCTTAGCAGGCGACACAGGATCGTCCGGAGCGAGATGTCCTTCTCGTCGGTGGCGTACCCATTTAAAGCTATTAAGCCACTGCAATTCCGCTCTTACACCCACTTCCAACCGAATAAGTTAGATGCTATAGGGAAGATTTCCCTGCCAATTCACTCAAATCTCGAAAATAGATGCTATTGGGAAGAGTTTCCGTAAAACCAGCACAACGCACAAAATAGATGCTAACGGGAAGATCTAATGTATATAATGCCCACTCATGCACTACCACCACATATTTCGCCAGATGCAACCTACCCACGCCACAGGCAGCAACCCCCGCATTGTATCGCCCGCCGAGATAGGGGCTCTGGTGCGTCGTACTCGCAAAGCCTTGGGGCTTACCCAAGCACAGGTGGCCGGTTACTCCGGTTTCAGTGAGCGCTTTTTAGTGGAATTCGAAAACGGACGTACGACCGGTTCTATGTCGCGCATTCACGCGCTTCTGTTGCAGTTGAATATTCAGATTCTGGTGGGTGACCAGCCGTTGCGCCAGGTGGCTCCCGCCATCCGGCAAGCGCGTAAAGCGCTCAAGTTCACACAAGTGGACTGTGCCGGGTTTCTCGGCATGGGCTTATCTACGCTGAAAGCGATTGAAAAAGGGCATGAAGGCGTATCTCTTCTGAACCTATTTCGCGCCAGTGAAGGCTTGGGCCTTCACTGGCGTGTGGTGGACACAAAAAATAGGCAACAGGACCGCTGATCAACAATGGAAAAACTCTACGTATTGCGTGACAACTTCCCCATCGCGACAATTGAGAGCCATGATCGACAAACATGGCATTTCGCCTTTACCCGTCAGGGTATCGAAGCCGGCATTGAGATCTCAAACAGCTTTAGCATCGACGATGAGATTGATCAGAGCTGTGTCAAAAATTGGTTTTGTAACCTCCTTCCTGAGGGACAAAGTCGCGAGCGGCTGGTCGCCTCTGAGAGGATTGCCGACAACGATTTTGCGATTTTGAAACACATTGGCCTTGATTGCGCGGGCGCCCTTACGATTACCGAAACCATCCCCGCCGCCATGGGAAAAATACCTCGCAAGACTATTACCCGCAAGCAGCTTGAACAATGGTCGCGAGAGGATGCGCGGGTAGAATTAAACATTATTGCACAGGAAAAAACCCGCATGTCGCTCGCTGGTGCGCAACGCAAGTGGGCCGTTATCTTTGAGCAGGGTGAATACTACTTCCCCGGCGACGATGAACCCTCAACCCACATTATTAAAGCCGCCAACAATCACGCCATAATCTTAGGTGAAGTTTACATGAACACTCTGGCAGAGCTGTTCGGACTAACGGTTCCTCCTTGTCACATTGATCACGTTGGCAAGGGGCTGTTCTTTTGTATAGAACGCTATGATCGAGCGTTAAACAATGGCCAGATAACCCGCATTCATCAAGAAGACATGTGCCAGGTCCTGGGCCTGCCTGCCAGTAGAAAATATCAAGCTGATATGGGACCCACATTTGGCGAGTGCATTGCCGCCATCAAACGTTACAGTACGGTATCAGCGCCTATTATCGACGTGATACAAATGATACGCTGGCAGATCTTTAATGTGATCTGCGGCAATAGCGACGGCCACGCCAAGAACATTTCGTTATTGCAAAACCACGAAGGAAAGTGGCAACTCGCGCCTTTATACGATTTGGTTTCAACACAGACGTTACAGATTTATCGGGCTGATTTGGCCTTTTCAGTCGGCACCAACTTTATGCCGGGTTCTATTCGAGCATCGGACTGGCATGCCATGGCCGATGAGTGTGAGATAACGCGGCCGCAAATGGTTCGCGAAGTCAAACAGGCGCTTGTGAAACTCAATGAGCTCAATGCCTCCGACACCCTAAAGCATGCCTTGGAAACCCGTGGTGTTACCGAAGACTACTGGAACCGCTTGGAGCAAGTAAAACTTTATATCGAAAAACAGTGCAGACGCATTGATCGCCAACTGACATGACGCGCGATGTCCTCATTGGTTCCACTGTCAACAGGAATTTGCTCTCCTCCTGTTTGTCAATTGAAAAACTGCTCCGCTTTTAGAAAGGGTTTTTCCTGTTGGATGTCGGAAGAATCACTAAACTCCCCCTATATGAATTCCAATCTAGCAATCTCATGCATCCTAACCGGCGGGATGTAAAAGCAGAAGTTACGAATGGCTCTTTCTACCGCAGTTACATCATTCCTATTGAATTCATTTTAGTTTTCCCACCCGAATCAGGTGACAATTGAGTTTCATCTGTACCGGAGGAACCAACCATGAAATCGCCGTTGGGTTCAATCCCTATAGACGGAGTTGGTTACAGTATTATGGTCGTTATTGTCCATCATAGACGCGAATTACAATGGGTCCATATAATTATCATTGGATAAAATATGTTCTGAATATATACTGTATTCGAATAAAAAGACGGCCAGCCTAATGTCATTTAAAGATATCGACCAGTTCAGTGAAATCACCGCCTGCCTGTATCGCGGTACGCTGGAGCATCCCCCATGGAAAACGTTTCTCTCCAAATTTCGAAAAATGTTGAACTCCCAGTTGGCGGTATTGACACTTCGTCCCCCTTCCCCGGATGATCCGGGGTTACTGCTGTTGGATCGAGATGACGAGTCTGATATAGATTCGAATGCCAAGGCCTATGCAAACGAGTTCTATGCCTTTAACCCTTTCACTAATCTCCCGCCCGGGGAGGTGGTAACCCTGGATGAGCATGTTGATCATCGGGTCTTTTTTGAATCCGATTACTATCAGAATTTCCTGCACCCTGCGGGTGTACATCAGATTATGGGCTTGGAATTGGTGCTCCAGAATCAAGTGCACGCAAGTCTACATCTGACCCGAAGCGAAGAGATGCCCACTTTCAATGAGGAAGAGAAGCAAAAAGTCAGGCAATTGATAATCCACCTCGAGCACGCGCTTACCATTCATAGTGAGCTGAACAGCATCGAGTCTGAACGCAGTCTTTATGATCAGACCGTGGCAAGGTTGAATCTGGGTATTATCCTGATAGACAGCAAACTACGGGTGGTCAGGGTCAATGAAGTTGCGGAACAATTGCTCGATAATCGGCCCGACATCTCGATAAGGGATAACAAGCTGTCACTAGCGGATTACACGAAAAACAAACAGTTGCGAAACATACTTACGGCCGCCCTGGAAACGCAAAAGAGCGGTGAGCCCCATGTAACCCAAGCGCTTTGCCTCGACGATGATTATTCCGGCGGAGCGTTTCATTTGGTGATACGGCCTGCGCAAAGACTGGATTGGTCCGAGAATCAGGATGATCCCGCGATTGTCATTTCCCTAAGCGACCTGACTATCCACACCGATGCCTCCTTGAAACTGCTCAAACAATTGTTTCAGATAACTCCGGCGGAAGGCCGGGTAGCGTTAAAGCTCGCCAATGGATTGAGTCTGGATGAAGCCTGCGAAGCGCTCGACATCCGGCGGACAACAGCTAGAGCACACCTGAGATCCATTTACTCGAAAACCGGTGTCGCCCGACAAAATCAGCTGGTCAGCCTTATTTTAAGAAGTCTCGCCGCCCTGAGTGGGGCTGAGGGGCCATCTCAGTAAAGAGATGGCCATCAGTTCTATCGTTGGAACTGAATAGGCACCTTGATGAAACCACTGAGATGCTCACCGTAAGCGCGTTCGCATTCGTCCTCCAGAAGTTCATAGTCGCCCACCGCATCGAGCAGTTCTTCCAGAATCACGATCCCGCCCATTACCGCAAGGTGCATGCCCAGACAGACATGACCACCAATACCAAATGAGAGGTTGCGTTTGTTTTCACGATAGATGTCATATACATCGGGATTTTCGAACACCTCCTCGTCCCGATTGGCCGAAGCGTAGATCAACAACAGGTTCTGCCCCTCTCTGATCTGACTGCCGGACAGTTCAAAGTCTTTTGTGACACGGCGACACAACATATTGGTGGGTTGATCGTAGCGGCAGGTTTCCAGAAAGGCGTTCTTAATCAGGCTCCGATCGGCCAGCACAGCCTTTTTCTGCTCAGGATGTTTCGCCAAATAATAGATGGTACCACCACAGACCATAGGCGTGGTTTCCGAACCCACCACCAAAAAATTAAACAGTAAATGGGTCAGTGCTTCATCGTCGAGCTTGACGCCATCGATTTCGGCGCTCATATAGGTTGCGGTGTGGCCGCTGGCCAGATCAGGATTCTTGCGGATCCTGGCTACATAGTCGGCCAGGTAACCATAGAGCTCCCCCGCCGCCATCTGGTTTCGCTCGGAGCCACCGCCCTTTTGCCCAATATCTCGGTGCAACATTTCATCGATCAACTTACGCCAGGTGATGGCGTCCTCTTTGGGCAGCCCAAGGTTATATCCCGAGTTCAAACAGAATATGCGATTGGCCAGATCCTGGTAGACATCCAGCCTCCCCTGGGACAGCAGCGGCTCAAGCACCTCACAGGTCAAAGCGCGAAAGCGTTCGGTTTCGGCCTTGACCGCCGGTGGCGTATAGGTGTCACGCACCAGACCCCGCCAGCGGCGATGGTCGCGGCCGTCCATGGTGGTAAAGGCGTGGGGTACGGGGTCATCAAGCAGGACCTGACCAGGGGTTACACCACGGGTAAAGGTCATATCAGACTCGTGGTTGACACTCACCGTCCACACGTCTTCAAACTTCGTCAGGGCCCAAGCGTTGTATTGTTCGATAAAGTAAGGCTTGCCTTGTCTGCGCAACGCTGCGTAGACAGGTGTTGGGTCCTGCATGGCGGCATGAGAAAAAGGATCATAGTCGATAGTCATTGTTATTTCCTGCGGGTTAAGAGAACGCGAATTGCAACAAAGTTGGCTGTACAGTGAACATTATCCAGAGAGGAGAGCGGACGATTCTTCGTCAGATCTAACTAGTGGAAATCCAATTGCATCAAGGTTTGATCTATCTCAAGTAGAGACTTTCCACCTTACAGGCGCTCGATAATAGCCGCAGGTGCCATTCCGCCGCCGGTGCACATAGTCACCAGACCAAATTGCCGGTTACGACGCTCCAGCTCATCCAGAAGCGTGCCGACCAGGATGGCGCCGGTAGCGCCAATGGGATGCCCAAGGGCAATGGCGCCGCCGTTGACGTTGACTTTCTCGTGATCAACACGCAGATCTCGGATAAACTTTTCCACCACCGAGGCGAAGGCTTCATTGACTTCGAACAGATCGATGTCCTGAAGCTGAAGTCCCGCCTTGGCCAGTACCTTTTTCGTCGCGGGCACCACAGCGTTGAGCATTAAGGTCGGGCAATCTCCCATAGTTGCCGTGGCGACAACACGTGCCCGAGGTTTGAGTCCGCGAGATTTGGCGTAATCTGGCGACGCCAGCAGTACCGCCGCCGCTCCGTCCACGACACCGGATGAATTGCCGGCGTGGTGAACGTGGTTTATAGCCAGGTCGGGATACTTTTGCCGCATCAAACCAATGTTGGTAGTACCGGCCTCATTCAATGGGTAGCTGAGATCGGCAAAGGCGGGTTTGAGCTCGGCGAGCGCTTCAAGCGTTGTGCCGGGGCGGGGATATTCGTCCCGATCCAGTGCCAGGGTGCCGTCTTCTCTGAAAACCGGAATCAGGCTGTTGTCGAAGTATCCCTGCTCAATGGCGTGTGCAGCCCGTTGCTGGGACCGAAGCGCCAGCTGATCGAGCGCCGCTCGATCGATACCCTCCAGTGTAGCGATGGTATCGGCACACAGCCCCTGATGGGTTTGCGGGTGCATTTCCCGCAACCTCAGGTTATCCTGATCCATAGTTGCAAGACGGCCCGCCATTCGATCCCTGGCAGACATCTTTTCCGATCCTCCTCCGATCACCAGTTCTTCCATTCCCGCCATGATGTTCGCGACGGCGAAATTAAAGGCCGTCAGGCCCGAACCGCAGAAACGATCCAGGGTAACCCCGGCGGAGTGAACGTCATAGCCGGCATCCAGCGCAGCCATACGGCCAATATTCCCGGCCTGCTGCCCGCCCTGCGCACTGGTCCCCCAAATGATATCGTCGATATCGGCCGTATCTATGTCCGATCGCCGGGCCAGTGCCTTAAGCACAGTAGACCCGAGGTGATGGGGATGGATATCCACCAGCGCCCCCTTGTCAGCCTTGCCAATACCACGAGGTGTCCGGCAGGCATCAATAATCCATGCTTCGCTCATAGTTAACGACTCACTCTGCAAATTTGATAGAGGTTTCGGAATCACTGTCCAAGAGAAGACCGGCAATACGGCGCTCGAGGTATTCGGCGTCCCAGTGTTCGAGCTGCAGCTGCTTGGCGCGACGGTAATAAAGCTGTGGGTCGGCTTCGGTGGTAAACCCGATGCCGCCGTGAATCTGCAATCCGTCTTTGGTTGTGCGACGAATGGTTTCCCCCGCGTGCAATTTCGCCTGCGCCGCCAGCAACTGCCAGGCACAGCCGGCGCCCTGAGCCCAGGCCGCCTGGTAAGCCAGAGTCTTGCCGGCTTCCACTTCAACGGCCAGTTCCGCCATAGTATGTGACAGCGCCTGAAACTGCCCAATCGGTTTGCCAAACTGGACACGGGTTTTGGCGTACTCTGCGGTCGTATTCAGCATCTGCTCGGCGCTGCCGCTCGCCTGGGCCGACAGCGTTACTGCCGCAAAAGACATGGCTTCTTGCCAGAGTGGCCAGCTCTCGTCGCCCGCTGAAAACAGGGTCTCCACTTTCGCGTCGGTGAAGGTCAGCTGATAACTGGGGGAGGACGCAATATTCGCCTGGCGCCGAGCGTCAATGCCTTCCGAGTCTGCCGCAAGCAGTGCCAACACAATTTGACCGCTCCCCCGCTCACGGGCCAGGGTCAAGAAATGGGTGGCGGTGCAGGCATAGGGAACCAGCGTCTTGCTGCCGTTCAGGTGATTGTCAAAGCAATCCAGCGTAACGCCCCGCTCGTCATAACTGCCGCCTTCTTCCAGCTGTGCGCAGCTGATAACCACTTCTCCGCCGGCGATCAGAGGCAACCAGCGGGATTTTTGCTGCTCGGTGCCCAGAAGTTCTATGGCTCTGGCTGCCAGGATACTGCTGCTCAACAGCGGAGACGTGGACAGAGTTCTGCCCAGTTCCTCAAAAACAACCACCGCATCCAGCAAGCCCAGGCCGACACCACCGAAGTCTTCCGGAACCGTCAGTGCGGTCAGTCCCGACTCCACCAGAGCCTGCCAGAACGCCGGCGGATAACCCTGTTCGTTTTCCTCACAATCACGAACCGCCTCGAGCCCATAGTGTTGGTCACAGATGGCACGGGTGGTTTCACGCAACATGTTCTGTTCTTCGCTAAAATCCAAATCCATAAGAAAGTCTCTCTGATTTCATTTTGCCGTTCGTGTTCAGACCTTCGCTGCCAAGGTAACCACTTCAGCTCGGGTTGGGCAGCTGCAGGTGACGACGAGCGATAATGTTCTTTTGGATCTGCGATGTGCCGCCACCGATGGTATCGACCACAGTACCCCGCAGGGAATTTTCCCAGGCGCCATCGCCCACATTACCCGGCGCCGAATGGCTTAACAGGGCTTCGGGGCCCAGCAGGTCCATAGCCGCATTACTGATGTCCTGCCCCAGCTCCGTGGAGCACAACTTGCACATGGCCGACTCCACGGTCGGCACCCTGCCTTGGGCGGCCGCGCAAATCACCTTGCGTTGCAGTCCCTTTGCCGCCTCCACTCTGGTCGACAGACGGGCCAGCACTCGCTGCACGTGCTCATGCTGCGCCAGAGGCTTTCCATTTCGCTCGGTGTTTTTAAGCAGCTCCACCAGGGCATCCAGCTTCAATTTCACCGGACCGAAGGTGTAGAGCGCAAAACGTTCGTAGTCCAGAGCTTCGCAGATATAGCTCCAGCCTTTGTTGACTTCCCCGACCACATAATCGTCAGAAACCCACACGTCATCAAAGAACACTTCGTTGGTTCGATGAGCCGCCATCGTCTCGATCGCGCGCACGGTTATACCCTTCTGGTCAAGGGGAAGCATAAACAGTGTGATGCCCTTGTGTTTTGGCCCGGTACTGTCAGTACGCGCAGCCAACCAGTACCAGTCGGCGAAATTGGCCGACGTATTCCAGGTCTTCTGTCCGTTCAGACGCCATCCGTCGCCATCACGTTCGGCTTTCAGCTTCATGGAAGCCAGGTCTGAACCGGCTCCGGGTTCACTGTAGCCCAGCGCGAATTCCACCTCAGCGTTGAGAATCTTGGGCAGGAATTCCCGTTTCAGTTTGTCGGACCCGTGGTGCATCAGGGTTTTACCGATAATGCCCACGCCCTTGCCGATCAGTGGCGCGCCGACACTGGCGAGTTCCTCGTTGACCAGGTAATCGTAGATCCCCGGCAATTCCTTGCCGCCGTATTCACGGGGCCAGGTCAGACCGAGAAAACCCGCTTTGCCAAGCTGCCGGCAGAATTCACGTCGTTCCTCGCTGTCGGCCAGCTGTGCGTGCCCTTCCCGTTCCGGCGCCATGATTTCACTGGCATAGTCCTTTTCCGCTTCACGTTTTAAAAAATCCCTGACGCGTTCAATAAACGCCTGTTCTTCTTTCGTAAATTCAAAATTCATAAACTTAACTCCTATCAGGTTTTTGAAAAACGCAGTTTTTCTACAGCCTGCTATTGGCTTTGGAATGGAATTCCAAAAACGCCCTTCTGCTTCAGTCGTTCTATATCTTCTATGCCGTAACCCAGTAAATCCCCCAGAACAGTTTCATCGTGTTCCCCGGCCGTGGGAGCCCGTGCCGGAACCGGAAGGGATTCTCCGACGAAGTGCACCGGGAAAGGCAGCATGTCGGCGCCGTGGCGATCCGCTCTTAACCAGGGAAAACGCACCTGAAAGTGGGGATCGTTCGGCAGGGACCTGGGCGTGTTGACCGGCGCCAGGGCGGTGTTGTGTTTGTCACCAAACGCCATCCATTGCCCGGTGGTTTTGGTTCGAAAGATATCGCGTAGTATGGTCTGTAACTCTCGATTGCCGGTAGCATGGTCACCGTATTTCTGACCCGGCCAGCGCTCGTACAGATCCATCCGACCAATTCCCTCACAAAAATTGCGCCAGAACTCCTGCTCGGAAGCCATAAACAGAATGTAGCCATCCTGCGTCTGGTAATACTGGTAGCGAACCCCCCGTTCCATTCCCGCAGTACCGGGGGCCCGTCTCTCATAGTTATCGGTGCGGTTGCCCGTCACCTCCGACTCCGGCCGCTCGTAGGCCTTCCAGCCCTCACTGCGAATCCAGTCTGTATAGGCGGCGCCGTCGGCCTGGGCCACATCCAGGCAGGCGCCCTTGCCGCTGCTTTTGGCGCGCAGTAGCGCCGCGCATATGGCCATGGCGCCCATCATGGGGCCGGTATGGATTCCACTGGAGGGATGCTCGGGGATATAACAGAAGCCGTCGTCATCAACCGCGGGTTTGATCAACCCCGCCCAACTGTCGAAGGCCAGGCCATGAGCCGGCATGTTACGGTAGGGGCCGTTCATGCCGTAACCGGAAACACAGCAGTAAACCAGCGCGGGGTTAATGGCCTTCAGGTCATCGTAGCCGAGGCCTCTGCGGGCCAGGGCACCGGGACGCATGGCTTCGATCACCACATCGGACTTGCTGACCAGCGCTTTAAACACGTCTTTGGCTTCGGGCTGGCGCAGATCCAGCCGCAGGCTTTTCTTGCCGCGAGAGACATGATGATGCATCAGCGAGGCCCCCTCGATAATGGGCCAGGTCAGCTCGCGCACATAATCACCGGCTGGCGGTTCCACCTTAATCACTTCTGCACCGAGATCTGCCAGGTGCATCGCCGTGGCTCCCGGAGCCAGCAATGAACAATCTATGACCCGGATACCACTGAGTGGCGCACTTTCAGTTTCCGACATGAATCAACTCTCCAACTTTCAATGTTCCGACACCCTCTGCCCGTACAGCGATTTACCACCACGGCGAGATTAAGGTTGCCATTGGGTGGCACGACGCTGCCACGGATGGTCCGAATCGGTTAGCGCCAGCGCGTAGCTTGCCGTACACTCACTCACCGTCTTGCCACTCACCTGCATCTGCAGTTCGAGCTCGATCCAACCGCAGTCGGTCTCGTCTGTGAATCTACGTTTGACCCGCCCCATCAGGGTAAATTGATCGCCGGGGTAAACCGGCGTCTTCATCTTTACCCGCATGCGCCCGAGGCGCCCCAGGGGTCCGGCCCAGTCACAGAGATAGCGCTCAAACAAACCCGCCAGAGTGGGTGAATTGAAAAAGATATCCCTGTGGCCCGCCTCTTTTGTTGCGTAAGCGGCGTCATGGTGCAGGGGAGAATAGTCGCGGCTGGCGATTGCGCCTCCGACAATTGCGGTGGCCGAAGCCCTGACCTCGATGCAGGGCAAGCTGTCACCCTCATTGACCTCTGACCACCACAGGTTATTGGCGTTGCTAATACACGTCATAATCCGTCGCCTTTGAGGTAACCAAAACACGAAAAGCGCTCGACCCCGACCCGCTGATCGCGCTGGTTCAAATACTCCACCTCAATGACCCAGAAGCGGCCACGCCCCAAACGGGTATCCTTGACGCTACTGACGGAGCGCAGGATTTGCCGGGATTTGAGCTGGTCGCCAACGAATACCGGCTCCAGGAAAATGGACTCCAGATCCACCACAACAGCGGTGGGATAACCCAGTGACTCCTTCAAATCGTAATGAAGCTGCAATGCCTTAAAGGATTGACGATCTGATGGCGACCAGGGCTCTGGGCGACACCAGGCCGACAGCATCGCTGTTGGCGCCGGCTCTCCTCCGCAAACCGCAATGGATTGATCAACATCCCAATACATCGGGTTGGCATTTTCGGTGGCTGCCGCAAAGGCCCGAACCGCGCTGCGTTCAACTCGTACATTGGCCTCCAACAGGTACTGCGGTTGATCAATCATCCGCAGCAGGGATTGCGGCAAATCGGCGTCAACCGGCATGTTGCTACGCGTCTCCATCAGCACGCCAACTTCTCCAGCTCTTCCACTTCGGCCTCGACAGGTGCCTGGTGAAACTGCTCTAGCAGTGCAACTGTTTCTGCTTTGACGGTTTCGATACTGGCTTCCTTCACCAGATCATAACCGCGAATCTTCTCCGGTAATGACGCCAACGCCACGGCTTGTGCAAGATTGTGGTGACCAAGCCCGCTGATCAGTTCCTCCACCAGTCGTTCGTACTCCGCAATAAGCTGGCGCTCCTGGCGACGGTGATGACTGTAGCCAAACAAATCGAATGGTGTACCGCGCAACACCTTCATGCGCGCCAGGATGTGGAAGATGCTCATCATGTAGCTACCGAATCGCATCTTGCGATAGCGACCGGTGTCGGGGTCGCGCCGGGATATCAGTGGCGGAGCCAAATTGAAGGACAGTTTCACATCCCCGTCGAACTGCTGGCGCAGGGAGTCCATAAACTCCGTGCGGCTGTACAGCCTCGCCACCTCGTATTCGTCCTTGTAGGCAAGCAGCTTGGCGTAGTAGCGGGCAACCGCCTCGCTCAGCGCCACACTGCCATCGCCCAACGCCTTCTCGGCTTGTGAGACACGGTCAACCAATTTGCGATAACGCTCGGCGTAAGCTGCGTTTTGATAGTCAGTTAACCAGCCTGCCCGGCTATCAATCAATGCCTGCAACGGCTGATCGGATGCAGGCAGAGTGGCGTGATTACCCTCCGGCGAGGCATCCACGATGCGGACTACGTCCGGCAGGAATGCCAGTAGACTATCGGGATTGGATACCGCCAGACGACCCAGGGCAAATGCGCGCAGATTCATTTCAACGCCCGCACCGTTAAGCCGGATGGCTTGCTCCAAAGCGGTGCTGGAGAGGGGAATCAAGCCCTGCTGCCAGGCGTAGCCGATCAGGAACGCGTTGGCACCGATGGCGTCACCGAGCACCTTGATTGCCAGTGTCGTTGCGTCAACACCGTAAACATTCCCGGCATCGGCCGCCTTGCGAATCGAGTCTTCCATTGCCTGGGTGGTAAAATCCAGGTCAGCATTACGGGCAAACTCGCTGGTAGGAACGACATAGCTGTTATACACCACCGCAGTGCGACCGTCCCCCATCTTCGACAGTCCCTCGGCGCCTGCGGTTACCACCAGATCGCCGCCCAGGACGAGGTCGGCCGAGTGCTGTGGAATACGCGCCGCCTTGTCGCCATTGCCTGTCAACGTAATACGCACATGACTGGTGACGGGCCCGTTGCGTTGCGCCAGGCCGGTCAGGTCCAATACACTGCAATCCTTGTCTTCGAGATGCGCCGCCATGCCGATCAAAGCCCCCATGGTGACAACACCTTGCCCCCCAATGCCGGCAATCATCAGACTGAACGATTCGCCCCAATCCTGCATCTGCGGCTGCGGCAGGTTTTCCAGCAACCCCTGATCAAGTTGAGCGCCGTGATTGATCGTTGCCGGGCTGATCTTTTTAAGCTGCCCACCGGTCACAGTGACAAAGCTCGGGCACATACCCTTTACGCAAGAGAAATCCTTATTACAGGAGGACTGGTTGATCTTTCGCTTACGACCGAATTCAGTTTCCGCCGGCTCCAGGGCGATGCAGTTCGACTGCACACCGCAATCTCCGCAACCCTCGCATACGTCCTGATTGATAAACAGCCGTTCATTGGTGTCCGGGTACTTGCCCCGCTTGCGTAAACGACGTCGCTCCGTCGCACAGGCCTGTTCGTAGATGATCAGTGACACACCATCGAATTCCCGCAGCTCCTTCTGCACCGCATCAAGATCGTCGCGATGGTGAAAACTGACGATATCGGGGTAGTCGCCAGGGTTGTGTCGCGCCAGGTCTTCGCTGACCAACGCTATGCGGTTAACTCCTTCGGAATAGACCTGATGGGCAACGTGGGGGGCAGTGACCTCGCCTTCGAACTGTTCACCCTCGATGGGCTGCCCACCGGTCATGGAGATGGCGCCGTTGAGTAAAATCTTGTAAGTGATATTGACCTTGGCGGCCACGGTGGCGCGGATCGCCAACAAGCCGGAATGAAAGTAAGTGCCATCACCGAGGTTTTGGAAAATGTGCTTGTCTTTGACAAACGGCGCCTGGCCGATCCAGGGTGCACCTTCGCCACCCATTTGATACAGGGTTTCCGTCCTGCGTTCGGGCAGCCACACCGCCATGCCGTGGCAACCAATACCTCCAAGCGCCCGCGAGCCCTCGGGCACCCGGGTGGAGGTATTGTGCGGACAGCCGGCGCAGAAACTGGGCATGCGCATCAGCGCGCCGGCGGAGCCTCCATAGCCGACAGCCAGCGACTTTGATGGGGTCAGCTGCTGCAGTTTCTTAGCGAGTTCCTGGTCCTCGCCGCTCGACTGCAGCCGTGCGGCAATCGCTTCCAGGACCATATCGGGATTCAGCTCCCCAACAGAAGGGATCAGGGGAGCGCCGTTTTCATCGCTCTTGCCCAGCAGTCGCGGCCGTTCGCTATCGGCAAGATTGTAGAGTATGGCGGCGATCTGCTCCTCGATCACCGGTCGCTTTTCCTCGACCACCAAGAGCTCATCGCAGCGTCGTGCGAAGTCGGTCAGCTGTTGCGGTTCGATGGGCCAAACCATGCCCACCTTGTATACCGAAAGCCCCAACTGCTCCGCTCGGCACTCGTCGATACCGAGCCGCGACAGCGCTTCCATGACATCGAGATAAGATTTTCCGGTGGTGACGATGCCCAGTTTGCGGGGCGAGTGATCATTCCCCACAGCCACCCGATCGAGGCCATTGGCACGGGCAAAAGCCTGTGCTGCCTTGAGCCTTTGTTGATAGAGATGGGATTCCGCCACCAGGGGATAAACACCCAGGCGAAGGTTCAAACCGCCCTCGGGAAGGTCAAAGTCATCGGGCTGTTTTATGGTTACGCGATCGGGATCCACGCTGATGGATGCGGACCCCTCGATGGTGTCGGTGACACACTTAAAGCCCACCCAGCAACCGCTGTAGCGCGACAATGCAAATCCAAGGAGGCCAAAGTCGACAACCTCCTGCACAGATGCCGGGTGCAGAATCGGCACACCAAAATGAATCAGGGCGTGGTCGCTCTGGTGAGCCGTAGACGAAGAGCGGGCGCCATGGTCGTCGCCACAGACGGCCAGAACGCCACCGTACTCGCTGGTGCCGGCGTAGTTACCATGCTTGATGGCATCCCCTGAGCGGTCCACGCCCGGTCCCTTGCCGTACCAGATGGAGAAGACGCCGTCGACCTTGGCCTCACCCATGGTCCCGACTTGCTGTGAACCCCAGACGGCAGTAGCGGCGAGATCTTCATTCACACCGGGCTGGAAGTGGATCTGATGATCTTTCAGGTGTTTTTCCGCCTGCCACAACGCCAGATCGTAAACCCCAAGGGGAGAACCCCGGTAGCCGGAAATAAAACCGGCGGTATTCAGACCCGCGGCCAGATCCCGCTGGCGTTGCATCAACGGCACCCGTGCCAACGCCTGGGACCCGGACAGGTAAACCCGTCCTGATTGCAGGGTATATTTGTCGTCCAGCGATACCTGTTTCACCCGATGCCCTCCTACTCTTTTCACTCAGTCAATCTGTATCAGCTCAACGGCGTTACCGTCAGCATCCTCAACCTGTGCGACCCGTGTTCCAGGGCGCAAGGTCATGATATCCACCGACACCTTGAATCCGGCGGACTTCACGGCGGCGACGATTTCATCGAGATTGGCGATAACCAGCGTCAGGTAACGAATACCGGTCTGACTCAGAAAACCTTCGGTAGATCCCTTGAAAGCCGGTTCTTCTTCAGCAATGACCAGCCTCAGCAAGCTGTTGCCGACCTTGAACCTTTTGATCACGCCCACTCCGGGAAAGGACAGGTCACTTTCCTGGGGCAGGCCCAGGGTGTCTCGATAAAACAACATGGCCTGAGACTCGTTGACGGTCACCAGTCCAACGTCAAGTTGTGGTTGGGTAAGTTGTATCGCCATTGCGTTAAACCTTTATTTTTTCTGCGGTTTCTTTGATGGCAATGGGATCCAACCCATGATGCCCCCAGACATCGCCTTCGACGAACTGTCTCGGACGCCAGTTTTCATCGACAACAACTCCGTCATAGCCAATCTCGACTTCAAACCCGAACGGGCTGCTCATGTAGAAAGACAGAATATTGTCATTGACGTGTCTGCCGAGTGTGGAGGTGACCTTGATACCCGCCTTCTGCACACGGTCCAGACAGCGGCCGACCATATCGATGTCTGTAGTTTCCAGCATCAGGTGATGCAGAGCATTCAAATCGCCGACCTTGGACAGACCAAGCGTGTGATGGCGTCCATTGCAGTGGTAGAACTCGACGCTCATGCCCGGCGCGAACTCCATATAGTCAGACAGTTTGAAACCGAGCAAATCTGAATAGAAACTTCTGCAGGCGTCGAGATCGGCGACGAACAGATTCATATGCCCCAGTCCCTTGTCGCCGGTCAGGAATTTCATCTGCCGGGACGACTCAAAATTAAAGTCCTTGGTCGGCCCATAATAGAGTTCGATTTTGTTACCCGCCGGATCCTGGGTATAGGCAATACCGCTGACGGAGCGCTGGCGCGCCTGTTCGGCGCTGCCCATTTCCGCTTTGATATCTTGCCCCTGAAGTTCCAGCACCGCTTCGCGCAGTTCTTGCTCGGCTGCCAACTCCAGCCCCATATACATCAAACCCGCGTTGTCCTGACTGGGGTGCACCGCAATGCGCCACTGCTGTTCATCCATTTTCAGGTACACACTGCCATCTTCGCCGACGCCGCTGCCGCTACTGGCGGGCCCGGACCCCACCATCGGCACGCCCCAATCCTCACCGGGCAGCGCTCGGGCCGGCATCAACCCGAGAATTTCCATGCCGTACGTTAACCATTGTTGCGGATCCGGCGCACCGATGCCGAGGTAACCAAGACTGAGAACTTTCATAATCTGACTCCAGACGTTTGGAATTCTTGCAAGAGGATGGTGTTATTTCGCAGCGCTGGTCGCTGGCGAATCAATTGTTAGCGGTAGAGCAATTTCATTTCACAGATCAACGACGGTTTTTCACTCTCCAATATATGCACCGCTATTTGGAAGGTCGTTAATACTCCGCTTCGATGCTGCTGAACCTTGCACAGGCGGCAACGTGCGTGAATTCGACTACCGGCCACGACCGGAGAGAGAAAGCGTGTCTCTCCGGTTCCATAAACCACGGCCGATTTATAACCCGTAAAATGAAACTGGTTACGCTGAGGGTTGATGGACGGTATCAGTGCCAGTATCAACAGTCCGTGTGCTATGGTTGCCCGGAACGGGCTTTCCTTCTTCGCCCTTTCCACGTCCACATGTATCCATTGTCGATCACCGCTCAACTCCGCAAACTGGTCAATCATGGTTTGCGACACGGTCAATGGCTTCCCCCATTGACCAAACTCATCGCTGATCATGGATTCCAGTGCGCCCAGGTCGTCGAACCGTGCTGTTTTCGCATCAGGCATGATCAATCTCCTCCAGTTCACTGGGTGTGGGTATCGGCATCATCACCACAGCTACCTGCTGCAGAACCACCTCCCGGTTCTGGTTGCGCATAATCTGCTCCACCCTGACGATTCCCCGTTGCGGTTGTGACGCCGACGCCCGCATATCGACTACCCTGACGGTGAGCGTCAGCACATCCCCTGGATAAACGGGTTTGGGCAATGTCACACTTTCCGCCCCCAGGCCCGCATTGATGTCCAATTGTTGTGGCATTCGATGTTGCAATATTCCCCGAATGCACTGGGTATGCATACCGCAGGCCGCCAGCTTGCCGAACAGGGAAGACCTGGCGGCTACAGGGTCAATATGAAAGGGCTGCGGGTCCCACTGACTGGCGAATGCGATGACTTCTTCCTGTTTAACCGGGTAGCCTTCGGAGGTTAATGTCAGCCCGGGGTAGATATCACTGTATGACAACTTCAAAGAAAGTCTCCTCTTAACGCTCTGGCGAGCGACCACTCACGCTCTACTGCAGTTTCCAAACCGCAAGCCCCGTTATTGAGTAGTGCGGTTTTGATTGCCGTCAACGTGCCTGGCTTGCACTGTGTCGCCGCCTGTGCGAGTTCTACCGCCTTGCCGACCACATCGTCCGTCACGTAATCCACCAGGCCGATGTCACAGGCCCGATCCGCATCAATTTTCCGCTGACAAATCAGCAGATCTTTTGCTTTCGAGAGGCCAATAAGACGAGGCAAAAAATATGTGGCGCCCATGCCGGGGATAAGACCAAGCTCAGCAAAATTCAGCACCAGTCGACTGCCGCTGCGAACCACCCGAAGGTCCAGTGCCAAGCTTGCAGTCACACCAATACCCGCCGCGCTGCCATTGATGGCGGCGATGGTGAGTTTGGGGTGATTCGCCAACTCCATGGAAAAATCCCTCACGAATTCTTCCTCTCCCAGGCGCTTGCCATACTCGCCTCGTTCGCCTTGCAGGAAGGCTCTGTCGGCACCGGCGCAGAATGCCCGGCCCCTGCCGGTAAGGACGACAACTTGTATCGAGTCATCCACCGCGGCACGTCGAAACGCATGCACCAACTCCTCGCCCATATCCGGGGTATAGGCATTGAGACTGTCCGGGCGATTCAGGTGAATGAAAGCCACTCGCTCTTCAATGCTGTACTCAATCGATGTGTAGTCCATCATTGCTCGCATCAGCCACTTAACGGTAGGGCTGCCAACAGGCAGCTCGTTTTTCGCCAAACGCCTTGATGCCTTCGTCAACATCCGGGTGTTGGCCCTGCTCCATAATCAGGTTCCAGGCGTTCTCCAAGCCCTGATGCAGGCCCATATCCTGAGCCTGCCAGATGGCCTTTTTGGTCCTGGCCAGGGCCGCAGGAGAATGATGTTTGATGTTGTCAGCGGTTTCCCTGGCGCGCTGCAGCAACTGATCGGCGGGAACCACCTCACCAACCAATCCCAGCTCCTTGGCCTGTGAGGCGCTCAAGCGTTCTTTGCCACCACTGAGCGCCAGACGCATGACCGCCTCCATAGGCATCCGGCGACAAAGTGAAACCGGCTCCAATCCGGCGACCAGGCCAACCTTGACGTGGGTATCGGAGAAAACAGCGTGATCGGCAGCGATCACAATGTCGCTGTCGGCCACAAAGTGCAGACCGCCACCGACGGTAATGCCATTGACCGCACAGATCACCGGCTTCCAGACCCGGTTTTGCAGTGATGTCCAGCTAATCGACGCCAGTGTTCCCGTCATGCCCTCGCCGTCGGTTTCCGGCAAGTCATGGAGGTCCGCACCGACGCAAAAAGCGTTATCGCCCACTCCGGTAATTACCGCCACTACCGCGTCGTTATCCTGTTCGAAATATTGCCAGACCAGTGGCAGCTCGCGACTCATGATCGAGTTCACGGCGTTGTATTGACTGGGACGATCCAGAGTGATCCAGGCCACCTTGTCTTCTACACGATATTCAAGCGATTCAAACTTCATGGGTGTTTTGTTCCCGGTCAATCTTCGTTATTGGCGAATACACCGCCATGGAAGGGGTAAGGTTTACCCAGCATCCCGAAGGGGCCAAACTCGGCGGGCAGTTGTTGTTGAAAATGTTGATCGATACTTTCCAGCGTCCAGCCGCCCGGTCGAATCAACGTCTTGCCATAGTGAGGTTGAACCATATGGGCGATTCGTTCTCCCCCTACGCCAAAGATTTGGCCGCTGACATTGCACGCCTTGTCGCTGGCCAGATACACCACCATGGGTCCATTGAGTTCAGGGGCCATAGCCATAGCTGCACCCGCCTTACCGGTTTCGTCTTTGTAAGTGGCGGACATGTGAGTTGCCGCCATGGGCCCGATGGCGTTGACACGAACGCCGAACCTGGCCAGCTCGGCCGCCCAGGTATAGGTCATGGAGGCGATGGCGCCCTTGGCCGCGGCGTAGTTAGTCTGACCAAAGTTGCCGAAGTGTGCGCCGGACGTGGTATTGATGATGGCGCCACCGCCGCCCTGGGCCCGCATACGCAGGGCTGCTTCCTGGCTTACCCAGAAGGTGCCCTTAACGTGCACCAGCCATACACTGTCGAATTCTTCGTCGGTCATTTTCAGAAAGGTTCGGTCGCACAGATTGCCCGCGTTATTGACGACGATATCAACCCTGCCGAAGTACTCAACGCAATCTGTAATCAGTGACCGTGCACCTTCTCTACTGGCGATACTCGCCGTACTGGCCCTGGCCTTCCCCCCGGCAGTGACGATTTCGTCTACCACGGCGTTGGCAGAGTCAGGGTCGATATCGTTGACCAACACAGCCGCCCCCGCCTTCGCAAGGTGCAGGCAGTGACCGCGCCCAATCCCCCTGCCGCCACCGGTTACGATCGCTACACGTTCACCAAGAATATCCATTGACTACCTCGTTATTTACTTGTTGCAACAAACTGCCGGTTATCGCTATTGAACAGCGATAGTAATTACAAGTCCGACGCGATTCGTCGTTAAAACTGAGTAATGAAAGATAAAACGCCGTACAGTTGCCTCAATGATTCAGGCGCGCATTCGCGCAATGGAGAGCGGCAGGCCTACACTCAGACGAGTAGTAAATCTGCTCTGAACGATGATGCAGGAAAGTCACACTATGAAATGGGGTCAGAGCCTCGTTTAAGCTCGGGCCTGACCCCGGCGGCTATCGCCGCCGAGTCTACGCGGTCGTTTTATACATTGGCAGTGAGCGCCTGTGTAATAAAAACGAGAGCACCATCCAAGTCTGGGCCAAAACAATCCGTAAACTTTGCAGAAGCCCTTAAAAATCAGAACTCGTAGGCAATGTCCACTCCATAAGTTCTAGGATCGCCCCAGACCGCCGCACCGGAGAATCCAGTCTGAAGACCAGTCGCCAGGTATTCCTTGTCGGTGAGATTCTTACCCCACAGAGCGACTTTCAGATCTCCCCGATTGGCTCCCAAACTCACATCAGATAGCGTCAACCGGGCATTGATGAGATCTTTGGAGTTGTGATGAACGAAATTGGCAGGATTCTGGAAGTAGGCTGCGGAACTGATGTAATTCAGGTTGGCGGATAGCCGTCCAAACGAAAACGGTTTGAAGCTGTAATCCAGCGAAAGCGTGCCATTGTGCCTGGGCAGACTCTGAATCTCGAACTTGTCAAAACCGTTGGTAAAGGGATTTAACTGCTCCTTAATGGAGCCTCCCATGTATTCGTAGGTCAGGTCCATACGCAGATTCTCCGTCAGCATGGCACTGATATCGAGCTCGAGCCCGGACAACTCTACGTTACCATTACTGGCGTTGATCGTTGCCGTGGCTGCCGGGTTTGCCGGGTTGGGAAAATCGACTTGCTTGTCGCTATAAGTCGTGTCCCAGTAGGCTGCGTTAACCCTCACCCGACCATTCATGAATTCCGCCTTGGCCCCAAGCTCCCAGCTGACCACCTCCTCTTCATCATAGACGGCAAAGTCCTCAGAACGACTATTGGCGCCACCGGAACGATAGCCGGTAGCGTAACGCATATAAACGGTAACATCGGATTCAAAGTGGTAGCTAATAGTGGCCGTGGGATCGACACGCGTGGTTTCAAAGTCGAAGGTTTGATCGGTAGGTTGACCGAGGAATTGTGACCGCAGGGCGGATTTACTGTCATCGGTAT
Organism: Pseudomaricurvus alkylphenolicus; assembly: GCF_011683955.1. Taxonomy (GTDB): domain Bacteria; phylum Pseudomonadota; class Gammaproteobacteria; order Pseudomonadales; family Cellvibrionaceae; genus Pseudomaricurvus; species Pseudomaricurvus alkylphenolicus. The sequence goes on from NZ_JAAQPI010000001.1 coordinate 512,305, forward strand.
AGCGCAACCCCAGAATCAGTTCCAACTGATCATTGAGGATCGGAGGCGTCCAGGAAACCTGCCCAAAAGCCGCCCAGGATTTTGTTTCAACATCAGCCCGATTGCCTGCATTGGTGACAAACAGTTCCGGGGCAGAGAACACAGGCACCCCAAAGAACGGAGTACCGTCCGGAAGTGTGGGCGAGAAAGCCAGAGTGCCATACTGCACGGCAGTATAGTCCGCAGTCTCCTTATACCAATAGAGTCCCGCAATGTATTCCAACCGCTCGGCGCTGCCGATAATTTGAAACTCCTGACTGATTTGATCCTGATTGGTTTGACTCTGGGTATTGAACCCGGTCGCCAATACTCCGCCAAACTGGGCATAGAGATCTTCTTCCATATCGCGGTAGGCGGTTATGGATTTCAACGTCACATTTGAGCTGGCATCCCAAGTGGCAACCAGGCTATGGCCCGAGGTTTCAACCGTTGATGCCTCCAGTGGCAGAGGAAAGCGTGCCTGATCCTGACGACCGTCGTCCAACAACGAGTTGTCAAACAACTGGAAACCGGGAGCCAATTCCAGAATGTGGGTAAAGGTAAAATAGTTCGAGGTCGTTGTCAGCTTCGATTTTTCGTAGCTATAGTCAACTTCCAGCTCGTCTGACAAACTCCAATTCAGCGCCAGACGCCAGCCTTCGGAATCATTCTCAGAGAAGTCCTGTGCCCCGGGGTAGCTGTTTTCCACCAGCCCATCCCGGCGCGAAGTAACATAGGAGAGCTTGGTGCTTACGCCCATGGCTTCAGGCAAGTCAATGTGGGTCACGCTCTTGAAATGGTCGTAATTGCCAAAATTCAGCTGCTGCTTGAAGTTAAGCTCACCGCTGGGTTTTTGCGAGATCATGTTGACGGCGCCGCCCAGGGAGTTTCGGCCATAGAGAGACCCCTGTGGCCCCTTGAGAACCTCTATTTGTGCCAGGTCCGCCAGGCCCAGTGACAGCCCTGTTGAGCGCCCGAGATACACCCCGTCAACATACACCCCGACACCGAGATCTTTGGTGATCTGCTCGGCGTCGGAGGTGCCGATTCCGCGCATGGCCAGCACCAGGGTACTATTTCCATTGAAGAAGGGCTGAACCTTGAGACTGGGAATGGCTCCCGAGGTTAGGTCCGACAAGTCGGAAATTCCGAGTGTTTCCAGCTGCTCAGCACCCAGGGCCGACACAGACAAGGGCGCATCCTGCAAGGACTCTTCCCGCTTTTGTGCAACAACAACAATTTCTTCAAGTGCGAAAATGTTGGCCTCAGTTCCGGCCAGTGAATAGGGGGCACTGGTCGCGATAATCGCAGCAATGGTCGATGCCAAGGGGGCGTATTTTGGCATTTAATCTCTCCTCAATAGTAATTCTGTTGTTTTCGGTTAATGCTCATTATTCGGTACCGATCGGATCTTGTGCTTCACCGTTGGAATTCCAAGATATCGCCCTGGGTTTTAGTGGTATACCTCAAAACTAACTATAAAACCCTCTGCATCCATTAGAAAATCAGTTTCCTGCACGGTACTTGCCGTTGCTTGCCGGTCAATCAGTAGACAAAGCCGCAAATACTGGGTTGGCACCACCAAGGCAATTAAAACCAAATCCTTAACGCCAATCGGTTATATAAACAGTCGACACAATCGGCTCATTCGCCATCTGTATCCAAGCAAAATATTACTGAGTGGAAGAGTACAACATGTTTCGGCTGTGATTCATACTCACAACTAACTAGGTTTTCAAGATCGGGAAAAAGCATGAAATGAGGGTTGTTTGGAGCATCAATTTTTGCGTAGTATCTCTTCGTCTAACCAGCAGGGGAACATGGGAATATGCAAAAATTTGATGGCAAAAGTGTCGTTGTTACCGGTGGTGGCAAAGGACTGGGACTCGGCATCAGCGAAGCCTTTCTGGCCGCTGGAGCGAGCGTATTTATCTGTGGACGCAGTGAACCTGACACTCTGCCAAGCGCCGTCGGCAAAGTGGCAACCTTTGTTCGGGCAGATATTCGTGACCCGCAGGAAACCCAATCATTGATCGACAGGGTTATCGCAAGCAGCGGGCGTCTCGACGTCCTGATAAACAACGCCGGTGGCAGCCCTCCTCTGGAGGCCGCCAACGCATCTTACAAAATCACTGATTCCATTATCAGACTCAATCTGATCGCGCCGTTGATCCTCGCGCAGCAGGCCTATCACGCGATGCGCGGAACAGCAAAGTCCGGCTCCATTATCAATATTGGCAGCATTTCTGCTGAGCGCCCGTCTCCCGGTACGGCGGCTTATGGGGCCGCCAAGGCTGGACTAGTAAATGTCACACGATCTCTGGCTCAAGAGTGGGGGCGGGATCGAATTCGCGTCAATGCTATCATTGCCGGTCTTATTCGCACGGAAGCGGCAGAAGACCACTATGGCGGAGTAGCAGGTATTGAACTGATTGAAAGCAGTTTACCCCTAGGACGAATGGCCGTACCCACAGATATTGCCGACGCTTGCCTGTTTCTCGCGGGGGAAGACTCATCCTACATTAACGGCGCGGCACTTGAGGTCCACGGTGGCGGAGAGTATCCCGGGTTTCTAAAGACGGTAGAAGAAGCAGGCAGGCTTAGTTAGTGCCCATTTGTGGATGGGCACTAACTAGAAGGAGGGGCCAGCAAGAATACCGCCGTCTGCTACAAATTCAGCCCCGGTGGAATAAGAAGAATCATCACACGCCAAAAACAAAACTGTCTTGGCAATTTCCTCCGGCTGCGCGATGCGTTTTAAGGCTACCATTGGAGGAGCTTCCGGTTCATTTTTATTTTCTAAGGAGGGCTGTTCTTCTTTGATATCGTTTAGCATGCCAGTATTGATTGCTCCAGGATGCAGAGAGTTGACACGAATCCCCTTGCTTGCCAGCTCAAGTGCTGCCACTTTAGTCAATCCGCGTACAGCGAATTTACTGGCACTGTAGGCGGAAAGGCCAGGTAGCCCCTGAATACCCGCTGTTGAGGATAGGTTGACGATAGCGCCACCAGAATTCATCACTAAACCAGCGGTCTTCATTCCCAGGAAGCAGCCGGTTTGATTGGTATTCACAACAACCTTGTATAGCTCGAGGCTGGTCTCCAGTAGTGGGCTGGCACGCATAATGCCCGCATTGTTGATCAAAATGTCAATGCCGCCAAATTCAGCCAAGCCTTGTTCAACAACTTTTCCCCAATTTTCCTCATCGGCGACATCGAGCATGACACCAATGGCGTTAGGTAGTGAGCCAGCCAGCGAATTTACAGCCTTGTTGTCGATGTCCGCCAAAATCAGATTGGCGCCATGATCCGAGAATAACCTCGCGATAGCCTGTCCAAGTCCTCCTCCTGCACCAGTAATAATCGCCGTTTTATTCTGTAACTTTTTCATCGTTTATACTCCAGACGTTTCTTTGTTGACATCCCAATGTGAACTTAAATAGTAGCCATAAGGTTTCTTTGGTCGAAATATGTGAATAGTGGGACCTGGTCTATGCCTGCTATTTAATGTGCGTTTCTTGATACTGTTGGCAAGAGAGAGCCAACAAACAGAAATAAGTTATGCTCTCTGACTATATAGTGATGTGTCGAGATTGACATCCTTCGGATGAAGTAGTTTTGTTGTTTCTTTGCGGCAGTCCCAACTGGTCTGGGGCTGTCGATTTCTAGTCAAAATTAACGTTTCTGATGCTTTGGCAACTCCCGATAATATGAATTTGACTAACAGTGAGGAAGATTCTGAAACAGTGGAATGCGGGGCGTATTATGAATACGTCGTCCATTGGCGGATAGCTTGAAGGCGCTACAACCACGCTGATGCCGAATGCCAAGGTTATTGTCCGGAAAAATTGCAGAGATGGGTGTTATTAATTCATTCATAATTAGCAGTCAGGAGAGGCGGTGTATGTCGATTACTGAGATTTTAAAGAACTATAAGCTCAACGAATGGCAGCAGCTTGTCAGCGAGCACTTGGGAGGCATCGATCTAAAGCTGGAAGGGAGTCAGGAGTGTCGCGCCGGAATACGAGAAAATCAGTTTGGTGAATTATCGTTTACCGAACTGTACACCGTACAATCTGTCGTCGTACGCCAGAATATACAAGCCGATGAGCAACACGCCTCCAATTATTTTCTATTTTTACTGTTGGGAGGCACCATTCGCCACAGTCAGCAGCACAAGACGTTTCGAAGACGGGGGAAAATCCTGACTTTGGTCGATGCTGTTAATCCCTACACAGCTCTGCTGTCAGAAAATGTACATAGTCTGATTATCACTTTGCCGGGAAGATTGTTGCTTCCGCATCTACCTAATCTCGAAACTGCCATCCTTAAGCCAAAAATAGTCTCGCGTGGCCTCGCTACAATCGCCTGGCGTTTTATTATGGATCTATGGGAGGAGCGGGAATTCCTGACTCAAGAAGAGAGGCGACGGCAGCAATCACAGGTGATAAAGCTGGTGGCGCAGGTTTTACGATTATCATCGGGTGACCCGGCTCCCGGGAAAGTGCGTGTACCGTCCCAACTGCAATTGACGCGTATTTACAATTATATGGATGATCACCTTCATGAACAAGGACTCAACGCAAATCAGATCGCTGAAGCTCTTGGTATATCAAGGCGCTACTTGCACCACTTATTGGAGCAATGCGGTCAGACAGTGGGTCAGCGAATCCTGCAACAGCGCCTGGAACGGTGTCGGCTCGCCTTCCTTGATCCGGTGCACGACCATACTCAGCTTACGGAAATTGCCGTACAACATGGTTTTAGCAGTCTTAGCCATTTCAGTCGCACCTTTAAAACTCGTTTTGGGGTATCCCCCAGCGAGTATCGTAAGCGGAAGCTTGTAATGCATGAAGGCGAACAGGTTTGTTAAACGGACTACAACACAATAGATATTCCAGTTCTCACAGAATTCATTGGTTACAAACCGCAGCTCGCTTTGCATTAGCGTATTCATGCGGCATCACAGCCGCCGAAGGTATTTAAGCTCCAGTATGCCTTGATATAACTATAGCGAAGACTGGTTAAGTACATCGTGCCTTACGAGTTGCCTGCTCCAACTCATAAGGCACGTCCGATGTGCACCGGCTGTTTTCGATAGGGGCTCGGATTCGACCCGCGTTATCCTTTATCGACGCAGCTTGTGCCCTGCAATAAGAGGCAGGTCCAGAGCGGAAATCAACCCCGGTTTTGCTGCACAGACGGCAGGGATCGCGTTGACAAGCCGGGTTCCCGTTGCCAGGATGCCGCCGCTGTGGTGGTCGCCATCGGGCCCGACGCATGTCATGTGACAGGTCATATTGGGGTCGCCATCGACGTAGACGTAATAACCCTCACCAAACTTTCCTTGCTCCCATTCCGGAGCCGATTCGGGTCGTAATCGTGTCACGTGTTCCAATACAATTACGGCCTCGCCGTTGACAATACCCTGAAGTTCAAAGCGGTAGGCTTCACGGGTACCTGGTTCAATTACACCGAGGCCCTCTACCTCAAACTGCTCCTTGGCTGGGTAGTACTCAACTACTTCACGTACTTCATCCAGCTCCACGCCCAGCCCCCTGGCTATAAGTGTCACCGGCCCAGACCAGACGTAACTCAGCTGGCCAGGCTTAAACAGAATGGGTTGGTAATCCATCGGGCGACCAAAACCCAGGATGTCTCCCATGATTTTCTCTGCCTCATTGGGTATATAAGTGGAATAATCGAGAATCTCTTGTACTCTGATCTTATGCCAATACTGGCTAATACCCGTAATTGTCAGCGGCAGGGTGTCACTCATAAAACCAGGTTCAATACCAGACGTGAAATAGGAGGCATTGCCTTTAAGTGCAGCTCTGGTAAGTTTGTCATGTAGTGCCTGGTTGGGATGCACATCTGGGTCTATCATGCTGACGATCGAACTTGAGACTATGTTTATACCCCGCTCCAGAAAGCGGCTGTGGGCCTCCGCTACCCACTCTTCGCGGCCATCACCTCCTGCGCCGGAACAGAGGCAATCGGCATCCAGTTCTAATAGGGCATCGATATCATTGGTGGCCAGAATACCTGTTTTTTGGGTGCCGGCAATATCCCCCGCATCCACGCCTACCTTGTCATCACTGTGCACCCAACAGCCCACTAGCTCCATGTCCGGGTGATCAATAATAGCACGCAATGCAAAGTGTCCAACAAAGCCGGTACCGAATTGTATAACTCTAAACTTTTTACTCATTTTTTCCACCAAATTAATAATTGAAATATTTCACCTACAAACAAAAACGGGACTCTATAACTTAGTGAAACCAGGATCCGGCATTAATACCGATACTTTGTCCCGTAATCGGCAGCCCCAGTTCGGAGGCGAGATAAACCACTGTTCCCGCCATCTCTCGGGCATCGGGAATGTAATTCATCGCAGATTGCGAGGCGAATTTGTCGTAAATTTCCTGGTAGGTGCAGCCCTGTTGTTCGGCTATTTTCGTGAACCAGTTCTTAAGTGCATCCCCCATAATGGTGCCGGGATGGATACCGTTGACCCGAATTCCTTGTGGCCCCAGCTCCGATGCCAGGTGACGGGTCACATTTTCCAGTGCTCCCTTGGACGCTGAATAGGATGCGAAACCCTGCTCTACTTGCCAGGCTTGTTGACTGTTGACCATGATAATACTGCTGTTGTTACCGCGCATCGCCGGCACTACCTTCTGGCACAAAGTAACTGCACCCAGCAGGTTGACATCTAATACTTTCCGCCAATCATCCAGGTCCGCCATCATCACTGTACTTTGCTCTCCTTGGTAAAAAGCGTTATATACCAATACATCTATACCACCAAAGGCCTCGCAAGCCATAGTGACCAATCGTTGACAGGAATCGGCATCGCAGACATCGGTCGGCAGGTAAACGACTCGACGGCCAAGCTGTTCAATTTCTGTCGCAAGTCTCTCAATTAGCTCATTGCGTCGAGCTGCCAGCACCAGGTCAGCGCCATTTCTGGCCAATGCAAGGGCTGACTCGGTACCCATCCCCGGTCCTACGCCGGCTACCAATACTACCTTTCCGCTCATTAACATAACGTATTTCCTCCGATTAATGATCGTGAACATTATTTCAAATAATCTCTGTAATCGTTATCACAGAAGTGCAATAGATTTATCCGAGAGTGAATAAAATTGGATCGCAGGAATTGTAATCTGAGTTCTGAGCATCCTAGTTCCTTAAAATATTGGTACTCTCAGTACTCTTTATCTGTGAGGCGGACACAATCATAACCTGACGACGTCTATGATTTCGTGACTAATGTAAGCGACGATGAGATGAGGTGACGTATGTCCTTCGGGTCAGCGTATCGCTAGCAGCGATAGCATATCATCGAGTAGGCTTTGGGTGGGCGCGGAAGGGTTATTCGAGTCTCTTGTCTTATACAGATAGCGTCTTGGGGGAATTTTCAATGTCTACCCTAGTGTCGTGAAAGTCAGCGTTTCATTTTTTCATAATCGGGAAATTCGTTTCTCGCAAGGATTAATGATTCCCGAAAAAGTCGTAATCGTCTTCCAGCAGGGATTTAGGCATGTCGACGTATCTTGGTTTCCAGCCCAATTCGCGGCGAGAAATGGGGCTGCGTGAACGACTACTGGCACTCATTCCAACTAAGGTGTAAAACTTGCCCCACACGTCAAACGCTGCATCTATTGTAATGCTGCGTGTCTTAACCCCCATACGGCCAGCAATCACTTCAGCGAGAAAGCGATTGCTAGTCTCTCCTGCAGCAGCATGATAGAGTGAGCCTCCTGTTCCCCTCTCCAGAGCAAGGCGATAGAGAATCGCAAGATCCTTAACGTGAACGTCCGTGTAGAGGTTTAAGCCAGAACCGACGTAACACGCATAACCTGTCTTTTCGACGGAGTCTGCAATCAATTTCGCCATGCCGTTAACACCCTCTCCCCAAATGTTGGGCGGTCTAATCACCATGGCGCGACAGTCATAATAGCCTGAATTACGAGTCAACTGCTCAGTAATATAACGAGTTCGTACTATTTTTGATGGTATTACAATATCGTCTTCGGCGAAGGTATCTTCGCTCCACTGGCCATTCGTGCGCTGAGCAAGTACTCCAGTACCGGAAGTAAAAATAAACGCCTTGTCGGTATGAGCATAGGTTGTAAGCAGATCCATAACTATTTCCTGTTCATGCTCTTGATTCGGAATTTGTGGGGAAAACACGGTTGCATCCGCTTCAATTGCTACAGACATTAATGCCTCACGATTATTAATGTCTCCAATGAATGCTCTGGCTCCATGAGTTTCCAGCTTTTTGGAGCCTGCTTGATTTCGACAAAATCCGATGACTTCATGATCATGAGCAATCAACTCTTTTACGACATGAGACCCGACATAACCCGTTGCGCCGATAATAAATACTTTCACTATTCATCCCCTTTACTGACTACATTTCAGATCGCCCAATTCTTCCGGCGTTATGGCAAGGGCGCTAACCTGGTGTCCTTGCCCCACGGCTTGTTTTACGACCGCCTTTCCGACGTAAGCTGTGGAACCGATAATTGGGAGCATCATCTAAGCGTCCTCATTGACTGTGAAGCAAGTGGTACTGACGTCCTGTGAGTCATAAAGACTTTTCTTGATGCGCAAGAGTGCCCGCAACGGATATGTTTAAAAAATGGATATTAGAAGTAAGAAGTTATATCAGCTTGACCAACTTTTCATAGTCCAATCTAACGATGAGACTTATTTAAACGACTTTACCGTATCAATGTACTCAAAAAACCGTAATAGGCCAATTGAGTCGGAATAATGATTAATGGTTCCAGTCCGAACCTTATAGTTTAAAGAATCCTAGGTTTTAGGAGAGAGAAGATGCTGAGATTTAACCCCTTAACTTCCGCAGTCAGCGCTGTTTTATTAACGGCTTCGGCGCTGTCTTCTTTTGAGGTTGTGAATGGCTCCAGCCTGTTCACGCTAGAGGAAATTACCAGGGATCTTGGGGTGGGTGTATACGTTGATGGTGTCTATCTGGGCCATGCCATAGGTACCGGAGGACCGGACTTCAAACGGTATGCTTTCTTCGGGGAAGCACCGCCAAGAAAGCCCTCCAGAAAACCCATAATATCAGTCTATTTCACATGATAACCTCTGAAAGGAGATTTAGACCCCCAACTTCCGACCTCCGCAGGAGCCTATTGCGACACCTAATATCTCAGTACGTTACAAGCCACCATCCGATATACTCCTCTTCAGCTTGCTACTCAAAAGAGCCTGTGTACATGGCGGTCACAGCTTAGGTTATGTACCACGTACGTCGCCACGATAGCCTTCCACTTCAGCGACCTTTCCATTGCCGTCAAAGGTAAGCGACTTGCGCCAGCCAAAGCGGACCGTATTGTCAGAGTAGAGTGCATCGAACGGGTCAACACGGAAAAATACTTGGCGCATCTCCTTGGTCTCGCGCTTAAAGACAGCATACATGTCAAACTCCCGGAGCCAATCGTGCTTTTCATAGCTCAACGCCAGAACACGATCAAGCTCCTCCTGGTCAACAACTTTGGTAGCCTTACCCGACATCTGAATCGCTCGTAGGTTCATGCGATCTTCAAAGCCCGAGATGAGGCGATGTAGCTCGAAGCTGATCGCAGGGTTTTGGAGCAAGTGCTCATACTTGCGTGTGTAGATGTAGGTATGGAAGTAGACCGTTGTGCCATCGCTGACGATATGCATGCACGAAGCGTGTGGTTTATTGTCTTCAGAAACGGTGGCAAAGCTGGCCAGCTCGGTTTCCTTTAACAGCTCTACAACTCTGGATTCAAGCTCTGAGATTCCGGGTTCTTGTAAGGCCATACCTTTATCCTCTAATTCTATGAATTTGTTTCAATACTGTGATTCAGAGAGATGAACAACAAAGTCATCCATCTCTTCAGCAACTTCCAGCTGCAACTAAAATGTCCATACTCGGAAACCGAGTCACATGAATTTAGATTGTCAACTTCCGTCACCTCCAAATCTTCGAGCCATCGTACCTGGTACCGTCCAGCTGCACATGACGGCAGCAGCGAAAACCCGAAAGACCACGTTAGACTACCATCTTGACAGCATGCTGTCTAATTGATAAGTTGGATTTACACCCGTGAACAAAGGAAAACTCGTGTTTAAAAAAGGAATCCAACATTTACTGTTGATCTCTGCCCTGTCATCCGGCGCAACTTTCGCTCTGGAGTTCGATGATGCCGCCTCCGCGATCAATTACCGGCAAGAGACGTTCGGGCACATCGAGAGTCAGCTGAAACTACTAAAACGTTCGATCAAAAAAAGCGATAATCTTACCAGTGGGGACGCCCTGGCTATTGTTAGGAATATCAGCAACGAGAGTCAGCACCTGATCGCCGCGTTTACACCGGTATCCTATCAAGGAAAAACGAAAGCGGACGCTGATATATGGGACGAGTGGCCCCGATTCGAGCAGCTCATGAGCGACTACCTCGGCAATCTAAGAGATCTGGAAAGCGCGATACAAAGTAACCACAAGAAACAGGCTATGAATGCTCTTAGGAGCGCAGCCAGAAGCTGTAAGAGCTGCCACATCTCGTACCGGGATTTCTGGTGAACCCCAGAAGCTATAGCTACACGTAACGTCCCGCAGCGGAGGCGACCGCGTGACCGGCATGTTCGCTGCCAGTACTCGTTACACCGTGAATGCGCGAATCAGAAATCACCGTCACTTAGAACGGCAGCTGTTCGTCGTTAACAGAATTGATGAATTTTGGCGACATATTTCTACTCTTGCTGACCAGACTAGTGGAAATAATCCATTGAAGTTGCGCTCTCTGGTGTGGAATCCAGTTAGCATCAATCAAAAAAGACGAAAGAGGATCACCCTCTTTCGCCAAACTCATCGCAGAGAGTTACGAAGAAGCGGACTTATCCACGATTGGTATCAAACCCCATCTGCGCCCCCAGCAGTGCAGCGGGCTCTTTGAGATTCTCCTGCCACAGCAGGGATTCCATCGCGATAGTCAACGGTTGGTCCTGAATCGTCAATTCGTATACGTAGTCATCGTACGAGGCATGGTTGTGAACGGCCCAACCTGGCGCAGACAACATCAAGTCCCCGGCTTTCCATTCGTATACGTTGCCGGCAACGGAACTGCGTCCTGAGCCATGGAAATAGTAGTTGATTGACGCAGAAGCATGACGGTGTGGACGGTCGACAATTTTCGGCGGACGAATCGTCATTGTGGCAAAGAAGTTGGGCGTAGTACCGTTGGTCCTACCGGTAATCGGATTGTAAAGTAGGTACAGACGGCGTCCTATGTAGTCCTGACCAAGCGCTTCCAGTTTTTTCAGCTCCGCCTCAACCTTCTTCCAAGGCCAGTGCAAGGGGTTGGATTCCACCACAGGCGGGTTGATCAGCTTCTCGTAGGGCATCAACATGGCGCCCTCGTCTGTCAATTGGAAGGTGCCGTAGGGGCTGATTCGACGCGGATTGATTGAGTCGTCATCTTCAACCGCGGCCTTCTCTGCAACGGTGATAGCTTCGCCCTCTTCAGTCATGTGAATTTGCATATGCTGCAGCAGAGGTACATTGGTGTAGGTCAACATCACCATCAGCTCGTCGGAATCGTTGCCATGGCAGTAGGGCACCCACGAGGGCATATTCCAGACGTCGTAACGTCCAAAGTCGGTGCGCTTGCCGGCGATGTTGACATGACCACGTCCTTGAATGCAAAAGTTCACTTCCGTTGCATTGTGGCGAAAAGGCACTGTTTGCTCGCCTGGCTTCAGAACATTCAGTGTGACCTGAATACCGGGAGCGAGGCCCGGCGTGGCCAAGCTGGCAGCCGGGTGCACAATCAGCGAAGAGCGACGGCCGTTCCCTGGTGCCGGCAGCGACGCCAGACGGGAAATCTCATCATCAATTTGCTCCTTGGTCACAATCACGGGAGCCCAAGGCTCGTTCGTCTTAACCGGTATTCCGGTTTGGCACACAAAGCCCGCATGTCCTTCTTCAAAGGATTGTCTGAAATTATGCATAGTCGAAGTTTCTCCTCATTAAGTTACACCGCGCGAAGCCTTGGCTGAACACGCTGGGGATGCGGTATGGCACAGCCTTTTCCCTGCGCCAAAGCCTCATTCAGAACCACCAGTCCCAGAGACAGGTCTGAGATGCCCATACCCATCGCCTTGAACAGGCTGATATCGATATCCTCGGAGCGACCTGCACCACCAGCTACCAGATCACAAAGCGGCTTAACCGCGTTCCAGTCGTGTGTCGGGGCTTCATAGTAAGTCATAAATTCACGGGAGAGCTTGGCAACAGCCGCAGGGTTGTCTCCGGCGATCAGGCCGGCGCGATCAAAGACATCCTGTGTGAACTCCTCACGCTCCGGCGTAATGGCACCCACTGCATTCAAGTGAGTCCCTTTGGCCAGGTTATCGGCACAAATAAACGGCTGCTGCGCTCGGGTAACCGCCGTCACAATGCTCGCGCCCTCGGTGGCCGATGACACGGAGTCCGTCGTCATCACTTCAAAGTCAAAACCCTGACCACGCAGATGGGCGGCGAATTGCTCACGACTTTCGGGCCTGGGGCTATACACACGGATACGTTTGAGGTCACGTACAGCCGCAACGGCGGCCACCTGAGTAATCGCCTGCTTACCCGTTCCGATCAGAGCCATGTCACTGGCATCCGGTGCGGCCATCCACTTGGTTGCAACTCCGGAAATGCCCCCGGTGCGCATCTGTCCGAGGGCAAACGCCTCAATGATGGCCCGCAGATTACCCGTAGCTGAGTCCCAAATAATCAGCAGCGGTGTTGCGCCACCGGCGGTGTGACCCCAGGTTTTGGTGCCAAACACGCCCGCGCCCTCAAAGGTTGCGCCAATGGCGTGCAAGGTGTGGCCGCCCTCCCACTTCACGTGGGTTTTGACCATGTTCTGTGCCTGGCCAGCAGCCTCTAGCTTTAAGCCACTCTCCAGCGCGTCAATCGCCTGCCCCAGGTGCATCAGCTCCACCACCTCGGCCTCGGTGATCCAAATAGGCTCCATTACTTACTCCTGAACAATCAACCTGTAAAACCGTCTTCAAAAATGGAGGGCACCGGCGGAGCGAGCTCCAGGCTGTTCACCATCAATGCATGGGTCATATAGCGCCCCAGCACCATCATGATGCCCACGGCGTCATAGGCGCCGACTACATCGATCAACGCGTCGAGCTGTGCACTAACGCCGTGACCGTGCCCCTTGATAGCGGCAAGCACATAAGCCTGTACGGCTTTCTCGTCATCACCCAGAAGCGTTGACGACTGGGGATCGCAGGCTTCTACTGCCGTCACCCAGTCCCGCCCAAAGCCCAAACGGATACTGAGTCTTTCGTGTTGGTTGCGCTCATAGTTGTTACCGAGCGCCATCGCAGCTGTTAATGCAACAACTTCAACGAGGCGCTTGGACTGGCCTCTTTTTGATTCTTCAGTAAATTGCTGGAAGGCCAGCAGTGCCTGTGGTTTCGCAGCCCCACATTTGAAAAATTCTCCCAGATACCCCAAACGTTCTACCCTGGGCGCCAGGTATTGGGAAAGATCTTCCGGTAGCTCCTCCATCTCGAAGCGCCTGATCTTCTTAGTCATACCACCTCCGGTTTTGTTACCACTATCGAACTGAACTGTTGTATCAGCCCTCAGCCACAATGGTATTTTCGATGTAACCTATGTTTTCGACTTCGCAGCGAACCACGTCGCCCACTTTCAAAAATTGAGGAGGTTGCATCGCGACACCAACTCCGGAAGGTGTTCCAGTGGCAATAATATCGCCAGGCTCCAGCGTCATAACGGTAGAGAGATGCTCCACCATCTGGTAGCAATCGTGAATAAGGTCACTGGTATTTGAAGACTGCCGCAATTCGCCGTTGACATAGCACTTGAGGTCTAGCGTGTGCGGGTCTGAAATCTCATCTTTGGTTACCAACCACGGGCCAATAGGTCCATGGGTATCAAAGGATTTACCCATGGTCCAGGTTTGCACACGCAGCTGCCAATCTCTGACGCTGACGTCATTACAAACGGTATAAGCCGCAATAACATCGGCGGCATCTTCAACTTTAACATGTCGGCATCTTTTACCGATCACAAAAGCCAGCTCGACCTCATAATCCAGTTGCTCAGAGACTGTTGGCAACTCAACATCATTGAAGGGACCAGTAATACACGAGACCTGCTTGTTAAACCACAACTGGTGCTCCGGTGGTGTAATACCCTTGGCTTTAGCCTCTTCGGCATGCTTCTGATAGTTCATACCAATCGCCAAAAACTTACGCGGATTGGTGAGCGGTGCTTCCAGCGTAACGTCTTTCAGGCTCAGGGTAATATCCGCTGCTGCCAAGCGCTCATTGATCGCTGCCAGTGTACTTTCACTTTGTAGCAGCTCGATCATGCCACCATCAAAGCCCGGTATCAGCGCCTTGAGATCGACAATGCCATCGTCTTTAACGACACCCATAGCAGTTATGTTATCGCGAGTATATCTAACTAGTTTCATTACAACTCATCCAATTGATTGACGTTGGTCTTTGCGGCCAGGTTAGCCAAAAACAGCATTTTTGTTGCGTGGGAACCCTAAGCCTCACTGGCTTCATAGTTCTTGGTGAAATCGGCAGGCGGATTGGGCCCCCAGGTATGCAGAGAGTCCTCAAGTGGCCAGTTTGTGGCCGTCCAGTTATCGCTGTCGGCGATATAATCGATATCGCAGTAGTACTCCAGGTAGCTGTTCCAGGGATCGCGCACATAGTGGAAGAAGTTGGAGCCGATGGCGTGACGACCAAATCCCCAGCCTTCACTGCCCCACTTTTCCTGCATTCTGGCACCGGCCAGCCCCACTTCGTCGGGTGTCCCCATTTGGAAACTCGCATGATGAAAGCCAATCCCGTCGGACTGTGCCAGCGCGATCACATGGTGATCGCTGCCACCCTGACAGTGGAGAAACGCAACGGCCGATTGACTGCGGTCCGACAGGCGCATACCCAATCCCTGCTCCAGAAACGCAATCGTTTGATCCAGATCGGGAGTGAACATCATCACATGCCCCAAGCGGCGAGGATTGAGAGCGGGGATGGTGGACTTCGGCGGCAATGCTCCCTCATTCACCCGGTTGTAATTCCCCGGCGAGTTGATCTTGAACTCCGGTTCCTCTGGCAGCTCTGCCTCTCTCGCCACCACCACCACATGGAATATCGCCCCGTGAGGGTCGGACAGCCAAACACCGTCATCGGAATAGCCCTCAAGTGGCGACATAATGGTGCCGCCGCACTGCTGTATGTTCTCACAGATTTCTTTCAGCCCCTCTTCGCTTGTACCCATCGCAATATGGTGTAAGCGTTTTGCATTACCCGGAATGATATGCAGACATTCATACTCACGGCCAACGCAGCGAAATGACAAAACAGAATCGCTGCTGGAGATTTCCAAACCAAAATCCGTATAGAAGCTTTGAGCCTCACTCATACGATCTTGTGGGACTTCCAGGGCCACATGTTTTAGGAAGCTTACCGCCATCATCATCTCCTGCTCTTTTTTCCGAAAGAATCTACGCCTTGCTGTAGATCTACGTTAGACCTTCATTGAACTCAGCGCTTATTGCACTTTGAAGCCTGGTTGCCGAATGGCTTTGACTGTCAATCTATAATCCCACAAATGACAGCATGCTGTCAATAAGTGAAATGCTCGAAGTCCTATAAAACACCTTTGGGAACAAGCCACCATCTACTTATTCCAATCGAGACTAACTTTGCCTCGCTAGCAGGCAATATGTTGTTTACATGAGAACGCAACCTCTGAAATGCAAACAACCCAGCCTATTTGACAGCATACTGTCATTGCTGTAGCTTTTGCTTCTGACCTTTTCGCTTCGAAAACCGCATGCGTCACAAAACTCCCAGACAGTAACTCTTAAGGGGAAATGATGAAATTCTCGATACTTCTTTTCGGTATGGTACAAGCGTTGAAGTACACCGCTTGGCGGCATCCTTCATTCAAAGAGCGTCTTCAGCAGAAGAACCTGACGGTGCAAATAAAACTGCAGGACAACTCCAAAGGCCGATACATTGTGATCCTGAACGGGAAAATCACTTCAAATCCAGGGATTCACCCTTCGCCCGACATCACCATGTTCTTCAAAAACCAGCGCATCGCTGAGAAAGTACTAACCCCTCCTATTGACAAGGGCTTACAGGTCCACGCGGCGAAGAACTTTCAGATGGGCGTCATTGGGCCCGACGAACTGGTATGCTGGTTTTTGCAAACCCTGACTATGATGGAAACTGCAAGCTGGCAGTATGGCGAACCAATGGGTAACGGCGAGACCCGTTACGTGAACTGCACCAATGGTGGTCCAGTTCACGTCTACGTCAAAGACGACAAGATAGTGCGCATCACGCCCATTGAGTTCACAGAAAAAGACGCGAAATCTTGGTCCATTGAGGCCCGCGGACAAGCATTCAGGCCACCGCGCCAGACCTCGGCGGCTCCCTACGCCCTGTCCTGGAAGTCTATGATCAATAGCGAGAAGCGCAATCTCTATCCAATGAAGCGAGTGGACTTTGATCCAAACGGAGAGAGGAACCCCCAAAACCGTGGCGAGTCCGGATACGAGCGTATTAGTTGGGACGAAGCGCTCGACATTGTTGCTAGCGAATTCAAACGCGTCAAACGCGAGTTCGGTCCCGGAGCGATCGCCGTTAGCCATGGTTCTCACCACAATTGGGGCAATGTGGGTTACTACCTCAGCGCCCTGATCCGATTTTTTAACGGCGTGGGACACACAAAAGTCGTTCACAACCCGGACAGCTGGGAGGGTTGGTACTGGGGGGCCCAGCACCACTGGGGTCACAGCATGCGCCTCGGCATTGGCGAGCCCTTTGGTCAGGTTGAAGATTGCCTGAAAAATGCCGAATTAATGGTGTTCTGGTCCAGTGATCCCGAAGCCACCAACGGCTGCTACGGCGCCTACGAAGGCACCATTCGGCGGATGTGGGCCAAGGAACTCGGCATCCAGATGGTACACATCGATCCCCATTTAAACCATACCGCCGCCTTCCTTGGCGGCAAGTGGATAGCACCCAAGCCTGGCACCGACCCCGCGATGGCACAAGCGATATGTCATGTCTGGATATCAGAAGGCCTCTACGATAAAGCCTTTGTCGAAAAACGTACCACCGGTTTTAACGAATGGGCGGCACATATTCTCGGTGAGGACGACGGCATCCCTAAAACCCCCGAGTGGCAAGAAAGCGAAACCGGCGTACCGGCGCGCGATGTACGCGCCCTCGCGCGCGAATGGGGCACCAAGCGAACCTATCTGGCGGCGGGAGGTTATGGCAACGGCTTTGGCGGCGCATGCCGCAGCGCCACCGGCTCACAATGGGCGCGCATGATGGTCATCATGATGGCGATGCAGGGCATCGGCAAACCGGGCGTTAATTTCGGCAACTTGCAACAGGGCGCGCCCGTGGACTATACGTTCTGGTTCCCTGGCTACGCTGAAGGTGGTATATCCGGTGATTTGACCAACACCGGTGCAGCTTTGAATACTTACCCTCGCATACCGCACGTAATGTCGATGAATCCCTCCAAGCAAATGATCCCGCGCCTGAAGCTCCCGGATGCGATTCTAAACGGCGAAGCTGAGGGTTATTTTACCGATCCAACCTCCATGAATGGCCAATTCTTGCCCTTCAAATACCCTGCTCCCGGACACGCGGACATTCAGATACTCTACAAATACGGCGGCGCTCAGATCGGAACCATGCCAGACTCCAACCGCTGGATCAAAATGTACCGCTCTGACAAGCTGCCCTTTGTTGTCAGTCAGTCTATTTGGTTTGAGGGCGAAACTCAGTTTGCCGACATTATTTTGCCCGCCTGTACTAACTTCGAGCGTTGGGACATTGGCGAATGGTCCTCCGCGGGCGGGTACGGGCATCAATTCTACTCACAGTTGAATCACCGGGTAATTACCCTGCAACACCCTTGCGTCGAGCCCTTGGGCGAGTCGAAATCTGACTATCAAATCTTTTTTGAACTGTCTCAACGTCTCAATCTTGGGGCCTATTTCTCGGAAGGCTCCACTGAGCTCGATTGGGTAAAACGGATCTTTGATGGCTCCGATCTTTCGGACATGATCTCCTGGAAGGAATTTCTGAAAAAGGGCTACTTTGTTGTACCACCCGATGAGCCTCAAGCACGCGCCCCCACCGCATACCGATGGTTTAACGAGGGTCGAAAGAAGGATGTGCCGGAGCCCCACCCCCTGCCGGGTGATTACGGTGAAGAATTCCTGGATGGCCTGCAAACGCAATCTGGGAAGATCGAGTTTATACCCAACAGTCTTAAAGAGGTCAATGACCCCGAGCGCCCCCCCCTTAACCGCTACACACCGAGCTGGGAAGGAACGCGATCAACGGAATTGAAGAAACGCTTCCCGTTGCAGTTGCTCTCTGCACACTCACGTTACAGCTTTCACACACTGGGTGACGGAAAGGAAAGTGCGATTAACGACATCAGGGACCATCGCGTACAAATCAATGGGCACTACTATTGGGTGATCCGCATCAACGCCCGCGACGCCGCCGAACGTAACATCAAAACCAACGATATTGTCAGGCTGTTCAACGAGCGCGGATCCGTATTGGGTGCGGCCTTTGTCACGCAGCGACTGAAGCCTGGCGTCGTTCATTCCTATGAGTCCTCGGCAGAGTATGAAGCCGTCGGCGAGCCTGGTAAATCTTGCGATCGCGGGGGTTGTGTGAATCTGCTGACAAACAATCGTTCGCAATCGAAACGCGCGAGCTCCATGGCACCAAACGCCTGTCTGATTGAAGTTGAACGATATCACGAAGACTCGGAGGAAGTCGCATGAAAAAGTGGAACATGATTATTGATGTTGCTAAGTGCCACAACTGTAACAATTGTTTTATCAGTACGAAAGACGAGTACTGCGGCAACGATCATCCGGGATATTCCGCCGCGCAACCCGACAAGGGGCATCGCTGGGTAGATATCGAGCGCATAGAGCGCGGACAGGCACCTGTTGTCGAGGCAAACTTCCGCCCGGTAATGTGTAACCATTGCGACAATGCACCTTGCATGGCTGCCAGCGAAAACGGCGCGGTTACCAAGCGCGACGATGGTATCGTACTGATCGACCCTGTCAAAGCCAGGGGGCAGAGACACCTGGTTGACGCGTGCCCCTACAACGCCATTTATTGGAATGAAGAGCAGCAGATCCCTCAGGCTTGGATATTCGATGCACACCTGTTGGATCGGGGCTGGAAGAAAACAAGGCTGGATCAGGTGTGTCCGACCGGCGCGATCAAGACGGTAAAGATCACGGACAATGAGATGAACACCCTCATCAGCGCCGAAAATCTCGCGACCTTAAGGCCCGAACTCGATACCAAACCACGTGTGCACTACAAAAATAACCACTTGTTCGACACCCTATTTATCGCCGGGACTGTGGTCTCGAAGACCGGAGACAACGAGGAATCGGTTGTGGGCGCCAGCGTTGTCGCATTTCTCGACCACACAGTCGTATCAAGTGCAACAACGGACGCGTTTGGAGAGTTTAAACTCGATCGGCTGCCCATGGGGAACACCACCGTCATCATCGCAATCAGTATTGACAGTTCCGAAGTTCACCGTTGTGAAGTGTCAGCGCAGGAGTCCATTTACCTGGGCTGTATCTCTATTGAACAACAGCACCAGACCGCTCACAAAGAAAAAGTGGCCACCATCGAGCTGAGTCAGTGAGGTAACTACCAACATGGCTGAGTAGAACATCTTCCCCCAAGATAAGAAGATAGCCGTCTTAGACGGCTATCTAGCCCCCGCCGATCTCAGTAACACCCTTCTATAAAACATCATACTTGGTCCTATATTCACCCTGTGGTCACAGCCCCCGATCGCGTACCTGCGGAAACCGCAGACCTAAATGACGCTCAATCCAGAAGCAAGCAGTTTGAAGCCCGCCAGCAGTAGGAAGCCATAACAACAACGATAGAATATCTCTTCATCGAGGCGTTGCTGCAGCCAAAAACCGAGCTGCGTGCCGATAACCGCAACCGGTATAAGTAGCGCGGATATCAACAGCGATTGATAGGTAAATAGCCCCATATAGGTGTAGGATAAAGCCTTTAGGATATTGGTCAGTGCGATAAACGCCGATAGGGTCGCAACAAATGCCAACTTTTCCAACCGCTGAGGCAATAGATACATATTCAGGGGAGGACCGCCTGCATGGGCAGTAAAGCTGGTAAACGCCGCCAAAGCCCCCCAGAAATAGGAAGAGAACACGTGATCCCCAGGCGTGGTACCTTGATGGGGTGCTTTCAGTTTTAGGTAGTGATGTATAGTAAAGACTATCGCTAAGGCGCCGATGAGCAACTTCAGCACATTTGGGTTTAAGCTGACCAGACTGAGGCTGCCGATCATCGTGCCAAGTAGCGCTGCAGGGAATATTCTCTTGACGATTTCCCTGTCCCACTTGCCAAAATACCGATGGACATTCACAAAGTCCATGAAGATCAGAACCGGTAACAGGATTGCCAACGCCAAAATCGGCTCTGCGACCAGCGATACAATGGGTACGGCCAGAATAACCAGGCCGCCCCCAAAACCGGACTTGCTAACGCCTGCAATCAATACGGCAAGTGCACTGATCAACAAGAGAGAATTATCAATACCCATGCTCGTCTTCCACTTGCGCGCTCAAAAGCTGTCGATCTGGATGCGCTTTATTGAACAGCGCGTCGGATTTTAGAGGTAACCATAATTCTCATAATGGCGCTTTGCCCCCGGATGCAGCGGTATGGGGGTTTTGGCCATCTTTTTGGGTTCCAGCGGATAACTGAGCGGGCTGCGTTCGGGGGCGATATGCCGAAAGCGAGCCTCTATGGTGCCGCGTGTTTCCGTCAGGCACCATGCCAACAGATGAGCAACATCATCCGGCATATCGTCTCTCACCAACAAAATGAAGTCGGAGAAGTCCAGGGTCGACAACTCACGGTCGAGATCCTTAAAATAGTTCTTTGGCAACAAGCCTCGACGACAGTGATAACTCTCTTCCAGATAGGTAAGAACCGACTCCTCCACCGGCAGATAATGCAAGGGCTGATCTTCAAGCATTTCGTGCCACCAAGGGGTCATGATCGCCTCTTGAACAACTGCATCAACCTCCTTGTTGTGCAACCATGAGAGCACGGAGTCGGGCCTCGCGGCTTGGTAGTAGCGTCCTCCCCAAGATTCCACCTCGCGCTTACCGGCACCGGCCGCATCCATCAGCCGATGACTCAAAAAGCCGATATGATTGGAACCATCGTCTGCAGAGATTGCAACTTTCAGAGCGGGTTTCACTCTGCGCAAATCCTCAAAGGTGCAGATACCCAGCTCTTGCCGTACCGCTATCACCAAGCGGTCGTTCTGCGGCAATACCCCAATTGCTCTCAAGCCGGGGATCGGCTCTCCCAAGAGCAAACCCGTTCCTTCGAGGGCATTGACCGCCAGGCGTGCCGGTGTACTGATGGCAAGATCCATCGCCCCACTGCCAACGGCCCTGGCGGCACTGGCTCCGCCATCGCCATTCCAGACAGCTGTACGCGATTGCGAACCGGTTCGGTCCCCCAACTCTTGCATCAACCAACCCAAAATCATGTGAAAATTGGCCTGCCCCCAGTCACCTTGAAAGTTCAAATGCAGGGAGCGATCAATCTTGGGGCCTTCAACACAAACCATAGTGATTCCTGATTAATTAAAGTGAAACTTAGAGCATTTTTGTCCAGGACACGATCCACTCCAGCGCTTGCTCCTCCGGGTAGTTCCCAGACTGTGCGTCGTGCTCACAGGATTCACCCACCTTCTTGGCACCTAACGCTTGCATCAGTTCATCAAAGCTACGAGGGCCTCGGCAGAACGTTGCCGAATAGTGACTGCTGCCGAAACCCACAACCCCATAGCGCACTGCGGACATGTCGGGGCGTGTCTCACTCAGTTCCGCATACAGTTTTTTGGCGTTGTCCGGAACTTCACCCTTGCCGGTTGTCGATGTACAAACTAAGATCAGCTTGTGTTGGTCGAATATGGATGCATCAACTTCATCCATGCTTTTCAATACAGGGGTGAAGCTCGCTTCTTCGAGGGCGTCAAACAGCTCATCCGCCACCATCGCGGCCGTGCCACTGACGGTACCCACCAATATAGCAATATCGTTGGACATAATTTCCACCTACCTTTCGATCCGCATTATCGCAAGTTCCTTGAAAAGAATTCCGCCGAACGCACATTTGCCAATTTGGCAGCACTTTCAACGTAACCTTGACCACCAACCCGGGCAAACGCATGTCCCGCACCGGCATACGTGTGCAGATCAACCAATGGGTTATCGCCCAACGCTTCGTTGATTTTCGCTTGCGCCTCCGGTTGGCAGAGATGGTCTTCAGCGGGGATATGCAGCATCAACGGGTTCTTGATATTGGGGGCCTGGTCCAAAACCGTTTCGATACCGACGCCGTAGTAACCCACCAAACAATCGGCATCGGAAGCAGTGGCCATATGGTATGCCAGGCGCCCTCCCATGCAATAACCCACAACGCCGACTTTTTCGCAGCGCTCTTTCATAAATGCCAGTGCTGCCATGCTGTCTTGCAGGCCCGTGGCGGGTTGAAACTTGCCAAACAGCTCCATCGCCTTCTCGCGTCCTTCTTCGCTGGCACTGTCAAGCTGTACGCCCGGTTCTATGCGCCAGAACAGGTCGGGTACACACACGCGATACCCCATTTTGGCAAAGCCATCGGCCACATCGCGCATGTTCTGGTTAACACCAAAAACCTCCTGCAACACCACCAATCCGGGGCCGTCTGCGCCTTCCGGCTCGGCGATATAGGCAGAAAATTCACCTGTCCCATCAAATGCACTGATTTTGATCTCTGAGTTAGACATTATTGCCTCCTTTTAACACGTTAAGGCGTTTTGGGTATGAGTGTTCTTAACTTTACGGAGTCGTCCCCAAGGCGCTGAGGATCAATACCAACTGTACCGATTAGGCGCTTGGCGATTGCCATCTCCTTGCCTTGATTGACACAAATGACGCCGACTACTTCTTCCTCCAGCCGTTGGAAAAGCGAAAAGGCACTGCTACCGATTTCTCCTCGAATAACCACCTCATCCCAGGCTTGGGGAGCTCCAGCAATTTGAAGGTTTACGTCGTATTGATCAGACCACACCCAGGGAGCATCAATCGACTTTGTCTCTGCCCCAGACATGGCACTCGCTGCTAACTCGCCCTGGGCCAGAGCATTTTGCCAAGATTCGTGTCGAAACGCGTAATCAAACGCGGGATGATAACGGCATGCAATATCGCCAATGGCAAAAATATCACGATTAGAACTTCGGCACTGTTCATCCACCATCACACCGTTTTCAACCATCAGTCCAGCCTCTTTGGCAAGCGCGACATTGGGTACGATACCGATACCAACGACAATCAGATCCGCGCGGATCTCGCGTCCATCGGCGAGAACCAGATTTTCTGCCAGGTCTGTCCCCTTGATTTCCTCTGGCATAACACCGAGGATGATCTCAACGCCTTCTTGTTGGTGCTTCTCGGTGAAAAAATCTGCTATTTCCGGTGGTACCACCCGCCCCATCAACTGCTGCCCGGCCTCAATCACCGTTACATGACAGTTCAGCTTTCTCGCACTCGCTGCTACCTCGAGACCGATAAATCCACCGCCAATCACAACCACGTGTTTACCGGCATCGAGATATTCGCGGATTTTCTGGCTGTCTTCATAGGTTCGTAGATAACGAACATTCGGCAGATGGGTGCCCGGTATCTCCAGTCTACGAGGAGTCCCACCCGTTGCCAGCAATAACTGATCATACTCAAGCGCTTGGCCGTCGTTTAAAACCACTCGCTTCATGTTTACGTCAATAGCATCTACGCGGCAATCCAGCATTAACTCTATATCCGCCTCACGATAAGTTTCTTCCGGCGCAATCAGTGCGGGCGCCTCTTCGTCCCCGTCGGTCAGGACGTTCTTGGACAAGGGAGGCCTCTCATAGGGTAGGTGAAGTTCCTCCCCGATCAGTATCACTCTGCCTTTAAAGCCATAACGGCGCAGTGATATCGCCGCCTGACCACCCGCCGGACCGGCGCCCACAATCACAAAGGTTCTGCTATTGATCACAATGTCCTCCAAACGACAATCAAGAAATACACATTGCGAGGCTCTAAACCCACTTTTGCCAAATGATGGCGGCAAACGCTGCAATACCAACCAGAGTTCTCACAAGGTGAAGCCAGGTCCAGCGTTGCAAAAGTCCCCTGACCTCGTTCTTTTCATAGCGTGCGGACGGGTCCATCAAACGATGGAGCGTGGGGCCAACAACAAGGACGCTGTATGGGACGATGGCAAACAGCAGTACACAGACAACCAATATCGTCAGGTCAGACATCCCCGCCAGATACCAGTAGCCGCCACTGGACAATACCGCAGACAGGAGAATCAGGGGCAGAGAGTACTCAACATATTTGTGATCAGCCCGAATGTGGGCCAATGCCTCCTTGTCGGAGCAAGCTAATCTCGCAGGGTGCACCACCGTTGATGACAGCAGACAGCCTCCCGCGTACAGACCGGTGGTGAATACCACGATAAAATGCAAAAAAATTGTCATTGTGTTGCCTCGTTTCCCTCATACTCTGTTCATGTTCCGAAAGAAGTTATACCCCAGCCGTAGTAGCTGTATCGGAGTTCCACGGATACTTACTGGGTATATAGACTGAGAAGAACGTTGCCGTGACTATGGCTAGCGTTGAACCATAGAAGAATGTCGTCCAGTCAGTGGGTTTGAGTACAGCCAACGCAATAATCAAGAACAGAATGGGCAAATCCAGGAAGTGAGTGAATGTGGGTAAATGCTGGGCTGTCACCTTTTTCAGTTCCGGTGTAATCTGGCCTGCCTTGAGGGATTGCTCCGTAATACGGCCAACTTTGACAAAATAGACCCTGGTAATACTGTTACCCTCTATAAACTCGAATAGAAACAGAAAGATCATTCCCGCAAGCCAGGGCACCTTGATAAATTCCAGACCACCGTAGAATTCAACGACCAACCACACGCCCGTAACCAGCATCATCAGTGCACCCGGAAACGTCAAGCCGTTATAAAAAAGCGCAATATTCCGAATGGCCTCAGCGAAGGGAATGATGTCGTCGCGCAACTGTCGCGAGCGCAGGTCCGATATCCAGACGCCAATCAATCCGGCGCCCATTAGAACGGCGCCCAATACGTGGAAGAATTTCAGATATTGATAAGCCATAAATTCGTACCCTGGTTGGATGTAACAACTGTCTTCTGTGACACACTCATTCCCGCTGTGCTTCTGTCTTTCCGATCTTTTCGATATCTCTATGGGGCGGAGAAGTCAGTTTGCGACCGGTAATCATTGGCGTGAGTATGTCGTCCTTTAGCATCAAGTGAATAACCACCGAAAGGACATGAGCTGCAATCAAAAGCAATAGCAACCGGTAGTTCACCGCATGAAGATTTCCGAGCCCCTCGGACCAATCGGCAGCGATCCATTCGGCCAAAGGTCCACTCAATGCAATACCATCACTACCAAACAGACCGGATGCAATCTGTACCGATATCACCCCTAAAAGAACGATTACCATCCATCCGGCTAAGGGATTGTGGCCCAGGAAGCGCTGTCTCTTCCCTGTCAACATGTTGGTCACGAATAGCCACACATCGGCGGGTGAGTATAGAAAACTGCTGAACCTGGAATGGTAGCTTCCTCGAAATCCCCAGTAGCTGCGCCATACCACGAGAGCCGTCACAATTTCGCCCAGAAAGATATGCACACTGAGTTTATCTTCGCTATTGAACCCAGTCAGCGACAAAGCTGTAAAGAGTAAAACCAACGACCAGTGGAACGCTCTAGTCTGTCGGTCCCATACCATTGTTTTCGTTCTGAGTTTTTGTTCTGTCATCATTAATGCGTATTCCCGTTTATAGTCCGGAAAGAGCGGAATTCACGAAAGCAGGAGAAATCATCATTTCATATTGACAGCATACTGTCAATAAAAATACCATCGGAACCGCTAGCGGTGGTTAATAAACTGGCACTAGTTCCAAATGGGATAACTACAGACCTTGTTATTCATAACAATTTATTTGATCTCCGAGGAGACACAGTATGCATCGATTTAAACCTCGCACAGGCACGTCTGTCGCCGCAGGCTATCTAGTCTCGATGTCTTTGATCAGCCCAACACTTTGGGCGACAGAGACCGCAACGAGCGACGACGAGTTGGCGTTTCAGATAGAGGAAATTGTGGTCACGGCCAACCGGCGGTCAGAATCCCTGCAAGAAGCCGCGGTTACCGTTTCTGCATTTTCCAGCGCCTCTCTCGATAAAGCCCAGATTGAACGTATCACGGACTTGCAATTCAGCTCTCCAGGGCTGAACATCGACAGTTTCAGCGGCGACACGCAAATCACTATGCGTGGCGTTGGTACCAACGCCTTTGGCATTGGTGTGGACAATAGCGTTGCTGTCTATGTCGATGGCGTTTACATGTCACGCCAGTCGGTCGCGAATCAAGAGTTTATCGACGTTGAACGCATTGAGGTGCTGAAAGGACCCCAGGCAACTTTGTACGGACGTAATGCCACTGGCGGCGCCATCAATATTGTCTCCAAAGCCCCGTCTGAGCAATTGGAAATGGAGATGGATGTACGAGTGGGCAACTACCAGAGCCGTCGCTATCGAGCGGCGATCAGCGGTGCTCTGGGTTCAAAGACGGTACTGGGTCGCATCAGCGTGATCAAATCGGAAAATGATGGCTACAGCGAAAACCTACTTCCGGGTAGTGAAGATTTCGACCGCATTGATAACAACGGCGTCCGTGCGGCGCTGCTAATCACACCAACCGAGGATCTTGACATCACCCTGCGGGCGGACTACTCCGAGCAGGATGGCTCCGGCGTCGCTTATCAGCGTGTTGAGTCCACAGCACTTGCCTTCTCCTTTCCCTTTGGACCCTTCGGTCCCAATGGCACCTATGATTCGAGCCCACGCAGGGCTTATCATAATTTGGAGGACAATCGACCGGCTCGGCAATACGGCTACAACGCCAAAGTGGAATACAATTTTGACTCGGCGACGGTTACCTCCATTAGTGCCTACAATCGCGGCGAAACCGGACCGACGTTTGAAGACCTGGACGACTCCGAAATTGACCTCCTGCACAATAACGGCACCACGTCCACCTCCAGCACCTACTCCCAGGAGATCGTACTCACCTCCGCGCCAGGTGATGGCAGCGACGGAAATTTTGATTGGTTGCTAGGCGCGTTGTACATGAAGGACGATGCCCGCCAGAACGACAGTTATTTCGTCTACGGGCCGCTGCCGACGGAGTCCAAAACACTGGATAACACCGCCTACGCGCTGTTTGGAGAAGCCTCCTATTACCTTTCGGAAAAACTGGTTGCCACACTGGGCCTGCGTTACAGCCACGAAAGCAAGGAAATGCTTGACGTCAACTCTGGCATTGATTACCAGGATGATTGGTCCGATGTTTCTCCCAAGTTGGGTCTAAAGTATATCGTCAGCGACGACATCATGATCTATGCCAACCTCGCCAAGGGCTTCAAAAGCGGCGGTTACAATATACAGGACGCCAGCAACAGCTTTGATCCTGAAGAGCTTTGGAGCCTGGAATCCGGCATCAAATCCACGCTGTACGATGGTCGCGTGCGGTTGAATGCCAGCGCTTTCCTCTATGATTATTCGGACATGCAGGTCAACCAGTCTTACTTGCACCCCTTCTTTGGGCCGACCCTGTTTATTGACAATGCCGGCGAAGCCGAAGTGTTTGGTGCCGAGTTGGAGGTCCTGGGCCAGATCACCGACCGGTTGTCCCTCGGCCTGAATCTGGCCTATCTAAATGCCAAATTCTCCGACGGCATTGAGATTTCCGACCCCGATACCACCCTGCCGGTGGATGTAAGTGGCAATGCACTACCCAAATCTCCCGACTGGAGCGCTTCCCTCAGTGCTCAGTATGCCATCCCGGTTTTCAACCTGGGCGAACTGTCACTGGGCCTCGAGTACTACTACCAGGGCGAGAACTACCACAGTCCGTTTGAGGAGGACCTGATCCGCTCAGACAGCTATGACAACATCAATGCCAACGCCACCTTTACCAGTAACGATGAGCATTGGCATGTATCCGTGTTTGGTCGCAACATCACCGACGAAGAAATCGTCTCTGGCGTAACGGCCGACTCTTTTGGGCTGATCCACACCTACGCGGCTCCTCGAACCTATGGCATCGAAGTGGGTTACAAATATTGAGTCACAGGCCCATATGAAAATCTAAAGCATCGCTTAACGCCGCTTATCGCGGCGTTTTTTGAATGATCCGGTGGAAATGGCGGAGAGTTGAAACAAGGCAGGCGCGAACTAAACGAGCGGACGACCCCCGTCGACAGGAATGATGCAGCCGGTGCTGAATGTCAGCGTCTGAGCCGCAGCCAAGACAGCATTGGCCACTTCTGACGGTGATGCCAGCCTTTTCAGCGGCGTGTTGTCCACCTGCTGGTCTCGCCACGACGGGTCCAGCCCTCGAACAAACTCCGTATCCACTAGCCCCGGCGATACGGCAATCACCCGAATGGCGGGCGCCAAGGCACGAGCCAAAGAAAGGGTCATGTTGTTCATGGCTGCCTTTGAGGCACAATAAGCGACGTTGCTGCCGTATGCAGTGAGCGCCGCAATTGATGAGATATTGATCACCAGCCCGTCTCCTTGCGCCGCCAGCAATGATCGAAATGCGCGTACACAGGCGAAAGCACCACGCCAGTTGGTATTAAAAATCTGGTCGATCAGTGCATCATCAAGACCGTCCAAATCTTCGTGAGCGACATAGCGTGTGGTTCCGGCGTTGTTGACCAAGATATCCAGACGCCCCAATTCCCCGGCAATTTCTACGGCAAGTTGGCTGAGCGCTCCGCTTTCGAGTACCGGCGTCTTCTTAACGACGTGGCCTTCACCGTGCAATCGCTGACACAGAAGTTGCGCTTTTTCCAGGCTACTGTTGTACCCCACGATGACACGCGCGCCTGCGTTCGCCAAAGCCAACGAAATGGCCTCCCCCATACCGCCGGTTGCGCCAGTAACAAGCACCACCTTTCCTGACAAATTTTCATGCATAGATAAACGGCCAATTTTATGTGAACAACAAGAACACGCTCCCGGTGCTGTCGACCGGAAGCTGTTTTGTAGAGCGATAGGAAAGGTAGTGCGTCAGGCCACTTTGTAGCGCTTAACCCGAAGATCGGCCTGCGCCTTGTGGCCCGCAAAGCCCTCCAGCTCGCAGAGGCGAGAACAATACTCGCCAATCTCCACCGTGGCCTGCGGTGTAACGCGCTGGTAGGTGCAGGTCTTGATAAACTTGCCCACCCACAGACCACCGGTGTAACGGGCCGCTTTACTGGTTGGTAAGGTGTGGTTGGTCCCAATCACTTTATCACCATAGGATACATTGGTCTCCGGTCCAAGGAACATCGCCCCAAAGTTGCTCATGTTATCCAGGAAGTAGTCAGGATTCTCCGTCATCACCTGTACATGCTCAAACGCTAGATCATCGGCCACTTTAACCATCTCCTCGTAGGAATCGCACACAACCACCTGCCCATAATCTTTCCAGGCTTGCCCCGCAATAGCCGCCGTGGGCAATGTTTCGAGCTGTCGATCGATTTCGACCATAGTCGCGCGCGCTAGCTGTTCGCTGTTGGTCAGTAAAATGGATGGTGAGTTGGGACCATGCTCGGCCTGACCAAGAATATCGGTAGCGGCCATCTCGGCATCACAACCAACGTCATCGGCAATGATCAGCGTCTCAGTCGGCCCAGCCAACAGGTCGATACCGACCCGTCCAAACAATTGGCGTTTGCTTTCTGCGACGAAAGCGTTGCCCGGTCCAACGATCATATCGACAGGTGCAATGGTCTCGGTACCGAGCGCCATCGCGCCAACGGCCTGCACGCCGCCAAAACAGTAAATTTCATCGGCACCGGCTAACGCCATGGTTGCGACGATGGCGGGATTGGGCTCGCCGTTAAAAGGTGGGGCACAAGCAATCACCCGTTTGACACCTGCGACTTTCGCAGTAGCGACACTCATATGGGCGGAGGCTACCAGAGGGTACTTACCACCCGGGATATAACAACCAACGCTGTTAACAGGAATATTCTTGTGCCCCAGGGTTACACCCGGGCGGGTTTCGACTTCGACATCCTGCAAAGACTCGAGCTGAATCCTGGCGAAGTTCTTTACCTGCTGCTGCGCGAATTTGATATCACGTACTGTCTCTTCCGCGAGGCTGTCGATACAGGCTTGGATCTGCTCTTGTGACAACCGGAATGTGTTCGGTGTCCAGTTGTCGAATTTCTCCGACAATTCTCTAACCTTGGCATCACCTTGCTCAGCAATTCCTTGAAGAATGGACTCAACGGTATCACGTACCTGAGAATTAACCTGAGTAGTAATCTCTTCGGATATACCCTCTTTTAAAAAACGAATCATCAACCAGTATCCTCTCTTTGGTAACGCTAACTCAGCCTAGCGGCTTCATTTCTCCCAGGCAGATACCTGGCACTTCGACGGTTTGAAATACGTGAGGAGAAGCCGTTACGCCCTCCGGATAAGCACCCCGAAGACGTTGAAATTCTTCGTCCATAAACGCATCGCGCAGCGCTGCCGAAGACTCCCAAACGGCATGGTTGATAAACATGTTGGAGCCACCAATCCCTCGATGTAACTGAGTGGAAATAAAACCCGGTTGGCGCTTCATATAATCAGCATCTTCTGTCCATGCCGCCAGGGTCGCCTCAGCCTTTCCCTCGGGAACCTGGAATACATTGATGAGAACGATTGGACCCACGTCTACTTTTAACTGGTCCAGAAAGGAGATTTCTTTATCGAGCTGAACTAACTGTGCCATCACATACCTCACAACAACATTTACGACGATTTTAAAGAGAAAGGCCCTGACAATTGAGCCTCTTTCAGCTTATGACAATAACGATCCCATAATGACAGCATACTGTCAATATGGGATCGTTAAATTCCGTGATGTTCAGACTATGGCTACCTCTAATTTCATAAGCAGACTTCTGCTTATACCTGCAGGAAATTTACCCCAGGCCTCTAGGCCGTATTTGCATAGATTTACATGCACGCATATTGACAGCACACTGTCAACTTTGAGAGGATTCGTTACACCTTCCCCCCCATGGGTCATGGGTTCCACGAGCCTGCCCGATACTGACACTCTGTGATGGAGACCAAAATGAAGACAAAACTACACGCAGCCGCTGCAACCCTTGCCTTTTTGATGATTTTTACGTTTTTTAGCTCAACAATCCTTGTGGAGCTGTTTGGCAGCCCCGATGCCGTTGCCACCGTGAAGCAACTTATCGTCTGGGGAATGGTAATCTTGGTACCGGCAATGGCCATTACCGGTATAACCGGTAACATACTCGGAAAAACGCGTAGGGGCCCAGTGATTGAACGCAAGAAGAAGCGCATGCCGTTTATCGCCATCAACGGTATTGCGATATTAATGCCCTGCGCTTTTTACCTTAACGGCATGGCTGCCGACGGCATCTTTGACAGTATGTTCTACGGTGTACAAGTGCTTGAACTGGTTGCAGGCTCCATTAACCTGACCCTGATGTCCAGGAACCTGATAGACGGCTTGCGGCTGACCGGTAAGTTAAAACCCGCTAGATCTCAGAAAACCGTCGCCAGCAGCTAAAAGGGATATAGAATCGATTGAGTTTGGGACAGTCCATCCAAAAACTGATGCCAATATTATGCGATCAAGTTTCTGGATGGGCGTGAACATAGGTGCTCTTCAGCTGGCGTATGTTTAGTTCTCTAGCCGAACACGCAACTCTCTAATGACGTCATGAGCACATTTCAGCTCTTTGGTATCGAGTCCCGCAGCGATGCTGTTGGCCCACTCACACTGTAACTTTTCGACCTTTTTCAATAAATTTTTTCCTTTGACCGATAACTTCACCAGCTTCGCCCGCTGATGACTGGGATTATCGATCAATACAAGCAATCCCTCATTGACCAATACATCGACAATACGCTGTACACTCTGTCGCTTCAAGCCCATTTTTCTTGCTATTTGGGAAACGGTCAGCGGCTCCTCCCCTTCCGCCGCCCCCATCACCTGCCAACGGGCACTGGTTAGCCCCAGTTCACCAACCAGTTCATCGCCTGCGGCGATGATCCGTCCGTTCAATCGGAAAATTTCAAGGACTATATCGGTAAATGCAGCCCCACCAGTGGTGTGTTTAATATCAGATTTTTTGTTAGTAGCCATGATCAGCACAGTAATAAAATATCAGCATGCTGTCAATATTGAAGAAGAAAGGGCAGATAGGAAGGGAAAAGACCAACACCGCCATGATCGTAACTGTAGCGGGTTGGCCATACAGAAAACTGGCCTATGCCTGGCTCAATTCATCGGTAATCTCGGTCCAACGGTACAGTTCCAAGTTGACCTTGGGGTGCTCCGTACCACAACTGTTGCAATGTCGATCGGCGCTTGAGGCATTGAAAGCCTCGCAGGCGCGTTGATACCCCTGTTGTGGCAGTTCAATCGCGGTGTCCCAAATCTCCCTTTTAAGTTCCTCACCACAATTGTCGCAGTACCATGCAACACCTTCTAATCCGGCGTTTTCCGCCTTGTAACGGTACTGCACAGATTCCTCGCTGGGAGTATAGCGGTGCGGCGTTCCGGCTGGCAGGTACACATGGTCACCTGGTTTCACATCGTGATACAACATCGCAGAATCCTTCAATTCCAGCGTGCCATACCCTGTCATCTGCGCGAGAACCGTGTCTTTTTGACAAATCAGGTAAAACGGCTGCTGATGATTACTCCGACTCAGATGCATCTGCGGATCGATACCCGCTGTTAATATCGGATACTCATCATACTCGCTGCATTTGGCGCCTTCTTTAAAGGTATTGAATCTTCTCTTTCGTGCCATCACTTAATCTCCGATGAAACCTGATCCGCCCGCTTTTTACCGGTTAGCCCATTGAACTCAAAGTAGCTCTTCAGGCTTTGGTCAACACACCAGGCGTTAGTCATGTAATTGTCCCACTGCCACACGCCGATATTAAATGGCTCGTTCACAGTGCCGCAGTTATCGCAAGTCCGCAGCTCCACGTTGGCGTTGAATTCCTGCGCGCCTGCGCCACACTCCATAATTGTGCCCAATGGGCCAAAG
This sequence comes from Pseudomaricurvus alkylphenolicus, assembly GCF_011683955.1. Lineage (GTDB taxonomy): Bacteria > Pseudomonadota > Gammaproteobacteria > Pseudomonadales > Cellvibrionaceae > Pseudomaricurvus > Pseudomaricurvus alkylphenolicus. Next base: position 545,681 of record NZ_JAAQPI010000001.1, read on the forward strand.
TATCCCCCAGGTACACCTGTGGACTCAGCGTAGTTTTCAACAGCATCAAATTTGCGATCAAGTAATACATGCTGGCATTCCGCGCAGTTGAGAGTAAATGCTTCCTGTTGCTTCACACCCTGCTCTGACTGGCGTTGGGTCACAACGATGAGAATGTATGAATTGGGGTCATCCTGCATAAAAGAGCCCACCACGTGGCTTTTGTCACCTACATGCACATCTCCCGGCCGCATGCCCGTTCCCTCCGAAGCGAACACGACAGCCACCTCATCAACTGTGTTGAAGTGCTGAAACACACCTCCCAAAGCATCGCTGCCGCCACGCATAATACTGGCGCAAGGCGCAATACAACCTTCAGAGATGTAAGGGAACAGGGGCGTCAGTGCGGAGTTAATGGTACGGGACGCTTCGAACGCATTTACCTTTAACGACGGTTTTTGTCGGTCAGGCGGCGGTATTGTAAGCGCAGTATGAATATTGTGAGACATTGCAATTACCTCTGTTTAAGTTGGCTTTAGGGGAATTTGATCAGATGGTGGGAATATCAACCACGTGCTAAAGCATGTGATCTACGTTAACCAATTGACAGCGTGCTGTCAAATAACCGTTCGAGAATAAGCCTTTTCAAGAGGTGAGATAAGAACGGAAAACCGTCTCTTTAGGCATATGAGCTATTTTGAGGCGGGCGTTAATAACCCAATAATATTGACTCTCTTATTGACAGCATACTGTCAATATGGTCTGATGTTAACTACCGCAGAGCACTCTCCAGTGCAGGTATTTGGCGAGTGCTTATTTAAAATCCCTATAAGAAATATTAAACCTGAGATCATTCATTAATCGGCATCGCGCGGTAAGACCGGAATGACCATGGCATCAACAGTAGAGGCAGAGCAATATGCGTTGCAATTATAAAAAATCGTTTAAAAGAAATTCAACATGGCTGCTTTTGGCGCCAGTGGTTGCCACGTTGGCTCAAACAACCAGCGTCTCGGCATTTGAGCTTGAGGAAATCATAGTTACCGCACAAAAGCGCGAAACCAGCTTGCAGGATACACCCATTGCTATATCGGCGTTTTCGGGCGATGGTCTCGAAGAATTGGGTATTGAGAACGCGGAAGATCTGACGCGTTTTGTGCCAGGGGCGGACTTTTCCACAAACGGTGGGGCTGTTGCCATCACCATTAGGGGCGTTGGCAGTGACGGATTAGCACAACCGAAAGACGACCCTTCGGTAGCGGCCCACCTCGACGGAATTTATCTTGCGCGACAAGCTTCCTTATCCGCCATGTTCTACGACATTGAACGCGTCGAGGTCTTACGGGGACCACAGGGTACTCTATATGGCCGTAACGCCACCGGAGGCTCTCTCAACATCATCACGAAGAAACCCTCCGATGAACTTGAAGGTGCGATCGACTTTTCAATTGGCAATTATGGAACGCGCCAAGTCAAGGGCATGCTCAATACGCCCTTGGTAGAGGATAAGCTCAATCTGCGCATGTCAGCCCTCTTCAACCGGCATGACGGTTACTCAACCGAATTAAACGAACTCTACAACGATCCGGACGATGCGGACGAGAAAGCCTACCGAGCCAAGCTTTCCTGGCAGGTTTCCGACGATCTCAGCATCGACTTCGGGGCCAGCCTCTATGAATCGGATGCGGTAGGCCCCAACCGTACTGCGGCAGACACTACCAGCTTAATCGGTGTGACCGATATAAATGGCAACGTCTACGGAGGTGTAACCGGCGCCATTATTTTCGATCCGGCTGAAACCGCTAACGCGCTTGGAGATTCGCGCATTGCAACCGACGAACGCACCTCCATGAGCGCCTTTGAGCAGAGCATGCTGATCGAGAGCGACACCTATACCATGGAGATCGAGTGGAAAATCAACGAGGCCCTAACGCTCAAGTCTCTCACCGGCTACACCGAATTTGCCCAGGATTCCCGGGACACCTCCTTGCAATACGTGGCAGATCCATTGCTCAATGCCACCTTTGACTATGTCACCGAATCTGAGTCATTTACGGAAGAACTGAATCTTAGCTATGAAGCAGACAACCTCAAGGTAACCACGGGTCTCTTCTATTTCAGTGACGAGGGCACCAATGATTTCAGTGAAGTGCCCGGCGATCCCTCCCATTCGTTGACCATCTATTCGTTGCAGGAGGTAGAAAACGAGTCCTTTGCCGCCTATCTTGAGGGTACTTACTACCTCAACGACAATCTTTCGATCACCACCGGCGTCAGGTACACCGATGAAAGCAAAGAGGGAGGAAGTGTTACCGATGTATCCCTGGCCGGCCCATTTGGCTTTATCGCTCCCACCTATGAATTGATAGCCGAATACGACGAGGAGTCCATCGACTACAAAATAGGCTTAGAATGGACGCCCAATGAAAATATCTTGGTTTACGCCAGCTATTCAACCGCCTTTAAATCCGGCGGATTTAATACCGGTGCCCCTATCAACCTTACATACGAGCCCGAAGAAATAGACGCAATACAAGCGGGTATTAAATCCACTTGGCTCGACGGTCACCTCCAGGCCAATCTGGCAGCCTTTTCTTATGACTACCAAAACCTACAGGTGACTCAGGTATTGGGCGTCTCACTGGAAACGCAAAATGTCTCCGATGCCGAAATCACCGGCCTAGAACTGGAGCTTCAAGCCGCCCCTACGGAATCGATCCTACTGAGGGCGTTTGCCACCATCACAGATTCCGAATACCAAGATGCGGTAATCAGTGACATTCTGGATATAGATGCCTTCGGTGGCAACGTGTATGGCGAAATCGACATCTCCGGCAATCCATTGCGTTTTACCCCGGATTATACGCTGGGTATTTCCGGTGCCTATACCATCTCAGCGTTTGGCGGTGAGATAACGTCACAGCTCAATGTATATTGGCAGGATGACTCCTACGCACGACCACACGGCTTGGAAGTTGACCGGATCGACGCCTATACCCGCACAGACGTCAGTATTCGCTATGACTCCGGTCAAGAGAACTACTACATCGAAGCATATGGGCGAAACCTCGAGGACGAAACTGTATTGTCGGCTCGTTTTGTCAACCCGACTCATACCGTGGAGTACAAACCACCTCGCACCTATGGCCTGAGTGTTGGCTACAATTTCTGATATGGCCTAACTTACCAACAAGTACGCACTCACTATGGCGGTGCTGATCCCGGCATCATCATAGTGAGTGGTTTCTTGGATTCCATTTTTAATTACAGTTCGGGATAGATTGCGAATTCGAAGCACATTAAGCGGTTCAAACTCGGTTTGCGGTTTATGAAATTCAACCATACCATCTCCACCAACTATTTTCGATTTCGTACGTATGCCACCTTAATCCAGACAGCACAACCTAACACCCTTTTCTTCAATCCAGAATTTCTGAAATGTGATGCGATTTCTTGTTGTAGTAGACCATTAGCCGGCGAATATCCTTGTATCCGATGACACGAGCCAAATCCTTCACTTTCAACTTCTGCGCTCATTGAGTCGTTCCCTTCTGCTAAGATTTCTTAAACGACAAGCCATCTAGGCACTTCAGTAACCGCACCGCCTCCGTCCACAGAGGAACGGTCCAGGGATGGCAGTTTTAATCCGCATTGAATAAACCGTACACTTCTTGAAATCAATGTCATACGCGGGAAAGGAAAATGAAAATGAAGTCTTGCGTGCTGCAGAAAATTCAGCAGCAAGTCCGTTCCGGACCCACCCCGGGACACCAACTCGCCGGCGGCACGGGCCAGTGCACCGTGCCAGCGGCGGGTGGGCTGCCCATCCTTGAGCCAATCGGATATTGTTCTCGAATCGGTTAAACAACAACTGCGCGAGTTCTATCAGGACTTACGATTGACAGCCAAGACCAATGAAATCAACAAGGCTCGCATTGAGGGCTATATGCTGGCGGGGGTTCAGGTTGGACTGACCAGTAATGAAGAACTCAAGGGCCTGATGATCAATATACACGTTGAAGTTTTTGGAAAAAGCATTGAACAGCGCCGACTGGAATATGCCTTGGAATACCGCTCGGAGGAACACTGGGAGATCTACGACAGCCCTTCCTTTACCCGCAATTCCAAATCTGACAGCTAAGAAATCGCCAGATGCCTGCCGCTCCCCACGACAGCGATCGATCTCCTGGAGATTTGGGTCATACTCACAACAGCATGGAAATTCCGCCAGACGAGCCAGAGGATCTCTATTGCTATGGGGCTCTTGACGATCATACTCGCGCAGTCTTCCCCTCACAGCCTTCACTCAAGAGTTCACCACCGATAGACCATAGCTCAATCAATCTAAACTTTTTGATTGGCTTTGAGGATAGGTACTGAACCTGGCCGGATCAGTCATACTTATCCGCTTCTGGTTTTTCTAGACCTGATATCGCGAGGTTAGACCGGCCAAGCTAGTTGCCATATCGCTAACTTCACGGCTGCTGTCACCCGCTTCATCAGCTCGCCCGTTTAGCGCTTTAACCAACTTCGAGAGTGTATCAACATCACGTGACGCTTCGTTGGTCGCTTGCTCCTGCTGTTGTACAGCAACAGCGACTTGTGCGTTCATCGAGTTAATTGCCTGCACGGCTTCGGTTATTTCACCCAGTGATGTTCGTGTTTCTCCAGCACGCCTGGCACTGCGCCTTGCCAGGTTCAGGTTATCTTCCATGGCTGCACTGGCCCGAGAAGCATCCCGCTGCAGACTTTTTACTACATCGGCAATTTCAGCTGCTGACCCCTGAGCCTGGCTGGATAGTTCACGCACCTCCTGGGCCACCACGGCAAAACCTCGCCCATGGTCACCTGCTCGAGCAGCTTCAATAGCGGCATTGAGTGCTAATAAATTAGTTTTTTCTCCAATACTTTGAATTGCATCAACGGCCAGAGTGATACTTTCTGCGTGCTGGTCGAAGTGGTTAACGACAATAGCGACGTCTTCCACTTTTTGCGCCAACTGTTCAATTTCGTGCAATGCCAGGGTGAGATCGGATTCACTTTCTGTGACGCTACTACTCACCTGGGTTGCTGCAGAAGCGGTTTCGTCTGCACGCTGAGCGATTTCACGAATTGCCATAGCAATTTCCAGCACTGACTCGCGAAGGTTATCACTGCTATCGGTACCAAGTCGCGCCGCTTGGTTTACCGACCCTGCGTTCTTTCGAAGGGTGGTGGCATCGTCATGCAGTTTGCCGGTAGCCTCGCTCAACTCACGCAGAGATCCCTGAAAGGCGTCCAGCATGCGGTTGAACATTGTTGCAGTTGCGCCAGCTTCAGTGCCGACTTCTTGAGGTGCACGCTTGGTTAAATCTCCGGTGTGAACGATATCTCGCATGGTATTGAGGGTTTCCAGCCATACGGTTTTGGCACCATGCTCTGAAACATTAAGACCCTCCTCCTCGTCTTCTTCGCTTACACGCAACATGTCCAGTGCTCGCAATACTCCGAAGAGTATAAAACCTGTGGCAAGACACCAGATCATTACGCTAAGCACGCCAAGCACTTGAATACCAAGTTGCGCAAGAGCACTTCCGGCACTGAGGTTTTCTGCCGGGGCGACGAAAACCAAGGCGATGGTTCCCCATGCACCAGCGAAAGCGTGGGCTGGCGCGGCGCCAACAGGGTCGTCAATCTTCAAAGATAACAGCAGCCCCTCGCTCATATAAACAACGAACCCGCTACTGAGGCCAATGATAATCGCGCCCATTGGTTCTACCACGGCACAGCCGGCAGTGATGCCGACCAGACCACCAATAACACCGTTGAGCACCTTTTCCGGCTCAACCCGAGCGCGAATCACGCTGCTGATAATCATGCAGGCAACACCGCCGGCGGCGGCGGACAGCAATGTGTTAACAATAATGCCGGCGATATCACTGGAGGCTTCCAACGTGGACCCGGCATTAAAACCGATCCAACCAAACCACAAGACAAATACACCAATGGTTGCCAGGACCAACGAGTGCCCTGGAATATACTGCACCTTTCCATTTTCATCAAAACGGCCTTTGCGGGCTCCGAGACAGATAGCCCCAACCAGAGCCAACCAACCACCGACACTGTGAACTACGGTTGAACCGGCGAAATCAATAAAGCCTTTTTGAGCCAGCCAGCCGTCTCCGCTCCAAATCCAGTGACCCACTACTGGATAGATAAAGGCGACAACAGCAATAGCCACAATGATATAGCTATTGAAATGCATGCGTTCTGCTACAGCCCCGGAAATGATAGTGGCAGCGGTACCAGCAAACACCAGCTGAAAAACAAAAACGGCAAGCTCCATGGGTTCGTCAAGCCCTTCCATAAAGAAAAAGCTGGCGCCAACCCATCCCGATGCGCTCTCGCCAAACATGAAGGCATAGCCGACCATGGCGAACACCAAGCTGGCGATGGCAAGGTCAGATATGTTCTTCAAGGCGACATTGATGGTATTTTTTGCTCGCGTCATTCCAGATTCGTAAAGCGTGAAACCAGCTTGCATAAAGAGCACCAACGCTGTGCATATGCCTACCCAAATCAGGTCCACGTTTTCTGAAAGCTGCTCAGCTGCTCCCCATGAGGGCGAACAGAAACAGACCAGGACAGCGAGCAAGGGAGTGCACTTCATCTCTATAAAACCTCAAAACCTTAAATTCTCTGCAATCGAGACTTTTCAAGATGTGTGCCAAGTGCTTTTTATGACTTAAATGGTGTTTTTTGGTTTTTGACGCTGTTTCACCCGGACTTTTCGCACCAGAGTTGGGCGCAAGAATTGGAGAGACCCAACAAGGTGCGCACAGCTCGTTAATGTCTTTTTCCTGACACCCAGAAACTGCCTGATGTTCAGACTAGTCGGCTGCCCCTGCATCGGTGCAAGGGTCCTCAATACAAGCAATCACCTTTACCCGACCTCCACAGCTTGCACAGGTTTCAATATCTATGTTGAATACCGGTTTCAACCGCTGAGCCCAACGCATAGCCCGGTGACGCTCTTCGGGCGCCTTGTCCAACCAATCCTGCCCGCTGTGACTGCTGCCGTTGGCAGCATTTGTTCTGCTCTTACAGCTGAACGCCACCAAGCGTTCAAACCGGCAGCTATCGCACTTTACTCGCAAAAAACCATGCTCAAGGCGTCCGCACTCGAGGTAGTCCTCGAACTCAGCTCTCGGGGCGATGGCGCTCGTACTGCCGCCCTTCACCCCTATGAGTGAGTTCTGGCTGAATAGTCATCGGACAACTGCCGCAGGTGTTGTCAGCTCCGGGTCTGCGCCATTCTGTACATATATTGACCACTCGATATCGCCTCCGACCAGCCCCTATCAAGTGACGATTATCCGGCCTCGATAGAACCGGATTCAGTGAAGCTATACCGATGGCCATTTAAGATAACACCCGACGCGGCGAAAACCTCTACAATAATTCTGAAACACCGGAGCGGAGAAGAATCCTGTGAGCAAACTGACCCAGAGTTACCTCTGTGGAGAGGCCAAGGCCCCTCTGCTGTATGAAACCATTGGCAACTGTTTCGACCGTATCGCCGACACATTTCCGGACCGGGAAGCCCTGGTAGTTCGTCACCAGGGTATTCGTTGGAACTATCGCCAATACCGACAGGAGGTCGAGCTGCTGGCCACAGGGCTGCTCAGGCTGGGCATCGGCCCCGGCGACCGGGTCGGTATCTGGGCGCCCAATTGCTACGAGTGGTGCCTGACCCAGTTTGCCACTGCCAAGATTGGCGCGGTGATGGTCTGCATAAACCCCGCCTATCGACTTTACGAACTCGAATACGCCCTCAACAAGGTGGGATGCCGGGCGCTGATCACCGCCGAACAGTTCAAGACCAGCGAGTATTTGTCCATGCTGCAAGAGCTGGCACCGGAGCTGCAGCAGTGCCAGCCGGGGCGGCTCAAGGCCGAACGCCTGCCTCATCTGGAGATGGTGATTCGCATGGGCGAAGAACAAACCTCCGGTATGCTGAACTTCCCCGAGGTCTGTGCCCTGGGCACTGAGGAGGACATGCAACGTCTGCAACAACTCAAAGGCGAGTTACAGCCCGACGACGCCATCAATATCCAGTTCACCAGCGGCACCACCGGCAGCCCCAAGGGCGCCACGCTCACCCACTGCAATATTCTCAACAACGGCTACCAGGTGGCCCAGGGCATGGGCTTCAGCGAACGCGACCGACTCTGTGTGCCGGTGCCCCTCTATCACTGTTTTGGTATGGTGATGGGCAACCTTGCCTGCATCACCCATGGCGCCGCCGCCATCTTTCCCAACGATGCCTTTGAACCCCTGACGGTACTGCAGACGGTACAAGAGGAGCGTTGCACCGCGCTTCACGGCGTACCCACCATGTTTATCACCGAACTGGAACACCCGCAGTTCGGTGAATTTGATCTGAGCAGCCTGCGCACCGGCATTATGGCCGGCGCCCCCTGCCCGGTGGAGGTGATGAAACGGGTGATCAACGACATGCATATGTCCGAGGTCACCATTATGTACGGCCAGACCGAAACCAGCCCAGTCAACCATATGACGGCGCTTGATGATCCCATCGACAAGCGTGTCGGTACCGTCGGTCGTTGCGGCCCCCACCAGGAAATCAAGATTATCGACGAGAACGGACGCGTGGTCCCCATCGGAGAAAAGGGTGAACTCTGTTGCCGAGGCTACTCGGTGATGCTCGGATACTGGGACGATGAGGAAAAGACTGCTGAGACTATCGATGCCGCCGGCTGGCTGCACTCGGGTGACCTGGCGATTATGGATGCAGAGGGTTATGTGCAAATCGTCGGGCGGCTCAAGGATATGATTATCCGCGGCGGTGAGAACGTCTACCCCCGGGAGGTCGAGGAATTTCTCTACACCCATTCGGCTATTCAGGAAGTGCAGGTGTTTGGCATTCCCGATGAAAAGTATGGTGAGGAAATCTGTGCCTGGGTTCAGGTCAAGGAAGGCTCGTCATTGACGCCGGAAGAGGTGAAGGGGTATTGCAAAGACAAGATCACCCACTTCAAGGTGCCACGTCATATCCGACTGGTGGAGGAATACCCGATGACGGTGACCGGCAAGATTCAGAAGTTCAAGATGCGCGAGGCCATGCTGGCGGAGCTTGAATAACCCCTTTAAAGTCCAAGCACAGTTCCGGGTCAGCAGGGCCAATGCTTTGGCCACCCGGAGCAATTGATAGCGAGCTCATCCATCAAACCTGTCTGTTACACTGTAATTTCTTCAGCCACTCTCGACGGGGCAGAACCGCGTGACAGTAAAGCAGATTGACCTCAGAGGCCGACTGTTATCTCAATGGGCCAAAACACCGTGCCGAACAAGGATGGAAAAATGAAAAAGAAAAATATCAAAGGGTCTTTCGAAAAATTTGTGGGTATAACTATTCCTAAAAGAGCTTTAGCTATTTGAAATTAGTCGCAGTTTTTTTGCCTCTCCGCTCTTTCTGTTTGGATCTGATTTGGTAGCAGGTTTAGGCATCATCTTCTAGGCAGTAGAGTGCCATAACCGGAAGTTCATAATCCTGGTTCAGGGCACCATGGGCCTTCGATGATGTCCGCAACGGCCGCACGGATGTAGGGGATTAGAAGCGCTTTGCGCTTCGTAATCCGACCTACGCGGGAAGAAAATCCTGTCGTTTCGAACGGCAGCTCCTGGCACGAAAAAGACATCACAACCCAAGGTCAAAATCATGATAACCCACAGATTTTCCTGAAGACCCATATAAAATAATGGATAGAAGATACTATGAAAGCAGAACCCAGGCCCGACAGGGTTGGCGCTGATCCCCTTCGGGGCTGGAGTGGTTGTGAATGTTGTCCACAGCCATGCTCACTGCTTGGCGGTATTGATCACCTGTACCCGGGTGAATTCCTCAATCCCTTCGCTGCCCCATTCCACCCCAACACCGGACTGCTTGCAGGTAGGAAAAGGGATATTGGGCGCAAATGCCGCGTGCTGGTTAATCCAGGAAGAACCACATTCCAACCTTGCCGCCACCGCCTGTGCACGTTCGATATTGGACGACCATACCGAGCCGCCCAGCCCAAATTCAGACCCGTTGGCACATTTGATGGCGTCCTCAAGATCGGTATAGCGAATAATGGGCAGAATGGGTCCAAACGGCTCTTCATCCACTACCGCAGTACCATCCTCGATATCGCGCACCACCGTCAATGGTAGGATAAACCCCGGCCCCTCTGGAATAGTACCGCCAGCGATAACGTTGCCGTGAGCTTTAGCGTCGGCAATATAGGCGCAGACCTTTTCATATTGAGCCCGGTTTTGCACCGGTCCGAATTGTGTGCGCGGATCAGACCCATCGCCCACAACCGCAGCTTTGGCCAAACCTGCAATCTCATCACACACTGCGTCGTAGATGCTGTCATGCACATACAGGCGCTTAAGAGCGGCACACACCTGGCCACTGTTCATAAACGCAGTGGCAAAGATGCCCGGCGCCACCTCTTTCGGGTCGGCATCATCAAGAACGATGCCAGCGTCATTGCCGCCCAGCTCCAATGTCAGGCGTTTAAGCGTGTCGGCGCCGGCGGCCATAATCTTGCGTCCGGTGGGCGTGGAGCCAGTGAAAGTGACTTTGGCAATATCGTCATGAGCGCAGAGCACCGGGCCCAGGTCATTGTTGTCCGCCAGCACATTCACCACCCCGGCTGGAAATACCTGATTGGCCAGTTCACCCAGCCTTAGGGTGGTTAACGGAGTCATGGGCGAGGGTTTGATAATAATGGTGTTGCCCGTCAGTACCGCCGGCGCCAGTTTATAGACGGCCTGCACAAAGGGAAAATTCCAGGGTGTGATACCTGCCACCACACCCAGCGGTTTGCGCACCAGCTCCACCTTTTGCACTTCATCATCGATCAATACCTTATGCGCCACTCCCTGTTCGGAAAAATAGCCGGTAAAGACCTCGGCAAAAGTCATTTCCATATTGGCACCATCCAGGGGCTTGCCCTGTTCTTTGACCAGCAGTTCTGCCAGATCATCGGCGTTGTCCTTAAGCAGTGTCACCAGTCGACGCAGACAATTCTGTCTTTCAGCAATGGGCGTCTGACTCCAGCTGGAAAAAGCGAGTTTGGCGCCATTTATCGCTGACGCCAGTTGCTCCGGTGAGGCGGTGGCAACCGTTGCCACCAGCGACTCATCGGCCGGGTTAATCACTTCGAGGATGGAGCCCTTCCCCTCAACCAATTGTCCATCGATCAATAATTTATATTCACTCATGACTTACCCACCTATTCTGTAATATGTTTGTCGCAGACCGTGGAATATTGAGCACGACCAGCCACAAGACTGTCCATCTACCGTTTTAACAGCTTGCGCAGGGAAAAACCTGTGTAAATGATTAGTGATAGCGGCCACTTTTAGACCACAGGGGCCATCTTGCTGAGAGAACAAAAAAGGCAAGGGTTCCACCCTTGCCTTTTCGATCTCCTAAGACCTGGAGCCCTATCTGAATCAAAGATCCATGGAGAACTCCAACCGATAGGTACTGCGCAGGGAAGGTACAGACACCAGCCCCAGCACTTCCACAATATGATTGCTGTATTCCTCGTCACCGATATTGTCGCCCACCAGCGCCAGTCCCCAACTATCATCGGCGGAACGGTAACCGATACGGGCGCCAATCACCTCGTAGCTGCCCTGACTGAACCGGTTATTGGCGTCGAAGTACTGCTTACCGGTATAACTGTAACTTCCACGCAGTTCCACTTCTCCCAGATCACCCAATGGCAGACTGTAGTTGGCAATCAGGGTGCCGCTGTTCTTTGGCGCCCGTCCGAGAGTGTTGCCCTTGACCGAAAGACCTGCCGCCATTCCCTGTTCAAACTCCGCATCCATATAGGTGTAGTTGCCCTGCAGACTGAAATTCTCTGTCAGTAAAATCTCACCGTCCAATTCCACACCCTGCGAAGTGGCGTCTGCGGCGTTTTCAATTACAAAAACCAGGTTCTGGGTGTTTTCAATTTGCAGGTCGGTATAGTCGTACTTGAACACGGAGGCATTCAGACGAGCGCGGCCGTCCAACAGGGTGGACTTGATACCCAGCTCCAGCGCTTTGTTCTCCTCCTCATCAAAGCCGGCGATCTGTTGAGTGCCCGTGCCAATTGGCGTGTTCGGAGCCTGGTTGAAGCCACCGGACTTGTAACCGGTAGAGAAACTGGCGTAGACAAGAATATCCCCACTCAACTGGTAATCCAGCGCCACGCGCGGATCAAAGGAAGACCACTCGTCTTTGGCGTTGAGCAGCCCATCGGTCGCCCCCTTGAAAATATTGTCGCCTGCCAGCGTTGACACCGCATCGGGTGAAAGCAGGGAGATATAGTCGAATTCCTTTTCGTCCTTCGAGTAACGACCACCCAGGGTAAGCTTGAGGTTCTCAGTAATGTTCCAGGCCAGATCACCGTAGACCGCAACACTGGTATTGAGGGTATTGGCCTTGGTCGCGTTCTGCGCCGCACCGCTACAGGTCAGCAAGGTACAGAAATCGAAACCCAGTGCAAACAGGTCTATGGCGCCCAGGGTATTTTCGTCATAGGTATAGGTGGTGGCGGCGTCCATATTTTCGCGGAAGTAGCTCGCGCCAACAAACCAGTCGAAATCACCACTGGCACCATTCAGGCGAAACTCCTGGCTGAACTGATCCATATGCTGGGGCTCTTCAAGATTCAGCAGAGGAATCGCCGCCAGATCCGCGTCCACACCTAAGCTATAGTCGTTGGTGTAAAAGCCGGTGTTGGACACCAGGGTCAGTTGCTCGCTGATATCCCAGGTAGTGCGACTGCTGGCACGCACATAGTCATAGCCATTATTGCCGTCATACTCTGAAGCGCTGCGTTCAGAAAAGGCCAGCGGTGCACCAAAGGCATCGGCGTCGGCCTGATTCAGATAGCCGACCCCATAGTTACCGCGGGACAGACCACGCTCTACGGCCAGGGTGGATTCCACCGTATCACTCCAGGCGTAGAGTGCACTGAGCCGAACATTGGTATCGTCGACATTATTGAGTTCATTGCCTGTGACATCACTTTTCAGGGAGCCGTCCTTCTCTTCGTCCCGAACTGCCAGGCGCAAGGCCAGTTTGTCGCTCACTGCCCAGTTCACAAAGCCTTCGACTTTTTTCTGCCCCCAGGTTCCCGCCCCCAGCAATACGGAAGCACTGTTTTCAGCCAGGTCGGGCTTATTGGTGACCACACTGATGGCACCGGCGGAGGTATTGCGGCCGAACAGAGTTCCCTGGGGTCCCTTTACCACTTCAACCCGCTCAACATCGAAAAAGGAACTGGCGGCAATGGCCGGGCGTCCCAGGGCGATGTCATCGATAAATACACCCACACTGCTGTCCACACCGATGCCGAAGGCAGCGGTACCCACGCCGCGAACAGTAAACACACTTTCCGTGTTGGAATAGGCGTTGCCGTTTAAACCGGGCGCGTGCGCGGTTAAGTCACCGACATTGGTGATGCCGGACTCCTGCACGAAATCACCGCCGAAAGCGCTAACCGCAATGGGGATATCCTGTACGCTTTCCGCGCGCTTCTGCGCGGTGACCACGATTTCTTCCAGCATAAAGCTATCAGCACTGTCGGCAACAGCACTTTGCCCCATCACAATGCCCATTGAAGCAAACGCCACCGCTATCGCCAGCTTATTGTTGTCGTGTTTCATGAACTCTCTCCGCTTGTTTGTCGTTGTCATTCGAAATGATCACAAAAATCATATCTACCCTGAGGTCGATAGATTCAACATAGCACTAGCGCGGACTTGAGGAACCCACTTCAGATTGACGGTAATGGCCAACCCATTCACACCATTGGCCACCTTCAGCAGTTGCAGTATCTTTAACACTAGCACCATAACAACCACTCGCCAGCGGTCGGACAAACCGCCCAAAATTCAGTCACTTAGAATAAGGTAAACGGCAAGATTAGCTTCAGCGGTCAACCCTTACCCTGACAGGCCAAAGGACTGATCTCCTCTATCAAGGACCAAAGTCGGCAATCATAATGAAGATCTTCAGCGGTCTTAGAGGAAAGCCTTATGCGACTGAATGAATACGCCGGTTACGATGCCATGGGGCTGGCGGAGCTGGTTAGAGGTCGGGACATTGATGCCGCGGAACTCGCTCGTCTGGCTCTGGCGGCCATGGAAAAACTCAACCCGTCACTCAACGCGGTAATTGAGACCTACCCGGAACGTGGAACATCCTCTCTGGCCACCCCAGTCGCAAACGTTCCTTTTGCCGGTGTTCCCTTTCTGTTAAAGGACACTGGCGCAACCGAAGCAGGAAAGGCGCAGAGTTGTGGTTCGCGCATCGGCAACGGCTATATAGCCGATACCGATGCGTATTTAACCGAACGCTATAAGGGAGCCGGTTTAAATATCCTTGGCCGCTCAACCCTGCCGGAATTCGCTCAGGCGGCCACCACCGAATCGATTTACTCCGGCGCCACCCGCAACCCCTGGAATGCCGATCGCTCTACAGGCGGTTCCAGCGGAGGTGCTGCCGCTGCCGTGGCCTCGGGCATGGTGCCCATGGCTCACGGTACTGACACCGGAGGATCCATTCGCATACCGGCGGCCTGCTGTGGTTTGGTGGGTTTAAAGCCCAGTCGCGGGCGCATCAGCAAGGGGCCATTGCTGGACGAAACCCTGTACGGGGGCCTCAATACCGAACACGTACTGACTCGCAGCGTGCGCGACACCGCCCTGGCGCTGGACATCAGCTGCCAGCCGGCACCCGGCGATCCTTTTATCATCCCCTCCCCCGCTCGCGCTTATGTTCAGGAGCTACAACGAGATTGGGAACCCATGCGCATTGCCGTCACCTGGCAAACCCATACCGGAAAACCCGTATCGTCGGAAATGGCTGAGGCCACCCGCAAAATTGCCAACCTTTGCAGCGACCTGGGCCATCGAGTGGTGGAAGCCGCCCCCGCGTTTGACGCTGAGGCCTACGCCAAAGCCGATACCGTGGTCTGGGCCTACAGCACCGCCCACGAGGTCAAACGCCTGGCCGCGGCGACGGGCAAGCCCATCGATGCTCGTTATCTCGAACGCCCCACCCTTGAGGCCATGGGTATTGCCGAGCAGCTAACCCTGGACGACTGGTTTGCCGCCATGGCCACTTACAACCGTATGAATCGAGATATCGCCGGTTTCTTTGGTGACTACGATGTGTTGATCACCCCCACGGTCGCCAGCACGGCACCGCCACTGGGTACCCTCAATTCCAATCGCGATATTTCCTTTCACGACTTTATGGAAATAACCGGTAATTTCTGCCCCCATACGTCGATCTTTAATGTCAGCGGCCAACCGGCCATCTCCCTACCATTGGCGCTGAGTGACGACGGCTTGCCCATTGGCATTCAGTTTGTGGCCCGCTACGGCGACGAAGCCTGCCTGTTGCGTTTGGCGGCCTTCTTTGAACAGGCCCTGCCCTGGCGGGACCGGGTGCCCCCGATTTGTGCCAGTCGCTTAAAGGAGTAACCGCTTGCCTCCAGAACCCATCGCCCAATTCGGTGACACCTCTCACTAAAAAGGCAAAATTGCCCACCATCCACTTTTTTGCTCTACCGTTGTGTTAAGGAGAAGAGATATGAGTAACCCACGTGTTCCCCGGGGTCAATGGCCCAGCTGGACTCTCGAAGATAAATCCGAATACCCCTCAGATGATCCCACTGTCGCCGAAGTGTGGGGCTACACCGGCAAGTTTTCCTACGCACCTGGAGAGGCGCTGGATCTGCACGTCAACTGCAGTGGCAGAAGCTATTCCATAGAAATTTTTCGCGACGGCGCCACCTGGGAAAGCGTGTACCGCAAAGAAAATATTCCCGCTGAAAAATTCGACACACCGCAAAACTCCTATGAGGTCGGCTGTGGCTGGCCGACTACTCACAGCTTTATAATACCCTCCGACTGGAAATCCGGTGGTTATGTGGTGGTGCTCAGCACCGGTGATGGCGTCGAACAGGAAGCCTTTTTCGTCTTGCGCGCCGCCAAGCCGGCTGAAAAAGCCAAAATTGCACTGGTGGTCGCTACCTCTACCTGGGTCGCCTATAACACCTGGGGGGGCGCCAGCTCCTACACCAATGCCGATGCCAATATCGATTTTTCCGACCTTGAAGGGGCCCGCACTGAAGGCTTTAAGCCGGTGCTCAGTACCCAGCGACCATGGGCTCGCGGCCTGATTCGGCTGCCTCAAAATTTCCCGCGCACTCCTTTGAAAACACCGCCACCTCCCGGATGGGCCATTAACTATCAAAGCCTGGAGTGGACCTGTACTAACGGCTACTCCCTGACGGCCACCTCAGCCGGTTGGGCCGCAATGGATTCGCCAACGGTACGCTGGCTGGAGCGCAATGGTTATGAGGTCGAGTATTTTAGTCAACACGATCTGGAGCAGATTCCCGGTGTGCTGGACGGCTACGACTGCGTGATCACCACCGGACATGACGAGTACTGGTCGGGTCCCATGCGCCAGGCGCTGGATGACTATATCGAAGCGGGTGGCAACTACCTGCGACTGGGGGGTAATATTTTCTGGCAGATTCGTCTGGAGAACGACGGCAAAACCCAGGTTTGCTACAAATATATCGCCGACGACGCAGACCCGGTGCGCAATGACCCAGAGCTAAAACACACCATTTCCGCCTGCTGGGAAGCGAAGTCCCTGCAGCAACCGGCGGTGACCACCTTCGGCGCCAACGGCACCCGTGGTGTCTACTCACGCTTTGGCGGTACCATGCCGCGCAGCTGCGGCGGTTTTACTGTCTACCGCCCCAACCACTGGTCCATGGAGGGCACCGATCTCTACTACGGCGACGTGTTTGGCAGGGAGGTGCCGGTGGTCGGCTATGAGGGCGATGGCATTGCCTACACCTTCCACCGGGGTCTGCCCTACCCCACCGGTGAGGACGGTACGCCGGATCATCTGGAAATCGTTGCTATGGCCCTGGCCACCTTCGAGGAGGAGGACCATGGCCACCACGGTCAAACACTCCAGCACGGCGATGGTGATCTTTCCATTATCGCAACGGCCATGTTCGGCGATGACAGCGAGGAAAGCCGCGCTCAAATCCGCCACGGCAATGTGGTGGTCACCAGCATGACCAAGGGCAAGGGCGAGGTATTCTGCGCCGGTACCACCGAGTGGGGCTACGCGCTGAGCCAGCGGGATTTCTTCTGCGAAAGAATCACCCATAACGCCTTAAAGCGTTTTACCAAACAGTGAACGTCATAAAAAAGGCCGCTTTAACACGCGGCCTTTTTTATTATTGTAGTAGTACTCAGGGTTCTAAACAGGCTGTACCACCAGGATCATGGAACGACTTAGCCGGTATGGGTCTTGCCGATAATACTCTCCATCAAGCGGGGCGTAGGCCCGGTAGTCCATCCACCATCAATCTGCATTATTTGGCCGGTATAGTAGCTGCTCTCATCGGCGGCCAAATAATGAAAGGCACCGACCAGGTCTTCCACCTGCCCCATGCGCCCCAGTGGCGTCATCGCCTCGGCGAGCGCATAACTCTCGGCATCACCACTCATGGGCGTATCGATATAGCCGGGACACACGGCATTAACGCGGATATTGCGTGCCGCCAGTTCCAGTGCCGACTGGCGAGTGAGATTTAACACTGCCCCTTTGGTGGCCGTATAAGCACCGGTGCCCGGAATGCAAATGTAGGCTGCCATGGACGAGGTGTTAATAATCGAGCCACCGTCATTCATGTGTTTGGGCGCATGCTTGAGCCCATAGAACACACCCCACTGGTTGATGCGGGTAATGTGCTCCAGCATCTGCTGCTCGGTCCCTTCGATCATCGAACCAATATCGCCCACACCGGCGTTATTGACCACAATATCCAGCTTGCCCAAAAGGCTCTCGGCCTGCGCCAGGGCTTCGCTCAGATTCTGTTCATCCCCCACATCGGCACGGATAAAAGCGGCGCCAATGCTGGCGGCGATCTCGCTGCCATCGCTGATATCGGAAATCACCACCTCGGCGCCGGCCTTAAGGTAGCGTTTGGCCACCGCCAGACCGATACCGGAGCTGCCACCGGTAATAAATGCCTTTTTTTCCTGTAGGTCAAACATAAAACTTCTCTCTGTGTCAGCCAAATTTCCAGGGGTCACGATGCAGGGCCTGACCGGCTTCCCCGGGGTAAAACTCAATCAGTTCATAACCTGTAAACGGCGACGTGGTGGCGTTTTTGCCCAAAATCCTATCAACCAGTAAGTGACCATCGCTGCAGCGCAGCAGCCCATGGCAAAAAAACAAGCCGGCGCCGTCGTCCCGTCGCCCACCAGTTTGCCACCCAGCAGGGACCCTGCAACCTGCCCGGCGGTGATAAAGGTTATCAACCAGGCGGTAAACCGGCCGCTGACATCGGCCCTTGCGATCAACCCCATCATATAGGGCAAGCCAATATTCCAGATAAAACTGAAGAGCAGTGCCGCGCCGATATAGACGACAGCATAGGTGTGCTGTAAAAACAGTGCCGCAATCAGGGCATGGCAAACAAAGCTGACAGGCGCTTGCCAGAGTCTGCCAAAGCGATCTCCCATCCAGGACGAAACCAGCGCTCCCAGAAACCCCATGCCCATGCCCAGCGAGAGCACCAAACCAATTTTCGTCTGCGCCAGACCGGTTTCGGCGCCGATACGTTCAGCAAAGGTCCATAAGGCATTAAGGCCCATAAACCACAGAAACAGAGTGACCAGTCCCAGCGCTACCGGCCAGGTGGATACCCTGCCGGAAGAATTCCTTGCCGTGACCGTCTCCCGATTACGACCGCGCTCCGGCATCCATAGGCAAATGGGTAACAGCAGCAGGGGCACACTGGCTATAGCCATCAAGACGGCATTAAGCCCACCCCACTCGGCAATATGAGGCATCAACATTAACCCCAGCATGCCCAACCCGGTTTGACCGGCGATGGAAAAGGCAAAGGCACGATCCGTATCGCGCACATCGCCAAACAGGGTGTAGGTTACCGTCAACATCACGCCATCGCCCAGCAGGCCAATCAGAAATCGCAATGCAACCAGCTGGGAAAAGTTGTCCGCTCCCATGCACAGCAGGTTACCCGCAGCCATCACCAGCAAGCCAGCTATGGATATCCATCGCCAGTTGACACGCCGAATCCACAGCACCGCTGAGGTACTCGTCAGGCAGATACCGCCTATTTCCGCCGCGGCCAACTGCCCCAGCTGCTCACCATTCAACTGCAGGGTCTCTGCGGCCACACCGAGGAAAACCGGCAGGGTGTTAAAAAACAGGGTTGCGGCAGCCGAGGCCATCACCGCCCAAAAGATCGCGCGTTTACTTTCGATATCTACCGGCATCATAGTGGACAAAACTGCAGCCTCTTGGCAAATTGAGCGCCCCCTGCCGTTGCAAGAGGCAAGTTACAAGTGGCAGGTTTTATAAGCCGGGGTTGGCTCCGCCACATACCAGCAACGCCTGACCGGAAACATAGCTGGACATATCGCTGGCAAAGTACACCATGGCGTCGGCGACTTCCCCAGGTTGTGCGCTGCGCCCCAAGGCGCAGCGTTCGGCGTCTTTCCAGGCTTCTTCGAGAGTAATGTCAAACCACTCGGCAAACTGCTTCAGCCCTTCTTCCTGCATCTGCGTGGCAACCGAACCGGGACACACCGCATTGCAGCGAATATTATCCTTGCCAAATTCCGCAGCAATGGTTTTGGTCAGCCCCACCACGCCAAACTTGGTGGCGGTGTAGGCAGCGGTGTGAGATTCCGCCGCGACCCCAAGCATGGAGGCGTTATTGACGATGGCGCCGCCGCCCTGAGCCTGCATAAATGGAATCACCGCCTGGCAGAAATACAACGTACCTTTCAGGTGCACGTTGTAACTGATGTCCCACTGGGCATCGGTCTGCTCCAAAAAAGGGCCGGCACCAATAGCGGTGCCGGCGTTATTGACCATCACATCAACGCGGCCAAACGTTTCGATGACCTGCTCAACGCAGCTGGCGACCTGCTCGCGGTTTGACACATCAACGCCAATGGCCAGGGCTTCGGCACCGAGATCTCGCGCTTGCTGTGCCACACGCTCAATATTGGCCTGCTCCTGCTCATTGCGGACCAGGTCGGTCACCACCACCCTGGCGCCGTGCTCGGCAAATTTGTGCACCGCCGCCTGGCCCATACCTTGTTCACGCCCTGCTCCGGTAATAATCACCACCTTATCCTGCATTAATTGCATGGCTCTATCTCCCAGATATTATTGGATTTTCTGTCTGATCTTCACCGGCAGCATATCGGCTTCGATCAAATCAAAATCCGGCTCGTCACTGCCTAGCTGCATCAGTTCGATGATATTGCCGAAGGGATCACGGGCATAGGTCGAGCACGCCTCCCCCACCTGCACAGGCTCGTTGTGCACCACGCCGCCGGCGGCGACAAATTTCTCATATGCTTCGCGAATATCCAGCACCTGAAACGCCAAGTGGGCAATGCCGTAGTCACAGGCGCGGCGCTGGTGCGGATCGCCCTCAGGCTGCGGGGTCAAATACTGGAACAGTTCAAGAAAACAGTTGCCGCATTTCATCAGCACACAGCGGGTGGTGGTGCCCGCCACACCGATCGCCTGTTCGGCCAGCTCACTGGCCGACGCATCCCAACCGTATTCGCGGATATATTCAAAACCCAACGCCTCGGCGTAAAATTTTTTGGCCGCCTCCAGGTCTGGAACCACCAGGCCCGGATGATGAAATCCTACAATCACCTATCGACTTCTCCTATCAGTTGGTTACGTGTACCGCGGGACGGTGTTTGAACGGATAAGCCTCTTCCACCTGTCGCATCAAGTTAAACAGTGTGGCGTCGTCACCGATTTTGGCATAAGCCTGCACCGCTACCGGCAAACCATCTTTCATAAACAGCGGAATAATACAGGCCGGCTGACCCGTGGCGTTGGCCACCGGGCTATAGGGAATCGCACCCCACACCAGATCCATATACTCGTAGACGCCGAGGTCCTTGCGCCCCAGATCATAGATGCCCAACTCAGGCGTGAAATGACTGAAAAAAGGTGTCAGTAATACATCGTATTGTTCGTGCAGCCGCCCCATAGCGCGGGCAGTTTGATTAAAAGTGGCGTAGTAACCCAAGGCATCGTCAGCCGTCTTGCGCAAAGATTCCTCCACCATTTTCACATGGACAGGCTCTATCCAGTCATCGGTCATGGGTCGACCGGAGCGCGCCGACATTCCCTTGGGATGCGTGGAGGTGCCGATAATAAAACAATCGGTCATGGCCTTGTAATAGGCCTCCTCGTCATAGGGCATGGAACCGATCTCTTCCACATCATGCCCCAACTCCACCAACATCTCGGCGGCGCGCAGTACATAGTTTTGCATCTCGGGATCAATCGGGAATTGGCCATTGCGAGCATCACCAACCCGCACGGCAATTCTAAATTTACGTGGTGAAAATCCTTCGGTCACGGTGTGCAATAAGCTCGGATAATCCTTGCTGGGCACAAACTCACCGGGCAATTGACCCTTAGTGCCATCGAGCCCCGCCGCCAGGTCGCGCACGCTGTGACCGTTAAACATGGCCTCGGAGATTACCAGGGCCAGCCCATCGTTCATCTCTGGCCCGAGAGATTGAAATCCGCGGGAGGTTTTAAAACCGTAGAGTCCGCAGGCCGCCGCCGGCACCCGCGCCGAGCCCCCGCCATCGCCGGCCTGTGCCACAGGCACAATGCCCGCGGCTACAGCAGCACCGGTACCTCCGGAGGAACCACCGGAGCTGTAGCCGAGTTTATAGGGATTGTGGGTTTTACCATGGAGCGTAGATTCAGTGGACAGCGAAGTGCCAAACTCCGGTGCGGTGGTAGTGGCAATAATATTAAAGCCACACTGCTGCTTCATCATTTTCACCAGATGGCCGCTCTCTTCGGGCACATAATCCTGTGCCATACGCGAGCCGTCGGTCAGCAGTTTGTCCTTATCCGGCATGGCCATATCTTTCAACAGGGTCGGCACACCGGCAAAGGGGCCGTTGAGATCTGTTTCCGCATCCACTTCGGCCACGCGATCGGGGTGGTAGGCCACTATGGCGTTTAGCTGCGGGTTGACCTTGCCGATACCGGCCGCAGCAATTTCCGCCAACTCGGTAGGCGTCACCTCCCCCTTGCGCACCAGCTCCGCCAAGCCCAGGCCGTCATGACGAGTGTATTCCTCGAAAGACATGGCCAGCTTGTCGGCCGATGGCAAGTCTTCGAATATCTTGCCGGGAAGCATTTCGTTTTCGCTCATGAATTGTTCCTACATAATTTTGTACGCTAACCCACCCTACTTACCATAAGGATAGACGGCTGGCTCGAACGGCTGCGGATCGCTTTCCCCCAGTTGCCATATTTCGAGCAGGTTGCCGTAAAGGTCGCGACCTATGGCCACCCAGCCATCGCCCAGGCGTACTGGTGCGGTGTTGAATTTCACCTTGTCTCTTAAGCGCTCGTACTCTGCCTGGCAGTCGTCCACCATGAAAGTGGTACTGACCATGCCCAGCTTGTTGTAGGGACGAATGGGGTCCTGAGGTTCCGGATGCACCGGATTTTTGAACTCCCAGACTTCCAGGTAGGACCAGCCACTGCGCAGCTCCCAGCCAATGGCTTCCACTTTCGGCAGCTGGCACAAGCGCTCGGCATACTCAGAGGGTTCAATAGGGCCGTACTGTGCCTTCTCCAGACCAAATAGCTCGCAATAGAACTTAGTGCCCTCTTCCAGATCGGGGAATACCAGGGCCCCGTGATGCAAGCCGTAGACTTCATTTTCAACATCGGCCTGCAGCTCGGCTCCAGCGCCGGCAACGCCCGGGTGTGGATAGACATCCGGTGCGTGCGGCTGGGGATCTTTGGGGCCCTGGCTCCAGAGTTCAATGATATTACCGAAGGGGTCACGGCCGTAGTCTGCCCAGGCTTCGTTACCCTCTTCTACGGTATGGCCCACAGGCTCACCGTGCCAGAGGATATCGTTCTTGGTACGCTCATAGAAACGCTGTGCATCACCGGTATACAAACTAATGTGACGCCATCCCAGCTTGTTGGGTGTCGTCCAGAAATACTGATGTTCGGGGTGTGGCGTGGTGAACTGAAGCAGCTTGAGGTAACCCCAACCCGCCTTGAGGAAGACGCCTTTTGCTTCCGGTTTTACCAACCCGGTCAGCTCGGCCATCTCGGCAGTGTTCTCTAAAACCACTTCCTGAGCAACCACAAATCCCAGCACCCGGGTATAGAAATCAATGGCCTTTTCCAGATCCGGCACGGCGATGGTGGTGTGGTGAATTCCTAGAACAGCCATAGTTTAATCTCCAACAGTAATCAGCGTTTCAATGTCTGAATTTGATTATAGGGAGATCGACTCCACAAGCGGACCCTTGCAGCTCCTCAATAGGGGCCATTAAGTTAGCCCTGTTGGCCAATAGAAAAGCACTGGCAAGAACCGCGGAAACTTGCGCTTTACGAGAAAGCAACAGATCAAATTTATGACTCCCGGAAGAGTCCCTCAAGAATATTGAGCTCGGTAATCCGCAGGTGTCAGCTCGTACTGGTTCTTAAACGCCCGGTGAAAAGACGTCACGCCGGAATACCCCAGCAAATAGGCAATTTGCTTTGGAGCCATACGGGTACTGCGCAGGTACTCAGCGGCCAGGCCCAGGCGTACGCCACTCAGAATATCCTTATAGGAGGTGCCAGCGTCGTGTAATCGTCGACGCAGGGTACGGGCACTGATATGCAGAAAATCCGCTACGGACGCCAGAGTCGGTGTAATACCCGGCTGCCCCAATAACACTCGCCTGACCGCGTCCACCACCGGGTCCTCTTCCGACATATTTTTTAACACTTCCGCGCATTGCCGAATACACAGCTCAGCCACAGCTTCGTCGGCCATATTAAAGGGCTTTTCAAGCAGTGCAGCCGGGAAACGAATTTGATTGCCTTCTTGCTCAAACAGAATCGGGCACTGGAACAGATCCCTATACATCTGGGCGTGTGCAGGCTCCGGATAGGCCAGGCGAACTTCGGTAAATTTCATCTCGACAATATCAAAACGCTCAAACGCTTCGCGGGTTTCTGCCAGAAACTCTTCGTAAGCGAATAGATGAAGATCACCGAGCGGATAATTTTCTACAGCACTAATCACACCGCAGCCGTCCTCTTCCATACAGTAAACATTCACCATAGGGCCATTCAACCGCTGATAGGTGGAAAAGGCTTCAAACGCCCTGCGCATGTTGGGGCTGCTGACGTAGGCGTAGCCCAAAATCCCCCAATCCATCAGTGAGACCTTTTGGCCTACCAACAAACCGAACCCCGGTTTGTCGACCTTACGCACGATAGCCTCGATCAATTCCTGCTGCTGTTGATTGGTAATATGGCCGTTTTTATTGGCCAATTTTTCTCGATCGAGCCCCAGCTGATCCAAACAGGGCTCAATATCCACCCCCAGACCTTCTGCAACCGTAAGCATCCGATTACAAAAAGCCGAAGGCACATCATCGTATTTGGTCGGCAGATCTTCCATAGCATCCCGTATCTCTGGTGAAACGCGCAGCTAGTGGGCCTATACAAGCAGCCACCGTCACAGACCGCTACTGTCAGGAATAATAATTAAACCATCAAATTCAGCATAGCTTAACCCAAATAGTTTTTTCAAAATTTACTCTTAGTCCGACAAATTATAAAAAAATCTCGTGACAATAAAGGGCCGTTGCTTGCGAATGGCCTGAAGCAGGCGCAAAGTCTGCTAGGTTAAATCCTCGAAGTGACCATAGCCCTGCTCACCGTCGAGATTATAAAACGTCAATATCTGAGCTAACTCCGGCATAGCCACAGTATTGGCATTAATATTGAAGTCCGTCATTAACTGAATCACCGCAGGCTTGCCCGAGGCCAAAGAGCGATCCACCGCCGCCGCAATATCATCGGCTCGTTCCACGAATTCCCCGTGGCCACCAATCGCCCTGGCCATCTCGTCGTAACACACCGGCGCCATCATCACCCCTGGGCAATTCTCCTCCGAGCCCTTGCCGTCGTAAAAATCCATCAACTCCATACCCCAGCAGGAGTCGCAGTTGACCACTACAAGGACGGGAAGAGATTCACGTACCGCGGTTTCAAATTCCATCCACTGGAAGCCCACGGCACCGTCACCGGTAATCAGCAACACCGGGCGAGTGTTATCCACCAGGGCGGCGCCGTTAGCGTAGGGCAGGCCGCAGCCGAGCTGGGCGATATGGGAGTTCCACAA
The DNA here is from genome assembly GCF_011683955.1 of Pseudomaricurvus alkylphenolicus. Classification (GTDB taxonomy): domain Bacteria; phylum Pseudomonadota; class Gammaproteobacteria; order Pseudomonadales; family Cellvibrionaceae; genus Pseudomaricurvus; species Pseudomaricurvus alkylphenolicus. Next base: position 570,994 of record NZ_JAAQPI010000001.1, read on the forward strand.
GAAGTCCTTGGAACGCTGCTCGAACAGCATCAGCTCCCAGATAGCAGTGCAGCCGCCATCGCGCACCAGGATGGCCTCATCGGGCACCGCCTCGCGCAGTTTCTGGAACGCGAAGCCGGGATCCATGGGTGAGACGTCCTGACTGCGTTCAGCCAGAGCACTGCGCCAGCTGAGCTGCTTTTGCTTCAGTTCCACCAGGCGAGGGCGCTCGTCGAAAACGCCTCGCTGTTGCAGCCGCTCGGTCAACTGCGGCAGTACTGCTTTCAGGTCCCCCACCAGGGGGCAGTCGGCCAAGCGGTTGGTGTGCAGACGCGCGGGGTTGCGCTCAACGTGAATCCACTTCTGCTTGCCCGGTTCACCCCAGCGCGGCGCCTCACCGAAAAATACGGGCTCACCAATGGACGTGCCCACCGCCAGCACCACATCAGCATCGGCACAGGCTTCTATGGAGCCTTCAAAACCGAAAATCAGGGTTTGCGGATCGTTTTCCGGTAACACCCCCTTGGCGCCAAAGGTGGGGATCACAGCGCACTTCAGGGTCCGGGCGAGGGCCTCCAGCTCATCGTGACCCCGGGCGGTATGGATACCCTGCCCAGCCAGAATCACCGGAAACTCGGCATTAGCCAGTAAATCTGCCGCCTGCGCCAGCTGCGCCTCGGGCACTTGCTGTAGCTCGACGCTGCGGTAGGCGCCAGCTGGCAAGGCCGGAGGAAAGTCCGCCTCGCCCCACATCACATCGATATTGACTTCCAGGTACACCGGGCCCGGAGTGCCGGAGGTGGCCTGGCGGAAACACGCCCGCACGGCTTCATCGAGGCGATCGAGCGTGTTGACCACGGCCTGATATTTGGTGATGGGGCGCATGACTTCCAATTGGTCCCAATACTGGTAGATGCCGTTGCGCACCGCCCCCTGGCAGTTCTTGCTGCGCTGGGTGGCCAGTACGATCAGCGGCACATTTTCCTCCCGCGCCACCACTACCCCACCCACCATATTGGCCACACCGGGGCCGTAGGCGGCCATGCAGACTTGGGGCTTGCCAGTCATACGGCTGGCCGCTTCGGCCATATTGACGGTAGCCACTTCGTGGTGGGTGCCGACCATTTTCATGCCCGCGGCCTTGGCCCGTTGGTGAAAATGCATAAAGTGAACATCGACGATGCCACTGATCACCTCCACGCCTTCGGCCTCGAACAGCTCGATCAATCGCTCTTGACCCTTAATGCGGTTGCTTGAAGTGGTCATACTCTACCTCGAATCAATTAATATCAGTTTGGCCGCACCCATTGGCGGCGGGAAAAGACTGATGATCAGATTACGCCGAATCCGGCTGCTGATCTGCCCTCACGGCATCGCAACCGGGGCCAATGTATTAACCCCAAAGGCCACTGTGGCCATGCAGATCAACCTGGCGCATGTTTAACATTTTCGGCCCCTGTCTTAGCTTCAGCCGTCCCCCCCATTGCGGCGACAACAGCTGCCGATACACTGACCTCCTCAATACCCACAGACAGGCCAATCGCGCCCCTTACCGACACGGTTGGCTGAGTAAACCTGGAGAGAACGCAATGACCGACACTTTTTCCCTGCGCACCCGCCGCGACGACGGCAATACTCCGGTACTGACCCAATGGGGAGCAGACTCCGAAACCGGCGTTCTCCGCGATGTACTGATTGGCCCCGTGGATCACTTCAAAAACATCCTGCCCACCAACTCCGTCAATCGCAAAATGATCCGCGAGGGCGTAACCCTGGATGTCGAGGGCGCACGTCTGCAGTACCAGGAGATGCTGGACTGCTATCGCCACGCCGACGTCAACGTCCATATCACCCCTGCCGATCCTGACCTGCCGCTGCAGATCTGGGCCCGCGATGGCAGCTTTATGACCCCCTGGGGGATGGTTATCGGGCAGATGGCCCAGTGGTGGCGTCGCGGCGAAGGCATGCCGGTAATCGATATGTGTTTCGACAAGCAGATACCCATCTACGAAAAAATCACCGCCGGCTGCGCTGAGGGCGGTGACTTTATGATGATAAAACCCGGTCACGCACTGATGGGATACTCCGGCGAACGCAGTCAGGAAGTGGGCGCCACACAGATTCAACGCTGGCTGGAGGCCGAGGGCTGGGAGTGCTACCTGTACGAATTCGATCCCTTCTTTGTACATATGGATGTGATGACCGTGATGTTGACCGATAACCTGGCCGCGGTGTGTTCGGAGATTCTCGATCCAAGGGTTATTGAGTGGTACAAGAGCCTGGGTATCGATACCGTCGAGGTCCCCTACCGGCACGCCCTGAAGATGGGCTGTAACGTAGTGTCACTGGGTAACGACCGGGTGTTGCTGCCAAAAGAAAGCACCTTTCTGGTGGATCGCTGTAAGGCCCTTGGGCTGACCGTCTACGACCCCGACATCTCCAAGATCTCCATTTGTGGCGGTGGCGTGCACTGCATGAGCCAGCCACTGCGTCGGGATCCGGCTTAAACACGACTTCAAGCGGTAGAGGAGATATCTCAGTGAACGAACAGTATCGTGTAAATGGAGAGCGCCTCTGGTCGCGCTTGATGGCCATGGGCAAGGTGGGCGCCACCGCCAAGGGCGGTTGTAACCGCCAGGCACTGACCGATGCCGACAGGGACGGTCGCGAGCTTTTTATGCAGTGGTGCACAGAGGCCGGCTGCGAACTTCGAATCGACGCCATCGGTAATATTTTTGCCCGCCGGCGCGGCCGCAACAACGACCTGCCACCGGTCATCACCGGCAGCCACCTCGATACCCAACCCACCGGAGGCAAGTACGACGGTATCTACGGCGTGCTGGCGGGCCTGGAGGTGATCGAAGCTCTCAACGACGCCAATGTGCAAACCGAGCACCCCATAGAAGCGGTGGTGTGGACCAACGAAGAAGGGTGTCGTTTTAATGTCGCCATGATGGGCTCGGCAGTGTGGTCCGGGAAGATGCCATTGCAGGACGCCTATGATCTGACTGACAGCGCCGGCAAGACGGTGTTGCAGGAACTGGAACGCACGGGTTTTCGCGGAACCACCGCTGCCACACACACACCCGTCAAAGCAGCCTTTGAAGCCCATATCGAACAGGGCCCGGTGCTGGAAGTCGAGGGCAAAACCATAGGAGTGGTTACCGGTGTGCAGCACATGAGTCGCCATGAGATTCATATCGACGGTGTCGAAGCCCACGCTGGCCCCACTCCCATGGCCATGCGCAGAGACCCAATGATGGCAGTGGCGGACTTCCTGCCCAAGCTCTACAGCCTGGCGGAGCAACAGGGGCCGCAATCACGAATGACCTTTGGTGTGATTGAAGCTTCACCAGCCTCCAACAACACAGTGCCCGGCCACCTGATGATGACCGTGGACATTCGCCATCCCGACCACCACTGTTACCACACCTTGGTGGAGGAGACCTATCGGCTGGTGCAGCAGGCCTGCGACAGGCTGCAACTGCCCTGCAACCTGCACTGTTTCTGGGAAGCTCCAGGGGTGGAATTTGATCCCGATTGCGTCAACGCTGTTCGCCGGGCTGTGAAGACCGGCGGCTATGAGCATATGGAGATGGTCAGCGGCGCCGGTCACGACGCCTGTAACCTGGCTGACGTGGTGCCTACCAGCATGATCTTTATCCCCTGTGAGGGCGGATTGAGTCACAATGAAGCTGAGGCCACTACATCGGAGCAGGCAACCGCGGGCGCGAATGTCCTGCTTCAGGCCATGCTGGAAAGTGCCGCTAATTGAGCTAATGCCGCCTTGCGATAGAGCCAGGCACGCCACCGGTGGTACCAGCGTTGACGAATGCTATTTTTGCCGGCACAGGCAAGCGGATTCGGGAGCTGCCGCTTAACGGGCATATTGACTTTGTCTGAAGTCATTATGCCTGTGTCTGGACTGGTCCCTCCAATGTTATGTCCAAAGATCAGTCGACAGGTACTTTAGTCCCGAATCGCAAACCACAATGGCGATGGTAGCGCCACTGAGTGGCCCTCTCAATAGTTGTACGGCCGCAGCCAAATTTGCACCTGAAGAGTAGCCAGCAAAAATGCCCTCCTCTCTTGCAAGGCGTTGAGTGTAATCTTTCGCCTCTGCGCCGCAGACCTCAATATGGCCGTCTACAGCAGCGTCCTGCATAAACAGCAAATCATTCCTGGCGTAGCCGCCTCCCTGAATAGGGTGCCGGGAGGATGTGATATCCCTACCCGAAATCGCAGCCGCCCCACGGGGCTCGACCACGTAGCATTGAATACTCGGATCTTGTTCTTTCAAATAGCGCGTCACACCGGCGTAAGTACCACCCGATCCGACGAAGTCGCAGAAAGCCGTGATGGTGCCATTAGATTGTTGCCAGAACTCTGGTCCGGTGTAGAGGTAGTGGGCCCTCAAATTTCCCGACAATTGAAACTGATCTGCTCTGAACGCGTTGCGCTCTACAACAATACGCTGAGCCGCTTCTTCCACGAGGGCCAGATCTTCGCCGCTTACTTCACCGGGAACGGAATCCGGAAGTTGATCGATGAGGATCACTTCCGCACCAAGCGCAGCCATCATGCGCGCACGCTCTTCGGAATTGCCCTTCGACATGACTGCGACAAAAGGGTAGTTGCGATTGGCGCAGACGATTGCCAGACCGCTTCCCATATTGCCACTGGTCAATTCTACTACCGTTTGTCCCGGCCTTAACATTCCACTTTGTTCAGCGTCATCAATGATCTGGCGTGCGGCTCGGTCTTTTTTCGAGAATCCGGGGTTCAACATCTCCAGCTTTGCCAGAATGCGCCCGTTCAATCCCCGGGTGAATCGTCGCAGCTCCACCAATGGAGTATTGCCGATTGCTTCGCTGGCAGATGCTAGTGTATGGTTAGATTTCTCTTGAATGAAATTCATCAATATGGTCCAAAGTTCCTGAACGTTGTTGCGATTGCAGCTGGCAGATTTTCTATAGTCTAGCAAATTGAGCTAACAACGCCTCTGGCAGTTTGATGTCCGATCGAGATATTTTCGACGAGACCATTGGGGGATGGGCCGTTTCCAATTTTATTACCTTTCCTTCGGCGCGCGAACAACCATACCATCCTTCATCACAAAGCTAACGGCCTCAATGTTCGTCATATCCTCAATCGGACTATGTCTTGTCGCCACAATATCCGCCTGTTTGCCAATCTTCAAACTACCAATCTGGTCATCCAATCCCAGCATCTCCGCGCTGGAAATCGTGCCAGCCCGGAGCACATACCAATTGTCGTTTAACCGACGATTCATGGCGCCAAATTCTTTGATTGCCAGCTCGACGGGGAAGATGCAATCGGAACCCAGAGCCATTTTCACACCATGTTTGTAGGCCATTAGCGCAGATTGCTGGTGTTTGCTCTCCACAAGTCTGGCCTTAGCAAGATTATCGGGGGTTATTCCTGCACTCTCGCCCATTGCGAGAATCCAGTCCAGTACATAGAAAGTAGGAATATAGTAGGTGCCCTTCTTCGCCATGAGCTTTGCGGTTTTTTCACTCATCATGGTCGCATGCTCAATGGAGTCGAAACCGGCTTTCACCGCAGCATAGACACCAGCATCACCGTGGGCATGTGCGGTGATTTTCTTCTTATGGCGGTGCGTTTCTTCAACCATTACCCGCAATTCTTCGTCGCTGTATGGAGCGACTTCCGGGTCGTCATGCTGACTCATGACACCGCCTGACGCCATGACCTTAATCCAGTCGCCACCATATTTAAACTCCTTGCGAATGGCTTTTCGAATCTCATCTACGCCATCAACGATCATGGGGCCCTGTACCTTGGGGCCGTCTGGCGCAAAGGAATTAAAATCCGCGTGGCCACCCAGGGCCGATAGATAATGTGGTGCCACCAACATCCGTGGCCCCACAAATTCACCTCGATTGATGGCATTGCGGATTTCAATATTCGCGTACTGATAGTCCATATCACCGGGAATGCGGACGGTGGTAAAACCCATTTTGAGGAGTTTCTGGCTCAAACGCAGCCCCTGTAGCGCATTAAAGGCGCTGGACTGAGTGGTTCCCAGCACATCTACCGTTCCCTTGGTACTCTGCGTGAACAGGTGCACGTGCATGTCCATGAGCCCCGGCATGCAGACATGATCAGCCAAGTCGATCTTTTCTGCATTTTCAGGGGCTTTGACACTGGAATCCATATCCGTGATAACGCCGTTTTTCACCAGAATATGCTGATCGACCAGCGTTTTCTTTTCTTCCACATCAAGCAGCTTTCCGCAATGAATGATTTGATATTGATCGGACTTCTCGCGTAAAGGATTCTCAGAGGAGGCCCAAACAGAGGGTGATGCTATTAGGGCTGCATACAGCCCAACCGCCAATCGAGTCATTTTCAATCTGGTTGCCTTCATTGCTTGCTCCTCGTGTTATTGACATTTTCCTGGTCGCCATTTTTCATGTACCAATCCACATGATGCCCCAGCATCGGCAGTGGCATGCCTCCGCTCCCAACTGTCGCTGCGTGAAACTTTCTGATGTCAAACTGATCGCCCCACTTTTGTTCCTGAAACGTTCGAATTTCTCGAATTTTTTCGTAACCCAGTTTGTATGCTAAGGATTGGGCGGGCATATCGGTTGAGTAGCGCAGTGTTTCCGTATCAGCTTCCTCTCTGCTGGAGAAGGTATTGGCCATCATGTACACACGCGCTTTCTCCAAAGACCAGCCAAGATAGTTCATACCTGTATCCACCACCAGACGGTTGGTAATGAAGGCATCGAACAACAACCAGCCGTAGCGGTCCCAAGGGTCATTCATAATGCCCATTTCATACGCAAGGCTGGCTCCGTAGTTGGCCCAGCCTTCGGTAAAGGCCGCGTACAGCAAAGGGACGGATCTACGAAAGTCCGAAGCCTGCTCATTCTCTCTCGCCAGGGCGATGTGGAAATGATGCCCCGGGACCAGCTCGTGATAAACCAGAGCGCCGCTCCACACCATGGGTCGGCTCTCCAGTTTGGAGCCGTTAAAGCGGTAGTTTCCGACAGGATTGACGGCACTCGGTGCCTGGTAATAACCAAATGTCATGCCGGGCTCTGCGGCTGGGTCCAGTCGCTTAACTCCGAAGGGAGCCGCGGGCAGCAGAGCAAAGTAGTTTTTAATATGCGGTTCGATGCGACGAATATAGTCTTGATAACGTTCGGCGACCTCTTCCGGTGTCTTGGCATAGAAGCGCGGGTCATCTCGCATCTGCTGATGAAATTCCGCAGCCGTTCCCTTAAAGCCCAGCTGCCGGCGAATATCGGCCATTTTCTGTTGTATGTCTTCCATATAGCGTAAGCCGCGGTGATGAATATCCGCCGGATCCAGATCCATGGTTGTTTGCTGGCGTATAGCAAAACGATAGGCTTCTTCGCCACCTGGATATTGTCGCAGCCCTACAGATCTTGGTGCCCTGGCAATATAGGCATCACCCAGAAACGCCAGCAACGAATTGACCGCTGATGTGAGACGTCCCTGCACGGCGTCTTCAATACCCCAGGCAAGTCGACTGCGCTCGGCCGGGCTCAATGCCGATACCCGTTCCTGATCAAGTGTCGTCAGCCTGACGACGGTCTGTCGAATACCATCAATAGCGGCGCGCGCACCTAGCACGGCGGCCATCGGCAGTAGAATACCACGCGACTCCTGCGCTTTGAGCCGATTGAGGTCATCCTCAAGGTAACGCCCGAGATCTTGCAAAAAGCTCAGGTAGTTATCGATATCGGCATCAGCGTTGAACATCGTCCCCGCCAGTACGCCGGGCAACAGAATGCTTACACCATTATTGACCGCATAGGGGGTAACATTAAAGCTGTGCCAGAAGTACTTCTCTTGTTCACGGGTAAGTTCAAGCTGCCCCTTGAACATGGCGTAGGTCAATTGATCATCATGGGTCAACTGAGACGGATCAATGGCCGTTAGCTTTTGCAGCAGTATCTGAGCTTTGTGCGCTCGCTTTTTTGCCCCGGCAAAGCTATTGTCATTGAGGCCCGTTAGTTTATCCCCAGCCATCATCTGCAGATACGGCGAGCTCTTCAGCAGTTGATCCATATAATGGTCGGTTAACGCACGCAATTCGGCAGCTGGATCTTTCTGTTCCGCAATTCCCGTTATGGGAGGTGCGTTGACCTGTTGGACTCGCCTCTTATTCAGATCAACAGCGGCTTTCGCAGCTTCAGAATCAGTTCCCCGATCAAAGCAGGCCGACAGGACCACAACCATTAACAACAGAAGCCGACTCGAGGTCTTCATCGGTAGCCTCGCAGATTGTTGCGATAGACCAGATTTTTCTTGTCTCGATTTTGGTCCTCATCTGGCCTGGCGAAGAACATCTTGCGGTTGAAGAATACAACCACGACGGCGATTACGGCAAGCAAGACACAATACAGCACAGAAAGTTCTGTCGAATCCAACAAGCGCATTGTGGCGTTGTTGGCGGCATGATAGACCATCGCGATAACAATGCTTGCACAGGTATAGTTAGCCACCCAGGTTAATAAAAAACCAATCGTAACCGTGATGGTAGTACGGGACACAGCGGACAAAAAAGCCTCGCCAGCGTCTCCACTGATGCCATATTCCAGGCCAAACCAGACCGGGTAGTGCCATACCCCCCATAGAACACCCAGGATCAATGAGGCCATAAACGGTGTCATATGGGCCTGCAAGCCCGGCAGAGCGTAACCACGCCAACCCAACTCTTCGCCGATAATGATAGCGAACAGAAATAGAAAACTGTTTAACCAAATCACAAACAGATCAGCGATATCCTTCTGAGCGATGTTATCTTCAATCATTGCGGGAACGAGAATAGTCGCCGGAGGCAGCAATAACACCACCAGCCACCATTTCAGACCGACGTTCCAGATTGCCAGGCGCTTTAAAATCTCCAAAGTCGCCGCCATTCCCCGAAGCAAAATCACCGTCAGTAAAGCGAACAACATGGGCGCCCAGATGATCACTTTTGCCTTTTCCCGATACCATGACAGCGCCTTGTCGTAACCAACACCTGGACTTACCATGGGCCCGGACAGTAAAACATAGGCCGCAGAGAGTATCAGGGTGACAGTGAAAAAGGTGACCAACTCCCGTATGCTCACCTGCCGATCACTAACGATCCGCATATCAGTCTCCTGTAATGACGCGTGGCCATCCCGCCACGCGTGTTGTTACCCGTTCAGTGTCAGTTCAATAGTCAGCGGAAATCTCCAAACCCAGGGTTCTTGGGTAATCCAGGGTGACGATACCAGAGCCATCATTGATGGGCCCGTCCTCGTTCAGCAGATTAGCGCCCACCAAGTAGACTCCGAGTTTTTCGGTCTTGACACCGATCCTGGCACGTAGCAGATCACGTTTATCGCCAAAGCCTTTACTGCCGGCCACAAAGGCCAAGTCGCCGAAACCGCTGCGCTGCTCCTCGATATGACTAAAGGACGTATTGACGTGCAGCGTTAAGTTATCGGCGATCTCTCTCTGGTAATCAACCCCCAGCGTAAACGTCCAGTCAGGAACGAAAGACACCTTGTCGCCTTCGGCTGCACCATTGTCGATAGCGATTTGCTCCAGATTTTTCAACTCGGAGCTGTTCCAGTTGCCCACCATGTTCAGCGTCAGGCCAGGAATTGCTTGAGGCCTGGCTGTCAGGGAGAAGTCAACCCCATAGATCTCTGCATCGCCGGCACCGATCTGTGCATTGACCGTAACAAAGTTGACAAATTCACGAACGCCCTGCCAGTCCATGTAATAAAGTGCGGCATCCCAAGTGACTTGGCCGGACAACCAGGATTGCTTGGTGCCCACTTCATAGCTCCATAACTTGTCTGAGGGCACTGAGGCGGGACAGCCAGTGGTAATTGGACATAGCGCACTGGTATTGGCGTTACCCCCACGAAAGCCTTTGGCAATATTGACATAGTAGGTCGAGCCATCCGTCGGATAATAGGCAAGATTGAAACGTGGATTGGTGCTGTTAAAGCGTAATTCACCAGAGTCTTCCGAATTCGGGATACTGCCCAAAGGCAGCGCCGGGTCATGCAGTATTGCGCCATTCCCCATGCTCGACACCGAAATATTGGTGATTGAGTCGGTCGTTGAGCGGAAGTCTTCCTCGTAGTAACGCAGGCCAAACAGAGGAACCAACTTGCCCTCCATCAGTTCATAAGATATTTCTCCGAATACAGCAATGGTTTGCCTTTCTGTCGCGGCCAATGAGCTGACATCAGCGATCACCGTATTGCCGTCAGCATCGGCGCCAAATGGCAGCAGGTTTTCCGCCACCGAGGCTTCCTTGATATCCAGCGTGTCATCTGAGTAGAACAGCCCGAAAACCCAGCCCAACGGACCCTCACCAGCCGATGCCAGCCTGGTCTCATTACCAATATAGGAACGCTCCTCCAGCGTCTGCTGATTAAGTGCCGCGAAACCGGCAATTTCGACATCCAGTAAGCCCCTTTCCTCCCACTCGATGGAGGTCGTGACTGTGGTCAACTCAGCAAATCCGAGGTCATAATTTATGGTACCCGCTAGCATCAGATACTCGTCTTCTCTGACATCATCCGGCCCACCATTGACGAAACCGTTATTGGCCAAGGTAAAGCTGCCAACCGTACCAAATTCAGACTTGTTGTATTGGGCCAATAGACTCGCCGATAGATCGGAGGCCGATTCATAGCCGAGAACGGCTCGCACACTTTTGATCTTGCCGCCATCCTGGTTTTTACCCGTAACCGCACCTGGTGCACCGGTATCACCAAAACCGCCAACTTCCTCATAGCCGCCGGCCACGCGCAAGGCCAGACTTTCGTTAATCAGGGGTACATTTATCGCGCCATATGCGTGGTGGTTATTAGCCCCTCCCTCGGTCTCAGACCATCCACCAAAGCCACTGACTTCAAACTCCGATAGATTGGGAGCATTGGGAATAAACCGTACAACGCCCCCCATGGCACCATTACCATAGAGTGTCGACTGCGGCCCGCGAAGCACCTCTACCCGCTCCATATCATACAAACGGGAAGTCGGCGCTTGAGGCGCGCTGAAAAAGGCAGCATCCCCGAGATAGTATCCTGTTGTGCCTTCCGAGATATTAACGTTTTGTGCGATACTGCGAATATTAATGATTTTTTGAGCGCGAGAGCCTGAACTCAATCCCTCAGATACCCCTGGCACCAGCTGAACAGCTTCAGCCAAATCAAGCATTCCAGAATCTTTCAGACTGTCACCACTGATAGCAGAAATAGCAAGCGGAACGTCGGAGAGTGCCATAGCCCCCTTCTTAGTAGCTGTAACGACTATTTCCTCTATTTCGAAATTATTGTCTTTGGTTGGTTCACTGACTTCGTTTGCTTGCACGCCATTACCGGTAACAGCGATCAATGCGATAGCTGTTGTCAGTATTTTATTGTCTCTTCTCTTTACAGTGATAGACACACTCTTTCTCCTCAAATGTTTGGCCAGCTGCAGTAGTATTGTATGTAAGCCAAGGTAATACGCTGAATACGCAGGCATGATGCGTAGCAACCTGGCGATGTATCGATATTGGAAGAGCGTGTTCTTCAAATCACGCATTTTCAAATCGTCGCCATTTTTATAATCCGATGGGATTATCTGTTAAATAGATTACTACACGATCGTGTAGCCGACAAGGGTGAGGAACTTACTTTTTTATTTCTGCCAGGGTGCTTCTTATTTCTTTCCGAAATATCTCAACAAGAGAACAAGCCTGTAATCACGGCTAACGATACGCGGACGATGTCTTATCGTAGTGTTTAGAGGTAGGGGAAACGAATGGCATACTGGCTGCTGACTAGCAGCCCAGGAAAGGTATCAGAGCATGTTTGCTGCGTACTGAAGTGCCGAGCAACATTAAATGCAAGACAGATTAGCTGTCTTTAAAGCCGTGTTCCAGAATACGCATAGTCGCTGCAAACGAGGCATTTCGCGTATCCAGGTCGTAAGGGGATTTTCCCAGCTTCCTTTCAATAAAATCATCAAATAGATGGCTCGCAGAGGCAATAAGCAGCAACAGGACTTTTAACCAGAAACGGTCTACGTCCTCGGCAATCTCCCCAGCCTCCTCCATATTTTCGACCATTTTTTCGATAGCGGTCCAGGTACGCTCCAAATTAATGGCCGCAGCTTCAGGCCGCTCAACGGTCACCCACTTATCGTACTTTCGAAATAACGGTACATTCTCAGGTCGTTCAGCTGTGCGGCTCCAGATCTCACGGGAGTCTTTACCATCGAGAACCCACTCAACCCAATCCTGAGTTTGTTCGACAATGTAATCGTCAATGGCCTGAAAGAAGTTATCCTTGGAGCCAAAGTAATGGCGCATCAGGCCGGAAGAAACGCCGGCTGCGTCGGTGACATCACGCACCGAAACGCTGGCAAAGCCCTTTTCTGCCACCAGTTTCAGGCCGGTAACAATCATGTGTTCCCTGGTATCCACTCAAGCTTGCTCCGGCGGTTCTTTTACTCCTATTACACAGTCGTGTAGTATGCTGCCATATGGGCGCCTTGTCAATACCTGCTTCTATAATTAGCACGATACTTTGCGAGTACGCACAACAACCCGAAGATTCACTCATAGTGGCTCTCACAACGATTGTTCCGGTTACTGCATCAGCTATGCTCTGCGCAAGATCGATCGCTACTTTCGCTATTCTTTGGAAACCACTGGTAAACAACTGCAATGGTTGCGTGTGTTCAGGGAGATGCTTTGGTGCTCACTCACCTAACAGTTTCCAATATTATGTTGGCGACCTGGAATCTTCAGTTTCAGGAGTCTAATCTGGAATAGTTTTGGTTGCTCGCATCCCTTTAGGTTTCCCCGACTTAAGCTTGTATTTTGACCCAAGGTTAGATTGACTTCAAAAAAGAACTGAATCCCGCAAAGTGCTGTTATTAACTGACCGCTCCTTTAGCCCTGTTTCCTTCCGATGGACAGACTGGCATCCTAAGTCATATTTCTTGACTTGAATATCGCCTGGTGGAGTGAAGAATAGAACAACGCCAATTACGGGATTTGCCAGTATTTCCTCATTGGTTCCACTGTCAACAGGAATCTACTCTCCCGCCGCTCGTCTATTGTAAAACTACTCCGCTGTCGGAGGGAGTTTTCTCTGTTGGATCTCAGAATAATCACTAAACTACCCCCATGTGAATTCCAATCTAGCAGTCTCCTTTATCCTAACCATTAGAATGTACAAACAGGGGTATGTTTCTATGAATTAGAATGTTACCAGCTTTAGCGGAACTGTTATTTTTCGACGTTATTCGAAGACCCGGAGGGGAAAGTGTGTGTTTCGTTTACCGGAGGCCGGATTTGAAGGCCGTTGATTTATAAGGGTTTTTCGGGCTGTGTCGTTGATTTGTCGCGCGAGGGTTCGCTTCCTCAATTTAACCACTACACCATTCATCGTCGCAAATTCTTCCAAGCAAGCACAACCGTCCCTTTTGAATCACAACTAAATCTAGACTTCGATCATCAGTATTGGCCAGCCTTCTTGGTCAATTTTTGAGCAACATCCATGCACTGAATATCAGAAGTCCCCTCAGATAATCAAAACAGTGGTACATCTCGATAAAACGCTCAACAGAGTATTCGGAGACAGGCGCTGGAGATCGTCAACGGTCAGCCAGTTATCATCTTTAGATGCGTCAAAATAGAGCGCGGGCAGGGGAGAGCGAAGCAATGTTGATTCGATTAGAAGGCTCATTTTACGGTTGTCCCACGGGTCATCATGGCGCTGAAAATCGGTATTCATCTCGATTTCTTCATGATATAGGTATTCAAATCCAGATTGCAGAGTTCAACATGGAGGGAGAGGTAAAGCAAATTCCATCGGGGATGCTGCTCATATATGCGCCTTACGAGACTGCTGAGGAACTTGATCGTAACCCAAGGCGACGGACATTATCCCAAACTACTGGCAGATCTGGCAAGAGTGAAGGCCCACGCCATATGAAGGCCCATTGTATCCTTTATATAGATAAAGGTTTCATTACTAATATCTTCATTAAAATAGCTGGCACCAACAAACCAGTCGACGCTGTCCGTACTGCCGTTTAAGCGAAACTCCTGGGAGATACTGCTCTGCTCCGTGGGCCCAATATCGAGCTGGATTGTGGCACCACCATAGAAATCACCATCATCGATAATTGCATCATTGGTTGAGCCCTCGATATCCTGATCGTAAGTATTGGTATAACTGCGCGCATCGGTAATGGACGTCAAGGTCAGGTCGTCATTCAGGTCCCAGGTGATGCGCAGATTGGCGCCATCGGTCTGGTTGGTTTCCCGCTCTTTGGGGGTCACGGATATCTTGTCCGGAAACTCCTCCCCGGGCTCAACAGTAGAAAGACCAGGGTTGTAGACACCGTGCATATTGGTATCGGCTTCGCTATAGCTCAACGTCAGCAGCGCTTCCAGTGTGTCACTGGGCGCCCAGAGGGCCATCAGACGAACACTGTCGTTATCACTAAAGCCCTCTTCACCGGAGGCGACATTCTTCCACACCCCCTCCATCCGGGAGCCGTAATAGGCGGCACGCAGAGCGAGCTGGTCACTGACCGCCAGGTTGGCCACGGCATTGTACTCGCGCTGACCTTCATTACCGAGCCCCACACCGACACTGAAGCTGGTTTCATCTTCCGGTTTATTGGAGACAATGCTGATCGCCCCCACAGAGGCGTTGCGACCAAACAGTGTACCCTGAGGCCCCTTTACCACTTCGATGCGGTTAACATCGAAGAAGGCACCGGTGGCCAGGCCATTGCGGCCGATATAGGCGTCGTCGAAAAACACGCCAACGCTGGGCTCGGAGCCAGTGCTCCAGTCATTGGTACTGATACCGCGAATAGCCCACGTGTTGGTGGCAATGCCGTAGGTAGAGCCAGTCAGGCCTGGGATCATGGGAATAATATCGGTGAGGGTATCAACACCGGTATTGACAACCATATCCTCGCTGAAGGCCGAAATGGCCACCGGCACATCCTGGGCACTTTCTGCACGTTTTTGGGCGGTGACCACAATTTCTTCAATGGCAAAGCTATCTACCGCCAGGACAGAAGGGGCCAATAACACAGCTGCGGACACAGCGGCTATTT
Source organism: Pseudomaricurvus alkylphenolicus (assembly GCF_011683955.1). Taxonomy (GTDB): domain Bacteria; phylum Pseudomonadota; class Gammaproteobacteria; order Pseudomonadales; family Cellvibrionaceae; genus Pseudomaricurvus; species Pseudomaricurvus alkylphenolicus. Next base: position 586,120 of record NZ_JAAQPI010000001.1, read on the forward strand.
CACGGGCAAGTTGTTTCTTGGAATACATCGCTCTCTCCTCCCTAAAGGGACAGATTTAGTCTTATTTTGTACAGAGTGCTTATAAGGGAGGTGGGGACCGACGTCACTGGAATCGGCCCACCTCACCTTATCAAATAGACTACTGCCCCCCGCTGCACTACATTAACCACCCTGGCCAATGCGCTGACATTTCTGGCCAAAGTGGCGCTCACAGAAAAGGGGTCAAGCAGAATCACCAAGATACAGCCAATTGCGCAATGAAAGCCCCCTCTATAACGCGATTCTTGAGATTTTCGGCATTCTCAAACGCCATCTGAAAACAGATTTCCAGCAATCTGCTTTCCGGGCCAGCCATATTAGCGGTTTAGAACGATTGGAGAAGAAACAAAACCCATTGAAAGTGGCAGACCAGGCAGACTACAGCTGAAGGGTTCGAAGCCCAATAATCTACAGACATTATTGTGAAATTCGGGCATAATTCGCGGCCGTTTATAGTGCGATATGAGAAGTCAATCTATATAGACGATTTAGCTACAAGAAACGTTGCAGAAAGCAATATTGGCGAATGCCAAACCGATTAACCGGCCTGGCATTCGCCTGTGCTGGCACAGGCCGGCACTGCTTTTTCAAGACTTTACTCAAATCGGTAGGTCGCTGAAATACCAAGGGTACGGGGTCGCATTACGTAGGCAAAACCAGACTCTGCCAATGCACCAGCAAGCTCAGTACTCGTTGCCGTCACACCTTCCTCGTTAGTCAGGTTGTTGATGTAACCGCCAACAGTAAACTTCTCCGTAATCCAGTTAACCGCTACATTGACCACTTCATAACCGTCGAGCTTGGCATAATTACCAAACGACGAGTTAAAACTGGTTTCAAAATCACTGCGGTAACTGGCATCTGCGTGGAAGATGATCTCACTGTCGCTCAGCGGCAGAGTATAGTCAGCAAAGAGGGATATACCCTGCTTTGATACGCCGGGAATACCATCCCCTTTCTCTGCGGTGACGCCGGCCAGTACGGCGTCATCGGTAAGTTCAGCATCGGTATATGTATAACCGACACTGACCACCAGGTTCTCAGACAGATTGGCTTTTACATCCAACTCCAAACCCTGGCTGCGGGCACCCTCACCATTGAGCGCGGCCGGCGTCAACAGAGGCCCGACAAACGCATCGAGCTGAATATCGTCCCAGTTTGAGCGGAATAAAGACAGTGTATAGGACACGCTATTGTCCGCCAGATAACCTTTCAGTCCGACTTCATAGTTGTCCAGCGTGTCTGCATCATAAGCATTCAGAGAGGCATCCTCGTTGAATGGAATCGCGTTGGCACCGCCATGACGGAAGCCCTGACTCCATGTGAAGTAAGCCATGTGATCTTCAGTCATCTGATACGAGGTGTTTATCTTGAAAATGGAGTCCTGAAAGTCCTTTTGTGAAGAAGATGTTGAAGTACCCAATAGGTCTTCACCATCGTCAGCACACCAAACACTACAGTAGGGCAAGCGCACTCGAACGTCCTGCTCGAAATCCTGCTTGAAGAAGCGGGCACCTCCGGTCAACTGCCATTGATCGGTGATGTGGTAAGTCAGCTCACCAAAGAGAGCCATGTCCTTAAAGCTTACCGAACGGGCAATTTCAATGGGGATATCCACATAGGAAGGATTGGAAACGGGGGCGTAGCCGAAGGGATCCGCTGCCGCTCCACCCGCGATCAGCCAATCATTAAATCCCACCATCTCATCAGCAAACAGGGAACCGCGCTCCTGATCCTTATGAAAGGCGCCCACAACCCAGTCGATGTTTGATTCCCCCTGGGAGACCAGGCGGAACTCCTGGGTGAACACCTCATCGGTAGCAATGACTGTGGAAATCGTGGAGATACGCGGATAGCCAGAGTAAAAACCGGTATCCTGCTCAATACCAACATAGATTTCTGTGCTGTTGATGCTGTTGTCTACTTCAATCTCGGTATGTGCTGTTGAGGAGGTCAGGGTGGCGAAACCCAGATCGAAAGAGAGTTCGAGACTGACAAGATCAGACTCCGCTTCGCCAAAGGAGAGGCTGTCGATATCATGGACATACTCCGGCCCATTATTGCTCTCAAGATCAGTAATCCTGCGAATGGAGTCCCCGTCAAAGGTGTCCTCCTGATGTGCGACAGTCAGCAGCGCTGAAGAGCTGTCACTCAAGTCGACATGCAGCGCAGCACGAACGTTCCAGCTGTCAGAACCATCGGTGTCCTCCTTTTTCGGCCCTATAACAGGACCCGATGTCAAGTAATCACCGGATGGCGTCGGTGAGCCGTCACTCTCGCGAGCATAGAGGTGACGTGCATCGATAAATCCACCCAGTTCCTCGTACCCACCTACAAGACGCAACGCAACGCCATCAGCCAGCGGTGCATTCAGTATAAAGTTCGTTTCATAGCTCACATCATCGGACTCTTCACTCGTAGATACACGCCCGGAAATGCTGGAAGAGAACGCTTCAACGTCCGGTTTGTTAAAGATGTAGCGAACTGCACCGCCAACAGAACCCGAACCGTAGAGTGTTCCCTGTGGGCCACGCAGCATTTCAACTCGCTCAACATCTGACAAGCTGATGTTGATAAACATCGGTGTATCGTTTACATAAGTTGAGACTGATGATTCCGTCAGGTTTTGAACGATACTGTTATTACCCGGATTATTAGCATTAATACCGCGTATGGAGATATTGCTGTTTATACTGCTTCGACCACCAACATCGCTTACAAAAATACCTGGTACCTGTTGCAACAGATCGCTGCCGTTGGTAATACCGGTGTTCTCCAGATCTTCACCACCGATAGCGGCAATATTATAAGGAATCTCCTGGGCCGATTGAGCGCGACGCGTCGCAGTAACAATTACCTCCTCCAGCTGGAAAGATTCTGCTTGGGAAAATCCCGCCGGGGACGCCGCCAGAATTCCAACCACTAACGGATTAATGATGGAAGGCAACAGCGTCATACCACCTTTTGAAACACTATTTCTTTCTATTATTTTCATGCTCTATCTCCTCATAGTTTCAGCGAAACTCATCTCTCTAATCACATCCACCGGAAACAATTACGATTATGACGAAATTGTCCCTGCTTGATAACCAACATTAGATTCTCACAGGGTTATCGATAGTTACATATTCAAAGTTTGAACTACTACATTCATCATTGTTAACTACTTATCATCCTCTGCTGACAATTATGATAAAGCTAATCAATCATGCCAGCCAATTCCGTGATCAGCCTATCTCAACCACGGCCCTTAATGTCTTGCGTCCATTTAGAAGGTCAAAGACCATAGACATACCCAGGCAAATTGCAGCAAGGACTAAACAAAATGTTCCTAATGAATGGTAATTATATGAACTGACAATATTCGCCGCGACCAATGGTGCGGTGGCTGCCCCGAGCATATTGATGCCATTCGCCCTGGCTGCCCAACGACCGTGTTTGTCCAATCTGGCACAAGCACCGACAAGATAAGGGAAAGAAAGGAAAAAACCGAAACTGAAAATGCACAGGCTGGCGGCATATACGAGCTGAAACGTGGTCTGGTAAATGGTCATACCAGCACTGCCAATTAACAGGATACCAACAACAACGGGATAACGGCGAGAAATACGATCCCCATAAAAAGCTGCCGCAGCCGCCCCCAACAAACCCGATGCCTGTGCCAGGGCGAGAAGCAGGCCATTTTCGCCATCACTTATGCCAAGATTGGTGCCACTGCGTTCACTGAATGACCAAATGCTTCCCTCTATCAAACAGAACACAAACAATAAGCTAACACCCAAGACACCCAACATTCGATTACTGTGCAAACCAGCACTCACTTGATCGCCAATCGGGGATAGAGTAATAGACTGTTTTGGCAGAAAGAATATTAGCGGCAGAGACAGTAACACCACCACAGTGAACAGAAGGATAAATCCACCAAACATCCAATGCGCCTTGGCGTAGCCCATCAGTGTCAGGGCGATGACCATCAATACCGTATTGATCATCAGCATCATACCCATTACCCGATCCGGGTCTGCCATTCGGCTTAGCAGTGCACTGGTAGCCGCCAGGCATGCACCCGCGCCAACACCGGCTATGATTCGGATGATCAGTATTGAAAGATAGCTATCAAGGAGCAATGTCACCAAATTAGCCGCCAGGATCAGCACAGCGCCAGTCATTGCCAGATAACGCAGAGGTATGCGGCTAAGAGTTCCGGACAATAACAGGCATACCCCTGCTATAGATCCAATTTCAACGGTACTGATCGAACCCGCCTGCCGCTCGCTAAAACCAAATCCATCCATCAGACCGCCGATATACAGTGGTGCACTGAATATCGCAAAATTGCTGAGGCTGATTCCCACCAGGGCCCCCAGCATCAGTTTAACTTGATTTCGATCGAGAGACACGTAGCACTCCTTACCCATGTGTGCACTATGGCTTCACACATGAGAAGCAAAGATGAAAATACTTAATTAACAAGCGATTTTGGTCGAAGATCGACACGGGGCTTCTTCGGTACCGGAACGCTTCTCGGATACCGCCTCGAGTTGCGGCTTATGCATCGTCGCCGGAAAGTCTATACCAGACGTGGGGTTCGCAGTGACGTCCAATATTATTCTCCAGGTCAATCGTCAGGGTTGAAAGTCCTCCCGGCAACCAGTATTCACCGCTTGCGGGAAACTTCATTCCGGTCCACCGCTCCCAATCGGCAATCGCCCCTTCGATGACCGTAGATGCTGCCACGGGTTTGATCATTTCACTACCAATCCTCTCTTGAGCCCGAAGCCAGGGATCAAATAGCTGTCCATCCGATCGTCGCCAACGGGCATACTCCTCAATTGGTACCAGAGGGTATTGATCTTTCAGAGTTGGCCTTACTGCTACCATCACCGAAGTCATTCTTTGTGCTCTCGACAAGCGCGCGGCCTCGGCAAATATAAGTTGTGATACACCCTGCCCTCGGTAGACTGGGTTGATAATAGCCTGCACGGGAGAAAGTGTGTTAGCTTGCCTTCCGGCGCGCCAGTCTTTGAGTGCATCCGTGAGCATCTGATGATAGCTGGGCAGCTGATCCGGATCGCCGCTCCAATTAAAGGGCACGCAGTTGCAAACTCCTACCAGCTGATGATTGGTCTCATCAACCACAAAAAACTGGAAATCTGCGAATTCATCATAGAAGTGAGGGGATATATCAGCCCAAACAGCGTCCTCTTCAATATACTTGGGAAAGCTTTCAGCCTCAAAGCTGAGTGCTTGGGAGACGTACTGCGGATGTTCGCGGTAGGGTACTATTCGAAATTTTTCGTGCATGGATAGGTTTTCCAAATTCCAGTAGAAATAACTCGGTTGTATCTTCAACTCGTCTAGGCGTACTGACCGTGCCTGGTCATAAAACTGTCAATCAATGTCAGAAAACGCTCACGACCAAAACTCTGCCCATGGCCTCCATGCACCACACTAACCTTCAGCTTTCGCAACGCCTCCATCGTATTCAAATAATCTTCAATATTGGAGCCGGGAATATTGTCCAGTAAAGGTCCATCGTAGATAGCATCTCCCGAAAACAGGGTTCCGGAGCTTTCCTCCCATAAGCCAATACTGCCGGGGGAATGTCCAGGTAGATGCATTACCTGAAAATGGCGGTCGCCAGTGTCAATGATGTCACCATCTTCCAACAACCACTTTGGTTTTGCCCCTTTGATTTGGAAACTGGCGATATCAAACTTCTGATGAGGAAGTGCCAAGATCAGCTCATCGCGATCAAAGACATAACCCGCTTCGACCATACTCTCCAGCTCATCGGTAGAAAAGCCACTGCTGAGCAAAGTGGCGTCTTCCGGGCGTACCAGGGAGTGTGCTTCACACCGATGCACCGCACAGGATTCAAACTCGTGAAACCCTCCGATATGGTCATAATGTGTATGGGTGGCAATCGCTAGAATATCCTTGGCAAACAAGTCCTTGGCGGCCTCCCGCAGGCTACAGACACCCAGTCCGGTATCGATCAGAAGATCGCGGTCCCGTCCTTTAATATGCCAGATATTACACCTCAGGAGCGGTACGACATGGGGCTCCCAAAGCAGCGTAATATCGTCATCTATACGCTTCCTGGAAAACCATCGATCCGCGATAACTAAGCTCATAAGACCTCTTGCTGCTAACGTTTTCTGACTATCAAACCCTGAGCTTATGCTCCTAGGAAACAGGTCAAAGGTAAATATCGGAAACCTGATGAGCACCTAAGAGAAACCTTATGAGATTTAACCTCTTGATATCTATGGAAATTTATAAAAATGGGCTGCTGGTTTGAGCCTCCTGCCGGCAGAAGGGATTATGCCCCGTCTTCATTCGAATTTTTTCTCGACACAGGGTAAAACCTGTTAATACTCTCCAGAAGCGCCTGAATCATCGACTCTTTACTGCGACTGGATTTGTAAATGACTTCAATATCGACCGACAGCTCGACCTCTTGCCGGTCAATAACGCGAATCATGTCTCTTTCACACCAATATTGCGCAAAGCCCTCTGGCAACAACCCTATATAATTGCCCGTTAATATAAGTGCCAGAACACCTTCACTGGTTCTGGAATAGGAATCCAGCTTCCCAAGCACCGGCATCATCTCTCGAACCTCCTCTTCGCCCAAGTCATCATAGCCGGCTACCCGGTAGGATTTCAGGGTCAAACTACTGATCTCGCTGTCGGGCTTCTGGAACAATTCATGTTCGCGACTGCAATAGCACAGGTGTCGCTCAGAATAGAGATAACGTGACCGAAAGGAGGACGACAGGTTTTCGAAATAGCCAAATGCGCAGTGCAGGTCTCCCTCGGCCACTCGATCTTTCAACCTTACCGCCGGCTCAAACTCCAGGTGAAAACATATGCCAGGGAACAAGGTTTCAAGATCTCTCAGAATGTCCGAAATTCGCATATTCACATCAACGATGGTTTCCGATAATACGCCGATGCGAACGACCTCGTGCTCACCTTCTGCGACCAGCTGCAGTTGATCCTGAAACTTCCGCATCGCACCGTAGAATTCGTCGCTTGCATCGAGAACCTGCTGCCCCTGCTTGGTCAAGCGAAATCCCTTTACACCTCTTTCACAGAGGCGCATCTGTAATCGCGATTCCAACTGCGCCATATTCATGCTGATATTGGAAGGACTGGTATTCAGTTCATCCGCAGCCAACGAAAAGCTTTGTCTTTTTGCAACGGTACGGAATATTCTCAGAAGCTTGATGTCAATATTATGGAAAGCGTCTTGCATTCCTCACCTCAACGATAAATGTGAAACTCACGATAGTTAGAAACTGATCTGAGTATTTTCCAAGTCGATGCACTTGCCTCAACTCATATATTGAGCCAATATCTGACTAGGCACCAACTTGACCCAAATCAAATACTTAGATTATAGCCACGTTCTCCGATACCGGACCTGTTAGCAGGCAACGGCGAATAACTTACTGTTTTTGTTGGATTATTCCAACCCCGAACGATACCTTCTTTCCATTACTTCAGACTAAGCTTAACTATAGGTAACAATAATGCTATTTAGTCCGAAAGAGCCTCCTGATTACACTTTCCAGTGCCACATATACAAAGGGCATACATCAAACAGCATAATTCGTATTCTTATGAATTTTATGTCTCAAAAGGAAATATTTCATGGCTAAATCGATAAATGACTTACTGAATAGCGAGCAAATCAACAGCGTTCGTCGCCCGATAGAGAGTGCATTGACCCTTCCCGCGGAGGCATTTGTTAATGAAGACTTCTATCAGCTGGAAATTGACAAAATCTATATGCGACACTGGGTGGCAGCTCTTTTTCAGTTTGATGTAAACAGCCCCGGCGATATCAAGCCCTTTGAAATTTGCGAAATCCCACTGCTGGCGGTTAGAGGGCTGGATAACACTCTTCGGGTGTTCCACAACATCTGCCCCTACGATGGCTGCCAGGCGGCAATTGACCCTGCAAAGAACTGCCAGGAAATTGTAACGCCCTATCACGGCTGGACTTACGACCTGGAAGGCAAACTGATTAAGACCCCTTATTGGGACGGCTCTCGAGAAGGTAACCTGGATGTGCTGGCCGACAAGCAGGTCGATCTGGTTCCTGTTCACTGTGAGGTATTCCTGGATACAGTCTTCGTTAATCTGTCAGACAATCCCGAGCCCTTCGAAAAATATATTGCCCCGATTCTTCGCTGTGCAGAAGAATATGACCTGGAGGGCAGCGAAGTAGGGTTGGACGAAAATGGAAATCCTACAGTGTTAACAGCAGACGTAAAGAGCAACTGGAAGACCTTTTATGAGAATGCGTGTCTCAACGTACTTCATGAGAACTTCGTACACGAGCTTTATAACGCTTCACCTGAAGTTCCGCGCATCAAGGAGGATGGTGTCGCCAGTTTTAAGAACATTATTGACGGAAAATTTATGGCCCTCGGCTATAACCGCCTTGACTTTCAGCAAACCTATCCTCCGGTAGAGGCTCCCCACCTGGGAAAACATGCCCAACAGGAGCCCGAAAACGAGACTTTTGGAACACTCTACCCCAACTTCTATTTCTGCAGCTCCTCCCAATACCTTGAGGTGGCGTTTACACTTCCAAATGGTGCGTCAAAAGTTCGCCAGCATTCTACCTATCGCTTTCAAAAAGAGCTCGCCACCAGCAAAGAGACACTTGCTGACAGGCAGATTGCAATGAAGATGTTTGCGGGCGCGTTCAAAGAAGACGGAAGGATCTGTGAATCTGTACAAAAAGCCAGAAAATCCCCAGTCTACAACCAGAAGTTCTATGCGCCTTTCTGGGACGAAATGCATTATCGCTTCACCAACATGATTGTTGACGACCTTGAAAAATAGCTGATCATCCACAATCCCTGATCATCCATAAGCACCGGTTGAATCCTGTTAGCCGGTGCTTACTGATGCCTCCGTTCTGACCAGTTATCGAACCATTCTCACAAACCGACAACTAGCATTTTGAGTGGGTTTTCATTTAAAATACGTCCTTGGAAAATCAAAAAAAGGATGTCCAACAGAATGTCAAAAAAAGCCAGCCAACCTCGTGATCAATATTCTATCGACGATATTGACAAGGAGATCATTCGACAGCTTCGGGGCGATGGACGAATGTCCTATCGTATTCTTGGACAAAATGTTGGTCTTTCTGAAGCAGCTGTCAGACAGCGAGTTAACCGCCTGCGGGAGAACAACATCTTTACGATTTCCGTCGTAGTCAATCAGGAAGCATTTGGCATCAATAGCAGCGCGACCATTGGCATCAATGCTCAAGGCGACCTAAGGAAGGTAGCCCGAAAATTGGCCGACATACCCGAAACCGAGTATGTCAATATTACCGCCGGAAAATTCGACATTATCGTCGATGTTCTCGCCGCCGACAATAAAGAACTTTCAAGAATTATTATTGAGGAAATTAAGCCAATCAAGGAGATCACGGAAATATCCACCAACATTATCATGGAGAATTATAAGATCGCCTATGGCGCTGGCCCGAGCTGAACTCAGGGCCAGCTTGATAGCCACAGCAATACCGAAGAATAGCTACAGCAATACCGCAGAGATAACGCTCTCGTCACAGCTTTGAGCACTTGCTTCTAACACCTCATACAAGGTAGTTCTTTGGGCCGGCAGTCTGCCTGCAGCTCGAATAAGGTTAGCGAGCACAGATGCCGTCATTTGCTGACCGTGGCTGGCTCCAGCAGCTCGAGTAATACTCTCATTCATCAGCACCCCTCCCATATCATTGACACCAGCCGACAGCGCTAATCTCGCCCCTTGTGGCCCCAGTTTCACCCAGGATGCCTGTATGTTGGTAATGTAGGGATTGAGAACCAAACGTGAGACAGCGTGCATTAGAAGTGACTCCCGTAAACTCGGCCCTCTACGGGACAGACCACGCTTATAAATGGGCGCCTCATGGGCCACAAACGGCAGAGGCACAAACTCGGTAAACCCCATTGTCTCCTTCTGAAGGTCCAGAATAGCCAACAAATGCCGGGCCCAATGGGAATAATTATCCACGTGACCGAACATAATGGTGGCGGTAGTGGGTATACCTAGTGCATGGGCTTCGCGCATCACCGTTAGCCACTGCTGAGTATTGATTTTGTCGGGACAGAGAATTTCACGTACATCATCACACAATATCTCTGCGGCAGTGCCAGGAAGAGACTTCAGCCCCTTGCTTTTTAATTCCGACAGGAAGGTGTTCAGATCCAACCCCAGGGATTGCGCCCCATGCATTACTTCCAAAGGCGAAAATGCGTGGATATGCAGATCGGGTGCAACCTGGTGAATGGCGTTACAAATATTGATGTAGGTGTGTCCATCGTAGGAAGGGTGAATCCCCCCCTGCAAGCAGACCTCCGTTGCGCCCTGCGACTTTGCGTCTAATGCTCTGGTCTGGATTTCCTCCAAACTCAGGTTATAGGGCTTTTCCCTGAGTTCTTCTTGCACTTTACCCTTGGAAAATGCGCAAAATGTACAGTGATAACCACAAATATTGGTATAGTTAATATTTCGGTTAACGACGTAGGTAACCTGTTCGCCATTTGTGGTTCTACGCAACTTATCAGCGGCCGAACAGACAGCCTGAAAGTCCTTACCGCGGGCCGAGAAGAGTGTCACAATCTCAGCTTGCGTCAGCGTATCCCCCTGCTTTTCGACTTTCTCAAGAACCCGCTGAACTTCAACGGTAACGGCTAGATTTCCCAGTTCCGCGGCACCATCGAGCAACCGATAAAGCTCTGTGGGAACTATATCGCTTACTCCACTCAACCAGTCGTACTCGGAAGCGTAACCTTCACCATCAGCATAGCGCAGAATACCTGGACGCATGTTGTTGTCGCACCACTGATCCATTACCCGAACATAGTCCGGATAAACAGTCAATCGCTCGTGAAGCCACTTGCCCGCAGCGGCCGTTTTGTTTGCCAAAGAAGAAAGCTGAGGCCAGGGCGCCTCGGGATTCACAAAATCCGGGGTCAAGGGGGAGAGCCCCCCCCAATCGTTTATGCCTGCATTGATAAGGCTGGCCAGTGAATCGCGGTTCAGATTGGGAGGCACCTGAATACTCATTCCAGCGCCAAAAATAAGTCGAGCTACTGCTATAGTCCATAACAACTCGTTATCATCAGGCTCTACACTTATGGCCATTTTGGTGCCGGGCTTGGCACGGAAATTTTGAACAATGACCTCTTGAATATGACCGTACTGCTGATGCAGTTGACGAATACTCAGTAGCGATTCGATTCGTTCATAGCGGGTTTCGCCAATACCTATCAGGATACCTGTCGTAAAAGGCACCCTCTTCTTTCCCGCACGCTCAATCGACTGCAGGCGAACTGAGGGTTCTTTGTCCGGCGATCCGTAATGAGGCATGCCTTTTTCGCACAGCCGCTCCGATGCGGACTCGAGCATAATGCCCATCGATGCGGAGACCCGCCTGAGCATATCAACCTCTTCCTCATCCATGCAGCCTGCATTGATGTGTGGTAGTAAGCCGGTTTCCTGATGAATCCGTTTCGCCATATGGGCCACATATTCCAAGGTGGTCTTAAAGCCCATTTCCGCTAACGCCTTGCGAGCCGCGCTATAGCGCAACTCCGGCTTTTCGCCCAAGGTCAAGAGCGCCTCCTTACACCCCAGGTCCGCCCCCTGGCGAGCCACTTCCAGAACCTGTTCCTCACTCATGTAGAGGTAGCTGCTCTGGTTAGGTACTTTGGCAAAGGTACAATAGTGGCAGACATCGCGACATAGATGGGTCAACGGAATAAAGACTTTTTTCGAGTAGGTCACATAATTGCCAAAGCCCTGGTCCCGCAATCGACCCGCGACAGCCATCAAGGACTGCGTATCAATGGCTGTTGCCAACGACAGCGACTGCTCGTCGCTGATCACGTCACCAGCTTCAGCGGCAAGGATAACGTCCTTAACCTCTGCTGCCAGGCTATACTTTTCTAATAACTGATAGGTCGATCGATTATGGTATTGGCTATCATTAACCAACACCTTAATCAATTTCTCCAATTGCTCAGGCGTATCAATGTCGACACCCAGAGCTTTTGAGCGTATCACCTTGACTCTGAGACCAACCGCAGTGGCCGCCTCCAAATGACATTGAAAACTGTTCCTGCCATAAGACGGACTAAATCCACAACCAGTATCAACCAGTATCGCATTGGTCCCTTCATTGTCGGCACAGGGTACTAACACCAACTCGGCTCCTTCAGCCTCGTGAACAATGGCAGATAGCTCTCGGGAATCAATCAATGGCAAATCAGCATGAACAACCATTGCGCGCTCAACTCCAGCAGACGCGGCATCTTCGAGAGCGGCAGAGATTGCGCTATTGAGGTCCCTATCCTGCGGCAAGGCGAGCAACTCGCACCCCTCCGGTAAAGGTAGTTGAAAGAAGTCGCTATTGGAGCAGACCACTTTCACTCGATCAACAAATTCAAGAGCGTTCAGCTCATCGACCACATCCTTACACATGGCCTGCATAAACTCCCTTCTCTGATCTTCAGACAACACGCTTGACAACCGCGTTTTGTAGCTACCGAAGGATTTAACCGGTACTATTGCCCACATTTATATAACCTCAACCACTTTTTCTTCACACAAATATTCTCGCAAGCAACATCTGGATAGACTTAACTCTGTTGCCGCCCTATTTTCCCGTAGTTACAACAATACCTGCACCGGGAATCTTGTATGCCTTATTTAGTGTTATAAGAATCGACGTCATACCTTCTACCGCAATGCTGTTGTTGATATTGCCAGCGTGCCAGGCATTCATTCCCGCGTCCCGGGCGAGCTCTATCACCAACGAGCGCGCTTCTTTATCGTTACCACACACCAAGACATCACACTGAATTTTGTGATCACTATTCAAATGTGCCGCAGCAATATTTTGAAACGCTGAAACCACTTTTACATTTTCACCCAGTGTATCTTGCGCAATCATTCCCGCACTACCTGCTTCTGGAATACTGACAGTGCCCACTTTGGGCGGTGCAAGGCACACAGTCGTATCAATCACAATCTTGCCTTGCACCGCCGCCCTAACCTCTGCCAGCAAGGCAGCCTGGTGTGAGAAAGGCACAGAGACGACCACTACGTCACCCTCAGCAGCAGCGGCCAGATTATCGCAGCCCTTTACTTCGGCTTCGGGTAAACGCTGCCTCACGGCGTTTGCCGCTTCAATGGCTCTATCCTCTATCCTCGAGCCAATAATAATCTTGTAACCGGCTTTAGCCCAACGGTATACCAGCCCGCCACCGAGATCCCCCGTTCCACCCAACACCGAAATAACGCTCTTATTCATGCTTAGATACCTGCTAATTTTGCCAACTGAAGATTATGTCGATAAACCGGCGACCTAGGTTAATAGCGCATCGTCAACAGCGCCCAATGACTTGGCCATCTCCAGCGTGTCGCTGGCATACCACATATGTGTGACTTTCCCATTTTCGACGGCGAACATGTCTCGCATTTTCCAGGCGACATTCTTACCGTGGGCAGCAATGCCTTTGTAATCTGCTACAAATCTGGCCTTGAATATCGCGTCCAAGACCACCATGCCATTATCACCCGCGAACATAGCTTTGATATCAAACTCACCATCGGCAAAAGCTATGTCTGAAGGTCTCAAAATCTTTTCCATAAGCTCCTCTTTCCCATGGACCTCGGCACGCATGGTCCAGTCATAGACAACGACATCATCCGCGACAATCTCAAAGCCTTGCTCCAGTGTTTCCGCACTGAACATACTTTTGACAATTTCCAAGGCATCTTTATTTAAATTTGTCATAAATTTATTACTCACTTATAAGAAAAGTGCATTTGCACTACCGCTGATCCGTTGACTGAATCAGCACCGAAATCAATCTTCCGCCGGCCACCCCTTGTATTGAAGCAGGTTGTCCGCTATGTCATACCACGGCGCCTGGCTACCCACGAAAATATGCTCAGCCGGGCGTACACCGGGGTCTTGGGAAACGCTTCCCAGGAAGACAAAACTGACCTTTTCACCCTCCATAACCGCCAGGCTTGAGCCACACTGACGACAAAAAAGGCGGTAGGCTTCGGGCGAAGAGTGATAACGAGACAACAGACCCTCACCGCTAAGCCACTGAAAACTATCGGAATTTACCCTTGCAGAAGTAGAAAAAGCAGAGCCTGAAAACTTACGACACATGGAACAATGACAGTTCCCTGCATCAAAAAGAGGTTCGCTGACCTCATAACGGACGCCACCACACAGGCACCCTCCAGTAATACTCTTATCTTGAGTCATTAAATCCCTCCAAGCGCCACAACGGCCAACGAATCCAGAAACTATTTTCAATCGTGAGACTCACCTTATAACGCTATATTAGTTTCTTCAAGTCATTTAGTTAACTTTTTCAGTTGAAGGAATACATTATTAGTGCCAATATCGTTTCCACAAAGACAGAGATTCATCAATCAACTCTTTTAACAACGGATATCAGAGGAAACAGACATGAAAGTAGGCGTCTACCAACACGGTATTAACTGGAGCTGGGAGAAGGTAAAAGAATATTGGCTAACCGTGGATAAACTCGGTTTTGATGCCGGATGGATGATGGACAACGGCGTCTATCCCGATATGGATGGCAATATGCTTGATGTGTGGGAAACCTGGACGGTACTATCCATTTTGGCCGAAATCACCGACAACATCAGAATGGGCCCGATGGTCACCCCCTGCCGACGCAGAAATCCCGGATTGTTGGCTAAAATGACCGCCTGTATTGATCAGATCAGCAAGGGGCGACTTGATCTTGCTATAGGGTCTGGCGACGATCCCATCTACTTTGTTCCCTGGGGACAGACCTACCCCAAAGCGTCTGAGCGCGTAAAATACCTGAGTGAGGAAATCGAGATCCTCAAGCGGATGTGGACTGAAAAGGCTGTCAATTTCGAGGGTGAGTACTATACACTTGCCGAAGCCACGGCTGATCCCAAACCGCACCAGAATCCCCATATCCCTGTATGGGTCGGTCTGGTGATGGGCAGAAAAGTCATGCCAAAATTGGCCGCTGAACAAGCAGATGCGATCAACGTGTACAACGCCAGTGATCGGGCTTCTGCCGAACTCTTGGCGCTGGTCGAGGAACACTGCGCGGAAATTGGAAGAGATTACCACGCTATACCCAAGTCGCGCAGCGTCAATGTCATCATGACCGATGGAACGTTCAATCCATCTTCATTACCCACGCAAGCGGACGGATCATTCCCTCACGTTATAGGCAGCCCTGAAGAGCTCGCACAGGAAAGGGCAGCCACGCTGGACATGCAGCATCAACGAGTCAAAGCCAGTGATGACAAACACAGCATCTATTCAAGAGTAACTGAACGCCATGTGATTGGCACGCCCGATGAGATTGTCGACGAACTGAAAGAGATTGCCGGCAACACCTATGAACAGGTCATCATTCACGGCTTGAATACCATGGAAGACGTGCAAAGGTTTGCCTCCGACATATTGCCCAAGTTAAAAGACTAGCGACTGTCAGGAAACAATCCATATATCACCAAATTGTTTATGAGGATGCCTTAATGGAAGTATCTACTTTAATGGTCGGTTGGGGCTGGAGCTTTGAGCAGCTGAAAGCGGGCTGGAAGGAAATTGAGGAGTTGGGATTCGATGCGTGCTATATGGGGGACGACCTCTTCCCTCACTATTTTGACGACGATGTTGAAAACGCGCAGAGCCAGGTTGAGGTTTACGACCCCTGGACGATTCTACCCATCATGGCGGATTCAACCAGCCGAATGCGCATCGGCTCCCTGGTATCACCGGCGGGCCGGCGTCACCCCGCGCTGTTCGCCAAAATGACCAGCATCGTTGACACCATATCCAAGGGCCGCCTGACCGTCAGTATGGGTGCCGGGAATTCACCTGACCAGAGAGCGGCGTTAGGAGAGCCCAATTTATCCGGCATGGGGCGGGCGGCAAGGTTGGAGGAGGAGGTTCGCATCCTGGACTCCCTCTGGAAAAATGAGCGAAGCAGCCTAGAAGGCCAGTACTACACCGTCAACAAGATGGTGAACTACCCGAAACCCGTCAGCAAACCCAGGCCAGAAATCCAAATTGCCTTCAAGAGTAAAAAGTTCCTCACCCGCTTGTCTGCAGAGTTTGCCGATCGCGTCAACTTGATCGGCGGGGACGACTCAATTGCACAGGGCGCGCTCGATGCGCTGAAGAGTCACTGTGAGGACCTTGGCCGCGACTATAATCAGATCAAAAAAGGTAGGTTGTGTGCCATTATGTTTACGGACGAAGAAGTCGGACCAGATCAGCTGGACAGGGTTCTGGAAGAGCGCGCCCGCCAGATTGGAAAGAAAACCGAGGATATGCTTGATGAACACAAGGACTTGGTTCTGTCCTATGTCGGTCCGGCCAGCGGTTGTGTCGAGGCCCTCAAAAAGCGCACGCTGGATATGGGGATTGATGAAATCGTCATGTGTCCCGATACTATCAGCGAGAATAGTTATGAGAACACAATGAAGGGGCTGCGGTTTTTTGCCAAAGAAGTGATGCCAGGGCTAAAGGCTCTTTAAACAGCATTCTCTTGTGAACGCCTTGCTGTAATGTTATTCGGCAGCCGTCACGCTGAGATTGCAATATGGAGTAAGACCCGAGGTATTCCAAAGCATCTGATTATTGATGCCGTCATTAATTGGGCGCTTTGGGCATTACATCTTAATTACGCGAACGCTTTGTACTGCATTTCAACAATGAGGTAGACTCCTAAAATGGCATTATCGAAAGATCGCAGCCTCTATGCCCCGGTATCTGCTAGCTACGTATTAGGCTATATTTCAGCATTTACCATGCCAATGCTTGTTGGCTCCATCATGGCAGGCTTGAACGTTTCAGAAACCGAGATAGGACTTATTATCAGTATGGAGCTGGTCGGCATAGCCGCTTCCTCCATTCTACTTTCCGGTAAAGTCGGTGTGCTCAACCTACGGCATATTGCACTGCTGGGTTGTGTCACAGCGGTGCTGGGACATGGGCTTTCCATCGCCACCGATTCACTTTGGCTATTCATATTCGCCCGCACACTCGCCGGGGTTGGAGAAGGGGCTACGCTCGCTGCGGGTAATGCACTGGCGGCGCATGCACAGAAACCCGACCGGATATTTGCAGTGGCGCAAATTGCAGTGAGCGTTTTTACCATGCTGCTGGTTGCCTCGTTACCCTATCTAACAGACGCTTGGGGCTATAAAGCGGGAATATTGAGCGTAATAGCAGTGATTCTTTTATGGTTTCCGGCGGTTTCCTATTTCCCAGTCCAACCAAGCACAGGGCCAACGAACAGTACCGAGACAAGGAAAATCCGATTTCCCAATTTTTACCTTGGCATAATGGCACTGACGGCCTTTGCCCTTATGTCCACGTCCGACATCGCCATGTGGGTATTTACTGAGAGGATCGGGGTAAGCATCGGTGTGTCATCGGAAACCATCGGCCTACTGCTCAGCGCGTCTACCGGAATGGGGCTGTTAGGGGCTCTTCTAGCAGCGATAATCAGCGATCGCTTCGGGAGACTTCTTCCCATGACGATTGTCCTACTGTTATTGGCGGCATCCAATATTGGCCTCAGCTACGCAGAAACCGTTACCGTATACAGTGTGAGCTTGCTGCCATTGAATATGGCTATTCTGTTTTTGACGCCTTATTTCCTTGGCACTCTCTCAACGCTGGACGAACAGGGTTCTTGGACCACCTTGTCAGGAGTGGTAGGCCCTCTGGCTTTTGCTGCTGGACCTCTCCTGGCAGGCATGATCATAGTTGACGGGTCATACACCGCCGTGGGCTGGATGACCGGCGGTTTCGCCTTTGCCGCCTTACTGCTGATGATCTATGTGCTAAAGGCACTGAAGTCGAGTGATCAGACAGGCCCCAGCCCTGCTGCCGCCTGTTAGTTTCTTGTAACTGTGAGCTTTGGGGCTCTTACGAGCCCTTTTTTGTGCAACGGAAAGGCGCTGAACTGTGAAGCCCACGTGCTAATTACAAGCCTTGTATTTATGACCGCGTTGGTTCCACTGTCAACAGGAATTTGCTTTTCCTAATATTCCGCAATGACAGAATTCCCTTCCATTCGGAAAACATTATCCCTGTTGAATTTCAGAGGAATCTTTAGACTTGCTCCATATGAACCCAACCAGTAGCACCAGGTACCGCTTGCACACGGGGGATATGCAGAAAAAGGGAGTAGTTCCATAAGCTATGGATGTGATCGATTTTTGCCAGAAAACCCATATTTCACAGTGTATTTCGAGTCTTCGAAGTGGTAAGTGTGGGCGTTTGGTACCGGAGGCCGGACTTGAAGACCGTTGATTTATAAGCGATTTTGGGTCTGTGTCGTTGATTTGTCGCGCAGAATTTGTCTCCTCGATTCAGCCGTTTTTACCATACTCCATAATAACTAACCTCAAATCTCCCCAAAGCACCTTATTTCAACCGAAGAACTGACACGCCACTCAAGATCGAAATTCACCTGTCTCACCACCACAGACATTACCATCTACCTTTGCAGCCAGCTATAGATAAATTGCCCGTGCATGGCCTCAGCGATTTCACGCAGCTGATAGCTGAACTTGGTATTACCATAGCGGGCTGACAGGTGGCTCGCCAAAAGTCCCAAACTGTTGCCGCGAATGGATAGTAGATCGGGTTGTTGCTTATAGATATTCAGATAAGCATTTTTAGCCTGTTCGAAGTGCCCGTTGACCAACAATTCCAGTGGCTTCTGCTGTTGCTCACTGAGTGGCTTAAGAACCCGAATAGGACTGCCCAATTGATGCCACTCTAACATCTTGTCTTCACGAAGCCGGAGTTTAACGCCAGACATGTCCGTTAGCACTTCTCTATCATCAACAGGATAAAGCGATGAAAACACCGTTTCGGTAACCTCCATCTGCAACTGCCCATCGGCCAGATAAATCTTAAGGGCTTTGTCCGGGCTGAAATCGTAACGACCAATCCAGCCATGTGCCGCAGTTTCCGACAGGGTAATGCCAGATTGAGGTGTTGTTTTATAAGCAAGCACTGCTTCTAGAACTGGATCCCTCCCCTCCAGGATATCTTGCATTGCAGTGGTGACGGGAATATCCAAAGCAATGGCGTCGCGCCCGTCGTTATCGTAGGTGCTGATCCACTCAGAGAACGATAAGCTAACGATGGTACGTGAATTGGGTAAAAGGTATTTCGCCTGTGGACCGGCCTCGCCAGCAAAAGAGGCTCTGTCTCCCACCTTCTCTCCCGCAAATAGCGTCCGGGTTTTGATCTCCATATTCCCCGAGAAATTGATTGCCGCGGAGAATGTGTTTCGACCTGTAATAACAAACAGTTTCCCGCGCTGGTTTATACTCTTGCGTTCAGCGATACCGTTGATCAACAGGGCATTAAGATGGGAATTCCCACCTCCGTTATTACGGACATCGACAATCAGTTTTTGAGGGTAAAACTCATCTATCGCTTGTAATACCTGACCACTGAATGTCGCGATTTCCCCCTTGGTCCGCTCTAAAGCTGACCCGTAGTAAACATAGAGCGTTTTGTCCTTATCCAGGTATTCAAACCATCGGGACTTCCCCGAATTTAGCAGATAGAGTGGCTTGGGTCCCTTCAGATCCTGGAGAGTTTTAAAGTTCACTTCACCGATTGACCGCTGTTCTTTTTGAAAACGATGGCTTGTACGTTCACCGTCCGACAAAATTAGAGACAGGGTTACTTGTTTGTCCGATTCCGCTATACCAACCGCCTTCAGCAATCCAGCGTAGTGGTATACGAACCTGGAGTGATTCCTGTAGCCGGATTCATTGACGGCTGGAATTTGCCTGGCCATTCGGCGAGCCGCTTCTGCCACGGGCATTGCGTCAAACGCCGTAATCTTCGCCCCCAACAGGTGTTCATACTGTTCATCCACGCGAGTCAGAAACAGGCCATTTTCAAACCACTCGACGCCAAAAGAATAGAATCCAAAACGTTCTCGATTATTGACTATGTAGGAATGCCCGTCGTTAATATAAGCAACCAGTGCATTGAAGTAGCTGTTCACGACGTGGGGGTCAACAGCCCCCGTTGATTCGATGTAGTCTTCAACCTCATCGACAAGTGACCTATAGCCGGACTCGCCCCTGGACCAGAATGGATTGACATGATCGTTGCGAATGAAAGAATCCAATTGCCGCAGGTCTTGCAACCATTGCTCTTTGGTTAGATCAGATCTTACCCTGTTAGGTGTGAGTGAATTCAGATATTTTTGGTAGCGAGTTTTTATCCTGGGAGAAATAAAGGATATCTTCATCGGAAACCGGTGCAGGGCAACACCTGCTTTGGAAAAATAGTCCAGTGTGTCGGTGCTGATGTCGCCATTGCCCAACGCGTTCAAGCCTCCATATTCAGTCTCAAGACGGTGTTTCAAATCGGGAAATGGCTTGCGAATATTGAAAATGTGAACCAGATCCAAACGATCATCACTGAATATCAATTGGACAGATCGCTTTTGCCCCAGGTACAGAAAGCCCGAGCATTCCAATTGTCGCTCTGTAGCGGCGCTTTCATCGATTCTGTTTTGATTGGTCTGAATTCTTAGGTGGTCGCATCTCCCGAACAGTTTGCTTTTGACATTATCTATACTTGCGCCAAATGGTGCTATGTTGTGAGCCAGCTGCTGTGCACCAGCCGGGGTTGTACACAGAAGCGCAAAGCAGAGCAGAAGGTGCCTCAAAAAAGGCTTTTGAGCAGTCATCTTTGCTTGATCATCCACCATCCAACAGTCACGTTAACTGACTAGAGTGCATAAAGCTGTCTTTTGTTTTAGTAGGCAAATTCTTCGCTTTCCAATGCCATCAGATTGGCCGAGCCAGAGTGCATCATCTTGAGGTGCGCACACGTCCTTGGCAAGATCCGCTCGAAGTAGAATTTCGCCGTTAACAACTTGGCTCGGTAAAATCCAGCCTCACTGTTTCCTGACGCCAGCTTTTCGCTGGCTACCGCCGCTGCCTTTGCCCAGAAATAGGCGAGCACCACATAGCCCGAGAACATCAGGTAGTCAACCGAGGCGGCCCCTAACTCATCCGGGTTTCCGGCGGATCTCTCCGAGATAGCGGTTGATACACTCTCCCACTCATGAATGGAACATTCGAGCGGTTCAACAAACTCAGTGAGGTTCTCATTGTCCGCATGGCGATTACAGAACTGCTTTGCCAGCTGGGTAAACTGCATCAGATTCTCGAGCCCGCTGCCCACCACCTTACGCCCCAAGAGATCCAGGGCCTGGATGCCGGTAGTGCCCTCGTAAATTGTTGCAATGCGGCTGTCCCGGACATTTTGCTCCACGCCCCACTCTTGAATATAGCCGTGGCCACCAAAACACTGCAGCGCCAAGTTGGCCGCTTCAAACCCTGCCTCCGTCAGAAATCCTTTACCTATGGGAGTCAGCAACGCCAACAGTGCTTCTGCATTGAGGCTATCGCCCTTGTTGTTGCTGCGCTTGAGAATATCAGCCTGCTGCGCACAGAAAGCGACCAGCATTCTGCCCCCTTCGGCAAATGCTTTTTGCGTCAGCAACATTCTGCGTACATCGGGGTGAACGATAATCGGGTCCGCTGCTGTATCGGGGCTCTTGACTCCCGACAATGAACGCATCTGCAGTCGCTCTCGTGCATAGCCGAGTGACTTTTGATAGCCCAGTTCAGCATGCATGACCCCTTGTAAGGCGGTGCCCAATCGCATGATCCCCATAAAGGTGAACATGCATTTGAGTCCCTTGTGAGGTTGACCGATCAGGAAACCTGTGGCGCCGTCAAAGTTCATAACGCAGGTCGCACTCCCTTTGAGCCCCATCTTGTGTTCCAGCGAACCACAACTCAGGCGATTGCGCTGCCCCGGGTTACCGTCAGCGTCCGGCAGGAACTTGGGTACCACAAACAACGATATGCCCCTCGAGCCTTCCGGTGCATCCGGCAGACGAGCCAGAGCGACGTGAACAATATTGTTCGCCATATCGTGCTCACCGGCAGAAATGAATATTTTGGTTCCCTGAATATTATAGGAGCCGTCGCCATTGGGAGATGCCTGACTGCGCAGCAGCCCCAGATCCGTGCCGCAATGGGGCTCCGTCAGGCACATGGTGCCTGTCCAGCTTCCTTCAACCAGCTTGGGCAGATAGATTGACTTGACGGCTTCACTGGCGTGGGCTTGTATGGTGTGGGCGGCCCCGTGCGACAATGAGGCATACATGCTCCAGGAGAAGTTTGCGGTACCGATAAATTCATTGAGCACGGAGTGAAGAGATTGTGGCAACCCCTGACCACCCAGCGACGGATCATGGTCCATTGCCGGCCACCCGGCAGCCACGTATTGTTGATAAGCGTCTCGGAAGCCCTCGGGGGTGGTGACTTCTCCGTCACTCCACTGACAGCCCTGTTGATCCCCCACGCTGTTGAGAGGTGCCAGCACCCGTTCGGCGAACTTGGCGCCCTCTTCCAGAATTGCGGTTACCAGTTCCGCAGTGGCCTCTTCGTAACCCATTGCCTGATAGTGTTGTTCAAAATCCAGGAGATCGTTCATGACGAACTCTATATCTCGAAGGGGCGCTTTGTAGTCGGTCATTGCAATTTGCTCGCTCTGAGGGCAGGGTTTATGCAGTCAATTTACCGGCCATCCTGCGAGACATCCCCCCCTAATAGCAGGGGAAGGGCAATGTATCTCGTTAAAAAGATGACCATTCCCCCCTCCCCCCCCATTTTTGAGGGGGCAAAAAAGTATCACTCCTCTAAGCTACACGGAAATGCGACGTTACTGACGCAAGAGGCGATATCCGTGATGACTACATTTAAGCAAGCCGCAGCGATTGTTGCCATTTCCCTGGTTGGGGCGCTTCTATGGGCCGTTCAAGAAGCGCAGGCCGGCCCCCCTGGTTTTATGGCATTCACCTCATTCAATACCTTGCTGATGTAGCCGCGTCGATATCAGTTCGCCACTGGCTGCGTACGACGAATGGGTAAACCGGGATATACCTTTTCCAGCAGCTGATAGTCAGCAACAACCGGTGTGCCATTGACGATAACATGAGAAATACCTGCAGAAGGCAGGTCTGCCTTTATATAGTCCGCCTTGCCCGCTATCCGCTGGGTATCAAAGATCGTGATATCGGCAATCATTCCTTCCTGAAGCCGGCCACGAAGTCTCATTTGAGGAACGGATTTTTGCAGACGCTGTGCTGGTAGCAATGACATTTTGCGCAGCGCCTGCATAAGGGTCAGGCTCCCGTTTTCCCGCACGTAGTGCCCCAGTATATGCGCGTAGGTCGCCGCGCCGCGCGGATGCCCCTTGCCATTGCTGAGATCCACGCTGTCACTGGCAATCATGACCATGGGGTGAGCAACCGCCATATCTACATTATCCTGAGACATGATATGGGCGATCACCTCGGTTTCCGGTTTGTTGCGCTTGAGTTCCATAAAGCTCGCCTGCGTTAGTCGTTCCCCGCTTTCAAGCAGCTCCAGATCGCTGTAGTCGATGCGGAATATCGCCAGGCCACCTTCGCGGGTAATCCGCGGATCTGTAAGGTTGGAGGGTGCGGCATTGTATGGATAGACTTCGGTGGACACATCGACCCCATTCTTTTGGGCTTCGGACAAAATGTTCAGCAGCTCCCTGGTCTCCCACAGGCCACTGCTGTTGATATGCACCACATGAATCGAAGCGCCGGTTGTGGCTGCCGCGTGTACGATCTCGTGACCTGACTGGATCGGAGATACCTGCCCCAGAGATCGAATATGAACGAAATTGGTCACCTGCTGCCGGGCAGAAAATTCGTACAAATCCAGCATTTCCGCTACATTCGAACCCGGGGTATAGACCAGGTGATAGCCGATTCCCAAGCCTCCTTCTTTCAGTCCCTGGTGAAGCAGTTGCTTTACCTTCGCATGCTGCTCCGGTGTCGCGTTAGCGACTGACCATTGTTTTTGGTCTCGTACGGACTGCAGATCATGCTCGGAGGCACCCGTCAACGCTGCAGGGTCTATGGCATCAAACGCCAGTGCCCTCACCAGGGGATGGCTGACGGAAGCCCCATAGTTGATCGGCGCCTGGTGAGTTCGCTGTTGATACCACCGAGCCACCGGAAACACGCCAACCTCCAACTCCAGGGAAGTGGTCACCCCGTCCTGGACAGATCGTCGATAGCCATCGGCATTCTGGCTGTGATTATGCAGATCGATAAAACCGGGGGCGACCACCAAACCTTGGGCGTCAATGGTCTGGTTGCCTTTGAGAGCCCGGGAAGTGATAGCAGCGATTTTTCCATCTCGCACCGCCACATTTTTAACAGCATCATGCCCTGTTTCCGGGTCCATAACACGACCGTTGAGAATAACAAGATCAAACGCCGAAGGCGCTTGTGCACTTACAAGAGCTGAGCACAATAATGTACCAACAATGCCGATAATGGCTGTCTTTGTTAACCGTTTGTATCTCATTCGTAACTTTCCGCCGCAGGAATTGAAACCAGGTACTAATTCCTGACTGTAATTCTTGACTGATCAATACCTGTTGCTGATCGCAACCGGGGTAATTTGAGGGTCATCTCAAAACACAGACGCAACCAGCTTGGACAACTTATCTGCCCTGGCCATGGAGCTGTTGGTCAACACCACCACCACAAGCTCTTTTTCCGGGACGACAAAGTACTGCAGTGCGTAACCCGGCCCACCACCTCCGTGACCCACCAGTTCCACCCCTTGATCAACCCAGGTTTTGGTGCCATAGCCCAGGGCGAGATCCCTTTTACCCGCCCTGACTTCCTCTTTGTAGCCGGGCAATCGGCCTCCATAGATCACATTTTTGGCGTTTTCTTTGGACAGGATGCGGACGCCATCAAGCTCTCCCTGGTTCAACAGCATTTGACCAAACCGGCTCATGTCCGCGCCGGTACCGATCAATGAGGTTGAGGCCGCATAGTCGGTGTACATATACTTCAACCAGTGTCTGTCGTCGATTCGCTTTTGCGTGATGCCGTCGAGACCACCGGCAGGGCCCATGAGTTCGACCATTGCCGTGTAGAAACTGTAGTGGGTCTGGGTTCCCACGGCCGCCTTGTCCAGCATGTCCGCTCGATAAACAAAGTCGGTAGTTTCCATCTTCAGTGGTCCGAGAATTTCCTGCCGCACATAGTCCTCATAAGTCCCGCCGGTCACCGCCTCAATAATCGCTCCCAGAAGCACATAATTGATGTTGGTGTACTCACTCTGGCTGCCCGGTTCCCAGGCCACGGTGCGATAATCCTGCAGCCGTTCATTGACCATACGGGTTTCACCCACGCGGGGCTCACCCGGATAATGCAGCCATTTATACATATCGAAGAAGAAATCGGGCAGTCCGGAGCTGTGACTAAGAACGTGGTCGACCGTGACCTCTACCGGATTTCCGGATTGATCAATCGGCACAAAACCCGGCAAATAGGTGGTAATCGGGTCGTGCAGTGACAGCTTGCCCGCTTCAATCAGTTGGAAGATGGCTACTGCCGTAAAACTCTTGGTCATGGACCAGAAGTGATAGACATGCTCGGAGGTCGCCGCAGCGCCAGTGATGCCATCTGCCAGGCCATACGCCTTGGCAAATACCGTCTTGCCACCTTGCAGAACCGTTACATCCATCGCCGGTGGCTGCTGTTCTTCCACCATGGCTGCGAAGTAGCGATCCAATTGCTCGATAGAGTCTACGTTCTGGGGAGGCTCGAGCGGCTCGGGCCCCAGCACAAAGAATGGAGTCAGATAGCCTCCAATCATGAGTATCACAGCGATCAACAATATGGCGCCCCATTTAGCGCCTTTTCTTGCAACGGTTATAAAAGTCGACACTTATTAGTCTCCAGGGTTCTAACCATCATCCCGTCAGGGGCCAGCCGCAAGTCAACATAACCTGCGTGTTGTGCGTTACTTTAACAACCTGCCGTATGGCTTCCCCCCCGGTTCTAGGGGGGGCTTTCTCTTCCTCCCTACATAGCATCTAGCCCCCCACGATCGGGGGGGGCGTCTGCTGAACGAACGGGGCAGTATGGATACCAGTACCAATTTTTGACAAACATGAGAGCAGAATCAATGAAGGCATTCCATCGAATGTTAAGTTTCATCCTCGCCGCGACGCTGTCCGCCGCTGTTAGCAGTGCCAACAACACACTGGTACTGACGGCCGACCGGCTGCTGGATGTCGAAACCGGCAAGTTGCTCAGCCCCGGCGTGGTTGTGGTCAAGGACAAGCAAATCGTCGCCGTTAATCCCGATCAACTCCCGGAATCCGCCGAGATCGTGGCACTGGGTGATGCCACCCTGCTGCCGGGATTAATCGATATGCATACCCATATTACCCAGGAAATGATGGACGATTGGGGCCATGCACCGGTTACCCAGGCACCTACCGACGCCGCCCTGCGCGGCGCCCGCAATGCTCAAAAAACGCTGCACGCCGGCTTTACCACCATTCGCGACCTGGGGGCTGGTGGTTTTGCGGATGTTGCTGTCATGCGGGCCATCAACAGCGGTATTATCGAAGGGCCAGACATTTTTCCCTCAGCTCACGCCGTTGGTATTACCGGTGGCCATTGCGATGTTACGGGTCTGGTTCCCGAAGTTGCGGAGAAGGGACCGGAACAAGGCGTCGCGGACGGCAAAGAAGCTATACTCAGGGCGATTCGCTACCAGATTAAACATGGTGCCAAGGTGATCAAAACCTGTGCCACAGCGGGTGTCATGTCCAGGGGAGCCTCGGTCGGCAACCAGCAGTACAGCGATGAAGAGCTTCACACTATCGTGGCCGAAGCAAGTCGCCAGGGCGTCAAAGTAGCCGCCCATGCTCATGGCATCAACGGTATTCTGGCTGCTGTAGAGGCCGGAGTGGACTCCATTGAGCATGGCACGATCATGACCCGCAAGATCGCCCGCGCTATGAAAAAGAACGGCACTTTCCTGGTGCCTACCGTTTATCTGATTGAGACTTTTGATCTGACCAGCGTGCCCGACGACATTCGCAAGAAAGCGGCCGTTATTGGACGGGAAGCCTATGCCGGCCTGGAGCTGGCCATACGCGAGCAGGTACCCATCGCCTACGGTACTGATACCGGAGTCATCCCCCATGGAGACAATGGCAAACAGTTCGCCGTTCTGGTAAACCACGGCATGTCCCCCATCAACGCTATTCGCTCCGCTACGTTGAACGCGGCAAAGTTGCTGGGTGTCGAAGACCGAGGTCGACTGGCCCCTGGCTTGAGGGCAGACATCATCGCTGTTACAGGCAACCCGCTGAAGGATATCCAGGCGATGGAAAGTGCCCAATTCGTGATGAAAGAGGGAAGGATCTACTTGCCCCTCAGATAGTACTCAACATGATATAGAGAGGTATGAATGCAATGACAACGCACGCCGACACGTCTGGCAGACGCCATGAACTTGATGCGATAAGAGTACTGGCCTTTGGCCTGCTGATTTTTTATCACATAGGCATGATGTATGTCGCCGCAAGCGATCAGGGTTGGCACTGGCATATCAAGAGCAGCTACACCTCGGAATGGCTGCAGAATCTTATGTTGTTCAGCTCACAGTGGCGCATGTCATTGCTGTTTTTTATCAGCGGTGCGGTGCTGTCGTTTGTGTTGCCAAACATACAGGGCTGGCGTTTTCTGTTACGCCGTATAAAGCAGCTGGGGGCGCCGCTGTTATTAGGCGTACTGGTACTGGTTCCCCCCCAACTCTATTTCCAGATGGCGTTTGAATCTGATCTGGCGACAACCGACTATATAAGCTGGTGGCAGGCCTATTTGCAACCCACTCATGAATGGTTCGCGAATCAGCGAATTGTCGGTGACATGCACTACACGTGGAACCACCTGTGGTACTTGCCTTACCTGCTGGTCTATACCCTTCTGTTGCTAATCTTACAACGGGGATACCGGCAACTTCATTACTACTCCGGCGCAGTCGGCCCAACCTCAACCAGATCCTGGCACGCCGGCCACTTCCTGCTGCTGATACTGATACCCGTGGTGGTCTTCACCGCCTTCGGTGTCGTCTTCAGGGGCTACGAAGGTTTTCAAGGATCCCTGTTCGACGATTGGCACAGACACGCCAACTACTTTAGTGTCTTTGCACTGGGATATTTGCTGGTGCAATGGCACTCGGCCTGGTCCGCAATAGAGCGCTACCGGCGACTGAGCCTGATTATGGCCGCAGGGTGTTTTGCAGCGGTGCTTGCCAACTATCATGGGCATGCACTGTTTGGTTCACACAGCATTGTCGCCGACCTGGCTTCGTTATCAATCTGGAAACTTAATCGCTGGATTTGGATGCTGGCGCTGCTGGGTTACGCCATTCACTATCTTAAGCGTCCGTCAACGCCCATCAAATACCTGAACCAGGGTGTATTTTGCTACTATATCCTGCACCAGAGCGTGATCATTGCGGTGGGTTATCCGCTCAGCCAACTGGGGTTAGGACCCGTTCTGGAGCCCCTGATGGTGGTGACCGCAACCCTCCTGATCTGTGCCTGCGGTTACGAACTGTTGCGCCGTGTGTCGCCACTGAAATTGTGGTTTGGTATCGCCGACAGCGATAGAGCGAAACCCCTGGTTTCACTCCGTCGCGGTGGTTTTCCGGCGCATTGAGTTAATCACCAGGCCATTGCGGGATTCAATCCGCTGCGGCCATCAGTGATTGGTAGAGTTCCGGATCTGTAGCACCTTCGGTGCCGATGACAAGGATTTTGGAATTGCCATCCAGCCCAAGCGCCTTCGCCATATTCTGGCACTGTGACGCGGCCAGCGCAGCGCCAAAGCCTGCTACCGCGGACTCTCCGGCGACGATTTTGGGATCCCCGTACTCTCCACTGCCCAACAAGCGCATGCAGGGAGCAACCGAATCTTCGTCCAAGGTCATAAAGTCATCAATCCCCAACGACAGGATCTCCCAGGCCAGCAGAGACACCTCGCCGCAGGCCAGTCCTGCCATCCAGGTTCCCAGATCTCCCAGCACCGTCACCGGTCGTTCGGCACGCGCGCTTTCCTGCAGGCAGTTGGCCGCTTCTGGTTCAACAATAATCATACGCGGACGCCGCTCCTCCCAGTACTGCCACAAATACCCGCAAGCCGCTGATGCCAGGCCGCCAACACCCCCTTGAAGAAAAACATGTGTGGGGATCTCGCCGTTCAACTGGTCCACTATTTCCTTCATCATCACCGTATAGCCCAGGGCGACGTACTTTGGAATCTCCATGTAACCTTCGTAGCTGGTATCGGAGACAATAATCCGGCCAAACGCTTTGGCATCGACATCGGCCTGCCGTACGGAATCGTCATAATTACCCTCAATTCTGACCACCTTTGCCCCATAGCCTGCTATGGCAGACTCCCGACCAGCGGAAACATCGCGGTGTATATAGATAACACATTGGCAGCCAAACAGCTGCGCTCCCCAAGCGACGGAGCGGCCATGATTGCCATCCGTCGCACAGCTGACGACAACCTCGGAAAGCAGATCCCCATAGCGACTGCCGATAATGTCCTCAATAGAAGCCTGTTCTCCGGTTTTTTCCTGGATGACCTTTTTCAGCTGTACAAAAACGGCGTAAGCCCCCCCAAGAGCCTTGAAGCTGCCAAGCCCGAAACGCTGCCCCTCATCCTTATACCAGAGGTTGGCGACGCCAATATTTTTCGCGATACCTTTGAGGTCATGGAGTTCGGTGACTGCATAACCCGGCCAGTTGGAAATCTCCCGGTAAGTCTCTTGAGCCGTAGAAATACTCAAGATACCCTCAAGCCTTCTTGGATAAATTCGATCCCTGTCCGCCTGCGGATTGGGAAAATGAGTGAGCTTTGAGTTAAATGCGGTCATGTTTGTACCTTTTTTGAAATACTGAAAGGCGCCCATTGAGATGAAATTCGAGCAAAAAAGTGGCCGCCACAGGGGGCGGCCTAGATGCATGACAGATACAGAGAGAAAGAGATGTCATGAGAAAACAATTATGAAGAAACCTGGGCTACTTGCCCCCCCTGCTTTGGGGGGATTGATCGCCTTGTGTTATAGCTTCTTCATCAAGTAGCCCGAAAAGAAGAGGTGTTCTTCGCCCTCTACATCCACGAAGCTGACGGTTTCACCTGCAATTCGCTGCCCCAAACCGAGAATAATGGCGTCGACATCTGAAGTGGGACCAATGGGGAATACCACGCGCTCGCATTCGATCGCACATACGAAGTCCAGCAAAAGGAAGCCATCCTCATGCTTCAACTCTGCACGAGCAAAGAACTCAGTAAAACCAGGCTTGCCATTGCTGATCTGGTAGGTGCCTAATCGATCCATCCATACCTGAGAAACAGGAGACGGCTCAATACGTTCACCGTATACCAGACCACCAACGGCCCCACCCATGATCTTTATCGCGGTGCGGCCATCCACCGTCCTGATGGTGATATGAGCCTCGCTCCAGGGGAGTCCCTCGACCGAAAATCGGCCATCGGAGTGAGGAATCAATTTGAACGAGGTTCCGAGTAAGTCGACGTAAAGGTGGTCACCGTCAACCCGAATATCCATTGGGCCTGCGTCTGTGGTGTATCTGCCCTTATAGCTGACCGCTTGATCGCTTGTCAGTGAGATAACCTCTGGGATCTTTGTCTCCGGTTTTTCCAGACCCGCCTTGACGGCCAGCGCCTGCGCCAACACCTCAACAGCAATCTGGAATCCGGGACCCGCCGCTTCCGCTGAATTGCTCAGTACCACCACACCGAGTTTATGGTCCGGGAGAGTGTACAGCATGCTGTTCCACATCCCCTCCCCTCCCGAGTGCCAGGCGCTCCTGCCGGCGTATTCAAGACCAACGGGAAGCAGCCACCAACCCAAGCCCCATTCAATATCCAGATCCAATGGCACGTTACTGTTCTGAGGTGTCAACATCTCCATCAGCGTTTCAGCTTTCAGGCTGCGCTCCCCTTCACTGAAGACCATCATCATAAATCGGCTCAGATCCTCAACGTTGGTATTTAGCGCTCCGGCGGGAAGATCCCGACCCCATATGGGTTCTACTTCCTCGCCATTTCGATACTCCTTCGACCTCAGGCGCTCAATCTCCGGGGTAAGGGAAAACGACGAGGACTTCATACCCAGCGGCTGCAGGAGCATCTGATCCATATAGTCGATAAAGCCCTTGCCGGACGCTTGTTTCACCGCGTGTCCCAACAAGCTGAAGCCGAGGTTGGAATAGGAGAATGTGGTATTCGCTGGATTGCCAACATAGGCCGTATCAATCTCCTTCAACAATCCATCGAATGCACTTTCGGTCAACGCGACCTTGTCATCGCCGTTAGCAAAGCCGCCATTAAGCAGGTCTGAAGGCAGACCTGAGTGATGCGTCATGACGTTGCGTGCCGTAATCAAACCCGAGTCCGCAAAACGACTCTTGATTGAAAACTCCGGTATATAGGTTTGCAAAGGTTGATCAATATCAATTTTTCCTTTTTCGGCTAATTGCATGATGGCCGTTGCGGTGAATAATTTTGAGACAGAGGCGACTCCGTAAACGGTTTCCGCAGTGGCTTTGATGCCGTTTTCCTTGTCGGCAAACCCAAACCCCTGTGACCAGACAACGTCCTGATCATCGACAAGAGCGATACTGAGACCGGTGATGCCAGTGGTATCCACAACGCCCTGTACCTGCTGAGAGAGTTCGGAAATCATCGAGGAGTAGTCGCTCGAAGCTGCTAACGGCGCCTGCGAGGATTGGGGAGACGAGGTAGTGGCGGTTGCAACGACAAGCGCCACGAGTAGGGTCATTGCGGTGAAGGCGATTGTTGATTTGGCTTTCGGACGCTTCAAGGACTTGATGCGGTCAGTCAATCGTCTTGGTTCTCTGGAGTCACTACTCATGAAAAGCTCTCCTTTTCAATTTAGTTAATGCTAACGTTGATCCGATACCCACCTGGGTGCTTTTGGGAGATCAAAGCGTGTGTTTATGCGGTTGCGAAGTTTGTGCACAGAGTGCCTCTCCGCGCTGATGAAATTGCTGATATTCGGTAGCGGGCACAAATCGCCCGCCAGTGCTCCATACCACGTGATTTGCCTGGTGCATGCTTTCCTCTAAACCATTGGCCCGAAGGTAGTTTCTCCCTTGCTCGGACGAAAGCAGACAGCCGGGGCCGTCAAATCCCGCCGCGGCCGATGGTTCTATGCGCACAGATTCGCTGACCTCAAGACGATAGAGGTGTCGAAACAATTGATTGTCTTTCACCGTAAAGATGCCTGAAAGGACGGGAGCCATCAGCTTTGCTACCAGCTCTGACGCCTGGGAAACCGCCAGTCCGTCTGCCTCGGTATCCACCTGAAGTCCTACGTCGTAAACGCTGAGATTGTCTTTGAAGCCCGCTGCCATACCCAGTAACATACAGGGGGCCTGTGTGGGTTCGGCGAAAAAACAATGAACGGCATTACCAAAGATCTGCTTCAAACCAAAGGCGATCCCGCCCGGTGCTCCACCGACGCCGCAGGGGATATACACAAACAGGGGATGATCTGCATCGACAGTGATTGCGGCCTCGCGCAACTGTCGCTGCAGGCGCAAAGCGGCAACACTGTATCCCATAAAGAGCGTCAATGAGTTCTCGTCGTCGACAAAATAGGCGAACGCATCCTGTTTTGCGGCTTCACGACCCGCCGCAACCGCTTTGGAATAGTCTTCGCTATGCTCAATAACCTCCACTCCTCGCCTTCTCAGGCGCTCCTTTTTCCACCGCTTCGCCTCCACAGACATATGCACACAGGCCTTGAACCCCAGCGCGGCTGCCGTTACGCCGATACTGAGTCCCAAATTGCCAGTACTGCCCACGGAAACCGTGTATTGCTCAAAAAGTTGACGGGCGGTGGGCGTTGCCAGCACACGGTAGTCGCCGTCGGCTTGTAATAGCCCTTCTTTTTTCGCCAGCTCCTCGGCGAAACACAGAACCTCGTATATGCCACCACGCGCCTTGACGGAACCGGCCACTGGCAGATTGTGGTCCGCCTTCAGCCACAGGTGACCACCCCCGAAATCGGTGTGCGTCTGTTCCAATAATGCCTGCATGGAAGGAATTTTCAGCAGCTCGGACTCAATCAACCCGCCCGTTTGCCGAAGTTCGGGAAATAAAACCTGCAACAGAGGTGCGAATTTTTGCAAACGTTGCTCAGCCGCCTCTACGTCGGCCAATGACAACGTTGATACCGCGCCAGTGCCCGCTCCCTTGTCCCTGATGGGATTCAACCAAAGAAAAGGTCTGTTCGACGCCAGTGAATGCAACACATCACCGTCATTGTGGTCAATCACTTCAGAGTCTCCTGTGCAATCTTGATCAGCTCTCTTGTCATCTTGTCAGGCTCTTCAAAAATCATGGTATGAGCGGAGTTTTCAAACCAAATAAACGCCTTCTTCGGTGCCTTCAGAAAAGAGTAATACTCCTCCGCCAGGGTCGCGGGCGTCGAATAGTCGTAACGTCCGGCAAAGAAATAGACCGGGATGGACACTTCGGGCAGTTGCTTGAACAGGGAGTAATTCGATGCTGCGGCTTCTACATCCGCCGTCCGCGAGGACCAATCCAGCCCCTTCATAAATTTTTCTACATCAGCAGCTGTGTATTCGCTGCCCTTGCCAAGTTGGCTGCGGATCCTTTGGTACACCGCTTTCTGGTGATGGTGACCACCAAATTCCGATACCCATTTGTCCTTTACCGACACCGCTTCGATATCGCTGTAATCAAACGGCGCCAGACGTTCCAGCTCCGTAATGGCCACCTTCTGATTGCGCTCACGCGCCTGCTCGAGTGCCCACTCATAGGATATAGTCTGCCTTCTGTTCCAGTCCGCGGCCTCTCCGGCACCAATATAGGCGTGGTAGAGTTCCGGCGTTTGGGCGATGGTCAGGAACCCCATTGCACTGCCCCAGGAATGACCCAGCATAAAGATCTTTTCCTGATTAAAGCGGGAACGAAGATAATTGGTCAAATCCCTGATGTCTGAAAGATATTTATCCACTCTCATATCCTCCCTGGTGAGTCGGTCAGAATAGGACTTGCCGGCGCCCCTCTGATCCCATTGCACCACCACGAAATTTTGCTCCAGCTCGGGGGTTTGAAACTCCCGGTAGAAAGGAATATGCGCCCCACCGGGACCACCGTGCAAAAACAGCAATACGGGTTTGCTGGCATCTTCGCCACGAATCAGGATCGTCTGCTCTACCCCTCCCAGGTTCAGCGTCTCAAGCGAGGCGATACTGCCCGCCACTGTGTTTCCCTGACTATCGGTAATGGCTGGCGTATGGGCTGTGGTTTGGTCAAATTCCCAAGAGGAGCAGCCCGCCATTGCGCTCATTGCAAACAGGATCAGCCAACAGAGATAGGACAACTTTTTCATAATCATTAATTTCCACGTTGCAGGTGAGGCTCAAAGTATCATCTGGTCGGCTACAGTCCCCCCCCCGATTCAAGGGGTGCGCTCCGAACTGTGCAATCATGCCCCCCCATTTCATGGGGGGGCATCATGGGGTAACACGCGTATTCTGATGTAATGCACTACCTCTGACAGCGGAGCCGCTTTAACTATGACACTCGCGGAAAAAACGATTAAATTCAAGGAATTAGGACCCAATGCCAGCCTCATAGGATGTTCAGATGCGAGGCACAACCTGAACACACCGGCGCTGCTGCTGGACCTGAATGCACTGGATCGCAATATCCAGAAAATGGCGCTCTTTGCCTGCAAAGAGAAGATCGCACTTCGCCCCCATGGCAAGTGCCACAAATCGGTGGCTATCGCCAGGCGACAACTGAATGCAGGCGCTGTAGGTCTGTGCTGCGCCAGCGTTGGTGAAGCTGAGGTAATGGCGGCGGCCGGAATCTCTGACCTCTTGATCACCGGCCCCCTGGTCACCCAGGCCAAAATAAAGCGCCTCTGCGCTCTCGCCAGTCGGGGTCACGACGTCAAGGTCGTTGTCGACAATCCCGACAATGTTCAGACACTGTCGGTGGCAGCGCAAAGTACCGATGTGGAACTCGGAATACTGGTGGATATCGATCCCGGTCTGAATCGCACCGGCGTCCTCGACCACTGCGCAACGGTTGAGCTGGCCAAATCGGTCAATAACACCCCCCATCTAAAGTACTGCGGCCTGCAATGTTACGCCGGCAATGCCCAGCACATCGACGATTTTGAATTGCGCATGGAGAAGTCTCTGCAGGCCCTGAAAAAAGTGGCGACCGTACGCGACCTCCTTGCCTCCGAGGGAATTGAATCAGCCATATTGAGCGGAGGCGGTACCGGAACCTTTGACATCGATGCCGCCGCCGAAGTGCTGACCGAACTGCAGGTGGGATCCTATGTGTTTATGGACTCACAGTACAACGATGTGTGGCTCAACTATGGAGAGCTGCCGCCATTCGAACCGGCTCTATTCGTGCAGTCCAGCGTGATCAGCGCCAATCAGCCCGGTTTCGTCACCACCGATGCGGGACTTAAACAATTTGCTGTCGACGGAGGTGAACCGATACCCCTTAAGGGAGCACCCAGCGGATCACGATACCACTACTTCGGTGATGAACACGGTCGCCTGGAGCTGCCGGATGCCACCGGCAGCTTGCCTCTCGGTGCCCGTATCGAGTGCATGGCCACTCACTGCGATCCCACGGTTAACCTGTACAATGTCGTGCACTGTTTTCGTGGCGACACACTGGTCGATATCTGGCCGATCGATGCGCGAGGCGCCTAGCGTATCAAGTTAAGCTCCCGAGCTTTGGCGCTGGCTTCGGTCCGGTTGTGCACATCCAGTTTGGCGTAGAGGT
Source organism: Pseudomaricurvus alkylphenolicus (assembly GCF_011683955.1). Taxonomy (GTDB): domain Bacteria; phylum Pseudomonadota; class Gammaproteobacteria; order Pseudomonadales; family Cellvibrionaceae; genus Pseudomaricurvus; species Pseudomaricurvus alkylphenolicus. The sequence goes on from NZ_JAAQPI010000001.1 coordinate 622,071, forward strand.
TTTTGATGTGCCACTGGACACTGGACTCGGCGATCAGCAGCTCTTCGGCCACCTCGCGATTCTTCAGCCCTTTGGCCACCTGTTCCAGTACCTGCAGCTCGCGAGGCGTGAGGGAATTCACCTCTTTGGTCTTGGCCTGTTTGACGGGCTTGTTCAAAGCTGGCGGCTGCGAAGAACTCACAACGTGACCGCTGCCTTTGAAGATATCAATCAGGCTTTGTGTATGTGACAGTACAGGGTCCTGTGCATCCACCTTGTCTTTGGAACACCGCAACTGGTAATAGTTATCAAGAAGCAAAACAAAGTCGCTGCCGAGGCCGATAATGCTTCGAGCCAGGCTGTTTTCCGCAGCGGTGATGGTAATATTCCTGATGACTCGCGCTGCAGCATCAGATTGCCCCTGTTTCGACAACATCACGGCCAGCAAACCGTTAAACAGAACCGCTGACGTCAGCCGCTGCCCCCATTCGGCACTTTTCACCAGGTGCCGCAGCCAGAAGCCCGCCTGGGTATAACTCTCGCTGGCAATCCAATAGCGGCAGAGCGCCAGATAGAAAAACTCGTTTGCGGGATTGGCGGCAAAGTTGGGGGCAGGTCGAGACTTGTCGATGGGCATTTCACATTGGCGAAGAATCGCTTCGGCCGCTGGCAGGTCCTGGTATTCAATCAGATACCAGACCTGCTGGGCTCGAATCCGGTTCAGCAGCCTGTGGGAGCCTCGACGGGACACCAGTCGCTCTGCTTCGTAGAGTCTTTCAATCACCGCTTTGGCACCGTGATCAAGCCCCAACAGCCTGGCAGCCAGAATCTCCGTTTCTGTCAACAGTTCCGGGTCACTGCTGAGACTGATCAGCGCAATGGCTTTTTCCAAGTGATCCCTGCAGGCATCAAGTGCGTTGTTCTCATAGTGGATATTGGCAAGCGTTGCATGAAACCGGCCGGCAACCGGCAGCGGCTTGCGCTGCTGCTCATCCACCGCGGTTTTTATACCCTCGCTGCAGAGCTCTTCACACTCTTTAAAGCGCCCTTGGATGCTGCGTATGGATGCCAGCATGTGAAAGGACAGATTGGCTGTCAGCGCATTAGGGACTGCCTGGGAGAACGCATGTGCGTCTTGAAAGGCAGCGTAGGCACTTTCCAGTTTGCCCTGATGGAGATAGCTGTAACCCAATTCCAGTTCCGTAGCCGCTCGAATAAAGGTCCATGCCGGATTCAAAGATTCCTTCAGAACCAACAACGGTTTGACATCGCCCCAATCGTTGCCGGATACCCGCTTGGTGAACTGGCTGAGTACCTCCAGTTCGGCCAGATTCTCCTGGGCACTCGACTGCGCGCTGTCCGGCATCGAATCCACCTGTTCCCGACAAAGTTGTCTCGCCAGTTCAACGGTGTGATTGGCTTCCTTCTCCTGATGCGACAATGACTGACACCAACCCAGATGGATAAGCAGCTTGGGTGATTTGTTCAGTGTCGATGCCGGTAATTGTCGCAGCCAACCCAGGAGCCGGGTAATTTGACCTGCTCGGGTCAGTTCCTGTACCGATGCATCAATCATACTGGCGGCATAGGTCAGGTCACAGCTGGCAATGGCGTGCTCAACGGCCTCTTCCGGCATACGGTTGTGTTCGTACCACTGGCTGGCGCGCTTGTGTATATCCGCTCTGGCCATGGAGACATCTCTCGACAAGAGACCACACAAAAACTCCGTGAACAGCGAGTGGTATCGATACCACTTGCCCTGATTATCAAGAGTATTAATAAACAGGTTCTCTCGCGCCAACTTTTCCAGCTGTTCCGATGCATTATTTTTGCCAGTGACGGCATTGCACAAGTCGGGAGTCAGGCGCCCCAGGGGAGCGGTCTGCATTAAGAACTGTCGGGTTTCTTCATCATGACGATTCAGCACCGCCTCGGTCAGGTAGTCCACCAGTGCATAGTGGCTGCCGGTGATCAACTGTTGAATCTGCAGGCTTTCTGCTTCGCCTTCCATCGACATCATGGCCAGCTTGATGGCGGTTATCCAACCTTCCGTTTGCGTCGACAATATATCTAGGCTCTCTGAGCTCAACGCCAGGCGGCCAGAAGTTTTCAGGTAGTGAGCAATTTCATCACGAGTAAAACGCAGCTCATTGCGGCCGAGGGTGATAACCTTGCCACGTAATTCCAGGCGACTGAATTCGAATGGCGGACGAGCGCGGGAAGCCATGATGCAATGTGCACTGGGGGGGAGATTACTGAGCAGAAAAAACACGGCACTGTGAACCGCGGAACTGGTTATTTCATGATAATCATCCAGTACCAAAGTCACCCCGGAACTGAAACGCTCAAGACAATTAATCAACGAGGCAATCACATCTTCAACCGGATACGGGGGCGTCGCCGTAAAGTAGGGGGCCATTTCCCGGTCGATTTCCTCGTCAAGCACGGCAAACGCCGCCGCTATATGAGCCACCGCCCTCATGGGGTCATTTTCGGTATGGTAGAGCGTCAACCAAGCAACAGATTGGTCTGCCTTATGAAGATGCTGCTGGAACTGCTGCAGCAACGTGGTCTTGCCATAGCCGGCCGGCGCCTGAATCAACAAGAGCGCCGTCGACTCCAGGTCTTTAAGTACATCCACCAACCTGGGCCTCAACTCCGTATCGGCCATCGCCACCTGTGGTGTAATCTTTGACCGCAGGATAACGGAGGGGCGCCGGGACAATGTCGATCCTGATTCTGTGTTCATCAAGGCAGAGTCTCTGGTTGAATTCATATTTCAGTATAGCGATTCCTCATTCTATGGTTGTGAAGCGAAGCTCCCCCCCCATAATCTAGGGGGTATACGCGCTTGCCCCCCAACTGGGAGCCGGCTAAGGACCATCAGCCGGCTGAGACGTAAACTGGATTCAACTATTTTTGCCATTTTGGCATATTTGCGGCACCCATTATGGGGCTGCCCTGACAGCCCCGCCAACCTTCCTTTTACCTCTTTTGTATTCAGGCCTGATGCCTGATTCAATATTCGTTACTCACAACAGCAGTTCATCCTCGGTCCGCTCTCCTCCCCTCATATTTGGGGGTTTTCTCTGCCACATAAGCTTCGATACTGATGCCAAGATACCGGCTCCCGCAGTCTGTGGAGCCTCCGCATCAGTGGATTTTCAGAGGAAAAGTGATGAGTGAGTTCTCACGTTACAGTACAAACGCGACCGATGAACCTGTGGAGGCCATCGAAAAGGAAAATAACGGCAATTGTCCGGGCGAGATTAAAACGACCTACGATTTGTTCTGTCACAAGACATCTGAAGACCCCACCGCCGTGGCCATGACCTTTTTGCCATCCGGCGCACTGGACGTGGAGCCGATCAGGCTCAGTCGATCAGAGCTGCTCGGCAATATTCACCAGGCGGCCAATATGTTCCACGAACTGGGTGTTGGCCCCAAGGATGTGGTTTCCTTTCTGCTGCCAAACCTGTTGGAAACTCACTATACGCTGTGGGGCTCACAGACGGCTGGCATTGCAAACCCGATCAACTTCCTGCTTGGCGCCGACCAGATCTGTGAAATTTGTAACGCCGCCGGAACCAAGGTACTGGTTGCACTGGGCCCCCACCCGACCCTGGACATCTGGCAAAAGGTTTTGGCCATTAAAGATCAGATACAAACCCTCGAAAAAGTGTTGATTGTCGGTGGTCTTCCGGAAACCAGTGACGACATCGTCCCATTTCAGCAAACCATAGATCACTATCCAAAAGACCGCCTGTTGTTCCAGCGCAATATCGCCGAGAGTGATGTTGCCTCCCTGTTCCACACCGGCGGGACAACAGGAACGCCTAAATTGGCACCCCATACCCACGGCAACGAAGTGGCGGCTGCCAGGATCACCGCCGAGATGTACGCGATGAGCGAGCGGGATGTGCTGCTGAACGGGCTGCCCTTGTTCCACGTCGCGGCTCCGATTCTGCTGACCCTGGCGCCGCTCAGCGCCGGTGCGGAAGTACTGATACCCTCGGCTGCCGGCCTGCGGGATCCCCTTATTCTGGAAAATCACTGGCAGCTGCTGGAAAAGTACCGGGTGACCATTGCCGGAGGTGTACCAACATCCTTGTCCGACCTGGCTCGGGTACCCCTGCGCGATGCGGATATCAGTGCTACAGAACTCGCCATTTGTGGTGGCGCATCCCTCTCCGGCGGACTGGCACAGAGGTTTCAGGAACATACCGGGCTGCCCATTCATCAGATCTATGGCATGACCGAAACCAGCGGAGTGATCGCAGTCACTCCACGGGGCAGGACGCCCGTCGAGGGCTCAGTGGGGATGCAAGCGCCGGGTGTAAACGTCAAAGCCGTTAAGCTCGGAGCAGCCGGTGAACCAGCGACTGACTGTCAACCCGGCGAGACCGGCGTACTTGCCGTCAAGGGCAAGAATGTGTTTCCCGGCTACCTCAACAGCCCGGCCGAGTGCAATACGTTCTTCGACGACGGTTGGCTCAATACCGGAGACGTCGGGTATATAGACAGCGACGGCTGGATCTTCATTACCGGTCGCGCCAAGGATGTCATTATTCGTAGCGGTCACAACATTGATCCGTCTGCGATTGAAGAGGTCGCCGACAGACATCCCGCAGTCAGTGCCAGCATCGCGGTTGGCCAGCCCGAAACCAGGGCCGGAGAAGTACCTGTTGTGTTTGTAACCACAAATACAGACACCGATATTGACCCGGAAGATATCCGCAAGTTTATCTGCAGTCATGTGCCGGAAAAACCGGCCAAACCCGTGGCAGTTTATATTGTTCCGCAGCTGCCACTGACTGCAGTGGGCAAGATATATCGCCCTAAACTGCGTTGTGAAGCCATAAAGCACTTGATCGAAAAGGAATTGATAGACATTACCTGCGCGGCTACCGAACCGGACATCACTGTCTCTGACAATGAAAATGGCAATATTCTCGCTACCATTGCCTTTCGCGGCAACGAGGCTGAAATCAACACCCTTAAACAGACGGTGGATAAGCGTCTGTCGCAATACTCATTCTTGTATAGCCTGACATGAGTAGTGGATTTAGTATGAACGGTACGCCGTAGTTAATGGCGTACGTTGTCCCTATGTCGGCAAGTCGTTTATGGAATACTCCATTATTGACATTTCCGCGTGCGAATCTTCTGTTACCGTAGGGGATGAAGTTGTCATTGTTGGCGAAGACTGCAGTCCCACCGATCTTGCCGGAGCTTCTGGCAATATACCCGAGCTGTTTTTCTCCGCGCTGTCAAAATCCATAAAAAAAGAACTGATCACCGCGTGACTCCTTAACATCAAAACACCATCGATATTGATCGATAAGTATCATTGCAGGGGAAAAACAGCAACAGGCCCATTACTCAATGTTGTTATAGTATTTGCATGATTTGAATACCGAGAACGCTGCACTGCTCCCGGCCGACAGCATCTCTTTGGTAATGACACCATGCAACATTGAGGTAATTTCTGTGTCGACAAGAGAACAATCAAGCCTGCAAAGACACCATATTTCAGTTGTCGATCCCCAGGACGGTTCACTGGTTGGAAAAGTGCCCAGTGCCAGAGAGTCCGACGTTCGCGAGGCTATTGAAAGGGCGAGCGAAGCATTTGAGATAGCCCGAACACTGCCGGCGCATGTTCGAATGAGTGTACTGAATCAGGTCGCTGATGCACTACAGCAACAGCATGAGGAATTCGCCACTCTGATTGCTCGTGAGGGAATCAAAACCATCCGCGAGGCAAGAAAGGAAGTCACCCGCTGCGTCGATACACTGCGTTTGAGTGCAGAAGAAGCACGTCGTCTCAACGGTGAGACCATCGCTTTTGATCAAGCTCCCGGCTCCGACAACCGTTTCGGCTATTTTCGCCGAGTTCCCATTGGGGTCATTGCCGCAATTACCCCCTTTAACGACCCGCTGAACCTGGTGGCCCACAAAATTGGTCCCGCAATTGCAGCCGGAAACAGCGTTATACTCAAGCCCCATTCCGAAACGCCTCTGGTTGCCAAGCGCCTGGTTGATCTGTTTGCACAGACGGAGCTCCCCGCTGGAATCTTGCAACTGATAACCGGGCGCGGGGCGGTAATTGGCGACATTCTGGTCTCAGATCCTCGGGTACGGATGGTCTCATTCACCGGCGGCCGGGAAGTGGGCGAAAAGATTATACAACAGGCGGGACTGAAAAAGCTGGCGATGGAACTGGGCAGTAACTGCCCTGCCATTGTAATGCCGGATGCGGACATGGATCTTGCACTGAACGCCACTGTTAGCGGCGCCTTCTGGGCTGCTGGACAAAACTGCCTGCATGTACAACGCATATACATCCACCAGTCCATCTATCAAGCATTCAGCAAACAGTTCTGCCAGCTCGCCCGAGCAATTCGTGTAGGCAATAAGTTTGATGAAAACACAGACATGGGGCCAATGATCAACGAGAGAGCGGCGCAGAAGGTCCAGAGCATGGTTGCCGATGCTCTACAAAAAGGGGCAACGCTGTTGTGTGGTGGCGAAAGACGGGGGTGTTTTTACCAGCCCACGGTGTTGGCGGACGTAGGAGACGATTGTGTTATTGCTTCTGAGGAAGTATTTGGCCCGGTAACCCTGCTCGTCCCGTTCTCCAGCACCGAAGAGGTGGTCGCCAAAGCCAACGGTGTGGACTATGGATTACAGGCGGGCATTTTTACCTCTAACCTGGATGCGGCCTTTAGGCTAGCCGATGACCTGGATTGTGGCGGCGTGATGATTAATGACAGTAGCGACTATCGTATTGATGCCATGCCTTTTGGTGGTGTTAAAGGTTCCGGCCTGGGTCGTGAGGGTGTCCGCCATGCCGCCCTGGAAATGACCGAGGCCAAAACCTACTGCTTCAATCTACGCTGAACAACAGGAAGAATCTAACAATGGCAGCAATATACAAACTGGCAATTATTGGCTTTGGTAACGTGGGTCAGGGACTCGCACAAATCCTGGCCGAAAAACAACGGTTTCTTAAACAGCGCTTCGATGCCGATATCCGCATAGTCGCCGTATGTGATCTGCTCAAAGGCAGCCTCGCAAATCCTGATGGACTCGATCCCAAAGTTCTTCTAAAAGGCCTGCAAACAGACGGGGACCTGAAATCGATCGATGCCCCCCATCGCGGCTGGAACGCTGAACAAACAATCGCCAACAGCGGTGCGGATATATTGGTTGAGCTGGCCTATACCGATCTCACAACTGGCGAACCGGCGCTGAGTCATGTGAAACAGGCTCTCATGCAAGGAATGCACGTTTCAATGACAAACAAGGGACCGGTTGCGCTTCACTTCCCGCAATTGCGTAAGATTGCTCGAGAGAACGGCGTCCGGATCGGTATCGAAGGCACGGTAATGAGTGGCACACCCGCTCTGAACCTTGGCACTGAAATTCTGCTCGCCGCAGGCATCACCCGAATTCAGGGCATACTGAACGGCACCACAAACTATATTCTTGGTGAAATGGAGGCCGGCGCAGGATATAGCGCGGCACTGGCTCGCGCCCAGGAACTGGGCTATGCGGAAGCAGACCCAAGCGGTGATGTCGATGGCCACGATGCTGCTGCCAAAGTGGTCATACTTGGCAATCTCCTGATGGGACTGTCCATCAATCTGTCAGATGTCTCCTGCACCGGTATCAGCCAGCTCTCGGCAGATGACATCGATCTTGCGAAGGCAAACAACCGCCGCTGGAAACTGATCGGCACTGTCGAAACAACCACCGATGGCTACGTCGCTTCAGTGCAACCGCAAATGCTGGCGGATGATCATCCCCTGGCCGCCATTTCAGGTGCCACCAATGCGATCACCTATAGCACAGAGCTTCTCGGCGACATCACCCTGGTCGGTCCCGGCGCCGGCCTGGTAGAAACAGGTTATGCCGTTATCGAGGATATCCTCGCCATTCACACATCAGTCAGCTCAACCAAACAGTAATCATTGAGGTAATTACACATGTCATCGACAAAAACTCCCAACCAGGCAACCCTCAGTATCTGGGGCGGGGAAACCGAACACGAACTTTATGAGCGCTCCACACAGGTACCCGTAGTACACAGCGTCTCATTCGGCTACAAGGATATTGACACATGGCACGCGGTTGCCCTGGAGAAAGAACAGGGGCACATCTATTCGCGCAACACTAACCCCACGGTTCGGGCCTTTGAAGACAAGGTAAAAGAACTGGAAGGCGCCGCGGCCGCCACCAGTTTTTCCTGTGGCATGGCCGCCATCAGCAACACCTTTGGTACGTTTTTGCGTCCCGGTGATCGTATAGTCTCCATCAAGGACAGCTACGGTGGCACCAACAAGCTGTTTACCGAATTTCTGCCACCCATGGGTATCGATGTCACCCTTTGCAATACCACCGAACATGAAGAGATCGAAGCGGAAGTTGCCAAGGGTTGCAAAATGCTCTACCTTGAAACGCCGACCAACCCCACCGTCAAGATCGTCGATATCGAGCGCCTGTCCAAGGCCGCCAAGGCGGTTGGTGCAATGGTCGTGGTAGACAATACCTTTGCCACTCCGATCAATACCAATCCCCTGTCACTGGGCGCTGATATTGTGATTCATAGCGCCTCAAAGTTTCTAGGCGGTCACGCCGACGCGCTTGGCGGTGTGGCCTGCGGCAGCGAGGAGCTGGTCAAAAAGTTATATCACTATCGTGAAATCAATGGTGCCACACTTGCACCTATGGACGCCTACAGCCTTCTGCGCGGCATGAAGACCCTTAGCCTGCGCGTCGAACGCCAGAACCAGAGTGCCATGACTATCGCAAAGTGGTTGCAAGATCACCCCATGGTTGATCATGTCAACTATCCCGGTCTCGAAACACACGTTCACCACGACATCGCCAGTAAACAAATGCGCGGTTTCGGCGGCATGTTGAGCTTTAGTGTCAAGGGTGGACTCGATGCCATCAAGCGGTTCCTGCCACAACTGCAGTACGCGCACATGGCGGCCAATCTCGGTTGCGTTGAAACCGTTGTCGGACCTCCGGTCGTGACCAGCCATGTCGAATGTACCGCTGAAGAGCGCGCTGCTGCCGGCATCCCGGAGGGTCTGGTGCGCTATTCAACGGGCATTGAAGACGTCGAAGACCTGATTGCAGACCTGGAACAGGCCCTGGCCAGCCTGAACTAAACGCCACTCCCCTGCCGCTGGGTTAGTTACCTAACCCAGCGGCAGGGCCAAGCTGACTTTTGTCCTCTCCATAACCACTGAGGTTTTGTAACGACGGACATTGCTGTCGTCAAAGAAAAGCTCCTGGGTAAGCGCATCGAAGTCTTCCATGTCCTTTGCAGTGACAATCAAGATAAAGTCAGACTCTCCAGTCACATAGTAGCACTGCTGCACACGGGGCTCGTTCCTCATTTTCTTCTTGAAGACGACCAGAAAATCCAGATTGTCCCTGTCAAGTTCAACATGCAACAAAAAGGTCATGGTCTGACCCACGGCTTTCGGTTCCACAACCGCCACATCAGACGAAATAACATGATTATCCCTGAGGCGTTTCAGCCGACGCTGTACACTGGCGGTAGAAAGCCCGACTTGATCCGCGATTCGTTCAATGGCTGTGCGCACATCCACCTGCAGTATCTTCAAAATTTCTAGGTCTTGATTATCCAGCTCCATCGTACGCCTGCTGTCGTTACACGTGTCAGTATTCGACATTAATCTAACACCCTGGAACACTGCCATCCCCCCTCTTTATGGGGGGAGCTCCAGCAGATAACGACATATAGTCTGTTGAGAGACAGAAAGCACACCAGAGGACTCCAAAGCATGACAATAATGACTGTTCCCGGGGCAGCACCGGCCGTCAATACCAACGCAGAAGACCTGTTAAGCGTCTTTGATATGCAGAAGCAGGCCTGTCGCAGGAATCCCTATCCGGATCTGAAAGAGCGACACAACAATCTGGCCAAACTGGAGTCCATCCTGCTGGATAACCAACAGGCCATCATCGACGCCATTGCCAGAGACTATGGAACTCGGTGTCGCCAGGAAACACAGTTCGCCGAGCTGTTTATTTCCCTGGACAGCCTGCGCTACGCCCGAAAGAACCTGAAGAAGATGATGAAACCCGAACGGCGTTCAGTCTCTGTCTGGTTCGCCGGCGCCAGCAACCGCGTTATCGCGCAACCCAAGGGCATTGTTGGTGTGGTAACCCCCTGGAACTACCCGTTACTGCTCTCGATAAGTCCTCTGGCTTCTGCGCTGGCCGCAGGCAATCGTTGCATGGTAAAGCTTGCGGCTAACTCGCAAAACCTGTGCCTGCTTCTCAACAACCTGGTCAGTCGCGAGTTCCCCCGGGACACCCTGGCCTTTATGCCAGGCGCAAAAGCCAGAGAGTTTTCCAGTCTTCCTTTTGACCACTTGGTTTTCACCGGCTCGGCTGATACCGGCAAGACTGTGATGCGTACCGCTGCTGACCACCTTACCCCTGTCACACTCGAGTTAGGTGGAAAGTCACCGACCATTATCGGCGAAGACTTCGACATTGAATTGGCGGCCGAGCGCGTTTTGTTTGCCAAGTCCTTCAATGCCGGTCAGACCTGTATCGCACCGGATTATCTTTTTGTGCCAGAGCATCGGCTCAATGACTTTGTGACAGCGGCCAAATCGATCGTTGCCAAACGCTATCAAAGTATCTCCGATGGCTGCTATACATCCATCATTGACAATAAGGCCTATGAACGTCTGTCAATAACCCTTGAGGATGCCAACACCAAGGGTGCCACCCTGGTTCCCCTGCTGCCGGGAGATACCCATAGCCCCGAACTGAGAAAAATTTCACCCCATTTGGTTCTTAATGTACACGACGACATGACCATCATGCAGGAAGAGATCTTTGGCCCATTATTCCCGGTCATGACTTACCGAAACCTGGATGATGCCCTCAACTATATTAACGACCGAGATCGACCTCTGGCGCTGTATGTCTTTAGCAACCGCAAAGAGGTTCAAAAGAAAGTCCTCTATGGCACCCTATCCGGCGGAATGGTTATCAATGACTGTATTCAGCATGTGGCCCAGCACGATTTGCCGTTCGGCGGTATTGGCAACAGCGGCATGGGGCACTACCACGGACCGGAGGGATTTCGGGAGATGTCCAAGATGCGCCCCGTGTTTAAACAGTGGCGCTATCCAGGCGGAGCCCTGCTTCAACCGCCCTACGGCAAGGCATTCGATTTTCTGATCAAGCGAATGATCAAATAACCCGGCCCTCTGAACAGGAAATCGGTATGACGACAGAAATCAATGACCATTCCCCCAAGTGCAACCGCAGATCATTGCTATCCGGTATGGCTGTGGCAGCAACGGGATTGGGGGCTGCTGTGGCAGCAGCACCCATGCACGCGAGCCAGGTTTCAGGCTTACAGGAGCCAACCTCTATGCGCATTGAGGGTCTCGAGAGAAACAGCGAACACTACTGGACGGCAGTAAGAGAGCTGTTTCGCTTGCGACCCGGTCTTATTGCCATGAACGCCGCCAACCTGTGTCCCTCCTCGGCGCCGGTAACCCAAACACTGTTTGATCGTACCAACGATATCGACGCAGATCCCTCACACGAAAACCGCGCCAAGTATGCAGAACGCAAAGAATATACTCGACAGCTATTGGCAGAGATGCTGGGAGCTTCCAGCGACGAAATCGCCATTACTCGCAATACCAGCGAAAGCAACCGGGCGGTAATCGGCGGGATAGATCTGAAACCAGGCGATGAGGTGCTAATCTGGGACCAGAACCATGAGTCCAACAATGTCGCCTGGGAGGTTTGGAGTCAACGCCTTGGTTTCTCGCTAAAGCGGGTCAGTACACCTGATACTCCTCAGAGTCGTGAGCAATTGCTGAAACCGTTTGTGGACGCGATGACGCCGACGACGAGAATAGTCTCCTTCAGCCAGGTATCCAATGTCTCCAGCGTAGCCTTGCCTGCTAAGCAATTATGCGAATCCATCCGTGCTCGTGGTGCACTCAGCCTGTGCGATGGCGCACAGACTTTCGGCTTGGAGGTACAAAACCTGCAGGATCTGGGCTGTGACTTTTACACGGGAAGTGCCCATAAGTGGCTGTGCGGCCCCCGTGAAACCGGTGTCCTCTATGTGCGCAGTGAGGCACAATCCGGACTGTGGCCGCCGATGGTCACCCACGACTGGGAAAAGGCAAGTACGCAGGGCGCGCGCAAGTTCGACAATCTGGGACAGAGAGACGACGGTCGCCTGGAGGCACTGGGCACTGCGGTACAGCTATACAACTTCCTGGGAGGAGACCTCATTGAGGCCAGAGTCCGGAGCCATGTCGCCAAGTTGATGGCCGGGTTGCAGTCCGTTTCCCGGAAGATTCATTTTCTTTCCCCCGAAGCCACAGAATTACGAGGCGGGTTCGTTATCTTTCTCTACAAGGGCAGAAATGCCCGGGAGACGCTTGAGACGCTCTACAACGAATATGGAATCTCCGCCGCAGCAGCCGATCTCGGCGATCAAACCTGGGTTCGTCTCGCTCCCCATATTTATAACAGTGGCCGGGATATCGATATTACGATTAAGGCTGTTAAACACTTGGTGTCTTAAGCCAGGAGTTTTGATCCCTCGCGCCCGTACGGGCGCATTCCGGAAACGTTATTCGGCACCTGGTGTTGAGTTATTGCCTGTTCACGACGACCTGAATATTGGCGAATGACGCTCTAAAAGCGCCCAATACCCAAACTGCCGGTGTTAGGTTGAAGTCTCAATACGAATTTCAAGTTCAGTCTTCTGGCTTCCCTTGAGTTCCAGACCCTCCGAGTCCTGCAATCGACTTTCGCTTGCTTCAATCTTACCCTCCCAGAATTCCGCATTTGCAATACCCAGCTTCAGCGGGTCAAATGTATAGTTTTCGACTCCTTCGCGCCGCTGCCGCTCATAATCACGCAGCGCCTTGATCGCTGGCTTGGCCACAAAGAATATGGTCATCACACCAATGATATTCAGCCAGGCCATCGCGCCTACGGCAATATCTCCCAACCCCCAGGCCAAATTCGCGGTTTTGATTGTGCCGTAAAAGGTCGCCAACAGAATTCCCACCTTCAGTGCGGCAGTCAAACCAGGCACCCTTATACTTTTATGGATATAGGCGACATTGGTTTCCGCGATATAGTAATAGGCCAGGAGTGTTGTAAACGAGAAAAAAAACAAGGCAATGGCAACCGATGGTTTGCCTACGCCGGGAAAAATACTCTCAATTGCCATTTGCGTAAACTGCGGACTGTTTGCCAACAGCCCATTTGCCAATTCATTCTGAACAATATAAGCATCACCCAGACCGTGAACATTATAGGCTCCCGTAATCAGAATCATGAATGCGGTCGCGGTGCAAACCACCAGGGTGTCAATGTATATCGAGAATGCCTGAACCAGGCCTTGCTGAGCAGGATGCTGCACCTCAGCGGCGGCAGCAGCATGCGGTCCCGTCCCCTGCCCCGCCTCATTGGAGTAGATGCCACGCTTGACGCCCCAGCCAATGGCAGCACCAACTCCGGCCATTGGTGAAAAAGCATCGCCAACGATCATGCCGACAATTCGTGGCAGTTCGTCTATATTCAGGGCGATAACCACAAATGCGGTGATAAGATAAGTCATCGCCATCACTGGTACGACTACTTCGGTGAATTTTGCAATGCGCTTGACACCACCCAACACAATAAAAGCCAACAGTCCACAGATAATCGAGGCGGTAACCAGCTTGGTCGAACCAACGTCACCAAACACCGGCAGGCTTATCAAGCTGCCTTCGCCGGCAACCAATACCACTGCATTACCAATACCATTTGACTGAACACCCGGCATCAACACTCCTGTGGCTATGATGGTGGCAATCGCGAATATCCAGGAGTACCACTTGGCACCCAGGGCTTTTTCAAAATAGTAGGCGGGCCCGCCGCGATATTGCCCCTCATCGGTTTCCTTGTAAATTTGGGCCAATGTTGATTCCGCGTATGCCGTGGCAGCACCCAGGAAAGCCACAATCCACATCCAGAATACGGCACCCGGACCTCCAAATCCGATTGCCGCTGCCACGCCCGCAATATTACCGGTACCGACACGGCCGGAAAGTGACACCGCCAGCGCCTGAAATGAAGAAATACCCGTACGAGAGCTCTTTCCTTTCACCAATAGAAGCAGCATTTCTCGAAACAACCTGATCTGAACAAAGCGGGTAATCACAGAGTAAAAAAGCCCGGCCCCCAGACACAGCGCTATCAGCGCTGGGCTCCAAATCATTCCCGCCGTGAACTCGACAAATGCTTGCATTAACAATCGCTCCAGATTTTTTATGTATGGTTTGGCATCGTGGAATTCTAGCGCACCTTGCCAATTATGCCCCCCCTAAAAAAGGGGCCTATCATGCTGAATTCAAGCTGGCTTCGGATTCCACGTTTCAGTAATCCGCGCTGGACGATATAGGAGGTAAATTGTGACTTTCTGGGCGCCGTGAACCTGTCTTAGCGTAGATGAACCACTCCGCGAGCAAATAATTTGGAACCCAACACAACCAAGCAATAATTGGATAGGCGACAGAGAAGTCCAGGCCAGTCCCAATGGAAAGCGTTGTATACACCCGCAAAGTAACTGCAGCGAAAGTCAGCGCAAAGTTGCGATACATCCACTCCCGGTGCTCCGAAACCGACCCCAATTTTATCGCCCGGAAGGCTCGAAAACCGGTATACAGCCAGAGTACGGATAAAGCAGAGAAACCAAGCTGTGCAAACACCCCCTGAGACGCGTATTGCGCCAGGAAAAGACCAGACAGTCCACCAATCGCGATCCCCGCTCCCAGGTAAATCCGACCCAACCAGCGGTGTAAACGAGTAAACCTGCCTCTAAACGATTTTGAAAATTGAAGTGGCCCTATTGCCAACGCAAGAACCGATGAAAAAATATGAATGTACACCGCAGGAGGATGCTGACTAAAGCTCTCTACGAAAACTGGCGGTGCCGCTGTCGCAATAGGATAACTGGAATAAGTAAAAAGGGCCCAAACTGAAATCAAAAAGGACAAGAAAACCAATATGCCTTTACCAAACGTTGAAGCCATACCTAGGTACCTCAATCATCAATGTAAAGAGTATGCCGCCCCCCCTCTGGACTTACCCCCCCCATTCTGCGGGGAACTGAAAGTGAAGCGCATCTGGCCGGCATTAACTTATCCGCCCCCCCTTCGAACGGGGGGGGTAACCTTCGCCTGGAAATACCATAGTAAAAGACTCATTAGTGTTTATCGAATGCTCGTATCGGCCAGAGCTCGTATTCGCCAATCTACAGACTTTGAGGAGTTAATTATGAGCAATCCCTACCCCAAGATGCTGGAACCCTTGGACCTTGGATTTACCACCCTAAAGAACCGTGTGCTGATGGGATCCATGCATACAGGCCTGGAAGATGCTCCGAACGGGTACCAACGTATGGCGGCTTTCTTTGCCGAGCGAGCGCGCGGCGGGGTGGGTTTAATTGTGACCGGAGGGTTTTACCCCAACACTGAATCTGCATCGAGCTATGATGGGCACATACCGACCGTTGAACACGATGCCAAGGACCACAGGATCGTTACAGACGCCGTCCATGAAGCCGGGAGCAAAATCTGCCTGCAGATCCTTCATACCGGCCGCTACGCAAACAATAAGCAATTGGTAGCCCCATCGGCTGTGCAGGCGCCTATTATTCCCTATGTACCCCATGAGTTAACTGAAGAGGGGATTGAAAAACAGATACAAGACATCGTTGATACCGCCATTATGGCACAGAACGGTGGCTACGATGGTGTCGAAATTATGGGTTCAGAGGGCTATTTCCTGAACCAGTTTCTGACAACCCGTACGAACCAGCGTGATGATGACTGGGGTGGCAGCTACGAAAACCGCATGCGCCTTCCCGTCGAAGTGGTACGTCGCACCCGAGAAGCCGCCGGAGAGAATTTTATTATCATTTACCGCCTTTCCATGTTGGACTTGGTTGAAGGTGGCAGCAGCTATGACGAGATCGTTGCGCTGGGTAAGGCCATTGAGCAAGCCGGCGCCACCATCATCAACACCGGCATCGGCTGGCACGAAGCCCGCATCCCCACCATTGCCACCAAGGTGCCACGAGCCGCCTTCACCTGGGTTACCCGAAAATTCAAAGACCACTTTAATATCCCCGTGGTAACGTCAAACCGCATCAATACACCTGAAACAGCAGAAGAGGTGCTAGCGAACGGTGACGCGGACATGATCTCCATGGCTCGCCCCTTTCTGGCGGATCCAGACTTTATTATCAAGGCCTCCCAGGGAAAGAGCGAAGAAATCAACACCTGCATCGGATGTAACCAGGCCTGCCTTGACCATATCTTCAGCGGCAAGATCACCAGCTGTCTGGTTAACCCCCGAGCCTGTCACGAAACCGAACTCGACTTCCCACCCACTACCATCTTTAAGAAAATTGCCGTTATTGGTGCCGGCCCCGCAGGCCTGGCATTTTCTACCACCGCAGCGGAACGGGGGCACCATGTCACTCTGTTTGATGCCGCCAGCCAGATTGGTGGACAATTCAATGTCGCCAAGCTGGTTCCGGGCAAAGAAGAGTTTTACGAAACCCTGCGTTACTTTGAAAACCGAATTACTCGTGCGAAAGTTGAACTCAGGTTGAATACCCGCGTCAGTGCGGAAATGCTGAATAACAGTGATTTTGATGCGGTAATTCTTGCTACGGGAATCTCACCTCGCACGCCAGCCATTGACGGTATTGATCACCAGAAAGTTCACAACTATCTGGAGGTTCTCAGGGACAAGAAGCCTGTCGGTAAGAGAGTGGCGGTAATTGGTGCCGGCGGCATCGGCTTTGATGTCTCCGAATACCTCACCCATGAGGGCGCTTCCACCAGCCAGGACATCCCCGCGTTTATGGCAGAATGGGGTGTGGATATGGAATTAAAGGCCCGTGGTGGGGTGCAAGGCATCCAGCCTGTTAGACAGGACTCTCCTCGCGAATTATTTTTGCTGCAACGCAAGTCCAGTAAAGTTGGCGCCGGGCTCGGCAAGACCACTGGCTGGATTCACCGTACCGGCTTGAAGCAAAAAGGCGTCAAAATGTTCTCCAATTGCGAATATCACAAAATTGATGACGAAGGACTTCACCTGAGCATTATGGGAGAGTCACAGGTGCTGCCAGTGGACAACGTCATTATCTGTGCAGGACAGGATCCTCTACGCGAACTCGCCGAGGGACTGACCAAGCAATACCACCTGATTGGCGGCGCCGATGTGGCGGCAGAGCTGGATGCCAAGCGGGCTATTGATCAGGGTACTCGTCTGGCGGCCATTATCTAGCGTAAAACAGTTCAGGGTCGATTTTTTTGTCGACCCTGATCTGAATATGCATCATTAATCCTCTTCGGTAAGCTGGATATGCAGCCCCTCAAGGGAATCGTTGAATTGTATCTGACAACTGAGTCTCGACATACCAGGCTCATAGGTCATTGCCACTTCCACAAAATCCAACTCTGTCTGTTCTGCCTTCGGCAACTTATCATACCACTCCGGCGGGACGTGCACGTGACAAGTTGCGCAGGAGCCTTCACCACCGCATATCGCCTCAATAGGGAAGCCCGCATCACGAATAGCCTCCATTAGCTTGCCCCCTGACTGAACCGCCAATTTATGCACCTCGCCTTCGAGGTCTGTTACATAGATAGTACCCATCATTATCTCCTGCCAGGACGTATCTCCTGATTGATCTACTTTTTGATAGAAAGACTGGAATAGCGTTTCACGCCAGCGTTTCTTTCATTCCACCACCAACCCGCCTTCTTGCCCGTGTGAGAATTGAATTTATCATCGACCCATAGGGCCAGCCTGCGAAGCCTGGTACCGGCTAACCAGCGCCAGGCCCGATCAAGCCGATTATTGAACGTTCGATTATAAGGGCATACTCTGATGCAGATAGAGCATTCTGTATTCTGACTGCACCAGAACTTAAAACACTTTTCCGCGTTAGTAGTCCATTTGGTCAGGCCTTGGGTATTGGAGACATTGATCTGCTCCGCGCTCGGAGCCTCCTTGGCAATTGCCTGTGGTGGGCAACTGTCAGAACACTTACGACAGACTTCACAGAACTCTTTCACTCCAAATTGAATGGGCTTATCGGCCTTCAATGGCAGGTTGGTAAAAACCCGTGTAAATCGGACCCGGGAACCAAACTCAGGCGTAATGGCCAATCCTGATCGGCTGTACTCTGCCAAACCGGCCTGCACCGCGTAGGGAATCGACGGTCCGGTATCATTCATACATGCATAAGCTTCGTAGCCAAGATTGCGAATAAATTGCGCCAGCGAAATGCAGGTGGAAGCATCCCTGGAATATCCAATTCCACTGGAACCACCGGACAAGGCAGAAGGCACGGTTCGGTTCAGTGATAACGGCATTTCGCTCGCAAGTACAATACAGCTGGTCATATGCTCCGGGATCTCGGGCTCGGTCTGCGTTGGTATGGTATTGCTCTGACCGGGTTTCAGAGTCTGTCTTCGAAAAGTCGTTTTGTAGACCCAGCGTTCATCGTAGTCTGCAATTCCAACGATGTCCGCTCCTAACATAATCGCGGCATTCTTGACGACTTTGGCAGCCTCCTCCGATGAGCCAACCTCTACCTTTTCACTCCAACCCTGTTCATGGATTGTGAACATATCCTGGAAACCCTCGCCTCTCCCGGGTGAGAATTGACGCAGGGAGGTCGCCATATGCCAAGCTGCATTCCTTAATGCGTAGTCCAGGTGCTGATAGCCTTCGCCTTTTCTAGGTTTGGCATTCGGCATTAAATAGGCCTGAAAGAAATTTTCCGCCCTTTTGCTTTTTAGTTCTTCATCCCAAGTTGAACGGCTGAAGGCATCATTTTTTTGTTCAAACCGAACGAAATCCTCACCTATGACGAATCCAGTTTCTTCATCAATGGCCCGGAAATTGGAATTCGTTTCATTCTGATTAGTCATAGCTTCACTCAGTCAAAAAGGATAAAGAGTTTCGGTTTGGTAACTTGAACATTGTCCAGAGGGCAGTAAATGTTAGTTCCGTCTACATGCAAAAACAAGTGAATTCAGCGAATTACCCAATTGACCTTTTTGGCAAATAACTGTCTCCTTGAGCCATTGCCAAATAATCATTTCCGAAATAACTTAAAAGATAAAAAATCAATAATAAGAACTCAGGATTTTGCATGGCTTTTGGAATAGCAGGAAGAGAAAGTCGTATTCGTCGGCAAACAAAGTCTTCTTTCGGTGGCGCGATGCTGATCGCTGGCACAGCGGTTGGAGCCGGTATGTTCTCAATGCCCTCGATTTCATCAGGAATGTGGTTTTCCTGGTCCATACTCTGCCTGATAGTAACCTGGTTCTGCATGTACCACACCAGCCTGTTGATTGCCGAGGTTAACCTTCATTATCCTGAAGGCTCCAGCTTCGACACCTTCATCAGAGATCTATTGGGCAAGTACTGGAATCTTCTGAATGGCATCGCCCTGACTTTCGTTCTCTACGTCCTCACCTATGCCTATATAAGCGGTTCTGGATCTTTGATCAGTCAATACGCACAGTCCAGATTTCAATTTGCGATTTCTTCTTCACATGCAGGTGTACTCTTCACTTTATCCATGGCTATATTTGTAGCTCTGTGCGCAAACCGGGTGGGAAATCTCGCGACAATATTAATTGTGGGGATGGGAGTATCGCTCTTATCTCTGGTCTTTGATTTGACCCTTGGCGCTGATCTTTCGCTTCTCTTTTCTACCGAAGACAACGAAAGTTACTACCCCTATATTTTCTCAGCAATTCCATTTTTTGTCGCCGCTTTCGGCTTTCATGGAACCGTTCCAAGCTTGATAAAGATCTATGAAAAAGATCATATCAAAATAAGAAACAGCTTACTCTTCGGATCCCTGATTGCTATGGCTACATATGCACTTTGGCTCTTTGCGACCATGGCAAATATTTCCAGGCCAGAGTTTCAGGTTATTGTAGGCAAAGGGGGAAATATTGCTTCTCTCGTGACAGCGTTGGGTGAATACAATAAGACCATTCTACATTGGTTCACGCTGATGGCAGTCACCTCATCGTTCCTTGGGGTAACGCTTGGATTGTTCGACTATATTTCTGATTTTTTCGACTTCAATTGGAGTAGATCGGGGCGCCTGAAAACGGCGGCCATCACCTTTATTCCTCCAGCTATTGCCTGTTTAATATTTCCAAATGGTTTCCTGCATGCCATCGGATTAGCAGGCCTGGCGGGAACCTTATGGGCGATTATCATTCCCGCACTGGCAGCCAAAGAATGTCGCAAGAAGTTCAATAACGGTGAATTCAGGGTCCGAGGAGGCTCGATACTTATCCATTTTTTGATTTTCTTTGGAGTTGCCCTGGCACTCTTTGAAATCCTGGCGCTATTGGGAAAACTCCCTGTACTTTAACTGTTTCGATCAATCTGGCAGATGAGAGAAATCAACTTTCTCGTCAAATCGACCTGGAAGTATTGTAAATTCTCTGACCCACTGTTCAGCACTTAGCGATGTGAAGCGCCCTTGCTCTTCAACTGGATAACGAATCGCTGTTCCCGGAGTGACATGGCTCAGCACTCTCGAATTGTTCACAACGACCATGCCATTGACAATCACCCAGGGAATCCCGGTCGAAGGCAATCCAGTGGTACCCGCCTTAAAGCCCGCGTGATCTGTAACTTTATCCGGATCAAAGACGACAATATCAGCGACTTTATTCACCTGCATTCGTCCTCGATCCTTCATCGACAACAGACCCGCATCACCCAAATGTTTGGCACTCCAATAGCTCAGTTGCGCCAGCGTATGCATTAGAGGCACACCGTATTCTCGCCCCATCCTCAGAACCTTGGCTCTGGTTCCTGCGCTGCGGGGGTGCCCCACGTAATCTGTGTATTCAGCATTCCAGGGCAGCAACTTTCCGTTTCCGCCGACGCCCGGCATGCCGTCACTGGCTACCGTCATATGCGGCATGGTGAGCCAGTAAGGGAGCCACTGGCGGCGTGGGGGAAGAAACACGACCACGGTTCTGGATGGATCCTCTTCAACCAGGCTTTGGTAAGATCTTTTGTCCAGGAGACGATCCGTCTTGGGATCGTATAGTGTGTCCTCATATTTGTAACCATACTTTTCTTCCCAAACGGCGGGTTGCAGAAAGGCGGCTGAGACAGCTGTCGAACCGGCGTCGTACGGATAGTACTCGGACCACATATTCATGCCCCGGAGTCTGGCCAACTGCAACTTCTCTTCGATTTCCTCCCAGCCGTAGTCGTTGTTGTGAGCAATCAAAAGAGGGGCGCCAAGCAATGCGGCATTGGTAAAGACCTCATCAAACCCTATCGCTGATTCGGTTGGGGGTTTTGAATCCAGGTGAAAGCGTGTGTGTACGGACGCCGGACGTCCATAGCGTGCTGCTGTCCTCTGAACTTCGAAGACTTCATAGCTCGAAGCAGCGCGCGCCATATAGGCAAGCGGTATTCCGACACCAATAGCACCCTGGCGCAAATCTTCATCGATAAGTGCACTGATCTGGTTAATCTGATGGGTGTTACTTCTACTTTCGGACCAGCCTGATAATCCGTCTGCGGCTGCTTTGGCAATATGGGAGCCACCACTGCCAAAATCAACTGCCACTTGAAAAGAAACTTCGGTATCGTGCACAGCCATACGCGCAAACGGATAGGAAGCGGCTACACCGAAGTTTATCTGCCAGCGTCCCTCTTTCTTCTTATACCAGCTTCCAACATTGATAGCCCCCCCTTCCAGGTCTAACCCAGTGGTTACCCCATCACGCAATGCCATTTTGCTGGCGAATACATCCTGTCCATGAAATTGCGTATCGATAAATCCCGGAGCAACCACCATACCCACCGCATCTATTACCTCTTGAGCTCCTATTGGATCTGAGGTGATAGCGGCAATGCGCCCATCGAGTATGCCGACATTTCTTACCGCATCGAACTTGGTTTCCGGATCCATGACCCGGCCTCCGATGATCGCTATGTCATAGACCAGCGCCTCAGTGGCATCAACCGCGCGCGAAGCAACTACAGCGAAATAAGTGAAAAGAATTATCCAGATAATTCGGACCATTTGCGCCCCCCGAGTTGTTTCTGATTTGTTTGGTAAAGACTGGTTGGATATTACACGCCTGTCTTTTTTCGGACGATTGCGAAATTGGTCACCCCTTGGCCCTATGTGCCAAGGCCTGGCCATTTTGGCTATCGTCAAAAATCGACCGATGGTTTACATTGACTGTAAGAAAGCTTCGGAAGGAGAATTCCAGTGAGTATTAGAGTCAGCACACGTCACTTGCAGATGATCGCGGCCGTCGTCGACGCGGGAAGTATTTCGGAGGCAGCGCGTCGTATTGGGCTCACCCAATCAGCGCTGAGCCACCGGATACGTGAGGCGGAAAGACTGCTAGATACCAGCCTCTTTTTCCGGGAAAACAATGTACTGGTCCCGACCGACACGGGAAAACGTTTACTCGACACCGCCAGAACGGTACTTCAGGCCATAGAAGATGCTGAGTCTGACATTAAGTATCGGTCAGACGGAATAGAGAGAGTTGTGCGATTGGGTATAGAACAACTTGGCAGCTACTCATGGTTACCCGGTTTTTTACAGCGCTTCAAGGCACAGAATCCGACGGTTGGGACAACGGTCGTTGCTGATGTATCCCTAGATCCGATAGCGGCATTGCGCACAGGTGTCATAGATGTGGCCATCGTGTCCAGTGATCAGCAGGCTGGTTCGTTCCGCGCCACAAGTCTGTTTGAGGATGAGCTTTTGGCTGTGATACCGGCTACACACCCACTGGCCAGGAAGTCCTGGCTGGAGCCGCAGGACATGGTAAATCAGACCTGTGTTGTTCATCATGAGAAACCTGAATTTGGATATAAGCACGAGAGTTTTCTTGCGCAGGGTTCTGCCCAATGCAGAATCATTCGTGCTGGAGTCACTGAAGCAGTCATGGCTTTTGTTTCCCAGGAGCAAGGCATAGCATTTCTACCAAACTGGACCCTGAGTGCGATACAGGAACCACATCGGATAACCACCTCCAGGCTAACTCGCAAAGGCATGCATTTTGATTGGCACGCTGTCACTCGAGATTCAGAGCAGACGAATTCCCCCTCCGCCAATTTTGTGGAGGCATTGAAAGAGTATTTTTCTGAAAATGAACGGCCGAATTTGACCCTATTGGCATAACTTTTAAAATTATTGTTTTGAAGGCAATAGTATTGAAGGCATCACCAGGGAACATATTCGGTGTATTGTCATATAGTTGGCTATTGCCAGACCTCGTTCGCTACGCGCAACAGATTCTCACCCAATATCTTACGTATGCTGTCATCGCTGTAATTGAGCTTCAGCAGTTCTTCAGTAATTTGGGGAATTTTTTCCGGTTCCATAATCGCCATATCCGGACCATAGCCCAAACGAGAGGGCCAGACATCCTGTGTTTCCGCCAATGTCTGGTGTAACTCGCCTATGCCATAACAATAGTCGATGCCGATGCCAACATGCTCTATACCCGCCCTCTGCACCACGTAGTCAATATGGCGAACGAGTGTGGCAGGACGTGTATCGTTATTGCCAAGAAAGACCCCAATACCATTCAGAGAGACCACGCCTCCCGAGGCGGCGCAAGCATCGATCAGCGTGTCCGGAATGTTTCTGGGGTGATCCTGGAGGCTCAGTGGATTGGAGTGAGAAAAGATGGTCGGTTTGTCAGTATTCGAAAATACGTCCATAGCCGTTCGGTAACCTGTGTGGGAACAGCACTTTACCATGCCGACGCGGTCCATTTCTTTAATCACTTGCAGCCCAAAGTCGGTCAGCCCTGAATCCTCTTCATGACACCCCCCACCGATACAGTTAGTCCGATTGTAGACCATGGTCATCCAGCGTACTCCCAAACTGTAATAGAGGCTCACAAGGCTGATCTGCCCTTTCATATCACCCGGGTTTTCCACACTGAAGGCAACGGCCAACTTGTTCGCTGGCTTTGCCGCGACAATGTCCTCAGGGGCAAGGGCCAACCGGTATTTATCTGAATGTCTGTCTATCCAGTACCTGAAGTTGGCCGCCGTCCGAGTCAGTGTTTCTATTCCACAGCCATCATTGCCCGCTATACTCAGAATGACCATATCCACACCTGCCCTGCGATGACGCTCAAGCTCATTCATCCAGCGGTTATCCTTGGAATAAGGCAAGCAAACCTGATTATCCCAAACCAATGATTCTGAATGAAGATGTTGAGCCCTGGAAGTGATGTTCCAATAGTCCATGGGTGCGACCTCACCTGTAATGCCCCATTGGGGAAATCGATATACTGGATTTGAAGAAGGTTTAGTCAAACGAATGATCGTTAAAGTGACGCCTGGATTCCGATTCAACGTGCGAGTCCCATTGCTCGCGTGTCATTTGGCTAACACTTGAAAGTTCATATCGAAAGTAGTCAAATTTCGGATGATAGTTCGCATCAAGTTCCATATATTCGAAGTGACCGCCTCGCTGATTCACCAGAAGGTAACCGGTTCTTCCGCCAACACCCCGTCCACTTATGGAATACCGATAGCAACTGCGCCCCTTGTAGGACTCCTCCCCGACATACAACATTTTCATATTGCCCGTGTATGCCAACTTTCCGGGGGGTACAGGCGCCGCAACACCGACTTCAACATCGGACCTTGGATCTCTCAAATGCCGAAAGGCAAAATTCAAATCCGAGAAATCGAAGCCGTGATTGGTTGCGGGAAAGTACCCCGGCATGTATTCCCCTCTGGGAATGCGACTGCCTCCGTAAACATAAAGGTAAGAAGGTTCCTCCTTCAGAGCCATACGTAAGGTTTCCGTTCTGACAAGCTCTTTGCTGATCTCAATTTGATTAACGCTTTTGATGGAAAATTTTTCCCAGTCCATTTCCGCTTCAACAACAACGGTATGATCGGCGCCAGGATACATCTTGAAGCTCTCGAGCTTGTTTTCGTCTGCCACATAAAGTGCAATATTCTTAATGTAGGACTTGTCCCGGTTTGAAATCGTAAAGTGGTAAACCGTGCCAACCTGTATGCGTGTTGGCTGAAACTCAAATTGCTCAACCGAAACTGTGGTGGATATATTTTGCAGCTCTTGAAAAGGACTTTCTGTCGCAACCACTCTTGATTCAATTTTGTTGAGAAGTCCATTGCCGCCACAACCAGACAAGACCGCTGAACACAACAGGCTGAGTAATCGTTTGGTTATCTTCATATCCGCTCCTGATCGCCGTAAGAATATTGGTGCTCCAGGCGAAATGTTGTGCGACTAGAGCCTCGCGGGTAATGTTCGAATCCTTTTTCCCGTAGCTGCGTATATCGCATTGGTAACAGCGGGCACTATCGGAGGGAGTCCGGGCTCACCGATACCGCCCATTTCAGCACCGCTGTTTATGATGACTACTTCGATTTGCGGTGCATCGCTCATACGACAGACTTGATAGTTGTGAAAATTGGTCTCAACCACCCTCCCTTTGTCAAAGGTAATTTGTCCTGTGAGACCATTAAGTCCGAATATTACGCAACCCTCCATCTGCGCCCGCACACCATTTGGGTTAACCGCGAAGCCGCAATCGATGGCACACCAGACTTTCTCCACTCGAAACCGTCCATTTTCCACCCTGACTTTGGCCACATGAGCACAGACCGCCTTAAAGGAATAAGCATCGTGCACAGCCACCCCAAGACCTTGGCCTTCAGGCAACTCCTCACCCCAGTCCGACATCTCCGCAACGGTATTGAGCAGTTTTAACATTCTCGGGTTCTTGCGATAGAGCTTACGTCTGTAGTTAACCGGATCCGCATTGGCTGCGTAAGCTGCCTCGTCGACCATCGACTCCATGGCAAAGGTCGTGTGGGAATGCCCAACAGACCGCCACCAAAGCGTAGGAACCGGGCTTACCAACGGTCGAGCCTCGACCCGCAGGCCAGCAACGTCGTACGGAAACGGTACCAGTCCTTCTACTTGGGCCGAGTCGAAAGCGGCCGACTTACCACTATCCACAAAGCCTCCAATACTGACGCGCTGACCAACCACACGATGTTCCCAGGCGTCTATTTCCCCTTTCTTATTCAGAGCGACGCGAACTCTATGAGTATATTTGGGTCGATAAAAACCGCTGGTCATGTCATCTTCTCTGGTCCAGACCATCTTTATAGGCCAGGGCTCGCCCCTGGCGATCAGGGCCGCCTCGGTAACGAAGTCCGCCGTCTTCGACGCACGGCGACCAAACCCTCCCCCAAGAACTTGGGTGTGAATATTGACCTTGTCGGGCGCATATCCAAGAACCTCAGCGGCATACTTTTGGTCACCGCTCTGCGACTGGGTACCGACAAATATGTCCGCGCAATCGCCATGGTCATGAACCGTACAGTTAAGCGGCTCCATACACGCGTGCGCCAGGAATGGCAGTTCATATGTCTCATCCAGAACCTGACTCGCCTGCATAAAGGCTTGCTTGCTGTCGCCATTACTCTTGACAAGTGCTGCACTGTCTTTGAGCAGTTCACGGTATTGCTGATCCAGCGTTGCAGAACTGGTCCCCGCCCAGGCGCCTTCATCCCAAACAACTTTGAGTGCATCGCGAGCCTTCTTCGCACGCCAAAAGCTGTCCGCTATGACGGCAACGCCGGAGTCAATCTGCTTTACCTTGCGCACTCCTGGCATCCTGGCCGCGACAGCGTCGTCAATAGATACGATCGAGGCCCCAAAAACAGGAGGATGAAGTACGCAGGCATAACAAAGTCCTGGGAGTTGTACATCGATACCATACCGTGCACGACCAGTGATTTTCTCTTCCGAGTCTATCCGCCCCACCTCCTTACCAACTAAGCGAAACCGTGACTCGGGCTTTAACTTGACGGTGTCAGGGAGCGGAATACTGGACGCCAGTTTCGACAGATCCCCATAGCGTAACTTGTTGCCTGAGACAGCATCAATAATGATCGATTTCTCTGTGCGAATTCGACTCGGTTCGATATCCCAATGCCGTGCTGCAGCCGCGATCAACATGATTCTGGCGGTGGCTCCCGCGTTCCGGAGGCGGTCGTAGTTAGCATAGGTACTGGTGGATCCCCCGGTCAACATCGATCGGGCATAGGGATTGAAGTATTCTGGATCAACCGGGCCGACTTTTACCGATATCCTGTCCAAATCTGCATCCAGCTCTTCGGCCACAATCATGGCTAACCCGGTCACCACATTCTGCCCCATGTCAGAACAGCCAATCATGAGTTCAATACTGTTATCACTCAGTATTTTTATATAGGCATTCGGTGTAAAGCTGTGAGGCTCGCCAGCCCTGCGGTTGCGAGCCATGGCTTTTGTATTAAAACAAAAACCAAGTAGCAGTAGCCCACCCCCGGATGCTGTGTTTCTCAGAAAGTTTCGCCGTGAAACGCCCCTTGCTGCGCTCATAAGCTGGCATCCTCCGCATATGCCGCAGCACGCCGAATGGCTTTGCGTATTCGGGGATAGGTGCCACAACGGCAGATATTGCCCGACATGGCATTGTCAATGGCCTCATCAGAGGGATTGGGATTTTCCGCCAGCAATGCGGCGGCCGACATGATTTGGCCTGATTGACAATATCCGCACTGAACGACATCTTCTTCAATCCAGGCCCGCTGCAGGCTATTTTCCTCTCTCTCGGATAGCCCTTCGATAGTCGTAATGTCCTTTCCGGCGACAGCAGCCACCGGGATCATACATGATCGAATGGCGGCCCCATCCAGATGCACAGTACAGGCTCCGCATTGAGCCATTCCGCACCCGAATTTCGTGCCCACCAACTTTAAGGTATCTCGAATAACCCATAGCAGCGGTGTATCAGCATCCGCGTCGACCAGCTGAATTCTTCCATTTATTTTTAGCGATATTGACATATGGCTCCTCTAACAGCGAACGCAGTGCAACTTTCAATTTCGATTCAAGGCAGCTTCCAGCCCAGAAGATTGGCAAAGTCCAACAGCGGCACTAGTGCAATCAACGCGGTAGTGAGCAAGGTAAAGTGTATGCGCCTGAATACTGAACGCTTGCCCGTTCCCCAATAGTGACTACGCCAAGCCAGAACACAAGCACACAACATCAATACGGCCAAAATCGCCATCAGATTTGCCACGCTGATAAGACCAACAAAGCGCTCAATACGGCCAGTAGCAATCACATAGTCCAGTGAATCTCCCGATTCAAAGCCAAACTGCAGGAACGCCACCATGGTAATCAGGCACAACGGAGCCAATACGGGAAGGTAGCGACTACCACCGGCGCTGAACCCCCGGGCCGGCCAGAACGCAGCGAGAAAACCCGTGAACATCACAATAATGCAGATCGGCAAGATCGCCAGCAGGAACGACAGATTCAATACCCCCTGTTGCCGAGTGTAGTGACGCGAAACTCCATCAACCACCAGGTGCATTCCTTCTCCATCCTCAATAAAGGCGACAAGCGCAGGCTCCTTCCCCTCACGCCAGAACACCTTGGGAGCAATCGCCTTGAATCCATCCAGCCCCAGCATGGTGAGCCCGCCATTACCATCTTCAGCAACGGAGACAGTTTGAAACATGGCGTCGATAACTTCGTAGGTAGAAAAAGAACGTCTATTGGTCATGTACGAACCGACATACCGGGACAGATCCTCAGTGGGCGCGGCTTCTGCGAACACCGATTCCTCCGGCCGATATTGACCAACAAACCGAGTTAGAAAGTCATTGGTTACCACGTCCACGTCAACCGGCGGCATGCGCTCAAAGTCCGGATTGGGAGTATCGTCTACGGGATTGCTGCCTTTTCCACCCATGATCGATATAAAGATACCCGCACCACTGTTCATCATCAGCGTCATCTTACTGTTGGAACCCGGCCAAGCACCTTCATGGGCCAGTAATTTCTCCGCTCCCCACTGACGGATGGGGAATATCACACCCCATCCCCCCAACAGCGGGTGCATCCGGGCATGAATTGAGTGCATTAACTCGAAACTGCCTGAAGTCAGGATGGTGTCGCTATCGGAACGCCCTGCATCCAGGTGGGCGTTCATATAACGGGCCATATCCGTAGCTGTTGACTGAATGGCCCCGGTTGCTGCAAACATGGGATGCATTCCCAGAAAAGGCATGGGTTCAAAAGTGCCGTTGGGGAAAGTCGCATAAGGGCGACCCAACTGTGAAGCTGGTTGAGTATTAACACTGACTCCGCTATTGGACATTGCCAGCGGAGAAAAAATATTGCGCTGAATATATTCTTGATACAACAGCCCTGTAAGGTCCTCTATCATGATGCCTAGTACCGCGACACCAAAATTATCGTAAACGACCCATTCACCCGTTGCGCGAACAAGAGCCGGCATCACGCTTTCAATATACTCACCCGAGACCTTCAATGGCTGGTCTTTCATGACTGCCAGCCCGGTGAATCTATCTTCAAAACCGGCCCTGTGAGTCAATAAATCCCATATTGTGATCTGTCTATCGGCATTCATCGGCAGCTGAAACCGCTGCAAATAGTTGTTCGCCGGCTCGTCAAGACTCTTGATCAACCCACGTTCAAGTAATTGCACAATAGCGGTACCGGTAAACGTCTTTGAAATTGAACCTATTCGAAACAATGTTTCTGAGGGAATGATTGGAGCCTCCTTTGCATAGTCCGCGTATCCATAACCCTTGGCAAGCAGCAGTTCACCATCCTGAACAATGGAAACAACAGCCCCCGAGAAACGCCTGTCCGCAAAAGCTTTGCCGAGGACTTCATCGGCCCAGGCTTCAACACCCTGCGCATCCAACTTAGCCTGCGCCATCGCATTGCCTGCACATACAAGCCATAGAATGGCCATCACAGCTGTCTTAATCGCGTTCAAACCAACACTCTCCCGCTAAGGTTAGATCCAGTAATGGCCAGTGCCAATACATGAAAGGCTATTGCCTATCCTACTCCGCCCCCTCCCCAGACTCCATGGCCAAAGGCGCCACTGCATAGCGGATGGCGCCATAAAAATTCCGGCCGGGCAGTGGAAATCGTGACGTTAGCGGGAAAATAATGATTAGAGCAATGAATCTTTTCAACATCCCATACATCGACTGCCTCTTAACCATAGCGATATCATGTCGGGCGAACGAGCAACCGATTTTACCGGACTTAAGAACCATGAAAACAAGCAGGACCATACTTTCAGCAGCTCTGGCGATGTCAGTGATTAGCGGGTGCAATACTGACCTAACGCCTTCGGCTATAGAAAACCCCAATAATAGCGCAGCGACGTCTTTGAATGCGGACTCAAAGTCACTTACCCCCTCTGTGCAAGCCAATCAGTTGTTCGATAAACTGTATATGGAACAAGTGATGATGAAACCGCAACTTCAGACCTTTCTCGGCATCAAGACCAGTCAGGATAGATGGGATGACTTGAGCGATGAAGGGCAGAAAAAGCAGTTTCAGCTAGCGCAGCAACAGTTGGCACTTGTAGAAGCGAGTATCGACTTTCAACAGTTGGACGATAACGCAAGGTTGAGCTATACACTGTTCACCAGAAAGTTAAGAGAAGATATTGAAGATTTCAAGTGGCGTCATCATAACTATCCTGTGCATCAGATGTTTGGTGTCCACAGCCGTGCGCCGGAACTTCTGATAAACCAGCACAAGGTTACCAGCGTAAAGGATGCTGAAGACTATATCGCCAGACTGAATGCACTGCCCGTACTGTTTGAGCAATTGATTGAAGGGTTGAATCGTCGTGCCGAATTGGGCGTCATTGCTCCAGGCTTTGTATTCCCGCATACGATTAGAGACTCTCAGAATGTTATCAGTGGCGCGCCCTTTGACAACGGCGAGGACAGCACCCTTTTTGCGGATATCAAGTCAAAAATCGGCAAGCTCGGCATTGACGGGCAAGAACAGCAGCGATTGCTGTCAGCCGCAAAAGAAGCCCTGACAAGTCAAGTGGGACCCGCCTACAAAAATCTGATCACTACACTGGAGAGCCTCAAACAGCGCTCTGATGATCGGGATGGTGTTTGGAAACTGCCAGACGGAGCAGCCTACTACGAGCACATGCTTGCGCGTATGACCACCACGGACTTCAGCGCAAGCGATATTCATGCCATCGGTCTGCAGGAGGTGGACCGCATTCACGATGAAATTCGGGTAATCATGAGCAAGGTCTCATTCAAAGGCAGACTACAAGAATTTTTTGAACATGTCCGCACGGACCCGAAGTTCTACAAGGAAGAAAGTGAACAAGGGAAGCAGGAGTTCCTCGACCAAACCCAGGCCTATATCGACGAAATTAACGCGCGTCTGGATGAGATGTTCTTGACAAGACCGCAAGCCAAACTGGTGGTAAAGCGGGTTGAGGAATTTCGCGAAAAATCCGCCGGCCGAGCCTTCTATAAGCGGCCAGGCCCAAATGGTTCACGACCTGGAATCTACTATGTCAACCTGCACAGGATGAGCAACCAACCAAGTTACCAGGCCGAAGCGCTGGCCTTCCATGAGGCGCTGCCTGGTCACCACATGCAGCTCGCCATCGCACAGGAACGGAAGGACCTACCAAAGTTCCGCCGCTACGCAAGCTACAGTGCCTACAACGAGGGCTGGGGGCTCTACGCCGAGTACGCCCCGAAAGAGATGGGATTCTATCGAGACCCCTACTCGGATTTTGGTCGTCTTTCGATGGAGTTGTGGCGCGCCTGCAGACTGGTGGTCGACACCGGGCTGCATCATAAACGATGGTCCCGCCAGCAAGCGATTGACTATCTGGCTGAAAATACACCTAATCCCAAGGGAGATATTACCAAAGCGGTTGAGCGTTATATCGTGATGCCAGCCCAGGCCACGACATACAAAATTGGTATGCTGAAAATTCTGCAGCTTCGCTCAAAAGCCAGAGGAATCCTGGGTGACAAATTTGATATTCGCCAGTTCCACGACGTTGTGCTAAAGAACGGTTCGGTGCCTTTGGATGTATTGGAAGAGCAGGTGAACAGCTGGATTCTGGACAGTCAGGTATAGTGCCCTTTTAAAATGGAGGCCCGAGAGCCTCCGTTCTATTATCCCTGTATCAAGCTACCAACCGCGGGTACGGCGCCAGAAATTGGTGCAGCTGCTACCCTCCAGTACGCAATAATGCTCATATTGCCCTGAGGTCGCGCACGCATGGTTGGGCAGGATTCGCAGCATGGTTCCCACCGGAAAGTCGCAAGGCTTAAGGGGTGCAGCACCGTTTCTTACCATAATAATGCCGTGCTCTTGATTGGCTTTCCCCATGATAACATCCATCAGCGGTTCTCCCTCCAGATCGCACACAACTCCGTATCCTTGATCCAGCCTCTGTTTTTCCGTTCCACGATCTCTGGACATTGCCATCCACCCGGCATCGACGATCACCCAGCCCTTTTCTTCTTGGTGACCGATAACCGTAGTAAGTACGCTTATCGCAATATCGGACAATTGAGCTACGCCCAGTCCCACCTGAAAAAGATCGAGAAAAGTATAGACACCTGGACGTATCTCAGTGACGCCATCCAGGTTGTTTGACATTAAGGCGGTTGGCGTGGATCCAATTGAAACGACCTGACACGAAAGCCCTTCTGCTCGAATTGCCTGCGCGGCGCTCACCGCAAGG
The DNA here is from genome assembly GCF_011683955.1 of Pseudomaricurvus alkylphenolicus. Lineage (GTDB taxonomy): Bacteria > Pseudomonadota > Gammaproteobacteria > Pseudomonadales > Cellvibrionaceae > Pseudomaricurvus > Pseudomaricurvus alkylphenolicus. Next base: position 654,803 of record NZ_JAAQPI010000001.1, read on the forward strand.
TCTCGCTCCTGTTGCGCACAGTGGCGGATGTCGTCAATGGAATCGCAGTCATAGGACCCACCGGCGTGAGTCATTACACCTTGCAGAGTCAAACCACTGGTTTCCTGAATTGCTCTGGCAACATCAATCAATTCTTCACCCATTGGTGGCACACCAGACCTGTGACCGTCAACATCAAGCTCTATCAGAACGGGGAGTTCAATACCGAGAACTCTTGCACGCTCACCAAGCAGGTTGATCGCTGCAATATTGTCAGTAACCACTGTTAACGAGCATCCTCGGCTTATCAAGTTCGCCACTGCCTCTACTTTATTGGGGGTCAAACCGACTCCATACAGAATGTTGCTGTAACCACCCTCAAAGAAATACTCCGCCTCCTGCAGTGTTGAAACCGTTATACCAGCGGTGTTTCCTCCCTTTTCGACATCTGCGAGAACTTGCAGTGATTTGTGTGTCTTTACGTGCGGTCGCAGATTACAGTTCAGAGCACCCATTCTTTCAGCCATACGCTGTATGTTTGCTCGCATGACTTCACGCTCGAGCAGGAGTGACGGTGTTGGCAGCTGTCTGATATCACAAGGAAAATTCTCTTTCATTACCTGACCTCAATCCAACTCAATGATACGTTCAGCAGCTTTTGCTGCATCCACCACGACTCGTGCTGCGGCCAAATCCTGAAGCGCCATGCCGGTGCTGTCAAACAAGGTAATTTCGTTATCGCTGACACGCCCGGCATGAAAACCTTCAATGACCGCTCCCAGGGTTGTGATGTCCGCTTTCTGTATCAACCCGGCATTAAACGCGTGCTGGCACTCACCCAGTAACGCAGCTTGCTCTGCAAGATCTCCAAAAATACTTGCTCTGGCCACCAGCAATTCATCGACTTCCTGCTTTCCGACAGTATCGGCCCCCATACAGGCCAGGTGCGTTCCCGGTGTTACCCAATCTTGTTGCAAAATCGGGCGACGAGAAGGAGTGACGGTAATAATCACGTCCGCAGCGGTGAGTTCCTCGGGGGTCGCAGGTCTGGCAGCGCAGCCGCAGTTAATGGCTTGTGTGGCAAGAGTCATGATCTTGTCAGGGTTTGGGTCACAAATCAGGACGAGGTCAAAATCACGCTCACGCAAAGCAGCACTTAACTGAAAAGCGCCTTGTCCACCTGCACCAACGATTCCCAAAACACGTGCATCCTCCCTGGCCAGATATCGAATCGACAAGGCACTGGCTGCGGCTGTTCGTAACGCCGTCAGGTATGTCGCTCGTACCAGTGCCGTAGGCTCGCCGCTGTCTTCGTCAAACAAAACAACGGTTGATTGATGATTCGCCAGCCCACGTGACGCATTACCCGGCCACAAGCCGCCCGCCTTGACCCCCAACACCGGAGCTCTTCGGTCAAAACCTGACTTGAAACCAAACACAGCATCGGCATAGTTCAAGCTTTCTCGAACTATGGGAAAGCATTCGGCAGCCTCCTTCGCCAGGGCACAAAAAGAATCTTTGACAGCGTCGGTGATTGCCTCTTGGGTAACCAGTTCTTCAACCACGCTTTCGGAAACATAGTACAAATGAGTACTCCTTGATCTCGAGATCGTATCGAAACCTCTTGCAAATTCGAGGTTCAGTAGTCATCCGATATGATTGCAACATACCCAGATATTTGCAATTTAATTTGCAGATATTGTCAAATTAGGGAACAAGGAAAACAACGTTGACACACAAATAGAACTTAAAATAGGATAACCATTCTTTAATTTTCATTTAAATATGTTTTGATACTCATTTGCTACATTTTTTGCAGAATTTGTATTTATTGCATATCTTGCTAGAATATTTCACGTAATATCGGTCAAGTAATGACTCGCACTCACAAACCCGTTGCTGGCTAGGGTCGTGCGATAACGCACCAGAGGATAGTGAAAACATGAAAGCAGGAGAGCGAATTAAGGAACTTCGAAAGCAGAAAAAGATCACGTTGGCAAAGCTCAGCGAACAGACCGGACTCTCGGCATCATCGCTTTCCAGAATAGAGAATACTCTACTTTCATTAACCAACGAGAAAATGCTAAAGATATCAGAGGCATTGGGCGTAGAGATAAGCGAGATCGTACCCGCCAAAGCTCCAGCCACCGCCGCACCGGATCTTCCCTCCAATTCCCTTGCAAGGCAAGTGACCTCGTACAGGCGAGACAGGGAGTTCGTCGCAGAAGATAACACCAGAGCCTGCTACCTGTTCAGCGAATTGAAGAAAAAAAACATGGATGTGGTTCTGGTTGAAGTTGACCCTCTACCGATAGAAGACACCGAATTCATCAGACACTCAGGGGAAAAAAGTGTCTATGTCATCAAAGGAAAATTGGAAGTCCACTTTGAATACTATAGCCCCAAGGTACTCGAACAAGGAGACGCTATCTATTTCGATAGCGATATGTGGCATTCGGTTACCGCACTGAATGGAAAGAAAGCTGAAATACTGGTGACCTACTTTTACGGCACGGACAACACCAGTTCACCCAGTGTAGAGGGGCGCAAGGGCTTCCTGTAGGCAATGCTCACATAATCAGAGGTGTAGCCATGAAATCATGCGAATATTCGGATAATTCCTGCATCGTTCTTTCAATAGTCAAGGCACTTGATGAGGTTGGACTCGACAGTAGAGAAATACTTCAGCATTTGGATATTGACCCGAATTTATTGGGCGCTGGTGATTGCCGTGTTAGCCAGGAGCAAATGACGACTCTATGGAAATTGGCCGAAAAGCGATCGGGTGATGAAAGCCTCGGATTGAGAGCCGCGAGACATGTCCGCTTGGCGAACTTGCAGATCGTCGGATACGCCATGCACTGCAGCGGCACGCTTGAACGGGCATTACAACGACTTATTCGCTTTCGGCGGCTGGTTTCAGATGCAGGTATCATGGATCTAAGTCAATCGGGGAATCTTTACAGGTTTTGCTTGATCCTGGACACGCAAGGGGGTGAAATTGCCTATCAGAGTTATGACTTTTGCATTGCCTCGTTGGTTGTTCTATTGCGCGAAATTGCTGGTGATACCGCCTTTACTCCATACAAAATTTGCCTGGAAAGAGCGCAGCCCGAGAATATTGAACAGTATCAGGATCTGTTTCAGTGCAAGATCGAATATGAACAGCCTCAAACTTGCATTTACCTGAACCGCAGTCAGTTGCAACAGCCCATTCCCACCGGCAATGAGCATCTCGCTGCACAGCTTGATGACATTGCCGAAAAACAGATTAACCAGCTAGACAGAGTCAGCTTCAAGCACCAAGTCCGGACTGTTCTGAACACCCATCTGCACGAAGGCGAACCCAGCAAATCTTTGGTCGCACAGGCCTTCAGGATCAGCAATCGAACGTTGCTGCGTCGACTCCGAGAAGAGTGCACAACCTATCAGGAAGTGCTTAACGAACTTCGGGAAGAAATGGCCTGTAGCTACTTGAGACGACCCGGGATGACGCTGGATAAGACATCAACACTACTCGGTTTTTCAGATGTTAGTACTTTTTCTCGCGCCTTCAAAAATTGGACTGGCAAGAGTCCCAGCTTATGGAGAGAGCAATCCTCAATGACTAAAAATTTTCAGCCCAAACTTGCATAGGATACCTCAATGATTTGCTTAAATGATGTCCAGCAGGCACAACGACGTATCGCTGCCTACATCCATAAGACTCCTGTTGTCACCAGCAAACGTCTGAACGATTGGCTTGGACATTCCGTCTACTTTAAAGCCGAGTGCTTACAGAAAGTGGGAGCATTTAAGGCGCGGGGTGCCTGTAATACTCTGGCCTGGCTAATCGAAACCGGCACCAAACCCAAACACGTTGTCAGCAACAGTTCAGGCAATCATGCACAGGCAGTCGCCTGGAGTGCCCGTCAATTCAACATACCCGCCACCATATATATGCCCCGCAACGTCTCCAGAGTGAAAGCCAAAGCAACTGCGGCCTACGGCGCTGAAGTGGTTTTTTGTGAATCCCGCGCCGAAGCCGATCAACGGGCATCGGAAGCGGCCGTACAAACAGGAACTTTCTGGATACCACCGTTTAACCATGAACAAGTGATCGCGGGCCAGGGAACTGCAGCTTACGAAGCTCTGGAGCATCTACACCGCGAGAACAAGAAAGTGAATGCCGTATTCGCGCCTTGCGGCGGTGGTGGTATTCTTTCAGGAAGCCTGATCAGTACACGTGGACTTTCTCGCAGCACCAGCGTCATTGGCGCAGAGCCTCTCAAAGCCAACGACGCCGCGCAGTCCCTAAGGCGGGGCGAAATCGTGAGGTTGCCGGAACAGCCTGTAACTCTGGCTGACGGAGCAATGCCCTTATCAGTCGGTGACATTACTTTTGATCATCTCAAGCAACTGGACGATTTTTTTGAGATAGGAGAAGAGTCAATCGCCTATTGGACCCAGTGGATCAGCCATCTATTGAAGCTACATGTTGAGCCGACAAGCGCCATGTCAATGGAAGCCGTCAGACAATGGTTAAGACCCAAATCTACACGGCAGACCGTATTGGTTATTCTGACTGGAGGAAATATAGACCATCAAATGATGTCCCGAATCTGGCAGGAAGATTACTTGTCAGAGGTACCGACCTGCCAGACCGATCCATATTGATACTTCTATGAATCGTAGAACCTAAGTTGAATTTCTTTGGCAGAGTCCGTTTTTGTCAGCATCAGCATCAAAAGGACTCGTGCCTTCTGTGGAGACAGGTCTCCAGAGACCACGAAATCCAGAAGATCGTCATCAACCTCAGCATTCCTGATGACTCGACCTGATCCAACTCGAGAGCTTCTTACGACAATGACACCTAGCTGTCGCATTCTCGCCAATGCAGATTCTACTGCGGGAAATAGATTCCCATTGCCAACTCCGGCATAGACGATTCCCTTTACGCCAATCTCGGCAAAAGCACTCACAGCAGCGGGCGAAGCACCTGCATAACCATAAGCAATTTCGGTAGACGGCAGTGAATCGACCCCGCTGACGTCAAAGTGGAACGACCTTCGCTTTGGAGGATGGAAAAGAGTCGAACACCCCAGATCAATTGTGCCCAAAGGCCCCTTCCCAGGTGCTACGAATGCATTGACGTTTAGGGTATTTGATTTGGTTGCGTCTCTCGCAGCGAGAATCTGACCATTCATCACAATCATCGTGCCATAGTTCCTCGCCTTTTTACTCGAAGCCAGGGCTATTGCATCATACAAGTTGCGGGCGCCATCTGGGCTTATGCTTGTCGGAGGGCGCATAGAACCAACCAAAACCACCGGTTTTTCACTGTCGATAACCAGATCCAGGAAATAAGCCGTCTCTTCCATGGTATCGGTACCGTGTGTAACCACAACACCGCTTACAGAATCCCTGCTCAGGTGATACTCAACTCTCCGTGCCAGCTTCAACCAGATTTCCATGGTCATTGCCTGACTGCCGACTTGTGAAACTTGCTCGCCTGTTATATTTGCCAGATCGTGAATCTCTGGTACGCTGCCAAGCAGGCTGTCTATTGGTAATGTCGCTGATTGATAGCTTGACCCTGTCGAATTTACGCCACTTCCCGCGATCGTACCGCCAGTAGCTAATACAACCACCTCGGCCTCTCCGACAGAATAGTCCGAATAGTGCACAAGGAAAACTGATATCAGAAATGCACTGATATTGAAAACTCTTGCCATGGTCTAAACTCCGATATTAGATGTATTTATCACCGAAACCCTGCGCCTGTGTATTCAGGATAGTAGCCCTGCAAAGCAGCGGTCTTAAGAGTTCCAGAAGAGAAGACTACCAGGCAAGACGTTTCACGAAATATGAGCGTTGTGAGAAGAGATGTCGAGTTAAGATAGCTGAAATGAACTGCTTCGGGAGCGGAATTTCTTTTCCGCTCCCGAATAGGACTAAACCACGATCAGTAAGTAAATTTGGCTCCAATGCCAAAAGTCCTGGGGGGCTCCATATTGGAGTTAATTCCGCCGGCGACTCCATTAAAGGCTGTATTCGAAAATACTTCTTCGTCGGTCAGGTTTCGACCCCACAGGTAAACTTGCCATTGGTTCAGGTTTATCCCTGCACGAGCATTCACCAAGACGACATCGCTATTGTTAAATATGTGGTTTCGGGTTGAATAAAACTCTGAACGATAGTTCAGATCAGCGCGAATAAACCCACTGAATTCACCGGCGATTTTGTAGTCGTACTGGGCGGCCAAACTACCGTTCCACCTGGGTAAATTGGCTCTTTCCGGGCCATCTTCTTTCAGAACTTTACTGTAGCCTGCAGAGGCAACGAACATCAGGTTCTCTGTAGGACGATAGGTCATATCCATCTCCAGGCCCCGGCCAGCAACTTCTCCGGTATTGACCACGGTACTTTGTCCTGGCAATTCTCCTGGCATATTAACCTGCTGCTCCGTATAGTCGAGATAATACACGGCCGCATTAAAGGTCAGATTGCTGTCAGGGAATGACGATTTCACACCGACCTCATAAGAGGTGATGTATTCCGGATCGAATTCAGCCTGCCCGGGACTGGTTCCTGATGTAGCGTTAAAACCACCGCTCTTGAACCCGCGAACCACTTTGGCATAGCTGTTAAGCTCTTCGCTCCATGTATAGTTCACGACAAGAGACGGTGATAGCGCTTCACTGCTCGCAGTCTCAGTGAACGGAGCAACATTGATGAACCCGGGGAAAGAGGCATTCTGGTAAAAATCTATGGTCTTTTCTTCCCAGGTGTACCTGAGACCCATGGATACCGACAGTGCATCACTCAAATCATAGCTGGCGTTACCGAAGAGTGCATAGGCTTCGGCAACTTCACTGCTGGCCCACAATGCGCTCAACCCACCAAATCCCGGCGCCTCAATTTGGGTTTCGCGATCAAAGTCCTGTGTAAAATAGTAGAAGCCGGCAGACCAGGTCAGACGATCACTGTCCGGTGAATCGATTCTCAGTTCTTGGCTGATTTGATATTGATCTTCGGTAATCATCGCATCGACCAACTCATCGGGGGTTTGATCTATATCTGCGATGTAGGTCAGATCAGTGCCTCTATAGGAGGTGATTGAAGTCAACTGATGATCGCCGAGACTGTAACTCAGGGTTATAGCAGTGCCCCATATATCACGGTCATCAGCTCCTTCCTGTTCGTTAACTTGCCTGTCTGTCAGAGATTTCTGGTCCTCAGGGCTGGGGGTAATATCTTTCGTACCGCCGTTGCTTCGGTCCCTCTGCGCGTCGATTGAGAAGGTGATCTGAAGATCATCGGATGCTTGGTAGCTTGCCAGTAAACGACCACCCAGAGAATCCTTATCGTTAATGGATTCACCTGTGAAGGCGTTGTCGAGATAGCCATCCCGTTCTGTCGAGATTACCGCACCGCGAAGCGCCAGACGATCGTTCACAGGCAGGTTGAGATGACCCTTGATCGTACGCTGGTCGTAATTACCTACACCAATATCAATGGCTCCTTCCACTTCGTTGGATGGCTTCTTGGAAATAATATTGAAGGCTCCCAATGTGCTGTTACGCCCGTATAAGGTACCCTGCGGACCTCGGAGCACCTCAACAGTGGCCAAATCTAGGAGTGCAGCGTTAAACGCACCTGAGCGTCCCAAATAGACACCATCGTGATAGACGGCAACACCAGACTCCAACCCTCCGTTTGTGGTGTCACTGCCAAAACCGCGGAGTGTAAACAGCGATGCGGCATTGGAATCGAGGTTAACGAACTGGACATTGGGGACCATGGTAACGACATCTTCAAGCGCCAGCGCGGAGGTCTTCTCAAGCACGTCGGAAGAAAGCGCCGTCATGGAAATCGGAACATCCATGAGTCGCTCTTGCCTTTTCTGAGCATAGACAACGATCTCTTCGAGAAGTGACTCGGAGTCGGCATAAGCTTCTTTGCCCGCATCCGCTGCGATTGCTGCGCCCGGAAAACAAAATGTAGAAATTAGGAACGCCAATGGTTTGATTGAAGAAGATTTACTCTGCATGTTTCCTCTCACCTGTATTTGCGATTTCTGCAGTTTTTGATTATTCGGTATTAAATTCAGGAACACTGGAATCTGAAGCACCATACTTGTAAACCGCGGCAGTTCAATTATAGACCAGTTCCATGTCAGTCTATGGGGTTAAACGTAGCACGCAAAGACAATTTATCTATTAACGCTATCTGATTTTTTCATAGGCACCAGCCCACCAGCATCAGTGCGATGGGACCACTGGAAGTTCTAAGTGAGAAGCCGCTGTACTCGAACGATATATCGTCTGGGTTGCCTTTTGATAATCTCCCTCTCTGGCTCTATATATATTCATAAATTTGTTGGGATTTCGGTCGTAGGCCGGAAACCAGGATGAATGAATATGAACCATAATGCGGTGTCCCTTCTTGAAGGTGTGAAATTTGTCCCATATTGTGAATTGAATGGGGGACACTTTGGCAGGTTGCATCGGTTTAGGGTGGGAAAAGCTTTCACGGTACTTCGAACGCATAACCTCCGCTCCCAACAGCATTTGATAATCACCCATTTTGACACCTCTTGGGTTGGACTCCGGATCCGGAGTGTTACCAGGAAAGACGTCTATAAGCTTCACAAAGAAATCAGCATCCGTACCTGAAGTCGAAGCGAACAAGTTGACACCAATGGGGCCGGCAATGGTGACATCCTCCTCCAGAATATCCGTCTGATAAACAAGAACATCAGGTCGCGTCGAAACCAGGCGCTGATCTTCAATCATCCATGAGTGCCCTTGACGAGTGCGAATGTCAGTTGAGAACGGAACTGGTTTTTTCGGATCGTCTACATAGCTGTCTTTAATTGAAGTGGAATCCAACGGCGGCGGGGAGAAAGCCAGCTTACCACCTACGCGCAAGTAGAGTTTCTTTACACTTGCAGTCCTTGGCGGCCATTTATCGAATTTGCGCCAACGATTGCTTCCGGTTTCGAACACCGTGGCTTCAACCGGCTTCCAATCGCCCTTGCCTTTCAGGTGATATTCAAAAAAGGGAAGAACAATATGTTTTTTATACCATTCGGTGGTATTTGACCCAAAGTCAATGTCGCCCAGAGATCGACCATTGTCACGCAACCATTGTGTATGTCTCCAAGGCCCTATCACCAGCGAATTTTCAATACCTGGATTGCTCTTCTCAACTTTGTTGTATATGGACAATGGCCCGAAGAAGTCTTCGGCGTCAAACCAGCCCGCTACATTTAGGATCGAGTGATTTATGTGCTCCAGGTGGTGTGTAACAGACTGCTGTTGCCAAAACTCATCGTAGTTTGGGTGTTCGGCAAAATCTTGCCATGCCGGCACACGTCCATCAAAGTACTTCTTGTTAAGCTCACTCGTTGGCCCCGCTTGCAGAAAGAATTTATACCCCCAGGGCGTTCCTTCGTAATCAAAGGGTTGGGGTTGCTGCTCCGTAACACCACTTCGTTCTCTGCCTCTGCGACTCAACCAGTCAAAAGAATACATCAATCTGAAGGCACCATTATGATGCCAATCGTCGCCAATAAACATATCTGCAGGTGATGCCTGAGGAGACGACGCTTTTAGCGCCGGGTGAGCATCGATCATACCCATTGCAGTCGTCCATCCCATATAGGAAATACCCCATTGGCCGACTCGTCCATTGTGGCCATCGATATTCTTTATCAGCCAGTCAATGGTATCGAAGTTGTCTGTACTTTCGTCCGTTGCTTTGGAATCTGACTTGTCGGTTCTTATCGCGCGGATGGGCACAAACTCACCTTCAGACCGGAAGGTTCCGCGAATGTCCTGGTAAACGAATATGTATCCCTCTCTTGAGAATTCCTTTGAAGGCCCCATCGAATCCATGGGAATGTGAGAATTTCCGTAGTAGCGGATCGAGTAGGGTGTCCGATAGAGCAGTATGGGGTACTCTTGCGATATATCCCTCGGGGAATAGACGGCTGTAAATAGCTTGGTACCATCGCGCATGGGGATCATATATTCCCGCTTTTGATACGAAACACCCGCTGAATCCTCAGATCCCTCTTCACCTGCGCTGGCCAACATAGCAGGGTAAAAAAGCAGCAGAATATAGACAAGTATTCTCAATCGAAGCCTCCTCGTCTTGAACAAGCAACTACTTGTGCCCAATTTGATGGAAATGGCGGACCATTCTTCTCTGATTCCGGCTCCCAACACAAGCGCAAAATACTGATGAAGCTATCGATTTTTCCATAGTACCAACGACATTTTCTCTATTGAATCTCGATTGCGGCCGTTATAATGAATCCATGAATCTCCACCCCTAAGTTGTCGAATATGCCTGAATTAACAATTCGAAATGTGACACCACCTGATCTCGACAGATGCTTCCATATTGAATCGATTGCCTACAGTGGCGACGAAGCTGCCAGCAAGGAAAAGATCTCGAATAGAATTCTACGCTACCCGGAAGGGTTCATGGTTTTGGAAGTCGAGGGTACAATAGCCGGCTTTATCAACTCCGGCGCCACTGACAATGTGGAACTCTCCGACGAGGAGTTTAAGGAACTCGTCGGACATAATCCGAAGGGGCCCCACATTGTTATTTTGTCTGTCGTTGTCCATCCCGAATTTCAGGGTAATGGCTATGCTGGAATGCTGCTGGAGCACTTTATTGAAAGCATGAGAACCCTGAAAAAGATGGATGTCTTTCTTATTTGTCAGACAGATCTGATATCTATGTATGAGAAATTCGGATTCAAATATCTCAAACAATCAGAATCCGATCATGGTGGTCTGAGTTGGCATGAAATGGCTCTTACCCTGAAGAAATAGCTGAAGGCTCATGCTGGAAAATATGTTTTCGATAGGCAAACAGGCCCGGTAAACCGCCGGTATGCACGAAAACGATGTTGTCGTCTTCATTAAAATGGCCCTTGCGAACCAGATCAATTAATCCGGCCATGGCTTTGCCGGTATAGACCGGATCAAGTAATATCCCTTCCAACCGTGACACTATCTGCACAGCTTCCTGCATTGACTCTGTGGGAATTCCATAGCCTTCCCCGATATAATTGCAGTTGACGGCAATATTGTCACGCCCTGGTGCATTACCCTCGCCCAGGAGCTGCGAGGCTTCTGAGACGACTCGAAGTACCTTTTCTATCTGCTCCTGTTCGGGAGAGCTAACCCCTATACCGAGAACTGGAACGGGGCAATTCAAGGCACTCAAGCCCATCAACAGGCCGGCCTGAGTACCACCGCTCCCCGTTGCGTGAACCACATGGTCGACAGGGAGTTGCTGCTCATTGGCCTGGGTAATCAATTCCATCGCACAATCGATATATCCAAGCGAGCCAACTGCATTTGATCCGCCGATAGGAATAACATAAGGACAGCCCCCTGATGCCGCTATCTCATCCGCGACCTGCCCCATGGTGGTTGCCGCATCAGCCCCCCCGGAGCAATGCCTAATTTTAGCACCAAACAATCTATCGAGCAGCATGTTCCCGGATTCCCTATAATCACTATCCGGGTTTAGCATGTCATCGACTATGACCAACTCACAGTTTAGGCCCAGCTTGGCCGCCGCCGCCGCTGTTTGTCTGGCGTGCCCTGATTGTATTGCACCCGCCGTAATGACAGTATCCGCATTTTTCAGTAACGCGTCGGCCATCAGAAATTCAAGTTTTCGAGTTTTATTGCCACCGGCGCCGAGACCGGTACAGTCGTCCCGTTTGATGTATATGTTTGGCCCACCCAGGTATTTACTCAATCGGGGTAGACGTTCAAGTGGAGTTTTTCTGTGCGCTAGCTGAATGCGCGGAAATCTGGATAGGAGCATGTTCTAACCCGACCTTCTAGTCCAATGAATAGCAAATTAAAAGCGCGCCACTGAAGTCTTTCCAAACACGACGCGGTTATCTTCGACTATGCGTCGAACACCGGCCTGTACATCAGCACGAATACAACAAACTTTGAAACATCTATCATGTTCCTGCCCGTGTATCGAATGGTGTAAGAATCCACCCTCTCAACAGAAGGAAGATAGCTTAAAAGCTCCGCTGTGCGGCGGCTTTTAAGACTCAGCTCCAGATTGATTGGCCCTTTGAAACGATAGGGTTCGATCTTCCCTGTTTTTTGCAGCGCCTTTTTGGTTTTCTCTTCGATAACTGAATAGGCGGCGGGAGGTGATAGTGTTCTGGCCGAATGAAAACCCAGAGACCATTTCACAACGGCAGTTTCGATATCGCCAAGCAAAGCAGCGGCTTCTTCTGCGATGGCATCATCACCTGAAACCATGATCACCGGCACACCAAAGTGACCGGCGATGGCGGCATTAAAGCTGGCTTCGGTCATGGGCGTACCGTTAATCTTAACCGAGGTGAACTTCGTACTGGAAATAGTATGTGCTCGCACCCCGTCGGGATTGTCGGAGCCGGAGTGGTAGCCGATAAAAATCACCCCATCGAAGGAATCGTCGATCCCTTCCATCATAAACAACGGCCGGGGCCAGGATCGAACAAGTTGCACATTCGGATTAAGTTCGGCCGGCAGCAGTCCCTGGCCGTTACCGTGGGAGTCACTGACCAGAATCTCTGTTGCTCCCGCTTTGAATGCCGCCTCAATGGCAGTATTCACTTCATTTGTGTAGATCTGGCGAAACTGGTGATATTCGAAACCGCCTGGGGCGAGCTGGTGTTCGGTAACCGCGCCAACCAGCCCCTCCATGTCTGCTGAAATATAGATTTTTTTTGAATCTTTGGCTTGAGCTGTTGCAACACCCAGAGGCATCAGCAATAACCAAATTATGAAAGACCTCAACATGATAGCTCCTCGGACGCTGACTTTTTCAAGACAGAATTTTTATCGCTATTCACCGCTAATCACCGCCTTTTCTCCATAGACTGCAACTTCCAAGCCATCGGGCCCTATCTTTCCGCGATACATCCCCGTTGTATTGAAATTCATCACTACCTCTCCGCTATTGTCAATCGCGATGATGCCGCCCTTCGCCCCCATAGACACCAGCTTCTGCTGTATTACTTCGTCGGCAGCCTGTTGCAACGGTATTTTTTTGTACATCAAGCGAGCACAGATATCATGGGCAACATTTGCCCGGATAAAGTACTCACCGTGGCCTGTGGCCGAAACCGCACAAGAGGCATTATCCGCGTAGGTGCCCGCACCAATGATTGGCGAATCGCCAATTCGTTGATAGCGCTTGTTCGTCATGCCTCCGGTAGAGGTGGCAGCTGCCAGATTGCCTTCAGAATCGATTGCTACTGCTCCCACCGTCCCCATCTTTCGCTCTTCCCAAAGGGGCGCAACGGGCTGAATACGGGTCTGCTCCTTGGGGTACTTCGCTCTTTGCAGCATCTGCCAGCGTCGCTCTGTGTAAAAATAGTCCGGTTCGACCATCTCCAATGCATTTTCCCGCGCAAACGCCTCTGCCCCGGAGCCGGCCATCATTACATGAACCGAGTTTTCCATGACAGTTCGGGCCAGTTTAATCGGGTTCTTCACCAGCCTTACTCCTGCCACCGCGCCTGCGGACAAATCTCGTCCGTCCATGATAGAGGCGTCCAACTCATTGCGCCCCTCATGAGAGAAGGAGGAACCCTTGCCGGCGTTAAACAGCGGCGAGTCCTCAAGCACCACCACAGCGGCAGACACGGCATCGAGACTTGTGCCTCCGTTTTCCAAAACTCCATAACCCACATGCAGAGCCTGTTTCAACTGGTCCAAGTAGGCCTGCTCCAACTTCGGCGTTAAATCAGACTTGGCAATGGTACCTGCACCACCATGGATCACCAACCTGGGTTCCGCGGAGAGAGCATTCGAATTAACAAACAGGAGTGAACAACATGCAAGCAATAGGGAGCAATACTTCATAGCCAGATAATCCAGGTCAGCACGTCAGCTTCTGAATTTATCAATGGTCATCCCTGCGATCAACGCCATAAATTCGTCATGACTCTGAATAAATTTAATGAGATAACCCGTCGACGTACGTGATCTGGAAAAGGTACTATTCCAGATATGAACGATCTCACCTGGTATTCTCTCCTTCCTACATTGCTTACCATTGTTCTCGCGATCAGTACCAAGCAAGTTTTCTCTCATTGGCCGGTGGAATTTGGCTCAGCTACAGCCTTCTCATGGGGGGAGATCCTCTTGCCGGTCTCGGTGCAGGCATTGACGGAACTATCGATATTTTTGCTGATCCGGGGAATACCCGAGTCATCTTGTTTACACTGGTTATTGGCAGTCTGATAGCGGTCGTTGAGCACAGTGGTGGCGTCAGGGGTCTGGTTCGATGGCTCGAAACTCATCGCTGGGTAAACAATGCTCGGCGGGCTCAACTCCTTGCATGGATGATGGGTGTCGTGGTTTTTATCGAGTCTAATATAACACTTATGGTAGCCGGAACCGTTTCCAGACCTCTCTTCGACCGATTCAGAATTTCACGGGAAAAGCTGGCTTACCTGATCGACTCCACATCCGCCCCAATCTGTATTTTGATACCTCTCAACGCCTGGGGTGCCTTTAATATCGGCTTACTGTCATCGACAGGTGTCGACAATGCATTGGAAGTATTCGTTCATTCGATTCCGCTGAATTTGTACCCAATCACGGCTGTTTTGCTGGCTGGGGTATCGGTTTTTATACCTGCCGAGTTTGGTCCTATGGCCAAAGCTCAGGCTCGTACCGAAGCCGGAAACCTGTTGTGGCCAGGAGCTACACCGATGATGGATCAGGCACTGCTGGCCCAGGAGACCGACAAAAGGGCAACCCCCAGGGCAAGTGCCATGGCCTTGCCGATCATTGCCATGATCGTTGCCATGCCGGTGAGCCTGATGATCACGGGTAACGGCAATTTGATCAGAGGTTCAGGCTCCACCAGTGTTCTCTGGTCAGTGTTGATTGGGCTAGGCACAGCTTGGATTTTGGCGTTGGTGCGAAGAACACACTCTGCCGATGAACTCACACGTATCTCTCTGCAGGGTGCGGGGGGGCTGGTGCCGGTGGCCGCCATATTAATGTTTGCAATGGCACTGGGTGACGTTACAAAGAGCCTGGATGCCGGTTTGTATATCGCCGGATTCATTCACGATACCCTGCCTTTGTACCTGTTACTTCCTGGCATTTTTTTGGCTTCCGCGTTGATTGCATTCTCTACCGGAACCAGCTGGGGAACCTTTGCAATAATGATCCCAATGGCCGTACCTATTGCCATTGCCCTTGAAATGCCCCCCGCTCCGTTTCTGGCTGCAGTTCTGTCCGGTGCGGTCTTTGGTGACCACACCTCGCCGATAAGTGATACCACCATCGTCGCCTCAATGGCATCAGCAACGGATCATATCGATCACGTTCGTACACAGTTACCCTATGCTTTGTTGGGAGGTGCAGTATCGCTGCTGGGATTTGCCATTATGGGTGTTTGGCTGTAATGCGATATGTCACAGATTCCGTTTTTGTCAGGCCGTTTTCTGATCCCAGCAACCATGAGCCAGCCAATGTTCGAGCATCCAGAGTCTGTCACAACCCCAGATCATCTCCCCGTCGACCACAAAAGTGGGCGAACCAAAAACCCCCAATTCGAGGGAAGCGTTTACCTCAACCAGCAGAGCCTGACGCAACTCGTCACCATCCAGGGCGTGAAGCAAAGCCTTTCCGTCAAGACCCATGTCTTGGGCAAGCTCGGCCAGGAGTTCAGGCTCGGATATATCTCGTCCGTCCCGCCATTGAGCCTGGTAGACTGTGCGGCCATACTCCGCAGCCTTCTCCGGGGCTTTGCCCTTGACCCAGCAAAAGGCTCGTGCCGGTGGTACCGGTTTGGGTAAACCATTTTTTGGAGTTATCAGTGGCACCCCATAGATTGACGCCAGGCGGGGAATGTCCTTGAGCACATATTCTCCCTTTAGCGGCGTTTCCAGCAGGGGTTTGAGGCCCATCACCTTCATGACGGATACGCCCAGTAACATGGGGTGCCAATCCACGCCCTGTCCGTATTTTTTCGCCAGATCATCAATTTGAATGGCACCAATGTAACCATAGGGAGATAAGAAGTCGAAGTAAAAATCTATCATATCGAGTTGCTCTTTATACCTACTATAATGTGGCTGCGGACAATCTATCTTTAACGCCATACTATAAGAGCCGACAATTCGATCCCCCCCCCTATCGTGGGGGGAAAACGGAATTATGGTCGAGTAACCTGTCATCTTATACTTACGGGAGAGAAGACGTGGGAAATTTCTTAAACAGTCACGCTTTCAGGGTCTATGTCATACCGGGTTGTGTATTTCAATCCGTTATGGTGGGTGGGGGATATGGCACGGGTCGAGAAGTCGTGGAATATTTCACCCGGTTTGGTCTCTATGGCGGACTGTTGGGCCTGGTGGTGACCTTTTTGGTGATGGCGACAGTTCTGGCAACCTTGTTTGAGTTAGCCCGCCTGTACCGCAGCTATGACTATCGCAGCTTGATGAAAACCCTGCTGGGTCCAGCCTGGCTGCTGTTCGAGTTGATCACCATTACCATGTTGCCTCTTGTACTTGCGGTATTGGCTGCCGCCTCTGGCAAGATCCTCCAAGAGAACCTCGGCATCAGCTACTGGACCGGGCTGGGGATAATGATGAGTGTTATCGCGCTGCTTACCTTCTATGGACGGGATGTGGTTTCCAAGGTGCTTACCTACTGGTCGTTTTTCCTTTATGCCGTGTTTGTTACTTTCTTTGCTGTTGTTATTAGTCAGGGTGGTGAAAACATTAGCGCTTCTTTTGCACGTCCGGAAATCCTCGACGGGTGGGATGTCAGTGGTTTCAAGTATGCAATGTACAACCTTACCATCGCACCGCTGATTCTCTACACTGCACATCACTTTTCAAACCGTAAAGAAGCCGTGGGCTCGGGGATCATTGCAGCCCTACTGGCACTGATTCCTGGTGCACTATTTCACATTGCGTTCTATGCGGTCTACCCGGAAGTCGTTGATCAGGAACTCCCCGTTTACTGGATGATTGACAAATATGGCATGAGCGTTTTGCTGATCTTCTATACGGCAATGTTGTTCGGCACCTTTATTGAAACAGGTGCGGGAATATTGCAGGGAATTAACGAAAGGATAGACAATTATTTGGTGGAAAAAAGAGGAAGAGCCGCCAGTCGAAATCTGCATGCATTGATCGCTGTGGGTGCAATCACAGTCAGTGCACTTCTTTCTACCTGGGGCATCACCAATATCATCGGTCAGGGCTATGGAATGATTGCCTGGATCTACTTTGCAATATTTGTCATACCTCTGTTAACCCTGGGCGTTTGGAAAATCGTTAAAGCTAACGGGGCTAAAGGTAAGTCTTTTACCGGTACTGTCTCATCATAGCAGTTGCCACGAACTTAGACTTTGACTTACGCGCAGGTTCAATCATGAAACCACAGAATATAAACCGCTGGTCGCTGCTGAAAGACACTGCGATCTTCCAGTTTAAGCTGAGTGTTGATGCTCTCAGGGCCTGCGTTTTAAGCCCGGTGTCCATTCTTTGCGCTTTGATTGACTTCATCAATCCGCAACCGCCTGAGAAGACCCTGTATTACAAGCTCATGATACTTGGCCACCAAAGCGACAGCTGGATAAACGTTTTCGGAATTCGTTGTAAAAACAGCAATCTGTCTGAAGACCACATTGACGTACTCTTTGCCATCTTGGAGGATGCTATCAAAGAACAGCAAAGCAATGGCGGATTAACGGCTTCCGCCCAGAGATCCATAGATCGCCTTATTTGCAAAATCATGGATATCAAGAGTAACGCAGCAAAGTCACCAACCAATAACTGAATACTATAAGAGGCCATCTTCGGCCTCATATCTCCCTGCAGATTTCTTTTCGCTCCCACCTCACTATGGCACCGCAATACGGCATATTTGGTCTAAGACATTGGGCCTGAAAGTGCCTGACTGGAAATTTTTTGACTACTCTATATAACGACTAGCTGATTTACCCCGAGGTGGGAACAGTCGTGAAATTCCATTTGGCAATACTCATTCCCCTGCTTATTCTTTCCAGGTCTGTTTACTGCGATATTGGAGACAAGAATCGGGCTGACACTATCGGTTGGGGTGTCTACAGTGATCAACCGCCTGTTTTTATCATAGAAGGTATCGACAAAGGGAACGGAATCGCCGACAACATTTATGTCGAACTGCAACGACATCTCCCCGAGTTTCAACATCATCAGGTTCAGGCAAAGCTGTTGAGAATCATTGCCATGATTTCGGCTAAAGAGAAAATCTGTGCGGTCATGTTTAAGACCCCGGAACGAGAGTCAATGATGCGCTTCAGCAGTGTCGCGGTGGGATGGCTGTCCTCGCCCCGACTTGCCGTTGCCAGTGACAGGTTGGACGAATTTCATGCCCAAACGGGCTGGCAGAATGGCGAAATTTCCCTCCGGGAAATGATTGAAGAACACCCAAACTTAAGACTTGGATTGAATACAGGTTCATCGTACGGAAATACGCTGGATGACAAACTCAAGGGCATTGGTCGCCATAACCGTATTTACCGGCATTCAGGATTTAATAGCACCCGCGCCCTGTTGCATATGCTGTTGGCGGGCAGAGTCGATTACATATTGGAGCACAGCTGGGTTATAAAGTTTGTTTTAAAGGGTGATCTCAATAAAGTAACGCTGATCCCGCTGACTGGTGCACCTGACTATGTTGAAGTGTTTGTCGGGTGCCCCAGGAATTCCTGGGGCCAGTCCGTTATTCGCCGTATCGACCCCTTGATTGCCGAAGTCAGGAACAGATCCGCCGCCAGGATTGAAAACTGGCTACCGGAATATGAAATTTCCAACTACAGGAAAAGTTTTCAGGCGAAGTTTGGCGGGGAACATTATTGAAAGTAGTACGCCAGCTGAAGACCATAGGTCCTGCCAGCGGTATAGTATCCCCAGTGACGACCGCCGAGGTTTGTCGTGTTTGATTCATATGACGTGTAACGGTTATCGGTGATATTGTCAGCGAAAGCGACCAGCTTCCACGCATCGCTCTTGAGCCCCACTCTCAGATCCACGGATTCCGGTGAGTCCATTTTTTCAAAGTTGTCGTTATCAGTGAATCCATCCTTTGCGTTTTTGTAGGAGAGATAGGTAAAAAGATCCATTTCATCCGTAACCGGCATGTTGTAAGAAACAACACCAGAGAAAGTGTATTTAAAGGTTTTTGGAACCTGATTACCACCGAAGTCGGTTCCTCCGGTGGTGAACTCTTCAAACTCCGCGTCGAGATACCCAGCCGCCATTTGAATCCTTAATCCAGCGGTTGGTCTCGCACTGACCTCTACTTCCAGACCCTTATTGTAGATTTCCCCGGCATTAACACCAATGTCATTCACCACCATTACCGGATCAATAACAGTAACCAGTGCGTCCTTACGTTTTTGCGCAAATGCCGCGACATTGATTTTAAGCCTCTCATCAAACCACAGTGTTTTGGCACCGACTTCAAACGCGACGGTTTCTTCTTCGTCGAAGGGGAGATTGTCTACGGAGCCGGATATGCTGTTAAAACCACCGGCTTTAAATCCGGTCACCAGTTTCGCATAGGTCAAGATGTCGTTGTTGATCTGATAATTGATGCCGATTCCCGGTGAAAAATTCTCGAAAGTGGCGCTAGATTTGGCTCCCGCTTCCGGGTTGACACCCAGGACAACATCAAAAATTTCGGCGCATGCGATAGGGCACTCCCGATCACCGCCAAAGTACTGTCCAAACTCGATGGTTTTTTCATCCTGGGTGTAACGAAGGTTACCCCAAACTTCGAGAGTGTCCGAAATGGTGTAGTTAGTCTCCACAAAAGTCGAAAATGACTCCAGGGTCTGTTCATTGATCATATTAGTCGGAAAGGAATCACCCAGTTCTCCTCCCCATCCCGTTGCGAAGGGCGTCAGGCCGATTGCATCAATCGGAATACCGGCCGGCAATCCAAACACCGAGGCAATCTGCGGGGTTACCACACCTGTGGCGTAGAGTTCCTCAAAATCGAGCCCGAATAGACCACCGATGACATTCTCATAGTTAAGGACAGTCTCTTCATCCATAAATGTCGCCCCCACGGTATAGCGGAAGCCATCGTTGTCATTGGATGCGAAGCGAATTTCCAAAAAGGTGGAATCTTGACTGGCGTCATATTTTGTCTTTCTCAAATCCAGTTCATCGTAGTCCCGGTCAGTCAAAGAGCCGAAGTTCGTTGTCCGATAGCTGCCCAGCGCTGTTAGCGTACCCTGATCCAGGTCATAGTTAATTTCCTGAATCGCCTGGAATTGTTCCAGGTTTCTTTTCTGTTTGAAGCTTCTCTTCAGGGAGTCGGTATCATCGGGACTGGTACCTGGTACGGGAAAGAAACCATTGGAATCAACAGCCGTCATAGCGACATTCGGTCCGAGAACTACGGAGGGCACGCTGCCGTCAGTTGAAAAATGATCCAAGGTCGTAAGGAACTCCAGGCTGTCGTCGGGGGTATAGAGTGACCTCAGTCGAATAGACTTGTTCTTGTGCGCATCAAGATACTGGTCGTTTTTTTCGTCGTAGTTGAAGCCTCGATCCTGATCAATATACAGCCCCGCCAGGCGCAGCGCCCAGACGTCCTCAATAACCTCAAGGTTAGTGGCAAATCGATACTCCTGACGATCCTTGGATCCCAATTGGACATCAACATAGCCTTCACTGTTGAAGTCTGGTTTCTCAGAGGTGACATTCAATGCTCCGCCTACGGCATTTCGACCATAGAGTCCGGCTTGGGGTCCCCTGAGTACTTCCACCTGCTCTACGTCATAGAAATTGGCCGAAGAAAACAACAGTCCACCGATATAGACACCGTCACGATAGACGCCTACGCTAGGATCCTCATCAACTTGGTTACGAGCACTGCCACGGATGGATATTTCGCTGCTGGTCTCAGTGTCCGTGGAGAAAGTCGCGTTGGGGACAAGTTCCATATATTCATTGAGTTCGTCAAAGTTGCCATCATTGACGATTTCTTTCGATAAGGCAGTGATGGCAATGGGAATATCCTGGGTATTCTCTGATCGCTTGCGTGCAGTAACTACTATTTCTTCAAGGCTGAACTGCTCAGATTCACCGTCTACGGCATAGGTGTTTCCGCCAGTCATCGATAAGGCGATGGCACAAGACAGTAACGTCTTTGAATAGGGGTAGGACCGGGCGTTACGCAATGTGGATGCGATGGATGCTCTCATGGTTTTTTCTCCGCTAAAACCGTGGAATATTATAGATGATTTGGCGATACAAACCGCCTGGGCCCTGTAAAAGCACTCTCTCAGGGCAATTACCACGTTAGCAAGGGAACTAACAGCATTCCCCCCTAGCGCTAGGGGGGTAGAATAGAAATTTTGAGACTGCAGGCGAGCCCGAGAAACCGCTCAGGAAACGTCAGCATAACCGGGGTGATGATCCGCGTTAGAACCAAAGAGAATATCAGACCCTAGGTAATAGCGCTTGCCAGCCATGCAAGAACACATTCCCCTGTTTAGGGGGTAAGATACCTGCAACAGGCAGATTAACGGCCTGCGCCGGTATTGAAATTGATCTCACGGAATTTGATGGCATCGTCGCGGACGGAGCCATCGTCATAGAATGCGGTAATCTGTCTGCCCAACTGATCAGCAAGCCTCGGGCTACGAATATCGCCGTGTCCAAAGTGTTTGAGGGCAACCAGGTGCCCATTGGGCAGGAATTCCAGCAATTCAGCAGCTATGGGTTGCAGAGGAGTCGACATATCGAGATTGCCATTGATGAGCAAAGTCTCGGTACTATCGACAACGGCCCGGTCAAACCCCTCCGGAGCTGGCTGCAGTGGCCAGCTGGTGATCCCACTGGAATAGATCAGACCCAGTGGCGAACCCAGGCGGTGGCGGGTGGTTCTGCGGTTTCTTTGAAACTCCTCAATATTGACATCAACAAAGTCAACGCCGCCTTTGGAATAGAGATCACCCCAAACGGTGTGATTCACCATTTGATCATAGACTCCAGCAAGCTTGTACAGCCCCTCGGTATCCCCATCCCGGGCATCCAGCACGACATCAAAAAACTGGACGGATCTGTCCGTACTCATCAGCATGATAAACGCAGCGACAAGTACCCTGTCCATGTCGATCATCTTCCCATTCCAGCGTAAATCATTCCTGTTGAGCACCGCCAGTACGTCGTCCGTGAGATTGTCCGTACGGGAACTGCAAAAACGATCCTGTGCGCACAGCTTGCCGTATTCGACCATAATGTCGTGGTTGATTTTCGGAGACCACTGGAAGCGCCCAGGAGGATTTACCGCCACTTGGACTGAGCGCGCTACACTGGTTGGATAGAGACGGCTATAATACTGCGCCACTCGCGTCCCGTAACTGGAAGAGAACAGATTGAATCGTTGATGTCCGAGTGCCCGCCTCAAGACTTCGTAATCTTCAATCACGTCGACCATTCGATAACGGGTCAGGTCGATCCCCTGCCCGTTCAGGCGCGCTGCACATGCCCGGGTTGCTTCTGCGACACCGGCTCTGGCTTGTGGTGACAGTGGATTGGGTAGCAATGCAGCGCGCTTGATTTCCGGGCAGCTCAACGATTGCTGATTATCGACACCACGATACCCAAGCATCAGTACATCGTAACGACTCAGCAAGTCCATGGATTGTATCGGGTGGTGAAGGTTGGTACCTCCAGGCCCTCCACTCAGACGGATAATGGGATCACGACCATCCGGACTGGCGGCTGGCAGTCGCACAACCGGCAAGGCGATTAGACGGCCATTGGGCTTTTCCCGGTTTTCAGCCACCACCAGGGTTCCGCACTCGGCAGGCCGAGTCTTCGCACCATAGACCTGCTGTTGCGCACAGGGAGTGAAACCGCTGAACTGCCCGGGCCGGGCCTGATCGGGCAGCTGCGGTGCCTGTGCGGCAGAGACTTGACCGATCAGCACCAGGGCCAGAGCACTCAGTTTTGTCACAACGGAAAGGGCGAAGGTCCGCATTACTCTTGACCTTGCAGATGCTCTGATATGACTGCCATGGAGGGTATCAGGAACTGGCTGAATGCCTCGCCCTGATCGGCGGTCACGACCGAGGAAATGGTGATATCTTGCTCTGGGAAGTGAAACACAAAACTTGCATACCCTGCGGTACTGCCTGTATGACCATAGGCGTAACGTCCTCCGGGAAGTGTATAGCGTCCAAGCCCCAAGCCGTACGAACGCCCTTCGGTTCCTGTATCAACTCCGGCAAGCATGGCATTCAGGGTATCTTCATTATCGAAGAATGTACCTTTAAGCAAAGCCTGGATAAAGATCGACAGGTCTTTAGCGTTAGTCACCAACGCATGGCCACCGGCAGCACCCGCCATTGATGGGTCCAATTCGGCAACGTCGGTAATCACATCGTTAAATGCCTCGTAGCCACTCACATAGCTGCCTGGCATGCTGATATCGCCGGGTTCTGGCACCAGGGTATCCTGCAATTCCAGCCGGGCCAGAATTCGTTGTCGAATATTGTCACGCCAGGACAGGCCGGTCGCGCTCTCGATGATCAGTCCCAGTAGATTGTATTCCGTGTTGTTATAGCGGTAGGCTTCCCCCGGTTCAAAGTTTGTTCCTTGTTCAACCGCCATTTCAAAGAGGTCGCTTTCTGTCCAGATTCTCTTCTGAAACCCCTCGAAGGCGTATTCATTCCCCAATTTTTTGTCCAGAACCTCGGTCCACTCACCAATACCACTGGTATGGTTCATTAGCATTTTCAAGGTGATTCGATCACTGTGCTGGAAGTACTCCGTCACCTCCGGCTGCAACAGGTCGGTGAGTTTATCGTCGAGGTCTAACTTGCCTTCCTCCACCAACTGCAGTACCACCGTGGTGATAAACGGTTTGATGATGCTGCCGGCACGAAATTTGGCCTTGGGATCGATCGGGCTTTGGGTCTCAAGATTGGACACACCGGAGGTGCCATTCCAGGTACCTTTGGGTGTTTCAATGCGGAAAATGGCGCCCGGATACTTTGATGCCTTGTCCTCTGCTGCCGTGTCCAAAATATGCTGTAGACGCGAACTGACCTCAATCGGTAAAGGCGCTGATTCAGCTGAGCGCTTGATCGCCTGACCGGGAAAGGCATCCTCCAGCAACCTGTGGTGTCTGATCACTGGCTCGCCACCAACCAACAGGTGAGCAACACCAATCGAGGGTACAGCCGAATCGGCATAGGTTGCACGGTCACTAATCGTCAGCGGGTCGAACACGGTAATATCCGCCGCCATGCCTACCTGCAGACGACCTCGAGTCTTCATTTGCGGTACGCTGCTTTCCAGCCGCTGCGCCGGCATCAGCGTCATCTTCCGCAAGGCCTCCATCAAGGTGAGCGACTGTTGATCCCGAACGTAGTGCCCCAAAATTTTCGAAAAACTGCCAGCCCCCCGGGGGTGTACCGGGCCACTGGCGTCGCTGCCAATCATCACCATGGGGTGCGCCACAGCGGCATCAACATGGCCCTGGTCCATGATGTGAGCCACCAGATCTCGCTGCTCGGCATGCTTTTTGTGGTACTCGAACGATTCCGCGGTCAGGCGTTCTCCGGTGGTTACCAATTCCAGAATGCCGAAATCAACACCCAGGGTCTCCATACTTTCCTTTGAGACTCGCGGGTCATCCAGCGACGATTGAGCCCCTGTGTAGGGATAGATTTCCGTGCTGATATCCAGGCCTTTTTGCTGGCCCTGATACAAAACATCAAGCAGCTCAGGGGTTTCCCAGACACCACTGCTGGCAATATGCACAACGTGAATCGAGGCACCGGTGGCTTTCGCCGCAGCAATGACCTCCCGCCCCGACTCGGTTGGTGTCACCTGACCAAATGAACGAATATGAACGAAATTGGCCACGTCTTCCTCTACCGACATCTTGTAGAAATCCAACATCTCCGATTCATCGGCACCCGGCGTGGTGGCCAGGTGATAACCAAGACCCAGCCCCCCTTCTTGCAATCCCTCACGCAAGAGCCCCTGCATCCGGTTGCGTTCAGCTGGTGAGGATGGCCGTGTCATCCAATCAGTCTGTCCCTGCAGCAGGCTGATATCGGCCTCAGTGTTTCCCGTCAGTAACTCACGATTGAGATCAGTCAGGGCAACCGCCCTGACAATTGAGTGGCTGACAGATGCACCGAAATTGATGGGAGCCTTGCCTTCCCGCATTTGATACCAGGCCCCTACCGGAAACGCACCGTTTTCCAGTTCCAGAGCCGTGGTAACGCCGTCCTGGGCGGAAAGCTGGTAGCCCAGCAGGTCCTGCGCGTGATGGTGCAGATCAATAAATCCTGGGGCCACAACCAGTCCGCTGGCTTCAATTACCTGCTCGCCTTGCATCGGCTCGGAACTGATGGCAACAATCTTGCCATTCTTGATTCCCACATTTTTGACGGCGTCATGGCCAGTCTCAGGATCCATCACCCGGCCATCGAGAATGACCACATCAAAGTTATCCCTGACCGCCACCTGAGCGCAAGAAGCGCACAATAACGCGGCCAGCGTTCCCGCGAGAACTGCTTTTAACATCGGTCCATCACTCCCTTTTCAAGCTTCAACGGTTTTGCGATAGCTGGAGTTTCTGAGCAACTTGCGAATGACCAGACCTGTTACCAGTGCAATCGCAGACAGCACGACAATCACCACAGCCAGCAGGGCCTTGGCGATACCCCCCCAACTGGTATCAACATCAAACAACGGAGGCTGATCCACAAACAGCGAGTCATCCACCTTGCCGCTCTCGAAGTAAGTGTTAAGCAACCGGGCGCGGGCCTCGTCCTGACTGTACCAAAAGGTCTCGGTGTGTCCCTGGCCTTTGATCACCACCTGGTGGCCGTTGCTCAAATGTGGCAACAACTCATCGCGGGCATACTCAAACGGTGTGCTGCCGTCGAGTGTACCCCCAATCATCAAGGTTTCGATGTCGGAGGCCTGTACCTCTCCAACGCTCTGGTCCGTGCTTACCGTCCAACCCGGCATGATACCTGCGTGAAATAAAGACAGTGGTGACCCAATAACCGTGTCGCCGGTATCGGTGGCCAGCTCAGCAAGATAATCACGATCCGGGTCATTGAAGTCCGGTACGCTGCCGCCCATACTGAAGAAGTGCCCCCAATCAAATGCCTCCGGCAATATCAGTGGTGCCAGCAGCGACACCAGGGCCATGCCACTGGCATCGCCTTCGGCGGCATCCAGCCACATGTCTATGGCCGCAGGCGCATGCAGTGGCATTGCGGACGTCCCCAATGATTCATGCCAGCCAATATTGGTAATAAATTTGACCAGGTCCGGATCAATATCGATCCCCATCCAACTGCGGGGCATATTACGCTCAACCTGCTGCATAGTGGCGTACAGATCGGGGGTACGGCTGCTGCAATAGGCATCTTGTTGACAAAACCGGGAATATTTCTGCAGAATTCTTTCGAGTGACTGGGGGTCAAAGATAAAATGCCCTGGCGGGTTCACTGCCACCATAACATTGCGGTGAATGCTATCTGGATGACGCCATTGGTAGAGCATTTGCACGCGAGTGCCATAGCTGTTACCAAACAGATTAATCCGCTCATAACCCAGGGCCTTGCGCGCTGCTTCATTGTCCTCAATGGTTTGATTGATCGAGTAACCATCGAGATCTATGCCTTCAACAGCCAGTCGATTGACACAAGCCTTTGCCCCCTCGGCATACCGGTTGAGGGAATCTCGGCCGAGATAATCCTTGTCGACGTTTCTTAGCGCATCGCTGATTTCCGGGCATTGAATATGCACCTGCCCGTCAAGCGCCCGATACCCCACCATCACCAGATCGTGGCGTTCAAGCAGACCGTCGGTGGGATACCCCATTTTGTTGGGAGAACCCGGCCCCCCCTGAAACCAGAACAATGGCTCCAACGGCTGTTTGCCCGTGGCGTTGACGCGCGTGACGGGCAGGGCAATCAGTCGGGAGCCGGGATCATTACGATTTTCCGGCACCACCAAAGTGCCGCAATCACCCGCGTATTGGCGGTTGTCACCCTCGAGATGAACGTTACAGGGAGCCAGCGTGAGATCGCCGGCCCTGGCACCTGCTGGTACGACACTGCCATAGTCTTTCTCTTGCGCCACGCCCGTGGCTGATATCGTCATTAGCAGGCTTCCAAGCCCGGCCATGAGAGTCCTGGTAAAAGTATTCTGCATCGTTGACTTCCTGCGTTTATCCGGCTGTTGACTAGGTGTTACCCACTAACATAACACCTCGTTAATGGGGCGCCCCCTCCCTTTGGGGGGTAATTACTCCGCGCCAGTTCCCGCCCGTTGCTGCGGCAGAAAAAAGGCGCTACTCAGGTAGCGCCTTTTTCCAGTGCAAACGACCGCTATAAATTAAAAATTGTAGGCACCCTGAATACCAAAGGTACGCCCTGGTGCGAATATCCCCCAGTGAGTAACGGACGTTGCCGGATCCTGTTCTGAAGCGATGTAACGCTGGTCCAGGGCGTTGTCCACATACGCAGAGATCTTCCAGTCATCGGTTTTGATGCCAAAACGGAGATCCAGGGTCTCAGGTTCATCCATCTTATTCACGTTCTCTGCAGCCAGGTAACCGTCTCGCGCCGTGTAATAAGACATAAAGGTGAACAGATCCATGGTGTCATTCAGCGGATAATTGTAACTGACCACACTGGTAAGAGAGTATTTGAAGTTTACCGGTGTGGTGTTGCCACTGAGGTCCTGGCCAAAGATCTCAAACTCCTCGAATTCTGTATCAAGGTATCCCAGCGACAGGCTGACATTCAGTCCCTCAAGCGGTAACGCCTGAAGCTCAAGCTCCAAGCCCTTAACCGTAATCTCACCCGCGTTGACACCCAGGTCGTTGATCGCCATACCTGGGTCCTGCATCAACACCAGCGCATCCTCCCGCACTTGGTAGAAGGTAGCTGCATTCACTTGCACACGGTTGTCCCACCACTGGCTCTTCAAGCCCAACTCAACGGCATCGGTGGTCTCCGAGTCAAACGGAACCCGTTCCACCGTGCTGGCAATACGATTGAACCCACCGGCCTTGAAGCCCGTTACGTACTTGGCGTAAACCATCACGTCTTCGTTAATAGCGTAATTCACACCCACCGACGGAGACACATTGTCCCAGCTTTCCTCAGCCTGCAGAGCAACGGTGGCGCTCATACCAAGAGCATTAAACACTTCCTCACAGGCAATAGGACAAGATGCCTGGAAACCCTGACTGAAATCAATCTCCTTGGTATCTTCGGTATAGCGCACATTGAACCAGACATCGAGTTTATCGGTGACCTGATAACTGGCTTCCAGGAACAGGGCCAGAGAGGACAGTTGCTGATCGTTTTTCCACTCCGCCGGGAATTGATCACCCAGCGGCCCGCCCCAGCCACCACCATCACCGAGCGTGGATGTCAGCCCCAGGTTGGCCAAACTGGTGCCTACCAGGAAGTTCGGAATTCCAAGGAAAACTGCCTCCGGACCGATAAGACCGGAGGAATACCAGCTCTCAAAATCGATACCAAACTCCCCGCCCAACAAGCTGTTGATGCCCAGCGACAGATTTTCTTCCAAAGCCGTTGCACCGATCATCAGATTAACATCACCGATATCCCCGGCCCAACGAATCTCTGCAAAGGTACTTTCCTGGTTGGAGTCCATATGATGGCGACGCAAATCGATACTGGTACGATCATTATCCACCAGGGTTTCGGCTTCCGTATCCCGATAGGAGAAAATTGCTGTCAAAGTACCGCCAACCACATCCCAGTTAATCTCCTGAATAAACTGCAGCTGATCGGAAGTATTGATCTGCCTGAAGTTACGCTGCAAATTGTCAGTATCATCGACATCGGTTCCAGCGACAGGGCCCACGCCGTTGAGGTTTCCCATGGCCGCACGCGGCGCATGTGCAGCTACGCTGAGCCCACCTTCTGTAGAAAAGGTTTCAATGGTGGTAAGGAATTCCAGATTATCCGTCGGAGTATAAAGAATTTTCAGACGAGCCGACTCATTGGTGCCGGCGTCCAGATATTGATCCTGATTTTCAACGTACCCGAAGCCCTCATTCTGATCGAGATACAGGCCACTCAGGCGTACCGCTAGCACATCGTCAATCAGAGTGACGTTGGACGCAACCCGATATTCCTGACGCTCCTTGCTGCCCAGTTGTGCTTCAATATATCCGTTATGCTCATCAAAACTGGGGCGCGCCGAGCTGATGTTTATCGCACCACCCACCGCATTACGCCCATACAATCCTGCCTGCGGGCCACGCAGTACTTCAAAGCTTTCGACGTCGTAAAAATTGGAAAATGAGGTCAACAGGCCGCCAATATAAACACCATCGCGGTTGATACCAACACCGGGATCTTCATCGCCACTCAAACGGCCACTGCCACGTATGGAAATATCCGAGCTGGTCCAGCCATCCTGGGGCAGAGCTACGTTGGGTACCATTTCCAGGAATTCTTCCATCGCATCCAAGTTGCCATCAGATACGATACTCTGTGGAATCGCTGTGACCGCAACAGGTACATCCTGCATCGATTCGGTGCGCTTTCTGGCCGTGACTACGATTTCTTCCAGGAAAAGATCAGCCTCTTCATCGGCAATGGTGATACCGCTGTTTACCGTTAAAGCAATGGCGGTGGCCAATAATGATTTAGCCAGGATCCCACTGCGCTGATGAAGTTTGGAATAGGAGGTATTCGGGTTTTTCATCGTTAGTTGCTCACTCTAGAGAGTCGGTTATTGTTTTGTACACAAAAGATCGATGGTCATATAACCATCCACTTAACCTAAACTGCCCCTAAAGTATTGCGGTTTGATCCATGTACGCCCCCCCCCCGAAGGGGGGTAAGCCCGTATCGATCATGACTGAATTAAGTATATTCTAAAATGCTGCGGTGAGAGCGATGTCGGAGGGTTTCGACTCCAACTCACCTGTCAATCAGCTTTCCACGGGATCTGCTGATTCTCCATCAAAAGGTCGAAGGAGGGAACCAGATAGGCAAAGAGACTGTCGGTTCCCTGCTCAATGCTTATAACGGAAGCTGCGGTTATATCCTCCTTAGGAAAGTGCACCACGAAACTTTGATAGCCAGCAGTGCCGCCTGTATGGCCATAGGCGTAGCTGCCATTGGGAAGTAGGTAACGGCCAATTCCCAGACCATAGGCATTTCGCCCAAGTATTTCTGGTTCGACGGTATCTACAAATGTCAACATGGTATCCAATGTTGTCGGCTGTTTAAAAAAAAGACCGTCGAGTAGCGCTTCAATAAACACCGACAGGTCCTCAGCATTCGATACCAACGCATGTCCCCCAGCGGCGCCGGCCATCGATGGGTCAAACTCGGAGGTATCCAGCAACTGTCCATTAAAAGACATGTACCCACTGATAAAATTGTTCGGCATTTTCCTGTTGCCCGGTTCAGGCAGCAGAGTATTCCGCAGCGCTAACCGGTTCAGAATTCGCTGGCGAATATTGTCTCGCCAGGAGATTCCCGTTTTGCTTTCAATAATCAAACCCAGCAGATTGAATTCGGTGTTGTTGTACCGATAGCTTTCCCCGGGTTTGAAGCGAGTGCCAGCTTTGGCCGCCTTGGCAAACAGCTCTTTGTCCGAGAATATCTTGCCGCTGAAGATACCGCGCAGCATCTCTTCATCGATTTCCTCGGTCCACTCACCGATACCACTGGTGTGGTTAAGCAGCATTCTGACAGTAATACTGTCTCTGTGCTCGAAAAAGGCCGTTATCTCTGGCTCCAATAGCTCCGATAATCGATCCTTCAGGGACAGTAGATTCTCTTCAACCAGCTGTAGAATGACAGTGGCAATAAAGGGTTTGATTACACTGCCACAACGAAATTTAGCCCCCGGGTCAATCACGCTGTTGGTAACGATATTGGCCACACCCGAAACCCCGTTCCAGCTACCGGTGGGCGATTGAAGCCGGAAGATAACTCCTGGATATCTGGAGGACTCGTCTGTTCTTGCAGCATCCAAAATCCGCTGTAATTGAGCAGTTAATGAGGGATCGAGACCCGGTACCTCAGCATCAGCTTTAACACTAACTCCCGAGCAAGCACCAAGTTGCAGTACGATCAGAGGTAACGAGAGTAACGCGGCCTTATTCATCTGCAATATCAAATTCGAGCAACCAAGTCTGATTCGCATCATTCCGTTTCACCCTCTGTTTGAGAGGTAAACGAGCGCTTGGCTGCCGGCGCAAACCCACTGGCGATCAACCCGAAGCCCCAGAACGTCAGCGCCCACGAAATCCAAATAAATGCCGTCGGCCATGGTACCCAAAGAGCGACCACGGGTCTAAAGTGCTCCGGCAAGTCAGGCTCAACAATGACCTTACCGAGCCCCGAGTACCAAAAAATCCACCACAGCCCTATTGCCGAGGCCAACAAGGTTATGCGCACCACCCTACGTCGAGTGAACTCCAAAGCCAGGCGGCGGCGCCCGGCCCTCAAACCAGCGGCCACCCAGGCCATATAAATGATCAGAACCAGCACCAGAGCCAGCGCCACCTTATATTGCAGATCGCGCATGCCTGCGCCACTTTGGTAAAGGCTGCGAAGGGGGTCCCCGGCAATCTGTCTACTCCAGGCACTTAGTAAATCCAGCTGGTAGCCGAACGTTGACGCGCGATCGCTGTTGGACAATATCACAATGCCTTCTTGCATATCTGGCAGAGTCAAGACGATGGCTTCCCAACCTTGGTTATCGCCCCCGTGGAAACCAATCGTGGTCTCCCCCGGCACCAGCATATAACCCAGTCCGTTGCGCAAAAGACCTCCAAAGGCCGTGTCGGTGGCGGGTGCGGCTTTCAGCATCAGCTCAACGGTTTCTCTGGCCAGTACGCCACGTCCGATCGGCTCCCCGTTGGGTCCGGGCATGCTGGCGGCCACAAATCGCGCCATGTCTTCAGTCGTCGAAAGCATGGACGCCGCTGCCTCGGCTCTGAACTTGTAATTGGGCACAGGTTTGCCCCACCAATCATGGCCGGTAGCCAGGTTCTCCAGTAGCATCGGTGGCCGCGCAAAACTGCTTTTTCTCATTCCGAGAGGGGTTAGAACTTCCCGCTGCATAAAGTCCGAAAACGATTGGCGTGTTACCTCCTCGATCAACAGTTGCAGCAATGTATAGCCACCTCCGGAGTAGCTCCAGCTGCTACCCGGCTCCTGCACGACACGCACATCGCCCATGAGAACACCCTTACCGGACAGGTTCTGTTCCAATGTCGGTAGGGGCTGGGCGGGATCTTTTCCCAGGTAGCCTCCCACAGAGGTGCCCGCCGTGTGACTCAGCAAGCGCCGCACCGTAACTTGTGAGTTGTCAAACGGCGACGGGGGAAGCTGCCAGCGCGTCAAATAGCTCTCGACGGGTACGTCCAGTTCCAGCTTGCCCTGTTCCACCAGTTTCATAACTCCCCAGGCGGTCACCGACTTGGAGACGGAAGCGACCTGGAATACTGACTCACCGTTGACTGGCACATCACCTTCTGTGTCTGCCATGCCATAACTCTTGGACCAAACCACTTCACCCTTGCGCACCAGGGCGACGGAAGAGCCCGGCACGCTGTACTGACCCATCAACCGCTTGATTTTCGAGTCAAGTTCTGCGCCCGCGTGCTCTTGAATGTTGGCCTGAGCCAGATGCCCCAAGAGTACACAAATCGCAGCGACGGCTGCACGTCTTACTTTAGCAAATAACATTTCCGCATTACTCCTGCGATTAAGATCGCAACTGATGACAGGGCGTTATACATAACAATAACACCGCCAGATCACTCGCCCCCCCCACATTGGTGGGGGCGATCGTCTTTATGAGCACCTTACTATTGCCAGAGTCGAACAGGGACATCGGGAACCCACCTGACTCCCGGGGATTATATTCCGTGAACATTACTGATTGAGGGTTATATGGATCGCACGATTGGCTTATGGGGAACCATTGTCACACTGGTTGGCTTCGTTATAGGTGCCGCCGTTTTCCTTCTCCCCGGTGAACTGGCTGCCATTGCCGGTCCCGGTGTCGTTATCGCCTATGCCATCGCTTCGGTGGTTGCAGCCTTTTCCTGTGTCATCGCTGCCCAAATTGGATCGGTTCTGCCCATCAGTGGGGCCAGCTTTGTCTTCGCCACCAAGATGACGTCGCCCTTTTTTGGATTTTTGATGACATGGCTCATTATCGCAGGTGTGTCCACTGCGATGGCACTTCTGGGGCACGGATTTGCAGAATATCTCAGTCTTATTATACCTGAAGTGAATAAAACACTGGTCGCGGTAACTGTGGTTATCCTGTTTGGCCTGATTAACCTGTTTGGGGCTCAAGCCACCGTACGTGCGCAGGCGATAATGGTCATTCTGTTTATGACCATTTTAGTTGTCTTCTCCGTAACGGGTGTGGCTACCATTGACGCTACCCTGCTTACCCCATTTGTCCCCAACGGCATGGGCTCTGTGTTCTCGGTTGCCGTTCCAGCCTTTTTTTCCTACGCCGGATTTCTGGTGGTGGTTGAGATTGGCGGTGAAATCAGAAAACCCCACCGTACCATTCCACTGGCGCTATTGATCAGTTTTTTAATTGTCTGGCTCTGCTACACCGCGGTATCCCTGGCAATCGTTGGTCACGTACCCTGGCAGCAACTTGCCGGCAACAGCGCGCCGGTGGCCACCGTTGCCGAAATTATCTTCCCGGCCTGGGCACAAACCGTCGTTACTTTTACTATTCTTGCCGCCGCAGCCACTTCCATGAACAGTCTTTTGCTGGGCTACTCGCGAGACATTTATGTGCTCTCAAGAGTTCGAATATTCCCCAGCATATTATCCCGGACCTCGAGAAAACACGGAACCCCCTATAACAGCGTGGTTCTGTTGACGGCGTTGTCCGTTATCGCGGTTTTGATCGGTGCGAAGATCTCGCAATACGCAACTGTGATTGTATTGGCATTGATGCTGGCCCAGATTCTACTCGGGGTATCTACGCTGCGCTTACCGAGGGTTATGCCGGAGCAATTGAAGAAATCCGAATTTCGATTATCGCCTTTCTGGAGAGCATTTTTCAGCACCGGGCTGATCCTCTCATCCGCGATATTTGTCCTTATAGGCGTACGGGGTAGTCCTTCTTCCGCCCAGATGCTGATCATCATTCTTTTGGCGGGATGCGCCTACTACGGAATCCGAAAGCATCTTCTGAATTCCCGTGAAATAAACATGAGCCATGGTGTCAACGATCACATTGAAGAAAGTATTGGGGATTCTTCCGACGGCGTCCTTCGAGAGATCACTGACCCTTTGAAAGGCTGAAAGCTCCTGTCGAATCAATAGATAACAGAGGTCACAACATGAGTAACAAACTCGACTTTATGAAAGAAAGTCTCGAGACATTGAAAGATATAGGTCTCGATTTTGATATACCGGTAATGAACTCGGGTGCGGAAGCCCAAATTACGGTCGAAGGCAAATCCATGCTGAACTTTGCTTCCAATAATTACCTGGGCCTGGTCAATCACCCGGAACTGAAAACAGCCGCTAAAGAGGCGGTGGACCAATGGGGTGTCGGAGCCGGCGCAGTCCGGTATATCGCCGGTACTCTGGATCTGCACATCGAATTGGAGCAACGACTGGCTCGGTTTAAAGAGACCGAAGCGGCCATGTATGTGCAGACCGGTGTTGTCGCAAACCTGACCGCTATCGCCGGGTTAATGAGTGATGAAGATGTCATTTTCTCCGACCGATTGAACCACGCCAGCATTATTGATGCGGCCATTCTTTCGAAAGCAAAAGTGGTGGTATACGAGCACTGCGACATGGATGATCTGCAAGCGAAAATTACCGACCACCTCCCCCATTACCAACGCGGACTGATCGTCACCGATGGCGTTTTCAGTATGGACGGCGACATTGCACCACTGGACCAGATCTGCGAAATTGCTGAGCAATACAACCTGTTGACCATGGTGGATGACTCACACGGCGATGGAGTTTTGGGGCAGGGACGCGGAATTGTCCATCATTTTGGGCTTCATGGAAAAATCGACATTGAAGTGGGTACCCTCTCAAAAGCCTTTGGTGTTATCGGTGGTGTCATCGCCGGAAAACGCCTGGTTGTCGACTACATCAATGCTCATGGCCGCGCCCATTCTTTCTCCACCGGAACCACGCCCGCGGATACGGCTGCATGTCTGGCGGCGCTAGACATCCTGGAGCGCTCGACCGAATTGGTGGACAAGCTATGGGCCAATACCGACTACTTCAGAACCGGCATGCAAGACTTGGGGTTCTCGTTGGGCAACACCCAGACACCTATCACCCCAATCTTGTTGGGTGAGGTGGATCTTGCCAGACAATTTGCCAAACGCATGCTTGAAGAGGGCATCTTCGCTGCCGCGCAGACCTTCCCTCTCGTTCCTAAAGGAAAGGCCCGTATCCGCTTGATCAACACAGCCGCACACAGTCGCGAAGATCTGGACTTCGCGCTCTCTGTCTTCGAGAAAATAGGGCTCGAACTTGGCGTTATCAGGAATAGGGAACAATGAGGTCAATATGATGAACAACTATCGATTCACCGACAAAGTCGCCATTGTCACCGGTGGTGCGCGTGGACTCGGTAAAGCCACCGCCCTGTTACTGGCGCAACAGGGGGCAGCTGTTGTTATCTGTGATGTTCGTCGTGAACTCGCGGATAACGCCGTGGACGAGATTATCGACAAAGGCGGCCGAGCGTTAAGCTATGCTGCCGACATCTCCAACGCCAATGATGTTGAGGACCTGGTCGCCTCGACGGTCGACTATTTCGGTACCGTTGACATTCTGGTTAACAATGCCGGGATTATGCGCACCACCAGCCCCGCAGAAAGCATCCCGGCGGAAGAGTGGAGCGGGATGTTTGACGTCAACGTTACCGGAGTATTCCAATGCATGAAAGCGGTACTGCCGATATTCAAAGAGAGACGCAGTGGCAAGATCGTCAATGTCTCATCCTCGGCAGGACGCAGCATGAGCACATTTAATGGCGCTCACTACACCGCCTGTAAGGCGGCGGTACTGGGGCTGACCCGGCACATCGCCAATGAAGCCGCCCCCTATAATGTCAATGTCAATGCCGTCGCACCTGGCAGCTTTGCCACTGAAGGAGGGCTTGAGCTGGTAGCCGGGGCCCCACCGGAAGCACTGGAAGCCGAGGCCAAGAAAATACCCATGCGCCGCTTTGGCAAGCCCGAAGATCATGCCAATCTGGTGGCATTCCTTTGCTCTGAGGAATCTTCCTACATCACCGGCGCCACCGTTGATATCAATGGTGGCGATCTCATGATGTAAATCAGCCATGCCAGGTAAGAATGGCATCGAATTTTCCAATTCTGTTACTAATTTAATTGAGTGAGCGCAATGGTTACCCTGGACGATATCAACAAGGCTCGTTTAACTGTCGAGACGCTGAATCGAAAGTTAAAGGCCGGTATTCGACATACCCCCCTGATCCCTGCTGACAGATTAAGCAGGATGATCAACAAGAAACTAATCTTTAAGGCAGAGTGCCTGCAGGTAACGGGTTCGTTTAAGGTTCCTGGTATTCTCAATACCCTGGCAAATGAAGTTGATGATCATTGCCAGGGAATTCTCGGTGTTTCTTCGGGCAACCAGGGGCTTTGTATCGCCTATATCGCGGGCCTGATGGGAAAGCAGTCACTGATTTCTGTCCCCCCGGGTGCCTCGGCCGAAAAGCAGGAGCTGATACGCAGCTACGGCGGCGAGGTCGTGGAAATGAAGTTTCGATCCTTTGATGAGGCTCTAAAGACCTGCACGGATCTCGCCAAGGAAAAGAACTACTACTTCCCCAACCTGTTTGAAAACGAGAACTTTATTGCCGGCCACGGAACTCTGGGGGCACAGATCCTGGAGGACCTCCCCGACGCAGACGTGATTGTGATTCCTGGTGGTTCCGGTGTACTAGCCGCCGGCCTGGCAACGGCGTGCAAGTCCATCAAACCCTCTGTTAAGGTATATGTTGTTGGCGCTGAGAACAGCGCCTGCCTTTATAATGCCTACCGGGATAAAAGAGCAGGGGCTCTGGCAAGTATACCCTCTACCATATGCGACGGTCTGCGCAGCCCCGTGGTCACCCAACTGATTCTTGATCACGTACTCCACTATGTAGACGACGTTGTCTCAGTGACCGATGATCAGGTAATGGAGGCCATGCGCCTGGTCTGGAGCCATACCAAGCTGCTGTCTGAACCGTCGGGCGCGGTGACTTTGGCGGCATTGCTCAACGATAAACTGCCCATTGCTGACGGCTCAAATGTAGTGTGTCTTCTGACGGGTGGCAATACCGGCCTGAAGGACGCGATGAGATATCTGGAAACCGCGTGCTGATCGGCCATACTGCTGTCATAGTTTTCAAGAGTAATAGTGCTCATTCAGGAAGTTCTTCTGAAGGGACTTGAAGGTGGCCAGGGATGGCCACCCGGTGGGGGTACAAACTTAAGAATAGAGCCCTTGTACTGCCATACTGGCGTCCAGTGCTTCCTTCGCCATCCGCTCCAACAGCTCTGCGGTAGTCGGAATATCGTTGATCCGCCCGATAGTCTGTCCGACAGTGTACACACCGAGGTCCACATCGCCAACGATCCAGCCCTTTTTAGCACGTTGACCGGTCATTAGAGGCATCATCT
This sequence comes from Pseudomaricurvus alkylphenolicus, assembly GCF_011683955.1. Taxonomy (GTDB): domain Bacteria; phylum Pseudomonadota; class Gammaproteobacteria; order Pseudomonadales; family Cellvibrionaceae; genus Pseudomaricurvus; species Pseudomaricurvus alkylphenolicus. Next base: position 692,536 of record NZ_JAAQPI010000001.1, read on the forward strand.
CATCAAGGCCTCCGTTCGCGGCTTCCACCTTATTGATTTCCTTCACAACGCCGTTACTCAAGGCACGGCATTGCAACCCAAGGTTCTTGGCGATCAATTCAGTTTCGTACTCCTGACGCTTGACCAATTCGTTACGAATATTGTCGTGAATTTCACAGCAATCGGTGGTTGCCATAAAACGTGTGGCCATCATCACGCCGGAGGCACCCAGCGCCAGTGCCGCCGCCATGCTGCGGCCGTCGGCGATGCCGCCAGTAGTCACAACCGGAATAGAGAGTTCGTCGGCGAACTTCGGCGTCAACACCATGGTTGAGACATCATCGTTCAGCGGATGCCCCCCCTCTTCGATACCGGCACAATAAACGCCGTCGTAGCCTACTTTTTGGGCATGTTTTGCATGGCGCAAAGAGCCAACTTTATGGAACAGTCGAACCCCGGCCTCTTTCAAGGCATCCAGGTAATCCATACCACAGGCACGATCAATAGGTGCGCCTGAGACTTCAATACCCGGCACTTTCTCCTCCGCACAGACTCGGAGATACATTTTGTGATGTTCATCAGATACGGCAATTGATGGCAGGATGGTCACGCCAACCATAAAGGATCGGCCATTGAGGCGCTTTTTGGTCTCAACGACTGCGTCTCTGAACTCTTCTTCCGTTTTATAGATCGCTGCAGTAAGCGTACCCATACCACCGGCATCAGCGACAACTTCACACAGCCTTGGGGTACCCAGCCACATCATAGCGCCACAAATAATGGGATACCTCAAATCGAACATTTCGCTGATCGGGGTTTGGATCAAAGGACTAGCTGACATAATACAAGCTCCAGATACTCAGTAACTATCGGACATAGCCGCCGGGCCCAATGATTACCAATACCGGGCACCACAACAACTTTTTGAAGTGAATAGCCCCCCAGACACTTGCACATTTGGGCTCGCCATTGGTTTCGGGGCTATGGAAATACTCTAAACTCTGCTGCATCCGAGCTCCCCCCCTAAACGGGGAGTATGCACGTCACCAATTCAGTAAATGCCTTCCATTCGTCAGTCAATTCCAATTTTGGTTTGAATGACCACCAGAAAAATTATCACCGAAGAAACTGCCTTCATGCCAGTAAGGCCTCTGCGGCCGGTTTGCGACTTCTTCGCCGATCAGTAGACTCAGCTCCGAAAACGTTCTTGCCGCTTGCCAGTCAAAGGACAGTTCCAGATTATCGGTGGGTCGATGGTAGTGGTTCATGGCAAAATCAAGAATCAGATCCATGGCGTTGACGTCTGGATCGCTGGATTGAGTCCCTGTTGTCAAGAACACCGAAGGGATCCCCTTGCGCACATACTCGTAATGGTCACTGCGTACAAAGAGGGCTCTTTCTGGCCAGGGATCCGGCTCCAGCTGCATGTTCAGTTTCGCCAGAACCTGTTCGGCGATTCCCCCCAATGAGGAATGCTCACTGCCAAAAGCGATAACACTCTTTAAGGGATAAAACAGAAATGGCATGTCCAGGTTGATGGTGGCTACCATCGATCCCGATGGCACCGTTGGATTGTTTACGAAATAGTCCGCCCCCAGAAGCCCAGCCTCTTCCCCAGTTACCGCCGCGAATAGAATGGAGCGCTTGGGCGGAATACGGCTTTCAGAGAATATTCTGGCCACCTCCAACATTACCGCTACCCCTGAGGCGTTATCCAATGCGCCATTGTATATCTCACCAGCGCCACTCACTTCAGTCTGCCCGAGATGATCCAGATGAGCATTATAGACCACATACTCATTCTTAAGCTCAGGATCACTGCCTTCAATAACCCCCAGAACATTTGAACTGGATATTGAACTGATTGTATTGCTGCTTTTCAGAGACATGCTCACAGCGAGATCAAAACCGGCAACCTGTTTGCCTTGTTCAATACTGGAAAAAACATCTTCCAGAGACATCTTTGCACCCACAAACAGTTTTGAGGCTGGGACTGTATCGATATGTGCCTGAGCCATTATTTCGGGCCAGCCATCAGCGAGACTGTTGTCATCTTTGACCCAACGAAACCTGGGGATGTTCAAATATTGATTTGACGCCTTACTATAAGGAGAACGTTTCTCCATATCCGGCGTTTGTACGGTAACCAGGCCCACCGCCCCCGCCTTGACAGCATTGAGATAGCGCTCTCGATGGTTCCCAAAATGTGCCCCCTCCTCACTCGGAAACCACCGCGGTTGCCCCGACAAAATCACCACTATTTTTCCCTTGGCATCCAGGTCTCTATAATCATGATGATTCAATAGGTCCGACTCAATACCGTAACCCGCAAACACCAGAGGGGCGGAAATATCGATATTCTTGTGACTGGCGCTGGCAATGGGAACAAATTCCCCAGGAAACTTCAACTCCGTTTCGTTGTGGCCATCTGCAATAGTCAGCCTCACCGAAGACCGGTCCACCAACGCCCGGCGCATTGGAACACTTTGAAAGTAACTGCCACCATCCCCGGCAGGCTTGACTTTGAGTTTAGCAAACTCTGCGGCCACGTAGTTGGCAGCGATCTTGTAACCTTTACTGCCTGTGCCACGGCCTTCCAGGACGTCATCGGCAAGAAATTCTACATGAGCTTTGAGGCGATCGGCATCGGCTTTCGGTGCACTCTGAACCGCTATGTCCGTGTTGAACTTGCACCCATAGATTGCGAGGATCATCAACGGTAGCACAACTATTCTCAAGTGGTTTTTCATAACTTTTATCCTGATTCCCAGACGAACACCCTATTGACTCAGGGATCAATCATATTTTTTTGAAACTGTCTTGAGGTGCTCTTTGACGATTTTCAGTGTGGGTAACAAGAAGTCAAATCCCGCCCCCTGATGCGCCGAAAGAACGGAGGCCACAGTGATGTCTTCTTTTGGCAGATGAAAGACGACGGATCTATAACCCGCAGTCATACCCCCATGCCCAATGGCATAACCGCCATTGGGCAGAGGAAAGGTCTGTATACCCAGGCCGTAGGCTGATCCCGCTTCTCCCATATCGACGAAACTCAGCATCTTTGACAGGGTCTCCTGATTTCTGAATAAGACTCCGTCCAGAAGCGCCCTGATAAAAATTGACAGATCTTCGGTATTGGTTACGAGTGCATGTCCTCCCGCTGCGCCGGCCAGCGAAGGATCCACCTCAGTGGTATCGGTAAATTCACCACTGAAGTCACTGTAACCACTGATAAATGGTTGACTCATGGTCAGATGGCCAGACTCTGGTAGAAAGGTATTCTTCAGATCCAGAGGTGCCAGAACACGCTGACGAATGTTATCTCGCCAGGATTGTCCCGTCACCTTTTCAATAACTAAACCCAGAAGATTATACCCCGTATTATTGTACTGCCATTGACTTCCCGCATCAAAATACTGTCCCTGAGAAGCGGCCATCTCAAGTAACTCTTCTACCGGCCAGGGTCTGATCTGCTGGTTGTCCCGGAAAATGGCTTCATAGAGTTCCTTCTCTTCTTCACTGTTACTCCCCGTCCAGTCGCCAATGCCGCTGGTATGGTTAAGCAACATTTTGAGGGTAATACTGGCGCTGTCGTTGAACTTACGTGTGGTGCTATGGGGCAGAAAATCTGTCAGTCGATCATCCAGGGACAGCTTCTTTTCTTCCATTAACTGCAAGACAACCGTTGCGATAAACGGCTTTAGTATGCTACCCGCACGAAACTTGGCGGCGGGGACTACCGCATCTCTGTTGACCACGTTGGCCACGCCAGTGGTCCCCTCCCATATGCCTGCCAACGTTTGTATTCGAAGAATTGAACCGGGGTATATGGCAGACTGATCAACGGACGCAGTGTCCAATTGCTTTTGTAAAAGCAAGGATGTTTCTGAAGGAAAACTGATTTTGTTCTCGTTGCTTCCTATACTGGAGCAACCGCTGATCAGAACGACTGCCAGCAACATAGAAACAAGCAGGGTCGTATCGGAAAAAATGGACATGTGGGCACCCCTCAAAAAACTACGCTGCATAGCATCTACTCCAAAAAATGGTGGCATCCGGCTGGGCTAAGACTGCTCAATAAAATCTTCAAAAGGCCGCACCAGTTACGACCGCAAAGACGAGCGCAAGCACCATTAGTCCCTCTATGGCGTGCACGATAATACCGAACCAACTGCAACGAAAGCGGCGGGAAGTCCAGAAACCTGCGAGACTGACCACTGTATTTAACAGTATACTCAAAGGCTTGTGGAGGTGGTAAGAAGCAAACAATACGGCACCGGCAACCCAGTCCCACTTTCCAAAAACGCCTTGTAGTTTCGGTAACAACACTCCCCGGAACAAAAATTCTTCACCCAAGAAATAGTTGAACGCGTGTGAGACCAGCACTAAGGGTATCAACCACCAGGCCCCGACAAATTCTGTCGATTTCAATTCTTCGATACTGGTCGGTTCCGGGATAAAGGGAAACAGGTTGTCAACCAGTGATATCAACGGGCCGCTGAGGGTAAGCATAACCAGGCCATTAAACGCAATGGCAGGAACCAACCACCAAAACAGTTTTGCATTTGCGTCACCTGTAAGAGGATCACGGGGCATATTCAGCCAGGTGCGCTTTTTGATAGAAGACCAACTCAGTGTTCCCAATTCATCGTACATAACCCATAGCGCAACGACGAACTGCCAAGCCATTCCTGCAATCATAAGCAACCAGAATACGATAGCGGGATTCAGATTGGTGTCCGGAGATATCACCGGGGCAACAACAAACGCCAATATTGGCATCGGCAGCGATACGACCGCCCAGATGCCAAGTATCTTCCTGAGGGAATATTGGGACTCCGATAGAGGTAAAGTTGAGGGATTGCACTCCGAGCCCGGATCAATCGGTGGCTGAGAATTCGTGGCGCTGGTCAAAGGTTGTCTCCTTTATCCGCATTGGTTGTTGTCACTGTTATGGTCAACTGTAGCGGTGGTCCAGCCTTCTATTCCCCCCCCCATTTGAGGGGGAAATGGAGTTACCGCCCAGTATCCGAGATCTCACCCCTGGACCTACCAGAATTGGGGGTGCGTTGCCCATTGATCTCCCTAGAATCAGAACGACTTTGATCAGGATGCCCCCCGTGAACCTAGCGAGACCCCTCTTCTTATATCTTGTCACCATGATTAGCTGCTACGAGTACGCCTTGGCCGATAATAAGGTTATACGTTTCTACGCTGTCGATTCCTACCCCTGGGGTTACAGGGCTGACGGGGAGGATAAAGGCATCATCGTGGATTGGGGCAAAGCAATCATGAGCTATGCGGAACTGCCTATAGAAATAACACTCGCTCCGCTATCGCGGATTCTGGCAGACATGTCCACCGGAAGGGCAGACGCAACCATACACTTTGCTGATGACCGGTTTATGAAAGTGTCCGTTCTTGCCGGTAGCACTCCGGCTCAACGGTCAGGCTTTATCACCCTTAGAGGAAATCCCATTGGTTCTATGGAAGACTTGTACGGTAAAGTGGTTTGTCAAAATCTGGGCAGTATTTATGGCGAGGCCTATGACTCGGAGAAGCGCATAAGTCGGTTATACATTGGCTCTTATACCCAGATCATCAAGCTGGTTTATCGTAAGCGCTGTGACGCCGGGGTCGGTCTGATCAGAGGCCTGTTCACAAAGATCCAGGCTCTGAATTTGCCGAAAGACACATTCGACAACCCATTATATATCGACCAGGAACTGTCCGGCGGTCTATTATTATCCAAATCTACCATCGACCAGAAAACTGCAGGGCATCTGAAACGCGTGATGAGAAGCCTGCATGCACGAAACGAGTTCGAGCGCATTCAAGAAAGGTATTTTACTTCCGACTGAGATCCTAAAACCGAAGTTAGGTTTACGAGATTTACGATCTGGACACTAACGCAGGATTTTCATCTCGCGAGCCTTAATACTGGCTTCAGTTCTGTTGTGAACGTCAAGTTTGGTATAGATATTTTTGATATGCCAGCGCACGCTGGACTCGGCGATCAATAGCTCCTCGGCCACTTCGCGATTTTTCAATCCTTTGGCCACTTGTTCTAAAACCTGGATTTCTCTTGGCGTCAAGGAATCTGTTTCTTGCTGCCCGGCAGATGCTGGAGAGCCACCAGTTACCGGCGCCTGGGAGGTACTGATCGCGCTCATCTCCCCTTCCGAGATTGCAAGAAGGTGATGAATGTGGCTGATAACCGGATCCTGAAGCTCCTCCCTGTCCTTTGACGTACGCAAGCGGTAATACCCTTCCAGCAGTCTGACAAATTCGTTACCCAGATCGAGAACGCTGCGCGCCAGCCCGACCTCAGTCGCCATCACCATAATATCCCTGATCAATCTAATCGCTGCTTCAGGCTGCTCCTGATTGGCCAGCATGACAGCCAATAGCCCACTGATCATGACTACGGAAGGCAGGCGACTGCTGCTTTCCGCATTTCTGAGCAGATGACGCAACCAGGCGCCGGCCTGCTTGTAGCTGCCAACAGCTATCCAATAACGACACATTGCCAGATAGAAAATCTCTGCCTCCGGGCTGGCATGAAATCCAGGGGCGGGACGGGGCTTGTCAAGAGGCATCTCACATTGGCGCAAAATGGCTTCCGCCGAAGAAAGATCCTCGCCCTCTATCAAATACCAGGCCTGGTATGCTCGAATCTGGTTCAATAACCTTGGTGTGCCCCGGCTCGATACCTTTCTCTCTGCTTCGTACAACCTGTCGACAACGTCTTTGGGACCACGTTCCAGACCAACTAATTTTGCACTGAGTATTTCTGTTTCCGCCAACAGAACTGGATCACTGCTGAGCGGATACAGCTCTATCGATTTCCTCAGGCTGTCCCGGCACGTATCCAGATCATTGGCTTCATAGCTGAGTTGCGCGAGCGTTAAGTCGAAACGCCCAGCCGCAGGAAGCGGTTGCTGTGATTCATCAATGGCATCCTTCATGCCCTGGCGGCATAGATTTTGGCCATCTGTCAAACGGCCCTGCAATCTGCGCACAAATGCCATGACTTGGGTGGCCATACTGACCACAAAAGCATTGGGCACAGCCCGACCATAGGCGTGCCCATCCTGAAAAGCGGCGTAAGCGTTGTCCAACTTGTCCTGGTGAAGATAAATATAACCCAATTCGACCTCGGTCACGGCGCGAATAAATACCCAGTCTGGGTCCAGGGAATCCTTCAGTGCCAGTAGCGGCTTAGGGTCATCCCACTGGTCATTGGAAATACGTTTGGTGAACTGATCGATGACACCCAGCTCAGCCAAGTATTCGGGGATCCGCCGTCGGTCTTCCTCTTCCAGAAGGTCGAATTGTTCACGATAGAGCCGTTCGGCAATCTTTGTCGATTTCTTGGCAGCCTGTATTTGATGTGTCAGTAGCTGGCACCAGATCAGATGCGTCAGAAGCTGCGGAGAACGGGATATGATTTTCTCGGGCAATAACGTCAACCATCCCAGCAGACGACTGACCTGGCCAGCGCGTATCACTTCCACTACCGAAGCGTTAATGACCGTGGTCACATACTGGATATCACCACTGGCAATGCCATGATCCACTGCTTCCTCCAGCATGCCATTATCCAGGTACCATCTGCTGGCGCGCTTGTGGATCTCCGCACGATCCAGAGACGCCTCCTGAGACAGCAACCCCCCTAGAAATTCTGAAAACAGGGAATGGTATCGATACCATTTGCCCTCTGCATCCAGAGGGTTGAGAAACAGGTTTTCCCTTGCCAGCTTGCCAATCTGTTCAGAGGCATTATCCTGTTGGGTGACGGCATTACACAGATCTACCGTAAGGCGTCCCAAGGGTGCGGTTTGCAACAGGAAACGCCTGGTTTCAGCGCCGTGTTTATTAAGTACCGCCTCCGTCAGGTAGTCAACCAGAGCATAGTGACTGCCGGTGATCAACTTCTGCACCTGATGCTCCGAGCCACCCACGTCAAGGGACATCACCGCCAACTTGATGGCCGTGATCCATCCTTCGGTGTGCGCTGAGAATTCGGTCAAATTTTCAGAGGCCAGCTCCAGATTTCCCGCGTTTTTCAAATATTGTGCTGTTTCTTCAGCAGTAAAACGCAGAGCATTTCGATCAAGAGTTACCACTTTGCCCTTTTCTTCCAGACGATTAAATGCAAACGGTGGTCGAGTTCTGGAGGCAACAATGCTGCATATGCTCTTTGGAAGATTACTCAACAGGAAAAATACGGCATTGTGTACATCCGGACTGCTGATTTCGTGATAGTCGTCCAGAATAAGAGTTGCGCCCGACTCAAACCGTTCCAAACTGTGTATCAAGGCTGAAATTATGTCCTCGACAGGGTAAGGCGGTGTCGCCGAAAAATAGACCGCCATTTCCTGATCAATTGCCGGATCCAGAATACCAAATGCCGCTGAAATATGTTCGATGGCCCTGATGGGATCGTTTTCAGTGTGGCAGAGTGTCAGCCAGGCTGCCTGCAAACCGGCATGCTGAAAGTGTCGTGTCAATTGCTTTAAGAGCGTGGTTTTGCCGTAGCCGGCTGGCGCCTGAATCAACATAAGGGCCAATTCTGGAATTTCAGCGGGATCCGGCAACAGCCTGGAGCGCAGCTCCATACCCTGTTGCTCAACAGGCGGGGTTATTTTGGACTTCAGAATAAAGGAAGATCGCCGCAAAATCGGCTCCTTGGAGGCCTTACTCATCGTTACCTGTGCTCCTTTAACGCTGCCCGAGACTATAGCATTCATTAAAAAGTGCAACGGGGGGGCTGCCACCCCCCGAATGGGGGGGCAACCTAGAGGATAGTAATAGAGCTGAAGCTATTCAAATTCATTTTTGCGTGAGGTTTATACTAGGCGTTCCTTAAGTAGCAAGTAGTGTGATTTGCATAAATGATTTGTTCAGACCTTAATGCCAGGGATTAGCCCAAATATTCTCCCATTTTCTGGCCTCCAGTAGCGATTTGTGAAAGAAAGACATCCATCTTTCTTCATCCCCTTAATCCGGGTTGGTTTTAGACCGATATGGTGACCTTGATCAAGGTAGTAGGACCAAATTTGATGTTCCCCTCCCGATTGCAGACCAAAGGTCTATTGTAGCTCGAGGCTAATTCTCAAATAGGGATCGGCGATTATTTTGTGAGAACACGCCAGCCTGCTTAAGAGTCTTCGAATTCCAGCTCACCAATCGCCGGTCAGGAATACCGTAGTAGTCGTTTGATGGTGCACTCGATTTACCTTGTCAGTCATACCATCGCAGGTGGTTCATACAATTCATCATGGTTCCCGAAGACAGTTCGTCCGACAACCAGCACTTTATCAAGACCTCTGGATATTTCGTATTCCATGTTCGTATGCCAATAAGCCGATACCCAATTACCACCAGTCTTAGGATCTTAGCCCGGTTGGCTTGGGTGCCATGACCACCATCGCGATTATGAAGGCACAGTTGTTTGAGTTGGTATTCCAGATCGCGCATAGTGTAGTCTCTTCGGTTAGTGTTTATGGCTACCTCCCGGATCTGCTCCGAAATGGTACCGCTGAAGCGGAAATGCCTGGGGACACCACGCCCCTCGATCTGACACGCCTAGCCGCAGGCACGCAGCTTCTCCCCAGTTGAGGAACCCACTGCGACAGTTTCTCAAGGCTCGTAGAGCCCCACCAACGGGTGAAAAGTTCACCTCCTTCAAACATGCGGAACCGTTGGTCTGACACAGTCAGTCCGCATTGAGTTTTATAGCCATCCGAAGACGACTGAGTGGATGTATACGACACGGGAAGTTCCAAGCCGCGAATTTCAAACGAGTTACCGTCTGTTGTCCGGAAAACCTCCCGAACGGTAATGGTGGAATGGATACCTCCAGAATACGGCACCATTCGTCCGTATTGCGTTTTAGGGATAACCGCACGGTTATCGAGTTGATTGACATGACACTGAACGATCAGTGTCGGTGAGTTTTGGACACTGTTCTGTCCATGATTCGAGGAAATCCGAATCAAGTGGTTATGAACCTCCTTAACGCTTCACCACGGGGATTCGCGCCTGAATTATGGAACCATCGAACGACGATTGGATTGAGTGAACGACACCGGATTACCGGCATCATCGAAAGACGCAGTCATGAGACCACGGTTGACCAAGCGAGAGTTCGCTTAGCGTCTTTGGAATACGCGACGTGGTGTCCGCGTGAACTTAGATGGCAGGCCACCCCGTTGCTTGGAATCGAATGACACGGACTCCGAGTCGCTATTGGCCGCCGAGTTTTTTGAAATGACCCACAACCCGAAAGTTGCTTGCGCTATTTAATCTACGGGTCAAGCTGCGCGGTTTTCCGTTTTTGCCAGTTACGATGGCAAGGGCGAAACCCCTCATCCACATTATCGCTGTGGCCGCGTTTGGAGTCGTTTACCTAGTGATGGAGCCCAGTATAGTTAGACAGAACTCCAATTCCACTTTGAAATCTGTTCTGGAAGCCGCGTAATTCCTGAGCTGGCCGCCCCCGTCACTACACCACATTGTGGTTGTAGTGACGGGGGCGGATGATGGTTGAGCCGGTAGCCAATGTACAAAGTAAGAGCATAAACCCTTGTTCGGGCATGATCCGAGCCAGTGGATACACTGTCACCGCAAAAGCATCCTTCGCCGAGCAATCCACTTTGCATTAATTACTCCAGGGGCTGCAGTCCATTTTTCTGGATCCTTTGGCCAATTTTTCTACACTGATTGCTATTTTGGTGTTGGGCTTGGAGCCCCGTTTCAATTGGCGTCGCTAAATACCTCACTTCGATTGAAATTCACACAGAAAGCGATTACGGTAGAGGATGCTTTGATTGCGCCGAAATCAATCGCTGGTGTACGCAGCAAAGCAGACAGGGGCAGGTAGGCCAGTAGTAACAAGCCGAATGTGGCAAGGACCTTCCGATAGTTGGTACGCCGCCAAACAGCCTGCCCTAAGTGAAATGTATTCACGGTAGAAACCGTGATTCTTTCCGCGAGTCCCCTGCTCCAGGAACTCTCGCGGAAATTACAGAAAGGAAAGGACTACACCATGACTACGTGAACTTGATGTAATCGCCACCCCCCGGTGCTACCAACACCGAGAGATGGCTAACCCCCCCGATATCCTATCTATCGACGAGGCTGCATGCATCATACGTCAGGGCCCCTATTGTCTTCAATAATGTTACTGTTGAAGATGAGTATTTCTAACCACTCCCGCCACAGGCGCCGGAGTGCGGCATGGCGTACCACGTTGATCGGCGTTTTCCTTTACTTCAGTCGTGCACCCCCGCCTTCCTGCTCAATTTTCACTCAGCCAATGCAAGGAGTTTTCTTACTAAGGAATATGTCTGCCGCTATGAGTCCTGGCCGAGAAAACTCGGACCATTGACATTCATGCGACAGTCAAATCAAGGAGCAATTACTGATGCCGATATTTCCATGCCGCTTATATCAACCGGTTCACCTGGGCGAATACTTCACCATTACTCCCATATCGATCGGTGAAGGAGTCGTAAACCTTCAGGTCGTCCCGACACGAGGTGATCGCCTGATGAGAGCTGAGCGTTTTTTGCAGATGCTGGACGAAGCCTGGGCCCAGGAGGAAATCCAGACCTTGCAATCATCTACCCATGGAGAGGCCCCCCGGAATCCAGATGACTCTTCAGAAAACGAGGCCAACAGCTAGCCGACAATGTACAACCTGCGGTGGGGTGCCTACCTCACCGCAATCCTTTCCCTACTGACTAAATTAGAAGACTACCCCCGAACCGAGTGATTAGTTTCCTCATCGCTATACGTAGACAGATCTCCTTTCGGGTCCGTCAATATAAAGGGTTCACTGTAAACACAGAAACTGCCTTTCCCACCGTTCTCGATAAAAATATCCGAACCTTAATCGGCAACATTTTCGCTTTCGATTTTCGAGTGTTTTCTTACACTTCTTCGAGCCGCTAATACGCGAGCGATTGTGAAAAAATCTGAGAGGAATTAACAATGAACCAACTAAACGATTTGGAAGCATCTTCAAGCAAGCGAAAGGAACTGGGACCAATTGACTACGATCAGCTGGCTGATCTGATCTTCCAGAAACTTCGAAAAACTCCGCTTGATAAAGACGTGATATGGAATGCTGATGACTGCGCCGAGTACCTCAGGGTGAAACGCAGGCAGTTCATCGATCGAATATCGAAGAAACCTGGCTTTCCTATGCCACTGAACTGCGGTTGCAAATGGTTAAAATCCGAAGTGATAGCCTGGGTCAAGAAACGATAGTTCTGGCGGGTTCCATCACCATCAATGAAACCCGCCACTCACTGCTTCAATCCAACAATTCTGCAATGTGATGCGCTTTCTTGTTGTAGTAGGTCATCAGCTGGCGAATGTCTTTGTGCCCTGTAACACGAGCCAGATCCATTACCTCCAACTTCTGGGCCAAACGAGTCGTCCCCTCATGGCGTGAGTCATGAAACGTCAGATCATCGAGGCCCGCCTGTTCCCTGGCTTTACGAAAGAGCGTACTGAGTGTACCCGAAGAAAGTCGGAACACCGGATCATCCGTTGGGAATGGCTCCAACCGCTTCAACAACCGAACAGCCTCTGTCGACAATGGAACGGTTCGCGGATGGCCGTTTTTGGTTTTCGGCAGGAATACGGTCCGCTTCTTGAAATCGATATCTGCCGCTCGAATAGCGCAGATTTCCCCTGCACGCATTGCCGTTTCAAACGCAAACAACAGCGCTACCGCGACACGTTGGCACTGCATGGTCACCGCCCAATCCTCGCTATAGCTAAGCGGAATCAGCAATGCCTCGATTTCCTCTGGTTCGAACAAGCGCTCACGATGCGGTGGGTTCGAGGGGCACTTCAGATCTCGAAACGGATTGTGCTCCATTAGATTCCAACGACGAGCTTGCGTCATCGTGTGGCGCAATAAATTCAGTTCGCGATTCACCGTTGAGGACTGAACCGTTTTGAGCCTGTCCTCAATATAGTCTTCGAAATCCTCTCGCTTGAGGTCGACCAATCGTTTTTCAGCGATCGGTAATTCCCGGAACTTGTCGATTCGACCCTGTTCCCAATCAGCCCCACCTTTAGTCGGCGAAATTTCTTTGGCATATCGATTGAGTAGCTGATTGAACGTAGCCCGCAGGTCCACATTATCGCCGAGTAATGACAAGTCCTGCTCGGTCTCTCTGGCCCAGGCGCTGGCCTGTGATTTAGTCTGAAAAGTCTTGCTTTTGCGGTGGCCATTCAAAGTGATTTGCACCTGCCACTTGTCGCCCCGCTTCCGTACAGTCGCCATAATTCAAAATCCCTCTAATGTCGCTTTTTTGTCGCGAATTTGTCGCGCCAGTCGCGGATATTATAGGGAATTTTGGGGTTGTCTGTGTTTTCTGAAACGACAAAATTACGCTGAAACCCGCGTGAAACGGGGAGTTGCGAGAAGCCGAGATTTAGCAGAAAAGGGTGATGGTACCGGAGGCCGGAATTGAACAGGCTGACTGCATCCAGTACAACCTGAAACCCAAACCAGGAATACAGAAGTTCTGGAATAAAGGTTCAACAAGCTATTTCATCAATAATGTGCAGATCGATCTTTGTCGATGAGTATGGGATAACTCAGGTTATTATCTCTCTGAGACTTTCGACTATCAGCCGCGCCTCGCCTAGAGACCTTAGTTTGGGTAAAAACGAAATCCGTCAGTCGTTGATCGCAGAGAAACATGCACCGTAGTGCCAGGCTGAAAGGGGTTTCTGATATTGCATTGGCGGTTTATACTGATTCGAATTCCATCCCTGGACTCCTACACAAAAAGGGACGGGTCATACGCTAGAAAGGAGAACGAGAATGAAAAAGGTGCTGGTGCTAGGGCTTTTGATGACAGCGGTTTCGTACACTTGGGCCGATAAGAACGCGGAGTTCCAACAGGCGTACCAGATTGCCTGTGAAAAAATGAAGTCTTGCGCGCTGCTGAAAATACAGCAACAGGATCTACCACCAGAGGCCAAAACTATGGTTACCCAGATGATGGATAAAACCTGCCTGCAGATGAAAGATCGTTTCAGCGCCGGACTGGTTAAGAACTCGCTGTTCGAGGCATCGGTTGCTTGCATGCGCTCGATTGGCAGCCTGTCTTGTTCCCAGATTGACAACGCCGGTGATGACATTACCCCAGAGTGTGCAAACCTGAAAAACTATCAGTGATGAGGGTCAGTATCGCTGCGATCAGTACCCGCTTCCACCACCGGCAGCATAAACTCGACCAGGTCGACCAACTGATTCTCAGTCACGCTATCACCCAGCACCTCGTGCAACGCCATAACGATAGGCAAGCGTAAATCCGTTCCGGACTCACCCCGGGACACCAACTCGCCGGCGGCACGGGCCAGTGCACCGTGCCAGCGACGGGTGGGCTGCCCATCTTTGAGCGAAAACAGGCCCGCCTGCTGCAGCAACTCTGCCGCAGGGTGTGACGGGTCCGGTTGCGGCGAATGCATCAGTGCGCCGCAGGGCGGGTAGAGTCGGTCTGGGTTTGCGCCATTGACTGATTCTTGACGTATTGGACGATCTCCATGGTTTCGCGACGGAATTCGTCGTAGTCGATCTGCTGGGCATTAATAAAGGTGCTGCCGGCCATAGTAGTGGCCGCCATGGCACTGGCTTCGGCGATTTCGGCGTCCGTGGCGCCGTAAACCCTGGCAATTTCCGTGTGGAACAGGGCACAGTAGCGACAGCGGGTGGCGCCGGCCAGAGCAATTCCGATGAGTTCTTTGTATTTACCGGGTATTTGAGTGTCAGCAAGCCAGAAATCGCGTGCATTGGCCCAGAATCCTTCCAAAGCGCCATCCGGCATTTGCGCCATCCAGCCTGGCACCTGTCCCAATTTCTGTTCGATTTCACGGCGGGTTTGTTCAATATTCATATCACACCTCCAGAGAGTTCACAGGACTGCTGGTCGCCCGTGTTGCCGAGTGGCCAACACCTCACGGGGCTGTATGTAGAGCCCGGGGCCTCAAGTATAGTCAGTCCCGGCCCACCCCACTTTGGCTGGATTAGACTGAATTCGCATGACCGCCGTAGTCCATAGATGGCTAAATTCCTTTGAGATTTTGTTGAATAGGCATGAGCTTTCATCAGCCAAGATGTTGCTGTGGCCCCAGCCGTGATCTAATGGTTAGTTGTATAGATCCAACAGAAATCCCTTTATCATTTGATCAATGCCAAAATGACACTGTTCCAGCGCATTAGGAGACGCTTCGCTCCGCCCAAGCAAGCCGTAATCATCGTCGGCGTGGAGTATGACAGTTACCAGATCCACAATGCCATCAAGCAACATAGCCAGCGCTACTTCACCGCGTTCTTTATTGACGATGAACCCTGGAATCATCGCAATGAAATTGATGGCGCCCAGCTTCGATATCCGGTGGAGTGGCGGGCACTGTGCAGAAACTACGAGGTGGTGGCGGTGATTTGTCCCTCTGCCGAAGCCAGGGAGGAACTGCTGGGCGTGGAGGATGGGGATCGCCGAATATTGACGACCCGGCTGTTGGTCATCCCCCCAGCGGAGATCCCACAACAAGCTGATATCGATCAATGGCTGACACGCCAGATAGAAGATGCAGACTCAATAAGGCCCGACCAACAGGAAAGTTGACGATTTGAGGTGTTTTACTGAGCCAAAAACTCCAGAGTTCTTTGCCAGGCCAATTCGGCTGACTCCGGATGATAGTTAGGTCGGTCGGCATTGGAGAATGCGTGGCCCGCCTCCGGGTAGACAAGAACCTGCTGATCGGGGTTGGCAGCCTGAATCTCCGCCACATGTTCAGGTTTGATGATGGGATCCTTGCCGCCAAAGTGAAATAAGACCGGGCTGCTGGCGTTTTTATCCAGTTGCTCAACAATGCGAGTGCCGTAGTACGCCACAGCGGAAGTAATATCCAGTTCGCAGGCACTCAGATAAGCGTAGGTGCCTCCCCAACAGTATCCCACTACAGAAACCCGGTCGCCCACTTTGGCCCGATCCGCAGCCGCCTGTATGTCCATAAGCACTTTTTCCGGATCACACTTTTCGGCCAGGGCCCGACCTTGCTCTGCGTCCTGGTAGGATACGACAGCATTCGGAGAAACCTGATCGAATAATGCCGGAACGACCGCGCGATAACCCTGCTCGGCAAAGTGCCCAGCCAGTGACTTCATATGATCCGTTACCCCGAATATTTCCTGCAGAATAACCACGCCGCCTTTGGGCTTTGTTTTTGGTTCCACCAGGTAGGCATTGATTGATCGACCGTCTGCAGTGCTAAGGGAGATTGAAATTCGGGGGAGCATATTGCCTCGCTATGTAATAACTTCTTACATGGAAACCATCATCTTAAACCGCGATGCCGGTGTGGCAATGCTTGTGGAGAAAAACTCATGAATACCCAAGTGAAGTTCATAGTGACCGGTCGCCCTCAGAGATTCTATGGTAATTTTCAATAGCTCCACGCTCACTGTAGCAGCGCGCTCTGAGCGCGACCGGTGCGAGGTGCCAAAACCAGTCGCCCTCGGAGCGAGGCTGCTACAGGGAATAGTGCCAATGTGGCTTAAGTAAGCGCTATTGGTTTATTTGACAATTAATCTTTGACAGGGGTGTTGCCCTCTCTGTGACGCTTCGCAAATTCCCCCGGTGACAGCCCGGTATGTTTTTTAAAGAATCGGGAAAAATATGCCGGATCGGTAAAACCCAGCTCATAACAAACCATCGTCGCGGGCATCATGGTATAAATCAGTAACCGCTTCGCTTCCTGTATAAGCGCATCTTGTATATAGCGCGAGGGGCTTACGTCTGCAATGGTACGACAGGCACGGTACAGGCGGCGTTCTCCTACCCCCAACCGACTGCAGTATTCGCTCACCGGAAGGTGTTGTGTCAGGCTTTCATTAACACGCAGCCGAAACTGTTCAAACAGATGCAGATACTCCTTCCCCTCCGGTACTTGTTCGGGTCGAAGTTGACGAAGTCGCCCCAGCTCCACAAAGAACAGGCAAATCCACGCTGTCACTGCAGCAACACGGCCAACGCGTTTGTTACGTGACTCCTCTTCAACACGTTGAAGATATTGAACGATGTCGGCGGATTCTTCCTTTAACTCCAGATAGTGCACTTGATCAAGCAGCTTGGTGGGCCAACGAGGGCTTAACGAAATCACCCGCTGCATCATAGCCGCGGAAACCGTAACGATCGAGCCGGCTGCCGAGGGTTCATAAGCAAAGCCGTGAACCTTGCCGGCCGGTACCAGCGTAACACTGGGTGAGCACAACAGGATATTCTCTGTCTCGAGTTGCGCCTCCACTTGTCCTGCACGAAGCCAAAATACCTGATGCAGATTGTCGTGCCGGTGAGGACTGATTTCCCAGTTCTGCTGTTCAATCCGGTTGAACATCGGCTCACAGTGTACAAAGTTCAACTCACTGCCGTCGCCCTCGTCCCCGTAGAGCTGATAGTGTGGAATGTGCTTCATGGCGGCCTCCTCAGTGTCTGAATAGTACAATTTATCGACGAGACCTGTCCATTCTGCACTAAGGCCTCTAGCTCTAAAATTTTCAATACAAGCTGACAGGAGCAAACGCCATGAGCACCATAAGAGAGCCCCGTGAATTTGATGATATCCCGGGCACATTCGTATTTGACGGGCAGCGCAATCACCAGGGCTATCATCTGAATATGTTCTGTAAGTCATTGGATATAAAAGAGAATAGGGAGGTGTTCCGCCAGAGTCCGGCTGCCTATTTGAATCGCTTCCCTATGACGGGGGAACAGCGCGAGGCGGTATTGCAACGCCGGTTCAACCGCCTGCTAGAGCTTGGCGGCAACATCTACTACACCTGGAAAATAGCCGCATTTGACAGGGTCTCCATGCAGGCAGCAGGAGCTGCCATGTCCGATGAGGGCATGACCGAGCAGGAGTTCCGGGACATGATGCTGGCCGGCGGACGTCCCATGAAAGGCAATCGCAGTAAATCAGACAAGAATCGATAACAGGAGAAACGATTATGGCGAAGATCATTGCAGGTGTGGGCACTTCCCATGTACCGGCCATTGGTGCTGCCGTGGACAATGGCAAGACCGGTAACGACTATTGGGCGCCGTTGTTTCAAAAGTTCGAGCCCGCGAGAGCCTGGATCGACGAAGTAAAACCGGATGTCTGTATCATCGTTTACAACGATCACGCCCATGCGTTTGATCTGAGTTCAATCTCTACTTTCTCTATCGGCACTTGTGAGTCGTTCAAGTCGTCTGACGAAGGTTACGGCCCTCGCCCTATCCCCGATGTTGTCGGTGATCCGCGTTTGGCCTGGCATTTATGCGAATCATTGATTATGGATGAGTTTGATATCACCATTGTTAACGATATGACGGTGGACCACGGGCTCACGGTGCCGCTCTCCATTATGTACGACCAACCGGAGGCCTGGCCCTGCAAAGTCATTCCACTGGCGGTGAATGTCGTGCAGTATCCACAGCCGAAGGGCACACGCTGCCTGGCACTGGGAAAAGCTTTGCGCAAGGCCGTCGAGGCCTATGATCAGGATTTAAAAGTGGCGATCTTCGGTACCGGCGGTTTAAGTCATCAGTTGCAGGGCCCCAGGGCCGGATTGATCAACGCCGAGTACGACGAGAAGTTCCTCAATGATCTTGCCACCGACCCCCAGGCGGTGGCCGAGATTACCCACACGGAGTGGCTGCGTGAAAGCGGCTCAGAAGGCATTGAGGCGGTTATGTGGCTGGTTATGCGCGGTGCGCTTGGCGACAAGGTGGACGAGGTTTACCGCTTCACCCACTGTGCCGCCTCCAACACCAACTATGGAATGACGATTCTCACGGATTAAAGTGTGGCCTGGTGTCGTAACTAGATCAGACCATGCATCTCGCATTGCACGTGCGAGAGCATGCCACCATCGCAGGGGATGTTGGTGCCGCGTATCCATCCACTGGAATCAGAGCAAAGGAATGCAATGACAGGGGCAATGTCCTTTGGCGTCGCGTTTCTGTCCATCAATCTCCGGTTCTTCTCTGCCTTTTCGCCCAGGGACTTGAGAAAATCGGCGTGTATGGGTGTCTCCACCGCCCCCGGGCTGACGCAGTTCATGCGGATTCCGCGGTCTCGCCAAGTCCAACAGTTTTGCATGGTCCAGGCGATAACGACTTCTTTGGAGAAAAAGTAGCTTCGCTGGTCGTCTACACCCAGTTGATCACAAATGGATTCTACGTTGTCAAAATCAGCGGCTTCCTGGAACTTCAATATTTGCTCGGTGGCGGCCGGCCAGCCCGCCCCAGCCAAGGAAGTTACATTGACAATGGATCCACCATTATTCATTTTATCCAGTACTGCCCCGGTAAGCGCTTGCAGTCCAAGTACATTCACTTTCATAACGGGCACCACACCCGCCGTGGGCGGCACACCGGCAATGTTGCACAGTGCGTCGATACCTTCGGGCAGTGCGGCAACCGCATCGCCAATACTTAACGGATCGGATAGATCCACCGCGACAAATTGATCAACGTTCTCGGATACCTCATTTCGGTCCATACCAATGACCTTGGCCCCCAGGCGTTTAAGCTGCCGGGCTGTCTCAGCACCAATTCCAGATGCCGCTCCTGTGACGATGATATTCTTACCCTCTAAACTCATGCGTTACCTCTTCACAATAACCAGTGCGCAGGGGCCGAAATCGAGTGCTGCTCCTGAAACTGTATAATTCCATCATAGCCCAGGTTTCGACCGATGCCTGAATCCCTGAATCCGCCGAAGGGTGCACGGCTGTCCTGTGCCGTGGGTCCGTGGGCATTAATATAGGTGTAGCCAGCTTCGATCTGGCGCGCGAGTTTCACCGCACGTTCACGGTCTTGCGTCCACACCGATGAACAAAGCCCGAAATTGGAATCGTTGGCGTAGGCTACGGCTTCTCCTTCGGTATCAAACGGCATAATGGGAAGCAGCGGCCCAAACTGCTCTTCACACACGACTCGCAACCTTTTATCCGGATTATAGACCAGCGTGGGCTTCTGAAAGTATCCGCCGGCATAAAGCGCTTGATCGGGAACCTGTCCACACTCTTTTACTTCCGCTCCCGCAGCCCGCGCCTCGGCAATCATATCGGTAACCACTTGCAGCTGTCTGCTGTTGTTTACCGGCCCCATATCAGTCGCACCAAGTAAGCCGTCCCCGACCACCATGCTCTCACACAAGGCGGTCAGTTGTTCGATCACCTCGTCGTAGCGGGAACGATGGACATAGAGACGTTTAAGCGCCATGCAGATTTGGCCGGATGACATAAACGTGCCCTTGTACATTCGCATAAAAGCCGCTTCGTCCAGTTCGGCATCTTCCAAAACCAGTGCGGCGTCGTTACCACCGAGCTCCAACGTCACCGGGGTCAGGTTCTTCGATGCCATACTCATAACATGTTTACCCACCCTCACCGAGCCGGTGAAGTTGATAAATCGAACCAACGGGTGCGTGGTCAGTGAGTCCCCGATTTTTTCTGATGACCCGGTAATTACGTTTACCACCCCTGGCGGCAACAGGCTGGCTATCTTTAGTAGAGTCAAAGTAGGAGCGAGTGTGGAATTTTCCGCAGGCTTGACCACAACCGTGTTTCCCGCCATCAGGGCCTGTGGCAGCTTTGCCCCTAGAATCGATAGCGGCCAGTTCCAGGGAACGATCAAGGCAGCCACACCACGAGGCTGTCGAGTTACGATAGTATCAAAAGGAGGACCGGGTATAATTTCATCAGCGGCCAATCGTTCCGCGTAGGAAGCCGACAGCCGGAATCGGTCCCCCAGCCTCTCCATTTCGAGCAAGGTTTCCTTAAGGATTTTTCCATGCTCACGACAAAAGAGTCGGGAACGATATTTGACGTCGTCCTCATCGGACACCAGATGGTCAGCAATTCTGTTTAAATAGTCAGCCCGTTCAGCGTAGCTAAGTGCCGCCCAATCCGGAAAGGCTTTGTGAGCCGCCGCAACTGCCAGATCGACGTCATCGATCGTTGCACTGGCCGCATGCCCTACCAATTCTTCGGGTCTTGCCGGATTATGGACGGCGTAAACTTCGTTGGTCGAAGCCAGTCGTATGTCACCATCAATATAGAGTTGAGTTTCAATCGGTTTGTCCCAATCAGACTCGGGTATATTGTTCATCGCAGTAATTCTCCGTAGCAGCCCGCATGTATAGTAATTATCAAGGCTAAATGCTCACCGTAGCAGCAGGCTCTGAGAGCCTGCCTCGCTTTATCGGGTACCGCGACCGGTCGCCCTCGGAGCGGGCTGCTACAGTGAGTTCAAGCTTTGAGTTATCGTTATGTAAGTGTCATCCGGTTCAATGCCCCAATCCTGGCTCAGTAGTTGTAGCTAAATTGCAGCATTACTTCGCGCGGTGCATTGGGCGCAATATATTGGGTAAATCCACCCGTTAATCCCCAAGCCATCACATACTCTTCGGTGAGGTTTTTGCCAACCAGTCCAATGGCGAATTTCTCGTCGGGCGAAGTCAATCGAACGCTGGCACCCCAGGTGGTGTAGGAGTCCTGATGTAAACGCTCGTCGTAGTTAATCTCGACATAATAGTCATCAGAATAATTGGCATCGACACGAGAACTCAAATCCCATTCACCGACAATATCCTCTGCATCGTATTGAACATAGACAGCAGCTTTGTACTCAGGAGCGTAAATAAGTGGCACTCCCTCGTAGTTACAGAGCCCGGCTTCCAGGTTGCCTCCTACCTCGGGACAAGACTCCGCCGCTCCGGGAAAATCGTCGTAGGTCGCATCCGTATAGGCGAAATTACCACCCAGGATCCAGTTTTCATTCAAAGCCCAGCGGGCATCAAATTCGACCCCTTGACTGGTGGCTTCTGCGGCATTCTTCACCTCAAACTGGGTTGTTTCACCCGGCAGCGTCCTCGCCACCTGAAGATCTTCGATAGCCATGTGGAATATCGCAAGGTTGGTTTCCAGATTACCGTCAAGCCAGATACCTTTCATACCAAATTCCAGGGTGGTATTGGTTTCGGCATCAAACTCGATATCGTCCTGAATACGGTCGCTATAACCACCGGTTTTATGGCCCTGTGCGTAGCTGGCGAAAAACATTAGCTCTTCATTCGGTTCGTAGCGCAAGGTGAAGGACGGCGTGAATTTCTTTTCCGAACGGGACTCATCGTATCTGTGATCCACTTCGGTTAACGGGTCCTCCTGAAACTCCACGTGAGCAATTTCAAAGACAAAATCCTTGTCCTCTTGTGACCAGCGACCACCTGCAATAGCAGACCACTGGTCATTAATGTGGTAGCGTAACTGACCGAAAAGCGCCAGGGTTTTGGTATCCTGAATCCAGTCTTCCCGTTCACTGAACAAGGGTCCTCCGCCAACAAACTCCGGGATATTAAAGTCAGAAGGTTGCAACCGCTCCAGCGAGCTGTCTTCGAAGTAGAAACCAGCGATATAGTCGTATTTTTCAAACTCTTCAGAGGTCAGCCGGACTTCCTGGCTGAAGCCCTCGAACTCCTCATCGCGAGTCGCCCGCAGGGACCCACCAACGACTCCCATATCAACGGCGACGAATTGATGGTTATATTCGTACTGTTGAAACGCCGAGACGGATGTAATCGTGCCCAAGCCTTCGATTTCATGATCAACGTTTAATGTAACATTTTGAGAGTACTGATCCCTGCTGGGACAGAAGGTCTCACCATTTTGCTCATAGGCACAGTTGATGTGCGAGGTCCAATCCTTTTTGTAGGTGAGCTGTGGAGCGAACTGCTGCCAGAAACTTTCCGGAATCGATTGACCTGCAAAAGGACCGCCAGGAAAGTTACCGCCGACG
This sequence comes from Pseudomaricurvus alkylphenolicus, assembly GCF_011683955.1. Lineage (GTDB taxonomy): Bacteria > Pseudomonadota > Gammaproteobacteria > Pseudomonadales > Cellvibrionaceae > Pseudomaricurvus > Pseudomaricurvus alkylphenolicus. The sequence continues at coordinate 715,395 of NZ_JAAQPI010000001.1, forward strand.
ATTTGAGCGGGTGTTTGCCCTTCTTCCTCATATTCCATGTATTCAAGTTTTAGCCCGACGGTAGTATTTCTCCCCGCGTCCCATTCAAACTTTAAACGCGCACCAGAGTCGTCCCGAGTTCCGCCATCAGGTCCAGGCAGAAGGTTCTCTATGTAGCCGTCTTTTTCTTTCCACTGATAGGCAAAGCGCGCACGCAGGTTATCCGTCAAGGCACCGGAAATAAAGCCTTCAATGTGTTTTGAACCACCTGTGGTGCTGAAATTGCTGGCACTCAGATCCAAGCCTACCGACAGCTCGTCCGTTGGCTCCGCCGTATGAACAATCATGGCTCCGCCCAGAGTATTTTTGCCAAACAGCGTTCCCTGCGGGCCGCGCAGGACTTCAACGCTGGCGATATCCATAAAACCGTGCAGGTTGATTGCAGCACGCCCTATATATACGTCATCAATAAAACGACCCACCGACTGTTCGATGGAATGAGTGGTTCCCGAACCAATACCCCGCACATAAAGGTTCGGCAGGATACTTGCGTCAGACACCTCGAAATTTGGAATCTGGGCGGAAATCTGGGCCATATCGGTTATGCCCATGGCTTTCATGGTTTCAGAGTCTATCGCCGCTACGGAAACGGGAACATCCTGTATACTCTCCGCACGCTTGGTAGCGGTCACTACTACCTCTTCAAGCTCATAGGCTTGCAGCGGCATTGCCAACGGCATCAGACAAGCGGAAAAAAGTGCGGTACGTTGAAATGAAGAAAACAGCTTTTTAGAACTTGTGGTTATTGTCATGTTGCTCTGCCTCTCAGGCTATTTGATTATAGTGTAGGAGTAGTTCATGGTAAGTCACCTTACTCGGATCGGTTATCACCAAAGCGAGACATGATCCAAAAAGCGCAACCGAATTTACCTGCTTATGGGATACATTGCAGGCCTTAAGAACTTAGCGCCGGCTCGGGATTCAGATCTGACTGCGGGTATCGACCCAGCGCCAGGAACAGGAGTATTGACAGCATAAGCAAGGCTATGGATATATCGAGAACCATACCGTAACCTTGCCACATCTGGGCGCCCGCTCCGTAGAATGAGGGCGCAAGCCCCGCACCGACGGTAAAGAACGCGAAGATGGTTCCGAATATCTCGGGATAGTGAGCCGAGCCAAAGTACTTTCCGGTAAGATAGGCGAGCAGATCCAGCTCTGCCCCAGCAGCAAGTCCAACGGCAATACCGACTGCCAATCCTGCCGAGAAAGACACGTCACCAAACTGAATCAATAAAACACCAAAAACGGGCATTAAGAAAAACAAGGCTGCAATGCCCGGCGCCCAGAATTTGTCAATCAGCACGCCGACCAAAAGCCTCCCCACGATCACCGCCAGGCCCATGGCAGCAGCAATCACGGCTATCGTATTTCGCTCGAAGCCTTTAGCACTCATGATTCGCTCGAAGTTTGAAAGCAAACCGACAATCACGAAAACCGTCACAAACAGAACAGCGCCCAACATCCAGAACCGGAGCGTGCGAAGTGCTTGCGCCCGCGTCATTCCCCGGGCGCCCACATCACTCCCGTGGGAGGTTTGAGCCTCAAGTGCCGTTTTCTCGCGAAAAAGAGCCAGAACAATAGGCAAAGACACGCATAAGGCGCCCGTCCCAATGGCCCGGTAGGCTACCCGCCAGCCATAGTTTTCGATAAAGAACTCAACGATTGGCGGCAGAATGAAAGCCCCCATTCCGGTGCCGGCCATGATAATACCTATGGCCTTTCCCCGGTGTTTGACGAAGTAGCCGTTAAGCACACTGGTCCAGATAATCGGCAGTGATCCGGCGCCGAGAACAGCCAGGAGTGAAAAACTGGCGTACCATAGGAACAATGACCCGTTGTTCAAGGAAATCATCCAATAGGCAAGGGCGTGGCCAACCAACCCAGCTATACCCAACAGCCGAATGCCGTACTTACCGGCCAGAGATCCCACCAGTGGCCCGGAGATCAGGCCCACACACATCATCACCGTAAAACCCAGGAAGAACTGCGGCGGCGTCCAGCCAAGATCCGCCGTTACCGGGCCAACGAAGAATCCCTGCGAGTAGTTCGTTATTGTCAGCAAACCGCACATAGTGCCTATAGTTGCAGCAAGCAAGGGCCCGTAACCCTCTCGGAATTCGTTCATTAGAGAACCCTCATTGGTATTGTTGATCACTAAGCGGCTTCCGTGGTGTCATCCTCCAGTACGGTCAGGGCCATACCCGTGAGCATGGGCAGGTAGTAGAAACGGTGGATTTTCTTGACCTTGGGGGTCATAGCCCCGCGCATGGCCAGCCACATGGTCATCTCCACAGACTCGGCACCACCTCTCTCCATCCAGGTGTCATGAGGGAGGTCGATTAAGGCTTCCGGATTATCCTCGATAAGATCGAGGAATTCGTGATCCCAGGCCTCGTTCATATGCCCAAAACGATTTCCGTGCAGCTGATGGGACAGCCCCCCGGTGCCTATTACTGCAACACGTGCGTCTTGCGGATAGGATTCAACCGCTTTTCTCAGGCCCTGCCCCAGTTTCCATAATCGTCGTGCGGTCGGCAGGGGATGCTGTAGAACATTAACATTGAGAGGCACGGTTTTTACGTCCCAGTCCGGATCATGATCAAACAAGAAGGGGTGAGGAGACAGGAGACCGTGATCCACCTCCAGCTGCTGGCAGATGGTCAGATCAAACTCGCTCTCCTTGACCAGGGAGTTTGCCAGGTGCCAGGAGAAATCGCTGTCGCCCTTTACAGAGGGAAGGTTGCGGGGACCCCAGCCCTCGTCGCCAATCGGATATTCATCGGCGGCGCCCATGGCAAAGGTCGGATACTTGTCGTAAAAGAAATCGGTACCGTGATCATTGTAAATCACAATGGCGTGAGTCACGCCGATCTCCTTCAACCAAGCCTTGGCGGGGGCATAGCCTTCAAATACCGGAGCCCACTTGGGGTTGTCCTGTTGATTCGTGTCGTAAGCAACGCCATAGGAAGGTACGTGAGAGGTTCCAACGCCTGCTACAATTTTTCCCATTATCTAATCCTCAATTGATGTCGTTTGAATTAAGCGTTTTCCCGCAATACCACGTTGCGGGTTTTCAGGAACTCCTCCTGTGTTTCCCCGCGCATTTGCGCGCCGAGATCAGTCAGTCCCGCACTGGTGACCGCGCACATTTTCAACAGCATGTAGACGCTGCCACCCCCCTCTTCAATCAGGCTTTTCCAATCCCCCTCCAGAATCCTGGTTTTCTCCCATTGGGAAAGGCCACAGCTGTCCATATAGCCCTCAGGATCTTTCAAATAGGCCTCCCGGTTATTGGCCTCGTGCAGAGAATAGGCAAACCGATTGAGATTAAGCCCCTTTCGGGATCTTTGCCCTGTAAAGACAAAGGTTCCTGGAATGTGATCAGAGTGACCCGTCTCTTTGCTCATGATGCAATGCCCCTTTTTCAACAAGGTTTTGTCGTTCAGATAATCAGGTGCACAGGTTATGCGATGGGGCGGCTCAACAGTTATCAGATAAGCGCGGCTCTATCCGCTAAGCGCAGCATTATTTTTGCTGCGATTGCGGGGGGCTGGCTGTGTTTTCTATCGCCGTATGCTATAAATGAGGGGTTACACATGATCACAGAGAAATCATGCATACCAAGAATTCACCTCCCCCCAACCCCTTAGCACGATTTGCACTAAAACTAGATTCAGATATAACGGAACTACTGGGGCTGCGCAGCGATCAACTCCCCGTTTCGAGCTATTGCCTCTATCAGGGCAACCGCTTTGAAGAAGCCGGCAAGAGCACCGGCAAGCTTACCGAGGCCAGGGTCTTTGAAGCCCTGGATGAGAAAGAGGCCTCCAAGGCGCATATTCAAATCCATCGTGCGCACTTTAGCTATTCTCAGATCGGTGTCTCCTTCTGCAATATTGCTTCGCGGCTGTTTACCGTAAACGACGCCAAGCAATTCAACCTCGTTATCCCGCTGCTGGGATCGGCTGAGTTTCACTCTCCGAAGGGAGTCACGACCGCAGAGTGCGGTGAGGCCATGCTCTGTTCTCCGTACCAACAGTTTGATTTTCGACGCAGCCCGATTCACGCATTTCTGATCGCATCAATCTCGGTAGCGGGCTGGGAACACTTTTTGGGGGAGGAGATACTGCAGGAAGACGGCTCTTACAAACCCTTTGTGCGCAAGGTGAATATCGCCGATGAACGCTTTAGAACGGTTACGGGAATTCTGGGGCTTTTGTGCCACGAGTTGGAGTTCTCACGCACCAATAACTTTCGCCAGGACATGGTAATTTCCCGGTTGGAAGAGGCGCTTTGGCTCAGTATTTTCGACGCCTTTGAAGAACATACAGACCGCAATGATACATTGGCACCCGCCCTGGGCATGCCGGCACATGTTAAACGCGCTGTGGATTTTATCCGCGAACAGGCGCACCGGGAAATTCACCTGAAGGAATTGCTACAGGTAGCAAACACCTCTTCGCGCTCCCTGCAAACGGGATTCAGGGATTGTTTTTCCATGAGCCCGATGGCCTACGTAAAAAAAGTGAAACTCGGACAGGTTCGCCATGCGCTCCTGGCGCCGGAAAACCGTGATCGCTACGTTGCCGATATCGCGGCTGACTGGGGCTTTTTCCATCTGGGCAATTTTGCCAAGTACTACCGCCAGGAGTTTGGTGAATTGCCGTCGGAAACGCAGAAGCGAATTGCCTGAGCAGCAGTACCAATAAATATCGACAAATTGCAAAAGCATCAGATGCCCTAAAAATCTCTTAGCCGTTTTCAACGATGGCGACCTGAGCCTCGATAGTTTGCGAACGCTTGATAGGCCAAAAATCAAAAGCACCGGCAACTATATTGATCACAGGGAAGGTAATTCCCAGCATGGCGGTTGCAATCCAAATCTCCTGTGCGTAGTTTGCCTCGGGCCCAGCCCCGAGCGGGTGCCCCACAAAGAGCGGCAATGCCAATGCGTAGAGATGGTACATGACCACGGCGCCAATCAGGCAGACACCGGTCTTTGCAAATCCTTTAAGTGGTTGTTTAAGGCGGGCAAACAGCTGGAACTGCATCAGGTTGTCGACCAGAAAAGCGCCAAAGATTACACATACCGGCCCCCTGACCATAAAGTCCATGGGCTCCATACCCAGCGCGAATACACTGGTACCGTAGAATAACGCCGTCACCAGCAATACCAATAGGGTGCCCACCAGACCAAACAGTGGCTGTGAACCATTCTTGACGAACAAGGGCACGGGCCACATTTCGAACATTGCCAGTACCATTACCAATGCAACTGCCGTTACGGCAAAGGTCAAGGCGGTAATCCCATTAAATAACCCATTGGGATCAAGGCCGGGGCTGTAGAAAGGCGCACCTGAAAAAAAATCGTAGTTGTAAAAAGCCTTAAAGATAACGAAATTCAGCAGGTAGCAGTAACATAGCGTTCCCAACCCCAACAGCAGTTTATTGTCTGTCATCTTGCTCACTGGCCAACAACCAAACACAATGATCACCAACAGACTTATGCCCACAGATTGAATCACGTAGTGAACAAAAATGGGAGTCAGAACACCTTGACCCACTGTAAACAAGAGAACAGGCATGATGATCGCACCGGCAAGCACAAACATTGCGGTTAAAACCAATCCTCTACAGGGCTGCTCCAATCGACCCAGACGATCAGGGAACCGGTTTTCCCAGACCACCGCCATCATAATTTGAAAGGGAGTGGCGCACATAAAAAAGGTACCTGCCCAATCGATAAAGAATGCAAGCCCTCCCAACCGGATGAAAGTCGCAATGAGTAAACCGGCGATCATTAGTACAAGGATGGTCGCGAGCACGCCGGTTTGAATAAAACCAGGCAAAGCCTGCGGGCTGGATTGAACGTCGCTCATGATTGGCGCCCCTGTTTGGCTATAGGAATTCGAGTTGGTAACGACTACCAACGAATTGGCACTATATACCGGCGTTATTCAGGAGGCTGGTTTGAGGGTGTTCAATTGGTGGTTTCAAAGTGCAATAGGGAAAGGGGTGTCGATTACCGATTGGAGCCGCGTTCCATCCGATAGGCCCGAGGACTCATGGCGAACTCGCGCTTAAAAGCATGGCCGAAATGGGAGGCGTCCTTAAAACCCCACATATGAGCAATTTCGGTAATAGTGAGCCCCTGATGCTTACCCGAGGACAACATGGTGCAGCACTGCTGCAGGCGCCGCTGCATGATATAACCGGCTATCGACTGCCCATCGTCTTTAAACAACTTGTGGGCGTAGCGCAGAGAAATGCATGCTGCTGCTGCAACCTCGGCAGGAGTCAGGGCGCCATCACTCAGGTTGTCGTCAATAAAGCGCTTCATGCGCACCAGGTGCCCCGTTCGGGCAGCGGACTCCGCGTTACCGGACATAGCTCCGGTACTGTTGAGCGCCAGGGACAACAGATCCAGTACCTGATTACCCAGTTGTGGTGCGAGTTCTTCGTTTATGCCCCCACGTCTCTCCCAGACGTTAATAACAAACTGTGAGACAAGTTGGCCCATATCGCTGCTGTTATCGATAAAACTACCCGCCAGCTCGTGTACATTGGACACTCTTTGCGCCAAAGCAGCGTGAGGAATCCGGAGCACCAACATTTCATGCAGCGGAGAATTATCCCCCGAAATACGCAGTCGATAGGGTTGAGTGCAGTCGCAGATCTCGATATCGCCTTTTTTAAGGTCAAGCTCGCGGCCGTTGTGCCAGATATTGGACTTTCCGCGGTATTGCAGATGCATCAGCAGAAACTCTTCATCAGCACTGGCAATGCCTTCACGGGTGAGCTGCACTTCACTCTCCTGAGCCAGAGCGGAGGTAATTGAGATCTGACCAAAGGAGGCCTGGGACAATCTCCCCCGAAACCCCTTCTCAGCATGGTCGATTTTATTGATCTGAAGCTTGGTCAATGTCCTGCAAACATAGTCCGCCCAGTACTCCAGCTGGGAGGCCTGGTCAATTTTGCTGGTGTCATATACCAAGTCCAACATAATGTCTTCCGAGATCGAAACCTTCGAGTTTTTATTCTTAGCCGTTCTATCAGAACTTCGATGATAGAAGGAATCTCTCGGAAATTGTCGACCGAAGTCAGCATCTTCCCTCAAATTCCTTGAGGGATTATTGCCTTGCTCAGGGTTCAGGTCAAGCGAGGACATAAGCGTACCTGGGGCTAGAAGGGGTATTGTTGTTGACCAGTCTGTATGGTCACCCACTTGAGCTCCGTAAACTCCTCCATGGCAAATCGCCCTCCTTCCCGGCCAAAGCCACTGTCTTTTACTCCACCAAACGGCACCACGGCCTCATCCCTCACCGTCGGGCCGTTGATGTGAACCATGCCCGTCTCCAGGCTCTCTGAGCAGTGGAGTGCCTTTTGCAGGTCGTTGGTGAGCACCGCTGAAGACAGGCCGTAATCACTGTCATTGGCCAACGTCAGAGCGTGCAGGTAGTCGTCAGCTTTGATGATCGACATAACCGGTCCGAAACACTCTGTGCGGAAGATGCTCATATTCTCGGTTACGTCGGCAAGAACCGTCGGCAAGTAGTAGCTGCCTTCGTATTTGCCTCCGGTTAACAACCTGGCTCCGTCGTCGACTGCGGATTCTACCTGCTCCTGAATAAATGCCGGTTGCGTCGGGCGTATCAGTGGACCGATAACAACGCCGGGTTCCCTGGGTGAGCCGGTTTTCAGAGCAGCCACTTTGGCGGCGACCCGTCGGCAAAATTCGTCATAGAGTCCGGCTTCAACGATAACCCGAGAGCCCGTCATGCAGATTTGGCCCTGGTGCATAAAATTGCTGAAGGTCGCGGTATTAACGGCATAGTCGAGATCTGCGTCTTCAAGAATAACCAGCGGGTTTTTGCCCCCCAACTCCAAGGTGAACTTCTTCAGGTTAGCAGCCGCTTTGGCAGCGATCATCTTGCCCACTTCGCTGGAGCCGGTGAAGGTGATCTTTTTGACCCTGGGATCAGCGAGCAAGGCGTCGCCCATATCCGACGCCCGGCCGGGAATCACGTTCAGAACCCCATCGGGCAAGCCCGCTTGCTGGAAAATTTCCGCTATCTTTAAACCCACAACGGGGGTTTCCTCAGACGGCTTCAACACAACGCTATTACCCGCCGCCATCGCCCAACCGATTTTTCGCAGTCCCAGCAGCAGTGGAAAATTAAACGGAGATATGGCCACCACCACCCCCAATGGTCGGCGAATGGAATAGGATTTTACGCCCGCATAGTCGGAGCTGTAGGTTTCACCGGTGACACGCCGACATTCGCCAGCCATGCCCCGCAGGAACGCTGCCGCATGATGAACTTCGTAGCCAGCTTTGATCAAGGTGGAGCCGGACTCGTCAATCAACAAGTCGCGCAGCTCTTGTGCTCTTTCGTCGACGACATCCGCCGCCTTCAGGAAGACGGCTTCCCGCTGTGAAGGCAGTACTTGTTTCCAACCGTTGAACGCGCATTGCGCCGCTTCCAGTGCCCGCAATACATCACTTTCACCGGCCTGTTGAACAGTTGCCAATACTTCGCCGTTGGCCGGATTGAGGGAGGGAGCCCTAAGACCGGACTCGGCGGCTTGGTAGCGCCCGCCAATATGAAGTTGATATTCGCTCATCTTTTCTTTCTCTGATTCGTTTTAGTGTTGAAGCTGATTCTTTGTAGCAGTCTGCAGCAAGGGCGACAGGCTGTGGCAATATTGGTTTAACCCTGGTCGCGCTCAGAGCGCGCTGCTACGGGGCCCGGTTAAATCTGTAGCAGCCCGCTCCGAGGGCGACTGGTTTTGTCTAGGGTATGGACAAGAACACCTTAGAATCCATAAATCTGCCCCATCACATGCGCTTCCATACCGCCGTCCGTGGCGATATTGGTTCCATTAATCCAGCTACTGTCGGAGCTACAGAGAAAGACAACCGCCGCCGCAATTTCGCTGGACTCGCCGGCCCGTCCCATCACACGCATATCCTCTTCAGCCCGCTCACCCAAGGTATCGAGAAAATCCTGAAGAATCGGGGTTTCGACCGGACCCGGGCTAATACTGTTGATGCGAATGCCTCGGTCGCGCCAAGTGTTCCAATTCTGCATCGTCCAGACACGCAGGACTTCCTTGGAGAAAAAGTAGCAACGCTCCTGATCAATACCGAGTTCCGTGCTGAGCGCATCGACGTTATCGAAATCCGCCTCCGCAATGAAACGTTTGATGCCGTCAATGGCACCCGACCAGCCAATACCCGCCAGGGAGGCGACATTCACGATGGACGCACCCGGCGATAACTTGTCCAGCATTCTCTCGGTAAAACGCCGAAGTCCTACAAAGTTGACCGCCATCACTTTGTTGATGGGTGCTGTTGGCGGCAGGCCGGCGACGTTGCAAAGTGCATCGGCCTGGCCGCTAAAGTTGTCTACGGCTTTGTCGATGGATACCGGGTCCATCAAATCCACCTCGATAAACCCGTCAAGATTGTCCTCGGGACGGTTGCGGTCAAAGCCGATCACCCTGGCGCCACGCTCCATAAGAATTCTCGCCGTTTCACGACCAATCCCGGACGCCGCGCCAGTTACAATGACAGTTTTGTTTTCTACACTCACGGTTTAGCCCTCATCCGTCGTCAATTAGAATTCCATCCCGGCCTGAACCCGGTAGGTGCGTTCGCCTTCGTTGGGCATGCAGTAGTAGGTACCGGTGATGGCATCGAGATTTTCCTTCTGCATGCAATACTGTTCTTCAGTGATATTGTCGACATACAGGCCAATCCGATACTGCTCTTCGTCGCCGAACGTATAGATGGCTCGTGCACTGACCTCAAAGCGCGAATCGTATTCGTCTACTGGCGGATTATCTTCCATCTTGACCTTGGACTCGCCCTGATAGCGGAAGTCCGTTTGCAGTGTCAAAGCACCCACATTAAGTTCCACATCCCGGGAGATCAGGAGATTGGCAGTAACCTCGGGGGTCAGAGGTAACTCATGACCTTCTGCGGCCACCGCGATGCCGGTGGCATCCTTGATTTCACTGTCGATCAAACCCAGACCACCCTGCAAGAGCCAGTCTGCATTAGGTGCCCATTTGACCTCCATCTCCAATCCCATGATCTGAGATTCGGGCAGGTTCAAGAACTCGGGTCCCTGGGAGCCTACATTAAAGACCTGCTGATCCTGCCAAACGGAATAGAATACGGCGCCGTTTAACTGCAGCGTGTCATCGAGGAGATCGCTCTTAAAGCCCAGCTCAAACGCGTCCAGGGTTTCTACGTCAACGGGATCATCGGGAAACGGCGTGGAGCGGGTGTGCAGAAACTCGATATCGTACTTGCCCGACTTAAAGCCACGGGAGTAACTGGCAAACAGCAACGTGGTGTCATTAAGCTGGTAATCCAGTCCCAGCTTGCCGCCAAATTCCTGAAACTCCAGATTCTCACGGGTGGTCACATCCGACGCACACATGGAAAACGGCGCTTGAGTCGGCCCGATCTCTGGGCACTCAGACAAGGTACCGGCCAAAGCCATCACAACATCGCGTGAATAGAAAACCGCGGGGTCCATGCCACTCTTGTCGTAAGCGCCACCAAAGTAAGATGGGTTTTTCTTGGTGTCGTCGGTATAACGCAATCCGAAAGTGAGCGTAAGGTCGTCGGATAAATCAAACTCAGTGTGGATATAGGGTGAAATCACCTCATTCTCCAATTGCGCCACACTAAAAGACACGGTGTTGCCATAGGGGTTGGGAATACTATCAATCGCTGAAATGGGTACGCCGGTAACCGGGTTTAAGGCCGGATGGAACGCCAACACACCGCCGGCACCAAAGCGAATGTTTTGGCTCAGAGTGGAATCTTCCTTGAAGTAATAGAGACCGGCAATCCAGCGGAAGCTTTCATCCGGGCTTGAAGCCAAGCGCAACTCCTGACTGATCTGACGATATTCCTGATCCATATCGATAATCAGGGTATCGAAAGTATCGCCATTGCCCGCAGCCTGACTCATGGCCCGGGCTCGCACGTTGCCGGTCAGACCATCGTCTTCGGTGTAGAGCGTGTGTACATCGTCATAGGAGGTGATACTGGTAAACGTCAGCTCGTCAAAGTCATGCTGGATTTTAAGGTAGCCACCGCGAACATCGATATTGGATTTATTGGCGCCAGTTTTACGGATATCGTGCCAATCGTCCGTCGAAGGGTTCACACCGGAGGTATTGACGGTGTCGTAATGCCGCTCAAAGTCCACCATCCTGTCAGTCAACGTGATATCGGTGGCCCGCAGCGGGGCATTGTTGGCCAGTGCACCCACAGCACGGGTTGGCAGCGACTCCGCAGTTTGGTTGGCATCGTGGAAGTTCAGTGTGATTTTGGTGGTGTCTGTGGGTTCCCACACCAGAGTCGCACGCAGTGATCCTCTGGACATATCGCCGTATTCGTCGTTGTCGGTATCGATATTGTTCCAGATACCGTCTCGATCGTAGCTGTTGCCCGCCACGCGCAATGCGGCGGTTTCCCCCAGTGGCAGAGACACGGCGCCCTCCACCTCCAAGCGGTTATGACTGCCATAGGTGCCGTTGATATAGCCCTCTATCTCGCCACCCACCTCCGGCTGCCTGGAGATATAGTTAATGGCGCCGCCGGTGGTGTTGCGGCCAAACAGACTGTTTTGTGGCCCACGCAGCACTTCAACGCGCTCCATATCGTAAAGGCCCAGGCCGCCCAAAAAGGGCGCGCTCATGGTCACTTCGTCCATATACAACCCGACTGAGCCTGGAGCATTGCCAAAGAAGTCATTGGTGCCCACACCACGGATAACAATCTGCTGGCTCATGGCGTTCTGGGTAGCAATATTCAAGTTGGGGGCCATCTTGGTAACGTCAGAGGCCTTTTCGATACCAAAATCCTTCATTTGATCACCGGTAAAGGCCTGCATGGAGATAGGCACCTCCTGCAGGGACTCCTGGCGTTTTTGTGCGGTAACCACAATCTCCTCGATCTGTGCCTGGGCGATACCAGTGTGTATGGCGGCCAGGGCAACAGCCATGATGTTTATCATTGGTTTTTTTATCGTATTCATGATTGCTTATTCTCTCTTTTTGGCGGTCACATTGCTGTGCTTTGCACCGTGCGAGCGATTTTCGGTCACGCTGCGTCGATACAGGAACCATGGTAGTTTTTGAACAGAGAGAGGGCTGGTCTGGGAGGGTCTAATCTCTGGATTGAGAGTGCACTGGGGGCTATGTTATTGATAACGTTATTGAAAAGGAGCCTTAAGGGTATTTCTGACCTGCTTTGACTCAGGCTCGCAGTGGAAATGTCTCATTGGTGCCATAACCGGTCTTAGAAATTCGCAGGATTGGTACTCTGACGGCGTTGTTTATGCGTAGGGCGGATTAGGCGCTTGCGCCGTAATCCGCCGGTTCTGCCGGTTCTGCCGGAGATGTTCGTTGGCTTCGGCCCGGTTTTTAACACCCTTGAATGTGCCTGCAACAGGTGATTTATACACGGCCGCCGCCAATTTAAACCTTCGGCGGATCGGTGGATTACGAAGCGCAAGGCGCTTCTAATCCACCCTACGTCGTGCGGCCGTTGCGGACATCATCGAAGGCCCATGGTGCCCTGAACCAGGATTATTAATTTCCGGTTATGGCACCTTGCTGACTATTACTACTGCGCTATCGCCGCTGCCAAACGACCTTGAGCTCATCCTTGGCGGCAAAACGTTCCATATGGCTGCCGGCAACTTGTTCCGCTCGGTCGATATTCTCGACCGAACTGGCGCTCAGGGAGAGAGTCAATTCTTCTCCCTGTGCAACAACTGTGCAATCACCAAACGGGAATTCCACGGAGCCATTGTGATCATCAAATTCCACTGTCAACTTGTGAGCAAAGTGACGACAAAACTTTTTCAGATAAATACTGGCTTTGTCGGTATTCAAAACGGCAATAGACTGAATCATGCAATTACTCCATTTCCAATGCAGAACTCTCGGATCAGACAATCTTGTTGAGTCGGCTAAATACCTTGCGGGCATTACCCTCAAAGATTTTCCGACGATCCTCATCACTCAACGTCTGATTACCATCGATATAACGCTTGGTATCATCAAAGAAATGACCACTCTCCGGATCAACACCACGCACCGCTCCAATCATTTCCGATGCAAACAGAATATTGTCCACGGGAATAATATCCAGCAACAGATCAATGCCACGCTGATGATAGACGCAGGTATCAAAAAACACATTATTGAGCATGCGCTCGTGCAAATTGCCCAGGCCTTTATCCTGGGCGATACCACGGAAGCGCCCCCAGTGGTAAGGCACTGCCCCACCACCGTGGGGAATGATCAACTTCAATGTGGGAAAATCCTTAAACACATCCGAGAACATCAGCTGATCAAAGGCCGTGGTATCGGCACCCAGATAATGTGAGCCAGTGGTGGTAAAGCAACTGTTACAGGCGGCACTGACGTGAATCATTGCCGGCACGTCCAACTCCACCATTTTTTCGTAGAACGGATACCAGGATTTGTCCGCCAGAGAGGCGTCTTTCCAGTAACCGCCCGTCGTATCCGGATTGAGATTACAACCAATAAAACCCATTTCCTCTACACAGCGAACCAGTTCGGCAATGGATTTACTGGGGTCGACACCAGGAGACTGGGGCAACTGTGCGACCGGCGCGAAATTTTTCGGATACAAATCACACACGCGGCGAATCAGATCATTCTGGTGCTCTGTCCAGAATCGGCTGGTATTTTCGTTACCCACATGGTGTCCCATCCAGCTGGCACGGGGCGAAAAGATGGTGAGATCGGTACCTCGTTCGCGCTGCAACCGCAACTGATTACTTTCGAGACTTTCTCGAATTTGGTCATCGCTGACATTGATAACGCCCTTTTCCCCAACAAACAAGGGATCGGCGGCAACGGCCTGCTTTTGCGCCTCGCGGTATTCGCCCACCTCAGGTGGTGTGGTGGTGTAGTGTCCGTGACAATCGATAATCATATTAACCTATGCCTCCAAATCCGCCAGAGAATCAACATATTCAAAACCATGCTCCTGCAGGCGCGGGCGCATATTGTAGAGGTCTATACCCAGCACCCCCGAGGCCAGCTTCTGGCGCTTTTCCTCTTCCAGCGCTTCGCGGGCGCGACCCGCCTCCAATACAGTTGCCGTGATCTTGCGCTCCACCACAGTGACACCGTCATCGTCGGCAACCACTACGTCACCGGGGTTGATCACCTGACCGGCACACACCACCGGCACATTGACCGCACCCAAGGTGTTCTTGACGGTACCCTTGGCGGAAACGGCTCGGGACCAAACGGGAAAGTCCATCTCTTGCAGATCGCGCAGATCGCGACAACCGGCATCAATAATCAGCCCCTTAACACCACGAGCTTTGGCAGACGTGGCGAGCAAGTCACCAAACATACCGTCGGTATTGTCTGTGGTGCAGGCAACCACCAGCACATCGCCCGGCTGACATAACTCGATGGCCACATGAATCATCCAGTTATCACCGGGTTGGGCAAGGATGGTCACGGCGGTACCGCCGATACGGGCACCGGGATAGATGGGACGCATGTAAGGCTTTAGCAAACCAATTCGACCCTGGGCTTCGTGCACAGTGGCCACGCCCAATTTGCCCAATTCAGTAGCAACTTCGGTATTGGCTCGTTCAATATTGCGTACGGCAACGGTTTTCATTGTTGATACCTCAGTCTTCAAATTCGTAAAGGCGTGCGGGATTATCCACCAGCAGTTTCTGTTGTAACTCTGCCGTGGGCGCAATCAGGGGGATGCTGTCCACCAGGGCGCCATCGTCGGGCATATGGGATTTCATATTGGGGTGCGGCCAGTCAGTACCCCAAAGCACCTGATCCGGAAAGGTCTCAACAAAATGCCGCGCGAAGGGAATCACATCGAGATAAGGCGGCTCCTGCCGCGTTATACGCTCAAGGCACCCCACCTTGACCCAAGTATCCGGCCGCTGAGCAACCAACTCACAGATGCGTTCAAAATCCGGATGTTCCATGCCTTTGTCGACATCGGGGCGGCCCATATGATCGATGGCAATGGGCGTTGGCAGGTCCATCAGCAGACTGGCAATATCCGGCAGCTCCTGGGACTCGAAGTAGACAATAATGTGCCATCCGAAAGGAGCAATCAGTTCGGCCATCTTGTGATAGAAGGCGGCCGGCTTAACGTCTACTAGGCGTTTAACGAAGTTAAAGCGAATCCCCCGCACCCCAGCCTCGTGCATACGCTGCACTTCTTCGCGGGTCAGCTCTTCACCCACAACGGCAACACCGCGATAGCGACCCTCGCCGTGCTCCAGCATATCAATCATGGCACTGTTGTCGGTGCCGTGGCAGCTGGCCTGGACCAGCACGCTGCGCTCAAAGCCCAGATGCTTGTGCAAGGCAAACAACTGCTCCTTGGGAGCATCTACCGGGGTGTACTTTCTCTCAGGCGCGTAGGGGAATTGATCCGCCGGACCGAACACATGGCAGTGGGCGTCGCAGGCTTTGGCCGGCAAAATAAAATCCGGCTTTTTGGGGTTTGGATGTACGGGCAGAAACGACATGGTATCAGCTCTTCTCTTTAACTTTGTTGGATTCAGTAATTGAGGGGCACAAACACTTCACCCCGACTCAATAAGCGTGCAGTGCGCAAGAGCCCCGCCTTGAGCACTGTCGGAGCGGCCATCGCTCCTGTGTTACCTTGATCGATGGAGGCTGGATCCAGCTCGAAGCTGACCGCAAATTCTCCTGATGGATGTTCCACTTTTAACTGAAGCCAGGCATCCAGGCTCGGTAACCGGGCAATGCCCTCAGCGACTGAGCCCGGCAGGATACAGGCAGTGGACACCGACACAGCTCCCAACACGCCAATCGCACTGTGGCACTTGTAAGGTATAAACGTGCGTGTGTTTACCACGCCATCCTCTTGTGGTTCCGAGATCAAACACATCTTCGGTACGGCGGCGCCGTCCACATCCCCCAGGTTCATTTTCGGCCCCAGTTGCAGCCTGATGGATTGCAGGCGGGCTTTGAGTTGTTCGTTGGCGTTGAGCTCAGAGGGTGTTTCCACACCACTGATGCCCAGATCCCGGGCTCGCAACACCACAACCGGCATACCGTTATCGATACAGGTGACCTCTACGCCATCGACCACATCGACGAGATTGCCGGTGGGCAACAGGGCTCCGCAGGCCGACCCAGCCAGATCCATATAGTTGCAGATAACCGGCGCAGAGGTGCCGGGCACCCCGTCGATGCTGGCATTGCCTTCGTAGCAGACCTCACCGGCGGGGGTCTGTAACACCAGCTCGCAGACCTTGCCACTATTGACCATATGTACGTTGACCCGGGTTTCGGGGTCGCCCGCTTCTATCAGGCCCCGCTCGACGGCAAAGGCCCCAACTCCGGCCAGAATATTGCCGCAATTGGGTGTGGTATCGACCCGATTCTCACCGACCACCACTTGCACAAACAGGTAATCGACGTCCGCATCGGCCCGACTGGAGGGGCCCACCACCGCCACTTTACTGGTCAGCGGATCGGCCCCGCCGAGGCCATCGATCTGGCGATCATCCCGCCCCACGGCGGCCAGCAGTACCTGATCCCGCGCTTGTTCGTCGCTGGGGAGATCTGATGCCAAAAAATAGAGCCCCTTGGAACTGCCGCCGCGAAGTTGCATATAGGGTACGGACGTTTGAGGCATAGGGAAGCTGCTCCAGCTGGATCTATAGGGGTGTATTATTAACTTCGAAATCTAGGGTTAAGGGCCAACTGTGGTTCAGTATGGCTTTCGAGGGTTGTCAGCGCCAATGGGTAATGCTTGTCCAGCCATGCAAAAAAGTAACAGCATCTATCCTTCATCGCCCCATACTCCCTGTAATTACAATGGTTGCCATGACAAAAGATAAGCCTTAGAGTTATAACTTTGGATCAGAGCCCCCTTGAGATCAGCAGCTTTGAAAACAGGCGTGGACATTCCCGAACTCAGTTTGCGACATATGAAGGCGATGTTGCAGGTGCACCGCAGCCGCAATCTGACCAAGGCGGCGCAGCAGCTTAATCGCTCGCAAACCGCTATTACCAAGGCCATCAACGAGCTGGAAAACGATCTTGGTGTCGCTCTGTTCGACCGCACCACAACCGGTATGTTACCCACGGTATATGGTGATGCCCTCGCCAAGCGGGTCGAAGAGGCCGAAGCAGAATTTCACAGCGCCGGAGAGATATACCTGACCTTCAAAAAGGATCGCAGTAGCTATCAGAGCATCCCGGTGTTTTCTATGGAGATCAGCTACAAACGGCTGGCCTCCTTTATTGCCTTATTCGATACCCGCGATGTCAACGCCGCCGCAGAGCGATTGGGCATCACCCGAGCGGCCATCTACAACTCCGTACGACAATTGGAAGATCTGCTGGATCTGCCCCTGTTCGAGCGTGACCCCGGTGGTTACACCAGCACCAGCTTTGGTACAGTTCTGGCCCGTCACTTTAAATTGGCCTTCGCCCAGATTCGGCACGCCCTTGATGATTTGGCCAGCCTTGACGGATACACGGGCGGGCGGGTCCGCATTGGCACCCTACCCTATACCCGCACTATTCTGACCCCACGCGCCATCAACCACCTCTTGGAGCACCAGCCACAACTGGATGTCTCCACCCAGGAAGGCACCTACGAACAACTGGAACGGGCGCTGCGCTGCGGTGAACTGGATTGTATTGTTGGTGCTATCCGCCCCGTAGATGAACACTCACGCTTGATTACCGAGACCCTGTTTGAAGACCAGTTGTCGGTGATTGTTCGCAAAGGGCATCCGCTGGAGTCCCGAAAGACACTCAGGTTAGAGGACCTTATGGGCTATTCTTGGGTTCTGCCGGGGCGCAATACCCCTTCACGGGCGCTGTTTGATCGAGTGCTGCAAAATCAAGAACTCACAACTCCGGAGCATGTGGTGGAGACCAGTTCGCTCTCCACCGTTCGTGGGCTGCTGCTTGAGAGTGACCGGCTTGCGTTGTTGTCTGAGCATCAGATCTATTATGACAAGCGCTATGGCTTGTTGACTGCTTTACCCCTGCAGCTGGCAGATACCTATCGGCCTATCGGGGTGACGCTGCGCGCGCAGACAGAGCCCTCGCCTGCGGCGCGGTTGTTTTTGCAGAGCCTCCGGCATGTGGCGGGGAATCTTGGATGAATCCTCAAACTTAGCGGCTCAACTTCGCCGCAAATGGAACTGTTTTCTGAATGATGTGGGAGCCCGATAAAATAACTTTGTTCTATCGGGCCAGGTCCAGTGATTTTGCATGGTCCAAACAATCAACGCTTCATTTCCGAAGAAATAACTTCAAGAGTCGTCGATATGAGTTGGTCAGTGAAGGAGATTCTGTGTAAGCACTGAAGATGACAACTATTCGTGGGAAAAGTGCCATCCCTTTTAGTCGTCCCAGTCAGTAAACTGAGCAACGAATATAACGAATATACTGAAACTCACAAACAGGAGGACAACTATGCCGCTAGTGAAATTTGTTGAGGCGGATGGCCGAGAATACGACATTGATATTGCCGAGGGCGATAGCGTGATGCAGGGAGCCGTGGATAATATGGTCGAGGGCATACTTGCCGAGTGTGGCGGAGCCTGCTCCTGTGCCACTTGCCATTGTTATGTGGATGAAGCCTGGCAGCAAAAAATTGCCGGCGCCGATGAAATGGAAGAAGAGATGCTGGATGCCGTGATGGATCAGCGTCCCAACAGCCGCTTGAGCTGTCAGATTCAGGTGACGGCGGACATGGATGGACTCGTTATTCGCTTGCCAGAATCGCAGTATTGATATTGAGACGTAATGTTGGATTACGAAGCGCAAAGCGCTTCTAATCCAACCTACGCGGGAAGTTTGCCGATTATCCAATGTGGCAACGGCTGTCAGCACATCACATTGAATGCTGTTGGCGAATTGAAGACCTTTCCTATCCGTGTTGCAATTTGAGAGCCAATGGCGCCCGGAACGTGGTCGAAGAAATCCACTCCAGTGTTTGATCTGCCTTACGAAGATCAGGAATTCGCTTCAGCAGCTCTTCCATGGAGGTTTTTACCAATAGGCGGGCAATCGGAGCACCAAGACACATGTGCTTACCGGTACCCATTCCTAGATGACCGCGGGGTTTACGATCGAGATCGTATACTTCTGGGTTGGGAAACTTACGCTCGTCCCGATTGGCAGCGCCCCAACATAGCAGAACCTTGTCACCCGCTTTCAGCGTCTGACCGTGCAGCTCTTTATCACAGGTCAGTGTACGTCTGAATCTCTGGGCGGAAGTATTAAAGCGTAGAGATTCTTCAATGGCGTCCGTTAGCCGATTGGGGTCTTCCACCAGACGCTCCATGACTTGCGGGTGATCCACCAGGTTCATCATCAAATTGGTCATAAAACTGGACGCTGACTCGACACCCGCCATAATCAATGTTGTGGTGGTCATCAATACTTCTTCATCTGAGAGCTTGTCTCCCTCAATTTCCGCCTGCATCAAGTGAGTCAACAGATCGTCCTGAGGATTTTTCCGGCGCTCTTCCAGCATATTGGCAGCGTAGTCTTTTAACCATTGGAAGGCAGCAATATTCTCCGGCCCCTTCTGGTTGGTTTCCGGGTCCGCCTGTAAGGCCAGCACTACATTTTTCCGAATCTCTCTGTGCGCTTCCTTGGGTATCCCCAACAGGTGGGATAAGGTGGCAACAGTAACGGGACTGGAAAAGTCACCGATAAACTCAAACTCACGCTTATCGATAATTTTGTCTATTTCTTCGTTGGCGATTGCCCGAATCGGCTCAATCAAATAATTGACATTTTTGCGGGAAAAGGCCGCTTGAGCCAGAGAGCGCAGGTGGTCATGTCGTGGTGCATCTGTGGTACCCAGAGTCCTGCCGGTTCGTTCGGGAAAATCGTCCAACATATTCCCTTTAGCCGAAGAGAAAGCTTCCCAGTTCTGAGCGGCGGCGTAGACATCCTCATAGCGGGTTAGCACCCAGCACTGGCCGTTCTCACTCCAATAACAAGGGTAGTCATCCCGCAGAGTTTTGTAGAAAGGAAATGGATCGACGTCCACCTCTCGGGAGTAGGGGTTAAATTCGAACATGTACGCTTCCTCTTCAACGTTGTTTTACAGTTATCTTAGAGGAGTCGCAGAGGGCGCTGAATGCACATTTGCCAGCTTCAATGGTACATTTAAGATTGATGGTGAATGGCCCATTGTCTCTAATTCAGCGGAAACAATGGACCCGGTATTTGAACTGTTATTCCTTGTTTTCGAGAATCGTCAGTCCATAAGCCGTATTGGAAACCGGGATATGGTAAAAGCGGTATTTTTCGTCGACTTCCTTATCCATGGCGCCCCTCATGATCAGCCACATAATCAACTCAATACCTTCGGAGCCGGATTCTCGCAGGTATTCAGTATGGTCAATAGTGGTCAATGCCTCGGGGTCATCCACCAACTTGTTCAGAAAATCGATGTCAAATTCCTTGTTGACCAGACCCGCACGTTCTCCCTGTAATTGGTGAGACATACCGCCGGTACCAAATACCGCTACGGTGATATCCCGATCGTAGGAATCGATCGCTTTACGCAGCGCCTTACCCAATTGGTAACAGCGGTTAGCCGTGGGCTGAGGATATTGAATAACGTTGACACAAAATGGAATCACTTCACACGGCCACTCTTGCGGCTGATCGTAGGCAATCGACAATGGCACCGTCAGACCGTGATCAACGGGCATTTCATTGCAAATCGTCATATCGAATTCGTCGAGAATCAATGACTCTGCGATGTGCCAGGCGAATTCCGAATTGCCTTTGACGACGGGTACCTTTCGAGGACCATAGCCTTCATCGGCGGGCTGAAACTCCGGTGCAACACCGATGGAGAAGGTAGAAATATTCTCCAGGGAAAACGCGGAGGCGTGATCGTTGTACACAATAATGCAGACATCCGGTTTGGTGGCTTCGATGTACTCCCTGGCGGGCTCAATACCGGCAAAGAAAGGCTGCCAGTAAGGTTCGTTCTGCTTGCCGTGATCCACAGCGGCACCAATAGCCGGTACGTGGGCCGTTCCAATTCCTGCAATAATTTTTGCCATTGTTCAGATCTCTCCTCTTACTTGCTCTGGTCTGCTTTGCTGCGGTTACCTTTGATGGAACGCCCCCCGTCCAGCATCATCTGCTGGAACTCTTCGAAAGTCGTACCGTTGCCGGACATGGCCGCTCCTGCCTGCTGCATGTTAAGACCGTCAAAAATAGCGATTTTGAAGGTGTAGTAGATATTTCCGCCCAGGCGAAGCATTCCCAGCCAGTCCCGCTCCAACACGGCAGTGCGCTGCGCCTCTGTCATTGGGAACTGCTGCAGATAGGCGGCTTCATCCTTGCAGAACTCGTCGCGGTTCTCGGCCTTGTTCAGGCTCATACAGAACATATTCAAGTGATACCCCTTGCGCGAGTGCTCTCCATCAAACACATAAGTTCCCGGAATATCGTCATAGTCGCGCCACGCTCTAGATCTGCTCACCATTGAATGCTCCTGTTATCTTTGTGAACTAAGCGCTTCAGTATAGCGAGAGGGTCAACCCTCCGACATGCACAGTTCCTGGCAAAGACTTGTACATTTCGGACACTTGGGCACTCCCATGACAGCGGCGCAAAAACACAGTATTCTTGTACTTTAGGCCAAAAGTACGGCAAAAATCATGAAATCATCCATCCCGCACTACTACCTCTATGGCGAAGACGATCCCGTCAACGAGCTGGAGTTTCTCCACATAGAAACCATTGCCGAACGCAATCACGAACACCATTGGGAGATAGAGGCCCACCGGCACGATAGCCTGGGCCAGTTGCTGTTTGTCCGCGAAGGCTATATCGAAGCAACTCTGGACACTGAACAGCATCACTGCTACGGCCCTGCGATTGTCTGGGTTCCTCCGACGATTGTACATGGCTTTCGCCCCAAGCCTGGCACTCAAGGCCATGTGCTCACTCTGGCGGAGAGTTTTTTGCTGCAGGTATTGTCGACGGCGGAGCGGGAGGAGTTTCCCCAGCTTATGCATACCCCCCTGGCTCAGCAGTTGGACACGGAAGACCATCTCAGTACTGAGCTGTCGAGATTGGTGCGCTCGATTGAACAGGAATTTCGTTGGCCCAAGGCCGGTCGGGTTGCCATGATCAGCGCCTACTTAAAAGCGCTGATCATCAATATCGGCCGATTGGAACTGCATCAAACCGACAGATCGAGCGATGCCTCTCCCCAGGTACGCACTTTCGAGAACTTTCGCAAGTTGGTGGAGCACCATTTTAAAGAGCATTGGTCAGTGCAACAGTACGCCCAGCAATTGGGCATGACCGAGAGCCGTTTGAATAGCCTATGCCGCAAGGTGGTGGATTTGTCACCCTCTCAGATCATCCACAAGCGTCTGGTGATGGAGGCTAAACGCATATTGGTTTATACTTCCATGCCCGTGAGCACCATCGCCTATGAGTTGGGATTTAAAGACCCAGCGTATTTCTCCCGCTACTTTGCCAAGCAGACTGGTGAGGCTGCCAGCCAGTTTCGGGAGAAGTACGTTGTTTAATGTTGCCACAACCTGTCGCGGTCGGAGCCCGCTGCTACGGGTTCCTGGCAATTGAGTCTAGCATAGGTAGCAGTGGGCTCCGACCGCTCCCCCTTTAGATATTGAGAACTATCTCCCCTTGCGGCTCAGCCGCCCGTGAACAGCACAGTACCATCTTCTGCTGGCGCTGGGCTTTGCTCAGAACGAAATCCCGGTGCTCGATATCGCCATCAACATAGTCGGTTGCACAAACACCGCATATGCCGTCCGAACACTTTGTATCCACGGCATAACCCGCGTCTGCGAGTGCCTCTGTGGCTTTTTTGTCCTTCGGTACTTCAATCTCGATGCCCGATTGCTTCAATATCAATTTAAACGCGTGATTTTCGTACTCTTCGCCCGTCGGTGCAGAGAAGTATTCTCGGTGCAGGTTATCCTCTTCCCATCCCTGTGCCAGAGCGGAATCGAACACCGCATCCATAAACGCCGCCGGCCCGCAGGTATAGAGGTGATCACCCGGTTGATAATCACCAAGCACGTCCGCTACATTCAAGCGGTTTTCGTCGCTGAAGAAAAAATGCACCTTGTGCGCCCAGGGAACCTGTTGCAGCTCATCAACGAAACCGGCACCAGCGCGGGTTGAAGCTTTGTAATAAAAGATAAACTCTTTGTCCTGTGCATGCAGCTCATGGGCCATGGCGATCATCGGTGTCACGCCGATACCACCTGCCATCAGCAGCGAACGCTTGGCGCCCGCGATTAACGGAAAGTGATTTCTGGGCCGGGAAATCAATACCGGCTTACCTTCGCGCAGCATGCCATGAATACGCTTTGACCCGCCGCGGCCATCATCCTCGCGCAGCACACCAATCACATAGCGGGAGGGATCCGCTGGATCGCCACACAGACTGTATTGGCGAATAAACTGCGGCACCGGCATTACGTCGATGTGAGCACCTGCTTCGAACGGCGGTAGAGGTGATCCGTCCATCGAAACAAACTCGAATTTCACCACTTTGCCGTCCGTAGAGGTTTCTGTACGCGTTTGTAGTTTCACCATCATCACCGGCGGCAGTCCTTTCGGCACTCTGTATTGGGGTACCAAGTCCTCCGTCTCTCCTTTCATTACCCGTTCTTTATGGGCTTTTGGCGTGAGCATGGCGTCGTAGGCCAGAATGCCTGCTTCCCGGTCAATGGGGGACGGCACCGGATAGGGAGGTGGTGCCAAATCCGCCGGGTAACACGCCAGGGTCTGCTCCTCAGCCTTTACTTCAATGTCGGTATTGAGATCCCGTTGGTTGGTGTCGGTTGCTATCAGGGTTGCACCGGTTTTGTCGGTACGCAGATCCCACCACCACTTTTTAACCGGATTAATGCCGCCGTTGCCGAGCCAGCCGTCTATTTTCGTGATCCAGGGCGCCGTTGTTGGAAAACGCGTTGCCAGCCATCGATAGGGCGCTTCTTTAAAAATGCCCTCAAGATTCCAGGGGCAGGTTTTCATACAGCGCCCGCACATGGAACCGGAGTCATTGGTCATGCGGTAACGGGCGCACTTCTCGGCGTCCGGCTTCCAGATTTCGTAGCCGTTGAACATACGTTTTTCACCGGCGGTAATCGCACCTGAGGGACATTCTCGGGCGCACTTACTGCAGTTACTGCAAAACTCCTGCAGACCAAAGTCAATGGGTTTATCCACCTGCATGGGGAAATCGGTGGTCACGACACCGCATTTCAGTCGGGGCCCCAGATGTGGATTGAGAATCAGATCGCCAATGCGACTGATCTCGCCCAGTCCTGATAGCAGCATCAACGGTGGCTGCAAAACATCACCATCCGCCGCGGTATGATTGGTCGCCGGGAATCCCAGATTGCGCAAATGCTGAGCCACCACACCGCCAACCAAAGAAGCGCGCATATAGGAGCGCATACTCTGTGCCGCCGAAATCCAATCGTCTCCGCTGGCCCCTTCCATGGTCTCATGACCTTGATCCACTAAAGTGGTAATAGCGTATTTGTGGGCGGGCTTGAGAGGTTTTCCATCGGGTGAGTGAGAGTACCAGACCCAGTCCGGCGCCTCAGAAATACCGATCATGTCGGCACCCAAAAAGTGTAAGGTGGCTTTGATGGTATCGGCGTTAGTGATCGGGTCGTCGTAACCCGTTGCCCGCTCTTTGTTTTCTTCAGCTCGTTGCAATATCGCGTAACTGTTAAGACTGGAAGCCAACGTTTTACCCATGGGGTTTTTCATCACCGAAAAACCATCCACGGAGGCTTGCTGTGGCACTTCGCCCAAATCGCCTAGGGCAATGCGGACAAAGAATTCCGTGCGCTTCGGAACTCGCGGGATTCGTTCAGCGTCGATATAAGAGGTAGTCTCATCCACCCGTTTCACTTTTTCCATCGGATAGAGACTGTCTTTGAATTGCCGACGTGCAAACGGTTTGTGGTCCCATGCGCTTTTGCGGGAGCCATAACCCACCCACCAGGCGGGGCCCTTGCTGCGAATCCGGTCTGCCAGGCTCTGAAGTGCCAGAGGCAAATCAGGCTCCAGTTCCAGCGATGTTGTCACCACCGACAGGCCGAAATTTCGACCGATATAAGGATGACTGAGGTTGCCCTCACTATCGAGTTCAACGACACCTGCGGCGAGAGCAACTTTGTTGATATCAATATCCGAACTGGTCGCCGTATGTGCCCGCGCTTTAAAACCCAAGGTACGAAGATACAGCGCCATGACTGTGGCTGTTTCGGCGGCGCGCAGAGCCGCTCTTTGTTGTTGCATACCCGCGATCCATTGTGTGCCCGGCTCATCGGGTCGCGGATCTCTTGGGTATTCCACCAAATACACCAGTGCGTGCTTGAATTGATCCAGCGGCTGCTTACTGGCCTTAATCGCGGCCTCCATGTTCTGGTAGATCATCGCCAGATTCAATCGCAGATGCACCTTGTTGGATTCACCTTTCTTCAGCCACTGATCGATATTCGGATGAAGAAAGTGCTGCTGCAAATACATGTCCGGTGTCAGTTCGCAGGCACCGACCACCGCACTATCGAGGAAGTAGCCTGCCGCCTTCAGGTGCTGGCTGCGCTCGCGATGGCTGCCAGGAATAGCGGCGGGCTTGAGTTGCACATGGCCGTCACGCAGGGAATCCATTAACGACATGTAATCATCCATGGCCCTGGCAATCGACTGCGAATCATTGTCCGGGATCATATTGAAAGGCTGCAGCGAAGGCAATCGTGCCAGATCCGGCTTGGTTTCCGTACGACCCAATTTTTCCAGAGGATAGGGCCCCAGGTGAACCGGTCGGTTGCGATAAGAAAACAGCTTCATAGTAACCAGCCCGCCGGCGCCGAAATTGCGTGTGGCTCCTGAAACGCTTGTATCCCCTCAAAACCAAGGTTACGTCCAATACCACTGCTCTTGAAACCTCCAAAGGGCGCGCGACCATCCTGTGCCAGAGGTCCGTGTCCATTGAGGTAGGTGTACCCGGCTTCCAACTTGCGAGCGATATTCATGGCACGCTCTCTGTCGGGTGTCCAGACCGAGGAGCAAAGACCAAACTCGGAATCGTTGGCAAAGCCAATGGCCTCCTCTTCCGTATCGAAGGGTATGATCGGTACCGCCGGCCCGAATTGCTCCTCTTTTACAATATCCAATGCCGCATCAGGATTAAGCACCAAAGTGGGTTTTTGAAAATAGCCTCTGTCGTAGAGATCCTGATCTGGAACCTGTCCCAACTCCCGAACTTCGGCTCCGGCCCTTTTGGCTTGCTCAATCATCCCAATCACAATGTCGTACTGCCCACGATTGTTGACGGGACCCATGGTTGTCTCAGGCAAGAGTCCATCACCCACCACCTGTTGGGAACACACGGCACTCAGGCCGTCTACCAATTCGTCATAGCGGCTGCGGTGAACATAAATACGTTTCAAGGCCATGCAGATCTGGCCTGAAGACATAAATGATGCCAGGTACATACGGCGAAAGGCATCTGCGTCGAGCTCAGCATCTTCCAGTATCAATCCGGCATCATTACCCCCAAGCTCCAGGGTGACCGGAACCAGATTGTCGGCCGCCATCTTCATTACATGGCGACCCACAGGCACACTGCCGGTAAAGTTAATGGTTCTGACCAATGGATGAGTCAGTAACGGATCTCCGATACGTGACGACGAACCGGTGACCAAATTAACCACCCCAGCCGGTAGCACCTCAGCTACCCGGCCGATGGTCAACGCAGGTGCCAAAGCCGATTCCTTCGACGGTTTTATCACTACCGTATTGCCGGCCATCAAGGCCTGGGGCAACTTGGCCCCCAGGATCGATATTGGCCAGTTCCAGGGAACCACCAGGGCCGCCACCCCACGTGCCTGCCTCGTAATCACCGTATCAAACGGGGGGCCCTGTAATTGCTCGTCTTGTTCAAGCCGCTCGGCATAGTCTGCACACAGTAGAAAGCGGTCACCAAAGCGGCGCATTTCAATGCTGGCTTCCTGCAGAATTTTACCGTGCTCGCGGGTGAACAGGCTGATACGCTTTTCCAACTCCACTGCATCAGCTACAAGATGCTCGGCAACACGATGCAGATAAGCCGCTCGTTCCTGATAAGACAACGACGACCACTGGGGAAACGCAGCGGCAGCTGATTCACAGGCTGCATCAATATCTGCAACGTTACCATTGGCAGCAAAGCCAACCACTTCGTCCGGTCGTGCCGGGTTGCAGATGCTGAACTCCTCCCCCGACAGAGAATCCTGCCACTGTCCGCCGATAAAAAGCTGAGTATGTGTCACATCTGTCATAAGAACACCTTGTTGTTAGATTCTATTTCAATAGGCAGCTATTGAGGTGAAGTGCCATGTTGCAATCAGATTAGCAATCCACCATTATTACTGGAAGTGAATAGGTAGAATACGCATTATGAATGATATCGATCGAGCCAAAATCTGAACCATGAGCAACCTCGATATAGCAAAAGTCGATCTCAATCTGCTGAAATCCCTGCGTGCATTGCTCTCGGAACGGCACGTCGGCCGAGCGGCAAAAAGCCTGCATGTCAGCCAGTCAGCCATGAGTCATACCCTGGCCAGATTGCGTGACACCTTCGACGATCCACTGTTCGTACGCACCGCCACCGGTCTGGAACCGACATCGCGTGCTTTGGCGCTGGCCCCCAAGCTGACTACGATACTCGACGATATCAGCTCCATGCTGACGCCGGAGAGCTTCGACCCGGCTAATATCAAAACCCGTTTTCGCCTGCACACACACAGTTTTATTCTAGCCAGTTACCTGGCACCGTTTTTCCATAAAATGCATCTGCTGGCTCCCAATCTTATTTTCGAAACCAGCGGTTTTTCAGAATACAGTTACCAGCAGCTGGACAAAGGCAATGTTGATCTGATTGTGGCCGCCGGGCTGCAGGCACCATCGCGCTATATGCAGCGGCGCATCGTAGAGGAAGATCGCGTATGTCTGGTGGACGAGAAGCATCCGGCGCAAAGCCACTGGGGGCCGGACATTTTTCTTAACTACCCGCACGTGAAGAACACGCTGCTGGACGACAAGGAAGATCCCATCGCTGTTGGTTTGCGGGAACATAAACTGCCGGCGCGTACCATAGGCTTTTATACCGACGACATGCTGGCCCAAGCAGTCGTACTCAAGGACTCTGAGCTAATCGCCACACTGCCCAGGTCCATAGCCGAGATCGGCCACAGGCAGTTTGGGCACTCTATTCTGCCCTGCCCTTTCGAATTGCCCAACGTGGTGATCAAAGCCATCTGGCATGAACGCAGCCAGAATGATCAGGTCCACCAGTGGTTACGAGAACAACTGGCGTCGGGTTTGTAAGTCCTGTACATCACCGCTTCCGGCATCCATGCCTCCCGCGGCATACCGTACATCCTGTACATAAAAGACCGCGAGCTGGAACACCAGCCCACGGAAACCACTTTACGTGCAGACCGCCTCAGAATTTGTACCCCAGCGTCACGCCCACCTGGCGGGGGGCATTATAAGTAACGAATTCCTGGCCACCACAACCGGCACAATCCATAAAGCCAATACCCCGAAGAACATTGCCTTCCTGAACTTCGTCCGTCAGGTTGGTTGCAAACAACTCGGCAGTGAACTTCTCTTCCTGGCTTGTCCAATGCAAGCGTAGATTAACGTTGGTATAGTCGTCCGCACGATCCCCTTCGCGATTCAGGAATGCATAGTAAATCTCGTCGGTGTAGGAGCCTTCCAGTCGCAGACGCAGGCTTCCGCTGTTGAAATCCCAGTTACCCGTAACGCCGAGACTGTAAGTCAGCTCTGGGGATCGCGTGAGTTCATTGCCCGAATAGTCTTCGTCAATGCCGTCACCATTGACATCGAACACCAGCGTTTCGTACTCGCTGTCCATAAAGCCGGCGCTGGCATCGATGGCCCAAATCTCGCTAAGCAACGCCTGCAGCTCTACCTCTAAACCGTTGACGGTGGCCTCACCGGCATTACCCGCCGCGGGGCCACTGTTCTGGAATACCTGGAATTGCAGGTCGGAATAATCATTGGTATATGCCGAGACATTCAGCTGTAAACGGTCATCCAAGAGTCTCGATTTGAGTCCCACTTCCAATGTATCGACAAATTCGGGGTCGTATACGGCGTCGCGACCAGCAGACACGATGGCGACCTGATTGATGCCACCACTCTTATAACCGCGAGCGAGGGAGGCGTATAGCATGGAGTCTTCCGAGAATTTCCAGTCGAAGGACAGCTTTCCGGTGACTTCCTGCGAGTCCACAGCGACTTCGTCGACGAACTCCGGTCCAAACAGAATATTTTTGTTCGTGCCTTCCTTTTCATCATCGGTATAACGTAACCCCAAGGTCACAGCGACCTTATCGTTGATATCGTAAGTCCCCTGTGCGAACACGGCCCAGGAAGTCGTTTCGACATCGCCGCCCAGTTTGACACCCGCTTCGGTGCCATTCAAACCGGCAATGATGTCAAATCGGCTTTCGTAGAAAGTTGAGTAGCGGGTTCCCTTTTCCTTAAAGTAGTAGAGACCGCCGATCCAGCGCAGATCCCCTCCGGTATCGGAAATCAACTGGATTTCCTGGGAAAACTGTTCCGCATTTTCCGTCAGTACCAGCTCGCCCAGCGCCTTTTCAGAACTGTCGGTATCCTGATGAGATTCAAACTCCGATTCGCCGTAGGCAGTGATGGATTTAATGGAGAAATTATCGAAATCCCAATCCAGGGTGCCTGAAACCAGAACAAACTCATTGTCCTGAGACTCTCTTAGACCTTTTGCTTCTTTGAAGGGGCGCTGGTCATTAACCAAGGTCTCGCCATCCAGTACAAAATCCACGGTGCCGGGAATGGGAGGGCCTGCCAGGGTTTGAGGATAGGCCTCTCGCACCTCGGCCTGAGTGCCGACGCCGCCGTTTTTGACGTAACTGGCAGACAGCAGAAAACTCGCCGAATCATTGATATCGAACGACACGTGGCTCCGGAGTCCGTAGTTGTCGGCGTCGTTGGCATCGGTTCCGCCTGGCACGGAATTTTCCGTATAGCCGTCGCGCTCTTCGTTAAAGGCAACCACTCGTGCACTCACGCTTTCGCTGATTGGTAAGTTAACCGCGCCCCTGATCTGACGCAAGTTGTAGTCGCCCAGCGTCGCCTCTATTTCCCCTTCAAACTCGTCCCCGGGTTTGCGGGTAATCAGATTAATCGAGCCTCCCGTTGCATTACGCCCGTAGAGCGTACCCTGAGGACCGCGCAACACTTCCACCCGCTCAGTATCAAATGCAGTGAACAAGGAGCCTACCGGGCGGCCTATATAGACGCCGTCGAGATGCATGGCGACGCCAGGATCACCACCGGCTGTAGTATTTTCCATCCCGATGCCACGAATGGCCACGAAAGCCACCGGACCAAAATTTCCGAACTGCAACGAGGGCACCATATAGCTAAGGTCGTTAACACCATCGAAGCCGCTGGTCTCCAGCGCCGATTCATCCAGGGCACTTACGGCAATGGGTATCTCCTGCATGTTTTCGGCACGTTTTTGTGCGGTTACCACTACCTCCTCAAGAGCCAGTTCTGCACTGACCCCGGCACCATGTAACAGGAAACAGGCAGGAATCGCGGCCAATGTAGTCCTACGAATGGACAAACTCAGGCTATCTCTCAGCATTGCTTTCTCCTCAATAGAGTCGATTTATTATTGTTGGGTATCTCAACGGTTTGTGTTCATTCAAGTTAGTAGAGAACAAACATTAATTGTAGTGAAGAGGGTGCATTAGCATTATGAGTGAAATTAATAATGCCGGAGGGCCTGAACTATAGAGGCGCGCCACAGAACGAGGGACAAAAGCGCCTCAGGAGTGCATTAAAATCGGAGATAAGTGCATTTCTTTAACTGCCCTGAGAGATTATGGGACCCGTGCATTCCTCCACTCTTTCTCAACTCTGTTGTCCGCAAATTGGAAACAATGCGACTCCTTTCCTGGTAATTGTAGCTCCATCGCCCGCCAATTATAGTAAGTGACACCATCAAAAACTGAACCCAAAACAAGCACTGGGCAGATGGTTGAGACGAGAGAATCGACTACAACTAATAGAGAAGACGGATAATAAGAGGCTGAAACATGCGAGCGATGAATAAAACCCTGTTACAGAAAAGCACCTTATGTTGCGCGATAGCGCTGTGTACTGCTACCACCGATGCGGCAGTACTGGAAGAGGTTGTGGTAACCGCAACCAAACGCGCGGAGAGTATCCAGGATGTACCGGTTTCGGTGGCGGCGGTATCGGCAGAGCGTATGGATAAGATGGGCATCAGCGATATGGAAGACTTGTCCATCGTGATCCCCAACTTCGAGATTAACAGCGCCGCCATTATGCCCAATTTGTATATCCGAGGTTTGGGCGGCGGCTTGGCTCACTCCATTGAACAATCCGTGGGGCGCTTTGTCGACGATGTCTATATCAGCCGGGCAGCCATCAACTTTCATCCGTTTATGGATGTCGCTGGCGTGGAGGTATTGCGAGGCCCACAGGGAACCCTGTTTGGGAAAAATACATTGGCCGGCGCCATGGTTATGCGCACAGGGGATCCCACCGATGAGTTTGAAGCGGGCATCGATCTCTCCGTCGGCGATTACAGCACAACCGGAGGCAACAAAGAGGTATCCGGGTTTGTCTCCGGTCCCCTCTCGGAGAGTGTAAATGCCCGCCTGGCATTTATGTGGAAAGACAAGGACGGATTCTACGAAAACACGATGGAAGGGCCTGACGGCGCGGATCGGGAAGATAAAGGCATTCGGGTCAAATTTGACTGGGCGGTGTCGGACAGTACCACCGTTGGCCTGAAACTGGAGCATATGGAATATGACGAAGACGGCTCCGATACCGCAGAAACGAACGCCTTTGCCGGCGGCGATGCAGGATGGCAAGGTTTAGCTGCCAACGCCGGTGCCGCCAACCCCGAACTGGTCAGCGCAAATCTGGATTGGGTGATTCACGTTGACTGTAGTGATGCGAACGCTGCACCCGGCCCCCAGGCTGGCCAGAGTATTGGCGCCTTCTGCCCTTTCCGAGATCAGGAATCCGACAATATTACGCTGGATATCGAGCATGACATCGAGGGAGGGACCATTAAGCTTATTTCCGCCTATCAGACCTATGACTATACCCATGGTTTTCACGGCGCCGACATGGGTGCGGTCAATATGTTTCGAGCCATTCGGGCGGAAGAGTTCTCGGGCTTTAGCCAGGAAATTCGCTTTACCTCCGAGCCAAACGACAACTTCGACTATATTGTTGGCCTTTACTACGAAGACAGTAACATCGAACGGGATCAAACCTCACACTTGAACCTGCCCGGTGGTCCTTTCATGACCGAAGAAGAACCCTGGGAGCAAGATACGGAAACCCTCGCGGTGTTCGGTCAGTTTCGCTGGAGCTTTGCCGACTCCTGGACTGCTATCGTTGGCGGACGTTGGGCAACTGAGGACAAGGAGTTCACGTTTGACCGCTGGTATAACGAATATCAAACCAACAATTTTTTGTTCAGTGAGGTCGTTGGCAAGAATGAAGACCGAACCGAGAAGAAATTCACCCCTTCCTTTACTTTGCAATGGGATGTGAATGAGGACATCAACCTGTTTGCAAACCTGTCGCGAGGTCACAAAACCGGCGGTTTCAGTGACCGCGTAGACGAGCAGGAAACGGATATCGAATTTGATGCCGAAGTGGTCGACTCATTTGAACTGGGCGCCAAGACCTATTGGCTCGATGGTGCCCTCTCGATGAATCTCACCTACTACTACATGGAGATTGAAGGCCTGCAGCTGTCCACTCAAATCGAGGGCACGGTGGCAAACTTTAAGGTGGACAACGCGGCTGATACCACCAGTACCGGCCTGGAGTTCGAACTGAATTGGGCTCTTAATGACAACTGGTTGGTGGGTGGTAACTACTCCTACACCGACGCCACCTATGATGAATTTGTCGGCGCCGGCGATTGCCCGGGAAAATATGAAAATGCCGAGGGCGTTTGCGACCTGGGCGGGTTGCCATTGCAGTATGCACCGGAGAACAAAGGCTCACTGTTTCTGGAATACTCGGCGGATTCGGTTTTGAACGGCTGGAGTTTCAGCGCAAGAGGCGATATCTCGTTTACAGACGATCAGTACACGGATATCTCTTACTTCGACACCGTTATGCAGGAAGCCTATGAGACGGTTAATGCCAGTGTTCGTTTAATATCGCCTGATGAAAACTACACAGTCTCACTCATCGGTAAAAATCTGACGGAGGAGGAAATCATGGCCTGGGGCGTGCCATCCGGTCCGAATATTCTGGCCGCCATGAGTGCCCCCCGCGAGCTGATTTTGAAATTGGCCATGCGTTTCTAAGGGCCTGAAGGCCCGACAGAAAGCTATTGAAATCGATAACAATAGGGTTGTAATACGAATGAACAGATTGAATGGAAAAGTCGCCGTGGTAACCGGTGCTGCGCAAGGCATCGGAGCGGCTTACGCAGAGGGTTTGGCTTCTGAAGGCGCAAAGGTGGTGGTTGCCGATTTGGCAGACACCTCTGCGGTTGTCAACGCGATCAATGAGGCCGGTGGCAGCGCCATTGGCTGCCAAACAGATGTCACCGACAATCAGTCTTTGGCCGCCATGCTGGAAGTCACCGAGTCCGCCTTCGGCCCTGTCGAAATCCTGATTAATAACGCTGCCATTTTCGCCAGCCTGACCCTCAAGCCGTTTACTGAGATCGATGAGGAGGAGTGGGATGCTGTGATGCGGGTGAATGTCCGCGGGCCTTTTCAGTGTGCCAAAACGCTGGTGCCCAGTATGCGCAGGAACGGTCGCGGCAAGATCATTAACATTGCCTCGGGCACTTTCCTGAGGGGAGCCCCTATGTTCTGCCACTATGTTTCTTCGAAGGGTGCCATTGTCGGCCAGACCCGTGCATTGGCTGCCGAGGTGGGTGCTGACAATATTCATGTCAATTGCATTTTGGTGGGCTTGACGGAAAGCGAGGGGGTAAAGGAGCACAAGCAGCTGGCCGCCATCAAAGCGCCCACATTGGCAAACCGAGTGCTTAAACGCGCCATGGTGCCGGAGGACCTGCTCGGCACCATGTATTTTCTCGCCAGTGAGGACAGTGATTTT
Source organism: Pseudomaricurvus alkylphenolicus (assembly GCF_011683955.1). GTDB lineage: Bacteria > Pseudomonadota > Gammaproteobacteria > Pseudomonadales > Cellvibrionaceae > Pseudomaricurvus > Pseudomaricurvus alkylphenolicus. The sequence continues at coordinate 749,721 of NZ_JAAQPI010000001.1, forward strand.
ATCACCGGCCAGTGTGTCAATGTGGATGGCGGTGCGCTTAATTACTAATGGCACCAACCTTGTAGCAGCCCGCTCCGAGGGCGACCAACGGTGGCACACGATCGCGGTACCCGGTAAAGCGGGGCAGGCTCTCAGAGCCCGCTGCTACAGTAATCTGCCAGTCACAATCGAGAAAATACAAATATGACTATTCGAAAAACAGGTGAACTCGTACCGGAATTTGGATTCGAGCTTGTTAATGGTGGCCACTGGAACAGCCGCGATATCGTGCCAGGGAGCTTTACGCTCCTGACGGTATATCGTGGTAAATGGTGCCCACATTGCAAGAATCAACTTACCGAACTTGACCAACTGAATGGAGACTTTGCCGAACGAGGAGTCGCCACCTTAGCGGTCAGCGCGGACACTCGGGTCAGAGCGGAGTCAACGATTACTGAGTTGGGTTTGGACAGGTTGACCATGGGTTACGAGATACCCATCGACCGAGCACGAGATCTGGGGTTGTTTATTTCAAGCCAGGTCAAGGATGAAGAGATGCCGCTCTTTTGTGAACCCGGCTCCTTCTTGATCGACGCTGACTCCAGAGTATTTGCAGCTTGGATCGCCTCGAACGCCTTTGCAAGGACGGCACCCAGGGACATACTCGCTTACGTTGACTTTATCTCGGAAAAGAAGGGAAGGCCGCCGCGGGGCTCTGCATAAAGAAACTTGGTATAAGAAACTTCTGTATAGAAATTCACTGCGACATAAGGAGTGAAGATGAGCAAATCTGTAGGTACTGAACAATCACTGGGTAATGTGCTCAATACCGGCGTCTTTGGTATAGCGTTAGTGCTGGCAATCTCCGCCGCCTGCATCGCTCCGTTTGGGCATCACGTATTTGTCGATTGGGTGGCGACCGCTTTTATGGCGGCTACGCCCGCCCAGGTGATATTGGGGCTGTTGTGGCACAACAACAAACCGGACTTTATCGGAAAGCTCAGCCAGCCCTATAAGGGCATCGCCCTGACAGCAATCAGCATAGGCATCGGAGCCCTGGTTCTGGGATTGGTAATGTTCCTGGTCGGCGGAGGACATGGACCAACGCCTATGGTGATTCAATATTTCATTATGACCATTGTCGTTGTGGTGTGGATGATTCCAGTGTGGCAATGCTGGCCCTTGAACTTGTTGAGCAACAACCCGGTAGTTATCGGGTGCCTCACCTTTATCTTCTCTTACCTGCTGGCCTATGTTCTCTGGCGTGTATTCTTTGACTACAGCGTGCTTGGCAGCATGGGCCACCCTCACTACTACGAGGATATCGATCCGAAGGGCCTGATTGACCTGTGGACGGCTATCATCTTTTTTGTCACCTGCGTGAGTGTGATTATTGTTCATATGTTGCTGGAATTCTGGCCTGTCAATAAACTCGCGGGCAATGCGGTCCAGCCGCTTCGCGGCATCATCGCGACACTGTATGTGCTGGTTGTTGCCACCATCATCCGCACACTCTTTATCGATGGCCTGGGCATGCAACCCGTGGATTATATGATACGTGTGCCTGTGTGTATGATCTTCGGCACCTTCCTGGTCAACAACATGATGCAGTTCTCGCTATTCCCCAGCGCAAAACAACCGGTGAGAGGTCTGCTTCTTATCCTCTCTGCGGCGGTAGTCGCCGTTATCACCTATGAGCTCTATCGTTGGGCATCGACACTGCACACCGGATCTGAGTTGGGAGCCGGCCCCTCGAACGGATTTGCTCAAGAGCTCTGGATCGCCTCTGCCATGTTGGGTGTTACCTTCCCCATTATCTTTGTGGTATCGGGTTTTTTCGGGTTTTGGCCTATCGTACGCAAACCAACCGAAGTAACCGGCGAAACCGAAGCACAGGCCTGACTCCCTTAATGAAATCAATAGGCTCATTCAATTGAAAGGACGATAACACTATGGGCATAGTAACCCCAACCAACAAAGAAGTAACCGCCTTTAGGGGATTACACCTCTACCATGCAGCGCTGTCCAATTGCTCAATGAGAGTGCGCATGGTTCTGGAGGAAAAGAAGCTTCCCTGGGAAAACCATCACCTCGACATCACCAAAAAGGAACATATTACTCCGGAGTACTTCGGCATAAACCCCAACGGAGTCGTGCCGACACTGGTCCATGACGGTGTTGTGATTATCGAGTCGGACGACATTATTGATCACATCGATCAATCCTTTCCTGAACCACCTTTGCGCCCGGAGCACCCGGAAGATCTGGAGAAAATGTACTGGTGGATGCACTCTGCCGTTGAGATTCACGTGAAGGGTGTCAAGACGTTTATCTATTACCACAAGATGCAGGGAAAGATGCGGCAGACTGAGGAACAGAAGCAAGCCTATGAAAAGCTGCAAACCAATCAGGAGCTAATCAAGTTTCACCAACACAGCAGCGAAGGTTTTACAGAGGAAGAGGCGATCGCTGCAGAAAAAACACTTGACCGATTCTTTGTAGAAGCCGATTCGATTTTGGAAAACCACCAATGGCTGGTAGGCGATAGGTTTACCCTGGCAGATATCACCTGGGTGCCATTGCACTTTACACTGGCTGGCGCGGGCTATGATTTTAACCGTTATCCAGCCGTGCAGGCATGGGCTGATCGCATCCGCGAAAGAGAGTGCTTTAAAAAAGGCGTACTCGAATGGTGCCCGAAATTCTAATAATGAACGGCACTATTGCACTATTCCCTGTAGCAGCCCGCTCCGAGGGCGACAGTCCGTGGGACACTGTCGCGGTCAGAGCCCGCTGCTACGGGGCGGGTGCCGATGCCGATGCCGGTGCCGATGCCGGTGAAGGTGAAGGTGCCATTTATCATGATTATCAAATTTCTGTAAGACCTATTAAGGAATAAGAGAATGCTGGAACTTTATCATCACGGTTCTTCTGTTTGTGCCGCCAAGGTGCGCTGGGCAATGGTTCTGAAAGACCTGGAATTCGAAGCCCACTATATTGATATTCTCAAGGGTGAACAGTTCGATCCGGAATACAAAAAAATCAATCCCAAGGCAGTGGTCCCCAGTCTGATTCATGACGGCAATATCATTAACGAATCCACTGTAATTATGGAATACCTTGACCTGGCTTTTCCCGAAAAGCAGCTCACGCCAGAAAACCCACTGGAATACGTAAAAACCCGTTATTGGACCAAAGCACTGGACGAACTCTTACACCCCGCGTGCGGCACACTGACCTTCGCCAGCTCTCATCGCCATATTGTAAAAAAGAACCTCAGTGAAGAAGAACTGGCTGAATTCCTGGCTGGCACCCCGGAGCACTCGGTGACCGTAGACTGGGCAGATTACAAGAAACAGATCGTGAAGTATGGATTCGAAGCACCGGGCGTAGCTGACAAAGTCCGCCTGTATGACAAGTATCTGCAGCAGATGAACGAGGACTTGAAAAACAGCAAGTGGCTGGCCAGCGAGGAATTCGGTCTGGCAGATGTATCGCTGACCCCTTACGTCAATCGCGTCGCCATGATGGGGATGAACGGCTGGTGGGAAGACCGTCTGCCCTATTTGGAAGACTGGTGGGCTCGCATTCAGGATATCCCCACCTTTCAATCTGCCATTCTGGATTGGTGCCCTGAGGGGCTGACTAATGATCTGATGACCTTTGGCAGCCAAAGCTGGCCGGACGTCAAAGAGATCATTGGCACATAACCGCAAACACTGTTCTGCTAAGAGAGGTAATTAAAAATGGGAGATAGCACATCGGTAATGGGGCACTGGGTTAACCACTCTTATGCCCCCGCCAGCGACGGTGGTGTAATGGAGTCCCTGAATCCGCTGGATGACAGCGTATTCGCAAAGGTCGCCGAAGGTACTCCGGAGGATATTGATAAGGCCGTACAGGCGGCCCACGAGGCGTTTGGCTCCTACAAAGACAGCAGCACCAACGAACGAGAAGCCTGGCTTTGCAAAGCAGCGGAACTGTTGGAGCAGCGCAGGGAAGAATTTATTCGGTTACTGATGGAAGAAGGTGGCTCGACACGAAAGAAAGCCACGTTCGAAACCAATAAGTCCATTTCCTTTATTCGGGCGGCAGTCGGCATGGTACGGCATGTCAGTGGTAAGACATTACCTTCTGATTACCCGGGCCGAATCAGCATGACCTGGCGCAGCCCCAGGGGGGTGGTAGCGGTCATTACTCCCTTTAACGTGCCTCTGATCAAAGCCAGCCGTCTGTGCGCAAATGCACTGGCGACCGGTTGCACCGTGGTACTGCTACCGTCAGAAGAGCATCCGGTAATATCACTGAAATTCGCAGAACTCTTAAAGGATGCAGGATTTCCCGCAGGTACAATAAACGTGGTAACCGGTAACGGCTACAACATCGGTGACAGTTTAACCGCACACCCACTGGTTAAGGCAGTGTCATTTACCGGTTCAACGGTAGTGGGAAAACACATCCAAAAACTGTGTGCGGAACATAACAAGCACGTGACTTTGGAGTTGGGCGGCAAAAATCCACTGGTAATCATGAATGATGCCAATCTGCAGAAAGCCGTCGAAGGGGCAGTTCGCGGTATCTTTATGCATCAGGGGCAAGCTTGTGTCAGTTCAAGTCGCGTCTATGTCCATAGAGATATCTACCCAAAATTCGTTGAAATCTACGCGAAAGTGGTCAGCGGACTGGGTATGGGCGACCTCGACGATCCCGAGACGATTATTGGTCCTATCATTAGCGACAGACAACGGCAGCGTGTTAAACGTCATATCGAGGACGCCAGGGACAAAGGAGCAACAATCGCTGCTGGAGGCAATTGGGAGGGAAACCGATGTGCAGCAACTGTGCTGCTGGACGTTACCTCAGATATGGCCGCCTTTCGAGAAGAAACCTTCGGTCCGGTTGTGAGTGTTTACCCGTTCGATGACTTTGATGACGTCATGCGAGAAGCAAATGACACCAGCTACGGATTAAGTGCCGCTATCTACACCAGTGATATTGAACTCGCCATGAAGTATGCCAAGGGAATCGAAGCTGGAATGGTACACATTAACAGCCCATCCATTACGGACGAAGCCCATGTTCCTTTTGGCGGTGTTGGCGACAGTGGCTTCGGCAGAGAAGGCACAGAGGCGGATCTTGAGGCATTTACTGAATTGAAGTGGGTCACGATTCAAGCCTGAGAAAAAGCGTTCTTCGCAGACTTTGTTACATCGCTCTTTCCAATCTTGATCGATGGAGGGTTTCCGACGGAAGCTCTCCAAATTCATTGCGAAAATCCTTGGAAAAGTTACTGAGATGAAAGAATCCCCAGCGAGCAGCGATATCGCCAATCACAGCAGACTGTGGTGTGGCATTGAGCAGATCCGCACGCACCTTGGAGAGTCGTATTTTCTTGACATAGTGCATGGGACGAATTCCCAGCCAATCCTTGAAACCGGCCTGTAGGCTACGAGACGAGACCCCGGATACTTTCTCCAGACAAGACATATTGAGTTCTTGGTCTGCATGTTCATGGATAAAGTCCACAGCTTTACGCAGGTGCTTAGGCAGCAATGTATAGTCTTGGTCTACCGGTGTCTCTACTTCAAAATTGGGTACCAGATCATCAAACTGATTCCAGAGTGCTTTCTCCAAACAACGAATCACAACGTCCTGACGAAGATGAGCATTCTGTTCTTCGTCCAGAGATCGGTACAGTGTGCCCAGTATTGATAGAAATATCCGATACTTGGGATCGAGTAGGTCCAGCAACACGGGCAACTTGCCCGCGGCTGCATTCAATAACATGTCCGTGCAATATCCAAATAACTGCTGATAGTGTTCCTCGGATAAGGTTGCTACCAGTACAACACTGTTTTTGCTGCGAATAATGTCCGGCGTATCTCTGATCTTAACGAGCAACCCCTGGGACGGAGCCGTGGATATCTCGCCAGAAGGCGTCTTCATGGAAAGGTGTCCGCAAATCGGAATAGCTACAGTAAAGTACGACACTGGATTAACCAGTTTAAGTCGAGTTGGAACATTGTTAAAAACTACGGCTAACTGAGAAAAGCTCAGTTTCGCCCGGTATATTTCAAGGTGATTGTCTGGACTTTTTTCAAGGGGCTGCATCGTGCGATTGCCCGCCATCCTGGAAACAAGCGACGAACCCAACTCAAAATTTGACCCACTGTAAATACAGTACTTCCTCATCGGCAGATGATCGGTGTCCAGGCTGAGTAACTGACACAGGCGGTTATCGAATTCCAGCCCCATCTCTGCCGGATCTACACGAGGTGAATAGTGACTCTCGATAAACTGTTCCATAATTAATGTCGGTTTTTGGATAAGCGGCTTCGGATTAAGGATAACCCTGTATGTATCGATACTATACCATTATTAGAACTCGGAATAGAGTCGTTACCAAGCGTAAGACGAAACATTGAACTCATTTTGCGAACGCTAAGAACATCATTTGGAAACGGCCTTCTGACATAACGAATCTCAGCAATGGGATGACGAGGTAAATAGGGTTACTTATAAAAGCAAGAGGAAAGTTCCGTGAAGTTCGAAAACAAATTCTCGAAACCCACTGCGTTAATAGCCTTGACCGGTTTGACGCTTATCCCCAATGCGCCCGCACATGCTGTGCTGGAAGAGGTAATAGTCACTGCACAAAAGCGGGCTGAATCACTGCAGGATGTGCCCGTTGCAGTGAGTGCATTTACCGGCGACACCATGAAAACGCTGGGCGTTTCAAATGCTACGGATTTGGTGAATATCACCCCGGGTTTTTCATCCGGCGCTCAAGCGGGTTCCAACAAGAATTACTTTCTCCGAGGCGTCGGAACCAGTGACGTTCATTTGACGGCGGCCTCCGCAGTCGGTCAGTATTTTGATGGCATCACTCTGACCAGCGGTTTTCATGCAAAAGCGGCTCTGTTCGATATGGAACGGGTAGAAATTCTCAAAGGGCCTCAGAATACGCTCTTTGGTCTTAATACCACCGGGGGAGCAGTCAATTACATCAGCAACAAACCACAGATTGGCGAAGGTACCAACGGCAGTGTCAACCTGAAATTGGGTAACAACAATCATATTGAGGCCGATCTTGCGGTCGGTTTCGACATAACGGATACGCTGGCTGCCAGGGTCGCGTTCCAATCGATTGACGACGACGGTGCCTTTAAGTCCGTTAGTAATGGCGAACGCTATGGCGATGATGACACCAAAACCGGCCGCGTCACCCTTCTCTGGCAACCCGCCGTCGATACGACAGTCACTTTTAATGTGCATGGGTTGAAATCAGACAATAACAGTACTTCTATTCGCGCAATGGGCAGTCGCTCGCCGGATGGTTCCGGCGGACTCTGCGCAGATGCGCCAACGGGCATCATTGATTTTGAAGATAACACCAATTGTCTGAGTCGAGACGGCGGTGGCACCGGTGAACCCGCGTCAGACCCCTCTACCGGCGATTGGGAAAAAAGCGCGCAAGATATTGGCTTCGAGGATCTGGATACCAAAGGTGCTTACTTAAAGATTGACTACGACCTGCCCTGGGCCACATTTAACTCTATTACCTCTTGGGATAACCTTCAATTTCGCAATGCCAACGACAATGATGGGGGCGACACACTGGGCTTACAGTCCTATCAGGAGGATGACCGGGATACGTTCCAGCAGGAGTTCCGTTTGATCTCTGAAGGGGACGGCAACTTCCGCTGGATTGCCGGTGTGTATTACCTTAAAGACGATGCAGAGTCTTTCACAGGACTGCGGGGAGCACGCGGTGCGTTTCGTAACGGCTCGCAAATTCCCAACATCCAGCTGGACCACACCAAGGAAAACCTGGGTATTTATTTTCAAGGCGAATACGACATCTCCGATGTAATCACTCTGACGGCCGGTGTGCGCTGGTCCGATGAGGAAATCGAGGGGGATTACTTGCCCTCTTCACCCAGCGTAGCCGGTGAGCCAACGTCAAACCTGTACTTCAAAGATGAAGTACAGGCTTTAGTGGCTGCTCAGAACCCGGGCACTGCGGGGTTTGACTCCAACGGTTACGAAATTGCGCGGCAAATCACGCAGGAACTGTCCAACGAAGATATAGGATATACCATTAAGTTGGACTGGAAGATCACCGACAACTCGTTGGTCTATATCAGTAACTCCCGCGGCTTCAAGGGCTCTGCCCTGGATATCCGCCCGGTATACGCGCTCGTGCCCATTGCCAATGTGGTGTCTTCATTGGAAGAAACGCGGCTGGATCCGGAGTCACTGGATGTCTGGGAAATCGGTTTTAAGGGCGACTTCTGGGATAACCGGATTCAATTTGATGCCGCCGCGTTTTACTACATCTATGAGGATCTACAGCAGTTCGTAACCGCCAGGGGCGTGCCTATTCTCGACAACGCACCCGAGTCTGAAATCAAGGGCTTCGACGCCAACATCAAGTACGGCAGTGATAACGGTTTTTACCTACAGGCGGGAGTTTCCCTGCTGGATACCGAAGTGACTGAATCAGGCGACAGCACCTTTATTGAAGGCGCAGAGCTTGCCAGCTCACCTGAAATATCCTTTAACCTGCTGGCCTCTCAGGAGTACGAACTGGAAAGCGGCGGTCTGCTGACTTTTACTGCCAACGCGTCCCATACTGGTGAACAGGTCAAGGTCACCGCGACAACGGGAAACAATCAGGTCGTCGACCAGCTTAGTGTTGATGCCTACACCTTATTGAACGCAAACCTCAGCTATCGGTTTGGTGACGAGCAGCAATACAACCTGTCGGTGTATGGTAACAACCTGACCAACGAGCACTTTTGCGGTGCTGTGTTGATCAACGACGGTAACGCCATATTGGGCGATAGCACCAACACAAGGACACATATGCATATGAATGCCCTTTGCCGAGTGACCAACGCATCTACGCGAACCTACGGTATTTCTTTTGGTATTGAGTTTTGAGCGGTCAGTACTCGCAATAGCCTCGCTCGGGTCCCGCCCGGAATTCCGGGAGACACGGGGCCTGCTTTTTTGAACAGTGAAGGAAAGTTTCCGACATGAATATGGTTGTTAAAATTCGTTCGTTGGTATTACCCGTCTTGATGTCATTGGGTTTCGTCTTTAGTAGTGCCTGCAACGCTGAGTCTGAGCAAACCCGTTTGCTCAAGCAACGCAATGCGGAGTTCAACAAAGAGATTATCAGGGTATCCGACCGAGTCTATACGGCAGTAGGCTATGGTGTGTCCCCGGTAAGCATGATTGTGGGCGCCAAAGGACTTATTATTGTCGACACGGGTATCAGCGTTGAAAGCGCGAAAGCGATTCGTGCGGACTTCCGCAAGATCGTCGATAAACCCGTAAAGGCGATTGTGTTTACTCATGGTCACCCGGATCATATCAAGGGTGGCGCGGCCTTTATGGATACACCGGATGTTCAAGTCTGGGCTCGCACGGATTTTGGCCATGAGCAACATTCCCTGGCAGAAGCAGGCATATCCATTCAAAAACGCCGGGGTGCCATGCAAGCGGGGTTTCTCCTGTCGGCCGAGCAACGCATCAATAACGGTATCGCAAAGGCCTATTGGCCCAAGCGTAAAGGCGGCGTTTTCGCGGTGGATAAAAGCATCGCCCCAAGCCACATATTCGATACAGATCGACAAACAATCACCATCGCCGGTATTGACCTGGAACTGGTTGCCGCCACCGGAGAAACCCACGATCAGCTCTACGTGTGGCTCCCCTCGGACCGTGTGGCATTTGCGGGAGACAATTTTTACAAATCATGGCCAAACCTCTACGCCATTCGCGGAACACCCTATCGGGATATTCGATCCTGGGCCAACGCGATTGACAGCGTGTTGCAAGAACAGCCCAACGCCGTAGTGGGTGGACATACGCGCCCTATCCTAGGTAAAAAGAGGGTGAAAGAAACACTGACCAATTTCAGAGACGCGATCCAATTTCTCTTTGACAAGACAGTCGAAGGCATCAATAAAGGACTGACACCCAATCAACTGGTCGAGTATGTGCAGCTGCCCAAAAAGTACCGGGATCTGGATTATCTGCGCCCCTATTACGGCAACCCACAGTGGGCCATTCGCGCCATCTTTGGTGGCTACCTGGGATGGTTCGACGGCAACGCCACCAGTCTGTTCCCCCTCAGCGACAAACAGGAAGCCGAGCGAATAGTCGCCTTGGCCGGAGGAATGGAAGCCACGGTAAAGCAAGTCGACAACGCCATGAGAACGGAAGATTACCAATGGGCCGCCCAACTGTGTGACCATATTCTGGCGATCACTCCAAACCATCAACAGGCCATGCTGTACAAGGCCGACGCTTTAACCGCACTTGCCGACAAGATCCTGACTGCAACCGCCAGAAACTACTACATCAGCAGTGCGATTCAGCTTCGAAAAAAGAGCCAGAAGATTAGTCTGAGTCAGGAACCTTAAGGCGGCAATCCATTATGTGGCGAGTACTTTTTTTGGCGCTGGGGCTGACGTCCTGCATATTTATTGAAGAAAAAACACCCTCACCGAACATTCTCCTGATTGTTGCCGATGATCTCGGCTTTTCGGACATTGGCGTGTTTGGCGGTGAAATTTCGACCCCTAATCTGGATCAGCTGGCCGCGAAGGGTATGGTATTGAGCAACTTTCACACCGGCCCGACGTGTTCTGTCAGTCGCTCGATGCTCATGAGCGGCCGAGACAACCACATTGCCGGGCTCGGCAATATGGCCGAAACTGTAGCGGATAATCAACTGGGCAAAGTCGGCTATGAAGGCTATCTCAATAACCAGGTGGATACCATTGCGGAAGTGCTCAAATCAGCTGGTTATCACACTTACATGGCTGGTAAGTGGCATTTGGGCATGCAGCCGGAACAATCGCCAAAGCACCGTGGTTTCGATCAGTCCTTTGCCCTGCTCTATGGCGGCGGCAGTCACTTTGCGGATATGGCGGGCGGAGATGCACACCGGAACCCCCTGCTCTATCGCAACAATGGTCGATTAGTACACCAGTTGCCCGAAGACTTTTATTCCACCACCTTTTACACAGACAAGTTAATCAGCCAAATCGACAGCAACGTGGACGATGGTAAACCCTTCTTTGCCTATTTGGCATATACCGCTCCCCACTGGCCTTTACAGGCCCCCAGAGAGGTCATCAACAAATACCGTGGACGCTACGATCAGGGCTACGACGCTACTCGTGAAGCCCGGTTTGAAAACCAGAAAAAGCTTGGCCTCTTCGATGCCACAACGTCCGCTCCCTTCCGGCCAGAGCAGGTCAAACCATGGCAGGATCTCTCAGCAGACGAGCAACGCTTTCATGCTCGCAATATGGAAGTTTATGCAGCGATGGTTGACTACATGGACAGCAGTATTGGTCGCATAATCCATTATCTGAGTGAGCAGGGCCGTCTGGATAATACCCTGGTGGTGTTTATCTCCGACAACGGTGCGGAGCACTGGAATTACAGTACGGCGCCACCACCGGTCGGACAGTTCGCTGCCCGCTTTAACAACTCGCCTGACAACATTGGCAACGAAGGTTCATTCGCCTTTTACGGGGCCGAGTGGGCACATGTGAGTAATACTCCTTATACCCGATATAAGGGCACGACCTATGAAGGGGGGATTCGCTCGCCGGCTATTGTGTACTGGCCGGGTAAAACGCCACAGGGAAAAATCAGCCCGGCGTTAACATTTATTACCGATTGGTATGCAACATTTTCGGTTTTGGGGAGTGCCGCAAGTCATCAAACAACCGGAAAGAATCTGGCTCCGCTATTGACGGGTTCTGCCGAGCGTGTACGGAAACCCGACGAATCAGTTGGGTTAGAGGTTTGGGGTCGACGCGGTATTTTGAGGGAATCCTACAAGCTGGTCAGCTCTCCCAATCATCCTCACGGTAAAACCGACTGGGAGTTATACAACTTGCGAAATGACCCGGCGGAGCGCCACAACCTCATTAAGCAGATGCCGGATGTATTTGCGGCAATGCAGCGCAGCTGGCAAGAATACGTAGCCAACAACAACGTTATTGTACCCGAGGGCCCCTTTAAGATTCGACCGCCCGGCGAGAAACCCGTCGAGTAGACGGTTTTTCAACAGAACCGCTGTCGTCATTTGCGCATACCGCTTCCCATCACTCTTTCCAGCTCGGGGAACTGCTGCAGAATGCGGAGTTCCCAGGGTGGATGCTCACCGTATTTCCTGCGCAGAAAATTCACGAAGATCCTCACTTTCATCGATACAAAAGATGAACGTCGATAGAACGCGGAAAACTGGGTGGTCCGTGCTCTCAGGTTAGGTGATAAGGGGATCAATTGACCCGACGCCAACTCTTTTTCAATAAAAAACACCGGCATAATCGCCACGTATTGGTGGCTCATAACAGCAGCACGCAACAGCCATATGGTATTGGTTAAAATATGTGGGTCCATGGTGACTGAACGAATGTCACTGTCGGAAATAAAGTCCACAGCGCAATTCGGCTGAACATGATTGTTGTGTGCAATACGGTGCGTTTTGAGTGCTTCCGCGGTAGTCGGTTCTCCATGCGCCTTGACGTAATCCGGGGTTGCCACCAACAGCCTCTGCAGCGGCAGTATGTCCACCTTTTCCAGAATACCGCCGGCTTCTCTGGAGGGCTGAAGGCAAACATCAAATCCTTCCTGGACGGGATCACAAAAGCGATCATGCTGCTGTAATTCTACCCGTAAATCGGGATGTTCCAATTGGAATTCACATAGATCCTCAGCCAGGAATGCCGAGGTCACAGAGGAGATACAACTCACGCGGAAGGTGCCGGTAAGCCCCCATTCCACCGAACTTACGGCCGCCTTCGCCTGGTCGAGCTCCGACAGAACGTGTACACATCGTTCGTAAAAATCGGCACCACCATCTGTGATGGTCAGACGCCGTGTGGATCGCTGCAGCAATTGGAGTTCAAGGTGTTCTTCCAGCTGGTTGACCCGTTTGGTAATAACAGATTTGACGGTGCCGGTTTGCCTTGCGGCTTCCGCAAAACTGCCCACCTCGACGACTTTAACGAAGGCCCTTATGCACTCCAGTTCATTCATTGATTTGATCCCGATTGAGCGGGTTTTACGAACAAGCGGCGGCGCTTTCTGACCAATTGTAGCTCAACTCGGAGCTAATGGCAGCACAGATTGCCATGAAGTTCCGGTGATTCCCTATGATTTTCGTAACCAGAATTCGTCCAATGAATCGATGACCCAACGCACCACAGGTCCCCCTGAGATTTCCTCATGACAAAACACACCCAGGGTGAGTTGATAATCACTGGATTCCGACTCCAGTTCCAGTTTCTTCAGATCCCCACGCTTCAGTTCTTCCTCTGTGACGTGTTCAGGCAGTATGCCCCAACCGAGACCGGCGCGAATCGCAATGAGCAGGGCATTCATATCGCCAATATGCCATACCCTGGAACTGACCTTGGCGGGATCGTCAAAGTCGTGCGCATCTCCATCGGCAGGGGAAAGCAATAGCTGGCGGTAATCGCCAAGTTCACTCAGTGTGATCAAATGATCGATGGTGGCAAGAGGATGATCTTGCCTAACGACCGCGCTGACTGGGACCCGAAGAATATTTTTGACGAACCAAGCCTCGGGTTGACGGGAAAACACCTCCAGACCAAAGCCTATGGCTTTGGCTTCCGCAGCTACCCTCTGCTTCAGCTCAGCGGAACTGCAGATCGATAGATTCAGTGTGGTATGGGGGAAGTTTCGCTCAAATGCCACCAGGAATTCCGTCAGCGGCTGCAAGGGTACCGTGGTGTCCAATAACAGTGTCACTTCGGGCTCAATACTGGCCTCCAGACTTCGAGCTTTCGACTGCAGCTCAAGTGATCGGAACATCACAGCCTTGGCATCGATTAATAAAGCCTGCCCATGTTGAGTCAATACCGGCTTGCTGGAGGAACGATCAAACAGAGAAATCCCCAGATCGATCTCCAGGTTAGATATGGCCAGGCTAATGGCCGAAGGTGACTTTTTCATTTGCTTCGCCGCCGCTGAAAACGAGCCACACTCAGCGGAATGGACAAAGGCCTCCAGTTGTTCAAAAGAGATGCTCATTGCAGCAACCCACCCCCCTTACAGTTTATCTTGAATCTCGACTAATAACTTATGAGAAAAACTCAAAGCAGCTCATTGTACCTCTTAAACCCCGCGCTTGTATGATTTCTTGATCCTGTTAAACCAGGCAACAGCAAAGGAGAGTCTTAGGCCATGTTTGTGACCCAAAACTGGTATTGTGCCGCCGTCAGCTCGGAACTGGGCGATAAGCCACTGAGCCGCAAGATCATCAATGAAGACATCGCGCTATTTCGTGATGAGGAAGGAAAGGCCCACGCCCTGGGAGCCAGGTGTGCCCACCGGGGCGGTGATTTGTCCAAGGGCAAATGTGTTAACAGCACCCTGGAATGCCCCTGGCATGGGTGGCGCTATGACAAAAGTGGGCACTGCACACACATACCGTCAATGGGCAACGAAGGCAGAGTGCCCCGTATGGCTAAAGTCCCGAGCTATCCTGTTCACGAGCAACAGGGGTTTATCTATGTCTGGATGAATGCCGAGGTGAAACCCGACTGGCGACCCGAGCCGCGCCCCTTTCTTGATGCCCCCTATCAAGTTCGATTTGGCAGTCGACATCAGAAGGGGATTTTCGTTCACACCCTGGAAACCGCTCTCGAAGACAGCCATGTGGCCTTTGCTCACAGTGCGAGTATTGGCAGGGATATAGAATGTGCCCAACTCCCGCCGATCACCAATATCACCAAGAGCGATGACGGTCGCACTGTTACGGGAGAATTGATTTGGCCTGAAGGCTCCAAGACTGCAGCGACGCCTTTCAAGCGATGGCTCGGCAAGCTGTTGGTGGGCAGTGAACGGGACGGCAATGCCAGTGACAAACGCTACTGGGTGGACATATCCGGTCTCACCGTGCATGAGTACCCAAAGGAGGGTGGGTATCGCTACTATGTCTTCGCCTACACGACACCAGTGGATGAATTCCATAATCGATTCTTTGTCGGCCTGGCGGACAGCGACCCAAACCGGGGCTTGATCAACCGCTGGCTTTCCAAACTTCTTATGTCTTCCGTCTTTAAACACTTTGTATTTCACGAAGATGAGGACATGATCAGCTCAGCGTTATCTGATCAATATCCAGGTGGTCATCCCAAAGCCCTGTTCGTCAAAGCCGATGCCATGGGTATGGCGTATCGCCGCATGTACACAGCTGCTTTGTATGCCGAAGGCAAAGAGCCCGCCTGGCCTCCCGTTGGTCCGAGGCCGGGCCCCGTCACACAACCTGAGAAAGAGGTGGAGAAAGCCGTTTGATCGCTTACAATAGTTAATATTTTATTGGCTTTAACCTCACTGAAAAGGGGCGAGGCGACACGGGTAATGACTCCTCTGGCGGATATCGATATCAAAGTGCTGCACGTGTTCTGCGTCATCGTCGAGAGCGGTGGCTTTGGCGCAGCACAGGTTAAGCTCAACATCAGCCAGTCGATGATCAGTAAGCAAATCTCTCACCTGGAGACCCGGTTGGGCATGAGATTGTGCAACCGCGGTCGCCGCGGGTTTTCTCTCACCGACAATGGCAAAATCGTCTACACCGCCGCCAAGAAGCTGTTCGACTCCATGGAGGACTTTCGCACAGAGGTTTCCGCCCAGGCCGGTCAACTGGTGGGGGAGATTCGCATAGGAATCAACGATAACAGCGCATCAAATCCCAACAATCACCTGCCGGAGACCATTGCCGCATTAAAGTCTCGCGCCAACGAAGTGCGGCTGGATATTCGCTCAGGTTCGAACATTGATCTGGAAAGCTGGCTGATAGAAGGCAGTATCCATCTGGCAATCGGTTACTTTTATCACCGTTTGCCCAGCATCGAATATCAACCGCTGTTTGACGAAGTCGGATCACTATACTGCGGACACAGACATCCGCTGTTCAATGTGGATGATGAGTCGGAGATCAGAACCATGTTGGCCACTGCCGATTTTGTGGGGCTGCATGCTCTACAGGGTGACGTAAAAGATATGGGTATCACTCTGAATCAGACCAATATCACTGAAGATGTAGATGCGCATCTGCTGTTTGTTCTGTCGGGCAACTATGTCGCCTACCTTCCTCATCATATTGCCTTGCCGTTGGTCGAAAAAGGGTTGGTTAGACCCCTGTTACCGGAGGTTACCCAGCAGGTAGCTGTGTTTCAGTTGGCGACACTGCGTGGTAAGGAAATGCCCAATATCGCCAACGTCTTTATCGACGAACTTTGGGCAAACCACAGCAGCTATCGGTGATTGAAAGATTAGGGTTTTCAGGAGAATTTATGGGCTGTTTTGGTACAGGCTTTGGCGGCAAAGTGCCATAACCGGCCATTGGTTGGTGTTCTGTTCGTGCGTTAGATGGATCGTGGCGGGCCGCTTCGAAGGGAGCCGTTTTCTTTTATAGTTCGGGAGCGGTCCGCTTCGGGGTATAGCCATCTGGGACACGCATAAATACATCCCTGTAGCTCTGCTTCGCCATCCATGGCGAAGACGGTCCCATATGGCTATACCCCGAAGCGGCCCTTTTTATCGACAATTGGTTTCTTAATTAGACCTCTGTGCTCCCTTCGAAACGACCCTTAGTTTCAAGCTTTGTTGCCTTTTCCCCCTTAAAAAATGGTTTTTGATAAGAGTTCGATTTCATATAGAAACATTAACAATCAGTGCGATGAAGTTGGGGTACCTCGGTCTAAAGGGTGGCTGGGTGTTCGTTTGAGGAGCATTTAAGCGGACGCTGAAGGAGTCAGGGAGACAAGCGTTTTTTGCTTGGCTCCCTGGGGACTGAAGGGAGGCTGGAGGGCCGGCCGCGCGCTCCTCAAACGGACACCCAGCCGCCCGTTGTGGCACAGAATCACCAGCCCGTTTCGCCCTTTAATACACAGAAAATGCCGCTCAGAACACCCAAAACCAACGGCAGCTTATGACACTTTTCTGTCTATCCAATCCCACCTAACACTTATTCGTAAATAATGCTCAAATAGAAAAGCTCGATCTTCGATATGAGTGGCTCGACTATCAATAAGTTGGCCATCTTTCGGGGCAAATTATACCCACGAATTCTTCGGTGGAACCAAAGATTATTGAAGCACTGCGCGACTGATCAGTTCTTTCATGATTTCAGACGTACCACCGTATATGCGCTGAACGCGGGCATCCACAAACGCGCGAGCCACATCGTATTCCCGCATATAGCCATAACCGCCGTGCAATTGCAGGCAACCGTCGGCAACCCGCCCGAGCATTTCTGACCCCGAAAGCTTGGCCATACTGGCGGTGGCCACATCCAGTTGGCCTGCCAGCAACAGAGTCTTGCACTCCTCAACGAAGGCACGATGAATACGAACCTCGGTAGCCATCTCCGCCATCTTGAACTTGGTGTTCTGCAGCTCGGCCAATGTTTTTCCAAACACCTCGCGCTCCTTGACGTAGGTGGCCGTTTGATCGAGTATCCCTTCGGCTGAAGCAACGGTGTTCACACCGATAATCAAACGTTCCCGTTGCAACTCTCCCATTAACACGGAAAACCCCCGGTCCAGTTCACCCAGAATGGCATTGGCAGAAACACAAACGTCGTGAAAGAACAGCTCTGAAGTATCGCTGCTGTGCTGGCCAATTTTCTCCAGATTACGCCCGCGCTCGAACCCCGGCGTGTCGGTATCGACCAGAAACAGCGTCGTACTCCTAGACCCCGGCTCACCGTTGCGAGTGCGCGCCACAACAATCACCAGATCACAGTGCTGACCATTGGTGATAAACGTCTTTGAACCGTTCAACCGATAGTGGTCATCCTCCGCCTGAGCCCGCATGCGAATCCCCTGCAGGTCGCTGCCCGCTCCGGGTTCCGTCATGGCTATCGCCCCGATGCATTCCCCGCTGATCATCCGCGGCAGGTAGTCGCGTTTTTGTTTTTCGGAGCCGTGATTGAGAATGTAGTGCATCACAATTTCCGAATGCACGGCGATATTGCCGCCCACCGTCGCGCAATTGGCTCGGTGAAACTCCTCCAATACGGCGGCGGAAAATCGAAAGTCCGCTCCTGCCCCTCCGTATTCCTCCGGCAAACAGATGCCCAGCAACCCCTGTTGTCCCAGCTTGTGCCATAGGGAGCGAGGAGTGATTTCTTCACGTTCCCATTGTTCTATGTTGGGTTTGATTTCTGTTTCGATAAAGCGTTTAACGTTGTCTCGAAAAAGATCGAGCTCTTCTTGGTTGGATTGCGACATCTGACGTGACCTCAATATAAAAAACGACCCGCTACGGCGGGTCAAAACGTCTGCGGACGGACAAACTATTTGCGATACATGGTGACAACCGCTGCACCACCCAGACCCAGATTGTGCTGCAAACCGACGTGGGCCCCCTGCACCTGCCTTTGCCTGGCGTTGCCACGTAACTGAGTCACCAATTCGTAGCATTGGGCCAACCCGGTGGCACCGATAGGATGTCCCTTCGACATCAGCCCACCCGAGGGATTGACCACGAATTTGCCACCATGGGTATTGTCGCCATCGGTTATCAGCCGCTCAGCACCGCCGGATTCACAAAGCCCCAAGCCCTCATAGGTAATCACCTCATTAACACTGAAGCAATCGTGCAGTTCGATAACGTCGACATCCTCGACACCGATACCCGACTGTTCATAAACCTGGGTAGCTGCCTGACGGGTCATGTCACTACCTACCAGGTTAATGGGATTGTCCCAGGTCTCGGGGGTATCGGTGGTCATTGCCTGGCCGACAATTTCCACCGCGTGGGAGATATTGTGGCGTTTCGCAAACGCCTCGCTGCATACGATGGCCGCGCCGGCACCGCAGGTCGGCGGGCAACACATAAGACGAGTCAGGAAATCCATATACACGGCCGGTGAGGAGAGCACCTCCTCTTCCGTTAATGGGGTGTGAAACAGAGATTTCGGGTTAACCAGTGCATGATTACGGGTCTTTACCGATACCTTGGCAAAGAGATCCGGCTTTACATCGTATTTCTTCATGTAGTAGTCACCCGCCGCGCCAAAACAGCGCAGCGCTACGGGAGCCGGTGGATAATCCAACTTGTCCAGTACACCCAAAAAATTGCCGAAAGGAGATTCCCGGTCGTCCCACAGCGAATCCAGAGCACCTGGTTGCATCTCTTCGAATCCAAACGCCAGAACACAATCAACCGAACCGCTGGCAACCGCCTGGCGTGCCATAAAGATAGCCGTAGAACCCGATGAGCAGTTGTTGTGCACGTTTATCACCGGAATACCTGACATGCCGACATCATAAAGCGCGTGTTGCGAACAGGTAGAGTCACCGTATATGTAACTGCCGTAGGCCTGCTGTACCTGCGTGTACTCGACACCGGCATCTGCCAGTGCGCCTCTGATGGCGGTTGCCGCCATGGTTCGGTAGGGTTGCTGCTGTCCGGGTTTCACAAACTTAACCATGTCAACGCCGGCTATGTATACATTACTCACAGTGCGATTCCTCTCGATTATGCATCTACTTTTGTGTTTGAAAAAAACGCGTTGATCAGCTCAGCCGCTTGCTCTGTTTTCAACAACAATTCCAGTCCCCGAGTCTCAATATGCAACGCTTCTTCAAAATCTGTCGATACCGCGCTGATTGCACAATTCAGGATTTGTTCGGCTGCTGTGGAGGTCGCTGGATTCGGATCGATCCATTCCACTCTGCAGGCCGCTATGAGGTGTCTGATCGACGAATCCCCGAGCGCGGCGGTCTGGTCCTGAATCCCGTCGTTGTGAATCCCGGGGCTATCCCAGGGCTGACGGATATCGAACTCCGCACCACTTCTTTTCAAAATGTGTTGTTTGGCCTGGGGAATCAACGCGTCCTTAGTCGGGACAAGTTCATCAATCAAACCCTGCGCCCTGGCCTGCGTCGGCTTTACCTTACGTCCGCCCAGCAGATAGGGAATCGCTGCTTGGAGCCCCAGCAGCCGCACCAAACGGACAACACCACCACCCGCAGGCAACAGCCCCAACGCGACTTCCGGCAACCCAATCCGATAGGTGTCGCTGTCTACCGCTATGCGGTGATTGCAACTCAGGCACAGCTCATAACCGCCGCCCAAAGCGGTTCCGTTAATCGCGGCGACAACCGGTACGGGCAGACGCTCCAATCGTCGAAAGTCGGTTTTGATTTGCTTCACGTTTGCTAGAAACGCTTTCGAGTCACCACCGCAAGCCGCCAATACCTCATTGAGATCCGCGCCGGCCAGAAACACTTTTTTGGCCGAGGTCAGCACCACACCTCTCAGTCCGGTTTCGCTTTCCAGGCAAGCAACTGCGTGTGACAAGGCCTGTCGGAATTCGGAATTCATTGCATTCACAGGACCTTCCATGTCCATCGTGAGTGTGACTATGCCATCGGCATCCTTCTGGTATTGAAATTTTTGCATGTTGTTTTGTTCGCTCTCTCTATGATGTCAGTTATTTACACTGATATCTCTCTCAGACGGAGGATTCTTACTTAAGCATAAGCTCAGTGCTTTAACTCACCGTAGCAGCCCGCTCCGAGGGCGTCTGGTCTGGGCTGAATTATCGGGTACTGCGACCGGTCGCCCTCAGAGCGGGCTGCTACAGAGAATGGTTTCGAATTGGCATGGGTAAGTGTCATTACCCTCTTAAATAAGCTTCCCTCAAACCCTTCTTGTAGAGTTTGCCGTTATCAAACCGGGGAAGCTCTTCAACAAAATCGAAACTTCGAGGACATTTCACGTTGGACAAATGCTGTCGGCAGAATCCGGCCAACTCTTCGGCCAGGGTCTCTTCCGTCAAAGCGTCATCAGAGTGATAGCGTTGCACAACCGCTTTGACGCTTTCGCCGAATTCGGTGTCCGGCAAACCGAAAACCGCAACGTCGGCGACGCGCTCGTGGGTGATCAATAGGTTCTCAATTTCCTGCGGGTAGATATTGACACCCCCGGAGATAATCATAAAATCCGCCCGGTCGGTCAGGTAGAGATAGCCCTCTTCGTCCACGTACCCCATATCGCCAACTGTCGCGTACCCTTGCGCGCTATAAGCAACCGTCGACTTTTCATCGCAGTTAAAGTATTCGAACGGGGGGTTGTCGCTGGAGAAATAAACCCGACCGATTTCGCCGGTGGGAAGCTCATTGTCTGTTTCGTCCAATATGTGAAGCATACAGCCCACGGGAAAACCCACCGATCCTCTGTGGGCCAGCCACTGTTGGGTATTGAGCATAGTCGCGCCGATCGCCTCGGTGGAGGAATAGAACTCCACGATGACTTCACCCCACCAATCGATCATCTGCTGTTTGATATCAACCGGGCAAGGGGCCGCCGAGTGTATCGCCATGCGCAGGGTATCCATGCGGTATTTGTCTTTAACGGCGGAGTCCAGCTTGAGCATTCTGACGAACATGATCGGCACCCACTGACCATGAGTCACTTTGTGCTGATCGATGAGCGCCAGGCATTGTTCGGCGTCGAACTTCTCCATAATAATACTGGTACCGCCGGCAGCCACGACCATCATATTGTTGGCAAGAGGAGACGCGTGGTACAGAGGAGCCGGAGAAAGGTAGACGGTTTGCTGGTTGTATTGAAACGCGGCCGTCATGGCCGACCAGAGCGGGTTCATTTCGGTAATGGGCACGCCGGCCTCGAATTGCGGCAGTATGCCCTTGGGTCTGCCGGTGGTACCGGACGAATACAGCATGGGGAGCCCCCGTGCCTCATCGGCGATAGGCGCTGTTGGAAATCCCTGCCGAGACTGTTCCCAAGAGACGAAGCCATCCCCTTCACTGCCGACCATATAGAAATGTTCGACTGACGGCAGCATCGGTTTTACGGACGTGCTCACCTCGCGCAATTTTTGCGATCCGATAAAAATCCGGGCCTGGCAATTGTCGGCTATATAGGCCACCTCCTCCCGCTTAAGGTGAGTACTGATGGTCGTGAATATGACGCCGGCCCGCTGACAGGCCCAGACAATGACCATAAATTGCAGGCTGTTTTCCACAAACAGTGCCAGGTGATCTCCGCTCTCTATGCCCAGCGAGCGCAACAGATGTGCCGCCTGGTTTGATTGTTGGTCCAATTCAGCGTAAGTGAGTGCCTCACGGCTGGACGCCATGATGTACGCCGGTTTATCAGGGAAAGCCTGAGCATGAAGGTAGGGATGCATTACAGATAACCTGTCGTTGGAGCTGAGAAATACTAGAAATATTCCGCTCCATTAGGCCGTAACTCTGTATTAAAAAACATATCCCTGCAGGGAGATATACAGAAAAATTCAGGCCCTATATTGTGAGGTTTGGCATCTCTCGAAAACGAGACAATGAATTTTCGGAAACTTATCGGATATACACTCCTGGTCATCTCCTTTCTTGCACTGATCTTGCTGCCGGCGATTCCGTTTTTATCGCTGGGCACGTCGTCAAGCATTGCACTGGCAACAGGGCTGACCATTGTTGCGGAAGCCTGCTGGTGGCTCGCCGTCCCCCTGTTGGGGAAGGATTTTCTGCAATGGGGCAAACGGTTTTGGGGCAAGCTGACCCGAAAGCCAAGCGATAGCATGGCACAAACGAACAGGCTTTCAGCCCCACACCAACAGTCATTTGACGATCACATTCATCCGACCGACAAAGGAGTCGACTATGGCGGGAAAAATCCCTCAAGAAAGATTAAACAGGTACCTTGCACTCGACAAGGAAGATTCACTCGGTAGCCTGGGCGGCTCCCCTGAGGTGGCTGAGTTTATGGCTCGCGCCTATATGGAAGGGATGGACTTTGCACTCCCCACCTACCGACCGACGAACAGTTTTTTTGGCGCGCCCCATACCAAAGACCTGAGCGGTGTCGATATTGCCTGCGTGGGTATTCCCATGGATATGACACTGCCAAACAAACTCGGCTCCAATGAGGGGCCCAATGCCATACGGGACCGTTCGTTTCGCGTCGGCCCCATTCATAGCCCTACCAACCAGATTCCATTCGAAATGTGCAATATCGTCGACTTTGGTGATATCGGTTATGGCTTGCCGGAAGTATCCGCCAAGTCCTGGATGGTGGGCATTGAAGAAGCTTACCGAAAGTTTGCCGATGCGGGCATTGCCACCCTTTCTTTTGGTGGCGAGCACACCATTACCTACCCGATTCTGAAAGCATTGGGACAACATGAGCCCCTGGCTGTTATTCATATTGACGCCCACGGCGATACCGCTGGTTCCAATCCGGAGTTGGAAGGCACCATGCAGGCCGAGGAATACAATGACACCGTGGTTTTCCGACGCGCCGTGCTCGATGGGGCCATCGATCCGGAAAATACCATTCAGATCGGCATTCGCGGCGCCTACGAATTCGCCTGGGAGTTCTCCCACAACACCGGCATGCGCGTGATCAATATGGTGGAGTTCGAAGAGATGGGCGTGGACAAGGTTCTGGCCGAAGCGCGGCGGGTTGTCGGTAACCGTCCGGTCTATGTCACTGTCGACCTGGATGGTATTGACCCGGCGGATATGCCCGGTGTTGCCTTCCCCGAAGCCGGGGGCATTACCTTTCGGGAAATCTCTCGCTTCCTGCGCGGTTTGCGTGGTTTGAATATCGTGGGAGCGGACATTGCAGAGCTCAATCCGAGTCTTGAT
Organism: Pseudomaricurvus alkylphenolicus; assembly: GCF_011683955.1. Taxonomy (GTDB): domain Bacteria; phylum Pseudomonadota; class Gammaproteobacteria; order Pseudomonadales; family Cellvibrionaceae; genus Pseudomaricurvus; species Pseudomaricurvus alkylphenolicus. Next base: position 773,390 of record NZ_JAAQPI010000001.1, read on the forward strand.
CCGCAGGGGACCTCTGTGGTCAATGCGTCGGCGATCGCATTTGAGTTGTTGACATTATTGGCGGAGTCTCAGGTTAAACGCCGGGGTACCAGAAACAAAACTCACTGGAATAAGTAAGGGAGATTCCAAAAATCTTCAAAAAAGGGCTTCTGATAACAGAAGCCCTTTTTGGTTCTGGTAATTTACAGAACTATTACCACAAGTCACAAGGGAAAAACTGCTGTTTCCACGCGGCCATATCCGTATCAACTTCTGCGACCACAATGGGGTCCAGGGGATTGGTTTGAGCCACCAACGCCGCCGTTGGATTGATGATACTGGCGCGGCCTTCAAACTGGGCGCCACCTTTTGGGTCCACCAACTGCTCCATCGAAATGCCCCGGTTGGAAGTGGCAACATAACAACCGGACACATTGGCCGCCATATGCATACCGGAACGGAACAACTCCACAGCCTGGGGCGGGGTTGCGCGGGGGCAAACAATCAGGTTGGCACCCTGACGTCCGTATTCCCTGGCGTGTTCCGGGAACATAATGTCAGTGCAGATCATAAAACCGATTCTAAGTCCCGCCACTTCGGTAACTTCAAAATGTTTTTGACCTTGCTCGGTCCAGGTCTGTTCATAGAAGCCATCGCTCTGCGGAATGTGCTGCTTGGTGTGTGGGCAAGAGACCACTCCACCCTCACGGGTCCAGACAAAAGCTTCATTGACGCGTTTGCCGTTTTCATTGACAGCGCGGGAACCCACTACGGCGGGGGCACCCAATTCGGCCAGCGCTTCGATACAGCGCCGGTGAGCTTTGACCGATTCATCCCAGGCCTTCTGGCTGAAATCATCGGAAGCGGCAAGCCAGGGACCGAAAGGCAATTCACCCAGCACCAACAGTTCCGGCTGCAGCCTTTGCACCGACTGGGCCAGTGCCTGCCAGGCCGGAGTATCCACATCCAATTCAGGATGATTTTCGGTAACGGCGATTCTAATACGGGGCATGGTTATCTCCTAGGTTGTAAGAGTATCAGAGGTTTTCGGATTTGAGTTGTTTCAGCGAGTCACGGATACGATCAAGTGCATCGTTAACCTCTTTTTCGGTATGGCCGGCAGAGGTGTAGAATCTTGTCCAGGTAAATACGCCATTTTCCAACATCAGCTCAACGAAGCGAGCGGCTTTCGTCATACCGTTTCCCCAACCATCCAGACTGTCGGCGTAGTTGATGGTTTTTTCTTTGGGGTGAAAGAAGTAATTCCAGCAGGCAGGAAAACCCTGAATCCTCAGGTCATCCATTCCCAACTCCTGAGCGATATCAAGCACTCCCTCGCGAAGCAGGTTGCCGTGCTTTTCAATGGATTGATAAATCGCACCGTTGTCTCTTTCCAGTTCTTCAATAGTGGCGATAACTGCCGCCATACCCTGCGCGTATCCGTTATAGGTGCCTGCAATCAGTACGTCGTTGTCCACCAGCTTTTGCATGATATTCTGCTTGCCACAAACCACCGCCACGGGAATTCCACCTGCAACACCTTTCGCGAGGGTGCACATATCGGGAATAACGCCAAAGCGCTGTTGTGCCCCGCCAATGTCCATACGGAATCCGGTAACGATTTCATCGAAGATCAGAACGATACCGTATTTGTCACACAGTTTTCGCACGCCCTCCAAGTAACCCTGTTCGGGCAGACAGCCGAACCAATTGGTCATGGAGGGTTCCATCATTATCGCGGCGATTTCATCACCATAACCTGCCAGTAGTTCCTCCAGTGCCGGGAGATCATTCCATTGGACACGGTATTTCCCTTCCAATGCGTGGGTTTTTCGACCCTCTGTATTGGTAAACATGGAATCTACATCGCCTTCGATTTGACCGGCGCAGGCAATGGGATTTGATGGGTCTTTAACAATGCCTCCCACGAACTCATCAGTCGAGCCGTGATAATGCCCCAAGAAGTGAACAAACTTATCTCGTCCCGTATAGGCCCTGGCAATACGAAGGGCATTCGCATTGGCTTCGGTGCCCGTTACGCAAAATCTCACTTGGTCAGCACAGGGAACATGTTCAACAATCTTCTCGGCTGCCAAGACCTGAACTTCGCTGGTCATGGCATTAAAAAGTTCGCGATTTTGGCTTTCAATGGCGTGGGTTAAATGCCGGTTTTCATAACCAAGTATTGCCGGCCCCGAACCCAGGTTATAGTCAATAAATTCCTGGCCTTCAACGGTTCTCAACCTCACTCCGTTAGCACTTTTAAAATACACGGGTGCCAGAGCACCTTTTCGATAATTACTCTGAATACCGCCAGGTATAACCCTTTTTGCTCTATCTAAAAAAGATTCGCTATTCACTTTATACTCCGGTTTTATCGTGACTTGGTTTTCCTTTTGTAAATTATATTGCCCCGATCAAACCCCGGACTTATTACGATGCGTCAAGCTTTTATGGTTTCGCGTCAAAATGCAGAAATCTGAAGATATGCGACAGGCGGTGTCTTTTTCAGGAGTTTTTCAATTGTTATTATCAACTCATCGCTTCCGCAACACCGTAAACCTGAACAACGATCACATCGGAAATCCAAATATGAATGAACAGAATATTGTTTACCCCTATATACCCAATTCGGTACCTGCAGTAAAAAAGGAAATGTTGGAGACCATCGGAGTCAGCAGCGTAGAGGCGTTATTCGAAGACATTCCCCAACATTTACGCATCAAAGGCAAGATGGATCTTCCGGAACCGATTCATGATGAATACAGCCTCATGCGTCATGTGAAAAACCTGTTGAGCAAGAACAGCAATACGTCAGAGAATCTGAATTTTCTTGGCGCCGGCTGTTACGAGCATGCTGTTCCCGCCGTCTGTGATGAGATCAACGGTCGAGCGGAGTTTCTGACCGCTTACGCCGGTCAGACCTACTCCGATCACGGCAAGTTTCAGGCGATGTTCGAGTTCAATTCGCTGATGACCGAACTGCTGGACATGGATTTTCTGGCGCTGCCACAGTACGATGGTCCCGCCGCGGCCGCCAGCGCATTGCGGATGGCGGCAAGATTAACCGGTCGTCGAGAAGTGCTGCTGCCCCGTTCGATCAATCCCGAAACCCTGTCACTGATAAAGAACTATGTCCATTCGGTCACCGACCCCATCAACGTGGTTTTGGTTAACATCGACGGCGAGTCCGGCACATTGGACATGGAAGATCTGAAATCAAAAGTCTCGGATAATACGGCGGCCATTTATATTGAAAACCCCGGTTATCTGGGAACCTTTGAACCCAAGGCAGAAGAAATTGGCAATATTGCCAAAGATAAGGGCGCGGAATACGTTGTGTATTGCGATCCTATTTCTTTGGGCATCGTCGCCCCGCCTTCTCACTATGGTGCCACCATAGCCTGTGGCGACCTGCAGGCACTTGGCATGCACATGACTTGTGGCGGAGCTCAAGCCGGATTTATCGCCGGCGGTGATGCCGAACGCGCCGCACAACTCAAGGATGTCATGATCGGCATTGCCGACACTCAAAAGCAAGGGGAATACGGTTTTGCCATGGCAGGGGTTTTTAATACTTCCTATTTCGCCAGAGAAGATTGTGATGAATATACAGGGTCCGGGACCGCACTGTGGTGTATTACCGCAGGAGTCTATCTGGCATTGATGGGTCCCAAAGGCATGGAGGAAGTCGGGCAGAGCATTGTTCAGAAAGCCCGTTACGCCGCCGACCGAATTTCAGAGCTCGAAGGTGTGACCGTGACTTTCAATTCACCTTTCTTTAAGGAATTCGTGGTGAACTTTGACGGAACGGGAAAATCCGTGGAAGACATCAACCAAGCTCTGCTGGGACAAAACATATTTGGCGGGAAAGATCTCTCTGCAGAGTTACCCGAACTTGGGCAGAGTGCACTCTATTGCGTGACAGAAACCAAAACTCAGCAAGACATTGACGTTCTGATTGACGCGCTTAAGGCTGTGACCCAATAAGGGCATTGCGCAAACGATATAGTAGTCCGCATAGGAGACAGATAATGGCTAGAAATCCACAAACCTTGCTTCGCGATTACCACGCGGCTCGCTGGGACGAAGAAATGATTATGGACCTGGGCGAGCCCGGGGAGAGAGGCGTAAAGGTTCCGGTTGCCGAATCAGAAATTACCAGTCGAGTAGGAGACGCTTCCTCACTGGTTCCTACTCAATTGCTGAGACGCACCCCTCCCGCTCTGCCGGAAGTCAGCCAACCCAGGGTCAACAAGCATTACACGCGCCTGTCCCAGGAAACCATGGGCTCCAACGTCGGCAACGATATTGGTCAGGGCACCTGCACCATGAAGTACAACCCGGTGTCTCAACTGCATGTCGCTACCAGACATCCCGGCATGACGGAACTGCATCCGCTGCAGGATGAAAGTACCCTGCAGGGCATACTGGAGATGTATTACAAGCTGCAGGAAATGTTAAAGGAAACCTCGGGTATGGACGCCGTGTCGCTGCAGTCCTGCGGCGGTGGTCAGGCCATTTACGCTAATGCCAGTGTGGTGCGGGCCTATCATGAGTCTCGCGGCGATCATCAACGTGACGAAGTTATTACCACATTGCTGTCGCACCCGGCGAATGCGGCGGCACCAGCCACCGCGGGTTACAAGGTGGTTACGCTGATGCCCACCGAAAGCGGCATACCCGACATGGACGCTCTGAAAGCCGCACTGTCAGAAAGAACGGCCGCGGTCTTTATCACCAATCCCGAAGATACCGGCGTGTTTAACGGCGATATCGATAAACTGGTTCAGGCCGCCCACGACGTCGGTGCTCTTTGTGTTTACGATATGGCTAACGCCAACGGACTCTTGGGTATTACACGTGCGAGAGAGGCGGGGTTTGACCTGTGTCACTACAATGCTCACAAAACCTTTTCGACACCCCACGGCAGTATGGGGCCGGCTTTGGGCGCACAGTGCGTCACCAAAGAGTTAGAGCCGTTTTTGCCGAAACCCATTGTCTGTTTCGACGGTGAACGCTACTCGCTCAAATACGATTGTCCGCACAGCATTGGTAAAATTCGTTCTTTTATCGGCAATGCATCTCTGGTTTGCATGGCTTACACCTGGATCATGAACCACGGCGCCGACGGACTGCGCGAAGTAGCGGAAGTGTCGGTGATCAACAACAATTATCTCTACGAAAAGCTCAAGGATATTCCGGGTCTGACGGTTTATTTTGCCGAGGGCAGGCGCCGGCTTGAACAGATCCGCTATTCCTGGGACCCACTGTTCGCCGAAACCGGTGTCGGCTCCGATCACATCCGGGCTCGCATGGTGGACTATGGAGTGCAATCTTTCTTCGCCAGCCACCATGTCGGACGCCACGAAGAAGAACCGCTGGCTGATCAGATTGTTTCAGAAGCCATGACCCCTGAGCCTTGTGAATCCTTTTCAAAGGATGATATTGATGAGTATGCAGCCGTCATGGCCCAGATCTCCAAGGAGGCTTATGAAACTCCGGAGCTGGTAAAAACGGCGCCGCACAATTCATCGATTCACAATGTGCCGATTCCATTTATGGAAGACATTGTGACCCAGGCGGGCACATGGCGTTTGTACAAGAAGGCGAAGAATCTGGATTGATAATCCATCGCGGTACCCGATAAGGCTGGGTAGACTCTGTAGCAGCCCGCTCCGAGGGCGACTGGTTTTGGCACTTCGTATCGGTCGCGGTACCCGATAAGGCGGGGCAGGCTCTCGGAGCCCGCTGCAGCAGTCGGTACTGGTATTCATTTGGGCTGTACGAGAACATTGAGGTACGCAATCAATGATGATGTTCCGTAGTCAGAGGCTTGTAAATGGTTAAAAAGAAAATTGGCGTTATCATTAACCCGGTTGCCGGCATGGGTGGCCGAGTCGGGCTTAAGGGTAGTGACGGAGCAGAAATACTGCAAAGGGCACGCAAGTTGGGTGCAAAACCCGAGGCGGCCACGCGTTCAATTGAGGCCTTGAAGGTTGTTGCTGAGCAGGAGGGTCAGGTGGAAGTCCTGACCTACCCTGGCGAAATGGGGGCTGATGCCTGCAGGGCTGCGGGCTTGTCAGTGACCGTCATTGGTTCGATTTGCAGTGGTGAAACCACGGCGGAAGACACCCGCCGCGCCGCCAACGACATGGCTGCGGCCGGCGTTGACCTTATTTTGTTTGCCGGCGGCGATGGCACCGCCAGGGTGCTGTTGGACGTGGTTGGTTTGCAAGTTCCTGTCATCGGCATTCCCGCCGGCGTCAAAATTCATTCTGCAGTCTATGCGCTCAGCCCCAGACGAGCCGGAGAGGCGGCAACGGAGTTTTTACAGCGTGATTCCGTCAAGACCCGCGAAGTCGAAGTCATGGATATCGACGAGGACGCATTTCGAAAGGGTGAAGTTAATGCCCGATTGTATGGATACCTGTCGGTGCCGGACACGAGGCGGTATCTTCAAAGCGTCAAAACCGGAGGCATCCGATCGGAACAGGCAACGCTAAAGGGTATGGTGGAAGCCTTGATCCAAGATATGGAAAAGGATTGTTACTATATTATTGGTCCCGGAACCACTACCCGTGCCATTATGGAAGGTCTGGATCTCGATAACACCTTACTCGGTGTCGATGTGGTCAGAAACTTTGAACTCATTGCCAACGATGTCAGTGAAAATCAGTTGCTTGAGATCGTTGGCGGCGGTCGTGCGAAGATTGTCGTTACGGCCATTGGTGGTCAGGGGCATATTTTGGGTCGCGGTAATCACCAATTGAGCCCAGGGTTGATCAGAAAGGTCGGCAAGGAAAACCTGATTGTCTTTGCTACCAAGGAAAAGTTGGCTTCTTTGTCGGGACGCCCTTTGTTAGTGGACACCGGCGATCAGCAGCTTAATGCGGAGCTCAGCGGTTATGTCAAAGTAATGACGGGAAAGAGAGATTTTGTGGTCAGTAAAGTAGGTTTCTAGATTCATTACGTGGAGTGTAGGGTGGATTAGCGGTAGCGTAATCCACCAGGATTATGGCACGTGCCAGCAATATCGGTGGATTACGCTATCGCTAATCCACCCTACGGTTATTCTAAAGCTGACTTCTGTATTGCTGTGGCGAGCAACCCTCCATTGCCTTAAAGGCAATGGTAAAGTTAGCCGGCTCGGTGTAGTGCAACAGGTAGGACACTTCCTTAATGGATAATTCCTGATTTCCCAAGAACTCTTGCGCCTTGCGGTGGCGAATCCTGTTAACGAGATGACGATAGGTGGTGCCCTGGCTCTCCAACCGTCGCTGCAATGTGCGGTGCCCCATGTTCAGGTGCTGCGCCACCGCCTTCAGGCTGGGAATACCATTGCCAGCGGAAAGCACAATGCTTTCCACCCGCTCAATCAGATTTATTCGATGTCTTAACGCGATCATAACCACTCAAATCACTGTTGTAGATCTCAGTTCCGCCTCTTCCTGCTCACGCATCCGGAACTTCTGGATCTTTCCGGTAACGGTCATCGGGTAGATATCCACAAAGCGGATATAATGCGGTACCTTGAAATGGGTAATGCGATCCTTGCAGTAGGCTTTTACTTCGTCGACCGTCAGCGATTTGCCTTCCTGCAGTTTTATCCAGGCACACACCTGCTCTCCGTATTTTTTGTCACTGACACCAAAGACTTGCACCTCCTGAATATCCGGATGGGTGTAGAGAAACTCCTCCACCTCTCGGGGATAAATATTCTCGCCTCCCCGAATAATCATGTCCTTGATACGGCCAACGATCTGTACATAACCCTGATCGTCCATAATGCCGATATCCCCCGAGTGCAACCAACCACCGACATCAATGGTTTCTGCCGTCCGCTCATCGTCGTCCCAGTAGCCACGCATAACGGAATATCCCCGTGTGCAAATCTCACCCCGTTCCCCAATGGGTACTGCGCGGCCCTGCTCATCGGCAATTTTTACTTCCAAATGAGGACCGGGTTTACCGACGGTGCCGACCCTTTTGTCCAGCGGATCATCCGCCTTGGTCATGTGGTTGACAGGACTCAGCTCAGTCTGGCCATAGGCGATCAGAATATCAGTCAAGTGCATCTGCTCGATAACCTGATTCATCACTTCTTCGGGGCAGGGAGCACCCGCCATAATACCGGTCCGCAGCGAGGTGAGTTCGAATTCTTCAAACTGCGGGTGGTCCAGCTCAGCGATGAACATGGTCGGCACCCCATGCAGAGCCGTGCACTGTTCCTCGGCAATCGCTTGCAGGGTGGTAAGAGGGTCAAAAGCCTCGTCGGGAAATACAGCGGCAGTGCCGTGGGTAATGCACGCCAGGTTGCCCATGACCATGCCAAAACAGTGATACAGAGGTACGGGAATGCAGAGTTTGTCGCGTTCGGTCAGCAGCATGCCATCGCCAACAACTTTGCCGTTATTGAGGATATTGGAGTGCGTCAGGGTCGCGCCTTTGGGGTTGCCCGTGGTTCCGCTGGTAAATTGGATATTGATGGGGTCGTCGGGACTGAGCTCATCTTGAAGTGACCGGAGCCGGTCATAGTCGCCACTTTGTCCTGCCCTACAGACGTCAGAAAAGTTTAGCATGCCGGCGGTCGGCTCCTCTCCCATACGAATGACCATCTCAAGATGGGGGAGCTTGGCTGATTTAAGTTGGCCCGGCTTACAACTGGCCAGCTCCGGAGCGAGTTCGGTTAGCATTGAGAGGTAGTCGCTGGTTTTAAAACATTCCGCTGTAATTACCACCCGGCACTGTACCTTGTTTAAGGCATACTCCAGTTCATACAGTCTGTAGGCGGGGTTGATACACACCATGACTGCACCGATTTTGGCAGTGGCAAACTGCGTCAGACACCATTCGACGCGGTTGGGTGACCAGATTCCCACCCTATCGCCAGGCTTGACTCCCAGAGCCAGTAGCCCTGCTGCCAGTCGGTCAATTTCCCGTTGGTACTCGCGATAACTCCAGCGAATACCCTGGTGGCGAACGACCAGTGCTACCCGGTCGGGAAAGGCGTTTACGGTCTGATCAAATTGGCTGCCAATCGTTTCATACAATAGAGGTTCCGTGGCTGATCCACAAAAGTAGCTTCTCACGATCCAGTCTCCTTGTGTTAACGCTTTTTGAGGGTAATGGTCTGCCAATTAGTATATTCCATTAATCCATGAAGTGAATTTTCGCATCCCAACCCGGATTGTTTGTGGCCTCCAAACGCCTGAAAGGGTGAATATTGGTGCACCTCGTTGATCCATACCGTGCCAGCCTCAAGCTGAGCGCCAATGCGCTGGGCGGCTTCCAGATCCTTGCCCCAGACGCTGGCCCCCAATCCATAGACGGTATCATTGGCTCTTGCGATAACGTCCGATTCATCAGACCACTTCAACAGTGGCAGTATCGGCCCGAAGGGTTCCTCCCGGACAATGCGAGAATCCTCCGGCGGATTATCCACCAGAGTGGGAGAAACAAACCAGCCCGCCGCATTGTCCTCAATGGCCCCTCCTGTAGCGAATGAGTAACCCTGATCCCGACAGTCTTGAAAATAGGTTTTTACCTTTTCGAACTGCGGTTGGTTTTGAATGGGTCCCAGAACTGTGTCGGAATCGGCGCCATCGCCAACAATCACCTGTGTGTTGATAAACTCCACCAGTGCCTGTTTTATCTCATCGTAAACAGACTCATGAATGTAGAGACGTTTGGTCGCATTGCAGAACTGCGCGTTGTTTTGAAAGGCAGCCCAGAACAGCTCTGGCGCGATAGACTTGGCATCGACATCCGGTAACACAATCGCCGGATCATTACCCCCCAATTCAAGGGTCAGCCGTTTGATGGTTTTGGCCGATGCGCTCATCACATGACGCCCGGTTTCGGTGGAGCCGGTAAAGGCTATCTTGTCAATGCCGGGATGTGCCGTCATCCACTTACCCAACTCGTCACCGCCATTGACAACGTTTAACACACCGGGTGGTAGAATATCCCGCGCCAGCTCTCCCAGCTTCAAGTCGCACAATGGCGTGTAGGGTGAAGGTTTGACTACCACGGTACAGCCGGCGACCAGTGCCGGGGCAATTTTCCACACCGCCAGTAACAACGGAAAGTTCCAGGGTACGATCGCCCCAACGACGCCAAGCGGTGTATACCGGGTAAGCACTTTTCGCTCTGCGGTATCTTCAAGAATTTCCTCCGGCAATGATTGCGTGGCGATCGCTTTTAACCACGCTACCGATCCCATGACTTCCCACTCAGCCCCGGCTCTGGGCTTGCCCTGTTCGCGGGTCAACAGGCGCATAAATTCTTGCTGGTGATCCTCCAGGGCCTGACCCAACGCGGCCACGGCTGCCTGGCGCTCCTCGATGGGCAAACGGCTCCAGTGCGCAAACGCCTCCCTGGCACCCTCTACCGCGTCGTTCAGGTGATCCGGCGTGGCGTCCGGCACCGTTGCAATCACCTGTTTGGTTGCCGGGTTGTAAACCTCATGGGTCTCGGTGGTGGTGACGAAATCACCGTTAATTGTCATTGCGTAGTTCGCATCGAACTGAATCATTTTATTTCTGCCTCGTACTTCACTGGCTGGGTAACTGGAGGGAAAAGAGTGCTCACGTAAATTCGCTGCCGCGCCCCGGGGCGCGCAGCAAAATTGAATGACGGTTGTTATACGGGTGGGGCGTTTATTCCCAGCGGTAGATAAATTCCGCGCCAAAGGTTCTGGGCGCTCCTTTCTGCGAGATATCCATATTGAACCCATCGGCAAAGTCCATATCGACGTTTTTGTACTCTTCGTCGGTAAGGTTCTTCACCCACAAACTTAAGGTATAGGGAAGCGCTTTGTCCTCCCAGCTGAGCCGCAGATTCGTGAGCCAGCGGGATTCAATCACATTGCGCTTAACATTTTCCGGCTGAGAGTAGTGCTCATCGGTATAAGAGGTATCAAGATGCGCCAGGATTGTACCGCTGTCCGTCTCGGCAACCACGTAATCCAGAGACAGATTAAAATTCCAATCCGGTGCGTTGATCAATTTATTGCCCGACAAATCGCTGCCCTCCAAGATCAGTGACTTGTACTCTGTATCCAGATAGCCCAGACCCGCCTGCAATGTTAGGTCCTCAGTCGCTAGAGCCACCAACTCCAACTCCAACCCAAGCACTTCCGATTCTCCGGCATTGCGTACCGTTTGCACCAGGGTGGCGGAGTCAATATCAATAAACTGCTGATCGGTATAGTCATAAAAGAACACCGCGCCATTGAGTTGTATACGATCACTGGCAAACTGGGACTTGAAGCCGATTTCGTAGGCGTCTATTTCTTCCGGATCCGCCTGGGTGATCTCGTCAACACTGAAGAAGGCCGTCGCGTTGAAAACCCCATTGCGGTAACCCTGGTTGTAGCTGATGTAGGCCATGCCCGAGTCGCTCCAGTGATAATTCAGTGCGATGCGACCTGTGACTTTGGAGTCAGAGAAATCACTTTTGGGCTGTGGAGGAATCAGAAATGCCTGATCAACCAGATCAGCGAACCCGAATACCGACTGCAGGCCTACCATTTCACTGTCATCCTCAGAGTAGCGCAAGCCGACCACCAGGTTCATGTTTTGCGTGAGCAGGTAGTCCGCCTGCGCAAATACGGCATAGCTGTCACGGTTTTGAGTGAAGTTGTTGCGGTAAAAGGTTCCGGTTTGAAGTATCGGATCAAAAGGAAAGTCCAGATAGACACGGCTTTGGGTTACTATGTCGTTCTCCTCACGACCATAGAATACACCACCGATCCAATTGAAGGGGCCTTCATAGGATGAGCTGATGCGCAGTTCCTGGGTGTACTGGCGAACCTCCGAAGTACCTATCAGTTCAAGAATACCGATTGAGGTGCCGTCCGCATCCTCCGGATTGTTAAAAATGCCTTCGTCGTAAGCTGTGATTGAGGTCAACGAATAGCTGTCGTTAATCTCCCAGTTGACCGTCAGACTGATCCCTTCGTTTTCCATGGTTCGTTCTTCAACGAAGTTGGCCTCGGTTTCATGAAAGTCGAGGTGTTCATTGTTGAGTCCGGTGAAGCCGATACCCAGCCCAGGCACCACTTCCTCGCTGGACCAAACAAAGTTGGTGGGGTTGGACTTGGATTTGCGCAGGCGCACAACCACGTCGGTGGAGTCGCTGAGCACGGCTTTGACCGTAACACGCCCTGCCCATTCATCCACCTCATAGGGATCTTCAATACCGGGAATCTGGTGCTCAACATAACCGTCACCCTGGTTGTAGACGAAGGCAGCGCGGACTGCCAGCTTGTCCGCAATCAGAGGGGTTTCGTAGGCACCGTGTACTTCTCGTTTACTGTAGTTCCCCAAGCCCACGCTTAAATAGCCATCGGATACAAAATCGGGCGTTTTTGTGTGGAAATTGACGGCGCCCCCGGTGGTATTTTTTCCGTACAATGTTCCCTGCGGTCCACGCAGCACTTCCAGGCGATCCAGGTCGAACATCTGCATGCCGTTTAACGCCATTGGCCCCCGGTACACCTCATCCACGTACATACCGATAGGGCTGTTCTGGTTAAGATTGTAATCCGCCTGAGTCACACCTCGGATCGACATGGCAGGCAATGAATCACCGAAGTTCGAGATGATCATCATATTCGGGATTTGTGCGGCGATTTCCATGGTGTTACGGAGCTTGAGTTGTTCCAGCTCATTGCTGCCAATCACAGCCATGGAGATAGGCACATCTTGAGAACTTTCTGCCTTTTTTTGTGCGGTAACAATTATTTCCTCAATAGCAAACGAGTCGGCCAGAGCATCGTTTGTGAGGGTCAGAGAAACGTTTGTAAAGACCAGCGATGCAGTCAGAGCCAGTGCCCGGTTGGGGCAGAATTTTTTGTTTAACATTGATTGAGTCCTCTCCCGACTATTGTTGTTTTCTTTCATAATGATAGTTGCCCGACGTCAGGCACACGATTTCAGCTCCTGCCTGGAGCTGTGCATAAACAGGTTAAACAGCTGCGATTGAGAGCTGATTTCCAGTTTGGTGTACAGATTTTTACGATGGATTTTTACGGTTCCGTAGGTAATGCCCAATTCCCTCGCGATTTCCTTGGCACAGTACCCCTGTAACAGAAGTTTCGTTATTTGCCTTTCCCGCGCCGTTAATTTTCCCTGTCCGAACCCCGCCATCGCTCTCTGATAATCTTCAGCTTGCGGTTCACTCTCTGAGCGGCGATAGCGCATATGCTGTCTAAGCGAGGAGACAACAATGGGACTGAGCATCGTCAACTGATCCCAGTCTGAAGGCTGAAACTCCGCGCTGCCCCCTCGGCGGGCCAATATCAGCAGCGCAACCTTGCCATCTTCCACTGGCACCAGAATGGAAGCCTCGTCCTTTAGGTTCTGATCCCTATAGAATTGTCGGCAAAAATCACTATTCCAGTAAGCGCCCCCCAGCAGCTCTTCACGGCGGAACAAGCCCGGCTTAATATTCATAGTGGACTGTTGGTAAAGGGGATCCGCCAGACAGGTTTTGGGGCGATAGGTTTGGCTGAAGTAATCCTGGTCCGAATGGGCACTGGTGAACTTCAATTCCGGCGGACAGTAGTCGGAAAATACAACCAGGCCGAGGGAATCGAAATGTAGGAATGATTCCAAGGTACTGCACAGGGCGGCTATAAAGTCGCTTTGATGGACCTTGTCAATAAGAAAACTGACTTGCTGAGACCATCGCCAGGACTCATCCGGAAGCACTGCAATCGACATACAATACTCGCTTGCTAATTCTGCCAACTGGATAGCGTTCGAGCATCCTCCTTTAGTTTATGAAAGATGCTGGCTGAATGCTGTTCGATGAGTATTAAATTAGCACCGAGATCTACTTTATTAAATATTCATTTAATCACAGATACTTGACTGATTTGGAAAGTAATGTGACGATGAGGGTAAGATGCGGTTTTTAGCGGCCTGCGACGGGATTATTCCGGTGCTTGGCGCTGAGATACGCTGACTTCATCCATGACAAAATAGTCCGTATTGCTATAGCGGTTGATAATACCCTCCAGCACGCCCTGGCTTTTGAGCGCTTTCACGGCCTGTGGAAATGCGGCGACCCAGGATTCACCCGTTGAGGCTTTCACTGACCACGCGGGATACAGACCAAACGCCGGCAGATCGATAAGAGGTTCCACTGCATTGCCAATGTTCAGCGCCTCAGCATAGTGCATAAAACCGGGAACACCCGAAACGGCAACATCGATGCGCCCACCATAGAGCGTTTTCACCAGCTGCTTCTGTGTGATCACTCGCATTCGGTTTTCCAGCCCGGGCAGGACCAGGTTCTCAATATCGTCCATAGCCGTCAAATGACCAACTTCATAGCCATGCAACGCCTTGATCCCATTAACCTTTATTGCCCGTCGCTTAAGAGCAAATGCTCCTACACGGATTTGAACCAGGGGTGTGGTATCAACGTACAGACCTTTGATGTTATAGGTCTTTATTGCCGAAACCGGGTAGGCCAGAAGCAGAATGTCCGCCTTTCCTGAGACCACCGGCAGTGACATGCGCTTAAGCGGGAAGTGTCGCACTTGCAATCGGTAGCCCATGATTTCGGCAATGGCGCGCATGATATCCACTTCGATGCCGGCGCTGCTTTTGCCATCCTTGTGAACCCAGGGGGCATCTTTTTCAACCACGGCCTGTACAAGTACCCGCTCATCGGCCAGGGAGACATTGCCGAGAACGACAAGGAGCAATGGTAAGAGCAGTTTCCAAGGCTTGGTTTTCATGGTTGCCCCCGTCTTTCGTTTGCGAATTTCAAAACCCGCGCATCAGTTGCCACACCAGAGTCGAGCCAGACGTTGACAAGCCCACCTGGCAACCGGCCCCCTCTTTTCGTCTTCTCGCCATAGGGCTTCAATCTTAAACGTATAGTCCTTTTCGAAGGCCTGCAATGGCAATTTAACCAAAGTGCCTTGTTCCAGATCGTCAACAACCAGATGCTGCGGAAGATAAGCCCAACCCAAACCCTCTTTCACCGCTGCTAACAGGGTCTCGGTATTGTTGATACGCCAGATACTGCTGCTTTGTTGCACTACCCCAATAGCATCGACGCTTTGATCCGGATCACCAACTGAAATCTGACGATAGCTCGACAGCTGCCCGGCCTCCAATTTGTCCTCCAACTCAGCCAGCGGATGTTCTGGACTCGTCACTAATATCGTGGGTAAGTCAAAAAGGTAGGTAGCGTGATAAACCGAGCGAATATCCGTTGGGTCCTCGGGAATCACTGCGATATCGGCTTCGCCCGCGGCTATCAACCTGATCACTTCGCGCAGCGAAACCGACAACAAATTCAGGGTAGTAAAGGGGAATTGGTGTTCAAACTCTTTAAGAAAACCAATCAGCGGCGCTTGAGGCACAAACTCTGCCACGGCCAGAGTGATACTCGCCTCCACCCCAACCTCCAGGCTCTGTGCCTTTGACTGAAAGACCTGTAGCTGAGAGACGATATTGCGCGCGTCTGTCAGCAGTTCGCTTCCCTGTTGCGTTAACACGGGCTTGTGGGCGCTGCGATCAAACAATTCCACCCCCAGATCGATCTCCAAGTTAGCAATCGCGGTACTGACGGCGGGCTGGGTTTTTTTGAGAGCTCTGGCCGTGGCGCTGAAAGAGCCGTATTCGGCGGCCTTAACAAAGGCCTCCAGGTTGTCGATTGTCATTGCCATGGTTCTTGTTCTCCAAAGACCTATAAATATTATCTATAGACTTTAAATAGTTCTATCTCCCTCTGGTTATATATCATGCCCTAAAGCATTTCAAACAGAGCACCTCTGTTATTAGACCATTACCCATAGTAAGGAGCGTGGAAGTGAAGATTTTTAACCGAATGGGCCTGTATCAGGCCGCTGCTGTTTTCGGACTTGTCGCCGGGTTATCGGGTTGCGTGACCATGGCCGGAAACGAATTGACTGGAGCCGTACAACAAAATACGGCAGACAGGACACAGCTGTTTTCAGGATCTGATCGCGACTTTCAGCAGAAGTCCTATAGCGTTAGCGGCACAACTCTGGAGGGCGACAAGCAAACCTGGAAGTTCAGATATCGGGAACAACCCCTGGCCGAGATATCCGGCGAGATGTCCGCCGAGGCAGGCGCTCCGCCGATTGCGGTCGGATTTCGTGAGCTTGACGGTAGCAGCCAATACGATGCCTGGCCCCTGCCCTATGACGAGATCATTCAGGGGGTGAAAGGCCACCTGCAGGTTCGTGTCGGCAACGAGACTTACGACTGCTTACCGGGCGATATTCTTTGGATTCCCAAAGGAACCGTTGTCGAGTATCGCGCAGTTGGCGGTTTGGCCCAAGTATTTTACACCATCCCCCATCCCAACAGCCTTCAGCCCAAATCCGGTAGTGATTGGGAATGGCAAACCGGCGATGCGGTCGCACCTGTCAGCAAACCCAGACTGGTTAAAAACAGTCAAAGACAATACATAAATGTTCCCGCGCAGCTGCGAACGTTTTCCGATGGCAGCACCCGTGTGCAGAAAACCAATTTCTATGTCGGCCGTGGTATCGATGTGGAACACACTCAGGATATGACGGGCCCCGCTGCTGCCTTTGCGTTGTTTCCCGAGGGGGCTCTGCACGGCTGGATGGAAATTCCCTACAACGAGGTGATTTTTGTCAAGCAAGGTCATTTCAAAGCGCTGGTCAGCCAACAACGCTTCAAGGATCACCCCACAGACGTGCAAGTCTTTGACGCCTATGCCGGTGATGTGTTGTGGCTTCCGAAGGGTACATACGTAAACTACGAAACCGTGGGAGAAGCCGAACTGTATTTTCTGATGAACCCCGGGTGCTGTTTTGATATGGCGGTGCCTGGGGAGTGGGAACCGGAGGTCTGGGAATCACGGCTGACCAGTCAGGACTGAATTTAGCATTGGTGGTAAAAATAGGTCATGGTCAATGGCGTTTTGAAGACGACGAGATTTTGTCTTGGTTAGACACCGTTTTGAATTAGAACGACGATGCACCCACCCCAGGATGCCCCTCAGATCGATGCAGCAAAAACATAATTGGCGTATTACGAAATCCGGGGATATCAAAATAGCTCACCCCCAACACACTGCGATCGCCAAGCTGCCGGAATTCGTCCCGGCAGCGGCGCCACATCCAGGGCGCATTGGCGGCATAGGTCGCCACCAATCCCTCTTGCGCATCGATTCTTTGGGTGTCCGATGCGATTAACATTTTGGGACCGCTTACAATGCCCCGCCCTTTGTCGATCATATTCAACGCATAGTCGCCAAAAAAGTGTTTGCCTCGCCATCCGGGCAAGCCGGTTAATCGCAAGAACCATCGTTTAAAGGGCTTGAGAATATTGGGCCCGGTCAGTTCGGCTTCGTAAACGCCGTCCAGTTCCGTGGCGGGTGGAAGCGTTGCGTAGAGTTGATAGAGTTGCTTGTCGTTGTTAACAGGATAATTCGACATCGGGTGCTGTTCCTATAGAGATATTTTTTTGAGAACCATGTCGGCCAGGTTGCCGGGCTGCGAAACGTTCCGCCATGGCGGTGATGGTCAGGCTTGGATTGACGCCGATATTGGCGGGAATGCTGGAGCCGTCCACCACAAACAAGCCCTTATGTCCGTGAACTTGGTGATTGCTGTCAATCACGCCTTCATTGGCTGTAGCCCCCATGGGACAACCACTGAGAATATGCGCCGTCATTGAGCGTGCGGTTATTGTCTCCGTCAGCAGGTTCATGGGTTTGCCTCCGGATAATTGCGCATAGATACGGGTAATTTTGTTGGCAATCGGCAGGTAACTGGGTACGCCTCGCTCACCGCTGTTTTGAGTAATCAATCGTTTGCGACGGGACCACCAGGGGCGGGAATACCTGAATGAAAGATGGTTGTTCAAGTCCTGCATGACGGTGAATAGGGTTGCCCGTTTTTCCCAGCCGCCAGCGAACCAGCTCCGTATGGATTGTATTGGGGACGTCACAAGGGCGATCAGCGTCTTCAATGCTCTTCGGCCTGGCTCGGCATCGTCTATCAACGGACCGAACGCATGGCGCATAAAACGGCTGCCCTGATCAAAGCGATTCTGAGTAATATGGGTTGACTCGTCTGGATAAAAATCTGTTGATATAGTCGTACCGTTGCTTATGTCGGTGCCCTTGGGGTGCAGTACCGCCGTTATCGCCTCTGAATTGGTGCGCACGACTTTTCCCAGACTCGGCGAAACCTGTTTAAGGGTTTTGTAGTCTTCCCGGTTTTTAAACAGCAACTCCAGAGTCCCGAGTACGCCAGCGGCCAAGACGACGTTTTTGGCGCGGACTTTTGTCAGAAATTTTTGGGTGACCGGGTCGAAAAAGTTCACGATATAACCGCCACCAGCCAGCGGCTTAATCTTATCGGCTTTGTGCTCAGGCAAGACTCTGGCTCCCTGCTGTTCAGCCAGATAGAGGTAGTTGAGATAGAGCGCGTTTTTGGCGTTTGTCTCACAGCCTGTGGTGCAACCGGCGCAAAAGTGACAGCCGGTGCGTTCCGGTCCGCGGCCACCGAAATACGGGTCCGGTTCTGGAACACCGGGTTCACCGAAATGGATCGCGTTGGGCACCGAAGAGAAAGTATCGCCTTTGCCGAGTCGTTGCGCGGTTTGCTCTAACCATTGGTCCTGTTCGCTGCGACGGGGATTGCGAGTAACCCCCAGCATCTCCGTCGCGGTCTTAAGATGAGGCGCCAGCTCCTCCTTGAAATCCAGCCCCAAGTGTTTGAAAACAGGGTCGTGATAAAACGTCGGCTTGGGGGGCAACATCACGGCTCCCCAAACGATGCTGCCACCGCCGACGCCTACCCCGCCGACTACCGCAACTTCCTTAAAAACATGTTGGGAAAAATAGCCCTTCCAACCCAGCTTTGGTGCCCACATTAACTTGGAGAGTTTGCGTTTACCCGCCCTGATTTCTTCCGGCCCCACGCGCCTGCCCTGCTCCGCCACGGCGACTCGCCAGCCTTTCTCCGCAAGCCTCAAGGCGGATACCGAACCGCCAAACCCGGAGCCCACAATCAGGTAATCGTAATCAAACATCGGGGCGGTGCCCCACATAGCCGAAATAGGCGATATACACGTAGCAGACGATAGGGATCACCAGCGCCAACTGCACCCCCACCCAATCTGCCAACATACCCTGCAACAGCGGCACTACCGCTCCGCCGACAATGGCCAGGCACAGGATGCCCGAGCCCTGACTGGTATGCGCACCCAGTTTCGCCAGCGATAAGCTGAAAATCGTCGGGAACATAATGGCGTTGCACAACCCCACCAGCAGCAGCGACCACATAGCCAGCGGGCCCTCCGTGATGGTGGCCAGCAGCACCAGTAACGCGGCAACAATGGCGTTAAGCCCCAAATAATGACCGGGATTGATTTTGCGCATCAAAGCCGCGCCCACAAATCGCCCGATCATAGCGCCGCCCCAGTAGTAGGCAATGTAGTAGGCTGCCTGATCTTCCTGCATGCCTGCGATATGTTCCAAGCTCAGAAAACTGACCAGAAAGCTACCAATGGCAACCTCCGCCCCGACATAGGCAAAAATGGATAAAGCCCCTAACGTCAGGTGCGGAAATTGCCAGGCACTGCCGGAAGCAGCGGCGTTATCACCTTCATTTTCTCCGGCTTCCACTGAGGGCAACCTTAACCAGGCAAAAACCACAGCCAACACGGCCAAGGTCGCCGCTAACAGTAGATAGGGAAGTTGCACGTCCTCGGCGCTGCTCTGCATGGCGTCGTGGCCATTGGTCGCCGCCGCGAGGATCAGCCAGCCGCCAAAGAACGGGGCAACGGTTGTGCCCAGCGAATTAAAAGCTTGGGTCAAGGTTAAACGACTGGGCGCACTGTGGCTGGGTCCCAGGCGGGTGACCATGGGGTTGGCGGAGACCTGTAAAACCGTGATACCGGCCGCCAGGATAAGTAGCGCTCCCAGGAACAAGGGATAGCTTTGCAGGGCACCCGCCGGGTAAAAGGCGGCGCAACCCACGCTGGCAGTGAACAGGCCGATAACGATACCCTTTTGAAAGCCCAGGCGTTTGACCAATTTGCCAGCCGGCAACGATACCAGAAAGTAAGCTCCGAAAAAGCAGAACTGAATCAACATGGCCTGGGTGTAGCTCAGGTCGAAAACGGCTTTTAGATGGGGAATCAGAATGTCATTTAGACAGGTGATAAAGCCCCAAAGAAAAAACAGCGATGTCAGTGCCGTGAGCGCGAAGCGCGAGTCCTTTGCAGGTACCGCGGCCGACATGGATGCGTCGACGGAAAGAGTGACGGGGGTCTGAGCCATAAAGTTAACCTGTGGAGTAACCAGTCGAAAGCCGAGGTCTACCAGCTTAGTGGGTTATAGGCCCGGTCAGAATGGAGCATATTCGACGATATATGGAGAAATTGCTTATCTGGTGTTTGTTCAGAATCAAGCGTCCTGGGGCAACCGGGGATAGCCGGTAATGTCGCGAATGGAGCGATATATTGGGTTCAGCCGGGCGTACATTTTTTGATAGACATCGTTAAACAGCTGATTATAAATCGCACGATTGTCAGCCAACGGGGTGAAGACCTCGCCTTTGTGAACCATGGCACTCACAGCACTGGTGTAGTCACTGTGGAGCCCCACTCCGACCGCGGCGTTGATGGCTGCGCCAAGCCCCGAAGTTTCGCAGGTGTGCAAACGTTCAGCCGCCAGGCCAAAGACATCGGCCGTGATTTGCATCGCCTGATCGCTCTGGGAACCGCCGCCGGAAACTCTAAGGGTTTGAATTGCTGTGCCGGTGCGTTTTTCCACCCGCTCTTTACCTGCACGCAAGGCATAAGCCAGCCCTTCGATAATGGCCCGGTAGATATGGGCGCGGGTGTGTACATCACCAAAACCGATGATCGCGCCCTTGGCTTCAGGCCCGGGTTCCCGCAGGCCCGGCGACCAATAGGGCTGCAACGTAAGCCCCATGGAGCCCGGCGGCACTTCTTTCAACAGTTCGTCAAACAGAACTTCCGGTGCAATTCCCTGTTGTTCGGCCAGGCGCTTTTCGCGCAGCCCGAACTCCCGCTTAAACCAGCTGACCATCCAGTAGCCTCTCTGAATCATAATCTCGGCGTTATAGGCATCGGGAACAGCTGCGGGGTAAGGAGGAATCGGTGGTGCAGCCTCGAAATAACGATCACAGGTAACGTTATAGGTTGCCGTGGTGCCGTAACTGAGACTGGCCATGTCCGGTCTTACGCAGCCGGAGCCGAGCACTTCGCAGGCTTTGTCGGAACCCGCCGCCACCAGCGGCAGCCCTTCGGGTATACCGGTTTGCGCCGCCGCCTCGGCAGAGATACTGCCCATCACCTCACCCGGTGCACACAAACCCGGCAACATGGTGGGCGTGATTGGTAACGCCTTCCAGCGCCAGTCGCGTTTGCCGGCCCATTGCTGGGTCTTGTAGTTAAAGGGAATATAACCCACCTGGCTGGCAACAGAGTCAACGTAAGATCCTGTCAGGCGGTAGCAGTGATAGCCGGACAGCATCAGAAATTTATGGGTGTTGCGCCACACTTCCGGCTGTTGCTGACGAATCCAGATGGCCTCCGCCTGTGATTGAAAATGGCGAACGGCACCGCGCTGACCAACGGCGGAAAACAACAGATCCCAGGCGCCCATATTGGGAAGCTGATCTTCCTGACGTTGGTCCAGCCAGACAATGGCCGGACGCAGGGGCTTGCCATCCCGATCAACATTTACCACCGTGCCCCGCTGGCAACTGAGACTGACGGCGGCCAGCTCGGAACGTGAGATGGGCAGTTGCGGCCAGAGTTCCTGGCAGGCGCGACACAGGGATTGCCAATAGTAATCGGCATCCTGCTCCGCCCAGCCGGGTTGTGGCGAGACGTAGGGTTCTATGGTGACTTGGCTTTTGGCAACTATCTGGCCCTCCAGATCGAAGACGATGGCGCGGATGCTCTGGGTGCCATTGTCCAGAGCGAGAACGTATTTTTGTTTCGAAGGCATCATCGTCGTATCCTGTCTGGATGGTCATTGATCACGATTGCTTGCCAGTTGCCACATTCTTGGTGGATTACGCCTATGGCTAATCCACCCTACGCAACGCGAGAATAATTGGTGACAAAGCTGGCAACACCGGTAATGGGTTATTGAGGCAGAGAGTAGTAGCTGCACCAGATTTGCTGATATCGTTCCTGTTCACTTTGCCATTTCTGAGTGTTCCAACCCAATTCATCCCTGAACATCTCGCGCAGCTTATCGAACAACTCCACACCGCCGTTTTTAAGTAGCAGGCCCAGGCGGGTGCGTCGCAACAACAAATCATCGAGGTGCTGAACCGATTCGTTTCTGACCGACCAGCGGCATTCCGCCAGGCAATAATCCGTGGAGGCGATGCGCTGATGTTCACAGGGGTTGGCTTCGGAGAAGAAGCGCACACAGTCGTCACCCAGTCGCCCGAGCAGACGTTTGGCTCTGGGAATATCATCGGCAAAAACCTGTGCCGGATGGGTCTGCGCCGTTCGAAACACGGCGTTGTCTTCAACATCGACGTTGCTGATTCGCAACCAGGGCTCTGCCGCTTTCAGCGCGTCCTCCGCAATCAACCTGAAAGTTGTCAGCTTGCCGCCGCTCACGGTAACCAGACCCGAATCGGCCCAAACGGCGTGATCCCGTCGCTCTTTTGAAGGCATTTTGGATGCAGAGGAGGAAGCCTTGTCCGATGCAATCACCGGCCGTACTCCGGAGTAGGTGGCAATCACATCCGTTTCGATAATGGCATGGTCGGGAAACTGGCTGTCCACCAGCTGCAGCAGATAGTCTACTTCTTCGCGGGTGATGCTGGATTCCACATCGAGATCCTGACCGTGATCAAGATCCGTTGTACCCACCACCGTCGCTCCCTCCCAGGGGAAGATAAACACCGGGCGTTTGTCACGGGGGTGCATCACAGTGGCAACCGCATTCACCGGCAGGCGGTGATGGGGAATGACCAAGTGACTGCCTCGCAATGGGCGAACCCGCTGCTCGGGGTTAACCTCGTTGCGCAGACGATCGGCCCAGGTTCCTGTCGCATTGATAACGACAGAGGCTTGCAGCTCAACCGACTCACCGGAGTCTGTATCCTCCAGAACCAGCCCCGAAATTTTACCGTCGCTACGCAGCAAAGATTTTGCTTTTACATAGTTCAGGGCGCGAACACCGGCCTGACTGCCTGCGTTCAAGGCCTCTTGTAAAACCCTTACGACCAGTCTGGCGTCATCGGTGACCGCGTCGGTGTAGTAGCAGGCACCGCGAAGTCCGTTCTGATTGATACCGGGAAAC
Source organism: Pseudomaricurvus alkylphenolicus (assembly GCF_011683955.1). GTDB lineage: Bacteria > Pseudomonadota > Gammaproteobacteria > Pseudomonadales > Cellvibrionaceae > Pseudomaricurvus > Pseudomaricurvus alkylphenolicus. The sequence goes on from NZ_JAAQPI010000001.1 coordinate 796,703, forward strand.
AAACCACTGACCGTCTCTTTGTCGTAATAGCGGTTGTCCTTGATACCGGCGATAAAGTCGTAGATTTTAAGCACCAGTGACATTGCCCAACGCCCAGGGAACTGGCCTTTGCGCAGCATCATATAGTAGCCCATGCGTTCAACCAGACCCGGCGCTTCCTGCAAAAGCCGCTCGCGTTCCTGCAACGAGTGACGAGTCAATTTCAAATCACCCTGTGCCAGATAGCGCAATCCGCCGTGGACCATTTTGGAAGATCGGCTGGAAGTACCCCAACCGAAATCCCGCTGCTCTACCAGCAATGCTTTCAGCCCCCGGCGTGCCGCCTCGCGCAGAACACCCGCTCCGGTAATGCCACCGCCAACAATAATGATGTCCCAGTGGCGTTTATCGGGGCCGGACAGTTCCTGCCATAAGGTTTCGCGATCAAGGTTCACCGTTACTTCTCCTGCCAGACTGTGAATGCCGCTTTCTCAAACATAGGAAGCTCGCTTAAAGCAACTTGCCGGGATTCATCTTGCCTTCCGGATCAAACAGGTCGCACAGGGATTGAATCGCCGCCATGCCCAATGTGCCCTTTTCGCTGGGGAGGTAGTGTTTATGGTCAAAGCCTACGCCGTGCTGGTGGCTGATGGTGCCGCCTTGCTCCACGATCTGTTCGGCTCCGGCACTCTTCAGTTTTTTCCAATGCTGGTAGGCAGATTCGAAAGAACCGCCATGGCGGAACAGATAAGTGGTGTAAATACTGCACCCTTGTCCATAGACGTGTGACAAATGGGTGTATACGTGAACTCGCTCGTCTTCGTCCGCCAGGGCATTACGAATAGCGCCCTCTATCGCTTCAACGGTTGCGGGAACACTGCACCAGTCAACGGCGGTCTCCATTGTGTCAACCGCATAACCTGCCTGCCACAATGGCTCACGCAGGTATGGCCCCTTAAAGCGACCGTGTGCCCAGAGATCCCCCAGCAGAGTACCGGTATCGACGCCGCCGTATTGCTCCGCGATGCCCAGCGCGACCTCCAATGCGGCTGTGCACTGTGATTCGCTACCGGTAACACCAAAGGTCAGCATGCAACGGTTGTCACCGGCGCCCTTGGAGGTCAGATATTCTTCCAGGGCGGCGACCTCTTCGCGATTGTCCGCCATACGCAAATGGGAGGTGGTCTCGACAGTATTGCTCAGGCGCATCATGGAGAGCTGAACCCGCTGTTGGGACAGATGGCGTACGGCATTAACACCGGCCTCCCAGTTGGGGAAAAACATGACATGAAAACTCTCCTGATCCGGCAGAGGTGAAACCCGTACCTTGACCTCAGAGAGAATGCCCATGCGGCCTTCTGAGCCCAGAATCATCTCGCGAATGTCCGGGCCAGCCGAGGAAGCGGGGAACGTGGGTATCTCCAAGGTGCCGCCAAAGGTCTCCATGCGACCACCGGCAAACATTTGCTCGATACGACCATAGCGTAGGGACTGCTGACCGCTGGAGCGGCTGGCAATCCAACCGCCCAGGGTGGCAAATTCCCAGGACTGGGGGTAATGACCCAGGGTGTAACCTTGGGCCTTGAGTTGGGATTCCACCAACGGACCCGGGGTACCGGCGCCGAAGGTGGCGATCTGGCTCTCCTTGTCCAGCGAGAGCAGTTTGTTCATACGCGCCATGGAGATCGTCAGAACCGGGCGGTCACCTTCCAGCGGGTTGATATGGCCCACAACCGAGGTACCTCCACCGTAGGGAATCACATCGATATTCTGTGCCTTGGCAAAGCTCAGCAGAGCTTGAATATCTTCCGGGCTTTCGGGCTGTGCCACACCATCCGGAAACACGCCCACTTCGCCGCTGCGAAGCGCGAGGTAGTCCGGCAAACTCTGGCCGCGGGCGTGGCGCACGCGGATCTCCGGATCCCGGCTCACCAGCGGATGCTCCGGCAAACGCGAAGCTGGTACCTTGGCGATCACTTCTTCCAAGGTAGCGTCCTTAAGGGGTGTGGACTCTCCCAGCAGCTCCTGGAGCATAGACATGGCCGCGGGGCCTATTTTTGCATCCATATCCTTATTTTCTTCACCCCAACTGTTCCAACGTCGCATAGCCAATCACCTCTGTCAGTAAAGTTACGTCTGTTATTAACAGGGTTTATGGTATCAACGCTGGAGGGTAGAACACTGTCGGATGAGGTCAGTGGAGTCACCGATTCAGACAAGCTGGGGATTGGGGATTAGAGGCTACCAATGCGCCATAGTGTTAGCCCCAGTCCCCCGACTTGCACAAATCCAGTTAAACCGCCATTAATTAACATGTTAATTACGCTTGTTTTGATGTACACTCAGCGAGTCCAGCCCCAAACCTGAGAAACTGACAATGCCAAAACACCGCCAATACGACATGACCGTTGTTCGCGTTAGGGATATCACCCCCAATATGCGCAGGGTCACACTCGGTGGCGAGCATTATGGGGACTTCCCTTCAGACTCTGAGGGCTGCTACGTCAAATTGTGTTTCGCAACCGACGATGATTCACCGTTGATGCGTACCTACACGATCCGGCACCAACGGCATGAAGCCATGGAGCTGGATATTGACTTCGCCTTGCATGGTGATAACGGCCTCGCCTCAGCTTGGGCGATGCACGCGCAGCCCGGAGAGACCCTTCGTATCAGCGCTCCCGGTCCGGCCAAGATCCCTGAGACCGGTTCGGATTGGTATTTTCTGGCCGGTGATATGACCGCACTGCCGGCATTGAGCGTCAATTTGGAACAGCTGCCTGCCGATGCCACTGGTTACGCCGTTATTGAGGTTACCGCCCCGGATGACAAACAGATGCTCTCAGCCCCGAAGGGGATAGAAATACATTGGGTTATTAATCCGGATGATGACTCCTCAAAATCGTTCCGAGAGACGATAGCCGGGCTCTCCTGGCTCAGCGGAGAGGTTTATGTCTGGGCTGCTTGTGAATTTGAATCCATGCGTGCCCTGCGTCGATATTTTCGGCAGGAAAGGTCCGTCGGTAAGCGCGAAATGTATATATCCAGCTATTGGAAAAGAGGGCTGTCCGAGGGTGAGCATCGCAAGGTAAAACAGGATGACGCCAGGGATTCAGTATAATTGGCACACTAAAAACTAAAACCCGCCCCAAACATCAGAATATTGCGGTTATAGTCATATTGTTCAATAGATGAATCGTTGTCGGTAAAACTGTAATCCGTTGTCAACGACCACTGGGGCGATAGCAGCCATTCCGCCCTTACGTTCAGGCGCAGACGATTATCCTCGCGGTGCTGGCTGAGCCCATTAATGACGTGATCATCGTGATAATCACTGAAACGATATTCAATGCCGGTACTCAGATCCACCCAGTCCCAGTTCATGGACCATTGAGCCTTGAATGAATGGCGCGAAGCGGAGTAACTGTAGAATAAATCCTCCGCTTGCAAGTCATCCCGGTTGTCATTGTCGAAGCGATAACGCAGCTTCCAACGCCCGGCATTATGAAAGGCACCACCATAGGTTACCTCCAGCCGCTGGGTACTGCCTTGCAGATAATCGTAGTCGGAAGCCAGACTGCTGATGGACTGTAATCGATAACGCAGTGCCCAGTGACGACCACTGGAAAGACGGGAACCGGTACCGCCGTGCAAGCTCAAGGTGCGCAGGTAATCGTCGCCACCAAGCTGGGAGGTCTCACCTCGTGTACCCAAATACCAGCTGCCGTAGTCGGTGGGCAGGTGACGCGTGACACCCGCTTGCAGCAGATTCACATCGTAGTCGTCCACCTCATCATAGCGGGAAAAATAGCCCGTTCCTTCGAGCACCCAGCTGTCATTGCGGTCATCGCTATTACTGTACCAACTGGCCGCCAGCAGTGCCTCACTGAATCGATCCTCTTCGTCGGTGCGTTCGGTATTGGTCGGGTCCACCACATTGTCATCACTGCCGTAGGTCACGCTGGCGGCTAACAACCAATCATCATCGGAAGACGCCGCAGAGTTCTTTCGGCGCGGGGTCCCAGAACCTGGATTCAAGCGGTCGTACTGCCGTTGCGCCAGCAGTGACAGCTCCTTTTGTTCAGAGAGTTGAGCGATATGAAAAAACAGCGCCTTCGCACGCTCCCGATTGCCCAGCTTTTTTTCCGTCACTGCCAGGTTATAGCGAATAAGGTCATTATCAGGCTGCTTTTGCACCAGTTGTAAAAAGCGGGCGTTGGCCTCATCCCAGCGCTTCAATCGGTAATAACAGACCGCAATATTGTATAGCAGACTGGCATCATACCTATCGACCTGCTCTTCCTGCAGGTAGAGATCCAGCGCCCTCGCATAATCCCCCTGTTGAAACAGCTGCTCCGCCCGGGAGAACGCTGAAGCCTCTTGAACGCCAGCGGATATCGACACCAGAACCACGAGTGTTAGCAGATGATGATTCAACTTCACAGTTTTTCTCCCAAGTAATCGTATTCGGATGAGTTCTGCATCCTGACCATTAAAAAGTCGCAGCCCCCTCAAATGGGGGACTGCGCAGGCACACCAACCGGGCGAAGAAATCGGTTGGAGGGTTTACTCACCGCCTCCCTGCTGGTGTTCACGCAGCTGGTGATGACGTTCTCTCATTCGCTCATGAAACCCTTCCCTGGCCTCTTGGTGTTCTGCGCGCACGGCTTCCACCTGCTCCCTCAGTTCTTCGTTCTCTTCCAGATAGCCCTGGATCTCCTCCCGATGTTGTTGACGCAAAGCCTTCAGCTCATCTTTTTTTGCGGTCAGCGCCTCCTCGTCGCCTGACTCCTTTAGGGCCTTCAACTCCTCTCTGAGCGCCTGCCTTTCCGCAATTTGTGCATCCAGTTCCTCTTGGGTCAGATCGCCGTTTTCAAGCATATAGTCGAGAATGATTTCTCTGGCCGGCAGAGCGATAGACCTGGAATCGCGTACCCGTTCAGACACGACGTTCATGGTTACATCGTCCAGGTTCACCTCCTCAGCGGCCAGGTTAATGGCGTGAGTGATCATCAGCGGCGCCAGCGCAGAAGCCACAATCAGCTTGGATAATGTCATGGTAAATCTCCTAATCATTAAGCGGTTTTTGATTCGCGGGGCAACCTCAGTGCCGCCTCCGCGTCTTCAGCTTGGCGTGCCAAAAACTTAACGGGCAGTTCAAAGCCCTTATGTTGATTGTTATAAGTGACCGTCGCCGATATCGTCAGCGCCGGATGATTCTCAAAGCCGGGTCTCACCCGCACCGGCAACGACAGGGTGTTGGCCCCTTTGATGAGATCCACATCCCACTGCAGACGGTGCAGATCCCGAAAACCCTCCAGGCTGAGAACATCAGGCAGCGTCAGCGCCAGGTTGGCGTCCGGCATATCCGCCGGCACATGAATCACCACCAAAATCTCGCGATTTAATGGATCTGTGGTCGCGCTCTTGTCTGAAAGTAATTGCGACCATTGCAGCCCAACAAACAGGGTCAGTGCCAATATTGAAGCCGCTGCGAATCCCTTCAAAAAGCTCACGCGTTGGTGACGATGCAATTGTTGCTGCTCCGAATTTTGGCGCGCGACCCGCATCATGCGACCCAAGACGCCGGCCCTGGGTATCGGAGCACGAAATCCGTCCAGCAACCGCAGATACTTCAGATGCTCCTGGTGAAATCCCCGGCAGCGGCCGCAAATGCGCAAATGATTATCGAATACGTCCGCCTCATGAGCTTTCAGCTCACCGTCCTCAAACTCGTCGATAAGAATTTGAAAATCTTCGCAGTTCATGTCCACTCCTCCGCTTTTATAGACGTTGAAAGTGAGCATCCGGTTGCAGATTCAGTGCTTCTTTAAGCTTCTTTCGTCCCCGATGCAGGTGCGACTTGAGGGTACCCACAGGTGCGTCCATGATCAGGGAGATTTCGGCCAGGCTGTAACCGCTAAGATCGTGCAGGCTGATCACCGAACGCTGCTCCAGACTCAATCGTTCCAGGTGGCGAAGTAACTGGCGGTGGAAGTAATCCCGCTCCTGCATGCCAGGATGAGCCAACTCCCCTTGCAGTGCCTCGTTGTGAACGTCTTGCTGTTCAGGCTGACGTCGGTACTTGCGGTAGCGATCCACAAAACGATTGTACAGGCAGCGGCTCAGCCAGGCGGGTAAATTCTTGACCGCCATCACACTTTCCTGCTTGCCATACAGCTCCAGCAACAGATCCTGCAAAAGATCCTCGGCATCGTGAGTGTTGCCCGTGTACTGGTAGGCCTGTTGGTACAGACTCTCCAGATGTTGGGCCAGACGCTCTTCAAACCGTTCCGGTTTGCTGTGGCTAAATGCTCGAAAAAAGGAAACGATATTGTTCATACCTTTTTAAACGACGGTAACCTAAAAAAGGTTGCGGTGGAGTTAAGATCTAACGAGTGTCAGAAACAGGCTAGCAACCAAATGTGCAAGAAATATGGAGTCAACCGGCGAAATTGTATCAAGATGTAACCTCACCATTACTTTTGGAGACAAATCTTCCGGCTGCTGCCATAGTTCCTCTACATTTTCGTGATGGAATACGCTGTTTGAAAATTGCAGCATGTACATTATGGGAAGGTTACTTATGGGCTTTATAAAACCAGTACTGATTTCAAGCCTGATATTCGGCGTTGTTGCCTGTTCTGGCCCCAACCCCAAACCTAAGGCTCCGAGGCTTAAGGAGCACTTCGCCACGTAGATCACTGAGAATGGCAGTAAAATGTTTGACTATTCGCTCGTTGCTCAGCGTCCTGATGGCGATAGAAAAGGTCGTGGTGACGGTGCGGGTAGACGTGGTCCAGGCGGGAAAAATGGAGAAGGCGGTAGACGCGGTGGTCGCGGAGGTTCTGAGGAAATGCAGGAGCACATCAAACGTGAGTTCTATCAGAAGCTGCAAGCCAAGCTTGAGGAAACCGGTTACTGTCGCGAGGGCTATATGGAGCTGGACAGTGAGTTTTCCCGTCGTCAATCGCGAGTTCGCGGAGAATGCCGGGAATCTTCTACGGACGATGATCGGGAGAAGTTCGGAGCGATGCAGACGACCGTATCTGAAAAAATGAAGCAGTTTGTTCCATTCGATTCCAGCGCCACCAGCGGTGGGTCGAGTTAGTGCAAGTGAACTGGGAAGAATCGCACCCGGCACCCGATCTGACGTTTACCTCAGGTGCCAAACAGTAAGAACACAGCGCCAAGTGCCTGCGGATTCAGCGGTGAGATATACCGCGTTCGGCCTCGAACGCACAGATAGTGTCTGTAAATTTTTTCATAATCTTATCGATGTCATCGCAGGTAACATTCAATGGCGGCGCCAACAATATCACATCACCAAAACGCCCCCCGTTGCTTCGACGGCCATAAACAAAGAGGCCAAGCTCTTGTGCTATCAGCCTCACTCGATCAGTAGCATTGATCTCCAAGGGAAATGGAGTTTTGGATGCTTTATCAGCCACTAACTCCACACCCAACAGCAAGCCCCGCCCGCGAATGTCACCGATGACTGTTGTTTGGTCTTGCAGCTCTCTTAGCTTTCCAACTAGGTATTCACCCATATCGCAGGTATTTTTGAGCAGATCATTTTCGGCAATTTCACTGAGCACAGCAATCCCGACTGCACAAGCGACCGGACTGGCATTATATGTATGAGCATAATTAAATCCGGTCAACGCGGACAGCTCATCAACCAAAGCCGCTGATGTCAGCATGGCTCCTAAGGGGTAATAGCCCGCTCCCAGTCCTTTTGCAACCACAGAGATATCGGGGCGTGCTTTTGGCCATCGATGACTGGTTAAAAATGTGCCCGTTCGCCCCACACCAGACATGACTTCGTCGTAAATCAGAAACACTCCGTACTTATCGCAAATTTGGCGTACTGCATTGAAGTAGGTCTCTGAAGGAGCGTTTGCTCCCGAGGATGATCCGCCAACAGGCTCTACGATAAAGGCCAGAACTTCGTCCTGACCCAGAGCAATTATCGTTTCTTCCAATTGCCCGGCGCACTGTAGCTCATAGGCATCTTGTGTCATTCCCTGTGGACGACGGTGACTCAAAGCAGCAGGAACGTGCCTCGCCATTGTTAGCATATCTCCAAACACTTCGCCAAAAACCGGGTCTCCGCTTACCGCGAGCGTTCCTAAGGTCATACCATGATAAGACGGCTGGCAACTGATTAGTTTAAAACGCTGCTTTTCTCCGCGGGCATACCGATATTGACGACAGAATTTGATCGCCATGTCTACAGCCTCTGATCCACCTGACACAAAGAAGGCTCGTTCGAATCCATCACCGGCAAGTTGTGTTAACGTATTAGCCAGCTGAATGTTCGGAAGATTTCGCGCGGTCGAGGGGAACGAGAATTCCAGTGTCTGTGCCTGCTTGCTCATCGCCTCTATGATTCCCTTGTGACCATGCCCTAAGTTACAGGTCACTGGGCCGGAAGATGCATCGATATAACAATTTCCCTGATCATCCCAAAGGTAAATACCTTCTCCTCGAACCAACGTCGGCCGCCAATTGTCACCATTCCCAGCGTAAAAAATATCCTGGGCACCACCTTTGTCATCGGTTGATACACCCGACTGGGTGAAACCAGTTGCCTTGTCTGTCATTGATTGATTCCTCAACCTCGCTTGTTTCGTTTACTCATTTGGCTAAGATACTACTTCTGTTGGTTTTTTCATCTCGCTCTTATCTCACACCATCGACTGATAAACAGCGCGTAGGTCATTAATGTATGTCTAATGGATTCCAGATTCACACACTCATCAATACCATGGATATTACGAGCAATGGGTCCGTAGCAAGTACCTGCTGTTTTGCTGTAAAAGTGAAATGCTCTGAGGTCTGTCGTACAGGTTAATAGGCGATGTTCCACGTCACTGCCGGTCAGGCTGCGATGGCATTGAGACAACAACTCGATTCCTGGATCCTGCAAATCGATTAACAGACCTTCGGAACGAAAACCATGGAAACGCAGTAGCGGCGGATTACTTTTAAACTCCGGCAGCCTTTGAGTAGCTCGCTCTATGCGATCACTGACCATCTGCATAATCTGGTTTGCGGTCATGCCGGGAGGAAAACCGACTCTTACTTCCATTTGGGCGTGGGCGGGCACGCTTGAGGCCCAATTGCCACCATCAAAGCGCCCTATGCTCAGATTGAATGGGTGATCGAATTGGTCGTATGGTGGGGAACGATATTGGTCATTGAGCTCAGCCTCCAAATCCTTCAGCGCAGGAATCAACATCTGTAACCGCTCTATTGCGTTTACCCCGGCGGAGGTATCCAGAACATGGGCAGGCGTACCTCTGCAGATCACTTTGAACCACAGAACTCCCACCTGGCCGGTATGAATCTGTGGCCCGAAGGGCTCAGGAATCAACACGAAGTCTCCGCCATAACCCTGATCCAGACAAGCCAGGGTGCCATTGCCCGAGCACTCTTCCTCCACCACGGCTTGAATGGTCAGCGGTGAGTCGATGATAAAACCGGCTTTGTGAATGGCGTGTACAGCGTAGATCATGGCCGCAACGCCTGACTGCATATCCCCCGCTCCACGGCCATACAGCCACCCATCTTTTTCCCATGGTTCATTAGGGGGGCGGCTCCACATATCAAAAGGTGTAGCATCAACCACATCCAAGTGCCCGTTGAATACCAGACTCTTTCCCTTCGCCTGAGGGTTGAGTGTTGAAACCAGGTTATATTTTTTGTCATGCTCCCACTCCACGGGCGCATATAATGGATGCTCTGAAAGACTCTTTTTATTCAACGGGACGCGATCGGCAGGCAACGACAGATCCCTAAGATGCCGTTCAACCACATCCAGTACGCCCTGTTCTTGATTCAGGATACCGTACTGTTTCACCATTTCTTTTGTGAAGTTGATGACCTCGGGAAATATCTGATCACATATTGAGAGAATTTTACCTTCTATAACCCCACGCTCACTATCGTTACGCTCATCTACGAAGGCTGTCATTAGAATCTCTCCAGCTGATCGGAAACTTTTAGTTCAGCACCCGTCTGAGCCAACAAGTCGTCAAGTTGTATGTTCTCTGCGATTTCGCGCAGCAATAATCCCTCTTTCGTCACGTCCATGACGGCCTTATCCGTTATGATTCTCGATACACACCGTTTAGCGGTCAAAGGGAGGGTACAACGTTTTAAGATCTTGGGATTCCCACGTTTATCGTTATGGCTGCACAAAATAACAATACGCGGTGTCTTTTGCGCTAACTCCATCGCTCCACCGATACCCGGCGAAAAGCGCCCGGGAATCTTCCAGTTAGCCAGGTTTCCCAGCTCATCGACTTCAAATGCTCCCATGACGGACATATCTACTTTTCCCCGTCGGATCATGGCAAAGGAGACCGCGCTGTCGAAGAAACAGCTGCCTTCTCGAGTGGTTGTGTAGACGCCGCCGGCATCTATCAGTGCAGCATCTGCCGTCTCCTTGGAGGCTTGTTTCCAGGCACCAAGTACACCGTTCTCGGACTGAATCAGTACATCTACGCTTTCCGGTAGGTAATTGATCAGTTGAGTTGGGAGACCTATACCGAGATTGACGATCTGTCCTGAAGCAATCTCTGCAGCCGCACGATTTAGCATTCTATCTGTATTCACATCAACTCCTAGGAGACCTCATCTGTTACTCGACCAGGCATCAATCCGTAGGCATCGCCAAGTTGATCAAGCGGCACTACCGAAGATACAAATGCACTGGGCGTATGTACGGAGGCGGGGGCCAAGCTTCCGGGTTCCTGAATTCTCGGGGATTCAACGATAACCTGGTCCGCTGCCATAGCCATAAGGGGGTTAAAATTCATGGCACTTGCTCGGTATACAAGATTACCAAAGTAATCCGCAGTCGCAGCATGCAACAATGCGAATTGGGCAGGCAACGCTTCCTCAAGCTTGTAAGTATTACCCTGCCATGTGATTAGCTGGCGAGGATCAGTAATTTCTGAATCAACCCCGATATCGGATAAGAATCCATAACTGCCGGCCCCTGCAGTGCGAATCTTCTCCGCCAAAATTCCCTGAGGGTGAAAAGAGACCTCAATGACTCCGTCATTCATCATGGCCACTACGCTTTTGTTCAACCCGATATGGGTGGTGATGAGCTTTTTCACCTGTCCGTTCTCAATGAGTTTGCTAATACCCAGACCGGATTCGTTAGCATCATTTTTAATCAGAGTAAGCCGGGACTGACCTTGGTTGACTAATTCATCAATCAAGGTAAATGGTGTACCAGGACATCCAAATCCACCCACCATAATGATCGCGCCATCCGGAATGGTTGCGATTGCATTCTCTAAGCTTTGCAGTTTATTCATCAGCTCGACAACTCCTCTCACTGAAATTCTATTGATCCATAATAAGGAACAGGTTAGACACGAATATTCTCCGCATCTCGATAGACTTGACGCGAGCTGATATCACCCTCACGGAACATGTATTTGTTGGTATAGGCTAGTAACAGAGTGATTATTGGTGCCAACCAGGCGAAAAAGGTATAGGGCAGATAATCGAGTGTTGCCACTCCCAGCACCGAGGCGTAGTAAACCCCGCCAAGTCCCCATGGAATTAGCGGGGATGTGACCGTTGCAGAGTCTTCACTTACTCGAGAGCACACCTGTGGCAACAAGCGCTTCTTTTTGTACAAAGGTATCAGCATGCGGGTTGGAATAATGATCGCCATATACTGGCTGGCGGTGAAGACATTGATTACCACAGACGATACGACATGAGTGGTCACCAGACCCGATACCGAATTCACCATTTTCTGAACCTGCTCCAGAATAACCGTCAGCATTTTGGTTTTTTCCATGACTCCCCCCATTGCAAGGGCAGCAAATGCCAGAGAGATGGTCCACATCATGTTTTGCAATCCACCACCTGATAGTAATTTGTCCACCTCGGGTATGCCGATTTCGGAAACAAAACCATAGTTCATGTAGTGCAACATATCCGACACGGAGTGTCCTTGAACAACGACTGCCAGTACGAACCCCAGCAGCGTTGCAATGACCATTACGGCGAGACCTCCTACTTTCTTAACCGCAAGCAGCACCACCAATACCGGCGGTAGCAATGTAAGCGGGTTCAACACGTAGTTGTTCCTGATCCCCTCGATAAGGGAATCCATACGATCATTGTTGTTGGAACCGCCGGATTCGGAGCTAACTCCAAACAAGAAAAATATCGCCAAAGTCAGGAGGATTGCAGGCCCCGTGGAATAGGCCATGCTACGAATATGATCGAACAGATCCGCTTCTGCCACCCCTGAAGCGAGATTGGTAGAGTCGGAGAGTGGAGACATTTTGTCACCAAAGATCGAACCTGAAATTACCGCCCCTGCTGTGAGCGCCGGCGGTATCCCCAGCCCCAGACCAACGCCCATAAAACCGACGCCAAACGTTGCAGCCGTCGTCCAGGAGCTGCCTGTACAGACAGAACCCAAGCAACAGATCAGGCAGGCTGTGAACAGGAAGTACTCCGGCGTCAATGCCATCATGCCGTAATAGATCAACGCCGGAATGGTGCCTGCCGCTATCCAACTGGCGATCAATACTCCGACCAACATCAATATCAGCATTGGCAGCATCGCCAGGTTGCAGCCATAGAGAATTCCCTCCTGAACTTCTTCCCAGCTGAAACCGTGCAATAACGCAACCAATGCGGCAACCGCCGTTACCATGATTAAAGTGATTTGGGTAGTGCCTGTACTTTTGAGCACAAACACCTGTGTGGAGATGGCAACCACGAGAAATAACATAACACTCAGTGAACTCCAAAAGCCCACGCGCTTATCGCTGGCTGTGTAAGTCATTGCTGCTCCTGTATCGTGTCTGGAAAGACGGCGCATTGATTCCGTTGGTCACTACCCGAACATCCTGGTTCTGTATGAACATGGTTATGAATTATAGATTCACCAGAACAACCATGACAATGCATGATCAATTCTTGTAATATAATGACTTTTTGTCATGCTAATCCGACCGCGGAACAATCTTATGGAAAACATAAGCCTTAACTCCTTGAAAGCGCTGACTATTTTTAAAACCCTCTATGAAAACAGCTCCGCAACCAAAACCGCTGCTGTCCTGGGTATTACCCAGTCTGGAGTGAGCCGCTCTTTGGGCCAGTTGGAGGAGAACCTCGGTATTCAGTTGTTTATTCGTGAAAAGAATCGCTTGATTGCTACCCCCGAGGCACAGGAACTTTACAGCAATGTGCTCGCCCTGATGATCAACCTGGATGAACTCAAGCACAATGTTGCGGCACTTCGAGAATTCGGAGCCTCCCGGGTTCGTATAGCGAGTATTCCAGGACTGGCATTTGGCTATCTTCCTAAAGTCATTGCTCGACTGCAGCAAGAAGTGCCCAAGCTGAATATCTATTTTGACATTATGGCCAGTAGCGACGTAGTGCGATCAGTGGAATCCGGAATTTTCGATTTGGGGGTCATAACCCTGCCGACAACCAGTCAACAGCTGATTGTGGAAGAATTGATAAAAACGGAAGCGGTCTGTTTACTGCCGAAATCACACCCGCTCGCCAACAAGAAAGAAATCCATCTGGAAGATTTCCGGCATCAGCACTTAGTCATACCCAATCAGCCTAATGTTGCTGCCGATCAACTACTGCGCTTGATCAGAGATAATCGCATTCAGATTGCAGGCAAAACCGAATCCAATATTGCCAGTATTTGTGCGCTGGTCGAACAAGGGGTTGGTATCAGCGTCATCAACTCGATCACGGCCAACGATCTCGCTCCCAAAAATGTGCTGCTAAAACCCTTTGCCCCGACAATTCACTATGCCTTTGGGCTGGTGTACCAGAAGCACTGGAGTGACAACAAACTGACTCAGATGATTCGCGACCATCTTACACCGTAACTGACAGAGAACACGCGATAGAGGTCCGGCTTCCGCCACCTCAAATCATGACTATAAGTCATGCATTTATGCGAAAACATCATATCTTGTAATACCTTGAGGCAGCTGCCTACAATAACTTTACCCGCCGTACTTCGTACTGAAACTTTTCATTCGAATCTCTGCAACGGCAAACAGGGCAACAGACAAACACACAAATAAAGACATATCAGCTATAAAGGTGAAGATAATGAGGAGCATTTACACCCTAACATCCCTGTCAATCATGGCATTGACCGGCAGCCTTGGGACAGCACAAGTTCTTGCTCAAAGTGGAAACGGAGAGTATGCCGATGGTAGCGATATCATCGAAGAGGTTATTACCACGGGCACTCGAATTCAGGGACGTTCAGCACTCGACTCTGCTGCACCTGTCGATGTTCTATCAGGAGATGATTTTACCAACCAGGGTGCTAACGATCTGGGCGATCTGCTGCGCACAATTGTGCCTTCTTACAATGTTAACGCCCAGCCTATCAGTGATGCTGCAACCTTTGTCCGCCCTGCCAATCTGCGCGGACTTGCTCCGGATCATACGCTGGTATTGATGAACGGTAAGCGCCGTCATCGTTCTGCCGTCATTGCGTTTTATGGCGCTGGCCTTTCCGACGGTGCTCAGGGGCCGGACATTTCAGTGCTTCCTTCTATTGCCCTGGAGCAAGTAGAAGTACTTCGTGACGGGGCTGCCGCGCAATACGGATCTGATGCCATTGCCGGAGTCATGAACTTCAAATTGAAAGACGACTCCGAGGGTGGCTCTCTGGAAATAAAGGCCGGCACTTTCTATGAGGGAGACGGTGACAGTCTGCAATTGGCTGGGAACATTGGTCTGCCCCTTACCAGTAACGGTTTTGCTAACCTGAGCATCGAATATAACGAGGCCGATCCCACCGACCGTTCGGTACAGCGGGATGATGCAGCAGCGCTCATCGCAGCAGGCAATTCTGATGTGGCTGATCCTGCACAGATCTGGGGCTCACCCGAGCTCAAAGAAGATCTGAAAATCGTCGCGAATCTGGGATTGGACCTGGACGCTGACAAGACTTTCTATGCCTTCGGAAACTACGCCAACAAGAGCTCAGAGGGCGGTCTTTACTACCGTAACCCCAGCAGCCGCGAGGGAGTCTATACTCGCGGTGGCGCTCCATTGATTGGCGACCTGGACGGGGTCAACCAGGGCATTGACTGTAGCGGCGCCAGCCTGGCGCAGGTTATGGACAATAACACATCACTGGGTGCAAACTGCTTTGTGTTTAATGAACTATACCCGGGTGGATTCACCCCTACCATGGAAGGTGAAGTCACTGACTTGGCGGGTGTAGTCGGCGTTCGCGGATCGCTGGATTCTGGTTGGAACTATGACGTCAGTGTCGGTGCCGGCTACAGCGAAGTCGAGTTTACAGTACGCTCTATAAACGCTTCATATGGCCCCAACACGCCGCTGACAATGGATGCAGGCAGTTATTCCCAATTGGAAAAAAACTTCAATATCGATGTCACCTACCCTATCCCAGTTGACGCCTTCGCATCAGACTTGAACTTTGCTGCAGGATTTGAATGGCGAGAAGAGAAATTTGAGGCCAAGATCGGCGACCCGGAATCCTACAACAGCGGCCCTCTCTTGTCCCAGGGCTTCAGTTCCGGCTCTCAGGGGTATGTTGGCCTCAGTGAAGACAGTGCAGGCGAGGCGGACCGTTCGAACATCGCATTTTATGTGGACCTGGAAGCAGAGGTAACTGACGATATACTGATTGGTTTAGCTACGCGATTGGAAGACTTCGATGACTTTGGTTCTACGAGCAACAGCAAACTGTCTGCCCGCTGGGACATCAGTGAGAATCTGTCTTTACGCAGCACAATCGCCACCGGCTTTCGGGCGCCGACGCCGGGGCAAGCCAATGTAACCAATGTCAGCAGTGTTTTTGATAACGGTGTATTGGTGAACAGTGGCATTATTCCACCCACAACACCCTTGGCGATGGAGTTCGGTGGCAAGGCTCTTGACCCGGAAGAGTCCGAGAGTTTTTCTTTTGGCGTGGTGTTTAATATAGGTGCTTTGGACGTCACTATTGACTATTTCGATATTGATGTGGAAGACCGAATTACCCTTTCCAGCTTTAACAGTATCAGCCCCTCTGAAGCGGCTCTGTTGGAATCCCAGGGTATTGCCGGTGCCTCTGAATTCGCCAACTTCCGTTATTACACCAACGACTTTGATACCAATTCCAAAGGCGTCGACGTAGTTGCTACTTATCCCATCAATCTTTTTGATGGAGACACAGACTTAAGCTTAGCCATGAACTGGACAGAAACAGAAGTGACGGGCTACACCGAAGGTCTGTTGAACGCCACACGGATACGTACATTGGAAGAAGGGTTACCAGAGATAAGAGGAAACCTCTCATTGAGTCATGTTCAAGGCCCTTGGCGCGGCTTGGTCAGAGTCAACTATTACGGAGACTATTACATCGCTCACGCCTCGGCTGGCAGCCTTTCTTTTGAGCCAGGTGCGGAAACAACGGTGGATTTGGAATTGGCGTATAGCTTCAGCGATCAATTGACTGTTGTTGCAGGGGCCAACAACGCCTTCGATCAATACCCGGATGAAAACCCCTATGGGGGTATCCTCGGCTCGAAGTACCCTGAGTTTTCTCCGATGGGGATCAATGGCGGAATGTATTACCTGCGGTTGCGCTACGAACTCTGACCAGTCCGCTGACATGCAGCTGCAGGGGTGGGTTCCCTTGCAGTTGTATTAGAAAGTGGAAACTCTCACCCGGCACCTGATTCAGCGTACACCTCAGGTACCGGGTTTAAAAAGCAGGGCGACAAATATCTACTGAGCCAGCGGCAGATGAATCGCCGTCAGCAGCTCACTGGGTGCCGTCTCTCTGGGGTCGTTCAGATACACCTCAAAGGGTGGCCTGTCTGCAAGCTCATAGTTACTGTTAGGCAACCAGCTGCCGTAATACCATTGATAGGCTCTTTCCAGCTCAGCGTAGGGCCCTTTGAACGTCAAAACCGCGTGAGGGCCGCCAGTGATGGTGAGCGCTTCCAGTGGCTCGGGTATGTCTGCGGCACCCTCGGTACTGATGCAGGCGTGAGAGCGCAAACTTTCGACATCCTCGCTCATGGGATCATCATAGTAAATGCCGACTGATTTGGCTTGTGGCGAGAACAGGCCCGTGGCCATCGCGGTTGCCATCAGTTTTTCAAAGGCCTGGCCAATATTTAGATAATCACCTTGGTGCGCCACGCCGACGAGTTGCATTGGCTCTACTTCTTGAATTTCTACCTTGTACATTGCGGAATACTCCTTGAGTTCGGGAATCACGTTCCCGCTGTTGTTCCAATGTCGTTGATTGAGTTGGTGAGCATTCTGCCTGTTGCTACGGTAGGCCGCCGGCGTCACCGCGTAGCTTTTTACAAAAGCCCGAATAAACGCCGCTGCGCTACCGTAGTTAATCGTTCGGGCAATGTCTTCGATCGACTTGTCCGACTGCAGAAGCTCGTAGGTGGCGTAGTGCAAACGAAGACGCCGCACCGTCTTCGCGACCGTTTCATGCATCAGCTCACGATAGATGCGATGAAAGTGGTAGGGTGAAAAGTGAGCAACCTCGGCGAGGGTATTCACATCAATATCCTCGCCGATATGCTGCCATATGTAATCAACCACCTTCATGATGCGATGATGATACTGTTCCAGTGTTGTCGTCTTCATTTGCCGTACCTCCTGGTGAGTATCATAGGGCAGGGGTGATTGATAATATTTGCTAAGAATTGGCGGTTAAGGATATTACATTATCGTAAATCTGCCTGAACGGGTAAAGAAATCACTCCTTCGACCCCCCTCATCGTTTTTTCACCAAAGGACAAGAATATGAAAAAAGCAGTATCACAGGAATTCAATGCAAATTCATGGCCCTCATCAATGAGGTCATTGGTTTATGATTATTCCCGGATTATGCCTATTATGAAATCACAACGGATGGATCAAGAACCAATCAATCCAACGTTGTGAATCGGACTCCTGGAAACTTCACCGTAGAACGTGGTTCTCTGACGCGGCTGGCGCTTGGAGCACTGTTTTCTTAAGCGGCACAAATTCCCTCTACAGATCCATTTCAGGTACATCCCCTGCTACCACCACTTCCCCTGCAGTTTTCTCTAAGATCTCCTCCACCGATACTCCAGGAGCTCGCTCACGCAAATAAAATCGACCATCTGCGATTTCCAGATAAGCCAGGTCTGTGACCACCTTTTTAACGCATCCGACTCCTGTCAGAGGCAGAGAACAGCTCTGCAATAATTTGGAATTTCCGTGCTTATCGGCGTGGGTCAGGGTCACAATAATATTACGAGCGCCGGCTACCAGATCCATAGCCCCGCCCATGCCCTTGATCAGCTTGCCGGGGATCATCCACGAAGCAATGTTACCCATCACATCCACTTCAAAAGCTCCCAGAACGGTCAGATCGATATGACCGCCGCGAATCATGGCAAAACTCTCCGCCGAGGAAAATATGGATGCGCCGGTGACACAGGTAACCGTCTGCTTGCCGGCATTAATCAGATCCGGGTCGAGCTCTGCCTCTGTTGGAAAGGGCCCCATACCCATCAATCCATTTTCCGACTGGAACATCACCGCCATATCGTCGGGTACGTAATCGACTACCAGTGTCGGAATGCCAATTCCCAGATTAACGTAGTAGCCGTCTTTGAGCTCCTGAGAAACACGTTTCGCAATCTGCTGCCTTGTTAGTGCCATGTTGATACTCCAGAAATGGTTGTATTTATTGCTTACGCCTGGCTCTCGCGAACAGTTCGGAACTCAATGCGCTTTTCATGGGTTGTTTGAATTACCCTGTCCACATAGACCCCCGGTGTGTGAATTTCGTCAGGGTCCAAATCGCCAGGTGCAACAATTTCGTCCACTTCTACGACAGTGATTTTACCTGCAGTTGCCGCCATGGGATTGAAGTTTCTCTGGGTACGGTGATACATCAAATTACCAAATGTGTCGGCCTTCCAGGCTCTGACCAACGCGAAGTCCCCTTGGAGGGCTTCTTCCAGTACGTAGTGTCGACCGTCGAATTCCCGGGTTTCCTTACCCTCAGCAATCACGGTGCCGTAACCGGTAGCGGTGTAGAACGCCGGAATACCAGCGCCACCTGCACGCATTTTTTCCGCCAGAGTGCCTTGCGGCGTCAGCTCTACTTCTAACACACCATCCATAAGTTGTTTTTCAAATAGGGCATTCTCACCCACATAGGAGGAGATCATTTTTTTGATTTGTTGATTCTCCAGAAGAATGCCAAGCCCGTAGCCTTCCAGACCACAGTTGTTGGAAGCGATAGTCAGCCCCTTTACTCCGGATTTTTTGATTTGCTCGATCAACCCTTGTTGCACACCGCAGATACCAAAACCACCGGCAATGATTGTCATGTCGTCCTGCAACCCGGCCATTGCCTGCTCGTACGTTGAGACCACTTTGTTAAAGCCCGACATTGGAATGCCTCTTTAAAACTGTTGAAAAAGAGCGTCACCCGGAGGTGACGCCAATCAGAGAGAGAACGCAAGTATTGCGAGAGGAGAAAAGCTTAGATGGCCGACTTCAGAAGCTGTAGCCGATGTCGAGCGTTACGGTACGGGGATCACCGTAAAAGCCGAGAATCTCGTCGTCGCCGAGAAACGCCGGGAAGTTATAACCCGCTACGCGGTACTGCTCATCGGTGATGTTCTTCGCGTGCAGTGCTACCTTCCAGTGCTCATCGGCAGAGTACCAGGTCGCATCAAGATTCAGCAGCGTGTAGGCATCCTCATCAATGGGCTGCTCACCCAGGGCGACTTCCATGGCGATTTCGTCGGTATAAGAGACGTTGGCGCCGATGACCAAGGTACCGTTTTCACCCAAATCTTTTTCGTAGTTGAATCCGACAAAGCTGGACAACTTGGGCTGATTGGAAACCGTCATATCGCTACCCACGTCCTCGCCGACGCCGTTGGTGAACTTGTCCCACTCGGTGTCCAGGTAGCCCAGATTAAAATTGGCCGTCAGCGACTCGGTCAGCTGAGCGACCATTTCAAACTCAAGCCCATCAATAACTTGTTCATTATTGGTCGCCACTGAAGGTACAAAGTCGGTTCCAATAAGTACTGTCTGGGTGATCTGCACACTGTCGTAATTAGTGTGGAATACCGCAGCGTTGATTCTCACCCGGTTGTCGAACAACTCTGTCTTAATGCCCAGCTCATAACTCTTGGCGGTTTCCGGATCAAATACGTGGGAGAATCCCTCTGGGGATGCGGTTACGTCAGCCCGCATATTGACTCCACCGGACTTGAAACCCTCGGCGTAGCTGGTGTAGATCATGGTGTCGTCACCGATGCGGTAGTCGAAACCCACTTTCGGGCTAAACTGACTCCACTCGTCGCCCTCGGTAAAGTCGGACTGCACCACGAGGCTGTTTACATTGACACCACCGAATTCCGCGGAGGCGCCACCGGCAGTGCCATCCGTGAACAGTTTTTCCTTGTAGACCGAGGCTTCCTTTTCATCCTTGGTATAACGACCGCCCACAGTCATTGTGAGTTGCTCGGTAAGTTCGTAGCTGGCGTGCAGGTACACAGCCTTGCTGGTGGTTTCCGCCGTACCTTGGGTCGCCGCTACAAACGTTGGGTAGGAAGCATCCTGAGGCAGTACCGCAGGAGCTCCCAGGGCGGCGCCGGCAATGACGTCGAAAGCACCCGAGGCGTAACCGTCCAGGTAATAAAGACCGCCCACCAACGCCAGACGCTCGCTGTTATAGTTGAACTGAATTTCCTGAGTGAATTGATGATCGGCGTATTTTACCGGAGCATCAAAGGTGTTGACTGGAGTGGCATCAAAGTCGATAAAGCCTTCGGTACTGCCCTCACGATAGGCGGTCACGGACTTCAGGGTGACTGAATCGCTCAGGTCCCATTCAATGGTCAGATTGCCACCGGAGTTCTCAACCACTTGATCATCACCCGCGCCGGCGTTGCTGTCATAGGGATCGTGAGGTGCCTCGCCAGTCTGCAAGCTCTCGGTCAAACGAGAGCCATGACGGTTGTTACTCTCATCACGGGTAACATCTCCCGCCAGACGCACAAACAGATTGTCGCTGGGTGAGAATTCCATACTCAGGCGGGCGGCGCTGATGTCTTTGTCGTAGTTGTCGGCACCGGTAAATTTGTTTTTGCCAAATCCATCTCGCTGGAATGAGGCAACCGTGGCACCAACGTACAACTTGTCTTCGATCAGGGGCAGTTGGCCGGCTACGGAAATGTCATTCTGGTTGTAGCTGCCAACCGCCAGCCCCAGATCCAGTTCGGCCT
The DNA here is from genome assembly GCF_011683955.1 of Pseudomaricurvus alkylphenolicus. Classification (GTDB taxonomy): domain Bacteria; phylum Pseudomonadota; class Gammaproteobacteria; order Pseudomonadales; family Cellvibrionaceae; genus Pseudomaricurvus; species Pseudomaricurvus alkylphenolicus. Next base: position 817,981 of record NZ_JAAQPI010000001.1, read on the forward strand.
CACCGGTCATGCGTTTGGTAACGTACTTGATGGCACCGCCGATGGTATTTTTGCCGTAGAGGCTGCCTTGGGGGCCACGCAGGACCTCAATGCGCTCAATGTCATACACATCCAGCATGGCACCCTGGGGGCGGGCGAAATAGATATCATCGATGTAGAGTCCCACGCCCGGCTCAAAGCCCCATAGGGGGTCGTTCTGGCCAATGCCACGAACATAGGCAGTAAGGGTGGTATTGGTGGCACGGCTGGGGCGCAGGGTGGTGTTGGGGGTAACGCGTTCCAGATCCGCAATGGTCTGAATACCCGCCTCCTCCAGCTGCAGGCCACTGAACGCTGTGACGGCTACAGGGACGTCTTGCAGGCTTTCTTCACGCTTTTGGGCGGTTACCACCACCTCTTCCAGCGCGAATGAAATTTCATCGCTGTTGTCATTAGCCGAGGCGGACAGCGCTCCACTCATGCTCATTACTGCCAGTGCTACTACCGATGCGACCTTATTCTTATGGAACATATTGATCTCTCCTCTACGGGATCGTTTTAGTATTCATCAACCGATGAAATTCATACTAAACAATTCCCGCCCGCCTTGCCGCCACCCGTTAGTATGATGCCCAGGGGTGGTCAGCTCACTCAGGACTTGGAAACCTCTACATCCACATCGTCATCAGCGTCAATACTCAGTAAATTACCCAGTACAATCAGGTTTGTACGCTTTCTCACGTTGAATTTTCGGAAAATATTGGCCAGGTGTGACTTGACCGTGTTTTCGGAAATATCCAACTCATAGGCAATTTGCTTATTGAGCAGCCCCTCACAGACCAGGGTAAAGACGCGAAACTGGTGAGGCGTCAGCTCCGCCACTTTTTCTGCGACCTCGCCCACTTCACGGTCAATTACATCGCGAGGAGCCAGATCCATTTCGGGAAAACACTGCTCCCCTTCAAGCAGTGACCGAACTGCACTGGCAATGTTGTCCGGGTGTTCGCTCTTGGAAAGAAAGCCACTGGCACCCAGGTCTTTAGCCAGTAACACTGTGTTGGATGAGAAGCTACCGCTGATCATAGCGATAGGTACCAGTGGGAAGCAGCCGCGGAGATTGGCCAACCCTGATAATCCATTAGCGCCGGGGAAGTGGACATCGAGCAACACCAGATCGCAATCATCGTCGTTCTCCAGGAGGTTGTATACCTGGTCCACACTTTCGGCTTCTTCCACGGTCACGGTTCGCGATGGGGTTGAGACCATATCCATGATGGTCCGGGTTAACGCGTGGCGAAACAGCGGATGATCATCCGCCACAATGATTCTCATGGCTTTACTCTTAATCTTATTGTGATCAATGGGTTACCAACCTTTATACCTTAGCCAAAGCCCATTGAACATGCCATTTCTGATTTACCGTGCCAACGCCCACCATACCTTGAGATGATGGCAGCGCCCTCACGCAGCTGATATACCTTGCTTCCTCACATTTTTTTGACGAGCCAGGACCTTCTGCCATGATAACCACCAGTAAAACCCTCACCCTCGATCAGCCCTTTGTTACCCAGGCCGGCGAAAGCCTGACCCATGCCGTCGTTGCCTATGAAGAATATGGTATTGAGCAAGGTCCGGTTATCTTTGTTACCCATGGTGGCCTTTCCAGCCATCATGCGGCCGGCAAGTATAGCGAAGATGACCCACTGCCCGGGTGGTGGGACGGTCTGATAGGGCCCGACAAGGTATTTGACACGAATCGTTTTCGCATTATCTGTAGCAACTCGTTGGGGAGTATGTACGGCTCCACCGGTCCCACCAGCATTGATCCCCTGACCGGTTGCCGCTACGGCCCTCGCTTTCCTGACATCACCCTGACTGATATGGTGCACTTTCAGAAACAGTTCCTGCAACAGCTGGGCATCACGAAGTTGACTCTGATGGCGGGCCCATCCATGGGTTCCTTGCAGACCTTACAGATGGCTGCGCTGTATCCGGACTTCGTTGGGGCCGCAGTCGCAGTGGCGACCTCAGGGCGCATGACACCGGACGGCATGACCATGCATCACCTGATGCGCAATCTTATCCTGATGGACCCGGAGTTTCAGGCGGGTTGGTACCACAGCGACAAACCCCTGGCGGCCATGCGCTCTATTGCACAGCTGGCCAAGCTCTACTACATGCACGAGAACATCTTCAAAAAGACCTGCTGGGACACCATCGATGACGGCCCTTCTTCGCAGAGCGAACGTAGCGATGCCATTAACCGCTTTCTGTTGGCAACCACCGATACCGAAATTGTCGGCCGGGATCCCAACAGTTATCTAACCATTCTGAATGCTGTTAACTCTCACGATCTTGGTGTCGGACAACCTGACTTTGCCAGTGGGGTGCAGCGCATTCAATGTCCGGTGTTGGTGATGAATATCGATACCGACCGCGAGTTCAGTGTGTTTTGGGGCCAGGAGTTGACCGACACACTCAACCAGGCGAAGTCCGGTCAGGCAAAGCTGGAAGTGTTGAAATCCGATTGGGGGCATATGGGATGTCTTAAGGAATGTGAGCAGATGGCGACTCACATTGGGGCGTTTATGCGCGAGACGGGTATTGACGCATAGCGTTCGCTGTTTTTTAGATAAAAAGGAATGCCCTGCAACATAAGTTGCAGGGCATTTTTAGGGTTTGTTGATTTAAGATTTTGCCGTCAAACTCATTTCAGTTGCACTGCTGTCGTTACTGGGGAGAGCAGTTTCCGGCAGAAAGAAGCTGCCGAGAAAAGAGCTGGCACTGAACACAGTGATCATCATGAAAGCCGGCTGATAACTGCCGTAAAAGTCCACCAGCCAGCCGAACAGCCACAGAATTACCGTCGAAATCAGGTAGCTGATGGAGTAAAACAGACTGAACACCGTAGTGATTCTGGCAGCATTCATATTGGGCAGCTCATGTGGCAGCGTCAGCAAAGCCGTCACCGGGAAGAAAATAACAAACCCCAACACCAATGCGCACAGATCACGAACCAGCTCCACACTGGAAAACGAAAGCCCGGCCACTGTCGCTACCATAACCAGGCCACTCCACCGAATCACCGGAACACGCTGGGGAACCTTCTTGCTGTAGATCATGCCTGCCAGGGTGCCGGCAATACCGGCCCACATGACCAGAGAACCCTGATTGATGCCGGCTTGGTGGTAGAACGTAAAGAGGCAGATGTAGAAAGACAAGACACCCGAATAGGTCAGTGCGTAACGCCAATTGAACCCATCTTTGAGACCCGCAAGGTAGCCGTAGTGGCCATGGGATTGAGCCCCACCCTGGGCGCTGGATTCCGCCGGGTAGTCCACCAGTGCCCAAAGCAACGTCAGCAATAGACTCAGCAGGGACAGGGTCAACAGAGTTTTCTGCCAGCCGCCCAGTAATTCGTTAAGATCCGCGGATAACCATAACACCAGCGCGGTCCCAAGGTTAAAGGCCACTGCGTTGAGCCCGTTGATCAGAGGGCGTTGTTGGGGTTCGAACCAGCGCAACACAATCGGATTAAAGTAGACAATCATCAGCGCTCCACCCAGACCCACAACAAATCGGCTGACCAACAGCAGGTCATAGTCAGGCGCAAAAGGACTCAAGGCACCCACCGCCACCATGGCGCCGGAGACCAGAAACGCGCGCTTGACACCGAGTTTTATCGCTACTGCCGCCGCGATAAAAGTACCCAGAATCTTGGCCAGGGTTACCGCACCACTAAGAAGACTGGCCGCCGCCAGCGTAGTGACCTGCATCGCCTCCATGATGGCGTTCATATTGGCAGTTGCCCCCACCCAGGCCATGGCGAAAAGCACATAACTGGAAAAGACGATGGCTTCAACGGCGTATTTGTTTTTAATCGGCATATTGATATCTCACCAAGAGCGCTATAAAGCGCTGATCATTTGTTCGAAACTGGCCATAATCTGTTTGGCATCGGGAAGGTCTTTGTGCACGGTCACATGCACATTAAAGTGGTCGAGTACCCGGCTGTTCAGCGCGACGTGAGACATCCGTTGCATTGCCGCGGCCATTGGCAGCGAATAGCTGAGTAGATAATCCATCTTGCGTCCGACCAGTACTCTGACCGCCTGGTGCGGATCACGGACTTCCAGCGCCTCCACACGATTTTGAGCAGTGTTGATGTAGTCGATAAGACCGCCATAGGTGTATCCACGGAGGATGACGACTTTTTTCCCGCTTAGCTGCCGGAAGTTATCGAAATGCTCAAGACAATCGCGGGAGTATACTCGCAGTTCCAACTGGTCTACCGGTTTGCTGGAAATCAACACATTATCGTTATAAAGGCTGATTGTGGATAAACCAAACCACAGGTCCACCTCGCCAGAGGCTACCATTTTCACGGCCCGCTTGGCGGGCAGAGAAACCGGCCGCAATTGGTAACCGGTTTCCAGGGCCAGCTTTCGTGCCAGATCAATCAGTGGCCCTCTCGGCGCGCCCTGGTGGTCGGTATAGTAATAGGGAGCAAACTCGATATATCCGAAGGTCAGGACCTTCGCGTCGCTTACGCCCGGTCGTTCTCCCGCCATCAGGCATGTGGATAACAGCATGCAACCCAGGCTGGCGAGAATAGCCCTGACACCCCTATCAATTGGTTTTGCTGTCAACATAAGCCGACTCACCCGGCAGGGAGTTACTGCGCAGTCCAAGCGCCATCAATGGGTAGTGCGGCGCCACTGATGGTCTTCGCAGCATCACTGCACAAAAACACGATGAAGTCTCCGATCTGGGAGGGGGCCATCATTTCAGGTACGGGCTGCTTGGTGGTAACAATCTTGCGCTTGGCCTCTTCCAGACTCAGTTGATTCGCCTGAGCAAACTGTTCAATCTGAGCGGCCAGTATCGGCGTATCGACCCACCCCGGGCAAATACAGTTGGCGCTGATACCAAACTCCGCGTTTTCCAGAGCAATGACCTTAGTCAGCCCCACCAGCCCGTGTTTGCTGGCACAATAGGCAGACTTGTTTACAGAACCCACCAGCCCGTGCACCGAGGCGATGTTTATAATTCGCCCCCACTGGCGTTCACGCATGCCGGGCAGACATTTCTGCATACACAGGAACGCCGCACTGAGGTTAATGGCAAGGATATCGTTCCACTTTTGCAGGGGAAAGGTTTCGGCACCTTCGGTATGCTGGATACCGGCGTTGTTAACCAGGATATCGATACTTCCGAGCCCCTCTAGCGCCTGGTCTATAAGCCCTGCTATGGCTTCGGGATCTCGCAGGTCCGCATTACTGAACATGCAACGAATGTTGTATTCGTTTTCCAGATGACTAACCAGGTCCATGCCTTCTTTTTGCGACATAAGTCCATGCAAAACAATATCGGCGCCCGCCTCGGCCAACCGCTCTGCAGTTGCCAAACCAATCCCGCTGCTGGACCCGGTAACCAGTGCCACTTTATTTTCGATCATGTTTTACCCTTCTTTCTATTACATATTCAGATTTAAACAATACGTTCCAGTACACTGGCGTAGTTGGCCACGCCAGTGCCGCCCATATTGAATACTCCGGCCAGGTTGGCGTTGCCAAGCTGTGCTTCGCCCGCTTCACCCGCGAGCTGTTTGGCGGCCATAACATGCATGGATACACCGGTCGCGCCAATGGGATGCCCCTTCGACTTCAATCCGCCGGATACATTGACCGGCAACAGCCCATCACGCTGCGTCCAACCTTCGGCCAGTGCTTTTTTCCCGTGCCCCGGTGGCACCAGGCCCATAGCTTCGTACTGCATCAATTCAGCAATGGTGAAGCAGTCATGACTTTCAACCAGATGCAGATCACGCAGAGTCAGACGGGCTTGCTCCAAGGCGTTGTTCCAGGCTCGCTCGCATCCCTGCAGCCGCCACATGTCACGGCGGCTCATGGGCAAATAATCGTTGACCTGGGAGCGGGCACGCACGCAGATTGCACGGGCGACCCCACCGAGATCATCGCCCGCACGCAATACAATGGCTGCGGCACCATCTGATATAGGAGAGCAATCGCTGCGTTTTAGCGGGCCGGCAACCGTCGGATTGCTTTCTGACACCTGCAGACACTCTTCCAACGTCAGCTTTCGGTGCAGGTGGGCCAGTGGATTGAGAAGACCATTGCGATGATTTTTCTCGGCAATCTGTGCCAGGGCTTCACTGACATCCCCAAACTTGCGCACATAGCTGTTAGCGATCTCGGCAAAGACATGCGCGAAACTGGGTATCGAGCCCTCTTGCGCCACATAGCTCGCCCGCCCCAGAATAGCGCCTGCCTCTGCCCCCGACACATCGGACATTTTCTCCACACCCACCACTAACACTGTGCGGGAGCGGCCGGAGTCCACTGCATCCAGCCCGGCGTACAACGCCGCCGACCCCGTGGCGCAGGCATTTTCCACTCGTGTGACCGGTATAAACCGCATATCGTCTGATGCCTGTAACACCAAGGACGCGGTAAAGTCTTGAGCCGAAAAACCGGCGTTGAAATGCCCCACAAACGCCTGATCCACCTCCCTGGGCTCAACCCCGGCATGGGTCAGCGCCTCGTCAATAGCCTCGACCATCAGTGACTCAACGGTAGCATCTGCGTGTTTGGTAAATCGGGTGTGTCCCCAACCGATGATGGCGGCGGCCTTCTTGTTCATAAGCGATATTTCCTACCCTGGCGGCGAATGTGGAGCAATGTATGGGTAAAATGTATCACTTCAATACGGTCTTGGATTTGGTCCTTTGGTATGGTGCCCCAGGGGATACGGCTTCCATTTATTGACGTAATCGGAAGTTATATACACACTTTAACAACCAGTCTTTTGGATCCCGCTCTTTTTGGTTACATGTTCAGTCGCCTAGAACTCACCGTCATTTCAATTGCCTATCTCCTGGTTCTGTTCGGGATCGCCTATTACGGCGATCGCTTTATGGGCGCCTACTCCCGACGATCCAAACCGGTAATTGTGGGACTCTGCCTCGCCACCAGCTTTACCGCCTGGACCTTTTACGGCGCCTCGGCGCAAGCCCTGGAGCAGGGCTGGTATATCCCGCCCACGATTGTCGGCACCGTCGGCATGATCGCCTTTGGTGTGCCACTGCTAAAACGTCTGATCCGGCTGGGCAAACAACAACGAAGCACCTCCATTGCCGGCTTTCTCTCCTCCCAATACGGCAATTCACGAGTGGTGGCGCTGCTGATCACCGCCGTTACCCTGCTCGGCCTGATGCCTTATCTGGCCATTCAGCTTAAGGCCATCGCGATGAGCTTTGACGTGTTGTCCGGGGGAGTGGGGAGCGCCGCCGTCAGCCAGGACAACACTTCAATTTGGGCGGATACACCTTTGGCCGTGGCTTTGCTAATGGCGGCCTTTAGCATTATTTTTGGCACCCGGCATGTTGATCTGACCGAACATCACAATGGCCTGATGCTCGCCGTCGCCTTCGAATGTCTGGTAAAACTGATATCTCTTTGCGCGGTGGGTTATTTTGTTGGGTATCAACTGTTCGGCGGTTCCATAGACCTGTTCCAGAGTGCATTGGCCGACCCCAAAATCCAGCAGATTCTGACTGCGCAAAAGGTTGAGGGCTATGGCGCCGGTGTAGTACTCGGCATGGTGGTCTTTCTCAGTTTGCCGCGCTTTTTCCATATATTGGTGGTGGAGAGTAACAGCCCGGAGGATGCCAATACCGCACAGTGGGTGTTCCCGCTCTACGCCACCATACTCGCTTTTTTTCTGCTGCTGATCATTATTGCCGGCGTTGTCCTCTTGCAGGGACCAGCAAACGACTCGGAGATGTACTTCCTGAGTATTCCCATGGCAGAAGGTCGCGCCGGACTGTCACTGCTGGCGTTTATTGGAGGGTTATCCGCCGCCACCAGCATGATCATTGTCTCCACCATTACCCTGTCGACCATGATTTGCAATGATATGGTCGTACCACTGCTGCTGCGCCAAAAATCGTTTTACCTGCAGACCAGTGGAGTGGGCAGCACCTTGCTGAATATTCGCCGGGTGGTAATTGTCATTATTCTTCTTCTGGCCTACGCCTTTTACCGATTGATTGGCGCCTACACCAATCTCGGAGTGATGGGGTTGCTGTCTCTGTCGCTGATGGCTCAGTTTTCCCCGACACTGCTCAGCGCTCTCTACTGGCCGGGACGGCACCCCAAAGGTGCTATTGCGGGCATCGCCACTGGCTCGGTGGTGTGGGGCTATACCCTATTGCTTCCCGCCATCGTTCAAGCCGGTTGGCTCTCCTCCGACATCCTCAATCACGGGCCGCTGGGTATCCAATGGCTGCGGCCGGAGACCCTGTTTGGCTTTGACCAGCTGGACCCGCTCACGAACGCGGTGTTATGGAGTCTTGGGTTGAATACGGCCGTGTTTGTACTGGTGTCGGTTTGCTGCAGTAAACGGGACCCGGCCCTGGAAGACAGCGGAAACCACAGACTAACCAACGCCTCACTGCTCGATCTGGCCACCCGGTTTCTGGGCGAAAACCAAGCCAAGTTGGCTTTGCAGCGGCACTACAATCGCCGGGACACGGGCTATGCACCATTAGATCTGGCCGACTCGGAGACGGTGGCATTTACCGAATCGCTGTTGGCCGGCATCATCGGCCCTTCGTCGGCCAAACAGATCGTTCAACTCACCCAATCCCAGCAGACGGATGCCCCTGCAGCCACGGAAACGCTGCTTGAGGAAGCCTCTCAGGTGTTAAAGTTCAGCCGCGAACTGCTGCAGGCCAGTATTGACAATATGAACCAGGGCATCGCGGTCATCGACACAAACCAGCAACTGGTGGTCTGGAATCAACAATTTGTGCAAATGTTCGATCTGCCGGAAACATTGTTCTATGTCGGCAGCCCGATGGAAGATCTGGTCAGACAGAGTACCCGCCGCGAGACCGCTGACGAAGGTGCGGTGGAGCGCAACATTAAGGACCAGTTAACGCGATTCTCACTCGCCAAAGCCTTTGTCCACCACCGGGAACTCTCCAATGGACGCCATATTGAAGTTCGGGGTGAACCCATTCCCGATAAAGGCTACGTGATTACCTATACAGATATCACCGATTATCAACGCATGGTCGACGCACTGAAAGAGTCCAACGAAACCTTGGAACAGCGGGTCGAACAACGCACAGAGCAGCTCACCCAGAGCAATCAACAACTGGCCCAGGCCAAGACCCAGGCAGAGGCGGCAAACCAGAGCAAGACTCGTTTTCTGGCAGCTGCCAGCCATGATCTGGCGCAACCCCTGAACGCGGCCAAACTGTTTGTCACCGCGTTGCAACAACAAAACTTGCCCGATGACCCCAAGGATCTGGTGGAGCATCTGGCCGATTCTCTGCACAATGCCGAGAGCCTGATCAGGGACTTATTTGATATTGCCAAGATTGACGCCGGCATTGTCAAAAAGTACACATCCAACTTTCCCTTGGACCAGGTACTGGATTCGCTGAGTAAAGATTTCGCCGTTCTGGCTCACGAACGAGAGATTGGATTTCGCAGCCATAGTTGTGGCCTGACGGTTCACACGGATAGAAAACTGCTGCGACGCATCCTCCAAAACCTGTTATCCAATGCCCTTCGCTACACCCCGAGCGGACGCGTGGTGATCGGCTGTCGCCGACTCAAGGACGCTGTCAGAATTGAAGTCTGGGATACCGGTGTCGGTATTCCTAAAGACGACATCAAGGATATTTTCACCGAGTTCAAACGTTTTAGCCGGCCCGGGCAGGATGAGGGAATGGGCCTGGGCTTGGCGACAGTACACCGTTTGTGTCTGCTGCTGGAACTGCCCATCGAGGTTGAATCCAAACCGGGGTCCGGTTCCGTCTTCAGGGTCACGGTACCGCGAGCTTCGACGTTGTGCGTGCAGTCAGCCGCCACGCCGCAAATATCCCAACCGCAAGAATCGGCGCAGACAGAAACGCTTTCGGTGTTGTGTATCGACAACGACAGGGCGATTCTAAAGGGCATGGAAGCCATGGTATCGAACTGGGGTTACCAGGTCATTTGTTGTACCGGTTTGGCCCAGGCCCGCCAGCAACTTACGCAGTGCCCCGATGCCATACTGGCGGACTACCACCTGGATGATCAACAGAATGGCATCGACGCGGTTCAGCAACTGCGCGCAGACTGGCAGCGGGATGTGCCTTGCGTGATCATATCAGCGGACCAGACAGACACCGTCAAAGCCCGCAGCAAGGAACGTGGTTTTCTGTTTCAACAGAAGCCGATAAAGCCCCATGCGCTGCGGGCGGCGCTGTCGCGCTTTGCGGCGCAGGGGCGGCATCATTAGGGACAATTCCCCAGGCGCCAAACACTGCCAGCATCAGTACTGTGCAGTGTGTTAGTGCCATAGGTTGATCCGGCCATGGGTTCATTGCTGCCTTTGGCAAAATAATCGGGAGCAATCAGGCTACCGCTGCTATAAGCGCGATTGAGCAATTTATGCGTATAGTTGGTGCTGCTGTGCTCTACGCAATCTTCGCCATCGTCACCTCCGCCATCGCCGCTGCAGGCTTGCAATGGCCCGGCACAATTTGCGTGCACTTCGTCCACCCACTGGCACTGGCTAGCCGATGATTGCTCCACCATGGTAAATTCTGTGGATGCCCCATACTGTGAATAGCACCAGGAGTAGCCCTCACCATAGGTAATATGGCCCTGGTCGAGATGGAAGCCGATATTGCCGGTGCTCCCCGGCTCCTCGGTGATAAAGGCCACCGCCTCTGCCGCACCGTTAAGCTCTCCGTCCCCAGCACTTACCACCACGCTGTGTTCACCCGCTGCCAGTTCGCAGTTTTCAACCGTAAAACTCATATTGCTACTGGTTACGGGGATGTTCTGTACCAGAGCACCATCATCGTAGTTGGCGCTGGCACTGTTCAGATTGCCATCCGCATCCTGGATATCCCCAGTGACCGTCACACAGGCGCCGGACGCTGTAGCGGTGACGTTGCTCACCACAGGCGCGCGATTAGGGGGAATCGGGCCCACCCACACGCTGTCGGACAGTGATCCCTGCGCCCCTTGATTATCCAGGGCGGTTGCCGTAACCGTGTAGTTGTCGTCGGCCAAAGTCGCGCTGGTGCCGGTAAAGTATCCACCGCCATCAACCCCCAGGCTAAAGCTGTCTTCGACGGTGCCGGAGGAGGTTCTGGCCACAGTGATAGTAACCGTGTCCACTGTACCATCGGTGTCTGTTGCCGTACCGCTGACGACGATGGCCCCGGCATTTTCCGAGAGCATTAACTCGCTCACCTCTGGATTGGCGTTGGTAATAACCCGGCGATTGTTATCAAACAGAAACGACGTGATATATTCTGGATAATTGACATGGGTGTGATCGATATAGTTACCCCCGCCGGAGCTGCCGGGGCCCGCCGGCCAGGCATGTCCCATGCCGTTAACGATGATTTTGGAAACCCTCGCGCCCTCGCTGTCGCACCAGGTAGTCACAGTTCCGTCCCCGGCGATACTGGTGGGATGGTCGCCACCACTACAGTCGTTAATGGAAGTGTCTTCCTGATAGGTGGCCACCATTATGTCGGCCAGACGATCACACCAGGCGGGGCTCACCATGGAATCGTTTGAACCGCAGACCGAGTTGTGCACCTGAGTGTATAAATTGGCCTGTTGGTTGGCACCGTCTTTGTTAGAGAGCGTTTTGCAGTTGGCCACGCCCGCAGTGACGGATATATCCGGATTGGAATTGCCCATAGAGTCACCATCAGACCCTGGGCCAGGGCCCGCGTTGACACCCACGCCCGCAAACACCTCGGGAGCGAGACAACCTATGCTGGCGGCCATACCACCCCCCGACGATAAACCGGTGATATAGACCTGATTGGGATCAATATTGAGACTGGTATCGGCAACCAGCGCATTGACCATATCCAGTAAGTATTTGGCGTCGCTACTGGTGCGCGACATGTTCATGCCGACATGGAAGTTCCAGCAGCCCAGTCCGCCGTATGTCCCTTCACCGGAAGCCTGTGGCAGCGCAATTACCATGCCTTTTGCCTCCGCCTGCGCAGGCCAATTGGCACCTTGCTGGAACTCGTCATTGGTCTGGCCGCAACCATGCATACTGACCATCAACGCCCGTTTGCCCGCTAGCGCCGGCGCCGAATCGGGCACATAGAGAATGGTATTGAGTTTGCCACCGACAATGCGCTCGGTCTGCCAACCTGCGTGCCCCATCATCGGGGCACTTAGTGTAGACATCAATAACAGAGTGGTTGTGGCTGTTCTTGTTTTGTTTGGAAACATCGTGTTTCTCCGTGTTTTTATTATTAAGTGCGAACAACGGAGAGGGTCATCTGACATCAGGCTCTCATCGCGCGATGACTATGACAGCCGTCAGTGACCTGCACCACCATACCTTAGGACTAGGGTGTTGTTGTATTGGTGTAGATCGGGTTTCTTAATCTCAACACTGGGTGGAATATCTTCGGTATTTGGGTCCCCACTATCTTAATACCCGAATTGTATCGATGAACGGGATTACATTGGATTGACGTTTTTGTTTATTGACTGGCAGGGAACTGCCCTTTTCCGACCTCTATTCATCGGAAAACTACATCCCGCATTCAGAAAATGACCCACCGTTTTATACCGCAGAGCCGTCGTTCACAGCGAAGCCAGGAGCAGTAGTGTGTAGGGTGGATTAGCGAAGCGTAATCCACCAATCACTCTCCGGCTGCTCCGATGTCCATCTCTACATCTCCACCCCAATCAATTGGCAAGACGCCTTCCTCTACGTACCGATGAAATGTTGAATAAGGCCAATCCTTTACCCGAGAAACCAATCCATGCTTTACAGGATTGATATGCACATAATCAATGTGGGCATTGAAGTCTGATTGATCCCGAATCCCGTGCTCCCAAAAACGCCGCTGCCAGATACCTGCTTCTTTGCGACCATTACGAATAAAGGAGCTTGACCGGGTTTTAGGTACAGTCTTTGAGAACGCTGTTTTTAGCAAGCGCAATCTCAAGGAAAAATCAGAATCACCTTCAGGAAGCGTCCAAACACAATGGAAGTGATCCGGCAAGATAACGCATGCGTCAATTTTGAAGGGGTAACGGGTGCGAATTTCTCTTACGGCCTCTCTCAGGACATCAATATTTTCTACCAACAGATTTTTATTTCTGTTCTTTAGGTTAACCGTGAAGAAATAGCTTCCACCAGAGACACGGAATCTCTTGTAGTTTGGCATATAACAATTCCTTTTGTCGCTGCTATAGAGTTTTTTGGTGGATTACGCTTCGCTAATCCACCCTACGCGATTTCAGAACGTTTGCTGTTCAGACAGCTAAGTATACCTCAGCTGCCATTCTCCAAACTAAGGCAAAAGCATGAATTTTATGTCGGCTCATGGCTGAAAGCGTTGGTTCCCGCGAACGTCAGAACTTCTCAAGTTTCGAAAATCAACTGGCTAAAAGATGTTTCTGAATGGCCGCTCTTGTTACGGTATATCAGATATTAAATCTATAGGTGGCTGACTCTTAACGATTGCTCGGGATTGGAATCTCAATATTGATTGATGTGCTCAGCATCATCCTCTGCTCCCAAAAGGTGCGCCTCGCAATACTTTATCAGACCCGATGGACACCTGCTGTTCCTGTCGTATGCTCTATCGCCGATGGTACATCTTAAGACTGCCGTCTTTGATGTCATTTAGTGAACTCATCAAGGAGCCGCAATGAACAACATAGCCCCCCGAATCTGTCTATATGCTATTGTGGTATTACTCATCAGCTCATGTTCCTCCTTATTTGGACCCGAGGGGCGCAGAGGTGTGTCCAGCAGCTTGGTTGATTACCTTTACCCCAATGGCGAAATCCCGCCCGATCACCAGAATATTACGCCGCATCTTCACTTGCCTCTAACGGTAGGTCTTGCCTTTGTGCCCTCGCACAAGAGTAGATATAGCGTATTACCGGAAGCACAAAAAATACGTTTATTGGAGTCGGTAAAACAAGAGTTTGTTGACCTTGACTATGTAAAAGAGATAAAGATTGTTCCAGAAACCTACATGCGCTCATCCAAAGGTTTTGAAGGTGTTGGCCAGATTGCCCGACTCTATAGCCTGGATGTTGTGGCGTTGGTGTCCTACGATCAAGTGGCAACCAGTTCAGAAAAGAAGAGTGCTCTATTGTATTGGACCATCGCCGGTGCTTACCTAATCAAAGGAAATCAGAATCGAGCCACGACTTTCGTTGACACCGCCGTATTCGACGTCAATTCCAAGAAAATGCTGTTCCGCGCGCCCGGCGTTAGCGAGACCTCTCAATCCTCCACCCTGATTGAGGCCAGAGAAGTCAATCGTGCCACGAGAGAAAAAGGCTTTGAACTGGCAATGGCAGACATGTCCGACAATCTGAAGGCGGAACTCATCCGATTCAAGGACAGCGTCAAGAACGACGACAGTGTAAGGGTCACCCGCAGAACCGGCTACGGCGGTGGAGGTGGAGTGGGTTGGCCATCGATCCTGCTGTTATTGGGGCTGGTCTTAGCGAGACTGACGAGATCGCGCTGATATGGCGACCACTTCACGCACAAAATTAGTACCGATCATTGTCGTTGCTGTCGGAATGATCGTCGTACAGTCGTATCAGCCGCTACTGGAGTTCGATCGCCAACTGATACTGTCTGGAGAATTATGGAGACTGTTGACCTGTCACTTCGTGCACACCAATAATGCGCATATGTGGCTTAATCTATTGGCGGCGCTGGTGCTGTATATCTGCCTCTCTCCGATTGGCACTACGAGTGAATTTTATCGGGCAACAACGGCCCTGGCGTTCAGTCTCGGATTACTGTTACTGCTGTACCCGATTCTCGATTGGTACAACGGTCTTTCCGGCTTACTGCACGCATTGGTCGCATACTATGGAGTTCGCTTCTGGCGTGAAAAAAACCGTCTGTTTAGATTCGCCCTGGTGGCGGTTTGGGCGAAGGTGACCATAGAGACGCTTAGCGTTTACCTGGGTGATCAATACATGGTAGGGAATATGCGGGTTGTGACTGAATCTCACTTTTTGGGCGTGTTGGCGGGGACACTGGCGGGATGCGGCTTTGTGAACCACCAACAAAGCCGAAAAACACCAAAATAGGCGTGAAATACCAGCTCAAGTTTCACTATCTAAAATCCTTTGGGAATATCGTCACTCAGCATACACCAAGCAATTCCCTGCAGAGACGCCGGCACATCGCTGGCATTTTTGCAGGGAATGTAACGACAGAATTAGAAGCGTTTGTTCAGAGTCAAACCATAGGTCCGTGGTTCACCGGCGGCGGTCAAGAGCTTACCATTTTGCTCAGGAGCATTAAAGGTACTGCCTCTGTACTCCTCATCCAGCACGTTGCGCCCCCACAGAGTTACGGTCAAACCACTTTCAACAAAATCAATCCCAGTACGCAGGTTCACGGTACCGTAGTCCTTTTCTGCCTTCAGTGGGTCATTGTCGTTACCCAGAATTATACCCGAGATAAAAGTGTACTCACCGTAAACGTAAGCTTCGACACCATCAGACAAACCGAAATTCTTTTTAATACCCAGATTGGCGGCATGCTCGGGCGTCAATGATATTTGATCTCCGGAACGGTCACACGACTTACCATCAGGATTGACGCTGGGATCTGGTTGACCCGTAAAGACTGGCGTCGCCGACCAGCAGCCCCCCTCTTTCAGCTCAGCATACTCTGCATGGGTATACGCATAGCCCAGGCTGACCTCGGTATTATGTGCAGGCACCCAGAAAAATTCCAGTTCACCACCATAGCTTTCCAGTTCTCCGGCATTTTGCAGTAAGAACCCTGTCCCTACAAACGTATTGGTTTGAAAATCCTCAATAGTGGTGTAGTGTAATGCTGCATTAATACGCAGTGCCTGCTCGGTGAATTCACTCTTTATTCCTACCTCAAAGGCCTCTGCCGTCTCGGCCTCAAATACGGGATTGAAACCCTGAGCAATTCGGTCAGTATTTGTGCCACCTGACTTATATCCAGTTCCATAGGAGACATAAATCATTGTGTCTTCATCGACCAACCAGCTCAACTTAATTGAGCCGGTAACCTGCTCGTCGGACAACTTCGCATTAATGTCACTACGTGGAGTAAAGGTGGCCGCCAAATACTGTCCCCAACCGGGGTGAGAGAAAGCGGTGAACGCGGATGGACTAGCAGTAATCGCAGCATCAAGATAGCCAATAGCAGTAGCGAGATCTACGTTAGAATTAAGAAAACCTGCCGTTCCGACAGCGGTAGCCACAGTAACGAATTCATCCATACTATACACCGGAGTGGGCGCATAGGACTCGGAAAATACCGTGTTCATCCTTTTGTCTTCGTTGGTATAACGAATACCTGCGGTTATGGTCAAATCATCAGTCAGCCTGTAGTCGAACTGACCAAAGATAGCCCAGCTTTCGTGCTCCTGTTTCGCACTATGCGACGCTGTCATGCGACCATTGTAGGCATCCATTAAGGGAGACGCGCCCTCCAAAGTGCCGTTTCCCAGTCTGAGCGCCTGTTCCGCCCCCAAAAAAGTATTAAAACCCGGTATGACCTCGTTGATACCTTCACGGGTCAACAAAAAGTCATTGAAGTTTTGACCTGCTGAGGTAGCACTATCAAGATCCAAATTTTGCTGAAAATAGTAGGCTCCCACCACAGCATTCATGTTATCGCTAACATAATCGATGCGAAGCTCTTGCGAAAAAGTTGTCGACTCCGCGTCTTCAACCTTGGTAAACAAATCAAGGTCAGTAAAATCCACATCGCCATTAGTGAAGGAATTAAACTTTCGGTAAGACGTTAAGGACGTCAGTGTGTACCCGTCAACTGGATCCCATTCAACTTCTGCAGATACACCACGATCACGAGATTTAGACACAGGTACAAAATTCAAAGCGGTTTCAAATGAACCGGTGTTATCGCCAGTGAAGACCGTCCCTCCTAAATCTTGAATGATAGTATCAGTACTGACCTGACCGGGGGCAACAGCCAGGGTATCATTTGAAGAGGCTACACCGCAGCACTTCTCATCAATAACGGAGTAGTCTGCAATTACGCGTACGCTCAGCGCATCATTTGGCGTAAACAGCGCTTGTAAACGTGTACCTTCTCGAGCACGATCATTCAATACTTCGCTGCCGAAACCCTTAACATCAAACAGGCCTTCACGATCACTGCTAAATACGGTACCGCGTACGGCTAATACATCCTCCAAAAGGGACAAGTTAACGGCCGCAGATGCGTTTAACTGACCGTAATTACCTGCTGTTACTGACACGAACCCATCAGTCTCGTGGCCGGCTTCGCGAGTACGGAAGTGAATGGCACCGGCCGATGTGTTTTTGCCAAATAGCGTACCTTGTGGGCCACGCAGAACTTCCACTGCTTCAATGTCGATCATTTCGCCAATCATTGCACTTTGGCGTGCACGGTATACGCCGTCGACGTACATACCAACAGCCGATTCGAGGCCAAAGTTCTGGCCCGATGTGCCAATACCACGAATTCGGAAGCTAGAGGATGTTGCATTTTGCTCCTGTATAGACTCCAAACCGGGAACACCGTTTTTCAAATCAAAGAGATCTTTGATCACTGCCTCTTCCAGCTGCTCGCCACTAAAGGCTGATACTGCGATGGGAACATCCTGCAAACTCTGCTCCCGCTTCTGTGCGGTAACTACTATTTCCTCTAATGGAAAGATATCGACATCCTGTGCACTTGTTCCGACGCTGGCGATACAAACTGCAACGGTCATTAGTGAAAGGGATGTTTTTAACCCGCGAAAAGGCATTGTTTTATACCGAGCGCTAGAACCGTATTTTGTTGAATTCATCTCTCTTCTCCAGATAGTCATTGTTAATATTCAGCGACTTTGATTTTCTCAGGGCTACGCCGGAAATGAAGAACACATCGGCTCAGGTATCGCTTTCTGTGCCCTATCTGCGCGTCTCTATGTTAACGTGTTGCGGTCTGCCAATCTTGGCAAGCAGGGCCAATTAAAAGACATTTTGTGCCAAGACAAGTCATATGACAGATTCCCACCTTTTAATCCTGAGCGATGGCTGGAAGTTGCTAATTGCTCTGTTTTCTGAGGGCAGATACAGCAGGCTTTCGTAATGGAATTAAAACAAGACCCAGCAATAACTGAATAGCACCGTATAGTAATAAAGAAAACAGCACCATATCCCCCAGTGTATTGTCCTGACCGGATTCCACCGGGAACAATGACACCTTCAGCATAATACCCAGGTTGACACTGCGTATGATTACTTCCATTTCAATGGCAGTTGAGTCAGGACGCGACAGGCCGAGAACCCGGGGCACTGAGCAGCCGAGTAGTACAATAGCGGCAATGAATAAGGACACTATGGCGATGTTACCCAAACCAAACTGGTCGATATCAAGACGACCAGCCAATGATGATCCTATAAAAATCAATATCAGACCGAGAACTGACCCACGAATGCACCAAGTAGATAGGTATCGAGCATAAAGAGGCGATACGCGCAGGACGACCATCCCAATAGTCAGCGGCAACAAAAGGTTAAAAGCAATCTCCTTCATTATCTTTGCCGTGGGCATAACAAAATCGGGTGGCATGTAGGACGCTATCAATAAACCCAGAATAAGCGGTGTAGACATAAGGCAGGCTAAGGTCGTTATCGCGGTAATGCTGATAGAAAGTGCTACATTGCCCTGCGCGTAATGGGTAAAAATATTGGAGCTTGTGCCGCCAGGTATGGCCGCAATAATTGCGATGCCTACCGCCACACCCGCAGCCGGGTCGATTAAGGCGATAAAGCAAAATGCCAATACAGGCATCAGAACCAGTTGAATCACGGTACCCACTGACACCGAAAAAGGTTCAAACACCACCTCCTTAAAGTCGCTCGGTTTTAAAGTGGCGCCCATCCCCAACATTGCAGATACCAGCTGAAACACGGCAAACCAATATTCATGATTTATATAGAACTCAGCCATTCGTGTTATTCCCTAGCCTCGACCAAAACCCTATTCACTGCTTCTTTTCCTACACCCCAACTCACACAGGAGTCATAAGACTCATAAAGGGTTTCAACATCAGGCTGCGGTAGAAATCTCCAGGAAAGGGCATAAGCCCTTTGTCACCGGTGAGATATCGAAGGTCCTGATCGGCGTGACCGACAATATTACAAGCGGTGAGATAGCCATTATTGTGGCCTGGCATGATTCCCAATCCATTGTAAGCCACACTCACATGGATATTTCCATCGCCAATGGGACCGGCAATAGGCTGCAATAATGGTGTGTGCCCAGTTACACCGTGCCAACCATGGACCAGACCTATATCCGCAATGTCCGGGTAGCGTTGCTCGAAGAGGCGCATGGCAAGACGCTTTGCGCCCTCTACATCCTGCCAATCACACGAATTATGGCTGGCGTAGCCGAGTACCATACGAACGAAGAAATGACCGGTTGGCATTAACCGAAAAGTTACGGGCAACATGACGTCCTCAAAGCGAATATCCCAACGGTCTAACCCAAGTTTCTGAACTTCAGTCGCGCGCAGTTTACGAGTAGCAAAGGTATATTGATGCAGCGGAAACATTTTGTAATTAAGGAACCCGAGGCGAGGCGTATATGCATTCGTTGCAATACACACATTTTTTGCCACCATCTCCCCTCCCGGGGTAGAGAGTAGAGCTGGCTTTGCACTTTTTATATCGAGTACCGGTGAATCTTCATAAAGTTCCACCCCCATTCGTAATGCGGCTTTAATGTGCCCCTCAACGAGTTTTGCTGGATGAACTTTATAGTTCTTTGCATCCTCTACAGCTCCGCCAGCATAATAGGAAGTTCCGGCTCTATCTCGAAGTTCTTCCGGTGCAATCCAGCTCTCACCAGGCAAAAGTGACACGCGAGCTTGGTCACCTTCACTCTTTGTAGGCAACACACGGAGGTTAGTAGCCGGTAAGAACTCACAGTCCACCTGCTCGGTTTCGATGAAACTTTGGAGTCTTTTCAGCCCTCGATGGGGCATATCGGGATCATCTATCCCTACATAACGCGGTGCAACCGCCCCGGAGTTTCGAGAACTCGCGCCCGATCCAAGCTTGTGGGAATCCAATACCACCACTGACCAATCAGGACGTAAACGCTTCGCATAGTAAGCGCAAGCCAACCCGGTGAATCCACCACCGACTACGGCAAGGTCAACACTGCGATTTCCCTGATATTGGGGCTGTGAAGGCAACGCAGTAATCTCGGAAGACCATAGGCTCGGTTCTCGCTGACTTCCGAACTCGACCATATCCCTGCCACGTGCCATACCAGCAATTCCTGGGGCTACCAGCGCTGCTGTACCGGTACCGATCAAAAAGTTTCGACGTGATATAGTCATAGGCATCTCCCTCAATCGTTGATAGCTTTTGTCGACGCCCATCTCACCGTTGGTTAAGTACCTCCAGTGTTTACGCGCTTGGAGCTCGGTGCCAGCCCAAAAAGCCTTGCCGTGTATTGAACTTAAGAGGAAATACTATCGCAGATGGATAATGACTAATTTGTAGATTGAGCCTGATAATTGGCATTTTGTGTCAATCTGGCTGCGCAAGCATCTATCCCGAGTAGATTCGAGCCGGCATTAATGAAAATACAGATTGAAAATGAAGCAGGGGTTTTCCGCACTCAGCTCTTAAACTTGCCTATGTTTCTTACGGTATTTTAGCGGTGTCTCGCCGACCAAACGCTTAAACGCCCGATCAAAGGCACTGGTATCAGAGTAACCCAATTTTGCGGCCAACTCAGTAATGCTGACCGATGTTTTAGAGAGGCTTTTCTTGGCGACGTTGATAACAATATCTTCACGCAAAACGTTGAACGTAGTACCACTTTCACTCAGCCGCCGATGCAATGTACGCCGACTCATACCAAGCTCCGTCGCCACAGTGTCCGCAGTCACTTCCACATTGCCCAAATTTGAAGAAATCAGTAGTCTAATACGATCCAGCAGAGAATCACTGTTTAACAGCGTTTCTGTGGATTGCAGGACTTGAGATTCGAGAAGCGCTAAAAGTTGGGGGTCAAAATCGTTGTTGGCGTACTCCTTCAGCTCTTTGGGAAAGCCTACGCCACTAAAGTAATGACCGAAAATTAACTCTCCTTTTAAAGGAAAGCTTTGTAAATCATCTTCATCAGGGACTGAATGCTCGAAGTAGATCCGAGTGGGCTGCCAGGCGTTGTCATTCAATACGGTGCGAAACATAAGCACATATTGAGCAAGTGTCATTTCAACAGACTGAGGACACAGCGATGGCGGAACATCCTTAATCTTAAAGGTAACAACACAGGTATCCTCTTCCTCCAGCAGAGAAATAGCCGATCCTGGAGCAATCAATGCCACATAGCGTTGCAGTAGGTCCAGAGCCCCCTCGATATTGGAGGCGTTACTTAACATATAGCTCAAGACTCCCAGTTCGCTGTTGCGACTGTCGAGCCCGAGAGTTAACCCTAAAAAGCGATTGTTGCTGATCTCAGCGGCTCGCTCCATCATCTGACAGTGCTTAAGCAGGCTGATACTGGCACCATCTGTATCCATCAGTTGTGGATCAAGCCCCAGCTCGGCATACAGCGAATCGGTATCGACTGCCATGCGCTGCAGCGCCAAGTGGAAACGGCGTATGTTTGGTTTTTGCAACGGATTATGGCGACTTCGCATAAGTGAATTCCTCCCGGAAAACCAACTGGATGGCTGTCAACTCGGCGTGACACATATTATCAATTTTCAGGCTCGATATGCAAAGCAGGGATAGGCTCTTTCCGATAAGATAGTTGTTCTAGAGTTGAGTTTTCACCGTTGAAGCGAGCTTAAAGTGGGAAAATTCATGAACTTATCTCACATTGATTAAGAATGTTCTCAATGCTTTAACCGACTTTCCGCTTACAAAATATTATCCGACGGACGCCATTCGAAATTATGACAGTATTGCTAGAACAGCTGAAACAACCTCGCTTCTTGAAACTTCTGATTTTTGTTACAGTTCCACTGATCGCTATTTCTAAGTGGGCGGTATCATATTGGGGGTTAGAGCTTCTTGACGGCATCAGTGATCCCAATGCCGCCCGAACCCTACTAGGAAAACTAAGCCCGGAGCAGAACCAAGGCCATATTTGGTTTACAGCAACACTGGATGTAATACTTCCTTGCGCTGCTGCCGGACTCTTCGCCAGCGCGACCTTAAATGCCTTCGGAAAGTACGCCTTGTACCTTGCTGTTATTCCGCTCTTTGCAATCCCAATTGATCTTTCCGAGGGGGTTATTCAGGTACTGGCCTTAACAGATACGGCAGACTTACTCGCGATTAAGGCTTATACCACTCCAGTTAAAGAGATGATATATCACCTTGGTTTTTTATTGGCACTGGTTGGACTGGCAAAGATGCTACTTCTAAGAATGAAGAACTAATTGAATTTGAAAGGCTTACTCAATGACGTTGTTATTGGATGCCAGATAGTTCTCAAAGCTTTGTGCATCCGGCTTACCATCCACCTAATACAGATAGGAAGCGCATGGCACAACAGAGACGTTGCCAACCCAGTCACGGTACCCGATACAGCAGGGCAGGTTATCGAACCTGCAGCTCCGCCACCTCGCTTTCTTTCCAACCGTAGCGCACCGCTTTGCCCTCCAACTTTTCATCGTCTTTCAACCGCAGCGGCCCGGTATAAAGCTGCCAATCGCCACCGTTTGTCCGATAACCAATAGAAGCACCTTCTGTCGCACTGATGAGGCTCACACGCTCACCCAACACACGAAACTCAGGTGCCTGGGTCACCGGTTGAATTTCATCCGGCCAGGAGCGCTGTGCCAGCTGGGTCTCGTCATCGTCGCTGAGGTCGGGTACACGGGCACGATGCTTTTCATAAGCTGAACGCAATCTTTCCAGCTCGGCGGTGTATTTGGGGTCGTTCGCCAGGTTGTTGATCTCGTGGGGGTCTTCCCGGGTATCAAACAACATCTCCTCAGACCGTGGCTGAAACCACTGCCGCTGAACCTCGTTGAGTTGCCCCGCTTCCAGCAGGCGCCAGAGTTCCTGCATGGTGCCTATGTTGTCGCGATAGGCCAGATGGAAACCACCAGGCTGCAAGTTATAGCTGCGGATGTATTTAAAGCGCTGGTCCCTCACGGCTCGTTGACGGTCGGCAAAGCCACCGATTCGATCCCGCGCCGCGAAAATATATTCGCGCGGCTCAACCGAGGAGGCTCCGGCAAAGGGTTGACCGTGAACATAGTCGGGAACAGACACTCCCGCTAATGTCAGTAATGTGGGCGCCAGGTCCACCAGGCTGATCATGCGTTCGTCAACGCCTCCCGGTGCAACACCCTGAGGGCGGTATTTCTCCGGCCAACGAATCACCATGGGTACCTTGATGCCAGAGTCGTAAAGCTCTCTCTTGGCTCTGGGTAATCCGTCACCGTGATCCGTGGTCCAGATCACGATGGTATTGTCGGCCAGGCCGCTTTTTTCCAGTTGTGCGAGGACCTCGCCCACCTGCCGATCCACTGTGATCAGGTTGTTGTACTGTCGGGCAATGTCCTTGCGCACTTTAGGCGTGTCGGGGTAGTAAGGGGGTACGTCCACCTGCTGAGGTAACACCTGGTCTTCAGTGTCCCAGTGGATGGAAATCTGTTTTAGTTGTGTATAGAGCTGAGCAATACTCTTAGGGAAGGCGTCCTTCGCGAATATGCCGCTCTCGTGTGTACCGAGAAAGTTCACGTATCCAAAAAAGGGCTGGTCAGAAGGGAGTTTTTCAAATTGCACGTTACCTCCGGAATCGGAATCCCACAGAGAAAACGGACCACTGCCGGAACGCACATGACTGAACTGATAATCGAGTTTGCGGCGATTGAAGGTGTAGTAACCCCGTGCTCTTAACAACTCTGGAAACGCCTTAACCTGTGGTGGTGGCACGGCGTAGTACTTTGCCGGGCCTTCTGAATAGGAGCGCATGTGCTGGGCGCCGATACTTTCCTGGTGCATACCGGAAATAATCGCCGCACGACTGGGAGCACAAACACCCGCAGCGGTATAGGTGTTTAGGTAGCGCACGCCTTGCTGCGCCAGGCGGTCGATATTGGGCGTCACCGCCACGTTATCGCCGAAGGCGCCGATTCTTGGGCCGAGGTCTTCAGCCATCAACAGGAGAAAGTTGGGCCGTTCATCTGCCGCTGCTACTAAAGGCAGCGCGATCATTGCGACCATCAACCAGTACTTCATACTTCGCCTCTCAACATAGAGTTTGTCTCTCCATGGCTTTGTCTTGATTGATGTTTCTCGGGGCGTCGGATGGACTTTCTCCATCGTAGCACTCCCCACAACATCAGGATCAACACAAGAAAGGTAAAGACTGATTTAATAACTATGGAAATCAACAACTGAATGTAGGGGCCTCGGTCCATATTTTTGCCGGTGACTTTGGCCTCCGGCAGCACGCCCAAAGAGGCTTTAAACTCTCTAATTTCGGCCAGCATTTGTTCAACCCGTTGCGGGTTATCCTCGGCGAGATTATTGCGTTCCTGCGGGTCCTTCTTCAGGTTAAACAACAGCATATCGTGACCGCGGGACAAGCCTGAATTAAACACCGACAACCAGCCAACCATGCCCTTAAAGGGCAATTTCAGTTTCCATTCGCCGCTGCGATAAGCTCGCAGTTCACCTTTCATATAGTAGAACAGCTCCTGTGCTTCCCGTTCGCCATTGCCGGTCAGTAATCCGGTGATGTCCTTGCCGTCGATCACTCGATCACTGGGCACACTGGCTCCGCTGAGTCTGGCAAAGGTTGGGAGCCAGTCCATCATGGTGGCCATGCCCGCCGGCCGGGTTTGGCCGGCGATGGTGCCCGGCCAATAGGCAACAGTGGGTACGCGCATGCCCCCCTCAAAAGTGTATTGTTTGCCCATGCGCAGCTCACCGGCGGAACCACCGTGATCACCCATCAATAACCAAGGGCCGTTGTCGCTGGTAAAGATCACCAGTGTGTTTTGCGCCAGCCCCAAGGACTCCAGTTTGGACAGTACTTCGCCCACACTCCAATCCAACTCTTCAACAACGTCGCCGTAGAGACCGCCTTTTGATTTTCCTTCAAACTCCGGAGACGCGTACAGCGGCACATGGGGCATATTGTGAGCGAGGTACAAAAAGAAAGGTTGTTGGCGATGTTTGTCGATAAATTTCAGCGCCTCTTCGGTGTAGGTTCGCGTCATATAACGCTGGTCAATATCCTTATAGGTGACTTTGCGATCACGAAAATAATAAAGCCCACCCATATCATTGCTGTAGGGAACGCCGAAGAACTCATCAAAGCCCTGGTTCCAGGGCATGTATTGGTCGTGGTGGCCAAGGTGCCATTTACCCACTAACCCGGTTACATAACCCACGTCTTTCAACATTTCGGCAATGGTCACCTCTTCGGGGTCCATGCCCTGAAAGCTTTCCGGGTAAAAAACTTCGTGAATGCCCTGGCGGATGGGATAGCGCCCGGTCAGTAGTGCCGCACGGGAAGGGGTACAAACCGGAGAGGCCGAATAAAACTGATCGAACTTGGCGCCCTGGGCCGCCATGCGATCAATATTGGGAGTCTTGATGGTTTTGGAACCGTAACTGCCGATATCGCCGTAACCCAGGTCATCGGCGAAAATGACGATGATGTTGGGGCGGCTGGAGGCCAGGTGAGTCTGCGAAGACGCAGTCATTCCCGCGCTGTGAACAATAGTAGTAAACAACGCGATCAGTAAAAAGCCTGTTGTCTTCTGTAGCTGCAAAACCAATTCACGCAATACCATAAAACGTCGCAACTCCGGTTGTATCAGGTAATCAGTTCTACTTTGTCACGCCAAGGTGCCATTCAACGGTGGATTACGCCTGCGGCTAATCCACCCTACGCCTACGCTACGCTGAGAATTTCCTGGCATACCAAAGTAGACCATAGGTCTGTCCAAAAACACCCGTTTTTGGATGTGAACCATTCGGATGTACCAGCGCACGGCTCCTGTTATCAGGATAGTCGAATATCCCTTTATCAAGTGCCGTGCCTTCACTCCAAACTGGTTCTATTGAAAGTGATAACCCACGCTCAAGCGGTAGGTTGACGGTGCCTGCCACTGGACACGATCAACTCCTCCCAGGCTGGCATCGGCCACGTTAATATTGCTGGCCACTTCTGCATTTTCCAGATTCTGGAAGGCCAGGGTGGCGTACCAGAGTTCATCGGCGCTGTTAAAGGTCAGACTGACGTCGGTTTTGTGGTAACTGTCCTGAAAATCCCGATCTTCCCGGTTATAGGCACTGAAGAAGACTTCATCTGACCAGTAGTAGTTAACGCTGGTGGTTAGTGTGCCCCAGGGAATCATCCAGGTGTAAGCTGCCCCCAGGTTGGCGGTAAAGTCCGGCGAGCGCGCCAGATCATTACCGGCGAGATCCAGCGGCGTGCTGCGGGGAATATTGTCCAGGGGATCATCGTCGAAGTACTCGTCGAACTTGGCGCTGGTCCAGGCCAGAGCGGCATTCAGTTCCAGGTTTTGAGTGGGCCGTGCAAGAAGTTCCAGCTCGACGCCTTTGATTTCTGCCTCACCGGCATTGGTCACAATACTGGCCAGATCGCGAATGGTGCGCAGCTGCATGTCTGTGTATTCATAGTAATAGGCACTGACGTTGGCCTGCAGTTTATTGTCAAAGAAGCGGTTTTTGGAACCGACTTCCCACGCCAGAATCTCTTCTTCGTCGTAGGATTCGCCGTTGTTGATTTGCAGAAAGCCCCCGGACTTAAAACCGGTGGAGACCGATGCATAGACCATATTGTCCTCGGCCACCTGCCAGTCGACACCCAGCTTCCAGGTCACGCTGCTCCAGCTGTCTTCTTTCTCAAAGGTCTCCAGTACAGGGCTGGCAAATTCCTTGCGGGAAATTTCAGCATACTTTTCATCTTTACTGTAACGGAGGCCGCCTGTGAGCTTCAGATCCTCGGTCAGGTGGTAAGAAGCCTGACCGAAAACGCCGATGGAATCGCTTTCTATGCGACTGGCGTTACCAAAGTAGGTGGGCTGTGACAGCCCCACATCGATGGATGGAAAAATATGCACAGGAAACACCGGATGTCGAAGAGAGCTCAACCCCGCACCTTGGTCGTTCAGCCAATAGTCCACGTCGGATTCTTCGCTCAGCCAATAGAGACCCGCAACCCACTCCCAATCTCCTGCGTCGGTCGAACTCAGTTGCAATTCCTGTGAATATTGCTTGCTGCTTTGATAGCGGTTTTCGTTGAGGATATCGGCGTCCGAGAAGTCTCCATCGGCGATTGAATCAATGGTGTTCTCCTGCCAGGCGGTGATCGACTTGAGCGCCACGGCACCCAGGTTCCAGTCCAAGGTCAGGGAGGTGCCTTTGCGTTCATTGTCTCGGTCAGCAATGCCATTGGTACGCACTTCCCAGGGATCTTCAGGATTTGGGGTCGCTGTCGGATAGTACAGGTTCATAAACTTGTTGAAGCCCGTCGGCATCGGATAGTCACCCAATGCCTTGTTGCCCTCACCGGCGCCCTTCTCGGTGGAATAGTTTACACTTAACAGGATTTCGAGGTCTTCGGTTGGCAGATACAACAACTGCGTGCGAATATTGAGGCCGTCGCGATCTTCCAGATCGTCGGCTCCCGGAGTCAGGTTTTCATAGTAACCGTCGCGGGTTTCCCGTTGACCACTGATGCGCAGTAACAGTTGGTCTTCAATCAACGGCGTATTCAACACGCCTCTGACGCGACGCTGGTTGTAGTCGCCGATCTGAAGCTCCACTTTACCACCCAGGGCATCTTCCGGGCGCTTTGAAATCAGGTTGACAGAACCGCCAGTGGCGTTACGACCATACAGTGTTCCCTGGGGACCTCTTAAGACCTCCACTCGCTCCAGGTCGTAGAACAATTGAGAGCCCGCACTGGCACGAGCCTGGTAGACGCCATCAATATGAAAAGCCACACCCGGGTCACCTGTCACGGTGGTTTGCTCGGTACCTATACCCCGCACGGTAATACGCGAGTTAGCGCCGGACTGTGAGAAATGCATGCCGGGGATTGAGGCCATCAGAGATTCTGTGTCAGTGATGCCTCTTTCATCCAGTTGATCACCGCTGATGGCGGAAATGGATGCTGCGATATCCTGGACGCTCTCAGCACGTTTCTGTGCGGTAACCACTATTTCTTCCAGGGCGAAATCGTCAGCGGCATGAGTATTCGCAACCAGGCACAAACCGGAAATGGCTGTCGCCGCCGCCACTGAAATCGCAAGTTGAGACTTTTTGATTATGTTCATGGAACTCTCTCTTTGGGCTTGATTATTGATAACTTCTAGTGTTCTACACTATCAGCTTGGCCCGACACTTCGAATGGAGAAAAAAATTGAGGATATGGAGATTATTAAACCCTCCGATCCTACGTAAATAAAAAACGGTAACCCTGCAAAAAACCCTGAAACATAAAGATATCGAGGCCGGTGAGCATCCAGCCTAGCCACTCCAGAGCGCAGAGTAATAGCATCGGCAACAGGAAATAACCACTGACTCCCCAGGAGCAGGATTGCTCTTTGTTACCTAGAAGATAATACAATTCACAGCACAGATGCGCCGCGCCCATGACTAAAAACATAAGTGCATAATAAAACAGATAAAACCCTTGCAAACCGGCATATATACCCGCAGCCAAACCGAAAATCTGACCCGCCATCCAGATCTCCTTCAGATGCCAGAGCACTGGCAAGAGCAGACCAATTTTGGTCGCTTGCAGGGGAGAACTGCCCTTCATTCTGGCGCCGATATAGGAAACACCTGCACCGAGAATAATGCAGCCGAACAGAATCACACCAGCGGTATTTCTCAAGATGACAGGCAGGGCCAGGCCAAAGTCGTAAACCAGCGTCATTACAATGGCCGTCACCAGCAAGACCATGGCCGTGCGCCATTGCGGTTGAATCAACGTGTTAAGCATGTGCATGTCTGGTCTTTACTCCACTGAAGCCACGGCAGCAGGTGCCTGGCGAGTATGAGTTTGCGCCGCTTGCTGCTGCTGAAGCTGGAGCTGCTGTCGTAGCCTGGCTTGCACCGCGGCGTGCGCGGGATCGTCGATCAAGTTGTGCTGCTCCCTGGGATCGCTTTGCAGATCGAATAGCTCATCGCGTTTACCCCTCTCATAGTCAATCAGTTTATAGCGCTGGGTTCTTAGGGCAGTCTGCGCGGGTACCGGGTAGGGAAAGTCTTCGAAGTAACGGTACATCCAGGCGTCACGGAATTCACCCGGTAGCTTTTGGTCTCCTGATTCTCTGGACTGTAATAATGGCAACACACTCTTACCCTGCATATGACCGGGAATCTTGAGACCCGCGACGTCCAGCAAGGTAGGCGCCAGATCCAGATTCAGGATCATTTCACTGGAACGTTGACCCGGCCGATAACCGGCTCCGGGGTATCGCACCACAAAGGGCACCCGCATGGATTCCTCGTAGGCCCAGCGTTTATCTATCAAACGGTGTTCGCCCCACATGTAACCATTATCAGCGGCGTAGATCAGCAGGGTATTCTCGGCCAGACCCAGCTCGTCGAGCTTGTCCATCAAGCGGCCAATTTGCTGGTCCATAGCCGTCGCCGTCTCGGCGTAGTCTTTGATTTTCTCTTCCAGTGAACTCCATAGAAAATGCTTGAAATTGCCATCGGCCAGCGCTAACCAGGAATCAGCCTCAGAGGGTAATCTGATCTCTTGGTCATCGTAGCGCCCCGCGGCCTCTTCGTCCGGCTGCATCGATAAGTGCACGGCCTTGTGGGAGAGATAGAGCGCAAACGGTTTGTCTTGATTGTCCTCTACATATTGCATGGCAAAGTTGGTCAGGTCGTCGGTGATATAGCCATTGACTTTTGCGCCAGGCACGGGAGTCTCTCCAGCCTTGAGCGCCTTGCCGTTCACAATATAAGGCGTGTTGTAGTAGGCACCCTGCCCGCCCATATGATCAAAGGTCACGAATAAATCCATGCCCCTGAGCCTGGGTATCGCTCCCGGCATATGCCATTTGCCAATAAAGGCCGTGTGGTAACCGGCCTGTTTGAGGTATTCGAAATAGGTGATATTGGCGTTGTCCCAGGGGGTAAAGTTGTTCTTCACCCCGTGCTGTTCGGGGTATTGCCCGGTAAGAAAACTGGCTCGCGAAGGGCTGCAAAGCGATGAGGTGACAAAGGCGTTTTCGAACAACACCCCTTCTTTGGCAATACGATCGATATTGGGGGTTTCCACAAACGGGTGCCCCATGGCGCCGAGGAAATCCCAGCGGTGGTCATCCGCCAGGATAAAGACGATATTGGGCAAACGTTTGGGTTTCGGCGTCAGTTCACCCTCAGCCGACGTGCTAGCCCATGCCCAGCACAACAGGCTGAGCATGGTTAAAAACGAAACCGTTTTTCTCATTGGTTGAGTACCGCCAGGATTTGGTTGAGGTCGTCCTCGCTAACCTGCCCTTTCGAGAATTGAACGATGTTCTTGATGGGCATATCCAGGATCAGTGCTTTCATGGTTAGCCCTACCTTCATGTTCTGGACCTCCTGCACGCCTGAGAGCTCGGTTTTTTCACTGTTACTTGGCGATTTTTTCACAAAGTCACCCGCGAGATTTCGAATCATGTCATCAATGATCTTCATGCCGATTGGATGGGTCTGTACTTCCTTGACCAGGGAATAGCGGGTAAATCTTGCCTTGGGCGGATCGATCACATTCAGTGACAAATGATCCTCCAGCGGCAGATGACGCGAAGAGTTACCCACGCGGATGGAAAACTTACCCGATTCCGTCACCCACTCTTTATGGCGAGCGCTGTAGAACGCAAAGTCTCGATTCGAGAGTTCAAACGTCACTTGCTTTTCCTCCCCGGGCTGCAGGAAAACTTTCTTAAAGTGCTTCAGCTCCTTTTCCGGGCGACCCACCGATGAGGCTTCGTCGCTGACATACAGCTGCACCACTTCGTGCCCTGCGACCTTACCGGTATTCTTGACCGTAACCCCCACAGTGACCTGTTCTTCCTCGGTAATCTGTTCCTGGCTGAGGATCAGATCTTCAAAGGTGAAGGTGCTGTAGGACAGCCCGTAACCAAACGGAAATTGAGGCTCTATGCGCTTTTTGTCGTAGTAGCGATAGCCTACGAATACTCCCTCATTATAGTAGGTCTTGCCCTCTTCCCCGGCCCAGGCAATGTAGGTGGGGTTATCTTCGATGCGCTTGGGAAAGGTTTCTGCCAACTTGCCGGACGGATTTACTTTGCCGGTCAGGATGTCGGCCAGTGCCCTGCCACCGGCCTGTCCACCCAGGTAGGCTTCTACCACGCCATCGACGCGATCCAGCCAGGGCATGGACACCGGAGAGCCGTTTTGCAGTACCACCACAATATTGGGATTGACCGCAATCATTTCTTCCAGCAGCGCTCGATGACCCGGCGCTATGCCATAGGTGCGGCGATCAAAGCCCTCTGATTCCTCCAGGAAGGTCAGGCCCAGCACCACCACAACCTTGTCGGCTGACTTCGCCTGCTGACGGGCCTGCTCAATCAGCTCCGGGGTGGTTCGGCCCATCAGGTCATAGCCCGGAGCAAAACTGGCATCCAGATGGTCAATAAGATTATCTACCCGCGTTGGTGTCACCAGAGAGCTGCCGGCCCCTTGGTATCGGGGCACTTTGGCAAAGTTACCCACCACGGCCACCTTATCGCGCTTGGTCAGCGGCAGGATGGCATTGTTGTTTTTGAGCAAAACCGTACCTTCTGAGGCAACACGATAGGCCAGTTCATGGTGCTCGTCCTGATCGTAGCCCTGGTAGCGACCGCTGGCCTCCTCCAGGTCCAGAGTGATTTTGAGCAGGTCCCGAACCACATCGTTCAGTTCGGACTCGGGCAGTTCACCGCGATTTACTGCCTCGACGATCTTGCGGTCGTTGATACCCCCGTCCGCCGGCATCTGCAGATGCAGGCGAGCCCGAATCCCCTGTATACGGTCATCCACCGCGCCCCAGTCGGTGATGACCATACCCTCAAAGCCCCACTGCTCGCGCAGGACATCGTTAAGCAGGTACTCACTGTTGGAGGCATAGGTACCATTGATGCGGTTGTAGGCGCTCATCAGTGTGGTCGGCTGGGCTTCGCGCACGGCCATTTCAAAGGGGCGCAGGTAGATTTCGTGCAGGGCCCTGGGGCTTACTTCGGCGCTGATGGTCATGCGCTCGTGTTCCTGGTCGTTGACCGCATAGTGCTTGAGCGACACCCCCACGCCCTGGGACTGAACCCCTTGAATATAGGCGCTTGAGAATTTACCGGAGAGGATGGGATCCTCTGAAAAATACTCGAAGTTACGGCCACCCAAGGGGGAGCGCTTGATGTTGGTGCCGGGGCCCAACAGGATCTGCACGTCCTGGGCCTGAGATTCTTTACCCAGGGCCACTCCAACCTCGTGGGCCAGTTCGGTGTTCCAGGTGGATGCCAGGGTTACCGCCGGGGGGTAGCAGGTGGCGGGTTCGGCATCGCCAAACTGGCCACTTCTGGACTTGCGCACCCCGTGCGGGCCGTCGGTCATGGTGATGGAGGGAACCTGCAGACGTTCAATCGGTTTGGTCGTCCACATGGAGGCGCCGGAGGTGAGTGACGCTTTTTCTTCCAGTGTCATGGCCGACAGCAGCCGCTCAATTTTCTCTTCAGAGACCTCCGCATGGGTCATTTGAGTTACTGCCATAAGAACTCCCATCGCGATTGCTTTGGTCCGTGGTCGGTAGCCGGTCATGTCTTGTGTTCCTCAATAGCCTGATTCAAGTGGGCATCTATAGTTCGCCAATCATTGAGGTTATTGTCACAATCCGGGGGGATTTAATGAATGCAGGAAAATCACGAGTACATGGAGAAATTTATTACGTTGCATATGTCAGCAACGCATAACCAGAGGCCTTGTTATTATAAAAGCGGTATGAAAGTATGGACGCTCTGGCACTAGACTAGAAAGAGACCTAAAACGACACAATAGCTTGGGAATCGTTGTGGACATGACAGACCTGCAAACAGCCGCCAACATATACTGGCGCCTGATCAATGAACAAGCGGTCTCCAGGGACGAGTTTATTTTCTGCATCCGACTGGTATGGGGAGATCATAAGGGTAGCCCCTTTTACTCCTTGACCGCTGATCTGCCCGACACCATCATTTCACCCATTGGGCAACAACCCAAGCTCAGCCCTGTGACCGCTCGCTGGGAGGAACACTTCACCCGACCCGGAAACATTTCTGATGAGCAGGCCATTCACTTTGTCACCGAACTCTATGAAGGGCTGGAGGATGTCGAGCCACAACTCAAGCGGCGGGTTGCCCCGGGCATCACCCGTTGTACCCGTGGCACGGTCAGCGATTACGTGACCCGCCGTCCCAACGTCAAATTGGGCTGGACGCTGCAACTGACCACCGAAGGCAGTGGCCACTACAACTGTATCCGCTCGCAGGTGGTTAGCCGGCCGGGGGATCTGATCTTGTTATCCCCGGATGCACTCTATGACTATCACCGCGACGACAGCTGCGAAACCTGGGAGCACCAATGGGTGTACTTTGTGCTGGAGGACAGTTGGCTGGATTTGGTGCAGTGGCCAGAGGTTGGACCCAACATTTATCGGGCCAGTTGTTCCGGGGCAGACTATGAAAAGCTGAAAGTTCTGTTCGACGATATTCTCACGGCCAGATATGAAGATGTGGATTTATCGGAACGACTTTGCAGCAATCTGTTTGAGCAGATGCTGATCCGATGCCAGCAGTTCGCCCCTCGCAGTGGGCCCGCGAATGTGGATAAACGTATTCTCCAGGCGAAGGATTATATTACCCGCAACTTTAATAAATCGTTTTCCGTTAACTCGCTGGCCAGTGAGGTAGGGCTCTCTGTCGCCCGCCTGTCTTCACTGTTTAAGAAACATACCGGCACCACCATCGTCCGCTGGCGCGACGAACACCGCATGACACGGGCGTCTCAGCTGTTAACGCAAACCGATCAACCCGTCAGTCGTATCGCCGATATGGTGGGGTATAACGATGCGTTGTATTTTTCCCGTTGTTTTAACCAGCATACGGGGTGCAGCCCGATGGAGTACAGGAACAAGAAACGGCTGCCACATATGCAGGAACAACTGAGTGACTAGAACTTTCCTGTCGCCTTCAGGTGCCGGGCATAACCGCTGTCGCTGTGGTGTATATGGTTGATAAGCCAGTCATTGAGTTGTTTCAGTTCTTTGTCGATTTCTCTCTTGCTTCCCACCTCGATTCGTTTTTGATGTTCACGTAATTCGGTAATCAGTTTGCGGTGTTCGGATTTGTGCTCATCGGAGTTAGGGTAGTCGTAGGAATCAAACAGGTTTTCTTCCCAACCAAAGTGAATTTCTGTATATCGAATTAAGCTATCCAGCGATTTGGCAATGGCGGCGCTGTCTCGCCCTTTAGCCGACATGATGTGTACCTTGTTCATCATATCCACCATGGTTTTATGTTGCCGATCGGATTCGTCAATGCCCAGTTCGTAGTTGCTGTTCCATTGCAGCAGATGCAGGACCCTTTCCTCTTTGTTAAACAGATCTCGGTCGACATGGTAGTCAGAAATAATCAGGCGCATCTCCTTGGCCATCGCCGACAATCTGGAACCGCTTTCCGCCAATACCTGTGAACTGCGTGAGGCGTCATCCGATGCGCCGGCAATGGTAACAACACTGCGAGCAATCTCTTCCGAAGCATAGGACTGTTCCTCGGCACCGGAAGCAATCTGCAAGCTCATGTTGCTGATTTCGGAAACCGACTGGGCAATGGTAGACAAAGCCTGGCCGGCGGCCTGGGAATTCTCCACCGCTTGTGCCGTGTGATCACTACTGGCGCCCATGGCGGCGGAAACTTCATTGATACCACCCTGTATCAGCTCGATCATGTTTTGTATTTCCAGGGTGGAGTCTTGGGTGCGTGAGGCCAATGTGCGAACCTCATCGGCGACAACCGCAAAACCGCGCCCTTGCTCGCCTGCCCGCGCGGCCTCAATGGCCGCATTCAAAGCGAGTAAATTGGTCTGCTCGGCAATACCCCGAATCACATCCAGTATGCCGGTAATATTGCCGCTGTTTTCTTTCAGCGTTTCAACCACGGCAACCACTTCGTTGACATTGTTTGCCAGTGTATTGATCGCGGTAATGGTTTGCTGAACCACTTGGCTTCCGTTGTCGGCCTCACTGGTCGCTTGCTGCGCCGATACCGACGCCACTTCGGTGTTTCTGGCCACCTCTCTGACCGATTCGGTCATTTCGGTAACCGCACTCGAAGCCTGAGAAAGCTCCTGGGCCTGCACCGACATTCCAGCGGCGGAGTTTGTACTCTCGCTGGCGATTTCTTCCGCTACCCGGGAGATCTCCAGACTGGAGTCTTTAATGGACATGATGGAGCGGCGAATGCTGTCGGAAATCTCGTTAAAACTCTCTGCAATGGTCTTGAGTTCGTCGCGGGTGTTCAGGGCGATGTGGGTATCAAGCTTGCCATCACAGATGTCGTCCGCCGATGACTGTACCTGAATCAGATTCTTTTTGATGGCCAGGTAAATGCCAACAAAGATATAAATCAGAACCAGGGCAACTATGAACAACATGGCAAAATAGAAATTGATGTTGTCACGAGCCTTCTGTGCCTGATCGGCCATGCGCTGTTCCAGTGCGGGCTGAATGCTGTCGAACAATATCAACAGCGAACCGATGGCGTCACTACCGGTAGAAAAGAAACGAGTAGAATCCATATTGGCACTGCTCGCCTGCACGATTTCAGTGTTGGCGAGTTTGAGGAAACCATCGAGTTGACGTTCTGCATACTCGTAAGGTTCACGCAGCCTTGCCTCCAATTGGGGTGAAGCCGCAA
Source organism: Pseudomaricurvus alkylphenolicus (assembly GCF_011683955.1). Lineage (GTDB taxonomy): Bacteria > Pseudomonadota > Gammaproteobacteria > Pseudomonadales > Cellvibrionaceae > Pseudomaricurvus > Pseudomaricurvus alkylphenolicus. The sequence goes on from NZ_JAAQPI010000001.1 coordinate 853,955, forward strand.
ACAGGTAGCGCATATCCTTCTTCAGCTTAAGTGCGGTACGCTGATCTGCCAGGCTGGCGATTTTGAGCTTGTTGTCTGTGGTCAATTCATCGGCTGCCAGTACCCCTGAGCCCTTGCCCCTCAGTACTCCCAGTGCTTCGACCTGATTGGGCAGGGTACTGAGCAAGCTGTTGATCATGTAGCTGTTTACCGGGTCGGGGTCTTGCCTCATGCGTCCCGTACGACCGATGGTGTCCATCAGATCGATAATGTCAGCAATCAGATGGGTGTAGCGGGCAAAAACATCAGCGGCTGGACGGTTGAATGCTGTGGCGGTAATAGAACCCCAACGATCCTGAAGTTCCAGGGGCAGACCCTGTGTGTTGAGAGCGTCGCCCAACTCCCGATCCACTTGAAGCAGACTGTCAAAGTCTTCGTTGACCATCTGGCGGCGAGACTGAATTTTAGCCTCGAATTGACTGGCACCGTTCAGGTAGGCGTTGGTCATTCCGCGCGTCTGGGCAACATGCTCAACCAGATTTCTCAAGGGGACGATATAACGCGAAGCGCTGATTTCATAGTCGGTGCGTTCAATCACCTGTGATCTGTCGGCGGCAAGAACCATAAAAAAGTAAGCCAGAGCCACTGCTGATAACAGAAACACCAATGCAAATTTCTGTTTGAAACTCAACCGGTTGGACAGATGAATAGCTGGTGTGAATAGCGCTTGCATTGGGCAATCCCCTACACTGAAGGGGTACAGACCCACCCCTTATTAGGTAGACGCAGTCCAGCTTGACCGCGACTTTGCCCAGTATAAGCGAGAGCTTCGATCACCGGAGAAGAGAGCCCTGATGTCTTGATCCAGGTCAATTTGCAGGCACGAGACCGTGTCCTGTCTAGCGCCGGTAATCCACATAGATGGGTGAGGACCATGCCCGCTGCCCCAACGGTGAGAGACAGTCGTCATTGGCGGAGGTACGATAATCCCCATAGCAGGGTTCGGTGGAAACCGCCTGGCCCTGTTGGTCAAAACTGGCCCTGAGATTGCCGCCGTTAACCGTGCCCACCGGTTCTTCGATCGCCCGCACATAGTACAAGGCGGATCTCTGCGAGTCTGTGAAGCTCTCGTCGGTGAATTCCACCGTGCAACCGCTTTGATCGGGTTCGCACTCGAACACCTGCCATTGATCCTCGATCAGCGGTGGTACCGATTCTTCTGCGCTCATCTGCGGCCGAATTCTGACCACCTCAATGCGATCGATTCGGTACCGTTGGTCGGAGGGATTATAACACTCTCCATCCGCCATTCTCTTCAAGCGGCGTTTGCTCAACGCAGTTACCACATAATCCGGGCACCCGGGGAGCTGTTTAAATGAGCCTTTGGCGCTTACCCGGAAACGAGGGTTTTGTGCAAGGCTTGTCTCACTACCCATGGGTAGCGTACCTTGTTCGGGAGCGTTCAAGAGATCGAACCATAGCAGGATGCGGTGGCCGCTGGTTCCGTACACCTCGCGGCGTTTTAGTGCGTCCCAAACCGCACTGCGGCTGCGGCCTTCTGCGTGCACTGCGGCAATACCGCCGGAGCTCATAAACGATGTCGTACGTTCAAATTCCGACGCAAAAATGCCAGCCTTCAGTGGCTCGATTTCTTCGGGAGACAGTGAATGAGCACCCGCGGCCGGCAGATCGGCGGTGGCTCTGTTCACGCTGGCCCAAAAGGGATCTGCAACGCCGTTGGAGTCGGTGGTGGTCAAACGCTGGCTCTGCTTAAAACCGTGCCCCGCCCTCGCTGAGTGAGTGTCAGTGGAGGCGACAAAACCCCAGCGGAATCTGCGCGGGCTTTGCGGCTCGGTAAAGTCCTGCAGCGCCAGACCATATTGCGCTGACTTGCGGGGTCGATAATTAAAGGCCGGCAGGAAAACATCACGCGCCTGGCCGGCGTCCAGCCACTCTTCCGGCTGACTGTCAGGCACGGTCATAAATCCATGGATGGTATCAACCTGAACAAAGTTGTGGCGGGCCCGTACCGCGCGCTGTTGGCATTCTTCTGCAGTCTGCCCTTCAGCCAGACAGCGCTGCTGAATGATATTGCCCGCCTGCCAACACGACGGCAAGTAATTTTCCTGTGGCTCAGGGCAGGTCCACTGTCCCTGCTCATCGCGTTTGCGCGATGCAAAATCCCGGAACACCTCGGAGTTGCCATGACCGGAGTAAACCTCGATCAGTTGGGTCGCTTGCGCTGAGAGTTTGCTCTTATGCAGTTGATGACGCCAGGTGGCACCGGGCGGGGTGTAAAAGCCCCAACTGGTGCCATGGGGTATCAACAGGTGGTCAAAGCCCCATTGTCTCAATCGACCGATAAGTTCATCGGGTGTGCTGACAGATTCGAAACAGTCCAGAGGCAGCTCGGTGGTGGGCGCACCCGGGTCACAGGGTGGGGTCGCGGCCATTAGCTCAACCCATTTGTTGTAAGCGGCATAGTAACCTTGGCGACGAGGGTCCAACAGTTTCAGAATGCCGGGTTGCTTGGATTCCTCCGATCGGGTGGCGATGGTTGACACACCGGCCCCACCGGCAGCGATGGGTCTTTTCGGCAACTGATCGAAAGCATCGCTTTGGAACAGCACATTGTGGTGGCCGTAGTGTTTGTCCGCGGTGGCTCCGACCTGCGTCCACTCCCAACCGATAAACGCCATCAGGTCCGGGGAATCTCCGGCCTGGCGATTGCACTGCTGTACGGATTCGATGGATTCCCGCCACTGCTGAGGTGTAAAACTCTCTGCGTGATCGGTCAGAAAGTAAAAGTCCAATTGAGAGACAAAGCGTGCGTAGTCGCAGGCGTAGGCGGGCGGAAACGCTCCCACGGCGCCGTGAATGACCGGCAGGCTGTACATAAAGGCGTCGGCGGAATTGGTGGTGTGGACGTGAGTGTCACCAAAGAGAATTTGCTTGGCGGAGTCTTCGGTCAGTTGGTTACCGGCCGTGTTTTCTGCCGTCGTTTCCTTAAAACGGGATTCATCGCGGGCATTGATCACTGCTGCCGGCAGACGCTGTTGCGTCACCTGTTGAGGCGTCAACGGCGTCTCACGCCACCACTGTTCCGGGTCGGGAGAGTAGGCAGGCAGCACCCGATAGAAACTGTCCGGCGCTTTTCCGGAAAATAACCAGACTGCCATGACGAGCAACAATAACATTGCCAGTACAACTGCGCCGCGAGTTTTTGTCATAAGAATACCATCGTTAAACCAGAGAGAAGCTGCGAGCAACGAACCAGTAGCAGCCGGTACCCACCAGTATTGCCGACAGCATTTGTGGGGCCATCTCTGTGACACTGAGAGACGCCACCTGCTTCAGCCAGTACCGCAGGCCCCACAGAGCCGACACAATCAATAACTGCCCGATTTCCACACCGATGTTAAAGCCGGCCAACGCTGGAACCAGATGCTGTTGTGGCAGCCCTACCTCGCTGAGCACGCCGGCGAAGCCAAACCCATGGATCAAACCAAAGCCGAGGGTCAGCGCCGGACGCAGCTTGATCGCCGTGTGCTTGTTTTCACAGAGCGGAAGGTGGGCCAGAACAAACATTGTCAGGCCCAGGGTCGTCAACAGAGGCAGTCCCCTGCCCCAGCCAAGGGAAACGACACCCAACAGAACTAATCCCGCGGCGAGCCAATAGCTGGTGACTTGGCTCGACCGGTGACCCGCGACAATATTTTCCAGCGCGACCAGGGCGATGGTAAAACCAATCAGGGCTTCCACCACCGATGCTTCTGGATTGACGATGCCTAAAGTTGCCAGGCCCAGGGTAATGCTGTGCCCGACAGTAAAACCAGTGACCATCCAGATCAGTTCTTTCAGGCTGCGAAGTAACAACATTAACGCCAGCAGAAAGACAATGTGATCCACCCCCAAAAAGATATGCTCCATACCCAGCGTAATGTACTGAGCAAAGGCCCGATACAAGGAGTCAACGGGGTTATCGCTAACGCCAATAGCGTGACTTCGACGACTTTCCGTGAAGAGGTATTGCTGGCTGTTTCCCGGTTGTTTCGCAACATTGGCGTAGTGAACGTGGGATGCCGCTACGGGAAAAAAGCTGTGGATTTCCAGCCTCAGGCCCTGTTCGGTCGGACAGGAAAAGGACCATTTCGCAGTCAGATAGCCGGGCTCTCCGGTTTGAACTTCAGGTTTGCCGGCGGCCTCACAGGGCTGTTCACCCGCAGCAACCAACAGGGTGCGTTGCAAGTGAGTCGCCAGTAATTCGTTCAAAGATGTCAGATTATTCTCAACTGGTGGCAGGCGGGTGACCTCTCTCGCCTTCACCGTAAACACCATCTCCAACTGTTGAGCATCCCATTGCCAGTGGGAAAAAGACTGGCTGCGGTTATGCGCCTGAGCACCCATGGCAAAACCAAGCAGGGCGATAAATGCCAGCAGGGAAGCCCCGGGCGAGCGTAGAGGATTGTTCATCTGTTCACCCATTCGATGCTGGCTTCGCTCCGGAGCTGCTCGATATAGTCACGCAACGCCTCATCCCGTCCCCCCAGTGCAACGCCGTCCATCTGGGATTTCACAATCTGGGCGCGCAGTTCTCGGTTTTTATTCAGTAACCCCGAGGACAAACCGTATTGGACCAGCAGCTCTTCCTCGATCAACCGTCTCAGCACCAGTTCTTTATCGGCATCGGTGATGGCATCGCGCTTTTCGCTCGCCAACATATTTAGAGCCCGTTCGAACTCTGCGCGCTCAATATCAGTGTCGTTGACTTGCGCCACCAGGTACTTGGGCAGTGGTTGCCAGTTCAACCACTGCAGCGCGCTGAGCAGACCCAGTAGCGAACCCACGCCTGCCCCCAGGGCCATCAGCATCATGGCTCGACCTTGTGTAGTCATGACGGAGGACCTTTGCGGCTGATGTTAACGAAGATAGGCGATGACCAGGCCCGCTGGCCTTTCATTGTTGTGCAGTCGTCGTCTCGGGGTGTTCTGTGATCACCAAAACAGGGATTGATTTTATCCACCTGGCCTTGGCTGTTGCGGCTCGCTCGCAGGTTGTCCCCATTGACCGTCGGGCTGGGTTCTTCGATGGCGCGCACGTAATAGACCGCATCTCGATCCGCACTCAGAAAATCATCATCGCTGAATTCAACACTGCATGTTGATGAGTTCGAATCGCAGGGGAATACCTTCCAGGTATCCTCCACCAGTTTCTGCACGGCTTCTCCAGCATAAGCCTGTGGCCGAATACGGATCACCTCAATGCGATCGACCCGATAGCGCTCATCACCAGGGTTATAACACTCCCCCTGAGCCAGCTTTTGCAGTTTTTTGGCTTCGAGGTTTTGCAACACATAGTCAGGACAACCGGGCAGTTGTTTGAGAGAACCCACCGCCGTCACCCGAAAACGGGGGTTCTTGGCCATGGATACCTGGCTACCCATCGGCAGGCTGTCATCACCCGCGTTAACCAGATCGAACCAGAGCAGCAATCGGTGACCACTGGTTCCGTATACTTCGCGGCGTTTAAGCGCATCCCAGATAGCGCTGCGGTCTCGACCTTCCGCGTGTACCGCTACCACGCCGCCGGCCGTCAGAAAAGACATTTTGCGCTCCTGCTCGGACACCGAGTCGCCGCTGTATCCTTCCAGCTTAAGCAATGAACGTGAATGAGGCTCCGGCGCCTCCTTGCCCCTGCCATAGATCAACCACTGCCAAAAGGGTGTTTTACCGCCGCGCATGCCCGCATCGCTGGTGCCGATGCGCGGAAACTGCTTAAACCCATTACCCGGTCGCGCAAAGTGGGTATCGCTGGACCCGATAAATCCCCAGGTAAAGCGCAAGGGGTTTTCGGGGTCATCAAAATTGGTCAACGCCAGACCATACTGGGCGGATTTTTTGGCAACGTAGTTAAAAGCCGGCAAGAACACATCCCGTGCCTGGCCGGCATCGAGCCATTCCTCAACACTGGTGCCCGGTACACTCAGCCATCCGGAGGTATTCTCCACTTCCAGATAATGTTCTCTGGCCAGTTCGGCCCGGGTCTGGCATTGCGCGTCCGATTCACCGGCGAGCAGACAGCGGTTTTTAATGATTTCGCCGGCCTGCCAACAGCTGGGCAGATAGTTTTCCTGGGGCGGTGGGCAAAAGAGGTTGCCCTGTTGATCCCAATCCCGCGCCCGATAATCCCGGTAAACTTCGGAGCTGCCGTGGCCGGAGTACACTTCGATCAATCGCCCCTTATCGGCGTCGTAGTGTTCTGCGGTTAACTGATGCTCCCAACTTGCACCCGGCGGCGTATAGATACCCCAGCTGGAACCGTGAGGTACCACCAGAGTATCAAACCCCCATTGGTCGAGCTTTTGATAAAGTTCGCCTGTCGTCGCGGCGGTCTCGTAGCATAAATCAGGCAGCCGAGGGCTGGGAACATCCAGCGCGCAGTCGGGAATGTCTTTCAGTTCCTGCAGATAACGGCTCAGGCCTTGGTAATAGGTTTGGTTGCCACCGTCGAGCCACTTCAGTGCCCCCACCATGCCTTTGGCGCCGGCGGATGATCTCAGACCACGAGTCCCCAAGCCGGCCGCTCCAATCGGGCGTGTCGGCAGCCTCGAAGCATCAACATCGCGATACAGAATATTGTGATGGCCAAAGTGTTCATCCGGATTATTGCCGATCTGCGACCACTCAAAGCCGATAAACGCCACCAGATCCGGGTTGGCCGGATCGCCAGACAGGGTATTGCACAGGCGCACAGCTTCCTGGGCATCGCGCCAGCGTTGCGGCGTATAGCTCTCCGCGTGGTCAGTAAGAAAGAAGAAATCCAGCTGCGACACATAGCGGGCGTAGTCGCAGGCCGCCGCGGGCGGATAAGCGCCTTTGCTGCCGTTCATGATGGGCAAGGAGAACATAAAAGCGTCCAGCGACCAGGTGGTGTGCACGTGAGTGTCGCCGAACAGAATCTGCTTGCCCGTTTCGGCGTGCAGGGTGTCGGCGTCCATCTGTCGCTGCCGTCGATCGGTAATTTCCTCAACAGGCGTAACTACCGCAACGGGTTCACCGGCGTCCAGTGGATCCTGTTGATAGTAGCCTTGCGGATCCGGTATGCGTACCCAGGAGAAATAAACCGCGACCAGGAGCACAATCAACACAAGGCCAATCCAACCACCGATCTTCCACCACGGATAGCCACCCGTTTTTTTGCTTGTCATAGGTGCTTACTTCCCGGATTCAAAATGGTTTATGTTGATATGTGCGGAGGCCCACAGGGCATCGAGCTTGCTGGCCAACGCCTGATCCCGACCCCGGCGCTGGTACTCTGACCTTACTTGAGCCTGAATACTGTCGAAGGCCGGGAGAACCACCGGCGTTTTCTGATGAAGTGACAGCAAGACATACTGCTCGCCGTGAACAATCGGTGGAGATATTTCTCCCGGGTTCATGGTTTTTGCCTGCTGCGCCAGTGTCGGGCCGATCAGGTGATGCAGGCGACTGATGGGTAAGGGACCTTGCGGGATCAGTAAAAAGCGGGCGGCGTTAATGTGCAGGCTCTCGCCAGTGGCCAACCGTTCACGCGCGGCTGCCACTTCGGGGTAGGAGTCAAAAGCGTAGGCCGACAACCTCAGAGTACCGCTTTTCTCAAACACTGAAGGGTGTTGATCGAAATAGGAGCGCAGCTCCTTCTCGGTCATCGGACGTTCCAGGAATGCCGCCAGGATATCGTCAATAGCGGCCTGCACCAGCAGTTTGCGCAGCCCCGGGTCATGGTGGAACAATCGCAAACGCTCCGCCCTCTGAACCATCAGGGCTTCATCCACCATCAGCTGCAATAAGCGTTGGCGAGCACTGTCGTTCAGCGGTTGAGCGCTGCCTGCGCGCAGGAGCGATTGCGTCTGTTCCAGATCCTCTTGAGTAATCGGCTGCCGATTCACCCAAACCAATACGTCATCAACGCCTGTTTTGATACCGGGTCCCAGCAACGCCAGCCCCAGCGCTATCGTGGCCAGAACCAACCGAATGCCTTCTTTGTAGCCAAAAGATGAGTTCAAGGACATAATTGCTGTCGAATTTGCGCTAGATACCTCAATAATAGGTAAGCTCAGGAGTATTCGAATGTCCAATGCAGACAACGGGATCACAAATGCGGACAGTCTTGTCAGCCAGGGGCTCGCATCCATCCCGGCAGTCAAACAGTATCTGCGCCACGCTGAAGCCTTGGGCATCGACTGTCAACCGCTGCTGGACCAGGCTGGCATCTGCGCACAAGACCTCAACGATAATAATCACTGGATACCGGCGACGGCGCTGGAGAAGCTCCTCTCGATCCTGATCCCGGCCAGCAACGACCCCTGCTTTGGCCTCCACACCGCCCGCTTTATCTCCATGGATATGTACAATGTGCAGGGCTATATCAACATGAACTGCAGTTCCCTGAGAGAGGTCTGGGGGCAAACGCCCATTTACGAGAAAATCGTCGGGGATATGGGGGTCTCCACCCCGGTCTATGGCGAGCAGGTTTCCAGCCTGCGCTGGCATTGCAACTACACAGACCCGCTGGTCCGACGCCATATCACCGAAACCATACTGGCCTCCTGGCATCGTTATGTACGGGAGTACCTGCTGCCGGATCAATCGGATAAGGGGCCGATTCAGGTGTGCTTTGTACACAACCCGCCCGAGACCCCAGAGCTGCTGACGGAATATCAAGACGCGTTCGGCTGTGAAGTGCTGTTTGATCAGCCCTACAACGCCATCAGTATCGATAATGAGCTGTTGGATCTGCCCATTGCCCAGGCCAATCCCCACCTCTTGGCCTCGCTGCTGGATCACGCCACGCAACTGCTTAGAGAGCTGGACAAAAATCGCAGTTTTACCGAACAGGTGAAGAACCTGCTGCGGCTGATGATCACTAAGGAAATCCCCAGGCGGGAGGCCATCGCCGAACAGTTACACATGAACAGTCGCACCCTGCAGCGTAAACTCGCAGAGGAAGGCAGCAGCTACCAGGCGCTGCTGGATGAATTGCGCCTGGAGATGGCCTGCCACTATCTGTCTAAAACCGACTTGAGTATGGAGGTCATCGCCGAAAAGCTGGGATTTGCCGAGACCCGCTCTTTTTATCGGCAGTTTAAAAACCTGTGTGGTGTCACTGCCGGAGCCTATCGAAAAGAGCGGCGTTTGTCGTCTTAGTTTTGGCTGCGCATCTTAACTTTATGTCAGGCCCCGGCTCAGAGTCGTTTTATGTCATCATCCGTTAACCTGCCCGCCCCCGAAGCGCCCGCTCGCGAATACGGATATCCTCACCCGCACCTTCTGTTGGCGCTGTTGACGCTGCTGAACGTTATCAGCTTTGTCGATCGAAACCTGTTGCAGAGTTTCGTGGTGGATGTGCGCAGGGAGTTGGACTTATCCTTCCTGCAGTTCAGTATTCTTATCGGCCCGGTTCTTGACGTCTCTGTTATGGTGGCGGTGCTATTTATGGGCAGCCTCGCCGACCGCTGTAACCGCCTGCGACTCATCTCGGCGGCGTTTTTTGTCTGGAGTCTGTCGATGATCGGGATCGGCATGGGCGACTCCTTCTGGAGTCTCGCGGTACCCCTGTGTCTGCTGGCAGTCGCCTTGTCGGCGTTGCCGCCTGCCGCGGTATCTCTGATCAGCGACCTGACACCCCCGCACCGGCAGGCAAGTGCCAGTGCCATCTACTACACCGGGGTGTCACTGGGCGTCGGTGGCAGTCTGTTGGTCGCGGGTACTCTGGGGGCAGTAGTAGGCTGGCGCCAGTGTTTTATGATTTTGGGTTTGGGTGGCGGTGTTCTGGCACTGCTGGTCTGGTTGATTCCGGACCCGGGTCATAAACATCCGCCCTCTGGCAGCCCCAGCGCCTCCCACGTCTTGCGTAGCAGCTGGAACGCGATCCGATCCACTCCTGCGCTGCGTTATACCATTCTTGGCGCCATGCTGATCACCGCCGGACAGAGTACTCATAACATCGATCAGGCTTGGCTGGTGCGCGAGCGCGGGTTCAGCGTGGTTGAAGGGCAGTTGACGTTTGGCATTATCATTTTGATCGCCGGGGTTTGCGGCTCGTTGCTGGGGGGCTTGTTGAGTGACTTTCTGTATCGCCGCCACCCGGGCGGACGACTTTGGTTTTTGGCCGTCGCCATGCTTATGGTGGTACCCCTGGAAGCCCTGTTTCGATTTTTTCCAAGCTCGAGCGGGCTGTTTTTATTTATTGTTTTTCTGGGGGCCATGACCGTAATGATGCCCTATGGCCCGTTACTCGCCAGCGTGGCGCAACTGGCTCCGCCGGGGGCCAAATCCACCGTGGTGGCGTTTTGCGTGGTAGCCATGTCACTGGGTGGTGCACTGGTGGGTAACGTTATGGTGGGGGCGCTGATCGACTTTCTGATTGCGCAGGGAATGGAGCGGCCAATGACTTGGGGGTTGTTTGGTGCCGCTATGGTCGGAACGCTGGCGGCGCCTTTGTTTTTTGTTGCCGCCAGGAGTTGTGAGGGGGAGGTTGAAAAGAATTAATGGACACCACTGGAAGTCCACTTCCAGCACACCCCACAAGGACCTATCGAAAGCTATCAACGCATATTCGCAATCAAGATTAGCCGTGAGTCGCAGAATCACCAGCTGCCGTTAACTCAGATATTGATTTGACACCAATTATTACCCGGGTAATAATATTTAACCGTGGTAATTTGATAAGGACATAAAACCATGTCGACTCGATATCTGGCCATCCACGAACGGAAGATTCTGGCCAAAGGCACACTTGAAGAAGTTGTGCACAAGGTAAAGGCGATAGACCCTGATGTAGAGCCTACTGTCGTCAAAGAAGAAAACTGTAGGGAGTTAGTCATTGGTTGGCGTGGAGATGCGGAAGCCGTGTTGAGCAACCTCCCCCCAGAACACAATATTGCCCCAAAACCTGCGACAAAGCGTGGGCGTCCCAAATTGGGGGTAGTCGCTAAAGAAGTGACTCTGCTGCCAGAGCACTGGGAATGGCTCGCTTCTCAACGGGGCGGCGCATCCATGGCATTGCGAAGACTGGTCGATAAAGCGCGAGAAAATACCCCGGTGGAGGATCTCATCGTTATGAAACAACAAGAGCTCGACTCATTTATGATGCGGGTATTGGGCGATGCGCCGGGTTTTGAAGAGGCCACCCGCAGTCTTTACCGCAACAGCAGCATCAGCTTTACAAAAGCGGTCGAGGATTGGCCGGGAGACCTCAAAGAATTTGTCTTAGACAAATTCTTTGAAATCGCCGACTTGCACAGCGGCAAGACTTCAAAATAGCGGACTGATGAAAACTGAGCTATCGCTGCCTGCAGGCTTAAATAGCAGCCCCATCGCGCCTGCAGGTGTCCGCTTTGGCCCTAATATCACCCACAATCATAATGGTCGCCAACACACCCACAAACAACCCTACCCAAGGCTCCATTAATGCCAGTGACAACCCGGTCAACATCGCCACACCACGCTCCTCCGGGGTTTCTGGAATCACCATTGCCACATAGGCGCAGGCAAAGCCGGTCATCACCAGTGAAATCGACAGGGCGATACTCATCATCGGTTGCAGAGCGGTTATCACCGGTAGCAGGAAGAAAAACACCGGCAGGCCAAATAGATAAAACGAACCAATGCCACTGAAGAGCGAGTCCATACTGGCTCTTCCCTGGCGCCAGCGCTGCACAACGATAACGTGCACACCGGTCCAGAGCACCCCTTGGGTGGGGAAAAACGGGGCGAGCACCGCCATCAGAATATTGCGAATACCGACCGAGAAGTGTGCACGGTCGACATCGACGTCGATGGTTTCGTCAGGTCGCTCTGCGCTCGCCTCACGGATCACCTCCCTGCCAGTGATAAAGTCGCCAAACGCTATGGTGTAGGCAATCAGTGCCAACGGCAGGCAAGACAACAGCATATCCAGAGTGGGCCAACCGATAACAAAAGGTGAAGCCTTCGCCCATAAATCCCCCAATGGCGGAATCAGTACACCCCAGCGTATATTGAACTCGACTTCACCGATTGCGACACCGACCACGGCAGCAATCAGAAACCCCGGCAACAGCCCAAGATTACTCAAGATGGCCAGCCACCGGTGTCGCTGTCGGTAGCGGATCAAGGGTTTGGAAAAGCCAAATATCAGACAGACGGCAATGGCAAGCGTGGTCGAGACCGGTTGAGCCATAAAGGTATCGATATCGTCAAAGAACACCCGCTTAAAGGCCGCAATGCTGGCCCCCAATATAATGCCGCCTTTGAGTGCCTTCGGCAGCCAGTTGACAAACCGTTGCCCCAAACCGGTGATACCGAAAAACAACATCAGTGCGGCAAAATCCAGCGATAAGGCGGTCATGACACTGAAGCGTTCGGTTGGGTCGGTGTAATTGCCCAACACAAAAGCGATCACAATGGGAAACACCGGTGTGATCCATCCGGGGGCAAAGGGATCGCCGAACAACAGCGGCGCCGCCGAGATCAGTATCAAGTGGATCATCGAGCATGCAATGGCCTCTTCAAAATTGAGGCCAAAAGCACCTTGCAGCAGGGGCACGAGTGCCATGGAGGTCGCCGCAGTCACTACCAGCCCCTGGAGCAAATCAACCCACTCCATGCGCGCATGATAAATCGGGAGTCTGGCGGTAAAAGGTCCCCATCGCCAGCCCGGCTGGACGGCGCCCTGTTGACGTTTAACAGTCATCATTTATCTCTCCCCTGCACAATAACAGCAGATGTTAGAACCGGTAAGCGACAGAAGCGGATACGCTGCGTGGCGGAGCAACAAACTGATAGTTCACTTGCTTGCCATAGAAACCGCCATTGGTGATCGGTGCATTACCGTTGTAGGAGAGATACTCTTCATTGAGCAGATTCTTGCTGGCAAGGGCGAACTCCCAGTTTTCGTTAGCCAGTGAGAGACGCAGGTCAACCAGTGTAATCGGCTCCTGAACAAAGTCAGGGTCCATATTCTGGTCCACATTTTCTTTGTCCTTCCAGTTAACATTCAATACCGTGCGTAAATCCATACCACTGACAAATTCCGGCACAAGGTAGTCAAAAGACAGATTGGCACGATACTTTGGTGTGTACTGCCCACGCTGACCTGACCAGTCGCAGATACCGTCATCATCTCTGCCGTCGCCGTTACTGTCAGCCGCTACCGATTCGATCTGCCCGAAGTAGCAGTTGCCGTTTTTAAAATCCTTATACGCGTGATCCAGATACGACAAGGCATAGCTGATAGTCAGGTTTTCCGTCGCGGCGAAGCGACCATCTAACTCCACGCCCTGCACAATGGTCTTTTTTATATTGCCGACGTTAAAACCGAGCGAACCATCAAACTGACTGACTTGCAGATCTGCGTAGTCAGTGTAGTAAACCGCCAAGTTCAGCTCACCGCGTCCATCCATATAACCGGTTTTGACGCCCAGCTCAAAAGCGTCAGCCTCTTCCGGTTCAAACTCGAAATTCTGGTTGTTGTTGGCGCGAGCGTCATAGCCACCGGCCTTGTAACCTTCGGTGTAGGAGAAGTACACCATAGTGTCTTCGCCCATATCCCACTGCACATTAATCATCGGCGTAAAAGACTCTTCATCGCGGGTGCCACTGAGGTGATGGCCATTGCCATCGGCACTTACCTGTTCTGTGTCGATATCCCAGAAAAAGTTATAGGTGTCGGCCGGGCTCTCCCAGGGGTTGGCGGGATTCGCGTTCAGGCTGGCTCCAAGCATTCCGGTCTGAAAATCAATAACACTCAATCGACGCGCCCCTTCTTTTTTTTCCTCGGTATAGCGGCCACCGACAGTAAGACGCAATTGGTCGGTTATATTCCAGGTCACCTGAGCAAAGGCGGCCCACATTTCAGACCCGGTACTGTAATTACGATGAATCGAGGTACCATCCAGATTTGCTACCGCCGCAAGGTTTGCAGCCGCTCCCAGGGGGGCCAACGCAGGCAAGGCCACAGGATTAACGGCAGTCCCGATTTGTTCAAACAGGCCGTTTAGCGGAAACTCCAGGTCCTCTTCCAACTCCATATCCCAGTCCTGGTAAAATACACCCGCCTGCCAGGAAACCGTTTGATCAACCGGTGAAGCGATTCGAAATTCCTGACTGAATTGGTCGTAGTCTTCATCCAGATGAACATTGACGCCATCCAACGCCGTGTAGTCACAGTCACACAGTTCCTTGAGTGAATAATCAACCTGCGAAGTGACCGAGGTCAGCTCGTATTCCCCCAGTTGGTATGTCACATTGAGGGTAATATTGGATACTTCATTATCGCTGAATTCATCGGCGTTGGCGTAACGCTTGTAGTTCACTTGATTGTCGCTGGTGACAAAACCCGCACCCCCTTTTACCGAGTAGAGCGCATCGTTAATATCCCGATAGCTGGCTGCAGACCCGCGCGGCAATACTCCCGCCGCCGCAAGCAGATTGGGTACCGCTCCTCCGATGGTGCCTGTGCCCGTGGTTGCATTGGCCCTGGCGCTATCATGACCAATCTCAACCGCACGGCCGTTGGTATTAAAGTAATCTCTTTCCACCTTCAACAGCGCGGTAAGCTCGTCACTGACGTCCATTTCCAACTGCAAGCGCACCGCCAAATCATCCCGACCCATTTGGTCTTCATCGCGAATAACATTCTTCATATAGCCATCGCTTTCAGCGCTGCGAACCGCGATGCGACCACGCACTGACTCCGTGATGGGCCCCGAGACAACCCCTTCCACCTCGGTGGTGGCCCAACTGCCATAGGACAAACTGACACGCCCTTCCAGTTCGTCGGTGGGCTTGGCGGTCGTCAGGTTCATGGCGCCGGCAATGGAGCTTTTACCAAATAAAATACTCTGGGGACCACGCAACACCTCAGCGCGTGCCATATCAAAGAAGGGGGCTCGCGTTAGTTGCTGCCTGGCATAGGACACGCCGTCAATATACTGCGTAACGGCTTGCTCAAAACCCTGGTTGTTGCCGTTGCCAATACCACGAACATACAGCTGAGTGCTGATACCGGTCTGATTCATCGACAAGTTAGGAATATACGCCGTCATGTCTTCAATTCGATCGATGCCGGATTCGTTGAGTTTGTCCCCGTCCAACGCGTTAACGGAAATGGGCACGTCTTGCAGGCTTTCCGCTCGTTTTTGGGCAGTGACTATTACCTCCTCTAGAGCAAAGGACTCTGCAAAAACCTGGGCAGACAACCCAACAGACACAACTGATGCAATGGCAACACTTAATGCATTCATGCTCTTCATCTTATCTCCCGTATTTTTTCTCATGTTTTGTTTTATTGATTTCTACTGAGGAATTGGGCCTGGACTCTCAACCAGGCACTGGATTGACTTTATCAAAGCTGTCTACGGGGAAATGCCACATTTGTTGCTGTTGGCCTCCTATGCGTTTGGTAACTTTTACCCCATCAATCAGAACCGGCGGTCGAATCCGATTATTAAAAGGCATCCGCTTATGGAGAAAATGCATATGGCACTCACCCTCGAATTAACACCTGAAGAGCAGGCCATCATGAAAGGTGAACAAGGAGAAACGCTGCAAAAGGTGATGCAAACTGTCGTGACCTTTGGCGAGCTATTCGGCGCAACCAAACTCGTCGATCTTCAGGCAGCCCCACACCTGGCTATGAGCTGGAGCAGCGATGCGGTACTGCCCTTTATCGAAATCTATGAAAAATTGGTTGCAGCGGGTCTGAAGACCTACGCGCCTTTTACCAGTAATCCAAAACCCATGGATCACAACAATCTAGACCCGGGCGAAGAGAAACGCGTTGTTGTCCAAGAGCTTCACAAGCATCACCACACTCTGGGCGAGCTCTATAGCAACCTGGGCATGAAGGAAAACGCCTGGAGTTGCGCCTGCTTTGTGCCGCAGATTGGCAATACACCTCAACAGGGTGATTTTATTTCCTGGTCGGAATCGTCGGCGATCAACTTCGCCAACTCTTATTTAGGCGCACGTACCAATCGCAACTCTGTGGGCATCGATATGATGACCGCAATACTGGGTAAGGCTCCCTATTTCGATCTACTGACGGATGAAGGCCGCAAGGCCGATTGGCTGATCGACTGCTCCGCGCTGACCAAACTGCCCCATCCGGAACTGCTCGGTGCCGTGATCGGCTTGAAGGTCATGGAAGATATCCCCTACATCATTGGTATGGACGATAGGGTCAACGCCTTGGATGACGTTGTGGGTTACTGCAAGGACCTTGGCGCGGCAACGGCCAGCAATGGTGCCGTCGGCCTCTTTCATATGGAAGGCGTCACTCCGGAAGCCCGAGACCAAGGCAGAAGCCTGCTTAAGTCCGACCATCAGCTTTACGTCATCAGCGATGCCGAACTGCAGCGAGTATTCAACAGCTACCCGGTTTTGTGGCCCGATGAAAATGCCAAACCGGAACGTGTCTTTATCGGTTGCCCCCACAATACCCTGGCCCAGCTCAGGTGGTGGGGTGAGCGCATTGTCAGCGCTTTGGAAGCGGCTGGAAAGGACGCTGTCTCCTGCCCACCTTATTTATTCGCCCACGACAATGTCGCGTCCGAGTTCAAGGAAAACCATCCTGAGCTGAAGGCAAGAATGGCAAAATACGGAATAAGCGTCACCAACAACTGCCCTGTGATGTACATGACAACCCCAAAACAATCCGACGAGATCGTGTGCACCAACTCAAACAAAACACGCGTGTACAGCAAATCGCGATTCTATATGGACGACGATCTGGTGCACATCATAGTGACAGGGCAGTTACCAGACCAAGCTCCCAAGGCCCACCCATAAACAAAGCGAGATAAAAGCCAATGCCCAATATAAAAACGTTCAGCGGCCGCCCCGCATTAAAAGGTGACGCTTCCGGCCCGGCAGCCGTCACCAAGCTCGGATTCAACGCGACAGCAACTTATATGGAGGTGCTGTTTGGCGGATCAAAATCCGGGGTGTGCAAGGACCATGATAATCCCGATCTGTATGAAAAGGATCTGGCCGGCACCGTTTTGTGTATTCCCCAAACCATAGGCTCCAGTGCGGCGGCCTGCACCTATATGGCAGCCGTACAAGCCGGCATTGCGCCAAAAGCAATGCTGTTTGCCGGCCCCATGGACTCGATTGCCGCCTGCGGCTTGATCATGGCTTATTACTGGGCAGATAAAACGCCCATTATTGCGGTAGATAACTTAGGTGATGAATTCCTGGAAACGGTAAAGACCGGAAACCGGATAGACGTTTCTTGCGATGGTACCGTCAAGGTTCATCACTGATTTTCGACATTCAACAGATACAGATATTCTAGAGGGTAACCCTATGTCAGTTCGTATTGATTTATTCTGGTCTTTTCGCAGTCCCTATTCGTTTATGTGTACGCCACAAGCGCTGGAGCTGCCAAAAGACTTTGACGTGGAGATCGATGTACGCATTGTGATGCCCAAGGCACTGCGGACACCGGATTTCTTTAGCCCAGACAGTGAACCGCGCATTCGTTACATCCTGATGGACTGGAAGCGACGAGCCAAATTGCTGGGATTGCCACACGGTTGGCCCAACCCCGATCCCATTGTTCAGGATATGGACACACTGAAAATTGCTCCCAATGAAGAACAAATTTACATCTTCCGGTTAATGCGCTTAGGTGTGGAAGCACAACGTCGCGGTCGCGGGCTTGAATTCATCCACGAAGTAGGACACCTGATTTGGAGCGGCACCCCCGACTGGGACAAAGGTGATCACCTGACCAAAGCCGCAGAACGTGCCGGCTTGAATCTGGACGACATGGAGAAAACCATCGCCAAAGATCCGGCGAATTACGATGCGGAAGTCGAGGACAACCACAAGAGACTGGCAGCCTTACCCCACTGGGGCGTTCCTACCTTTGGCTATCATCAGGAGCCGTTCTTTGGCCAGGATCGCATTGACTCGCTGCGCTTCCAATTGGAAGAAGATGGGCTTACACGCGCAGTCGCCTGCGCCGTTTAAACAGCTAATCGATCTATTAGAGCCGTCATCAAACAGGAGTCGCGCCATGTCCGTTTCAGAAGGCCAGTTGCTGTGGGAGCCAAGCGCTGAATTTGCCAATGCCGCCAATGTCACCCAGTACATAGATTGGCTACAAGAGAGAAACCTGGCTGATTGTTCAGACTATAGCGAACTATGGCAGTGGTCAGTCGACAACATCGAAGCATTTTGGGGGTCGTTGTGGGATTACTTTAACATCATCTCCGACACACCTTATGAATGTGTGACCGACAGTCTGGAAATGAAACCGGGTAATCACTGGTTTGTTGGTTCCAGGGTTAACTTTGCCGAGCATATCTTGCGCAACGAGCGGGAAGGAGTGACCGCTCTCTTTTACCAATCAGAGATCCGTGGCATGGGCGAAATGAGTTGGCAGGAGTTGGCCGGCAGCGTCCGCATTTTGGCAACCAAAATGCGAGCGATGAACGTTAGGCCCGGTGATGCGGTTTGTTGTCTGATGCCCAACATCCCAGAGACCGTGATCGCCATGTTAGCGTCGATCAGCATCGGTGCCGTTTGGTCCAATGCCGCTCCGGAGTTTGGCAACCAGACGATTTTGGACCGCTTTACCCAGATCAAACCAAAATGGCTGTTTGTCGCGGACGGCTACCAGTTTGGCGGCAAGTCCTTTGATCGCAGCGAGGAAATCAAGGAAATTGTTGCTGCTTTGTCCGACTCCCTTGAGCAGGTAATCTATCTGCCCTATCTGACACCATCCAAGGAACACGCGCCCATTGGATCTACCCTGTGGTACGACCTGCTGCAAGGAGATGATCCCGGCCGGGCACAGTTCCAATTTGAACGAGTGGCACATGACCATCCGCTGTGGATTCTATTCTCCTCAGGTACTACCGGACTGCCCAAAGCCATTGTGCACAGCCATATCGGTGCATTGATGGAGATGATGAAAATGATGGTCTTCCACATGAACCTGACGGAAAAAGACATCAGTTTCTTCTACACCACAACGGGTTGGGTGATGTTTAACGTACAAGTGGCCATGATGCTGACGGGCACGCGAGGCGTTTTCTACGATGGTCACCCGGCCTACCCTCAAACAGACGTGTTATGGAAAATGGCCGCCGAAACCAAAACAACATTTTTTGGCGCCAGCCCGACCTATGTTCAGCTGATGGAACAACAAGGCGTCAAACCGGGCCGCAACCATGACCTGAGCGCGTTAACCGGGATTCTCTGCGCAGGTTCCACCGCGACGCCGGAGACCTTTAACTGGTTTTACCAAAATGTAAAACAGGATCTGTGGTTAACATCCCAGAGCGGGGGGACTGAAATCGTCAGTGGTTTTGTCGGTGCCTCCCCAACGCTACCGGTGTATGCTGGTGAAATACAAACCCGTATGCTGGGCATGGATGTGGATGCCTGGGATGATAGCGGTAACCCGGTAAGGGATGATGTCGGTGAACTCGTCTGCAAGAAGCCTTTCCCATCAATGCCTATCTACTTTTTGGGTGATAAAGACAACCAACGTTACCGGTCATCGTATTTTGAAGATTACCCGGGCATTTGGCGACATGGCGATTTTGTCAAAATCAACCATCGTGGCGGTGTCTATATTTATGGCCGTTCCGACTCTACTCTGAATCGCTATGGGGTTCGAATCGGTACCTCGGAGCTCTACCGAACCGTTGAACAACTGTCTGGCGTTAACGACAGTATTGTACTGTGCCTTGAACTCCCGGGAGGCAAATTCTTTATGCCGATGTTTTTGGACTTGGCGGAGGACCAGACGCTTACCGAAGAACTGACAGCTACCATCAAAAAGCAACTGCGCGAACACTGCTCTCCACGGCATATTCCAGACAAGTTCTACGCTGTTCCCGAAGTGCCCTATACCCTCACGGGCAAAAAGCTTGAAGTGCCGCTGCGCAAATTGCTAATGGGTTGGCCGCTGGAAAAGGCGGCGAGTCGCGACTCCATGAAGAACCCGAAGGCGATTGATTACTTCCTGAACTATGTGGCTACGACGGAGGACTACGAAGTGCCGGCCTAGTCGCCGGCATCGCCGCTGCTTTTATCACTGTGGTATTCCGGCACAACCGGTTCCAGCGAAAGCAGAAAGTCATACTCCTTACCGAAGGCGGCAATATCCTTGATGATCAGCTTTCCGTACTTGATCTCGATATCCCCTTCCTGCTCCAGCTTTTTCAACTCCCTGCCAACGCTCTGGCGAGTGGCCCCCACCAGCTTGCTCAGCTCATCGTGGGAAATATCTTCGATGATGGCGCCTCCCTCTGCATCCGTCTTGCCAATACTGTGCCCCATTCGCAGAATGACGCGGGCCAAGCGTTGGCGCAAAGGCAACAAGCACGCATCTTCCGCCAGCATAAACGTGTGCCGCAGGCGTCGAGCCATCACCCGGTTCAGTGCCTTGGGGATCTCCTGGTATTTTTCGTATAACTGCTGGAAATGGAACTTCTTCAACACATTCACTTCCGCATCACCGCAGGCATACACGAAATTCATGCGTTCTTCATCAATCAACAACGGCCAGTCGCCGATGCAATCGCCGGCCATCAAGTAAACCTGCACCATCTCCTGACCGGCATGGTTATAGGTACACACCTTCAGCCGACCTGCTATGACCTGATAACATTCCTCCGCCGCGTCCCCGAGGCGATACAAGCATTCGCCATCGCTCAGGCGCCGAGAACTGCAGCGTGCAATAACCTCGCGCCCGATCTCCTCCGGCAGCTCCGAGATCCAATTATGCATATTATGGACTTTGTGCACTTTGCTACTCCGTCACGGCATTCCGGCATGGATACCTTATCCCAAGTTAAAAGCGGATGCATATACTCAATTGCTACAACATTGATCTTCTTTATTCATCCGCGCCTCTGTGCGGTTGGTTGCGATCACCACAATACCAATCATGCTTAATACCAGATCTCCCTGTGTGTTAACCATTTCACACAGTAATTTCACCAAGCCACGGTCTGGTCTACTCTTCGATAAGCGCCGCTCTGCAATGGTCACCCGACCTGACAGCTTGTCGTCTGCAAACACAGGTTTGGCAAATTGCAGGTTTTCGACGCCGGCACCACCGAGACAAACCACGTTATTGAGAAACTGCCTGGCCATCAGTCGCTGGAACAAACAGGCGGTTTGCCACCCGCTGGCAGCCAGACCACCAAACACAGCGACGGATGTGGCTTCATCCAGGTGGAATGCCTGCGGGTCATAGCGTTCGGCAAATTCGAAGATATCTTCTTTGCTCACAGTTACCGAACCCAGTTCAAACTTCTTGCCTTCCTGAAGATTCTCAAAATACAACTTTTGCTCAAAAAACATTGCATTATCCTGATTTAATAGGGTTAACACCCTACTTTAGAGCAAGATAGTTTTGGACAATGCAACAAATCTGGCATTTGCAGAACCACCAGCACCACGGGTCTGGGAATTTTGGTCACTCTTTATCGAGGGCCGTGAGTTTCATGATATGACCCTTGCCGTCACTGGTGACAATCAACAGAATGCTGCCGTCAGGCGCAACACTTATGTCTCGAATCCGCCCATGATTTGACAGAATGGTATCCTGTTTGGTTACCTGATCCTGCTCTATGGTGAGCAATTGAAGCTCTTGGATGGCCAGGCCTCCGACCAGGAGTTTACCCTTCCACTGTGCAAACATCTCTCCCCCATAATAGGCCATACCCGCCGGCGCAATGGAGGGCACCCAATAATGCTTCGGCTGGGCCATGCCCGGTTTTGCGGTGAGGTCTGTAATGGTGGTGCCACTGTAGTTTTTGCCGTAGGTAATAACCGGCCAGCCGTAGTTAACGCCCCTTTCAATCAGGTTAACTTCATCACCCCCACGGGGTCCGTGTTCTGCCTCCCAGATTCTGCCAACCCCTGGCTCCACAACCAGGCTTTGCGGATTTCTTAGCCCATAGGACCAGATGCCCGCAAGCGCATCTTCGGTATCAACAAAGGGGTTGTCGTCCGGTATACGGCCATCGTCATGCAACCGGAACACCTTGCCATTTGGAAGGCTCAGATCTTGTGCGCTGGGCCTATCGCCTCGGTCACCGACGGAGAAGTACATATAACCCTCTCGAAACACGATGCGGGAGCCGAAATGGCGAGTGGATCTGGAATGGGCTTCGCGGGGTGCTTCGAAGAGGATCTGGTCATCTACCCAGCGGTTGTTTTTAATCTTGCCTCGTGAAATCCTGAGGTGGCCTTTGGAGCCATTGCGGGAGGATGCGTAGGCAAGATAAACCCAGCCGTTCTTCTTAAAGTTCGGATGCAGGGTTATATCCAGCAGACCGCCCTGCCCGTGCTGCCAAATGTTCGGCAGATTCTGCACCTTTGAGAGTGGTTCGCCGTTTTTGGAGATTC
The DNA here is from genome assembly GCF_011683955.1 of Pseudomaricurvus alkylphenolicus. GTDB lineage: Bacteria > Pseudomonadota > Gammaproteobacteria > Pseudomonadales > Cellvibrionaceae > Pseudomaricurvus > Pseudomaricurvus alkylphenolicus. The sequence continues at coordinate 876,334 of NZ_JAAQPI010000001.1, forward strand.
TCAGTAGTTCGCCATCTCGTTGTGTGACGAGCAGGGAACCGTCTGGCAGGTGTTCCAGTGCCCATAGGACATTATCAGCGATATGGAGGGTTTCCACGTTGAAGGTGTGGCCCATTGAAGTCAGGGAATGTACTGCTCCATTTGTAGTCTGCGCAGTCGCTGGGATATTCGTGAAGAAACTTATGATTAACAGTGAAATCAAGCCTGGAAGTTTACTCATCATCTGTCACTCGTGTCTGCTGGAACCCTGTCGATGTAAAAGTCAGTATAGTTTACTGTTAACGGCCTTTTTCTTTCCATCTAACGGCAAGTACTACAATATCCACCTTCAAGTTGCAATATATGCGACTTCCGGATCAACTATTGACCAGGTTCGCCACATGAGAGAGATTTATGCACTGACCCAGAGTCCAGTCTTCAGCAAGAAACCATGAATAGACGGACAGGAAGTAAAGGACAGAAAAAACCATGCGACTGATTCGTCTCTTGAAAAACGATATTGCCAAAGAAGCCGGGGAGTGGGTTCAGGACGATCTGATTACCGAGTCTCAGGCTGAACGGATTTGTGAACGCTACGACGTGGATTACCACCAAGCTCAGAGTTATTCTCTCGGGTATAATGTTCTTATCGGCTTGGGCTATCTTTTCGTCGGTTTGGCACTGATTACTCTGATCGGCCATAACTGGGACGACATCCCCCGCGCGGTACGCATGTGGGGATTGATCGGCCTGACCGCGTTGACGCAGGGCCTGGCCATTCGAAAACACGCTTCAGGCGATCTTGCTGCGGCCAACGTTATTTTTTTGTTGGGTAATCTGTTTTACGGCGCCTCCATTATTCTGATAGCCCAGATCTATCATTTGGGCGAACACATGCCCGACGGTGTGTTCTGGTGGGCACTGGGTATCCTGCCCATCGGCATATTGATCAATAGCCCTTTGGTCACCTTACAAGCCGCTCTGCTGGCATTGCTTTGGTTCCTTCTGGAAGTGTCGATGGGTTTTTACCCCGCTCTGTTCCCCTTGTTTATTTTCGGCGCTTGTATTGTGCTTCTACGGGGTAAACAGAGCATTTTGCTGTTTCTGACGGTATGTGGAAGTGTCGGTTTGTGGTTTGAATATACACTGGCGCAATTCTGGCGCGACGGGCGCCATTTTGATTTTCAGGCTGAACATGTGGCGGTAAGTGTTGGGCTCTTTATTCTTGCCTACTGCTTCAGCCACTGGCTGGCATTAAAGCCGTCAGCCCGAGCCAAGGATTATGCCGCCGTGCTATCGATCTGGAGTCTTCGCTTTGGCCTGATCTTTATGTTGATCATGAGCTTTGATCACCCTTGGCGTGGTTTGCTAAAAGCTGACTGGAACCAGCAGCTGTCCATGCTAATCCTGGTTACTGCCCTCAGCACGGGTTCATTTCTGCTGGCTCGACGTGCCGGGCAATCCACTTCGACGATATTTATTTTACTTTTCTATCTGTTATCCCTGGTGGCAGTGTTGCTGTCTGGCAACACGGATCACGCCCACTATTTCCAGATCGTCTACAATTTGGTGTTGATCACGAGCGGGGTCGGGTTGATTCTTAAGGGCATTCAACGCGGTATATCGCATTATTTTTTTCTTGGAATTGTTACCATTCTGTTAACGGCCTTTATGCGCTACGTTGATCTTATCGGTGACTACATAGGCGGTGCCATGCTGTTTTTGGTATTCGCAGCCCTGCTACTGGGAGCCGCCAAATATTGGAAACGTATTCAATCCAGGGAGACTGTAGCATGAAGAGCAAGATAACACTCGGTCTGATTATCGCTGCACTCTGCCAGGTTCTTATTTTGAGTGGCATGTATGTTGTTGCCGCTATCCCTTTTTGGACCGGTACTGAGATCCATATAAGAACGATTCCCGTAGATCCCCGTTCGATGTTTCGGGGGAATTACGCGCTGCTGCGTTATGAGATATCCGAGATGGATGCCGATCTGTTGCCAGATTCCAAAGACCTTCGTAATGGCGAAATCGTGTATGTGGCACTGAAGCCCGGAAAAGACAGTTATCATGACTTCTCTGATGTGTCACTGGAAAAACCAGACTCAGGAGTCTTCCTTCGGGGCCGTATTCAGAACCGGTACTACGAAGACAACGCCAGTTACTTCCGTATCAAATTCGGCATTGAAGCCTTTTTCGCCCCGAAAGATAAAGCTCTCTCGCTAGAGCGAAAGTTGCGCGAGGGCGGTACTGCCGTTGTGATGGTATCGTCCAGTGGCAGGGCGAGGTTAAAGCAGGTGATAAACGGCAGTTGACGGAGTATGCATCAGGCGGACTCTCCCTCCATTTGGAGCTTCATCCTTCCGCTACTCAGAGCCTGTTCCCATCGCTGCGCTGAAAGCGTCTACTTCGGTTGCCGATGATTGCTCCAACGGTTGCAGACTGATCATTTTCTCTTCGACCGTCTGTCCATGACGATGGAAACCGCCACTCAACACCCAATGGTTCTGATGACGCTTGACCTGCAGCCGCGCAAATCCATCCCCCGGGAAGAACTGGCTGACTACCTGACATTGACAACCGTCTGCAAACTCGAAAGTTTCATTGGCAGCGAACAGCTCGGCGCTGGAATTCACAAATTCGAAAGGCGCATAGAGGCCGGAGCTGTGTATCGAGTGGACGCGTTTGCGACGACCACTGTCGGGATCTTGAAGGTCGATTTGTACCAGGCTGGACATATGCTCATCACCGGAGAGAAACACCAAGGCGCCGCCATCGGTCTCCAGCAAGCGGCTCAGTAATCGCTGCAGCGTTTTGGGGTAGCCGTCCCAGGCATCACTATGAATGGCAGAGAGAGGTTCGTCGGCACTGCGTAACCTTCTCGGCAACAGCATGGAGGCGGACACCACAAACCGGGGGCGATCATCGATTGTCGGTTGCGCAAGCCAATTTTCGAAAGCCTGCATTTGTGTTTCTGAGATCAAGGTAGCCGGTAGTGGTTCGCCCGCAGCTACACGACGGCCCTCTCGCTCTGTGCGAGTATCCAGCAGGAAGAAGTCGAAACCCTGGTGTTGAAAACTCCTCCACAGGGGCTCATCAAGCAGGGGGATTTGGTCCTGCGCGCATTGGTGTCGCTGGAACAGTTGGTAGGCTTCTTTACCGTGTTTGAACAGCTCTCGTCGTTCTTTGTACGTTTTACTGGTATTGCGGAGCTCCGACGACAGTTCAGCGAGATCCCAATCGTTTATAAATTCGTGGTCGTCGGGCATCATTACCGTGGGTACGCGACGCAATACCGCACGCACCTCCGGTTGCGACAACCATGTGTGGTATGACTTGCTGAATCGCTGGTAGCGGTCGCTGGCATCAAATAGTCCGGCGCTGGCATCGGTGTAAACCTGGTCGCCCATAAGCAACAGTAAATCTGGAGAGGCGTCGCTGCGATCGATATAGTCTGCCAGCTGCTGGTAGGAACGATAGGCGGGTTTGCGATCCAGCAGGCCCGCAGGATATTGGCAGGCGGCGGCGATTATCGTCAGTTGGGCCAAATCCTCCGTGTGTTGCGCAGGTTCGATGACAGCGGCCCGCAGTTCGTGAGCGGGACGATTGAGAAGACGGCCTAATTCGTCGTCAAAGTCGGTGCTTAATAACGTATTGTTGATGTAGTCCGCCAGGTTTTTAAGGTCAGGGTCGGTGGCGAGATCCGGTAGCTCCAATATATCCAGCAAGTTGCCCGGTCGGGTTTCCGGCAACACCAGTTCGCTGTCGATTTGAGAAAGATTGTCGACGATTACCACCAAAATGCCGTCACCTTGTTGCAGCGTCGGGCGCATCGGCAATAGTGTTCGCCACCAGTTATCGCGCTGGTTTCGAATGGGTTGCACCACAACAACGTCCTTTAGTGCCTGACCTTCGATGAGTGCAGGCTGCAATCCTTGGGAGCCGGTCGTTACGGGTACAAATACCGCTAATTCCGGGCGCAACATTTGGCTGTCCAAACCCAGGCTTACGGGTAACAAGGCGCCATCAGCGCCGGAGCTTAGTGGCCCGATGACCGGCCCGGAGCAAGGCAGTTGCAGATGCAGACCGGAGGTCTGTCGAAGGCCGCGGGTGGTTTCTGCATCCAAAAAGTCCGAAATCTTGCGAAAGTTCTCTTCGGATCCGCGACCAATCAACGAGTCCTGGTGACCAAAGCCTTTGAATACAAGGGTCTGGTAGTCCCGTCCGGCAGCCTCCATAGTTTCCTGCATACGGCCGAGGGTAGCGATATCCGCCAGACCATTGTCATCGCCATGCACGCTCAGGGTTGCGAAGCCCCAGTAGCGTTGCAGCCGCTCGTGAGTGACGTATTCGTTTTGGCCTTTGCGATTGGTGACGCGTTCGTTAATCGCAAAGTCGATAACCTGCCCCAGTGTATCCATATTCAGGGGGCCAAACAGATCGTCGATGGCGGCGAGGCTATCGGGGTGCATATTGGCGAGCGTGAAGGTTCTACCGTAGAGACCGTCCATACGGTGGCGGGTGCCCGTGTAGGCGGTCTTCTTCCAGGGAGCGCCCGGGTTTTCCAGATCAAATTCACCGTCAGGGTATGGCAACGCATTGAGCAGACGATCCAGCACCGTCTCCATCGGGTTGGGCGCATCGGAGCGGCGGAAGGCATAGTAGACGTAAGGCAACATCTGTTGCAGCTGTTTTAGGCCGTAGGCCCGAAAGATATTTTCCGGGCTGAATACCACACGGGGGCCCACCTGAGAAAGGACGGCCCGGCGGATTCTCTGCGGCAACGCCTGGCGCTCCCGATAATATCGGGCTCCGCTCTCAGGTGGTGCCAGCACTGCCATGCTGAACATGGCGGCGCCCATGCAATGGGCAATCAAATCGACTTGGCTTGCGCCCGTCTCCCGGCAGATATGCTCGATGGCAGCCGGAATATCCGCAAACGCCACATCCTCGAAGTGCCAGGGCAGCATGGCCGTAGGCATACCGCTGCTGGTGCGCAGATCCAATACCCACACATCGCGGCCTTGGCGCCAAAGATGCGCGGCCATTGAAGGCTTCAGCGATGGGTGAGTGTAGGTGTTGCCACTGGCACTGTAGCCGTGAATCAGTACTACTGGAGGATGGTCACTATGCTCGCGGGGGTAGCGGGTCAGGCGGACATTGACCGGCAGTGCCTGGGCCATACCGAGATCAAATTCACCCACACAGAGCTCTTCGATTCGGGGCTTGGGCAAACCCTTGATCGCACCGGGAAGCCGATGCGGGGCGCGGATTTTTTGGTCATCGGGTTTGCGGAAGCTCCACAAATGGATGTGGGCCAGAACCCGGAAGAAATAGGCACCGAACGCCCCCATATCGGCTAATGCCGTGACCTGGTCCTGTTGGCTGACAATGCGCAGGAGCGGTTTGTTGTAGTGAGTGAGGAATCGAGAATCAAATCGCAGAAAAGCGGGCTCGCCGTTGGGTTGTTGGTCGTCCGGTTGCAGTGCCGGAAATTGCTTCAGCACCATATCTTCAAATTGCCGCAACGGATTGCCCGCGCGGGTGTAACGAATGTGTTTATTGCCCGCAACATCGACGCTTGCTGGATTGCCGGCAAAACCACCCAGCTCCTTAGGCCAGCCGGATTCCGGGCGCTGCAGCTGCAGTCGATAATCAAACAGTCGCAGTTCACCGGCGTGCGAGGCCAACGCCAGGGTGTCGCGGACCTTGTCTTTGATCAGGCGCCACAATCCGCCGGCACCCCCACTCGGACCGCTGCGGGTCAGCAGCAAATTTCTGAGGCTTTCCTCCGCGGCCTGCCAGGTGTCTCGCACACCGCGATTGCGCAGCCAGGGCCAAAGGCTGCGCCTGACTCGTTGCCAAGGTCCGGAGGGTCCACGCCCCATAATTTCCAGCTCACCGGTGACGGGTGCCACCAACAGTGCCTGCTCAGTAAATTCGTCGTCGCTGACCCCGGCGTGGTTGAGTTGCTCCCAAGTATCGAGCCGAAATATTCTCAGTTGGCTGATGGGCTCGTTGGCGTCATGGCGAGTATTGACGGTGAGTGTCCGCTCAGTGGTGCGTACCAGTTTGAGCAATTCTTTTGGCTGGAAGCGCAGGGTAATGTCCATAACGCATTGCAGGGATTCCCCGGTTGCATCGCGGAGGTTTACCTTGCCGGCGATACGCTCGGTGATTTCCACTTCTGTGGGTTGGGCTGAGACGGGTGCCGGTGCGTCGCTGTAGCTGGGGCGTCGAATGGGCGTTGCTAACCTTGTCGTATTATCCTCAGCGGGTTTAAAGTGCCAGTCTTGTTTGAGTTGCTCCACGGCTCTCAGGGCGCAGGCCGCAATCGTCAGTGCCGGATTGGCGCCCAGCGCCGAAGGGATCATGGCGCCGTCCAGCACCACCAGCCCATCGTGCAACGATGTTGACTTACTGTTATCCGCAGCGTCGAACACCTGGCCCAGATCGTCCACCACCCCGCTCTCTATATCGTCACCCATAGCGCACCCACCCAAGGGGTGTACCGTTAATTGAGGGCCTTTGGCATTACCCACCAGGGAGGCCATCGATTCTGGCAGCGGCTGCCAGAGCGGGTTGCCCATGGCTCGGCCACCCGTGTCTTTGAGCAGCGTTTCCAGTGTTTTGACCTGATCGGTAAACAGGGAATTGTAGGGCAGGTCCGGCCAGTGCACACGGATGGCGCCATCGCCGACGTCCAGATCCTGTGGGTCGCCAATCAGTTCGAAGGCGCCCGCTGCGCCGTCGTCGCCCATCAGGGCATAGATGGCGGTTTTGTCGATGGCATCGTCGTTAACGCTAAAGGGATCTTCTTGGGGCTGACCCGCCTCGTGGCGACTGCGGTCTCGCTCCAATAGCTGCGCGAGGCTGTCTGCAGTGGTGGCCAATTCTTCGTAGAAACGGCGCAGTGCGCCGGGTACTGCCATTTCTTCCATCAGCAGTGGCCGTTTGAACTCAGAATTTTCTCGCAGGTCAAGCACGGAGGTAATGGTTGGGCCGATATGGCGTTCGGTTGTGGACTTGCTTTCATCGGCGATCGCACGGACTTTGTGATTGTGACCAAATCCGGTGGCCAGCATGTCGCCATTAGACGAAAAACGTTGGCCCAACTGACGAGAGAACTGTAGGTCGTCGCTGCGTGAGCGCAGCAGGATTTCAGTGGAACCGTAACTGCCGGCGGCGAGAATGACTTTCTTTGCTTTGAGCGCCAGTGGATTGCCCTGGCGTTGACGCAGTTTATGGCGGGTGTGGACGACTGATAGCGACCAGCGGTCATTCTCCGCTTTGGATACCCGCAATACCGTCGCTCCGGTGTACAGCTCAACCCCTTGTTGGTACGCACGTACCAATAGATTGGTGTCGAGCGAGTTTTTGGCATTGTGGTTACAGCCAGTGGCGCAATCGCCACAGAGCTTACAGGCATTAAGGTAGACGCCGTCCTGGTTGGCACCGTCTTCCATGGCGACAGTAATGGATGCGGGATCAAAACGTCTTTTGTCGCTGGCCAGCAGCTGCATATGCTGGAATTTCTGCAGTGCTTTGTTTTTGTGCTCGGTGTGACGTGCGATTGTATTTAAACCTTTGTCATCGGCGGCCCCAAGCAGAGTAAGCGCACGCTTATAGTATCCGCTCAGGGGCGTCTGCGAGGAATCGGGTTGGTCTGGAGCGCGAAGAGATTGCGGCCAGCGATGATCAAACACACTGGGGCTGGCTTCGATCATGACCCCGGCGTTAATCAGCGAGCCTCCACCCAGGCCATTGCCAAGGACGGAATTGAGATGAGGCCCCAAACGCAGATCAAACAGACCGTCGCGGTTACCTGCCGGCGATGGGTTGTTGGAGGTATTGAAGCGAACGTGCTGCGGCAGCTCCGACATTCGGGAGGGAAACATGCCCTGAAGGTATTCATTGCCGCGCTCAAGTACGCAGATTTTGAGAGAACCACCATCCGGGCCCGCCAGACCTGCCAGCTGACTGGCGGCAATGGCGCCGCCGTAGCCGCTGCCGACGATAACTACGTCATATTCAATCGCGTCGCCTTGGTTAAGCAGACATTCAAATCCGCGGGAGATCCAGGATTGCTGGCGGGGTTGCTGGGTATCGGTGGTCATGAGCGTCGTCCCTGTTGATCCGTCCCCCTGTCCTGCCCGGGGGTGAGCACGATTGGTTGGCAGTGAATGAAAGTATAGTGCCTGCAACGAGAATTGTTGCGCCAAGTGAAAATAGCAATTGCAGCCCACCAAAACGGGCAAATTCCTGTAGGATGACGGTCAGCAGAGCAATTTGATATAAGGGAATTAACCATGGCCGATTACGATGTATTCAACGGCGACGCAGACGGTATCTGTGCTTTACTCCAGTTACGCAATAGCGAGCCCAGATCCGCTCAGTTGATTACCGGGGTAAAACGGGATATATCGCTGCTTAAGCGAGTTGACGCTGGCAGCGGAGACCGGATCACGGTGCTCGATATCTCCATGGATAAGAACACATCGGAGCTGGTCAAGCTGCTGGATAAGGGGGCCTCCGTCTTTTATGTGGATCATCACTTTCCCGGAGATATCCCGGACAGTGAGTTTCTTGACAGCGTGATCAACGAGGCTCCCGATACCTGTACCAGTATTCTGGTGAATAAACACCTTAAAGGTCAGTTTGTTCAATGGGCCATTGTGGGTGCCTTTGGCGATAATCTGAACAAAAGCGCGCGGGCACTGGCAGACAGCATTTCTCTTGAAGAAACTGAGGTGTCTCTGCTTGAGAATCTGGGTATCTACATCAACTACAACGGCTACGGTTCAGACCTGGAGGATCTGCACTTTAGACCGGATGATCTATTCAACAAATTACGACCCTATGCCAATCCAATGGACTTTATCCGCGATGGCAATGAGCATTTCAGTCAACTGGAAAATGGCTATCAGGCGGATATGGCGGCAGCAGAACAGAGTAAACCTGAGGCGAGTACAGACAACAGCGCCGTCTATATCTTACCCAACGAAAAATGGGCGCGACGGGTCAGTGGTGTATTCAGCAATGACCTGGCGAACCGCCACCCTGACCGGGCACACGCTGTGCTGACTGAAAAAGCCAATGGCAACTACCTGGTCAGCGTCAGAGCCCCCCTGAGCAACAAGACCGGCGCCGTTGATCTGTGCCGGCAGTTTGCCACCGGTGGTGGTCGCGCAGCGGCAGCGGGCATCAACGACCTGCCCTCTGATCAACTGGGGGCGTTTATCAGGCAGTTGGAGACTCAGTACACCTAAACTTCCGTGTTCCCGGCAGCATCGGTTGGTCATGTGTGTCACACCCCGCCGTTCTCGGTCGTCTTAACGTGGAGCCCTACAAGATCTGGGGCTTTATCTGAATCCTTTGGAGACGACTTGATGACTGAACGCAATATTCGACAGGAAATCGATGATTTCGAGAGCCACTACGGTTATGACACCACCTTTATGCGAGAGCTGCTGGAGACTTCACCGGGGGGCTACCAGAAGTTCGATGCTTTCTTGCCGATGGCTCACCATAACGAGAAACTGAACGCAGAAGACTTTTGGGTAACCAAACTGGCCGCCATGAGGGTGGCGGACTGTGGGGCCTGTCTGGCTCTGAACGTGAGGATGGCCAGGGAGGCCGGCGTTTCAAAGGAGCTAATCGCCGCGGCGGCGAATGGTGGAAGCCGCTTGGAGGCCTGCTCGAAGGACCTCTATGAGTTCGCCGCCGCTACGGCCTCAAATGAAGTTATTGATAGTGCACTGATGAAACGGATCGAGAGTCGGTATGATAAAGGCGCATTGTTGGAGATCGGGATCAGTGTGGCCTCTGCGGTGGTGTTTCCTACCATTAAGCGGGCGCTGGGATACACTCAGCATTGTCAGCTGATTGAGGATATTACCTGAAATTAGCACGAACAAATTCTCTCGCCATACCCAGTGTATCCGGGGGTGGTGAGAGGAATACCGGGTTTTCTGGCCGATGGTCTTGGTCCGGCAGGACCAACAGCAGTTTTCCCTTGGAATCGTTTGAAACCCACATGGACTGAAATCGGTGCCGGGTCAATACAATGTTTCCCCAGGAAGGGTCCGATAACCACACCCGATTGGCGTTTTGGTCTATGCCCCGTATGACGGAGAAGTGACCTTGCCCTTGGTGCTCCATATGAACAATGGCTGGCATCTTGAGTTTGCTGAGTTGTACAAAGTCAGTTTGCACGCCAACCGAACGAAAACCGAAGTGTTGGATGGCGATTGACAGTTCGGTAAAGGAAGCGGCAAGGTCATTGTTGAGATCCGGTATGAGATTCAGGACCGTGCTTTCATTCACGTCCAGGCCGTAGTGGTATTTTAGCAATGAAGCCAGGCTGGCCGCTCCGCAAGAGTAGTCTTTTTGTTGTTTTTCGATCTGATAGTCTCGCTGGGATTTCCAGTCATTGCGGTCAGGAAGGCCTGGCGGCGTCGCAAGGACGGATTGTGCCAAGATCAGAGAGATCAAGCTTGGGGGGAATTTGATTTTCATTTTTTTTCTTTGATGCTGAGGTCGATGTATTTACTGATAACATAGAACATGGCGTACATTAAGATGACTGGTGAAATTGTTAATGAGAAACAGGTAAACCGAGAAACCAGTGAACAAGAGCTGTCATCAAAGTTCAGAATGAATAGGATTGAACACACGAATGCTGCGGCCACTTCTTTCCACTCTTTCCTTCTCATAGTCCAATAGACATAGGGCCAAGAAGCGATGACAAAAAGAATTGAATTATCACTGTTGATTTCCATTTCAGATTTCCCGTCTCTTCATGAGTGAGTACTCCCCACAATCCCTAAGACATTCGAGTTCGTTAGAGGTTTTATCCGCCAACGAACTCCAAGTATTTGAATAGGTACCAGTTAGCGAGGATCCAATTATCAATACGGTGCAGTTCTTCGTCCGCTGGTTTGATAACTGACAACGTCACTCAGATTTCCAAGCCCAGTAATCGTAATATTGTAATCAGGTAGGCTCGAGGTAATATTCAACGATCCAATAGAATTCATCACCTGAGGTGATACCACTGGACCGGAATAGACACTTGTTGGCACCGAACTGCCACCACCACCACTATCCTGAGATGAATAGTCTAATTCCTCGACTTCCACTGCAGGCTCTCCAACTGCTTTCGATACTCCCGCACTCATCTGCAGGCCCAAGGTCAAGATCTGTACTTGTATATTAGGTACGCCGTATCCCCCAGAAATTGCTCCGATCGCGGCGCCAGTTCCAAATGCTGTCAGTGCGTCTCCTGTAGTGAATTCCTCGTTGTCCTTTGCTGTGACTGAGGCGGTCGTTGCAGTATTGATAATCCCGCCAGAAACCGCTCCAATTGCCGACGCCTTTAGCGCCCCGACCGCCCAGGCCGGCAATGCCACCAAAGGAAAAACGTTCCCCTGCGTCGAATCCATCTGCTCCTGGCTTAATATACCCACGCCACTGACTTGATCACTGAACGCATTATAAAGAAAATCATCCTCCAGCGGCTGACTCAAACCCGCCGTCGCCAGGGACGATATGAACAGAGGCAGAACGGGTAAAGCATAGCAAACATTTTTCAGGTGTTTCATCGTTTATTTTCCTTAATCGTAGAGAGATAGAACTGGCCGAAGTCCCTCCGGCCAGGGAATTTTCCTCGCGAACTTGCGCCAAGGAAGCTGGTTATAAGGATTCATCAAATTTATACGTCAGATTTAACCGCAGTGTAGAGCCACTATCCTCTGAGAGGGCGAAGTCTGTGCTCACTCGTATGGAGAGGTCCTGTGACCAGTGGTACCCCAGCCCCAGAATCAACTCGGACTTGGTGGCATTAATGGAAGCCTCTTCACCGTCCAGCTGGTGCCCCTCGATCCAGCTCCAGCGCAGACCGCCGGAGAGAGTAATCCAGGGGTTCACCGCAAAAGACACGGTCGGCACCAAGGTGACGCTGTCGCCAGGAGTGACGCGGAGATTCGCTACACGGTAGGGCTGATGGCTGCCAATCGAAAGCGATGCCGACAGGAGGATAGGATCCAGCGAACGGTAAGCGGTAATTCCGTATACCCAGCTCCAGGAGTTGTCGCCGCTATCTTCACGTTGGTGGTAGTGGGCGTCAGCGAACGCCAGCAGTGCCGGGTGCTTGCCATTATCCGCGGCGAAACGATGGGTCGCTCCTAATGTCCATTTGCTCATATGACTGTCGCTCATCTGGGACAGATGTGTACCCTGCTGATATCTGGCCTGCATATGCTGCCAGGAACTCTGTAATGAAAGCTCTGTACCCAGCGTCAACCCATACCTCAAGCCCATATTCACGGTCACCAGATCCAGGTTGCTTTTTTGGGCTAACAGCTGCTCGTCAGTTGAATCGTTAAAGTAGTTCACGTCGAGATCGACCCGATAACGGTCATTGGCCGTCAGCAAGTCTTCGACGGTCAATGGCAGTTCGGAACTCTGCGTAAATAGAGGGACTATTGAAAGTGCGATAAGAAAAGCAGCGCGTAGCATGAGTGTCAGCATCCATGTTGTTGACAGTGGTCGTGTTCAGACATCCGATGTCTATTGATAATATCGAGAGGCAGACGTTATTGATTTTCCGGGACGCTGGCAATATTTACAGATCGGTTTCATTCCAATTTATGAGTTGTGCCGACGTCGTATGCAGAGCTGTTTCGGATCTGCTATGCTGCATTGGTGTAATTGTACTGAGAATCAAGGATAGAACGATGAGTATTGTTACAGACTTTTTTTGGTTTCTGATCACCGCCGCACTGATGGTTCCAATTGGCTTACTGGTGTTCGGCGCTGTTGTTACCTGGATTGGTTGGTCCCGCCTACCTGAAGACATTCCCCTTGAAGAACGCAAAGCCGCTGTCAAACAATGGTGGCGTGTAGGGGTTCCATACGGTGGCGGTGTGCTGCTGACCTACTTTCCCATGGGTATGTTAGTGGCGGCAACCACCCGACCGACCGTTAACCACCTGGGCGAGTTTTATACCGAGCACGATGAAAAGTACATCAGCAAGGGTTCCAGCGGGCACCATGTTTATCTGGCATCACCCTACGGCTGGCTGGACTGGTGGAACAACTACGAAGACGGTACCGCCGGTGAAGGCAGCGGTAAACATTCCGCGCGGGTGGGAGGCAATGAATACAGCTGGTGGAACCAATATTCCTGGAGCTGTCGCAACCCCTTTAACAAAGCCAAGCGGACCAGTGATTTCTTTGCCTGCTTCGTCAACGATTGCGAGATTGAGTATTGGGGCAAAGAGAGCCTGAGTGACAAGAATGAAGACCCTGAACAGAAGGGTTGGTACTTTGTCAAAGCCACCCACAAACAAACCGGCAAGGTATATTACGGCTACCGCTCCGTTATTTTGCTCGACGCCAAAGCCGGTGAGAAAGCCCGGGTAAGGCAGGTGAATTTGGGCTTTAAGTTGAAGCCTACCCACGCCAACACCACACAGGATCCGGATGATTTGGATAAAGCGTTTACGCTGCGAATGCAGTGGAGCAGTGAGATTAATTAGTTTCTGAATGTGAACTGGGTGGTTACTGCGAGAGACAGCGCTCGCAGGCACCACCAACTTCGATGACGCGCTCACGCACGGACGTCCACATCACGCCCCCAATACGTTCGTCCATCGGCAAGGCCTGCAAAGCGATATAGTTATGTTTATTCAGTTTGTGATACCAATACTCAGCCAGTAGCACGTTGGCTGAGCCGGTGGCCATGTCTTCATCCATTCCATATTGCGGTGCGAAATATCGAAGCTCGTAATCGTAACGCTCTTGGCTGGATCTATTCGTGGCAATAATAGCCCGCTGTGTATGTTTGCAGATCACCTCCAATTTAACTGGCAGTTGACGTACAGGTTGCTCAAACTCCAGGATCATGTATCCATTGGCGCCGCCGGAGTAAGCCGCCGCTATTGGGGTCGCAGCAAAACAGTCAGTCGCCCAGGATGCTACTTTGGCAGCCTCCATTATTGGACGCTCTACTGAAAAGCCGAATCCGTAGGGTCTTCGAAAGATGGAAGCAGTGAGGCTTTCAGCAAGCAACGGCGGAGCCAGTTGGTTGAGAGTGCCTTCGAGCAGAACACAGGCAGACGCCACCAAACCGGATCCACAAAAGGACACCTCGCGACCATTTTGATACCAACGGGTTTTAGCTCCGGTCTCATCAACAGAACCAATATATGCGAGAGTCCTGGGATTACCCAGGACGTCGCTGCCCTTCGAATACTCACTCAACTGCTGCCATTGAGCGTCGGTGGGCCATGAATCGAGTTCCAGCACTTCGACCCGATTACCGCAATAATTCTGATCGTGAAAGACCTTGTAGGTAGCTCGGCTGCGTATCAAAGTCAATCTTCACTCGCCCGCAAAAGAAAAACGGTAAATAACTGCTCGCCCGCCACCCATTTTCTAACGCTGCGCCAGCCTGCACCCTGGGCCAGCTGAAGGAACTGCTCCGGCGTATACTTGTGGGAGTTCTCGGTATGAATACTCTCACCGGAGTCAAAGTAAAAACGTTGATCTCCAATAGAGACGGTCTGAGCCTTCTGGCTGATCAGGTGCATTTCGATACGCCCTTCGGTTGGGTTATAGAAAGCGTAATGATCGAAATACTCGGTATCAAAATCGGCATCCAGTTCACGATTGATATGGGTAAGAATATTCAGGTTAAACTTCCTCGTCACGCCTTCGCTGTCGTTATAGGCCTTGTGAAGCATATTGGCGGATTTTTTGGTGTCGACACCAATCAATAGCAGCGCCCCCGGGCCGAGTGAAGATCGCACCCGTTGCAGAAAGGTCTGAGCAAACTGCGGCGAGAAGTTGCCGATGGTGGAGCCCGGAAAAAACGCCATGCGTTTGGCGCCGTTCAGGCCCGGCATATTCAGCTCAGCGGTAAAATCAGCCGCCATGGGTTCCACCGTGACTTTTGGGAATTCCTGGCGTAAGTCATCGGCGGCGTTTTCCAGGTGCTCGCCCGCAATATCGATGGGAATAAAGCGCTCGATTTGCGACATATGACGCAACAAGAGCCGGATCTTGACTAGGGAGCCGGCTCCGTATTCCACCACATCCAGAGGCTCTGGCACGATGTGAGAAAGGTCCTGCGCAACTGAGGGCAGCATCGCCAACTCGGTACGGTAGGGATAATACTCCTCCAGCTCGCAAATCTGATCGAATAACGCTGAGCCATAGGTGTCATAGAAATACTTGGCCGGAAGCGATTTCTGGCTTTGCTTAAGACCACTGACAACATCCTGCTCGAATGCCGAGCGCGCGCGGGAGGTGTCCGATACCACGTTTTGTTGCATGTTAACTATCCTTTGCAAGCCGCAGGCCCGTGAATTGCCAACGCTGGTGAGGGTAAAAGAAATTGCGATAACTGGGCCGCATCTGCTCGATAGGCGTCACACAGGAACCGCCCCGCAGGACATACTGTCCCGACATAAATTTGCCGTTGTATTCGCCCACCGCCCCTGGCGCGGGGCGAAAACCCGGGTAGGCCATATAGGGGCTTGCCGTCCACTCCCAGACATCGCCATAGAGTTGCTGAATGCCCGACGCCTGGGCGGCTTGAGGCAGCCAATGCTTGTTCTCCATAAAATTGCCTTCTATGGCATGCTGCCTGGCGACCACCTCCCATTCCTGCTCGGTAGGCAGGCGGGCGCCGGCCCAGCGGGCAAAGGCATCAGCCTCAAAATAGCTGATGTGGCTAACCGCCCGATCCGACTCGACGGGCTGGCAGCCGTAATGGGAAAACTGAACCCAATCACCGTCGATTTGTTGCCAGTACAGAGGCGCGCTCCAACCCTCCTGCTGGCACCGGGCCCATCCGTCAGAGAGCCACAGAGTCGGCTCTGTGTAGCCACCATCTTCAATAAATTCGAGCCATTCCTGATTGGTGACCGGACGACGAGCCAGGGAAAAGGCCCTCAAAAAGGCCTGGTGGCGAGGCCCCTCACAGTCAAAGGCAAAACCCTTGTCTGTGGCACCGATCGAAAACAGACCTTCGTCGAAGGGTAAGAATCTCTGTTCCCCTGTCGAGAATGTGGGTATGGCACTTGGTTGTTCAACCATAGCCGGAACCATGGGATTGAGAGACAGCGCGTGGAGGATATCCGTCAACAGCAGCTCCTGGTGCTGCATCTCGTGGTGCAGTCCGACAGTGATGGTACCTGTCACACCATGCTCTCTGGCAAAACCACGGTCCAGGCGCTCCAGCACCGAGGCATTCACCGCTTCGCGGTATTCCAGCACTCGTTGTAGGCTGGGGCGAGACAGCATGCCACGCTCAGGGCGGGGATGGCGCTCGCCGATGCTATTGTAGTAGGAGTTAAACAGGAAATTGAAATGAGGATCGAACTCTGTGTATTCGGGATCGAACCGCTTAAGGACGAACTGCTCAAAGAACCAGGTGGTATGGGCCAGATGCCATTTGGCGGGGCTGGCATCCTCCATGGACTGCACCACCATGTCTTCGGCGTCCAACCCCTGTATCAGGTCCAGGCTGGCTTCCCGGCGCCTCGCAAACGTTTCCGCAAGCGTCATATCCACATCCTCTGGTGAAGACTCTGTTTTTATTCCGGCTTAATTTAAGAGAATAGTATAGATATTGCGTTTTGATGACGGCTTTCGCTATTTATGCAAAACGCCAATGTAAAAAATCAGAGCCACATAGTGGAGTGATCAGGCCTGGGGGCGTGTCTGTTTGACCGTTTGGCGTCTGGATACACATTTGCGCTTGGTCGTCATCGGCATAGCCGACAAGCCGCAGGGCGCCTTCGATTGGCAACTGTCGATATAAAAAACGCCCCGAACAAAGCCGGGGCCATAAGGGAGAGCGTTACTGGACTGCGAGACCAGCAGCGCGGAAACAGCGGAGAGCGGTCAGAAATTGTAGTCCAAAGAAATACCGTAGGTGGCTGGCGGCGCGTATCCTTTTAACAGCCAACCGAATGCGGGCAGATCGTTCAGATAGGGAGTATATTCCTCTTCCGTAATGTTTTTGCCCCAGATGGATGCCCGCCATTGATCATCCGCAGACCCGATGGAGATCCTGGCATTAACCAACCAGTAAGCTTCCAACAAGTTACTAGGCTGGTTGTTGACTTCCAGATAGTGATCATCCCTCCAGCTGAAATCCGTTGAGAAGATCGCCGTCATTGAATCTCCGATGGGCGCTTCGTAGCGAACCTGGCCGTTAAATGTCCATTCGGGGCTGAACGCCGGGCGATTTCCTTTCAGGCTGACCGGTCCGATGCCAGTGGCCAGGGTCAAGTCGGATTTCACTTCGTTATCCACCCACCCCATACCGGCTTTGAGATCCAGACCTTCCAGTGGACGCCAGTGCAGATCCAATTCTGCACCTATGGTTTCGATTTCTGCAGCGTTGATGGTAATAGGTACTGGCGAGCCAGGGGCATCCACATCGATGTGCCCGTCTCGGAAGTCGTAGCGGAACATAGCGCCGTTTAATCGAAAGGTGTCTTCCATCCAACTCGACTTAAATCCAACTTCATACGCCGTCATTTCCTCTGGTGCCAATGCCGTTAACTCATCCTGTGAGTTCGCGAAAGCAACGCTGAAACCACCACTGCGAAATCCGGTGGATACCGAGGCGTACACCATAGAATCATTGTTAGGCGTCCACTCGGCACTGACCTTGAAGGAAACGTCCTCATCACGACGAACATTACCCCCTTCGATCAAATCCGAACTGGCGATAGCAGCGCCGATGGTTTCCGGTTTCTCTTCTCCACCGAAGTCCGTTATACCCGAACCCCCAAAGGTGCCGCCATTGAGCTCAGTCTCTTCCCAGGTAAAACGGACGCCATTAATAATACGAAAGCTCTCCGTCAACTGAAATTCAAGGTGAGCGAACGCAGCAAAGGCGTCTACCGTTTGATTATAGCGGGAGTAGTTGTTGAGCCCGTCAAAAACATTGGCGTATGCGGTAAGGTAATCCCCATTATAATAGTCATCGTGCTCGTAGAAGAGCCCAATAATGTAGTTATAACGGTCATGGTCCAGATCTGAAGTCAGACGAAATTCCTGTGTGAATTGTTCGAACTCCGTATACCAATACACCTCAATGGACTGAATAGAGCTATTGTCTGAATCCTCCCGCTGGTTTTGGTCAAAGTTCTCGTAGCCCGTAATGGACGTGAGTATGGCATTATCAAATTTATGCTCGACCTTGACCAGTCCTCCAAAGGCTTCGTTGTCCACGGTAAAGCTGAGATTGTTCTGGGTGGTATAGGGGTCATCCTCCCCGGGTTGGTACTGACTGATCGGTGCTCCCGGGTTAAACAACAGATCCAATCCCCGCAGACAATTGGGGGTATTGCCTTTAACGCTCCCGTCCAGATACTCGGGACAGAACCCGCCTTCCAGCTGAGTATTGCCCAGCCCCTCGTAAGGCAACAGTTCCGATCGGTCCTTGCCGTAGTGTAACGACAACAATATCTCTGTGTCTTCGAGATTCCAAAGCAGTTGCCCCCGCAGCCCAATTTCGTCTACCTTGCCTTCGGTGGTACCTCGAGTGGTATTTTTGTAGAAGCCCTCTTCCTGCCTGGTCATATAGCCGGAAAGGCGGCCACTGAGATTATCGGCAATTGGACCTGTTACATAGCCTTCGAAGTTCTGGGTCTGGTAGTTGCCGTAGCCGAGAGTAACGTTGCCAGAAAAAGTGTCCTCCGGTCGCCGTGTGAAAAAATTGACCGCGCCACCGGTGGTGTTGCGTCCGAACAGATCGCCCTGCGGGCCTTTTAGAACTTCTACCCTCTCTATGTCGAATAGAGTCATACCCGTTAAGAAGCCCTTACTTTGATAAACCTCATCCACATGAACCGCGACCGGCGCATCAAGATTGGCCGTGAATTCGTTGAGTCCCAGCCCGCGGATATTAAAAAAGTTGTTGCCCAAGCCATAGTTAACCTGAACATTGGGCACATTGGCGGCGACATTGACGACGTCACTGACATTCATCTCTTTTAACTCGTCGCCACCAAAAGCCGACATAGTAATACCCACATCCTGAACGGATTGAGCTCTTTTTTGTGCCGTAACGATAACCTCTTCGATGGAAAATGCGGACTCTTGCGCATTGATCTGCTGGGTCAAAGCGGTTACACCCAACATGGCCATAACCAGGCATTTGGGTTGTGCGGTCAGTTTCATTCGATCTCTCCTCACTTTATGTGTCGTGTTGTTATCAATATTGTTAGAACTGGTGCCAGTCATAATGACTTTCAAACGCATAGGCCGCGCGATACAAAGTGCTTTCGTCGTAGTGCCTGCCGACAAACATCATGCCTACCGGTAATCCCTCGCTGAGCCCACAGGGAACAGACAATGCCGGGTGTCCGGTGGCGTCCATGGCGCAGGTGTTGCCGATCATTTCGAAGGCGCGTTGAATATACTCCTCTCGAGAGGCGTCCGGCGCCGGCAAAGGGGTGGCTTTCATCGGTACGGTCGGCATCATCAGCAGGTCGTAGTCCTGCAGGTAGCTATCGTATTCGGTACGAAGCCGGCGATTAAGGTTTTGCGCCTTCGCGTAGTAGTAACCGTGATACTTCTCCAACATATACAGACCGGTAAGCATGCAGGACTTGAGAGAGTCCGACAGCTCATCAGCGCGCTCGCGCCAGTTTGCGTGAGCCTGCAACAATTGTGTGTCATAGAGTCCCTTCCAATTGAGGCCTGTACCGTTGCGCAGCATCATCTGCTCCGTCAGTCCCTCCAGGGCAATGGCCAGCCAGACGGATTGACCGATGTTATGCCAGGGTATCGACACTTCGGTAACTATCGCCCCCAGGTCTCTTAGAGCATTGGCCGCCTTCCTGACTTTTTGATCAACGTCCGCTTCTGATTCCGGGCGATCGAACCCCTCTTTCACCAAACCAATACGCATACCTTCGACACCGCCTCTCAGCTGTTGACTGTAGGGCTGTGTTTTTACGTCGTATTGTCTTGGGTCCAGACCGTCCGCTCCTGCAATGGCCTCCAACAGCAGAGCATTGTTATAAACGTTGTTGGTAATTGGGCCCGCGTTGTCGATGGTCGCCTCGATGGGCATGATGCCCGTATAGGGAACGAGCCCCCAGGTGGGTTTCATGCCAACACATCCACACCAGGCAGATGGGATCCGAATGGAGCCTCCCTGATCGCCACCAATCGCAAACTCCAATTCGCCACTGCCGACCAAAGCACCACAGCCAGCGGACGAACCCCCGCTTGAGCGATTATGGTCGTGAGGGTTATGAACCGGGCCCAACGCGGTGGTGTGGCTGCCCCCCGACAAACAGAAGTATTCACAGTGAGCCTTACCTGCGATTTCACCCCCGGCATTCAGAATGCGGGTAACCACCGTAGCGTCGATATTCGGCACGTGATCTGCTAGCGTGGAGGCACCATTCATCATGGGTACGCCAGCCAGGCTGATATTGTCTTTAAGGACAATCCGCTTGCCTTCGAGAATTCCGTGGTTCTGAGTCTTCAGCGCCGTCTTTTGAAACCAGGCATTGAGAGTATTCTCCGATTCGCCGGCGGGACAAAAATCGGGGGCTTCTGACGCTGGTGCCGGAAGATTGTCCTCCAACGAGTCCAGCAGCTCATAGGCTTCTATGTTGGGCTTAATCAGCTCTCGAAATGACTCCAGATCCTCAGGGGAGAAGGACATATTCAGGCGTTCGGCCACAGTTTTAAGCTCTTGCAGTGTCGGAACGGATACAGGCATTGATTTCACTCCGGATTAGCCAGTGTTTTTCCAGAAACAAGCTGGAATTGATTTCCTATTTATCTAATCACTCCTTGGATTTACCTGTCAATATTAATTATTGAATATTGGATATTCTACTAATAGAATATTTACATTGATTGCAGTCGAGTCTTGCCGCCGATCTGCTAATTCCTATTCAGAATAAGGAGTACATCATGCAACATCCCAGTTATCAGCGAGGCGACGAATTGTCGGAGTTCCTGGATGTCACTATTGGCGAATACTTCGATCAGGTCGTCGATAGATTTCCCGACCGTGAAGCCATTGTTGTTCGACATCAGAATATTCGTCGTACCTACCGGCAATATCAGCGGGACATCCACCGACTGGCGTTCGGTCTGCTATCGCTTGGCATCAAAAAGGGAGACAGAGTGGGCATCTGGGGACCCAATTCCTACGAATGGTGCCTGACACAAATGGCGACCGCCAAGATAGGCGCCATATTAGTCTGTATTAACCCCGCCTATCGTTTGCACGAGTTGGAGTTTGCGCTGAATAAAGTCCAGTGCAAAGCCATTGTCTGTGCAGATGCTTTTAAGAACAGTGACTATACCGGCATGTTGAAGTCACTGGCCCCCGAACTGGGTCACTGTTCAGGGGGCCAATTGAAAGCTGATCGCCTGCCATCACTGGAATTGGTTATTAAAATGGGGAACCAACCGGAACCGGGGATGTTGAATTTCTGGTCGATTTGTCATGCGGGTGAGACAGACTCCTCAAAACCCGGGCAGTGGGCACATGAACTCCCTCAACACATTGATACCGGCCTGAGACTGATTGCCGATGAGCTTAGCGCCGACGACCCCATCAATATTCAGTTTACCAGCGGCACCACCGGCAAGCCCAAAGGGGCCACCTTGACCCATAAAAACATCCTCAATAATGCCTGGTTTACCGGGCAATACCTGGGCTTTAGTGAGCAGGACAGGCTGTGTGTACCTGTGCCGCTCTATCACTGTTTTGGGCTGGTATTGAGCAGCCTCACCTGCATGGTACACGGCGCCGCTGCCGTATACCCGAACGACGCCTTTGAACCGGTGAGTGTTCTGCAAACGGTCGAAGAAGAGTCCTGTACCGCACTGCATGGGGTACCGACCATGTTTATCGCAGAGCTCGAGCTGGAGAGTTTTCGGGAGTATGACCTCAGCAGCTTGAGGACCGGTATTATGGCCGGCGCACCTTGTCCGATCGAAGTTATGAATCGGGTCATCGAGGAGATGCATATGAAGCACATCTTGATTGGCTACGGCCAGACCGAGCTGAGCCCGATCAACCACATGACAAGACCTCAAGACCCCATCGAAAAACGTGTCGAAACGGTCGGTCAGGCCGTTCCCGGCCTGGAGGTGAAGTTGATCGACGATAGCGGCAACATCGTACCCAGAGGCGAGCGCGGAGAGGTTTGTACTCGTGGTTATTCCGTTATGCAAGGTTACTGGGGGGATGAACAAGCCACCCTTGAAACCATTGACGCACAGGGATGGTTGCACTCTGGTGACATTGGCATCATGGACGATGAAGGCTATGTAAGCATCGTTGGGCGCAGCAAGGATCTGATTATAAGAGGTGGAGAGAATATCTATCCTCGGGAAATAGAAGAATTTCTGCACGGTCATCCACAAGTACTGGACGTTCAGGTATTCGGCATACCGGATCAAAGGTTTGGTGAGCGCGTTTGCGCCTGGATTCAACTACAGACTGGAGCCGACGTCTCCGAACAAGACATTAAGTTATATTGCAGAGATCAGATCACACACTTCAAGATACCCGCCTTGATTCGCTTTGTGGAATCATTTCCCATGACCATTACGGGTAAAGCCCAGAAGTTTAAAATGCGCGAACTCGAAATAGAGCGGTGTTCGGCCAGCTAGCAGAGCAGTCAAATCAGAAGGCAAAGGATTCCACATGTTCAAAAAAGAGTCCGTTTGCCTTCACAATATGCATTGCTGAAGTGGTGTGATGCCGACTCGAATAAAGTTCTCCCCGAGGCCCACTAAATGGCGTATAACCGTCGGACTTCGCTTCCATTTTGCCGGCATCCATAGAGCGAACACCTTTACTCAGCTCCGAGAGCAACATGATACCCTCGTAGCAGGACACGGCGAATTGGTTCAAAGCGGGAGCTTCCTGACCGAACGAAGCGTAGTAGTATTTGCAAAAGCCTCGAGCAGCTTGAGTCTCGAGATCGGCGTAATAGCTCATCGCGGAGTACATATTCTTGGTATATTCAGCACCAATGGCGTAAAGCATGTTCTCCTCGATGGCACCACAATAGCGAATGATATCTCGATCGAGCCCTCTTTCTCCAAACTGCCGGTTAAATTGAATACTGCAATCTCCGAGCAAATTCACCACGACAACATCCGGCTGAAGATTCTCTATATTATCCAGATGTTCAGCATAGTCTTCTGTCGACAAGGAAACGTATTCTTCTCCAACGATTTGGTTGGCAGGATTGCGGTGCAAACAATCTTTGGCAAAACTATTGGATACTCTCGGCCAAACATAGTCGTTACCGATAAAATACCAGCGGTGGGCATCAAAATTTTCCTCCAGCCAACCTATTATCGGCTTGACCTGATACTCTGGTGTATCGCCAGTGGTGTATACACAGGCGTGCGACTCTTTGCCTTCATACATGGGCGTATAAATATAGGGAATACGCCCTGCGACCACTTGCACCAGCGCCTGGCGAACATCACTGGCGTGCATGCCAACGATGGCGTCCAGCCTATTGTTCACCAGCAGGTCACTGGCCTTGCGGGCAACTTCCAGCGGGGAACCGCTGGAGTCCACCAAATGTAAATGAACCTCTTTGCCGAGAATCCCCTGATAGTCATTCAGCTCTGCCGCAGCCAGCTGGGCACACCGCTCGCTTGACGGCGCCCAAAGGCCCATGGGGCCACCATAGGGTATAAATAGACCGACGTTAATCTTGTTGTGTGTACGGTCTGCTAGTCTGTTCATCTGCGATTCTGTTCTTGTGTTTATTACCTCTGGTTTTAACCAGACAGGTCTTTTATGGAAACTTACAGCTGACAAGCGTGTATCCAAATGTCATCAGGCTGGATAACAAGTCTAGCATATCTCCATCCACACGCATTCTGGACAATCCAGCCCAGCTAGCAGACATTATCGCTTTCGATAATTGAAGTCTAGTTATTCCACATGTAGAATAGTTTCTTACTTAAAAATTTCCATCTCCCGAAAGAAAGCGTAGCAACATGTCACAGCCCGGAACATCCAGCCTGGCCAAATTGATTTTTGAGGCCGAGCATTACGTCAACAAGCAGTTAGACGCTTTTTTGAAATCACAGGATCGGAAAATCACGATCGAAAGCTGGCTCGCAATGGATACATTGAGCAATGATCAAGGCAAGTCGATGAAGGAGCTGTGCGACAACCTGCACATCAACGACTCCACGCTGACCAAGCTTATCGATAAGATGGTAAAGAATGCCCTGGTGTATCGTCGCCCAGACCCAAAAGATCGCCGCAAGGTGTTGGTGTATCTTTCCGCCAGAGGCAAGAAGCTGCACGAGCGATTGAGCGCCGGTGTTGACGCCTGTTATAACGATTTGTTCATTGATTACAGCACTGAAGATGCCCACATGCTTAAGACTCTATTGTCGGACTTTGTGGATCGAAGTCGAATTAGATAGTGTCTGTGGAAAATATCGCCCAATAACCTGGACGGCCGATCGTTGAAAGCCTTCATTTCCCTGATCCTATTTCTCTCCATTGCCTCCCAGAGCTGGCCCTTATATGCCGGGTGGTTTTCCTGGTCGGAGAAGAAACTCGCCAAAGAAGTTTTGCGTATCGACCGTGACCTCAACAAGAAACGCTGGCAAAAAGTGATAGACAGGGCTCAGAAGGTCCTGCCCCATTGCGTCGAGATCCACAGCGAACGTCATCAGCGCTGCATTACCATGCTGCGCAATATTAATTTGGGCTACGAGAAGACACGGCGCTTTAATCCCGATGCCAAACAGATTAAAACGGCCTACGAGCTGGCGGTGACCGAGCTGGGCAGTCGTCATATCACCACTCAAATGGCCCGGGATTATTACTACAAGTACCTTCTCTTTATTGAGAACTATAAAAAAGCCCTGCCGCTGGTCAAGGAGATGATTGATGCGGAAACGGCTGGCGCAAATGATCAATTTGAAATTCTGGAGCGGGTGACACAATTGTATGCGCTTCACGGTTTGCTTGAGCAATGGCCGGAAGAACAAGCAGCGCTTGAACGACTATTGACGATGACGGCAGACTTGGTAGGTGATGACAGTGAAGACTACACAAAAACCGCTGAAGCGCTTGCCGTCAACTACTGCATTCAGAAGAAATACTTCGAGTTCTTCGAACTCGTCAACCGGCTGAAACTTGAGGCATCCTGCCAACTTGACTGACAAATTCCAGTTTGGCTGATGAATTATAGAACCTGGGGCTTGTCTCGATACCTGATTACCTTGGGCCTGGCACTCAAAGGGGAGAGAAGTAGATACCATTTTATGTACGTATGTTATATATTTGGTCGGACAAAGGAGAGTCTGTATGGACATGCATAAAGAAGTCACCGAATGCCGAGCCCGGTTTACCGCGTTTACCAGATCTCTGGATGCGCTTTCGGAGAGGATTCTTTGTGAGGAGACTTTCAGTTTTTTCCAAGAAGGCACGACAGTTCCTGTCCAGGGCCCTGCCGCAAGGCAAGCCATTGTTGAGCATTTGCGAAACTTCCGATGGTCGGGGCTCGAGATACTGGACACTCCCCTGGATAGGCCGGATATATTCGCCGCGATGGCCTGCTGCCAAAAAACCCTGGAACAAATCCGGGCTGTTAATGAGAAAAAACAAGCCTTTAGGCAGTTTCACCACCGGGTGCGAAAAGGTATTTTGGACCAGCCCGGCAAAGTCAGCCGAGATGCCACAGATGTCTTTCGGCGCATCATTTTGAAAGCCATCGACGAAGAACTTCTGAACCTGGCTGCCGTTGATCGCCAGATTCCCCAATCCGAGTACCCATTGTCACGCATTGTATGGCACTACAACACCACCGCCGCCTCAAGTCGAAAAACAATGGCCGACGCCAAGGCTACGCTGGCTGCCTGGATGGAGACCGTAGGCGACGCACGTTTTGAATTGTTGAATCAGGAGTTAGCCTCTATCGAGCACTTACCCAATGATTTGCCCGTAGCCTACTGCCCTCGACAACCGGTAACCGCGCTAAAATTTCGGGCAACGGGTCATGATCAGACCAATGAATTGGTCAGATACGCAGACTATGGCCGTAACCCTGTTTTCTTTCCATCGGGCAGTGGCGACCCTGAGATTAAGCTACCCCCGGAAATCACCGGAGAGAAGAAAATCCAGGGGCGTGGCCGCAAAAAGTCCATCTCAGATAGAAATGTCACCCCCTCTTTAGAGAAATGGTTTTACTATCTTGATAAAGATTAAGTGGCCAAACCCGGTAGAAAGAACACACTATTCCTTAGAAAAAACTGGACTGGAGACTTAGGTACCATTCTCGTCCGCGTGCGAATACGCCTTCGGCGTAGCCGATTTGCAGATTTTCGTTGGCGGAGACCAAATAGGCTTCATCGGTCAGATTGGTGACACCGCTGATCAGCTCCCACTTGCCCGTTTCACTGGCCAAGCTCAAGTGAGCATTGGTCACGGTATAGGCTTCTTGCACCACATCTGATTCATTTTCCGCGGTCCCCTCCGTTCTCGACTTGTAGGCAACATCCAGGTGAGGCGTAAGTGTCCATCCACCACCGAGATCAAACGCGTAGGACACCGACAAACTGCCAGACCACTCGGGAATTCGTGCAAATTCGTTGGAGCGGGGAAAGCGGACTTCCGGCGAGAATTTTCGGTAACGCGCATTGAGGTAACCTACCTCACCCGAAATAAGCAATGATTGTATGGGAACGAAGGAAAACTCCAGTTCAACGCCGGAAATCTCAGCCTGCGCGGCATTTTGAGTGATCGTCGCCCCACCGGTCACGTCGGAATTGGTACTGATCTGAATATCTGAGTAGTCGTTATAAAACAATGCGCCACTGATGCGCAGGCCCGCATCTTTGTCAGTGTATTTGACCCCCAACTCATAGAGGTCCACATATTCGGGGGCGTAGCCAATGGCTTCCAGGCCCGGTGTAGGTTGCAGGTAACGGGAATTAAAACCACCGCTTTTGAATCCCTCTGAATAGCCCGCGTAAGTCATTAGATGCTGGCTCCAGTCGTAGGAAATTATGGCTCGATGGGTGGTTTCGCGGTAATGCGCAGATGCGCTTGGGTCATCGACCAGGACGTCTATCGCCTCTGCCCCAATCAATCGCTGCAGCGTGCCATACCCGTTGCGTTCGCGGGTATGCCGACTGCCCAGTGTAAGATGAAGATCGTCGACGATATCGTAGGTGATTTCGCCATAAATCGCCCAGCTCCGATTCTCCACTTTGCTAAACAGATTTCCGTCCTGCAATCGTCCATCGAGTTCGGGCAGAACAATCCGGGTCAGATCACTGGCGGACTCTTCGAAGTAATATAACCCCGACACCCAGTGAAATCGACTGTCACTGGTATCCCCCGTCAACTGGAACTCCTGACTTAACTGATCCTGACGTAGAGCATTGGAGGTAGAAAAAACATTGAAGGGCGTGTGATCGGAGTCCCTCTGAAATGATGCCCTCAATTCACGATACGCGGTGAGAGAACTCAACAATCCCCATTCACTTTCATAATCCAACCGCAGAGAGCCACCGTAAAATTCGTTGTTACTTTTACTTGGAAAGGTGCTGGCGGTTCGATGCTTTGATGAATTCAGCCATGCGGGTCCAAAGCACAGCCGGCTGGAATTTTGAATTGCTGAGCTACAGCCTTGCTCTGCGGCCTCTCCCATAGGGGCGAAATTGGTTCTCAACGCGATCTCGGCGTCTGCAAATAGATTGAGCGGTACGTTGGCTGCGCCATTTTCCTGATTGCGGTTGAAATCGGAATCGAGCGACAGCGTCAATAGTTCGCTAATATTCCACAGGATTCGGGATCGAACAGCCAGGGCATCATCATCACCCAATGCCGCACCATTACCATCGGTGACGTAGCCGTCACGCTTTCTGATGGAAACATTGTAACGACTAAACAGGGTTTCGCTTAGGGGCAGATTTAACATGCCGTGGACGTCGCGGCGTTGATTTTCCCCTAGAGTGATAGACAGCGCCGCGTCCAAGTCTTTCGCTGGCGACTTTGAAATAAACTGGACGGCACCACCAATGGTATTGCGACCATAGAGTGTGCCTTGAGGCCCTCGCAAGACTTCCACTCGTTCCATATCGAACAATGCTTTTGTGGCGCCGATTGTGCGCGCAATGTATACGCCATCCACATAGATGCCAACGCCGGGATTCACGTTGATGGTAAAATCCAGTTGGCCAATGCCCCTCAGAAACAGCGCCATCGCATCGGAATTACCGGAGATCGGAGAAACCGTGTCGATATCCAGATTGGCCACCGCCCGCGACAGTTGCGAAGCGTTTTCCAGTTTTCTCAACGTCAATTCGTCGTCGGTAATGGCCTTCACTGACAGAGGCGCATTTTGCAAGTCTTCGGCCCGGCGGCGGGAGGTAATCGTTACCTCTTCGATTTCAAAGGTGGCGACCTCGGTTTCTGATTCTCCGGTTGAATCTTCCTGCAGGAGAA
This sequence comes from Pseudomaricurvus alkylphenolicus, assembly GCF_011683955.1. Classification (GTDB taxonomy): domain Bacteria; phylum Pseudomonadota; class Gammaproteobacteria; order Pseudomonadales; family Cellvibrionaceae; genus Pseudomaricurvus; species Pseudomaricurvus alkylphenolicus. Next base: position 904,817 of record NZ_JAAQPI010000001.1, read on the forward strand.
GGATTACGATAGCACCTTTGTGTCCCCGCTCAAACGTCAGCCCGGAGCCCTGCAGCAAAATCGTCAGTGCGTCCTCGTTGGTAAACTCTCCAATCAACGTGCGGCTTTTTCTGCCACGCACCAGTTGATGCGCAACAAATAATGCTTGCTTGGACTGTTTGGAAAACGCCTTGAGCGCGTGGCGCATGTCCTGGGACGGAATGTTAAATTCCGCCGCCAGTGCCGGTGTTGCCCATACGATGGTGAAAAGTAACAAAACAAAAGCATGCGAAGCCCGACGAATGGTCTTCGAATGACCGGGGTCCAGAGTTGCGATGCGGTTTTTCAACAGTGTCGGACCCAAAATGTATTATTCTTGTAAGGCGCGATCTCGAAAGATAAACACATTGCCATCGCGATGACGCCACTTTACCCCCGCCGTCTGCCGAAGGCCATAGAGTAGGGATTCCAGATCTCCGATATCGAAGTAAGCATCAATCTTGATCGATTTAAGTGATTCATCCTGGATGATCAACTTCTTAACCGAATAGCGATTGACCTCCTCCACCAGCTCCGCCAGGGAAGTATCCGTAAAGCTGAGTCGACCGTGTTGCCACTGAGTCACTTTGTCGACGTCCTCAATCACCCGGGGCTCGGAGATGTCTTTTTGGGAAAAAAGCAGGCTTTGATTGGGCGCCAAAACACGACTATCTGCGGTGGCGTTGACTTGTACCTTGCCCTCCAGCAGGGCAACCAGAACCCTCTCATGCTTCTCCTCTTTGCGGATCGTAAACCGGGTTCCCAGCGCAACCACCTCACCGCCATCAACATCAACGGTGAATGGCCGCTCTTTATCGTGAGCAACCTCAAACAATATCTCACCCCGGGTCATCACCAGTTTTCTGCCACTTCGGGAATAACTCACCTGCACTTCGCTTTGGGTATTTAACGTGATTTCAGACCCGTCAGACAGCAACACAGACTGCCGCTCCCCGGTGGCCGTCCGATAGACGTGGCTCTCTAACCCAAAATAACCCAGGCCCATGGGGCCGGCAAGTACCACCAGTATGCCCAGTACCGCGACACACGCCGCCTGCAACAAGACCCTCCGCGAGCCCCACTCGGATAATCGTGTGATACCCGCTGATTCGCCAGGAGGCACCAGTGTATTCGCAATATCCGGGTCCTTGCCCAATTGACCCACCACCTCCCAGGCTTGTTCGCACCTGGCGTAGGCAGCTTCGGCCATGGGGTCCTGAATCCACTCCAGAAAGGCATCATACTGCTCCTCGGTGGCGGATTCCCCGTCACTGATAACCAAGTACCATTGCACGGCTTCGTCGTCGAGGGTGGTCCTGGATTTCAACGGCTTGCTCAATTCTTTACTCCGGTTTCTTTAATTGCCCTCACTTGGCAATAAACAAATGCTTCACTCAAATAACGTTCTACAGTACGCAGCGGTATGTTCAATTTGTCCGAAATGGCTTTGCAGGTCATGCCCTCCAGCCGTTTCATCAGGAACACCTTGCGCTTTTTCTCAGGCAGCTCCATCAGTGCCTGCTTCATCAGCAGCATCTGCTGTGCCAGCTGCAGCGTGTTTTCCGGCGATGCTTCCAGCGTGGGCAAGTTATCCAAATCGACGTCTTCACGGGCCTGCTGATTCTGCCGGTGCTCCCGCCGGTAGCGATCACGCACCAGATTGGTGGCAACCGACAGCAAATAGGCCTTTGGTGTATCCACCAGCTTTTCCGGCTGATTCTGCCGAATCACCCGAAAATAGACGTTTTGCAATTCATCCAGCGCCTCATCCTGGGTATAACCATGCCTCCGGAAGAAACCAGTGATCACACTGTTGTACTGCCGGTAGATTTCCTCATAAAACTGCTGACTCTCACGAGTCAGGGTGTTTTGCGGCAGGGATGTACATTTGTTCGCCATGCTTATGTCGTTCTATTAGCGTCGTTATTGTATATAGCCGATCGTTATATCGGGCAATTCACCTCTCCGTACTCTATAAAAACGTCCCACTTTTGAATTCCCGCCAATATTTTTCGAAAGACGTTAAAAACATCCAAAATGTCAGATTTTCAAAGAAACTTTGGCGGGAACCCGAAAACCCGGCGTTTACCTAGGGGTGTCATATCAATAACGAAAGAGAGACGAGCCTCATGAGAAATCACCGCAACACCCTGACTCAGTATAGTATTTCCCCCCTGGCCAAAGCGGTAATGAGCATCGGCCTGACCACCCTGATCAGCACCGGCCACGTCAATGCCGCCAGCGGCTTCCAGCTTGAAGAGGTTGTGGTCACTGCTCGTAAAGTGGAAGAAAACCTTCAGGATGCCCCACTGGCCGTCTCCGCGTTTACCGGCGAGGGCCTTGAGCAACGGGGCTTTGCCGACATCTCTGCCGTCGCCCAATCCACACCGAACCTGGTGTTCGACACCTCGCCTCCCATCTCCGGGAACTCCGCCGGTGCGGCCGTATTCCTGCGCGGTGTGGGACAGCTCGACTTTACCGTCAATGTGGATCCCGGCGTGGGAGTTTATGTGGATGGGGTCTATATGTCCCGCTCAGTAGGCAGTGTGGTGGACCTGATTGATGTGGAACGGCTGGAAATTCTGCGCGGCCCGCAGGGAACCCTGTTCGGGCGCAACACCATCGGCGGTGCCGTACAACTGTTTTCCAAACAGCCCTCTGAAGAGTTTGGCGGCTTCGCCAGCATGACACTGGGCAGTGACAGCCGTACCGACTTTCAATTGTCCATGGATGTGCCGCTCACCGACAACCTGCTGAGCAAGTTTTCCGTGCTCTCCCGCCAGCGCGACGGCTACGTGACCGATGGTCGCGGAGTGGAGCTCGGCGATGACGACTCCCTGAGCGCTAGAGCGCAATTTGAACTGCGGTCCACCGACAATCTGACCATCGCTCTGGCCCTTGATGCCACTCGGGACAGAGAGAACGGCACGGCGAATGTTGCGACAGAATTGTTCCCCGGCAGTGTTCCCAACACCCGCAGCGGGGCCGACGGCATGCCCACCCGCTATAACAACCTGTTTGCGATTCCCAGTACCTCCTGTACCGAGGACACATTGACAACCGACCGAGGATGCTTTGGCCCACAATGGGAAACCGGCAGCACGACACGTACAGAAAGCACCTTTCCACTCACCAAAACCGACAACGACATTTTAGGCGGTGCGCTGACCCTGACCTACGATATGGACTGGGCTACCTTTAAGTCCATCACCGCCGTTCGCAGCCTGGAATCCGAGTTCGGCCGCGACTCCGACCATTCCCCCTACCCCATTTTTGCCACCGCCAACGTCCAGGAGCACGACCAGTTCAGTCAGGAGTTTCAGATCACTGGCGAATCCGAAAACCTGCGCTGGGTTGCCGGCCTCTACTACTTTGAAGAAGAAGCTGACGAACTGACCCAGATTTACCTACCCGCCTTCGGCGGCCCCGTGGTGTTGAACGGCGTCTTTGACAACCATGTGGAAAACAAGAGCACCGCACTTTACGGCGAACTGACCTACGATTTCAGCGACGCCTGGAGTCTAACCGTTGGTCTGCGCGGCACCGACGAAACCAAAGAATATGTATCCGACCAGGGCTTCGTCGTATTGGGACTGCTGTCTGATCCAAACGTCGAATCCAATGCCAGCTACAAGGTCGACGTCAACCCGAATGACTTTGTCGTGACCCTGGTCGACGAACCCGGTGCCGAAGTGGACTACACCGAAACCACCACCCGCATGACCCTGGCTTACCACCCCAACGAAGACTTGATGCTCTATGGAACCTACGCCGACGGTTTCAAAAGCGGTGGCTTTAACCCCCGTTACCTGGCACCCGCACCCGATCTGAGGGCCGTCGCCTTCGACCCGGAATACGTCGACATGCTGGAATTTGGCGTGAAGTACACCAGCCCGGATAATACTCTGCGCATTAACGCCGCGGCCTTCATCAATGACTACGACGATATCCAGATCAGTACCAACCCCGACTTCACCGGCGGCGCCACCATCACGCAAAACGCCGCCAAAGCACAGATCACCGGGCTGGAAATGGAATTCACCTATGTGCCCAGCGATGCACTCTTGATTGAGGGCGGGTTTGGCTACCTGAACGCTGAATATGATGAGCTGTCGGAGGACGTCTCCTTTTCCCCCGACAATGAACTGGCTCGCGTCCCCGAGTTTACCGGCAACCTTGGCCTCTCCTACCGATATGTTCTCAGCCAGGGGGGCACCATCACTCCCCGCCTTGACCTGACCTATCGCTCCGAGACAGAGGGTACGGCCGAAAACGATCCCCAGGCTCACGAAGACGCCTACTCCCTGCTCAACATCAGCGCCGCCTACCAGCCGGAGGGCGAAAACTGGCTGCTGACGCTAGGCGTCAGCAACGCCACCGACGAAGAATACTTTAACTCCGTCAACGTCAACCAACGCCTGGGTTATGCAGAAGCCGCTTACGCCAGAGGACGGGAATACTACCTCTCTGCAAAATATAAATTCTGAGACACTACGCGTCATATTGACCACGAGGTGGATTACGCTCTGCTAATCCACCCTTCTACGAATTCATTTCACTGTGGACCGAGTATCAAATGAATGAATCCACCGCTACCCTGGAACAGCCCCTGCCCAAACGCTCCCTATTGGCTGCCGTCGGCCCCGGCATCCTCTTTGCCGCGACCTGTATCGGCACCTCACACCTGGTGCAATCCACCCGCGCCGGCGCCAACTACGGCCTGGCCATGGGGGCGCTCATCCTTCTGGCCTGCGCCATCAAATATCCCGCGTTTCGATTTGGCGCCGACTACGCCGCAGCGACAGGCAACACCCTGCTTAACAGCTACAGCCACCAAGGCCGGTGGGCCGTCGCCGTCTGTGTGCTGGAAATACTCGCCACCATGTTTATCGCCACAGCCGCCATTGTCCTTGTCACTGCGGGACTGATGAAAAACGTACTGTCACTGAACATCAACATTGTGTTTACTTCCACACTACTGCTTGGGCTTACGGCAGCTATACTCATCGGTGGAAAATTTCACCTGTTCGAAAAAGTCACCAAAGCCTTTGTACTACTGTTTCTGGTCCTGATCCTTACCGCCGTCGCCCTCGCCTTGCCGGAGCTCGATATTTCAGCTGCCTTCACAACACAACCTTTCACCCCTGACCGCAATACCCTGCTGTTTATGATTGCCGTCGCCGGTTGGATGCCCGCCGCCATGGGCGCATCCATATTTCAGTCCATCTGGGTCTGTGCGAAGTCAAAAGACCTGGGCCGCCCGATGGAAATACGCGAAACCCAATTCGATTTCAACCTCGGTTACGGCATGACCGTGCTCCTGGCGCTGGCCTTTCTGGTACTGGGCACCGTGCTCATGTTCCAACCCGGCATCGCCACCGCCACCTCTGCCAATGGATTTGCCGAACAACTGATCAGCCTCTTCACCCAATCCATCGGTGACTGGGCGTACCCCGTTATTGCCGCCGCCGCAGTCGCTGTTATGTTTTCCACACTGCTAACATTGGTAGACGCCTGCCCACGTGCGTTAGAACGACTGATTGCGGAAGGCGAAAAGCGCTACTACCCACCATTGGTTATTTTGCAGTGCGTTGGAGCAATGATTATTCTGTTGTTCTTTTTGAATTCGTTTAAAGCGTTTATCGACTTCGCCACCAGTGTCGCTTTTTTGCTGGCTCCCTTGATCGCCTGGATGAATCACATGGCAATGCGGTCTAAAGAAGTACCCCAAAAACTAAGGCCTTCTAAGGGTTTAGTCATCTGGAGCTGGATGGGAATTGGAATTACCAGCGCGTTCGCGCTGGCCTATTTGTATTTGACTTTTGAATAAAGATCTCAGCGTATAATTGTTGGATTACGAAGCGCTACGCGCTTCTAATCCAACCTACGCACTTAGCACACTACACTGTAGACGGCTGGGGGCATCAACCACCATTTTTCCGAAGCGCGAAATCTCTATTGTTTTTCGAAATAATCCAACGTCAACCGAACCAAAGCCTCAGTCCCAACCTCCAACGCACTCTCCTCAATATAAAACAAAGGCGAATGGTTACTGGGAGCCGTCAGCGGATCAGTGCCCTCAGGTGTCACACCCAAAAAGAAAAACAACCCGGGAACCTCATTGGCATAAAACGAAAAATCCTCCGCCCCAGTAATCTTATCAATCTCCATCACATGGTCGGCACCAGCAACCGCCTCCAACGTCGGCAACATCTCCGTCGTCAGCGCCTTGTCATTCTTAGTCACCGGATAACCTTCAAAAATCTCAACTTCAGCAGAAGCCCCCATACCCTCCGCCGTATTGGCAGCAATCGTCCGAATACTCTCGAAAATCTGCTGCCGCGTATCCATATCAAAATTGCGGATCGTGCCAACCAATTGCACCTCATCGGGAATAATATTGTTGCGCACACCCCCGGCAATCTTGCCAAACGACACGATTGCAGGCTCCTTGGTAATATCCACCTGTCGACTCACAATCGTCTGAATACCCATCACCATCTGCGCAGCCGTCACGATGGGGTCCACCCCACCCCAAGGTCTCGAACCGTGCGTTTGCCGTCCCTTCACGGTAATCTCAAAACGATCAGAACTCGCCATTAACGGTCCCTTTCGGTAGCCGATCTTGCCCTCCGCCAAATTCGAGGTCACATGCAAACCAAACACCGCATCCGGCTTATTGCGTTTGAAGATGCCCTCCTTAAGCATCAACTCCGCACCGCCCTCTTCACCCTTCGGCGCACCCTCTTCAGCCGGCTGGAAGATAAACATCACATCACCCTGCAGAGTATCGCGCATACCCGCCAACACCTCGGCCGCTCCCATCAACATCGCCACATGAGCATCATGACCGCAGGCGTGCATAATGCCCGTTTCCACCCCCCGATAGTTCGTCCGCTTCTTCGAGGCAAACGGCAAATCCAGCTTCTCCTCCACCGGTAAAGCATCCATATCCGCCCTGAGCGCAACCGTCTGGCCCGGGCGTTTTCCCTTAAGCAACCCAACCACCCCCGTATGAGCAATATCCGTCTTCACCTCAATCCCCAGTGACCGCAGATGCTGTGCCACCAAGGCCGCCGTTTCGAACTCGCGGTTACCCAGCTCCGGATTCTGATGAATATGACGACGCCACTCAATGACTTTAGGCGACACCCCCTTAAGCAACTTTTGGGGTTCTGCCGCAAAAACCGGAGAAGGCAGAATCAGACTCGCGGCCAACAACAATGATTGGGGGGATTGCAGAAATTTCATGCGGTCTCCTTGAATGGGATGAGTTGTCTGTATAACTGGCAAAAGTGTACTTGTTTTAGTCTATGACGGTTCACACCGCGAACCACGCAATTAATCACCAGATTTAATATCTCTATCAGCGAAAGTGATGCCGTTTTACGTACAAACTATTTCGAGCACTTATGACGAAATATAGCGCAAATAAATTGTCCAGCGACTACCGACTGTGAGTAGACTCAGTAGCGTTGAGTCTCATAACCATAACAAATGGCTCAATGATCGTGCCCCAGCACACGCACGGTCTTATCAAGGTTTTCGGTTCCAAAACGATTCCTTTGACTCCAGCCAAAGAAGCCGGGGCAGGTTACATTTGTCTCCCTTTTTTGCGGCGATGTCAAAAAACCAGAGAGGATAAGAATAAGATGCACACACTACCATTTCGTAATCGCCTGCTGCCCCTGGCCATTGCGGCCACCTGTACCACCATGGGCCAGTTCTCCGTCGCCGATGAAAAACTGCAGGAACTAGAAGAAATAATAGTGACCGGCTCCTATATCAAGGGCGCCGTCACCGATGCACCCTCACCCGTATCCATCATCAATCGCGATGATCTGATGCAACAGGGGGCTCCGTCCACGGTCGACATCGTCCAGAGCATGACCTTCTCCAGCGGGACCGAAAACCAGACCAACCAGTTTGCCTCGGGCAATACCGCCGGTACCGCCAATATCAACCTGCGTGGCCTTGGCTTGAGTCGAACCCTGGTGCTCATGAACGGACGCCGTATGGTGACCGCTGCTGCCCAGGCCAACGACGGGTCGGCTTTTGTGGACATCAACACCATTCCCGCGCTGGCCATTGAGCGTATCGAGGTGCTGAAAGATGGCGCTGCCGCGATTTTGGGGTCGGACGCGGTGGCGGGTGTGGCCAACTTCACCACCCGGGGCGATTTTGAAGGGTTTGAGGTCTCCGGCTCCTACCAGGACATCGACGGCAGCGATGGCGACTACGACTTCGGCGCCATTTGGGGTGTCGCGGGCGACAACTGGAACCTGGTTACCTCCCTCGGCTACCGCGAACGCACCGAGTTGCCGAACAGCGAGCGTTTGGATGATGTGCGCCCGCGGGTGGATACCCTGCCCTCCCAATTGACCGCCACCATCGGCGCTCCCAATGGACTGACCCTGTTCGGCCAGTCCAGTACCGGTAACCCCGCTGCCTTTATTCCGGTGCCTTTGGCGCTTATGGAAGCCGGCGGTGGCGTCAGCGCGCAAAACGCCGATCTCCTGCGTGCCGCGGGTTTGCCCGGTGGTTTACGTGCCGGCTTTGTCAGAGATCCGGAGTGTGAAGCCGCCGGCGGTGTCCTGCAGACCTCCAACCGCTGCGGTTACGACTTTATCAACTTCAGTAACTCCATTGAGGATGAGGAGCACATTCAGTTCTTCGCCGAGGGCAGCTACGAGTTTGATGAAAACACTCGTTTGTTTGCCGAAGTGCTCTACGCCAACTCTGAAGTACCCAACTGGAAGACCTCTCCCTCCTACCCACCTCTGCTGGAAGCGGACCCCAACCGCTACCTGCCGGCAGACCATCCCGCCTTGCTGGACTTTGTCGCCAACTACCCGGGAATCACCACCGGAGGCATCCCCGCCAACGGCGCTTTTGCACAACCGGCGGATTTTAGCGGTGGCGCCATTTTCGTCGGCCGACCTGTAGCCGTCACCGGCCCGGCAGAAGTCGGCAGCCGGGAACACACCACCTACCGCTTTCTGGCGGGACTTGAGGGCGAACTCAGCAACGGCGCCAGCTACACTACCTCTTTGACCCACGCCGAGAACGTTTTTGAAGGTGCCACGGTGGACAATCTCACCGAACGCTATTCCGCCGCTCTGCGCGGTTTCGGCGGCCCCAACTGTGATGGCGTCACCGCCGGAGCCAACGGCTGCCAGTACTACAACCCCTTCAGTTCCGCCATACCCGGCACAGAGTTTTACGACCCGGCCCTGGCCAATGACCCCGAACTGCTCAATTGGATGAAAACGGCCTTGGAGCTGGAAACCACCAGCACGCTCACTGTGTTTGAAGCCGTGGTCAGCAATGAGCTGTTTGACATGGAGGCCGGCGCTGTCACCTACGCGGTGGGCTTTCAGTACCGCGACGAAGAGATCGCGAACGAGTATAACGATATTGCCAACATCGATCTCAATCCCGGTGGCGTCGATGTGATCGGAAACCCGACCGGTGCCTTTACCTTCCTGCGTGGCGGCAACAATACCACTGTCGACCAGGATGTTTATGCGGTATTCGGTGAACTGGCCATTCCGGTAGCGTCCAATGTGGATCTGCAACTCGCCCTTCGATATGAGGACTACAGCGGCAACATTGGCGAGACCCTGGATCCCAAGGTCGCCATTCGCTGGGATCTCAGCGATCAGGTCACACTGCGCGGTTCTGCCAGCACCACGTTCCGGGCGCCGTCATTAAACCAGACCACCGGGCACAGTACCGCGTTGGAATTTATCGGTAAGGAGTTGTTGTTTAAAGCTGTGGACCGTATTGGCAATCCGGATTTGGACGCAGAAACCGCCGATACCTTTAACCTGGGTGTTATCTATCGCCCCACCGATCGCAGCAGCATCTCTCTGGATTACTGGCACTTCGACTTCTCCGATCCTATCGTCAGAGAAAGCCCGAACGCGCTGGTTAACGATGTCGCAAATCAAAACGGTGGAGCCATCTGTGGCGTCAGCGACAAGATTACTTGCGATGCTGGCGGCGTTACCATCGCGCGAATTGTCACTGAATATGTGAACGGCCCGGACATCACCACCAATGGTATCGACCTGAGTGCGCAGTACGGCTTCGACGCTTTGGGCGGGCAGTGGGATCTCGGCCTGGATGCCACCTATGTGCGCGAGTATCAGGTGGGTGAATTTCAGGGCAAGGATGAATTCGACGCAGTGGGCTCGTTAAACGCAGCAACCTTTGTGCGCCCAATGCAGGAGTGGAAGGCCAATTTCTCCGTCAATTATCGTCGCGATCAACACAATGTTCGGCTGGTGGCCGCTTATATTGATGACTATATCGATAACGCTACCGACGTACTGAACGGAACCTCCTTCGCCGACACCATCTACGACAGAAAAGTGGATTCTCACGTTACCTATGATCTCTACTACACACTGTCACTGAACGAAGGTGGCTCCAGCCTCTCAGCATCGGTTATCAATATTGCCGACGAAGATGCTCCCTACGTGCGCGCGGACTTGCGCTACGACGCTCAAACCCACAATGCCTTTGGCCGCATGATCAAGCTGGGCTTTACCCACAAGTTCCAGTAGCTCTCGAAAACTCTCTCAGGTGCGAATTGAGTGGTGCCGCTATCTTCGGATAGCGGTTTCTATTTACTTGGATGTATTTAGGAAAAACTAACCGGCTCTTCATCCAATACATGTGCAAGCAACGGGCTTTGCTGTGCACGTTCGAACGCGGCATCAATCGCCTTAAAGCGATTTTCTACCACCGAGCGATAATTCGGGTGAGTGAAAATATACAACTCTTTTTGCTGAAGTGCTTCCACCACTCGCTCACCGACAATCTCCACATCCAGCCCGTTGTTAATCACCTGCTGCATATGATCTGCCATTGCCGACAGCTCTGCTGATGCATTTGGATCAGCCTCACCATTTTTATATTCATCCTGCTTGTTACGATAGGAGTGATTGATACGGGTTTTAACAAACGCCGGGCACAAAACCGACACATGAATGTTGTGAGGCTTTAACTCCACAGACCAACTTTCAGACATTCCCACCACCGCCACCTTAGTTGCAGTGTAAGCACCAGCAAACGGAACCCCCATCATACCTGCCATGGAGGCAACGTTAATCAGCCAGCCGCCCTCACCGTGTTGTTTCATCAGCGGCACCAGCGTTTGTGCGCCGTAGATAACCCCCATCAGATTCACATCCAATACCCACTGCCAGTCTTTGGCATCGGTCTGTTCAATCGCACCTGGCGTTCCGCCCACGCCGGCGTTATTGACCAGCAAGTGAACCTTGCCAAACGCCTCAATCGCTCTATCGGCCAGCACCTGCCAATCCGCTGGGCGGCTAACGTCCATAGTCACGGTAATAACATCAAATCCCTGTGCGCTAAGCGTTTGTTGAGCAGTCTCAAGCTGTTGCGCGTCGATATCGCCCAATACCAGTCTCATGCCCTGCTTACCCAGAGATTGGGCAATACTCAAACCGATGCCTTCAGCGCCACCTGAAATGACGGCCGTTTTTCCTGCAAATTCGCTCATTTTCTAAACCCTTTCCATCCAGTACTTCTTATCGTTTGACGAAGCACTGTAGCGAATTTGCCCCTCGGCGGCATAGAGAAAATAGGTAGAAACCCTATGACTGGCTGTTCTCTCTCAGGAGATGGCAGATATGTCTTATCGCCATCACAGAGAGTGATTTCGCACTATTTCGAATAAAAATAGATGGTTATCAACGCACTTGTCGCTCTGACCAGATGATTCATGAGTGCTTGATTCTTATCCAGGCTATTGAAAAGCATAGAGTGTGCTTTTTCGATTTTCCGGCTTAATACAGCCTATCTTTATAGCTTTCACTTAAAGAAGATTCGATCACTGAATCTTCGACGGCAAGAGCATTGGCAAGCTGTTTGACCATCAGCGCTGCTGCATCTTCTCCCCAGAATTCCGGTTGCCACAGTTTGGAGCGAATCAGTGCTTTGCCGCAGTGAAAGAAAACTTCTTCCACGTCTACAATCGTGCATAACAACGCCGGTTTGCCATTTGCGGACAATTGCTCAAGCAGCTCCGGGTCTTTTGAAAGCCTCGCCTTTCCGTTTACGCGAAAAGTTTCCTTGGTGCCGGGAACCACAAAGATGACGCCAACGTGGTCATTTTCGAGCATGTTCAGAAATCCAAGCGCAAGATGGTTACCGGGCCTTTCAGGAATCACCAGCGTTGTTTCATCGAGCACCTTCACAAACCCGGGAGCATCGCCCTTTGGCGAGACGTCCTGACGGCCCTTGGCATCGGAGGTTCCCAAAAAAATCAGCGGTGATTTGCTCACAAAGTCGATGCAGTTATCGTCAAGCGTCGTCTGGAGCTTGTTGGAGATCATCGGGTTGGGTTCAGAGATAACCTCCCGAAGTTGTTTAACGGTGTGAATGCGATGTTCTTCCTTCATCATGAATTCCTTCAAAGTGAATATTTGCCACCAAATAAAAGTGAAAACTGCCAACTCGTCGACAGTTATAATAAATGGTTCTTCAGTTGTGAAGTCAACTCCAAGTACCCTTCGCCAGATCCATCAGGCTTAAGTGTCTTTCCAAACTGGCTCTGATGCTGTCACCGGCATTTCTTAAGCTGGGCAGCCCCTATTTCTCTTGGTCAAGAGCCCCTTCTCATTCGCTGACAAAGTCATTCACCAGGAGGAGTCTCCATTACATTAAACACCCCACTGGCGTGGGCAATCCGCTTACCCTCGACAAAAAAATAGCAATTGGCAAACGCCATACGCTTTCCCACTTTCTGCACATCGGTGTGAATCTCAATCCAGTCGCCGAGCTTGGCCGCGCCTGCATAGTCCACCGTCAGGCTGGCAGTCACCATAGGCACCGGCTCTGCACCGGAAAAAGCTGCGTTGTAGCCCAGAGCAACATCGGCCAGACTGCTGAACACACCGCCGTGAACCAGATTTCTCGCATTGCAGTGTTTTTCCTCCGCCCTCAGGCCAATCACCAGACCGGACTCTCGCTGTTGGTTGTAGATGGGGCCGATGAGTTCCAAATAGGGGCTGCTTCGAAAAATGGGGCCAAATCCCCCAGGTATATCGCTTATCACGACTACTCCTTAACGTTTTGGATGATGGTGACAACTTGCCCGAATCATGCCACCACCAGGGACAGACCGGCGAGCCACAGCAGCTGTGCACCATAGCTCAAACGCTGATGCAGACCGGGATTGCTCTGCTTTTTAAAGGCGCCAGCCAAGGTCGCCGTGAATATCAGCGTGGCAGCCAGGCAGACCACGGAAAACCCTTTAAATGCCACTGAGAATTCGCTGCTGAATAGACTCAGCACAGGAGCCACTATCAGTGAAAGCAGCATCACCACACCCGCTAATCCATGAATTTTACAGGCTCTAGTGGGTGACGGGGTATAAGGATCGGCGTCCATAGGAAAATACCCCGCCACCCAGGTTCCAACGCCGTGAGTCACAATCAACCAGCCGATCGATGACATCAGCAGAGCATCTGCCTCGCTTGCCAGATAGACACCAAACAGAACGAACAACAGCCCCAGCGGGTAATTATTGATGATAGGAGAGAAACGCTCTGTCGGGCTGCCAGCCGCTCCCAGCTCGCTGCAGAATTGTCGAGTATGGGAGTAACCCTCGTACTTGGCTCCGGCTACTGCCACACCAATCACAAGCCAGATCGAAGCGGCCAGCCCCGAATAGGGCCACAGTTCGCTGATCGTCATATTGCCTCCTGCTTGTTTGAATCCTTCTTCGGCAGCCCCAGGTTATACCCCATTAGGGGCCTCTCGGCTGCACTCTTTGTTGATCAGCTACGATTTCGTTCTGCCATCGCCCCTATTGCTCGAAGTCAGCGGTTACCGGAAGGTTCGTCACGTGAATGAAATGTTTCACGTTAAACACTTCACCCTTGTTGTTTTGTACCCACTTATCCACAGGAGGGTAATCCTTTAGCAACCGGTGGGAAACTGACGCGCTTTAAAAGAGGCTGAGGAGATTATCGCGGTGTAACTGGTAATACTCATGCGGGTTATGGAGCGAGAACAGCTCAAGAAGCGTGTAGTGGGAAACTGACGCGCTTTATAAGCAGTGTCATATCTGATGAATTGGCCAAGCGCCACTTGCGTCTGGATTATCACCAAACAAAAGGCCGACTCGCAGCCGTAGTAGATTCTGCAGAAACGCGAACAACACGCCTTGAGAGGCAGTCTGCCCAAACTCATTGATTGCATTTAATTGGCAAATCAATCTCCGACAACATTGCATTTTTGCAATCCAACCTGTTGAGATCAAGACGCCTGTCTCTCTCTAATGCCCCGCCCCGTGGGGTGCTGTCATTTTTTCGGAGCAAAAGGTTCGAAAATGTTCACTGTGAACACTTGCCCGCAGCTTAGTTCGATTAACTGGCTTGGGCCTTCAACCAAAGAAACATTGGAGGTAAGCCGATTGGCTTTATTCAGATATGGGCCGCAGAGTGGAAGGAAATATGCGAGTAAGTATGAAACGAATACCGAAGACGGCAAAAAACTCTTAATTAGCGACACTTAACCCGGAGAAGTAGAAGACGCCTGCAAAATTGCAACTTTACATGCGTCTTCGGATTCAAAAATTAATGGAAAAGTTCTTATAAATCATTAGGTTAGTAAAAGATCACCCAGTTTTCAGGTCAAAATGTTCACCGTGAACTTTCGCCTGAGAACCGTTCTTCCAGAATTCCGACCAACCAGGATTCATCCTGCTCGCTCAACCCGAACAAATCCACTTTAAACTGATCCTTCTGGGTACGGTGGCGTGTAATCTTGGCGCGTACACCTTGTTCATCGCGAACTACGTAAGGTTTGCTGGCAAAAACAGGCGCCTTCTTTTTGGGTTTCTCGATTTCTGTTTGAATGGCCTTTTGAAGATTTAAGAGATTATCGTACTTCGATGCTGCCACAAACGTTTTCAAAGCTTCGGATTGCTTGCTGGTCAGCTGCCCTACTTTCGACGCCAATGCCGCACCTGCATTTTGAGTCAGCAGCTGTGGGGAAGTCAGGCTTTCTATCACGTATTGTGGGATCTTGGCGATCTGAAGCAGTTTATTGAGTTTCGGCCGGGTCATTCCCAGTTCAGAGGCCAGCACATCTTGGGTTTTGTAATGGTTGTCATCCATCGCGCAATACCGAGCGGCATCGATCGCTTCTTCCCAGGCGGATAAATCACGGCGGTCGCGGTTTTCGCTGATGGCGATTGCACGTCGATCCCCATCGGGAATATCGCCAACCCAAGCCCGGAGTTTAAATCCCCCTTCAACGATTTGGTTTAAATGCTCGCACACAAATCGCCTGGTAGTGCCTGCAATCACTTCATAACGAACTTCACCGTCGATTTTTATACGACGGGCCAGCACTGGGTCACGCTGCTGATCAGTACGAATGGACCGCTCCAGGTTTTGCACCTCCGGGTCATCCAGAGACAGCAATGTTTGGTTACGTGGGTTGATTGGTGAGGCAAAGGATTGCGTCGGGTCCAGCTCGATGAGATCCATTTTTATCTCGCGCTTGGATACCGGCAATGGCAGCATCATGGATTGAGGCGTATGAAACTGGGATGCCCGGGTGTTGGAATGCACAACTTGAGCTCCCGCCCGGGGAGCACGCTCTTTGACAGGGGTTTCTGTTGTGGACTCTTCTCCGCGGGCACGATCCCCCAGCTCCCGGATACTCATTCTTTTTTTGACCATGATTAATAGACTCCCATATCTTCGAGAATGGCCTTCTTGGAGGGCCAGCGAGGGTAGATCAGGGTTTCGAGGATTTCCTCAAAAGCAGCGGAGTAATTCATAACCGCTTTTTTCAGGGCATCCCTGGGAACATCAACATCTTTCGGATTGACTTCAAAAACCGTTCTTTTGACATAATTCAACGTGTGAGTTACCGAATCATGGCGCTTAATGACTGTCTTAAGTCCGGTGTCGGTAAACGTATGCCGAATATCATTGAGAACAACCTCTGAACCCTTGGTGTGTTTGCCGGGATTGAACTTGGTGGGCAAAAAGGCCAGCTGTGGCAGGTAGGGGGTAATGTCGAGATTATCCGTAAAGGACACGATGTAGTCCTTCAACATTTCCAGAAAACGCAACGAAGAAGAAAAGTCCGGAACTTCACAGGGAATCGGTACGAGAGCAATATCACTGCTCAGGATGAGATTCATGGGCAGAACTCCCAAAGACGGCGTACCATCCGAAATCACAAAATCGTAGTTACGGTCTACATGGCTCAACACCTGCCCTACTCGCTGGTACATCGCCATAACTTGCTCCGACTCCCCTGCGTGGAGGTATCTCACCAATTCGCTGGTGAGTGTGCTTTCGACCGAAGCCAGGTCCAAACAGCCGGGAATAATGTCCAGGGTGGGAATACGCGTCTTGTGAATTGCAGTCTCAGAAAAGCGTTCTATCGGAAAATCTGGATCGTTCAACAAATAAGGACCAATGCCATCTTCGTACCCCACATCGTAGTCAGGCATAAATCCCATAAAGTCACTGATCGTTGCCTGAGGATCCAGATCATTCAGCAATACCCGATACCCCTGATTTGCCAAATAGGTAGCGAGATTCCAGGCAATTGCGGTTTTCCAACAACCGCCCTTAAAGTTCGTGACCGAAAGATAAATGGGGGGTTCTTCCGGTTCCCGCCAGGGAAGCGCGTTGAAATGGTCCATACGTTCAAGCACTTCTTCCAGCACGTATCCCTGGCTGCGGCTCTGGCGATCCGGCTTGTTTAGCAGCCCACGCTCTTCCGCTTTGTAGACAGTATTAACCGAACTCAGTCCAAGCAACTTGGCAAGCTCTTGACCTTTAAAAACTCTGGGTGGCAGAGTTTCAATATCTTTGGATATGGTGTCTCGATTCTTTAGGATCGCTGTCCCGCGATCCAGCCAATCATCTATCATTTCGATGGACGTCATGAATTCCCCCCAAGGCTGACTATTCGATGTCTAAACAGGTTTTTGTTTGAAAAACAGTAATCTTGTAGTAACAAGAATATTTTCACATTCTAGCTGATTTCGCTAAAAAAAGTGTGACATTGAAGAAATTTGTTTGGCTTCTCTGAACTGAGAGTTTTTGAGATTCTTAATCGCCTAAAGCGCGTTGTTTTCTACCACTTTGAACCGATATTAACATCGGCAAGCTCTGCCAGACGGTATCCTATTATTATTAATAGAGAATATATAAAAGAGGGTTAGATAGGTTAAAGAAAAGGTTAGGGCAGAAAAATAGCGCTAAGCTATTGTTATATATAGATTTTTTCAGATGTACCCGCGTCAGTTTCCCACCGGTTTCTGCGCCGGTTTCCCACCACTATTTACGAGTTCACTGAAAAATACCCACAGCGGCCGGCTGCTTTGTCCACAGGTTTTACCGAAAGCGCGTCGGTTTCCCACTGCTTTAATCTAAAATCGCGTCGGTTTCCCACTATATTAACTCTGAAAGCGCGTCGTTTTCCCACTACCTGGGCTCCAAAGGCGCGCCACTTTCCCTCTACCTGCGCCAGTTTCCCACTACTAACCGCGTCAGTTTCCATCTACTTAAAATCTTCTCTCAAAAGGCAGCATCTACGCTCAGGCGGTTATCTTTTATCAGCTTATTGGCGCGAATCTGCTCAGAAATAAACTCAGGGCATGCCTCCACCACGTATTTAAAATCCACCACAGTACGGCCATCTTTGATCGGGCTGGAATCAAAATGCAGCAATACCTGCTCTTCCATCAGACTCTCCAGCGCGGAATCCAACTTGGCCCGGTCTTGGCGAATACGAGCACTGGGCGTGTGACCCGCGTTATTGAGCATATCCAACATCTTAAAATGATAGCTCTGGCCTGTGGCCGCGTAGGTAAAGGCATGTACCAACCGCTTGTAGATACTGCGGGCAATAGCGTTGGGCAGGCGCATAAATCGATCGTAGTTGTACTGACGATAGTTTATTTTGCGAATGGATCGGGTCACCAGCGAGTGGAACTTTACAAAGCAAAGTGCATTCTTGCCCGCTTTTAAATAGTCGTCCCGGGTGGTGAGGCGTAGGCCTGGAAAGTAAGCGGATATCCACTTCATTTCGCCATCTGTGCTGTAAATTTCCAATTTGGAGTCGGCCAGAATCTCCAGTGCTTCGCGAATCTCCCGCTTGTTGTAGCCATGGCCATGCCGCTCCAGCTCCGACTGCACCTGCCCGAGCGTGAAAAACAAACCGGCTTCTTCATCAATCCAGGTACCACCACCGGAGGAACAGAGCTTTCGCAGCGCCTCTTCCACAATTTCTTCGCGCTCACTGGGGTACACCAGCGATACCGTTTCCACCCCTTTTACCTTATGGCGCAGGCGGGCTGGAGTGATAACAACCTGAAAGCTGTCATTGGCCAGGCGGTAAGTTCGTTCAATACGCTCGCCGATATCTTTTGCAAAACGCTCCCCTTTGCGTCCGTAGACATACTTATTGATTGTGTCGTAAATGGCGATGGAACCGCTGGTTTCATCACTTGCGCCGGTCCAGTAAAACAGCTCCATTTGAGGATCGGTTTCCAACTTGAGTCCTTTTTGCTGGTTCGGCTTTTTAATGGTCATTGAGTGTCCAAGGAAAATGGGGCGGGGCTGTGTTTAGGTTAACTGCGCAGTATGTTGGCTTACCTGGACCAAGTAAAGTGGCAGCCGCTGCTAAATCGTTGCACCTGAAATGCCACGGTGGTTACAAATGTGGCGCGCGGGTATCTGCCTTGAGGCCCGGGATGGGAACCCGAAGCCCTTGAAAGGTCACCCCAATGAATGGGTAGGCGGGGGCAGCTCTTCTTGGGATACCCTGCCCCGGCGGATTTCCTGGTGGATTTTGTCCATCTGCTCCAGCATATCGTCCGTAACCTGCAGGTAAGGGATTAGCCTCGGAAACTGAATCCAGGATGTGGGCGCCGACTGAAGCAAAATCGTCAGTGCTCGAAGCTGGTCGACCAGGCGATCCAATTCATCCCAGCGTTTCTCAAAATATTCGACATCCGAGCCGCGTTCTTCGGTCTGCATCCCTTCCTCCACCTTCCATTGGTTGCTCAGTATATCTTAGCAGCATTCGCCGGCTAAGCAATCCTTAGCAACGTTTTTTTGCCCCCCATTGAACCCTTCTCCTTTACCGGCTTTTACGGTTTATATTGAGGGCCACTGAAACAGCAATCTATTTAATAGACTACATTAGCTTCCAAAGACTACATATCTGGTAGGATCAAGAGCGGGTTTGTCTCAGCGTGAATCGGGCATGGGGATCAGCATTGAGGATGCTTACCTGGGCCGACTGCAGGTACAGGGTAAGTTCGCGTTGGAACCCCGTCTGGTTTTGACGGGGATGTATTCCGGTTCTCAGGGGCAGGTGATTCGTGAACAGGTGGACTTGTGCAACGCGGTTTTAGACAGCTTATTCAACAAAACTGCCAAATGTGGGCAGCAACTCTTTGCCATGAATATGATTATTCACAATGGCAGCAGCGAGATAGAGCGCAATCCACCCGGCGCTGAACAGCAGGTATCCCACCAACGGTTTGAATGCGGCATCCAACAGACCCAGGTCTAATCCGACGATCATCCACAAAACGATATCCACCAGGATCACCACTGCAAACAAGGGCTTTGGCGCCTTCAGGTAAGAGGGTGTAATGCTGGTGAGAAAGGCCGCCCCGGCCATCCAGCAGTAGCCCTCGACCACCGATTGCGGTGCTGCGCTGCCCAACATGCCCGATAACATCAAGAATTTAACCAGAACACTCAGGGCAGCGCCAAACATAAAGAACGCCGAGAAAAACAAAAACACATTACCGCCTGTCATATTGTGATCTTTCAGTTCGATCACTGCCACGGTGTATTGCACAATGCCGCCGCCGATTAACCAGGCTGCCAGCAGTGGCAAGCCACCAAGCCCCACTTGACCGGTAAAGACCGCACCAAAGCCAAAACAAGCGACGGCCAATGCCGCCAGGCCAGCAGGGCCGGGTGATACAAATGTGTGTTGTGGTTCACTCATAGGGTTCTCCAGGTGAGGTTGGTTCGAGCCTTGTGCAGGCCGGACTATAACCAGGAGACCCTATAAAACCCAGATGTGTCGTAGGGTCAGAGTCGATTTATTCGCGCGTTGAACAGCGATGGTCGTATCAGGAACACTGTAGCGTTTTATTCACCACCTCGTACAGGTTTTCAGACATGTCTTCACCCAGGGTTTCTTTAATACGTCGCAGCTGCTCAAGCATCCGATCCCGCACCGCGGGCACATTGCTTTCATCAATGGTGTTGAATTCCAGTTTGATATAGGGAACCAGGTGACTGGGAGGGCGTTAATCGGCGAGGCGGACTTCCTGATAGTGAGCAGACATAAACAGCATCCTCTAAAGACTTCAAATTTCAATACGCCGGACATGATACCTAGCTCAACTATGGGGTAACAGGGATGTCCCACTTGTTTTACCGGCGACTGCAGAACATTGTTCTTAATTGGCACTGGTAAGCGTTAATGATCCGGTTACCTCGGCAGAGAAAGAAAAATACAAGGTCTGGTGTTGCTGTAAGTTCCAAGGTAATTTGGAATCGGTAGGGGTTGCCTCCGAGCAGGTAAGCCCTGTTTCTTTCTTCTGCAGAAGGACTCGCCTGACCCGTTATGAAAGCCAACAACAAAACCCAGCCAACCCGTCAATCCCCGGAGGCGTTTATTGCCACGGTCGAACATCCCCAGCGTCGAGCTGACGGAGAAACACTACTGGCCTTGTTCTCCCGTGTGACGGGCTTGAAACCAAAAATGTGGGGCAGCAGTATTATCGGTTACGGCCGCTACCAATACCGCTACCAAAGTGGCCGTGAAGGGGAACACTTCCAGACCGGGTTCAGCCCACGCAAAACCGCATTGACCATCTACATTATGCCCGGCTACCAGGATTTATCGGTAATGCTGGCCCGCCTGGGCAAACACAAAACAGGTAAATCCTGTTTGTATATCAATAAATTAAGTGATGTGGATCTGGCGGTCTTGGAAGAGATCATCCGTTTCGGTTTGGCCTATATGCACAAAAACTATCCCTGTTTTGACGAATAAGCCAAGTTTGGCCAGTCCATCGGCGTGTAGAATCAAGCGACCAGCGTTGTCCCACCGTCGATCGGAATAATCTGACCGGTTATAAACGCGCTGGCCTTGGACGCCAACATCACCGCCACACCGGCAATATCAGACGGTTCACCCCAACGGTGCATGGGTATCTGGCTGACTTCCTCCTCAAACGCTTCCTGATCGCTACTCAGAAACTCGGTCATCTTGGAATAAAAACGGCCGGGGGCAATGGCGTTTACTCGCACGTGGCTGGAAGCCAGCTCAGTGGCAAGCACACGGGTCAGCTGATGCACGGCGGATTTGGAGGTGGCGTAGCTGAAGTTGTCCAGACCGTTACCTACAATACCGGCAATAGAGCCGATATTAATAATGCTGGACCAGTTCTCAGCGCTGGCGTTTTTGGTAAGCAGAGGTGTCAATGCCTGGGTCAAAAAGAAAGGCGTTTTGACATTGATGTCCATCACCTTGTCCCAGCCTTTTTCCGGGAATTGACCAAACTGACCACCCCAGCCGGTACCGGCGTTATTGACCAGCACGTCTATGTGCTCTTCCCGCTCATTGAGCTCCCGCACCAGCAGTTCGATTCCCCCGGCGGAGGCCATATCGGCGGGGATAGCGACGCAGTCACCGTATTGGCTCAACGTCTCGGCGGCAGCCAAACAAGCTTCAGCCTTGCGGGCAGTAATATAAACACGCTGGGCTCCGGCCTCCAAAAAGCCCTGGGCCATATAAGCCCCGAGGCCTCGGGAGCCTCCGGTAATCACACATACCTTACCTTGCAGGGAAAACAGACCCTCGAGCATCGCTACCTCCTATCGACCGGCGCTGTGAAACCGGCAGTGTGCAGGTTTCTGACAAACCCAGCCTATCAAACTCCCTGTGCTCACTCGTATTTATTTTTGTGATTGACCATAATTCACTGTAATGATTATGCAGGAGAGCACAGTCATCCCTGACCGCCACCATCAGGCTGGCTCCTGCCCTGTAACCTGGCTCTCCTGTAGTACTGCCGGCTTCGTCAGGCGTGGCACAAGTACTGGGGTTTGTGCCTTGTAGGCGTCATAGAGATGATTACCCTCAAACTTTCTATCAGCACTCTGCTCCAGAGTTGGAATGCCGCTCACGCGCGTCAACAACAAGGTTACAAACAGCGGCGAAATCAAGGTGGCATAACCCCAGCCACTCAACACCGGCCAGGCAATAAGGCTGACGCCGATCCACAACACGATTTCACCAAAGTAATTGGGATGGCGGGAGTATGCCCACAAGCCGGTATGAATAAATTGGTGCCCTGTTTGTGCCCGTGTTGCCCGGAACACCCGCTTCTGGCGGTCAGCGATCACTTCCAGGGAAAAACCCAGTAACCACAGTGCAATACCCACCATGGCGAACCAGCCAAGAGGCTGGCTGTCAGTGGCAAGCATGGCAGCAAGCGCAGCCGCTGCGGTGATGGACACCCACAGCCCCTGCAAAGTCCACACCGCGAAAAATCGCACCGGATCAGGCTTGATCTCGTCGAAGCGATGGTCCGAACCGTCCTTGGTAATCCGCATAAACAAAAAGCTGCCCAGCCGGGCGGCCCAGATCATCACCATGGCCGCCAGAAGTTGGCTGCGTGCATCCAGACCGTCGCGGACCAACAACACAAAGATAATGATGGAAAGATAGGTCAGGCTACCCGTCAGATCGTAGAAATGCTCGGTCTGATTTAGATACGAGGGCACAAAACCAATCCACTGCATCACAAAGGCAATGAATACACAAACCGCAAACAGTGGTACGCCCAGCCACGGTACGCTGCCTTCACTGCCAGCCCAGGCGAGGAGTGCTGCCAGTGTGATGCAAACAACAATAACCTTAATGGCTCGTGAATTATCGGTCACTGCGGGAGCCTCCTTTCTTTATTTTGTTATTTCATGTTTTGGGAACAACTTAATTCAAGATATAAGTCACTAGCGTTATAGGACCTTATCAAATCGTTCTCTGAAGTCAAACCAGGGTTTCGACAGTTCTCCGCAACGAGTCACTTCCGTAGGATACTAGTATCGTGAATCCGAAGTTCGGTCTGCTAAGATCGGCTGGGATCCAGGCGCCTGCGCAACAAATCACGAATGGCCTGGGACGGTACATCGCTCAACGCGCATTCCCGATAACGTTTTGCTTCTTCCAATTTCCCGCTGCGCAACAACAAATCCGCTTTAACGGCACTCCACAGGTACGATCCCATCAACCAACTTGGCGGTTCGGACTCCGCTAAAACCGCCAACCCTGCCTCGGGTCCCTCCAGCTCGGCAGTCGCCACCGCGCGGTTTAAACGATGGATAGGCGAGTCATTGGTTTTCTCCAGCAGTGCATAAGAATCCACAATGCGGTCCCAGCGGGTGTCCACAAACCTGGGAGCCAGACAATGCTCCGCTGCGATACTCGCCTCAGCGTGGTAACGGGAAAAAAGCTCGCCCACTGCAGATTTTTCCAGCCATGCCAAACCCAACTGAATCTGATGAAAATCCCATTGTTTTCGGTCTTGCTCTTCCAGCAACAATAAGCCCCCACTACCGTCTGTTCGGCCGCGCATTCTCGCCATCTGCAGATGCATCAGCGCCAATAATGCTGCAACGGATGAGTCTTGGCCCGCGGGGTGTTCCGCCAACAGCGTCGTCAATCGGATGGCTTCCTCACACAGCTCCAGTCGGGTCGAAATCTCACCCTGGGAGGAGAGATAGCCTTCCGTGAACAACAGATACAGCATCTGGCAAACGGCCGGCAACCTTAAGGGGTAGTGAATTGGGGACAGATCCGTAATGTCGGTGCCGCCTAGCTGCAATCGCTTTCTAGCCCGGCCCAGTCGCTTGTACACATTTGCCTCACTGGTAAACAAGCGGATGGCGATTTCACGAACATCAAAACCGCAAAGGGTCTTCAGGGCCAGTACCAGCTGGGATTCCCGTGGGATCGAATCATCGCTGCATACAAATAACATACGTAACAATTCATCCGACAGCTCTCCGCCCAGGGAGCGATCAAGAGCAAGATCCGGCGTCGGCACCAACTCCGGAGCATGCTCGTTCAAAAGTCGCTCGCGGCCAGAGCGCTGGCGCAGCTCATCCAGCAACTTATTACGGGCGACCTGGTATACCCAGGCCGACGGATTTTCAGGCACACCATTGTTTGTCCAGATTTCCAAGGCACGCATTAACGCAAACTGGGCGGCGTCCTCCACCGCCACAATCTCATGCACACCCACCCGGCGCGTCAGCAGCGCTACCAGGCGGGCGTATTGGTGCCGAAAAAAATGTTCGATCAGCGGTTGTGCCGTCAAGAGGTGCTGATCTCCCTGACTTCCACGCTTGAGCCCGGATGCACACCAGGGCTTTCGCGGGCTACTTCAATGGCTTGTACCATTGTTTCGGCAGCGATAATCATAAAGCCACCCACAACTTCCTTGGCCTCGATAAACGGTCCATCGGTAGCGCCTTCAGTGGTAACCACGGCACCTTCCCCCAATTTACCGCCCATATCGACAATATTGTCCTTAAACTTTTCCTTCCAGGCGTTAAAGCGAGCGAACATCTGCTCCATCTGGTCGGGCGAAGGGGGAGGGCAACTGCTGGTGTCATTGCCATCCGTCGGGCGGCGCATTATGCAGAGGTAGTTCTTTTTAGACATGTTGGCATCCTTGAGTTTGATGTTGCGTTTGGGCGTCGATTTTCTTTGCCGACGGGGCTATAACGGTTGAGTCTGGAAGCTTTGGACACCCCAATCTACAAAAATTTTCTTTTTTACTAACCGTCATTCCCTTCCATGCAATCCAAAAACTGCGCTGCCGCTTCTGCCAGCCCATCCGTATAGGCCTTCACTTCAATAGCTTGTGGCTCGTTTCGATGCTGTACCGGTGGCGCAGGAGAAAAGCCATATAGGGCAGTGGCCCCAGTAGGCACACCCGTCGGAGGCACCAGAACCGTTGCCGGGTCTGAAACAACCGTCACCTGATTAACGCCTTCAGGCTGTGAAATTGCCACGGAAGTCGCGGGAGCCACCGGAACTCCTGATTGTGTCACCATGGGGCCTGTACCCAGGGGAACCGCAGCCGCAATATTGGCTGGTGGCGTTGCAGACAGTGCCCCAATCGCCTGAATATCTCCGGCACTGGCAGAGGATGAATGCATCACGCCACCGTGCACCACCGTTGTCGCCTGGGCTGGTTTACGTTGCGCCCGCACCGAGTATTGCTTCTGCTCTGCCAAGGTGGTCAAGGCATCCAACGCGGCATTGCCATTGAGTACATCCTGATGTGTGGACACAGGTACCGGCATATTCTTGAGTTTAAACTGAATCTCCCGGCGCTCAAATGCCCAACTCTGCCCCCCGGCCTCAAGAAAAACGGACCCGGCGACAATATTCTGCTGGTTGGCTAAAGTGATATTCAGGCTCACCTTGGGGGTTCCGTCACCGGCATTATCACTCGGTGCCGGTTTCACCGTAACCTCTTCAACCATTCCCTGCGGGTCCTGGATCTGCTCGCTGGATGTCCGCTTACTGTATCGAAACCTCAAACTTGCCGGCTGGTTAAGATGCGCGAGTGTGCACACAGAGTGCGCACCGGAAAAATGCCATTGGGGGCGAAGGGTGCTGAGCGTTCCGTCCCGATACTCTCGCAACTGCTGAATGCGGCGATTCAAATAGGATTGCTGATACCCCTCCAGCGGTGCGCTGCCGTTACACATTGAATAGGAGTTGTCTTCGGTCAGAAACAGCAGGTAGCTCTTACTGGCCTGCAACTGAAAACCGCAGACCGGAACTTCCTTGGTAATCACCGGTATCGCCGTGTCGCCTTTCAGCCCTTCAATCACCGCGAGCCGCCATTGGCTGGTGGAGCAGTGACCTTGTTCAGTGACTTCACCATCCACACACTCCGAGGCCTGAGCGATGTATATCCTTTCAGCACTGTCGTATTGATCTTGCAGAAGTCCGCTTGGGCAGGTACAAGCGAGGGCAGCCTCGGCGACAAGTGCAGCTGCCAGGGTGGCAGTGAGTCTTAGCGATGTTAAACGGTTGGCATTCATTTCATCCTCCTGATGATATTGACGGAAGCGGGTTCCCTGATGAAATGAGTGTAGCAGATCTCACATTTCTAACTCACCAATCCAAAATTCTGTTAGTTTCTAATCTTTTATCCCTGTGTAACGCGGAACAAACATGCCCCAAACAAATCAAAACCAGCATGCAGAATGGATCAGACAACAACTGCTCGCAGCGGGTACCCCCACAAAAGCTGAAAAGGTTAAACGCTACTTCCCCGCCGGCATCACGACCACCGGCGCTATGGCCGCCGACGTCACTGTGGTTATTAATAGCTTTCGATCAAACAACCAAGATCTCACTCCGGAGCAGGTCCTACAGGTTTCAGAAGCAGTTCTCAAAAAAGCCGAATACAGTGAGGAAGTACTGGTGGCCTTCGGTATTCTCAACAAGCTGGTGAAAAGAAACTTTGATGACGACTTGCTCCAGAGGTTTGAATACTGGCTGGAACACTACGCCAGCAACTGGGCCCACGTGGACGATCTCTGCATCAAAACCATCTACCAATTCTTCTTGTCACGCACGCATTTGATCGAAACCATCCAACCCTGGTCTCATTCAAAAGTCTGCTGGTGCCGGCGAGCAAGCAACGTTGCCTGGGTTAAGTTTATTCATCGGCCCATTGGCAGCAAAGTCTATAGGCTGGACCCGACACGGGTGTTCGAAAACTGCGACCGATTGTTACGGGACGAAGACGAATTTGTGCAAAAAAGCATAGGCTGGCTATTGAAGGTGACATCGCAGCACCACCAGGCAGCGGTGTTGGATTATGTTCGAGAAAACCTTTCACGGATGGAAAAACCCACCCTGAGGTACGCGCTGGAGAAGGTCGACAAAGAAACACGCGCTGCGGTTATAGCCAGCTGACATAAGATTCTTATCCACTTATTGCAGGATTTTCCCACCAAGTCAAAAGCAGAACTTGGCGTCATTTCTGTTGTCCCCAAAAGGCTGATATGATTTGGTGTCTGTGCCGGTTGGCAACGCCAACCCCGCGTCGCTGAGAGTGACTCTATATGGGCTCCATGGAAGACAAAGCAAAATTACTCAGTCAGCTCAAAATTGACCGAGAGGCACCGCCCCAGCAGCCGGCCGGCTTTGGCAAGGGGCAGGTGCTCGGATTGCTGGCGGTTGCGGTGTTGGCAACCGCAGGGGTCAGCTATTTGCTGATGCCGCAAACCCCGCCATCATCACCCATGGTTGCGTCCGTCGCAACACCGCCTCAGGCTGAGGCGCAACGGGCGGCCTCAACACCACAGCCTGAGACCATGGCCGCGCCCGCCCGGTCTGTCGCCACCGATAATACGGTCCTCAACGCCTCCGGCTATATCACCGCCCGACGCATCGCCACTGTATCGGCTCAAATCATGGGCCAATTGCAAACCGTGCTGGTGGAAGAGGGCATGAAAGTGAAGCAAGGCCAAGTACTTGCTCAACTGGATGCCTCTGTCGCCGAAGTCAGCCTGAGTCTGGCGCAAGGGCGGGTAAAGGTCCTGCAGGCCCAGCGTCAATCCATCGTCGCTGACTTAGCCGAGGCACGCCGGGTGCTAAAACGGGTATCCACGCTGGGTGACGACAACTACTCGAGCGAATCCCAGCGCACCCGCGCCAGCGCCGATGTCGACAAGTTTCAGGCCGTCCTGGCAAGTGCAGACAGCGAAATCACCGTCGCCAAGCTGGAGGTAGATCGCCAGAGCGAGCTGCTGGACGACCACACCGTCCGCGCTCCCTTTGGTGGTGTGGTGACAGTCAAAAACGCCCAACCCGGCGAGATCGTCTCGCCCAGCTCCGCCGGTGGCGGCTTTACCCGCACCGGCATCTGCACAATTGTCGACATGGCCTCACTGGAGATCGAGGTGGACGTAAACGAGGCCTATATCGGTCGTGTGTTTGCCGGCCAACAGGTCAAAGCCAACCTAGATGCCTATCCGGACTGGGACATCCCGGCGAGCGTTATCGCCATCATCCCCACGGCGGACCGAGCCAAGGCCACCGTCAGGGTACGCATCAAAATCGAACAAATGGATAAGAAGATACTGCCGGATATGGGGGTAAAGGTCGCTTTCCTATCTGAATAAGTCAGGCTCCAAATTTCAGCACAGATTACCAAACAGGATGGTCAGCATGTCACAAAAGCAGTTGTTTGAACTCAATAACGTCAACAAGAGCTTTACCAAGGGAAAAGAAGAAATCACCATCTTCAATGGCCTGAACATGAGCATCAAAGAGGGCGAATTTCTCGCCATTATGGGGCCATCGGGTTCGGGCAAAACCACACTGCTGAACCTCCTGGGGGGAGTTGACCGCCCAACGGCCGGCGACATCCTCTTTCGCGGCAGCCCCATCAATAACCTCTCCGAGGGGCAGTTGTCCAAATGGCGGGCGGAACACATCGGTTTTATCTTTCAGTTCTATAACCTGATGCCCATGCTCAACGCGGCGCGCAATGTGGAGCTGCCACTGCTACTCAAAAAGCTCTCCCGCAGCCAGCGGCGCAACAGCGTCGACACCGCTCTTAAGCTGGTCGGATTGGAAGCGCGCGCCGGTCATCAGCCGAGTGAGTTATCCGGTGGCCAGCAACAGCGGGTGGCCATAGCGCGGGCCATTGTCTCCGACCCCACCTTTCTGCTCTGTGATGAACCCACTGGCGATCTGGATCGCGCCACCGCCGTGGAGATTCTGGAAATTCTGCAGCTGCTCAATCGCGAGTTCGGAAAAACCATCGTCATGGTGACTCACGACCCGGCCGCAGCCGAGTATGCCTCCCGTTGTCTGCACCTGGACAAAGGCGAGTTTATTGAAAAGGACCTCGCGGCGTGACAGACACCTACCTGGTCTTAAAAAATCTCACCCGCAATAAATTGCGACTGGTCCTCAATTGCTTCGCCATCCTTATCGCCTTCCTATTATTTGGCGCGCTGGGCTCATTGCAACATGCGTTTACGGCGGGCATAGAACTTTCCGCCGATAACCGGCTTATTGTGGTTAACAAGATCAACTTCACCCAGCCCCTGCCAATCGCTTACGTCAATAAGGTACGTGCCATCGATGGTATCTCCAAGGTCACCCACGCCAACTGGTTTGGTGCTTACTACCAGGACGCACGGCGGCCGATGGTGGGCCTGGCGGTGGATGGTGACAGTTATCTGGATATCTACGACAACATACTACTTTCCGATGGCGGGCGAGAAGCCTGGCTGAAAGAGCGCCAGGGCGTGATAGTCGGCGAACGAATGGCGCACATGCACGGTTGGAAGGTAGGCGACCGCATTCCGATTTCTTCCAACATCTTCTCTCAAGCCGACGGCTCAACCGTGTGGGACATGGTGATATCCGATATCTTCCGCGACAAAGAACCCAGCGCTGACACCAACTTTCTGTTGTTTCATTATAAGTACTTTATCGAGACCCAAACCTTCGGCAAAGACTGGGTGGGCTGGATGATCCTCACCACCGAAGATTCGTCGCTCAATGAGCGCGTCGCCAAAGCGATTGATACCAACTTCGCCAACTCCAGTACCGAGACAGATACCAGCACCGAAAAAGCCTTCAACCGCTCCTTCCTGGAGCAAGTGGGCAGCATCGGCTTAATCATCACCTCGGTCATTTTTGCAGCCTTCTTTACCATACTGCTCATCGTCGGTAACTCCATGGCTCTGTCCATTCGCGAGCGCACGCGGGAGATCGCCGTGCTGAAAACCATCGGCTTTGCCGCACCCCGTATCTTTGGCATGGTGCTGGCGGAATCTATCAGCCTGGCACTGATCGGCGGACTGTTGGGGCTGGGGGTGGCGGTGATGTTGATCAACGGCGCCAGTTCAAACCCGCAACTGCAAAGTATGCTGCCAAACCTCATTGTGCCACCAAGCATCCTGATTCAGGCCCTGGGATATATGCTGGCCTTGGGGCTGATCACCGGGATTTTCCCCGCACTGCGCGCCATGCGCCTAAACACCATCGACGCTTTGAACCGGGGGTAAACCATGGGAAGCCTGATCTCACAGATTCAAGCCGTGGTGGCCATGAACCTGCGCAGCCTGCCGCAGCGCATTTGGATGTCTCTTGCGACCTTGTTTGCCGTGGCGATTGTGGTGGCTGTATTGCTGGCGTTTCTCTCCATGGCCAATGGTTTTCAGCAAACAGTCAAAAATACCGGCTCTGAAAGCCTGGCAGTGATTCTGCGCGCGGGCTCACAGGCCGAACTCAACAGCGTGATCACCCGAGACCAAGTCAACCTGCTGTCCGAAGCGCCGGGTATTGTGAGGGGCGACAAGGGTCCGAAGGTCTCCGCCGAGCTCTATGTCACCGTGGATGGCATCAAGCGTTCCTCCCAAACCGAAGTCAACCTGCCGTTAAGGGGGATCAGCGAAAGTGGCATTTCATTGCGGGAGGGATTCACGATTATCGAAGGCCGCATGTTTGAGCCGGGCAAAAATGAAATCGTTGTCGGCAGCAGTGTACTGCGGGAGTTCAGCGGATTCGAGCTGGGCAATTCCCTGCGTTTTGGCAAAACCACCTGGACAGTTGTGGGCGTGTTTGAAGCCGGAGCCTCGGTCTTTGCCAGCGAACTCTGGACAGACGTCCGCACCTTGCAAAGCCAGTTTAACCGAGGCAGCAGCGCCCAGGTGATTCGCGTAGCGCTGCAACAGCCAGGCGACATCGGCGCGATTACCGAATACATCGATAAGGAGCCCCGCCTCAACATGGACGTCAAAACCGAGGCGGAGTACTACCAGGAACAGGCCAAAGCCATGTCAGACATGATCTTCTTCCTGGGCTGGCCTCTTGCCATCGCCATGGCACTGGGCGCACTCGCCGGCGCGCTCAATACCATGTACAACTCCGTCGCCCAGCGCGCGGTAGAGATTGCCACCCTGAGAGCCATCGGGTTTCGAGGCGTTTCCGCCTTCTTGGGCACGCTGGTGGAATCATTAGTGTTGGCCTTTATCGGCGGTCTACTGGGCACCCTTGCAGCCTTCCTCCTGTTTGACGGCATCAGCGCCTCAACACTGGGCGGCAGTTTTACCCAAATCGTATTCTCGTTTGAGCTCTCCTCCGACGCCTTTGTGCAGGGCATCACCCTGGCCATGATTATCGGCTTGGTGGGAGGATTCTTCCCGGCACTCAAAGCCTCGCGAGTACCGGTAATGGTGGCGTTTTCGGTGGATCCTTAAAAGTTGATTAACTGCCTATATGTGAGAGAATCCAGTTTCTAAACTGCGGATCTTCCAGAAGCCATTCACCTCTAGAGGGGCTATATAACACCTGACTTTCTCGCAACCTCTTAACCGCATTCTGTACTTCCTTAATTGAAACGCCCTCAGTGCCGATTTCATTGCCAATAAAGCTGCGGGCCTCTTCTGTGTAAAGACCGAATTGAGGTGATTGAACAAGGAGTTTTAGAACTGCTTTATCGATCGGTTTGCAGTCGTCCCACAGCAATTGGTGATCTGCTTCGACATCCACAAGTGCCTGAAAATTTTCGTACCCCTTTTTTATATCCCAGATGCCTTTGATCACCATATGACGCAACAGATGATGAAACAGCGCCGGATTGCGATTCATAGTGTTAAATATCTGCGTCGCTCTGGCCAGGGACAGCTTACGCTGACTTGCCTTTTCAAAAGCCTGTAGCATGAAAGCAACAAACTTTGAGTCAAGATCAGGAAAATCGACTTGTTGCGCAGCATGAAACATTGGTGCTTTTCTGTCGCGAAACATTCGCTGAAGACCATCACGGCTGCTTCCGGTATAGACAACATGCAGCTTCTTTCGATGCTCATCGAACTGCGTTCGCAGGGTAGCAACTAAAGACGCGAATCTCTCGTTTGATAAGTGCTGAACCTCGTCAAGTAACAGTAGTGTGGGTCGTCTCTCACGGCTGAGCTTACCGAGCAGGTTAATAATCTCCAGAAGTTCGTCTTCACCAGCGGGTGTACTAGGCCGACTCTTGAGCTTGACGTTCGCCCCGCCAATTTCAGCGGAAATCTCACTGCTTATCGATTCTGTGTAGGCATGCCACTTCTCTCTCCAATATCCGCTCTTCTTAATACCATCAAGTGCCAATCTTAACGCCTTTGCCGGATTGTCTTGAAGATTCCAAAATGAGCAATACGCTACCTGATACCCTCTTGATTCTGCCTCCACGGCCAAATCCAACAATATGAATTCGGTCTTGCCCATGCGTCTGGGAGCAAAAAGCGCCAAAGCACCAGTAATACCGGTGTCGAAGGCGTTCATATACTGTTGCGCCAATTCAGTTCGGGGATAATGCCACTCAATCAAGATAAGATTCCTGGAGAAATCGTCAATTACCCAATATTACCATCCACTTTGGTAATTACCACTCACTATGGTAATTGATGGTAATTTGGTGTTGTTTATAGCCAGATCCAATATCTATATAAAAATCAATAGGTTAGGCTTAATGTTGTTAGATCGCTGTGTGTCAACAGGATGATGCCTCAGCCAATTACCATAAGTTACCAATGCCCATAGTAATCATTGAAGGTTCAGAAGATGGTCCGTGTTGCGGCGAGGGGTTGATGATACCAAGATGGCCGGATCGAACCGGATTAAATTGGTTGGACCAAAGTTGTTCTAATGTGAGTTGATGAAATCAGGTAATTTCTTTATATAAAACAATTGGTTATGAGTTCATAGGAGGTTCGGCGGATATCAAATACTTGCCCAAACCTGAAAGGAATCGCAAGATTGAGCTTAACGCAAACAGTCGAACGAGTCCCCTCCATGCCCGTCTCACCCTCTATGCCCGAAATGGTGGCCCGCCAGATCGAAGCCATGATTCTCGATGGTCGACTGCGCGCCGGTGAGCGACTGCCCTCCGAACGCAGTCTGGGAGACAGCCTCAAGGTATCGCGCAATACCCTGAGAGAGGCGCTCAAGGCGCTGCGCACGCGCGGCGTGATCGAAACCCGCCGGGGCAGCGGTAACTACGTTTGCAGCTTTGATGAGCTGCAGCCCCAGAGCCAGCAGTTTGAACCCAGTACGCCTTTGCAGAAGTTGCTGCAGAATCACCCCGAGACTTTGGAGGGGCTGCTGGAAGTGCGGCGCCTGCTGGAGGGCGAGGCGGCTTATCGGGCGGCGCAGCGTGCTTCAGTGGCGGATCTGGCGGAGTTGAAAACCGTTTACGAAGCCCTGGTTGAGGAGGAACCCAGGCAGGATAACCCCGAGGCTCACGCCGAGCGGGATATCCGCTTTCATCGAGCCGTTTACGCCGCCGCCCACAACCCCATCTTGCTGTTGGCGTTGAACGGTATTCGCGATTTAATGATGAGCTTTTTCTTTGATACCTCCGACAAGCTCTACACCGGGCGCTATAACAAAGGGCAGTTGCGTACCCAGCATCGCCGCATTTATCGCGCTATTGAACAGCGGGACCCTGCCGGTGCCCGCCGTGCGGCTACGGCGCATATCGATGCCGTGGCCGCAAGCCTGAAAAACCTGAAAGCTTAACATCACTGACATTTGGCCTTTTACCGAACTGAGGATGCCTCCATGCCCGCCCTGCACAATTGCCATAATATTTCCGATTTGCGCAAGCGCGCCAAACGCAAGTTGCCGGCGCCGATGTTTCATTACATTGATGGTGGCTCCGACGATGAGTGGACACTCAGGCGCAATACCGAGGCCTTTGACGACTACGAGCTAATGCCCAGTTATCTGAAAGATATTGAGAGTATCGACCTCAAGACTAAAGTGTTGGGCACGGAGTTGGATCTGCCGTTCTTTTTGTCGCCGACGGGTATGTCGCGACTCTTCCACCACGAAAAAGAGCTCGGGGCCTGCCGCGCTGCTCACAAGTTCGGCACCATGTACAGTTTGTCTACCCTGGCCACCACCAGTCTGGAAGAGGTGGGTGCAGCCACGCCGGGACCAAAAATGTTCCAGATCTATATTTTGAAAGACCGGGAGCTGACCAGAGAATTTGTGCAGCGCTGCAAAGACAGTGGTTACCAGGCGCTGTGCCTTACCGTCGACACTCCGCTGGCCGGCAATCGGGAGCGTGATCTCTATAACGGTATGACCATGCCGCCCAAGATCAATGCCCGCAACTTTTTCAGTTACGGTTTTAGCTTCGAGTGGTTGATCAATCTGGCGCTCAATCCCGACTTTAAACTCGCCAATGTTGCCCACCGGGTGGATGCCCTGGGTAAAGGCGCTCTCGCCTTGATTGACTATGTGAATGGCCAGTTCGATCGCACGGTTACCTGGGAGGATGCTGCCTGGCTGGCCGAGCAATGGGACGGGCCGTTTGTGATCAAGGGGGTTCAGTCCCCAGCGGATGCCAGGCGCGCTCTGGATATCGGTGCCTCCGCGTTGATGATCTCCAATCACGGTGGCCGCCAGTTGGAAGGGGCGCCCGCTCCCATAGATTGTATTGCGCCGATCCGCGATGCCGTTGGGAATCAGTTGGAATTGATCATGGATGGTGGCGTTCGCCGGGGCACTCATGTTATTAAAGCACTGGCTCAAGGTGCCGACGCCTGTTCGATCGGTCGCCCCTACCTCTACGGTCTGGCCTCGGGTGGTCAACGTGGTGTTGAGCGGGCGCTGGAGTTACTGAAAACCGAGGTGGAGCGATCCATGGCGTTGTTGGGGGTGAACTCGATCGCGGAGCTGGGGCGGGAGCATCTGTTGCAACGGTAGGCGCAAATGATTGGGAGGGTGAGTGGAGAAAAACCAAAAACAGGCGTACTGGCTGGCGATTATTGCGGTACTTTTATGGTCTACGGTTGCCACGGCGTTCAAGATCACCCTCAACTACCTTACGCCGGTACAAATGGTGTTATTGGCCAGTGTGGTCTCTGCAGTGGCGTTGTTTGCGGTGGTCGCCTGGCAGGGTAATCTTAAACGGCTTCCGGAGTATCTTCGCCAGCGGCCACTGTTTTACCTCTGCCTCGGGCTCATCAATCCCTTTATCTATTATCTGGTTCTTTTTAAGGCCTATCAGCTGTTGCCGGCCTCACAGGCGCAGCCATTGAATTACAGTTGGGCGATTACCCTGACGGTGATGTCTGCGATTTTTTTGGGGCAAAAAATTCGCAGCAAGGATTGGATTGCCTGTGGCTTGGGGTATTCCGGGGTGGTGGTGATTGCGACCCAAGGCGATTTGTTGCAGCTGCAGTTTGATAACCCACTGGGCGTAGGCTTGGCACTGCTGAGTACGCTGCTATGGGCAAGTTACTGGATTCTGAATACACGCAATGCCGGCGACCCCGTCGCGGGGTTGAGTCTAGCGTTCTTGCTGTCGCTGCCTTTTTCTGCCGCAGCCTGTTGGTGGCTGGACGGTTGGCCCAGTCTCAACATCGCGTCGGCACTGGGCGTGATCTATATCGGTTTGTTTGAAATGGGCATTACGTTTGTTTTCTGGCTGCTGGCAATGAAGAAAGCGCAACACACCGCGCGCATCAGCAATCTGATTTTCGGATCACCCTTCATTTCGTTGATTCTGTTGGCCACAATTATTGGTGAGTCCATACACCCGTCGACGTTGGTGGGTTTGGGGCTGATAGTAGCGGGATTGGTTTGGCAGAATCGCGGCGGTTCACGAGACGTCAGTGCTCAGTAGCAGCGGGCGACCACGGCCGGTCGCCCACGGGCTGCTACAGTGGTTAGGCTTAATGTCGTGCTATTTTTCTGCTGCGCCTTAGCCCCACAGTGCCGGCGTCAATCCGGTCACCAATCCGTCTTCATAACTCATGGGGTGCTCACGGTCTTCGCTCAAAAAGAGCGCCCCGTCCAGGTCGACGTATTCGCACAGCTGGGCAATCACAAAGGCGGGCGCCATTCCCAGTGAGGTGCCCATCATATTGCCCACCATCAGCTTTAGCCCTTTGTCAGTGGCTTGACGGGCCAGCTTCAGGGCCTCTGTAAGGCCACCGGTTTTGTCGAGCTTGATATTGATCATCTGGTAACGGCGGGAAGCTTGCTCCAGTTCGCTGGTATCGAGACAGGACTCATCCGCGCAAAGGGTGATAGGGGAGTCGTAGTCCTCCAGATCAGCGTCTTCTCCACGAGGTAGTGGTTGTTCGATCATTTTGATACCCAGCGCCTTGAATCTGGGCGCTAACTCCACCAGTTGCTCGAAAGTCCAGCCCTGATTCACATCGACAACGATACTGGCGTCCGGGCGGGCTTCGCAAACGGCGGAGATACGCTCCATTGCCCGTTCGCCGTTGAGTTTGACTTTGATGTTTTTTACCGTCATGGCGCGGGCTTTTGCCGCCATAACTTCCGGCGTATCAATGCCGATGGTGTTGACGGTGTGGATTTCTTTTTGCGTTACATTACTCAGTTCGAAGATGGATGTACCCGCCCGTTTGGCTTCCAGATCCCAGAGCGCGCTGTCAATCGCATTGCGGGCGCCGCCATGGGGCAAGAGCGTTAACAGTTGCTCGCGGTTTGCGCCGGACTCCAAGGCGGAGCGCACGGACTCTGCATCTCTCAACATGGAGTCGCCGTTTTCGCCCAGATAGTAAACCCCGGTGGCTTCGCCGCGACCCACGACGCCGTTTTCGGAAATAGTGACAAACAGGATATTGGTATTGGTCCAGGTATGGCCGGTGATGGAGAAGGGCTCTTTCAGTGGCCAGGATTGCACTTCAAATGTAAAGGTTCGCATTTGGGGCTCCTATTGGAATTCTGTGAAAAGACGGTCGATGATTCGATCGCAACCATCGGCAATGGGGTCGACGCAGGGCAGATTCAGTTCGGCTTCCAGGGTAGCCAGATAATCGCCACGGTCCGCTTCGGTGAGTTTGGTGGTGTTTACACTGACGCCGATGCAGCGTACGGCCGGATTGGTGAGTTGTGCGCAACGCAGGTTCAAATCAATACACGCTTGCAGCGTGGGAGTGGGCAGCTGTGGTGCAGAGGCGATAAATTCGCGGCCGACCTCGTGGCACACCACAATGGCGTCCGGCTGCGAGCCGTGCAGCAAACCCAGGCTGACACCAGCGTAGGAGGGGTTAAATAGAGAGCCTTGGCCCTCGATCACGTCCCAATGGTCCGGGTGATTCGCCGGCGATACCACTTCGGCTGCGCCTGCGACAAAGTCGGCAACCACCGTATCGATGGGCACGCCAGTACCGGCGATCATGATGCCGGTCTGGCCAGTGGCTCTGAAGGTGGCATCCATTCCTCGCGCCTGCATCGCCTTCGCCAGCGACAGGGCGGAGTACTTTTTGCCCACGGAACAGTCGATACCCACCATCAACAAACGCTTACCGGAGCGTTTAATGCCGGTGCCGATGGGCAGACTTTCTGCAGGGGTTCTAACATTGATCAGTGATGCGCCGGACTGCCTGGCGGCGGTTTCGACACCGGGCAGGCTTTCCAGTCGCACATGCAAGCCGCTGACGATGTCCATCCCGGCGGCTGCCGCTTCTTCCAGCACCGCAACCCAATGGGGGCCGATAACGCCGCCGACAGGCGCAACGCCAATCACCAGGCTCTTAACACCGGCATCGACGGCCTGTTGCAGCGTCATATCCGGTACGCCCAGGCTCAATGGGTTGCCGGCAAAACGCAGCTGCCCGGCAACCCGCTCCGGGCACCATTGGGCGATACCCAGGCCGGTCTTGGCGTCTATGGTGTTGTCGGCGTCGCCGATAAAAATCAGGTAGGGGGACTTGAAGGTGGGGGTGGTCAATGAGCTCATGGTGATCGCATCCGGCTGTGAAGAGGGCTCATTAGATCAGCCATGGGCGGAATCCGGAATTTCGCGATCTGCTGCTCATTTGCGTTTTATAGTGCTAAACTAGCATCAAGTAGCGCAAAATCGAGTGTTCGGTGGATATGAAAAAGCCTTTTACCGGCAGAGGGCCCTCAGCCAAAAAACAGCCTTCAACCAATAAAGCGCCCTCAGCTCATAAAGAGCCTTCAGCCAATAAAGCGCCCTCAGCCGACAAGCCGCCCCTGGCAGAAAACCTGGAGCTGCTCTGCAGTTACTATAAATCCACCTCCGAGGTCTGCCGTCGGCTGGGTATCAACCGCTCCCAATTCAACAAATACCTTAATGGCAGCAGTCAGCCGTCTCGAAACACCCTGCACAAGCTTTGCAATTTTTTCGGGGTGGAACCTCACGAAATCTATTTGCCTGCCCATCAGTTTGCCAACATCGTACAAGTGCGGCCCAGACACGACGTGCAACCACAGGAGTTGCCCGAGCACGTAAAAGTACTGGAACAACTTCAGGAACAGAGTCTGGGCAGCCTCGACAAATACACCGGTTTTTACTTCGAGTACTACTATTCCATGTCATTTCCGGGGCAGATCCTGCGCTCGTTGATTCATATCGACCAGCGCGACGGCAACACTTACTTCGATCGCTATGAGCGTCTTAAAGAACGCCATCAATCGCGAGCGGATACGGGCTTTAACTGCCACTACCAAGGCGTGGTTTTTCATCTGGTTGACCGACTGTTTATGGTGGATTGCGAATCCTTGACCAAGAACGAAATTACGCAAACGATCCTCTACCCCAGCTACAAAAGCCGTATGACCTATTTGACAGGTTTAAAGCTGGGCGTGGCCGCGCAGTTTCATCGCACGCCGGTTTGTGTGCGTGTGGTTTACGAAGTGCTGGGTAAAAACGTGAACGTGCGAGCGGCACTGAAGATGTGTGGTCTGTTTGAACCTCAAAGTGAGGAAATCGCTGATGAGGTGAAACAATTGCTGGCGGTGCAGACGCAGGGGGATGAGTATTACTTTATGGCCAATACGCCGTGACCGTCATGCCAGCTTTTGCCGTCATGACAGTTCACTCTATGCCGCAGAGCGACGGATTAATAGTGATAACCGACTGTCACCCCATAAGTACGCGGCGCGCCATAAATAGCCGCGCCGCCATTCAGGTTGTTGTAGGTCCGTGAACTTTCGTACAAGTGATCGGTAAGGTTTTGCCCCCAGGCCGCCACATACCATTTGCCACTGGCCGCACTCCAGGTGGCGCGGGCATTGATGTATTCATACTCACCACCCACCAGGAACGGATCTTTGGATTGCCCGAATTTTTGCTCATCCTGATACAGGTATTCGCCACGCAGGGTCAGGCTTCCGAGATCCCCCAGCGCGAAGGTGTATTGCGCACCTAGTGAGAGTTTCAGGTCCGGCGTGCGAATCAGGGATTGTCCCGAGAGATCCACCGGCTGACCAGTGACCAGATCCTGCGCGTTGCCGAAGTCTTCG
Organism: Pseudomaricurvus alkylphenolicus; assembly: GCF_011683955.1. Lineage (GTDB taxonomy): Bacteria > Pseudomonadota > Gammaproteobacteria > Pseudomonadales > Cellvibrionaceae > Pseudomaricurvus > Pseudomaricurvus alkylphenolicus. Next base: position 944,240 of record NZ_JAAQPI010000001.1, read on the forward strand.
TACTCGCTGTCGAGATAGGTGAGTGTCCAGTCCATTCGAAAGTGTTCGGAGATTGCCGCTTCGCCTTCAAACTCGATACCGAAAACTTCGGCTCCACCGGCGTTGCGAATAGGCAGGGTGCCGTTAACCGAATCGACAAAACGAACCTGCAGATCGTTGTAGTCGTAAAGGAAGGTCGACAGCGAACCGCGCATGCGATCACCCAGCATTGAACCCTTGATACCTATTTCATAGCTGGTGAGGGTCTCCGGATCAAACGAGCCCTGCGCACCTGCACCGGTGAAAAACGGGCTTACGATAACGCCAGGGTCGGAGGAGTTAAATCCGCCACTCTTGAAACCTTCGGAAACTGATGCGTAGACCATCAGATCGCGGGTCATATCGTATTCCACCATCAGGCGACCGGTGACGTCCGACCATCGGTCGCTGTCTCTGGCGGTGCCGCTGCCGCTGGCATCGAGCCAGAAAGAGCCGGGCGGCAGACCGGCAAAACTGGAGGCATCAAACAGGTTATTGAGCAGTCCGCCGAAGGTATCAAAAGTTTTTTCTTCTTCGCTGTAGCGGGCTCCAAGTGTGACACGCCATTCCTCTGAGGCGTTATAGGTGAGTTCGCCAAACGCAGCGAAGGCCTCGGTTTCATTGGTGGAAACGAAACTGGTCAGGCCGACACAGGGCGCTGGCTGACCGGTACCAAGACAGGCCGCGTCCGGCTGGCTGTATTGGAAGTCCAGGGTCGAGTCATTATCTTCGTGGTAATAGTAAAGGCCGGAAATCAGCTGCAGTTTGTCGCCAATAGGCGTGGACAGCTGAAACTCCTGCGACACCATTTCGGAGTCTTCGATAAAGATGTTAAAGCCGGTATTGAGATTGGTGCCGTCGGTGTCAAAGGTGCTGGAGGCGTCGATGTCCCGCACAGAAGTGAGTGACTTCAGAGCGATCTCGCCAAGTGCCCAGTTCAACTCCAGTGAAACGGCATCGGTAGCGGCCGTATTATCGCCCGGGGCGTAGTCGTTGTTGACCTGGAACGGGTCGGACGGCTCTTCCAGTGCGGCGAGGGTATTGGGGCCACGCAGAATATTCTTATAGGCCTGATTGCCCACGGCGTCGTTTTCGTAGTCGTTGTAGCGAAGAATCGCTTCAAAGTTATCCGTGGGTCGATACACGAAGGTCAATGCGACGCTTTCAGAATCTTCACCATCAAGTACTTTGTCAAGATAGACATTCTCGAAATAGCTTTCACGTTGCTGTACGGAGTAGCTGGCGCGGGCATAGAGTTTGTCCTCGATCAACTCACCGGATACTGCCAATGCGATGCCTTGCTTATCGTAGTTACCACCATCGAGGCGGCCGGAGAACTCAAACTCATCGGAGGGTTGTTTGTGGATGACATTGATGGCACCACCGGTGGCGTTACGACCGTACAAAGTGCCCTGTGGACCACGCAGTACTTCGACGCGTTCCACGTCGATGAAGTCCTGAAAGGCCACCACATGCCGCGCCACATAGGCGCCGTTGTGGTATACCGCCACACTCGGGTCGATGCCCGCTCCCAGCAGGTTGGAGCCAATCCCACGGATATAAAGAGAACCACCGCCACCGCGGCTGGGTTCTACCGAGAGACCGGGGGTAAAGTTGGCCAGATCCAGCACGTTCTCGATGCCGGAGGCGTCCAGCTTCTCGGCCGAAAAAGCGGACAGCGAAGCGGGTACGTCCAATAGGCTCTGTTCACGCTTCTGTGCGGTAACCACAATTTCTTCCAGCTGGAAGCCTTCATCGGCGGAGGCATTGATTGAGCCAAGCAGGGCTCCGGCCGTTATTGAGGCCAGCAGCGCGGCTCGGGAGCACAGTGCATTGGGGGGGATTAACATCATCTTCTCCTCGTAGGATTATTATAATGGATCTGCGTATCGGTGACGGCTTTCAAATTAGCACTTCTGTGCTCCCGGCAATGGGGCTATTGGCACAAAGTTCGGGGCAAACACCACCTTTTAATCCGAGCGCTTCAATTTGGGTGTCTTTACCTTTGTAAAGGTGCCAATTGCCCGATTATTTGTCCTGCTCCCCCCATTCTCACTGGTTTTGAGAGCCTACTATTGTTTGGGAAATCATTGATCAACCATAGCGAATGAGTACAGAAGTATGGGAAATACACGACGACGCTCCGGGCTGATAGCCGCGATACTGATCTCAGCCATGAGCCTCACCGCCTGCAATACCGCTACGGAGCAGTCGGCTAAACGAGAGACCTCTGCGCTGTTTAAACAACAAAAAGTTGGGGAAAGTGTGGCCAATCAGGGCATGGTGACAGGCACTACCGGTGCCGAAGCACAGCAGGCGGGGTTGGACATCCTCAAGGCCGGTGGCAATGCGGCGGATGCCGTGGTGGCGACGGCGATGAATCAGATCTGCCTGGCAGCAGGCTCCTGGGTGAGCTACGCAGGCATTATGAACGTGGTCTACTATGACGCGGCCACCGGCAAGATTCACAATATGAACGCCTCATACGATACGGTCAAAGGAGAGCGGAATCCGGTCACGATTCCGCAGCCAGACTTTAGCAAGGGGCTCGATGGGGTTGTGATGGAGCCCGATGGTCGTACGGTGCTGGTACCCGGATTTATGAAGGGGGCAGAGGCGCTGGTGGAGCGTTTTGGAAACAAATCCCTGCAGGAGGTGACGGCGCCAAGTGTGCGCTGCGCGGAGGAGGGCTTTGCCTGGAAGCCCGGCTCAGTGCAGCAATTTCAGTTTCGCCGAGATGTATTGACCCGCGACCCGGAAACCCGTGCGGTTTTTACCAAAACCGATGGCAGCGGGTATCGGGCGGGGGATCAATTTAAGCAACCCGCTTTGGCAAAAACCTTGCGAGCATTCGGCGCACAGGGGGCGGATTACATATACAAGGGGCCCTGGGCCGAAAAACTCGTCCGCAAAGTCCAGCAGTTGGGTGGCAAGCTCAGCATGGAGGATATGGCTGGCTACGATGTGATCTGGAGCGAGCCGGTCAGTGCCAACTACCATGGGTACGACGTCTACGTGCACGGCCTGCCTGCAGCAGGAGGGGTGAATACGCTGGAGGCGCTGAAGCTGGCGGAGTTGGCCAATCTGTCCGACAAAGGGCACTACAGCGAATCTCCGGAGGCGCTCTATTGGCTCAGTAACATTACCCGCGTGGGGCTGCCCTTGACCTACGGTGCTGACCAAATCGGCAAGGCCATTAATACCGACTTGTCCTATAGCAGCCGCTTAAAGGCGTCCACCAGTGAGAAGCTTTGGCAGGTGATGCGGGTCGGTTATTTTCCCGGCGTAAAACTGCCCAAGCATCGGGTGCCAGCACATTCTGACGGTGTGGTTGTGGTGGATCAGTGGGGCAATATTGCCGCGATGGTGCATTCCATCAATACGGTGAGCTGGGGGACGACCGGTTTGAATATCGACGGTATCTCGATTCCGGATTCCGCCGCTATCCAAGTCTCCGCCGTCGCGGCGACGGAACCGGGTGAGCGCCTGCCCGACCCCACCAACCCGGGCTTGGTGATGAAAGACGGTAAGCCGTTTCTCGGTTTTGCCTCCATCGGCGCGGGCTTGCATCAGCGCACGGTATCCAGTCTGATCAGTGTGTTGGACTTCGGCATGACGCCACAGCAGGCGATCAATGCGCCGGCTTGGGGGCATGTGTCTTTTACACCAACCGGTGATGTGGCTGCTCAGGAGTTCGGTGAGGGGGACCTCTCGACCGATATGATCGAAGCGGTAAAAGCGATGGGCATGGATATCGTTGAAAACAACAGTACACGGGGTTATTGGATTGGCATTCAGCTGGACCCTGAAACCGGAATATTGAACGGCGGCAGCCCAAGAGCCTTTGATATCAGCATGGGTGGTCGCGCTGTAGGGTTCTAATGGATTCAAAACACCTCTCGCTCCCGCACAAAAGCGGCAAAACGCGGAATACCTCGGGCGGTTTTACCGAGATGCCGGTAAGTGACCAGACTGCCCACGGCGGGAGGAAAGCGTCGTTGGTGGTCTGAAAAGCCGGTACCTATGCGAAAAATCAGGCCATTGGGCGTTTGTACCTGCAGGGAGCCCATTTGCCCTTCATATTTGCCTTGGCCCGGAATATGAGCGACGACCAGCGCCTCAGCATCCTGGTATTGTTTCAGCTTGAGTAAATCGTCAGTGCGGGAGGCGGTGTATCTGGCGGCTCCCCGATGTAGCATCAACCCCTCGCCACCCTGTTCGACCACCTGATTCAGTCGCTTGAACAGGGATGCCTGGTCGGCCAGTTTGTACTGCTTGACCATGGCGATATATGGGGAGTCTAAGGAGGTAATCAACTCTTTCAAAAGCTTCAGGCGCTGATCGAAATCGCCTGGAGTGGCGGGCAAATCAAACACCATAAATTGAACTCGCCGCCAGCGTTGATCATCCGGTACTTTTTGCCTGACCGTGCCAGATAACTCATCGAAGGTTCCACGCCCCATCCACAATTCTCCGTCTAAAGGTACTGGTGGGAAGTCTCTTACAAACCACTGTGGTGCATGAAATCGGTTTCCTCTTCTGCTCAGCAACTGTTGGCCATCCCAGTAAGCTCTGACGCCGTCCAGCTTTTCACTGACCCAGTAGTCCGTCAGATTTATACCGTCGTGATAGACTTTTGCCAGCATCAGTTTTGGGGGTGGGCTTTCTGCTTGGGCCGTGGGTCCCAGCTGAGCAAGGAATAGGTTGAACAACAGCAGTGGAGATAGAAACAAACGCAGCATGGGAATCACTCCTTGATCGATGGCTCCATGGGTTGGAGTCTATATCAGCGACCAAGGCGTGCACCATAAGAAGAAAGTCTGATTTATGAGGGCTCTGATATCGAGCCTGCCTCTTCCAGCTGCTTCCACCGACGGGTATCGAGAATAAATGGCCAGTAACATTTTCAAACGCATACAGTGATTGTGAGGAGGGCTGAGGCGTCGCCCAGGGCAAACGGCACTTTTTTGCGGTCAATTGGGCTAAAATGACACTGTAAAGAGGTTTGCCCGATAGGGTTTATCGATATAAGCTGGATGACTTACTCATTAGTGGTGTGACCTACTGGAGGGCAGGGCAATGGGGAAAATGACCAAAGTCCGCAAATACGACATATCGACAGACGAAAGCCGCCTGGATGGGGATGCCTTACGTCAAGTGGGGCAGCTTCCGGAGGATGAGAGCGGAGCCAAGGAACTCATTCGGTTGAGAGAAAGCGGTGGTGAGGGCGTGCTGGAACAGCTGTCTTTTCCATCCGGTTTTTCCATGTCCATCAACTCCGGGCAATTTTCCCACCAATGTGGCACGACCACGCTTGTGAGCGATGAAGACTGGTGTGTACTGCGGTTGCGTTTGTCCGGTCATATCAAGGAACGACTGGGCGATCAATGCTACGACTTTTCTGGACCCCACGCATCCCTGTTGTATTGCTCGCCCGGTGTTGAGCATCATCTTGTGCTGGACCCCAGCCAAAAAATCCAAACCGTTTCCCTGGTGTTTCAGCCCTCCCTGATCGAAGAGCGGGTAAGCGATGTTTTGACGGTATTATTGTCCGAGCTCACGCAAGGCCAAGACCCCAGCGCCAATCTGGTGGAAATCGAGCTCACCTCTGAAATGGAGGTCATGGTAAGAGAGCTGATAGACCGACCTCGAACCGGGTTGTTCTTTCATTTCTGGGCCGAAGTGAAAGGGCTGGAGCTGATCTGCATGGCGTTAACGGCCCTGGAATCCAAGGCGGAAAAGCTCAACAGTGGTGGCATTAAGTTGCGTCCCTGGGATGTGAAGCAAATGGAGAGTGTGAAAGAACTGCTCGAACAGCAGTATATGGATCCTCCCTCCATAGAAGCCTTATGCCAACGCAGTGGCATCAATCGTCGTAAGCTGACAGAGGGGTTTAAGATACTGTTTGGCTCCACCATTCGGGATTACATCCAAACCCAGAGGATGCTGCACGCCAAGTCACTGTTGCGACAGTCTATACCCATTAAGTTGGTTGCCGAGCGAGTGGGGTACAACGACCCCAGCAGTTTTACCAAGGTGTTTAAAAAGCAATTCGGTGTGTTGCCAAAGGCGTTTTGTTCTTCTTGAAACGTTTTCAAGTCTGTTTTGGGCTGAGACTGATCACGGCTTCGTTATACGCAGCCAAATCTCTCAATCATCGCCTCTGCCACTCTGTCTTTCGGCAAAAACTCCTGCTCCAAACGCCCTTTTGATTGGCCTACCAGGTGCAGATATAACCCTCGCTCCTCGTCAATAAGGCCCTCAGGCGGACTGCTGCCTGCCAGCTCTTGTTCAACCACCGCCGATTCCGGCCCGTAAGCATCAAATATCTCTTGTGTCATCAAGAGGGCGGTGAGGTGGGGGCAATGGCTCCGGGCGGCGGCCAACATGCTCAGACCCCAGGTGTCAATGTCGCCCCAGTAGGCTATTTGTTTGCAGGTTAACCAGGGGGTTTGCATCCAGTTCAGATGTAACCCCGCGCCCAAAATGGCGATGGCGTCGGACAGCTCCGGCAGTTGGTGCAGACATTGTTCGTTTTCAACGATCACGATTCGTTCCGCGCCAAGTGCCCGGGTCATCAATTCCCGTGCTCGAACCCGCTGTTGGGCAAAAGGCAGTAGTCCGGGTTGCAGTGGCGCCACCAACAGCCAGTGGTCGTTCTCGTCAGTGGCGTCGAGAAAATGCTCCAACCCTTGATCGAGAACAGTGTCACCAAAGCGTGCACACAGCATCAGCGTCAGTAAATGGCGGTTGCGTTCGTAAAACTTGCTGTCACACCCCGCCAAGGAGAGTGCCCGTAGCGGGCGTCCTGCGGCGCAGCCCGGGCTCAGTTCTGAGGCGACCTGAGCGGCCAGCACAACCTCTGATACCTTGCGTGCCAGCACTTGTGCACGCTGACGCAGTACAACAGAGTGATACGGCGAATCGATGGCTTCCACTATGCGAGCCAGATGTTGATATTCCCGGGTGATGTCTGCCCGCTCAGTGGCGGCAATCCATTCGCTGGGTTGGTGCAGACGCCAGGCAACCGGAATGGACAGCGGTGTGCTGGTGCCCCGATAGGATCTGGTGTCCCACTCCACCTCGCCGACCTCGACATTGCGCCATAGTTGCAGGTGCTCACGCAATGCCGACGGCTCGTTCAACACCACCTTTGCTGATGGGGCTGCAATGGCCAGTTCCAGTGGCCACTGATCGGGCGAAAGCAAACGACGCTCGCGAAGATCGTTATTTTGCCACTGTTGCGCCAATCGCTGTTTCAGGTCAGCGGGAGATTTCATGCTGCTTTTGTTGTTGCTTGGCGGCTTCGGCTTCCAGTTCTTCCCAGCTCAGGCTGAGTGTGGAGGAGCGACCGTTTTTGTTGTGAATCAGTATGGCTGAGCGGGTATGGGCACGCAGCAGTTTGATTTCTTTGTTGGGTGTAATAAATAGCGGATGCAGGCCAAACTCTCGCAGTGCCGCAATAATGCGACCGGCTACTGCTTGAGAGCTGCGGGAAAAGGCTTCATCCAGCACTACGGTACCGAACAGCGGAGCGGGTGAGCCCTCCGGACACAATGCATAGCTGAGTGAGGCAGTGAGAATGTAGCTGGCGATAATTTCTTTTTCGCCGCCGCTGCCACCTTGCGATCCGCGCCGGGTTTCTATCACGTCGCTACTGCTGCGATCAATGACGGATACTGAAAACTGTAATCGGTAGCGTGGGTCGAGCAGGGCTTGGGCGCCCTTGGTGCGCTTGCGTTCGCTGGCATCGCGCAGCAGATCCACCACGACTTTGAGCGCTTTGTAGTGGCTGTCTCCTTCGTCATTCAGGGTCGCCGCATAGCGTAAGTGGCGTTGGGCTTTGGTCAGTGTGGTGAGACTTTCGTGTACGACGGCCTGCGGATTAAGCCTTAAATAGCGGCCCGGTTGGTAGTCCACCCGGCGCATGGTGTGGTTCAACTCTTCGATACGGTGTTCGATTTTTTCCACTTCGCTGCTGATGGCCATCAGCAATTGGGTAACACCCTGGTCCGAACTCTGGTTCAGATACTCCAGAAAACGATGCAGTTTTTCCGGCAGAGCTTCTTCATTCAGTACACGCAGGCGTTCGATGTAGTTCGGTGCGTCTTGGGCGTCCAGGCCTACGTCCGCCAGGGCTCCGGTGTCTATCTTTTTGGCGTGTCCCATCAAGCGGGTCAGTTTTACTTTACTGGTCGAAATGGCGTCGGCGCTGGTTTTCATATCGGCGACCAGCTGGTTGGTGGCCTGCCGTTCATCTTCGTGCAGTTGCTCTATTGTGCTCACGCTAAAGTGTTGATTGCCGAGTTCGTGCTCTTCGTCGGAGAGGCCCGCTTTTGTTCGCGCAAAGCAGGTCTTCTGTTGTCGTTGAGCCTTCTCAAGATTATCGAGCGCCACTGCTCCCTGGCGCACGGCCTGGTCATGTTGGATCCGTAATGCTTGCAGTTGCTCCGTAGCGGCATCCCACTGCTGCTTTAGTTGAGCGGTATCGGATTGTGGGTCCAAGACAGCACGCAGTTTTTCATTCAGTAACGCCAGAGTTGATTCGATGGCAGTGGCGTCGATGTCTTCGATCTGAAAGGCACAGAGTTTTTCCAGCAACGAAATTTCACGGGCCAGTTGGCTGCAGGCCTGTTTGTCCTGTTCAAGCAAAGTTTCACTAGCCATTAGCTCCGCCTTTGCTTCTTCCAGCTGCTGCTCCAGGCTGTTTATACGGTCACGGTTGTCAAAGCCAGTGCACCAATCCTGATCCAGATCCCGTTGGTCTTGTTTTTCAAAATGGCCGGACTTGCCGGACATAGACCCTTCGACGGTCAGTGCCCAGGGAATGTCGTCCAGCTTTTCAGCCCGTTCCACGCAATGACGGTCGATGCCCGCCAACAACTGTTTCATGGCGTCGCGATAAGGGTGGGATTTAAAGTTCAGCTTGCGGGTAAAGCCGTCGTCCAAAAAACGACTGGGTGAGGTCGGTTGCTCCACGCGCAGCAGCCTTACATGCAGGCGGTTACGCCGGTGGTTTATCCAGGTGATGGCCTGTTTCATCTTTTCGGGTGGCACCAGCAATCGCAGCCGCTGCCCGCCAATGGCCCGCTCGATGGCTCCTCGCCACGCCCGGTGCTCGGGCTTAACCTCCACCAGTTCGGCGATAAAGGGCAGCCGGCTGATGTCCATTTCCAGCGCCTGCGCCAGGTCGGCCTGAAAATCCACGTAGCGGCTGGGAATGTTGGAGTGGTTTTTGGCAATTTTGCTCAACTCCTGATTCAGATCCTTGACCCGATCGCTGTGATTTTGTTTTTGGGCGCCGTGTTTGTATGACTGTTCCTGGCGGCTTTCGAGCGTCTCAACACTCTGTTGCTGTAAAGCCTGTGCTTGTGTCTGATTGTGTTGCAGCGCCTCTCGGGTGCATGCCGTATCCAGTCCAAGCGCCTGGGTGATGCTGGTGTACTGATGGGCAACCTTTTGGCAACGGGTGAGCTGCGCCTGATGCGTGTCAATCTGTGCCTGCAAGCTTTCCACTGAGGCGCCACCGGCTTCCATATATTGATCGCGCAGCAGCAGGGCGCGCTCGTCTGCCGCGTTGATCTGGCCATGCAGCTCGGCGACACGAGCGTTGTTTTGCACTTGCGTGGCTTCCAGCTCGACAATGCGCTCTGTCCATAGCTGGTGGCCGTGCATGGCGAACCAAACCGGCAACACCCGCTCCAGACGTCGTTGTTTGTCCTGGGTGGCTTCGTGGGTTTGAAGAACTTCGTGTTCCTGGGCGATGGGCACCAGGCTCTTTTGCTGCAGTTTGGCGGTCTCCAGTTCCGAGTGAATGCTGGCCAGGTCGTCAAACTCTGCAGCCACTTCCGCGGCGCGCACGAACGCCGAGTGGTCATCCAATACCAACTCGCGGAACAATTCATCGATACTGTTAATCTGTTTGAGGCCGGCTGCGCGGTTGAGTAAGGTAAAGGCGTTTTCTCCCACATCAAAAAAACGCCGCAGTTGAGCCAGGTAGGTTTTCTTGCTTTCGGACACCACCAGCCCGGCCACTTCCCGGCCCAGTTGCTTCAAGCCTCTCAAACCGCTTGCCTGTTGTGTTTCGAGCAGTTCCGGCATGCCGTAGGGAGTGTTTTCAGAGAAAATCCACGCGCGCTTCAGGTCACTGACCGATTGGCTGCTGCTGTCGATCCACAGAACAGCGGCCAGAGTGACCGGGGTTTCGCCGTTATCGAAACAGGCTTCGAGCGCGGTAAGGGTTTTTTGCGGCCGTGCGATATGCGTGGTGCCGCCCGCATCGTTGCCAGCCCCGGAGACACCGCGCACATAAGACATCAAATTGCGGTCACCTTCGTGCCCGCCGGTGGAGGCCAGGTTGTACCAGGGTTGCGCGCATATCAAGGTCATTAACGCGTCCTCCAGGCTGGTTTTGCCGCTGCCGGTGGGGCCGATAATCGCGGTTCCACCCGGATCGATCTCGGCACTGTGAAACCCCTGAAACGGACCCCAGTTGTGCACGCGCAGGGCGCACAGTGAATAGGTCGGCGGCAACAGATCGGACAAAGTGACGTCGGTGGGCTCGCTCATCCTTCAGGCTCCTCCTGTTGGTTTTGCTCGCCTTCCTCTTGTCTTTTTCCCTCATGCGTTTGTTGATCAAGGACTTTTTGTTCCAGCGCCTGTAGTAACGCCGTCAGGTTTTCCGGGTTGGTAAGATGAGTGATAATCGGGCGAACGGTGACTTCGTCGTATTTGTCCACATCGGTGACCACGCCGTGGGCTTTAAGCTTTTCCAGAATATTGCGCAGCCGTTTGTCTTCGGCCATCTCGCTGCCCAGCTCCCCAAGGTAAAGGCGAATCTGAGGCAAGAGGTCGGCGAGGGCAACGAGGGCATTTTCGCTACCGGTACCGTATTCCATTTCGTGCGCGAGATAGAATTGTCTTAATATCGCCAGCAGCAGGGATTGCTCCAGCGTCAGTCTCTGTTTGCGAATCAACGGGTGAGACCACTCGTCCTGTCCCGGGTCGCTTATCGTCTGAGCGACCACCAGGAAGGCCAGACCACGGATATCATCAATGTTGAGTCGTAAGTCCAAGGGTTCCAGCACTTGGTTGACGGCGGCGGTGTGGGTAACGGCGGTGTTATACAGATTGGGTTTGTGAGCGGCTTCAATCAGGCCCTGGCGCATCAATTCCTGGCAGGCGTCTTTAATGGCACGGGGAGTGTAGTTTGCAGCTTCTGAATCAGATTCCAACGGTGGAAGCGCCTGGTTTTGATCCTGGGACAGTGGCTCTTCAACATTGGGCTGAGGCTCTCTATTGTTTGGTTGAGGCTCTCCATTGTTTGGCTGAGGCTCTTCCCCGTTCTGCCGGGTGAGCTTGTCAAAAATACTCATCCGTCAAAGCTCTCCCAATCTACAGCCTTCAGTGCATCACCGCCAAGGTCGACTCTGGGTACGGTGTATTTGAGGCGTTCACCCGTCTGGGTGGTCAAATTAAATTCCTCAGTTTCAGTACCGAGGGGCAGTTCAGCCTCGCGGGCTAAACTCAGCCACAAAGTAATGGTCTCCAGATCGTGTTGGGGTTTGAAGTGATTGGCCAATGCAGAAACAGGAACCGCCTGCTCTGCATTGTTCAGATAGTCCCGTGTGTCTTGCAGCAGTGCTCCCCGGTCCAGGCTGTCAAAGGAGGACCAAAATTCACCGCCCAAATCATCCAAATGAGCGTAGTTTTCGCTCAAGTCCAACGGTGTGTCTTCCTCGGTTTGCACTTCTTTTACCCGTAGCCGTTCAATAGTGGGTACCGATGTGCAGGCCACCGCCACGGGAGTAATAGGACTGTCGCTGCGGCGGGTGGCCTGGTTTGTCCAATTCACATCCACCGCCACTTGTAACAGCGTTTGCAACAGTTGACCAACGCGGTGGTTCTCGGCAGCCAATCCCGTTTTAATGTAACCGCGCACGTCGCGTTCGCTGTGAGCGCGTGCTTTAATCACGGCTTGTGATTCAGCCACCGCATTTCCACCTGCTGTTGCAGCGACAGAGCCGCATCGGTTTGCTTATGACGCAGAATGGTCTTCAAGCGCTGGCTCATTTCATCCAGATCCACTGATCGCCCCAATTGCTGATGAAAGTTGTGGAACACACGCCCCTCCGCGGTTTCGAGTAGAGCATCGTGGTTGTCCAGCAGCTTTTGCACAATGTCGCCGCGGTGATTATCGTCCTGGATAATGGACTCCCGCAATTGTTTGTCGGCATCGCGGTAGGAGTCTTCCACTCGACGAAAGTCGGCCCGTAAACTGGCGGCCAAGTGGTAAACCTCACGAATGCGTTCTACGGCGTCTTCCCCATCCAGCACGCTAAACTGCCCGGTCTTTACAGCGTCGCGTTCGGCCTCCAGATCTTTAATCTTGCGCTCAATTCGGCGTATGCGCCCTTCGGGATTGGGATTCAAACTGGCTTCGAGGTACTCAATTTCCCGTTGTACGGTTGACAACCGAGAGGCGGTGGATGTCATCAGCGGATTGTCCAGACTGTCGACAAAATTGAAGGCTTTTTGCAGGGCATCCGTGGCGAGGATTTTGCCGCGGCGTTCCACAACCAAGCCTCGGCGAATCCACTGGCGCAGCTCACGCAGCGCCTCTGTGGCAAAATCGTTGTCGGCGACTTCAAGCCCGGCACTGGTACTTTGGGACTGGAGTACCTCGGCCAGGGTGGCAACGGCCTCCTCCAGCTCAACCCCGTCCTGCTGCCGCATCTCAAACAGACCCTGCAGTGCACTGATCACGCTCGGCGCGGTGCGAGAGGCCAGCAATTGCCAGGCTGCGTGTTCGCGCCGGGCACTGACGTACTGCTGCATTCTCCGCTTGCTGTCAGTTTCCATAGTCCCTCTTTATTGCTGGTTGGGGGTCTAATTATGGCGCAAACCTAACGACGATGCAGCTCTCCGAGATTTGCGAATGCTCGCTTGAGGCTGACCTATCCATTGGCCGCTATCGATCTGGACAGATCCAATATAACTGTATATATTTACAGTATTTGAGCGGTGGCCAATATGTCAGCCAATACCTCCCACCCCAAGCACCATAAAGGCCGGGGTGCCCTGAGCAACCCCAGCAACCGCTATATTCCCGTCCACTCGGTCGAGGTGGCACAAGACTGGGCAGCAGAGGAAGAGTCGGCCTCCCCGGTTACCGAGGTGCTCCCGGACGCGGCCAAAACCGTGATCACTCGAAACCAGTCACCGGATGTCCCCTTCGAGCAATCTATCAACCCCTATCGAGGCTGCGAGCATGGCTGCATCTACTGCTTTGCCCGTCCCACTCATACTTACCTTGATCTGTCGCCGGGTTTGGATTTCGAAACACGGCTGTTCTACAAAGCGGGTGCGGCGGAGACGTTGGCCAATGAGTTGAGAAAACCCGGTTACCGCTGCAAGACTCTCGCTATTGGCACCAATACCGATCCCTATCAACCGATCGAGAAACAGTATGGCGTGATGAGGGATATTCTGCAGGTACTGTCTGATTTTAATCATCCGGTGGCTATCGTGACCAAGGGTGCATTGATCGAACGGGATCTGGATCTGCTGGGGGATCTGGCTCGGAGACAGTTGTGTTCTGTGATGATCAGTGTAACGACGCTGGATAATGATCTTAAACGTACTCTCGAACCTCGGGCGGCTTCTCCCGCCGCACGGTTACGAATGGTCGCAAGGCTACGTGAAGCCGGTGTACCGGTGGGGGTGCTGATGGCGCCGGTGATTCCCATGATCAACGATGCCGAAATGGAGACGCTGCTGGAGCAATGTCGGGACGCCGGGGCCGATCGCGCGGGTTATGTCCTGCTTCGGTTGCCGTTGGAAGTCAGGGATCTTTTTTATCAGTGGCTGGAACAGCACTATCCGTTGCGCGCCAAGCATGTCATCAGCCTGATACAGCAAAGCCGTGGTGGTAAGGATTATCAAACTGAGTTTGGCGTGCGCCAAAAGGGCACCGGGGTATACGCTCAGTTATTGTCCAAGCGGTTTCACTTGGCGTGTAAAAAGCTGGGTTTGAATGAGCGTGAGTCGGTGGAGCTGGACTTTAGTCAATTTCAGCCGCCACCCAAAGCGGGTGATCAGTTTGCGTTGTTTTAAGAATGGCATCATTGGGGGAAAAAACGGGGCGACAGCTGATCGGACACAGAGCGCCCCCAAACCCACATAGAGAAGATTGATTAAGAGAAATTAATCGGTGTCTAAAACCACGCCGTCCAGATAAACCGCATCGGGCACTAATTGATGAAGCTGGCGTATATCCACCTCAAACGGGTTTTGACTGAGCACCACAAAGTCCGCTTTTTTACCGATCTCCAAAGATCCCAGATCTGACGAGAGCCCCAGCTGTCTAGCACCGTTGAGGGTATAGGCACTCAGTGCGCTGGCCAAATCCAGGCGTGCCGATTCCGGCGGAAGAATTTCTTGCTGGCCTCCAGCGTACTCCTCTCGCGTTACGCTCATTTGCAAGCCGATAAACGGATTGGCTCGGTAGGCTTCTTCTTCGGTCACCACGTCACTGGACAGGGTAACGTTTGCCCCGGCTTGTACAAACTGATTGGCCACCTGCGAGCGTTGTGCGCGCTCGTGCCCCAGGTTGGTGGCTGCGGCTTCGCCAAATACCGTGCCGCCAAACCAGTGCGGAGTGAAGTTGGCGTGCACCTCCAGCGGCTTAAAGCGGAGAATGTCTTCCGGGGCGACGGTCTCCAAGTGCGAGAGTGCAATCTCGATATCAATTGGCCCTTGTTGCCGAGCCATTTCTACGGCGTTAAGGGCTTCGCGGGTGGCTCGGTCGCCGACGGTGTGCAGGTGCAGATGGATACCCTCGGAGTTAAGTTGCAGGATAAACGCTTGCAACCGCTCTGCGTCGAATAGCACTGCACCACGGTTATCCGGATCGTTGGCATAGGGTTCGAGCATACCGGCGGTCTTGATATCCGCCACACCGTCGTAGTGAATCTTAACGGTGTTAAAGTTCAGGCGTTCTCCGCTGTATTCACGTCTGAGCCGTTTGATTTCAGCAACAGCCTGATGCAGATGTTCGGGGGCCCAGATATGGAACGAACCTTCGTAACGCAGGGGCAGTTTACCCTCTTTGTCCAACTCGGCAACGGCCTCGTAAATGTGATCGTGCCAGGCAAAGTTGCCGGCATCCCACAAGGTGGTGATACCCTGTTTAGAAAGGCTTTGCAAAAACTCGCGGATACCCGACTTGAGTTCCTTCTTGGAGGGAACCAGCAAATCTCCGAGGTGGGGAAACAGCGCGAACTCCTTTGCCCAGCCCGTCAGTTCCCCTTGCTCATCTCTGACAAAATAGGAAATACCGGGACTCAGTGCCGGTTCGTTTTTATCGACGCCCAACAAAGTCAATGCCGACGAGTTGAGCCACAGGCTGTGACCGGAGTTGTCCATCAGCACCACGGGCTTGTAGGGAAAGATTTCGTCCAGATCCTTACGGTTGGGACCATCCGGCAAAAAGGTATTCACATCCCAGGAACCGGCAAAGATCATCGGCGACCAAAAGTTTCTGTCCCCATAGCCTCTAAGCCATTGCAGCATTTCCTCTTTACTGGCGGGATAGGGGATCTGTGAGTCTTCCCGGGTTGCTTTATCGTCGCGCTGAAACATCCCAATCAAACCGGGGTGCGTGTGTGTATCGATCATACCCGGCATTACAAATTTACCCTGCAGGTCGACCTTGGTAGCAGGCGCGGATTCGTGTCCCAATGCTTCATCCAGCGAGCCGACAAAAATAATGCGATCGGCTCTGGTGATCATGGCATCCGCCCAGGGCTGTTCGATATTTTCCGTGTAGATTTTGCCCTGATGATATAGCACGGTCTGGTTATCCGGTGGTGAGGTGGGGCTGATCTGAGAATCAGAGCAACCCGCCAGGATAGCCAGCCCCAGTATGGTGGCTGATTTCTTCATTGAATAACGTCCTGTGTGATTAAGCAATATCAATAGCGATAGGTCAGCTCGACACCGCCCATGCGTGGTTCACCGCGCCGTACGGAGGTCATACCGAAACTGTCCGTGACGCCGCCGTAGGATTCGATAAAGTGTTCGTTCGTCAGGTTGGTGCCCCAGGCCGCCAGCTGCCAGTGTTCATCAGCGGAGATAAAGGTAACGCGGGCACTGAGCAGACCAAAGTCATCCTCGCGATATATATCGGCAGTGTCACTGCCATTGTGGGTTCTCGCGCCCGTGTGGGTATAGTTGATGTGAGTGCGCAATTGTCCCCTGTCACCCAGCGGCAGGACGTAATCGAGGGCGACATTACCCGTAAAGTGCGGCGCGTAGGCAAGATCCTGTCCTTCTCTGACGATAACCGTGCCGTTATTGTCGACAACGTCTTCGCCATATTCGGCGTTTAGCCAACCGAGGTTGGCGCTCAGTGTAAGGTTTTCAGTAACGAGGTATGTCGCTTCCAGATCCAGCCCTTGCCCTTGTGCTTTACCGGCGTTTTCAGCGCGTACCACGACACCATCGGATACCAGAAACTGCAGATCGGTAAACTCGTAGTGGAACACTGAGCCGTTTAAGCGCAGGCGATTGTCTAGCAAGCTGCTCTTTATACCGGCTTCAATGTTCACAATTTTCTCTTCGTCGAATGGCTCCGTGGCCGCCGCAGGAACCAATCCGAACAGCGGCGATTCAACGTCGAAAATAACGGTTGGGAAACTGTTAAAACCGCCGGATTTGTAGCCTTGACTGACTCCGGCAAACACCATCACAGAGTCTGTTACCTGATAATCAATCACCAAACGCGGAGAGATATCGTTCCAGTTTTCGTGGCTGTCGGCGCGGCCGGGGGCGATATTGCCGTCGTCGTCCAGCATCTGGTTAGGGCTGGCAAACAGCAGTCCGAAAGGTTGAGGGTTGTTGATGTTCTGGCTTTTGGCATCATAGGAAGCGCGCAGGCCGAAAGTGAGATTGGTCTCTTCGCTTATCGCCCAGATGGCATCACCAAACAACGCGTAGCTCTCGGTTTTGGTGTTGACCTTGGCGATTTCGTCAAACGGAAATCCAGTCACCAGAGCACCAAAAGTATCTTCTACACTGCCGTCTCCATCCGAACGATAGGCACTGAGGCCGATAAACCAATCCAGATTATCGGCCTGTCCATTAATTCGAAACTCCTGGCTGTATTCTTCGTTGTCCATAAAACTGCGAACATTGAGTACTGCAAACTCGCTGCCATCGTTGTCTTCTGAGATGGCGGACTTGAGCTCCCGATAGGAGGTGATGGCGGTGAGGGACAGATTGTCGTTGATATCCCAGGTAATCTTAATCGCGTTGCCTCTCACCTTGCGATTTAATCGATGATCGACGCCACGGGCTTCGGGGCCCTCCAGAAGAGGCAAGCCGGTTTTCGGATCAAGGCCCAGAAAGGCGTGACCACTACTGGCGTTTGTGTCGTCAACCGCCAAGGTGGTTGACGACAGCAGCGGTGCAAATGGACTGTCGATAACGTTGTAATAGCCGGCGTGGTCCTGCTCATTTTGCCAGTCGCTGGTGAACTCCAGTTCCAAAGTATCGCTGGGTGTCCACAGCAGTTTTGCGCGGCCGTTCCAGCGGTCCTGCTCATAGCCGTCTTCGCGATCCGTGGCAATATTCTTCTGCCAGCCATCCCGGCTACGTATCGAGCCATTCACGCGCAGGAACAATTGGTCTTCCAGGATGGGTATATTCACGGTGCCCTTAAGCGTTCGCAACTCGTGGCTGCCAGCGCCCAAGGTCAACAGGCCCTCCGGCTGGTCGCCAGGGCGCTGGGTGGTGACACTCACCGCCCCACCCACGGCATTGCGACCAAACAGTGTCCCCTGAGGGCCTTTTAAGACTTCAATCCGAGCGACATCAGTCAGATCCCCCACAATAGCGGCACCATTGCCCATGTATACCCCGTCGAGATAAACCGGGATGCTTTGGTCAGTACCGTAGCCAAAATCGTTGGAGCCAATGCCGCGCATGCTGATGCCCACCGACTCCGACTGGGTGTTGGAGATATTCAGTCCGGGCGTGAGGCTGGCCACATCGGAGAGGGTAATGGAGCCGGTCTGTTGCAGCAGATCCCCGTCGATGGCGGTTACGGCAATGGGCACGTCCTGCAGACTCTGCTCCCGTTTCTGTGCGGTCACCACAATTTCTTCCAGAGCGAATCCGCTGTCGCCGTAGGCCTGAACGCCAGAGGGCAAAGAGAGGGCAATGGCCAGCGACAAGGGGGTTAGCAGGTGTTGGTGGGGCTTTTTCATAAACTCTCTTCCTATATCAAATACTCAGGCCCCGCCGTTGGGGCAGGTAGTCTTGGTTATAATGATGAGCAATTGCTCACTTAAACAATAACGTGAGTAATTGCTCATGGCAAGAGGTTTGTTTCTGGGGTACTATTCGGTTTCTGCACAACGCCGGGAACAGCATCGAGAGCACCATGGTGGAAACCACGATCCCAAAACGGAAAATCAGCGCCCGCAAGGCGCCGAATCAGGAGCGCTCCAAGGCGCGGGTGGACCAGATATTGGAAGTGACCTGTGAGCTGATGGCCACCAATGGGCTGGAAAAGCTCACCACCAATCACATCGCCAAGGCATCGGGTATGGCGGTGGGGTCTCTATATCGGTACTTTCCCAACAAACAGGCGATCATTTATGAGATCTATTTGCGCTGGCTGGGCCAGGTACGGGAGCGGATGGAACGCTTTCTGGAAGAGATCACCGGTGCGCAACCCATCATCGAGGTGATGCAGGCGCTGGCAGAACGAATTTACGGTGAATCCCTGATGCCTGGTGACGACAAGCAACTGGAGATGGAACTCAGAAAGGCAATGAGTCTCTACCCCGAACTACGGGAGGAAGACCGAAAACACGGCGAGCAGATTGCGACCTTGTTAAGTCGCATTCTTGAGCGCGCCGGGCTCAATGCCAGTGACAAAGAGCGGATGGAAATTGGTGCCTACCTTTATGGTCTGGATTCCGTGCGCCAGGACCTGATGGAGCAGGGGATGGACCAGCAGACTATTCGGGTTTGGCAGTGGCGGGCAACCTTCGGTATTCTGCAGCCGTTTTTACCTGAAGGTTCAAGATTCTAACAGATTGCTGAACTGCAAAACGATCTCCGCAAGACCGATCCGATCCTCCAGGCTGCGCATCACTGTCGGAGCGACGTCGACCGCTGTACCCAGTGCGCGAATGGCGTCGGCCTGGTCCGCGTCGGATTCATCAATAACAAATCCATCCAGCAGATCTCCGTAGAACTGTGCCACCGCCTGGGCGCTATTCGGCATATTCAGTTCCTGCATCATCTTGGCCGCCGGCCCCTTGATGGCCATGCCTGCAACGATGGGAGATACGGCGATTACCGGCGCTCTACTGGCTTTGAGCGCGTCTCTAACCCCCTCAAGCTGCAGGAACGGACTCACGCTAACAAATGGATTGGAAGGGCAGATGATGATTGCCGACAGCGCCTCGTCGGCCAGTTGTTGCAGTATATCGGGATGGGCTTTGGCGGAGTCAATGCCGTCAAACCGATACCCGGTTACGGCCGGCCGACACTGCTCGCGAACAAAGTAGTGTTGAAACGCCAGCTCGCCGTCGGCGGTTTGTATGCGGGTTCTGACCGGATCATCCGTCATGGGTAACACGGTGGTCTCGATGCCCAGCTTCCGGCAGAGGTGTGTTGTTACCTCCGCAAGGCTTTTCCCCTGCCGCAGCAGTTGACTGCGAACCAAGTGAGTAGCGATGTCCTTGTCGCCCAACTGGAACCAATCTTCTGCGCCATAGTCCTTAAGCATAGCCATGGTCTGCCAGCTTTCACCGGCCAGACCCCACCCCTGCGCCTGGTTATTGCGACCGGCGAGGGTGTACATCAATGTGTCGAGATCGGGTGAAATCGACAGCCCCAGATGCTCAAAATCATCGGCGGTATTGGTGACAATGGTCAGCTGTTGAGGTGGCAGCAGCTTGTACAGGCCCAATGCCAGTTTGGCGCCACCGACCCCGCCGCTGATGGCCAGGACCTTGTGTTTTTTGGTGTTCATTCTGGTGTTCTCTCTCGGCTTACCATCGGTCTAGCGGAACAGGTCCTGTTCTTTGGCGCGAATCAGGGATTTGGAACCCGTCTGATCTGCTTGCAGCGTCGCGCCTTTGATCAGCACCACCGGGGCGCCGTTGTCAGCTTGCCCCATCAGCAGCGATGCCGCTGCGGCCAATTCGTCAGCCACAGCGATCTGTGTGACTTCCAGTGAACGGCCAAACAAGTCCTTTTTGCCGACTTCATCAACTACCGGCGTAAAACCGGCCGTGCCGATGGCAAAGCCAATGATACCGTTGCGCCAGGCGCGGCCGGCGCTGTCACTGATCACGATATTCAAGTGGTCAGTGTTGGTGGCCGTTTGCAGTGCCTGTCGCAGTGCTTCAGCGCTGGCGTCCGGGTCGATGGGGAGTAACAGTACGCGGTGGTTGTTGGGATCATTGGCGATATTGGATTGATCGATACCGGCGTTGGCGTGAACATAGCCGAGGCGGTGTTCGACAATCACTGCACCGGGACGATGCTTGATCACCTCTTTGGATTCATCGAGAATCAATTGCGCCAACCGAGGATCCTTGTGGGCTTTTTCCGCCAGTGCTTTGGCCTCTTCCGAGGGGACAATGTCCTTAAAGTAGGCGTATCGATCTTCTGATTTGGAGATCACCTTTTGGGCGATAACAAGGCAGTCGCCGGTCTCCAGCGTTAATCCGGCGGCATCCAGGGAGGCCTGGATCATCACCGGGAGATCGTCTCCAGGTTCAACCATCGGAAAGTCCGGTAACGCTGTTATCTCCAGTTTCTTGCTCATACAGTTCTCAAAAGTGGTGGCACAATAAATCCAAGGAGGCGTATATTATCACACCCCATGGGCCGGCGCGGCGGTAGAGAATTGGTATGTTGGTTTACATCCCCAGCAGCTCTTTGAGAGGCATAAAGCGATTGCTGGAAAACCATGGCCTCGATCCTCGCATAGTGGCTGCGGATGCCGGGCTGCCTATGGAGGCGCTTTACAACGAGACGTTATACGTCGACAGCCTTACCTACATCAAACTTTTTCACGAAGCGACAGTTCGTACGGGTAACCGGTTCTTTTCCTTGCTGTTGGCAGAGCAACAGGGTTGGGACGTACTGCAGTTACACTGGCAGCGAATGGCCGAGGCTCGCACACTGTTCGAAGCCTTCGCTGTGATTCAGGACTACCTCGAGTGTCACACACAAGTTATCTCAGCGTTCAATGTGGAAGAAGAGGGGGGCTTCTATCACTGTTACGACATCCGCTGGAGCCTGGTAGAGGACTTTTCTCCCACCTTTGAGGATGTGTTTCTTTTGGAATACGGTCTGGCGGTCACCTGTAAAGAGATCCGTGATTTGCTGGGACAGGACTGGCGCCCCAGGTATGCCCAGTTTATGCATAAAGCGCCGCCCGATACCGCGCCGCTGGAAAAGGTGTTCGGCTCCAGTGTCTATTTTAATCAGGATCGCAACGCGATATTTCTGACCCATGAAGAATGCAATACGCCGATTCCGGAGGACTGGCCGCTACGTCAGAAGTGCCTCAAAAATGCACAGCAGGAATACAAAGCCGAAATTCCCGTCGCTGTTCGCGTTGATCGCGCCATTCGTCACTTGATCAGCCAAGGCCGTTGTCAGATCGAAGACGTTGCGGCCTATTTTGATACTCCGGTTCGAACCCTTCAGCACCAGCTGAAGAAAGAGGGCTCCAGCTACCAAAAACTGCTCGACGCTATCCGCCTTGAGCTGGCCACCTTGTATCTGGAACACTCCAGCCTGTCTGTCACCGCCATCGCTGAGCGCCTGCACTTTGCGGAAACTTCTGTGTTTTCCAGGTTTATTAAGGCCAAAACTCAACGTCCCCCCAGTGATTGGCGGTGATTCCGGCCAAATTTTGCGCCGTTGCGCAATTTGTCAACACGAAGGGCTCCAGTTATTAGAGTATAAGGGTGTTCCCTGATAAACCCCTAAAAAATAACAACTTTCGGAGAGACCCAATGAGTTCAGTGATTGTAACCCCTGACTGACAGTCACCGTCATTCACACGACGCCGCGTCTGTTAAAAAGCGGCTACAGTAAAAACATATAAAAAGAGAGAGTCGGTTATCGTTTAGCGATAACAGAGGAGTTTTGTTATGCCCAAAAATATGAAACTGATCAGCCTTGCTGTATTGGCAGCTTCCCAGCTGGCCTCAGCGGAATCCTTTCAACTGGAAGAAATTGTAGTTACCGCACAAAAAAGAGCCCAATCGGTTCAGGATATACCGATGAGTGTTTCCGCGTTGTCGGAAGATGCCTTGAGAAATGCCGGCATCAATAGCGTCGAAGACGTGAAACATGCGGTGCCCGCGCTGAATATTTTTTCCAGCAATTCTCCGGCACAGTCCAGCATCTCCATTCGTGGTGCCGGTACCGGTGCGGCCGATCCAACCCTGGAACCGTCCGTTGGGGTATTTGTAGATGGTGTGTTTATGCCTCGCAGCGTTTTTGGATTGTCAGATCTGGTTGATATTGATCGCATTGAAGTGTTGCTGGGCCCACAGGGAACTCTCTACGGAAAAAACACAAACTCCGGCGTAATTTCTGTGCACACGAAAGGTCGTCCTGACGAATTTGAACTGGCGATGGAGCATAGCTTCGGCAGCGAAGGTTTACAGGATAGCCAGGTCTCCCTTGGGGGTGTTATTGGTGAGGATATTGGTTACCGCTTTTCTGCGCGCAGTAATCGTCGCGATGGCCTGATGGAAGACGAATTAACCGGGCAAGAATACAACCAGGTCGACAAGCAGTCTTATCGGGCTCAATTGTTCTGGGACCCCAGTGAACAACTGACCACACGTAGTATTGCCTATTATTCTCTCAATGATGCCAATCAATCCCAGGCAGAAGACTTTATTCAGCCCAACAGCGTATTTGCGGGCTATGTTGGCAATGTTATCGGCAGCCTGGGTTTAGCCGCGCCGCAAGGTGACGAGACCGATCGCAAAGTGGCCCACTCTCAAGCGGCGGGCGGCCGGGTAGAAGTTCAGGGGGCGTCCTTTCAGGCGGAGTATGAGTTTGACAGTGGCTACACCCTGACAGCCATCAGCGCCTATCAGGAATGGGAGCAGGACAGTACGCTTACGGACAACGACGGTACACCGCTGGACACCTCAACATCGCGTCCGTCTTTCAACGAAGAGAGCATCAGCCAGGAGTTGCGCATTGCCTCGCCCGGCGGTGAAACCATCGATTGGCTTGCCGGGATGTTCTATTTCAAAAGCGATCTGGAAGGTGGTTCTCGAGATAATCTGTTCTCAACCACCAGCATTGGTTTGCCCGGCGTGCCCAGCCCCGTGACACTAGGCCCGCTTTCTGTGCTGCCATTACTTTCCGGTGGTGACGGCTTTCTTTGGCACCAGGCTTTTCGTTCGGAATCCCTGGCGGCGTTTGGACAGATCACTTGGAATCTTAGCGAGAAAACCTCGATAACGGGTGGTATTCGCTTCGGACAGGAAGAGAAAGAGTTCAGCGTTTTCACGGACAGCTTTGACGCCGACGGTACTGCGTTTCGATACGGCAACGTCTTTAATGGCAGCTACACCGGCGGCACATTTATCCCGCTAATCAGTGGCCAGGTAGCCTTGAATAGGGCCTTGGATCTGGAAGATGATCGCAGTGACAGCGATGTCACCGGGATGATCAGCATCAATCACTTTATCGGTGAGCAGATGCTGTATGCGACCGTGGCCAGTGGCTCCAAATCCGGGGGTTTTAACGGTTCCTTTGGTGCCGAATCCCTTGATCAGCGGGAATACGACAGCGAGGAGACGGTTAACTACGAGGTCGGCGCCAAGATGGACTTGCTCGAAGGTCGCGCACGTTTGAACCTCGCTTACTTTTATACGCAGTATAAAGAGTTCCAGGCCACCACCTTCAATCCAACCACGGTTGTCTTCGGCGTGATTAACGCAGGTAAGCAGATTACACAGGGCGTTGATATCGACGCGACCTATCTGGCGACGGAAAACCTGACGTTGAGTCTAAAAGTGGAGTATCTGGATGCCCGTTATAAAGACTTTAGCGGCGCTAACTGTGCAGCCAATTCCGGAGAGTCTGTCAACGCCAATGGCGAATGTGTTCTGGATGGTGAGCGTATGGAATACGCGCCTAACTGGAGTGGTTCGGTGGCGGCAGACTATGTTTATCCGCTCAACAGTGGTGAAGTTTACGCCCATGCCAATCTAGCATTTAAAACCGAGCACCTTTCAGACCCAACCCGCGCGGCGGCATCGAAGGATACCCGCTACGAACTGCTGAACGCTCGCATTGGCTGGCGCAATGAAAACTGGGATGTGAGCTTTTGGGGCAAAAACATCACTGACGATTACTATGCAACTGGGCACACCAGTAACCTGATCGCCAACCTGTTTGCAACTGCGGACGGAGGCTTGTCTTCCAACAGTTATCGCCGCTGGGTCAATGACCCCAGAACCTGGGGTGTTTCTGTTCGTTATAGTCTGTAACCCAAAGGGGCAATACGTAGGTTCCTGAGGAGCCTACGTATCCAACTTCTACCGTCCAAACAGAACGTGTCGTCAATCGCCGGCTTTGTCCCGAATTTCAAACAACCTTTCAAAGTATTTCTTGTTCTTGGCCGATTCCTCAACATCTACATGCATGGTGTCGCGTTTGGTCAGATGGGAGAACATCTGAATACCGAAGCCCCCATCAAGATCATCCACGATGCGTTTTTTCCACGGGCGGCGTACAATCTGTGTCGTTAAACGGCGGGTTGTTCTACTCTGCAACATCATATCGTCAGCCAGCTCCTTCGCCCGAGGGATCAGTTGGTCTCGGGGCACCACTTCATTGACCAGTCCCAGCTCCAGGGCTTTTTGTGCATCAATCGTATGCCCCGTCAGTAGCGCATAGGCCGCGCGTTTTACGCCCAACAGCTCTTGTAAGCAACTGTGAATACCGTCTCCGGGAACGGAACCGAGACCGGCAAAGTGTGGGTCGAAAATAACCGTATCTTCGGTGCAAATCGTGATGTCGCACATCAGGCAAAGCTCGGAGTGAAAGCCGGGGCCATTCATGGCGCCGATGGTCGGGATTTCCAAGTCATTGATGAGTGACGCCACATTGATTCGTCCATCCTTGTAGGCGTATTCATAGGCCCAATATTCGAGGTCTTCGGCTTCCAGGGCAAAGCCGTCCGGGTCGATGCTCAGCATAAAGTGCGGTCCTGTCCCGGTAAAGATCATAACCTCGTTATCTGGATCAGCGCCTATCGTCTTAAAGAGCTGACCGACGGATCGATGGTTTTCAACACTCAGTTGAATGGGGCCATCGAGCGTGTGAGCCTCTGCCAAAATAACACCGTCGTCACTTCGACTTAGTTTATAGTTTTCTTTAAAGATCTCTTGGTAATCCGAGAACTGAGGTGTGGGAACAAAATTCTGTAATGACATGAGGATATCTCCTGCTTCTCCAAATCCTGGCATGGTCTATATCCTATCTCGAAATGGCGTGGCTCAGCTTCGCGTTGACTGCCATATGATTGGCCGTAGACGACAACCTGCTTTTGCACCTGAAGTCATATCTTTGGCGGGTCGGGGCATACATTCAGAGCGAGTCCTCACCCTATAATAAATTTCAGATTACCCTCGCCACAAAGTGAGTTGATATGCCAATTTTTAACAGTAAGAGTACAATGGCCAAAAGTTTGAAAGGCCTGCACCTTTTCCATTACACCTTCTCCAACTGTTCTCAGCGCGTGCGGTTGGCACTGGCAGAAAAAGGTCTGAGCTGGGCCAGCCATCATTTGGACCTATCCAAAAATGAACATATCACGACCGAATATCAAGCCATCAATCCAAAGGGAGTGGTGCCAACCCTGGTCTATGATGGAGAGGTGGTTGTCGAATCGAACGATATTCTGTATTACCTCGAAGAGAAATTTCCACAGCCGTCGCTGATACCCGATGATGACGCCAAACGCACAGCGATGGAGGCCATCATACACTTCTCGGGAACAGCTCAAACGTCTATCAAGGTCATTACTTTCGACAGATTTTTCCGAAAAATAATCACCTCCAGTGAGGAGGATGTTCGCTTCTTCGAGAGGTATCGCAACAATCAGGAAGTCGTTCAGTTTATGCAGGATTTTCACGAAAACAGCGAAGCCTGGTCGCTGAGGGTAAGCGCGGCTGTTACGGAAGTTGACGCTGTATTGACTCGCCTCGACAAGGTATTGACGCAAAGTCACTGGTTATCTGGAGATGAATACGGGCTTGCAGACATCTCCTGGGTCGTCAATATTTACCGAATGAACTCAATGGCCTACGCTTTTGATCAATGCCCAAATCTGGCCTCCTGGTTTGATCGTGCATCTACAAGAAAGGCCTTTCAAGAGGCTGTAGTACTCTATCAACCCTGAGGCTGGCTCTCCAACCGATGACACCGCGTACCACAATCAATGTAGAAGTGAAAATGATAAATAGTAACTTACATCTCAGCAACTCCAGACTTGCGGCCTTCGTATCACCTGAGGCTCCTCTGGCCGCTTTTCTTATGGTTGTTGTGGTGTTTATCCCTCCGTTTTATGCGGGTACGATGGGACTGGGGCTCAGTGTTGTCGGGCTTATCTTCGGATTGACTAAGCTGTGGGATGTGGTGACGGACCCTGCGTTTGGTCTTCTGTCGGACCGCTGGCAAACTCGCTGGGGGCGTCGCAGGCCCTGGCTCGTGGCATCTGTGCCTTTGATGATTCTATGCACCTATTACGTATTCGTGCCGGACCTGCCCGTGTCGGGGGCCTACTTTGCCCTTTGGATGATTGTGCTTTATATCGGCTGGACAATGGCTTCAGTATCCCACATCTCCTGGGCGGCCGAGTTGTCAAGTGACTATCACGAGCGCTCCAGAATATCCGCATTCAAGCAAGGAGCCGGGTTAGTGGGCGGCATAGGGCTGATGGTGACGGTCGCCATTGCGGATCATTCAGCCGGATTTACAGAATCTGACCGTCTGGCGCTGATTGCCAAGGCTCTCATTGTCTTTTTACCGCTAACGGTCGTGCTGGCGCTGTGGGCAGCTCCAGAACCCGCTATTCAAAGGAGCGTCAAGTCGCCGGTCAGCGGTAAACCCTTTCAGGTTATTTTCAGCAATGCGCCTCTGCGAAGGTTGCTCGTAGCGAATCTGCTGCTGGGAATCGCAACCGGGAGCATTGCGGGGATGTTCTTGTTTTTTGTCAGCGATGTTCTACTGTTAGGAGCCTGGTCCTCCTTTGCTTTGCTTCCCTGGTATTGTTCCGCACTAATCTTTCTTCCTGTGTTTATGAAACTCAGCCATAAGATCGGCAAACACAGAACATTGTGCGTAGCGCTCCTGTATTACCTGATCGCCAGTCTGTCGTTCTTGTTGCTACCTCAAAACAATGTTGTCATCGCCAGTATCGCTCTGTTATTCCTCGGCGCCAATCAAGCGGTGGGCACTTACATTCCGGCGGCAATTATGGCGGATGTTACCGATTATGACGCCGTTAAAAGCGGTAAACAGCGGACCGGACTCTACATGTCGCTATTACAGACCAGCAGCAAAGTGGCCGCCGCACTATCCGTTGGTTTAAGTTATCCAATGCTGAGCATGATTGGCTTTGATGCCTCGCCCGAGGCGAATAATCCAGTGGAGGTTCTAGATGCCATGCGTTGGTTGATTGTACTCTTGCCTGGCTTTCTCTACCTCGTTATTGTCAGAATCATGTGGAATTTCCCCCTGGACGAGGCGAGGCAGGTCATTCTACGCCAACAGCTGACGACCTTTCACAAGGGGAGTGAAGAGCCCAGTTATTAGAATGTTCGTTTTAAGGCTGATCAACTATAAGAAAACAGACCTTAGCCTGCTGCGGTGTTTAGGCATATTCCGATTAGTCACCCTTCCTATTGTTAAAACATCATGGATTCGATGCTAGGATTCATGATATCAGATCAATTTCACCCCGGTGGTCAGTAATGGTATGGAGTAGCAAGGAATCAGAGATCACACCCAGATCGACCGCTACCGTAACGCGGTTCTTGTATCGCCTCTATGAAGGCTCTGGTTTGGATACCGATCTGATATTCAAGCGCTCTGAGATTGATATCCAACAGTTTGATGATCCCTTATACCGAATCCCCCACGACAAACTCATGAGAATGTGGGAGATAGCAGCAGAGTTGAGCGGAGACCCGAACTTTTCACTGCATCTGGCAAGGGATGTTCCAAACGTTTTGCCACTGAATACGGCCGGATACCTGGCGATGTCCAGCAGGAATCTGCGTGAGATGCTGGAGAGCCTTAAACGATACATGAAAATCCTGTCGGATGTAGGGCATCTTCGAATCAAAGAAAGCGACAATCTTGCCAATGTCACCATTGATTTTTCTGGTGGCAAGAATTCTAACAGGCAACATTCCGATTTCTGGCAGGCTTTCTTCTATCGTATGATCAATGCCAATATTGGCGGCGAGATGCCTTTGATCGAGGTTGGGTTTCGCCATGACAAACCACAAGATACCTCAGCTTATACGGAGTATTTTCATTGTGAACTGAAGTTTGGTCAGCCGGAAAACTACTTCCTTTTCCCAAGAGTCTATCTTGACTACCAATTAATAAGCGCCGACCCCTCTATACATAAAATCCACGAACAACAAGCCACCAAACAACTACACGAACTCACTGAGAAGGGCATACTGAATAAAGTCAAAAGGTTGATTTTCGAGTCACTTCCGGCGGAAAACGTCGAGCTAAAGGATATTTCCGAATCGTTGAACCTCACACCGAGAACCGTGCAGCGTCATTTGGCGGATGAGGGAACCACCTTTAAAAAACTAGCTGACGAGGCTCGCAAGGAATACACCATTTCGGAAATAGAAAACACAGATCTTGCTATCGCTGAAATTGCCTATCAACTCGGCTACAGAGACTTGAGCTCATTTTATCGGGCTTTTAAACGGTGGACGGGAAAAACCCCGATTAACTATCGGGAAGAGTTCCTAAAGGGAGATTAAAGAAAAACGCCGCTTTATGGGGGGCATAAAGCGGCGCAGATGACATGACGTGGCGATATCAATAGGTCCAGGTCACGGTGGCGCCATAGGTGCGAGGAGCCCCCTGAACATAGGCTGCACCATCGGAGGTTTGCCCGAAACCGATAAAATCTCTGTTATATTCTTGGCCATTCAAATTCTTTCCCCACAGAGACAGAAACCAGTGCCCATCGGCCGATTCATAGGCGACATGCGCATTGATTATATCGAAGCTGCCTTGCCCGGCATTATTCAACGGATCAAAAAACTGCTCACTGTTATAGGTATAGCTGGTACTGAAGACGAGTTCTCCTTTATCGCTGACCGGCATCACATACTCTGCTGAAAAGTTAAACACGTCCTGGGAAGAATATTCCAGCCGATTACCCGAGTGATCCATGCCACCGGCATCGGTACAGGCGGTCCCTTTGAGGGTTTCGTCTACAGCACCTTCACAGTACTCGTTAAATTCTGCATCGACATAGGCATAGTTGGCCGACAGTGTCAGACCATCAGCAACCAATGCCGTGGCTTCAAATTCAATGCCCTGACTGGTGGCGGTGGCGGCATTCTCTGTCGTTGTTGCACCTGTTGAACTAATTCCCTGTACCTGCAAATCCTGATAATCAATATAGAACGCGGTAGCCGAATATTGAAAACGGCTGTTAAACGCCGAACCCTTGATGCCGATTTCAAAGTTATGGGCTTCTTCCTGGTCAAAGCTCTCGGTGGCGGCAATCAGTGCGGACTCAGGGCCAAAGTTGAACCCACCTCCCAGAGAGCCTTTCGAGTAGGTCGCGTAGAGCATCGTATCTTGAGAGATCTGATAGGTTGCCGTGATCTTGGGGGTGATCTGAGTCCAGCTCTCTTCGATCTCAGCATCACTGAAGGGTTCTTGAACCAGCGTAGGAAAGACATCAGAGGCGCCGTGTACCGCTTCTTTTTTTTCATAGCTATAACGCAGCCCAACGACAATGTCGAAGTCGTCGGTAACGGTGTAAGTGCCTTGCCCGTATAGGGCGAGAGTGTCCCCTTCGAGCTCCATGGTCTGTTTCTGTCTGACGGCTACGCCAACGCCCGGCATATCAATGTGAAAGTCCTCAATACGTTCCCCTTCATCGTGGAAAAGATAGAGGCCGGCCGTCCAGAAAAGACTGCCTCCCAAGGAAAAGCCGCCATCGTCGACCGAAGAGATCCGAAATTCCTGGCTCACCGACCAGGAGTCATCCGCCGCCATGTTGATCACTGACACCGTCGATGGAAAAGGTGTGTAGTCAGGACCAAGCAGACCGGGATGCCAAGTAGGATCCACTATAGGGCGAATATCAAATTCCTTGGCGCTGGGTGAATTGTCAATGTCACGGGCGAAGGAGTTCTTGACGTCTCGATAACCGGTGATGCTGTCAAAGACGATGTTTTCGCCGCTATGTGTTGCCTTGAAGGAAAATCCCTGCGAGGTCTGTGAGCCTTCACCGTCTTCATCCAAAGTGACGTCATAGCGATCATCAGGGGAATAGGTAATTGTTCCCAGGGCACCACCCAAGTTCAAAATGTCGTAACCGCTGGAGCCGACGATGTGCATGGCCGTACCCGGATTGGATGGGTTGTTTTCATAGTCGAAGGTCGCGCGAAGATCCCATGCGTCTCCTTCATATACCAGGGTGGCGCGGCCAAAGTAGCTTTCTTCCAGACTCAGCTCTTCGTCGGTGGTGAGGTTATCAGTGAAGCCATCTCGCTCGTTGCTGCCTGCTAAAACCTTTGCATAGAATTTGTCAGAGACGGGTCCGCCTACCATAAAACGGGTCTGACGCTGATTGTAATTGCCTATGTTGACCGATATCTTTGACTCAAATGTGTCGCCTGGCGCCTTACTGTGAACATTGACCGCTCCTGCGATCGCATTCTTTCCGTACAAGGTACCCTGTGGTCCACGCAGCACTTCTACCCGGTCGAGATCGAAGAAGGCCATGTCCATCGCCGCACCGCGAGCGATGTAGACATCGTCCACAAAGAAAGCCACTTTGGGACTGGCGGCGATGTTGTCACGCACAGAGCCGCCGACTCCGCGAATCACCAGCTTTTGCTCGCCGAGTCTGCCTCTGCTGATTTGCAGCCCGGGAGCGGCCGCAGACAGGTCCTCCGTTCGCGTCACCAATGATTTTTCAACCGTATCCCCTGAAATAGCGGAGACCGCCAAGGGAATCTCCTGCAATGACTGAGAACGCCGTTCTGCAGTCACCACTATTTCCTCAAGTTGAAATTCATCGATGGCTTCTGCTCCGGTTTGAGCGCAAACCGCAGGGCTGAAGGCTACACACGCCGACAGAGCGGCGAAAAGTGGCTTTCGAGACGTATTTATCATTCCTGTGCTCTCCTAAAGAGTGGCTTATTGTCGTTGTCAGGTTTCTCAATCAAGAACTACTGCACGATCTACTCTAAGCCAATCCAGGTGCCCAAGAGTTCGCATCGGCTGACATATGCTTGGCAGCAGACGACATCTGTTGGATATCCGGTTGTTGCGTCAAATATTCCAAGTATAGGATACCTTTTATAGCGGTCTGAAATTAAGACGCTTAGGGAACTTTATTAAATCGATATAACAGTAAGGGGTTCTGAAAAGCTTATGATTATTACAAAACGACTTGGCATTTCTCTCGCGATAATCGGCTGTCTGCGTTTAAGCATATCGGTTGTACTGGCGGGGCCTGAAGTCATTTATACAAACGGCAACGTCATCACTGTTGACGACCAGTTTTCAATGGTAACGGGTTTCGCGATTGAGGGAGATCGTTTTGTTGCCGTAGGCGATTCAGAACGGATAACGGCTCTGGCTGATGACAAATCGACGATTGTGGACCTAAAAGGCAAAACGGTTATCCCGGGTCTGATTGACAATCACAATCACTTCATTCGCGGCGCCAGTCACTGGGGAAATGCATTACGGCTGGACGGCGTTGATACCAGAAAGGAGGCCCTAAGGCGCTTGCGGCGGCACGCAAACCGCCTGAGCAACGGAGAATGGCTGCTGGTGCTGGGTGGTTGGAATGAAACCCAATTTGCGGATGACCCGAGAGGTTTCACCCGCGAGGAACTGGACGGGATTGCCGCAGACCGTCCAGCGTTTATTCAAGCTCAGTACTCGCATGCTTTTGTAAACTCCGCCTTTCTCAAGCGTGTCGGCGTAAGAGTTCAAGCAACTCACGAAGATGAGCGGGTACCCTCAAATGCAACCGTGGACGCTTTGTTTGGACCACCACTGTCACAGCTAGTGGAGAGGGACGAAAATGGCACGGCCACATCCAGAATAAACGGAAAAATGGGTATGGTTCTGCAGGTCAGTACGATTCTGCCTGCCGTGTCCGAGGACGCAGCGCTGGCGGGGGTGCGGTCTGCGCAGCGTCACTATAACTCCCTGGGGCTGACCGCGATTTACGACCCTGCCGGCGCCTTGGCCACGCAGCAGGCTATTGATGTTGTCGAAGAACTCCATAGCAGAGACGATCTCACAGTTCGAGTTTTCCGAACCGTTGCTTTGAGTACGTTGGATTCCGCGGCCATCAGTCGGGTACTTCAGCTGCGGTCGCTGCCGGACTGGTTAAGTAAATTCATTATCGGACTTTTCAATGACGTGGAAAGCACTTCCGCGTCAATCGATATTGTGGAGACTCTTCCCCCTCTGCTAACTGGCAGCGACTTTTACGACAATGTTGCTATCGGTGAAGTGCTCTATGTGCCAATGCATGACTCTGCGGATTCACAGGATTTGCATAAAAGCATCTCGTCTCATCACCGCGAGGAAGTCACAAAACTGCTTCAGGCGCTGTTGCAGCGCGGCCTGGCGGCACAGATTCACGCCGTCCATGAAAGCACGCTTGGTGCCTATCTGGACATCCTAGAGAAGCTCTCAAAGCACTACACGATCTACCCAAATCAGATCACGTTTACCCACGCTGAGGGTGTGAACCGGAAGTTACTCAGTCGTATTCAGTCGTTGGGTATCAGCTTACAGATACGAAGTATGTCGATGATGGCCGCTGCAGAAAATGAGGTATCGATAGTACCGCCATTGCGTGATATTCAAGACAGTGGCGTAGCCTGGGGATTGGGTACGGACGGCACCAAAGCGTCGCAGATTGAGCCGATGCGTACTCTTTACTGGGCCGTATCCGGCCGGGCCATTAATGGCAGACAGATTCTCCGTGAAGATCAACGTCTGTCACGGGAAGAGGCGCTTATTGCACACACCCGATCAAACGCGTTGCTGGTAAACAGAGCCAACTCACTGGGCCAGATCAGGCCCGGTTTTCAGGCGGATTTTGTGGTGCTGGATCGGGACTATCTATCCGTTGATATCGACGAAATCCCGAATATCGGTGTTGAAATGACCGTTGTTGGAGGACGGCCGGTTTACCAAAAGGGACAGGATTGACCGCCGTGTACAACAGCGCGGATGCACGTTCCGGCAATACATTGTCGGTTACAGGAAATCACAGCGGGCAGGGCAACAGGTATCGTTTCCCTACCAACTTGAGGACAAAGATATGAAAGTAGCATTTATTGGACTAGGCAATATGGGCGCAGGCATGGCGACCAATATTCTTGAGGGCGATTTTGATCTCACGGTTTGGAACCGGACCGCTTCAAAAATGCAGCCATTGGCGGATAAAGGCGCTGCCACCGCTCAGACACCCATGCAGGCAGTGGATGGTGCCGATGTGGTGGTAACCAGTTTGATGGACGATAAATCCCTGTTGGATAACCTACTGGCCGATGAAGGCATATTGGCGGGCCTGAAGCGGGGAGCGATCCATGTCTGCGTAACCACGATTTCACCTACATTTGCGGATGAATTACTGGTGATTCACCAAGAGCATGGTTCGCGCTTTGTGGTGTGTCCGGTACTCGGACGGCCGGATGCAGCAGCAGAGGGTTCCCTTATTGCGTTGATGGCGGGCGACTCAGAAGGTATCGACATCGCCAAGCCGGTTGTCGAAGCCTTTACCAGCATGGTCGATGTGATGGGCGATATTCCCAGCCATGCCTCCACACTAAAACTCTGCTTGAACTACAGCGTTATCTCCTGCATTGAATTAATGAGTGAAGTCTATACCTGCGCAGACAAAGCCGGCCTGGACATCAACAAGGTGGCTGGATTCTACCAGATCATGTTCGGGTTCCCAGTGCTGCAGATGTACGCCAACAAAGTCAAAGACAGAGACTTCGACGACGGCGGGTTCCGGATGACAGGTGGTTTGAAGGACATAAGCCTGATGCTTAATGCCGCAAAATCCCTTGGAACCAGCTTCGATATTGGTGAAATCATCAAAAACAAAATGGAAGAAGCATTGCAAAAAGGCATGCAGGACAAAGACTGGAGTGCCATCTACGAGATCTCACGTGCGCGTGCCAATCTAAAATAACCGAGGAATATACAGTGAGCGATAAGATTAAAGGCGGCGAGCTACTGTTACGTTGTCTGCAACAGGAAAAAGTAAAACACATTCACGCCATTACCGACGGTACCTACATGTCCATGTTAGAGCCGCTGGAGCGCCTGCAGGAAGAACTGGGTATTCGTCTGCTCGTGCCTCGACACGAAGCCGCCGCCGCTCATCTGTGCGATGGCTATGCCCGTGTGTCCGGTGAGCCCGCCGTTGTAATGGCTTGTGCCGGTCCCGGTGCGGCCAATCTGATTTCCGGGCTCCTGTGTACTCAGGCAGAGGGCAGTCCGCTGGTCGCCATTACCACGACCCGTCGCAGTGAGATCGGGGATTCCTATCCGCAGCAGGCCGCCATGCAGGTGGGTGATCAACACGGAACGTTCAAAGCCGCGGTGAAGTGGAGCGGCAAAGTCGATCATTGGCATCGAATCCCGGATATGGTTCGTCACGCATTTCGTATGGCGACCACCGGTTGCCCGGGTGTTGCCCACCTATTGATTCCGCAGGATGTGTTAGACGGACTGGGCGACCCTGATGCAGTTGAAATCCAAGCACCGCAGGCTTATCGCTTTAGTGCCCAACTCAAGCAGAAAGCCAATGACGAAGCCATTCAACAGGCGGCAAAAATGTTGGTTGATGCCAACCTGGCAATGGCCTACGCGGGCAATGGCTGCGTAAGAGCCTTTGCCCAGGCTGAATTGAGCGAGTTGGTTGAGTATCTGAGCATGCCGGTATTGAAAACCGGCCACGGAATGTCCGCTTTCCCCTGTGGCCATGAGCTTGCTCTGAATGCAGGCAATCTGGGTGGCATGGTATGTCGTCTGGAGTCCGATGTTGTCCTGGTTATTGGTAGCCGTCTCGGCGAGTTGAGTGCGTTCGGTCGCGAGCCTGCCTGGAGTGACTCCGCTAAAACCAAAATGATTCAGATTGACAGTGAACCCGCCAATATTGGCCTCAACAGGCCGGCCGACATTGGTCTTGTGGGTGACGCAAAAGCGGTACTGGCGCAGTTGATAGAAGCGGTTAAGGGTTTGACTGCGAAGCGCGAGAAACATCCCCGAATGGATGAGTTTAAGGGGTATCAGGCACAAGCCCGCGACAATCTTGATGCGCATATCGCCCAGTATCAGGATCCCCTGTGCGTCGGTACAGTTTACGCTGAATGTAATCGCTTCTATGGCAACGATGCCATTGCCGTAGTGGACGGCGGCAATACGTCCTGGTGGTCTGTTTCCTGTCACCAGGTTAAGGAAGGTGCCATCGCTATGGGCACGCCAAACTATGGCCATCTGGGTGCAGGTCTGCCTCACGCCATGGGTGCCAAATTGGCAGCTCCGGAGCGTCCTGTTTATTGCGTTACTGGGGACAGCGCCTTTGGTTTTAACATCCAGGAGCTGGAGACGGCCGTACGTGAAGACCTGCCGGTAGTCATTCTGGTGATGGTCGACGGCGCCTGGGGGATGGAGAAAACTGCTCAAAAGCGTACCTGGGGTCGAGAGGCGCCTTGGTTTGGCGTCTTCAATGCACCGGAAATACGCTATGACAAGGTCTGCGAAGCCATGGGTGGTCACGGCGAATTCGTAACCACGGCGGCAGAGATTCGTCCGGCGTTGGAGCGTTCTATCGCCGTAAACAGGGTGTCCGTCATTCACTGTGTTATTGATCCCGATTCCAATGTATGGCCTCCGGGCATCGAGATGTGGAATGCATTGCGCTCCGGCAACTTCGAAGGTCTGATCTAATCTCCCGAACAAGGGCTCGGCGTAGAGGTCGAGCCTTTTCATACCCATATCCGGCTTGCTTAGCATAGAGTGGTTATATGTCTTCTTTTGATTTTTATTGCAAAAACTTTATTGACGGCCAATGGTGCAGCTCCGAAAGCTCCCGTACCTTTGAAGTCAGAAACCCGGCTGTGTGGAGCGAGGTTCTGCACCGGTATCCAAAGTCTACCGACAAAGACACAGCCAGGGCCGTGGAGAGCGCTTCCAACGCTTTTGC
The DNA here is from genome assembly GCF_011683955.1 of Pseudomaricurvus alkylphenolicus. Taxonomy (GTDB): domain Bacteria; phylum Pseudomonadota; class Gammaproteobacteria; order Pseudomonadales; family Cellvibrionaceae; genus Pseudomaricurvus; species Pseudomaricurvus alkylphenolicus. The sequence continues at coordinate 980,802 of NZ_JAAQPI010000001.1, forward strand.
AAGTTGGAAGTCAGTTGCTTTGTCAGAGAAGTCCACCATCATGCGTCGGATGTGTGAATTGATCCGTGAGCACCGTGATCAGATTGCTGTTACCATCACGCGGGAAAACGGCAAACTAATCAGCGAATCCCTGGTTGAAATCGATAGCGCCCTACTGGAACTGGAATATCAGGTTGGAGAAGGGCAACGGCAATTTGGCACGGCGGGAGAGAGCTTCAAAGGCGGAATACTGGGCCACAGCCGCAAGGAACCTTTAGGCGTTGTCTCTGCCATTATTCCCTGGAACTTTCCCTTCAACGTTCCGCTGAGAAAACTGGTGCCTGCATTGATGGCCGGAAACACGGCGATTCTAAAACCCGCCGGCCAAACTCCGGCTGTTGGAGAAATCGTTACACGCCTGTTTCAGGAGGCGGGGTTACCATCGGGTGTTTTGCAATTCGTCACGGGATCAGGTGCAGAACTGTCTTCCGGGCTTGTGGCGCATCCAAAAATCAAAGCCGTCACCTTTACGGGGTCAACCGAGGTGGGTCGCCAGATTGCGGTGACTGCGGCAGATACGTTTACGCGTACACAGTTGGAAATGGGTGGGAAAAACCCACTCGTTGTTCTGGCGGACGCTGACGTGGACGCAGCGGCAGAGGCGGCGGTGATCGGTGCCTTCTCCTGTGCGGGGCAATGGTGCACAGCCACCAGTCGACTGATCGTAGAGAACAGCGTTGCCGATATCCTCGTCGACAAAGTCATTGCCCGGGCCAAGGAGTTGGTGTTGGGTAATGGAAACGACACAGAGAGTTCTATGGGGCCTGTCTGTGGAAAACAGCAACAACGTCAGATTCTGCAACACATCCATACGGCAAAACACCAGGGCGCGAAGCTGCGACTGGGAGGCTCTCAGGTGATGGAAGGGGAGCTGTCAGAAGGATGTTTTGTGGAACCCACCGTTTTTGACTGTGTTGACGTTTCAATGGATATCGCCAAAGAAGAGATATTTGGCCCTATACTGGCCATTATGAGAGTCGAAGACTACGAAGCTGCACTACAGTTGGCTAACGATGTTCCCTACGGATTGTCCTCCTCCATCTTTACCAGGGACATTGATAAGGCCCTGCATTTTACTGAGCACTCGGAAGTCGGGCTGACCCACGTCAACATACACTCGGCCTACAAAGAGCCGCAGCTGTGTTTCGGTGGATACAAGGATTCCGGCTTTGGATTACCCGAAGCCGGCAGCGCCGGTATTCAGTTCTTTCAGGAAGAAAAGGCGATTTATCTTAAGAAAGCCGACAAATGTGAGCCAGTTCAGTCGTCCCTACGGGTTAGTATCATGTCCTGCGAGTAAGGAGCAACCGAAGGCAGAAACCGAATCACATCCGATAGCTAAACTGCACAGCAACAGTACGCGGTGGTGCCAAGTAGGAGCTATAGGCCGGAGCACCTGTCAACCCATAGGAAAACGGGACTTCGGCACTAAAGGTGATTATCTCCTCATCCAACAGATTTTTACCAAGCAGTGCAATCGACCAACGTTCACCTTGCAGTCCCATACGCAGGTTATAAAGGGTATAGGCGTCCTGCTCGGACAGTTTATCCCTGGCAGCGGTATCGCTCAGATATTGGTCTTGATAGTTCGCGTCCAGCGCTGCTCTGAGCTCCAGTCCCTCTGCCAATTCATGGGTATATTCAAGAGAAATGCCGGCTGACAGAGAGCGATCCCGGTCACCGGTGCGATCACAACCAGCCGAGGTGTCGGCGCCGGATAGCTTAACCGAGGCGCTACAAGTGGCATTTTCGAATTGGGTAAATTCCCAATCGGTGTATGCCAGAGAACCGGTCAGCGTCAGGGATTCCAACAGCCTCCAACGACCGTCCAGTTCCAGACCCTGGGTAACTGCTTCTCCAACGTTGGTAACAACAAAGTTCCGGCCATTAAACGCGCTGCTTTGCAGGTCGGAATACTGGGAATAAAACACCGCCAGATTGCTCTCCGCACGACCATTCAACCAAACACTCTTTAGGCCCAGCTCAAAGGCATCGACGGATTCGTCTTCAAACTCTTCGCTGCTGGCGCGCGATGCCTCAGCGTCAAATCCACCTGCTTTAAAACCCCTGGAAACCGATGCATACATCATATGGTCTGCGTCCAGGTCGTATTCCAGGATAATCGTGGGTGTAAAAGCTCTTTCTCTGCGCTCAGGGTTAATATCGTGGGTAGCAAAAGAGGTGGGCACTGAGCCGCCGTAAATGGTGCTGAGGCCCGTCGCAACTGCCACCATGGATGGCGCCAACTCTGGATTGGCAGTGGCGAAACTGCCCAATGACTCCAGATCCACTCCGGCAAACTGACTGTAGGCAATATTGGCGACGATATCATTGCTTAGATCCGGAAAAGGGCCGGTAATCGACGTCAAGTAATCCACTGCGCTGTTATTCACGGCGCCGGTTAATGCATTCAGGGTATCAACGCGGCGTGAGCCTTTCTTCTGTTCATAGGTATAGCGAGCGCCGATGGTCAGGCGAAAATTATCATCAAGTGCCCAGGTGCCTTGGGCGAATATCGCAGCCATATCACTCTGGGTGGAAAAGTCCGTGTTGAAGATTTTATTGGACAGAGGCGCACCGAGCCCAGGGCCTGCCGTGTCAAAAACGGCTCTTGCCAGGTTAAACTCCGGCGTAATGACCTGGTCGTAAGACTCGAGTTCGGAGGTCTGGAGATAGGCGCCTGCTATCCATTCAAAGTTGTCGCTACTGTTCGAGCTAAATCGAATTTCCTGACTCAGTTGGCGATAGTCTTCTTGCATGTTCTGGTAAAACAGAGAGAACCCGTTTCCGTCCGTGTCGCCGGCGCGTTGTTCGTCGTAGGAGACGTAGCCGGTAATGGCGGCCAGATCAAAATGTTCGAAGTTAGTATTAATCGTCAGTTGGATGTTTTGTAAATCGATGACCTGGTTCTCATCGAGGTTTGAATAGCGCGTGCGATCCATGTCAATATCCTCATGGCCCAGTGCCCCTGGAGAGTAGCCTGCGAGAGTTTCGAACAGCGGGGCGATCTGTGAGTAGTCCATTCCCGTAAAGGGCGCGTTGGGATTGGAGCCATTGTTCAGGTAACCCAGGGAAAGTTCACGCGCTTCGCCGCGATTATCAACGCGAGTTTGTTCAACCTTCAGGAGAACCTCCGTATGTTGACCGGCGTCCCATGCCAGGGTCACACGTCCAGTGTGGCTGTTACGGCGCTGTTCATCGTTACCGGTGTAACGATTGTCAAAATAGCCGTTCGATTCCTGGCCTCGCACTACCAGGCGGGCACGCAATCCATCAACAATCGCTCCAGAGACCACGCCGGTGATTTCTTTATCATCGTAGCGAGCATCATAAGAACCTGTCAGGCTCGCCTCGAACTCTTCCGTAGGCCGTGCGGATGTCAGCGACAGAGCTCCGGCAATACTGTTTTTTCCGAAGAGAACATTCTGGGGGCCACGAAGGACTTCGACGCGTTCCAGGTCCAGCAGGGGAATATTAGCGAGGGTTGCCCGGCTATAGGAAACGTCGTCCATATACAATACGACGGAGCGTTCAATACCGGGATTGGCACCGGAACCGATTCCGCGGATTTTCATAATGGCGCCGACGCCGGATTCAAACTTGGTAAAATTGGGAACGTAGTTGGCCAGATCGTCCAAATTTTCGATGCCGGCCTGGTCCAGTTTTTCGCCACCCACGGCGTTGATTGAGATAGGCACGTCCTGCAGGGATTGGGACCGCTTTTGTGCAGTCACTACAATTTCTTCCAGCATAAAGCCACTGACGGAGGCCGCTCCTGAATCGGCGATTGCAAGCGTACCGGTTAAGACACTGCTTGTGGCCATGGCCAGCACCAGAGGATTGCGGTTAATTCGATGGTTTCGGGTTTTATTCGATGCTTTCATACACCACTCTCTCTTTATCGCTTTTATTTATTTGGCTGTTCAACAATCTGTGAGGGTGAAGTCAATATAATCCTTTCCTCTCTCCGTCACTGTTCCCTGGGGAACATCTATCCAGAACGATAGTCATCACCATAGCTCCGGCTGCTCAACAGATAGAGCAGTACGGCCGGAGAAGCGAGAACCATCACAGCCAGCATGGCGTAGCGCAGGCTGTCTTGCCCGACAATCGGTTGCAAAAGGTCACTGCATAATCCTACCGCGACCGGCCCCAGCCCCATCCCGATCATGTTGACGATAAACATGAGTACCGCCGAGGCGGTGGCTCGCGTATTGGGGGGCACCAACGAGTGAGAGACCGCGAAAACTGGGCCGATGTACATGTTCACCATCAGTGTGGTTAAGGCCATAAAGGTAATGACCACGGTCAGGTTTTCGGCCATCAGGTATGGCAATGACAAGGGTAACGAGAGCAGCAGTGAACCGGCGGGCAACCACAGGTACCAGCGCCGGTCCCGGCGACCCAATCGGTCGGCGAAAAAGCCGCCCAGGAAGGTTCCGAGCAGTCCGCTGCCGCCACCAAACAGCGCCAGCAGCAGGCCGACTTCGCTAATGGACAGACCGTGATTGCGCATAAGGAACGAAGGAGCAAAATTGCCCGCGCCATAGCTGGCAAACGCGGTCAGGCCTGCGGCCAGAGCACAGCGCATAAAGGTTCGGCAGGCAAGCAATGAACCGATGGTCTCTCGAAAACTCGCTGCATTCGTGTCTTTGCTGCTGTTACCCGGCGGATTGCGCCGTGGTTCCCGGACCGTGAGTAAAAAGACCAGGGCAAACAACACGCCAGGAAGCCCGATCAACATAAAGGCCACACGCCATCCGTACAGCTGGCTGATGGTGCCGCCAAGCACGAATCCGAGCACAACTCCCAATTGCAGTCCGGATGAGTAAATTGATAGGGCGGTAGCCCGGGTCTCCGGCGGAAAGCAATCGCTGATCATGGAATGCGCGGGTGGGGTGCCGCCGGCTTCACCGATGCCCACACCGATGCGGGCCAACAGCAGCTGAGAATAATTGCCTGCTATTCCACAGAGCGCGGTCATCGCACTCCATATGGTCATTGAGACAGTGATGATATTTCGGCGGTTGGTTCGGTCAGCCAGGTAGGCGATGGGGATGCCCGCAGTGACATACACCAGGGCAAACGAGAAACCGCTCAGCAACCCAAGCTGTACATCACTCAGTCCCATTTCCGCTTTGATGGGCTCCTGCAGAACAATCAGTATTTGCCGATCAACGAAGTTAAACACGTACGCAAGGGTTAGCATGGCGAGCATACACCAGGCGCGTCGGTTGGTCTTCTCCGCAGGTGGGTTCAGAGCTGCTGTGTCTGCGGTTGCTGTATTGTGTGTATCAACCATCGGAATACCTCATCGGATAACGTAACGATCCAATCTAGCAAAGGTGAGGCTCATCAATGTGTTACTGGAGGAACATCTCTGCCCGAACCAAGTTGACAAGCACAAATGATTGTCGAAATAATCATCCAGGCTTAGGTGAGAACGGTTATGTCAAAACAGATTGGTCCGAACAGGCACTTAACAGCCCTCGTTGGCTGCCCATGGTTCAAAGGTGTGGATGAGTCGGAGCTGAGCGTCTTGTCTCAACACGCGACCACCAAAACCTATCAGACCGGTGACTTTATTTACCGTCCAGGGGAGAAAAAGACACTTGTTTATCATGTGCTTGGGGGACGTGTGAGACGTTCCATCACCAGCAGCGAAGGCCAGGAACTGTCGCTGGTGGATCTGGTGGCGGGCGAGTGGATCGGAGATGCCATTGCCAATGATCGACCGTTGCATCTGGACATCAGGGCCGTTGAGCCATCGGAGTTACTCGCTATCCCGGGCAGCCTGGTGGTAGCGATGGCAGACCGGCATCTCGAGGTCTATCGAAATCTCTATCACGCTCAAACCGTCATATCCCGCGACTTGCTTATGGTCGCAGAGGTACTGGCCTTCGCACCTCTGCGGTCGAGATTGGCAGAGCGAATACTGGACCTAGCGGAAAAACACGGTCAAGTGGTCGAAGGGGGAACCTGCATCGCTCACAGCCTGAGCCAAAATGATCTGGCCCTTCTGTCATTCGGGTCCCGGCCTCGCGTCAACCGCATCCTTAAGGAATGGGCCGATCGAGGCATTCTGGTTTCGGATTCCAAACGTTATCTGGTAAAGGACTTTGATGCGCTGAGGCAGGAATCCACACAACATTACAGCTAAATTACAGTGGAAAACCTTGAGATGTTCCCCTGGTAACACTCATTTTTGTTTTTATGGCCTAGAGTCCGTTCCTGGCAAATAGACTTGGCAGTGGAACTCACATCATGAAAACATTCTCAGGCCGCGTGGCGGCAGTCACCGGGGCAGGTTCCGGTATTGGGCAGGCGCTTGCCGTTGAATTGGCGAAACGGGGCTGTGCGGTAGCCCTTGCCGACAAAAACCTGGATGCCTTAAAACTCACTCAGGAATTGGTTTACGACAATGACGGGCGATGCAGCGTTCACGCTCTGGACGTTTCCGACCGTGATGCAGTTACGCAATTTGCCAATGACGTGAACAAGCGATATGGCGAAGTTCATTTGTTATTCAATAACGCTGGTGTCACGCTCGTGGACACTATTGAGAATCAAAGCATAGAAGATATGCAATGGTTGATGGGCATTAACTATTGGGGAGTGGTCCATTGTACCCAGGCCTTCCTGCCTTATATGCGACAGGCTCCTGAAGCACACATTATTAATGTCTCCAGCATATTTGGTATGCTGGCTGTGCCGGGACAAAGTGCTTACAACTCATCCAAGTTTGCCGTCAGAGGTTATACGGAAGCGCTCCGGCACGAAAACCTGGGTACATCATTGAAGGTGACTTGCGTGCTACCTGGCGGAGTAAAAACCGGCATTATGACGAGCTCCAGAATCAAGATTGATCGCCTTGGCAGCAGTCAGTCCAAGGAAGAGATGATTCGCAACTTTAATACCAAAGTCAAAACCACTCCCGAGCAGGCGGCTCTTCGGATTCTAAAGGGCGTCGAACGCGACGAACCTCGTGTGGTTATAGGTTGGGATGCGAAGTTGATGGACCTCGTGACGCGCCTCTTCCCTCGAAGCTATGATCGCATTCTGGGGTTTCGTCGCAGGTTTGAACATCAATCAACAATTGCCACTGCTAACCGAGGCGCATCCAACACAACGTAGCTTAAGTCGTCGAAATTCGGGGGAGTCTCAACTCCCCCGGAAAACCAAGCACTAGAAGTGACGAATCAGATCAATCAGATCACACACCCGATTGGAGTACCCCCACTCGTTGTCATACCAGTTTAATGTACGCAAAAACCGACCGTTGCTGACGTCCGTAAACTCCGCATCGTAAATGGATGAATAAGGATTGCCGATAATATCGGACGACACCAATGGGCTGACACAATATTGCAGAATGTTCTTTAAACGATCGCTGCCGCTCGCAGCTTCAACCGCTTCGTGCACGTTTTCAATCGTAACCGATTTTTCCAATTCCACAAACAGATCCACCACGGAACCGTCTGGCACAGGTACACGGCAGGCGATGCCGTCCAGTTTTCCATTGAGCTCCGGTAATACCACGCCCACAGCTTTGGCGGCGCCGGTGGAGGTGGGAATAATATTCTCCGCCGCCGCACGACTGCGACGCCAGTCGGAGTGAGGCACATCTGCCAGGCGCTGGTCATTGGTGTAGGCATGCACGGTGTTAATCACACCCTCCTTGATACCGAAGTTATCGTGCAGCACCTTGGCCATGGGTGCCAGGCAGTTGGTGGTGCAGCTGGCGTTGGAGATGATTTTGTGGTCTGGGGTCAGTCCATCTTCATTAACGCCCAGCACGACGGTGTAATCAATCTCGTCTTTGGAAGGCACAGTGAGTACAACCCGCTTGGCGCCGGCATCCAGGTGTTTGGTTAAACTGGCTCGATCTCGAAACACACCCGTGGACTCCACCACTACGTCCACATCCAGTTCAGCCCACGGCAGATTCGCGGGGTCGCGCTCTTTAATCATGCGCACCCGGTCGCGGTCGGTCACCAGCTCATTGTCTTCAATCTCCAGCTTGCCGCTAAAGCCGCCCATCACTGTGTCGTAGTTGAGCAGGTAGCGCAGGGTATCATTGTCAAACAGATCATTGATGGCGACCAGGGTAATATCTTCTGACTCGTGTAAAATGCGAAAGACGGAACGGCCAATGCGGCCCAGTCCATTAATGGCGACTCTCATTGGACACCTCCGTAGAGCTTAAGGGCATCGATCATGCGGCAGGCATGGCTGAGGCCGTTGTCGTACCAGCTTAGTGTCTTGACCATGCGGCTGCCGGCCTTGATGGTGGCCTTGAGGTCGTACACGGCGGAGTGGCGATTGCCGATAATATCGGATGAGACAATGGGATCGTGGGCAACCCCCAGCAGGTTGGGATACTGTTCCGCGCCTCTAATCATGGCTTCGTTGACGGCAGCGACGTCGTGGGCCGGATCCTTGAGAGAAACTGTCAGATCCAGCAGAGAACCTTTCTGAATCGGTACGTTAAGGGCGCTGCTTTTCAAGTTGCCATCGAAGTTCGGCATCACCTTGGCGACCCATTCGGCCGAGGCGTTGGTATTGGGGATGATATTCTCTGCACCGGAGCGGCTGCGACGAAAATCCTTGCCGGCATAATCCTGTAGCGACTGGTCGCTGGTATAGGCATGCATGGTCACCATACTGGCGGCATCCACGCCCAGTTCGTCGTCGAGCACCTTTAACACCAGCGCCAGTGCATTGGTGGTCGAAGAGCCGGCGGAGATCAGCTGGTCTGCTGAGTTGATGTCACCATCGTTGATGCCAGGCAATATCAATCGGTCCAGGCTTTCTGTGGGTAGTACCGAAGTCAACACCCGATGGGCGCCGCTTTCAATGTGGGCTTGCAGGCTGTTACGGGTAGTTGAGCGACCTGTGCAGTCCACCACAAAGTCCACTTCAAACACGTCCCAAGGGACGGAGTCCGGGCCGTCGCCACCCATCATACGGCTGCGGAATTTATCATTGATCAGGTAATTGCCTTCCAGGCTGACGTCACAGCGATTGTGGCGGTCGTTGGTGAGCAGGTAATGCAAAATGGCGGGTTTGGCGATATCGCTGATGGCAACGACTTCAAGATCGTCGTCCTCTATCGCCAGCCGATAGAGATGCCGGCCTATGTGGCCGAAGCCCATAATGCCGATGCGTGTGGGTTTGTTCATACCGATAGCTTCCCATGTTGGGTGATCGAAAGTTGAATGGTCTATATTGGCCGCATAGACGTCAATCTTCAGTATAGATACTGCAGGGAAAGGTTTCTTGAAAAGATGGCATGAGAATCGACAGAACAAGCCTGCAAACTCAATAGTCCCTAAGGCTGTTCAATAGTCTGGTGAATGCTCAGAGACTGAATTAGACCATGTATTGTACGGGCATAAAAAAGGGGCTTAGTTAAGCCCCAGGCAGAGAACTCGGTTTAGATTCTACATTTAGTATTGCGATTCCGGTATGGCCACTCGCAATCCATCCATATCATCGGTGATAACCAGTTGGCAGCTCAGGCGGCTGTTGGGTTTTGGGCTCACTGCTCCCTCTACCATCATCATTTCCATGTCATTCGCCGCCGGAATCTTGCCGCCCCAATCCTCTTCGATATAGCAATGACAGGTGGCGCAAACACAAGCGCCACCGCATTCGGCGACGATTCCGTCAATGCCGTTGTCTATTGCTCCCTGCATCAGGGTCGTTCCGGTTTTCACATCAGTTTCTTTGACGTTACCGTCGGGTTCTATGTAATACACTTTCGGCATATCTGAGTACTCCGATATTTTGGGGCGTTTATCAACAGAACCTCGATGTTAATGAAAACTGCTGACACGGGTAATTGGACCAAAGGGCAATAGCAGTTGTGACCGATTGAGAGGGTGTTGGACCAAAGGGCAATAGCTTGATGTTTGCTCTGTTCGATAAGCTGAGTGCCGAGTCTTTCATGTATGACCCCAATCGCGAAGCTGAGAACCCGGAGATATGTTGGATACGGAACTGGAGCACAGGCTCCTGAAAGAAGAGCTCAATAACAGCACAGAATCAGAAATGAAGCGAATTTTGCGCAGGCAAAAGGCTGAATTCCGACATTCTCCAGTGACCGAAAAAGAAATCAGAGTCGATCGGCTAGATCGGGCGATCGAACTTCTGGTTGACAATGCCGACCGCATAGATGAGGCCCTTCAGGAAGACTGGAGCCGGCCAAGGTTTATGAATATGTTGGCAGAGGTGGGGGGGGCGATCGCCCGCCTGAAGTACGCAAGAAAGAATCTCCATAAGTGGTGCAAACCACGGAGGGTTTCTCCGGACTTTCCTTTCGGCATTCTTGGGGCCAAAGCGAAAATCGAGAGTCGCCCACTAGGTGCGGTCGGTATCGTAAGCCCCTGGAATGCTCCGAGCATGCTGAGTTTTGGCCCCCTGGCCGCCGTGTTTGCGGCAGGCAACAGCGCCATGATCAAACCCTCTGAACATGTTCCGACGTTCGCTGAATTGCTCAAAACCCTGGTAAAGAAATACTTCGGAGAACACGAGCTTGCTGTCATTACTGGTGGGGCGGACGCCGGCATAGAATTCACCCAGTTACCCTTCGACCACTTGGTATTTACCGGTGGCTCGAGCATTGCCAAAAATGTCCTTCAGGCCGCGGCAAACAACCTGACACCGGTCACCCTGGAGCTGGGGGGGAAGTCACCTGTTGTGATTGACGCTTCGGCGGATATCAAACGGGCGGCTTTGCGTATCGTATCGGGCAAATGCTTGAATGCGGGTCAGATCTGTGTCTCCCCGGATTATGTGTTTGTTCCGGAACAGAAACTGGAAGAATTCCTCTGTGTAGGTCTTCATGTGGCCAAAGAACAGTTTCCAACCATTGTCGACAACGACGACTACGGTAGCATCATCAACAAGAAGCACTTTCAACGCCTGACATCTTATCTGGATGACGCTCGAGACAGACAAGTGCGGATTGTGGCCGTTGAAGAGGTCAGCCAGGAAATGGAAGGCGCGCTCAAGCTACCCTTGCATTTTGTGGTTAATCCCCCGGAAGACGCAAGCGTTTCACAGGAGGAAGCTTTTGGCCCCATTCTGACAGTTCTAAGTTATAGCGACAAAGACCAGGTGATCAACTTTATCAACGCCAGGCCGCACCCCCTGGCACTGTACTTCTTTGGTGAAGAAAACGAATTCAGGAACAAACTGTTGTCGACCACTATGGCGGGTGATGTGACTATCAATGATGTGTTGTTTCATTCTTCCCAATGTGCCCTGCCCTTTGGTGGTGTGGGCAATAGTGGCGATGGGTCCTGTTATGGGGAAGCGGGATTTCATCGTCTGTCTTACCAGCGATCGATCTATCAGCAGACCAGAATCGATTCCGTGCTCAACATGATGCGACCACCTTATACCCAAAAAACTCTTAAATCTGTGATGTCCATGATTAAAAAGTGACAGGAGAACAACTATGCTAGCTGAACAAAACGAAAGACTGTGCCGTGTCGGTCCAGGTACACCGGGCGGCGAGATGTTAAGGCGCTATTGGATACCTGCGTGCCTTTCCTCGGACATCGCCGAGCCGGATTGCGATCCGTTTCGTTTACGTCGTCTGAGTGAAAACCTGGTGGCGTTTCGCGATACCGAGGGACGAGTTGGGGTTCTCGACGAGCGCTGCCCTCATCGTGGGGTATCGCTTTCCCTGGGACGCAATGAACAGTGTGGCTTAAGATGTATATACCACGGTTGGAAGTTTGATGTTGAGGGTAACGTTGTTGACTCCCAGAATGCCAAACTGGAACAAATCAAGACCAAGGCCAAAGCATACCCGACGATAGAAAAGGGCGGCATTATCTGGATCTACATGGGTCCAGAAGATAAACAGCCCAAGCTGCCTGAATACGAATGGAGCAATATTGCCCCTGAATATCGGTTCAACACCAGTTTCCCGATCAGCACTAACTGGCAGGGGCCTCTGGAAGGGCTTTTTGATCCAACCCACGCGGCGATTCTGCACAACGACAATGTGGCCGAATTGAAAGATGCTGATGGAAATACCGGAGACGGGAGCGTCATGCTCAGTGCCCTGCAACCAGAGCTGCGTATCGAATACACCGACTTTGGCCATCATTATGGCGCCCTTCGTCCAGCCTCGGAGGAAGAAGGCAAATATCACTGCCGAACATCCAGTTTTGTGGCGCCGTTTTCCGCTTTTATCGCTCCTGGCGGCGCCTGCTTCATGTCGGTGCCGGTGGACGACTACAACACCATGTGGTTTGCCGTGGTTTATGATCCCAAGGAGAAACGCGTACACGACTCCGGTCCGGCTCTTGAGCATATTGTCAAATTCTTGGGTGCAGATCGCGAGAGAATGCATCGCTATGGCCTGATTCCCTACGCCAATCTGGATCCGGATACGGCCGGTCCCCACAACCGTTGGAACCAGGATCGGGAGAGCATGAGAAATGGCACCTCCCACTCCGGAATTGACAGTCTGGCCGCTGAAGATGCTCTACTGGCAGTTTCTTCCGGGCCTCTCTGGGATCGCACCCATGAGAATCTGGTGCCGGCGGACTTGCCGATTGTCCGCTACCGCAGGGTTCTGTTTGAATCCATAAAACGAGTCGAAAACGGGGAAGACCCTGTTGGCGTAGACGTGGATGTGGATCACAGTCAGATCGCAGGCCGCAGCGGTATCGTTGACATGGAGAACTGGCGCGATATCAACAGGCAGTACAAAGTGCGAGAACTGTAAACAATACCCACCGACAGTAAAGGAGAAAGATCATGAGCGACAGTCTGCCAAAGGTTGCGCAGATAACCCCAATAGCCATAGAAGTGGAAGCCGGAAAATCGTATCACTGGTGTTCCTGCGGACTCAGTGCAAACCAGCCGTTCTGTGATGGTTCGCACCGGGGTACCGAATTTACCCCGGTGCAATATAAAGCAGAGAGTGACAGCAAGGTTTTCTTTTGTGGCTGCAAAAAAAGCAACAAATCGCCACTGTGTGATGGGAGTCATATGGCCCTCCACAAGTAGGGGACATTTGAGACTGACAACACCTTAAACCGCGATTAGATGAAGAGTCGGTAATTCAGAGATGGATTACCGACTTTTTGTTAACAACACATGAGAGATCAGAATGAGCGAGCATGAACACCAACAAGACTCCCCGGTCAAGATTCTGATGTTGATTTCGGCCTAACAAAAAAAGGGTCGGATTTGAGTCCGACCCCCGGGAACACAATATCGACGGCAATCAGAACGCTTCGCCTTCCAAAGTTAAACCCTGCTCTTCAAGGTCTATTTGATATTCGGCTGTGGTGTTCATGGCCACTTGATCCAAGGTAACGCCTGGCATCAACTTCACCAGAGTCATGCCTCGATCAATGAATCGGAACACGGCAAGATCGGTAATCAAGGTATCGACTACCCCGGCTGCTGTCAGGGGAAGATCACACAGTGGAACCACCTTACTGGTTCCGTCGCGGCTGCAGTGGGTCATGGTAATGATGAGTTTGTCCGCCCCACTGGCCAGATCCATGGCGCCACCAACACCCAGTAAGGGTTTTCCGGGTACGGCCCAATTGGCGAGGTTACCCCTGGCATCGACCTGCAGGCCGCCCATGATGGCGGTATTGATATGGCCGCCGCGGATCATACCGAAGGAGGTGCTGCTGTCAAAGTAACTGGCACCCGGCTGCGCGGTGACCGGAATCTTTCCCGCATTGACGGGGAATTCCATGGCGCCTCCGGTTTTCGGTTCCGGGCCAACGCCCAACATTCCGTTCTCGGTGTGCAGAGTGATTTCGTCGCCATCGCCGATAAGGTCGGCAACCAACGTGGGTATACCGATACCGAGGTTAACCACATCGCCTTTGCCTATTTCCGCCAACGCGGCTTTCGCCATATTCATGCGGCTTTCGTCGACTTTTTTCAGACTATTGGCTATTGAAGCTGATGAACCCAGGTCGTCAATCGAGATTTTTTCTTGAACAATATAATCAACGAAACATCCTGGTGTGTGTATTTGGTTGGGGTCCAGTTCCCCGACCGCGACAATTTCTTCGACTTCGGCGATGACCAGATCCGCCGCCGTGGCGGCAGCCTGGTTAAAATTGTTTTCGGTCATTCGATATTGAAGGTTCCCGGCGGTATCTGCCTTCCAGGCGCGGACAAGGGCAACATCGCCCCGGATGGGTTTGACAAAAACCATTTCCTTGCCGTTAATTACCCGTGTTTCTCGCCCTTCTGCCAGTGGAGTTCCGGCAGCGGTGGGGGTAAAGAATCCCCCAATCCCTGCACCGCCGGCGCGAATGGCTTCTCCCAGTGTGCCCTGGGGCAAAAGTTCCACTTCCAGTTCTCCTGACTGTGCCGCGGCCACGGCATCGGGATTACTGGTAAAGTAGGATCCCACGGCCTTTGCCAATTGCCCGTTTCGCAACAGGCGGCCACCACCCAACCCCGGTTCTCCGACGTTGTTGCCCACGTAGGTGAGGTTGTTCGTTTCTGTTTCAGCGAGTGCGTGGAGTAGATGCACTGGGTTTCCAGTCATGCCGAAGCCCCCGGCAATAATCACATCTCCCGTTTGAATTTTTTTTGCTGCTTCTTCAGCGGTAATCTGTGGCACTGTATTCATAAGTATTTTGAACCTTGGCGAGTCCAGCGGACTCATTGAGGATAGAGGCTGAATTAATGTTGCCGGCGCGCTAGACGGCGACTGGCTCTCGACCAAAAAAGGCGTTGTCGAGAAGTTTTCTAACTCGATCTCTGGATACTGACTCGGGATTATTTACCGGGGTTTGTGTGGCAATATCGGCGGCCTTATCCAGATCGCGTTCTACAATGCCTATTTCCCTGAGTGATGTCGGGGCTCCCAGAGTTCGGGCCAACTGCTGCAAGCCCCTTGCGGGTTCACTGACATCCATCGCTTGAGCCAGTCGCGCAATGCCGCCTGTTGTTTTCGCCGCGTTGTAGGCGACGCAGTGTGGCAATAACACGGTGTGAGTTTCTGCATGAGGTGTGTTAAAGCTGCCACCAAACGTATGGCACAGGCGATGGTGCAAGCTGGTGACTCCAGTGCCCAGTGAACCTCCAGCCAAACTTGCGCCTAAAAGTGCGTCGGCTCGCGCTTCGATATTGTCGGGTTCAGCGACCACTACTGGAAGGCTGTGTGTTAATGTGTGCACTGCGGCAAGTGCCATATTGGAGACAATCGGGTTGAGTGCACCAGAGGTGAGGTTAACCACCGCCTGTGCCATTGCGTTCAGGCCGCTGGGACCGGCAACTCTTGCCGGGAGGTCAAGAGTTAGTTTTGGGTCATACAATGTGAGGGTCGGTACCACTATGTCGTCTCGACCGGTAACTTTGTGGCCATTCTCCGTGATTCCCCATATATTGGTCATTTCCGAGCCCGCGTAGGTGGTCGGGATGGCAATGTTGGGAATTCCGAGCTTTAGCGCCAGAGCTTTGCCCAGACCTGTGGTTGAACCTCCGCCGAGTGAAACGGTGCAGTCTGCCCTAAGACTTTCCACGGTCTCCATGGCCTCCCGGACGGTTTCGATAGGTACGTGCATCACGGCCCTGTCGAACAATCCTACGGATTTTGAACCAAGCAGTTTGGTAATGATTTTGCCGCGGTGACGTTGGCCGTAAGTTGTCAGTACCAGAACTCGACAAAACTGCAGCTTACCCAGCTCTTCCGGCAGTCGTTGCAAGGCATCTACACCGAAAACAATATTCCAGGGCAGAGCTTTATAGTCAAAGTTATTCATAGTATTGGTAGGTTTCATCCTCCAGATAAAGCCTGCCATCACGCTCGCTGGATGTTAGTGGGATTAAAGAAAGCCCTTCGCAGGGCCCCCGGATACAGAGTCCCGTTTCGGGCTCATAAGTCGCACCGTGCGCGTGGCAGTAAAGATAATTTCCATCGCGGCTGAAAAAGGTGTTCCTGTCGCCATTCAGTCGCAAGGCAGCATGAGCACAGACATTGAGATACGCCTTGGCTTGTTGATTGATGCGAATCATCAGGGCGTGATAGATGGTTCCTTCCTTAATCACTCGAAACAGGATGCCCGGCCCTTTTTCCTGCAAGTCTGAGGAAACTCCCACACAGTGGCTCACGCTGCCGCCCATATCAGCCTTCCACTTTTCCGATAATCGCCAGGGTTTCCTCCATATTTTGTTCGACCTGCGGAGAAATCATTAGTTTGGTACCCAGTGATTCATAGGGTTCGTTACAAAGGAACGCCTCTTCATGCGAACAGCAGGCTTCAAACAGTGCGCCGGAAGGGGTGCGCACGTAGATGGAGTCAAAGTAGCCGCGATCTTTTGGTTCAGAGCAGTCGGTATAACCCAGCCCTTCGATAAAGAACTTGATCTGATCCTGTTGCTCGCGGGTGGGAACGTTATAAGCGTGGTGGTGAATGGCACCATTACCAACATACCAGCTACCACTGCGTCTGGTTGGCTCAATAAAGAAATCTGTGTAGGTTCCGGTCCCCCCTTCGCCCATCTCATAACGTACCACGTTACCGTCCTGGGCCACTTTACGGGATCCCCACCCCACTTCCATAAATTCACCCATAAAGTCCATTTCCCGGGTTGAAACGCCAGCGGTATGGGTGCCTCTGATCATGAGTTCAGGGGGTACAGGGCCGCCGGTACGAGGTTTTCTGTCATCGTCCTCGATACCCACCATGGACAGACGAATATTGTGAGGGCTGCGAAACTCCAGATGTTTCTCACCGAAATACTCATTTTCCGTGACATCGAAACCATGGTCGCGCAAACGCTTGTTCCAGTAACCCATGGCGGATACCGGAATCGACAAACTGACATTACTGCATTGCCCAACGCCTTCGACGCCGTTAACACCAACATGCTCCAAAGGAAAGGTTGTAAGCAGTGTGCTCTCTTCTCCAATGTCATTTCCATAATAAAAATGGTAGACAGGAGTGGCGCCATCATAGAACAACGTTCTTTTTACGCACTTAAGACCCAAGACCTTGGTATGGAAATCAAAGTCTTCTTGGGGATTACCGACACCGATGGTCACATGATGGTGGCCTATCATGGCATCACCGGGTTTATTTGTGAGTTCTATGGTCATATTGTGTTGTCCTTGAATCGAGTAAGAATTTTCCGGAATACGCTCATTCTGTCTAAGCGATTGGCTTCCCAGAGCGGGACCAGAAACCCTATGTTATCCGGGGTATTGTTGCCTGATAATTGGACCAAAGGCTTACGAGCATTCTGCATTGGGTAGCGGTCAAGGCAGTGTCTTTAGAGGCTAAGCGCAGCTGCCTCTTGGGCTTCAATCGGGTCGGATTCAACCGTGTCGGTCCTTTGATCGCTCAGGATCATATCGGCGCCTTTTTCACCAATCATAATAGTGGCAGCATTGGTGTTACCGCCGACAATGGTCGGCATGATCGAGGCATCAATCACTCTCAATCCTTGCACACCTCTTACTTTCAATCGCTCGTCCACAACAGCCATGTGATCCTGGCCCATTTTGCAAGTACCGACGGGGTGATAGACCGTATTGGCTTTTTGTCGGAGAAAACTCTCGATTTCAGCGTCGCTTTGTACGGCTTCGCCGGGGAATACTTCATCGGCCATTTGATCGGCAAAGGCGGGCGCAGACATCAGCGCGCGGGTCTGCTTTACCCCTTCGACAAGGCGCGATACATCGTCGGCATGATCGAGCAAATTCAGTTGAATTTTAGGGTCGGATAAGGGGTTGGCATCGTGCAATGATACAAAGCCCCGGCTCTTGGGGCGCAACAAGGTGACGTGACAGCTGTAGCCGTGCTTTCGGGTGAACGCCATATTACGACCATGGTCATCCATTCTCATGTCGATAAAGAGCAGTTGCAGATCCGCCCTATTTTCTTTTTCGGAAGTCTTGACAAAGGCGCCGGTACTGATGGTGGTTGCCAGCAGACCGCTACTGTGAACCACATAGTCATAGACCTGTTTCAGCAGGAACGGAATCTCCTTCCAGTGCAATGCCAGCGGCCCCCGACCCTTGGTGTTGCGCACCAGTAGCGCGTCTACATGTTCCTGCAGATTCCGGCCCACACCAGGCAACTCGTGCACCAGCGGAATTCCATGTTGCTCCAATTCTTCGCTGGGGCCAACGCCCGATAACATAAGCAATTGAGGACTATTGAAGGCCCCCCCGCAAAGCAGTACTTCTTTACGGGCGCCCAGTATGTGGGTATTGCCTTCGGCATCGAGATATCTTACGCCCACAGCCCGCTTCTCCTTCCATTCAATTGAGCAGGCGTGGGCTTTACAGATGACCGTGAGATTGGCGCGAGCTTTGATGGGATGCAAGAACGCCTGGGCAGCTCCACAGCGTTTACCGTTCTTTGTGGTAAACTGGTACAGACCGGCGCCTTCTTGGGTCTCGCCGTTAAAATCCTCGGTGTACGCAATGCCCAACTGTTCGCAAGCTCTCAAAAAGCGTTTGCTGTAAGGGTGAATATAGCTGGGGTCAGATACGTACATGGAGCCTTCAGTCCCATGGTACTCGTTGGAACCTCGTTGCTGGAACTGCGAGCGCTTGAAGTAGGGGAGAACATCGTTAAAACCCCAACCGCGGTTACCCAGCTCTGCCCATTCATCAAAATCCGAATGATGACCCCGAATATACATCATGCCATTGACTGAACTGCTGCCACCCAGGGTTTTTCCGCGCGGTTGGAAGATGCGGCGGTTGTTCATGGTCGGCTCGGGGGCGCTGTTAAACTGCCAGTTGAAGGTGTGGCTGTTCATGAGCGGCGCAACCCCAAGAGGAGTGGATATCAGCGGGCTCTTGTCGGGCGGACCCGCCTCAAGCAGGCAGACACTGTATTCACCACTGGCCGTCAACCGGTTGGCCAGTACACAGCCAGCGGAGCCGGCACCCACAATGATAAAATCAAACATACGCACCTTTTGGAATATGCGGATTGGTTTCAGACCGGCGTCAGTTGGTTATTTCCGGTCGCTCGGATTCGTGCATGTATCTGGGGTTTATCCCCTGCCACTTGATATTTCTTTCCAATGCGTAAGCGATACGGCACAGCATGGGCTCTGTCATAGCGGAGCCCATTAACTGAATGCTGTGGGGAACCCCGATGGAAGACGCTCCGCAGGGCATGGATATCGTCGGTACCCCAGCAAAGTTTGCCGGTATGGTAAAACGCATCGGTGAATTCTGCATAAATTGTGTCAGCGCTTTCATACCCTCATAGTGCGATTCGGTGGGTATGGAGAACAGGGGGCCGCCGGAGGGAAGAGCAACGGCATCAACTTCTCTAAGTACCCCGGTAAGAAGCTCTTTATAGTTATCGCGCAGAGCCAATGCTGACGAATATTGGTCATTCGAAACGGTTTCTCCCAGCGCCAGAAAGTCACCGAAAAACTTGCCGTAATCCGCGCTTTGAGAAGGGTAGGTGGCGTTATGGGCTCGCAATGCTTCATAAGAGCATATCTGGAACAGCGTTTCAGAGTGCTTAGGTGAGAATTCCGGCAGCTCGATATCCACGATCTCCGCCCCCAACCCCTGGAGCACATTCAGTGATGTCTCAATTGCTGCAACCAGCTCCTGTCCCATACCAAAACTTACATACTCCCGATCATAACCAATCCGCACAGCCTCAAGGCTGCCAGGACCGGACTTCATGGATTCAACGATATTAGGCGCAGAGATTTCGGCAGAAGTGGGATCGTTTTTGTCAAAGCCGGCCATAGCCTCAAATACAATGGCGACATCTTCAACGCTGCGGGCCATGGGACCGACATGATCGAGTGTAGGGGCCAACTTGAGAACGCCGTGCAGGCTGACTCGACCGTAGCTGGGTTTCAGTCCGACAATGCCATTGGCCATCGCCGGCGCCCGGATAGAACCCCCGGTATCTGTCCCCAAGGCGGCAAAGCAAAGTCCAGCGGCGCAGGCCACTCCGGAACCACTGGACGATGCACCCGCCCAGAGGTCGCTGTTCCAGGGATTGACGGGTACGTCGAAGTCAGGGTGATAGCCGAGCATCGCGCCTTCGCTGAGATTTAATTTACCCAGCACGATGGCGCCGGCTTCACTGAGCTTGCGAATTACGGTCGCATCAAACTTGGGAACAAAGTCGGCCCGGGCACCGGTTCCACCCATGGTGCGGACACCCTGGGTATAGAGAAGATCCTTTACGGCAATGGGAACGCCGTGTAGCGGCCCCTTATAATAGCCGGACGCTATTTCCTTCTCGGCGCGCAGGGCGGCGGTCATGGCCTGATCGGCCATGACGGTGGCGTAGCTGTGAAGGTGCGGGTCCAATGCAGAGATACGTTGCAGCATCATCCGGGTCAGTGCCACCACTGAAATATCACCGGCTTCGATACACTTGGCGACTTCGGTCAGGTTCATCTGCCAAAAGGGTTTTGCGGACAGGTTCATATGGTGTTCCGATATCTGCGGCCATTCAGTTTATGGCGCGTTGGGCAATAGCAACCATTGGCCTTTGGTCCAACATCCGGAAGTCAGTGAAACTGGCCCGGGTTTGGACTAGGATTTAGTGAAGAAACGCAGTCACCCAGCGGATATATCCATAAAAGTTTCGTGGTCTTTGAGCATTGCCCTTTGGTCCAATAGTTGAGCCGGGAGATCCTTGCTTCAATAGAGGCAAGGCTGATTATTCTGGTCAACATCAAGGGATAAAAGCCGAGCCCCAATAGGGGATAGCCAAAGTTGGAGGATTGCTAAGTGTCCCAATTTTTGAGTCTTAAGCGGATTTCTGGTTGATGCATGCGGCGATTCTGAGTCGATTCAGCAGCACTGGGAAGTGGAGGGCGAGCCAAATAGCCCGGACTTCTTTATCGGAGTGCTGCTGGTCAATAATAAAACGATATATCTAGAGGGGATCTATATGAAGTATCCGCTGATTTTGTCCGTACTCTCCGCATCCATTATGGTGGCAACTCAGTCCCACGCGCTCCAAATTGAGGAAATAGTCGTTACTGCCCAAAAGCGGGAGCAGTCCCTACAGGACGTCTCCATGTCAATTAACGTTGTTTCCGGTGAGTTTATTGAGGACCAAAACCTGACAGAGTTGCAGTCGCTTAGCCAGACCACACCAAATGTCACCATTGCGGAAGCAGGCTCCAGTCAGAGTATTTATATTCGCGGCATAGGATCTGGTCAGAATGCGGGGTTTGAGCAGTCCGTTGCAACCTTTAGTGACGGTATCTACTTCAGCCGCGGTGGCGCCTCCCGGGCTCAATTCCTGGATATCGAGCGCATTGAAGTGCTGCGTGGTCCCCAGGGAATTCTGTTTGGCAACAGTGCGATTGCCGGAGCGCTGAATATTGTCACTCGCAATCCGAGTCAGGAGCTCGAAGGTTTTGTGTCCGGTTTCTATGATGATAAATATGGCGAAAAGAAACTGGAGGCGGGAATATCCATCCCAATTAATGACTCGCTGGCGATTCGACTGGTCGGCAGCACCGCCGAGGCTGATGGTTTCCTGACCAACGAAGTCACAGGAGAAGATGAAGTACAAGAGGATAACAAAGCCGCCAGAATGACAGTGCTTTGGGAGCCGAACGATGAGTTTCAGTTGATCTACAAACTGACCCATTCTCAGTATGACGTTGAGGGTGAGCCTATTGAGGCGAACGAGATCGATTATGTTAAGCAGGCGGATGGCCAGCCCGCCCCGTGGAATTCAGATATGTTTGGGGCTTGGAATGGACCCTCAGACCCCCTGCCATCCTGGTACACCGATATTTATCAGGATCTCGGCGCTGATGTGCACAGTCTGCAGCTCAAATGGGATGTGGCTGGTCATACTATTACGTCGGTAAGTGGCTATATCGACAGCGAATCTTCCGAATCGATTGATCCGGATCAGTCACCGTATGCGATTGTTGGAGTCAGGCAAGGGGAAAAATTTACCCAGTGGAGCCAGGAGGTTCGAATTGACTCACCTCAAGAGCAAAACCTGGAATACACGGCGGGTCTTTACTATCAGGAAATTGATCTGGACCTCTCAACGCAGGTGGGTTACAACATTGGTTTTCCGCACCCCATGCTGGGCAATACAATTCTCCAGGGTGTGGATAGCAGATTTGTAAATCAGAAAACCACGACTCAAGGTGCATTTGGCAAACTGACGTATCATCTCACGCAAGCGTTGCGCGGGTCCCTTGGTGTTCGGTGGAGCGAGATTGAAAAAGAGGTTGACGCAGTTCTAAATTTAACAGAACTGGATGATGTAAGGACTCTGGATCCGATCGCAACCGGGATTATGAATGGTCGGGGTATTTTTGCCGACAGCCTTGATGAAACCAGAACCTATACAGATACCACGGTTGATTTTGTTCTGGAATGGGACGTTACTGCGGACATTATGCTCTACGGACGTTATGCTCAGGGGTTCAAAGCCGGCGGCTATAATTCGGCTTATCAATTCAATCCAGAGGCTCCAACGCCCTTTTTTGAACCGGAAACCGTGGATTCCTACGAGTTGGGTATCAAATCGAAGCTGCTAGACGGAGCGATGGTTTTGAACGCCGCACTGTTCCGGAGTGAATATTCCGATATGCAGGTCTCAAATTTGGTCGGTCTGGGTTTTGTCACCTCTAATGCCGCTGAATCGGTAACGCAAGGGTTGGAAGTTGAAGTGAACTGGCAATTAGCAGAGAGCTTGCGTATGGATCTCAATGTTGCCTATCTGGACGCCGAGTTTGAAAAATACGACACAGCGACTTGTACAGAAGACCAGAAAATAATCTCCGGGCTTGGGAATAATTGTACCCAGGATCTCAGCGGCAGGGAGATGCTGTTTTCCCCAGAGTACAGTGGTCGACTGAGTTTCAACTACTCGCCCAATCTATTTGAAAATTTCATCGTCGATCTTAACCTTGGCATGAACTTCACAGACAGTTACTACTCAGCGCAAGATCTGGATCCCAATGCGGTGCACAATGGCTATGAGAAGTTCGATGCTCGAGTTGCTCTGTCGTCGGAGTCGGGTTCTTGGGTGATTGCCTTAATCGGCACGAACCTGACGGATAAGAAGACCTTTGCAACGGCGGACGACTTGCCCAACACACCGGGTTCCTATGTCAAAACACCTGAATCGCCCAGAACGTTCGGGTTGCAGGCTCGGTATTCCTGGTGATATTGAAGGAGTGAAAGTACTGTCTACAAAAAGCGCCTCGAATGAGGCGCTTTTTTCGTGCTTAAAGGACGCTAGCACCGGCCTTCTCAATTCGCTTTGCCTTCAAATGATACATTAGCATTATGCTTATTCCGATTGGCATCATTAATGCTCCAATCAAAACGCTAGCGTAAGCGACTTCAATTGAATTCAGAGAGGTTGATGCAAGAAACATGGATAGCATCAGATTTTTAACGGTGGTCTCGACGGCAATCGTTGAGCTTGTTTTTTCACTCAACCCCGCGAGACGAGGCATTCCGTAGCCCAGAATGAGGGCGATAATGACATAAGCTGCAGAGGGAACGAGAATCATAGCTGAGTCACTCAGCGATGAACCTTCACCAGTCATTACGGTGGCAAACAGTGCTGCAATCATCGCGGCCGTACTTATCTTGGAAATACTGGGCTCCAGGTTTACCAGTTCTGCTCGGTAGTTCCGAACGATCATACCGACAATCACAGGAAGAATGGTAAAGACACCCAGTTCAACAGCGGTTTTTAAAATTGGCATCTTGACAACGGTTTCTGCTTGTCCGAACGAAGTTAAGGAGAAGTTGATCCAGAGTGGCAGAGTCAATAACGAAATGAGCGTGGCCGTGGCTGTCAGGGAGATGGATAAAGCGGTATCACCCTTTCCCATATGGACCACAATGTTGGAAGTCGTTCCTCCCGGGCAGGCAGCAATGACAACCAACCCCAGGGCCAACATGGGTGGAAGACTGAAGGCATGCGCTAAGGAGAACCCAATCGCAGGAAGTACCAACAATTGAAGTACTACGCCCACTGCAATTGCTTTGGGCACTGTTATTATTCTTCTGAAATCCGCAGGCGTCAGTGTCAAACCCATACCGAACATCAAGCCAAACATGGAGAGCGGAATAATAATTTGAGGAATCTGCATGTATTTCTTACCTCGATTCTGTTGTCAATTGGAAGGATATAGTGGAGAAGCAAAGAACAGGTTCTCTCGCCGAACTATAGGGGTCTTTCAAAACTAAAGATGTTGGTCTTTGGGCCAATAGTCGGTCCAAAGTCTCGTTTGCTAAATTGAAGATGTGGCACCACGAGTGCCGTTTTCGAAAGTACGAAATTCATTCAATGAGTGGTGTGGAATGCGGATACTTCTTATAGTGGTTTTGATCGGATGGCTCCAACTTCAGTTGTCAGCCTGCTCTTGGGTCTCCAGTCGAGCTGATGCCGACGTGGCCAGGCCCAACATCCTCCTGATTGTTGTTGACGACCTCGGCTATTCTGATCTCGGCGCTTTCGGTGGTGAAATTGAGACTCCGACATTGGATCTATTCGCACGCGAGGGCATCCGCTTTACTTCCGCCTATGCCGCAGCAACATGTTCACCCACTCGGGCTATGCTGATGACTGGTGCGGATCATCATTTGGTGGGACTCGGTGCAATGGCTGAAATGATATTGCCGGCACAGCGGGGAAAACCCGGTTACGAAGGCGAGTTGAACAACAAGGCCATTACGATAGCCACCCGATTACGCGACGGAGGCTATCGCACGTTGATGGCGGGAAAATGGCACTTGGGAACAAAGCCGCAAACCAGCCCCCATGCCCACGGATTCGAGCACTCCTATGCGTTGCTGGAAGGAGGAGCCAGCCATTTTAGCAATGACGGCTTGTTTCCATTTCAGAAAAAAGTTCACTATCAGGAGAATGGCATGGCAGTGGAGTGGCCGCACGGGCAGTACTCCAGTGATGTTTATACACAAAAAATGATTGAATACATCAATCACGTGAAGAATGAAGGACGGCCTTTTTTTGGGCTTCTGTCCTTGACGGCGCCCCACTGGCCGCTGCAGGCACCGGACAACCTCATTGATACCTATCGCGGTCGCTACGATGCCGGCTGGGACCAGCTGCGCAATCGTCGTGTTGCCGGCTTGCAGAAAGAGGGTATGATCTCAGCGGGCAGGCAGACGAAAACGCCTCCAGGTTATCGCAGTTGGGATTCGCTGTCCGACATTGAAAAACGATCGGCGAGCAGAGAGATGGAGATCTTCGCAGCTATGGTCGATGGCGTTGATCGCAATATCAGCAGACTCAAAGGTTTTCTGGAGCAGAATGCGTTGTTGGACAATACAGTTGTTATTTTCATGTCGGACAACGGCGCAGAAGGTGTTGAATTGGAAACGAACTCCATGATGGAAGCTTTCCTGTCTGATAACTTTGATAACAGCTTCCCTAATTTGGGCAGAGAACACTCCTACGTTATGTACGGTCCGGGTTGGGCTCATGCAAGCAGTGCACCGAGCCGTTTGTTTAAGGGGCACCTGGCAGAAGGCGGGGTAAAGGTTCCAGCATTTATCTGGCGAAAAGGTCTTCACAGCAAAGGGGCCATCGTCAGCGCACCGGTGACGGTTAGAGACATTGCCAGAACGGTTGTGGATCTGGCCGCAATCGACGCCGAGGGAGATTACTATTCAGGCAAACTGATAGCCCCAATGTCGGGTAAGAGTTTGTTACCTCTGCTGACCGACCCTAACGCAACTATTCATGGTGATGAAGGTGTAGTCGCTGCGGAGCTCTATGGTCGTCGCAGCCTGAGAAAAGCAAACTGGAAGATTCTGTGGGAGGTCCCTCCTTATGGCAAAGGTCGCTGGGAGCTGTTTGACTTAGCAAAGGATCCGTCGGAAGCAGAGGATCTGGCGGAGCGGCACCCTGCGTTGGTTGAGTCACTGGTTCAAGACTGGATGCAGTACGCCGATGAATCAGGGGTCGTCGAAATAAAGGAAGGTCTAAATTGGTAAGTAGGACTAGGCGTTAGTGTGGTTGTCTTGTTCGCCGATTTGGAGAGCAACACCCATCTTTACGAGGTCAGCAAAGTTGTTGGCCTTCATCTTATCCATGATTCGGCTGCGGTGTACCTTGATGGTTTTTTCAACAATGCCAAGTTGAAAGGCGATCTGTTTATTGAGCAGTCCAGTAATGACGAGTTCAAACACTTCTTTTTCTCGAGCGGTTAACTGCTTATAGTGATTTTCGATTTCATTCAACGAGTGCTCTTTTTCAAGAATTTTCCGATGCAGCTCGATGGCGGAATTGACAGCATCAATGACCTCTACATCGTCAAAGGGTTTGGTCAGGAAATTGACGGCGCCATCCTTTATCGCTCTTACACTCATAGGAATATCCCCGTGACCGGTGATAAATACGATGGGCAGGGTGGTACCTTGATCGTTCATAATCTTTTGAATTTCAAGCCCGCTGATTTTCGGCATTCTGATGTCAAGCAACAAGCAGCCAAGAGATGTGTTACCAATCTCTTCCAGAAACTGTTCTGCGTCCTGGTAATAAACAGCTTCCAGGCCTGCGGACATAAGCAGGCGGCAAAGGGATACGCCAACGGATTCATCATCATCGACTACATAGACCGTCGCAATATCTTGGGACATAAAATCCTACTATTCCTGGGCTAGTTCATCGGTTAACGGAATGCGAACTGCAAATCTAACTCCGCCAGTCGAGCAGTTTTCAACGGATATGCTGCCATGGTGCTTCTCGATAATTGATCTGCTGATGGAGAGGCCCATCCCCAAACCCTGGGATTTTGTGGTAAAGAAGGGATCGAAAACACGCTCGATAATGTCGTCGGACAGATGTTGACCGTTGTCAAACACAGAAAACACCGCGTGGCCGTCATCACTGCATGAGGTGCTGACGATAACTTCATGTGGGCGATCATCACAGCTACGGATGGCGTCAGCGGCATTGGTGACCAGGTTCATGGCAACCTGTTGTATCTGGATCTCAACACCCTTAACGAGTGGCGTGCTGGAACAAAATTCTGTGATAATTACCGGGTCGGTCTTGTACACGCTGGAGCGAAGAATTTCCACTATTTTCTGGATGCTGGCGTTAAGATCTACGGTAGTGAAGATGTCATCTTCTTTTTTCAGAAGAGAACGCAGGTTCTTTGTTATGTCACCTGCGCGCCGGGCGTCGCTGGAGATATCCCCCAAGATCTGTGACATTAATTCTTCATTGAGATTGCCAGATTGGAACAGTCTTTCTGCGGCTCGTGCATTGTTAGCGATGGCGGCCAAGGGCTGGTTAATTTCATGGGCGAATGCAGACGCCAACTCGCCCATGGCGGCAACCCTTGAAATGTGAACCATCTCGTTGTGCTGCTCCTGGACTTTCTTCAGGGCTTCAACACGATCCGAAATATCAAATGCAGTGCCGACAATACATTGCTGTCCGGCGATGTTAACGGCCACTGACCTTAAAACGTGGGGTATTTTTGCACCATCTTTCGTGACGATATCCGCTTCGAACTCTCCGTAGCCATTTTGAATCGTCTCTTCAATGGTTCTTCGTCCCATCTCCTTGGAGTCGAGAAGATCCATTGCAGAGACTTCTTTGTTAATTTCATCGTCGCTGTAGCCAAACCGGCGTTGGTATTTAGGCGTAATACTGAAGATTTTTCCATCTGCGCCGAGCACAAAAATGAACCCTAACAGGGCTTCTATCAGTTTGTGGGTTTCTTCCAGACCCAAATTCTCGTAGTTGAGTATCACCTGAGGTTCTTTTTCGTCAGCGGCCTTTTGATTTACCCCAGTATATAGCATGCACATTCTCATTTGTGATATTCGATCTGGTGCTGCTGGCAAGTGTTCTTATTTCACATCGCTATTAGCTGCACTACGTCAGACCAAGTTTGGCTCCATATCACGTATTTTAGGTTTTATGTCCATTGCGGTGAATTGGACCAAAGGTCAATGCCAGGTCTGTCGTGAAGCCTATACGGAGGTCACTGGGGATTTCACAACGAGATGTTAAAGTACAGCCGCCAGTGCCAAATGTGTGAAGGTATAAGAAACAAAATGACGGACCAAAAGCGACTTACCGTCGAAGTGTATAGGGAAAAGCCCAGGCGGTATTTGTTATTGCGTCACCATGTATCGCTACGTCCGGCAATTATCATCTCCATTGTTTGATGTGGCGATGCAACAGGATTGAGGTCTTGTTATCATCCCAAACGATTATTCATATCTGGGATGTAACGAGGGATTCTGATCAAAATGCAGGCAATACGGACAATATTCACCACAAAATGGTACTGGCTGGGCTCGGCACTATTAGGGTTCTCCATGCTGGCCGTGGCCCTGTTCTATCAGTACTCTGTTGGCGATGAACCCTGTCAGGTCTGCATCCATGTCCGCATTTGGGTAGCCGCGTTTACGCTGCTCAGTCTTGTTATGTGTATTCTGCCGAGAAGGCCCTTCTCCCAGTTTATGGGGCAGTTGCTATTGGTGTTTTCCGCAGCCGGGATGTGGGAGCGCTCCTGGTATCTGTACAAGCTGGAAAACGGCATTGGCGACGGCAGCTGTGAGTTCTACCTCGGGTTTCCGGGCTGGTTTGCCCTGGACAAATGGTTCCCGTTTATCTTCGAAGTGCGCAATCTCTGCAGTTACACTCCGGAGCTCCTCTTGGGGATTACCATGGCCGAGGGGCTGGTGGCCATCGCGTCGGCGCTCATCGCAGTGGCCCTTTGGGGCCTCTACTTAAACGTTTCTTCGGACCAATAACCTTGTCGTAAACATAAATTTACATCGCCTACACGACACATATGATCCAGATCAATATCCCATTGGGGGTAAATCCCTAAGCTTTCCCCAAAGCAAAGGAGGAAAGCCAAATGTCCAGTACCGAAAAAATTCTTGTGGTTGTTGATCCCGCTCGCGATCAGCACCCTACCGTCGAGCGTGCTATTTCCCTGGCTCATGGGCGCCGCGAGGACACCAAGGTTGAGCTAATTTTTCTGTTGGCGGCCAATCCGGAATCCTTTGATCAAAATAACGGCGGCGACCATGTTACTCGCGACGGCCTCTGGGTAACCCGTTTGTTGCAGGAAATGGCCAATACTGAAGTGGAGCACCAGATCATGGTGTCCTGGACCACCAACTGGGCTCAATCCATTTTGGATGTTGCCCGTCAGCACGATGTCAGTCTAAGTCTGATTCCCGACTACGGCAGCCAGAGGGATCACATCTGGACTGACGAACGCTGGAAGCTACTGCGCCAGTCAGAGCAGCCCGTTATTATCGTGACCACCACCAAACGTGCTGAACGGGGCCGCTTGCTGGCTACGATCAAGGATCAGGACAGCGACTATTCCGAACGCAACGCTCATGTTTTGGCGGTAGCCCATCGTATCGCCAGCAACTTTGGCATGGAGCTGCACGTGGCCAATGCGTATACAGACTCTATGGACTTTCCTGACCGCGCCCGCATTGCACAGCGTGCGCAAGTGGAAAACGAACATGTGCATATTCAGGTGGGTGATCCGGAAGACGTGATCTGCGAGTTGGCGCAGACTCTGAATGTGGATGTGGTTCTTATTGCCAATCAACGGCGTCAGGGGCTGCAGGGCAGGCTCAGAGGCAACACCGTCGAGAAGATCGTGGGCCGCCTGGATCGCGATGTGTTGATGATCTAACCGTCAAAAGTAGAGGGTTTCGGGTAGGCCTGCCGCCGGGTCTACCCCAATCAGCGACATTGCTCATATAACAGGTCCTTGTATTTCCTTCTCTTTGCCCGCAGTTTGTTGCCCTTGGGTTCTTTATAGCCGCTTCTCAAAGCACTATTGATGGCTTCTATTTTCTGTTCGTATTGACCGCATTTATTACTTCGCCTGGATCGCTGTGTTCTCGCGGTGTACCGCTTGTTTGACTCATTTTTGGGCCTTTTCCAAAACTCTATGCTTTTGGGTGCCTCACTGCCATGAATATGAGGCAGATCGTTTGGCTTGACGGCAGTGGCTTCTTGATTTCCCGGCACATGATCGCCGTAGTGTGTCGTTCCGTGCTCGTCTTTCCATTTGTAAATAGTTGCAACACTGGCAAATTGACTGATCAGCAGAAGGCTGATCAGCGCGTTGATGTACGTCATCCCTGACTCCTCAATGCTAAGGTTCTTTATTCTCTGTTCCTATAGTGTTGCAGAGTAATAAGTCGAACTCGTAAATACAACGAAGGCGACAGCATTTCGAACCAATGTATGAGCCGACGACAGGAGAGATGATCTTTAGGAGTGTTTCATCCTCGATAAACCTGATAAAAGCTCTGGTTGGCTTCGGCCATTTCCTGCATATGTTCGGTTACCCGGTAGGCTTCTCCCAAAGGAGCAAACCGTTCGCTCCACTGGCACAAAGTGCGCGTACCTACTTCATCCATCCAGCGCAGAATGCCACCTCGGAAGCGGGGGAAACCAAGTCCGTAAATCAAGGCCATATCGGC
This sequence comes from Pseudomaricurvus alkylphenolicus, assembly GCF_011683955.1. Lineage (GTDB taxonomy): Bacteria > Pseudomonadota > Gammaproteobacteria > Pseudomonadales > Cellvibrionaceae > Pseudomaricurvus > Pseudomaricurvus alkylphenolicus. The sequence continues at coordinate 1,011,298 of NZ_JAAQPI010000001.1, forward strand.
CTCGGCAGCGGTTCCGACAATGCCTTCTTCCATACAGCGCGCCATCTCGATGGCCATGGCCAGCATACAGCGAATGACGATATCTTCATCGCTGAAGTCTGTCTGGGTTTGTTGGCAATCACGAATCAAAGTCAGCGTGGCTTCATCATCGCTACGCAGAGGCCGGCCTTGGGCATCGGCCTGGTATTGGTAGAATCCCAGACCATTTTTTTGTCCAAAACGCTGCTGCTGGAAGAGGCTGTCCATAACGGAGGGTGAAACCAAATCCATGCGATCCGGCAGGTCCTGAGCCAGTTCATCCTGGCAATGGCGAATAGTGTCAATTCCGCAAACATCTGACAAATAGGCCGGTCCCATTGGCCAGCCCCAGGTTTCCATAACGGCGTCGACGCGTTTGAGGTCAGCACCGTCACGAATCAGCAACTCGAAGGCGCGAAAGTAGGGGAACAATACCCGGTTGACCAGAAACGCTGGACAGTCGTTGACGACAATGGGCTTCTTACCCAGTGCTAATGAGTAGGCCACCACATCGGCAATGGTTTCGTCTGAGGTTTTTTTACCTCGAATGATCTCTACCAATGGCATGGCATGAACCGGATTAAAGAAGTGCATGCCAGCGAATTTATCCGGTTTCTTTAACGCCTTGGCCAATCGAGAGATTGAGATAGTTGAAGTGTTGCTGACCAGTACGCCGTTGTTGGCCAGTCGATTTTCCAGTTCTGCAAGAACCTTTTCTTTGACTTTCAGGTTTTCGACCACGGCTTCCACAATAACGTTGCCGCCTTGCAAATCAGCATCATCAAGACTCGGTTTGATCAAACCTAGGGTCTTCAGTTTTTGCTCATCGCTTATGCGTTCCTGGCGGACTTTCTTGGAGAGCAGTTTTTCAGCTTCACTGACTCCCAGATCCAGCGCCGCCTGATTAATGTCCTTCATTACTACAGGCATTTTCTTAAGCGCGTTCTGATAGGCGACACCGCCGCCCATAATTCCAGCACCAATGACGGCAGCTTTCTCAACCTGTAGCGAGGATTTTTTTGCGTGCCCTTTGGCGATCTTGCCGATCAACTGCTCGTTCATAAAAATGCCGATCAACGCCCGGGACTGTTCGTTCTTGGTGAGTTGGATAAAGAGCTCGCTCTCCTGTTCCAGAGCCGTCGTACGGTCACTTTTCGCAGACCTCTGTAATAAGTCAATGGCAGCGATAGGTGCAATCAACCGAGGAGAGCGTTTAAGTACTCTTGTCTTTGCTTCTGTCGCCAGCGTTGCCGCAGCTTCCGGTGTAATATCGACAGGACTTGTCTTGCGTGCACGACGCTGCTCCAAGGCAGCCTTATTTTCGATGGCCCCCCTTAGCAGTCCCAGAGCTTTGTCTCGTAGAACATCAACATCGGCTATTGCATCCACGGCGCCCGCTTCGAGGGCAGCTTCTGCTTTGTGTTGGCCCGCTTCGCCCACCCAGGTCATGGCATTCACCAGCCCCATCAAACGTGGGGCCCGCACAGTGCCACCCCAGCCGGGGATAATACCCAGTCCGGTTTCCGGCAGCCCGATCTTGGTATTGTTGGCCATCACCCGATAATCACAGGCCAGGCAAAACTCCAGCCCACCGCCCAGGGCAAAACCGTTGATTGCGACTACGGAGGGAATTTTCAGGTCTTCGAGTCGGTTAAAGTTGCGGTTGTTCACACCAAAGTAAGCTTTCATTTCTTCGGCTGACTTAAGAAACTCACCCTCGAACTCGGTGATGTCGGCACCGACAATAAATACCGGTTTGCCGCTGGTAATCAACAGCCCGGAGGCCTCTTCGCTCTGTTCTATCAACGAAAGAGCCCGATCCAATTCCACCACCGTTGCGTTATCAAAAACATTAACCGACGCCGCTTTGGCGTCAAATCTCAATTCCAGCAGTCCGTTATCCAGACGGATAACACTGAGTTGGTTGCCGTAGTACATATCGGTGCAGTCTCCAGTCAATCAGGTGTTGGTATTTTCAATCAGAACGGCGGAACCCTGACCGCCGCCCACACAAGCGGAGGCAATGCCGTAGCGCAGACCGTTGCGCTTGAGTTCGCGGGCAAGGGTCAGAGTGCAACGCACACCGGTGGCAGCCAGCGGGTGGCCATAGGCAGTTGCGCCGCCGTTGACGTTGGTCTTGTCCGGATCCAGTCCCAGCTCTTTTTCGACAGCCAGGCACTGGGCACCAAAAGCTTCATTGATTTCAAAACGGTCAATCTGGTCCAGCTCCAGCCCCGACAATTCCAATACCTTGCGAATGGCTGGCGCGGGCCCGATACCCATAATGTGTGGATCAACACCCACGGCACTCGCGGCGACAACGCGCGCCAGTGGTCGATTGCCACTGCGTTTCACATAGTCTCCATTGACAATCACCAGTGTCGCAGCGCCATCGACAATGCCGGAACTGTTGCCAGCAGTCTGAACACCATCGCGCTTAAAGGAAGGCCGCAGTTTGGCCAGGGATTCAAGACTGGTGTCACGCACGTGTTCGTCTTGGGCAAAGCCTTCTACACCCCTCGGCAGCCTGAGGTGACGGGCTTTGAGCCCCTCTGCTTCGAACACCTGGTTACTCAGAGGGATAATCTCGTCGTCCAGATAACCGCTTTGCTGGGCCTGTCGGGCTTTTTCAAAGCTGCGCTGGGCAAACTCGTCCACAGCGGCTCGGTCAATGCCGTATTGATCCGCCAGATTTTCAGCGGTCATACCCATGGGAATACCGGCTCCGGTATCGAAAAACGACTCCAGCAGATAATCGCGAAAATCCACCTGGCCGAGCTTAAAGCCACCGCGGTTGCTAAAACAGGAGATAGGGTTGCGAGACATTACCTCGGTGCCCACCGTCATCACCACCTGGGATTTGCCCAACTTCAACATGTCGGCCGCCTGTGTCACCAGCTCAAATCCGGACCCACACAAACGTTGCAATTGCATGGCGGGTACCCGCTGGTCGAGACCGGCGTAAAGGCCGATATGGCGGGGCAGGAAGTAGGCATCAAAGTCGGAGGGGGAAAGGTTGGCCGTGAACAGCGTATCAATATCACCGGCACAGATCTTTCCGCGCTCCAGCACCCCCTTGGCTACAGCGATGCCGAGATCGGTGGCGGAGATGTTAGCCAGGGTGCCGTTAATTTCGCCAAAGCCTGTGCGGCAACCATCGATCAGCCAGGCGTCGCCATAGTGCATGCCCTGGCCTTGGGTCGGGTCAGTGGTCATTAGGTGATATCCCCCTTATAAGAAGTTCATCTTTGCAAGATAAATAGTTCAGGTTTAAAAGTAAAGAGATAATTTGGTATTGACTATGAACTTTAAGAATTTCTGAAACTGTGGTTTGGCACGTTGAACGTCTGGCGGGAAAAGGGTCAACGAGAGCGTTCCCAGTGGACGGGCAATCGCTAAGCCGTTGATTTATATACAGGCTTTAATAGCCGTGTGGGGATGAGGCTGAAGAAGGGTATCAGCCAATAGCCCGGTGAATCAGGAGTTCGACTCCTAATATGCAGGTATGATTGTGCTCAAAATCGCGCACCGAAAAAACAAATTCAGGGGGGGCTTTGAGCTGGGGATTGAACGACTAAAAAATGTCAGGTTGGAGAACAGTGAGCAATCTGCTTTTTGATCCAGTCAGCGGGCAGTCTCTCGCTCAACGTCATCATCGAATGAATGAGATCCCAGATTGGAGTGATCAAAGAATCCTCCATAAACTTCGCGAAACAAGTGCAGCATCTCCTGCAGCGGCAGGTCATCGTATTCACCGCGTTCCAGTATGTATTCCATATGGCGATTTCCGGCTCGATCAAACTCATGATAAATCGAGTCTTCAAGACCATTAAACTCTAGTGGTTTTAGGCCAAACTTATCACATAACTCAATATTGAACGCAGGCGTGGCTTTCACCCATTTTCCATTCAGATGGATGGAGGTATAGCCATGCCAATGAAACACATCGGTTTTCATGGTTTCGCGCAAGCGTTCCGTCGACAAATGGTTCTTGACGTCAGCAAAACCGAGTCTCGCGGGAATTCCCTGCGAGCGGCAGCAGGCGGCTAACAGAATGGCTTTGGGGACGCACCAGCCCATACCCGCTGACAAAGTACTGCTGGCAGCAAAGGACTCGAGGGCAAAATCAAAGCTGTAAGGATCGTAGCGAATCTCATCGCGCACGCAATAGTAGAGTTTTACCGCACGTTCAAGGTCGGTCTCGAGATTTCGAACCTTGTCCTCAGCGTAAACCGCTATCGCCGGGTGACAGCAGTCAATGGTGGACGTCGTGGTCAGACTGGCCGCCGTCGGCTCTCCGCTTACAGGTATTGCTGTTTGAATCCCCATTGCCAATCCCCCGGATGCTTATTGATTTTACCTGTGCTCCCCCAGAGTACAGCATAAGGGATGATCAAGAGCCAGGGCTTAAAGCGACCAATTCATTGACATTTTGCCTCAAGATCAAGCCACGGGACTACCCTGGAGGCCCGGAATCAATAGTTCACCTTCACAAGATCAAAAATTCAGATTAGAAAGCAATTATGACCAAGGCCTTCCGGCTGTAAACGGGCTGTGCTATGCTCGAACCAACTTTCTTACACTTATCCAATGGACCCTGCCCCGTTGTCGACCCCCGCTAAACCCCTGTTCGAAGCCTGCTCTGTCCACCGCACCATGCAGATTCTGTCGGACCCCTGGTCCTTTCTGATTCTGCGGGAACTGTGGTTTGGTCTGCGACGCTTTGATGACTTCCAGACCACGCTGAATATTCCCCGTGCGACGCTGTCCAACCGGCTCAAATCTCTGTTGGCGGCGGGTTTGCTGAAACAAGAGCCCAGTCGGGAGGGAGGGCGTCGCAAGGAATATCGATTCACGGAGATGGGTGCGGATCTCTACCCCACCATGTTGACCCTGTTGCGTTGGGGAGACACATGGACGAAAACCGATGAAGGGGCGCCACTGATACTGACCCATCGCAGTTGCCGGAAACGTTGTCACGCAGAGGTAATTACCTCCTGCTGTGGCACCAAGGTGAACCCTAAAGATGTGGAATATCAGGATGGACCGGGAGTGGGACTGGAGCCTCTGGCGGCCTGGGCCAAGACCAATCGCTCCTCAAAACCCAATAACTTTACGGCACCGAGGGCTTGTTCGGTGGCAAGGTCGTTACAGGCAATTGGGGATCGTTGGTCATTCCTGTTAATCCGCGAGCTGTTTTTCGGTCGGCACCGATACGATCTGATCCAGAAGCAAATCGGCATGGCTACCAATATCCTCAGCAATCGCATCAAGCTGCTGATCGACCATGACATTATCGAAGCTTCCACTTATGGAAAGGGGACAACTTGGTTTGAGTACCACCTGACCAAATCAGGACTGGATCTGTATGCCAGTTTTCTAGCGATGATTCAGTGGGGTGATCGCTGGCTGGCAGGTTCCAAAGGAGCGCCTCTGACGCTGATTCATAAAAAGTGCGGACAGGCATTTGAACCCAAAGTTGTCTGTAAGGCATGCAAACAGCCCATTGTTGCGCGGGACATGGGGTACAAACCCGGCCCCGGTTGGGATGTTGTCTACGGTGAAGACCTGCTACTGCAAAATATGAAGCCGGTTTAACAATAGATCTTCGCCATAGTTGACGCTCCAGCCCGGGCCAGGGGCGTAGCGAACCTCCTTTGCACTTAGGGGGAGCCCTTTGCTTTGGTCAACGACAACAGGTTCGAACAGCTGCCCACAGGTTTTATGCCGCAGCAGTATGGGAGAGCCGCCTTTCGCGGGTAGCCATTTATCTCCCCAGAGAATCATCGCGAGAAGGCTTGGGTACAAGTCCAGCCCGGACTCAGTCAGGTAGTACTCATATCGACTGGTGCTTTTCCCGTACCGACTTTTTTCGATAATCTTGTGATCAACAAGTTGTTTGATTCTGTTGCTCAATACGCTGGTGGACATATTGAGCTGCCTCTGAATTGGGTCAAATCGGTGGCGACCAAAAAACAGCTCTCGAATGAGCAGAAATGACCAGCGATCACCCAGCACTCGCAAGGTTCGAGCGACAGAGCAGGCTCTTGGTGTCGTAAAATTCTCGGGCTTGGACGACCGATTAGTACTTCTGTGGTTGATCAATGGAGAAACCCCCGCCCCTGGCCCTTTTTCAAAGGCCACGTTGGTGGAGTTAACACTGGTCTTGCAGCTTGAGCAGATAACATCAACGCGTAGACGATCACCGTTGCGTCTGTGAAACAGTTTGATCGGGGGGCCCTGCTCCTGACTCAACCAGGTATCCCCCCAGCTCAATAGAGTTAACATGATCGGGTAAAGCTCCGCGCCCATTTCAGTAAAACGGTATTCTTTACGAAGTCCTCCCTGCCGGCCAGGAACCTGTTTTAGCAGTCCGGCATCCAACAGTGATTTCAATCGGTTTGTCAGAGTTGCCTTCGGAATCTGCAGCACCGCCTGAAATTCACCAAATCGATGCAGGCCAAACCAAAGTTCCCTTAATACCAGGGATGTCCATGGATCTGAGAGAACCTGCAGTGTGCGATCAACCGAACAATTCTCAACCAACGGGGTAAAAGGGGACGGTGCAACCGGGTTATTGGCAGGCATTCGCGGTAGTACCTTCCGTGATCAATTCCAGATTCAGTGCCTTATAGACCTCTGAACGATAAGTCATATTGATTTTTCGATAGGCGGTGCTGAGAAGACGGTAAACCTGTACTTTGTCGACGCGGTCACAGCTTTCCAGCGCCGCTTCCAAAGTCAGCAACGCATTTCCCCACTCGTTCTCTTCCATATACCGCTTGGCAATTTCCACAATGACGGGAGCGCTGTTGGTGCGCAAGAGCATTTCTCTGAGCAAACTGCGTGTCTTCATAGGCTATCCAAGATCCTCTGTACACAATTCGTTCGCCATTAATTCTCTCATCTTGTTTTTCTGGATTTTGCCGGTAACTGTCATGGGGTATTCGGTGACAAAGCGAATGTATTTCGGAATTTTGAAATAGGTAATCTTGTCTCTGCAGAAATCGATGACATCCTGCTCAGTCAGTGCTTCTCCGTCATGCAGTTGAATCCAGGCACAGACTTCTTCTCCCAATTTCTTATTCGCAACACCGAACACCTGCACTTCTGAAATTTTCGGATGAGTATAAAGAAATTCTTCAATCTCTCTTGGATAAATATTCTCGCCGCCCCGAATGATCATATCCTTGAGTCGACCCACAATCCGCACATAACCGTCGCGGTCCATAGAGCCCGTATCGCCGCTGTGAAGCCAGCCAGCCGCATCAACGGTTTCTGCCGTTTTGGTGGGGTCATCCCAATAGCTTTGCATCACCCCATAACCGCGTACGCAGATTTCACCGGGTACGCCGCAGGGGACGACTTGCCCTTCCTCATCAATAATCTTTGCCTGAGTCCAGGGCATGGCCCGACCAACGGTTTCCACCCTTTTTTCCAAAGGGTCTTGCATATGCGTGATGTGATTGCTACAGGTCGATTCTGTCAACCCATAACCGATCAACACGTCCTTCATATTCATATCGTCGATAACATGTCGCATAATCTCAATAGGGCAAGGAGCGCCGGCCATGACACCGGTCCTCAGCTTGGATAGGTCGTATTCCGAAAACGCAGGATGATCTAGCATGGTCACAAACATGGTGGGAACACCGTGTACGGCGGTACACTGTTCCTCCTGAAGAGTCTTCAAAGTAATACCGGGATCAAAGGCGTCATTGGGGTAAACAGCTGCGGAGCCTGTCGTGAGGCATCCCAGGTTCCCCAGGATCATCCCCATGCAATGGTATAAAGGGACCGGAATGCATACCCGGTCATCCGAACAGAGTCCCATCGCGCTGGCATGAATCAGTCCGTTGTTGAGGGCATTGTAATGGGTCAAGGTGGCCCCTTTGGGATGCCCTGTGGTTCCACTGGTGAATAGAATGCTTACAGGGTCATCAGGAGATAAGGTTGATTGAAGGGCATCTAGCTGATCGTACTCGGGTCGATTACCCAACCGGCAAACCTCTGAGAAATTCAGCATGCCGGGGGTCTTCCCACTACCCAATCGGATAATGATTTCAAGAAGCGGCAGCTTTTCAGCCCGCAAACGTCCGGGCACACAATGATCCAGCTCCGGTGCCAGTGTCTGCAGCATGTCCAGATACTGGCTGGTTTTAAAAAATTCTGCAGTGACGACGACCCGGCAACCGACTTTATTGAGGGCATACTCCAGTTCATTGACACGGTACGCCGGATTGATGCAGACAAGAATGGCACCGATTCTGGCCGTCGCCAGCTGCACCAGCGCCCATTCTGCACTGTTGGGCCCCCACATCCCCACTCGGTCACCGACTTTGACGCCCAGCGCAATCAGTCCAGTGGCCAATTGATCTACCCGCTCCAGATATTCCCGGTAAGTCCAGCGGACGTTCTGGTGACTGACCACCAAGGCGGGATTATCCGGGAAACGTTCGATAGTTTCATCAATGACATTCCCTATTGTTTTGTAGATCACGGGTATATCCGACGTACCGCAAAAGAAACTTGGTGTTTGACTGCTCACTCGATTTCACTCCAAGGTTAATGACTCAGACCCTCATCACTCTTGAGCCTTATGTATCTACTTTAGACGATGACAAGTTTTTCATTAACGGTTTGAATTTATAGGAAAATGGTCTAAAGGCGAATGGTCTTATTCAGTATTTTTTAGCAAAGGACAAGGAAAGAGACGGCTGTCCTGCAGAGACAGCCGTCGCTGCGGTCAGAACTCGTAGGTCAGTTCCACACCGTAGGTTCTAGGGGGAGTCAGGAACGCCGATCTCAAGCCCACAAGATTAAAGGCGAAATCAAAATAGACCTCATCTTTCAGGTTGCGACCGAAGAGCGATACTGTGAGGTTCTCGTCGCTATTGGTGAACTTGACACTGGCGTCGTAGAGCTCGTACTGACTGACTCTTTGGCGATTGAAGTCGTCCGTCGCCATCTCGTCAACAAAAGAGTACGACAGCCGCCAGGTTAAGGTGCCTATGTCAGAAAGTGCCAGGTCGTAAGTTGCCGCAGCACTGCGCGTATTCTCAGGCACCATGGTGAAGTCGAAAGAAGAGGCTGACTTGCCTGTCGTTTGAGTGAGAAAGTCCGCTTCGTCATAGCTCGGATCGAGATAACCCCAGCTGGCTTCGAGAACCAGGTTGTCGGTCACCGCATAGGTTGCATCAAACTCGATACCTCGGATAGTCGCTGTTGCAGCGTTAAGAATTTCCTGGGTAAAGTTGGCGTTCAGTGCTGTACGCTGAAGATCATCATACTGGTTATGGAACAAAGACAGATTTGCCCGCAGCCTGCCATCCAACAGTGTGGACTTAATGCCCAACTCAAAGGCGTCCACCACTTCCTCGTTGTAAGGCCCAGGAGTTGATGAAGGATTAGGCGTTACAAACGACAAATCGGTAAAACGAACATTGTATCCACCACTTCGGAAACCGCGAGAGTAGCTGGCAAATGCCATCACATCTTCATTGACATCCCAGGTCAGGCCGATCTTCGGACTGAAGTTGCTCCAGCTCTCATCATCAACCAGGGCCGGAACGCAATCGCTCAGTGACACTTCAGACTGATCAAAGGGAGGGCCGCTCTGGGAAGCGCAGTTACCGATGGCGTTGGGATCACCGATTACGCCGATTTCCGCATCCTTGCTTTCCTGAGAGTAGCGCGCGCCCACCGTCAGTGCCAGTGAATTCGACAACCGGTAATCCGCCTGTGCGAAGATACCTGCTGTGGCATGTTCAATGGTGGAAACGCCTCGTCTGTCAAAAGCGTTAACAATGAAGCGCCGTTCGCTGTAGGTGTATTCCTGGCTGAACAAGTAGATACCGGTGGTCAGACTGATCTTGTCGGTGACGTCGCCTGCCCAGCGGACTTCCAGGCTGGTTTGCTCCTGGTCCAGGCCGGTGCCCCGGCCAAATTCAAATCGGGACTGATCGAAGACACCGTCAATGTCGGAACTTGCCTGTTGCTCCAGATCGCGGTATCCGAGTACTGTCGTCAGTTGGCCGTCCCTGAGCTCCCAATTGGTCTCCAGCATCAGGTTAAACCATTCCAGATTACTTTCGGCAATATTGCCCTGAGTCGATTCGCTGGCCTCATAGGGATCCCGAATCTGTACACCATCGATTTCCCAATTCCGGGTTCCGGCGCCTTCGCCTTCCATATCACCGTATTCTGCAATCAAAATGGCTTCCATGGAGTCATTCGAATAGCGAATAGCCGGCCGAATAAGCAGCGACTCGGCGTCACCCTGCCGGCCGCTCCGATTGAGTGAATCATCGTAATCCCAGAGCCCGTCGCGGTCTTTCGAAAGTACGGCCAGTTTGGCTCCCCAGTTGTCATTCAATGGACCACTCACCAGCGCCATAATATCCTTACGGGAGTGAGAACCAACGGTTGCCTTGATCTTGCCCTCAAATTCCTCGCCGGGCCGTGTGGATCGCATCACAATGGCGCCGCCGGTAACGTTACGACCGAAAAGGGTACCTTGTGGACCTCGCAGTACCTCCAGAGATTCCAGATCAAACAAATCGGTGTTGACGCCGAAAATGGTGCCGTAGGAAATGCCATCCATAACAACCCCAACAGCGGGGTCTGAGGACGGGATGCTTTGGCTTACGGTTCCCATACCACGGATGGTGAAGTTGGCCACGCCGGGTGAGGTGGCCAAGGGCGTTAAATTCACATTGGGTGCGGTCAGACCGACATCGGTCAAATTAACGGCAAACATTGCCTCCACTTTGTCGCCCGAGTATGCGGATATTGAGATAGGAACATCCTGGGCAGCTTCAGTGGTGGACTTTTTCTGAGCTGTCACCATAACCTCTTCCAGCAGCGAGCTGACATCGCCTACCACAGAAGCGGAAGCCAGTGTGACGGCCAGTGTTATCACGGATTGTTTAAATGCTGTTTTCATATCGACCTTCTCTCTAATCTTGATTTTTATGTTTATGAAATTCGTACCAACAGCTGGGGGTGGGTTAATCATTCATTGGAGGCTCCTTTAAATCAGATTCTGTAGTCAATGACACTTACTCAAGCCATTTCGGCACTATTCTCTGTAGCAGCCCGCACCGAAGGCGATTGGTTTTGTCCGTGCAATGTCCTTACGAAGGAATCACGGAGGTTTTAATCGTCCTTACGGTGATTACCGAAAGCACCAACGGTAGCGAAAAAACGATAAACAGCAGCGTGTTGTTCCACTGCAACTCCAGCAGTGCGCCGGCGATCAAGGGCGATAGAATCGCGCCCACCCGGCCTACACCGATCGCCCATCCCATCCCTGTCGTTCTGATCTCGGTGGGGTAGAGAACCGGAACCAGCGCATATAAACCAATCATGGAGCCGAACAGGAAAAATCCGATTACGACGCCAAGCCCAAGCGCAATAATGGTATTGGAAGAAAACACTCCGAATAGCACCATAATCGCGGCGGTCAGCACCATATAAGTACCGATCAGCTTATTGAGTTGCACCCGAGATGAGATATAGCCAAGCAGCAAACCACCGACCACGCCCCCCACATTGATTAATACCCCTGCGGTAATTCCGCCTTCTGGCGATAATCCTCCAGCCACCAACAACTTTGGTGTCCAGCTGAGTACGAAATAGAAACTGAACATCACCATAAAAAACGACGTCCAGGACATAAGCGTAGTGCGTTTAAGGGGCTGGCTGAACAGGTTGCTGATACTGGCTGCGGGTCTGGAATCACCAGAAGGTAATTCTGGAAACGTATCTATTGGGGCTCTACCGAGTTTTCCAAGTAGATCATTGATTTTGTCTTTTCCATTCTTAGTGCGCTTGGAAATAAGGAAGTCGAGAGATTCAGGAACTCCTGGTATAACCAGAGCGATCATCGAAAAAGAGGCAATAGCACCAAACATAAACACGGATCGCCATCCGTATTCACTGATCAGGAAAGTGGCAATGATGCCACCGACAACGGCACCGATCGGGTAGCCGGCCTGCAAGCAGGAGATGGCCATGCTGCGCCATCTGTCAGATGAATATTCGGAGACAATAACCGTCAAGCTTGCCAACATGCCACCAATGCCGAGACCGGTGATAAGGCGCAGTATGGCCATCTGGTAGCTGTTTTGCGCCAAAGCGGAGAGAAACATGCCGACGCTGATAATCAGAAGGCACACGATAATCAATGGTCGGCGGCCATACTTGTCCGCCAGGGGTGCCAGCACCAGAGAACCAATGGCCATGCCAACAAGACCGGCACTGAGCAGTATGCCCAAGTGGCTGTCCTGCAGGCCCCACTCCTTAGAGACAGAGGCGGCCGTAAACGCCATCACGAGAACGTCAAAACCATCCAGCATATTAATCATCAGGCATATAACAATGGCCCGAACCTGAAAAGGTGACATCGGCGATTGTTGGATTGACCGCTGTAAATCTACTTGCATCAACACGACTCCCAAGTTGAGGCTATTATTATTAAATCTTGCAGAGATGAACTTAATATAATCCAATAAGTTCACCTATGCAAGAAAATGGCGTGCCTCCGAGTTTTATAACAGCTGTGTCTTTCCACTTCTTCATTTTATTCGAATTAATTATTCCATCACTGCAAATGACGCTTCTTTTTCTTTCAAATATGAACTAATATCCACTCTCCATTAGTTCAGGTATGAAAGAATATTAACTTTGGATGTTCTTCAAAGATAAAAGATAGAGGAGTTAGATAAATGATAAATAAAGAACCCTTTTTTAATAAAGAGAAGCTTCTGCACCTATTGATGATGACCGGGGCCTTGGCGATGGCTTCCCCTCAGGTAATGTCACAATCGGCAGGCTTTCAAATTGAGGAGGTGGTCGTTACCGCACGAAAACGGGAGGAGAGTCTGCAGGATACGCCCATTTCAGTGGCCGCCTTTACCGCCAGTGACATGAAAACCCGGCAAATCGACTCTTCGGATCAGCTGACTCAGATTACGCCAAATCTCTCTTTTTCTTCCCAGGCACCCGGCGGAGGCAGTAACGCCTCTTCGCAAATCTTTATTCGGGGCATTGGCCAAACCGAATATTTGCCTACCAATGATCCGGCGGTGGGTCTTTATATTGATGATGTTTACTACGCAAGGTCGGTGGGGGCAACATTGGACTTTGTCGATCTGGATCGCATCGAGGTACTGAGGGGGCCTCAGGGAACACTGTTTGGTCGCAATACCATTGGTGGCGCCATCAATATTACCACGCGCAGACCATCGCAGGAGTTTGGTGGCAGCGCATCGGTGAAAGTGGGTACAGACTCTCGCCGCGACGCACAAATCAGTGTCGACGTACCCATCAGTGACACCTTGCTGACCAATATCGCTATGGGTTCCCGCAAACGCGACGGCTATGTGGACCGTGTGTTAACGGGCGAGCAGTTGGGGGACGATGAGAGCCTGGGCGGGCGCATCGCCGTTGAATGGTCAGCGTCCGGCGATATTGAGGTGTTCTGGAGTCTCGATTATACCAAGGAGGCGGAGAGCGGCAGTCCCATTGTTTTTAACGGGCTCAACACCAGTGGCCTGTTCGCGGCGCTGGAGATCGGTCGGGTTTGTCCAACCATCGATTCGTCCCTGAGCGAACGCTGTACCAGCGGGGATTGGAGTGCCGGCCCCTATGCCAACTACGGGACCTTTCCTGCGTTATCCACGTTCGAGAGTGTGGGCTCAAATGTCACTGTCAGCTGGGACCTGGGGGCGTTTTCCGTGAAGTCCATTACCGCCTTTCGGGAAATGGAATGGACGGGCTCGCGCGATGCAGACAATACACCTCTGAAGATACTGCACTCCGTCAACGATGATACTCAGGATCAATTCAGTCAGGAATTGCAATTTTCCGGGACCGCATTTGAGGATCAAATGACCTGGTTGTTTGGTTTGTATTACTTTGAAGAAACCGCAACCGATGACTACTTTGTTGCCACAGCGGTGGGGGATTTTAATACCGGTGGTGATGTGGAAAACGACTCCCAGGCGGTATTCGGGCAAATCACCTATGACCTGACCGATCAACTTAGCCTGACGGCCGGTCTAAGATGGACCGAGGAAACCAAGGCGTTCAAACCGCTGCAATTTACTATCTCTGACGCTTACCTTTTCCCGATCACTGCGGACGAGGGCGACGGCGCCGGTGGTTATGTCCATCCTTTCAATGACCGGGTTTACCCAACGTTGGGAGGTGGGGGTACAGTTGCCATTGTTCCCGCAGGTACCCAGTTCTACCCCGAAGTCTGGCAGGATCAAACCTTCTCTGACACCACGCCAATGCTTAACATCGCCTATCGCTGGACCCCTGAAGTTATGACTTATCTGACTTTTTCGGAGGGTTTTAAAAGCGGAGGTTACAGTGCCCGTGTGATTAAGCCCGGCAATGCCAGCCGCCCCTTTGGTCCTGAGAAAGCAGAAACCATCGAACTGGGATTCAAGGCAACTTTATTTGATGAGTCTCTGCGCCTCAACGGCGCCTTTTTCTCCACCGACTACACCGACTTGCAGTTTGTGATCCGGGAAGATTTTGCACCGCTGACCTTCAACGCGGGTGAGGCCAAGATCGAAGGTATGGAGCTGGAATGGACTTGGGTGCCCACTCCCGAAATTCAAATCGTCGGTGGTTTGGGTTATATCGATGCCCAGTATGAGCAGCTTAGCGATGATCTTATTGCCAGTGGCGTTTTGCTGGACAACGATCTGCCGCACACGCCCAAGCTTTCTGCCAGCCTCGGGGTGGCTTACAGCTTGAATCTCGGCGATTGGGGCGTCTTCACACCGAGAGTGGATTGGGCTTATCGTGATGATGTCTACTTCGATGCCCTCAACTCTGAAGATACCGCGCAGGAAGGCTACAGTATCGTTAATGCCGCTGTGATCTGGAACTCTCCGGATGAGAACATCAACGTTTCACTGGCTATATCCAATTTGACCGATGAGCTTTATCGAGTGTCTGGAAACTCAGCCATAGCGTCTGCCTCGTCCTATTCCGAATCGACCTACGCCAGAGGACGCGAGTGGAGCTTGTCAATGGAATACCTGTTCTGACACATAAACGCCAGGGACGGCGCATGACTGAAAATTTGTATTTGTGAGCGATCAGCTCCTTAGGGCATGGTAACGATGACAACAAAACTCAAAAGCAGTGTATTTGCACCGGTAGAGGTGCGTAGAACGGATAACAATGATGGTTCTTTTACCCTGACGCAATCACTTCAACTGGGCACCTATGAAAAAAGCCTGGGCGCCTATCTGCGCCGGTGGGCGACAGACAAACCACATCATATCTTTCTGGGGGAACGAAGCGATGCTGAGCGATGGCGAACGCTCAACTACAGCCAAGTCCTGACAAAGGTGGAATCCATAGCGCAGTACTACTTGAATATC
Source organism: Pseudomaricurvus alkylphenolicus (assembly GCF_011683955.1). Lineage (GTDB taxonomy): Bacteria > Pseudomonadota > Gammaproteobacteria > Pseudomonadales > Cellvibrionaceae > Pseudomaricurvus > Pseudomaricurvus alkylphenolicus. The sequence continues at coordinate 1,026,723 of NZ_JAAQPI010000001.1, forward strand.
GGTCTGTCTCAGCACAAACCCGTCATGATTCTTTCAGAAAATTCAATCGACAATGCGCTCTTGTCTTTGGCAGCCATGTATGTGGGTATTCCGGTCGCGCCGATTTCATCGGCCTATTCCCTGATGTCCAAGGACTTTCTGAAACTAAAAAGCGTTTATGCCCAGGTTCGACCGGGACTGGTTTACGCAGGCGACCTTGAAAGATATCAAAGAGCATTGAGGGCGCTGGATTTGTCCGGGGTTACCGTGGTTTCCTCCAGCACGGGAACCGCCGACATTGAGGCGGTATCAATCGATGCCATGCAGGATACGCCCCCGGGTTCTCTGGTTCAGAGTAGCTACGAGCGTGTGGGCCACGATAGCGTGGCAAAAATCATGTTCACCTCTGGATCCACCGGTGACCCAAAGGGCGTGATCACCACACAGAACATGATGCTGTCCAATCAGCAAGCCATTGGGCAGGTCTGGCCGTTTCTAACAGAAGAGGCACCGGTACTGCTGGATTGGTTACCCTGGAGCCATACCTTCGGCGGCAGCCTCAATTTTAATATGGCGTTGTTCAATGGCGGCAGTTTTTACATTGACGAAGGAAAGCCTCTGCCTTCCGAACTGGAATACACGACACGAAACATCAAGGATATTTCACCCACAATCTATATGGGAGTGCCCAAGGGCTTTGGCGAACTGATACCACGTTTAGAGGCAGACGACGAACTCAAGGCGGCGTTTTGCCACCGTCTGAAGCTGGTATTTTCAGCTGGAGCCGCTATGCCCGAGGCGATGTGGAAACGATTTAAATCGACACTGCAAGACACAGGAGACCGGGAAATCCCGGTGATTGGTGGCTGGGGATCGACGGAAACCTCACCGATGGCGTCCATCGTACATTACCCCATTGATACGCCGCGGATGATTGGCGTTCCCTTGCCGGGTGTCGAACTCAAATTTATTCCCAGGGGCGACCGATTTGAAATCCGTGTAAGGGGCCCCAACGTCACACCCGGTTACCTTAACCATTCCGAGAAAACCGACGCCAGTCTCGACAGCGAACAATTCTGGATCATGGGTGACGCCTGTCGGCTATACGACGATAACGCACTGGATAAGGGAATCGTTTTTGACGGACGCCTGGCGGAGGAATTCAAACTCACTTCGGGCACCTGGGTGGCCACCGGGGCTTTGCGAGTGAATGTACTATCCGTACTGTCTCCACTGGCACAGGATGTGGTGGTGACGGGCCATGACCGGGATTATATCGGTGTGTTGATCTTTCTTAATCAGGAAGCCTGCCAGGCCGCTATCACATCAGAACATCACCTGGATCTCTCAATGCTGGCAGACAACGAGGCATTGCAAGACATCATCCAAGAGCGGCTTCAGCAGTACAACCTACAGCACCCCGCGAGCTCTACCCGTATTCGGCGCGCTGCGCTATTGCCGGATATTCCCTCCTTTGAACAGGGTGAGATTACCGATAAGGGCTATCTGAACCAGCGCTCGATACTGCAAAACCGTAATACCACGGTAGAGGCACTGTACTCCGGACAGGGGTCACACATCATCAAAACAGACTGATGCTCCGAAAAATATCTTGCAAAGCCGAACTAAATGGCTCAATATAAGTTCAAGTTCGCAAGAATATTGAGTTGTAGAAACAAGCGAGGGCAAACTATGGAAATCACTGGTGATACGCTGTTGCCATTCTCCCGAGAGAAAGTCTGGGAGCATTTGAACGACCCCGCGATTCTGGGCCAGGCGGTGCCGGACTGTCAGTCCCTGGAAGCCAAATCCCCGACCGAACTGGAAGCCACGGTAGCGGCCAAGGTGGGGCCCATCAAAGCCGTATTCAAGGGCGATGCGGTCATTTCGGAAAGCGTCGCACCAGAGAGTTACACTCTCACTGCCAGTGGCAAGGGAGGTGTGGCCGGGTTTGCCAGCGCGGTTATCAAGGTCAAGCTCACAGAGCAGGGCGACGCCACTCGCTTGGATTATCGGGTCGAGGCCAATCTGGGCGGCAAACTCGCACAACTGGGCACACGCCTGGTGGAATCAACCGCTCGCAAATGGGCTGAACGATTCTTCCATCAGTTTACCGAGGTTATCAGTAACGGCGGTGTTCTGCCCCAGACGGAGGCGGCACCATCAGGCCCGGGCCTCTGGGAGCGCCTGTTGATCTTGATCAAACGCCTGCTGGGTATCCAAACCAAGGTAGCTGATTGATATGAATGAGATTCTGATTTCCGTAGCTGAGGGTATTGCCCGGGTAACGCTCAATCGACCGCAACAAAAAAACTGTGTCACGCTCTCTATGTGGCGGCAAATCAAATCCGTGATGGAAGAGCTGGGAAGCGACGACACGGTCAGAGTTGTTACATTGGCCGGTGCCGGCGGTAATTTCTGTTCCGGCGCGGATATATCCGAATTTGGTGAGGTTCGCAGTACCGAGCAACAGGTACACCACTATGAGCAGGCGGTGGACGCCGCCAGTGACGCCATTATGGAGTGCCCCAAACCGGTAATCGCCGCTGTGGAGGGCTATTGTGTCGGTGGCGGCCTGGGGCTGGCCATGGCGTGCGACTTTCGGGTCGCCGCTCCCGGCGCCTGCCTTTTTATTCCTGCCGCGCGCATGTCCATTGTTTATGGGTTGCGCGAGACGCAGAATCTTCTGGCCCTGGTGGGACTGACCTGGGCCAAGCGTATTCTCTACACCGGCGAGCGTCTCAATGCCAACCTTGCTTATCAAGTCGGGTTAATAGACGAACTCACAGAAGAAAACGGATTCGAGTCTGCGCTACAGGTGCTCGCGGTGCGTTTGACAGAGTCTGCGCCTCTCACGATCGCCGGTAGCAAAGCCATCCTCAATAGCCTCGAAATTACCGCCAATGAGCAGGTGGTCGAGGCCGCCGAAGCACTGATTAAAGCCGCCGGCGAAAGCCAGGACTACCATGAAGGCCGCCAGGCTTTTGCCGAAAAGCGCACCCCTCGTTTTATTGGCCGCTAGCGACAGAGAAGTAATTATGAAACCCGCCGCTTTCGACTACGAGAGACCCCAAACCCTGGACGATGCGCTGAAGCTATTGGCCAGCAGTGATAACGCTAAAATTATCGCCGGTGGCCAAAGTCTTATGCCGATGCTGAACTTTCGCCTGCTGGCACCGGAGCTGCTGGTGGATATCAGCCGCATAGACGAGCTGCGTGGTATCCGCGAAACCAAGGGGCGCGGCCTGAGTGTCGGCGCCTTAACCCGACATCACGAGATGGAAACCTCCAAGCTGGTGGAGGAGCGTTTTCCGGTCATTCACGAAGCCATGCAGTATGTGGCCCACCTCGCCATTCGTAACCGTGGCACCATCGGGGGCAGTTTGTCTCACGCAGACCCGGCGGCAGAGCTGCCGATGATGGCGGTGTTACTGGATGCTCACTTACACGTCGCCGGCCCCAATGGTTTACGCCAGGTTGCCGCCAGAGATTTTTTTCTCGGGGCACTAACAACAGATCTTGAAGAAAACGAAATTCTGGTCCAGGTGGAGTTTCCCGGTTTACCCAAACGCAGCGCTTACGCCTTTGATGAATTTGCCCAGCGCAGTGGCGACTTCGCCCTGTGTTCCGTCGCCGTAATCCTGAGCTGGAGTGGTAACTTCCTTACCGGAGGAAAAAAAATTGGGGATGTCCGCATAGCGCTGATGGGGGTGGATGAAACACCGGTACGCATTGAAGTCGCCGAGCAACTCCTCAGCGGTGCCAAACATATCGACGACCCCTTGTTGGAGCAGGTGGCAAGCGTTATTCGAGATACGATCCAGCCCAACGGCGACCTGCATGCCTCGGCCGACTATCGCCGTCATCTGGCTTATACCATGAGTCAGCAAACACTAAAGACCGCCTGGCAACGATTACAGGGGCAGACCGATGAGGACTGAGCAATGAGCAACCTTAAAACCATCTCTCTCACCGTGAATGGCGAGAAAGTGGTGCGCCAAGTTGAACCGCGACTGCTGTTGGCAGACTTTCTGCGCAACGAGTTGAATCTGACCGGTACTCATATCGGCTGCGAACACGGTATTTGTGGTGCCTGCACCTTGCTGGTCAACGGTGACAGCGTGCGTTCGTGCCTCACCCTGGCGATACAGGTGGACGGCGCCGAGGTGACCACAGTAGAGGCCCATGGCAAACCGGATTCAATGAGCGTAGTGCAGGAAAAATTTCAGCAATGCCACGGTCTTCAATGCGGTTTTTGCACACCCGGCATGTTGGCAACCGCCGAAGACCTGTTAAACAAGTACCCCTTGGTAACGGAAGAAGACATTCGCGAAGGTTTGTCCGGCAATATCTGCCGTTGCACCGGTTATCAAAACATAGTGGACGCCGTGGCAGCGGCAAGAGACGAGGTACGCTCTCAATGAAAATGCACATCTTATCCGGCGGCAAACTGCGCATGAATCGCGGCGTTTATTATCCGGATGCGCAAAAAGGCGAAAAGATTGATTTGCCCGTCAACTGCGTTTTGTTTCGACACGCTCAGGGCAATGTGCTCTTTGATACCGGTTGTCACCCCAGCGTGGTGGATGACGCCGAGGGCCGCTGGGGCAAAATGGCCCGCGCCATGACACCGATTATGGATACCAGTGATCATCTGATGGCGGAATTGGATCGTTTGCAGTTGGCGCCCGACGATATTGATGTGGTGATTAACTCCCACTACCACTCGGATCACTGCGGCTGTAACGAGTATTTTAAAAAAGCCACATTTTTTGTCCACGCAGCGGAGTTCGCCAAGGTCAGCGAGGCAGACTCTGTTCAGCAGGGCTATATTCCGGCCGATTGGCAGCACCCCATGCCGTTAAACACGATCGACAGTCAGACCGATATCTTCGGGGATGACCGCATCCTGCTCCTGCCTTTGCCGGGACATACGCCGGGCATGACCGGCGCCATTGCCAATCTGGACAAAAGTGGCTCATTCCTGTTGGCCTCTGACGCTGTCAGCGTGCGGGAAAATCTGGATCGGGAAATCATTCCCAAAACCACTTGGAACCCTGATGTACTGATGGATTCGCTTTTGGAAATCAAACGTGTGGAGCGCTCTGGCGCCACCGTGATTTGTGGGCATGACCCGCAGCAGTGGCTGGCGCTGAAAAAAGGCGTCGAGTTTTACGACTGAATTGGGGGGCGAAAGAATGCCTGAATCGAATTCTTCCCAATACGTGGGTTCCAGAGTCAAGCGGCGAGAAGATCCCCGCTTGCTCACCGGCCGCGGCCGTTATGTGGACGACATCAAGGTCGCCGGCATGCTGCACATCGCCTTTCGGCGCAGCGACTATTCCCACGCTCGTATCCTCAGCATCGATACCAGCGCGGCGAAAGCGAGTCCCGGTGTGGTAGAGGTGTTTACCGCCAAAGACATCGAAGGCGAATTTAATCCGGTACTGGCCCAATCGCGCATGCGCGACTATCAACCCACCATTATGCAGATTCTGGCCGCTGACAAGGTTCGGTTTGTGGGCGAAGCGGTGGTGGCGGTGGTGGCGGAGAGCCGCTATCTGGCCGAAGACGCCGCCGCACTGGTGGAGATCGAGTACGACGAATTGCCGTTGGTGACCGACCCTGAGCAAGCTCTGATAAACAGCTCGGCAAAGCTGCACGAGCAGATGGATTCCAACGTGCTTCTACAGCGGGAGTTTAATCGCGGTGATGTCGACGAAGCGTTTTACGGTGCTAGTGTTTATATCAAAGAACGCTTTCGCTTCACCCGCAAAACGTCGCTGGCGATGGAAAATCGCACCTATCTGGCGGAGTACAACAGCGCGGAGCAGGCGTTAACGCTACATACCACCAGCCAGGTGCCCGGCATTATTCGAGACATCCTGGTTGATGCGCTCGACATTCCCGGCAGTCACCTGCGAGTGGTTGCACCGGACGTTGGCGGTGGATTTGGCGGCAAAACCTCTCTCTATCCGGAAGAGGTGTTGGCGCCGATTCTGGCGAAAAAACTCGAACGCCCGGTTAAGTGGACGGGGGACCGTATTGAAGACCTGATTTCCACCAGCCAGGGTTTCGACGAAATCATTGATGCCGAGATTGCTGTCGACCGTGAGGGTCGGATACTGGGGTTGCGGGCCGACGTCATCGGTGATGTCGGCGCCTATTCCATTTACCCCTGGACGGCCGGCATCGAGCCGGTACAGGTAGTGAGCTTTTTACCCGGTCCCTACAAGATTGAAAATTACCATGGCCGGGTGCGGGGTGTGGCAACCTCCAAACCACCCACGGGTCCTTATCGTGGTGTGGGCCGACCGGTGTCTACCTTTGTGATGGAGCGCCTGGTGGATATGGCGGCGCGGGAATTGCAGATGGACCCCCGCGAGATAAGACAACGCAACCTGGTGCAGCCTCATGAGTTTCCCTATAAAGCGGCCTCCGGCATTGTCTGGGACCAATCCGGTTTCACTCAGGGCTTGAACGGTGCCTGTGAGGCGATTGGCTACGATGGGCTGCGACGAACGCAGGCGCAGGCCAGAGCCCAGGGGCGCATGGTAGGTATAGGTATCGCCAGTTTTGCGGAGTTAACGGGCATTGGCTCGCGGCTGTCCGCCTCCCCCGGCATGCCTATCAATACCGGTACAGAAACCGCCAGCATCAGCGTTGACTCAACCGGTGGCATTACAGCCCGCTTTGGTGTGACCTCCTACGGCCAGGGCCTGGAAACTTCGCTGGCACAGGTAGTCGCGGATGAACTTAACGTTGAAATCAGCCAGATACGTATTCTGCAGGGCGACAGTGCCGCGGTCAGTCACAGCACGGGCTCCTACGCCAGCCGGGGTGCTGTGTTGGGAGCCGGCGCGGCCATACTGGCCTGTCGGGCATTGGACCAGAAGTTGAAGGCGGTAGCGGCCATTTTGCTCAGCTCCAGTGCCGAGGATATCTTGATCCGCGACGGGGTTTTCTCAGGACCGGGTTCGGACGAGAAACTCACGTTCAAGGACCTGGCGAAGGCCTACTACTCCCAAATGGGTCTTATCCCCGCACCTATCCGCAACGAGATTGGCGAGCTGTCCGCCACCCAAATGTACGACCCGGAATGGGGGACCACCTCGTCGGCGACTCACATAGCGTTGGTGGAAATCGACCCGGACACCTTCAAGGTCAAGGTGGATAAATACGTGGTCGCCGAGGACTGCGGGCAGATGCTGAACCCCATGATTGTGGACGGACAGGTACACGGCGGTGTTGCCCAGGGCATTGGTGCGGCGCTGTACGAAGAAATGATCTACGACGAGCAGGGCCAGAACCTGACCGCCAGTCTGGTGGACTATGTGGTGCCATCGGCCACGGAAATTCCGCGAATGGACGTTGTCCATCTGGATCTGGAAAAGCCCAAGACGCTGGGTGGTGTTCGCGGCATGGGTGAGGGCGGTACTATCGGAGCCCCCGCAGCCATTGCCAATGCGGTCGCCGATGCACTGGCGCCCCTGGGCCAACAGGTCACTACTCTGCCGGTAACCCCACAGCGAATCTTTGAACTGGTACAGGCGGCAAAAGCCAACCAATAAAATCCCTAAAACATTTGTACAGATACTTTTGGAGACAACTATGCAATTAGGTCTGGAAGGTAAGGTGGCTCTGGTCACCGGTGGTGCCCGCGATGTGGGCGGAGAAATTTCCCGTACGCTGGCGGCCGAGGGCGCCACGGTAGCCATCAACTATCGAGGCAGCGCGGACGAAGCCAATGCGCTGGTGGATGAAATCACCAACAAAGGCGGCAAAGCGTTTGCTTATCAGGCAGACGTGACTGACTACGAGCAGGTCAAGGCCATGGTGGACCAGGTGGTTGCCGATCACGGTGCGCTGAACATTCTGGTCAATAACGCCGGTTTGGTGATCCAAAAACGCTTTACCGAAAGTGATCCGGATCAATGGAAGAAACAGACGGACGTCTGCCATTACGGCATCATCAACGCCTGCCACGCCGCCTCCCAGGTGATGCAGGCGCAGAAAGACGGTCGCATTGTGAATATCGTCGGTGACTCCGCCAGAGTCGGCGAGGCTTACCTGTCCGTTAAGGCTGCCACCGGCGGCTCTGCCATGGCTTTTACCAAGTCGCTGGCCAAAGAGCTGGGGCGTTTTAACGTCCGCGCCAATGTGGTGGCCTTTGGCATGTTGGAAACCTCTCACAGCGATAAGGAGTGGCTGGAGCAAAACCGCGCCAAGATCGAGCGCCAGTATCCACTGCGTCGCATGGGCTTTCCGCAGGATGTGGCACCAACCGTGGTGTTTCTTACCTCTGATGCCACCAGCTGGGTGACCGGTCAGGTGGTCAGCGTCAGTGGCGGTTATAGTATGGTGGGTTAAGCCCACTGCTGCGATATGACGGAGGTTATCTTAAGCAATCGCAATGGCTATGCCGTCAGCGAAGCGGGGTTGGGCCTTAATCACAACCCCGAGTATCGCTGCTTTATCGCGGCGGCGAGCCAAGCTACAGTGAGCGCATTCAGCAACAGTTCCCGGCGACATTCACGACCATCAAAACCATTAAAGTATCCTTATTCCTGCCGAATTTTGCGACGCGGTGTCTAAGTTTTATGTGGAGGACATTTGGGAATCTGCGCTGTAGAGTTGCAAAAAACGCGTTTCGATTATGGGTTATCAGGATGCCTCCAACTTTACCCGCACCTGTGTGTCCAGGTATGGCGAGACGCCAAAGCAGCTTCGCAAAAATACTGTGGATTCCGATCAGTGAGGCATCTCACTGCTGCATCCTTCCCCGCAATGCGCATCTAGGATTCCATAAATTACGGATCCGAATATGGGCTTTCTGCACAGCTAATAAGCACCGACCATTTGTCACCGATCTGTGCCACAACATCCCGAATGGGACATTCGTCATTGTTTTCAAATACCCGCTTTTCCGGATTCTACGTTGACGGGGATCATGTTATCTTCCATTCCCATGCTACTTTGAATAAAGAAGACAGAGGAAATGACCAAAAAGGCATGAACATTGTCGATACTTGGCGCCTTGAAAATGGAAGGATTGTCGAGCATTGGGACTCTATTCAAGCCCTTGATGGCTTTATGCGATTCTACTCACTGCTCAGTGGTGGCAATATCCGCAATTCAAATGGGGTATTTTAACTGTTCGCCAGTTCCATCCAAAATGCTAACCTGGCTCTCATCCTCAGAAAAACCGCACTTGGCAATCTCGTCGTTCAAATAAAGTTTGGAGTGATACCCTTGTTTCGATTCCGGCAGGGATTGCCTGAGAAAGGTCTCGGCGTTGAGCAGGTAAGAAGTGTTGTTAATTGGACGTGCAGATGGAGCCCTGAAGCCCTTTGATAAATCGGTAACTGATGCCGAACAGCGCTTTCGCGTTAGTCAAAGGGCCTTATTCCGTAGCAGATTGTGATACACCGATGAAAGCTTCAGCACTTCCGGCGCGTCTGCGCCAAGTTTAGCGGTGAGTGATTGGATGGTTTGATCCAGGTCATACAGCATGGCTCGCAGGTTGTGATCGCGAATCATACTCTGTATCCAGAAAAAAGCGGATACACGTTGTCCACTGGTTACAGGTGTCACCTGATGCAGACTGCTGGAAGGATAGAGCACCAGATCTCCAGCATTAAGCTTGACTTCCTGCGCACCAAAATCGGTTTCAATGGTAAGAACCCCTCCTTCGTATTCTTCTGGCCTTGAAAAGAACAGTGTGGCGGATAAGTCTGTTCGGATCAATTCATTGGAGCCGGGTATCGTCATTACGGCACTGTCTACATGAGTACCGTATTGGCCTCCATTCTGGTATTTGTTGAATTTGGGTGGATAGATTTTGTCAGCCAGCGCAGCTGTAATAAACTTTGAATTTTGCCCCAGGCGCTTGAGTATTTCGTGACCCAATGCTTGAACGGATTGACAGTGATCATCCAGTTGCAAGTTGGTTTTGGCCTGAATGGCTTGAGAACCAGCCGTTAGCTTCCCGTCTTGCCACTGGCCGACATCCAGGTGCTGTCGAAATAAGTTCACCTCTTCTTGAGTAAACACCTTTTCAATAACTATAAGCATCTTCTTATCTATACTCCGGAAAACAGGCAGTCGCTATTAATGTCTGCGAGGGTGGGACAGCCACAAAGCGCCATAGTTACTTCCAGTTCATGCCGCAGAACTTTAAGCATATGGGCCACACCCAGGGCTCCCGCTATGGCGAGCGCATAAACCTGTGGTCGACCAACAAGAACGGCATCTGCCCCCAGTGCCAGTGCTTTAAACACATCGGTACCGCGGCGAATACCACCGTCGAGCAGCAGCGTAAAATCATCGCCAACTGCTTTGCGTATGATCGGCAGCAGCTCAATGGTTGCTGGTAATGAGTCCAGGCCGCGGCCACCATGATTGGAGACAACGATGCCTTTAACCCCCGCATCGATGGCCATACGTGCATCCTGGGGATGGGTGATACCTTTAATCACCAGTGGCAGTTGAGTTTGCTCCTGCAGCCAGTGAATATCCTGCCAGCCTGGGGCTTCGCTCATAATACCTTGAAAGATAATACTCTGTTCGGGAGTTAACTCTTTAGGCGGCAGGTTTCGACTGCTGGGCTGGATTGATTGCAGGTTGGCTGGTAATTGAAAGCCAGAGCGCTGTATGTGATTGCGCAGGCCATTAATCGGGACGTCTAGGGTCACTATCAAAGCACTATAGCCAGCCGTTTCGGCACGTCTTACCAGAGCGAGCGTTTCAGCACGATTGGACTGAAAATATAGCTGAAACCATTTTGGTGAGTCAGTTTTTTCGGCTATGTGTTCCAGCTCCTTTGATGCCAGCGTGCTGGTTATCAAGCCGGTCTCCATTGCGTGAGCGGCTTCTGAGGTAGCGATTTCGCCTTCGCAGTGAACCAATCCTTGATGGGCAACTGGCGCCAACAGAACCGGGTGTCTGAATTTCTGACCCAAGAGTTCGGTCTTGGTCGTAGCCTGCTCAAAATCAACCAAAATACGACCATATAGGCTGATTTTGGAGAAAGCAGAACGGTTTTGTTTCAGTGTGGTTTCATCGCCGCCGCCGCTGCGGATGTATTCATAAACCGGCGAAGGCATAAAATCGATGGCCAGTCTTTCATAGTCGTCCAGGGAAACAAGATCGCTGGGAATAGTGTTTATTTTTCGGTGTATGGGATAAGACATGGTCATCACGTACAAGAAAGTCGTCGTATTTCAAAAAATTCTTCATACAAAAAGAGCAGAGCGACCCGGGTCAAGAATCTCCGGGCCGCTCTACCATTGGAGTTTCCCAATGAGCTCTTTACGGAATTTGTTGAAGAGCTACTGTTTCCTAAAACTCATAACTCACCGTCAGCTGAGCGTTACGGGCATCACCCATGTAGGTAAAGGCACCACTGCGATAAGACGCCAGGTAGTAGTCTTTATCCGTAACATTGCCAACATTCAGACGAGCGTTGAGCTTGTCGCTGAACTCATAAGTGGCAAACAGATCGAATACCGTGTAACTGGGGATTTCGTAGCTGGTGCCGGCTGCGGCATCGGGTTGGCCTGCATACATCTTACTGGAATAGGTGGCTGTGCCTCCCAGTGCCAGTTTGTCGGTCAATTGATAGCGCAGCTGTAAGAAAGCGCTGTCATCGGCAAAGTTACCCAGGCGCTCGCCTTCATTTTCAGGCTCAAACGAGTCCAGTACCTCAGAATCCATCATGGTCAGACCAAATTGGGTGCTGAGCTTGTCGGTAATATTACCACTCAAGCCAATTTCAAAACCTTTAACCCGGTTTTTGCCAGTGTTCAGGGTGCCGAGCGTTTCATAGCTGCTGCCAACACTTTCCATCACATCTTTTTTGGTGATCTGGAATACTGCTGCGGTGAACAACAGTTTGTTGTCCATCAGGTTCCACTTGGTACCCAACTCGACATTCTCAGTGGATTCGGGATCACTGTTGGTCACCTGGTCGGGATCACCACAGAGACCACCGTAACCACAGCTGCTGCCCACATCGGACTCTCCACCATTAATGTTGGAGGAAGTGCTGTAGGTCAGGTAGACATTGGCGTCTTCGTTAATCTTGAAAACAGTACCCAAGTGACCATTCCAGATGGTATCGTCGTAACTAAAGCTGACATCTGGGGTCTGTACCCAGGAACCGGTGGCTCTGCTCCAGACATCGGTTACGTTTTCGTAATCGAATCTATCAGCTCGAATACCGGCAAAGACTTCCCATTGATCATTAATGGTGATGGTATCCATAATCGACAGCGACGTGGTTTTAACCTGGTAATCGGAGTCTTCATCACCGCGGGTAATATTGCGTCCGAGCAATGTGTCGATATTAGCCACGGGATTGCCGTTGCCATCAAGCAAGCAGTGGGTGTATCTACCAGCGACGCAGTTGCTGTCACCGGTATTTTCCACATTGTATACGCCGTTGGTAACCTTCAGATCTGAATATTCGGCACTGAACAGGAACTGGTGCTGCATGCCCAACAGGGGAGTGTCGAAGTAAATATTGGTTTGGTTAACAAAGTATTCAACGTCCTGCCAACCCTGATGCGTACTTAGCCCAATGGTGGCCGCCCCTGGTGCAATAGGGTCACTGGCCTCTCGGTCATCACCTCGTGCGCCGGTAACGACGTAGCCATTATCGGTAGTGCCATAGCGAGTGGTGTTGTCGACACGCAGATTGTCGCTGGCCTGGTAGCTGGCGCGGAAGGTGAAGGTTTCTACGTCGGAATCCAAGAAGTCCTGTTTTTGCAGATATACAGGAATATCCTTAACGGGTTTTCCGCCGGAAACAATGTAGGTACCCATGTCAGGGGAGTCTTCTGCTTCCAGTGTGTAATAGTCGGCAGTCAGCGTCAGTTTATCGGTGGCTTTATAAGTTGCCGATAAGGCGACACCGTCACGGGCCTTATCGGCTTCTTCACGCTCGGGCACTTCTTCGTATGAATGCAGAAAGTTGACTCTAACGGCCAGATCCTCGGTGATTTTCTGGTTGCTGTCGAGGGTAAAGCGGCGATAACTGTCGGTACCTGCGCCGAATTCGGCTTTGGTAAAGTCGTATTCGGTGCTGGCTTGTTTAGTGATGCTATTGACTGCACCACCGGTAGAGCCGCGGCCTGCAAAGGTGGAGCTGGGGCCCTTGGTGATTTCAATCTGCTCAGTGGCAAAGCTTTCACGTGTGGTCATGCCGGGGTCTCGCAGACCGTCAACAAAGACATCACTTCTGGCTTCGTGGCCGCGAATAATGTAGCGATCGCCAAAGGCATTGCCGTTTTCACCAGTCCCAAGAGTAATACCGGGTTGTGCTGCCAGCACGTCGCGCAGATCAGTTTTACCTGATTCCTTAATCTGAGTCTGAGTCAATACGCTGATAGTGGCGGGCGTATCCGCCAGCTCTTTTACTCGACGCTTGTCACCGGAGAACTTGGCTTTATAGGGAGCGCCCGGCTCCGCATAGGGATTGGAGTCGATGGTACGATCTTCAATGCTGAGGCGATCAAGAAGAATGGTTTCTTCTTCCTCTTGTGCAATCACCGTGGCACTGCCCAATACGGTTGATAGTCCAAGCGCCAAAGCACTTTTAGGTAAATCGATCTGGGTGTCGAAGTGACTCCGCAGTAATTTGGGCTTTTTAACAGAGCGTTGACTCATAGTGGTTCCTCTTAAAGTTGTGGCTTAGAACTCTTGTCCATTCCAGTCCTAGGCGATTTGTGAATAACAGCTCAAGGCTATCTGTTAACGTCAGCTCAAGGCTATTTGTTAACAACAGCTCAAGGCTGCTTTGTTTTACCAGTTCAAAATTGTTTGCTAATTACGGTTCAAAGATAATGGTTTCGAAAGATGATCTCTTGGTTACTTGGTTACTTGGTTCGCAGCGAATAATCAATCGGAATAGCCAGGGTTAATTTTTGGCGTTGCATCTTATCTGGCACCGCAGGCAGGGGATTGGCCTTTTCCAGCATACGCAGTGCCGCTTGATCCAGTGCCGCAATGCCGGAGCTTTTCTTTATTTTTGAACTCAGGACTTGCCCGTCTCTAGCGATAGTAAATTTGATAACCACCGTTCCCTGCTGCTTTTCCTTTTTTAGTTCAGGGGGGTAATCTTTGTGCTGGTTCAGCCAGCTCATCAATTCAGAAAAATAGCCCTGTATGTCACCAGCGCGTCCACCACTGCGGGCCGAGTCGCCAGAGCCACTGGCTTTTTGCATGGCTTTTGACGTGTGAGTTCTCTCGTCGTTGCTGCGCAGGATATCTGTTTCTGATTCTTGCCCGGATGAAGTTGTCTCATTAATATCGACAATGTCTTTAACTTCGGCAATATCTTCTGTCTGTGTGACAGCTTGCTGTATGTGTTGAGTGGCGATATCCGGCTTAATTGTTGTCGACTCATCAGTAGCCAGCTCGGATGTTGCAATGGGCTGGGCGCTTTGCTCTGTTAGTGCCTGTCGATCCGCGACGACTGCTTGCTTCAGGTTGTTATCGGCTTTAGGCACAGGCTCGCTGCTGGGTGTGGCTTGGGTCTTTAGTGCTTTATCTTGTTCTGCAGCATCCGCGTAGGAGCCGGCCATACCCAGACCTACGGATATTCCGCCTTCGCCTTCACCCATTGCTCCATCCACAGGTGTGTGATCGAGAAATACAAACGCAAAAGCAAAGTGAATCAGCGCTGCCGTCACCAATGCAGAGAGTTTTTGGGGCCCGGAAATGTTCACGGCGTTTGATCTACTGCCAGTTGGATGTTTCCAAGGCCGCTGGCACGAAGGTGTTTCAGCAACGGATCCAGCGTTGTTGCCGGGAGATTGGCATCGGCTTTTAACAGAATACTCCTTTTTTCTGCCAACTGATTTTGCAACTGTCGCCAGTCGTAGGCGGTCAGCTCATCTAGTGCTCCCCATGACTGATCATCAAGCCACAAGCTGCGATCAGCGGCGAGAACAATGCTGGTTGTTTCGAGCAGTGGTACCGTTGTTGCCTGAGAGTGGGGGGCATCAAATGGCGCCGCATCTCTACTGGCGATAGTGCCCGCCACCATGAAAAAGATCAGCAATAAAAACACAATGTTAATCAGCGGAATCATATTGCTGTCATCGACGGCCCGCCGCGATGCAGAAACATAGGGAGAAGCCTGATTATTCAACATTACTGGATTCCGTGGATTCACCGATATTGAGTTTTTTTACGCCTTGCTTTTCCAGGTACGACAGAGACGTCACCAGATGTTGAATGCTGGCGGTGGTTTCGGCATGAACCAGTACGGCAGCTTGGTTGCCGATCGCTTGTTGCAGTAATTGATTCAGGTGTGAGTTACTGTTGCCGGCATAGTTAACTACTGCGCTTTTTATGCGCCATTGATCACCATTGATTACCCGTATCACCAAAGGCTCGGTGTCCGGCAGATGTTCGGTTGCGCCGGTATTGACTGGCGCCAGTTTAAGGGCGCTCAAGGGTGAGAAAGTCGAGGTCAGCATAAAAAACAGTAACAGGATAAAAACCACGTCAATCAAGGAGGTCAGCCCAATGGGGGAATGCTTATGCCCCGTGGGCGCAAAACCATTATTGAATTCCATAGGACAGGGTTCTTAAGAGATGGCTTTGGGGTAGCGCTGGGATACGGCGGGTTGTGGCTCCAGACTGCTCTGCTGTCTGGCAACCAATGTTAATAAACGAGCCAGACTGTCCCCCATGCCCTGGCCGCAGGTTTCGACTTTACGTTCAAACCAGCTGTGAATCAGAGTGGCTGGTATCGCTACCACCAGACCAATAGCGGTGGTGAGTAGAGCTTGCCAGATACCTCCCGAAAGTACCGAGGGGTCAACCTGTTTACCGGCGGCCTCCATGGCCTGGAATGCCTCAATCATGCCCATCACCGTGCCAAGCAGACCGATAAGCGGAGCCAGAGTGGCGACCACCTCAATCGGGCGGAGGTAGCTTCGCAGACCATTAATCAGCTTGGCGCCGTAGCGCTGTAACTCGTCTTGCAGGGCTTGGCCTGAGAGTTGTTCGGCCAAAATCATTTTGCTGGCGTGCGCCAGAAGCATTGCTTGAGGGTGTTTCTGTGTATCCAAACAGCTGCGGGCAGACTCAAATTCTTCTTTGCGCCAA
Organism: Pseudomaricurvus alkylphenolicus; assembly: GCF_011683955.1. Lineage (GTDB taxonomy): Bacteria > Pseudomonadota > Gammaproteobacteria > Pseudomonadales > Cellvibrionaceae > Pseudomaricurvus > Pseudomaricurvus alkylphenolicus. Next base: position 1,042,821 of record NZ_JAAQPI010000001.1, read on the forward strand.
TGAAACAGGAAGGCTGTCGTGAAACTCTCCGCCGTTGACAACAGCAGGTGGGCGTGGGCCAGTTGGACCATCTTGATAATGCCAAGTGTCATCACAAAGATGGACATCATGACCAGCAGAGCCACGATAGGGCCTCCAGTCGTAATCAGTGTGGTAATGGCTTCGAGCAAGGGATTTCTCCAAACAATCAATTGATAATCGTTATCATTCACATTATCATTCGAACCTTATCATTAATAAATAGCATTTGATTCATAGTTATCATGAAAGAATTTGATACTTCGCTGGATGCCCGACAGCTCAAACTGTTCCTCTCCCTGGCGGATACCCTGTCTCTCACTAAAACCGCAGAAGCTTTGGGAGTGGGCCAGTCGACGGTTAGCCATGCGTTAAACCGTCTACGAAAAGAGCTCGGTGATCCTTTGTTTGTGCGGTCGGGACGAAGTATCAAAGCGACACATCATGCATTGAGTATTGTGGGGCGGGTGCGAGAGGTCATGACATTGATGGAGGGGCTGGTTCCCGTTGCTGAGTTCGATCCGGCGACTGCCAGTGGTGAAATTGTCATTGGCGCCAATGAGTACCAGCGTGACAGGTTATTGCCGGATTTCTTGCGAATCCTGCGACTGCAGGCGCCTGATTTGCGGCTGCGTATCGTATCCAACCCATTTGATCCACTGGAGTTGCTTCGGGATGAAACTATCGACCTGGTGTTGGCCCCTACGCCACCAGAAAAGGGCGAAATTCACAATATTGAATTGATGCGTGATTTCTATGCCATTTTTTATGATTCGTCGGCACGCGAAGCTCCACGCGCAGCCAGTGACTTTCTGGAGGCGGATTACGTTATACCGGACATCCTCCACGATCCGGTGACAGGTTATATTCGTCGCTTCTTGTCGCCGGTAAAGGGTCACGATATCAAGGCCAAGGTTGTGGTGAATTCCATCTCTGGTGTGCCACAATTTCTGAAAGGAACAAATATGCTGGCGCCTTTACCGGAAAAGTTGACCCTGATGTCGGGCTTCTCCAGCTGTCGCGTGCCTGGAACCAGCCATCCCTTCTATATTCATCTGTGTTGGCATCAGCGTAATCATGGCTCCCCCAAGCACCAGTGGATGATTCAACTGTTGCAGGAAATTGCCCAGGGTTAATACTGAATACCCGTCTGGTTTATGACAAGAAGCCTGGTTGAAACCAGGTGCCTTTTACCGGCCAATACCTTCAACAGTTAAAATCTGTTCAGAGTCCTTAGCGAAACGGTCGAGCAGCGATTTAACAAAACTTAACCAGGGTTGGCGGCCGTTACACCGGTTTGATCGGCGGAGGCAACTTTTTGTCATTTTTGGAGATTCCTTTCTTACCCTGCTATTGCGTTAAAGTTTAGAAATTAACTCGATGGCCTCTTGCCGGATGCAACAATAATAAAATCAAAGGAAATCACAATGAAGAAAGTGCTCTATTGTTTCGTGGCTCTTGTACTGCTGGTGATAGCTGGTGTCGGCACACTCATCAACTATTTGGCGCCAGAGACCGAGAGCGAGCGGATGGTGGATCAGTCAACCGTACGGCAACTGGATTCTGGAGAAGTTATCGGATTTACGAGCAATGATGTGTCGACCTGGCTCGGTATTCCCTACGCGGCATCGCCCGTTGGCGAGCTGCGCTGGAAAGCGCCTCGACCTGCAAAACGGTGGCAAAACCAGAAACAAGCGCTCCATTTTGGCGAGCCCTGTATGCAGCGCTCCAGCGGTCATGAAGTCATTGGCAATGAAGACTGCCTGTTTATTAATATCTGGTCACCCAGTGGCGCCGATGGTAAAAGCCCACAGGGCCTTCCGGTTATGTTCTGGATACATGGCGGCGGTAACAGCACCGGGCAGGCAGGCATCTCTCTTTATGATGGTTCTTACATCAGTCAAAAACACAATCTTGTCATTGTCAGTATTAACTATCGCGTCGGTCCTTTTGGTTGGTTCTATCACTCTGCGCTTCAGGCTGAAGGAGTGAGCCCGGAAGATGCCTCCGGTAACTTTGGCACACTTGACATTATTCAGGCTTTGAAATGGGTGAATCGCAACATCGCCCAATTCGGCGGTAACCCCAATAATGTGACGGTCTATGGAGAGTCTGCGGGAGGCTTTAATACCCTAAGTATGATGGCCTCGCCGTTGGCCAAGGGGTTGTTTCATCGGGCCATCTCGCAAAGCGGTGGCCTGGACATACACTCGGTTGAGCGGGCTGAGAACTATAAGGATGCGGCTGAGCCTGGGCACATATTCAGCTCAAAAGAAGTGGTCAATCTTGCGCTGATACAGAGAGGCTTGGCTGCGGATCGCGAGGCCGCCAAGCGTCATCAAGATGGCATGAATGCCGACGAGCTGGAAAAGTTCATGCGCAGCCTGAATGCCAAAGAAATCATTGATCTCTACTCCTCCACTGAGGGCAGTATGCTAGGCAGTCCCGCTCTGTTTGGAGATGGCTATGTGCTTCCTGCGGGAAGAAATGGCGCTGAAATGTTCACCGACGCGGATAATTACAACGCAGTACCCATCATTCTCGGCAGTAATCGCGATGAAACCAAAACCATGATGGCATTTAGCGATGACAGTGTCGATCGGACATTTGGCTACCCCACCGGCTTCAATAACCTGCCGAGGTACAACCGCAAAAGTTACTACTCCTCAGCGCTTTGGAAAATCTTTGGTGTCGATGATTTGGCGAATACCATGACTGCAGCCCAGGGATACAATGTGTATGCTTATCGATTTGATGTTGATGACTTGCGTGATTTGGGCTTTTTGGACTTCAGAGACCTGTTTGGAGCCGCTCACGCACTGGAAATTCCCTTTGTGTTTGGCAACTTCAGTAAATTCCTGCGGGTCTTACTGCCGGACTCCATGCAGAGTGAGTTTGATAAGGTTTCCGATCAAATGATGTCCTACTGGGCTGAATTTGCTTATTCCGGGTCGCCGGGCAAGGGGCGCGCCTCCGAACTGGCAGATTGGAAGCCCTGGAGTAAAGAACATCCGTCCGCCTTGCGATTAATGGTTTTCGATACGGAGTCGGATGCAGGAACACGGATGGTATCCGATCAGCTATCGATAGAAGATCTTCAGCAGCGCCTGCTGGCAGATACGACTTTTAAATCTGAGGCGGTCTATTGTGCGGTATATAATCGGTTGTTTACTGGGGCCGATTATTTCGCGCCGGAAAACCTAAAGGCTGCACAATATGACTGCAGTCAATACCCGCCCAATGAGGGCTGGGTGCTTATTGATTGAGGGCTCGGTGTTGAGCGGCTTCCAAATGCTGCAAAGACAAAGCAACAGATATCGAAAAGTGCCGTAGTGGATAAGCCATGTTTCCGCGATAGGGATTACGGATCCACTGTCGCGTTGACAATCGGTTTCAGATTTTGGGTCTGTTTGAACAATCTGACAAATTCAATCACATCCGATTGTTGCAGTGGCCTGGAATAGATATACCCTTGTACTAAATCCACTTCACGATCCTGCACATACTTCATTTGTTCTGCGGTTTCTATACCCTCTGCAACCACAGTCAGGTTCAGATTTCTGGCTAACTGCAAAACCGATTCAAGAATACTCTGGGATGCCCGGTCTTCGATGTTCTCAAAAAACAGCCTGTCGATTTTCAAGGAATCAACCGGGAAATCATGTAGGTGTCCTAACGAAGAATAGCCGGTGCCGAAGTCATCGAGCGAAGTCTTGAAACCGAAACCTTTAAGGGTTTTCAAAAGGTCTTTGCCCAAATCCTTGTATTCCATAATGCTCGTTTCAGTTACCTCGAATTCAATACTTTTGGGATCCACATCATAACGTTGAACGGTTTCGTTCAGTTGTTCAAACAACTCTCGATTGGAGAACTGACGCGGAGACAGATTCAGAGACATCTGAAAACACTCTTCAAATTCAATTTCCAGATGCTTCTGAAGACGACAACAGTTTTCCAGACAGCGAAGTGTTATCACATCAATCATAGGGCTGCGCTCGGCGATTGGGATAAATTTCGCCGGAGAAATGAAACCAAATTTCTTGGATTGAATTCGGGCAAGTGCTTCGAAGCCATGTATTTGATTGGTCACTGGATCGATCTTGGGTTGAAACCAGGACTCCACTTCATCGTTGGTCACGGCGTGATGAAGTACCTTGCTGATCTCCATCTGCGCCATTTCAGAGTTATGCATGGTGCCGTCATACAGAACCGCCTGCATCTTTCCTCGCCGTTTGGCTTCATACATGGCAGCGTCAGCAAACTGAATGAGTTCTTCCAGGTCGGCGGTATCAGAGGGAAACAGGGATATTCCAATGCTGCATCCAACAAATACTTCTGCACCCTCTAAGTCAAAGGGTGACTCCATGCTGGAGATTATGCGGTGTGCGACTTTTCGGGCATTGGACCGGCTGCGGATATCGGGCAGAACAACCGTGAATTCGTCCCCGCCTAGGCGTACCAGGCTGGCTTCCAGACTCATTTCGTCATCCAGGAAATGGTACAGCTGGTCATTGTTGCGCAGTTGCCCGGATACCCGTTCTGCAACCAGTTTTAGAAGCAGATCACCACTGGAATGACCGTGGGCATCGTTAACCTGCTTGAATCCATCCAGGTCCAGAAACATCAACGCCAGCTCAATCTTTAACTTGCGGCTGCGTTTAGCACTTTCTTCGAGGATATGGGGTAATGCATTGCGGTTGGGAAGCCCGGTCAGACCATCCTTGTACACTTGATTGCGCAGTGCCAGGTTTTGCTGGATGAGGCTCTTTCGCATGGAAGCAAAGGCCTTGAGCAATATGCCGATTTCATCATCTCTGTTCAGGTGTTTGGAATCGATATCGCTTTCGGTGTCATCAGCGGCGCGAACCAATGAGTATAGTGGTAACAGTACCATGTGGCGGAAGAGCAGGCCCAGAGCCAAGGGTAACAGCAGTAACACCAGCAGACCTGAAAAGGAAAGAGCAATCATAGCCTCGGCGATGTCGGAACTCAGAGCGTCCAGTTCCAGAATGGATAACAACAGTATTCCGGGTCGCCATTCATAGCGATCCACAAACCATGACTTGCCGTCAACGGTGAATATGCCCTGTGTGGCATTCATCGCTTGGGTACGGAACTCTTCTGATAACGCTTCCGGCGCGCTTGAATATAGAAGCTTGCCGCTGTCGTCTATTAACATGGGGCCCAGCTGACTGGCTGGTAAGGGAGTCGATGAAGAGAATACCTGATCCAATAAAAGAGTCATACGGACTGTTGCAACGGTCTGCATGACGGGCCTTTGCGGTGATTTGATCTCGCTCAGCATTTCAATGCCTCGATAGAACCTCAACACCGGGGCTTCAAAGTCTTCATGGATCTCAATGTTTATAACGTCATGATGTGGTTTCTCAAAAATGCGGGAAATTATTTCACTTCTCTGTATTTCTTCTTTATTGGAAACGTCAAAGGCCACCCGAATATCTTCTTGACCATCCGCCAGATAGAGGCTGATTTCAGCAACATCCGGGAAAACGTTGATAAGATCCGCAATATAGTTGGAGAACATCATATGCAGGCGGGAATCCTTGGTGTTTTCCTCGTTCCTATAATAACGTTTGGTTATTTCGTCTTTGACGATAAGGTCAGAAATTGAATATGCGGTCTGGTGTGCAGTATTGAGCTTAAACAGCCATGCGGCTCGCAGCTCCCTCGCCTCTTCGGTTTGTGAGGCTTTCGTATACGTCTGAATAAAGGTAACCACAGACAATCCGGCCGTCACTAGAAAGATAGTTGTGATGATAAGTACCAAAAATGTAATCTTTCGTCTCAGTAACACTAGGGCTTCTCGCTTGTATTGAGGGTATGCCAAGTGCTCATCAGCCGTCGCACAGTGGTGATTTCCGGTTGGGTAAACAATCGTAGTGGTGATTGCTGAATCGGTAGTGTTTTGGGTGGCCGTTTGGTACTACTATCAAGTTCAACCCTGCCCGATCTGAAGGAAACGGGCGAATTCAAATACTCGCGAATTTGGCGCAGGACTGTCTTGCGCATCAAAAAATTCAAAAACCTATGGGCCTGCCGAACGTTTTGACTTTGCGCGGAAATGGCGAAGCCGTCAACATAGTAAAACGAACCTTCTGTCGGGATAACAAATTCAACGTTAGGGTCTGAGTATTGAATGGTCTTCGCCTCTGCACTGAAGCCCTGTGCGACCCAGACATTACCGCTCGCGAGATGTTCAGTAACGGCTCTCAGGTCTGAGGTAAAATGCCGAACGCTGGGTCGAATATTCATCAGCAGTTTTTCCGCCGCGCGCATCTGTGGCCCGGTTGCGGACTGTATATCCTGGTGAAGATAGCGCATCACGGAGGACAGAAGCTCAACGGGCTGGTCAGAGAGTAAGATCTTACCGTGCAAGGCCTGAGTGTGGCTAAATACAGCTGACCAGGATACAAGGGGCGTAGTGATCAGATCTGCACGGTAAATGAGCCCGAAAGCATCTCCTGAATAGGGTACAAGGTAGCGATGTGTTGCTGAAAGTTGCTCGCGCCAGTGCCGATGAATGTTCTTCCGGTTCGGTAACCAGGTATTGTTCAATTCACCGATCCAGCCGTGCTTTGCGTGGTCATTTACTGCTGTGTTGTCCAACAGAATCAAATCAATGTCCGTATTCAGCAATTTCTCAATTCTTTCCTCTCTGGAGGACATGCGGGAATAGGGAATGAGCCGGATCTTGATACCGAATTTGTTTTGAAACTGCTGGATGACGGATGGAGATAGGTGATCCTCGCCGGCAAATATTGATAGGGAGTCTGCCACAGCCGCTTCAAACAGGCACAGCGACAAGAACAAAAGAGAGCAGGCGGATTTCTCTATCGTCGCCTTCAAATAGGTGCTGGTATTGCTGTTAATCACCGTCATTTTGTTAATCTGGCCCATTATGAGCATTTATTGAGTATAGACCACAGTTTACAGTTTATAGCCCCGGGATTGCCTGGTACCGCTGCTGCCCGCTGCTGGATGGTGAGAACCGTTCAGCTTACCTGACGACCGAGCTATGGCGGGTACTGACAGGGGATATCGGTTATCTGGAAGAAGACGGACTCTTTAAATTGTTGGGTGCAAGAAAGACATGATCATAACCGGTGGTTGTAACGTTTGTACTTCAGAAGTGGAACAGGGATTGATGGCGCTGAGCTCGGCTGTTAGCAACGTCCCAGAGAATCAATAAAAAACGTCGATACCCTCTTGGATTGGAACAGCTTTTTACACTCATCCATAAAGACGCTGACTTTCCGTGTGGGTACACCGCTGGTTGGATACAGATGACCGGCAATAATGTGATTCGCCTCAACTTTGTCTTTAATGGGTTTATAGATCAGCCTCCGGTTGTTGTAAGTGGTCGATGTGGGAGGGCGGATATGCAGCAGGGAAAACCCAAGCCCCGCGCCGACATAACCCCGCACTGCCTCTGACGAGTTACACCGAAGGATGACCTCCGGCTGGTGCTCCTTGGTGCCAAAATACTGCAGGTAGTGCGAGGGCACAATGGTGCCGGGGTCAAAGAGCACCATGGGGTATGACGACAATTCCCTAAGCCCAATCGCCTCCTGATCCGCCAGCGGATGGGATTGCGGAAGAATCACAAACGGGTCAACACTTCTCAGAACTTCAAAACGGATGTCCTCTGTGGGGGCCGGGGTGTCCCAGCTGAACAGTACATCGATCTCGCTCTGAAACAGGTGTCTGTGCAGCGCCTCCAGACTGCATTCGATCACATTGACCGTCAGATCGGGATATTTCTTTTTCAGCTCGCTTAAGATGTCCGCCATAAAATAGGGTGAAAACACGCCGTAGCAGCCGATCGTCAGTTCGCCATTCAGCGTTGCTCCCAACCCCGACACTTCATCGTCAAAGGACTTGATTTCCTCAAGTACAGAAAGAGCACGGCGCAGCACCCGTCGACCTTCGTTGGTCAGGTTAAGCCCCTTTGCCGGAAGGCGAATAAACAGATCAAAACCAAACTCTTTCTCCAGATTGGTAATGGCGGTAATCACGGAGCTTTTTGAGATATGGAGCTCCTCCGCCGCTTTGGTGAAATTCCCATGTTTGGCGGCGCAGACAAAGTATCTGAGGTATTTGAGAGTCAGGTTCATGGCAATCTGTAAAGGTACAAAATATAGTCCATATTATGCTAAACGTTATATTTTTCAACACTAATGCCGAGTGATATCGTAATCAGTCTCTAGAGGAGAGAATCCGGATGTTTCGGATATATGACCCACTACAAGACTGATAAGAGGTTGAAATCATGGAATTCAGCGATCGTTGGGATATTTTTGCACGTAATCCCCTTTCAGGAATAAACACTCTTCGCCGGGGCGCGCTGGCGTCACTGACGGCGTCGGTGGCAGTGTTAGGGCCTGTTCAGCTGCAGGCTCTGGAAATTGAAGAGGTGATCGTTACTGCTCAGAAGAAGGCACAATCCATCAATGATGTGGGTATGGCGATCACCGCCTTCAGTGGCGATGCAATGAAGGAATTGGGCGTATCCGATACCACGGATATGGCGGCGCTGACGCCGGGGCTTACTTATACGTCGGTCTTTTTTGGCCCACCCATTTATACCATGCGCGGTGTGGGTTTCAAGGATACCAGCTACAACGCTTCGGCCACCGTCGGGGTTTACGTCGATGAAGCGGCCATTGCCTACCCGATCATGACTCTGGGTGCGGTATTGGACCTGGAGCGTGTCGAGGTTCTCAAAGGTCCCCAGGGAACACTCTATGGTCGCAACAATACCGGCGGTGCGATTAACTATATTGCCAACAAGCCTTCGGAGGAATTTGAGGCGGGGATTACCGCGTCTTACGGGCGTTACAACACCTTCGAGACGGAGGGTTATATTAACGGTGCTCTGTCAGAAAACGTTCGTGGGCGTCTGGCAGTGAGTACCACCCAATCGAATGAAGGCTGGCAACGAAATGTTGTGACTGGTGATCGACTGGGTGAGCAGGACAATTCTGCCCTCAGACTGAGTCTGGCTGCGGACCTGAACCAGGACTTGGATGCCTTATTGCAAGTCGGGTGGTGGCAAAACCAATCCGATGCCCCCGGCGGCCAGGTGGTCAGGGCCGCCTATCAAAGCCCGGGGAATGCTGGCCTAATAGCGGTAATGGAACCCTGGATTGAAGCGTTTACGGCCGATGGTGAGGATAATAAGGTCGCGGGGTGGACGCCCGGGCAGGATTTATCCAACAACATGGACAGTACGTCGGTAACGCTTCGCTTAAACTACGCCATCAATGAAACCTTGAATCTGACCTCCATTTCCAGCTTCGCCCAATTCGAAGACGATGGTGGCAGACGCGATATCGGTGGGTTCGGCGTTCCTAATGCCGATGCGGCTGTCTTTCTGATGGGACCGGATCTCACCGGAAACCTCAACGATGGTAATCCTATACCGCTTGCGCCTGAGACAGAGTGGCCGTGGGTTGCCAACTTCCTGTTGGAGAATGATGCGGAGATTGACACCTTTTCCCAAGAGATTCGACTAAGTGCCGAATATGAAAATATGAGTTGGATCGCGGGTCTTTACTATGCACAGGACGAAGTTCGTTCGATAGTCACACAACATATACCACTGACCACAAACAGCAATGGCTTGGGGGGCGGTGTTATCAATTTCGGCAGTGCGGTGCAGGATGGAATCAGTGAAACTGAAACATTTGGTCTGTTTGTGCACACCGAATGGCAACTGGGTGACGATTTTCGGTTGACTGCAGGTTTGCGCTACAGTGATGACAAAAATGACTACAGCAATTGCCTGCGCGACGGAGGAGATGGACTCTTTGGTCAGCTGTTCGGGCTTGGTCCGGGACAGTGCGTTACTCGGTTAAGCTCCGGTGATCGGGGACTGTTTGAAGACTCGCTGTCGGAAGACTCTATTTCCGGCAGGCTCAATCTGGACTGGTTTGTTAACGACGACATCATGGCCTACGCCTCTTTCAGCAGGGGTTTTAAAGCGGGCAGCTTCCCCAACAACGCGGCAACGGTTGCCGGCCAACTGGCGCCTGTGGTGCAGGAAGAGCTGAACGCCTACGAACTGGGTTTTAAGGCGACGCTGGATGAAGGCGCCATGCAGCTTAATGGTTCGGTCTACTACAGCGATTACACCGACAAGCAATTGCTGGGGGTGGCGGAAGATCCCGTCTTTGGGGTGCTGCGACGTCTGGTGAACGTTCCGGAATCCGAAATTTATGGTGCCGAACTCGATGTTCAATGGCAGCCCATGGACGGTCTGTTCCTGAGTGCCGGTGCGGCCTGGGTGGATACCGAGGTGAAGGGCGATTTTCTGGCACCCAACGCGTTTGCTCAAGTGATAAATTACGGCGGCTCTAAGTTTACTGATACCGCAGACCTGCAGTTAACCGCGCTGATCAATTACGAGTGGCCGATTAACGACAGTATCAATGCCTTTATTGGTGCGGATGCCAGCTATACCGACGACATGCATGCCGATTACGAACCCGGTCGAATGATTGAAGGAGTGGACGCTTCAGCGCCCACCCAGCTGGACAGCGCCTTCTTGATTGATGGTTACACGCTGGTCAACGCCCGATTGGGGATCGCCTCTTCTGAGGAAACCTGGAGGCTTATGCTGTGGGGTCGCAATCTTACTGACGAGTTCTATGTCAACAATGTGCGCAACAATCTCGACACCATTGTGAACTACGTGGGTATGCCCAGAACCTACGGCATAACGGTTGAGTTTCACCATTTTTAGTAACAGTGGCTGCAGGTTCGCGTTCCGGATAATCAACAATAGGAGTAATGCTATGAGATGCCTAACAGGAATAACCCGGACTTTGGCTCTGTGCGTAGTATTACTCCCTGGAATGGGGCGGGCGGACGCGGTCACCTTCCAAGGAGCTAATCTCCGGAATGCGATTAAGGCCGACTACTCCTATTTGGATAAACTCTACCGGCATTTGCATCAGAATCCGGAACTCTCCTACCAGGAGAAGAACACCTCCCGTCTTATCGCCCAGGAGCTGCAGCAGCTGGATTTCAAGGTGACGGAACACGTGGGTGGCTACGGGGTGGTCGGCGTTTTCAAAAACGGGCAGGGGCCGACCCTGCTCATACGCGCCGATATGGACGCTTTGCCAGTCAAGGAAGACACCGGACTGCCCTACGCCAGCACCGCGGTAGCCACCGAGCAAAATGGGCTCGAAGTACCCGTGATGCACGCCTGCGGTCACGACGTACATATGACGGTGTTGGTGGGGACCGCCAGGCGTCTGAGGGCATTGAGCGGGCATTGGCAGGGCACACTGGTTATGATCGCACAACCCGCCGAGGAGCGTTTGGCGGGTGCCAAAAAAATGCTGGAAGACGGGCTCTTTGAACGTTTCCCTCGCCCCGATGCCAATCTCGCGTTACATGTCAGTGATCAGTTTGATGCGGGCACCGTGGCATTCACCGAAGGCTATATGACCGCCAACGTCGACTCCGTTAATATCCGCGTATTCGGCGAGGGTGGACACGGTGCCTTGCCTCATCAAGCCAAGGACCCGATTGTACTGGCCTCTCAAATTGTACTGGGATTGCAGGCATTGGTTGCACGGGAAGTACCGGCGCTAGACCCCGCCGTGGTTACCGTCGGCTCGTTTCAGGCCGGTTCGAAACACAACGTGATTCCCAATCACGCCGATTTATTGTTAACGGTACGAACCTATTCCGATGACGTGCGACAGCAGTTGCTGGAGGGCATCGAGCGAGTCGCCAAAGGTATGGGCATCGCCGCCGGCTTGCCGGACAGACTGCTGGCCGAGGTCAAGATGCTGGAAGAGGAGAGAACCCTGTCTCACTATAACGACGATCATTTGTCCCGGCAGGTCAAGGCGCTCTTGCAGGAGCGCCTTGGTGAAGAACGAGTGCTCGCCAGCGATAGCGTTATGGGCGGTGAGGACTTCGCTTTGTACAGTCGCGTCGATCCCCCCATTCCAGGACTGATGTTCTGGCTGGGAGCGTCCGACCCGAATAGATCGGACAATCCACACATGCACAATTCCGGTTTTGCACCGCTGGCTTCACCCACCATTCAAACCGGGGTGTTGGCGATGAGTGAGGCGGTACTTAAATTGATGCGATCGCAATCGGAGCGTGGTTATTCCGCTAAAGATCGATCTCAATAACACCATTTTCCTCAGCCGCACGGGACTGACAAAGAATCAGGCTCTGCTCACGTTGAGCATTGGACAGCACAAAGTCCCTGTGTTCAACCTCGCCGGATTTCAACCCGCATTTGCAAACACCACAGATCCCGTCGCCGCATTTAACATCGACATGGATACCCGCTGCGATCAGTGCATCCGCTGCCGTCTGCTCCGCATCGACTTTAATCTCTCTGCCGGAGTCCGCCAGTCTCAAGGTAAAGTCATGATTCTCGTAATCGGGTGTTTCCGGAATGGTGAAGTATTCTTTGTGCAAGGCGGGTTCCGGCCATCCATTTCGCTCCCCGGCCTCCAGTACAGAGGTCATATAACGTTCAGGACCACAGGTATACAGATGGTAACCCTCATGGTAATCGCTGAGGAGGGCATCCAGATTCACGCGGTTGCCTTCGTCCGAAAAGTGATACTGTACTTTGTCAGCCCAGGGCATAGTCGCCAGGTCTTCCAAAAAGCCTGCATTTTCACGGCGACTGCATGAGTAGTGCAGCTCAAACTCGGCATTGATGGCATGGAGCCGATGTGCCATGGCAATCATCGGAGTAATACCAATACCACCGCCCATCAGATAGGTTTTGGTTGCGCACTCATCCAGCGGGAAGTGATTGAGAGGGCGCGAGATAAACACCTTGCGGCCTTCCTGGAAAATCTTGTGCAGCAGTTTTGAGCCGCCACGGCCTTCATCTTCGCGCAGGACACCAATCTGGTATTTACTGCGGTCTGCCGGATCACCGGAGAGACTGTACTGGCGGAAAAACTCAGGAGCGACCACCACATCCAAATGCGCACCGGCATCAAACTCCGGCAGTGGCGATCCATCCAGCGAAGTAAACTCATACTTGGTGACGCCATCGGTCATGGTTTCCGCCTTGGAGACCTGAACTCGCATAACCGGTGCCGGTCCTTCAGGTTCCTTGTATTCGTGGGCGAGGTGTTCGGTTTCGCCACGGGCAAGTTTCGCCCGGTATTGCTCGGGCGTCAGCATATCCTGATAGGCCTTAATGCCGGCTTCGCGATCCATGGGGAACGGGAAGGGATAGGGCGGTGGTGCCAGGTTCGCCGGATACACCGCGAGCGTTTGGTCTTCAAATTTAAGCTCCAGATCGGTTTGCAGTTCGCGCACATTGCTGCCGTTATCGGAAAGCGTGTAGGGTCCTTCGTCTTCCATTTCCAGATCCCACCACCACTTCTTCACCGGGTTGATGCTGCCGTTGCCCAGTTTGTCATCCAGTTTGGCCAGGGTTTTGGCGCCGCCGGGAATATGGCTGGCGGCCCAGCGGAAAGGTGCCTCGGCAAACAGCCCTTCCAGGTTCCAGGGGCAGGTTTTCATGCAGCGGCCACACATGGCTCCCGCCGCATTGGTCAAACGGTAGGTGGTGCACTTCTGGCTGTCTGACTTCCAGATCTCATAGCCGTTGAACATGGTCTTGGGGCCGGCGGTAATTGCGCCGGAGGGGCATTCGCGAGCACATTTATTGCAGCTGTTACAAAAGTTCTGTAAACCAAAATCAATCGGTTTGTCATGCACGAGAGGCATATTAGTGGTGATGGCGCCGGACTTCAGGCGCGGGCCCAAGTAAGGGTTCAAAATCACTTCGCCAATTCGACTCACCTCGCCCAGGCCGGACAACAACAGCAACGGCGGCTGCAGTACCTCTCCATCCATGACGGTGTGAGAGCGGGCACTGTAGCCGAGATTGCGGATTTGTTCGGCCACCACGCCTCCCAACAGTGAAAAGCGCAAATAGGCGCGCATGGACTGACTGCAGGCAATCCAGTCGTCGCCGGAAGCGCCGTCCATGGTTTCATGCCCTTGATCGATAACGACCGAAATCGCGTTTTTGTGATAGGGCGCCAGAGGTTCGCCCAGTGCATCGTGAGAATAGTATGTCCAGTCCGGGCAGCGGCTGATGCCAACCGCATCGGCGCCCAGAAAATAGAGCGCGGCTTTGATGTTGTCGGCATTGCGCTGCGGGTCTTTGGTTGTATCGGACAGCAACGCGTTCTTTTCGCCGTCCTGCAGCAGGACGAATGCGGCCAGCGGTCGACGCGGACCGAAACTGGCGGCACTTTTGCGTACATAGTTGCCATTGCGGGCGGCCTGCTGCACGTGTTTGCCCATATCACCAAAAATGGCGCGGGCGAACATGTCGGTTCGTTTGGGCACCCGGGCGACTCGCAATTCGTCGATAAAGGTGGTGGTTTCATCGACCCGCTTGAGTTTTTCAAACGGGAAAGCGCCATCCTTAAAGCGGCGTTTGGCAAAGGGTTTGGCGTTAAAGGCGTTTTTGACAAAACCACCCTTGGGCGAACCGCCCATCCACCAGGCGGGGCCGTGGCTTTTCAGCCGCTCGGCGAGCCCCTGATTGGCGCTGGGGGCCAAGGGTAGATCCGGAGCCAATTCAAAGGTGGTGGTAATGGCACCTATACCAAATTCGCGGCCCAGGTAGGGGTTATAAACGGCGGGGCCTTCGGAGGTTTGTCTGACTTCTCCCAGGCCCGCAGCCACCGCCAACTTGTTCAAGTCGACATCCGAGCAGGCGCCGGTATGCCCCCGCGCCTCGTAACCCAGCAGACGCAGGTAGTTGCTCAGCACAATCACCGTTTCCGCTGCCCGCAGGCAGGCCCGTTGGGCTTGAGCCTCTTGAATCCAGTCGCCACCGGTTTCATCGCGCTCGGGATCGCGGGGGAATTCGTACAAGAAAACCAGTGCATGGGTGTGGTGGTCCACGCGGGTGGGCGGTGCTTCCATGGTGTCTTTGAGCTCCGCCATGACCACATCGATACCGGCAGCCAGGGTTTTGGTCTGCTTGGTGCGCAAGTCCTCGGCCAGTTGCCCGATATCCGGATTGACGATGGGCTCCGGCAATAGCATTTCAGGGTGCAACTCGCACACACCGGCCTGGGAGGCGTCATGATAATAACCGAAGGCTTTGAGGTGATTGCTGCGCTCCTGCCGGTCAGTGGGGACGACTCCTCGCTCTTTTTTGACCAGACCGTCACGAATGGCATCCAGCATTGCCTGGTAACGGGTCATGGCATTCACCAGGTTTTCCGGATTCGACGGGTCGTGGAAGGAGGTTGCCTGCATGGGTGGTACAGCGGTTAAATCCGGCGGTGTCGATGCTCGCTGCAGTCGCTCCAGGGGGTAAGGCCCCAAATGTACCGGTCGATCTTTATAGGAAAATACTCGCATCTGCCCTAATCCCATGCTGCAGTCATTGTCTGCTCATTACTTAAAGCACTACTGTATAGGAGTACCTGACATTAGAAAATTATTATAAACTTATATGTTCTATAACATTAATGTATAGGTAAGGTCGGACCCATGACACCGAAACAGCTCACCTATTTTACCCGTATTGCCGAGTGCGGAAGCTTCGCGGCGGCCTCAAAAGACCTCCATATCGCCCAACCTGCGCTGAGTCAGCAGATTGCCAATTTGGAAACTCAGTTGGGGGTGGAGTTGTTTTACCGTAAGCCCAGAGGCGTGGAGCTGACGGAGAGCGGTAAGCGACTAATGAATCGGGCCTACGGTATCCTGCGTGAAATTGAATCCACCGTGTTGGATATCCAGTCGGCTGATTTGCAACCCAGTGGTGAACTTCGCGTTGGCATAGTGCCGGCGATCAATAACGTTATGGCCAGTCAGCTGGTCTCGCAGATGGAGCAGCGATACCCGCAGGTTGAGCTGGAGGTGATCAGCGGAGCCTCCCGTTACCTCAATCAGCAGTTGGAGGGGCGCAAAATCGATATCTGCATTGTGCACCCTGACAGCGGCGGTTTTGGAGACTTCACCACCGAACCTTTGCTGCGAGAAGAGTTGTTTTTTGTTGGGGCAGCGACAAACAGCTATCCCCATATCAAAAAACGGGGCCAGCAGAGGGTGATCCGTTTTGCTGATATTGCACACTACGTCACCTTATCGACAGAAGTTCATGACGGCCTTGGATTCAGAGTGCATCAGTACGAGGAAGAGACCGGAGTTGAACTCAACAAGAAACGTTCCTATGGACAACTGCTCACCGACTTGAATGTTATTCTGGAGGGGCAAGCGCAAATGATTTTGCCCTGGTCAGCGTTCTTTCATTTGGCCGGCGACAAACGTTTGGTTATCGCAAAGATTGTCGAGCCGGTACTTCATCGCGATGTGTTTATGTTGACGTCTCCAAGTCAGCCGTTGACGAACACTCTGATCAAATCCCAGAGTCTGATTAAGGAGCTGGTGGGGGATATTTTTGTCCAGGGGCGTAGCGTGGGGGAGTCACTGGTATAGAAAATCTTTCTTGTTCTGGGTTTCCCGGAAAATCTGTGAGCAGTTTTGGTTCAGTCTTTGGCGGGCAAGTGCCAGAAACTGACCTTCGGCGTGGGTCTCTGCAGAGAGGACGAAAGGGGCTGGTGATTTTGTGCCACAACGGGCGGCTGGGTGTCCGTTGGAGGGGCACGCTACCGGCCCTCCCGGCTTCCCTCAGTCCCCAATGAGCCAAGCAAAAAACGCTTGTCTCATTGACTCCTTCGGCGTTCGCTTGAAATGCCCCTCCAACGAACACCCAGCCACCCTTTAGACCTAGGTACACCAACGCTATTGTTCTGAACTTCGCAGCTATAAACCGTTACTCTGGAGAGCACCGGTCGCGCTCGGAGCGCGCTGCTACGGTTGGTCAGAGAATCTCGTCGTGGCCAGAGGTGGTTGGGGTATCTTGTAGGAGCCCGCTCCGAGGGCGATTGCGCTCGCAGAGCGCATTTATGAACTTCCGGCTATGGCACTTTTCTGACTATCCAATACCGCCTAACGCTTGTTGAAAATAATGCGCAAACAGAAAAGCTCGATCTTCAACATGAATATCTGGAATGTCAATTAGTGTTGGCTTTTGCGATAAGCGCCGGCCGTTACGCCCTCCAGCTTTTTAAAAAACCGCGAAAAGTACCCCTGATCTTTAAACCCCAATAAAAAGGCGATCTCCTCAACAGACTGACGGGTATAAACCAAACGACGTTTGGCTTCAGCCATTAAACGTTGCTGTACAATCGTCTTTGGGCTGGCTCCGGCGAACTCATGACAGAGGCGGTTCAGCGTCGAGGTGGACACGTGTAACTCTTCTGCATACAGAGAGACGGGCCAGTGCTCACGAAAATGGCGCTCCACCAACGCACGAAAACGATTGAGTAACAGTGATTCTCGGTCGGCAATATCGGTTTCCAGTCGATTCTGTTGCAGTTGTCGGTTCAGGCTTAACAGGGTCAAGTTGGCGAGTAGCGCCAGCGCCTGGTTGCGGTCATTGGAGTAGTGGTCAAACTCCTCGCGGATCTGCTCGATATAGCAGAGGAACTGACGGAACTGGCGTTCCTCTTCGTTACACCTCATCAATTGCGGCGCGAGATGAATTTCCGTAGCGGGATTAAGATGACGGTCGCTGTGCGCTTTGGTCATTATCGATTCATCAACGGATAATACGAAGCCGCGGCTGTCTGGCTGAAAGCGAAACCCGTGTACCACTCCGGCAGGTATGGTCACCAACCAGCTTCCGCTCAGCTCGTGTTGGTTGTCATCCAGGGATACCGTCAGTTCTCCATCAAAAATGCATAAGGTCTGGAACAATCGGGTATGGCGATGGGGTTTGATGACCCAGCCCAGCTCGCTGCTGCGTTCTGCAATGTCCTCAATGTGGACGAATCCCGGGTCACTTTCTATCGGTTGTTCACCGTATAAACCGTAAAGGGGAACCTTATTTTCTGAAGCAGTTTTAGTAGGCATGCGGAACTCGTGGTGCTGGTCTATGCAGCAATCATTTCGGACGATGTTGGCACACCTGATTGAAAAGTACAATTTTCAGATCGATAAGTGAATAAACCGGAGAAGCTGTTTAAGGCACTATGCTCCCATCAACGCAATAGCAGTGGAGCGAATCATGAAACACCTGAAAACCCAAGTGGCCATTATTGGTGCGGGTCCGTCCGGGCTTTTGCTCGGTCAGTTACTGGCCAAACAGGGCATCGATAACATCATTCTGGAACGTGTAACTGGTGATTATGTACTGGGCAGAATCCGCGCTGGTATTCTTGAGCAAGGGTTTGTTGACCTGGTGCGAGAGGCCGGTGTCGCACAGCGTATGGACACGGAGGGGCATGTTCATGATGGCTTTGAGATCGCGGTTAACGGCGAGAGTACCCGTATCGATCTCAAGCAACTGACCCAAGGCAAAACCGTTGTCTGCTACGGCCAGACTGAAATCACCAGAGACCTGATGGAGGCCCGCGAACAGGCTGACTTGCAGATCCTCTACGAAACCTCGGAGGTCAAACTTAACGAGGTCAAGAGCGACAAACCGTTTATCACCTTTGAATATCAGGGAGAAACCTATCGCCTGGATTGTGACTATATTGCCGGTTGCGACGGTTTTCACGGCGTGTCCAGAAAGACCATACCCGAAGACAAGCGCACCGAGCACGAGCGGGTTTACCCGTTCGGCTGGTTGGGCCTGTTGAGTGATACACCACCGGTCAGCGACGAGCTGATTTACTGCAAGAGTGAACGCGGTTTTGCGCTGGCCAGCATGCGCTCGGAGACTCGTTCACGTTACTACCTGCAGGTCCCCCTGTCTGATAGCACCGACGACTGGAGTGATGACAAGTTTTGGGATGAATTGAAAAAGCGCTTGCCCGCCGAGGCCGCCGAGCGTCTGGTAACCGGGCCAAGCATTGAAAAGAGTATTGCCCCGCTGCGCTCATTTGTGTGCGAGCCGCTGCAGTACGGGCGTCTGTTTTTGGTTGGGGATGCGGGCCATATTGTGCCGCCCACCGGTGCCAAGGGCCTGAATCTGGCCGCATCTGACGTATCTACCTTGTATAAGATTTTGACCAGGGTATACCGCGATGGGGATACCGATTGCATTGACCAGTATTCGGCCATAGCTCTGCGTCGTATTTGGCATGGCGAGCGCTTTTCCTGGTGGATGTCCAATATGTTACATGACTATGGCAGCACCGCCGTCAGCGACATGGAGGCTGAGACCTTCGACCGTTTTATGGACTCGGAGCTGGACTACTACCTCCACCATGAAGAGGGGCAGAAGGTGATCGCCAATCAGTATGTGGGCATGCCTTACGAAGAGCTTCGGTAATTCACGGCACTAGGAGCCATTTCGGAAAGCCCGTGGATTTTCACCGCTTTTTTTCTTGAAAAAACGGGTGAAGTGCGAGGGGTCGGAGAAGCCCAATTGATAGGCAATTTCGGCAATACTCCGGCCGGTATAGATCAGGCTGCGTTTAGCTTCCAGCAGCAGGCGCTGGTGAACTATCTCCAGTGCCGAGTGCTGACTGATTCTGCGGCAGATACTGTTCAGATGTGGTGGGGTGATGCCGAGTCGCTCGGCGTACTGAGACACTGGCCAGTGTTCGCTATAGTGCTCTTCCACCAGTCGGATAAAGGCATTGTAGTGTATCTGCCCGCGGTCATGCCTCTCGGGAGCGGGTGTTTCAGGAACATCGCGGCGGCTCAGGCAAACCAACAGCGTCGTCAAACAGGATTCCAGCATCAGCTGCCGGGAGGTGGCCCGACTCCGGTATTCACGCGCAATGGTGTCAAACAGTGTATCCAACAGTGATTGCTCTGCGCCGGCGATATAGACCTCGGCGGTTTTCAGGGCACCGGTGGTGCCTTCCAGAGACTGTGCAATGCGGTTGAGCAGCGGAGAGGCAATGGAGAGTACCTGCCCCTCGGCGTCCGGCGTCCAGACAAAATCATGTACGCAGCCCTCCGGTACCACCAGCACACAGGTGGGGGAGAGGTGCGTCAGTACGCCGTCCAGATGAGCCTCGGCGGAACCCTTTTGCAGGTAGAACAACTGCGTGATACCGCTGTGGCGGTGGGGGTTGATCTTCCAGTTGTGTTGTCGGCTGCGTTCCACCAGGGGCTCACAGTGCAGCATCTCCAGCTCAAGATTCAACACTGAAGACGGTTTGTCCTCGCCATAGACGACGAAATCGGGAATATCAGCGAATTTGGCCATAATCTTCGAAATTGACAACTATCCCCACCATTTGTCCATTCATTATGGCCATTAACTAGTGAAAAATACAACTCATCGGAAGGGTAAGTCACCGACTCAAGAGGACCTATTATGGTTTGGCAAGCGCACGACTACGACGATATACCTGGAACCTATGTGTTCGATGGTCAAAGGGCCCACAGCTCCTATGCCCTGAACAAGTTGTTCTACTCCTTTAACACCGAGGCCTGTCGCAAGGAATTTGATGCGGATCCCGCCGCCTACTGCGATAAGTTTGGCCTCAGTCCTGAGCACAAGCAACTGGTGGTGGAACAGGACTTCTTGGGCATTTTGAGAGCGGGTACCAATATCTACTATCTGGCCAAGTTCTGCGTACCCCGTGGCGTGACCGTGCAGGATGCGGGCGCCGCATTCCAGGGCATCAGCGGCGATGAGTTTCGGGAAACACTGTTGAAAAAACGCGAGGGTCTGGAAGAGAGACTGGCGCAGGAGGGAGGTTACTGGAATGGCTAAAATCATCGGTGGTGTCACCACATCTCATATTCCCGCCGTGGGCAATGCTATCAGCGACGGTGTTACTCAAGAGCATTACTGGAAACGTTTTTTCGACGGTTACCAGCCGGTGCACGCCTGGTTGGACGAGAAAAAACCCGACGTGATTATCGTTGTCTACAACGACCACGGGCTTAACTTCTTTCTCGACAAAGCCCCCACCTTCGCGATCGGCTGCGCGGATCAATACGAGAATGCCGACGAAGGCTGGGGCTTGAAACCCACTGCGCCATTTACCGGCGACGCACAATTTTCCTGGCATCTGGCGGAGTCGCTGATCGAGCAGGAGTTTGATATGTGCACCTGCCAGGAGATGCTGGTGGACCACGGCTTCGTCAACCCGGTGCGGGTTCTGTACGGAGACCACGAGCACTGGCCGGTAAAAACCATTCCCCTGGCGGTCAATACCGTTCAGCACCCGCTGCCGAGCGCCAAGCGCTGTTTTAAGCTGGGGCAGGCGTTGAAGCAGGCTATCGAGTCCTATCCGGAAGACATCAATGTCGCGGTGGTGGGAACCGGTGGTATGTCTCATCAGCTACAGGGGGAGCGAGCAGGTATTATCGACGTCGATTATGATCTGGCCTGTATGGATAGCGTCATTAACGACCCGGCCTGGTTCTATAATCAATCCAATGCCGAGATTATCGAAAAGGCAGGCACCGAAGGCATCGAGACGATTATGTGGTTGGTGATGCGCGGTGCTCTGGGTGACAAGGTGAATTGTCTGCACAAGCACTACCACGCACCGATTTCCAACACGGGTGCCGGTGTATTGCTTCTGGAAGCTGCCGACGAATAACTTTTCTTGAGGAAATTAAAATGAAAGTCATGGTTGTAGGGCCGGGAGCCTTTGGTATCAAGCATCTTGATGGGCTTAAGAACATTGATGGTGTGGATGTGGTTTCATTAGTTGGTCACAATCTTGAAAAGGCCCGTAGTGTCGCCGAAGCGTACGGCATTGCTCATGTGGCTGATGATTTGGCCGAGGCGTTGGTAGAAACAGATGCCGATGCAGTCATTCTCTGTACGCCCACACAGATGCATGCCGCCCAGGCTATTCAATGCATGGAAGCCGGTAAACATGTGCAAGTGGAAATCCCCGTGGCGGACAGCTGGGCCGACGCTGAAGCGGTGATGGCCAAGCAGAAGGACACCGGATTGGTGTGCATGGTCGGGCACACGCGCCGATTTAATCCCTCCCATCAGTGGTTACACAACCGCCTTGCTCAGGGTGAGTTGAATATTCAGCAGATGGATGTGCAGACCTATTTCTTCCGGCGTAAAAATATCAATGCCAAAGGCGAGCCCCGCAGCTGGACTGATCACCTGCTGTGGCACCACGCGGCTCATACGGTGGATCTGTTTGCCTACCAGGCGGGATCACCGATTGTTCAAGCCAATGCCATTCAGGGACCGATACACCCTGAGTTGGGTATCGCCATGGACATGTCCATCCAGATGAAGACCGAAAACGGTGCGATTTGTACCTTGTCGCTTTCATTCAATAACGATGGCCCATTGGGTACCTTCTTCCGGTATATCTGCGATAACGGTACCTATATCGCCCGCTACGATGATCTGTTTGACGGCAAGGAAGAGGCCATTGATGTGACTCAGGTGGATGTCTCCATGAATGGCATTGAGCTTCAGGACCGGGAATTCGTCGCAGCAATCCGCGAAGAAAGAGAGCCCAATGCCAGCATCTCCAAGGTGCTGCCCTGCTACAAAGTGCTGTATGATCTGGAGCAGCAACTGGCAGGTTAACGACCGGCTAATTCCAATTTTTGAAGTGGGGTAGGGAATAAAATGCAGCGACAACTGGGAATCCATCAAGTTAATGCCATCGGGCTTGGCTGTATGAATCTGAGCCATGCCTATGGCGTGGCGCCGGAGAAAAAAGATGCGGTGCGGCTGCTGCAGCGGGCGGTGGAACTGGGGGTGACCCATTTCGATACCGCGGCTCTTTACGGATTTGGTCGCAACGAATGTCTGGTCGGTGAGGCGCTTAAACCTTATCGCCAGAACCTTCATCTGGCGAGCAAATGTGGCATGACCGGCGTCGACGGTAAGCGTGTGATTGACGGTCGGCCGGAAACACTGATGCGCACCATCGAGACGTCGCTCAAAAACCTGCAGACAGAGCATATTGATCTTTACTACCTGCACCGCTGGGACAAGTCAGTCCCCATTGAAGACAGCGTGGGCGCTTTGTCGCGTATGGTGGAGCAGGGCAAGATCGGTGCGGTGGGCTTGTCGGAAGTTTCCGCCGACACCCTGAAGAAGGCCAATCAAGTTCACCCGATCACCGCACTGCAAACGGAATATTCCCTGTGGACCCGCAATCCCGAAATTGCGGTGCTTGATGCCTGTCGAGAGCTGGGGGTGACGTTTGTGGCCTTTAGTCCGTTGGCCCGTGGCTTTCTCAGTGGCGGGATCAGCGATCCCTCAAAGCTGGTTGAGAAGGATATTCGGGTGAATATGCCGCGATTCCAGGAGCCCAATTTCTCGAAAAACCTGAAGCTGTTTGACTCGTATAAGCAGCTGGCGGATGGTGCAGGTTGTACACCAGGTCAGTTGGCACTGGCCTGGTTGTTAGCCCAGGGGGAAGACATTGTCCCGATTCCCGGAACACGCTCCGTTGAGCATCTTGAAGAAAACCTCGGCGCCTTGGAGTTGACTATTGATAAAGGGACGCTTGAAGCCGCGGGCGAGATTGTCAATCATCTGACCGTGAACGGGCCACGTTATCCGGAGGCTACACAGGCTGAGATCGATACGGAGGAGTTTGGTTAGGCTTCTTCATGCTACATTATCAGGCCCCCGTAGTCGGGGGCCGATGAGATTAGAATTGTACGGTATTAGAAACTATACTTGGCGCTAAATTGCAAATAATCAGACTCAGCGCCACTATCGGCCACCTCATAGTTACCAACCTCTGCACCGACCGTTAACTTCGGTGTAAGGTTGGTAAACAGGTTCAGCCCCCAGTGAATCCTCTCCTCATCTTCAACGTCCGTCTCCGCTTTGCCATAGTAAATAGTGGAGCGCAGGTTGTCATTCCAAAAGTGACGGTAGGCCACCTCAAAGGCAGTGGTTTCCTCCAATACGGCATTACCCTCTGAGTCCATGACCACATCGGTACTGATCCCCGGTGCCACATAGCGGCCGGATTCTCCAAAATTGTACTGGAAACGCAGATCGTCACGACCGATCATAAATTTACCGTAGACATTGCCGGCTACCGCGGTTTCATTGACGCCTTCAGAATCCACGTGTTTCACCAGACCGGCGATGCCCAGCTGCCCCCAGTCACCCTTAAAGGTATAGCGAGCCACCATGTCAGGAATAAAGTCGTCATTCTCGGATGCGCCCGTGGTATTTGGGTTTTCCAACGCCAGTTCCAGACCACCGTTGGTATAACGAATCTGCGATTGACGGATAAACACCAGGCCTACATGGGGGCCACCAAAGTCTGCCGCTTCCGGAATAGCGGCCAGAGGCATAAAGGTTGACCAGGTCTGTCCAAGGGTCCAGTTTTCATACTTGATAATGGCGTGACGCAGACGTGGGTCGAAGTTACTGACAACTGCGTCGCTGCCGTCGCTGCCGTAAAAGTCCATTTCCAAAAAGGCGGAGACATTGCCGTGACGGTAGGTCAGGTTAAACCGGGTTTCCCGGGCACTGAATTCCGATTGTTTGGCATCACCAGAGGTGGCACCCGATGCGATCCAGAAAGGGCGATAGGGCACATCGCCGGATACGGATCGAAAGTCCGCTTTCAGGTAGCCACCAAACTTGATACTGCTCTCATTGCCGAGTTCCACCTCAAAGGCGGCGTTGGCCAGAGATGACAAGCCCATCAGGGCGGCCAGGGGCAAGATGCTGATTTTTTTCATGTGATTTCTCCAGTCTTTCTTAGGGTTTATTGGCTGTGAAGTCGATCTATCGCTTGCGCTGCTCTCAGGGATTGATCAGTAGAAAATAAAGTAATCAGGAAACAGAATGATCAGAGCCAGAATGGTCATCTGCAGCAGGATGAAAGGAATCGCCCCTTTATAGATGGTTTTTGTCATCACGGAGCTGGGAGCAACACCCTTGAGATAAAACAAACTGAAACCAAAGGGTGGTGTCAAAAACGATGCCTGCAGATTCATGGCAATCAGAATGGCAAACCACACCATATTGAGACCGAGTGCTTCGGCGATGGGTGCGAGAATGGGAACGACAATAAAGGCGATTTCGATAAAGTCGATAAAAAAGCCCAGTGCGAAGATGCCCAGCATTGCCAGCGCCAGGAAGGTCCATTTTTCACCGGGCAGGCTGAGAATGTATTCCTCCACCAGATAGTCACCACCGGAGTAACTGAATACCATCGAGAAAGCCGTGGCGCCCAGTAGTACAGCAAACACCATGGAACTGACCTTGACGGTTTCAAGCGCGGATTCTTTGATCACCTTGAGGGAGAAACAACGATAGATTGCTGCCAGTATCAGGGCACCAACGCCACCCAGTGCGGAAGACTCTGTCGGAGTGGCCAACCCGGTAAAAATAGAACCCAATACAGCAACGATCAACGCCAACGGAGGCAGTACATTGAACAGCGCACTGCGAGCGACTTTCCAGCGATCTTCTTCAACGGGAATGGGAGGCGCAAAGTCCGGATTGCGTCGTGTGAGATAGATGATATAGAGGATATAAGCCAGAATCAGCGCGGCACCGGGCACCACAGCAGCTTTGAACAGGTCTCCGACAGGAATACCCATCACATCACCCAGAATAATCAAAATAATAGAGGGCGGTACGATTTGCCCAAGTGTTCCGGAGGCGCAAATAATGCCCGTGGCAGTGGGCTGGTGGTAGTTGTACTTGAGCATAACCGGCAACGAAATCACGCCCATGGCCACCACGCTGGCACCGACCACGCCGGTAGACGCCGCCAGAAAGGCACCCACCAATACGGTGGAGATGGCCAGCCCGCCGGACATACCACCAAAGAGTTTGCCCATGGATTCCAGCAGGCGTTCTGCCAGACCGGTTTTCTGCAGCACCACGCCCATAAAGATAAACATGGGCACCGCCATCATCACGGTGTTTTCCATGATGCTCATAATCCGGTAGGGCATCATCTCAAACAGATCGAGCCCCATGGTCAGGCCGCCGACCAGCAATGACACTCCCGCGAAAGTAAAGGCAATGGGATAGCCGACAAACAACAGCAACAGAGCTGTCACAAACAGGACGATACCGATCATTGTTCAGTCTCCTCTTTGGCGCCAATAAAATGCTGAAATTCGGTCAACATGACCTGTAGTGCACAGAGCATCAAAAATGCTGTAGACGCAGGGATAACGGCGCGAATAATCCAACGATGAGGCAGACCACCGGGATCGCCACTGCCTTCGTTCATCAGGAAGGCTTCCTGTGCGTAGCCGTAGCCGGAGGAGAGGATGAGATAAGAAATAGGCAGGGTAAAAACCAGCGTGCCGATGATATTGATAATGGCCTGTTTACGAACGGACAAATTCTCAAAGAAGATGTCCACACGAACATGACCATTTTCTTTTAAGGTATAGCCGATACCAAACATAAACATGGCGGCGAACAGGTGCCATTCCAGCTCCTGCATAGCGATACTGACGGTATTGAACAGATAGCGCATCACCACGTCGTAAAATACGTTGGCTAACATCAACACCATCAGGATGGCGCACAGAATGCCAACAAGATCGATAAAGCGATTCAGCTGTTGCGTTAAAACTCTCATAGTCAATACATCTTTTTTAGAGAAAAAGAGGGGGCTGAAGCAGCGTCAAACCCCCTTGAAAGCGATCGGTAGCCCGATAAATCAGAGAACTGAATTGAAATTAATAAAAGCTATTGAGGTAGGCCTGATCAGAGAAGCCGGTCCAGTCACGCACTGCTGAGCCGTACTCCTGCTGAGAGGCGATGATCTTGGCTGTCAGTGGACTCTTGTCGGACAGTTCCTTGAGCAACTCCGAGTTGGCCTTGTGCAGGGCCTGAATCACATCGTCCGGAAAGTCCTGAATCTTGACGTTAGGATAATCCTCACGGATTTGCTTCAGATTTTCAGCACTGGCGTGGGTGGACTGAATGTACATGTCGTAGGCCGCCACACGCATCGCCGTAGTGAGAATATTCTGCAGGTCTTCGGGCAGGGACTCGTAGGCCTTTTGGTTCACCATAAACTGAAGTTCGGTGGCCGGCTCATGCCAACCGGTATAGTAGAAAGGCGCAATCTTGTGGAATCCCATGCGCAAGTCCAGTGAGGGGCCTACCCATTCCAGTGCGTCGATGGTGTTACGCTCCAACGCGGTATAGAGTTCGCCGGAGGGAATATTGGTGGGACTGGCACCGAGTTTGGCGAGTACTTCTCCGGCAAATCCGGGTATGCGCATCTTCAAACCCTTAAGATCGTCAACGCCTTTAATCTCCTTGCGGAACCAGCCGCCCATCTGTACGCCGGTATTACCGCCTGGGAATGACAAAATGCCGTACTTGTCGTAGACGTCCTTCATCAGTTCCATGCCACCGCCATGGTAAAACCAGGCGTACTGCTCGGTGGCGGTCATGCCAAAGGGCACGGTGGTGAAAAACATGGTGTTGGGGTCTTTGCCTTTCCAGTAGTAAGACGCTGAATGTCCCATTTGGTACTGGCCGCTCTTCACAAAATCAAAAATGCCCAGGGCGGATTTATGCTTATTGGATGAATCGATGCGAATGACCAGACGCCCGTCGGACATCTCCTTGACCAACTTCGCCAGATTTTTGGTGGCATCGCCAAAGATGGGAAAGTTGGGCCCCCAGGTTTCCGCCAGTTTCCATCGGTAAACCTTTTCACCGGCATTGACGACGGAAGCCCCGAGAAGACTCGCCAGACCGACGGCCATTCCCACTCGTTTTATCATTGTTTTAAACATTATTTGATCCTCTGGAAGCGTTATGGGTCATCAGCTGTCACTGACGATGAACAGACTTTAAGAAAACCGGCCAGGCCGGGATATCCGCGACACCACTTAAACGTCCTAAGGGTTTACACTGAGAGTAGGGGGGTAATTTGAGCTGTGACCACAAGCTCTAACGCGGTCACAAATAATTTAATAATGAGGTTCGCGCTTTTGTGTTAGTCCGTCTTTATAGGCAGAAGCGGGCTGAATGGGATCTGATCGCCCGGTACATAGAAGCTCAATGTATTAATAAGACGGGTTTAAAGCGTAGACAGGTCTATAGGGAGCAACCATTGTCACAGGTGAATGATCAATTCGACCGAGAGGAGCTGGAGCGCTATCGCAGCGATCTCCTGACCTACGCTCTGGCCAGGGTAAAGGATCGGGCCTTGGCCGAAGATCTGGTGCAGGAATCCTATGTGCGCCTGTTGGCCAAGGACAACCCGGGCCAGATTGACTGCCTCAAGGGTTACCTGTTGCGCACCATTTACAATCTCTCGATTGATCACTTCCGGTCCCAAAAGATCCGGCTGATGTCGACGGATGGTGAGGCGGAGATTGAACAGGCCTCAGGCAGCGAAGGTTCGCCGGAACAATGGCTGTCGGAGCGAGAACTGCGGGCCCGCTTTGAATCGGCCTACGAGGCACTGCCCGAGAAGCAGCAAAAGATTTTCTACTTCAGGCGCATGGAAGGTCAGTCAACAGAGCAGATCGCGAGCAAGTTTAATATTTCACGGCGTATGGTACAGAAATACATGGCCAAAATTGTCCTTCATTTTCACTCCTATTTACAGGATGACGTTTAAGCGGAATAGCAATGGCAATCAAACGGAAATACAGTACCACAGAGCAGCAGGCGGCCGAATGGATCAGCATTCTGGACTCGGGTGATATCTCTCCGGAAGAGTTTGAAACGTTTCTTCAATGGCGGGACCAATCACCGCAGCATAAATGCGAGTTTGAGCGCATGCAGGATGCCTGGAACCGGGTCAGCGCCTACGAAGTCCCTGTACCGGCATCCCTGAGACCGAAACAAAATCGGCATCGGTCTTTTCGCCAGTGGCTGCAACAGGCATTGCGCCCGTTCTTACAGCCAACGGGTTGGGTGGCTGTGGCTACGGCGGCTTCACTGTTATTGGCTGTTGTCCTGATCCCTCCCGGAGAGGTTCCGGACACACCCTCCGGGCCTGCGCAGGTAAGCACCGCGGTAGAGACTAAACCTCAAGTGTATGTGGCTGATCGGGCACAGGTACTCAAGATCAGACTGCAGGACAACTCCATACTGCATCTGAAGCCGTTATCAGAAGTCAAGGTAAGCTATACCAACAGCGTACGTAAAATCGAGTTGCAGAGGGGCGAGGCTTTTTTTGATGTCGCACGCGATCTGCGCCGACCTTTCCGGGTTTACGCCAACGATGGCCTGGTTGAGGCCCTGGGTACGCAATTTGCCGTGGCGTTGGATGGAATGGACCTTAGTGGAACCCACGACCTCAGTGTCAAGTTGGTGGAGGGGGTGATTAAAGTCAGTCGTCTGGACGCGCAGCAGGATTTTCAGCGACTGATGACCCGGCCTGGCCATCATTTACTGATCAGTACCGATCAATCGGATGGCGATGCCACCACCTGGGCAACCACGGATATTTATGAGTCGTCCCCTGATGCGGGGATTTCCTGGACCCGGGGCCGACTGATATTCCGGGGTACTCAGCTGCAGCTGGCGTTGGACGAAATCAACCGTCACTCAAGCCACACGCTGGTACTGAAGGACAGGGAATTAAACGATATTCCCATCTATGCTTCCTTTGATGCCGGTGACTGGCGGGCGGCTCTCAAGGCCATCGAAGCCAGCCTTGATATCCGCTCGGAATCTGCGGGCGACGACCGTACATTCCTCTATGCTCGCTTGAGCACAAAGGCTAAATGACCACAAAGGACGATCAGGAGACTGGCAGGAGCACAGGACCAGACACAATGCGTTAGAAACGCCCAAATTATCATGCAAGCACGAAGCGAAAGAATAATAACGACTCCCGTGATCTGCTGTTTGATCATACTGTGCAGCGTGCCCCTCGGTTGGTGCGATGACATCGGTGATCGACGGGTAACCGTGAGCGTTCCGCGGCAACCCTTACACCAGGCGATGGAAAAATTCTGCCGGCAGACCAATCTGCAATTCCTGTCTACCAGCGGCAGAATCACCTATGCCATCAGCAATGCGGTAAAGGGCGAATATCCACTTCAACAGGCCCTTCAAATTCTCTTGCAGGACACGGGTTTCCGTCACCGTTTTAGCGACGAAAAAACCATTACCTTGCATCTGGACAGCAGCCTGGTCTCCGATACGGCCTCTCTGCTGGCTGGCAGTTATCCCAGTGCGACACAAGCGCAAGAGGATGCGGTTATCTCCTCCAGGCATTTGCCTTTCGGCGAGCGATACATGGAGGAGATTCTGGTTTCGGCGCGTTTGCATCAGGAGCGCTTGCTGGATACGCCCATGGCCGTGACCAAAGTCAGCATTCACGAGCAGAGGGACAGGGACCTCAATGATCTGACCGATTCAACCCGTCTCGCACCCAATGTGGATTTCAGTTTCGGAGGCACCTCGTCCGGTTCAACCTCGGCGGCGGTAATGTACATACGGGGAGTCGGTCAAAACGATTTCACACCGGTTACCGATCCCGGAGTGGGGGTCTATATTGATGGCGTTTATCTCGGCCGGACATTGGGCAGTGTGATCGAAATCACCGATCTGGAATCAATCCAGATTCTGCGGGGACCTCAGGGTACCTTGTTCGGCCGCAATACTATCGGCGGAGCGATTCTGTTGCAATCCAGATCGCCCACCGAAGAGTTTGAACTGAGCGGCAATCTCACGGTGGGAGAGCAGGGCCGTAAAGGCGTCAATGTCAGCGCAAATATTCCCATCGCGGGCAATGCGGGGCTGCGACTGAGTTATACCGGACGACGTATGGATGAATATGTTGACCGTGTACTGACCGGAGATGCCCTCGGGGACGAACACACAGATACTCTTCGTGGCAAACTGGTGATGGACTTGGATCAAAATCGCAAACTCAGCCTGTCGGCCGACTTCACCCGTGAACGCGAAAGCTCGGCGCCGGAAACCTTGACACACATCTATACAGAGTCGGCATTCGTTCAAGCCCACAATCAGGAAGTAGAACAGAGACTCCCCGATGTCTCCTGTTCAGACACCAGCCCGGCTGCCGTGCTGGCGGGTTGCCTGACCACAGCTTTGGCGGCGGCACCTTACAGGAGTTTTGAGACTGGACCATCGCGTAACCATGTGGACAGTGCAGGCTTCTCGCTGACATTCGATTCGCCTCTGACCTCAGCCATCGATCTAAAAAGCATTACCGCGGTGCGCGATATAGACGCCCACTTTAACCGCTCCTCCGACGGTACTCCGGTTACGGTTATTCAAACCGCCGACAGTTACCAACAGCGGCAGTGGTCCCAGGAGCTGAGGTTACAGAGCAGCGGTGATCAGAGCCGATTCTTCTGGGTAGGCGGTCTTTATTTTATGTCCGAGAAATCTTCTAACTTCAGTATTATCGAAAGCACCTTGCCGACCTACCCGATCTTTTTTGGCGGTAAAACCAATAACTACAATCAGGCCATTTTCTTTGAGGGCAGTTACAAACCCACACCCAAATGGCTGCTGAGCCTGGGGGCCAGGTTGACCTACGAGAACAAGAGCTTTCTTCCCACCAGCGTTTCGCTTCCCTCAAATACGCATCTGGTCGAACACTCCGAGGAAACACTGAGCTTTGTCGAGCCCAGCTGGCGACTGTCTGCGCTTTATCATCCCTCGGAAGATTCCTCTCTTTATCTGACCCTGTCACGAGGGTTCAAGAGTGGTGGTTTTGTGCACCGCTATTTTGAACCCGCCCCCGATGGCCTGATTACCTTTGAGCCGGAGTATGTCACCCAATACGAAATGGGTTACAAGCAGGAATTTCCGCAGCACATGCTCAGGTTCAATGCGCTGGCCTTTTACTCCGACTACATAGATATCCAAACAGCCGCCAACCCTGCAGGCCAGCCCGCTACCATTACCGACAACGCCGCGCGGGGCTACATTATGGGTCTGGAGACGGAGCTCACCTGGTATCCCACCGCCTCAATCAAGGTAGAAGGCTCGCTGGGTTTGCAGCGAGCGGCCTATGATGAAATCGGTTCCGACAATGTGACGGTTGACCTCGATGACGACTTTATTCGCACGCCATCGGCCTCCCTGAATATGGGTATTACGCATATTTATCCGGAGTTCCTGCAAGGCTCGCTGGTGAGTCGACTGGACTGGACGCTGCGGTCGAGAATCGAGTATGAACCGGATAATGATCCCCATGTTGCTGAAAACGGCTATCAGGTTTTTGATGCCAGTTGGACCTATGAACCCTACGAGGAGGGTTGGAGTCTACGGTGTGGCGTTCATAATCTGACAGACGAGCGTTACATTATTGCCGGCGATTCCAATCGCTCGTTTGGCTATGCACTGACCGCCTTTGCCCGCCCCCGCCATTGGTACCTTTCCCTGGACTGGAAGTTGTAGTTCTTTAACAGCCCGCAGCCTTCCGTCAAAACCTCTGTCAAACCGACATCAACTTTTTTCAGATTTTGGTTCGCTTTTTCGATGGTTTCCGTCTTTATCCTATACACATAATAAATAGAGAGAAGACATCATGATTAATCTTTTTTTGATAGAGCACCAAGAGCTGATACGCACGGGCCTCTTCAATCTCTTGCGTTCCCAAAGCGAAATTCAAATCACCGGCTTTGCGGAAAACTACGAATCCGCGCTGTCGGCTATTGATCATGCGGAATTTGAAATCCTGTTGCTGGACGTGGATCTTCCCGATCATGACAGTTTGTCTCTGTGTCAGAAGATCAATCGAGTCAGACCCAATGCCAAAGTCCTGCTGTTGAGCAATGGTTTAAAGCCAGAGGTCCTGCGTCAGTGCCACGCCATCGATATCCGGGGCTACGTCATGAAATGCATCACTGGCGATGAACTGATCTTTGCCATTCGCTCCATATACCTGGAACGTAAATACTATGCGAACGAAATCGTTGACTACCTCTCTAATCATCAACCGGAGTCTCCGGTTGCTCCCCTCACCAGTCGTGAAAACTGTATTCTTCAGCAAGTGGCGAAAGGGTTGAATAACAAGCAGGTGGCCAGTGAACTCAGTATCAGCGTCCGTACGGTGGAATGTCACAAGCGCAATATCATGAAGAAGCTCAATATCTCCCATTCACCAGAGTTGATCCGCTATGCCCTGCAGATGGATATGGGCTGGCAGCTCGGCGCGGTGCAGAAGGGCTAGGGCGTATGAACGGCTCTCGGATTCTATTTCTGGTCCTGCTATTGTTCGTATCGGCTTGCCCGCAGGCCAGACCGTTGGTAATTGGTCTGCCGGAAATGGAACCCTATGCAGTCGAAAAGGGCCAGGGCTATTCCGGCATCTATGTGGACAAGGTTAGGGAGCTGATGGATTCCATAGGTGTTGCCTATACCCTGCGCGTACTGCCCGTTAACCGAACCATCCATGAGCTGTCCAGGGGCAACATTGACGCCAGTATTTTCCTGAAAGATCCAGGTCATCCCTCACAAGCTTTTGTGTACAGTCGGGCGCCCATTGACCTGGTGCGTTTCTCACTGATGATGCGGGAAGGTTCGGGCCGCAAGATTTCCATGTCCCAGCTCAAGCATATGAAAGTCGGAGCGCTCAAAGGTTTCTTGCCTGGCCATTATCAACTTGATAAAGAACAGGTCTGGCTACTCGACTCCCGCGACCGTTTGCTCAAGGTGTTGTTTGCTGATCGGGTGGAATTGATCCTGGCCGAGGAACGTATCACCCAGGCATTTGCGTTGGAGCACAAATTTCCCAAATTGCAAAGTTTACTTCAGTTTCTGGGTGAACAGCCGGCATTTATGGTTTTTTCCAGAAAGTCTCTGGGGCAGGAGGCGGATG
This sequence comes from Pseudomaricurvus alkylphenolicus, assembly GCF_011683955.1. Classification (GTDB taxonomy): domain Bacteria; phylum Pseudomonadota; class Gammaproteobacteria; order Pseudomonadales; family Cellvibrionaceae; genus Pseudomaricurvus; species Pseudomaricurvus alkylphenolicus. The sequence goes on from NZ_JAAQPI010000001.1 coordinate 1,076,579, forward strand.
CCCTCGCCGAGGTGGTGAGTCAGGCGCTGAGTGGGGGCTATTGTGATGCCTGTCCTCAAGACCAGTTCAGTCTTAATACGAATTGACAATGGTTGTCCTGCCAACCGATAGTTAAAGAAAAAATTTGGCAAGGTGCAATACGCGGTCTATATTCAAGTTAAGCATACAGTAACTCTCCCTCGTTGTTATTTGTTGTTATGACCCCTTTGCCTCGACTTGGATCGGGGCTTTTTATTGGTGCCCACTTTGTATAACTGCTCCTTAAGCTTGAACTTTGCACTCCTCAAGGTCGGACAGGAAAGCAGTCAACAAGGCATGGCGATGACCGCCCGTTTTGGTAATCAAATAAAACGACGAATTCCGATTAATCTGATCGGGCAATAGAGCTTTCAGCTCTCCTGACTTTTCCCATCGTTCGGCGTAGTGTGCAGGTAGAAAACCAATATAATGCCCTGTCAGAATTAACAGCGTTTCCGCTTCAACGTTGTCAATAATAGCTGCGGCACTACCTGCCTTCAGGGCCTCAATGTCCGCCGAGTTTTCATAACTGTGTGCAATGATCTCGCTGGTTTGTACCTCTTTCTCGGAGATGTCATCCTGGTGATACAGGGGGTGAGTCTCTCCACAATACAGCAGATGAAGTTCCTCAAACAGCTCCTCGTAAGAAAGCCCTTGTATCTTCTTCGGAAAGGGACCAATCGCCGCGTGCAGGCGGCCATCAAGAACTTGTTGTGCTAACTCGTTAGGGGATCGGGTTTCTATATGTAGCCGCACATGCTTGGCATGGGTATGGAAATTCCTGATGGTTGGAATCAAAGGAGAGTCAGAATTGGTGATAATGTTATCTATCAATCCCAGCCTCAGCTCTCCTTGCAATTCACCACTGATACCACTGGTTTCGAGGCGGAAATTCTCTACCGAGGCCAGGAGTCTCTGCGCTGCGGCATAAGCGATTTCACCGGATTCGGTCAGGCGGAACCCGCCCCGGCCTCGCTCGCATAGCCTCGCGCCGAGCCGCGTTTCCAATCTATTCATGTGTTCGCTGATAGCAGACTGACCAATATTAAGAATCGATTGAGCTGATGAAAATCCTCCACAACGGACGACAGTCACAAAAACTCTGAGCAGTTTGATATCGGTATTCTGGACTTGTTTCATGAGTTAAATACTGCCGAAAATCACTAAAAATCCCACTTAAATTCCATTTTGTTATATATGGAAGTCCCAATGTTTAATCCGGTAACTATGGATTTTACCCAACCATTAGAGCATTTACATTAACCGAGTAGCAACAAGCATCCACAGAGAATTCGGTGAAATTGAGGCAGTTATGGATCGGAACAACTATGAAAGCGGCAGGTTGAATTTGCCCTTTGTTGGGCATTGTACGTTTGCGAAATCCCCTATATGTACCAACTGGGACAACATTGACGCCGATGTCGCCATTCTTGGGGCGCCAAATGATATGGGCACTCAATGGCGTTCCGGGGCTCGGTTCGGCCCAAGAGCGATACGCGAAGCCTCAACGCTATTTTCCTTTGGGCATTCAGGGGCATACGATCACGAGGATGATGTGCTCTACCTGACGGAGAGCGAAGTTCGCATCGTCGATGCTGGTGACGCTGATATTGTTCACACCGATATGGAGGCCAGTCACGCGAACACCGAAAACGCCGTAAGAAAACTGCTCGAATCCAACGTCATGCCGGTTACCTTAGGGGGGGATCATTCCATCCATGCCCCTGTGATTCAGGCATTTGAAGGCAGAGGTCCCATTCATATTATTCACTTTGATGCACACCTGGATTTTGTGGATGAGCGCCATGGAGTCCGCTACGGCCACGGCAACCCTCTGCGCCGTGCCTCAGAATTGTCCCATATTAAGGGCATGACGCAGTTGGGCATTCGCAACGTATCGTCATCCAATAGAGATGACTTTAATGACGCGCGCAAAGCAGGCGCGGACATCCTCTCCGTCCGAGATGTAAGACGGTTAGGTACGCAAGGTGTCCTGGATCGTATTCCAACCGCTGACGGGCTGTCCTATTACATTACCGTTGATATCGATGGCTTTGACCCCTCAATCGCCCCCGGAACCGGCACTCCCAGCCACGGTGGCTTTTTGTATTACGAGGTGCTGGAAATCATTCAGGGGCTGGCGAAATTGAGCAAAGGCAACATTGTAGGCATGGACCTGGTGGAGGTGGCTCCGGCATACGATCCCAGTGGCGTTACGTCGATTCTGGCGGCTCAACTGCTTATGAACAGCATCGGTTACATATTTCACGCTCGAAACATCTGAACCCTGCCGTCATATGGACTATTAACAAATATAACGAGGAGAGTACCGTGATCTCAGATAACAGCAAAAGAAGTTTCAAAATCAAATCACTGACTGCGGCTATTGTTGGCCTGGGGCTTGGAGTGACTCCAATATCGGGTTTCACAAGCGATGATATTCTTCAACTTGAGGAGGTTATCGTTACAGCGACCCGGCGAGCCCAATCCGTACAGGACATTCCCTATAACATCACCGCCGTGTCTTCCGGCGCGATCCAGGACTCCGGTGCCAGCAACCTGGCGGATCTGATGAAAATCGTACCCGGCGTGGTGTTCGCTGATCAAGGCGGAAGAGCCAATGCACAGAACAGCTCTATTGTTCTACGTGGCTTAAATGTCGCAACACAGGGTAACGGTGCGGCCTTTGCTAACCTGACCGTTCCAACCGTCTCGACCTACATGGATAACACACCACTGTTTCTTAATCTCCAACTGACGGATGTTGACCGAGTGGAGGTATTGCGCGGTCCTCAAGGCACACTTTACGGTTCCGGTTCCCTTGCTGGTACCATGCGGTTTATCCACAATCGTCCGGAGTTCGATGCGGTTTCAGGTTCTGTGAGCGCCGGTGTTGAGTTTCTGGGTGAATCGGATGAACAGACCTACACTGCAGACGGTGTCATTAACCTGCCAGTATCCGATACTTTGGCTTTTAGACTGGCAGCGGCATATGAGAACGATGGTGGGGTGATTGACTCTGTTGGACTCTACCGGCGTGATTCCGACGGTTTTGCCGTGTTGGAAGATCCTGCGAACTTTGTGGGCAGTCCAGCCGCATTGGCACCCACTCAACAGGATACCGATGAAACGGAGTCGTTTAGTGCCCGGGCTTCAATACTCTGGCAGCCAAGCGACCGAATTGAGGCTCTCTTTGTTTATCATCACCAAACGTTGGAAGCCTCCGGCGATAGCAGACGCGTTGCCTTTCAAGAAAATCAGATTTCTGAAGTGCCTTCACTGCATGACTTTGAACAAGACGCTGATTTGATAAGTTTAGATATAGAGGCGGATCTTGGTTTTGCAACAATCACGTCGAGCACGTCCTATTCGGAAATGGAGATTGAGCAGCTCCGAGATAACACGACGATTGTCGGACAGCTTGATGAGAGCATTGGCCCCTGCTTTATCTATGGTTGTTTTCCGCGGGGAATATTTGCAGCCGATGAGCCCGGTAATCGAGAGGACTTTACACAAGAGTTCCGCCTTGTGTCGAACGGAGATGGTTCGATCGATTGGATTGCCGGTGCCTATTACAACAAGCAAGAAGCCGACCTGATTTTGGATCAGGTATTGCTGGGTTACGCGCAATGGGCAAATACGCCGGGGACGGATGCCCTGGTGGGTGCGAGCGTGGGCGTACCCGGGGGAGTGGGGTTGTCCTTCAACGATTTCTTCCTGGCGGGCTTTGTGGCTAATCCCTCAGATGAAAACAGTCAGTTCTTTAACGATCGAAACACTGAATTTGAGGACATGGCCCTCTACGGAGAATTAACCTGGCACGTCACCGAGGCCTGGCAGGTCACCCTTGGGGCGCGCTACTTCGATCAGGAGTACGAATCAAAGATGTTCCAGGTATTCTCCAATTGTGGCATTTTCTGTTCTCAGGATGGCGTAAACACACGAGGGGTTGCGTCTTCCAGTCAGTCAGAGAGTTTTGAAGATGTCATATTCAAATTCAATACATCCTACGAAATCGACAGCGACACCAATTTCTACTTCACGTGGGCTGAAGGGTTTCGCCATGGAGGCGCAAACGCACTGCCAGTGGGGGCGTTTGACATTACCGCAGATGCCGTTCCCTACGAGGCGGACGAAACCCAGAACTGGGAAGTCGGGGTTAAAGGCAGTTTATGGAATGGGCAGCTCGACTATACCCTTGCGGCTTTTCTGATTGATTGGGACAAACCGCAACTCGATGTGTTTGTCAGTGCGGCATTCCTCCCCGCTGTCGTTAACGGTGAGTCAGCCAGATCGGAAGGGATAGAGCTGGAGTTAAGGGGACAATTGACGGAAAATCTGATGCTGACATTCGGCTACAATTATACCGAGGCAGAATTGACGGATGATTTCAGTGTCGGTGGCGTTATTGGAGTGGATGGATCACCCTTACCGGGGGTTGCGGACCATATGGCCAATGTTGCATTGGATTACAATATGCCACTTGGCAACACGCTGGAGTTGCGCTGGCATCTGGACGGTCAGTACAAAGGGGAGGCCGAAAATGCTCTGCAAGCAAATCCGGGCCAACGGACTCTGGATTCTTTCTCTCTTTGGAACGCATCCGTCAGTGTCGAGGAAGAGAACTGGACGATTTCAGCATTTGTCAACAATCTGTTTGACGAGGACAATGCTGTATATACCTGGGGTGTTATTGAAAATGTAGACGCAGCCGCCAGGCCCAGAAGCGCCGGAGTGCGAGCGGTTTATCGGTTTTGATTGATATTGTCTGATTGGAGCCGTCACCAATGTGCAACGCCAATATAATTGTGCTCGAAAGGAAGAAATATGAGGAGTAACGCCACGAGTGACGGCGGAGATTGGCGCAGGAGACAATGGGCGACTTCAGTTCTATCTGGCAGTCCATTGGCCTATGTGCTGCTTGCCCTTATCAGCAATGCCGGAGTGCTGTTTATCAATATTATGCCGGCTCTTGTCGGCACCTTGATCGATGTCCGGGGCTTTAGTGAACAGCAGGCCGGCTATGTTGCGTCCGCCAATATTTACGGTGCTGCATTGGGGGCTTTCCTGACTGTTATGGTTGTCAAGGTAATTCCCTGGAAAAAAACCATCGCGGTGGTTCTGCTTCTCTATATGGCGGTGGATTGTCTTTCAGCCCTTCCTTTGTCACTACAATCTCTCATCTTCTTGCGTTTCCTGTCCGGAGTTTTCGGTGGTGCAATCACAACCTCCAGCTATGCGATGATGGCTCGCCTTGAGCAGCCCGACCGGGCTTATGGTCTGGCCGTTGGGTTAGGATTGGCCCTCGGGGGAGGAGTGATCTACATTCTTCCAGTGCTGTTGGAAAATTGGGGGACTTACGGATTATTCTTTTTGATGACGGGTTACAGTTTAATCGGCCTGGCTCTAGTTCCGTTTTCACCCAATCTGCCAATACGGGAACATGAGCCAGCTAACGGCGAGGTAAAACACTCACAAAATCAGAAGGCCCTGCCTCTGACGCTCTTACTTATTGGTATATTCCTTTTTCAAGCGGCCAATCTGGGCATATTTTCTTATCAACAAAGGATCGGTCTGGATGCGGGTCTAGGTGTTGATTGGGTGAATATGGCTTTGGCCTACGGTCTCTGGATTTCAATCCCAACGTCAATGCTGGTGGTCTTGTTGGGAGCCCGATTAGGTCATTCCAAACCCATTCTCTTTGCGGGTTGTTCAATGCTTTCTGCATTTTACCTGATGCATCACGCCTCAAATGCTGAGGTATTTCTCTATGCCAGCTTGCTTTTCGCGGTTGCGGTGACAGTGATGATACCTTACATGTACGGACTCTGCGCCTTGCTTGATGCAACAGGGAAAGGTACGGCAACTGCCAACTTTGTATCCATGTTGGGTTGGGCTTCGGGTCCATTGATTGGTGCGTGGTTACTTGAATACCACAAATATTCCGAACTACTGAACGCGGCTATGGCTGCTGTTGTTCTCAGTCTTTTTTTTACGTTTCTGTGTATCCAGCGCATCATTAGAGTACAGGTGTCATAATGCAACGCGATTTAGGTGGAAATTTCTATCTCGAACTGAGTGGCGACAGTCACTTGGAAATAGGACGTCAGCATGGTGAGATCCTGAAGTCACCCATAGCGGAATCACTGGCTAACTTTAAGGCGTGGTTGGGGAGTCGGATCAGTGAATCCCCGGATGAACTTATTGAGAGGTTGGTGACCCAATCCAATTACCTGGCTTCCTGGGAACAGTATGCACCGCATTTACTCGCAGAGTTAAGAGGTATTGCTGACGGTTCCCAACAACCCTTTAATCAGATCTTTGCCTTCAATCTACTGGAAGAAGTACTGGACGTGGTCATCAAGAAGGGACCAGGAGCCGCACATTGCACCACCTTTTCTGTCGTAAACAGGAAGAGTCGGGATAATATTCTGGCAGAGAATATGGACTGGGCCAACTATTACAATGGGGCTCAGGCGGTAATCCGAATTCGATATCCTCAATCGGATCTGGAGCTACTTATGTATGGCTTTGCCGGAACGGTGAGTGGTATCGGCGTCAATAATCAAGGCCTTGGGGTTGCCGTAAATACGGTGTTGAATACCAAGAGTCGATCTTGGAGCGAAGGTGGTCTTACCTGCATGGCCACTCAAAGGTTGATTCTGGAGCATGATGAATTGGATTCCGCCGCGCAATTTCTGCAGAGCGTTCCCCATTCTTATGGCATGAACTATATGATCGCCAACGCCAGTGGGGCATTGAGTGTTGAGGTATCCAGGAACGATGTCGCTGTTATTGAACCAACGATAGCCAGGCCCTACCTGGCACACTCAAATCATGCGCTAAAGTCCCATGATCTTGCATCGGTGAACAATTACTTCCAGGGCCGTGAAGCGGTAACAAGCCCCTCAGTTGCTCACACGGTGGAGCGGCTTGAATGCACGGTTGACGCCATTGAGGCCAATGCCGATGCATTTGACTCTTCATCAGCCGCCGCTTTACTCGGTACAGCCCCTGTAAAGGCCAACGCCGATCCGGACCTGGGCATTCAAACACTTCAATCAATGATTATAGAGTTCGGTGAAAGTAGAGCGGCCCGTTTTATGAATCCGGATTATTCAGATACTTACCAGGCCTATCAATATTGATGAAGGAACTGAGTCCACGGCTAATTTTTAGCAATGCTTGGGTAAGTTTACGGCCTTAGAAGCAGGAAGTATAATCATATCGGAAGAGAGTGAAACCGACCCGTATTGTCTGGAGATACACATTGCCCCGGCTCATCGTTATCTTGGCTTTCGAAGGAGTGACGTCGGTAGATGTAGCCTCGGCCGCAGATGTTTTTCACGTAGGTACGCTATACCGGAACAAAAAACAGAAGAAACCCTATGAAATAAAGGTGGCTTCGGTTGCCGGCGGATTGATCACGTCCATGTCTGGCCTGAGTATAGGCACCATTGGGCTGGATAGCATTGACTATAGGGAAATCGATACGATCATTGTTCCTGGAGGAGGGCCACCCCACAATCCACCCATTCCGGGTGATCTAGTTGCATGGTTAAAAAAACACGCTCATGGGATTCGAAGAATATGCGGTGTTTGCACAGGTACTTTTCTGTTGGCCGAAGCGGGCTTGCTTGAGGGGAAGAGAGCGACTACCCACTGGCAAGCAGAAGCTGTCCTGAGACAGAGATATTCGAACATAGACGTCGATATGAGTTCGATTTATATCAAGGATGAAAACCTCTGGACATCCGCTGGGTTTTCAGCTGGGACAGACGTTGCCCTGGCTCTGATCGAAGAAGACGAAGGCCATGATAGAGCTGTCCAGTTGGCAAAGATGTTGGTGGTCTACCTGAAGCGATCCGGAAGCCAGTCACAAGTCAGTACACCATTGACGTTTCAGGAAAAATCAGACGATCACTTCTCGAAGCTACATGCTTGGATTGTTGAAAACCTGACCTCGGAGCTTTCAATTGAGCGGCTGGCCGAAGTAGCCGGCATGTCGGTAAGAACGTTCGTCAGGCGCTACAAGGAAGCGGTCGGATGTACTCCGGCCAGAACCGTTGAAGCCATAAAGCTGGAAGTTGCCTGTGAAGGGCTGTCAAACTCCAGCGACTCCATCAAACAAATCGCGCGGGCAAGCGGCTTTGGCGATCAACAGAATATGCGTAGGGCTTTTATTCGGAGCTTTGGAGTTTCTCCTAAGCAGTATCGGGAGCAGCACAACAGTGACCGAGAAGCTTGAGCACTGCCAGTAGATGGACTACCCCCAACTAATTGATGGTCAGGCCAGGCTGCTCTCAAACGTCTTGCTGATAATTTTCCACTCGTCGTTTTCTTTGAGCAGATGGAGATAGTTAGTGAATTCGAAGGGGCCAAAGCCTTTCTCAGTGATAATGGCGGTACCAATATTGTCACTTGCGTCGACCAAGTCAACGGCGGCATCATAGGGTGCACCGGAAGATTTTAGTGATGGAGTACCCGCCATCTGCTCAAAAAAGGGCTCTGCCCCGGCTTTCAGCAATTCCCCGTTAAGATAACCATACATGATGGCGGACTCGTCAAACAATCTTCTTAAAGCCTCTACATCGCCCTCAAAAGTGGCTGTGATATAAGCTTCTGCAACTTTTCTTACAGCTTCTTGGTTGTTGATTGACACAATATTCTCCTGTGGGGGCAATACAAGCCTATAACAACCTGCATTACGGTAAATTGTCGAAGCTATAATAACGCCTAAGGGCGATGATAATTCGCCAATTGCCCTTCAAATTTGGCCAATTCAATCTCTTATATCAGGTAAGCCGATCGTACTGTCTCATTATGGCCTGCAATGCCTGGTGGTCGATGGCCTCCAGGGTATGGCCAGGTGGTTTAAATGTGGGTACTGATCTGGCAGCAACCATGGCGTTCAATACGGACTCCTCTACTGCCTCCACCGCTGCTTCGTGAATCAAATCACAATGGGCATCATTAATGCATTCGAGGGTGAATGAGTGCGGCTGGTCAGCACCCAATGCCGGCATATGGACATCGTTACCCGTTGAGAAGGCGAGCATAATGTCGCCGGAGAAGTGACCTCCGTAGCTGCCGGTGCGGCTGATCCCGAGAGCACCGCGTTTGGCCAGTCGGTTCAGCTGGATCGGCAGCATGGGGATGTCGGTTGCCAGGATCACGATAATTGAGCCGGTTTCATGTCCGGTGGTGTTTGAAATGATGGCATTGTCCGTCAGATGCCTGCCCACGGGAACGCCACACACGGTGAATTCGGGGCGCAGGCCGTAGTTGGACTGCACAAAGGCTGCCACGGTATAGCGTTTGCCCGCAATATCGATTAATCGCGAGCTGGTGCCGGATCCACCTTTGAATTCATAGGTTTGCATGCCGGCACCACCGCCCACATTGCCCTCCTCCACGGAGCCGGAGCGGGCGGAATTCAGAGCCTCCATGACATGTTCGGATCTGAGGTGTTGACCGCAGATATCGTTGACAAGACCGTCGTATGTTTCTGCGATGACTGGCAGCGCCCAGGAGTGATATTCATGGAAATACTCAGGGTGTTGCTCAATCATCCAGGCGGTGGTTGCGTCATGAACCACTCCAACTGAGTGCGAGTTGGTGATACAGATTGGACTGTTAAAATAACCGGCGTCCTTTATCCAGTGTGAGCCTGTCAGCTCACCGTTTCCGTTCAAGTCAAACTGGCCGGCCCAGACCGGATTGGGGCGTTGCTGGCGGCCACGTGGAAGGATTGCAGTAACACCGGTGTACATCGGATTTCCGGTAAGCTCCGCTTTACCGACCAGGGTGCTGTAACCTAACTCCACGCCGGGAACGTCGGTGATGGCGTTCCAGGCTCCGGGAGTTCCATTCAAAGGCAGACCTAAGTCTCTGGCTCTGGTTTTCATGGGTATCTTCACTCACTCTATTGCGGACACTGAACGTGTCGGAATTTCTCAAATTGGCACGGAGTCTTGTTGGCAGCGCCGGGTTGTCGCCAAGCCAAACAACAGCAAACTTGCGAGTACACCGATGCAGGCCAGGACGTTTACGGCCAAATAGCTTTCCGCAGATATAAACAATACGGCCACCCCGGGGCCCAAAGCTGAACCCATGCCGTGAAATGCGGGGGCTACTGCAACACTGCGCCCACTGTTGTCGGCGTTATTCACTACCGCATACTGATAAGATAGGGAGTAGTTCCAGCTAAAGTTGTATAAGGCCAGGCCCAGTACATATTCAGTCCTGGAGAAGCTGCCGCTCAATAACAAAAGGGACAGCACCGAAATTGAGGCAGCCACGGTGAGCGGACCGAGCCTTCCAAAGCGCTCTCCGCACAGGGAAGCCAGCAGTGCGCCCGGTACTCCAAACGCAACACCGATCGCCAGGCTTTGTCCAATGATCTCCATAGGCATTCCGGAATTTACAGCCATTCTCTCGATGTAAGTCCACACCACACCGACATTGAAGAAGAACATGAAGCATCCCAGCAACGCCAGAAGTACGGGAGGGCTTAAAGTCACAGCAAATTTCTGCCTTTGGGTAACCGACCTGCCGGCAGCGGGTAGCCAGGGCAGCAATATCATGCCCAGGATCAGGCAGATCATCAGTGTCAGCAGTATGCCTTCCAGGCCATACCGTTGAATGACATCCGGCAGAAATAATAAACCGACAATCTGAAAAGTAACCTGCGCCGCCACTGACAATCCGAAACATCGATCCGCCTGGGGTTGATCGGATAAAACTGTCAATGCGATGGAGTAGGCGGCTCCACCGCCGAGACCGACAAACCACAGTGCAACAATAAACAGTGGTATATTTGTCAGCCACAGACAAGCAGCGTTCCCAATCAGCATGACTGACAGCGCTGCACCCGCAGCCCAGCGCCAGTGAACGCGGCGAATCCAAAAAATGGCAGCGATGGAGCTGAGGGCAGAGCCGCTCATGCAAGCGGCAGCCATATAGCCTAACTGTACCTCGGTCATTGCCAGGGATTCGGCTGCCGCTCCGACCAGTAGCGGCAGTATCAGAAAAGCCGACATGGCAATCACGCTGATAGCGACGGCAGCCACCACATTTGAATGCTGTCCTACATCGGTCGATTGAGTCATGCTACCACCCCAAGTCGTTATTGAAAGCGATAACTCAGTTCAACACCGTAGGTTCGCGGTTCACCGACAAGCCTTTCAAGACCGGTGGTAGACTCACCGAATGCCAGCGGCGTAATCGGATACTTCCACAACAGGGAGTCGTATTCTTCATCGGTGATGTTCTTTGCCCACAGATACACCGAAGCCATTTCATCAGCTGTGGTATAACCGATTCGGGCGTTCAACAGCGATCGCTGTTCCACTACCAGATCCGGGTCGTTGACCGCATCTGTAAAGTACTCGTCCCGAGAGGTCCAGTCGAAATGGAAATCGAGGCTGGCGCCGTTGGACAGTGGGTGGGTGTAATCGATATTGGCGGCAGCGGACCAGTCGGATACCAGCTGCAGAGCATTGCCATCGCAATTTACAGCGGCACCGTTGCAGCCTCGGTAGGAGGTGTATTTATGGTCCAGTAATCCCAGGCTCAATCCCAGCGCCAGGTTTTGGCTCGCCATCCACTCCAGTTCAAACTCCAAGCCATCGATTTCTGACTGACCGGCATTGGTAGTGGTAAAGCCCAGGCCCAGTAGTTGGCCGACTTGCATATCGTCATACTCTGTACGGAACATCGCGGCATTAAAACGCAGTCGACGATCAAGAAGTGTGGCTTTAAACCCCAGCTCGTAGGAAATGGCCTCCTCGGGGCCAAAGACGAATAAATCTTCGGAGGTAAAATCGACAATATCGGTTTGGAAACCACCGCTTTTGACGCCCTTTCGAACGGAAGCGTAGAGGTTGGTGGTCTCGCTTAGCACATAGCCCAGGCTGATATCACCGGACCAGGCATCATCCTGTTGCGCGGGTGAAAATCTGAGATCGGGGAAACCCACCCCGGCGCTATCCACTTGGGTGAAGTCACTGTGCTTTTGTTCATCGGTGTACCTCAGTCCGAGAGTAAATGTCAGTGCCTCGGTCAAATAGACATTGGCAGTCCCGAATATGGCCCAGGCCTCACTGTCAACAGAGCTTTTGCTGGATATACCAAAGGAGTTGTCCGGATAAGGTACAACCGCAGTGATACGATTGGCGTCCACTTCCTGTTCCAGATAATACAGCCCGACAATGTAGTCGTAGCTGTCATTAGAAGGTGACGTCAAGCGCAGTTCCTGACTGAAGGTGTCAGAATTATCCTGAAAGTGAGAATAACTCAACGTTATAGGACCGGCGTCATCGTCGGCCACCAACTTAAAATCCGCGAACCGTTGGGCAGTGATTGATGTCAGGGTAAAGCCAGACTCCAGATCCCAATTGACTGTCAGTCCGATGCCGCCCGACTCAATCTGTTCTCGATTGGGATCATTTTGATTCACTTTATAGGCCTCGGGCTGGTACCAATCAGGAACAAAGGCATTCAATATAGGTTCCAGTGTCTGGCCGAATAATTGCCGGTTATCCTGTTCCAGATAATCTACCGACAGGCTCATCTCCAGGTTGTTAGAGGGGGTCCAGTAAAGAGCTCCGCGGCCACCCACGCGATCGTCGTCCATGTAACTGTCGCCATCGAAAAAATTGTCTACATAACCGTCTCGCTGGAAGGAAAAACCACTGAGTTTGCCAGAGAGTACGCCGTCGATTAATGGGCCTGAGACACTCGCCTGCAGGTCTTGACGTTCATAGTTGCCTAAGGAAACCTTGATCCGTGCCTCAAGTTCATCGGTAGGCTTCTTGGTCGTAATGTTAATCGCGCCGGCAATGGTATTTCGGCCAAACAGTGACCCTTGAGGTCCGCGCAGCACTTCAACCTGCTGAATATCGTTCATGGGAAAATTAAAGGATGCCGGGCGACCGGCGAAGACCCCATCGATATAGACACCCAGACCACTCTCCTGGCCGGCATTACGGGTGACACTGACGATACCCCGCATTCCCCAGGAATTCAGCGAGTTGCCATTAGGATCCATCGCCAGGTTCGGTACGCTTCCGACCAAATCATCCATGGCGGTAGCCCCGGTGTTTTCGATCGCCATTTCGCCCATTGAAGTAATGGCAATCGGAATGTCTTCCGCACTTTCTTCGCGCTTTCGGGCTGTGACTACAACCTCCTCAAGGGCGAACTCAGGCTCAGCCGCATAAACCGGAGCCACACAGGCCAGAGTGCCGATGGCAGCGGATAAGGCCGCGACTCTGCAGTTGATAGGAAGGCGCTTTCTCATGATTGTTCTCCGAGTCATTATTATCACGTTGCCCGTCAATTCCACTTGAGTCTATCCGGACCTGAACATGGGCATCGGGTTGTGTATGTGTGCAGATACAGATGCTAAACTACCCCCATCTGACAGACATAGGCCGGGCATGCCAACATCTGGCACGCTCAGCCCAGAGACGATTTATGACGGTGGAACCAGAATTCTCTCTACATCAACCCTGTATTAACAGCGTGTTCGCCTCTCTGCTGTTCGACTATATGGAAAAGGTCGCCAATGCCGACGTAGATGCGTTTCTGGCATCATTGCAGCTCAAGCGCAAGGAGATCGAGGCTCAGGAGCAGATCTCTATGGCAAACTTCTTGCTTCTGATGGAAGAGGGAGCCAAATATCTCCACGACCCTGACCTCGGTCTGCACTATTACGAAAAACTGGATTACCGACATTTGGGCGTGCTGGGATACGCCTTGATCAACAGCAAGACCCTGGGCGATGCGCTCAATATGGTCATGCGCTATTACTGTCTTTTTCAAAATGACATGGAGCACGCCCTCGCCACTACCGCTACCAAAGCCATTTTGTCTTATCGGGTGACCAACAAAAATCTGCCTCCCAGCCGTCAGGATTCCGAAATGACCCTGATGGCAAGTCTGATATTTATTCGCGATTGTATCGACAGCGATTGGCGACCGGATGAAGCCTACTTTCAGCATCCGGCGCCGGAGGACCTGTCTGAACACAAGCGTTTGATCTGCGACAATCTACATTTCAATCACCACGCCAATCAGTTGGTATTTGATAAAAGCTGCCTTGATCTTGCCGTCAAGAATGCCGATGAACTGCTGAGTCAGTCACTTCTGTCAACACTGGAAGAATTGCTGAAATTGCGCCAGCAACCTTCTGACAAGAATTGGCTGAACGCAATGCAAAATCAAATTGCAGAACAACTCAGTGAAGGTGTTCCTGCTATCGAAGAGATAGCCGAGCACATGAACATGAGTCGAAGAACGCTGCAACGCAAGCTTTCCCAGGAGGGAATTACCTTCAAGGGACTAGTCGAACAGATCCGACGGGAACTGGGGAAAAATTACCTGAGCGTATCGAACATGCCGTTGCAGGATATCGCTTTCCTGCTTGGGTATTCCGATATCGCCGCTTTCAACCGTGCTTTCAAGCGTTGGGAGAAGGTCTCACCGAGTGAATACCGGATGCAGCACCAGACCCATTTATAGAATGTTATCCCAAGAAATGCAATTTCCTACAAGGTTGGCGGTCAACCCCGTCTCCTGATGTTGTGCGTTGATCAGCGTCATCAGTCCAACCGCTTGACATAATGAGTGTGATAGCTGTCACAAGACTCAGAATTTGCTCATTGAATCCTTATTTATTGCACATTTCGACGGCAATTGTGGTGCATTATTTTTACATGCGCTAACCCGAGAAGAGGATCCCCCGATGAACAAATTTATGCGCGTACATATTCCGATGGCAATGGTCTTTGCGGCATTGGCCCTTCCGGGCCAGGCACAGGTACCGCAAGGCCCTCCCGACAATCGCGATGGCAGAATGACGCGAGATGCTCGCGATGCCAACAACGATAATCCGCGCGACGGTGATCGACGTGACCGAAACAACAACCGAAATCGAGCGGGCACGGCGGAACAGATTGAGTTGGGACAAATGTTATTCTTTGACAAGGAACTCAGTGGTAACCGCAATATTTCCTGTGCGACTTGTCATCATCCGTTGACTCACACCGCTGATGCTCTTTCGCTGTCCATCGGTGAAGGCGGACAGGGGCTGGGACAACTCCGGGATACAGGCTCCGGCGAGGATGCCGTACATGAGAGAGTTCCCCGCAATTCACCGGCTTTGTTCAACCTGGGGCAGCCCAACCTGCGTCATTTGTTCCATGATGGGCGTGTGGAGATTGATGGCGAGCAGCCTTCCGGCTTTCTCAGCCCTGCGGGTAACGACCTGCCTCTGGGGCTGAATAATGTGATTGCGGTACAGGCGATGTTTCCCGTCACCTCGGGCGTGGAAATGGCTGGTCAGGCCGGCGAAAACGAACTCGCCGACGCTGCGGCTGCGGGAGATCTGGCTGGGTCCGGTGGTGTTTGGGAGCTGCTGGCAGAGCGGTTGCGTAATATACCCGGTTACTTCGAATTGTTCAGCGCGGCCTATCCCGAGCAGGTGACCAGCCCTGAGGACATCGACTTCGTCATGGCCGCCAACGCCATCGCCGCCTTTGAAGAGGACGCCTGGTCGGGGCGTAATTCTCCTTTCGATCAACAGCGACGCGGTGAGGACGCCATGAGTGAAGCGGCACTGCGAGGGATGGAGTTGTTTAACGAAAAAGGCTGTAACCGCTGCCACAGTGGCCGTCTGCAAACGGATAACCGCTTTCACGCCATCGCTATGCCGCAAATTGGTCCGGGCAAAGGTGACAATTCCGAAGGCTACAGTGATGGGCGCGAGGATTTCGGTCGCGAGCGGGTAACCGGTGATCCCGCTGACCGTTTCCTGTTCCGCACCCCTTCTCTTCGCAATGTGGAGCTGAACGCGCCCTATGGCCACGCCGGGGCTTATGGCACCCTGGAAGCCATGGTTCGCCACTATATCAATCCGGTGAGTGCATTGCAGAACTACGATCGATCCCAGGCCGTGCTGCCGTCTAGGCCGGATCTGGACGCAATTGACTTTGTGGTGATGGACGATCCGCAAAGACTGGCGGCCATCGCTGAGGCGGCACGGGGAGAGCGTCGCTTGAGACCGGCGAGTATGACTGATGAGGAGGTGGCCGATATCGTCGAATTTCTGAAATCCTTGACGGATCCGGCCGCTGTTGATTTGAGTGGTGATATACCTGCCGCAGTACCCAGTGGATTGCCTGTCTCAGACTAGAGCGTGATATTTACTCTGATGGGTAGGGTGGATTAGCAAAGCGTAATCCACCGATTGCCGGGAGAGCAGCAGATTAAAGGTGGATTACGCTTTGCTAATCCACCCTACGAATATAGCCCATTCGATACGGACTTGTGACAGTTTGGTTTCCGGATGGTCACTAATTGCTCTTTTCCCTGGCGAAGATCTCCTTCGCCGCATCCACCAGTAGTTTGACCCCGGGGTGGACCAGCTTACGTTCGGGTGATATCGCATAAAACCGCTCCATCACCTGCTCTGTTCTGCCGATCACAGAGACACCATACTGTCGGGTCACATGTTGTTCAATAATGCTGGGGGTACAAAAAACACCATAACCGGATTGCCCGAAGTATTTCAGCATCGCACTGTCATCAAATTCGCCCACTACCTCAGGATAGATTTGTTGCTGGTCGAACCAGGAATTCAGATTGACCTTTTGATTGGATTTATCCCCACACATTAAGAAAGGTCGTTGATGCAGTGACTCGGGGAACCGGTTTCGTAGTTTTCTGGCGGTACGGCCATCGGCGTAAAAGCTCAAGCCGCATTCGCCCAAGGGGTGATTGTAGGCGCGGATGGGAACATTCGGGGCCAGTGGGCGATCGGACAGGATCAGGTCCAGCCGGTTCAAGGCCAATTCCGACAGCAGTGAATCGTAGTCGCCTTCGCGGCAAACCAATTTAATAGGGCCTTCCAACGTGAAGGCGTTCTTCAAAATATTGACCGCCAACATTTTTGGAATAACATCGGTCACACCGACATTAAATATGAATGGTTGACTGGCGTCCCGGGAGTTTATGGTCTGCTGAAGCTCCGCACCCAGCGCAAAAATATCTTCAGCGTAGCTGAAGACCAGGTGGCCGGTTTCGTTCATCACCAGGCGTTTGCCCTTGCGCTCGAATAATTGAACCCCAAGATAATCTTCAAAAACGGAGATCTGACCGCTGATGGTTTGTGGCGAAACGTGCAGGGTTTCCGCAGCTTTGGCAATGCTGCCTTCTTTCGCTATGGCGTAAAAATAACGAAGGTGATTGTAGTTAAGCTGCTGAACCATGTCGCAATCTCCAGAGTGGTTTTTTCATAATACGTTTTTTTCGATGAATATCTCAATAATAATCGACTTTTATTGATAGGGGGTGGGCGCTAGAGTCTGGGTTCCAGGTACCCTACCGTTGATTATGGAGCTTTGAGGTGACGAAAGCCTTTAGACAAATGGTGCAGCATGACGCTGCCGGTGGCATATTGCTGGTGGCGGCGGCTGTTTTGGCCATTATCATTGCCAATTCACCCTTGGCCAGCGCCTATGAGCAGTTTCACAACCTTCCGGTTTCCGTGGTGGCCGGTGGGTTTTCTATCGATAAACCCCTCCTGTTGTGGATCAACGATGGCCTGATGGCCCTGTTTTTCTTCCTGATTGGCCTGGAGGTCAAACGGGAACTGGTTGATGGCCATTTATCTTCTCGTGACCAGATCATTCTGCCTGCAATCGGCGCTTTGGCCGGAGTCATAACACCGGCTATTATCTATACCCTGTTTAACGGCGGAGACCCCGTGACCGCAAGGGGTTGGGCGGTACCGGCAGCAACCGATATTGCGTTTGCACTGGGTGTACTGAGTCTGTTTGGTCGCAGGGTACCGATCAGCCTGAAATTGTTTTTGCTGTCGGTTGCTATTTTTGATGACATTGCCGCGATCATCATTATTGCCCTCTTCTATTCATCCCAACTTTCAGTGTTGTCTCTGATTGTGGCCTCGGTAGGCCTGGCTCTGCTATTTGCGGCCAATCGCCTTGGGGTTCGTTATCAAAGCGTCTATGTGCTGATTGGTATCGTGGTATGGGCATCGGTACTGAAATCCGGTGTCCATGCGACCTTGGCGGGTTTTGCCGTAGCGCTGCTAGTGCCTCTGAATATCAATAATGAACACGGAGAACCCCTGCTGAAGTCTATGGAGCACGGCCTGCAACCTTGGGTGGCGTTCTTTATTCTGCCTTTGTTTGCTTTCAGCAATGCGGGTGTCAGCCTGATTGGCATCAGCATTCAGGAGATGCTTAACCCGGTGTCTGTGGGCATCGCCGTGGGTCTGTTTGTGGGCAATCAGGTGGGCATATTTGGTGCCTGTTGGCTGGCCATCAAATCCGGCCTTGCCAAGCTCCCCACTGGGTCGAGTTGGATGCAGTTGTATGGCGTGGCCTCGCTGTGTGGTATCGGCTTTACCATGAGTTTGTTTATTGGCTCACTGGCGTTTGATCAAATGAGTGTTTCTTATCTCAACAGTGTCAAAATCGGTGTGCTGTTTGGTTCGATCCTATCTGCGTTACTGGGCAGTTTTATCTTACACAAATCTACAGCAAAGCAGCCTGTTCAGGAGGTCCGCTATGAAATGGCAAAACCTTAAACTGGTCGTATCCTTCGCAGCGCTCACGGCGCTAACCACCCCGGCGCAAGCCACCATTGTTGACAAGCTGCCTCAGGTGAGTTTGAAACAGGCGTGCCAGTCACTGTTAGCTGAGCAATCCAATCCGGCACTTGATCGGGAATGTAAACACTATATCAGTGGCTATTTTCGCGGGTTGGCAACTCAACAACAGGACGCCGAACAGCAGGGGTTGATAACCTTTGAACGCCAGGAGGACGGCAAAACGTTCGAACAGCGGGCTTTGCAAACCAGAGCCGGTGGCCAACTTAAGCGGCTGGAAAGAATTGCAGAACGACAGAGCTGCCAGACGGACAGTCATCAGCAGTCCATCCACCTGGGGTACATTGCGGATGACTTGGGTTACACCGGAGAGCAACGAACATTATTGATTAGTGCATTAAGGGACTATCTGCTGGTAAAAGACATTTGTTGAGAGGTAATACCATGAAGTGGGATATTTATTTTCGAAACATGAACGGCGGTGGAGACACTATTGGTTACATTGACCGCCGCTTCTCGTTCACTTTTTCGCGGCTGCGTCATTATATCGACAGCGCCGCTATTACCCTGACGGATCTGAATGGACCCAAGGCGGGCGTCGACAAGCAATGCAAGGTCGTGATTAAACCGCTTGGACTTAAACCAATCGTGGTAACCGAAAAGCGGGATACTCTGGTGGTGGCTATAGATCGTGCCATTACCCGAGCCGGCCAATGCCTCAGTCGTCGACTAAAACGTCGACAAGTGCTGGCCAGAAAACTGCCGGCAGAGCAGGAGTTGGGGTTGGTTGAGAACCTCTAGCGCCATACCCCATGTTTTCAGTTTTTAGTCCACGTGGTCGTCTCTTCTCTGGTGCATTGGAGGAGCTGCGACGCGTGGAGAAGCTCTCCGCCAATGCTCAATTGCGGCGCAACGCCGACAATGCTGTGTCCGATCAAGTTGCAGATGACCGCTCTCTCGCTCAGGTGTCGCAGGCAGCTGTAGACCGTTACAAGGCGATGTTGAGTGATCGGGGGCAACCCGAGCCAGTGTGTCATGTCCACCAGATCATGACCCGACCGGTGGAAACATTGGCGGCTCACTGGACATTGCATCGGGCCAGAGAGCAGTTTCAATCCCATCCCTACGAGGTCTTTCCTATCGTAGATGCCTGTAGTCGACTTTGCGGTGCGCTGTCGCGGCTGCACTACTACGAGCTGCTTGCCGCCGAAGACTTCACCAGGCACCGGTTTGGCTGCACGCTTGATCACCTCCTGTTGACGTCAGACCACCGAACCTATGCGGTAGACCCTGTTACGGATGTCCGCAGGCTGGCGACGCTCCTGCTCGAAGAAGAGCTCTATTCAATGCCGGTCGTACAGGACTCTGGGGTAGTTATCGGGATTGTTTCCCGCAGTGATGTGTTGCGCTGTGTGACCGCAAATCCACCACTGTCCCTGTGGTGTTGAGTTGCTTGTATCGAATTGCGTCAGCCGGCGATTAGCTCTGTCAGCACCGTAAAGGTGGGGATGCCAATCAGGACGTTAAACGGAAAGGTGATTCCCAGTGAGGCACTGATCGAGAGACTGTGGTTGGCTTGGGGCAGAGCAACCTGCATGGCAGCGGGTACGGCAATGTAAGACGCACTGGCGCCGAGTACCGACAGCAGGATGGCTCCTCCAGAGGAGAGACCGATCATCAGTCCCAGCAGGCAACCTGCCAGTCCACCTGCCAGGGGCATAGCCACGCCGAAGGCCAGCATAAAGCTCCCCAGACGCTTGATTTCATCAATTCGCTGGGCTGCCATCATACCCATCTTCAGCAGGAACAGCGCCAGAACCCCGTTAAAGAGATCAAAGAAAAAAGGTGTTACCCGTTCAATGCGCTCACCGGCCATAAAGCCGACAAGCAACCCGCCTACCATCAATACCATGCCCTGGTTGCAGAACACTTCGTGGACCACTTCGCCGGTATTTTGCTTGTCATCCGCTTTGTTCCTGGCAAGGGCGATGCCCACGGCGATTGCCGGCATTTCCAGTAACACCACAAACAAGGGAATATAAGCCTCATAGTGAATATCCTGTGCTTCCAGAAAGGCGACCGCCACGGCATAAGTCCCCACACTGACCGAACCGTAGTGGGCCGCAATGGAGGCGGCATCATAGCGTTTGAGCCCACCGATAAAATACAGAATCGGAAACGCAATCAGAGGCAGCAACACTCCTAACAGTAGAACGTAGGCTGATTGGCTGATCAGCGCCCAGGAGGCGTGTTGCGCCAGCGCGACTCCACCTTTGAGGCCAATGGCCAGCATCAAAAACAAAATCAGGGACTGATACAACCCCTTCGGAAACTGGATATTGGCGCGAATCAGAGTGGCGATCACGCCGAGAATAAAGAAGGCAATACCGACATCGAGACTCATGTCGGTTCAGTCCCGCGGCTTGATTTCAATAGCGATGGGCAACAGCTGCCCCTGATCTTCTGTGGCAGCCCCGGGGCGGTTCAGCAGGCTCAGAACAATGATCGCCAGCCCCAATGCCGCCAGGCTAATGCCCACCGATGCCTTGCCGAGAATGGCAAGACCCAGCCCGATCAGTACCACACCAACGAATAGACTAAATGCAAATTGCCTGGTATTCATAATAAGGTCGCCTCCAGATTTGTCGATTTTCGGGTGGCCATTCTGAGCGATATCAAATATAGTTAAAAATAGATATTGTTTAATTTTAATATAGATAATTATCTATATCATGATTGATAAATAGTATGAAATCTCGTTTACACGCACATGTGGGTACCCTACGCCAACTGGAAATATTGCTGGCGGTACACGACCAGGGCAGCATCAACCGTGCGGCGAAGGCGCTCTATCTGACGCAGCCCACCGTTTCCATGCAGATGAAGAAGCTGTCAGAAGCCATCGGTATGCCTCTCTACAATATCTCCCATCGGCAACTGGTCTTTACCGACGAAGGCCTGGAGCTGGTGAAAACCGCTGTCGAAGTATTGGACAGCTTTGATCGGCTGGATAGGTCACTGAACAGTATGCGTGAGCTGCAGTCCGGCACATTGCGGCTGGCGGTGGTCAATACTTCGCAGTATTTTATTCCGCACTTGTTGGGACCGTTCTGCGAGCGTTATCCGGGAATTGATATCCAGCTGAAGGTGGGCAATCGCCAGCAAACTGTGGAGCGTCTGAAGCAGGGGGTTGAAGACTTCTTTGTGTTCAGTCATCCACCCCAGGATATGGATACGGAAACTATCGAGTTTGTTGATAACCCTCTGGTGGCCATCGCGCCGGAAGACCACCCCCTGGCTAAACGCAAGCGGCTCAAGATCACCGATTTGCTTGACGAGCCCTTCCTGATGCGCGAGCAGGGGTCGGGCACCCGGCACGCGATTGAGGAGTTCATGCGCCGGCACAAGGTACAGTTGAATATCAAGATGACCATTGATAGTAACGAAGCCATCAAACACTCGGTCATGTCCAAGTTGGGGATTTCCATTCTCTCGGCTCATACTTTGACCTATGGGGGACAATCCGGGCTGGTCAAGCTGCCGGTTAAGGAATTACCGATTGATTCTCACTGGTTCTTTGTTTGGGCGAAATCCAAGCGCCGAACGGTCATCGCGTCGGAGTTTTTGAGCTATGTCGAAGAGGAGGGTAAAGATGTCTTGCAGGCAGAGTTGGCCAAGCATCTCAATTCGCCCAAGGCGTAGTTTTCTGGCAAAGGATTCTCCTATTGTGGGGCAGGCGCGCCTGGCGCCTATAATGCGCTTCAAATCCGAGTTGGCATTCATCCTGAGGAGGGAGTGGAGGATGGCGGCAAGAATATTGATTCTTGTGGCAGGTTTACTGGCCACTACATTGTGCCGGGCGGCACCGAGTACGGCTGTGGAGTCTCTCATCACAGACCGTTTGCGGTTGATGCAGGCGGTTGCGGCTTATAAATGGCAACGCAATCTTCCCGTAGAAGATCTGGCGCGAGAAGAGAGAGTTCTACAAGCTGCCGTGCATCAAGGCCTCGTACACGGCATAACCGTCGCCAGTAGTGAGGCGTTCTTTCGTGCTCAGATCGGAGCCGCCAAGGAGGTTCAGAACTATTGGTTCAAGCGCTGGCAGCAGGGCGAAACGTTGCCCGACGCTGTTCCTGATCTGGTCAATGTGGTTCGACCGCAGCTGCTGACATTGGGCACGGCGCTGATAACAGAGCTTGGGCGCATTCAAGAGACAGGTCAACTCAGTGATATTGCAACCCTAACTGTTAAGGGGCTCTCTCAGCAAAGTAGTAAAAAGATCTCTCAGGCTCTGCAAGAGATTGATTTTTACCCTGATCGTTTTACTCAAATTCTCGACAGTGATCTGTTGCGTGTGGGCACCACAGGTGACTATCCACCCTTCTCCTATCGTCCGCAGGGCGAGTCGGAATATAGCGGAATGGATATTGAAATGGCTAGGGATCTCGCCCAGGCGTTGGGTGTGAAGTTGCTTTTAGTTCCTACCAGCTGGCCCGACCTGACCGCAGATCTGCAGGCGGGCAAATACGATATTGCCATGAGTGGTGTTTCTCGAATTCTTCCGCGTCAACGACTGGGCTTTTTCTCCCGGCCTTATCACATAGGTGGTAAAACGGCCATCAGCCGCTGCACAGATGCGAAACGCTTTTCCAGTCTTACCAAGATTGATAAGCCCGGAGTGCGGGTGATCGTGAATCCGGGCGGTACCAACGAGCGTTTTGTCGATACACAGATCAAACAAGCCAGCAAGTTGCTGCACCCGGATAACCGCACCATCTTCGCGCGGATAATAAGCGGAGAGGCGGATGTCATGGTCACCGACCGCATCGAAGCGCAGCTGCAGGCGCACAAACACCCGGAGCTTTGCCTGCCGGTGGCCTCTACGCTTACCTACCAGCAAAAAGCCTATTTAATGCAGCCGGATATTCGACTTAAGGAATTTGTTGATACTTGGCTCGAATTGCGATTGGGAGAGGGGCTGGTAGCCAAGCGTTTAAGCGAGTTCTGTTCCGCTTGTGCATTAGAGTAACAGGCAGGAACGAGCTGCCCGACAAGCCGGGCACCCCAATCGCACTCTAGAGAGAGTATAGGCAGAGCGCGTGCTTTATCGCTCCTGAAGGAGACGAGCGATTCTATATAACAATGTTGTCCTTGCCGGCGCCTTTCAGGGCCAGCATTTCGCGGGCTTCATCCGGGCTGGCGATTTCCAGAGACAATTGTTCGACGATGTGACGGATCTTTGCCACCTGCTGGGCATTGTTTTCTGCCATCTGGCCCTTACCGAGATAGAGGCTGTCTTCCAGACCCACGCGCACATGTCCGCCCAGAATGCCGAAAATACCCTGGATGAGGTGCTCGATGACGTTGTTGAAGTGTGAGTAACTAAAGCAGATCTGACATATAATTCTCTACAACGTTACATCTTCATTGGTCAGAATTATGGGTACTTCAAACAAGCAACTCTTATTGATCAGCTACACCAACGGTTTACCAACTCCTGACCACTTCACTCTCGCGGATGCTGCTGTTCCCAACTGCAATGACAACTGTATCTTGGTCCGCAACCACTACCTCTCCGCCGATCCCGCCCAAAAGGGCTGGATGACGGACGTCGCCAACTACGCCAGGGCGGAGTTGGGGGAACCGATGAAGGCACTGGCCGTGGGTGAGGTTATTGAGTCACGGCTTGAGGGCTTCGCAGTCGGCGATTTTGTCACCGGCTGGTTCGGGTGGCAGGAGTATGCTCATGTCAACCTGGAGCAGATCATCCGCAAGGTCGATCCGGCCCAGGCCCCCGTACAGACCAGCTTGGGCGTACTGGGGATCAACGGACTGACTGCGTATATCGCCTTGGAGGATATACTGGCGCCCAGGGCCGGTGAAACACTGTTGGTGTCATCCGCGGCGGGGGCGGTGGGCAGTATTGTCGGGCAGTTGGCGCGCGCGAAAGGTTGCAATGTTGTGGGTTTAACCGGTAGCGAAGAAAAGGTACGCCTCGCGCGCGAGGAATTTGGCTATCATGGTGCCATCAATTACAAAACAGCGGATCTTGCTTCGGCTCTGAAAGCAGCCTGTCCCGAGGGAATTGATGCCTACTTCGATAACGTCGGTGGCGGGATTGCGGATACCGTGTTCGAAAACATGAACGCCCGCGGACGCATCGCACAGGTGGGCACCGCCAGCGTGGCCAGCTGGGATCCGGTGCCGGTCGGGCCGAGGCGTGAGCGCCAGGTGTTAGTCAAGGAGCTTCGCCACCAGGGATTTGTGATTTTTAATCATGAGCACCGCTTTGAACAGGCCTTGCAGGCGCTGGCGGCAATGATCCAGCGTGGGCAGTTGCGCTACCGGGAAGAAATTTACGAGGGGTTGGAGCAGGCGCCGTTGGCCTTGGAGAAATTGTACGCGGGTGACAACCTGGGCAAGACTCTTATTAAGTTGGTGGAGTAACAAGTAGGCAGCGGTCAGATTGGATGCTCGGTATGCGAACTGGATTCTGAATTTTGGTCTTGACCGCTTATGGCAGTCAGCTATTCCTATGGAAACTCAGGCATGTTAAACAAAAGATCAATCAACTTGTGGTTGATGTAATAGCTTTCTTTCCCATGACGATGTTTTGTGAGTGATCCCTGTTGAGATAAGGCATCGAGATACCTTGTGGCGGTCGCTCGAGAGACGTCGAGGTCTCGTTCGAGAAACGCTACTTTTGTGTATGGGTGGCGAAAAAGATTGTTGATTAAATCTTGGCTGTAAAATTTATGATTGCTCCTTATTTCTTGTTTTGTCTCCAGGAGTAACTGTTGAATTTCTTGAATAAGTCCAATGGTATGGCTGGCTGTTGAACTGATCCCCCTCAACATATATAAAAGCCAGGCTTCCCACTCTTTGCTATCGCGTACATGTTGAAGTTTAGTGTAGTACTCCGACTTAGTCTGGTTAATATAACGGCTCAAATATAGTACCGGAGTATCCAAAAGCCCTGACAAGACCAAGTACAGAATGTTAATAATCCTTCCAGTTCGACCATTACCATCATAGAAGGGATGAATCGTTTCAAACTGGTGGTGAATCAATGCCATGCAGACAAGGGGATCAAGAACTTGTTCTGTATTTATGAATTGTTCAAGATCTGACATGTATTTACCGATTCGCTCCGGGGATGGTGGTTCGAAAACGATCTCACCAGTTTGTTCATTCTTAAGAACCGTACCTGGTGTCTTCCTGAAGCCGGCACGATTTCCTTCAAGTGTTTCTTGAACTTCAAGAATTGTATTGAGGCTAAGAACTTTTTGGTTCTTTACTTTATCGTAGCCAGAGCGTAAAGCAGTGGCATAGTGCGCAACTTCTTTTGCTACTGGATCGGAGATGGCGGTCTGTAGCTCTTCCTTGTATAGAGCATCTTGAGTCGTGATGATGTTTTCGATTTCAGAGCTACTTTGTGCCTCCTGCAGTGAAAGAGTCGATATAAGAATACCTTCATTAGGAATTGCTTTGGCCACACCTTTTAGTTCTGCCAGATGCCTATGTGCGTTGACCAGCGCCCGTAAGACCCGGGGAGTTTCTAGTTCCTGCGAGGGTGGTAACTTTGCCAAGGCATCTTTGGACATGCTTCTGGTTGCTCTATCTGTGAGAAGTTCATCTATGTTCTTCTCAATAATAGCGGTTTTTGAGAAGAAGGGAAGATCTGTTCTCAAAACCCTCGCTTTCTGAGAAACAGAGTCAAATGCTTGAAAGTGATAATTTCAATAAAAAATATATAAAAATCAGGTGGTTATCGATTTTTTGAGGGTCCAAAGTGATACGGTGTTACAACGCTCACATCGAAGCACACAATACCTAGGGAAAACAGCCAGAACAAAAAAAGGGTGCCCGACAAGCCGGGCACCCTAATCGCACTCTAGAGAGAGTATAGGCAGAGCGCGTGCTTTATCGCTCCTGAAGGAGACGAGCGATTCTATATAATAATATTGTCCTTACCGGCGCCTTTCAGGGCCAGCATTTCCCGGGCTTCATCCGGGCTGGCGATTTCCAGAGACAATTGTTCGACAATGTGACGAATCTTCGCCACCTGCTGGGCATTGTTCTCCGCCATCTGGCCCTTGCCGAGATAGAGGCTGTCTTCCAGACCCACGCGCACATGCCCGCCCAAAATGGCGGATAAGGTGACGAACTTCATCTGGTGACGACCGGCGGCAAGGGTCGAAAGATAATAATCATCACCAAACAGTCGATCGGCAGTCGCCTTAAAGTGCAACAAGTTTTCCGGGTCGGCACCCATGCCACCCAAGATGCCAAAAATGCCCTGAATAAACAGAGGCCCCTCGATCAAACCACGATCGCGAAAGTGCGCCAGGTTATAGAGGTGGCCGATGTCGTAGCACTCAAACTCAAACCGGGTGCCGTTGCGGCTCAACCGCTCGATGCCTTCCTCGATTTGCGCGAAGGTGTTGGTCAACACAAAGTCGCGGGTATTTTCCAGATAGGGCTTTTCCCAAGCGTGCTGGAACTCCGGCACCGCATTCACCGCCCCGGAGATATTAAAGTTGATCGAGCCCATATTCATGGACGCCACTTCCGGGGCAACTGATTCAGCCGCCTCCAAACGCTGGTCCATGGTCATTCCCAGACCGGCGCCGGTAGTGATATTGATCACGGCATTGCAGTTGCGTTTGATCTCTGGCAGAAACTCCATAAAAATCTTGGGATCCGGTGATGGGGAGCCATCGGGGTTGCGGGCGTGCAGGTGCAAAATCGCTGCGCCGGCTTCAGCGGCGGCAATGGACTGCTCCGCGATTTGTGCCGGGCTGACGGGCAGATTCTCCGACATGGAAGGCGTGTGAATCGAGCCGGTGATGGCGCAGGAGATAATGACTTTTGTGCTGGCTTTCATAGTAGATTCTGCTCTCTATAAATCTCGCTCTAGGCAATCTGACAATACCGCTTTGGGCAGTTCATAATTTTCGCAGCGGGCTTTTTAATCTTTAAACATGTCGCGACCAATGATTTCCCGCATAATTTCTGAGGAGCCTCCGGCAATGCGACGAACCCGTGCGTCGATATAGGCCTTGGCGATCGGATACTCGAGCATATAGCCGTAACCGCCGAAGAACTGCAGGCATTCGTCCACGGTCTTACACTGCAGCTCCGTACACAGCATCTTGGCCTTGGCGGCGGTAATGCCGTCGAGTTTGCCATGCATATGCTGTTCGATGCAGTGGTCCACAAACACGCGCATGGCGGTGGCCTCAGCACTCAGTTCCGCCATCTTGAAGCGGGTGTTCTGAAAGTCGCAGATGCGGTTGCCAAAGGCTTTGCGATCCTTGGTGTAGTCAACCGTCCACTCCAATGCCGCCTCCACGACTGCGAGGGCGGAGATGGCAATGGTGATGCGTTCCTGGGCCAACTTGAACATCGCCATCTTGAAGGCGTCGCCTTCATTGCCGATCAGATTGCTGGCGGGGACCCGGACGTTGTTAAAAAACAGTTCAGAAGTGTCCTGGGCCTTGAGGCCGAGTTTTTCCAGATTGCGACCGCGCTCGAAACCTTCACGGTCGCTTTCCACCAGAATAAAGCTCATGCCTTTGGCGCCGGCGCTGGGATCGGTCTTACAGGCCAAAACCACAAGGTCACACAGTTGTCCGTTGGAGATATACACCTTCTGGCCGTTGATGACGTAGTCATCGCCATCACGTACAGCGGTGGTGCGAATCTCTTTCAGGTCACTGCCGGCACCGGGCTCGGTCAGACCCAGGGCGGCAATACAATCACCACTGATCAGCTTGGGTAGCCAGCGGTCTTTCAGTTCCACAGAGGCAAAAGTGTCGATATAGGTGGCGGCCATGTCTGAGTGCACCGCGAAACCGGGGCCGGTGGCACCGGCGCGGGCCAGCTCTTCGGTAATCACCACGTTATACATAAAGTCCGCACCCAGGCCGCCAAACTCCTCGGAGACATTGGGGCACAGCAGGCCGGCTTCTCCGGCTTTGAGCCAAAGTTCGCGACTGACCTGGCCCTGCTTTTCCCATTCATCGTGATAGGGGGTGATCTCCTGTTCGATAAAGCGGCGCACGGACTCGCGGAAAATATCATGTTCTTCGCTGAAGATGGATCTGGGCAGCATAGGGGTCACTCGTGGCTATATTGCTGGGCTAGGGATTTAAGTTATCTAAATAATAGTATGCATGATAACTAAGTTCAAGTGGTCTCATATATAGGGTGGTATTTTGGCCATGACTATGCTTACTATATGGGTCGTGCTACTATAAGCATGTTTATAAATAATAAGGTGAGTCTATCTATGAGCCGCAAAGAACCGGATTTTGCCACAGGATTTCTGGTACACGACGTGTCGCGATTGCGTAAAAAGGTCGTGGATCACGAGCTCAAGCCCTTGGGCATCACGCGCTCCCAGTGGTGGGTGCTGGTCAATATTGCCCGCTATGCGGAGGATGGTATTGCCCAAACCGAATTGGCGCGCCTGATGAGCGTCGGCAAGGTAAGTCTCGGTGGTTTGATCGATCGTATGGAAGCCTCCGGCTGGTTGGAGCGCCTGCCGGATCCCGAAGATCGCCGGGCCAAGAAGGTGGTGATGACCAAGGCCGGCGAAAAGCTGTTGGGTGAGATGCAGGGTATTGCCTCTGGCATCAACAAGCGCATTATGAAAGGTATCACCAAGGAGCAGAATAAGTTGCTGGATGGTATTCTCAAGACCATGAAACACAATCTGCTGCAAATGGGGGCGGCTGAAGAGTAAGGTCAAATTCGCCCGGTGCGGTTCGGTGGATTACGACGCGTTGCGTCTCTTGTGCCCGCTTTTTGGGTAAATCCACCCTACGGTTCTTCCCATTATTAAGGAATTAGTCAGCGTTGCGGTAAGACAACCCCGATTCTTTGGGCTTGCCAATGCCCAGCATCATATCCATCCAGCTTGATGGTAGCAGCCAGCTCAGAGCCGTCAGCAGCCTGGCATCCAGACCCATCTTGTAGCGGGCTTTTGGCCTGGCATTGTCGGCGATAGCCAGTAATCTATCACTCACCTTTTCCACACTGATGGCAACGCTGTCAAATTTCTTGGTCATCTCAGCGTGGGATTCGTAGGCATGGGCATATAGCCGTTGCTCTTCGTCGCTGGCGTTATTGAGCAGGGTTTTCACGTCTTCGACATGGGCGTCCATCATACGCGACTTAACCGCACCGATATTCGCCAGAACAATATTAAACCCCATGTGGCGGGTTTCCCGCCGAGCGGCTTCACCCAGGGACTCCAGGGCCCATTTCGAGGCGGAATAGGCAGACACCAGGGGACCTGAAATACGCCCCCAGAGGGAACTGGCCAGTATCAGGTTGCCGCCGCTGCGCCGCAACCGCGGGAAGGAGGCCTGCATGATCGCCAGACTGCCCACCGAATTGATGCGGATGATCTGCTCCAGTACCTCGGGTTTGAGGAATTCAACCGTGGACGGACTTTCCATGGCGGCGCAGTGAATCACGGCATCCAGGGGGCTGCCGTTCAGCATTCTATCCATTTCGGCAAATGCCTCGTGGATGGAGTCCGGCTGATCCATATACATAATCAGGAAGTGCAGCCGCGGATGATCCTGAAAGGTCTCTTTGTGGGCCTCGTTGCGGATACTGGCGAACACCGTTCTGCCCTGCGCCAGGGCCTGATTGACAACGTAGCGACCGATATCGCCGTTGGCGCCGGTCACCAGAAGAGTTTGAGCACTCATAAGATCTTGCCTCAAATTCTCAAAGGATTAAGAATGAATGTCACCTACCCAAGCCGATCTTGCACCGTTCCCCGTAGCAGCGGGCTCTGAGAGCCTGCCCCGCTTTATCGGGTACTGCGACAAACACCTGGTGCTATATCAAGTCGCGGTCGGAGCCCGCTGCTACCAGTGTGAGAGTCTTGTAGCAGCCCGCTCCGAGGGCGACCGGGTATGGCAGCGTTGTTTCAGTTCCTGTCGCGCTCAGAGCGCGCTGCTACGGGGATTCAAGTTTGTGTAAGTATCATTCGTCCTATGGTTATTGTTAGCTCTTTGACAGTTGCTGGTGCCAGGCCTCGCTGAGCTGTTCGCGAAAGGCTGGGTCGGCAATCTGAATCAACGCCTGTGCGCGTTGCAGAGACGATTTTCCTTTCAGTTCAGCAACGCCGTGTTCGGTCACCACGTAGTCGATATCCCCGCGTCCCAGGGAGGTGACCTGTCCCGGTTGGAAATGGGGAACAATGCGCGACAACTTGCCCTTGGCAGCCGTAGAAGGCAGTGCGATCACGCTTTTCCCTTGTGGGGCATTGCGCGCAGCACGGGCAAAATCCGCCGCACCTCCGACACTGCTGATCTGTCGGGTACCCAGCATTTCCAGGTTAGCCTGCCCCCACAGATCCACTTCCAGAGCGGAGTTGATGGCAATCAGATTAGTGTGTTGACTAAGATTGCTCGGGTCGTGGGTTTGGTTAACGCCTCTGATGGTCAGTTGCTGCAGATGTGGCAATTGCTGATAAAAAGCGTCGGAGCCCAGCGCACAGCAGGTGGTATGGGCAAAACCTTCGTCCAGTGCACCACATTCGGCCAAATGCCAGAAACCGTCAGACAGCATGCCGGAATGGAATCGCAGTTGTTTGAACTCCCCCAGCGCCGCGCAGAGTTTGGTGGGCACATTGCCCAGCCCCAATTGCAACACCGCTCCGGATTCAATCAGTTCGCTCAGGTGGCCTGCGATCTGATCAGAAACGCGGTCGATGCTGCCTACGTTGTAGGTTACAAGGGGAGAATCGATTTCTTCCACCTGGTGCAGCTCTTTGATTGACAGTGATGGAGCGCCCGGAACCTGCGGTACATTGGGATTGATTAGCCCCAACAGTCGTTGGCTGCCCTTGAGAACACTGGGCAGAAACTCCACCGAGGCGCCAAGCGAGCATTGGCCCTGTTGATCCGGGGGTGATAACTGCAGTACCGCCCAATCAAACGACTGTTGTTGCAGATAGTTCGCCGCACCGAAATACGACAGCGGTAAAAAATCGACGCGCCCCTCGTGCATCAGCTTATTGCCGCGGGGGAATACCACGGTTTCGGTCAGCGCGTTGTCTTCTGTGGCGAGCGCGAGCGGGTTGACCCCGGGAACAAAAGAGTTGGTGATGTTCAGGGGCGGAAGCTCGGCACTGACCCGCGCCAGGGCCTCGACAAACGCCCTGGGTTCGGCCGAAGCGCCGGGGATATACAAGCGCTGCCCGACCTTCAGTTGGCTGAAAAAGTTTGCCATTGACATCAGATCTGGGCGCCGCCATCAACGGCAAGCGTCTGCCCCGTCACAAAGCCGGCTTGTTGCGAACAGAGAAACAGGCAGGCGTAGGCGATATCATCGGCGTTGCCAAATTTCTGCAGCGGGATGGTAGAGCGGCGCAGCTTTTCCACCATCTCGGGTGTCATTTTCTCTTCCATACCTTTCTTGCCGAGACCGGCGTTGATCCAGCCGGGACCCACACAGTTGGCGCGGATTCCGACTTTACCGGATTCTTTGGCCACACCCCGTATCAGCATTTCAATAGCGGCCTTGGGCGAGGCGGACATAATGTCGGCCTTGGGCACGCATTCAACGGCCGAGGTAATGACACCAATGAGATTGCCGCCGCCCTGCTGGCGAAATACCTGAACCGCACTCTGAATCAGGTTAAAGGCACCGTTAACGTCTGCGTTGATCACCTTCTTCCAGGTGTCCGCGGGGATGTCGCCGATCTTGGCAAAATCGAAGCTGGGACCGGCGGCATAGATGACGTGGGCAATACGGCCGTACTTGGCAACGGCGTCTTCAAAGAGGGCGTTGACGGAGTCGGTATCGGAGAGGTCCACCCGGCTGAAGGAGCACTGACCACCGGCGGCCTCGATGTCGGCGCCGATGGCCTCGGCCTTGGCGACGTTACTGTTGTAGGTGAAAATCACCGGGGTGCCCGCCTCGGCGAAGCGGCGACAGATAGCCTCGCCAATGCCGCCGGTACCCCCGCCGACAATCACGGCGCCCTGGTCAAAACTGAGTTCTATGGTCATGGTCGGTATGTCATCCGGCAAATAGTGATAAAAGTAATAATAAGTAAGCGTATAATATATGTGATGTGCTGGCAATCGTTGCTGCATTGCGTGGGACGTATGGCGTATGGGGCGTAGGGTGGATTAGGCGAAGCCGTAATCCACCTTGAATACGGCACGAGCCAGGAACCATGGTGGATTACGCTTCGCTAATCCACCCTACGCACCTACGCACCTACGCAGCCATTAAGCCGGTATCAGGCCTTAACCCGAGCCCGTCCCGCGTTCAGCACCTTGACGCCCCGCTCCACAACCGTGGCGGCAAACAGGACATCGCCGTCTTCTTCCCAGAAGTCCACCTTGACCGTTTCGCCCGGGTACACCGGTGAGCTGAAGCGCAGGCCGACAAATTCCAGTCGCTCCGGCTCCGAGTCGCAGTAGGTGTCCAGAATCGCCCGGGTGGCCACGCCAAACGTGCACAAGCCGTGCAGAATGGGGCGGTCAAATCCGGCCTTGCGGGCCTTCTCCGGGTCCCCGTGGATGGGGTTGTAGTCGCCGGACAGGCGGTAGATCAGGGCGGCGTTGTCGGCGGTGGCAATGGTCACGCTCTTGTCCGCTTCACGCTCCGGAATTACCACCGGCGCGGGGGGCTCATAGCCGCTGCTGCCGCAGCCGCCGTCACCGCGCATAAAGTAGGACGAGGTAACGGTGCTGACCAGATCGCCGCTTTCCTTGTCGGTCAGGGTTTTTTCCTGATACAGGATCGAGCCCTTGTCTGCACCCTTGTCCACTACCCCCAGAACCCGGTAGTTACCCACGTAGGTTTTGCCCGGAATCAGCGGCTTATGCTGAGTGATGGTCTGCTCACCGTGCAGCAGTTTGATCCAGTTGATCTCCAGCTCCGGGTCGGTGACCCAGGCGCCGGGGTGGGCAATCACCACGGACTGGCTGGGGAACGCCTTGAGATCTTTTTCGTAGACGAACTGCAGCTGTTTCGGATCCACCGGGTCCATGCCCAGGCCGATGCCCAGGGAGTAGAGCATGCAGTCCTTTTCGCTGATGGTGTGCTCCACCGGCTTCAGCTGATATTCCAATACCTTGTTCAGAATCATGTGATTTCTCGCCTCCTTCGACCCTTACACCGGATCCCAGGTGAACACGTCCATGGAGCGGTCCAGGTTGTACATGCTGGTGCGGAACGCCGGCAGCACACGGTCGATCACCGCTTGGGTGCTGATGCCTTCGTCGTCGCCAATGTGCATGGTGCGCAGCGGACGCGGCTGGCTGAACAGATACACCTCATTGGCGCGGGAGCCGAAGATCTGGCCGGTCACGTCCTTGGCGTCGTCGGACATCAGGGCGCAGGCCAGCGGGGCAATTTTCTCTGGCGCCATGCGCTCAATCACACGCCAGCGCGCCTTATCCTCTTCGGATTCTCGGGGAATGCCAGCCATTACCATCGGAGTCATGGCGAACGGAGCGATACAGTTGGACCTTACACCAAAGCGCTGCATATCCAGGGCGATGGACTTGGACAGACCCACCAGGCCCATTTTGCCGGCGGAGTAGTTGGCCTGGCCGAAGTTACCGATGAGGCCGGAGGTGGAGGTCATGTGCACCAGCGAGCCGCTCTCCTGGGCCTTGAAAATCGGTGCGGCGACGCGAGAGGTGTTAAAGCAGCCCTTGACGTTCACTTCAAACGACTGGTCCCATTCTTCCTCAGACATTTTATGGAAGATCTTGTCGCGCAGGATGCCGGCGTTGTTGACGATGCCGTCCACGCGACCCCAGTTGTCCATGGCGGCCTGGATCATTTTCTCGGCACCGGACCACTCGGCCACGCTGTCGAGAGAGGCGATGGCTTCACCGCCGGCTTCCTTGATCTGGGCACATACCACCTCGGCGGTGTTCTGGCCCTCTTCGTTTTTGCCGAGGTCATTGACGACCACGCGCGCGCCCTGGGTGGCGGCTTCTTTGGCAATGTATTCGCCGACACCACGGCCGGAGCCGGTAACGATAACAACTTTACCTTCTAGAATTTGAGACATGGATACGTCCTCTTGTTTGTGAGTTTACTGTTCGTAACGACCAATAATGGAAACTGCGGCGACCCCGTTGTAGGGCACGCCACCCAAGTTGTGTGACAGACCGATGCGCGCGTCTTTGATCTGGCGCTCGCCGGCGCGGCCCAGAATCTGCAGATAGTTTTCGTAAGTCATGCGCAGGCCGGAGGCGGCAATGGGGTGGCCAAAGCACTTGAGGCCACCATCGATCTGGCAGGGCACGCTGCCGTCGGCGTCGTAAAACCCGTCGAGAATATCGTTAACGGCTTGGCCATCTTTGGATACGCCCAGATCCTCCATGGTGACCAGCTCGGTAATGGAGAAGCAGTCGTGCACCTCCATCAAGCTCAGCTCTTCACGAGGGTTGCGAATACCGGCTTCGGCGTAGGCTTTTTGCGAGGCAATGCGCGTGTTGCGCACGTAACTGCCATCCCAATCGGCGGTGGCGGACTCGCGCCCGGCGCTGAGGGAAAGCTGCATAGCCTTGATGGTGACAATATCGGTCTTGCCCAGGCTGCGGGCGATTTCCGGCGTGGTGACGATGGCACAGGCGGCGCCGTCACTGACGCCACAGCAGTCAAAAAGCCCGAGTGGCTCGGCGATAATGGGCGCGTTAAGAATGGTGTCTTTATCAATGGCTTTGCGGATATGGGCCTTGGGGCTCTTGACGCCGTTCTGGTGACTCTTCCACGACACGTGTGCCAGAGCGCGCTTCAAGTCTTCGCGGCTGGTGCCGTACTTGGCCCGGTAACCGGCGGCCAGTTGCGCAAAACCGGCAGGTGCCGAGCCATAGGGAAACCACAAGTCGTTGAGCGTACCCTTGGTCGGTGCGGGCAGGCCACCGTAACCGGTGTCCTTGAGTTTCTCCACGCCGATGGCCATGGCAATATCCACCGCACCGGAGGCCACCGCGTAGGCGGCGCCACGCAGGGTTTCGGTGCCGGTGGCGCACATATTTTCCATGCGCGAGATCGGGATGCCTTCCAGGCGCAGTGCCATCGCCAGGGGAATGGCGGAGTTACCGACGTTGATGTTGTCCAGGGCGGAGCCAGACCAGACCGCTTCGATCTGGTTCTTTTCGATGCCGGCGTCGTCCAGCGCCTCTGAAAATGCCTCGGCGGCCAGATGCTCACTGCCGCTGTCCCAGCGTTCGCCAAAGCGGCTGCAACCCATGCCGAGGATTGCGACCTTGTCTCTAATGCCTGTAGCCATAGTGTTCGTCTCTTAAAATGTGTCTCACGCGGGGGTTGCTTTTCAGAAGGGAGTTGCTTTCCAGAAGTAACGGTGCAAACCGCGACTGTCGTCCTTCTGCTTGATGCGATAGGTCATGCGCAGCGGTGTGCCGACATCAAAACTCTCGGCATTGACATCCACCATCTCCATTAGCAGACGGGCGCCGTTATCAAACTGCACCAGTCCCCAATACATGGGTGGGGCGGGGTAGTACTGCAGATTGTCGCTGGAATAGGTGGCCACCCTGGCGCTCTCGTCGGCCAGTGACTTGCGGCTCATGGGTTCGGTACTGCCGCATTTGACGCAGGTGGACAGGATCGGAAACTGCACGGCGCCACAGCTGCTGCACTCGCCACCATTAAAGCCGGTGACCTGGTCCTGGGAGCGATAAAGCTGGGAGATGGAGACCTTGTTGTCCACCTCTGCGCGCATGCCCCAGTCCAGCTGCAACTGTCCGCTGAAGGACAGCAGCTGGTTATAGTGTTCGACGGTGCGGGCGTGATCGTTGACGGTACTGAGCGGAACGGCGGGCTGGTACTCGGTAATAGCGTCGGTGGCCTCCAGCAACAGAGCGTCGCAGCCGGCACCAAAACCCACCACCAGAATGCGCTCGCCCGGGCTGGCTTTCTCAAGGGCCGCGATCAGCATTAATAACGCCTGGGGGCTGCCGGTGTCGCCGATGTCGGCAGCAAAGTTGTCCACCACGGCCTCGGGGTTGATACCCAGTTTTTTGGCCAGTCCGGCGCCCAGTCGCGCCAGGGTGCCGGGCATGCAAAAGTGCTGGATGGCGTCCGCCGGGGTGCCGGTTTTTTCCAGCAATGTGTTCACCGTGGCGGGCACGATCTTCATATAGCCTTCGTCGCGAACCCAGCGTTCTTCCCAGTAGTAGTCGTGGTCTGCGCCACTGCGACGGTAGTGGTCGGCAAACTGGGTGGCGTTGCTCTCGGAGCCCACAAAACGGGCGATGATGTTGTCACTTCCCACCGCCAGGGCTGCGCTGCCGGCGCCGTAGTGCATCTCTTGCACGCTGCCGGGCTTGGCGAGGCGGCAGTCGGAGGCTACGATCAGCGCGGATTCGCTGCGGCTGTTTTGCAGGGCATTGAGCAGGGCCGAGGTGCCGGCACGCAGGGAGCCACTGGCATCGCTGGCCTGGATATTGGAAGGCAAACCGGTGGCGGCGGCCACACTGGTGGCGTTCTGGTAGTCGGCAAAAGGGGCGGTGGTGGAGGCAAACGTCAGGGCGCCGATGGGTGCCGCGCCATCGGCGCCATTCTTAAGACAGTTTCTGACCGACTCCACCGCCATGGTAATGGCGTCTTCGTCCCAGCTGCAAAAGGCGCGTGTGCCCTTGCCCAGGCCGCGCAGCGACGGCAGTGCCCAGGAGTGAGCCTGGGCGATGGCTTTGCGGCTCATCCGCAGCGAAGGTACATAGGCGCCATAGGCGCTGATTCCCTTGACTTGCATGCTAATCCCCTAAAGTAATTGTAACCAGGATATTAATACCTTAAATAATAGTAAGCTAGGTTATCATAATTGTGGTGTGTTTATCCAGCCTCAGTAAGGCATCTTTAGGTGCTGGAATATAGATAGCTTGCGTACTATAATGGAGCGATTGTTAATTGAGCTGCGCAAGCGGGGATTTATGAAACTGTACGCAAAGGACAATTCAGACCTGATGGAGGTCAGCCGGATCTATCCGGAGGGTAACAACTTGATCGTGGAAGGCACCATTATGGGAGCCATGCCCATTCGCGCGGTGGTCAAGCCTTCCGAGGTACGTCGGGTGTTTTCGGTGATGAGTCTAAAGACCCTGTTTTTTGCCGCGACTATGTTGTTTCGGGGTACTCGCTAAGAACCGAATTTGTCACTACTAAACCAATCTGGCACTTTACCTCCGTAGCAGCGCGCTCTGAGCGCGACGGGGACCGGATAATGTTGCCAAACCTGGTCGCGGTCAGAGCCCGCTGCTACGGTTGGGTGGGGTCTTGTGAGGGCACTTTTCATAATCAGGAAGCCTTAATCTGTCGAATTGCTTTCAACACGGCTGGCCTCAACTGTCCCAGCATTTCCTCTTCATCTGCGGCCGCGAGTGTCGAGGCCGCGCCAAAAATGCTCGCCAACTTGTCCTCGTCCTGCCCGCTGGCAATGGTCAGGCACAGGCAACCGGTGCCCTCGGCGCGGATTTCCTCCAGCGCCTTGCGCGTGTCCTCCTCGCCGTATTTGCCCTCGTAGTCCTGGTCGTAGGCAAAGCCGTCGGATATCACAATCAGCAATCGATAGGGCAGTCCCGTCTCCGTTTTCAATTTATGTGCTGCATGGCGAAGAGCGGCGCCGGTGCGGGTGTAGCCCACAGGTTCCAACTGAGAAAAACGCTGATGGATACGGCTGTCGAGGCGTTTCTCCTTAAAGGATTTCAGCCGCAACAGACGAATCAGGGTGCGCCCCCAGGAGTGATAAGCGTAGAGCGCCACCTGGTCCCCCAGCTCGTGCAGGGCCCCCAGCATCTGGTAAGCCAGTCGCATTTGCTTGTTGTGAATGCTGTCGCCGTCGGTGTCGGTCTCCCCTGTGGAGCCGGAAATATCCAACAGGATCATTACCCCCAGGTCCCGCCGGGTCTTCAAGCTTTGTTCAAACAGCTGTTCGCTGGGGGTGGTGCCCATGCGGTAATCGACGGCGTAGTCGATCACCCGGTCGAGGCACAGGTCTTCGCCGTCGGGCTGGTTGCGGTGGTTTTCAAAACTGAGGCCGATACCGGCCAGTTTGCGTTTCAACGCATTGGAAGGGGGCTGCAATATTTGCCGCATGGCCTCAGTCGATAGGGGTTCTTCGCACCAGGGATCCATCTCGTCCACCAGACACCAATCATCGCGATAGGTCTGTTGATGGCAATCCCATTCCGGGTAGCGCTGGCTGCCACTGTCGTTGTGGTTGTCATCGCTGATCAGGTCCAGCGCCATGTTGGTGAGGGTGGCGAACAGGCCTTTCTTCTTGGCCTGGGTGATGCCGCCCACCGGCATTTCGGCACCGCCACCGGCGTTGGGGTCGTCTTCCGGCTTGCCGCTACGCCCGGCACCGAGTATGTCATTGAGCATGTCCGACAGGGCCCCGCCGGAGGACAGGGGGTTCTGGAACAACTTGAGGATCTTGGATTCCTCCGCGTCCTCCTTGTCGTCGTCATCCAGTTCATCCACCGGTTTGAAGGTCATCTTGCCGGCTTGTTGCTTCTCGGTGAGTTCTGCAAAAGCACTGTCGGCCAGATTGTTGGTCAGCAGTAAAACCGGGCGCAGGGTGCCGATCAGGTCGGGAATGGGCGGAAAGGATTGTCTGCTCCCGGCCAGCTTAAGTGAGTCCTCACTGTCCTGGGTTCGGTAAGGGAATGCACCCAGCGCCGGAGCGCTGGTAAATCGACGCGGCAGCAGATGGGCAAAGGCGTTGGCGGCTCGGCAGATCTCGGCGTAGAGATAGCGTTCAGCCAGTTGCCGCTGACCCACCAGGCGCTGCACCCAGCGCCGCCGCAAGGAGCCGGCACGCAGCAGCAGTGCCTGGGCGATAACGCTGAGGCGTTCATTGTCTGCAGTGTTCTTGTCGAGACGGTCTTCAACAGTGCCGAGCGCTGGCAAATAAATACTGCGGCCGTCCGAATAGGCGCGGTACTTGTGGCTGCCATGCCAGTGTACGGTGACCGCCCGCCCGGCCACCGCACTGGCGATCAGATTATAGTGGTGCAGCGATGACGAATCGGGCTCGCCGGCACTGGTCGCGTCATGGCCGCGACTGTCAGTCCCCGTCAGCATCACTGGGGTCACCCGGCAATATAGGTATTGACGATTTCCCTGAGACTGGCGCTGACCGTCGCATCGTCACACAGCGGGCCGATCATGCCCGCCTCGACGGCTTCCCGGGGGGACAGCCCGGCCTGCATCAGATCGGCGGCGGCAATCAGCGAGCGGGTGGAAGACACCTCGGGCAGCCCGGGGATGTCCAGTTGCCGAATGGCGCTGGCCAGGCGCACCAGATCCTCGGCGATGTTCTCGGCGATGCCGGTTTCATTAAGGATGACGGACCGCTCCACCTCGGCCGGGGGAAAGTTCAGTTCGATGGAGACCATGCGCTGGCGGGTCGAGGGTTTGAGATCTTTGAGAATGCTCTGGTAACCGGGGTTGTAGGACACCACCAGCATAAACTCGGGCTGCGCTTTCAGTGCCTCACCCAGGCGGTCCACGTACAGCTCCCGGCGATGGTCGGTGAGGGCGTGGATGGCCACGGTGGTATCAGCGCGTGCTTCCACCACCTCATCGAGATAGCAGATGGCACCCTCGCGCACGGCGCGGGTCAGGGGGCCGTCCATCCACTCGGTATCGCCGCCCTTGAGCAGGTAGCGCCCCAGCAGGTCGGCAGAGGTCAGGTCTTCATGGCAGGAGACGGTGATCAGCGGCCGATCCAGCTCGGCGGCCATGGCCTCCACAAAGCGGGTTTTGCCCACCCCGGTGGGGCCCTTGAGCATGACGGCGTGACGGCTCTGGTAAGCGGCCCGGAAGATGGCTTTTTCGTTGCCGACGTCTTTGTAAAAGGGAATGTTGCTCACGTTTACCTCACAGCGGATCATCCGCCTCTTGCCATAGGACGTGTGCCATATAATATGGGCACGAAAAGAACTGATAAATACAATGATCTAGCGTATTATAAGGGTAATAGTGTTAAAGTAGTAGTGGTATGGGGCTCGGAGGCTCCAACCACGTTTCTGAACCAGCTTCTTTTCTGGAGTAGAAATTTGAATTTCCGCAGTAGCACCGCCCCTTGCGACAATGGCCTTAGGGTCCTGATATGTATCTTCGGTTTATCATGGTTACTGGGCGGTTGTTCGTCCTCAGACGGCGACACGGAAGTGCGCCTGGTTCGTCCGGTAAAAACGCTCGTATTGCAGACGCCAGAACAACAGTTAACGGTCAGCTTCCCGGGCCGGCTCGAACCCGTGCATGAGGTAAACCTGGCCTTTGAGGTCCCCGGCCGGCTGGAGCACTTGCCTGTCAGCGTCGGCGACAGTGTGACCGAAGGCGCCCTGATCGCCCAACTTAACCAGGAAGCCTACCGGGCCAGACTGGAAGCCACCAAGGCTCGCTACCATCAGGCGCGCAGCGACAGTCAGCGGCTGCAGACCCTATTGGCGACCAATAACGTTTCCCAAAATCAAGTGGACGAAGCCCGGACCCGCCTGGACGTCGCCTCCAGCCAGCTGGCCCTGGACACCAAGGCCTATGCTGACACCACTTTGCGCGCCCCCTTTGACGGCCAGGTGGTGGCCGTCTATCTGGACAACTTTACTTATCTCCCGGCTTCCACTCAGGTGGCGCGACTGGTGGATCTATCGCAATTTGAAGTCTGGGTGGATGTGCCGGAACGCTTTGCCAAACTGCGCTCCCGACTGGTGGAGCATCGCGCCTACGTAGAGGTGGACGCCTTTCCTGGACAGTGGATCGAGGCACGCTTTAAAGAGTTTGGTCACGAGGCCTCCCGCCAGACCCGCACCTACCCCGCCAGTTTTGTAATTGACCGCAATGATGCCTTCTCGCTGTTGCCCGGAATGTCCGCCAAAGTGCGGGTGGAAGTGGAACGCAAGCCTCTGGGCCTGCCCGAGGGATTGCAGGTGCCGGTCAGTGCTGTGTTTACCCGTCCGGCTCAGCACCAGAGTGCGGTGTGGGTGGTGGAAGAGGATCGTATTGTTTATCGGGAAATTGTGCTGGGTGACGCTCAGGGTGAACACATAGAGGTAACCGAGGGGCTGGCGGCCGGCGAAGAAATTGTCATTGCCGGTGTTCATCAGCTCAAGGAAGGGCAGGCTGTATCGGAGCGGGTGCACTGATGGCTGCCGATAACCTCAACCTGGCCAGGTTCAGTCTAAACAATCCCCAACTGGTGTACTTTGCCGCCTTTGTGTTGGCACTGTCCGGGGTGTTCAGTTATCTCAGCATGGGCTGGCTGGAAGATCCGGACATTTCGGTAAAATCCGCGGTGGTGTTGGTGGACTACCCGGGGGCATCGCCGGAGGAAGTGGAGCTGGAGGTGGTGGAGCCGCTGGAAACCAAGCTGCAGGAGATGCCGCAGATCAAGCATATTGCTTCCCTCAGTCGCGATGGTCGCGCCATCCTGCGAGTTGATATCAAGGACGAAT
The DNA here is from genome assembly GCF_011683955.1 of Pseudomaricurvus alkylphenolicus. GTDB lineage: Bacteria > Pseudomonadota > Gammaproteobacteria > Pseudomonadales > Cellvibrionaceae > Pseudomaricurvus > Pseudomaricurvus alkylphenolicus. The sequence continues at coordinate 1,118,717 of NZ_JAAQPI010000001.1, forward strand.
ACTGGACACCTAAACTGCCTCAAGTCTGGGACGAGCTACGGCGCAAGGTCAGAGACGTGCAACCGCTGCTGCCCAGTGGCGTACGCCCGCCGGTGATCAAGGACGACTATGGCTCGGTGTTCGGTTTTGTATTGGCAGTCAGCAGCGATGGCTTCAGCCAGAGTGAATTGCAGGAAACCGCACGCGAACTGCGGCGCGAACTCAACCTGATGTCGCAGGTGGCGCGGGTGGATCTGTGGGGTATGCAGCAGCGCCAGGTGGTGATCGAACTGCTGCCCTCGGAGCTGACCGCCTTCAAAGTCAACGAGGCCGCGATTGCGCGGGCCTTCAGCCAGTACAACCTGATTGTGGATGCGGGTGCCCTGGAAATTGGTGAGCGCCAATACGCGCTGAGCGTCTCCGGCGAGGCCAAAAGCCTTGAAGATCTGCGCCAGATGCTGGTGTCGGCGGTGGATGATCGGGGCCATCGGGAGCTGGTGCGCTTTGGCGATGTGGCTCGCTTCCGTTACGACTACGCCGATCCGGCCACCGAAGTATTTCGCAATAACGGTTTGCCTGGCGTGGCGCTCGCGATCGCGCCGATTCAGGGCGCCAATATCGTGCAGGTGGGTTATCGACTCGATCAGCGTTTGCAGGAGTTGCAGGCGGAGTTGCCCATCGGGCTGACGCTGCAAAAAGTTGCCTGGCAGTCGGACTATGTGGCCGATGCGGTCAAGGGCTTTATGCTCAGTCTGGTGCAGGCGGTACTCATCGTATTTGCCGTATTAAGCGTGACTATGGGTCTTCGCATGGGTTTGCTGATCGGCGGCATTGGCCTGGGGCTGACGGTGCTCGGCAGTATGACCTTGATGCAGGCGCTGGAGCTGAATTTGCACCGCGTCTCCCTCGGTGCGTTGGTGGTGGCCATGGGAATGATGGTGGACAACGCCATCGTGGTGGCCGATGGGTTTGTGGTGCGCGTGCAGCGGGGTATGTCACGTCTGGAAGCGGCCGTTGAAGCCGCGCATCAGCCGGGCTGGCCGTTACTGGGGGCCACCATTGTGGCGGCCATGGCGTTTTATCCGGTGTTTGGCTCCGATGCCAGTGCCGCAGAGTACAGCCGCAGTTTGTTTTTGGTTGTGGGTTTGTCGCTGCTGCTGAGTTGGGTGGTATCGCAAACCATTATTCCACTGTTATGCGCGCGTTTGCTGCCGGTATCGGCGGCGAGTGAAGACGGCAGCGCCAGCGGTTTTGTGAGCCGAGTGCAGGGGCGTTTTCAAAGCGTCATCATATGGGTCATGAGGCGCCGATTGTTCACCCTGCTGATTCTGGGTGGTGTCTTTGTGACGTCACTGTTGGTGTCCAATCAGGTAGAGAAACAGTTCTTTCCCACCGCCAAACGCGATCAGTTTATGGTCGACTACTGGGCACCGGAAGGCACCCGCCTGGCGGTGGTGTCGGAGCGCTTGCAAGCCCTGGAAGCGGATCTGCTGGCACAGTCGAGCGTCGCTTCCGTGAGCAGCTTCATTGGTCAGGGCGCGCCGCGTTTTTATTTGCCCATCGATCCCGAACTGCCGAACCCCAGCTTTGGTCAGCTGCTGGTCACGGTGGAGGATGCGGCTGTGGTAAAAGACACTATCGCCGCGTTTGAACAAGGGTTGGCGCAAAGACACCAGGAGGCGTTTGTGCGCGTACGCCAGTTCGGCGTGGGCGCGGCGCCCAAATGGCCGGTGGAAATACGCGTGGTGGGTCCGGCCAATGCTGAGCTGAATGTGCTCCGAAGTATCGCCGAGCAGGTCAAGACCAGTATTGAGGCGCATCCCGAAGTACAGGTGGTGATCGACAACTGGCGCCAGCGCAGTTTGCGCATGGCTTCCAGTTACAGTGCGGAAGAGGGTGGCTGGACCGGGGTTGGCCGTGAAGACGTGGCCCGGGCCTTAAAGCGCAGCCTCGATGGCGAAACCGTCGGCGCCCTGCGCAAGGGTGACGAGCAGCACGCCATTGTTCTCAAAACTGCCAGTGATGTCGACGCCGGCAATCCGTTGCAGCAGGTACAGGTTCGTTCCGCTTCTCAGTCCGTCAGCATACCGCTGTTGCAGATCAACAAATCCACCGACTGGGAATGGTACGATCCGATTATCTGGCACCACGACCGACGCCGGGCCATTACCCTGCAGGCGGCCACCGATGGCAGCGATGGTGTTACGGTGGTGGCGCAGTTAAAGCCCACTCTGGAGGCGTTGCCACTGCCGGACGGCTATCACATCGAACTGGCCGGGGAATATCAGACCAACAACGACACTTTGTATTCCATGGCCGAGGGGCTGCCCGTCGCCCTGGCGGTGATGACCCTGGTGGTGGTCGGGCTGTTTAACGGCTATCGCGCCAGTGTGTTGGTGTTTGCCGTACTGCCGTTTGCGCTGATCGGCGTCTTCTTCGGTCATTGGATCACCGGTGTGCCCTTGAGTTTTGTATCCACGCTGGGCATCTACAGCCTGGCGGGCATGATGATCAAAAATTCCGTGGTGTTGCTCGATCAGGTCAAGTTGAACATGGCGCAAAACATGTTGCCCTATGAAGCCCTGGTGGACGCGGCACGGTCCCGGCTGATGCCGGTGGTCAACGCCAGCCTCACTACCGTGCTGGGGTTGATTCCATTACTCCAAGATGTGTTCTGGAAATCCATGGCCGTGACCATTATGTTCGGGTTGATGGCCGGGGTGGTGATTACGATGTTGATTGTGCCGGTGGGGTATGGGTTGTTGTTTGGGGTGAGGGCGGAATCTTCTAAAACACGTTATAGCGATCATTAGAGCGTCTTGGAGATCTAATGTACGTTTAAACGAGTGATATAAGGTGTGGATCTATTATCCACTTTAACGTATATTAATACGCATTAAGTCCTTTAATAACCGTTAAAACGTCTTTTATGGATATTGACCTTTCTTCGAAAACTGACCAGGAGGTCATAGAGTTCCTGGGTCAGCAATTCGACATTCTCAGGCGAACCAAGGCTATCCAGGACCAGGAGCTGCTTGAGCGTGGAGGGGCACACGCGGAATCCCTGAATAAATTCAGGCAGGGTACGGGCAACCCCACCTTAAAAACACTCATTCGTCTGTTACGGGGTATCGGTGAGCTGGATCGCCTTGAGGTTTTGATGCGTGCGCCAGAGCCCGATTTCCGACCCAGCGGCCAAGCAGTGAAGCCACTTCCCAAACGAATCAAAAAACCGGTCAAGCCGACTAAACCAATCATGGATTGGAAATCGAAATGAGCCTATCTCGCGTTGAGGTGAAGCTGTGGGGGCTTACGGTTGGCTATCTCGCCTACGCTCCCGGACAGCGCGACGTTGCCACCTTTGAGTACAGCGATGGGTTTGTCAACGCGCCGGTAGAAATTTCCCCGATTACCCTGCCCAACCGACAACAATTGCACCGCTTTGACGAAATCAGTCGCAATACCTTTAAAGGCATTCCCGGCATCTTTGCTGACAGCTTGCCAGATAAGTACGGCAATCAGTTAATCGATCTGTTTATGGCGGACAGAAATATTGCCGCCTCAGAAGTCACTGCTCTGGACCGCTTGCTGTATGTTGGCAATCGCGGCATGGGTGCTCTGGAGTACCATCCGATTGAACCAGTCAGCGATGGGGTCAATGCGTCCCTGAGGCTGGAACTGAATGAACTGGCGGAGTTGGCTGATCGGGTTCTGAAAAAAAAGAGTGATTTGGCTGACGCTTTGAAGCGTGCCGATGATCGCGGCAAAGCGCTGACGGTGATACGAGTGGGTTCCAGTGCTGGCGGGGCACGTTCAAAAGCACTCGTCGCCACAGACACACAGGGTGGTCTCTATGATGGCACCGTGGATCATGGACCTGGTTTTCGTTACTGGATGCTGAAGTTCGACAGCGAAGACAACAAGGATCGCGACCATAAAGACCCCAAGGGAATGACCAAGGTTGAGTATATCTATTCCAGGATTGCCCGCATGGTTGATATTAATATTCCCGAGACGGACTACATGGAGGATGGGGGTGATTTCCACTACCTGATCGAGCGATTTGATCGGCGCATTGAAGACGGAGAGTTGGCCAAGGTGCACTATGGCAGTTGGTGTGGGTTGGCGCATGCGGACCGGGACACCACGGGTACCAAGTCCTATAAGCAATTAATTGATCTCGCTCGTCAGTTAAACTTGAAACAGTCGGAGATCGAGCAACTGTATCGACGTGCCGTTTTCAATGTGATTGGAAGAAATCAGGATGATCACACCAAAAACTTCGGTTTTTTAATGGACAAGTCTGGAAATTGGTCATTAGCGCCTGCGTTTGATATGACCTATTCCTGCGACCCGACAGGGAAGTGGACGCGAGCGCATCAGATTCGATTGAACAACAAGCAGGATCACTTTTTCCGAGAAGATCTCATTGCCTTCGGTGAGCAGTGTAATCTGCGCTCGATCAAGGCTGAGCGCATTGTTGACGCTACCCAGCAAGCATTTTCTCATTTCGAGGACATGGCTCGACAGTTCGAGCTGGGACCAGGGTTGCGGGAAACGATTGTTGCGAATTTGCGTCGTCTGTAGATTTCTGGAGACCTAAAAGGCGTACTATCGCCCGCCCGGAGCTTTCTACAATGTCTGTCTCAGGCGGACGTGAAAGTTGGTTGAGTCAACTGACGAATATGAACTGGTTATAGGCCTTCAAAGCCTTCTTTCAAATCAATCCCCATATCCTGATACATCTTGATCGCCGTCGTGCGCCCTCCCAGAGTTACCATACCGCCCGGGTGCATAAATGGTCCCACCAAATAAATCTTCTCGATGCCGGGGATGGTGTAGTCAGATATAGAGGGAGTAGGCCGGCGGCCCAGCAATTGCCCTGGCAGTCCGATGCCAAAAATATCACCGTGCATCATGCTGGCCGAATGCCGATGATGATCCAATGGCGATTCAACCAGTCGGCCCATAACATTGGAATCGTCAATATTGGTTGCGTAGGTTTTAAAAACGTCCCAGATATCTTCGGCGTACTGTTGTTTGAGTTCTTCCCACCTTACCGGGTCCTGCTTGTCGTCCAGTATGGGTGCAAACTGATAGACGTACATCGCACAGTATTCGTCTTTCGGCACTCGTGTTTTGTCGAAGGTGGACGCACGCATGATCAAGGGGCTGATGTCGTCCTTTTGAGGCAGTTCACCAAATCGGAAACCGTCCATTGAACGACGCATTTCTTTCGGATCCTTGCGTTTCATCAATTCGAGGCACATCGTCTCGCGACAGATCTTCGGATCATCGGTACGAAACTCCGGCTCGCGATCAAGAGAAACCTGCTGGTTACAGGCGCCGTGATTGCTGAGTCTTACCCAAGTCATTTCCTCTTTGAGTTGGTCGCTCATTTCGGGAATGACCTTGCCAAGGTTCCAAGGGTGAACGCAAGCAACTACAGCTTCTCTAGCGGAAACATATTCGCCGTCTGACAGATAAACACCTTTCGTCACTCCCGACTCGACTTTGAGTTTGACCACCTCTGCTTCGGTGCGAACTTCGCCGCCAAAACGTTGGACGCTGCGTGCCAGGGCATTGCTTAGTTCCTGACCACCACCAATCGGGTGAACGGCCTGTGTGGTGTGGCACAGCCCTAATAGTTGGTACATGGCTACGCCGGTACCCTTGGTTTCCGGATGTTCCATGGCCTCGGCGATCCACTTGAAGTAGTGCATCTGCAGCTCGGGCGATTCAAAGTAATGGGTGATAACATCCCAGGCGCTGCAGAACAGCGAGTTGGCAAGTTCACGGCCCAGGTGACTCTCTTCGAGCATGCCGAGAAAGGCCGCGGTGGGCAGCGGTGGGTTGGTGGAGCCCATGCCCAGCAGGCCAATCAGAGAAATGCATTTGTCTGCAAAGGCGGCGTAGGTTTCTGCATCTCTGGTGGAGAATTTGGCAATGCTCTCACAGGTACGGTCAACCTCCTTAAAGGTCGCCAGTACGCTGCCATCATCAAACAGAGAAGTGAACATGGCGTCCCAGTGACCGAATTCAAGCCCCTCTTTGGCATAGAGGCCCAACTCGTCAGCGGTGAGAGTTGGGCTATTAATACAACCGGAGTAACTGGTCGCATGGGTGTCGTGAATAAATCCAGGGGCGACTTCAACGGAGACAGCGCCACCACCGCACTGGGCATTCTTTTCCAGCACCAGCACACTCTTGCCTGCCTTGGCCATATAGGCTGCGGTGGTAAGGGAATTGGAACCGCCGCCAACGACGACAATATCATATTGGGGTGAGGTCATTGCGAACTTCTCTCTAGCTGTCCAAAAGGGTATCAAAGCAGTAATGCTTGCAGATATAATAAACTAGAGTACTATATGTGTGAGTTCTACTCAATGCTTGTGCGGAGGTTTTGAGTATGCCATTGCCTGTCAGGACAGCTCAGAGCCTTCGTCGCTATGCTCTGGCTTTTTGTATGGTTTCCCTGTGCAATTCCCTATCGCCATATTCGAAGGCTGAAGACTCTATAACTGAAAAGCCAATCGTGCGCATTGCCTGCTTTGACATGCCTCCCATCTTTATGGCCGCGGAGGACGGTCATGGCACCACTGGCAAAGGGGTGCATATACTCAAACTGGCTTTTGAGCGCATCGGTTATCGGGCCGTTTTTCACCATATGCCCCAACCTCGGGCCCTGAGAAGTGTGGTGGTGGGAGAGAGTGATGTGTACTGTGCCGTCGCCAAGGACTTCGGAGATATGTCCCTGACCACCTCATCGGAGCCCTACTACCAGGTTCAAACCGCTTTCTATCAGCGCAAACAGGCGGATTGGCGCTACAACGGCATGCAATCCATCACCCAAAGAACCTTGGTGAGCGTCAAGGGCTTTGATTATCGCAACGCTCACCCGATGTTGCACCGCTACCTGGAAACCCGGCCGCCGAACGTAATCATGCTGCATGGCTCCAAACCCTGGGAGCGTATGGTATCTATCGTCCTTGCCGGCCGAGCGGATACGGCGCTGTTGGGGGTGGATCAGGCCAATTATGTGATGCGCAAGCTCGGTGCGACCGGTCAGATTGTTCCCGTAGAAGGCTATCGGGCTTATTCTCCGGCCTATGTGGCTTTTTCCCGTCAATCGTCGCACCTGCAGCCCTTGTTCGACCAGGCGCTTCGGGACGCAGAACAGAGGGTCGGTGATCTATAATTAGCGAACATTGTCCTACGGATTGCCATGAACGATGCTCGTTTTCCCATCTGCCGGCCGACATCGACTGTTTTGTGCAGTCGTCCTGCCATCGTTGCTGTTTCCATATTCCTTGGCTCGGGCCATTGATGACTTCAAGCTGGAGGAAATAATCGTTACCGCACAAAAGCGTGAACAGAGCATCCAGGACGTACCCATGGTGGTTGCGGCAGTGACGGCGGAAGACCTGCAGGCCTCCGGTGTACAATCCCTGGACAGCCTGACCCACTTGGTTTCGGGGCTGGTCATCAATACCAATAATTCATTGCTCTTACCCTTTGTTCGTGGGGTGGGTTCCTTTAATGCCGGCGCCGCCACCAATACCAGTGTCGCGGTCTATGTGGACGGGGTCTACACACCGCGGTCAAATGCTCTGGCTTTCGGGCTGGATAATGTTGCTCAAATCGAGGTGCTTAAGGGGCCTCAGTCAACACTCTATGGCCGCAATGCTACGGGTGGTGCGATTACCATTACAACTCATTCCCCCGAACCTGACGAGGCGGCGGCTTCCCAGATCCGCTTGTCGGTGGGGAATTACCAGCAGCAGCGACTCAGTGCCCGAACCACCAGGCCTCTGGCCGATAACCTGGCCATCAGCCTCAGTGGTGCGATTGTGCGGCGGGACGGCTATGTGGACAATCTGGCGACGGCCACCCCTCTGCCGGGCTCGCTGCAAGACATCAATAATGTGGACGAAAAGTCCCTGGCCCTGAAGCTTCTCGGCTCGATCTCAGAGACCAGCGAATGGGAGTTGGCATTGAGTTATCGTGAGTACGATGACACCAACAATTTTGGATTTCGTCAGTTTAATCCGGCGTTTGCCTCTGACCCGGGGCAGTACCACAGCTATGGTCATTGGGGTCTGCGAGAAGGCGATGATACCGCGGCGACGTTGCAGGGGCGTTTCGAGTTTGAGCCCTTCACCCTGGTGTCGGTAACCGGCTACCTCAACAACCGTTTTTTCGGTACGGCGGAGGTGTTTTCCCTGCCCGAGGCGGTAGCAGGATTTGCCGCCGACTGGGAGGCGACCACCTACAGCCAGGAGCTGAGGTTGCATGCCCCCGATGATGCCGACCACCCCTGGCTGCTGGGGTTCCAGTACTTTGAGGAAGGAGATACGGACTCTCAGATTTGGGGCGCGCTTGGGGCGGCCCTGTCGCCTGCCGGTGAGGCGACCCTATCGCCCTCCGCTGAACATTCCCTGGGGGATTCCGACTGGCAATCCCGCTCCCATGCCCTCTTTGGCGAGTGGATTTACCGCGCCTCGGAGGCCCTGAGCCTGACTCTGGGGTTGCGCCATACCCGCGAAGCCTTTTCCCTGAAGGACAACCGCGACCCTGGTTTTTTTGGCGCTATTGGCTTTGTCGGTGTGCCGGTGGACAGTCAGCGCGAGGTCTGGGAAGAGCTGACCTACCGTGCGGTGCTGGACTATCACACGCCGTGGGGGCTGATTTACGGCAGTCGTGCCAAGGGCTTTGTCAGCGGTACTCTGAATGTTCAGAACCCGGCGGGCGCGGTGGTGGATCCCGAAATTCTGATCGCCCATGAAATTGGATTTAAGGCCGATGTGGCCGCCTGGGGTATTCGCCTTAACGGGGCGTTGTTCGATTACGACTATCAGGACATTCACGCCCAGACCGTCAGTGCTACCACCGGCTTCACCAATCTGGTGGCCGGGCAGAAGGCTGCGATAAGGGGAATGGATCTGGAATGGCAGGGAGCCGTAGGGGAGGCGTGGGGCTACAACCTGGCGCTGACCTATCTTTATGAGCGTGAATATGACGAATTCAGTGTGCCCGCCGGAGCCGGGGGCTTTCCTGCCATTGAGGCCTCGGGCAACACTATCTCCGGGGCGCCGGAACTGACCCTGGCGCTGGGGGTGGAGCACAACCACCACACCCTGCGTGGACGCTGGCAATCAAACCTCTCAATCAGCCATAACAGCGGTGTATTTTACGGGGTGGATGAATCTGTAGGCTCGGGCGGTGATTCCGATGATGCCTTTACACTGGTCAACGTTCAGACCACCTTTTACCCGCCCCACGAGCGCTGGAGCCTGTCGCTGTGGCTCAATAATCTGTTTGACGAGTATTACCTCAGCGGCGGTCTGCGCTCGGGGGATTCCATTGTGGCGGTGGAAGCGCCGCCCAGGTTCTACGGGCTCACCTTTACCTGGCGTTGGGGTGGGGAATAATAGTGGCTAGGCCGGTTCCTCTTCGCTTTCCGTGGCCTCTAAAGGATCCAGATTGAGCCCCTGCTTTACCTCGTCGGTGTAATGGGAAAACATCAGCGCCATGTTGTGGCGGGAGGCAAAGTTGATAAAACCTTCCTGGGAGCACTTGCGGCTACCCACCTCAAAGGCATAGATCCTCACATAGCTCAACCACAGATACCAGATGTTATCGACCAGCAGCTCCACGGTATTTGGCGCGACAATAGGGTTCATCAACCCGGCCTGCTCCAGGCGCTTGTAGTTGTCGCGCATTTTTCCCGTTGAGCTGTTTTTAAAGAATCCGTACTTTTTCTTCAATTTCGGTGCATTGAGGCCAAGGTAGGTAATGTCGTTAAAGAAAAACCGGTATTGCCACAACAGCCCAAACAAACGGTTAACCCACTGCTGGTGATCCTGGGCCAGCGCGCCGATGGTGTCGATATCTTCCAGTGCCGTCAGCAGGTCCTGTTCCAAGGCCTCCACCAGGGCATCGACAATGTCCTGTTTCTTCTTGAAGTGGTAGGTCAGGTTGCCGGGGCTGATGGATAGCGCCTTGGAGATATCCAACGCCGATACCTTTTCTACGCCGCGCTGATTAAACAAACGCAGGCTGTTCTCAAGGATGCGATCCCGGGTATTTTGGCGGCTCTTGGCGGGGGTTGATCTGGCTGCCATTGTTATCCGTCCTCAGTATGACCGCTCAAAACTATCATGAACGGTAATTTTATTACGCATGGCCTCTAATAACCATTCGATATTTGCCATTCTCATGTTTTAGTAATAGATTACTACAAAACTAGTAATGAGTTGCTATTATTGTAGTAAAGGGTTACTAACCCTTCAAGTGGCAGACCCACATAAAACCCGGGTCTTAGAGAGAGAAAATAAAATGAAAACTTCAACAGTAAACTCAAATGTCGATATGCGTCAGCAAATGGAATCACTGCTGGAAAGCTACTGCGCGGTTCTGGACGAGCCGGAATTCTGCGAACTGGATGATCTCGAGGATCAGCTGGACGCAGGACAGCCCGAATGCGAGGTTCTGCCGATCAATCGCCAGGCCATGGTGGACAATATCCTCCACTGCCTGGACGATTCCCGGTCTGGATCAAAACTGTCCGCTGAGGCGCTGCTGGTAGGACTCTGCCTTCCGGCGTAGGGAGAAACCGGCGTAGGGTGGATAGCGCGAAGCGCAATCCACCGAGGGTTTGGCCTTGCCGCTACTTTCTGGCCAGAAACTTCGCCACCAGATCGCGATGTTCCTGGGACTGGGACAACTGGGTATTGGCCATGCGCTCGATATTGCGGGCCGAGGCTCTGTCCAGATCCTTGACGCTTTCAATGGTCAGCTTGGCCATGCCCAGAACCTCGCGTGGCAGCGAAGCCAGATGGCGGGCAAACGCCTGACAGCGTTGCAGGAATTCGGCGTCCGCATAGACCTCATGCACCAGTCCTACCCGCAGGGCGCGTTGGGCGTCGATGGTTTGTGCGGCCATGATCAACCATTTGGCCTCGGCAACACCCACCAGGCGGGTCAGGCGGCTGGTGCCGCCACTGCCGGGCAGGGCGCCGATATTGGTTTCGGGTAGGCCGTAGGCAGCACTTTCAGCCGCCAGGCGAAAATCGCAGGACAGCGCCATTTCCAGCGCACCGCCCAGGCACGGGCCCTGCGCGGCTGAGATGATGGGCTTTTCGATGGCTTCCAGCTCGTCGAACAACTGGTGGATGGCAGTGCGATACCAATTGCGAAACTCGATACCGCTGTCAGTTTCAGGTGCCAGGCCGGCGCTGATGTCCATGCCGGCGGAGTAGTACCTGCCGTTGCCGGTGATCAACAGCACTCGCAGTGAGTCATCTTCACGGAATTTGTCGGCCAGCTCTTGCAATTGGTCGAGCATGGCAAACGTGAGCGCATTGTATTTTTGTGGGCGGTTAAAGGTGACGGTCAGTACGCCATCGCTTTCGCTGTGCAGCAGGTCGGGCTCGCTCATGGTTGTGCTCGGGATTTATCAGTCATCAATACCGATAGTTTAGGATATTAAGTTATAGTAATCAAGATTACTAGGTTGGCATGCCCGTCCCTGTAGGGTGGATTAGGCGAAGCCGTAATCCACCATTGGGCCTGGTACGTGCCACATTCTCGGTGGATTACGGCTTCGCCTTATCCACCCTACACCAAAGCATCAAAGCACCATTAGGCTGCGGCCTGATTGCGGAAATCCGTTACCGTCTGTCCTGTCCAGCTCTTAAACGCGCGCAGAAAAGCTTTGGTATCCTGGTAGCCCAGCAGGAAGCCAATCTCCTGGTTGCTAAGACCCGATTCGCGAATGTACTCCTGTGCCAGATCCGCGCGAAACTGATTAAGCAATTCCTGATAGCTGACGCCCTCGGCCTGCAGGTGGCGCCTTAAGCTGCGGCTGCTCATGTGCAGAGCGTCCGCCATTTGTTGCAGGCTCGGCAATTCGCTGCGTCGCTGCAACAGGATATGCCGGATTCGAAACGCCAGCGGCCGCTCTTCGGTGATCTTGCGCATCACCTGCTGGCAGTGCTGCAGGCACACCTCGTGCAGTTCACTGTCGTTGTGCTCGATGGGAGTGTTGAGTCCGGGGCTGCGGATGTGCATCAGGGTTCTGTCGCCGTTAAATGAAATCGGACAATCGAAAAGCGCAGCATAAGAGCTGGTGTCAGCGGGCTTCGGGTAGGCCAGAGTCAGGCTGACAAAATTGAACGGATTCTTGGTGGTCGCCTCGCCAATATACTTACCGTAGGCCAAACACTCTTCCAGGCAGAAACGCAAAAGGGAACCCAGCGGGGCAACCTCGGTAAAGACAACCCGCCAGCCGTCTTCCTGTTCTTCCACTGCTATGCGTATCAGTTCCCCAATCAGTGTGTGGCTGTAGGTGGTCCAGAGGTTGGCCACCTCACGCATATCCCGCGCTGACATTAAGGCGTAACCCATAATGCCGAAGTCCGACATCTTAATGTCTTCCGCAATACGGAAACCCAGATGGTCATCGCCAGTCAGTGCACTCATATTAGCGATGACTTTTTGTGACTGCCAGATATCGATCAGGTAACTGTGGTCGCTCAGCTTGTGCTCTTCAATCCCGGTATCAGACAGCACCTGTTGCGGTTGGAACCCTTGTTGTTCCATCCACGACAGGTAATGTTTGATAATGGTGGGTCTGAACATATCAATGGTTTAGTACTAACAGCCCGCTAAGAGACGGCGACGGCACCCTGTGGGTTTTGTTCTTCAATGACAGGACTATAGGCCGGCAGCGACTTCAACACAAGGATGTTGGCCAGACACCAGACCACTGTGCCGGCGCCCAGAGCGATAAACCAGACGGATTGAAACGCCGGCGCGGTGATGTACCACGCGGGCCAGATACCAAACACCATAATGATATAGATCAGGTTAAGGCGAATGGATTGCCCTTTGCGGGAGCGGCGGCGCATGGCGGTGGGAATCGCAAAGATCGGGCAGGCAAAGATAGTCAGCACCATGATCGACAGGAACATGGGATCACCACCCATGGCCATCTTCACGTACCAGAATACCGCCAGTGCAATCACCTGACCGCCGAACAGCAAACACAGGGCGGTCTTGCGCGGCAGGCCGGGGAACAGCTCGTTGAGCCCGAATTTGATCATCTGGTAATAAAAGAACACCTCGAACACCACGGACAAAAGAATGTTGACCCAAAATAGTTTCCACACCCAAAAATCCATTTCCACAAACCAGGTGTGCCACTGCAGCACAAAAGAAATGTCGTGGGCGGTCCAGAAATAGGTGGCGAACAGAGCGATGGAATAGGTACGGTGTTTAAAACCGAGCTTGACGCATTCAAACAGCAGCCACCAGTTGCAGAACATACCGATGGCGCCAAAGCCCATAAACCAGAAGATATTATTGCTGATATTGTCCATTACGGACTGAACGTCATACATTGACCGAATTCCTCTGCTGTGACAGGGCAAACTCTGCCCCGAGTTTGCCCGGTTGCCCGGAGACGCCGCCGCTGGGGTGAGAACCGGAGCCCGCCAGATATAATTGCGGCACGGGAGTTTGATAACCACCGAGACCGGGAGCGGGTCGATTGTTGCCCATACGGGTTGGCAGCATATCGACATGAAAGTAGGTAGCCCTGGGGGCGGAGAACTGTTCGATAAAGTCCGCCGGACAGGTCTGGAGTCGCCCGATTTCGCTCTCCAGACCATCAATGTAACGGCTGGCCGCTGCATAGATCTGTTGGCCATAGCGATCTTTGTTGTCGGCCCAGCCGCCGATGGGTTCAACCGGTACGTTGGCATACAAGTAAAGCACATCACCATTGTCAGGTGCGACACTGGGATCGGCACCGGACAAAATGGAGAAGTACAGCGGTGGTTCAAAAGCGACGGCTTCCCCCCTCAGGCAGGCTTTGTGCTGGGCGATATGATCCTCCAAGGTGCCGGTCATAAAGGTGGTTTTGCGCAGATCGACGGCGTCCCTTCGTTTTCGCAGTTGTTGCGCTCGGTGGTAACTCAGGCGGCCGCCACTGGCCAGATCAATCTTATAGGGCGCCACCTCGGCGGAATTGGCGGGAATATGCCGCAGCTGGCGAACGATGCCGGGGTCCAAATCGCCGTCGCCGAGCAATTCGCCCAGTGCTACCTGGGGCGCGCAATTGGCGAGTACGCCATGCCGTGCCTGCAGTTGGGTTCCATCCGCCAGCCGAACGCCGCTGGCCGTTCCGTATTGGCTGTCAATCAGGATGCGCTGCACCGGGCTGTTAAGTCGGATCTCACCGCCGAGGCTCTTGAGGCAGTTGGCAAAGGCGCCGACTAATCCCGTCATACCGCCTTGGGGGCGAAAGATGCCGCTGCGGTGAACATTGGCAAAACCCGACAGGTAAATGCCGCCGCCCGGTGCCGTGGCCGGTGCAAACATGCAGCTCCAGAACGCCCACAAACCGCGCATGGCATCACTCTCAAAGGTGTCATCGATCATCTCGAAGGCACTACAGGCCGCCATGCGCTTCAGTGTTTCCCGAATCTGTCGATCGCCCGCCAGTTTTAACAAAGAGCCGGCGATATCCAGTTTGCCAATCGCGGCTGGATGTTTTGCACCGATCTTGTCGAGGCTGTTCATCAGAAAATCAAAGATGCCACGCAGGTTGCGGTAGGTGTTTGCGTCTTTGGGGGAAAAGTAGTGAATCTCTTTAACCGTTCGTTCAAAGTCCGAGAACAGCAGCAGGGTTTCCCCTTCATCGTTCATCCAGCCGTAGGGGTGTTCAAGTGGTATCGGATGGTAACCGTGCTGGTGCAGGTGGAATTCCCTGGCCATGCTGCTCGGAGCCATCAACGCATCGTCCATGGCGCCGATGCTGAGCAAGTGTTGTGGCGCTTCAGGCAAATAGGCGTGGCTCGCGGACAGGCCGCCGATGATGGCTCGTTGTTCAATCACCAACACGCTTTGCCCGGCTTTGGCCAGTGTGCAGGCGGCGGCCAGACCATTGTGGCCGCCGCCAATAACAAGATAATCCCAGGTATTATTCATGACTCAACTCTTCACTGCTGTTGAACTTACAGGGGATTGTTTTCGGGGCGTGGCATCATCACTCCCGGGCCAGGGCACTGGTCGCGGTTTACGCCGTATACACACATGTCATTGATCATGTAGGACGGATAACCCTCCGGATAGGGATCGGAGTGGGTGGCAAACCATTGCATCGGCACGGTAAAGACCAGAAACATGCTGATATGCACATAACCAAACAGCGCCAGGAACTTGACCCACTGCTTTTGGAAGCGGCTGATTTTGAGCGTATCCAAACCCCGGTCGACAAATGTCTGGCCTTTATCATCCCGGTACAGCAACAGAATCATGGTGGCACCAATGGTAAAACCGCCGTAGAAAATGCCTTCGGTTAAGGGAAACTGATAGGTTTCTCCCGCGAACAGGGTCAGTTCGCGAATACCGCCGGGGTAGGCATAGACACCGGTGCGCAACAGCAGGGATTCAAAAACGGTGTCGAGCAGGATCAGGATCAACACCCCGATGGTGGCCAGCATCGGTTTGCTGATGGCCGGGCGTTTTTCTTTGATCTTGTTCAACAGCGCCAATACCGGGAAGCACAGGCAGTAACCGATAATGGTGTAGCCAACTACGATCAGCAACAGGGGTTCCGGCAGATTGCTGCCGTTGGGGCTGGTCCAGCCCGGCGTGGAACCCAGTGTCCAGGTACCCATATTAAACATGTAGCTGTTGTAGAGCACATGGGCGGAGGTGTAGTTCATCATCGGGTCCTGGAAAAACAAGGTCAGCCAACAGATATAAAGCATACCCGTGGTGGTTAACTGTTTTTCCCGTATCCAGGGCCGGATCACCACCAACCACATGGCCACGACACCCAGCATCAAGGTAACGATCTGGACCCAATAAATAAAGGTGGCCTGAAGTGCTGGCAGAGGGTCGGGGCCTGGGTCAACGGAGTGGAAGTGGGGGCCGCTTATCCAGGTTGCCAGTACATAGACAATAAAGGCCAGAACCAGCGCACCGGCCCGCGACCAATAGATGACAGGAGGTGTGGGTTTGGCATCGAGGGGAGTCGGGGTCAACAGCTTCAGGTTGGGTTCGGTGGCACTGGTCATGACAGTGGCTCTCTCTGTGTAGGTCTAGGTGTGCCCATCATGCTACACACCCCCTGTTGTACCTGTCGGTGCAGAAGTGGCCAAGATCACCCCAAACCAGGCCAGTGTGTTTTTGCGGCACCTCGAAGTGTAAAGATTTGAAATTGATACATATTGTATGCATAGTCACTATACACATCAATATAGAAAACCTGCTACTATGGCCGCTGAAGAGCTTTAAAGTGACTCACTATAACTTCTATCATTGCTGCGACGGATACTGTGAATGACCCCACCTGCCGATAGTCTGGAAATGGAACCTGAGCGCCAAGATGCAGTCCCCCGAGTGAAACGCCATCTCCCGGCCGAAGAGGGCGTCTGGGTCTTTATTCTGGGCGACATGATGGTGTTCAGCCTGTTCTTCCTGGTGTTTATGTACTACCGCAATCAGGATATCCCCACCTTTGTCGAGTCCCAGGCGACGCTCAACCTGCACTACGGTGCCCTTAATACCATGCTGCTGTTGACCAGCTCCTGGTTTGTGGCGCTGGCGTTGCGCAGCGTGCGTCATAATTGGCCAACGCACGCGGCTCGATTGATTGCCCTGGCCGGGGCCTGCGGCGTGGGATTCGTGATCGTCAAATTCGTCGAGTATGGCGAGAAAATCAGGGCTGGTCTGGTGCTGACCACCAATGACTTCTACATGTACTACTACGTGTTTACCGGGGTGCACTTTCTGCACCTGCTGATTGGCCTGGGGGTGTTGATTTTCCTCTGGTTTAAGGCCCGCGCCGGTGCTCCGGCGGGTGGTTACACTCAGCGGGATATTCAGACCTTTGAGGGCGGTGCGGCCTACTGGCATATGGTGGATTTGCTATGGATCGTTTTGTTTCCGTTAATTTATTTGGTGAAATAACGCAATGAAGGCATTGATTCATACTCCCATCACCTACGTCTGGTTGCTGCTGGCGGTATTGACCGGACTCTCCTGGGGCCTGGCCGACGGTATCGCACCCGATCCCCAGGCGGCCTTTCAGTGGGTCACCGTGGCGCTGATGTTGCTGGCCTTTTTTAAGGTGCATCTGGTGATAATGCACTTTATGGAAGTGGGCACCGCGCCCATCCCTTTGCGGGCCATATTCGAAGTCTGGGTTGTCGTGGTCTGCACTGCGATCCTGTTGCTCTACCTGGGTTATATCTGAGCCATATAACCCAGCGCCTCCAAAGAGGACTTTCTTAGTCCTCATTATTCCCCCGATTGCGATACTTGACTATTGATACGCTAGCGAACTAAGTGTAGAGTATTTCTAACCGATTGGTATTTTTTATGGCTTGGAGAAGGTACGACATGGGAGACAATAGCGAAGGTTTAATCGAAGGTTACGGCACTAAAGAGAGTCCCCTGGTTAAGGACTTGTTGGCGAGCGACAGTCGACCCCTGTCCTATGCTTTGCAGCAGGAGGGCAATTATCGGCCCGCGCCGGCCAAGATTCCATTCAGCACCTATTACGACAAGGACTACGCGGAACAGGAAATGGAGCACGTCTGGAAGAAGTGCTGGCAGTTTGCCTGTCGCGAAGAAGACATCCCCAATGTCGGTGATCGCTACGTATATGATGTTGGCCCCCTGTCTTTTATTATCATTCGCAGTGGCGAAAACGAATTCAAGGCACTGTACAACGCCTGCTTGCACCGAGGTACCCGTTTGTGCAGTGCTCACTCCGGCGGCGACGAAATCCGTTGCCCTTTCCACGGCTGGCAATGGCACGTGGATGGTTCAGTCAAGGAGATTCCGGGCCAGTGGGACTTCCCACAGGTAGACGAGACCTTCCGTCTGCCGGAAGCACAGATTGCCAGCTGGGGTGGCTGCCTGTTTATCAATCCCGACCAGGATGCGGCGCCACTGGAAGATTCGTTGGGGGTGCTGAAAGAACACTTTGAGCACTTTGACATGGGCAAGCGCTTTACCCTGGTTAAAACCGCGAAGAAGATCAGGGCCAATTGGAAAAATGTCTGGGCCGCATTTCTGGAAGCCTATCATGTGGCGGAAACCCACTTTGATGCGGTGGACTTTAACGGCGACGCCAACACCAAGTACGATATTTTCGACAACGGTGTGACCAAAACCGGGCGCCTGATTACACCGGCGGCGGTGCCATCACCGGGTTTGAACGACGCCGTGACCGCGCGTGAGGCGGCCATCGAAGCGGCCAAATCCTTTGCCAACGCGCTTGGTCCAGCGGCCGAAGACACATTGCCAGACTTCGATAAAATTCCGGATTTTGGCCGCAAGCACGTAGCGGAGTGGCGTCGCGAAACCATGAAGGCCATGTTGGGGGTCGATCTTTCCGAGGTGTCGGATTCCGAAATGCTGGACGCCACTCAGTACGATATGTTCCCCAATTTTGGCGCCTGGCTCGGTGAAGGCCTGCCGCTGATGTATCAGTTCCTGCCTCTGGGCGATGACCCCAATGAGTCCTTGTTTGTGGTGCGTCTGCTGGCGCCGGTGGCCGATGAAAACCAGCGTCCACCAGCGGCACCCATGACCGAGCTGGATTTTGACGAGTTCTTCGAAAGCCTTCCTCAGTGGGGCCGTATTGCTCATGTGTTTGACCAGGACATGTCCAACCTGCCGATTATTCAAAAAGGCATGCGTTCAGCGGCCAAGGAACGCTCGGATCTGGTGCTGGGACGTTATCAGGAACAGCGTATCGCGCTTATGCATGAATTTCTTGAAGCACAAATTTGCGGCAAGTAGATAGAGGAACTTACCGTGCAGGCGGACGTACTGGCGTTAGAAGAACTCGGTGTTGGTGATCAGCGCTGTGTGGCGGTGTCGAGCCTGCGGCTGCTGATTTGTCGAACCGATTCCGGTGTCTACGCCATCGAAAACCGCTGCCCACACGCCAACCTGCCGTTGCAAGGGGGCGTGGTGGTGTCCGATGTGATTCGCTGCCCCAGTCATGGGGCAAAGTTCCGTTTGCAGGATGGCCAGCCGGCAATCGGGCGTCTGGCACCGGTCAAGACATTTCCGGTGTCGGTTGTGGAAGGAAGAATCCTGGTTGACGTTGCGTAGGGTGGATTAGCCGAAGGCGTAATCCACCGTGGGCAATTTATTTGTACTGCGTGACGGAACAGAAATAACGAATAATAAAATTACCGGAGCGAAAGATGAATCTGAAAACCCAACTGGTTTGCATCTGGAGCATACCGGCTTTTATCGTCCTCTACCTGATCGCCTTTATCGGCATCAGTGGCTTTGTACCACCACCGTCCCCAATGTTATCTGCGCCGGAAGTGGCTGCGTTTTTTGAACAAGATCGTACCAGCATTCGTCTGGGGCAATTACTGTGTCTGGTTTTTTCCGCGTTGTTCTTGCCATGGACTGCAGTAGTCACTGTCCATATGGCCAGAATCGAAGGGCGCTATCCGGTACTCGCATGGTTACAGTTCGGCGGCGCTCTGATTCTTTGTACGTTTTTTATGGTGTGTAGTCTTATCTGGACCATTGCGGCGTTTCGACCGGAGCTGGACCCCGCTCTGGTGCAGCTGCTGAACGATGCCGGCTGGCTGGTGTTTGTGATGGCCTATCCCGAGTATTTGATTCAGTTGATCGCTATGGCCGTGGTGTTCTTGGGAGATAAATCGGAGCAACCGTTTTTGCCTCGCTGGTTTTGTTACTTTACCTTCTGTGTTGCCCTGGCGGGTACGGGGGGTGGTTTTGCCACCTTTATGAAGGAAGGCGCCTTTGCCTGGAACGGGGTCCTGGGTTTCTGGACACCGGTGGCGTTTTTTCTGGTCTGGTTGTTGGTGTTGTTTCCGCTGTTGTTGAAAGGTGTGAAAAGACTGATGGCGGAAGAGCACTCTGAACGCTTACAGGCGACTGCAATTAAGGCTTAATCGGCTATGCCCTGCGCAACGCAATGGCAACGCTGCCTAGTCAACGTTACGTTGCCAGGTTGCCGCGTAGGGTGGATTAGGCGAAGCCGTAATCCACCGTAAGGTGGCACCTTCAAGGGCCATTGGTGGATTACGCCTTTGGCTAATCCACCCTACAGATGGGAGGTAGATATGCACAGCAGAGGTGAAACATCAAAATCCAAACTCCGCTTTGATGACAAAGTCGTTCTGGTCACGGGTGGCAGTCGCGGTCTCGGTCGAGCTTTCAGCCTCTATTTTGCCTCCCTGGGGGCAACCGTGGTAATTAACAGCACCGGCGCGCCCGATGACGAGCAGTCAGAGTCACCCGCCTCGGTGGTAACCAAAAAATTGATCGAAGCCCAAGGCGGCAAGGCAGAAGTGTTTGATGCGCCTGTCAGTGATGCTGAAGCGATTATTGACTATTGCCATCTGCAATTCGGTCGCCTGGATGCGGTTGTGCACAACGCTGGCTTTGTTCGCGATGCTTCGTTTGTCAAGTCGACCTTGGAAGAATGGCAAGCGGTACAGTCCGTGCATCTTGAGGCGGCCTATCGGTTAAGTCATGCGGCCTGGCCACTAATGAAGTCACAGGGCTTTGGTCGTCTGCTGTTTATCAGCTCCGCCGCAGGGCTTTACGGCAACTTTGGACAGGCTAATTACAGCGCTGCCAAGCTTGGAATGGTGGGTTTGGCCAAAACACTGGCGGTGGAAGGTGCGCGCAATAATATTCACTGCAACTGTGTCGCCCCCATCGGCATAACCCGGATGAATGCCGATGTTTTGGACGAATCAATGCAGCGAGCGTTTCCTACGGCTGCCATTGCGCCTCTGGTAGCGTATTTGTGTCACGCTTCCTGCCAGGAAAACGGATCACTGTTTGAAGCCGCCGGTGGCTGGTTCAGCAAGGTGCGGTTTCAACGCAGTGAGGGTGCGGCGCTACCGCCTGCTGAGTGGAAAATTGATACTATTGCTGAACAGTGGAAAGTAATAACGGACTTTGAACGTGCTGAAGCTTCGGAATCCATGGAAGAAAGTGTTGTACAGATTTTAGATCACATAATTTAACTGATCAATAAGGTCTACAATACAACTTATACCTTACGCTATGATACAGCCACTGTCAGACGACACCGATTGAGAAGCTTAACGTTCCCGAAAGTTACTATTAATAATCACTATTCAATTCATTGGTCGCCCAATGGAGAGTGACGATCGCAATGATCGTCACAAATCACGCAGTCAACAGGGAAAGGTCAACCGTAGTATTTCAATCACAACTATCCTCCCACTGCCGTCGCCGGATTTATCCCACTATTTATCGCTTGTCGACTATCGCTCAACACTGAGCGTCGGACAAAGTAGATCAAGAAAGAACACCAGCCAAAGAAGTTGAACAGCGGAATCCACCATCCGAATATGCCATTCCAGGCGAAAGGCCCGTCATGAAAGAAAAATAAGAGTTGTCCCGGCAGGAAAAGCACGATAACCCACAGATTTAGGTAGCCGAACCAGCGGGGAAATATGGGGTTAGGCCGCTTGTCAACGAAAGCTGCCCAAGCCAGGGTTGCTTGAATAAATAGAAACGGTGCAAGAGCTCCCATATATTGCAACCACGCAGCGTCGTTCAGCAATAAAATAAGTTCGGGACTTCGGTCCATCCGGAAAGCAGCGGTCAACCACCACAGAGGCGGATAGAAGAAGAGAATCATATTAGTAAATCCAGCTAATACTTGGGTGATAGTCATCACACCTACGCCACCTTCTACCCGCGCGATGGTTACAGCTGTCACAGCAGTAAACGGGAGATACATCGCCGCAGCAAACATCAATAACACCATGCCAACTCGCAACAAAAACAAATTATTTTCGAATAAAGCCTTAACCTCAATCGCACTTAACGAAGGCGACGGAGGTGGAATATAATTAGCCAACAGGCCTAGTCCGATTAAAGTCAACACAAAAAATGCAACACCGGCCCAGACGCAAGCAATCTGAGTTTTCTTGGTTATCGCCACCGAGAGCATGTTAGTACCTCATACCATAACAAATTGAATCTAGAGAATGCACTCTACGTCAACATCAAGAATAAAGCGCTAGCCATTACAACCACAAATGCATACACTTGAGGCCACTCATATTGAGGGATGGGCTAGAGGAACTCAGCGATGTTTCATCCTGTTAAAATCCGTTACTATTTGTCAGTAATGCAAGAACGGGGCATTACCCCTGAAGCCGCATTGCTAGGTAGTGGTATTAACCAAGAGCGGCTTGATGACGCGGACTATCTGGTAGATTTGAGTCAGTGTCAGATAGTCGTAGAGAACATGATTCGACTGACCGAGGATCAAGGTATAGGCCTTGATGTAGGCAACCGGGTCAATTTGGCGGATTTTGGAATTATTGCACACGCTATGGTTTCCTCCGGCACACTGCAAGCAGCCGCTCAGCATTGGGTTACCTTTAGCAACCTTACTGGTATGCTAATCAACATCAAACTGGAGCCCGAGGAAGAGCAGTGGACGATCGTCTATTCTTCGGCCATTCAGAGCGGCTTTATCTTTAATTTTTGCGTTGAGGAAATGACCGTTGCCGGACGTAACATAGTCAAGGCACTTACAGGAGAACCACTGTCTATCAAAGAGGTCTACCTGAGCTACCCGGCGCCACTGCATGCAGAAAAGTACAAGAATTACTTTGAGTGCCCTATTTATTTTAATGCACGCCGATGTGCAGTGGTGATTCGCTCACCTGCATTATCATTCCCTTTGCCCAGAAATGACGAGCAGCTACATCGCATAGCCAATCAGCATTGCAGGCATATACTCCGCACAACCGGCTATCGAGATCTCTTGGTGTCTAAGCTGAGGAAGTTGTTCTTAAGTAATCCTGGCGCCATCCCCGCATTTGAGCAAGCTGCTGAACACTTACAATTAGCTCCTCGGACATTACGCAGACGCTTGCTCGAAGAAGGCACCAACTATAAGTCCCTAACTCAAAAATTTCGTCTAGAATTAACGACAGCATACCTCAGGTCAAGACAACTACGTATCGATGACATAGCCATACTGCTGGGCTACAGTGATGCCAATGCATTTCGACGTGCTTTCAAATCGTGGACAGGCTCTACCCTTACGAATTACAGAAAACACTTGGATCGTTCTGTCGAAGATAACGCTGATGATAACCAATGACAATCAAGACCCTCTAGCATTCTTGTTAGATAAAGAGGGCCAAGATTAGTAGCTCCAATGCAACGCTGAAAAATCCAGCTTCGCTATGAAAGCACCGTCCTCAAAGTGTTCTCCACACCAGATGGATTACTGTTTTCTACATCCAACTTATGGGTCTTGACTGCCCGGTAGAATACCCAAAATGAGCAAGGGAAGTACAGTATGAAAACTGATACTGGCAAATAGAACGCCAAAATACCATTCCAGGCAAAGGGCCCTTCGAAAAAAATAATTGCCAGCATGCCGGGGAATGTCAGCAAAGCCACCCAGATATTAAAGTAACAGAACCACCGGGGAATAACCTCACGCTTGGCCGTAGAGGTCAATCCGGCGTAAGCAATAGCGAACATTTGGAGTGCATAGGGTGGAACAATCATTACAAACTCCAGCCACGTCACATCGTTGAGGAGCCTTATCAACTCCGGATCGCGATCTGCGCGATAGAATGCACCGGACCAAAAGATAAAAGGAAGTATAAACAACAGAGCATTAATCATGCCTGCAGACAAAGAGAGTACAGTCATGAATGGTAGTCGTCCTGCTTCCATTCGGGAGACTTGGAACGCAATCATTACAGACCACGGGATTAGCAGTGAGGAACCGATAATGCAGACAATAATACCGACTTTAATCAGAAGTATGTTTTCCGTATACTTTGCAAGCAGCTCTTCTCCAGACATCATCGGTGATGGGGGTGGGAAGAATCCCATCATGGGCAGCAAGCCAAAAAAGAACAATACAAAGAACCCCAATCCACACCAGCAGCTGATCAACTGGAATCTCTCGTGGACTATTCTGCTAGCAGTCATCATGTCACCTCAAAGATCTCTGATTCTTCAGGAAAATATTTTGTCGCTTAGTTACTAAGCTCTATAGTGATGGAGATAACCACACGAAAACACTGAAGTTTTTTCACTTACGGATTTCCTGGAAGGACTTGTTTGTAAAAAACGAGCAAAATGGGGAGGCAGTGAGTATCTAATCTACTAGCCCTTTGAAATTAAAGCCTCTTGAGCCGCAAACTTACCCGGCAATCCATAGACACCACCACCAGGATGGCTCCCAGCTCCGCCGAGGTACAAGCTTTTTATCTCCGTACTGCCCCCTCCCAATCCACGCGCAGGTCGCAAAGGACCCAATCTGGTGGGCAACATGTCGACATGGTATATGCAGCCATTGGGCAAAGAGAATTCGTCATTGAATGCCAACGGTGTCAGGGTATTACGTCCCAACTCAGCTCCGAGTCCAACAAGATACTGTTTGGAACTCTCGACTAGAAAATTACTACAACGGTGACTTAACTCTTCTTCAGACATATCAGTCTTTACCGGAATACTGGTGTAGAGATAAGCCGTAGATTTGCCCTCAGGCGCCAAGGTTTTATCGTTATGGGAGAGAACCGTCATCCAAATGGGTGGCTTTTTTCCCAGTCTTCCCAGTCTTACTTGACTCGTATGATCGACGTGTTCATCCAATGTGCCTGTCATCAAACTGGCACCATTAATATCAACACCATCTCGTTGCCCCCTTTTCTGACTGGCCCTTTCAAACAATAATGGACCATCAATGGCCATATCGATTTTGAAAGGCCCCATATTGCTTGCATTGGCGGGTATAAACGGCAATTGTTCTCGTACATTTTGGGGACGGTCGTTATCTTGAAGTAGCTGCCCCAGCGTAATCTGCGGTGCACAAGCGCCAATCACACCGAGACGCGCGTTTATCACTTCACCTGAGTTTAGCACTACGCCTCTAGCCTGGCTGTTTTCAACAACAATATTCTTTACTGAAGCCGATGTACGTATCTCTCCACCCAACTCCATCAAGCAGTTGCTTAACGCATTAATCAGCGAAGACATTCCCCCGCGAGGCCTGCTACAACCCAGCTGATGTATCTGGGAAAAAGAGGCCAAGAAGACACCGGAGTTTTCGGCATCCGGCGGGCAGGCTATTGCACACCAATAGGCGTACAAACCTCTGAGAGGCTCAGATTCAAAAGTCTCAGCGATTGCCTCATAGGCGCTAACAGAAAGAAGCCTTCCTAGCGTCCTGCGAAGACTCTTATCGGCCACAAGCTTCCAGGCAGCTCTGACCAGATCACACCATCCACTTTGACTCAGCGGTCTCGACATAAAATCGGATTGAATTTCTAGAATAAGCTGAAATACTTCAGCAAGCTCCAGATACTGGGAAGCATCTTTTTTAGAGTAGTATTTGATGTCTTCAGCAGTCTGTTTGACTGACTGGAATAGCATTAAGCTATCCCCATCTTCATTAACCCACCCATAACCGGGGTCGACATCGATCAGTGAGAATCCAAAACGAGCTAACCGCAGCTCTTCGATAATAGATGTCTGTCTGATAAAAACAGCGTCAATCGCTCCAGGACTCAAAGTATACTCTGGCGCCACGCTGACAAGGGGTTGAGAGATAGATGCTCCACCTGCTACCTGGCGTTTCTCAAGTACCTGCACGGAATGTCCGGAACGCGCTAGATAGCAGGCTGCTACAAGACCATTGTGACCACCGCCAACCACCAAATAATCGAAATTTTTCACACGCACCTTACTTCTGTCAAATGATCCGAAAAGAATTTATAACCACATAGCATTACGGCCCGTGATAGGCGGCAGGTCCCCCTTGGTTTTAAAACCAGGGCTGGCCTTACACACTGCCTCAATACTGTTAACAGCCCGCGCTGCCGCCCCGTACATAGCGGCATCGAAACTATCTACTGTGGGCATAGGTGTGCCACAGCGACCAGAGTGAATGTCTACGGTCAGTGGCAATTGATTACTCTGGATTTCTACACGATATCCACCACCAGGCAGCAGTGATGGGAGTTCGGGGGCAAGATCGGAACGCATTCGGTTGCAATGCTCAATAGCAATGCGTGGAACACCATCCTTCATGCCCTCAACCGCCCAGTGGTTTACCGCTACAGTACCTTTTTCAATCACTACACCTCCCGCAGTAGTAAAGGTATCTTCTGCCAACTGGGGCCTGTCCCATACACGCAGCTCATCTAACTCGATGTTAATCATATCTGCCAACTCGTAGATGCTGGTTGCCCAGACGTTTCTAAAAGCTTCGAGTACCATGGGACGCATTTCCCCTCCAGGGGGTACACCGACTCCAAGAGCCTTCAAGCTATCAACCTTGTCGTAGTTACTCCATTCTACCAGCTCGTAAGTTCGGAACTCCGTAATGTCCATTGAAATGCTGGAAATCAGGGCCGCCATGGCATCCCCCATAAACCCAGGTTCATAACCGGTAAAGAGCACCGTACTGTTACCTCTCTCACAGGCAAGGTTCAGCATATCCACCAGCTTCTGGCCTTCGTTACCCATATGTTTTGGATAAAGCATGTGCATTGGGGTGGTCGCTACAACGTTTTTTCCACTCTCTAAAAGCCGGCAAATGGTTTCTAAGAACTCATAGCCCATAGTGCCCGGGTAAGGTTGCAGCATAGTGGTTTCGCCGCAAGTGAAAATGACACAGTCAGCATCAAGATCCAGCAGTTCTTCTTCGCTCTTGGTCGCATACACACCTATGGGGTCCAATCCACAGATTTCACCGGCATCCTTTGCAGCTTTTGAATCGCCAAAGCATTTGACACCCACTAGTTCCATCATTGGGTGCTGAATCACATATTTCATTGCTGCATTGCCCACATAACCGGGCGCCCACTGAATTACTTTATAACTCATTACTTTACTCCATTGATGTTCATTCTGGTGAGAGGTCTATGGTGAAAGTCGTATTGCCTTCTACGGACTTTGCGTGTTGGGGCGAATCATAATGCGCATCCCGCCATCAATATTAACTTCGCTGCCTGTAATGTAACTTCCAGCATCGCTTGCCAACAATTGAATCATACCCTCGACATCATGACACTCACCGAGACGTCCTACGGGTATCATACTGGTAAAGCCGCTCACAATAGCTAAGACGCTGTCGCTACCGTGTTGCTCTTGTATTGATTTTTTGGCCGCTTCAATCGTCTCGTCTTGAACCTTATCTATGGGTTCTAGCCCATCCATCGCAGCATTACCAACGAAGATGTCAATACCACCAAGTTTCTCTACTGCATTACTGGCAGCGCTCAAAACACTGTTTCTATCTGAGAGGTCCATTACGGTATACTGGATTAGGCCACCTGGATAGTCTTCCGCCAGTTGTTTGACAGCTTGTTGTAGAATTTCCTCACGGCGCGATGCGATCATAACGGCGGCACCGGACTCAGCCAGGGCCTTTGAAATACTAAAACCTATACCTGTACCACCGCCGGTTACAAAAGCTGTCTTTCCCGATAGGTCAAATTTATTTTGTAACTGATGCATGATAACTTTCGTAGGTAACTCGGTATTGTTCAATATTAGGTGCTGACGCTCTAGATTAATAATGATTTTGAATGCTAGGTACTGGGCCTCATAATCATTTTAAAAGTGCTCATGAATGTGTGTATTGTCCAAGTAGTAAGTGCTTAGCTAAGAAGTCGTGGACTTGATGATTAAAGCCTTTGGAAATGGATGCTTCAGGAACTGTTGTTCCCAACAGTAATCCAGAGCCATGCCGATCTGGAGCGAGGTGCTTTCGGACGATAAAGGTGCACGGAACAGTCATCGATGGGGTGCACGGAAATCTCGACGTCCTTAACGGCCTTCCTTCGCAACAGGAACCAGGACATGAAACGTATTCCATACAGAAAAGCACGTCCTTGAAACGGTAATGAAGGCATACGAGCGTAGGCGGAGCGCAACTCGGGGTGAACATCTCCGATATTCAAGTCTATATTCCTATGATTGTAAAACCCGTCGGCAATGACGGGTTTGGAACACGAAGGATAGATGAGCCTCCGGTTTAGAGGCTCTTTAGCAGGGAAACCTAAAGGAGTTAGAAATTTGCAGTGAATTGCACTGTAACCTGACGCGGCATTGCTGGAATCTGCCAACCACCGGTTCCCTGCGGGAATACAACCAAATTGTATTCTTCATCAGTGAGGTTATCAACCGACGCAGTCACTTGGTACATTTCATCAACGGACGTCCAAGACGCCTGCACCCCTACCAGAGTTCGACTGGGATCTTCAAAACGATTCGATGAATCGTAAAAGGTCTTCGAACGGTAACTGATCACACTGCTGAATGCCAATGTGCCAATCTTTTCAAGATCCATGGAGTATTGCCCACGTATGTAGGCAGTTACTTCTGGCGCATTGGCCAAATCATTGCCTGATGCGTCTTCAGACAGCTCCGCAACACCAACTACCAATCCAGGACCAAATGGTGTACAGGTAGCCGGCTGTTCTGCAGCAGCCAAGTCAGTACAAGGGATATAACCCAGACTGTCTGGGAAGTCATCGTACTCGCTGTCGAGTAGGCCAACACCGGCTCCTAACTCAAGATTCGCCGTAGCGGCCCAGGTCAGATCCATCTCCAAGCCTGTTACTGTCGCCGTGGCAGCGTTCCGTACGTTGGTCGATAAGGTTTCGGGGTCCGAAGTTTGAATCTGTAAATCCTGGTAGTCGTAGTGAAACAATGCGCCGTTAAAGCGCACGGTTGATCCTTGGAATTTCCATCCAAACTCCAACATATCCAGAATTTCGGAGTCTACCTGATCGATTACTCCAAAGCCGGGAAGATTAAATCCACCGCTTTTAAAGCCACGTGAGTATGTACCGTACAGCATCCAGTCTTGATCGGGTCGGTAGGTCAAAGTGACCAATGGAGTAAATTCCTCGAAATCCATATCCTGGCCCGGGTCAACTACAATACCAACGGTATTGCCCCAAAATCCGTCAGACGCCAATGCCCCCGCGCCAGGGTAGAGCGTGTTACTCAGTAGATCTTTCTTCTCATTGGTATAGCGAGCCCCCAAAGTGGCAGACCACGCTTCTGAGATTTCGTAGTCAAGTTGTATATAGGGTGCAAACGACTCTACTTCAACTTCGCCATGGGCGCCGAATGCACTGTTAGGCACCAGAGCCGGCAACCCAAATTGTTGTTGTAATTGTGCATCGATCAAATCACCGTGTAGTGCAAATGCAAAATCAGACTCTTCTTTGAGCAAGTACAAACCGACGACATACTGCAAATTGCTATCACTGCTGGAGACTAACTGAAACTCCTGAGTGTATTGATCCGTTTGCCCTTCACCGGAAACACCCAGCAAGGTCGCGCCAGTAGCGTCCGCATCTGCATAGGATTTGTCTCTTTGCATCCGCGCCGATGTAATGCTTGAAAAGGTTGCATTGCTTAACTCGTAATCGACGCGAATTGCACCGCCATAGGCTTTGATGACGCCGTCATCTGCTGTCGGAACAGAACCATTGCCATTACTGCACACCTCGTAAAAATCTGAAGGACTACAACCACCCAACGCCGTTCCCAACTGTGAAGGCGCATCAAAGAGCGCACGATGGCCAGAGCCTACAGAGCCGTTTACTTCGGTATAATCGGTGGATACTTTAATGCTGAACTCTTCTGAGGGGGTCAGCAATAGTTTGGCTGTGAATGCCTCTTCGTCTTTGCCACCAAACTCTGACACACTTGTACCTGGCGTTTTGTTATCGATATAGCCATCCTGTTCCACTTTGCGGGCGGTCAGGCGCAATGCTGCAGTGTCTGTAAGAGCCAAGTTCACCATACCCTCAATGCCACGGGTGTCGTAGTCGCCGGCGATCAAGGATACTCGCGCTTCAAACTCATCCGCTGGATCAGCAGTGATAGCCCGAATGGCGCCAGCCGTGGCGTTGCGTCCAAAGAGGATGCCCTGCGGCCCTTTGAGTACTTCAATTCGTTCTACGTCTCCAAAGCCAAATAGTCCCCCGTAGGCACGCGGCATGTAGCTATCATCCAGGTAGACTGGAGCGCTGCTTTCCAGTCCCGCGTTAGCTAGCTGGGTGCCAACTCCCCTCAAGTAGATCGCTGTGAATGCCCCGTTGTTATTGATAGCTAGATTAGGAACCACTTTCTCTAGCTCAATGGTAGTACTTACGCCCCCACTGAATAGCTCATCTCCGCTCAATGCTGACACAGCAACCGGAACATCCTGCAAACTCTGCACTCGCTTTTGGGCCGTAACTATTATCTCTTCCAGAGTGAATGTATCTGATTGTACTAGCGAAGATTGAAGTGAGGCTGCAACCATGAGTGGAATAGGCAATAGTGGCCTGATTCCAATTGATGTTAGAGATTGCGCGACTTCTTTATAAGAATAGTTCATATTAGCTCCTCGTTATATAACCTAATTATAATAGCTACGGTAGTTATGGCTCTTAATAGAGAGTTTAGTTTCCAGAGAGGGTGTCTATCGCACCAATAAAGTAAGCTTGGTTACTATATTTCATGATAGTACTGATCTTAGAGCGCAAATAATGATTCTTGCTCTTATGATGCATTCCTGACAGGACTAGATCGCACGGTAAACAAATGGTGACCGGCAATCTGCCCCTCGTAGGTCAATTAACAAGGTTGATGATTGATAACAGTATTCCAAACTCCTATTCTTGTGCTTATGAGCACAACTATCCCCCCAATGTCGCCCGATCTTCGCTTTAGGCAGAACTAATATGTACGACCAATTATCTCGTATTGATCTGAACTTACTCATTGCCCTTCAGGTGTTGCTGGAGGAGCGGAATACAACTAAAGCCGCTGAACGGATGTTTATCACTCAGTCAGCAATGAGCAAGACACTCAACCGGCTCCGTCAGGTTTTCGACGATGAGTTGTTTACTCGACAAGGTTTTGGTCTCAAACCGACTCCCAAAGCAGAGCAGCTTGCCAGACCGCTGCAAGAAACGCTGAAAACCGTGTATGGCATGGTTCACCCGACGCCATTTGACCCAGCCTCCGCCAGAGGTGTCATTCATCTGGGGATTACGGAACCCACGAGCATATGCGTTGTTCCCGCGCTTCTACAAATTCTGGAACAACAAGCTCCCAATGTAATCCTGGCCTCGCACAACCTGGTTGGGGACTATCGGGAGTCCTTGCAAAGCGGACTATTGGATTTTTATTTGTATCAGCTTGAAACGGGTCCAGAGTTGGTGAGCAATAAAGTCGGCTCTCTGAAACCTTTCTGTATCATGAGAAAGAACCACCCTCTGAGCGATAAGGAGTACATAGATTGGAATGAACTCCGTACCATAAGAAAAGTTATATACTCTCTGCCCAATGTGGGTATTGAAACCTGGTCTAGCTATATGAAGGACGCGGAAGTTCAGGAGGCTCAAAATCATTGTGCACTGGAAACCACGCAGCTTCTCCTGGGGATTGAGGTCTTGCTGAATTCGGAAGCTGTCATGCTGGGATCGATCGGAATGCTTGATCTGGTCGCATGCGGCGACAAGCTCACAGCCAAACCGATAAAAAATATTCCTCCAGAGGCCGAAACCATTGACATGTACCTTACACAACATCTCCGAACACTTAACCTCCCTCTGCACCAATGGTTTACCGAAAAGATTGCAGAAGTGGCAGCGGATACGCTCAGGTAAGAAATAGGTTCTGTATTATGCGCTGTTGAGGTTTATGGGAAAACGCTCACCTACAGTATCAGCAATCTGTACGGCCAGCCACAAATGCAACGGAGAGTTCAAACTACGCTGGTGTTGGGTCAGATACAGATTTTTGACAGCATTGTTGATGGGCATGTCGACTATGGGTTTTTCAACCAGTTGGTTGCGGCATACTGCGAGATCTTTGGTTCCGGGTGGAAGTAAAAGCAAGGCATCGCTATTGATAACTAATTCTATTGCCGTGAGTAATTGCGTTGTTTCCATAAGGCAATGCCTATTGTCATCATGATGTAGCGATTGATTGACAAAGTCGACCAGCTTTTCTTCGTAGATCAACGGTATGGTGTAGAGAATATGATCTGAATCGAAAAACAACTCACCAGGAATCGATGTCTTGTTCTCGTAAGGATGACCTTTTCGCATCAGGCAGGCCAGATCAAAACTGCCGATCAGTTGAGAGTTAAACTCAGTCTTTTTCTCCTGTTGATAGATGACAAAGTCCAGGCTGCCTGCTTCGAGCTTGTCGCAATAATCGTCGATGACCGGGTGCGACTTCAAGATCAGTTGAGGAGCGTCCTGTTTAACGCGTTGTACGAGTTCGGGAACCATAAAGACCGAAATCGGTTCGGGTATGCCCAAGTGTATTTCACCAATCGCGTTAGCCGGCTCAAACGGTTCCGGGCTGATAACGCCTTGTAGAATATGCAATGCTTGCTCAATAGGAAGAGCCAGCGATTCAGCTTTTGGAGTGGGCTTCAACCCTTGCGGTTGGCGGATAAACAGCTCGTCGTCAAAGACCTGCCGCAACCGGCTTAGGGTACGGCTCATGGCCGACGGTGTAATAAACAGTCGCTTGGCGGCACGGGCGGCATTTTTCTCTTCCAGGAGAACCTGAAAGGCTACCAGCAGATTTAAATCTGTTCTTGAGAGGCGATCCAGCATCTGACTTGCACTAACCGATGTCACTAAGGTGATACAACTATTAGAGCAAATCAGATGCTATTGATCAATTCTGTGTGGTTATTATCTGGCAAAGGTGGTAACGATATTCTTGAAAGCGTCTTCACTCTCTGCTGCACTCAGGGGAGGCACATAGGGCGTGTGCAGAATCAGGTGAGGAATGGCCTCTTGGTACTCGTCAATCTGCGCTTTGGCTTCTTCGGGGGTGCCGCTGATGGAGAATTTCTTAACCAGGGCATCTGAAGTAACATCGGCCAGAGCGGCGGGACCGCCTTGGAACAGGGCCTCAGCGACCTTACGTTGATCATCACCGAGACCATGTTGTTCGCAGATCTCTGCGGCGGTGGGGTAGGCAACATAGCAGCCGACCTGGATTCTGGCTCGTCGCATGGCCTCTTCTCGATCCTCCGAGATGCTGCAAATCACGTAGGAGGCGATATCAACGTCGCTGGGGTCGCGACCGGCTTTCTCAGCAGCTTCGTCTACCTGAGGGATAATAATGTCACGTACGTGTTCTGGCGGTAGTAACCAGGCCAAAACGCCATCGCAGCTGCGGCCCGCCAAGCGCAGCATTGCCGGACGCACTGCACCGAGATAGACCGGGATGCGGGGGCGGGTCAGGGTGCGGCCACCAAACGGGTTAAAGGGTGGTGTGCTAAAACGATAAAACTCGCCTTGAAATTCTTTGGCCTCACCGGTATGCATGTGATCCCAATAAAGACGCAACACCTGAATATACTCTTTCATTCGGGCGGCTGGCCGGTCGATGTCGACACCATTGAAGTGCTCAGCAAAAGCGGGCCCGCCAATACTGGTGGCAATCAGCATGCGACCATCGGATAACTCGTCTACATCAGCGGCGGCATTTGCCATCTCAAAGGGGGTGCGCTGCGCTGCGGTGGCCAGGCCGGTGCACAATTTGATGTTCTTGGTTTGCGTCGCCGCGAGTGCGTGCATTACAAAGGCATTGCGGTAAAACTCATAACCCCAGACGGAATCAAAACCTGCCTGGTCTGCCAGGGAAGCCAACTCCGGGAATTTGTGCATGGGTTGGTTGATGCCAGGCATGGTAATGCCGAGTTGGGATTTTCTTTTGTGTGCCATAGCCGCTGCTTTTCCTGTTTAATTGAGTGATACGCGATTGCTTTGGTATGAATTTACCGATTGTCGATCGCCTTCGGAATTGATTCTTGGTCAAGCCCGTTTTGCGTCAAATTCAATTCAAATTTGGGAGCACCCGACCGTACTATTGTCTGTCAAATCGCAAGAGATACACGGTTATGTCGATATCAGCAGAGAGTCCCTGGGCGTTGATCCCTGTTAAGCGGTTCACTGAGGCCAAGAAACGGCTAAGGCAGGGTTTGCACCAGAAGTATGGTGTATCCGCAGAGGCTTTGGCGCGGGCGATGCTGATGGATGTGGTGGAGTCGGTGTCCGGAGTTTCAGATATTGCCGGTGTGGCTGTGGTGACTTCAGAAACGAGCATATCGCAATCCCTACCCAATGTCAGGGTTATCCCTGAGCCTCCTGGTTGCGATATGAATGGCGCAATTGCAGAGGGATTGCAGACCCTTTCTGAGGACGGTGTCAAACGTGTAGTCATCTTGCCCGCCGATATTCCTTTGCTCACCAGGAATGATCTTGAGCAAGCGCTTCGGGAGCTGGACTTGCACCGTCTGGGGGGCATACCTTCCTATGACGAAAAGGGCACGAATCTACTCATATTGGATACCGATACTGGATTTACACCTCAGTTCGGTGTGGCCAGTTTTCAGAAACACCTTCAGCAGTGCAGAGAACTGGGTATTGACCCTGCCATCGCTCAGATAAATGGCATCAGCCGTGATATGGATTATCTGGAAGATGTGGATGCGTTCTTCGAGGATATGTCTAATAGGGATAACGCTTTTGCCAGTCACACCTATTGTTTGCTGTATGCCGCTGTTCATGGAGGAACGACGCTGCAGGAGATTGAGCGGGATTCTTTAGCGCAACTTAAGGCAATGGCAGCCGATCTTCGTGACCAGCATTTTGGCAATGTGATCACCTATTCTCGAAAGGTGTTTATTCCTTTGACGCGATTGTGCCGAGATGTGTGCCACTATTGCACATTCGCCACCACACCCGGGCATGTGGATTCTCCGTATATGAGTCCTGAAGCCGTCTTGGCTATTGCGCATCGAGGCAAAAAAATGGGCTGCAAAGAGGTGTTGTTGACATTGGGCGAGAAGCCGGAGCGGCGCTATCGGGTGGCCAGGCAAGCCCTAGAGAAAATGGGCTTCAACTCCACTCTGGAGTACGTCGCCCATATTGCCGGTCGGGTGCTGCAAGAGACAGGGTTATTGCCCCATATCAATGCCGGTTGCATGAGCCTTGATGATTACAAAATGCTGCGACCCGTCTCTGCCTCCATGGGCTTGATGCTTGAAAGCGTCTCGCCCCGATTGTGCCAAAAGGGTAACGCCCATTTTGGCTCGCCCGATAAGGAGCCAGGGGTTCGCCTAAAAGCACTGGCTGACGCGGGTCGGGCCAAGGTACCCATGACCACGGGTATTCTTATTGGCATTGGTGAAACCCGGCAGGAGCGGATCGATTCTCTGTTGGCCATCCGTGAATTGCATCAACGCTACGGACACATTCAAGAGGTGATCGTACAAAACTTTGTCGCCAAAGAGGGCACAAAGATGGCAAATGCCGTGGAACCAGATAATGACGATCTATTGTGGACGATCGCCGTGGCGAGATTGATTCTGGGTGCCCAAATGAGCATCCAGGTTCCCCCGAATCTCAATGGTGGCAATTTGCAGAGACTGATCAATGCCGGGATTAACGACTGGGGGGGTGTTTCACCACTGACCCCGGATCACGTCAACCCGGAATCACCCTGGCCCCAGATTGACATACTGGCGTCGGAAACCGCTGCCACGGGAAAGATTCTGCAACAAAGGCTGACGATTTATCCTCAATTTCTCTGGCAGAAAGCGCACTGGCTGGACTCGGGCCTATGGCCCGCCGTGCTCAATCTGTCAGATGGGCAGGGCCTGGCAAGGCAGGACAACTGGGTCAGTGGCGTCAGTGAACATCCGACGCCGACGGTACGAGAGCAGGTATTGGCAAAGAAAGTGGCCGCAACAACGCCCAGCATTCGGGTCATACTTGATAAGTATCAGTCCCATCCGACAAAAGCACTGTCTGAAGGGGAGATTGCACGACTGTTCTCTGCACGGGGTGATGACTTCGCAGCGATATGCTCTGTTGCCGATGATATGCGCGCACTGACTAGCGGTGATAGCGTCAGCTACGTGGTCAACAGAAACATAAACTATACCAATATCTGTTCGTTCAGCTGCTCGTTTTGTGCGTTTTCCAAAGGTAAGAAACACGGGGGCAGCGGTGATGCACCCTACCTGAAATCACCTGGGGACGTCGCTCACTTGGCGAGAGAAGCGTCGGTCAAAGGCGCTGCTGAAGTTTGCCTTCAGGGTGGTATTCATCCCAGTTTTACGGGCCAAACTTACCTCGACATTTGCCGAGCCGTCAAAGAGGCAGAGCCTGACCTGCACATTCATGCGTTTTCTCCGCTGGAGGTCTGGCACGGAGCGCACACCTTGGGCATATCGGTGAAGGATTTCTTGCTGGCGTTGAAATCCGTCGGATTGCGATCGTTACCGGGAACGGCGGCAGAAATTCTGCACGGGCAAGTTCGAAGTGAGATCTGCCCAGACAAGCTCAGTTCCGAGCAATGGTTGTCAGTCATAGAAACGGCCCATGAACTCGATCTACATACAACGGCGACGATTATGTTTGGGCATGTGGATACTTACGAACACTGGGCGGCGCACCTGCTAAAAATTCGCCGTCTGCAATCGCGAACCGGAGGCTTTACCGAATTCGTACCACTGCCCTTTGTTGCCCATGAGGCACCGGTTTATAAAAGAGGGCGTGCCAGACAGGGTCCGACGCTGCGCGAGGCCATTCTAATGCACGCCGTGTCCCGCATTGTGTTTCACGGATTGATCGACAATATCCAGAGTTCCTGGGTAAAGATGGGGTTGGAGGGTGCGGCACTGTGCCTGCACGCAGGCGCCAATGACCTGGGCGGTGTGCTGATGAACGAGAGTATTACTCGAGCTGCCGGCGCAAAACATGGGCAGTTTATGGACGAGTATTCTTTGGTCGAGAAAATTCAAGCCTCCGGAAGGCAACCCCAGCGGCGCTCCACGTTGTATCAGCGACTGGCACAAACGGGTGGCGTCCCGGCTGCACAATCCTACCCCGGTGATCAGATGATTGAGCTGGTCGCTGTTTAAACGACAGATTCTTTGAGGAACTAACATGACAGACACAAAACCGATATTGGCGATTCTGGGCGGCACCGGTGATCTGGGTGGCGGTCTTGCTCGCCGCTGGATAGAAGCGGGTTACCAAGTGATTATTGGTTCGCGTACACTGGAAAAAGCCGAGGAGGTGGTAGCCAGTCTGGCTGAAAAACTGGAGATAGCAGCATCCTTGACGGCGAAACAGAACAAAGAGGCCGCGGCGAGTGCCGATGTCGTCGTACTGACTGTGCCATTCGCTCATCAGGCGGCCACTCTGGAGCAGGTTCGCGAGGCACTGATCGGAAAGATCCTTATCGACGTTACAGTGCCGTTGGTCCCTCCTAAAGTTGCCAGAGTAGAGTTGCCTGCGCAGGGGTCCGCCGGTCAGATCGCGCAGGAGCTACTCGGGGAAGAGGTGCGTGTGGTATCGGCCTTCCAGAACGTTGCCGCTCTACATCTACAGTCAGGCGGCCAACAAGATTGCGATGTTCTGGTCTGTGGCAATAACAAGGAGGCACGGGCAGAGGTGATCTCGCTAGTGGAGGCTTGTGGATTGCGTGGTTTTCATGCCGGTCCGATTAACAACGCGGCGGCGGTGGAAGCAATGACATCACTTCTGATCTTTATCAATAAGCAGTACAAAGCCCATACTGGGATTCGGATTACCGGATTGCAGGGTTGAAGATAACCAGGGTACCTTGGGTGCCCTGCGGCTTAGGCAACAGAGGTCCAAACGGTAACCAACCGCGACATGATTGTAGTACGTGGTCAGATACAGCGACGTGCACCTCAAAAACTAGTATGTGCTCCTCAATGACCATATAGGACTGGGTGACTGGCAGTGCTGCGCGGTTGGCCATTGGTGCAGGGATGTCGCTTATACTATTGTGACAGCGTTGACGATATTGGTTTTGATCAAGTTTGGGATCTCTATCGAGGGTAGCTACTCTCAGCACTCGCTTGGTGGACCATCACCCTCAAACCCTCGGATGGTATGCCAGAGATGCAACCCAGGGACATTACACTGGCCTCATCCAGCCCCACCTCCGTCCACATTGGACGCCTGCCTTCATGCTCACAACCGATATAATCAAACGTCAATTTTCTCAAAACCTTTACTCAAAGGAACACTCGATGTTGACGCTTCTCTTGATCAGTATGCTGGCCGGTCTGCTCGGCGGTTATATCGCGGGTTTTCGCTGCCCGGCAATTCACCAGGGTATGGCCATGAATCTGCTCGCCGGTGCTGTCGGCGGCATTCTTGCCGGTCAGCACGGCGAAATGCTGCTGATGGGCGAACCGGTGTTGGGCATCAGCGTCATGGTGCAGACGGTTTTCGGTCTGCTGGGTGGTCCCATTGCCCTGGCGTTGACTGCCATCGTCAGGGAGAAGGTCTCGCAATAACACAGAACAAAAAATAAGGACGCTGTGATGAGTTACGATCCCCACGCGGTACTGCAGGCTATTGATGAAAACACGATAACGGTGCTGCTGTTCTTCGCCGCTGCCGCCATCTGCACTTTTATATTCCTGATAGAGTCGTTCCGGTTGACCTTGAAGCACGCTGCCTACTCTGCGCCCCTGGCCGCCGTCGGCTGGTTTGCGATGCATGATCTGATTTTTGTGCTTCAGTATGAGAAATGGTTCGTCGAATATAACCACTGGTGGTGCAAAGCCTGGTGGGTGGCGTTGATTTTTACAGCATTGATCGAGTTCACGCTGGTGGGGATGGTGATCAGATACGGTCGCAAAGAACTGTTGCCCATGGTCTCCCAGCGGCAGTTTGCGGCCTTGGTGATTGCAGCAACACTGGGTATTGGCGTGCTTTGGCTGGTGATCAAGAGCGTTCTCAATGACGACCTCTATTTGATCTCCTTCCCGGTAACGGCTTTTTGGGCTTTGCCCTTCAGCACAGCGCTGCTGGTCAAGAGGCAGTCGCTGCGCGGTCAGTCCACGCGCTTGGAATTCTGCGTCATAGGTATTATGCTTTCTTTTCAGGGCGCCTTTTGGCCGTTGGACGAAGTGTTTCGTTCGCCCGCCTATATTGCCCTGACGGTACTCTCGGTATTCTGGGGGGCGACCAATATCTGGCTGATGAGACGATTTCCGGCCTATGAGCCCGAACAGCAAGGAAACTCTGGTATCAACCATGTTGAATCCCTAAAACTTGCCAACACATGAGAAAATGCTGATCTGAGAAATGTTTCGCCCCACCAAGATTCTACATTACCTGAACTGGATGCAGCAGAGGGGCTTCTCGGATCAGCAGGTGCTGGCCAATACCGGCATCAGTGCCGACAAACTCAATGACAAACACTACCTGATTGACAGCTGGCAGACCCAGCAGGTCATTGCCAATCTCAGGCATCTCACCCAAGACGAAGCGCTGGGTTTTACTATCTCCGAGAGTGTCAGGTTTTCAGACCTCGGCATCATGGGTTATGCGTTGATGTCGGCCAGAACCATGCGCGAGTTTACCGAACTCTGGCACACCTATAGCCACCACTTGGTCGGCAATATGGTACACCCGCAAATCTGGCAGCAGGACGGCTGTTGGGGGGTAACTTTTCATGAAACGGTTCCCTTAGGC
This sequence comes from Pseudomaricurvus alkylphenolicus, assembly GCF_011683955.1. Taxonomy (GTDB): domain Bacteria; phylum Pseudomonadota; class Gammaproteobacteria; order Pseudomonadales; family Cellvibrionaceae; genus Pseudomaricurvus; species Pseudomaricurvus alkylphenolicus. Next base: position 1,158,307 of record NZ_JAAQPI010000001.1, read on the forward strand.
GAAACCCTGACTTTCTGCATGGAAGAGATATTTACCGTCGGCAAGGTCGTCGCGGAAGCGGCTACCAATACCCCCTTCGTTTTTTCCCATCTGGAACTGGATTATCCCCCTCCCTCCCATGAGCAGCGTTACCGGGAGATAATGAATTGCCCGGTGAGTTTTAACGCGGGAATCACCCGCGTTACCATCACACAACCGACGCTGGATACCCCGATTCAGCATAACGACGATGAACTCTATGCCCTCTGTCTGCAGCACTGCCAGCAGGTCATGCAACAAATTATTCGGGATCGGCCTTTGGCCGCAAAGGTTCGTCAGTTATTTCTGCATAGTCAGGGTGAGTTGCCCAGTCTTGAGAGCGTTGCCGATCAGCTACACATCAGTAGCCGAACCCTACGTCGGCGACTGCAGGCAGAGGGGGTAAATTTCCAGGCGTTGATCAACCAGTTTCGCGCCGATCTGGCCAAACAGTATATGACCCAGACCAATCTTAGCAATCAAGAGATTGGTTTCCTTCTGGGCTACCAGGACGCCAAGGCGTTTTCCAAGGCGTTTAAAAACTGGACTTCTCAGACGATCAGTAGCTTTCGTCAATCTCTGGGGGGCTGACGGGATGACCATCATTTCCCGACACCAATAGTCAGTCGAAAGACTGAAATTTCGTTTTTTAGCTGTTCAGTGACTGTCTGAGGACGCGTCTTAGAGCTTGTCTAAATCAACTCTTTGGATCCATAAAAGTTTATATTTTATCTATTTACGGTACTAAAAGTACCATTAAATTTGAAAATATAAACTATCCCAGTTGATTCGGTTTAAAAAATAGCCTAGATTGGTGCTATGAGTACCGAAAACGAGTCAAAATTAAACCTCTTGCTCAGCACTATGCCACCGGGCATAGTGCTGACGTCGTCTTGGTTGTCGGAACAGGGCTATAGCCATGATCTTCAGAAGCGCTATCGCAAAAGTGGCTGGTTTGATCCCATCGGCACAGGTGCGTTGATACGCCACCGTGATGATGTGGATTACTTGGGGGCTGTGTATTCGCTGCAAACTCAGTTAGGTCTCTCAGTACACCCGGCGGCAAAAACCGCCTTATCTTTGCAGGGAAAAGCTCAGTACCTGGAATTTTCCGCCAAGCGGGCTCAGCTTTTTGGTGGCAGTGAGGAGCGTTTACCTCTCTGGTTCTCGAAACGCGACTGGGAATTGAGTGTGGATTGCAGAATGACGTCGTTTTTACCTCCAACGCTGGGATTGGCCAAAATAGGGTACAAGAGCTTTGAGGTGAAAGTATCCAGTCCAGCACGGGCACTAATGGAATGCCTTTACCTCGTTCCGAAGCATCAACCGCTAATGGAAGTATTTGAGCTAATGGAAAGTTTGAATAACCTCCGTCCAGCATCTGTGCAAAAGCTGCTTGAATCTTGTACATCGGTCAAGGTTAAGAGACTGTTTCTTTATTTAGCTGATAAAGCCGGCCATGAATGGTTGAACTATTTAAAGCTGGAAAAGATCGACTTGGGCGCGGGCAAACGAGCTATCGCGGATAGAGGAATTTACGTTCCCAAATACCAGATAACAGTACCAAGGGAATTGGAGATGCAGGATGAATGAGGTCTATAAAACCCAGGTTAAACTTCTGCTAGAAGTATTACCCGAAGTCGCCAAAGAACAGTGTTTTGCGATGCATGGCGGAACCGCAATCAATCTGTTTGTGCAGAACATGCCACGACTGTCGGTTGATATTGACTTGACCTATGTGGAAATTTCGGCGCGAGATGAAGCTTTAATTGGAATTAACAGCGCGCTTCTACGCATCAAAGACCGTGTTGAAGCTTTACGACCTTCGTTGCAGGTTTCACACAAAGAAAACGTATGTAAACTTCAAGTCAGCGAAAATGGAGTGATTATAAAGGTAGAAGTTAACATGGTTGGTCGGGGGTTGCTGAGTAATGCTGTCAGTGCTCCGCTCTGCGAGACTGCTCAGGAACAATTTGATGTATTTTGTGTAGTACCGCTAGTGCCAATTGCGCAGCTATATGGCGGGAAAATATGCGCTGCTCTCGATAGACAGCATCCAAGAGATATGTTTGATGTAAAGCTCTTGTTAGACAATGATGATCTCACCGGCGAAACCAAGTTGGGGCTAATTTATGGTTTGGTAAGCAGCAATCGGCCAACTCATGAAATGCTTGATCCTAATTTGCTCGATCAGAGTTCTGCCTTCGTTAATCAATTTGAAGGGATGAGCGGTGTCGATTTCTCCTACGAGGATTTCGAACAAACACGCCTTCTACTCATTGGTACTATCAAAAGTTGTTTGGCTGAGGAGGACAAAGACTTCTTACTGCGATTCAATAAACTCTCGCCTGATTGGAGTGTTTACGATTTTCAAAATTACCCATCTGTCCGTTGGAAACTATTGAATTTGCAAAAATTTAAAACCAATAATCCCGATTTGTATAATCAACAGCTAAACAAGCTTTCAGACTTGTTCGGACGATAATTGAAATCTCGGCAACCGGTAATACATCCACAACGTCACCAGCGCAATCGCGATATTCGCAACCCCCAAACTCACAAACAGTGGGCTGGTAAAATACGGGTCCACCAGATACATCCACGGATAGAAGCCCACCGCCAAAAACACATACCCCCAGAGCATAAAGGGTGAGAAACCCTGCTGAGAGTTGCGCTGCAACATCAATGGAATGGTCAGCACCGGCGTCAGTATCACAGTGGTGGTAAAGCTCAGCAAATACAGCGGGTCCTCGATAATCTGGTGAAACCACCAAAAGGCGATGTAAGCGGCGATCTGGCATAGCAGATAAACGCCCACCGCCTGTGGCAGGGTCAGACCCGGAAACACCTTATGCCGTGAATAGCGCAGTACCTGATAGATAACGGTCGCTTCCAGCAGAGCGAACAGCACCAACATGACCCAAAAGGCCTTCATCAACCAGTGATCCACGGTGTAAAACCAGTGCGAGAAGTTCATCACGAAGGTGGTGTCGTGGGCGAAAAACCACAGGTTACAGCCCACCGGTATGGCGTGAGTCTTATCGCGAAAACCGTTCTTGATGGCGCCGAAGTACTGCATATAAGCACCCAAAAAGCTGATCGCGCACCAGAATACCACCGGCCATAAATTGGCATCAGTAGCGGCCAGGGTGGCGGTGGCATCATAGCTTAGGGCGTGCAGGAAGGTTGGCGATTCGGGATTGCTCATTATCACGGTCGAAGCGGTTAGTCAGAATCAGCAGTGTACATGATAAAGGTATCCAAAGATACCTTTATCATGCGTATTATCTCCGTGGGTTCATGGCCCGCACATAGTGTTGCCAGAAGCACTCCTGATGATCTCCGTGGGTCACCAGGCCATCGTACTCCCAACGGGTGAGGGAAATCACCGAACTGAAGTTATGCCAGGTATGCCATTCGGCCGAGGCCCTGGCCTCGCCCCGGATCAGGAAACTTCGGTCCATGGCATCGACCAGTTCCATTTCCAGCGTCTGGACGTAGAGGGAGTTGGGATCGCGAACGGTCTTCTTGAGGGCGTTGACAATGGGCACCATTTCGCCCTCGGTGTACACCCAGCCGCCCTTGACGGTCTCACCGCCGGGTATTTCCAGGATGCCGGCCCATTCCGGATCGGAGTCCGGCGAGTCGAAGGCGGTGCAGCCAAAGGCAAAGTCGTCGTTGAAGACGCCGGTCATCCAGGCCATGGCCGGAAAGTCCTGGTGCACCTCGGGGCGGGGGGCGCCCCAGGAGCGGTCGCGAACAGTGTAACAATCCACTTCATAATCGTTACCCAGCAATCGCAACTGGCCCTTCGCGCGCAGGGGCTGCTCAAGGTGCAGACCGCTGCTGAGCAACATGGGCGCGGTTACCGCCTGGTAGTGAATGTCGAACGAGTTGTTCTGCTTAGGGTCGCTGTAGCGGATACGATATCTTTTGAGGGGCTCCAGCACCTGGGCGCGATAACTGTTGTCCAGCGTATAGTCATGCAGGTCGTTGCTAAGACACTCGTCGCTCATAAAGGTGACGAAGTCGTACAGCTCACACTGCAGGTTGTAGCGCTTGGTGCCCTGCCAGGCCCAGGCGCCGCCGGTCACAACACCCAGGTTGGGGTGGTGCCACATGTAGCAGAGGCCGTGAATATTTTCTTCCGGGATATTAAAGCCGAAATACTGGGTTTCTGTCAGTGACGGGTCAGTGATCTGTTGCCGAAATTCAGGATGCAGAAAATCATCTGCAGCTGTTGCCGTTGCGAAGGCGGTGTTTTTCGTTTCCCAGAAGGGCTTGTCTTCAGCCATTTTCGCTTCTCCTTAATGTTCGTATTGTTCAATCAATTGCTGCGCTGCGTCGATAAACTGACTGATGTAAGTGAAGGGCAGCACTGCAAGCTTCAGCTCCTCCGCTTCGCCCCTGGCAAACAGGGTAGACATAATATTGGCCGCGGTGGCATTGCGGACCTGGCCCCAAATCTGAAAGTAGCGCAGGCGTTTTTCGTCGATATCGAACCCGCTTTCCCGTGTGTAGCTCGTCATAAATCGATCCCAATCAAGCAGATGACCGACGGTGTTCTTGATATAGGCCAGATCTTCAGCCGGGTCGCCCACATGCACAAACTCCCAGTCCACCAGGCAACTGAGGTCGCCTTTCACCAACAGCATATTTTGGAAACCGATATCTCCGTGCAGCAGCACCGGATTTCCGTCAACTTGGGGAATATTGTCCAGTAGCCAGCCGTAGAGACAGGCCAGCGCCGGGGAGGGAGTATGGTCACTGCTCAGGTACATGCGGTACCACTCGTCGATATACTCGTGCACCACCTCCTGGGTGGAGTTCTGCCAGGACTTCAGGCAAATGCTGCTGGTCAGGTTTCCCAGGGATGTCAGTGGTGGCAGACTGTGGAGCTGCGCACAGGCAAGGGCAAGGGTGTCAACCAGCTTTTCAGAAACCGCTTGATGGGAGGAGAACACGGTGCCTCCGGTTTCCCCCGGTGATCGCCGCATGACGATAAAATCTCCGCCGGGCAGTTGCGGGTGATCGGTATCCAGCCACAGGGCATCGGGTGCCGGGAAGCCGCTTGCGTGTACGGCTCGAATGACGGCGTATTCCTTGTCGACGGTATGGCAGTCGTTTTCCAGGCCGTCGCTGGTGTAGTCGCGGCGAATCACGTAATCCCCATCGAGCGCTTTGCCACTGGCGCTAAAGAGAATCGTCTGTTTGCCAAAACCACCGGACAGGGACTTAAATTCGGTGACGATAAGGTCAGCTTCACTGAAACGCTCACGCAGGTAGGATTGCCATTGATCGGTATCAATGTCGGTTGCCGACGTGTCCGATTCTTCCATGCGGTCGGGCGTGTTCATATGTTCTTGAAGATCCTTGGCTTCCCAACGCCCCATAATGCCGGCTAATGAATGTCGGGTAGCTTCGGAGACTTCGTCGGCAGCAGCAACGGCGACCAAGGCTTGTTCGAGTGTGACCAAATTCTGTCGCCACTGTTCTTCCCGGGCGCTAAGGCAGCGCTCCTCGTTATGATGAAGTAATGCCTTTCGCAATTGCTCGAAGGGCTGGACCAGTGCAGCGGAAACTCTCCCATCATTGTTGAGCAGCACCACTGCGTCGTTCAAGGTGGCAGCAAGAGTCGCCTCCTGTTTTTCGATAAAGGCCAGGTTCTGGTGCTCACGCCAATACAGCATCTTCAGGCAGGCTTCGATCACCTGGGCTGGAGATCCGGCTTGATGGGCGTCGGGCAGGTTGGGGATAATCCTGGCAAATTCTTTCTGTATGGCGGCCAGTTTGTGCACGGCGGGAAACAGCATGGAGGGGTACCTCAGTCGGTAAATTGGTGGATATAGTCGGTCCATTGGCATTCCTGGGTGTCGCCCCAGCCAACCCGGCTGTCCCATTCCCAGCGGGTCAGGTTCAGGTGCACCAGACAGTTAGGCCATCCGGACCAGGGCAGGCCCGCCTGGGTGGTGCCTCGAATCCGATAGTCGCGCCCGCGACTGTCGGTGAGTTCGATCTCGTGTGTCAGGGGCCGACCGCTGTGGCGATCCCTGCGGGTGATCTTGCGGCCGCCGGTGGCGCGCAGCAGTTCTCCGTCGCGATACACCCAGCCGTCGTGAAAGGAATTTTCCGCGGGCCAGTCGAAGCTGCCTAGCCATTCCGGTTTGAGGTCGGGGTGATCGAAGGCGCTGAAATTAAACGCAAAGTTCTCGTCAAAGGTGCCGGTCATCCAGGTCATCGGCGGGATCGGGTTATGGCCTTCCGGACGCGGTTGGCCCCAGGAACGATCACGGACGTTAAAGGTGTTGTCGATGGTGTAACGCTTGCCTCGCAATACCAGTTCGCCCTGGTTGCGCATGGCCTGTTCGAAATGGAGATTGTTACCACGCATGGCGACTGGCATGATGGCTGTGCTGGTCATATCCAGAAAATTCTCACGCGCTGGATCTTGATAGCGAACGCGCATGGATTTTCCAGGTTCGATCACGTCTACCTGATAACTGTTGGGCAGGCGAAAGCTATGCAGATCATTGGTAATGATGTCGCTCTGTTTACTGTAGGCGCGCATATCGAACAGTTCGGCCTGCAAATGCGAGCGCTTGATACCCTGGCAAACGAACAATCCGCCGGTGGCGGTGTCGAGATTGGGATGCAGCCACAGGTAACCGAAGCCATAGATGTTTGCCTCGGGAATATTGAGGCCGAAGTACTGAGTCTCCGTTAAGCTGTCGTCGTTGACAGGTGACTGCGGGTGAAGAAAATCATCAGCACCCGTAAATTCGCCGAAGCCGGCGCCGATGGTTTTAAACCAGTTTTGGTTGTCGCAGGACATGGTGTCTTCTTTATCATGGTTCAAAAGGCAAAAAAGAGGCCGTACTCGTTAAAGTACAGCCAGAAGGTAGGAGCGATTGACGAAGCTCCATTCAGTATCCGCTTAGAACATGTACTCCACGCTGGCGCCAAAGGTGGCAGGTGGTGCGTAGACAGAACCGGACCAACCGGTATTGAGCGGCTCGGGCAGGCCAGTCAAAACGTTGGCGCCAGAGGTGCTGTTGGCGTTGAGCATACTGATCATCACCTCTTCATCGGTGATGTTTTTACCCCAGGCCACCACATGCCAGTGCTCGTCGGCGGAGGTATAACTGACGCGTATATTGGCGACGGTGGAAGCGTCCTGTTCATCCAGGGGATGATCGAACTCTCGCAACTGGTAGGCGTCTCTTATGTTGACGTCAGCTCGAAACACGATCTCTCCGCCGGAAGATAGCGGCAGTGTGTACTGGCCGCCAAGTACCAACGTCCATTCCGGTGAACGCAACAACGGATTGCCGGAGAGATCCTGAGAGGTGCCGCTGGCGTCGTTGATCAAATCGACGTTTTCAAATTGCGTGTATTCAGTGTCCAGCAGGGAGAGACCAACGTTCAGCTCGATATTTTGGTTGACCCTATAGAGGGCATCAAGTTCGGCACCGAGAATTTCGGCGTCGGCGTTGTTGACTCTGGCACTGGAGCGAATCACTTCTTCCACTTGCAGGTTGGTATAGTCGTAGGCATAGACAGCACCACTCAAGCGCAATTGCCCGTCGAGCAGGGTGGACTTAAAGCCCATCTCTATCGCATCGAGATTTTCCGCCTCGAAGTCATCGTTACAGGCAGAGGTGGAGTTACCGCCGCTTTTATAACCGGTGGAGATCTGAGCGTAAGTCATCACTTCATCGGACAGATCCCACTGCAAACCCAGGCGACCGGTAGTTTCGTCGACGTCTTGTTGTTGTCTCTGGTTTTCACAGGCAACAATGGTTTGGGTCGTCAGCCGATTGTCGAGGCTTGGGCTGTCGAAGATCCCCAAGTGTTGATAGAAGTGCAGGGTTGCATCTCGCTCTTCCTCCATATAGCGAATGCCGGCGAAGGCGCGAAGTGTGTCGGTCAGTGTATAGGTACCGTCAGCGAACAGGGCGGTACTTTCGATTTCTTCTTCAAAGTCAATTTCGATATTGATCGTGCCGAGCCACATGGACATGGCCGGATCCAGGGGCACTACAGGTGCGGCACCGGAAAGGTCGGCGTTGGGAGTTACATTAGTGACGTCCTGCTTCATAAAAAAGGCGCCCACCAGCCAATCCAGCTTGCCATGACTGCCGGAAAGGTCAAATTCCTGGGACAGGGTCTTGTCAGTACCGCCACGGCTGACGCTCACGTACTGTAGGTTGGTGCCGTCCATATCGGTGTCCGGTGCGTCGCGTTCGTAGTCTACATATCCGGTAATGGAGGCGAGGCTGATATCGTCATTGATATCCCAGTCGATGCGTACAGAGCCGCCGGTCAGTTCGTCTTCCAATGACGGGTAGCTGTTGGCGAGGGAACGGAAAGGGTCCGTGTCGTAAGTGCCTTCGAAATTAAAGCCCAGCGCGGGCAGAAAACCATTATCGAGAATGCGATCATCGTTGTGGTCCCAGACCGGGCCGACAGCGTCATAGGTGGCATGGAAGGCGCGGATCTTGGCGCTGACGGAATCACTCACATCAATGTCTGCGGAGAAACGCACATCCAGAAGCTCATCACCGCCGGTATCTCCAGCCACAGGGTTACTGATATAGCCATCCCGCTCCGAGGAAGTGATAGCCAAACGAGTGCGAATGCTGTCATTTACCGGGACGCTGATGGTGGCACTGGCTACTTTGGCGTCGTAGCTGCCATAGCCCAGTTTGATAGAGCCGGACAATTCCTCGGTGGGGGCAGCGGTCACGAAGTTGATCACGCCTGCAGTGGCATTGCGCCCCCAAAGTGTCCCTTGGGGGCCTTTTAGCACTTCAATAGAAGACGCGCCACTTTGCAGCATGGCCACGGCGCCGGGGTTGGCAATATAGATTCCATCAGAGTGCACGGCCACGGAGTTTTCACCAGCGCCGGTAACAATACCAAAACCCACACCGCGAATGCTGAGTTGGGCGGAGCCGACGGCTTCTCCGTATTGGAGGCTGGGGGTATGCACGGCCAGGTCCTCAGCACTGTCGATACCGCGCTCTTTCACGGCGTTTTCCGAAAAGGCGTCTATGGCAATGGGAACATCCTGCAGGCTCTGGGTTCGCTTTTGTGCGGTAACCACTATCTCCTCAAGGGTGAATTCACCACTATCGGCGCTTGCCATTGAGGCCACTCCCGCTATTGCCAGTGGCAATAACAATTGGGTGAGTTTTCCGCAGTTGGATGGGGTCATTGGGTCTCTCCTGATTATTATGGTTGGGCTACAAATAAACATACGCTAAATAATAGTAATCATGCGATCTAAATTTATAGTACTCCAGTACTTATTCGAGATCAAACCCCCAATTTGATTTTTTACAGAACGGGTTGTGATATCTGAATAGTGTTAATATTCGATATAGAAATAAGTGATCTATTCAGCTATCGGGTATAGTGCTCAAAGAAATTTTGATCGGACAGCAAGTATGGCACAGGCCGAAAAACCCTCCAGACCGGCACAAATACTCGAAACCAGCCTGCACCTGTTTAACGAAAAGGGGGTGCACGATGTTTCCGCACATGACGTTGCCCGTACTCTGGGTATCAGTCCTGGTAACCTCACTTACCATTACAAAAAGAAAAATGACATTGTGAATGGTCTGGTGGATGAGCTCGAACAGGCGGTGGAAGGGGCCCTGGGTGGGGCGCCGGAATTGAGCGCCACCATGCGCGATCATGCTGAAGCGACGCTGGCCATTCTGAGCGTGTTTTGGCGTTATCGTTTTTTCTTTAACAACCTGTCCTACGTCATCGCCAAGGACGAATCCCTCAAGGCCCGCTATATGCGAATCCGGGCAATGAGTATCGACATGATCAAGGACGGCATGGAGGCATTGCCCGTCGATGGGCCTCTGCTGCAGGTGAATACCGAAGAGCAAAGACAACTGGTGGCGGAGAATCTCTGGTATGTGTGGTTAAGTCACCTGCGTCTCTATCTGATCGAGACCGATGCGGACGGGGTGAACGAGACCGACTACTATCGCTTTGCCGCCAGTCATATGTATGCCTACCTGGAGCCTTACTATCGTGAGTCCATTCGCGAGGGCTTTATGGAATTTTTGGAACAGGCGCTGGCTAGTTAAACTTACTTTATCACACAAACGCGGCTCTTGGCGTAGGGTGGATTAGCGATAGCGTAATCCACCACAATTTGGCACTCGCTCGATTCATGGTGGATTACGCTATTGCTAATCCACCCTACGTAAAGCAGTTTTCAGTCTCATAAAACTGAACTCTTTAAGCGTTTGAGGCTACCGAATGGGTTCTGCGATAGTCACCGACCGTCATTCCCGTCCACAGTTTAAATGCCCGCAAAAACGGCTTGGTGTCGGTATAACCCAACAGATAAGCCACTTCCTTGGCACTCAGGTTGGTTGACTTAAAGTGCTCCTCCGCGAAGTCCCTGCGGAAGCTATTCACCAAGTCACGAAAATTCAGGTCTTCACTATTCAACCGTCGGCGCAGGGTGGCGGTGCTGCAGTCCAGCTGCCTGGCCAGGGCCTCAAGGCTGGGCGGATTGCCCAGATTCTTGAGCAGATAGTTGTGTACCTTGTAGGCATAGGCACCGCGATGGGCCTGCTGTTTGGACTGCCGTTCGCAATACCTCTGGTAAATACCGTACAGGTACTCGTCGCGGGTTTCGATAAAATCGTCGAGGCCGGGGCTGAGCACGGAGATGCGGTTAAAGCCCATGTCGAAGTTGACCGGGCAATCGAACAACTGCTCGTACAACGCAGCGTGCCGAGGAGCCGAATAACTGATGTCCAGTGACCGATAGGTAATGGGCTTGCCGAACATCTGCCCGCCCATATTCATCACCAGCGCCAGGTATTCCTCCAGGCAAAACTGATAGCACAGTCCCGGTGGCAATTCTTCTTTGAGCAACATATGCCAGACATTGGGCTCTTCCTCCAGCGACAGCTGGATCATGGTGCCATACAGGGTCGGGGCGTAGGCAGCCCACAGGTTGATGGTATCGCGAAACCGCGGTGAGGCGATCATGCCCCGGCCCACCACGCCCATCTCCGACACGGTAACGGCACTGCCCAGTTCGAAACCCAGGGCCTCATCGCCGCTGAGGTTGAGCATATTGTGGATAAGGACCTGGGATTGGGCGAGGTCAATGCGGCAGCCAGGGGCATCCAGAGCCTGCGGGTGCAGCCCGGTATTGGCCAATACGGCCTCGGCGCCAATACATCGTTGCGCCATATGGGCGAGGTAATTCTTGATTTTGATGGGTTGCAGCATCGTTTTTTGAGTGAAATTGTCACCAGTTGATTGAATATATCACCAAAATATCATTGAGCGCAAAGTATGTAGGCGTACTATATGGATGTATTGGTAATTGATGATAACCTTGAGCAATCAACGTGGTAACAACCCTATGAGCAAACAGTACGATATGGTGGTGGTGGGTGGCGGCAGCAACAGCCTGGTCGCGGCCGCTTATATGGCCAAAGCCGGCAAGAGTGTGTTGGTGCTGGAGAAAAACGACCAGTGTGGGGGCGGTGTGGTTTCCATCGAAATCGCTCCCGGCTTTATCAACGACCCCCACGCCAGTGGCTACTATGTGTGTATGGCCAATCCGGCCATTTCCCACGACGAACTGGGGCTGTTCGCCAAACACGGGCTGGAGTTCAAGTACTGGAAGGCGGGGTTTGCCACCATCTTCAGCGATGGCTCCCACATTACCGCCTATTCCGATCTGGACAAAACCTGCGAAGACATTGCCAAGTTCTCGCAAAAGGATGCCCAGACCTATCGCGAGTTTGCCCAGGACTGCGCTGAACTGTTGCCATTGTTGTCCCGGGGCTTCTCCACACCGCCCATGCCCACGGGTAATTTTATGACCATGCTGGAGTCCAGCGTACTGGGGCGCAAGCTGGCGGCGTCCATGTTTATGAGCGTCTATGAAATGCTCGACCATATGTACGAATCTCCGGAAGTGAAGATCCACATCATGAAGTGGTGTGCGGAAATGATGGAAGGGCCGGACATCAAGGGAACCGGCGTGGTCTTGTACCAGCTGTTTGGCCTGGCCCACACCTACGACGCCGCTATCCCTGTGGGAGGATCGAGGGAGGTGACCAACGCGTTGCTGCGCTGTATCGAGTATCACGGCGGCGAGATTCGCACCGAAGCCGAAGTCACCGGCTTCAAGATTGTCTCCGGGGATGTTAAGGGAGTCTACGTTGGCGACGAGCTGATTGAGGCCCGCGACGCGGTGATAGCGAACATCCATCCCTGGCGCCTGCAGGATTTTATTCCCGAAGTGGATCCGGACGTGGCCGCCAGCGCGCGCATGGTGCATCTGAGTAACCACGGTGCCGTCAACCAGCAGTTTGCACTGACGGAGCCACCGCGCCTGAAGGCAGGCAAACAATTTGATGAAGCGCTGTGTGTGGAATTTGTGGAGAAAGACGTTGAGGCCTGTCGCCGGGTGTTTGACGAGTATCGCTATGGTTATATTCCGAAGCACCATCTCAGCCCGCTCACCATGATCAACAGCAACCTGGATCCCTCACGGGCACCGGAGGGGCAGGCCACCATGTATCTCTATCACTTTGCACCGCGTGAGTTGGCCGACGGGGGCCTGGAAGCCTGGGCGCGGCCGGAAAATCGCGAAGGTTTTGCCGACGCCGTACTGGAGAACTACAAACAGTACACCACCAATATCGACAGCTCTAAAATTATTGCCCGTCATATCGAGACACCCCTGGAACACCACCGTCACTCCATGAATATGATGCACGGCGACATCTACGGCATCGGTACCACCGTGGGGCAGTTGATGGGTCGCCGGCCGACGCCGGAGTTGTCCCAGTACCAGGTGCCGGGCATTTCGTCCCTGTATCTGGCCGGCCCGATTCAACATCCGGGCGGTACTGTGACCTTTGGTGGTCGCGCTACCGCGATGCGCATGGCCATGGATATGGACATGAACCTGAAGAGCATTTTTGAAGCTCACTGAGTTCTTTGTCACTTAGAACGGCCTTGAGCTTTATCACATAGACAGCCTTGAGCTTTGCCACCTAAAGAGGATAACACCATGAAACTCTACGCTAGCGATAACTCCGACCTGATGGAAGTCAGCAAGATCTCCAAAGACGACAACAACCTGGTGGTGGAAGGCACCATCATGGGCGCCATGCCCATTCGCGCTGTAGTCAAACCGGCCGAAGTGCGCAGTGTGTTTAAAGTCATGTCCATCGGCACACTGTTCCACGCCATCTCCATGATGTTTCGTCCTTCCCGCTGATTGGAGCATTACCCGTGAACGGTGAATATCAGACCCTGAAGCTGGAGCAACAGGGGACGATCGCCTCCCTGACGCTCAATCGTCCCGATAAACTCAACCTAATCGACGGGCTGGCGCACGATGAGGTTCATCATGCGCTGGAGGCACTAAAGTCTAATACGGAACTGCGGGCCATTGTTATAGCTGCAGAGGGTAAATGTTTTTCAGCCGGCGGTGATTTTGAATTGATGCTGGAGGTAAACAAAAGCCCGCAGCTCAACAGCAACACAGCCCGTAACGCCGTGGGGATTATTCAGGCGCTGACGCATATCAGCGTTCCAGTAATAGCCGCTGTGCAGGGGGATGCCATTGGTTTTGGTGCGTCTCTGGCGTTTGGCTGCGATATTGTTGTCGCCAACCGCAACGCCCGTTTTGCTGATCCTCACGTATTGGTGGGCCTCGCTGCCGGGGACGGCGGTTGTCTGTTCTGGCCCCAGGCGGCGGGAATCCTGCGAGCCAAACGCTATCTGTTGACCGGTGACTATCTGCAGGCCGACAAAGCCTATGAATTTGGTCTGGTGACGGATCTGGTGGATTACGCGGAAGACGCTCTACCGCTGGCCAACAGGATAGCTGAAAAAATTGCGGCATTGGCACCCCTGGCCGTGCAGGGTACCAAACGCAGTCTTAACACCATTATGCAGCACCGGGCGGCGGAGGTGGTTGAGCAAGCGGCGTTGTATGAGCAGCAGACGATGGCTTCCGGCGATCTAGTCGAAGCGGTAACGGCCATTCAGGAAAAACGTTCGTCGGTGTTTGATGGCACTTAGTACCCGGAAGGGGCCGAAGGCCGATCGAGGTCTCCGACCCAATGCCACTACCTTGCCAAAAACGATATTCTATCTTAGGACGAAACATGTCGGAAGTGATCTCCATCTACGATGTCACCACCACACTGGCCAATATCGATGCCAATAAGGCACGTCTGTTTGTGTTTGGGGGATTGGCCTTGATCTGTAACTTTATCTACTTTGGGGCGGGCATCTATCAGGGGTTCAAACACAAGGTATTCAGTATGCCGGTGTGTGCGACCCTGATTTTTATTCCTCACGATCTCCTGTATCTGATGATGTTTGACAAGTGGTTCAACGTCTACGACCACTGGTTCTGCCAGCTGTTTTGGGTGGGGTTGATCATTACCAATCTGGAAGAGTTTCTGTTTTTGTATCTGACCCTGAAGTACGGTCGCAAGGAGCTGATGCCCCAGGTGTCTCAGCGTACCTTTCAAACATTGGTGCTACTGGGCCTGGCTGGAGTATTCGTGGCTTGGTATGCGATCAAGTCGGTGCTGGCCGATGAGTTGTGGTTGTTTACCTTTGGCTGGACAGTGTGGTTCTGTATTCCGTTTGTGATCCCCATGATGTTGCGTCGTAACTCTGCTGTGGGTAACTCGACGCTGATGTGGGGCGCGTATATCGGCATGGCGCTTTGCTATTGGGCGGCCGTGTGGCCACTGGCACCGTTCTTCCGGTCACCGGCCTGGTTGGCGTTGGGGGCTTTGGTGGTGGTTTGGGCCCTGGCGGTGATTGTGGTGATGAAAAAGCTCCAAAGCGGGTCGCCGGTCAAGGACTTGGGTGCCGTGGCTGCAGCGTCTTAATACCAGCTCGCGGAGGAACTGGATCGAGAAAGCTGGACGGCGATATTCATTTTTCACAATGCGCTAAGCCCTTATAAGAAGAAGTTTCGTCCAAAACTGAAGGGACTACCCGTAGTGGATGTCGAGTCCCGGCTGGCTTCGTCACTGTCAGGGGATTTCAACCGCTTATTCATGGGCCATTGTCATTGAGTGGATAGCGTTAAGTGGTCGAAATTCAAATCCTCTTCGACTAAGAATATAGTAAATATCATTATAATATTGATGATTTCATTGGCCGCGAAACAGCTGGAATAACACGCAAACCTCTACGGAGCATGCCGAGTCTGAATGACGCGATTAACATCTGGAGTGGCGCATTTAGGTCTGTGAATGGCGCAGAAGTGGCGCGATTAACGTATTCGTGCCATTATTGCGCCATTCAGATCGCTAAAATGGCGCCAAAATGAGTTCTGTTTCAAAGGTACACGCCAGCATTCTTGCGGCCGAAGAGCCAATTTCCCTGGCTGAATTGCAGAGCCTTCATCCAGATGTGGCTCGAAGAACCCTGCAAAGGTGGCTGAGCCGGCTTGTCACTGAAGGCAAGCTCGTCGCCATTGGGGCAGGGAGATCAAGGCGCTACACACCGGTGCAAGAAAACGATTCGGTCGAGGTCGCTGAATCATTGCCGACTGCTATTCCCCTGTCGGCGGACAGTAAAGACATCCTGCAGTATATCGGGTTGCCTGTTGAATCCCGCAATCCCGTTGGCTATCAGCGAGACTTTCTCGATGCTTATCAGCCGAACCATACCTATTATTTGCCTGAGCCCATTCGGCGCCAGTTGGCTCGTATGGGGGACACGCGTCAGTCATCGCAACCTGCCGGCACTTATGGAAGGGCCATCCTGTCTCGGTTATTGATTGATCTTTCGTGGGCTTCGAGTCAGTTGGAAGGCAATACCTATAGCCGTCTGGATACGTTGGAGTTGATCGAACATGGAAGGGCTGCGACAGGTAAGGCGGCGATTGAAACCCAGATGATTCTGAATCACAAGGCGGCTATTGAGCTGCTGGTCGAGGGCGCGGAGGTTGTTGATTTCAACCGCTACACCATCCTGAACCTTCACAGTGCCTTGTCTGAGAACTTACTGCCAAATCCTTCGGATGAGGGGCGTATACGTCAGCACTCTGTGGAGATAGGGAGCAGTGTCTTTCGTCCTTTGTCGGGCGAGCCACTGATATCAGATTTGTTGGATCTCTTTTTGCACAAGGCACAGCAAATCAAAGACCCCTTTGAGCAATCGTTTTTCACTATGGTTCATATGCCGTATCTGCAACCTTTTGCAGATGTAAATAAACGAGTTTCTCGCCTGGCGGCAAATATTCCGCTGATTCGCGCTAACTTGTGTCCATTAACTTTTGTTGACGTGCCGGTAGAGATTTACAGCAGGGCGATGTTGGGTGTCTATGAAATGACTCGCATAGAGTTGTTGCGTGACCTTTATCTGTGGGCCTATGAACGCTCAACTCAAGAGTATTTGGCCATCAAGCAACAGCTTGTCGCTCCCGACCCTGTTCGGTTGCAATACCGGGAGGAAATCAAGGCTGCAGTGCGTCAGGTGGTGCTGCGCCCTGATGTTGATCCAGTGACTCTACTGGAAGAAGTGTTGGATAGAGATATCCAGCAAGTGCAACGCACTAATCTCTCGGCGTTGATTATCGAGGAATTGAGGCGTTTGCACGAAGGCGTATTGGCTCGTTATGGGCTTCGACCGTCTGAGTTTCAAAAGTGGAGGGCATTACAATTCGAAGGATTACACCCACAGTGAGCCTTTCGAACGGCAGATAGAAGCTTGAGCCTGTGGGGCTACGGGGACGTTCTCTGGTATTCCCCAATAGTCATCCCCGTCCACCCCTTAAACGCCCGCAAAAACGGCTTGGTGTCCTGATAACCAAGCAAGTAAGCCACTTCCTTTGCGCGCAAACCGCCACTGGTCAAATTTTGCCGGGCAAAGTCCTGACGGAACTCGGCCAGCAGCTGTCGAAAGCAGGTGCCTTCTTCCTGCAGCCGACGCTTCAGTGTTCGTACGCTCATGCCCAGACTGTCAGCGGCGGCTTCCACCGCTGGCGTCTGGCCGAGGCCTTTCAACAGGTAGTTGTGAATTCGATAGGAAACCTGGTTGTCCTCACCTTCTCTTTTTGAGAGACGACTGCAATACTGGCGATAAACGCCATAGAGATAATCGTCCCGCGTAACCAACGGAGTGTCCAATTGTGGCGCCGCAACCGCCAGGCAGTTGCGGGGCGCGTTGAATTCCACTGAGCAGTCGAACAAACCCGAGTAGAGCGCGTGGTGTTTGGGAGGATCATAAACCAGCGACAGGCTGTGGTACTGGACCGGGGCGTGGGACATAGAATTTCCCAGGCTATAGGCCATGGCCAGGTATTCCTCCAGGCAGAAGCGGTAACCCAACCCTCTGGTCAGGTCTTCGTCCATAAATAACAGCCAGGGTGAACGACCGTCACTTTCCTGTACCGACAGCTGCATATGGGTGCCATACAGCGAGGCAGCGTAGGTCTGCCAAAGTGTAATCGTGTGCCGAAAAGAGGGTGCGGCCACCATGGCGTGCCCCAGTAATCCCATCTCGCTGATATCGGTGGCGGCGCCCAGCTCGAAGCCCAGTGCCTCGTTTTCCGTGAGAGCGACCATATTGCGGATCAAGGCCTGGGATTGCACCGCACTGATGGTGGTATGTCGCAGGTTCAGTTCCTTGACCGTCAGGCCCGTATTGGCGAGCACCTGATTTGCATCGTGCCCCAGCCGCGCCATGGCCTTGATGTAGCCGATAACTCTCTGTGGCTGCAGCACTATTCTACCTCTCCGTCAGTTAACCATTGCGACTTGGCCCAAATCGTCACCTCTTGGCCCAAAATATCACCGTTCATGAATGGAGAATATAGTACATAAGATTACTATATGGAAGAGAATTTAAATGGTTCGGTAACTTCAACAATGAACGAAGCAACGCAATCCATGGGGGCGTTTACCACCCCCAGGAGGCTCACTCAATCCAAAACCCTGCCCGTGGTGTTCTGGGCCTGGGCAGGTGCCATTATTCTGGTGCTGGAGCTCAATATCTGGGGCAACTGGATTTTTGGCCCTAATTTTACACCCACCGATCCCGGGCCGGATCCCATCTCTGAACTGGAGTTGTGGTACCTGTACGGCATTCAAGCGCTGTCGGTGCTGTTCTGGTTCTATGCCGTTTGGGCCTGGATACTGAAACCTTCAATGCAGGAGGGCAAATTGACCACCGATGCCATGCTGGCTATCTGCTGCTGGACCATGTGGATCTGGGACCCGAGCATGAACTACAACACCACAACCGTGCTTTATAACTCCTACGCGGTGAATATGGGATCCTGGACTTTGGGCAGCTGGCCAGGCTGGACCAGCCCGGCGGGGAATCTGCTGCCAGAACCGATCCTGGTACTGGCGACGGGTTACCTGTGCTGGGTCTATTTGATGGTGGTGTTTCCCTGTTTTCTGCTCAAGAAGGTCAAGGCGAGATATCCGAACCTTGGCTTCGTGCCCATGTTGGCACTCCTGATTGCCGGCGTCATGCTGACCGATCTGGTGGTCGAAGTGTTGATCCTTCGGACTGGTGTTTACGCCTATCCTGGTGGAATACGGGAAGTCACCTTGTTTGCCGGTGAAACCTACCAATTTCCCTTAACTGAGATGTTGACTTTTGGTGGCGCCGTGGCGGTGGTCGCCGCGCTGCGTTTTTTCAAGAATGACAAAGGCGAGACATTTGTCGATCGTGGTCTGGATTCATTGAATATTGGTCAGTTTTGCCAGCAGTGGATCAAGTTTCTTGGACTGTTCGGTTTTACCCATACGGCTTTTTTCCTGGTGTTTTTTGTTCCCAATATGTGGTTCGCCACCCACAGTGATCCGTGGCCGGAAGGCTACCCCTCGTACATGATCAATGGCATGTGCAAATACGGCGATGACCGCAATCAGTGCCCGGGTCCCGGCATTTCCATCCCCAGACCTGAAAACAATCCTTTTTAAGTCGTTAATCGGAGAATTTATTATGTCCCCCAATCTTTCTGAACGTGCACAGTCGATCACCGTCTGGTGGGGCCTGGCGTTTATGTATATCTTTGGCTTTACCCTCTATTGGCTCCTGCACATGATGCCCCCACCCACGGCGATGTTGACGGAGGCCGAGGTGGGCGCCTTTTATTTGACTCACGCCTTTGATATCAAACTGGGTGCGATGGTGTCGTCCTGGGTCAGTGCTTTTATGGTGCCCTTTAGTGTGGTTGCCGCGATTCAGTTGGCGCGGCTGGAAAAGCAGGACAACCCAACGGGAGTACCTGCCTGGTCAATACTGGCGTTTGCCGGCGGTATTTTGATGTCCATGTTTTTGGTGTTCCCTCCAATCGTCTGGGGCGTGGCCGCTTTTACCGCCGAGCGATCCCCGGGCTTGACGACCATCCTGCATGAGTTGGGAATGCTGACGTTAACGACGACGGATCAGTTTTACATCTTCCAGATGATTCCCATTGCAATTGTGAGTTTAACCCGCAAGCACGATGAGTTTTCGGCGTTTCCCCGCTGGCTGGGGTATTTCACCCTGTGGGCGGCGCTGGCATTTGAAGTGGGCGCTTTGGCGTTTATGTTTAAGGACGGCCCGTTTTCCTGGAATGGTGTATTGGTGTTCTGGATGCCGCTGGTGGTGTTTGGCAGCTGGGTGACGGTTACGTCGCTGGTGATGTTGCGGGCGTTGGGGCGGCAGTCTCTAGAAAAGCGAATATTGCAAGGTTCGTCGGTGAATGCAGCTGATGTGCGGGTTTGATTGCTGGTTTGGTTATAACCATTGCGGCAAAGTGCTATGACCGGAACTTGATAAATGCGCTCTTCGAGCGCAATCGCCCTCGGAACGGGCTCCTACAAGATTCTCCAATCACCTGTAGGAGCGCGCGCTGACAGCGTGCCCCGCTTTATCGGGTAGTGCGATGGGTTTTCTCCATACTGAATTTAAAACTCAATGGTCAGAACCGGTGCGCTACTTCTGGCCTTGGCACCTAAGCTACACCCAGAAATTTCTGAATTTTGATGGGGCTGTAAATTGATATCATAGTAGCAAAAAAACCAAAATAAATGACGTAGTTGCTACTATTGTATCAAGTTTCGATCCCGCGCTATTCGTGATCAATTGAGATGATCTGAAAACCGGTAAGGTCCCTCAAGCGCCCTCAGCCGCCAGCGACGCCAACGGAGCCGTACCAGACTCCTCCTTGATATGCTGCGTCAGATTCCGATGCACACACCAAGCCATACTCCCAAACCAAACGGCAAAGGCAAAAACAGGCACATACAAGCCAAACAACCCGTTCCAGGCAAAAGGCCCGTCTTTGAAAAACAACACGGTTCCCGCCGGTATAATCAGGACTGCCGTCCAAAGATTGATAAAACCAACCCATCGCGGAAAGATTTTGGTTTCACCACGATCGATAAGAATGGCCATACCAATCGCAATCAGTTGAATAAACAAAGACCAGATCACCGTCATAAACAGAATCCATCCCATCTCATGGATGGCAAAGGTGAGCTCGGCGGCGCGGTTATCGAAGTTATAGGACACGGCCATCCAGATACCAATGGGCGTGATAAATTCGAGGGACAGCAGGGCGCAGGAGACCATCTGTGTATCGGCCAGGGCCTTGGCGCCGTCGATGCGTTTGAGTTGGCCGGACACCGCGACGGCATAAGGCACCATCAAGGCGCAGCCAAACATGGAGATGACCAGACCGATGCGAATGCCAAAAGTGTTTTCGCCATAAAACTGGACAATCTGTTCGGGGCTGGCCAGAGGCGCGGAGGGGGGAATAAACCCTGCGATCCAAAGAAATGCACCGAGCCATACCAGTAACATGCCGGGCCCGCCCCAGACCAGTACGCGTTGTACGCGGGCTTCCATCACGCTCATTGTGTTACTCCTGTTTCGGTTTTGGCTAGATGCCTGTTCGCGCGTAGGGTGGAATAGTCGCGAAGCGGCGTAATCCACCATTGATCCAGGTATGTGCTACATTCATGGTGGATTACGCTAACGCTAATCCACCCTACGCAGCTGGTGCAAGGAGCTTAGAAACGGTACTCCACTTTGGCACCATAGGTGGTCGGCTCCGCCCACACCGCATTGGCCCAACCCTGAATGCCGGGCGAGGACAAGCTGTTGCCGTTCAGCAGGCTCAACATGATTTCTTCATCGGTGAGGTTTTTGCCCCAGGCGGTAATCGTCCAGTCTTCGTTGGGACTGCGGTAGGTCACAAATGCATTGACCAGGGTGTAGCTGTCCTGCTCGTCGTAGGCGTGGTCAAATTCCCGCAGCTGGTAGCTGTCGCTGAGGGACAGGTCTGCACGGAAGGTGATGGAACCACCATTGTCCAGGTCCAGAGTGTACTGGGCGCCGGCGGTGGCGGCCCATTCCGGTGAGCGCAACAATGGATTGCCGCTGAGGTCCTGTTCGGTATAGGTCGGGTCGTTGATCAGATCGACGTTCTTGAACTCGGTGTATTCGGTGTCGAGCAGGGTCAAGCCAAAGTTGACTTCAAAGGTTTCGCTGAGATAAATCAGCGCGTCCATTTCAGCGCCCAGGATTTCCGCATCGGCGTTGTTCACCACGGCGGCGGCACCGACCACTTCCTCTACCTGCAGATCGCTGTAGTCATAGGCAAAGATCGCCGCATTTACCCGCGCTTTGCCATCCCACAGATTGGCTTTGACGCCAACTTCAAACGCTTGCAGGGTTTCCGGTTCAAAGTCATCGTTACAGGCGGAGGTACTGTGACCGCCGCTCTTGAAGCCGTTGGAGATCTGGGTGTAGAGCATGGTGTCTTCCGTGGCGTCCCACTGCAGCCCCAGTCGACCGGTGGTTTCCGTCACCTCCTGCTGACTCTTCTGGTTGTTGCAAAGGCCGGGGTTATCGAGCACGGGGATGCCGGTATCCACAAAGTATGGAGGAGCTGCCGGCGGTACAGCGCCGCTCGGTACCCACAGGGTGCCGCTGTAGAGATCGGTAAAGGTGTGGTTGCGTTCTTCCTGCATCCAGCGAATGCCACCGAAGACGCGCCAGCTGTCGTTGATCTCGTAAGTAGCGTCAGCGAACAGTGCCAGGCTTTCCACCTCTTCATCGGAGAACAGTGACAGATCGTTCAGAACAAAATAGGTATTGCTGCCCGGAGCCACTTCCGGCCCGATCAGGTTGGCAGCCACCTGGGCAATCTGCGCGGTGCCGTCCATCTCCACCGGCGCGCTATTGACCATAATGTCCTGCTTCATAAAAAAGCTGCCCAGCAGCCAGTTGAGGCCGTTGTGTTCGCCGGAGAGGTTGAATTCCTGTGAGACAGTTTCGTCGCTGACCTGGCGCTGCAAGGTAAACATGGTAATGTCGGAGCCATCGTGGCCCAGGTCATCCACCGTGCGCTCGAAATCCACGTAGCCGGTAATGGAGGCAAGGCTGATGCTGTCGTTGATGTCGTAGTCCAGGCGAATGGAACCACCGGTCAGTTTATCTTCCTGTTGGGTGTCAGTATTGGTGGCGGTCTTGTAGGGACCGGTATCGTAATTACCGGGGCGCACCAGTTGGGTGGGGCTATTGAGCAGAGCCAGCGCCGGGCTGTCGATAGGGTCATAGAGTGGCCCGTCGATGTCCACGTCACCGTGAAACAGCCGGATCCTGGCACTGAGGTTGTCGGTGGCGTCCACATCAATGGTGGCGCGCAGGGTAGTGCGCTCGTGGCCCAGCATTTCTTTGTCGAGGGTGGTGTTGTCCACGTAGCCGTCGCGCTCGCTGCTTTCCAGATCGAAGCGAGTGAGCACTTTCTCACCCATGGGCAGATTGACGTAGGCCTTGATCTCTTTGGCGCCATAGTTGCCGATGCCGGCTTCCAGACTGCCACTGATTTCTTCTTCAGGTGCGGCGCTGATAAAGTTGACCACGCCGGCCGTGGCATTGCGACCCCACAGGGTTCCCTGGGGCCCCTTCAATACCTCAATACTGGAGGCACCGCTGGTGAGGATGGCGACTGCGCCGGGATTGGCGATATAGAGCCCATCGCGATGGACGGCCACCGAGTTTTCGCCTGCCCCCGTCAACAGTCCGAAGCCGACGCCCCGGATACTGAGTTGGGCAGCACCCACGGCCTCACCATACTGCAGGCTCGGTGTCTGTATGGCCAGATCAGAGGCATTATTGATACCCCGCTCTTTTACCATATTTTCGGAAAACGCATCGATGGCAATGGGAACGTCCTGAACTGACTGGGCGCGCTTCTGGGCGGTCACCACCACCTCCTCGATGGCGAAACTGTCGCTGAAATCAAGGGCGCTGGCCACCGAGCCGAAGCCGGAGGCGATTACCGAGGCAATGCAGGCGGTGAGGGTATTGCTTTTGAGGCATCTCATGTCAATCTCTCCTTTGGATATAGTTATGATGCGTACTAATTTAGTCTACGCTGATTCGACCCGATGAGGAGGGATAAATGTGGCCTCAGTGTCTACTAATCTGGCCAACTCGAATGATATCCACTGAGTAATGGAGGTTATAAGACGCCATATGGCCATTTATGACCCAAAATATAATGAGCGTGACTCTACTGATATCGGAATGAAATAAGACTGGCCTTGCTGCCGGGAGTCTACTGGTACCACCTTTACATGAATATAGTAAGCACAGTTACTAAAAGCTTGCGAATAGTAATTTCGGGATTTATTATAGTAAGCAAGATTATTAGTTCCCCACACCCAGATAAAGGTAGCGAATATGAGTTTTGAGTATACCGAGAGCCAGCAAGCCATTGTGGACGCCGTTGAGAAGATCTGTGAGGGCTTTACCGATGACTACTGGCTGGAGCTGGATACCAAGGCTCAGTTTCCCCACGAGTTCTACCAGGCCATGGCCGAAGGCGGCTGGCTGGGTATCGCCATGCCGGAGGAGTATGGTGGCGCCGGCCTTGGGGTGACCGAAGCGGCCATTATGATGAATACCGTGACCCGCTGCTCCGGTGGCGGCTATACCTCAGCCTCGACAATTCACCTGAATATGTTTGGCCCGCACGCGATTGTGGTGCACGGCACTCCGGAACAGAAAGACCGCTTCCTGACGCCGCTGATCGCCGGTCAGCAAAAGGCCTGCTTTGGTGTGACGGAGCCCGATGCGGGCCTGGATACCACCAGCATCAGCACATTCGCCAAAAAGGTTGAAGGTGGCTACCGGGTCAATGGCCGCAAAATGTGGACTTCCTCGGGCCAGGTGGCCGATAAGATCCTGCTGCTGACGCGCACCACACCCAAAGAGGACTGTGCCAAGCCCACCGATGGCATGACCATCTTCTATACCGACCTGGATCGCTCCAAAGTCGAGGTGCAGGCGATTCCCAAGTGTGGCCGTTCCGCCGTGGACTCCAATGCCGTGTTTATCGATGACCTGTTTATTCCCGAAGAGGACCGCATCGGTGAAGAGGGCAAGGGTTTCTATTACATTCTCGACAGCCTCAACCCGGAGCGGGTACTGGTGGCCAGTGAATTTATCGGTATGGGCATGGACGCGCTGCGTCGCGCCACCGACTACGCCAATGAGCGTGAAGTTTTTGGCCGTCCCATCGGCAAAAACCAAAGTGTGCAGCACCCGCTGGCGGAAAGCTGGATCGAGCTAGAAGCGGCCTGGTTGATGGCCCTTAAGGCCGGGCGCCTTTACGACGCCAAACAGTCCTGCGCCCCCTACGCCAATGCCGCCAAGTTTATGGCCGGCCGCGCCAGCCAGAACGCGGCTACCCGTGCAGTGATGACCCATGGGGGTATGGGATTCGCGAAGGAATATCATGTTGAACGTTTCTATCGCGAAAGTGTGTTGGGCCGTATCGCGCCCATCACAGAGAACATGATTCTCAATTTTATCAGCAATAAGGTGCTGGGCTTGCCCCAGTCCTATTAATCGGTCGGGAGCGAAACGGATATGGAAAAGGATTGGCTGCTGACCGAAACCCGTGACGGTATCGTCACCATCACCTTTAACCGCCCCGAAGCCCGCAACGCCATGACCGGTGCGATTCGCAAGGCGCTGTGCGACCAGATTCTGGTGCTGGACCAGGACGACAGTGTGCGCGCACTGGTATTTAAGGGCGCGGGCGGCAATTTTGTCGCCGGTGGTGACCTCAAGGGTTTTGCTGAAACATTGCATCTTGAGTCCGCCGAGCGGCAGGGTAATTTTGTTACCCGGGTGAATGAAGCCACTACCTTTATCACCACGCTGGCGAACTTTTCCAAGCCTGTGATTTCGGTGATTGACGGGGATGTGGCCGGTGCCGGTATCAGCATCGCACTGGCATCGGACTTTGTGGTTGCCGGCGAAAACGCCCGCTTTACTTTTGCCCATGCGCACGTGGGATTGGCGCTGGACCTTGGGCTCAGTTATTTCCTGCCGCGCATTGTCGGCACACTGGAGGCGAAACGGCTGACCATGTTGGGCGCGCAGATAAAGGCCGAAGAGGCCAAAGCTCTGGGGTTGATTACCAGCCTGGTGGAAGACACCGAGGCGGCACTGGAAAAACTGCTGGCGCAAATCGGCAAGATGTCGGTGCCGGCCATGGCGGCCATCAAGGCGGAGATCAATGCCTCCTCGCGTAACAACCTTAACACTCAGCTCGGCCTGGAAGCCAGGATGGTGGGTGAGTGTGCCGCTACCGACGAATTCAAGAATCGCGTTGCCGCCTTCGTTAAAGGCTGAAATTAGAGAGATAGAAACACTATGCCAGGAATTTATTTTGACGAAGCCGAAATCGGCTCGGTGATTCCCCATCAACTGACCCGCACGGTAACGGAAGCGGACAACGTTTTGTTCTGCGCCATTACCCACAACCCGCAGCCGCTGCATCTGGACGAGGAGTACGCCAAGCAGACCGAGTTCGGCCAGCGGGTGTTCAACAGCATGTACACGGTGTCTTTTGCCTGCGGCGTCTCTATTGAAGACACCACCATGGGTACCCTAGTGGTAAACCTGGGATTTGGCGAGATGAAATTCCCCAAGCCGGTGTTTATCAATGACACCCTGCGGGTGGTTAGTGAAATCAAGGACAAGCGTGAAAGCAAGTCCCGCCCCGATGCCGGCATCGTCACCTTTGAACACAAAGTCTACAATCAGCGCGACGAGCTAGTGTGTTCCATTATCCGCATTGCGCTGCTGAAACGCCGCGTGGCTGCCACCGAAGCGGCCTGACGGAGATTGATGATGAATCACTTTCGCTCCGTCTTTTTCGTCCCTGGTGACAGTGACAAAAAACTTGCCAAGGCCCGCCAGATTCCTGCAGACGTGATGATCTACGACCTGGAGGACTCCGTGTTGCCCGATCGCCGACCCCTGGCTCGCGAGCTGGTAACCGCCGAGTTAACGGCTACCAGAGGTGAGGCACGGGTTCGTGCCGTGCGCATCAATGCACTGGACACCACCGAGCTGTCCACGGGCGATGCGCTGCAGGATCTTGCCGCCGTGGTGCGTGCCGCGCCGGACCTGATCATGCTGCCCAAGGTACGATCAGTGAATGACATCGTCCGCCTCAGTACCTATCTTGATGTGCTGGAAGTGCGCGAAGACTTGGCGGCAGGGAACATCAAAATCCTTGCCGTGGTGACAGAGACGCCACAAATTATGTTTGCCCATGGCGGACTGCAACAGGCCGGTGAACGCCTGGTTGCCATGACCTGGGGCGCGGAAGATCTGAGCACCGCCCTGGGAGCGAGTACCAATAAAGGCACAGATGGCAACTGGGGCTTTACCTATCAGATGGCCCGCTCCCAGTGCCTGATGGCAGCCAAAGCCTGCGGCGTGCAGGCCATCGACACCCTCTATGCGGATTTCCGTAGCGAAGCGGGACTGGTCGAGGCCTGCACTGAGGCCCGTCGCGACGGTTTTACGGGCAAGATCGCCATTCACCCCAATCAGGTGGAGGCCATCAATACCGCCTTTACGCCAAGCGCCGAAGAGGTTGAGTTCGCGCAGCAGGTGGTGGCCACCTTCGAGGCCAACCCCGGTGCCGGCGTGGTGCAACTGGACGGAAAGATGCTGGATATCCCACACCTGAAACAGGCGCATCAGGTACTGCAACAGGCGGCACAATACAGGTAAGAGTTAATGAGTCATTTACAAGAAGAGGATCGGCTGCTGATACAGGAAGCGGTCGATAAATTTATCCTCGATAACTACCCCTTCGAGGAAAAGGAAAAACGCCTGGCCGAACTGGGTCAGTATGGCGGCCACTGGGGCACCTTTGCCGAGCTGGGCTGGTTGATGCTGCCGTTTGCCGAAGAGGCGGGCGGTTTGGGCGGCGGCATTGCCGACGTGCAAGTGTTGCTGCAGGCGTTTGGACGCGGATTGATTGCCGAGCCTTTCAGTGAAGTGGTGCTGCAGGCGGGCAAGGCGCTGGAATTCTGCGCACCCGAATCCAGTCGGGAACAACTGCTGCTGCCACTGATGAGCGGTGAACAACGAGTGGTACTGGCCCACGGTGAAGTCAGTGCCGATGCCGATTTCTCTGCGGTGACTTGTATCGCCGAAACCTGCGCAGAAGGTTACCGGCTGACAGGCAGCAAGCGCGTTGTCTGTCAGGCCGGTTCGGCCGATCGCTATCTCGTTACCGCCAAGTTGAACAACGAACCTGCGCTGTTCCTGGTGGACGCCGGCAGCGACAACCTGGAGCGGTACGAATACTTAACCATTGATACCCGCTATGCATCGGATCTCCAACTCGACGGGGTGACTGTGCCGGCCGCAGCGCTGGTTGCCACTGGCGAGGTTGTCGCCGAAGGCGTGCGCGATGCATTGCTCTACACTTTTGCCGGGCTCGCCGCAGAGGTGCACGGCATTGCCAAAAATCTGCGTCTGATGACCGCGGAGTATCTCAATACCCGCGAACAGTTCGGTACCAAAATCGCCAATTTCCAGGCGCTGCAGCACCTGCTCGCCGACATGGTTATCGCCGAGGAGGAAATTGCCTCACTGGCGTGGCTGATGAGCAACGTCTGGGAGATGGAAGACAGCACCGAGCGCGAGCGACTGATCCGTTCGACCAAGGCCCGCATGTGTGTGGCCGGGCGCCAGTTGGCCGAGATCGCTGTGCAGTTGCACGGTGGCGTTGGTGTCACCGACGAGCTGATCGTCAGCCACTACCTGCGTCGAATGGTGGCCATCGACGCGCTCTATGGCGATTCCCAGCAGCAGTTGCTGTGGTTGGCGCAACAGGTCTGAGGGGTACAGATAATGATGAGATTAAGCGCAGAAGAACAAGCCTTTCAGAAGCAAGTCAGGGCATTTATCCGTGACAACTTGCCGGCGGATATCAAATACAAGGTCGATAACAACCTGTTGCTGAAGAAAGACGACCACGTTCGCTGGCAAAAAATACTGGGCGACAAAGGCTGGTTCGCCGGCGGTTGGCCCGAGCAGTATGGTGGCGCCGGTTGGAGCGAAACCCAGCAGTATATCTTCGACCAGGAAAATGCCCTGGCGGGCGCCCCCTTTATTATTCCTTACGGCGTTAATATGGTCGGCCCGGTGCTCTACAACTTCGGCACCGAAGAGCAAAAAGAGAAATACCTTCCCGGCATTCTCAGCAACGACACCTGGTGGACTCAGGGTTATTCAGAGCCCAATGCCGGCTCCGATCTGGCGTCGCTCAAGTGCAGCGCCCGTCGCGAGGGTGACGAGTATGTGATCAACGGCACCAAGATGTGGACCACCCAGGCCCAATACGCCGACATGATGCACATACTGGTGCGCACCGACGACGGCGGCAAAAAGCAGGAGGGCATTACCTTCCTGGTGCTGGACATGAATACACCGGGTATCACCATCTCGCCCATTATCACCATCGACGGCGTTTACCACACCAACCAGACCTTCTTTGATGAGGTACGCGTGCCCGTTGCCAATCGGGTGGGCGACGAAGGCGACGGCTGGAAGATTGCCCGCTTTCTGCTGGAACACGAGCGCACTGCCATTGCCGACACCGGGGCCAAGAGCCGTGGTGTGGCAGCCATCAAACAGCGATTGCAGGTAATGGAACAGGAGCGTCCCGGACAACCACAGAATCTGCTCTTCAAGATGCGTCTGGCGGAAATTGAATCGGAGCTGACAGCAGTGATCGCCCTGGAGCAGCGCCTGATTGCCGACTGGCAAGCGGGCAAGCCGGTGGGTTATGGCGCCTCGGCCCTGAAGGTGCGGGCGACGGAACTGCAACAAAGCCTGTCGGTGCTGATTGCCGATCTGAATGGCCCCTACAAGGCCGCCTACGAAGTGGATTATGTGGACCAGGGTAAGGTGGTGGACGACCCGACCCCTTCCCAGCTCGCCTCCGGCGGAGGCTACCTGTATCTCTACGGTCGTTGCGCCAGTATCTACGGCGGCAGCAATCAGGTACAGCGCAACATTATCGCAAAAATGGTTTTGGGCTAAGCACGCAGAGGAGAGAGCGCGATGCATCCGCAATACGACCAGCCACTGGCCGACTACGTACGCTACTTCGGTGACAAAACACCGGAGCACATAGCCTACGTGGATGGCGATCACAGCTGCACCTACGGGGCACTGGACCAGCGCGCCAGCCAGGTCGCCAATGGGCTCAGCGCCATGGGGTTGCAGAGCGGTGACCGCGTTGGCTTTCTGGGGGTGAACTCCGGGCCCTATGTGGAAGTGTTTTTCGGTTCCTGTAAAGCCAAGACGGTTTATGTCGGTTTGAACTGGCGACTGACCGCTCGGGAGCTGGAGTTCATTATTAATGACTCTGCCATCAGTGCCATTTTTTGCGATGCGCAGTTCAAGCAGATGCTGGATAAACTGAAACCCTCGCTGCCCAGTTTAAAGCAGGTGATTGCCGTTGACGATGGCAGCTACGGTGACTGGCGCGATACCCAATCCAGGGTTGATCCGATGCGGTCTCACGATCCGCAGGATCTGGTGTTGCAGTTTTACACCAGTGGAACCACGGGCAAGCCCAAAGGCGTGACCCTGACCAACTTCAGCATGGGTGAACATCGCCGCAGCGAAGATCAGTGGGGCGACTGGTATCTCAACACCCGTGGCCTAGACGCGGGCAAACAGGAAGTGATCATCAATGCCATGCCCAATTTTCACGTGGGTGGACTCGGCTGGTTGCTGATCGGACTGTTTCGCGGCGCCAAGGTGATCCTGATGGCGGCGCCGGACCCCGACGCATTCCTGGATCTGGTCGAAGCACAGCAGGTCACCCACCTGTTTGCGGTGCCGGTGGTGCTGGGCATGATGCTGGCCTCGCAAAAACAGAAACCCCGTGATATCAGCAGCCTCAAGGTCTTCCACTACGGCGCCTCGCCTATTGCGCCCAGCATGTTGAAGGAAGCCCTGGAGGTGATGGGTTGCGGTTTTACCCAGTATTACGGCATGACCGAAACCAATGGCACGGTGACTGTGCTCAAACCCAGTGACCATCAGCTCGACAATCCGCAGCGACTAAAATCCTGTGGGCGCGCCATTGACGGCGTCGAGATCAAGATCTGCGATGGCGAGGGCAAGTCACTGCCTGCCGGTGAAGCGGGAGAAATCTGGGTTAAGGCTCCGGCCATCATGAGTGGCTACTGGAACCTGCCGGAAGCCACGGCAGAGGTACTGACGGATGGCTGGTATCGCTCCGGTGATGGCGGTCGCATGGATGCCGATGGTTATCTGTTTATGGCCGACCGCATCAAGGACATGATCGTCAGTGGTGGCGAAAACGTTTATCCCTCTGAAGTGGAAAACGCACTCGATGAACACGAGGCGGTGGCCGAAGTGGCGGTCGTCGGTGTACCTGATGAGAAGTGGGGCGAAACGGTCAAGGCCGTTATCGTTCAGGCGGAAAACGCTGAGGTGACGGCTGAGGCGCTGATCGAATTTCTGCGCGAACGTCTGGCCGGCTACAAGATTCCCAGGCAGTACCAGTTTGTCGAGGCCCTGCCTCGCACACCATCGGGCAAAGTCAAAAAATTCGAACTCAGGAGTAAATAGGTATGGCTAAAGCGCTATCCAAAGAAACGCACTTGGCGATGTACCAGAAAATGTCGCTGATCAAACAAAACGACGATCAGATCCAGTTTGAAATGAAAACCGGAAAGCTGATGATGCCGTACTACTCCGCCCGCGGGCAGGAGGTGATTCCGTCAGCGGTGTCCGTCAACCTCAACCCCGACGATTACCTGGTGACCATCTATCGCGGCATTCACGATTCCGTGGCCAAGGGTCTGCCGCTCAAGGATCTGTGGGCTGAGCTCGCGGGTCGCGACACTGGTACCTGCAAAGGCAAAGGTGGCCCCATGCACATTACCCACCCGGAGACCGGCGTGATGGTCACCACGGGTATTGTTGGCTCCGGTATTCCCATTGCCACCGGTCTGGCGTTGTCTTCTTTCTATAAAAAAGACGGCAAGGTAACGGTGACCAATTTTGGCGACGGCGCATCCAATATTGGCGCCTTCCATGAGGGCTTGAACCTGGCATCTGTCTGGAAACTGCCGGTGGTATTTATCTGCGCTAATAACCGTTACGCAGAACACACCGCCTACGAGATGGGTACGGCCTGCGACACCATTGCCGAGCGTGCCGCCAGCTACAATATGCCCGGTGTGCGCGTGGACGGTAACGACCCCGAGGCGATGCACGCCGTGGCCAAAGAAGCCATTGACCGAGCCCGCAACGGTGGCGGCCCGACGCTGATCGAGGCCATGACCTTCCGTTTCTGCGGTCACAACATCGGTGATGATAGTCACTATATTCCCGCCGAGGAAATGGCGGCGGCCAAAGAGGCCGACCCTCTGCCCCGTTACCGCCAGTGGCTGCAGAACCAGGGCTTTGCCACGGACGAAGAACTGACTGCGATGGAAGCCAATATTGCCGAAGAAATCAAAGCGGCCAAAGAATACGCCTACAGCTGTGATTTCCCCGGCGTAGAAGAACTCAAGCGCGATGTATACGCCTACGACCTGGCTTAAGGAGCAAAGACGATGACTGCAAAGATGACCATGCTTGAAGCCATTAATCTGGGCATTAAAGATGCCATGGCAGCCGACGAGAGTGTAATTCTGTTCGGTGAAGACGTTGCTGACGAGCAGGGCGGTGGCGTGGTTAAGGCCACCGCCGGCCTGTCCACTGCATTCGGTGAGCGCGTGCGTTCCACTCCGATTTCTGAGCAAGGGTTTGTGGGTGCCGGCGTCGGTGCCGCCATTGGCGGCATGCGCCCGGTGGTGGAAGTGATGATGGCCAACTTCCTGGCCGTGTGTATGGACCAGATCGTAAACCATGCCGCCAAGATTCGTTTTATGTCCGGTGGCCAGACCGCTGTGCCCATGACCATTCGCACCATGAGTGGCGCCGGTTTCCAGACCGGCGGCCAGCACACAGACTGGACCGAAGCCTGGTTCGCGCACACACCGGGTATGAAGGTGGTCATGCCTTCCAATCCCGCCGATGCCTATGGATTGATTCGCGGCTGTATCGAAGACGATGATCCTTGCCTGTTCCAGGAATCCATGCCCCTCTACTGGGTGCCCGGCGAAGCGCCGGTTCAAGGCAATGTGATTCGTCTGGGCGAGGCCAACATAGTAAAAGAGGGTACCGACGTGACTCTGATTACCTACGGTCGCGGTGTAGCGGACTCTATGGCCGTTGCACAAAAAATGGCGGCTGATGGGGTGAATGCTGAGGTTATCGACCTGCGCACCATATCCCCGCTGGATAACGACACCATTCTCAATTCGGTGGCCAAAACCCGCCGCGCGGTTGTGGTGCACGAAGCCGTGCGCAGTTTTGGTGTGGGTGCGGAAATCTCTTCCCGTATTCACGAGCAGCTGTTCTCCGATCTGAAGGCGCCGGTGCAGCGTGTCGCCTCTTCCGATTGCCCGACGCCGTTCTGCAAGCCGCTGGAGGATGCGTTCCTTTACAGCCAGGCTGAGATCGAGCACGCCATCAAGGCGACCCTCGACTGAGTATCGAATTCCAACTTACAAAAAGGTATCAAGCATGAGTCAAGAAATTCTGTTGCCAAAAATCGGTTTCTCCATGGATCGCGCCAAGTTTGTTGAATGGCTGGTTGATAACGGATCCGAGGTTAAAGAAGGTGAGCCTCTGTTTGCCATTGAGAGTGAAAAGGCGGTTGAAGAAGTGCCGGCGGCCACTTCCGGCGTGGTCAAGCACGTGGCGGTACCGGACGAAGAGTACGACGTGGGCGCGGTTCTGGGTACCATCGAATGAGCGATCCCAACGACTTGAATCTGGCGCCCTGGCCCAAGGACGACTTCGCTGCCTACGGCGAAGTCGATGTCCAGCCCATCCCGCGAATTCAACAACTGGTGGGCAGCTTTCTGGGCCGCAATTGGGTGCGTATTCCCCACGTGTTTCATCAGGACGATGCCGACATTACCGGGCTGGATGAATTGCGCAAGACAGTCAATCGCGACAATCCGGAAACCAAACTGACACCACTGCCGTTCTTTATCAAGGCAATGGTGGAGACCCTGAAAGCCTATCCGCAGTTTAATGCCTCTCTCGACGGTGACGGCAATATCGTCTACAAGAAGTACTTTCATGTGGGTGTTGCCGTGGATACACCGGGCGGTTTGCTGGTGCCGGTGATTCGCGACTGTGACAAAAAATCGATCCACGAAATTGCCGCAGAAGTGGCGGCGATTTCTGAAAAAGCCCGTACTAAGGGCCTGAGCACGGCGGAGATGGCCGGTGGTTGCATGACCATCAGTTCACTGGGGCATATTGGCGGTACCGGTTTTACGCCGATTATCAATGCGCCTCAGGTAGCGATTCTGGGCATCACCAAGGCCGAATGGAAACCCGTCGTCAGAGACGGCGAGGTGGTGACGGAATATCGGGTGCCGCTATCGTTGAGTTATGATCATCGGGTCATTAATGGTGTGGATGCGGCTAAGTTCTGCGTAAAAGTCGCGGAAGTATTGGCTCAGCCGCAGTTGTTGCTCGACTGAAGCAAATCGCAAGACCTGGTGTCTTTTCAGGCTGGTCACTTTCATTGTGACCAGTCTTTTTCTCCTACCAAAAAGTTGTAATCCCTCAAAACCCCCCTCTCCAAAGCTATTCACCTGTAGCAACGGGCTCCGACCGCGACTGGATTTCTCCGTACAAAATTAAGTACTCAGAGTTAAGGCCCATTGGGGCGTGAGTCACTTCAATCGAGGTTATTTGTGATTCGGTGCGAACCAAGTCGCGGTCGGAGCCCGCTGCTACAAGGGCTAAGATTTTCAAATTGTTACCACTCCAACCTCTGAACAGACTCCGTCCCTATTTTTGCCATCAAGACCTTGTTCAAAAGTGTACCATGGTACAAAATATTGAATCTATGAGTATTGTTTGCTAGATTACTAATGTGGTTTGCAGGGTTGCTAAACTGAAAGCCGGCCACACACAATAATCAGGAGAGAAAAGATGAAAAGACATATTATGACCGGACTGGCAGCGGCAATCGCCAGCTCCGCGGTACAAGCCGACGGCTTCGCAATCGAGGAAATTATCGTGACTGCACAAAAGCGTGCTCAAAGCGTTCAGGACGTGCCGATTGCGATTAACGCTTTTTCCGAAGATACGCTGAAAGAGCGAGGCATAATAGACACGGCGGATCTCGCTGCCCAGACGCCAAGTCTGCAATATGGCGAATCCGCTGGCGCCACGCAACTGAGTATTCGAGGTGTGGGCTTCGGGCTGTTTACCGGCGCCGGTGAAAATTCCGTGGCCGTACATACCGATGGTCTCTACATTGCCAACCCCGGTGCCATCGGCTTGCTGCACAGCGATTTTGCAGCGGTCGAGGTACTCAAAGGCCCCCAGGGAACGCTCTGGGGTCGCAATGCCACGGCCGGCGTTATTAACTTTATTACCGCCGGCCCTGCTGAGGAAGTCAGCGGTTCCGTCACTGCCGGATACGGGCGTTACAACCAATCCGAGCTGACACTGGACCTCAGTGTTCCCGTCAGTGATACAGTAAGAACACGGCTTATGGTCAGAACCACTCAGCGCGACGGTTTCGTTGATGCGCCCAATTTGGACGACGATCTATTGGGTTACGACAAAGTCAGCGCCCGCCTGTCGGTGGACTGGGATCTCAGTGACACTTTGACAAGCCAGTGGCGTTTGTTTAACGCCAAACAGGATCTGGACGGCCCGTTCTTCGATCCCATTGACGATCGTATGCTGGATGACCCCCGCAATGCAGCGCTTTTTACCGGTTCCTATGCCACGGATCCCTGGAAGACGTTAATTACGGAAGAGTCGGAGCAGGAAGACACACTATCAGGTGGATCAGTTCGTTTTGACTATGAGATCAACGATTCCATGACTCTGGCATCCATCACCGGCTATGTCAATTTCGAACGTGATCAACTGGCTAACGATACCGACGGTACCCGTGTGGACTGGGTCTGGGTGGATCGTCCCTCCAGCGATAAAACGCTGTCTCAGGAATTTAATCTGGCGGGCAAGATGGATAGCTGGGACTGGTTGATCGGTGCGTATATGCTGCGCCAGGATATCAACGTCGAACAGTCGGCGGCCGTTCCCTTTCTCTCCGCCAGCGGTAGCTTTCAGGCGAATCTGGTGGGTGTGCCGGTGGCGGAAAATACCTATGCGGTTCTGAACAATTTTCATCTCGATTTTAACGAGGAAATCGAAAGCCTGGCTGTGTTTACTGATGTGACGAAAGAAGTTAATGACACATTGAGGGTCTTCGGTGGGCTACGCTGGATGCAGGAAGAGCGACAACTGAGGTTTACAGACACCTATACCAGCCATCTATGGTTTGGCGCAGAGGCGCCTTTTGTCAATACCGGGCAGAGTGTGACCATCACTGCCTGTGATAACTTACAGGCGCAACAGGAGGTGACAGAAGTAACGGGTCGATTGGGTGTACAGTGGGACGTCAGTGCAGACACCATGACCTACGCACAGCTTTCCAATGGTTTCAAAAGTGGTGGCCACAGCACCTCGGTCTGTAACGACGACTTCGAACCTGAAAATCTCGATGCGCTCGAAGTGGGACTAAAATCCACTCTTTGGGAAGGGCGTGCGCAATTAAACGCAGCGATATTCGCCTACGATTACACCAACTTCCAGGTTGAGGAAGTGATCGGCAATGGCGCACAGGTCAATAATGCGGACGCTCGTATCCTAGGGGCGGAGATGGATTTTCAGGTCGCTTTTTCAGAAGCCTGGGAAGTTAACGGTGGCCTGACACTACTGGATACCGAGTACCGCCGATTCCGCAATGTGGACACCATCAATGATCCGACATTCTCGGAGCAAAATCTTGAGGGCAATCCGCTGTTGCGTTCGCCTGAGTGGAGTGCCACCCTGGGAACTCAGTACACGCTTGATCTGACCTCGGGGGGCGTCATTGTACTGCGTGCCGACGCCAGCCTGAGTGGCGACTATCAACTGCGAGAGTTCGATCACGAATTGGACCAACAAGACAGCTACACATTGATTAACGCTTCCGCCAGCTTTACATCGGCCAACGAGGTCTGGCGGGTGGTAATATGGGCCAAAAATCTCACCGACGAGGCAGTCCTGTATGGCCTGATCAATGGCAATGTGGTGGGCGGCAGCCAGGGCTGGGCCTCAGGTACCTGGTCGGAGCCGAGAACTTATGGAGCCAAGATGGAGTACAGTTTTTAATACCGACTCCAGGAAATAGCTCCAGGCGATCATCCAAAGATGATATCTGGCGTAGGGTGGATTAGCGTAGCGTAATCCACCAATATTCCTGGTAAGTGCTACGTTCATGGTGGATTCCAAAAGTAGGCGCTCGCCTTAAGCGCCTACTGTTGGCTAGGCGACGGCTACGCTAATCCACCCTACAAAACTCCACCCTACGCCACAACGCGATTCCGCGCGGCGAATTTTTGCTGTGACCACTAAGCGGAATCGAAGGAAAGAATTTTTCGTGAGCTCTTTTTCAGCATCGGATCAACCTTCTTGTGCAGGGACTCTACAGCGACACCCCTGATCACAAGAAAACACGAAAAACAGGAATGCTCAATCAACAGTTCATCAGAAAACTGCCCCTGACTGTACTTGGCATGAACACTGAAGAGCTTGTCAGCCAGCTCTGTGGCGATCAGCTGCGGTGACGCCCAACTCACAAGCTCGCCATCCTCCTGCAACTGCTCAACAATGATCTGTAACTCCTGACTGATCCGCGAAAACAGCGCGTGGGTCATTGTCGATTCGTTGTCGGACTTGTAGTGCAGGCTGGTCAGGGTTTCCGTAAAACTGGGATGTTCAATGGTATTTTCCGCCATCAACGTCAACATGGCTTGCAGCTGTTTGAGGGGGGCGGCCGATCGATACTGGCGTTGTTCAAAATGGGAAGCGATGCGGCTGTCAAAATGCTCCACCAACGCCACTGAGATCAGACTGTCCTTGGTTCCAAAGCGATTATACAGGGTGGTGGGAGAGACGCCGCTGGCGGCGGCAACCTTGCGCATGGTCAGTTTTTCCGCGCCGACCTCTTGCAGCATCTGCTTGGTGATATCCAAAATCCGTGACAGACGATCGAGCTGCTTGTCAGAAAGGTAGCGAGAAGGGGCGATACTCATAGGTGGAACACTGTGACTGCGAAAGACTACAGTTTATACGATTGCCAGTGGCATTTACCAGTCGATGCCACTGGCAATCGGTACGCTACGCCGGAGAAGGCTCCACTCCCGGTGTGCCGTCTTCAGCACTTTGCGATTCTCGTTTTATGGCAATAACACCGTAGTAGGTCATGACCGAAATCCAGAGAAAAAAGATACCGACGGGGATATAAAACGCCAGCAGGCCATTCCAGGCGAAGGGGCCGGTCTTGAATATCAGGATAAATCCAGCGGGAATAAACAATACCGCGGCCCACAGGCAAAGAAAGGCGGTCCAGCGGGGAAAATCGGGCGTGGGGCGACGATCCTTCAAAATGGCCCAGGCCATGGCGCCAAGCCAAAAGGTAAACGGAGGCCAGGGCGCCAGGAAGAAGAACCAGCCCAGATCATTGAGCATACGCAAAATTTCCGGGTCCAGATCGTGTGCCCGGAACGCCGCAGCCGCCCAGAAGAGGCCACAGACTGCAATCACCACGGTGGCCACGGCACAGTTGATCAGCTGCGCGTAGGTCAGTATCGGCACACCTTGTTCAACCACTCTAAGGCGTGCGGCGATTACCGCTCCCCACAATGCGACCATAGACATACTGGTCATCAGGAAGAACATGCCGACGTTTATCTGCAGGGAACGACCCCGGTAGAGTTCGGCAATCTGTTCGGCTGTCAGGCTGGGCGCTGGTGGTGGCAGAAACCCGGCCAAAACAATGTAGCCGATAACAAATAACCCCATAAGAACGGGTGCAGAAAGCAACGCCGCCATTTGCGGAGTGTTACCACCGTCTTTTGTTTTCATTATCATGTTGATTCCTTTTCCTTGTTTCTGGACAAATACTGGTTACGCAATCTGCCCAACGGAATTGCCGAGCTGCGGCTCATCCTGTGTTCGCTCGGCCGGAAGCTGATACATCAGCCACACATTCATCAGTGCCCAGGCAACGGTAACGGCCACAAAGGTCAGATAAACGGTCGAGCTGAAGAAGTCTGAAACGTGGGAAAACGCATAGGAGAGCGCCAGGATCATCGGAATGGTCGATAACTCCATAACGGCCGATTGCCCTTTGCGGGACTGCCGTCTTGCCATCAATCCGGTGTGAAGGGGTACTGACCAGACGGCGGTGATCGCGAAAGTAATAAAGAACAGTTCATCTTGCATGACTGTCTTGAATAAAAACCAGATGGCACCTATGCCGGCCGTGGCCAGTAATACCAGTGCGGTAAAGCGCGTTTGGCTGAAGGCGTGAAAGAAGTCCTTGCGGCCCCATTTGATGACGTGATAGATGTAGAGCGCCTCAAACACCACCGAAGCGGCCAGGGCGTACCACCACATCTTGACCCACCAGTGATCATAAACATTAAACCATTTGTCGTATTCCAGAACGAACGAGAGATCGTGCCAGAAAAACACGGCGATACCGATAAACGGTACCACATAGACCTGATCTCGTTGGGCCACGCGCCAGGCGGCAATCCAATAAATAAATACCGCAATGACTACGATCAGCAATGCGATAAAAATGGGCGTGGTGTTGGTGTCAATGGCCGCCAGGGCGGCTAGGGGTTCGTACATGGTGTCACCTGTCATAAGGCTGAATTGGTTACCATGATTACTATATGCTAAATGGTTTTAGTGTTCAAGAAGTTGTACCGTGTTACACTTTATGAGCGACGACGTTCCAAATTGAAAGCCTTTGGCGGTTCTGCCCAGTGTCTGATCGAATATCAGATCAATGCACGGAGTGTCATATTCAGTGCTTGGCTACCAGCCATTCATCCAGCTGGGCTTCTGTAATCCCCAAGCCCACAATGGCGCCTGAATGCAGGGTTTCCAAGTCCGCCATCGTCATTGCGGTAAACTTATCAACATTGTCTATCTGGTTTGCCTGGCAAAATGCTTCAATTGCTGACTCCGCCTGTTTGCCATGCAGGTTTTTTCTTACCACCAGGCCCATGGCGCTCTTTCTCTGTTGTCGGTACTGGATCCGGAACGCGTCGATTTCACCCAGCGAACGCTTTACCACCGTGTATTGTTGGCACGACCGTGAATAGGCCCAACAAAATAGATCGAGCATTGGACCAATGTCATTCATCTCGTAAACGGACAATGTTGCTGCCGTGTAGTCCTCTTGCGATACATCGGTAAAGCTCAAGGGGCACAGATTGTGTTTTATGAAGGGGATGTTGCAGCTCAAACGAGAGGTTCTCTTATTCACATCTTCAAAGGCCTGCAAGTAAGACAGCTGAACGAGCAGAAAGAAGCTCTGCTCGAACGGATCTTCGATTTTTCGGGCTTTACGCAAAATCAGCTCGAACAGTTCGCGGAGCAAATGCGGGTTATCCAGTGGAAGGTATGCGGATTCTCCAATACGCACTGAAATGGTTCGAATGTTACCGCAAGACTGGGGGTTGGCCAGCAGATCCTGGGCGAGCAGATGATGAAGGTTGCGGATGACCCAGCTGTTTGGCTCAATGTCCTGAGCATTTTCGATCAGGAACAAAATCGCTTCCTTGTGATTCATGATCATCACCGACTCTTCGTGAATCTTGCCAACGGCGGATATCCCTTTTTCGACCAACTTTTGAGTATCGAGTCGGGAATAGGTATTTCCTTCCAAGCGGCTGGAATTATAGGAAAGGTCAATTAGCAGTCGTTGGCAAATGTGCTTGGCGTAGGTGCCCGCTGCCAACTGCCGGTCATAGCGTTTGCCCTCCTGGTGTAGGATATTTCGCCTATCCTTTGGGACATAAAATGTCTTATTGGGGATATAGTTTTCCAGAAATTCCTGTTTATAGGACACGTTTTTTCGGGAATATACCGGAGTATCCAAGAATTTGAGAACTTTCTGGTTGTTGGGACTAAAAATAGGCCGCTTTTTGTCCTTTAAATGGGCAGGGGACGGCTCCTTCACACCCGGTTTAGGATAGTATTTGGAGGCCTTGCGCTCACCTACCCGTATGATCTCATTTTCCTCCACAAGCTTTGCAAGCCGACGTTGTAACGTTTTGATATTTATAGGGAAATCAAGCAGTTCGTGGACTTCTCCACGGGACATTCCCTCTGGATGGTTTTCCAGAATGGATAGAATCTGTTCGATCTGATGCTGGTTGCCCTTGATCATTTTGCGCCTCCGATGCCTCAGAAAGAACCATATTCCTTTTTTGGGACAGCTTCAACATTTTTATGGGGCATTTTGGTGTTTATGGGACTTTTTTGTGTCCCAAAAGG
Source organism: Pseudomaricurvus alkylphenolicus (assembly GCF_011683955.1). Lineage (GTDB taxonomy): Bacteria > Pseudomonadota > Gammaproteobacteria > Pseudomonadales > Cellvibrionaceae > Pseudomaricurvus > Pseudomaricurvus alkylphenolicus. Next base: position 1,199,170 of record NZ_JAAQPI010000001.1, read on the forward strand.
TTGTGATCCTAGCAGGTCCGCTGAAAAATTCAGACAGTTGTAATTGGTTATTCTCGTTACTAACGGCTTAGTTGAGAACGGCCTGATTACGTCGATTTGCCTCTCCGTCGTACAATCCCAGAATTTCTTCCAGCTTCTTGCTGATCTTCACACAGTTACGGATCATCTCAATCTTGGGCCAGGTACACACCTCTCCCTCCCGGATCAGAAATTCCAGCTCTTTCTGGTTCAACTGCTTGGCCAATTTCCTGGGATCAAAAAATCGAAAGCTGGGAAAGATATTAATATCCCCTGTGTACTGCTGGTTGACAATAGAGTTGACCTGACTGGCCATGGTGTGAAGCTTTGGAAAGGGCTTGAGGTATTTTTTACTGAGCTTGTAGCTGTGTCGCAGACTTTCCCTGGCCAACCCGAAATAGAAGCGTTTGGCCGAGGTCATCAGCGTATCTTCACTCTTGGGGTCGGACAAGGACCAGAGCACCAATGGGTTGGCCTGGCTGACGATAAAGTGATTCACTCCGTAAAGTCGCGACAGACGTTTGGCTGGCAGATCTGCGGCAACGGAACCGTCAATCCAGCGCCGGGACGGGAGGTAGGCCACCCGTTCACCACTGGCATCTTTGGCTTCCAACATCACCGGCGGCATGGCGCCGGGTACCGCGCAGGAGGCTCGCACCGCTGAGCGAACCAACACATTGGGTGATGTGATTGCATTGAGGAGCCGCGATGTCTGATGTTCCTCCGCCGGAGAGATCGAGATATTGATGGCGTGCCCCGTCAGTTGATAGGCTTCCTGAAAGGTGAGATCGCGCACAAAATGATTGTGCATGGCTTCGATATAGGGGCCATCCATACGACCGTCTTTGCCCGCCAGAAACCAGCTCAACAGACTCGGCTTGGACTCGCTTTTGATGTCGATATTTTCAGCGCGAAAAAAGTGCTTGAGCTCGTCGTCCGTATGGGTGCCCACTGCCGCGGCGATCATGGCGCCGGCGCTGGAGCCGGAAATAACCCGCGGCAGCAATTCGTTTTCTGCCAGCGCCTTGACCACGCCCATATGAAATAACCCCAGGGTGCCGGCGCCGCTGAGCATCAGTGCGGAGTGGCCATAGCAGTGACTGGCGCGCTGGAAGAAATCGATTTTCTCGTCGAAACTGATGTCACTGCAGGCGGGGGAAGCCAGGCGATCCAGGGCCTGCCAGATCTCCTCCAGGTAGTCGCCGATCAATGCCTTGGTGCCAAAGCGGGCCCTTTGGTATAAACCGGGCTTGCCCATGCCGCCCATATTGCCGTGGATGCCTTGGTTTAATGTGAACAGCAAACCCTGGTGATCACCGCGGCCGTTTAGCTGGCGCAGGCGTTCAAGCCTGAGGCGGATTTCCTCGTGATCATATAGGGGCGAATGATCGGTCTGCTTCCAGCGCTCATTGCCGGAAATGACATCGTGGTCTCTGGCAGCGCCGGACCACTCGTCATAGTTGGCGGCCAGCAACATGCGCTTTTCCAGGGCTGCCAGCTGGCGGGGTTTCCGCTTCAACATGATGTGACCCAAACCTCAGGTGTTTTTCTAGGGCTACAGCTGCAATCCGCCATCGACCGCGAGACTTTGCCCGGTGATGTATTTCGCCTGCCGCGAGCAAAGGAACAGAGCCGCGTTGGCAATGTCTTCACCCTCGCCAAAACTCTGCAGGGGAATGGTGGTCTTGCGAATATGGTCGCGGGTTTTTTCATCGAGTTTTTCTTCCAGCCCCTGTTTGCCAAGACCGGCGTTGATCCAGCCGGGACCCACACAATTGGCGCGAATACCAAAGCGGCCGGATTCTTTCGCGACTCCGCGAACCAGCATTTCGATAGCGGCCTTGGGCGCTGCGGACATAATGTCCTTAACCGGGACGCGCTCAACTGCTGCCGTTATCACCGCGATCAGGTTGCCGCCGTCGGTGTTGGTCTTGAAGGCATCCACTGCGGATTGGATAAAGTAGAAGGCACCGTTGACATCGGTGTTGACGACTTGTTGCCAATCCTGGTTGGGAATCTGGCCGATAAAATTAAAGTCAAAGTGTGGGCCCGATGCGTAAACCGCGTGACGAATGGGGCCGAACTGTTCACGAACCTGTTGAAACAGGCTTGTAACGGCTTGCGGTGATGACAGATCGACGCGTCGGTAGTCGCAGGCACCACCCTCATTGCGGATTTCATCGCAAAGCGTCTGGGCTTTGGTTTCATTGCTGTAGTAGGTAAAAACCACCGGGATACCAGCGCGGGCGAATGTACGGCAAATATCCGAACCTATGCCACCGCTGCCGCCTGCCACCAGCACGACACCAGTCTCAAAATTCAATTCGTGGCTCATAAAGAGTCTCCCATAGAGTGTGTGATCAGAGTTTCTGAAACAATTTGTCCTGCAGAGCGTCAGGTGCCAGGGTGGCAAAGCCAGATAAAAGCTTGGGCGCCAGCCCCACCGGGTAACGGGCTTTGGGTCGCCTGGCATCGAAGGCCTTTATGATGACCTCTGCAACCTGCTCGGCGCTGACACCCTGTTGGTACCCCAGCGTCATCAGCTTTTTGTGACTCTCGTATTGACGACGGTAGCGCTGCGCATCATCGCTGGCGTTATTCTCCAAAACGGTATCGATATCCTGAAGATGGTTGTCCATCATCGGTGTCTTGATGGAGCCGGGTTTTATCAATGACACCTCAATCCCGTCTTCGTCCAGCTCGCGCCGCAGCGCATCACAGATAGCATCCAGAGCAAACTTGGTGGCACTGTAGGCGCCGAGCAGAGGCAAAACCACATCACTGCCGGTGGAGCCGACCATAATGATTTTGCCGGGACGGTCGAAACGGCTTTTGCTGCATTGGCGCAATAGGGGCAGGGCCAACTGTACCGTGGTCAGTGCACTGAAGACGTTAATCTGAAATATCTGCTTGAGATCTTCGCCCGTCATTTGCTCCAGTGGTACCGGGCGGGTGATGGCGGCACAGTTGATCAGCCCATCCAGTCGTTGAACAGCAAGATTCTCCAGTGTCTCAAAGGCGAGTTCCATACTATGCTGACTGGATAAATTCATCGGCACAGCGTAGGAGCACAGTTTCTCCGTTTCCAGTTGCCACTTTTGTTCCTGGCTGCGACAGGTCGCAATTACCCGATGGCCGCGATCACTCAACAGTCGGCAGGTGGCCTGGCCAACGCCGCCCGTAGCGCCGATGACCAAGATGGTTTTTCGCATGGTGGTGTATCCGGCTTAGTGAGTTTCCAGTGTGTTATCGGTGTCAACGACAGGTCTGGGTTCTGACTTCGACTTCGATTCGGGTTTGGCTTCAGATTTTTCAGCTGACTGCGGTTCGCTCTCGTTCACAGAGTCCAAAGCCATTTGGGTGGCGGTTTTCAATTCTTCAAAAGTATCGATCACGCAGGATCGATAAAATTGGGGGTCCGGCATCATGGCGCGGCAGGCCTGGAAAGACACGGTCGCGGTACCGCAATAGCTGCTGACGGCGTGGAAGATCCCCATGCCATCGAGTACCACACCGATGTTACACATCCCCTCCAGTTTGGCGCCCGCCATGTACAGTGGCTTTTGAGAGCCCGGCACATTGGTCACGATGGTGTTCACCAGCGGAGACTCACTGACCAGAACATGATGCAGCGAGCGGGAGGCCATGTTGACCAATAACGCGGGCATGGAGCGGCTGACTTCCAGCATAATATCGGCGCCCAGGGCATCCTGGTAAGCTTTAGTCTCCTGAGCGGCCTGATGGATACTGAGCAGGCGCTCCAGTGGGTCGTCCACCAGGTTTTCCAGGCTTACCTTGGATACGGACACCAGGTTATTGGCATCCTGCTCGGTCACGTTATTGAGAAACGGCCGCACATTGATGGGCATGCCAGCGGTTAATTGCGCCGGTGGTTCTCCTTTGGCATTCAAATACTTGCTCATGGCACCGGAGACAATGGCCAGCATCACATCGTTAATGGTGACACCTGCAACGGCATTCTTGACCGCTTTCAGTTCATCCAGCGGGAAGATTGCGGCATCCATGACGAGATGCCCGGAAACCCGGTCGTTAAAACGGGTATGGTCCGACTTGGATACCGGCGAAAACAGCCCTTGTTTTCGGCCTTTACGAATTCGGGAAATCGCCGGTGGCAGTTTGCGAGCCAGGTTGTAAAAGCGGAACGGCTGTTTGGCCATATTGGTGGCGGCGCGGGTGAGCATGGTCAGGTTGTCCACGACAGAGGGGCCCGTGCCCGCTTCCGTCTCACCGTCGTCAACATTCTGTGCTGGCGTGGGCACAGCGTCGTGAATCGCTGAAATCAAATCGTTACCGGCAATGCCGTCGATGGCGGCATGGTGTAACTTCACGTACATGGCAAAGCCACCCTTGGGAATGGTTTTGACATTGTCCAGCCCCTCGATGACGTAGACCTCCCACAATGGGCGGTTCAGGTCCAGGGGGCGGGAGTGAATTCGGGCGACCTGAATACAGAGTTGGCGCCAGTCACCGGGTTTGGGCAGGGCGATATGACGTACGTGGTATTCGATATCGAAGTTATCGTCTTCTACCCAATAAGGGTCATCCAACCCAAAGGGGACTTGCTGGACCTTTTTGCGCAGCAGGCTTTCCTTGGTAATGCGGTCACGAAAGGTGGCCAGAATCTCCTTAAAGCGCACGAACTGATTGCTGGCTGTGGACACATCGTAAAAAAGAAGGGTGCCCACCTGAAATCGGTTTTTATTGCGTTCAAGGTGAATAAAACTTGCATCAATACCGCGTAACTGCTCCATGGCCTGGCCTTAAATTGCTTCGGAATGTGTGAGCAAATTTAATACGCTAGATAACTATCAGTCAACTGTCTAATATGGCCAGTCGAAACCGGCTATTTGGCCAGGGGGCGTCAGGCCAGGGCTCCACCGTCGACCACCAGACTGGTGCCGGTGGTGTGTCGGGCCTCATCACTGGCCAGGTACAGTGCTGCATTGGCCATATCCAATGGTGTTGCCATGCGGCCCAGTGGAATGCCGGCACAAAGCTGTTCGATAACCGCATCGGAGGCACTGGCCATCATCGGGGTTTCGGTGAGGCCGGGGTGCAGGGAGTTGCAGCGAATGTTATAGCGGTTTTTGGCGCAGTGCAGAGCCAGTGTGCGAGTCAAATTCCAAACGCCCGCTTTTGAGGCACCGTAGGCAGGACCGACCAGGCTGCCTTTGAGAGCGCCTATGGAAGATACATTGACAATGGCCCCGCCGTCGCGCTGCATATGTTTGATGGCGTATTTACAGCCGAGAAAGGTACCGTCGAGATTGATGTGAATGACGTGACGCCAGCTGTCCAGAGCGGTATCTTCGATCGTGCCTTGGGCGGCAATTCCCGCGTTATTGATCAGTATATTAACAGCTCCAAACTGTTCCTCTGCCAAACGAAATGCTTCGCTCCACTGGGATTCCCGGGTCACGTCGAGTCCAATGTACCCCGCAGTGCATCCCTCCGAGATCAAAGCCTCTGCATTTTCCCGGATCCCGGCTTTATCAATATCCGCCAGCAGTACTGCAGCGCCTTCTTCGGCAAAACGTTTGGCCGTGGCCAGGCCTATGCCTCCGGCCGCGCCTGTTACTATGGCAACCTTGTCCGCTAATCGCTGCATGGCACAGTTCCTGTTGGTTTTGTTGGAGTTGGGTTATAGACCGCCTCGCCATTAATCTGATGTTGCAATTGACCGCTGATGGGCTTGCGATTAAACAGGTGCACCGCATGTCGCCAGGCTGAAAGGGCTGCTTGCGGTCGGCGTGGCAGTTCAGCAAGCCAGCGTACCACCGCCTTTTCGGCAAGGGCGGCTTCGGGGAGAAAGTCCATCAGCATATGCACATGGGGCATACCTTGCCAAATGTGCAGTTGAATATCGACACCGGCTTCCAAAGCCTTGTGGGTATACACTAGGCTGTCGTCACGCAAGGCCTCATCTCCGCCGACCACCAGCAATGTCGGTGGCAGTTGCTTGAGGTCGCCAAATACCGGCGAGGCAAGAGCGTCGCGTAAATGTTCACCCTGCAAATAATGTTGCTGGGGTGAGACCAGGGACTGGATGGGAAACATGGGGTCTCGCCAGCTGTGCATCATCCATGTAGCGCTGATTTGGCTAAAGTCGGTGATGGGCGACAGGGCAACAGCAGCGGAGGGCATGGGTAACTGTTTCTGCTTAATCATATTCAGCAGGCACAGCGTCAGATTGGCGCCGGCGGAGTCGCCCATTACCACGATTTGGTCCGGTGAATGGTTTCGTAACAGGTACTGGTAAGCTGCCAGGCAATCTTCAAGTGCTGCCGGAAACGGGTGATCGGGCGCGAGCCGATACCAGGGCAAAAATGCCGAGCGTCCGCTCAGATCGCACAGGCGTGACACCATCTGGGAGTGGGACTCCGGCAGGCGCATGATAAAGGCGCCACCGTGCAGGTAAAGAATCACTTTCTGGCGGTCACTATTGGCATGTTCAAGCCAGCGGCCATTGAGTGGATCGTTGATTTCCCGACGGGTGACGCCGGGGGCAAGCTTGCCTCGTTTGCGGGCATCGAGACGATCGTACTGGCGGCAAAAGTCTTGCAGGCTGCCGCTGGTGGGACGCAGGCGCATAAATACCCGCACCAGCGTATTGGTTAGCTTGGAGCGCAAACTGGCCATGGCCTCTACCCTGAGCAAGTAGCATCTGAAAAAAGTAATCTAGATAACAATAACCTGGATGTTTAAATAGATCAACAAGCAGTTACTATCAGGTCTTATATTTATAAAAAATACCAAACGGTTAGTTTTAAATTGATCCAGATCAAAACTCTGTTTGTGCACTGGGCGCATGCTAAAAACCACACGATCAACTCAACGCTGAGGTTCGGCTGAAAGGATCACCCCGGGATGCCGATCGACACTATGAGCACTATCAACGACACCTATAACGATTATCAAAAGGGTTTTGGCACTGAGGACTCACCCAACTGGCGTGAGCTGGCCGGCAAGGACGCCAGGCGTATTCCCGCCACACTGCTGGAAGAGAATTCCCCCAATCTTGGCTCGGCCAAGATTCCGCCCGGTCGTTACACCAGCCGCGATTATCACCGCGAGGAAGTGGAGAAAGTCTGGAAGCGCACCTGGCAGGTGGTCTGCAGAGAGGACGAGATCCCTAATCCCGGTGATCACTTCGTTTATGACGTTGCCGGTATGTCATTTTTGATTGTGCGTACTGAAGACAATGAATTCAAAGGCTATTGGAACGTATGCCTGCACCGCGGTCGCAAGCTGGTGGACAAAAGCGGTTGCGGTGCCAAGGGTTTTCGCTGTGCCTACCACGCTTGGTCCTGGGACCTGAAGGGCAACCTGGCATACTATCCCGGCAAGTGGGATTTTCCGGATGTGGAAGCGGAAAAATTCGGTTTGCGTGAAACCGCCATCGACACCTGGGGTGGTTTTATCTTTATCAACCCGGACGCCAATGCCAAGCCGCTGGCCAATCATATGGGCAGCATGCCCAAGCATTTCGAGTCCTGGCCACTGGAAAAACGCCATACACTCTGGCACGTGCAAAAGCGGATTAACGCCAACTGGAAGGTTGGCATCGAGGCCTTTCTGGAGGCTTACCACGTTGTGCAAACCCATCCGCAGGCCCTTTCTTCTGTGGCCGAGCACGGCACTCAATACGATGTTTGGGATGAGGGCGAAGCGGCCTTCAGTCGTCTGATTACCCCGACGGCGGTTCCCAGTGACCACTCCAAAGAGGGTACTCCCCTGGGCGCGATTGCCGATGTGTGGGCCCTGCTCAATGGGCTGCGTATGGACGAGGCCAACAGTTTGCCCGAAGACATCTACGACCGTGCAACACTGGCCGAATGGCGTCGCCACTCGCTGGGTGAAATGACCAAGGCCGACTACAGCGACGTGCCCGATGCCATGATGCTGGATTCGATTCAGTACTGGCTGTTCCCGAACTTCTGCCCGTGGTTTGGTGAAGGCCTGCCTTTGATCTATCAGTTCCGTCCCGACGCCGACGATCCGGACACTTGCTTTATGGATGTGTGGATGCTGGTGCGGTCACCGGATGAAGGGCCGGCACCGGTGGCACCGGAAGTGATCAGACTGGGGCCGGACGACAAGTTTGAACCTCACATTGGTGCCATGGGGCTGATCTTCGATCAGGATGATTTTAATATGCCCCAGGTACAGGAAGGCCTTAAGACCTGGCCGGGTGATCCCGATGGTGTGACTCTTGCGCGTTACCAGGAAATGCGGGTGCGCTTCCTGCACCAGATACTGACTCGGGTGATGTCCACGCCTTGACCCCAAGCCGTAGCAGCGCGGCTGATACAACGTGCCAAATTCCTTCGCCCTCAAGCGGGCTCCTACAAGGTTCCTATCTTCTGTAGGAGCGCGCTCCGAGCGCGATGAAGACGGCACTAACCCGGTTCAGGGCCGGTCGCCCTCGGAGCGGGCTGCTACAGGCAAGGGCGAATTACTTCAGGTGATAGGTAAATTCGAGCCCAAAGGATTTCGGATCTCCCGCCACGCGGATGCTGGTATCGACAGAGCGATTGGCACTGACCCAGTAGTACTCGTCGCTGACATTCCTGCCCCACAACAACAGGCTCCAGTTTTCATCCGGTGATACCAGTCCGGCGCGCAGATCAAATACCGTATAGGCATCCACATCGAAGAGAGGAATCTCACCGAAGTTACTGTTGGTGTCGCTCTGGTGGGAAAGATTACCGCCCACAAATGCACGGTAGCCGCTGGAAAACTGCCAGTCGTATTGAAGGTCCAGATTGGCGCTCAGCTCCGGTGTGTTGGGGAAGGCTTCGCCGTCAAAATCACCAAGTTGTCCCAGGCCATTGTAGCCCTGGTAGTCCTTAAGCTCGGTATCCAGGTAGGTAATATTGGCACCAATCGTCCAGGCCGCGGAGGGCTTCCAGTCGTATTGCAACTCAAGGCCCAGGACCTCCGATTCCGGCACGTTTACCAGGGCTTCGAGTGGACCAAACACAGGCACAGTGACACGGCCGCGAATCTGTTTGTCCTCATAGTCGTAGTAGAACAGCGCGCCGCTCAGCTGCATGCTGTTATCGGCGAGGCTCAACTTGAAGCCCACCTCATAAGCCAGCAGGGATTCCTCGGTCACGGGACGGTACTGATTGGCCTCGGAGGCGGACAGGTTGGGAAAGCTGCCGTTCTTGTAGCCCTGACTGATATTGGCGTAGTACATAGTGTCATTATCAGGCTTCCAGTCCAGCCCCAGGCGCCAGGAAGTATTGCTCTCCTCCAGCGTGTCTTCGACCCGGATGGCCGCAAAGGTGCTCACATCCAGGGTGATGCAACCGCCGACAGGAATCACCGGTGCGCCGCCGAACAGTCCCACATTAAACGCATTGGCCAGTACGCCATCGCCAATGTCCTTGGTGCAGCCATCAAATTCAACCTCTGAGTCGGTGTGGCGTGCGGAGAAGTGTCCCGTCAGGGTATCGGTGACGGAATAGTCCACGGCACCAAAGACCGCCTGGCTGGAAAATTCCTGGTAGGTGTCGTTGTCGGTGGTATTGAAGAAGGCGCTCAGGTCACCGCCGGCTCTGGCTACCAGCGCATAGCCATTGCCGGTGTCGTCGAACAGTAAACGCTCCAGCTGTGAGACCTCACTGTCGTCAGCGTTGAAACCAATCATCCACTGCAATCGTTCCTGTTGCGCCACACCGCTGAGACGCAGTTCGTGGGCATTGGCGGTGATATCGCCAAAGGTGTTGACGGTGAAGTTATTCAGGGAGACGCCGTCGGTGTCGGCCAGGCGGTCCATGTCAAATTGCGAATGGGCGTAGAGGTAAGTCAGAGTTGTGGTATCACTCAGGCTCCAGTCCGCGCGCAGCGACACCTGCTCCATATCACTGTCCTGCCTGGGGTCATTGGGCCCCCAGTCTGCGGCCTGGTTGTCGCCCTTCGCTTGTGGGTAATTTTCCAGGGCACTGACGGTCTGCGCAGGTAAATACAAGCGTGCCAGGGCATCCTGCTGGAAGCTCAGTGTTTGGAACTGGTTGGCGCGCAAATCGGATTTGTCCCGATGCTTGAACCAGGTCAGCGCCAGTTGCAGCTCATCGGTGGCAGCCCAGTTCAGACTCAGCCGTGTACTGGTGCGATCCTTGTCTCCAAGCTCCCGGCTGGAAGTGGTGCTTTCCTGCCAGCCACCACTGTCTTCGCTTTTGAAGGCGATTCGGGCGGACAGACTATCGGACAATGGCCCGCTAAGATGGCCACGAACGGTGCGGTATTCATGGTTGCCGATTCCGGCAGTGATGGCTGCATTCAGCTCCTGCGTCGGTTTGGCGGCAACATAGTTGATGGCGCCGCTGGTGGTGTTTTGCCCGAACAGCGTCCCCTGCGGGCCCTTGAGAACCTCTACCCGTTCCGGATCCAGGCCCACACCGCCGGTCATGATGGGAAAGGGGATGGCGACCTCATCCACATAGACCGCCACATTGGCGCGCGCGCCCAGACTGGCTTCGTTAAACCCGACGCCGCGGATGTAATAAATGGGGGTGCCCTGGTTACTTTCGGAGTAGCGGAAACCCGTGACCACCTTTTGCAGGTCGGCCACGGTTTCTATGCCTTTTTCTTGCATGTCCTGGCCGGATAGCGCGGAAATGGACATGGGCACGTCAGCGATAGACTGCTGGCGTTTCTTCGCCGTGACGATTATCTCCTCAAGAGTGGAGGTTGAGTTAGCCACAGCAGCCGCGGGAAGGGTGCTGATCAGTGCTGCCAACAGCAGCTTGCCGTTGAGTTCCGTGTTCATTGCATGAATCCCTGTGTTTTAAGATGTTATCGTTATATAGTCATCCAGATTATAGGTATCTGGATTAAAGTGAGTATACATACTAAATTGACTGTGTAAATGATGCTGGATGACATTCAATTCGCCGGCAAATGCCAGGCCGGTTGTGCTTCAGAAGCGATATTCCTGTGCGATGTTGTCGAAGCTATGGATATCGGTACTTTTGATAAACCGGCCTCGATATAGCATACTAACCGGTTGTTAGATTCTGGATGTTCGGGACAGTGTTGCAGTGATCAAAATGATGGAGTCCACTTCGCCCAGCAAGGGCGAACGTACCCGCCAGCGTGTATTGACCCAGGCGGCCAGACTGTTTGCCAAGCATGGGTACGACGGCATGAGCATGGACAGGCTGGCCAAGGCTCTGAAGCTCACCAAGGGCGCCCTCTACGCCCACTTCAAGGGTAAGTATGAGATTTATCTGGAGTCCACTATCCGCTATATGGAGGCATTTAACCGCAGCCGACCGGCGCTCGACAGCTCGGCTGATCCCGAGCAAAACCTTGAGGAGTACCTGACCTGGCTGCTCGATACCTTCGAGAAGGACAAAACCTACCGCCTGCTGATGCTGCGCTTGTTTATTGAAGCCGATCCGAAAACCACAAGAGTTGTGGCGGAAGGTGCCCTGGCGCCCCCGGTTGATCATCTGACGGAGCTGATTCACGCTTACAAACCGCGGGTAAACGCACTTGAGTTTGTCTATACCCTGGCAACGGTAGCCATGTTGAATCCCGACATGCGCAAGACGATTTCGGTATTTTCGCCCGATACACAACAGTCGCGCAGCAAAGAGGCGCTACTGCAACACTTGATGGAAATCCTCAGGGCGGCCTAGGCCGTCCTATTGTTCAGTCTCCTGTTATTTCTCACCTTACTGGCCACGCCCCAGGCGTAGATTATTGTTTGCTGGCGAACTTTATTGGCGGGCGCTATTGAACTTGATCCTGTCTGTGCTAGCATACCCAAATAGTATCTAGGTATACTATTATTAAGATTATTATAACGGTGACTTTCGATATAACAATCAGTCATCGGTCAATGAATGCGAAAGCAGGAGAGAATTAAGATGAGTCCTAAATCCCGCGCCCCCTTTTCCGTAAAGAGTTCCCTTGCCGTGTTGGGGGCACTCAATGTACTGCCCCTGTCTCAGGCTGTTGTTGCTGACGAAATTTTCAGAATTGAAGAAATTGTGGTGGTCGCACAAAAACGCGAACAGAGTCTGCAGGAAGTGCCCATTGCGATCGATGCCTTCACCAGTGACGATATCAAAAGCCGGTCCATCGATGGCGCCGCTGATCTGGGTGTACAGTCTCCAAGCTTTGTGTACGGCGAGGTTAACGGTCAGGCGCAGTTGTCTATCCGTGGTGTTGGCTTCGTATTGCTGACTGGCGCGGGGGAAAACTCCGTGGCTGTTCATTCAGACGGCCTGTATCTGGCCAATCCCGGTGCGGTGTCCATGTTGCAGGATGATATTGCCGGGCTGGAACTGCTCAAGGGTCCACAGGGTACGCTCTGGGGGCGCAATGCGACCGCGGGTGTGGTGAACTTTATCACCCATGCTCCGGCCGAAGAAGTGGGTGGACATATCAAGGTGGGTCTCGGTAATTTCGACGCTAAGACCCTGTCGGGCAGCGTGGATCTTCCCATCAGTGAGCGCGTCAAAACACGCTTCAGCCTGCAAAAAACGGAGCGCGACGGCTTTGCGGACAACCACTTCCTGGGCAAGGACATCAACGACCTTGACAAAACCAGTGGTCGTGTCTCTGTGGATATCGATGTCAGTGACGAACTGTTTGCACAGATTCGAGCCTTCAGCAGCAAAGAGGAAATCAACGGTTCACCTCATTTTGACGTACTCTACGACAACGGCGGTTTGATACCGGACTTTACCAATCCGTTTGCGCCACCGACACCAGTACCGAGTGTGTTGGGTGCTCTGGGTATTCCGGACAGCTTCTACGATACGCGACCTTACGACGCCCAAATTGACCAGCCGACTTTCCGCGACAGCAGCCTGTCTGGTGGCTCTCTGCGCTTGACCTACGATTTAAGCGAAAACCTTCGTCTGGTTTCCATTACCGGCATGGTGGACTACGAAAGCGATATCGATGACCAGGATCTGGACGGTACCGCTGCGGATCTTTTGCATCTGAGTCGGGTGCTGGGTGACGAAACCTGGTCCCAGGAGTTTAACCTCTCCGGCGAGCACGGCGATTTGACCTGGTTGCTGGGCGCCTTCTATATGCAGCAGGATATCGAGGTCTTCAGTGGCGTTACCGTACCCTTGTTTTCCGGTGCCACCATGGGTGCCATTGATAACTTTATCTACGATTTTGAAGAAGAGGTGGAAAGCATTGCTGTATTTGCGGATGCTACTTACAGCCTCAACGACAACCTGAACGTCTACGCCGGTATCCGCGCCATGCAGGAAGAGCGGGATTCCCTGATGACGGCCCAGTATTTTGATATTGCCGGTAACAGTGCCAATGCCACGGTTGGTTTGCTGGGCCTGCAGCCCTGTAATCAGGAGGCCAAGAAGCGCGACGATGACGACATCACCGGGCGTCTGGGTTTGCAGTGGATGTTCGGCAGTGATTCCATGGTTTACGCTCAAGTAGCGAGCGGTTTCAAGAGCGGCGGAGCGGCAACGTCATTGTGTGGCAACCTGTTTGAGCCAGAGACCATCGAATCCGCGGAAGTGGGCTTCAAGACCATGTTGATGGATGGCCAGCTGCGACTTAATGGCGCCGCGTTCTTCTACGACTACAGCGATATTCAGGTGGAGGAAACCATCGGCTCGGCGGCGAAAATCAATAACGCCGACGGTGAAATCCTGGGGGCGGAACTGGATCTGTTGTACTACGCCAATCCCAATCTCCAGTTCAACGCCGGTCTGACACTGTTGGATACCGAGTACACAGAGTTTAACAATGTCGATGCCTTTAATGTGGTGGCTGGGCCCCAGGACTTGTCTGGTAACCCGTTACTGCGTTCGCCCGAGTGGCAAGTGGTCGTCGGTGGGCAGTACACCCTGGATCTGAGTGATGGCGCCAGCCTGATGCTGCGCGCCGATATCAATTCCAGCGCTTCTTACCAGCTGCGTGAATTCGATCTCACTCAGGATGAGCAGAACAGCTACACCATGGTCAATGCCTCGCTTACTTATACCACGGCGGAAGAAGACTGGGTGATTCGGGTCTGGGGTAAAAACCTCACCGATGAGGAGGTGCTGATCGGTATTCTTAATTCCTCACCCATCCCGGGTGCCGGTTATGCCAGTGGCTCTTATGGCATGCCTGCCACCTATGGTGCCACGGCGGAATATAATTTCTGACCCATCGCCCTTCAGCGGGCTGCTACAGATTCTGCCAGAGTCCTGTAGCAGCGCGCTCCGAGAGCGACCATATGTGGCACCATCCTTCAGAGACGCTTAATGGCATAGTCGATACTGACCTTCGCATCTTTCGAGAAGGACATATCTCAATCCGGCAGGTAAATAATCTCCCCACTTTCCAGCTGGTAAGCGGTGCCCACTCGTTTGCCATTGCCCTGGCTTGTGCCCGACGCATTCTCGGTCGCCTGGTAACGCAGGATCTGGCCGTCCTTGCGGGTGATGATTTCCATATTGCTTTCGCCGGGGTTCTTTACCACCGTGAACTGCTCCGAAAACAACAGATCTTCGATATCCAGATAGCTGACAATGGCGGCCATCAGCGCGACAGAGAAAACCATGGCGATATCAAACAGACTCGCCACCGAAGCCATGGGGTCGTTGTCAAAGTGTTCCTGCAGGCCCGGATTCTTGCGCCGCTTCATGAGGATGCCGCCCCAAAACGAGTGCCCAGCACACAGTCGAGAATTGCCAACTCACGGCTGATAATCTGGCGCTGCAGCTGAAACAAGACAAACCCAATTGCACCAATGACCAAACCCACCACGGTGGTGGTAAAGGCCACCTGCATCTGGCTGGCCAATTGTTGTACGTCACCGCGTGCGAGACCTTCGAGGGCTGGCCCCATAGGAATCAGTGTGCCCAGCAGTCCGAGAATGGGGCCAAGCTTGGCAAGCCGGTTAAGGGAGCCCAGGCGGCGCTCGCATTGTGACTCATATTCGGCAATCAAGTGAGTGGCGCGGGCGGAGCAATGGGCCTTGTGCAGCTGGCTCAGGCAGCGACTGAAGCTGTTATCGTCAGCGGGTAGCGGAGGCGGGCTTTCGCTGCTGGTGTCGTGCAACCACTGACCAATCGCGTCCAGCTTGCGGCTATCACCACGGTAACGGATAAACAGTTCGCTGGCACGATGCAGACTCTGCACAAACAGGATTAGCAATAGCGCAATGCAGGGGATCAGCAGTCCGGAAGACAGAAAGTTCAGCAGATCAATGGACAGGTTCATGGGTTTGCTCTTGGTTCGGGGAAAGATGACGAAGAAGACGAAACAGTACGTGTGTTGTGAGCAATACGCCCATAACCAAAACAACAACCAGAAGGCTGTCGTGAAGATGGGTCGGGACAATTACCGGCGGCGACTGTGGCCAGCGGCATTGGCTGATCCAGCTGATTAACCAAATGCCGAAGGCGCAGCCGTAGAGGATAAAACCGGGTTGGCGTAGCGTTCTTTGCAGATAAACATGCAACAGTCCCAGTACCACAAGGAATACCAGAAAGACCAACGTTTGCCCTTGAAACGACACGTCCAGCCAGCCGGATTGATAGAGTGACAATTGCAAATAGACAATGGCAAAAACGCCAGAGACGCCGGGGATGCTCCAGCGTTGCCGCAACCTTAACAGCAACCAGCTCTCAAAACAGAGCCAGATGGCCAGGGGTAATTGCAGCGATTGCAATTGCACCTGCCAAACCATAAGGCTCTGCGCGATCAGTGTGGACTCCAAGCCGTAAACCAATAGCGTCGCGGCAACGGCAAGCCCAATCCGCACTGCCCACGGAGTGCTGACCCAGAGCGCCAGCCACAGGTTAAGGCTCAGCAGCGACGCAACCAGCACAAACCATTCAAGCGGAAGCATATCGCCTTCTCTGCAAGACCACGAAGGCCGCCGCCATTATCAGCATCAATGCTGCCGCCAACGACCAGGAAGGCAGAGTCGGAGAGGCATTGTTGTCAAGGTTATTGCCGACGTTGGTTAAATTGTCCGGTTGCGGCTCACTTGGTTCTGTGTTCGGACGACTTATAGCATCGGCGTTCTGTTTCGTCGGAGTCTGGCGACTCTGCTCCTCCAGCACAATCGCGCCGGATCTGTCACCGCTACCTTCGGCCCGATTCAGCACAGTATTGAAGTCCGATTGCAGTGCAGCTTGCAGCTGCTGGCTGATAAACTCGCGCAGTTTGGGGTTGCCACAAGTGAATTTGCCGCAACCTGCGTCGTGTTCAACCACCAGTTGGGCATGCAGGGTGGCCACGGCCCGCAGTTGTTCAGCGTCTGCCTGCCAAAATCCTTTACGCGCGGCTTCCAGCATAACGCCGCTTATTTCCTGTAGGGCATAAGGATTTTTGTCGCCGAAGAATTTGTCCAGTTGGAGCTGATGTTTGTCCACCACGTAGACATCAAAAAGCTGATTCCAGGCCTCTGTGCTGATCGCCTCGGGACGCATGGCGTTCCAGCCGAAGGTGTTGCGGAAGGTCTCGGCAAAAACCTCGGCGCTGCTGGCGCCACCTTCAGAGATAAGGCCTTCGATAAACAGCGGGTTGAGTAGAGTGGTACGCATCTCCAGCCAGATGGTTTCTTCCAGCCCGGTGAGTTTGGCCTTGGCACTGTTCCGATAGTCGCTAAAGTACGCATCCGGTGTGTTGCCGGTCACGGCCTTGACCGCCGTGTTCAATCCGCCCATAAACTCGTACACATGATCCAGACTCAGCGCTCCCCAGGTGTTGCTGCTGCGCGGTTGCACAATCGCCTCGGTATCCAGCAGAGCCGCCTGAAACAAGTGTGGACTAAACTCTCCCCAGGAACCGGAGTCGCCGTAGACCGCACCCATATTGTTCAGATATTGCCGGGCAATGGCTTGCTGATCCTCCCAGCGATCGCCACTTTCCACCAGTTCCATAATGCCGGTGCCGTAGGCATTGTTGACCCCACCAAAACTGCGTCGCATGGACAGTTGCTTTGCCTGCAGTGGCGGTAAGCCCTTGTCCAAAAGAAATTGCTCGGCCTTGCGGACGCCCTGGCTGACGAAGTTTTCATTGCTGTCTCCGCCGGGATCGGTGGCTGCCAGCTGTACGGCTTCCTCGATCAGCGCCAGCCGAGAGGCGGCCAGGTCTCTTAACTGCCCGGCACTCTGCACCACAACATCGACACGGGGGCGGCCAAGTTTTTCCTGGGGAATTAGGCGTAATGTCTGGATACGCCCAAACGGGTCGCGCACCGGCTCCACACCCAACAGATACAAAACCTGAGCGATGGTGGCTCCCTGGCTGTGAATAAAACTGCTGGGCCAAAGCGTAAAGGCGACCTTTTTCGGGTAGCGGCCATGGGTTTGCAGATGATTTTGCAGCAAGGCCTCGGCCAGCTCCACACCCACTTTCCAGGCAGCTGCAGACGGTGTCTTTTCGGCGTCGATAGAGTACATGTTGCGCCCGGTGGGTAAGGCCAGCGGATTCAAAATCGGGTCGCCGCCGGTGGCGGGTGACACGTATCCGCCGTCCAGTGCATTCAGCAGGGAGGCGTGTTCAAACTCAGCGGCATTGGCGAGGTGTCCGCGCGCATCACCGATGGCATCCAATTGCGTTCGCAGCGAGCCAAGCGTTCGGGATAAATCCGCGTAGTGGGTCATCACCTGTTGATGGTGGTGACGCAGGGGCTCTGTTGCTGTCGTCAGCTCATTCATCACTGTCTCAACAGATATGGACTCGGGCAACGCCGCGGCAATGGATGAGCGAATATGGTCGTCTTTTAAAAAGCGTTCATTGAAGCGCTGGCGTGTTTCCATCAACTGCTTTTGTTGGTCCCAGTGCAGCTGCGCAAACGCTTCCCGACTCAGGCCCAACCTCAGGCTATCAATCTGGCCGCCGGCCGCGTCTTGCAGTTGTTCCAGGTGTTGTGCTTCCGCTTTGCGGAGTTGCTGTTCGAAATCTGCCGAATCCATCCAGGCAAACACCTGTTGTCTGACGGACTTGTCCTGCATCTCTGTGACCAATTGCAAGACATCCGGATTCTGCAGTTGTTCCAAAGCACGGCCGATAGCCGGTATCACCTTGGCCAGCACTTGGGCTTTGGCGGCGGCTTCCGGGTCCAGTACCTTGCTGACGTGGGAGAAAGCCTTGTCACTTTGCAGCCCGCCGATAAACTCGCGGGCCTTGGCGTCGGCCATGACCCTGGCGGTCAATTGCTGCAGCTGACGGGTATCCAGATTTTCTATTGAGGCCGTTTTCGGTGCCGAGGATTTAGCGCCCAGTGCGATAAACCCGCGCACAATATCCATATCGGAGACACTGGGGTTTTCCCGTTTCCAGCGCTCAATATCCGCCAGCCGTTGTGACCCAAACAATGTCTCCAGGAGTTGCCGTGTGGACTGCCCCTGCAGGCGCCGGTCGATCCACGCACGGGTATCGAACCCTTCATAGTTGACGTCTCGTCCCAGCGCCCGTTGCAGTTGCGCCATATCGGCCAATTGATACTTGAGGGTGTCGGCAAACATCAATTCGACGGTGTTGTCCAATTGCTGTGATTGGTAGGCTTTCCCGAGGGTGTAAAGTCCCTCGGTTATTTTTTCCGCCGCGACGGTTTCAAACCATTGAGCCAGGGGCTGGGCAACAGTGATTTCCCAATTGTTGGTGTCCTGGAGTTGCGCCTGGCCAAGCTGCAGGTCTTCGTGCAGACCCAGCGCCAATACCTGCTTGTTGATCTCCTCGCGCATCCGGGCCTGAACGGCACCCTCGGCCAGGTAGTAGTTGCCCAGCTGTTCGGCCAGGGGTTTCAGGTCACCTTTAAGACCTGCTTCGCTAAACGGCGGCGTCAGGTGATTAATAATGGTGGCGTAACTGCGGCGTTTGGCAATAATCGCTTCGCCAACGTTGGACATGGTGTAGATGTAGAAGTGCGGCATACCGCCCAGCATGGCATCAGCCCAGTCCCGTTCGGACAGCGCCACTTGTTTTTTCGGTGTAAATTCGAGGCTGCCGTGGGTTCCGAAGTGAATAACCGCATCGGCCGCGAAGGTGTGGCGTAACCAGAAATAGGCGGCCAGGTAGGTATGGGGTGGCGCCTTATCGGTGCCGTGCACCAGTTTAAAGGTGTTGTCACCCAAACCGGGCAGGGGCTGGGGTAGTATGGCGATATTGCCGAATTGCAATCTGGCCACGGCAATACCTTTATCCGGTTTAACCAGAAAGTTACCTGGCGCTTCTCCGTATAGTGCTTCGACCTGTTGGCAAAGATCGTCAGCCAGTTCGGTGCAATGTTGTTTGTATTGAGCAGATGACAAGAAGGCTGGATTGCCCTCAGTTAAGAACTCTTCACTTTGGCCCATGGCATCAGGTGTCATCACGGTTCCCTGACGATCCAGCTGCCGTTTAAATTCTGAAAAAGTACTCGGTAGACCGCCAACATCGTAACCATGAGACTCCAACGTCCGCAGAGTGTTGTAAAGACTTGGCGCCACTTCCATATTGCCGGCCACCAGAGCGTTTTTGCCAGGTCCTCGAAAATACACAATCGCGATTTTCTTGTCGGCGTTATCCTGATGGCGCAGTTTCAGATGGGACTTAAGCAGGCTCACAAATTGATCCAAACGATGCTCCACCGGCTTGAAAATCGAATGACCGTTTTCGTCTTTGAACTGGGCATTGATCACATAGGGAGCAATGGCGCCGTCCAGCTCCGGCAACACCACATTCATACTTAACAGGGCACCGTGGTAACCCTGGGGATTCTGCAACCATTGGTCGTGGTCTTCAAAAACCGACAACGGCGACAACAATGGAATATTACGCTCCTGTAACCACCTTACCGCTTCTTTTGAATCGCCCACGTGCAGTCGGCCGTGAGGCATCATCACCACCGCATCCGGTTCGATCTCACGCATAAACGCCAGTCGGCGGCTGTTGCTGGCGATGGGGTAGACTCTCAGGTTCTCCTGTTCCAGACGTTTGATCAGTGCATCGATATGGTCGCGGTTTGAATTAAAAGGCCCGGGCACGGAGGTGATCAGCGCGATCTTTGGGGCGCTGCCGTCATAGCCTTCAAGCGCTTCATAGTATTGCTGAAAATCGCGAACGTTTTCGAAAATGGCCTCGCTGGCCAGATGGAAGAGCACATCGTTGCCAATCTCCACAGGTGCTTCAGGTTCCAGCACGTCATAGAGTTTGGCATCAATGTGTTTTCGGAAATAGCGCAACAGATTCAGGTAATTCTGCGCGCCGGCATTGTCCATATAAGCCTGCACTGCCTGTTGATGAACATCCGGTACGCTATTGATCGCATGCGCCGGATTCATGGCACTGTCCACAATCACGGTACGGCTGCTGGCCACGCGCTTCAGTTGTGCCAGCTCTTCGTCGTTCAGTTTAAGGCCCCGACCAAACACCAATACCACATCGTATTGGTGCAGTTGGCTTAAGTCCTTATGGTCAAACGACTCCACCTTGACCCACCCCGCCTCTTTGGCGGCGGTAAACTTGGCGACCTGAAAATCGCGGTAATTCACCAGTGCCACCCGAGTTGGGCCAAAATAGTTTGCATAGGCCCAATAAGTCGTGGCCACCATCAACACCAGGTACGCCGCCAGGGCGTACCGGTTCAGCAATGCATGTTTCATGGATTAAAAACTGTAGGAGAGATTCACAGAAAAGTTGCGACCGGGCTGTGCCTTGGCATCGAGATCGCCGTTGGCATTATCGCCTTTGGCGTGAGCGCCCCAGAACTTTTTGTCGAACAGGTTATAAACCGTAGCATCAACCCGCAACTTGGGATTGGGGTTCCAGACCAGTGTCAGGTCGTGAACGCTGTAGCCTGGAGGCTCAAATGCGGGTAGGGGCTGACCCCGTTGAACCAGAGGCTCGGCGTCGTCGGCGCTGGCAACGGCACGCAGATACCAACTGATTCCCAGGGTGGCATCGGGATTGTTCAGATCCAGTCCGAATGTCAAGGTATCCGGTCCGACGCTGTTCAGGCCAAGGCCGGTCTCTTCATTCTCGGCCTCAATGACGTTAGCCGTTAAATTCAGGTGCGCTTGCCAGGGCAGTTCCAGCCATTGATTCAAGTGCAGACGGGATTTAAATTCAAACCCTTTGATTTCCACTTCATCCACGTTCATATACTGAATCTGGCGAATGGCGGTGGGGCCCACGAATATGGGCGCCAGCTCGCGGTAACCAATGGTGCGGCTGTCGATAAAGTCCTCGTAGGTGGTGCGGTAGTGGGCGAGGCTGGCGCTAAGTACGCGGCTGTTCCAGCGCCAGCCCAGTTCGAAACCCTTGCTGGTTTCGGGGCCGAGGTCGCTGTTGGGCAGCACTTCGTGAGGCACACCGGGCACCGGTATCAGAATGGCGCGGCTGATAAATTGGTCATCCACCGGCGGTGCGCGAAATCCCGTCTGGTAACTGGCATACAGCTGCTGTTCGCGAGTCAGTTGATAGGTCATGCCGACATTCGGTGACCAGCGATCATCGGAACGGGACTCAACGTCGGTACCAGAGGGATTAAAGTTGTCGTAAGCGGCATCTGCGTTCGGCGAACTGCGAAAAGAGTCATAGCGGATGCCCATGATCAGATCGAGTTTGTCGGATAACACCCACTGATCCTGCAGATACAATCCCCACTGTTCGATGTCTGTATCCGGAAAGGACTTGCCAGGGTAGGTAACACCGGCGCCGGATTTGCTGACAGTGCCATTGATCTCATCGACAATGGTTCTGTCCACCGGGCGGGTAAAGGATTTATGCAGCAGGTCCACGCCGGCAACGGTGGTGTGGTCTCCCCACTGGCGCTCTCCGCGCAGCGAAAAGCTCCACTGTTGTTGCTCAAATTGTTCGTGCTCCAGGGTGCGTTGGGCGCTGGCTGGTATTGGCGGGAAGTTGCTGCCTGGATTCTGTTGCAATTCGTCTTCGTGTTGCTCGTAATCTGATTCCTGATAGTCCAGCTGCCAGTGCAGTAAATCCAACCCCAGGGTCTGCTGCAGGGTATTGTGGACACCCAAATGCCAGCGGTGGGATTCGTCGCTGGCGACACTGCTGGTAATCGCGGTTCCGGGTGGGCCCGCGACCGGGCCAATATTGGTGTTAAGGGTATTGTCGACGTCCTGCTTCCAGTAGTCGCCAATAAAGTCCCAGTGGCCAAGCGTCTCGCTATCGAATGACCATTTCGCCAGCACCGAATTCACGTCACCGTCTTTGGGGTTGGGATCAAAGCTGCTGTTGATGTCCCGCTCGGAGAAACCCTGGTGGTCGAGCTGGATCAACCCGTAACCCGCACCCAGCTTGGAGGCGGCGACAAAACTGGTGTGGTAGCGCTCGTCAACGCTGGCATAACCCGCACCAATGCGGCTATGGCTGGTGGAGCCAGAGCTGGTGGCCAGGCGTTCAGGGTCCAGTGTTTCCAGCAAGACCACTCCGCCGATGGCATCACTGCCGTAGAGCGCGGAGGAGGGCCCTTTGAGCAATTCCACCCGCTCCAGGTTAAAAGCATTAAAGCTGCCGCGCCCCTGATCCACGCCAGCGGAACCAAAGCCCGAGGGCATGCGAGCGCCGTCTTGCAGAATCACTACCCGGTTGCCGCCAATGCCACGAATATTGATGCTGGCGTCGCCATGACGATCGCCGGACTTTTCCACCTGTACCCCCGGCTCGTAGCGGAACAGGTCAGCCAGGGTGTAGGGCTGCAGTTTGTCCAGCAGCTCCTTGCTGATCACACCCACGGATGCCGCAATGTCGTTGATATCCCGTTCGCTGCGGTGTGCCGTTACATGCAGTGTTTCCAGGCCTTCGGGCGATTCAATGGTGGGCTGTTGCGCTTGCGCGGGAAGCCAGAGGGCGGCGGTTATTGCACCCGCCAGGGTATTGAGGATCAGCTGGCCTTTGGCCTGAGTTGAGTGAAATCTGCACATAATGACTCCGAATTTAGCAACCGGTTTGAATTTTGAGGAATGTTATAACATAACATTTAAAATGGAAAGCCGCTCAGAATCCACAGAAATGAGTTACAGCCCATCCTGCCTGGCGATCGTCCTCAATATCTGCTGAAACTTGCCGACCGCCTCGGAGGCGATAACGTCAGAGCGAGTTGTAAATCCCACCGGTATCCGAGTATTGGGTCCCGCGGTGCTCAAGACCTTAAACACGCCCTGTTCCACTTCCTGTTTAAAGGCAGCCATCGGCGGGATGCAGATCAAACCTTGCACCTCTTTAAGCAGTGATCGGGCGGTCAACATGGAAGAGCATTCAATAACATTGGTGGGCAAGGGCAGGTCAAGGTCGAAAAACATCTGGTCAAACTTGCGTCGCATCAAGGCATTGGGGAGTGGTACCAGCCAGATAAAATCGAGAAGCTCCGTGAGTTCCAATTTCTCGGTTGTCGATGCCGGGTGATCGTGATGAACCAACAGGCAATTCGGGTCGAAAAATACGGTTTCCTGAATCAGCGGAGGGTGTTTGCCTTCGTCAAACAAGCGACCAAAGATAAGGTCGTATTCCGCTTTCAACAAGCCGTTTATAGCGTCAACATCGGCGACAAAATGCATACGTACCGTGGTGGCGGGAAACCGGCTTTTGAATTCGGCGATGGTGCGGGCCATCAGCGAATCCCAGACATGGCCACAGGCAATGACGAGGTGTCCGGCATCCGGTGACGACAATCGTACCAGCTCTTCCGCCGCTTGTTTGTACTGATTCTTCAGCAGTTTGCAGTGCCGATAAAATACATCGCCCTCGGGTGTAGGGGTGACTCCGCGAGGCAAGCGCACGAACAGTTTCATCTGCAGTGCATCTTCCATTTCGGTCAGACTCTTGGATAAGGTGGATTGGGTCAGTGCGATCTGCTCTGCCGCCGCGCTGATATTGCGACATTCATAGATGGCCATAAATACCAGCAGCTGTTTCTGACGTATACGGGTGGCGAGTGCCTTGATGGTGTTGTCGATATTCATGGTATTGGTGGGCTCAAATCGTGGAGCTATGGGGATATTGCCATGAGTAAACGGTATTCTCTACTGCTCTGGAAGATAGTCCCCGCAACTTGCAAAGGGCTGTCTTAAGGGAGAAGCCCGCGATACGGGCCCGTGAACACACTCTGTTGATTTACTCCATATCCAACTTGAACAACTCGATGGCATTCTCACGACCAATCTGTCGGCGCTCGGCATCGTTGATCAAAGTCGTGTTGTCGAACCAGTTGGCGGCATCGTCCATCCGTTCAAACGGATAATCTGTACAAAAGCAAATACGATCCTTGCCCACCGTCTCCAGCGCACAGCGAAAACTGGCATCGCTAAAGTTACCGCTGGTGGTAATGTAGAAATGCTCGCGGAAGTAATCACCGAGCAGCTTCTTGCCACGATAGCCGCGGGTGGAGAAACGCATACGCGCATCCATGCGCCAAAGGTTGTAGGGGATAAATTCGCCCAGATGACCGATTACGATTTTGAGATTGTTAAAATCCTCAAACAAACCGGAACCGCAAAGGCGCAGGGCATGGGTCGCGGTTTCTACCGAGAAGCCCCAGGGGGAACTACGCAACCAGGGGTGGTCTTCCAGATTCTTTGACTGCGAGGGCAATCCCATGCGTGGGTGCAAATAGAAAGGCACATCCAGATCGGAGACGGTGGCCCAGAAGTCACGGTATTCGTCAATGTCGTAGTAAATCGCGGAATCTTCTTCGCCGCGCTGGGTAAAGCCGTTGACCAGTGCACCTTTAAAACCTAACTCTTTCACGCAGCGCTTGAGTTCCTCTGAGGCTGCCTGCGGGTCCTGCATGGGTAGTGCTGCCAGACCGGCGTAGCGACTGGGGTGGCGCTTAACGGCATCGGCAATGGTGTCGTTGGCTTTACGGGCGATTTCAATCGCCTGGTCAGTATCGAGGATGGACTGCACCGCCGGTGCGTTCAGGGACAGGATGGCCAGTTCGATGCCGGTGCGGTCCATAGCGGCCAGGCGCATATCGTCCAGGTCGAGGATTTCCTCAGTAAATTCATCAAAACGTCCGGACTCTCCGGCGAAGTCTTTGGTTTCCGCGGTGGTTTCGAGGATCGCCATATGCTCTTCGAATACGATCTTGCCCTTCATTACAGTCTCCTGTGGTTACCCATTCAATTTGGTTGCTGGATGCCCTCTAGGTTCGCATCAGCGGGCGCGAGATAAAAACAACTTTCTTACATAGAGATATGGGGGAAAAGGAATGGCTGGTCTGGCGAATAGTTACCCATCCTCGGTTCAATTTGGTGCAGGGTGGCGTTCAGCGGCAGAAATCCTGAAATGTAGTACAGGCTGGCCTAAGTTGACCTTTCTATTTAGGTATTAATCCGGTTTTCATTAAAAATGTACTACAATAATTGACGAATATATGGGTTTTTGATAATTTGCCTAAAGATTGTTCTACAATTTTGGGTGGGGCAGTCAAAAATACCAAGTTTTTCTGGAGAGTGAGATGAGTACAAAGATAACCAAGGGGGCTCTCAGCAGCAGCGTTCTGCTCTGCGCCCTGGGAGCTGGCCTGGCCATGCCCCAACTCGCTGCCGCTGAGGGTCTGATGCTGGAAGAGGTAGTGGTCACCGCGACAAAACGTGCTGAGTCCTTGCAGGATGTGGGTGTATCCGTTAACGCCTTTTCTGCCGAAGCCCTCGAACGTGCTGCGGTGCAAAACTCCGATGAGGTACTGTTAAAGGTGCCCAATCTGGAGATTCAATCCAACAACGCGTCGACCAACGCCAATATCTACCTGCGTGGTATGGGCACTTCTGGCCCCGGATTTAATACGGTCAGCGGAGTGGGCATCTATTCTGATGAAGTGTCCCTGAATTCTCCGGTCGTCAATATTCTGCAGGTGTACGATCTGGAACGTGTGGAGGTACTGCGTGGTCCTCAAAATACACTTTATGGCCGTAACACCACTGGCGGCGCAGTTAACTTTATTTCCCGAAAGCCGGAAATTGGTGGTGAGCTTAACGGCTATGCCAAGGTGAACTATGGCAAGTACGAGCAAATGGATATTGAAGGTGCGGTGGGTGCACCGATCGGTGAAAACGCCGCTTTCCGTATTGCCGGGCAGGCCCAGAGTCGTGACGGATACAACGAAAATCCGTTCCTGGGCGGCGACGATACTGAACGTGAGAAGTATGCTGTGCGCGCTCAATTGGCCTACGAGCCATCAGAAAATGTCGCCATTTTGCTGAAGGCTCATGCGGAAAAGGTTCGCGATACCAATGTGCGTTGGAAAAGCATCGGCGTGCGAGACCCCAATGATCCCTCTCAGCCCTGTCCCAATGCGATCAAACTGGGTGGTAACTGCGTAGACAGAAACGGTTTCCGCGATACCGATGACAACGACAAGAACTTCGCCAATCTGGTCGATCCCGCCAACAACGTGGATGCCGGTGGTGCTTCCGTACATGTAACGGTGGACCTGGATAACGGCATGACGCTTACTTCTATCACCGCTTACGAGCAGAATGAGTACGAAAATCAGGAAGACTCTGACGCTTCTCCGGCAACGATTTTTCACTTTAATCAGGTGAGTGAAGCGGATCAGGTAACCCAAGAGCTGCGTCTGGCGTCCTCTCCGGATAACGACCTGCGCTGGATTGCCGGCCTCTACGGCTTTTGGGAAGAAACCCAAGGCGATACCGGTCCCATTTTTGCGGGCATGAATATGGTTAACATGACTCGCCTGGATCTGGAAACTGAAGTCTATTCCGCCTACGGCGAGATTGAATACGATGTGTCTGATGAGCTGACGGTAATAGGCGGCCTGCGTTACACCGCCGAAGAAAAAACCGGCACCAACCAGACGGCAGTGCGCTTCTTTTCTGAAGTGGGTGAGTTCCTGACGCCGGAAGACGGGCAGGACACTATGGACTACGACACACTGACGGCGATTCCCTATGCCATGGGCATGGACTTTAATTCCGAACTGGATGCAAAGTGGGAAGAGTGGGGTGCAAAGATCGGAGTGGAGTATGTGCTCAACGAAGATGTGATGCTTTACGGTAATATTTCCCGTGGCTTTAAAGGCGGTAACTTTTCTGCAGCACCCCTACAGGCGATTGCCGGAACTGCCGACACACCGGTGGACCCAGAGATTGTGTTGTCCTATGAGGCCGGTGCCAAAGCCACCTTGGCAGACGGCGC
Organism: Pseudomaricurvus alkylphenolicus; assembly: GCF_011683955.1. Lineage (GTDB taxonomy): Bacteria > Pseudomonadota > Gammaproteobacteria > Pseudomonadales > Cellvibrionaceae > Pseudomaricurvus > Pseudomaricurvus alkylphenolicus. The sequence continues at coordinate 1,226,317 of NZ_JAAQPI010000001.1, forward strand.
GGCAACCCTGAACTTTGCGGTGTTCTTCAGTGACTACACCGACCAGCAGGTACTGCGGCTGACCAACAGCCCGGGCTTTGGTTTGGCAGCTGCACTGGTCAATATCGGTGGCTCCGAGATTTATGGCGCCGAGATGGATCTGCAATGGGTGGTCAGCGAGGGTTTGTTTGTGGATGCCGGCCTCGGCCTGCTGCGCTCGGAAATCCAGGAATACGTGGATGACGAAGGCAACGACTTTGCCGGCAATGAACTGACCAACGCACCGGAGCTGACAGCTTCCTTGTCTATGCGCAAAGAGTGGGAATTGGATAACGGCCACCTGTTCAGTATCGGTGGTGATGTGCGTTATTCCGCCGAACGGCAGTTCAACCTTAACAACAGTGATCTGCTTAACGACGATTCTTATGCGCGGCTGAATCTGCAGGCTATGTATGAGTTTGGTGAGGAAGGACAGCACCGGGTTCTGGTTTGGGGTAAAAACGTCACCAATGAGCTATGGTTTCGCAATAAGAGCGATTTTAGCAGTCAGGGCTTTATTCAATCGATTGTGTCCGAGCCCGCTACCTATGGTTTGACTTTTAGTACCAAGTTTTAGGTTGTGCTCCTTTCCCGGCTTCGGCCGGGGTTGGTTGGCGGATTACGCCGCTTCGCGGCTCTTGTGCCCCTTGAGGGTAAATCCGCCCTACGGTGAATCAACCAATACGAGATTCATCGCAAGGCTGTATCGACAAAGATTCTCGGCGTTGTCCAGCAGGTTCAAAGACAAATTTCTCAACTGAAAAAGCTAAAGGTAAATTACCGTGACTGCCAAACGACGTCGTAAGCTCGAAAGCCAATCGAAAATCGTTCGGTCTTCAACGCCCGCCGTTGCGTCGATGGTAGCGACAGCGAAGAGTGCGGCTAGTAGCGGCCGAGTATCCGGCCGCACAGGCAAGTGGTCTAAAGACAGTACCCTGTTCGCGGTAATTTCCCTTTGCTTTTTTCTTTCCGGTTTCGCAGCACTGCTATACCAGATGGCCTGGCTGCGTCAGTTATCTATTATCTTTGGCACTTCGCACCTGGCAGTGGCCACGGTATTGGCCGCTTATATGGCGGGGTTGGCCCTCGGTGCCGCTGTCGCCGCACGGTTGGCCCATCGAGTGCGTCGGCCGATTCTGGTTTACGGCGTCCTTGAATGTGTTATCGGTTTGTCTGCAGTTGCAGTACCGGTACTGATGTTACTGGCGCAACAACTCTTTTATGCGGCCTTTGGTGGTCAAGCTCAACCGGCCGCTGCCGAGGGTTGGGGGCAGTCGCTTTATTACCTGTTAGCCAGTCTCCTGGTGTTAATGATTCCCACGGCCTGTATGGGGGCCACCTTGCCTCTGCTGGCCAGTCATGCCATCACAGACAATCGTCTGGTTGGCCCTCGCATTGGTTTTCTCTACGGCATTAACACATTCGGCGCCGTGTTGGGTACTTTGGCGGCGGGCTTTTACCTTGTACCTTATTGGGGACTGAAGGGCACACTGGCTGTGGGGGTGCTGGTCAATCTGTTGGTGTTTGCGGTGGTGGTCTCGTGTTTTCGACGCGGCACTCGACAAGATGACGTTCAGGACCCAACAGACACCGCTGAGTCTGGGGTGATCGCACTGAATCTGGAACCCGCCGAGTGCAATTTGGGCTGGACTCTGCAGAGCTGGATCCTGCCGCTGATGGCGCTATCGGGTGCCGCCTCCTTTACCTACGAAGTCCTCTGGACCCGTTTACTAAACCACGTGTTCGGCGGCACCATCTATGCGTTTGCCATTATGCTGGCCAGTTTTCTGACCGGTATTGCCGTTGGTGGAGCCCTGGCGGGTAAGATGGCCCGCGACTGCCGTGGTTCTCTGTTGTTTATGACGGTCGCGCAACTGGCCATCGCCGGTCTGTCCTGGCTGACGTATCTGGCAATGGAAACCTTAATGCCATCCGGTTCCGGTTTGCTGCAAAAGTCGATGTTTTCCATGATGGTAATGGTGCCGGCCACTCTGTTTATTGGCGCTACCTTTCCACTGGCAGTACGAGTGTTGGCGAACAGCTCCAAAGATAGCCCGCTTGCCTCGGGCCGAGTCTATGCCTGGAACACCTTTGGCGCTATTGCCGGTTCGGTACTGGCCGGCTTTGTGCTCTTACCTGAGTTTGGTTTCGGCGGTTCGTTGAAAGTCGTCGTCAGTCTTAATCTATTGTTAGCGGCCGCAGCCCTGGTGATGTTGTCGCAATCCTATTGGCCGCGCCGGTGTCTGGCTTCGGCGGCGACTCTTTTGCTGTGTATACCCGTGCTGTTGACCATGACCGATCCGGGTCGACCTGACATGGTATTGACCGCGTTGATCAATAAAAAGCAGGGGCTGGGCACGGAGCTTTACTATGCGGTGGGGACCTCATCAACGGTGTTGATGCGAGAAGCAAACGGCACGTTTGAACTCTCTAATGATGGCCTGCCTGAGGCCTCTATTCTTCGCCGGGGGGTCGCACCTTCGCGTCACTCACAAAAGTGGTTGGCAGCGCTGCCGGCCATCGCCCGTCCCGAGGCAGAAAATATGCTGGTGGTCGGCTTTGGTGGTGGTGTCACCCTGGAGGCGGTACCGCCAACGATCACTGATGTGGACGTGATTGAACTAGAGAAGGAAGTCATCACCGCCAATCACGTCGCCAGCCCCTGGCGCGCTGTCGATCCGCTGTCAGATGAGCGCATCAACATCGTTCTCAACGATGCTCGTAATGCCTTGTCATTGTCGTCAAAACGCTACGATATAGTGGTCTCGCAACCGTCTCACCCCTGGACCGGCGGTGCTGCCAATCTCTATACCCGAGAATTTATGCAGTTGGCCAAACAGCGTTTAAAGCCTGATGGTGTGTATTTGCAGTGGATCAACTCCCAGTACATTGATGAGCGCCTGCTGCGGGTGTTGGCCGCAACAACCACCTCAGTGTTCAAAAATGTGCGCTTGTATCAACCCATGCGCGAGGTGCTGATGTTCCTCTGCTCAGACAGTGACATTGATCTGGAACAACAATTACTGAGTCGACGACAGCAGGGTGGAATAGGCTTGGGGCAACATTTTCAACGACTGGGTATCTCCACAGCGGAGGATGTTGCCTCCGCTCTTTGGCTGGATGAAGCGGGGGTCAGGGCGATCGCCGCTGGAGCAGAGGATAATCGCGACAGTCACAATCTGCTGGCCGCCTTTAGCTTGTCGGATGCCAGTGGGCTTAAAGTGAAAGAGTTATCGGCGCTGCTTGCGTCACTTGATCCTCTGCTAAATCGTGACAGCTGGCTGCACCGGCAACTGGGCCAACAGCTGGACTTTATTTATGTGGCTCAACAACTGATTGCGGCCGGCTTTAATGAGCGCGCTTTTCATCTGGCCCGTGCAGTGGCTGACCCGGTGACTCAACGCGTCATTGATAGCCTGGGATTTCGTGCGTTTGGAGAACGGGAGAAAGCCTATGCGGCGTTGGACCAGGCATTGAGTATCACGCCCGAGCATCAGGCTGCGGGCTTTTTGCTGAGCCGCGATTTTTTCCGGCTTTACGCCGAAGGCCGCAGCCCCCAACTGGTCAACGATATGATCGAGAGATTGGCACCCGAGCCTGCGGCCGTGGTTCAAGGTTGGATGCTGGGAGCCCGAGGTGACTGGCAGCGACTTAAATCGCTTGAAACGACGCTGGCGCAGGTGGATATACGCCAGCCCTGGTATCCGGTGGCGACCAAGCTGCGCGTCGATTGGCGTCTGCAGCAGGCCCAACGCAACGGCGATCGCCAGTTGGGGGTGGAAGCGCTGGAGATCGCTGACGACATGCTGGCCTCGTACTGGAACTTCGAGCTGTTTGTGATGCGCGCCGGTGCCGCCTATATTGCACAAAAGCCCTATGAATTTGTGGAATCGGTCTGGGGCGCGACGGAAATTGTACAGCGCAAACTGGACCGGGTCGCCGAGGGTAAATATCGATTGAGTGAACTCGAAGCCAAAACCCTGCGGGGGCGGCTCAGTGGTATGGGACGGCTGTTGGATACCGAGTTCGTCGAACCGCTGCAGCAACGGGACGATGAGGTACTGGCGCGAGTACGTTCGTTGCTGCAGCGACTAAAGGTATAGAGCAAGATCTATTGACCATCAACGAAACAATAAATGGCTGAAGAAGAGAAATCATTCATGCAAAAAACGTTGGCACCAAAACGAATGTATCGATCTGCAGTATCCGGCTTCCTGTTCGCCGGTGTCTTGCTGGGCTTGACGGCTTGCGTTCAACAGGTGGAGCCAGAGGCGGACGCACCAAAAAGTACCGTATCGCAGCGGCCCAATGTACTTCTGATTCTGGCCGATGACTTGGGATACTCCGATATCCAACCTTTTGGCGGTGAAATCCAGACGCCCAACCTCGATCAGTTGGCCCAGTCCGGTCTGGTATTGAGTAACTTTCATGCCCATGCCATGTGCACACCGACCCGCGCCATGCTACTGACCGGTATCAACAACCATGCCGCCGGCATCGGAACCATGGCCGCCGAGCAGAGAGGCGGGCAAAAGGGGGCTCCGGGTTACGAGGCCTATCTGCGCGCAGAGGTTCCCACGATTGCCGATCTGCTCCAGGCCAATGGCTATCGCACCTATATTTCTGGAAAGTGGGACCTGGGCGGGCGCAAGGACCCGGCGTTCCAGCCTCAGAACCGGGGTTTTGACGAAAGTTTTGTGCTGGTGGAAGGCAGCGCAGATCACTTTCGCAACTATCCTGCGCTGGCGGAATTACCCAGCGTCACTTTCCGGCACAACGGCGAGCCGGTGTCATTGCCTGAAGATTTCTATTCCAGCGTGAATTACACCGACCAGATGCTGGGGTTTCTGGAACAACATCAACAACGCCATAACGAACAACCGTTTTTTGCTTATCTCTCCTACACAGCGCCTCACTATCCGCTGCAGGCACCGGATGAGGATATCGCCCGTTATTCCGGCGTCTATGAACAGGGGTACGAATCGATTCGTCACCAGCGCCTGCTGGAAATGAAACGACGGGGAATTGTAGCGAACAACATCGAGGCGGCACCGGGCCACCCGGCCTGGCCAGCGTGGTCTGAACTGAGCGATACACAAAAGGCATTTGAGGTGCGGCGTATGGAGGTCTACGCGGCCATGGTGGAGGTCATGGACCGTCAGATCGGTCGCGTGCTTGAGGCGTTGCGCCGCAGCGGTGAACTCGACAATACCCTGATTGTGTTTATGTCGGATAACGGCGCCGAAGGCGGCAATCCGCTGGACTGGGCGGACTACTATACTCAATGGGCAACGGAGAATTTTGATCTGTCGCTGGAGAATCTGGGGCGGTCCAATTCCTTTGCCTGGACCGGTCCCGGCTGGGCCCAGGTCAGCAGTACGCCCATGGGGTTGTATAAAGGTTTTATGAGTGAAGGGGGCATTCGTGTGCCGGCTATTTTGCACTGGCCGGCCGGCATTCAGCGCAAAGGCGTCAGCGACAGCTACACCCATGTGCTGGATCTGCCGGCGACCATTCTGGATCTGGCAAAAACGAAACATCCGGGTACTCGCGATCAGGGATTTGGGCAGCGCCGGCTGGAAGGTCGCTCGATGAAAGACTTTTTGTCAGCCCGCAATGATACGGTACATCCTTCGGACGATGTGAGCGTTTGGGAAACGCTCGATCGCCGCGCGGTGCGACAAGGCGATTGGAAGCTGGTGTGGGCCAACCAGCCCTGGGGCAAGGGTTTGGGGCAGTGGGCGCTTTACCATCTTGCGGCGGACCCGACGGAGTTGAAAGATGTCAGTGAACAGCATCCTCAAAAGGTCGAAGAATTGCTGTCGCACTGGCGGGACTATGTGGAGCGCAATCAGTTGGTGTTGGTCGAGGAGGGCATTGATATCTTGTGGAGCAATATCCGCACTCACTATAACTGGTCACCCGTGCCCAGCGAAGCTCAACAGCGTGAAGCCTTTGGAGCCGATGCCAATGTGGTTATTGCCTCCCAGAATCAACAATAAGCGGTCGGATGACTATGAACAAGAGCAAGCCCTTTAATATCAATAGTTTTTGGTCGATCGTCGCGGTGGTGATGATGCCGGTGATCGGCGGCGAGATGTTTATCGTGCAGCCGGGTTTTGTACAGGGATTGGTGGAGTACGGCGGTTTTACCGAACAGCAGGCCGGCTTTCTGATGTCAGCAGAGATGACAGGCTTTGCCCTGATAACGGTGGTGTTGATCTATCTGTCCAAACGCATCAATTGGCGTCGTTTTATGGCGGCGGCCATGGCGGTGGCGATGGTGGGTAACCTGGCTTCCATGGCGGTGGATGATGTGACGCTCTATGCGGTGATTCGCTTTGTGGTGGGACTCGCCACGGGTGGCATTGTTTCTTTGGGGTTTACCTCGATTGGGCTGACCGCCAAACCCGATCGCAATTTCGGTTTCGCCATTATGGCGTCAATGATCTATGGCGCTATGGTGATGGCGGCCTTGCCCTGGATTCTCGGTGCCTTGGGTGTTAATGGTTTGCTGCTGGTGTTTGCCGGGTTGGCCGCTGCGGGTCTGACGCTGGTGTTTTATCTGCCGGAGTCTGGTGAAGAACATGTCGAGGTAGAAGCGGACGCGGTAGATCTGTCTTTTTCACACAAATTGATCGCGGTCGTGGCGATGCTTTGCTATTTTCTGGCCCAGGGGGCGGTTTGGGCCTATCTGTTTCTTTTCGGTACCTCGGCGGGCTTAACAGAAACGTCAGTGGCTACTGGTCTAACATTATCGCAGTTTACCGGTATCGCCGGCGCGTTTGCGGCGGTTGTGGTGGGCGCCCGTTTTACCCGTTTACCACCACTGGCGGTGGGAATCGCCGCAGCGGTGATTCCGTTACTGATGTTCCTCTACAGCCCGATTACCGGCTTCAGTTATCTGGTGGCCGTGTTGATTTACAATTTCGGCTTTAACCTGACGCACCCCTATCTGCTGGCCACCATGGCGGCATTTGATCGCCACGGACGGGTGGTGATCTATGCGGTGTCGGCGCAAACTATTGGCTTGGCATTGGGACCTGCGTTGGGGGCCATGCTTATTGATGGCGACGGTTACGCCAATCTGCAGTGGTTCTCGATGGGTTTCTTTACGCTTTGTTTGCTGCTGATTTCTGTGCCGGCGTTGGCTCAGGCGCGTATGGCCAAACAGGTGGCCGTTACAAAGAATGCACTGGCTTAATCACAATTTGGAGAACTGACTTATGACATTGACCACCACAGCTGCAGTATGTCACCAGCCTGACGAGCCACTGCGTCTGGAACAGGTGCAACTGAGTGATCTTCAGGACGACGAAGTGCTGGTAAAGATCACCGCGACGGGTGTGTGCCATATGGATATTGAGGGACGGGAGATGTTGCCGGCGCCTTCCATTCAAGGTCATGAGGGGGTGGGTATTGTACAGGAGATCGGCGCGGCGGTAGGTAGTGTCAAACCCGGTGACCGGGTGGTGATGTCTTACGCCTGGTGCGGCCGGTGTCACAGTTGCGAGCATCATCAGCCTTATCATTGTGACGACAGTTGGGACGTGACGTTTAGCGGTGGGCGCCTCGATGGTTCAGATACGGTGACACAAAACGGCAAACGGGTGTCGGCCGCCTTCTTTCAACAGTCGTCGTTTGCGCAGCATGCAATTTGTTCTGAACGCAATTTAGTGTGTGTGGATTCGACTTTGACCGACGCGCGGTTGGCGGCTTTTCCCTGCGGTATTCTGACGGGAGCGGGTATCGTCTGTGAACAGTTTGCGCTCCAGCCCGGTAACAGTTTGGCGGTGTTCGGCACCGGCGCCGTTGGTCTTGCCGCGATCATGGCCGCCAAAAAACTCGGTGTCAGTCCGGTGATCGCAGTGGACATCAACGATGAACGGCTGGAGCTGGCCAGCGGCCTGGGGGCCACTCATGTGATCGACGCCAAAGAGGGTAAGGTACCGGAACGAATCCAGGAACTCTGCGGTCGCGGCGCGGGCTTTTCCATCGATACCACGGGCAATGCGTTGGCGTTTAACAACGCGATAGAATGCCTGTCTCCGGGCGGGCGCATGGCAGCGTGCATCCTGCCATCACCGATGGAAGAGTTTACGTTTAAACCGTTCCAGCTGTTTGTAAAGTCACTCAGCCTGGAGGGTGTGTCCTTCGGCCGTGCAGTGGCACGTGAGTTGGTACCGAAGCTGGTGGCCTGGCATGAGGCTGGGGAGTTTCCCGTGGAACGCCTGATTCGTGAATACAACTTTGAGGACATTAATCAGGCTTGCCAGGACAGCCTGGCCGGTGTTGCTATTAAGCCGGTTTTGAAAATGCCGGATTAGTACCGAGCCCTGAGACAGAGGATGTCGATTGCGTTCATGTCATTAAGATTGGTGCCTCAATCGGCGGCTGGTGTGTTGTTTTCGGAGCGATTCGGCGGCCCTCCGGCCTTCCCTCAGTCCCGAAAAAGCCCGGCAAAAAACGCCGGTCTTTTTCACTCCTTCTGCGCCTCATATAATGCTCCGAAAACAACACACCAGCCGCCGACAACACCGCGGTATGCCGATCTTTCTGCCTCATCATTATTTTTTAGGATCGAGGTGTGTGCTAACCGTCACTGTGCAGATTGAGTTGCACCAGTTCTAGCATGGTGCGACGGTTAGATTCTACATGGGTTTTCATTTGCCGTGATGCCTGGGAGGAATCGCTGCGTTTCAATGCTTCTAAAATATTTCGATGTTCTTCCAGTGCTTTGCTGAAACTGCGTTTGACGACCTGGTGGCCAAATCTCGCGGAGTTGTTGGCGGCGTCCGGGATTAATTTGATCATCGCGATCAACTCCGGATTCCCTGACAGGCGATGAATGCTCAGATGAAAATCTGTGTTCAGTTCCAGAAACCGTACACAATGCTCCGGTTTGCTGAGATTTAATCGCTCCATTTTTCTGGTCAGGGCTTCCAGATTTTCGATATCTTCTTTACGAGCATTGCGCGCGGCCAGACTTGCACTATAGCTCTCGAGCATCGCTGCCAGGTCGTAGGCCTGCATCAGAGCTGATTGCGATAGTGTTGCCACATAGGCTCTGCGATTGTCATGAATGTTGGCCAGCCCTTCATCCACCAGACGTTGAATGGCCTGGCGAATGGGGGTGCGGCTCAGTCCGCAGACTTCTGACAGTAACACTTCCTTTAATGGCGAGCCGCTAGGGTAATCTCCGTTGAGTATCCCTTGTCGAATTTTCTGATAAGCCTTTTCGCTAGCACTTGACATGGTGTTGTTTCCGCAATGGTAAACAGTGCCTCCATTGTCGCGTGTAAGATTTGCCTTTGGCAAGCCCGCAAAGGACTGCCTGGCGCTCGGGAGCTCTCCAGTACAGTTTGGTGCAAACTGTACTGTGCTACGGGGTTATAAAGTCGGTCATTGATATCAGCTGCGCTGATGGCTATTGGTGACGAAGGTACTCCATTGATCATTCCTAATCTGTTTTCCCGTATCACCCTGGTGACGGTCGCCGGTGCGCAGATGATTATCGTGCAGCCCGGATTGTTAAGTGGCTACATAGAGCAGGCCGGCTTTAGTGAACAGCAGGGCGGTTTACTGATAGCGTTTGAAATGACGGGCTATGCGTTGGCTACTCTGGCTTTGACGGTGCTGTCCAAAATATTTTGCTGGCGGGTGATGGTCCGAGCGGCTTTGGTGTTACTGGCAGTGGCTAATGTCTGTTGTGTGTTTGTGGAAACTTACGAGTGGTTTGTTGTGCTCAGGTTGGTGGCGGGGGTGTCTGCGGGTGTGGTGACATCTCTCGGGTTCAGCTCCATCGGTTTGACGGCCAGTGCGGATCGAAATTTTGGTCTGGCGATTATGTTGGCCATGGTGTACGGGGCGTTGGTACTCGGCTTGCTGCCAGTCATTTTTTCCTTGGCGGGGTTGGATGGTCTGTTGTTGGTATTTACCGCGATGTCCGTCCTAGGGCTGCGCTGCAGTTCTGCGCTGCTCACTCGGAGCGAATCTAAGCTTCGGGAAGGTTCATCCGTTGAAGCGTCAGCCGTTGCCACGATGCCATTGCCCATGAGGCAGGTGTCTGTCGTACTGGCCTCGGTGGCTGCCTATTTCGTTGCCCAAGGTGTGGTCTGGCCCTATCTGTTTGTTTTCGGCACCAGCGCCGGAGTGGACGATGCCAGTGTTTCCACCGGATTGATGTGGTGTCAGTTCTCCGGAATCGGTGGTGCGCTGCTCGCCACGTTTATCGGCAATCGTGCGTCGCGTTTGATGTTGTTGGCTGCTGGCATCGGCGTCGTTGTTGCAGCCCTGCTTATGTTTCTTTTTCTCAGGCCTAGCACCGGCTTCGAGTACACCATCACGGTCCTGATCTGCAATTTCGGTTTCTGTCTGGCCCATCCTTATCTACTCGCCAATGTGGCCGCGTTCGATCATAAGGGACGGTTGGTGGTCTTGGCGATGGTGGCACAGACGTTGGGCGGGGCCGTTGGTCCTGCTTTGGGGGCGTTGTTGCTGGGAGAGATGGGTTATGCGGGGATGCAATGGTTTGCCGTTGCCGCATTGGGGTTGAGCGTTGGGTTGATGGCCATGGCTTCGATGGGCCACGGGCGCAACTTTGAGAGAGGGGATGTGGAGCCGGCTTCGGTTCGGTAAACGGGTTTTTAGCGTATGTCGTACGGAGGTTATTGTTCGACAATTTTGCCTAAACCTATAAATGTCCTACATTTCTATAGTCCTGTATTTCGGCCGAAATTAAAATAAATCGTTTAAAAACAATAGGGTATAATATTTATCAGTGGTTTTTGACGAATTTTCATGACATCAATACAAATAAATTGTTGTACAATATGGCTGGCTAAGATATAGTTTAAAAACGGTGGTAAAGACTAATAAACCTTGAGACAAGGGTGACCCGGAGACGTTATGAAAAACCAAATTACCAATACGCTGCTGAGTGTTGCTGTCAGTTCCGTTGTCGGAGCTTCTTCAGCGCTGGCGCAGATTGAGGAAATTATCGTTACTGCGCAGAAACGTGCGGAGTCAGTACAGGATATCGGCGTAGCGGTGTCCGCTATGTCTGGCGACGACATGCGTGCCAATAATCTGGTGGAGCCGCGGGATTTGTTTACCAAGATGCCCAACGTTGCGCTGCAAACCAATAACTCGGCGGGTCAGTTGCAGCTGGGTATTCGCGGCGTCAGCTTTGCCACCTTCTCGCCTATCGGTGTGCAGCCGGTTATGGTGTTTCAGGACGAAGTGGTTCTGAACTCTCCGGCTGTGGCGGGGCTGTTTATTTTTGACGCCGAGCGAGTCGAAGTGCTGCGCGGTCCTCAAAACACCCTCTATGGTCGTAACACAACCGGCGGTGCCGTGAACTTTATTTCCAGCAAGCCGGAAATCGGTGGTGGTACCAAGGGTTATGTGGATCTGTCTGCCGGTAACTATGACACCCTGGATCTCAATGCCGCCATCGGTGGTGAGTTAGGTAACAATGCGGCTTATCGCGTTGCGATTCAGTCGTTGAACAATGACGGTTACTGGAAGAACCAAAACGATGGCCTGGATGGAGATCGACTGGGCGAGCGTAACCAAAACCTGTTTCGCGCGCAGATCGCCTGGGAGCCCACCGACGACACCCGTTGGCTGTTTAATCTGCACGGCGGCAAAAGCGAAGGTGGTTCCAGACCGCTTAAGGCACACGGTGTTTGTCCCGGTAATATGGATATCGACAATTTCAATAACGGCTGCGTCAACGCCGAGTGGGATGGCCTGACGCCTAACAGCGAAACTGACGAAGCTTACAGTGAGTTGAAAAACGATATCGATGATATCACCGCGTTCGGTGGTTCCATTCGGTTTGACAAAGACTACGAAGGTTTTACTTTCATGTCGCTGACCGCCTGGGAAGAAAACGAGTACGATCATTGGGAAGATGCCGATGCGCTGAATGACATCTCGTTCGTACTCTTCCGCCAGAAAAGCGAGACCGAGCAGTTTACTCAGGAGTTCCGTTGGACCTCTGATGACAGTGCAGATATCCGTTGGATTGGTGGCGCATTCGCCATGATCGAAACAGCAGAGTTGTACACCACGGTACCCATTCTCGTGGATATTCCCGAAGTTGCCTTCGCGGCAAACAGTAATCTGAAGCAAGATACAGACATGTTTTCAGTCTTTGGCCAAATGGAAACAGACCTGACAGATCGCCTTAGTCTGACCGCCGGCTTGCGTTATGTGTACGAGAAGAAAGAAGGCGATGTGCGCGCGCAAATGTCAGCGGGACTGAGTGTGCTGGATATAAACCAGCCCGATGCCTGGCTCTATCCAAATCTGGTTTCATTCCGCGATGGTGATGAGGCCTTGATACCCTTCGAGGAAACCTGGCACCAGTGGGGCGGAAAAATCGGATTGGAATTCGCCGCTGACGAAGACAAGTTATGGTATGGCAGTATTTCTCGCGGAGAGAAGGGCGGGCAGTTTACCGATGCGCCCGAGGCGGTATTGTTGGGTATCGCCGGTGACCCCGCCGATCCCGAAGAGGTGGTTGCCTACGAAGTTGGTTTCAAGGCCACTTGGGCGGAAAAGACTCTGCAGACTAACTTGGCCCTGTTCTATAACGACTACACCAACCAGCAGCTGCAAATTACCGTGGTCGCACCTAATGGTGGCCTGGCATCTACGGTGGTTAACGCGGCCGAGTCTGAAACCTATGGGCTTGAGTTTGATGCGCTCTATGCGCCGGGTGGTGGCTGGACCTTTGACTTCGCGCTGGGTCTATTGAAAACCGAGGTGGTTAAGGAAAGCGCTACGGCGTTGACGGGTGGCGCCACTCCGATTGAGGAAGGGCGAAACCTGACCAATGCGCCGGAGTTCACCGCCAACATCGGTGTTACCAAAGAGTTTGAACTGGACAACGGCAGTTTGATTACTGCCAATCTGAACGCCCGCTACACCGATGAGCGGGAGTTTAACTTGGTGGATACGCCAGAGACTCGCGAGTATACAACGGATCCTTCCTATATGTTGGTTAACGCTTTTGTGGAGTATCGCTTTGGTGGTGAACAGCAGTACAAGCTCAGTGCCTGGGGCAAAAACTTGACCGATGAGCTATATTTTAATCATATGCAGGAGTTCAGCACAGTGATTGGATTCCCCGGCAATCCTCGCCAGTATGGCGTAACCTTTGGTGTGGATTTCTAACGCCAGTGCAAACAAAAAGGCCTGCAATCATTTTGATTGTCGGCCTTTTGTGTTTTTCACCCAAAAAGCGGGCGCAAGAGCAATGCGTAATCCGCCGCGATGTAAAGTTGTTTATAGAATTTAAGGGCTAGTTCAAGCCCGGCATATTGCCCGCCGGTTGTACCAGTTCAAGAATATTGCCAAAAGGATCACGACAGTAAACGGCGGAGCCTCCGCCCTTAACATGCACTACTTCTCCAATTCTGGAGCCCCCCTGCTGCAGCACCTTTTCCAGGCTCGGTTGCAGTTCTTCAATTTCAAACGCAAGGTGGCGAATGCCGGGCTGGTCGGCGGCGGGCGTGTGAGCATCCTGATGGCGACTGCTTTGGTAGCAGAACATTTCCAGGTAGCAATTGCCGGTCTTCAGCAAACAAAATTCCGCGGCGCAATCCTTCAGCCCCACCAGGTTGTCAAATAGCGGGTGGGGAGCCTCCCAGGAAGCTCTTTTGACAAGTTCGAAGCCCAGTGCCTCACCGTAAAATTCGATGGCTTGATCCAAGTCAGGAATGACCAGCGCTACGTGATGCAGTCCACGGATATTTGATGTCATAGGAGCTCCCCTGAATCGCGATTATCTGTCGATATCAAACTGTAGTACAAAAATAGTTTTTATTCAGCAAAAAATGCTGAATCATGATTATTTTGACCTACAGTTTTGCTTCCTTCGAAGGGGCGGGGGTAACACCAGATGCTCAGAGCGCGCTGCTACGCGGGATGAGAGCGTTTGCCTTATTCCCCGGTCTTTGCGTTCAACAGCTGGCGGTACTCTTGGCGAACCGTCTCCGTATGCATCTTCATTTGCAGTGCTGCCCAGTCGGCATCCCGGCGTTCGAGGGCATCGATAATATTGCGGTGCTGTTGGTTGGCGGTGTCATTCTCAGTGTGGACACCGACCTTGAGGTAACAGGTGGACGGAAAATTGACCAACTGCACGATAATGTCGTACAGGCGTTTGCTGCCACTGATGCGGTGCAGGGCTTTGTGAAACTGGGAGTTCAGGCGGATAAAACTCTCGTCCTCTTCACCGCAGGATTCCAATTGATCCTGCAGGCCCTTAAGTTCCTCCAGCTGTTCGTCAGTGATGCGTTTGGCGGCAAGGCTGACACTGTAACTCTCCAGCATTGAGAGAACATCGAAGATGTCTTCAAGCTCCTGGGGTGATACGTCACTCACATAGGAGCGACGATTTTCCCTGATTTCCACCAAGCCCTCTTCCACCAGGCGACGCATAGCCTCACGAACAGGAGTACGGCTGACCTCGAAGGTCTCCGCCAGTTCTTCTTCCCTGAGGTGGAAACCGGGAGGAAAGTCACCATCGAAAATGGATTTGCGAATGCCGGAGTAGGCGATCTCGATTGCGGTATTGGCCATAGTGAAGTCCGGTTCTCTGTGGGTCTGATTGAAAGGCAGAATTGTACAACAGTATGGTATTTCAGTCAGTGTTCACCTCCGTGGGGAGTGGTCTTTGGAGAGCATCAGAGGGCATTCCTTTCTTTATTAATGTAGTACAAAAAAGATTAAAATATGGTAAATACACATAAAAACAGATATATTGTAGTTCAATATGTGGCTTCCACACCTGTTGGGATCTAGTGTTACTTTACGTTGGGAGGAATCGGATTTGAGTACAAACGAGCGTCACACTGCACAACACTACATCGACGGCACCTGGTGCGACGGACCGGATCCCGAGCTTCAGCCCAGTTTTAATCCTGCCACCGGCGAGGTACTGGGGCATTACACCCTGGGCGGCCAAGCGCTGACCGACGATGCCATTAGTGTCGCTCGCGGTGCCTTTGATTCCACTGACTGGGCCAGCTCACCGCGGTTGCGCGAAAAAGTGCTACTGGAACTGGCCGATCGTATCGAGGCCCGCAAGGAAGAGCTGATTCGGTTGATTTGCCTGGAAAACGGCAAGTTACAGGCGGAGGCGGTGTTCGAGGTGATGACCTCTATATCCGAATGCCGTTTTTACGCTGGCTTGGCCCGTACGTTGTTTGGTCGTACCACGGAAACCGAGCCGGGTACTTACTCATTGCTGACCCGCGAGCCGGCCGGTGTGGCGGCGGTGATTGTGCCCTGGAACGCACCAGTCATTCTGTTGATTCGCTCACTGACACCGGCCCTGGCCGCCGGGTGTACTGCGGTGATCAAACCCGCACCACAAACACCATTGGCAAACGCCTGGATCGTTGCTCGGTTGCATGAGATCGAAGCCTTGCCCAAGGGTGTGGTGAATTCGGTCAACGAACAAGGCGCCGTCGTTGGTAAACGTTTGGTGGAATCCCCAGCGGTGGATGTGATCAGTTTTACCGGCTCCAGCGCCACCGGCAAGGCGATTATGGCGTCGGCCTCCAACACCTTAAAGCGATTGTCTTTGGAGCTTGGCGGCAAGGCGCCGACGGTGATTTTCCCGGATGCGGACATGAACCAAGTGGTGCCTGCGGTTACCCGTTGGTCACTGGTGATGTCCGGGCAGATGTGCATTGCCATCACCCGTATTCTGGTGCACGAAAGTTGCTTTGAGGAATACAAGGCTGCGTTTAGCCATGCATACAAAAACGTAAAACTCGGCCCCGGCTATGACGCCGGTTCACAGATGGGCCCGCTCATTGATAAACCCAATCAGGAGCGTGTACTGAGCCTGTTGGAGCGTGCCCGCGACGAAGCCCAGATGGTAGTGACGGGTGGCCCCCTGGAGGGTGAGTTTGGCGGGGGCTGTTTTGTTCGCCCATCCCTGATTGCGGTCGAAAATCTGGACAGCTATTTTATTCAGGAAGAAATTTTCGGGCCCATTATCTGCCTGGAGAAATTCAGTACAGAAGAAGAGGCGATACACCGTGCTAACGCAACCCGCTACGGTTTGGCCGCCAGCGTCTGGACCAACGATCTCAACCGTTCCATGCGTGTCTCGCGGGCGATTAAATCCGGTACGGTGTGGTTAAACACTCACGGTAAGCTGATCGCCGAAGCGGAAACCGGTGGCTACGGAGAAAGCGGGTTAGGACGCCTGCACGGCACCGAAGCGCTTAATGACTTTATGGAAACCAAACATATCTATATGGAAACCGCCGACGGTTGAAGCTTGCGCGAATTCAGTCGGTTGCGATTGTTGAGCTTTTCCTGGCCATTCTGGCTATGTCCGGTGTGGACGTCATTGTCCGCCATCTGGGTCTGAAGGAAGAGCTTAGCAGCCAGCAGATATTGTTGCTCAGTTCTTTGATAGGGATTGTGTTTTTATTGCCCGTAATGGCAAAGAAAGGAGCTTCCCTCTTTCGGCTCAAGCACCCCGGGCTCTTTCTCTTTCGGGGGCTGGTGGCCTTCGCGTCAACCTTCGCCATGTATTCAGCGTTAATCCGGCTTCCATTGGCAGAGGCCAATACGCTGTTCAGCGTTGAGACCATGTTCCTGGTGATTCTTGGCGCTGTGTTTCTGAAGGAATCCATTACCACCCTCAACATGGTTACTGTGGTCTTGAGCATAGCCGGTGTGGTGCTGGTAATGAATCCCCAGGGCAGCATTGATCTGCCGGGCGGTTCCATGGCCATTATCGCCGGTTTTTTCCTGGCCTTAAAAACCGTGTTGATGAAATCTGTGGCGCAAAACGAAAATACTGAGGCGGCGTTATTGTGGCTGCTGGTTATTTCCGCCCTGATGTCGCTGCCATTTGCGGTCTCAAACTGGCAGTCTGTATCGATTGCCGCCCTGGGTTTGATAGCGTTGACAGCCGTGTTTCGACTCTGTTGTCAGTGGCTGATGATGCGCGCCTTTCGGCGCGCCAGTGTGGCGGATCTGGCACCGGTGTTTAACCTGGGGATTCCGATTGCCCTGGTGCAGGGTTATGCCTTTTTTGGAGAACTGCCCCAGGGCGGCGTCTGGATTGGTATCACATTGATTTTCCTGGCGGTGGTGTTGCCTTCGCTAAAGATCAGGTGGCCTTGAACGACCAACTACTGCGATCATGGTGGCATATCCTGTTCCTCTCTCCGATTAGCCCAATTCCAGCAACTGCAGTGCCGCCCGTTCACCTTCCTCAGCGGCTGTGGTCCACAGCTGATGTCCGGTCAGTTCGGAGTGGCCAAAGCGAATACGACCAAAACCTTCGCGAATAACATCACTGGGCGACTTTTCGCCATCCTTACCAAAGTAAAACCCGGGGCCACTGACCGCATAGGCGTGACCCTGGCGGTTGGCGATAATGCCGGCAATATCTCGGGCAGGGTCGAAACCATTGGCGGAGAACATTTTGGCAAACTGATCGCGGATGCTGCGCTCTATATCCTTGTAGCTCATTGAGAACATTTGCATGCGCGAGGCCACGGCCTGCTCCGGCAGCGGCATGCCGGGAATGGGAAACGGTATAAACAGGGTCAGAACCGTGGGTTTGGCCGGGTCCAGGGGCATAGGGGCCTTGCCGTCAAACAGCATCTGTCGGCGCAGGCTCATAAACCAGCCAAAGCCCTCAAACCAGCGGGCCGCGGTGATTCCCAGTTTCTCCATAAATTTCCAGTTTTTCAGTGCCACGTTAACGGTGAGAATGGGTGCGTGATGGAAGCTGCTCATGGCTTTAAACTGGTGTCGAGGCAGGTCCTTGACGATGTGTTTATTAACCCACTGACCGGCGCACACAGCGACATGTTTGCCGCTCACGTGAGCCAATTCGCCGTTGTTGTAATAGACCACGGACACCGCATCGGCCTGATCCGGTTGGCCTTGGTGCTGTACGACCGCAACGGTACTGCTTAAACGCATGTTGACTGCCTGCCGTGGGCGGTCCAGTGCCTGCCAGTCAACTTTAGCGTTGATGGCGAGATTTGTGAGCGAGCTATCTCCGCTCAGTGAGTCGGGAATCAGGTTCTTGACGAAGTGTCGGATAAGACCAGCATTGCCGCCGGGAAAGGTGGCGATATAGCTGTGGTTGGTGGGGTCGCCAAACCCCTGATAGCGCCGGTAGGCATGCACGCCGGGCTGTACGAATTCATAAGCCTGGTAGGCAGAGATAACATCGGATCCCAAGCCGGTACCCATGGCCGCCATCAGTGGGTCCAAATAGGGCAGTACGCCCTTCGACAGTTTCATTTCCTTGAGCAGGAAATCCTTGTAGGTCATGCTGTCGAGCCATTGCTTCCAGTCCTTGCGACGGGGCGGCCGGCGATAGAGTTCCATTTGCAGGTAGTCGCGTTTGAGCTGGTCGGAGATGGGGGCACCTTCGAATCCATTGCTCCAGGGATCTTTTACCCAGCCGGATTTCTCGAAAAACCAGCCCAGATCCGCGTCTTCCCAGCGGGCGTGCATGGGGCCCCAAACATCTTCCGGCACCAGCAGGTTTTTGTCGGTACCCTCCAAATTCTGGTGGTCGAAGCTTTCCGGCAGCCCCAGCTTTTGCCACATGCGGTGAACCGAAATGGGCAGACGGGTTTTGTCCTTGGTAAACACGGTGCCGGAAGAACCTTGCGGCCCCCAGAGCCGATAGCCGTCTACCTCAAACACATTCTCTTTGGCTTCACCACCAAAGATGGCGTGGTTATCCAGTATTAAGATCCGCGCATCGGGTTTGGCCTCAAGGTAGGTGGAGGCGGCGGTCAGACCGCTAAAGCCGGCACCGATCACCACCAGATCATAGGTTTCTCCTGTATCCTTGGCGTCCTTGAGAAGATCGTTGTAGTCGCCATTACGAAGGGCGTGAGCGTCGTTGACGACCTCGTGAGTGTTGCCGTTTTTACCCGCGTAGTCGCCAACGCCGCCGTAACCAGTCCACTTGTTGTCCAGGTTGGCGAGCGGCAGGGGAATGCGTTGCGGAACCAGGCCTTGCTGTTTGCGCTTGGCCATGGCCGGAGCGCTCATGCTCAGCAGGCCGGCTCCGGTACCCAATAGAGAGCCGCCAATAAAATCCCGTCGGGTAATATCCTGGTTCAGTCCCAGGGATTGTTCTTTGTTGGTGGGCTGAGTTTTTTTCACGAATCGTGCTCCTGTACGCTGAAACGGAAACTTATTTATAACCGTTTGCAGCAGTACAGTTTCTACGATTCTGTATCAGCAGGAGGGGAGGTCGTCGTAGTTTACCGGAGTGGCGTCCCAACCGTTCCAACGTTTTTCCCAATAGAGATTGTGCAGTCGGGTAGTCAAGGCGCCGGGGCCTTCACAGCCGCCCAGAGGTTTTCCATCCACGCTGTTGATGGGCATGATGCCGCCGGCGGAGGAAGTGACAAAGGCTTCATCGGCATCGAGCAGTTCTTGCGTTTTCACCAGGCGGGTTTCCGTTTTCACGCCGACTTCGTTGCAGAGGTCCAGCGTGGATTGGCGAGTAACGCCTTGAAGACAACCGCTTTGTGGCGTACTGACCACACCGTTCTTGATAACAAATAAATTGGAGCCGGGGGCCTCCACCACATGACCTTCGCCGTCGGTAACCACCGCCCAGTCAGCACCCCGGTCGCCGGCTTCGTAGAGCGACATCGCAAAGTCCAAACCGTTAAGGTTCTTTGCGGTTGGGTCCACGGCATTGGGTGGAATGCGAATATAGTCCCTGCTGACAGCGACGTTTAATCCGCTCTGGCGACGATCGTCATTGGCAATAAAAATGTACGGTAATACGTAAGCGTAAAGGCGATTTTCAAACGCCTCCGGCTTGAGTCTCAGGGATGAGTCCATGGGAGTTTTGCCGCGAGTCACCGCCCACCAGACATAGGCATCCTTAAACCCGGTCAGGGCCACCAGTTGGTGGAGCAGCTTTGCTTCTTGTTCGCGGTTGAGCGGATTGCTTACCCGAATGCGCTCGCAGGACTCGGCAAAACGCTGCTGGTGTTCCTCCAAGCGGAAAAAATTGCCCCGACTGACGGTAACCACATCGTAAACCGCGTCCGCGCGACTAAAGCCCAAATCGGTAATGGGGATGGCGGCCCGGTCGATGGGGCAGCAGTGGTCAATAATAAAGGCAGAGCCCTGGGCGTATTCACTGGCATGGGGCAGTTGGTGGTGGGCCGGATGGCTGGCCATGATCTCGCCGACTCGAATGGGCATTTCACTCGCGGTTGCTGATGGCGGCGTCTGTGCCTGGGCGCTTTCGATGATGGTCATAGTTGGAATCCTGGTGTTGTGCTACGTCTCTCCTATATGTAGGAGAATAAAAAACTCACCAATAATGTACTACAATAAAATGGATAAATACAGAATAAAGCGGAAATATATCCATTGACATAGATTAAATGTAGTACAATAATGATTGTCATCTATAATGAAAGCATCTGCATCGAGTACCAGGGCTTACAACAGGAGCACCCAATGTCCGAATCTTTCTCCGTCGCCTCATTTATTGGCCAGACCCGCCCCATGCTGATCAATGGAGAATGGGTTATGTCCTCCGGTGGGGAGGCGTTTCCCGTGTTTAATCCGGCCACCGGTGAGGAAATCGCCCGGGTCACTGATGCTGCGGTGGCTGATGTGGACACCGCAGTGGCTGCCGCGCGCCAGGCATTCGAGGGTAAGTCCTGGCGCCGCATGCCACCGGCCGAGCGTTGCCGCCTGTTGTGGAGTCTGGCCGACCTGCTGGAAGCCAATGCTGATGCTCTTGTAGAAATGGAAGTGATGAACCAGGGCAAAGTGATGGAACTGGCTCGTCATCTGGATGTGGAGGGCTCGGCAGATACCCTACGCTATTACGCGGGCTGGACCACCAAGATCGAAGGCACCACGCTGGATATCTCCTTTCCGGACTTCCGGGGCGATGGCGCCCAGGGACCGGCCTATCATGCTTATAGCCTGCGCCAGCCGATCGGTGTGGTTGCGGCAATCGTCCCCTGGAACGTGCCGCTGGTCATGGCGATTGCCAAGTTGGCACCGGCTCTGGCGGCCGGTTGCACTGTTGTGTTAAGGCCGGCACAGGAAACGCCCTTGACCACTCTGCGTCTCGGTGAGCTGATCATGGAGGCCGGATTCCCCCCGGGCGTGGTCAATATTCTTACCGCCAATGGTCCGGAGGTTCCGGCAGCGATGGCTGCCCATATGGACGTCGATAAGGTGGCGTTTACCGGTTCCACTCAGGTGGGCAAGTTAATTGCTGAGGCTGCGGCAAAAACCAATCTGAAAAAAGTCGGTTTGGAACTGGGAGGCAATCGGCCGGTCATCATCTGTGAAGATGCGGATATCGACAAAGCTGCCCAGGGCGTGATCGATGGTATGTTTGTTAATGCCGGCCAGATGTGTTTTGCCGGTTCACGCCTGTTGGTGGACGAACGTATTTTTGATCAGGTAATGGGGCGGGTTTCCGAACTGGCGGCAGCCATCAAAGTCGGGCCGGGGAACGATCCGAGTTCTGATATGGGGCCTTTGATTTCCGCCGTGCAGAAACAGCGTGTGTGTGACTACATCGAGTCTGGCATCAAGGACGGTGCTGAAATTCTCACTGGCGGTAAAGCGCTGGATCGCCCTGGGTATTTTGTTGAGCCTACGGTGATGGTGTGTCGAGACCCGTCGATAAGCGTGATGTGCGAAGAAGTGTTTGGGCCGGTATTAACCGCGACCCCGATCAAAAATGCTTCGGATATCGTCGAGGTCACCAAAGAAGCCAACAACACACCTTACGGATTAACGGCCAGCATCTGGACCAACGACTTGAGTCGCGCCCATGCCCTGGCGGCTGAAATCAATGCGGGCACTGTTTGGATCAATTGCGCCTTTGCTTTTGACGAAGGTCTGCCGTTTGCCGGGCATAAACAGTCCGGTTGGGGACACGAGGGCAGTCGCCTGGGGGTGGAGGAATACCTTGAGCCCAAGTCAGTGGTGGTGGCTTTGAGCTGACGGCCCGCAGTCATTTTTGGATCACTCTTCGTTTCACCAATTCAACAACGAGGTACTTTGATGTCGACGTTGCTTAAGCGGCAGAACCTGGGCTGCCTGATCGCGCTGTTGGGAGCATTGTTTCTGTCCGGATGTGTGCAAGTGAGTTCAACGTCTGACGACGTTGCTCAACAAGGGAGTCTGACATTTGTGCAGGCTCCCCGGGTGTTGCCAAACCCGAATCCCCGCGTGCCCCTGGCGGCGCTGATTGAATTTGAAACCAGCCAACCGGTAAAGGCCTGGGTGGATGTGGACGATGGCCAACGCCGCTGGACGCTGGACTTCGACAGCGCCTACGAAGCCAAAAAGTCCCTGGCAATCGTGGGTATGCGGGCGGACCGGCAGCACAGGTTTACGTTGAGATTGGAAAATACATCCGGAGCCAGATTAGCGGCAAACCACCAACTTGGTTTTACAACACCGCCACTGCCGGTTTCGCCTCTGGAATTTCCGCAGGTGAAGGTGAACGTCGCCAACAGCGATAAAATGGAACCGGGCTTTACGTTATTGAGTGTGCGCCGCCGTCCGGTGGGCCGCGGGGCCATGTTCACCGACAAGCAGTTCAAATTTGCTCGGGAGTGGGGTTTGCTGCTTGGCCTGGATAACCAGGGTGAGGTGATCTGGTACTACAAAAACGACACACGCAATGCCGGCATTGAACAGCTTAGCAATGGTAACCTGGTTCTGCATCGGGCGGATTTCAGTTCCATCGAAATCGATATGCTGGGCAACAAGGTTTCGGAGTGGTATGCCGGACTTCGGCCGCAGGGACCGAAAGCCAACGCCGTTGCCATTGCCGGAGCGCAGACGCTGCATCACCAACCCCACGAAATGCCCAATGGCCATTTTCTGGGCTTTACCGCCAACGAAAAAACCTTTGATAACTACTACACCAGTGAGATTGATCCCGATGCACCCCGTAAGACCCAAACCATCATGGGGGATAAAATCATCGAGTTTAATCGCGAAGGCGAAGTGCTGTGGAGCTGGGATACTTTTGATCATCTCGATCCCTTTCGTATCGGGTACAACACCTTTATGGCTTATTGGCATACCCGTGGTTTTGAGGGAACCCTGGACTGGACCCACGGCAACGGGCTTGATTATGTCGCCGATGAAGACGCTGTCATCATATCTTTGCGGCTGCAGGACGCCATAATTAAGATTGATCGCAACAGCGGTGACATTGTCTGGATCCTGGGTGAGCACAGCGATTGGCCCGAGCATTTACAATCGAAACTGTTGCAACCCCAGGGGGATTTGATCTGGCCCTACCACGCCCATAACCCGCGAGTGAGCGAAGCGGGCACCCTGGTGGTGTTTGATAACGGCATGATGCGGGCGCGACCTTTTGGCGAAGGCCTGCCGCCGGAAGAAGCCTATAGCCGCGCAGTGGAATACAAAATCGATGAGCAAAATATGACCGTTACCCAGGTGTGGTCTTCCGAAGACACGCCGGGCGAAACACCTTGTAATGCCTGGGCCATGGGTGATGCCCATCGTCTTCCCAGTACCGACAATATACTCGCGGTGTACGCTTTTTGCGTTCCGCGAGTGGCGGGCATGACCTGGAACGACTGGGAGCCCACCTTACACGTCGATGATTTTCCCATGGGCGGCCGGGTGCGTGAATACGCCCGTAACTCGCCGACCGAGGTGGTGTTCTCAGTGGATATTGAGGACAAAAACGATTTGTTGCAGTGGGAAGTCTACGGTGGATTTCGTACCCCAAGCCTTTACCGCAGCAACAAAGGCACGCACTGAGTTTTGATGAACCGTGTTCTTGTTCGACCTTGATTAGGTTAGTGGCTCGCAGGTTTTCTGTGAGCCATTTTTTTAGGGCACCAGAAACCCAGGGATATGTTCAGATATTACTAATTAGTGTCCATCTGAAAACTCTATTTAAGCCAGGACTGTAGGGTGAATTAGGCATAGCCGTAATCCACCAATTGTTTGCGGTCCAGACTTAAACAGTGTTTCCGGATGTACACTAATTGAGAAGACTGCTCTTTGTCCAACGCTTCCGCTGGAGAGGTCCATGAGGGAAACCGCTGAAATTGATATCGCCTGCACAGTGTCAGAACCGGTTTCCGCTGCCGTCAACTGGCGTGCGCTGCTGCCCGCGATACTAACGGTCGTGACTGGGGCGCAAGTTGTGATCATTCAGCCGGTTGTGGTTCAAGCCTTGACGGAATACGCCGGCTTTAGTGCCGAACAATCAGGATATATTCTCTCTGCAGAAATGTGGGGTTTTGCGGTGACGACCATCGCGATGGTGGTATTGGTGTCCCGCTTTCATTGGCACCGCTTGATCTATATCTCCGTTGGTTTAATGCTGTGCGCCAATGTGTCCAGTTTGCTGGCCAATGATGCCACTACCTTGTCAATCTGTCGCTTTATTGCTGGGCTTGGGGCTGGCGGGTTGGTCTCGCTGGGATTCGCGGCGGTAGGTCGACTGCCACAGCCTGATCGCTGCTTCGGTTTTGCGGTTACGGGGGCTCTCACTTACGGAGCGCTTGTCGTTGCCGTGGCGCCGATGTTGTTTCTGTTTGGGGGTTATTCGGCAATAGTGGTCTTGTTTATCGCTACTGGGATTCTGTGTCTCGGCTGTGTGCGCAAACTGCCTTCTGCGGGAATACGAAATAGCTCGCATGCCAATGACTCTTCAAGTTCGCCATGGCCAAAGCGCCTTTCTGCACTGGCCGCCATGATGGTGTATTTCGCCGCTCAGGGCGCTGTCTGGTCCTACCTGTTCTTGATTGGCACGGATGCAGGGTTGAGTGAAAACGAAGTGGCTTATGGTTTGGGGGTGGCGCAATTCGCCGGTATTGCCGGAGCACTGACTGCAGCCATGGTGGCGACCCGGTTCGGGCGAGTGGTGCCTCTTACCGCCGGTATTCTGTTCGGCATCCTGCCTCTTGTGTATCTGTTCAGTAACACCACACCCCTGGTGTTTGCGACCGTCGTCTGTCTTTATAATTTCGGTTGGAACATGACACACCCTTATTTGTTGGGGGTGATGTCTTCCCTGGATAACACCGGCGCAACCGTGGTCTATGCGGTGGCCATGCAAAAAATCGGTCTTGCTATTGGGCCGGCCGTCGCCGCCATGGCGCTGGCCGGCTCTGGATACCATTCAGTGTTGTTGCTGGGTATGGGGCTGTTTGCAGCGTCGTTGTTTTTGATCTTCTGGCCGGCGCTTCATCGTCAGAAAGGCGGGCTCGATCCCGCCTGCTGATAGTTTTTCAAGCCGGCACGCTTTGGGGTAATGCCATCTCCGGCGTTTTCAATCTGCGAACACGGCAGGCTGCCAATCGAGCGCATGCAGGCAACCGACACTACGTTCAGCGAGTGTTTAACCAAACCGGCATTGAAACGATCTTTCATCTGCAGCGCGTAAGACTTCATTCTTGTTATCCTTTCTCAGATATGACCGGCTCAGTCGTAGCCCGTCCCTTATGGCCCAAAAATCTACTGATCGCAACGGGGTCGGCATAAACCGGCTTTACGGTAACAGAAACCCCCTTCACCTTCTGGAAAATCGGCTTCTTAGCCAGGTCATTATCCGAAGGGCTCGAAAGTTCAAATCGGTTCTCATAATAGTGCGCCTTACGAGCGACTTCTTAGAAACGCTATTTTTTATTGATCACCGATCGATATTGATCAATGCCAAGTTGCCCATTAAGGGAATCTCTCAATGCGTTCAGCTTATTGTTCCCCAGCGAATCCAACGGCAAACCTGTTGCGTCCGCTATCCGGTTCATCCGCTGAAAGTTTGAAGCAATACCAGCCGTATCCACCATCGCTTCCGGGCCAAACTCAGTAACAAGCAATTCTCTCGCCGACGCCAGTGCCTCCGGGTCATCAGCCATAAAGGCATCGCAAAATCGAATAAGCGCTGAGGAATGAGGTATTCCCACGATTTCCTTGCAATCAGGATCGGTCAATCCAACCAGATCGACAGCCTCAGAGCTTGTGAGATGGAGACTGGTTTGCAGCATCATCGCATGGCCTGAGGTACAGTAATAGCAATCGTTATACGACGATATCCGCGTGGCGACCACTTCTTTTTGGTAGCGGCTAAGCGGTCCGCCAAAACCTGTTCGAAAATCCTTAATTTCTTCGTCGGCGAGATAATGGATGGCGATCAGGTCAAATACCGTGCGAACTTCATCAGGAATCAGACTGAGCCCCCGATAGACGTTATAGACAAGCTTGCCAGCGAGGTCTGCCTCAGGCGCGCCGGCGTCGATCTCGTTAGGTAACACCTCAACCCAGGCACCCACATCTATCAGGTCAACAGGACGATAACGATTGGGTTCACCGTCAATCGGTTGCGGCAGTTCATTGAGTGGTTCGCCGATGCCGCGGCAAAACTCATCGATCATGAATACATGCAAGGTGGTGCCCAGTACTTCAATATATTGTTCGCGGGTCAGCCCCTGCTCGATAACGCCTTCGAGCCAGTGCCTGCTGAGCCTCTTGTTATCATTAATGACCCGGTGGATCACGTCCACAACGACGTCGGGCAGATTGGTAACAGAATCATGTTCCCCGGACACAGCATTGGGAGACAGGGCGGTCTTTCGTTTTTTGCATAATTCACAATCCCGCGCGGCTCTGACTTCCCGTGCGATGTCAATTCGCTGCGCGCCGGTAAACCAGTTGCCCGGCTGTGCAAGCCGTTTCCAGTAGCGTCTATGACCCTCCGTAAAGTCATTCCGAACCGGATACCTGGCGTGACTATAGTCTATGTTGTCCACTGCTAGAATCTCCTGATTTGACCCGCAAGGGCGGTTGTTCGGTAGATTGAGGCGCTTTCATCAGGGTATCTCAATATTGATATTACCTGACACCTTGTATTTCAAGTGGGGGAGGTGTCAGTCTTACCGTAACTGAAAAATAGCGCCAATATGGGTACTTTAGCCAATGATTGACTAAAATGCCTAGGCGTCGACAAACAGAAAAACATGCTTTACCTTACACTGTATTGACCGAGTACATTCAATGTCGCTACAGGAGTCAGCGTTGACCATCGTCACTGTCGCCCCCATATTCGTGCAGCGCCTGCTGGAAGGAGCGGCAACGCAAGGGCATTCCCCAGAGGACCTGTTAGAGCAACAGGGCCTGTCTCCATTGTTACTGACCAACCCCCGTTTTCGAATTTCAACGGTGGACTTTGCCAGGCTCTGCCAGTCCATCGCAGGGCTCCTGGGGGATGAATCCTATGGTCTGTTGAGAGACCCCATGCCGATCGGCAGCTTTGGCCTGATGTTCCAAGCCTGTCATAGCGCCAATACCCTGGCGGAAAGCCTGGGTATCTTGAAGAGTGCGGTTAACCTGATTCAGGGTGGGCTAGCCGCTGAGCTTTATGTGTCTGCTGATGAGATTGTATTCGCTCTTCAGGCGCATGAGGTTGGCGGTACCGACAACCACTATATGATCGAGCAAACACTGGCAATCTTTCACCGTTTCTTGTGCTGGCAGGCGAAAGACCTTATACCCCTGAAGGGCGTCAGTCTCAGTTTTCCAGAGCCCTTTTACAGTGAGGAGTATCGGCTTTTATACTACGGTGCGAGGGTCAACTTCGACTGCTCACGCAATCAAATCCGCTTTGATTCCAGTCTAATGGAGAAAAGCTGTAGCAGAACCAATACGGAACTTGCCGGCCTGCTTGAGGACGCCTTCCCGTCTTTTATCAGCAGGCCCAGGCAGGGGCAAACCACGGCGACCAGGGTCCGGCTCTTGTTGGAGAATATTTTCCGGGACGGACATGGCTCCTCAGATATGAAAGACATAGCAGACCAGCTGGGTATTGCGGATTATACGTTGCGGCGCAAGCTGAAGGCTGAGGGATACCGGTTTCAGACGCTTAGAGACGATATACGTCGGGACATGGCGATCTTTCACCTTAATAGAAAGCAGGATAGTGTGGAGGAAATCTCCTTTAAGTTGGGGTTTTCTGATTCCAGTGTTTTTATCCGTGCGTTTAAAGGTTGGATGGGGGTTACGCCATTGGCTTATCGGAAGTTGTTGTAAGGGTAGGCGGCGTGGTAGTGGCTCTTTATTGATGCGGCGATCACCAGGCTACGTTGCTTCTTCAGGTTACGTCTGGTCAGCAAGAACGGGCTGTAAAGCTGACCAGCGTCTCGAAGACGGCCCAAGCTAAGACTGCAGAGCAATACACTGAGTTTCCAGATAAGCCTGCAATCCCTCCGGTCCCAATTCCCTTCCCAACCCGGACTGTTTGAATCCTCCGAACGGTCCGTTAAAATCCAGGCTTAATCCATTTACCGTATAGGTGCCTGTACGCACTTGCCTGGCAATGTCCAGGCCGCGCTCCGTATCTTCACCCCATACGGAACCCGAGAGTCCATAGTCGGAGTCATTGGCGATACGCGCCGCATCGGCGTCACTGTCGTAGGGAATCATAACCACAACCGGGCCGAAGATTTCTTCCTGAGCAATTCGCATGTTGTTGTCCACGTCTGCAAACAGGGTGGGTTCTATGTACCAGCCTCGCTCCAAATGCCTGGGGCGTCCGCCGCCGGTGACGACGCTTGCTCCCTCCTGTTGACCCAAATTGATATAGGATTCCACACGTTCGCGGTGGTGTTGAGAAAACAGCGGCCCGATGTGTGTGTCCTGCTGCATGGGATCTCCGACCTTAAGACTACTAAAGGCAGCACTGAAGGTTTCTACAATCTCTGTATAGCGTTGTCGGGGCGCCAGGATTCGCGTTTGCGCGATGCAGGCTTGGCCGCTATTCATAATGGCTGCGGGCAGCAGTTCAGGCACGACCTTGTCGAGGTTGGCATCGTCGAGAATAATGGCGGCAGATTTTCCTCCCAGTTCCAGGGTGCAGCGTTTGAGCTGTTGTCCGCAGATGCCGCCGATTTTTCGGCCCGCGACTGTGCTGCCAGTGAAAGAGACCTTATCGACGCCCGGGTGCGAAACCAGGTATTCGCCAACATCTCTGTCGGCGGGTACCAGATTGATTACGCCTGGGGGAATCGACGTTTTTGCCACTGCTTCTATCAGGGCGTAGGTACTCAGCGGAGTTTCGGGGGAGGGCTTAAGCACCAGGGTACAGCCCGCTGCCAGGGCCGGGGCCAGTTTCAGCATCAGTGTAAACAGGGGTACATTCCAGGGGGTAATCGCAGCCACGACACCAACCGGGAGACCCCGCACCAACAGCGGTTTTTGTAAGCCGGCGCGCTGTTCCTCAAATGGGTAGGACTGCGCCAGTTGTGCATAGTAATCCAGTACCATAGTGGACGCGTAGGCCTGACCCGGCAGGGAAAACGACATGGGGCTCCCCATCTCCTGAGTAATCAGGGCCGCCAGTGCGGGTAAATCCGCCTGTAAAGCAGCGGACAGCTCTTTCATGCACTGCGCTCTTTCGGCGGCACTCATGCGTGGCCAGGGGCCTTTGTCAAAGGCCTCCCGTGCCGCAGCGACGGCGCGGTCAATATCAGCGTTTTCACCTTTAGGTACAGTGGCGATGATTCGTTCTGTGGCCGGATTGATCACAGAAAACTCGGCGTGACCGGATGGTGCTTGCCATTCGTTGTTGATATAGAAATGTTGGTAGCTTGAAATGTTCATGGTGTTTTTTCCGCGGGAGATTTAAACCTGTGATTCGTATTCTTCCCAGTAAGGGTCACGCAGGCGTCGCTTGAACAGTTTGCCACTGGGGTCCCGTGGCAGTTCACTCAAGTAGTCTATGGATCTGGGCAGCTTCATCCTGGCCAGTCGTTCGCCCAAAAAGTCCATCAGTTCAGCAGTGGTTGACTCGGATTGTGATGTACCCTCCGATAGTTGTACGGCGGCTTTAACTTCCTCGCCCCAATCTTCATTGGGGATACCGAATACTGCGCAGTCGGCGACCTTGGGGTGCAGGATCAACTGGTTCTCGATTTCAGCCGGGTAAATATTGGCTCCGCCGGAAATAATCATGTCGATCTTGCGATCGCACAGAAACAGATACCCCTCGTTATTCAGATAGCCGACGTCACCCACCGTAAAGTAATTATCGATGCGGCTTTCCCGGGTTTTCCGTTCGTCGCCTTTGTATTGAAAGTGACCGCGGTCACCCAGTCGCATGTACACGGTACCTTGCTCGCCGGGGGGCAGTTCACGGCCGGCGTCGTCAAAGATCTTGATGTCGGCATTTGGCCAGGCTTTACCCACGGTGCCGGGATATTGCAACCATTCCTGTGGCGATACCATGGCACCGCCGCCCTCACTGGCGGCATAGTATTCGTAGATACAGGGGCCCCACCATTCGATCATGGCGCGCTTGATATCCGGCGGGCAGGGCGCTGCCGCGTGCACCATACGGCGGGTGGAGGAGCAGTCGTACCGGTGTCGTACGGCTTCCGGCAGCTTCAATAGGCGGATAAACTGGGTCGGTACCATATGGGCGGTAGTGACTTTGTATTGCTCGATCAAACGCAACATATCCTCCGCATCCCATTTGTCCATCAGTACAATGGGATGGCCAAGATGCAGGGAGGCATTGGCCCACACCAGTACGGCGGTGTGATAAAGTGGTGAGCCGGTAATATTAACGTTACCGTCCTCAGGTTTACTGCCGAGCATCTGCAGCAGTCCGGTGGCCATCTGCGCACCGGTTTCGGGATCGATTCCGGTGAGTGGGCGCTGCACACCTTTGGGTTTGCCGGTGGTGCCCGAGGTGTAGTTCATCACCGCCCCCGATGTGCGGTCGTCTGGCAGAGTATCCGGCTGGCCTATGGTAAGTGTGTCAAAGGGTTGAAAGCCGGGAATCCTGCCAATCGAAAAAGCGTTGTCGGCATTAAAGCCGGCCAGCTCAACGGCTGTGCTCGCGGTCTCGGCGATGCGTTGATCCGAGACAAACACACCTGCAGTGCTGTCCTGAAGCAGATGCGCAATTTCACTGGCCGACAGATGCCAGTTAATGGGCACGAGGTAAAAACCTGCCTGAAAGGTGGCAAGGCTTAAGCTCAGCAGCTCTTTGCAGTTGGGCATACAGACGGCGACGGCGTCGCCAGTTTTTAGACCTCTGGCTCGCAGGCCATGGACAAGTTGATTCGACTCAGAAAAAAGCGCCCCCCGTGAGTACTCGGTACCGTCGGGAGACACAAGGCCTAATGCAGACGGGTCCTTTTGGGCAAAATGCCAGAAGCCGAAATCCGTCATGGGTGTTCCTCCATCCTGTCAAAGTGATAGAGAATAGAAGATGTGCGGCTGCCTGGACATGTTCTATGGCGGCGAAAATTCTGGTCAATTTGCACCGGTCACGGGTACCAGGGCTCCGTGAATGGCTTTGGCGGCATCGGAACCGAGAAAACACATGGCCAGGGCCAGATCCGTCGGCTCTACCCACTGTGACGGATCGGTATCCGGCATGGCGGCGCGATTGGCGGCGGTGTTAATGACTCCGGGCAATACGGCATTGACGTTGATACCCTCGCCTTTTAACTCTTGGGCGAGGCTTTCCGTCAAACGCATCACCACGCTCTTGGAGGCTGTGTAGGCGCTCATGTCGGCTTGCCCCTGACAAGCCGCAGCGGCGCCGACGTTTACGATGCTTCCCCGTCCGGCGGCGACCATAGAGGGCACCACCGCCCTAATCACATTGCGAGTGGTGGCGACGTTCAGTGCAAACATTTTTTCCCACTCATCGTCGCTATCGGCAGCTACCCGTGTACCCATGGCAAACCCTCCTGCGATGTTAAAAACGACGTCCACTGACCCGATGTGCTCGAAGACGCGTCGTGTTTCCGCCAAATCCGTCAGGTCGGCACAAAGTGTTTGAGTCTGCGCAGACACTTCCGGAGCAAAACTCAAATCAAGGGCGATGACGGATGCGCCCAACTCGATGGCTTGTGCGGTAAGGGCTCGACCGAGAGCACCGTTGCCTCCGGTTACGACAACTTTTTTTCCATCCAAACGCATACTAGCTTCCTTTTTCGATACCGAGAATGGCGACTGCGGACCCGGTAGGGAAACCGCCGATATTGTGGCTTAGTGCCATAGTGGGTTGCCGTTTGGGTTTGCGTTTACCCGCCCGGTTTTGCAGTTGCAATACGTTTTCAACGATCATGCGCACACCACTGGCGCCGGTGGGATGCCCAAAGGCCTTGAGACCGCCATCGGTATTCACCGGTAATTCGCCGTCCAGTTCGAAGTAGCCGCTGTCGATATACTCCTTAGCAGATCCCTTGTCGATAAAGCCCAGGTCTTCGTAGCTGAGCAGCTCGGTCAGAGTGAAACAATCGTGTACCTGGGCCACGTGAATGTCTTGGCCGGGATTGCTGATACCGGCCATGCGATAGGCTTCCGCCGCGGCGTTTTCTGTAGCTCTCCAGCGACAAAAATCAAAGTCCGGATCTGTGTTGGGGTTTGGAGCGCAACCGCTGGCAACGGCTTTGACATAGACCGGATCGTCTCGAAATTGTCTGGCTTTATCGGCACGGGTGACAATGGTGACGGCACAGCCGTCCGTCTGGGCCGCACAATCGTAGAGACCGAAGGGCCAGGAGATCATTCGCGCATTCAAAACATCATCGACGGTGATGGCCTTCTTAAGGAACGAATTGGGTGATAGGGTACCGTTGTAATGGTTTTTAACAGCGATCTTGGCGAGTTGTTCGCGCCCGGCGCCGTACTTTTCGAAGTAGGGTTTCGCGCAAATGGCAAACCAGCCAGCGGGCGTCGCCGGCAGGTCGCGAACATCACGGATGTTGACCGACGGTCCGGAGACACCCCGGTCTTTGGGCTTATCGTAACCGACCACCAATACGGTCTCGTAAACACCGGCAGCGATTGCCATTGATGCCGCACGAAAGGCCTCCGTGCCCGTGGCGCAGTAGTTTTGCACGGCGGTCATTGGTTTGTAGAGCTTGAGTGCCTCGGAAACCTCAACCGGACCATTTTTGCTGTAGAGAGAACCGCAGTAAACGGCGTCGATTTGTTTCAGCGGCTCATCAATCCCCGCATCCCGGTAAGCCTCGTAGGTAGCGTCGACGATCATGTCTTCTTCGCTACGATTCCAGTTTTCACCAAACTTGCTGCAACCGACTCCGACAACGGCCACCTTGTCTTTCAAACTCATGCGGTTTCTCCTATTGGCAGACACTTCCAGAAGTAATTGGGGCGTTTTCCGGCACGGTGGATGACTCGCAAGGTGAATTCCACCTCAAGGCCTGTACGCATGTCGCTGGCAGTGGCGTCAGCAAACTGCATATGAATACGGGGCCCAACGCTGCCATCGGCCAGCGTCACTTCTACAAGGGTGGCCACGGTGGGTGGCTCCGGTGAGGGATAAAAAGCGTCAAAGGTATAGGTCAGAACCCTAGCGCCCATACCGGCGTAGGTAACGGCAGACCAGTGGTCGCGGGTTCCGCAGCGAACGCAAACCCGCCCCTTGGGGAATTGGTGCGTGCCGCAGTGATTGCAGACCTGCCCCTGCAGGCTCAGGTTTTCGTCTCGGTTTCTGAACTGCACGGTGGCGGATATACCCTGGTCATCCAGCTCCGGGTATTCCGAAGGGGTCAGATTGCGAGCGCTGAGATATTTGTCATAGCTGTCGATGATGCGTCGGCGTTTCAAGTGAAAATCCACGCCGCGTCGTACCGGCAAGTAAGCGGTTGCAGGGGCCAGCACTTTAAACGAGATGGCATCGGCCCCATCACCGTAATTCACGACCAGAATAGAGTCGTCCTGTGCCGCCTGTTGCAGGGCGGCTATCAACTGCATAGGGGCGAAGGCGGTACCGGTATTGCCCAGTTGTCCAAACAGCGGGTTCTGAAGCTGCTCGGTTGCAAACCCCATGGATTTAGCCAAACCGGCGTGGTTGCGGGCATCGGGTGCATAGAGGCAAACCCGGGTATAGTCAGCGGCGGTGGAACCTGTCTGCTCAAACAGCGACGCTATGGCTGCTTGGGCAGTCTCCTGGAAACCATGCAAATTAACAAATCGGTCTTCCCAGCTGTGAACGAAGGTATCACCCTGGCGTCGCCAGATATCCATCATGTCGTTGGCGTGACTGGCGCTGTGCTGCAGCTCTGCGATGACGCTGTCTGACCCTACCAAAAAGGCGGCGGCTCCATCACCCAGATTGGTTTCCAGACTGGAATGAGGGGGGGCCATACGACAGTCCGCTGCCAACACCAGTACCTTTCTCGCGCTGCCGGCCAGCACACTGTCGATGGCCTGTTGCAGTGCAAGAGTGCCCGCGCGCAACGACCCACCGATATCCACGGTCTTGATGTTTGTCCCCAAGTCCAGTGCTTTGGCAACAATACTGGCCCCCTGTTTTTCCGCAAAGGAAAAACTGGTGCTGGCGAATATCAAGATATCGATCTGTGAACGATCCAAATCTCGCAAACAGTTGGCACCGGCGGCCACCGCCATGGTAATGGCGTCTTCGTCGGCCCAGGCAACCGCTTTTTCACTGCCGCCCGCTTTCACGCCTTTTTTGGCGATGACGGAGTGTGGCAGACGGGTGATGGGAATATAGGCCCCAAAACTTTCAATTCCAGTACTCATGATTTTTTCCAATAGGGTGCCCTGGAGCCGCTGAACGATCACGGCTCTATCGAGTGGCCCCGCGTTAAGGTTTCTGGGTGCGGTTTTAACGCAGTGAGTGTTTCAGCTGAACTCTACAGCTCAGGAGGCTTGTGCCATATCGGCTTGCGTTTCTCTGCAAAGGCCCTGGCGCCCTCATTGCTGTCCGGATGCGAGTTATGCGCCAGTATGGATTCCCAGGTGTCCGTCAGTGCCTGATCCAATCCCGTATTCAAGCTGTCCCAAATGGCTTTTTTGGTACGGGCCAGCGCGGCTGGAGAATGTCTACTGATGGTGGACGCCAGGGTCATGGCGCGATCCAGCAATTGACCCGCGTCGAGAACTTCTCCCACCAGGCCACAGGATTTGGCCTCATCGCTGCTCATACGTTCGTCGCCGCCTAAAAAGGCCAGGCGAAAAACACTTTCCAGGGGAATTCGTCTGGCCAAACCGACCGGCTCCAGACCAGCCACCAGACCCACTTTTACGTGACTGTCGAAAAAAGTGGCGTGTTCAGCTGCGACCACCAGATCACTGTCAGCGAGAAAATGAAAACCGCCGCCACAGACCATGCCATTGACGGCGGTCACGACGGGTTTCCAAACCTTCTGTTGTATAGCCGTTAACCGAAATATCGGCTGCTGGTCACGAGGTATGCGGCAGATGTGATCGGCTTCTTCAGCGCTGAGATCCGACAAATCCATTCCGGTGCAGAAAGCCTTGCTGCCGGTGCCCGTAACTATAATGGCGTTGACCTGTGAGTCGCTCTTAATGCTCTTCCAGATCTGATCCAGCTCGTTCATCATGGTCAGATTAAACGCGTTGTGGTGAGCAGGCCGGTTCAGTGTAATGACCCCCACCTTGTCGTGCTTGTCGTAGATCACGGTATCCATCAGCTATTCTCACTGTGCGCAGGATTCATATCGCTTTGTTTCCTGCTGTTATCGTATAGTGCGCCGTCTTCGGAGGCCATAGCAAAGTCTGTGTTGACTCAAAAGCGGCCGAATTTGACACCATGCCGCCCGCAGAATGCGCCACTCGAACCCAATTAAGTCGTGGCAAGACTCTTGAGAATCTGTGCGACCAGCATGGACTGCCTTGATACCCCTGTCTTGACAAAAATAGAACGGATATGGGCTCGAACGGTGTTTTTTTTAACACTGAGTTCTCCCGCCACTTCCTCGGAGGTGTGGCCTGCCGCCAACAAGGTTGCCACACTGGCTTCTGAGGGAGTCAGCTGGTAAAGCTTCATTAATGTCCTAATGGAAATGTCCAGATCTTTGTCCGGGTTTTGAATATAGATCGCAATATAGGGGGTGACCTCAGATTCATGATCCCTGTTCACAGGCAGAGGTTTAATGACCAGTTGGTACCCGGTTCGTTGTTCGGTAGAGGACAGCGACAAGGCATTCACATAGGCAGTGGCTCCTTGTTGCGCCGCATCCAGAGCTTCGTAAACATAATCCTGAAAGATTGCGTCGCGGTTTACATCGTCCAGCCTGAGACGATGCTGCAGGCGCTGCATTCCGGAACCCTCTTCGGCCAGATAGCGTTCAGCGGTACTGTTGGTCTTCAGAATACGGCGGCAGCTGTTTAGCGTAATGATGCCGATGGCCCGCCGGGCAACGGTACTGGAGTAGATGTGTTTTTCACAGTCCTGCAGTTGTAAACGAATTCCCAAAGAGAGCGACTGCTCCAAATGTGGCAGTAACATCGTCAACAACCCTTTGTCCTGCCGATCAAAGTTGCCTTGTTCCTTGCGTCGCGTCAAACGCAAGGAACAGCGGGCTCCCTGAGCTGTTCGCCAATCCAGGCCGACGACAAAGTGAACACCGATGGGTTCCAAAAATAATCGGTAATATTCGTTGGTTGAAAACGCTTCGCGAGAAACAATGTCATCAATGGTAACGGGTTGGCCCAACGGCAGATTGACCAGCGGGTCTTGAGTGTAGTATTGGCCATAGCTTTGGATGATGTCCTGGGCCAGTAATGTGTCTTCATCTTTACCACTGGTGTAAATCAGCCCATTTCCGGTTGTGGTGGGAGGGATGACGATCAGAGAGGCTCTCTGAGCGGTCATCAACCCGGCCAGTCGGGTCAGAAAGCAGCGCTTCCCCTCTCCATGGGAGTTGGAGTGGTAGAGGGTGAACAACAGCTCGGAAAGTTCCCGGTGAATGGCGTCGATTCGCATAGGGACAGTCAGGATCGTTTCGCGTTTGCGGCATGCTCGTAATCAATGGCTTCGCCTATGGAACCTGCGGCTGCGCCCTGATTCAGGGTGTCTTTGATCAGGCTTACCACTCGCGGAGAATGACGGGCGATGTCATTGGCCAGCTCCAAAGCTTCTGTCAGCAGCCGTTCAGCGGTTACCACTTTGTCCACCAGCCCCAGGCTGAGGGCTTCGGAGCTGGAAAGTGTTTTACCCGTAAGCGCAAGCCATTTCGCCGCGCCCAATCCCAGCAGGCGCGGCAGCATATAGGAACTGCCGAGCCCGGGTACGATACCCAACTTAACGAACGGGATACTCAGGGTTGCCTCCTCAGCCGCCAGGCGAATATCACAGGGCATTGACATGGTTACGCCGACGCCAATGGCTGCGCCATTGATTGCCGAGATCACGGGTTTGGGAAAGTGGTACAGATCCTCGGCGAAGCGTTTGACAAAGTACTCTTCCCCCAATTTGGGCAGATGGTCGTCGTCTTTGCCGGACTGTTGTTGCAACTGTTTTAAATCGACTCCCGCACAAAAAGCGCGACCGTTCCCTGTCAGGACGATGCAGCGAACGCCTTCGTCCGTGCGAAGAGTTTCGAAGGCAGCGACGAGATCCTCTCCCATTTGTACGGTGTAAGCGTTGAGCTTTTCTGGCCGGTTGAGAAAGACAATGGCGACGGCGTCACGTTTTTCGATATTCAAAGTTTTATACATGACTGGAATCCTCGGCGTTTTCCCTGGTATCCAACACCCAACGGGGAAAGTGGAAATCATCGGATATTTTTTCAAAAACAACTCGTACAGCGCTGCCAATCTCAATTTCAGTTGGCGCTACCGAATTGATGGGAGCCTGGGGTCTGGCCACCAGGTTGCCAATCATGCGAATACGGGGGTCTTCCTCCAGAGCGACAATGATGACGTTGTAGGGGGAAAACTGCGAAAATGGCGGCAGCAGCGGCGGATGTGGCACAGCCTTTGTCCAAATGGTGCCACGGCCGCAAACAGTCACCCAATCCAGTTTGCCATATTCACCGTTGCCAGGGTCCCAGGGGCTTTGCCAGCGCGGTGGGTGCAGCAGGCGACCGCTAGTGCGGCAGCGTTGCAGTTGCAGTTGTCCGCGCTTGCAGGCGTCCCAAAAAGGGCGCGTCAGTTCATCCAGTTCAGGCAGTAGCCAATCGGTGGTCATTGTTTATCTCCTTAAAATGACAGCACTGGTGGGTACCGATGTGCTGGCCGTCACCAGGCAGGTCTCCGCCTCTCGCACTTGATTGCAAGATTGCCCCCGTAGCTGCCGCACT
Organism: Pseudomaricurvus alkylphenolicus; assembly: GCF_011683955.1. GTDB lineage: Bacteria > Pseudomonadota > Gammaproteobacteria > Pseudomonadales > Cellvibrionaceae > Pseudomaricurvus > Pseudomaricurvus alkylphenolicus. The sequence goes on from NZ_JAAQPI010000001.1 coordinate 1,264,458, forward strand.
CCCTCGGTAATCAGGTTAAAGCCGTGTACGTAAGCTTCGGAAAGGCCGCCGCCCGAGGTGTTGCATGGCAATTTGCCATTGATGTCGAGACCGCCGTCTTCCGTAAACGCAGCACCTTCTCCATGACCACAGAAGCCGTAGGCCTCCAGCGAAAAGGGAATCAGAGGCGTGAAGGCATCGTAGAACTGAGCCACGTCTATATCCTGAGCCTGAATATCAGAGTAACGGAACAGTTGTCTGGCACAGGTCCAGGAGGGACCTTGCAGCGGGTTTTCGCTGTAGAAATTAACCATGCTGTGGGACTGTTGACTGATTCCCTGGCCAAAGGCGTGCAGGTAGACGGGTGGGCTATTGCAGTCGCGGGCCCGTTCGGCGCTGACCAAAACCACGGCCAGGGCACCGTCTGATTCGAGGCAGTTGTCATAGAGGCACAATGGCTCGGAAATCCAACGGGCAGCCATATAGTCTTCTGTAGTCAGAGGTTTGTCGTACATCATTGCGCGGGGATTGTTGTTCGCCATTTTTCGAATAGACACCGCGACATTGGCCAGGTGTTGGCGAGTGCAGCCGGTTTCGTGCATATATCTTTGTGTGATCAGGGACACCTCGTCCACCGGTCGCAGCACTCCCCAGGGGCGAGACCAGTTGGCTGCAGTGACCAACTCTGCCGACGCCGCCTTGTTGGCCCAGACACGACTCTCGGGGTTTCCGCGTTTGCGCGAGCGCCAGGCCACGCCTACCTGGCATTGCCCGGTGGCAATCGCCATGGCGAGCATACCCAGGGTCGCCGGTCCGCCACCGCCACCATGACCGATCTGTCCAAAAAAGGTGATGTCTCCGAAACCCAGATTTTTGGCGAGTTCGAAGTCCGACGTCGATTCCATGGTATAAGAAGCCAGGCCGTCCACTTCGCTGGGACTAACGCCAGCATCTTTAAGTGCCGCGCTAATCGCTTTACAGGCCAGCTCGGTTTCACTGGCTGGCAGTTGTTTGGCAAATTGGGTTTCGCCGATGCCAACAATTGCGGCTTTGTCTTTGATCGTGTTTTGTTCCTTGAACATGGATGGGTCCGCTTGCAGATGACTGAATCAGCTTACAAACCAAAAAGCGTGCGGCAAAGACAGCGGGTGTAGGATATCTGGACGAACCGGTGTCAAATGTGGCAAGCCCGGAGGTGTGTTTGACGTTGACCAGATGAGACATTGGATTGGCCAAATCGGAAATGGGTCCGGTACAGACAGTCACAACCAGAACGTTAGACTGATCCCATTGAACAGCACAACGCATGGTTTCCGAGGATTTTGTATGGACTTTGAGTTTTACCAACAGGAGCGCGACTTTGTAAAGGAAGTGGATCAGTTTATTCGCGACAACTACGATGAAGAGGTAATGGACGTAACGCGGGAAAATATGGCTCAAATCTGCGATACGCCCAAACGCAGAGCCTTTATGAAAAAGGTGGCAGAGAAAGGCTGGTTGGGGCTGACCTGGCCCAAAGAGTATGGCGGCAGCGATATCGATGGGGTTTACGAATACCTGCTTAACGAGAAACTCTCATCGGTCGGGGCGCCGCAGATTGGCAAAGGTGTCGGGATTATCGGAAAAACACTGATCCGCCATGGCACTGAAAAACTCAAGCAGGAATTTCTGCCTCAAATTCTCGATGCAGAAATTGAATTTGCCGTAGGTTATTCCGAACCCAATGCCGGCTCCGACGCGGCGGCAATGCGTCTCAAGGCCGAACGCAAAGATCATGGCTGGGTACTTAACGGGCAAAAGATGTTTACCACCTCTGCGCATTTTGCCGACTGGTATTGGGTGGGAGCACGTACCGATCCCCAGGCCGCCAAGCACTCCGGCATTACTTTGTTCCTGGTGAAAATGGATGATCCCGGCCTCTCCATTCATGCCATGCCGACCATGGGCAAAGAACGAACCAATATGGTTTTCTTTGATGATGTCTTTGTTCACGATGACTACCGCGTGGGCGAGCTGAACAGAGGCTTTCAGTACATCTCCGAGGCTCTGGATCTCGAGCGTTTCACCATGTTTACCTTTTCACCGATCAAGGCGCGGGTAAATCTGCTGGTGGACTACGTCAAGACAACCAAGGTTAACGACAGGCCGCTCAAAGACGATCCGGTGATACGCCAGCGCATCAGTCAGTTGGTTACGGACTGCGAAGTGGCACGCTTGCTGGGGCTGAAGTTTGTGTCGGCGGCCATGGCGGGTGGCAAGCCTCCCACCAACGAGGCCTCCTGTTACAAATTGTTTGCCACCGAATTATCACAACGGGTTGCCAACGCTACCATGGACATTGCCTCGCCAGGCTCGCAGCTGGCACTGGGCACGCAAACGGCGCCCCTGGGCGGACGGGCGGAGAGCACCTATACCTACACGGTGATCGACACCATCGGTGGTGGCTCTTCGGAGGTTCAAAAGAACATTATCGCTCGGCGCAAGCTGGGATTACCGAAGAACTTTTAGGGCGGATTATGAATTTTCTTCAAGGAGTTACGGTTCTCAATCTGGCGAGCGTCGGCCCCGCCGCAAGAGCCGCACAAACGCTGGCGGACTTTGGGGCGAATGTGATTCACATTGTGCCGGTGTCCGCCGGTGTGCAAATCGCGCCGGAGTTCTACGCCTACGGTGCCGGACGTGGCACACGACGCATGGTTTTAAACCTCAAGGCGGAGCAGGGCAAAGCGATTTTCTTTGACCTCGTACGCGAGTCACAGGTGTTGATCGAGAGCTTTCGTCCCGGTGTCGTCAATCGGCTTGGCATTGATTTCGATAAAGTTCACCAGGTCAATGCCAGATTGGTCTATTGCTCTACCAGTGGCTACGGTCAGGATGGTCCCTATTCGCAGCGGTCGGGCCATGACATTAACTATCTGGCGATGTCGGGTTATCTGGATTGCTCGGGACGCGACCGGGAGGGACGTCCGGTATTGCCCGGCGCTACTGTCGCTGACAGCGCGGGTGGAGGTATGCACGCCTGCGTATCGATCCTGGCCGCATTGCTGGCGGGCGAGGGATGCCACCTGGATGTAGCGGTGTGTGAAGGAGTGCTGTCACTGATGTCACTGCATATCGACAAGTATCTGGCCACCGGTGTTGCCAACACCAGTGGCAGCGATCTGTTGACGGGGCAATACGCCTGGTACGGAATTTACCGATGTAAGGATGAACAGTTTCTCGCGGTAGGGGCGATTGAACATAAGTTCTACGCCAATTTATGTCGCCTGCTCGGACTTGATCGGTATGTCGCCCAGCAATACGAACTGTCGATACAACCACAACTGCGCAAATGTCTGCAGGATCTATTCTTATCCAGGGAACGGGATCACTGGACAGCACTACTTGCCGATCAGGACACCTGTGTCACACCCGTGCTCTCTGTATCAGAGGTTACGAGTGACAGCCACTTTCGCCAGCGTGGCAACTTTCAATGGGCGCGCCATGGTTCTCACGGCGATTTTCAGCAATTGGGACGGGTGTTGGCCGGTGCTGACCGAGGGAGCGATACCCACGTGGGAAAAACACCATCCGACAGCCGTAATATTTTGTCCGCCTGTGGCTACAGCGCGACGGATACCGAAGAGCTGATAACACTGGGAATTATTGAGTAATGAGCATGTTGGAGATAATACCCGAGGCGGTAAAGGCGCTGATCGGAAAACCGCTTCACCACGAAGACAGTGAAATCGTTGTAGAAAGCGGCTATATCTACAACACCTGCGCGGCTGTCCAAAACGGTAATCCGTTGTTTTGGGATGAGGCGGTTTCCAACTCTATTAGCGGTGGAAAAATAGCGCCACCCACCATGCTCTCAACCTGGTTCCGGCCTCATCACTGGCGACCGGGTAGCGAAGAAGAATGCACTCCACTGCAGGCACATTTCGACCTGAAACGCTGGTTGCAACTGCCTGAAGCCATCATTTCTGACAATGAGTTGCGTTTTGGCGAGCCGGTGCGCCTGGGGGATCGGTTGCATTCCTATCAGGTGATTCGATCCATCAGCGATATTAAACAAACCAAATTGGGTCGTGGTCGTTTTTGGGTGATTGATGTTGTCTATGAGAATCAGGATGGAGAATATGTGGGCACAGACAGTTATACCGCGCTTGGTTATGTCAGGAACGAGGGTTAATCAATGACCGCAGATGTTCACAATCTGTGTTTGGGGGACATACACGTGGGACAATCGCTTCCTCCCCTGGAGCATGAGGTTACCGCGACCACGGTGGTACTCGGCGCCATGGCCAGCCGCGACTGGCGGCCCATGCATCACGACCGTGACTTTGCCATCAATCGCAATGGAGCTCGGGATATTTTTTTAAATACCCCCAATCAAGCCGCCTGGCTTGAACGACTGATTACGGATTGGAGCGGACCGAAAGGGCGGCTTGGGGCCATGAGGTTTCAGATGAAAACGTCGGTGTACCCCGGTGATCGTATGAGGCTGACGGGTAAGGTCACTGAGATTTCGCCCACAGAATGGGGCTACGGTTGGGTGGCAATGGAGTTGGCCATCCACGTGGGCAGTCGACAGGCGACGAGTTGTCAGGCAAGCGTGGCGATTGCTGTTGATCAACACAACAACCCCTGGCTCAGCCCGATTAGGCTCGAAAAAGTATCGATGTGAACTCAATAGGTGTTTTATGGATTTAAATTATTCACAAGATCAGATCGCACTGAGTGATCTGGTACGCAACATTTGCCACGATTTTTGTGATACCACCGTTGTCAGAAGCTGCGAAGACGACGCGTTGGGTTATGCCAAAGCTCTATGGGATCAGCTATCGCAGTCAGGCCTGTTGGGTATCGCGATAGACGAAACCCATGGCGGTAGCAAACTGCCAATGCTTGAGAGTGCCGCCATCTACGAACAATTCGGTTATGCACTGGCACCGGTGCCACATTTCGTCAGTTCGGTGGTGAGTGCGCTGATAATCGACGGCGGCGACAATACTCAGTTACAGAATCAGTTGCTGCCGGGCGTTGCCGCCGGAGATATCATTCTCACACCCGCAAGTCTGGAGCCGGAGGGCGACTATGAACCCGAAGGCATACAGACCTCCGCCACGATGACATCCTCCGGGTATGTTCTCAAGGGCGTAAAACGCCACGTTTTCTATGCATCTTCCGCCGATTATTTGCTGGTACTGGCTCGCACAGGAGAGAACAAAAAGGATATTGATATTTTCCTGGTACCGCGAGATGCTAAAGGTGTACAACTGATTCAGGAACACAGTATGGCATCGGATTGTCAGTATCGAATCGAACTGAACAACGTTATTGTCGATACAAACAGCCGGATAAATGCCGAGGGAGATGGCTGGCGGCTGTGGTCCCATGTGCTCAACGAGGCCATTATTCTGGATGCAGCCAGCGCCGTGGGACTGGCAGAACGGGCACTGGAGATTACCGTTGGCTATGCCAAGGAGCGCGAGCAGTTTGATAAACCGATCGGTGCCTTCCAGGCGATTGGCCACTACCTGGCCGACTGTGCGACTGCCGTCGAAGGCGCGCGGGCGCTGGTCTATGAAGCTGCCTGGGCTCACGCTTCAGAAAAACCCTATGCGGCGTTGGCGTCCATGGCGAAGCTGTTTGCCTGCAATACCGCTCGCGATGTTACGGCCAAGGCGGAACAGATTCATGGCGGTATCGGTTTTACCATGGAGTATGACATTCAGTTATTCTTCCGCCGCGCCAAGCAACAGCAACTGAACTGGTGGGACAGCCGATACCTGGAAAAACAAGTGGCCGCTGCGGTGTTGGACAGCGACCAACCGCTGGCGGTTGCAGACCCCTTTACAATCGAGGTGGAAAGTAAACGCTCATGATGGATCTTGCTCTGGACGAATCACAAACCCTGTTGGTGCGAAGTTTCTCGGATTTTTTTACCAAGGAATGTCCTCCGTCATTGGTGCGAGAGACGGAATCCGAGGGTTTTTCCAGGGAACTTTGGCGGCGCTTTGCCGAAATGGGGGCGCCGGGAATGGGTTTGCCTGAAGACATGGATGGGCTCGATTGTGGTTTGTTGGAACTCTGTTTGGTGTCCGCCGCGGCTGGTAAGGTCCTGGCGCCTTTGCCGTTTGCGGAGGTTGCCGCCGCCGGGCGTTTACTGGCACGTTATTCTCAACACGCACAATTAGTGCGACGGCTTGCTCGCGGGGAAGCATTGCTGTCCCTGGCATTGCCCACCGCAAGAGTTGGCGTCAGCCAAGATATTCTGGTCCCCGGCGGCGGCGTGGCTGACGCGGTCTTGGCGCTGGAGGATGATATCTTGTGCCTTTATGGCGATGCCGACCTGCGGCGTTCGCCGACACCACCCAATCTCGGTTCTGGCTGCCCGGCCTTTTGGCGTATGGGGAGTGAGTCCGCTGCGGAGCCGATTATTCTGGCCCAGGGAGTCGAGGCGAAACAGGCTTTCGCGACAGCCTGGGCAGAGTGGAAGTTGCTAACGGCCGCCGCCCTGCAGGGGCTGGCGCAAAAGGCGCTCGCGATTGCGGTTGAGTACGCAAGTACGCGTGAACAGTTTGGCGTACCCATTGGCGGTTTTCAGGCGGTTTCTCATCCGCTGGCGGATTGTGCCATGGCGGTCGAAGGGGCTGAGCTGTTGGTGTGGGAAGCTGCCTGGTCGGCTGATCAGAATCCGGGGCGGTTTCAGGAATTGTGCGCCATGGCGTTGATCTTTGCGGCACAGACCGCACAGGAAACAACCTCAACCAGTTTGCATACCCATGGCGGTTATGGTTTTACCGAAGAATACGATATTCAACTCTACTATCGAAGGGCCTGTGCCTGGGCACTGCAGGGCGGCGGCGTGAGTGAAGAGTTGTTGAGCCTGGCCAGACTCAGATCCAACATCGCCGCCAATTTTGCAGCGGGAGAGAGATAACATGGACTTTCAACTGGGTGATAAGGCCGAGCAGGTGCGGCGGGACATTCGTGAATTTCTGCGCAGGGAATTTACCGAGTCCGAAAGGCAGCAGGAGCGAGTCAGTGGTGATGGTCACAACTGGTCGTTGTACAAGAAACTGGCAGCGGCGGGCTGGGTTTCGGCCGGCTGGCCGAAGGAATTCGGCGGTGGCGGCCGTGACCCCTACGAGATGCTGGCTCTCTACTGGGAGTTGTCGAAGGCGGGATTCCCCTGGTTCGGTTTACTCAATAATGGCTTTATCGGCCATACCCTTATGGCGATGGGCAGTGAACAGCAAAAGACAGAACTGGTACCCAGAATTGCGGCGGGTGATGTCCTCATTGCCCTCGGCTATACGGAACCCGGTTCCGGTTCGGATGTCGCGGCTGCGAAAACGGTAGCACGCCCGGAGGGCGACGATTGGATCATCGATGGGCAGAAAATGTTTACCACCACCGGGCACCTCGCTCAGTATATTTTTACCCTGGTGCGCACAGGGCCCCCGGAGCACAAGCACCGCTCACTGACGATGTTTTTGGTACCGACCGACGCCGAAGGCGTGGAAATTCATCCAATTCATACCATGGGTGGTGAGAGAACCAACGGTGTGTTCTTCGATGGTGTTCGAGTCCCGGACGCGCTGCGGGTCGGCGAGGTGGATAAAGGCTGGTCGGTGGTGCGTTTCGCATTGGGGCTGGAACAGGCGATGGGGTACGCGGATCGTCAGGAGCTGTTTCTGGAGGAGGCCGAAGCCTGGACAGCCGGAACTGAGCAGTCTGGTGAGAAAGGTGTGCTGGTACGACAGCAATTGGCGCAAATGGCCATTAACACAGAAGTCTCCAAGCTGTTGCGCTACCGTTCGACCTGGGAGCAGGCGCAGGGGATTACCGGCACCGCCTCGGGTCCAATGACCAAAGCGTTTTCCGCCGTGAAATATCTGCAGGACGCCAGAGCCTGGATGGATCTGCAGGGCCCTTTGGCGGCGTTGGAGCGCGGTGCGCAACAGGCGCCGTTGCAGGGGGCGTTTGCGGAAACCTATCGGGCTGCGCCGGTGACCACCATATATGGTGGTACGGTGGAAATCCTTCGCAGTGTGATCGCCGAGGTGGGTTTGGGGTTACCGAAGAGCCGTTAGAGATAACGATTAACGCCTATAGTCCGAGAGCTTCTTGCCGGTCCAGCCCTTAAAGGCTCGGCGGAAATTGCTGACATTGGCGTAACCCAGCAGGTAACCGATTTCCTTGGGACTGAGCGATGTATGGGTCAGGTATTGCAGGGCCAGTTCGCGGCGTGTTGCATCAATGATCTGTTGGTAAGTGGTGTTTTCGCTTTCCAGCTGGCGCCTTAGCGTCCGCGAGCCGATGCCCAAGTGCTCGGCCATGCTATTCATGGAGGGAAAACTCCCAGGCATTTTTAACAGGGCGCGTTTGATTTTGTCACTGAGTTGGTCCTGTCCCTTCTGCTCATTGACCAATGCCTGGCACTGGCGCTCGCAGATGGCAAAGACATCTTGGTCTGCCATGGTGATGGGGTCATTCAGGCGTTCGATATCCAGCCTGATCAGGTTTTTTGGCTGATTATAGTGAATCGGGCAGTCAAACGTCTCCCGATACAACCTCTCATCTTTCGGGGGCGGATAGGATAGATGGAGTTCCAACACAGGAAAAGGCCGGTTTGTCAGACTGGCGGACAGTTTAATGGTGCGGCTGACAAATTCCTCCACAGCAAACGGTAACAGTTCTCCCAGTGGAAATGGCTCGCTCAACTCGCTGAACCAGACTTCTTTGCCATTGCGTGTGCAGGTGTAGTTACTGGGTGAAAGAATGTACTCGCTCAAAGCGTTGTATCGCTGAATGACATCCCGAGCCTGGCTCAAGGTGGCGCTGCTTAAAGCCGCGTAGCCCAACACACCCAGATCACTGATGTTAAACTCTCGCCCCAGGGCGATACCGAGGTGACAGTCACCCGTAAGGGAGAGCATATTGCGTATAATCGAACGATAATCTTCGCTGTCTGCGCGAAAGCTCTCATCGCCAATCTGCTCTACACTCAGCCCGGTGTTGCAAAGCACATTCTCGGGACTGTGGCCTCTCTGTTGCATCCGCTGCAAATAAAACGAAATTTTATTCTTTCTCACATTAAACCGGTCAGTGGTGTCTCATAGGTTTCGTTTGCCAGTATAGGGCTGTCTTTGACAGATGGCCAGATCCGACACCCGAAAGGTCAGTCTTGAACTGTCCTGTTGCTATAGCTTGTGGCGTCGGAGCAATACCATGACTGCATAACCGAAATGCATTTTTATTGACGATTTTACGAGGTTGGGATGAAAGTACTCGAAGGCAAAGCCGCAGTGGTTACCGGGGCGGGGCGCGGTGTCGGTCGCGCGCACTGTTTGCAACTGGCCAACGCTGGTGCCGCTGTTGTTGTGAATGATGTGGATGGTGCCGAGGCTGAAAAAGTCGTTACTGAGATCGTAGAAAGAGGGGGGCGGGCAGTTGCGAATACCGATGACATCAGCAGGCTCGATGGGGCCACCGGATTGGTTAGCTGCTGTGTCGACAGTTTCGGTGCGATCGATATCATGTTGGCGAATGCGGGAGTGGTCAGGGACCGAACGTTTCTGAAAATGTCCGAGGAGGAACTGGGTCTGGTGATCGATGTTCATCTGAAAGGCACTTTTTTTTGTCTGCAACAGGCGGCTCTGAGGATGAAAGAACAGGGACAGGGCGGTTCTCTGATTACCACAGTTTCGGCAGCTCACTTTGGCAACTTCGGTCAGGCGAACTATGCGGCTGCCAAAGGCGGTATCGCCTCGCTCACCTATACCCTGGCGCTTGAGTTGGCCCGTTATGGTATCCGTGTCAATGGAATTTCGCCCCTGGCGACCACGCGCATGTCGGATACCTTCAAGGGGGAGGACGGCAAGGAGGTGGAAATGCCGTTCTTTGACCCGGAGCTTAATGGTCCCATGGTGATTTACCTGTGCAGCGTCCAGGGCAACTACATTTCCGGTCAGATATTTGGTACCGGAGGGGAGCGCATCACCCTGCTCAGTCAACCGAGCTATGGTAACGGGATCTATATGCCAGGGGGATGGAGCCTGGAGAAAATCGACCAGCATTTTCGCAGCCATTTGGGGCAACAGCTGGAGCCGATTGGTCTGATGAAAACACCGTATCCATTTTACAAGGGCATTCTGGCGCCAGAAAAATGACTGTACGGACATCAATCAAACCACGGGACTTTACGGTGTGTTTTGTCCAACTATTGCGGTGTTTTTGAGCATTGTTCGGCTCTAAACCCGTTGCTACGATGATCATCAAACCGTAAAAGAGAAGCTAGCGATGACCGATTTATTTCCGCCTGAAAAACGCAAGAAATTCACCCTGTCGAATACGCTTGATGATCAGTCGCCCATCCCATCGCGGTCGATTTCCAATGGCGAATTCACACCACTGCCGCAAACCGACCAGCAACGGGCGTTTGAGGCAAAACTGTCAGAAATCGCGGACACCAACAGCAAGAAGCTCAATATCAGTCGTCGCAACTTCCTCCGCAGCAGCAGCGGCATGGCGGCTGCGTTTCTCTCTATGAATGCCGTCTACGGTTCCCTGTTCTCCGTCAAGGAGGCCGAGGCCATTGAGCGTTCGGTTGCCGAGGAGCGTGCCAAGCGTCTTTCGTCGCAGTTTATTTTTGACGATCAGGTGCACTTTGTTCATGAAGACTTTAATACGGAATTCATGTTGGATTATGGTCGCTATGCGGCCGAGCACTGGAATCCCGCCATGCTTAACGAGCGTGGGCTGGATTTGGACCGCTATCGCTTCGACAACTTTATCAAAGAGGTTTATCTCGACAGCGACACCAAAGTGGCCCTGGTATCCAGTGCGCCGACAACGGGTCAGTTGGAAGGTTTGCTGATATCCAATGAGCAAATGGCGGAGACCCGCAAACTGGTCAACCGCTTGTCGGGAACCCAACGTATGTTGTGTCATAGCGTTATTATTCCCGGCCAGGACGGCTGGCTTGATGAAGTGGACCGCAATATCGAAGAGCTGCAGCCTAATTCCTGGAAGGGGTACACCGTCGGTAATCCTTACCACCCTCAAAACCTGCCTTATCGTCTGGATGACGAGAAGCTGATGTATCCCTTCTACGAAAAGATGGTCAAGTCCGGCATCAACACCATTTGTATACACAAGGGGCTGCTGCCGCGTAATTATCTGGAGGAGCTATCCGATCTTTGGCCCTATGCCACCGTCGACGATGTGGGCAAGGCGGCGAAGGATTGGCCTCAGATCAATTTTGTCATTTATCACGCGGCGCTACGACCTTATCTGGAGAAACCGGATATCGAAATGGCCGAGTTTGAGAAAACCGGCTACATCCGTTGGGTCACTGATTTGGCAGACATTCCCCGCAAATATGGGGTGTCCAATGTGTACGGAGAAATTGGTTCTGCCTTCGCCAATTCGGCCATAACCAACCCCCGCTTCTGTGCGGCCCTGATGGGCACTTTGATCAAGGGAATGGGAGTTGACCACGTACTCTGGGGTACCGATTCCGTCTGGTACGGCTCTCCCCAGTGGCAGATCGAAGCCCTCAGGCGCCTGGAAATTCCACAGGATATGCAGGAGCGCTTCGGTTTCGCCCCGCTGGGCCCCGAAGATGGATACGTGAAAAACGCCATTTTCGGTCTAAACGGCGCCCGGCTTTATAACTTGAACCCACAGGAGACAGCCGAGAATCTGAGTGGTGATGTGATTGCGCAGATGAAGACCGAGTACCATCGCCTGGGCGTAGGACGCAGTCTAAAAACTTACGGCTACGTGACTAACTAGTTCTAATAAACAGGCAACTTTTTTACCGTGAAACAATAGCCAACACCGGCAAAAAAATAGAAGATAGCTCAAAGAGAGGGAAGTGACGATGAAAAAAATAACCACATCTTCTGTATTGTTAAGCTGCGCCACCTCGCTGCTTAGCGCTGCGACCGTCGCAGAAAGTGACGCTCATGCATTTCAGCTGGAAGAGATAATCGTAACCGCACAAAAGCGTGAAGAGAATCTTCAGGACGTTCCCATTGCCATTACCGCAATGACCCAGGAGCAGCTGGAGATCAAGGGCATCAATGATACCAACTCCCTGGCGGATTCGGTGCCCAATCTGTTTATCAGAAACGTGGTATCCACGGACTTGTCTCTGGCCATTCGAGGCGTGACCAATAATCAGGCATCCAATGTGGGTATCGACAATACCGTTGGCACCTACATGGATGGTGTCTTCTTCACCGCCGGTGTCGGTGCCTTGTTTGAGCTGGGTGATATTGAACGTATCGAAGTGCTGCGCGGTCCTCAGGGCACCCTGTATGGCCGTAATACCACCGGTGGCGCCATCAATCTGATCAGCGCACGCCCCAGCGGTGAATTCAGCGGTAAGCTGAAGGCCGGGCTGGGCAACAAGCACCTGCAGACATACGGTGCCACCCTGAATACGCCTTATCTCGGTGAGGCCAACCAGGGGCTGGGGCAGATTGCCGCGCGCTTCAGCTTCTATTCCCGCGAAAGGGACGGATTGACCAAAAACGTTCAGCAAAACCTGAGCCCGACGGAATTGCCCATCGCGGATTTCTCGGAATTCGGTGTACAGGATCGCCTGGGGGGACATCTGGCGGTGGACTGGGAAATTCGCAACAACCTTTTGGTCACCTACGATTACATCAAATCGACTATGGATGAAAGGCCTGCATTTTTCCAGTTAATTGATCTGGTGCCGGCGGCCAATGAACCGAATTTTGCCAACTATGCCACCGAGGAATTCGAATCCAGAGGTTCAGCCAATCATCCCGTATTCTACGACGGTGATGTGGATGCACACTCTCTGACCGTCACCTGGGATATTTCCGATAATCTGACCGTCAAGACCATTACCGGGTACCGTGAAACCCAGGCCGATGAAATGCTGGATTTGGATGGCAGTGCCACCGATATCTACGCCAACCACCAGCTGACGGATGCCAATCAGTTTTCTCAGGAGCTGCAGCTGCTGGGTAACTATGAAAATTTCAAATACGTTGTCGGTGCCTACTATTTTTCTGAAAACTCCGAAATGAAACGCATGCAGCGTGTCGCCATACCTTCCTTTGGTTTGTATATTAATCGTCGCTTGGGGGGCAAAGCGGACAATCGCAATCATGCGGTGTTTGGGCAGTTGGACTGGGATGTGACTGATAAGCTCACCTTAACGCTGGGTGCCCGCCACACCAAAGAAACCAAGCAGATGGATCGGTATATTGAAGGCGGATTTACTCCCGTGCGCGAACGGTTCGGCACGCCCTTTGGATTGGTACGGGACGATATCAGTTTTAGTGATCCGGATTTTTCCCTCCAGTTCCCGGACGCGGATTACAGTAATAGTTCCTACACGGTGTCTGCGCGCTATACCATTGACGACGATTTAAACTTCTATGCCCGTTATGCCGAGGGCTTCCGCAGTGGCGGCTACGATGGCTCCACCGCCGATCCTGTGGCCGCCGGTATTACCTTTGATCCCGAGTACATTGATTCCTATGAAATCGGTGTCAAATCGAATCTTTGGGGGCGACGTCTGCAGGTAAATGCGGCCGCCTTCTATAACGATTATACCGATATTCAGCTCGGGGTTTTCGACGGTACCCTGTCTTTGACTGAGAACGGTGGCAGAGTTGATCTGTGGGGCATGGAGATCGAAGCTATCGCCATGTTGACTGAGCGCCTGCGCATGGGACTGACCTACGGTTATCTGGGATATAACATCAAGGAGTATGATCAGGGTGTTAATGGTGATGTTTCTGACGAAGCCAAGATGACCAATGCGCCTGAGGATTCTTATAATATTTCGTTCGACTATCGTTTCCCGGAGTTTGAGTTTGGGCAGTTGGACTTTTTTCTCAATTACAATTACAGCTCCGGCGCTCATGTCTTGAGTGTCACCCGACAGGGTACCGCGCCTAATTCCAAGTCCGATTCGCGCCGTGTGGTTGATGCCCGCCTGCAGTTGTCCGGCATTGAGATGGCCGGTGGTGATTTGGTGGTTTCGTTGTGGGGCAAAAACCTGGCCAATACCGAGTACTTCGATATGGTTATTGATTTTTCCAGCTATCGCAGCGGCCGTTTGGGTGAGCCCCGTACCTTTGGACTGGAAGCGAGTTACACTTTCTGAGCTTGTGTCAGGAGCAATCCTGACAGACTCCGCAAGCGAGTTGATCCCCTGGCTAAACACCAGGGGATTTTTTTGTCTGGAATATCGACGTGGATGCTTTTAGCAGGTGGTCTAAGCGAGCCTGAATAGGCAGGAAAGTGCCATAACCGGAAGTTCATAATCCTGGTTCAAGACACCATGGGCATTCGATAATGTCTGCAACGGCCGCACGAATGTAGGGCGGATTAGGCGAAGCCGTAATCCGCCGTTCCGCCGAAGGTTTAAATTGGCGGCAGCCGTGTATAAACAACCTGTTGCAGCAACATCCCAAAGTGTTAAAAACCGGGCCGCAGCCAACAAACAGCTCCAGCGGAACCGTCGGATTACGCTCCGCGAAGCGGAGCTAATCCGACCTACGCGGGAAGGAAATCCTGCCGTTTCGAATTTCCGCTCCCGGCACAACACCGCCAATACCCGAGTCCAAACCGCATACACATTTCCCTGAAAATCCTTATCAAGAAACCTCAGCCGAACCGGTTTGGGCATTTAGTGCTGATACCTCCGCCGTACGCAATAGCAACAATCCAACCGCCACCACCGGAAAAATAAACCAGGAAAACTGCAGCAGGGGAACATAACTATCGTACAGATCAAAAACATACCCACTCAATGGTGGTGGCAACATCACCATCGGGGCCATGGCCACACGCAGAATGCTGTAACCACGGGCATAGGCGCCAGGGCCAAATACCTTTACCATCAAAGAGGAGGAAGCAGGCATCAACCCACCGCTGGCCAGGCCGCAGATGACGGCACCGATCGCGACTCCCATACTTGAGGGAAACAAAAAGTAGAAGGGCCAACCCACTCCATAGGTTGCGATGATCAAAAACATGACCCGCCGCGGGCCGATTCGATCACACAAATAACCAAACAAAAACTTCCCCACCAATGCCGCGCACGAAAGACCGGAAAAAACCAGAGCCGCGCTCTGCGGAGAAAGCCCCTGTTCAGTAGCCAGAGGTACGAGCGTGGTTATCAGCAATACCGCAACCGCATTAAGGCAGCCGATAACAAACGCCAAGGTAAAAAAATTCCGACGTAAAACGATGTCCCGCCAACCGCTCTGAGCGCCGTCTTTGGATTTGGCGGCCACGTTGGCCTGCTCTCGGGAGGCAGGTTCCTGCGGGTCACCATCTACGGTTTGACCGATATCCTGCGGCCGCACTATTACCAGGCGCCAAATGGCAGGCAGCAAGGTAAGCAGAGAGAAGATGCCCAGAGACATGAGGGCCTGGCGCCAGCCATAAGATTCAATAATCCAGCTCGTTACCGGTGGCAGGAGAAAACCACCGATTGACGCCCCGGAGGCGGCAATGCCCAGGGCGATTCCCTGTCTGCGGTTAAACCAGTTAATTATCAGCGAGGAGTTGGGCATGACTCCGAGCATAACCGCCCCGGAGCCGACAAAAATGCCCATTATGATTGCGATATGCCACAGTTGGGTTGCCAGTGATAACAAACACATACCCAGGGACATACTCAAGGCTCCCAGCATCATCACAACACGGGTATGGCCTCGATCGATAAAACCACCCACCAGCGGCGACAGTAGGGTGGAGAAGACAAAAACGATGGGTGGGCCCATGCCAATGGTGGTTCGGGAGGCTGAGAACTCGGTGCTTACCGGTTCGATAAACAGACTGAACAGATAGATGGAATAGGTGATGGCAATCATCTGGCAGAACAGCGCCAGGCCAATAATTTTGTTGCCGTGAAATTTCCTGTGATGAGTGGTGGCTGTGGTGGTAGTCATATTATGAATTCTCAGGAGTTGGCTCGGGGCTGGTGATGCCCGCAAGCAGAATCTGCAGAGCCTGCTTTTTCAGGATTTTGCCACTGGCGTTTTTTGCAAATTCCTCAGTACGGAAGACGACGTAACGGGGCACTTTAAATCTTGCCAGATTCGCTTCGACGAAGGTCTGAATATCGGTGCCGCTTAACTTGGCGTTTTTGGCAGGGCGTACAAGCACTCCCAGTTCCTCCCCCATTTTTTCATCGGGTACCGGCACTGCGGCCACTTCCTCCACTGCGGGATGACTGGCAATCAGAGTTTCGACTTCGATCGAGTAGATATTTTCTCCGCCCCTGATCACCATGTCCTTGGCTCGATCGCAGACAACCAGGTAGCCCTCTTTGTCCAGATAACCGATATCGCCGGTCTTAAACCAGCCTTGGTAGAAATCGCTGGCGTTGGCCTCCGGTCGATTCCAGTACGCGCTGATATTGGTTGGGCTCTTGATCCATATTTCACCCTGCTCACCGGTTGGACAAGATTTGCCTGTCTCGTCGCTGATGCGCAATTGCACCACCGGGTGGGGCAGGCCAGAAGTGTGGGGTTTGTTTTTGATGCCCTCGCCTGCGACGCCGGTGCCAATGCCGTTTGATTCCGTCATACCCCATGCGGCACTTGGCAGTGAGTTGGCGACATTACGATCGATCAGGGAGATCAGACGGGGAGGTGATGCCGCGCCACCGCCGCTGATACTGAACAGGCTGCTGCTGTCGATTGCACTGAACTGTGGGGATTCCAAAAGTTGCTGCACGACAGAAGGTGGCGCATTCAGCAGTGTGACTCTCTCGCTTTCGATGTGACGGCATGCTTGCTCAATGTCCCACTTATAAAGCATAACCACTTTACGCCCGCTGCGAATTCCCGCCAAAAGATGCGCGTGTAATCCGCTGACATGAAACAGCGGGGCTGACAACAGCGAACAGCTCGGATATCCCTTGGCGCTCATGGCCTTGACTGCGCTCGGATTAAGCATGGCTGATAAAGCGCCGGAGACCTCAAAGCTGTATATCGCCTGACACAGTGCAAAATGGGTGGATACTGCGCCCTTTGGAGCGCCGGTTGTGCCCGAGGTGTACATGATCATGGCAATATCGTTGCCAGAGATGTCAGTTTGTGGGGGAGCACTGGGCAGCTTGTCGGCTAGAAACGTTTCCAGCGAGCGGCTGTGTCGGGGTAGCTGGTCAGAGTTGGGGCGTACGACGACAGCTTCAATA
This sequence comes from Pseudomaricurvus alkylphenolicus, assembly GCF_011683955.1. Lineage (GTDB taxonomy): Bacteria > Pseudomonadota > Gammaproteobacteria > Pseudomonadales > Cellvibrionaceae > Pseudomaricurvus > Pseudomaricurvus alkylphenolicus. Next base: position 1,281,634 of record NZ_JAAQPI010000001.1, read on the forward strand.
CCCAGTTGTGGTAAAGCATCCTCAATGTATTCCAGCCGCTGCGGGTCACAAAAAACAACCCTGGCACCGGCATCGTTCAGGCCCTGGGTCAGTTCTCGGGTGCGTCCCCAACTGTTAAGTGGCACCGCGACTGCACCGATTTGCACAATGGCGATAAAGACCGTCATCCATTCCGGCAGGTTGCGCATGGCAATGGCAACCCGGTCCCCCTTGCGTACCCCCAGGGTGTCCGCAAGACCTTGACTGATGGCATCGGCCTGCTGAAAAACCTGATTGTAGCTCCAGCGCTCACCTTCATAAACTACGCAGTCCCGTTCAGCGTACGTCCGTCCGGGCTGTAGCAATTCATTCACGGTTTTGGGGGCGTTGGCGTATACCGGCATCTGGTGACCGTTGACGCTGGCCTGTGTCAGGGCAAAAGGGCCTGATGTTGTCAGACGCTCAACCGCCTGTTGATATCTGGTGGTGTAGTCATCGTTCATTGTTTCACTAATCCTCCGACCGATTTACGGATTTATGAGGAGTACCAGTGTCGACAAACCTGAAGCGCATGGAAATGGAAAAAGACACCAAAATCCTATGACAAAAGGTGCCGGTCTGAATACTAGTGACTCGATTCTCCGCCAAGCAGGTAACGATTTCGATAAACCCCCGGTGACAGTCCTGTCCACTTTTTAAAGGAACGACTGAATGCACTGGGGTCGTCAAAGCCCATCAACAGGGCGCTGGCATTGATGGTCAGGTCAGGGCGGCTCAGGTATTCGATCGCGGCCTCCCGGCGTACCCGGTCTTTGATTTGTTGGTAGGTGGTGCCTTCTTTCTTCAGCTTGCGCCGCAGACTGGTGGCGGAGGTGTGCAACAGGTCGGTGATTGTCTCCAGACTGGGAATTTCGCGAGTGAAATCATTGCCGATGATAAACCGTATCTTGGAGGCTACAGTATCGGAGTCATCCCGGGGCATGGTCATCAGCTGATAGGGCACGGTTTCCAGAAACTTCTCCAGCGAATCCTCTGTCTGCACAATAGGGTGATCCAGGTACCGGCGGTCAAACCTGATGGCGTTTTCCTCGCAGTTGAATTCAAGATCACACTCAAAGAGCTTAAAGTACTTGGCAAGGCTGTAGTTGGGGCAGCCACGAAAGTTGACGGATGCCAGTTCAATGTATTGGCCGCTCATCCAGGCCCAAAACCGGCACAGCAACGACATATAGTGCACGATTTTAAACGGCAACGAAGGTTCTGCGGTTTCGACGTGAAATCGCAGCAATGCCTGATCGCCGCTTTCCTGCATTGAGAATCGCCACTCGGTTCTGGCGTAGAGGTCGTAAAAGCTGACTGCGCGGTTGATAGCATCGCGCAGGTCCTTGCTGTGAATGATGCTCAGGCACATCATGCGAAAACCGCTGGTGGGGTCCTGCTCGCTGCCGGGCAGGCCAAACAGATGTCCCTGGGATATCAGCGCGGCCCGCTGTAGCAGTTTGCAGTAAAGCAACGCCGGAAACTCAGTCTCTTCTGCACTTTCCGGCGCCAGTGGGTTATAGGGAAAACACAGGGTTGTTGCCAGGGCGTCGACGTCGTGGCCTTTATTCCTGACGGAGTTCAGTACAAGTTTGACTCGATCCACGGGTACGGTTTGATTGAACATAACATCAGCTCCCCTCAAAAAACGAGTTTTCCATCAGGGCGATAAACACATCCACGGATTTTTCCAGCGAAGCACCGGGAATGCCCTGATAGGCGATGGACATTCCCATAATACCGCCCAGGAACGTCGAAATCAGATTGCCGGTTTCCAGTTCGTGGGAGATTTCCCCACGAGCCTTGGCGGCATCGAACATTCGTTGCAACGCCAGATTGAAGCGGCTGGAGCGATTGGCAAAGTAGGTGGCCAGCTCTTCGTGGCGCCGGGTTTCAATCGCGGCCGTCGCCATAAACATGGTGATATCGGGGTTGTTGCTGTGAAGCTCCATGGTCACTCGTAACAGCCCACGCAACTGCTCACGCAGGGTTTGACTGTTGCCGATAGCAATTTCAAACTTGGGAATCAAGTCCACATAGATACTGTCGAAGATGGCGCCGTAAATAGGTACCTTGGATTCAAAATATTTATAGAGCGTCGGCGTGGTCACACCGATATCTTCAGCAATATCTTTCAAACGCGTGGCGGCAAAACCCTTATTGGAAAAGAGCTTGAGTGAACTGGCGAGAATCTTCTCCAGTGTCTGCTCACGGGAGCTGCCCGAGGGGCGCCCGATTTTCCTTGGTTTTGCGGTTTTATTCATCAAAAGGCCGTTTCGCGAGTCATTGGTCTGAATGCCATTCTAGTAAGGTAGACCCAAACCGATAAAAAGTAAATAAAGATTTACTTACTTTATGGCCGGCGTTGCTCAAGTAGGAGTTTATATGTTCACCGCGTGGTTCCTTCAGACGCCGTCTCTGTCACCGGTGGCTAGTATAAGTTATTGATAATTAGCGAAAATATTACTTATGTTCAAAATATCGAACACGAACAGCTCTCCACTTTTGATGAATGAAATTGACCATCGTAAACGGTGGTTTTCGTTCTTCTGTGGCTGTGGGGCAGCTTATAAGATGAGGCCCATCGTTATTTGTCGGAGACAATCATGAGCCATGACCCCTATATCCTGATCACCGCGGACAGCCATGCCGGTGCCAGTATTGAGCAATATCGAGAGTATCTGGATCCAAAGTATCGCCCTTTGTTTGACGATTGGCGTGGTAGCTACAAAAACCCTTCTCGCGACCACGTCGGTATTAAGAAAAACAAGAACTGGGACGGTGAATTGCGCAATGCAGAGCAGAACGGCCAGGGCGTTGTAGGTGAAGTGATTTATCCGAACACAGTACCGCCGTTTTATCGCAGCAGTTTGGTCACGTCACAACCCCCCAAGCCCGAAGAGTACGAATACTGTCTGCAGGGAATACGCGCACATAACCGCTGGTTGAAGGACTTTTGCGACGAGGATCCCGATCGTCGTGCCGGTGTGGGATTGATCTTGCCCAATGACATTGACGAGGCGATCAAAGATGTAGAGTGGATTGCCAAGGCCGGTTTGCGCGGTGGCGTTTTGTTACCTCTGATCCCTGAAGACTGCACCTGGCTGCGACCTCTCTACGATCCCTGTTGGGAGCCGCTGTTTGCCGCCATTCAGGACTGCGACCTGGTGATGAACCAGCACTCGGGTCAGGGCACGCCGGATTACGGAGATGGTACCGTGGCCAAGGCGGTGTGGTTGTCGGAGGTGGGTTACTTCGGCAAGCGTGGCTACAGCCATTTGCTGCTCAGCGGCGTTTTTGAACGCTATCCGAAACTCAAATACATTCTTACTGAGTCTGGCTGTTCCTGGGCGCCCAGTGTGTTGTCGCTATTGGACAAGATACACTATGGCGCCAAGGCCGGTTCCCTGGGTGAAGTGGAATTGGCAAAAACCGACTGGGTGCTTAGCGAGCCACCAAGCTATTATGCTCAGCGCAATTGCTTTTACGGCGCCAGCTTCCCCAGTATCGAAGAGCTGCAGGGCAGCGACAATGTCACTGTCGACCAAATCTGTTGGGGCAACGACTATCCGCACTATGAAGGGACCTACCCCTATAACCTGGAGTCTTTGCAGCTGACTTTTGGCGAAGTTCCCGAACGCGAACGCCGCATGATCTTTGCGGAAAACGCGGCGCGGCTCTACAAGTTTGATCTGGAAAAACTTAAGCCACTGGCACAGAAGTACGGCCCCACCGCCGACATGATCGAAACTCCGCTGGAGCAAATTCCGGAAGATTCGGGCTGTTACCTGTTCGTCAATGCACGTGAGTCACAATACGCCTAGGTCGGAAAAATCGCATTTTATCCTTTTCGTGTATTGAAAAAGTCAGGAAGATTTTTTCAATACCTTAAAGAGCACAACAAGGAGGAAACATGAGCCAGTGCCCCTATCACAATCTGTTGGACCCGGATCTGTACCAACAGGGTAATCATCACGACATCATGCTTGAAGTACGCAAGCAGGGCGGTGCTGTTGTCAAAATTGATGATCCCATCACCGGTGTACCTTATTGGGCGATACAGGGTCGGGACGAGGTCGACTATATCTGCAAAAACCCGCAGCTGTTTTCCAGCGAGATCGGTTCGATAGCCCCTATGGAGTTGGACGAAGAGCAGCTCGCCAAGCAGCGCTTGATGATCGTCAGCATGGATCCCCCCAGGCACAGTCGCTACCGTCGGATTGCCCGCAATGCGTTTACACCCTCGGCAGTACAGGACTACGAACAGAAATTTCGTCGCTACGCCAAAGAGATCGTCGATCGTGTGGCAGCGAGGGGGCACTGTGAATTTGTGGAGGAGGTTGCAGCAGAGCTGCCGCTGATCGCAATATTGGAGTTATGCGGTGTGCCGCCGGAAGACAGAAAGCAGTTCTTCCATTGGACCAACGCCATGATGTTCTCCCAGGATGACAGCATGAGTGAAGGGGAGGATAACCTGAAAGCGGCCCAGGATGCCGGCGCCAATGTATACCTGTATGCGCTGGAACTGGCGAAGAAACATAGGCAACGACCGGTTAACAACATTGTCGGTACCTTGCTGGACGGAAAAGTGGATGAGGAATCACTGACGGAAGAGGAGTTTTGTGCGTTTTTCCTGATGTTGATTATCGCTGGCAACGAGAGTACTCGCTCGGTGATTTCACACGGCATGCGGCTGCTGATGGAACACCCGCAACAACTGCAGATGTTAGTGGAAGACCCCAGTCTGATTGCTGATGCCTGTGAAGAAATGTTGCGTTACAACGCGGCGTTTGTGGCCATGCGCCGTGTCGCCACCGAGGATGTGGAGCTGGCCGGCCACACCATTGCCAAGGGCGATAAGGTGATTTTGTTTTGGCACGGCGTTAACCGCGATGAGCGTGTGTTCGACGATCCGATGACCTTTGATATTACCCGCGGTCAAAGGATGCCCGGACTCTACAAAGAGCACCGCGCATTTGGGATCGGCCAACATTTTTGTCTCGGGTCGCACCTGGCGCGTATGGAAATGAAGGTGATGCTCGAAGAAATCGTACCGAGATTGCGCAACCCCAAATTCGCGGGGCCGGTGGAATACGTCAGAGACTATTTCGTCAACGCCATCAAGGCCATGCCCATCGAGTTTGACCCGGAGACTCGGAAAGAGGGTGGAACGGCCGTCGACTATCTGATCGCCAAGGACGCCATTCGTGACCTTGCGGCGGACTACTGCCACGCGGTGGCCGTTGGTGATCTGGACGCCCTGTTAGGACTGTTCTCAGAAAGCGCCCGTCTCGATGTCAAGGTCGAGAGTAGTGACAGGCAGTTTGGCGAAGTTTCCGGCAAGCAAGCCATGCGCGAATTTTACAAAGATATGGTAGCCATGGCCCCCAAACCCTATATCCACAACCACAGCATTACGGTAAACGGCGACCACGCAACCGGCAAATGTTCGGTTGAAATTCGTGGTTTGCCCGAAGCCTATACCAACCCCAAGGGCGGCTACTACGAAGACGAATATGTCCGCGAAGGGACAGAATGGAAGTTTGTCAGCCGCGTTTACCACCCTTACTGACTCTGACACCGAGATGGCGATGAAAGACGCAACAGCATACAAAGGTCCGCTGGCGGGCCTCAAGGTGGTGGACTTTGGGCACTATTACGCCGGACCCATGGCAGCCATGCTATTAGCCGATCAGGGGGCGGATGTTGTCAGGGTGATACGCCCCGGTGCCTGTGAACTTTCCGAGGCACAGCACCGGGTATTGAATCGCAACAAACGCCTGTTAACGCTCGATCTTAAAACGGCCGAAGGTAAAGAGCGGGCCATGGCGCTGGTGCGCAGTGCGGATGTGCTGATTGAGAACTTTCGTCCCGGTGTGATGGCAACCCTGGGATTATCTTACCCGGCTGTGAAGGCCATCAATCCGTCATTGGTGTATTTGTCTCTGCCGGGATTTTCCGCCAAGGACTCCGCGCGAGCACATATTCAGGCTTGGGAAGGTGTGCTTTGCGCGGCCACCAGTCTCTATGCGATGGACCCTCTGCGCAACAAATTCGGTTTTCCGCCCCATTATATGAAGCTTGCTCCCTGTTCGGCATTTGGCGCTATGCACGGGGTGGTGGCGGTGCTGGCCGGGCTGCACGCCCGCAGTCAACACAGCGCGGATAACCCAGGTGGTGGGATCTATATTGAGACGCCATTGGCGGCGGCGGGCCTGTCGACCTGTACCCGCGGTTTTATCTACCGGGGGGGCAGTCTCAGAAGCGGACATGACAAGCTCTCTCAGGGGCCTCTGCCGGAAGCACTGCAACCTCTGGTCTATTCCCGTTCTGACGATCAGGTAGTGGCTGAGCGCAAACTCAAGAACGCGCAGAAACTGATGCCCAAGAACTTTGTGACTCACGCCTACCGCTCGAAAGATGAGCGACTGATGATGTTTATGCCCATTAAACCCGAAATGGCGCACCGCTTTTTTAGGGTTCTCGGCATAGGCGAGCAATTGCAGCAGCAGGGGTTTGTGATTCACTCACCTTGGAATCCGGAGGAAGCGACGGGTATTCGCAATCTGGCCAATGCCTGGGAACTGACAGCAGAAGACAGCGCCTATCTGATTGATTTGATTCAAGCACAGGTAGCCCACAAAACAGCGGATGAATGTCAGCAACTGATGCTGGAGGCCAGCATCCCGTTTTCTTACGTTCGCAGTCGGGAACAATGGCTGACCATACCTGAGCTGGCACATGCGGGCATGTTTGTGCCCATGGGTGAGGGAAGAGATCGTATCACAACAGTGGGGCGAACCGTGGATGTGACCGGTCCGGGGGAGCGTGTCATGGGCTTGACCGCGGACGCAGACTTTCGTGAACCTGTCGACACGAGCTGGGAACAATTGCAGCAAAGCTTTTTGCAGATACGCCCGGGGGATGACCAGCAAATCAACCGGGCCGAAACCCTTACCAAAGGAAAGCTGCTCCAGGGCGTAAAAGTGATCGACCTCTGCAACGTAGTGGCCGGCCCCAATGCTGCCTATACCCTGGCACAGTACGGTGCCGAGGTGATCCGCATTGAACCACCAAAGAGTTTCAATTTGCCCATGCACCTTGGCTGGACACTGGAGGTTAATCAGGGCAAACGCAGCATGGTGTTGGATACCAGGACAGAAGCGGGCCGGACGGTATTTGAACGACTGCTGGCCGAGGCGGATATCGTCTTGCATAACCGCTTGCAAGAGGTGGCGCAACGGTTGGGATTCAGTGCACCGCAACTCAAGGCCATTAACCCCAAAGTTATCGTTTGCCAGGTCAGCGCCTTTGGTGCAACAGAAGCAGGGGGCTGGGAAGCCATGCCCGGCTACGATCCCAACCCGAATATGACCAGCGGCCTGGAAGCCTCCAGAGGAACCATCGATTCACCCAGCCAGGTTATGGAGATTTTTACCGACTTGATGGGAGGTCTGAGTCTGGCGTTCAGTAGTCTATTGGCCCTCTACCAACAGGGACGAACCGGCTTTGCCGGCAGCGGCTTTGCCTCCCTGGCACGAGGATGCAATTTTTATCAGTTGCCGCAGCTGATCAGTGGTGAGACTTGTTCGGGGCGCGCCGGAAGTGAAGGTTGGTTTGCCTACGGTGAATGCTGGTACCAACGCCTCTACGCTTGCTGCGATAAATGGCTTTATGTTGGCGCTTTGCCAGCAGACAAAGAAGTATTGGCCGAGTTGGTTGGCGGGCGCAGCAACCACACGCAAGAGCAGTTGGAACAGGGGGCTTTGGAAGCCGGTTTTCTGGAGCAGAATGCCGAGTATTGGTACGCAACACTCTCGGCGGCAGGCATCGGTTGCCATCCTGTGCTGAATATTGACGAGCTGTGTCACGGCGGGCCACTGCCGGTTACCGACAATCAGCCAGCTATCCTGAAGAGCGACACAACGCTGGATTTCGCCTGCTTTGAAGACCACCCCTGCGGCTTACCGATGATATTACCCCTGCCTGCCTGGGTCCGCTGCGGTGAAGATCTTCACTATCAAAAGCTCAGCCCTACACCCAAGGTAGGGCAGCATACACGGCAGGTGTTACAGGAATTGGGTTACACCGAAACGCAAATTGCTGAGTTCTATGAGCAAGAGGTGGCCTGGGATTATCTGCCGGCCATTGGTAACCGTAACGACTATTTCTTTGTGCAAAAAAAGCGGGAGGAGTGAGCTGTGATTTCTTACCCCAGCGCTCTGAGAAAGTTCGCTGACGAGACACCGGATCGAACAGCGATCATCTGCGATTTAAAATCCATTACTTTTAAGGAGCTGGACCGACAGTCGAATCGCATGGCTCGAGCCTACACCGAACAGGGTGTCGCCGAAGGAGACTTTGTCAGTATCGTGCTGCCCAACGGCATTGAGTTTGTGATTGCCGCCATGGCCTGCTGGAAACTGGGTGCCATTCCCGCACCCTTGTCACCGCGTTTACCCGGCGTCGAGCTTGACACATTACTGAATCTGACATCACCCCGGCTCGTGGTTGGCTTAAGTGAGCAACATTCCAATGGACTGAAGACCCTGGCCGCTGGCTTTCAACCAAGACTGGATCTGTCGGATGCTCCCCTGCCCGACAAAGTGTCGCCCCATGCTCAGGCCCTGCCCTCGGGCGGCAGCACTGGCACACCCAAACTCATTGTAGATGGCAAACCGGCACAGTTGGATCCGGAAGTGTCACGTTGGGGACGCAAAAGCGGCAGCAATGTATTAGTACCCGGCGGGCCTCTATACCATTCCGGGCCTTTTATCACCACCACAGACAGTCTCTTTAAAGGGTGCACCGTGGTGTTGATGAGTCGTTTTGATCCGGAATTGACTCTGCGTATGATCGAGAAGCACCGTATCAACTGGATTATCCTCGTACCCACCATGATGCACAGAATCTGGCATCTGCCCGAAGCGGTTCGCGACAGCTACAACCTCGATTCCCTGCAGGTGGTAATGTCCAGCAGTGCGCCGATATCAATAAACCTGAAACAGATTTGGATCGATTGGCTGGGCGCTGAGAAAGTGTACGAGTCTTACGGCGGTTCTGAGCGCATCGGAAGCACACTGATCAGCGGTACTGAATGGCTCGCCCACAAAGGCTCAGTGGGGCGGCCGGCAGCGGGCACGGAACTTAAAATTCTGGACACTCATGGGCAAGAAGTCGAAGCGGGTGTGATTGGGGATGTGTATATGAGGCCTGCTACCGGGCCCGGTTCCACCTACAGCTATCTGGGAGCAGAGACGACCTGTTGGGACGGTTTTGAAACCCTGGGCGATGTCGGTTATGTGGATACAGATGGTTATCTCTATCTGGTTGATCGGCGCGTCGACATGATCGTGAGTGGCGGCATCAATATTTACCCGGCGGAGGTGGAAGCGGCCATAGAGTCCTACAGGGGTGTACGTTCTTGTGGGGTGGTTGGTCTACCCTGCGAAGACCTGGGTCAACGGGTTCATGCCATCATTGATTCAGAAACGGAGATTGCTGAACCGGCCTTGCTTAAACATCTCGAGGCGACCATCGCTGCAGTCAAAATTCCCAGAAGCTTCGAATTTGTTGGCGAACTCCTGCGCGATGATGCAGGCAAGATTTGCCGCTCCAGACTACGGCAGGAGAGAATCCAATGCTGACAATAGATTGCAACGACATTAATGCACTGCGCGGGCAGATCAGCGACGATTACGGCCCCTGGTCGGACTATTTTCAAGTGACACAAAGTGTGATTGATAGCTTTGCCGAACTCAGTGGCGACCGACAGTGGATTCACACTGACGTTGAAAGGGCAAAACAATCAAGTCCGTACGGTGCTACGATCGCCCACGGTTTTTTGATTCTGAGCTTGATGTCCCGGGTGCGCCCCCCAGCCAGCTTTAACGTCGTTAACCACAGTAGCGTGGCCAATTACGGTTCCAAGGGGCTTCGCTTTCTGGCGCCGGTCGTTGCAGGTTCCCGCATACATGCGCGCCAGAAGCTGATGGCGGTCGAAGAGCACCCGAAGGGCGTACTGCTGACGAGTGAAGTTGCGATCCAGGCCGAGGGCAGTGGCAAACCGGCGTTGGTCTACAATATGTCGCTGTTGTACAGGTTTTAGTGGGAGGAATATCGTGAACGGGATGACGCTCTGGGAGATCATCGAAGAGCGGGCACGGATGTCGCCCGATAGATTATTTGTGCGGGACGAACAGGATCGTGCCCTGACTTTTCAGCAATTTTCGGAGCGGGCGGCTTGCTACGCATTGTGGCTGCAAACTCACGGCATCCGTCGTGGCACTCGCGTTGCCTGGCAACTGCCAACATCTTTGGAGTCGTTGCTACTGGCCTCCGGCTTATGTCGTCTTGGTGCGGTGCAAGTGCCCCTGTTGCCTTTTCTTCGACAGAAAGAAGTGGGGTTTATTTGCGACCAAAGTCATGTGCAATGGCTGGTTGTGCCCGCTGAATGGAACGGATTTGACTACGCTGGTATGGCGGCCGGGCTGAGCGAGAACAATGCGCAACTCAGTTGCCTGGTATTATCAGCGGATGCGGAAGTCCCGGCAAAGGAATCGACCGATGTTGCGTTGGAGCCGTACGCACGCCACAATCCCGCGCAGGAAATTTCCTGGATATTCTATACTTCCGGCACCACAGCGGCCCCGAAGGGCGCCTTGCATTGTGATGAGGCCATTGTCAGCACCGCAATGGGCATGAGTATGGTGCTGGAGCTGTCCAGCCGCGATGTGATTCCGATGGTATTCCCATTTACCCATATCGGAGGCTTTATCTGGCTGGCGGCCCATTTTATCAGTGGTGCTGAATCCCTGGTAATGTCTCGTTTTTCTGAGACCATGTTTCCGCTGATGGCGGAGCGCGGGGTGACGGTTGCCGGTGCCGGGCCGGCGTTTGTTCACAGTTACCTCAATGCGCAGCGAAATCAACCGCAGCAGCCGTTGTTTCCGAATCTGCGATGCACCACCGGTGGCGGCGCGGCTAAACCCCCTTTGCTGCACGAACAGGCACAGCGGGAGCTGGACTGTTTGGGTATGGTATCCGGCTATGGGCTGACTGAATGCCCGATAGCCACCATGAACACGGTGCACGACCCAGATGCCATGTTGGCAACCACGGAGGGGCGCGCTTTACCGGGCATGCTGTTAAAAATTGCCGATGCCTCGGGAAACCGGCTGCTACCCGGTGAAGCTGGAGAAGTTTGCCTCAAGGGGCCGCATCTGTGCAAAGGGTACGTGGACGCCAGGCTGGATGCCCAGGCCTTCGATGACGAAGGTTACCTGCGCAGTGGCGATATTGGTTTCGTTAACGAAGATGGCTGGTTAACGGTGACCGGACGGCTTAAAGACGTGATTATTCGCAAAGGGGAGAACCTGTCGGCGAAGAAAATAGAAGATGCGATCATTCTGCACGAGTCGGTCGAGGATATCACCGTCATCGGGTTGCCGGATGACCTGCGTGGAGAGTTGGCCTGTGCGGTGATTCAAATGACAGACATCAAGCATAAGTTAAGCTTGCAGGAACTCTCCGCGTTTTGTTTGCAGGAGGGACTTCTGCGGCAGGAAGTCCCGGAAAGGCTCGAATTCGTGGATGCGATTCCCCGCAATGCCAGTGGTAAGGTGATGAAGGAACAGCTTAAGCAGCGCTTCGGCTGATTTTTGCCAAAAGTTCTTTTCAAAACCCAATGCAATCCCCTCCAACGACGTACGCAAAAAACGTAGCAGCCCACTCCGAGGGCGACCGGGTTTGGCACGATATTCCGGTCGCGCTCAGAGCGCGCTGCTACGGGTGAATCATTTCCTGCATTGAATCTCCGAGGGCGACAGGCCGTGGCAGTTGTCAATGAAACAAAGCCGCTGCTTCGGTGGATTTGGTCACCACAAAGCGGTGGCTTTCTCCATTCAAACCCCGGAGCAGATTCACTATTCTGATTCAAATTCAACAGAAGGTGAACAATATGTTGCCAAAGACTTCCTTTGCCATGGTCCAGACCGGTGTTCGAATGCTGGAGGGCCGTGACATTCCCATTCCAGATATTGACGACAACAGTGCTATTCTGCAAATCGAAGCCTGCGGTATCTGTGGCAGTGATTACGAACAGTACGAAGGGCATTTACCAACCCCTTACCCGGCCGTCCCCGGTCATGAACCTCTGGGGAGAATTGCTGCCATCGGAGATAAGGCCGCCAAGCGTTGGGGTGTGGACGTCGGTGACCGGGTGGCCGTGGAAACACTGATTGCCTGCCACAATTGCCCCACTTGCCACGACGGTCAGTACCAGCGTTGCGGCGACCTGCGTGTATATTCATTTATGCCGACGTCATATTCTCCAGGGCTCTGGGGTGCCTATTCGCAGTATATGTATCTCGATGGCAATTCCATCGTTCACAAAATGAAGGATTCCATTCCCGCCGAGATTGCGGTGATGTTTAATCCGCTGGGCGCCGGATTCCGCTGGGCGGTGGAGCTGCCGCAAACCAGACTGGGTGACAGTGTTTTAATTATGGGGCCAGGGCAACGCGGGTTGGCAAGCGTGATTGCTGCCAGACAGGCAGGCGCCGGGGAGATTATCGTGACTGGTTTGTCCGCTGACGAGGAAAAGCTGAAATTGGCAAAGCTTTTTGGTGCAGATCATACCATCGATGTCGAAGTAGAAAACCCTATCCAAAGAGTCAAGGAGATTACTGACGGCAAGGGTGTGGATGTGGTGATTGATCTGACCCCTTATGCGACCCGGCCGATTGTTGATGCCATCGAGTTTGCTCGCAAGGGCGGTACGGTGGTACTGGCGGGGATGAAAGGTTATAAGGCGGTACCGGATTTTATCAGTGACAAGATCATTGGTAAGGAATTGACGATAAAAGGTGCCAGTGGTGTCACTTCCAGCGGTTATCGCGCGGCCATTCGGGCGATTGAGTCAGGCAGTTTGCCACTTGAAGCCATGCACACTCACAACTTTGCACTTGAAGATGCAGAGACGGCCATTAAAACCCTGGCCCGGGAGATCCCCGGTGAAGAATCCATTCATTCCTGTCTGATTCCCGGCTTTTAGGGCCACTATACATCATAATGCACTTCTCCCGAACCACGTTTGGTCCGGATAATCCCCTGGGAGGGTTCTGCTGCAGCCCGCTGAGGTCGGTTTGGGCTTGGGCTTCGACGGCAAAGTGCCATAACCGGAAGTTCATAATCCTGGTTCAGGGCACCATGGGCGTTCGATAATGTCTGCAACGACCGCACGACGTAGGGTGGATTAGAAGCGCTTTGCGCTTCGTAATCCACCGATCCGCCGAAGGTTTAAATTGGCGGCGGCCGTGTACAAATCACCTGTTGCAGGCACATTCAAGGGTGTTAAAAACCGGGCCGAAGCCAACGAACATCTCCGGCAGAACCGGCAGAACCGGCAGAACCGGCGGATTACGGCGCAAGCGCCTAATCCGCCCTACGCATAAACAACGCCGTCAGAGTACCAATCCTGCGAATTTCTAAGACCGGTTATGGCACATTGCCGTCAAATCAACAATGTCAGTTATTGAACCAGACTCTGGTCAGGTTTGTCCGGTGGCACCGGCGCTTGTAGTCGAGGCCTTATCGGTCTTGAAGTGTCTCTGGCCTAACAGCAAAGACAAAACGGCCATCACGGGAAAGGCAAACCACAGCACTCTCATGACCGGCGCGTAGCCGCCGTACAGGTCATAGCCATAGCCACCGATGGGGCCCGGCAATAGAATAAACACGGTGGTGACCAGGTACATCAAACCGATCGCACGGGCAAAGGCGGCTTGTCCAAAAAACTGCGCCACCAGCAGATTCCAGACGGGTAGAAGACCACCGGTGGAGATGCCGGTGACCACAATACCGACGATCAAAGCGACCAGTGAGGGCTGGCCACTGAGAAGAACCCCCCAGCCACACATCAAACCCAGCGTAATCAACAACAACATACGGTGAGCACTGAATCGATCACACAGATAACCGAATACAAATTTACCGGACAACGAAGAGGCCGCCAGCGCTGAGATCAGAAAGGCGCCTCTTTGGCTGTCGACACCCAGCTCAGCCGAAAAGGGAGCAATATAAGTAATCAAGAAGATTCCGGTGCCGTTGCCAAGGCCAATAGCCAAAGCGATGATCCAGAATCCACCGCGACCTAATATCTGCGTTACTGTAGTCTCGGAGTTTTCTCCACAGGCCCCTTTATTTTCAACGCTGCTGCCGACATCTTCGCCCAAGGGACGAAGCCCGATATCTGCTGGTTTGGCGATGGCCAGCTTCCAGGCTGCGGGGGTGATGGTCAAGAGGGCAACAATACCCAGCAATTGCAAACAGCCTTGCCAACCGAACTGTGCGATGAGCAAGGCGGTTACCGGCGGCAGAATAAACCCGCCCAGTGAAATTCCGGCAGCTGAAATTCCCAGTGCCATGCCCCGGTGTTGTTCGTACCAGTTAACTATGACTGCCGAACTGGGCACAGGGCCCAGCAGGCCCGCTCCCAACCCAACCAATAAAGCCAATGCCAGCCCCAGTTGCCAGAGTTGTGTTAACACCGACAAAGCACACAGTCCGGCGGCGAGCAGGAGACTGCCTGCAATTGCCATCGAACGAAAGCCTCCCTTGTCCAGCCAATAGCCGAACAGGGGAGAGAGCCCGGTAGACATCAGGAATATAATGGTTGGCCCCCAACCCAACAGGCTGCGAGAAACGCCGAGGTCCTGGCTGATGGGCTCGATAAACAACCCGAAAATATAGCTGGAACAACCGACGGCGAACAGTTGGGCGTAGACTGTCAACGCGACAATTTTGTGGCCATGGAAAATTCCCGGCCGATAAATTCCTGTATCAGTCATGGCATTGACTCCTGTTAGCCAAATAATGGATTGCCGGCCAGGGAGCCGCCATCGACGATATATTCGGCACCGGTACTGTATGCGCTGGCGTCAGACGCTAAAAAGGCTACGGTCTGCGCCACTTCGTGGGGAGAGCCGATTCTGGAGATCGGCAGACCGCCGACAATAGCACGACGTTCCTTGTCGCTGCGTTTTTCCCATTCCACCATGGCAGTATCGATGGCGCCGGGATGTACTGAATTAACGCGGATGCCGTAACGGCCCAGCTCCATGGCGGCGGTCTTGGTCATGCCTCTGACGGCCCATTTGGTGGAGCAATAGGCAATACTCCTGGGTACGCCTCGCATGGCAGCGGTTGAGGCGATGTTGATAATAGAGCCGCCCTGGTTGTCCTTCATTGCCGGTATCACGGTGCGCATTCCGAGTATCACACCCAGCTGATTGACCGATACCACGTTCATATACAACTCGTCAGAAATGTCTTCGAGCATGGCGGGCGGCGCAATGCCGGCGTTGTTAACCAGCACGTCGAGCTTGCCGAATGTCTTTAGGGTGAACTTGACTGTCTCTTGCCACTGTTGCGTGGAGGTGACATCCAGTGGATGAAAAACGGCGTTGTCGCCGATATCGGCAGCCAGTTGTTGTCCTTCGTCCGTCAAAACATCGGCAACAACAACCTTGGCACCTAACTCGGAGAACAAACGTGCTTCTGCAGCGCCCTGCCCGCGAGCAGCACCGGTAATAATGGCCACTTTTCCAGTCAGCGATATCATGGTTGGATCCTTCTTTTTTGGGTTCGTGAATGTTTTTCAGAAGATCCAACATGCACCAATCCGACACTTTCCCACAATGGCGTTTTCCACCGTGATATCTGGGCAACAGACGCCAACGCTTTTTGGTGTAATTTGTAGGGCGATATCGGCGGGAAACGACCACGTTGGGGGCGGCGTGCCAGAGTAAGATGATGCTTTATTGACTGACTATGCAAAGGGGTGGTTTCTTGAGTCAAGAATCAGAAATGTACCAAAAATCAATAGACCCATGGATTAATGTCAACATGGGCGATGTGGCGGATCTCGACTACATCAAATCCGTTAAAAAGGACTACTTTCGTGGTGACGAAAGCTTCATCAAAAACATTGAGCCCGATGAGCTTATCGGGGAAATGGATCGCTTGAATGTAGAGAAGGCGCTGGTTACCTACAGTTTAGAAGAGCCCAAGCAGCGCATATTGGAATTTGCCGACAAATATCCTGGCCGCTTCTTTTTGTCGGTGGTTCCGGATCTAAAACGTGGCATGAAGACGCTGTGGGAGCTGGAAGCGCTGGCGAGAGACTATCCCGTCGCCCTGGCGCGTGTCGCGCCCTTTCAAATCGACGTGCCGCCGAATGATGCTATCTATTATCCTCTCTATACCAAGTGCATTGAGATGGATCTTCCTGTTGGCATTAACACCGGTATCTGTGGTCCGCCACTACCCAGCGAGTGTCAGAACCCGTTCTATCTCGACCGTGTCTGTCATTTTTTTCCGGAGTTAAAAATCATCATGCAGCACGGCGCCGACCCCTGGTGGGACTTTGCCATCCGGCTTATGATCAAGTACCACAATCTCTACATGATGACTTCCGCCTACGCACCAAAGTATTTCCCGCCAGAATTACTCCACTATATGAAAACCCGCGGCCGGGAGAAAATTATGTTTGCCTCTGATCATCCCGTACTAACCATCGAGCGTTGTTTGAAGGAAACTCACGAGCTTGGCTTTGACGAAGCGCTGCTGGAGAATTTTCTCTTCAATACGGCGGATAAAATACTGTTTGGTCAGAGGCAGTCTCGCTACAGCGGATTCAAAATTAATGAGTTTTCACAGTCTCCGAACTAAGTTAGTATTGTAACTGAGCGCCGAGTGCCGTCGGCGCAGACTTCTCTTTTCAATGTCCTCCTAAACAAAAAATATTGTTTCACCCGCTGACACCAGGGTAAATGCCATTTGCGACCCCGTGTTTATGGCATATTGCGGGTCAATTTTTGTTAACGAGGAAACCAACAATGAGTGACCAGATAAAAACTTCTGGCGGCCCCCTGCGGGGCCTGCGAATTATCGAAATGGCTGCCATCGGCCCCGTACCCTTTGCGGGGATGCTGCTTTCTGACATGGGCGCTGAAGTGATCCGCATTGATCGCAGTAACGCCTCCCCCAATCCCTATGATGTCACCAGCCGAGGCAGAAAATCCATAGCCCTTAATCTTAAGCATGAAGAGGGGAGGCAAGTGGCACTGTCGCTAATTGAGTCGGCGGATATTCTGCTGGAGGGATTTCGCCCAGGCGTTATGGAAAAGCTGGGGCTGGGGCCCGAAATCTGTCATCAACGCAACGCCAGACTAGTATATGGACGAATGACCGGGTGGGGCCAGCAAGGGCCACTGGCGGGCGCCGCTGGGCACGATATTAATTACATTGCTATCACTGGAGCACTGCATGCGATCGGCGGCGATAAACCTGCACCACCCCTTAATCTGGTGGGTGATCTAGGGGGTGGCGCTCTCTATTTGGTCATGGGCGTATTGTCGGCGTATATCCACGCAAAATCCTGTGGCCAGGGGCAGGTGGTGGATAGCGCCATCACCGACGGTACCATTTCACTCTTGAGCTGTATTCATGGTTTCGCTGCCAGTGGTTTGTGGCAGGACCAGCGCCAGCAAAACATCCTCGATGGTGGAGCTCACTTCTACAACACCTACGAATGCGCCGACGGTGAGTATATTTCTGTGGGTGCCATAGAGCCACAGTTTTTCCAGCTGTTGGTGGAGAAAACCGGATTTCAACCTTCAGGAGATTCCCGTCAATCCCATTTCGACAGCAATGGCTGGGAAACAGGTCGGCGGGATCTGGCAGATCTGTTTCGTCAAAAAAGCCAGGCCCAATGGATTGATCTGTTGGAAGGCAGCGACGTTTGCTTCGCACCGGTACTGTCGTTAAAAGAGGCAATGTTTCATTCCCACAATATCGCGCGGGGCAACTTTGTTGAGGTTGAGGGGGTTATCCAGTCCGCACCGGCACCTCGTTTTGACCAGACACCAAGTCAGATACAGGGACCGATAGTCAAACCGGGGCAAAACAGTCGGGAAATACTGCAACAATTGGAGCTGGATGCAGACGTTTTGATTCACAGCGAAGTGGTTACCGAGCCCTCGAACTCAGTTTGAGTTACTTACCTCAAAGGTGCCAGCTTGGGGCGCCATAAACATGCTGGCTTTACGAATCTTCGGAAAATTGCCAGAAGAGATAGGCGGGACCAGATGGGCAGAAATGTGCCATAACCGGCCATTGGTTGGTGTTTTGTTCGTGCGCTAGATGGATCGTGGCGGGCCGCTTCGAAGGGAGCCGTTTTCTTTTATAGTTCGGGAACGGTCCGCTTCGGGGTGCAGCCATCTGGAACACGCTCGAGCCGTCCATGGTCGCTAATAGTTCCGCCACAGCCCAGGCTGCCCTCTCTTCGAGCTTTGCTCGAATTCACCTTGTCCATGGCGGAACATTGTCACATATGGATGCACCCCGAATCGGCCCTTTGCATCGATAATTGGTTTCTTAATTAGAGCTCTGTGCTCCCTTCGAAGCGGCCCTTACCTTCACGTTTTTGCCTTCTTTTGCAAGGTGCGGGATGCCGCAGATGCCTGCAACGGCCGCACGATTGTAGGGCGGATTAGGCGAAGCCGTAATCCGCCGTTCCGCCGAAGGTTTAAATTGGCGGCGGCCGCGAATAAACCGCCTGTTGCAGCAACATCCAAGGGGGTCAAAAATCGGGCCGCAGCCAACGAACAACGCCTGCGGCACCGTCGGATTACGCCGCAAAGCGCCTAATCCGACCTACGCTCGAACGCAATTTCTGCTAATTCCAACTTCCGGTTATGGCACATTTCTGCCATAGCCTGGATACAAACACTCGCAAATCCCCTAAAAAATCCACTTTTGCAGTGGTGTATTTTATCGCTATACCTTTTGTTTCTGATCTTTCCAGTAAGGATCACGCAACCGCCGTTTGAACAACTTACCGTTGGGATCACGAGGTAATTCCGGCAAGTAATCAATGGATTTGGGCAGCTTCATTTTCGCGAGCCGGGTCGCCAGGAAGTCCAGTAATGTTGCGGTGGTGTTATCGTCTTCTGTAGCTCCATCCGCCAATTGCACCACCGCTTTGATCTCCTCGCCCCAGTCTTCGTGGGGAATACCAAAGACCGCGCAGTCTGCCACCTGAGGATGCAATATCAACACGTTTTCAATTTCCGCGGGATAGATATTGGCGCCGCCGGAAATAATCATGTCAATCTTTCGGTCGCACAGAAACAAGTACCCTTCGTCGTTCAAGTAGCCAACATCGCCGACGGTAAAGTAATTATCGATGCGATTGGCCCGGGTTTTGTCTGTGTCTCCCTTGTACTCGAAATCCGCCCGCTCGCTGAGGCGCATGTAAACCGTTCCCTGCTCGCCGGTCGGCATCTCTTCGCCATCGTCATTAAAAATCCGGATATCCGCGTTGGGCCAGGGTTTGCCCACGGTGCCGGGATGTTGCAGCCACTCTTGCGGCGAGACAATGGTACCGCCGCCTTCACTGGCCGCATAGTATTCGTAAATACTGTTGCCCCACCACTCAATCATGCCTCGTTTGATATCCGGCGGGCAGGGCGCGGCGGCATGCACCATTCTTCGGGTGGAGGAACAATCGTAGCGATTGCGCACGCTCTCAGGCAGTTTGAGCAAACGCGTGAGTTGCGTCGGCACCATGTGGGAAGTGGTCACCCGGTACTTTTCGATCAGACGTAGCATATCTTCGGCGTCCCATTTGTCCATCAAAACCACGGGATGACCCAAATGCAAAGAAGCATTGGCCCAAACCAGTACTGCGGTGTGGTACAGCGGCGAGCAGGTGATATTGACGTTGTCGTCTTCGGGTTTACTGCCGAGAATCTGCAACAATCCCGTTGCAAGCTGTGCAGCCGTTTCTGGATCCAGTCCGGCCAGGGGGCGCTGTACGCCTTTGGGTTTACCGGTGGTCCCCGAGGTGTAATTCATAACAGCCCCGGCGCTACGATCCTCCGGAAGTTGGTCGGAATAATCCCAGACCAGCTCGTCAAAGGGCCTGAAGCCTTCGATGTTGCCAATGCAAAAACAACTGCGGTGTTCCAAACTGGCTTCTTCTACTGCCATTGAGGCTACGTTGTCGATGCGTTCGTCCGCGATAAAGATCTTGGCTCCGCAATCCGACAGAATGTAGGCAACTTCTGCGGCGGCGAGATGCCAATTGATAGGAACCAGATACATACCTGCCTGAAACGTCGCCAGGCTCAGGCTCAGCAGCTCCTTGCGGTTGGGCATACACACCGCGACTACGTCTCCTGCGGCAAGGCCTTGCTCGCGCAATCCCCGCACAAGACGATTGGACTCCGAAAAAAGCTCGCCTCGGGAAAACTCCTCCCCCTCGGGGGAAACCAGGCCTAACTTGGAGGGGGCTTGCTGTGCATAGTCCCAGAAACTCTTTGCTGACATCGTTGGTACCTCAGTCCTTGTATTATTCACGACAGACTATCGGATACCCAGCAGGCGAAGAATGATCGAATCCGTCAAAAGCGATTGGCAATTCAGGTCGTTGCGAGGCTATTGAGCACAACAGAGACCAACATAGACTGCCGTGACACACCCAACTTGGCGAACAGCGAGCGAATATGAGCCCGAACGGTGTTCTTCTTAATGTTCATCTCTTGCGCCACTTCTTCAGAGGTGTGGCCCTCCGACATGATGGTTGCCACGGTTGCTTCGGTCAGTGTGAGCCCGTAAAGGTTCATCAATGTTCTCACCGAAATATCAAAGCGATGTTCGGGCGCCTGAATCAACAGGGCCACACAGGGGGCGGCTTCCCAGGTGGGGCTTCGGGTCTGTGGCAGTGGTTTTACCAGCAACTGAAAGCTACCTTGGTCCGTGTTAACCGATAACGCGTTAATGGAGTAGTTGACGTTTTTTCGGGCGGCGGAGATGGCTTCATCAATAAACCTTTCAAGACGGCGACAGGCATCGTGATCTCCCAGTCGTGGTCGACCTTTCCCCAGCGCAGTACTACCCATGTGCGACAGGTATTGTTCGGCAGCGGTGTTCTTTTTGAGGACACAGCCCTTATCATCCAGTGTGACGATTCCGATTGCCCGCTTGGCCACCATATCGGAATAGATACGGCTTTCACTGGCCAAGCAACTGAGGTGATTGGCGATCGCTGTGGCCTGGCGCAAATGAGGCAAAAGCAGTGTCAGGAATTGTCGTTCACGGGAACCAAATCGCTCCTGTTCTTTAGTCCGCATCAAGCGCAAAGAGCACCGGGCACCATCATCCGAGCACCAGTCCATACCGGCGACTTTATGTACTCCAAGTGGTTGCAGAAATGCCTGGTAGTAGTCGCTGGCTTCAAATTCGGCACGAGAGATCAGATCATCCACCGTTAATAGGCGTCCGGTGGGAATATTGACCAAGGGATCCCGGGCGTAGTAGTCGGCGTAGGTTTGCAGTATATCCTGGGCAAGCGCAATGTCTCCGTCTGGAGAGCTTGTGAATATCAGCCCCCGGTCGTCATCATGCGGGGGGATAACAATTAGTGACGCTTTTTGCAGCCGCAGTTGCTCAACAAGCAGCGACAAAAAGCGTGCACACCAATGACCCGATGATTTTTCACTGTGATAACCCTGATAGAGTTCGAACAGTAGCGCAGACAGTTCAGTGGCATTGATCACGATGGCTCCAGCAACTGCCGACGGACTTGGTCTTTGAGGATCTTGCCGCTTGCATTTCTGGGCAGGCTGTCAACCCGCAACCAACGTTCCGGTACTTCCTGGATCATCAGACCCTTATCAAGGCAGTGTCGTTGCAGACTATTGATATCAAACTCGGACTGACTCTCTGCCAGCGTAACAACAGCACAGGCCATTTCGCCGCGTTCGTTATCGGGTATCCCAACGACAACAGCATCGGAAATCAGCGCGTGCAGGAACAGAACATCCTCGACTTTCTTTGCGGAAATGTTCTCCCCCTTACGAATAATGATGTCCTTCAGGCGACCGCTGATCGTGAGCCAGCCCTCATTGTCCAAATGACCCAAATCACCGCTGCGAAAATAGCCCTCATTATCAAACGCCGTCTCGTTCAGGTGTGAGTCCAGAAACCCCAGACACAAATGCGGACCTTTGACTCGGATTTCTCCCTCCTGTCCTGGTCCGCATATCTGTCCATTGCGGTCAACGATCTTGACCCGCATTCCAGGCAGCAAGCGTCCCTCTGTGTTGGCGAGCTTATCGTCCGGATCCCGCACCGTATTCATGGTGATAATCGGGCATTCGGTCATGCCATAGCCGCTGATGATACCGGCACAATCGAACGCGTCTTTCATCTCGTAGTGAAGAGAAGGGGGTTTGGGGGCACCTCCGCCAGTAAAACACCTCATCATCGAAAAGCAATCACCTTCGGATTGTTGCTGATAGCGCTGAAACCCGAGATGAAAGGCCGTGCCTGCACCGCCGATAGTGGCACCGAAACTGTCACCCACCCGCAGACCGTCGTCGTTAAAGGCTTCTACCATAACCAGCTCGCAACCTGTCAACAAACTGGAGACAAGCCACATCAGGCCCCCAACATGGGCAAAGGGAAAATAGATGGGCACCACGTCTCGGGAAGTAAGCTCCAGAGCAGCATTCATACCGTGTCCGACGGTAATAAAGGCAAGGTCGCTGTGACGCGCGGCTTTGGGCGATGACGTGGTTCCCGAGGTACAGTAAATCCAGCGTTCAGGATAATCGTCGACCGTTTCCTGTGCTTCGGGCAATGTACGCTCCAAACCAGAACTCCCATCTCGATGCTCCGCAGTATGATCTGGGGGCGATAGGGTCATGGTATCCATGGACGAAATCTGTTGTGCCTGAATCCGTGCTGCCATATCGGCATAGTCGAATGACTTCCATGTGGCAGGAGTGATCAGAAGCTTTGGTTCCGCCATCGAACACAAGTGGCTGACTTCATTGAATCGCAAACTGGGGAACAGCGGCATCTGTACGGCACCGAGCCGCGCCAGTGCTGCGCAGACGACCAAGGTATCAATCCAGCTGGGTAGTTGCCAGGCAACACGGTCACCGCTGGAAATACCCCGTTGGTGCAGAATCAGCGCCAGTCGCTCGGCTTCCTGCCGATACTCAGCAAAGCTCAATGATCGTTTATGCTCATCCCGACAGAAGCGTTTACCAGGAGTCAGGCGGGCGCGCTCAGCGATCAGTCCCCACAAAGTCAGCTGCTTGTTCATGGCGTAGCTCCCGGTTATTCCTTAAACGCGGTATGGGCGTTGCCGGCAATGGCGCCACCGTCAACCATAAATTCGGCACCGGTGCTGTAGCTGGCGGCATCGGAAGCGAGAAACGCCACCATGGTAGCCACTTCCTGTGGCTCGCCGATGCGAGGCAGGGCAAAGTTACCCACAACCGCCTGCTTCTGTTCTTCACTGTATTTGTCCCACTGCACCATGGCGGTATTGATCACCCCGGGATGCACCGAGTTAACGCGAATTTTATCTTTGCCTAACTCCAGCGCAGCGGTTTTGGTCATGCCGCGAACGGCCCATTTTGAAGCCACATAGGCGTTGGAATTCATGGCGCCTCGATTGGCGGCGTTGGAGGCGATGTTGACAATGGAGCCTCCACCGGCCGCACGCAGCGCGGGAATAGCTGTTTGCATGCCCAGGTAAGTGCCTAATTGATTGACACGTACCACCACCATGTATTCTTCTTCCGATTGGTGTTCAATGCTGCCAGTGCATACAATGCCGGCGTTGTTGACTAAAACGTTGAGTTCGCCAAAACGTTCCTGTGCCGCCTGCACCGCGGCGGTCCAGCTTTTACGAGAGGTGACATCCAGTTCGCAGAACATGGCTTTCTCAAGCCCAATACTGTTGGCTACCTGCTTGCCTTCTTCTTCGCGTAGATCGGCGATGACTACTTTGGCGCCCAGCTCGGCGAAAAGCCGGGCTTCGATTTCTCCCTGGCCGCGTGCGGCGCCACTAATCAGTGCAACTTTGCCTTCCAAATTAAACATGTCTTTACTCCTTCTAGCCACTAATGGCCTTTAATTCACCCGCTAATGGCTTCACGCGATTCACCGGAGCGGGCAATCAGTCCGGCTTTTGATGATGCCCGCATTTTGGCCGGGCGCTGCCAGCGAGGGGGGTTACCTCGGGGAGCGGGGCCATGAACCATGCAGCGGTGTAACATCCGTGGTTCGTCGTAATCCCCTACGGCATAATGCAATGCTGCGCGGTTGTCCCACATCACAACATCGCCTTTACTCCAACGGTGTCGAGTGCCGAATTCGGGTTGTTCGGAGTGTTGGTACAGATAATCGAGCAGTACGCGACTTTCTTCAGGGCGCAGTTGCCGCAAGCTGGTGGTGAACAGACGGTTTACATAAAGCGCACGTTTCCCGGTGTGATGATGGTCGATAATGGAGGGGTGTTCCCAGCACATGTCAGGGTCAATCGTTGAAGAGTGCAGGGCGCTCAAACCGTCCAGCAATTCTCGCAGAGGCTGCGACAGCTGCTCGTAAGCCAGGTACATATTGGCGAACATGGTTTCGCCGCCCACTTCCGGTCCATAGACTAATCGGGGGCAGGTGATAATGGGTGGTTTTTCAATATAGGTGACGTCAGAGTGCCAGACATCGGCCCGGCCACCGGTTTCGCTGTTAAGCACACAAACCTGAGGCAATGCGTCGCTGTATTGGTCGGCGTGAGCGTGTACCACCAGTTCCCCGAATCGCGCCATAAAACGCGCATGACCTTCGGGTTCCAGATCGTGTTGATCCGGGAAAACCAGCATCAGATGTTCGTACAGCGCTTCTCGAATCAGTTCAAAGGTGGCATCGTCAATATGGTTGAGATCAACATTGGAGACTCGCGCTCCCAGTGAGTGCGAGATACGTTCGATTTTCAGATTACTACAGCTCATGTCAATGAGGCTCCTTAATTGGCATTGGACGCGTCTAAGCGAAAGTTCGCATTGCGCTCCAGTATTTCGATGGCTGACCAAAAATTCCTGTTGCCAAAGCCGGCCGCTCTGGCCGCCAACAGCGTCTGGTGTGCGGCGCTACTGGAAGGCATTGGGACGTCCAAGGAACGGCCTTCCGACAATGCCAGAGCTACATCCTTCTCGGCCAGTGCCAGCGAAAACACCGGCTGGTCATGTTGCCGTTCGAGTACGCGACCGGACATTTTTGTGTGTATGCCTCCAAGGCCGCTGTCGTTCAGAATTTTGATCAGAGAGGGGAGTTCTACTCCCGATTTTCCCGCTAGAACCAATGCTTCATAAAATAAAACTTCGCCGCATAAGTAGAGCTGGTTATGAACCAGTTTGGCGATGTTGCCCGAGCCGCTTTCACCGAGGTAAACCACCTCTCGGCTAATAACATCGAGCAACGGTCGAATTTTGTCGACGGTGGGTTGGTGTCCGCCCATCATCAAAATCAGACTGCCGTCGCGACAACCTTTTACACCGCCGCTGACCGGAGCATCCAAAAACTGAATATCCCGGGTGCGGCATTGTTGTGATAACCGGCGTGACGTTTCAGCCGCGCTGGTGGACAGGTCCACAATGACGCTGTCTGGTTTAAGATTATGCATCAATCCCTGTTCGCCGCTGACAACTTCCTGCACTTGTATTGGCCCCGGTAACGACAGGAATACAACATTGGCCGATGATGATACCTGCATCAGGTCTGAGGCCCTTCGTCCGCCCAGTTCAACCAGTGCATCAACGCACTGGGGGTTCTGGTCATAGATCAAAGGAGAATAACCAGCACGAATAAATCGTTCCGCCATGGGAAATCCCATGGTCCCGGTGCCGATAAACGCCATTTTTAGGGCCGTTGAGGAGGTTTCGGCAGAGTTTGGGGCGGAAAGAGTTTCTGGATTTTCAGTTGGGTTCATGGTGTCTAACTCCAGGCTCGTAGTGAAAGGAATGGACTGTTTTTGTCAACACAGGATAGCCCATACATTCGATATTATCTTTCGCGAAAGCTTTTGACAAAGATAAAAATCCAGAGTTATAGTGAATTCAAATCTTGCCACCCCCTCATTCGGAGACACCGGAATTATGACTACGAGCAACAAGACCTTGACGCCTGCCGCTGAACTAAACGCCAGCCTCGATCACCCGATTATTGACGCTGACGGTCACTGGCTGGAATTCGGCAGCTATGCCTCAGAGATGATGCGCAAAATCGGGGGCGACATGGCGCAACAGGGTTTCGAGTATTACACCACCAATATTGTTAAAAACCAGTTGGCACTCAGCGACGAAGAACGCCGCCACCAAGGAATCTCACACCCGGTTTGGTGGGGGCTGCCAACGTCCAACACCCGCGACCGTGCCACGGTGATGATGCCGGAGCTTTTGTACCAGCGACTGGGGGACTTCGGAGTCGACTTCGCGGTGCTCTACCCAACTGCGGGTCTGGGCCTGACACGCATACCCGATCCGGAGGTGCGCCGTGCCACCTGTCGCGCCTTTAACGTCATGAGCATGGAAATGTTCGGTCGCTACAGCGACAAGGTGACGCCAGTGGCAGTGATTCCCATGCACGACCCTGCCGAAGCGGTGGCTGAGTTGGAACATGCCGTAGGCGATTTGAAAATGAAAGCCATCATGATGGGCAGCCTGATTCCAAGAGAGATTCCCGCCTGCAAGGATGCACCGGAACAATATAAACGTTTTCTGGTGTGGCACGATACTCTGGGGCTGGATTCAGCTCATAACTACGACGAGGTCTGGAGTAGCTGTCGTGATCTCAAGGTTAACCCAACCTTCCACACCGGTTCTCGCGGTATGGGTAATCGCACTTCGCCATCCAATTTTGTCTACAACCATATCGGTCACTTCGCCGCTGCCAGTGAAGCGGTGGCCAAGGCGCTGGTCCTCGGAGGCGTGACAGAACGCTTCCCCGAACTCAAGTTCGCTTTCCAGGAGGGCGGTGTTGCCTGGGCGTGCTCACTGTTTGCAGACATGGTTGAACACTACGAGACCCGCAGTGCAGAAGAACTGGAAATTCTAGATCCTGATAATCTGGATGTAGACTTGTTGTGCCAGTTGGCGGATGAGTACGCGCCGGAAATGGCGGCGGCCATGCGCGATGAGAATGCCATATTCGACAACGCCACGCTTCCGGAACGTGTTGCGCCGCGGGATGATTTTGCCGCAGCGAAGGTGGACAAACTCAGTGATCTGGCCGAGCGATTTGCCAAACCCTTCTACTTCGGTTGCGAAGCGGACGATCGCACGGTGGCCTGGGCCTACGCTGCCAATAATAATCCGTTTGGCAGCAAACTGAATACGCTGTTTGGTTCCGACATCGGTCACTTCGACGTGTCCGACATGTCCTCTTGTACGGTAGAGGCTCACAAGTTGGTTAAAAAAGGTGTCATTACCGCCGACGACTTTAAAGCGCAAATGTTTGAAAATCCGGCCAGGTTTTGGGGCCAATCGAATCCCGACTTTTTCAAGGGAACCGCAGTCGAAACTCAAGTAGCGCAATACCTCAAGAGTCTGAGTGCGTAGAAGACGAGCGAGGTAAGGGTAATGGATCTCTCATTGGATGAATCGCAGAGAATTCTGCAGCGCAGTTTCTCTGAATTCTTTGCCAGGGAATGTCCCACAGAGTTAGTGCGTGGCAGCGAATCCACCGGGTTTGACGAAACCTTGTGGCGGCGCTTCTGTGAACTTGGAGCCGCCGCCATGGGATTGCCCCAAGCCTATGGTGGACTGGATATGGGGCTGTTTGACCTCGGGTTGGTAGCCGCACAGATTGGACAGTCCCTGGCACCCTTACCCTTTGCCGATGTTGCCTCGGCGGGTCGATTATTGGCGACACTGCCGGATGTAGACGAAGCCTTGATGACCTCAATTGCTGAAGGAACCGGCCTGATCAGTTTATGTGATCGATCGCAAGAACTTCCGGGCGGTAATAAGGTGTGTTTACCCAATGGTGCCATTGTTGCCAAGGTGATCACCATGCAAGGGGAAGACCTGCTACTTTGGGATCTGGAGCCGCAACACGCTACCGTCGCTAACATGGGCAGCGGAGCGCTGGCGATTCATGATCTGTCGCTCGCCGTCCCAAGACGGCTGGCAAGCGGACCACAAGCACGCATGCAGTTTGAACATGCCCTGGCAGAATGGAAGCTGCTGGTGGCGGCCATGCAAACGGGACTGGCCAAGAAAGCTCTCGAGATAGGTGCGGATTATGCCCGCACCCGAATTCAGTTCGATGTACCCATCGCCTCCTTTCAAGCCATTGCCCATCCGCTGGCGGAAGCAGCAGCACAGGTAGATGGCGCAGAGCTCCTCTGGCAGCAGGCGGCATGGTCTCGAGCCAATTCGGCAAAGCGTTTTTTGGAGCTGGCGAGTATGGCGTTGGCGTTTTGCTCGCAAGTGGCTCGCCACACCTCAGATGTCGCTTTGCACACCCATGGTGGCTACGGTTTCACCACCGAGTACGACATTCAACTGTTTTATCGCCGCAGTGGTGCCTGGAGCTGCTACTTCGGCGGGGTCAGCAACGCATACTGCGAAGTGGCACGACAGCGCCGCGCCAATGCAATGGCCGGAAAGTAAGGAGACCAGTATGGATTTTCGATTGGGCGAAGCGGCCGAAAGGGTGCGTACAGAGATCAGGCAATTTCTCGAACAGGAATTCAGCCAAACGCATCGACAGCAAGAGCGTGACACGGGAGATGGACACAACTGGTCATTGTACCGAAAGCTCGCTGATCAAGGATGGGTGAGCGCGGCCTGGCCCAAGGAGTTTGGTGGTGGCGGCCGCGACCCATACGAAATGTTGGCTTTGTACTGGGAGCTGTCCAAAGCAGGATTTCCCTGGTTCGGACTACTGAACAATTCGTTTATCGGCCATACGTTGATGGCGATGGGGTCAGAGCAGCAAAAGGCTGAGCTGGTTCCCAAGATTGCCTCGGGCGACATTATGGTGGCTCTTGGGTACACCGAGCCTTCATCCGGCTCCGACGTGGCGGCGGCCCGCACCAGTGCCCGGCGAGAGCAGGATCACTGGGTGATCGAGGGGCAGAAAATGTTCACCACCACAGGGCATATGGCGCAATACATCTTTACGCTGGTGCGCACAGATGCCAAGGCATCCAAACATCGTGGGCTGACGATGTTCCTGATACCGACGGACGCACCGGGGGTGGAAATTTACCCGGTCCACACCATGGGCGGCGAACGCACAAACTCCGTATTCTTTGGCGGAGTAAAGATCGAAGATGCACAACGTGTAGGAGAGGTAAACGAGGGTTGGGCAGTGGTGCGATTCGCCCTGGGTCTGGAACAGGCCATGGGTTATGCCGATCGCCAGGAGGCATTGCTGGAAAAGGCAGAACAGTGGGCATTGGCGAGCACCGATAACAACTCGATAACGACGCCGGACCCCCGTATGGAGCAGCAGCTGGGGCGCATGGCCGCCAATGCAGAAGTCGCCCGATTGTTGCGCTATCGCTCCACCTGGATGCAGGCGGAAGGAATGGCTCAACAGACCGAAGGAACAATGACAAAGGCATTTTCTGCCAAAGTTTTTTTGCAGGATGCACAGGACTGGATGGATCTGATGGGACCGCTGGCGCTGTTGGAACATGGGACAGAAAACGCTCTGTCCGAGGGCGCGTTCGCAGAAGCTTACCGGGCAACTCCGGTAGCCACTATCTACGGCGGCACGCTGGAAATTCTCTATAGCCTGATTGGGCAGATGGCACTGAAGTTCCCTCGCAACCGTTAGTCAGTGTCCATCCCAACCCTATTATTTGAGGAATGAATTATGTACGACTTAGTGATCAAGGGCGCGACCTTAATTGACGGTAGCGGCGACCCTGCCAGACCGGCAGACATAGCCGTCCAGAACGGCCGCATTGTTGCGGTCGGGCCTGTCGAAGGGGAGTCTCGCGAAACCCTGGACGCGACCGGGAAAATGGTCTGCCCGGGATTTATCGACCCTCATACTCATTACGATGCGCAGCTGTTGTGGGACCCCAATGCTTCCCCTTCGAATCTGCACGGAGTAACCACCGTCATGGCCGGTAATTGTGGTTTCGCCTTGGCACCCTTGCGCTCTGAGGATGCCGACTACACCCGCCGTATGATGTCCGTGGTCGAAGGTATGCCTTTGCAGGCTCTTGAAGAAGGCATAAATTGGGACTGGAACAGCTATTCCGAATACATGCAGAGACTGCGCGGAAACGTTGCGGTGAACGTGGGATTTCTTGCGGGACACAGCGCGATTCGTCGAGCGGTGATGGGAGAAGATTCCTGTAACCGCGAGTCCAATGAAGAAGAGCTGGAGGCGATGAAAGCGCTGCTGCGAGAATGCATTGAATCCGGTGCGATGGGCTTTTCCACCTCTCGATCCTTTAGCCATGTGGACGGCCAGGGGGGCCCTGTTCCCTCCCGATTCGCATCGGAGGCAGAGGTGCTCGCCCTTTGTGAAGAGATCAAGGATCACGAAGGAACCGCGCTTGAGTTTATTACCAAAGGTTGTCTGCTGGGTTTATCGGATGAAGAAACTCAGCTGATGGCAAGGATGTCACTGGCTGCAGACCGCCCATTGAACTGGAATGTGTTTACTATCGATTCCAAGGAGAAGGAACTCTATCGGACGCAAATCGCAGCCTTGGACAAGGCCGCTGAGATGGGTGCCCGGGTGATGGCTCTGACCATGCCGGTACTGGTTGGCATTACCATCAGTTTCTATCACCGTTCTCCTATCTATCAATTGCCCGGATGGATGGAGGTAATGACGCTGCCACTGGACGAAAAAATGACGGCCTTGCGCGATCCGAATGTGCGCCGCAAACTCGAAGAAGGAGCAGCATCGGACGAAGCCGGCGTCTTTGCCCGTCTCGCCGATTGGGGCAACGTCCGTATCGGCGATACCTTCAGCGAGGCCAATCGCGAACTTAGTGGACGTTATGTTCACGAGATCGCCAGCGAACGTGGAACTTCAGACTTTGATACCTTGGTCGATATTCTGCTGGAAGATGAGCTGCGTACTATTCTTTGGCCCAAGTTTACCGACAACGACGACGAGAGCTGGCGGATGCGGGCTGAGGCCTGGGATCATCCTTACATCATGCTCGGGGGATCTGATGCCGGTGCCCACCTTGATGTCATGTGCGGAGCCAATTACGGCACGCTCTTCCTGAAGGATTGCCTGCATGGTCGCAAGCTGGTGAGCGTCGAGCGGGCCGTACAGATGCTCAGCGCTGAACCTGCTGATCTATTTGGCCTGAAGGATCGCGGTCGTATACGACCAGGTGCGGTGGCGGATATTCTGGTATTCGATCCGCAAACTGTTGGGTCCGGTACTGTTCATCTGGCTTACGATCTTCCGGGCGACTCCTGCCGCATGTACGCCAAGTCCACGGGTGTCGAACGGGTCTATGTTGGCGGTACCGCGATTGTCGCTGACGGTGAGCCTACCGGTGCATTGCCAGGCACGGTGTTACGTGCCGGTGTTGACACCGTAACGGTATCGCTCCAAAAAACTGAGGGCAAATCGTTATGAACGATAAAGCAAAAACCAAAAACAGAGCCAAGATTCCCACCAGTCATCACGTAATCCTGGAAAGCGCCTGTTACCCCATTGTCACCACCATGAGGGCGGACGGCAGGCTGTCTTCAAACCCGGTATCCATGCTGTGGGACGGCGAGCGTGTTCGTTTCAGTACCGTTAAAACCCGCATGAAGTACAAAAACCTGGTGGCCGATCCACGTCTGACCATGTGTATTTCATCATTGGAGGATCCGCTGTTTTATCTGGAAATCAGAGGGCGGGCAGAGATTGAAGATGACCCTGATCGAACCTTTATCAATCAAGTCGCCAAAAAATACCTGGGACGTGATGAGTACCCCTACGACCAGCCCGGTTTCGAAAGGGTTACGGTCACAATGATTCCGGAGCAGGTCTCCGCCAGGGGAATCGAACTGACGGAAGACGAACAGGGTAAACCCATTAAAGTGGGTTGAGGACGGGTCATGAACATCGAAAGATTGCAGTCTGAAATGGAAATCCGAAACCTGATCAGTCAGCTGGCGCATCTGGCGGATGACGGAGAGCTAGAAACCTACATTGAATGTTTTACCGAGACGGCCAGCTGGGGCGGAGGAGGACAGCCGGTGCTAAACGGCAGGGAAGACATCCTCAAGGGCGCACGGGGCAGAAGGGAAAGTGGCGTTACCGGTCCGGGCAGCGGTGCAAGGCATGTGGTCACCACCTCTTATGTACAGGTACTGGGCGATCGTGCAACCGCCAAATCGGTATTTCACTTTTACACGGATCTCGACAGTCAGCCACAACTGCGTGCCATGGGTGTCTACCTGGACGAGTTCCGACTCGAAGACCTGCGCTGGCGTTTGCACGTGCGGCAACTACAAGGCTCCGCGACAACGCTGAAATAACGCTAAGACCATTCGTCGGAGGTGATCATGAATTGGGAAGAATCCGCAGCGGCCGTCGATGATGGCGCGCCTCGTGGCACCGCAAGCAAAACAGACCGAAGCGGGGGCTGGGGCGAAGCGAGGTGGCGTCGCCACCGCCGTTATGTGCTGGCGTTACTGTTTCTGGTCAGCGTTTTCAGCATACTGGATCGCTACATTCTTTCGATACTGCTAGAGCCCATCAAAGCCGAACTCGGAGTTAGTGACACGGCCATGGGGTTTCTCAACGGCCTGGCTTTCGCTTTTTTTAACGCCGTTGCCGCTA
Organism: Pseudomaricurvus alkylphenolicus; assembly: GCF_011683955.1. GTDB lineage: Bacteria > Pseudomonadota > Gammaproteobacteria > Pseudomonadales > Cellvibrionaceae > Pseudomaricurvus > Pseudomaricurvus alkylphenolicus. The sequence continues at coordinate 1,314,337 of NZ_JAAQPI010000001.1, forward strand.
TACCGCTGGCCAGGATGTCGGATCGTCATTCACGCAAGTGGATCATTGCCTTAGGGTTGGGGGCCTGGTCGGTTTTAACCGCATTGCAGGGCGTCGCTAAAACCTTCACCGGCTTGGCGGCAGCGCGAATTGGCGTCGGCATTGGCGAGGCGTCAACCTCGCCGGCGGCTCACTCACTTATCTCCGATTACTTTCCACCGAATCGCCGTGCCACTGCCATCTCATTGTTTACCACCGGTGGCCATATCGGGTTAATGTTGGGGTTGATGCTCGGGGGTGTTCTTTATGGGTACCTGGGATGGAGAATGACTCTGATCGTGGTGGGGTTGCCGGGGTTGGCGCTGGCACTGCTTTTTGTTCTCACGGTGAAGGAGCCGCCCAGAGGGAGCGAGGGGCGCCCCTGGGATTCTACGTCGGCAGCAACAGAAACGACAGCGTCTCCGCCGCCACTGATGCAGGCTCTGGGGAGTCTGTGGCGACTGCGCAGTTATCGTCACATCATTTTTGTGTTGCCGCTGTTCGTCTTTACCAACTATGCCATCAACATCTGGGGGGCAGTCTTTATGCTGCGTGTCCATCAATGGGAGATCGCCCAAGTCGGTCTGTGGTTGGGGCTGACAGTTGGTCTCTGTGGAATGTCGGGCAATATTATCGGTTCCATGCTTTGCGACCGACTCGGAGAGCGGGATCTGCGCTGGTACCTGTGGGCTCCCGCACTGGCGGCGGCCATCATGTTGCCACTGTATGTAAGTTTTCTATTTGTGCCGGATGGTATTTGGGCACTGTGTCTGTTAGGGGTGTCTATATTTTTGGTGTCTTTCCATGTATCACCGATCTATGCCATGGCGCAAGGGCTGGCAGACACACGTACAAGGGCAACGGCATCGGCACAGATTCACTTAATGGCTGCGGTACTGGGGGCCGGGCTGGGGCCCTTTGTAATTGGTTGGCTGAATGATCTGTTGCAGCCGTTTTGGGGTACGCAATCCATACGGTATTCCCTGTTGCTGGTGCTACCATCAGTCTGTTTGGGAATATACCTGGCTTGGCGAGGTTCTCAATCACTGCACCAGGAATTGCGGCTTCAGGGGGACGAGAACCGGTAAAAGTAGCTCTCGAAGCTGGACATCAGTTTCTCAAGTGACTGGTTGATTTCGTCAAGTTCGGATGCCTCCAGATCGCCGAGGAGCTGACGGGAAACCTCAAGGTAGGTGCTGAACACTTGGTGTTCTACGGTCTGACCTTTCTTGGTCAGCTGTACAAGCTTGCTGCGGCCATCGTCAGGATCGGGAACGCGCCGTATCAACCCTTGTTTTTGCAGACGGCCCAGCATTTTGGTCATGCCACCGGAAGAACGCTCCAGTACGCCGTAGAGCTCGGAGGGCGACAAGCGGAAGGGTTCACCGCTGCGGCGTAATGCAGCCAGAACGTTGTAGTCGGTGGGTTGCAAATCGTGAGGTTGGCAAACTTCCTTCTGGAAGCTCTCCATCAGCAGACTAAGGCGTGAGAGTCGCACAAGCGGTGGCAACACACTGTAATCCTCATTGGGATTGGCCTCAACCCAGGAGGCGGAGAGTTTGTCAAACCAGTTCAAGCGAAGGTCCTTAGTGGTATGTAAAAGACGATCATTATAGACGTTGACGCAGTGAGACACTAGCGACCAGAAGGTTTCTCGAAAGGTTTCCAGCAAACCAAATAGCTGAACTTACCGTAGCAGCGGGCTCTGAGGGCCTGCCCCGCTTTATCGGGTACCGCGATAGGGCTGCCACAGTCAGTCGCCCTCGGAGCGGGCTGCTACGTTCTGAGAGGGTCCGCGATAAAGACAGTTAAAAGTACCGAATCGAACGCAGTAACTTATACAAATCAAACCTGGGAGCAACAACCATGAATTTCGAATTTAGCGAGCCGGAGCAACGTTTTATCGACCGGGTAAGAGCCTTTATCGCCCGGGAAGCTGAAAAGAACTATGCCGATGAAGTCATGGCGCCAGAGCGGGAGGCTCACTCGCAATTGGCTGACAGCCCCGAACGGCGTGAATTCTGTCGGCAACTCGCCGCTGAAGGGCTGTTGGGCCTAAGCTGGCCCAAAGAATATGGCGGACAGGAACTTCCGGGTATCTACGATTACTTTGTCAACGAAGAACTGGCGGCAGTGGGCGCACCCCTGATCGGCAAAGGGATCGGCATTATCGGCCAGACACTGATTGAAAAAGGCACCGAAAAACAAAAGCAGTATTTTCTGCCGAAAATTTTGGCAGGAGAGATTGAGTTTGCACTGGGCTACACCGAACCAGGAGCAGGCTCCGATCTGGCGTCACTGCAACTCAAGGCGCAGCGTGATGGCGACGGTTTCCGGCTTAACGGCCAAAAAACCTTTAACACTTCTGCACATTTCGCGGATTGGTACTGGCTTGCGGCACGTACCGATAACAGCGGGCCAAGCAAATACCACGGTATTACCCTGTTCCTGATTCCCATGGATAGCAAGGGCATCAGCGTGTCTGAAATTGAGACCATGGCCTGTCACCGCACTAACGAGGTGTTCTTCGATGATGTCCGGGTATCCGCAGCAGATGTCGTGGGTGAAGTCGATAAAGGCTGGGAACTTATGTGCCAGGCGCTCGACTACGAACGCTTTACACTGTTTACCTACAGCCCACTGCGACTCAAGTTTGATGCTCTGGTAGCCACCCTGCGGGACTGGAAGGTGGCGGGTCAAGCCGCTCTGGAGACGGACCATGTACGACGCAAACTGGCACGGCTGGGTTCCAAACTGGAGGTTGCCAAAATGCATCAACGCCGGGTGATCTGCGCCGCGGCCGAAGGGCGGGTGCCGACGGTGGAGTCCGCCATGTGCAAACTTTATTGCACCGAGTTGGGCCAGGAAATCTGCGATACGGCAATGGATCTGCTGGGTCCGCAAGCACTGCTGAGTGAAGGGGTAGATGAGGCGCCCCTGGATGGTCGCTGGGAAAGCGCGTTGCGGGCAACAGTGGTGGATACCATTGGCGGAGGCTCCTCACAGGTGCAAAAAAACATTATTTCCCGGCGTCACCTGGGATTGCCCAACCCAAACTAACGTCCTATCCAAGTGACTAGCCTCAACAAATTATCAACACAGGAGCATTTACGGTGGATCTCAGATTCAGTGACGAACAACTCATGCTGGCCGATACCATTGAGAGTATCTGTGAGCAGTTTTACGGTCTGGAGCGAATCCGGCAAAAACGTAGCGCGGACGACAGCTGCCCGCAAGAATTTTGGCAGGCTTTGGTGAATGCCGGCTTTAGCGGGTTGGTCATCGACGAGGAGTTTGGCGGTGCCGGTCTCGGCCTACTCGATGCGGTGTCCGTCTTCCAGGCATTGGGACGGCACCTGGCGTCATCCCCCTTGTTGGTGTCTTCACTGTTGGCCGCTCGCGCCATTGATATTCTGGCGTCGTCCACGCAGCGACGCCAGTGGTTACCGGCTATTGCCAGTGGCGACTGTGTGGTGTCAGTGGCTCAGTTGGAAGCCGGATGTGGCTACGGCAGTTCGTCGTTTATCACAACCCTGAAGAAGGGTAAGTTGAACGGTGAAAAAATTCTCGTTCCCCATGCTTCCCTCGCTACACACCTTCTGGTGTTGGCCACAGATGAGGATAACGAGATGCCTGTATGTTGCCTTGTGGATACGCGGCAATCATCACTGCAGGTATCCCCACAGGACAATATCGCGTGCGCCGAGGTCAGCCGCGTCACAATGGTTGACGTTGCTGTCGAATCGGAGTGTATAGTTTACAACGATCAGTTCTGGAGTCTCTGGCAGTCCGCCATGAGTTACAGCGCGGTAGCGGCCGCAGCAGAGTGTAACGGTGGAGCGCAGGCGATGCTGTCGATGACCGTTGAGTATGCCAATAACCGAATCCAGTTTGGTAAACCCATTGGTGCTTTTCAGTCGCTGTCTCATTATATGGCCGAACTCGCTACCGAATTGGAAGGCAGCAAAACACTGAATCACCAGGCGGCCTGGGCATTTGACCAAGGGCGAGACTGGCACTTGTTGGCGGCTCAATCGAAGCTGCAGGCAGGCGACGGTTTTCGTCGTACCACCGCAGTCGGAACGCAAATTCATGGAGGCTTGGGGTTTACCAGAGAAGCTAACCCACAGCTGTTTTTCAGACACGCCAAATTGCAACAGTTACTGATGTGGGACCCTTGTTTCTTGGAGCAACACATCGCTTCGTTGATGCTGGACACAAGAACCGAAACACAATAATCCCAAACACACGGGGGAATCGAGATGACACCCATTTTTGAAAACGTACTGATCGGGGGGCAATGGGCTGCGGCAGATCTCGGTCGCTATCCCATCATCAATCCCGCCACAGAGGATGTGTGCGGCTACGCACCGGAGTGTTCTCTGCAGCAAGTGGAGTTGGCCGTGGCGGCTGCCAGGGAAGCTTTTGATCACGGCCCCTGGCCCCGCATGACAGGAGAGCAACGCAAACAGGCACTGAAGCGTGCAGCCCGACGATTCCAACAGGAGCTGCCTCAGCTGCTGGACCTGACCATCAATGAGACGGGCGCATTAACAACCATCAGTGAGCAACTGCACTTGGGCATGGCGGCCACTCGCATCGATTTTTACGCCGACATGGCGGCTATGCCAACGGAAGCCGAAGCGCCGGTGTTGGATATTGACGTTGGCGCTGCCGGGGCGTCGGCAACACAAGGCGTTATTGTTAAAGACCCGGTAGGTGTGGTTGCCGCCATCGCCCCCTACAACGCTCCGGTATTGGTATGTGCCGGCAAAATTGGACCGGCGTTGGCGCTGGGTAATACTGTCGTGGTCAAACCACCACCAGCAGCCCCCATGGGAATCATTGCCATGTGTCAAATTCTCGCAGAAGAGTTGCCTGATGGGGTTCTCAACCTGGTCAGTGGTTCTGAGCCGCAAATCGGCGCTACTTTGGTGGCAGCGGATATCGATATGGTGTCTTTTACCGGTAGCTCCGCCGTTGGTCGGCAGATCCAGCAGGAATGCGGCAAAGCCATGAAGCGCAGTCTGATGGAACTGGGCGGAAAGTCGGCGAATATCGTGTTTGCCGACTGTGATCAGGAACAAGCGCTGCAAACCGCCATCAACACCTGGACCTTTCAAACCGGCCAGGCCTGTATTGCTCCCACCCGGCTTTTCATCGAAGAGTCGATCTATACTGAATTTACTCAGAGCATGGTCGAAGTCGCTGCAACACTGAAGATTGGTGACCCCAGGGAGTCCGACGTGGTTCTCGGACCCTTGATCTCGGACGCGCAACGTCAGCGGGTGGAATCCTTCGTGGCTTCTGCGCTCCGGGAGGGTGCAGTTATAGCCTGCGGCGGTAAACGTCCGGAGGGTCTGGAGAAGGGATTTTACTTCGAGCCAACGCTTATCACCAATGCCAGCAACCGCATGCGCGTGGCCCGTGAAGAGATATTTGGTCCGGTGATCGTGGCGATTCCTTTCTCAAATCAGGCGGAGGCTATCGCCATGGCTAATGATACCGACTATGGCTTGTCAGGATACGTGTGGAGTGGAGATCTGGAGCGGGCCAAGTCCGTTGCTCGACAACTTCGCACGGGTACCGTTCAAATCAACGGTACGCCGCCACGGCCGGATACCCCGTTTGGTGGTTTTAAACAAAGTGGTATCGGTCGCGATAATGGTTTGAATGCAATTGATGCCTATACCGAGACCAAGTTTATTGGCTGGCCGCCTGGTTCATAGGTTTCCCCGCGTTACGAAGTACTATCACATTACGTAGGGTGGATTAGCCGAAGGCGTAATCCACCATGTGCAGACCTCATTTCGTTAGAGGCTGCGTTCAGCTTCCTGTCGTAGTTCGGAAAATGTTTTTCCGGTCCAGCTCTTAAGTGCTCGACGGAAATTGCTCACGTGTTGGTAACCCAGACGATAGCTGATTTCCTTCGGCGTAAGGTGACTTTGACGGATATAATCCATGGCTCGCCGTCTACGGGTTCGTTCTATCAGAGTTTTGTAGCTGAGCTGCTGTTCGGTTAAGGCTTTTCGAAGTTTGCCTGCGCTGATGCCCAGCTCCGCGACGACATCACTCACTTCAGGAAATTCTCCACTGCACTGTTCGAGAATCGCCTCTACTTGCGCCACGGTTTGGGTATTCACGTGGCTGAGTTTCAGTTTCTTACGGCAACGCTCGATACTCAAGCGAAACACTTCGGGGTCAGACAGCAACAATTCGGATTCCAGGTGCTCCGTATCCAATTGAATCCTAATGTTGGGTTGTTCGTAAAGGACAGGGCATTGAAAAACCTCATGATACTGCTGATGGTAGCTTGGCCGAGGGTAGCTTACCTGCAATGACAACAACCGAAATTGACTGCCGGTGAGGCGTGAGGCAAGGGTCACCATTCGCATAACAAACTCCTCAACAGCGAATGGCAGCAGTGGCCCCAGGCGAAAGTTTTCATGCAGAGTGTTCACCCATTGCCCGCCTTCGAAAAAGTTCGCCGGCGACAGCAGGTACTCGTTAAGGTGCGCATATTTCATCAATACCCGCCTGGCCTGCGCCAAAGTGTCGCTGCTGAGCGCCGCGTAGCCCAATACGCCGAGATCACCAAGATGATACTCCCTGCCCAGCTCCAACCCCAGCGCTGGATTTCCGGTTAACGACAACATGTTTCGGATTATCACCCGATAATGTTCTGGCTTGGGACAAAAACGGCCGGACTCTATGGTTTCAGCATCAAGGCCGGTATCGGCCATAACCTGAGCAGGTGAAAAACCTCGCTGCTGCATTCTCGCCAGATAAAAACTGAGACGGTTCTTTCGCATGGCTGCCTCCGCTAACCTGCGACCAGTGGATTTATCCATGTTAGCCTGAAGCGATTCCGACCGGCAACAAAACTCACATCGCGATTACTAAAGGCCAATATCATTCGGTCCCAATTGATATGTCGTTACGGCAAGGGAGTGACAATAATGAGCGAATATGAATTAACACAATCCAAAACAGAGAGTGTGCTTTGTCAGATCCAGATCAGTTTCGTCTGCAAACCCGTGAATGGCTGGTAGCGAATTGCCCGGCCAGCATGCGTGGTCCTGCGGCACCCGAAGCCATATACCGTGGGGGACGCAAGGGCTCCTTTCCCTCTCCGGATGCTCAGACCTGGTTCGAGCGCATGCTGGAGCGTGGCTGGACCGCACCTGACTGGCCTGAGGAGTTTGGTGGCGGAGGATTGGATGCGAAACACACCAAGGTCCTGCGCGAAGAAATGAAGGCATTGGGCTGTCGCGTGCCTCTGTCCGGCTCTGGCTTATGGATGCTGGGCCCTGCGTTGCTGGAGTTCGGTACACTCGAACAACAACAGCAACACTTGCCAAAAATCCTTCGGGGAGAGATTCGTTGGTGCCAGGGGTACAGCGAACCTGGCGCGGGTTCCGACCTCGCCAACCTTTCCTGCAAGGCAGTGCAAGAAGGTGAGTTGTTGCGCATCAACGGCACCAAAATCTGGACATCCGGTGCCGATCAATCCGATTGGATTTTCTGCCTGGTTCGGACCTCTGACCAAGGCCCTAAACAAAGTGGCATTACGTTCTTATTGATTGATATGGCGCAACCGGGAGTCACCGTTAAACCCATTGAGTTGATTTCCGGCGATTCAGAGTTTTGCCAGACGTTTTTTGACGATGCCACCGCGCACATCCGCAATGTAATTGGGGGATTGAACCAGGGCTGGGCTGTAGCAAAACGCCTGCTGCACTACGAACGCGCTTTGATGTCTGAACTCTCCGCCGTGTCTGCGGGTCCAAAGCTGACGCCGGTTGATTGCGCGCTAAAATTCTCAGCAGCTGGCCCGGAAGGTACTCTTGATCCGGTGACCCGAGACAGGTTGGCACGTTATCAGATGGACAGAATGGCGATGGAGCATACTCGCCAGCAGCTATTCGAGGCATCGGTTTCGGGGGTGGATACCTCCAATACACAACTGATCCTCAAAATCTGCGCAACCGAACTCGATCAGCAGCGTGCGGAGTTATTGTTGGAGCTGATGGGGATGCAGGGACTTGGCTGGGAGGGTGAGGCCTTCTCGGAAGAAGAACTGCAGCTGTTGAGACAATGGGCTTACTCCAAAGCGCTTACCATTGCCGGAGGCAGCTCTGAAGTTCAGCTTAATGTGATTGCACGACGAGCGCTGCAGCTCCCCACCCGATAGTGAGGTCCTCCCTTGATCTGGAATGTGAACGACGACCAGCGACTGTTGCAACAATCGGCCGAGGACTTCCTGAGAAGTTGCGAGCCGGTACAAATTTTCCGTGCACAGAGTCAACAGCCCGACTGGCAAGGGTACGACCCGGATACCTGGCGCAGCATTTGTGAATTGGGATGGCCGGCGACCGCAGTGCCTGAAAAACAGGGTGGGTATGAATTCGGCTACGTCGGATTGGGTACCTTGATGCGAGAAGCCGGCAGATACCTGTTGCCCAGCCCACTCCTGGGCAGCTCTGGCCTGGCGCTACCGGTCTGGTTACAAGTGATTGGTGACTCCGATCCACGGGAATTCCCCGAAGCACAACGCTGTTTACTGAATCAGGTGACGGCCGGTGAAAAAACGTTGGCGTTGGCCATCGATGAAAGTCATCGCCATCAACCCGATAATATCGCATTGACGGCTATCAAAGACGGTGATAGTTATTTCCTGCAGGGGAATAAACGTTTTGTAGTGGATGGTGCTTGTGCCGATACGTTGTTGGTGGTTGCCCGCACAGGCGAGCACTCTAGAGATTGTTCTCACGTGGGCCTGTTTGTGGTAGAAGCCGATAACCCGGGGTTGACCCGTGAATCACTGAACATGCTTGATCATCGCAATATGGCGCACCTGGAGTTTGACAATGTTCGGGTAGAGCAGACGGCGTTACTCGGAACAGTAGACGAGGCTTCGGAAGGGCTGCAGCGGGGGCTGGATGTTGCCCGTTGTCTGCTGGCGGCGGAAATGCTTGGTGGGGTGGAAGCCTGCTTTGAGGCGACCTTGGAGTACCTGAAGGTGCGCGATCAATTCGATGCCATAATTGGCAGCTTTCAAGCACTGCAACACCGAATGGCCCGTCTGTATATCGATCTGGAACAATGCCGTGCAGTGGTCCTGGCAGCGCTCAAAGCTGCGGATACCGAAAGTCCTGCCAACGGCAGTCCCTCAAGCTACGAAGACAGCGCTCTGCCAAAACTGGCCAGCCTGGCTAAAGCCAAGCTCAATGACCTGAGTATCGCCATGACCAACGAAGCCGTGCAATTACACGGTGGAATCGGGGTCACAGAGGAGTTGGACATTGGCTTATACCTCAAGCGATCCCGACTCACTGTGCAACTACTGGGTGACAGCCGATTCCATCGTGACCGTTTTGCTTTATTGGAGGGCTACTAGCAGACCACGGAGCCCACAGCTATGGGATTGGTGGGATCCGAGGTGACTATGCAGAGCCGGCAGCCTCCAGAAAGCAGCTAACAAATGCAATCGACGGCATATTCCATAAAGAAATAGATGGTTCTTTTTTATTTGAATATTGGTATAAAAAATAAATTAACAAACATGTAAATTAAATAAACTTCGGGTAACATGATTGCTCTTATTGACGAATTCATTTGAAGGACACTGATATTGACGATTGAAGACGATCAGGCCCTGGACACCGACAATGGCACCCGAGAGCCCAAGAAGAAACGCGCCGGTCGGCCACAGGGCAGCAGCCGTGAAATGACAACTGCCCGCATTCTTAACAGTGCGCTGACCTGTTTCACCCGAAGGGGTTATGCCAACACCACCTTCAAACATGTGGCTCAGGGAGCGGGGATGACATCTCCGGCGATCTACCAGTACTACAGCTCTAAAGCGGAGCTTTACGGGGCGACGCTCGACTTGGTTTACCAGCGTCTGATCCCGGAGATTCAGATGGCCTCACGCGCAGACCTGAATTTCCGCGAACAGATCAAAGTGCTATTGAGAGCGACGGTTGAATTACAGGCTAACGCCCCGGAGGCCACTGCATTCTTGTCAACGGTTGCCGTGGAGAGCCACCGTGAAGAAGAGCTGCGCAAATATTTTATGTCGCGTAACAGCAACGTGCTGGAGGCGATCGGTGGCATGTTCGAGCAAGCAAAGGCAAGAGGTGAGATCAAGAGCACCAGAAGTAATGCCAATCTTGCCATGTTTTTTCTGGGTAGCACCATTGGCATGGTGTTGTATCACAACGGCAGTGAAGATACTTCAATGCAAGAAGGTATCGAAACCATGATTGATTTGATCGACAACCGATTCTTCAGCGATTGATGCTGCTCGTGGTGACCCTGAAATCCAACCCGCAGTGACACTCGGTTACGGCGGACAACACACAAGGAGTCAAGAATGTCCAGTTGCCCCTATAGCAATTTGTTGGATCCCGATCTTTACGTAGAGGGGTCACACCACGAGACAATGAGAGCGGTTCGAGACCAAGGTGGGCCGGTTGTAAAATTAGATGATCCCATCACCGGTGTTCCCTACTGGGCTATACAGGGCCGTGATGAGGTCGACTACATTTGTAAAAACCCACAGTTGTTCTCCAGCGAAGCGAAAACAGCAGTGCCCATGGAGCAGGGTGAAGAGGAGATGGCCAAGCAACGCCTGATGGTGGTGAGCATGGATCCCCCTCGTCACAACAAATACCGTCGTATTTCCAGAAACGCATTTACACCGTCCGCGGTGAATTCCTACGAACCCAAATTTCGCCAGTACGCCAAAGAAATCGTTGATCGCGTTGCCAATCGAGGTGAGTGCGAATTTGTCGAAGAGGTGGCAGCCGAACTGCCCCTGATCGCCATCCTGGAGCTGTGTGGTGTTCCCAAGGAGGATCGAAAAAAATTCTTCGATTGGACGAATGCTATGTTTTTCACCAGCGACGATACCATGAGCGAAGGAGAAGACAATATCCAGGCGGCCAAGGATGCGGGCATTCATATGTACCTCTATGCCGCCGAGCTGGCCAAGAAACACGCCGAAACCCCCATGAGCAATATTGTTGGGGCGCTACTGGACAACGAAGTCGACGAAGAAAAGCTCACGATTGAAGAATTCAGCGCGTTTTTCCTGATGCTGATCTCGGCGGGCAACGAAAGCACCCGAACCGTAACGGCTCACGGCATGCGTCTATTAATGGAAAACCCTCATCAGTTGCAGATGCTGGTGGACGACCCCTCCCTGATTCCTTATTTTTGCGAAGAGGTGTTACGCCACAGTGCCGCTTTTATGGCCATGCGTCGTACAGTGATGGAAGATACAGAACTGGCGGGCCAGAAACTGAAAGAGGACGATAAGGTTATCCTTTTTTGGCACGGCATTAATCGCGATGAACGGGTATTCGACAACCCGATGGAATTCGACATTATGCGGCACAAGACCATGCCGGACCTGCATAAGCAACATCGATCCTTCGGTATTGGTCAACATTTTTGTCTTGGATCCCATCTGGCCAGGTTGGAAATGCGGGTCATGTTCGAAGAGATTATACCTCGATTAAAAAACCCGAAATTTGCCAAACCCGTGGAATACGTGCGTTCCTATTTTGTCAACGGTATTAAGGCAATGCACATTACTTTTGACAAAGAAGCCTGATACTTCTGACGACGGATCCAAACAAAACCGGGGCAGAGCGAAGACATTATGCCACCGCCCCACAATGACTGCTGGAGTAAACTACTGCCATGAATGTAGAGTCTGTTCCCGCCAAATACAAAAAAGCCCTGCTGTACCAGTTTCGAAAACGCGGGGTCAATCTCACGCGGGCACTTAGTGAGTCCTCTTATACCTTTGAAGAGGACGACCTGAGTCTTGAGTCAGAAGAGTCCGTGTCGCTGCACAAATACTGTGAACTCCTCAGGCAGTATTCACTATGCACTCGCGGAAGCTTTTTTGGTCTTCCAGTGGTGGGCAACAGCGCTACCGAGGGCTTTCGTCTGATGGCGTTATCGGTGGTGCATTGTGCAAACCTGGGTGAGGCACTGCAGAGGGCACGCGACTTCTACCGTCTTTGTGGTGAAGAGAATTGGTCTTTTCAGGTACATCAGGAGGGTGATACTGCGGCAGTTGAGTTTGAAAACCGCACTGGCGGACAGGACTCGTTGTTCAGTGTTTACGAACTGGCGATGTGGTTCCGGTTTTGGTCCTGGATCAGTGGGCAGTATATCAATATTGATCAAGTCTCACTTAGCGACAGGTCGCCACACTACGAACATCGTTATATGAAATTGCTGGGTGGGAACATTCATTACAATCAAGCCCATACCGCCATCCATTTTCATTCGGACTATCTGAAAAGCGCCCTGGTGCACAATGAAGAATCGATAGAGGAGTTTATTCGAACGGCTCCCTACCACCTGGTGACAATACCCAAAAATCAGGATAACAGCCTGACGGAGAAAATTCGCTATATCATTGGCGGAGATTTTACCAAAGCGCCCCCCAGCTACGAACGTGTCTCGGAAATTCTGCATGTGTCCACAACGACATTACGAAGACGCCTGCGCAGTGAAGGGACCACCTACCAGCAGATCAAGGACGACACTCGTCGTGATGCCGCAGTAGATTACCTTGGGCGCGAAGAGTTGAGCATCAAGGATATTGCTTATATGATGGGCTACCTTGACCCCTGCGCCTTCAGTCGCAGCTTTAAACGCTGGACGGGTTTACCGCCGGGGGTGTATCGGCGGGAGAGGTTGGGTATCTTTGAGGAAAAGTTGCTTGAGGCTTGAAAGGCGCTTTTTAAATGGTCGAACATAGTAGTAGATCAGTATTTGTTTTGTTTGGGTAATGTCCTCAAAGAGATAGCACAAAAAATTCGCTACGAATTGATTTAAGCCGGTATGGTGTCTGGCAGTGGGCAGGTCTTGTTTTACAGTTGTGGTGTAGTCACGGGACGTCTTACTCAGAAATAGCCCAGTTTTTATTCTTGTTGAGCAATGAAGGCTAGAGCAAGACTTGCTGAATTCACAATTCAAAGGGCGCGACCAATTTCATGGTGGCGGTCAACTTCAGAGAACAGCCATTACCGGAATTAGCCGTGTCACTGTAACGATGAGTTTCTAACGGAAGGTGTCAAGGCTAAAGCCGTCGTAGAGGTGCTTCAGTTTGAAAGTAATGAATGGCTGGTTTCAGCTCCTTTTCTGAAGTTGATCTCTTCCGGGACCACCGACCACTGTTACATCGGGAGAAATTAGAGGAGCACTAACTATTCAAGACACTCCTGGTGGGACATATGTGGGCAAAGAGTTTACATCGTCTACATGCATAGTAATCATTCTAATATACCGTTGCCGTGATAGGCTGAAACAACATGAGTCTTACATCTTTCTTATCCGCTGCTACCTGATACTCATTTAATTCGACTCATTTCAATACGGTGCTATGGTTCGTCTCTACTCATCGCATCCCTGTAGAAAATTTCCATGACAACACAGCTTTACGGGTATACCAATGAGATACATCTCGGTACTGGAGACAACAAATAGCAAACGGGGTTCAATCAGATGATAATCTGCGCCAATACAGTGCGACTAATTCGGAAGCGATAAACGGACGTCCAAAGTCCTTAATCATCGTTGGTCAACCGTTAGTTGCAGTGATCCTTGCACAAATTCATCCAGCGTTCTACGGCTCGGCTGGAGGCGGCATGTTTATGGGTGACGATATAGAAAAGCCGGTTCATTGGCCTTTTTTTTAGGGTGAGTTCAACTAAAGATCCCCGTTCGAGATCATCGGCCACTGCCAGCTGAGACAGACAGCCGATGCCCAGGCCTGCCTTAACAGCGTTCTTGATGGCCTCGTTCTGCGGTAATTGCAGCCGGATATCCAAATCCACCAGCAGCCCGTGCATGGCCTCGTCAAAGGTTTTGCGATGGGCGGTGCCCGGTTCTCGCAGGATCCACTGGCAGTTCAGGATGTCCTTGTCGGTCAGTTGCCGCTTGGTGGATAGCGGGTGATCAGGACGGCTGAAGACCACCATCTTGTCCTTACGCCAGGGAGTCTGAGCGAGGTCATTGTGGTGCATTTCGGCCTCGATCAGGCCAACGTCTATCTCAAAGTTCAGCACCTTCCTGGCGATCTCCGGCGAATTGGCAGCGGCTACTTCGACTTCCGATCTGGGGTGTCGGTGCAGGTAATCAGCGAGGTATTCAGACGCTAGGTAATTGGCGATGGTGAGGCTGGCGCCTACTTTCAGGGGTTCCAGTTCCTCATGTTGCCTTAACTCGCTATCAAAGTCCTGGGCGTTGGACAGTAACTGTTCGGCCTTGGCGCGAATCGTGGCGCCGAGGCTGTTGAGTCTCAAACGTTTGGCGGAGCGGTCGAACAGCAGCATGTCATAGCGGTTTTCGAACTCTTGCAGCGCGGCGCTCACGGCAGATTGAGACATGCAAAGCTGCTCTGCTGCACGGCTGATGCTCTGTTCTCTGGCGACGGCCAGGAAAACCTCCAGATGGCGTAGAGTGTATTTGATCATCATTCTGTCCAGTAGAAATTCCCGCTCTCGGCTTTCAGGGGCGCAATCAGGAGCATAGGCAAAATCAAATGGTTGATGCCAGACTCGTCAAAACCAGAGCAACCAGCTTTGACTGCTGTGTGACTCCGGTTTTTGCGTAAATCGTTCTCAGGTGTGCACGGATAGTATTGCGGGTTACGCCTAATTGGTTCGCAACCTCTTCCGTCGTGTTACCTTCGGAAAAGAGGATTGATATCGTTGCTTCCGAAATTGTTAATGAGTAAAACTCCATCAGTGTGCGAACCGAAATGTCGCGGTTACAAGTGGGGTCTTGAATCCAAACAGAAGCAAATGGCGTGACATCCGAGCAGTCAATCAAATCAACATCAAGAGGTCTGACGATCAATTGATAATTGCTCATCCCGGATAACCGGGGAACCGACAAAGCTCTGAATTCAGACTTTGATGATTTCTGTTTCTGACGGAGTACCAAGTCAATACAGCTTCGAATGTTGTCCGAAAGGGTTTGATGTATGTCAGCGTTGTCGGCCCTCAGATACCGATTAACTTCGGAAATACCATCGGCGGCTCGAAGAATGTCTTTGGCAGAGGCGTTGCTCTGAAGAATTCGACCAAAACGATCCAGCGTTAAAACACCCAGCGAGCGGCCGCTCATGGCGTCAGAGTAGATTTGTCGTTGGGAGCGAAGTCCGCGGATATCCAGCCCCAAGGACAGCGATTGTTGCATATGTGGAATCAGAAGGCTCAAAAACGCCTTTTCTCTTTGGTTGAATAGCCCTTGCTGCTCGCTTCTGACAAAACGAATAGAGATGATTGAATCTTGTTGATAAGCGCAGTCAAAGCCACAGAGATAATGGATATCCAGTGGTGACAAGGTTTTGCGAAAATATTCACTGCTAAGCAGCTGATTTCGGGGAATCATGTCATCAATGGTCACGAGTCTGTTCTGGGCAATACCGTAGAGCGGATCCTGCATGTAAAGCGTAGCGCAGGAGTCGTCGCTGTCATGTACAGGTGCATCTGTCTGGTCGCCACTGACGTATATTAAACCCGAGTCGTCCATTGTGGGCGGTCGGATAATCAACGCCGCTTGCTTAAGATTGAGTCCCCGCTTGAGACGGGTCAGGAAGTCTTTCCCTTGATCCGAGGAGGTTGCGGAGCCATACAGCGACAGAATTAAATTCGATAGCAAATTGGAGTTGAGACACACTGGCATTTTGCTCTTAAACCCACCGTTTGTGGCCTAGAGTAGCAAATTGCCCGACTGGACGGCTTCATTTGATCGAATGAAGCCAAGCTACAGGAGTCTTGCACTGCTCCGGTTGATGATGGCGACCACCTGGGATTGGTTATTGACCCCCAGCTTCTCGTAGATACCTCTCAAATGTGTCTTGACGGTATTGATACTAACATTCAGTTCTTCAGCCGCTTGCGCCTGAGATTTTCCATCTGCCAATTGAATACTCACCTGAGCTTCGCAGCGAGTCATACCATAGATCTTGCGGAGTGTGTCGACCTCGATTTCAAGATTGTTGTCTTGGAAGTCATTGATGTAGATAGCCACAGCGGGGTCCAAGTTAGTGCCATCGTAACAGTTTTTGGTGATGGGTTTAATCACCATTTCCAGCACTGGTTCACCCGGCAAGTTCTCTATGCTGAATCCCGAGCCACCTTGGTAAGACTCTCCACTCACGGCGTTGCGGATGGCTTCTTCTATCAACGCCTTCAGTTGCGAATTGTACTTGCTGCTGGTTGCTTTAAGGCGGCCATTGACAAGGGCCAAACCGCGCTTGTCGGCCAGAATAACTTCAGCCATTTGATTAGTTGAAATTACCTCACCATTGGCGTTTAGCATTATGGAGCCAATGGAGGCCTTGCTGAGCGTGGCGCTGGCAACCTCTCTCAGGCGGTTGTTTTGCAGCAGTTTTTCTCGCAAATGGATTGCACGTCTCAGGTGCGGGATGAGTATTTCAAACAGCGCCTTATCGGCATCATCATAGTCCGCTTTATCACTAGTTCTCTCTGCTGAGAGCTTCGCTCTAAGGGAGTCCTCAAAGACAATATCCTGCCCGATCATATATTTGACATCAATGGGTTTTAAGTGACGTTGATACAGTTCACTTTGGTAAAATTTTTCTTCATCGATGGAATCTTTCAGCGTGGTTGCTTTGGGTTGAAACGTGTGCAGCAACTCACTAAGCGAGAGCAGCTGTTTGGTGGCGTTGTCCGACCTCATATTGAACTTTTCATCACTGGTCAGCAGGTAGTAATCCGGCTCCGGCTTAATCACACTAAAGATCAATGAGGCATCAAGGGAATGGGTGGCGATGGCCAACTGCTTCAAAAAGCTTGACCAGGGTGCTTCCTCCTCAACGCCTTCATAGACCAATTCGACTAATTGAGCATATTGGGCGATAGAGATATTCAATTCAGACATCAGCGTAATTATCGTGAAATGGGATCTTTTGGTGTTATTGACGAAAGTGTAGCTTAGATAAACGCTGATTCACAGTCGTTTGTATATACATATTTAGTCCACTGAATGGAGAGAATTCACCTGATCAGGTGAGTCGCCGGTATCGCTCGAGCTCTATGATAAACGCTGATTTCTAAATATTGGAGCCAAGCGTGAACGCTGACCATCATTCGATAAGCGAAAATAGCGTCTATTGCGCTTTTGAGCGATCCTCTCGTCGCTATGGAGACAAGCTGGCCCTGGTGTTTGAACAGCGGCAATGGAGCTTTCGAGAGATCTGCCGGGCGGTAGAGCGGGTCGCCGCTGGTCTGACGCAACTTGGGATACAACCAGGCCAGAGACTGGTCGCTTTTGCTCAAAACTCAGATGCCTACCTGTTGTTATGGTTGGCCTGTGCCCGTCAAGGCATTGTTCATGTACCCCTAAACTACGCGCTAACGTCGCCGGAATTGGCCTATATTGTTGAGGATGCAGGCGCCACTGCGCTGTTTCACGATTTGAAACAGACGGGTACTGTTGATGATCTGGAGCCTCATAAGCGACCGCAATTCGTGGGCTCGCTTTGCGGGTCCGGGAATTTGGACGTGTTGAACTGGGCTCTAGACGAGAGGATGGGAGAGGTCCAGCGGACAGCGCCTGCGGATGATGAGCTGGCCCAAATCATTTATACCTCAGGTACAACCGCAGCGCCAAAAGGCGTTATGCATACCCATCGCTCGCTGATGAGTCAATATTATAGTTGTATCATTGCTCTGGATCTCAAAGAGGATGATCGCCTGCTGGCAGCGCTACCACTGTACCACTGTGCCCAGATGCACACATTCAGCATGCCGAGCCTATTGGTCGGTGCCAGTAACTTCATACTGCAATCTCCGGAGATCGAGGGCTGTCTGGCGCTGATCGAAGCCGAGCAATTGAATTCGTTCTTCGCCCCGCCCACTGTCTGGACCGGGTTATTGAGACATAAATCCACTTCGGGATCAGTCATCCGCTCGCTGCGCAAGGCCTATTACGGTGCTTCCATCATGCCGGAAGAAATCCTGAACGGGATGAAGGAGTTACTGCCTGCAGTGGGGTTCTACAACTGCTATGGACAAACGGAAATTGCTCCCCTGGCGACAGTGTTACCGCCTGCGGGGCATGTTCACAAGCCCACCTCGGTGGGGTTGCCCGTCATCAATGTGCAAACGCGAATTGTTAACGAGGAGCTTGAGGACATGGCGCCAGGTGAAGTTGGGGAAATTGTTCACCGCTCCCCTCAATTGCTTGCCGGTTACTGGCAAAAGCCCGAAGCAACGGAAGAGGCCTTCGCGGGTGGCTGGTTCCATTCAGGCGATATGGGTTACATCGATGACGATGGTTATATCTATATCGCAGATCGAAAGAAGGACGTCATCAACACTGGTGGAGTCGTGGTGTCGAGTCGCGAGGTCGAAGAGGCACTGTATGGCCATCCCAGCGTCTCTCAGGTAGCAGTGATCGGCATTGCGGATGACAAGTGGATCGAAGCCATTTGTGCGGTGGTGGTACCGATGGAAGGACACGAGTTGAACACTGAAGAATTGAACGACCACCTTCGTACTCGCCTGGCTCCTTACAAATTACCGAAGAAGTATATTTCTACAGACGAGCTTCCGGTAAATACCGCAGGCAAGGTATTGAAAAGGGAGCTACGGGAGCGTTATGCCTGATATGGATACTCAGCAAGCATCACTGAATTGGCCACGTATCCGCTTCGATTTTTGCGGTATTCAGGTCCTGGTGACCGGCGGAACAAGCGGAATTGGTCTGGCCATCGCGACCGCCTTTGTGGAGGCGGGGGCTTGTGTGACGATCACTGGTACGCGAAAAAGCCCTCAGGACTATGACAACGATCTCAGGGGATTTCATTACCGGCAGTTGAATCTTACCGATTTGGATTCGGTCGAGAGACTCGGTAAATCCCTGAGGGAACTGGACGTACTGGTTAACAATGCAGGAGCGACCTATGGATCAGATGCCTTCGAAAAGGAGCTGTTGGTTAATCTGACCTCAGTGCATAGACTGACCTGCGCATGCGAAGCAACCTTAAAGCGCAGTCAATTTCCCGGTGGTGCCAGTGTCATCAATATTGCCTCCATGATGTCATTTTTTGGCAGTCCTTATTTCCCCGGCTACGGAGCCGCGAAAGCCGGCATTGTGCAAATGACGAAGACTTTTACTGCCCTTTGGGCCGCTGAAGGTGTTCGAGTCAATGCCGTCGCCGCAGGTTCCATTGCAACTCCCATGACTGATATGTATGTCAAAAACGATGAGATCAGTCAGAGCGTAATCAGCAAGACGCCCATGGGGCGCTGGGGAACCCCTAAAGACATTGCAGGCGCAGTGATGCTGCTCTGCAGCCCGGCCGCAGCCTTTGTGTGTGGGCATACGCTGGTGGCCGATGGCGGCTATTCCATTATCGACTAACTTTGAACAGGAGGAAACTCAGCGAGTGAGCAAACGATACAACGAAAAAGTAGCACTGGTAACGGGCGCCGCTTCCGGCATTGGCAAGGCTACGGCGATGCGGTTGGCCAGCGAGGGCGCTCGGTTGGTGCTTGCGGATATTAATCTCGACGCCCTGACTGCAGTGGCAGAGGAGTTGAGTGGTATCGAAACTGAGTGTGTGCGCTTTGATGCAACGGACGCAGACTCCTGCCGCGCCATGGTAACGAACGCTGAGCAGCGGTTTGGCCGACTGGATCTGCTTTGCAATATTGCGGGCATTGCCGGGGCCTGGCGACTGGAGGCGATGACTCAAAAGCAATGGGAGCTGATGCTCAGTATCAACCTGACTAGCGTGTTTGTGATTACCCAGGCGGCTTTGCCTTTGCTTTTGGAAAGCAGGGGTAATGTGGTGAATATGGCCTCGGCTTCCGGACTTCAAGGGCAACCCTATAACTCGGCTTACTGTGCAGTAAAGGCGGGTGTGATCGGGTTTACTAAGTCCGTGGCAGCCGAGTTTGGCAGTCGCGGTCTTCGCGCGAATGCCGTCTGTCCCGGTGGCGTATTGACGCCGATTTACGACAACTACAGTTTCCCCGAGGATGCCGATCAAGCCCTGGTCAATCGGATGCTGCCACTGCCGGGGGTTGATCTGTCCACCCCTGAGGAAATAGCGGGTCTGGTCGCCTATGTGGGATCGGACGAAGCTCGCTTTATTAACGGTTCCACACTCTCCATTGATGGCGGTCAGACCGCGCTTTAGAAACGTCTATGTCCAAGAAACTGAATCACCTGATGGCGCCGGGAAAGATTGGCAGCCTTGAGTTGCGCAATCGCATTATCATGACACCCATGGGTTCCAATACCGCCGAAGAAGGTGGCTTCTGCGGCGAGCAGACTCAGGCTTACTACGAAGCACGGGCCGCCGGTGGGGCCGCCATGGTTATTATGGGTTCAGTCAGCGTTGGCTGGCCCGAGGGCTCGGCCAACTGGCGGCATATTGCGATTTCGGACGATAAGTATATTCCCGGTCTAAAAAAGCTGGTGGGTCGGGTACACGCTCATGGATGCAAAGCGGCGGTCCAGCTGCATCACGGCGGACTCATGGCTCAGAACGATTCTTGCCGCGGGGAGGCGCTGCTGTGTCCTTCTGTGCCCGAGGAGGGTGGCGCTGATGAATTGTCGCCTTATTTTACCCACGAGGAAATGGCCATTATCAGTGAGCCTTGCCTGGTGGATACGTTCAAACTCCACTACAAGGAAGCCGATAACGAGGATATTGCGAGGGTTGTTGATCTCTATGCCGATGCAGCAGTTCGAGCCAAGCGAATTGGTTTCGACGGTGCCGAAATACATGCCGGTCATGGTTACTTGATTTCCACCTTCCTGAGCCCACAGGTCAATGCCCGCACCGATCAGTATGGTGGCTGCATTGAAAACCGAGCCCGTCTGTTGGTGGAAGTCATAAAGCGCGTCCGCGAGCGGGTTGGCAAGGATTTTCCGATCTGGTTTCGGTTGGATTCCAATCAATTCGCCGAAGGCGGCATTACCAATGAAGACGCCCAGGTAGCGGCACGGCTAGCCGTTGAGGCCGGGGCAGATGCCGTCCATTGCAGTGCCGATGGTGATCACCATAAAGGAACCTGTTATACCGAAGGGCATGCTACGCACACGCCAGCCGGGTTTTTACCCTATGCGTCTGCGATAAAGAATGTCGTTGATGTGCCGGTTATCATGCCGGGGCGTATTGAACCTGAGGTGGGTGACAGACTTATTGCACAAGGGAAAATCGATTTTGTGACCATGGGACGCAAGCTACTGGCCGATCCCGAGTTACCGAACAAGGTCAAGCAGGGTCGGATGGAAGACATTCGCCCTTGTATTCTCTGTTATACCTGCATCAGCAGTATCTTTAAACGCAGCCATATCCGCTGCGCGGTCAACGCCACCACGGGTTACGAAAATCAACGCCAATTAATCGCCACTGACCAACCCAAAAAGGTCTTGGTGATTGGTGGTGGCCCGGGGGGAATGGAGGCGGCACGAGTGGCTGCACTGCGTGGGCATCAAGTGACGTTGGTGGAAAAATCCCGGCGTTTGGGAGGCACGGTGTTCTTCTCAGGCGTTTCCTACCCGCCCAACAGCAAGTTGGTGAAATATTTAGAGCATCAGTTACGGCAGTTGCCGGTTGATATTCATCTGGGGGTTACAGCAACCGTCGAATTCGTTCAGGCTCAGAGACCAGCTAAAGTCGTTGTCGCGGTTGGTGCTGGCCGAGAGATGCCTCAGGTGCCGGGAATCGATTTACCCCACGTACTCAGTGGTGATGACATGCGGGATATGATTACCGGAGACAATGCTGAAGGTTTAAAGGGCAAGTTCTCGAACATCGATCAGTGGATGTTAACCGCGGGCCGCCTGACGGGTATTACCGCTTACCCGGCTATGATGCGAGAACTCAGTAAGCTCTGGTTGCCCCTGGGAAAACGGGTGGTTCTGGTAGGCGGTGGCCTGGTGGCGTTGGAACTGGCTGAGTATCTGGCCGAACGTGGCAGACAGGTCACCATTCTTGAGGAGAGTGATCGATTTGGCAGAGAGACGCCGGTGGTACGGCGCTGGCGCAATCTGGCCGACTGCCGAAGGCACGGGGTCAGTTTCTTGTCCAAAGCACGTTTAACAAAAATTGCGACTCGCACGCTGACTTACCTGAATGAGCGAAATCAAGAGCGGACGATTGCCGCCGATCACGTCATTGTGACCTCAGGCACCGTGCATAATCACAAACTGGCGAATTCGATTCGCGCACGTGGCTTTGAGGTGGAGCTGGTTGGGGACTGCAGTCAAGTGGGCTATATCGAAGGGGCTATGCATGGCGGGCATCAAGTTGGCCTGGACATCTAGCGCCCTCAGGCACGACTAAATCACACAATGGACATCAAATCATGCTCACGACAGAAGATTATATCCAAATCCAGAATCTGATACATCGTTACCCCAAGCACCTGGACTCTGGTGATTTGGAGGAGTTGGGAAAACTGTTTGCCAGGGCCAAGGTATATTTCGAGGGGATTGAAAACCCGGTTGATTGTGATCCTGAGACAATCAACGGTATGTTTAGAGACTTTCTTCAACTTTATGAGGGCATTCCTCGGACCAGGCATATTATTGCTAACCTGATCCTTGAACCAGACGGATCTGAGGAAGCTACGGCAAGTAGTACTGTCGTTGTATTCCAGCAAACCAAGGTCTTGCCTCTCCAACCTATCATCACAGGCGACTATCACGATCGATTCCAAAAAGTCGATGGTGAGTGGCACTTTATCGAGCGTCGTATCAGTAACGACTTGTTTGGTGATCTAAGCGCGCACGGGCGTTACGACATAACTCCATAGGTCGACACTTGTCGGTCCTTATAATTGAGAAAGGGTTGCACCGGCATCGACGACAATCGACTGACCCGTGATATAGCTGGATTCGGTAGACAGCAAAAACCGGGCAACCCTGGCAATCTCTTCAGGTGTACCAATTCGGTTTAAAAACGTTTGAGATTGCAATTGCTGCTCCAAACCAGGTGACTGATCAAAGGCCGCTTGAGACATAGGCGTTCGAATATAACCGGGGCAAATTGCGTTAATGCGAATGCCCTGTTCTCCCAAGCTGTCCGAAAGTGAGCGCGTTAACGCCATCACCCCGGCTTTGGACACCGAGTAGGCGGGTATACGACCATTGCCCATGATCGCGTTTATAGAGGCAATTCCCACAATGGCGGAATCGACCTGGCGTTTGAGCTGCGGCAACAGGGCCTGGATCAAAAACGGATAACTGCGTAAGTTAATGGCCTGAACATGGTCCCAGTCTTCTTCCGTCATGGTATCGACAGGACTTTCGTGGGAGATCCCGGCGGCGTGGATCAGTCCACCGATGGAGCCCAGTGAACGGTGGCTGGCCTCAACTGCCTGTGGAAATTCTCTCGTGTGTGATATATCGATGCCCAATGCACAGGTATCGACGCCATATTGTTCCCGTATTTCTGCTGCTATTCTCCGGGCGGCTTTTGTGTTCAGGTCCCATAGCGCTACGGGTCTTGCCGCGGCGGCCAGGAGCTCTGCGCATGCGCGACCAATGCCGGAGGCAGCGCCCGTTACGATGACTGCAGTGCTATGGGGTTGGTTCATAGTGCGAAACCTACGGTAGACTTTGTGGGGGAGCGCAGAGAAATTCGGTGACAGACAAAAACGAAGAAAATCGCAGCGGCAAAAAACATCGCAATATGGATACGAAGCGCCCATTCATAGCTGCCAAACATATCGAACATGACGCCGGCAAATACCGGAGCACCAAAATTCATTGGTAACAGCACCACCGAGGCCAATCCCAACACTGTGCCAAAGGAGGGCGCGCCAAAGGTGTGAGCCAGCAAGTTATTAAATGCCGGCACACAGCCTCCAGCGGAAAAACCGATACCCATCACGGCCAGCAGCAGTAGTGGAAAGGGAGGCTGCGTCAGCAGTACACACCAGAGCACGGCCTGAATGAGGGCGCTGATCCCCAGTGCTTTGCCGGCGCCAAAACGGTCCGAGATCCAGCCGATTGAAAGCGCACCAACCATCGAGAAGACACCATTGCAAGCTAACAGCAACGACGCATTGCCCGCACTAATGCCATAGTCCGTGGCGTAGGGAACGATATGGGTGACGATCACAATCGATCCGGCAGTGATCAGTCCTGCGAACACCGTGCAACTGAAGAATTTCAAATTTTTCAGCAACATCAGTGTGGTCCAGCGGTGGCAGTCTTGCGTTAGGGCGCAAGGGCTGGAATGGTCGACTTTCGCTGATCCATAGGGACGTTGACCAACGTCCGAAGGGCGGCTGACGATCATGGTCAGCAGCGGCAGCACCAGGAAAAATAACAACGCCGTACCCATCAGCGAGTGGCGCCAACCGAAGACTTCCAATCCCTGACTAAACATAAGAGGCATCAGGGCGGGCAACAGAGGTATTGATACGATGCCCATGGCCAGGCCGCGCTTTTTCTGAAACCAGTTATTGGCCAAGGTGGCAGCTGCCAGTGGCCCCATCATCGCGGCCCCCATGCCTACCAGGAGCGTATAAGCCAATAGAAATAGCGTTAGATTGCGGGCCTGGGCTGCGCCTAATAATCCCAGACCCGTCAACAGCGCACCGATGGTGATGATTGAGCGGATGGAGAAGCGATCCATGGCTTTACCGATCCAGGGTGCAGCAACGCCCATCATTAAGGTGATAAGCGCTATGCCGGAGGAACTCAGTGATCGTGGCGTCGAAAAGGTCTCGGTCAACGGGTTGATCAGTAAACTGTATGTCCCGTAGGTCGCGCCCAATACCAGGTTTTGACACAAAAACCCCATTGCCACCATGCGCCACCCCAGGAAATCCTGGTGACCTTGATGCGGCGTATTTTCTGTTTCCTTCATCAACACTTCACTCTCTGAATAATCACGGTTAATGCTACGTGAGAGGCCTGCCAGCAAACCTCATTTGATCGCATGAATCCCCCCGCTGTGCGCTGTGGTAGCTTTTATCTATCAACACAGGTGAGGGGTAAACAACAGCATGATCTTGAAGGGCAAGGTGGTAATGATCACCGGGATTGGTCCGGGCCTGGGCAGCAAGCTGGCGCTGGCCGCGCTGGAACAGGGGGCGTCGGTGGTGTTGGCTTCACGTAACACAGACCGTCTGATCCATTTTGAAGAATCCGCCGTCGACAAGGGTTTCTCCAGTCAAAGTATTCTTAAACATCCTGCGGATATAACCGATCGTGGGGTCTGCGATGCACTGGCAGATCACGCGGTTTCCCATTTTGGTCGTATTGATGCACTTATTAACAGCGCCTACGACCCCGGTAGCTTTTCAAGCGTGGACCGAGCTGATCTGGACTCCTGGCAGAGGCCCATGCAGGTCAACTTGTTTGGAACGTTGCAGCTGACTCAGGCAGTGGTGCCCCATATGAGAGCTCACGGCGGTGGCAGTATCGTTATGGTCAACACCATGGCGGTACACAAACCCATGCTGTTCAACGGTGGTTATGCGGCCTCTAAAGCGGCTCTGGCCAGTGCATCGGCGCATCTGGCTCTGGAGCTTGGGGCGGATAATATCCGGGTTAATTCGGTGTATCTGGGGTGGATGTGGGGCACCAGCGTCGAGGAATATATGCGTGGTGAAGCTCAACAGCGGGGAGTTGATCTGGAGACGGTTAAGGCAGAGGTTATCCGCCAGATTCCCCTGGGACGTATTCCCACCGACGATGAATGTGCCAAAGCCGCCTTGTTCTTTGCCTCCGATTTGTCATCGGTTGTCACCGGCGCCAGCCTGGACGTGAACGGTGGTGATTTTATGCCGCACTAAGCTAAATGTATCGCATTCGAATAGACATAGATCAGGACAAAATCCATGACCATACGACAAACACTGGGAAGCCGCATTGCGGACTTGTTGATGCTCGAAGGTGTAGACACCATGTTTACCTTGCCGGAGGTGACCTTCGGTGATATTCACAACCGCCTTGTAGAACAGGGTGGCAAAATTATTGCCGGTCACCATGAGACCGCCTGTGCTTATATGGCCGAAGCCCATGCCCAATCCACCGGCAATATTGCGGTAACGGGGGGCAACTGCGGGCCAGGTGCCAGCAATCTGCTGCCAGCCATTGTCCATTCCGAAGCTGAAGGACTACCGATTCTCTACTTGGGTTCAGAACGGGGGCTTGTAGCCCGAAGCTCTGTGCGCAGTTCACAGTTCCAGTGCCCCAATCTGCTCGATATGGTAAAGCCGGTCACCAAGCTGGCGGCAATACTCGAGCGGCCCGAACAGGTGGATGAACTCTTCCGGGAGGCTTTTCGGCAAATGAAAATCGGACGTCCCGGTCCGGTATACCTGGGACTGCCGTTCGATATGTTGCGTGAAGAGTACGACTTCGAACCTCTGGTGTCACCAGAGCGTTATCGACCCGCTCGGCTGATGCCGTCAGTTGAGACTATTGAGCAGGTGGCGGACCGCTTGATCGAAGCTCGCCTGCCGGTATTGATGCCGGGGGCCGGTGTCAGAAATGCGCGCGCGCACAAACTGGTGCAACAGTTGGCTGATTTGCTGCAATGCCCGGTGATTCGCACCTACGGCGGAAGAGGCACTTTTCCGGATAACCACCCACAGGTTCTGGATTTTGGCTATGGCCCCGGACTCGAAGCCACGCAGCAGGCGGATCTGTTGTTGATGCTTGGCTCGTCCATTGGCGAAAAGTTGATGTTCGGAGACAATCTCTACTGGCGGGAACAGCAGGGATTTGGTCCATTTTTTGGCGACGATCAAACCTGGATTCAAGTTGAAAAAGACCCCTATATTGCCGGGCGCAATCGGCCGCTGGATATTGCCCTGACCGGAGATCTCCTTGAGGTTCTGCCATTGCTGATTCAGTCGTTGCAAAGGCGTCAGCGCCGTGCTGAGCCCAGTGAAATGTCTGCATGGCGAGAGCAGCGCCTTGAGGCGATTAATGCTTTTTCCGATGCGGCAATAGAAATGGAACCCGTGCATCCAGGTCGCCTGATACTGGAAGCGCAAAAGGCGTTGCCCAATGATTCCGTCGTGGTCAGCGATGGTGGTGCTACTTTTCTCTGGCAACAACGCTATCTACACAACCAGCACAGTGACTTCCTGGCTACCTTGAAAATGGGAATGCTGGGAGTGGGAGTGCCCTATGCCATCGGCGCTCAATTAGCGCATCCAGATAAACGCGTGTGTCTTTTTACCGGTGATGGTGCCTTCGGTTTTTACCCCATGGAATTTGAAACGGCTGTACGTTACCAGCTGCCGATCGTGGTGGTGGTTGCCTACGATCAGGGTTGGGCACTGGAGGTTCCGTATTATCAACACCGCTTTGGTCGCACTTTTGAGGTTGATCACCAGTTTATCAGATTAGACAAAATGGTTGAAGAAATGGGCGGCCACGGTGAGTTTTGTGAACGTACCGAACAGATTCAACCGGCGATGCAACGGGCCTTTGAAAGCGGCAAGCCGGCACTGGTGCAAATTCTGATGGATCGGGAAACCGCCGCCTATCAAGCGCCTCATGCTGATCTGATTTACAAGTGGCATGGTGACAAGGTGGCCTATATATGATTCTGCACAGGAGCAAGGTATGAAAGCCGCGGTTTTTAAGGATCCACTTCACATTGTCACCGAAGATAATGTTGAATACCCACAGATCCGCTCAGACGAAGTCCTGGTTAAGGTGATGGCCTGTGGCATCTGTGGATCAGATATGCATATGTATCGCACCGAAGCCCACCGCCATGTGCTGAATCGAAAAACCAGTTGTGGAAAAGAAATCCCGGGGCACGAATTCAGCGGCGTTATCGTTGAAATGGGATCCGAAGTGGAAGGCTTCGAGTTGGGTGAACGAGTAGTGGGTGTGGGTATGGGTGGATTCGCACAATATGTACCGGTGCCCAATAATCCCTTCCAATTGGCGAAGATGCCTGATGGCGTGTCGTTTCAGGAAGCGGCAACGACAGAACCCCTGGCCGATGGCTTGCAGATGGTACGCAAAGTCAATCCGAAGTCAGGCGAAAACATCGTGGTTTACGGCGCGGGTATTATTGGATTGGGTGTCGTTCAGGCACTGTTCGCCGCGGATGTAAAGCTGGGCAAGGTTGTCGTGATTGATGTGTCCGAGCGTCGCCTCGACAAGGCCCGGGAGCTGGGAGCGGTCACTGTGAATGCGAGCGAGGGTGATGTCATTGAAAAGGTCCGGCAGCACTGTGGTTCGGCACCGCTGCAATGGCCCTCGATTAACCCACCGGCGGTGGATGCCGTGATCGACTGCGCCGGCTACATCAAGAGCATGCAGGGCAACACGCCTCTGCAAAACGCCCTCTATATGCTTAAGGGTGGCGGTGTGGGCCGCATCGTTTGCTTTGGTGCCTATGAGGGGCGGTTCGATGTGGATTTTATGCCGACCATTGAAAAAGAGATTACCATTATGGGCTCCGAAGGCTATGCCGCAGAAGAACTTGGCCAGGCACTGGATATGATGGCACAGGGTAAGGTGGATCGCCGCTCCCTTATTTCCCATTGCTTTGATCTCGATGAGGTTGACCGGGCTTTTGTGACCCAAGGCGGGCCTGAAGCCATCAAGGTGCTGCTTTACCCCAACCCGGACGAATTAAAGGACTGAGCCTGTGGCACTGAACACTGATGACGCTGCTGTTTGCGACGGACAGCTGTGGCAAAAATTCTGTAAGCGTTTGTCCGAGGCGACAGCTACCTTAAGACATCCCGGTGCTCCGACATCTGACTTTGATCAGGCAGAAGGCAGCCGTTACCTCAGCAGACTGATTCGCCTGGGACTGGAGATCTATCTGGAAAGTGGTGATCCGGAGTTTCCGTCGTTCTACCAACCGAGTCACGAAACCGCCAAGTTAGGTGGCGACAACCCGGATAACCTTTATCTCTCAGCCACCATATCCGGTAAGCATCAATATCGCTTGCGGGGAAATATTGGCTCGGTCTCCTATCTGAGCATTGGATCCAAGGCCAATCGCTATGCCATTGATGGGACTATGCCATCTACCGGTGAGCTGGTTGGTGAACAATTCTGTCCCGATAAACACGGCAACTTTAACATCATCGTCAGTGTCACCAAACCAGAAGATAATCAGCCCTGGCTGCCCCTGGCGGAGGATTCTTCGATGTTACATCTTCGTCAGACTTTTCTGGACCGCAGACGTGAAACGCCAGCCACCATAGGAATCGAACGCATCAGTGACGGTCCTTCGGTACCACCACCAGCGGACCCGACCGTGCTAGCCAATCGATTGATGGCGGCAGCGGACTTTGTGGTTCACTCCTCTGCCTTGTTCGCTGGCTGGGCTGAAACGTTTATGCAAAGCCCCAACCAACTGAAGGATTGGGGGCAGGACATGTTTATCAGGGCCGGTGGCGATCCTCAAATTTTTTATGTGCATGGCTATTGGCGGCTCAAACCCGGCGAAGCGCTGGTTATCGATACGCCAGTGCCAGAGTGTGAACACTGGAATATTCAGATCAACAACTGGTGGATGGAATCGCTGGATTATCGCTACCACAACATCTGGGTAAATAAGCACTCAGTAACACTCAACCGCGATGGCACTGCGACCATCGTCATTGCAAAAACTGATCCTGGTTTCGGTAATTGGCTACCAACGGAAGGGCACGACGAGGGTTTTGTGTTATTGCGTTGGGTTCGTGCCTCACATCATCCCGTACCAACCAGCAAAATTGTGAAACTGGAGAATCGCAGCCCATGAATACATCCAATGGTCATTGGGACCATGAGGTAGACGTACTCGTTGTTGGGACCGGGGCGGGCGCCATGGTTGCCGCTGTCACTGCCGCTCAACGGGGCGCAACAACGTTAATGATCGAAAAGGGAGAACACTACGGTGGCAGTTCAGCCACCTGCGGCGGTGGTGTCTGGATTCCCGCCAGTGATTCCGCACAGGCTCAGGGTCAGGAGGACAGTCCCAAAGAGGCCTTTCAATACATCAAATCCTTGACCGGTGATACGGTAAACGATGCCAAGATCCGTGCCTTTACCGAAGGCGCCAGAAACATGGCCAGGCATATTGAGTCTGTTTCCGGTCTGCGTTTTAACGCTATTCCCTATACCGACTACCATGCGGAATTGCCGGGTGGTAAACACGGTTATCGTACCCACGAAACCAATACCTTGCACGCTTCCCAATTGCGCGATGAAGACTTTTCCCGGCTATTGCCGGGCCATCCCAGTACGGCCTTGTTCGGGTGCATTCCCTGGACCACGATGGAAGCGGCGCCAATGGTAACCCGTGGCCCAGGCTGGATGAGCACCATGGCTAAGGTATTGTGGCGCTACTTCAGCGATGTCCCACAGCGGTTACGCTCTAAACGCAGCCGCTTTCTTGTGTTTGGCAATGCCATTGCCGCGCATCTCAAGCGTGCGTTCAATCAATATGGCGGCGAAATGTGGCTGCAGTCACCATTGCTGGATCTCGTGCGTGGAGATGACGGTGCTGTTTCAGGGGCCATCGTTAACCGCGAGGGGCAACGAATTCGCGTTCGGGCACGAAAGGGTGTGGTGTTGGGAGCGGGCGGATTCGAAAGAAACCAGGCGATGCGCGATCAGTACCTGCCGGGTGAGGGACGGCCTGAGTGGTCTGGCGGCCAGGTGAATAATACCGGTGATGCGATTCTGGCGGGTATGCGTATTGGCGCGGCCACGGATCTCATGGAGCACGCCTGGTGGGCGCCAACGGTCAGGGTGCCGGGAGAAAGCCGTGGTCGGCCCTTATTCTACGAACGGGCATTACCGGGTTGCATTATCGTCAACCAGCGGGGCGAACGCTATATGAACGAAGCACGCAGCTATGACGTGGCGGCCAAGGCCATGATTGATGCGGATCAGCCGGACAAGCGCACGATTCCCTCCTGGATTGTATTTGACGCGACCTTCCGGAAAAAATACCCCATGGGGCCACTGATGCCAGTATTGCCAGACTGGGTGCACCGCCGCGAGGTGCGCAAAATGATCTGCAAATCATCGAGCATTGCCGGTCTGGCGAAACAAACGGGAATGGATGCGAAAACACTTGAAAACACCATTGAGCGATTTAATGGCTTTGCCACTACCGGGGTTGACAGCGATTTCGGACGGGGGGAGGCTGCTTACGATCGTTACTATGGAGACCAGAATGTAAAGCCAAATCCTAATCTGGCGGCGTTGGGTAGAGCGCCTTTTTATGCCATGCCGGTGTATCCCGGGGATATTGGCACCAAGGGTGGATTGGCCACGGATGAAACGGCCCGAGTGATCGATAATTGTGGTGACGTGATTAAGGGACTGTATGCGGTTGGCAATAATGCTGCCTCGGTGACGGGCCCCGCGTATCCCGGTGCCGGTTCCACACTGGGTCCGGCGATGACCTTCGGTTTTCTGGCGGCATTGGATATTACTGATTGTAGAGTGGATTAGCCGCGAAGCGGCGTAATCCACCTTACGCAATCCCAATAGAACCTATACCTTCTCGGCGGGAGAGATCCCCTGCTCCTGCGAATCAATGATACGACGTTTCATGGGTTTTACCCATTCTGCCTCCAGCGTTGGGTCTAGCAGCCCTGCTTCTTTAAGTTCATCGCATAATTTCATTTGATGACCGATATCGAACAGGTCATACTGGGAGGAGAATTTTCCATTACCGCCGTAGGTAATAAAACTCACACCTTCGGTTTCATAGTAGCTGCCGTCGGGGCGCTGGCCTGGCCCACGGTTGACCCAGCGGGTGACAATCTGGTCGCCATCGACGGAAATATGTGTGATGGGAAAACTCCAGCCCGTCCATCCTGATCCTACGTCCATGTCGCGACCATAGTGCGTTGCCCGGATCTCGTCCCGGTTGCGGGCAAATACCGGCATGCAGCCCCCGTAGGGGCAGTAATAGGTCGCGTCCTCGTGATACAGCTCGTCAGCGATCCAGGACCAGGTATTGCGCTGCTCAGCTTCGACAAAGGCCTGCTTCAGTCGCTCAGCTGCGGCCATCACTTCTTCTCTCGGGTATGTCATGTCATCCTCCTCAGGATCATGTAATAAGTAGTGAATTTACTCCAAACACCCCTCATCGTAGGCGATGCGGATGTGGCACATTTCACCGTCGTCATTGAATTTAAAATTCTGAATCAGTAGCAAGCGTTCAGGCTCATCCCCGTCTTTCCACCAGATCGCTCGTGTCAGCACAAAGCTCTCATTGCCCATGACGATGATTTTTTCAGCCGTCATGTTGACGTTGATCCCATAGGCAATAACGGATTGAAAATACTCCGCGGCTGCTTCACGGCCAATGGCAGGTGGTGGGACGCCAACGGTGTCCTCGAACACGACATCATTCGATAAGAGCGCAGCCCTGGTCTGCCAGTCTTTGTTGGCATATGAGGCTTGGAAGTCACGCACTTTTCGCTCTATCTGTTCCCGGGAAAGCGTGCCTCTAGCGTCGTTGATTTGTTTCAAGGCCAATGGATTTTTCATGTCGATCTCTCTAATAGCGCTCTGGGGAGTATTTGCCGATTTCTGATGAACGAACTCTGCTGCTAAAGATCCGGGCAGCCCCGATTGTGATGAACGTCAACGCCAACACCATGAAGGCACCGTCGATTTCAATCCAGTGGCGCAGCGGGTCCATGAGTAAAGGGTTGGAAAACTGACCACCGTTCAGCGCACTGACAATCAATCCCATTGCCAGGCCATGAAGGTAAACCGGCGTCTTCTTGATCACAATGGAGGCGATGGCCGGCTCGGACATACCGGCACCGACACCGATAATGGCACAGCCAAAGGCCATAGACTCAATGGTTGTGGACTGGGAAAACGTCAAAAATCCAATGCCCATACACAGGAAATCAATGACCAGAATAGATTCCGCGCTTAGCCGATCTCGCAAGCGGCCATAGGCGCTGGCCGAGAAAAAGGCCATTACCGAGGTGAGACCGAGAATCATGCCTCGGTCAGAGGCGCTACTCAATCCTCGTGACTCGAGGGCGAAGGGGCCCTGAATGGAGGGTGAAAACATGCCTACCGTCAGTAGGAGTAACATCAGATAATACGGCCAAAGCGACAACAGCGGCAGGTGGCTGTGGTTTGGATCATCAACCGCAGGTTCGGCGACGCCATTATCAGATAACCTTCCTCCATTCTCCCCGGCACAGCGCCAGGCGGCCACGAAAACCGGCAGCCCCATAAGATACAGAGAGAATGGCGCTTTCCACCCCCAGAGATCCACCAGTACGCCGCCAAACACCATGGCCAGTGCGGCAAAGATGGATGCCAAAGCAGTCGCGTAACCCAGAAGCCGTTCTCTCGATCCTCCCTTAAACTGATCACCAATTAATGTCAGGCAAGCGGTGAGTACCCCGCCACCCGCCACGCCGAGCAGTAATCGAAGGGCGATGATGTGTACATGCTCTTCGGTGAAGAAGACGGCAAAGCCTGATATCGCATAAGTCAAAAGTGAAGCCAGCAGCACCCGTCGAACACCATACTTCTCGATAAACAGACCGGAAACCGGGGAGAAGAGCATTAACGCTATGGCCGGCACCGTCATGACCAATTGCGCATAAAATTGCCCGTCACCGGAACGACTCATTTCGCTGGCAAGTGCGGGCAGAGTGGGGGCGGCAGCCATGGGAATCAACGATACCAGCGCCGGTCCCAAAACACATACCGCTGCCAATAGTTTCTGATCGGTTCGCATCATCGTGCTGTCGAAGCTCCAGTATGGCGAAAGCCTCAATACTAGAACATGGACAACAATTAACTTCATCTAAACAGACGAGGTAATGAACCGACGAATGGCCGACGATAGATTCCAGTGACAAAGACAGGCAGGACGGAAGCGTAAATCTGATGAACATCAAGACGGCTGTGATTACTGGGGCGGCCAGTGGAATTGGATCCGGATTGGCGATAGAGGCTGTTCGCCGCGGATTGAATGTGGTTTTGGCGGACGTTGATTCGGAGGGCTTAGAGCACCTGGCTGCCAGTTTGGTCAACGACGCCGTCAGGGTGATCCACCAGCAAGTGGATGTTTCTGATTATCGACAGCAATTGGGGCTGGCCAAGCTTGTGGAGCAAGAGTTTGGCGGTGCCGATCTTCTGTTCAATAACGCCGGTATCATGGTGACCGGGAGACTCGAAGACACGGCGCCAGAAGCCTACAGCAAAGTCATGTCGGTTAATGCCTTGGGTGTGATGCATGGAACCCGAGCTTTCTTACCTCAAATGTCTGCCTCCGAATCTTACTCACATATTGTTAATACCGCCTCGGTCGGTGGTTTGCTGAGCTGGCATTCGATGAGCAGCTATGGTGCGGCCAAGGCCGCGGTGGTGGCTTTCACCGAAGCATTGCACTACGAATACCAGAAGCAGTCTAACCTGGGTTTTTCAGTTCTTTGTCCTGGCACAGTTCAGAGCAACATCTTTCAAGAGTCATTGGAACATGGCGATGCTGGCGAGCATGGCAAAGAAATGGCCGAACTGATGGATGGCCAGCTCAAGGCGTACGGTATGTCACCCCAGGAACTGGCCAAAATCACCTTTGATGCCATTGAAGAGCGTCGCTACTGGATATTTACGCATCCGGAATTCAAACCGGAATATAAACGCCGTGTCGATGTGCTGCTGTCCGAGCAAATCCCGGACGCCGACCTCTGTTTATACGGCGCCTGATTTAATCCGTCTCTAAAAGTTATCAACGCAAGTCAAGGAGTCTTCGTGTCGGAATTAAGCACATTAGCCCGCAAGATACAGATGCTGGAAGATATTGAGTCCATCAAAAAACTGAAAGCCCGCTGGTGGTTCGCCTGTGATGTACGATCCACCGCCGATATGCGATCGTGCTATGACGAGCGGGATTTCCTGATCGACTTCGGTTTTATCGGCCAATATCGAGACATGGACAAATTTATCGCTACGTTTGAGGAGCTGGCATGTCATACCAGCCATATCGACATGCATCACGGAATGGCTCCGGAAATTAATATAACTGGCCCTGATTCGGCGACGGGACGCTGGCGTATGCGGTTTCAATTGTTGGAAACGGAGAAAAAGCTGGTGCAGATGATGCACGGCTACTACGAGGATGAGTATATAAAGATCAATGGTGAATGGAAGATGAAAGTCTCCAAGTACACCTTGATGTCCAACCTTCTTCTGAATGCCGAAGAAGGCCAAATGAATTTACTGCAAATGGGTGATGCACCCGGCTTAGTGACTAAGGAGTAACAATGAGCAA
This sequence comes from Pseudomaricurvus alkylphenolicus, assembly GCF_011683955.1. Taxonomy (GTDB): domain Bacteria; phylum Pseudomonadota; class Gammaproteobacteria; order Pseudomonadales; family Cellvibrionaceae; genus Pseudomaricurvus; species Pseudomaricurvus alkylphenolicus. Next base: position 1,349,636 of record NZ_JAAQPI010000001.1, read on the forward strand.
TCAATCTGAAATGTACCCCGACGGCGTCGCGCTGGTGGTGGGCGGCAGTGGCGGCGTAGGCCGGGTGATTTGTAAACAGTTGGCCGACGTGAATGTCAGGGTGGTTCTCACCTACAATAATAATTCCGCCAGAGCTGAAGAACTGGCCGCTGAAATTGTGGCGGAAGGTGGACAGGCCGAAATTGCTCAACTGAACATGGATAACCTGGACTGTATCAAGACCACGGTAGAAGGGCTGGTGAGGGACTACGGCCGTCTGCATTCGGTGTTTATCGCTACGGGATTTGATATCCCCCAGATTCAGGTTCGTGACGTTACGCCAGAACTGTGGAAGAAGGTGCTGCGCGCCGATGCAGAAGGTGTATTCAATATTGTTTACGCGACACTGCCTCATTTGCGCGAGGGAGGTGGCGGCAGCTACGTCCATATCAGCTCCGCAGCCCTGCAGCGATTTGCTGATCTGGATATCATGTCCGTGGCGCCCAAAGCGGCGATCGAAGAGTTGATGAAAGGCATTGCCAAGGAAGAAGGCAAGTTTGGTATCCGTGCAAACAGCATCGCCATCGGGGTTATTGAAACAGGCATTTTCCTGCGCTTACAGGAGGAGGGTGTGTTTGATGAGGCCTGGCAGAGCAAAGTGAAGGCCATGCTACCGCTGAACCGCTTTGGCCAACCGGAAGAAGTGGCGAGAATGGCCGTATTTCTGGGTTCAAATCATGCGGCCTATACTACCGGGCAACTGATTCCCGTCGATGGTGGATTCGGAGTATAAGGTTGAGTATCCACTGACAAAAACTCTGTGTGACTGGTAATTGATGGTCTACGACTCCAGCCACACAGATACTCTAAATTTCAATGTTCAGTGTGTCGTAAACGGGCAATGGATTGAGGTACTCTCTCCACAGAGAGATTTTCCGATCAGAATTGAATCTCAGAATACTGATATATCGATTGGCATAGGGCTTACCGCTTGGGCGGTGACGGCTCTCGGCATGATACTCGGCGATTAGCGTGTTTGGGTCAAGCAGCTCGTGGATGTCGTCAAATTGGTAGTTGTAGGGGTCATATTCCAGGTCTTCCATTTGTTGAAACATGGCCCTGACGTTGTTTCGCCCGACCAGCGTGTCCGGCAGATCAGGCCTGGGAACATAAGGCCATTCGCAGACAACATCTTCGGACAGATGAGAGACGCAGAGGTCAAATTCCTGTCGACCCAGGTGATAAATCGCTTTCTTGAACAATTCAATGTTTTGTTCGCGACGTTGTTGATCGTCGATCCCAAGGTTTATTTCGGTTTTCCGCATGATATTAACCTCTAAGTTTCGGTCAGAGTGCCATTTGTCGATTGAATGCAGAGACTTGCAAATCCAATGCCCTGTCGGACACACCACCGCATCCAAAGAGATCAAAACCATGCACGGTAGCGGGGACTTGGTGCAGTTCCGTGGAAACTCCGGCCTGCAGTAATCTCATGGCGTAGATAATGGCTTCATCCCGTAGGGGATCGTGTTCAGCCGTTAATATGTAGGCTGGGGGCAGGTTACCGAGATCATTGGCTCTGGCGGGGGCGGCGTAAGGAGACGTATGCTCGGTAAAAGCGTCAGTGCCAAGGTAATACTTCCATGCCCCCTGCATCAGAGCCTTGTCCCACACAGGCAAACCCTCTCCATGACGCATGGAAGGGGAATCCATCAGGTTGTCGATTACCGGATACATCAACATTTGGTATGCGATGGCGGGCCCGCTTCTGTCGCGGGCCATTAACGCCACCGCCGCCGACAGATTGCCTCCCGCGCTGGCGCCTCCGACGGCGATACGGTTTTTATCAATACCCAGCGCCTCGGAGTTATTGGCGGTCCATTGCAAAGCAGCGTAACAATCCTCGACTCCGGCTGGAAAGGGATTTTCCGGTGCCAGCCGATAATCGACGTTAACCACCACGGCTCCGGCTTCCTTCGCCAGTTTCAGACAGCGGATATGTTCAGAGTTCAGGCCGCCGAATACCCAAGCGCCACCGTGAAAGAGCACAAAACCGGGGCGTGGACCCGATGGACACTTGGGATGGTAAATTCGCACAGGTATATCGGGCTCGCCAGCGGGCCCCGGAATCAACTGCTCAACGACGTTGAGTTCTTTATCGATTTCCGTACGGCCGGGGATCGATGATATCACCCCTGCTTCAAGTGCACTTTCAAAGGCCTTCTGTTCGTTGCACCGACCGGCGGCAACATCGTTGATATCCAGGTTTGGCAGAGAATCAATGATGTCCAGTAATTCCGGCTCAATGGTGAGATTGTCTCGCATATTTCGTTCTCTCGGAAGTATCCACGTACACGGCCATCAGGCCCTTGTCCGATTGTGGTCATAGTGGCTCTCAGATACCTCATTTGATTGGATGAATGGCGGCTTCATCTGTTCGAAGGAGGAATGTGTCGTCCGTTTCGCTGACACTTGGCTTGATATCATCTCCTTAACAGGTAAACCATCATGGATGCTACCCCCTCTGCAACACAGCTTGATCAGTTGCGGCAGTTTATGAATGACTACATTTACCCGAATGAACATCGTTATCGCGAGTTACTGGAACAACAGGAGAGCCCCTGGTGCACTCCGCCGCTGATGGAAGAATTAAAGGCAGAAGCACAGCGTCAAGGGCTTTGGAATCTGTTCTTGCCCAGATTGGGAGACACCGGGCTGACGAACCTGGAGTATGCTCCTCTGGCCGAGGAAATGGGTCGTGTACTCTGGGCATCGGAGGTGTTTAACTGCAATGCACCGGATACCGGCAATATGGAAGTGCTGTCCAAATACGGGTCGCCGGAACAAAAGTCAAAATGGCTGCACCCGCTACTGGACGGCACTATTCGTTCCGCCTTTGCGATGACCGAACCCGATGTTGCTTCCAGCGATGCTACCAACATTGAGTGCTCAATTGACAGGGACGGAGACGAATACATTATCAACGGCCGCAAATGGTTTACCACCGGTGCCATGCGGGAATCCTGCGAACTGCTGATTCTGATGGGGAAAACGGATGCGAGTAATCCCAGTCGACATCTACAGCAATCCATGGTTCTCGTTCCCCGCAGTACGCCGGGGGTCAGAGTCTTGAGATCAGTAACAACCCTGGGCTATGCAGAGCAACCCTACGGCGAACCGGAGATTGTTTTTGATAACGTTCGGGTACCAGTCGAGAACATTCTGCTGGGGGAAGGTCGGGGCTTTGAGATTGCCCAGGGGCGCCTGGGCCCCGGGCGAATTCACCACTGCATGCGACTGATTGGATGCGCCCAAAGGGCCTTGGAGATGATGTGTCGACGTTCACAGCAGCGCGTCGTTTGCGGTCAACCGCTGTCGAAAAATCAGTCGGTGCGTGAAGACATCGCTCGGTCCTATTGCGATATTGAACAGGCGCGTCTACTGACACTGACCGCGGCTGATAAAATGGATAAATTTGGCAACAAGGTTGCTCGCGATCTGATTTCTGCCATCAAAATCGCGGTACCCAACATGGCCACCCGGGTGATCGACCGGGCCATTCAGCTGCACGGGGCGGCGGGTTTGAGCGGCGACCTGTTCCTGGCGGAAGCCTATTGCTACGCCCGTCAGATCCGCCTGGCCGATGGGCCTGACCAGGTGCACATGATGTCACTGGGCAAGCAACTGATTCGGGAATTTGGAGATGATCAATAAGCTCTAAGTCATCAATCTCCTCTGTTTATATGAATTTTTGTCTCGATGGCTTTGATAGCCTCAACTCATGCTCATTGCCCAAGTTAGGAGACTTTGCATGACTGAACAACAAAAAACAGATGACCTGCGTTATTTGATTATAGGTGCCGGCATGTCCGGCATGCTGGCGGCCATCAAGCTGTTGGAGCAAGGCAAACGCAATCTTGTGATTTATGAAAAGGCCGATCGCATTGGCGGTACCTGGCGTGAAAACACCTACCCCGGTCTTACTTGTGATGTACCATCCCACTCCTATACCTATTCCTTTGAACCCAACCCGGATTGGTCCGAGGTGATGCCCTCCGGTGCGGAGATTCAATCGTATTTTGAGTCCGTTGCTGACAAATACGATCTGCGCCGTTGGATACAGTTCAATAAGGAAATCAACCACTGCAAGTACATCGATGGCCAGTGGCGAATCGAAACCAAATGTGGCGTTAAGGATAACGCAGATATCATCATCGCGGCATCCGGCGTATTGCATCACCCTCGATATCCGGATATCGATGGCATGGACAAATTCGAAGGGGCTCTGTTTCACAGTGCCCGATGGGACCACAGCGTGCCGCTGGATGGTGCCAGAATCGCCGTGATCGGAACGGGCTCGACCGGCGTTCAAATCGTTTCGGCACTTTCGACGCGAGCCAGTCAGCTGACGCATTTTCAGCGCACCCCCCAGTGGATCAGGCCGGTCCAGAACCGCAAATTTACAGAAGCGGAGAAGACGGCGTTCCGCAGTGATCCGGCGCTGCTCAAGCGTATGCAAAACGACCCCGACCTGGAAGCAGGTATTGAGCAGTTTTCGGCCGCGATTACCGACCCTGACTCTGAAGCTATGAAGCAAATTGACCAAGAGGTCATGCAAAATCTTGAGCAGTCAATCCAGGATCCGGTGCTGCGCGAGAAGCTAAGACCTGACTACCGACCTGCCTGCAAGCGACTCATTTATTCGCCGGACTTTTATGAGGCGGTGCAGCGACCCAATGTGGACGTTGTGGTAGAGGGTGTCAATCGTATCGAACCCAAGGGTATCCGTACCCAGGATGGTCAATTGCACGAGTTCGATGTCATCGTGCTGGCAACGGGCTTTCAGGCTGATCGCTTTGTGCGTCCCATGGAAATTGAGGGAAGAGGTGGAGTTCGCCTGAATGACCTCTGGAAGGAAGGCCCCAGCGCTTACATGGCAATTAGCGTACCGGATATGCCCAACTTCTTTATGCTAAATGGTCCTAACGGCCCCGTGGGTAACTTCTCCCTCATCGAAATCGCTGAACATCAATGGGGCTACATCGAACAGCTGATGGCGTTGGTTGAAGACGGTCGCTGTCGCGCGTTGTGCGCTTCCAACGAGAGTTTCAAACGCTTTGAGGCTGAGCGGGTCGAAGCGGCCAAACAAACCATATTTGCGACCGGCTGCAGCAGTTGGTACCTTGATGGTAAAGGTGTACCGGCGACCTGGCCCTGGACTCGCAGTCGCTTCAAGGCGGAGATGAAGGCGCCCAAGTTCGAGGCCTTCGAACTGCTTTGACCACCAGATGACAGCAACTTCATTCAATCAGGTGAAGTTGCCCTGGTGTCGATCCAATACAGTAGTTACTGGGCCAAGCCCCACAAGCATGAAGCACCTTTCGGAGAGAACAGATGATAACAACGATGAAAGCCAAACACACATATCTCGCCTCGGCTATCGCGCTGGCGCTGCCGGTACTGATGCCTCTTTCCCAGAAATCCATAGCCAGTGAAGAGGAGTGGTCTCTAGAGGAAATAGTGGTTACTGCCCGACGCAAGCAGGAAAGCCTGCAGGACGTGCCCACCTCCGTTTCCGCCGTTGGACGAGAAGATCTCGAAGCACTGCAAATCGACGGTTTTCAGTCGGTCGGTCAAACCGTTCCCAATGTCTATATCCAGAAGCAGGGCGGTATGCCCACAGCACCGCAAATGCAGATCCGTGGTGTTTCCAACGGATCGCTCAACTACCAGGTGGACTCGGGCATTGGCATGTATGTGGACGGCGTCTACATTGGCCGAGCCAGTGGCGCTTCATTTGATCTGGCAGATCTGGAGCGTGTCGAGGTACTGCGGGGCCCTCAGGGCACGTTGTTTGGTCGTAACTCCACCGGCGGAGCCATCAACCTGATTACCTCAGAGCCCACCGGGGAACTGGGGGCCAAGCTGCAGGTGGGGTTAGGCAACTTTGAGGCCCGCCGTTACAAGGCTACCCTGGAACTGCCGGAATGGAATGGATTCAAGGCGCGACTGAATCTGAGCCATTCTGAGGAAGAGGGTGATGTTGACAACCTGGCAGAAAAACGAACGTTTGTTTTTCCTGAGCCGTTTGGAGCCATTACCACTAATGACCGGGGTGGTGACAACGAAACTGACGCCGTGTTCCTGGCTGTCAAGTATGAGGGGATTGAAAGCCTGTCCCTTGACTACAAATACGATCGCTCTGACTGGGAAGGCACCATGAATTATCGGCAGGTCGGCAATATGGGACCTTGTGCTGATTTCAATACGACACCGGGACAATGCATTATCAGTAGCGGATTGGTTCGAGCCGTGCACCCGCTATCGCTGTCTTTCGACTACGAAGATGCCCAGGCCGTGCCTTTGGAATCAACGGGTCGTTTAGACGTCAGAGGACATTCGCTCACGGCTGAGTACGAACTCACGGACACCATTTCCGTTAAGTACATCGGCGGCTATCGCGAACATGAATTGGATGTCGGCGGCAATCAGGTCTGGGGTGGCGGTGAGTACATCAACGATGGGATGTTGCCCGGTCCGGTCGGAGGAGTGTTTACTCCCCTGTTTGCCATGAGAATCGAATCTCAGGAACAAACGTCGCACGAAATTCAATTGCTGGGTGGCGACGATAATCTGGACTGGATTGTCGGCGCGTTCTTCTACGAGGAAGAAGGCCACGTTAATGCGCCAATTTTGCTCTCGAGGGTGATTGGTGACACCAGTACTACCGATATCAACCCCATTGACACCGCAAACTTCGATTACTTCGTTGGCCAGAATGTCAAGGTGCGCAACGAGTCCAACGCGGCATACGCCCATGCCACCTATCACTTGGGTGACTTCGATATCAGCGGCGGTGTTCGCTATACCGAGGATGATCGACAAGAGGACGTGATAGCGGCGGGTCTGATTGGTCTCTTTACTCCAAGCGCCGAATTCAGTACCAGCGGCAGTCACACCGACTACGATTTCTCGGTGACCTACAACCTTAGCAACGACGCCAACGTCTACTTTAAGTACGCTACCGGTTATGTATCCGGTGGTACCATTTTTGGCAACGCCTTTGACGAAGAGGAGATGGTCAGTTACGAGATTGGTGTCAAGTCGGACCTGCTCGATCATCGCCTGCGAATCAATGCGGCGCTGTTCAATCAGAAGCGAACCGATGTACAGATCGAGGGCTTTACCGGTGTCGGTTATTTCATGGGGGTCGGACGGGACATGACTGTCGATGGTCTTGAACTTGAAGTGACTTACATGCCGATGGAAAGCCTTACTCTGAACGCCTCCTACGGTTACACGGATGTGGACAACTCCGGGGATTTGAGAACCTTCCAGCCGAAACAGACCGCGTATCTTGGAATGCAATACGACTTTGCACCCTTTGATAATGGAGTTCAAGCCTCCTTTCGAATGGATATGAGCTGGCGAGACGATGTACACCGCCTGGTATGTAAAGCGGGCCAGGATCAAGTGCCAGCGTCGGATGTATGTGTGGGAACGGCGGATGAAGCTCTCGACGATTTGGCGCTGCTGGATGCGAGCTCGATGTTGGGTGCCCAGTTGAGCATTGCTGACATCCCTGTCGGTGACACCAGCGCAAGGGTATCCATCTGGGGCCGAAACCTGCTGGATGAAGATGGGAAGGAATATGGATTCACCCTCGGCGGCCCCACCCTGACCAGCACTTTTGTACGCCCCCGGACCTATGGTGTGGACGTCAGTATCGAATTCTAATTCTGACAGCCGTTAGTCTTGGATAAGGGCAGTGGATGAGTTCTGCTGCCCTTTTTTTTGCTCAAAATCAATAACAATCATTGCGAAGGTTCACCTGGGAGAAACCTTTTGCGTGGAGCAGCACCGCTGTTGCAACTGGAGATTGCCTGATGAATTACGAATTACTGATCGACGGACACATGGTAGACACTGAAGAGCACATTGACGTTGTTAATCCCGCAACTGGTGAAGTTTTTGCTCGATGCCCGCGTGGAGATGGCGACCTGTTGAATCAAGCTGTCGCCGCCGCACGACGTGCTCAACAGCAATGGCGGTCCACCTCCATTGAGACACGTCAGCAGGCGCTCTCAAAACTGGCCCAGGCCGTGGAGGAGCAGCGCGAGGCGCTTGCGCAGACCCTGACCCAGGAGCAGGGCAAGATACTGGATTTCGCACGTTTTGAGATCGATGCAACGGTGCAGTTTTTGAACTACTTTGCGAAGCAGTCACCCACGGCGGACAAGGTTATCGAAGACAGCGACACCCAAACCGTGACCGTGACACGCCAACCTCTTGGCGTCGTCGGCTGCATTACTCCATGGAACTTCCCGTTACTGCAGGCCGCGTACAAGATGGCACCTGCAGTGCTTACCGGCAATGGGGTGATTATTAAACCCGCTCCCACAACGCCCTTAACGACGTTGATGTTTGGCCAGTTGATCAAGAGGTTTTTTCCGGCAGGGTTGGTTAATGTGATTACCGACGAGGGCGAACTGGGACCAATGATCAGCCAGCACCCTGGTATTGACAAGGTATCAGTAACGGGTTCAACACAGACGGGTAGGGCCGTCATGGCCAGCGCAGCGGCCACTTTGAAACCACTGACACTTGAGCTTGGTGGCAATGATGCTGCGATCTTACTGGATGATGTTGATGTCGAGAAAGTGATTCCACAACTCTTTGCCGTCTCGTTTATCAACTCTGGCCAGGTTTGCATTGCCATCAAACGCCTTTACGTCCCCGATTCTTTGTATGATGAGGTCTGCGACCGCATGGCGGAATTGGCCGATGCCGCAAAGATTGGTAATGGTCTTGATTCTGAATCGGAATACGGCCCCTTGCAAAACTCGGCCCAACTGGAACGTTTCCACCACTATCTGGCCTTGGCCGAGCGTGACGGCAACATCATTACTCGGAGACAGGCGTCCGCCGGCAACGGCTATTTTGCCCCCTTTGTGGTGGTTCGGGACATCAACGAAGGTACTCCGCTGGTGGATGAAGAGCCCTTTGCACCGATCTTGCCGATACTGAGATATTCAAGCGTTGATGAAGCGATTGAGCGGGCCAATAACACCGAGTTTGGCCTGGGTGGTTCAGTGTGGTCTTCCAATCCGGATCGTGCCGCTGAGGTGGCCAGCCGATTGGAGTGTGGAACGGCTTGGGTAAATCAACACTGCGCCTTTGGTCCTCATATCCCTTTTGGCGGTATCAAACACTCCGGTCTGGGGGTCGAGTTTGCCGAACAAGGCATTGATGAATTTACGCACATCAAGGTTCTCAGTATTGCCAAAGGGTAGTTGGCAAGCAGTCCCCAATTATCCAATTCAATGAAACAAAATTAGTCAAATATCCAAGCTACAGGCGGTAGTATGAATAGCAGCCAACTAAACGTTTCCAATCTGATGGCCGTTGCGATGCAAAGAACCCAACTGTCAGACTTTGGCCCTGAGCATTTTGTAGAACCACTTGAGGTCTTGCTCAAATCCATGCGCGAGGAAGCAAGGTTGTCACCGGCGGGGCTCAGAGCGCAAAGCGAACGGTTGATAAATGCGCTGTGCAGCCGTTTGCGAAAAACCGCATTCTTGCAAAAGCACCCGCAGGTGCTGAATGAAGAGATCAAAGTAGCGGCCGTGATCGTGGGGCTACCTCGAACTGGCAGTACCATGCTGCAGCGACTTATCGCTGCATCGCCCAAGCTGACCGCCACTCGCTGGTGGGAGACCATCTTTCCGATGCCCCTGGAGGGTGAGGTTGAGGGTGATCCCTCTGGACGTATTCAGCAGGCAGAAAGTTTAGTCGAGAACATCATGGGAGCCGCGGAAAATTTCGATTCGATCCACCCGTTGGATGCCCACGCCTACGATGAAGAACTCACGCTCATAGAACAGTCCTTTATCAGCAATATGCCCGAATCCATGATGTACGTACCCAGCTATGGTAAATGGCTGCTGCAGGCAGATCAAAGCAATGCCTACGCAGAACTGGTGGAGTACCTGAAGATCCTGCAATGGCAGACTCCAAAACGACGACGACAACAATGGGTTCTAAAGAGCCCCCATCATCTTACGGCAATCGATACGGTATTGGATGTATTTTCGAGCGCGGTGATCATCAATACCCATCGAAGTATCACCGATGTCATGCCGTCCTGGTACAGCATGGTGGGGTCACTGACTGAAGCCGACTCAGATGCAGAGGGATTGCGACAGGCTCAGGCAAAACATTGGACCTGGCGTCTCAATAAGAGCCTGCAGGGTTTTATGAAGTCAAGGGCAGGGCATGCGGACCGGTTTATGGATATTGATTACCGAACACTGCTTGATGCACCTATAGAAACTTGTGAGTCCATCTTCAAACGCGCTGGTTTAACTCTGGAGGATGAAGATCGGCAAGCCTTCGCTTCTCATACAAAAAACAACAGGAGAGGAAAGAGACCCGCGCACCAATACAATCTTGCGAGCTTTGGCGTTTCGCGCAAAGAGCTGGAATCAGAATTCGATTATTACCAGAAGATCTTCAACTAGTCTCAAATGTGGAAGCATATAGCGACATAAATATAGGAAAACGTCGATGCTGGCAAACTGGGAAAAATCTCAAAGGTCGATCAAGACTCAGCTAGAGTTCATTGACTTTGAGCAAGCGTTCAAATTCATGACGGAAGTGGTGGAGGTTGCAAATCGTCTCAATCATCACCCCGAATGGTTCAATGTGTACAACCGTGTGGACATCGAACTTACAACCCATGATGTCGGAGGGCTGTCTGAACTAGACGAACGATTGGCTGAAGAAATCGATAACCTGCTGGTTCGCTACTGAATTAACACAACGATAAGGAGATATTCAGGAGTATGAAGAGTATCGAAAAGAAGGCTCGTGATGTCGAAGAGGAAATCATCTATTTGAAGGAGGGGCGAAAGCCTTTGACGACCGAGAGCAGTGTTCTGATCAGTTCTTCCAAATATCTGAACAGTGCGCGTATGCGAGATGTGGTGTCGAATGAAATGCTTAGAAAATTGGGGCCTGATTTGCCGCCGGCCTACTTTATTCCGGATAGGTTAAAGGCGTTTGAAGAAGTCACTGACTACCCCTATATACTGGAGCAGTTTGAGCATGAAAAACGCGAAAAGCCCGAGTTCGCCGAGTGGCTGAACAGAAGGCAGGTAGCCTCGATAAAAAAGGAAGAGCTGGCCAATTACGAGTCGGGAACTTTGGGCAACGACATCCATAAATTTATGCTAGAGACCGGGTTCGATATTGATTTTATGTTCAAGGGCGAGCCTGAGGATGACTATCAGTATTTTCTCAAACGCTTTATGCAGAATCATGACATTATGCATATGGTCACAGGCCTCGACGTCACCCCCATGGGTGAGAATGCACTGGTCATGTTGGCTATGACTTGCTACTTTGACTATTTCAATCCCGAATTGGCAGCGGAACTGCAAAAGTTTAACGGCCTTAGTATCGCCAGTCAGATCAACACGGCGTTATTGCATCATCCGTCTATAACGATGGCAGTATTTGACAGTCTGGAGATGGGGCGAGTCATGGCCCGAAATATGAATACGCCATTTTTCTATATATGCTGGGAAGATCACTTGCATAAATCAATCGAGGAGCTTCGTACGGAGTTTAACATTGTTAATGCTCCAGCCAAGGGAACCTGGGACTGGGTTAAAGACGAATTGGGCTATGTTTAGTGAGATCTATCACAAAAGACAGGAATCCCGCATGTCTATCGACCATGAACATCTATGATCAAAGCTAATTTGTGGGTAAACGGCTTTTGTGGGCTGATCTTAATGATTTCCCCGTGCCCGCAGGCTGTCTCTGAAACATCAAGCGGGGAGCGACATGCATTTTTCGGCGATCTTCACGTCCATACCCGCTTCTCTTCCGACGCCTATGTATTCAATGTTCGTGCAACACCGGACGATGCCTATCGTTATGCCAAAGGCGAGGCCATTGACCATGTCAGTGGCAAGAAAATCCAGGCTCAAGCACCCTATGACTTCCTGGCGGTGACAGACCATGCCGAGTATCTGGGAATTGTTGAGACCATGGGGGATAAAACTCACCCGTTATCTCGACATCCATTGGCCGAAAAGTTGCTGGATAACAAAGATATTCAATCCGCCTTTGCCATGATTTCCGCCTCCATCGTTTCCGGCAATGCAATTGCAGAGCTGAACGATAATAAGGTGATCATAGAAACATGGCAGCAAGTAATTGATGCGGCAGAGCGTCACAACCAACCAGGGAAATTCACCACCTTTGCTGGATTCGAGTGGAGTGGAGCCCCGAATGGAAACGCCATCCATCGTAATGTGATTTTTGGAGGGGGCAGGGGTGAAGTGGAGAGACGACCCTTCAGCGCTCTGGATTCGCACAGACCAGAGGAACTGTGGAGCTATATGGAGCGCTCCCGGCAGAAGGGAAGGAAAGTACTGTCCATCCCTCATAACTCCAATATGAGCAACGGGATGATGTTCAGCGCACTGGATTCCTGGGGTAAACCAATAGACAGGCGATGGGCGAAGCGCAGAAACACCAATGAACCCTTAGTGGAAATCAGTCAAGTTAAGGGTACGTCAGAAACCCATCCGCAATTATCCCCCAATGATGAGTGGTCGTCGTTCAGCATATACGAGCATCTCCTGGGGAACATACCGGGAGAAAGCAAGGTTCGGCGCAGGGGGAGTTACATTCGCGACGCCTATAAAACCGGACTGCAGCATGGGCAGCGAGGGCTTATCAACCCCTTTCAGTTTGGTGTTATCGGTTCCTCGGATTCCCACAATGGCAATGTGGCGGTCGAAGAAAGTGCCTTTACCGGAAAAGTGGGAATTTTGGATGCCACCGTGGAAAAGCGCCGTAGTGGAGGGTTTGCGAAGATATGGAGTGCCTCCGGACTCACAGGTATCTGGGCGGAGGAGAATACTCGCGGGAGTCTGTTTGCCGCTTTGAAACGTCGGGAAACATTTGCTACATCGGGAACGCGAATTCGGCTGCGCTTGTTCGCGGGTTGGAGTTTTCCGAAGTCCTTGGCTAAGAGTTACAACGGTGGTTCTGAGGCATATCGGTTTGGCGTTCCTATGGGCTCAGAGCTGCGAGGTCAGGGAGAATCTGTACCGGAGATGCTGGTTTGGGCGGCAGAGGACCCAAGGGCTGCACCAGTGGATCGGTTGCAAATCGTCAAAGGTTGGGTGGAGGATGAAAAAGTCTACGAACGGGTGTTCGATGTTGCCTGTGGACAGGGTTCGCCATCTCCAGAAAATCATCGATGCAGTGACCCTCCAGAGAATGTAAACCTGAATACCTGCGACATTCAGAAAGACAGCGGTAATTCGACACTTTCGGTTGTTTGGCGGGATCCCGATTTTAAGCCTCGTCAGCATGCTTTCTATTACGTTCGAGCATTGGAAGTACCCAGTTGTCACTGGAGTACTTGGGACGCAGTCAACAATAATCTAACCCTAATAGATGGCGCACCGTCTACCATCCAGGAGAGGGCGTGGTCCTCTCCGATTTGGTATCGGCCGTGAGCCAATTTGCAGGATCCGGATTCTGGTTATTTCCCCAATCCCCATGATTGGAGTTTAGAATAGGATCTGATCATATATAGGAGAATTCCGTGCTTTTGAAATATAACCCCCGGAATTATTCATTACGTTCAACTCAGTTCGAGAAATCTTTATGTTCTCAGTCATACGGGCTTTAACATCATTCTGAATGATGCGGCACATATTGACTAGGCTCTATGACTGCTGTCTGGAAGGTATCTGTCGTTTCTCTTAAAGACGGCTATGTAGCACACAGCGGACTATCGTTAGCTATCGAAGAAATAGAGACTTTCGCAAGAACAATGTCGGAAACGGGTAGACACCTGAAGTAGAAATCGAGTAATGGTGCTTCAGACTACCTTTCAGAAGTCTAGCGCCCTTCTGATATAGGAATTATTTTGGTACAACATGACCCCTTACGCGATACGATTCTGCAGCGTAGCGAGCAAGGGGGTTTTGTCAGCTAGATCTCAATTCTCTCTGCGATATCCAACGCGTCGTCTACTTCTTTCCCCAAGTATTGAACTGTAGATTCAAGCTTGGTGTGACCTAGCAGCAACTGTACAACCCGCAGATTTTTTGTGCGCCTGTAGATCAAGGCTGCTTTCGTTCGACGAAGTGAATGGGTGCTATAATCCATTGGATCAAGTCAAATAGCCTTAAACCACGAATCGACTATCCTGGCGTACTGTCGGGTGGATAAGTGAGGGCGAGATCTAATTCGACTGGGAAATAGGTGGTCTCTATCCGTGAGGTGTAACGATGAGTTTCTAATGGAAGGTGTTGCGGCTAAAGCAGACGTAGAGGAACTGCGATTTGTAAGGAACATATGGCTAGATTTAGATCTTTCTAGGAAGTAGATCAGTAGCGCCGATTAATACGTCGATATGACATCGCTTAGTTTGCGCGAAGGTAAAGAGTAATATTTTGTATCGTTGGTTTGCAGGTTAGAAAGAGGGAAGGCGTTGAGAGAATTCTTGGGTTTCAGTGTTCTGCATGTCCGCTGCATTGTTCATTTAATATTACTAGTTCTGAGCTGTACTTTCTCTACCGCTAACTTACGGTTTGTAACACCCAGTTTCTTGAAGATATTCTTCAGGTGGAATCGAACGGTATTAGGGCTTATTTCAAGGTTTCGTGCAATAACTTTATCGCTATTCCCATGTGTTAGTTCGGTAATTATCGCCAGTTCTTTTTCGGTAAAATTATTTGAATTAGCGGCTTTTAAATTTTTCAATATATCAAGTAGTTCACTTAAATAGGATTTTTTGTGTGCATCTCCGGTGTCCTTGTGAGTCTTCTCATAATAGTCTTTGATGTCATCCAAAAAGCTTGAGTATATCGCCGCCTCTCTCAGGTAGTCGGTTTCAAGTGCGATGGCACAGGCTGATTGTAGAGATGTAAAAGCCTGCTTGCGATTGCGGTTGTGCCACTGTTGCTCGGCTAATGAGAATAATAGTCGCAGTTGCAGACATTTGTTGTCGCTTTCAGTAGCCAAATTTATGACGTCAGTTACAGATGACGGCGTCTCTGTTGTTTGGTCATGGTTCAAAAGGAGGGCCACTTCACAGCTAATTGCTTGCTCGCGCCATCCCAAGGTGTGCTTGTATTGATGACGAGTATTATTATTTAGAATGTTAATGGCTTGTTGGATGTTGCCACTTTTGGAAAAAACATAAGCTTTTAGGTCGTGTAAGAAATAGATCAGCCTTTCCAATTTTCTTACGGTAGCAATGGATAAACACTTGTCGATAAAACTGATTGATTCTTCATTTTTACCCGACAAATAAAAGTTATCGATAACTTGCAGCATGGCTGAAGCATAATAGTCAAACCAGAGATTGATCTTTTCCTCTTTGTCGTGAATGTATGTGTTGAGGTTATCTACGAGCTCAGTGCTATAAGGGTTCAGCTGAAATCCTATTTCGCTATTCAGGACGTTATAGGCGAAGGTTAATTCCTGGTTGCTTGCCAGGAAGTTCTCGATAATGCGGCCTGCGCTTGAGATGGAGTCTTGTGCGTCTGTTTTACGACCCAACGCAATCTCAGCCGCACCTTTGAGTAATAAAACATGCACTTCGCCATTGTGTGAAAACGCCGCTCTAAACTTTCCAATCGCCCGTTGTGCACTGGTGACCGCCCTGGGAAAGTCTGACTGTTCATTAGCCAGTAAAGCATCTGTATTCCATATGGTGGCTTGCAAGTAGGGAGTTGAGGCTATTTTCGAATATTCATAGGACACCAGGAGATGGGCCGATTTTACGTCAATGGGCAATAGGGAGTAATAATCCAGTGAAACTCTCGCCAGTGGAATCGAGAAATCAGCCAGTTGCTCTTCTGTTTGAAAGTTATTTTTTTCCTCTTTCAGATTGTTCCATTGAGAAACCAGGGTGTCGTAGATTTTCCGAGCTCTATGCAGGTGTCCTATTTTGGTTTCTGAGATGATGTCGGTCAGCGCTATCAGGGGGGACAAAGCCAGTTCATGCTCAGCGCTGGCATTTTCGCGGCTTTTAAGGATCAGTTCGTTAACGCGTCTGAGATGGCTTTGTGACTGGAACAATATCCACGTGGGTCCGCCAATTTTAAACAGTATTTCTTCAACGGTTGCCAAATTACCTGTGAGAGAGGCGTGATATAAGGCAGGCAGCTCCTGTTCTTGTTCAGTAAACCATAAGGCGGCTTCAACATGAAGCGCGCTCGCCTTGCTTGGGGAAGTTTTATTTAACAGAATTTCCAGTCTGTCCCGAAGAAGTGGGTGCATTCTCAATAGGTCAGAGTTGTTTTCTACAGCGGTAATAAATTCGGGAAGATTGTTTAGTATATCCAGAATGTTGGCAGCTGACTTGCCGCTGGCAATTCTTCGCTTAAAGAATGCGACAGGAATAGTCTTAAATATGGAGGATTCCAGAAGGGCATCGAGCTCAGGTGTTGCGATGAAAGATAGAATGTTCTCGTCGAGATAATGTTCAAAGACTATGGGTAATGGGTTGTCTTCTCCATGCAGTAGATGGCTGCCTTTATCCAGTTCAGTCATACGAATGAGTTGCACTAATGCCGGCCATCCAGCACTTTTCTGCATAACCAACTCGACGTCGTGCTGATTGTCAGTCTTCATCAGCTCAGCAATTTCGCTGGAATTGAACTGTAATTGTGTTGGGCCAATTTCTGTCAGCATTCCGCGCAGGGCAATATCGCCCAGGTCCAAAGGCGGATGCGTTCGACCACTTAAGACGATAGTCAGTTCCTCTGGGCGCCAACGCAGGAGGTAGCTGAAGAAACGCTTGAAAGCTGTTTCTTCAGCCCGCTCTATATCATCAAATATAATACTGACGTTGTTTTTCTGCCGTTCAATTACCGCCAACAGTGTTTTCAAGGCGCGCACAGGTTCAAATTCTCGATTGCTGTCAGCTTCAAGCAGTCCAAGACCGCCAAAATCAATACCCTGAAGATGAAACGCATAGGCAAGATGGGCGATAACCATTTCGAGATCATCACTCTCATCCAGATACAGCCAGGCACAATATTCACCGCGGTTAATCAGGTCCTGGCGCCAATCAGAGAGCAGTGAGCTCTTGCCGTACCCCGCAGGTGCTTTAATGACAATGGTTCCTCCCCTGGGGGTATCATCCAGGCAGTTCAGAAGCGCCGATCGATGCAGTATTAGCTCCCGGCGTTTCGGAGGAGAAATAGTTGCCTGTAATAACCAGTGCTTATATTGGGTGTCCATTATCATTGATAAAAGTCAGTACTTACGGATCCGGAAATTCGAACAAAAAATGATCAATGCGTGCTGGTGCCATATTGTAGGTCATTTACCAAATGAGTTTTACACCTTTTCCTCCGCTATTAAGATTAGCGCGGCCAGCGAATAGATGGCAACCCAGGAAGCCAGCATTAGCCTACCTACCAGTTTTTCTATCCCTACCTACCTGTTTAGACCCTTCATTATCTCTATTTCATCCCTCATTATGTTTGTTAACGCAATCAAGCGGTAACAGAACCGAAAGGGGGGGCAGTGAGTCAGTCTACAGGATTACGGTTGGGCATTGATGTTGGTGGAACCAATACGGATGTGGTATTGGTTAGCGGTGATACCGTTCTATCGGGATTTAAGCAACCGACCACGCAGGACCCGAGTGGTGGCATTGTTGCCGGTGTTAAGCACGTAATGGCGGAAGGAGGTGTTGCTCCCTCAGACATTGCTACTGTCATGCTGGGCACTACTCATTTTACCAACGCTTTCGTACAGCGCACTCACTTGGAGCCTGTCGGTATTGTGCGTTTGAGCTTACCTGCCGCTCGGGGTCTCCCTCCTATGGTGGATTGGCCAAAAGAGGCGCGTCAGCTCGTATGTGGCCACGTTGCTCTGGTTCAGGGTGGCCACGAATACGATGGTCGCCCTATCGCACCGTTGGATGAACAAGCCATTGTAGAGGCTGCCCGAAAATTCAAGGCGTGTGGCATCAAGTCCGTGGCCATCAGTGGAATTTTCTCTCCCGTGACCAACGTCGGCGAGCAGCGTGCTGCCGACATACTCCTCAACGAAATGAGCGGCGAGGTAAGTCTGACACTGTCCAGTGAGCTGGGTCGAATCGGGCTTATTGAGCGTGAAAATGCCGCCATTATGAATGCCAGTTTGGCAGGTTTGGCTAAGACTACGCTGGATGCGTTCACCCAGGCATTTAGTGACCTTGGTATTACCTCGCCTTTCTTTATCTCCCAAAACGATGGCACCTTGATGAGTGTCGAACAGGCTCGGAAGTACCCCATTCTTACCTTCTCTTCAGGTCCCACCAACAGTATTCGTGGTGCATCCTTCCTTTCAGGGCTGACTGATGCCATGGTTATTGATATCGGTGGTACTACTTCGGATATCGGTGTTCTCAAAAACGGTTTCCCCCGTGAGTCTGCTCTGGTGGCGGACATCGGCGGTATTCGCACTAACTTCCGCATGCCGGATGTACTTGCTTTAGGCCTCGGAGGTGGCAGTCTGGTGAATACCTCCGCGAACCCTCTGTCAATCGGACCTCGCTCTGTAGGTTATCGTATTGCCTCTGAGGCACTTGTTTTTGGTGGCTCTCAATTAACCAGCACAGATATTGCTGTGGCTGCAGGTTATGCCGATGTGGGCGACAAATCTCTGGTCAGCCAGTTGGAACGGGCCGTAGTCGAACAGGGTGTTAACGAAATCCATCGGATTCTGGCAGACGGCATTGACCGCATGAAGACCGACGAACATGACGTGCCCGTGATCCTTGTGGGCGGAGGCAGCATCCTGGTTGACCGCCTGCTGAATGGCGTTAGTGAAGTTGTGCTGCCAGAGCACGCCGGTGTTGCCAATGCGGTGGGTGCCTCTATCGCGATGATGGGCGCGGAAGTGGAAAAAGTTCTGTCTATTCCAGAAGGAGAGACAGAAGTGGTTGTCAAAGCGCTGGAACAAGAAGCCAGGGACAAGGTTATCGCCGCTGGCGGTAAACCGGAAACCGTTGAGATTGCGGACGTCGAAGTTGTGCCCTTGCCATTAATGGCAGACGGGGAAGCAAGAGTTCGTGTTAAAGCCATTGGCGGATTGAATTTATCGTGATCAGCCCAGACAACCAATCAGGTACTGACAATAGTATGAACACATCAGAACTTAACAACAGAATACGGCTGCAAGATCTGGAAAATATAGCCACAGGTGCTGGCTTTCTTGGTTGTGGCGGTGGTGGCGACCCTTATATCGGCCATCTTATCGCAAAAGCTGCCATAGAAGAGTGCGGTGAACCGGAGCTGATCTCACCGGATGATTTTGATGACGATGAGCTCGTGGTGGGTTGCGCATTTATCGGTGCACCCTCCGTAATGCAGGAGAAATGTATTTCTGGCGAAGATGCTATTCTTGCTATTCGCATGGTTGAGGAAAAGCTGGGCCGTAAGGTCAGCGGCATTATATCCGGTGAAATCGGTGGCCTGAACGGTATGTTGCCCATTGGCACCGCCGCCCGTATGGGATTGCCTGTGGTGGATGCCGACGGCGTAGGGCGGGCTGTACCGGGTATTGATATGACCGCCTGGAACTCCGCGGTGTTGAAAACCGGGCCGATTGCATTGGTCAGTGAGCACCTTGATTCTGTGGTCATTGATTCAGACAGCCCGCATCGGGCTGAGGACATTGCCCGAAACGCCGTGGCGGCAATGGGCCTATCAGTCATGAGTGCACTCTATGCTATGCCGGGCAGGGATATGAAGCGCGCTTCTATTCCCTATACGATGAGTATCGCCCGCGGTATTGGCCAGGCAGTCAGGGCAAACCACAAAAACCCGGTAGAAGACCTGCTGGATTATTTACGTCAAACAGTGCACTACAGTAAATGTGGCGTGCTGGCGTCAGGCAAGGTGACTCATCTTCACCGTGAAGTGAAACATGCCTGGGTTGTTGGCGACGTAAAAGTCCAGTGTGAATCCGGCGACATCGCTGAAATCAACTTTCAAAACGAGTATTTGAAACTTGAAAAAGGCGGAAAATTACTGGCTACGGTACCTGATCTGATTAGTGTTATTGATACAGAGACGGGAGCGCCCATCGCTGCTGAAGCCTTACGTTTCGGGCAACGAGTGACCATTATTGGGACTTCTTCTCCAAATCGCCTACGTACAGAACAAGCAGTCAGTAACTGTGGGCCCAAGCGATTTGGTATAGGAGAACACTACCTTCCGATTGAGTCAATCAATAACTTCACAATAGAATAAGTTCCACAGGCGACCTATGACAGAATTTAACCAGCTGGTTGAAGACTATTCTCGCCAATAAGTGCCCGATAGCGCAACCGTGTCCCGCAGTCGAGGAATCCTGAATGTTTGGAAACACCACGCTGAACGCAGATATCACTGACGTTGCCAAGCGATGTGAAAGTAGCCTGATCGTTCGCAGGCGCGGCGCTCTGACGGATATTTACTTGAGTGATGATGTTCTTTCAGATTCGCCACTGTTCGACGGTGATTTCGGCAATGTTAATGTTTCACTCTTGCTCGATCTATTAGAACACTTGCAGCAGCAAGGCAAAATATCACGCCTGGTTCGCTACCATGAAAGGGGGGAGGGAGCTCGATGTTACCACCAGATTGGTCCCGGGCTTTTGATGTGCCTGTTTAATCAAGAGATTGTTCCAGCCAGAAGCTTTGCATCCTTCTGGCTTGATGGGTGGGCACTACTGAAAATCAACGTGCACGGCAATATTGCGTTTCGTATTGGTGACGATCTTCTAGAGTTAAACCAGGCTGCCGGCATGATTACCTATGGTGGAAGTGCGCCGATCAATAAGAGCGTTTGCAGTGAAGAGCCTGAGACGGGTATAACACTACTATTCAGTCCTCAATCCCTCTATGAAAATCTGGATGTTCATCACAACGATTTCTTGAATTTGCTGGGGAAAGGTGTGGGAGCGGAAGACTCCGTCACACAGCTATTTCCTATTGATGGCAAATTGGTGAATCTTGTGCACCAGCTGCTGGAGCTTGATGTTGATGATTTTCTGTACTTCCTGGAGGTTGAGGCGCTGACCAAAAATGTCTTGCTGCAAAGCTTAAAACTGCTGCGAGGCCAGGCAGCAGAAGGCGGGACCACTCATAAGTTAAAGAATCAGGATATAGAAAAACTCAACACCGTAAAGTCGCTGCTGGAGTCGGACTATAGTCAGGTTTTTACACTGGATGATCTTGGTCGTCAGGTCGGCCTTAATCGACGCAAACTGACCGAAGGGTTCAAGGGCTTATTTGGCGATACCGTTAGTGAATATTTACTGCGACAGCGTATGATCAATGCTGCGGATATGCTCAGGCAGGGCAGGTCGGTCACAGAGGCTGCCCACCACGTTGGTTATAAGGAGCAATCCAGCCTCACCCGCGCCTTTAAGCGTTATTATGGTATTCTGCCCAAAGACTTTTGCGTTTGATCTTTTCTCAATCCGTTCAAACCACACCTCACAAATACGCTATTAACACCTGAACACATACGCGGACACCTATGCCTTGCTCTTGCAAAGCTTACGCTGTATTTCCTCCAGCCGCTCCGGTGTCATTGAGAAGCGCAATGCAAGACGCCAGGAAAGCAAGAATAAAGGAACAGTGCCAATGACGATAGCCCAAACCAGGCCAGTCAAGACATCAGGTGGCACCGCGTCAGGCGATACCGTTTTATCAAGGCCGATGAGATCAAGCGCAAAACCGCCATACAGGGGCCCAAAAGAATAGGCAAACTTGGCACTTAACAGCAATACGGAATAGATACCCCCTTCTTGACGGTTACCCGTATTCAACTCCAGCTCATCCGTCAGGTCGGCCGCAAGAGAGAAAGTGGACACGATACGCAGCATCAAAAAGCAATTCAATGCAGCGTTTTGAAGAACCAAAAGCGCAATCACCAGCCAATGGCCATTTTCCGGAAGAACAGAAAATTCTCGCAGGGGAAATAACCAGACCGTGCTAATCATGGCGCCAATCAGTGTATAACGAATCAATTGGTGCTTAGGCCATAATCTTCCAATGGACTTTTGTGAAAACATGGCTACTGGCACCGCAAGCAAAATACCTGCCCCAAAAATTGTGCCGAGCGCGTCGGTATCCACCTCCCAATAAAAGGTATAGGAAATCACATTCAGTGCATAGACAACACCATAGGCCGCGGCGGCCGAGACGTCGTAACAAATCAACTTACGGAAATTGCCACATTTGAGCGTGGCAAAAAAATCTCGAAACAGACCACGCAGCCCGGCGGAGTTGGGAACAGTCACCGACTGAAGTTTACTCTTATCGATAAATCCCCAGGTCCCGGTTACCGAAACTGCAGCAAAGAAAACAGTAAATACTGCGGCCGCGAAACCGAAATTCACATAATTTTCTGCAACGAAGAGGCCATCGCCACCACTGGATTCTCGAAACAAAAAATACAAACTCAGCGAAGGCAAAAAGCCGCCAGCCAAATACATGAGACCTGTTCTGACACTGAGCAACTGACTACGCTCATGGTAGTCTCGCGCAATCTCCGGTACCATCGCCAGCTGGGGGATACTGAATAGCGTCATGGCTGTTCGCAGCCAGATTGAGCTTCCCAGAAGCCAAATTGCCAAATAGACGGAGTCGCCGACGATGATATCCGGCGGCATAAACAAGGCAATGAAACCCAGTGGCATGGGAAGGATACTGAACGCCATAATCGGGAGACGACGCCCCCAACGACTGGAAAAACGATCCGAATACACCCCAATCATTGGATCAGAAATGGCGTCCCAAACGACACCCAGCGTGAGCATTAATCCTGTCAAGGTCCCACTCAAACCTAAAACCTGGGTGTAGTAGATCAATACAAAGGTGGTAAAAGCAGTCTCTTTTGTCGAAAAGGCTATGCCACCTGCACCGAAAACTATGCGGTTCTTCATCGATAAGCTCAAAACAATTCACCTATTTAGCGGCCCGAGAGGATCACTATGTGTTCCTTTCGGGCCTGATTTCGCAAACCAGGCGGGATTGCCTGACTATTAGCAGGTAGGAGGCTAAGTACACTCGTCTGGACTCTAACGCAAAGTCATTCTCTTGGCTTTGTAGCAGTAGCGGGGGGGGAATGGGAATCTGTGTTCAGATCGGCTCAAACCCCCGATTGCCATCAGTGAGTCCGAGCCTCAGCTGTACCTGAATAGAACTTAGAAGCTCTTCTCAAAGGTTATACCGTACGTACGTGGTGGGTTGAAGCGTGGCTGAGTGGAAGCGGCAGCTGCAGGATTAGTACCCAGATCCCCGAAGCCGTATACGATAGGAAATAGATCCTGACCATAAACAACATATCGCTCATCAGTTATGTTCTTGCCCCAAAGACTGACTTCCCAGTCTCCCTCTGCAGAGGTGTACGACAGTCTTGCATTGACCTGTTCATCAAAGCCGCTCAGGAAAGGAGCTTCCTCACCAGCCGCTTGAGGCTCGAGTAAAAACTCGTCTTTCACCGATAAATTCATATTAAACGCCGCTGTTCCGCCGCTTGCCAGCTCTGTAGCATAAGAGAAGCCTGCACTATAAGCATAATCCGGAGCAAATGCGACATCACCATCGCTAAAGAACTCTTCGGTAACGTATTCGGCGTCAAGGAATGTAGCAGAAAGCCAGAGCGTCAAACCATCAATCGGTACTGCATTGAGCTCAAGTTCCAGGCCTTTCACTTCCGTTTCACCAGCATTGCCAGTAATGGTCACAAAAGTATCACCCAGGGTAGTGGTGACCTGCTGATCTTTATAGTCGGTTTGGAAAGCCGCAGCATTAAACTGTAGTCGATCATCCAGGAAACGGGATTTGAAGCCCAGTTCCAGGTTCACCGCCTCTTCTGGATCGAAGCCGCGTTCAGTTGCCAGGACAGTATCTCTAGCCTGAAACCCGCCACTCTTGAAGCCTTTGGAGGCTGAAAAGTATACAAGAATATCACCGGTTGGAGCGTAATCAATGGTGAGCTTCGGTGTGAATTTGCTCCAGCTGTCTGATCCTCCGGCAGCGAAATCACCCTCGTAGAAGATAAAATCGATATCATCATTGGGGTCACCAGTATTGCTGCCGGGAAGTGATTCAAAATCAGCTGCCTTTTTATCCCGAGTATACCGACCACCCAAGGTTACTTTTAGTGAATCGGCCACTTCATAGGTAATCTGCCCATAGGCTGCAATACTCTCAACGGATGCATTTGCCGTGACTAGATTTCTGCTGGTGCGGGGAGTATCTGCATCCCAGCCAGGGCTACCGGAGTTAAAGTCGTGGAAAATCGTCCCGGGAATAGTCGTCATTTGGTTGAGAGTTCTTGAATCGATTTCGCTGTCCAAGTAGTACAGACCCGCAACCCAGTCAAACCGGGAATCTTCATTGGTCGATACCAGCCTTAACTCCTGTGTATACTGTTTGGAGTCGTAATCCAAACTCGGCCCGATAAGCGAGACTGGAGTACCGACCGCATCTTCGTAGGGTCGAGATATATCATTTGACCTGTACGAGGATATTGACACAAGGTCCATATTCTCAAACGCCCAGGTCATTTTTAGCCAGGCTCCGGTAAACTTGTTATCCATATCCTGGCTGGCTTCGGCGGACTGGTAGACGTCATTCGGGTCTGAGTTTGGAATCCAACCGAACAAAGTGGGAGCCGTAGGTGCGGGGCCAAGAAATTTCCTAGCACCTACAGAAGATTTATCAATCGTGTGATCCAGTCCTGCTTGCAGTTCAAACGTATCAGACACATCGACTGCTATTCGAGTTCGGAAACTCGTTTTGTCGGTATCGTCGATATCATCGCTCGTGGTGACATTTCTTGCAAGCCCGTCATTTTTGCGTCTATTTACTGAGAACGACGCCGCCGCATTGTCAGATAATGCACCAGAAACATAGCCCTGCAGTGAAAGTGCACCGAAGTTACCGGCGGTTACGCCAAGCCGAGCCTCAAACTCCTGTGTTGGTTTTTTCGTAATAATGTTAAGCGCGCCACCGACCACATTGCGGCCAAATAGGGTGCCCTGCGGTCCGCGTAGCACCTCTACACGCTCCACGTCAAAAAGATCAGGATCAAAGTCGGTCACTGACCCCATATAAACTTCGTCAACAAATATACCGACGGATTGTTCATTGCCTGCTGAAATGATTGATGAGACAGCACCACGAATAGACGGCACCACTCGCGTCTTGGAAAAGCTGGTAAAAGAGAGGCTTGGAACCTGAACACTTACGTCGTTGAAATCTTCTATGCCTCCTGACTTTAAGAAGTCTCCCGACAATGCGGTAATCGCCAATGGCGTTTCCTGAAGATTCGTCTCTCGCTTTTCAGCCGTGACCACTACCTCTTCCAGTTGATTCTGCTGTGCAGCGACGGCTGTATTTATCGCCGACACAATTAATGGCAATGTGAATACGTAACAAAGATTATTCTTCATCGATTTTTATCTCCACTGTTGAAATTATTTTTCTAACGAGACAAAATAATTTTTATTTTGTAGACCTGATAGACTTCCTTTTTTAACGATTGCAACCAAATAGGGAGGTTCTTATAATCCGTCAACACTGATTGAATATCTGTTTCTGAGCCTCTCTGGAATGCTCTTACCTTTACAAACCTATCACTATCATTCCGATCCATAAGCATAGAAATAATAGCAATAGGATGAAAGATAATATTTAAAAAAGACAAATACTTGTCATGTCGGAACTATTTTTTGTCTTAATGAAACCCTTCTATCAAGTCCAATAGCGTTAAACGAGCATGTAGCAACGTACAGGGTAACGGCTCTCATGTGATGACAAAGTTAATTGAAAAATAGGGAGCCTGGGCTCCCGCGACAGGACATCGCCAAAGGTGGATTATGAGTACTCATTATATAGGCGATATGACCCGACAAATTGTTGTAAAGGCACTATTTCTTGTTCAGGCGGCACTTTAACAGGTTTGCCAGGAAAGGGAGGGCCCCGCCCTCTGTATACTAATCTGCAATCTGGAAATATCTAAAAAGTCGCCTGCTTGTATACAGTTACTTCTGTGTATTCATCGAGGCGAACGTTGGAGTATGGTGTTGATGTGATTAACGTCAAGGCGCTCTATTTTTGAAACTATGGCAGCTACTGCTTTCAACAACTTATCTAACGGAAAAGCCAATGATAGACATAAGTAAAACCGGAACCAGTGAGTTGACATGGAACGAGTCTACGACGGTTGAACTTCGAGATGGAAGAATCAAAGGGCAGGTAGCTGATGGCATTTACAGCTGGCTGGGCATCCCTTTTGCCAGGCCTCCTGTCGGCGACCTTCGCTGGAAGGCTCCCCGTGACCCCGAACCTTGGGAGGATACCTGTCTTGCAGACACAATGCCTGAACCCGCATTTCAGAAGAATCTCTACACAGATGTTCCGGAATATTTGGGGAGTGAAGATTGTCTGTATCTAAACGTGTTTCGCCCTGCCTCGCAGGAAGTCGATCTGCCCGTCTACTTCTGGATTCACGGTGGCGGTAACTATACCGGAGGGGCCTTTAGAGTTAGTGGCAAGGAATTGGCTGAAAAACTCAACGCTGTAGTAGTGATAACCCAGTATCGCCTGAGTTGGTTTGGTTTTTTCAGTCATGACGTGGTGCGAGCGCGGGCGCAAACCCCGGAAGACGCTTCGGGTAACTATGGGTTGCTGGACCTGATTAAGGCTTTGCAATGGGTGAAGAACAATATCAGCGGCTTCGGCGGCAATCCGTCTTTGGTAACCGTTGCCGGCCACTCAGCGGGCGCCCGTAATATCTCGCTGTTGCTGGGGGCAGAAGCGGTCAAACAAGAACACCTATTTCAGCGTGCCATCCACCATAGTGGCGCGGGTGTCGGTATCCGATCATGGACGTTTGAAGAAGCTGAACCGATCAGTGAAAGAGCAGTCAAGGCAATGATAAAAAATGGCCTGGGCGATCAGGCCTGCCTTTCAGTTGAAGAAAAAAGGGACTACCTGTGTTCCGTTTCTGCTGAAATTATCGCCATGACTCATCATCCTCACGAGGTGGGGACTTATATCACTACTGTGGATGGTACGGTTTTTAAAAAGGATATCGGGGAGCAATTGCATGAAGGGAGTCACTATAAAGTCCCCGTTATGGTGGGCACGACCAAAGATGAGTTCGGCAGTTATCTTGCCACCTTTCCTGAGTACTACCCGCTGACCAAAGCACTTATTGACGGAGACACAAATTTTGAAGTGCCTCCGAAACAACGGCTCTACTACAGTACTATACAGAGTAAAAAGAGCATGATGTGGCGAGCAAAGGCGTCAGATGAATTCGCGCAGTTGCTTTCACAACACCAAGACCATGTATATGATTTTCGGTTCAACTGGGACGGGGATGACGGCAGTTTATTCCAGTTAATATACGGAGCCTGTCATGGCTTGGATGTTGTTTTCTTTCACGGACATCCCGACGACAGTGTCTATCCGCAGTACAGTCAGGTTGCCGCAACTCGAGCCGGTCGACTGGCGATCTCTGAAGCCATTATGGATTACCAAAAAGCATTTATCCGCAGCGGAGACCCTGGCAATGGCTGGAGTAAATGCCAACCGGTAACCTGGCAGTCCTGGTCGAAGCGGCCCGGTGAGGCTAAGGGTATTAATCTTGATGCGGATGCTTTGCAAGCCGTGATTTCTATGGACACAGACATGCTTACGATGAAGAAGGTGTATATGGAGATTGAAGCCATCGACGATATTCAGTTAAGAGAGGCAGTATTGCAGGTTGTAGAACAACCAGGGCATGAACATTCCTATCCCGATTGATAACTGATCAGATAAAAAATGGCGGTATTAAAGCAACGTAATGATTTGAGGGCAGGTAAAACCAATGACAGAGAGTAATGCCGGCACAAACGAGTCAACCTGGAACGACTCCACAACCATAGAAACCCGTCACGGCAAAGTCAAAGGGCAAATGGTCGATGGCATCTACAGCTGGTTGGGCATCCCTTTTGCCAAACCCCCTGTCGGGGGCCTTCGCTGGAAAGCTCCCCGAGACCCCGAGCCCTGGTCAACCACTTACCTTGCCAATGAGATGGCCGAACCCAGTTTTCAAGCTAATATCTATGCAGCCACTCCGCCTTTCTTAGGAAGTGAAGATTGCCTGTATCTGAACGTGTTTCGACCAGCTACAAAGGAAACCGACTTGCCTGTCTACTTCTGGATTCATGGTGGTGGCAACTATGAAGGATCGGCTTCGCAATACAAAGGCGAGATAATCGCAAAAAAACTCAATGCGGTGGTAGTCATTATCCAGTATCGCTTGGGTTGGTTCGGGTTCTTTAGCCACGAGGTGGTACGGGCCCATGCAGAAACACCGGAAGATGCTTCAGGTAACTACGCGCTGTTGGACCAGATTAAGGCCTTGCAGTGGGTGAAGAACAATATCAAGGCCTTTGGTGGTAACCCTTTGTTGGTCACTGCCGCAGGGCAATCCGCGGGTGCACGCGATATCTCCCTACTGCTAGGAGCAGAGGCAGTCAAAAAAGAGAATCTGTTTCAGCGCGCGATTCACCATAGTGGCGCCGGTGTCGGTGTACGCTCATGGACCTTTGAAGAAGCAGAGTTGATCAGTGAAAGGGCGGTCAAGGCGATGATAAAAAATGGTCTGGGTGATCAGTCCTCGCTTTCATCGGAAGAAAAAAGGAGCTACTTGAGTTCCGTTTCACCAGAAATTATCGCGATGACCCACCATCCGCACGAGGTGGGGACTTATATCACCACGGTGGACGGTAGCGTCTTTAAAAAGGATGTCGGTGAGCAATTGCGTGAAGGCTGTTATCACAAGGTCCCCATTATGGTGGGCACGACTAAGGATGAGTTCACCCTGTATCTTGCGATGTTCCCGGAGTATTTCCCGTTAACCAAAGCGCTTGTTGATGGTAAGACAGATGTTGAAATGGCTCCGAGGCAGCGACTTTATTACAGTGCCACGAAGAACATAAAGAGCGATATGTGGCGGGCAAAAGCATCGGACGAATTTGCGCAGCTACTGTCACAACATCAGGATCATGTGTATGACTTCAGCTTCAATTGGGACGGCGATGAGGGCAGTTTATTCCAACTGGTCTATGGCGCATCCCATGGCATCGATCTCGACTTTTTTCACGGCCATCCCGACAACAACGAATTTCTCCCATACGGTTACAATAACTCTAATCGACCGGGACGCCTGGCGCTTTCTGATGCCATTATCAGTTACCAAAGGCAGTTTATGCACACCGGTAACCCGGGTAACGGCTGGAATAAGGACCAGTCTCTGACCTGGTTGCCCTGGTCGGAAGAACCCGGAATGCCTAAGGGCATCAACCTGGATGCCGATGCATCGCAAGCGCTTTTCACAATGGATGTTGATGTCATTACCCTTCAGAAGGTGTACAGCGATATTGAAGCCATTGAGGATGATCAGTTAAGAGAGAAGATTTTTCAAGTTGTGGAGCAGCCAGGGTACGAGCATTCGCTTCCCGAGTGACAGCGTCGCTTCCTTATCCAAACGCCTAAGCCCGCGATGGCAAAATCAAAGGGCAATGTGCCAGGGCGCTGCCAGCATTCTTGGCGGAGCGAGTTTGCTTTGGTGTGAGAAATCAAGAAGTACCGATAAAGCAAAATAAGGTTCCGTGAGGACAAGTATTCGCTGCATCAGACCCATACAGTGATAGTCTTAAGTTTCTTACACCCTTTCGTCAAATGGACCCTGGCCGTTTCAATCGCTAATATTACATAGATGGTTGACTAATCAGGGAGAAAAGAGCAGGGGATAGAGTGGAGTATTGTTTTGAGCCTATCGATTAAAAATCAAGCAGTCTACGGAGCTGGTGGAATCGCCTTTTCGGTAAAGGATGCTTCTTTTACGACATTTGTATTGCTGTATTACACCCAGGTTTTAGGGTTAAGCGGTACCCTGACTGGAATAATGCTGACAATAGCTGTGGCCTGGGATGCAATTTCTGATCCAATGATTGGGGTGTATTCAGACCGTTTTTCCTCCCGTTGGGGGAGGCGCCTGCCGATAATGGCATTCAGTGTTATCCCCATGCCATTGGGGTTGATCGCCTTATTCGCACCACCTGAGATAGTGTCCAGTAATCAAACTCATTTGGCGATTTGGCTTTTGGGAAGCGCCATCTGGCTGCGAACGGCAACCACTCTATTCAGTGTACCGCATGTGGCCATGGTTGCTGAGATCACACAGGATTATCATGAGCGCAGCCAGTTTTTCAGCGCCAGATCTGGTCTCATGTTCTTGACGGGTGGTTTACTGCCCGCACTTAGCCTGTATTTTTTGTTTGGTGAATCAGAGGGCGTTGATGGTCGTTTCGTTGCTGATAATTACGTCATTTATGGCTTTGTGACGGCCGCGATTGTGATTGTATTTTCCGTGATTACCATCAGGGGAATCTGGGGATTTATCGATAAAAGTACACTCCATACAGCCACTGCTCCCAGCACAGGTGGTTTACGAGACCTGCTGACGGACTTTTTGTCCACCTTTCAAGGGGCCAATTTTCGTAACTTGCTTTGCTATGATTTCGGTGCTGCCATCGCTTACGGTATCATATTTGCGCTAAATGTTATTGCCTACACCTATTTTTGGGAGGTGGAGTCGGATACGCTGGGTATTATCTTCGGGGCCGGTGTTTTGTGTGCGGTACCTTTATCGATGCTGATGCAGAAGCGCATCAGTAATTTGTGGCCTAAACATATACTCATTCGGTATTCACTTATTGCAGCCATGGTAAATACCGTCTGGTTGTTCCCTCTTCGTATCTTTGATGTGCTGCCTGCAAATGGTCACTGGCTTGTTACAATACTGTTAATTCTGCAGTTTTGCTGTTTGTTGTGTTTTTTCCTGATGCGTCTGGTAGCGACTTACTCACTTGCTGCTGATTTGACAGATGAGCATGAGTTGCGCACGGGCGTGCGACAGGAGGGCGGCATCTATTCGGTGCTCCTTTTTAATTCCAAGCTTGCGTCTTCTATCGGACCTCTTTATGGTGGCTTTGCACTTGATTTTATCGGCCTCGATAAGAGTGTCACCCCTGACGCAGTGCCGCCGGATGTTTTGTCTGGACTGGTTTGGGCCATAGTTATTGGCACGGTTCCAATGTTGTTAGTTGCATGGCTTTTCACCTATCGTTTTTCGATGACGCAGGAACAGCTTAAGGAAATTCAGCACAAACTGAAGGTCAAGGCTGATACCAGCCCGGCTGCCTGAGCTCGGAAAGGAGCCTTGCTCAGTATTTGAGTCTCCTTAGGTTCGATTCTCCTTTCTATAATCCCGAGGGTCTGGTTTTCTGTCTTTATATTCCTCGATATTATAAAAGATGTCATTTAAAGCGCTCTTTGTAATATCCTGGACTGGGTGCTACCGCGGGTGCTGAGGAAATCACGCTATACTTTACTTGCTTTTGATTGGGATGGTTGGAATCTGCCGGACTCTGTCTGTTCCTCCTTTGAACTATGCAAATCAAATAGTGCCGTCCCGGTAAAAGTTGGTTCCAGATGGACAAGTATTCACTGCTTAGCAGTTATAGATTAACGGTATGCCCCTTCTCATTTGAAAGCTGATGCAGGTAAAACATAGGGGGGTAGGCTGTTTAGCCATAACGATAAATCCTTCACAGGAGAGCAATAGTGATGAAGAAAAATCTTAGTTCCACCTTGGCCATGTCAGTACTGGCGTCGGCGATCAGTGCATCGGTTACTGCACAGTCGGTTGATGAAGGTTGGGCTATCGAGGAGATTGTCGTAACGGCGCAAAAACGTGCCCAGAACCTTCAGGATGTACCTATTGCTGTTACAGCGCTCAGTGCCGATAAGTTGGCAAAAGGGGCTGTTGTGACACTTTCTGATATTTCACAGAATGTGCCTGGCCTCACTATCACAGATACTCAAGCTGACGATGTCAGGATATCCGTGCGTGGTATTAACTCTGATGACGCCAGTTTTGCGGCGGAACAAAGTATTCCGGTTTACCTTGATGGGGCATACATGGGGATTGGCCTGCCCTTGATTGGTGACCTGGAAGATATTGCCCAGGTGGAAGTGCTGAAAGGTCCCCAGGGGACCTTATTTGGGCGCAACGCCCTGGGTGGAGCAGTCAGTGTGACTACTGCAGATGTGAGTGATGATTTCGAAGGCAAAGTAAGCGCCAGGCTGGGTACCTATGACTTGCGCAAGTTGAATACCACGATAAATCTGCCTCTAATTGATGACACGCTGGCCATGCGAGTGAACCTGGGCAAGCTGGATAGAGATGGCTGGGCCAAAAATATCGTCACTGGCGATCGTGATGGTTGGGAACAGGATAGATGGCTGGCAAGAGTTAAATTGAAGTGGACGCCGACAGATGATCTGGAGATCACTTGGACCAGTGATAAGAAAAAGGAGGATGACCATGTTGGCTATAATCACCTCAATGAACTGACGGACATTTTTGGTAATCCTGGTACGGCTTTTCCTCGCACCGCATTTTCCCCGGCTGCGTTCGATATCACTGGTACAAAGACTGCCAGTGGCTCTTACAACATTGCAGCTGCCTTCGGGGGGGCACCGGGAGTTTCTGATGAGCCCCATGTCAACAACAGAATTAGTCGAGATATCGAAGGTCATGCTGCAAAAGCTGTCTGGGATATCAATGACGATTTGACTTTGACCTCGATTACGTCATATCGAGTATTGGAATCTTATATTGAAGAGGACAGGGACGGTACGGAATATCTCCTGGCAAGCGTTCGCTCCGGCATTGATTCCGATGAGTTTAGCCAGGAATTTCGCCTGAATGGAACCGGTGAGAATATCGATTGGTTTATCGGTGTCAGTGGCTTTAAACAAGAAGTTGACGGCTTGTCCGATAGTAGCTTTGGCTCCTATATTCTTGGCAGTGTTCTCCGAGAGCGCAATGAGAATATCTCAGAAATAGAAAGCTATGGTATTTTCGGTGACGTAATCTGGTCGGTCACCGACAAACTCAGCTTGACCTGGGGGGCGCGTTATTCATACGACGAGAAGGTCAATAAGATCCTCACTCCGGCTCAAGACACTCTGGGGCCTGGCATTAATGCACTTTTCCCTCATGCCGGCCAGTTGACAGACAGCCAGGCTAATCTTGATCCAAGTCTCGCCAACCTAAAAGAGGATTGGGTCAATTTTTCCATGCGCGGAGCGGTCAGTTATCAGTTCAGCAATGAGGTCATGGCGTATCTGAATATCAGCCAGGGTTACAAATCAGGTGGCTTCAATGGCTACCCGCTTGTTGATCTTGGTACAGGCCTTTCAGCCCCTGGTCAGATGGAGCCTTTTGATGAAGAAATAATCACTGCTTATGAGCTGGGTGTGAAGTCGACTCTTATGGATGGTCGCTTACGGTTCAATGCTTCCTATTTTTACTATGACTGGGAAGATCTGCAGGTGCAGACCGAAAATAATGGTGTTATCCGCACTGACAATGCCGGTAAGGCAGTGGGCCAGGGTATTGATCTTGAGTTGGCATTTCATGCGACAGAGAACCTGGCTCTAAGCGCTAGTCTGGGCTGGTTGGATACGGAGCTAAAAGAGGGTATTCCTGGTAATCCCGACTTTGTTGAAGGGTCTGAGCGTACTTACTCTCCCAGCTTCTCAGGTAATGTTGCTGCGGATTATTTCGTTGCGGTATCCGATCTGGGTGAAGTGTACTTCCACGTTGACTACAGCTATAACGGTGAGCAGCTTATCTCGCCAGGGTTAGAAATGGATAGCTATGGTTTGGTGAATGCGCGTGTCGGTTTTACCGATCCAGAGGGCGGCCTGGATATTTCCTTGTGGTCAAGAAATCTGACTGACGAGGAATACCTCACCAGCAATAAAGACTTCAGTACGGTGGGGTTTACTTCCCTTAAACGTAATGAACCACGTACTTACGGTGTAGATGTCAGTTATCATTTTTAGTGCCGACTGAGCAAAAAATCGTTCCGCAGGGATAAGTATCTGTTGTGCCATACTTATATCTTAGTGGTCAGGCCCTTTTGGGAAGAGTAAACAGGATAGCTGGAAGTGATATGCCCAATAATAAGTTTCTATTGTTAAGCGCGTTTCTCGTCGTATGTAGCTGGGTGCCAATGGCTTATAGCAATAAAGTCGGCACTGTGGAGTTGTCGTGGAATGATTCCGTGACCACGGTAATTCGTGACGGAAAGGTTAAAGGGATAAGCGATGGAGGCGCTTACAGCTGGCTTGGTATTCCTTTTGCCAGGCCGCCTGTGGGGGATCTTCGCTGGAAGGCTCCCCGTGATCCCGAAGCCTGGTCAGACACTTACCTGGCAAATAAGATGCCGGAAATCTGCTCCCAGAGGCTGTCTGCATGGACCGAAGGCTTTGCAGGCAGTGAGGATTGTCTGTACCTCAATGTTTTTCGTCCGACATCCGAGGAGACAGATTTACCCGTTTACTTCTACATTCATGGTGGCGGTAACTATACCGGATCTGCATCGGAGTACAGAGGTAATGTCATCGCTGAGAAGTTTAACGCCGTTGTGGTTATCATTCAGTATCGCCTGGGTTGGTTCGGCTTCTTTACTCATGAGCTTTTGCTGGAAAATCCGGAGATCCCTGAGGACGCCGCGGGTAATTACGCACTACTTGACCAGATTAAGGCCCTGCAATGGGTGCAGGATAATATCAAAGCCTTTGGGGGTAACCCGAATTTGGTCACCGTTGCCGGGCAATCTGCGGGTGCCCTTAATATCTCCGTGCTGCAAGGTGCGGAGCCGGTAAAGGAGGAAAACCTCTTTCATCGCGCCATACATCAAAGTGGAGCCGGAGCCTCCATTTATTCAAGAACAATGGAAAATTCTACCAATATCAGTGAAGTGGCATTGAAAGCGATGCAGAAAGAGGCGACAGGCGAACAGTCTGCTCTTTCGGATAAGGAAAAAAGGGACTTCCTGTATTCCGTTGATGCCGGGATTGTTGCTACAGCGCCTAACCCTACTGATGGGCACTATACCTCTGTAGTGGATGGCACTGTATTTAAATCAGATATCAGCAAGCAATTCCGTGAGGGCAGTTATCATAAAGTGCCTATGATTTCAGGAACCACTCAAGATGAGTTTACTGCGTATCTCGCGGATTTCCCGGACTTTGCCCTGTTGAATAAAGCGGTTGAGTCAGGCAAGGATAAAGAGGTTATCAAACCGGAAGTGAAAGCCTTCTATAAGGGCATCAAGGATGGTGTGAGCCAAATGTGGCGGGCAGTGGGATCTGATGAATTTGCACAGCTATTGACACAGCATCAGAATGACGTATTTGACTATACGTTTAGCTGGGACGGTGTAGATGGTAGTCTGTATCAATTTGTCTATGGCGCACCTCATGGTATAGAAATAGGCTTCCTTCATGGTCACCCCGATAAAGAAGCCCCTTATTCTCACGATTTTACTGCGGCTAATAGACCGGGCCGCATAGCACTTTCTGATGCTATCGTGAGTTATCAAAAACAATTTATCCGTACTGGAAATCCAGGCAATGGTTGGAATAATGATCAGCCGGTGAAGTGGCTGCCTTGGTCGAACGAACCCGGTGCGCCTAAAGGTATTGATTTTGATGCGGATGCTTTAAAAGCTGTTATTTCAATGGACCAGGATGTGATTACTGCCAGGCAGGTTCGCAGTGATATCGATGCTATTGAAGACGATCAGTTAAGAAAAACACTTTCGAAAATCCTGAATGGTGCGGGCTTTGAGCATTAAATTGGGCTAGGGTATCGATTGATGATTTTGAAGAACATATGTGTAGGTAAGAAAAAGGAAATCTCAGTTCAGGGACGAACTGTAAAAACCGCCTACCTGAAGGAGCCGCAGAATGGCCCGGTTCTGATTAATGAAGATGGCCCGGAAGGTAATGAGACGGCGGTGCACACTGATTCTGTCTATGCCTTCGCGGAGGAGAATTATCAATATTGGGCGGATCAGCTCGATATTGATCGAGAAGAGTGGTCGGCCGGCTTTTTTGCAGAGAATTTGACGATTTCAGGGCTGAAAGAGTCAGAGCTTTGTGTTGGTGATATGGTTGCTATTGGCGATAGCGTTCAATTGGTGGTGTCCGGTCCGCGAGTCCCTTGTCTTAAGCTCTGTTGGAGAATGAAGCAGCCGGAAGCGTTTATTCGCGAGTTTGCGCTTTCAGGGAAGAGCGGTGTCTACTTCAATGTGTTGAAAACGGGTGTTATCAAACCGGGTGATCCTGTCGAAATTGTTCATCGTGCACCAGAAGCTGTACTCATTGGGGAGCTGGTGCAGTATATTTTCGGCGATCGGGGTGCTGACATAGATCGTTTAGCGTTCATCCTGGGCTTGCAGTCGATAAGCGAAACATCAAAACTGCTACTGAACAATCAATACTATCAATTGGTTGACAGTCATAGGACAACTGAAGACCGCTGGCAGGAGTGGCGAGATTTTTCAGTTGCTGAAATCATCGAAGAAACAGAGCAGGTTAAATCATTTATTCTCAGGGCAGCAGATCAACAGCCAATCGCTCCCTATCGTGCAGGTCAGTTTCTTACGGTAAAATTGCCAATCGAAGACGAGGCCAATCGCGGCCAACCTTTGATTCGCGTGTGGAGTATATCCGACTATCAGGATAAACCCGATCACTACCGATTAAGTATCAAGAAAGAGTCCAATGGAAGAGGCTCGGGTTTTATGCACGATCAGTTGTCGGTTGGTGACAAATTGCCTGTTGCGGCACCCATGGGACGTTTTGTTCTCGACCGAGGTGGCTTTAAACCCATTCTGTTGCTGGCTGGCGGCATTGGAATTACACCGGTATTGTCTATGTTGAAAGCGCACATAGCAAAAGGCGATAACGCGGCACCGATTTACCTTGTTCATTGTTGTCAAAAGCGGGGGCTGCAACCACTGCGCAGGGAGCTTGACGAACTGGAAAAGCATCATAACGTCACTACGTTGCATGTTTTCGATCAGCCTGATGGCAGTGACAGGATTGGCGTAGATTACGATATAGAAGGCTTTGTTAATATTAAGCATATTCAGGACCTGCTTGCCGATTGTCATATTGTTCATGGTGGCAAACGGGTTGAGATGCCGTTGGCCGAGCTGGATGTATATATGTGTGGGCCTGCCATTTTCCAGGAAAAGTTAAAAGAGGCACTTATTGAATCTGGGGCGAATTCCGGGCGTATTTTCCAGGAGTCCTTCCAGGCCAGCAGTGGTGACAATGCAGTTGGCAAGATAGAACGGGCCACTGTTCGTTTCACTCGTCAAGGAAGTGATGAATCCGCTTCGGCAGAGTGGAAGGCTGAGGACAATCCGGCGTTTTTCAAGACAGATGTCACCATTAGTTCATTTTTTACGCTGCTTTCTCACACTCATGGTCCGAGTTATCCGGGTTTAGTTCGACCTCTTTGATGTAATCCCACTTCCTAGCCTCTCCAGAC
>NZ_JAAQPI010000020.1 GCF_011683955.1 Pseudomaricurvus alkylphenolicus
CCTTCGGCGGATCGGTGGATTACGAAGCGCAAAGCGCTTCTAATCCACCCTACGTCGTGCGGCCGTTGCGGACATTATCGAACGCCCATGGTGCCCTGAACCAGGATTATGAACTTCCGGTTATGGCGCACTGCCACCATTAGACTTGGCCTCAAACAGCCCACAAAGCCTCCCGAAAATCCAAATAACCAGGCGAGCATCCATGCTCTTAAACTGAAGAAAAACGATTAAACCCGGAATGCCCCAAGTTTCTGGCCCAATTGCTGAGCCAGATCCGATACTGAACGACTGGTCTGCAGGGCATCCGTCGATAACTCCGCCCCCTGCTGCGCCAACTGATCAATTCGCTCAGCACCACTGCCAACCCGAGAAACCACCTGCCGCTGCTCATCACTGGCCGAGCGGATATCCCCGGAACGGGCCCCGATCGTGGAGAACCCCTCCATAATACTGCCCAAAGACTCCCCCGCCATCTGAGCCGCAGACACCGCCGACTCCGTCGCGTCAACACCCTCCAACATCTGCTGCGATGCCTGCTGAGTGCCCTGCTGAATATTATCGATAATCACCTGAATCTCCTGGGTCGAATCCGACGTGCGGCTCGCCAACTGACGCACCTCGTCCGCCACCACCGCGAAACCACGACCCTGCTCACCTGCACGAGCCGCTTCAATCGCCGCATTCAACGCCAGCAAATTGGTCTGATCCGCGATAGACTTGATCACTTCCAGAACCGTGCCAATATTCTCACTGTCACGTTTCAGATTATCCATCCCGTCTGCGGCACTCTTCACAAAGCTCGCCACATTGTTGATCGCCTCAACCGTATCCAGCACTGTCTTATTCCCATCCAATGCCAGAGTCTGAGCCTCCTGACTCACTGAATCCGCCGCCATCACATTCTGCACCACAACATCCGCAGAGGTATGCACCTGCCCCATGCCCTCGACCATTTGCGCGATCTCATCGGACTGCTGCTCCGATTGACGGGTGGCCTGCTCATTCACACTCAGCAACTTATCCGCCGATTGGGACAGCTCACGTCCCATCAACTGCACCTGAGCCATCAACTGACCAATCTCCGACATCATGCGATCAAAGCGGCGCCCCATATCACCAAATTCATCACCCTCCGGCAGCTGGGCCCTGATCGACAGATCCTTACTCTGCTCGATCTCGGTGATCACATTCAGCATTCGATTCATTCGACGGGTAATACCCGTATTCAACCACCAGCCCAAAGCAATCGAAATAATGGACAGTGCGACCACCGCCGCCTTAAGCATCGTCGCCCCTTCGTCCGAGACTGCCCCCGCCTGAGCACTGGCCTGGTTCGCCAACTCGCGCTGCACCTCCTCCAGTTCATGGATCATATGCAGGACAGGATCAATCTCCGTGTAGAGTTCCAAATCCACATAATTGCCCATTCCATAGGACGACTGCTCTGCGATAAAACCCTGCAGCTTTTGAATCGTTCCGGCCGCCTGATCAATCGCATCGGGGTACTTGGCCAAAATATCCTGCTCTTCCTGGCTCAGATCCCCGTCCAGATAAATCTGCCATTCACTGGCAATCTTCTGCTCAGCCTCCAGGATTTGGGTTCGCGCTTCTGACCAAAACATCATCTGTGCCCGGGTTTTATGGGCCAGATCCACCACATTTTGTGTGTACTGACGCGCGATAAAATCCAGCCGCAGGGCAGGAATCAGACGCTCCTCGGTAAGGCGTGTCGCTGTGGTCGTGACCGTCGAGAGCGTTGTTAATCCCAGCGCGGCAATAGTGAGTGCGACCACCATCGGCAGCACAATAAGTAACACCAGTTTGGTGCGAACCTTGAGTTTCATAACAATCATGAACCTGAGTATGGATGCTTAAACCCCTGGACAGACACTGCTGGTCCTCAACCGTGTCCGATGATGCCCCGCGAAATTCGCATAGGTTTTTGATTTTATGAGGCTTTTTAAGCGCGCAGCGCTCAAAGGAGCTTCCTGCCCCCCGCGGTAAAATGTATATCGGTTGAAGTTTCCTTTTCTATTGTGAACTTTTTGTTACAGTCCTTGTAATATTTCGTTCTATTGATGGATGAATCAACTGTCAAATCGAGCAAAATTGCCCTATAGAGCCCTCCTGACAAGATCTGTCAGCAGCACCTGCGGGAACACTGCAAAATTGTCGGCAAAAACGCGTATACTTGCCGGTTTGCCGATTGAGAGAGCTGGACAGGACCTTCTGTGGATACGATTTACGTTCGCGGTGCGCGCACCCACAACCTGAAAAACATCGATATAGACCTGCCCCGGGACAAATTGATTGTCATCACCGGGCTATCGGGCTCCGGCAAGTCCTCCCTGGCCTTTGACACCCTCTATGCCGAGGGTCAGCGCCGCTACGTGGAATCACTCTCCACCTATGCGCGCCAGTTTCTGTCGATGATGGAAAAGCCCGATGTGGACCATGTGGAGGGGTTAAGCCCCGCCATTTCCATCGAACAGAAATCCACCTCTCACAATCCCCGCTCCACGGTGGGAACCATTACCGAAATCTACGACTATCTGCGCCTGTTGTTTGCCCGGGTCGGCGAACCCCGCTGCCCGATCCACGGCGAGCCCCTGGCGGCACAAACCATCAGCGAAATGGTCGATCAGGTCATGGCCCTGCCCGAAGGCACCAAGATTATGCTGCTGGCGCCAGTGGTTCGCGATCGTAAAGGGGAACACCAACACACCTTTGAGCAACTGCGCCGGGACGGTTTTATTCGCGCCCGTATCGATGGTCTGGTGGTGGATCTGGACGATACGCCGGAACTGGACAAAAAGAAAAAGCACACCATTGAGGTGGTGGTAGACCGTTTCAAGGTTCGCGACGATTTGCAGATCCGGCTGGCCGAATCCTTTGAAACCGCCCTGCAGCTGACCGATGGCCTCGCCACCATCAGCTTTATGGATGGTGAAGATGATGATCGCACCTTCTCGGCCAAACACGCCTGCCCAGTATGTGACTACTCACTTACTGAGTTGGAGCCAAGGCTGTTCTCGTTTAATAACCCGGCCGGAGCCTGCCCCAGCTGCGATGGTTTGGGGGTCAGTCAGTTCTTTGATGAAAGCAAAGTGGTGCAATTCCCGGAGGCCTCCATGGCCGAGGGTGCCATTCGCGGCTGGGACCGACGCAACTTCTACTACTTCCACCTGTTAAAGTCGCTGTCCGATCACTATGGATTCTCCATAGACACGCCTTGGCAGGAGCTGGATAAGAAGCACCGCAAAGCAGTGCTGTATGGCTCCGGCAAAGAAGTTATCAACTTCACCTATACCAACGATAAGGGCGACACCTACCAGCGAAATCACACCTTCGAAGGTGTGATTAACAACATGAGCCGGCGCTACAAGGAGACCGAATCCCAGAGCGTTCGCGAAGAACTGGCCAAATACGTTTCCTCCCAGCACTGTCCGGAGTGTGAAGGCACCCGTCTGCGCAAAGACGCTCGCAGTGTGTTTGTGGATGAACGCACACTGCCGGAAATTACCGATCTGCCCGTGGGCGAAGCCTTCGACTATTTTGAACAGCTGGTGTTTGAAGGTTCCAAAGCGGAAATTGCCGACAAGATCCTGAAAGAGCTGCGCGACCGCTTCCGTTTTCTGGTGGATGTGGGGCTCAACTACCTGACCCTCAACCGCAGTGCCGATACACTCTCCGGCGGTGAAGCCCAGCGCATTCGCCTGGCCAGCCAGATTGGGGCCGGACTGGTCGGCGTCATGTACATTCTCGATGAACCCTCCATTGGTCTGCACCAACGGGATAATGATCGCTTGCTCAATACGCTCAACCACCTGCGGGATCTGGGCAACACCGTGATTGTGGTGGAACACGATGAGGATGCCATCCGCCAGGCCGACTTTATTCTGGACATCGGGCCGGGGGCGGGCGTGCACGGCGGTGAGATCGTCGCCCAGGGCACACTTGCTGAGGTAATGGCCAACCCCAATTCCCTGACGGGTAAATATCTGTCGGGTGAAGAGGAGATCGCCGTCCCCAAAAAACGCACGCCTTACCCCGAAGACCGGGAGCTGATTCTGGAAGGCGCGCGTGGCAACAACCTGCAGGACGTAACCCTGAAGATTCCTGCGGGCCTGATGACCTGCGTCACCGGTGTGTCGGGCTCTGGCAAGTCAACGCTGATCAACGCGACTCTGTACCCGCTGGCTGCCACCGCGCTGAATGGGGCATCAACCCTGACGCCAGCGCAACACAGCGCTGTGCACAATATGGAGCTGTTCGATAAATGCGTGGATATCGACCAGAGCCCTATCGGCCGCACACCTCGCTCCAATCCCGCCACCTACACCGGCATCTTTACTCCCATGCGGGAGCTGTTTGCCGGCACCCAGGAAGCTCGCTCGCGCGGCTATAAGCCGGGACGTTTCAGCTTTAATGTCAAGGGTGGGCGCTGCGAAGCCTGTCAGGGTGATGGCGTGGTCAAAGTGGAAATGCATTTCCTGCCCGACGTCTACGTACCCTGTGATGTCTGCAAGGGCAAGCGCTATAACCGCGAAACCCTTGAGATCAAATATAAGGGCAAGAGTATTCACGAAACCCTGGATATGACGGTGGAGGACGCACGCGAGTTCTTCGATGCAATTCCTGCCATTGCCAAAAAACTGCAAACCCTGATGGACGTGGGCCTGTCCTATATTCGCCTGGGACAGGCCGCCACCACCCTATCCGGAGGTGAAGCGCAACGGGTCAAGCTGGCCAAGGAACTGTCCAAACGCGATACCGGCAAGACCCTGTATATTCTCGATGAGCCCACCACCGGCCTGCATTTTCACGATATCCAGCAGCTCTTGAACGTACTGCACCGACTGCGTGATCACGGCAATACCATCGTCGTGATTGAGCACAATCTGGATGTGGTCAAGACTGCCGACTGGATTGTGGACCTCGGGCCCGAAGGTGGCAGTGGCGGGGGCCAGATTATTGCTACCGGTACGCCGGAACAGATCGCAGAGTGCTCAGCCTCGCATACCGGTCACTTCCTGCGGCCTCTATTGCACCGATAAAAGGCTGTCAGGGGCCCTCTGTGTCGTGAATCCGAAGTTCGTTGAATTAATTTCAAAGCCAAAAACTGGAGAACAAGGCGGCTGGACGCAGGCGTAGTGGTGCTACGTCAAGTACAGCCAACGCCGTTATCCAATTTTTGGCGAAGGAATTTTTCAACGAACTTCGGATTCACGACACTAGGTCTGGCGGAGCAAAGAAGCTTGTGGGCAGCGACTGTGCCCGCCAGCGCCCCTCAGTCTGCAGCCATTGGTGCGAACCAATGGGCTCTGACAAAGGTTCCGGCACGGTAAGCGCCCCAAAGCCCTCCTGGAAGCAGAAACCGTAGCTGTACCAGGCCAGCCCCCCAACCGCTGTTGCAGGCACCAACTCCTGACGCATGCCGCCATCCAGCAGTTCACCGCAGCGGGCCTTGAGCCGGCTTTCCTTGAGTGTCCAGAGCTGATAAAAGTGTTCGGCAAGCGCTGGGGGATCAAGACCCCGCAGCCGCTGGTATTCTGCGGGCGCGAAGTATTCCCGGGCCAGTTCCAGCAACTGGCGTGGCCGGGTCGGTATTTCCAGGTCAAACCCGACGGGGCCGGTACGACTGATGGCACAGCCGACCGTGTTGCCACTGTGACTGATGTTGAAGGCCAAGGGAGCCTCGCCGTTACCTCCGAACTGTGGTGGCCGCCCCTCCATATGTTCAATATCACCGTTGGCCCGCCAAGCGGGCTCAAACTGATCCAATGCCCGCCGCAACAGCCGATGGCCACTGAGGTATACCTGCCGGCGCCGACGGCTGCGCATGCCTCGCAAACGCTCCTGCTCGGACTCACTCAACTCATTGGCGAAGTCATCAAGGCTGTGACTGGGAGTGGCTCCAAGATCCGGCACCCTGGTCCACCACAGTGATACGGGTGCCTTGTCGCTGTTATTTGAGTTTGACAACCGTACCCTTCAGCGCCACACCAGCCATCACGGCACCGGCATGACATTCGTACTTTTCGTTACTGTGATAGGGCTTCTTCTTGTAGTAGCTGTGGATATTGATCACCGCGTCTCCGCCCTCGTTCAGCGCACGCTCCTGCAATGCCAGCATCG
This sequence comes from Pseudomaricurvus alkylphenolicus, assembly GCF_011683955.1. Lineage (GTDB taxonomy): Bacteria > Pseudomonadota > Gammaproteobacteria > Pseudomonadales > Cellvibrionaceae > Pseudomaricurvus > Pseudomaricurvus alkylphenolicus. Next base: position 6,139 of record NZ_JAAQPI010000020.1, read on the forward strand.
AAGACAGGAACACCCACTCGCAGGCTTCCAGATCGGACTTGTTAAAGGCATTGGTTTTGCGGTTGGAGACATAGCTGCCGTACTCCTCCTTCACCTTGGGAGCCTTGTCACCAAAATAGAACTTAACGCCCTCGTTCAACTTTTCCTTGGCCGCTGGCGTGTTCATGGCGGATTTGATGGAATAGAGATGTTTGGTGTCTCTGGCGTCTACCAGAGCAGTACTGGTGACCAGTGTCAGCCCCAGCATCAAGGTTCTTAACCGCATGTTTGCCTCCTGCATATCGCTTGGTAAGCGCCGCAGTATAGCCTAAGCGGAGATCCTTCTGCACCAAACCCGACCATCTGTCCATATTGGGTGCTTGCCACTCACGGGCGACAGGGTAAAATACGCGTCTTTTTCCGGACAATTTGGACGTCGATAGCCGCAGTTGGGTTCACTTGCGCACCGAAACCCCAAGACGGTGCACGCCACCTCCGCCCGCGTCGTTATTTAGAGAACTTATGAACACCATTCAGCTCACCATCAACGCCTGGAACGCATGGACGCCAGGCGTGGAAACCCGGGAACAATGGGATGAATGGGCAGAGGATTTGCGTACGCCCCTTGATCAGGCCACAGCTCCCAAAGCCGAGGGCATCCCCCCTATGCTGCGGCGACGCCTGAGCAGCCTGGGCAAAATGGCTCTCGCCGTCGCGGCGCCACTGGCACGGGCCAACCCAGGCATTGCCAGTGTCTTTTGCAGCCAGCATGGCGAACTGGAGAGAACCGTGCAGTTGCTGACGGAAGTGGCCGGGCAGCAACCGCTGTCGCCGACGCAGTTCAGTCTGTCTGTTCACAATGCCATTGGCGGCCTGCTCTCAATGGCCACAAAAGACCCCAGCCCGATGACCGCCCTGGCCTGTGAGGACGGAGAAGTCAGCGCAGCCCTGCTTGAAGCGGCATTGATTGCCCGGGAACAGGACAATCGCCAGGCTCTGTGCGTGATTTACGACGAACCGCTGCCGTCCCCATATCCACGCGATGATATGCCCCCCGCTCGCCCTTATGCGCTGGCACTGGTTATTTATGTCGGCGACAATCCAGCGCCAGGGGCCTGCCCACTCGAATTACAAGTGCTCTCACCGGATACTGCCCAGGGAGCGCTCCTTGCAAAAGGCGGCGACGAGCCCGAAGCCCTGCAGCTTGTGCGCCTGCTCTTACTGCAGAAACAACAGCAACTCACCCTGGCAAGTGCTCGCCACACCTGGCGTTGGTGCAAACTGCAGGTTACAGAGCCATGAAACAGAAACTCAATTGGGCCTGGCGCTTGATCGGTACGGCTATTGCCTTTAGCACCTTTGGCATAGGCGGACTGATCCTGCCCTTGATTGTGGTGCCGACACTCTACTTGCTGCCCGGAGGCCCCGGAGCTCGCGAGATGCGGGCGAAAGCGGCGCTCCACTATGCGTTTCGGGGGTTTGTGGAAATCATGCGCGGGCTGGGGCTGTTAACTTACAACGTCGAACAACGTGAACTGTTGAACCGGCCCGGTCAATTAATTCTCGCCAACCACCCATCGTTAATTGATGTCGTGTTTCTGATCGCCTTTATTAAACGGGCGGACTGTGTGGTCAAAAGCAGTCTGTTGCGCAATCCTTTTATGATCGGCCCTATCAGCGTTGCCAATTACATTGCCAACGACAGCTCCGAACAGGTGATCGAACTGGCCCGCCAATCCCTGGACAGGGGCAACAGCCTGATTGTCTTTCCCGAAGGCACCCGCACAACCCCGGGGCAACCAATTACCATGCGACGTGGTGCAGCTAACATCGCTCTGCGTTGCAATTGCCCCATTACACCGGTGGTCATCACCTGTGAGCCCAGTACACTGACCAAGGATCTGAAGTGGTATCAGATCCCCGAGCGCCGCTTTCATGTGGCGCTAAAGCTGCAGCCGCAACTTCCGGTCGCACCCTACCTGGAAGAACAGGCGCCTTCACTGGCCGCACGCCAACTCACAAGATTCTTAGAACAGTATTTTAGCCAGGAGTTATGCCAAGCATGAACGCATTGGAACAGGAACTGAAACAACTCATTATCGACACCCTGGACCTGGAGGACATCAGCGTCGACGATATCATCTCTGACGAACCCCTGTTTGTTGAAGGCTTGGGCCTCGATTCCATCGATGCGCTGGAACTGGGGCTGGCACTGCAAAAGCGCTACGGCATAAAACTCGACGCCGACTCGGAGGAAACCAAGAAACACTTTGCCAATGTGATGAGTCTGGTGGCGCTGGTGACCGAGCACCAGGCCGGACAGTAATTCCCTTTGTCACATTCAGAAACACGCATGAGAAAGTAAAATGACTAGAGATGAAATTCAGGACAAGATCATCAGTGTCTTGATTGAGTTGTTCGAATTGGACGATTTGGATATTCAGCCAGGCTCCCACCTCTATGAAGATCTGGATATTGACAGCATCGATGCCGTTGACCTGGTGGTAGAGCTTAAGAAAATGACCGGCAAAAAAATCAAGCCGGAAGAATTCAAAAGCGTGCGCACCGTGGGCGACGTCGTGGACGCGGTCGAAGAATTAATGGCCGGACGCTAGTCGCTCTCCCGGCTCCGGCGAGATAACTCCCTTATGTCCATGACGGTAAAAGTGTTGCTCGGCCTGGTTACTCTGTTGTATCCGCTTGCCGTGTATACCGGCCTGCAGACCTTTGAAGCCCAACAACTGATCGTCCTGCTGGTACTGTTGGCGGGCCTGCGCCTTTTGGTGCAAGGCGACAATCCAATGAATCACTGGTTGTGGTTGCCGATTTTGGCACTCATGGCACTGGCCACCTGGATCACGGGCAGCGACCTGGGGCTAAAACTTTATCCCGTACTCGTCAATCTGAGTTTGCTGACCCTGTTTGGCTGGAGTTTGAAATTCCCCCCGAGTGCGGTGGAACGCATGGCGAGACTGCGCGAGCCCGATCTCCCGGACGCAGCCATTCGCTATACCCGCAAGGTCACGCAGGTGTGGTGCGCTTTTTTCTGCATTAACGGTACTATGGCGTTGCTGACATCGCTGTGGGCAAGTACGGAAGTCTGGGCACTATACAACGGGTTGATCGCTTACCTACTCATGGCGCTTTTGTTTGCCGGCGAATGGCTGGTGCGCCAGCGTGTGCAGCGCAGAGCCTCTGGAAACTCACTATGAAGTCGCCTGATTATTTCCCACTGGGAGAGCTGTTAACCCGCCCCCCTGCGCAGTTCGCCCAATGCTTGCGTTCAGGTGCGCTCCAAAGCCACCACGACTGGCTGCTTCGCGTTGAACAATGGCGACAACTGCTGACCCAACACAGGCACCAAATATGGGCATTGCACCATTCCGACACGGGCGAGTTTGCCGCCATTCTGTTGGCGCTCTGGTCACTGGGAAAAGAGGTGTACCTGCCTGGCAACGCCCAGCCGCAAACATTACAGGCCCTGACGGGAATGGTGGACGGTTTCATTGGCGATTTTGACCATCGCCAGACCGGGATTCAACCCCTGTCGCCCCCCGGGTCCGGCGCCGCGGAACTGCCTGATCAGTCACTGCTGCCGCTGGCGACAAATCGAGATCACTGCGCACTGCGCATATTCACCTCGGGTTCCTCCGGCGATCCGGTTGCCATCACCAAGTCACTGCCGCAACTGGAATCTGAACTCAATCACCTCCACCAACTGTGGGGACAGGCAACCAACGGCACCCCTCTGGTGATCGCAACAGTAAGCCATCAACATATCTATGGCCTGTTGTTCCGGGTTTTGCTGCCGCTGTGTGCCGGTTGGTGTTTTGATGCAAATACCTGTGAATTTCTGGAGCAGTTACAAGAGCGCCAGTGGACGCAAGGGCCACGGATACTGATCAGCAGTCCTTCGCATTTGTCCCGTATTCCACCGCAGCTGCCCGCTGCGAGCAGCAGCAACCTCACTGCTATCTTCAGTTCCGGGGCACCACTGTCAAGGGATGCCAGCCTCGATGCGCTGCAGAAGTTTGGGTGCGGTGTCAATGAAGTCTATGGCAGCTCCGAAACCGGCGGCATAGCCTGGCGTCAGCAACAGATTGATAGCGAACCCCAATGGCAACCACTGCCAGGTGTGAACCTACAGCGCGATACCGACAGTGGTTGCCTGCAGGTGCGTTCGCAACACCTGCCAGACCCGCGTCAATGGTACACCACAGCGGACCGGGCGCAGCTGGATTCAGAAGGTCGCTTTCGTTTACAGGGCCGGGTGGACCGAATCGCCAAGGTGGAGGGCAAACGCCTGTCCCTGGACGAAATGGAAAGGCAGCTATTGCGGTGCCCCGAGATCGAAGCGGTACGGCTGTTGGTGCTTGAACGTCAGCGGGTGGAAATTGCCGCTGTCGCCGTGCTTAGCACGCAAGGCAAGGCAGTTCTGCAGCAACAGGGCAAGGCCGGCCTCAACCGTCACCTGAGACAACAGTTGCTGTCGCATTTTGAGTTGCCACTGCTGCCAAGACGCTGGCGCTACCCTGAACAGCTCCCCTACAACAGTCAGGGCAAACTGGTACAGCAAACACTTATGGAGATGTTTATGCCTGGCACTGGCCCGGAACTACCGCAACAAATTCGGCGCCAACAAAACGGGCATCAATTGGAGTTGCAGCTGCGTGTTCCCGCCGACTTGAAATTCTTTGATGGCCACTTTGACAAAGCCCCAATCCTGCCCGGTGTGGTGCAACTGCATTGGGCCCAACATTTCGCACAGCAGGCCTTTGACCCCAAGGGCGAATTTGCCGGCATGGACGCGCTGAAGTTCCAGCAGATTGTCGTGCCCGAACAGGATCTGATTCTGCAGCTCACCTACGACCAGGACAAAGACAAGATTTTCTTTACCTATACCTCGGAGCGCGGCCAACACGCCAGCGGTCGTATCCTATTGAAAAGGCAGGCAGGATGAACGGCGCCAGCCAGAATCATGTCCCGCTTCGGCCTTGCATCGTAATACCGGTGTATAACCACGAAGACGCGGTAGGCATTATTGTGCAACGACTTGAGTCCAGCGGCTTGCCGGTTATTTTGGTTAACGATGGCAGCAGCCCGGCATGCCGGCAAGTACTGGAGCAATTGGCTGACGACAAGTCCAATGTGGAACTGTTAACCCTGCCGGACAATCGCGGCAAAGGCGGCGCCGTCAAAGCGGGGCTTCGCCTGGCACTGCAGCAGGGTTTTTCCCACGGACTCCAGATCGATGCCGACGGCCAACACGACACCGGTGATGTGGAGCGCTTCATCGACCAAGGGCGCCAACACCCCAATGCCATTGTTTGCGGCTGCCCGATCTACGACGACAGTGTTCCCAGGCTTCGCTATTACGCCCGCTATCTGACTCACGTATGGATATGGATTAACAGCCTCTCGCTGGCGATCAAAGATTCCATGTGCGGGTTTCGACTCTATCCCCTGGAAGCTGTCGTCGAGTTGATCGACCAGGAACATACCGGCGACCGTATGGACTTTGACCCGGAAATTATGGTGCGCTGGGTTTGGAGAAAGGGGCAGGTGATCAATGTACCCACGGCCGTGTCCTATCCCATCGATGGCGTTTCCCACTTCGCGCCCTGGCGTGACAATGCGCTTATCAGCCGTATGCACGCCAATCTGTTCTTTGGCATGCTGGTGCGACTGCCGCGCCTGCTCTGGCGTAAACACCGCTCAAGTCAGGAGTGCGCCCATGGCTGACCGTCATTGGTCTCAGGTGCAGGAATCCGGTGCACTGCTGGGCATGAAAGTCATGTTTTTCGTCTATCGCGTATTGGGGCGCTGGGCGTTTGGCCTATTGCTTTACCCCGTTATCACTTATTTTTTCCTGGCCCGCCGACAGGCTCGAAGCGCCTCCATGGACTATCTGAATCGGGTCAGGCAACAGGGGGCCCTGCCGGCGTCGACACCGCTCTGGCAGCAAAGCTTCAGCCACTTTTTGCACTTCGGCCGCAATCTGCTGGATAAGCTGGCCGCGTGGACGGGTGCATTTAACTACGACAACGTGCGTTTTCACCGCCGAGACGATTTTCTGCAAATGGTGGACCGGCAACAGGGAGCCCTGGTGATCGTTTCCCACCTCGGCAACCTCGAAGTCTGCCGCGCGCTCGCCGACAGCAGTAAACGCATTCGCCTGAATATTCTCGTGCACACCAAGCATGCGGAAAAGTTCAATCGACTAATGAATGATCTGGACAACGATAACCATCTCAATCTGTTGCAGGTTACCGATGTCTCTCCGGCAACGGCCATGTTACTGAACGATAAACTGAGCGCCGGCGAGGTTGTGGTGATCGCCGGTGATCGCACTCCGGTAAACGGCGGCCGACAGACTGATGTTGATTTCCTTGGCGCCCCGGCCGCGTTTCCGCAAGGACCTTACATTCTTGCCTCGGTATTGCGCTGCCCGGTTTACCTGATGTTTTGTGCCAAAGGCGAAGATGGTTACGAAATATTTTTCGAGAAATTTGCCGAGCGCATTCGTTTGTCCCGCAACAACCGTGACGCCGACCTCAGGCACTGGACCACTCAATTCGCCCAACGCCTGGCACATTACACGCTCCGCTATCCGTTGCAGTGGAATAACTTCTATCCTTTCTGGTCTCGGGCACAGGCAGACCAGGTTTATGACAGCTCCTCAACATGACAATCACTTTTGATAACACGCCACTCACCATTGAATGCATCGCAAAACTGGCCAGTGGCGAACAGCAACTGCAGCTCAGCCGGCAGGCCGAATTCCGACAACTGATCGAAGCCGGCAGTGACTTTCTTGATCGTTTGCTGGTTGAAGACGGTGAGATCTACGGAGTCACAACGGGCTACGGCGACTCCTGCACCGTCGCGATTCCGCCGCAACTTGTGGCAGAGCTGCCTCGTCATCTCTACACCTTTCACGGCTGTGGCATGGGCAACATCCTCTCGCCCGAAATGACACGTGCCGTCCTGGCGGCGCGCCTGGCGTCTTTGTGCCAGGGCTATTCCGGTGTCAGTTTCGAACTCCTGGAACAGATTGAAACCCTGTTCCGAAACGACATTTTACCGCTGATTCCGGAGGAAGGTTCGGTGGGCGCCAGCGGCGATCTCACGCCATTGTCCTATGTGGCTGCGGTACTCTGCGGTGAGCGCCAGGTACTGTATCGGGGCGACATCAAAAACACCGCAGACGTGTTTGAGTCCCTGGGCATCCAGCCCCTGACTCTGCGTCCCAAAGAGGGCCTGGCGATTATGAATGGCACAGCGGTGATGACAGGGCTGGCCTGCCTGGCCTTTCAACGCGCCGAGTACCTTGCCCGAATCGCCACCCGCATTACCGCCCTCGCCACACTGGCAACTAAAGGAAACGCGCACCACTTCGATGAAATTCTTTTTCAGGTAAAACCTCACCGCGGGCAACAACAAATCGCGCACTGGCTGCGCGATGACCTGCACGTGGGTGAACCACCCCGCAATCCCAAGCGTCTGCAGGATCGCTATTCTCTGCGCTGTGCTCCCCATGTCATTGGCGTACTGCAGGACACACTGCCGTGGTCGAGGCAACTGATCGAAAACGAACTCAATAGCGCCAATGACAACCCCATCATCGATGGCATCGGCGAGCATGTGCTGCACGGCGGTCATTTCTATGGCGGGCACATCGCCGTTGCCATGGACACTCTGAAAAATACTGTCGCCAACATTGCCGACCTGCTGGATCGTCAAATGGCACAGATGATGGATCCTAAATTCAATCACGGATTGCCGGCCAATCTGTCCGGCGCACAGGGAGAGCGGGCGGCGATCAACCACGGTTTTAAAGCGGTGCAGATTGGCTGCTCGGCGTGGACCGCAGAAGCTCTGAAGCACACCATGCCCGCCAGTGTGTTCTCGCGCTCTACCGAGTGCCATAACCAGGACAAGGTCAGCATGGGCACGATTGCCGCGCGAGACTGCCTGAGAGTCCTGCAGCTGACGGAACAAGTAACGGCAGCCACACTGCTCGCCGCCTGCCAGGGTGTGGAGCTGCGGGTAAAACAAGGCGAGCTGGATCTGCAGCGACTGTCTCCCGAGCTCAGCGACATGATCGAACAAGTGCGACAGCTGAGTGCGTTTATCGATGAAGACCGCGCACTGGATGAGGAACTATCGACCACGACCCACGCCATTCAATCCCAACGTTGGCCCCTTTACCGGGAGAGCAAAGCAAATGGATAAGCAGAGACATGAAGCTGAGGTGGAGATCATCATCCCGTTTCACGATGTCGACATGATGGAAGTTGCCTGGCACGGTCATTATGTAAAGTATTTTGAAATCGCCCGCTGCGCGCTGCTGGATCAAATCGACTACAACTACCAGCAAATGAAGGACTCCGGCTACGCCTGGCCAGTCATCGATCTTCGAATTCGATATCCGCAATCTGCGCTTTTCAATCAGAAAGTCACCGCCAGAGCGCGAGTGGCCGAGTGGGAAAATCGCCTCAAGATTGACTATGAAATCAGAGACAGCGCCAGCGGTCGCCGGCTGACCCGCGGTCATACCATACAAGTTGCGGTGGATATTGCCACCCGGGAAATGTGTCTGGAATCACCACCGGTGTTATTGGAAAAGCTGGGTGTTCTGCCATGAAGGTCGCATCAAGTATCTGTGCCGTTCTGCTGACAGCCATTTGCTGGCTGCAGCCGGCGCATGCCGATAAGCCACTGCTGGACGGCATTTCCAAACGCCTGCAACCAAGCTCCCCGCAATCCGGAACCTTTGAGCAACGCAAATTCCTGCAAATTTTGCCTCTGCCACTGGCTTCCGAGGGCACTTTTGCGCTGAGCGAAGAGGGCGAGCTGGTTTGGACTGTCACGGCACCGGTTCACAGCCAATTGACGTTTGGCAAGGAAGGTATCACACAAATGGTGGACGGCAAGGAGAGCTGGTCTGTGGGCGCCGACCAGGCGGGCGCCTCGTCACTGGGGAATATCATGCGAGCCCTGCTGTCAGCGGACTGGTCTGTGTTGCAGGAGTACTTTCACATCCGTGGCGAACTGAACCAAGACAGCTGGAAATTGGGCCTGACCCCAGCGGAGAGCGGATTGAGTGCTGCTATCGTCCGTGTCGACCTGCAGGGCAACCACTATCTCAGGCAAATTCAATTGCTGGAGCACAACGGTGACCGCACCGAGATAAGCTTAACCCCTGCTGCCGTGCCCCTGGATCAGTAACCACTCGACCATGTCCCTGCCCGCGCCTCCCATTCTCACCTCTCGCCGCGCCCAATACCTGGGGCTGGCCTTTTGGCTATTGGTTTTGTGCACTGCGGGCGCGAGCATTCTGCACAAGTTCCAACAGGGTTATCAATTTGACAGTAACCTGCTGGCACTGCTGCCCGCCACCGAGCAAGACCCTGCGCAATCGCTCGCCGCAGAACGCTTGATGGGCGCTGCCGACGATCAACTGTTGGTCATTGTCGGAGCAAAAGATGCCGCGTTAAGTTTGAATAGTGCAGAACGGGTGCTGCGGCAATTGGAAAGCAGCAAACTGTTTGCCAGGGTGGAAGGACCGCGCAAAAATCAGGATCTGGTTGGCGCCCAACAGTTCCTTGAGCGCTGGCGTTATCAGTTGCTCAGCCCAGCCCAAAGTCAGCAACTGCAGCGGGCTGACGTCACCCTGGTTAACGATGCCCTGGGCCGACTGTACAGCCCACTGGCGGCGTTGATAGGACCGAAACTGATCCAAGACCCGTTGCAGTTGCACTTTTTGTGGCAAATGCAGGCCATGCCCAAAACTCCCTTTGAACCCAGACAAAACTGGCTGACCCGGCAAATCGAAGGGCAATCGCAACGTTTGATCCGCGTTCACCTCAAGTATTCACCCTACGCTTACGGCTATCAACAGCAGGTGGCAGATCTGTTGCACCAAATTCGCACCGAAGCAGATTCAGACACCCAGGTGTTGGCTTCGGGTCTGGTTCTGCACGCGGCCTACGGTGCACGCCAGGCGCGTCAGGAAATTTCCACGATAGGCCTGGGCTCTGCGCTGGGAATCCTATTGCTGTTGGGGCTGTGCTTTGCGCGCCTGCGCATTATCCTATTGGCGTTCCTGCCTCTGGCAAGCGGAGTTTTGCTGGCTCTGGCCATCAGCATGCAGTTCTTCGAAAAAGTCCACCTGATCACTTTGGCCTTCGGTGCCAGTCTGGTGGGTGTTGCCATCGATTATCCATTGCATTTTTTCTGCGCCCGCCGCGAAACTCTGGCAGGGGATTCTCCAGCGCAAAGTTTGTTTCGTATTCTTCCCGCTTTGTCTCTGGGCCTCGCATCCAGCATCGCGGCTTACTCCGCTCAAGCCATGACCCCCTTTCCAGGTTTGCGGCAGATGGCGTTGTTTTCGGCCGTGGGATTATTGGGGGCCTGGACCACGGTTATCTGCTGTTTACCGTTATTGACACCGCACACAACGGAACCCAGTAGAGGCTTTTACGGATCTTTGGTAACCGCATTGTGCAGATGGCTGCGACGGTGGCCCACCATTGAGCAAGGTCGATGCCGCTGGATATTAGTCGCCTTGGTCAGCGTTGCTTTGGTGGCAGCCATCAATATGAACCGTCAGGATGACCTGCGTTTGTTGCAAACGTCACCACCGCAACTGCTGGAGGAAGACGCGCGAGTCCAGAACATTCTGGGAGCCGATCATCCAGGGCAGTATTTTGTGATACGAGCGCAAAGTGCACAGCTGCTGTTGCAACGCGAATTGTCATTCTCCAGAGAACTGCAACGGCTGCAGCAACAAGAACTCATTCGGGGCTACAACGCCGTATCCAGTGTTATTCTTCCCGCCGCGATGCAAGAGGAAAACCTTAGACTGCAGCGACAGCAAATCTACGCTGAAGGCGGTCTGCTGGATCTGCTGGCAGAGAAAATGGGACTGCCGACGTTCGCAGATCAGGCCCGCTCCCAGTTCTCTCAGAACTCTCAGGCTTCTCCTCTGCTACCCCGGCAGTGGCTCCAGCAGCCCGCGGGGGAATATCATCGGCGACTGTGGCTCGGCGATGTTGACGGGCACTACTATTCCATCATCGGTTTGTCGGGAATTCAGAACGAAGCGGCGCTGGAAACACTGAGGGCGCTGGCGGACACGGACACTGCCGTGGTTTTCGTCAATCGCGCCGATCAGATTTCGCAGGTGCTCGCCACTTACCGGCAACAGCTCACCCAATGGCTGCTGCTGGCTTATGCTCTGGTCATGGGGTTACTGATTTTTCGCTATGGGTTAAACAGCTGGCGGGTTTTGGCTGCCCCTGCCACAGCGAGCCTGGTCACCCTGGCCTGTTTACAATGGCTGGGCGCTCCCTTCACGCTGTTCCATGCGCTGGCACTGCTGTTGATACTGGGCATCGGCCTGGATGCGAGCATCTTTTTCACCGAAAGCCGTTGCAGTCCTCATACTTGGGTGGCCATTTCCCTGTCGTCGGCCACGACCCTGCTCGCCTTCGGACTGCTGGCTCTGAGCAGTACACCGGTGCTGCAATTCTTTGGACAAACCGTGTTTATCGGAATCATCTCGGTGTGGCTGTTCACTCCGTGTTTTGTCACACCAACTGCAAGGACCTGACGCTATGCCTGTTCACTCCCCCACTCCCGTCGATGTTGCCATTATTGGCGCCGGTCCTGCCGGTAGTGTCGCCGCATCGCTGCTGCACGCAAGAGGTCATCGAGTACGCGTACTGGAGCGTCAACATTTTCCGCGCTTCTCCATTGGTGAAAGCCTCTTGCCTCAGTGCATGGAGTTCCTTGAGGAAGCCAACCTTCTGAAGGCAGTGCAGGCGAATGTTCAGGACCATCACTTTCGCTTTAAGAATGGCGCTGCCTTTGTGCGCGGGGAGCAGCGCTCCACCTTCGATTTCACGCAGAAATTTTCTCCCGGTTGGGGAACTACTTTTCAGGTTCAACGGGCGCCCTTCGACGATGTCCTGGCCAGGGAAATCGAGCGCCAGGGCGTTCCCATTTCTTGGGGGCATGAAATCACCCGGGTTGATATCAGCGTCGCGGGAGCCAGGCTTCAGGTTCGCTCGGAATCCGGAGACACCTACATGCAGGAAGCCGGGTTTGTATTGGATGCCAGCGGATTCGGTCGCGTACTGCCACGGTTGCTGGATCTTGATCGTCCCTCCGGCTTTCCGCTGCGCACCTCGTTATTCACTCATGTGGAAGATCGCATCGACAGCGGCAGTTTTGATCGCGACAAAATTTTGATCACCGTCCATCATCAGCACAAAGATGTGTGGTTCTGGTTGATTCCGTTTGCCAACGGCCGCAGCTCTGTGGGTGTTGTTGCCGAGGATGGCTTTTTTACCCATAGAACCGCGGATCTGGATGCTCGACTGAAGGAAATCATCGCTTCCGATCCCGGACTCGGGCAGCTGCTGGGCAACGCCCGATTCGATACCCCCGCCAGGGAAATTCGCGGCTATGCCAGCGATGTGTCCCGCCTGTGGGGCGAGCGCTTTGCCCTGCTGGGAAATGCAGGCGAGTTTCTGGACCCGGTGTTTTCCTCCGGTGTGACTATTGCCATGAAATCCGCGAGCTTGGCCGCCCGCACACTGGATCGTCAGCTCCGGGGAGAAACCGTGGACTGGCAGAAAAGTTATGCGCAACCGCTGCAGGCGGGCATCAATACCTTCCGGGTATTTGTTGAGGCCTGGTACGACGGACGCTTCCAGGACATCATTTTTGCAGCGCGACAGTCCAAAGAGGTCCGCGCCATGATCAGCTCCATCCTCGCCGGTTATGCCTGGGACACTAACAACCCCTATGTACGTGACAGTGAACGACGACTCAATACGCTCTATGAGCTTTGTCGTATGAATTGAGTCTGTTGCCATGAGCCTTTATACATCATCACATCGATTGTGGATCTGGCTGTTGATCTTGACCTTGCAGGGGTGCACGCTGTTGCCGTCACCCAAGCCGGAGCTGAAGCAAGTGCCCCTTCTTCCCCCGGCCGCCATGACGCAGAGCTGGCAGAAATTGCAGAGTGTGTCGCTCTACCGGGAAGCTCAGACGGAATCGATATTGACCGCGCTGGTGGCCTGGTCCGTGGACCCGGCCCAGGTCAAAGTGGCAGTGCTGACCCCGACCGGGCAGTCACTTTTAACGCTGCTTTACGACGGCCAGACATTAGAGCAAGATTACTCGCCGGCCGTAGCACCCCGGCTAAGGTCGGCGTTTTCGGCACGAACTCTGGTGACGCAACTGCAATTGGCTTATTGGCCAAAAGACGTCATCAATCGATCGCTACGGCACAGCGAGTGGCAGTGGCTGGCGGAAGCGGAATCACGGCGCCTTATGTGGCGCGGCCAAACCCAGCTGGAAATTGAGGGTGCACCAGAGCGCCATCAGACCTTCCAAATACACCACTACGCCGGCGACATGCGACTTGAAGTAAAGACCCTGGCACACACGCCACTGCAGCCGGGAGCGCAAAGGCAATTACCATGAAACAGCCACCCGTATATTTGATGGACGTGGGTGCCATCTGCGCGCTGGGTTCCAATCTGGACCGTATCTCAGAGAGATTGTACCGCGCTGACCCTGACTGCCTGAGTTGGTCCGGGCAGTTCAGCCATGGTCATTCGTTACCCCTCGGAATGGTCGGTACCGATTTACCGCCGCCAGAGAACCTTCCCGCCCATCAGCGCAGCCGCACCAATCAACTGCTGCTGGCGGCCATGCAACCCATCCGCAGCCAATTCGACAACCTTCGACAGGGAATCGACCCCCTGCGCATAGGCGTTGTCATCGGTACCAGCACCAGCGGTATTGCCGAGGGAGAAACCGATTTGGCGACTCACCTGGAGACTGGAAGCTGGCCGCAGCGGTTCGATTACCAGCGCCAGGAAATGGCCAACGCCGCCTCCATGCTGGCGGATCTGCTGGGCATACAGGGGCCGGCCATGGTCATCTCCACCGCCTGCTCCTCGGGGGCTAAAGCCCTGGCCAGTGCCCGCCGGTTGTTGCGCGCAAATCTGTGTGATCTGGTCGTTGCCGGTGGTGTGGACTCGCTGTGCCAACTGACCGTGCAAGGGTTTTCCGCACTGGAAGCCATCAGTGACCGGCCTTGCCTGCCTTTTAGCGCCAACCGTGAGGGCATTAATATTGGCGAGGGCGCTGCACTGTTCCTGCTCAGCCGCGAACCTGGCCCCGTCTGCTTGAGCGGGGTAGGGGAAAGCTCCGACGCACATCATTTTTCAGCACCTCACCCCCAGGGCGACGGGGCGGCCAGCGCCATGAGCCGTGCGCTTGAGGATGCACAGCTGGAGCCCGGCGACATCGGTTACCTGAATTTGCACGGCACCGCCACCCGACAGAATGATCTGATGGAAAGCCGCGCCGTGGCCAGGGTATTGGGTACTGAGGTTCCCTGCAGCTCAACCAAGGGTTATACCGGTCATACGTTGGGAGCCGCGGGGGCAATTGAAGCGATGTTTTGCTGGCTCAGCCTGACCCATCCAAAACCTGCTCTCCCGCCCCACTTGTGGGATAATTGCCGGGATTTGGAGTTGGAACCGATCAATCTGGTGCTCGAAGCGGATCAGGGAACCACTGACCGGGAGCCACTCAAACGCGCCATGAGCAACTCCTTTGCCTTCGGCGGCAACAATATATCGCTGATTATGGAGCGCACAGGCCAATGATTGAGTTCGACGTTCGAGAGATCGTCCCCCATTCCGGGACCATGTCACTGCTGGACCAGGTGCTCGAGTGCGATGAGGAGGCTCTGTCCGCCATCGTCGAGATTCGACAGGACAGCCTGTTCGTGACCGAAGGGGGTGTGCCCGCGGCAATTGGCATTGAATACATGGCCCAGGCGGTAGCCGCCTGGGCCGGCGTCCAGGACCGGCGCGCGGGGCGCGATGTGAGCATTGGCTTTTTGGTGGGCACACGGCGCTATCGCAGCAGTCATCCCTTTTTTGCCGTTGGCTCCAGGCTGCGTATCTCCGTGAGGCGAGAGCTCCAGGGCGACAATGGTCTGAGCGTGTTCGATTGCCGCATTGAAAACGACCAGCTTGAGGTCAGTGCGAACCTGAACGTCTTTCAACCGGATGACGTGGACGCATTTTTGGAACAGGAATCCGCAAAGGCTAGATTATGAACAAAACCGTTTTTGTCACCGGCTCCAGCCGGGGCATCGGCAAAGCCACGGCACTGCGCCTGGCCAATGATGGTTACGATATTGTGCTGCATTGCCGCTCCGGGCGAACCGAAGCTGACGCAGTAAAAACAGAGATTGAGCAACTGGGCCGAACCGCCCGCGTATTGCAGTTCGACATTGGCGACCGTCAGCAGGCTGCCGAGATTCTGCTGCAGGACGTTGACACCCACGGCGCCTATTACGGTGTGGTGTGCAATGCCGGTCTGGCCAGGGACAACGCCTTCCCGGCCATGAGCGGAGATGATTGGGATCTGGTGGTGCACACCAACCTGGATGGTTTTTACAATGTGCTCAACCCCCTCACCATGCCTATGGTCAGACGCCGCAAACCCGGCAGAATTGTTGTACTGTCGTCCGTTTCCGGTGTTATGGGTAACCGCGGCCAGGTCAATTACAGTGCCTCCAAGGCGGGGCTCATCGGCGCCAGCAAGGCCTTGGCCCTGGAACTGGCGAAGAGAGCCATTACTGTTAACTGCGTGGCACCGGGGCTGATTGAAACCGACATGGTTGACGATGTGCCTGTGGAGGAAGCCATGAAGATGATACCGGCCCGGCGCATGGGCAAGGTGGAAGAAGTGGCGGCGACCATCAGCTTTTTAATGTCAGAAGATGCGGGCTACATCACCCGCCAGGTAATCTCCGTCAACGGTGGTATGTGTTAATGAAGAGAGTGGTTGTAACCGGGATGGCGGGCATCTCACCGATTGGCCAGGATTGGGGGACGGTAGCCGCTAATCTCAAAGCGATGAAGACAGGTGTTCGCCGGATGGAGGATTGGGATATATACGATGGTCTCAACACTCGGTTGGGCGCACCGGTGGAAGGGTTTGAAAAACCCGGTCACTACAGTCGCAAAGCCGTTCGCAGTATGGGCCGCGTTGCGCTGATGGCAACCCGGGCTACAGAACTGGCCCTGGAGGATGCCGGCCTGCTGGGAGATGCTTCGATTCAGGACGGCCGCATGGGCGTGTCCTACGGTTCCTCCGCCGGGTCCACATCGGCGTTTAAAGACTTTGGCCATATGCTGATCAATCACAGCACCGATGGCCTCAATGCCAACTCTTATATCAAGATGATGGCGCATACCGCCCCGGTAAACCTGAGTGTTTTCTTTGGACTTAAGGGACGCGTGCACACCACCTCCAGTGCCTGTACATCGGGCAGCCAGGGTATCGGCTACGCCTTCGAAACCATCCGCTTCAACCAACAGCAAATGATGGTGGCCGGAGGCTCGGAAGAGCTCTGCCCAACTGAAGCGGCGGTGTTTGACACCCTGTTTGCCACCAGCACCCTCAATGACCAGCCTGAGTCCTCTCCCCGTCCATTCGATCAGGAGCGGGACGGCTTGGTTATTGGCGAAGGCGCCGGCAGCCTGATCCTGGAACAACTGGATTCCGCCCGGGCCAGGGGCGCCACCATTTATGCGGAGGTGGTCGGTTACGGTACCAATTGCGACGGAGCTCACGTCACCCAGCCGCAGGATTCCACCATGCAGCAAGCCATGCAACTGGCACTGGACAGCGCCGGCCTGAGTCCCGAACAGATCGGTTACATCAGCGCCCATGGCACCGCAACCGATCGGGGTGATATTGCGGAAAGCGTGGCCACTCATCGCCTGTTTGGCTCCAGGGTCCCGATCAGTTCTCTAAAGAGTTTCACCGGCCATACACTGGGTGCCTGTGGTGCGCTGGAAGCCTGGACGGCTATTCATATGATGAACGAGGGTTGGGCCCACGCCACCGCCAATCTCACCCGGGTCGACCCCGAGTGTGCTGAGCTGGACTATATTCAAAACGCCCCACGCACTATCGACGCGGAGTACGTGATGAGCAACAACTTTGCCTTTGGCGGCGTCAACACGTCATTGATTTTCAAACGCTGGGCAGATTAATCCCACCATCCACATCGAGTAGATACCAAAACCTGACAGGGAGACATTTATGATAAGGACTTTCACTCTGACACTCTTGTTGGCAATCTTGCCCGGCATCTCGCTGGCGCTGCCAGCCTCAGTGAACTCAGAACTGCAGGAGTACATCAGGGTTTTCCAGGGCAATGATTGGTTTCGACAGAAGCAAATCGCCCAGACGCTGGAATGGTCCGGGCTCACCCAGCCGGAATTGTTCGATCTGATTGAAGCCAAGCTGCTCGACCGCTATGAGACAGAAGACGACAAGCATCAGGCTGACTATTTGGCTTGGCTGTGCAAGGCACTGGCCTTCTCCGGCAATGACAAATACCGACTGACGATTCAACGGGTTGCCGCTAACGCCGAGCATGGAAAGCTGCGTAAACATGCCAAGCTCAGCCTGGCCATTCTGGATCAATACAAACAGTGGAACCACGATATTATTGTTGAAAGCCAATGGCGCGAAGACCAGTCTGCCGACGTTAATCGTTTTACAGCCATGATCCAGAGTGACGTTTTGGAGCTAAAACGACTCGCTGCCAAACGGGTTCACTTTAAACACCTGTACGAAGAATCGCTGATGGACCTGCTTGAACAGCAGCTGCTGGCTAACTACCAAACCGACAGCGGCCACAGACTCTATGTCGACAGCTGGGCCTGGGTCTGTAAAGCCCTTGCCGGCTCCAGGAATCCGAAGTACAAAGCGACCATAGAAAAGGTCGCACAACAGGCCACCCACAAGAAGCTGCGCAAATACGCCAAGAAATACTTGCAGTATTACAGCTCCTAATCAACTCAAACCAGGCCTGTACGGGTATCAGCCGAGTTCCCACAACTGGATACCCGTAAATCATCATGTCGAACCCAATATTGAGCTTAATGTTGCTCCAGCAACGATCCCACTAAGTTGCTCCCACAACAATTCTTCTTCCAATCTACGTTCAAACGCGCAAGACAATCCCATCAAAATCCTCTAGATTAAAAAGTATCAGTCCTTTGGGCCGCCATTTACGAAAAAAGGTCCTAACCGGCCTCCATCGCCCGATGAATAGCCTCGACAAATAACATTAATAAAGACAATTAACTATGTTTATCAATGCAGGGCCCTAGACTCTAGGGTCCGCCTTTAGCGGCCCAATCGGACACAGATCCGAAATGACCAAAATAAGGCGCAGAAACGCACAGATTGCGGAGGACAACACCTTGATTATTGGAGTACCCAAAGAAACCTGCCCCGGTGAAAACCGCGTGGCACTGATTCCCCAGAATGTGAAAGCACTCACGGGGTTAGGCAGACAGATATTGGTCGAATACGGTGCCGGAGAAGCCGCCGGACACAGTGATTCCGCCTATCAGGAAGCCGGAGCCAGCCTCACAGACCGTGACAGTCTGTTTACGCAGGCAGACATTATCACCCAGGTACAGACCCCGGGCCTGAATCAGGACACGGGTGACGCCGACCTGGCTTCACTGCCCAGCGGCAAAGTGCTGGTGGGAATGATGGACCCCCTGGCCAACCCTGAGTTTGCCCAGACGCTGGCAGGCAAGAACGTCACCGGCATCGCCATGGAACTGATCCCGCGTATTACGCGCGCCCAGGCCATGGACGTTCTGTCATCCAACGCCATGATTGCCGGCTACAAAGCTGTGCTGATTGGGGCGAGCGAGTTGGCGTCTATGTTCCCTATGAACATGACGGCGGCCGGCACCCTCAATCCGGCACGTGTATTTGTGATGGGGGCAGGCGTCGCCGGCCTGCAGGCCTGTGCCACCGCCAAGCGTCTTGGCGGTGTCGTGGAGGCCTATGATGTACGGCCCGCTGCGCGCGAGCAGATTCTCTCGGTTGGCGCCAAACCGGTAGAGCTGGACATCAAAGCTGATGACACCGAAGGCTCCGGCGGCTATGCCAAGGAGCAGTCGGCCGAGTTTATCAAAGCTCAGCAGGCCGCCATGGCCGATGTGCTGGCGCAGCAGGATGTGGTGATTACCACTGCCGCCGTTCCCGGCAAGAAGTCACCCATTCTGGTTACCGCTGAAATGGTAAAAGCCATGAAACCCGGCGCCGTGATTGTGGACCTGGCCGCTGAAAAAGGCGGTAACTGCGAACTGACCCAATTGGGTGAGGTCGTGATCGAGAACGGGGTGAAAATCCTCGGTCCCAAGAACGTACCCTCCACTGTGGCCAACCACTCCAGTCAGATGTACGGCAAGAACATCGAAAATCTGCTGGCTCACCTCATTGATGACGAAGGCAATCTCAACCTGGATTTCGAGGATGAAATCATCAGCGAAACCGTGGTGTCTCTGAACGGCGACGTTCCCCATGGGCGCATGCGAGACCTGCTGGGCCTGCCAGAGCAGCCCCAAGCGGCCAAAGAGCCCGAAAACAGCACTGAGAATGCCTGAGGAGTAAACCATGGATATATCCATCATTCACATTACCCTGTTTGTTCTGGCCGTATTTCTCGGCTTTGAACTGATTACCAAAGTCCCCCCAACCCTGCATACACCACTGATGTCGGGTACCAACGCCATCTCCGGTGTCACGCTGGTCGGCGCCATTCTGGCAGCGGGCCACGGCGGCAGCCAAAACCTGGTGAACATTCTGGGATTTGTTGCCGTCACACTGGCCACCATTAACGTGGTGGGTGGCTTTATGGTCACCAACCGTATGCTGGCCATGTTCAAACGCAAGGACTGAGGGGGGATCCGATGAACGAAAACCTGATTGAAATCGCCTACATTCTGGCCGCTTCGCTGTTTATTCTCGGCATTAAGGGGCTGGCAAAACCCAAGACCGCAGTACGTGGCAACCAAATGGCTGCCACCGGTATGCTGATCGCCATAGTGGTGACGCTGCTCAATAGCACCGTGGTGAGCTACGAATGGATTCTCGCCGGTGCTATTGTCGGTGCCATCATTGGTGCCACGCTGGCCATCAAAATCCAGATGACTGCTATGCCGCAGCTGATCGCCTTGTTGAACGGCTTTGGTGGTGGTGCATCGCTGACCGTCGCCGCGGCGGAGTTCTTCAAGAGCCAGCCGGTCAGCGGTGATTTGGCCACCATGGCGGCCACTGCCGCCGGCCACGATGTTACCGGTATGGGCACCTTTGCCATGATAGCGACCGGTGCGGCCGTGTTTATTGGTGCGGTCACCCTGACGGGCTCCTTTATCGCCTTCGCCAAACTGCAGGAAATCATCGATGGCAAGCCCATGGGTTTTGCAGGCCAGCAGGCGGCCAGCGCACTGCTGTTGATCGGCTCCATTGTGGCCATTGGTTACCTGACCATTGAACCCACCAATACCGACCTGTTCTGGGCGATGGTGGCAGCAGCCTGTCTGCTGGGTGTTCTTCTGGTGATGCCCATTGGCGGCGCCGATATGCCAGTGGTTATTGCCCTGCTGAACTCTTACTCGGGTATTGCTGCAGCCGCAGCCGGCTTTGTCATGGGCAACAGCGTACTGATTATCTCCGGTTCGCTGGTTGGTGCCTCCGGTCTGATCCTCACGCAAATTATGTGTAAGGCGATGAACCGCTCACTCACCAACGTGCTCTTTGGTGTGATGGCCGAGGGTGGCGAAACCATGGACGCCGACGAAGTCTACGCCGGCAAGGTGAAATCCAGCTCTCCTGACGAAGTGGGTATGCTGCTGGAGACCGCCCGTCGCGTAGTGATTGTACCCGGCTTTGGTCTGGCTATGGCGCAGGCCCAGCACGCGGTGCGTGACCTGGCCGACACCCTGGAAGATCGCGGCGTTGAAGTTGAATACGCCATTCACCCGGTTGCCGGTCGTATGCCTGGCCATATGAACGTGCTGCTGGCAGAAGCTGAGGTGGACTACGACAAGTTGAAGGAAATGGATCATATCAACCCCACCTTCGAACAAACCGATGTGGTTATCGTGATCGGCGCCAACGACGTAACCAACCCACTGGCCCGCGAAGACAAAGGCAGCCCCATTTATGGCATGCCGATTCTGAACGTGGATAAAGCCAAGACGGTGGTGGTGGTGAAGCGCTCACTGTCTCCCGGTTTTGCCGGACTGCCCAACCCACTGTTCGCCAAGGACAACACATTGATGCTGTTTGGTGACGGTAAGGGCGCGGTACTGGATCTGGTAGGAGCTCTTAAGGAAGCCTGATCGATTTTTCACTATGTTCAATAGAAGGCCGGACCGACTCAGTCGGTTCGGCCTTTTTTGTATAGTCGAGAGGCCCATAAAGCTCCGGCGGCATCTGACGGCAAGTGCGCAAGGCCCGATTAAACAGAGGTAAAAAATCCGGATAACGAGCGTCAAATTCCTTACCGAAATAGACCACAAACGGCGACTGAAGAATGGGACGAACAATCCCTGTGCTTTGCCGCCCGAGGCTGCGCATGGTTGAGGACAGGAAGATACCAGACGTAATAATTGCATCCAGTCGACCGCCTTCGAGCATTTTCACCATCTGGTGGTATCCGGCGACCTGATGCAGTTCACCCTGCATCACCACCGACAAAGCCCGCCCAATTTCAACTTCCACATTGGCCCCGCTCATAACCCCTACACGCCTTAGCGGCTCATTGGGCCTTGGCCGGTAGGAAACTTTTGAGTCTTCAACCAGGTAATCGGAAGGGTAAGCGTAGGCGTTGCGGGCCATATCCCAATTGGCCGGAAAAAAGCCATCACTGCGGCCCGATGCCAGATTGCGTTGAATACGAACAAAAGGGCCGTCGCTGTACTCAACCCGATAGGGAATCTGATCAAAGGTGCAATCCAGCACTTGCCGGAACAGACCGCGCAATTGACCATCCTCGAAGATCAGCAGTCCCGGCCAGCGGGCCACCTGCCGGTCCAGAGTTTGCAGACGCACCGGCACCTGCTGTTCCAGCGACGGCAATGACCTAGACTCCGACCAGCCCGGCATAATAGAAACCACCAGACCAAGAGAAAGAAAAAAACGACGCAAAGCTCACCCCCATATAGAGGGAGACTAGCGGCAGCGCGGGCGCCAGGTCAAGCGCCCTGCGTCGTTAAACACCATGATCAGGCAAATGGGGTGAACGTATCGACCGCAATCTCCTGTATCGCCGCACCCGCCAGGAAGCATTGTTTACGAAGTTTTGATGTAAAGGATTCAGCCCCACAGATGTAAATTTTGTGCCCCTGTAGACTTGGAAAATGCTGATGAACGTAGTTATAGATATCCGCTTGCACAGAGTCTATAGCAAACGTGTTGCAGTCGGCGAAGTCCTCCTGATACACCAGCTTGATGTTTAGCTGAGCGGCTGCCTGCAGCAGAGACAGTTCCTCCAGCAAATAAAAATCATGGGGCGAGCGGGCCGCCCACAACAGCTGCATCTCGCCCTTGTGTCCCTGACTCAGAGCCTCTTTGATAACACCCAGCACCGGCGCCAATCCGGTTCCTGCTGCCAACAACAGCAAGGGCTGCTCAGAGGCTGCAGAATAGATACAGGTTCCCATGGGCCCCTGCACCTGCAAGCAGTCTCCCGGCTCTACTTCCGTGGCCAGCCAGTTGGAAAAAGCGCCATCCGCGTAGTGGCGAATGTGGAACTCCAAGGTGCCGCTGCCGTCAGACGCGTTGGCAATGGAATAACATCTGGCCAGGAAATCACCCGAGCCGGAAGGCCGCCCCAATAATGTGACGTACTGACCCGGCTGATAATCGAGAGCCGCCTCAAGGGTAACGCCGAGTACTGAAGGATTCAGCCAACGTTTATCAACAACCTTCGCATTAATTTTCAGCTGTTCACCGTCAACCCTGTTTACCGCCATCGGCTCCCAGGGCTGGCACTGGCAGGCCAGGAAATAACCCAGGCGCTTTTGTGCCTCGGTTAATCCCTGCTGACAATTTACCAGTTTCTCGCTGTCGCTCTGAAGCAAACAGGACTGGCAGACACCCGAACGACAACCGTTGGCGATATCAAAGCCTGCTCTCAGCAGACCATCCAGCAGCGGCTCGTTTTCGCCGAGCCGGATGGTTTCTCCCTCGAAATCAATGGCAGTCATAGCGAACCTCAGGCGGCAGGCTCCAGATTGAGCACATCGTCTTTAACGCTCAGGCAGACGGCGATGATGTCATCTATGTATTCCTGCGGAACCTCCAGCTCCTTGAGTGTTGCTACCAGGTTTTCCGCCACCGCGTTAAAGTGCTCTTCCTTCAGATTCAGGTGCTTGTGGCCCTCACGCATATCCTTGCCCGTGTAACTGTTGGGACCACCAAAGGCCATGGTCAAGAATGCTTTTTGTTTAACATGTTGATTCTCCATATCAACGGTATCGAAGAACTCACTGATACGTTCGTCCATCAGCACCTTGCGATAAAAAATATCCACGGCAGCATTCACCGCCGCCTCGCCACCAATTTTTTCGTAAATAGACATTGTTTTTTCCTTTCAGATTAATTTGCCATTGCGACATAATATTCAACGATCTGGCGTATCTCGGCCTCAGTCAGGTGATCCTTACCGCCTTTGGCTGGCATCAAGCCATAGCCTTCAACCGCATGCTTGACCAAAACGTCGACACCTTGTGGCAGACGATCTGCCCACATTTTCTTATTGCCCACAATAGGGGCACCATTGATACCCTGTGCGTGGCAGACTTTGCAGTTTTGTTTGTACAACAACTCCGCGGCCTTGTGTTGCTGTTCAGCAGTACCGAGGCTCTCGGTACTGCCGCGCTCACCCGAACAACCGACGAGCGCGGCGATAATCAATATCGCCGAAAAGCATAACCTCACTCTTGAAGCCAACATATGGGACCTGCGATTACTTAGAGAGGCACACGAATGACAACACCACCCATCACCTCACCCAATTGAAAATCGCTTTTGGGTGAGTCCTTATGATCGTTGTGGCAGGATGTGCAGGCATCGGAAACAGCCACATCGGGATATACCGCCGTAAAGTAGGTGGTATCACCCAGCTTCTCTTCACCGTAGAAATTCTCTCCGGGGTTGGCGGCAATATATTCCAGGCCTTTTTTCTCCATGTCTGTCTTGGGTGCGTTCTGGCTGTTGATTGGCCAGATGGACTGCAGCGAATAGGTAAAGTCGTCTGTCATTTCCGCCACCGCTTCGGCCCCGGCACGAAACATCTGCGCTGGCAGCAGAGTGCCGTTGTCGATGTCCTTCCAATGTTCATCCGGTTTGATCACATTCGCTCCTGCAGGCCCAAGGCGCTTTACCACTAATTTGGTGTAGTTGGTTCTGTCGGCCTTCATAACCGCAAACAGAGAGTCGGTGTAAATCTTAGGATCGACCCCTTTGCTTTCAGGCTCCCCGCATCCTGTCAGACCGACCGCAACCGTCGCCATTGCCAACGTCATTAAGGTTTTTTTCATGATCACTTCCTCAGTTGTAGAAAATTAATGTTTCACTCGTTTTACAGCCCAATCCACAGATTCAATATGTTGTTTTGGATTCCCGGAAAAATTGTTTCGAATCAGTGTCTCATCAGCCAGAGCGTCAATGGCGAACTCCAGACTGTGACAGCTCATACAAACGGGCCTGATCATTTTCTCATTGGGCCGCAATGTCAGATTCTGGTTATGCACAACGGAAATGACGGCGTTTTCCGTCGCTTCATGGCCTTCTCCCAGGCTCGCACCACCATCTACCGTTTTTTCGAGGGACAGGTTGCCGGGGGTCGCAGCGGCAAAGTTAAGTCCGGGGTTTTTGTGTGTCATCCTCGGCATGTGACAAGTCGCACAGGTAACGGCTTCCGCCCAAGGCTTGCTGCCATCAATCGCGGCCTGCGCGAGTCGGCCGTGCGGTGAGTTCAGAAAAGCTCTGGAGTGCTCGTCGTCGTGGCAGGACAGACACGCGCCTACAGCGGCATTTTGCGTATCAAAGTCATGCGCTCCATGACAGCTGGTGCATCCCTGGGGTTCATGCAGCGCCTGGGACTGGAATTGCAGAGTGGAATCTTGTGGCGTTACGGCACTAAAACCGGCCGCCAGTTTCATTCCATGTTTTCCATCGAGATAACCCCGCGTTTCCAGCGCATGACAACTCTGGCACTGCGCCAAACCGGGTTTCTCCAACCATTCGGCCTGATCCATATCGCTCCCCTGCGTATGGCAACCAGCACAATCAACACCGGCACGACCATGGGCACTGAGCAACCATTGCCCCGTAATGGTGTCGTGCTGCTGCCGCTGAACCTGGCTATCGGCAATCTGCACCGGC
This sequence comes from Pseudomaricurvus alkylphenolicus, assembly GCF_011683955.1. GTDB lineage: Bacteria > Pseudomonadota > Gammaproteobacteria > Pseudomonadales > Cellvibrionaceae > Pseudomaricurvus > Pseudomaricurvus alkylphenolicus. The sequence goes on from NZ_JAAQPI010000020.1 coordinate 31,441, forward strand.
AATCGAGTCGGCGCTTGGTTGGCAGCATGGTTGGAATCGGCCAATCGGGCGACCACCTGCAGCCACGGCTGGCCGGAATTCTCCACCAGAAAGTCTTCATATAAGGCGCGGTTATCATGGTAATTGTGGCAGCCCGCACTGGCGCAGGAGTCAAAAGCCAAACCCTGATGACTGAGCCGACTCTCCCCAATATCCTGATGACAGTGATAACAGTAGTCTTCTGGCAATGTCACACCCATGGGGTGAGTTTGCTCTTTCTGGTGCTCCGTGTGACAACTGACGCACTGACGTGCATCAATCACTTCCAACAGGTCGGCATTGCGGGGATCGGTAAACTTCTTGCGGGGATGCGAATCGTGAGCCAATGCCAAATCATCGCCGTGGCAATCCACACAGGCCGACTGAATGACCTCTCCACCGCCAAAAGCATCGGTGTGGCAGGAGGAGCACGCCAATTCAATCTGGAAATGGCCATGACTGGCCTCACCGATCAGCAGCTCGCTTTTGTCTTCCGCTTTTAGCAGGACAAAAGAGAAGTAGCCGGCAATTGCCAACGTCATTAATACCCAGCTTGACCAAAGAACTCTTTTCAAAACGATAACTCTATAAATTCGAATTAAGCTGCATAAATTAGAAATAATAAACAGTGATAATGTGAGCGATCAGCAACACCGGCAGGGGCCAGGCCACGAGAATATGCAGATAGTTCCAACCCTTTTGAATTCCCGCAGCTTGCGCTGGCGCCAGTTTGTGAGCGAGACCGGCCACCCCTCCCGCGAGCCCCCCAAAGACCAGCACAACCAGAAAGCTCGTCATCAACAGACGATTGAGGTTTTCTCCCAAGTGAAAACCGGTATGCAACATCAGCAGACCAGCGCTGACGGTACCGAGAGCTACGTGCAGGAGACGCCAGCCAAAGAACGCTCCCATCCAGGTCCACCCAAGTCGCTTGCGCAAGGACATTAAAAGCCCAATAAGGACCAGTCCGAGCAAAGAAAATCCGCTGACCTGTTTCCAGTCTTTGTCATTCCAGATCCGCTCGAACCAACCCACAGCTTGCACGCTTTCCGAAACCTGAGCTGCGGGGAGAAACATCATGATCAGTGCTGCTACGACCGCCATAAAACTGCCGGCCAACAGAAAAGGCCATGCTCGCGCCCTCTCCAATCTGGTGCCCAATATCTGCGATAGCATTGGCCGGCAGGAACCGCACACCGTACCCGCGCGAGTGGCCTCCCCGAGGGCATCGACGCTGCTGCATCCATCGGCCTGGGCCTTCTTTAGATCCTGCAGCGTGATCTGGTTACACTGACAGATGATGGAAGAGAGCGGCCATCGAGAAACGTCACCTGCACCCTGCAACAGCCATAACCGCCCCAGTACCCAGAACATCAGCCACTGCCAGGGCCAAATCCGTCGTCCACTTTTGTAGGATTCCTCAATGCGGCGAAATTCCGCCCAGGGACCAAAACCCACCGCGCCGATCAATCGGCCCTTATGCAATACCAGCTTTCGGTACTTCTGCTGCCGGCGATGCCGGAACGTTATTTCCCGCTGCGCAGGTCGCTGGGGAAGATCATTGACATCACCGATACTGACAACGTCTTCTCCGATCACTTTGAGTCGACTTACCGTGGTAGATCCCTGGTAGCAGGCATTACCACCCGCCACCGCTTCCGCAGCGACAGCGGCCTGCTCCAGACCGGGACTGACCAGCCCGTAGGTTTTGCCCCGGTGTTCACAGCATTCTCCAATGGCATAAACGTGTGGATCTGATGTTTGCAGTGAGTCGTTAACCAGTATGCCGGTAGCCACTTTTAGACGCGCCGACCGGGCCAGCTCCATATTGGGGCGTATGCCGGCACAAAGGAGTACTGTGTCGCAGGCCAATACCTGCCCATCGCGGGTTCGAATGGCGGTCACGCGGCCATTGCCCAGCACCTCCCTGACACCAGAGTTGGTAATGACCTCTATGCCCAAAGCTCGAACCTTTTGCATCAACAAAGCAGCTGCGGGATCGTCCAGCTGGCGGTTCATTAACCGTTCGCCCTGCTGGATAACCGTCACCCGGGTACTTAGCCGCGACAAACCGCGCGCAGCTTCCAATCCCAAAACGCCGCCGCCAACAATCACCAAGTGACGGGCACGGGCAACGCGGGAGTACAACGCGTGGGCATCTTTCATATTTCGGAATGTATAAACCCCCTGACGCTGCACGCCGTCAATACTCGGTACGTGGGCCCTGGCCCCAGTGGCAATCACCAGCTTGTCGTAGGCAAAGCGTCGACCGAGTGAATCCCCTACGGTTTGTCCCCCAGTGTCGATGTCACAGATGGTCGCTGTACTGTAAGTGAAATTCGGGTAATCACTGAGATCAGGGAAAGGCAGCTCAATTTGTTCCGGAGTTCGGTCTCCTGACAGCAAACTGCTCAAGAGTACGCGGTTATAGGGCTGGAAAGGTTCATTGCTAAACAAATGTACCCGTGCCGTCGAGCGGCGGCGCAGCAATTCATCCACAAATCGCATGCCTGCCGGTCCGCTTCCAATCACCAGAATGTTTTCTGTGACAGCCGGCTCGTATTGACGAACCGCCATCTCAGACTCCAACCTGTGTGCCAACATTCCGCTCCCCTACGCTTCTCTTTGAATTCGATGTTCCACAAACAAAAAAGGCGCCCACAACCCGCAAATATTTGCGAATCGAGGGCGCCTTTGCCGAAAGTCCCGAGCTACGCCGTTGTAGCCGTACTTTCAATATGTCCTTTTTCCAATCTTCACAAGCATATAGCATGCCAGACTTAACAGGCCTATGACTTCGAGCCCTGCGGTGAGTGTTGGGAAGGAGAATGTGTTTACGAGGTGCGCTGACTAGCCTGCAAGCACCAGGCGGGTGCACAGGCTCGAAAGCACAGGAATCCTTGGCTACTATAAAGAAATGGTCAGAAACGTGACTCCCAACCAATCGATCAAACGCAGCCTGACGTTGCTAATGCTGGTATTGGCCCTGGTACCTGTTTCGCTCGTCTCTGTTTTCAGCTATCAGCAAGCTGCACGCAGCCTCAAACAGCAGGTGGCCCAGGAACTGGTACAATCTTCCAGCATGGCCGGGCATTTTCTCAACGAGTGGTTCGATTCGCGAGGGCGCGAGCTGGACACACTGGCCCGTTCCCGCTGGAGCACCGCCACCATTGAAACACTGAACAGCGACTTCGCCGAAAGCGGGCTCACACTGGATAAATACATCGGCAGCACACGCTGGCGCCATACCGTGGAACCTTTTCAGCAGGTTCTGCAGGAAATCATGGAACGATACCCCAGCAGCTACGACCTGTTCCTGATTGATCGCAAGGGCAACATCCTACTGACGGTGACCGAAGAGAGCGATCTCGGCACCAACCTGATTACAGGGCCCTACGCTGATTCTCGCTTTGCCGGTGCCCTAAAAAAGACGCTGGCAAAGGAAACCCTGGTATTCTCCGATTTGGAACATTACGCCCCTTCCAATAACATCATTGCTGGCTTCATGACCGCTCCAATCCGCGACAACAAGGGCGCAGTGTCCGGGGTAATGGCGATGCAGGTGAAGCTCGATCAGATCATGGACGTAGTGCGCGCCAGCCAATACAGTCAGCAAGAGCGCTATTTGGTCGGTACAGATGGACTACTGCGCAGCCACCTCAGCAGCGAACCGGACACTGCGCTAAGAGTTAGGGTTGATTTGGACCGGTGGCACCAGGAGCCAGCCACCGAGCGGGGAATTCAAGCCAATGTTGGCTTTTACAAAAACGATAACGGGCTGAACGTTATCGGCGCCCATCGGCAGCTGGATATTTTGGACATTCCCTGGATTCTCGTCAGTGAAACCGCCACACGCGATGCATTGGCCCCCGCCCGGGATATCGCCACGATTACCGCCCTGTTGCTACTGTTGACTTCCCTGGTTGCGGTAGTCCTGATTCAGATACTGGCCAACCGAATCACCGCCCCCCTGATCCGGCTGTCACGCGCTGCCAGTGACGCTGCCAAGGGCGTGCCGATGAAACCCGTCGTCGTCGACAGCCACAACGAATTGGGGCATCTCGCCCACGCATTCAACCAAATGGTGACTGCGAGAAGACGCCATGAGGAAAATCTCGCAGCCTCCAGCCAATACATTGAAAGCCTGCTGAGAGCCGCCACCGGGTTTTCAATCATCGCCACTGACTGCGATGGCTTGATCACAAGTTTTAACAGCGGTTCTGAACAAATGCTGGGTTATCGGGCTGACGAGATGATCGGGCGTCTTACGCCCGCTGTGATTCACTGCGCCGACGAAATAGAACAGAGAAGCCGCGAACTGAGCCGCGAACTGCAACGACCCATCAGCGGCTTTTCTGTTTTTACGGCCATCGCCGAACGAGACAGCGCGGAAACTCGCGAGTGGACCTATATCGCCAAGGGAGGGCGCCGCATACCGGTAACCCTCTCGGTGACCGTTACACGAGACAGCAATCAACAGATCACCGGGTATCTGGGCATTGCCCAGGATATCTCCGAACAGAAGCTGGCGGAGAACGCACTGGCGGAGAGCAAGCGACAACTGCAGTTGATTATTGAAAGTACAGGCGTGGGAATCTGGGACTGGAATCTGGTTCGCAACAGCATTTCCTTTGATCAGCGTGCCGCAGAAACACTCGGCTACCAACGCCTTGAACTGGAAGAACTCCCCGACGGCCAACAGCTCAAGTTTTTGCATCCCCGTGATCGCAAACGCGCCAGGAAGCGACTAGATCACCACTGGCAAGGTAAAACAGATCGCTTTGAGGCGGAAATACGGGTGAGGCATGCCAAAGGCCATTGGCAGTGGGTTCTATTGACCGGCAAGGTCGTGGAGCATCGCCCCGATGGTACGGCCCGGCGAATGGTTGGCACGATACTGGATATCGACAAGCGTAAGCAAGCCGAGGCGGAAATCACCAATCTGTCAAAAATCGCCAGCCAGACCAGTAACGGAGCCATCATTACCAACGCCGCAGGAGAGGTGGAATGGATCAATGACGGGTTTACCCGAATCACCGGGTATTCCCTGGAAGAAATGAAGGGGCGTTCGCCGGGCTCCGTTTTACAGGGGGAAGAGACTGACCCGGCGACGGTCAGCGAAATACGGAATGCCCTGGCTCAGAAGCAGCCCTTCGATGTGGAGATCCTCAATTACCGTAAGAACGGCGAGAGTTACTGGATCGCGGTCAGCTGTAACCCGCTGCACGATGAAGAGGGTCGCTTGCAGGGTTTTATGGGTATTGAGACCGACATCACTGAACGCAAGCGTAACCAGATCGCCCATCAAAATGCCCTGCGCTACAACCAGGTACTGGCGGAGCTGACGATTCACCCCAAAATCATGGCGGGCAAGCTGCAGGAAGCGCAAAGCTACCTGACTGAGCAGATGTCCTATGCACTGCAAGTCACTCGCGCCAGCATCTGGCTGTTTGCCGAGGACACACTCAGCATTCACTGCTTGGATCTGTATGATGCCCGCACCAATCTCCACTCCAGTGGAGAACGGCTACTGCGTGCTGATTACCCAAGCTATTTCGACGCCCTGTTGCGACAGTCACTGATAACGGCTGACGACGCGCGCACCGATCCGGATACCCGCGAATTTAGAGAGACCTACCTCGATCCCTTTGGCATCACATCCATGCTGGATGCGATAATCGTCGGTGGCGAGGGTGTTGTTGGCATGGTGTGTTTCGAGCACATTGGCCCGCAACGCGATTGGAGTTCGGCAGAAGGCAACTTTGCCGGTGCTGTCGCCACAATGATCGGCGGCATCTACTCCAATGAACAACGTCGGGTGGCAGAGGAGGCCCTGATTGCAGCGAAAGAAGCCGCTGAAAGTGCCGCTCTGGCCAAAAGTGAATTCTTGGCCATGATGAGCCACGAAATTCGCACCCCTATGAACGGTGTGATCGGCATGCTGAATTTGTTGCAGCGAACTGAACTCGATGGCGAACAAAGCCGACAGTTGGAAATTGCACAATCCAGCGCTCGTTCACTGCTGTTTTTGATTAATGACATTCTGGACTTTTCCAAAATCGATGCTGGCAAAATGGATATGGAATACATCGATTTTGACCTCAGCCACAGTCTGGAGGAATTCGCGGAGGCCATGGCGTTCAAGGCGCATCAGAAAGGCCTGGAGCTGGTACTGGATGTGACCGATATTACCGAGCCCTGGGTGACAGGCGATCCTGGCAGGATCCGGCAGATTTTCACCAATCTCGTCAGCAATTCGCTCAAGTTCACCGAACAGGGTGAGATTGTTATTAGGGCCACACTCAGACACGAGGATGATTGCAGCCACCTGGTCGCCAGCGTCACCGATACCGGCATTGGTATTCCCAAGGAAAAACAGGCCTCGCTGTTTGAGTCTTTCACCCAGGTGGATGCCTCTACCACTCGCCGCTACGGTGGTACCGGATTGGGCCTGGCTATTACTAAAAAGCTGTGTCAAATGATGGGGGGCGATGTCAATGTGAGCAGTGGTGACGGTGAGGGCAGCCGCTTCAGTGTGCATCTACCTCTGCGGCGATGCCCTCAACATCACTTGAGCGTCCCGGACATCAGTCTGGAGGGCCTGCGGGTGCTCATTGTCGATGACAATGCCACCAACCGGGAAATTTTGCGGGCTCAACTGCAACAGTTTCGGGCGCGGGTTTTTGAAGCCGCCAGTGGCAAAGAGGCGTTGGAGTTTTGCCTACGCCGGGAAAGCCCGCCTGTGGATATCGCCATACTGGATATGCAAATGCCCGGTATGGACGGGGAGCAATTGGGTGAAAAACTCAAAGCCGACCCCCACACTCACTCGGTGCGCCTGATCATGATGACCTCCATGGCCAAACGTCACGATGCCGAGCACCTGGCTGAACTGGGGTTCAGCGCTTACTGCACAAAACCTACCACAACCCGCGATCTGCACGATGCGCTGGCCGTTGTCATGGAAGACGGCAAAGTGATGCACAGTGCCCACCCGCTGGTTACCCACGATTTTCTGGTCAGCCTCGATCATCCTGACGACACCGAGATCAACCGCACCATCCATTGGCCGGAGCACTGCCGCCTGTTGTTGGTGGAAGACAACCCTGTTAATCAGGAAGTGGCAACCATGATGCTGGCCGATCTCGGTCTGCAGATTGACCTCGCCACCAATGGCCTGGAAGCCATACAAGCGTTACACGGCTCTTCCACGGCCAATCCTTTTACATTGATTTTTATGGATTGCCAGATGCCGGAGATGGATGGCTACGAAGCGAGCCGTCAGATCCGAGCCGGTGCGAGCGGCGAACGCTACTTGAAAGTCCCCATCGTGGCGATGACGGCCAACGCCATGAAGGGGGATCGGGAAAAGTGCCTGGCCTCGGGCATGAATGATTATCTCAGCAAACCCATTGACACTGAAGAACTCTACACCTGCCTGCATCGATGGCTGATTGGTCCCGGGCGCAGAGAAGAACAGCTTCGCAGCGCTAATGAACAAGCGAAATCAAAGGAGAAAACCGATAGCCAGAAACCACTGTGGAATCGCGAACTGGCGCTGAAACGTGTCAATGGCAAACCGGAACGACTGCAGCATCTGACCCAATTGTTTCTGAAAGATATGCCCGCCCGGCGACAACAATTGCTGGAAGCCCAGGGCGCGCAACATTTGGAAGAAGTGAAATCGCTGGCGCATATCGTCAAGGGTGTATCCGGTAATCTGGCACTGGAACGTTTGCAGGACAGCTCCGCCGCCGTTGAATCAGCAGCACTGGCGTTATTGACGGAGGGCAAGCCGCTGCCCGGTGAACACCCGCTGTGGCTGGAGTTTCTTGAAAGCTTCAATGAAACGCTCGAACTTTTGGCGGAGGAAGACGACTAAACTGCCACTATGTGAATTAATCGTGACAACCACAGCCTCCCGGTCTGTCGACCACAACCTTTTGCTATAGTTCTGAGATAGAAGTTCAGAGAAAACAGTTCAAGCGTAACGCTCGACAACCCGGAGAAGGGCCAATCAACAACTCAATTTTTTTCCGGCAACTCAATATACTTGAGGAACACAGCTCCCCGCACGTGCGCGTGCACCGAATTGCCAGTGTTGACTACCAGAGCAGCACTTACCCCATTTACGCGCTCTCCCTTGGCAGTGACTCAAGTGATGTTCCTTGCCTCGCGTTTATCGCCGGCATTCACGGCCTGGAGCGAATTGGCAGTGAGGTGGTGCTGGCCTTTCTGGACACACTGATACAACGACTCGAGTGGGACCAGTCCTTAATCAGCGGATTGGAACAGCTGCGATTGCTGTTTATTCCGGTGGCCAATCCGGTTGGCAGCCTCAATAGCACCCGCAGCAATGGCAACCATGTTGACCTTATGCGCAACGCGCCGCTGGATGCCGAAAGCCGACCTGCCTTTTTGGTCGGCGGCCACCGGCTCCATCCGAGGATACCCTGGTATCGGGGCCCCGAGGGAGCCCCAATGGAAATCGAAAGCCAAGCCGTTTGCGACTTTGTCCGACGCGAGCTGCTGCCGGCCCCGTTCAGTATACTGCTGGATTGCCATTCGGGATTTGGATTTGATGATCGCATTTGGTTTCCCTTTGCCTACAGCCGTCGGCCAATTGACCATCTGAGTGAAGTGTTTGCCCTCAAACGCCTGCTCAATCAGACCTACCCCCATTTACACTACCTGTTCGAACCCCAATCGCTTCAGTACACTACCCACGGTGATCTTTGGGATTATCTCTATCTGGAATCGCTGCAAAGAGACACCGTCTTTCTGCCGCTGACTCTGGAAATGGGGTCCTGGCGCTGGGTAAAGAAAAATCCCCGTCAATTGGCGTCGGTCAGCGGGTTGTTTAATCCGATCATTCCACACCGTTTACGCCGTGTACTGCGTCAACATATCGTGATGATGGAGTTTCTGATACGAGCCTGCCGCGCCTGGCAGCAATGGTGTCCCCAACCCACACAACGCGTTTTCCTGCAACGCGAAGCCCTTCGTCACTGGTACAACACCTAGTCAATGCACCGAGAGCCTGTTAGATTGCCCCCAACGCTGTGCCAGCAGAGCTGATTGAATAACAGGAATTCGTCATGAAAAAAATGGGACCGGGTTTACTGGTGATGGCCGCCTTTATTGGCCCTGGCACCGTGACCACTGCCAGCAGCGCCGGCGCCAATTTTGGCTTCGCCCTGCTGTGGGCGTTATTGTTTGCGGTGATGGCGACACTGGTTTTGCAAGAGATGTCAGCCCGCCTGGGGCTGGTCAGCGGGCAAGGCCTGGCCGAAGCCTTACGCACCAGCTTCCGCAATCCGTTTTTCAGTCGCCTGTCGATCATCCTGGTGGTGGCCGCCATCGGCTTTGGCAACGCTGCCTACGAATCAGGGAATATTTCCGGTGCTTCACTGGCCCTGCAGGGCGTGACCGATATCCCGCGCGGCATATGGGCTGTGGTGGTGGCGTTGATTGCCGGTTCGCTGCTGGCGTCCGGTCGCTATCAGGTAGTGGAGAGTGCGCTGGTTGCCCTTGTGGCGGTGATGAGCGTTGTCTTTGTTGTCACCATGATGCTGGTAAAACCGGATCTGGGCGACCTCTTCAGTGGTTTATTGCGCCCCAGCCTCCCCGACGGTTCCGCTTTGACGATTATGGCTCTGATAGGCACGACGGTGGTGCCCTACAACCTGTTTCTTCACGCCAGCTCGGTGCGACAAAAGTGGTCCGAGAATGTCCCTCTGGAGACGGCACTGAAAGAATCCCGCCAGGATACAAGGTTTGCCATTTCTCTCGGCGGTCTGATCACTCTGGCGATTGTATCTACTGCTGCCGCTGCGTTTTTCGGTACCGGCGTTGCCTTTTCTGCCTCAAGCCTGTCAATTCAGTTGCAACCGCTATTGGGTGACTATGCAGGTTGGTTCTTTGCCAGTGGGCTTTTTGCTGCAGGGCTCACCAGTGCGGTCACTTCACCTCTGGCCGCAGCCTACGCCGTATGCGGTGCTTTAGGATGGCCCGTGGATATGACGGAACGACGCTTTAAAGCGATATGGATCGCGGTTTTGACGGCGGGCGCAGTCGTGGCTGCGCTGGGAGCGCGCCCTATTGCTGCCATCATGTTCGCCCAGGCCAGTAATGGGTTTTTACTCCCCTTGGTGGCCGTCTTTTTACTAGTGGTTATGAACCGCAGGGATTTATTGGGGCAATACTGCAACACCTGGCGAAGCAACCTGCTCGGTGGGCTGGTTATTGCGATTGTGCTGATGCTCAGTGGAGTAAAGCTGGCGCAGGTGGTCGGCCTGGTTTAGGCGGAAGTCTGCGCCAGGTAATCCCGCAACTCGGTTTCCAGCTCACAGTATTGTTTGCGCAGTTGAAAGGTCAGCGTATCGAGCTGGTCGGCACTGCACTTGCGACCGGAGATTTCCACCGCGGAAATAACTTCAGTAAAGGCATCGGCACCCAGGTTGGCAGCAACACCTTTAATACCATGAGCCAGCTTTGAAATTTCTCCATAATTGCGCTCGGCCATTTTTGCCTGCAGCTGCACCATGCGCGCAGGGATATCATCGACAAACATAGACACCAGATGCCGCAGCCGCTCTTCTTTGCCTCGCACACGCTTAAAGACGGCATCGCGATCCCACACCAATTTGATGACCTCGGATCTGACAGTTTCTGGCTCATTCTCATTGAGGCCATCACTGAGCCACTGCATCAACTTGAGTTCCAATTCATCGGCATCGACGGGTTTGGCAAGGTAATCACTCATCCCGCACGCCAGGCAGCGTTCCCTGTCTCCCTTCATCGCATTCGCCGTCATGGCAATAATCGGCACTGAACAATAGCTTTCACCCGCTTCCCCTCGTCTGATTCGACGGGTGGCTTCGTAGCCATCCATGTCGGGCATCTGACAATCCATCAATACAAGATCATAGGGTGCCAATTGACGAGCCTGTTTTAGGGCATCCAGTGCTTCGGTGCCGTTTCCGGCCACATCGCAGCTGAGGTCGAACTCCTCAAGGATACCCAGTGCAACAGTCTGGTTAATGGGGTTGTCCTCCACCAACAACAGCCTCGGGCATCCCTGCCAGGGTTTAATAGCCCGTCGCTGCGGCTGATGATGCCGCAGACCACTGAGGTAGTGGCGAGTAACCAGTGGTTGTGCCTGCTCCATTACTTCCCCGCCGTTGATGACCACCGCCAATGCGTCAAAGAGATCAGAAGTTGTGGCAGGTTTAGGAAAATAGGCATTAAACCCCTGTTCTGCCAGGCGACGGGCATCTCCTCGCCTGGCCATGGAGGTCATCATGACCAATTTGCAGTCGTCAAAACGGTGATCCGCACGAATGACTGCACCGACTTCGAGCCCATCCATCCCGGGCATTTGCATATCCATTAAGATCACATGAAACAAAGGCTCGTCTTTGCTACCCAGCTGCGCCTTCATGATGCTCAAAGCCTCTTTGCCGTCCCGCGCCTGTGTAACTCTGGCACCCCAGGATTGCAACTGAGTCGTCAGCACCTCTCGGTTGGTCGCGTTATCATCTACGACCAGCATAGGTATGTCTTCAATACTCACGGCGGGTAGCAGTGACTGTGTCTGGGCGCTGGCTTCCAGCTCCACCGTAAAGAAAAATCGACTGCCCCTGCCTACCTCACTTTCAACCCCGATCTTGCCGTTCATCAGCTGGCATAACTGTCGGGTAATCGCCAGCCCCAGTCCGGTGCCACCAAACTTTCTGGTGGTGGAGGCATCCACTTGAGTGAAAGAATCAAACAATGTATCAATCGCCTCTGCCGGTATTCCAATGCCGGTATCCTCCACTTCGCAGCACAAACTCAGTTTGCCCTCATGCCCTGTTCTTTGTTTGGCATGCAGCGACACCCGAATCGTTACTTCACCGCGTTCCGTAAATTTAATGGCGTTACCCACAAGATTAGTCAGTATCTGGCGTAACCTCCCCGGATCACCTCGGACCATGGTTTGATCGACAGCAGTCACATCGAGTATCAACTCCAGTCCTTTTTCCTGCGCCTTGTGACTGATCGCCTCGGCGAACTCACCCAGTTGATGCGTTAGGTTAAAATCGATAACTTCCAGATCCAGTTTGCCTGCTTCGACTTTAGAGAAATCCAGAATATCATTGATGATGGTCAACAACGATTCAGCGCTGGATCGAGCCAGGGACGCTTGGTGATACTGTTCTTTATTCAAATCACCCCGCATCAGCAATCCCAACATGCCCAACACGCCATTCATTGGCGTCCGTATTTCATGGCTCATGCTGGCTAAAAACTCAGACTTGTAACGTGCCGCGCTTTCCGCTGCTTCCTTGCTTTCGATCAGTGCCTGCTCAGCGGATTTTTGTGCGCTGATGTCGTGGATCAAACCAGTAAACACACGCCCTTCGGCAGTGGACACTTCAGATATAGCCAAATGAATCGGAAATTCCGTGCCATCCTTTTTCCTGGCAACCAGTTCCCTGCCGACTCCAATGATGCCGCTACGACCTGTATTTAAGTATCGGCTGATGTAACCGTCGTGTTGCTCGCCATGTTCCGCAGGCATCAGACCATTGATTTTCTGGCCAAGAATCTCATCCAAATGGTAACCAAACATTGTCTCCGCCGCGCGATTAAAACTCAGAATTACGCCATGATCATTGATGGTGATAATGGCGTCCGCAGCGGAATTAACAATTGCCTGCAAATGTTGACTGCTTTCCTGAGACTCCAGCGCCAGTTGCTTTTGTGTATTCAGTGACGACTGGATGCGAATCAGTAAATTGTGAAAACTCCTGGCCAGCACTCCGATCTCATCCTGGGATTCAATCGGTAAATGTTCCAATCGACCACTGCTTTCGTAGGTCTGTACGGCGTGTGACATCTGTACCATCGGTTGCACCAGGCGTCGCGAAGCCAACACTGCCAGAGCCAAGGCAACGAGCGCCAGTGCCACGCCCAGTACCAAGCTGCGGTTACGAAAGGCTGCGAGTTCCGCCGTGACACCATCACCGCGGTGTTGAATCAGTAACAGCAGTGGATACTCACTTCCGTAGTGACTCAGGTCAAGACGTTGGAAGTATGAAGCTCGGCCTTCGGCTGATTCCGTTGCCAGATGACTAAACCCTCTGGCATGCACGCTCGCCTCTACCGCCGCCTGCAGATCCGGAAACTCTTCCTGCATCAAATGACGTCGCCCAAGATCAAACCCGAAACGCTTGTCTGCCTGAGGGTGTACAAGGTAATCGCCGCGGAAATTCGCCAGGTAGTATGTAAAGCCCTCCATATTGGGCTCAACGTATTGGGACAAAAAGCGATTGAAGTCCATATTAAGAATAACAAGTCCAAAAAGCTGACCCGTTTGATCGCTGTAGATCGGCGTCGCCACTCGCAATACCGGCTGATGAGGAACAACTACCCTCCCGTGTTCGCGACTGAGTTCGATGGCAGAGAAGTAAACCTCGCCCGGCATTTTCTTTGTGGCATCCAGAAAGTACTCGGTATCACCTTTGGATTGCAGGCGCGATGAAGGAATCACTTGAATACCACTGAAATTGCGGACCACATTCACCAGTTCCATACCCTTGTCAGCGATACCGATATAGCGGATTTGCGTGTAGGTTGGATTACTGGAGAGCCGTTGCTGAAAAATTGTCTGTAAGCGGCCAGCCCATACTTTTGCATCCTTTTCTCGCCCTTCCAGGGTGGCACGCGCAATCGCATTAATCGGTGGGGTTCCCGCCAGAAAAGTCACATCGCTGGCGGATTGCTGGTACAGCTGTGCCAGTAGCGGCTGTACCAATTTCGCCTCAAGTTTCAGTAGCTCCAGCCCTTTTTTGTGCACCAGGCGCTCACTCTCAAAGTAAAAGCTGAAGCTGACCAGCAGTGCCACAATCAGCACCAGCAGAAATGCAGCGAGCGGCATTTGCAATCCAAGTGGACGACGAGCATTGCCGATGTCAAGTTCCCCCTCAACTGTTTCCCGTGGATTACCTGCCCTTTCACTGCTCTCATCTGGTGACCGATGGTGCGCTGCTTTTGCACCACTCACCAAATCCATCAAAAATCCGAGCAGAACCGTAGCGTAGGCGAGACTCTTCAGGGCGTGGGCAATATTAAAATGGTTGTCGAACAACGCGCTGGATCCAATCGCCATATGCAACTGGGTCGACACCGCGGGTATGAAACTCAACAACAGCCCATAACGGGCAATGCTATTGTCTCGACGAAACCAGACCCAATATACGGTCGCCCCCAACAGCAACAGTGCCAAAGGCAACACATCGAATGGCCGACTGATCAACGCCTCAGGAAACTGGGTTTGCGGCAATTGCAGACGGGCCGCGGCAGCTTGTGCAACGATGAGAGCTACTGCGACAAAAGAGGCTGACACGGCCATCAGAGTGGTCATACCATAGTGGCGGGGCGACTGAAGCGGACGGGACAGCCATATACTGACAAAAACAGCCGCGATCATGATCGATGCGTTAAACAGGCGGGAAACGGCCCAGGTAAAAGGAATAACATCGGTGCTGGGCGCATTGGCCTCAATGATGCGAGTGGCCGCCAGTGCATGAAAGGCATCGACGCCCCCCGCGCAAAGCAGCGCCACACCGATAACAGGCACGGTGATATCCCTGCGTACCCGGTAGTGTAAAAATGAAACAGCCGCTGTCACCACCGCCAGGCTGATCGCCGTCCATTCCAGCAGTGCGTGGTGCATCGCTCCGGAGAGAGCATAGAACTGGGAATCCTGATCACTTTTTCCCCAGACCACACCTGAATTCGGCGCATGAGCCAAGGACTGGCTACTGGAGCCAAAATCCACACCCAATGTATTGAGGAAAGTGGGCAGCAAACAAAAAAACGTCAATAGCCACAGCGTCGCGTGGCGCCTGTTGATTCCCGTTTCCATGGAAGCCTGAATCGTTTGCAAGTTCATTCCCTGATCCTACGAGAGTGGCCGACGCCACGCTCCGCTGCTAACTCTGTAAAAACCTTAGTCCATAACTCGGGTATTTGGTAGCAATAGCTGATGCCTGCAATAAGCGATTGATTTTCCTGGTGCTATCGCTAGGATTACCCAAGCGGGCTCGGACCGCGCAGTCATCTGAAGCTGCAGACAGGAAGGATGGCAGATTTTTCGACATTGAGGTTCCCGATTTATGGCCGTCGCCAAACTCTTTCGCAAACTGTTCGGCAAAAGCCCGGATACCCCCCAATCGACCGGCGCCAAACCCTTGGCGCTGGAGCGAACGTTTGAAATTGCCGAACCCTACACAATGGGCATACGCTCCATTGAGGACGGTTTCTACCGCGCACTGTTTGCCAGTTCGTCACTGAGCGACCCGCTGACCACCACCCAGAAGCAGGCCCAGGAGGCCGTGCGTCAGAAGCTGGGCGCGGCTGAGTCACGGGACCTGATCGTGCCCCGTCTGCCCTCAGTGATACCGCGGCTGATGCGCAGCCTGCGGGATCCGGACTCCTCCGCCAGCGATTATGTGGCCATTATCAACAAAGATCCTGCCATGAGCGCTGCGGTATTAAAGCTGGCCAACACGGTCTACTTTAACCCCGCCAACCGCCGCATTACGTCCATTGAAACCGCTGTGGTCAAACTGGGAATCGAGGGATTGCGTTCGGTGCTGTCAGCGGCGGTCATGCAACCGGTGATTCAAAAGGATTCACCCTACTTTAACCAGTTCGGCGAGCAACTTTGGCAGCACTCGCTGCAATGTGCGGTCACCTGTGAAACCATTGCCGCCACACGCGGCGCCGAACCTTACAAGGCGTATCTGCTGGGCCTGACCCACGATATCGGCAAGATTACCGCCTTCAGCGAACTGTGCCGCGAGTTCAAACTCAAGATTGGGCGCGATACTCCCGGCTACCAGGCATTTGTACCTGTATTGCAGAAGATTTCCGCTCCCCTGAGTTATCAGATTGCCCGCAATTGGGACTTGCCTGACGAAATTTGCAATGCCTTGAAGCAACAGGTCAATTTGCAACCCGGCCGCAAGGTCGACACCTATGCCCATATCCTGTTTCAGGCCAATCTGATCTGTGAAGTGATGGGCGCACCGGACTTCCACCCACCGAAAGCGGTGGACCGCTTGATACGAGCCATGCAATTGCCCGCCAATTTGAATACCTCGCTGCAGGAACTCTCCATGGAGCTCTGACTCCTTCCCCTCCGCCAACACCGAATCGAGATACCCATGCGCAAAACCAAAATCATCTGTACCATCGGCCCTGCCACTGAATCGCTGGAAATGCTGGAAAAACTCTATCACGCCGGCATGAATGTGGTGCGACTGAACATGTCCCACGGCGACCATGAGTCACACGCCAAGGTGATTCGCTCTATCCGCACTCTCAACAAGCGGGTCAAGCACCCTATTCCCATTCTGCTCGACACCCAGGGGCCGGAGATTCGCACCGGCGATGTGGCCAGGGAGCTTGACCTGCACGAAGGCTCTGAGGTGACCATCGCCGTGCGCGGTGCTGAAAATGTGGAAGAGACGTCTATCCACATTAACTATGACGACCTGGTGGACAGTGTCAGCGATGGCGACATGATCACTGTGGATAACGGTTTGATCAATCTGGAAGTTCTGGAGAAGCATGAGCGGCAACTGCGCTGTAAAGTGATCGATGGTGGGGTATTGAAGAGCAAACGCCATGTAAACCTTCCAGGCATCCGCGTCAATCTGCCGGCGATAACCGAAAAAGACCGTCGTGATGTTTTGTTTGCCATGGAACAGGAACTGGATTTTATCGCCCTGTCTTTTGTTCGCCGCGCCGAAGACATTGAAGAGCTGCGCCAGCTTTTGGGTGACAAAGCCAACAAGATCAAGATTATTGCCAAAATTGAGGATCAGGAAGGTCTGGGTAATCTCGAAGAGATTATCGACGCCGCCGACGGTGTGATGGTGGCGCGAGGAGATCTCGGAGTTGAAATCAGCGTCGAGCTCCTGCCCAACGAGCAACGGCGCATGGTGCGCCTGTGCGTAGAGCGAGGCAAGCGGGTCATTGTTGCCACTCATTTGCTTGAGTCCATGATCGACAATCCGATCCCCACCCGCGCAGAGGTCACCGATGTGGCCAACGCCATCTACGAAGGCGCTGACGCGGTCATGCTTTCCGGCGAAACCACCATCGGTAAGTATCCCGTCAAATGCGTGGAAATCCTCGACAAGATCGCGGACGCTTCAGAGCGGGAACCGGGTCTGCAGTTTGCCCGCAACCTGCACAAAAATGACGAAAAACAGCACTTGGCGCACGCAACGGTCAGCCTTGCCGAATCGCTGCGGGTGAAGGGTATTGTTGTGATAACACGACGGGGCTTTATGGCCAATTTGGTGACCAATTGCCAGCCCCACCACACGCCGGTATACGCCTTTACCAATGACGCCCGTACCCGTCGGCAACTGTTGCTCAACCGCAGCGTTTACCCATTCCGTATGGAATTTTCCCAGGACCCCGAAAAAACACTGCTGAACGCCTTCCGGATTCTGGTGGAAAGGTCCGATTTTGTGCCGGGTGACCAGGTTGTGGTGATTTCTGACATTATTGCCGGTTCCGGTGTTGATGCGGTGCAGGTCAGAGAGATTCCGGTCCAGGACCCAGAGGTCGATTCGCACTGATGTCGGCGGACACCAACCTGTTCGATACCCCCTTCGGCGGCTTCTCTTTGCATCGCTACCCACCCCGGAAAAAGGGTGGGCAGGCACCGCTGCGTGCCTGGGATGCTGCCGATGAGTACCTGCTGCATTGGCTGCACGACAATCAGGATTTGGATGTCGCCAACAACAGATCCTTGATCTGCAATGACGCCTTTGGCGCTCTGAGCCTGGCTTTACACCACCTGCACCCGGTTAATCAGGGTGATTCCTGGCTCGCGCATCGGGCTTGCCAGGAGAATCTGGCCCACAACGGCATGAGCGGCGATAACGTTGTCTGTATCGATAGCCTGACGACACCGGAGCAAACTCTGGCACTGGTGGTGATCAAAGTACCCAAAACTCTGGCGCTGCTGGAGGATCAGCTCTACCGATTGCGGCCGCGAATTACTGAAAATACCTGTGTTGTCGCTGCCGGCATGACCAAAAATATCCATACCAGTACACTCAAGCTGTTTGAGTCGATTATTGGACCCACCCGAACTTCCTTGGCCAAAAAGAAAGCCCGGCTGATTTTTTGCCAGCCCCAACCACAGCAATGGCAGCATCAATCTCCCTACCCCAGTTATTACACGCTGGAAAATTCCGGTTATCGAATCGGCAATCACGCCAATGTCTTCTCCCGTGCAAACCTCGATATAGGCACCCGCCTGATGCTGGAGCATATGAACGCGCTCCCCGGTGCCGATGACATTATCGATCTCGGTTGCGGTAATGGCCTCCTCGGTCTGATGGCAAAGGCCCGGCAGCCGGAATCGCGGGTTGGTTTTTTTGACGAATCCTACATGGCGCTGGCCAGTGCCAGAGAAAATCTGCAAAACGCGCTGGGCCCTGATGCGCTGAATGATTGCCAGTTCCTGGCCAACAACTGCCTGGAGGGAGTAGCCACCGCCAGTGCAGATCTGGTTCTCAACAATCCGCCGTTTCACCAGGGCAACGTGGTGGGTGACCACATTGCCTGGCAGATGTTTCAGGATGCTCGGCGGGTATTGAAACCGGGCGGGCAGTTGTGGGTAATTGGCAATCGCCACCTCAACTACCACACCAAACTCAAGAAACTGTTTGGCAATTGTCGCGTGCAGGGCTCCAACCGCAAATTCGTGGTGCTGGTCACCACTTGCCGCACATGACCTTATTTAAAGTCATTCACAGATTCCCTGGATCCCCACACTGATATCCTGTGGATAACAAGCGCTCGCCCCCGTCAGCCCTGGGATTGCAAAGTTTGCTTAAGAATCAGACAGTTAGCACTCCCTCCTGATTGATTGCTCAACTCTGCTCCCGGATTCACAACCGCCAATTCGATTTCAGAGCCCCAGGGGATTATACTTCAGGGACTCTAGCCACAGGGCCTCAAGGCTTGAAGCCCCTTAACGACAATCGGGCGTGAACCCACAGTGAGCGTGGGAATTACATGGACGTAACACGATGGTTTCCTTGAAGCACTCTCTTTCACCTTCTGCCAGTATCGAATCCGAGCTGTTGCACCTATTGGCGCGCCAGGGCTGGATGGGGCCGATACCGGTTTTGATTTCCCTTGGGGTTATCGCCGGGTTTTCGGCCGAACATGTGCCCGTTCTTGCCTGGGCCGGCTGGCTGCTGCTCTGTACGGTGGTGTTATTCGCTCGCTCCACCGTGCTGATTTATTTGCCGAGGATGAACCATATTGCTGAGCACAGGCGACTGCGCTGGGCCATTGCGCTGAGCGCAGTCAATGGCTGCTGCCACGGGCTGTCGCTGCTTTTCTTTCCTTATCTGGACGAACTCCAACGTGCAGTGCAGACGATGATCCTGACGGGCATAGGCACCATCAGCGTGATAACCACCGCCGGGTTCCTGCCAATTTCGATCGCCTACCTGATCCCGACACTGGTCCCCAATATCTGCTTGTGGATCGCCTATACCTGGCTTGAGGAAGGCAGCTGGATTGGTTATGCGGTGGCGATCATGGCACTGTTGTCCAATGTCATTATGGTGGTGCTGTCCAAGGATACCTACGAGCTGTTTAAGGAATCTTTCGCAATTCGGCGCCGCCAGAACGAGATGAATATCCAACTCAAAGCGGCACTGCAGGAAGCGGAAGCCGCGAGCAGGGCCAAGACCCGCTTCCTGGCCTCCGCAAGCCACGATCTGCGCCAGCCCATTCATGCATTGTCACTGTTTGGTGGCGCCCTGGCCAAACGCCCGCTGGACGAGCACAGCCGGGATATTGCTGAACATATGGATCTGGCATTACAGTCGCTGGCGTCACGATTGGACTCGTTACTGGATATATCGAAACTGGATGCCGGCATCATTCAGGTCAATGAGGCGCCATTCAATTTACGCCTGCTGGCGGAACGGTTACAGGATGAATTTATGCCGGCCGCAAGAAACAAGAGCCTCAAGGTGTGGTTGCACTGCCCGGACGACGTATTCGTAGCCAGCGATGAAGTGTTGATGGAACGGATTGTTCGTAACCTGCTGTCGAATGCGATCAAGTACACCGACAGAGGGCGCATCGACTTCAGCGTGACCGTCGCGTCCGGGCTGGTCAGGCTTCAAGTCATGGATTCCGGTCAGGGGATTCCGCTGGATGAGCAGGAGCACATCTTCGAGGAGTTCTACCAACTCAACAATCCTGAACGCGACCACGCCAAAGGGCTTGGCCTGGGGCTCGCCATTGTCAGGCGTTTGTCTGATCTGCTGAAAATCACACTGGAGTTGGAATCCAGTCCGGAACGGGGCTCCACTTTTACACTCACCATGCCCAGTACCAGAGTTGAGGCGGACCCCGTACTGCCAGACCCCAAAGTCAGTCTCAGTTGGAATAATCTCTGTGCACTGGTCATCGATGACGAACTTGAAGTGGCGCTGGGCATGCGAGCTCTGCTGGAGAGTATGGGTTGCAAGGCATTGTTGGCTGACAGCACAGAGACCGCCATGCAACAGGCCCGGCGGGAAAGACCGGATATCATCCTCGCCGACTTTCGCCTGCGAGGCGAAGATGACGGCATACGCTCCATCAAATCTGTTCGCGGCCTCTACGGCGAGCTACCTGCCATTCTGATCAGTGGAGATACCGCCCCGGAGCGACTGCGGGAAGCGGAAAATGCCGGTATAGAACTGTTACACAAACCTGTGTTGGTACAAGATCTGGAGTTGGCCATTTCCGAAGCCTGCGACCTCACCGAAGCCCTGTGAATTTTAAGTAAGTTGCTATACTCAAAGGGCAGCTGCCCTCCTGGCGCTGACCCACAAAAATAAAGTTAATTCCGGCTTACCACAGGAGTATCGATATGGATCTTGCACATATGCAGAAGCTCTACGACCTTGGCCGCCTCAGCGACGTTATGGCGGTAGCGGAGAATCAGGACGACAGTTGGCACCTGGACTGTCATGACCTCTGGGGACATGTTCTGCACCTGACCGACAACCGCGGTGAACCGCGCCGTTTTCACAGTCTCGATTCCGCCTCACGAGTGGCGAGAGATATCGGTTTCAGTGAAATTCAGGTAGTGGAGCACTGACCTTCCCACTAGTCCGACACCTCACCCACTTTAACACTCTTCAAGTCAGGAGAGTGTTTTCGTTCGTCTGCCTGTCAATGCTGCTGGCTTCGGTCGGCCAGACGGCGAGCAGCCAGCCAGCCTGTATCAATCCAAGCCCACAGCAGGGAGAGATGCGGGTCAACTGCTGGTCACAGTCCCAACCGCTATCTCTGGCCGGTGAATGGCAGCTGCACTATCAGTCCCAGGACAATCAGGAACATTACCAGGGGCCAATGGCAGTGCCCGGGCTTTGGCGTACCCGCAGAACCCCGTTACCCGGTATGGGAGAAGGGCAATACCGGCTCATACTGCACTTTCCCCAGACGGTGTCCGGAGCCGCGCTCCAGCTTCCCTGGATGAGTGCCGCCCGCCGGGCCTTCATCACCATCGATGGGCAGCGCACTCCTTTGTTGGATGTTGGATACCGGCAGCGTCGGGCTGCACAAGCCGACTATCGACACCCTCTGCTGCAACTGCCTCCACTCTCTGGCAGGGTATTGCTGGAAGTCGATGTATACAGCAACTTCAGCCTCAATGGTGGCATGTATGGCCCGCCAGTGCTCGGGGATTACCAGTTACTCCTGAGGCAACACCAAAAACAAAAGACCCTTGCCACGGCACTCGGCACCCTGATCTTTATGTTTGCCCTGGTGAATCTGGTGTTCTGGGGGCTGCGGGACTATGGGCGAGGCTTTTTGCTGTTGGCGGCGCTGGGTACCGATATTTCACTTCGCATTCTGATCAACGATTCCGATGTTCTCGAGGACTTTCTTCCACGCTTTTCGGTTGCCGCCGATACCTATTTCGGCTGGGTGTTATTCCTTGGCGGTGCGGCTTTAGGGGCCGCCTACTTTCGAACCATTTACCCACGCATTATTCCTCGCTGGCTTTGCATCGCTGCTGTCCTTTTCAGCCTGATCGGGTTGACGCTTCTGTTCACTTCGCCTATCCCTGTCGTGCAGTCCTATGGCGAGTTTTATCGCCCAATGGTGGCCCTGCTGGCACTGGCGCTGACGCTGATGCTGGTGCGGGGCTATCTTCGCGGTCAACGCGAGGTACTCTACTCCCTGCTGTCAGGCATGGTGGTATTGGTTTCATTTATGTTTGAAACCCTGTATTTCCATTTTCAGGCCCGTGCCACCCCTTTTCTGGCCTATGGTCTCGGCTGGCTGGTGTTTCTGATGATCGAAACCTGGCAGATGTCGCGGCGCTTTCGGCGCTCAATGGAGCGGGCCGAACGTCTCAGTTCCCGCAATCAGATGTTGGAAGATATCGCCCTTCGAGATCCCTTGACGGAACTGGGAAACCGGCGCGCCTTTGACCAGCGCTTTGAGCAGGAGGTAAAACGCCACCGCCTCCGTTATCCCGGCAGCCAAGGCCCGCTGTTGGGGCTGGCACTGATAGATTTGGATTTGTTTAAACGCATTAATGATGAGCACGGTCACGACGTGGGCGATCAGGCTCTGCAAGCGGTGGCTGCCGTTTTACGAGAGCGGGTCAGAGATGAAGATTTCGCCGCAAGGGTTGGCGGCGAGGAATTTTGCCTGCTGATGCCTGATTGCGGCAGGGATAGCGCCCGCCAGACGGCCGAACGTTTGCGTCGCTATATTGAGACCCTGGCTCTGGGTAGCGCAAAAGGCCCGCTCAGCATCAGCGCCAGCATCGGCGTGGCGGTACTGCTGCCCAACATGAGCCGCCACGACCTGCTGCGCAACGCCGACCGGGCACTCTATCGCGCCAAAGACAGTGGCCGTAACCGCTCCGTCTGCTATTGGGAAATGGAAACCGAACCCGACAGGGATAAAGAGCCCTCAGCCTGATGGAGAGCCTTCAGCCTGATGGAGAGCCCTCAGCCTAATAGACAGCCCTCAGCCTAGGCGTACTGCATGGCCCGCATTTCGTAAATCGCATCAAAAAACGCTTGCTTGCGCGCCCGCATCGCCCGGCGCGCCACTTCCATCTCCGCCTTGAGTTGTTCCAGCCTGCGCTTCAGCTCCAACTGAGGCAGAGACATGGATTGAATCTGGATCTTACGCGCCCTGAAGGTCTCCCAGTGCTGCGTGGCCTCCAGCCATTCCGACTTGAGAGCCTCCAGTTTCGCTTCCCATTTGTCCCAACGGGGGCGCAGGGTTTCCACCCGGGCTTCCAGCAATTTGCGACGGGCGATTATTTCCGCCTCCTGGCGTTTGCTGGCCCGTTGCAGCCCCTTTACCAGCCCCAGGGCATTGAGCAGCAGAATCACATAACGGCTGGGGTCGAGCAGCCAGCCGCTCCAGCCGAAGCCATTGCGGTAATCGCGGCCATAGTCGTGATGGTCAGCGTGGTGATTGCCCTCACCCAGTGGCCCCATCCAGATGTAATTGTTCTTGGCGGAGCTGAATGCGCCTTTGGTAAATCCCCACATATGGGTCACGCTGTTGACCGTCCAGGTATTGTGCTGTGCCAGGATAAATCCGCCAATCGACGCCACCAGTAGGCACAAAGCTCCGGTGATCGTGCCCGTAATCAAGTAGCCCACCACCATCGGCAAGAGAAAATTCAGACCAATCAGCAGTGGCAGGTAAAGTTTGTCCTGCCATACCAGCGGGGCGCTGTTCTTGGCGTCGTAGGCCTTGTCTTTGGCTTCCGTGTCGGGGTGATGAAAGAAGTAGGTCAGCACGTGGGACCAGAGGAAATTGCGCCAGCCACTGCTGAACCAGGTGGCGCTGTAGGGATCCAGATGGTGCTTGCCACTGCGGTCGACGCCATGGTGCACCACATGCATAGCCGCCCAGCGACGCACGCTGCCCTGCATGGCCAGCACCTGCCCGATAAACCCAAACACAATGTGTACAGGCCAACTGATCGTTTTGGCTGCGCCATGGGCGATAAGGCGATGGGAATAGACAGTGGTGGAAAGGCAACCAATCAATGCGTGGATCAGGGTCCAGCCAAGCATAATCTGCCAAAAGCCCGCAGGGGCATAATAATAGGCGACAGGCGTCGCCAGCAGACAGATCAAGTGAGTGGACGAAATGAATGACGCAGTCACCCAATCGATGGTAAACCCATTGCTGAACAGGTCGCGAATTCGATGGTAGATGGGAGCCGGATCGTTTTGGGGTCGGGTCATTGGGTACCAACTTCAATGAGGCAAATCGAGAGCTCTTATACTATAGGCGATGCCAGCAAAAACAAGTCGGCTTTGGTATGAAGCTTTTGTAACAGTCTGCTAGAATCCGCTCCCCCATTGTGCTACCCGTCTCACCTTTATGAAGCCACTGTCCGAACACACCCTGCAACGCTTTGGCGGCATTGCCCGGCTCTATGGCATGACGGCCCTTGAACACTTGCAGCGGGCGCATTTTGCGGTTATTGGCATTGGAGGGGTAGGCACCTGGGTGGCAGAGGCCCTGGCCCGTAGTGGCGTGGGTGAAATCACCCTGGTGGACATGGATGACATTTGCCTGACAAACACCAATCGCCAGATTCACGCCCTGCAGAGCACTATTGGACGCCAAAAGATCGATGTCATGGCGGAACGGCTGAGGGATATCAACCCCGAAATCAAACTCCATTGTGTCGATGATTTTCTGGATCGGGACAACCTGCTGGAGCTGATCCACTCCGATTTGGATCTGGTGGTGGATGCAATTGATGCCGCCTATGTGAAAGCGGCTCTGATTTCCCACTGCAAGCGCCAGAAGCAGTTGATGGTGACGGTGGGCTCCGCCGGGGGAAAACTTGACCCCCGGCAGATTGTCAGCGGGGATCTGGCCAAGACCATCAATGACCCATTATTGGCCAAGACCCGCAACAACTTGCGCCGACTGCACGGCTTCTCCCGCAACCCCAAGCGCGTGTTCTCAATCGAGGCCGTCTACTCCACCGAGCAAATGACCTACCCCGACCAACAGGGCGGCACCTGCCAGAGTAAGAGCGGTCTGGAGAATGGGGTTAAGTTGGATTGCAGCGGTGGTTTTGGCGCTGCCACCATGGTTACCGCCAGCTTTGGCTTTGTCGCTGTATCGCGGGCTATCGACAAGTATTTGCTGCGCTGTCAGTCCCGGGACGAAGCCCGTACCAATGCCAGAGCCTGATCCAGCAGCGCCCTGAAGCCATTGCTGCGCGAGGGGCTGAGGTACTTCTCCAGACCCAACTCTGCGAAGGTGGCCTCCAGATCCAGGGCCTCAATGTCCCGGCGAGTGCGGTTATCGATCAGCAGCAAAACCAGTATGGAAAGCCCTTGAATGACTCTTGAGTCCGTATCGATAGCGAAGCGATGGCGATCCGCTTCCACTCGATGTACCAGCCAGACTTCGGATTCGCAGCCGTGCACCTGATGTTCAGGAACTCGAATCGCCGGTTTGCGCGATAACTGAGTCGCCCAGCGAGTCAGTTGTCTGTAGCGTTTCTGCCAACTGGATTGCGATGAAAGCTCCTGCAGGGACAAAGCGCTGAGATCATCCCCGACCCAACCCTCAACAGTCGATGGTGCCGCAGATTCCACATCCTCATCCAGAGGCATGACTGATAGCGCCTGTAGCAATCGATCGACGTCCTCGCGGTTGTTATAGGCGGCCAAAGAGATTCTGAGACTACCCGATTGGCCCAGACTCTCCATAAGCGGTTGGGCGCAATGGTGTCCCACCCGTACGGCAATATCGTGCTCATCCAGCCAGTCGGCGATATCACTGGCCGCCAGCTTGCACTGAGGGCTTGGCACCAGTGCCGCAATACCGACGTTGTTTTCGAAACGGGTCAGAAGTTGTAGCGGTCGCTTCAGGCAAAGAGCCTCCAGCTCTGTGTGCAGGTAACGGTTCAGGTGAGACTCATAGGTTGCCATCGCCTTGCGGTCCTGGCCCTCAAGAAACTCAAGGGCGGCCCCCAACCCCGCTATGGCCGCCAACGCCGAAGTCCCCGCCTCAAACCGATGAGGGGCCTCGGCATAATCGCTGCTTTGCAGACGCACCTGACGAATCATCTCACCACCACCCTGCCAGGGCGGCAATGCGCTTAATGCCTCTCTGCGTCCATACAACAATCCCACACCCGTGGGTCCATAAAACTTATGGGCGGAACCCACCAGAAAATCACAACCCATTGCCTGCACATCCACGCGCTGGTGAGCCAGTATCTGACTGGCATCCACGACCAGACGACAGCACTCTGGCAACAGGTTTTTCACTCTCTCGACCGGAATACGAAAACCCAGGGCGTTAGAAGCCGCCGATAGCGCCACTACCCGCAGGCGCCCGTTCAAGAACTCCGGCAATCGCTCTAACTGCGGCTCGCCGTTGTGATCGGGCAGAAAGCAGAGCTCCAGCCCAAATTGCTCTGCTGCCATTTGCCAGGGCACCAGATTGGCATGGTGTTCGGCCGCAGACAGCAGTACCTGATCGCCAGGCTCCAGGGTGCGTGCCAAACTTTGGGCCAATAGGTTAAGCGCTTCAGTGGCTCCCCGGGTAAAGATAATTTCGTCTCTGTCGGAGGCATTCACAAACTCCGCCGTGGCCTGCCTGACACGCTCAACCATGGCCGTAGCGGCTCTGGCCAGGCGGTGGCTGGAGCGGTGTGTATTGGCATTGTAGCGGCTGTAAAAGTCCGTCAGCGCCTCGATGACACAGCTGGGTCTCTGGGTGGTGGCGGCATTGTCCAGATACACCAAACGGGTATTCTCGGCATGCTCAAACAGGGGGAAGTGCCGTTTAAAAGCGGCGTTATCAAAGGCCATGAATATCGATCAACAATTTACGGTTCAATTAAGCTGCAGATTAAATAGACGTCGGGCATTTGCACTGGTCTGTCGCGCGATGTCTTCCAGCGGCAACTCACGCAACCGTGCGAGGCACCGGGCCACTTCGAGCAACGCCAGAGGGCTGTTGCGTCTGCCCTGATGCCCCTGCAGAGGCATGGCCGGGGCGTCGGTTTCCAGTACCAGGCTCTCCAGCGGTAAATCCACAACCGCTGAACGGGTTTTACGGGCGCGCTCATAGGTAATACTGCCGCCCACACCAATATAAAAGCCCATTGCCCAATATTGCCGGGCCAATTCGGGGCTGCCGGAAAAGCCGTGTATCACCCCGCCGGCTTTGGGTCGGTGGGCCTTGATCTGTCGCAGCAGGGGATTGTGAGCGCGATGACCATGCAAGATCAAGGGCAAATCCAGTTCGCAGGCCAATTGCAGCTGTACCTCCAGATAGGCTTGCTGACGCTCCAGAGGGCAGTTGATGGCGCCATCCAGCCCGCACTCTCCAATCGCAACGGCCCCCTGCTCCCGGATTTGCTGTTGTAGCTGCAGTTGAAACTCTTCGGGCGACTCCTGCTGGTGCTCTACCCACCAGGGATGGAGCCCATAGGCCGCCAGCAATCGTGGCGATGCGGCTGCCTGTGTGAGCTCCGAAAGCCCCGCCCACTGCGCTGGCTCTATGCCAGGAAGCACGATAGTGGTGATTTGTTGGTCGCGACATTGCTGCAACAGGGTCTGGCGATCCGGCTCAAACTCCGGAAAATCGAGATGACAGTGGCTGTCTACAAACGCTGCAGAGGATATCGGCATCAACAGCCACCGCCGTCGCCACCGCCGCCACTGCCGCAGTCACCGCCTCCGCCATCACCCCAACCGCCGCTGCCCCAGCCTCCAGAGCCACCGCTGCCGCCGGCCCTGGCAAGAGTCAACCGCGACAGCAACCAGACAATAAAGGCAAAATCCACAACGGGTAACAGGACTCCGTCGAACCAATGCAGGCTCTCCAGATCGGTGTTAAGGAGGCTGGTGATACCCACCACCAGCCAGATCAGGGTAGTCAGCTTCATAGAGCCCTTCCCGCATGCTCAGTTGTCAGTTACCAGTGTAACGGACGACTCAGACATTGTGGACAACACTACCCCAGAGGTCATATTCATCGGCATGCTCGATTTCGACCTGAACCCGTTGACCAGGTTTGACGCTGAATTCTTCATTCAGGTATACGACGCCATCGATTTCCGGGGCATCCGCAAAGGTGCGTCCAATGGCACCTTCATCGTCAACCTCGTCAATCAACACCTCCAGGGTGCGGCCGATCTTGCGTTGCAGACGGGCTGCGCTGATGCGCTGCTGGGTTTCCATGAATCGCTCCCAGCGCTCTTGCTGGATATCTTCAGGCACGTGATCCGGGAGGTCATTGGCCCTGGCGCCATCAACCGGGGAATACTTGAAGCAGCCAACCCGATCGAGCTGGGCCGTTTCCAGAAAATCCAGCAACATCTGGAAATCTTCTTCCGTTTCACCGGGGAAACCCACAATAAAAGTGGAGCGAATGGTCAGGTCAGGGCAGATCTCCCGCCAGTTCTGGATGCGGTCCAGAACCTTTTCACTGTGGGCCGGGCGCTTCATCATCTTCAGCACCCTGGGGCTGGCGTGCTGAAAGGGAATATCCAGATACGGCAGGATTTTGCCTTCTGCCATCAGGGGGATCACCTTATCGACGTGAGGATAGGGGTAAACATAGTGCATTCTGACCCACACTCCCAACTCGCCCAAGGCAACCGCCAGGTCCTGCATACGGGTCTCACGTCCCTGGGCCAGATCCAGCTTGTATTTGACGTCCACGCCATAGGCACTGGTGTCCTGGGAGATCACTAACAGCTCCTGAACGCCACTTTTGACCAGCTTATCGGCCTCTTGCACTACATCGTTCAGGGGGCGGCTGACCAGGTCCCCGCGCATATCGGGAATGATGCAGAAGGTGCAGCGATGGTTGCAGCCCTCGGATATCTTCAGGTAGGCGTAGTGTTTCGGGGTCAGCTTGACCCCCTGAGGCGGCACCAGATCCACTAAGGGGTTGTGGGCCTCAGGAGCAGGGGGAATAAACTCGTGAACCGCATTCATGACCTGGTCATAATCCGCGGGGCCACTGACGCTGAGCACATCGGGATTGGCCGCCTTGATGGCCTCGGCGTCAGAGCCTTTGCCCATGCAGCCAGTGACAATCACCTTGCCGTTCTCCCGCATGGCCTCTTCAATCGCTTCCATCGACTCCTGTTTGGCGCTGTCAATAAAGCCACAGGTGTTGACCACCACCACGTCGGCGTCATCGTAGCTGGATACCACGTCGTATCCATCAAGCTTGAGCTTGGTCAGGATCCGCTCGGAATCCACCAGCGCCTTGGGGCACCCCAATGACACAAAACCCACTTTTTGCGAACCGACTTTCTGGTCGAAACTGCTGTTAGACATTCAATAATCACCGACGGGTAAAACAGGGCCGCGTATTGTACAGAAATCACCCAGCCGGTGCTATTAAATGGGGGGCTATGGAAGCTATTGATAACCTTCGGGATTATTGGACTGCCAGCGCCAGGTGTCCTCCATCATGCGCTCAATACCCAGCTGTGCCTGCCATCCCAGTTCCCGCTGGGCTTTTTCCGGGTTGGCGTAGCATTGAGCCACATCCCCCGGCCGGCGCGGTTGAATCTCGTAGGGGACCTCGCGATCGCTGGCAGCGGCAAATGCCGCCACAATTTCCAGCACGCTATAGCCGCGTCCGGTACCCAGATTATGGGTGTAACAGCCTGAATGGTTATCCAGCAGGAACTGCAGGGCTTTTACATGGCCCTGGGCCAGGTCCAGAACGTGAATATAGTCCCTGACTCCCGTGCCATCGGGGGTGTCGTAGTCCTGTCCGAACACATTGAGATGGGGCAGACGCCCCACCGCCACCTGGGAGACGTAGGGCAATAGGTTATTGGGAATGCCCTTGGGGTCCTCGCCGATCAACCCGCTGGCATGAGCCCCTACCGGGTTAAAGTAGCGTAACAGGCTGACACGCCAGGGATTATCCGGAGTCCTGCACAGATCACGCAGAATTTCTTCCACCATAAGCTTGCTGCGACCGTAGGGATTGGTGGCAGAGGTTGGAAAGCTTTCATCGATGGGAACTGTCGCAGGATCGCCATATACGGTGGCTGAGGAGCTGAAAATCAGGTCATGGACATCATATTCGGCCATCACCTGGCACAGAGTCAGCGTCGCCGAAATATTGTTGTGGTAATAGGTCAGAGGCTTTTGCACTGACTCCCCCACCGCTTTCAAGCCCGCGAAGTGCAGTACCGCGCCCACCTGGTGACGGGCGAAAATCTCCCTCAAGGCATCGCGATCAGTGACATCCGCTGTTTCCAGTGCCAGCTCCCGGCCCAGAATCTGTGACAGGCGGTCCATAACCATGGGTTTGCTGTTGCAGAAGTTATCAACCACCACCGGCTCAAAGCCCGCGCTCATCAGCTCTATACAGGTATGGCTGCCAATATAACCGGCTCCGCCGGTAACTAGTACTTTCATGTCTTGGTCCTTAATTTAACGGGCTTCCTTCAGGGGGCGATTATCACACACCCAATACGACTAAAGAAGCGTCAACGCCAGTGCAACAACACTGCGGGAGTAATCTTTTTGCGTTAAAAAAACGTAAAAATTAATTCCATAGTGACGCACAAATTTTTTTTGCGTCTATGCTTTCTGGTAGGGAATAACGGTTTCGATGGATTCGCCTATAACGTTATATGCAGTTGGCCTATATAGGGGGAATATTTTAACTATCCCGCGGTCTAAACCCCCACAGGCTACTGACAATTTTTGACCAAAGTTTTTGCAGTTGCAGCAGTTAGGCTTTGCCCTGAAGGAGACGAACCATGAGTATTTTCAGCCACTATCGTGAGCGCTATGAATCCACTCAGGAAGAGGAACTCACTATTCAGCAGTATCTGGAGCTGTGCAAGAGTGATCCCGGCGTATACGCGACCGCGGCAGAACGTATGTTGATGGCCATTGGTGAGCCGGAGTTGATCGACACCTCCACAGATTCCCGCTTGAGCCGTATCTTTTCCAATAAAGTCATTAAGCGTTATAAGGCTTTTGGCGATTTTTACGGAATGGAAGAATGCATCGAGGAGATCGTTTCCTTCTTCAAGCACGCCGCACAGGGTCTGGAGGAGAAAAAACAGATTCTTTACCTGCTCGGACCGGTGGGAGGGGGTAAGTCCTCACTTGCAGAAAAACTGAAAGACCTGATGCAAAAAGAGCCCATTTACTGCATCAAGGATTCACCGGTTTTCGAATCACCCCTGGCGCTGTTTGACGAAGATGAGGACGGACATATTCTGGAAGAGGATTACGGCATTCCACGTCGTTATATCAAGTCCATTATGTCGCCCTGGGCGGTCAAACGCCTCCACGAATACAACGGCGATATCAGCAAGTTCAAAGTCGTTAAAATGTATCCCTCCATTCTGGACCAGGTTGCCATCTCCAAGACCGAACCCGGCGATGAAAACAACCAGGACATTTCCTCCCTGGTGGGCAAAGTGGACATTCGCAAACTGGAGGACTTCCCGCAAAACGACCCCGATGCCTACAGCTTCTCCGGCGGCCTCTGCCGATCCAACCAGGGCATCATGGAATTTGTGGAAATGTTCAAAGCACCTATCAAAGTGCTGCACCCTTTGCTGACTGCCACCCAGGAAGGCAACTACAACAGTACCGAAGGATTGGGAGCCATCCCCTTTGAAGGTATCATTCTGGCGCACTCCAACGAATCAGAATGGCAGACCTTTAAGAACAACAAAAACAACGAAGCCTTTATCGACCGTGTTTATATCGTCAAGGTCCCCTACTGCTTGCGTGTTTCGGAAGAGATTCGCATCTACGACAAGCTGTTGGTCAACAGCTCCTTGTCCAAGGCGCCTTGTGCACCGGATACGTTGAAAATGCTGGCTCAGTTTTCCATATTGTCTCGCATTAAGGACCCGGAAAACTCCAACCTCTATTCCAAGATGCGCATCTATGATGGCGAAAACCTCAAGGACACTGACCCTAAAGCCAAGTCGTTACAGGAATACAAAGACTCCGCCGGAGTGGATGAAGGCATGGCGGGCCTATCTACCCGCTTTGCCTTTAAGATTCTCTCGAAGGTGTTTAATTTCGATCCCACCGAAATTGCTGCCAACCCGGTGCACCTGCTTTATGTATTGGAACAACAAATCGAGCAGGAACAATACCAAGCCGAACAGCAGGAAAAATACCTGGCCTTTATCAAAGAATATCTGGCCCCACGATACGTCGACTTTATTGGCAAGGAAATCCAGACAGCTTATCTCGAATCTTATGCTGAATACGGGCAGAATATTTTTGACCGCTATGTAACCTATGCTGACTTCTGGATTCAGGATCAGGAATTCCGTGACCCTGAAACCGGCGAAATTCTGGACCGCAGCGCTTTGAACGAAGAGCTGGAGAAAATTGAAAAACCGGCAGGTATCAGCAACCCGAAAGATTTCCGTAACGAAATCGTCAACTTCGTATTACGCGCACGCGCCAACAACAACGGTAAAAACCCGGTTTGGAACAGCTACGAAAAACTGCGCACCGTGATTGAGAAAAAAATGTTCTCCAATACCGAAGACTTGCTGCCAGTAATTTCGTTCAACGCGAAAGCTTCGGCCGACGACAAGAAAAAGCACGAGGATTTTGTCGATCGAATGGTGGACCGCGGTTACACCGAGAAGCAGGTTCGCCTGCTGTCCGAATGGTACCTAAGAGTCAGGAAATCGCAGTAACCTGACGTGTTGGGTACCTAAGGGGCATTGTATGAGTTATATCATTGATCGGCGCCTTAACAGCAAGAATAAAAGCACGGTTAACCGGCAGCGGTTTTTAAGGCGCTACCGCAAGCATATCCAAAAAGCGGTTTCTGATGCGGTCACCCAACGCTCGATTACGGACATCGACAAGGGTGAACAAATCAGCATTCCCAGCAAGGACATCAGTGAACCGGTTTTTCACCATGGATCCGGAGGTCTTGGCACCGGGGTATTACCCGGCAACAAGGAGTTTGTCAGCGGCGATAAAATTCCCCGCCCCCCCGGCGGTGCCGGCGGAGGTGGTGGCTCGGGTTCAGGCGCCAGTGATCAGGGCGAAGGCATGGATGATTTCGTCTTCCAGATCACCCAGGAAGAGTTTCTGGACTTTATGTTTGAAGACCTGGAACTTCCCAATCTGGTCAAGCGGCAACTGTCAGGCAACGAAGAATTTAAAATGCGCCGCGCGGGTATTTCCAACGAGGGTTCGCCTGGACGCATTAACATTGTCCGCTCTCTTCGTTCCGCCAACGCCCGCCGTATCGCACTGACCGGAGGTAAGAGGCGCAAACTGAAAGAACTGGAAGCTGAATTGGCGGAGCAGGAAGCGCTGGACCCACTGCTTAAGGACCATCGCAAAATCGAAAAGATGATGCAACAGATCGCCAGTCTGAGAGGCCGCATTAATCGTGTGCCCTGGCTGGATGATTTCGACCTCAAATACAACCTTCACGTCAAGGAACCCATCCCCCGCTCAAAAGCCGTCATGTTTTGCCTGATGGATGTGTCGGGCTCTATGAACCAGGCCACCAAGGATATGGCCAAACGCTTTTTTATTCTGTTATATCTGTTTCTACAACGAAACTATGAACACACTGAAGTGGTGTTTATTCGCCACCACACCAGCGCTAAAGAAGTGGATGAACAGGAATTTTTCTATTCGCGAGAAACCGGCGGCACCATCGTCTCCAGTGCGCTGAAGCTGATGAAGGAAATCCTGGACACCCGCTATCCAGTCAGTGAATGGAACATTTACGGTGCCCAGGCGTCCGACGGTGATAACTGGAACGACGACTCCAGCACCTGCTCCAAAATTTTGATGCAGGACTTGCTACCCAAACTCCAATATTATTCTTACATCGAAATCACTCCCCGCGACCATCAGGCGCTGTGGGAAGAGTACCGTGAGGTGCAGGCTAATTTTGGCGATGTGTTCGCCATGCAGCAAATTGTCAATGTGTCTGACATCTATCCGGTATTCCGCGAGCTGTTCCACAAAAAAGCTGTATGAATGAGGGAACCTATGAGCAACCCGGACGACGCCCCCCAGAATGAATCCGTTGAGAGCCCCCTGAGAAGCAACCCGATTTCTGAAACCTCGGAATGGTCGTTTGAGCTTATTGAGGAGTATGATCGCGCAATTGCTGAAATTGCCAAGGGGTACAAGCTCGACACCTACCCCAATCAGATTGAAGTGATCAGCTCCGAGCAGATGATGGACGCCTACGCTTCTGTGGGCATGCCCCTCGGGTATCATCACTGGTCCTATGGCAAGCAGTTTCTCAATATAGAGCAATCCTACAATCGTGGGCAGATGGGGCTCGCTTACGAAATTGTGATCAATTCCAACCCCTGCATCGCCTATCTGATGGAGGAAAACACCATGACCATGCAGGCGCTGGTAATCGCCCACGCCTGTTATGGCCACAATTCGTTTTTTAAGGGAAATTACCTGTTCCGAGCCTGGACCGATGCAGACTCCATCATCGACTATCTGCTGTTTGCCAAGAACTATATTGCTGAGTGTGAATCTCGCTACGGCATCGACGAAGTCGAATCCCTGATTGACTCCTGTCACGCCCTGATGAATTACGGTGTTGATCGCTATAAGCGCCCCTATCCTATCTCCGCAGAAGAAGAGCGGCAGCGGCAAAAAGAACGGGAAGAGTATTTGCAGAAACAGGTTAACGACCTGTGGCGTACCATCCCTACCGCGGAGGAAGATAAGGCAGAAGCAGAAAAAATTCACTTTCCACCTGAACCAGAAGAAAACCTGCTCTATTTTATTGAAAAAAATGCGCCCTTACTTGAACCATGGCAAAGGGAAGTGGTGCGTATCGTTCGTAAGATTGCTCAATACTTTTATCCTCAACGCCAGACTCAGGTCATGAACGAAGGCTGGGCCACCTTCTGGCACTATACGTTGCTGAACACCATGTACGACCGGGGCCTGGTGACTGAAGGCTTTATTCTGGAATTTCTCCAGTCCCATACCAGTGTTATTTATCAACCCCCCTATGACAGCCCCTATTACAGCGGCATTAACCCTTACACATTGGGGTTCAGCATGATGTGCGACCTGCGCCGCATCTGCGAGAACCCCACAGACGAAGATCGGCACTGGTTCCCGGACATTGCAGGCAGTGACTGGCTGGAAACCCTGCACTTTGCCATGCAGAACTTTAAGGATGAGAGCTTTATCCTTCAATTTCTGTCACCCAAAGTGATGCGTGACCTGAAGCTGTTCTGTATTGTGGATGATGACCAAAAGCGCGAAATTGAAGTTTCTGCCATCCATGATGAAATGGGATACCAGAAAGTGCGGGAAGCCCTCGCCGGCCAATACAACCTGGGCAATCGGGAGCCCAATATTCAGGTCCACAAGGTGGACATTCGCGGCGACCGGTCGCTGACCCTGCAGCACATTCAGTACAACCGCAAGCCCTTGGGTAAATCCACAGAGGAAGTATTAAAGCATGTTCACCGTCTGTGGGGATTTGATGTGCACCTGCATTCGGTTCAGGACGATACCGTCAGTGCCAGCTATCACTGTCCGCCACAACCGGAAACCAGCACCGAGGATCTGGAGGTAGCACTGCCTGTCATCGGCTGGGGAATTTAACGGATCAGAGCTTCGACACGAGCCAGCAATTCGTCGTTTTCGAAGGGTTTGGGTAGGACATCTGTGGCCCCCAGGGCCATGGCGCGCTCTAATCCCGCAGCAGTCTCAGCGGAAATAATCAGAACTTTGGTGTTGGCATGTTCTTCGTTGCTGCGGATAAAGGACAATACTTCATAGCCATCCATTCCCGGCATCTTCAGATCCAGTGTCACCAATCCGGGCTTCATTCTCGACAACATGGTGCCGGCGCTAAAGCCGTCACGAGCCACCTCCACCTCGAAACCGCTGCGTGCCAACACCCGTCGAATGGCACTGGCCATTTCCGGCTGGTCTTCGATCACCAGCACAGAGCGGTTGGGAGCCTGCAAATCCGCCGGAACCGGCATATCGTTTTCTTGTAGAAATAGCACGAAATCCTCTACCTGAATACGATGGTCACCACGCCCGGGTAATTTATAGGCCTTCAGGCGGCCCCGCTCGATCCAACGAATGACCGTGCGGAAATTAACGCCGCAGTATTTTGCCGCTTCGCCGGTCGTCAGGACGCGAATTTCAGACATAGAGTGCTCTTGAATTTTTTATTGTATAAGCGCAAACCA
The DNA here is from genome assembly GCF_011683955.1 of Pseudomaricurvus alkylphenolicus. Lineage (GTDB taxonomy): Bacteria > Pseudomonadota > Gammaproteobacteria > Pseudomonadales > Cellvibrionaceae > Pseudomaricurvus > Pseudomaricurvus alkylphenolicus. The sequence continues at coordinate 67,763 of NZ_JAAQPI010000020.1, forward strand.
GCAGTCTACCTGACTTGCATGACTTATGTGAATATCTTCCAGCCGATTTTTTAACCAACATTCGAAATCTTTCCTTTCTGACCGTTGATCTCGTCATTCAATCAGTCAGTGATCTATCCCGCATTTTGGCCTGATAGTACCGAATGTCAGGTTTGACAGGTTTGTTACATTTGGCATATTATAGCTTGCAGATGTTGTGGTGTCCTCTCCTTTGTGGCTGGGCGAGAGCGTCGTACGGGCCGAAACGGCCTGACCCCTGAATAGTCAGTCGGGGGCAAACGAACTTTCTGCCAGCTCCCCGAACACCCTAAGACCCTTCGCCCCTAGCTGTATTGGGGGCCTTTTTTCTTTCCTGCCTGTTTTTTCCAACCGCTGTATCGGCCATACTGCGATAAAAATCCAGCGGACAGGGAATCCATGGCCAGCCAAGCCAACGCGCCAGAATCATTCGAAAGCGCCTCCATTCTTGTCGTCGACGACAACCCAGTGAATCGCAAAGTGCTCCGGTATATTCTGCAGAGCCAATACGCTCACCTGGAAACGGCGGAGGATGGTGAGCAATGCCTGCACCGCCTGACTTCAGGGCGCTTTGATCTGGTCATGCTGGATCTAAATATGCCCCTCAAATCCGGGTTTGACGTGCTCCAGGAAGTGGGGGCAATGCCTTTAAAGCAACGCCCCACTTTTATTGTGGTATCGGCCGATAACAACCCCAGCAGTATCAGTCGCGCCCTGCGACTGGGGGCCTCTGACTATGTCAGCACACCATTTAACCGCGACGAGCTCCTGGCCCGGGTCAAAACCCACCTGGCCCTGCGAAGCCGAGAGCTGGATCTGGAAAACCGGGTCAAGAAACGTACTGCACAGCTGCAAGCCACTAACGAAAAGCTTCGCGAGGCCCAGCACCAGCTGGTTCTGGCCGAAAAAATGGCGTCACTGGGCCAGTTGTCGGCGGGTATCGCCCACGAAATCAATAATCCAATCGGATATGTGGCCTCCAATCTGGATTCGCTCAAACACTATGTGGAGGATCTGGTGGAACTGATCGGTGAGTACCAACAGGTGGAAGCCTACATCGGCGACGAGTCCGCCCGCCGTCAACTGGAACAGAAATGTCAGGCTGTGAATCTCCCCTTTTTGAAAGAGGACGTCAGACAACTGATTGGCGATTCATTGACGGGTGTACAACGGGTCAAGCAGATTGTCAGCGATCTGAAGGTTTTCTCCCACCCCGAACAGCGAGACTGGGAAGCACTGGATCTGAACGACTGTATCCGCAGCGTACTGAATATTGTTAACAGTGAGATCAAGTACAAAGCGGACATTGTGTTGCAACTGGACCCGAATCTGCCGACCATTGCGTGCATCACCACACAGATGTACCAGGTAATTACCAATCTTGTGGTCAATGCGGCCCAGGCGATCGAGAAACATGGAGAAATCCGTATCAGTACCCGCAGCCTCAAACCCTCGCAAGACAGCATTGAAGTGGAGATCTGTGATAACGGCTCCGGCATGAGCCAGGCGGTCAAACACAAAATATTTGACCCTTTTTTTACCACCAAGGCTGTGGGCCAGGGCACTGGTCTGGGGCTGTCCATATCCTACGGCATTATCGAAGGCCATAGAGGCAGTATTGACGTCGACACTCGCCCGGGCGAAGGCACCTGTTTCACATTGACACTGCCAATCTCCCAGGGCGAGTAGCGCCTGTACCCTGCCTGACAGCGTGTATAATGCCGCCATGAAAGAGATTTATCTGGTTGGCGGCGCGGTCCGCGACAAACTATTGGGCTACCCCTACAGCGAAAAGGACTGGGTGGTGGTAGGCGCCACCCCGGAAGAGATGGAGAGCGAGGGCTATCGCCCTGTGGGCAAGGACTTCCCGGTATTCCTGCACCCCGAGACGGGTGAAGAATACGCACTGGCCCGCACCGAACGCAAAACCGCCCCCGGCTACAGCGGCTTCGTTTTCCACACCTCTCCGGACATTACTCTGAAGGAAGATCTACTGCGCCGGGATCTGACAATCAATGCCATTGCAGAAGACTGCCAGGGCAATATTTTTGATCCCTATGGTGGGCGACAAGACCTGCAATCCCGCATCCTTCGTCATGTCAGCGACGCCTTTAGTGAAGACCCAGTGCGGGTACTGCGTGTCGCCCGCTTTGCCGCCCGCTACCATCACCTGGGGTTCACATTGGCCGAGGAAACCCGGCAATTAATGAGCAGCATGGTGCAAGAGGGTGAAGTTTCCCATCTGGTGCCAGAGCGGGTCTGGAAAGAAACCGAACGGGCGCTGCGCGAGCCGTCTCCACATATTTTTGTCGAGGTATTGCGTCAGTGCGGTGCGCTGGCCGTGATCATGCCGGAGCTGGACAACCTGTTTGGTGTTCCGCAGCCAAAACAACATCACCCGGAGGTCGATTGCGGTTTGCACTGTCTGATGGCGCTGGAGCAAGCCCGTCAGCTGAGTGAAGACAGCGAGGTGTTATTCGCCGCCCTGGTCCACGACCTGGGTAAAGCCGAAACGCCCACCGAAGAACTGCCACGACACATCGGCCACGAAAGCCGCAGCCTGCCGTTGATCGAAACGCTGTGCGACCGGCTTGGGGTACCCAAAAAGCATCGGGAGCTGGCCCTGTCGGTTGCCAGAGACCACACCAATTGTCATCGCGCCATGGAGCTGCGCCCCACTACCCTGATGCAGTTAATGCAACGCCTGGATGGCTTTCGGCGCCCCCAGCACCTGGAGCAATTCCTGTTGGCGTGTGAAGCGGATGCGAAAGGCCGCACAGGCTTGGAGCAGCACCCCTACCCCCAGCGGGAGTATGTTCTGCAGGCGCTGGTGGCGTGCAATCGAATACAGGCTCGGGATGTGATGGAAGAAGGCATAACCGGAAAAGCGATTGGAGAGGCATTGACGAGGAAACGAGTCAGTGCCCTCAAACAATTCAAACAGCAATTTACGACTCAGGATAAAACACAGTGACCACAGAACAACCCGTTGCTCTGGTGACCGGTGGCGCCCGTCGTATCGGCGCTGCGATTGTCAGAGAACTGCACCAGGAGGGCTACCGGGTGTTGGTGCATTGCCGACACTCCATCCAAGATGCCCAGGCCCTGTGTGAACAGCTGAATCACGAGCGCCCCGATACCGCCAAGGTGGTTGTGGGTGATCTGAATGATGCGGATGCGATTGCTTCACTGGCGGCTTCGGTGCTGAATAGCTTTGGCCGGCTCGACAGTCTCATCAACAACGCCTCGGTGTTTTATCCGACCCCCGTCGGTGAGGCCACGCTCGAACATTGGGACGATCTGTTCGCCAGCAATGCCCGGGCGCCGTTTTTTCTCAGCCAGGCCCTGGCACCCGCCCTCACCAAAAGCCGCGGCTGTATCGTCAATATCGCCGACATTCACGCCGAGAAGCCGCTTAAAAACTACACTATTTACTGCATGGCAAAGGCCGCCAATCAAATGCTGACACGCTCACTGGCGCGCGAGCTAGCCCCGGCGGTACGGGTTAACAGCGTCGCCCCCGGTGCGATCATGTGGCCTGAAAATGAAGCGGAGATGGATGCTGACGACCAGTTGCAGATTATCGATCGAACCCCCATGAAACGCCCCGGCCACCCTGACAACATCGCTCAAACCGTGCTCTACCTGCTACAGAACGATTTTATCAACGGGCAGATTATCGCCGTAGATGGCGGGCGCTCACTTACCTGACACCACTTCCTCGCCAAAGTGGTGCACCTCTATTGGGGATTCGGTGCCTCGGGATGGGTGATGCGCTCCAGCATTTCTTTGAGAATGTGACGCCGCGAAATCACCCCCACCACTTTGTCTTCCGAATTCACAACCGGGTAGATCTTGCGCTTGTGATTTTTCATATCCTCGGCCAGATCGAGCGCATTGCGATCTGGTGCGGATTTGGTGACTTCCTTGCTCATGATGTCACTCACTACAGCAACGCGGTCTTCATAGTACATGACCTGACTGACTGCACCGATACAGTCCTGCTCAGAAATCCAGCCAATCAAATGACCTTGAGCATCTACCACCGGGCCGCCCAGCAACTCGTTCTTCACCAGAGCCACTGCCGCTTCCACCAGCGGCATCTCTGGCTCAAAGGAGACGAATTGACGACTCATGCAATCTGAAACCTTGATGGAATCCATAGCTTTCCCTCTGTAGCAAAATATTCCCGAACCGGCCCAAAAGGCACAGGTCCTGAGTCTAGTCTACGCTTAAAGTGGAAACCCTGCCATTCGCAGGCATCGCAGTAAGATGATATTAGAGGCCATCATGCTGGATTTTGAACTGTTACAGAATCAGGGCATTATCCGGGTGCACCCGGAGACCCCTCTACTGGCGAGGGATTTCGCCCAACTCAGTGAAACAGTAGATCGCTACCTCGCCGGTAACCGGCAACTGAAAGGCATTGTGATTAGCGCAGAAGACCAGCTTGGCTGGGAGGATTTTTCGGAATTGGTGTCCCACATCCGCTTTGACGGGGACCATCACCGAATCATTCCCAGGGTGGCGGCAGTGTCTGATGAGCCACTGGCAGGCATACTTCCCCCTATTGAGCATCATTTTGCCGCCGCAGAAGTTCGGCGCTTTTCCAGCGAGGACTTTGAAACGGCTATCTCTTGGGTACAGGATTCAAACTGATACTCATATTACCGCTGGCACTTTTGGGCTATGCTGTGCGCCTGTTTTACGCACTGACCATAAGAGGGAGCCCCTGTGATTGCTGACCTGAAAGACCGTACAGTCAACGCCCATGAAGATTGTTTTGTAGCCCCTACGGCGACCGTCGTTGGTTCTGTCGAGCTGGCAGAAGGGTCCAGCGTCTGGTTCGGGGCCGTGCTTCGGGGCGACTGCGAACAGCTCAGCGTTGGCAAAAACAGCAATGTCCAGGATGGTGCCGTGCTGCATGCCGATCCGGGCTTTCCCCTGCAGATTGGTGAAGGTGTAACCATCGGTCATAACGCCACTGTTCACGGCTGTGTGGTTGGCCAAAACTCCCTGATCGGAATTAATGCCGTGGTATTGAACGGCGCCAGGATTGGCAATAATTGCCTGATTGGTGCCAGCGCTCTGGTGCCTGAGGGCATGGAGATTCCTGACGGCTCCCTGGTTCTGGGAGCCCCCGCCAAAGTCAAACGCAGTCTGTCGGAAAAAGAAATTGAGGGGTTAAAGCTCTCCGCCCAGCATTACGCAGACAATGGTCGTCGCTTCCGAGAGGAAATGGCCATTCGCCCTTAGCCCTGATCCCAGCCTCTTGACCTGTCGCCTGGATCCATAGCAACATGTCGATCCAGGCGACATCACTATCGCTTAAACGACGCCACTGTCACTTAAACATAGTGTGAACTGCTTCGAAGCATCGATGCACAAGCCCGTGTTTTAATAATCCCGACGATTGGCAAGCCCTCAGAGGTCACCATGGCAATTACAACCCTCACCGAACCGCAGCTGCTCGGCAGCCGCGAAATTCAGTTTCTGAACCGCCAGGAAACGCGCCACACCCACCTGCAGCGCCTGGTAATGGACTTCGGATTTCGTGTGCTGGAACTGCTTCAGAGCCGCCATGACGGAGGCTCCCAGGATGAGATCAATAAGAGATTTGTGTTAGTAACGGATGACTACCGCCAGAGTAAGCTGTCGGCAATTACACCCGAATTTGAGTGTCTGAGCGGTCTCAACGATCATGTCGGCAACCACATGACCAATCTTCTGCACGACTACCTGTTTGGCTTTGTTGATGAGGACATTTCTCTGGCGCAGGCCTGATTGCCCCCTCAACCCCGATCACAATCCCCGCTGCCACTCTTGTCGCAGTGGTATGCGGCCAGGTTGACGCAAGGCCAGGCGCACTTGCTTCAGCAGAGCTTCCTTGTCACGACCCAATATTCCCTTCAAGACCAGATAATTCGAGGCGTGATCGCTGCGGAACACCGTGCGTTCCAGCTCCAGATTCTCCAGCAATAACTCCATCTCCTCGAACAACCGGGTCTGCCCCAAGGGCTGAAAACGGCCCTCGAAGTTATGCTGATATCGTTGATCTCCCGCCGGAAATGAGACCACCAGCGTTGAAAGAAAGTCGGGCTGCGCCGCGTTCATCAGCCGGGCGGAATTAACGGCATGCTGGCGAGAATATTGCTCACCGCCCAGCCCATTAAGAATCATCACCGAACTCTTCATACCCGCTGCTTTGATCTTCTGCAGTGCTTCCAGCGAAGAGGCAAAATTCTCGCCTTTCTCCACCAGAGACAACACCTGATCATCGCCGCTCTCACAGCCCACATACATCATGCTGAGGCCCAACTGCCGCAGCTCCGTCAGTTCTTCTACGGATTTTTTCTTAAGGTTTCTGGGCAGGCAGTAGGAGGAAATCCGTTGGACATCCGGATAGTAACTCTTCACCAACTCCAGAATCTCGCGCAAACGCCGCACCGACAGGGTCATGGCGTCACCATCGGCAAGAAAAACCCGACGCACCGGATAGCCTGCCTGAGCCAATTGCATCAGTTGCTGGTCCAGCTCTTCTATCGGCTTCGGACGAAAACGCTTCTGCGACTGAGTGTACATTTCGCAGAAGGTGCATTTGTTCCAAGAGCAGCCGTTGGTCACTTGTAAAATCAGTGAGCGCGCCTCGCTCGGAGGGCGAAACACCGGGTCGATATAATCCAGAGGGTACATGTCCGCAGACCTACTTCATCTCGCTGTCGAATTCTTCGGCCAGATCCAGAGGTTCCATCTCCATACCTTCCAGCTCTTCCGTCCAGTTGATGCCCACCAGCAGAATATCCGCGTGCATACCGTCAACCCATTCATCCAGAAACTCTTCCAGCGAAACCGGCACCGGCTTGTAAACCGACCACTCGTCGACACAGACCGCCTGGGCAAATTCCGGCTGTGACCAAAAAGGCATCACATCGACGTCGTCGTTATCCTCCGAGGGACACAGCGCAAAGCCCTCCGGCCCTTCGAGACCCCAGACGCAGCCGGTCTCCAGGGCTTCGACAATAAAGCGGTCCAGGTTTTCCTCGACGTTTTCAGACAGTGGCTCCATAGCAACTCGCTCGCAGTAAAACTTTCGCGCCATTATAGAGCAAAGATGGATGATGGAGCCAAACCCGCGTAAACTCTGTTACCCATGCAGCACTCCCCGTCCATCATCGGCAGCTGGCTGACCCTGTTTGTCGCCACCCTGGAATACTACGGCGTTGATCGCGACGAGTTCCTGAAATCCAGGGGCGTCGATTACGAGCGGCAATCAGATCCCGATCAACGCATTCCGTTGGCGTTGATGGCAACACTTTGGGAAGACGCAGCCGCATTAACCGGCGACCCCCACATCGGCCTGCGAGCAGGCAGCTTCGTCACCCCCACCACCTTTAGCGCGCTGGGCATCGCCCTATGGAGCAGCTGTAGCATCAAGGATCTACTGGTGTGCTGGTGTCGCTATATGGCGGCGTTCAGTACCGCTGCCGACGAGATCACCCTCAGAGAAGCCGAAGACACTCTGGTGATGACCGGGAGTGTCCGTTTTACGCCACAGGCCAGGGCCTCGGACTATGCCATCGATGCGACCTTTTCTGCCCTGTCCCACCTGTGCCGCAAGCATTCCACCTTTGATTTTCATCCCTTGGAAATGACGCTACCCCGCCCACAACCCGTCGACCCCGACTCCTATGATCAATGGTTTGGCTGCCCCGTGAGCTATCACTCCCATCAATTTGAAGCGACCTATGATCGTCACCAGGCGGAAACGCCGATCCCGGGGGGTAACCGCCAACTGGCTCAGGCAACCGAACAACTGGTTGCTGATTACCTGGCAAAACTGCAGACGCCCACCCTCGAACAGCAGTTGCAGAATGTCTTGTTTGAACGCCTGCCCCGGGGAGAGGCCAATCTGGAAAATGTCGCCAGCGAGTTGCATATGAGCCCGAGAACCTTGCATCGCAAGCTGGAAGAGCAGGGCAGCAGCTACCGCCAAGAATTGGAAAACGTGCGACGGCAGCTGGCGTTGCAATATATGAAGGGCGATGACCTCAGCATCGGCGACATCGGTTTTTTACTGGGCTTCTCCAATACCAGCAACTTCAGCCGCGCCTTCAAACGGTGGACAGGGCAGACCCCAAAGACCTATCGAGCCGTCAATTCATCACCACCTCCGGCTTGCGACGACCACTGAGAATATCGATATCGACACGGCGCTCGGCGGCATAAGCCCGATGATCACCCTTATCGGCGCGGGAGCGGCTGGAACCATGGCTGTATAACTCTACCCGCTCCGGTTTTACACCCGCGGCAACCAAGGCTTCTTCCACCGCTTTCGCCCGATACTGGGACAGGACATTGTTGTACTCATCGGTTCCGCGTGGGTCCGCGTGTCCGTCGAGTCGTATGCGCCATTGAGGCCACTGCTGCATGAGCCTGGCCACCCGCTCCACACGATCGCGCCCCCGCTCGGTCAGCTGATCCGAAGCCGTGTGGAACAATACCTGAGTATTGAGAGATTCCAGGGCCATTTGCTGCAGTTTCTCCGTTTCCTCTCTGGCCTGCACCAGTTGAGCATTCAGTCGTTCAATCTCTTCGTTTGCCACTGCCACCGATTGCGTCATGGTGTCCACCTCATCTGCCTGTTTGATTTGCTCCCCGATATAAGCGCCGCCCAATGCTCCCAGAATCATACCAACAGGCCCTCCCAGGGCCGCGCCGGCCAACGCCGAAGTAGTAAAGGCAGCCCCCTGCTTGAGCTCTGTTGCCTCAGGCGTTGCCTGAGCTGATGTTGCCACTGTGCAGGTTGCCAAAGTGAGTATTGCCATTGTCTTTTTCACGCGGTTGTCTCCGTTGCCTGTGATTTGATGGTTATTACAGCGCTCAAATCAGACTCACAGCGGGTAAGAAAAAGGCAGGTTGAAGGGAAATCATGATGAATTGTGGCAGCCGCATCTGGTACAGTTCGTGCTCCACATTCAGGCACCCTTAGCCATACCAACCTTTGGAAGTTCCACCATGAGCCAACCACGCTATGTTCTGACGTTCAGCTGCCCGGACCGCCACGGCATTGTGGCTGCGGTCACGTCGTTTCTGGCCAACCACTGTTACAACATCGAAGAATCGTCACAATTTGAGGACACCTCAGAGAAACGCTTCTTTATGCGCACCGAGTTCACAGCGGCTAATGACAGCGCCACCGACATTGATCTGCTGCGGGAGCAGTTTTCTCAGCTGGCAGCCACCGACCAGATGCAGTGGCAATTGTGCGATCTGTGCGAACGCCCGAAGGTGGTGCTGGCCGTGTCTCGCTGGGGCCACTGCCTGAACACACTGCTGCACAAGTGGAAAGAAGGCACCCTGCCTGTCGACATCGTGGCGGTGGTTTCCAACCATGAAGATATGCGCGATCTGGTGGAGTGGTATAACCTGCCCTATCACTATTTGCCGATTACGGCAGATACCAAACCTCAACAGGAAGCCCAAATTCTGGAGGTGATGGAGAACACGCAGGCGGACTTCCTGGTATTGGCCCGCTACATGCAGATTCTGTCCAACGAGCTTTGCCAGAAGCTGGAAGGCAGAGCCATTAATATTCACCACTCTTTCCTGCCCGGCTTCAAAGGGGCCAAACCCTACCATCAAGCCTACGAACGCGGCGTGAAACTGATTGGTGCCACCGCTCACTTCGTCACTTCGGATCTGGACGAAGGCCCCATCATCGAACAGGAGGTGGAGCGTGTTTCTCACACCAACTCTCCCGAACAACTGGTGGAAATCGGTCACGACATCGAAAGTGTGGTGCTCTACCGGGCGGTGCGCTGGCATGCTGAACACCGTGTTTTGCTCAACGGCAACCGTACTGTGGTGTTTCGCCGCTAAGCACTCGACTGGAAAAGAGTGACTGCTCGCTCCAACATGCTCGGGCCGACCTGTACCCGGTCGGCCAAATCCCCTCATCCTCTGTTTGGCCCAAGATCCCCTGACCTAAACCTCTAAACGAGCCGGACACGAAACTGTCACAGTGCAGCGATACCCTGGCACTCCGAACTCTGCCCCCCACGTTCACACCGGCGCTGAGAGTTAAGCCTGATGAAGTTTCAGTTCCTATCTGCCCGCCAGTCCATTCTGGTGAATGTTGTTGCCGGCCCGCTACTGATACTGCTGTTGGCGCTTTCCGGGCTGCTTCTGGAAGCCAATTTCCTGTACGACCAACACGCCCTGCTGAAACGCCAACAAAGCTCCGCCCGCACTGCGGCGGAACTCAATATTGCATTGAAAAACCAGACCCAGGCCTGGAGTGATTATCTGCTTCATGCCAGTGTCAACAACGAAACGGGGCTCTGGACACAGTTTCGTATGCGCGAGCGAGCCACCCTGGAGCTGGCTAATGAGCTACTGGTTAAGATTGACGACGAAGACCTTCACCGCCAGATCCGCACCATTATCTATGCACTTGAAGTGCTTCGAATTGCCTACCAGGAATCGCGCGCAGGTTTTCTTAACGACAGTGGCAACCCCGGTGCTGCAAATATGCAAGTACGCAATATTGATCAAACACCAAGTACCTTAATCGAGAACCTATACCAGAACATCGAGTTTCAGGCAGAAGCCGCTTCTGAAGAATTGCGAGAACGCAGCGTCAGGCTCTCCGGCCTGTTTGCCGCACTGCTGCTTCTGGCCACAATCATCTACATCCGCTTCAGCGGTCGGCACATTCGCCGCCTGCTGGACAAACAGGATCGCAGTCACCAGCGAGTGCAGTGGCTATTGAAACACGATTATCTGACTCGTTTGTTAACCCGTAACAGCCTGATTCAGGAGATCGAAAATAACATTCAGGAAAAGCAGTCGCTTTATATTTTTCATATCAGTCTCTCGAATATCAAAGATGCGGCCCAGTCCCACGGCCACTCTCTCCAAGATCAATTGATTCGTGTGGCGGCCCGTCGCCTCTCCTCTGAAAAACGCCCTCAGGACTTGCTGGCCCGCTCTATAGGAGAAGAATTTGTTCTTTTGGTTCGGGACGACGAGAACCTTGTGGTGCGCAGCTATGCACGGCAGTTACTGAGCAAAGTAAACACCGATTTCAGCGTCGCCGGATTTCGCTATCAGATCGCTGGCGCGATGGGCATCAGCCACTACCCTTCCCATGCGGATGATTGTGCCAGTCTGTTGCAGAAAGCGGACATCGCCGCTGTACACAGTCGTACCCGCAACCTGCAATCGCCCTGTGTGTTCGCTCCGGCAATGACCAATAACATTCTTAAGAAGTTTGAGCTGGTGGACGAACTCAAGCAGGCAATTTATCTGCATCAACTGGAAGTCGTGTTTCAGCCCCAGGTGAACCTGCAAACCCGCAAAATCGTCGGCTTGGAAGCACTGGCCAGGCTGACTACGGATAACCCACAACTTAACTCGCCGCAGGTGTTTATTCCTCTTGCGGAAGAAACCGGTCTCATACACCGTCTGGGCAAACTGGTATTCCAGCGAGCCCTGCAGCCGTTTGCCCAGTGGTCAGAGCAACATCCTGAATTGAATTTGTCCATCAATGTTTCAGCCCGCCAGCTGGAAGCACCGGACTTTGCTGATGTGGCGGCATCGGCCTGCCGGGATTTTCGTGTTGCCTGCGAGCGTGTCGACATCGAATTGACGGAGTCCAACTACATCGATGGGCATCATCCGCAACTCGATCGGTTGCGCGAATCCGGCTTCCGTCTCAGTATTGATGACTTTGGCACCGGTTATTCCAATCTGGGTTACCTGGCCCGCTTTGTCCCCCAGCAGCTAAAGATCGACAAATCCTTTGTTGACAAGATTACAGAGTCAGATCGCAGTCATGCGTTGGTTCAGTCCATGGTGGGCCTGGCGCAAAGTCAGCAGATTGAGGTGGTGGCTGAAGGTATCGAAACGGAGATCCAGGCCCACATACTCAAGCAGATGGGCGTCGATGTGGGGCAGGGTTATCTGTTTAGCAAACCGGTAGACGCTGCCGGTATAGACACATTTTTGAACAAGGATCGAAGGCAACTCAAGGCTTCCGGCCAGCTGGTCTCCCTGTATCCACAGAACTTCAGCTAGAGAAGTGCCTCACACGGCAGGAAAGAAGCCTGCTCTAATCTCACTATGTAGGCCCCCTGCTGAGCGAGCAGGTCGTAGTCCTGAAGGTGCTGGCGCGCATCGCTGTAGGATTGATAGACGCCATAGTAAACCGAAAACAGACCGTCTTCCCGTTCCCGACAGGTCAGCGCAATACCCGGGTGTCGCTGAGCAAAGTCATGCCCCTGTTTCGCATCCGCAAAAACCGCAGTCTGGATGCTGTAGACCAACTCGTAAGGGGCGTTCTGTCGCAAAGTCAGGCGTGGCGCCTCCCCCTGCCCATCAGCAGTCGCTGGTGCTGGCACCGGAGTAGAAGCCGACAGACCGAGGGGTGCTGGATCCGGCTCTGCCTCCAGGCGAATACTGGGTGAATCCTGAGGTCCCTGAACGGACACAAGCAACGGATATCGACTTCGCCCCCAAGTCTTCAATGCCTTCCCCAGAGCTGCCACACCGGCGGCTCTGCTGGTGTATTGCCCCAGATAGACCAGTCGCCTGCCACCTTCTACTGTCACCTTGTAGACGATATCGGCTCTGCTGCTGAGTTCGTTTTCGCCCGCTTGCTCCAGCAGTTGAATGCTGTAGTACCGTCTGTTGTTTGGGGAAGCAACGGCTTGCGACTCCTCGCAGCGAAATCCGCTCTCATGACCACCACTGAGGCAGTATTGATCATTTGCCAATAGTGTTGGTATCCACACAACCCCGATGCAGATCAAAAGAGTCCTTACACATGTCATTACAAGCGCCCCCATCGCCATGCCTGACTAACCATAACAAAAAAAGCCCGCAAGCGGGCTTTTCGGGAAGCTCGAAAGGGGAAAGGTGGCCCTTCCCCCGACCGAAGTTTAGTCTTCGGCTTCAGCTTCGGCGGCATCGTCCAGTGCCGCTTCTTTGATGGACAGCTTGATACGACCACGCTGGTCCACATCCAGACACTTGACGCGAACCATCTGGCCTTCGGTCAGGTAATCGGACACGCTGTTGACGCGCTCTTCGGCAATCTGAGAGATATGAACCAGACCGTCTTTTCCGGGCAGGAAATTAACAAACGCACCGAAGTCGACAATGCGGACAACCTTACCTTCGTAGATTTCGCCAATCTCGGCCTCAGCCGTGATTTCGCCGATACGATCCAGGGCCGCCTGCAAAGACTCAGTGCTCTCGCCGTAGATCTTCACGGTGCCGTCGTCATCGATATCAACGGAAGCGCCGGTTTCTTCAGTGATTGAACGAATGGTGGCGCCACCTTTACCGATAATGTCGCGAATCTTATCGGGGTGTACCTTGATGGTCTCAAACTGAGGTGCGTTGTCAGAAACGCCCTGACGAGACTTGTCGATCACCTTGTTCATCTCTGCCAGGATGTGCAAACGTGCCTGCAGAGCCTGCTCCAGAGCGATCTCCATGATCTCTTCAGTGATACCTTCGATCTTGATATCCATCTGCAACGCAGTGATACCGTCAGAGGTACCGGCAACTTTAAAGTCCATATCACCCAGGTGATCTTCGTCACCCAGAATATCGGTGAGGACGGCAAAGCCGTTGTCTTCTTTTACCAGACCCATGGCAATACCAGCTACGGGAGCCTTCAAGGGCACACCGGCATCCATCAGAGCCAGTGAAGAACCACACACGGAAGCCATGGAAGAAGAACCGTTGGATTCAGTGATTTCACTGACCACACGAATGGAGTATGGGAACTCATCTTCTTTTGGCAGTACAGCCGCCACACCGCGACGCGCAAGGCGACCATGGCCGATTTCACGACGACCTGTACCACCCATGCGACCGGCTTCACCTACGGAGTAGGGAGGGAAGTTGTAGTGCAGCATGAATGGGTCACGGCGTTCGCCTTCCAGCGCGTCAATGATCTGTGCATCGCGGGCGGAACCCAGAGTGGAGACCACGATGGCCTGAGTTTCACCACGGGTAAACAGTGCCGAGCCATGGGCCTTTTCCAGCACGCCAACTTCTACCTGGATGGGACGCACGGTTTTGGTGTCACGACCATCGATACGAGGCTCACCGGCTACAACCGCCTGACGGACAGTTTGCTTTTCGAGCTTGCCGAATACCGCTTTGATATCGTCGGTGCTGACGGTTTCACTGGCCAGTTGCTCGGCAGCGGCATCGCGCAGCTCACCCAGACGGGTGTAGCGCTGCATCTTGTCGGTGATACGGTAGGCTTCTTTGATCTGGGCACCAAAGGCCTCAGTCACAGCGGACTTGAGCTCGGTATTTTCAGGCTCTGGCGTCCACTCCCAAGCGGGCTTGGCGGCGTCTTTGGCCAGCTCGTTAACTGCCTGAATAATGGCCTGCAGCTCCTGGTGAGCAAAGAGCACGGCGCCCAGCATGATGTCTTCCGGCAGCTCGTTGGCTTCGGATTCCACCATCAGTACCGCGTCTTGGGTACCGGCAACCACCATGTCCAGCTCAGACGCTGCAACAGCGGCGTAACCCGGGTTCAGGAGATAACCCTGATCTTGGGTATAACCGACACGGGCAGCGCCAATCGGGCCACTGAACGGAATACCGGAAATGGCCAGTGCCGCAGAAGTACCGATCATGGCCGCAATATCCGGATCCATATCCTTGCCGGCGGACATAACGGTGCAAACCACCTGCACTTCGTTCATGAAGCCATTGGGGAACAGCGGACGAATAGGACGGTCAATCAAGCGGGAGGTCAGAGTTTCTTTTTCACTGGGACGACCTTCACGCTTGAAGAAGCCACCGGGGATCTTGCCGGCGGCGTAGGCTTTTTCCTGATAGTGAACAGACAGGGGGAAGAAGTCCTGGCCTTCTCTCATACTTTTGGCGCCAACCACAGTACACAGAACCTGGGTTTCGCCCATTGTGACCATCACCGCACCGGAGGCCTGACGAGCTACTTTGCCGGTCTCCAGAGTGACGGTATCGTTTCCATATTGAAAGGTTTTAATGACGGGATTCACGACATTTTCCTTATGCTTTTCTAACTTTACGTTTACTTTCGACTTTTCTTACTTTCTTCAATGTAGACTAAGGCGTCCATGCCTTTCGCCGCCCGCCTGGCTGTTGCCCGGCTTTTGGCCTAACGTTTTAATGTTTTAACCTTCGCGTTAGGCTTGGCAGCTAAGGGTCGCTTCCTGCGACCTGCAGAGAATTCTATCCTCGGCGTTGTTCCTCAATATGAGGAGGACACAAGCGCTAAAATAAAAGTGCCCGCGGTTGCGGGCACTTTTATGTCACTTAGCGACGCAGACCCAGCTTTTGGATCAGTGTGGCGTAGCGACTAACGTCCTTGCCCTTCAGGTAATCCAGCAGTTTACGACGCTGGTTTACCATGCGGATCAGGCCGCGGCGTGAGTGGTGATCCTGCTTGTGATCAGAGAAGTGGCCTTGCAACTTATTGATGTTGTGGGTCAACAGCGCAACCTGCACTTCCGGAGATCCGGTATCACCTTCAGCTTGTTGAAAGTCTTTTACAATATCAGCTTTTTCAGCAGCACTCAGTGCCATAGTCTTTTCCTCAAAGTTAATATGCCTTACATCAATCCAGCCAGCCCCGTGCATATTTACAGGACGGCTAGCTATCAAACCTTAGCGACTTAATAGACAAGCGCTATGGTCTAATTTTCTGCGGTGGGTCTCACCACAAGTCGTTTGGGTGCCACACGACCTTCGTCATCCAACACCCCAACGCCCAAAAATTCACCATCTTCGGCGAAGACGCGAACCATATCACCTTCGTCGCCAATGCGATAGACCTGGGGGTCCATCACAGGGTTACCCTGGCGAAAATAATAGGCCGAGCTGTCCGCCAGGGCCAATGAGGCCAGCGACTGTACCGGCGCATCGGTCGGCAGCAGATGATGATCCAGCACCTCTGCAAGCTCTTCGCCTCGCTCCTCACGCAACTCATCCAGCGTAAGGGTATCGGCCTCCACAAAGGGACCGGATTCGGAGCGGTGCAATTTGACCACATGGGCACCGCAACCCAACATCTCACCGAGATCTTCCGCAATGGAGCGAATATAGGTGCCCTTGCTGCAGCGTATATCCAGATCCACCTCAGCCCGCTCGCCGGGACGAAAATCCAGCATCTCTATATGATAGATGGTTACCGGGCGAGCCTCGCGCTCAATCTCGATTCCCTGGCGTGCCAGCTTGTAGAGTGGCTCGCCATTGTGCTTAAGAGCGGAGTACATCGGCGGTACCTGCTCGATGTCACCCTCGAAGGCCTTCAGTGCTTCCTTGACCTGTGCTTCGGTGATATCGGCGGCGCTCACTTCCTCCAGCAGCTCTCCATCGAGATCGCCGGTAGTGGTGTAGGCACCCAGCCGGTAGGTGGTGCGATAGCGTTTATCGGCATCCAAGAGAAACTGGGAAAACTTGGTCGCCTCGCCAAAACACAGCGGCAACACCCCGGTCGCCAGCGGGTCGAGACTGCCGGTATGGCCTGCCTTGGCCACATAAAACAAGCGCTTGGCTTGCTGCAGGGCATCATTGGAGGTCATGCCCGCGGATTTGTTCAATAGCAACACGCCACTTATCTGGCGCCCTCGTGCTCTTCTACGACCCAAGCCGATACCTTCCGTTATTTCACTCTTCGCCGCGATCTTCGCGCACGGCCCGGTCAATCAGCTGTGACAATTGCTGCCCCCGCACGGAGGTCTTGTCATAGATGAACGTCAGGCGAGGTGTCACTCGAATATCCAGCTCTTTTGCCAGATGGGAACGCAGAAAGCCGCTGGCCTTGTTCAGGGCTGCGGCGGCTTTTTCACAGTCTTCGTCAGACTCCTTGCCGACAAAGGTCACAAATACCCGCGCGCTGGCGAGGTCGCGACTGACGTCCACGTCGTTGATATTGACCATGCCGATGCGCGGATCGCGCACCTCAAACTGGATCAACTGGGCCAGGATGCGCTGAATGGCGTCGCCCAGTCGGTCCGTTCGTTTAAATTCTCTGGCCATGTTACTACCTCTAAGAAACGGTCACGCGCTTAGAGCTCGCGTGCCACCTCTTTCACATCAAAGACTTCGATCTGGTCGCCGACCTTAACGTCGTAGTCCTTCACGCCGATACCACACTCGGTGCCGTTGCGGACTTCGTTAACATCGTCCTTAAAGCGGCGCAGGGACTCCAACTCGCCTTCAAAAATAACGACGTTGTCGCGCAGTACACGGATCGGTTTGTTGCGATATACGGTACCCTCGGTGACCATACAACCGGCAACCTGACCGAACTTCGGAGAACGGAACACTTCACGCACATCGGCGATACCGACAATTTCTTCGACCCGCTCGGGATCCAGCATACCTGCCAGAGCGCCTTTCACTTCGTCCAACAGCTGATAAATGATGCTGTAATAGCGAATCTCGACAGACTCCTGCTCCGCCAGCTTACGGGCACTGCCATCGGCGCGAACATTAAATCCGATGACAATGGCACCGGAGGTCAGAGCCAGGTTGATATCGTTTTCAGTAATACCGCCAACGCCGGATACGACCACATTGACCTGAACTTCTTCGTTGCCGATATCCAAAAGTGCAGACTGGATAGCTTCCAGCGAACCGCGCACGTCGGTCTTCAGAACTACCGGGAGAATCTTCTTCTCGGCGCTGCCCATATTGGCAAACATGTTTTCCAGCTTCGCCGCCTGCTGACGCTGCTGACGATCCTGACGGGCTTTTTCGGCACGGTGCTCGGCCACTTCTCGGGCTTTACGCTCATTGGGCACAACCACAAACTCTTCGCCCGCATCCGGCGCGGTATCCAGACCCAGGATTTCCACCGGAGTGGATGGTCCGGCCTGCTTGGCGGTTTTGCCACGCTCGTCGGTCATGGCACGAACCCGGCCGTAACTCTGTCCGGCCAGCAGCATATCGCCGCGACTGAGTTCACCGCCCTGAACCAGAACCGTGGCGACGACACCGCGGCCTTTATCCATGCGCGATTCGATCACGACACCACGTGCAGGAATACCTACAGGTGCTTCCAGCTCCAGCAGTTCCGCCTGCAGCGAGACGGCCTCAAGCAGTTCGTCAATACCTTCACCGGTATGTGCAGAGACGTTTACAAACTGCACATCACCGCCCCAATCCTCGGGGATCACTTCCTTGGCGGCCAACTCATTCTTCACACGGTCAGGATCAGCGGCTTCTTTGTCACATTTGTTAACCGCGACAACAATAGGCACCTCGGCGGCCCTGGCATGCTGAATCGCTTCCTCGGTTTGCGGCATGACGCCGTCATCGGCGGCAACCACCAGAATAACCACGTCAGTACACTGGGCACCACGTGCGCGCATTGAGGTAAATGCCGCGTGGCCTGGAGTATCCAGGAAGGCGATTTCACCCTTATCTGTTTTCACTCGGTAGGCACCAATGTGCTGGGTAATACCACCGGCCTCACCGGTAACCACCTTGGTGTTACGGATATAGTCCAGCAGAGACGTTTTACCGTGGTCAACGTGACCCATCACAGTAACTACGGGGGCTCGAGCCTGCATATCGCCATCAGAGACGATGGATTCTTCCAGCGCTTCCTCGACTTCGTTACCACTGACGATAACCGCAGTGTGCCCCATCTCTTCAACCACAAGTTGCGCGGTTTCCTGATCAAGCGCCTGGTTCATGGTGGCCATAGTACCCATCTTCATCAGGGTCTTAACCACCACGCCAGCCTTGACACTCATACGCTGCGCCAAGTCGGAGACGGTGATAGTTTCCGGTATCTGTACTTCGTGCACGATCTTTCCTGTCGGCCGTTTGAAGCCGTGTTTGTTAGCCAACTTGATCGCGGGGCGAGCACTCTTACGGGGCCTGGCGCTACCGTCATCGGCATCCACATCGTCATCGAGCTCGTTAAGCAACGCAGTGCGATTGCTCTTTTTGGGCCCGGATTTTTTCGCCACTCTGGGCGCCTTCTTGCGGTGCGCGCCCTCGGCATCGTCATCATCGCCCGCCTCAGCGACATGCTTCTCTTTCTTCTTGCCGTGCTTGCCTTTTTCTTCTTCCTGCTTGGCCTTGAGAGCTGCTGCCTCAGCATCAGCACGCATTTGCGCTTCACTCTTGGTTCCCTCGCCCGCCTCTGCCTTAGCACCGACTTCTTTGACTTTGGCGGCCTTGCGCTGAGCTTCCTCTTCCTCAGCCTTGCGGCGAGCAGCCATGGCAGCAAGACGCTTTTCCTCGGCGTCATCAACAAAGGAACTGGTTGGAGCAGGTGCTACCGGCACCTCCACCGCGGGCTCAGGAGCCTTGGTCTCCTCCGCCACAATTTCAACCACTTCCGGCTCCACCACGGGTTCAGGTTCAACCGGCACGCTTTCCACTACTGGCTCCGGCGCTGGAACGGGCACTTCCGCCTGCACAGACTCTTCCACATCCCGTTTAACATAAGTGCGCTTTTTGCGGACTTCGACATTAACGGTTTTGCGGCCACTGCCACTCCCAGTCTTCAGGGTAGTCGTGGTTTTACGCTTCAGGGTAATTTTTTTCGGTGCTTCTGTTGATTCACCGTGACTGGTCTTCAGGAAGGCCAGCAAAGTCTGTTTTTCTTCGTCCGACACCAGCGCATCCGCGCTCTTGTGGTTCAGACCAGCCTCAGCCATTTGCTTCAGCAGGCGCTCTTCTGACGCACCTACTGATTTGGCGAGCTCACTTACGGTTACTTCTGCCATGATCTATCCTCAATCCTCTTATTGCTCGCCTTCCTGCTGTTCATCAGCGAACCAAGGTTCACGCGCCTTCATGATCAAAGCTGCTGCGCGTTCCTCATCGATGCCATCAACATCCAACAAATCATCTACCGCCTGCTCGGCCAAATCATCCATTGTGGCTATGCCGCGACTGGCCAGAATAAAGGCCAGGTGCTTGTCCATGCCTTCCATGTTGAGCAGGTCTTCAGCAGGCTCGGCATTTTCCAGCTGCTCTTCAGAGGCCAGGGCCTGAGTCAACAGGGCATCCTTGGCACGAGAGCGAAGCTCTTCGGCAATTTCCTCGTCGAAACCTTCAATCGCCAGCATTTCTTCAAGCGGTACATAAGCCACTTCTTCCAGACTGGTAAAGCCTTCTTCTACCAGAACTTCAGCCACGTCCTCGTCAACGTCCAGAGCATTCATAAAGGTTTCGATGTAGCTGCCAGACTCTTCCTGCTGTTTGGACTGCCACTCTTCGACGCTCATGACGTTGATTTCCCAGCGGGTCAGTTCGCTGGCCAGACGAACGTTTTGTCCACTGCGACCAATTGCCTGTGCGAGATTGTCCTCATCCACAGCCACATCCATAGACCCGGCATCCTCGTCCACGACAATCGACTCGATCTCTGCCGGGGCCATAGCGTTAATCACAAACTGAGCCACATTGTCGTCCCAGAGCACGATATCGATGCGCTCGCCGCCCAGCTCATTGGAAACCGCTTGTACTCGCGAACCCCGCATGCCCACGCAGGCGCCCACCGGATCGATACGTCCATCGTTGGTGTAAACCGCAATTTTCGCGCGGGAACCCGGATCTCGGGCAGCCGCCTTTAGCTCAATCACCTGTTCGGAAATTTCAGGAACTTCAATCTTAAACAGCTCGATCAGCATTTCCGGACAGGCGCGGCTGAGGTACAACTGAGGGCCACGCATTTCGGTGCGAACATCCAGCAACAGAGCGCGAACACGATCGCCCATGCGGAACACTTCACGGCCAACCAGCTGATCACGAGGCAGAAGGCCTTCGGCATTGTTGCCCAAATCGACAATGATGCTGTCGCGGGTCACTTTTTTCACGGTGCCGCTAATGAGTTCGCCCAAGCGGTCGCGGTAGAGCTCAACAATCTGCTCGCGCTCTGCCTCGCGGACCTTTTGTACGATAACCTGCTTGGCCGTTTGTGCCGCAATACGGCCAAACTCAACGTTCTCTACCACTTCGGAGTATACGTCGCCGGCCTTCAGACCTTCGTCCTTTTCGTGGGCTTCCTCCAGGGTGAACTGAGTTCCGAGCAGCGCCAGGGTGTCATCGTCAACAACCTCCCAACGGCGGGTCGTTATATAGTCCCCGGTACGGCGGTCGATCTCCACCTCAATATCGGCATCTTCGTCGTAGCGCTTTTTGGTCGCCGCAGCGAGAGCCAGCTCAATGGCTTCAAAGATAATGCCCTTGTCTACGCCTTTTTCATTGGAGACCGCATCAGCCACCAGCAGAATTTCTTTACTCATGAGTACGCCTCGTTTACCTGCACCAGGTGCATCCCTAAAAACGGGGAATAATGTTTGCTTTTTCGATTAGTTCAATTGGCAGCAGATATTCATGGTCATCCACCACCACCAGCACGTCGTCATCTTCAATGCCGCGCAATACACCGGAGAATTTTCTGCGACCCTCAAAAGCGGAACGCAGCTTGATCGACACCTGCTCCCCGGCATAGCGAGCAAAATGTTCAAGGGTATAGAGAGGCCTATCCATGCCAGGAGAAGACACTTCCAGGGTATATTCACCCGCAATTGGGTCTTCAACATCCATGACGCTGCTGACCTGGCGACTGACGCGCTCGCACTCTTCCAGACCCACACCGTCAGGATGATCGATGTAGAGACGCAAGGTGCTATGACGCCCCTGGGTGAAATACTCCAGCCCCCAGAGTTCACAGCCCAAGGACTGCACCACTGGCGCCAGTAATTCTGTTAATTGATCATGTTTTGAAGCCATGACAGTCAACCACACTGTACAAACAAAAAATGGGCACAAGGCCCATCATACTGCGACTGCAGAAGCACAGTCATTTGCCTGCCCCCTCCGGGAGCCGGTTGCGCCCTACCGAGCGCATACGAAAAAGCCCCTTAAAAGGGGCTTTCCAACTGCGCCATTGTAGCGCAAGACCAAAGATAGATCACCTTACATTCCAGAGATCAACTCAAGCCTTTGAATTTGGTAGCGGGGGCTGGATTTGAACCAACGACCTTCGGGTTATGAGCCCGACGAGCTACCAGACTGCTCCACCCCGCATCAACAACTTGGCGAAGAACCCGTCCTCAACCAAGGCCGCGTATTATAGGGACCGACTCAGGGATGGTCAATAGCCTTTCCAGGGAAAATTACGTTTATTTATCAATAACTTGAAAGGGTGGCACCAAGCCACCTCAGGGACGGGGCAAGTGAACGCGGACGCAGTCCGGCCGAGAAAACAAAAAAGGGCCTCGCACAGCGAGACCCTTCCTTAATATGGTGCCCAAGGCCGGACTTGAACCGGCACGGCTTACGCCACTACCCCCTCAAGATAGCGTGTCTACCAATTCCACCACTTGGGCATAAACTTGTTGTCACTGCGGCACGTCAGATGAATCAGAACCTACGGGCACATCAGCTGCCGGTATGTCGCTTTCATCGCCACTTGGTGCCGGCACATCACTGGCATCAGCTGCCGGAATCTCTGCACCCGCCTCTACAGCGGCCGGCATAGCACCGTCCGTTATCGGCAGACCCTCGGTAGCACTGACAGCAGCCTGCTGCTTCGCCACGATGGCCAAACCAAAACTGGTGATAAAGAACACCGTTGCCAGAATCGCCGTTGCACGAGTAAAGAAGTTGCCACTCCCCTGACTGCCAAAAACAGTCTGGGACGCACCGGCACCAAAAGAAGCGCCGGCCTCCGCACCTTTACCCTGCTGCAACAGGATCAAGCCAATAATCGCCAGCGCCGTCAATACGTGCACTACCAGAATGACTTTTTCCATCACTTAACCTTTATTCTGCCGCCAGGCAGATTTGATAGAAATCTTCACTTGCCAACGACGCACCGCCAACCAGTGCGCCATCAATGTCAGGCTTCGCAAAAAGCTCGCCTGCATTGGCGGGCTTTACGCTGCCGCCGTACAAAATTCTTACCGCATCCCCGGTATCACCCAGTTGTTCACGAATAAAACCGTGAACCTCTTGGGCTTGCTCAGGTGTTGCCGTCAAGCCGGTACCAATCGCCCAAACGGGCTCATAGGCAACAACGGCGTCAGTCATAGCCTGCAACCCTGCGCGATCGATCACCGCTTTGAGCTGCTCAGCAATCACATCGAGCGTTTCGCTCGCATTCCTCTGCTCCAGAGTCTCGCCCACACAGAGGATCGGCACCAGGCCCGCCTGCTGTGCTGCCGCAAACTTCTCCGCCACCAGCTCATTGGTCTCGGAGTGGTACTCACGCCGCTCCGAATGCCCGACAATCGCATAGCGGCAATCCAGATCCGCAACCATGCTCGCCGATACCTCACCGGTGTATGCACCGGATTCGGCCTGACTGACATCCTGGGCACCAATCTGAAGACCGTCACCTGCCAATTGCTTCACTTGAGCCAGGTAAATCGCGGGAGGACACACCGCCACTTCCACCTGATGCTCACCTTGCCAGCGCTCCAGAAAACTCTCCAGCAGCTGACTGTTTGCAGCCAGACTGCCATTCATTTTCCAATTTCCGACGACCAGGGCTTGTCTCATGCTTTCAGGTCCTATCCCCAATGACACACGCAGAGCGTTATCTCCATACGCTGCCAATATTGCCGGGGGCTCTTGGCAAAACGGGCGCAAATGGTATCGGATAAATTCATAAGATACAACGCCTTATAACGATGATTGGAAATTTTATTTACCTGATTAGCCGGACAGGATACTAGCCCAGCGCACCGGCAACCACATCCGCCAGCTCCTGACTCAGACGGGCCACCAACGGCGGCTGATCACCTTCCACCATCACTCGAACAACCGGCTCGGTTCCTGATGGCCTTAGCAGGACACGACCGGAACCAGCCAATTCCGTCTCCGCTGCCTGCACAGCCTCCTGAATAACCTTGTTGCTATCCAGATCCACCTTGCCGGAGACTTTCACATTGATCATATTCTGGGGCAGCTTACGCATCCCCTGTTTCAAATCGTTCAGGGGTGCGCCATCTGTGGAGAGCGCCAACAACACCTGCAAGGCTGCCACAATCCCATCACCTGTCGTAGTGACATCACTACAAACGATATGGCCGGAATTTTCACCCCCGAGCATCCAGTCTCGCTCGCGCATGGCCTCCAGCACGTACCGATCCCCAACTTTGGCGCGTACAAAGGGTATTTCCAGCTTTTGCAGGGCCAACTCAAATCCGAAATTACTCATCAGCGTGCCGACGACCCCGGAGCAGCCACCTGCGTAACGCTGTCGGTAGGCGGCAATCAAATAGAGGATTTCGTCGCCATCAACCACCTCACCCTTATGGTCAACGAACACCACCCGATCACCATCGCCGTCGAAGGCGATACCCATATCGGCACCGCACTCCAGCACCCTCGCCTGTAGCCTTTCCGGCTTGGTTGAGCCGCATTCGAAATTGATATTCTCGCCATTTGGCTCTGCGGCAATCACATCAATCTCTGCTCCCAACTCGCTGAATACTGCCGGGGCGATGTGGTAAGTCGCACCATTGGCACAATCGAGTACCAGCTTCACCCCGTTCAGACTGAATCCCCAAGGCATGGTGCCTTTGCAGAACTCGATGTAGCGCCCCGCTGCGTCTTCAATTCGACGCGCCTTGCCCAGGGTTTCCTCTGTTCCCATCGGAACGTCCAGCTGAGCCTCAATGGCATACTCGATTTCATCCGGCAGTTTGGCCCCGGTGCCGCCGAAGAACTTGATACCGTTGTCAAAATAGGGGTTGTGCGACGCACTGATGACAATACCCGCCTGGGCCTGAAATGTCCGGGTAAGGTAAGCAATCGCCGGCGTTGGCATCGGCCCCAGCAATCCGACATCCACACCTGCACTGATTAAGCCGGCCTGCAGAGCTGATTCGAACATGTATCCCGATGTCCTTGTGTCCTTGCCAATCAGTATCTGCTTGTGCCCGGCGTAGCGGTCAGCCAGAACCTTGCCAGCCGCCCACCCCAGACGCAGTACAAACTCCGGAGTAATCGGGCCCTCACCCACCCGACCCCGAATCCCATCGGTGCCAAAATACTTACGCCCCATAACCACGCTCCCTATTATTTTTTACCGCTGCCCACATATTCAGTACATCGGAGGTCTCAGCCACATCATGTACGCGGAGGATTTTCGCACCTGCCTGCGCCGCCAGCAACGCCAAAGACAAACTTGCGGCCAGTCGTTGATCCACGTCACGCCCAAGCACCTGCCCAATCAGAGATTTGCGAGATAACCCGGCGAGTATCGGCAGCCCCTCGGACTCCAGCTCGGAAAGACGAGCCAGCAACTCCAGGTTGTGCTCCCGGGACTTCCCAAATCCAAACCCGGGATCAATGATTATTGAAGATCTGGGAATCCCGGCACCCACCGCGGCATCGACACGACTGCGCAGATAATCCAATACCTCATCTACCACCGACTGGTAGCTGGGCTGATTCTGCATGGTTCGAGGGTTTCCTTTCATATGCATCAGACACACTGGCAGGCCTGTCTGAGCAGCAACCTCCAGTGCACCTGGACGCTCCAAGGCGCGCACGTCATTGATCAACCCGGCTCCCATCGAGGCGCCCTCCCGAATCACTTCCGGGCTGCTGGTATCCAGAGAAACCACCACATCGAGTTCTTTTCGGATAACCTCGACGGCGGGCACCACTCGATCCAACTCCTCCTGAGTTCCAACAGGGGTTGCACCAGGGCGGGTAGATTCCCCTCCGATGTCCAGAATCGCAGCACCTTCGGCAACCATTTTAGCGGCTCTGCCAAGGACTCTGTCCAGCAGAACACGTTGATCGCCGTATAACTGCCCACCATCTGAGAAAGAATCCGGTGTGACATTGAGAATACCCATCACCAATGGTCGGGTGATATCCAGGCTTTTAGCGCCAAATTGCATTTTGCTCATCGCTTTGACTGGTTTCCAAGACAAAACCGCTACCGCCATCCTTGGCTCTCGCGGAATACCGTACGTCCTGTACATAACCGCTACCGCCATCCTTGGCTCTCGCGGAATACCGTACGTCCTGTACATAAAAAAGCGGGGCCCAGAATACCTGGACCCCGCTTTATACAATTAGGATATTAGTGGTGTTTGGCTGGTCCACCAATAGGGCTTGATTTACTTTCGTCGCCGGAGGTTTTCTCTTCGTCGGCTTCCTGAATATGACCGTTGAAATCACCATCGTGCCAATCACGTGGCGGGCGAACCTTGCGGCGCGCCATCAGATCATCCACCTGCTCTGCATCAATGGTTTCATACTCCATCAAAGCATCCTTCATCGCTTCAAGTATATCGCGATTTTCCTCCAGCAGGCGTGATGCCTCCTTGTAGCAGTGATCAACAATCCGGCGAACCTCTTCATCGATCGTTTTGGACGTCGCTCCTGAATAATTAGGCGGACCTCCCACACCGGTCATTCCACCATCGTCTTCGCCATAGTGAAGTGGGCCCAGCTTTTCAGAAAGGCCCCACTTGGTGACCATACTGCGAGCCAGGCTCGTGGCCCTTTCGATATCATTCTGAGCACCGGTGGTGACCCCTTCGAAACCAAGCGTCAGCTCCTCAGCAATACGCCCACCAAAGAGTGAGCACAATTGAGACTCAATCGCCCGCTTGCTGAGGCTGTATTTATCATCCTCCGGCAGAAATTGCGTCACACCCAGCGCCCTGCCGCGCGGGATAATAGTAACCTTGTGTACAGGATCATGCTCGGGCACCAGACGGCCAACGATAGCGTGACCAGCCTCGTGGTATGCTGTGTTTTCCTTTTCCTTCTCGCCCATCACCATGGACTTGCGCTCGGCACCCATCATGATCTTGTCGCGAGCTTTTTCAAACTCCTCCATGGTAACCAGACGCTTGTTCGCGCGCGCCGCAAACAGCGCAGCTTCGTTAACCAAGTTGGCCAAATCGGCCCCTGAAAAGCCTGGAGTACCGCGGGCAATGATGGAAGCCTTGATTTTCTCGTCCAGAGGAACCTTGCGCATGTGCACTTTCAGGATCTGCTCACGACCGCGAATATCCGGCAGGCCCACAAACACCTGACGGTCAAAACGGCCTGGGCGCAACAACGCTTTATCCAGAACATCCGGGCGGTTGGTTGCGGCAATAACAATGATACCCTCATTACCTTCAAAACCATCCATCTCTACCAACAGCTGGTTCAATGTCTGTTCACGCTCGTCGTGGCCACCGCCGTGACCACCGCCACGATGACGGCCCACCGCGTCAATTTCGTCGATAAAGATAATGCAGGGAGCCTGCTTCTTGGCCTGATCGAACATATCCCGGACACGGGACGCACCAACCCCCACAAACATTTCCACAAAGTCTGAACCGGAAATAGAGAAGAACGGCACCTTCGCCTCACCGGCAATCGCCTTGGCCAGCAGCGTCTTACCTGTACCTGGGGGGCCCGCCATCAGCACGCCGCGAGGGATCTTGCCGCCAAGACGCTGAAATTTGGATGGATCACGGAGGTATTCGACCAACTCCTGAACCTCCTCCTTGGCTTCATCAACTCCGGCCACATCAGCAAAGGTGGTTTTGATCTGATCCTCACCAAGCAGGCGTGCCTTGCTCTTACCAAAGCTCATGGGGCCGCCTTTACCACCGGCGCCGCCCTGCATCTGGCGCATAAAGAACATAAACACCACAATGATCAACAAAATGGGGAAGCTGGCGACCAGCAGCTGCTGCCACAGACTTGGCTGCTCGGGTTTACGACCTTTTACGGTGACATTGTGATTTAAAAGGTCGTCCATCAAACGATCATCGGCGATCTGGGGACGAACCGTCTCGAAGCGACTGTTATCGTGACGAGTACCTATGATGATCAACCCGTCTACGGTAATTTCCCTCACCTGCTCGGACTGAACTTCGTTAACGAACTCCGTATAGGTCAGCGACTCCTGCGAGGTTTGCGGATTAAAATTCTGGAATACCGCCAGCAAAATTGCCGCTATTACCAGCCACAGCACCAGATTTTTTGCCATATCGTTCAAAAAGACACCCTCATGTCATCAGGATATTCAGTATAAGTCATTGATCTATAGGGAGTTTCCCAAAAATAGCGCGAGCAAAGCCCACTTCTGACCGATACCACTGCTTACCAGTATAGCGCTATAGACCCACCCTCGGCGATGGCCCCTTTTCGCTTCCAGGTAAAATTCTGTAAATCAGCCCTTAAAACCCTTACCTACTACATACACCTCTCGTGAACGTGCTCGCGAGGAATCGGGCTTGCGGATCACCACGGTCTTAAAAGACGTCCTGGCATCCTTTACGTAGGCATCAAAACCCTCGCCCTGGAACACCTTGGCGGCAAAGTTACCGCCAGTCTTAAGCGTCTCACGCGCCATATCCAGGGCCAGTTCAACCAGGTACATGGACTTTGGCTGATCCACGTCAGATACACCACTCATGTTGGGGGCCATATCCGAGATTACAAGGTCTGCCTTGTCGGCACCCAGCAACTCCAGGATCTTCTCGAAGACATCATTCTCGGTAAAATCCCCCTGCACAAACTCCACCCCGGCCAGAGAATCCATCGGCAAGATGTCAGAGGCAATCACCCGACCATTGTCACCAATATGACGAGCTGCTACCTGACTCCAACCGCCTGGTGCCGCCCCCAAGTCCAAAACGGTCATGCCCTTGTGGAACAGTTTGTCTTTCTTGTCCAGTTCAACCAGCTTATAGCTGGCGCGAGATCGATAACCATCCTTCTGTGACTGTTTGACATACTGATCGTTAAAATGTTCGTCCAACCAGCCTTTGCTGCTTTTTGACCTTGCCATACCAAACAGGCACTCCAACATGAGGTACAATAGGGAATTGCTAAGTTTTAAAGAAGAGACATTGTATGCCTTTAACCCCAGACCGTAAAAAGCAATATCGCACACTGGGACACAACCTTAAGCCCGTCGTCACCGTTGCTGGTAACGGCCTGAGTGAGACCGTTATGGGCGAGCTTAATCGAGCACTCGACGACCATGAACTGATCAAAGTAAAACTTGTGATTGCCGATCGTGACCTTCGCAAACAGGTTATTGCGGAAATGGTAAAACAATCCGATTCCGAAATTGTTCAGGAGATCGGTAAGGTTGCTTTGATCTATCGGGAAGCTAAAAAGCCCAATTTCAAGTTATCCAATGTGAGGTGAAGCTCGGTTGGAAATCTGTCGTTCCCCAGAAGGGCGAGGTAGAAATACCTCGCCCTTTTTTGTGTACTGTCGATACTAGCTAGCCAGTCTGGCATCAAGCGCGGCTTCTTTATCAGGTTTTTAAACCATTTTGTTTAAATATCTGGTGGTGGACTGAAGGACAGACATGGGGGAGGTCACATGGACCCTTTTGTAGTAGACACTAGATCCTAGTATCCAAAAAAAAAATCCCCCGACACTTCGTGCCGAGGGATTTTGTTTGGAGGCTGACGATGACCTACTCTCACATGGGGAAACCCCACACTACCATCGGCGATGCTTCTTTTCACTTCTGAGTTCGGGATGGGATCAGGTGGTTCAAAAGCTCTATGGTCGTCAGCCAAACTGGCTTGGTTCGTGGTTGGTCTTAGGGCTTGTCTTAAGCCGGCCGCACGAGATCCAAATAGGTTGGCGGATAGTAAAGTTACTTCAGTTAACACAATCTCGCACTGATGATCGGTGCGTATTCTCTTTGACTCTTGCCTGTCCTGCAACTGTCGATGCGCTTAACATCCAATTGCGTCAGTTATATGGTCAAGCCTCACGGGCAATTAGTACTGGTTAGCTCAACGCCTCACAACGCTTCCACACCCAGCCTATCAACGTCGTAGTCTTCAACGGCCCTTCAGGGGACTCAAAGTCCCAGGGA
>NZ_JAAQPI010000021.1 GCF_011683955.1 Pseudomaricurvus alkylphenolicus
TTTAGTGGGAAGCTGGGTTTTTTGAAACGCCAAAATTACGCTGAAACCCGCGTGAAATGGGGCTTTGCGAGAAGTAGAGATTTAGCCGAAAAGGGTGATGGTACCGGAGGCCGGACTTGAACCGGCAACGTATACCAAAACAGTATCCAAGCCTCTAGAAAAGCTGCGCTGGTTGCACATTCAGAATTAATACGAGCACACAAGGACATTGGTTTCACTATACGAAATTCTCAAAGCGGCCGTAGGGTTATCGGAAAGCTCTATTCGTTTAACAGTTAATAACGGACCGCTGTCCGTCTCACAGCGGACTTTCACCAACAACTTGTCCACCAGCAGTCGTTCTCCGTACCGAAAATTCTGGTATGACTCCCTCAGGCGTCCTAACGACTGTTGATTGTCAAACACGAACCACATCACGGTCAAAACCATTCGATTAGCCGTAATTTGGTCAATTCGCACAGTAAAAATTAATTTGCAGCTGGAACAACGGTCGCCTTGCAAGACATTTTCTTTATTCCGTGTAGGATATATCTCACAAGTCATTCGAATTGCACTTATAATTGAGTGCACACTATGTCAATAGCTGCTGCCTCTGGTCAATCTTGGGAAAAGACGTTAACAACCTATTAACAAGTTGATATTTCTTTTTACCGAAAATCGAGCGATCAATAGATAGAATGCAACAGCCCGAGATGTTCGGATTACGGAAACTGTTGTCGAAGAATCGATAACGCCAATAGTATAAGGGAACGCTGTGAAAGTTTTCGAACACGACAAAAAGACCGTGGATATCTTGTGGACTGGAGGATGGAATTCTTCATTTCTGGTTTTAATTAATATTTTGGGTCTTCAGAAAAATCTGTGGGTCGTTTTCAGACCCGGTAAGTCTCCAAGAGCATGATATAGAGCGATTTCAGCAGCATGATAGGTCTTAAAACCATACGCCTTTCTGGTAGTCAGTTTCGCTTTGTTGTTGAAGCCCTCAACGACACCGGTGGATATCTGCCCTCTAGCTCTGAACCAGTTAAGCAGAAGCGGACGGTGCTTGCGAAGTGTCTTCGCTATCGCCTTCATGGGCTCTATCTTGGATCTCATTGTTTTCGTACACCATTTGTCGAGAAATTTCCCAGCCCACGCTGGGGACCAGTACTCCCAGAAAAATTGAAACTCTTCCTTCAGCAAATAGGCTCTCACCGATTTCAGATTGTATTGAAGCAGTTCGGCCAACTTTGTCTCCTGGAACTCGGTCAGGTTTTCAGGTCGCTTAAGCAACGCCCAACGGCTTTTCTTCAGTACAGGGTCGTAGCCTTCTGCTACCATCTTCTTTGCCTCTTGCGCTCGAACTTCATCGATCGCCTTGTTCATCTTCGCCACGACATGGTAACGGTCAAAAACGTGTACGGCTTGATTCGCCTTTTTGGCAATGACTTTCAGATACGGTTTCCACATGTCACTGCATATAAATCGAAGTTCCTGGCTTCGTTCCCTGCCAAAGCTTCTGAAGAACCTCAGCAAGGTTCTTACAGTGCGTTTCTCACCGATCCACAACAGTCGTCGGCAACCCTCGTCGATCTGATAGACCAGAGTCAGGTAGTTATGGCCTTTCTGCCACTGGATCTCATCGACGCCGATCGAAGAGATACCCGTCATGTTTCTGTGTTCAAGACCCCAGTTAACCGCCATTTCAACCGACTTGAAGACATGATCCCAAGTCGTTCGAAAGGCTACGGCCACTTCTTTCCAGCTCAGTTTCTTGGCCCAATTAGCGAGGAACCAAGCGTAATTATCAGTCAGCTGATGCTTTCCCGAAGCCCAGGGCATCTTCTCAACATGTATGCCGCATCGCTTGCAATTAACCCTCCTTGGGGCATAAGCAAAGAAGATTCTTATTCCCCAAAAAGGTATAAACTCAAACAACCGTTGTGCCAGGCGATCATACCCTGGACATCGTTTCCCACAGCCCGAGCAGATGCCTCTGCTGTTGGATCTGGGATGGATCTCGACCTCCAGCGTCGGATTATGCTCATCACCTACCCAATGAGCGGTGCCGTACACAAAAGAGTTGAATTTCTGGATACGATTGAGGATAGTCTTAAGTTGCATCCTGTCCTCCGGATTCTGTGTGTTGTAGTTTTCGCAAACACATCATCTCAGAATTTGGACAGGGTGCTCTACCTCCTCGCTCTCAAGCTTTACCTAAATTCCACCTCTCATTGGCACATTATTCACCCACTAATTTGTCGGAAGACCCAATATTTTTGTCGAAGGACGGTTTGAGTAGTTTGGACATCAAGGAACTTGGCAAAATAGAAGACCCCATTATAAAACAGAGACAAAAAGACGCATCGGTGGAAAGCGCTGTTCAACAGTAGTCAATTCTTACTTCATTCGTCTTTGGTATTATCATAATGTTGAAACTCTTAGGACGGGGTATCGGATTTGCCCTAATAGTGCTATTGTTGGTAGCCGTCTCATTTTTCCTGGCTGCCTTCTATTACCATTCAAAATATCAGTGGACTCGGATCGACGTCAATTCTCAACGGGCTTTGTACACGGGAAGGATATCTTTTTCCGGAGTCAAAGAATTGGAACGGTTATACATGTCGACAACGCCAAGACCGCAGAGGTTGGTCATTCGAAGCCTTGGTGGTGACTTGCATGCAGGTATGAACTTAGGCCTGTTTGTGCACGACAACGCATTGGATGTAGAAGTCAAGGAGATCTGTGCTTCTTCCTGCGCCAATTATGTTTTCTCTGCAGCTCGTAAGAAATATTTGCACAGAGATTCTATTCTAGTCTGGCATGGTGGTGCAATGTCTGATGCCATTCCAAGCGTCAATGAGCTGAAGATAAAAATCGAAGATGAGATAATTAGCGCTTCGAAAATCACCAATAAAGAGAGACTTGCTGCATATCGAGAGTTTGGCTTTCGGTATGTTTCTGATCTTATTCCTAGAGAGACAAAGTTCTTCAATAAAATCGGCGTTCAACAGAACATAACCGTCACTGGATTTGGATATTTGCCAAGTGATAAAAAGCCACGGAAAAAGCAATACGCTGGATTTTATTACAGCTTAGAGGATATGCAAGAGTTTGGTCTGGTAGACATTCATCTGATTGATGATGATTGGCTTCCATCTAAGAGTTTCTTTTGGGACAGATACTTCCAGGTGGACATGAGCAGAATGCACAACGCAGATTCTGAACCGAAAGTGAATATTAAGGACGTGACGGTACAACTACCAGATATTGGTGCCTTTAAATAGCTGCCTCAAAAAATGCACGAATGACGCAGCTCGACACGTGGAAACTTTTCTTGCTAGTGGAATAACGGTCAATTTCACAAGAAGCTAGGCTTTATATACCGTCCTTTGGTTCAACTCTCGGCCTGTGATATTCATAATGAATATTACTTGTCAGATAGCCTTGCCATCTGGGAAAACGAAAGGACGGATGGGGCCGAACCGTTCCATGGCCTAGGCGTCGAAAGCGAAAGCGTGACATTTTCCTAAATCGAGCATGATATTGTTGAATGTAACGGCTCTAAAAAGAGAAGAGCCTAGAGTCAGCGTCTAGATTGAAATATGCTGAAGTACATCTATGACCGCTTACAATCAAGATCCTGTCGCAAGAAGCTGGTGAGCATCGCAATACTGTAGTGACCGCTCATGGCTGACAGCCGTGGTAGAGCGGAGCTTCCGTTTTTTTCGCAAATTTTTAAAATCAAGGGATTGAATTGAACTCTTGAATGACCACTTTCTGCTTCATGAAAAGAGTATCAAAATCGTCTGGATGATTCCGATAAATAAATCTGATTTGTCGAATATCAGTTTGCGAAGTCTGACTTGGGAAAAGAAGGATAGGAAACGGGCCAGAAACGTATCTGGTGCTGACGATTTATTGCCAGCTGTAGATGGAGATCACGGGATTATCGGGCAAAGACATGGAGCAAATTGCCGAAGATTTTGAAGCCGAATCGGGCATTCGCTTAAACATCAGCGGGCGGATGTCGATGTTTGATGATGTCTTCGCTTGAGCCGAAACCTTCTTAGATGTTGAAAGAAGCCTTTAGCATTGTATCATTGGGACTCCGTGATACCGTGTTGGGCATCAAACAGGACAGTCGATCAGGTAACGCAAATGCCTAAGGTAAAAAAAGCGTTAACACCCGCGCAGAGCGCCGCAAACAATATGAATGGGTGTTTATGAACGGCAAGCAGGTCAAGGTAAAACGACCACCCACCGTTGAGGGGATGAGTGTGGATGATTTTATCCGAGCCAACGCCGATCCCATCTGGTTGCACCAAAATGAGATGTGGGAGTTCATGGAGCCGAACGACCCGATAGACAACGACGATTGAATGCAGGGGATTGCTAAGTCGTAAACCCATATCCCGATCTACCGTAGAAATCGTATCCAGCGCCACAAACGCAGTACGTCCGCCAGCGCGGCGGCCACATAGGTATAAGCGCAAGCTCTAAGCACTTTGGCCGCTGCCGCAAGGTGGTGTTCCGGCAGATATCCTTCTTTCAAAATGGGCAGTGCTTTTTTGAAGCTTGCGTCGTATTCTTCGGGAAGAATCGCGGCGTACATCACTACGGATGTCAGCATGGAGAGTATGCCTATCAACCCCAGAACCGCCAGGGCCAGCGGTGTTTTTAAAAACACCATAAATATCGGGGCGCTCATCAGCACGTAAGACCCGATCTTTTTGATGCGGAGGGCTTTGCCCATGTATTTTTTTCTTAAGTGGGAGACCGGTTCGTCGCGACAGAACTGAATAGCGTGGCCGATTTCGTGCGCCGCTGTGGCGACGGCGGTAAGGGATTTACCCTCGTAAACATCGGGGCTGAGGCAGACGATTTTCTCATCAGGGGAATAGTAATTTTCATCCTCATTGCCCTTTTTTACCTGAACGCCCTCGAGCGTGAATCGTTCCACCAGATGCTCTGCCAGTTCAGCGCCTGTGCCTGGCATGTCACTAATGTGCCGGGAGTGTCGCCAGAGAACATACTTTACCCAGATTGAGGGGCCATAGACTAGCGCGAGAATGACGAAGAAAGCGAGACCGTATGCCATAGAGAATTGAGCGTTGTGTTGACTTTAGTACACGATTGTAATGGCTCAATGTGAAATGGTGAAGGGTGCCGGATATAGTCCTTTCATACGTCTCCACATTCCTCTTTGGTACCCAGTGCAGTGTATCAAATAGATTGCCTTGGCCCCGCGATCCCAGGATCGGATGTAAATTCAAATGCATCGCGTGTCAGGTTATTCAATGCCGATAAAGCCACCCGTCTGGTGTGCCCAGAGCTTTGCGTAAATACCATTGAGTACCAGTAACTCCTGATGGGTGCCGGATTCAACAATTTTCCCTTCGTCCAGCACCAGCAAACGATCCATTTGGGCGATAGTGGACAGACGGTGTGCTATTGCCAAAACGGTCTTATTCGACATAATTTGATTCAGGCACTGCTGTATTGCCACCTCCACCTCAGAATCCAGCGCACTGGTTGCTTCATCAAGAATGAGAATCGGTGCATCCTTGAGCATCACCCGCGCAATGGCGATGCGCTGACGCTGACCACCAGATAGCTTTACGCCGCGCTCACCTACGTGTGCATCATAGCCAACCCGCCCATTCAGATCCGACAGGTATTGAATAAACTCATGAGCTTCAGCCTGTTTGGCGGCCACCAGCATTTCTTCCTCGCTGGCATCCAGGCGACCATACAAGATATTGTCTCGCACTGATCGGTGCAGCAAGGAGGTGTCCTGAGTCACCATACTGATATTAGCACGCAGGCTCTCCTGACTGACCTCGCGCACGTCCTGGCCATCGATGATAATCTGTCCTTTCTGAACATCGTAAAAACGCAATAAAAGATTCACCAGAGTCGACTTGCCCGCCCCAGAACGCCCAACCAGACCAACTTTTTCGCCAGGTTTGATGTCTATGTTCAACCCGCTAAATACGTTTATGAGCTTGCCTTCAGATCCGGCGTAACCAAAATCCACATTGCGGAATGATATAGCACCGCCACCGACAGCTAGGCGCTTTGGCTTTTCCACATCTTTGACTTCAACTGGGTGAGACAGTGTATTAATGCCGTCCTGAACGGTTCCGATGTTCTCAAACAGCGAGGACACTTCCCACATAACCCACTGCGACATACCGTTCAGACGTAGACACAAACTTACCGCGACAGCGATATCGCCTGGTGTCACGACTTCGTGTAACCACAGGTAGATCGCCAGTACCGTAATACTGAATACCAACAAGGCATTAGAAAACCATACGCAACCATATAGTACCGTCACCAGGCGCATTTGCGGATGCACGGTCTGAAGAAATTGATCCATGCCCTCTCTGGCATAATCAGATTCCCGTTTGGAGTGCGAAAACAGCTTGACGGTAGCAATGTTGGTGTAACTGTCAACGATCCTCCCGGTCATCATAGAGCGGGCATCCGCCTGACGTTGAGAGACTGTCTTCAATCTCGGAACCAGCACTCTCAGGATAATCACGTATACGGCAAACCAACTGAGCAAAGGAATGGTTAGACGCCAGTCAGTGGTAAACACCAACACCAGGATGCTGATAAAATAAACACTCACATAGACCAGAATATCCAGCAACTTCATCACCGACTCACGCACGGATAGCGCAGTCTGCATAACTTTGGTGGCAACTCGACCGGCAAATTCGTTCTGAAAGAAACTCATGCTTTGACCAATCAGATAGCGATGGGCCTGCCAGCGGATCCGCATGGGATAATTGCCCAACAACGTCTGATGCGTCAATAACGACTGAACGATCACCAAAGTAGGCAATACCACCAGCACTAACGCGCTCATCCGCCAGAGGCTGGCCGATTCCTCAGCTAAGAACGTTGCCCGGTCGCGGGTGCCAAACCAGTCAACGAGTTGCCCAAGATAGCCAAATAGCAGCACTTCCAGCGCCGCAATGGATGCACTCAGAACAGATACACTCAGGATCGCCGGCCACATTCCCTTGGAATAGTACAAACAAAACGCCAGCAGCTTTTTCGGTGGCTGTTCTGGTAGCTTGGCAGGAAACGGGTTCGTTAACCGCTCAAAAAAGGTAAACATAGAGTGTCGTATTCCGTGGCTGATGACAGAGACGGCGAATGCTTTTGGCCCCAGCATCACTATGGTCTTTCTGTAGTTGTACGGCTTCTAACGCGGATGAAAATTGCACCCTGTGTGTTACGGCATCTGCGATTGTTGGGCGGCTGTTGCGTATTGCTGGTAGGCGGGTATGGCAATGGCTGCCACTATACCAATAACAAAGATAATCGGTAATATCAAACCAAGAAGTTTTACGCCCAGTGAGTTTTGACAGGGCGCAGGGCCGTAATCATTAACACCTTGCGTGCCCGGAAAGAAGATCAGATAAATCGCTATTAGTAAGTTTAGAAGTGGCACGATGAACAGTAAAAGCCACCAACCATTGCGGTTGAGGTCATTCAGTCGCCTCTTTGCAAACATGACCGAAAAAACAATGGTTGCTACGTAAAACAAGCCAATGCCAATCAACCCAAAAATGGATGACCCCTCCCCCGAGGTGGTAGCAAAAACCCCGCCAACGGGAATCAGTACCAGCATTAACAGGCATTGAATGCCAACGCTGTACGCCAGATACCGTAACCGACCGATGCGGCCTTTAAAGGTTAAAAACTCAGGTTGGTAGCTTTCTTCCTGGTGTTCTGATAAAGCGGCGCCTGGTGCCGTGTAGGGGCTTTGATCGTTCATAATCACTCCGTTGACGCTGGGATCGGACTGTATTTGCGTTATCGCTTGCTAATCATAGCATACGGGTATGGAAATGAGGTTGTACTGAAGGAGCGAAACCCGGCACGTCGAACGTGGGTGGCACGATAATCAACACTGGTTGTTCTGACACCCCCCCCAAAGTATGGTGTAACTTACTCTTTTCTTATAAGCCAGAGTCAAATCCATTCATAAGGTTTTTACTCAAGAATAAAGCTCGGCATCGGGAACCTTGTTGGCGTTCTCCGGACGCACGACGCTATCAGTAGTTATCACTTCAACGACAATGGGTTTGGATGGACTATCTTGCGCTCCTTCTTCGGCTCCAATACGTGAGTCTCCGCCACCCAAACAGACCGCCAAGTTCTTTGGGCGATTCTCTTCCCAATTCAATTGATGATGATGCTTGCAGCATAAATATTCAGTGTACCAAGGGTAGATTTAGGTAGAAGAACGTAGATTTTCGTAGATTTGTGTAGATTCTTTCCCAATAGAAACGCCGAGTCTATGGAAATCTACGTTAATCTACAAAAATCTACGAAAATCGATAGCACTTCTAAAAGAGGGTTTCTCCTCGTTTTTTATTGCGCAATTCATTTCGTAGTGACCAGTGGATAATTTATCCAAAGTTTACTTGGGATAAAATGCGTTGCTTGCTGCGCATGGAGAAAAGAATATGTTGCCGAAGGCAATCGTAAGAAGAGTTTCTCCAAAGTAGACTTTGGAGAGAAAAATCTAAATATAAATACGATACGTACTTTGGACAGAATTCCGAATCCCTAGTAGATATGTACTTGGGATAAAACTGAAATCCAGTAATTGGCAAAAACAGTGAAGAACACAACCAAAGTGGGATCTATCGCAAATCGAGTTCTGTGGTAATATCTTGACCCTCTATAGGGAAGACTAATGAGCGCAATCTCGTTCAAGGGCGGACATTTTCGTCGCGAGAAGACTCTTTGGTGCGTTTCAATGCCGCCAACCTGAGGCGGGCCTTTAAAGCCTGGACGGGAATCACCTGTCTGAGTACCGCCAGTCACTGGGAAACGACCCCGCCTGATGGCGCTGGCTGACACTATTGAGGTAATGGTGTAAAATTCAGCAACGGAACACTTAGGACGCTAAACCACGCATCATGACTGAAGTTAACGACAAGACTATCAATTTAGCCTATTGCATCAATGATATCGCCCGCTATTTCAGGACCTGCTTCGACCGGGAAATGTCTCAACACGGCCTTACCCGCTCGCAATGGTGGCTGTTGGCAAACCTGCAATATAACAACGGCTCAAGCCAGCAAGACCTTGCCGAAATTATGGAACTCGGGAAAAGTGGCACCGGAAAACTCATCGACCAGCTGGAGAAGAAGGGCTGGGTTGAGCGAAAACCCAATCCGGAAGACAAGCGTGCCTACAAGGTTTATCTCACCGAAGCCGTACAGCCCCTGATCAAGGACATTGATCTCGAAGCCCACACCCTGATCGAACGATCCCTATCGGAGCTGTCCGAGAGGCAGCGCACGCAACTGCAGAAACTGCTGGATAGCGTAAAAGGTCAGTTGCTGCAAATGAACAACGGGGCCACACGCTAGCCCCGCCAAATATTAGCCAGCTCCGAAACAGCATTGGAGTGGAAATTACTGCTTTAGATAGCACCCGTGAATCCTGATCATCTTAAGATATGACAGCCGCTTATAGACTGGGGTTTAAAGCACAAACGCCAAGGTAATCAATAGCAAACAAGACAGCGAACACCAGGCGGTAAAACTGTGTCGCAACCAGGAGGGTGCGAATTTCAGCTCCATAAATGAATGTCCAACCAGGTACACCTTCACAAAAGAAATAAACAGAATCGCGGCAACCGCCGCGTCCGGTCCTAAACCGTGATCGCGAAACCACCACGACAACAGCGTCAGGACCACCAGGGCCGTCCACACCTGTATCAAGCTCTTGGTGTGATCTTCACCCTTTGACAATGCGACTGTACTCATAATTTCAACCTCACTTAATCAAGTAAAACAGGGCAAACAAAACCAGCCAGATCAGATCCACCAGGTGCCAATAAATAGCGCCATTTTCCAGAAAGCGCACTTGCCTGGGCGTGACGTTAGTACGAATAGCGGCTGTCATTTTCCACAGGTAGGTCAATACAACCATGCCAACCAATACATGCAGAAAGTGTAAACCTGTCATCATGTAGTAGAGCTGGAAAAACAGGTCATATTGTGCATCGTAGCCGGCAGAGATCTTGATCCCCCACTCGATCATCTTGTTGACAATAAAGGCCGCCCCCCCCAAACCGGCGCCGAGAATGTATTTCCTCCCTAGAACCGCCTGACCACTTCGAATTGACTGCACCGCAAGAGCGACAAAGAGGGACGAGGCCAATAACACCAGGGTGTTTATGAGCCCCATGTTCAGGTTTAGCTGGTGCGAGCCCTCCAGAAACATCTCTGGGCGTTGTGCCCGCTCGTAGAGAAATGTCATAAAGTACAGACTGAAAACAATTAGATCGCAGAGCACAAAGCCCCAGATTCCGATCTCTCCCGGAGCCCGCCGGGCTCCCGTATCAATAGCTGTCGTGTTCATCGCTATAGATTCTCCTGTTTGCAGGCTGATAATCAGCCTTCATCTTTGATTTGCAATAGCTTAAGCGTAATGAGGTTTATGCGGTCGAGCCCGCCAATCCTGGCTGTGGGTTATCGATCTCATTGACGTTGGGTAGCGGTTTGTCCACTTCGTGTTCCACCAGTGGATCTTCCCAACCCGGTGCATAGACGCCCATTCCCTCGCCGGTTTCCTTGGCACAAATCGCTTCCTGACGATCGATGGCTTTTTTACCGTAGTAATTCAGGATTTCCATCCACAGGAAAAACTCAATCAAGGGAATCCAGGTTGGCAGCATGCCGCTGTAATCTGAGGGCCCCTCGCCGAAGAACATTGCCAACATACCCATGACCCAACACAGCACCGAGGCCAGGCTATAGTATCCCACCCAGCGTGGATACATCTGGTGTTCCGGCGGATTCATAAGAATCCCCAATCCGAACGCAGCTACCCAGACGTAGAATGCGGGCCCAATAAACAGGAATGTAAACCAGCCCATTTCATAAAACGCTTGAACCAGCTCCGGCGAAAAGTCCCCTGAACGGTAGGCCGCCAGTGCCCAAAATATTTCAATCATAATAAAAGTTGCGACTGATGCCGACAGACACACTATCTGGGTAAGATAGAGAACGGGAAAACGGCTTTCCGTTTTTCGTGTCCATATGGCTAGAGACGCGCCCCAAGGCGCCATAAATGCCGCTCCAAACAGCATTAGATTACATCCGAGCAAAAAAAGCGTTTTGTTGCTATTAAGCCACTGCGCCACCTCTTCAGCTTGCATGTCAGGCCCGGGAATGGGGAAAAACCCGGCTAGAAAGATAAATCCCACTAAGTAAAAAGCGGTGCATAAGTGACCCGACCATAAGCAGAGTCGATGGGCGGACGGCGTCATTCGCATTTCCATGGAATCGCTTCTCCTCATTTATTCAAATACAGATTTCAGTTCACGCAAACGGGAAATCGCGGTTTAGCAAGATGCAAATCACCCGATTGCAATACATTCGATCTGCCAATTATAGTATCCTGGTATACTATCGGGTGCAAGCGAAACTCTCTCAGTTAATTGGATGGACGCTGGGTTTGATCTTTGGAATAGCCCAAAATCTACGTACGCCAACCTAGCCAATGATGGATTAATATGGTATGCCGGTTTATTATGACCATATGTTCTTATA
The DNA here is from genome assembly GCF_011683955.1 of Pseudomaricurvus alkylphenolicus. GTDB lineage: Bacteria > Pseudomonadota > Gammaproteobacteria > Pseudomonadales > Cellvibrionaceae > Pseudomaricurvus > Pseudomaricurvus alkylphenolicus. The sequence continues at coordinate 11,577 of NZ_JAAQPI010000021.1, forward strand.
GAGGATGGAATGCCTTTGATCAGGCCACACCAGGGTTAATGGTGGGTACAGGGTTATTGGTGGATATCGATAGTCGATTGCAATTGCCTCAGAAGGAAGCAAATAAGAACGCGGTCAAAGCCGAGATGGGGTCTGGTTGTCTAGCGGAAGGATTGGAAGAGTAAATGCCTCCACAAGCTGTATCTATTCAGAATATAGCGACAGAGAACCGATTTAACATCAATAAAGGATTGAATACTGCCATTCTCTTCGATCCAAAAGAATCAGCAATATATCTTCTTTCGATATTCCCCGGGTGTTAACCCCACTGCACGCTTAAACGCTTTGGTAAAATGGGCTTGACTGGAGAATCCGCAGCCCAAGGCGACCTGAGTGAGAGACATGTTGTCGTCGACGAGGAGCTTTTTGGCATAGGCCAGTTTTTGGCCGGTGATATATTGATGCGGGGTCGAACCCATTGCGACCTTAAAAGCACGTGCAAAATGACATGGGCTCAAGCAGGCTTCCTCAGCCAAATCATCCAAGGTGATCACCTGATGAATATTGGCCGCAATGTAAGCTTCAATACGCTCGAGTTTTTTGGGGCCAAGTGCACCGGAGGGTGTATCGGCCACCAACTGCTTCGAGGACAGATTAGAGTAATTCTTGACAAGATGCGCGGCCAGGGCGGATCGTAAGGTTTCGATCAATAAATGACTACCCATCGATTCGTTTTCCATTTCGGCGACGATTGTCATAATGATCTGCTCTATCAAGGCGTCGTGAAACCCTCCCGCATAATTCAGTTGCACGCGATCAGGATCGATGTCGAATTCCTTGAGTGCTGCGTCGGAAAACGGCATGGCGGGAATGTACAGATGAACACACTCCTCCATGTTTCCGCTCAGCTGCACAAAGTCTTCGTGAATCCCCGCGGGACATAGCCATATGGTACCTGGAACACCGTGAGACTTTTGATACTCACCATCTCCGGAGCGCTCCACCGTTAGATTGCCTTTAAGCAGGATGCCGATTTCCGTTTCCATCGGGGTCAGGCCTGTGAGTTCTCCCGCATCGTGGGACCAGCGCTCTACCAGCAATTGAGTGTAGTCACTGCTGTCCTTGCTGCTGGATAGTCGTGTTCCGGTTCGATACTTGGCATCGCCGTGCCCTTGTAAAGCCATATGACAACTCCTGGAGGGATGGTGGCACTTCTTATTATAGTTGACCGACATCAGGATAAATAACTCGCAAACGTCGAATTAACAACCTTCGCAACCTATTTGCTTAAGGATCTTATGAGAAGCTTCCTATTACCCATCGCTCCTCTCCAATCCGGGCGCCCGCGTGAGTCTGCTGCAACAACTTAGCTAAGGATCATACTGCCTGACGGCCCTTCTGTCTTCATTACCTGGTGGGCCGTTGACCAAAGACATCAATTTTGGACAACGAATGCGCAAGATATGGCAATACCAGGGTTCTCTACCACTGCATACTGAATTCATCACAACTGATACCTGAAGATTGTATGTCGACGGTCTTAGGGTCAGATGGATTCAGCGGAGTGGAATATCATGAAGAGCAAAACCGTTATTGGCGCCTGCCCGCAAGACTGTCCAGACACATGCTCCATGTTGGTCAAGGTTGAGAACGACCGAGTGGTTTCCGTACGAGGTAACCCCGAGCAGCCTTTTACGGCCGGCCGTTTGTGCGCGAAGGTCAACAACTACCAGGACCGTGTCTACAGCGAGGATCGAGTATTACACCCGCTGAGACGAACAGGCCCCAAAGGATCTGGCAAATTCGAGCGCATCAGCTGGGATCAAGCCCTGGAAGAGATTACTGAACGCTGGAAGCAGCTCATTGCTGAACACGGTGCCAGTTGCATTCTGCCCTATAGCTATCTCGGCACTCAGGGCATCATCAATGGGCTCAATGTCGGTGATCCCTTCTTCAACCGCCTGGGGGCGACGATTTCGGAACGCAGCTTTTGCGACTCGGGTTCGAGTACGGCATACGAGATGACCATCGGCCATACCGCGGGTACCGACCCCGAGAGTTTTACTCGCTCGAAGTACATCATTCTCTGGGCGTGTAATCCGCTGAGTACAAACTCTCACCATTGGCCCTTTATTGATAAAGCACGCAAAAGCGGTGCGAAGCTGGTGGTGATTGATCCTTACAGGAGCCGCACCGCCAGGCTGGCTGACTGGCACCTGGCGATTCAACCCGGTACGGATGGTGCGTTAGCACTGGCGATGATTAATGTCATCATCAACGAGGGGCTGATTGACCGGGACTATATCGACCGCTACACCCTGGGCTTCGAGGAACTCAGAGAGCGAGTCCAACAATACCCGCCTGCAAAGGTGGCGGAAATAACCGGTATTCCCTGCGACGATATTGTTCAGTTAGCCAGAGAGTACGCTTCCACCAGTCCTGCAGTAATTCGTATAGGCGTCGCGCTTGAGAGGCACGCAGGGGGCGGTCAAGCGGTAAGAAGCATTTCGTGCCTGCCGGCATTGATTGGCGCCTGGAGACAGCCAGGCGGTGGATTGTTGCAGCTGTCCATTTGGCCATTCCCGGTCAATTGGGGGCATCTGATGCGTCCGGAATTTATTGGTGGCTCACCCTGTGTACGCAATGTCTGGCAGTTGGGGCAAACGCTGACCGAGTCCAGAGACAATGACGCTGGCAATCGCACCTCAATAAAATCCTTGTTCGTGTACAACTCCAATCCCGTGATTATGGTACCTGAGCAAGAGCGGGTCATTCGGGGATTGGAGCGCGAAGATTTGTTTACTGTGGTTAGTGATCATTTCGTTACGGATACGGCAATCTACGCCGACATAGTGCTGCCGGCAACCACGCAAGTAGAACAGGAAGACATTATGTTCTCCTGGGGGCATCTGTATCTGTCGTATAACAATCGCTCCATCGACCCCCTGGGCGAAGCCGTGAGCAACACAGAACTGTTTCGGCGTCTTGCCAAGTCGATGAACTTCGAAGATCCCTACTTCTACCGCTCCGATGAGCAGATGATTCTCGAAGCGGTGGATTGGGATAGCCCGTTACTGAAACACACCAGCCTCGAAGAACTCAAACAGGAAGGTTTTGTTCGCCTGGGCTTACCGAAACCCGATGAATATGCACCTCATGCGCAAGGCAACTTCCCAACGCCCTCGGGCAAGTGTGAGTTTAGGTCCACCATAGCCGAGCAGGGAAATTTTGTGATTCCGCTGTTCAGGCAAGGTTATGCCGGACAGCAATTGGGAGATTCGGTCGATCCACTGCCTCACTATATCGAGCCGGTTCAATCTCAACAGGCAACTCCAGAACTGTTTGCAAAATATCCCTTAAAAATACTATCCCCCAAGAGCCACACATTCATCAGTTCCAGTTTTGGAAACTTAACCCAGCAGATGCGGCAGGCGGGTGAGCAGCATGTGATTCTGAACCCTGTTGACGCGCAGTCACGGAATATTCAGGAAGGAGAAATCGTAACGGTGTCCAGCCCGGTGGGCTCCTACCAGGCCATCTCTCGAATCAGCGAAGACATCTTGCCTGGAGTGGTCGTCTCGCCGGTGGGCTATTGGCGATTCTCAAGTCAGTTTACCTCTACCGTACAGGCAGTTAACCCATCAAAGTTTGCGGACTTGGGTGCAGCTCCCACCTTTTCAGACGTATTGGTACAGGTTGAAGCCACTAATTTGGAGTAGGTTTATGCCTCATGTAGTAACTGGAAATTGTTTGGGTTGTCGTTATACCGAGTGTGTTTCGGTGTGCCCAGTGGAATGTTTTCATTTTGACGATACGATGAACTACATCGACCCGGATGTGTGTATCGATTGCGGGGGTTGCATTCCTGCGTGCCCGGTGAATGCCATTTACGATTCCTACAATTTGCCGGAAGAAGAAATGCGATGGGAAGCCATAAACCAAGAGCGTTCCAAAGAACTTCCGGTGCTGTCGGCACCTATCGATCCACTGCCCGGTGCTGATGAAAAGAAGCGGGAGCTGGGCTTATGACAGACAAGCCGATTAACTTGCCCTTTCGGATCGCCATCGTTGGTAGCGGTCCCAGCGGTTTTTACGCCGCCGAAGCCCTACTCAGGTCCGAGCCTCCTATCGAGGTGGACGTTTTCGAGAAACTGCCGGTGCCATACGGCCTGGTGAGATATGGCGTCGCTCCCGACCATCACAAACTGAAACAAGTGACCCGTGTTTTCGAACGTATCGCACAAATGGAAGGCTTTCGTCTGATTGGAAATGTGTGCGTGGGTGAAGACGTAACCGTTGACGCTCTGAGGCAGTGCTATCACGCCGTTATTTTTGCCAATGGCGCCGAGAGAGAGAAGGATCTTGGTATTGACGGGGAGTGTTTGGACGGCAGCTTTTCGGCACGAGAGTTCGTCGCCTGGTACAACGGGCACCCACATTACAGAGACTTGGATATCGACTTTTCACACGAGACGGCCGCAGTCATTGGGCAGGGTAACGTCGCCCTGGACGTCGCCCGTATTCTGCTGAAGTCCGAAGCCGAATTGAGCTCGACGGATATCGCCGATTATGCACTGGAGGCATTGAGCCAAAGTAAGGTCAAGAAGGTTCACATCATCGGTCGACGTGGTCCCGTTCAGGCGAAGTTCACCGACAAAGAGCTGCGTGAATTTAAGACGCTGCCAGGCTGTGATCCACTGGTGCGGGAAGAAGAATTTGTACTTAATGCCGCCAGCCACAAGGAGCTGGAAGATAGCACAGATGCCAAGCTGTCCACTAATCTGGAAATAATGCAGGGATTTGAATTTCAACCGTCATCAGATCATCAAAAACAGTGCTGGTTCCGCTTTTTGCAGTCTCCCTCTCGATTGATGGGCGAAAACAGAGTTGAAGCTCTGCAACTAGAACGTTGTGCCTTGGTTGGCGAACCTCTTCATCAAATCCCGGTACCTACCGGGCAGCTAAGCAGAATTGACTGCGGTTTAGTGATTCGCTGTATTGGTTATCGAGCCAAGAGAATTCCAGGCCTGCCCTATGATACGGATAAGGGTGTGCTCAGGAATAACCAGGGCAGACTGACAAAAGCCGGAGAGTCTCTGCCCGGTTTGTACGCGGTAGGCTGGATCAAGCGGGGATCAAGCGGAACCATTGGAACCAATCGTGGGGACAGTGTGGACACGGTCAAACAGCTCTTGAGTGATCTTCCTCAACTTCCAGAACCGCAACACTCACGGTCTCATATTCTGGATTCTCTGACTCGCTCAGGGCTCAGACACACCAGCTTTGGAGACTGGCAAAAAATCGATATCGAGGAAGTGCGACAGGGACAGTCGCTTGGTAAACCTCGTCAAAAGATCACCACACTGCCAGAGATGATCAGCGTCCTCGATTCGTGATCCCGGCCTGTGACAGGGCCACTATAACGTTACTGGAGAGAATAATGAAACTGATACACCCCCTGAAAGCAACCCCTACTCTTCTGGCGCTAAGCTGCGCCTGTCTTCCCATCGCCGAGGCCATCAGTCAAGATGATGGTGTTCGTGGCCTAGAGGAAATTATCGTCACGGCGCAGAAGCGAGAGCAAAACCTTCAAGATACTCCAGTAGCCGTGACGGCGTTCGGTCAAACGGATCTGGAAAACAAGGGCATAGGAGATATCGCCGATATCGCTGATTTCACACCAAACCTCATGTTTGACAAAACCGCGCCCTTAAGCGGTGCATCAAGTGCCGCAGTGCTGTTTATTCGAGGTGTCGGTCAGTCCAGTTTTCAAGTCACCGATGATCCCGGCGTGGGAACCTACGTAGATGGCGTCTACGTAGGCAGTTCTGTCGGTGGTGTTCTGGATGTCATCGATGTGCAGCGAATCGAAGTGCTTCGCGGTCCCCAGGGCACGCTGTTTGGGCGCAATACGATTGGTGGTGCGATTAATGTGACGACCAAGCGGCCGGCAGACGAACACCAAGGCAGTTTTGAGGTGACCGCAGGAAACTACAATCGCATCAATGTGAGGGCCAGCACGGATATTCCACTGACCGAGAACTTAAAAACCAAGTTCACCGCGGGCTACAAGAAGGCGGATGGTTGGGTAGATCTAGTGGCCAATTCGGAAGCTGGCAACGGCACTGAAAACCATCGCAGCCAGAAGACTCCCGGAGATGACAACGAAGGAGCGGCGCGTTTGGCTGTACTCTACACGCCAACTGACGAGCTGACTTTCTACGTGACTGCAGATGCCTCCAGAGTGCGTGAGGCATCTGCTGCGTCAACACTTCTTGGGGTCGGAAAGAACGCAAACGACCCCTCATTCGATGAAGTGGATGGTTTCTTTAACCGGGCCCCCGGAAGAGAGGACAGTGAATTCAGTGCAAATCACGGCATTCTTAACCTTGTTTATAACACCACTCAGGCCGCCACTACTGACATCCCCGGATACGGCACCGGAGTATTTTACGATGATCGCTGGATACCCGATAACCCCGCCAGAGAATCCTTCCGCACCGGCGTTAACGGCACCGACGTGGACACAACCGGCTTTTCAACAACGGTGGAGTGGGATCTCAATGACAGCATTTCGCTAAAGTCCATTACCTCATTCCGGGAAGTTGAAGCTACGCTTAATCGAGACGCAGACGGCTCTCCGCTAACGATCGTTCACTGCTTTACCGATTTTGAACACGAACAATACTCTCAGGAGCTGCAACTGTCTGGGAACTCGGAGAACTTGAAGTGGTTGGCGGGTCTCTACTATTTCAAAGAGGATGCAACGGATCCCTACAGTTGCGAACTGCCGACCGGTCACCTGCTCTTGAAGGCTACGGTGGAAAACACCAGCGTCGCTGCATTTGCCCAGGCAACTTACACTTTTTTGGATGATTTCAATATTACCTTCGGTCTAAGGTGGACCGAAGATGAAAAAACCATGAGCCCTGAGTTTGGTTTGGTGGAATCGTTTGATCGACCCGAAACCCTGGTGCCTAATCTGGTTGATGAAAACGGGAACCAAATTACCTATATCGAAGACAAATACGATGATGTCTCTCCCAGCTTCAGTATTGATTACCAGGTTACTGAAGAGCTGCTTCTTTACTACTCATACAAAGAAGGATTTAAGGGCGGCGGTTTCAGTTCTCGGACTCTGGTCCCCCGAAATGATGTCCTGCAATTCGACCCGGAAGAACTGTCAACCAATGAAATCGGTATAAAGTACGAAGGTTTCGACCGTCGACTTCGTGTCAACGCCGCAGCTTTCCTATCTGAGTACGAAGGCATTCAAGGAACACAGATCGAGTTCATTGCACCGGGCACACAGAATATCGGGGACTCTGAGATCGATGGTTTCGAATTGGAAGTGACCGCGCTGCCCACTGATAACTTGATGGTAAACTTCACCGTTGCTTATCTCAATCATCGCTTCACGCATATTTCTGAAGTGTCGCCTCTGGTGTCTCCCGATGGATTTATTCAGCCCACCGATCAGCTGACTAACACACCAGAGTGGAGTTACACCGCCTCGTTTGATTACACCATTCCTGTGCCGTCTTTAAACGGCGAACTTGCGTTGCGCGCGGATTACTCTCACTACAGCACGGTGTGGAACGACGATCTGAATTCCACGGTGCTGAAGCAATCACCTTATGGCATCACCAATGCTCAAATGGCGTTTATGTCGGATACCGGCGAATGGAGTTTTGTGATCTGGGGTAAAAACCTGACCGATGAAGAGTATATCGTCAGCGGAGACGACAATATCTACGCGGGCTTCCGTGAAGCGAACTTTGGCGAGCCTAGAACCTACGGTGCGACCTTGAGACGCAGCTTCTAGCTTTTGCTCAGTGGTGCGAACTGCTCCAGCGTTTGTTGTCAAGCCGTTCGCGATTTCGAAGAGCCCGGCTTTGGGCTCTTCTCTTTTTGCTTGTTATTGCGCGCTGCAATCAAAGACCAACTATCCAGAAGGGGGCATCATGTCCAGTGAAGTTCAAACGATTGATGAGTTATACCGCGTAGCTGAAAACGCTGCGGAGCAATTTTCCAAGTACACCTTGACGCAAGTGGAGGCCATTGTACATGCGGTGGCCAACGCTGCGGCTGATAAGGCTGAATACTATGCGCGATGGGCGGTTCGCGAAACCGGCTATGGCAGCGTCGATGCCAAAACCGCAAAAAACATCGCAACCTCAACCGGCTTGGTTGAAAACTATAACCTGGCGGATTATGTGTCGCCAAAGATAGATCAAGTCAAGAAGATGATCGCAATTCCCAAGCCTGCCGGTGTTGTGATCGCTCCCATGCCCTGTACCAACCCCATTATGACGGTTAATTTCAAGGTGATCGCTAACTTGATTGCGAGAAATTCCGTCATTTTGTGCCCGCACCCCGCCGCCAAGGAATGTTGTGTGGATGCGGCTGACTTTTTGGCGGAAGTCGCTGAACAAGCCGGCGCCCCCAAGGGTTGCATTCAGATTCTTCGAGTCCCTAGCATAGAGATGGTGGGGCAGATGATGCGCTCGCCTCGAACCAGCCTGATTATGGCAACGGGTGGTCCGGACTTGGTTCATGCTGCCTACAGCTCTGGAAACCCTGCGGTAGGCGTGGGACCGGCCAACGTTCCCTGCTACGTACATGAATCAGCCGACATTAAACGCGCTGGATCGTCGGCGGTGATTGGGAATAGCTTCGATAATTCTCTGCCTTGTACTTGCGAGTCAGTGGTGATCGCTGACAGGTCAATTAGTGAAGCACTAAAACGCGTTATCGCCGACAACGGAGGCTGGTTCGCTGAGGGCGAAAGTAACGAAAAACTGAGGGAGTTCTTATTTCCTAATGGTGTCTCCAATCCGGCCGCTCTGGGTAAGAGTCCCCAATGGATCGGCTATCAAGCGGGTGTCAATGTTCCTGATAACGCCCTGTCAATCGTCTTTGAAATCGACCATATTGGTATGGACGAACCCGTTAGTAAGGAGAAGATGTTTCCCGTTCTGGGTTTTTACCGCATCGATGGTGGAGCGGCAGAGGGCATCGCCAGCGCCCTGGACATGTTGGATCTTATGGGCAAGGGACATTCCGCTGTGATCCATTGCGAAGACCCGAAGGTTGTCGCCAACTACAGTATGGCATTGCCTGTCTGTCGCCTCGCCGTAAACACACCGGGCATGACGGGGTCGGCTGGAATGACAACCAACCTTTGCCCAACGGGCGCTGTGGGTACCGGGTTCTGGGGTGGAAGCTCCACCGATGAAAACATCGGACCTCAGCATCTGGTTCAATACACCTACGTTGCCTACGACAGCGATGAGTCCGTAGTCATGGGCAGCATTGAACAGGCACTACCGCAAGCGATGTAGAAATCCCCCGGATGGTCCATTGCTTTGAATTGAGCCTGCCGATTAACGTTGATGCAGCGGTAGGCTTGTTCACCTATAGCAGCAGATTGGAGGCTGTCGTCATCCTTACCTTCTTGGTAAAATCCCCACTTTTACTTTGGCAGAAGAATGACCAGATCTTTGCAGAAAACCAGCCCAGTTTTGGACGGGGCAGACTCCGTTGTGGTCCTCGACTTTGAAACCACCGGGCTGTCACCCACACAAGGGGATCGTGCGATTGAAATCGGAGCGGTACTGATTGAGCACGGGCAAATAACCGACCGCTTTCAACAGCTGATGAATCCTGGCTTTCGCATTAGTGGTTTTATTGAAAATTACACCGGCATTACCCAAGAAATGCTGGAATCTGCACCGCCGTGTGAAGAGGTGATGGCACAATTTGCGGACTTTATTGGAGACCATAACCTGGTCGCTCACAACGCCTCCTTTGACCGCCGCTTTTTGGATGCCGAGTTGGGGTTTATCCAGCGGGATTATGGGGGCGGCTTCGCCTGTTCCATGTTGATTGCCAGGCGGCTGTACCAGGAAGCCCCCAGCCATAAACTGGGTGTACTGGTGGATTATAAAAATATCCCCAATGATGGGGTGTTTCACCGGGCTTTAGCCGATTCCGAGATGACGGCCAGGTTGTGGTTGTTGATGCTGGAAGATATCAAGGAGCAATACAGCATCGCTCCTGTCTCGTTTGGGTTGATGCAGGAAGTGTCCCAAAAACCCAAAGCCTCGGTAGCGCGTTTTTTGCGTGCTCAAGCATAGGGGTGGAGCCACTATTAATACGGGTCAACGATAGGAGTGCCTATGCCCAGTGACGACTATCAGTGGGAAGCCGACCAAAAGGGATATGAGGTCGAGACCCTACAGGCGCCCCCCTGTATGACCGGCAGCGGAAGTTCCGGGGGCGGCGGCTGTGTCTAACGGGAAACGTCGCATTTCGCGACTCATTCTTGTTCTCTTATCATCAGTCTGGTTCTTTCCCGTCAGCTGTACTTCAATCTCGGTGGTATCCAGCCAGATCTTGAGTCAGCTCGACACCAGAGACATCCGTGCCGGTGAAACGCCCTATCCAATATTCCGCGTGCTGCTCCGTCATACCAAGACTGGTGAACTCACCAGCGTGCCCCTGGGGCAATATGCAGACTATCTATCCAATCATTCTGAATATCATCTGCAGCTGCCCGAAGGCGATGGAGAATATTGGTATGAGGATAACAACGACCCAGGAGCGGAGTTCTTTATTCACTACCAAGTGAGCTTCGATGAGAATGGGCATCCCATCGTGAAGTGCCAATATTCTGATATGGATTACCCAGCCTGGTGGCAGTATCGGGTGATGGGAGATCAGGTGGAGCCGATTTATTCGGGGATGTTTCATATGGGGCACGCGCTATCCGGAGTGATCCCAGGATTCGCAATCGCCTCGATCATCTATTGGATTGCAGGGCGTATTAGGAAAACCAAACGGGAATCCACCAACGGTGAACCTAAGTGATTTGGCATATTGTTAGGCTCCGTCGCAATGGCTTGACCCACAGTTCTACCCCCTCACATTCACACGACGCAAACAGATCCTCAATAGCTTTGGCCGTAGTTCAGACGGCAAATTGAAAGTTGCAGGCTTCTGGCCAAGCATAAAATCAACTCACCTTTATAGCCGGCAGTATAAAATATGCTCAAATATGAAAAACCGGATACCGACGAATCCACTTGTGCCCTCTTCTTCCGTTCCCGTTACCAGGAAAGCAGGTGCTTAGTGGCGCCCAAGTAAGCATGTTAGATAAGTTTCTTACTTTATTTCAGGAAAAAGTATGGATTTTCTCAAATCCCGTTTTTATACTCGAAACCGCACAGAGGGATGATGTGCACATTCAAACCAGCCATTGTAAACATAAGGACTGTGTCTATGGTATTTATCGATTGTAAAGTCGGTGAAGCAATTCACATCGGCGACGACATTATTGTCACCCCCCTTTCAGTATCAACATCGAACATCACATTCAAAGTGGAAACCATCGTTCGAGTACAGCCCCAGAATACGGCAGTATTTCTGAAGCTTCTCGGATCGAAGGAAGGTGCTGTAGGCAGAGGGAGACCAAAGAAGAAAAAAACAGCAAGGCTTCTTGGGCTCAGAAAGCGGTCCAAATACAAGCCCCATTAGCGGTCTTCACAGCCTCCATACCGAGGAATTTTCAGACCTTGATGATGATGGGTCGCTCAGTTTTGTATATCCACGCGCGTCACCTGGTAGAGGAGTACTCGCTCGGCGGGCACCCGTCATCTTTTCTGTAGCCCTCAAGGGATGCCTGCCTTTCAAGGAAGTGTCGGAAGATGACGAGGGGCGTTTTCGCCAGACTGACGTCGGAATCAGTCTGCATTATATTGCGCTGAATCCTCCGCCGCCCTCCTCACATGCAAGCTATCCAGCGCCGCTTGTCTTTGTTCGGCATCACCTCGGTGATAGGCCACGAGCATATCCGCCACGTCGTCTTCTTCGCAGAACAAGTAACACGTCGGCACGTTGAGTTCTTGAGCAATGCTTTGTGCGATCTCATAGTCCGGTGAGTGAACTCCCTTTTCGTATTGATTCATACGGGCACTGGCTGACAACGCATCAATGCCTGCTCGGATCCCCAGCTCACGCTGAGACAGGCCGGCATGGGTTCGTGCTTGTTTTAATCGTTTGGTAAAAGGGGATACGCTGTTCATTCCGTTGTAGCTACTGGACCGGGGCCTATAGGGTAGCCGAGACAGGCTGTTCTTTGAAGAAAAAATACACTCTGGATGACAAAGTTCGGCGGAAGAACTAAGAGATGCTTAGCAAATTTACAGGTGACGATGGGGCGCTCCTGCGCGCTCCCATTGACTTGCACTGATCCTATTCATCAAAGGCAGGCTGATTAATACCCTAAGCCCACCCTCCTCCCGGTTCTCCAGTCGGAAGCTGCCATCGTGAAGATCAATAATCTCCCGACATAGCGGCAACCCGATACCACTGCCTTCTTTCTTAGTAGTATAGAAAGGCACCAGTGCCTGAGACATGACCTCCGAGTTCATGCCGCTGCCTCTGTCGGAAACCGAAATATGTGAGTGCTCCTCTGAATGCCAAACCTTTATTCTGACATCGCTGTCGGGAGAACCTGATTCCTTGGCATTTTTAAGCAGATTCACCAGGACTTGCTGAATCTGCGTGGCATCAAAGTAGCCTGGCGTCGACGGTAACGCCGTTTCATCGAGTTCAAAATGCGAAATTCTCTTCAGAGACTCAAAGAGCTCTGACCATGGTACGAGTTGCCGATCAGGCTTGGGCAGCTTGACCACATTGGCATAACTGCTCACAAATCGGCTCAGGTGTTCACTGCGTTCCGAGATGGTATCCAGTATCTCCCTGAGGTATTCATAACGCTGCTTTTCGATGGCAACCTTGCCCGAATGGGCCATGGAAGAGATAGGAGCGAGTGAGTTGTTGAGTTCATGACTGATAACACGGATCACCTTCTTCCAGGTATTGAGCTCTTGACGCTGAAGTTCGCGGGTGAGCTTTTTGATCAGCAGAAGTCGATGTTCAAGTGAGTTGAGTACAAAGCGACCGTGACTCAGATGATAGGTTTCCTGTACGCCATTGTCCTCCAATGTGAACAATCCGTCCTGACCACTGCGGATCAATTCGCCGACGATCGGAGGTATTACGTCCAGCAATGGCCCCAGCTTCAAACCTGTAATGGCTTTGCCAGCATTGACAATATGCCGAGCCATGGCATTGGAGTAAACAATCGTGCCGTTGTGATCAGTGAGTATCAGCGAGAGGGAGGTGTTCTGAATCACCGTGTCCAACAACAGTTCACGCTGGTAAATGGTTTGACGTTCCTTACGCAGCTTTTCCGTAACGGTGTTGTAAACACCCAGTATATCGTCGATCTGGTCGCGATCGGATTTTGCCAGGCTTACGCTGAAATCGTTGTCCAACAGATTATGCAGACCGTTGTGCAATGCCTCCAGGCGGGTTCTGTCATGGCGGCTGTGCCACCGATGGAGGATAAAGCTGAGCAACAGAGAAACGATCACAGCGGCGGCCAGCCCCAACCACTCGAAACCCAGTCTGGCACCAATGCTGTAGAACGTCAGTGCCGTTATGAGAGTGGTTAGCCAGAGGCCTATGACCGACTGAATGTCGCGCGGGGTCAGTTGCATAACAGAGGACCTGACTTATTGCTCACTGGAAGACTTCTGGTAGGAGATTCCGTACTTGTCCATGCGCCGATACAGCGCCTGCCTGGACATGCCCAACTGGCGAGCGGCCTGGGCAATGACTCCGCAATTGATCTGTAGTACGTATTCTATCATTTGCCGTGTCGGCTCCACTTGCATACGCGACTGCATCGACGATTGAGCGCCTGCTTCCAAGTCCAGGCCGAAATCGTCAGCCTCCAGTATGTCAGCTCCGGAGACCAGCAGCGCTCTTTTACAGGCATTTTCCAGTTGTCTGACGTTACCGGGCCATGGGTACTGCAACAGTCTGTCGACGGCTGAGGGCGACAGGTTTTTCTGTCCCCCCAGAAAACGGTGCAGCAAAGGAAGGATGTCGTCTTGGCGCTCGGCGAGGGGGGGCAGCCTGAGCTCAATGACATTGAGCCGATAAAACAGATCCTCTCGAAACGCTCCATCACGAATCGCATCGGGCAAATCAGTATTCGTTGCACTGATCAGACGCACTGTGCATCGCCTCGGCTGGCTGGAGCCCAGGCGCTCAAACTCGCCGCTCTGTAACACCCGCAGCAGTTTTGCCTGGCCGCTAGCCGACATATTACCAATTTCATCCAGAAACAAGGTGCCGCCATCGGCGCTTTCAAAGCGGCCCACACGGGTTTTGGTTAAACCGGTATAAGCACCGGGCTCAGCACCAAACAACTCCGCCTCCAGCAGTTCATCGGGTAAGGCACCGGCGTTGACTCTGACAAATGGACCGTCGCTGATCTGAGAATTGGCCTGGATAACTTCAGCAATTTTTTCTTTACCCGATCCATTGGGCCCTGTAATCAAAACGGGTACGTCGGAACGAGCGACTTTAACAGCGAGCTCGACAAGGCTCTGCATCTGTTCGCTTTGGTAAATCAGTCCACACAGATCATATTGTTGGCGGAGATCCTGCTGTGCCAGCTGCTGTGCATTCGCTCGCTGCATTTGCTCACGTTGCAAGCTTTCCAGCGCCATCAGGTTGTTGATGGTGGCAATCAGTTTGGCGTCGTCCCAGGGTTTGGCGATATAGTCGGCTGCGCCTTCCTTAATTAACTCAACCGCCATTTCCAGTTGAGTCCAGGCCGTAATCAGAATAATGGGCAGATCTTGACGCCGCTGCCTGATTTTGGAGAACAGCTCCCGCCCCTGCCGACCGGAATTCTCTCCCTCGCTGAAGTTCATGTCTTGAATGACCAGAGAGATGCTCGCATCGTTATCGATTCGCTCCAACCCCTCGGTCGGCGAGACACAGTAGTCGTTGTCGATGCCCTGCAGGGTCAGGAGCATTTGCAGCGCACTGCCAATAGAGGGGTTGTCGTCTATAATCAGAACCTTGGACATGGGTTATCCGGTGATGGCCTCCCTGGGAGGAATCCGTGACGCCTTTCTGACTGGAAAAAAGGCCGCTGTTAATGTAATCAACAAGATGAACATAGCAGCCACGGGGATGTACCCCCAGGGTAGCGGTTCAAATCCGTAAGACTTAACCATATAGGCGCTGGAATAAAATGCAACCACTGTTCCAAGGCATGCCGAGCAGCCCACCAACAAAGTATTCTCTACCAAAAAGTAGCGCATCACCGCGGTGCGCGTTGCCCCCAATGCCCGGCGAATACCAATCTGCCGGCGGCGCTGATTAACCCAAAAACTGGTTAAACCCAACACACCCAAGGCATTGACCACGGTAATCATTGCCAATACTACCGACAGCAGTGTGATCATCGCATAATCAGCGGCGTAGGCGTTTCTGGCTATGGCGTGCATGGTCTTGCCATTGTCAACGATGCGACGGCTGTTGAGATTACGCAGCTTTGCGGTCAAGTCTTCCATCAACGCTTCCTCGTTGTGTTCATTGACCCTGACCAGATAATGCACTGAATCTTTCATTTCCAGATGGGGATAGATCAGAACATTGTGCGGGAACTGCCAATTGAGAAAATGGCCGAACATGTTCTCGATCACCCCGACCACTTGGTAGGCTCCCGACTCACCTTCATAGACGGTTTTTCCTAACACATTGTCTACACCCGGAAACAGGCGTTCAGCCAACGCTTGGGTAATAATCACGGAGCCACCGGTGGGCCAAGCCATTCGATCGAAGCGCAGATACTCCTCGGGATGAAAGTCTCGCCCCTGTATCAGCCTCGCTCCCAGCGTTTGCAGGCCGCTCTCCGTCAAGCGGATGACCGATGCCTCTGACGATGCTGCGGTCGGGGGGCGTTTGCCCTCATGCAAGGGTTCATTGCTGAAACCGGAGGTGCCACCGCTACTCGACATGGGCACGCCGGAGATGGCAATAGCGGATTCCACGCTGTTTTGAGACAACAAAAATTCGACATCCGTTGCTATGGTTTCATTCAGGCTGCCCCCATCATGTTCCTGTTTAACCCAGATTCTGATCAACCCGTCGAGGTCAATCCCCGGGTCGCGGGTAATATAGTCATAGCGTTGATAGGTATAAGACATGGCGTTGCTGATGATCGCAATGCTCAGTGCCAGCTGCAGTATGATCAATACCGGAGCGGCCGGTTTACGCACCAGGCTTTTTAGTATGGGGCCCAGTTCTAACATAGTCTTCTCCTGCCTTGCGGCGTGTTGTGACTCAATCTGCCTTTAGATACAACGCGGGTGCCGTGCGACCGATCTTTAACGCCGGCAGGAATCCACAAAGCACCCCCGTGGCCAGGGCCAGTACAACTGCAAAGCCATAGGTTTGAAGGTGCACGGTCGCCACCTCATCGTAACTCTGGTACATCATGCGAATACCTTCCAGGCTCAGTGCAGAAAACGCCAGGCCAAGTACCGCTCCGACACAGGAAACCAACATGGCCTCGGTCATATGTTGCAGGAAGATGGATCCCCTGTCGGCACCCAATGCCCGTCGTAACCCCGCTTCGGGGGCATTGCGAATAAACTTGGCCAGCAACAGAACCGCTGTATTCATCAGGCATACCGACAAAAAGGCAAAGGAGAACCCCAAGAGCATTCGATCATCGTCAGTAACCACCTTGTAGATTTCCAACCACTGCCGGGGCGATTGCAAGTGATAGTCCTGAAACATCCGATATCGTCCCAGTTGCTGTTGTTGTGCGATGTAGTTGCCTATGAACGTTTCGAATTCGGCTTTGTTTTGAGCAGAAGAAAAGCCGGCCCAGGCGTAAATCCATACGATTTCGCTGGCGAGAAAATCCTGCCGGGTACGGATTTCTTCGTGCTTCCAGCCGGACATATTGCCCCAGTTGGGAAACTCCCGTTTGGTTACGCTGAAAAAAGGCAGGTACAGTTTGGGAGCTTCTCGGAATGGATTGCCGTGCAAATCGTATATCGACGGCGTCGGATGCCAGCGGTCTTGCACCACACCGACAATGGTATAGGGCTGACCGTCCAACAATACGAACTTGCCAACGGAATCATTGCCCAGAAACAGTTTGTCATTGATGGCTTCCGACAACACCACAACTCGCTCGCCGTTAGCGTCCTCCTCTTTGGGCCAGGCGCTGCCATAGAGAAAGACAGCATCAAACATAGTAAAAAAGTCTCGCGTGACCAAGCGGGTTTCTTCCACCGAGGCGGGCAGCTGCAGGTCTGGCGATTTTACGTTGACACCGGTATTCGCCGTGAGCACAACCTGTTCGGCAACCTCGGCATCGTAAACTGCCTTTGCGTCCATGTAGGTTAGTGAAACCGGTATTCCGTTATTGTCCCAATAGCCTTCCTGGTGGCCCCAACTGTTGAGCTGTATTGCGGCAATACGATCGTTTTTGTGCGCCATGGGGTTATTGGACATTACGGAATAGATAGTCAGCATGGTGAGATTGGCAGCAATACCCATGGCAACCGCCAACACCATCATGGCGGAAAGCCAGGGGGTACGTTTGAGGCTGATCCACGCCAATTGCGTATAGTAGAAGAACATGGTTAGCCTCCTAGGCCGGCTCGGAAATTGATGCGATGGCATCGCTGTGGCCCTGGTACATTTTGAAGTCCGTAACCTGGCCGTCGACAATCTGAATGTTCCGCTGCGCCCGACGCGCCAAATCGGGATCGTGAGTGACCATAATGATCGTCATACCCTCGCGATTAATATCTTCCAGCATTTGCATCACTTGGCGTGCCATCAGCGAATCCAGATTCCCCGTCGGTTCGTCGGCCAGCAGGAACCTTGGCTCGCCGGCCAGCGCGCGGGCGATGGCAACCCGTTGCTGCTGACCACCCGACAATTGTGCAGGCACCTGTCTGGCCCTCGCGGCCAAGCCCACTCGTTCCAGTGCTTGGGTGATTCTTTGCTTCCTCTGTGCCGCGGGCATGCCGCGATAACGCAAGGGCACATCGACGTTGTCATAGAGATTCAGGTCGGAGATCAAATTAAACCCCTGAAAGATAAAACCGACTTTTTGGTTGCGAATCCTGGAGCGGGCGCGGTCGTTCAGTGTGCCGACGTTTTCTCCGTCGAGGTGGTACTCACCGCCATCAAAGGTTTCGAGTAGCCCGGCGATGCTGAGTAATGTGGTTTTACCCGAACCGGAGGGGCCGGTGACGGAGACAAATTCTCCATCCTCTACTTGCAAGTCAAAGTCACGCAAAGCGTGGGTTTCAATCAATTCGCTGCGATAAATTTTTTTGACAGACTTCATCGATAACATAGGTCATTCCCCTAGTCGCTGATTATCAGTTGTTGGTCGTCGTTGACGTAATCTAGAGCCGATATAATGATGGTGTCACCCTCTTCGAGCCCATTGACAATCTCCAGCTCCCGCAAATTGCGGCTTCCCGTTTGTATGTTGACCCGCTCAGCCGTTGCACCCCGTACCCGGAAGACCTCTCCGCGAAAGTTATCGAAGAACGAACCTCGACTCACCTTTAAGGTGTTTTCGATTTTTTGCAAATATATGCTGACGCTGAGTCGCTGGTTTTGGCGTAGTGGCTCGGGTGGCGGTTGCAGAAATTGAATTCGGGTAACCACTTCACTGTTGGTCACCTGCGGAGAGATAGCCGTCAAGCGAGCAGCATATTGCGTGGCACCAACGGAAACCCTGGCTTGCATTCCCGCTTCTAGGTCGTGAGCGTAGCTCTCGGAAACACGAGCCTCTATCTCAAAGGCGTTCTGGTCCACCACCGTCATCAACGCTTGATTAACGGTAACGGCCTGACGCTGTTCAACAGCCACCCGCCCAATCAACCCATTGACGGGCGAGCGGATTGACAGCTCCTTGACCCGCCGCCGCAGTGCGTCTACCGCCAGCTGCTGGCTTTCGATCTCCAATACCAGGCTGGCGTCCTGGAAGTCCAGACTCTCTTTTTCCAGACCGTTGTTTTGTCGCGCCTGTTGATAAACAAGCTCGGCCCGTGCCAGATTGTCGCCGGCTTCTTCGTGATCGAGATTGCTGATCAACGCCAGAGCAACGGCCTCGTCTGCCCGTCGTTTTTCCCGACGCATGGCTTTCAGATTCACGCGGGCGAGGTCTTGGTTTTGTTGCAGCTCCAGTTTTCGGCGTTTGTTGTCGATCTGGACACCGCGATGTTGCATGTGCAGGCGTTTAAGAACGGCCTGCTGCTGCGCCAGGTTTTCGTGCAGTGCGGGACTGATGATCCGGGCAATCACCTCCCCTTGTTTGACCACATCACCCGCTTTCACTTGTAGCTGTACGATACCCGACTCCTGAGCGAACAAGGTCGGACTGCTGGCCGCTATCACGTAGCCCTGGGCAACCAGCTCCCGAACCAGATCGCCACGTTCGACGTTTGCAAACCGCAGAACATCGCCAGAAATGACACGGTCCGCGCTGGCAATGACCAAGTGTTGCCAGAGCATATAGCCCATAAACGCAATCGCCAGCATAGCAGCACCTCCTTTTTTGGCGCGGGAGGCGTAGACGGATCGCGGCGTTATCAAGGTGTCCTGGCCGGAGGTATCTCGAATCATGGTGGTCATATCAGCTCAGCATTAACAGCATATGCCATCTGTATAACAAGGACCGTGCCATTATCCCCTTATTGAGATAACGCAATGATTTTTATAGAGATTTTATTGCTGGAAAACGGGCGATGCACAACAATGTGTCCGCTAAAAGTGTCCGAAGTGTCCGCCATAGATGGAGACTGCCAACGATACCGCAGAACAGTAGCAAACTATTTAACCGTCAAGATGGATCGCTGGTTTTTACGAATGAAATTATAAAAGTACTTGGGAATCAGCCGCGAGCCCGCTTCACTCGCTCGAAATGCCCGTTGAAACGCTTCGAAAAATACGGGGTAGTCACTGTGCTCCACCATCAATTCGGTGGAAACCACCCCTCTTAACACCTTCGAAGGGTACCAAGAGTTGATATCGAGCCCTTCCAAGGGAATCCGCCGGCGTAAGAACGCTCGAAACAGAGAGAATTGAGAGAGAACCACATCGGGGGAATGGTACTCGCCAAATAGGAATGGGGCCAACTGGTTGTCGATCAGTTCTTGCCAATAACCTGCATTCAGGAGTGTTTGCATTTCGCTTTGTGAGGGATACCACTGAGTGCTGATTCGGACCCCCTCTTCCGACTGGTAGGACTGCTCAACGTCGGACGAACGTAAATAGGCTACGAAAGCACGGTCACTTTGATCTTGCAGTCCATGAAATTGTTGGTATTGCTTGAGCGCATTGTTTATAAATTCTGTCGAGTAACCGACTTGTTTCAGCACTAACAATGTTTCTGATGTTGGTGTCCAGGTTGATCCGTCAACCCTGCATTGAGGCTTCACTCCTCCGGCTCCAGCAGTGCTTGCATTTGCCGACGCAGTGCCAGGTTGTGAGCGCTGTTGTCCCCAACAATCTCATCGTGCCGGTCACGCCAGATGGTAATCACTGGGTAGGTTTTTAGTCGCCGCTTTTTGAGGGTGCGGGTCTTGCGATAAATTTCTTCCGCCAGTTCCTTGTTGAGTTCGAGCTGATAGTAGTATCCGTTCAACCAGAACACGCCGTTGGGAATGAGCTTGCCCTTTTCATCGTATTGGAAACGCACCGACTCAGCGTGTGGTTCCTGATCTTCCATCTCATCTTGCCGTCTCGCTACGTTATAAAACTGGCGCTCAAAGTTGTCCAGCCTGGAAGACGGCCGCACCCGTTGGTGGAAAATATCCAGTGTATAGCGATGATGGTCGCGACCATAACCTTTGTCTCGAACACCAACCGTCGGTTTAACCCAGTTGTTCAGACGGTGAACCAGATCCAGACGCTCTCGCTTTAGAGAATCGTGTGAAATAAAAGCCAACTGCGGAGAGGTCATGGCATTAAAGATGAGAGGATGAAACTTAACGACAAAGTAGCGCTCTTCCATCAGCTGTGTGGTTTGCCCATCCTCATCCACCCTTTCATACCAGTCTTCAGCGGAATAAAACTCGGTGATGTAGCTATAGTCACCTTTGGTGAACCGGCTGTCGGGCATATAACGTTGTCGCCAGTATTCCGACTGCGTGGCATCGACACTGAATTGCGTGTCCTTAAGGCGCTCAACCATCCGCAATACATTGTCACGGTTTTCCTTAACGTTAGAGACCAGTCCTATTTCTCGAGTTAATTCATAGATATCAAAAAAACAGTATTCGTTGATCATCTTCGCTGGAGCGGGATCATTGAACAAGTCTGATTGTTTATCGTCATTGGCTTGTTTTAACATCCCGTTAAGCGCTTGAATCACACGCTGATCGGAACTGTACATGATGCCAGCCCCTTCCTTGGTGGAGGTGGCCGTGGTGATATCGACGTAATCGTTTTTCTTGATGAAATAGCGACAGTTGATCAACTTCTCTTTATCGGCTCTTGAGCGGGCTGCCGCTTCGAGAATGCCGAAGGCCCCTTCGGTGTAAGGTACAACATCGCCCTCCCCTTCCAACCGTGTGATGCCTTTACCTTCTAGAAACTCTGAATACACCACCAAATCGTTGAGTTTCGGTCGCCCCTGCGGCGACGGTGATTTGTTGGCGGCTGCCTGTAAGTGAGCTAAAACGCCGCTGAGGTTGTTGAGCTGGTGTACGGTGCACTTTCGGCGTTTTCCTGCAATTTCTCTGTATTCGGGATAAATTCGCATGGAGCCGACACTTTCGAGTTCTTGCACTCTACGGCTGATCATACTGTTGGCCGTCGACAGACCTTTGCTGGACTCACCCCCGCTGCCTGGAACAACGTGCGATTGCAGCGATTGGTTTAATTCTTCTCGGTTAAGAACCCTTTTATTTAGCGCTACTGAGCCATTGATCATGGCAACAACAAACTCTTTCAGCCCTGAACCTTGTGGTATAGAGAGTAGCTCGTGCACAGATTGAGACACTTGTGGCTGAATTTCGTAGAGAGCTGTTGGTCGCGGCATGGCTTTTGAGGATGTACTTTTGGTTGTGAGGATGAACTTATCAGTTAGCCACTGTTGGATCAAGTCTTTTGAGGTTGTACTTATGGGTATATCTAGATGCGTTGCTGCCCTTTAGGGGATTCCCAAAGATATTGATCAAGAGAGAAAATACAGAGTAGTAAGAATAAACCAGAGTAAATCTGAATAAGCCGCAGTAAAACCAGAATATTTCTTTAGAATCATTAGGTTATGGTAAGGGTACGATAAGTTACCTGCGTAAATAATAGGTAACCTGCCCTTTTGCATAAGTTACTCGCATTTGCATGAAAGTCACCTGCGTACATTTATAAGTAACCTGCCTTTTTTGAAAGTAACTTGCATAGTTTAATAAGTTACCTGCGTTTTTTATAAGTAACTTGCCTTCTGAGGGATCTCACTGCTGAAATGTGGCTGAACTCATGGAAAAACTGCCTTTTTGGCCTTTTCTTGCCAATGAAATCAGGCAGTTGAGGCAGTCAGGTAGACTTATACGCGCCGCGCCGCCCTTTTCCTTGCAATTTAATAAATTCCAGGCAAAATCTCTAAAATATTTAAATTCTGGCTTTTCCTAGAGGATTTTATTAAATGGCTCTCGATAATCTTCAAAAAATTGAAGAAGTGGATCGCTGGATCGATGCGTGTGGTGACTACCTGGAAGGCCAACAAGAGTTCGCCAATGAGTTTGTTGAACCGCGTCGATACAAAGGCAATGAATTGGTAGAGGTCGTCGGCGTTACGGCATTGGCGACGATCCATACCGCTGAGAAAGAGGGGCGTTTGCCGCCACCGGATCTTAATGAGAACAATCGGCGTTTAGGCGCCACCTTGGGGCAGGTCCTTACCATGCAGGATTACTTTGGGACCAGCCCTTGTCGTCAGTCAGACGACGAGCCCCAGATTCTCAGTTTTATTAACTTCAAGGGAGGGTGTTATAAAAGTACGACGGCACTCTACGCGGGCTCCTACTACGCCAATCTGGGGTATCGTGTATTGCTGGTTGACTTGGACCCACAGGCATCCCTGACCTTGAATACGGGGTTATTCCCCGATGTGGATTCTTCCTACGAAAGCTCCTTGGCGCCTTACATTATTGAGGATGTCGATCATCCGCTGGAGAACGTCGAGGCGGTGGTTCGTAAGACTCATCTGCCGAATATGGACATTATCCCCGCGTGTCTGGATCTTGCGGGTGTCGAGTTCAGTCTCTCTAACGAAGTGGTTGAAAGTCGCATTACCCAAGACAAGGCTGCAATGGCGGGGGTGTTTTTTCGGGTTCGCGAGGCGCTCTCATCCATTAAGTACAACTACGACCTGGTGATCCTGGACGGTACACCGAGCCTGGGGCTCTTGCCGCTGAATATTATTCTGGCTTCTGATACCGCCATTGTACCCGTCCCGACGGAAGCGACTGATTTCGCTTCCACTCGCTCGTTTTGCAAACTCTACAAACAGCAGGCGGAAATCTTAAACGACGCTTTTGGCGATGATGTTCCTTTGCCTGACATGTTTGTGCTTCCAACTCGCTATTCGCCCTCGGAGCACAATGCAACCGTGAGTTCGCAAGAAATCTTGAACGCGGTGCGTGAAATCTTCAACGTGAAGTGTCTTGATACCGTGATTCGCAAACATGAATCGGTGGTGAGTAATCTCAGCTTTTTCAGGCGTACGGTTTTTGATGTGAATGCGGGAGATTGCAATGTTTCCAGGGATGCCCGGAAGAAGGCCATCGCGAACTTTAGTACGGTCTTTAACGAAATTCTGGAAAAAGCGGTGTTTCCTCACTGGGAATCTAAGCGCGTCTGGCGGGAAGAAAGAGGGATTGTGTGATGGCTAAGGTAGACATGAGTAAATTCCGGGCTAAGCGTTCGGAAGGTCAGAAGAGTAACGGGGAGGGCAATGCCACTGCTAACACCAAAACACCTCGAACCGAAAAAAGCACTGCGTCGCCTACGTTAAGCCGTGCACCGAAAAGCGGTGCATTTGGAGGCAAAAAGACAGAGCGAAAGTCCATTCGGCTGCCGGTAACGGGGGCAGACATAGACCTGGTTGCTTCCTCGGTGGATCCTGACTCCTGTTTGATCCACAAGAACAATCGACGTATTCAGGCGCTGCTGACGGAAGACAATCCGAAAGTGGTTAAGCTGAAGAACGCCATCGAGAAAGAAGGGCAGCGCGACCCTGTTCTGGCACGAATGATTGAGGTCGATGGTGAAAAACGCGTGGAGATCATCGACGGTTCACGTCGTCGATTTGTCTCGCAGCTGTTAAAACAGAGCCATCCGGACACAAAACTCAGGGTCTGGATTGGGCATGGAATTAGTGACGCCGATGCCGACTATCTGACGCGCTCGGAAAACGAAAACCGCGATGACATATCCGCTTGGGAAACGGCCCAACACCTTAAGAAACAATTGGACGAAAATCCGACTTGGACACACGATGTCCTCGCCGCTAACGAAGGCATGGCTCGACAGACGGTATCAGATTATCTCGCTTTGGCGGAGGTGCCACTGGCACTTGTGCAGCTGCTGTCTTCACCTGACTTGTTGAAGGTGAGTACTGGTCTTCAGATCGTAAGGTCCATCAAAAGCCTCTCCGTCAAGGAGCTGAAACAGCTGAGCAAAGCGCTGGAGAAAGAAGCGCCTTTTGGCAAGGCCAATGAGCTGGTGAAGGCCATCAAGAGCCTGCATAAGCCCGCCACCGCTACCGAGAAACCCACGGCCAACAAGAAGATTGAAATCAAATCGGGCGATACACTGAGGGCAGAGATTGGCCGTAACCGCCGAGTGCAAGGGCAGTATAAGATCGATCTGTACGATCTGACAGAAAGTGAATATGAGGCCATCTATAACGCTCTCGAGAAACTGCTTAAATAGCCATATGGCCTTTGGCCGGAGTCCGGCCAAAGGGGCTGTTTTTAGCTAACCTATTGAAATAACTAGAAAAATAAAATATCACTCCGTGCAAAAATGCACTTTTTCACCTAAGAGCATCAGTGACACCATTGCAACAGTCGTGGTCAGCGAGAGATGTTTAACGTGAAACATTCACTCGATATGATGCTTGTCCGCCTTCTGAATCAGTCGTGCAACGGGAGGCGATGATCACAATGTTCCTACGCTATTTTGTACAGATGCCAAGCCGGCCGTAAACTGTGGATTTGTCGACAACGCACGAGACAGGTGGTGCTTGAATAAACCGAAATAATCCTATATTAAGAACTAAACGCAAAGGGATAAGCGCATGTTGGGTATTACGACCGCCACACGGCTGAATGTCAGATCCAAACCAGACGGAAGCAGCAGCAAGCGTGGTTTTTTACCGAAGGGAACGGTAATCACCATAACCGGGCAGATCGATAACTGGTTCGAAATTAAATATCAGGATTTCCCCGCCTACCTCTCTTCGCTTTATGTAACGCCATTCACCGGTAACAGTCACTTCAGCGCCAGAGTTACCGCGAACCTGCTTAATGTCCGGTCCGATCCCAGCGTTCGAAGCGCCATTATCGGCCAACTGCCAAAATCTGCAGCTGTCACGGTTGTCGCGTTGCACCCCGATTGGGTCGAAATCGAGTTTAATGATCGGGTAGCATTTATTGCCAGGGACCACGTGGAGCTGGACGGTATCGACAAACTCACACAGGGAATGGTAACGGCACGTGCCTTGAATGTTCGTGGATCCCCGCACAGAGATGGGGCCCTCCTCGGGAGACTATCTCGCAATGCTCGCATTTCCATTCGCGGCCGAAGTGGTGAGTGGCTGCAAATTTTCTTTAATGGCCAACTGGGGTATGTGCATTCCACTTACATAACCGAGCAGACGCAGTCTGAAAGCGGATCGTTTGGATCAGAATTACCCCAGGAACCCGAGCCCTCACCCTCTTTAGTTACGACCCATATCTCGCCGAGGGAGCCAACCTTGCTGGCACCTGCCCGGCAGTTACCCCTAACGGGTGATTCGGTATCCATCAAAGTGTCGCGAACCTGGAACAAATATGGCGCCTTGCTTCAGACGCTATGCGAGGAGATTACTATTGATGTGGCCAGCGCTGTGGCGGTGCTCTGTGTCGAAAGTTCTGGTGAGGGGTTTAGCGCAAGTAATAATGATCGAATGATCATCCGCTTTGAAAACCACAAATTCTGGAAGTATTGGGGCAAACTCAATCAGCAGCAGTTCAAGCGTCATTTTGTCTATAACAGCTCCAAAGTCTGGACTGGCCATCAATGGCGTCCGGATAGCGACGACCCATGGCAGAAATTCCATGGTAACCAAGTGGAAGAGTGGCGCGTATTGGAGTTTGCTCGGACCCTATCCAACGATGCCGCCTTGATGTCCATCAGTATGGGGGCACCGCAGATTATGGGTTTTCATTACCAACGCATTGGTTACCCAACAGCAGAGGCCATGTTTTCGGATTTCAGCCAGAATATTGAGGCCCACATCAAAGGCCTGTTTGCGTTCTTTGACACTGCGATGATCAACGCACTAAAAAGCAGTGATTTTGAAACTTTCGCGGGTCGATACAACGGCAGCGGGCAGAAGGAGAAGTACGGCCGCTGGATAAGAGATCATCACAAAGCGTTCAGTAGTCTCGCTTTTAATCACAGTTTGTTGAATTAACAAGGAAGCTTCTCATGAGCCCGTTAGCCTTCATCAGCGACATTTTTGCTCCAGCAGCCAAACTCATTGACGACGTTCATACCAGCACTGAAGAAAAGGGGGAAATCAGGGCCAAGATCAAGGCTCTTGATCTGGAGATCAAAAAAATCGAAACCGAATTCCGCACTACGGTGATCGATTACGAAACCAAACTCATGGAGAATCAAAGTAAGATCATTCAGGCAGAGGCGACAGGGCAGTCGTGGATACAGCGAAACTGGCGCCCACTGACCATGCTGACGTTTGTGGGCTTGATTGTCCTGTTTGCACTGGGTGTCATCGAGCTGAAGGATGAATTTGCCAAGGAATTCATGCGCCTGGTGCAAATCGGTCTGGGTGGTTATGTGGCTGGCCGTTCAGCGGAGAAGATCTTCCGGGATCGCCGACTGAGTGCCGGCAAGGAGGAAGGTGCCGTGGGCTAGCGGATACAAATCCAGCTTAATCGCCGGAGTCGGTCTTACGCTCATAGGAGGGACTGTCATAAATCTCCCAGTGCTCCTCTGAGCGATACTCCAATGCATACTCGATCCTGCGCTGCTCAATACTCTTGCCAAACACTTCATAGTGCACATTAATCATAATGTCCTTGAGTGCTTCATTGTTGGTCAACCCAATTTGCACGCCTGCCAGCATATAACCTTCTATACGGGCTTTATTGATTTCATTGGCTTTGGAGGTGTGTCTTAAGTCCTGATAAAAATCGCGCAATTGTTGTTTAACGGATTCCAGAAAAAGATCGGATTGGGTCATGACGGTAATGTGCTCCTCTTGGTTCCAGCGGTACTAGTTTGGGAAAGTTACTTCCTAAACACAAGTGTAGAGGAGGGGACTACACTAAAGCGCAGGTTCCGTGGTCTTCTCGGTTTGATCTGTGCCTGCGGAAATTGATGGCTTCGACTGCACGGCCGCATTAATAACCGCTTGCAGCGACGCACCGACGATGTCTTTGTTTCGGGCAACGCCGATATACCGTTGATTATCGACAGATACCAGAACATAGGTCATGGCCTGCGAATCCGTGCCGGTGTGCAGCGCATGCTCACTGTAATCGAGAATCTCCACGTGTTTGCCAAAGCGTGTTTGCCAGGCGCTAGTGAGCGCGCTGATGGCTCCAGCGCCTCGTCCCTGTAAACAGACATTCTCCCGGCCATAGTTGAAGTGCAAAGTCAGAGAGTCCAGGCCCTGATTCTGACTGGCATCCTGTTCGAGCGTAAAATTACACAGGGCATTATCGCTGGAGCAAGCGAGATAAGACTGTTCGAACACCGCCCAGATTTGCTCCGGACTCAGTTCGCCTGCCATCGCCTCTGCTTTGGCCTGTACCTTGCGACTGGCATCGATCTGCATCCAGCGCGGCAGCTGCAAATTATAGTCGTTCTCCAATACCCAAGAGACGCCTCCCTTGCCTGACTGACTGTTGATGCGAATGACGGCTTCGTAACTGCGACCCAAATCTGCGGGGTCAATGGGGAGGTAGGCAACATCCCACAATTCGTTGGGCTCTTGTATCGCCATGCATTTCTTAATGGCATCCTGATGACTTCCGGAAAATGCCGTAAACACCAAGTCTCCGGCATAGGGATGCCTTGGGTGTAATGGAATGTTGGTACATTGCTCGACGACGGCGATAATTTCGTCCATCTGAGACAGGTTCAAACATGGATCCACGCCCTGGCTGTAAAGATTCATCGCCATGGTCACAATATCCATGTTTCCAGTGCGCTCTCCATTACCCAGTAAGGTTCCTTCAACACGATCGGCACCTGCCAATACGCCCAGTTCGGCAGCCGCCACCGCACATCCGCGATCGTTATGGGTGTGGAGGGAAACTTTGTATTCTTCGCGATAGCGGCTGGTCTGACAAAAGTACTCCACCTGATCGGCATACACATTGGGACTGGCACATTCTACCGTTGCCGGCAGGTTGATGATCATGGGGCAGCCGGATTCGCGCCATTCAGCAATGACAGCATCACAGACTTCCACTGCATAGTCCGTTTCGGTCAGGCTGAAACTTTCAGGTGAATACTGGAACGACCATTGTGTCTGAGGATGTTGGGCGGCATAGTCGCGAACCCAACGTGCGCCCTGAATGGCGATGTCTTTAACGCCCTTCTTATCCAGCCCGAATACCTTTTCCCGTTGGGTGGGGTTGGTAGAGTTATACACGTGAACCACAGCTCTCTTGGCTCCGGCCAGGGCCTCAAAGCTGCGGGCGATTAACGCTTCCCGAGACTGCACCAGCACCTGGATCGTCACATCGTCGGGGATTCGATCACCCTCGATCAGAGCACGTACAAAATCGTAGTCCGGCTGCGAAGCAGACGGAAATCCCACTTCGATTTCCTTAAATCCTACTTTTACCAATAAATCCCACAGACGCAGTTTCTGCTCCACTGACATGGGTTCCACCAGTGCTTGGTTACCATCTCTCAGGTCGACGGAGCACCAGTCGGGCGCCACATCGAGTGTGCGGCTGGGCCATTGTCTGTTGTTAAGGGCGGGACGGACGGCGGGTTGATACTTGCGATGGTCAAAACTCATGGTGTGGATAGCCTGTGGCAGGTGGGGTGGGAAAGGGGAGCCCGGTAAACCGGGCTTTTCCGTCATTGAAGATTCCGGGTAGGAATCGGGTCACGCAATCGGGCCGCGGGGTGATGCAGGCCTTTTGGCGATGGGCCGGAGCGGTAACTCCAATGTTTGTAAAGTGTATGGCAGGCGTTGGGGTCAATGATTGCGAATCTGCTGCTCCAAGGGATTGATTTTCATTGAATATTGCTCAAAAATAAATAATTGGGCAATAATCTGCTTTAATTGTTGTAGTTCAGCATTTTTCTGAGGTTTGACGTTAACTCTATGGCAGAAATCACTCAAAAACTGGATCGCTACGATCGCCAAATCCTAGAGGTACTGCAAAACGATGCCCGTCTGAGTAACCAGGACCTGGCGGATCGCATCGGACTATCGCCGTCTCCTTGCTTACGTCGAGTCAAGCGTCTGGAGGAAATCGGGTTGATCAATGGTTATCGGGCGATGCTCAATGCCCGTTCATTGGGTCTGAAATTGATGGCTTTTATCCATATCAGTATGGATAGACATACGCCGGATCGCTTTGAGCTGTTTGAATCTCACGTGCTGGAGTTGCCGGAAGTGTTGGAATGCCACTTGATTACGGGGCAGGACGCAGACTATATGCTTAAGGTCATCGTTGAGGATATGGACGAATTCCAACGACTGCTGTTGGAGCAGATTACCCGTATCGACGGGGTTACTGGCGTCAATTCCAGTTTTGTTCTCAAGTCCCCGGCGAATCGTACGGCTTTACCGATATAAATGCTGACTCTTGGGAGGAGTTGGAGGAAAGTTGTTGGCGCTGTGATTATTAACGCGATGAACAGCAAATGGCGATGATGCTTCACAATCATCGCCATTGTAGGTTATAGAATTTTCGTGGCTTCTAAGCCGCAGAACGACTTGGCAATGTATAACTGATGGGGCGAGTTTGATCTTTTATTGACCAGCCCTGAGCGATATCCTCGCAGGCGCTGTAATAGCGTTGCCCGGCAAACCCACGAATGCGGGCCTTCTCTGACTCGAACCATTCCGCTTCAAAAGCCAATTCCACCTCATTGAGCCCCAAGTAAAACTGACAGTCGTTGTCATCCTCGATCAGAAACCAGTACAGACTGCAGTCATCAATGGAGTATTCAACACCGCGCTCATAGAGGGCTTCAGTGATATTACGCAGGGCGGGGTCCCGCTTTTCGAGGCCACTATTGAGCACTTTGGCACCCTGGTATTCAAAACCCGGATTTCCGTGATAGATGGACTTCAGGCGAACAGCAATTACTTTCACGATCATATGAGAATATAGCCATGTGGAATTTGGTGGTTGCGGCGGATTTTAACACATAGTGATTTGTGGAGAGAAGTCGTATACGCGCCATCTGTTCGCAGCTGTGGATCGATCCACTTACACTGCTTGGCGATAAATTACTTGTTCTGCTCGCGGAGACTCCAAATTAATCACTCCTGTCATCCTCAATGAACGCGGGCAATCTTTTCCCTGTCCTGTGCGTAATCGAAAAGTTTAAAACAGAAGAGTCGTTCCTGGCCTGGACGGTCGATGTGATCATTCGACACTGACAGGTCAAACAACTCGGCCGGCGTGTTGCCATAAATCTCAATTAAAGCATTTGCCTGATTGCCGTCAGCAAAAGGATATGAGCAGAGGGATCATCTGCTGCTGGATAATCAGGAAAAATCAGGAATGACTGATAGATGTGGTTGAGACGAAACCAGGGCGGTTTTCGAACTCAAGCAAATACGAGCGCATCCACGACCAATATGGTATAAAACCGCCCTAATACCGTAAGTAAGAGAATACCCGTGGTTGAATGCGAAATAATGGGCGAGGGGTTGCTCCCCGTATCGGACGGAGAAGGCGACGAAGGTATCGCCATGGTACGGATACGCGAGCGCCGCTCGCGGTTGGAGTTTGCCGTACCAGCCGGTGCACTGCGCTCAGGTCAACCGATTGTCTCACCCTATGGAGGTGGTACCGTGGTATTTGAAGGGCAGCCACGCCCAAATGATTTGCTGCAGGCCGATTTGATGGCGGGGCACTTTGGCATCACTGGTGAGCATCCCGACCACCCGCTGGAGGACTGGCGTGAGGCTGTCGCCGAGGAGGAGACGCGGGATTCCTACTGGAACTGGGTGGCGCGGGAGATCAAGAATACCCAACAGGATTTTTTTGAGTTGCAGTAGGGGACGTCTAAGTGCCTCATCTTCTATAATTCCGGTCAGAGTCAGGGGGCATGGTCAAAAGCGTAGCCAATAATATCTCAGGCAAGATCGGCGGATGAGGCGTCGCTGGTCACACTGCCCCATCGTTTGATCCACCTCAATACACCTGGCCCATCCGTTTGTCATACTGATGCTGCTCCAAGAACCCAGTCAGATCTGAAGGAGGTCAGTATGAGCTTAATTCCACGCAACTCCTTGTTTGATTTTGATCATTTCTTCGACCACTTCCGGGCACCCGAAGTGTTCAATGACAATGTCAGTGGAACATTCAGCCCGCGCATCGAAGTCAAGGAAAAGAAAGGCCACTATGTGATTAGCGCTGAACTGCCCGGAGTTGACAAGGACGACGTTCATGTCACTCTTGAACACGGCATTCTCACTCTGGAAGCCGAGAGCCACCAAGAAGACAAGGAAGAAAAAGACGGACGAATCATTCGCCAGGAGCGCCGTTACGGCAAATTTGTCCGCAGTTTTAACCTGGGCCACGATGTTCAGGAAAAGGACATTAGCGCCAAGTTCAACAACGGCGTGCTGACTCTCAGCGTACCAAAGCACGAGTCTCCTGTGGAGTCCAGTCGTCGTATCAGCATTCAGTGAGTCTTCACATCGTGCCTGCGGTAGCGGTTTGGCCGCAGGCACTTCGTCAAAACCACCTTACATAAATTCCCTACAGAATCATTGAAACGCGCTCAACTTTTCTGGGTTCCGAACCACGTAGATCTCACTAATCATTCCATCGCGTAACTCAAAACTAAACGCCGACACAGGTTCACCACCCATATAGAGCACAAATCCGGGGGCTCCGTTAAACCAGTATTCCTTAAGGGCCACGCTGCCACTCGGCTCAGCAGCCGTAGAGGCATGTACCACCTTGACCAGAAATGTGGCCACCTCATTTCTGCCCCGCAGAACTCTCCGTGCAGCGGACACCTTGCCACCACCATCGGACCGAAAGCCAACGTCTTCCACCAATAGCTGGGTCAAGGCTTCCATATCGCCGGTCTGTACCGCGCCAAAAAACGCTGACGACAGCTTACGCAGCGCGTCGGTACTGGCGCTCTGTTCCCGTTCCGGGGAGCGCAAGCTGTTTCTGGCGCGACTGGCGAGTTTTCGGCACGCCGGTGCACTTTTGTCCAACATGGTGGCGATGTCGTTAAAGTCAAACTGGAAAACATCGTGCAGGATAAAAGCGGCCCGCTCGGAGGGCGAGAGGCGCTCCAGCGTGAGCATCAAGGCGATGGAGATACTTTGGTCCAGTTCGTATTGTCCCTGAGGTGTATGGTCATGCTCTACATAGGGTTCCGGCAGCCAGGGTCCCAAATAGCTTTCCCGCTGAACTCGGGCGCTTTTCAGGTAGTCCAGGGCCAGATTGGTGGTGACCCGGGCCAGCCAGTCGGAGGTCGAGTCAATGGTTTGTTGATCCGCCGCTGTCCACCGCAGATAGGTTTCATGCACAATGTCTTCTGCCTCAGAGCGGGAACCCGTGAGGCGATAGGCCAAGCCCATTAACCGATTGCGTTGTTGTTCGAACAACTGGGTCGGGTCAGCTGCCTGGTTGGCTGAGGCTGGGTGGTTCATGGATGTACCTCCGGGGTGTGGTGTTGAACTCGTCCTGTCATGATTGGACGAGTGAACGAGCAGAAATGTGACAATACCCCTCGCCGTTAGCCGACACCTAATACCAAATTCACCTTCTGTTTCAGATAAGAAAGCAACTTCTTATCCGGCACACCGGCACGTGCGCGAAACACCAGACCTTGCCGCAAGTCAAAGAGCAGTCGAGCCCGCTCCAGCGACGGAAAGTCCTCTGGCAACGTGCCCTTTTTAATTTCTGTATCAAAACGTCGCGCTATGCGTTTGTCCGTGGATGCGATGGCCGATTGCAGCAGTTCCGCTGCACCTTCCACCGTCTGAGTCGTGGTCGAGACACAGGACGCCAGAAAACAGCCTTTGGCCCCACTTTTGTGTTGCGTGGAATCGGCAATGGCCGCTTCGAAAAAGCCACGTACCGCTTTGCGGATGTCCGGCTCGTTTTCCAGCGTAACCAGAGGTCCACAGGTGTTGTTGCCGGTGTAGCTTTCAATGGCTTCCAGATAGAGACCCCGCTTGTCGCCAAACTCCGCGTATAGGCTGGGGCTGTTGATGCCCATGGCCTCTGTGAGGTCCTTCATGGAGGCGCCGTCGTAGCCTTTTTCCCAGAACACGTCGATAGCCTTGCGTAGTACCTCTGCGCGGTCGAGTTTCTTGGGGCGCCCCACCTTTTTTGTGATGATCATTACAAAATTCTTGACTTTATCTTGTTGGAGGTATTTTATAATGATCATCACAAAATTCAAGGAGCCCTTATGACGACCACCAAACTGGCTGCCGGGCAGCCTTTTCCAGAGCTGAATGTGACCAAATTGGGTGGTGGACACCTGACTTTGGGCAAGGTGCAATTGGTGGATATCTCCAACGCGCCTTTTGTACGGCCTGATCTACAGTCGCTGGTTAAAGGCCTGGCGTTTATTCGCAATCCGGAAAACAACTACCCTGTACGAGGAACTTACGGCGGCAGTTAATCAGCTGCCATAACTCTGTCTCGGCCTTGCGACTTGGCCTTATAGAGGGCCAAGTCTGCACGATGCACCCAGTCATCTGTGGGCTCGTTGCTTTGGAGCTGAGCGGCACCAATAGAAGCCGTGATATGCAAGCAGCTTTCGCCAATATCCACCGGGTTGGTTTTGACCTGCTGCCGCAATCGTTCGGCCAGGTTGAGACTTTTGGTCATGTCCGTGTCAGGCAGTAATACATAGAATTCCTCACCACCAACACGAAACAACCAGTCCTGATCTCTTAACTCAGCTTTGATCGTCTTTACCAACGACACCAACACTTGATTGCCAGCGGGGTGACCGTGGTTGTCATTCACCACTTTAAAGTGATCCACATCCAGAATCAGTAAGGACAGTGCCTGGCCGGAACGTTGGTGACGACTGATTTCCTTATGCACCAGTCTATTAAAACTGCGAAGATTGTAGGCTCCGGTCAAGGCGTCGGTATTGGCAGATTCCGCCAACTGTTTGGCCAGCTGCTTGCGCTCGGTAATATCCAACATCGCCCCCACCTGACCACCGACTCGGCCATCGGGGTGATAAAACACGGCCTTATGAAATTCAATGTCATGGAGTTTGCCGTCGGTGAACTTGACCTGGGTTTCATAGCGCTGCGTTCCGCCGGATTCCAGCAGGCTCTTATCGGCCTGGAAATACACATCCGCCAGCGCCTTGGGTTGAATATCATAAACGCTCTTTCCCAACAGCTGCTCGCGAGGCGGCCCAACCAGTTCACCCCAGGCGCGATTACAACCCCGGTAGATGCTGTGTTCGTCCTTATAGAAAATGGGTACAGGCACCGCATCAATGACTGTTTGCAACAGCTGCAAATCGCTGAGGTCGTCATGTGGCAATTGCTGGTGGCGATGGGCCTTGGCCAGCAGGTAGTTGGCGAGCTGATCCGTGTCAGTGATTGGCAGACACGCCTCCACACCCTGTTGCAAATACTGTGGACAGCGCTCCAGGCTCCAATCTTGCAGCAGGAGCAGCACCGGATGGCGATGACAGAGACTCGCCAGTCGATGATCAACGTCGCTTTCGGTAAGCAACAGGACATCGGTGGATTGGTCAAAGGCCTGTTCCAGACTGACCTGTTGCCACTTAAGAGAGACGCCGGCGGCACGCAGTTTGTCGCTCAGCGATTGCTGCAGTGGCCCATCAAGCGATGGGAGGTGGAGTAGGGCCTGGGGTAGTGTCATAACAACAGCAGGGCCTGATTGAAAGCGAGTTATTGGTCTTAGTAGAAGGCATAGTAACATTTCTGTCGCTGGAAGATAAAGTCACGCCCATCCCTCCCGATTCACTTGTTTTTACAAAAATCCCCTGTTTTTGTTCAAGAAAATCCAACGCCCCAAGCCTACATTATGAACTGTCAGCTGGCAGTGCTCCTTCGTGCTTCATCTCTTGGTCGGGAAAGGTGCGGGGCCTGCCAGCTGGCCTCTGACTGGCCTAAGCGCAAGTTTATTTAATGCCCTGACCAGAGTCGGGCTGATCATAAAAAACGGAGAAGTGTTATGAATCCTATATCTGAAGACGTCACTGTATTGGACGCTATGGTCATCGGTGCAGGGGTTGCCGGTTTATACCAATTACATCGGTTGCGGGAGATGGGCCTGAATGTCCGCGCCTACGAAACGGCTACCGGTGTTGGGGGTACCTGGTATTGGAATCGGTACCCGGGTGCACGATTCGATTCTCAGGTAGAAATTTATCAATACTGGTTTTCTGAAGAGCTGTATTGTTCCTGGAAACCCAGCGAACGTTTCCCGGCGCAGCCTGAAACCGAAGAATGGTTGAATTTTGTGGCCGATCACCTGGATCTCAGGAAAGATATTCAATTCAGCACTCGCATTGCGTCCGCTCACTACGACGAAGACAGCGGTCGCTGGAACGTCACGACGGATGCGGGTGAAAAGATCAATACGCAATATCTGGTGGCTTGTTGCGGTATGTTGTCCGCGCCGCTGGAAAACCGCTTTCCGGGACAGAAAACTTTCAAGGGTGAGATACACCATACCGGTCTGTGGCCAAAAGAAGATGTTGATCTGAAGGGCAAGAAAGTGGCTGTTATCGGTACCGGCGCCACCGGCATTCAGGTGATTCAAACCATTGCCCCTGAAGTGGGCTCCATGAAAGTGTTTGTTCGCACACCTCAGTACATCATCCCAATGCGTAACCCGAAATACAGTGAGCAGGACTGGGCCGGTTGGTGTAACCGTTTCAATGAACTGAAAGCCAAGGTGAAGCAAACCTTTGCTGGTTTTGATTATGATTTCCATGAAAAAGCCTGGTCGGATTGTTCTGATGCAGAGCGACTGGAATTGTTGGAGAGACGCTGGGACGATGGCTCTCTGTCTCTGTGGCTAGGGTCCTTCCCGGAGATCTTTTTCGACGAAGAGATCAGTGAAGAGGTTTCAGAATTTATTCGCGGCAAGATGCGCAGTCGACTGGGTAATGATGCGCACCTTTGCAACCTGTTGATTCCAAGCCAGGATGATTACGGTTTTGGTACTCACCGTGTCCCGCTGGAAAACAAGTATCTGGAAGTGTATCTGCAGGATAATGTTGAGGCGGTTGACTGTAAATCGGCACCCATAGAAGAGATCGTTGCCGAAGGGATTAAGACAGCGGACGGCAAAGTCCATGAGGTGGACGTGATTATCTTGGCCGTGGGTTTTGATGCCGGGTCGGGCGCCTTGAGCCGAATTGACTTCCGTGGTCGTGACAACCGTTCACTCAAGCAACAATGGCAGCAGGAAATTACCACCGCCATGGGTATGCAGATTCACGGTTATCCCAATCTGTTTGCCACCGGCGCGCCACTGGCGCCTTCCGCTGCACTGTGCAACATGACCACCTGCTTGCAGTACCAGGTAGACTGGATTACCAATTGCATTGCATACGCCAATCAACAGGGCAAAAAAGTGGTCGAGGTGTCGAAGGAAACCGAAACCCAATGGGTAGAGCATCACGACGAAGTTGCCTCCAAAACCCTGGTGGTGAAAACCGACTCCTGGTATATGGGCTCGAATGTAGAGGGTAAACCCCGTCGCTTGATCTCGTATATTGGTGGAGTGGGGAATTACCACAAACAGTGTGACGATGTGGCGGCAAAAGGGTATCCCGGCTTCGAGATGACATGAGGTGATTGTGATGAGTCACTATTACTCCCAGGAACATCACGGCCCGTATGAATTGATCGATGTTGGCGATCTGGAGCTGGAAGAGGGTGGCAGAATCCCCAACTGCAAACTGGCCGTCTCCCTGTTTGGAACACTGAATGATGCGAAGGATAATGCCATCCTGATCCCAACCTGGTACTCCGGCACCAGCAAGGTCATGGAGGAGGTTTATATCGGCGCAGGCCGTGCACTGGATCCGGAGAAGTACTTCATCATTATTGTTAACCAGATCGGCAACGGGTTATCCACCTCCCCCAGCAACGCGGGGGAGGGATTGCAAGGACCGAACTTTCCGCTGGTGCGTATCAGTGATGATGTCCGGGCTCAGCACCGTCTACTGACCGAGCACTTCGGCATTGACAGCCTGGCACTGGTGGTCGGCGGTTCCATGGGCGCTCAACAAACTTACGAGTGGGCGGTTCGGTATCCGAGCTTTGTTAAACGTGTTGCACCCATCGCAGGCACGGCGAAAAACACTGAGCATGATTTTATCTTCGCGGAAACCCTGGCTGAAGCGATTCTCACGGACCCCAATTTCAATCACGGGCGCTATGCCTCGTCGGATCTTGTAGCCGATGGATTGAAACGCCATGCAAAGCTCTGGACGGTGATGGGGTGGAGTACGGAGTTCTTTGCGGCCAACCGACACCATGCACTGGGTTTCGACTCCATGCGTACGTTTGTCGACGAGTTTATGACGGGGTATTTCGCTCCGATGGACCCGAACAATTTGCTGCGCATGATGTGGAAATGGCAGAGGGCGGACGTCAGTCGCCATACTGGCGGTGACCTGGCAGCGGCATTGGGTCGAATCAAAGCCAAAGTGTGTGTTATGCCAATCAGTCATGACATGTTCTTCCCGCCGACGGATGCGGTGGTCGAGCACAATCTGATTCCCAATAGCGAGTTTTGTCCGCTGCAGTCCATTGATGGGCATCTGGGGTTGTTTGGTACCGATTCTGTGATGCTGGAGCAGTTGGATCAGTGCCTGTTTGAGTTGTTACAGCACTAGCCAATACTTTCGGGGGCAAGGGCGCGACGGCAGGGCGCTGCCCGCCCCCTCTTTTTGACCTGCCCGTCAAGCGTACGATGTTCAGTCGAATCATTTGATTATCGGACGCCCGACGATACGGTGCCGTTTCCGCCTTCTACAAAACTTTCCAACAAATCAACCACTTGGAGCTGTTATCCGGTTTGGCATAGGCCTTGCGTTAAGTCCCGTACCCGATCAACGCGAGTTTATGCACATGGCACACTCAATAAATACACCTGCAAATACGACAATAACACCACAAGAACTCCCACACTGGGTACCCGGTAAACTGCTCAGTAGCAGTGACTCGCTGGGATGGAAGGGCATTGCTCAGAGGTCTTACCGTTATCAGGGGCAGGACGTGCCGATTCCACCCATCGACCACTATATGATTGTGCGCTATCGCAAGGCGCATACCCCCATGCAACGTTGCTTCGACGGCCGATGGAGCAAAAAGGTCTGTTCGTCGGGTGACTTGTCTTTACTGACCAGCATGACGGACTCTCACTGGCACTGGACTCAGGAAATCGATGTGGATCATGTGTACCTCTCCAGCGAGCTGATGTCTCGGGTGGCCGGTGACGCACTGGATCGACCGATCGAGGAGGTCTTGTTGCACGATTTATTGCAAATGCAGGACCCCGTGCTTTCAATGATTGTGGATGCAATCCTCAACGAGGCCAGAGATGCCGGCCTGGGTGGGGCACTCTATGCTGAATCATTGGGCATGCAGCTCGCGGTCCACCTGCTGAGACACTATGCCAACGTCACCTTCAAGAGGCGTGAATCGGTGGGAGGGTTTACGCCTGCTCAGAAACGTCGCTTGACCGATTACATTCATTGCCATATTCAGGAGACGATCCGGATAGAAGACCTATCGCGAGTCGTCGGGTTGGGGGATTGGACGTTTTCCCGAAAGTTCTCCGAGTCTTTCAACTGCTCGCCTCACGCTTATGTAACGTCGCTCAGGGTTGAGAAAGCTCAAAACATGCTGGTGGAAGGAACACTGGCGATCAAGGAGATCGCCTTCGACTGCGGCTTTTCGGATCAGGCGCATTTGACTCGCGTATTGCGAGCCAAGCTGGGAGCGACGCCGGGTCAGTTGAGGCGGGCGCGCTGATTTGCGTGCAAGTGTTAACGGTGATTTTCCAGCCCGTATTTTTTCATTTTCTGATACAGAGTGCTCTTGGCGATGCCGAGGGTTTTCGCCGTTTGAGTCATATTTCCACCGCATTGTTGAATCGCGGCTTCAATGGCTTGTTGTTCAGCGGTATCGAGACTGTAGGGCATGTGTGCGGTATGGTTTGGCTGGCAGTCAGTCGTCAGAATGTCTTCGCCGGGTTGGTAGCCATCGGGCAAATCATCGACGCTAAGGGTTTCGTTTTGCGACATAAAACACATGCATTCAACAACGTTGACGAGTTCGCGAATATTACCGGGCCACTCCCTGTTTTTGAGAGCCGCTAACAGAGCGGGCGAAAAGGTTCTTGGGGCGATTGAATTGGAGGCCTGGGTTCTCTCCAGTACCAGCCGGGCGATGCTCTCGATATCCTCTTTACGGCTAGACAACGGATCGAGGCCAATGGACACGGTGGATAACCGGAAGAACAAATCTTTGCGGAACCGTCCTTCGGCAACGTCTTTTCTCAAATCGCTGTTGGTCGCCGATATCAGCCGGAACTGGACAGGGATGGGCTTAACATCGCCTACGCGGTAAATCTTTCGTTCCTGCAGGACACGCAGGAAAATGGGTTGCAGCTCCAGCGGCATTTCACCGATTTCATCGAGAAACAATGTGCCTCCGTTGGCGGCCTCGATTTTTCCCATCATGCCGCCTTTTTTGGCGCCCGTGAAAGCGCCCTCTACATGGCCGAACAATTCGCCGTTCAAGAGGTCCTTGGTGAAGGCGCCGCAATTGAGGTCAATAAAGGGGCCGTCGGCGTAGTGGCTGGTTTCGTGAATGGCCCGGGCAAACACTTCTTTGCCGACGCCGGTTTCACCCAGGATCAGAACTGGTAAGGGTGTAACGGCGGCTTTACGGGCTTTGTCAGTGCTGGCTTTGAACGAGGCGCTGGTGCCGCAGATTTCCCGGAACGGATCAGCGTTAGGTCGGAGCGTTGAAGGTGTGACTTCAGGTTTTACGGGCGCCTGTCGAGTCCTGCGTTGTTGAGGGGGTACGTGGATCTGGAAGCCGATAATCTGGTCTCCGTAGTGAATGGGTTCAACCCAATCGTCCGAGATCCAAAGCCCGTCATCATGAGGATAGGGGATCTGCGCTCCACCAAATCGCTCCAGGGATAATCGGCTTCGAACCATGGGGTCGTACTCGATGTCGAGCGTGTTAA
The DNA here is from genome assembly GCF_011683955.1 of Pseudomaricurvus alkylphenolicus. Lineage (GTDB taxonomy): Bacteria > Pseudomonadota > Gammaproteobacteria > Pseudomonadales > Cellvibrionaceae > Pseudomaricurvus > Pseudomaricurvus alkylphenolicus. The sequence goes on from NZ_JAAQPI010000021.1 coordinate 52,154, forward strand.
GCACGGAACTGGCATTTTGAGAACAATCGATCAAGCGGCCGTGCCGGTCCAACAGAAGATTGCCGGAACTGCGCTTTCGGTTGGGCTGGCGGTTGGGGAGCGCCCCCCAATGTTGCTGTACGATATGTTGCTGCACCAAATGCCATTCTTCGCTGGTTTTTTGAGCCAGGCCGGCCTGGATTTCACTGGCCCAGGCAACGATGAGCGGAACATGAAACTTATCAAAAATATTGGACAAGCCCGAGACATCAATCACGCCGATCATCTGATGGTCATAGGGGTCGGAGATAATACCAGCGGTACAGGTCCAAGGTTTAAAACCCTGGCAGTAGTGCTCTTCGCCGTGCACCTGTGTGGGTCTTCGAGTGGCCATTGCCGTGCCTACCGCGTTGGATCCGGACACGGTTTCCTTCCAGCCGCCACCCGGTACCAGGCCAATCCCCCGCGCATCTTCAATGGTTCTTGGGTCCCCAACCACCTCCAGGTTGACGCCTTGGTAATCGGTTACAAACAGAATGGTTTCCAAGTCCCGCAAAAACATTTTTGCCTGTTGAAGCACGGGGCGAGCACATTCCATCAAAACATTATTTCTTTGGCGTAAGGTGTAGAGGGCGCCCTCCGCCGCTAACAGGGGAGCGGATTTCTGTTCCGGATTGACGCCTTGGGTCAGGCAACGCTCCCAGGAATTCACAATAAGATCGCGTACTGGAAGGTCATGAGCATCACCGCCGGAGCAAAGAAACTTATCCCATGCGTGATCAATGTCTTTCTGTTTATAGAAAGTGGGGTCTTGATTTGATGGTCGGGGTCGGTGGGTTTTCAATGTGGTCACCCTCTCCTTGCCTGTATTCCCAATACCCGTTTTTACGATATCAACTGAACACAGTATCCATCGGGCATAATTTTGTTTAGTTATACAAGTTCACAATTTTTATGAGTATTTTATATAGTTATTTTGACTCTCTCTTATTTCATCGATCTACCAACACGCGTTCATAAGCCGCTGTCGATAAACAAAAATCATGTTAGCAGGTGCCATCTTTGTTCACAACAGACGTGGTTTCCCATCTACTTTTCGCTAACTCCCGCTTTTACCTGGGTTCGATTCAGGGTCGTTCGATCCTGAGGCCAAAGCGTTCGATTATCGGACGGTTCTGATCACTCCGCTTTTTCTCTACTTTTTTAAATCCATTAAAAATCAGCCAGTTATAGGTTCCATGAGAAGGTTTCCCTGTCTGGCACAGTTGTTGCGAAACTCTGAGAGCACAGGTTTACCGATAACAAAAGAGAGAGTGTAAAGATGAAAAATTATTGTAGCCAATGGATACGAAGGACAGGCTTCTGGATATGCCTGGGCGGTACGGCGTTTGCTGAATCGGTCTCGGCCAGCCCCGGAGACTATGGCATCGAGATTGACGAGATCAGTAATTTCAGCATGAACCTGAGTGGCTATCTCCGAACCACTGTGGGTGTCAGCCTTGAGGATCACGACGAAACACGATCCGATGACAAGGGCGAGATATCCATGGCCAGGGGGTCGCTGTATCTGGATCTCGATGTCTATACCGGTCCCTTGGTCTGGAAGGCCGTCGGTCGTCTGGATAAGGAGATGCAGACGGATTACCTGGACGATCTCGAAGCCTTAACCCGGCTTCAATCGCCGGGAGGCAATACCAGCACCCAAGACTACATGGACCAATACGACACCGACGACCTTGAGGATTTCCTGCGTGAATTCTATGTGGATTTTACGCTGTTTGATCGCTTGGACGTGCGGCTGGGTAAACAGCAGTTGGTGTGGGGCGAGAGTGATTTCTTCCAGGCGTTGGATCTGGTTCACGGGTTTGATTATCGCTGGCGGCTGTTTTTCGAAAACAACGAGGAGTGGCGCAAGCCGCTCATTCTCGCCAATTTTAATTTAGACGTACCGGCATTGAACGGTAACCTCAATTTTTATGTGCGCCCAGGTTGGGATCGCGATGAGGATATGGGCAGCAACTACAACATTGAAGGCGGTCGCTGGATTCCGCATCCCTATCGCGGTGTGGACTTTACCGCATTTACCAACGCCTACCAGACCGGCCACAAGAGTGGTGATTGGGATGATGAAACCTATGGTATCCGCTGGAACGGTATCGCCGGATCTATCGGCTATTCACTGGCGTATCTCAAAACCTTTAATCCGCAACCGATGATGAATCCCACCTCCAGCACGGCCATATCCGGTCTGTTTGGTGTTACCGCGTCGGCACCCTGGGGTGAAGAGCCGGACAATCAGGTGTTGGGCGACTGGATCTACCCGGAAATTGATGTCTTTGGATTCACCATCAATGGTTACTCCGCATCCATGGATTCAACCTTGAGTGCTGAGATCGCCTATATCCCCAACAAACCCTTTAATTATGGTCAGCTACAGTCGTCACTGCCCGGGTGGGGCGGTATCAAGGAGAAAGATACGGTGGTGACCATGTTGCGTCTCGACAAGGAATTGAAGTTGATGAATCTGCTTGGCACCAACCGACCTTCGCTCTCCAGCATTCAACTGTTTGATACCTGGATTACCGGTTACGACGAGGATGATGAGATTGTGGAGTTCGCCTCCTTCGGCGCCAGGAAGAAGGAACACACCACGTATCTGACTCTGTTTACGCTGCTGAACTTTAAGCGCGATACCATCAACCCCTCCTTTGTGGTCGGAGCGGACTTGAGCAACGGTGGTGGTTTTGCTATCCCGGCAGTTGAGTTTGTGATCGGCGATAAGTGGCGCTTTAAAGTGGAAGCCGATTTGTGGTGGAACGATGGTGACAAGAAGAAACCCTCGGCCACGGCCGCTAACGGCGCGCACTTGAACCCGTTAGGCGTTAACGAAAACAGCGCGTCACTGTTTGACTGGTTTGCAGATGATAATCAGTTGGTCTTCAAGCTCACCAGACAATTCTAATTTGCGAGGAACAGAATATGTATAAGCAATTATTGGTGTCATCCGTAGTTTCCCTGGGGCTGTTCTTAGGCGGTGTCAGCGCTGCACAGTCAGCCGAGGAGCTGGCCGCCGGCACTGTAATCAGCAAAGCCAACTTCGATGACGTTAAAGACAAGTTGTTCGAAGGCAAGCGTGTCGGCGATATGATTCCGGAGCGTCTGGAATGGATGATTCGCGAACGCGAACTGACCATGAAGATTCGCCACTCGGAGAAAATCGAGATGGACGAAAAATACATGCAGGCAACCCAGGAGGGTAAGGGCAAAGTCAAGTTTGATCCCACGACCCGCCAGGTTTCGGGTTGGACCGCCGGCATGTTCTTTGATCCCCAGGACATCGACGTTAACGACCCCCATGCGGGCGACAAAATCATCTGGAACCTGCGCGGGCCCACCTACGGCGCCACCATGGATTTGCGCAATATTTCTTTTGTGTTTATCGACGGCAACAAAGGCGTCGAGCGCATTCAGCGTTGGTGGTCTCGGCGCTATTATATGGAAGGTCGCCTGGATGGCGGTCCAGTACAAGAGGGCGATGGCAGCGTCATGCAAAAGACCATTCTCGTGGCCACCAGCCCCCAGGACATTAAAGGCCTCGGCACCTATTCGGTTCGCTACAACGACCCCAGTGCCGCCAAGCCGGACGATACCTGGGCGTATCTGAAATCCGTGCGTCGCGCACGTCGCCTGACCGGTAGCGCCTGGATGGACCCAATTGGGGGTACGGTACAACTCTACGACGACTGGGACATCTGGGACGCGGTGCCGACCAAATACAAGTCCACCAAGTTGATTGGCAAGCGCTGGGTATTCGCCATCGCACACAGCCCTGAAGTAAGCGTCGACCTTTCCAAAAAGGGCACTAAGGAAGAGTTTCCCAGCGTCGGTTTGAGCGAAGCGCCTTATTACTACCCGGCCAAGCATATCGAGTGGGAGCCCCGCGAGGTGTTTGTGGTGGAAGGCACTCCGCCCGATGGTCATCCGTACAGCAAGAAGATTGTCTATATGGAGAAGGATTGGCCGCGCCCCTACCTGGGAGAAGCCTACGACCGTAACGGCAAATTCTGGAAGTTCTTTATCTTCCAAAACCGTCCGGATGTTGGTGAGGACGGTTACAAGGCGGTGATGCCGGTAGTGGGTCATGTTATTGACTACAAGGCTAACTTCTCGACCACTTGGTCTTCAAACATGAAGTCGAATCCAAAAGGGGTTGAAGCTGACGATGTCACGCTCAAACAGTTGGTCAAAATTGCCCGCTAACTGACAACGGTTTTCCATAGGTCCTCTCCTTCTATGGTTCACAGCTGCCAGAAGTCTCTGCACGTTTCTCTGGCAGCTCTTTTTAGGGAGAACATTGACTGAATGAAGCTTCCGAAACCTGTCGCCGCTCAGAGCGGGTTGCTACGCATCGCTCCCCATCCGTAGCAGCGGGCTCAGACCGCGACAAAGATTGGGCTTTGACCTAAGTAAAAGCCATTCAACAGAAAATAGTGAACACAAATCAAAAAACGCAGCGAGTAAGAGAGCGTTGGTGGTACATATGAGCATAGCGGAAAAAGCACCTGATGATGTTTTGGTGTCGGAACATCTGAGCAACCATAAATCGACAGGTAAAAAAGCAACATCACTACTTTTGTCATTCGTGCCCTGGAGCATTGTGGCCGGGCTGCTGTGGGCCGGCATTTTCGTCAAACCCAGCGCACAGGTGGAGACGGTTGTGCCTCCACCGATTGATAAAAGAGACAAGATCTATGGCGTATCGACGATAGCGACGGACTTAATCTGGCTGGCTGGCAACTACGGGAAAATACTTCGTTCAGATGATGGCGGGAGTAGCTGGGTTCGTCAGATCACGGATACCCGTAAACATCTTCAGGATATCTCCGCCTGGGATAGCCAGCGGGCGGTTGCCGTTGGCAATGGTGGGATTGTGTTGGTGACCGAGGACGGTGGCAATAGCTGGTCTGAGATCGAGGTGCCCAAGTCGGAGATCGCCAACAAATTGATTCGCGTGCACGCCTATGAGGGCGGGGAAGCCTGGGCCGTAGGTGAAGTGGGGATGATTCTTAGTACCACAGACTACGGCAAAACCTGGAGGCGAATGCGCGAAGAAGAAGACATCATCATGAATGACCTGATCAAGTTGGGCGACCGTCGGATATTCGTGGTGGGTGAATACGGCCGCATGTTCCGTAGCGACGATAACGGCAAAACCTGGCAGGATTTTGACACCGATAGCCAGAGCAGTTTGACGGCCATCGATTTCCGTACGCGGCAACACGGTGTCATCGTCGGTCTTGACGGCGTCATATTAACCACCACCGATGCGGGTCAATCCTGGCGGTTAACCGAAAGTAAAGACTCAGGTAACACAGAACATTTGATGGACGTGCAGTGGTCGGGTGATATCAACCGATGGATTTCGGTGGGTAACAAGGGTAAGTGGATGACCTTTTCCAGTGAATTGAATGCGTATGAGGCGGGGAATTTGTCGAAAACCGATTTGTCTTCCCATACGGAGCTGGCGCTGGTGCAAGGGGGGATGATCGCGGTGGGTGCCAACGTCGGCTACTTGGACTTCAAGACCGACGAATTTACAACCTTGGGCAATGACCGCCAATAAACAGCAAATTCCACAAAGGTTTCCACGATGATAGTCAAATTTGCACGCCTCTGCGTGAGGTATAGAAAAATTGCGTTAACATTGGTGCTGGCGGTTACCGCCATGATGTCATTCTTTGCCCAGCGTATTGAGGTCAAGACGGTATTTGAGGATTTACAGCCAGCGTCCCACCCCTACATACAAACCCACGAGCGGTTTAAACAGACCTTCGGCGGCACCAATATCGTTACCTTTATGATTGAGGCCAAAGAGGGCGACATCTTTCAGATGCCGGTGCTGGAGAAAATCCAGAAAATCACTCAGGGCCTGCTGAAAATCGATGCCATCAATGAGTTTCAGATCTACTCCATCGCAGGGAAGAAACTCAAGGAAGTGCGAGCCTCCACGGAAGGTATCGAAAGCCGCCCCTATATGTGGCCGAACTTGCCCAAAAATGCCGAAGAAATTGAGGCGCTGAAACAAGCGGTATTGCGCAACCCCCTCGTCTATGGCCCCTACGTCTCGGAAGATTTGACGTCTACTCTGGTGACTGTGGATTTCTTTGATGATCTGCTGGATTACAACCTGGCCTATGAACAGGCTTATAACCTGATTGAACAGGTGCAAGACGACTCGGTTGAGATTCGACTGGTGGGTAATCCGATCCTTTACGGTTGGGTGAATCACTTCTTGCCGGAAACGGTCAATCTGGTCCTGGCTGCACTCGCCATCTTTCTTCTCCTTCTGTTTGTGATGAACAGAACCTGGAGGGGGACGCTGCTGCCGTTAATATCCGGTGCCATCAGCGCCATTTGGGCACTGGGTGTGGCTAAAATGTGCGGTATTCACTTCGATCCGCTGGTGGTGGTAATCGCCATGCTGATTACGGCCCGGGCCGTTTCACACTCGGTACAGATGATTACCCGTTTCCACGAAGAAATCGATAAATTCGATGGGCAGCGGAAGGTGTGTTCGAAGGTGGCTGCACGCAGAACCCTGGCGGGTCTTCTCCGGCCCGGACTATTGGGAATCGCCACCGATGCCGGTTGCGTGGCGGTGGTGGCAATCAGTCCTATTCCGCTGCTGCAAAAACTGGTGGTGCTCGCGGTGGTCTGGGTCTCCACCGTGGCAGTCAGCTCGGTAATCCTGACGCCGGTGATGTTGTCGTGGATTAAAAAGCCGAGATCCTATGCGCATGGGTTGAATTTGGATTTACTGCTGATTCGACCTTTCCTCAATATTTGCGTCAGCGTTGTCGCCACTCGAGTACGTTACCTGGTTGTGGGTGTTGCGGTTTTGCTGTTCCTGGTGTGCGGGTACTACTCCTTGCAATTGAAAGTGGGTGACGCCAACCCCGGCTCTCCCATTCTGTGGACCGATGCTCGTTACAATCAGGATTCGGCGGCCATCAACCGACAATTTCCTGGAGCGGATCGTATGTTTGTGGTGGTGGGCGGTGAACGCAGTAACCAGGCAAAGGATGTGGAAGTACTGGATACCATGCTGCGGTTCCAGCGCTATATGGAAGCTCAAAAGGAAATCGGAGGCACGTTGTCTATCGCCGATATCTTACCGGCCGTGAATATGACGCTTCGCGAGGGTAACTCCCGCTATTCGGAACTGGGTGAAAACAGCCTGGTCAACGGCGAACTGATGTATATGTTTGAGAACGCCGCCGAACCAGGGGATCTGGACCGATTTGTGGATGTGGACCGCAGCAACGCGGCGGTGACATTGTTCTTCGGTGATCGCCAGGGCAAAACCATTCGTACCGCGATAGCCCGGATTAATCAGTTTATTGAAGAGAATCCAGAGGTCCAGCAAGCGAAGATTCATTTGGCCGGCGGTGTGATTGGGGTTATTGCCGCCGTGAATGAGGTGATCCTGTCCGGTCAGATTCAGTCCATCGCTCTCGCGCTGTTTATCCTGGTGATCATGTGCATTGTGGTGTATCGCTCCAGTATCGCGGGCATGTTTTTTATGGTGCCTGTGGTATTGTCCAATCTCGTGACCTTTGCGTTTATGGCCTGGCAAAACATTGGCATGAACATCAATACGGTGCCGGTCGCCGCTTTGGGTATCGGCTTGGGTGTTGACTATGCCCTGTACATCTGCGACCGCATCAAGAGCGAGCACCAATTGGGTAAATCCCCGCTGGAGGCAATCTCCATCTCCCTGCATTGCGCGGGCCGCGGTGTGTTGGTTACAGCCTTGGTACTGATTGCCAGCGTGTATGTATGGTTATTCTCTTCGCTTCGTTTTCAGGCGGAAATGGGGATGTTGATTGGCCTGTGGCTAACGGTATCGGCACTCAGTGCCTTGTTCTTAATGCCGGCATTGGCCTATATCTTTAAACCTACATTCATATTCGGCAACACGCAACGGCGGCGGTCCACGGGGGAGAGCCCAGAGCTGATTGCTGGTGCAATGGCTTAACCTTGGCTAAGTCGTATGTACAAATTTCGGGACGATGAGCATGTTGCCCTAAAAGACCTTCTGTTTGATGGGATGACCATCATGGCCGGAGGTTTTGGCCTCTGCGGCATTCAGGAGAATCTGATCAACGCCTTGTTTGTATCCGGGGTCTGTGACCTCACAGTCATTGCCAATAACTGTGGGGTCGATGACGTTGGTTTGGGAATATTGCTGCGCAGGCGACAAATCAAAAAAATGATCTGTTCCTATGTGGGTGAAAACAAAATCTTTGAACAGCAATACCTTAACGGGGAACTGGAAATAGAATTCAGTCCCCAGGGAACTCTGGCCGAACGGTGTCGCGCTGGCGGTGCCGGTATCGCCGCGTTCTATACCAAAACGGGGGTAGGCACGGTGATCGCCGACGGTAAAGAACACAAGGTCTTTGACGGAGAAACCTACATACTGGAGAGCGCGCTCAAAGCCGACCTGTCTCTGGTGAAGGCCTGGAAAGCGGACCTGGAAGGTAATCTGGTGTATCGAAAAACGGCCCGCAACTTTAATCCCGTTATGGCTACAGCCGGTAACGTCACGGTGGCGGAGGTGGAAGAGGTTGTCTCCATTGGGGAGTTGGAACCCGATGGCATCCACACGCCGGGTATCTATATTGACCGCATTATCGAAGGCAGAAGCAATCACAAACCGATTGAATTCATCACCACACGGAATTTTCCAGACCCTTGAGGACAGAGACTATGCCCTGGTCCAGAAATGAATTGGCTCAGCGGGCCGCTCGAGAACTGCAGGATGGATTCTATGTGAATCTGGGTATTGGCATCCCCACCCGGGTGGTCAACTATATTCCGAAACACATAGATGTGACATTGGAAAGTGAGAACGGCATGCTGGGTGTGGGGCCTTTCCCGTACCCCGACCAGGTGGACGCGGATCTGATTGACGCTGGCAAGCAAACCATCACCGAGTCTCCAAAGGCCAGTTACTTTTCCAGTGTGGACAGTTTCGCGATGATTCGAGGCGGGCATATTGATGTCGCGATTTTGGGGGCCATGTTGGTCTCTCAGAGCGGGGATCTGGCCAATTGGGTGATCCCAGGTAAAATGGTTAGGGGTATGGGCGGTGCAATGGATCTGGTTGCCGGGGTAAAAAAGGTGGTGGTTCTCATGGACCACAATGCCAAAGATGGCAGTCCCAAATTCGTTCAGACCTGTAATTTACCCTTAACCGGTGCCGGTGTGATCAACCTGCTGATTACTACCCTTGGGGTGTTTGAGTTTCGGCAGCAGCAGGCCGAGTTGATTGAGCTGGCTCCTGGGGTCAGTTTGCAAGAAATCACCGACAAGACAGAAGCTGACTTTGTGGTCAGCACCCATTTAATCAGTGTACCCTATTGATTGGGAGAAAGGGCCGTTCTCCCTTATTCCTCTCTGCTTTGCTTTTTTGACCAAGCGGTCGAACATTTTCACTCAATTTAGTCACTTTTTTTGTCCCTCTCTCGCCACTCGTTGCGTCTTCGCTTGAGTGTTATCCAACGCGTGAGCACTCCGGGTCCTATAGCCACACAATAACGACCTTGACACATAAACTTGATGTACGAGAGATCATTTCCATGAGCAACAAGCTATTAAAGAGTACCCTTGCCACTGCCATGGCATCCCTGCTGATTCAACCTACATGGGTGCAGGCCCAGCATACCCTGGAAGAAATCGTAGTTACCGCACAAAAGCGAGCCGAGAGCCTGCAGGACGTTCCCATCTCCGTAAGCGCCCTGGGCGGAGAAAAGCTGGCGGATGCCGGCATAGAGAAGGTCGCGGATCTGACGGCCTACGTTCCCAATCTGCACATGACTGAAACCGGCATCAGCACACAGCTGCGAATTCGCGGCATTGGTTCCGGTAACGACCAGGGTTTTGAACAGTCCGTCGGCCAATACGTTGATGGTATCTACTACGGCCGTGCCCAGCTGATTCGTGCACCCTTCCTTGACCTTGAGCGTGTGGAGGCCCTGCGTGGCCCACAGAGTATCCTGTTCGGCAAGAACAGCGTCGCCGGTGCTCTGAACATGACCACTGCCAAGCCCACCCAGGAGTTTGAAGCGGAAATCTCCGGTGCCTACGAGCCGGATATCAATATGCGCGAAGTGACCGCCATTCTGTCCGGTCCGCTGACCGATAACCTCGCCGGTCGTATCGCTTATCGCAGCTATGACGAAGATGGCTATATCAAAAACACCTACACAGGCAGCGACGAGCCCAACCGCGATGAGCAGGCGATTCGCGCCACTCTGGTTTGGGATGCCAGCCCTGACTTAACGGTCACCTTCAAGGCCGAGCGCGATACCTTTGATATCAAAGGCCGCCAGATTGAGATTATTGAAGACGAAACCAACTACAGCGCGCGCCTGAACACCCTGTTGGGGCAGCCTGCCTTCGATCCTGCACTGGACTACAACCGTCAGGCGGACGGTAACGACTACAGCGAAAATGAACTGGAAAACTACACCCTGACCGTCGATTGGGAGCTGGGTGAAAATACCCTGACTCTGGTCAGCGGATACGTGGCCTACGAGTTTGAAGACAACTGTGACTGTGACTACAGCCCCGCCGAAATGTTTGTTCTGCCGCTGGAAGAAGAATACTCCCAGTTCAGCCAGGAAATTCGCCTGACCTCGCCCGGTGGTGAAACCGTGGACTGGATTGCCGGTGCTTTCTACCAGACCAATGACCAAGAGTTCAGTGATGAGATTCAGATCAGTACCACCAGCGTACTGCCTGCCGCATTGTCTGGCGCTTTCGGTAACCCTGTGTTTATGAGCCTGGCCGGCACCTCGGCGCCTCGAAATTATGAGCAGTCCTCCGACACCTGGGCGGTGTTTGCCCAGGCCACCTGGAATATCACTGATACCGTGCGTGCAACCTTCGGCGGCCGCTATACCCGCGAAGACAAAGAGGGCGAGCGCACACTGGATATCGCCAGCATCGGGGGCGAAGTCACGCCTCTGACCGTTGCAGCGTACAACGCCCTGCGGGTGGAAACCAATCAGGGCACCGGTCACGACCTGGATGAAGACCGCTCAGAATCCGCCTTTACCCCATCTGTGAATATCCAGTGGGATGCAACGCCGGACACTATGGTCTACGCCAGCTACTCCACCGGCTTTAAGGCAGGTGGCTTCAGCGCTCGTGCCAACAACGTGGCGTCTTTCGAGTTTGAAGAAGAGAAGGTGACCACCTACGAAATCGGTGCCAAGGCAACCCTGGCCGACGGTGCCGCCGAGCTGAATGTGGCCTACTACTACACCGAGTACGAAGATCTGCAGATCTCACAGTTTGACGGGGTTCTGGGTTTCAACGTCGGTAATGCCAAGGACACCACCGTTCAGGGTATTGAGATCGATGGCCGCTGGTTGCTGACCGAAGGCCTGACCTTAAGCTACGCTGCTGCCTACCTCGACTTTGAGTTCAAGGACTTCAAAAACGGCAACTGCTACGCCGGTCAGACCCCGGACGGTGACATCCTGCTGAGCGGCAACCAGGGTTGCGATTACACTGGCAAGTCCGGTCAGTACACACCCAAGAAGACCATGAACCTGTCTCTGGATCATGTCTACGCCCTGACTGACACTCTGGAATTGCGGTCCACCATTGACGCACAGTACCTGAGCGATCAGAACATCGATCCGAACCTGGACCCCCGTAACGACATTGATGCCTATACCACCGTCAACGCCCGTTTGGCGGTAGCGGCTGATCAGTGGTCTGTGGCGCTGGTGGGTAAGAACCTGACCGACGAGGAGATCGTGACCTACGCTGGTAAGGTACCTTTGGCTCCGGCGGGCACCGAGTACGGTTTTGTTAAGCGTCCTCGTACTGTGGCGATTGAAGGCAAGTACCGCTTCTGATGCGTAATTGGCCCCCTACCGAGTTCAGTTAGGGGGCCGTTTCGATATTGAATAAATAGGCGTGGCCTAGAAGCCCGCTTTCATCACAATCAATTCTATCCCTCTGTCAGCTCCGCACTGGAGAGAAATTCTTCTACCAGTAATTGAGTGATGTCTTCTGCCGAGGCCGCTTTGCTGAAGAGCCAACCCTGCAAATAATCGCAACGGGCACTGGCCAGCCAGGCTCTCTGGGGCTCGGTTTCAATGCGCTCGGCGACCACCTTCATACCCAGTCCGTGGGCCATGGCGATGGTGGCAGAGACCAGTTTCTGGTCGGATTCGTCGTTGACCAGATCGTGAATAAACTCACCATCTATTTTTAGCAGGTCGAATTTGTACTTGCGCAGATAGCTCATCGATGAGTAGCCAGTACCGAAGTCGTCCATCGACAAGGAGATACCCAGGGACGCCAATTGGTTTAATTGTTGCTCCACTGAGGGATGTTCTGCTTGAGAATAGCCTCCTCGGGCGTCGGCCAGCAATACACCTTCGGTGATTTCAAATTCGACGCTGCGACCACTAAGGCTGTTTTTCAATAGCGCGGATTCGATCTGGGGGACCAAGTCGTGCCCGAGAAATTGCACAGGCGACAGATTCACGGCCATGGACAGCTCCGGATCAAAGCGCTGTTGCCACTGCGATAGTTGAGACAACGCCTGTTCAATCACAAAGTAACCCAGAGATTCGATGATGCCGTTTTTTTCAGCGATGGGAATAAATTCTGCGGGGGAAACCAGGCCGAGATCCGGATTAAACCAGCGCAGCAGCGCTTCAAAACTGACAATCTTCCGGCTTTGGGCGTCTACTTTGGGTTGGTAGAAGACCACAAACTCCTGTCGCGCCAGTGCGTTTCGCATATGGCGATCCAGCTCGATACCGCGAGAGACGTTTAGCATCAGGTTCTTGGTGTAAAAGGCGTAACTTTCCTGCAAGCGGTTCTTAGCATGATAGGTGGCGGCGCTGGCGTGTTTCAGTAATTCCTCCAGGTTGTTGCTGTCATCGGGGTAAATGGCAATACCGGCACCGGCCGAGACGTTGATGTCGTTGCCGTTAATGACATAACTCTCCTCGAAAACGCTTAACAGTTTTTCCGCCAGCAGCGCCGCATCGGCGGCTTGGGAGAATTGATTTTGGATCACAAGAAAATGGTCGGCACCAAGGTGGCCAATGCTGTCGCTGTCGCGCAGCGTGTCTTTCAATCGTTGTGAAAGGGCTTGAATCAGCTGATCGCCCGTTTTGTGGTCGAAACCCTCGTTAACCTTTTTAAAATCGTTGATATCTATGGACAGGAGCGCCAGTTTGCTGCGATTGCGTTTGGCATCGCTCAGGGCCTGTTTCAGGCGGTCCATAATCAGTACCCGATTGGGCAGGCCGCTGAGACGATCGTAATTGGCGGTGTAATCCAGCTGCGACGTGCGTAACCGAACCTGGCGATTGAGCATCATGTTCCAGATAAAGACCGCGACTACCAGGAGCGAGAAGGCGATCGCCAATTGCCACAGCAAGCGGTAATCTACCACCGGGTCGTAGTCCACAGACAGCCATTTCTCAGAGATCAGCTTTTGCTGCCGGGGCGAAATGCTGTTGAGGCCCTTCTGCAAGATCGATCGCAGTTCTGGCCAGTCTTTACGCACCGCAAAGTGTAGACTCTGTACATCACTGGACACTGGCGCGGCAATTTTCAGATTGGTGAGATTCAGCTTGCGAATCCAGTAGGTGACGGAAGCGACGTTGCCGACAAACGCATCGACTTGACCACCGGACACCGCAAGTAATGCTTCTTGCTGGGAGGGGAAGATTTTGAGTGGGACTTGCGAGTGCTCCATTAGAAAACCGTGGTGTGAGGAATGGCTCTGGACCGCAATGGGTCGACGGTCAATATCCTCTAATCTGGCGATAAAACTGGCGTCTGTGCGAGTGACGATAACCCGGTGAAATTGCAAATAGGGCTCGGTGTAGTGCAAAAATTGCTGCCGTTCAGCGGTCAGTCCCACCGCGGGTAGCACATCAATGCTACCCTCTCGGGCTCTCTGTGTTGCCTCCTCCCAGCTGATATCGGGCACAACCTGCATGTTCAGGTTCAAGCGCTGGTTCAGCAGCTTGATGTAGTCTGAGGCCATCCCCTGATACTGCCCGTTGCTCATAAACTCAAAAGGGGCAAACTCCGGGTCAATGCCCAGTCGAATATTCCGGTGTTGTTTGATCCAGGCTCGTTCTGCCGCCGAGAGGTTAATCTCGACGAGGGTTTCCATATAGTCCACCGGTAGCCATTTGGCACGCAGTGCCTGCAGTTCGCCCTCGGGGATGGCTCTTAAGGCCTTGCGAACGATTGCTGCCAGTTCCGGGGCATTGTTACGGATCGCGATGCGCTCGTTGGCGCTTTGTTTGTCGTAGACCGCCGCGTACTTGAGGTTGGTGAGCAGGTATTTGTTGCGATAATAGTGGCCGGCGCCGAGAAAGCTGATGGCGGCATCAGCATCGCCTACCGACACCGCGTTCAGGGCATCGAGCATGGTGTCGACGTACAGCGGCTGGACTGTGGGGAATTCGCTCAGCACGGCATCGACATACTGATAGTCTTTCACCAGTGCCAGGGTTTTACCGGCGATGTCATGACGTTGCCGGATGCTCCGGTCTTCACGGCGATTGATAATGACCAGGGACTTAAAAATGTAAGGGGCGGTAAACTCAAACCAAGCATGACGGTCGTCACGTTTGACCATGGTGGCAATGATATCGGGCGGCGCGTTTCCCGCAAAATTATCTTCGGCCTCAGAGGTGGAGGCGTTCTTTGCCGCATTGTACAGTGATTCCCAATCCTGCTCGGGATAAACGTTCAAGCTAATGCCAATGCGTTCTTCCAAGAGTCGAAAGACATCCACCGCAAAGCCTTCCAGTTCGCCATCGTCGTTGCGAAAGCTGTAGGGGGGGAAGTTTCCATCAAAGGCGACGCTGACTTGTGGGTGTTGCGCCAGCCAAGCGATCTCGTGTTGGCTCAATGATAGATCTTTCGCCGGGGCCTGGGTCGCGCTGCACAGCCCCCAAATCAGCAATACCACTGTCAGCAATTTCCCCAAAGAGATGGTGCGAGAACGACCAGGGAGGGGAGTGTTTTGAGAAATTCCATAAGCCATCACGAAAATCATCCTTCTTTCGCAGCGGGTATTGCACTATCTTAAAGAATGATCTGGCGAATGGACAGTCCCGTCGGGGAATCTGCTTTGGGCGTTGGACGCGGCTTTAAACGACAATTCGCCTGCGCATCACAAGTGATTGAAAGTATTACTTTTTATTGAATTCATCCTGAGAAAATTCTCTTTAAGTGCGAATTTTCTTCAACGTCTTCACCCTGGTTCAAGAAGATCGTCTCTGCTAGGTTGATGGAGCCGCTGAACAATAAAAATTTGGTTGGGGGCTGGGCATCCAGTCCTCGGTTAGCGCCCCGATCCGGTACAAACTCGCGAGGGTGTTTGACAACCTCGTTTGGATAACACTGAATCTGCATGATGGTGCCGTGGAGCTGTCCAATAGGGTAGAGCGAGACTTGTGTCGAGTTAGACGAGAAGTTCGATGGTTTATTGAGCTAAAATCACTCTGGAATTAACGGATCAGCGTGATCTGTGGCCGATTAAGAAAATACTCACTCACTTATCCCGTGATCGCATCAAAACGAAACCTGAAGCCATGGTCTCGCTTCATCAGCACGCACCGGACGAGGTTATCAATACCGTCGCCAACAAGATTTCGGCCCAGATCGTCATGAAGTGGCTCAACCTAGACCCCACGTACTTGTTGCACCGCGCAGCTTGTTAAAAAGCCAACAGACGTTGCAGCTGCTCCAGCATTTTAGAACTGCGGATTTGTTATTAGGGTACAAGCTTCTAACGGGTTTCTTTCAGGTTTCTTCTTTAACCTGATCGGAAATATCTGCCGACCTTCGCAAGACTTCAGTCAAACACCACGACCTCCTGACTGTGCTGAGTGTGTATATGATCACTCTTCGATAAATAGTGGGCCTGTTTGATCCTACCAAACTAGAGGATTACACAGCCTTTCAAGGCTGCCCTGACTGACAAAGAAAACAATTAAATAACATACGTACATTAATACACGGCGTTATCCTGATCGACCCCTCTCTGGACCTTGTTAATAACGTTCGGTGGTGGGTGAGTCTTCCAGGTTGGGTTGTATCAAAGGGTTTGTATGTTAATCGGCCGAGGCTTCCAATCATTTGACAAAGAAGCCATTGATTATGTCAAAAGAGATCATCACATTGCTAAGCATCGAAAGTGCTGTTCGATGATTTCCAGATATTGCGGTTTTAAAGACCGATCCAAATAGGAGTTTGATATCAGCTGTTGAATGTCGGGCAGCTGGTTCAACACCTTTCGATCAATAAAGTTTGACACGGCCTTCTCGGAGACGCCAAGTGCTCGAGCCAACTGAAGAAAGTCTGCCCGGGTTTCAAAACCATGGATGCTAAAGGCTTCTAGCTCATCCTCTTCCATGACGTCCATCGCCAGCCGATGGACATCATCATAGACTTGGGTGTTTACAACATCATACAGGGGCGTCAACGACACCGGCTTGTCCATTGGGCGTATCAGGCTGATGTTCTTCAGGTGGTAGTCACCGTTACCAATAGCAAACATCGCCACCAGCCGTTTCATAAATTCGACGGCGGCTTGCCCACGCCCGCAGGCGGTCCGTACGGCGTTCCCGGCGCGTTCATAAGAGCACGCCTCATATTTTGCGTCGGTGGTGTTCGCAATGCTCAGCGCCTGCATGAGATCTTCCTGATGCACGGCGGTGCCATCTTTATTTCGGTCAAAACGTCGAATGACGTAGAGCAAGGAGCCGTCGGCTAACGGCAGCAACCCGCAGGCGGGTACCTCTAACCCCATATGCTTGGCAATCAGCATGCTTACGTGTTCATTTGCCGGGAGTCCGGGAAATTCATCGGGCTTCGCATCGGGTTTAAGGATCAAGTCTCCGCCTTGTTCCCCAAGCAACAGCTCCCCCTTGTTCACTTTGGCCGTGAATTTGATCTGAACACCTGAGATGCTGAATCGCTTTCCGCTTCTCATGCGTTCACGCCCTTGCTTTAGCAGCGACTGTCGAGTGATTTGCTCCAAAGGCGGCAAAACCGCAGTGCCGAGCAATCGGCGCAGACACGCGTCGTGAAACCCTTCGGTTTTAGGCTTACCCCCAACGGGTTTAAGACAGACTCTACACGCCATCATGGTCGGCTTTCTCTAATGTCACGGCACCGGGCAGGTCTTTGCCCAGTGCGATCAGCAATGCCAGGGGATCGTCCAGTTTTAAGTCACGCCTGGTGGTCTCCAGTAGCCATCCCTCGGGCAGCAGGTTGCCGAAATAGGGCGGCAGTTCATCCCAGGTCATTACCTCGGGCACCACGGGCAAACTATGACTCAGGGGAAGATGCTCTGGGTGATTGGCCTCATAGCGAAAGCGATAGGTCCCTCGCCTATCCCTGTTTAGGATGCCGCACAATTCGTTGTACAGATAAACCTTCGCGGCTATCGCTTGATCCACAGTTCTACTCCCAGAAACTCACACAGCTCAAACAGGTCCACGATGCCTTTGGCCGTGCCGTTTTCGAGGTTTCGGAGCATAACGGTCGTCAGCTCCGAATCGGCCGCCAGCTGCCGACCGCTGATGCCCAGCGCTTGGCGTGCCTTCTGCAGGGCGTCCCCAAGTTCCCGTGGTGAGGCGCAGCGGACACCGGCCTCGGCGGCACGGTGCGCGAGCTGCTGCTCCATGGCACGTATCTGGGTGACCAGCTCAGAGAGTTTCTCTGACGGTGATTCTGGAATGGCGCGCGTCTGAGTGATCATAAAATGAGTCCATTTCTCTCATTACACTATAAAGGCAAGGCCTGTGAGTCAATAATAGACTCGTTTTCGCCGAGTGACAATAAATTATGCTCAATCAAGAAAAAAGTTAAATTATTTGATAAATTGAAGAGATAATGCAGTCAATCTTAAGGTTCTGAGAGAGCTACAATAGCAAGGAATTTCTACAAAAGCGGACTGTATTTACCACTAAAACATCCTAACGTATTGATTTTATATGAAGATCTTTGCCCGCTTTTTTTACCCGCAGGGCATATCGTTCGCGCTAATCGCCCTCAATATGCCTACCCGTAGTCTCGCATGAGCCGTGGCAACGCCAACGTTGTTAGCCTCCTCTGCGGCCGAGCGCCAAGAATGTCCTTAGAGCAAGTAAGATCTACGGTAGCCGTCCGCGGGTGAGCAATGACAATCCGTTTTCTGAGTCCCTGTTTCGTACAATGAAGTACTGTCCTCGATGGCCATCAGAAGGGTTCGAAAGCTTGGAGACTGCTCGGGACTGGGTAAATGGATTTGTACATTGGTATAACGAAGAGCACTGTCACAGTCGAATCGGATTTGTAACGCATGCACAACACCACCGCTCTCAGGACGAACTTATTCTTAAGAATCGAAAAGACGTTTATGCAAAGGCAAAGAGTGAGAACCCACATCGATGGTCTGGAGAGATTAGAAAGTGGGATTACATCAATGAGGTCGAACTAAATCCGGATAACTCGGACCGTGAGTGCGAGAAAGCAGCGTAAAAAATGAACTAATGGTGACGCCTATCTTGAAAAACGCCGCCTCGAAGTAGGGACCAAATAAAATCCGTAATAATATTATTTTGGCGTATTTCTTGGCCTTTACAAGATCAAAGATAAACTATTTCTCATCTATGGGTGAAGATATACCCTTTGTATATGATCGCATAATGGAGAAAATATCCATACTTCTGAGCATATTACTGATGTTCAGGCTTTTGAAGCTGGGCCTCGCTTGATCAACTTGCCTGAAAAAGTCGGAAAATACTGCGGGCCATTTGTCACGTGGCGAAACCATTGACTGAAGGTTTCTGCGGCTTACAGCGCAAACCTTTTAGGTTCCTTGAATTTAACTTAACCAGAAGGAAGATGCAAAATGAGAACTTTATTGCATATTGATGCTAGTGCGCGCAAAACTACAAATTCAGTGCCAGACTACAATTCCATCTCAAAATCTGTCGCTGCATCGTTCATTGATCAATGGAAGAAACATAACCGTGAAGATAAAATTATTCATCGGGATGTAGGCGTTAACCCTCCAGAATTCATTAGTCAGGATTGGATTGCAGCCGTCTTTACACCTGACGAAGCTAAAACGGATGAGCAAAGAGAGCTATTGTCGTTATCTGACACTTTGATCGATGAATTGGATCAAGCGGATATCATGGTCATATCTTCGTCGATGTATAACTACGGTATGCCAGCAGCCCTGAAGGCATGGTTTGACCAGGTGATCCGTATCCACAAAACATTCACTTTTGATCTAGCGCGCGGCGATTTTCCACTAGAGCCAATCATGTCCGGAAAAACGCTGGTGTTGATTACGTCCAGTGGCGAATTTGGCTTTGAGATCGGTGGCGTTCGAGAAAAGATGAATCACCTTGGCCCCCACGTACAGACCGTTAGTCATTACTTGGGGGTTGAGACCTTCCACGAAATCAAAGCGGAATACCAGGAATTCAACGATGATCGGCACAGGAAATCTGTATCGAATGCTCACAAAACAGCGATTGAGCTCGCAACAGAATTGGCCAATACCTAAAACACCATGTATCTTTTTGCCAGAGGCTGAATGTGTAGTTCGGACTCTGGGTGTTACTTCGTATTCCAAGAATGCACCATTATCTTCATAATTAGAGAGAATAGGGGAGGGCCATGAGTAATAAAGATATTCGGTTGATGAAAGATACAGTTCAGCTATCGCTTGATCACGTCAACAAAGGTGGTATTCCATTTTCATCTCTCGTGGTTACCAAGGATGGTCAAGTATTAGGGAAAGGTGTCAATGAAGTGAATAAATCTTGTGACCCAACCGCCCACGCAGAGATTGTGGCTATTCGCCAAGCATGTAAAATTATGGGTTCAACAAATCTATCTGGGGCGACTCTATATGCATCAGGCGAACCATGTGCTTTATGTTATATGGCCGCGCGTTTTGCAGGCATCACCACTATTGTAATTGCCGCAGACAGGCAGGAGGTTGCGTCCTCGGGATTTGATTATCGTTGGACTTACAACTTCTTCGACAATGGTCAATCTGATGCAGGGGTTAACATTCAGAAATTGGCACCCGACAATGCCATAGAACCTTTCGAAACATACAGCGCAATGCATAGAAGAAGAGCCTGACGCAGCATTTCCGAAATCTGCTGAGTGTTGTTTAGCTGCATACGCTGGATTGCCTCATTACATTGCAGGTAAAAACTCAAAGCGCAAGGTTCTCCCCGGTTAACCACGACAAGAAAGCTTCTACTTTTGGGGCTTGCCGCTGCTCAGGTCGGCAAAGCGCTGTGTAGCCGGCACCTGGCTGTTGTATCTCACCACGATACGGAATCAGTAAATTTCTTTTCAGCAGATCCTCAACAAGAACCGAACTGGCCAACGCCAATCCTTTGCCGGCTATAGCTGCTTGCAGGACATGTTCTTCTTCATCAAACGAAACAATAGATGGCTCGCCAATATCCAAACCTGCTTTACCCAACCAGTTTAACCAGCCGATATCTGACAATATTTTTTGCTGCCAGGCCGTTTCTATCAGCGTGTACCCGCCACAAGGTTTACCCTGTTCAAGTAACCCTGGGGATGCGTAAGCGCCAAAAGTCTCTTTAAACAGCGGTGTTGCATCCAGGCCATCGTGTGGGCTAACACCATATCGGATCGCAATGTCTACGTGCCGGTCTTGCTTGAGATTGACGGCACGGGTAGTTGTGTCCAGCTGCAGACGGTATTGAGGAAATTTCGAATAGAAATCCAAGAGTCTCGGCACCAGCCACAATGTCGCAAAGGATGGGGTTGTGGAAACCCGGATCACCGCTTCTTCTGACACCACGACCTCCAACGCATTGCGGATATCCAGAAAGGCACGGGTTAAGATTGGCGCTAATGCGTCCCCCGCCGTTGTGAGTTCAATTCTCCGCGTTTTCCGTACAAACAACGCCACGCCCAACTGATCCTCTAATGCTCGTATCTGGTGAGACACCGCAGTAGCTGAGACTGCCAGCTCCTCGGCTGCCGCCTTAAAGCTGCCGAGTCGCGCAGCGGATTCGAACGTTTTCAGCGCTGATGACGATGGCAATCGCGCAAACATAGATTCTCCAATGAATAAATAAAACTCATCTATGAGAGCGATTTTACCTTTTGTTAAACAACTTATAAATAACAATAATACATCCATATTGAATCGCCTCGCCGTCAAGCGAGGCCGCAGAGATTAGTACGATCTGGGGTCCAAAAGAACGGCTGACTCCAAAACGTCATAACTCAGATGATTTGCAGTTCGATACCGTAGGTAGGTGGGACCAAATAATCGTGCATTTCTGCGTTGTTTTTCAGAATGTTGAAAAGAGCTCCACAAGGGGCTTTTGTTATTCTTGTAAATCAATGACTTACAAAGGGCTTCGCCTGGTGTTTTGCTAACTCATGTGAGTTAGGAGTTTTCGGACCTTATATATATAAATTTCGCCTAATCATTACTATGTTAATACGATCAGCTTAAATGACGACAAGGAAACCTCGGAGAATCGAAGAGAATGCTGTCAGAATTCTGACCAGCTGTTGGACGGGTGTCGCTTGTACGCTGTACAGAGCATTTAAGGGTGATGAACTTCAGCAGTTGGACGAGGGGATTTTGACAATCGCGGCACCAGGGAAACACCGCTCAATTCTCCCACCGATAATCCATCGCCTCCAAAATCAGCTGCGCAAAAGGCTCCGCCTGTTGATCAATAGAGAGTGCCTCTAGGGCGGCCATATACTCCGGCCGAGTTTCTAGCCGCACAATCACCCACGGGTAACCGGCTGCGACGAGCAACGCATTCATCAAAAAACGGGCGCACCGGCCATTGCCGTCAGGGAATGGGTGTATATAGCCGATAAAGAAATGACCTAACATGGCGGCCACCAGCGGATTCGACTCGCGCTCAATCAACAAAAACAGAGTCTCCATCGCATCCAGTAGGGAGTCCGATGGCAGTGGCGTGTGGCGAGAACCTCGAATAAATACCGGCCGGTTACGGTAACCGGCAAGATCAACCGGGTTAAGCATACCGGACTGGACCATGGGTCCAAACAACGCCCGGAACCAGGCAGATACATCGCTCTTTAAGGCTGTGGCGCCAACCCCCTCACTGCTCATGCGGACTATGGCTTCTTTCACCAATAGATGTGCATTCCTATAGCCCCTAGCGGCCATTGCATCACGCTGTTGCTTATCGGCCTCGTTGCCCTCCGGGTCCCAGTCGCCTTGACGCACTCGCTCAATAAGCGCTGGCGTAACGCGGTACCCCTCAATTGACAATGAGTGGTAGGCATCATGCACGTAACGCTCCTCCAGCGCCCTCAGTGCGGTGTCGATATCGGCTGGTGGGTTAGTTGGTGGGCGCACCAACGGAATCAGTTGTTCTCTCAGTGTCTCCCAAAGCAGCTCAATGCGCGCGGCGTGAGGGGAGCCGGGGCGCAGTACACTGATGTCCGGCACTGGGCTCTCAAAGGGATTGGCTTCACTGACTTCAAAGCCAGCTGTGCGCATACCGCTCAGCAATTCGTCTGCTAGTGTCGGTTGATTAAATGCCCGACTGGCGCCTGCCAGACGCCCCGCTGACTGTTGGTTCCCGCTGGCAAGCAGTTGCGCCAGCAGCGCCGTTGGGTTGGCGGATTTAAGCGCCAGCGCAACCTCCTGAGGTTGGCGTCGATAATAGGTGGGACCAACACGCACGAGAGCCCCCTCTAAAGAGTAGAGTCTAACTCCCGCGTGGTAGGCCACCTCAGCGGGTAGGGATTGGGCCGAAAAAAGCGAAAGGTCCAGACTGCGGGGCAGTTTGATAATGCGATTCTGCTTAGCAGTGTTACCGATAAGCAGTTGCGCGGGTAATTGATTATTACCCGTGTGGATGTCCAACGACTGTTCAGCGGACACAATATAATCTTCACCAAGGTGGTGGGACAGGTACTGCGCCACAAACGTCCAATAACATTCGTGCCATAGTACCGAATCACCGGTATCCTCCGCGCTCAAGTCCGCATCCAGAAGATACCAGCCCCGGATAATCGGTTTGAGAAAACCGGCTTTGATCAGGCGGGTTTTGTGTTGTTTCCCGAGTTGAGCACTGTTCACAACATGATCAACGGAGACCTTGGAAGCGGCTTCCAACGCATCTGCCAATAATTCGTGAGCCGCTTTAGCCATAAAAACCCCGTCTACATGCTCATGTTTTACAAGATTATACGCTCATGTTTTATGGGGTTTCAAGCTCATGCTTTAGGGGTCTGTAAGCTCATGTTTTACGGAAGCGGGGAGCTAGAGACAGAAGCGGACGAGCTTTCCAATAGATAGAATGTAAGCTGGCGTCGCATCGGCGGCGAAAAGTAAAAGTAGTAGAGAGCACCGAATAATCGCTGGAAATTCAGAGAGTTAAGTGGCTTTTGGCGGATCCTGTCAAGATCCCGGTCGATCCTCGATTTCGGCTATTGATGCTCGACGGCCATTCTTTACAAATTGGCCAACAGTAAAGAATGATATATTCTTTACCAAGTGACTTATGGTAAAGAGGGGATGTCCTGTGAAAGTTAGCGGAAAGCGGCAAATCACCTTGCCGATCGATCAATGCCGGAGCGCTGGAATAGAGCCTGGCGATGAGTGCGACAGTTTTGTTGCAAGAGATGGCCATATCACCATTGTCAAGAAGCGGGAAGGTGCGGCCTTTGGGATCTTAAAGGGAAAGAAGATTAATAAGCGGGTTTCTGAAGAAGAGTCTCGGGACGAAGGGATCGCTGGATGATCGCGATTGATACAAATGTATTGCTGCGATATGTACTGAGGGACGATGAAAAGCAGGCGCAGATTGCCTACAAGATTATCCACGGTCAGCAAGTGGTGCTTATTTTGGATATGGTTCTTGTGGAAATGGCCTGGACGCTTAGAGGCAGTCGGTTTGATCTTAGTCGAGAGGAAATTGCTGACACTGTTCTTGCACTCTTAGACGATACGAACCTCGTTTTTGAAAATAAAGACGCGGTATGGCAAGCTGCGGTCGATTATCGTAATGCGGAACGGGTAAAAGTCGGTAAGAAGTGGAAGATTGCAGATTTTCCGGATGCTCTAATGGCAAATAAAGCCAGGGGCGTCGCTGAGGAGATGGATGAGCGATTTAATGGTGCCTATACCTTTGATAAAGCAGCACAAGCGCTGCCAGATGCTAAAGCAGCAGAAAAGTTCAAGGCGCTTAAAGTTATCCGCTAAGCCAGCACTGCCAGACCTTTATCCGCTACCAGATTCGGCAAATTAAGCGATGGGCCGTTTGGCTTTTTCTACCCCTGTTCCCATTTCTGTATCGTGGATTTCCCCGTATTCAGGTACGCAGCGAACACTGCTTGACTGGCTTTGTTCTTGGTACCGGCGTTTTTCAAGCGACTTGTCGCCTCTAAGTACACCGAAAGACGCGACGCATTGGAGCACTCGAACCATGGCTGCGCAAACTGGGGTCTCACAAAGGACGATTCAACGTATTTGGAAGGCGTTCGGACTACAACCACATCGCCAAGAAACGTTTAAGTTTTCGACGGATCCGCTTTTTGTTGAAAAGACCCGAGATATAGTTGGCTTGCATCAAGGGGGCCAAGTCCAATTGCAGTCCTCCAAGAGGGCCTGGATCTACCGCACTGAATGCATGTGATGTCATGCCTGTCTTGTTGTTGTCTTGCATAATGAAAATTATGTTAATTCTAACAGCTTAAATAAGAAATACCTCTGGCTTGTTCAACGGGTCAGATTGCTGTGGCTCAGGTACCCCTGAATTCACCTACGTTCCGCGCGACGGGTTAGTCTGGCATACGCTCGAAATCGACATCATCGCCTACATTCGGAATCGCTTTTAGAGCTTCAGTGAAACTTTTCTTTTGGGGGCGCTAGAGAGCTGACTCGAGTATTCGTCGCTGCTCAGCTTCTGCGCTAATTCCATGCTGAGCAGCGCGGAGCTTAAGCACCTTAACCACTTCATCATTAATATTTCGTACTACCAAATTCGCCATAGCCGATCTGTCGATAGTTAGGCTGAAATGTAGAAGGAGCCTCAGTGAACGAGCCCCTTCCTATTTCAGTTGGTTTGCAATATCGTCTTTTCTTTGTAGGTGCTTTTTGGGTGACATATGGCTGGGCAACACTCCAACAAACACCACATCGTTCTTTCTTTTTAAGTAATATACAATGTGGTCTTTCAAGGGAAAGCGGAAGGCGTCTTCAGACACCTCTTCAATTGATGTTCCCAGTAATGGGTTGTTAGCCAAAGTCTGTAGCTTTTGAAATAAAGCCTCTTTGTACTTCAGCCACTGAGCTTCGCCCCAGGTTTCAATTGTGTATTTCCTTATCTGGGCAATGTCACTCCTGGCGTGGCTCCGGAGATAGAATTTAACATTCTTCATTAATCGTATTGGCCAGAATCCAGCTCTTCAAAGAATGTATCCCCGTCAACGAGGTCATTTTCATCGATATTGTCGAATCGGGCCTTTACCAGCTCCATCTTCAGCTCTTCGATCCGCTGATACTCTTTGGTGGAAACAACCACTGCCACCGGAGTTCCATTTTTCACTATTTCAACAGGCTCAGCTTGAGCACTGATCAGCATATTGCCAAACTTGGTCTTGGCTTCATTCGCAGTCAAGGAGATCATGGTTATCATCAGCCTATAAGATGTTTCCTATATATTAGTCGAATCGTTCGATTCGATCAATAAACAAATAAAATCAATGGGTTACCGATAACGTATAAAGGGCGCCAGCCGCTTTTTAACGAATGCTCTATTTTGTTGCTCGCTGCTGGTCCCAGTCTTCGTCAGGCGGCACATTGATACCACCTGCTCACAGTAGTGTTCATTCGTTTAAACCTCCAAGATAACCTCCTTGGTTCCAGGAATACCCTGCTCCTCAGGATGCCCGAGCTGATTACTAACAAGGCGAGCAGTGTTCACCAAGTGTTGATCGCTCCAGTGATTGGTACAGTGGTGTTTGGGGACAGCCACGGTCCAACGATCTCCTGCAGGCCGATTTGATGGCGGAGCACTTTGGCATCACGGGTGAGCACCCCGACCACCGACTGGAGGACTGGCGCGAGGCTGTCGCCGAAGATCAAGAATACCCAGTCGGACTTCTTTGAGTTGCAGTAGGGAGGGCCTAGGTGGCTCCCCAAAAATCCCCCCACAGAGCCTCATCCTCAACAATACCCGTCAGCGTCAGTGGGTCATGCTCAAAGGCGTAGTCAATAATGTCTTTGGCAATATCCACCGATGAGGCGTCGCTGCTCACCGCGCTGATCAGCGCATTAATGTTCTCATCAAACGCCTCGTGCGGGTCCAACACCGTTTGCTCAACGTAATACATGGACACCTTGTGTTTGTTGATCAGTAATGCCCGATCATTCTCACCACCGGTAGGTGCGTAGGCACCGTTGATCACCGACAGAATAAAAGAGTCCTTTGGCATGCCGCTGTCGAGCTGAAGCGTCCAATAGTTCAGCCCGGTGTCGTAGGCTCTCGACTAAACAGATTGTGGTAAATGGTGCGAATAAATTCCTCGTGGCTGGCACCCTCTGGGTAGGTCGCTCGATATTCCGGTTGATGGGAAAAACTCTGCGCCACCTGCTGCAAAGACAGAGCGCCGGTATGGATCTGCTTAAACCAATAAGACAAACCCTCCGCTTCCGGTGCACGACCAAAGTAGGCGATGTACAGATCACTGATTTGATCCAGCATAGTGGCAGCGTAGCTTCGATACGGGCCCTCCACACCATCGTGGTCAGACAGAGAGCTTGGGTGCAGCTCGATGCTAAAAGCATCACCCATGGCATAGCCGAAACCCAAAGAGGCAATCCCAACCAGGGTATCCTCGCCATGCACCCCGACCAATAAGTCATCCACCACCTCATACTGGCTGGGCAGGTGATCCAATCTCAGAATCTCATTGCCGGTATTCCCGTAAAACACCTGATCACCTTCAGGGTTCACCAACGGCTGCCCGGCGGGAACGACGGTGACATTGATATCATCAAAGGCGGAAAGCCCGGCGTTATCCACCGCTTGAATACGAACAACGAGAGGCTGGTCCGCAGGCGACGCCTGGCCGGTGTCACCGAACAGCACGCCGTTGTCAAACGTCAGCCAATCCGGCAAGGGGTCGCCGTTGGCCAGCGTCGCCGAAAACGTAAGCGAATCGTCTGCATCCAAATCAATAATGCCCCTGGTATTCTGCGCGTCGCCAAGCTCATGGTAAAGCAGCACCCCTTGTACCGCCACAATATCGCGATAGGGCGCGACAACCACCGGCGCGTCATTGGTGTCATCAAACGCGGTTTTCTGCCACTGCGCCAAATCATCCAGAGATTCCGCTTCAGATAACTGTTGATTCAGGGTCGAGATGCGCTCCAGGTCTGTCTCTTCAAAGTCCTCCAACGTCGCACTCAAGAATGCTTCACTGGTCAGGTCGACGGCCGAGGTGTCTTGTGCAATCGCGTCAGCCAATTGCGAGACCGCCTCGTCGCTGTAGGGCGACAGCGCGGCAACGGCGGCAACCTGAACGGCTTTGCTTTGTACCTCTATCGCCAGTTCGTCATCCTGCGCCAGGGGGTCGTAAGATATCAGGTCAATGTCTTCCTCAATACCCAGGGCAGATTGCACCGCCGATTCAGCTGCTTCCGTACTCAGCTCACCGCTGTTTTTCACTTCCTGCACCAGCGTGGTCAGCGGATTAATAATGGAGGCATGCTCGGGGGCGCTGAGCAGTAGGTCGTTGGGCAACCCGGTGTCGATATTGGTACCGCCCACCGCCAACAGGTCACCGGACAAAGTGGTCTGCAAGGAAAAGTTGCCGTCGGCGTCGGTAAACACACCGGTGGATTCCTCAGGGTCGGCGATGCCGTCACTATTTACATCAATAAAAATCTCTGCACCGGCAATATAGCCATCGGCGACACGGCCGGTGGCCTCATTGATAATGGTAAGCTCAAAGATTCCGAAAGCCGTTTCCGCATAGGGGTCTTGAACCGTGACCTGAAGCGAATACACACCGGTTTCCGCCTGTCCCTCCAGCACGAAAAATCGCTTTTCCACAGGATCAAACTCTATCCAGTCGGGCAGAGCGTTCTGACCTTCCAAGTCGCCGAAATAGGTGAGCTCGTCCCCATCAATATCAACAAAACTGCCCTCGGGTACGATAAACTCGAAAGCGTCGGTGCGGTTTATGTGCTGGTCCGGCAGTTCAAATGCCAGCTCCGGCGCATCGTTCACATTCTCAACAGGGTTGGTGGCGCTACTAACAATCTGTTCAGAGTGACCGAACCCATCCACATAAGAGGTCGCCACGGAGATCGATTGACTAACGTGCGCCTGAGTAAGCGCCAGCTGGGAGCCATTCTCGCCTTCCAGCTCGACGCCATCGGCAAACCATTGGTGCAGAAGGGCACCTACACCGTCCGCATCAGAAATCGATTCCGACAGCTGTAGTGTTCCTCCCTGACGGGGGAATCCGAGAATCGTCGGGCCGCCCTCCGGGGCATCGTTAATATTACTGACTGCATCAGTCTCAGCGCTATGAACGACCTCCGTGTTTTCAAACCCATCCGTATAACTGGCCGCGACCGAGATCTGTTCACCCACATGACTTTGCTCCAGCTGCAGCTCACTGCTGACTTCGTCCGGCAGCGGCTCGCCATCGGCGTACCATTGGTAGCGCATTGTGCCTAACCCATCGGCATCCGTCAGGTTGTGGGAAGCCTGCAGAGTATTTTCTTGTGTCGGCGTACCCGCAATACTCACTTGCCCAAGGGGAGCATCGTTCACGTTCTCAATGGTGACGGACTCGATACTGCTAACGCTCTCCAACGTTCCCTGTCCGTCCTGGTATGACGCGCGCACCAAAACAGTCTGGCTGACGTGGGCCTGGGTTAACAACAACTGCGTTGAGTTGTCCGAGCTTTGTTCTACGCCGTTTACCAGCCACTGATAGTGGACGTCACCCAACCCGTCCGTGTCCGACAAGGTGTGAGACACCGTTAGAACCTCTCCCTGGCGAAATTCACCCGCTATAGAGACCGCACCGCTGGGGGCATCATTCACATTGGCCACCTCAATCGTCTCTACAGAGGTGACGGTTTCCTCTGTGTCCCGACTATCCGTATAGCTCACCGCCACCGAAATACGCTTACCCACCTGCGCCTGCGTTAAAGTGAACTCGTGTGTGGTCGCGCCTTCAATCGGCGCACCTTCGGCCAGCCACTGGTAATGCAACGTACCCAGTCCATCCTCATCGCTCAGAGAATTAGTGGCGGTCAGCGTCTGCCCCTGCTCTGCCGTGCCCAGAATATCAACCTCGCCCACAGGAGCATTGTTAATATGCGAGACGGCCGAGGTAGCGTCCGACCTTATCGACTCCTCCTCGCCGTACCCATCCACATAGCGGGCCTCCAGCGAGATGGACTTACCCAATAGGGCCTGGGTCAATGACAACGTGTTGTTGTTGGCACCGTGAATCATCAAGTCATCGGCGTACCATTGATAGACAACCTCGCCAAGCCCATCGTCATCCTCTAGATTGTGACTCCCCGTTAAGGATTCACCCAACAGCGTATTACCGGTAATGGTGACCGTACCGGTCGGCGGATTGTTTACATTGGCAACAAGCTCAGTCTCAGCGCTGCTGACTTGTTCACTCTGCCCATAACCATCGGTATAGCTGATTACCACAAAAACCGGCTTACCCACATGCGCTTGTGTCAGCTCGATGGCGGCGCTGGTTTGGCCGTCCAGCGGATTGCCGTCGGCATACCATTGGTATCTGACCGTGCCCAACCCGTCGTCGTCGGCCAAGTCATGGCTAATGCTCAGCGTCTGGCCTTCAATTGCATCACCGTTGATGGTCACGGTACCCGTCGGCGCATTATTAACATTCATCACCTCAGAGGTGGCCGCGCTGAAAATGCGTTCATCCGCACCATAAGCATCCGAATAAAACGCCTCGGCGGTAACCTGCTTACCCACTTGCTCCTGCGTTAATGTCAGCTCGGTGTCCGTCGCCGCCTCAATGGCGATACCATCGGCAAACCACTGGTATTGAACAGTGCCCAGCCCATCTATATCGCCCAGATCATGGCTGAGCGTCAGCGTCTCGCCTTCAGTCGCCACTCCAGTGATGGACAAACTGCCGGTTGGATCATTATTAACGTTGGCGACCATCGCGGTCTCGCCGCTAAACACTTGCTCCGCAGTACCATAGCGATCGGTGTAACTGCCGCGCACACTGATCACTTTGCCCACCTGATCCTGCGTCAGCAGCAACTGCGCATCGTCAGCGCCGTCGATGGCAACACCATCCTGATACCACTGGTAAAACACATCATCCAGGTCGTCTTCATCCGTCAGGCTATGGCTGGCGGTCAGGGTTTCGCCCTCAACCGCTTCGCCACTGATGGTCACATCGCCCACTGGATCGTCGTTGACGTTACTAACATCGGGAGTTACGTCACTGGTCACCGATTCGTTGTGGCCATAACCATCCACATAAGTAGCCAGCACAACGATGCGCGCGCCCACCTCGGCCTGGGTTAACGTCAGCTCATCGCCCGTGGCCCCCTCGATGGGATTACTGGAGGCATACCACTGATACTGAAAACTCCCCAAGCCATCTTCATCACTCACCGTACTAACGATGGTTAATGTTTCGTCTTCACGAGCGATGCCACTAATTGTCAACCCGCCGGAAGGCCCATTGTTCACATTAGTAACAGCGCTGGTGGTATCACTGAACACTGTTTCCCGTGTGCCCTGGCCATCGGTATAACTGGCCATCGCACGGATAACTTTGCCAACCTGCGCCTGGCCCAGCGTAAATTCGCTGCCCGTGGCACCGCCGATGGCCACATAATCGGCATACCACTGATAGCGTACCGTGCCCATACCGTCTTCATCGGTAATGGTGTGCCGCGCATAAAGCGTGTGCCCCTCAGTCGCGACGCCCGCAAGAATCACTTCACCATAGGGGGCATCATTCACATTGGCCACCGCCGCGCTGGCGGCACTGTACACACTCTCGTAGCGACCATAACCATCGGTATAACTTGCACGCACAGAGATGGATTCACCCACCAGACTCTGATCCAGCGACAACTGCGAACTGTCTTCCCTAGAAAGCGAACGGCCGTTGGCATACCACTGGTAACGAACGCTGCCCAAGCCGTCCTCGTCGGTAAGATTGTGCCACGCAACCAATGTGCGGCCCTCTTGCAGGCTGCCACCGAAGGACACGGTGCCCACGGGCGAATCGTTCACGTTAGCGACGTTGGACGTGGCAGCGCTGGTCACGGACTCCACTTCGCCTTGCCCGTCGATGTAGGTGGCCTTAACCGTAATCGACTTGCCCACTTGATCCTGCACCAACACCAGTTGGTCCGAATTTGCACCGCTGATGACTTGATTATTGGCGTACCATTGATACTCAATGTCGCCCATGCCGTCAGCGTCGTTTAGGGTATTGGAGAGGCTTAAAGTGTGGCCCTGAGTGAGGGTGCCGGTAATGGCCAGTGTGCCGGTGGGTTCGCTGTTGTCGCGAATGATTCTGAAGCTGGTGTCGAAGCCCAGGCTGGCCAGCTCGGATGTAGTATAGGTTCGTACGTTGCCGGCGGTATCGTTGACGGAGACTTTTGTGACGCTGTAGGTCCCAGGGACGTTATTGTCGAATATGCCTTTCGATTCATTGCTGATGCCATCATCCCAAGAGTCGTAAAACCCGCTCAAGACCACAAGGCTCCAGGTCCCGTTCGCTGTTGGGCTGTCGGCTCTATGAGAGTAGGTCAAATCAGAGTCAAAGTAGATAGTGACCTGATCAATGTCAGATATATCATCCGATGCTTCGACTTGGAAATTCAATGGACCACTACCGGAAGTCGTATCAACCGTCGGAGACAGAGAGAACGCCGTGATCTCCGGAGCCTCCGTGTCCGCCGTGGCACCGGTTAGCTCAAAACTGGTACTGAACCCAGCACTGATCAGCTCTTCGGTCGTGTAGGTTCTTACGTTCCCGGCGACATCTTCGATATCGAGTTTGGTAACGGTATAAATTCCTGGGCTATTGGTATCAAATATTCCTTTTGATTCGACTGAGACGCCGTCATCCCAAGAGTCGTAAAACCCGTTCAAGACCACCAGACTCCAGGTACCATTCGCCGTTGCGCTGTCGGCTCTATGAGAATAGGTCAAATCAGAGTCGAAGTGGACAGTAGCGCTTTTTACACCTGACTCGTCGTCAGCTGCTTCAAGGCTAAACGTCAGGGGGCCGCTACCGGATGAGGCATCGACACTTGGCGTTAAAGAAAAGAGCGATAATTCCGGGGCCTGTGTGTCAGGAGCCGCACCGATCAGCTCAAAGGAAGTGTCAAATCCAGCATTGTTCAGATCCTCAGTGGTATAGGTCCGAACATTCCCAGCCAAATCCCTGATGTTAATTCCTGTAACCGTGTGGGTGCCTGAGCTGTTGGTATTGAATAACCACTTTGATTCCTCAGCGATACCGTCATCCCAGGAGTCGTAAAACCCACTCAAGACCACAAGGTCCCAGGTGCCGTTCGCCGTCGGGCTGTCGGCGCGAAAGGAATAGGTCAATTCAGAGTCAAAGAAGATGGTTGCTGAATCAATGCCGGTATCATCGTCGGACGCCTCCATATGAAACTCCAACGGCGCACTACCTGAAGACACATCCACCAAATCGGTAAGAGTAAAAGCGGAAAGCACTGGCGCAGTGACATCAGAGCTGGACATGGAGGCAATTCCTTATGCAGTTGGGCTAAGAGGTAGTGTTAGGACTTGGAGAGCGAGAGTGGTTATCCGAAGCGGAAAACACCTGCGGCTAACTGGTAGACGGTAGCAAGATCGATCATTCCTTAATCAGGTTAAACGGACCATGTCGGCGGATTAACCGTAAATGTTAACGCGTTGAAGTGTGTGCCAATAGTGGCGTATATCTGCACGATGTGTGAGATATTTCCTACAAAATGTAATAGATATGGGATGAAAGAGTACAAATCGAGCCAAATGTATGTCTGATTGCCTGTACTACCGTGGCTAATTCCCAGCAAGTGGTCAAAATAGACGGCGACAATTTTTTTTGCATCTGCACAAAAGTAACGAGTGCGAACCCATGCCACGATTTTTCAACAACGCTGGCACCTGTGGTGCCAATCGATCACAACCATATCGAGCCTCTTGACCGAATAGACTGGGAAGAGATATAGCAACTCATCCACGAAAAAAGCTATCTGATGTTGCACGCCCCCGACAAGAGTGCCATTTCTAATGAACGGAAAAGTGACATTTCTAAAAAATCCTAACACCTTAATTTCGCATAATGAAAATTATGTTAATACGCAAATTTTATATTTGTTGTTTCCGAATGATTTTCTAAATTTGTAGTATTGCAAATGGATACGTCCAGCATTTGTGTCCAGAATTATCTTGAGAGAGATAGTAAACACGTCTCGGTTCAGCCGAATTCACTGTAATAGTTCTATCGAATTTCGTTCGAACCAAAACGGCCTCCAACTGATCGTCGCAGAATCTGATATCAAAATGCTTGTCTACATAGTTCCTGAATATCTCCAGCGCATCTTCTCTCTCAGGGAAATCTTCACAGGAAAGCGCTAGATAGCCAATATCGTCCTCTCCTTTAGCAACGATCAATCGATTAAATCTGGAGTAGTAATTGAGAAAAAATGAAGTGTCATCAAAAATAGTGTGGCTTTCAGCGAGATCATGAATTTCCTGTCGAATCTTTTCGGCAAGATTAATGTCGCCGCTATATATGTGGTCATCTTCGATAAGATCCTGGTAGTACTGTATCCTTTTAGTTTCTAGATTTAGGTACAGCCTATCATCCTCGTTCCACTCTGGAAAGACCACGGAATGAATGGAAACTCCGCGCTTGTCGGAGCTACTCTTCAGTTGAGAGTTTGGCTT
This sequence comes from Pseudomaricurvus alkylphenolicus, assembly GCF_011683955.1. Classification (GTDB taxonomy): domain Bacteria; phylum Pseudomonadota; class Gammaproteobacteria; order Pseudomonadales; family Cellvibrionaceae; genus Pseudomaricurvus; species Pseudomaricurvus alkylphenolicus. The sequence continues at coordinate 86,209 of NZ_JAAQPI010000021.1, forward strand.
ATTCCCAAAGAGTGCACAATGCATTGAATTTATGTTCAAATTGGCTTGAATAGTCGCCAAATAGACGAGCCTAGTTTCCAGTGCTTTTATCAGTTTTGGGCTCCTGTGAAGGCGAAAATAATCTTCATCACCATCAAATCTTCTCTGATATTCATCTGTGACATCAAACCAGTCTTTATGTTCAGATGCTGACTTGTATAGAGAAGAGGGGAGTGGCTTAATCTCATTGGTTAGAGGAAAGGCTGAAGAACTTAATATAGACTCTACTAATTCAGAGCAAAATTGATACAATTCCTCATCTTCCTCTAGAACTCTTTTTAGATATGAACGGTTCCCTGAATCTTTGTATTTTTTAACCTTCGCATCTAACTTTCTAATCCCTTCATGCAGATTATGTGCTGAGGCGTTATTTAATTTATTCATAAAATCAACGAATTGGTAACTGTATATATTCCCTATATAGTTTCCCACCATGGATACGAAGCTATCCATGGTGTGCATCTGTGTAATTTCTTTGTTTCTAAATATCCGCCATTCTTTTTCTGGGCCACATTCCTGATTAAGCAAAGTATACCCAATTTGCAATTCTGAAGGATTTGAATGGAAGACCGTATTTCCGCCACTCACTATCCCGACATGTGACCATGTCAGATCGTAAGGCAGACGAAGAGTGCTTTCTTGAAAGCGACGGTTGATGCAATTCTTTGTTCTATTCCTGAAAAAAATAACGTCATAATACATGTTGAGTAATCTCTTTCATCAGACATTCGTTGAGTATAGTATAGTGGTCCCCGAAATTGAGAAAGGGCTATAGAGAATACTGACTCAGAGTGGTGGAGTAGACGCGTAGTTTACAGCCCCAGCTATCCACCAATTGTTGGGCACCCGTCTAAGTTAATGCTACCATCCGTCCAATGAACACTGAACAAGTAAAAGACTATTGTCGCTCCTTCCCAGGAGTCACAAGAAAACTCAGTGGCCATCCTGCCAATGTTTTGTCCTTCTCCGTACAAAACAAGAAATTCGCCTATTTCAAGACCAGTGCCCCGGAAAAATGGCGCTTTAGCTTCCGAGTCACCCCTGAGCGCTTCCTAGAGCTTACGGATCAACCCGGTATCAAACCCGCCCGCTATATGCACCGGTATGGTTGGGTTACGGTGGTGAACGTAACCTCAATGGACGAAGTCTATCTCCAAGAGCTGATTGACTGGTCGTTCGAAAAAGCCGTCAGTGGTTTATCCAAGAAGTTGCAGAGAGAGCTCAAGGGTTGATTGATATCAAAGAGTTTCGCGCAAGAGTTGGCACCTTCCCAACCTCTTCTAGACTGGGAAGGTGATAATTTGAAGTTAGCCTTTACGACTGTTGGAGTTCCAACGCAGATTTCTGGATTGTGGCTTTGCGTATGCCGCTCCACTGGTGGGGTGGATGGCGCAGAAATCCACCACAACTGACCTCAATTCTCATAATACACCCAACAATTTTCAAAATTCCCCTGTTCCATCTCCGCTCGGTCACCGTAAAAATACAAATGTCCGCCATCTCCCCACAAAAAGCCGGCATTCACATCACTGGTAAATTGCACCAGCAACCCCATCTTACTCGCGGCCTCCAACAGGTCGTGGTACTCCGGGGTGCCTTCCTTCGGGTAAGCGTAAGGGTCTTTGCCCTGGGCAGCCAACGTGCAAAAGAACTCGGGCGGCATGTATTGCAATAAAGCGGGGTAACCAGACACCTGATTATCGGGTTCCTCCTCGCTGATCGCGTCTAAAACCTCATTAAAATGCTCGCGCTCATCGGTTTCAAAGTCCAAGCTGCTGTAGGCGGCGGTCATCTCGTTGGGTAGCGGTAATCCACCCTTTACGATTCGCACTAAACAGGGGGCAAACAGCTCCGGTGCGATCTTGCCAGTATACTCGGTGCGCGCCAGCGTCGTCTCAGGGTCAGCATAAATCGCCTGCCACCCATCTTTATGCTCAGGGCGGCTGCCCAGCAATATATCGAGAAGGTAGGTTTCTTTATCGAGGTGCTCACTGCTAAAGGTTTCCTCAGAGCAACCCAGAAAAAACAGCACAATCCCGCCTGTCGGCAGCCGAATATCAGGCTGAACACTCGCCAGCTCTGACAGGTTAATCTGCCCAATAAATCCCATCGGTCGCCCCTCCCAGGTGGGCCAGGCCGTACCGTCGGGCAAGTCTGGCCAGCCGCCCAGGCGGCTCACACCCAGCGGCGGAGCGCCTCGTTGATCGGGCATCGCCCAACCGCTCTTCTTCGTTTTTTCCGATTTGAGTTTCGCTGCGGGGTAGTGAAAGTACTGTATCGGGTCAGCCAGTCTCTGCAAGCCCGCTTTATCGATCAATTTTTTCAACGTTGCCCTTGGGTTTAGCGTTAACGGGACTCGGGCACCCGGCTTTCCTTGCTCCGATACAAATACGTTCTCGGTGTCAGGGGCGTCAAGGCTAATCTCTCTAACGCCTTCATTTTCCGAAACCAACAAGCGAGAGCCGATAAAAGCAAAGGCCGCAGGGATCAAGCTTTCCGTTCGATGTTTACCGCTTTCCCTTTCCACAATCACACGATCACAAAGTTCCGCCACCTGCCAGCTGGCACCACTTTCAAGGTCGGTCAGCATAAGCTCTGGCTTATTGAGCAATTTTGAGGTGAGCCAGCAACCATCGTCCGATAGGCTAAGCGTGGCCACATCATCGCGTTTACAGCCACGATGGGGGTAATAGCGTTTGGCGTCACCAGTCAGAGTGTTCACAACGGCCACCAACCCCTTATCTCCCGAGAAGGCTACCCAATCGGATTTCCTGGCTGCCGCCGCTGTCCAGGCCAAGGCGTTCTTTGGTATATCAAATTTGTGGATTTCCCGGTTGGATCCGTACTCAAAGGTATACAAAACCTCATCGTTCACTGCCACCCAGTAGTTCTCCAGTGCCACAAACTCGAACACGGGATACAGTTGGCGGTGCGAAGCAAGAATCTTACGGTCCGAAAGCCGCTGTTCAATCAAACACGGCTCGGTGCTATGGCTGGTATCCAGGCAAATAACGGATGCACCATCTGCAGACAACGCCTTGGGGCTAGCCAGCGCCTGCGCTTGGGGCCACTGTGTTTCTTCTCGCTCTTCCACGGTGTCCTTAAACACATCGATCACTCGCTGCACTGCATGAGGTAAATAGTCGCCCCGGTCGCATTCCATGCCCACTACGAGCCGACCAGTGTGCGACGTTAACGCCACCCTCGGCACAAACAACGCTTCTTTTGTAGCGAGCTCAGCTTGGTACGCGTACAGCCAAGCCGCGCTATTGTCCTCAACCATGTTCTTCTGTACATCCGCCGTTTGTAACAACCGTTGTTGCTCCGCTTCGCTGGCGGGCCTTGTCATACAGCACTTCTCGGTGATGTTGGTAAGCGAATGGCAGGTGTCGATGTGGCCATAGGCAAAATAGGCATGGTTTGACTCCCGACTGCACTCGCCACCAATCTTGTGTTCAGCAAACCGGATGGCAACCAGGAAATGTCCACTATCATCCAGGGGCAGTATTTCTTTGTCGTAGTACACTCTACAGTTCCTTGTGCGCTGGTATCCGTTTCTAAGCGTATAACAAGTTGTCGGCGTTACGTGCAAAGTAATCGGCCAAATAAGTGAGGCGAGCGCCCTCGTCTTCAAAATCGTTAGGGACAGAGTGATAGGCGGTCCCGACCCGCTCATGATTCTGTTTACTACTGAACCAGACCTCTACAGCCTTCACCAGCGCATCCGCTTCCCCGTTCAACCCTACCTTGCGGTAGCAGCGGATGATCTTGTCCATCTCATCACGCTTGTTTTCGATAGCGTACCAACCACTGAATAGGCAATTGGTCTCCCAGTAGAATATATAAGCCAGCAGTACATAGCCCTCTGGGATCGAGTCCTCATCAATGTCTGACATCATTAGCTCACCCGAGAGCTTGAACATCATATCGATCAGCTCGTCGCCCTCCAGTGAGTTCCAAAACTCTAGATCGCAGCCTCTCACTGTGGTTATCTTCTGCAATAGGGGGAGAATGTTCTTCGGTATGTTCATAGATCCCTCGAGAATCGGTTCACCTAAATTCCTTGGCTTGAGGTGTTATACCACGGCTGGGTAAATTTGTTCTACTTTTCTGAAACCGGTAGGGCGGCACACACTGGATATAAGGCTCCAGATTGTCCCTACTATCGCCATTTGCTGCAATCCCGCACTGTGCTATGTTTGGGATGGACTGTATTACAAGGAAATAATTGGTCACCCCGCCTTTGTTTCCTTTTGAAGGAAACGTTTCACCGCTAGTAGTCACTAACCGTAGGGGCTGTTCACAGAGCTAGAACAGCGAGCGACATGTAGGAATTCATGCCAAAAACAGGGCTAATGCAATGGATTGGAATTGGGCGATATCAATTTTCTACAAACTGGCCTCTATTGGCTCAGGCACCTTCATTGTATACCTGGGCTACCGGCTATTCATAAAAGGCGTCTACGGCGAGACCGGAGAGGTATCTGTTGACTGGAACGACAATCGATTAATGCTGAAACGCGCAGCTCCTGGCAGTATCTTTGCTGTCTTTGGGGCCATTGTCATCGGGCTCATCGTGACAACTGAAGCAAAGTACTCGCCGGCTGAGGGAATCAGCATGAGCAACATCTTCAATCTTTCTCAGATGGAGAACGCGAAAAAGATCAGCGAATTAATTGAGAGCGAAGAGCTGGATGCCAAAACCAAAGCGGTACTCAGCGAGATACTAGAAAGCATGGGCGGAAAACCAACGATCATCGTCGACAACCCGCGAACCAATCTCGATGACAGCTATGAGAGCTAATGGATGATTATGCTAACAAAGGAACAAAAAAGGACCCTATTGTTCTGGGTCATCATTCTAATGATTGCCCCCTTCGCGATAGAAATGGTCTTTCTCGCCGATTTGCTTGGAGCCGAGACCGCCGTCTTCTTCCTTGTATACTACTTAAAGGATGCTTGGACAAGAATCCAGCTAACGTGGAGGCACTTTAAAGACGAGATTTCTACATGTGTGGCAATTCTAATCACGATGGGTATAGCAAGCCCAGGGGTATTACCACGAATTACGCCATCGGATTATTCTTCTTCGCGGTTACCGGTTCGCTTTTTTACAGTCTTCTCGCATTGTACCCAGTAGTAATGACCGAATTCTGGGTGTTCGGAATTTCTTAACTAAATCCCTACATTAAGGATAGGCAATGCCTGAAAATTCGAGAAACAAGGGTTCAAACCAGTGTTTGGGTATTATCACCAATGTCTACTAGTGGTTACATTGAGCTGTCGGACGCCAATACTACTCTTGTAAAATTATCCACATGCTCCCATCGGCGACATTTGACGTATACAGCGACAATTGTCGAATACTCATTGCACGCCGATACCTGACTGTCTATTCTGATATGTAATGGATTGATCAGCCTCCCTTCCAGTGTTTATCGGTTGAATTCGACGCCTACCGAATGGAGAATACGGAGCAAGGATATGCCAAACACCCCCCGCCAATTGGTTTTTCTTCTGCACGGCATGGGCGAGCACAGCAAGGGCTGGTCCAAAAAAGGTGTGGATTACCTCACCAAGGGTGCCAAAACACTCAAATTTGACTACACCGTGGGAGCAGACAGAGAGGTCGAGTTCATCGAACTCACTTACGGCCGGTTCTTTGATGATTACCTGAAAGACTATGAGAACCACGCCGAGGCACTGAGCAAGTTGCCAGTAGGGGTAATTAATGGGCTGCCGGATTTTTCCAAAGCCATCGTTAAGGCCGCCAAAACCTCTCCCAATCAAGATAACATGCTCGTAACCCATTGGGGTGATGTTGCCCTCTACGCGCTGGCTTTGATAGGTCCACAAATCAGAGATTGGATCAAGCTGCAAATAGAGGAAACGCTCTTGCAGCGAGGATACCCCGAGTGGTCGGTGATTGCCCATTCGCTGGGAGCACGGGTCATACACGACACATTAGACGAATGGTTTACGGCCAACCCCAACGCATACATGGTACCAGGTAAGCCTAATCTTCTATTGATGATCGGCAATGTGATTGCTTTGATGTCAAGAGACAGAGACGTGATGTGGCGCGATACCTTGGTTTATCCCCATACTGATATGAAGCGGGGCGCTTGTTTTAAGTACGTCAACGTCGACCACCCGATGGACCCGTTTACTTGGGTCCGATCGTTTGATCCTATGCCGGAGTGGGGCGACGGCGCCGCTAGTACCGGATCGTTTTTTGAGCCTGTGTTAAAAAGCAGTCATCTCACATGTTGGAACCCCCATGCGTTTGGGCACTATTGCAGAAACCCTCTCACCCAGGCAGCATTTTTCCGCCACGTAATGGGCGAGCGCCTGTTTAGCCCCATCGATGAAGAGCAGCTGCCCAAAGCGATGGAGAAGTACCGAAAGGCCACCATTGAGGGGGGCTACCTTAACCTCAAAGACCAGTTTGAAGACCTTAAGTTGGGCGATATTCGCGAACTCAAGAAGTTTGTAGAAACACTAAAGGCCTATTTTGAAGTACTGGAAAGCTTTGACGAGGACTGCTGACATGTTAATCACGGACGACACTACTCTGAGCCAATCTGGCACTCACTCCTGTCGAAGCCCGCTCCAAGGGCGATGGACTCTGGCGACACTCTTCCAGTCTTTGACGCTGGTAGCTGTTTATACGCTGACATTGGCTGCTTCGTCTGCGAGCGCACGATGCCTGGACAATACCTCAACCGACACCAGGTTTTTGGTCTACGCAGAACGATACGCGCAAACTTGCCTTGATGACAGTGCGGTATACGCACAGGCAATTAACTCGCTTGATGCCAACAACAAAAAGCTCGATTTGGACAAACGCTTAGGCAAAGTCATCGCTTCGTTAAACGTGCTTAAACAAGGTGTCTCAGGTGGGCGTCCTAACTCTGACTCTTCAGCCGCAGACGCATTAGAGAGCGCGTTAAACAAAGCTATAGACACCTCAGCTGATCTTCAGCTTGCCTATTTAACCACTCCCCAAAGCCAGGCTTTGGTCGCAGATGAAGGCCTTGCCATTAACAAGTGGGGATATGGCGCAGGGAGCCACGTGATTTGGCGAGCAGTGATCCTGCAGCCGCTGTTGGATCAAGGCTGTGCCGCGAGAGACGTTACCTTCTCAGTCGACTCCACTTGTTACAACTACTTTCATCAAAAATTAGCAGGGTTGGCGGAGATCTATGGCATAGTAAGAGAGCAGATACTACCGGTTGCCGTCACTCCCATCGGGCAAATGAGCATCAAACGCTACGCCGATCGGGTCGCTAGGTGGGAATCCTACTTCAAAGACACTCAGTTCCAGTACCCCTGGGAGCTTATTGTTAACCGACGATTCACCTACAACTGGCATGAAATCGCCAAGGAAGACAGCATTCCCACCAAACGCTACATACTTCTGCACCCGGATGTGGGTGCCCTCTATGCCGATAACGACGGCGATGACCAGACCGATTTGGCCCTGGTGATGCAGTGGGCTGGTATTCAGTGGTGGCAGGAATGGGACAAAGACAACCGAGCCAAGCACCCCATCGGCGTCTCTGTGGTGTCAACATTTGTGGATCTGCCAGAGATGGATGAGCATGGTTTTGGATTCATGTTCCACTACAAACGCTTTGGACTGTCGGTAACCAAACACGGTGATGACACAGCAGTATTTTTTAACCTGAAGTTAGCCGAGTGGATCGATGGTGGGGACTGGAAGGCCAAACTGAAGAAAGAGGGGGATTAGCGGATTGACAATTTTCCATTTTAAGCAGCTGGTCGTTCTGCTAGCAGCATGGCCGCTGCTTGCCATCCTGTATTAACTGGATGGTGAGCTCTTGTTATGGTTTCGATGGAACGAGCCAAAGCAAGCGAGGTAACCCGTTTTGCGTGAAAGACCAAACGGCGAGATTTAGGTATGCGAGATCCGAATCTTTAGGATGGCGATGACCAAACAGTGTGACTCGGTATTGGATTTGCTCAACATCGGTCACTATGAGCACTTTTACGACCAGCTTAACGAATGGCACAAAGCTGGTTTGACGTTGATTGGCTATTGAATCCAACTCCACTTAGCGTGCTGCGACGTGACGCTCATATCAAAGAGTATACTATCCGACGAATTAAGCACTTTCTGTGAAACTTTAGCACTTTGCGTGGTCGTCCATCCAAAATAGGGAATTCCTCGTAGAAATATCAATATGTCCGATAAATATCATTATCGGACATATTGATATTGTCGAAAAATTGCCTATAATTCTGGACGACCACAGAAAGTACTTAATTTTTCCACGCAAAGTGCTAAAGTTTCACAAAAAGTGCTTAATTTGTCGGACAGTGAAAAATCCACATTTTTTAGCGCATTCCTTTCTATCAAAGCCTTCTGAAAGAGTGTAGACGAATAATGTGAAGGCCACTTTTCTAGCTTTTTAGTCCAGAAAATCACTATTCATTTCCTCGATTTCAACATCCAAAACCGATCAGCTTTTCCAAAAACGTTACGATTCTCGAGAATTTCAGCAATACTTTCTCCTTCAAAAAACTATATACTGCTGGGCTTACTTCATCTTTTTATCTGGGAATAATAAATTAAGCTATTCAATTTAACATAACGGGAATTATGTGAACTTTGATTGTAGGCGCAATATAGTAATGTCCTATTTGAGCAATTTAGAAATGTCCGCTTTTGCGTATGATATTCGGCCCTTTACCGGACAGATCGACGCATTAGGAGCCATTTTCGATGGGAAGTTTGCTGACTATGGGACAGAAACAACTGGACAGACTCACGATCCTGGAGCGTGTTAAAGACCGTCGATTAACTCAATCAGAGGCCGCCAGATTGCTGGGCATCAGTGATCGTCAAGTGAGACGGCTTTATAGCGCCTACAGCGACCAAGGCGCTCAAGCGTTGGTTTCCAAACACTACGGTCGTACAA
>NZ_JAAQPI010000022.1 GCF_011683955.1 Pseudomaricurvus alkylphenolicus
AGGTGCGGGATGCCGCAGATGCCTGCAACGGCCGCACGAATGTAGGTCGGATTAGAAGCGCTTCGCGCTTCGTAATCCGACGTTCCGCCGAAGGTTTAAATTGGCGGCGGCCGTGTATAAAACACCTCTCGCAGCAACATCCCAAGGTGTTAAAAACCAGGCCGCAGCCAACGAACATCGCCGGCGGAACCGTCGGATTACGCTCCGCGAAGCGGAGCTAATCCAACCTACGCGAGAGCAAAACTCTGCCGATTCGAACGGCAGCTTATGGCCCAAAGATGGCGGTGGTTGTTCTCTAAAGCTGGGAAAGAAATTCCGGCACGATTTCCGTCGCGGGGCCATAGTAACCCTCATCAAACTGATTGGCATTGGCCGAGGGTTCCAGGTTGAGTTCTACCGTGCGGGCACCGACGGCGCTGGCGAGTTGGAAGAAACCGGCGGCGGGGTAGACATTGCCGGAGGTGCCGATGGAGACAAACAGGTCGCACTGGCTCAGGTCTCGTTCGATTTCGTCCATATACAGGGGCATTTCACCAAACCAGACAACATGGGGGCGCAGTTGACCGGGAACCTGGCAGCAGGGGCAGGGGCGGTCGACTTCGATGGGTTCACGGCAGGGGAAGAGTTTATGGGTGGCGCTGCAGCGAATTTTGAGCAGTTCTCCATGCATGGGCAGTAGGTTGCTTGAGCCAGCCCGTTTGTGCAGGTCGTCAATGTTTTGGGTGACGAGGGTGAAACGGCCGCCGTTGTTGGTGTGTTGAGTCTCAAATTCGGCCAGGGCGACATGGGCGTCGTTGGGTTCGATACCGTTCAGCAGGTGGGCTCGGCGTTCGTTGTAGAAGCGCTGCACCAGCACCGGGTCGCGTTCGAAGGCTTCCGGGGTGGCGACGTCTTCGACGCGGTGGTCTTCCCAGAGACCGTCGGCGGCGCGAAAAGTGCGGATACCGGATTCGGCGGAGATACCGGCACCGGTGAGTATCACGATGTTGTCAATGGGCATGCAGCGGTGTCCTTGTGCGGGGTTAGGCGGTGTAACGCATCAGCAGAGCGTAGCCGCCGTCTTCGGCCAGGGGGATGGCGGCGGGCATGGGGATGCGAACCTGGTGGCCGGATCCCGGGGCGACGTCGATGGCTTCGCCTTTTTTGTTTTCGAGGCTGGCAAGGTCAAAGCGCAGATTGCCCTGGGGAGTGACCAGTTCCATGGTCTGGCCGGTTTCAAATCGGTTTTTGACGTCGATGGTAAGCCAGCCATTGTCGGCATCGTAACCGATGGCTTCGCCAACAAACTGTTGGTTGTTGTCGGGGGTGCCGCTGTCGTAGTTCTGGTATTCGCTCGGCACGTGGCGTCGGTAGAAGCCTTCGGTGTAGCCGCGATTGGCCAGGTGTTCAAGTTCGCCCATGAGGTTCATGTCGAAGGGTTTGCCGGCGATGGCGTTGTCGATGGCGCGTCGGTAGACCTGGGCGGTGCGTCCGGCGTAGTAGTGGGATTTGGTGCGGCCTTCGATCTTGAGGCTGTGGATGCCCATGTTCACCAAACGCTCGACGTGCTGGACGGCACGCAGGTCTTTGGAGTTCATGATGTAGGTGCCGTGTTCGTCTTCGTAGGCGGGCATATATTCGCCGGGGCGACTGCGTTCCTGCAGCAATACGGCAATCTCGTCGCGATCGCCGCCTGTTTCCCCGCTGTAGGCATTTTGACCGGCTTGTTTAGGGTCATAAACGCTGGCCACCTCCGGCTGTTCAACCGCAATCAGGTCTCCGGTTTCGTTCTCGGTAGCGGCATGGGCGTTGTATTGCCAGCGGCAGGAGTTGGTGCAGGCACCCTGGTTGGAGTCGCGGTGGGTCATGTAGCCTGACAACAGGCAGCGGCCGGAGTAGGCGATGCAGAGGGCGCCGTGGACAAAGACCTCCAGTTCCATTTCGGGGCAGCGCTGGCGGATTTCTTCGATTTCGTCCAGTGAAAGTTCCCGCGACAGAATCACACGGCTGATGCCCTGGCGGTGCCAGAACTGGACGGTGGCGTAGTTGACGGCGTTGGCCTGGACAGACAGGTGGATGGGCATGTCAGGCCAGGTTTCGCGTACCATCATTATCAGGCCGGGGTCGGACATGATCAGTGCATCGGGTTTCATCTCGATCACGGGCTCAAGGTGGCGCAGGTAGCTGCGGACCTTGTCGTTGTGGGGTGAGAGGTTGCTGGCCAGATAGAACTGTTTTCCCATGCCGTGGGCTTCGTCGATGGCCGCCGCGAGGTTTTCCAGGCGGTTGAACTCGTTGTTGCGCACCCGCAGGCTATAGCGGGGTTGCCCCGCGTAAACGGCATCGGCACCATAGGCAAAGGCGTAGCGCATGTTTTTGAGGGTGCCGGCGGGTGAAAGTAATTCTGTGGTCATGGTTCAATCTCAAAGTGTGAGAAACAGTCGTGGGAATCTGTTGCAGTGTTATTCAATACTGAGCCTTGGGCAGACCGCTAAAGGGCCCGTATGACGGGGGCTGCGGGTCTTAGCACCAAAAGGCCTAAGGAAACGCCAAATTTTAACCCAAAGCGGCCGATAATTCAGGTGGGCTGCACTGTGATCTACTCCCAGTGCGCTGGACACGGAACCCCGTCAGCACTTCGGGGGTCGGAGATTGGAATGGGAATAGGGATCGAAAGGGATACCTCAACAGGCAATTCAGTGGCAGATTCGACGAATAAATTGCAGCATGAAAACTCCCGTCTGCAGCAGGTGGTGAAAACCCTGCTTAAGCGGATTGAGGAGAATCAGCGCATTGAGAAGCACTTTCAGGAGTTTGAGTTCAAGCTCTTGGGCAGCAATAGCCTGTCCGGGGTACTGCATCTGCTGCTCAACGGGGCCATGGAGCACTTCCAGCTCGATGATGTCGGCCTGATTCTGGTGGACCGGGATTACACCGTCAATGATCTGCTGGAGGCCCTGGATATCGACCGCTTTGATAATCGCCTGCAGCTGCGCAACAGTGATGATTTTGCCATGTCGCTCTATCCCGGCGATTATCAGATCAGCCTGGGCGAGCTGGACCCACTGACCAGTGGTCGTCTGTTTCCCAATTCGTCCCGAACGGGCAGCGCGGCGTTGTTGCCACTGTTACGCCAGGGGCAGATGATCGGCAGCCTGCATTTTGCCAGTCAAAGTGCCCAGCGGTTTTCCGCTGACAAAGCCGTGGACTTTATGCATCACCTGGCGAGTATTTGCGCGGTGTGTCTGGAAAACAGCCTGGCTCATGAACATCTCAATCACCAAAGTCAGGTGGATATGCTGACCCAGGTGAGCAATCGCCTGCATTTTGAAGCGGAGTTTGCCAAGGAGCTGGAGCGGGCCGAACGCAGCGATGATGGGTTGGCCTGTCTGTTTGTGGATGTGGATCACTTCAAGCGCATCAATGATCAGTTTGGGCATCAGGCCGGTGACGCCTGCCTGAAGCGGGTGGCGATGGCCATCAAGCAGCAGTTGCGCAAGACCGATTTGCTGGCCCGCTATGGCGGCGAGGAATTTGTGGTGTTGTTGCCCCGCTGTACCCAGGAGCCAGCCAGTGAGATCGCCGAACGCATTCGCGCCTCGGTGGCTGCTCTGAGGGTGGATGTGGCGGCTGAAGAACCTTTGAAACCAACGGTTTCCTTAGGGTTGGCGTGCTGGCAGCCCGTGGGAGAGCGCAGTTCGGATCTTTCGCGACTGGGGCAACGGCTTATCAGCTGCGCGGACGATGCCATGTACGAAGCAAAATCCAAAGGGCGCAATTGCGTGGTGATCAAGCCCTTTTGTCAGTTGGTCTGACGCCTCTGGCTTACGGGCAGGGGATCGAGCTGCAATAGATAGCGCCGGTTCCAGCCCTTGCCGGTTACCCATAGCGCGTTCTGTTCGGGGTCCCAGGCGAGGCCGTTGAGCACGTGTTCCGGGTTGTTGCTGAGTTGGCGCTGAGCCAGCTCGTCGAGTTCAAGTCTTGCGATTACTCTGCCACTCTCCGGGGCAATGGCGAGGATATAGGTCTGGTGCCAGACGTTGGCCCAGATCACATCGAGGCCGACTGTCAGATCATTGAGTTGATGAACTTCGCGACCGTCTTCGAACACGGTGATTTTTTCTTGCAGCTGAAAGTTCTGGCTACTTCGCAGTTGCAATTGAGAAGAGCCGTCACTCATAACCAGCAGATGCTTCCATTTTGCCAGCCCCCAGCCCTCACCGCGAAATCGATAGCTGCCTTGGGGTCGCAGATCATGGGCGCTGAGTCGGTAGGCCAGTCCCGCCTTCCAGGTCAACAAAAATACCGAATCCCCCAGTCTGACCAGACCTTCGGCAAATTGTCGCCTGGGCAGGCTGAAGCGGTGTAATACATCACCACTGAGTTTGTGGTAGCGGTGCACAAAGGATTTACCGTATAAACCGCTGCTTTCAATCAGGTGTTCGCCGTCACTGTCCAGCCCTTGGGTAAATTTGTAAGGGCGATGGGGAAGATCCAGCAAGACCTTGTAGTTCAGCGTCGGTGTTTGTGCCTCGGCCTTGGGTATTGTGTTGGCTATGAGTAGAATGCTGGCGCACAGCAACATTGCCGAAAACCGGCAAATACGCAAGACAGGCTTCAGGGAGGCCAGGATGGGAAAGCTCAGGTCATTTATCGCCCTTACGTTCTTAGGGGGGATCACGGTGGTATTGCCCATTGCCATCCTGATGATTCTGTTCCAGTGGTTGTTCGCTCTGGTCACCGATTTTATTCAACCCCTGACGGATTTGCTAACCAGCCGTTCCGAGATGCGCGAACTGCTGGCGGATGGGCTGGTGTTGATCCTTTTGCTGGGGTTATGTTTCAGCGTGGGGCTATTGATCAAAACCGGTGTTGGGCGCTGGTTGCACTATTGGCTGGACAAGGGGTTGGCGAGGTTTGCGCCGGGGTACAGCACCATTCGCGATATTGTGGTGCAGTTTATTGGTGGCAGCGAGGCCACCTCACTGCTGGCCGGAGAGGTGGCTTTGGTGAAGCTCTATGGCGAGGATTCTGAGCTGCAGGTTACCGGCATTGTCACTGCTCGCCACGGGGATCGCGTGACGGTGTTTGTCCCCACCGCTCCAGTGCCCACTTCGGGAATGGTTTACCATGTTCCGGAAAACTGCGTCACCTTATTGCCGGATATCAGCGTCGAGCAGGCGATGAAGACGGTGATCGCCTGCGGTGCCGGTTCCCAGACGCTGCTGGGTGGAGCCTAGCAGGCTCCCGCCTGCCCCCGGCACAAGGTTCTGCCGGCAACATCGATAAGCTATCAGAGCTCCTCCGGGTTTTCCTCGCGAGCAGCTTCGCTGTCGAGCACATAGCTGATTGCGTCACTGACTGCCTGCTTTACCTTGTCGGCCATTTCCTGCATCTCCTGGCCCGACATAAAAAAGGTCATGTCCACATCGTGTCGAATATAGCGCGGCGGCAGACGATTGAGGGCGACACAGGCGGTGTCGGCCAGAAAATCCATATCGGTACGGGCGCGTTCGCTGGTCTGGTAAATCTCTTCCAGCACCATATTTTCATAGTAGTTGTGAATGCTGTCGACTCCGGTGGGCATCTCGCCCCGGCGGCGTCCTGCTCCTAAAAGCATAGCGGTCTCCTGTCACTTATTTCGTTCCGTATCAAGCCAAGTGTAGCCTATACCTTTCCGCGTATCAGGTCACGGATCACAAAGCGGCCGGGATGCAGTGCTGTTGCTGTCGCCTGACTGACGGGTAAAGGTTCTCCACTGATTTGTGCGGCCAGCAGTTCCGCGCAGAGTGGTGCATAGGCCAGTCCACGGGAGCCAAAGCCCACATTCACGTAGAGATTCGTTTGGTTGTTAGCCGCCTCGGCAATGGAAGAGCGGGCGTTTTTGCGCAGCAGTGCATATTGGCTGAGGTAATCTTCCTGAATGGGTACCGGGCCGGTCAGGGGGAGGTAATCCGGTGTGGTGCAGCGCAACGCAGCGCGGCCACCCGTGACTGGGGACTGACAGAGTTCGCCCGCCAATGATGGAATCTGCCCGGCCAGGCTGTCGAGATTGTGCTGATGATCTTCCTCTCTCAAGGCGAGTTCAAGCCGGCGGGGATCAAAGGTTGCTCCCAGACAATGCTCGCCTTTAAAGGCCGGTGGCAGGTAACCCTCTCCGCAAATCACCGTATTGAGCAAATTGCTGGTGTCGGTGGCTTGCAAATAGGTGACCTGGCCGCGAATGGGTTTGAGTGGCAGAAATCGAGTCTGCTGCAGCTGGCGGAGTTCGCTCGCGCCGCAGCCAATCACGACATCTGCACTGGCGATTATTTGTCTCTCTCTACCCATTGCCTGCCATTGTTCTGAATCCCGAGTCTCGTCTCTGGTGATCTCTTCAATAGCGGTTTCTGTCAGCAATGTGATGTTGGGATGTTCAAGCAGGTGCTCGCAGAGGCTGGCGGGAGAGAGCCAGCCGGCGGCGGGGAAAAACAGACCGCCAAAATGTTGTTCGACACCACTAACGGCACTTGCCTGGGCAGGGTCGAGATGTTGAAACAGCGTCTGCGCACTGTTCTGCTGTTGATAGTGTTGCCACAACCTGTGTTGGTTGTCAGCGACTTTGTCGCCGTGCGCCAGTTGCAGCACACCGCATTGTTGCCCGGTTATCAGTGCCTGTTGCCACAGCGGCTGGTAGCAGCGCTGCGCAAACAACAGTGCCTGCAGATTAAAGTCTGACAGGGTTTCGCTGCGATGGGACAGTTTTGCGTAGACCACACCCTGGGGGTTGCCGGAGCCTTCCATCGCGGCGCCGGTGTTTCGCTCCACGATAGTGACTCGCCAGTTTCGACGAGCCAGCGCGGCGGCGGTCAGGCAGCCCGCTATGCCGGCGCCGATAACCAGTGCATGCCCGGCAGAATGGATCGAGCTGTCGACAGAACCATTTAACCCTTTGTTTACCGGCCAGGGCACCGGGTGAGGGCTGTTATGTGCATGTTGATCAAAATCGTCAGCTCTGGGGAGTTCTTGAGGCTGGGCCAGTCTTGCCCGCAACATCTCACGCTTGTGGCCAAAGCCCTTTACTTTTTCTAGCGCAAAACCATGATGTTTGAGTCCACGCTTGACCACACCCGCGGCGGTAAAAGTGGCGGCAGTGGTTCCCGGTGAGCTCAGGGCCTGCATGATCTCAAACAACTCATCGCGCCACATGGCCGGGTTCTTTGCCGGGGCGAAGCCGTCCAGAAACCAGGCGTCCACGGATCTTATGGGTGCGCGCCAGGCCGGGTGTTGAGATTGCAGCAACTGCTGAAAGCCAGAGACAGCTTCGTCGATGATCAATGTCAGGCGGACGTTGCCATCGGCAAAGCTGAGATGATGGAAGCCTGGGTGGAGCAGATCGGGGTACTGTTGCAACAATGGCTCTGCCAACGGTGCCAACTCGGGCCAGAGCGCCAGCGCCCGCTGCAAATCCGGTTTTGTCAGCGGATACATTTCCACACTGATAAAGTGAAGACGGGCATCACTGGGCGCGGACTGTGACCAAAGCTGCCAGGCCGCAAGAAAATTCAGACCGGTACCGAAGCCGGTTTCGGCGATAACAAAATCCGCGTTGTTCTGCAGCGGCCGCCAGCGGGAATCCAGATCATTGTGTTGCAGGAAGACGTAGCGGGTTTCTTCCAGACCGTTATGGCGGGAGAAGTAAACATCGTCAAATTCGGTGGCCAGGGGTTGGCCCTGTTCGTCCCACTGCAGTTGTGCGGTCGAAACCGTAGTACCGCTCAAGGCTGGTTTATTACTACCGCTCAAGGCTGTTCCTCAGTGAGCCCGAATTCTCTGAGGATCTGGGCGCACCAGGCGGCGATGCGCGCGTCGGTTTCGTCAAACTGGTTTTCGTCGTCCAGGGCCAGTCCGACAAACTGGCTTTCGTCTTCGGTCAGTGCTTTGCTGCCGTCGTATTCGTAACCCTGGTTGGGCCAGTAGCCCACCAGGGTGGCACCACGATTTTTCAGCTTGTGATGAAGGAAACCCATGGCATCGAGAAACCATTCGGGGTAACCCACCTGGTCGCCGAGACCAAACAGGGCAATGCGCTTGCCGCTCAGATCCAGCTCGTCCAGCTCGTCCCAGATCTCTTCCCAGTCTTCCTGCAATTCGCCGTAATCCCAGGTGGGAATTCCCATGATCAGAAAGTCGTAATACAGGCAATTGGCAATGGGATCGTCAGCCACATTGTGCATATCCACCAGGGCTTCACCCAGCAGCTGGCGAATCTTCTCCGACGCCATTTCGGTGTAGCAGGTGGAGCTGCCGTAGAACAGTCCTATGGGGGCTCGGCTCATGGTGGCGGTGTTACCTCAGTGGAAAATCCGGGGGCGATATCTTAGTCATTTACCCCCGTAATTGCATCTCAAAGCGCGTTGGGAAATCCCATCTGGCGCCAGGCTTCATACACGATAACCGCGGCGGCGTTGGACAGGTTCATGCTGCGGCTGCCTTCCTGCATGGGGATACGCAGCACGTTCTCTGCGGGCTGCTGTGCCAGCAGTTCAGCGGGCAAGCCCCTCGTTTCCGGTCCGAACACCACATAATCACCGGGCTTAAAGCTGGCATCACTGAACCAGCGGCTGCCACGGGTACTGATGGCGTAAAGGTTTTGAGGCTGGCAGGTCTCCAGAAAGGCCTCCCAACTGGCGTGCACTTGCATGTCCTTCCATTCACCATAGTCGAGACCGGCGCGACGCAGGCGCTTGTCGTCCAATTCGAAGGCGATGGGTTCGATTAAATGCATGCGGGCGCCAGTATTGGCCGCCAGGCGGATAATATTGCCGGTGTTAGGGGGGATTTCCGGTTGGTACAACACCAGATTGAGGGTGGCAGGAGTATCATTCATAGGTAATTGGCGCTACGCAGTAGGGTGCTTATCTGATAAGGTCGCCATTATAAATTAGAGTTATGTGAAATTGTGGTCTAGCCTGATAAAGAAATATGCGGGCCGCACAAAAAAATAACAGTTTGACCGAAAGTTGATCGTGGGGTGTTAAGATCAGGCGATGAGTGAGACATTTGCCCGGGGTGATCGGAGTTCAAGGCAGAGCCCGACGACCTCGACAACAAATGTAACGACTAGGGATGGCGCACAATGAGCTGGTTTCCCTGGCGAAAAGCGCCGGCGGGACAGGTTGGCTTGGAGATTGGCGCCGAATTCATTGCTTTTGCCCACATTGATACAAACACTCCTCCACGCGCTCAGCTGACGGCCTGTGAGATGCTGTTGGCCACTGATGGTTCCCTGCCCATGGATTCGTTGCGCCAACGGGTAGAACAGTTAGGCCTCACCGGGTCCCCCTGTAATCTTGTACTTCCTTCCAGCTACTATCAGTTGATGCTCGTTGAAGCGCCCAAAGTCCCTGCAGAGGAACTCAACGACGCGCTGAGGTTTCGGATTAAGGACATGATCGCCTTTCCCATTGACGAGGCTCTGCTGGACACCTTTGATCTGCCTACGGACAGCTCCCGATCTGGCCGCCATATGGTTTATGCGGTGGTGACCGAGGAGGCCAAGATCAAGCCATTGATTGAGGCTGTCGCTGAGGCGGGTCTCAACCTGCAGAGCATCGATATTGCCGAAATGGCATTGCGCAACCTCACGGAAAAGCTGCCAGTGGATGCCCGCGGTGTTGCAGTCATGCGAGTTCTGCCGGGGCAGGGCATGCTGACGTTGATGCGCGAAGGGCAGCTGTACCTCTCACGGCAGTTCGATCTGCGCTATAACGGCGGCCTGTTTGATGATCTGCCCGAGGAGCAACTGGTGCTGGAGCTGCAACGCAGCCTCGATTACTACGAGCGCCAAATGGGGCAGGTTCCGCCCGGCAATGTGTATCTGTGTGGTGAAAACGTGACCGATGACAAAATTGGTGATGATCTCAGCGGTGGCATCGCTGCAGCGGTAACAACCCTCAATATTTCCGGTCTTTTGCAGATAAAAGAAGGTATCGACGAGAGTGTGATGCAATTGTGTGTCACGGCCATTGGTGGCGCTTTGCGTGGCAATGCGGAGGCGTGACAAGATAAGCCTATGAGTGCAGCTACCACCCCAAGCAGGCAGGAAATCAATCTGTATCTGCCCCATCTGCGTCCAAGGCTGGACTATCTGTCGGCGCCGGTGGTGGCGGCAGGATTGATGGCGATGGTGGCGGTGCTGGTATTGCTCTCCGCCTTGAGTGGCTGGCAAGCCGGTAACCTGGCCGAGCAACTGCACCAACAAAAGCAACGGCTGGCGACGCTGGAGCAGCAGACCGAGGATTTCAAAAGCCGGCTTCCGGCCAGTGACGCCGATCGACTGGAAGCCCAGATAACCAGCATCAGCGATGAAATTGAGCGACGCCGAAGCATCAGTGAACTGATCGACGGGCAGAGTATCGGTAATGCAAAAGGTTTCTCGATGGCCATGGACAGCCTCGCCAGCCAGGTGAATGACCAGGTGGCGCTAACCGGATTCGATTTTATTGCCGGGGGCAGACGTATTGCTCTTGCGGGCCAGGCGTTGTCGCCGGAGGCGGTGCCATTGTACGTTGAGCGACTGCAGGTCAGTGAGGGCTTCAAAGACAGCCTCTTCGGACAGCTGCAAATTCAGCGAGTACCGGGCAAATCGCACCTCAGTTTCAGCCTCAATCAGGCCGCTGCCGATCAATTGCGGGAAAACCTGGCACGTGCCAGTGGGCAGGCACTGCAATGAGTCGCTGGCTGCAACAACAACCCTGGGTGCAAAAGTACGATCAACTCAGTCAGCGTGAAAAAATTCTGGTCGTCACCGCTTGCGCAGTGGTGTTGTTTCTGCTGATCAAAAATCTCGGTTTCGGGCGTTTTGAGCAGCAGCGTCAGACGATGCAGGCGCAACTTGAGCAGGCCCGACAGAAGGAAAGTCAACTGCAGGCTCAGCTGCAAGTGTTTCAGCAGGCGGTGGGCAGGGACCCGGACCGCAGCCGCCGCCAGCGCCTGGAGTTGCTGCGCCAGCAGCTGCAACAACAAGACCAGGCACTGTCAAAGCTGGCCGTGGGATTGATTCCCGCACAGCAGCTACCCAGTCTGCTGCAAGAGGTGTTGCGTTCAAGCGACCAACTGAAGCTTGAGCACATCGGCACGCAGCCGGTGGCGGAACTGACACTGGCCGGCAAAGTCGCTGAAGAAGACAATATTTTCGCCGAGGAAAAACAGAGTACGGGAGTCTACAAACATTCTGTGGTGTTGACGTTGCAGGGGGATTTCTTCGCGATCCGTGACTATCTGGCGGCGTTGGAGCAATTGCCCTGGCGATTGTACTGGGAAGCGCTCGATTATGACGTGCTCGACTACCCCAGAGCCCGGGTATCCCTTGAAGTATACACGCTATCAACCAATCAGGGGGTGTTTAATGGTTAGGTGGTGTCTGCCATTGCTTATTCTGTGGTCAGGCTGCTCCCAGTTGTGGGCGCAGACAGAGATGCGCGATCCCACACGGCCACTGAAATATTCGGCGCCCATCAGCAGTCAGCAGCAACAGGCGCTAAAGCTGCATTCGGTGCTGATTTCTTCACAGCGTAAGTTAGCGGTCATCAATGGCAAGACCGTACGGGAAAACCAGTGGGTGGACGGCGCCAGGGTTGTGTCCATATTACCCGGCAAGGTTTTGCTCAGTGTGCGGGGCCGGCAACAAGAACTCAGACTCAAGGCAAAGGTTAGAAACTGAATGGTTATGGGGGATCGCAGCGCGCGAATTTGGACGGGATGGCTGCTGTTGGTGTTATTGGCGGGGTGCCAGAGCCAGCCCGAGCAGCCATTGGCGTCGGAAAGGCAGATGAAGGCAGTTACCGAGAGCGCCGAGAGTTACGGTCGCGATCGTCAGCAGCAGGTCAGCCAACGCAATGCCCAGGCCCTTGACCAGGCGTTGCTGGGCGGTGTAGCTGGCGGGTCCAACGAGCACGGCTCGGAAGAACGTTTCGATCTGGCGGTCAATAATATGCCGGCACGGGATTTTTTCCTGAGTCTGGTGTCTGGAACCGGGGCCAATATCGTTGTGCACCCGGAGCTCGAGGGTTCCATTTCGCTGGAGTTGAACGACGTCAGTATCGACGAAGTACTGGGAGTAACCCGCGATATCTACGGCTACGAGTTTAAACGCTCGGGCTCCATTTACACTATTTATGCTCGCAAACTGCGTACGCAGATCTTTTCCATCAATTATCTGGATGTTCGACGGGTTGGTGTTTCGGATACCTCGGTGCAGATCGGCAGTGTCGGCTCCAGCGATGACAACAACAATAACAATGGCGGCGGTGGCAGTAATACCAATAACGCTGCCCAGGCTAACTTGCTGGGGCTGGGTGACGATGGCGGGGGCAACAACCAGCAGAGCGGAAATTCCGCAGAGGGTATAGTGCCGGGGGCAAGGATTCAGACCCTCAACGCCACCGATTTCTGGAAGACCCTGAAACTCACCGTTGAGGCTATTGTAGGCGCCGAAGGCAATCGCATGGTTATGGTCAATCCCCAGGCGGGACTGGTAGTGGTTAAAGCCATGCCCCATGAACTGAATGCCGTCAGGGATTTTCTCGAACGTTCGGAGCTCAGCGTCAAGCGTCAGGTTATTCTGGAAACGAAAATTCTGGAAGTAAGACTCGACGAACAGTTTGAGGCAGGTATCAACTGGAACGCTATCAGCGGCCAGTTATTGCTCGGCAATAATGTCACCGAGTTCGAACAACCTGCGGAGATCGTCAATGCCACGGACGGCGTCGGGGAGATTTTCGCCTCGTTGTTGCTGGTCAACGACATCACCAAGCTCTTGTCTCTGCTGGAGACCCAGGGCTCAGTGCAGGTGTTATCCAGTCCCCGAGTTTCCACCGTGAACAATCAAAAAGCAGTGATACGAGTAGGGTCCGACGAGTATTTTGTGACGGGGATCTCCAGCAATACCACGTCTAACGCCTCTTCTACCACCAATACCCCACAAATCGAATTGTCCTCGTTCTTTAGCGGCATTGCCCTGGACGTTACACCGCAAATCGCCGATGACGGCAGTGTGATTCTGCATGTCCATCCGGTGGTCAGTAACGTTGAAGATCAACTTAAGGACCTTACGGTGGGAGATCGGCAATTCTCGATTCCATTGGCGCTGCGGGAAGTCAGAGAATCCGACAGTATTGTGAGCGCCCGCAGTGGGCAGGTGGTGGTTTTGGGTGGTCTGATGCAGGAAAACACGCTCAAAGGCAAAGGTAAACGCCCCTGGATCGGCGATGTACCTGTGATCAACAGCCTCTTCAAAACCGCCAGTGAGGGCACAGTAAAAACCGAGTTGGTGATTCTGATGCGGCCCATTATTGTCGACAACAATGATGTCTGGAGCAACGACATTCGCCGTAGTAACGAGCGGGTCAAGTCACTGGGCAGTGATTACCGGCAACTGTTCGAACGCTAGCGGGACGGTAATATGAGTATGTATCTGGAGCATTTCGGTCTGCGGGAAAAACCGTTTTCGCTGACCCCCGACACTCAGTTCTATCTCAACGAACAGAGTCATCGCGATGCGCTCAACACCATGCTCGTATCCCTCAAACACTCTGAGGGGTTTATCAAAATTGTCGGGGAAGTGGGTACCGGCAAAACACTGCTGTGCCGCAAGCTTCTGTCCATGTTGGATGACGTTTATCTGACTTCTTATATTCCCAATCCGTATCTCACGCCGGCAGAACTAAAGGCGCATGTCGCCAGGGAAATTGGCGCCCAGGTGACGGCGGGTATGGATACCCAGGAAATCATGCTGGCAATCTATGACCGCCTGCTGCAGCTGGCTTCCGAGGGAAGGCAGGTGGTGTTGGTCATCGATGAAGCCCAGGCCATGCCTCGTGAGACGATTGAGTCCCTGCGCCTGTTAACCAACCTGGAAACCGAAAAACGCAAGCTGTTCCAAGTGGTGTTGCTCGGGCAGCCGGAACTGGATGAATTGCTCAACCGCGATGACTTGCGCCAACTGAAGCAACGCATTGTGTTTTCCGAAAATCTGCATCCGCTGACCACTGAGGGCACACGACAATATATTCGCCACCGACTTGGCCTCGCGGGTGCCCGGCGCGACTTGTTTACCGGTGCCGCCGCTTGGCTACTGGCCAAAGCCAGTAGAGGCGTGCCGAGGCTGGTAAATGTCATGGCACACAAAGCACTGCTGTCTGCCTATGGTCGCGGCAGCCTCAATGTGGATAGCTGGCATGTGGCCAGGGCCATCAGTGACACAGAGGAGAGTTCGGCGCTGGGCAAGTTGCTGTCATTACGCTGGCATTTGCTCTGGCCACTGGCGGGAGCTATGTCTGCAGGTGTATTGCTGCTGCTCGATGGGGGCATCTAGGTGAGCCTGATTAACGATACTCTGAAGGATCTGGAGGAGCGCTGGCCTCAGGCCGATGCCGCGGCCGGACTCACCGATAACAGCCGCGACGTGTCACTGGAAGGGGCCAGTGCGCTCACCGACAGGGGCAAGCCCCACGCCGGCCGCTGGTATCTTATTGGTAGTGGCGTTGTCGTCTTCGTATTGTTGGTTTGGTTTGGCAAGTTTTATGGTCCCCAGTCTGCCTCCACTGATCCGGCAGTGATTGCTTCACCTGTGGAAGCCCATCTGGTTAAGGCTTTACCACCGTTATCAGAAGCCCAGAGCACACCGCTTCCCAACGAACTCGCACCGCAGACTGCGGATGCTTTGGACACTGAGGACGCTGCACAGGTTAAAGACCCTCCACAATCTCAGCCCTCACATCGCCAGCGCCTGCTGCAATTGGTACTGCTGGGTGACCAGGCACTGGCCCAGGATCGCCTGACCACGCCCAGGCATGACAATGCCTATGACCGCTATCTGGCAGCGTTGGCCCTTGAGCCCGATAATCCTGAGGCCAAAGACGGATTGCGCCGTGTCGGTGAACGCTATCTTGAACTTATGCGCCTCGCTGGAGCAGAAGGCCGACATCAGGACGTTGAGCGCCTGGCAGAGCGCGCTCAAGAAGTGGGCGTTGATAATGAGCGCCTGCAGCGACTACTGGCTGATCTGAAACCCAACCTCCCCGTGGAGGAGATGGTCAGGGAGAGCGAAGCCTCGCGGGACGCACGTATAACCGCACAGGCACGCAGCCTGCTGTCCCAGGGCAAGACGCGACAGGCGCGGGCGCTGCTGACGACTCAGCTGTCCAGCGCACCGCAATCGGAGCAGGCATTGGAGGCACTGTTTGAGCTTTATCTGAACAGCGGTGAACTGCCCCAGGCTGAAACGTTGTTACGTAATGCGGGGCATCTTCCTGTGGCAATGCGCGCGTTGATGCAGGCCAAGTTGCATACCCACTCGGGAGACTATCCAGCGGCCCTCTCCGTGCTCAATCAAATTGCGCCCGCACAGGTGATGCCTGAAAATTACCTGGCATTGCGAGCGGGGTTGCTGCACAAACTGCAGCGTCACCGGGAGGCCGCCAGGGAGTATCGCCGTCTGCTGACATCGCGACCCGCCAGTGCGACCTACTGGCTCGGTCTGGCGGTAGCACTGGATGCCGAGAATGACAGCGGCGCATTGGCGGCGTTCGAGAAGGTGATGCAACTCGCCAGTGGCTCCGAAAACTACCTCGAATATGTGCGTGGCCGGGTGGGTACGCTGGAGCAACGACAAGGGTCTTGAGATGGTTTTGACAGAGCGAGTGACGAGGAACGGGGCGTGAGTGCAGCACCACAACGTATTCGTATTGGCGACCTGCTGATCGCCCAGCAGCTGATAACGCCGGACCAGCTGGATGCAGCTCTTGCGCAGCAAAAAACCTCGGGACGCAAGCTGGGCCGAACCCTGATCGATATGGGGTTTATCGAAGAAAACCAACTGCTGGGGCTGCTGTCGCGCCAGTTAAATTATCCGTTCGTTGAACTCAAGCATTTCCGCTTTGATCAGCAGTTAGTTTCCCAACTGCCCGAGATGGTAGCGCGTCGTTTCCGCGTTATGCTGCTGAAGGATGAAGGCGATGGCTACCTACTGGGCATGGGTGACCCGACGGATATCTTCTGTCTCGATGAAATCGCCCGCCATGTCGACAAGCCGCTGAAACCGGCAGTGGTGCGTGAGTCAGAACTGCTGGATATTCTCGACATTGCCTACAACCGGGAGGACGAGATTGCCTCACTGGCGGAAGAGCTGGACGAGGAACTGGAAGACACTGGTGTTGATCTGGCGGACATAGTTACCGATGCCACCGACACCGACGCGCCGGTTGTCAAAATGCTGCAAAAGGTATTTGAAGAGGCGATCAAAGCCAAGGCGTCGGATATTCATATTGAACCCGACGAGGCCGTATTGCGCATTCGCAAACGGATTGATGGGGTACTCACCGAACAGGTGATGAACGAGAAACGAATTGCAGCGGCGCTGGTGGTGCGCCTGAAGCTGATGTCCGGTCTGGACATCTCGGAAAAGCGTCTGCCCCAGGACGGTCGCTTTAACCTCAAAGTGAAAGGTCGCAATATCGATGTCCGGATCTCCACCATGCCGGTGCAGTGGGGGGAATCGGTGGTGATGCGAATGCTCGATCATACCGATGGCATTCTGCCTCTTGCCAAGGTCGGTATGCCGGAAGAACTGGTTGAGCGGTTTCGCCGGGTAGTGCATCGTCCTCACGGGTTGGTGCTGGTAACCGGCCCTACTGGTTCTGGTAAGACCACCACTCTCTATGGGGCCTTGTCGGAACTGAATAGCCCGGAGAAGAAAATCATTACGGTGGAAGATCCGGTGGAATATCGTTTGCCACGGATAAGCCAGGTGCAGGTGCATGAGAGGATCGGCCTGGATTTTGGCAGCGTGCTGCGTGCGACTTTACGACAGGACCCGGACATTCTGCTGGTGGGGGAGATTCGTGATGCCGAATCTGCAGAGATTGCACTGCGGGCCGCCATGACAGGACATTTGGTGCTGTCGACTCTGCATACCAACGACGCCGTTACCTCGGCACTGCGTTTGATTGATATGGGAGTGGACGGACACCTGGTTGCTACAGCTCTAAAGGCGATTGTTGCTCAGCGCTTGGTGCGCCGCATCTGCACGAGCTGTGTAGAAGATCATGAGCCCGACGCAAACGAACGCCAACTGATTGCTTTGCTCAGCAAGGTTCAATCGGTGCCGGATGTCACCTACAAGCGCGGTGCCGGCTGCCCACACTGTTTTAATACGGGCTATCGGGGGCGAATCGGGGTGTTTGAAATGCTGGAAATCAACCAGTCCATGGCCGAGTCTCTGAGAGAAAGTGATATTAATGGCTTTTCCAGAGCCACTCACGCCAGCCCTCACTTTCGCCCATTAGGCCACAGCGCTTTCGATTATGCGCTGCAGGGAGTCACCTCATTGGAGGAGGTTATGCGTGTCTCGGCCCAAGTGGAAGACGAAGCCGTGGGTGAGGTGTAACTGCTGCTATGGCACTGTTCGACTACCGAGGTCGCAACTCTGAGGGGGAGCTGGTTCAAGGTAAACTGGATGCTCCTTCACGGGATGCCATTATCAACCGTCTGTCTGATCGCGGTGTGATTCCGCTGGAAGTGGTTGAAGCCGGTGACGATTACAGTCTTTTGGAGCGCTTGCAGGAATGGCGCAGCCAGGGACAGATCCGGGCGACCGACCTGATCATGTTTTGCCGCCAGATGTACACCATTACCAAAGCCGGCATTCCTTTGATTCGAGGGGTGCGGGGGTTGGCGGCATCGATTCGTCATATAACCTTCAAAAAAGTGCTGCACGATGTTGCCGATCAGCTGGAGACTGGGGTGGAATTATCCGTGGCCATGCGGCGGCACCCAAGGATTTTCAATAATCTGTTTATCAGCCTGATCAATGTCGGGGAGAACAGTGGTCAGCTGGACGAGGCTTTTAATCAGCTGAGTCAGTATCTGGAGCGGGATCTGGAAACCCGCAAAAGCGTTAAATCCGCGTTGCGTTATCCGGGGTTTGTGCTGATGGCGTTAGTCGCTGCCCTGGTGGTTATCAATATCTGGGTGGTGCCGGCGTTTGCCGACATGTTCAAGGAATTCGGTGCGGAGTTGCCATTGCCGACCCGGATTCTGATTGCCACCTCTGATTTTTTTGTGGCCTACGGGGGCTACCTGATCGTTATTGTTGCAGGGCTGGTGTTCGGTTTAAAGCATTACATCAAAACTGAAGAGGGCTCACGGCGCTGGGGGGAGATGTCGCTGAAGTTGCCGATTGTCGGGGATATTGTTGAGCGGGCGTCTATGGCGCGATATACCCGCTCCTTTGCACTGATGCTACGTTCTGGAGTGCCGTTGGTGCATTCGCTTACTCTGTGTTCCCGGGTTATCGATAACCCGTTTCTGGGGGACAAAATTATCGCCATCCGTGAAGGTATTGAACGGGGTGAGAGCCTGAGCCAGACCCATACCAACAGCAAAATGTTTACGCCACTGGTATTGCAGATGATTGCCGTGGGTGAAGACAGTGGTCAGGTGGACGTATTGCTAAAAGAAGTGGCCGAATTCTACGAAAGGGAAGTGGATTATGATCTGGCCAGCCTCAGTGCGCGTATCGAACCTCTGATGATCGTGATTATGGCGGGCATGGTGTTGGTGTTGGCGCTGGGCATCTTCCTGCCCATGTGGAATATGTACAGTTTGCATTCGGTGTAGTGGATGAGACGCCAGCATGGGTTCAGTTTGTTCGAGGTGGTGGTGGTGACGGTGGTCATCGGTGTGCTGGTGGCGATTGGCCTGGAATACTATACCGAGGCCATGAAGGATTCGCGCCGGGTAGCAGTGGAGACCCAGGCCCGTAATTTTACCGCAGCGCTGTCCAGTGCCCACGCGCAGTGGTATATCCAAAGCACAAAGGGAGAAAAAATTTCCAGTGTGGAGGTGGAAAACCGCCAGGTATTTATCAATAAGTTTGGTTGGCCCTCGGGCGGGACACTGACATCGCGAACGGAAGGTGCCAGTGCTGGCAATTGCGAAAGCCTCTGGCAATTGCTTCTGCAGAACCCCCCGCCGGTCACCACCAGTGAAAAAGGCCAGTTGGGGCAGCGCCGCTACCATATATCGGCTGCCGATGGAAAAACCTGTCGTTATGAGTTATTTACGGATCCAAGGGCGACGCATTTTTTTGATTATTCGCTGGTGAGTGGGCAGGTTCGAGTCGAGGTGCCTCCGCTGAATTAGCAGATAATTGGCGTGAAATACCGCTTGTAACCATTGGATTTTAAAAGAAAAGCTGGTTTGGGGCGAATATCGCGGGTTGGTTTGTTGGAATAAAAAACGATAAAGGCTATAGTGGCCGGTAATAATGCTTTCCATATTGGCAGCCCAAGGAAAGCGGCTGTTATCATTGATAAGGAACCAATTGTCGCAATAGACGCAGTTTGCGAATAATAGAGAAATGCGACCCTAGGAGCTTTGATAAAATGAAGAGACAACAGTCGGGCTTTACCCTGATCGAACTGATCGCGGTTATCGTAATTCTGGGTATTCTGGCGGCCACCGCCGTGCCTCAGTTGGCGAATCTGCAGAGCAGTGCTCGTTCCGGTACCGCCAAAGGGATTGGTGGGGCATTGGCCAGCGCCAGTGCGATGAATCATGCGGTGAATGTGGCTAATGATGCGGGTGTGGGGCCTGCTCCAACCGCAATAGATTCCTGTGATGACCTTATTGCTCTGATCGACTCCAGTGAAGATGTTCAGGCCGTAGGGACTGACGGCGATTATCTGGTAAGCACAGCGGCTCTCGCCGATCTTACCCTGAGCGCGGTCGATGTTTGCTATGTTTGCTTTGGAAATGGCACTGATGCCTGTGTTGGTGAACAGGAAAGCTTCCAGGCATACGGCGCCAGCTAATGATCTGAGACTATGAAATCCCAGTGGCAAAACAGCGGATTTACACTTATCGAGCTGATTGCCACATTGGTGATTCTGGGAATCCTGACACTGGCCGTATTCCAAAGCCAGGGTGGTATTAGCGCCGCCCAAGTCCAAGCAGCCCGTGACGATGTCGTTACGGGTTTGTTTTATGCGCAGCAGGTGGCCATGGCTCGTGGTACTGCAGCCAATACTGTTCGTTTTGTTTCCAGTGCCGCCGCGGACACCATTGATGTGCAGCTCAATGGCGTGTCCCTGGCCAACGATATTTATCCTCTCTCCCTCCCCGATAATGTAAACATCACCAGTGTCACCTTGACTTACGATAAGCTGGGTCGTATTACCAGCGCGCTTTCCAATCCGGTCGTATCCGGCGGGGGCGCCACCGGAACCATCGTAGTTTCGGCATCCGGCTACGTCTACGGTTGCGGAGGAGCGATTGCATGTCCTCCCTGAGTAACATTCGCGGCGTCACGCTTATTGAGTTATTGGTCTTTGTGGTGGTGATCGGCACCGCCACCACGGCGCTGTTTTCGGTCTTTAATGTCACCATGGCCAATAACGTCGATCCCATGATTCGGGTTCGGTTGCAGGAACTTGCCCAATCCCAGCTGGATGAAATTCTGGCTCGAAAATACAACGAAAATACGCCCACGGGCGGCATTCCCGCGTGTGGCAGTGGTGAGGTCGGCGCCCTGGCCTGCACGGGAATCGGTACCGATGGCGGTGAGGCTGGTGTGGGCGACTACGATGACGTTGATGACTTCCACCTGTTTGCCGATACGCCTTTCCCCGGTTATAACCGCTCCGTGTCCGTGACGGAGGGAGGTACTGACATCGGATTGGCAGTGGGGCAGGCGAAGCGCATCACTGTTACGGTGACGGCACCGGCCGGTGAATCGGTCCAATTGTCGGCGTATCGGGCGAACTTCTAATGTACCCTGTATGCAGCAAGAAATACCAATCGGGGTTCACCCTGATTGAACTGATTGCGGTGATTACCGTGCTGGCCATTGTGGCGACTATCGGCAGTCAATTGGTGGCAAGGGCGGTACAAAGCTATAGCGACAGCCAGGAGCGCGTTAAACTGACTCAGCGCAGTCGTCAGGCGGTGGAACGTATGGCCCGGCAAATCCGCGCTGCACTGCCTTATAGTATTCGCGTCACTAATGGAGGCGCGTGTCTCCAATTTCTGCCGGTGGCGGGAGGAGGAAATTATCTCGATCCGGTGCCGGATGTCGCCAACGGTGCGACGGCCACTGCCACAATTGATACGGCGCCCTACAATGTGGATTTTGGCAGCGCCGAATATATGACCATTGGTGCTTTGGCAACCGGTGAGGTTTACGGTGCAAATCCGGTATCCAGGGCGACGGTTTCCGCCACTGGAGCCGGCACAGTCACCTTAACGGCGGCGAAGCAATGGCAGCGCAACTCCGTTAATCAGCGTTTCTTCTTGGTGGATGATCCTCAGGCCTTCTGCCTTAGCGGCGGCGAATTGCGATTTTACGAGGATCAGGATATTACCGCCGCCAGTGTCGATCTGGGCGATGACTTTGACCTGATGAGCCAGGGCGCCGTTGCCAACGGCGTATTGTTTGCGTTGTCCGCTGCTACGGCGGATCGCAATGCCAAGGTGCTGATCAATATCGGTTTTGGTTTCGGCAACGATCAAATCAATTTCAGCCAGGATGTGGGGGTGCGCAATGTCCCGTGAGCGTGGCTTTCTGATGCCTCTGGCCGCTTTTTTGGTGGTGATGATGGCGTTGTTTGCCCTGACCATGTCCCGCAATACCGGCCAAAGTGCGATTTCCAGCACCCAGGAACACATCTCGCTGCAGAGCTTTTACGCGGCAGAGAGCGGGGCGCAAATGGGTATGAGCCAGTTGTTTTTCAGAGCGGGAGCGCTGGATCGGGCCAGTGCGGACGATGTCTGCCTCAATACCCTCGCCGATCCCCCCGCAAATATCCCCGGTTTCGCCAGTTGCACGGTTACCCTGGCCTGTACTCGCAACACCAATGCGGCCGACACCGTCAGCTTTTACCAGATCACCAGTACGGCCAACTGCGGCGCCGGCAATATCACCGCACAACGGCTGGTGCAGGTATCGTCGTTGATTCGGGAGAGTTGAGGTCCGCATGAGCAGGCAGTCCAGGTTCTCAGCACTAGGATTAATGTTTCTCGCAGCAGTGATGTCTGGTTCGGCATTGGCTGTGGATTGCGACGATATTTTCAGTGGAGGTCTTCAAAATCACACGGGTGCGGGAACCATTGATGTTGACAATAACGCTGAAATCAACGGCGGGGGCACGCAGTTAGATACCGGTAATCTGCAAGGCGGCACGGGCGCCTGCGACGGCAGCAACTGCAGCGCCAGCGGCAGTCCGGCCAGCGGCTCCAGTCCCCCGTTTCAGACCGGCGACGGCAGCGATGGGGATATCAGTGTCGGCAACAATCAGTCGGAGACCGTTGGCGACAGCGGCGATTTTCAGTTTCAGGCAGTTTCAACCGGCAACAATAACTCTACGCTCACTTTTTCTTCGGATCAAAGCGTTTACTATTTCCAGAACGGCTGGGATGTTAAGGGTACTATCACTTTGGCACCCGGCGACTATTGGATCGAGGAAGGTGTTGTTTTCAATAATGGCACCAGCGTGGTGGTTAGCCCCGCCGGCACTGTTCGCTTTTATGCCAGACAATCCATATTGTTCAGTCAGGGTGTCAGTATCAATAACCCGGGGGCATCGAGCCAGTTGTTAATATTTTCCGAGCAAAATATCACATTGGATCAGACCGCTACCGTCAATGCTTACCTCTACGCCGAGGGCAATGTCACTGCAAATCAAAATGCCACGGTGAATGGATCCATCTCTGCGGGTGGAGACATTGCGATCGAAGAAAACGCAACGATCAACTATGAGGATCCGGATAGCGGCGATTACGGCGATTTCTGTGAGGTTACCCCGGATTCCTCCCTCGTAGATTACGGCGTTTACCCCGTAACACCCACGGTGACCTGCGAACCGGGGACTGTGGTGATTCAGCCTCACGATTCCAACCATAATGCGATTGCCAATGACGGAGTCACCATTACACTGACTACATCCCCGGCCAATAATGGCTGGACCAAAATCAGTGGTAATGGCATTTTGTCGGGTAATCAATACACTTTTTCCGGCGGTGAAACCAGTGTCACCTTGGGTCTGGTTCGCACTACTCCCGGAACTCTGGATATTGATGTGACAGATGGCAGCGCCAGCGATCCCGACGGCGATGCCATCGAGGATCAGGATATCGTTTTTGCCGATACTGCGTTTCGCTTTTATGGTAATGGCACCGTAGATAATATCGGCACCCAGATCGCGGGCAAGGACTCGGACGTAATGCCCGGCAATCAGACGCTGACCGTTCGCGCCATCGGCACCGATACCAACACGGGTGAATGCACGGCACTCACCTCGGGGGGCAACGTCAATATCGGTTTCGCTTATACCTGCGTTAATCCGGGCAGCTGTGCGACAACCACTGATGGAATGGCCATCAATGGGACTCGCACTATCGATCAGATGGCGTCGGGATATAACGATATCAGTATCAATTTCGATGGCACGGGTACCGGCACATTTGATTTGAATTACTATGACGCGGGTCGAATTCGCTTAAACGCCAGTGCCGTGCTTCAGGTGGACGGTAATAACGTAACGGTGCAGGGCAGCAGCAATGATTTTGTCGTGCGTCCCTCTGGTTTCTGTGTTGTCAGTGGTGACACCAATGCCGATTGCGCCGTGCAAAACCACACCTGTTCTGAGTTCAAGCGGGCCGGCGACAGTTTTAACTTAACGCTTTCAGCTCGCATCTGGGGAGATAGCAGCGACGCCAATACGGACTTCTGCAATAACGCGATTACGCCCAACTTTGTTCAGTCCGGTTTGACACTCGGCCATTCGCTGATTGCTCCTGGCGGCGGTAGTTCAGGTGCCATCAGTAACACCGATGCCGACATAAACACCGGCGGCACCGTTACCGTGGTTCAGAGCGTCGATGAAGTGGGGGTGTTCAATTTCAGCGTCGGGCCGCTCAATAATTATCTTTCCACCAGCGATGCCGATATCAGTGTGTCCTCCAGTGATGCGATCGGTCGTTTTGTACCCGGTCAATTCATTATTGAGAACGGCTCGGTATCCGCTGCCAATATGGTGTTTAGCTACTTTGATCAACCCTTTACCGTCAACTACGATATCCAGGCGCAGAGCACCACGGGTGAAGACACGGAAAACTATCGTGATCAGTTTGTGATGTTAGAAGCCGACGAATTAAGTTACGACGCATTGATCGGTTCAGTGGGACCACAAGTATTTGATGAAACTCGAATTCGCATTGATACCACTGATCTCGATTGGTCGGGAAATGCCGGGCTGGGTCAGATTGAAGTGCAG
Source organism: Pseudomaricurvus alkylphenolicus (assembly GCF_011683955.1). Classification (GTDB taxonomy): domain Bacteria; phylum Pseudomonadota; class Gammaproteobacteria; order Pseudomonadales; family Cellvibrionaceae; genus Pseudomaricurvus; species Pseudomaricurvus alkylphenolicus. The sequence goes on from NZ_JAAQPI010000022.1 coordinate 24,294, forward strand.
ATGGTTATCGAGCGAGACTCGGTCCTCAATAATCTACCCGAAGCCCCCTTATCGGAAGTTCGCATTGGCGCATTTGCCGAAGATACGGAAGGCAGCCTTACCATCACTACCGCCAATCTGGATATGGACACAGATCTGGACAGCACCGATGACCATGTGGAATTGGGCGACCTGGATCTGCGTTTTGCGCGACTGTTTATCCAGGACGTCTGGGGGCCGGAAGATGCAGCCCTGGCCATCCCCCTGCAAGTGGAATACTGGAGTGGCAGCAGTTGGGTGCTATCCGCCGGAGACGAAACCCAGCTGCAGCGAACCGATATTGTGTTGACGCCTTCAGTGGGCGCCGGCGCCGACATCAGCGCTGATCCCATTACAGCACCGGTGGGCACCAATCCAGCGGTGGGTTTTACCTATGATCCCACCGGCAATGCGACGATAGACTTTGGCGACGGCATGGGCAACGGTACCGGCAGTGCCGGTATGACAGTGGGGGCCCCCACCAGCACCGGTTTCTTTACCATCGATATTGATCTGTCTGACGAACCCTGGCTGCAGTTTGACTGGGACCAGGATGGTGACTATAACGATGCTGACGACCGCAATACGCCCACGGCCACCATCCGATTCGAGACCTATCGAGGGCATGATCGCGTCATCTATTGGCGCGAGGTTATCGACTGACCAAGAGGGTTTGTTGTGCGCTTAAGCCGCCTGCGCTTGAAATCCAGCCATACACCCGAAGCCATTTCCCAGCGCCTGGCATCCGGGCCGACGCAGGTGTACCTCAAAGATATGGTCTATGGCGCCATTGATGGGGCCATCACTACCTTTGCGATTGTATCGGGTGTTGCCGGCGCGGGCCTTAGCAGTGGCGTATTGATTGTGTTGGGCCTCGCCAATCTATTGGCCGATGGGTTCAGCATGGCCGTCAGCAACTACTTGGGTACCCGCTCGGAAAACCAGTATCGCGCCAGTATGCGTGAACGGGAACAGGCAGAGATCGAGGCCTACCCGGAAGGCGAGCGGGAGGAGGTGCGACAGATCTTTGAGATGAAAGGGGTCAGTGGCGAGGCGCTGGATCATCTCGTTGACACCATTACCTCAGATCGACGGCTTTGGGTGGATACCATGCTGCAGGAGGAGCACGGCCTGGCCCTGGAAGACGCCAATCCGGTCTGGGCGGGTGTTGCCACCTTTGTGGCTTTTCTATTGGCCGGCGCCTTGCCGCTGATCAGCTTTGTGGCCAACTGGATTCAGCCGGGGATGTTTGATTCGCCGTTCTGGATCAGCGCCGTGATTACATTATTTACATTTGCGCTGGTGGGTGTGATCAAGGGGCGCTACGTCAATCAGAGTTATTGGTGGTCGGCTCTGGAAACGCTCGTCGTAGGCGCGATCGCGGCGCTGCTGGCCTACGGGGTGGGTTGGCTGTTAAGAGGGTTGGTCGCCTAAAAGCGGGACGGAGGTTAACCTGCTGGTGTTTGAGTAACAGCTCCGCCCCATTGGGCCTATTCGGCCACAGAATCCTCAACTGCTCCCAGCTCAATATCCACGCCGAGATTGTCGGAAATTTCATCAAGCTGATCCTGCAGCTGATCGAGGTCCACGTCGGCGGGGATGTGCAGCAGACCATGGGCGGTAAACATGGGATCCCCGGACCAGGGCATACTGGAGCAGCTGGTTTGCAATTCATCGAGATTGATGTGCTGACTGGCAAAGGCCTGGGACAGTTCCTTGATAATGCCAGGTCTGTCGTTGCCCATAAGGCTGAACTGCAGGGTGATGTCTTGGCCCTCCTGTTGGGCTTCGGCCGCTTCCGATGTCACCACCTCAATGCCTTGGGATGCCCTTAACTGCGACAATGCGTTGCGCAGCCCTTCGAGTTGATCTTCGGCCACATTGACCTGAAGAATGCCGGCGAATTTACCGGCCAAGTGGCTCATACGGCTCTCCAGCCAGTTGCCCTGATGCTCGGCGATGGTATTGGCGAGAGCCTCTACCACGCCGGGTTTGTCGTCACTCAGAATGCTGAGTACCAGTGTGCGGTTCATAATTAGCCACCTTGCCTGCCAATTCGTTAATCGTCATCAGTATAGTGACAGTTGAGACAATCCGGTAGTCTCGGCCATAATGGGCGCCATTATTACTATTCGAACCGTCACAAATACAATTAAAAGAACAAGAATTCGAGCCGATGGCTCAATAGACCAAGGATATTACCTATGTTTGGAAACCGCCTTACTGCCGTTCCTTCTAAAATTCACAGCGCAGCGAGTCTGTTTGCCGGGGTCATGCTGGCGACATCACTGGCGGCTTCCGTCCAGGCCGCGGAGCCGGTTACCGAGGCATTGCAGCAAGCGGTGTCCAGCGATTCGCGCAGTTCCGGTAACGTTGCCAGGGATAAATTCCGGAATCCGGGTGAGACGCTGCAGTTCTTCGGCGTCAAGCCAGATAGCCAGGTGATTGAAATCTGGCCAGGTCGCGGCTGGTACAGTGAGATTCTGGCGCCTTATCTGGCCGTTGAGGGCGAGTTTTATGCGGCACACTTTCCAGTCAATACGGAGGTGGCGTACTTTAAGCGCGCCCGTGACGGCTATGCCCAAATGTTGAAGGACAAGGCGGAGGTTTACGGTAAAACCCATCTCACGGAATTCTATCCGCCGACCAAGGTGCAAGCCGGCCCCGACGAAGGGGGGGTGGACCATGTGTTGACCTTCCGCAATGTTCACAACTGGATGAAGGCGGGATATGCGCCGCAGGCATTTGAGAACTTTTTTCAGATGCTGAAGCCGGGCGGTATTCTCGGTGTGGTTGAGCATCGGGCCAAGCCGGGAACTTCTGAGGAAGATATGATTCGCTCCGGCTATGTTACAGAAGCCAAGGTGGAGTTGCTGGCAGCCCAGGCGGGTTTTGAGTTGGTGGGTAAGTCTGAAGTGAATGCCAACCCGAAGGATTCAGCCGATCACCCCAAAGGGGTTTGGACTTTGCCGCCTTCGTTGCGTCTGGGGGAAGAAGACCGCAAAAAGTATCTGGCTATCGGCGAGAGTGATCGTATGACGTTGAAGTTTCGCAAGCCCAACCGCTGAATTCTGAATACCGAGCAAATTCATTTTGATAGAGAGTGTGTTGTGATTATTCCGGCCGACAAGCTTTCTCCCGAGGCTCTGCAGGGGCTGATTGAGGAGTTTATTACCCGCGAGGGAACCGACTACGGCGTGAACGAAGTGGATCTGGTGTCCAAGGTGTCTCAGGTAAAGGCGCAGTTGCAGCGGGGTGAAGTTGTGATTGTGTTTGATGAGGCGCAGGAGAGCGTGAGTATGATGACGGCTCGACAGGCGCAATTTGTGGAGAGGGAGTTGCAAAACGCTCGCAGTGTTGAGGATGAGTGGCAGGAATATGGTGGCTGTTGAGTCGGAGTTTCTGTTAGATGGCCCGCAGTCGCCGCGCTTGGTGTTGGCCCATGGAGCGGGTGCGCCTATGGATTCAGAGTTTATGGCGCGTATGGCGGAACTGCTGGCCGAGCGTGGTGTTGGGGTGGTGCGTTTTGAGTTCCCTTATATGCGTGAGCGTCGGGAGTCCGGTAAGAAGCGTCCGCCCAATCGGCAGCCGGAGTTGTTGGATTGCTGGCGGTCTGTCGTCGAGTCTTTGGGTGATTGTGATCGGTTGTTTATCGGTGGTAAGTCGATGGGTGGTCGGATGGCGTCGTTGCTGATTGATGAATTGGCCGATGAGTTGGGTGTTAAGGGGCTGGTGTGTTTGGGTTATCCGTTTCATCCGCCCGGCAAGCCTGAGAAGCTTCGTACGGAGCATTTGTTGGATTTGAAAACCCGTGCTTTGATTGTGCAGGGGACTCGGGATTCGATGGGTAAACGTGATGAAGTGGGAGGTTATGGTTTATCCAGTGCGATTGATGTGCAATGGTTGGAAGATGGAGATCATGATCTGAAACCCCGGGTTCGGTCCGGGTTTACTCATGATCAGCATTTGGAATCTGCGGCGGATATTGTTTCTCGGTTTGTTTTGTCGACTTAGGGAGTAGCTGTTTCTTTTTGCGCTAGTTGGATTGTAGCGTCCCGAATCGGAGGGAGCCATCTGGGACACGCACAAGTACATCCATGTAGCTCTGCTTCGCCCTCCATGGCGAAGACGGTCCCATATGGCTCCCTCCGATCCGGGCCTTGGCATCAAGTTCTGCTTCTTAACTTTTTGGTCGTTCGTTGAGTGTCTATTGCTTGGATTGTAATGCCTTCTTCCCTATTAGACTTCGTTTATCGATTAAGCGTTATCAGTTTTCCAACAGCGAAATCTTTTCCTGGTCATTGAGCAGAAGGTTGAGTTCACTCATCATGCCTTTGCGGGCATCTGAGTGAAACCAGGCATACCAGTCGCGGGCGGTGCGCCATTTGGAGAGGACAAATCTCCTGCGGGGGTTTTGGATGTCGGAGAAGGTTTCGCCGTTGACGAATCCTTGAGCTTCGTAGGCCAGGTGCAGTGTGCGCTTGGCGGTGGCTTCGTAGGTGGATTCCATATCTTCGGCAATATTGCGTTCAATCAAGACTGTGATCATCGACATTCCCTGCTTTTGGGTGAAACGTGTGGGTCAGGGCGCATCTTACAAAATCTCAAACTCCTCTGAAAGTTGAGTTGAGAAGATAAGGTGCTCAATTGTCAGTGTAGCGCAGGTGAGGGTGAGTCAACTCTCATGATCAGCCATTCGGCCAATTCCATCCATTCTTTCATTAGTGATCGTATCACCAGCAGGCGACCGGAGTCGGATTCACGGTTAACGAGGGCTTCTTCACCCAGTTGAGTCAGTGCTGCGACGACTTTTCCGATGGATTGAGCACTCAGGGTGACGAAAAAATGATCGGCTTTGGTGGAGCTGCAGAGGTTGGGAAGGACTTTTTCTCCCTGAAGCTGGTTTCTTACGTCTAAAGCCAGTTGGGCATTGTAGTGTCTCAGGAGTTTGAATGTGAGTTCCAGCGCGCCTCGGCTGAGCACGTCCGGGCGGGCATTGATGTCGAGTTGCTGTTTCATTGAATATTTTCGCCCCCAACCAGCAAATACCTAGGGTGAGTGTTCGTTGGCCCGTTGTTCTAGCGCGGTGTCCGTATTGGCTTTGTCTCCGGGTTTACCATAAGTGTAGCAACGGATTTTTGATCTGCCCGGTCAATTCAGAGAGAATAGTGTTATGGATATTGAATTTAATAGAACGCTCGACACCAGCGGCTTGCTGTGCCCCGAGCCGGTTATGATGTTGCACAATGAAGTTCGGGATGCCGGTAGCGGCGAAGTGATTCAGGTGATTGCAACAGATCCCTCCACCCAAAGGGATATCCCCAAATTTTGCCAGTTTCTAGGCCATGATCTGGTTCATCACCAGTCTGAGGACGATGTTTTTTTCTATTACATCCGCAAGAGTTAGTACGCAGTCCGCAAAACCGCGACAAACCGGATCAATGAGCCACACCCTTTGACCGAGAAAGAGAGAGGGCCGCTTTAAGCGGCCCTCTGTTCAGACTTTTTAGACCTCTTCGACCAGGGTCGATATGGCAGCCAGGGCTTCGGGGTCCTCGGCTTTGAGTTTGTTGGCTATCTGGTGCTGGAAGAAGTAGCGAAACTCCTCGCGGCTCTGGGCCGGGTAGAGGCAGTTGTCGCCAGGCAGCACCGGGGTATTTTCTATTTTTTGTGGATCAGCGAGCATGCCGCAGAGGCTGCCGTCGTGGTGAAGGCGCCAGCTGATAACTTCGGTCAAGGTGATGCTGTGGAAGCCGTTGTCCGACAATACGGCGTGGGTGCCGATGGTGTCGGGGATTTCCTGCAGCACATCCCTGGGATTGTCGCACTGGAATTCGTAGTATTCCGCTGCGGTTTCCAGTTCAACCACCTTGTGAATAGGGGCTTCGAAGAAGATTTCGTCGATACCTGGGTCGTAATAACCCTCCCATTTGCCGTTCAGGGGATCCTGTATTTCGGGCGCGGCGACAATGTCGTCCAGCCATGGTACCAGTCCGACGACTTCTCCATTGCCACGCAAGCCCCAGCAGAGAATTTTCAAGCTGAAAAGTTTGTCAGGACTGGCCTCGTTGGAATAGAGCATTTCTAAACCATCGAGTTCTGGAGAAAGGCGAATAAAGCGCTGGTTGTGCAAAGCCGACATCGGCTGCCCAGTGAAGAAATCGACCACATTATCCATATTGTGGCCTGAAGTTGAGGTCTTCATAATACCACCTCCTTGAAAGGCCTCGGTCGGTGGCAGTCACCCCCCACGGAAACTGCGGTGGTGTTGCCCCTAGCGAAGCGGGATGTATTTTTATACACCATCACTACATAAGGTATATGCTGTTTTTCAAAAGCACAATACTTTGAAGTAAATTTATTTTTGGCTTTTATAACTTCCACGTATAAAAGCTGTATCGACTGCCAGGGGGATTGGTTGAGCGAGTATTATTTTGCCTATGGCTCCAATATGAATGCGGCCCGCATGACGGCTCGTGGTTTGCAGTTTAAACGGGCGCTGGCGGGCTCTATCGGGGGATTGCGGCTGGCCTTTAACAAGCGCTCCGCCAGTCGGCCGGATCGGACCTGTGCCAATGTGATACATTGCCCGGATTCGGTGGTGGAAGGGGTGTTGTATCAGCTCTCTTCTGTGGATGAAATATTCAAGATGGACCCCTTTGAGGACGCCCCTCTTTACTACAGTCGGGAGATTTACCTGGTGGAGTCAGACCAGGGACAAATTCCCGCCTGGGTTTATGTGGGTAATCGGGCTGTTTTGGTGGATGGTTTGCTGCCGGAGCATGAGTATGTGGCGCATTTGCTGGAGGGGCGCGGTTACTTGTCGGAGGCCTATTTCCAACAGTTGCTGCAAATTGAACGCCATCCTCCTGCAAAAGCAGAGGGGTCGGTCTGATGGGGGCGTTTGTAGAGTCGGCGCTGCTTGACGGTCGAGTATTGGGCAAAGGGGTGGAATTGGACCATATTGCCCTGACGGAGGTGTTCAATGCTCTGTTTGAAACCAGCCATAACACGATTCTGGTTGGTGGGGCGTCTGAACCGCTGTATCGTCCCTCGCAAGCGGTGGGTGAGCAGCATTGTATTGAGTTTACGCAGGATTACGCGGCCAGTGCACTGCACGAGATTGCACACTGGTGCGTGGCCGGCGAGAAGCGGCGCCAGCAGGTGGATTATGGCTACTGGTACGCGCCGGACGGCCGCAGTTCCCGGCAGCAGGCAGAATTTGAGAGGGTGGAGGTCAAGCCTCAAGCGCTGGAATGGATGTTTTCTGTTGCCGCAGGGCGGTCATTTCGGGTCAGTGCCGACAATCTGGAGGCGGGTCTGGGGGCGTCTGACGGTTTTAAAGACGCTATCCACGCACAGGTGCAGCGCTATTGCCTTGAAGGGCTGCCCAGGCGCCCCAGGGACTATCTGCAGGCGTTGTCCCGGCGCAGCGGTCAGTCAGACCCCTGTAACCCCGAACTTTACCGCCGGGAGTGGTTGTAGCAGTGTCTCGCACCCAACCCGTACATTTGATCGACGCCTCAATTTTTATTTTTCGCTACTACTTTTCACTTCCGGATCAATGGTTTAGCGAGGAGGAGCTGCCCACGGCGGCGGTCTATGGTTATACCCGTTTTCTGCTGCGTCTGCTACAGGAGCAGCGCCCTGCATACGTGGCCGCCTGTTTTGATGAAAGCCTGGGCAGTTGTTTTCGCAACGAACTCTATGAGGACTATAAGAGCAGCCGAGTATTGCCGGATGAGGCTCTGGCCTTTCAACTGGAGGCCTGCAGTGAAGTTACCTCTTTGCTGGGGGTATCTGCCTTCGCCAGTGAGGTCTATGAGGCAGATGATTTGCTCGGCAGTCTTGCTGCCTTATTTAGGGCCGAATTGCCTGAAAGTGAGATTGCTGTCCTGACCCGCGACAAGGATCTCGGCCAGTTGCTGGAGCGAAAGCAGGACTATTTGTGGGAGTTTGGTGCCCGGGAAGCCCGCCCTTTTTATCGTCAGGATTTGCATGCCAAATTCGGAGTCTGGCCGGAGCAATTGGTGGACTACCTGGCCCTGGTGGGGGACAGCAGCGATGATATCCCCGGCGTACCCGGTATTGGCGCCAAGACCGCTGCGGCTTTGCTGGCGTTTGGGGGTGATCTGGAAGGGGTATTCGCCCGTCTTGATGAGTTGCCGGATTTGGCGATCCGCGGCAGTGGCAAACTTCCGGAAAAACTCACCAGCTATAGTGACCAGATTGTGATGGCCCGAAGCCTGGCGCAAATCGTCACAGATATTGAGCTGTTTAATGAGGCAGATCAGCCGCTGTCCATAGAGGATCTCAGGCCCCAGCAGCGCGATCGCGACGCCTTTGCCGAATTTTGCCGGTATATGGGCTTTGGTACGTCGATGATGGGCGCCTTTGATCGCCTTGAACAGGCTTCGGCCTAGAGTCTTGTGACGTCTTTTGGAGAGAAATTTTTGAGTCAACATTCAATAAAGTCACTGCGTATAGTCGCCGATGAGAATATTCCCTTTGTGGAGGAGTTCTTTGGCGATTTAGGGGCGGTGCAGCGCTTTCCGGGCCGCACCCTTAGCACTGAACAGCTGCGTGAGGCGGATGTACTGCTGGTGCGCTCGGTGACGAGTGTCAATCGGGAGTTGCTGGAGCAAACACCGGTGCGCTTTGTCGGTACTTGTACCATTGGTACCGATCACCTGGATCTGGATTACCTGGGCCGCGCCGAAATCGAGGTTGCCAGCGCACCTGGCTGTAACGCCAATGCCGTGGTGGAGTATGTCTTTGGTGTGTTGGCACGGATGCGTCCGGACTGGCAGCAGGCCAGATTCGGCATTATCGGCTGTGGCAATGTAGGCGGCGCCCTGCACCGCCGTTTGAAGGATCTGGGGCTTACCTGCGCTTGTTACGACCCCTTCCTCGATAACGCGAGCTACCCCGACCTTACTGAGCTGGAAGTGGTTCTGGATTGTGATGTCGTGTGCCTGCATACGCCCTTGACCCAGTCGGGTTCTCATCCCACTTTTCACCTCTTGGGTGAACCGGAGCTGGAGGGGCTCAATTCGGGCACTCTGCTGATTAATGCAGGTCGCGGAGCAGCCATTGATAATCAGGCCTTGAAGCGAGTCCTGATGCGGCGGCATGACCTCAAGGTGGTGCTGGACGTATGGGAGCCGGAACCCTTGCTGGACCCGGATCTGTTGGCGCTGGTCAATGGCGGCAGCCCGCATATCGCCGGTTATAGCTATGATGGCAAGGTCCAGGGGACGGCCATGATCTACCAGGCGCTGTGTCGCTTCCTGGACATTGAAGCGGAGCACAGCAGCGCTGAACTGCTGGCGGCGGATCCCAGCAGTTGCCAGCCATTGGTGCTGCGTGGGGATTCAGCAAAGGACATCATCAATAACGCGCTTCTGGATGCCTTTGATGTGCAGGAGGACGACGAGAATCTCAGGGCCACCATGACGTTGAGTGAGGAACAGCGGGCCCAGGCCTTCGATCAGCTGCGCAAGACCTACCGCAAGCGCCGCGAATGCCACTCCCTGGAGATAGAGTACTGGCCGAATGGCTTATCTGCCGATGAGAAAAAATCGCTCTACCAACAACTGACGACTTTGGGATTTACCCTATCCATGGAGAACCCGGCCGGATGACCACCCATACTGCAAACGCCCTCTGCCTGGGTCTGATCATCAATCCCCTGGCGGGAGTTGGCGGTCCGTCCGGATTGAAGGGCAGTGACGATACCGCCCTGGTCAGACAGGCATTGGAACAGGGAGCTGACTTTCGTGCGGACCAGCGCGCCAGTCGCTGTCTGCAGATATTGCAGCAACGTTTTGGTCCGCTGTTGGAAGTGACAACCTGCCAGGGAGTTATGGGGGAGCGTGCCTGCCAGGCGGCCGGCATTACATCAGTTGCATTGCTCGATATCGGGGCGGAAAAAGCCCTGGACTGTCGCCCCGAAGATACCCGAGCTGCCGCCGCCCAACTGCGCGATCAGGTGGATCTGCTGCTGTTTGTCGGCGGCGACGGTACCGCACGGGATATCTGCGCAGAGGTACACGAACAGCTGCCAGTATTGGGTATTCCCTCAGGCGTAAAGATGCACTCCGGTGTGTTTGCCATATCACCGGAAGGTGCCGCTGAAGTGGTGGCTGCCATGATGTCCGGTGAGTTGGTGGATCTGCGTGAACAGGAGGTGCGGGATATTGATGAGGCGGCATTTCGCGAGGGCCAGGTACGCAGTGTTTACTACGGCGATATGTTAGTGCCTCAGTGCGGCCATTTTGTGCAGGCGACCAAACAGGGTGGCCGTGAAGTTGAGGAGCTGGTGCTGGACGACATGGCTGCTTTTTTACGCGAGCAGATGGATCCCGACACTCTCTATCTGGTTGGGGCAGGCACTACCCCCCGTGCTCTAATGAACGAGTTGGGTCTGGACAATTCACTATTGGGCATTGATGCGGTGCTGGACGAACAGCTGCTTGCTTCGGATCTCACCGGGCCTGAGCTGGAAGCGTTGGTGGCGCAGCACCGCGGCGATGTGGTGGCGGTACTGTCGATAACCGGCGGTCAGGGGTCGTTGATAGGCCGGGGTAACCAACAATTAACGCCGACGGTTCTGCGCCGGATAGGCAGGGATCATCTGTGGATTCTTGCCACCAAAAGCAAGATTCGCGAGCTCGACGGCAGACCGCTGTTACTGGATAGCAACGACCTGGAGATTGATCGGGGTTGGAGCGGGTACTTGCCTGTGATTACCGGTTATCAGGACCAGATTCTATACCCGGTGGGTACGCACTTTGAGCATCAGGACGAGCCGGAGCACAAAGTTTGAATAGCGTTATTGATCAGATTGGCAAACGCCTGAAAGATCTTCAAGATCCGCAGTGTGCGGACAGTCAGCGATTGTTTCACGGACGCGGACGCCTGGTACCCGGATTCGAACAGGTCACGGTGGATTTGTTTGCGCCGGTGTTATGGGTGACGTTTTTTAAGGCCCCGGAAGCGGCAGACTTTGAAGCTAATCTGCTGCAGGCACTGGCGCAGCTGGCGGACCGGTTTGGTCTGGCCGCAGTTGCTGTTCAGCGACGATATTTAAAGGTAGCGGCGGACTGTGTCTGGGGAGCGTTGCCGAAGTCCATGGTGGCCCGCCGGGGTGAGGCGCGGTTTCATATTCAATTGGGTGAGAATCAAAACACCGGCTATTTTCTGGATATGGAACCGGGACGTCGGTGGTTGGAGCAGCGCGCCGCGGATAAAAAAATACTCAACCTGTTCGCCTTTACCTGCGCCTTTTCGGTGGTCGGGCAGATGGCTGCAGCACGGGAAGTTGTCAACGTGGATATGAGTCGGGGGGCTTTGAATCGCGGCCGTGACAATCATCGCCTCAATGGGCTGGATACGTCGGGCATCGCCTTTATGCAGGAAAATATTCTGAAGTCCTGGGGACGCATTCGCCGTCGCGGCCCCTTTGATATTGCCGTGCTGGATCCGCCCTCTTTCCAACGAGGAAGTTTCGAAGCGCAAAAGGATTATCGAAAACTGGTGCGGCGACTGCCGGAGTTGTTGGTTGACGGTGGGGATGCGCTGCTGTGTCTGAATTCCCCACAGCTGAGCGTCTCATTTTTGCAGGAGCTGGTCGAGCAGGAATGCCCGGCGTGTCGGTTTATTGAGCGCTTGGCGCCGTCACCGGATTTTCCGGACAGAGATCCTGATCAGCAGCTGAAGTTGCTGCACTTTCAATACCACTCCTAAATCAATACCCTGCAGCTGGGGTCAAAGCGAGGGGATTAGGCGTAGCGGTAATCCAGAGATTGCCGCAGCAGTTGCTGCACCATGCGGTTGATAGTGACGGACTCGCCTGAGCGCAACACCGCTCGCAGCAGGTGGATATTGGTTCTGCGACTGGCCGCGACAGAGGCGGGCAGTTGCGGGTTTTCCGTCGCTTCCTCTCCATCAGGCAATGGGTCGGCGGAGCCACTGAGCAGGGTGAATCCCATATGGGTCAGAATGACCTGATCCAATCCTTCCTGCCGTATAGTTTCGCCGTAGCGGATGTAGCCGGATTCGGCCAGCCAGATGGCGGCGCCGAAACAGCTTTGGTGGCGTTCGCTGTGCAATCCGTATTCATCGGGTGTATCCGGTCCGCTGATTTCCTCAACCAGGAGCAAGGACTTACGTGGGAATTGGCGGTAGAGCTGCACCAGCATGCGCGCCACGTCTTTATAGAAATCATCGATATGAATGTCGCTCACAGCATCCATTCCTGAAAAATCGGGACTTTATTTTGGCGCAAAGTACAGCGAAGTGCGCCCCGTTGCCGACAACGGGGCCTTTTCTCGCGACGTGCGGAACAAACCGCGTTGCCGGGTTACTGTTGGTAGCGCTCCAGGAACTCGCCGAATCGTGTTATGGCGTCGTCGATTTCGTCGGCCCGGGGCAGGAACACGATACGGAAGTGATCGGGTTCATTCCAGTTAAAGGCGGTGCCCTCAACGAGCAGAATGCGCTCCTGAATCAGGAAGTCCAACACCATCTGCTGGTCGTTATGGATCTTGTGGCGGTCAAGGTCGATCTTCGGGAACAGATACAGTGCCCCCTTGGGTTTAACACAACTGACACCGGGAATTTCAGTGATTCTTTGCCAGGCCATATCGCGTTGTTCACGCAGCCGCCCGCCGGGCAGAATCAATTCGTTAATACTCTGGTAGCCGCCCAGGGCCGTCTGAATGGCAAACATGGAGGGCACGTTGGCGCACAGGCGCATGGAGGAGAGCATGTTGATGCCCTCGACAAAGCCCTTGGCTCGTTGTTTGGCGCCACTGATGATCATCCAGCCAGAGCGGAAACCTGCCAGCCGATAGGACTTGGACAGGCCGTTGAAGCTGACACAGACCACGTCCTGGGCGAGGCGGCCCATGGGGACAAACTCGGTGTCGTCGTAAAGAATCTTGCTGTAGATTTCATCGGCAAAAATAATCAGATTGTGCTGGCGCGCCAGCTCAACAATCTGTTCCAGCAGTTCCTGGCTGTAGACGGCACCGGTGGGGTTGTTGGGATTGATGACCACAATACCGCGGGTGCGGTCGGTGATCTTCGATTTGATGTCGTCGATATCCGGAAACCATTCGGCCTGTTCGTCGCAGCGATAGTGGACGGGGTTGCCGCCGCCGAGATTAACGGCCGCGGTCCACAGCGGGTAGTCGGGTGACGGCACCAGTATCTCATCGCCATTGTTCAGCAGTGCCTGCATGGACATGGTGATCAGTTCGCTGACACCGTTACCCAGGTAGATATCGTCGATCTCGACACCGGGAACCTGCAGTTGCTGGCATTCCTGCATGATCGATTTGCGTGCCGCAAACAGGCCGTGGGATTCGCAGTAGCCCTGGGCGTTGCGCAGGTTGTAGATAACATCCAGGATGATTTCGTCCGGGGCATCGAAGCCAAAGGGCGCAGGGTTGCCGATGTTGAGCTTGAGGACGCGGTGGCCTTCTTCTTCGAGCCGGTTGGCGTGTTCGAGCACGGGGCCTCGAATGTCGTAACAGACTCCATGCAGTTTCTCGGATTTATCAATGCTGAGCATTTGTTTTACCATCTGACATCAATTCCTTCGGGTTTGGGACCTTTATACCCTCTGCGGTGGTCAAATTCCGAAGCAAGAAATTTTATTAGTAGTGATTAGGTTTTTTAATCACGTGAGAAGGAAGGGATTATGGCAGATCAAGACTCAAAAAACGACGCCGAAACACCGGAAGGGGCTCCCAGTGGTTGGGGGGATGACTACTGGCGGCAGAAGCTGACGCCGGAGCAGTTTCATGTTTGTCGGGAGAAGGGCACCGAGCGGGCGTTTACGGGTGAATATTGGCAGACGACAACGGCGGGGAGTTATTTGTGTCGTTGCTGTGGCGAGCCGCTGTTTCAGTCTGACACCAAGTTTGATGCCGGCTGTGGTTGGCCCAGTTTTAACAGTCCGCTCAATGGTGAGGTGATTCAGGAGAATCGGGACACCAGCCATGGCATGATTCGCACGGAGGTGGTTTGCCGTAAGTGTGACAGTCACTTGGGGCATGTTTTCCCTGATGGCCCGGCGCCTACAGGGCTGCGATATTGCATCAATTCCGCCTCTATCCTGCTGCAGCCGGAAGATGGGGAGTAGGCTGTACAAGCCGCATAACTTTCTAAATTGATTTAATACTGACAACAAGGAATTCCTTAGCGTGAAGAATTGGTTGACGCGGATGCAGTGGTCCGCCCTGGTTTTGTTGATTTTGGTGATTGCCGGCCACAAGCTCGATTTGCTGTCGTTCAGTATGTTGCGCCAGGGGCTGATGGTATCTATGGCGGCGATGTTGTTGGGGGCTGTGATTGCCCTGGGTGTGATGGCTTGGGCGATACTGAAAAAGCGCCGGGACTGGATGTTACCGGCGTTGATTGGGGTATTGGTTCCGGCCTTGCCGTTGGGGGTTATGATGTTGACGGTGGGTAAGGGGTTTGAGGTACCGCCGATTCATGACATCAGTACGGATTTGAATGTGCCGCCGGAGTTTGTGGCGGCGCGCAAGGCCCGGCAGACCGGCGAGAACAGTCTGGATCACGGGGGCGAGAAGGTGGCCCGGCAGCAGCGGCAGGCGTACCCGGATCTGGAGTCTTTGAGTCTGGATGCCGATGCTGCAAAGGTGTTTGTGTTGGTGCGGCAGTTGGTTGAGCAGCGTGGCTGGGAGCTGCTGCGGGTGGATGAGGAGTCTCTGGTGCTTGAGGCGATGGAGGAGACGGCGATTATGGGTTTTAAGGATGATGTGGTGGTGCGTGTGACTGAGGTGGCTTCCGGGGCTGTGGTGGATATGCGGTCGGTGTCACGCGTCGGGGTCAGCGATCTTGGTGCCAATGCTCAGCGGATTCGGCTGTTTTTGCGGGATTTGGAGGGGGCTTGTGAGGGGTGTGGGCCTTGATTGGCCTGCCATATCAAACAAGGGGTCGGATCTGACAGCCTGCTTGGTGCCAGGAGCGGAAGTTCATATTCCGGTTCAGGGCACCATGGGCATTCGATAATGTCCGCAATGGCCGCACGAGGTAGGGTGGATTAGAAGCGCTTTGCGCTTCGTCGCCTAAAGCGCCTACTGTTGGAATCCACCGATCCGCCGAAGGTTTAAATTGGCGGCGGCCGCCTATAAACCGCCTGTTACAGCAACATCCCAGGGTGTTAAAAACCGGGCCGCAGCCAACGAACAACACCTGCGGAACTGTCGGATTACGCTCCGCGAAGCGGAGCTAATCCGACCTACGCGGGAAGAAAATCCTGCCGTTTCGAACTACCGCTTATGGCACGTAACTGCCAAGTTTAAGCCAATCCTGATGGGGTCGTCTGGCAGGGGAGATACGACTGATACAATTCAGTCGTAGATCTTTTTCTTTTTCCAGGGGTCGTCTGACTCTTGCTCTTCGAATTCGTCCCACTGGGCTTCGGCTTCCTGTTTGGCGGCTTCGGCGCGTTGGTCGATTTCGTATTCGGGCTCTTGTTCTTTGAGTTCGGACTCCAGCTTGTCGATGACGGCGTTGAGTTGCTGGATTTGTTTGATGTAGCTGGTTTCGCCGCTTTCTTTGGCGAGCAGTTTTTTGGCCAGGGTGTAGTAGTGGATGGCCAGTCGACCTTTGTCGCTGCCCTGGGCCTGTTTGGCGTTGACGATGTAGGCGTCGACGCTCATTTGGATGACCAGGTGTTTGATCTGGCTTTCGTATTGTTTGAACTGGGCGGGGCTGAGATTGCCTTTTTTCTGCTGTTGAGCGATGAAGGTGTTGAGACCCTGGAGCAGGGATTTGACTTCTTTAACTTGCTGGGGGTTGTCGAGGGTGGTTCGTTTGGTGTTGGCGGGTTTGCGCTGGGCGTTTTCGAGTTGTTGGCGGTGGAGGGCCAGTTCGTCGATGTAGACTTTTTCTTTGGGTTCCAGCTTGGCCAGTTGTTCGGTGACGTCAGTGAGGCAGCGGTGGACGAGTATGTTGAGTTCTTTGGGCAGGAAGTCGTCAGGGAAGCCGTTGATCATGTATTTGAAGTCTTTGGCCCGCAGTTTGAGTGCGGAGAGCAGGCGTATCTTCTGCTGGCGTTTGCGCTCGATGTTCTGCGATATCAACGCATAGGTCACCAGCGCCACCATCAATAGGGCAATAATTGTAATTATCATTGTGGTCGACATGGGACAATGCTACTCATTTGGGTCGGTTGGCGCAAATATCAACGGATCATTGCGGTTACTCAGGAGTGTTTCTTATATCGTAATTCAGCGACGCCTGCCACCTCAGAGGGTATTTATGGTCAGCTTTGGGTCCGGTGGGCCGGTGTTGTCGGGGGCCGCCTTGGCAGATGCCGATGGTGCCGCTAAGTCATTGTTAGAAAAATGAAAAAAATATTATTGGAGAGTTGACAGGGGCGCCGTTGGTACATAGAATGCGCCCCACTTCTGACGGCGACAGCCGATCACGGAGGTCCAGGGTCCCCTTCGTCTAGAGGCCTAGGACACCGCCCTTTCACGGCGGTAACAGGGGTTCGACTCCCCTAGGGGACGCCACTGCGGGAATAGCTCAGTTGGTAGAGCACAACCTTGCCAAGGTTGGGGTCGCGAGTTCGAGTCTCGTTTCCCGCTCCAATTTTATGAAGCTTGATGTTATCAGGTTTCCAGGCGGCAGCCGGTCATCTTTGATGCGGGATGTCGTTTTTCCTAGGAAGGAAAGTGAACCACTTTTCGTCCCCTTCGTCTAGAGGCCTAGGACACCGCCCTTTCACGGCGGTAACAGGGGTTCGACTCCCCTAGGGGACGCCATTTTCCACAGTTGAGCATTTGTGACGCTGTGTTTGCGGGAATAGCTCAGTTGGTAGAGCACAACCTTGCCAAGGTTGGGGTCGCGAGTTCGAGTCTCGTTTCCCGCTCCAAATACGAAAAACCGGCTTTTTAGCCGGTTTTTTTATGCCTGAATTTTACTCTTAACTAAAGGGTCAAACTCCTTGATGCCGCGGGTTTCGTGCCTCAAGCGGCGGCTGGGAGCTGCGTTTTCCGAGCTGTCGGGCGGCCCTCCGGCCTTCCCTCAGTCCCAAAAAAGCCCGGCAAAAAGACGCCGGTCTTTTTTACTCCTTCGGCGCCCTCTTTTACGCTCGGAAAACGCAGCCCCCAGCCACCGCTAACACCGTGGTGTATCTGGATTTGTGCCTCAATGACTGGTGCCGGTGCCCGGGCTGATGCGTGGCTGTTGCAAGAGGGGGAGATTAATGAAGGCCGAGGATTCTCGCCCGCTCCTTTTCGTAGTCGAATTCGGTGTTATTATCCTCGGCTTCGAATCTCAGCTCGTCGAGCTGCTGGAAAAGGGAGATTTCCTCATCCGGCATATAGTGCAGGCAATCACCACCAAACAACCACAGTAGGTCTCTGGGTACCGCCGGGGTCAGATGCGGGAAGGCGGCGATGATTCGACAGATCATTCTCTGGCCGGTCTCGATAAAGGCTTCATCGGGGTGTTGGCTGCTGCAGGTGACCTCCAGCATGTCCAGTAGTTGTTGCTCGTCTTCGCTGACATCAGCGTCGGGGCTGTTCAGGCCGGCCATGGTGCTGTGGATGTGTTGGCGCAGGCCGGTGAGCAGTTGTTGGTGAAATTGGAAGTGGGGGTTTTCTGGGTGACTCATTGGGGGCCTCATCTTTAATTTGGCGATTATACCCCCATATTGGTTTGCAGTATCGACGGCGATTTTCTATACAGGACAGCTATGACGACGGCACTCAGTATACGTGGGCTGCAGAAGACCTACGATAATGGTTTTGAGGCTCTTAAAGGTATTGATTTGACGGTGGAGCAGGGGGATTTCTTTGCTCTGCTTGGGCCCAATGGGGCGGGCAAGTCCACCACGATTGGGGTGATTTGTTCTTTGGTGACCAAAAGTGCCGGTGAGGTGTCGATTTTTGGTCACGATATCGACAGGGATTTTGCTGCAGCCAAGAAAGAGCTGGGTATTGTGCCCCAGGAGTTTAATTTTTCTCAGTTTGAGACGGTCGAGCATATCGTTGTTAATCAGTCGGGTTATTACGGTCTGAAGAAGTCTGTGGCCCTTGAGCGTACCGAAAAGTATCTCAAGCAGCTGGGGTTGTGGGATAAGCGTCATACTCAGGCGCGGATGTTGTCCGGGGGGATGAAACGGCGTTTGATGATCGCGCGGGCGTTGATTCATGAGCCTCGTCTGTTGATTCTTGATGAGCCTACCGCGGGAGTGGATATTGAGTTGCGCCGTTCGATGTGGGAGTTCCTGCAGGAGATCAACGCCAAGGGTACGACGATTATTCTGACAACTCATTATCTGGAGGAGGCCGAAAGTCTCTGTCGCAATGTGGCGATTATTGATCAGGGGCAAATTGTGGAGAATACCAGCGTCAAGGCTCTGCTGAAGACGCTGAATCGGGAGACGTTTGTGTTGGATACCCGGGAAGCTCTGGCCGCCGTGCCCAAGGTCGCCGACTATGAGCTGAAGTTGGTGGAGGAGCATTGTCTGGAGGTGGATGTGGAGAAGGGGCAGTCGCTCAATGAGTTGTTTGCCGGTCTGTCGGAGCAGGATATTCATGTGGTGAGTATGCGTAACAAGGCGAACCGCCTGGAGGAGTTGTTTGTGTCGCTGGTCAATGCCAATGCCGCAATGCAACCCGATCAGGAGGTAAGCGCATGAATGCCCAGGAACAGTGGATCGCCCTGAGCACGATTGTGCGAAAGGAGGTGCACCGGTTTATGCGTATCTGGGTGCAGACCCTGGTGCCACCGGTAATCACCATGACGCTCTATTTTGTGATTTTCGGCAGTCTGATCGGTTCTCGTATTGGCTCTATGGACGGCTTTTCCTATATGGAGTTTGTGGTGCCCGGCCTGATCATGATGTCGGTGTTGACCAACTCCTATTCCAATGTGGTGTCCTCTTTTTATAGCGCCAAATTTCAGCGCAGTGTGGAGGAGTTACTGGTTTCACCCACGCCGAATTACATTATTTTGTTGGGTTATACCATCGGGGGTGTGGCCAGGGGCCTGGCAGTAGGATTTATTGTCACCCTGGTGTCTCTGTTGTTTACTGAGCTCCAGGTGCACAGTTTGCCGGTGATGGTGGCTATTGTGGTAATGACCTCGGTGCTGTTTTCGCTGATGGGGTTTGTCAATGCGGTGTATGCCAATTCATTCGATGATATTTCCATTGTTCCCACCTTTGTGCTGACGCCGCTCACCTATCTGGGAGGTGTGTTTTATTCGATTAGCCTGCTGCCGGAGTTTTGGCAGGGGGTTTCTCAGTTAAATCCGGTGTTGTATATGGTGAATGCCTTCCGCTATGGCATTTTGGGTATTTCCGATATCAATGTGGGTTTTGCGTTTATGGGGGTTGGGGCTTTTATCCTCGGGCTCTATCTATACTGTTTAAGTCTGCTCAACAGCGGCAAACGTTTACGGGCCTGATACGGCACAATCTGATTACGGTTAATTGAAGGGTAAAGAGGCGTATGGCCACACAGTCCGATCATCATGGTACAGCTCTGGGCAAGCAGACTGAGTATATAACGGCGTATAGCCCGTCACTGCTTTGTCCTATACCGCGCCAGCAATCGCGCCGGGAGCTGGGGATCAATCCTGAAGCATTGCCGTTTCGCGGGGTGGATATCTGGACGGCCTTTGAACTCAGTTGGCTGGATAATGACGGCAAGCCCGAGGTGGCTGTTGCGGAGTTTGAGGTGCCGGCAACCAGCCCAAGCATCATCGAATCCAAGTCGTTTAAATTGTATTTGAATTCGTTTAATCAAACCGCGTTTAACTCCTGGCAGGATGTGCAGCAAACTCTGGAGGGGGATTTGTCGAACGCTGCGGGGGCGACGGTTCAGGTGCGTTTGTTAACGTTGGTTGAGGCAACCAACGGAGCCTTGGGGCTGTTTGATGGTGAGTGCATCGATGGTGAAAAGGTGAAAGTGGACTGCTATTCACCCAGCCCCGATCTGCTGGCAATAGAGCCGCAGGCCGAGGTGGTGGAGGAGACACTCTACAGCGATCTGCTTAAGAGTAACTGCCCGGTCACGGGGCAGCCGGATTGGGCCAGTGTGATGGTGCAATATCGGGGCGCCAGGATTGATCGCGCAAGTCTGCTCAAGTACATCATTTCTTTCCGTGAGCATCAGGATTTTCACGAGCACTGTGTCGAACGTATGTTTCTCGACATTCAGGAGCGGTGCCTGCCGGAGGCGTTAACGGTGTATGCCCGTTACACGCGTCGTGGCGGACTCGATATCAACCCCTATAGAACCAACGGGGTGGCAGGGCCGGAAGCGGTAAGGTTGGTTCGACAGTAGTGTCCCCAGTGTCCTCTCTGGTTAATTCATCGAATTAGCCAGGCGGGACACCGAATCACTCGCCTTTCTGAATGCCTTTTTCTTTGAGGGTTTCCGCCGCGTTCTGCAGTGCCTTGATCACCTTGGTGCGATCGTAGTTGCGCAGTTTTTCGGTGTCCAGATGCATGGAAAAACCTTCGAGGTTTTGTTCAAAGTAGCTCTGGTTGCGCCCCAATTCCTTGCGCAGTCCCACCACCTGGTAGACTTTTACCGGGTGGCTGAACCCTTTAACGGTGATCTCGCCTTTATCGCGGCAAATGACGGCATCGCGGCAGAGTGACCAGGTTTCGTGGCTGAGCAGTATGTGCCCGGGTTGCGCCGCCGATTCCAGGCGGCTGGCCAGGTTAACATGGGTGCCCAGCACCGTGTAATCCATCTGGTAAGAGGTTCCAAAGGTGCCGACGGTCACGTAGCCGGTATTAATGCCCATGCGGATCTGCAGGGGGCGTTTGATACCCTGGTCACGCCAGCGGCTTTGCAGTTCCTTCATGCGGCGGCGCATGGCAATAGCCATGGTCACGCAGCGGAGGCTGTCCTGCTTGATGCCCTTGCTATTGCTGTCTCCGAAAATGACCATAATTCCATCGCCCATAAATTTGTCGATGGTGCCGCCATGTTTTTTGATGATTGCCGACATTTCACTCAAATAGGTATTGAGTAATTCGGTCAGGTTCTCAGCTTCCAGTTCTTCCGACAGTTGGCTGAAGTCTTTAATGTCGGAGAAAAAGATGGTCAGGCGTTTGCGCTCTGTCTGCAAGTCCTGATCGCGGCCGCTGCGGATCGCATCCCAGATTTGTGGGCTCAGGTAGCGGGACAATTTATAGGCGCGCATTTTCAGGGTTCGATTGTCCCGGGAGAAATGGTCGTGTTGTTCTTGAAGCGTTTGTGTGCGGTGGTGGTTGTGGTACGCCGATATAAACAGGTAGGTAACCGCACCAATAAGACTGGGCAGATGCAGTTCCAGCTGCACAGTGGTTGGCAATGTTGGTGCATACAACAGAGCGCAAACCACAGCGCCGGTTGCCAGCGCCAGGTTGTCCCTGAGCCAACCTAAGGCGCCGCCGTTGAGAAGGCTGCCCATTTGCACCATGAGTACCAACAGCAGGCTGGGAATGAATTTAAATTCGATCAAGCTCAATGACACGCCAATCAGAGCCGCGTCTATGGCGTAAAAGCAGGGCAGCAGACTTGGACGATTCGAGCGCCCAAGCCAGAAGGTCAGTCCCAGACTGATCACCAGATAGAACAGAATGCCAATGGCGGCACCCAGAGAAATAGATTGGGGTTGAATTTGCCAGCTTGTCAAAAGGTCGTTGCTGGCACTGGTGCCCAGTGTTGCGATGGTGGTGATACACAACAGTGTACGCAGGACGCTTTGTGCCCTTAGGTGATTGTCGCCGATAGGGTCGTCATTCATAGCGCCGGATTAGGATTTCATTCGCAGGGCCAGGTATTTGCTTTCCAGTTCGGTGTATTGGCGCTGCAGCTGCTTAAGTTCCTGGCTGACCGATTCGCCACCGATGTCCGGTTTGGTGGTCATGGCGGCTTGCAGCTGATTGACCAATTGTTCGTTTTCTTGTTTTAGCGTGCTGATGCTCCGTTCCATTTTGGCGCGCTGCTGTTGCAGAGTTTTGGCTTCGCGAACACTTTTGGCGTTCAGCTCGGAGCGTTTCTCCATTGTGCTGAGCTGGCTTTCCAGCTGTTCGACCCGGTTATTTGCCTGCTGCAGCTCGGATTCCATCAACTCTATGCAGGTTTCAAATTCCTGAATGTTGCGCTGCTGACGCTGTAGCTGCTCCTGGAGATCATTGATGACGGCGACTTTTTCTTCGTTGCTATGCGCTTTTGAAAGTCGGCTCTCCAACTCGTTGATCAGCTGATGCTGATTGGCCGTGATGGAGCGAAGCCGCTGTATCTCCTCGGCGCCTTGGGTCTGTTGGGTGTGCTCGATAGTGGTGACTTTTTCGATAATACGAGGCTCTCCCGCCTCGATAATGGGCTGCTGTTGTAAATGCCCGCCGAATTCGTTGTAAACGTTCCGGTATTGGGACAGAAGCCCTTCAAACCCGGCCTGTTTTTCGTCGCCGACCTGATAGGTGCTCAGCTGCTGGTGATAGTCGTCTGCTTGGGCCTGAGCGGCATCCCATTTGTCTTCCAGCTCAAAAAACAGCTGCTTGAATTTCTCCAGATTGGCAATGCGCTGGTCCCGTTCTTCCAGCTCTTCTCTCAGTGCTTCCAGCTCTGCACTGTTATCTTCTATGGGTTGGGGGGCTTCTGCCGGCGCTTCTGCCTTGAAAAAGTTCATCAGGTTGCTGAACTTGGCCTGGATTACGTTCCAGTTGGGTGACCCCTTGGGGTCGTCGCTGCTGAGGGAGGCTTCCTTTTCTGTCATCAGGAAGGCGTGGCGCAGGGAGGCGATCTGGCGCGGCATGGGGGCCTGGCTGGTCAGGTCCAGCACAATATCCTGGTCCGGGTCGAGGCTGGCGTGGTGGTCTCGGGTGTGCTGCAGCTGTTCGTCCACCAGTTCTGAGTAGGAGCGTGGTGGCTTGATAGAGGCCTTGAGCTCTTTATAGGCCTTTCTGGACTTCTTCAGGTCCTTGATGACCTCCGCCAGCTTTTCCTGCAGTCGGCTGATCAGGGTCTTGAGCCCGCGGGCGTGGAACAGCAGAAAAGCACAGACCAATATCAGCACGCCAAAGACTTCCGCTGCGCCAAATATGATCCAATTTGATACTTGCATAAATGCCGGTCTCCTGCGGACTGCGGTAGGGGCTGGCCAAAAGCTCGCTGTACGGGTTATATCGGCCGTTTCCGGGCAATCAACAGAGTTGTTATGTTGTTGTAAGAGTAGGACGATTATGACCCAAAAAAGTGGTTGGTGGGAACAATCTTACCCTGAATTGGGCAGGATTCAGGCGAAAGCGCCGCCGACTGGCAAAGATTCCGGTCAAATGGGTAGAATGGCAGCCCCGTGCAGATCATTGGGAGTTATTGAGAGGAGCTGATGGAAGCGATTGAATTATTACTGAACCGAGTGTCCTGCGGGAAGCTCGTAGAGCCGGCACCCTCCAAAGAGCAGCGCCAGATCATGTACCGTGCGGCGCTGAGGGCGGCTGACCACGGCAATCTGCAGCCTTGGCGATTCCTGGAGATAGAGGGCGAGGGCAGGGAGCAGCTCGGGCAGCTCTATGAGCATGCTGCATTGCTCGAGAATCCTGATCTGAATGATGCCCAGCGGGACAAGTATCGGCGCATGCCGCTGCGGGCGCCATTGGTGCTGGCCGCGATTGCCCGCAATATCGATCACCCCAAGGTGCCTCCTGTGGAGCAGGTGATCGCCACCGGGGCAGCGGTGCAAAACCTGATCAACGCCGCCTTCGCCCAGGGGATCGGCGCCTATTGGCGTACCGGACCCATGGCTTTCAACAAAGACGTGCATGAAGGTCTGGGCATGGAAGAGGGAGAAACCCTGGTGGGATTTGTTTATCTGGGCACGCCTGCGATACCGCTGAAGCCGGCCCCGAAAGCAGATACCGATGCCTTTTTTATGGCCTGGCCTTAAAAAAGCAAAATTGCCGATTTCGGGCGTTGCCTTTCAAAAATCATTTGTGTAAAGTACCGCCCTCGCTGACGGGGTGGTTGTCACGCCAGCCAGCGCGCAGGCGTGCGTAAACCGCAAACAATGTGGAGAGGTGTCCGAGTGGTCGAAGGAGCACGCCTGGAAAGTGTGTATACGGCAACGTATCGAGGGTTCGAATCCCTCCCTCTCCGCCACATATAAAAAAAGGGCTTGCCGATAAGGCAAGCCCTTTTTTTATGGGCTCTGAAAGAACAGGATTTTCAGGCGTTGATTTCAGATCCCCCTGTTGTACCGTAGATTGCAACTTGCAAATCCCAGTTAAAACAGGAATAATCGCCGCGCTTTTGCAATGGTGGCTCTTTCCGGTCCCCTCGCAATGATTAGCTGTAAACCCCGCCAGGCCCGGAAGGGAGCAACGGTAGCAGTGAGTTCATGTGCCGGGGTGTGGCTGGCTTGAGCCGCCACCCTAACTTTCCCCTCCTTCTCGCCAGAAGCACCTTCAACAGATATAATCCCGACCTCGTTGTGCCCGGAAACGGCGCGTAATCCCACACTAACAACATCGATAGGGACCCCCAACCTCAATGAGCTACCAAGTTCTCGCCCGCAAATGGCGCCCGCGGACGTTCCGCGAGCTGGTTGGGCAGCAGCACGTGCTGCAGGCTCTGGTCAATGCACTTGACCATAACCGTCTTCACCACGCCTATTTGTTTACGGGTACCCGCGGGGTGGGTAAGACCACTATTGCCCGTATTTTGGCCAAGTGCCTGAATTGCGAAACCGGCGTCAGCTCTGAACCCTGTGGCCAATGCCCGGCCTGTGTGGAAATTAATGAAGGTCGTTTTGTGGACCTGATCGAGGTGGATGCCGCCTCTCGCACCAAAGTGGAAGATACCCGGGAACTGCTGGAAAATGTGCAGTACGCACCGACTCGGGGTCGCTACAAGGTTTACCTGATCGACGAAGTGCACATGCTCTCGTCCCACAGTTTCAATGCGTTGCTGAAGACGCTGGAAGAGCCGCCGCCACACGTCAAATTTCTGTTGGCCACCACGGATCCACAGAAGTTACCGGTGACGATTCTGTCCCGTTGCCTCCAGTTCCATCTGAAGAACATGGATCCCGAGCGCATTGTGGGCCATCTGCAGAATGTGCTTGAGCAGGAAATGGTGCCTTTTGAAGAGGCCGCCCTGTGGCAATTGGGCCGAGCTGCCGACGGCAGTATGCGCGACGCTATGAGCCTGACTGATCAGGCGATTGCCTTCGGTGGTGGCAAGGTGGCTGACGCCGAGGTCAGTGCCATGCTTGGCACCATCGACCAGAATCTGGTGTTCCAGGTACTGGAAGCACTGGCAAGTGGTCAAGGTCCACAGGTGTTACAGGCGGTAGAGCAGTTGTCTGAACACGCCCCCGATTACGGCAGCGCCCTGGCTGATCTGCTCTCCGTATTACACCGCATAGCCATCGCTCAGGCATTGCCGGAGGCGGTGGACAATAGCCGCGGTGACAGAGACCATATTCTGCAACTTGCGCAGCAGTTGCCGGCAGAAGACGTGCAGCTGTTTTATCAAACAGCCCTGTTGGGGCGTCGGGATCTGCCGATGTCTCCGGACCCCAGGGCGGGCTTTGAAATGGTCTTGCTGCGCATGTTGGCATTCCGTCCGCAAGGCGTGCATTCAGTACCGACACAGCCATTGCCTGCGTCTGCACCTGTTGCTTCAGCCCCTATTGTTTCACCCCCTGCGGCGGCACCTTCACAGGCTCCTGCTGCACCTGCTCCAACGGCGCCAGTGGAGGCGCCGGCACCCGCAAAAAAGTCTGAAGCCGGGGATATGGCGGCGGTGGCCGCTGGCGAACCCGTGGCTCCGCCACCTCAAGCGGCGCCAGCTGCCCCTCAGGCACCAGCGGTTGGTGAGGAGCCTCAGCGGGTTGTGGATCAAGAGCCTCAGCGGGTTGTAGATCAAGACACTCAACCTGCCGGTCAGCAGACTCAACCGGTTGCCGCACCCACGCCAGAGCCGGAAATCAAACCGGATCTGGCACCGCTGGCAGCCGATCCGGTGGACCCGACTCTGCGTAACGGTGGCGCCGGAACCGGTTTGTCTGCCGAGCAGATGGCGTCCATGGGCCTGCAGTCCGCCCGCGCCATACCCACTCCGCCACCCGAGGCCGCAGAGCCCGAGAAACCAGCCCTGGCCAAGCTGCCGCTGGCGAATCTGCAGCCCGAGCAGTGGATACAGCTCTACACCGGTCTGGGTGTCGGCGGGGTATTGCAGAGCACAGTGTCCAATTGCCAGCTGCTAAAGGTGCAGGGCAATCAACTGCAGTTTGTGCTCGATCAAGCCAACAGCATGCTCTACGATCCTTCACACCAGCAGCGCCTGTCGGATATGCTCAGCCAGTATTTTGGTGAGCCGGTCACAGCCGTTATAGAACAGGGTGCTATCATCGGTGAAACACCGGCGGCGTTTGCCATTCGTTTAAAGCAGGAGCAGTATGATAGTGCGCTCCAGGCTCTTCGAAGTGACCCGCTGGTACAACAGTTGCTGCAGCAGTTCGAAGGCCAGCTGGACGAGGAATCCGTTCAGCCGCTTGGTCATTGAAATAAATTAGGTTTTACGAGGTAGTTATGAAAGGTCTTGGCGATCTGATGAAGCAGGCCCAGGAAATGCAGGCCAATATGCAAAAAATGCAGGAAGAGCTGGCCAATGCCGAGGTACAGGGCGAGTCAGGGGCCGGCTTGATCAAGGTGGTCATGACCGGGCGTCACGATGTGCGTCGTGTGCATATTGACGACAGCCTGATGACGGAAGATAAGGAAATTCTGGAGGACCTGCTGGCGGCAGCGGTCAATGACGCCGTGCGCAAAGTGGAAGCCAACACCAAGGCCAAAATGGGCGATCTGACCTCTGGAATGCAGATGCCTCCCGGCTTTAAAATGCCATTTTGAGACAGCTGTTTTGAGTCTTCACAGCAACCTGTGTCATAACAATATCGATTCGCACAGGTGATCAGTATTCATGTTTAGTCCCTTAATTGATGAATTGATGAGCGCCCTGCGCTGTCTCCCGGGCGTAGGCCCCAAGTCGGCCCAGCGCATGGCACTGCACTTGCTGGAGCGCGATCGGCCCGGCGCCGAGCGGCTGGCGGGCAGCCTGGCCAAGGCTGTGGAGGGCGTCGGTCACTGCAGCCGATGTCGTTCTCTGAGCGAGCAGCCGGTTTGTGGAATATGTGCCAATCCGCGTCGAGACGACTCCCTGCTAAGTGTGGTGGAAACGCCCGCCGATGTGTTGGCCATTGAGTCCGCCGGTACCTATCAAGGCAAGTATTTTGTTCTGATGGGGCACCTGTCTCCCATCGATGGCATTGGCCCTGAGGACATTGGTCTCGATGTACTGATGGAACGGTTACGCGAGGGCAATGTCAGAGAGTTGATTCTCGCCACCAACCCTACCATCGAAGGTGAGGCCACGGCCCACTACATTGCCGACCAGGCCAAGGCATTAGGTGTCGCTGTCAGCCGTATTGCCCATGGTGTACCCCTGGGAGGAGAACTCGAATATATTGATGGCGGAACACTCGCCCACGCCTTTAGTTCAAGGAGAGCTGTTTAATGGCCGTCATTCCTTCCGACCCGATCTGGGTCAACAACGACGAAGAGTTGCAGGAATTGTGTCAGCGCTGGAGTGAGCAAGGTGCACTCGCCATTGATACGGAGTTTATGCGCAGCAGCACCTTTTATCCTCAGACGGCGTTGTTTCAGGTGGGAGACGGGCAGGGGTGTTATCTGATCGATCCATTGATCATTGAAGATTTCGAGCCCTTCAAGAACCTGATGGTGAATCCGGACGTCACCAAGGTGTTGCACTCCTGTTCGGAAGATCTGGAAGTATTTCAGACATTTCTGGAGGTCGTACCGACACCTTTGTTCGATACCCAGATCGCTGCGGCCTATGTGGGCCTGGGCTTTTCGCTGGGCTATGCCAAGCTGATCGAATGCCTGTTGAATGTTTCCGTTCCCAAAGATGAAACCCGATCCGACTGGCTGCAGCGTCCACTGAGTCAGTCCCAAATGCAATATGCCGCGCTCGATGTCGCCTATCTGATGGTCGCCTATGGTGTGTTGCTGAAGAAATTAAAAGCCAATCGCCGCCTCAGCTGGATCCAGGAAGACTGCGCTGAGATTGTGACGGCCGCAGAGGAGCCTGTGCACCCGGAGCTGTTCTACACCAAAATCAAATCCGCATGGAAGCTCAATCGGCGGGAGTTGGCGGTGTTGCAGGCGTTGACCCGCTGGCGCGAGATCGAAGCCCGGGCCCGCAATGTACCGCGCAACCGCCTGGTCAAAGAGCGGGCACTTTGGGATATGGCCCGTATCATGCCAACCGAGCTCAAACACCTGACCGGTCTGGAGGGCATGACACCGAGAATGATCAAAGCCGATGGTGAACAGCTGCTGGAATTGATTGAAGAGGCCCGTCATACACAAGACGACCAGTGCCCGCCGCGGATACCGAAGCCCTTATCGGCGGATCAAGGGGATCTCATGAAGGCGCTCAAACAGACGGCCCGGGACATTGCCGAATCGCTGGATATCGCCCCCGAAGTGCTGGTCCGTAAGCGCGATTTTGAAGAATTGGTGCGCTCGGGAATGGCGGATCGAAATGCCTACGTTCTGAATCAACGGCTTTCGGGTTGGCGACGGGATGTGGTCGGCGATGTTCTGCTTTCTCAGGCGCAGGAATGGGGTTTGGCAGCCTCAGAAAACCCCTAGACCCGTAAGCATTGATAAGAGATAAAGACTCCATGAAGCTGGTCTGTGATATTTACAAAAGTCCTCGTGAAGACGAGATGTACCTTTACGTCAAAAAGGCCGATGGCCTGTCGCAGGTACCCGAAGCGTTACTTGAGAAATTTGGCAAGCCCGGCCATGTGATGACGCTGATTTTACAGCCGGGCAAAAAGCTGGCCAGGGTAGAGGCCGAACGGGTTATCGAACAGCTGGAGGAGAAGGGCTACTATCTGCAGATGCCGCCGCTGAAAGACGCAGAAATGAGTGAAATACAGCTCAAGAACACCAAAATGCAGTTGTAGTCACGCCACGATGATTGCGCAAAAATCCTGGTTTTGGGAACGAAAAACCCTGCAAGAGTTATCGCAGCAAGAGTGGGAATCTCTCTGCGATGGCTGCGGTAAATGCTGCCTGCACAAACTGGAAGACGAGGATGCCGACGAGGTTTATTACACCTGCGTCGCCTGCCGCTACCTGGATACCGAAAACGGCGGTTGTCGCCAGTACAAACAGCGCTTGGAACTGGTCCCGGAGTGCATCAATCTAAAGCCCGAGGATGTTGAGAATTTTCACTGGTTACCCTCCACCTGCGCCTATCGACTGGTGGCTGAGGGGCAACCACTGCCCGATTGGCATCCATTGATCAGCGGCCGCGCCGACAGCGTTCACCGGGCCGGCATTTCCGTTAAGGGACGGGTCTATCGCGAGCAGGATGTCGATGTCGAAGACCTGGAAGACTATATCGTGCACTGGGTGGAATGATGAATACTGAGAGTCTGACGCTGGCCTGGGGTGCTTATCTCGCTGGAGCCCTGGGGCTGATGATCGTCTGGTGGCACATGACCGCCGCGGTGAAAAGGGATTGGCTGCGTCCCTTGCTGCGGGTGTTTATGGCAGCATTGCTTTTGTGCCCCTATAGCATTGGCGAGGATTACACACAGATGGCGCCCGCCATACTTATGGTACTGATGGAGACCATTTTTGAAGGTGGTGAAGCATTTAACCGTGTGGGGCCGACATTATTGGGGGTGGTTGGCGCCGCACTGGTGGTGACTGTGGTCTGCCAATTGATATGGCGCCAGCGCCGGCGCAAGGCCGAACAGGATCGGCAATTGCAGCAGGCCCACGACAGTCTGGTAAAAGAAGCGCATACCCAGCCATAAAGGGTTAGAATACCCAAAAGATAATAACTAAAAGCTATAATCTTCAAAAGTACGGAATCCTTAAGTAAAAACCCGTAAACAAGAACCAAAGGATGAGGCATCTATGAACAGGATTTTGCGCCCGGCGGTTACCTTGCTACTGGCATTGGTAGCGGGGCTGGTGCTGGCCCAGGACGACACGCGTTCCAAACCCGCGGATGTGCGTCTGGTGATCGATGTTTCCGGCAGTATGAAACAGAACGATCCCGCCAACCTGCGCCAGCCGGCGGTGGAACTGCTGATGCAGCTGATGCCCGAAGACAGCAAGGCCGGTATCTGGACCTTTGGCCGTTACATCAACATGCTGGTGCCGCACAAACCGGTCAACGATCGCTGGCGCACCGATGCCACCGAAAAGTCCGAACAGATCAACTCCCTTGGGCTCTTTACCAATATTGGCGAAGCGCTGGAAAAAGCCGCCTACGATTTTGATCGCGCCAGCCCCGCTTACAACACCAGCATCATTCTGTTGACCGACGGCATGGTCGACATAGACAAGGATCCGGATAAAAACCAGGCCGAGTGGCGCCGTATTGTGGATGAGGTGTTGCCCAAATTGCAGCAGGCGGGCTACAAAATACACACCATCGCCCTGTCGGATAAAGCCGATACCGCGCTGATGGAAAAGCTCTCGCTCGGCACCGATGGCCTCTCGGAAGTTGCCAAAACGGCGGACGACCTGATGAAGGTGTTCCTGCGCATTTTTGATCAGGCGGCGCCGGCGGAGCAGGTTCCTTTGGAGGGGAACCGTTTCCTGGTGGATTCCAGCATCGAAGAATTTACCGCGTTGATATTCCGCAATAGCGATGTCGAACCCACGCGTCTGATCAGCCCGGACGAAACCGAATACCGCTTCGATCGTGAAACCTCCGACGTCAATTGGTACAAAACCCAGGACTACGATCTGATCACCGTCAAGCGCCCCTTGGAAGGTGAGTGGCAGGTGGTTGCCGACATCGACCCGGACAGCCGCGTAACCGTTGTCAGTAATCTGAATCTGTTGGTAAAACCCTTACCGACCAACCTGTTTACCGGGCAGCAAACTCAGCTCTCATTGCTGTTTCAGGAAGACCAGCGCACGGTTACGGATCGCAACTTCCTGAGTTTGTTGACCATCGACAGCCTGGTGGGTCATACCGACAGCGGCCGCGAATGGCCGGAGCTGCTGAGCGAAGGATCGCCACCGGGCAACGGGATTTACTCTACCGAACTGAGCATGTTTGCCGATGAAGGCCGCTACCAGGTATCGGTGAATGTCGACGGCAAAAGCTTCCAGCGCAAATTCAATCACCACCTGACGGTTCGCGAACCCTTTGCGGTCAGCCTGGATAAACTGGTTCTGGGCGGGCGAGAGCAGCAAAAACTCTTGGTACGAGCCCACAGCCAGGTGGTCGTGCCTGCGGAAACCCAAGTGGTGGCCCGCATTAAAGATCCCAATGGTCGCAGCAGCATCAAACCTATGCAGTTAACACCCACCGATGAATGGGAGTTGATTTTGCAGCCGGAGGTGGAAGGTACCTACCAGGTGCGATTGCGTATCAGCGGCATCGACAGTCATGGTCAGTCGTTTAACGTGGACCCTCCGGTACAGCGTTTTAACTATCCCTCGGCTGATAATCCATTTAGCCAGCCAGCGCCGCAGCCTGAGCCGGAACCCGAACCCGAACCCGAACCCGAACCCGAACCCGAACCGGAGCCCCAGCCGCAACCTGAGCCTGAGCCAGGCCCTGAACCGGTTGAGCAAGAGGATGAGTCCTCAGACTGGATGCTCTATGTCGGACTCGGCATAGGCAACCTGTTGGTCGTTGTTCTGGCGTTCTTTGCTTATCGCATGGTTATGGGGTCGGGTAAAGGCGACAGCCTCAAAGACCTCGAAAAAGCGGTGGACGACGCCGAAGAGGATGACCTGGACGATGCGCCAGAGGAACCTGCAGCGGTACCGGAACTGCAACCCGAGCCCGAGCCGGAGCCACCCGCTCCGCAAATGGAGGCCATGCCTGAGGCGGAACCTGTTCTGGACGACGATGACCTGACCGAAATGCCTATGGATGCAGGCCTGGATCTTTCCAGTGACGATGTGACCGAGCAGGAAATTCAGCTTGACGATGAAGTCGCCGCCGACGAGCTGCTGGCGGGTCTCGAAGAGCCGCTGGATCAAGTCGAAGTGGATGATCTGGACGATATTCTCGGTGACGACCTGGGCAATGACTTGGCGGATGAATTGGGTGATGACCTGATGGAATCACTGGAGGCCGAAAGCCAGGCGGCGGAGGATGAGCTGGCCGGATTCTCTCTGGATGACTTCGCGCCGGAATCCCTGGATGAACTGGACGATGACAAGGATAACGACAAAGCCTGATAGGGTTTGATTCGTGTTGACCTGTGAACGCTGCCACCTGCGACAGGACTTGTGTTTGTGTCAGCAGGCGCCGCGTCTCAGCGAGCTGCCGCGTATTACTTTGCTGACTCACGAACGGGAATTGCAGAAAACCACCAACACCGGACGACTGCTGTTAGCGACCCTGCCAGGCGCCGAGCTTATGCTGTGGTCCCGTCGAGAGACGGATCGCGCCCTGAGCGAACGTGCCGCCCAATCGGGGCTTCAACAGGTGTTGCTGTTTCCTGACAAACCCTCTGAATCCCAGCCTGCCGGGCACCCAGTGACCTGCATACAACAACCTGAGCCGAACCGGGAAGAGTACATACTGCTGGATGCCACTTGGCAACAGGCCGGCAAGATGCTGCGTCAATCAAGGTTGCTAAAAACACTACCGCGACTGTCGCTGCAAACGCCGCAGGAGAGCGTTTACCATCTGCGGCGAAACCAGCAACCGGGTAATCTATCGACGGCGGAAACGGCGATTGCCTTACTGCATAACATCCGGCAGCCAGAGGACGCCGTTCAGTTGCAACAGCACTTTGAACGCTTTCTTCACCATTATGAAGCCCACCGCAGCCACCACCCATTGACTGATTCCACATGAATACGCCGACGTGTGAATTGCTGGACGAACTGCAGCTGCCTCTGGTCAATAAATTCTATAAACGCTGCCGCTACAGTGCCAAGGCAGGCCGTGGGGAGAAGGTGTACGTGTTGCGCGACCAGAGCGGTATCGTCGCTGCAGTCCGCCTTGAACCAAAACCCCAGGGCTACTACTTTCTGCGCAGCATGTGTGTGGACCCGGCACTGCGCCGGCAGGGGTTGGGGGCTCAGCTGCTCAAAGCGCTAACCCCCTTGCTGGAGCAAACCCGTTGCTATTGTTATCCGTTTGATCATTTACAGGCGTTCTATGCCGAAGCAGGCTTTGAGCAGGTACCCTCAGAGACAATGCCCGATTTTATCCGAGACGGCTTGCTACGATACCGGGCTCAGGGCCGTAAAATTCTATTAATGGTAAGGCCCCCGGCGTGAACAAGCGCTAAACTGAAAATAGTCCGCGCAACCAACAATCCATGGAGACAGGCAGGCAAACATGTGTGAACTGTTGGGCATGTCCGCCAATGTACCCACTGACATCTGTTTCAGCTTCCAGGGGCTGATCCAGCGGGGTGGGGGTACCGGCCCCCACAAAGACGGCTGGGGCATTGTCTTCTACGAAGGCAAGGGCATTCGCGAGTTTCGCGATCCCGGTGCCAGTGTCGAATCCCGCATCGCCCAATTGGTGCAGTGCTATCCCATCAAAAGCTGTTACGTCATCAGCCATATTCGCCAGGCCAATGTGGGCTCGGTGTGCCTGGAAAATACTCACCCTTTTACCCGTGAACTCTGGGGCCAGAACTGGACTCTGGCACACAATGGCCAGCTCAAGGGCAGCGAGGAATTGGCCTTGGGTAAAGACTTGCCGGTCGGTACCACGGACAGCGAACGGGCTTTTTGTTGGCTACTGGCGGAGCTGCGTTGCCGCTTCAGCGAAGCGCCGGACATACAAACCCTGTCGGAATTTCTCCACCCGCGCTGTGAACGCCTGCGCGCGATGGGTGTCTGTAATCTGCTGCTCAGCAACGGCCAATGGCTGTTGGCCTACTGCTCCACCAAACTGCAGTGGATCACCCGCTGCGCACCCTTTGGCGAAGCCAGCCTCACCGACGCCGATGTCAGTGTGGATTTCGCGGGCGAGACCACTCCCAACGACGTGGTGACGGTGATTGCCACAGAACCCCTGACCTGCAATGAACAATGGACCCCCATGGCACCCGGTGAGCTGATTGCCTTTGTGGACGGAGACCCGGTACAGCGCCTTACTGTATAATGCCGTCCTTTTGGGATATTGGGGGAGCCAGTTGAGTACCGAAGCTCTGCAACAGCTGCAGCCGCCGTTGGATGAGGTGATGGGGCGCGACCGCTATCGCCTGCAGCGCCAATGGCATGATATACAGGACCGCAGCCGCGCCGGCAAACCCGTCGATAAAGCCCTGCAAAAACTCAGTCAGGCGGTGGAGCGCTCTCAGCAGTTGCTGCAGCGTCGTCAGGAGGCTGTGCCGGAGATCAAATTTCCCGAAGAGCTGCCCGTCTCGGGGCGCAGGGACGAAATCGCCAGCCTCATCGACAAACATCAGGTGGTGATACTGGCCGGCGAAACCGGTTCCGGTAAGACCACTCAGCTGCCCAAAATCTGCCTGTCTCTTGGGCGGGGTGTCAAAGGCCTGATCGGTCATACCCAACCCCGACGGATCGCTGCACGTACCGTCGCCAGCCGCATCGCTGAAGAGCTGGATACGCCTCTGGGCAGCTCGGTGGGCTACCAGGTCCGCTTTACCGATCACAGCCAGGATACCAGCCATATCAAATTGATGACCGACGGTATTCTGCTGGCGGAAATCCAGCATGATCGTTACCTCAGCAAGTACGACACACTGATTATCGATGAGGCCCACGAACGCAGCCTCAATATCGACTTTCTGCTTGGCTATCTCAAACGCATACTGCCCAAGCGACCCGATCTGAAGCTGATCATTACCTCGGCGACCATCGATCTGCAGCGTTTCTCGGAACACTTCGATAAAGCACCGATTATTGAAGTGTCCGGTCGCACCTATCCGGTGGAGACCCGCTATCGCCCCATGGCGGACCAGGACGATGATCTCTATGGTGCTATTTGCGACACCGTAGAGGAAATCCTGCAGGAAGAGCGCAACAGCACGCGCCGCGGTGGCGATATTCTGGTGTTTCTCAGTGGTGAGCGGGAAATCCGCGAGGCGGCTCTGGCGCTGCGCAAGGCGGACATTCCCCATCTGGAAGTGCTGCCGCTGTACGCACGTTTAAGTCTGGCCGAGCAGAACCGGGTGTTTAACGCCCATAAGGGGCGGCGTGTGGTTCTCGCCACTAATGTGGCGGAAACCAGTATCACCGTGCCGGGTATACGCTATGTGATCGATCCGGGTTTTGCCCGCATCAGCCGCTACAGTTTCCGTTCGAAGGTACAAAGGTTGCCCATTGAAGCCATCTCCCAGGCCAGCGCCAACCAGCGCCAGGGGCGCTGCGGTCGGGTCAGTGAAGGTGTCTGCTACCGGCTTTACGACGAGCAGGATTTTCTCAACCGCCCCGAATTTA
Source organism: Pseudomaricurvus alkylphenolicus (assembly GCF_011683955.1). GTDB lineage: Bacteria > Pseudomonadota > Gammaproteobacteria > Pseudomonadales > Cellvibrionaceae > Pseudomaricurvus > Pseudomaricurvus alkylphenolicus. Next base: position 59,818 of record NZ_JAAQPI010000022.1, read on the forward strand.
CCGATGCCGAAATCTTGCGTACCAATCTGGCGGCGGTAATCCTGCAGATGCTTAACCTGCGCATTGGCGATGTGCGCCACTTTCCGTTTGTCGATAAACCTGATCAACGTTTGCTCAATGACGGTTTTAAACTCCTGCAGGAACTGCAGGCCGTCGATGGCAAAGGCAAGGTCAAACCCCTGGGGCGCCAGTTGATGACGCTGCCGGTGGACCCACGCCTGGGCCGAATGGTACTCGCCGGGGCCAAGACCGGTGCGCTGCGGGAAATCCTGATTATCGCCAGCGCACTGTCGATCCAGGATCCGCGCGAACGTCCGGCCGAAAAGAAACAGGCGGCGGATGAAAAACACCGCCGTTTTAATGACGACCATTCCGACTTTCTCGCCTTTATCAATCTCTGGGACTACGCCGAACAGCAGCGGCAGGATCTGTCACAGAACCAATTCCGCAAACTCTGTAAGCGGGAGTTCCTGTCCTGGTTGCGTTTGCGGGAATGGAGAGAAATTCATCACCAACTGTTGTTGGCCCTAAAGCCCCTGCACCTGAAGGCCAATCGCGAAGCCGCCGGCTACGAAGCCGTTCACCGGGGGTTGATCAGTGGCCTGCTCGGCTACGTAGGCAACAAGGCGGAGGAAAAAGAATATTTGGGTGCGCGCAATCGCCGCTTCCATATTTTTCCGGGTTCGTCCCAGGCCAAAAAGGCGCCCAAGTGGATTGTAGCGGGGCAGCTGCTGGAGACCTCGCGCCTGTTTGCCCATCAAGTCGCCAAGGTGGATCCGGGTTGGGTGCTGGAGGCGGCTGAGCATCTGGTTAAGCGCACACAGTTTGAGCCCCATTACGATGTTCGTTCCGGGCAGGTAATGGCGTTCGAAAAAATATCTCTATATGGACTGGTGCTGGTTGAAAAACGCCGGGTCAGCTACGGAGGTATTGATCCCGTTACCTCGCGCGAAGTGTTTATCCGTGCGGCACTGGTGGAAGGGCGTTATCGGGGCAAAGGCAAATTCTTCAAACATAACCAGAACCTGGTGGAAGAACTGCAGGAGCTGGAAGCCAAATCCCGTCGGCGCGATATTCTGGTGGACGACGAAGTGCTCTACCGCTTCTATGATGAGCGGGTACCAGCAGATATCGTCAACCTGGCTGGCTTTGAACGCTGGCGCAAGGACATGGAAAAGGCAACCCCGCGCGGCGAGCCCGGCCAGCTGTATATGGAGCGGGACTACCTGATGCGCCACGACGCCGCAGCAGTGACTGAGGCGCAGTTCCCCGGCGAGCTCAATTGGCAGGGGCTGACTTTTGCGCTCAAGTATCACTTTGAGCCCGGCCATAAAGAAGATGGTGTCAGTATTCAGGTGCCGGTTGCAGCATTGCACCTGGTGCCTGAGCATCGCCTTGAGTGGATTATTCCCGGAATTCTGCGGGAGAAGTGTATCGCCATGGTAAAAGGCTTATCCAAACAGTGGCGCAAACATTTTGTGCCGGTGCCTGCCTTTGTGGACAAGGCACTGGCGGGCATGAAAGCGGACGACGTTCCTCTGGCGGAGGCGCTCTCACACCAGCTCAAGCGCCAGACCACATTGGACATTCCTATTGAGGAGTGGGCGGGTTGTCGATTGGACAACTACTACCTGTTCAATATTCAGGTGGTGGATGAAAACGGCAAGGTACTGGCACAGGGTCGCGACCTGGCCAGCCTGAGAGAGCGCTACCGCGACCGCCTGCAAAAAACACTGCAGAGCAGCGACGATTCCATCGAACGGGACAATATCGCCTCCTGGGATTTCGACAAGCTGCCTCAGGACGTCCGCCTGAAACGCGCGGGTATGAGTATCACTGCCTATCCGGCACTGAAGGACAAGGGCGATACGGTAGAACTCAAGCTGCACGATAACCCGGTGGAGGCCAGTTTTGACAGCCGGTCGGGGATTGTTCGCCTGGCGTTACAACGCTTGCATACCACGGTAAAACCACTGCGTAAGGAATTGCTGCGAGGCAAAGACATAGGCTTGACCGTGGTCAGCCTGGGCAAGCGTGAACAGGTGGTGGACGATATGCTGATGGCCGCTGTGGCGGACGTCTGTTTTCCGAATACTGAAGCCGGTGGCGAGGGAGCTTTACCTCGTGACCGGGATGAATTCGAAAAGCAAGTGGATGCCGGGCGTGTTCGGGTAACCGCTCGCGCCAGAGAGCTGGAAACCCTGTTGCTCAATTTGCTCAACCAAGTGGTGGCTATCAAAAAAACCATCAAGTCCAGCAAAAACGCGCTGGCAATGGCATTGGCGGCCGGGGATATCAACCAACAACTGCAACAGCTGATTTATCCCGGCTTTATGCTGACGACGCCCAGTGACTGGTTACAACAGTACCCGCGTTATCTGAAGGCCATTCAACTGCGGCTGGACAAGGTGGCGCTGCAGACCCAAAAGGACAAAATCTGGACGGCGGAAGTCGAAGCCCTTTGGAATCGCTGGCAGCAGCGAGTGGATAAGGAAGGGCTGGCGACGGTATTAAATAATACTGCCTTGCTGCAATACCGGTGGATGCTGGAAGAGTATCGGGTTTCGCTGTTTGCCCAGTCTCTCAAAACCCTGATGCCGGTGTCGGCCAAACGGCTGAACAAACTTTGGGAAGAGGCCTGATGTCAACCTTTGCCTGGCGCAATGCCCGACTGCAACAAACCTCCTACACCGTTCAGTGTGGCGAGTATCAGCTGGGTTTGCGTCGCTGCCATGCCAATACCGGTGCCACTCCGGAAGCTCCCCCGATCCTGATGGTGGCCGGTTTTAATCACGGCTCCGAGGTGTTTTGGCCGCAGCAGGCCGAAGCAGGTCTGGCACCTTACCTCGCGGATCAGGGCTTCGACGTGTTTGTGGCTGAACTGCGCGGCAAGGGGGCCAGCTGGCCGGAAGTCTCCCGTCACAGTAAGTGGGGACTGCACGAACTCATCACCCAGGACATTCCCGCCCATTTACGCAAAATCGCGAAGTTGCGTCCCGGCGCACCACAGTTTTGGATCGGTCACGGACTGGGCAGTCTATTGCTCAGTGCCTGCTACAGTCGCCTGGACCTATTGCCGGCGCCGGTGCTGGGATTCGCGCATTTCGCGCCTCAGCGCCGCTGCGAATTCAGTTCTATGCTTAAAACCCTTCGCTATATGCAATGGCAAGGGGGCCTGGGCCTCTGCAGTTTGCTGTATGGCCGAAGCGGTCTGCCTGGCAAGCCGGTCGAAAGCCGGGACGTCAGCCATCAGTGGCAGCAGTGGTTAACTCAGCCCCAGTGGCTCGACTCAACCGACAATACGGATTACGTCAGGTTGTTGCGGGCACGAGGTTTACCGCCGAGCCTCTATTTTGCCGTGCAGGGCAATGCGCTGTGGGGTGGCGTCGATGATGCTCGCCTGTGGATGAAAGAGTTGGGGCGCCACGACGCACGATTGATCGGGCTCGGCAAGGCGGTGGGCAATCTGCGCAACTATAACGCCACCAGCATGCTCACACATGTAGACGCCTGCGAGGATCATTTTGTACAGTTACACCATTGGCTGACGGAACAAAAGCAGGCGTTTGAGGGTCATTACAGTCGCCGGGCATAAGACAACATCTGATTTACAGACTTTTTACAGATTTTGTGAACGGAGTGGAAACTTCCTGTTTGCCGTTCGGTCATAGTAGGCATCATCACGGTAACTGCAGTTTGACGTTCAGCGGGCAGTGCACCCAGTGATTGGTCTGCTTAGTCCGGTGTCGTACCGACAGACTTTGTACAATCCGGATCATAACAACGAAAACGACTGTTCAACCAAAGGAACACGATTATGGCGAAGAAAACAATGACTCCTCTGGCAGCTGCTGTTGGTGCTGCTTTTGTAGCGGGTGCAATGATGACTCCGGTCGCATCTGCAGCGGAAAATCCGTTTGCGGCGACTGAGCTGAGCGCCGGTTACAATCTTGCCGGAAAAGACGCTGAAGGCAAATGCGGTGAAGGCAAGTGTGGCGAAGGCAAATGCGGTGGCGATAAAGCCGGTAAAGAAGGCAAGTGCGGTGAAGGCAAGTGCGGCGGCGACAAAGCCGGTAAAGAAGGCAAGTGCGGTGAAGGAAAATGCGGCGAAGGAAAATGCGGGGGCAACAAAGCACAGGGCGAAGGCAAATGCGGCGAAGGCAAGTGCGGCGGCAGCAAGGCCAAGGGCGAAGGCAAATGCGGTGAGGGTAAGTGTGGCGGTTAATTCGCCCATCAGATCTTTTTGATCAGGCTTAACCTTGCCTAACAGAATGGCCGCTCAGGATTTATTTGTGAATCTTCAGCGGCCATTTTATTTTGCCAAATAATAACTGGAGCACGCTATGACACCCACCGAGGCATCGCCGGCAAACCGCTTTTCTGTGCAAGGAGCCGGCCTGGGGTTAAGGCGCAGCCTGTTGGATGACCTGTCCGATATCGATACGGATCAAGTCCAATTTATGGAAGTGGCCCCGGAAAACTGGATTCGACTGGGTGGGCGCTTTGGCAAAAAATTCCATGAATACACCGAGCGCTTTCCGTTTGTCTGCCACGGCCTGTCACTGTCGATCGGTTCCACCGATCCACTGGATATGGATCTGCTTGCCGACATCAAAACGTTTCTAAAAAAACACGGCATCAAACGCTATACCGAACATCTAAGTTATTGCAGCGACGGCGGACACCTCTACGACTTGATGCCGATACCGTTTACAGAAGAAGCGGTGAAACATGTTGCGGGGCGCATTGCTCAGGTGCAGGACTTTTTGGGCGAACGCATCGCGATGGAAAACGTTTCCTACTACTGTGCACCGCAGCAGGAAATGAGCGAAATAGAATTTATCAATGCGGTTATCGACGAGGCGGACTGCGACCTGTTGTTAGACGTCAATAACATCTACGTGAACAGCATCAATCACCGTTACGACCCCTACGAATTTCTCACCCAGTTACCCGCCGAAAGAGCGGTGTATGTACACGTGGCCGGCCACTACGATGAAGCGGAAGATCTGCGAGTGGATACCCATGGGGCTGACGTCATTGATCCTGTGTGGGATCTGTTGGAGGCGGCCTACAAACGTTTCGGCGTGATGCCTACATTGCTGGAGCGGGATTTTAATATTCCCACGGTGCCCGAACTTCTCAAAGAAGTGGACACTATCCGCCAGATCCAGGCGGCATGTACGACTACCCAAGAACCTGCCCTGACTCGCTAAGTGATTTGACAAGCCATGACCACATTTATTGAAACCCAAAAGCATCTGGCCGATCACTTGCGCGATCCCGCTCACAATGCGCCACCGTCCGATGTCGAAGACCGTCGCCTGCAAATCTATCGGGATCTTATTTTTAAAAACATCGAAGGCTTTCTAAGCGGCGGTTTTCCGATTCTGAGGAGCCTCTATTGTGAACAAAGCTGGCTGATGCTGGTGAGGGACTTTATCAAAGGGCACCGGTCTCACTCACCGTACTTTCTGGAAATCAGCCAGGAATTTATCCGCTACCTGCAAGAAGAGAGAGGTGTGCAGGAAGGGGATCCGGCGTTCTTGTTGGAGTTGGCGCACTATGAGTGGGTTGAACTGGCGCTCGATGTCTCTGAGGAAGACATTCCACGGGACGACAACGGCGAGATTCTGCATACCGAAGATCTGCTTGGCGAAAGCCCGGTGGTATCGCCCCTGGCCTGGAATTTGTCCTACCAGTATCCGGTTCATCATCTTGGCCCGGAATTTCGCCCGGACGAACCTCCAGAGCAACCTACTTTTCTGATCGTATATCGCAACCGTCATGATCAAATTCAATTTATGGAGTCCAACGCGCTGACAATCCGCCTGTTAAACCTGCTGGAGGGTGAGGAAGCACTCACTGGCGAAAAAGCGCTGCGTAAACTGGCTGATGAGATGCAACATCCGGAGCCCGACGCTCTGATTCAGATGGGACAAAATTTGCTCAACAAATTGCAGGCTTGTGACATTATTTTTTAATAATAATGACAGTCTATTAGCACTGATAGTTTTAGATTTTCTCCAAGCTTATGATTTATAAGCACTTTTCCATATTTTTCTGCCTTCCGTTCCGCGCTTGCCAAATAGCAATAAAAACCTACTTTATTACACATTGGTAACATTACTGTCACATTTGGTCGTCAGAATTCCCTGCCATAACGTAATCGATGAGCAAGGGTTGCGTTCAAAAATACAAAATACTTGGTCATTACAATCACAATTTTTTAGGGGATAACTCCATGAAAAAAGCACTGTTGCCTCTGACTATCGTTGCTTTGGCTTCTCAGGCCAACGCCGGTACTGTTACAACTAAGGGTGACGATCTTGTGATCGATACCAAAGGTGGCTTCAAGGTCTACACTGCCGACAAGAGCAAGAGCTTCCAGATCGGTGGCCGTTTGCAGTGGGACTACGAGGCGGACGAGTCCGACGTAAAAGATGATACTGATGACTTTGATGTACGCCGTGCGCGCCTCTACGTAAAAGGTAATGTCGGTAACTGGGCCTATAAAGCACAGTTCAATATTGCCGAGAGCAGTGGTGCTAAAGGTGGTGACGCAGAAGACCTGTATATTCGCTACACCGGATTTGGCAAGCAGGCCAACGTTACTTTGGGTAAGCAAAAAGAACCGTTTGGTCTGGAATCGCTGACCAGCTCTAAAGATATCTCCTCTCTTGAGCGTTCAGCCATGACCGAATTCTACACTCCAGGCCGCAACTCCGGTCTGCAGCTGCACGGCAAGGGCAGCAACTGGACTTATGGCATTGGTGTGTTTGAAGCCGATGGTGACGGTTCCAACGATGCGGACCACACTGCTGTTACCGGCCGCTTTACTTTCAATCCTGTGAAGACCGATAGCACCATCGTACACCTGGGCGCCGGTTTCTCCACCCGCGATGCCGATACCAGCGATGATGAGCTCGACGTTTATAACCTGGAACTGGCCACCGCCATGGGCCCCTTCCATGCTCAGGCGGAGTACTTTGACGCCGAGCAGGGCGACGAAGATGCCGATGGCTACTACGTTCAGTTGGGTTACGTCTTTAACGGCAAGCGTCCCTACAAAGACGGCAAGTTCAAGAAGGTTAAGCCTTCCAGCAAGGACGGCGCCTGGGAGCTGGTGCTGCGTTATGAAGACGGTGACGGCAAGTACAGCGACATTGATCTGAGCAGCGGCGATGGTGAGCAGACCACCATTGGCGTCAACTACTACCTCAACAGCAACGTGCGCCTGGGCCTGAGCTTCATGGATGGCGAGCAGGACAACGTTGGTGACGGTGAAGAGCTGCGCTTCAGAACCCAGTTCACTTTCTAAACCGCCTGGTTTGAAGTGATTTGAGGTCACAAAAAGCCCCGCCAAGTGCGGGGTTTTTTGATTCCATTGGTCCAACTTAAACGTTAACGTTTATTATCACGGCGCTCCTTGATGCTGCATTCCGCCCTGAGATAGAATCGCGAGCCTATGGGTTCAGGTTTATACTCAAAAGGAGCGATGCATATGGCCAAGGGAGCGAAAGTGGCGAACAGACTGAAAGCAGCCGCAATGGCGGCGATCCTCGGCTTTATGGGTGCTTCTGCACACGCCTATGATGGTGCCGAAGCCGACCCCTGGGAAGGTATGAATCGCAAGATCTTTGCCTTCAACGATACCCTCGATGTGTACTTCCTCAAGCCGGTCGCCAAGGGCTACCGAGCGGTCATGCCGGATCTGGTGGAAACAGGCGTCTCCAATGCCTTTTCCAATCTCCTGGAAATCCGCAACGTTGCCAACGATATCCTGCAATGGAAATGGGCGGCAGCGGGCAATGACTCGGGCCGCTTTTTGATCAATTCTACGATTGGGGTGGTCGGTGTCTTTGATGTGGCCGGCCAGATTGGCCTCGACAAGAGTGATGGTGAAGACTTTGGTCAGACACTGGCCGCCTGGGGGGTAGGAGAGGGACCTTTTGTGGTGGTTCCCTTCTTTGGTCCGAAAACCCTGGGCTCGGCCGTGGGTATGCCGGTGGATTCCTACTTCAACCCGATTCGCTATGTCGACCATGTGCCCACGCGTAACACGGTCTACGCCACAGATCTTGTCAGTGCCCGTGCCAGTATTTTAAGCGCCGAGGAGCTGCTCAGTGGTGACAAATACACCTTTATGCGCGATGCCTACCTCCAGCGCCGCGAGTACTTGCGTAATGACGGCGAAGTGGAAGACAGCTTCGGCGGCGACTTCGACGAAGAGGCGGACTTCTAAATCCGTCGCTAACCATTGCTTTCGCCCAAATACCTGTCCGTCAGTGTAACAACTGGCGGGCTGCCTGTTCTGCGACCAGTTCAGTTTCGCTGATCGCCTCATAAAGCTCATCAAACCTTCCGCGTGCGCCCAGACTACTGGTCAAGGCGAAGAGGGAGTCATCCAGTTCGCCTAAAGCCACAATGCGCAACCGTCTGGGCTTGGCGTCACAAAGACACAGATGCATCAGGCTGTGGTGAAGTTGCTCCAGAACCCTTCCAGCTGTGTCCAGCTTGCCTCTGGCCGAGTATGACGCTGCCAAATTATGGCTGGCAGAGATCTGCAGGGGCAGTATGCGGTGACAGTGGCAGCAGCCGTCCTGATCCAGCAACTGCCCTGCAATCAGACGGGCGCGGGTGAACAGATTGCAGGCCAGCTCAAAGCGACGATTGTTGTGATGCTGTGTGCCATCGACCATAAGTTGCCTAAAGGATTGAAGGGTGCCGGCAGGGAATGGGGCATTCTGAGAGGGGGGCATGGCGCATACCTGTGCAAATGAGAATCATTATCAGTAATGGTATTGCCAGACGTCGATGGAGTCAACCGGGAATAAGCACAACCTAGCCCGGAATAACTGGGGGTAAATAAGTAATTGAAAGGGTTACAGATTTTTGAAAGAAAGGGGTTGACGGATGCCGGGTGGATCCCTATTATACGCGCCTCAACGCACTCGTAGCTCAGCTGGATAGAGTACTCGGCTACGAACCGAGCGGTCGAAGGTTCGAATCCTTCCGAGTGCGCCATCTCAAAAATCCTGGTTCTTTGAACCGGGATTTTTTCGTTTTGGCGCTCCGAAAATTCCGAAACCCTTGATGTGACTGGGCTGTAGGCCAGTTGGTGTATTGGGTTAACCTCCTCTTCACACCGATTTTTTAAGGCAATTTATGCCGATTTTTTAGCGCATTCGACGGTCTCTAAATCACCCGAAATCGTCGACTGTGCTAGATTTGTGCTAATCGCTTTCGACTGTGCTAATTGGTCGGCGTACACCTTCAAATGACTGGCCGACAAGTGCGCATATCGTTGGACCATTTCCGGTCCCGCCCAACCGCCCAATTCCTGCAAAACATAGAGCGGTGTGCCTTGCTGTATGTGCCAACTGGCCCAGGTATGCCTCAGGTCGTGCCAACGAAAATCGTCAATGTCGGCACGAACCAGAGCATCTCGCCAGGCGCGGGTGTTTGCCTTTTTGATGGGCTTGCCGCGAAACATAAACACAAAATCAGACGGTTTTTCCTGCTGCCTGTGTTCTTGTCTCTTTAGCAATGCCAAGGCATCCGCGTTCAGTGGCACAGGAATCGCTTTACGGGATTTGGATTGGTCCGGGTGGATCCAGGCGCAAGACCGGTTCATATCCACCTGGGACCACTGGAGCTGTGTGACATTGGCTTCACGCAAGCCGGTGGCCAGGGTGAAACGCACCATCTCCGCCAAATGATCAGGCAATTCCTCGAGCAAGCGATCAGCTTCCTCATGCGTTAACCAACGTACGCGTCGTTTAGGTTCCGGCAGCATTGGAACGTGGGTGGCTTTGTCGATCCACTCCCAGTCCGTTTGTGCCTTCTTCAAAATGGCGCGAATCACTTCCAGCAAACGATTCACAGTGGCGTTCTTAACGCCCTCTGCAAGCTTTGCCTTGATGATCTGGTCAACGTCATCCCGGACAATTTCATCCAGGTTCTTATCGAAAAGATAGTCGTGTAGCCAGCGTAAAATGCGTACATCATTGATATACGTGGCTTTCACATCTTTCTTTTCTTCAAGCCAGCGTTCTACCGCGTCCTGCCACTTCCTTTTGGGTTTGTCGCCCATTTGAGCGACTCGCCAATAGTCCGATTTCAAGCAGTCTAGGAATTCTTGCGCTTGTCGTCGGTTGGTAGTTTTAGCAGATCGGCGTACTTGCTGGCCGTTGGGGGCGGTAAATCGCACCCACCACGTGTTGCCGCGTTTGTAGAGTGACATAGGCGTCTCTCCTGTCTGTCACTTAGCGGCGTTTGCTCACCATTAGGATACAAAGAACGTAGGTAGGCGACAAGGTCGGACTGTAAAAATACCCAGCATTTTCCGGGTTTGGCGCCTTTAATGATGCCTTGCTTGGCTTTGCGGCGGACGACGGCGGGTGACATCTTAAGGAATGCTGCGGATTCGATGAGATCTAGGGTGACTTCTTGGTTGTTGGGTTTCATGGGGTTGCCTGAGTGAATATCGGCAGGAACAGTGTAATAAAGTTGCCGAACAGAAAAAGGGAAAACCCCTGCTGTGCAAGTACGGAATATTCTTAATGACGTGCTATACCACCCTTTCTTATTATTGTTTACAGTGAAACCATTGGTATAGGTGACGCCTATTGTCATAATTCGGCGATTCTGTCCCGCATTCTTTTTAGAGAAACTTGGGGGGGTGAGAGCAGAGGCACCATCAACAGTGTACTATTGTGATGGAACTATATGGCTCGATGGCTCGTCAAAAATAGGTGAGAAATTGGCCTCAAAACACTCATCAGAACGGGGAGCGAGACTTTCGGAAGCGTAATCTTCTCAGTGGTTCCGTGGAAAGTTCAATAAACGAAGGCGCAAGTTCGTACCGGGAAAGTATAATTCCTTGACGGCGCAAATTAGACTCATTGGGAGCTGGGCGTCAGGTGTGCGAACGAAGGTTGGTTGTTAAATGAACAGGTTTCAGGGCAATACTCTGCCGCTGAGGGGCGCTTGAACCATAATACGTTGGCCTGAGATTGACAATATGGCGGGGCGCGTCGTACATTGTGCGCACTTTATGCGCTTCATAGCGCCAAAGTGTATACGAATCAATAAATCTGCTTTTCACCACTTCCGTCTGTACCTGGTTTGAAATGGCGGGCGTTCTTATCCAAGTGTGAGAATGTGCAGAAATCGAAGGCAATCGTTAGGGATGATTAAATGTCTGAAGATGATACAACTGCTACGCTTTCCGTTCTCCATCACCTAAATTTAACAGCTGACTCCGTGGGTTCGCCGATTCCTATTGAGTCCGACAGCGACTTCGAATCTTACATAGCCAAGCTTATGGAAGATTTCTATGACCCAAGACGCTTCAAATCCTATCACTTTGCGTCGGAAACCACTGAAGTTGCGACTGCACTAAAAGGCGTTACTGCAGCAAATTGGAGCCAGCGCGCGCAAATAGTCGCCGAACGCCTACACCGTGTAGAAATTGCAACGCAAAAATCTGTGAGCCAGCTAGTAGAACTACGGTCGGGTAGTTTGGTGCAGATATATACACAGATCAATGGGCAACAGGCGATTATTATTACGAAGGTTGACCATAGCGAATTTCTCGATGAAAGTGAGCTCAAAAGCCGACTGGGACTTCCCTTTCGTCAACGTATCCAAAAATCGATGGTTGCTTTATTCGAAGACGAAACTACAATCGCCGAAATTCGGGTGAGTGATACCAATGCAAAGATTTCGGTCTATTGGTGGAAGGATTTTTTAGAGCTTGAAGAGCTAAAGACTTCGGAAAAAAACACTCAAACCTCATTTGCAGCTATAGATAAAACGTTGCGTGCTCAGCTACACAAAAAAAATAAGAAGAGTGATTTTTGGGCACTACGAAACGCAGTTATTGGTTACTTTCAGACTCAGCAATCATTTGCCTTTGATATGTTCGTCGATACCGTATTTAGTCAATATCAGCCCGACGATCCCAGTATCGATGTGCAGAAGCTTATCAAGGACATCAAACAATTACCCGACAGGCACAAATTTGATACCCAGTTTACGATTGCTCATCATGAGATAAAGGCTAAGATAAAAGACACGATTAAGCTCTCCAGCAATTTGGAACTCAAAATCACAGGTGACATCCCGGACATGAAAAATGTCATCCTGGCTAAGCGATCAGCGGATGGGCGAAAATACATCCAAATATTCTCTGAACGGGGCTATGACGAATTCGCAAAAATGGAGAGTGAACCCTCGTGAACGCGATAAAGGAAATCGCAAGCAGGTTTTCTTCAAGTTATTGTCAACAGGATTGTAGAGAAAACAACCGAGAATTTGTGGTGTCGTTTTCATTGGGCAACCTAAAGTTGCCGATCGAAGAGGAATTGCTTCACGCATTGCGCATGCTACCAGAGCGTGATAACTGTGAGTTGATTTTGACTCTCGAGAACCAAGATGACATCCATTTACTCCACTCAGATGGAGAGCTCTCTGGCTCCTTGTCTGAGTTGCAAACAGCTATTGAGCTGAAGAATGCGGATGAAAGTTGTACACTGACGGTCCAAGTAACCAAGCACTCGGCTAACCGACTATCGTCGATCTATAATCTAGAGTGTATGTCGCAGTTTTGGCAGTCGGGCAGCGTAGTCGATGCAATTGAACGCTACAGTTTGGCGTCAGCGGATGTGGACTGCTTTGAAGTACTAGATATTGACGAGCCCTTTACCGTGGGGAATGTTCTTTTTAGGCCCCAACACTCTCAAATTGAGCACAAATTTTGCGTCTCAGCAGCGGAGCGCCAGGTACTTATTCAAAAGCGTGACGAAATTTGTCACTTCGCCAATGCTGCCTCTGTACACTGCTTACCTAACGACTTTGTGGTGAGTGGCACGTGTTCTCTGGATAGCGTTGTTGGCCTGTTCAATCAACTTCGGAAAATAACCTCATTAGTTTATATTTGCGACTTTTCCAAGTTTGACGTCAACGGCGACATTCACCTTCGCATGAATGGCTATCGTCTATATTCATGCGACATTCGAAGGGAAGATGGATTTAGTGCGATAATATCTGAAGATTATTTTAGAATTTATCAGTGGATTTACGACACTGGAAATTCGATCGATAAGGCTGGATTAGCGCGAAACGTTGTTACGTTGCATATACTAAATGAAGACCTTCTGCAGTTGGAGTCAGATACGCTGACTTCAATCGAATCGGGGTTTCAAATTTACCTAAAGGAGAATGTAAAGCAGTACATAGAGATAAAAAATAAACTGTCTGAGTTCATTCAGTTATCCTCAGATAAGGCTGCGAATATCGTAAGCTCTTTTGGCATGCACCTCAAAAACAGTACATGGACGATGTACTCCTTTTTTGCCTCAATATTTCTCATTCGTTTGCTGAGCAATAAGCAAGGGAGCTTGGTTTCGAATGAGGTGTTTGCGTCGTTTTTCGTGTTTGCCCTAATTGCCCTATTCATGATGTTGTTTGCGCGATGGGAGCTCCACAAAGAAAAAGAGCGATTTGTTATTGCCTATGAGGCGATCAAAGAGCGGTATAAAGACCTTCTGTCGAAGAATGATTTAGAGAAGATTCTGGCCCACGATAAACAGCATGTCAGCGACATTCAGTACATCAACACTAAGTCAAAATGGTTGACGACGGTCTGGATTGCTGTGCTTGTGGTTTTGTTTCTTTTCGTTTTTGGTTTCTGGTCTATAGGTGCCAATAATCAGTCCGTGATAGTTAATGATATTTCCGTCAATGAAGGGACTGCACAGCCCACGGGTAGCGAAGTGAGTTCTCTCCAGAAGAGAATTGCATCGCTTGTTCACGACGTGGAAAAAATCAAAGGCAGTGTTGATTCCTTGGGGCAGGTTGAGGCTGAAGGTGGTTTTTCGGAGTGGTGGATCTTGCTAGTTCTCATTACCGCTGTAGTCATAGGTATAGTGATTATCAGGCTCTCTTCCAAGAAAGACCCTCTATTACTGTGGACACAGCGCAGTCTAGCGGTACTGTCTGTAGCCACTGCGTTTGTCTCTTTGCTGATCATGATTGACACCCAATGGCATTGGTTTAGCGATAAACCTGCCCCCGTATTGGCAGTCTTTAAAGTGGATGACAAAGATAACATAGTCGAAACGATGCCCCTACTGCTGGTTAATTCCACTGACAATGACTCCAGCAGTTCGACGCAACCCGTAGCAAATTTTATGATTCCCTTTGAAGAGGCTTCATGTTCCGACTCACAAGATCGTTTACAGTGGGATGGGGTTAAAACGACACCAAGGTTTGAAAGCTTCATTCGCAGGCTCGGCAAAAACATCGCTTCCTGCGCCTCAGATATCCATCCAGTAGTTATACAGGTCAAGGGTTTTTCCAGTTCTTCGGAGGTCAACAATTTTCAGCAGTGTAATCATGCGAAGAACAGTGATGAGGCAAATCTAATCATTGCTAACGCGCGTCGAGACCGGGTTGTTCAGCTCTTGTCCGCTCAGGCTGGGCCATGGGTTGATGTTCAGCCACACAATTGGGATAACGGGGTTGAGGGCATGGTAGCAAACCGACAATTCAATGACAGGATAGATGATCAACGCTATAGCTCCTCTCGTGGTATGTTCAATCGCCGCGTTGAGGTAGCTTTTCTTGAAATTGGACGATGCACGGTTCCTGACGTGCGCTCGATACCGATCACAGTCTCTGATAAATCTGTAGCAGCAGGTAGTTAATTCGAAAGTTTGTCTTCAAGCTAGAGTTCAGAGTGAGCTGAGATCGTCAGGTGGGGTAATTTCTGGCTTTCTGATTCGGTTTGCTCTCGTTCTATCTCAAGTGGCTTGCAGCCGATTTTCGATTGCTTCGCCATTATCCCAGTTTGGCGGTCCGATTTTTTTCGTCTACAGTTCCACCACTTTCTAACCTAACGGAAACATTCCCAAATTTAACCAGCAGCCCCTTACATATTTTTCCAGCTGCCTGTGGAACGCTATTTCGCCACGGCGAATGCATACATAATTGAATGATCGAATCGTCTTCCAAGCAACTCAATAGTCGTGCCAAGCCATATACGGCCATGGTGATATGTATCCACCGGTGTAACGTCTGTCTCGTCTTCTGCCGGTCCAGATGCTAACTCTAACTGGCTGAACATCGACTCAATGGACCAGCGAAGTCCGTAAGACGCAATAACCTCCAAAGATATTCGGAACGTGGTTAAGAAAATTTGTTTACTGCTTGATGATCAAAACCTTTCTGCAGATGAATTCAGCGAGCTTGCGAAGACAGGGGACTAACGTCAGTCGCTTGAGATGCTGGGATTCTAGCGGTTTCTGCGCGCCACCTAAGCCGAATGGCCTCTTGGGAGCAATTGACACTGAAGGCCATGACACCGGTGAGGCTAAAAGCTCGTCGATCGGAGCCGAAACCTCTTGATTCTTATATCTCGCCGACTTTTGCAATTCTGCTGCCCACGGATTAATTGGCGACTTCGAGCCCGATGGGTTAAGCTATACTCTCCACAGACCGGATACAGTGATTGATGACCAAGCTAACAGATTCTGATATCGATTGGCGCCAGGATAATTTTGGCCGTCTACTTCTCAATGCATTCAAATTCACTGAGGAAGGTATTCTTGAGGAATTGTATAATGCCAATTTCACTGATCTTCGAATTGTACACTTGGGCGTGTTCCGTCAGATTGATGATGACGGTACGCGACTCACGGAGATTGCAGAACGCATTGGTATTACCAAACAAGCGATGATGTACCTGGTAAATGAATGTGAAGATATGGGCTATTTGGAGAGAAAATCAGATCCGACCGATGGTCGTGCGAAAATCGTAAGATTTACCCCCAAAGGTAAAAAGCTGATGAAGCGGGCCAAACAGATAATTGCTGATCAAGAAGAAGCTTTGGAAAAGCTTATTGGTAAGAATAATGCCAAAATTACCAAAGCAGCTTTGAGAAAAATCGGAGAACAGCATTTTCTCAGTCAACCTTCGAATAGCGAAACCAGCAGAAGTTCAGGGCTAAGGTCAAAGCTTACAAAGTCATCAGGGCGGCCTCCCAAGATTTTTCAGGGCGGCGGCGCCATAAAGGATGGCGCCAAGGGGTAAATCGAATATTCCCCGCATTACTAGCCCTTAGAAGAAAGTCGTGACCTCTCTACCCGCAACTATTACTGTAGTGTGTGCTTCGAAGTGCTGGTAGAGAGCCGATAGATATCAGCCTCTACACTACCCACTCGTTAGGTGGACATTACACTAGAACTCATAGATAGCGCGTAAGCCAAATTCCCTGGGGGCACCGGGTACAGAATAAGAGCGTTTGCCCGCTACTGACAAAATGGCCTGATTCTGCTCCTGATTAGTAATATAGTATTTGTCAGACAGATTGTTGACAAATGCGATCAGAGTAAATCTTTCAAGATAAGCTGTGATTTGAGCGTCCACCACGCCATACGAATCCATCTCCAGGAAAGGCACTGCATCCGTTCCGTCACCGATAAACTTATCACCAATGTAGCGGTAGGTGACACTCGGAGTGATTTCTACATCCTTGACTCTAAAGTTGTAGGACGCAGAAAAAGAGCCTGATAACTCCGGTACTTCGGGCAACCGCTGACCAGCTCGGGAATATAGCATCGCGCCCCCGCCTACTGGTACCTGGTCGTATTCCTTAAACTCTGAATCAACGTAGGACAGAGACAAAGACAGCTCCAGGGCCTCTGTTGGGCGTGCTAACACCTCCAGCTCCAGCCCCCTTGTTTCCGCTTCTCCCGCGTTGGCGGTCGAAGGAATGAAGATCCCGCCCCCAATATCGACCCGGGTGGCAAGCTGCATTTCTTCGATCTCTGTAAGGAAAAGAGCGGCATTCATCTGCACCGTGTCGTCAAGAAAGCGGCTCTTCAATCCCAGCTCATAGCTAGTCGATTCCTCGTTATCAAGTGATTGATTTTGCTCTGGTGTATTTGGAACTTCTTTGGTGAAACCGCCCCCTTTGAATCCGGTTGCCACCGACATGTAGGCCATCGTACTGCTGTTGAAGTCGTAGTTAAGTGAAAAGCTCGGTGAGATACCCGCATAATCATCACTTCTTTCGAGCTCATTGTCGGCGCTTACCGCACCACCGAGTACGTCAACAAATAGATCCGGAGCCTGATCCACCTCCTCGTAGGAGTATCGTAATCCGAAGGTTGCATTTAGTTGATCGGTAATCGCAAAACCCAACTGCCCGAATAAGGCCACACCCTTACGTTCAATATTCACGTCATCCCGCACAATCGCTGGAAACCCGGGACCGACTGCATTAATAAGTAGGTTAGACCCCCCCACAGTTGTGTTGGGAGCCGTGTTCAACGTGCGGTTTTGAATCAGCTCTTCAGAAAACAGATAGAGACCACCGATATAACTGATTCTCTCGCTATCGTTGGATGCAAGTCGAATCTCTTGAGACAATATTTCCTGTTCGGTTGTAGCATTATTGATAGCTAATGCATCGACGCCATCTACGTCATATTGATCGATCGATTCAACATAACGGTACCCGGTGATAGATGTCAATGTGAAGTCTCGGAAATCATAGTCAAAAGTCGCACCGGCACCGTAGCTCTCAACTTCTGTGGTCTGTTCGTCTTCGGAAAAAGTGGTGTACTTTTTACCTGCCAGAGCATGGTTCTCTGTATAAGAGCCCACTCCAATCCCCGTATTTGGATCGTCAATCCGGTAGCGGATCCCTTTGCTGGCGTCTCCCAAAGCGTTGAAGCGGCCTTCGCTCTTACGATAATCAACGAAAACTGTGAAGTCTGAAGCTTCCGATATATTGAACGCTAATTTCGCTCTGCCGCCGTAGGTTTCGCGATCATCCTGTTCTTCATTGCGAACGACATTCTTAACGAATCCGTCAGTCTTGGTACCAAATATCGATAACGAAGCACCAATATAATCAGTTAATCCTCCGGATAAGGATATGGCTGTCTTGTAGGCGTCAAACTCTGAGATCTCGACATTGACCTTGCCGGTGAATTCGTCGCTAGGTGCTTTTGATACTATATTTAGTGCTCCCGCCAGGGTGTTGCGTCCGAAAAGTGACCCCTGGGGCCCTCTCAGAACCTCTACTCGCGCTACATCCAAAAATTCCGACGACCAGCCTAGGCTGGGCATATAGATTCCGTCGACAAATACGCCCACAGAGGGCTCCACTACCGGAGACGACCCTACACCACGGATGGTCAAATAGAATTGTTCATCATTCTTACGTTGTCCAGCCTGAGAATAGTAAAGTCCGGGAGCTAGCGAGAATAGATCTTCAGCGTTTTCCAACCCTTTAACTTCAAGATCTTGACCGCTGATTGCGGACACGGCAACGGGGATATCCTGCAGGGTTTCTTCCCGTTTTCTCGCAGTGACCACTATCTCTTCGAAAGCCGAAAAACCGTCATTGCCCAGTGTAGATCCTTCGTCGTTTGCTAATGTGGCTTCAGGTATGGCTGTCATCGACACAAAAAATGATGCTGCTACGTTCACCTTGTAATTCTTCTTCATGGTATTCTCCCACTGTTTTTATAACAAAAATTTGATTTGCTCTAGATTATTCTCGTAAATCCATTAGCCTCCCAATAATAGTAATAACTATATTTACCCATTTTCCAGCGAAACCCAAACTAGTAAACACTACAATCTGAACGAGAATAGGGTTGTTCGTTCGTGGTAATTCCTAAGTCTAGTCATATCTATACTTCGGCGAAAATAGTACGCAAATTGCCCCGGCAAAAATAACTCCCGCCATCAAGCGCAAAGAAAGAAAATAGTTTCCTTGTAGCTCGTGTAGATAGCCCAATGCCAATGGCCCCAATGCACCTCCGCCGACAAAGAGAGCAAACATAAGCCCGCTAATAACCCCAAAATAATTGGGTGCGAAGTAGCGACTGGTGAGATAGACCATAATGTCCGTCTCAGCGCCAATTGCGATACCAAGCAAAATCGCGGAGACATATATTAGTAAAACCCCGGGTGAAAGTGTTAATAGAACGCAAGCAGCCACCGGTGCTAATAGAACTACGACCGTAACGTAAGGGGCGAAAACTCTATCGAACAGGAACCCAATTAGTAGACGGCCGAAAAGGACGGCTAATCCTAATACCGATGCGGCAAATGCGGCGGATGTTTGCGACATTCCAAGCTCTGTAACTATAGGAACGAAGTTAATCAGCATCGCTGTAATTGCGAAGCCCGTCAGAAGAACCATAATCGACATAATCCAGAACATCCGTTCAGAGAATAGAATCTCCCAGAAATTGTCAGCTGATGCTTGCTTCTTCGCGGTTATTGCGTCAGAAGACTTGGTGTCATTTTCTGTATCATGTAGGAAAAAGAATGCAATAAAAAAAGTGGCAACAAACGCTCCACACCCAATCACAGCGTAGGCAGTCGAAAGGCTATGATGGTCAACCAGGAAACGAATGAAAATGGGAAGAATGGTTGCTCCGAATCCAGTCCCTGCTAATGCGATGCCCAATGCCAACCCTCTCAGCTCAGTGAAATTCTGAACGATAAGGCGCGAATAAGACATTGGCAGCACGCCACCGGCAACGATCGGAATAAGCACTAATACCGCATAGAAGTGCCAGAGTGAATAGGCGTGCCCTAGAAAACTCAAGGATGACCATAGTAAAGCAAAAACTGGTATCGCTAACAATATAACCAGACGAGCGGAGAACCGGTCAATGAGCACTCCGATTAGTGGTGCGCCGATAAGTATACCGATATTGTGTGCTGTGATCCCACGAAGAACCTCAGCTCTGCTCCATCCAAACTCTTTCATGATATCGGGAACAAGTATTCCGAAAGAGTAACTCACAATGGGTCCAATACTAAAGGTAATACAGATAAAGCACGCAAGTACGACAGGCCAGCGAGTTCGAAACTCGTTTCCATTAGAACAAGTACACTCGTCCGTAGAGATAGCATTAATAGAAAACACGTTCATTAATCTCCAAATTGCATCTTCACCTGTGAAAAATCGAATGGCTAGCATGCACTGATTGCCTGAAGCCTAGATCTGCTAAACGAAGTCGAAAATTGTTAATAAAAAAAGTCGATAATCTCCTTGGCAAATAATTCAGCTGCATCAAAGTGAATTCGGTGGCCATTGCCCTCGGCGTAGACATGTTTCACGCGCTGACCATTGCGTCTAACAATGTCAACCAGGTCTGTGTGCTCTGCACGTGAGAGCACTCCAACCATTTCCCGATCGGATTCCCAATACAACATGGGGACTCTTACCAAGGCGAATGCTTTTCTATTGTCGAAGTTCTCCGATAGCTCCGCAGAAACTGACGAGCGTACAACCTCTGGATCCAGGTTCAATCCGGCTTGGGCCGCAGGAGCTAGGAACGACTTCGGCCAAAACTCAGCATTAGTCGGAGGCGTCCCGCTGAGGTACTTTCGATAGCCGGAGTACAGGATTTCACGCTCCGTATCGCTCAAAGGCGGCATCTGACCACGATGTTGAAGTGATTTTCCTAGAGCGATAATGCGGCGATCGTAGGACATATTTACACTGGGCAGGATGACTCTCGACTCGGAAAACATTTTCGTTATCACATCCAAGCTAGCACCTTGCTCATGATAGGCGCGAACACGTTGCTCCAACCCAACGAACATTGGCTTAACCCAACCACTTTCCCAGCGCTCTCTTTCGTTGACAAGGAAAGCGCCATCTTCGGCATTAAATCCTATGACGATATCCCGCTGTGTCGATGCCACCCAAAGGGCGACCAAACCACCTAATGAATGTCCGGAAATAACAACTGGTTTCCTAATAACCTCTCGGATTAAACTTGTTACATCACTCCCGTAGTCAGAAACGTGATAGGAGCGGTCACTAGCCCAGCCAGTAATATCATGGCCTCGCTGAGTCACAATAAACAAATGGAAACTCTTGCAGAGCAGTTGGGCGGCCTTTATGTAGCTTTGCCAGGGCACTGCCATGCCGGGTAAAATCACCAAGGGAGTACCGTTCGGCGGGCCTTCAACATACGCGAGGTTGACTGGCCCTACTGCGTGACGCTTTACCCCGTAGCGATTCACCTTTCCCCTCTCGTCCTTACATGAGAAGTCCGAGCTATTTGTTGCTCCACTATCCGCAAGCACAGATCTGACGATTGGAGCATCAGCACTAGCACCTTCCTCTGCACAGACCCACTGAGTGGCAAATACAGATACGGCAACGAGAATAACAAGTTGGACTTGCCTCAGTGAGTCGTCGAACGCCCCATCTGCTCTTGACAGGAATTTACTGGTTAACCACCTATTTATACTCACAATACAATCTAACTCCCAATATTTTATTGCAAAGTTCTATCAATACTCTGGTTCTACTGATGTGCAGGTTGATTCCGATTCTCAGAGGCCAAGGTCAGTGCTGAATTTAAAAGCAGTTCTTGCGCCGCGATCTCTTGACTTAGTCAGATCAAACCGGGACGAGCCAGCGTTCAAAACTAAAGAAGTTCCGATTAAAAGCTCTTTGATAGACTCTCCGGACTCAGTTTAATGGCTGGAGTTATCACAGATTGAGCGCTCGTTACCGTTCGCACTAATCCAGCGAAATCGCTACATAAATCCTTAGGCAGAGTCACTGTAATCACAATAGATGCTAACTCTACTACAGCACTTTTTCGCAAATCGACAAAAATTGTACGTCAGATAGCAGTGCTCTCTGTAACCTACCCTCGAATTTAACTTGTTCAACAATGGCATCCAACTGATCGGGCGTCGCCGCCAACTCATGCTTATCCAGGAAATACTCGACTGAGGCGCGACCACTGTTTTTTCCGAGCACTACTCGACCCGGAGGCTGTCCGACCACTGATGGCAGCATAGACGAAGTGGCCATGTCAAACCCTTTACCACCCATCTTTCGAATCAGATCAATGCCAATACCGGTCTCCATGTCAAACAGCCCGCGACCAACAATGGGTTTATTCATAGGGACGCTGCGGTTGGTAATATTCTCGACCAAGACCGACGTATCCATCAATCTTTCGAGATCGATGCCTGTCTCGACGCCAAGCAAAATTTCAAGCATTGCGGCCACTTCTTCAGTGGCAGCATTTCCGGTACGCTCGCCAAGACCGTTGATGGCTGTGTGTACTACATCAGCACCAGCAGATATTGCTTCCAGAACACCGGCATTCGCCAAGCCAAACTCATTGTGATTATGATACTCAACAGCAATTTCGGGTATCCACTGCTTCACGGTCTTTACCAGATAACCGGCAGTTCTAGGGGAGGCGACACCAAAGGTATCGACCAACACAATTGAATCGGGTTTACACTCTTGGGACAGGGTTACGTAGGTGTCCTTGAGATAATCCAAATCGTCACAGCGAGTTGTGTCCCAGCCCATGAACACCACATTAAGCCCTTTTTCTTTGGCATAACTCACACTATCAACGCAACGCTCAATGACGTGAGATTTTTCAAGATGATAGCCGGTTTCGTTAAGATAGGGATTCATGCAGTGTTCTAAAACTACCGTTTTAATACCGCAGTCGACAGCTAGATCAATGTCCAGTGGATTAGCACGAACCAATACCGTCACTTCACAATCTAGGTCTAAATCGACGACCTGTTTGATACCTTCACGATTTTCCTTGGACACAATCGGCATTCCCGCCTCAATACGAGCAACGCCTAATTCACTGAGGGCTTCCGCTATTCTAACGCGGTCAGCAATGCTATACGCAACTCCAAACGTTTGCTCACCATCTCGCAGCGTGACGTCGTGAAGTGCAATTCTCTTACTGGTAGGCGCTGCGTTAATATTCCTGTCATAGTTGTATGGGCTCACCCAAAATTTGTTCTCTAAATAGCCTTTTTGATCATTCAATCGATCGATGTCGTACATGTTATATCCTTTCCTCAAGTCAAAATGTTTTGTCGCCAACCCGTATTTATATGTTCATACATTGGCTTATTAAAAAACGCGAAAATTGTCTGAAATTGATGTGTCAAAATACCTTTTTGAAAGTGACTCTCGAATTTGAGAGCGGGCCACAATTCTTAGCCTACAAAAATAGTATCTTGAGGGCCATATTCTCAAATTCGTACTCCAATTTTGAAAACTTTCCTATTTTTGTCGGACGCCAAGACTGGAGAAAAAGTCTAAACGTGAATTTGCGATAATCTTCTGTGATTGGATTGTGCGTCTTCATGGCAAATTCTTACTGCCTTACAACTAATTGTTCCAAGTAAGCTATTTGTATATATCCTTAAAGCTCTAAGCTCTCGAGATACCCAGCTTAAAACGACCATCAGCATTCATACTAGCCGAAGGAGCTTCTGAATACTAGTAATATTTATTGACTAATATTTGGTTTCTGTGCATTATTGGAATATCAGAATGGGCTCGCTAGTAATTTTCGACGCGTGAAAATTGATGTAAGGGACACCGCCTTGCGGTTGTTGTGTAAATTACTGAAAGACTGTTTTGGCTGAACCGATATAGGCAGAAGAACGAACATTATATGCAGTTCGTATTGAGAATCACATACCCTCGATGTTGAACGGGATAGACAACTTAAATCAAAGCGGAGGAACGCGACTATGAAGTCCACTACCAACCAACTAAGACCTTTCATCTTTCTATTGTTGTTCTCGATCATCGGCGTGGAAGTGACTGCCGAAAATTCCGACACCGAGGCTGCTGCAGGAATCGTAAAAGTTTTTCTGGAAGCTGCGCCACGCAATGACACGGATGCAATTAGAACGGTAGTCTCGGACCAATTTCGTGTATTCGTAACTAATACAAAGGGCAAAGCGTCAAGAACCATTAGTAAAAACAGATATTTAGAACTGATGGACGCTAAAATTATTGGTGGACGCCAATGGGACTATGAAATAATAGCAGTTGACGTCTCCATTAACCAACTAGCATACGTCAAAGCTAAAATAGAACAGGCTTCCCCAAAAGAAACTTTGTACGTCCACTTCACTGTGGCAAAGGTGGGGAATCTCTGGAAGATTGTGCAGGAGTCTGTGCATAGAGTAATACACGCCTGATTTTTATTGATCCTTTCGTCTATCAGAAGCGGTGGTACGGGAGACTAGATTGAACGGCATTGGACAAAGAGGCGCTAGAGTCAATTTCAGAGCCAGAAGGGGAGGTGTTGTCATTGCGTTGAAGACAGTCTGGCCAACTTGCAATTTCAACAATTAGTACCATTTTGATAGTTTGTTTGCGTCACCCCATAATCTGAGGGTTTAATTTGCACTTGTGAGGAATACACTATGAATACGATCCGTCCGCCAGGCAGCGAGCAAGAATATGTTAGCAATCACAGAGTCCCACACCTGAATTTCAGTCATTTGGGGATTTGCGTGCGTGACATGGAGGTAATGGAGGATTTCTACACTAGGGTTCTTGGGATGACCGTCACTGATCGTGGCAGCGCGCTGGATACAGATTTGGTGTTTCTTAGCCGTGATCCGGCGGAGCATCATCAGATTGTATTGGGCACCGGCCGCCCCGAACGCATACCCGAAAATACTTCTAACCCAATGTTTGGTGCCATAATTAATCAAATCTCTTTCAGAATCGCCAGCCTAAACGGGTTGAAAGAGTTCGATAGACATCTAACGCAATCTCACACAGGAGAATTTATCTACGCCAATCATGGAACTGCGTGGAGTATCTACTTCCACGATCCTGAAGGAAATATGTTAGAGGCATTTGTTGATAGTGAGTGGTACATCAAGCAGCCAGTGTTCGAACCCTTGGATCTTTCGCAGACCAATAAAGAAATTCTTCAGAAAACACGTTCTTTATGTGAAGACGCTGGTGAAGGATTCGAGCCTGTCGCGCAATGGCGACAGCGTATTGAAATTTTGATGGAGCTGCAAAGAATTTAGTTTGCACATTAGGGTCGACATTAGGATATTAATCAATGCTTACTTTTTACTACTTTCCCGCGGCTTGCTCCCTCGTCACCAACATGGCGTTGGAAGAGGCAGGGGCTAACTACCAGCCTGTTTTGGTCGACTTGTTAGGGGACCGAAGCGACTACTATAAAATAAATCCAACGGGAAAGGTTCCCGCGGTGGTTGCCGACGGAGAGCTTCTCACTGAAAATGTCGCGATACTCTACTGGATTGCAAAATCCTATCCTGACAAAATGCTGTTGCCCAACAGTACATCCAAAGCTGCGAAAGCTCTCTCATTCCTGTCTTGGTGTAGCAACACTGCACACATTGCTTATCGGCAGTCTCGTGTTCCCGCACGCTTCACGCCAGATCAATCCGTTCACAACGCCCTGGCGATAGCGGGGAGGGAGGCATATACACAAGCATTGGAAAAAGTTAATAAGATGCTCGAAAAGCGTCAGTGGTTCTTGGGTGATCAATTCTCGATCTGTGACTGTTACGCCACATTATTGTATGATTGGGGTGCACGCAATGAGTTTCCGATGAGCGATTTTGAATGTTATACGCAGTATATCAACAACGTTCTAACACGACCTAGTGCTCGGAAGGCGCTAACGATGCACCATAGCCCACTTATATAGTGAGCAATGAATGCGAAGTGCTGATAGAATCTTCAGATAGGATCGAATATCGACTTATTTACCGTTTGCGACACAATGAATGGATCTCGAAGAAATAAGTTCAACTGATCATCCAATCATCACTTTAAATAATACAGAAAACCAGAGCAACCCACGTCATCAGTACTGTTGATGGCGCGGTGTTCAAACTCTCCGTTCATCGCCATCGTTTCATCAGGTATGAGCTGGAGCTAATTGTGGTTGCTTGACGTAACTACAAACATTTCCAACTGGGTTTGATGGTGGTTTGTCGGCGGATCACAGGGCGGAAACGGTTCCGTTGAAAATTACTTGAAAGCACTATAGTTATTAACCGAGGCTCTTTCTAGTTCGCATGAGGCTAGAAGACGTCAGTGGGAATTTTAATGCTTCCGACTGCTTTCTTGTCAATTGAACAAGATCGATACCCGCCAGGGTTTGTGGCTTATTGGAGAAACTCTTGAATTCTAATATGGCTATGACTGTGTTTTTACCAGTGGATGTTCCTTCCCTGCTACATTGAAAACGTACTTGCACCGACGATTTTTACTCCCATGCCAATGGAGCCATTCTACTTTTCGATTTCAGCGGTATTGGTTCAGTTCTTATCGAAATTGATAAGATGCGAATTTGCACTACATTCAATTGCCTAGGAAAGAGAATGTAATTGTACTTTCTTATCATGCGTTAATGATTATTGGAAGAGCGCCAACGCTGGCTAAATCAAGGCATGTTATCTTATAGCCATGTATTGTTACAAAGTTCCGGCACCAAGCCATTAAAAGGTCAGTAAATATTACTAGTATCGGGTCGCAGTTTCCGTTACTCTATCTTGGGGCTGACAAAGTAGGCCTCACATACTTCAAATAGACTCAAGTACCCGTGACACTATCCAAGCGGCAATGGTGTGGCGACCTACAGATTTTGTGGAGGAATTTATGGTGGAGAATACCGGCGTGTTAATTGTTGGCGGCGGCCCGGTTGGACTTTCGTTGTCGGCTCAACTGGGCGCCTTTGGTATAGACAATATTCTCGTCAATAGAGAATTGGAGACCTCCAAACATCCCAAGTGTAATTTGGTGAACGCACGCTCTATGGAGCACTTCCGAAAAATGGGCGTAGCGAGAAAGCTGAGACAAGTAGGCCTTCCCTCGGATTATCCTCAAGATGTCGTCTACTTTACCCGACTTAGCAAACCTGAAATTGCACGCATTCGAATTCCCAGCTCGGCACAAGTCGAAAAGGCTTGCCATACTGGTGATGAGAGGTGGCCGACGCCCGAGCCTCCTTATCGGGTTTCCCAGATTTACACTGAGCTGGTTCTGAAACAACATGCCTTACTGCAGTCCTCCTCTTCTATTCAATTTGGTTGGGAACTGGTGGATTTCTCGGATGACAACGCAGCGGTCACGGCAAGAATCCGCTCGGTAAACACGGGAGAAGAACGCAGCATTAGATCTTCCTGGCTTGTAGGTTGCGATGGCGGCGCAGGATATGTGCGGCCAAAGCTCGGCATAGAGTATGAAGGCGAAGGAGGTGCTAAGCGGGCATTTATGGGGGGTGCAATGCTAGCCACCTATTACAGTTCGCCTGACCTTGCCAAGATACTCGCTCGTCATGAACCTGGTCACATGCTCTGGGCGTACAACAACGATTTTGTTTCGGTAACCGTTAGAATCAATGGCTCGGACACTTTTTTGACGCATATTCAGCTGCCAGAGGGTGATGATCCAGAATGTTGGCGACCGGAGGAATTCATCCCCAAAGTAGTAGGAGAGGACGTTTCCGTTAAGGTGCTGTCGATGTCACCTTGGAGCGCCGGCCTGCGTTTGGTCGCCTCCTCATTTCAAAGAGGGCGCTGCTTAATCGCGGGTGACGCTGCTCACTTGTTTACACCCACCGGGGGCTTCGGGATGAATACGGGTATTGATGATGCGGCCAATCTCGCGTGGAAGTTAGCTGCAGACGTCGACGGCTGGGCTGGCTGTGATTTGGTGGCCTCTTATAATGCTGAACGGAGACCGGTAGGTTTGCGTAACACTTCCGCCGCGCAAAAGATTGCCGAGATTATGGGCGCGGTTCGAGTTCCTGATGATATAGAGTTGGATAACGCAAAAGCTATGGATGGTCGACGGAGACTGACAGAAGCTTTGCTTGATCTGGCACGCTACGAGTTTCAAACGGTGGGCGTTCAGCTAGGGGTACGCTACAACGGATCCAGCATTGTGTGTGAGGAAGACGGTTGTAACCTGCCTGATGACATTGTCGACTACGTCCCTTCGTCCGCACCTGGATCAAGAGCGCCGCACACCTTCCTCGCTGACGATACCTCAATCTATGACCTATTCGGACCTGCCTTTACTCTGTTGGACTTCGGCGCCCAAGCAAGTGATGTCAAGGAGCTGGAGGATGCGGCAAAAGAACGGTGCTTACCGATGATAACAGTACCTGTTCTCGATTCACAAGCGGCACGTCTCTACGAGAAGAGGTTAGTACTCATACGCCCGGATATGCACGTGGCTTGGCGAGGTGATCGGATTACTGTTGAGGCGATGGCAATTATCGACAAAATTCGGGGTGTACGCGAATAGTCGACGCAAAGAAGTATCCTGAGTTACTCAGTCGTGATTCGTGCTCCGTCGTAGAAATAGGTTCAGCTAGTTAGCACATTTTGAATCAATTGTTGGCATCTTCGCCATGAGGTGACTCTTCAGTGCGTCCGATGGTGCCTCGAATATGGTTTGAAATTTCGCGACCTTGATACCTCGTCGAAGAAAGGGGTTTTCGTGTCGATCAAAGAACCATTCATCGGCGGATAACTTACTATTTCCCTCTTTTCTTTGTGAAATTCCGAAGAAAAAAGCGTACGTTAAGAGCCAGATGACGGCCCCCTGTGTCAGGATAGATGTCACCCCCTAAATTGTTGAAAACTTGAACAGGGGGCTGATGAGGAATGAGTGAAACACTATTCACCAGAAAGGAAAGAAGCGGTACTTAAGAAGCTGTTGCCACCA
>NZ_JAAQPI010000023.1 GCF_011683955.1 Pseudomaricurvus alkylphenolicus
TTGCATGTGTTAGGCCTGCCGCCAGCGTTCAATCTGAGCCATGATCAAACTCTTCAGTTTAAATTTTTCGAAACCTCAATCTCTGATACATCGAGAGAAAGCGGCTTCTAAACTTGGCTCATTCGCTAAAAACAAATTACTTCACATAATGAATTAATGAGTTACTTACGAATGATAATTTTGTGTTCGCACTATCATCTCGCAAGCACCCACACGCATTGCTTGATTAACTTTTTAAACAGCTAACGGTGCGCTCGGCTTCCGTTATGTCGCTTTAGCCTCGCCAAAGCAGGACGCGAATTATACGCATCTGATCAAGCTTGGCAACCTCTTTTTTCATTCAGTTTGAACAACTTACCGCCGAACAACCTATTGAAAACGTGAACCTGCTTGATCACTCCGGCCAGCCAATCTTCTTGGCCGACCCGCCCTCAACAACCAGCTCGCTGCTTGGCATTGAGTGGCGCGCATTATACGCAGCAGCGCTGACATGGCAAGTTAAATTATAAATTAATTTCAAACTTAAATTTAACTTGAGGAAATCAATATAACCCATTGATTTTCCTTCTTTTCTGGCGCCTCTACGTCGAGAGGGCGCGCATTATGCCCAGGACCCGGCCAAGGGTCAACAGGCATTTGCCAAATCCATTGAATTTTTGGGTACTACTACTTCTGCGGACAAACGCTAAGAGGTGATCAGCCCGGTCTCGCCATCCGGGGAGGCATGTTTAACTATAGTTCGAGCGAAGACTCTTGCAAGAAAAGGAGCGGCAAAGTGGCGCCGAAAACCATTGCCCCCGGAGCCCGGCGCCCGGCGACAATCGTTGAGCCAGCGCTCAACATCAAGAAGACTGACGCAGAGACCAAGCCCAAGTAACCAGACCGGATGCGGCATAAAGACCAAAGATGGCCAGTAATATACGGGGAGGATCCATAGCCACGACCCCAAACACCAAGACCACCGCCAGGATCACGACAAAGGGCACCCGCCCCCGCAGATCCAACTCCTTGAAGCTGCTGTATTTGACATTGGACACCATCAACAGGCCCATCAACGCCGTGACAATAGCAGCAAAGAGCGAAGGCCGACCCGCCATTTCAACATCAAATCCCGCCCAAACCATACCGGCAATCACGGCGGCGGCGGCGGGACTGGCCAGTCCGATAAAGTAGCGCTTGTCGACCTCGCCCACCTGAGTGTTAAAACGAGCCAAGCGCAAAGCGGCACCGGCGACATAAACAAATGCCACCCCCACGCCAAACTTACCGAGATCTGAAAGCGCCCAGAAATACATCACCAACGCCGGCGCCACGCCAAATGACACCATGTCCGAGAGACTGTCGTACTGCACACCAAACTCTGACGTCGTATTCGTCATACGGGCCACTCGGCCATCCATGCCATCGAGGATCATGGCAACAAAAATCGCAATCGCCGCCCACTCGAACTGGCCGTTCATTCCGGCAATTACTGCATAGAAGCCGCTAAACAGAGCTGCCGTGGTAAACAGATTTGGCAACAGGTAGACCCCTTTGCGGCGGACCTTTTTGCCGTTTTCATGCACTTCTTCGACATGCTCATCCACCGGTAATAACCCATCATCAAAGGGAGACGCAGGCCTCTGAGCATCGATATGACTGACTTTGGACTCGTCTTTGCGGTCTTCTGCATTATCGTCTTTGGGGGATTGTTCGTTCATGGAATTACGCATTCGTTGAAGTGATCAGGCGCATGATACTTGGTCTGTCAGAGCGCGCCCAGCCCTGAAACGGAGGGCCAAACAAAAAACGCGGCCCCAGGCCGCGTTTTTGATCGATCCGTGTCCGTAAACTCAGTTCTTGGACTTGTCGATGATCTTGTTGGCTTCGATCCAGGGCATCATGGAACGCAGCTGGGCACCAACCTGCTCGATGGGGTGAGCCGCGTTGTTGCGACGATGTGCCGTCATGGAAGGATAGTTAGTCTGACCTTCGGTGATGAACATCTTGGCGTACTCGCCATCCTGAATACGCTTGAGTGCATTACGCATGGCCCAGCGGGACTCTTCGTTGATCACTTCAGGTCCGGTTACATACTCACCATACTCCGCATTGTTGGAGATGGAGTAGTTCATGTTGGCAATGCCACCCTCGTACATCAGGTCAACGATCAGCTTCAGCTCGTGCAGACATTCGAAGTAAGCCATTTCCGGCGCGTAACCAGCGTCTACCAGAGTGTCGAAACCGGCTTTTACCAGCTCCACGCAGCCGCCACACAGTACTGCCTGCTCACCGAACAAGTCAGTTTCAGTCTCGTCTTTAAAGGTAGTCTCGATGATACCGGAACGACCGCCACCAACGCCGGACGCGTAAGACAGAGCAGTGTCTTTGGCCTTGCCGGAAACATCTTGCCAGATAGCGATCAGATCGGGGATACCACCGCCATTGACGAATTCGTTACGCACGGTGTGGCCAGGGGCCTTTGGAGCAATCATGATCACATCCAGATCAGCACGTGGCTCAACCTGGTTATAGAAAACGGAGAAACCGTGAGCAAACGCCAGGGTAGCGCCCTGCTGAATGTTGGGTTCGATTTCTTCATTGTACAGCTTGCCCTGGAACTCATCGGGAGTCAGGATCATAACAACGTCGGCAGCGGCAACAGCAGCGGGCACATCGGCAACCTTCAGACCGTGAGCTTCGGCTTTGGCAATTGAGGAAGAACCTGCGCGCAAACCAACCGTTACGTCAACGCCGGAATCCTTCAGGTTACAGGCGTGCGCGTGACCCTGAGAACCGTAGCCGATAACGGCAACTTTCTTGCCCTGGATGATGGACAGATCGCAGTCCTTGTCGTAATAAACTTTCATAGTGCACCTCGTTGGTGGAATTTGGCGGGGTGACCCCCTGTCGGATTAAGGCCAGGCTTAATCCGACCTGTATATTCGTTAAGATATCGGCATTCCGATATTGGAGGCGCAGTGTAAGGGATCACGCTTGTTGCGTAAAATGATATATTTGCAATACTACATTTTATTATCTGCAATACTGACACCCCCATGGATACCCGCTCACTCTCCCTGTTCCTGCACCTGTCCGAGACCTTGCATTTCGGCCGCACAAGCCAGGCATGCCATATCAGCCCTTCCGCTTTGACTCGCACCATCAAACAGATGGAAGAGCACCTTGGGGTACCTCTGTTTGAGCGAGATAACCGCTCAGTGCACCTGACCCAGGCCGGCCAACAGCTACAGACCTATGCACGGGAGTCACTGCAACAGTGGGAGACCTTCCGGGATTCTCTGCACCAGGACAGTGGCGATCTGCACGGTGAGATCAGCATGTACTGTTCGGTAACCGCCAGTTACAGCTTTCTGTATGACATTCTCAGTGAATTCAGACGCCGCCACCCAAAAATCGAAATCAAGTTGCATACCGGCGATCCGGCACTGGCCATAAACCGCGTCCTCAGCGGCCAGGAGGACATCACTATTGCGGCTCGCCCCCAAAGGCTCCCCAAACAGCTGGCTTTCAGTCGTATTACAGTATCGCCGTTAGTATTTATTGCGGCGAGCGCTGAGCGACTTGAAACAGAGCTGCAGTCAGACATCAAACAGAGAAACTGGAACAGAATTCCGATGATCCTGTCTGAGGAGGGTCTTATCCGGGACAGGCTCAACCAGTGGTTTCAGCAACGGAAAATCCGTCCCAAGGTCTATGCCCAGGTAGCGGGCCATGAGGCTATCGTCAGCATGGTGAGTCTGGGATTCGGGGTTGGTGTCGTTCCCAAAATCGTTCTCGACAACAGCCCCCTGGCAGACAATATTCAGACACTCGACGTCTCGCCCAAGCTGGAAGACTATGATGTAGGCCTCTGCACCCCCAGAAAACGCCTCAAAAGTCCACTCGTTAACGCCTTCTGGTCCCAGATTGCACATTCCGAGCAGGGCGATTAGTCGGCCATTAAGAAGAGTAATCTCGGGGTGATTTCCCTTGCATCTACCCCCTGCCAAGCTAAAATTCCGCACCTTATCTTTATCCTTTCCCACCGGGTTATTATGAACATTCGCGAACTCTTGCAAGACAAAGTCCAACAGGCCATGCTGGCAGCGGAAATCCCTGCCGAATACGGCCCACACCTGGCACCCTCCAAGAAAGCCGGGTTTGGAGACTACCAGGCCAATGGTGCCATGGCGGCCGCCAAAGCCCTGAAGAGCAACCCCCGCGATATTGCCCAGAAAATCCTCGACAACCTGGATCTGGAAGGCATTGCCGGCAAGGTGGAAATTGCCGGTCCCGGCTTTATCAACATTCACTTGAGTGACACCTGGCTGAGCAGCCAGGCTGTAGAGATACTGGGCGACAAGCGCCTGGGAATGACTCCTGTGGAATCCGCGCAAACCGTCGTCGTGGACTACTCCTCACCCAATCTGGCCAAAGAGATGCATGTCGGGCATCTGCGCTCGAGCATTATTGGCGATGCCCTGGTGCGAGCACTTGAGTTTCAGGGCCACAAGGTCATTCGCCAAAACCACGTCGGCGATTGGGGGACTCAATTTGGCATGCTGATCGCCGAACTGGAAGAGCAGCTGGAAGATGGCGAGGCTGCGGAATTTGCACTCAAGGACCTTGAGAGCTTTTACCAACAGGCGAAGCAGCACTTCGACGATAGCGAAGAGTTCGCCAACCGCGCCCGCGACTATGTCGTCAAACTGCAGTCAGGCGATGAGCGTATCCTGGCGCTGTGGAGTCAGTTCAAGAAGATCTCCCTGCAACACAGCGAGGAAATCTATGAGCAACTGAACGTCACCCTGACCGAATCCAACGTCCGCGGTGAAAGCGCCTATAACGACGATCTGCCAAAAGTCGTGGCCGAGCTTCAGTCGCAGGGGCTGGCCAAGGAAGACCAGGGTGCCCAAGTGGTCTTTTTGGAGGAATTGGCTGACAAAGAAGGCAATCCCAGCCCCGTCATTATTCAAAAACAGGGCGGTGGCTACCTCTATGCCACCACAGATCTGGCGGCATTGCGCTACCGGGCCAACTTCCTGCTGGCCGACCGGGTGCTGTACTTTATCGATGCCCGTCAGTCACTGCATATGAACCAGGTCTTCACCCTGGCGCGCAAGGCCGATTTTGTCCCTGACAGCATCAGCCTGGAACACCACGCCTTTGGTACCATGATGGGATCCGACGGCAAGCCGTTTAAGACTCGCAGTGGAGGCACCGTAAAGCTGGCTGAATTGCTCGACGAAGCCGTGGAACGAGCCGCCGCACTGATCGCTCAGAAGGACCCTGACCTTTCCGAAGAAGAGAAGGTAGAAGTAGCGCAGAAGGTCGGCATTGGCGCGGTCAAATACGCCGACCTGTCCAAGACCCGCACCAATGACTACATCTTCAACTGGGAATCCATGCTCAGTTTTGAAGGCAATACCGCCCCCTACCTGCAGTATGCCTACACCCGCATCCAGAGCCTGTTCCGCAAGGCCGGCATTGAGCCGGCAGAACTCGATGGCACCATAACCATCACCGCCGAACAGGAAAAAGCACTCACCCTGAAACTGCTGCAGTTCTCTGAAGTAGTGGATCAGGTGAGCCGTGAAGCCTACCCCCACGTGCTCTGCAATTACCTGTATGACGTGGCCAGTCTGTTTATGAAGTTCTACGAGGCCTGCCCCATTCTCAAAGAGGATGTGGATAACGCTACGCGCGACAGCCGTCTCGGCATTGCCCGTGTTGCAGCACAGACCTTGAAGACGGGGCTGGATCTGCTTGGCATCGAAACCATGGAGAAAATGTAACGGGGATGATCACCGACCCCTTTTTCTACCTCTGCGCCATACCAGCGGTACTGATTTTTGGTATGGCCAAAGGAGGGTTTGGGGGCGGCATTGCGGTCATCAGCGTCCCGCTGATGGCCCTGGCGGTCTCTCCTGTGCAGGCCGCTGCCATCTTGCTGCCCATTCTGGTCGTCATGGACATGATTGCCATGTGGAGCTTTCGCGGCCGCTGGAGCCAGACTAATCTGAAAATGACCCTCCCCGGGGCCATCGCCGGCATTGTGGTCGCCACATTTTCATTTCGCTACCTCTCTGAAGACAGTATTCGTATCCTTATCGGTCTGATCGCAGTCGTGTTCTGTCTCAACCACTGGTTTAAACCCAGATTGAGCGAACAACGACCTCCAGACCCGGTCAGAGGGACACTTTGGGGCTCTCTGGCTGGCTTTGCCAGCTTTGGTGTACACGCGGGTGGTCCGGCGATCAGCGTCTTCCTGTTGCCGCAGAGACTGGAAAAAACCGTCCTGATGGGAACATTTGCGGTCTTCTTTAGCGTCGTGAATATTGTCAAGCTCGTACCCTACGCCTGGCTCGGTCAGCTGGATGGCACCAATCTCCTCACCTCTCTCGCCCTCATCCCGCTGGCACCGATAGGCGTGCGATTGGGCTACTTCCTGTTGCACAAGGTGGAGGAAGCCTTGATTTACCGCCTGTGCTACTGCTTTCTATTTATTGTGGGTGCCAAACTGCTTGTCGAGGGCTGCCTGGCCCTGGCAAATTGATCAAACGGGCAGAATCCCGAATCCTTTCACATTCCCGGTGCACTTTTGGTGGTATCGTGAACCTTGCAACCTGAGCGGTGAATCCCCGCACAGTCCTGACTCAAGGGGGCTGGCGAGCCTTGACCAAAAGAGGCAAAATGTCCATTAAGGTGGCATTTTCATAAAACCGTCACAGAAAAAACATAAATAGAGTGGCGTGCCCACGCCTGTGGAACCTTTGGCACTGCCTGAAGGTCCCAGACTTTGCACACTACGTCGGCCAGGGCCGCTACTTTCTACAGGCAACCCGCAAACTATGATCGCAGAGACCGTTGGCAGACTTTCTGCCCTGAATACCGCCTCCAGGCGAACCTGGCTGGTCGCCTCTGCGTTGGTCGTGGGTCTGGTGGGTACAGGGCCACTGGCGCATCAGATATCCCGGGACATGACCCTTTTACAGCCGCCGGAGACAAAGCCGGTAATTCGCAATAGTACGCAAAATGCCACCAAAACCAATCTGAATATCAACACCCTCGTATCCGCGCAGTTGTTTGGCAACAGCCCTGCCGGTACCCCGGTTGGTCCTGCCAAACCTCAAGAAAATCTGCCAGAAACCCGCCTGAAGCTGGAACTTAGAGGCGTTTTTGGCAGCTCTGTGGAACAGGCCGGTAGCGCTCTGATTGCCGAGAAAGGAAAAACGGCCAAACAATATCGTGTACAGGAAAAGCTGCCGGGAGGCGCTGTTTTGCACGCCGTGGCCACCGACTTTGTCACACTTCAGCGCAATGGCCGGCTGGAAACACTGAGCTTCCCGAAACCAACGTCCTCTTCAAACACGCGAGTCAGCAGCCGCAGTACAAAACCCGGCAATTCTCCGAAGACCGCATCCATCAAAGAGCGCCTGGACCGATTCCGCAGCGCCAGAGAAGACCAGTTCGACTAGTTGGCATAGACAGGGAAATCGAAAAATCATGATGACAGGGACCTCCGCATTCATTGGCAATGGCGCGTTACGACTGTTTTTCAGTTATAGCGTGGTCAATCATACAGTCCACCTTCTCACAGTAGGCAACTAACCACCATGCACCGCAATCGTTTCACGCTCTTGAGTCTTACTTTGACCGCCACGCTTTTTCTGTCCGGGGTGAGTACAGGGCTTAATGTACAGGCACAGACTGCCCAAGAGCAGATTACCCTGGCACTGGAAAACGCCGATATTCGCGACCTGATTCAATGGGCTCAAGAAGTTACCGAGAAAAGCATCATTGTTCACCCCAACATCAAGGGCAAAGTCACGGTGGTTGCCGGCCAGCCCATGACCCGAGGCGAGGCATTTCAGGTCTTCATGTCCGTACTGCAGGTACATGGATTTGCCGCAATCGAAAGCGGAAATGTGATTAAGGTGATTCCCGATGCCCTGGCCAAACAGTCCGCCGTAACCATCGCACCCGAGGACAGTCGCGAGGCTACGGAAGAAGTTACTGTACAGATTGTCAAGGTCAAGAATATCTCGGCAACCCAGCTGGTAAACCTTCTTCGTCCTTTGGTTCCCCAGGTCGGACACCTGGCTGCTTATCCGGCTACCAACGCGCTTATTGTCGCTGATCGAGCAGCAAACATCCGCAAGATTATGGAAATCGTGCAGCGGCTCGATACGGTTGGCGTGGTCGATATTGAATTGCTGCCGCTGGAGTACGCCAGCGCCAAAGAGGTATCAGAGGTCATCAATAAACTGCTGCCTAAACAGCAGGCCAAAGGCGCCACGCAACTGACGGTACAGCTGGCCGTCGACGAACGCTCCAACAGCATATTGCTTACCGGCGACCCGGCAACTCGCAGCCAGATACGTAAACTTGTGCAGAGGTTGGATCAGCCGCTGGCAGGTGATGGTAATACTCAGGTGTTTTATTTGAATTATGCCAATGCCAAGGATCTGGTTCCCATCCTGGAGAGTATTGCGGGGAGCGTTCAAAAGAATCAGAAAGATCAGAGCGCCAGTAAAGCCGAAGTTGGTATTCAGGCGAGCGAGTCTCTCAATGCGTTGGTCATTACCGCTCCACCTTCCGTACTCAACACGATGAAAGGTGTCATCGGACGGTTAGACAAACGACGCTCACAAGTATTGGTGGAAGCGTTGATCGTGGAGGTCCGCGAAGATTTGGGCAACGATCTGGGCATTGAATGGTTTGGTAATAATACGGATACAAGTATCGGTTTCAGCTCCTTTCCCCGCACCCGCTTCAATATCGATCCTGACACCGGGCTGGGTGACTCAGGTACCGGCCTGACAATCGGTTACTTCCGGGGCGGGGAGCTGCGCGCACTGATCAACGCTCTGGCCACTGAAACCAATGCCAACATTCTCTCCACACCAACCATTATGGCTTTGGACAACGAAGAAGCTCAAATCCTGGTGGGCGAAAATGTTCCTTTCATTACCGGCAGTGAAGCACGGGAGAATGACGACCCGTTCCAGACTATTCAACGCCAGGATGTGGGTATAACCCTGAAAGTGAAACCACGCATCAACAACGACAACTCGGTCACCCTCGACATCGAACAGAGCGTCGAAAGCATTAGTGAAAGCGCGGATGTTAATGCCGCGGACATCATTACCAACAAACGCGAGATTAAAACTCGGGTACTCATCGAAAATCAGGAAATTCTGGTGCTCGGTGGTTTGATACGCGACGAAATGGAAGAGATCGAGAACAAGGTACCATTGCTGGGCGATATTCCAGGACTGGGCCGACTTTTTAAGAGCACCAGTAGCGACACTGTAAAACGTAATCTGATGGTATTTATCCATCCAACCATTTTGGCCGATGCCCGCAGCAGCCTGGAGATTTCGCGAGAACAGTACGACCGCATCCGCCAGGATCAGAGAGCCTTCCGAAATCGTGTCGAGTCTTTCTTTATTCCTAGGTCGCTGCCGCAGCTTCCTGAATTGGAAAAGGCACCCACTTCCGAGAGCGAGACTGGCAGTGGCGACGACAACTGAAACTGACCGCCAAGAAACGGCATCCGACTTAGTTAAGCTTCCCTTCAGCTTTGCCAAACGCTATCAGGTATTACTGAGTGGTGAGCAATCGGACCAACTGGTCTGCACAGATCTGCCTGAGCTGTCGATTATTGCTGAAGCACAACGTCTGTGCGGTCGACCCATTTCAGTAGAGATCATTGGCAACAATGAATTTCAGGACGCACTGACCAAAGCCTACGAACGAGATTCTAACGAAGCCATGCAGATGGTCGAAGATCTAGGCGACGAAATGGACCTCACCAGTCTTGCCAACTCTCTGCCTGAAACCGAAGATCTGTTGGAACAGGAAGATGATGCCCCGATCATCCGGTTGATCAATGCGTTGATTTCCGAGGCAATCAAACTTAATGCATCGGACATCCATATCGAAACCTTCGACAATCGATTGGTCGTCCGCTTCCGGGTCGATGGTGTGCTGCGGGAAATTGTGCAACCACGTCGCGAACTGGCGCCACTGCTGGTCTCTCGCATCAAGGTCATGTCGCGCCTGGACATCGCTGAAAAACGCGTGCCGCAGGATGGCCGTATTTCCCTGAAACTGGGTGGCCGGGAAATCGACATCCGGGTATCCACCATGCCCTCCAGTGGCGGTGAACGAGTGGTATTGCGCCTGCTGGATAAACAGGCGGGGCGTTTGGACCTCGGTAAACTGGGTATGCAAAAGCGTGATACTGAACTGTTCAAAGATCTTCTGCACAGACCCCACGGCATATTACTCGTAACCGGCCCCACCGGATCGGGTAAAACCACCACGCTTTACGCGGGTCTTGCCGGCATTAATCAGCAGGATAAGAATATCCTGACGGTTGAGGACCCCATTGAATACAACCTGGAGGGCATCGGCCAGACCCAGGTCAATACCAAGGCAGAAATGACCTTTGCACGCGGACTGCGTGCCATGTTGCGACAGGACCCCGATGTCGTCATGGTAGGGGAAATTCGTGATCTGGAAACCGTAGAAATCGCCATTCAGGCCAGCCTGACGGGTCACTTGGTGCTGTCCACCTTGCATACCAATACCGCTGTCGGTGCTGTAACCCGATTAGTGGATATGGGCGTCGAGCCCTTCCTTCTGTCCTCAAGTCTGATTGGTGTTCTGGCGCAGCGCCTGGTCAGATTGTTGTGCCCGGATTGCAAGATTCCCTACCCCGCAGACGATGCCGAATGCGAATTGCTGCAAGTGGACACGGATCAACCCCCAACCTTGTACCACGCTGGCGGTTGCGAGCACTGCAATCGCTCTGGCTACCGGGGCCGAACCGGGATTTACGAACTGATTCATGTGGATGAGGGGATGCGCAGTCTGATTCATAACCGCGCTTCTGAAGCGGACCTTCTACATTACGCCAGACGCCAGGGCCCGAGCATCCGCGATGATGGTCGAGCGCGCATTCTGGCCGGGGACACCACGGTAGAAGAAGTGCTGCGGGTTACGCACGAGGATTAAGGGGCATGGCCGCGTTCGACTACAAAGCTCTGACCCTCGATGGCAAAACCCGAAGTGGTGTTATCGAAGCCGACAGCGGTCGCCAGGCGCGTCAGCTGCTGCGTGAGCGTCAACTGACGCCGCTGCAGTTGGCTGAAGCCCAGCAGAAAACCGAAGCGGGCTTTTCCGCTTTTGGCAGCCGCCTGTTTGGCCCTTCGCTGCCAACCCGTGCACTGGCATTGATTACCCGCCAACTGGCCACCCTGATACAAGCAGCCCTGCCGCTGGAAGAAGCCTTACAAGCGGTGGCGCAACAAACGGACAATGACAAAATCCGCGGCGTCGTCTTGGCCGTTCGCGCCAAAGTGCTGGAAGGCCACAGTCTGGCGGACAGCCTGGCGGAATTTCCCCGGGCCTTTCCCAAATTGTATCGGGCAACAGTTGCCGCCGGCGAAGCCTCCGGACATTTGGATCGTGTCATGGAGCGGCTGGCTGACTACACCGAGGAAAGCCAGCAGTTTAAACAGAAAATTCAAATGGCAATGATCTATCCGATATTACTGCTGGTGCTATCCATTGCCATGGTAACGGGATTAATGGTGTATGTGGTACCCGATGTCATCACGGTGTTTGTGGGCACCGGACAGGAGTTACCGGCGCTGACCCTTGGATTGGTGGCGTTGAGTGATTTTATTGCTGCCTACGGCCTGTGGATGCTGTTGCTGGTATTTGCAGTTGGATTGGTCATATTTCGACTATTGCAACAGCCCGCAATCAAACTGAATTACCATCGGCAATTACTCTCACTGCCCTTCATTCGACGCTTTAGCCGTGGTTTTAACACAGCCCGCTATGCCAGCACCTTAAGCATCCTCACCAGTAGCGGACTGCCATTGGTTGAGGCGATGCGAATCAGCGGAGAGGTATTGGCCAATGATTTCCTGCGCGGGCAGCTTCAACAGGCCACCCAAAGAGTTCGTGAGGGCAGTAGCCTGAACCAGGCCCTGGCAGAGACCGGCGCCTTTCCACCGATGATGCTGCATATGATTGCCAGTGGCGAAGCCAGCGGTGAACTCGACAATATGCTGGAGCGCACCGCCAGCTACCAGGCCCGCGACTTACAAAACCTGGTTACGGTGTTAGTGGGTTTATTTGAGCCGGCCATGTTGCTGTTTATGGGAGTTACCGTGCTGTTAATTGTAATGGCCATCTTGCTACCCATTCTCAACATGAATCAATTGGTAGGGTAAATCCCTATCCGAATTTTAAAAAGATAGAGGAAAACAGGTAAACGTAATGAGCATCAGAAAAGAGCAACGGGGTTTCACCCTCATCGAAATCATGGTGGTGATTGTCATCCTCGGCATTTTAGCAGCACTGGTCGCACCGAATATCCTCGGCCGCACCGGTGAGGCCCGTATTACCGCCGCCAAGAGCGACATTAATTCTATCAGTAACGCGCTCGATCTATACAAGCTCGACAACTTTACTTACCCGTCCACTGACCAGGGCCTGGAAGCACTGGTCACTCAACCAAGCGGCTTTCCTGAAGCCCCCAACTGGAATCCGGACGGCTATTTAAAGTCTGTACCCAAAGACCCTTGGGGTAACGATTACCTCTATGTCAGCCCGGGAGAAAACGGCGGCTTTGATCTGTACTCTCTCGGCGCGGATCGACGTGAAGGGGGCGAAGGCGATAACGCTGACATCGGCAACCAATGACACATTGCGAGCACGAGTCCCGACATAACCGCTACCAGCAGGGTTTTACTCTGCTGGAGATTCTGCTGGTTATCACCATCATTGCCATTATGGCGGGCATGGCGACTTTGGCCATTGGTGGCAGTGACGCTCGTCTCTTGCAGCAAGAAGCCCGACGCCTGCAGCAAGTTCTCCTGATGGCCCAGGATCGTGCGGCCTTTAAACACAGCAATCTCGGCTTACAGCTGACGGACGACGGCTATCGATTTCTGCGTTACTCCAACCAAAGCTGGATCGAAATGGACGAAAAGCCCTTCGCCCCTCA
Organism: Pseudomaricurvus alkylphenolicus; assembly: GCF_011683955.1. Classification (GTDB taxonomy): domain Bacteria; phylum Pseudomonadota; class Gammaproteobacteria; order Pseudomonadales; family Cellvibrionaceae; genus Pseudomaricurvus; species Pseudomaricurvus alkylphenolicus. Next base: position 13,013 of record NZ_JAAQPI010000023.1, read on the forward strand.
CCAGTTCGAACTGCCGCTGCAACTGGACCTTCAACTGGAAGGTGCCGACTTGAATCTGACCTCCGATGATGGTGACGAAGACATTCCCACACCGGAGATTCTGGTGCTTGCTAGCGGTGAAAACAGTGCATTCGCACTGGAGTTATCTGTCGACGACACTCGGGTACGGCCGTGGATATTACACAGCGACGGCTTCTCGTCCATTGCCCTGGAAGCGTTGAATGAAAACCACTGAACGAAATCATTCAGGCTTTACGCTCCTCGAAGTCATGATCGCCCTGGCAATTTTCGCGGTCTGCGCAACCACGCTGATTCAACAAAGTGGCCGCAATATTCGTCAGGAGCAATTGTTGCAGACGCGCACCTATGCCAATTGGATCGCCGAAAACGAGCTGGAACGTTTGCGCCTGCAGGCCAGCATACCGGCACGAGGTGAAACTGAGCGGGAACTTAAATTCGCCGGGAGTGAATGGAAAGTCCTGCATCAAGTCAGTACGACAGACGATCCTGATCTGATGCGGGTAGACATTCGAGTTCGCCCTCTGGCATCCGACGACCTGAATGCTGAGACTTCAGGCTACCGACTGCAAGGGTTTATAGGGCGATATTGATGAATGGTGCTATCTCTCATCCGCCCCCCAGAGGATTTACGTTGCTCGAAGTCATGATCGCGCTCAGCATTTTTGCAATCATGGGTGTCGCGGCTTACCAGCTGCTAAGTGGAGAATTGCGAACTCAACAGGCACTGGAAGACATCAGTGGCCGGAGAGACGACTGGCAGCGCGGCATGCTTCGACTGAGTAATGATCTACGCCAACTGACCGATCGCAGCATCCGCGATGATTACGGTGAACAGGAATATGCACTGCAAGGCAGTAGCGATCAAATGTCTCTGACACGTAACGGTTGGCCCAACCCACTGGAGCGACAGCGCAGCAACCTGCAGCGCATTCACTATCGTCTATCCGAGGACGATCAGGGCAATCCTTTTTTGGGCAGGCTCTATTGGCATAGTCTGGACCGTGCTCCCGGCGTGGAGCCGATCACACAAAAGCTGCTGCCGGGCGTGGAGAATATCAGCATCCGCTACTTTGATGAGGAGACTCGCGAGTGGCACAGTCAATGGCCGCCAGCCAACTTCGGATTTGGAGGAGGCCAGACGTACCAATTACCCCAAGCCGTGGAGATAACGCTCGACACCCTCGATCAGGGACAGATTACCCGCTTGATCACCCGTAGTGGCCACGCGAGGACCTGATCGATGACACTACCAGGCCAGCAACGCGGGGTTGCGCTTATCTCTATACTTCTCATCTTCACTTTGGTGGTGATTCTGGTGAGCGGTGCGATTACCCGGGCCGGCCTGGATATCCGCAAAAGTGAGTTCCACTTACACTATGCCCAGGCCTACCAATTTGCATTGGGTGGAGAGGCTCTGGCGCGCCAGCTCCTGTTTCGGGACTGGAAAGAGGACACCGCTCAGAATAAAGTTGATCACTTGGGTGACAAGTGGAATGGCACATTCGACTTTGAACCCGATGGCGGAAAAATGCGGGTTGAGATCGAGGATCTGCACGGGCGGCTTAATCTCAACAGTTTGCTGGCAGGAAACAGCGAAAACGAAATTCAATACAACGCACTAAAGCGCCTGCTGGAAAGTTTGAATTTGCCCGACACGCTGGCACCACAGTTTTTGGACTGGATAGATCAGAACACGTCGCCCAAGGCCGCCAGGAGCGAAGATGTATACTTTCAGGGTTTGACACCGCCATTTCGCAGTGCCGACAACCTGTTTGGCGATGTCAGTGAAATTCAGGCCATTCAACCGTTGACCGCTGAGCAGTCGGGTGCGTTGTTACCACATATCACTGTGCTCCCGGAGTTAACCCAGATCAATCCAAATACTGCCAGTGAAGCCATTATCGGGAGTCTGCACCAAGAATTGGATGCCGGAAAGATCATCGCTGAAAGACAAAATGAGTATTACAGCGATGTCGAGAAATTTACACAGAGTGACGCATTCAGCGGCATGCACATCGGCGATCTCAATGCACAACTAACCGTCACCAGCACCTTCTTCGAAGTCCGCGTTACTGCCCAATACCAGCAGCAAACCATATACCTGCGCAGCCTGTTACACCGAGATCCGGTAACTGGCACAATAGAAACCCTGGGCCGCAACCTGCAACCACCTGAGCAGTCGAACACTGCCAATCGGTAAACCCGACGAGCCAATTGTTATGATAATAACCGTTCACATTCATTACCCGCAACTGCCCCCGGATTGGCAAAGTTTGCCGGTGACTCAATGGCCAGCCTTGTATCGTGTTGGCGACGGCAAGTGGCAACAGGGAGCGACCGAGAGTATCGAACCTCGGGAAAACCCATCGGTTTATGTATACCTGCCGGCTCTGTCGATATACAGCGATCAGGTGGATATACCCCGTAAACAGCAACGCCATCTGACTCGCATCCTGCCCTTCACCATCGAAGAACGCCTGGCAGAAGAACTGGATGCAATGCATATCGTACCCGGCCCGATTCGCGCCGAGACAGTGAGTGTCCGAGCGATCCCCCATCGATTGATTCGAACCCTATGCAACGGCCTCAACGACTTGGAACTCCCCCCCACGGGGTTGTTTAGCGAGCAGGACCTGTTGTTGGCTGATGCCGGCGAGGCCATCCTTTGGCTCGACAACCAACATTCGAGACTGTCCCTGGAAGCCAAATCTCTGACGCTTCCAGCAACCCAGCGCCGACATATGTTCAGCTTGCTGCAAACTGAGCTGGAAAAGCGGAAGTCTCTGCAGTTGACCGTGTATTTTTGCGAAGAGGATATCGACAGCGAAACACAACTGCTGCTGCAGGATCTGCGCGATCAAGATGCCGTCAGCGTTGCGGAAAAACCACTGCCTAAGGATACCAACTCGCTGCTTTCGACTCTGGACAGACTTGGCATGCCACTCGGCGACAAGCTGGAATCTGCGACCAACTTACTCACAGGTCCTTACCTGCCGGCCAAAGTACCTGCAGGCCAGTTTAACTGGCGCCCAATCGCCTGGGCCGCGGGAATTCTACTGATACTGAACATTGCGTATCTCTGGGGCAGCGGCTGGTACTTTCAACAACAGGCCGATAAGCTCCAGGCTCAGAATGAGTCTGTGTACCGAAACTATTTTCCCGCTGACAAACGCATAATCAATATTCGTACCCAAACACGAAATCACTTGCGAGGCGCAACACCCGCTGACGAAGGCTTTGTGCGCTTGCTGAATCGGTTTGTGGGCCAATGGAAACCACTCAGAAACCAACTGACACTCAAATCCCTGAGGTACAACCAACAACGCGGCCAGATGCTGCTGGACCTTGAAGGGGGCTCCATTGCTCAACTGGACCAATTGCAGAAGTCACTGGGCAGTGATGCCGAATTGCTGTCTGCCAACGAAGACACCAAGGGCGTGCGAGGAAGATTACAAATCAAGGGAGGTCGGCCATGAGTCAGATTCAAGCCTATCGCGAACTGGCCACGGCAAGATATCAGTCTCTGCCATCGCGAGACCGAATGGCACTGCTGATATTGTCGGTGTTTCTAGCGATATTGGTGGTGGTCTACGGCTTGATATTCCCGGCAATGGAATTCCGAGACAATGCCCAGAGCGCGTATCAGCAGGAGCGAGATCTGCTGGGTTGGCTGCAGGCACAGGAAGCCGCCGTGAAAGCGCTAAAACAGCGTCCTCAGACCACTAAAAGCAGCGGGAGCCCGCTGACCTTGGTCAATTCCTCCGCCAAACGTTTTAAACTGACTATTAAACGCTTACAACCGGAAAATAATGGAGACCTCAGGGTCTGGATGGAAGGGGTCTCTTTCGACGATGCATTAAAGTGGCTACACCACCTAAACACGCAGGGACTGAAAATCGTCGACATCAGTATTGATCAACAGTCCCCGGGCAGGGTTAATTTACGCAGTACTTTTCGCTAGAGACGGCATTAGCCACGACCATAGGTATCTTCAAAGCGTACAATATCGTCTTCGCCCAGATAGGAGCCCGATTGCACTTCAATCATCTCCAGAGCGATGGTACCAGGGTTTTCCAAGCGATGTTTTACCCCTAATGGAATATAGGTCGATTCATTCTCGGAGACCAAAAAAGTCTCCTCACCGCGCGTCACCTTGGCAGTACCACTGACCACAATCCAGTGCTCGGCGCGGTGATGGTGCATCTGCAGACTTAATTTGCCGCCAGGCTTCACCACAATGCGCTTGACCTGAAATCTTTCGCCATTGTCGATGGAATCGTAGAAACCCCAAGGGCGATAGACTTTTCTATGCAGTTGCGCTTCGGAGCGGGATTCCTTCTTTAACGCTTCGACAATCCTTTTGACTTCCTGAACGCGATCCTTTGCCGCCACCATAATTGCATCGTCACTTTCCACCACCACGATGTCTTTTAGGCCCACGGTGGCAACCAGTTTGGAATCGGAGCGCACAAAGCAATTGTGAGTATCGTAAGTGATGATATCGCCTCTTAAGGCGTTGCCATTGCCATCCTTCGGAGAAACTTCCCACAGAGCGGACCAGGAACCCACATCGCTCCAGCCACAGTCCATGGGCACCACTACCGCATCCGAGGTTTTTTCCATGACGGCGTAGTCAATGGAATCATCGGGGCAGTTCAGGAATGCATCTTTATCCGGGCGAACGAAATCGGCATCGACGGACGCCTGCGCCATAGCCTCCTGACACGCTGCCAGAATATCGGGCCGATGGGCCTTGAGCTCCTCAAGATAGCGACCGGCCTTAAACAGGAACATGCCACTGTTCCACGCAAAATCGCCACTTGCAAGGTACTTCTCGGCCGTTTCGAGATTGGGCTTTTCGACAAATTCTGCCACGCGATAGGCTCCACCCAAGTCTTCACCCTGTCGGATATAGCCATACCCCGTTTCCGGCCCGGTAGGCACAATGCCAAAGGTAACCAGTTTGCCGGTTTGGGCATGTGCAATAGCGGCCTCAACGGATGTCTGGAAGGCAGACACATCCGTAATCACATGGTCTGCAGCGAGAACCAATAGCAGAGGGTCATTATCGCCACCGGCGGTGGCCTGCAAAGCTGCCAGCGCCACCGCCGGGGCGGTATTGCGCCCCGCCGGTTCCAGCACAATGCGACCCGCCTGCCTGGCATCGAGTTCACGCAGCTGTTCGGCGACGGTAAAACGATGATCTTCCCCGCAGATGACAAGCGGAGCAGCCGATTCCATACCGTCCAGTCGGGCACAGGTATCCTGCAGCATGGAGGTCTGATTAACCAGAGGCAGAAACTGCTTGGGGTAGAGAGAGCGAGACATTGGCCACAGTCTCGTTCCTGAGCCTCCAGCCATAACAACGGGTACAATCATGGTGCATTCCTAGGGTGTTAAGCAATGCTCGCTAGTTTACCACCCTGCCGTTATCGTGCCACCGCCTCTCCCACTGGCATAGTATGCAATATCGCGGCTTGTCATTGCTTCTGGCTCATTTCCGAAAATCATACTTTTTCGGGATTGCGTCTCAAGAGCTACAGGTGGATTATCTGGCGGGTGAACCCATCAAATATCAAGGATGATGTTATGAACCAACCCGGTGTGTTTGAGCCTGGTGCTCGCTACCTTTTTACTCTTTGCACCCACCAGCGTTCGGTAGTTTTCAATGAACCTGGCCACGTTAACCTGTTGAGGCGAGCATTTCGCGGAGTCATGCGAAGGCGCCCGTTTCGGCTGGACGCTATATGTGTGCTGCCCGACCACCTTCACTGTATCTGGCAGCTCCCGGCGGGTGACCGGGATTTTCCCACCCGCTGGCGGCTGGTTAGGATTTACGTGGAGAAACAATTGAATCAGTGCGGTCCACTCTGGGAGAAAGAGCTACTGGAGCAGGAAATTGCTGACGATGCTGAATACCAGCAATGTCTTGACTATATACATCTCGACCCCGTTAAACACGGCTATAGTGATACGCCTTCGGCGTGGGCTTGGTCGAGTTTTCGAAGGCATGTGGCCTTGGGGATTTACACAATGAATTGGCGTCCGGAGCTGGATTGGAAACCCAATGCAGAAAACAATACGGACAGACTCACAGAGGCCGTGGCGGGATAGAATCAGCGGATTCAGGAGGGATTCAACAACAGGTACAAAAAAGGCGCCCTAAGGCGCCTTTTCCTGAAGAAGACTAAGACGATTAATCTTCTTCTACAGCTTCCGCAGCAACCGGACGATCAACCAGCTCTACATAAGCCATCGGAGCTTTGTCACCGGAGCGGTAACCGCACTTGAGAATGCGGATGTAACCACCGGGACGACCCTCGTAACGAGGACCCAGCTCGTTGAACAGCTTACCAACGGCAGATTTGTTGCCCAGGCGGCTGAACGCCAGACGGCGATTAGCAACGCTGTCCTTTTTGGACAGGGTAATCAGGGGCTCTGCAACGGTACGCAGTTCTTTGGCCTTGGCCAGAGTAGTTTTGATCAGCTCGTGCTCTACCAGGGAAATAGTCATGTTTTTGAACATGGCTTTACGGTGAGAGCTGTTGCGATTCAGTTGACGGCCACTATGACGATGACGCATAACTCTAAATCCTTACAAACCGGCTATCGGGCACTTTTCGCAAAGTTCTCGATAGCTCTTGTTAACAACCACCGCCGGGCACTGTTGGTTCTGTTGCCAGACACGTCTCGTGCCAAGCGGCGGCATTAATTATGTCTCAATACTTACGCTAACTTGTCGTCGTTTGCGAGGCTGGCGGGTGGCCAGTTCTCCAAACGCATACCGAGAGACAGACCACGCGAAGCGAGGATGTCTTTGATCTCGGTAAGGGACTTTTTACCCAGATTCGGAGTCTTCAGCAGTTCTACTTCGGTACGCTGAATCAGGTCACCGATGTAGTAGATGTTTTCTGCCTTCAGACAGTTCGCAGAACGAACGGTCAGCTCCAGATCGTCAACCGGGCGCAGCAGTACAGGATCGATCTCTTCTTCCTTCTCTTCCGGCTCGGCTTCTTTCTCGCCTTCCAGATCAACGAACACCGCCAGCTGCTGCTGCAGGATGGTAGCAGCGCGACGAATCGCTTCTTCAGGATCGATGGTACCGTTGGTTTCCAGGTCCAGGATCAGTTTATCCAGGTCTGTGCGTTGCTCAACACGGGCGCTGTCGACTGAGTAAGCCAGGCGCTTGACGGGACTGTAGGAAGCATCCAGCTGCAGACGGCCAATGGCACGAGTCTCTTCCTCGTCGTTACGACGAGCATCAGCTGGCTGGTAACCGCGGCCACGGGCAACGGTAAGCTTCATGTTCAGTTCTACATCACCAGTGATGTTGGCGATGACGTGCTCAGGATTCTTGATCTCAACTTCGTGATCAACCTGAATGTCACCGGCAGTAACAGCACCGGGGCCTTTCTTATTCAGAGTCAGTACCGCCTGGTCTTTGCCATGCATAACCACGGCAACGCCCTTCAGGTTCAGCAGGATTTCGATAACGTCTTCCTGCACACCTTCGATGGCACTGTACTCGTGCAACACACCGTCGATCTCCACTTCTGTCACGGCGCAGCCGGGCATAGAAGACAGGAGAATGCGACGCAACGCATTACCAAGGGTATGACCGAAACCACGCTCGAGAGGCTCAAGAACCACTTTCGCGCGAGTTGGGCCGTTTTCAGTAACGTCGATATGACGCGGGGTCAAAAACTCGTTTACAGCACTCTGCATAGTCACACCTTTAGTGAATAGTCCCTTACTTAGAGTAAAGTTCAACGATCAGGTTTTCGTTGATCTCGGCTGGCAGGTCAACACGATCCGGAACGCGCTTGAAAGTGCCTTCCTTCTTATCGGTGTTAACATCAACCCACTCTACATCAGCGCGCTGGCCGGCCATGGTCAGTGCCTGCGCAATACGCAGCTGATTCTTGGCCTTTTCACGAACCGCAACCACGTCACCGGCTTTTACCTGGTAAGAGGCGATATTAACGGTCGTTCCATTAACAGTGATGGACTTGTGGGAAACCAGCTGACGGGATTCCGCGCGAGTCGCGCCAAAGCCCATGCGGTAAACCACGTTGTCCAGACGACACTCCAGCAGTTGCAGCAGGTTTTCACCGGTTGCACCCTTACGGCGGGCCGCTTCTTTATAGTAACCACGGAACTGCTTCTCAAGCACACCGTAGGTACGACGAACCTTTTGCTTCTCACGCAGCTGTACACCGTAGTCGGACAGACGACCGCGACGGATACCATGCATGCCAGGAGCGTTTTCGGCTTTACACTTTGACTCAAGCGGACGTGCGCCGGATTTCAGGAACAGATCGGTTCCTTCGCGACGAGACAGCTTACAAGTTGGTCCAATATAACGTGCCATTTCCTAAGCCCCCTTATACGCGACGTTTCTTCGGCGGACGGCAGCCGTTGTGAGGAATCGGCGTGACGTCGGTAATGTTGGTGATTTTGTAACCAACATTGTTCAGTGCACGAACAGCTGACTCACGACCTGGTCCTGGACCCTTGACTTCTACGTCCAGATTCTTCAGACCGTAGTCCTTGGCTGCTTCGCCAGCGCGCTCTGCAGCAACCTGGGCTGCAAAGGGAGTGGACTTACGGGAACCACGGAAGCCGGAACCACCAGCGGTCGCCCAGCTCAGGGTGTTACCCTGACGATCGGTAATAGTAACGATCGTGTTGTTAAAAGAGGCGTGGATGTGTGCAACACCATCGACAACCGTCTTTTTAACCTTCTTCTTAGTAGTTTTACTTGGCTTTGCCATAGCAACTCTTCCTAACCTTAACCTATTGAAAGTCTCTTAATCTGTTTACTGACGAATCAGTGCGGGAGACTTACTTCTTGATCGGCTTGCGCGGGCCCTTACGGGTGCGAGCGTTAGTCTTGGAACGCTGTCCACGAGCAGGCAGGCTGCGACGATGACGCAGACCGCGGTAGCAGCCCAGGTCCATCAAACGCTTGATGCTCATGGAAACTTCACGTCGCAGATCACCCTCAACAGAGAGCTTGGCGACTTCGTTACGCACCTCGTCCATCTGCGCATCGGACAGATCACCAATCTTGGTGCTCTCGGCGATGCCAGTGGCGGCACAGATTTGTTTCGCAGTAGTGCGACCGATCCCATAGACATAGGTCAGGGAGATAACGGCATGTTTGTTATCTGGTATGTTGACACCAGCAATACGGGCCATTCAGATTACTCCACGTATAACTCAAATTGCAGCGTTGACAGCGACAAAACGCCACCCCCGACACCATAAAAAGGCGCGAAAGGATAGCGGTAATGCGCTCAAAAAGCAATAGCCAGGAAGTTTCCAACCTGGCGACAGTCAACGCCCCCTTCCCTTGGCCGCTTTCAACCTAAATGCGCCTTTCAATGATCTGGGCAAATCAGGTTGAAACCACAGCGACTTCAGGGGCTGGTGACCTGCCCAAGGAGGGCAGATCACCAAATCTTTTTAGCCTTGACGCTGCTTGTGACGAGGCTCGGCGCTGCAGATAACCCGCAGAACACCTTTGCGACGTACAACTTTACAGTTGCGGCAAATCTTCTTAACTGAAGCACGAACTTTCATGTTACACCTTCAAACTCTGTATTCTTTCGTTCAACCAGCTCAATTCAGCTCGGCGGCGGCGCATAATACACGATTAACGCGCAGATCCATAGCCCTTGAGGTTGGCTTTCTTCATCAGCGAATCATACTGATGTGACATCAAGTGCGACTGCACCTGGGACATAAAGTCCATCACCACCACTACCACAATCAGCAGTGACGTACCGCCCAGGTAGAAAGGCACATTCGTAGCCACTACCAGGAACTGCGGTAACAGACAGACGGCCGCAATATAGATGGCGCCAACCACCGTCAGGCGGGTCAGTACCGTATCGATATATTTGGCAGACTGCTCACCGGGGCGAATACCAGGGATATAAGCACCGGACTTTTTCAGGTTATCGGCCACTTCGTTGGGGTTAAACATCAACGCCGTATAGAAGAAGCAGAAAAACACAATCAGGGCCGCAAACAGGATAAAGTTGAGTGGCTGGCCAGGGCCAATCGCCAGGGCCAACTCCTGCAATATCTCGCTGCCGAGACCTTCGCCTCCCTGACCGAACCACTGCGCAATAGAAGCAGGGAACAGCAGGATACTACTGGCGAAAATCGCCGGGATTACACCGGCCATGTTCACTTTCAGGGGCAGGTGGCTGCTTTGTGCGGCAAATACCTTTTTACCCTGTTGGCGCTTGGCGTAGTTCACTGTGATGCGACGCTGACCACGCTCCATACGCACCACCAGCCAGATGACGGCAATGGCCAGGAACGTAATACCCAACAACAGCAGGATATGAAGATCACCCTGACGGGCGCTTTCAAATGCCTGGCCCACAGCACTGGGCAGACCCGCCACGATACCGGCGAAAATCAGCATCGAGATGCCGTTACCAATACCGCGCTCCGTCACTTGCTCACCCAGCCACATCATAAAGACGGCGCCGGTTACCAACGAGGTCACTGCCACAAAGTAGAAGCCAAGGCCGGTCATATACGCCTGACCGGAGAAACCCACGGCCATACCAGTGCCCTGCACCAGTGCCAGCAACACCGTCAAGTAACGGGTGTACTGGTTGATTTTGCGGCGACCGGCGTCACCTTCTTTCTTCAGCTGCTCCAATGAAGGCGTAACCGCCGACATCAGCTGCATGATAATCGAGGCCGAAATATAGGGCATGATGCCCAAGGCCAGGATACTCATGCGCTCGAGTGCGCCACCCGAAAACATGTTAAACAGACCCAGAATGGTGCCCTGGTTCTGATTAAACAATGTTGCCAAACGCTCCGGATCAATGCCCGGTACAGGAATGTGCGTTCCTATACGGTAGACAACAATGGCCAGAAATAGAAAACGAAGGCGAGCCCACAGCTCGCCTAATCCTTTTTGGTTCCCTAATGGCAGATTTCCAGGGGTTGCCATAAAAAAGTCTCTAAATAGTTAGTCGTTAGTCAGTAGCCGAAAGCTGCGGTCGTCCAGCCAGCAGCGGACAACCGCGACTAGTAACTCGACCGCTTATTCTTCGACTTTGCCGCCAGCTGCTTCAATGGCAGCCTTGGCGCCCTTGGTCACAGCCAGACCTTTTACGGTCACGGCTTTGGTCAGTTCACCGGACAGGAAAATCTTAGCACGCTTCATGTTGATATTGATAATATCAGCCTGCTTCAGAGCTTCCAGATCGATCACTTCTGCATCGATGTTGTTCAGTTCTGCCAAACGAACCTCGGCAGTCACGCGACCAATACGGGAAGTAAAACCGTACTTGGGCAGACGCTTCTGCAAAGGCATCTGACCGCCTTCGAAACCGGGCTTGACGCTGCCGCCGGAGCGGGACTTCAGACCCTTGTGACCGCGACCGGCAGTTTTACCAACACCGCTACCAATACCGCGACCAACGCGCTTCTTGTCTTGAGTGCGGCCAGGTGCAGGACTCAGAGTATTCAGACGCATCTTACTCTCCCTCTACCTTAACCAGATAGTTAACTTTGTTAATCATGCCACGAGTTGAAGGAGTATCTTCTACTTCAACAGTGTGACCGATGCGGCGCAGGCCCAGACCCGCGACGCAAGCTTGATGATTTTTCAAGCGACCGCTTGTGCTTTTCAGCAGGGTCACTTTAACGGTTTTCTTAGCCATGGTGCTATCCAACTGTATATGTTTTGGGCTGAGCTGCCAGCAGCTCTATTAACCCAGGATATCCTCAACGCTTTTACCACGCTTGGCTGCCACGGATTCCGGGGAAGCCATTTCCTTCAGTGCCTGGAAGGTCGCACGAACCACGTTAATAGGGTTGGTGGAACCGTAGCACTTGGCCAGAACGTTCTGAACGCCGGCCATTTCGAATACAGAGCGCATTGCACCACCGGCAATAACACCAGTACCCTGGGAAGCGGGCTGCATGTAAACCTTGGAGCCACTGTGACGACCGGTGGTTGGGTACTGAATGGTGTCACCGTTCAGTTCAACGTCGATCATATTGCGACGAGCGGATTCCATTGCCTTTTGGATAGCAGCTGGTACTTCGCGTGCCTTACCGCGACCGAAACCAACCTTACCGTTACCATCACCAACAACAGTCAGTGCAGTAAAGGTAAAGATACGGCCACCTTTAACGGTCTTGGCAACGCGGTTAACTTGAACCAGCTTCTCCTGGAAGCCTTCGTCGTTACGTTCTTCTTTCTTGTTAAAAGCCATATCTCAACCTTTAGAATTCCAAACCAGCTTCGCGAGCAGCGTCAGCCAGAGCCTGAACACGACCGTGGTACTTGAAACCACTACGATCGAAAGCCACTTCGGAGACACCGGCGGCCTTGGCGCGCTCAGCAATCAGCTTACCAACAGCAGCGGCAGCTTCTTTGTTGCCGGTCTTACCGTCACGCAGTTCTTTATCCAGAGTAGAGGCGCTAGCCACTACTTTGGAGTCGGCAGCGATGATCTGTGCATAGATGTGGCGAGGAGTGCGATTGACGCACAGGCGAGTTACGCCCAGCTCACTCATCTTGGCACGAGCACGACGCGCACGACGCAAACGAGATTGTTTTTTTACGTTCATGACCTATGCCCTACTTACTTCTTCTTAGCTTCTTTACGACGTACGTATTCGTCAGCGTAGCGAACACCCTTGCCCTTATAAGGCTCTGGTGGACGGAATGCGCGGATCTCCGCGGCTACCTGACCGAGCAGCTGCTTATCAGCGCTCTTCAGTACGATCTCGGTCTGACTAGGGGTCTCAGCTTTTACGCCTTCAGGAAGGTCATAAATAACCGGGTGGGAGAAACCCAGAGTCAGGTCTACAGATTTGCCCGCAGCTTTAGCACGATAACCAACACCGTTGAGGACCAGCTTCTTCTCAAAACCCTGAGAAGCGCCGACAACCATGTTGTTTACCAGAGCACGCGTGGTGCCTGCCAATGCGCGAGACTGCTTGGCGCCATCACGAGCAGAGACGTTCAGAACATTGTCGTTCTGAGCAACTTCTACACTGCTGTGGATGGTATGGGCCAATGTACCATTGCTGCCTTTAACTGTGATTTCCTGACCGCTCAGGGTTACAGTTACACCAGCTGGCACTTCAACCGGACTATTTGCAACTCGTGACATAACGAATTCCCGTTAAAACAACGTTGTTAATAATGCATAACCCAAATTGGCCGCACGAGGCGGCCAATTCGAATTAGAAAACGGTGCAGAGAACCTCACCACCAACGCCAGCGGCGCGAGCGGCACGGTCAGTCATAACACCTTTACTGGTGGAAACGATGGCGATACCCAGACCACCACGTACAGATGGCAAGCCATCTTTACCAGCATAGTTACGCAGGCCTGGACGGCTTACGCGGTCAAGCTCGGCGATTACCGGCTTGCCCTCAAAGTACTTGAGCTCAATGGTCAGCTGAGGCTGAGCATCTTCGCTCACGCTGTAGCCCGCTACGTAACCTTCTTCGAGAAGAACTTTCGCAACGTTAACTTTCAGCTTGGAAGAAGGCATGGTTGCATCAACCTTACCAACCATCTGAGCGTTGCGGATGCGGGTCAGCATATCTGCCAACGGATCTTGCATACTCATAAGATTCTGCTCCTAAAAAAGCTTACCAGCTGGCCTTAACCAGACCAGGGACATCACCGCGCATAGCCGCTTCACGCAGCTTGTTACGGCAGAGGCCGAACTTGCGGTAAACCGCGTGAGGACGACCGGTGATGCGACAACGACGCTGCTGACGAACAGGGCTGGCGTCACGAGGCAGCTTCTGCAGCTTGACCTGAGCTTCCCACACTTCGTCTTCGGAAGATTCGGGGTTGGCAATGATCGCCTTCAGCGCTTCACGCTTGGCGGCGAACTTTGCAACTGCATTTGCACGCTTTGCTTCACGTGCAATCATAGATTTCTTAGCCATGATCCGTTTCCTCAGCCTTTGAACGGGAAGTTGAACGCTTTCAGCAGCGCCAGGCCTTCCTCGTTGTTGCGAGCAGTTGTCGTGATGCAGATGTCCAGTCCACGCAGCTTGTCTACTTTGTCGTAGTCAATCTCGGGGAAGATGATCTGCTCGGTTACACCCATAGAGAAGTTACCGCGCCCGTCAAACTGCTTGGGGCTGATGCCGCGGAAGTCGCGGACACGTGGGATGGCGATGCTGATCAGACGCTCCAGGAACTCGTACATGCGATCAGAGCGCAGAGTTACCTTGGCACCGATCGGCCAACCTTCACGTACTTTAAAACCCGCAATGGATTTGCGAGCCTTGGTGACGACAGCCTTCTGGCCGGTGATTTTTTCCAGATCACCAACGGCGCTTTCCAGCACCTTCTTGTCACCGATTGCCTCACCGACACCCATGTTCAGGGTGATTTTGGTGATTTTTGGCACTTCCATAACGTTCTCCAGCTTCAGCTCTTCTTTCAGCTGAGCACGGAGTTCGCCTTGGTAAAGTTCTTTCAACTTAGCCATTTCTAATTACCGTCTGCTTTTACCGTTAAACACTGCGTAATTATTAGCTTTTGGGACAGCTAATTACGTTACGCGTCTACGGCTTCGCCGTTGGATTTGAAAACTCGCACTTTGGTGCCGTCTTCCAGGATCTTGAAACCAACACGATCAGCTTTGCCAGTTGCACTGTTGAAAATAGCAACATTGGAAACCTGAATCGGAGCTTCTTTCTCCACGATTCCGCCGGCCACACCCAATTGCGGGTTTGGTTTTTGGTGTTTTTTGATCATGTGAACACCAGACACGAGTAAGCGATCGTCAGCAAGCACACTAACTACCTTACCGCGCTTGCCCTTATCGCGACCTGCGATCACAATCACTTCGTCATCACGTTTGATCTTACGCATAACCTGTCCTCAACTCTCTACTGGTTACAAAAGCTCTGGCTTACAGAACTTCTGGCGCCAGAGAGATGATCTTCATAAATTTCTCGCCACGCAGTTCACGAGTAACAGGGCCGAAGATACGTGTACCGACAGGAGCGTCCTGTTGGTTCAGCAGTACGGCTGCGTTATCGTCGAACTTGATCAGAGATCCGTCCTGGCGACGCACACCTTTTTTAGTGCGTACAACCACGGCCTTCATGACCTGACCTTTTTTCACTTTACCGCGAGGGATGGCTTCCTTAACGGTCACCTTAATAATGTCGCCTACGGCAGCGTAACGACGATGCGAACCGCCGAGCACCTTAATGCACATAACGCGGCGGGCACCACTGTTGTCTGCCACATCCAAGTAGGATTGCGCTTGAATCATCGTCCGTCTCCGAAACTCTCAGCACACCAATGAGATTTAGATCTCAGTGGCACGCTCTTCAATTTTAACCAAGGTCCAAGACTTAGACTTTGACAGCGGACGTGATTCCTCGATGGTTACCACATCACCTGCCTTACACTCATTCTTTTCATCATGAGCTTTCAGCTTGGATGATTTACTGACGTACTTACCATAAATCGGGTGCTTAACACGGCGCTCGATCAGGACAGTGATGGTTTTGTCCATCTTGTCACTCACGACCTTACCGGTCATCTGACGTACTAACTTGTCTGCCATTGTTACTCACCTGCCTTTTGATTCAGCACTGTTTTAATACGAGCAATATCGCGACGAGTCTGCTTGAGCAGGTGGGTCTGATTCAACTGGCCAGTAGAAGCCTGCATGCGCAGCTTGAACTGTTCTTCCAGCTGCTTCAGCAACTCAGCATTCAGCTCTTCAACAGATTTTTCGCGGAGTTCTTGAGCCTTCATCACATCACCGAACGTTTCACGAAAGTTGTACTTAATGGTAACTTGGCAGCGGCCAGTGCGAATGCTTCGCGGGCCAGCTCTTCAGAGACACCTTCCATCTCGTACAGAACCTTGCCTGGCTGAATCTGGGCTACCCAGTATTCAACGTTACCCTTACCTTTACCCTGACGAACTTCCAGAGGCTTACTGGTGATTGGCTTGTCCGGAAACACACGAATCCAGATTTTACCACCACGCTTAATGTGACGAGTCATCGCACGACGAGCCGCTTCGATCTGACGGGCAGTGATGCGACCACGGGCATTTGCTTTTAAGCCAAATTCGCCAAAGCTAACCTTGGAGCCACGATGGGCCAGACCGCGGTTACGGCCTTTTTGTTGCTTGCGAAACTTTGTACGCTTCGGTTGCAGCATTTTGCGTACCCCTTACTTTGAGCCTTTTTTCTTCTTGGGCTTTTCTTCAACAGCGTCGATGCCGCCAATTACTTCGCCTTTGAAAATCCAAACTTTCACGCCGATGATGCCGTAGGTGGTGAGACCTTCAGCGGTGGCGTAATCGATGTCGGCACGCAAAGTGTGCAGAGGCACACGGCCTTCACGGTACCATTCGGTGCGCGCAATTTCCGCGCCACCCAGACGACCACTTACCTGGATTTTGATTCCTTCTGCGCCCTGACGCATAGCGTTCTGTACCGCGCGCTTCATGGCACGACGGAACATAACACGACGCTCAAGCTGTTGAGCAACGCTTTGCGCTACCAGAGCTGCATCCAGATCAGGCTTGCGGATTTCTTCGATGTTGATGTGGACGGGTACGCCCATCTGCTTGCTGACAGCAGCACGCAGTTTTTCCACATCTTCACCTTTTTTACCAATCACGATGCCGGGACGGGCAGTGTGAATGGTAACGCGTGCGGTGTTGGCCGGACGCTCAATTTCTACACGACTGACTGACGCGTGCGCCAGCTGCTTTTCAATGTACTCACGTACTTTCAGGTCGGTGTAGAGCTTGTCTGCGTATTCATCACTACCGGCATACCAGGTAGAGGTATGCTTTTTGACGATGCCCAGACGAATACCTGTCGGATGTACTTTCTGACCCATAACGTCTGTCTCTTACTGATCGGCTACTTTAACGGTGATGTGACAAGTGCGCTTGAGGATGCGATCGGCGCGTCCTTTTGCACGTGGTCTGATACGCTTCATCGTCAGACCCTCATCTACGAAGATGGTTGACACAGTCAACTCATCTACATCAGCGCCTTCATTGTGCTCGGCGTTTGCAATTGCAGACTCCAGCACCTTCTTAACAATCGCTGCACCTTTCTTCGGGCTGAAAGCCAAGATGTCCAGAGCCTCTTCAACGTGTTTACCACGAATCTGATCGGCTACCAGACGCGCTTTTTGCGCCGACAGTTGAGCACCGCGTAATTTTGCTGATACTTCCATCGTTAGACCTCTTAGCGCTTCTTGGCTTTCTTGTCTGCAATGTGACCGCGATAGGTACGGGTTGCAGCAAATTCGCCCAGTTTATGTCCAACCATCTCTTCGTTAACCAAGACGGGAACATGTTGACGACCGTTGTGCACAGCGATAGTCAAGCCGACCATTTCAGGCATGATCATGGAGCGGCGAGACCAAGTCTTGATAGGACGACGGTCATTTTTTTCGATCGCTGTTTCGACCTTCTTAATCAAATGAAGATCGATGAAGGGACCTTTTTTCAGTGAACGTGGCACTGCACTTTCCTCTTCAGCTAGTGTTAGCCAGTCGCTTACTTCTTACCGCGACGGCGTACAATCATCTTATCGGTGCGCTTGTTCTTGCGAGTCTTAGCACCCTTGGTAGGAGTACCCCATGGAGAAACGGGATGACGGCCACCAGAGGTACGACCTTCACCACCACCATGCGGGTGATCTACCGGGTTCATAGCAACACCGCGAACAGTTGGGCGCACACCGCGCCAACGAGATGCACCAGCCTTACCCAGAGAACGCAGGCTGTGCTCACTGTTGGACACTTCGCCCAGAGTTGCACGACACTCACTGAGTACTTTACGCATTTCGCCAGAACGCAGACGCAGGGTTGCGTACTGACCTTCACGCGCCACCAATTGAGCGGAAGTACCGGCGGAACGTGCGATTTGAGCACCCTTGCCAGGCTTCAGTTCAATGCAGTGAATCACACTACCCACAGGGATGTTGCGGATCGGCAGAGTGTTACCGGGCTTGATGGCCGCGGAATCACCAGACTCGATCATGTCACCAGCTTTAACGCCTTTAGGGGCGATAATGTAGCGACGCTCACCGTCGAGGTAGCAAACCAGAGCGATGTTAGCGCTGCGGTTTGGATCGTATTCCAGACGCTCAACCTTTGCAGGAATGCCGTCCTTGTTACGCTTGAAGTCGATTACACGATAGTGCTGCTTGTGACCACCACCGATGTGACGGGTGGTGATACGACCGTTGTTGTTACGGCCACCGCTCTTGCTCTTCTTTTCCAGAAGAGGAGCGTAAGGAGCACCTTTGTGCAGGTCCGGATTGACAACACTTACAACGAAGCGGCGACCCGGAGATGTTGGTTTACGTTTTACAATAGCCATCGCAACGATCCCCTTATTCCGCTACCGTGAAGTCAATTTCTTGACCTTCGGCCAGACGAACGTAGGCTTTTTTCCAGTCACTGCGCTTGCCCATACCATGACGGGTGCGCTTGGTTTTACCCTTGACCAGCAGAGTACGTACGTCTTCCACTTTAACGTCGAACAGTTTTTCAACTGCCGCTTTAACTTCCTGCTTGGCCGCATCGCGAACCACTTTGAAAACAACCTGGTTGCTGGCATCACCAGCAATAGCGGCTTTTTCAGAAATCACAGGACCTAACAACACTTTGTACAGGCGTTCTTGACTCATCCCAGGATCTCCTCAAACTTTTTCAGAGCAGGTACGGTCACTACAACCTTGTCGAAGCGAATCAGGCTAACGGGATCTACACCCTGAACGTCGCGAACGTCAACCTTGTGCAGGTTGCGCGAGGCCAGGTACAGGTTTTCGCTAACTTCTTCAGAAACGATCAGCGCGTCTTTCAGGTCGTACTGAGCCAGCTGCTGAACCAGAGACTTGGTTTTTGGAGCTTCGATATCGAAGTTCTCAACAACAACCAGACGCTCCTGACGGTTCAGTTCAGACAGAATGCAGCGCAGGGCAGCGCGGTACATTTTCTTGTTCAGCTTCTGAGCGTGGTCGCGAGGCTGAGCGGCGAAGGTTACGCCACCGGTGCGCCACAGGGGGCTGCGGATAGTACCGGCACGAGCGCGGCCAGTACCCTTCTGGCGCCATGGCTTCTTGCCACCGCCGGAAACCGCAGAGCGGTTCTTCTGGGCCTTGGTGCCCTGACGAGCGCCTGCCAGGTAGGCAGTCACTGCCTGGTGAACCAGGTCCTGGTTAAACTCTTTTCCGAACGCAACGTCAGATACAGAAACTGTACCTTTGGCGCCTTCGGGAGTTGCAATATTCAAATCCATCGTCGAAACCCTCGATGCTTACGCGTTGCGCTTCTTAACAGCTGGACGAATGATGACATCACCACCGGGAGCACCGGGGATAGCACCTTTAACCAGCAACAGATTACGTTCAGCGTCGACGCGAACAATTTCCAGATTCTGAACAGTGACTTGCTCAGCACCCATGTGTCCGGCCATTTTCTTGCCTTTGAACACACGACCTGGGGTCTGACACTGACCAATAGAACCGGGAGCACGGTGAGAAATAGAGTTACCGTGAGTTGCGTCTTGCATGTGGAAGTTCCAACGCTTAACGCCACCGGCAAATCCTTTACCTTTGGAAGTACCAGTAACATCTACGAGTTGACCTGCCTCGAAAGCAGCAACAGTGATTTCGCCACCAACTTCGAAAGCTTCGCCTTCGTTGTTGCGCAGTTCCCAAACGCCGCGACCGGCTTCGGTGGATGCTTTGGCAAAGTGACCTGCTTGAGACTTGGTCACTCGGGAGGCACGACGAGAACCTGCAGTTACCTGTACAGCACTGTAACCGTCGGTATCTTCGCTCTTGACCTGGGTGATGCGATTGGGCTCAACCTCAATCACAGATACAGGAAGGGATACACCTTCTTCGGTGAAAACGCGGGTCATACCGCTTTTACGACCGACTATACCAATCGTCATTTCTTTAACCTCATCAGTGTACGGGGCTTTTACCCGCTATGGCCGCCCATTTCAGAGCGTTACACAAACCTGAATTTAATCAGGCATCGGCACAAATTGTATGTAAACTTGAATCTTCTTTCGAAAACCCGTTGTTAAAACCTTAAAGTAGATCAGCCAAGACTGATCTGAACCTCAACACCTGCAGCCAAATCCAGCTTCATCAGTGCATCAACAGTCTTTTCAGTTGGCTCAACGATATCAAGCAAACGCTTATGAGTGCGGATTTCGTACTGGTCACGCGCGTCTTTGTTAACGTGCGGAGAAACCAGAACGGTGAAACGCTCCTTACGAGTCGGCAGCGGGATAGGGCCGCGCACCTGGGCGCCTGTACGCTTAGCGGTCTCAACGATCTCCTGGGTGGAAGTATCGATGAGCTTGTGATCGAAAGCCTTAAGGCGAATCCGAATGCGTTGATTCTGCATGTGAACCAAACTCCAAAAATCTTCAAAGAACCAGAGCCGCGTTTCATTGCGACCCTACTAACCCCTTCTGGCAGACGCCAAAAAAGGAAGCGGAATTCTATAGAGCTTGACAAGGGGAGTCAACCACTAATTCAAATCTATTTATAAACTGGTCAAGCCCAGAGCTCACGGGGCCTGGCGTAAGTGCGGATGGCGTCAAGAGTACAGGTTAGGCCAGAAAAGCGAAGACAGAATGGTCATTTCTGGCCGCGCCCCATATTGCTTCCTATATATAGGTTCGGCTTATAGAGACGAGGCAGTCTTCGGCAGGGAGGGCGGACAGACAACTACAGCCGGAGTGTGTAATTACTATCACTTTATTTCTCCTTATGGGGGGGTACTGCTTCTTCATGTCGCTCGGTATCGAGCTTCAGATTGACTCGCCGTCCGAGCGCGACCGCGAATGACTTCCAAATCCGGTAAATGAAAGGGAGTCACTGAGCAGAAAGTCCTGCTGAAGCATCCGGTTTCTCATGCGGTAGGCATAGCGCTCGGCCTTTCGCTGAGCCCTGGCATAGACCCAACCGGCAAACAATCTGCCGAAACGGGCGGTAAAGGCCATCTGCACGACCCGCTGCAGCCAACGCGGGGTGTACTGCGAGATAACATCATCCTCTATAGACACCATCGATTGAGCACTGCCAGGCTCTCCCTGTCTCCCACAGCGCCCAAACAGCTGCCAGTCTACTCGCTGGGACTCATGCAGTTCGGTTGCAATGACATGTAACCCTCCCTGGTGGGCCACGCCTTCACCCAGCAGGATATCGGTACCTCTACCCGCCATGTTTGTTGCGATAGTAACACGCCCCCGTTGCCCTGCCAGCTCAACGATACGCGCCTCTTCCTCATGGTGCAGCGCATTTAATACGTTGCATGGGATATCAATCTCTTCCAGTCGCTGCGCAAGAAATTCGCTCTCCACAATACTGCGCGTCCCCACTAACACCGGTCTCCCCGTACGCTGGTGCTGGCTGACAGAATCAACCACTTGATTCCACTTCTCCTCCTTACTGAAGAACAGACAAGCTGGCAGCACCTTGCGCTGTAAAGGCACTCTTGGGGGAATTTTGACAACCGGCAGCCGATAAACCCTCCATAGCTCCTGAGCGGTTCCCTGTAAGGTGCCACTCATTCCCGACAGGCGTTGATACTTTCTAAAAAAGCGTTGGAAGCTCAAACGTGCGTGGGTTTCGGCCGGATCAGAAAGCTCTACCTCCTCTTTTGCTTCAACAGCTTGATGAAGGCCGTAACTCCAGCTGCGACCAGGTTGTAAGCGGCCGGTTTTCTCATCGACAATGACAACCTCACCATCCACTACCGCATACTGCCGATTACGATGATAAAACTCCCTGGCGCTGATCGCCTGACGTACCAGCTCCTGACGACGCTGGCTCGATTGCCACAAAGGTGGAAGCAGATCGGTCAGAGCGTCAATTTGAGAGACACCGGCGTTCGTCAGGCTTGCAACTTTGTGACGATCATCGACCAAATAGTGAATATCCCGTTTTAACTCCGACACCAGGACTTTGGCCGCCAGTGCGGCATCCTTTAACAAACGATTTTTACCCGGAACAGAGATGATCAGAGGCGTCGTGGAATCGTCTACGAGCACACTATCGGCCTCATCCACGATAGCGGTATGCAGCCCTCGCATGGTAATGCGGCTTTCATCTGCGTCGCCCCCGGTTGATAGCTTGCGAATGAGCCGCCGATCCGGATCAGTGACGCCATCTAGGACCATTTGGTCACGCAGAAAATCGCCCAACAACTCCTTACTGGTGACGTACACCACATCCTTAGAGTAATTCTCGGCTCGCTGCTCTGCCTTCAGATCCAAGGTCACACAACCCACGGATACCCCGCAGCGATGGTACAGTGCCGCCATCAATTCGGCGTCCCTTTGAGCGAGATAGTCATTGGCTGTAATAATATGACAGGGTTCTCGCCGCCAACCCGCCATCACCCCTGCCAACGATGCCGTTAACGTCTTACCTTCGCCCGGCAGCATTTCAGCCACGTAGTTATGATGCAGAGCCAATGCACCAACCAGTTGCACCGGGTAAGGCCTTTTGCCCAGCGTTCGATCCGCAGCCTCGGCAATACAACCAAGCGCGTCCAACAACATTTCATCCGTAAGACCGTCGCTAACTCTATGCCTGTGGCGGTGAGCGCTGAGCCGAGCAGTGAGCTGCTCATCTGTCAGTGATCTGGCATCCTGTGATCGCTGTATGATTTCCTGCACCTGCTGCATCCATATCCTCACCGATGGTCTACTGCGCCGAACAAATCCGATGATGTCGTGAGCCAGCCCGTCCGCACCGGACGGGAGTGCTTCATCGTCACGCACTTTTGTTCTGCGATAGCTGGTGGCAAGACTGCTCATAGTCGATAACGCTTCTGTAACACCTGCTCAATCGCCATATACCACTTTTGGATCAGAGGCTTGGGGGGGAGAGAGATTTGTAGAATTCCAGAAGAGCCATGATATAGGGTCATACCTTCGATATCGTCCTGGAATTTTGCCGAGACCTCGAAGAAAGCTTCGGTTGTCGTCTTCCCGTCCTCAGTTGATACAACGGCGATATCCCCTCCACCGCTCCAACCTAAAACTGCAGAAGGCAGCACCCAGCGCTCATAGGGTATCACTTGAATTTCCGGGGCAGTAATCGGCTGATTGGTCCTCCCCCAAAGTCTCACTTCACCACTGAGATTGTCGAAGCCAAACAAATCAGACGCCTGCTCTTGCGACACTACCGCCGTAAAATTGTAGGCATCGGACGCTACAATGACACCCAGTTCCGCGCGGCGTTTAAACCACGTATTACGATGCCTCGACAATTCGGGCGCGATCCAAACGCCGGAAGAAGAGGCTCTGACGGTCAACTCTTCGCGTCGCTGCTCCAAACCGGCAAGCTTTTCTTTAAGCAAACTTAAACGTGCTCGGGCAGGCGCGATGTCAGCAATAATCCGGTTTCTCGCCTGGCTCACTAATGCTTGCGTTTCCAAAATTTGATAACGGGTAGTACGTATATCAAGATCAAGCTCAGTGTTGATAAATTCGATCAGTACATCACCCTTCTCTACACTCCGACCACTTTCAACACGGATGCGTTCCAAATAACCGGCTGTCGATGTATAGACGTTGGTGAAATGCTCAGATTCGATGATTCCTGGCGCCCTGATAGAGTGCGGAAAGGGAATCACTGTTAGCACCAAGAGCAACATCGATAGTGCAGAGAGTGTCAGAAACTGAGCCCAGGGGCGGTTTCTACCCAACTTGGTGCTGACAAAAAGATATCGAATGATGTCGATAATCGGCTTGATTATCCAAATTGAAATACTGATGATTGCCATCAGAATTCCAAGCAAGAACCATTGATCCGCGACAAATAACGTAATCGCCAGCACCACAAGCAGGCGGTAGACAGTACTCAACGCGCCGTAGCTGGCCAACCAGAAAGCTTCAACACGGGAATAGGCTGGAGGCACGAGATTGATGCTGCGAAACAGATATTTCTCGATCCAGTGGATCCATTGCTTCTGGGCTCGCTGGTAAAGGTTGGGAATTTCCAAGACATCAGAGAGGATGAAATACGCGTCGAAACGCAATAGCGGATTACCGTTAAACAACAGGCTGGAGATGGAACCAATCACCATCATATTAAAAGCCAGGCTATGTAAGGTGCCTTCACCGGTTTTCGCCCATACTAAAGCCGCCAACGCGGCAATGAACAGCTCCGTGATCATGCCCGCGGCACCAACCAGGGCTCGATGCCATCGATTACGAAATCCCCAGCTTGAGGAGGCATCCATATAAGGTAATGGGGTGAATATCAGCAACATCACTCCCATGGTATGGACTTCGCCACCAAAACGTTTGCACATAAGTGCGTGGCCAGCTTCGTGCACCAGCTTCAAGAACACCAGCGCCAGATACAGCCAAATCAGATTGCCCGGCGCCAACAGACCCTGGGTTTGCTCTGCAACAGACGAAAAATTCTCGGCTACGGCATTTGCACCGAGCAAGATCACCAATAACCAGACAATCGCTCCAAACACACTGAAAACCATTCTTATGAATGGTTCTATTTTTCGCAGTAGCGACTCGGGATTCCACAGCGGTATTCGAATAAACAGAAACGACAAGAGCTTGCCACGCAGCTCGCGCCGTTGTTGCTTCTGATACCGTTCAAAGATTCTCTGGCTGTCTGGGGCGTTCTTAAAGTAGAGTAAATTGGCCGCCTGAAGTTGGCTCAACAATTGAATAACTTCTTCCTGCCCGGGTGCGGTCGAAGGAAACAGTTCAAGGCAATGCTCCCAGACCTGTTCTACCGTTTTTTCCGGTGTCAGGCGCATCACGAAATTATAGGCCTCAGGCGTGATTCTGGAAAAACGATTGTTAAACGGGTCTTTTAAGACATACCACTGGCGCCCTCGAAAAAGCTGCTTGTGCACTTCAACTTTGGACGCCAAGCCCACATGAATGCCAGCAACCCGATGCCAGGATTCACTGAAAACGCTGCCGCTCATGCATTACCACCAGAAATACATGCGCAGAAAATCTGAAGTGCGGTGGGTCAGTATCCAGAAAATATTCCTCTCACCCACATCAATTTTGGCTAAGCCACTCA
Source organism: Pseudomaricurvus alkylphenolicus (assembly GCF_011683955.1). GTDB lineage: Bacteria > Pseudomonadota > Gammaproteobacteria > Pseudomonadales > Cellvibrionaceae > Pseudomaricurvus > Pseudomaricurvus alkylphenolicus. The sequence goes on from NZ_JAAQPI010000023.1 coordinate 38,144, forward strand.
TACCCGGACGCCACCAATCCTGAGTGCCGTCGACAAAAGTTGCCCTGACAATAAAGACATTTCCCTCCATTGACTCTACTTCCGCGACGGGTATCACTTGCTGAACCTGTATAGCAATGGTCTCTTCCGGGCGACTCAAAAGCGCTAATTCCCCCAGGTCTCCAACCTGTATTTCATCCACGTCCCTCTCGCTGAGACGCATTTTTATATACAAGTCGGATATTTGGACGATTTTGAAGATCAGATCTCCTTTGGTGACAGGTGCCCCCAGCAGTTCATCCTTATCCCCCTCTACGATAATTCCTTCGAACGGTGCTTTGATGGTCGCCTGATTTAAGTAGTAACGGACTCTCTCTAATGTGGATTGAGCTTGCTCGGAACGAGCCATTGCGATCCTCATGTCAGCCATGGCTCTTTTGGCACGTGCCTTTTCCGCCTCTCGTGAGTACCGATTGACATCGGCCCGAGCCTCTGACTCCTTGAGCAAAAGCTCTTCAGTATCCAGCACCACAAGGGGGTCACCCGCTGCAACCTGGTCACCCGAATGTGCACTGACTTTGTGAACATAACTGTCAAATGGTGCCGACAAATATGCTGTATTGTCAGTGTCCAGCGAGGCCGGCACTTCGACCCGATAGGTCCATGTGCCAAGCGCCACATAGAGTACAAGAAGCGCCGCCAGCAAGGCCGAAAACTTGGCCAGGGTATGCTCTACACCAAGCCAAACAGACAGTTTGTCACGCCCCCATCGGAGTAATTTCCGCCCAAACCACAAATCCTTCGATTCAAGGGCCGACAACCAGGGTTGTACCTGACTGGTCAGCAGTCGAAGTGCGCTCAATTCGCTGTTTGTAAACGGATGTTCCAAGCGCTCCAGGGTAACCACCCCCACAGGACCATCGTGATCGCGCAGAGGCAGGGAAACCAGTTGATAAGCCCCGCTGACTCTGGCGTAGGCCTCATGTGCCACCAGTATTGAATCGCCTTCACTGTCGTCCGGCCAGACCAACTCAGCGTCCTGATCGCCAGACTCTTCGAATATGGCCTCCAGACACTTGGCCGCGTCCGTCCCCCGCTCAAATCGCTCCAGATGGCTGATAGCCGCAAGCAGCATATACTCATCGTTTTTCCAGCCCAGGCTGACTTGGGAGCAACCGAATCTCGCAGCCAGCTCGTTTACCAATGCAATAGCCGCCGCCTTATAGCGATGATGTTGTTGGACAAGCGCCTGCACATCCAATACCGTGGCCAGTAACGAATGGGTATCAGAGTGCCCTGCAACCTCTGACCTGTCTCGATTATGTCGCTCGTACGCCGCGGGGATGTCAGCGACCAACTGAGTTCGCACAATGGTTTCGTTAAACTGTTGCGAGTTAGCTCGATCCACGACCAGAGCCAACGCCTGGCGCTGAGCCGTCTCATGGCTTTCCACCTGGGACACCAGCAGAGTGGGCTGAACCATCCCCTGAACGTTTAGACCCGCACGCTCATGAGCAAAGCCATTGACGTCGGCTCGCCCGGCCAGCCTGGAAATCTGGCTTAACAATGTCGACTCTAATTCGGTGCCACCCTCGGGCAGACCGAAAGTAGCTTTAGACATCAGCTGGCCGTTGTCTAAAACAACGATAGAAAGAGCGATGGGTGAATGACAGAGCTGCGCCACAAGAGACGTAAATCGCCCCCAAAATATCTGCTCTTCGCCGCTAAACCGCCTTAATGACCTGAGTTCAACCAGTACTGTACGTCCATCGACGGTTCGCTCTTGGGGCTGTGAGGCTGTCAGTGGCATAACCTTAAAGTCCGACTATCGATTACTGGAGCTTGTGGTAGGCTCATAGAACTCCCCCATCGCTGCATCCATGTCAGTTTCGTCAAGTCCAAATTCGATACTGGCTGGCATACCTGGCCATACATCTCTCTCCAGGTTTTCAAATCGCAGCTTAACTCGAACTAACCCACTTGCCTGATCCGCCACGGGTGAAACAAAGACAACTTTGCCTGATTTCTCAAGCGTCCTATCTCCTGCACTGACGAATACGGGTACGGCGTCCAGCTCCTGCAAATGCCTGACTTGACGCTCTTCAATATTAACCTCCAAAAAGCACGAGGAAGGATCCACCACCTTGATGACTACTTCACCAGACTGAGCCCACTCACCCACATCGAGCAGAACTTCCGTAACTATCCCGTCTATCGGGGAAACCAGGGTATGCCGCTCCAATTCAGCTTGAGCAGCGTCATATTCGAGCTTCTCTCGCTTCTTGGCTTGCTCCATCGCCCGGACCTCACCCGCTACTGTGTTGAACTGCATGTCCAGCCGCATCACTTCTTCATTACTCACAGAACCTGTGGACTTCTGCAGCTCTCTGGCAGATTTCAACAAGGATTCAACGATGTCCCGATTGTATTTACTTGACTCATAGCGAGCCTTGTCATTCAGGATCTGCTTTCTAAGCCGAGCTTCAAATGCTTGCAGCCGATCGTCCAGTCGTAGTAGTGGCTCCCCCTTTTTGACATGCTGCCCCTCTGAAACAAACAACTGATGTACGACCCCGTCAACCGATACGCTGAGATCCAGGTCTGATATCGGTTTGGTTACACCGTCAAACCGCCCTGACGCGACACTCACCTCTGACAGCAACACTGCCAGACCTATCAGCGTCAAATAAATTTTACTCATGGACTACCTATATCATTTAAGTACGGGTTGTAACTGTGTAACACGTATACGGGTGAATGAGTCAACGCTGGAGCAGTTTAATCTCATCGCGAGACAATTTAATGTTGTATCTCTCCATTAACCGACCTTCCGCCAGCTCCACTACCGCCTCCGCAAGTTTTAACTCCACGACGCTGGATACATAGTTGCGCTGATATTCGATCAGGTCCTCCTCCTGATCCAACACCTCACGAATAGAACTCTTGCCAGCGCGCAGGCGCTCCATCTCAATATTCAGCAGTTTTTGCCTGCTTTTGACTTCAACGGTCCTGATTTTCAGTTGTTCCGCCGCACTGCGCAGCCTCATAATTTTGGTACTGAGATCATTGGCCAGATTGCGCTGTACGGAGGCCACCTCCAGATTAGCTTGATGCTGGCGCAGTTTTGCCACGTTGTATTGGCTTTTGGCCTTCTTGTTCCCCAAAAGGGGACTGCTGAATTCCAGCCCCGCATACCAGGATTCATGGTCATCAGTTAGAGCACCATCGAAGGCATCATCGCGTATGCCGTCGAGACCCGCAGTATTGTAGCTCATGGTAAAATCCAGCTGTGGCAGGCTCTGGTTCTCTGCATAGACTGACTGGATTCGTTCTCTTTCCTGCTTTTGCTGGGCAATCTTCAGTGCCGGCCAATGCTCCAGAGCCCGTTTCAAACTTTCATCCAACACGGGCATCTCGACATTGGCCACCTCAGGGGACTCCACGGCATTGAAGTCGATATCAGGGTTGCTGAGGGTCGAAATGTTCAACAGGGTCAGGATACTGTTTTGCATCTCAGTGACATCAGCGGTCGCACCCATTAACTCGGATTGACGCAGTGAAACGCCAATTTCCGCTTCCATCAATTCCGTGCGAGCCGCTTTACCAAGCCTTACCCGTTCCTCCACGTCGTGTCGAATACGCTCAGCAACTTCCATGGAACGCTGCAGGCTGGCTTGAATGTTTTGAGCCCCGAACAAACCCCAGTAGGCCTTGATGGCTGTTCCGGCCACTTCCATGATTCTCTGACGATATTCCTGAAAGGCAATTTCCTGATCCGCCTCCGCAACATGAATTCTGGCCTTGGTGATATCGGATCCAAATCCTTTAAGAATGGGTTGGCGGAAAGTCAGTTTTAAACCGTAGACATACTCGGTGTCGTAGTTGTCTCTGGCATCAATGAGAATGCTCTCTCGTTCTGTACCATTAACTCCGAAGCTGACTTGCCCGCCTGTGCTCAGCAGGCCTTTGACGGAGGCGTCATAGGTCAGCGCTTCTTCTGTATAGTTTCCTCCAGACCCCACTCGATACAGAGATTCCTCAACCGTATTGGGAACATTGAGATCGTGCCAATTGACTGTCACTGACAGTTCCGGCTCGAAAATTCCGCGTTCAAATTCGGTTTTCTCTCCTGACACCTGCCAGTCCAATTGCTTGAAGACAGCGCCGGCGTTGCGCCGTATCGCCTCTTTGACCAGGCTCCCCTGGGTCAGGGAAAAGGATGCCCCATGCAAGTCTTCAGCTAGGGATAACGGAACCATCCCTGCACCAAGAAATGCAGCTACCGCCACAGTGAATACTCGTTTAGCCAACATCGGTTTGACAAACATAGGAGCAACCCTTTTTAACATCGTCAGTCGGTATTAATGCTCGGTAAATTGAGCCTCGCCGGAAGGTGCAATCCCAACCTGCTCTTCCTTAAACCGCAGTAAACGCTCAATTTGAGCCAGAGACGTCAGGTGGGCATAGACCGGGGCCAAGTACCTTTTAGCTCGCATGTCCAGCAGGACCTCATCCGACAGACTGTTCAAACGATCTTCATTAATAACGTAGCAGCCAGCAATATTCTTTACGGAGTTTTCTTCGCGCACGCGCATATTCAACGGGGTAAACATATTCTTTTCGGTAAAGAACTGACAGAAGGACTGCGTGAAGTGCTCCATTTGCTGCAACTCTCCCAGGTAAGTCTTAACCCGATCCATCGCTTCAGTCGGCTTACCATCTTCGGCGAAAAGCTCTTGTCCCTCTTCGTCGTTAATCAGGTCGCTGGTCTCATCAATGCAAATGGTGTAGCGATCTTCCTGGTCGGTCTTGGCAAGTGCAAAGGGATAGCGGCGAATGATGGCCGGAATATAGGAGGCCTTCCACTTGCCGTCGACAACGAACAGGTTTTCGTCTGGCTTAAGCCCCATTAACACGACGGGGCGAAATTGGTCTTTGCCCTTATCTTCGATAAAAACAATAGGATAGATAGCCGCAGCCCTGGAGAACTCATGAATCATGACTGAGGCAAGATTAAAATTTTTGGCAAAGTCGAAATTGGTAATCGGCTTTATTTTCTTGCCTTTGTGAGTCTCAGGGTTTGCTGGAACGATTTTTTCAAACATTTCTACTACTCCATTGATAGTGCTGTTCTATTTATCCACACACAGAATTCTGTTTAAGGCCCTGTCATTGACCTGACCAACGTAAACTCTCACTTACAACACAACATCTTCTGTCCAATACTCAAACAACCAGCTGTCGCTTTCGACATTGGAGCTTATCGGGTTTTGGACAAAAATCAAACTTGAGGCATTCAGGACACTGAGTGTCGGCAATCCCCCAATAGGCGACGCTCCTACGGGAGAGGTCAGCCTTTCCAGTGGCGCAGGTGCGGGACTGGTCCCGTCACCCAGGGGTGACTCCAGCGAGCTCAATGAGTTTAACTCGGGGGGTTTATCGAACAGCCAGCCGTCGGGAGAGTTGACTGGCATTTGCGCCTCCTCAGCATCCTCCTGGTTCAAGGCATCGAAGAATTCAGCCAGGCGGCGGTGGTCTACCTCAATCACCGGTCGCCATATTGTCGTTGCCTGATAATTCGCCAACTCAGAATCGACAGTGACCGCTTGTGTAAGGAGTTCAGGTGATCCGGCTTCGTTTGGCTGTACAAACTGCAGCGACCACAGACCCTCATCGGTTTGCAGATACCCGAGGCTGGCACCCTTGCGATTTTCATAGCGGGCTTCGGTATCGGTTTCGGCACCGTTACCCACAAAAACACCGTCTACGTCAATTTCAATGCCTTCCAGTCGTTGATCCAGTATGGCCTGCTGATTACGTTCGTCAGGGTCGATATGAGACCCGCGCCCGATTATATTCAGACCGGCTGCGCGAACATTAATGCTATTGTCCTGCGCGGCATCCACGATGTTGCCTGTCTGCCCCACACGCAATTCTGCGTTGCCAGTGTCAGCATCCAACAGATTGAGCGTCATCAAACCTTCTGCACCATAATAAATATCGCCACCCTGAGTGGTGGTACTGGCGTCCAGACTCATGGTCAATCCTCCCTCCTGGGAGATTAACTCCACTGTGCCACCAACCGTGGTGATGTCTGCTGACTGTTGCATATCGCCTGTACTGCTGACCCTCACTTCAGCATCCGTCTGGCCTTGAATACCTTCATAGACGCGGTTATCCGTAACATTGCTTCCGTCGACAATAACCCTCTGTGTCGCCACCTCAATCCCATCCAGAGTCAGAGCACCTGAATTCCTTACATGCCAGCCCTGATCCCCCACTTCGCCGGCCAACACCGCCACGGACAGATTAAAGGGAGCACCAGGCTTCCCTGCATTGCCTGCCAATCCCAGTTGTTGGGCCGTAATAACGCCGTCATCGCCACTGTAGCCAATATCATTGCCTGCATCCAATGACACAGCGCCTGTACCAACATCGATCATCGCAACTTCGATATCTCCGCCGGCCTGGTAGCTGATAGCTGTGTTTTCTGCTGAAGACTCGGTGCCGGGTTGCATGGATATATCGGCGCCGGCATCAAATATTAAGGTGCCAACCCCCGTCGTGCTCACCCCAGCGACCTGATGCAGATTTTCCCCCGCCTGAAGCGTGACGTGCCCATCGGTAACTTCGATCTGAGAACGAATCCACAGATCGCCACCCGCCGCATTGAGTAGAGTGTTTCCTTGAGCAGTGACACCAGTGGTGTCGGTTCCACCTTCAATGCTCAGATCTCCCCCGGTTTGCAGCACTAAGCGGCCGCCTTCCCCGATGCGCAGATCTTCCTGCATAGCATCAGTAACGGCCAAGAAGGTCGAGTCAATGTTTACGCGGTTGACGCTGATATCGGCCACAGAGTTGATGCTCAAGTCGTCACTTTCCCGGATATGCAACTCACCACTGTGGGCCGTCAGAGTTGTCACCAAAGTCTCCAGCGCCCCCTGATTTGTTCCCTCTGCCTCACCTACTGTACCGCCGGCCTGAATTCGAAGGTCCGCCGCTGAGACATCCACATGACTGTCACCGGCGTCCAGAATATGTCCTGCGCTGAGCAGGCTTACGCCTCCCAACCCGGCATTCACGCCCCCCAGTACGATCTGAGTCGTGGCTTTGAGACGGATATTGCTATCCTCTGTGGTCAAAGTGGCGCCGTCGGCCATCACAATACCGGCTCCGGCCTCAATATCGATGGTGGCGACCCCCGAGGTCTGGATTGCACTGTCAGTACTCTGGGAGAGCGTAGCGCTAGCGGCTAAACTGATATGTCCCTCACCGCCGTCAATACCAGCGTTAAGTAACATATTGCCGGCCGTGCTGGTCAACAACATGGGACCAGAGCCGCTTGTCGTTACGCCGATATCGTCGGTTCCACCTTCGATGGTCAAGTCACCCTGCGCCTGCAGTACAAGCGTGCCATCTCCGGCAATGCTCAAGTCCTCTTGAGCACTATCTGTGATAGTGGTTTGAGAACCATCAGTGGCCGTCCGAGTGACGCTTATTTCAGCCACCTTATCGATACTGAGATCGTCTTCCTCATTGAGGAACAACTCTCCAGCAGAAACCGAAAGTTTGGTAATCAGTGTGTCGAGCATGCCCAGGTTGGTGCTTTCGGTCTCTCCCACAGAACCCGCAGCCCTGATACTCAGGTCTATCGCAGCAACATCTATCGTGCTATCGCCACCGTCTACAATGGCTCCGCCAGCAATCAGACTCACTGCACTCATTTCGGCACGCACACCCGCCAGGACGATATCATCCACGGCACTCAGGCGAATATTGCCACCTTGAGCGGCCGTGATCGCGCCATCCTCCATAACGACACCAGCCCCGGACTCCAATTCAATGGTCCCTGATCCTGCGGTCTGAACCCTGCTGCCGGAACTCTGGGTAATGGCACCAGAAGCCTGCAGACTGATACTGCCTGTTCCGCCATCTACATCCGCGTTAATCACCAACTGACCAGCGCTACTGGACAGCAGGACGGCATTGTCACTGTCTGACCAGACGCCGGCGCCGTCCTCTCCGCCTTCAACTGTCAGATCGCCTCCCGCCTGCAAGATGATCGATCCATTTTCCGCCGATCTCAGGTCCTCCAGGGCGGTGTCGATAATGGTCATAAGCTCACCATTGCCAAGCACGCGGTTGACTGTGAGCGTATCCACAGTATCTATAACAACGGCATCCGCCTCATTGACGAAAAGGTTTTCACCCGTGGCGGCCAGGGTAGTCACCCGAGTATCAATAAGACCTAAATCTGTACCTTGCGGCTGGCCGATTGAAGCGGATGCCACCATACGTAGACTGGCTGCTGAGACATCCCAGGCACTGTCTCCGCCATCAACAATGGCTCCACCACTGATCAGACTCACCGCTCCCTGGCCAGCCTCTACATTAGCCAAAACGATGTCGGTCGCCGCCCTTAGGCGAATAGTCTGATCTTGCGTGGTAATGGTTGCACCATCAGCCATGGTAATGGCGCTGCCGGCTTCCAGATCAATAGTTCCTGAGCCGGCCGTCTGGATAACTGAGTTTTGTGTGATCGTGCCGGCCGCACTCAAACTGACATTGCCCTCACCACCGTTAAGGTCAGCGTAGAGCTGCAGATTACCCTCGCTGCTGGCCAGCAGCACATTGCCGCTGCCAGCTGCATTCACTGCTACTGCGTCTAGGCCGCCATCCGCTTCACCCAGTGTGATGTCCTCCTCCGCCACCAGATAAATATCACCGTCGGCCGTGTTGGTGGAAGCGCCGTCAAGTATCATGATTGCAGAGCCGGCATTGAGTTCGATAGTGCCGAAACCTGCTGTTTGTACAGTGCCTTCGTTTCTCTGGGCAATGGTCTCAGATGCCTGCATATTGATGTTGCCGGTACCACCATCCACGCTCGCATTGATCAGCAACTCGCCATTAGTGCTGGACAGCCCAACATTACCGCTACCTAGAGCGGTCAAAGCGAATCCGTTCTGAACACCCTGGAGATCGCCAAGGCTTATATCGTCTACGGCATTGAGCTGTATGGAACCGTCGGCTGTGATCGCGGTTGCTCTGTCTACCATCACAATGCGGTTGCCGGTGTTCATTTCGATACCACCCACACCCCGGGTCTGAACTGTACTCCTGTCGCCGATGCTTATGCTATTAAGCGCGTCGAATCGAACATCACCTTCACCGCCATCAACCCCAGCATTAATGAACAATTGCGCTACGCTGCTGGTAATCAGTATGTCGCCACTGCCGGAAGCCAGCAGAGCGAATTCAGTGTGGTCGCCGTCCTCTTCGCCCAGGGTGATGTCGGTGACGGCCGTCAGTTGAATATTACCGTCGTCGGTGATGGTGGTCGCACCTGCTGCCATCGAGAGGGTCGCACCTGCGTCCAATGTTATGGAACCAACACCTGAGGTAGCAATTGCCACACCGGCATTCTGGTCGATGGCACCGGAGGCAGCCAGCTCGATGTTGCCGCTGCCCCCGTCTACGCCGGCATTAATCAGTAACTGCCCGGCGCTGCTGCTTAAATGTACATCGCCACTACCGATAGCGGTCACCCCGACGCTGTCACTGCCACCTTCTATGGTCAGGCCCCCACCAGCCTGCAGTACCAGAGTTCCGCCGGTACCAGTGCGTAAGTCTTCCTGAGCACTGTCGGTAATAGCGGTGGTGGTAGCGTTACTTGAGAAGCGATGAACGGTAATGTCCTGCACCCTGTCGATGATCAGCGCATCACCTTCATTGATAAACAGGTCCTCACCCTGCGCAGCTAACACAGTCACTAACGTTTCCAGAGCCCCAAAATTGGAGCCATTAACCTCTCCGACCGCACCGGCAGCTTGTATACGGAGATTGGCCGCTATTATATCGGTAACACTATCACCTCCGTCGACGACACTGCCCCCGCTGAGCAGACTCACCGACCCAAGTCCGGCGTCGATGCTGCCCAGAGTAATATCGGTTGCCGCATCAAGACGAATACCACTGCCCTGGGCAGTGATACTGGCCCCGTTGCTCATCAGGATATCCGCTCCCGCTTCCATCTCGATGGTGCCTGCACCGGCCGTTTGAACCACGCCGTTGTTGCTCAATGTTAGCGACCCTGCAGCGTGCAAACTGACACTGCCCTCACCGCTATCGACACCGGTGTTAACCTCCAGTTGCCCCGACGCACTGGACAACAACATATTGCCATTGCCGGCCGCAGTTATGCCGACACCGTCGCTCCCGCCTTCAATAACCAAATCGCCTGCTGCAAGCAACACTACGGAGCCATCCGTTGACGTTCGGACATCTTCCTGAACACCATCCAGCAAAATACTATGCTGGCCGTCTAAGCCAACCCGATTGGTCTCAATCGCGCTGATAGCATCGATTCGCAGACCGCTGACATCGTTGATGAACACCTCCGCTCCGACAGCACTTAGCGTTGTTACCTCGACATCAAGTAATCCGTAATTGGAACCCACTGCCTCTCCTGCGGAACCGACAGCTTCTATCCGAAGTTGATCGGCCGTAATATCAACATTGCTGTCTCCAGCGTCGAGAATATCGGCGCCACTGATCAGGCTCACCGACCCGAGACCGGCGTCAACGCCACTGATCACAAGTTCCGAGGTGGCATTGAAGCGAATATCGCCGTCCTCGGTGACGGTGGTTGCGCCATCAGCCATTGTGATTGTGGTTCCCGACTCCAGTTCCAAGGTTCCAGCGCCGCCCGTTTGTACCCTACTGCTGGCGCTCTGATGAATGGCATCAGCGGCGGCCAGACTCAAATGACCTTCACCACCGTCAACTCCTGCGTTAATCACCAACTGGCCGGCAGCACTATTGAGCAAGAGATTACCGCTGCCCTCGGCCAAAACAGCTGCAGCTGCGCCGTTAACGGTCAGATCACCCGCCGCCTGCAGTACCAGATGCCCGTCGCCGCCGGTGCGCAAATCGCCACGGCTCACGACCTGGCTTTGCCGACTGACGGTGTTATCAATCAACATCACCGTTACGGTCACGTCGTCGATAACGATCGCATCGGTAGCGTCTATATAGAGGCTGCCATTTTCGGCAATACCACTGAGGGTCCCAACAGAGGCTTCCAGCATGTCGCTGCTGGAGCCGATATCGCTACCGGCCTGCAAGGTCAAAGCGGCAGCGCTGACGTCTCGCTCCTGGTCACCGTCAATAATGTAGCCCATAGCAGTAAGGGACACCGAACCAAGGATCGATTCGATGTCGCCCAGCGTGAGATTTCCGCCAGCCTGGTACGCGATGTCCCCACTAGTCGTCGAGGCGGAAGCCCCGCCAGACATTGTCAACGCGTCTCCTGCGCGGACATCAAGTCCACCCTCGCCAGTGGTCAACAGGTTGCCGCCGACAGTTTGGCTAATAGCACCGGCGGCCACAACACTGATGTTTCCCTCGCCCCCATCAACCGCCGCGTTGATCGTTACCGACCCACCGGTACTGCTCAAAAGTATGTCACCGTTACCGCCGGCCACCACGGCAACGTCATCGTTTCCGCCTTCAATGGTGAGATCACCCGTCGCTTCTACGACCAGGCTGCCTCCATCGAGCGTACTCAGATCCTCCTGACTGCCATCAATGATCGAACTGAACTCCAAATCGCTGGACACCCGATTCACATCGATGTCGTCCACAGCGTCAATCGTAAGCGAGTCAATTTCCCGGACAAAGAGATTCCCACCGACCATCGTCAGGGTATCAACTTGAGTGTCTAGCAAACCGAAGTTTTCGCCTTCAGCTTCACCCACAGAGCCGCTGGCTTCGATGCGCAACTGTGCTGCGACAACATCTATATCACGGTCGCCGCCATCGATAACATCACCGCCACTGAGCAGGCTCACAGCGCCTTGGCCGGCATCCAGTCCAGCCAAAGTGATATTGCCCAACGCGTTGAGGCGAATATTACTGTCCTGGGTGGTAATGAGAGCGCCATCGGCCATGGTGAAAGCTGAGCCGGAATCCATCTCGATGGTTCCGGCACCACGGGTTTGAATCGTGACCGCACTGCCCTGCGCGATGGTCTCTGCCGCTGTCAGGCTGATATTGCCCTGGTCGGCGTCGATATTGGCTGCGACCACTAAATCGCCACCGGTGCTGCCCAGCAACACATTCCCCGAGCCATCTGCTGACAGGCCCTCGTTATCTGTGCCGCCGATAAGGGTCAGATCGCCACCCGCCAGCAGGACAATATCGCCATTGGAATGAGTACGCAGATCCTCCAACTCGCCATCGGTGATTACTTCAAAGGCGCCGTTGTTCTTCACTTGCTTGACGGTGATGGAAGTGACTTGATCAACAATCAGGGAATCACTGTCCTGGATCATGAGCCCACCACTCACCGAGGCCAATGTGGTTACTCGGGTGTCGAGCAAACCGAGGTTATTGCCTTCCGCCTCACCGACAACACCGACAACTTCGATACGAAGATCCGCAGCGGTAATATCTGTGTTACTGTCACCACCATCACGAACTGCCCCGCCACTGTGCAAACTCACTGCACCATCACCCGCGTCAACGCCCGTCAGCACCATGTCTGCCGTCGCCTGCAGGCGAATATTGCTGTTGTCAGTGACCAGGGTCGCACCATCAACCATCTCAATACCGTCGGCATCCAACGTAATAGTAGCTGTGCCGCCGGTATGAACAGTCGCCTCCTCACCCAGGACAATGTCAGTGGCAGCGCGCAGGCTTATTTCACCCTCGCCACCATCAACATCGGCATTCACAATCAGCTGACCAGCGCTACTGGCCAGAAGAATAACGCCGTCACCCTGAGCTCCGACCATCACGCCGCCATTTTCACCGTCGATGGTCAAGTCACCATTCGATTGCAGGACCAGGGCACCGCCGTTTGCGGCCTGCAGCCCAGAACGATTTATCGTCTGCGAGGTGCGGGTTGCGCTGTTATCCACCATCATTACAGCGACGGTTACCTCACCCAGGGTGAGGGCATCGGCTTCAGAGATAAACAATCCACCCTGCTCCACCATCACGCTGAGGCTGGCAATGGTTGTCTCCAGTGGATTATTGGCAGTGCCGGCGCCACCGCCCGCATTCAGCGTCAACGCCTGCGCGCTGATGGTGTTTTGTCCATCGTGATCAATAATATTGCCACCGGCCGCCAATGCAATGGAACCGGTGTCTGCGTCGATTTCACCGACAAGTAAATCGACCCCTGCCTGATAGACGATATCGCCGCCATCGGTGCTGGCAGCAGCACCTCTCTCCATGGTCAGCGAGGTACCGGCCTTGACCAACAGTGTGGCGTCACCGGCGGTGACAATGTCGCCAGGGGATTTTTGCACAATCGCCTCATCGGCCACGACACTCACATGCCCTTCGCCGCCATCTACGCGAGCATTGATATGAATAGAGCCGGAGAGACTTTGCAATAAAACATCGCCGTCATCGTCAGCGACGACGCCAACATCATCGAGGCCGCCCTCAATAACGATCGTTCCTTGCGCCTGCAGTACCAGCGTACCGTCAGTATCTGTACGCAGGTCCTCCTGAGCACTGTCACTCACCGCCGAAGCTCCACCGTCGGCATCGACCCGATTGACCACAATCTCGTCAATAGATTCAACGCTGATATCAGAGGTTTCGTTGATAAATATATCCTCGGCAAGAACACTGAGCCCCCCAACCCGAGTATCCAACATGCCGAGGTTGCTGCCCTCGGCTTCACCGACGCTGCCGCCAGCTTCGATACGAAGCCCTGCGGCTTTGATGTCGATATGGAGGTTACCACCATCAATAATGTCGCCCCCCGCGATCAAACTGACATCACCGCCACCACCACCGGCATTCAGACCACCCAAGGTTATGTTGGTACCAGCGTTCAATCGTATGTTGTCATCGGTGTTGACAGTGGCTCCGTCGGCCATATCAATGCTGCTGCCCGCATCCAGCTCAATGGTACCGCTGTGACGGGTGAATAGATCACCGTGAGCATTGAGGACGATTGCTCCGTTGTCTGCGGTGACCGTAATGTTGCCCTGATCGGCATTAATACCGGAACGCAGGTTGATGTCACCGCTCGCGGCCTGCAGCAGGATGTTGCTGGTGTCATCTGCAAAAATACCAACGCCATCATCGTCCCCGCCACCAGTGACCGTTATCGTACTGTCTGCCAGCAGGACTATATGACCCAGCCCACTGCTCTCCAGATCGCTTCGAATGGTCGTCTGGGTGCTGGTATAACCGTTGGTTCCAACGCGTTCTACAACAACCGTCACCTCGTCAATATTTATCGTATTGCTTTCGTCAATATACAGACCGCCGTTACCTGTCACGGCACTCACAGTATCAACACTGATATTCAATGGGTCCTGGGCGTTAGCAACACCCAAAGCACTGAGCATCAGTCCGGAAGCTGTAATGTCCAGCGTCGGGTCACCATCAATAATCAACCCACCCGCGGCAAGAGAAACCGATCCGGATTCAACGTTGATTTCACCAAGGATGATTTGCGAGCCCGCACTGAATGACACGTCTCCCCCCAGCGTAAGCACCTGTGCCCCGCTTTCCATACTGATGACATCACCTGCAATCACTTCAATCGTGGAGTTCGTGTCGCCAACCTCAAGGTCACCAGATACGGTCTGAATGACATCGTCTACAGCATTGAGAGTGATATGACCTGTGGCCGTTGAGATCCAACCTTCCAGCGTAATACTGGCTTCAGTACCCTGCTGAGCTTCTCCGGTCTTCAGCAGAACGTGACCGTTCTCGGCGGTGGTAGTAATGACACCTTCCAGCATCAAAGCGCCATCTTCAGTGACAATAGCCACCGCGCCATCGGCTCCATCGGAAGTAATGCCGCTGATGGTCAATTGGTCAGTTTCTTCAATGTAGATGCCACCACTGGTGCTGTTGGTTGCCGTCAAAAAAGCGATATCAGTGTCGATATCTTCTGCTGGCATTCCTATTCCATTGGCTGCCGACAGAGTCACCTGTGTCGTGCCACCGGCCAGGTTATTGCCCTCCAGCGTCAACTGCTCGGTGATGGAACCGCCGGTTGCCACAAGATCAATACTGCCATCGGCTTCGATAGTACTTAAGACAATATCGGTCGCAGCCGTGTAACTGACTGCGCCGGTTGCCTCTCCGGAAATCGATGCGGCAATAACGCCATCCTTCATAACAATGGCAGCCCCGGACTCCAGGGTTATCAGACCACCTTCGGATACAATATCGGCATTCTGATTGATATCACCTCCAGTGATCAGGACAATCTCCGACTGCCCCTGTGCACTAATCGCGGCATTGTTGTCTATCGAGCCGTCAGCCACCAATTCGACGCCGCCCACAGACCCTTTAATAAAGTGATTGAGAACAATGTCACCGCCACCTGCGCTCAGAACAATTTCACCGGTGCCAAGGGTCCTCACCCCCGAGCCCGATGCTGCCAGCGTGATACTGCCCGCCTCGGTGCTCAATTCGATATCCCCGCTGCCCAACTCCGAAATCAGAGCCATGGAAATGACGGTGACGTCTCCATCTGTCACATGTACGCTGATGTCGTCATCGCCAGTGACGGTGGCATCGAGTGTGTTTATGTCAGCCCAGGCAAGATTGATACCTCGTTCGGCATGAACAACCAAATCGTTCGCAGACAGCTCCTCCGCTCCCAAGCCATCAACGTTATCGCTGGCTTGACGCACACTACCGCTCTCAGAATAGAGTGTCAGGGAGTCGCCAACACTGAACTCATTGCTGATGGTAATATTATTAACCGCATCCAGTGTTACCCCACGAGTGGCATTAAAGACAAAGCTGGAATCCTCATAGTCCACCACTTCGATATTTCCGCCAAATATCACCAGCTCGTCGCTGAAGGTCGCCCCCGTTGCCGCCAGTACGCCCAGTCGTACGCTGCCCGCATTAACATCGGCATGATGGTCACTGTCGTCTTCGTGACCAATAGTTATGGTTGCGAAACCATCGGCCAGCGCCCGTATTTCGTCTGCGGTGATATTCAGGGTATTTTCAGTGGTTTCCTCTGGCGGAGAGGCCACTTCAATTCCCTGGGTTACCGTTGCCGGCCGCAAGATCAAGGTTCCGCTGGAAGTGGTGGATACCGAACGGTTTCCACCATTAAAATCGATTTCATCGCCTTCCAGCAGGATATTTCCGCCCACCTCAACACTGGATTCGAACACTACTGAGGCGGCGCCATTGATGATCAGGTCTCCACCAGTAATCACCAATTCCTCAGAAAAGGTAACAGTGCCACTGGCATTGATTATCAGATCTCCATTGACCGCCACTTCTCGATCGAAGGTCACATCGAGCGCTTCTGTAATAGTGAAGGCTTCCAGCGGGTCTTCTGCGCCCACCTCGCCGGTGACGGTAATATTGCCATTATTGGCGGTCAGGGTCAGTTGATCTGCGCTGCCATCGCCATTGCCACGCAGGTAGTGATCTACCGTGGACCCCAACTCGATATTGCCACTGCCGCTGGTACCGGCCACGAGAGTGATGTCGCCGTCTATTTCGACTGAATCAGCAATGCTGATATCGACTGCCATACTGGCATTAGCGCTGAAAGTGGTGGTATTTCCCGAGCCGTAGATGACCAGCGAAGCGTCGTCGCCACCCGTGAGATCGTCATTGATATTGATCTCGCCGCCCGCCATCGGACTGTTCAACACCAATGTGTCCTGTACCGTAACTTGGCCATCGGGAGTTGAGGCGTCTCCGATCTGGATCGTGTGATTACCGAGATCACTACCGATCACAATCAAGTTAAAGCCGTTTTGCAGGTTGCCCATTTCTCCCATATCGAGATGGAAAGTTCCTGCCGCCGATGCCGGGTCGAGGACGTCGCCAATGACGATTGTACGGCTGGTATCCAGGGGACTCAAAACGATATCGGCACCCGGGCTACGAACCGATTCATCAATCTGGATATCATCGGAGATCAAACTGACATCTTCTCCGCTGGCATCGATGGGATCTGTCACCGACTGCTCCCCACTCAGGTTGGTCACATCAGTACTGCCTCCCTGGGTTCCTGCCGAGCTGCCATCATTGGCAATAGACACACCTCCAATCGCCATCACTGAGACATCGTCCCGCTCTGCGCTCACTACGCTCAGTTCATTGCCGTCGACGACAATAGAGAGCGGACTGAGATCGAAGCCGCTGACCTTTTCACCAATCTGATCCCTTGCCTCCAGCGTTATGGCGCCATCTGTGGTCTGCAGGAAAATACCGTCGGCCTGGCGCAACACCGTGCCATTGGCGAGGTGTTCTGCCGCCTGAGCGGGTGTCATATTCGCGACGACAACTTCGCCAGTATCAGTATCGATACTAAACTTGCCGTGCTTCAAAGCCCAATCTATTTCCGGGTCAAAGTTTGTACCGTCATTTAACCAATGATCATTATCCAGAATCACTGAGGCATCATTGATGATCGAGCCCTGTGGAGCAGACAGCTCAATATCACCACTGCCGTTGACTTCTATGCCCGCCGCCAACGTAATGTCACCGCTCTCGGTGGTTATCGAGACGGGACCGCCGCCGGTCGTAATGTCAGCGTCCAACCGGAGACTACTGCCGACATCCCCACCGGCCAGCAGTGTGACTGTACCAGTGCCGGCAGCGATTCCCGAGCCATCGACGGTGATGGTACCTGAAACCGTTTCGACAGTGACGTTACCCGCGCCGCCCTGGACAATGCGACTGATGGTCAAATTGCCGAAGTCTTCAATCGCGATGTCACCACTGGTCGTGTTCGACAGATCCAGTGCACCCACGTCGGTTTCAATAGATTTACCGTCACTGATATCGTCGCCGATACCAGTAACTGCCTCTATCCTCAAGGTGGCATTTTGGGCCAGGATATCGATGGGGCTATCGCTGCCATCTCTTACGGCACCGGTTGTGGTGGTGATAACCAGGTCTGCACTATTGGTAGTGCGTAACTTGCCAATGGTAATGTCATCTTCGGCATCAATATCGATCAAGCCGCTACCCGCATCTACATAGGTCTCGCCAGTCATGACCAAAGCACCGGCGCCAGCATCCAGTGTGATATCTCCACTGACCGTGTTGATATGCGCCTGTTTTGACATGTCCAACCCGTCGAAGGCCAAAATGGTGACCGAACCGCTTTCGGTAGCAATCGATTGATTGAGGTCAATGGCGCCGGCGGCCGTCGTTGTCAACGACACATCTTCGCCTCCCGTGGTTTCGATCTCAGTATCAATGATCAGGTCACCTCGGGCTGCAATCGTAACCGCCTCACCGTCGGAGCTTTCAATATGCTCTAATGTGAACCCGTCATCTTCATAGATACTGATACTGCTC
Source organism: Pseudomaricurvus alkylphenolicus (assembly GCF_011683955.1). Taxonomy (GTDB): domain Bacteria; phylum Pseudomonadota; class Gammaproteobacteria; order Pseudomonadales; family Cellvibrionaceae; genus Pseudomaricurvus; species Pseudomaricurvus alkylphenolicus. The sequence continues at coordinate 56,447 of NZ_JAAQPI010000023.1, forward strand.
TGGGCACTTACGGACAGGGTGTCAAATTCAACGCTTGTACTGTAATCCGCAGCACCGGCCGTCACGTCACCGTTTAATGCAATCAGTTCAACGTCTGCGGCATTCTCAATTGCGCCGATATTGATAGATCCCGAGGTCGAAATAATCGTAATGTTGCCGGCATACCCTGTGATTTCTCCAATGGTAATGTCACCATCAACTACCAGCTCAATATCACCAGGGTTATTCTGATTATCGATGTCATCACCCATGACGATACTAGTGATTGACAACGCACTTTCATCCTGAATACTCAAATCGCCGGTTCCTGAACTCATGTCGATGGTCGTCATATTGACCACATCCGAGATCAACGTCAGGGTATTCCCGGAATTGACATTGAGTATGCCCGCGGTGATCTTTCCTCCCAAAGTAATTTCATCGGTAGCCGTCAAGTTCACCGTACCGCCGGCACCCACATCCAGCTCAGACACAATCACCAGATCAGAGTCCGGGTTAGATCCGTCGCCGGCCGAGAGCGTAATCACCTCATTGGGGTTCGTCGGGAGACTGATAACCGTCAAATCACCAGTAGCGCCCATTTGGAAATTGCCGCCGGTTTTATCAGGTACAATCAATACGTAATTACCATCAATAGGATCATAGGTAGAAGTATCGGCTCGACCGGTAGCGACAACTGTAAATGGCTGATTATTGTTCACGGCCGTGAGTATCAGTTCAGATTCATCCGCAGGCGCACTGGCTACATCTACGGTAGCAGTAACCACTCCGTCCGCATCGATCAGGTATTTCAAGCCACCCAGAACACTGGCCCAGGTTTGATTGACAACACCGTAGGTAATGTCTAGCTGTTCTCCTACCGTGACCTCATAGGTATCGGTATCAATTACAACGGTATAGGTTGTATCCGCCGAAGGTGTGTTTCCAGAGTAGGTCAGTTCGCTCACTTGCGCCTGAGAACTGCCAGCACTCTGCACAGGTGTCGTACCGTCATCAACGACAGCACTGCTGTGATTATTCGTCGATTCCGTTTGAACAGAACTGCCATCTACGCTAAATGGATCATTATCGATGTCAGCGGTCATGGTCAATGAGCGCGCCGTATCATCATATGTCACCGTTATGTTGCTTGTCCCTGCCGTAATGATGGTTTGCAGCCGACTCAAAATTGAATCCCAGTCACTGGTGACACCGTCTTCTCCAACGGTGGCACTGTATGCAATTCCTTCTACCGTTATCGTATAAATGTGGCCGTCGGTAATCGTGTATGCCGGCGATGTATCAGCCGGATTTTCAAACACCACCCGACTGATTTGATTTTCCACAAAACCGGCTTCCTGTGTTGGTATAGCCGGGTCATTGGAAAGATCGCCAGCGGCACTAACAATAACGCCGCCAATATTGAATGGGGCATTATTGGAAACCGCTTCAAGAAGCAGAGACTTATTGGCACCATCAACTGTCACATTAATATCGCCATCAGCCTCTATGAGGCTTTCCAAGCCCTGTAATAATGAAGTCCAATCTCCAGCGGTAACCGCAATCGACACCCTCGTCACCGATACAGGACTCGCCGTTGCTGCATTGATAGCGCTTTCTAAACCCGTGGTAAGCCCAGAAGATGTCGGTGTCGAGGTGAACGACGCGGTAAACGATTCATCTCCGACCGTCAGTTTATATACATGTGTTTCTCCGGCACCTGGCGTCGCCCAAGTAATGTCCGAAAAATCTACTTGTCGGGGCAAGCTATGGCCAGTGCCACTGGTAATAATATCGCTGATGGTTACCGGATCCGCCGCCGTCGGTTCTCCTGCAACCCATGTTTCTCTCGTGAGTGTAATTGGCTCAGCATCTGTGCCGGACAGTAATAGGAATTCGTTCCCACCGCTGCGAATCGAGTAAGACTTGCCATTGATAACTACCGTGTATATGTCCGTGCCGACAGCACCGCTGAAAATAATTTCATTCTGTTGTTTCTGTCCGGGCTCAGCCATCTGAATCGGCAGAGACCCTGAGGCCTCAATACCACTCACTTGTGTAATACCTGCACGGTCCACTGAGAAGGGCGTATCAATGACATCAGCAGTTAAGGTGAGTTTCTCCTGCCCATCATCCGTAACTACACTGATGGCTTCACCATCCTCAATCAATGCCGCCAGCGCTGTCAGCACTGAATTCCAATCAGCATTGACGTCGTGATAAATATCGTCAGAGGAATAAGAACCGTCAGCGTCAATATCAGCACTCAGATTTGAGGCAATTTCTGCAAGCGTTGCACTTCCATCTGAAGTATAGGAGAACGGAGTAGAATTGATGGTAATCGTATAGACGCCATTATTGACAACTTCGATTCCACTGATATTTATGACTCTTCCTGCCTCGGAGGTTTCAGAGACGGTAACACCGTCAAAGCCCGTCAGAGGCCTATCACCCTCCAGGGAGATCGATGCCGTACCTGCGCCATCGGAAACTGTAATAACATCGTCTGTTGCAGACGCCGTGTAACTGGCATCATCGTTGACCTCACCGGCCAGACCTGCAGCAATTTCGTTTAACGTATCGCCAGGTTGTGCTTCATAGTTGAAGTCATCAGCACCTATCGAAATTGTATAGGTACCGCCAATATGTACAACAACGCCGGCCAGATCGATGGTTCGGTCTACGGTGTCGTCACTGCCGTCAGCGGCGTTAATGGTAGCGCTGCTGGTACTGGTTATGGGCCCCACACCACTAAGTTGAACTTCTTCACCACTGGCACCAGTAACTTCAATATAGTGGTTGTCGCCCTCTGTAACTGAATATTCTGCACCATCGATGATCACCGAATAACGATAACCTGAAGTTATCGTATGACCGCTGTCAAAATCGACTTCGCTAATTTGGGGGTTGCTTTCTCCTGCCGCCTGGAAAGGTACTGTACCTTCATCCGACACACCATCAGCAAGAGCAGTCAAGAAGGGCTCGTCGACACTGACGCTATTTACCGTGAAGGCGACGTTGTCTGTTTCCGCTGTCAAGGTAAGCGTTGCGTTTGCGGTATCGGAAGTTACAGCAATATCTTCGCCGGCCTCAATTACATTTTTTAACTCCCCTAAAATGGACGCCCAGTCATTGGTGACACCATTGACTCCTACTTCCGCGATATAAGCTGTTCCACCTATCGTTACTGTATATCTGTTGTCTGTACTCAACGCAGAAGAACTGAATTCAATCTCGCTGACCTGAGCACGATCTTCACCCGCTGCTGCAAGTAGAGCACTGCTGATATCAACGATAGCGCCACTATCCCGTTCAAAGCCGTCCATAGAGATAGTCGTGTCACCGACCGTCAGCCCAGATTCACCTGGAGCATCATCCACAGCAAAGGTATACCGAACCTCGAGTTCGTTTCCAGTCCCCCGATCCTCCGCCGTACTGAGCTCTGTTATGGCACTGGCTGTATCACCCAAAACAGTGACTTGGTAAGCGTAAAGTTCGGCACTGTTTTGATCATGATCATCAATTAGAGCGGCCAACGCTATCGCCACGTCGCTCATTGTGTCGCCGTCGTCATCGACATTGGCTTCATACTCGAACAGATTCCCATTAATCGCTATTCGATAAATAGATTCATGAGCAACTGTAAGATCACTCAAATCTATTGTACGTTCAAGGTCATGATTGGCTCTGTCAGCAGCATTTACGACAGCTTCATCAACCAGTTCGTCATCGACAAATACGACTATTTGAGCAAGACCTGCACCCGCAGTGACTTTAATCTCGTCATCTCCAGCATCATAATTCGCCGCATAGTTCCATTCGTAAATCGTGCCCGCCGCATCAACAGAAATAGTGCTGCCAGAACCTTTAACTGCGCCAGCTATCGCAGCCGCTTCGATACGATCAATATAGAGATCGCCATCGACGCTAACATCAATACTGTTGCCATCGATGATATTTCGCACCTCACGGATATACGTATCATCACCAGTCTGGATAGATATAGACCCATTTTCTGCAATAACGGTATCCACCGTCAGATCGTCGGCTTCGCTGATTTCGATGTTTCCACTATTGGCCGATACCACGCTGACCCGACTTGTCAGCGTATTCAGCTGGATACCTTGCTCCGCCTCGACATCCACATCATATGCAATAAAGACGGAGGCCTTATCTGATGTCACCGACGTGGCATCGATGTGAATCAAGCCTTCACTGGTGTTGGCAGTTACAATACCACTCTCTACCGTTAACGCCCCGTCAACCTCTAACGTGACGTTACGGGCCTCGTCAAAGCCTTCGACGCCACCGATAAAGCCGGTCAAATCCAGATGGGTTCCGACATCAATAGAGATATCCTTATCAGCACGAATTTCGAAATTCTCGGCCGGAATATCATCAACGTGTAAATTTACGAAGCCTGTAGCCAGTGCAACGCCTGACTCATTGACAATGTCGTCAAAGTCGCCATCGTTGTTATAGTCTACGCCGTCATCTGTCTCATTAAAGACATCGTCCCTATCACCATCATTGTTAATATCGATGGCTTTAACAACGTCAGTGAGACCATTGGCAACGATACGGACTTCTTCAATTTCGGTAATACCCGAGCCGGCAACCGTCGAAATTGAACCTTCAACAGCGGTTACTGAGGAATCCGATTCCACCGTCTCGCCGCCAATATGTACGTTCTGGCCCGCCACTAATTCCAGCAATGTGGTCGCAGAAACACTTTCAAGACTCAGAGTGCCGCCGGTTTCCAAGATCAGCGTGTGTGCTGACAAGGTATCTGGAAGCATTTTCGTGCGGCTGATACTTACGCAGATTTCCGATATTCCAGCACCTTCAGTCACAGTGATGGTATCTCCGACTGCTGACGCGGCATAATCAGGGTTGATGCGCGCGGCAAGTGCCGTGGCGATATCATCTGACTCGTCATCGGTCAACGCTGTATAGGAGTAATTGTCGTCACCAATTGCAACCGTGTATGTGCGCCCTTCTTGTACCAGGATTCCACTAATGTCTATGGTACGATCAAAATCGATATCCGCCCCGTCGGCATCATTGATGTTTACATCGTTTTCTTTATCTGTTCCAAAAAGGAAATAATCTCCAGCGCGATATTCCAGCAGGGTATCCGAATAGGTTGCAGTATCAACATCAAAGAACTGATAAAGAGAAACCACTTCATCGGCAACAAACGAAATTCCGTCCTGATAAATGAGCGATTCAGCCGTCGAATGCTCTGTAACATTTATGCTGGAGTCTGTACTGACCAGATATATAGTGTTACCCGACACTTGGCCATCAACATGCCCCGCATCGCTGATATCGTCAACCCGACCTACTCTCAATTCATTTTCGGCACTCAAACGAACGGTGGTATCATCAGTTTCATCAGCCAAAGCCGTAATAATGTCGAGCCCGACGGCATTTTCCAGAGCCCCATCAAAGTCGGAAATCTCAATATTGCCATTCACAGTTGAACTGTGGAGTTGGTTTATCGCAACTTCAAGGCCAACGATACCGTCTTCTGCAGACAGGGTTAATTGATCTGCAACAAGATCAACCCCGTCATCGGCAAAAGACTCTGTGATTTGCCCTCCTGCAGTCAATGTGACGTCGCTGGCAGAACTGACACGCAGATAATCAAAATTAGCACCAAGATTGTCCTGCACAATCAGCTTATTGGCCATACCCGTAATATTAATCTGGGTGTTATCGTCGGCGTCTACTTCCGCAGTAAAGCCTGGAGAATAGCCATCCGGTACCCAGCCTCCGGGATAGCCGATATAGGTGTCGATCAGCTCCGTCAACTCTGTGACCAGATCCGTCAACGACGTCGTCGTTGCAGTATGTTCGAATACGACACCATCTATGGTAATGGAATAATCCTGCCCGATAACTGGTGTAAAATTGTCCATCGCAATTGTACGAACGGTATCGGGACTATCGGCGTCAGCCGGACTGACAGTTGCACTGCCGGCATTCAAGGAAACACTGATCGCAGCAGCACCGATAATATTGTCCAAATGAACACCTGCTTGCAGATGGCGAACGAGAATATCGTCCGCGGCAGTGACGTTAACATCGTTCACGTCTTTATTGGATAGCAGCCGAAGATCGGCGATATCGATGCTGCCTGCGGCATCAATGATCAGACTTCCGTCCGATATTTCCACGTCTTCCAACGTCAGAGTCGTGGACCCCTGATTTAATATCAGATCACCTGCTTGATCACTGGCGAACCACATTGAACTGACATCGGTGTTCAGCGTTGTATTTCCTGAGACTTCTACACTCAGTTCTTCCGCAGTGAGCAGCCCCCCTGGTACCTGTACAATGTCATCTGCCGAGATCAGGTCAATATCCCCTCGACCACCTGCCATCAGCATATTGACGGTCAGTTCGGCCGTATTACTTTCGGAGCTGACGGTCGTCAAACGAATATCATTGCGATCACTGGAACCCAGTGTACGAACGTTTGTCGCAAGCAGATCGCCAGTATTTTCTACCTGAACCCGGCCATCCGCGGTTTCCACATCCACCAGCTCCAGATCCCCCTGATTGGAGACAATAATGTTGCCGGAGTCTGTCAAGCTGAGCGTCATCTGCTCAACGTCGGTATCGAGCAGCATGCCACGTTCAGCTTCCGCTACCAGTACATTCGCACTGATAGTTCCCAGTGTGTTGTCGTCGTCATCGATTACAGTGGTTTGTTCGATATATCCGGATTCGACGTAGAGGTTAATCGTCGCGTTGTCAGCGGTGGCTTCTACGGCCGCCCCCTCCAGAACGATATTACCGCCATGTACGCCGGTGGTAAGTGAAATATCTCCATCGTCCGCAATAACCATTGCTTCGGAGTCTGCGATAATGCTGCCGTACTCTCCCGTAGCCTTACCGGCATTTAATGTCATACTGTCGGCATTCAGCGAGCCAGTCATTTCGAGATCCCGCCCGGCTTCAACCGTCAATATGCCGGTGTTGGCAAGCACCTCCCCACTCAGCTCCACATCGCGAGACGAACTCAAATCAATTGAACTGGCCCCCTGATCCGCGATCAATGTTCCTGAATCATCCAGAATCAAAGACAGACCACCGTGAAGGTCCAGACTGGACGCACTGAGCCTCGTGGTTACCTGTCCATCGTCAACGACATTGCCCTCAATACTCAAGGTTCCACCGGCATTAATATTGATTGCGCCATCATCATTGATCGCCGACACCTGACCACTGAGAGCCACGCTGGAGCCTGATTCAATAATGATATTGCCCGCAAATATCGACTCGCCACTACGCTCCCCGAACTCTGGAGCAACAACATCATCGTAGGTAACTTCCGTGCGAAGAACCGTTTCGGACTGGGTAATAGGCACGGTCTTCCAGACCGTGACATTTTTCATGGTCACGACCATGACTTCCTTAGTCGTGGTTTCATAAACCGGTCGATAGTCGTATATATCCTGGTCTTGAGTCACCAGTTGATAGTCGTATTTCAGCCGCTGGTCATAGATATCATGCAGGTCTGATGTCCAGTCATAACTATAGTTTCTGAAGGTTTCAAACTCATAGCCCCACACCTTGACACTGGAAATCGTATCTCCCGCTTTATTATCCGGCGTCAAACCTCCGCTCGACGTCCATGTCCAGATTTTCCCGCCGTAATCAATATGCTCAAACCATTGCGTTTTGGCAGTGTAATAGCTGTTAACGCTGTACGAGCTGAACGTATCGTTCAGAGAATCTCCAACCCAACGGGTAAATCCGGTATAGGTTGTTGCTGTGCCGGAACCATCAATATGCTCATAGAAAGTGACCCTGCCATCGCCTGGAGCCCAGCCCACTTTACGCGACCAGGTGTTGTCTGCGCCTGTCTGGGAAAATACCGATGTATCCGTGTTTAATGCAGAGAGGAAATCCGCCGTAGAATAAATAATATCGGTTGCACGCGTACCCTGGAACGTTGCATCACTAAGTGAACCATTGCTGATATTAGCATTATCGTACTGGGCCTTCGGCGTAGAAGTCCACGACCAGTTCGGAGCACGGGACACGACCTCATCGGCGGTATCGTAAATTTGATAGGTTCGGGTTCCTCCACCACTATAATCAACAGACCAGCGACCATCACTGCCGTCATCATCGCGATAGTTAACACCACCGTCATCCGTATTCCAGACTGACTTATCCTGGGTGTAGCGAACAGCACCGTAATCCTGGTATTGCCCTACAAACTCTCCCGAAGCTCCAGCGGCTACGGTCTCCCAAGTACCGTTACTGTTGCCATCCAAGGTTATATCGTTATCCAGGTATGTGGGATTGCCCTGAGATACAAGTCGAAGAATGTCTTCTTGAGCGCCTTCGGGCATTTGTATGTATTTGCCACGCCATCCAGCTACATCCACATAATAAATCGTTTCATCATTGTCTTTCCACGCCGGCTCATAGGATGTGTTTTGAGTCGTGTTGCCATTCAGCGTTATATTCTCGACCGCATTGGAATAACTAAAATCAAAGAGCGGCATGTAACCGGTGTGGTTCAACACAGCCTGACGATGTGCGTCACTGGGGAGATCTGTGAAGTTTCTATACCCGGCATCCCGATAGGTGTAATTCTTTTGCTCATCGCTGGCACTTTGATCGGGCAGTTCTTCGGTCCCCGCATTATTCCAATCGACTTCATTATTGAAGTAATGTACTCCCTCGATGAGCACTTCTAGGAATTTCTCACCATCCTCTGCATTGGGGTTGTAGTAACCGATCTGCTCAATCGACACATCCATGGTAGTGTAACTGCTGCCGACCTTAACTTGTTCGGTACCAACCATTTCTGTAATTTGCGCGGTCTCCCAGGTAATTTCAGGAACCTGAATAGTCCCGTCTTCAACCTCCTGGTACCCGGTTATGACCTCAACCGTTTCCTCGACGGTCGTGTATATGGGCTTAACGATCGGATCAGGCGTTGCCCCCCCGTCGGGATCCGCATCAAGAATGACACTACCGCCGGATAGAATGCTCACCGTACCAAGCGCTTGCACCAGTCCATCACCACTGATAGTGATATTACCGCCCAGTAAATCATCTACAGTAAGGTTCGATTGCTGTTGCTCGCGCGTCCATGTCATGTCGACACCTGCGCGAAGATCAATACGATCATCGGACGAAACAAAACCGGCGATATTCAGCGTACGTCCGGCATTAAACAATGCACGACCGTTGACCAAGCCCGAATCTTCAATGCCTACCTCAACCCAGCCGTTGACACTGATTTCCGGCGCGCTCAGGTGGACCAGTTGATCCCCTTTAATGATCGCCTCGCGCTCATTTTCGGGGATTTCGTCGCGCTCGGGGTCGATCGCATCGGCCACATCGATCGATTGACGCCCTTTGATATAAAGTTCAGAGTCAACACCAGTTGCATAGATGTAACTGCCGGCGAGAACATTCACATTATCAGCCACAATGCTGAGATCATCGCGAATATCAACATTACGGTGAATATTCACATCCCCTGCCAGTGACACAATATCGAGAATACCGACTTTGGATTCACCCAAATCGCGCTGCCCGATAACACCCTCAATGGTCACATCATCGTTGGAGCGGATCGTAATCGAGCCTCCTGCGGCCGTGTCTAGCGTTCCGCCACTGACATACTCATCATCTTCATCCAGCACAAGGGTTTTAACCAGTACACCAATACCCGACTGATCCGTACCACCCTCAATCACCAATGCGTCTTGCGCTGTAATCAAAGTATCGATTTCCACCTGCGCATAGGCGGTTAAACTAATATCAGCTCCTGCATCTGAGGCCACGACTGCGCCCTTCAGTACCAAATCACCATCGGTGCGCAAATCGATATTGCCATCGACGCCGGCCTCTTCTTCGGTCCAGGCACCTTCGCCTGTGGCATCAACGAATATCGCGCTGCTGTTAGAAAGACTGAGACCGATTCCATCATCATTTAGACCAGTACGAACAACGATACTACCAGTCGATTTCAGGTCTCCGCCGAACTCATCGTTGCCCAGGATCACCGCCCGATCTGTGCGAACATCAATGCTGGCGTTTTTACCCGCCCACACCCATTCACGCGACTCTTCGTCGAAGTCGGCGCCAGCGAGCACCGCACCCACCAGATCCAGGCTGCGAACATCCAGAGTAATGACACTGTCATCCCGCTCGGAGAACAACTGGGCATCTTGAGCAATAGTAAGCTGCCCTCGAGCTTCAATCGCAAGTTCCGTATCTGCTTCGAGTATGGCTCCGCCTTCGTTATCTCCTGCAGAACCCACCTGAATATTGTCACCTTCGAGATAGAGATGCTGACCGTCTCCTTGAACCAGAAGAGTTGTATCGTAGATCGCAATGTCGCCCAGCGCTTCCACCAAAATCGAACCTGCCAGAGACAGGTCACCATGAAGATTCACATCCTCAGTAGCCTCAATAGTCACCTCATGGTCATAACTGGCAGCCGTGGAACTGGTACTGCGAACAACACCAGCGATATCAACTGTGCTGCCGCTCAGATTCATCTTGGCGCCGGTCTCCAGCCAACCAGATTCTCTTTCCACAGTTAACTTACCTGTGGTTGAACTAATATCCAGCAACGACAGGTTTGGATTGTCCGTTCCAATCACACTATTGATAACAACATCATTCAGGCCTTCTATAATGATGCGTCCACCTTCACTAAGGGAGGTCAACGATGAAGTCCCATAGGTTTCAATGCTGACCTCACCGGCTGTCTCTACCGTGCCGGCGGTAATAATGATGTCCTGCTCTGCGATCAAGTCGCCCTTGAGCAGCAGCGTGCCTTCGGCATTGATGACAATATCCGCCAGATCCCCCCCCGCCACTAGGTCACCTTCAAGAACAAAGTGACCCGATGGTGTTAGCTCCATACCCCCATTGAGGGTTTCGAGCCTACCCGTTGAAGTCAGGTTTACGGCTTGAATACCGTCGGCCTCGGTACCACTGTATAGATTGATTGCGTCGTGACCACGAACCCAACCCGCAATAGTGATTTCACCTCCCGCAGCATCGGACCTGCCAATATTGACCGTTGACCCCCGCTTTGAAGCATCAATGGCATAGCCACGACTGGACATTGCCACAGCAGCCAACTGAGTGGCAGTGAACCCCAGACGCTCCGCACCACCGTTTGAAATCGCCTCTATCGTAAAGGCATAGTTACCCCGCAGCATAAGATGGCCGTCATCCAGGCCTACTTCAATCTGGCTGGGATCCAGTGTCTGGGTGCTATTTATTGCGGGATCATTTGTCGGCGAATCAACAACTATAAATTGGGTATTTTCGATAGCCGCCTGCAGGTCATCGCGCAAGAACCCGACACCATCATTGTCGCTGGTATCAGAAGCAGACACCACCACTTCACCTGCGACGGTATGTGTCCCAAGGTCAACCGTTAACAGAAATGCAGTATCTCCGCTGAGATGCCCATCCGCGAATTCGGCAAAACCTTCTGCTACCAACTCCTCCGTCCACGCAGGTGTGAGCACAGACATATCACCGGAAGCTGACAAATTGATGGTACTTTCTTCACTCCAGGTTCTCAGCTGAACCGCACCACCTATCACGATACCTTCGTCAGCCCACGGGTTTTCCTCTGTCGGCTCTTGATCGCTACTGCCTCCACGCACATCGATCAGCTTACCGGCTACCAGGTCGCGGCCTAATTGGATCTGTCCATCGGCAAATATTTCAATGGTGGATGCACCACCATAAGTTTCGAGGGTACTACCCAGGAAGAAGCCCAGGGAATCATAGTGGTTGATCACATCACCACCAGCCACCACTTGACCAAATATGTGTGCATCGCTAGAAGACGTCAAGAGAATACTGCCGTCAGCATTTGATGTTGCTATACGCGTTCCACCAGGGACCAACAAGCCTATCTGGTCGTCACCGATGCCACCATGCAGCTCAACCAGGTCATTGGCGCGAATCGTCGCGCCAATCTCCACTTCATCTCCATCCAGTGAAGTCGTCATACCGGCCAGATACAACTGGCGAGCGGATTTCAGGGAAACGGTGGAATCTTCATCGGACCATTCGATGGTTTCCGACTGTAAAACTCCGTCCTCGTCAAAGACCTGTGAGACCGTACCGCCGGATAGAATCGTACCGCTGATAGTAACATCATCGTCAGCGTCAACACTGACAAGACCACCAGAGCGGTCACTGGTAATACCTGCCGCAGTCAAGCCGCCGGCAGTGCCGATAACAATCGCGTAACCATTATCGTCGTCTCCCACTTCACCGGTAGTCACCAGGTTGACGGACTTGCTCGCAAGCAGTGCCGTATCCACCAGGATTTGTTCGCCAGCTGTAACCGTAATGGTCGAGTCTGGACCACTCCACTCGACACCGGTTTCTCCGATGACTCCGCCAGCAACAACACGACCGAACAAATCAACATCCTGACCACCGGCAAGATAGATATCGCTTCCCGGCAACGTAGTATTTACAGTGGAGGCCGCATGTATGTAGAGACTGGTACCATCATCGCGAGCACCGTCAATGTTGGTTCCATCAACGGCGACACCCCCCATCAAGCTAAGGTCACCAGTAACGCTGGCTTCACCCTCCCAGTAAACCCAACGATCTGATTGAATCAGGAGATCGGAGTCTTCGCCCAGGAGGTTAATATTGCCGCGAACAATTGCATCTTCTTCACCGCTGACGACAAAGTCGGCGTTGTCTTGCAGGGTTGTAATAGTACCTGTTAACAGGAATCCGAATCCGCGCTGACCTAGCAGTTCATGAGGTTCGAGCACTTGAATTTCATCAATAACGCCGTCGTTCCCCGAGTCATAGGCATAGATCAGGTATTGATTGGTGCCATCGTCAATAAGCCAGCGATTGGTGTCTGCACCACTTGGCAATTCACTGTTGTTGTAGTCAACCCCTTGTACAAATGCCGTTCTAAAAGCATCATCACCGGCATCAGGATTAAAATAAACCGCGCTGGTGTACTGCTCAAAACCGGTTTGATCCAGGATCCAGCCCTGCTGATTGGTGGTGTCATTTGAGCCATCATCGAGATTCTCAAACAGCTCACCGGCCTCCGGAATATCTACCGCGCTCCAGTTAATGGTGTCGTTCCAGTAGTCTTTGCCGGGTCCCTGTTCGAAGCTGACTTTGTATTGTTGACCCTCTTCAGCTGTCGACTTGAAATAAACAGTACCGGTCCAGCGCTGATATCCGGTCTGGTCAAGCACACGATTCTGCTGTTCGATTGACAGCGTGAAAAAGCCCCCATCACCCGAGGGTATCGTGATGTCGCCCCAATTCAGGTTGCCGTTGTCATAATCGACACCCTCAGTCAGCTCAAGAACTGTCACGCCCGTATCGCTATTGAAATAAACAGCTTGTTCAACAATTTCATACCCAAGCTGTTCAGCAACGACGGCACGCTGCTCCGCACTTAGCTCAGCGAAGCTGGCATCAGCGCTCGGTGCTCTTGCACCTTCCCAGTCAATTCTGTCGATATCGTAGTCGGCAGCCGTATCCGCGAACTCTTCGATGACACGTTCGGCCTCCGATGCGTCGGGATTATACCATGCACCGTTTTCATAAACGGTGTAGCCCAGGCTCGCCGCAACTCGTCGTTTCTGCTCATCAGAAAGCTCATCGAATGAGGCGCCTTCAGCCGGTGCAATCTCGCCCCACAGAATATTGGCATTGTTGTAATCAGCTTCTGCACCTTGTAGCAACGTGCTGACCAGCTTCTTACCTGGATCGGCATTGTAGTTATAAAATTTGACTTCAATGCCTTCGGCAGCTGAGCTGTCAAGGTATCCGACAACAACCGCTCTCTGCTCCGCAGACAGCTCGGATATCGGAGTATCCAGTGCCGGAATATCCAACTCACCCCAATCTTCAACGGCTACACGCGTATAATCTATGTAGTAATTGCCAGCATCAATAGCTGCCAGTTTCTGAGCAGAGCTTAAATCTTCAAAGCTTGCATCGGCAGATGGCGCGGCCACACCGTAGCTTGACCAGTCGACCAATGCATTACTGTAGTCTACTGCCTCGCCCTGAGAAAAACCTGTCTTAAACCGCTGGTCTTCATCCGCACCGGCATTATAGAAAACCATTCCAGAATACTGGGTATAGCCCGTGCTGTCCGTAAATAAGGTGCCTTCTGTCAAGATCTCGCGGAAGACGCCGGTTTCTTCGTTGAAGTAGCCTCCATTGGCATAGACGTCATAGCCCAGCGACTCGGCTATGGCAGCCTTCGCGTCATCGTCCAATTGACTAAACGCTGTGTAATTGTCAATAGCCTGTGAAGACACGCTCGACAACAAGCTGAGGTTATTTTCTGTAATAAGTGCACGCAGATCGTCGCTGACCGTGCCGGTATTCAATGATGCAATTACAGACTCAATAAAGCCAGGATCGCTGCTGGAAGTTAATTCCTTGCCTGGCAAGGTATCAAAGTATTCGGCCAGATCACCATGGCTGCTTCCTGACTGAATATCCAAAACACCCGAGGTTGTAATAGAGCCGGAAATAATCAGCTCACCAGTAGTATTAATTGACAACACCGAATCATCGCCGGTCTTAACGGCTATCGGCGTCTCACCCTCTCTATCGAATCTTGCGCCGGACAACAGCGCGCTGCCGGCATTTAAATGGATGTAATCTTCAGCATTCAGGATGATTGATGATTCATCCCTTTCTGACTTGATCGTTGCCCCTTCGAGAATGGTGATGCTTGTTCCCGCATTCAAAGCAATGGTCGAGCTTTCACCCTCAGAGAATATTCCTGTGGCACTGACAATAGAATGTGAAGCGTTGATATCCGCCGTTGCGTTATCGTTGATCAGGCTGACCGAGGCACCTTTACTGGCGGTAATGCTATTAATTTCCGCACCATAACTGACCAGGCCATCGACGCCGGTACTGGCCGTCACGTCGATAGTCAACTCGTCGGCGGCGTTAATCCAACCACTGATGACCACCTGCTCTTCGACATTGATATCAAGTACCGGTGCATAGACGCCCGAGTCAGGAATCCCCAGGGGGTCGTTAATATTCTTTGGTTCCACAATGAACAAACGGGAGTCCAAAGTCAGCAATTCGTCGGATTGTACATCACCGACAATATTCATCTTGCCAGCGACCAGCGTTGCCTCATCAGTCAGCTTTGCGGAAAAGTCGAAGAAACCAAACTGCTTGTCCTCAAGATCACCGATAAACATGGTGACATTATCACCGGCATGCCCGATATAAATGTGCTCGAAACCATCCCTCAATGCAGATACGTCTTGCATCGAGAAATCCAGGAAGCCTGATGCACTTCCTGCCGACAAATCGTTACCATAGATTGAATGCCCTGCCCCGCCAATTCGGTAGTTTTGCTCTTCAAACTGGGTAACCAGAGTAAATATACCGGTGCTTCGGACGGAGTCATTACCGCCATGCAAGTCGACATCGTCAGCCACAATAGTGATATTGCCGCCGCTTGTCTCTGTGGACATCAAGCCTTCATCAAAGTCCAGCAATGACTCACGATCTTCAAGCTCGATACTGATTTCGCCATTGCGTGTAAACAGGCCGCCATTGATACGCCCGTCAGCGACCACCAGCAGATCATCCTTCTCCGTTATGATCAGGTCGCCAAATTCAGCACTACCAATGTTGACAACAGAAAGCGCTGCGATTTCAGTATCGAAATCTCCCTTGATACCCTCAGCTTGAATACTGACCAATGCATCCGGAGCGACAAATTTCGCTTCAGTAATATCGACAAGGCCGTCAGATGTCAAAACGAAATCTGTCGCTCCCCAACTTGAATCATCCTCTGTGGTCAGTCGAGTTGTCTCTGCGTGATCAACAAATTCTATGCGTTCAACAGTGTCATCGAAATCGATGGTCAAGCCGTTGGGTTCATATATGAATTGATGATCATTCAACTGGAGAACATCAGTAGACGTAAAATCGTCAACAATCAGGCGGTCAGTTCCAGTGCCGCCAATAATTTCAAGATAACCTGCTGCCTCGACATATATTGTATCGTCTCCGCTACCGGTTTCGACGGTGTTCTGACCATTTTCAATGTAGATAGTGTCATTGCCGTCATTCGAGAAGATGCTGTTCTCGCCGCTGCCCATATTGATGGTTTCTGAAGCAGAGCCGCCAACGAATCTATCATCACCAGCGCCACCATAGTAGGTGATACCGTTATACAAACCGCCAAGGAAATCATCCTTACCAGCGCCACCTTTTACAACACTGCCCGCTGCGCCACCGACAATAACAAAGGAGTCATTCCCCTCTCCGCCATCAAAGTCAAGAACCGCCCGAACATTCCCTGAAACGTATATGTGATCATTGCCACTGCCGCCTCGAGCTACGATTCGGTTGACACCCACGAATGTGGATTTAACACCCAGGGATTCAACGACGATACCCCCGGCACCATTGTCATTAATGGTGACCGATTCATGAATAGTATCATCGTATAAGGTACCACTGCCGTAGCGACCCGATTCATCCCCCATATTCAAATACAGGACATCATCCACCTGATGGGCGATGACGGGAGGATCTCCCCAGCTCCAGAATGCGGAACCGGACACGGTAATTCCCGCGACGGTAGCACGGGCGCTGAGATACGCGCTGGCGGCTGTCAGCTCGATTTCACCGCTGAAACCAGCCAGAGTCTCGTTAATCTCAAAGAGTCCGAGATCAATACTGATATCCAGTGAACCGTAGACACTGGCCGCCAGTCGAGTGTTGCTGAACGTCACCGCCATGCCGGCATTGAGTTCCAGCGGCCCCATATCAACGTGCAGGTTGGCCTCGCCAGTGATTTCGAAATTGCCATCAGAGCGCAGGTAACCACTCACGTCGACCGTCAGCAATCCAAAGAAGTCCAGAGAGGCTTGATCGATGCGCAGCTCGAACACATCGTCAACCAGACTCATACCACCTGCAAATTCGATGTCAAACGCAAGGATATGAATGGCGCCATCCAACTCAAGGTTGAAGGTGGTACCGGCAGCGACCCCTGCATATTCGGTGGTGTCGCTGGTGTTAATTTCCAGAAGCGCGCCCGCTTCGATACCAATCGAACCGATACCCGCCGACAAATAGGTCTCAGCGCTAAGAGCGAAGACCGCCCCTTCGTCCGTGTCCAGAATAGCTGCGGCGCCTCTTACCTCAAGCTCAGCGAGATCGCCCAGCTCCAGCACCATATCCAGTGAGGCCTCAATGCCACTGGAATTCAGCAGCAGATCAACCGAACCACGCATACCGATACCTGCTGGTAGTTCGATTTCCGCCGACCCCTGGATAATCAGGGTTTGTGCCGCTACCTCTGTGGTGGTGAAGCCAACCACGGTGCCATCCTGAACATCCAACGCCTTAACAGAACGAGTTGCGCCAGTCGCATTAAACTGCACCAGGAAGTTACCGGAAATTGCAAAGGCTCCGGCATCGATCAAGGTGGAGCCACCAGGTGCTCCAATCTGCAGACTGCCATAGACCCCCTCCGTCCCCAGGGTCAGGCTACCGGCGACATGAAGAGGCTCGAACAAAGGCATATCGAGTACGCCGGACACTTCCAACGAGGTCAGGAATTCGAAATCACCGGTGTCATCACGAACGTCGGCAACCACCAGAATCGACGCATCGGCTTCAATGTGCAGCGCATCCAGCAATGACAGACTACCGTGACCTTCAGCCACCAGATAAAAATCTACGGGATGATCATAGCCAGTAGGAGTGGCGGAAATAACGATTTGTTCCTCGCCAACCACATCCTGCAGTTCCTCTGGAACTTCATACACCACATCACGTCCAAAGGCGTTCATAGTCAGGCCCATGGACATATCAATGTCGATGGCATCGCCCAAATCGAAGGCGGACTCCATCTCCATTTGCAGCGCGATACCGTCCTGAATCACCAGCAAACCCTGGGCATCGACACCACTGGTCAGCGGGCCTGCGTTAATACGAGCTTCTACATCGGCGAACGCAGTCAGCCCCCCGCTGGCACTGACGCTGAAGTCAAAAGCGCCATCCAAAGTCACTGCATCAAAGACATTAAGCACGCCTTCACCGCGTGCTCGAATCATGAATTCATCAAGATCCAGAATAATGGGGTCATAGGGATCGTTAGACCTGATCGCATAACCAGGATGTTCAACGCCATCAGGGTCTTCCCACTTGGAGCGTGAGAAGTCGATCGCCATAAGCCCGAACGGCAATCCATCCGGATCATAAGACACACTGCCGTCTTCGTTGGTGGTAAATTGATCCGCCCCCAGATAAGCACGGGCGCCAACGTTAAGCTCAAACTTCAGGTCTCTGAATTCCTGCTCCACCCCTTCAATACCAACCAATCCGGCAGAGGTCATACTCGCAGAAGCCGCGACATAGGCGCCGATTGACAGGTGACTGGTCGAGAAGGAAAACTCCGTCGCCGCTAGTACAATAACGTCGAGATCTTCAATAGCGTAGCCGACCGCAGATGTGTCGGGCTCGTCGTTTTCGTCGATGAAACCATCGCCATTGCTATCCTGCCAGTAACCACCCCAACCGATAAATCCGTAGGCATCGTTGACGGCAATGGATAATGTGGTGACATCGGTTTCCGAGCCGTCGGTAAGGAATACGCTTTCACCACCCTTCTTGGTCAGGGTAATACCGCCACTGGCTTGCAGCATGCCGCCGATATTCATCTCTGCGTAGCCAACACCCACACGCAGAATTTCCTCGTCGAAATCCAGATAAACTAGATTGTCGCCACCCGCAAACAGGCCGTAGGCCGCCGTATCTATCTCGCCGTCATTGTCGCGATCTTCGCCTTCATCGAGGATACCATTGCCGTTTAGATCTTCGGTGTAATCAGCGAAGCTCGATGCCCAGTTTATCGATGGAGGCCCAAGCAATTGCAGTGCGCCATTGACCGCCGCGTTAGCTTGCGGCGCGGCAATCTGCATAACAAATGTATTTATGTCGATAAATACATTTTCCATTTCTGCCACAAAGTACTCGTCATCGAGACCAACGATACCGGCCTCACCAACACGCGCAGAACCTGCAATAAACCGAGGTACAAAGTCGGTCCAACCCGGGACTAATTTCACCAGCGTAGGCGTCGCCACCATCATGCCGAAATCGACATCAGAGATCTGAACACCAATGGCGGAGTCATTGGTTTCGTCCAGCTCGTTGATAACGCCATCATTGTTGGTGTCGCTGATGTAAGGCCCACCTACACCGGCAAAGCCATACATATCAAGACCGGCAAGGGTAATGGTTTCCATTTCCATGCCGATGCCTGAGTCACCGAAGAAAATGTCACTGCCGGGAATAGCTTCAATGACGTCATCCGCAATATTCTGGAGAACACCGAGATCAACATCGACATTGATTACCGTCCCCATGGTGAAACCCAAGGAGCCGCGGAGGTAGAGGAATTCCGAGATTTGCAGCTCGGCGAGGCCTACACCTGCTCCTACGCCGCGAGATTCCATATCCAGAATGACAGGGTCCGCTCCGGTAGCCACCTCAAATCCGGCAGCTTTGTTTTCTGTAGCAGGGAATTGTTCCGCGAAGTTTACGTAGGGTTCAATATTAGGCAGTGAAGAACTGCCCCAGTTCAGATAAACCGTAATGTCTTCAAGAGTCGCCGAAATAACATCGCCAATACCCACCAGCCCTGCAGAACCGACTTCGGCTTTCAAACTGTATATTTTGAAGCCGGAATCGCGGGTTTCAAGCGTGTTGGCTGCGCGATCGATGGAAAATGCTGCAAGCGCCACATCGACATCAGACATATGCAACCCGATCGCATCGCCGACGTCGCCTTCACCCCAATACGGCGTGCCCAAGCCCACAAAAATATCGACATCCGATGCACCGAACGACAGATAGTTAAACGCCATATTGTTATAGGTGCCAAGAGCATCAAGGGCAAAATTGGTCTTGACGTCCATGCGAACATTGCTGCCTAGAGAAAGGGCGAAGGTACCCCGAGCGTGCACAGCGCCCAGCAGATGCAGTTCGGCATCAACCAGACTGACCTGCAGAATTTCTCCCAGGCTGCCAGCGATGTCCATGGTAAAGGTTTCTTCGTCGCCCTCCGGCTCGGAATCACCGCCACCAAAGGAGAAGCCGGTGGGGATTTCCAGGTTCTTGGCGGAGTAATCTATTACCCGACCCAGGCTGTCGGCCGTATTGATAACCAGATTCACATCGTCGACTGAAGCTTCGATAATCTCCATGCCAACGATGCTGGCAGAACTCGCGCTTCCTTGTGCCGACACATAAGCCGCACCGCTGTTGACACCCAATGCTACCGACAGACCAAAGTCTATGTCTTCAACCTTCAAACCGATTTCGTCAGGTGTATTGCCATTGACACCTGCAAAGATATCCTGGTCAACCAGTGCGAAAGTAAATAGAACAACATTTTCAGTCGAACCGTCGCTTAGTATGACCGATTCCAACTGTTGCTCAATATTGAAGCTGGTTTCTATATCGATCAAACCGAAGGCCGACAACGCAAAATTGCCTTCGAAGCCAATAAAGGCCCCCAGAGACCCATCAATATCAAATGCCAGTGCATCCAAATCCAAATTCGGATTGATGCTGCTTAGATCAATAGGATTCGCAGCATAGTCGATCGTCAGATTGTCGTAGGACAAAGTATTCAGCGTAAAGCCAATGTCGGTGGCTTCCAGTTTAAAGCCGGGAATAGGTATACCGACAAAACCCATGGAGCCAACGTTGGCCTGCATGGTCGTCCATTTTCTGCTGAGATCAGCTTTGTCTGTGAAAATCGCCAGACCAAAGTCCATATCGGTAATCTGGAAACCTATTTCGTTGCCACTGCCGTAACCGACACCAGCAAAAGCATCTACGCCGCCAGCAGCAACGACAAGACCGTCACCGTTAATTACGGTGCCATCAGACAATGTCAATTCACGATTAGACTTTTGGAAAGCAAAATCGCCGGACAGTGCAAGGAATCCAAACAGATCCACATCGAGTGTACCGGAAATACTGATTGTCTCTCCGGCCATGTCGAGAATCACGCCCTCCTCGTCACCGCCCACATCAACGCCGCCCACCGAACCACCTAATCCATCGGTTAGCACCAGCGGTTGCGCCTGATAATTGATGCTCCGGCCATCGTATGACGCTGTATTAATCGCTACCACCATATCGGTGGCCGACACTTCAAATCCATCCAGACCAACGAACCCTAACTCGCTGGCGTCAGCCTTCATTGAGAACCAATAACGCGAAGGATCGGTGTTGTCGATAACAACAGCCAGTCCCAAATCGGCATCATCAATTTTGAAACCTATCTCATCATCAGTGCCGCCATTTAGACCCGCGAATGCGCTAACGTCTCTCTTACTGAATGTCAACATGGAGACCGAGACGGAGCTGTTATTGTCGAGTGTCAGAGTTTGGAACTCTTGTGTGAAAACGATATCGCGCTGGAACTGCACAAAGCCAAATAGATCGAACTCGAAACTTGCATCCAACGAGAACAAGTTTGCGGTAGAGCGGGCCATATCAAACAGAAGCCCATCTTCCGACCCTTGAGGTTTAATCAGCACAGACTGTGCACTGAAGTCAACCAAGGTGCCATCGGCCGCCTGAGTGTTTATTTCTACAACACCGCTACCTTCGATACCGACGTCTGCTATACCAGTGAAAGCAGCTCGTTCAACATCCGCCTTAATCGCAGTCCACTGGCGGCTTGACTCCGTGTCCTTCATCGTCAGCATGGCGAAGTCAGCGTCTTCGAGCTCGAATCCGATAACGGAATCGCCAGTGTCCAGACCAACGAACGCATTAACATCAATGGCGCCAATTGTCAGCGTGTTTACCGTGGTGGTTTCACCGGTCGTCAATGTGACCTCTTCGCTGCCATTTTCAAAGACGATCACGGCGTCCGCATGGAAGAAGTCAAAGGCCTTCAGTTCTACAGCGCCTGACGCGTAAATAGAGGTACCGACAGTGCCGACCATATCCATCAGAATGGTTTCGTCACTGCCAATTTCCTGGCCATTCTCGGACATCGCTTTAAAGTTAACCGTGGTCGAATCCGAAGCAGCGATATTTATGCCGACGTCGATGTATTCTGCCGAAATGACAACATCATCACCAAGGCCCACCATTTCGGCGGAATCGGCAACCGCCTGCAATCCGCTCCACGTCCGTGGAACGCCAGAGGTGCCGCCAGGCACTCCCTGTTTTTCCGTCAGCAGTGCGTACTGGAAACTAACGCCCGACAGCTGCAAACCGATAGCTTCATCGGTACCGCCGCCAATACCGGCGAAGGCATCGAGATCACCCGCACCGAAGGACAATAAATCCGCCTGAACACGAGTTCCGTTATTCAGGTAAAGATTTCTCGAGGATTTTTCTACCGCGATCCTGCCATTAACCTGGAAGAATCCGTCAACCTGAATATCGGCGTCGAGTGCGACGGCTAACAACTCGCCGCGCGTGCCATCCATATCAATAATCAGGGTGTCTTCGTTTCCGAAGCTTGTACCGAGCTGAGTTTGAGTCGCAGCAAAGTCAATGACAGATCCGGTCACCGACGCCGTGTTGATATCAACATCAATATTGCTTGCACTTAGGGCAAGGTTCTCCGGCAGCCCGACCAGACCGATTGTGTCAGCCTTGGCTTGCAATGCGAACCAGTTCGATCCGGTACTGTTATCGTTTGCAATAATTGCCGAGAAATCCAAATCCTCGATGACGAAACCCTTCCTGTCCTCACTATCACCATCAACACCAACAAATGCATTTACATCACCGGCACCAAAGGTCAACAGGTCCGCGTTGGCCTGCCCTAATTGCCCAATAGCATTGCGGGTTTTTACGACAGCTGAGGAGCGTTCGAAAGCAAAGGTACCCTCGAGAATGACAAACTCGTCGATCACCAGGCTCGCATCGACTTGAATGGCCAGCAACTCACCCTGGAAGTTAAATTTCACTTCGGTTTCGGGACCAGTTGTTACGACGACATCACCAAAACGATTCGCCGTTTCGACGAAATTAATCGTCGTTCCATTAACCGCTGCACGGTTAATTTCGATGCTCGCGTTGCTAATATTCAAGCCTAGGTCTGGAAGACCAAGGAAATCCGCCGTCCCTACTGAGGCTGTTACCGCAACCCATTGATTGGTGCCTGCACGCTCGCCAAATAGACCCAATGCCAAATCAACATCTTCGAGTAGCAGGCCGATATCGTCGTCGGTATCATCAGTGCCCTGATTGTAGCCGGCGAAGGTATCTACGTCGTTCATACCGATCATCAATACATCGGTATCAACAGTTGTGCCATTGCTCAGCACAACTTTCTGGCTGGATTTTTCAACACCAAAGTCACCGCGAACGGCAACCAGGCCAAACAGATCAAATTCAGCGCTGCCGGTCAGCTGTAGGTATTCGCCCTTAGTATCGTCAAGGTCAAATAGAACACTGGTGTCGGGTCCCACAACGACATTTAACTCTGTGGCATCCTGGAAGTCGATCAGGCTGCCATCGAGAGCGGCCTTATTGATTTCAATAGCAACGGTATTGACTTCCATCGTAATGCCGTCAATACCAACGACACCCGCGCTGCCGACGCCGGCTTGCACGGCTGTCCATTTGCGTGTCCCGCCTTGCTCGCTTATCAACGCCAGGGCTAAATCAACACCTTCCAAGCGCAAGCCCAAATCATCGTCAGGGTCTTCAGTGCCTTGGTCGTATCCGGCGAACGCCGAGGCGTTGCTTAATCCAATCGTTAACAAGTCCGCCTGAACGGTCGTGCCGTTTGTCAGTACGACAGATTGGCTCGATTTTTCCACGCCGAAGTCTGCATTGGCTTTGACCAGGCCGAAGAAATCGAACTCGGCACTGCCAGTGACTTGCAGGTACTCGCCTTTGTCGTCGGCCAGGTCGAAGTGCACACTGGCGTCCGGCCCAACGACCACATCCAGATCGGTCGCGTCCTGGAAGTCGATCAGACTGCCATCCAGGGCCGCCTGGTTCACTTCAATGGCGACGCTGTTCACTGCCATGGTGACGCCGTCGATGCCCACAATACCGGCGCTGCCGACGCCGGCTTGCACCGCCGTCCAGTTGCGGGTACCGCCCTGCTCGCCAAACAGCGCCAGGGCGAGATCGACTTCTTGCAGTTGCAGACCGATGTCGTCGTCTTCGGACTCGGTGCCTTGGTCGTAACCGGCAAAGGCGGCGCCGTTGCTCAACCCGATCGTCAACAGGTCAGCCTGCACAGTGGAGCCATCCGTCAGAATCACGGACTGACTGGATTTCTCAACACCGAAGTCGCCAGAGGCTTTCACCAAACCAAACAGGTCAAACTCGGCACTGCCGGTGACTTGCAGGTACTCGCCTTTGTCGTCGGCCAGGTCGAAGTGCACACTGGCGTCCGGCCCAACGACCACATCCAGATCGGTCGCGTCCTGGAAGTCGATCAGACTGCCATCCAGGGCCGCCTGGTTCACTTCAATGGCGACGCTGTTCACTGCCATCGTGACACCGTCGATGCCCACAATACCGGCGCTGCCGACGCCGGCTTGCACCGCCGTCCAGTTGCGGGTACCGCCCTGCTCGCCAAACAGCGCCAGGGCGAGATCGACTTCTTGCAGTTGCAGACCGATGTCGTCGTCTTCGGACTCGGTGCCCTGGTCGTAACCGGCAAAGGCGGCGCCGTTGCTCAACCCGATCGTCAACAGGTCAGCCTGCACAGTGGAGCCATCCGTCAGAATCACGGACTGACTGGATTTCTCAACACCGAAGTCGCCAGAGGCTTTCACCAGACCAAACAGGTCGAACTCGGCACTGCCGG
>NZ_JAAQPI010000024.1 GCF_011683955.1 Pseudomaricurvus alkylphenolicus
GTTCAGGGCACCATGGGCGTTCGATAATGTCCGCAACGGCCGCACGACGTAGGGTGGATTAGAAGCGCTTTGCGCTTCGTAATCCACCGATCCGCCGAAGGTTTAAATTGGCGGCGGCCGTGTACAAATCACCTGTTGCAGGCACATTCAAGGGTGTTAAAAACCGGGCCGAAGCCAACGAACATCTCCGGCAGAACCGGCGGATTACGGCGCAAGCGCCTAATCCGCCCTACGCATAAACAACGCCGTCAGAGTACCAATCCTGCGAATTTCTAAGACCGGTTATGGCACTTTGCTGCCTATTCGATCAGGCCCAACGTTTGTGGCGCTCAACTTGAAACTCTTACCCTCCAACCGCCACTTGAGGCACCCAGCCTGCAGCCTCAAAAACCCAAACCTTCGGTTGATAACTGTATAAATATACAGTATAAATAAAGGTATGAAAACCAAACTTGACCAACTGCTGCAGCTGCCCAATACCTGGCAGGCCTCTCAGGGCCCTCGCCAGCGCCAGGGTGTGCCTACCGGTTATGCCGAGCTCGACCAGGCCCTGCACCTCGGCGGCTGGCCTCCCGGAGCTACTACCGAACTACTGTTAGAACGCCCCGGCATGGGAGAACTGCGCCTGCTGCTGCCAGGGCTGCTGGCACAACAACAGCGGGCCCCATGGCTGGCCCTGATTGATCCCCCCTGGCTGCCCTACGCCCCGGCCTGGCAACAGGCCGGTATCGATCTGCAACGGCTACTGATCCTGCAACCCCGCAACCACAAAGAACTGCTGTGGAGTGCCGACCAATGCCTGCGCTCCAGTGGCTGCAGCGCTGTACTCACCTGGTGCCACCGTCAAGCCCTTCTCGACCGGGATCTGCGGCGCCTGCAGCAGGCCGCCACCGCCGGCAACTCGCTGCATTGGCTGATGCGACACCACAAGGAACTACAACAGGCCTCCCCTTCCGCCCTGCGCCTCGGCCTGCTACCGGCTCCTGAGGGGCAACTGCAACTGAACATTATCAAACAACGGGGCGGCTGGAGCGGCCAGAATCTGCAACTGGCACTATGGGGGCAACCACAACCCCTGCCCGTTGACTATGATGTTCAGCGCCGCGCCGAACAACTGCCCAGCCACCTCGGCGCCCTGCCACAAATATCCAGCGATGGGGCTTGGCGTCACGCCCCTTTATCGGCCCGCGTCACCGCCCTTCGGGGTAGCGTCCAGGGTTGATGGAGTCAGGCATGCAAGCGGACATGAACGCGGGTATAAAAGCGCTGTGGTTAAGCCTGCGTCTGCCCCAGTTACCCCTGGATATCGTGCAACGGGGCTGCGATGAAGAGGTGGGGCTGGTTATCGCACACCAGCAACGGGTACTGTTTGCGTCTGTCTGTGCCCGCGCCGCCGGTATCAGTGCCGGTATGACCCTGAGCACCGCCATGGCCCTGCTGGAACCATTGCACATCACTGAATTCGATGCTTTGCGCAGCCAGCGCAGCCTCCACCAACTGGCCCAGTGGTGCTACCAGTTCACCCCCCATGTCAGCGTGCGGGAAGTCAGTCTTCAGGAAAAAAAGCACCAGCCAGCCGCCGGTCTGCTACTGGAGATCGGCGGTTGCCTGCAGCTGTTTCACGGTCTGGATAAACTGTTGCACCGAATCAACGAGGGCTTGCGCCATCAACAACTGCAAGTGGTCAGCAGCCTTGGCCATACGCCCATGAGCGCCTGGCTGCTGGGATCGCAGGGGGAACAAAATCCCCTGGACCTGCGCGGACAACTCAAGGCCGGGCTCGATCTCACCACCCTGACCCCGGATTGGTTTATCCAGCGCTTGCATCCCCTGCCCCTGCATTACCTGAGCAGCGCTGATGACAAGTTGCAACAGCAGCTGCACAGTATCGGCCTGGGCAACCTGGGGGATCTGTTCGCCTTACCCCGAGCCAGCCTCAACCGCCGCTACGGACAGGAACTGGGCTCGCAACTGGACAAACTGCTGGGGCTGGCACCGGACCCACAGACCTTTATCGAACCCACCCAGGTATTTTTTATCGAACGCCACTTTCTCAGCGGCCTCAGCAGTGTGGATATGCTGCTCAAACCCGCCGAGGAAATGCTTCGGGAACTACGACAATTTTTGCTGCACCGACAATTACAATGCCGAGGTTTCGAATGGCGGTTTTACCATTTTGACAAACAGCGTTCACAGGTCACCATCGAACTGTCCAACGCTCAAAGCCAGAGCGACAATTTTTTGGAGCTGACACGACTGCGTTTGCATCAACACCGCATCGACGCCCCCATCGAAACCATCGCCCTGCACAGCGACGCCCTGCAAGCCAGTGAAGCTCGCAGCCAGCCCCTGTTCCACGAACTGGGGTTCGAATCCGATCAACAGGTACAGTCCGAACTGCTCGACAAACTGCGGGCCAAACTGGGCAAAGAACGCATCAACCAAATCAGCGCCGTGGATGATCATCTGCCTGAGTGCCGACAGCGGGTTGAAGTTGTTAAGTGCCTACAGCGGTCTGAAAAAACAAGTCTACAGCGGTCTGAAAAAACAAGCCTACAGCGGCTTGAATCTCGTAAGGAAACCCCGAGCGAAGACCCCCTGTGGCTACTGCCCCAACCCCAGCCTCTGCGCCAACGGGGCCAGGCGCTGCTATTACCGGAGAGCAGTGGCGAACTGGAAATCATCAGTGCCGCCCGTCGCATTGACAGCCACTGGTGGCAACAGCGCCAACGGCGGCGCTACTTTATCGCCCGCGACCCTCAAGGCCTGCACTGGATTTACTTTGACGGCCGTCGCCAGCAATGGTTTTTGCACGGGCACTTCGGCTAAAAGCCGGTTCTGTAGGTTGTTATGTTTGCCGAACTGCACTGTGTTACCCACTTTACTTTTTTACGCGGCGCCTCCCGCCCCGAGGAGCTGGTACAGCGCGCCCGTGAACTGGACTACGAAGCCATCGCCATTACCGATGAATGTTCACTGGCGGGTATCGTCAAGGCCCATGTCGCCGCTAAAAAAGAAAGTATTAAACTGATCGTCGGCAGCGAGTTTTTTGCCGATGATGAACATGCGGAAAAAAACCTTCAGCTGGTGTTACTGGCAAGTAACCGCAGCGGCTACAGCGAAATCTCTCTGTTAATCAGCAAAGCCCGCCGACGCAGCCCCAAAGGTCAATACCAGCTTAGCCTGAGCGAACTGCAGTTTGGTACCCGCCACTGTCTGGCCATCTGGTTGCCCGGCGGCGACTCCAAAGACCGGCAACATGGCGCAACCCTCAAGCGTTTTTTTAAACAACGCCTGTGGCTCGGTGTCACTCTGCTACAGGAAACCGACGACCGCCGCCACTACCAATACTGCCATCAACTGGCCCGCGAGCTGGACATCTCCATGCTGGCCTGCAATAACGTGCATATGCACAACCGTGAACGCCAACCTTTGCAGGACACCCTGACCGCCATTCGCCATAACACCAGCATTAAACAATTGGGCAGACGCCGTTACAGCAACAGCGAACGTCACCTGCGGCCACTGTCACAACTGCGCGATATCTACCCGGAAGCCCTGCTCAACGAAACCCTGCAGCTTGCAGACCTGTGTCAGTTCAGCCTCGATGAACTCCGCCACGACTACCCCGAGGAGCTGGTGCCCAAGGGTATTTCCGCCTCTGACCATTTACGCGAACTGAGCCAAAGGGGTGCTGCCCAGCGTTGGCCCGGGGGCATTCCGCCACAGGTACAACAACAACTGGACTACGAACTGCGGGTAATTGCTGAACTGCGTTATGAACACTATTTTTTGACGGTGGAAGACATTGTTCGTTTCGCCCGCCAACAGGACATTCTCTGCCAGGGTCGCGGCTCCGCCGCCAACTCCGTCGTTTGTTACAGCCTGTTTATCACCGAGGTGGATCCCTCCCAGAGTTCCTTGCTGTTCGAACGTTTTATTTCCAAAGAACGTAACGAACCGCCCGATATCGATGTGGATTTCGAACACGAGCGGCGCGAAGAAGTGATTCAGTACATCTACCGCAAATACACCCGCAAGCGCGCTGCCCTTACCGCCACCATCATTACCTACCGCATGCGCAGTGCCATTCGCGATGTGGGCAAAGCCATGGGTTTCGACAATATTTTGATCGAACGCCTGGCCAAAGACCTCACCTGGTGGGAAAAAAGCGACCAGCTGCAAACCCGCCTGGAAGCCGGTGGTCTGCAACTGGACGCCCAGGTAGCTCGGCAATTTATGAGCCTTGTTAAACAGATTCTCGGTTTTCCCCGCCATTTGTCTCAGCATGTTGGCGGCTTTCTGATTACCCAAACCCCCATCAGTAATCTGGTACCCGTGGAAAATGCTGCCATGGAAGAGCGCACCATTATTCAATGGGACAAAGAAGACATCGAAAACCTGCAACTGCTCAAAGTGGACGTACTGGCCCTGGGCATGCTCACCGCCATTCGCAAAGCCCTGGCCATGATCAACAGCTACAGTCCCGTGCCTATGAGCCTCGCCGACATTCCCAAAGAAGACCCCCGCACCTATGCCATGCTCTGCCGCGGTGACAGCGTCGGCGTGTTTCAGGTGGAATCCCGGGCCCAGATGGCCATGCTGCCCAGGCTTCGCCCCCAGTGTTATTACGACCTGGTGATCGAAGTCGCCATTGTGCGCCCGGGCCCTATCCAGGGTGATATGGTGCACCCCTACCTCAAGCGCCGTAACGGCGAAGAAGATATAACCTATCCCAACCCCGAAATCGAAGCGGTGTTGAAACGCACCTTGGGTGTGCCCATCTTTCAGGAACAGGTGATCAAACTGGCCATGGTGGCTGCCGGCTTCAGCGGCGGTGAGGCCGACCAACTGCGCCGCGCCATGGCCAGCTGGGGGCGTAACGGTAACCTCTACACGTTTAAACAGCGCCTTACCGACGGCATGCTGGCCCGCGGTCACAGCCTCGACTTTGCCGAGCGACTGTTCCGCCAGATGCAGGGCTTTGGTGAATACGGTTTCCCGGAATCCCACGCCGCCAGCTTTGCCCTGCTGGTCTATACCTCCGCCTGGCTCAAATGCCACTACCCGGCAGCCTTCTACGCCGGCTTGCTTAACAGTCTGCCCATGGGATTCTACTCTGCCTCACAACTGATCCAGGACGCGCGCCGGCACCGGGTCGGTATACTGCCCATCGACGTCTTCCACAGCCACTGGGACCACCGCCTGGAATTCCCACCGCTCAATCCCGAAGAAACCATCACCGCCGAGCCCCTGCCACAACTGCGTCTGGGCATGCGCCTGATCAAAGGCTTTAATGAAACCGCGGCCCAACGGGTCGTACTCGCCAACGAAATACGTCCCTTTGTCGACCTCGCTGACCTCGCCCGACGCGCCGGCCTCGACCGACGGGAAATGGAATGTCTGGCCAGCGCCAATGCCCTCGGTCCACTGAGCCAACACCGACGCGATGCCCATTGGCAAGTGCAGGCACTGGAAGCCGACACCCCCCTGTTTGATCACCGGCCCCACCCCGAAGGCGTGGGCATCAATGCCCCCTCCGCCCTCGATACTACCCTGGAGGACTATCGCCACACGGGCCTGAGTATTAATCAACACCCTATGAGCCTGCTGCGCCACCAGGAACCTTTTAACCGCTGCCTGCGTGCCAGCGACCTGTTCGGACTGCGCAGCGGCCGCTTTGTGCGTCTGGCCGGCGTCGTTACCGGCCGCCAGCGTCCGGGCACCGCCAGCGGCGTGCTGTTTATGACCCTGGAAGACGAAACCGGCAATATCAATGTGGTGGTCTGGAAACATTTGCAACAACGTTGCCGCCAGGCCGTACTGAAGAGTCGCATTGCCCTGATCAAGGGAGTGCTGGAAACCAAAGACAATGTGATGCATGTGGTGGCCGGAGATATTGAGGATATGAGCGCGCGGATGCCGGGGTTTGGGGTTAAATCGCGGGATTTTCACTAGTACTCCTTATAAAGAGTACTTTTGTGAGAATTCTGTGATTTTTGTTGTCTACACTAGGACCAACAATCCGGGTGGCACCTATGGAAAACAAAAAAATCCTGATCGTCGAAGACCAAGCCGACTTGGCCGGCTTGCTAAGCCTGCACTTCCAGGACCTGGGAGCCGACACTACCTGCGCCGCCGATGGTCACGAGGGTCTGCGCCAGGCCTGTGCCCGCCAATGGGACCTGATCCTGCTCGACATCCAGCTGCCCGGCCCCAGCGGACTCGAAATCCTCCGTAAAGTCCGCCAAAACGAAAACTACGTCCCCATCCTCCTGCTTACCTCCCGCTCCACCGAGCTCGACCGGGTACTGGGGCTCGACATCGGTGCCGACGATTACCTCACCAAACCCTTCAGCGTCATGGAGTTGATCGCACGGGTCAAAGCCATCTTCCGCCGTGTTGACGCCCTCAACCAGACCCAGCCGGCACCCAATGGCGACATCCTCTCCTTCGGTGAACTGCAGATCGACGAACAATCCAGAGAAGCCCAGCTGAACGGCAAAATTCTCGATCTTACCGCCAAAGAGTTCAATCTGCTGCTGCATTTTTGCCGCAAACCGGGGAGGGTATTCCAGCGCTCCGAGCTGCTCGACAGCGTCTGGGGTTATGGCCACGACGGCTACGAACATACCGTTAATTCCCACATCAACCGCCTGAGATCAAAAATGGAAGTTGATCCCAAAAACCCACAGTACATCGTCACCGTTTGGGGCGTCGGCTACAAACTCGACGCCACCAACCTGCACTAGGCCAAACCACGGAAGCCGCCATGCTCAGCACGCTCAAAAACCGCCTCACTCTGGCCTTGCTGGTGATTCTGTTTATCGTCGGAGGTGCCTCGCTGTGGGTGGGCCAGGTGGGCATGCGACTTTACTACGAGGAGCTGACACAAAAACTCAACCAAAGCATCGCCATGTACGTAACAGCGGAGCACAAACTGCTGGAGAAGAAACTCGGCAGCCGCGCCACCATCGAGCAGCTGGCCCACCAGGCCATGGTGATCAATCCGGTGGTTGAAGTTTATCTACTGGCACCTGACGGACGTATTCTCTCCCATGCCCTGGAACAAGGTGCCGTTAAACGCACGCACGTGGATTTGGATCCCGTACATCAGTTTCTTTCGGGTAAGGCAAGCTTTCCCCTGCGCGGCAATGATCCCCGCCATCTGGATCGTGACAAAATTTTTTCTGTGTCAACCATTGGCACCCCGGAGGATCTGCAAGGCTACCTGTACGTGATTCTGGGCGGCAAACTCTATGACGACACCCAAAGCAATCTGGAGTGGAGCTATATCCGCCAGCAGACCTCTTGGGCGATTGCGCTGATTGTTGCGGCCAGCGTGCTGATCGGCGTGCTTTTGTTCCAGCAGCTGACTCGCCCCTTATCGAAGCTAACAGCAAAAATCAATGATTTTGCCAACAATGAACTGGATGTTCCCCCGGACAATAACGATATTGAACGCTTACATCAGTTGTTCGATGCCATGGCTGACAAAATCAGCGAACAATTTGATCAACTGCGCGAATCTGATCGCTTGCGACGGGAACTGATCTCAAATGTCTCACACGATCTGCGTACACCGTTAGCCACAATCCAGGGTTATCTGGAGACACTGTTGATTAAGAACGATACCCTTGAAGAACAACAGAGAGCTGAATATCTTCGAACCGCTGAACGCAGTTGCATGCGTCTGGCTCGCCTGATTGCGGATTTGTTTGAATTATCGAAACTGGAATCCGGCAGCACACAGCCCGAGTTTGAGCAGTTCTCCATTGCGGAGTTGATGCACGACACCGCACAGGAATTTTCTTTGGAATTGAAGCAGAAACAGCTCGACCTGAAATTGCAGATCCCCCAGCACAATACTCAAGTCTATGCCGATATTGGACTGATCCAACGGGTTTTTGAAAACCTGATTCGCAATGCCATTGCACACACTCCGGAGAGTGGCACCATTGAGATGAACTTTGAGGAAACACCGCAACGGGTGCAGGTCACCGTTGCCGACAGCGGCACCGGTATTACCGACCGGGATATCCCCCATATTTTCGATCGTTTTTATCAATCCTCCGAGCAACCCCAGCGCCAGAGCGGTTCCAGTGGACTGGGGCTGGCGATCGTCAAACGGATTTTGGATTTACACGGCTGTCGCATTGAGGTCAGCAGCCTGGTGAATCAGGGTACCCGTTTTGAATTCGATTTGCCGCTGCAAAAGCAGGCGAGTTAGACAGCCGCTCTGTCTTCAAAACAGACCATTCACCATACATTGTTTTGCATCAGCTGTTTTTCATAAGGGCGATTGCTGAACTCTTGGTGACGTTTTTGTAACTGTCCGCCAATCCGCTATTTGCTACAATACAGCGATCACATTATTGGTCTCCGTCTATGCCCCAAGCCGTTATTATTTCCGCCGCCAAGACCGTCGACCAGACCGGTTGCCTGCAGCACTGCCTGGATCTGGAAGCCCGGATTCAACACGATGGCCATGACATTGACTATCTGACCATCGAGCCCCTCAGCGGCGACTGGCACAGTCCAGAAGCCGAAGGCCACTTTCGCAGCGGTTGTGCGCCAATCGAAGCCTTGGCCAGGGCCCGGGAACTGATTCACGGCGGCAGTAGCGCTGTATTGATTCACGGCGAGGACAATATCAAAAGTGATTACCCTCGCCATGAGCGCTCGCAACGCATGGCGATCTACGGTGAGGACTATCCCTTGACCGAGGCCTATGACGATCTGGCGCGACGCTTTATTGTGCAGCACAGTATTGATGAAGCACAATTTCGGTCACTGGCCGCGCAACTGTTTGAAAATCACAAGCTCAGTTACCGCAATGTACTTAATGATGATTTCTGCCCGACACTGCTGCCCGGCGAAAAATGGTACCAACCGGTTACCTCCCTGTTTCGAGGCGTGGACTGCGCTAATCCGGTAGTGGATTTTTCCGGTCGGCTACTGATCGTCGAGGCTTCACTGGCGGACACGCTGGGAGTTGAGCCACAAGAACGCATCGAAATCAGAGGGGTGGGTATTAATCGTCTGGAAGGTGACGGTCGTGATTATTTACATCAAATCGCCGACTACGACCATTTGCGGCTCGCCTATCTGGATTGCTGTAAGCAGGCCGGCATCGAATTCGCCGATGAATTTCGCCAGGGCAAAGGCTTGCTGGAAGCCTACACCTGCTACCCGGTAGTGCCCATGGCATTTTTGCTCGCCAGCGGCCTGGTGGATGTATTGGAACAGATCCCGGAATTTCTGCAACGCCATAGCATTACTGTCACCGGCGGTATGAATCTGGCCAGGGCGCCCTGGAACAATCCCGCCCTCAACGCCCTGATCACGATGCACCATCGCCTCCTCGATGGCGAGGAGACCTACGGCATGATTCACGGCAATGGCGGGCTGGGGTATCGTCAGGGAGTTGCTCTGCTGGCCAAAACGAAGGTCTAGGCGTTGGCGGAGATAAATTCAACCACAACCTTGGCCAACGCCTCACCCTGATCTTCCTGCAGGAAATGGCCGCCATTGACAATGGTGGTGTGGTTCTGTCCTTCGCAGCCGGGAATCATTTTCTGCATTATCTTGTCGCCACCGGCAGTAATCGGATCAGAATCACTAAAGGCTGTCAGGAATGGCTTGCTCCACTGGGAGAGTACTTTCCAGGCAGCACGATTGGCTTCACTGGCTGGATTGTCCGGAGACACAGGCACCAGCAGCGGAAACTGGCGGGCGCCTTCTTTATAAGACTCATCCGGATAGGGAGCATCGTAAGCTGCAATCACATCTGGTTTGAGCTCTGTAGTGGTTGCTCCATCGATAATACCACCGGTGGGAAACTCGGGGACCTCTTGGGAAAACTTTTGCCAATTCTTAAAGGCCTCACCCGGATCCTGGTCTCCGGTAGGAAGCATGGTATTGGCTGCTACCACTCTTGCAAAAGAGTCGGGGTTGTCCGCGACCAGCCGCAACCCAATCAGTCCACCCCAGTCCTGACACACCAGTGTCACGTCTTGCAGTTGCAGTTGATCGAGAACCGACTGCATCCAATCAACATGACGCTGGTAGGTGTAGTCGTTACGGTCAGCCGGTTTGTCTGAACGACCAAAACCAACAAGATCGGGCGCAATCACACGATGCCCGGCTGCCACCAGAACCGGAATCATTTTACGGTACAGATAACTCCACGAAGGTTCGCCATGCATCAGCAGCACCGGTGCTGCATCACGTGGCCCCTCATCCAGATAGTGGACTCTCAATTCACCGCCTTCAGTGTCGCTTACTTGAACGTAATTAGGCGCAAAGGGATATCCGGGAAGGTTGTCAAAGCGCTCTTCTGGGGTTCTCAATGCTTTCATCGTTTTCTTCTCTCTGTCTGTGGTTTCTATCGAATTTCCTTTTAGTTTTGAAGCGATTACTCCAAAACCAATTCTAAAAAACGGCCGCCATTCATCTGACAAGCCGTTTTAAATCACTATTCAGTGAAGCAGGCTACGAACGTTGTCCATCGCCACATTCAGCCAGCGATTGTTTTCCGAGACCCTGGCCTGCACCAGCATGCCGTTTAGCAACAATCCTAGATGCTGCGCACGGGCCTTGGTGTCCACAGAAGCATCCAACAGACCCAGTTGTTGCGCCCTCGTCAATGCCTCTGAAAGGGATCGCTCTACCAGTCTCATACCGGAAACCACCACCTTACGAATTGCCTTGTCACGCGGCCCCAGCTCGGTGGATATATTGATCAGCAGACAACCACTGCCAATTCGGCCTTCGGGGCCTTCAAAGCAGTCATAGTAGAACGCCTCGATTCCCGCCAGGGGATCGTCCTGGCCTTTGTTCTTACCAGAGAGATAAGGTCCTTGCAGATAAAAGGCCACACGCTGTCTCACCACTCGGTCAATATAGTGTTCAACCGAGGCCGCAAAGAGTCCGTCTTTGGAGCCGAAGCCATTGTAGAGACTGCTGGGCACAAGGCCGGTACTGGCTTCCAGGTGCTTCATACTGGTGGCGGTATAGCCCCGCTCCCAGAAGCAATTCATCGCTTGCTCCAGTACACGCTCCTGGTCGAATTTACGGGGTCGAGCCAAGTTTATCGCTCACATTTTGTTTTGGAGCAATCACTATATAACTACCTGCGGGAAACCGTCAACAGCCAACATCAGATCAACAGGACTTGACTGGGGTATAACTCAAAACGCAGGCCCGGCACACACAGCGCTTGCCCCGGGATTCGGGGGGAAGGTTTTCCAACATGGCCGGATCAATGGATTCATCCATGCACCAGCAATAAAAGTCGGCATCTCCGGCTGTGGGCGCCAGATTGCCGCATTCATTGTCACCCCCGCACAGAGGGCATGAGGAGGCTTTGGCTTTGGGCTCGTTCATCAGCTTTGTTCCAGGGCCCGAACGATGGGTTCCAGGGTTTGAGCCCAGACCTCTTCGGTCACCACACCCACATGCTTGTAGCGAATCACGCCCTGTTTATCCAACACATAGGTTTCCGGTGCACCAAATACACCAAGATCGATGCCCAGACGGCCGTCGGCATCCACAACACTGAGTACGTAGGGATTCTCCAGATCCTTGAGCCATTTGACCGCGGCCGGTACATCGTCCTTGTAATTAACTCCGTAGATTTTGACTCCCTGGCGCGCCAGATCGATCAATACCGGGTGTTCCACGCGGCAGGACACGCACCAAGTGGCCCAGACATTAAGCAGTGCCACCTCGCCCTTGAGATCATCCTGAGTCACTTTACGATCCGGCTGGTGCACAGTGCCCAAACTGAACTGAGGCAAGGGTTTGTCGATCAGTGCCGAGGGCATGGCGGTGGGGTCCAGGCTCAGGCCGCGCCAGAAAAACACCGCCAGAACCAGAAAGATAATTAAAGGTATAAACAGTTTGATACGGGACATAATATTGTTGAATTCCTGATCGGTTACCGGCTCAGCCCGCTTCGGCGGCCACTGCAGCGGTATTTTCTCGGGTCACCCGCTGGCGACGGTAACGCTTGTCCAAAATAGCCAGGAAACCACCCACTGCCATAAGGATAGCGCCCAGCCATATCCAGCGAACAAACGGCTTGTAGTGCACCCGTACCGCCCAGGCACCTTCACCCACCGGTTCTCCCAGTGCCACGTAGAGGTCGCGCCAAAAGCCAGGGTTGATACCCACCTCGGTCATCAGGTTACCCCCGGACAGGTAACGGCGTTTTTCCGGTGTGAGTGTGTCGTACAGCTTGCCATTGCGGTAAACCTCAATGACGCCCTTGTCGGACACATAGTTGGGCCCACGGTACTTTTCGGCACCGCGAAAGTGATATTCGTAGCCGCCCTGCTCGATCCGCTGTCCCGGTTCCATACGCAGATCCCGGTGGTCACTGTAGATCGTATTAAGAGCAGCACCCATGATTGTGAACGCCACACCAACGTGTGCAACCAGCATGCCCTTGTAGCTCAATGGCAGTTTACCCCAGCCTTTCAGCAGACCGTGGTTGCGCACCCGATACAGAAGATCGGCCAGCATTGACAGCACCACCCAACTGCCTACGGCGGTGGCGATGGCGGCCGTGAACTGATAATCACCACCCATCAAAACAGGCATCAGTGCACCCAGCAACAGACTGGCCACGACAGCGGGAGACAGCCAGCGTTTGAGAACATTGAGGTTACCCTGCTTCCAGTTCATCAGCGCACCAACACCCATCAACAGCGCCAGTAATGCCATCAGCGGCACAAAGAAGAAGTTAAAGTACGGAGGCCCCACGGAGATCTTGCCCCAGTCCAGGGCGTCGGCAATCAGCGGGTAAAGTGTCCCGAGCAAGATCGTGCCGGTAGCAACCACCAATACCAGGTTATTGCCTAAAAGAAATGTCTCGCGGGAGAGCCAGCCAAAACTGGCCGAGGCTTTGACGGTTGGGGCCCGCAGGGCATAGAGCGTCAGCGAACCACCCACCACCAGAGCCAGGAAGGCGAGAATAAAAACACCGCGCTCGGGGTCGGCAGCAAATGCGTGCACGGATGTCAGCACCCCCGAGCGCACCAGGAAGGTTCCGAGCAAACTCAGGGAAAAGGCAAAGATGGCCAATAGCAACGTCCA
The DNA here is from genome assembly GCF_011683955.1 of Pseudomaricurvus alkylphenolicus. Classification (GTDB taxonomy): domain Bacteria; phylum Pseudomonadota; class Gammaproteobacteria; order Pseudomonadales; family Cellvibrionaceae; genus Pseudomaricurvus; species Pseudomaricurvus alkylphenolicus. Next base: position 13,102 of record NZ_JAAQPI010000024.1, read on the forward strand.
ACTTTTAAAGACACCACGCTTTTCGGTCACCGCCAGAGAGTGCACCAGCGCGGTTCCTACCAGCCACGGCATAAAGGAAGCGTTTTCCACCGGATCCCAGAACCACCAGCCGCCCCAGCCCAACTCGTAGTAGGCCCACCAGCTGCCCAGCGCGATACCCAGGGTCAAAAAGCCCCAGGCCACTGTTGTCCAGGGACGGGACCAGCGCGCCCAGGCACTGTCCAGGCGGCCGGACAGCAATGCGGCAATGGCGAAGGCGAATACCACCGAAAAGCCCACATAGCCCATATACAGCATGGGCGGATGAATGATCAGTCCCGGGTCCTGCAACAGAGGGTTGAGGTCACCGCCCTCCGCAGGCGGATTGGGCAGGTAGCGATCAAAAGGATTGGATGTCAGCAGCACAAAGCTGTAGAAACCCACAGAGATCATCCCCATAACGGCCAGTACCCGCGCCACCATATCCAGGGGCATGTCGCGACTGAACAGCGCCACCGCCAGGGTCCAGCCCGCCAAAATCAACACCCATAACAGTAGCGAACCCTCGTGGCCACCCCACACAGCGCTGATTTTGTACTGTATGGGCAGCAACGTATTCGACTGTTTGGACACATAAACCACCGAAAAGTCATCCACCAGGAAGGCGTAGGTCAGGCAGGCGAAAGCCACCGCCACAAACACAAACACCCCCACCGACAGACTGCGCCCCGTGGCCATCAGCAGCGTGTTGCCGGTCTGCGCACCATACAGGGGCAGCAGCGACAGGCACACCGACAACATCATCGCCAGTATCAGGGCGAAGTGACCAAACTCAGGCACCATAGCTCATGCCCTCGCAAGTGTTCTGGTGCTCGTCGGTACCCTGCATGGATTCCGCCACTTCCGGGGGCGTATAGTTTTCATCGTGCTTGGCCAGCACTTCGGTGGCCATAAACACGCCGTCGCCATTCAGGCGGCCATTGACTACCACGGCCTCGCCCTCGGCAAACAGGTCAGGCAGGATTCCGGTAAAGTGCACTTCCACATTGGCCGCACCATCGGTGATCAGAAAACTCACGTCGAGACTGTCTGAAGCGCGCTTGACCTGCCCCGGCAGCACGCAGCCACCGGCACGAATACGTTTATCCACCGGAGCTTCGCCGGAAACAATCTTGGCTGGCGGATAAAACAGATTGATGTTTTCGCGCAGGGCATACGCCATCAATCCCACGGCAACACTGGCAAATACGACAATAAAAATCACCATAATGAGGCGCTGTTTACGAACAGGGTGCATGTATTTAGCTCTCTTTAACTCTCTTGATTTTCGACAGTATTCTGACCCGCACGTTCATGGGCTGCGATACGTTGCTGGCGCTTTAACTGTTCAAACAATAGCTTGCGGCGCCTCAGTGGCGATATCACCAGATACAACAGCGCCACCAGAGTGATGCCGTAACAGGCCCAAACGTAGGGACCATGACCTGACATGGCCATCAACTCGGTCAGGCTTTCAAACTGAAACTTCATCATCACACCTTACCCCCAGCGGCTTTGGCCGCCGCCAGCTCATTCACCCAACGGGTTTTCTTCTCTCGCTCTAACACTTCCGTGCGGGTGCTGATCAACAGGACCAAGGCATAAAAACAATAAAAACCAATAACCATGGTCAACAGCGGATAGAGCATGGAGGGATGAATGGTGGACTCAGAGGTGAACTTGATGGTGGCCGGCTGATGCAGGGTGTACCACCAATCTACCGACTTGTAGATGATGGGAATATTGACGGTTCCGACCAATGCCAGAATCGCACTGGCCTTGTTAGCGGTGTCCTGATGCTGATACGCCTGCTGCAACGCAATCACTCCGAGGTACAAGAACAGCAGCACCAACATGGAAGTGATCCGCGCATCCCAGACCCACCAGGTGCCCCAGGTGGGCTTGCCCCAGATGGCGCCGGTCACCAGTGAGATAAATGTGAACACGGCACCGATAGGTGCGGCGCATTTCATCACCATATCGGCGAGTTTCATCTTCCAGATCAGGCCAATAGCACCACTGATCGCCATGATGTAGTAACCCGCCAGGGACAGAAATGCTGCCGGCACGTGAATATAGATGATGCGATAGCTGTTGCCCTGCTTCATATCCGCCGGCGCAAATGCCAGGCCCCAAATCGCCCCCACCGCCAGTAGCGCGAAGCTGACGACCGCCAGCCAGGGAATCCAGGCATCGGTTTTTTCATAAAACCAACGCGGTGATCCTAATCGATGAAACCACTGCCAACCCACAAACACTCCTAAATTTATCTAGCCGTTAATGCTGATGCGTAAAGCGCCCGCTGCCGCCAGAGGCGCGAGCACAATGGCTAATGCCAAAAACGCGCCAAGAACCGCCATAGTGCCCAAATAGGGAAAACCCTCGATCGCGCTGCGAACGCCGCTGGCGCCGAAAATCAACACCGGCACATACAGCGGCATGATAATCAGCGATAACAGCAGGCCACCTTTACGAAGCGCCACCGTTAATGCCGCGCCAATTGCCCCAATCAGACTTAGGGTTGCCGTACCAATCAACAACGACAGGATCAAGGGCCAGTAACCTGCGGAGGGCAGCGACAGCATCACACCCAATACCGGCGCCATCAACGTCAGCGGTACCCCGGTTATGAGCCAGTGCACAAATACCTTGGCCAATACCTGAAAATACAACGGCTGTGGCGACATCAGCAGCTGTTCCAGCGCACCGTCCTCAAAATCGCTGCGAAACAGGCTGTCGAGAGACAACAGGGTCGCCAGCAGTGCCACCACCCAGATCATACCCGGGGCCAGAGCTGAGAGAACGGCCGCCTCGGGACTGATGCCCAGAGGCACCATGGTAATCACCATCAGGAAGAACATCAGCGGATTGGCCAGTTCCCCCCGGTGACGCACGGCGATTAACAGATCGCGACGCAGGGTCGCCATAAATCCTGCGCCTATGCTCGGGACATTGTCGGTAACGCCTCCTGCGGACCCCATTGGAATTTCGCCCCGGGTCATGAGCCCTCCATATGGTATTGTACCGCTGCACCGGTATTGATGGGGGCAAAATCACGCAGATTTATCCGTCTCACACCCTCGCTCATCATGTCCTGGTGGGTCGTTAAAATCACACAGCCGCCGCCACTGGCATGCTCCGCCATTAACCGCTCCAGATTGGCTACTCCCTGCTTGTCGATCGCGGTAAAGGGCTCGTCCAGTACCCACACCCGCGCCGGGGTCAGGAACAGACGCGCCAAAGCCACCCGTCGCAGCTGACCGGCGGACAAGTGATAACAGGGCACATCCTCAAATCCGAACAAGCCGACCTGCTCAAGCGCCTCTTCCACACTGCAACGCTGATGCCCCTGAAACATGCCACAGAACCAACCCAGGTTTTCCCTGGGTGTCAGAGCTTTTTTTACACCGGGCAGATGGCCCACATACAACAGTTGGTTGAGGTAATCCAATCGGACTCGGTCTATCGGCTCTCCCTGCCAAAGGATATTACCGCTGTAATCCGTGGACGTGGTGGTCAGTAGCCGCAGCAGAGTTGTCTTGCCACAGCCGTTAGGCCCCTCAATCTGAACCAGATCGCCGGCGTCAATAGACAGATTGAGCGCCTCGAACAGTACTCGTTCGTCCCGCTCACAGCTAAGGTCCGTCAGTTTGATCAGGGGTTGTGTCATGCTCTTCCCATAGCCGGCAGGCAAGTTTCAGCCATTGCTGCCGCTATAATGGATAAAGGTATCGTCGGCAACGACCTTAATCAGGTGGCTGCCGGCGGGCAAATTCAAGCTAAATCAAGGCCTTAGTCATCTCGCCGATTAGCAGAAGCGGATATTACTGGCAAAAGCAACAAATTTCATTGGTATTTTATGGTGATTGATCTGCCGTCGAGCAGCCAAAGCAGCCTGAGAGGCAACCTCAACCCCACCACACAGGTGCTCAATCAACGCCAGGACGCCCTGCAAGTGGCTCTCAAGGCTCTGAATCTGAGGGCCGGAGACACCTTTACCGCACTGGTCAAAGCGGTGACCCCGGTTAATGAAGCCCTCAGGGCACGTCTTATCCAGCTGACCACGCCGGTATCGGAAAGCAGTGATTCTCAAGCCACACGTCGCAGTACGGCTTCTACTGAGCTGGCCTCCCTGCTCAAAACCGCCGGATTGAAGCTGGTACAGCTGGAGCTGTCCCGCAGTGATGCCAGGCCCGGCAGCCAAAACCCAACCCTTACTCAGCTGGTGTTTTCCGATCAGGCTCTGAAGGCCAATCAGCAGCTTAAGGTGAGTGTGGAGGCCGGGCGCCTGGTGCTTGCAGCACCGCAACCTTCTGTATCAGAAACAAGCGGTGCGGCCGACCGTGTCTCCGTACGGCAAAACGATACCGTTGCTCAACAGCAGTCTCGGTCCCAAACTGCCGGCTCAACGCCCTCCTCCCCTCCCTCGGGCAATGTATCCGTGCCTCAGACAGATCCGCGGGTCCCAATCACCCAATTGGCAAGCCTCCAGAAGTCACTGACCTCAGTACTTACCAGTGCCGAATTTCAGCCGCTGACAAATGCTCTCAAAGCCACCAGCGCACAGACAACGCCACAATCCGCCCTGGACCTGCATCAGCTATTGGGCAATCGTGGGGCCAATGCCCGCGTGTTGGCTGCTGTGGGGGTTAGTGAAAACCTGCGACAGCAACTGGCCGCTGCCATCAGTCGGGAACACGGGATGTCCCGGCAAGGAACCTCCCAATTACAGGGGCTGCTGAGTCAGCCACAACTGCAATTGGCGGTTTTGGCCGTGAAAAATCGGCCAGTGTTGCTGCCGGTAGTGCCCCCGCCGCAACAGCCCCCGCTTCAACCGGGCCAGGAGGTGGCCCTGCGAGTGGCCGATGCCAAAGTCGCCCTGAACTGGCCTGCGCCGGTGCGCGCCGGCCGCGCCAATACACAGCCCACAGGAGTTCAAACTTCACCTTCTGCGACCAATCCGCCTTCCGTAAATTCGCCTCCGGTAAACCCGACTACGACAACTCCACAAACTGCGCCAACAGCGTCATCATCGACCTCATCAGCTTTTTCCGGTCATCGAACAGCCCTGCCTGTTGAACCCGGGTCCGCATCTGCCATCGATACACGAGCGGTCGACGCCAAATCGCCAGCATCACCCACAGCGGCAAAATTAGACGCTCAGCAATTAACGACATTGCAGACTGCGCTGCGCCAGCTTCTTCCTCAACAACAACAGCTGAATGGCAGTCTCAGTCGGGTCCTGCAGGTATCACAGGAAATACTGCAAATCCTGCAGCAGCCATCCACCAGCGTTCCCCTGCCCCGCGAAGATCGTGTGGCTTTACAGAGTGTGCGCGGACAGTTGCAAACCCTGGCTTCGCATTTGCGCACTTATCAGCAACTGAGCAATCCGACGGAGTTCAGGCAGGCTCTCAAAGGCACCGGTATGCAGCTGGAACATCAGCTGGCGCAACTGGTGCGACAGGATTCCTCTTCATCCGGTGCGAAGAGATTATTGCCGCCATCTTCACAACCGTCTTTACCACAACTGGATCTGAAGGCCGCACTGCTGAACCTGCTTCATGGGCTTCCCGCGCCACAGCATCCCTTGGTACCGGGAACCCCGGTCGGTGACCTGCTGCCACTACTGAGACAGTTACTAGCCCCCAAACAAGCCCCTGGTGATCGCCCCACGTTGAAACCTGAGGCCAATCAAAATATTCCACAACAGCTGCAGCAATTGGTGAGCCTGAGCCTGAACAAATTGCTGTTGCAGCAATTGCAGGCGCTGCAGAGCCGGCAAGCCTCACCGGAGGCTACCCATAACTGGCAACTGGAGATTCCCATTCGCTACGGGGCCGAAACACAGCAGTTGCAACTGCGACTGGAAGAACAGTGGCTTCCTGACCCAAAGGAGCAATCTCAGCGGGAGGTCCGCAAGGTCAGGCAGTGGCAGGTTAAGCTTGCCTTTGACTTGCCGGATGCCGGAGCGATACACGCCCATCTCAACGTCATTGAAGACCGTGTAGGCGCCAGTTTATGGGCGGAAAAACCCTGGACTCTGGCCCAGGCGAAACAACGCCTGGAACAGCTTAAACATCGATTGGAGGAAGACGGCGTCGCCGTGACCAAGCTCGAATGCCTGCCCGGCAGACCCAGCGAAGATCAGACTCGACTTAACTATTCCCTGGTGGACATACGCACATGAGCGAATCCTTTGCAGACGGTACTGACTTTAGCGACGAACAATTGCGCAAGGCCGTCGCCTTGTTTTATGACGGCAAGCAGGCTCCTACAGTAACGGCGAAAGGACTGGGTGAAGAAGCTGAACGTATTCTTGAGGTTGCCCGCGAGCACGAGATCCCCCTGTGCGATAACGAAGCGCTGGTGGACCTGCTGGTAACCCTGGAACTTGGCGAAAGCATCCCCGAAGCACTCTATATCGCCGTCGCGCACATCATCGCCTTTGCCTATGAACTCCAGGGAAAAGTGCCCGACGGATTTCAACCAACGGCGCGGTAAATTCGGGGGCCAACCCGGTAATCTGCGGCAGAAGTGTTTATAATCCACACGCTGATTCCACTCACTGTTTGAAAATAAAACCAAGGTCCATCCGTGCCCCTGAAACTCTGCGCCAATATATCCCTTCTTTTTCGTGAAGTTGAACCCTTGCAGCGTATGGACGCCGCCCGTGCGAGCGGGTTTGAGGCGGTGGAAATCCAGTTCCCCTATGAACAGTCACTGGACGAATGGCAACAAAGGCAATCCAGCACGGACATCAGAGTCCCGTTGATCAACGTGCCTGCCGGGGATTTGATGGCCGGTGGCGAGGGCCTGGCCAGCGTTCCCCAGAAGCGCGATGACTTCCGCCGCGCCGTTGATAGCTGTGCCGAGTTCGCAGAAGGTTTGAAGGTGGATTGCGTCAATGTACTGGCTGGTCGTTGCCTCAACGACAAGCGCCGACTGCACCACCTCGATCAGTTTATGCACAACCTGGATTATTGCGCTGACCAAATGAAATCCCTGGGTGTCAAAACCGTGTTTGAAGCCATCAATACACACGACATGCCCGGTTTCCTGGTTCACTCCGTCGAGCAATCCCGGGAAATTTTGAGAAATATCAATCACTCCAATCTGGCGATGCAGTATGATGTTTACCACATGAGCCGAATGAACGAACCGGTGCTTGAACAATTGCCTGAACTGTTATCCGATATTGGCCATATCCAGTTTGCGGACACACCAGACCGTAACGAACCCGGTACAGGTGATTTAGCCTTCACTGAGATAATCGGGCTGCTGCGGGAAAAAGAATACAGGGGCTGGATTGGCGCCGAGTACAATCCCAGCGACAATACCGACAACAGCCTGGGCTGGATGAAAACACATTTCCCTGAATATCACTCGTAAGCCGTGGTACTCCTATGACCTCACCGTTAATTACCGTCCCTGAACTCGCGGCTAACCTGGAACAGGTTGTGATCCTGGACTGTCGCTTTAATCTTGCCGATACCGGCGAAGGTGAACGCCATTACCGCGAGGGCCATATCCCCGGGGCTCACTACTGCGATCTTGATCAACACTTGAGTTCCAAAGCAGGTGCAGAGGGTGGTCGCCATCCGCTGCCCAATGCCGGAGATTTTGCTCGGCAACTGCAGATTTGGGGCATTCGTGAGGATGTACCGGTTGTTGTCTACGACGCACAGCGATTTGCCTATGCCTCACGCGCCTGGTGGTTATTGCGTGCTTTTGGGTACGACCACGTCAGAGTGCTCGACGGTGGGTATGGTGCCTGGCAGGCCGCCGGGCAGGCGGTGGAAACGGAGCCGGCGCGTCAGTTCCATGCCGCCGACTCACTGCCTGATGCCGCCTTTGAGCAGCTGCCCACCCTTGATTACAGTGAGCTGCGCCAGCGTCTGGAAAAACAGGAATTGACCATCATCGACAGTCGCGAATCCCGTCGATTCCGCGGAGAGGAGGAGCCCATTGATCCTGTGGCTGGTCACATTCCCGGCGCTCTCAATCTTCCCTGGCAGGACATCACCGATGAGCAGGGATTTGCCCATCCTCTCGCCTTTCATCACCAGCGTTGGGATGCACTTTGCGGGGAAATTCAGCCGGTTATTTACTGTGGCTCCGGTGTCACAGCCTGTGTGAATATGCTGTCTGCAGCGATCGCGGGTAAACAGGCCACCCTCTACCCCGGCAGCTGGAGCGACTGGTGCAATCGGCCTGATGCACCGGTGGCCACAGGCCCCTGATGATAATTGACTTGCGTAATTGATCATTCAGGTCAATCTTTAAGACCGCTTTGGTCATCGTTACCACGTATTGCCTGATTTATAGTGTTGTCCTGGGTTCGATACTGAGGTAACTGTGACCAACGCCACCACCAATCTTTGCCAATACCTGCAACCGGAACAACTCGATCGCCTGCTGTTCCGGGCCGAATCACCTCCTGGAGTGTCCCTGCCCCGTGTATATGGCGGCCAAGTCCTGGCCCAGTGCCTGAATGCGGCCATTCGCACGGTCGACCAAGGCCGCCTGATGCACTCCATGCACGCCTACTTTCTGCGACCAGGTGACTTGAACCTCCCTATCATTCTGGAGGTTGACCCGATCCGCGACGGAGGCAGCTTTACCACCCGCCGGGTAGTGGCCAAACAAGATGGCAGGGCTATTTTTAACACCTCAATATCGTTTAAAACCCCCGAAGAAGGGCTAAGACATCAAATGGACCTGCCCATTGATGCCGGTGACCCGGACAATTTGACACCTGACCAGGAAATTTACGAACAAATCATGAAGGAGCGGGGCCTGAGCAAACGCCCAGGTGGAGAACCGGACACATTTCGGGCCTTCGAAACCCGTACCCCCGGCACCTTACCCATGCTGGTCAAGGATACGGCGGAACCGGTGCAGGGTATGTGGTTTAAAACCCGGGATGCGGTGGATGAACCCTTTGCAATGCATCAGGTGTTGCTGGCCTACGCATCTGACTTCCGACTGATGTCCACCGGGATGCTTCCACACGGTGTGAAATTTGAAAGCAGCAAGTTACAGGCAGCCAGCCTTGACCACGCCCTCTGGATTCACGACGAATTCAGAGTCGATGAGTGGATTTATTACTATATGGAAAGCCCGGTCTCCGGTGGCGGCCGGGACCTGAACCACGGCCGCTTCTATACCCGTGACGGGCGCCTGGTAGCCTCGGCCACCCAAGAGGGGCTAATCCGCTGGCGAGACTAGTTCTCCTAGCCACTGCAGTCAAACCTGACCCCGGTACCCCCGAGCCCACAGTAGCCATTGGGGTTCTTGTGCAGGTACTGCTGGTGATAGTCCTCTGCGTAATAGAATTCCCCGGCGGGCTGTACTTCTGTGGTAATCGGGTCAAAACCACCGGCCTGCAGCTGCTCGCCGTAACGCACCCTGCTGGCCATTGCCAGATCCTGCTGCTCAGCGTCAGAGGTATAGATCCCTGAGCGGTATTGGGTACCAATGTCGTTGCCCTGGCGCATGCCCTGGGTGGGGTTATGGGCCTCCCAAAAGACCTGCAGCAACTGCTCATAGCTGATCAGCTCGGGATCAAAGACCACCAACACCACCTCATTGTGGCCCGTCAACCCCGTGCAGACTTCTTCGTAGCTGGGATTGGGAGTCATTCCCGCACTGTATCCCACCGCCGTGGTGAAAACGCCCTGTTGTTGCCAAAAACGACGTTCCGCCCCCCAAAAACATCCCAACCCGAACATTGCCTGCTGCAAGCCTGCCGGAAAAGGAGGCAATAAGGGATTCCCCGATACGGCGTGGCGATTTTGAAGGGTCATAGCCTCTGCTCGCCCTGGCAGTGCTTGCTCCGGGCTGGGCATTACAGCGGCCTTGCGTCCGAAATTCATGCGTATTCTCCTTTTCCAGATTGCTGACGCAGGTTTACAATGCAGCGCCAGTAAAAGCCGTAGGATACCAATAAGCCCTTGTCTCGCCCAATCTCTCCCGCCCCGATCCTGGTCGCCATTGACCTGGGATCAAATAGCTTTCATCTGCTGGCCTGCCGCTGGCAGGACGGCCAATTGTTGGAAATCGCTCGTGACAAACAGATGGTGCAACTGGCAAGGGGACTGGATCAACACGGCAACCTGTGCCCGGAGGCCCGCCAGCGAGCTCTGACCTGTCTGCAGAGCTTTCAGCAACAATGGCAACAATTTTCCGGCGCCAGAGTATCGGTCATTGCTACCGAGGTATTCCGGCGAGCCAATGGCCATCAGAACTTTCTCAGCCAGGCCGAGCAAGCGCTGGGGCTGCCCATTCGGTTGATCAGCGGTGACGAAGAGGCCCGTTTGTCCTACCGGGGCGTGGATTTTTCTCATCCGCAAATCCGACGCAAGATGGTGATCGATATCGGTGGTGCCAGTACGGAATTTGTTCTGGGGCAGGACGGGCAACTGCTGCACACCGTCAGTATGGCGATGGGATGCGTTACATTGGCAGATCAACACTTTCAGAGCCGTGAGCGTATCAGTGCGCAGGCATTCGAAGATGCCAAGTCTTGCACTCTCGAAACCCTGTCGAGACTGCCTGAGCCATTCCGACAGGTCTCAGCCTGGCAGCAGGCGCTGGGGGCTTCCGGCAGCATGCGTATCATTCTGGATTTGATCGGAAGCGACACGGCAACCATTCAACAGGCGCATCTCAGTGAATATATTCAGGCTATGCTTGAAAAGGGTGAACTGCCGGCTCATTTGGGTGAGCATCTGCGCTGGGATGTCATTCCCGCCGCGCTGGCAATTCTGGATGCCATCTACACTCATCTCCAACTGCCGGATATGCTGATTTCCAACACCAGTATCAAGGAAGGACTGATGCTGGAATCTATGGAAAATCCTCAACTCTCAACAAGCAACAGCAAGGGGCTAACCCCATGAGCGGACTCTTTGCCGAAGAAGATACCGATGCCCAATATCTGTCCCGCGCCGATATTGATGAACCCCTGGGCACCCATATCCCTTCGCCTTTCTTTCTGGATCATGCCGACTGGCCGACCGTCGAACACTACTTCCAGGCCATGAAGTTTGAGGACCCGGCCTATCGCGAACGCATCCGCTTGGCGCCAACGCCACAGAAGGCCCGTAAACTTGGCCGCACTCGGCTCAAGCGGGTACGGTCGGATTGGCGCCAGGTACGCACTACTGTTATGACCCGTGGCATTTACATTCGCTGCAAGACACATTCGTCGTTGGCCAAAGTACTGCTCGACACCAACGACCTGCGACTGGTGGAAAACAGCAGTTACGACTACTTCTGGGGCTGCGGTAGAGATCGCCGGGGAAACAACCATTACGGCAAAGTGTTAATGCAGGTGAGGGCCAAATTGCGAGAGGAAGCTGGCCAAGAACCCTCCGTCGAATGATATTCCTGGGCCAAATGATTGCCTTCAGCTAAATAACAGCCCTCGGCTCAGAAGTGCACCGGAAAAAAGCGACAAATCAGCCGCAAATACCGGTAAAACGGCCAACTGCACCCTATACTGAAATTACATGACACGTTTTTTCAGGACAGGAGAACGCCATGCCTTCCATGACATTCCGCTTTACCACCGAATGTGAACTGACGTTTGAAGGTCGCTCATATGAAGAGGCCTATCTCAAGTTCAAGGATCTCTGTCAGAGCCAAAAACCTCTGGCCAACCCGCCGCAACTGAAGGTTTACCCCCCTGAGGACAGCACCATCTACTTTGAAGTGGACGAACAAAACCAATTCAGCCAGATGGATATGATGAAAGGCGACTTTAAGCAGGATATCCTCCAGAACCTGCCGGACAACTGGATTCGACGCATACAATCCCAGCCCTTTCACTAAGAGTTCACAAAAAATCAGACTCAACGGACTTGATTAATAACGATTTGGGTGCCATATTGAGCCGCTAATCAGGGGGATCGCCCCCATTAAAGGTAGCGAGGGACTACGCTACTGAAGAATTGGGAGTGGATTGCGGGGATGGTACGTTGAACTGGAGACTTCTGCTGGGGCTGATCGGCCTCGTGCAGGCGCCTGCCCTGCTCGCCCATTCCACCGACGCCATTGCGATCAGCCCGTCGCCAACACTGTTGGCACTCGCCGGTACAGTCATGCTGCTCGCCGTCAAAGCCGTTAAACTGGGGCCAGTAAGACGTTGTTTGCTGCAACGCACTCCTATTCTGACCCTTGCGGGAGCTGTCGGCGCTATTCTCGCCTTAACCCAATTGCCTCCCGGCGCCACAGACTGGATGGTCACCACACAGACCATCGTTCTGGTACTTTACAGCGCCAGTCTCTTTGATTTAGGCCATAAAGATCAGGAAGAAGCCCTGCGCAAGGAACTGTTGAACGAAGTAGCCAGTAAAACCGCAACTCTGGAAGATAAGAACCGCCAGTTGCGAAGCGCACAACGCGCACTTCGGATAGCCAATCTGGAGCTGAAGACACTGTCGTTCACCGACGCTCTGACCGGTGCTTTTAATCGACTGTATTTTGACCGGCAGTTCCTCACCGAATGGCAGCGCGCGAGAAGGGAAAAAGAGCCTCTGTCCATGATTCTGGTGGATATCGACCACTTTAAGGAGCTCAATGACGACAACGGCCATCTGGTGGGAGATAACGCGCTCAAGTTCGTTACCAAATTGCTGAAAAAGGGCTTCCAGCGAGGCAGCGATGTGGTCTGCCGCTATGGAGGCGAGGAATTTGTGATCCTGTTACCCAATACTCCACCCGCGCAGGCCATGATCCGAGCGGAAAAAGTCCGCAATGCCATCGAGATGACACCATTTATCTACGACGACAAGGTACTGCCGATTACCGCCAGCTTTGGAGTCGGCGGCCTTGTTCCCAAGCCCGGCCACGAACCCCTGGGGCTACTGCATGCGACAGATCAGGCGCTCTATCATGTCAAGCGCAATGGCCGTAACGGCTGCCACCAGGCCGAATTGATCGAACAAGTGACTCCCAAGGGAGCCACTGGCAAAATCAGCGAACGGCTGGATACCGAAGCGGCGTCAGAAACAGCGGAACAAAACAGCGACTCGGAACTGATCGCCTGACAATTCAGTCTCCATTATCCATCAACTGGGACATTTCTACCTGCAATGCCCGGGCGATATTGCGTATCACCGGCTCTCCTGGCTCCCTCTCACCGGATTCAATCTGCTTCAGATACACTGGACTGATACCCACCTCGCGAGCCACCGCAGCCTGGTCCAGGCCCTTGCCCTGCCGCAGTTGTTGCATTTTATCGGCACTGAAGTGCCCCTCCGGGGAATCACCGACCTGTTCCAACTGCGCCATCAATCCGCCACTGGCGTTTGACGCTCGTCTTGGGGTCGGGGAAGCAGTCGGCGAGGGTTTCGGAGCCGGCTCAACCGCCTGCTGCGACGGTTTGCCCTCTAACTGCTCCAACTTCTGCAGTAACGCCTCGTATTCACTGTAGGGAAGTACCGCCCATTCCGGACGACCGTCTTTCATTATCACTTGGACATTCACTGCATTACCTCGAATCTGTACCCATTATCAATGGGCGGCATGATACCAGTCCTAGGCTACACTTACAGTGAGACTTGTCATTGATGGAGTCGCCATGAGTATTTGTTTCAACTCTATACAGGTTACCGCCCCTGAAACCACGGCCAATCGACTACTGGCCAAAGCCTTCGAATCCAGCGATTTTGATGATTGGGGCATGAGCCCTCAGGCATTCAGCTTTCTTCCGTTCGTTGCCGACAAATCCGACCAGGATCTGCAGCGAGCTCTGGAATCCATCTGGACCAATTGGATAGAACGTCACTGGCAAAAACCCGACCAGGTACTGACCATTGAATTTGAAAGCGAAAATACGCCGCCGATTGCGGCCGTCAATGCCATGATCGAATGGTTACAACAGCAGAAACTGATCTTCGATCTGCGCTATCAGTACCGCCGGGAAAACGAGTCCTGGCAAGGTGAACTGACCGCGCACAGCACTCACTGAGCAAGGTCACTTATCTTTACCCACCGGGGGCTGGCCACTGCTACCGCCCCACTCCTATAATGGGCGCCATTGTTATCGCCGGAGCCCTCATGTTTGTTCGCGTTATTCTACTGGCCGTATTGATTTTTGTGGCCCTCAATCTGCTGAGCTACGTGCGCCGCCAGGAGCCAGCCAAACGCAAAGCCCTGATTATCCAGTACGGAAGTTATGCACTGATCATCGCGGTTATCCTGCTTGCGGCTACCGGTCGCCTGCATTGGATCGGGGCAGTGATTGCGGCCGCTATCCCCTTCCTGAAGGGATTGTTCAACATGGGCATGCGCTTCCTTCCAGTAATCAATTGGTTGCGCAAGCAGAAGTTCGCCAACTCTGTCATGTCTACACGCCTGTTGCGCCTGGTGGTGAACGTCAGCACGGGTTCAATCAGCGGCGCAATACTGTCGGGTCGCTTTGCCGGCAGCAGTCTGGATGATCTCTCCCAGGAACAGCTGCAAGAGCTACTGCAGGAATACCAACAGCAAGATCCCGAATCAGCAAGGCTGTTAATGGCCTATCTGCAGCGACGCTTTCAACAGGGGGCTTATCAGCAGCAGTCCTCCGGTGGCGGTGCGAACAGTGGCAATACGCCAATGGATCGTAGCGAAGCGCTCCAGATTCTGGGATTGGAAGAGACCGCGACTGAAAAAGATATCATTGCCGCCCACCGCAAATTAATGCAGAAAGTTCACCCCGATCGCGGCGGCAGCGATTACCTGGCGGCAAAAATCAACCAAGCCAAGGATTTCTTGCTGAAAGCCTAAAGTTGTTCTGCTGCATTATATAGATCCACTTTATCTCTTTGGTTAGATGAAGAGATAAACAGTATCCGCCGTCAGCAAAGTGCCATAACCGGTCTTAGAAATTCGCAGGATTGGTACTCTGACGGCGTTGTTTATGCGTAGGGCGGATTAGGCGCTTGCGCCGTAATCCGCCGGTTCTGCCGGAGATGTTCGTTGGCTTCGGCCCGGTTTTTAACACCCTTGAATGTGCCTGCAACAGGTGATTTATACACGGCCGCCGCCAATTTAAACCTTCGGCGGATCGGTGGATTACGAAGCGCGCAGCGCTTCTAATCCACCCTACGTCGTGCGGTCGTTGCGGACATTGTCGGACGCCCATGGTGCCCTGAACCAGGATTATGAATTTCCGGTTATGGCACAAACTGAACCTCGTAATCAACGCCAAAACCAACCCCAGTTCCCAAGCTATTGAGAAGATCCTAGTGTTTTCGGCTCAGTACGTGAATATAACGCCCAAGCGAACGCCAAGGTTCCTCACGAGATAAACGCAGTTCCAGCTGCAACTGCTGCTGCGGTTCTCGGGTACGGTGCTCCGGCTCTAAGATATAGTCGTGAAAACACCGAATGCCGCTATGGCAAAGCTCTGTTAGGGGCAGTTGCGCCAACCAGCCATAAACCTCTTCCGGTTGTCTGGGCCACGTGGGTGTGAGGCTGCCACGATAGCCCCGGTAGTCGTCCTCGATCACCTTCTTAAAATTGGTGCGCAGCAGGTTTTTCATTTTGATACTGTTAACGTTGTAGAACGTCAATGACAACAATCCCTTGGGGGCGAGCACGCCCATTAAACACTGCAACAACTGTTCAGGATTCGCCACCCACTCCAACACCGCATGGCATAAAATCAAATCAAAGGGCTGTAACCGCTCTTCAACAAGCGACTGGATACTACAGTGGCGAAAATCAACTTTGGACCCCAGCCCCTCTTCCTCTGCCCGGGCTTGCGCCAGCTTTAGCATTTCCTCTGAGTGGTCGCACAAGGTAACCTGGTGTCCGCGTTTCGCCAACGCCAGGCTGAACTGGCCCTGCCCTCCTCCCGCATCCAGAATGCGCCAGGGGCGATCTCCTCGCACCAGCAATTCATGAGCGTGTTCGTCCAAATCCCGCTCCAAAACCGCCAGACGAATATCGCCTTTTAAGCGGTCGTAAACATTGCGCTTAAAACGGCGCGCCAGATCATCAAAATTGCGGTCTTGCTCGTTACTCATTCATTTACCGGTCAAAAATCGTTCACGATTGTAGTGCTGCTTTTGTTCAACAGCCGCGGCCAAATCGATATCCAGCTTCTGGCACAGGGCCAGAATATACATCTGCAGATCTGCAACCTCAGCGGCCACGCAGCTGCGGTCAGGCTCTCCCTCGCACTGAAACTCCGCCAACAACTCACCAGCCTCAACACTGATAGCTTGCGCCAGATTCAAGGGAGTATGCAGTGCCCTCCAATTGTTGGCTTCCGCAATGTCATTAAACTGCGCCAGTATTCGCTCAGGCCTCAGATCCGAATCAGCCACACTCTCCACTCCTCCACTTGCCACTCCAACGGGGACTTGGCACACTGCCAACTCTCCAAGACACAACCAGGCTTTCCCTTGTCCCCAAATTGCTCGCCAGAAGCCCATTCTCCAGACAACGATTGTCCAGAAAACCATTGCCCGCAAGGCTGGTGTGTATACATTATCCTCAGTAGCGACAATCGCCTCTATACCGGCATCACCAACAATATGGTCAAACGCTGGCATGCCCACCATGGTAAACAGGGAGCAAAATTTTTCAGAGGTCGACTGCCGAGCCGGTTGCTTTATCTGGAGCCTCAGGAGGATCGCGCCGAGGCCAGCCGTCGCGAGGCTGAGATCAAAAAACTGACCCGACCCCAAAAGTTACGATTGATTGAGCCCCAGGCGGATATCGACTGGCACCGGAAGCTGAATCTGTGATTGTCAGATATGCTTACCTCAAACCAAAGCGGCGGCAGTGTAACACATGACCGAATCCGGACGAGTTGTTTGCGGGCGGAGACTATGCCCCACCTGTGGTCGCCCCACAGCTCGATGCTACTGCTCATTGGTGATACGGATCCCCAGCAAAGTGAGACTTGTGATCTGGCAACACCCCAGTGAGGAGAATCACCCTAAAGGTACTGCATCACTGCTCCACGCCTGCCTGCCAAACAGCCAATTGGTGGTTTCTGAACAACTGAATCGGGAGGTGCTTTTGAAGCAGGTGGGTCTGTCCCGGGAGGTTCAGCCTGTTCTTCTGTTTCCCAGCGACAACCATCAACCGAAACCGGTCTCAAACCAGGAGTCCCCTGCGGCGCTGTTGGCACTCGACGGTACCTGGCGAAAAGCCCGCAAGCTACTGTACCTGAATCCCTGGTTACTGGAGCTGCCACGGCTGTCACTGGACGATCTCGACACTCAAGTGACGGGAAACTACCGAGTCCGAAAAGCAGAAAAACCGGGCCAACTCTCCACCCTGGAATCCTGCTGTATGGCTCTCGCACAAATGGAGCAAAACACCGGCAAGTTCGACCCCATCTTGACGGCATTTGAGGCCTATATGCAGCAATTGGAGCAATTCCGCCCCAATCATGGCACCTAAAAGGACGGGGGTCAGTGACCCGCCATCGCCATCGCGTTACACTTAGCGTTTATTCCGCTGATACCCAGCGAATCGCATACCAGATGCTTTCCGAGGT
The DNA here is from genome assembly GCF_011683955.1 of Pseudomaricurvus alkylphenolicus. Lineage (GTDB taxonomy): Bacteria > Pseudomonadota > Gammaproteobacteria > Pseudomonadales > Cellvibrionaceae > Pseudomaricurvus > Pseudomaricurvus alkylphenolicus. The sequence continues at coordinate 30,629 of NZ_JAAQPI010000024.1, forward strand.
TACGAATGACAGCAGCCCATCCTGCTTTTGAAAAACTGCGCAGCCAGACCATCGATTCTCTGCAAGTTACCGTTGAAGAATACCGCCACACCAACACCGGTGCCCAGCATATCCACATCTCTGCCGATAATAACGAAAACGTGTTTCTGGTGGCCCTGCGCACCGTGCCGGAAGATTCCACCGGCGTCGCCCATATCCTTGAGCACACAGCCCTGTGCGGCAGTGAAAAGTATCCTGTGCGCGACCCCTTTTTTATGATGATCCGGCGTTCGCTCAACACCTTTATGAACGCCTTTACCAGCTCTGACTGGACCGCTTACCCTTTTGCCAGCCAAAACCGCAAAGACTTTAACAACCTGCTGGATGTGTATCTGGATGCGGTGTTCTTCTCCCGCCTCGATCCACTGGACTTCGCCCAGGAAGGCCACCGATTCGACTTTGCAGAGACGGGCAATGCCGAGTCCGATCTGGTCTACAAGGGTGTGGTCTTCAACGAGATGAAAGGCGCCATGAGCTCGGTACCTTCACAGCTCTGGCAGACATTATGCAAGTACCTGTTTCCCTCCAACACCTACCACTTTAATAGCGGCGGTGATCCGGAAGCCATTCCGGATTTGAGCTACGAGCAACTGAAGAGCTTCTACGAAACCCATTACCACCCCAGCAACGCTGTCTTTATGACCTACGGCGATATCCCTGCGGTGGAGCATCAGAACAAGTTTGAAGACCAGGCACTCAGTCGTTTTGAAAAGCTTGACGAGGTGATCTCGGTCCCTGATGAAAAACGCTATCTGGCCCCAATTCGGGTGGAAGAAGCCTACCCACTGACCGAAGAAGGCGAACTCAGCAACAAAACCCACGTGGTGCTGGCGTGGCTACTGGGCAAGGCCACCGATCTGCAGGAAAGCCTGGAAGCCCAGCTGCTGGCCAGCATCCTGCTGGACAACAGTGCCTCTCCCCTGCAGCACGCGCTGGAAACCACTGACCTGGGTACCGCTCCCTCACCGCTCTGTGGCCTTGATGATTCCCAGAAGGAACTGACTTTCGTCTGCGGTCTGGAAGGCAGCGATGTGAGCAAGGCCGAACAGGTAGAAACCCTGATTATGGACGTGGTCGCCAAAGTGGCCGCCGAAGGCGTACCCTATGAAGAGTTGAAGGCGGCACTGCAGCAGCTGGAACTGCACCAGCGCGAGGTGGGTGGAGATTCCTACCCCTACGGTCTGCAGATCATTATGACCGCCCTGACTTCCACCACCCATCGAGGCGACCCCATTGGTCTGCTGAATCTCGACCCGGCACTGGAAAAACTGCACGAAGACATCAAGAGCCCTGACTTTATCAAGGGCCTGGCCCGCGACCTGCTCCTCAACAACCAGCACCGCGTACGCCTGACCATGCGCCCGGATGCCGACCTGGCAGATCGTAAAAACCAGGCAGAAGTCGACAAGCTCGCCAGCATCAAAGCGGCGCTGAGTGACGCAGACAAGCAGAACATTATCACGCAGGCCGAAGCACTCCAGGAAAGGCAACTGCAGCAGGATGATGAAACCGTACTGCCGAAGGTGGGGCTGCAGGACATTCCGACCGACATGCATTACACGCCTCATCACAGCGTGGAAGAACTGCCGACCCGGCTCACCAGCTACGCGGCGGGTACCAACGGCCTTGTGTATCAGCAGATCATCGTGGAACTGCCAGAGCTGACTGCGCAGCAGCTGCAAACGCTTTCCTACTACGGCATGTTTATGACCGAGCTGGGTATCGGCGACAAAGACTACCTGGATGCCCAGCGCTGGCAGGCACAGGTGGCCGGCGCCATCTCTGCCTATACCACCATTCGCGGCGCCAGCGATGACGTACAAAAAGTGCAAGCCAATCTGACGCTTTCAGCCAAATCGCTGAAATCTGAGCAAGACGCTTTGTGTGAATTGATGTGGGCAACGCTGAATGAAGTCCGTTTTGACGAAGGCGGTCGTCTGCGTGAACTGGTGGCGCAGAGTCGTGCCCGCCGTGAACAGAGCGTCACGGGTAACGGCCACAGCCTGGCAATGGCGGCGGCCAGTGCCGGCATGAGCCCCTCCGCCAAGGTATCTCATGAGCTGAACGGCCTGGCGGGCATCAAGACAATCAAGCAGCTGGACGATGACCTGCAGGATGAAACCAAACTGCAACAGTTCTGTCAGCAACTGCAGGATTTGCACGACATGATCCTGAAGGCCCCGCGGCAGTACCTGTTGGTGGGCGAAACCGAATATCTGGCGGACTACCGGAAATCAATCAGCAACTCCTGGCCAACTCATGAGGCATCAGAACAGCCGGCCTTTGCATTGGAACCGGTAAAAGAGCAGCTCAAGCAAGGATGGATTGCCAATTCACAGGTAAATTTCTGCGCCAAAGCCTATCCAACAGTTCCCACCGAGCACCCCGATGCAGCCCCACTGACGGTTTTGGGCGGTTTTCTGCGCAACGGCTTCCTCCATCGCGTAATCCGTGAACAAGGGGGAGCCTACGGTGGCGGAGCCAGTCAGGACAGTAATATTGCCGCTTTCCGTATGTTCTCCTATCGCGACCCGCGTCTGGAGGAGACCCTGGCGGACTTTGATGCCTCGATTGAGTGGCTATTAAATACCGATCACGAATATCAACCACTCGAAGAGGCTATTCTCGGAGTGATCAGTTCGCTGGACAAACCCAGTTCTCCGGCGGGCGAGGCGAAGCAGACATTCCACGCGGAATTGTTTGGACGCAGCCGTGAGAAACGTGAGGTGTTCCGCAAACGGATATTGGAGGTCACCATCGAGGATCTGAAGCGCGTAGCCAGTACTTATCTTCAGGCTGACAAGGCCAGCATTGCGGTGGTAACCGGAGCTGCCAATTCTGACAAGGTGTCGGAGTTGGGGCTGGAGGCAATCACTCTCTAAATCCCGGCGGACCGACTGACCGTGCCAGTCTTTATTGGCACGGTTAAGGCCTTAGTAGTCCACCCGCCCTCGCATTTTTTTTACCTTCCCGCGTTGTGTTTTCTTGTCCATACGCTTTTTCTGTGATGACTTCGAAGGTTTGGTAGGCCGGCGTTTTTTTCGTACCACGGCTACAGACTGAATCAGCTTCTGCAATCGCTCCAGAGCATCCAGACGGTTTTTCTCCTGGGTACGAAACTGCTGTGCCTTAATCACCACCACCCCATCGGCACTGATACGACTGTCAGACAATGCCAACAAGCGCTGTTTATAAAAATCCGGCAAGGACGACTGCTCGATATCAAAGCGCAAGTGAATGGCGGTCGACACCTTGTTCACATTCTGCCCTCCTGCCCCCTGGGAACGGATCGCCGTCATTTCAATTTCCGAATCCGGCAAAGTCACTTGCTGGGAAATAAACATTTTTCTGCATCACTGGCTGACTCTGTAGGCGAGCAAGCCTACCACGAACCTCACCTCAAATAACCCACGCAACTTGCTGCGTTTGATACTCATTATCATCACAATTGGCAGATTGATAACCGCAGGTAGACTCATGAGCAAGAAAACCATTTCCTCCCCTGGCTATACCTCTTACCGCGATCGCTACAGACAGGCTGGTCGAAACTTCAGTATCTCTACAATTTATAGCTTTTAAAGCCAGCACGTTGGAAACTTGGAGTTACTAAAGCTTTGGAATGTAAAGGGTGGCAGATTAATCTGTCACTCTTCTTTATTCGGCTATACTGTATGCAAAATGATCAGGAGCCGACCATGGATCTACATTCCATCCACTCACCCAAGCCCGGCAGACGCGGTCGAGGCCCCGCTCGACAATCCCCAAAGAGCCTGGCGTCCGCGCTCAGCGTGGATTCTTCGCGTATCCTGGGCCAGTTTCAGTGGCTGACCGATGAGGAATCACGCAGTTTTGGTGAAATTCCCCACCAGAAAGACCAGATACGGGACGACATCAACACCACCTTGTCCCACCTGATGGACCTGGCGCGACAGCTGGAGATAGATTGTCGCGTACCGGAGCCCCCCAAGCGCAGTGGCCACAGCCGGCCCAAGCGACACAGCTGATAATCACGGGGGATCGGTTAATTCGATCTTGTTTTAGACGGAATCTGATATTCAGCAAAGTGCCATAACCGGAAGTTCATAATCCTGGTTCAGGGCACCATGGGCCTTCGATGATGTCCGCAACGGCCGCACGACGTAGGGTGGATTAGAAGCGCTTTGCGCTTCGTAATCCACCGATCCGCCGAAGGTTTAAATTGGTGGCGGCCGTGTATAAATCACCTGTTGCAGGAACATTCAAGGGTGTTAAAAACCGGGCCGCAGCCAACGAACATCTCCGGCAGAACCGGCGGATTACGGCGCAAGCGCCTAATCCGCCCTACGCATAAACAACGCCGTCAGAGTACCAATCCTGCGAGTTTCTAAGACCGGTTATGGCACGAAAGAGACGAATTCTGCAAATCCTAAATCCAAAAAAACGTCAATAAAGACCTGGACGTATCAAGGCAGAAATATCTTAAAAATGCCTCCGCCCAAGTCTCCACCATTACTTAACTCAATCTGACCATTGCGGTCATTGCGCCGATGCAAAGACGCCACCTGCTGAGCAAAATACAGCCCAAGATGCGTATTTCCCTTTTGGAAATCAACAGGGCCCATACTGCCCTCCTCCGGCGCCCGCATCATCGCGTCAGGATAGCCGATGCCATCATCGGCGACAGCAATCTCCAACAACTCATCTTCCAAACGGGCCGACAAGCGAATCGTCTTCTTGGTATAACGAGCGGCATTCACCAACACATTGTGCACCACTCCACCGATCAACTCCCCATCGAAATACCACACCAGATCCTCATCACAGTCAATCTGCACATCCAACCCGCGAGACTGAAACAAAAGGTCATTACGAGCGACCTGCTCCTCCAACACATCGATCAAATAACACTCATCAATCTGAACCGGCAAACGATCATTCTGCATCCGGTAAATCGACAGCAATTGAATCAACTCCGTATTGATTCGCGACGCCTCATAATGCAGCGTCGAAAACTGCTGCTCCTGCTCCTCATTCTGAGGCGGCATTGCCCGCATCACGGTATCCAGGGAATTAAGCAACATTCCCAGTGAATTCTTCATATCGTGCACGCTGGAAGCTAATATCAGCGAAAAATCCGCTGTCTTCAGCCCCTCGGCAATCGTGACCTGTTCATTCGTATCCGTCATCTCATGACTCCTGCTTAAAGCCCCTTGGCCATCTGTTGCAACTGCCGATAGCGTTCAAACTGCGTATGCCCCGGCTCCACCGCCACAGCCACCTTCTGCAGTGATGACAGGCACAACTCCATATGCTCCTCATTGCGCCCAAACTCCTTCATCTCCGCAATCAGCGCCTGAGCCAGGTTAAGATGCACACCCAAATGATTTGGAAACAGCCGGCGCGCACGTTTGAAACTGTCAAGCGCTTTACCGTAGTCCCGCTCCTGATAGTGGTGGATACCCTCGTTGTTGATTTTTGCCACCAAACGACGGTTACGCTCACTGACCGGCTCCTCCAGCCAGCGATCGATACGTTGCAAGGCATCCTGATCATCGTGATACTGCTCAATCAACTCATTGAGCAGATCATTGGCGCGATCCTTCCTTCCCAACGCCAAATAAGTCGAAACGCGATCCAACTGCACATCCAGACTGAGCGACTGCCCCAGCATTTTCTCTTCCGCCTCCTGGAGCTTCTCCCAGGCTTTGGCAGTGTCCTCCAAGCCCGCATTCAGCTGGGATTCCAGCAGCTGTGCCTGTAATCGGGATTCGCCGAGCAGTTCAAACCGCCGGGGCACCTTTTCGATTACCTGCAAGCCCTCTCGCGCGATCTCCAGCGGTGGTGGCTCTGCCTCCCTTACCCAGGCGGCGGCGCTGCGCCCAAACTGCATATGGTTCTCCAGCCGGTCATGGCAGGAGTACTCGCCGAGCTTCACACAATTGCCAAACGCGCGAGTCGCCACCTCAATATCATTGTTGGTGTCCGCAATCTGCCCCAGATTGGTCTGGCGCAGTATGGACATGGGCGAAATATCCACGGCCGTTTGCAGCACCTCCTGAGCCTTCTCCGGCAAGCCCAGATCCTGGTAGTTTTCCACCATCACATCGTAAGCCTGCATGCAAAATGGATTGCTCTCGACGATTTGGTGCAGCCACTGATTCGACATTTCCAGATCACCACGCAGCCGTTTGACCCGCGACATACCCACCTTGGCCCAATCCAGCGGCCTCACCTCCAACGCGCGGGTGTAGAGATCCTCTGCCTCATCCAGCATACCTTGCTGCAGATACACATCGGCCAGCTGCCGCTGATAAATGGTGGCGTAGCGGCTGCCGGCGGCAACGGCATCTACCGCAATGTCGACCGCCTCGCGCAGATTAAAGTTTTCCAGATGGTGGTAGAAAGGCAACATCTGCTGACGTTGGGCCAGTAGCCGATCCAGTCGCTGTCGCAGAGTCTGGCTGGTGATGGGCTTGGTGAGGTAGGCATCAGGTGCGTAGTCGTAAGCCGACAACACTATTTGTTTGCTCGACTCCGCCGTAATCATGAGGAACAGGGATTGACGGGTCAGTTGTCCATTGGCCCGCAGCTGCTCCAGCACCTGCTGCCCATTGGGCCCATCACCCAGGTTGTAATCGCACAAAATCAGGTCAAAACGGGTTCTGTTGCAAGCTTCCAGCGCCTTATTGCCGCTGGTGACGGACTTGACGTCCCTGCAGCCAAAATCATCCAGCATGCGACCAACAGTCGCCCGAAAACTGTCGAAATCGTCTATAACCAGCACTTTCAGGGAGCCGTAACCCGTAAAGGCCATAGTCCGTTCAAACTCCTTGGTTTTGTCAAACTTCCGGATTGCGGTTCAGGTACGTCAATTCGATCCCTCCTGGCGCACTCAATCCCCGCTATTCACAATCCAGTTTACCGACTTTCTCGTATAAATACAGTGGGTTAACGAATTTTGAGTGCCGGTTTCGATCTGTTCAGTGGCACCAAAAAACGCTAGAATTCCGCTTTTTTCCGTGGATCAGCCCGGTGAACCGATGAGTTTTGATAATTCTGCCTCAGATGGCACACACAAGAATGGCGAAGATAAGCTTTTCGCCTCGCCTCTGGGCGAAGTAACGGGTTTTCGCTTCGACCAAAGCGTGGTGGAGGTATTCCCGGACATGATCAAGCGCTCAGTACCGGGCTACGCCACCATTATCAGCATGATCGGTAACCTCGCCGAACGCTACGCCAGCAGCAATAGCCACTGCTATGACCTGGGATGCTCCCTCGGCGCTGCAACCCTGGCCATGCGCCACCGTATTCTGGCCAGTGACTGCGAGATTATCGCAGTGGACAACTCAGAAGCCATGATCCAGCGTTGCCAGACGGTTATTGATGCCGACAGCGGAGAAGTACCTGTGCAATTGGTGTGCTCTGACCTGCAACAGGTGGCCATCAGCAATGCCTCGGTGGTCGTGCTGAACTTCACCCTGCAATTTATTCACCCCGAGCAACGCCAGGACATACTGGCCAACATTTACCAGGGACTCAATCCGGGTGGCGTCTTGATCCTGTCTGAAAAAGTGACCTTTGGCGATCAGCCCCACGATGAGCTGATGATTGAACTGCATCACAACTTTAAGAGCGCCAATGGCTACAGCGATCTGGAGATCGCGCAAAAACGCTCCGCACTGGAGAATGTGCTGATTCCCGAGACCCTGGACACCCACCGACAGAGACTAAAAGATGTCGGCTTCGCCAGTACCGACGTTTGGTTCCAGTGTTTTAACTTCGCCTCCCTGATCGCCATTAAATAACGCCCATGCCGCATCCCCGTATTCGCTACGACAAATTGCTGCAATCATTCCAGGGAACCGCTCTGGAGCCCTGGTTACAGACTCTGCCAGATCAGATTCAGCAGGGGCTCAGCAGCAGTCGTTTTGGTGACCTGCCCGACTGGCTCGATGCCCTGGAGGATCTGCCAGAGGTCCGCACCAATCGCGTAGAACTCGGAACCGAGGTCAATCTGGATAGTGAGCCGCCTTTGCAGCCAGCTCAGCAACGCGAGATTCGCAACTGCCTGGAAAAACTGATTCCCTGGCGCAAAGGCCCCTATTCCATTCACGGCACCCATATCGACACCGAATGGCGCTCCGACTGGAAGTGGGACCGGGTTTTACCCCATCTGGCGCCTATGGAACATCGCACCATTCTCGACGTCGGCTGTGGCAATGGTTACCACTGCTGGCGAATGCTGGGTGCTGGGGCCAAACAGGTCATCGGTATCGATCCCTCTCCACGATTTGTGGTCCAGTTTTATATGGTCAAACACTTTCTGGGGGAAGTACCGGTGGATCTGCTCCCCGTGGGGATCGAAGCATTGCCGCCAAACCTGCAGGCATTTGATACCACCTTCTCGATGGGGGTGCTCTACCACCGCCGTTCGCCTATGGACCACTTGCGAGAACTCAAGGCCACCCTACGACCGGGTGGGCAACTGGTACTGGAAACCTTGCTGATCAACGGCAAACTCGGAGATGTGCTGGTGCCCGAGGGGCGCTACGCCAAAATGAACAACGTCTGGTTTCTGCCCTCCCCAGACACACTGGTGTCCTGGCTGCGAAAGTGTGGATTCAAAAACCCCCGTCTCGTGGATCTTAATCGCACCACGCTAGAAGAACAGCGCTCTACCGAGTGGATGCGATTTCACTCGTTGGCTCAGTTCCTGGATCCCGACAATCCAGAGCTGACCGCCGAGGGACACCCGGCGCCATTGCGAGGGGTATTCGTGGCAGAATGTCCGGGTTAACGGATCTGATTTCGACAGCAAACCCGCTATGGTCTAAGTTTGCCATTAACGAGGAAATTGATATGGACGACATCGCGGCCCTGCGGATAATGGCAGTCCTGTCACTGCTTGGTTCATCTCCGGGTATGGCACTGACCGGGGATTTGCACCAGCTGCCTTTGGCCGAATTGCTGAAACTGGAAATTGAGACCGTTGCCAAACACCCCGAGCCCATTGCCGATGCCACAGGTATTGTCAGTGTTATCACCCGCGACGACATCGAGCGCTATGGCAGTAACGACTTGTTTGATTTGTTGCGTCGGGTACCCGGCCTGATTGCCCAAAACAGCATTGTCTTTCCCGACAACCTGGTGTCCATTCGCGGCATGCACAGCTCAGTCATAGACCGCCGCACCTTATTGTTGCTTGATGGCCGCCCCATTCGCGACACCCAGAGCGGTGGCTCCAACGCCACCTTCTACAAATCCCTGCCCCTATCGACAATTGAGCGAATCGAAGTGGTGAGAGGTCCTGGCTCGGTCCTCTATGGCACCAATGCCGTCTCCGGCGTCATCAATGTCATCACCCGCACCGACAGCCACTCTCAGGTCACATTGAGTGCAGGCACTCAGGACACCCAGAGGCTGGACGGGCGCCACACCCAACAGTGGGACCAGGGACAGGTCGCAGTGAGCGTTAAATCCATGGGTTCCAACGGCTGGGAGTTCAAAGCCACTGATGCCGGTGGGGCCTACGACGAGCAATACCTGGACCACAGGGAATTGGGGGTTCACCTGAGCGCAAACTTTGGCAGCTTAAGTCTGAGCGCTTTCGAAGGCAACCTCGAACAGGACTTCCTTGGCTCTGATCAACGCTGGCCCGCCGATCACTATGAGCGCCAGTCCCAATTTGTCGATCTGCATTATCACCACTCACTGGGACAAGCCTGGCAAGCGGACTTCAACATTACCTATAACCGCAACAATCGCGCCACAGACAGAGGTGGAGTGGATGTGGAAAGCAGCAACAGCCTCTACGAACTTTCGCTACAAGGACCCATCGGCAATAAGATGCATCTGCTGTCGGGTATCACCTACCTGACCCTGAGAGGCAAAGATCTCTATAACAACACCGACACCTATCACGACACCTGGAAAAGCGCCTATGTACAGGCGGAAACCCGCTGGTTCGAGCAGTTGAAACTCACCCTGGGGGTTCAGTACAACGACAGCGGCATCGAACAGGATACCAGTATTCGCGCCGGCGCCAACTGGCGATTTTCTCCACATTGGGGGGCCAAACTACTCTACGGCGAAGCCTTCCGATCTCCCTATATGGCGGAACTCAGCTCCTTCTTCCCCGGTTCTTTGCTCGGCAATCCGAGCCTCAATTCCGAGAAGGTCGAGACCATAAGCGGGCAACTCTTCTACCACGATGTCCGTCAGCGCGTCGAGTTGACTCTGTTTGATTCCCGCCTTCGGGATGCCATTGGCCTGAGCCCGGATCCTGTCGCGGGGTTTCGGTTCGAAAATGGCGGAGAACTGGATGTCGAGGGGGTGGAACTCGAAGGTCGGGTGCAGCTGGGTAACGGCTGGTTACTCGAAGGTTCCTACAGCCACCAGCAAAATACCGATGAAAACGGGGTACACGATACCCAGATCGATCCCAACACCCTGGTCAAGTTTGGTGCCAGCTACGAATGGGAAAACGGTATCACCTTGGGGCTGTTTAACAATTACTTTGGCGACCCCGGCGATTGGAACAAGCTGAGTGGGTTCTCGCAAGAACGCAATCCCAATGACGAGGCCTACCATCACATGACACTTAACCTGAAGCTGCCATTGAAGCTTTTTTGGCCGGAGGTGAATTGGCAGGGGGCAAAGATTTCACTGTTTGCGGATAACTTGCTGCAATCCGACAGCGTTTATGAACCCGATATCTCCCGCCCTAACGTTAACGCCTGGCCCAAATTCGGCCCCCGAACTCTAACGGCCAAACTGGCGATGAAGTTCTGACCCCCTGTACTTGAATTTGAGAGCCGACACAAAGGCAATCATCTTGGACAGGGTTTCTTCCAAGCTTATGCCCATCAGTCATCCAGTACCTGAGTCTCTATCGACAATCCAAACTCCCCGGCCACCTGCTGGCACCACTGATTCAACCGGGAAGCCGTCTGCTCCTCTTGCTGATCCTCGTCGATCGCCAGGCCCACAAAGTGCTTGCCATCGCTGGACAGTGCTTTTGATGCATCAAAGTCGTACCCTTCTGTGGGCCAAAAACCCACCACCGTTGCACCCTGAGCGACCAGCACGTCATAGAGCATGCCCATGGCATCGAGAAAATAATCTCCGTAACCAAACTGATCCCCCAAACCAAACAGAGCCACCGTCTTGTCATCGAAATCAATGGCACTGACGTCCTCCCAGAACTCCTCCCAGTCCGACTGGATCTGACCAAAGTCCCAGGTGGGTATCCCCAGGATAATCAAAGGGTAATCGGCAAACTCCAACTGAGTTACATCGGCGATATCGTGAACATCCACCAACTCCTCACCAAAACGCTGCTGAATGCGCTGGGCAACCCCTTCGGTATTACCCTCATCGCTGCCGAAAAACAGCCCAATCGTTGCCACTGGTACGCCTCATCATCCAGAAATTTCGCGGGCGATTTTCCCAGTTATGGCGTCAGGAAGCAAGGTGGAGCCAGGGTTAGGCGGCGCGAGAAAAACCTTCGCTCAGGCGCTCCACAAAGTTCTGCAGGCGAGACCCTGCAGACGCGTCGACTCCCTCCAGCAAAGCGCTGAGCAGCTCAAGCGGCTGCCCAAAGCGGGACGCCGTCTGCTGAGCATCCATTAACTCCCGCACAAAATTACCGAGTGGCGCCAGGCGACCTGCGAGCCCATCAGCTCGGTTGCCCTGGCCGACGCGCTCATATACCTCAGTCACTCGCTGCACCGAAGTTTGAGTCATATTCAGAGAAAAAGCGGTGATTTCGCTGCTGTCATAGCCCAGTTCCAGGGCTTCTTCGAATGCCGCTTCAACATCGCCGCTATAGAAGGTAGCCGCCAAGTCATTTACCTGACCCAGCAGCTCATTGATGGCTTCCAGCTCATCGGCGTCCAATTCGCCTTCCACAGTAAAAGCAAAGCGGTCTTCCGCGGTACTGCTGCGCTGATACTGCAGCAGGGTTTCCAGCCCCTGGACCTGGGCCGCGTATTGCTGTGTGATACTGGCTCGCAAAGAACTGGCACTGATCGTCACCCTGTCCCCATCCGCCGTTGTCAGACTGAAACTGAACTCATTCCTCTGAGCACTTTCGTAGCGACCAAAGCTCTGCTCGATCGAGGCAGGCGCTGGCATATCCACATTAGCTACAGGTGCTGCTGCCTGCGCGCCATCATTATCAGCGCCGGAACTAATCCCCTCAACAAACCGTTCACGAAGCTTCTCCACGCCGGCCAGCACCAGATCATAAGTCTGACCGATCTCTGCCTCCATCTCCTCGGAGAGTAGCCCCATTTCCTCAAGCTGTTCAGCGGCTTCGCCAAATCCTTTTTTGAAACCCTCCAGTCCGGCCTCCAGGCGGGAGGCCAATGCTTCCGCGTCAGCACCATCGGCGAGGTCGCGTTTAAGCTGAGCTTCAATAAATGACAGGATATTGCCAGAGGCCTTGAGCGCGCCAGTGGAGGGCTCTTGTACCGCGTCACTGGCCTCAACACCCGTGTTATCAGCGATGCCGGTATTGCCATTCTGTACCAGGCTGAAAGAACTGCGCACGGATTGATAACGCTCGGACAGCATCACCAGCGTCGACGGTGAAGCGGAGGGTTTCGGTTCGGAATCCGATGGCGCTTGTGCCGAAGCGGTTGATGGCGTAGCGCCGGTAAAAACCGGATGGTTGGAGAAGCCCGGATGACTGAACAGAGCTGGAGATAACACAAGCACCCTCCCCAGGGTCATACTGAGGTTAATGCCTTGTTATCGACTGACGAATGGAATTCTGTAGTAACGATTTATTCTAAGAATAAGTATAGGTTATAACCAACCACCTTGGATGGCTGCAAAAACACCCGCGCCAATTATCGCCACCAGCACGAGACCGATCCACAGCCCCTTACTGTTGCCACTTTTGGTAGGCTCAACCGTTTCCACCGGCTTGGCAGCTTTTGCCTGGGTGGCAGCCTGAGGCGCCTTGACAGAGGCACGCACACCAGTGGCGGAACTGATTGCCGCCGCGGGCCTGACCGCAGTGGCATCCAGCGAAGCACCGCGCACCGTAGTTTTATCGAGGTCATCGGCCGGGCCCATGACACCAAAGCTGAGCGTATCGAAACGAAGATCGTCGCCCCGCTTGACTCTGCTTTCGGTGATTTTGTTGCCATTAACATAGGTGCCATTGGCAGAGCCGAGATCCTTCACATAAAGCACACCGTCTTTAACCGTCAGTTGGGCATGCCGGCGCGACAAATGGGCTGCCGCCAGAGTGATGTCGCAATCATTGGAACGCCCTACTGTGGTATCTGTGCCAAGGTTGAACACTTTGTTGGCCAGAGCTGCGTGATTGGCCTTGAGAGACCAGCCAGTATTTTCAGCTTTTTGTGGCTTGGGAGCCGCAGGCGCAGCGGCCGCCGCTACAGGTGCCGCCTTGGGCGCAGGTCGCGCTTCCTGCTTCGGGTCTACCACCACAATCTCATTGCCGGCAATCGATAGAGTGTCAGCGGGATTGAGGGAGATGGGCTGACCAGGTTTTACCGGTTTATTATTCACCCGGGTTTGATTCGATTCTTTGAGCAGGGAGAGCGTGAGAACTTCATGCTCTACTTTGATTTCGATGTGTCGGGGATGGACAGCCTCACCCTTGAGAACCACATCGCACTCTTGACTCGAGCCCAACACCACTTTGGGTTCGACCAGCCACACCTCGTTGTGTTTATTGTTTGAGAAGCGAAGCTTGAGCATAGATCCTTGGTCCTTAAGTTGAGTCGCTCAATTAGTGTCTCGATGATGCATAAATCCCCAAGGCTGATCAATAGCTTAGGCAAAAATATTAATTTGTGTGGTTCATATTTGGCACTGTTAGACAGATTTGTGAATACAGCCGCCACACTGACGCATAAGTCCTTGAAAAACTGCTCAAATCATGCAAGATCAGGACTGATTAAGCGCAAACAGGACATGCGCCGCGCGATTGGACGCGAACGGCGAAAACGCTAAACAGATTGAGATAAGTCATTCAACTGTCGAAACCTGTATATGTGACGGACTTCACACAATTGGACCGCCTATGCCCACGTCTCTGCAATCCTATTCCATCACCGACAAAGGTCTGCTCCGGGACAACAATGAAGATTGTTATCTGAGCGTTCCGGGTGCAGGACTCTGGGCAGTCGCCGATGGAATGGGGGGCCACGAGGCCGGCGAGGTCGCCAGTGCCATTGTTCGCGAAACCCTGCAACGCCACGCCCACAATAGCGAGAGCCTTGAAAAAGCGATCTTGCGCTCCCATCGCGAAGTGCTTAAGGCGGTTGACCGAGGTGAAGGCGCAAAAGGCATGGGTTCAACGGTGGTCGCACTCTGCAGCCAGGGTATGGATTATCAGGTTTCCTGGGTGGGCGACAGCCGCGCCTACCTGTGGACGGCCGAAGGTGATGGCGGCCGCCTGGAGTTGCTGACCACCGATCATTCCTATGTGCAACTGCTATTGGCGTCCGGCGCGATTACCGCGGAGGAAATGGAAACCCATCCCGACAAGAACATCATTACCCAGTGCATCGGCTCCACAGAAAATGCCGAAATCACCGTCGATAGCATCAAAGGCCAGTGGCAAAAACAGCAATGGCTGATTCTATGCAGCGACGGGTTGACTGACGAAGTGGACAACGGTGCCATGGCCCAGATTCTCTGCCGGGCGGAGAATCCTCGCGAAGCCGGCCAATTGCTGCTGCAAGAAGCCCTCAACAACGGCGGCCGGGACAATGTCACGGTTCAGGTTGTAGAATCGCCCCTGTTCACCCGTGCCGGCGATGGACCACTGCCGCAATGGGTGCCGGGCGTCACCGGACATCACTGGGTGGATGTTACGCTTTACAGCCTGGCGCTGTTGAGCGTCATGTTGATCTGTTACTGGACATTGCTGTAGAACAGAGCCAAGGCCACTACATATTTCTATGCAAATTCCAGGCTATCGAATCATTCGCAAGATCAACCAGGGCGGCATGGCCACGGTGTATCTCGCCATCCAGACCAGCGTCAATCGCGAAGTCGCTCTCAAGATCATGTCTCCCGCGCTGAATGCCGACCCGGTCTTCAGTGAACGTTTTCAACGTGAAGCCACGATCGTCGGCCAACTGTCACACCCCCATATTGTTTCGATATACGACATTGGGCAGCACAAAAACCTGAACTATATCGCCATGGATTACCTGGCGGGCGGGTCAGTCCACGACAAAATGTCCTCCGGATTGAGCACCACCGAAGCCTTGCGCATTACCCGCGAGATCGCCAATGCCCTCGACCACGCCCATGAAAAAGGCTATATCCATCGCGACATTAAACCCGAGAACATTCTGTTTCGAGAGGATGGTACGGCAATACTGTCCGACTTTGGTGTCGCCAAGACGCTAACCGGCGCTTCGAAAATGACCAATGCCGGCACTGTGGTTGGGACGCCTCATTATATGAGCCCCGAACAGGCGCGGGGAAAACCGGTCGATGGTCGATCCGACTTGTATAGCCTGGGTATTGTGCTTTACGAAATGCTGACCGGCAGCGTTCCCTTCCAAGCCGAAGAAGCGGTGGCGATCGCCATCAAACACTTGACCGCTCCGATACCCAAATTACCGCCGCAACAATCCATTCTGCAGCCCCTGCTCAATAAGATGCTGGCCAAAGACTCCGATGACCGCTTTCAACGGGGCAGCGAGGTGGCTGCAGCCATCGATGCATTGCAAGGCAACCGCACCACGGGCAACCCCCGCTATCTGACGGAGACCGAACCCTCAGCCGTGCAGGTCGTGTCTCTGTTGAATGCACTCCTGACCACCACTTGGGCTGTGCTGACGATTCGGATTCGCAACCCGATTACCTGGTTGTTGCGCTGGCGCTGGGACCGCGAACAGGGATTTTATCAACGCCCGCCCTCTTCCGTAGAGCCCGCACTGGACGCTGACCAGGATCGGGAAACCGTTATTGCCACAGCGTCCCGCTATGATCTGGAGGCAATCCCGCAGCAGTCAGAACGAAATAAACGTATGGCCTGGTTGCTGACAGCACTGGTTGCCGTAGGCACCACCCTTTGGCTGGGCTTTGCCGACGACGACGCACAGACCTCTGAACCTCAACAGGCGGTGATTGACACTGATAACCCGCGGGGATTGGCAACCTCAGAGGCGAAGACCCCTGATGCCATTGTTGAGGATTCCGACGATCAATCCCTGCAAGAGGACGAGCTGATCATCATTGACTCCACTTCTGTGGGAGAAACAGCTCCGGAGCCTGTGTCAGAACCGGAACCGACTGAACCGCCACCCCCACCGCCTCCGCCTCGATACGCACTCGGCGTCAGCGCGCAGCCGGTGGGCGCAAGAATTCGCATACTCAATATCACCGAAAAATATTACCCCGGTATTCCCTTGTTGCCGGGTGAGTATCATGTTGAAGTCAGCCAAAGGGGTTACGACACCTTCAAAACCTGGGTGACTGTTACGGATCAGGATCTACAACTCGCCTACGAGCTGAAGAAAACACCAGTGCCGGGCGCCACTTTCAGCAATCAGCTTAATGACGGTACCCAGGGACCGACCATGGTGATCATCCCTGCGGGCAAATTTACCATGGGACACCAGGGAGCGAGCACCACCTCTCCAACCACACAAATAAGAATTCGCTACCCGTTTGCCGTCAGCCAATACGAAATTACCTTTGCTGATTTTGATAAGTTTGCCAAAGCCACGGATCGTGTTGTTCCTAAAGACAACCGCTGGGGGCGCGGTAGCCGGCCCGTGATCAATATCAGCTGGCAGGATGCCCAAGCCTATACCGACTGGCTGCGAAAAAGTACCGGGCGCAAATACCGCCTGCTGACAGAGGCGGAGTGGGAATACGTGGCGCGTGCCGGCACCAATGGTGACTATTGGTGGCCAGGTAATAGTGACCAGGGTGCTGGCAAGAAGGCAGAAAAAGCGCCGGCAAACTGCCGCCGCGGCTGCGATGGCAAGTTCAGCAATCTGTTCCGCACCAAGACGGCTCCGGTAGGCACCTACCAAAGCAACCCGTTTAAGGTGTTCGATACGGCGGGCAACGTTGCGGAGTGGGTCCGGGACTGCTACCAGGACCACTATCTCAATCTGCCCAGGGATGGGACCGCCCGGCCGATGGCGTCATGTTCTCTGAAAAGTGTGCGAGGCGGTTCGGTGAAGAGCACATTAGAGGAACTAAAAACCTATTCCCGGGATAAACGAGATCCTCTCAAGGGATACACTGACGTGGGCTTCCGTGTATTGGTTGAACTCTACTGAGAATAAATTGCCTGCCTCAGGCCTGTGAAGCTTTGAGTCGGGCAATTTGATCACGCAAACTCGCGGCCTTCTCGAACTCGAGATTCTTGGCTGCCTGGAACATCTCTTCTTCCAACTGCGCAACGTGCTTCCAGACATCGCCCCCGGCCAGTTCCACGTCGTATTTGCCTTTTTTCTCTGCCACCTTCTGACGTTTGCCGCGCGCACCAGGCACGTGGGTCCCTTCAAGAATATCCGTGACGTTTTTCTTGATACCCTGTGGAATGATGCCGTGCTTTTCGTTGTGCGCCATTTGTTTGGCCCGTCGACGCTCGGTCTCGTCGATTGAGCGCTGCATCGACCCGGTGATTCTGTCGGCGTAAAGGATGGCTTTACCATTAACGTTACGTGCCGCCCGACCGATGGTCTGGATCAGTGAACGATCAGAGCGCAAAAAGCCTTCTTTGTCGGCGTCAAAGATCGCCACCAGAGACACTTCAGGCATGTCCAACCCCTCACGCAGCAGGTTAATGCCCACCAGCACATCGAATTCTCCCATGCGCAAGTCACGAATAATCTCGACCCTCTCCACCGTATCGATGTCTGAATGCAGGTAGCGTACCCTGACGCCATGCTCCTGCAGATAATCCGTCAGATCTTCCGCCATGCGTTTGGTGAGCACGGTAATCAGCACCCGGTCGTCAGCAGCAACTCTCGCCTGAATCTCAGACAAACAATCATCCACCTGGGTGGTGGCAGGCCTCACCTCGACCTCCGGATCCACCAAACCGGTTGGGCGCACCACCTGCTCCACCACCTGTCCGGCATGTTCACCTTCATAGGGACCCGGAGTGGCCGACACAAAAATGGTCTGCGGCGCCTGACGTTCCCATTCATCAAAGCGCATGGGTCGGTTATCCAGGGCTGACGGCAAGCGGAAACCGTATTCCACCAGGGTTTCCTTGCGTGAGCGGTCACCTCGGTACATGGCGCCAATCTGAGGGACACCCACGTGGGATTCGTCAATGACCAAGAGCGCGTCATCCGGCAAATAATCGAACAGCGTGGGAGGTGCCTCACCGGCAGGTCGCCCGGAAAGATAGCGGGAATAGTTTTCAATGCCGGTGCAATAACCCAGCTCCTGCATCATTTCGACGTCGTATTTGACCCGTTGTTCCAGGCGCTGGGCCTCTACCAGCTTTTCGTTGTCGCGCAACTGCTGCAGCCGCTCCCGCAGTTCATCCTTAATCTGGTCGATGGCATCCAGAATCGTCTGCCGCGGCGTCACATAGTGAGATTTGGGATAAACCGTAATGCGGGCCAGTTTCTGCAGGATTTCTCCAGTGAGCGGATCGAACAGGGAGAGGTTTTCCACCTCATCGTCGAATAACTCCACCCGCACCGCTTCTCGCTCCGAGTCGGCGGGAAAGATATCAATCACATCCCCCCTCACGCGATAGGTGGCGCGATGAAAATCAGCATCGTTGCGTGTGTATTGCAGCTCCGCCAGACGCCGCAGAATCTGACGCTGATCGATCTCGTCACCACGCACCAGGTGCAGAACCATTTTCAGGTAAGCGTCCGGATCGCCCAGACCGTAGATCGCCGATACGGTTGCCACCACAATGGCATCTTTGCGCTCCATAAGCGCCTTGGTAGCCGACAGCCGCATTTGCTCGATATGTTCATTGACGGAGGCGTCCTTCTCGATAAAAGTATCCGAGGACGGCACATAGGCCTCAGGTTGGTAGTAGTCGTAGTAGGAAACAAAATACTCGACGGAGTTGTGCGGAAAGAACTCCTTGAATTCGCCATAGAGCTGCGCCGCCAGGGTTTTATTCGGCGCCATGATCATCGTGGGCCTCTGAATCTGCTGGATCACATTGGCAATGGTGAATGTCTTACCGGAACCGGTTACCCCGAGCAGGGTCTGGTGGGCCAAACCAGCCTCAATGCCGGCCACCAGCTCTTTGATGGCGGTGGGCTGGTCTCCCGAGGGCTTGAATGAACTGTCAACGTGAAAGGCTTTGCTCATAAACTGACCAACTGTTTCAAGGCGAGCGGAACCGCCTATGATGGCATGTTCCGCAGCAATGTGTATACGGGGTGTCCGGTCTCAGGAAGCGTGTTGAAGCAGCCAGCACTGATGGATCTTCTGATTGCGCTGAAAGTCCGGATCGAGGCTCTGACGGCTGATATTGTCAATTTTATAAGCCTGTAACGCCCCTTCATCCAACTTAAAGCTGCGCAGATTGTTGGAAAACACCAGAGTCCCCTCCGGGCTCAACAGTTCCATGCAGCGTTGGATCATCGCTACGTGGTCCCGCTGTACATCCAAAACTCCTTCCATACGTTTGGAGTTGGAGAAGCTGGGGGGATCCAGCATGATCAGATCAAAACCCTGACGACATGACTGCAGCCACTTCAGGCAATCCTCCTGCACCAGCTGGTGACGATCCAGCGAGAGGTTATTGAGGCGGAAGTTGCGCTCGGCCCAATTCAGGTATGTTCGGGACATATCCACGCTCACTGACTCCCGGGCACCACCCAGAGCGGCCTGCACCGTAGCAGTGGCGGTATAACAAAACAGATTTAAAAAACGTTTGCCGCGGGCCATGGCGGCGATACGCTGACGCACAGGTCGATGATCCAGAAACAGACCGGTGTCGAGATACTCCCAAAGGTTTACCAGCAACCTTGCTTGTCCTTCCCGCACCTCGATACTGTCGTGAGTCTGCTCGCTCTGCCGCTCGTATTGGTCCTTGCCCCGATTGCGGCGGCGCTGCTTGAAACTGACACGATCTGGCGCAATCTCCAAGGCTTCTGGAACGGCTGCACGGATTTCCTCAAAGCGCGCTTTCGCCCGTTCTTCGTCAACACTCTTGGGGGCGGCGTATTCCTGAACATGGACATAGTCGCCGTAAAGGTCAATGGCGGCAGCGTACTCGGGCATATCAGCATCGTAGAGTCGATAGCACTCGATCTGTTCGCGCTTTACCCACTTGGCCAGTTGCTTGCGATTCTTGCGCAGCCGATTGACCAGCATTTTCGCACCTTCCGTCAACTCCGGAGCCTTGGTCAGTTCTGCCGGAGGTGCATCCACGAAACGCTCGGTTTGCACGTCAACCAACAGCAGCTCGCTGGGCAAAGAGCCATTAAAGAGCTTATAACGTTTGTGAGCCCGCAAGCCGAGACTCTTGCCTAACTCGGGATTGCCGGTAAAAACCCCCAGATGCCATCCCTGGAAATGCTCACGGCATTTGTCGCCAAGCTGTCGATACAAGCCGCGCAGGGATTCTTTTTCCCCCAGGCGCTCACCGTAGGGCGGATTACAGATAACCAGGCCTGATTCCATCGGCGCATGAGTCGGTTTGACCAACTGCTCCAGAGGCTTGTGCATGACATGCACCAGATCTTCAACGCCCGCCATCTTGATATTTGACTCCGCCGCTAAGAGCACCTTGCGATCCGCGTCATACCCCCGAATCTCACCCAGCTCACGCCGACGCCCCTCCCGGTAGCGCGCCAGTGCCTCCTGACGCAGTTCCAGCCAAATATCATTCTGGTGATTCAGCCAACGCTCAAAGCCGAATGCCGGCCGATCAAGCCCCGGAGCGCGATCAGTAGCCATCAAGGCAGCTTCAATCAACAGGGTCCCTGAACCGCACATCGGATCAATCAGGTTACCGCCCTCGGCGGCGATCTGCGGCCAATTGGATCGCAACAGCACCGCCGCCGCCAGGTTTTCCTTTAACGGCGCAGCCCCCTGCCGGGTACGATAACCACGCCGGTGCAAACTGTCGCCGCACAGGTCAATGCTCAGAGCCACATGGCCGCGACTGAGACGCCCATTGATACGCAGATCCGGGTCCTTGCGCGCCACGCTGGGGCGGCTGCCGGCAAAGTCTCTGAGGCAGTCCACGACGGCATCTTTGATCTTCAAAGCGCCAAATTGGGTATTGCGGATGGCACCGCTGGTGCCGGTAAAGTCAACCAGAAGCGTGCCGCCGGGGTTGAGGTGATCCTGCCAGGGAATACTGCGCGCAGCCTCATACAGATCCTCTGCCGATTGCACAGGCAACTTTGCAAGCGGCAGGAAGATTTTGTTGGCCAGCCTTGACCACAGACAAGCGCGATAGGCACCGGTCAAATCGGCATTGAAATGTACACCGGCAACAGTTTCTCTCAAATCCTGCAGCCCCATCTGCTCGAGTTCAGCTTTTAACAGGCTTTCGAGCCCCTTCGGGCAGGTGGCAAAAAAGGCTTGTAAATTCACCGTCTATTGGTCCAGTTAGTTACTTAAAATCAATGTGTTAAGGCAGCTTTCTAGAACCAGCCTAAAGTGATGCCCGAGGTCAGATCGCAAGCGAGTTGGCACAGAGTACATCAGGTTATAGCAATGGGCTTTAAAAGCTTCGTAGCATATAAGAAATAAATTGTTCACAAACCCACAGCAGTTTTGGTGTACTGCGATTTCGCGACTCACAATCGCGACCCTCTACATCTCAGACGTTTCAGGAGCGTATTGGCTGCGGGACCTTGCCGATACAAGAAGCGTAGACAACAAAATCACACTGAGAGGTACTCCTCGTAATGAAAACACAGAAACGCAATCAATCCGAACGCGCATTTAGCAAAGGCTATCAAGCAGGTATCGAGGGCCGTTCACGAAGTCTTTGCCCCCACGAAACCGGCTCCATTCGCGAAACATGGCTGAGTGGCTGGCGGGAAGGAAGAACCGATCACTGGGACGGATATAACCGTGCCGCACAAGCTCAAAAACTGAGCAATCTGTAATCATTTCCACAATTTGGCGCCACATCTGGCTGAGCTTGAAACTCAACCCGATCAGACACTGGATACCCGTTTGACCATGGCGCAATCCATCTGGGCAGCCCCCAGACACCACAAGTAGCTCTTATTTGGCTGGCGGCCCTTATCAGTGGGCCGCCCAGAGAGGCCAGAGCCATTCACCCTTCGGCTTTTTTGGCTGCCGTTTCTCCGTCCAAAGACGCCTCTATCGACTCGTCAGGCTTTTCTGTCACTTCCTCAGCGGCGTTATCTTTCGGGACAGTTTCTTCGAGAGTCTCTTCTGTTTGAAGCGCCTCATTGGGAGCTTCCGATTGCCCATTGATCTCCGCCACTGTGTGCTCAGTTTTTTGCTCAGTTGGAGATTCTGCTTCACGCGCCTCTACGGCTTGCCGCTCCGCGTTCAGCTGCTGTCGTGCCGCCGCCGTGGCTCGAGCAACCTCAGATATCAACGCCGGACCCCGGTATATGAAGCCGCTGTATATCTGTACCAGGCTGGCGCCAGCACGAATCTTCTCTGCGGCATCAGCTCCGTTAAGTATGCCGCCGACCCCAATAATAGGCAGCTGTCCCTTGAGCATGTCTGCCAGCATGGCAATCACACGAGTCGAGGCATCTCTGACCGGTGCACCACTCAGCCCGCCGGCTTCGTTGGCATGGCGAGCACCGATCACCGCGCCCCGTTCAATGGTTGTATTCGTGGCGATCACTCCGTCCAAACCACTGTTTAGGAGCACTTCGGCCACCTGCTCCACCGCGACCTCATCCATGTCGGGCGCAATTTTTACCGCAACCGGCACGTAGCGGCCATGCTCGGATTCCAGCGCCAGCTGCTTGAGCTTGAGTTCTTCCAACAGTTTTTGCAACGAATCCCCAAACTGCAGATCGCGCAGCCCCGGAGTATTCGGCGACGAAATATTGACTGTTATGTAATCGGCGAAGGGGTATACCGCATCCATACACAGACGGTAATCGTCTGCGGCATTTTCCACGGCGGTGTCAACGTTCTTGCCGATATTGATACCCAAAACCCCGTCGAAACGACGGTGTTTGACTTGGGCCACCATATGATCGACACCCTTGTTATTAAAACCCATACGATTGATGATGGCTTGATGCCCTGGCAGGCGAAACAGTCGTGGCTGCGGATTGCCCGGCTGCGGTCTTGGCGTGATAGTGCCGATTTCTACAGATCCAAATCCCAGCTGCCCGAGCGCATTGAAATAATCACCGTTCTTGTCCAAGCCGGCAGCCATCCCTACGGGGTTGGGAAAGGTCAGCCCCATAACCTCAACGGGGTCGGCGGGTATAGCGTCAACAAAGGGTCTGATCATTCCCAGGCGTTCGCCGGCACCCAGCAGGTCCAGCGTCAACTCGTGAGAGGTTTCGGCATCCAGGCAAAACAAGGCCTTGCGTAACAATTCATACATAAGAGGAGTCTTCCCTGTGAGCGGTATGAGGGACGGCTAAAAACGAGGCCGCAAGGATACTGGAAAGCCCCTTTGAAAGCGAGGCGCCCAGAGCACGGGCGTTTATAGCCGCTCGATTGAATGAAAACGGTTGTCGTCGGTAAAGCGGATCATAAAGCGGCCGCGAATACCCTCGCGGGTGACAAAGCGGCGCAATATATTGGCCGGGAAGTGCACACGGCGCCCATCCACGGCCACTGCCGACACGTTTTTGGCCGTGCCGGCGTAGAGGCGTTGATATTCGTCCGGAGAAATGACCAGGTTGACGACCAGGGCTTGCACCAGAGGGAGCTCCAAAATGGCGAGCCGGGATTATACTGACCGCACCACACATCAACAATCGCTCCCTCCGTTCTGATCGTCAGCCTCCCAACACGCAGAGGTTGCTGTCGTCGTCCAGCGACGTGCAGTGCTGGCTGGCCTGGGCGAGATCCAGCAACTCCCTGAGCGCAACGGAGAACATCGCATAGTCGGTGCCGGCAGCACTCTGGAGTTCGGTGATCATGGTATGCCAGCGGCCCACCAGTAATTGATGCTGTTTCATCCAGCGATCAACGGTTTCCTCCAGCCCCAATTCCCCGCCGGACAGACGGATAATGGACACCGCCAGC
Source organism: Pseudomaricurvus alkylphenolicus (assembly GCF_011683955.1). Lineage (GTDB taxonomy): Bacteria > Pseudomonadota > Gammaproteobacteria > Pseudomonadales > Cellvibrionaceae > Pseudomaricurvus > Pseudomaricurvus alkylphenolicus. The sequence continues at coordinate 54,806 of NZ_JAAQPI010000024.1, forward strand.
GTTCTCATCTGGGATTCCACATCATCCATAAAGGCTTCACGAGCCATGGCCTGCCAATAGCTGCCGACTTTGACATCGGACACCTGAGAGGCAAACCAATGCAGTCCCAGTTTATCGCCCAGAGCAAAATAGACACGAGCCACATCAAGGGCATCCGCATTGGTGAGCCTGGACGCTTCAACAATATTCAAACCTGAATAAAGTGTAGCAGGCAGAGCTGCCTGACTGGCGATTTCTTCCGGAATACCCATCTCGATCATTTCGTCGCGGCCGCGCTCCCAATCCTCACGGGGGGCCCCACAGATGACATCCGGCAGCTTGGCCAAAAGGGCCTGCACAGAATCGGCAAACGCCTCCACCTCTGTCTGTGGCGACAGATAACCACGACGATTGCGCAGGAACCAACGGGTGGCCCGACGCATGCGACGCATCATGGTGGAGAGCATGCTGTACTGAAGCTCCGATTCCACTTGGTAGTCCAGGGCTTCGATGGCCTCAAAGAAGCCATGCATCTGGTAAATATCCCTCGCCGTAATATACGCCTTGGCCACATCAACGGGACTGGCGCCAGTGGATTCGGCCAGACGATGGGAAAAGTTGATCCCCATGTGGTTGATCATGTCATTGGCCACCTGGGTCGAGACAATCTCCTTGCGCAGACGGTGGTCGTAAATTTGCTCGCGATACCTGGTTCTCAGCTCCGGAGGGAACGCTGACTCCACAGACTGCACCATGTAAACATCATCAGTCAGCTGCTCGTCGGCGAGTACCTCTTTCAGTTGCACTTTGGCGTAGGAGATCAGTACCGACAGTTCCGGACGGGTCAGGGACTTGCCCTGCTGCTGACGTTCGGCCAGCTCGTCGTCCTCGGGAATGAATTCCAGCTCACGATCCAGATGGCCGCTATCCACCATGTGGTTAATAAAGCGCCTGTATTCGCCCACTCGGATAGATACCTGATATTCCGCCAGCGATATGGCTTGGGTTTGTTTGTAATTGTTGCTCAACACCAGATCCGACACAGTATCAGTCATTTTTTCCAGCAACTTGTTACGCTGCTTGCCGGTCATATCGCCGTTACCCACCACACCGTCGAGCAGAATTTTGATATTGACCTCGTGGTCCGAACAGTCGACCCCAGCGGCATTATCAATAAAGTCGGTGTTACAGGCACCGCCGTTGAGACAGAATTCGATACGGCCCAGTTGGGTCATGCCGAGATTGCCGCCCTCGCCAAAGACCTTACAGCGCAAGTCTTTGCCATTGACCCGCAGCACATCATTGGCCTTATCGCCGACATCGTTGTGGGTTTCTGCGTCCGCCTTGACGTAGGTGCCAATACCCCCATTCCAGATCAGATCCACCGGGGCTTTCAACAGTGCGTTGATCAGCTCGTTGGGCGTCATCTTGTTGGCGCTGATATCAAAACGTTTTTTCATCTCCGCCGAGATGGTGATGGACTTGGCCGCCCGGGAAAACACACCCCCGCCTTTGGAAATCAGCTTCTTGTCGTAGTCCTCCCAGCTGACGCCGGGGGTGGTGAACATCCGCTGACGCTCAACAAAGCTGCTGGCGGCGTCGGGGTCCGGGTCAATAAATATGTGCAGATGGTTGAAGGCGGCGGTCAAGCGAATGTGCTCGGACATCAGCATGCCGTTACCGAACACATCCCCCGCCATATCGCCAACGCCGATGACGGTAAAGTCTTGTTTCTGGACATCCAGCCCCTTCTCTTTAAAGTGGCGCTGGACCGACACCCAGGCACCACGCGCGGTAATGCCCATGCCCTTGTGGTCGTAACCCACACTGCCTCCCGAGGCAAAAGCATCCCCGAGCCAGTGGCCATACTCCGCTGAAATCTCGTTGGCGATATCGGAAAACGTCGCCGTGCCTTTATCGGCCGCCACCACCAGGTAGGGATCGTCGCCGTCCCGTCGCACCACCTGTTTCGGCACGACAATTTCCCCATCGACAATATTGTCAGTGATATCCAGCAACCCCCGGATAAAAGTCTGGTAGCAAGCGATGCCTTCTTTAATAAAGGCTTCACGCCCACCTTCGGTGGGTGGCTGCTTGGCCACGAATCCACCCTTGGCGCCACTGGGCACAATCACCGCATTCTTTACCTGCTGGGCCTTGACCAGCCCCAGCACTTCGGTGCGGTAGTCCTGCAACCGATCCGACCAGCGCAACCCACCTCGGGCAACGGCACCACCGCGCAAGTGCACACCTTCCATACGGGGGGAATAGACAAAGATCTCGTACATTGGGCGGGGCTCAGGGATATCCTCGATGGACTGAGGACTGAACTTAAAGGAAATGTAACTCTTGACTTCGCCATTGGCGCCCGGCTGGAAGAAGTTGGTGCGCAAGGTACCGCGGATAAAATCCAGGTAGCGGCGAATGATTCGGTCTTCGTTAAGATTATCAACCCGTTCCAGGCTGTCGATAATTTTCTGAGACAGACGATCAATACGCTCCTGATCTTTGTCGGACCCCTGATTAAGGCGGGGGTCAAACGTCGACTTGAACAACGCCACCAGATTGCGGGTGATGTCCAGGTGATTGGCCAGGGTATTGGCAATATAAGTCTGGCTGAAGTTAAACATGGTCTGCTTCATGTAGCAGGCATAGGCCCGCAACACCGCCACTTCGCGCCAGCTCAACCTGGCCCCCAGCACCAGACGATTAAAAGCGTCGCTGTGAGACTGCTTGTTCCAGATCGCCGCAAATGCATCCTGAAAGTTATGTCTCGCTGAGTGGACATCAATCTCAGTATTAAGGCCGAAGCGCAGATCGAAATCATGCATCCAGACCTTGGCGCCATCGCTGGCCTTGATCATGTAGGGATGCTCTCCGACCACCCTCAGGCCGAGGTTTTCGAGCACTGGAATCACATCAGAGAGTTCCAGCACTGAGCCCAGGTTGAACACCTTGAAACGCATGGCATTTTTGGCGGCGCCCATGGGCTGGTAAAAGCTCATCGCCAGTGTGTTATTGAGACTGAGCCCGGCTATGGTGTCGATATCCTGTACGGCCGAACGCGCTTCGTAGGTTTCCCTGTAACCGGAAGAAAAGCTGTTGCCGAAACGGGAAAACAGCCTCGCTCCCTTCTCCTCCCCATGTGAATCACAGAGAGATTCGTACAAGTGATCATCCCATGAGCGGGTGATGTCCACGATCTGTTTTTCCAGCCGCTTGACGTCCAGAGACAGCTCCCGTTCCGGATCCACCCTGAAGACAATATGGGAACGGGCCAGCACCGATTCCGAGAAATAGGTGGTGAATTCGTGCTCCTGGGCGTAGATCGCTCTACCGATCAACTCCTGAATCTGCAGGCGGATATGAGTGCTGAACTGATCCCGGGGCACATAGACAATGCAGTTGACGAACTTGCCGTATGGGTCACGTCGCGCAAACAGCCGCACCATGTGCCGCTCCTTGATGCGAGCCACGCCCATAACGGTTTCAAACAGCTCCGATTCGTTGCTCTGGAACAGCTCGTCGCGGGGAAAGGTCTCGAGGATCTGACGCAGCGCCTTGCCGTCGTGTGAATTCAGATTCAGGCAGGAGCGCTCCAGAACATTGGCGACCTTGTCGCGAATGACCGGAATTTTGGCAGGTGAGAGCGTATAAACCGGTGACGTATAAAGCCCCAGGAAACGCGCTTCCCCACAGACCTTGCCCTGTTCGTCAAACTGCTTCACCACCACATAATCGGAGTAGGCCTGGCGATGCACACGGGAACGCACCGAAGACTTGGTAAAGGACAGCAACTGAGGCGTAAGATGGAAACGGGTCATACCCGGGTTAAAATCATTCTCGTAGGCACTGACGGCTTCTTTGCCGCGCAACCGAAACAGCCCCAGACGCTTCTCGGGCAATTCGCACAACAGGCGCTTGCCGTCCTGCTCCTGAAATACATACTCGCTGTAGCCCAGCAGTGTGAAATGCCCATTGGCCAGCCAATGCAGGAATTCCTTGGCTTCGGGAGTATTGTCTTTGAGCACGTCATCCTTGACCCTGTCAAGGTTGAGCCGCGCGGCCTCGGTCTGAGCCACCAGTGGTTGGTAATCTTCGACCACCACCTCGACATCACGCAGCACCGAACGAAGCGAGCTGGCCAGATCCAGCATCTCCGATTCATCGGTATGCAGATTAATCTCCAGGTAGACCAGCGCCTCCTGATGATAGTGACGGGTCTTGGTGTTGCGGTGCTTTTGCCCCTTGCCGACCAGATTCAGCAACTCGCCGTTGGCATCCCGGGCCACGGTCATGACCGTGCTCTTGATTGCATGAATATCGATATTGCGGCGATTCACCTCAATGCGTACGGAATCCACCAGGAAGGGCATATCCTTCTGCAGCACCGCCACCACGGTATGCCCGCAGAGCCATCCGTCTTCCTCCAGACTGGGGTTAAACACCCGCACCAGAGGTTCATCCTCTTTCTTCTGGATAAAATTCCACCAGGCATAGGCACTGCCGAACACATCGGACAACGGCTTGCCTTCGAGTTCATCCAAATGAGACTGATCGTAATAAAGGGTGGCGAAGTCTCTGACATGCTCCGCCTGGGAGTTGGTTAATTTTTCATCAATGCAGTTCGAAAGCTGTTGAAGAAAAGCTTCCTTACTGTCCGCAGCCACCAAGCTGATATCCACGTTAATGCCTCTCTGCAAATCTATCATTATTTATAGCTATAAAACCTATCTCCATCTTAGACTATTTTGCATAGAATAAATCACGGTCCGCACAAAGATTTCAGAACATCCTTCGGGAACCTATACAAAACACGAATGTCTACTTGATAACGTTACACCAACCAGTAAAATCCTTGCCAATTCATAGACTTAATCAGCTCTGACAACAGACCCGCATCGGTACTCTCAAGGAACTCTCAGAATTAACCATGACTGAACAACGCTCCCTCAGCGCACTGAAACAGTGGCTTCAATCCCAGATCGTGGGCCAGACACACCTGGTCGACCGCCTGCTCATCGCCTTGCTTGCCGACGGCCATCTGCTGGTGGAAGGCGCCCCCGGCCTGGCCAAAACCAAAGCCATCAAAACGCTGTCAGACGGTATCGAGGGTGATTTTCACCGTATTCAGTTCACACCCGACCTGCTGCCTTCCGATGTCACCGGTACCGATATTTATCGGCCGGAAAACGGGACTTTTGAATTCCAGGCGGGCCCGATTTTCCATAATCTGGTGCTAGCGGATGAAATCAACCGCGCTCCGGCCAAGGTACAATCTGCTCTGCTGGAAGCGATGGCCGAGCGCCAGATCAGTGTCGGCCGCCATACCTACCCCTTGCCTCCCCTTTTCCTTGTGATGGCAACCCAGAACCCAATTGAGCAGGAAGGCACCTACCCGCTGCCCGAAGCCCAACTCGACCGGTTTCTGATGCATGTGCGGGTGGACTATCCCAACGCCGAGGCCGAGCGCAAAATTCTCCACCTGACCCGCAACGAAGCCGCCCATGCAGCTGTGGACACACCGACTCCGGTCAGCCAGGAAGCACTCTTTGCCATGCGCGCCGAAGCACTGGATCTGCATATGGCGGAAGCCGTGGAGAATTACATTGTTAATCTGACACTGGCCAGCCGTAATCCCGGCGCCTACAGCGACAAGATGGCAAACTGGATCGAATTTGGGGTTTCCCCTCGCGGTACCATCTCACTGGATCGCTGTGCCCGCGCACACGCGTGGTTGAACGGGCGCGACTTTGTCAGTCCGGATGATGTACAGGCCGTGTTGCCGGACGTCTTCCGTCACCGCCTGTTGCTCAGCTTTGAAGCCGAAGCCAGCGGTATAAACAGCGACCGCGTGATCGAAGAAATGCTACTCAAGGTACCCGTGGCCTGATTCATGAGCACCACGGATTTTCGTCAACCGCCCCAGGGCGCCCATGTCGAACTTGACGATTTGCTGGGGCTTCGATTTGTCGCGGGGGAATTGCAACTGGCGCCCCGCAGCTTGAGTCGCTCGCTGCTGGCCGGATCCGTGCGCACCCGCTTTCGCGGTCGCGGCATGGAGTTCGAAGAGGTGCGTCATTATTACCCCGGCGATGACATTCGCACCATCGACTGGCGGGTGACGGCTCGGACACAGGTGCCCCACACCAAACTATTCCGTGAAGAGCGCGAGCGCCCGGTTATTTTGATGCTCGATCAACGCCCTTCTATGTTTTTTGGCAGCCGGCACTGCTTTAAGTCCGTGACCGCAGCCCATGCCGCTGCACTGCTGAGTTGGGCGGCGCTGTCGCAAAATGACCGAATCGGCGCACTGATATTCAGTGATACCGAGGAAAAGGACATCCGCCCCAAGCGCAGTCGCCACACTCTGTTGCATGTGTTGCAGCAGACGCACCAGTTTAACCGCCAACTTAACGATCCGCGTGCCCAACCCGGTTCCCAGCCCCTTTCGCAACGGTTGCTGGACCTGCGTCGCATTGCCAAACCCGGCGCCGCTATTTTTGTGATCAGTGATTTTCATGATCTGGACGAACAATGCGACGAGCAACTTTATCGCCTGGCCCGCCACGCCGACGTCAACCTCCTGGCTGTTTCTGACCCAATGGAATATGCCCTGCCGGAACGATTGCAGCTGACCGTGACCGATGGGCAAGACAGACGCTTGCTGGACACCGGCAACCGGGATTGGGTATCACGCTATCGAGATCTGCATATGCAGCAGGATCGGCATCTGCAGCGACTGGCCGCGCAGCTCGCGATACCTCTGGTCCAACTCAGCACCCAGCAGGCCCCGCTTGAAGCACTGCTGCCTGTTTTTGGAAAGTCCGCATGCCGACGATAACACCAGCCATCGCCCAGCCCGGGATTAACCCGCCGGGCGCCGGCCAGCCCGGCATGCCCCCAGCTAACGATCCGCTGGCTAATTTGCGTGATATCCACTTGCCCGAACAGGTCTCCAACCTGCCACTGGCACCGGGTTGGTGGCTCTTGGCCGCTCTCAGTCTCGCCATCATCATCGGCCTGATCGGGTGGTGGAGACACACTCGACGCCGCAACCGCTATCGTCGTGAAGCCATGACACTGCTAACAAAGATCGTCCTGCAAGAGGCCAGTACAAGAGAAGCCTGCCAACAGGTCAACGAAGTACTCAAACGCGTCGCCCTGCACGCTTATCCATCACAGCCATTGGCCGCACTCAGCGGCTCCCGTTGGTTGGATTTCCTCAATGCCACGGCGCCAAAAGCTGACTCTCATTCGGTGGAGAATCTGCTGAGCGAGCAGATCTACAGTGGTCAACCCATTACCCTGCAACAAGCCATACAAGTCCGTGATTTTGCCCAGCGCTGGGTTCGCTATCACCACAACAAATACGCACCGCTTGCGGGAGATCATCCGTCATGCTGACATTTGAACTCCCCTGGATCGCCCTGCTTGGCCCCCTACCCTGGTTGGTCTATCGACTGTGGCCCGAAGCCAGCCGCGAAGATCCGGCTCTGATGGTGCCCTTTTATGATCGCCTGCCGACGACAGATGGTGTCATGAGAGGCAAAGCCACCGGCCGTCTACTATCAGCGTCAGCATTGGTCCTTATCTGGTTTGCGCTATTACTGGCCTCCGCCCGCCCTATGTGGATTGGCGACCCAATCAATCTTCCCGCCAGCGGGCGTGATCTACAGTTGGCCGTAGACATTTCCGGCAGTATGGAAACCCGCGACATGCAGTGGCAGGGAGAACAGTATGACAGACTCAGCATCGTCAAAGCCGTGGTCGGCGATTTTGTACAGCGTCGGGAAAGTGATCGTCTGGGACTGATCCTGTTTGGCACCCGCGCCTATGTCCAAGCGCCGCTGACCTTTGATCGGATCACCGTAAACCAATTACTTCAGGAAGCCCAATTGGGATTTGCCGGGGAAAAAACCGCCATTGGTGATGCCATTGGCATGGCTGTAAAACGGCTGCGTGAAGGTCCCGGAACGGATAATACGAGCGACCAGCAAGGGCGGGTACTGATCCTACTGACCGACGGCGCCAATACCGCCGGCCAGGTCACACCTCTCAAGGCCGCGCAATTGGCCCAACAAGCCAAACTCAAGATTTACACCATTGGCGTGGGTGCAGACGAGATGGTGAAACCGGGATTATTCGGCAGCGGCTTTGGTGCCCGACGCATCAATCCATCCGTGGATCTCGATGAAGACACGTTGAGAAGCATCGCTGAACAAACCGGTGGGCAATACTTCCGAGCCCGCTCACCGCAGGATCTGCAACTCATTTACCAGGAATTGGACAGGCTGGAACCGATTGAACAGGACAGTGAAGTCTTCCGTCCCACCCAGGCGTTGTTTTATTGGCCGCTGGGTGCCGCACTGACACTGGTGGCGCTGCTGATTTTGCGACATCTGGTTTTGTCCTTCTGGTCTCGGAGCCTTCACACCGGAGGGCGCAGCCATGATTGAACACTTGGATCAGCTGCACCAATTCCACTGGCTGCGTCCCTGGTGGCTACTGGGTATTCCCGCCGCGGCGCTGCTGTGCCTTTTGTTGTTACGCTGGCAGGCCCGATCACATCAATGGCAACAGATCATTGATCCTGACCTGCTGCCTCATCTGCTGCAGGGTAAGTTCAGCCGGCCGTCGCGCTGGCCACTGCTGATGTTGATGCTCTCCCTGTGGCTGGGATCGCTGGCCATGGCTGGTCCCGCCTGGGAAAAACTCCCCCAGCCAGTCCATAAAGCAGAGGCCGCACTGGTTATTCTGCTGGATCTTTCCCCCTCCATGCTGGCGCAGGACGTTAAGCCCTCAAGACTGATTCGAGCACGGCTGAAATTGATAGACCTGTTGAAAGAAAGACGCGAAGGTTTAAGTGCGTTGATCGCATACGCCGGAGAGGCTCACGTGGTAACCCCACTAACCGACGATAATGCCACCATTATCAGCCTTTTGCCGTCGCTCTCTCCACAGGTGATGCCCCTACAAGGCAGCAATACCGAAATGGCACTGGACCAGGCTCTGCGTCTGCTCAGTGATGCCGGTATCGTTGGAGGCGAAATACTGCTGGTGACCGATGGAGTAACTGATGAGGCAGCCGACTACCTTAAAGAGACATTGCCATATAATACCCGCCTTTCTGTACTCGGGGTCGGCTCCGACGAAGGAGCCCCTATTCCCATCGCCAACGGCGGATTTGTAAAAGATCGCGACGGTGCCATCGTGCTGGCCCGATTGGGCAGTGGAGAACTCACCAGTTTGGCCACCGCCGGTGGCGGTCAGTACCGTACCCTGAGTGCAGATGACAGTGACATCCGGGCGCTGGCTGAGATAGCCCCGGAACTCTCCGACAGCACCCGTGAGTTGCAGAGAGAATTCGATGCCTGGCTGGATCGGGGGGCCTGGGTGACATTATTGCTGCTGCCGTTTGCCGCCCTGGCCTTTCGCCGCGGATGGCTGCTTTGCCTGCCCTTTGTCATGTTACTGACGCCGGAACCTGCCGCCGCCTTCAGCTGGGATGATCTCTGGCTGACGCCGGACCAACAGGGTCAGAAGTTGCTCGAACAAGGCCAACCGCAGGCCGCTGCTGAACAATTCAAGCGCCAGGACTGGGCTGCGGCCGCCCACTATAAGGCCAACAATTACGAACAGGCGGCGGAGGCATTTGCGGAGCAAGACTCAGCCAGCGGCCACTATAACCGCGGCAATGCCCTGGCCCGTTCCGGAAAGCTCCGGGAAGCGCTGGATGCCTATGACGAGGCGCTGAAAAAACAACCGGACATGGAAGACGCCGCAGCCAATCGTCAGTTGGTGGAAGACCTGCTAAATCAACAACAGCAGCAACAGAATCAACAGCAGAACCAACAACAGGATCAGCAACAAAACCAGGATAAACAACAAGACCAGCAACAAAATCAAGACGGTCAAGAAAACCAGAATGACTCTGTATCGGATCAGAATTCACAGCAGTCCGACGCTCAACAGAATTCACAAGATCCATCTCAGAATCAATCCCAGGATCAATCTCAACCCTCAGAACAGCAGCCTTCCGACGGACAGGATCAGGAACAAAACCCGTCACAGAACCAGCCCGACCAGCAGCAGTCTCAACAGGATGAGTCTCAACAGTCGCAGCCGCCGCAGTCTCCGCAACCCGGTGAGGAAGCTCCTGAAGGCACACCTCAGGAGCAGTCTGCCGTGGCAGAAACCCAGGAACTGAGCGATGAAGAAAAGCAGGCAATGGAGCAGTGGTTGCGCAAAATTCCCGATGACCCAAGCGGCCTGATGCGCGAGAAATTCAAACACCAATACCGGCAAAGGCGCAAGGAATACCAACAAGGTACCTGGCAACCGCCGGAAAACGAAGCTAACAAACGCTGGTAATCCGGCAGTGAACAACGCAATGCCCACACAGAGTCCCATCATGCGAGCCATCATACTGTCACTGATATTCCTCGTTGCCCCCTCACTGCTGCAGGCCGCAACCCTGAGCGCAACGGTTGACCGTACCCGTATCAGCCTGGAAGAAACCCTGACGCTCAAAGTCCGATTCAACGAACAGGTTATGTTTGGGGAACCGGACTTCAGTGCCCTCAAACAGGACTTCGACATCCTGGGCAATCACCGCAGCAACCAGTACCGCAGTGTCAACGGCCGGGCCGAATCCTGGACCCAATGGACCTTGACGCTCGCCCCCAAACGGGAAGGCAAGCTGCTGATCCCCTCATTTCAATACGACGGAGCCTTCAGCGAAGCTATCCAATTGGAAGTGGGAAAACCCACCCGTGTGTCGGGTGGACAGGAGCCCGTTTTTCTCGAAGTCACCCTGGACAAGAAACAAGTGTTTGTGCAGGAACAGGCGTTATTAACCATTCGCTTGTTCACCTCCGTCGATCTCAATGGTTTGAACAGCGAAGAACTGAAGATCGACAATGCACTGGTTAAACAAATTGCTGAAAACCAGTACCAGAAAACCATTAAAGGCCGCCCTTATGGCGTCGTCGAAGTGACCTACGCCATCTTCCCCCAGCAAAGCGGAACCTTGGAAATCCCCTCCACCCTCTGGAACGTGTCTATTCAACAGACGGGTTACCAGCGAGACCCTTTCTTTGGTCGCGGCGGAAAACGATTGCGACTGCGAAGCGAAGCCCGCTCATTGGATGTCAAGCCCAAGCCTGTTCCCTCAGACCCGTGGTTGCCGGCCTCACACATCGAACTGAGCCAGCAGTGGAGTCAATCTCCTGACAGTTTTCAAGTAGGTGAACCGATTACCCGTAGCATTACTGTCAGGGCGGACGGATTGATGGCATCCCAGCTTCCACCCTTAACCATTCCTACGTTAAACGGAGTCAAGTATTACCCCGATCAACCACAATCCGAGGAGACTGAGACCGCCAATGGCGTCGTTACCCAAAAAACTGAGAGCTACGCTATTGTCCCATCGCAAGCGGGCCGCCTGACATTGCCCGCGATTGAACTGACCTGGTGGAACACTGAAACCGGGCGGGAGGAAACAGCAAGGCTGCCCCAGCAGACCATCGTCGTGGCGGGTGGCGTGATGCCGCCGACCGTTCCGGCTCCGTTGCTACCCCAGCGGGAAACACTGCCAACACCCAGTGGCGAAACGCCACCGAAGGTCACGCAACCCATTTGGTTTTATCTGACGCTGTGTTTTGCAGCCACCACGTTGTTGTTTGCCGGGCTCTGGTGGAGACAGCGCCGAAAGCCTTCCCATGCCTCAAACGCAACACCCCAGGGAGACAACGGCCGCTTGCGGCAGAGCGAAAAACAGGCCTATGCGGTGCTAAAGAACTGCGTCAAAGAAGAAAACCCAAACCTGATTCGAAGTCGACTGCTGGATTGGGCCAGGGCTTTTGGCGCAGAGCGGGATCTGCAGGTTCGCTCTCTTTCTGAATGCTCAGCACTTTGGCCTGAGCTGGCTGCTCCCATGCAACGACTTGAATCCAGTATCTACAGCTCAACTCCAGGCACCTTTAGCAGCAAAGCTCTATTGCAGGCTGTAGCAGAAGTAAGAAAACAGCCTTCGGAAAGTGCGCAAACAGAAACTTCGCTTGCTCCCCTGTACGGAAATTAACAACGCTGCCGTACCTCGTCGCGGTAACGTTCAATTCGGATCTTCATGTGATTCTCCACCCTCGGTTTGATGCCCGCGCGCTTGCGGGCCTGTAATTCTTTCTCCGTATTCGCCAGTCGATCCCGTGCGTTCCTACAGGCGCGGCGGTACTTTTCATTGGCCTTGTAGGCTTTGGCCCGAGCCTTGCTTTCTGCCTCCTCCTCTCGCTCCCTTTCCTGGCGTCGCTGTTCAAACCACTGGGCGTTAGCGGCTTTTCGCTGCCTGTCCTCCTCGGAATCACTCACACTCTGGGGCTCATCCAATTCAACCGTCTCCGCATTCCCGCCTTCACGAGGACGATCGCTGTAATGGACCTTGCCATTCTCATCCACCCATCGATAGACAGTTCCAGCCTCCAACCCAGCTGACATCAAGATTGGAATGACCAGAAAACCAAACACAGTCGATTTTTTCAAAAATCTACTCCCGCTTTCGCCATGTGCCAAATACTTTCGGTTGAAATGCACCTTTATCATCAGTTTATGCCCAGTCAAAGACAATTCCCAGAACCCAATATCTTACCGCGCTGATACAATAGCCCCTTTTTAAGATCCAGCCCGACGCATGAACCTCGACGCCGCCCTCTCGCTTTTGCAACAAACCTACGGATACGACACCTTTCGGGGCCAACAGGCTGAGGCCATTGGTTCTGCACTGGAGGGTCGGGACAGTCTAGTATTGATGCCCACAGGGGGAGGGAAATCACTCTGCTACCAAATCCCGGCACAACTTCGTCCCGGTACGGCGATTATCGTGTCACCGCTGATTGCCCTGATGCAGGATCAGGTCAGTGCTCTGATACAACTGGGTATCAAGGCCGCCTACCTGAACTCCACATTGTCTCGGGAGCAGCAACAGCAGGTAACCCGGGAATTCGCTCAGGGCCAACTGCAAATGCTGTACATAGCGCCGGAGCGCTTGCTCAAGGAAAAAACCCTCGCCTACCTGAGTCGCCAGCCAATCTCTCTGATTGCCATTGACGAGGCTCACTGCGTATCCCAATGGGGTCACGACTTTCGCCAGGACTACCTGGGATTGGGCATCCTGAAACAGCATTTCCCCAACACTCCGCTGATGGCATTAACCGCAACCGCTGATCAACGCACTCAGGACGAAATTGTTGAACGCCTGCAATTGAGTAATCCACTCAGACTTTGTTCCAGTTTTGATCGCCCCAATATCCGCTACAGCGTCAGTATTCGTCAGGATGCCCGTAAACAGCTCATTCGATTCCTCGCCCAACACAAGGACGAGGCGGGTATAGTTTACTGTCTCTCACGTAAAAAAGTTGAATCCACCGCCGAGTGGCTCTGTAGCCGGGGGTTGGTCGCCCTGCCCTACCACGCCGGCCTGGACGCGAAAGTCAGAGAACGACACCAGCAACGGTTTCTGCGCGAAGATAACGTTATTATTGTTGCCACCATCGCATTTGGCATGGGCATCGACAAACCCGATGTTCGCTTCGTCTTTCATATGGATCTGCCCAAGAGTATTGAGGCTTACTACCAGGAAACCGGGCGCGCCGGACGCGATGGTGAAGTCTCAGAGGCCTATATGATTTATGGCCTGCAAGACGTCGTGCGGCTCAACCAGATGCTCAATGAGTCCCAGATGAGCGACCAGCAGAAGCAGGTAGAGCGGCACAAGTTGAACGCCTTGCTGGGTTGGTGTGAAATCACCTATTGCAGACGACAGGGACTGCTCAATTACTTTGAAGAGGATGCTCCCAAATTCTGCGGCAATTGCGACGTCTGCGTGAATCCACCGGGGACGAAAGAAGCCACCGTAGACGCCCAGAAATTTCTTTCCACTGTCTACCGCAGCGGCCAGCGCTTTGGGGTCAGTCATATCATTGACATTTTACGCGGCGCCGACACGGATAAGATCCGCCAACATGGCCATGAACAGCTCAGCACTTACGGCATTGGTGTAGATCTGAGTACCAATCAGTGGCAGTCCATCGCACGACAGCTGCTCATGAAAGGCTATCTGTACAACGACTTTGAGCGCTTCGGTGCCCTAGGTTTGAATGAAAGCAGCCGCGCTTTACTGCGCGGAGATATTGATTTTCACTGTCGGGAACAGGTCGCTGAAGTGGAAACACGCAAGAAGCCCCGCCCGGCAGCCAACGGCGTTTCCGAAGAAGACCGCCAGCTTTGGGAGGCATTGCGGGAATGCCGCAAGAATCTGGCGGTTGAACACGACCTGGCACCCTATATGGTGTTTCACGATGCGACTTTGATGCAAATGATGGAAGAGCGCCCTTGTGACCGTCGTTCCCTGGCATTTGTACACGGAGTGGGGGCAAGTAAGCTGGAAAAATTCGGCGATGCTTTCTTGGAGGTCATCGCCGAATTCAGTTAAACGCCAACGTTATTTGGGCAGATCAAGATCATCTGGAGCATTGCTGCTGTTGGTAGAGGGCTGAGCATCAGAGGAAAATACACCACCGGCCTTAAACTGTTTGCCACTCTCCCGGATTTCTTTTAGCGCCTGCTTGAGTTTTGCATCATCGGGATGTTGCGTCAGTTGCTCATTAATCAAGGCCTCGGCGTGCTCGTGACGACCATAGGCGGCATAGATCATCGCCTCGTTAATAAGTTCGTCAAATTCACTGACACTGGGAGTCTTGACACCGCTGCTCAGCCAGCTATCCAGATCTTCTTCGACAGCTGACTGATGATCCCTTGTGTCACTTTCAATGGAGCGCCAGATTTCTGCATCGGGGCCAGATTCACTGGCAGCTCCGGCGTCAAGCTCATCCAGGAAATCCTCCGGCAGAGAGAAATCAAAATCTTCCTCCAGGGCTCCCTCCGCCAGTTCGTCAAATGCCTTTTCCCGCTTCTCATCGGGTACGCCACTCAATTCGGGATCCAGATCTTCCTCACGTATCTGCAGGTCGGGAAATCCCAGGTCACCCGATTCCGATTCTTCCTCCAGCTCCTCAAATTGCGGATAGAAAGAATCGTCTTTCGGTTTAGCGCTTTGAATTTCTTCGCTAAAGCTCAGATCCAGAGACTCTGCAATCTCCGCCTCGTCCTCTTGTGCTTCGATCGGATCTTCGTGATTAGCCGCCGGCCTGTCCAAATCAGCGGTTCGTTCGACGGATGGAGGGTCAACGGGTTCTGCCCTGGCAGGAGTGACGGAGGGATCATGACTTGCCGCTATTTCGGAAGCGTTGGAATCGGAGTGGCGTTCTTCAACCTCTACTTTGGTGGTAGCGGCGCCTGAGGTCGCCAATTCCACATTATCCCGTTTGCTGCCACCTAACAGGGGGCGTATAAACCATCCGAGCACTCCGGCTATCAGCACCAGCAATGCCGGCAACCACCAGCTATAAGGGGTCGGAGATTGCTCTACAGTAACAACCTCGACAGCTGACGGCTGTGAGGCACTTGACGCCGGAGCTGCAATCGCGGTGGCCGTCTGACTCTCTACGGCCAGTTCGGTGCCAGCGGCGGGAGCCAGCGTCGCGGCCGTCGGTGAAACCACCGTAGGCTCTGCAGGAGTGGGTGTTTCGGAAGCGGCATCAGACAGAACGGTGCCGTGATTGGTGAGCATTGCCACCTTGAGATTCTCGATCTGGCGGCTCTGCAACTCCAGCAGGCGCTCCAACAACACCAGTTGTTCACTCTTTTCAATTTTTTCAATACGGGCGCGGATCGACTGATTCTCACGATTCACCTTGTCCACCAGTTCGGCAACCATATCAATTTGCTGCAGAATGGCTTCGGAAGAATTGAGAGGCAGAGAGGGATCGACGCCCTTGCTGAGACGAATCTGTCCCTGGCTGTCAGCCTGAGTGACAACCGGGTCGGCAGTTGTCTCAGTTTGCCTGGGGGAGTCGCTCTGGGGTGTTTGCGCTGTCTTGCGGTCTCCCGTATCCCCGGCGCCCGCACCAGGCACCTTAAGCAGAACCCCCATTTTGAGACGATCCATATCACCGCGACTGAATGCCGTGGGGTTGCTCTGGTAGAGCGCCTGCATGACGATATCAAGTGGCTTGGCGGGTGTACCACGATATTTCTGCGCAATCTGCGACAGAGTATCTCCGGCTTTGACCCGATAACGCCCATCCATCTGCATGGGCGTGACCGCGGCAACCGGTGCCGTGGACCGGCTTGGTCCCTGCCCTCGGTAATCCATCGCGCCAAAATCTTCGGGGCTTGGCAGTTTGAGGAGTGAACCGCCTCTAAGACGGTCAATATCTCCGTTTTCAAATGCCTGGGGATTGAGCCGGTACAGCGCATCGACCACATCGGTGAGTTTTATACGGTCGTCAGGCCGAATTTCCCGGGCAATTTCCCATAAGGTATCACCACGACCTACCCGCCAGCGATTGGACCCACCGCGATTGGAATCGTCATCGACGCTGTTGCGACGATTTACCACAGTGCCCACAGACGAAGCTGGCGGTATTTCAGCAGCAGCCGAGGCCTGCGGCTGCGGGGGTTCCGGAGCAGTGACTGCGCGTGGATTGGAAGGGGCTGAACTTTGTGCCGGGGTAACGCTGGCAGGCGCCAGATCAAGCAGCAGATCATAGTCCCGAATCAGCCGACCGGTAGGCCATTCAAGCTCAACCAACAGACTGACAAAGGGTTCATTCAGTACCTTGCGCGACCGAACCCGCAGCACCAGCTGCCCTCCGTCATCGACGAGTTGCAAGTGGAAGGGTTCGGCATCCGCAGCCAAATCGTAGCCGAGATCCAGAGCTCTGCTGCCACGCACCTGAGTGACAATTATCTCGTCCGGATTATAGCGTTCATTGTTTCGCAGCAGGGGAATCTCGGCCAAGAGTGGCTGACCCAGCGCAGAATGCACCTGAGCATTACCCAAACCCAGAGAAAAAGCGAGAGGCGAGCCAAGGGACAGAGGCAGTGAAACAGCCAACGCCGCGGCTTTGCGACGCAGGTCTCGCCGAAGCAGAGCAACCTTGGAACGCTTCGAGAAAGTTGTCATCACGCCAGAAATACCTCGTCCTCCTTGTAGTCCTGCTCGCCTGAAGAGGCACTACTCCATTGCAATTGTAGACAAGTTTATCCCAATCGGCGCACCGATTAAACCGTGGCCGATGTCTCAAACCATCGCCATCCTGATTGCTCGAGAGCCCCACTATCCCTACAATGAACGGTTTTTGTGCAGAGGCTCTCCGGTAATGGTATCAATTGGTCAAATCAACCACCTGAAGGTCGTCAAGCAGGTGGATTTTGGCGTTTTTCTGGACGGTGGCTCCGATGGCAATATTCTGCTGCCGAGACGTTACGTACCGCAACAGGCTGAAGTTGGGAACAGTCTGGACGTGTTCATTTATCTGGATTCCGAAGACGACCTGATTGCCACCACCGAAACCCCTAAAGTCATGGTGGGGGAATGCGCTTACCTCAAGGTCACCGATGTCAATCAACATGGTGCATTTCTGGACTGGGGGCTGAGCAAGGAATTGCTGGTGCCATTCAATGAACAGCACCGACGCATGGAGGAGGGAAAATCCTACGTGGTCACGGTGTATCTGGACAAGAGCACCCAGCGTCTGGCCGCCAGCAGCAGACTGAGCAAACACCTGCAGGAACACAGCCGCCGCTTTCGACCCCAGCAGGCCGTCGACCTGTTGATCAGCGATCGTAGTGATATGGGGTACAAAGCGGTTATTAATCACACACATTTAGGACTGATTTTTCGGGATGATGCCTTTAAACCCTTGAAGACAGGCACCCGTATCAAGGGTTATATCAAGGATATTCGACGCGATGGAAAAATTGACCTGAGCCTGCAGCTGCCTCCTGTTCAACAGAGGGACGCACTGACTGAAGAGATCATGGCACATCTTGAAGCCAACGGTGGTGTCTCCAATTTAACGGACAAGAGCCCACCGGACGATATCTATCAAGCCTTTAATGTCAGCAAGGGCAGCTACAAGAAAGCCCTGGGGGCACTCTATAAAGCCCGGCGCATTGTCATTGAAAAAGAACGAATACGGCTGCCGGACTAGCACTCCTTGCAGAAAACGCCCTGATTGACGCTGCTTTAAGCAATATCACCTTGAAGGAGTACTCAGATAGGGAAACAGGCGGCGACGCTGATCATCTGTCAATTCGCGCATAGAGCGGATATTTCTCTCGGGAATAGCCTCGGGATTTTCCAGATTGGCGATCGCCCGTTCCAGACTGGCTTCCCGCAGCAGATGAAAAATGGGGTAAGGAGACCGATTGGTCAGATTACTGACGTCATCCGGCGCACACCCCTCAAAGCAATAGTCAGGATGAAAACTGGCTATTTGAAATACACCACTCCAACCCTGCTGCTCCAGCAAGTGATCCGTCCAGTCGAGAAATTGATTGTAATCATTGAAGTCAGCAAACGCCCTGGGCACTACCAACAGTGTGGTTTCCAGACTCTGCGCCGGAGTCTGCTGCAGCAGTGATAACTCATCAAGAATCGCCTGCAGGACAGCGGCATCCTCTGCGGCTTCCACCACGGCAATTTTAACCTGTTGCGCGGCTAAAGGCTGACGGGCGAAGGGACAGAGATTGAGGCCGACAACCACTTCTTCAACCCAGCGCTGAACCTGCTGCGCGATCTGTTCAGTGTTTTCCATTTAACTGCCCTTCGGATATTGACGGCCGTAGCGCTGCCACAGATTTCTGCGCAGACAATACTGTTGGGGGTCTTCACCTTCTGGTATGACTTCCGACTCAATATCATTGAGCACAAACAGCGCAATGCGGGACTTGTCGGGATCTCGATTTTCGTCCTCGAGTTCCCGCCTGAGCTGCTCGCGAATGTCACGGTATGGCAAGATACCCGGTCTGGTCAACTCGTCATGATAGTAACTGTATTTCGCGCAGAAATGGTCATTGTCCGAGGCACAGGCCTGCAACAAAACGATAAACCCCATCACCACGGCAGCCTTTAGCAAGCGATTCCCATAATTTGGTTGCACGATTGATCTCCGTCAGATCAAAGGTAAAACTTAAGCTCCCGTAAATATGCCTGAAGCTTTTGACGATTATCGTCCCCCATTCTCCAAACCCACTTTTCCAGCGCGCTGCGCCGTTCCAGTGACGGATCCTGATAGACATAGAAGACGTTGGGTTGTTTCAAACTTGCATTGACCGGACCCGCGGGCACATTAATCAAACGTTCCACCAATGTGTCCACGCGATCCTGGAACTCACCTGGCTTACCGAGCTCCCCATAGGCCTCCTCCAGGGTAGGTAGCCAGGCTCGGTAGTAGCGTCCCAGGGTCTTGGGTGAAATCCCGGTCACTGCGTCAATCAGTGGCGTGACGCGATTAAAGTTCTCGGTCGCAGCGGTATGTGCCGCAGTAATCCTATAGGCCGCAATCGGGTACTGCAGCGGGCGGTGGCGTTGAGGTAATTTGCCGTCCGCCATCAAATCAACCGCCAGTACCCATTTACGGATCTGCTCACGGGGCAATAGCCACTGAGCCATTTCAGGCCCCAGATCTGCCACCGCTTGCAATACCTGTTTGTCGCTGTCATCCAGTGTTGCCGGTGGTTCCACAATGGGAGGCAATGGCTCCGCCGGAACTTCCGGCTCCGGAGGCGGGCGGGTTCCAATAAGGGTTGAAACAGGTTCCGCCTCTGCTTCTTCAGCGGGAACTTCTACCACGGCTGCCGGCGCCTCTGGCGTTACCGCCGTCGCTGGTTGCTCGGGCTCCGAACTGATCAAAAAATAAACCCCCAGTATCACGATAATACCGAACACCAAGGCTAGAGACTTCCCGTTCATTGATCCCCCACTGCCAATGACAATATGTCTTCAGGTTACTGAAATGGACTCGCTCTATTGTGACGAATTATGGCTCTGGTCGCCACCGACTCAAACGACTCAATACCGCTTTCCGACACTGAATCACGCTTTTTCATGGCGAACTTTATAGTGACCCACTTTATAATGGTGCCCAATGACCTTTGAACTTCGCCCCTACCAACGCCAGGCCGTCAATGCCACGCTCCAGCACTTTCGCCGCAGCAATGATTCAGCGGTTATCGTCTTGCCCACAGGAGCGGGCAAGAGCCTCGTCATTGCTGAGCTCGCGAGACTGGCGCGGCGAAGAATCCTCGTGCTCGCCCATGTTAAGGAACTGGTTGCGCAAAACTGCGAAAAATTCCAGAGCTATGGCCGCCAGGCCAGTGTGTTTGCTGCGGGCCTGGAAGAAAAACAGACCGAACATCAAGTGGTGTTTGGCAGCGTACAGTCCGTCGCCCGCAACCTGGACGCCTTTCGAGACGACTTTTCCCTATTAATCGTCGACGAATGCCATCGGCTGTCTGGGCAACAGGATTCTGAATACCACAAAATTGTACAGCACCTCACCCATCGCAATTCAGAGCTCAAGGTTTTGGGGTTAACCGCCACTCCCTATCGCATGGACTGCGGTTGGTGTTTTCAGTTCCACCAACCCGCCAACGAAACCCGCGGGGATTCTCAATCGCCCTTTCGGCACTGCATCTTTGAATTGTCACTGCGCTACATGATAGACAACAACTACCTGACTCCGGCAAAACTGGTGGACGCTCCCGTGCAGTTCTATGACTTTGAATCCCTGCGCCACAATGGCAACTCAGAGCTCTTAGACGAAGCCTCGATCAAACGTCTGCTGCAGGGGGCAAAACGAGCGACCGCCCAAATCATTGAACAGGTCATTGCACTGTCTTCAGAACGCCAGGGTGTCATGATATTTGCTGCAACAGTCGCCCACGCCAAAGAAATCATGGGTTATCTGCCCGGGGAACAGTCGGCATTGATTATCGGTGACATGAAAGCTCGGGCGCGGGACAGTGTCATTACGGCATTCAAGGCAAAACAGATCAAATATCTGGTGAACGTCTCAGTTCTGACTACCGGGTTCGATGCCCCTCATGTGGACATAATTGCCATTCTGCGCGCAACCCAATCCGTAGGTTTGTATCAGCAAATTGTGGGGCGCGGCCTGCGTTTGAGTCCAGGCAAAAAAGACTGTCTGGTGCTGGACTATGCCGCTAACGGCTACGACCTGTTTCAACCGGAGATTGCCGGCAGGCGCCCCGACTCCGACTCCGAGATCGTTGAGATTCCCTGCCCCATCTGCCGGCACATAAATACATTTTGGGGAAAGACAGACGACTGTGGACAAGTCATGGAACACTATGGACGGCGATGTCAGGGAATAGTACAGAACCCCGACAATGGCATGTCAGCTCAATGTGATTTTCGTTATCGTTTCAAAGAGTGTGACCAGTGCGGAGCGGAAAATGACATCGCCGCGCGCCACTGCCACCAATGTCAAGCCCAGATGGTGGATCCGGATACATTCCTCAAAAAAGTGTTGCAACTCAGAGACGCTAAAGTACTGCGATGCAGCGGTATGCAACTGCAAGCCGTACAAAACAGGCAGCAACAACCGAGATTAAAAATCACCTACTTTGACGAAGACGGTGCCAGCCTGAGCGAACACTTTGCCTTGCAAACCCAGGCTCAGCGAAAGGCCTTTTATGTTCACTTCTGTCGGCATCATGCAAAATTGTCGGGCCGTCGTTTTGACTTCAACAGCCCCGAACAGGTCCTTCAACAGCAAGATCACTTTAGGCACCCCGATTTTGTCATCGGACGTTTACAAGGCAGATTTTGGAAAATCAAAGAGAAAATTTTTGATTATGAAGGGCGCTATCGTCGAGCCCATGAACTCTGACAAAGCCTAGGGTACAGGTATTTCAGCTCCACCCATACTGGCCGCCAGATCATCAAGATCCGCACACACAGAACTAAAACCGTCGTTTTCAACCAGAGAATAAGTGACCAACACGGCTCTTGCCCCGAGACATAAGCGGGCTTTCACCCGCCCCACGTCGCCGGACTTCAACCGATTGAGGAATCGGCTGGCGATCTGGCTATTATCAAAGCCGTAGGCAATTTGGGCATTCATCTTAAAACCTCAGTATCAGCGACTGGATTATATCGACAATCCGCTGCCGCTATAACCCAGCGCGCCGGTTTATTTCGCCCAGAGCCCCTGGACACTGACCGCCTGGCGCCAGCGACTGCCCTGCAAACGCAATACAAACACCACCGCCAGCGTCAGGATCATAGACACAAATACAATCCAGGCAAACTCAGGCCCCAACTGCCACACCACGATGACCAGGTACTGGACTAACACCATTGCCCAATGCAGTAACGCCGAGCTGCACATCAGCCAACGGGTATCCCCGGCACCACGCAATACACCACTGGAGACCAGAATGACAGCATCCGCCATCACATAGCTGGCCATACCCAACATCATCCAGGCCGCCAAATCGCGAATCTCCGGCGCATCGATACCACTGGTCAGAAACACGCCGACCAATTCTTCACGAAACACCACGAACAAGGTTCCCAAGGTCCCGGAATACGCAATCCCAAGAAAAAAGCCTGCGCGGATCACCGCCGTGAGTCGATGCACATCGCCGGCACCGACAAAACGTCCCACCAGACTGATCAACGCGATATGCACACCGACCATGGGTACAAATGACAACAAATCCCAATTCAGAACAATCGCAGCACTTGCACCTTCGGCCACGCCATAGCTTTGAAACAACAGCACAAACACATTGAAGGCTGCAATATTCAGAAACATCTCAAGACCGGAAGGAAACCCCTCGCCCACCAATCGAGAAAGAATATTCCTGTCCACTCGCCAAGCCCGGGCAACCTCAAACTCCTGGTAATGAGCCCTCGCCCAGTAAAAACTCGCGAACAACAATAACGCAATCGCATTGGCAAACACTGTTCCCAAAGCGGCGCCAGCAATACCAACCAGCGGAAAACCCCAGGCCCCGAATACCAACGCATACGTCAACGGCACATTGATAAAAACCGCCGTCAAATCTGCAACCATCACATAACGGGTGCGACCCAGGCCGGAAAAATAAGAGGCAAAGCTAACCTTCAACAGCGTCAGAATCGAACCCACGATCAACACCCTGAAGTACTCCCTCTCCAGGGCGACCTGTTGAGCATCGTGCCCCATAGTGTCGAACAAATGGTACACGCCCCACCCGGCCAACAACACCAGTGGCCAACTGAACATCGCGATCAACAATGCCTGAGTCAGCACCTTAGGGCATTGGCTCCACTGTCTGGCACCAAAAAAACGGGCCACCAAAGCATTACCATAGGATAGCCAGCCCAGAAACAGTGAAAGACAACACATCGCTGCAACTCCACCACCGAGCGCGGCCGCCACATGAGTGGGACCAATCAGCGACAGAAAATAGCGATCAGTAAACACCATAACAGCAAAGGTGCCCTGCGAAATCACCATAGGCGCTGCCAGCGTTACCAGTTGAGCCATTGTCTGACGATCAGTTCCAATCAATTTCCACATTTTCACTTCCTTGCTGCGGAATCCTGCCGCAGCCTTCAACTATGTTTGTTTTGCCTCAGTTATTGCTGAGGATAGCGATCAAATCGATGTCGTCATCGTGATCCATAACGTCCTCCTTTCATTTCCACACACACACCCGGAACGAATCCCCAGATTTGGAACATCCATACCGATCAAAAAATTCAGGCAATAAAAAACCCGGTAAGGACAATGCCTTCCGGGTCTTGATCAGTTCTTTCGCTTTGCGTTTTGGCTAGGAAAGAACCGGGCTTTGACTGGAAGGCTTGTCTCGCCTCCCAGTGACTGAGGGGCGCTACAAAGTCTTAATACTCTCGGTTTTAGTACAACCCACCGAGGTCGACGTAACCGCAATAGATTCCACCGCGGGTCGCATAAACAGCGCCACGGTTGTGGTGGAATATTGATGTGTTGCTTTGCAGAACATGGGGTTTGAATTCCTGTTGTTGAAGCCAGCCAGACTACACCCTATTAATGGAAAGTCAATACAAGTCGGAAATTATTTTTGAGCGAGTGATTGGAAACAACAAGAGAAAACAGACTTGAAGCTAAAGGCAGGTCAGGATCTGATCCAGATTGGCTGATTTGTGCCATAACCGGAAGTTCGAAACGCAGGATTTTTTCTCACGTAGGTCGGATTAGCTCCGCTTCGCGGAGCGTAATCCGACGGTTCCGCTGGAGCTGTTCGTTGGCTGCGGCCCGGTTTTTAACACTTTGGAGTGTTGCTGCAACAGGTGGTTAATACACGGCCGCCGCCAATTTAAACCTTCGGCGGAACGGCGGATTACGGCTTCGCCTAATCCGCCCTACATTCGTGCGGCCGTTGCAGACAGTTGCGGCACCCCATTATCAACGCTTTGAAGTTGCGATGATAGAACGATGAAGTCAGGGTACCTCGATCTAAAGGGTGGCCGGGTGTTCGTTGGAGGGGCATTTCAAGCGAACGCCGAAGGAGTCAATGAGACAAGCGTTTTTTGCTTGGCTCATTGGGGACTGAGGGAAGCCGGGAGGGCCGGTAGCGTGGGGAGCGTCTAAAATTCTGTGTCAGGCCGGGTTTAGGCGTTCCCGCATAACATCATAATTCAATAACTTCATCAAGCCGGCCTTCAAAGAATATGGCGAGCTGCGACAGGGTGAGCCCCCAGTTTTG
>NZ_JAAQPI010000025.1 GCF_011683955.1 Pseudomaricurvus alkylphenolicus
GATACAACACCTGCACCCACGGTACGACCACCTTCACGGATCGCGAAGCGCAGACCTTCGTCCATCGCAATCGGGCAGATCAGGGTAACGGTCATCTGGATGTTGTCACCAGGCATTACCATTTCTACGCCTTCCGGCAGCTCACAAGCGCCGGTCACGTCAGTGGTACGGAAGTAGAACTGAGGACGGTAGCCCTTGAAGAATGGAGTGTGGCGACCACCTTCATCCTTGGACAGTACGTAAACCTCACCTTCGAACTTGGTGTGAGGAGTGATAGAACCGGGCTTAGCCAGTACCTGACCACGCTCAACCTCGTCACGCTTGGTACCACGCAGCAGAACACCAACGTTCTCACCGGCACGACCTTCGTCCAGCAGCTTGCGGAACATCTCTACACCAGTACAGGTGGTAGTGGTGGTGTCTTTGATACCAACGATTTCGATTTCTTCACCAACCTTGACGATACCGCGCTCAACACGACCGGTAACAACGGTACCACGACCCTGGATGGAGAATACGTCTTCGATCGGCATAATGAAGGCACCGTCGATCGCACGCTCAGGCTCAGGGATGTAAGAGTCCAGAGTCTCAACCAGCTTCTTAACAGCGGTGGTACCCAGCTCGTTGTCGTCTTCGCCGTTCAGGGCCATCAGGGCAGAACCAGGGATGATCGGAGTGTCGTCGCCAGGGAACTCGTAAGTGTCCAGCAGCTCGCGCAACTCCATCTCAACCAGCTCCAGCATCTCGGCGTATTCTTCAGAATCAACACCGCCACAGTCTTCAGCCAGCAGGTCAGCCTTGTTCAGGAACACAACGATGTATGGTACACCAACCTGACGAGACAGCAGGATGTGCTCGCGGGTCTGAGGCATTGGGCCGTCAGTCGCACCACATACCAGGATAGCGCCGTCCATCTGAGCAGCACCGGTAATCATGTTCTTAACGTAGTCGGCGTGACCCGGGCAGTCTACGTGCGCGTAGTGACGATCGGGAGAATCGTACTCTACGTGAGAGGTGGCGATGGTGATACCACGCTCACGCTCTTCAGGCGCATTGTCGATACCGTCGAAAGCAACGGCGTCGCCACCCCAAACCTCGGCACATACGCGAGTCAGGGCTGCTGTCAGGGTAGTTTTACCGTGGTCAACGTGACCGATGGTACCCACGTTTACGTGCGGTTTGGACCGCTCAAATTGCTCTTTTGCCACTGTTTTATTCCTCTAAAAAATATTCAGCAACGAATGATAAAACGGTAAGTTATTCACCGCCCTTGTATAAATAAGCCAGTGCCAACCACTAGCTTTTAGCCATCACTTCATCAGCGATATTTTTTGGAGCCTCTGCATAACGCTCGAACTCCATGGTAAAGGTCGCACGACCCTGAGTTGCCGAACGCAGGTCAGTGGCGTAACCGAACATTTCGGCCAACGGCACCTCAGCGTTAACAACCTTACCAGATGGATTTTCATCCATACCCTGAATCATGCCACGACGGCGATTGAGGTCACCGACCACGTCGCCCATGTTTTCTTCAGGGGTAACCACTTCAACCTTCATCATTGGCTCGAGCAATACCGCACCGCCCTCTTCTGCCAATTTTTTGGTTGCCATGGAGGCTGCAATCTTAAACGCCATCTCGTTAGAGTCAACATCGTGGAAAGAGCCATCATAAAGCGTAGCCTTCAAACCCAGTAAAGGAAAGCCGGCCAGTACGCCATTTTGCATCTGCTCAGAGATGCCTTTTTCAACCGCGGGAATATACTCTCGCGGTACAACGCCACCTACGATTTCGTTAACGAACTCGAGGCCTTCGGCATTGGAATCTTCTGCAGGTTCGAACTTCACCCAAACGTGGCCATACTGGCCACGACCGCCTGACTGGCGCACAAATTTACCTTCAATTTCCGATATCCGGGTAATGCGCTCGCGATAGGCCACCTGAGGCTTACCGATGTTGGCCTCAACGCTGAACTCGCGTTTCATACGGTCAACAATAATGTCCAGGTGCAGCTCACCCATACCGGAAATAATGGTCTGACCCGTCTCTTCATCGGTTTTAACACGGAAAGACGGGTCTTCCTGGGCCAGCTTGCCCAGCGCCACACCCATCTTTTCCTGGTCCGCCTTGGTGCGAGGCTCAACCGCTACCGAAATAACCGGCTCGGGGAACTCCATGCGCTCCAAAACGATCTTGGACTCTTCGCTACAGAGGGTGTCGCCTGTTGTCGTGTCCTTGAGACCGATGGCAGCGGCAATATCACCCGCCAGCACTTCCTTGATCTCTTCGCGGGAGTTGGAGTGCATTTGCACCATACGGCCAACGCGCTCTTTTTTGCCCTTAACGGAGTTGTAGACCGCTGTGCCACTTTCAAGCTTGCCGGAATAAACCCGGAAGAAGGTCAGCGTACCCACAAACGGATCGGTGGCAATCTTGAACGCCAGCGCTGAGAAAGGGGCATTATCGTCGGCTTCGCGGGTTGCAACGGTCTCACCGTCGTCGAGCGTACCTTCGATGGCTTTTACCTCTTCCGGGGAGGGCAGGAATTCAATCACGGCATCCAGCATGGCCTGAACACCCTTGTTCTTGAATGCCGAACCACCAATGACCGGAATAATCTCATTGGCCAGCGTGCGCTGACGGATGGCTGACTTGATTTCCTCTTCGGACAATTCACCGTCTTCCAGGTATTTGTCCATCAGCTCATCGTTGGCTTCGGCGGCAGCCTCAACCAGAAACTCGCGCATTTCTTCGCACTTGTCCTGCATCTCCGCCGGGATGTCGCCGTACTCGAAGGTCATGCCCATGTCATCCTCATTCCAGAGTATGGCCTTCATCTTGATCAGGTCGACAACACCTTTGAATTCGTCTTCGGCACCGATGGTCATTTGCAGAGGTACCGGGTTGGCGTTCAGCCGCTCTTTCAGCTGACTGACAACCATTTCAAAGTCTGCGCCAGCACGGTCCATCTTGTTGACGAACACCATGCGGGGGACTTCATACTTGTTGGCCTGGCGCCAGACCGTTTCGGTCTGAGGCTGTACACCGGAGGAGCCACACAATACAACAACCGCACCGTCCAGCACTCGCAGCGAACGCTCTACCTCAATGGTAAAATCCACGTGCCCGGGAGTGTCGATGATATTGATGCGATGCTTATCGAACTGCTGCTGCATACCGGACCAAAAACAGGTGGTTGCTGCAGAGGTGATGGTGATACCGCGTTCCTGCTCCTGCTCCATCCAGTCCATCGTGGCTGCACCGTCGTGGACTTCGCCGATCTTGTGAGACAGACCGGTGTAGAACAGAACCCGTTCAGTGGTGGTGGTCTTGCCGGCATCTACGTGCGCACAGATACCAATGTTGCGGTAGCGTGCGATAGGAGTAGTACGTGCCACGAGGGTTCTCCAAATGTTTGCTGCTTTTTATTGCGGCTTGTAAACGGTAAAAGGCAGCGATAGTAGCTGCCTTTTATTAAGCCTTTTTGACGTCTGGGCCGCCATCCAGCGGCCCGGCCTTGCGGCCCTGTCGCTACCTTAGAAGCGGTAGTGAGAGAACGCCTTGTTGGCTTCGGCCATGCGGTGCACGTCTTCACGCTTCTTGACTGCACCACCTTTGCTCTGGGATGCGTCGAGCAGCTCACCAGCCAGACGCTGGGCCATGGACTTCTCACCGCGCTTGCGAGAGAACTCCACCAGCCAGCGCATTGCCAGCGCTTGACGACGGGCCGGGCGAACTTCAACCGGCACCTGGTAGGTTGCACCACCCACACGGCGAGACTTAACCTCTACCAGTGGGGCAATTTTTTCCAAAGCGTCATCGAACAGCTCGAGAGCGTCATTTCCGCTTTTTTCGGCAACGATATCCAGAGCACCGTATACGATGCGCTCAGCGACGGACTTCTTGCCGCTTACCATTACCATGTTCATAAATTTCGCCAGAGTGACATTACCGTACTTGGGATCTGGTAATACTTCACGCTTGGCGACAACGCGTCTTCTTGGCATTTGCTTCGCCTCTTCTTCAGGTTTGTTCTAAGACAACGCTCTCACAACTTCTTCGTGCTTTCGCCTGCTTTAAGCTACTTGCTGATTTAACTATGAGCGCGCTTAGCCTTACTCGGTTCAACCGAAAACGTTAATACAGTTTCACAACGCCCTTACTTGGGACGCTTGGCACCGTACTTGGAACGACCTTGCTTACGATCGCTCACGCCAGAGGTATCGAGGCTACCGCGGACAGTGTGATAACGAACACCTGGCAGGTCTTTAACACGACCGCCACGGATCAGTACCACGCTGTGCTCCTGCAAGTTGTGACCTTCACCACCAATGTAAGAAGTCACTTCAAAACCACTGGTCAGGCGCACACGGCAAACCTTACGCAGAGCAGAGTTTGGCTTCTTAGGAGTAGTGGTGTAAACGCGGGTGCAAACACCACGGCGCTGAGGGCAAGCTTGCAGAGCGGGAACGTCGCTCTTCTGAACCTTACGTTTTCTAGGCTTACGAACCAATTGGTTGATCGTTGCCATGAAAAATAACTCCAAAAAAATGAATGCCTTACGAATAAGGCCAGTTAACAGTAGTCGGTGCGCCGTGCCGGTTAACCGGACACGCGAACCAGCCCCAATTTCCAGGGGTCGCGCATTGTACGGGGTCGGGTCTGGCAGGTCAAGTCCTGTGAATTGCGGCCAGGGGTACAACTATGGCTATAGAAGATGAGGGAGCCAGACAACGGCTATAAGGAGGAATCCAGGCTGTCCGGTAAGCCACTGAGCACAAGGTCATTTTAGGCCAAACACGGTTGAATTGAAGCCCGTTGTGTTGGGTGCCGCCACCCCTCCCTGGCAGCGACACCCGAACCGGCTACCTGAAAGTGGGCGGCCGGCATGGTTCCACTGGAGCTGAGCTCCGGCGTCGAGAGTGCAGGATGCTTGTCCTGCAACCTGACTGAAGAGCTTGGAGTCACCTCCCCAGCAGGCCGAAGCCATGATCAGGGATTACGGCGGATCTGTCTGTGTGCAAACGATGCGGATTATGTAACGGTTTGTAACCAGGCGACAATCAGATGGTTTCCGGCACCATCAGATAACCGCGGTTGCGCACGGTTTTAATCCGGCTTGGATTGTTGGGGTCATCACTGATTTTGTGGCGCAAACGGGAGATAGTGACATCCACAAAGCGGCTGATGCCATCGTACTCGATGCCTCTCACGTCGGAGAAAATGGACTCTCTGCTGAGCACCCGCCCGGCGTTGCGCGCCAATAGATAGAGCACGTCGTATTCGTGGGTGGTGAGCTCCAACGCCCGCCCCCGTTGCCTCACTTCACGGGCGACATTGTTGATGTGCAGATCCTGCACCGCAAGGGTTGTTTCGTTGGCGCCCAAACTTTGTTGAATACGACGGCTGACCGCATTGATCTTGGCGGCCAGCAAACGGGGCTCCACAGGTTTGCAAATATAGTCATCAGCCCCCATTTCCAGCCCGATGATCTGATCGATCTGGTCACTGCGAGCAGTCAACATGATGATCGGATTGCTAAAGACCTGTCGGACTTCGCGACAGATATCGATACCACTCTTGCCCGGCAACATAATGTCCAGCAACACGACATCAGGCTGCTCTTCCAGGATTCGCTCAACCGCACTTAAACCGTCGGCTTCGTGGCTGAGGCGATAATCAAAGTTACTCAGATACTCAACGGTCAATGCCGCCAATTCAGCGTCATCTTCAATCAGCAATATGTGAAGCTGGCTCATTGTGTTCAGAATCTCCTGTGCAGCTGCAACTGCAATTGGCTGCGCTCGTAATCGTGCAATCGATGATTGGCATGGTTACGATAATTGGACAAGGTCATGGACAGGCTGGTTTCGGCGGTAACCTTATAACGCCATCCCACTCGCAATAAATGAAAGTCCTCCTCTCTTTCATCATCATAGAGAGGTGCTTCGGGCGCTTCATAGTGGCTCGATCGCCAGTACCATTGAGACCAAAGCGCCCAGCTTGGCTGTGTCTGGTAAAAGAG
This sequence comes from Pseudomaricurvus alkylphenolicus, assembly GCF_011683955.1. Taxonomy (GTDB): domain Bacteria; phylum Pseudomonadota; class Gammaproteobacteria; order Pseudomonadales; family Cellvibrionaceae; genus Pseudomaricurvus; species Pseudomaricurvus alkylphenolicus. Next base: position 6,024 of record NZ_JAAQPI010000025.1, read on the forward strand.
TTTGGCACCGACCTCGGTAGCGTCGTAACTGTATAAATCGGCCTGCGCGTTATTCGTCACCCGATGAGCCTGTAAACTCAAGCGATAATTGGGATTGAGCCGCAGTTGATAATCCACACCTATCCCGAGGATATCGGCATCTTTATCTGACTCCGGCAGGGTTTGCTGATCACGAAAATTGTATCCCCGCTGGCGATATTCCATCTGCACACTGATTTGCCAATGCTTGTCACGCCACTGTATTTCCGGCGTCAGGCTGATGTCATTGATGTCTGTTCCACTGCCATAGCGATAGTGAGACAGCTCCCACTCCAGGCCCACCTGCCAATGGCTGGAAGTAAGCAGTGTCAGTTCACCCAGATACCGGAGATTACCCAGGTCGGCATCGTTTTGATCGGTATAGCTGCGTTGGTATATTGACAAGTAGTGACGCCAACGAAACTCGTCTGTACGCTTGTATGCATTCAGGGCCAGCAGCGCACCTCCGTAGTGGTCGCTTGCCTCCAGTGCCGAGGATGCCAGGCGCCGATTATCGACGCCGATATCTGCATCTTCCGGGCCGCTGTTGGCGTTGCTGTCGTATCCAAAGAAGCCGCTCAGGTCTCCTCCAAAGCGCCAATCAGCAGAATCAGAATTCGACGGCATGAGCGGCTGCTGGCGCTGTGCAAACAAAATTTGCTGATAAAAACGCAAGGTGTTTTCCCTGACCGTATCCGGCAGGGGCGCCTCGCTCATCACCTGACGAACCATCTGCCGGGCATCGCCATAACGCCCATCCAGGAAATATAAACGGGCCAGATCGAGGCGCCCCCGATGCCATTGAGGGTATTGCTCCAATCGATTTTCGAGGCTGCCGATTGCCTGTTTCGGCTGACTGCGGGAGAGAGTCGACAACTGTTTCAGGTAATCGGTGTGGATTCCGGGGAAACCCGTTTCTACGGGCTCTGCGTCCTGCGCCTGCAATGGCTGTATAACTACCAGCAGTGCGGTGATCAGCCATTGGACAATATTAGGGGAGCCTAGCCGTTCCATCAGCCTTAGTCTTTAACCGGGTGCTCAAATTCAGGTGCCAGGGTATCGAAGCCGGGCTTCGCCAAGGTTGTGTCTTCTTCCTGGTCCAGGTCGGGCGCCAGCGTCACGCCTTCGTCATCAATATTGTCCGAACCACTGACAATGGATTCTGGCATATCCCTGTCGGCATCGCTGCCGGTCACATTCCCGAGATTTTCGAACTGGCTGACAAAGTTGTCCAGAACTTCAGATTTGTTGAAATCCTGATCCACCGGCGTCATAGCTTCAATAGCATTTCCATCTCGGGTACCAACAGTCTCAATGGATTGTGTCCGCAGCAATATCCGATCCTGGGCTCCATCTATCTTCTGCGGTAGGCCACCCAGAGACTGCTCCATTCGCTCCAGCAACTCCAACTGTTCCATTTGCTGCAGTAGCGTGTGTTGGTGATCATGGGGATCGGCCTGTGCGTTATCGCGATCACCCGAGAAATTGCGATCGGCACCGTAGTCACCCAAGTCACTGCCATCCAGATGTTCAAACTGGGCCCGCTCCGGTGCCTCCAGATCTTCTGACAGTCCGGGCTTGGCACCGGGTCCAGGCTGTCCAGCAGGCAGGGGTTGCTCCACTTCCTGAGCCCAGTCACCCCAGTCTTCAGCCTCACCCCAGGCTCTGTTCTCAGCCCAGACAAGGGGCAACACCTGCAATACCAACACCAGCACAGGCCATTTGAGGTTGCGCATGACATCGGAGTAGTGGGAAAACAGCAGGGACAATCGAATGTTCACGTAAATTTCTCGCCGGATTCGGGCAGGCTTTCAGTATCCGGGCTTTGGTGCCACGAGTAAAATACTAATGTGTATCGGTTTGTATCGAATAACTATCTGTATCGGCTGGGGCAGTGCCACGACAGACGAACTCAAGACTGGCCTCTGCACCTCCCATCTTGGACTGACCTATCGACACCTCGCCACCATGCCAATGGGCAATCTGGCGCACAATAGCGAGCCCCAATCCAGTACCTCCTGTACGGCGGCTGCGGCTGCTTTCCACCCGTGTAAAGGGTTCAAGCACTGATTCCCGATGACTTTCAGGAATTCCAGGTCCATCATCACCAATTCGAACAATGACCTTGCCTTCAAAGCTGGCAGCAGTCACTGCAACGGTTGTTTCGGCGTATTGAAACGCGTTGTTCAGCAGGTTTTGCAGTGCTCGCTTGATGTAGTGTGAATCCGCGTCAATCATCAGACCCGGTTCCAGATGTCGCTGCACCTTGAGGTTTGGATTCTGTTCAACCAGGGGTACCAGCAAAAGCTCCAAAGCCGGTGCCAGGGGAAACTGCCGCAGCTGCAAATCGGGCCGATGGCTTTCCAGGCTGGCATAGAGCAGTATCTCCTCCACCAGGCTGTTCAACTCACCCAGATTGTCGCTGATTCCCCGCAGGTGCTTACGGGCAGGGTTATCGCCATCATTGCCTGCCGACGTCAGCTTTTGATCCGCCAGCTCCAAATGGAACCGACAGCGTGACAATGGCGTTTTCAGCTCGTGAGATACCGCGTGATTGAGATCCCGCTGCGCCTTGAGTAATTGGCCAATGCGTTCCGACATGGTGTTGATACTACCTGCGACCGCCGTCAACGTATCCCGGCCCTCAACCGTTAAATGGGTCGTATCAACACCGGGTTGCAGCGCCCGCACTTCGTCCATCATCCGATTGAGACGCCGTTCCAACGGGCGTATCAACAAAAAGCACAGCCCGGCTAAAAGCAGCAGACTCAAAATGATGAGAGCGACCAACCAGGCACGGGGAAATGGCACGTACAGCGGTGCATCCCCAAGCTGCAAAAATTCTCCGCTGTTGCCGATGGGGGCCAGGGTGCGAATGGCCCTGTCACCGTTGTCGAGAGTGGTCAGCTCTACCACCGTATCTCCACGACTGAGCGCCCGGTTTTGCACGTAGCCGGCCGCCAGTTGATCGCGACTGAGCCACCGCAGTACAAACCCGAATTGGTCCTGCATTTCTCTCAGTGCTTGCTGCCTGGACTGCTTCGGCAGGCGACCCAACTCATTCAACAGCAACAGCGTGGTTCCTCTGAAGAATTGTTCGCTGACTTTTCGCTCCGACAATACAAAACGCAGCCACTGGTCAGACACCCCGTCGAGCTGGGCCAACACCAACCGCTTGTCATCGCCGAGCCTTGCGAGGTGCAATTGCAGCGGCCCCCAACGGGTGGTCTTGAGCTGGACAGTGAGGTCCTTCGGCACCAGCTCAAAGTCTAGACCTGTGACTCGCTGACTCAGCTCTTTCCATTGATCCTGCCGCTCTCCACGATGCCGCTGCATGCCTTCGAAAATTAACTGAATGGTGCCACGTGACTGTTGCAGAAGATATTGATCGAGCCTCTCCGCCTGCCAATAGCGATACCCCAGCAGTGCACTGGTACCAACGGCGATAACCGCCAGCACGATACCAATATAAACTCGAAAAAAGATGCTTCGCATGTGCATTCTCCCGCCCCTGAACCACTCGATTCTAATTTTACTCTGCCCTAAAACGCAAAAAGCCCCCAGATGGGAGCTTTTTGCTGGCGGTTTAAAAGCGCTGAAATCAGCTGGCGCTGGACTTCAGTGCCTCGGTCAGAGCCGCTTCCACTTCTTCTGCTGTTGGTCCATCAGACTCGATGGTCAGCTCGGCATCGCGCTGGCGACGGCGTTCGGAGTGGTAAGCCAAACCGGTACCGGCAGGGATCAGTCGACCCACCACCACGTTTTCTTTCAGGCCGCGCAGGTTGTCCACCTTGCCGGTAACTGCCGCTTCGGTCAGTACGCGGGTGGTCTCCTGGAACGAGGCCGCAGAGATAAACGATTCGGTGGCCAGAGAGGCTTTGGTAATACCCAGCAGCTGGCGTTCGAACGTTGCGGGCTGACGATCGTCTGCTCGCAGTTTTTCGTTCTCTTCCAGCACGCGGTTGTACTCCGCCTGCTCCCCTTTAACGAAGGAGGAATCGCCCATGGAGCTGATTTCCACCTTACGCAGCATCTGGCGAATGATCACCTCGATGTGCTTATCGTTAATCTTCACACCCTGCAGACGGTAAACGTCCTGGATTTCGTTGGTGATGTAGCGGGCCAGTGCCTCAACACCCTGCAGACGCAAAATGTCATGCGGGTTACTGGGGCCATCGGATACAACTTCACCCTTCTCCACCTGTTCACCTTCGAACACGGTCATTACACGGTGCTTCGGAATCAACACCTCGTAATGGGTGGAACCATCCGGCAGCGGCTGGCCATCGTTCGGCGTGATCACCAGACGACGCTTGCCCTTGGTCTCCTTACCATAAGAAATGGTACCGGAGATTTCAGCCAGAATGGACGGCTCTTTCGGCTTACGCGCTTCAAACAGGTCGGCCACTCGAGGCAGACCACCCGTAATATCGCGGGTCTTCGAACCTTCCTGCGGGATACGTGCAATAACGTCACCGACACCGATCTGGTCACCGTTGGTGATGTTCAGAATCGCCTTGGCTGGCAGCATGTAGTGAGCCGGCACATTGGTGTTGGCCAGGGTCAGCTCGTTACCGGCTTCGTCGATCAGGGTCACGGCAGGCTTCAGATCCTTACCAGCGGCAGGACGTTCGGCCGGATCCAGTACCTCAATCGAGGTCAGACCGGTAAGTTCGTCTGTCTGGCGGCGAATGGACAGGCCATCTTCCATGCCAGCGAACAATACCTTACCCGCCACTTCGGTGATGATTGGGTGCGTGTGGGGATCCCACTTGGCGACAAACTGACCGCCGTCGACCTTCTCACCATCTTTGACCGTGATTTCAGCACCGTAGGGAACCTTGTAGCGCTCACGCTCGCGGCCGTTCATATCGGCTACCGCCAGTTCACCGGAGCGGCTGACTGCCACCAGGTTACCGGCGGCGTTTTCCACCACTTTCAGGTTAATCAGACGAACGGTACCGTCCTGCTTGACCTGTACGCTATCCACGGCAGAGGCCCGGGAGGCCGCACCACCAATGTGGAAGGTCCGCATGGTCAACTGGGTACCCGGCTCACCAATGGACTGTGCTGCAATAACACCCACGGATTCACCGGGGTTGGCACGATGGCCGCGGGCCAGATCACGGCCGTAACACTGGGCACAGATACCGTGGCGGGTTTCACAGGTAATCGGAGAGCGGACCATAACCTCATCGATGCTCATCTCTTCGATACGGTCGACCCACTTCTCGTCGATCATGGTACCGGCAGGCACCAGAATCTCATCGCTGTCGGCGCGGATCACGTCGCGGGCAACCACACGACCCAGGATACGATCACCCAGGGATTCGATAACGTCACCGCCCTCGATCACAGGCGCCATGGTCAGACCGTGGTCAGTACCACAATCGGTCTCGGTTACAACCACGTCCTGGGCAACGTCCACCAAACGACGGGTCAGGTAACCGGAGTTCGCGGTCTTAAGTGCGGTATCCGCCAGACCCTTACGAGCACCGTGGGTAGAAATAAAGTACTGACCTACGTTCAGACCCTCACGGAAGTTCGCCGTAATGGGCGTTTCGATGATGGAGCCATCGGGCTTGGCCATCAGACCACGCATACCGGCCAGCTGACGGATCTGAGCGGGGCTACCACGAGCACCTGAGTCGGCGTACATAAAGACGGAGTTAAAGGAGGACTGCTTCTCTTCCTCGCCGTCGCGATTGATGACCGACTCGTGGGAGATGCCTTCCATCATGGACTTGGCCACCAGGTCGTTGGCGCGGGACCAGATATCGATCACCTTGTTGTACTTCTCGCCCTGGGTTACCAGACCGGAGGCGTACTGGGATTCGATTTCCTTTACTTCCGCTTCGGCGGCGGCTACCAGAGAGTGCTTCTCGTCAGGGATTTCGAAGTCGTTCACACCAATGGAAGAACCGGACTTGGTGGAGTACTCGTAACCCATGTACATCAGCTGGTCAGCGAAGATAACGGTGGCCTTCAGACCCACGATACGGTAGCAGTAGTTGATTACCTGGGAGATGGCCTTCTTGACCATCGGGCGGTTAACCTGCTCAAAAGGCATGCCTTTGGGCACGATTTCCCACAGCAGAATACGACCGACTGTGGTCTCTACGATAGAACACCGTTCAGTGACTTCGCCGTCCTCACCCGTGATGTGCTCAACGATACGAACCTTGATACGCGCCTGCAGGCCAACTTTCTTGGCGTTATAGGCACGGGATACCTCCTGGGTATCGGCAAAAATCATGCCTTCGCCGGGTGCGTTAACGCGCTCACGGGTCATCCAGTACAAGCCCAATACTACGTCCTGGGAAGGTACGATAATAGGCTCACCGGAGGCCGGTGACAGAATGTTGTTGGTAGACATCATCAAGGCGCGGGCCTCCAGCTGCGCCTCAAGCGTCAGAGGTACGTGAACCGCCATCTGGTCGCCGTCGAAGTCAGCGTTATAGGCCGCACATACCAGCGGGTGCAGCTGAATTGCCTTACCTTCAATCAGTACCGGCTCAAACGCCTGGATACCGAGACGGTGCAACGTAGGTGCACGGTTCAGCATGACGGGGTGTTCGCGAATCACTTCGTCCAGGATATCCCAAACGATGGCTTCTTCACGCTCCACCATCTTCTTGGCCGCCTTAATGGTGGTGGCCAGGCCGCGCAATTCCAGCTTGGAGAAGATAAACGGTTTAAACAGTTCCAGTGCCATCTTCTTGGGCAGACCACACTGGTGCAAACGCAGGGTCGGACCTACCACAATCACAGAACGACCGGAGTAGTCCACTCGCTTACCCAGCAGGTTCTGACGGAAACGACCCTGCTTACCCTTGATCATGTCAGCCAGAGACTTGAGCGGGCGCTTGTTGGAACCGGTAATGGCACGGCCGCGACGACCGTTGTCCAGCAGCGCATCCACAGACTCCTGCAGCATACGCTTCTCGTTGCGCACAATGATGTCCGGAGCGTTCAGGTCCAGCAGGCGCTTGAGGCGGTTGTTACGGTTGATGACCCGACGATACAGATCGTTCAGGTCGGAAGTCGCAAAGCGGCCGCCATCCAGAGGTACCAGAGGACGCAGATCGGGTGGCAGAACCGGCAGCGCTTCCAGCACCATCCACTCGGGCTTGTTGCCTGAGTTGTAGAAGGCCTCCAGCAGCTTCAGGCGCTTGGACAGCTTCTTGATCTTGGTCTCGGAGTTGGTGTTCGGAATCTCTTCGCGCAGTTCCTGGATTTCGGCTTCCAGGTCGATGTCGCTCATCAGCTCCTGAATGGCCTCGGCACCCATCTTGGCTTCAAACTCGTCACCGAATTCTTCCATTGCCTCGAAGTACTGCTCATCGGTCAGCAGCTGGCCCTTCTCCAGTGTGGTCATGCCGGGGTCGGTAACCACATAGGATTCAAAGTAAAGGACACGCTCGATATTACGCAGTGTCATATCCAGCAACAGGCCCATGCGGCTTGGCAGGGACTTCAGGAACCAGATGTGGGCGGTCGGACACGCCAGCTCAATGTGGCCCATGCGCTCACGACGAACCTTGGACAGAGTGACCTCAACGCCACACTTCTCACAGATAATGCCACGGTGCTTCATGCGCTTGTATTTACCGCACAGGCACTCGTAGTCTTTTACCGGGCCAAAGATCTTGGCACAGAACAGACCTTCACGCTCGGGCTTGAAGGTCCGGTAGTTAATGGTCTCAGGCTTTTTCACTTCACCAAAAGACCAAGAACGAATCATTTCAGGCGACGCCAGTGCAATACGGATCGCATCAAACTCTTCGGTCTGACCTTGGGACTTCAGCAGATTAAGTAAGTCTTTCAAGGGAATGTCTCCAATTGTCTTAGCTGTCAGTTTCCAGCTCGATGTTGATACCGAGTGAGCGAATCTCTTTAACCAGTACGTTAAAGGACTCCGGCATGCCGGGCTCCATACGGTGATCGCCATCGACGATGTTCTTGTACATCTTGGTTCGGCCGGCCACGTCGTCCGACTTGACCGTCAGCATTTCCTGCAGGGTGTAGGCAGCACCATAGGCTTCCAGCGCCCAGACCTCCATCTCCCCGAAACGCTGACCACCGAACTGGGCTTTACCGCCCAGAGGCTGCTGGGTAACCAGACTGTAAGAACCGGTGGAACGGGCGTGCATCTTGTCGTCCACCAGGTGGTTCAGCTTCAGCATATACATATAGCCAACGGTCACCGGACGTTCAAATGTATCGCCGGTGCGGCCGTCACACAGCTCCATCTGACCGGTGTCGGACAGATCGGCCAGGCGCAGCAGCTCCTTGATTTCAGCTTCTTTGGCACCGTCGAATACCGCGGTGGCCATGGGGACACCGCCGCGCAGGTTACCGGCCAACTCAATGATTTCTGCGTCACTGAAGGAGTCCAGGTCTTCTTTGCGGGTGGCATCACCAGCAGTATTGTAGACCTCATGCAGGAAGCCGCGAATTTCGGCGACCGCACGCTGTTCACGCACCATTTCGTCGATTTTCACGCCAAGACCCTTGGCTGCCATACCCAGGTGAGTCTCGAGGATCTGACCCACGTTCATCCGCGAAGGTACACCCAGTGGGTTCAGAACGATGTCGACCGGCTCACCGTTGGCGTCATGGGGCATGTCTTCCACTGGCATGATCACGGAGATCACACCCTTGTTACCGTGGCGACCAGCCATCTTGTCACCGGGCTGGATGCGACGCTTGATCGCCAGGTAAACCTTGACGATCTTGAGGACGCCGGGCGCCAGATCGTCGCCGGTTTCCAGCTTGCGCTTCTTGTCTTCAAAACGCTCGTCCAGGATCTTGCGACGCTCGACCAATTGCTCTTCCGCACGGTCCAGCTGCTCATTCAGAGCGTCGTCAGACATACGCAGCTTGAACCACTGCTCACTGGGCAATTCATCCAGTTGGGCATCGGTCAGAGGCTCGCCGCGATTGACACCCTTACCGCTGGTGACAACCTGGCCGACCAGAGCATCGCGCAGGCGTTCAAAGGTCGCGGTTTCAACGATGCGGTACTCTTCGTTCAGGTCCTTGCGGATAGCGTCCAGCTGGCTCTTCTCAATTTCGAGGGAACGCTGGTCTTTCTCCAGACCGTCGCGGGTAAACACTTGTACGTCAATTACGGTACCGCGGGTACTGGTAGGCACGCGCAGAGAGGTGTCTTTAACGTCAGAGGCTTTTTCACCGAAGATGGCGCGCAGCAGTTTTTCTTCCGGCGTGAGCTGGGTTTCGCCTTTCGGAGTTACCTTGCCCACCAGAATGTCGCCAGGACCCACTTCCGCACCGATATAAACGATACCGGACTCATCCAGCTTGGACAGAGCGCCTTCACCGACATTGGGGATATCGGCAGAAATCTCTTCGCTGCCCAGCTTGGTGTCACGGGCGATACACGTCAATTCCTGGATGTGGATCGTAGTGAAACGATCTTCCTGTACAACGCGCTCGGACACCAGGATGGAGTCCTCAAAGTTGTAACCGTTCCAAGGCATAAACGCGATACGCATGTTCTGGCCGAGAGCCAGCTCACCCAGGTCCACAGAAGGACCATCGGCCAGAATATCGCCACGGGTAACGGTATCGCCGGTTCTGACGATTGGACGTTGGTTGATACAGGTATTCTGGTTGGAACGGGTGTACTTGGTGAGGTTGTAGATATCCACACCAGCGTCACCGGCTTCGGTCTCGGCATCGTGCGCCTTGACCACGATACGACCGGCGTCAACACGCTCGATCACACCACCGCGTTTGGCCACCACACAGACACCGGAGTCAGAGGCAACATTGCGCTCCATACCAGTGCCCACCAGAGGCTTCTGGGCACGCAGAGTCGGTACCGCCTGACGCTGCATGTTTGAGCCCATCAATGCGCGGTTCGCATCATCGTGTTCCAGGAACGGAATCAGAGATGCCGCCACAGATACCACCTGGCGTGGAGATACGTCCATATACTGGACTTCGTCGGCGCTCTTCAGGGTAAATTCACCCATGTGGCGCACAGACACCAGCTCATCAACCAGCTTGTTGTTTTCGTCCAGCTGCGCCGAAGCCTGGGCGATGATGTAGCCGGCTTCGTTAATGGCGGACAGGTATTCGATTTCGTCGGTAGCTACACCGTCGTTCACTTTACGATAAGGTGCTTCCAGGAAACCGTAGTTATTAGTACGAGAGTAGGTTGCCAGTGAGTTGATCAGACCAATGTTTGGACCTTCAGGTGTCTCAATTGGGCACACACGACCGTAGTGAGTGGGGTGTACGTCTCGCACTTCAAAGCCAGCACGCTCACGGGTCAGACCACCAGGGCCAAGCGCAGATACACGACGCTTGTGAGTCACCTCAGACAGCGGGTTGTTCTGATCCATAAACTGGGATAGCTGGGAGGAGCCGAAGAACTCTTTCACAGCGGCAGCAACGGGCTTGGCGTTGATCAGGTCCTGTGGCATCAGGCCTTCGGACTCGGCCATGGACAGACGCTCTTTAACAGCGCGCTCCACACGCACCAGACCCACACGGAACTGGTTCTCAGCCATCTCACCCACGGAACGCACACGGCGGTTACCCAGGTGATCGATATCGTCCACAACACCCTTACCGTTACGGATGTCCACCAGAGTCCTGAGCACGTCAACGATATCTTCGTTGGACAGAGTACCCTCACCGGTATCTTCATCACGCTGCAGGCGGCGGTTGAACTTCATGCGACCAACAGCCGACAGGTCGTAACGCTCCTGTGTAAAGAACAGGTTTTGGAACAGCGCCTCGGCAGACTCTTTGGTTGGCGGCTCGCCAGGACGCATCATGCGGTAGATTTCTACCAGTGCTTCCAGCTCACTGCGGGTCGGATCGATGCGCAGGGTATCGGAAACGAATGGTCCACAGTCCAACTCGTTGGTGTACAGGGTCTCAAGAGAGGTCAGGCCGATTTCGTCGACCTTTTCCAGAATCTCTTCAGTAATTTCGGTGTTACATTCGAACAGCAGCTCGCCGGAGTTGGTGTCAACCAGGTCACGCGCCAGGGAGCGACCCATCAGGTAGTCACGCGGTACTTCCAGCTCGGTCACACCGGCTTTTTCCAGTTGACGAATGTGGCGGGCGGTAATGCGACGCCCTTCTTCCACAATCACGCTGCCGTCGGCATCCTTGATATCGAAGGTCGCCACATCGCCACGCAGGCGGGAAGGCACCAGCTCAAGGCTGTAAACACCGTCTTTAACACTGAAGCTGCTGGTTTCGAAGAACATCTCGAGCATTTGCTCGGAAGTGTATCCCAGGGCACGCAGCAGAATACTCGCCGGCAGTTTGCGGCGGCGGTCAATACGTACGTAAACCAGATCTTTGGGATCGAATTCGAAATCCAGCCAGGAGCCGCGGTAAGGAATAACCCGCGCGGAGTAGAGCAGCTTACCGGAGGAATGGGTCTTGCCCTTATCGTGATCGAAGAATACACCCGGGGAGCGGTGCAGCTGGGAAACAATCACTCGCTCGGTACCGTTAATCACAAAGGTACCGTTGTCCGTCATGAGCGGAATCTCGCCCATGTACACTTCTTGCTCTTTAATATCTTTAATGGTTTTGTTCGCTGATTCCTTATCGTAGATAATCAGTCGAACTTTAACACGCAGCGGCACCGCGTAGGTGATACCACGTGATTGACATTCGGTTACATCAAATGCGGGCTTACCCAGAACGTAGCTTACGTATTCGAGGGCAGCACTTCCCGAGTAACTCACGATCGGGAACACAGATTTAAACGCAGCGTGCAGACCTACGTCCAGACGCGCCTCAGGCGACATGTCACCCTGAGTAAACTTGCGATATGAATCCAACTGTATCGCCAGGAGGAACGGGACATCCATGACGTGCGGCAATTTGCCGAAGTCCTTGCGGATACGTTTTTTCTCAGTATATGAGTAAGCCATCAGTATTCCCCAGCTTGTAAACGGATAAGGCTTTATCTCGCCACGGCAAAATCCCGTGGTACTCTAATCACCACGGAGACCTCCCGTGGGACTGCAAACGTGGCGGAGCTTCCCACTCCCCACAAGTTCGGCCTTGGTTTTGTCATTGCCGTTGGCCGAAAACGGCAAAAAGGCCGGCGGGCACAAACCCGCCAGCCTTAAGTCAGGCAGCTATTAAAAACGAATGGCTGCCAGACTTAGCGCTTGCCGAGATCTGAATTACTTCAGCTCGCCAGTCGCACCAGCTTCTTCCAGCTGCTTCAGAGCGTCTTCGGCTGCATCCTTGGCGGCGCCTTCCAGAACAACGGCTGGAACAGCTTCTACCATAGCCTTGGCTTCTTTCAGGCCCAGGCCAGTGATGGCGCGAACGGCTTTAATAGCGTTAACCTTCTTCTCGCCAGCACCGGTCAGTACTACGTCGAATTCGGTCTTCTCTTCAGCAGCACCGCCACCTTCACCAGGAGCAACAGCTACAGCAGCAGCGGCAGCAGTTACACCGAACTTCTCTTCCATTGCTTCGATCAGTTCAACAACGTCTTTTACAGACATCTCAGCAACAGCATTGATGATATCTTCTTTAGTCAGAGACATGAGTCTATTCCTACATTCGTTTGAGCCTTAATGGGCGAGACTGTTACGAAAGTCAAAACTGCCCGGCTCGTTAAGTCGTTTAAGAAAGCGATTTCCCAACAAGAGGAAATTAAGCTGCTTCCTGCTCTTCTTTTTGGTCGCGGATGGCCGCAATAGTGCGAACCAGTTTGCCAGCGGCTGCTTCTTTCATCACGCTCATCAGCTGGGCGATTGCTTCGTCGTATGTTGGCAGCTTGGCCAGCATTTCGACGTCAACCACTTCACCTTCGAAGGCTGCTGATTTCAGCTCCAGATTGTCATTACCCTTGGCGAACTCCTTGAAAATACGCGCACCGGCGCCAGGATGTTCGTTAGAGAAAGCAATCAGAGTGGGGCCGACAAAAGTGTCAGTCAGACACTCATAATCAGTACCTTCAACTGCGCGACGCGCCAGAGTGTTACGAACGACTTTTACCCAAACGCCGTTCTCACGAGCCTCTTTACGCAGAGCGGTCATGTCAGTCACAGATACACCACGTGCATCAGCGATTACTGCAGACAATGCGCTCTTAGCAGCTTCCTGGACTTCAGCGACAATCGCTTTTTTGTCTTCGAGTCCTAATGCCACAAGATTTCTCCTGGATTTGATTAGCTCAACTTAAATTCGTTTGACCTCGGGTCAAATTAACAAGGAGCGCCAATCGTTACTTCAATCCCTCTCCCAAACCTCGGGAGAGGAACGTTTTCGGTGATCAAATCCAGCTATAAACTGAATTGGGTCTCACCGTCTGCGCAGGGAATTAAGTGATCCAAGACATGCAATCACACCTGCGGTCTTTGACGGCCTGGGCTGGATAAACCAGCCCAGACCCCAAAGTACGTTAATCAGAGCGTCCGGATTAAACTTCCAGAGTGCTCTGATCCAAAACCACACCTGGGCCCATGGTTGTGCTCAGGGAGATCTTCTTCAGATACACACCCTTGGCAGAGGCAGGTTTGGCTTTCTTCAAATCGGCAATCAGCGCTTCCAGGTTTTCCTTCAGCTGCTGAGCATCAAAAGTCAGCTTGCCGATGGCTCCGTGGATGATACCGCCCTTGTCGGCACGGTAACGCACCTGACCGGCCTTGGCGTTTTTAACCGCAGTGGCGACGTCTGGAGTGACAGTACCGGTCTTGGGGTTAGGCATCAGGCCGCGGGGGCCCAGAATCTGACCCAACTGACCCACAACACGCATGGCGGCAGGATCAGCGATCACTACGTCGAAGTCCATGTTGCCAGCTTTAACGTCGGCGGCCAGTTCGTCCATACCAACGATGTCTGCACCGGCTTCTTTCGCGGCATCAGCGTTGGCACCCTGGGTGAACACAGCGACGCGAACTTCTTTACCGGAACCGTTGGGCAGAGTGGTGGCACCACGTACAGCCTGGTCGGATTTACGAGGGTCAATACCCAGGTTGATAGCAACATCAACAGTCTCGCCGAATTTGACGGAAGAGACTTCTTTCAGCAGGGATACTGCTTCTTCGATGCCGTATTGCTTGGTTGAATCCAGCTTCTCGCGAATCGCGCGCTGGCGCTTGCTCAGCTTAGCCATTACACCACACCCTCCGTTTCAAGACCCATTGCACGGGCGGAGCCGGCAATAGTACGTACCGCTGCGTCCATGTCGGCAGCAGTCAGATCCGGCTGCTTGGCAGTCGCGATCTCTTCCAGCTGAGCGCGGGTCAGCTTGCCGACCTTCTCAGTGTTGGGACGACCGGAACCACTCTTGATACCGGCAGCTTTCTTCAGCAGGAAGGAAGCTGGTGGAGTCTTCATGGTGAAGGTGAAGCTGCGATCGCTGTATACGCTGATCACAACAGGCACAGGAGCACCGTTTTCCAGGTTTTGGGTCTGGGCGTTAAACGCTTTACAGAACTCCATGATGTTCACACCGTGCTGACCCAGTGCAGGACCTACCGGGGGACTTGGGTTGGCCTGACCGGCAGGCACTTGCAGCTTAATATAAGCTTCAACTTTTTTAGCCATTGTATTACTCCCAAAGTTGGGTGTTAGCGCCTCGAGTAAGCTGTGGCGCAGCGTACCGTCTCAGGCTCCCCTATCTCTAAAGCATGCCGCTTAAACGGCAGTTTTTCAGAGACGCGAAAGCCCTCCTCTGCGCAAAGCAGAAGAGGGCCAGATTTTTCAGCGGAGTGGTTAGGCCTTTTCGACCTGACCAAACTCCAACTCAACCGGAGTTGAGCGTCCGAAGATCAGAACTGCAACGTGCAGCTTGCTCTTCTCGTAATTGACTTCTTCAACGACACCATTGAAGTCGTTGAATGGACCATCAATAACACGAACCATTTCACCGGGTTCGAAGATGGTCTTGGGCTTGGGCTTGTCGACAGAGTCATCCACACGCTGAAGAATAGCGTTGGCTTCTTTCTCGGTAATCGGGGCCGGCTTGTCCGCCTTGCCACCAATGAAGCCCATAACGCGAGGCGTTTCTTTCACCAGGTGCCAGCTGTCATCACTCAGCTCCATTTGCACCAGCACGTAACCCGGGAAAAACTTCCTCTCGGATTTACGTTTTTGACCACCGCGCATTTCCACCACTTCTTCGGTGGGGACCAGAATATCACCAAACTGGTCTTGCATACCGTGGAGTTCCACGCGCTCTTTGAGAGCTGAAGCTACTTTCTTTTCGTAGCCCGAGTAAGCGTGAACCACATACCAGCGTTTAGCCATGCCTCACCTCTATCCGATGATCAGAGATGCCAGCCAGCCCAGTAAGGTGTCCAGCAACCAGAGAATTACCGCCATAACAATCACAACGGCCACGACGATGAGGGTGGTCTGATTCACTTCCTGGCGGGTAGGCCATACCACCCGACGAAACTCCGCCTGCGCCTCGCGCAGCAGAGACCAGAAAGCCATGCCCTTGGCGGTATTAATCGCAACAAAGGCTGCTACCGCTCCGCCAGCCACCAAGGCAAGGACGCGGTAGAGTACAGCAACATCAGAGTAGTAGGAGTTGCCCACAACACCGGCGGCAACCAGCAGAACCACCACCAGCCACTTAAGGCCATCCAGGCGGTATTCCTTGGCTTCAACCTTGGCATTCATGGAATTGTGCAGCTCCGAGTGTACTCTTGAATGGAATATGGCAGGCCAGGAGGGACTTGAACCCCCAACACCCGGTTTTGGAGACCGGTGCTCTACCAATTGAACTACTGGCCTGAAAAGTTTGATGGAAGGCGATCCAATAAATCCTACCTTCCATCAACCGGCAAAGCAAAGCCTGCTTTGCCAGTTATTTCAGATCATCACTCGATGATCTTGGATACAACACCTGCACCCACGGTACGACCACCTTCACGGATCGCGAAGCGCAGACCTTCGTCCATCGCAATCGGGCAGATCAGGGTAACGGTCATCTGGATGTTGTCACCAGGCATTACCATTTCTACGCCTTCCGGCAGCTCACAAGCGCCGGTCACGTCAGTGGTACGGAAGTAGAACTGAGGACGGTAGCCCTTGAAGAATGGAGTGTGGCGACCACCTTCATCCTTGGACAGTACGTAAACCTCACCTTCGAACTTGGTGTGAGGAGTGATAGAACCGGGCTTAGCCAGTACCTGACCACGCTCAACCTCGTCACGCTTGGTACCACGCAGCAGAACACCAACGTTCTCACCGGCACGACCTTCGTCCAGCAGCTTGCGGAACATCTCTACACCAGTACAGGTGGTAGTGGTGGTGTCTTTGATACCAACGATTTCGATTTCTTCACCAACCTTGACGATACCGCGCTCAACACGACCGGTAACAACGGTACCACGACCCTGGATGGAGAATACGTCTTCGATCGGCATAATGAAGGCACCGTCGATCGCACGCTCAGGCTCAGGGATGTAAGAGTCCAGAGTCTCAACCAGCTTCTTAACAGCGGTGGTACCCAGCTCGTTGTCGTCTTCGCCGTTCAGGGCCATCAGGGCAGAACCAGGGATGATCGGAGTGTCGTCGCCAGGGAACTCGTAAGTGTCCAGCAGCTCGCGCAACTCCATCTCAACCAGCTCCAGCATCTCGGCGTATTCTTCAGAATCAACACCGCCACAGTCTTCAGCCAGCAGGTCAGCCTTGTTCAGGAACACAACGATGTATGGTACACCAACCTGACGAGACAGCAGGATGTGCTCGCGGGTCTGAGGCATTGGGCCGTCAGTCGCACCACATACCAGGATAGCGCCGTCCATCTGAGCAGCACCGGTAATCATGTTCTTAACGTAGTCGGCGTGACCCGGGCAGTCTACGTGCGCGTAGTGACGATCGGGAGAATCGTACTCTACGTGAGAGGTGGCGATGGTGATACCACGCTCACGCTCTTCAGGCGCATTGTCGATACCGTCGAAAGCAACGGCGTCGCCACCCCAAACCTCGGCACATACGCGAGTCAGGGCTGCTGTCAGGGTAGTTTTACCGTGGTCAACGTGACCGATGGTACCCACGTTTACGTGGGGCTTGGAACGTTCAAATTGCTCTTTTGCCATTGTGAGGGCCTCCTCAAAGTTGTAATCACTTAAATTAAAGCAATTTCGCGACCCTCACGGACCGCATTACACTCAAACACACAAAACCGCCGCTAAGACGACCGGTCTCACGACGATTATAAAATGGAGCTCTTGAGCGGATTTGAACCGCTGACCTCACCCTTACCAAGGGTGTGCTCTACCAACTGAGCTACAAGAGCTTATCTTGCATAAAGCAGAACCTGGAGCGGGTAGCGGGAATCGAACCCGCATCATCAGCTTGGAAGGCTGAGGTTCTACCATTGTACCATACCCGCTATACGCACCTTTCGGCCTGCATGGCGCGAACGCCTTGTAAACCGGGGCTTGCGAGCCCACCGCCACAACAACCTTTCCTAGCGGCGATCAGCCAACCCAAAATCGGGCCGACAAATAATGGTGCAGGGGGGTGGATTCGAACCACCGAAGCTTTCGCGTCAGATTTACAGTCTGATCCCTTTGGCCACTCGGGAACCCCTGCGAAAAGGAGGCGGTATTCTCTGCCTCTCTCCCCCTGATGTCAACCGTTAAATTCTTTAAATTCACCGGGTTACATCAGAAAGATAAATAAAATTGGAGCTGGCGAGAGGAGTCGAACCCCCGACCGGCTGATTACAAGTCAGCTGCTCTACCAACTGAGCTACGCCAGCCCAACACACCCTCCGCAAGCCCTTGCAAACCAGGCCTTGCTCAAGTGAGGGCGCGATTCTAGAGAAACTTTTCGCCGGACGCAACAGCTGGACAGAAATTTTGTCTCATCTCCAGCCCTTCTTCCCGGTTGAGCAGCTCAAGCCACAATTCCTCGCCCACTTTTTGAGCTTCTTGAGCAGATAGCACCACCCAGATCTCCTCGAAAGTGCGCTGCATGGCACGGGTTTCGGCGGGATATCCCAAGGCCCGGATTTCTTCCAGCCGCTCCTTGGCACCCGCCTCCAGATTAAAGAGACCAAAGGAGATACCATTGGCCAGATCACCCTTGGGAATCACATAACTGTCGACACCCTTGGCCTGGAACTCGTGAAGTTTGCGCAGGGCCGCCTTGCGCGAGGACTCAGGCGGCAGATAGACCCAAAATCCTTTCTCACCCGGCACCTCAACCGTTTTCACCTGGGCATCAATTTCCAGGGCCGCAAGATGCTCCACAAAGTACTCTGCCGGCAACAACGCCTTGAAGGGGCCAACTAAGGCGCAGAGAGGCTGATCACTGCCGGCCTCTGCCTCATCCTGCAATTGCAGACGCTCTTTGGCGGCAACCATGGCTTGAAGCTCCTCCTTGCGGAGTTCCTCCAGCATCACCAGGCGGTCACCAATACTGGCCGCCCGCACCTGAGTCTCCCGGGGCAGCTGGGTTGACGCGCCACTACCCGTCGCGGATTCACCGTCCATACCCCGCTGGAATAACATCCAGCCTGCCAATAAAAGGTTCACCACAACCAAACTGATGAAGATCCAGCGCATATCAATCCTTTATCTCTTCTCTTTCCGCCAAGGACAATCCATCCAGCACCAGATCCGGAGCCCTATAAACTTGATGCTCTCCCAGCAGAGGCGCAATGACCGCGGCATCCCCCCCCGTCAGATAGACAGGACCACTCCAGCCACCCCAGCCCCAGGCGTTCTTTTTCAGGCGATCGAGTACCTCGACGACCAAACCTGCTGCCATCAGGGGCAGACCATGATCTACAGCCTCTTCGGTGACTCGGCCCGGTCGCGCATCGTCACCCAGAGCAACTTCTGCAACTTTAACCTGCTCTGTTTCACGAAAAAGTGCGCCGCGCATCAATCTGAGCCCCGGAACGATATAACCGCCCCGATGATCCTGACCGTGCAAAACATCTACGGTGATGGCACTGCCGCAATCCACCACCAGCGCACCCTGAGGTGACCGCACCGAAGCCGCAAGCACAGCCAGCCAGCGATCAACGCCCAGCCGATGGTGCTCCTCATAACCCACAGTCACACCTGCCGCACGGCGACTGACCCGAGCAAACTCCGGCGCCAGACCATAGTGATCGCGAGCCCAGACATCTATCGCCCCGGCGATTGCATCAGAGGCCACCGACGCCACCCACAAACCTGAAGGGGCTCGCCCGATTTGCACGTCCACCTCTTGCTTTATAACAGCCAGCAATTGGGCACAATCATCATAGTCCGCGTGTACAAGAGCACCCGCCCCCAGCACCTTGCCAACTGCGTTGTCCCGTAGCCGCCATTTCAGGCGTGTATTGCCGACATCAAACTCCAGCAGAGGCGATCGACCGTCAGCATCAGTCACGATTGCCGCTCCGGCCGCAAGGACACCTCTCCACCGGCAAACTCCTGCTCCTGGCCATTAACGTCGAGGCGCAATGCTCCTGTCGCCGAAACACCCAACACCCGGCCGACAATCTCTTCACTTACCGTACTCAGGCGCACCTCCTGATGGTGGTAAACATGGGCTGCCTGCCATTCTTCTCGATAGGCGCCAAATCCCTGCACCTCAAACGACCCCAGTACGGGCAACAGCTCATTAATAACCGCAACCGCAACCTGATTGCGGGACACGCCAGGCAAAATCTGGCCAACATCCGCCCAGGGCTGATCGATTTCACGGGCGGCCTGTTCAGAGACCTTGATATTCAGCCCCAGGCCCACCACTACTTGGCAGGCTCCAGCCGGGTCGCCGGTCATCTCCAACAGCACCCCCGCCAGTTTGCGACCATCGAACAGCACATCATTGGGCCACTTCAAGCCAACGCCCTGCCCGCCAAGCGCAGACAATGCCCGCACCAGAGCCACACCCACCGCAAGACTGAGCCCCTCCAGAGCGGCGGCCCCACCCTCGAACTGTACTACCGCCGAGAGATAGAGACTCTGGCCAAACGGGCTGCTCCAACGTCGACCGCGACGCCCGCGACCACCCGTTTGATGCTCTGCCAGGCACACATAACCATGGCCCCCACTGGCGGCACGCTCCATCGCCAGCAAATTGGTGGACTCAACAGATTGGCGAATATCCAGCTGACTCAGAAACGCCTGTGCATCGGCACTCAGTCCGCTCTTGATACGCGTCTCATCCAGCAATTCCAAACCACCTGGAAGACGATAGCCTTTGCCTTTAACCGACTCCAAAGGCAAACCGTAAGACTCCAACTTTTGCAGGTGCTTCCAGACGGCCGTCCGACTGACACCCAGGACCTCTCCCAGGGCTGCTCCCGAGTGATACTCACCGTCACCCATGAGTTCCAGAATGGCTTGAAGATTCACACTTCCCCCGTCAAATGATCAAGTAGCTCGCGCAACTCGCCGCGCAGCTGCGAAATTTTATCCAGCGACACACTGTGCTCCCCGACTTGGGACTGCAGCCATTCGCTGGCCTTGGCACTGAGCGCGTATCCCTGCGCCGTGACCTCGACCAGTACACGCCGCTCATCACTGTCATCGCGGCGGCGGCTTACCAGGCCTGCCTGCTCCAGCCGCTTAAGCAGTGGCGTAAGCGTACCGGAATCAAGCTGCAGACGCTCGCCCAAGGCTTTTACCGTTTGCTCAACCGGGGGCTGATCATGCCACTCCCACAACACCATCAGCACAATGTATTGGGGGTAAGTGATGCCCAACTTCTTGAGCATGGGCTGATAGGCCCGTGTCATGGCCCTGGAACAGGCATACAGCATGAAGCACAGCTGATTGTCGAGGCGAATGATATCGCGATCGGTCACACTCTGCCTCCCTGGAATCTGCCGGTTTGGGCTGTGGGTCTCACAACAGCCCCTCAATAGCAGAGGCCAGTGATTCAGGCTTATCGGTGGGCGCGAACCTCTTGACCACCTTACCATCACGGCCAATCAGGAATTTAGTGAAGTTCCACTTTATGCGCTGGCTGCCGAGAATGCCCGGTGCCGACTTTTTCAAGTGCGCGAACAATGGATGGGCATTGTGGCCATTCACGTCCACCTTCTCAAACAGCGGAAAGGTGACACCAAAGTTGCGCTCACAGAATTCACCAATCTGATCACTGTTACCGGGCTCCTGATGCCCAAACTGATTACAGGGAAACCCCAGAATCACCAGCCCCTGATCCTTGTACTTTTGGTAAAGCGCCTCCAGGCCTTTATATTGCGGAGTAAAGCCGCACTTACTCGCTGTATTAACCACCAAAACGACTTTATCGCGATAGTCGTCCAACGCCTGCTCCTGCCCGCTCAGCGTTTGTGCCGCAAATTCGTAAAACTGCCCCATTAGACTCTACTCCTTACCTGTATTGATTGAACCCGAATCGATCAAACCAAAGTTTGGCCTGCCAAAATTAAATTGTGCACAATCAAAGTTAGCCAAAAAAAAGGTGAGATGCAAGAGACTGCACACCACCCTTTGCGACTGACGGTTCACGCGTTAAAGCGTCACCCCTCCGCTGACTTCGATAACATCACCGGACAAGTAATTGTTCTCGAAGATATGTTGCACCGTCTGGGCAATGTTATCCACATCGCCAATACGCTTGAGAGGAATGCCCGCAGCAATGGCGTTGAGGGCATCTTCCGGCATGGAGCGCAGCAGCTCAGTATCAATGGTACCCGGTGCAATAGCCATGGAGCGGATGTTGTAGCGCCCCAGCTCCTTCGCCCAGACTTTGCTCTGGGCAACAATACCCGCCTTGGCGGCAGAGTAGTTGGATTGACCAAAATTGCCCCGATAAGCAATGGAAGACATGTTGACGATACAACCCTCCTCCACACCCAGCTCGACCATATGCGCAGCTGCCTCTCTGGCACAGAGGAATGCCCCTTTCATGTGCACATCCACCACCAGGCTGTAGTTGTCGGCAGTCATCTTCTTCACCACCTTGCCATCCTTCACCTTGATCAGCTGCGCATCGCGGAGAATTCCGGCATTGTTCACAACACCGTGCAGACTGTTGAAGTCAGCGACAATCTGATTAAAGGTGGTTTCGACAGCTGCCTCATCGGCGACATTACAGATGTAACCTCGAGCTTCAGAACCCGCTTCTTTAACCAGATCACAGGTTTGGGTCATTGCCTCTTCATCCAGATCCAGCAGCGCCAGCTTGGCACCTTGAGCAGCCAAACGCAGGGCAATGGCGCGCCCGATACCCTTGCCACCACCCGTGATAGCAACAACTTTACCTTGTAACTCCATATTGGTTCTCCGCACAACAGTGATAAATGCATTAGTCGTAACTATGCCCTGAGCGGTCGGATTGCGGAATGTTGGTGGCGACCAAGAGGATTGTCGAAATGTTTCAGGAGAGCGAGGGGAGGACAGAGAAGGCGGGATGCAAGAATCAGGAGACGGGACAGACGCCCGTCTCCATTGGGTGGAGAGTTATACGTGACGAACGTCGTCGATCTCGTATTCCACCTCGCCGCCGGGGGTGCGAATCACAACCACATCGCCGACCTCTTTACCCACCAGCCCGCGGGCGATGGGAGAGTTAACGGAGATCTTGTTGGATTTCACGTCCGCTTCATCATCACCCACAATTTTGTAGGTGACGGTGTCGTCGGTATCAAGGTTAATAATATCTACAGTTGTACCGAAGATCACCTTGTCGCCAGCAGGGATCTGAGAGATATCGATCACCTGAGCACTGGCCAGCTTACCCTCGATTTCCTGGATACGACCCTCACAGAAACCCTGCTGCTCACGGGCCGCATGGTACTCCGCGTTCTCTTTCAAATCGCCGTGCTCGCGAGCTTCGGCAATAGCCTGAACAATACGCGGGCGATCAACCTTCTTGAGGCGCTCAAGTTCTTCGCGCAGAGCTTCAGCCCCTTCAACGGTCATTGGAACCTTATTCATCATGCAATCCTCCCATGCAGTTCCTGCAGGCTTCGTACTTGTTGCTGCTGGCCGGACTTCAACGCCATGCAGACGGCTTCGGCGCCAGCAATCGTTGTTGTGTAGTAAACGCGATGGTTCTCAGCGCTGCGACGGATGGATGCAGAGTCCTTAATCGCTTGTTTGCCTTCCGTGGTATTGAACACCATGGAGATCTCATCGTTCTTAATCATATCCACAATGTGCGGACGACCTTCAACGACTTTGTTGACAACCTCAACTTCCAAACCCTTTTCTTGCAGGTACTTGGCGGTGCCGCGTGTGGCAACGATGTCAAAACCGAGATCAATCACATCCTTGGCAACCGGCAACAGACCCTCTTTGTCGAAATCACGCACACTGATAAAGACCTTGCCAGTGGTGGGAATTTCATCGCCTGCACCCAGCTGAGCTTTGGAATAGGCCTCTGCAAAAGTATCGCCTACACCCATAACTTCACCGGTGGATTTCATCTCTGGCCCCAGGATGGGGTCAACCGCCGGGAACTTGTTAAAGGGGAATACCGCTTCTTTGACACTGTAATAGCTGGGTACAACTTCCCGGGTAAAGCCCTGCTCGGCCAGGCTCTTGCCAGCCTGAACCCGGGCGGCAACTTTGGCCAGCGAGGTACCGATACACTTGGACACGAAAGGAACGGTACGTGAACCGCGTGGGTTCACCTCGATCACATAGATCTCACCACCCTGGTAGGCCAGCTGCACATTCATCAAGCCGATAACGTTCAGCTCGACAGCCATCTTGCGCACCTGCTCGCGCATCTCATCCTGCACATTGGCGGGCAGCGAATACGGCGGCAGAGAACAGGCCGAATCACCAGAGTGAACACCGCACTGCTCAATGTGCTGCATGATGCCGCCAATCACGACATCGGTACCGTCGCAAACTGCATCGATATCGACTTCGATGGCGGCATTGAGGAAGTGATCCAACAGAACGGGGGCGTCATCGGAAACCTGAACCGCCTCGCGCATATAGGTACGCAGTTCTTCTTCCTTGTGCACGATTTCCATGGCGCGGCCACCCAATACGTAAGAGGGGCGCACAACCAGTGGATAACCCACTTCTTCGGCCTTGCGAACCGCTTCTTCGGTGGAGCGAACAATGGCATTGGACGGCTGCTTGAGATCCAGGCGCATCAGCATCTGCTGGAAACGCTCACGGTCTTCTGCACGGTCAATAGCTTCCGGGCTGGTACCAATAATTGGCACACCTTCGGCTTCCAGAGCACGGGCGAGCTTCAGCGGCGTCTGACCACCGAACTGAACAATCACGCCCTTAGGCTGCTCCTTGCGAACGATTTCCAGTACGTCTTCCAGCGTCACCGGCTCGAAAAACAGACGGTCAGAGGTATCGTAGTCTGTGGAAACCGTCTCGGGGTTACAGTTGACCATAATGGTTTCGTAACCGTCTTCTCGACACGCAAGAGCCGCATGCACGCAGCAATAATCAAACTCGATACCCTGACCGATACGGTTGGGGCCGCCACCGAGAACCATGATCTTTTCACGGTCAGACGGATTGGCCTCGCACTCTTCCTCGTAGGTGGAGTACATGTACGCCGTGGAGGTGGAGAATTCAGCTGCACAGGTATCCACACGCTTGTACACGGGATGAATTCCCAGCTTAGTGCGGTGATCTCGCATGGTTTTTTCACTGACACTCAGCAGTGCAGCCAAACGCTTGTCGGAGAAACCCTTGCGCTTCATGCGGAACATCAAATCCGCATCCAGCTCAGTCAGTGGCATGGACGACAACTGAGTTTCGGATTTAACAATGTCTTCGATCTGTACCAGGAACCAGGGATCAATCGCGGAGGCTTCGAATACCTCCTCGATGCTCATGCCTGCGCGGAAGGCATCGGCAACATACCAGATGCGTTCAGCACCCGGCGTGGAAAGATCGCGACGGATCTGTGCCATAGCCTCGTCAGAGTCCAGATTAACTTTGGGCTCAAAGCCGGCAGAACCCACTTCCAAGCCACGCAGAGCCTTTTGGCAGGATTCCTGGAAAGTGCGGCCGATGGCCATAACTTCACCAACGGATTTCATCTGAGTGGTCAGACGGGCGTCAGCGTCGCCAAATTTTTCAAAGGTGAAGCGGGGAATCTTGGTAACTACATAGTCGATGGAAGGCTCAAACGACGCTGGAGTGGCACCGCCAGTGATGTCGTTCTGCAGCTCGTCCAGGGTGTAACCCACCGCCAGCTTGGCAGCCACCTTGGCGATTGGGAATCCGGTGGCCTTGGACGCCAGCGCCGAAGAACGGCTGACGCGGGGGTTCATTTCGATAACCACCAGGCGGCCGTTTTTCGGGTTCACAGCGAACTGCACGTTGGAGCCGCCGGTTTCCACACCAATTTCACGCAGTACCGCCAACGAGGCATTACGCATGATTTGCAGCTCTTTGTCCGTCAGGGTCTGGGCCGGGGCAACGGTAATGGAGTCACCGGTGTGCACACCCATGGGATCAAAGTTTTCGATGGAGCAAACGATGATGCAGTTGTCGTTCTTATCACGGACAACTTCCATCTCGTACTCTTTCCAACCGAGCAGAGATTCGTCGATCAGCAGTTCATTGGTGGGCGACAGATCCAGACCACGGGCACAGATCTCTTCAAACTCTTCCCAGTTGTAGGCCACACCACCACCGGAGCCACCCATGGTAAAGGATGGACGGATGATCACCGGGAAACCGAACTTCTTCGGCACTTCCTGGGCCTCTTCCATGGTGTGAACGATCTCAGCGCGGGCGCACTCCAGGCCGATTTTCTTCATGGCCTGGTCAAACAGGTTGCGGTCTTCGGCCTTGTGAATGGCCTCCTGGTTGGCACCGATCAGCTCAACATCAAACTTCTCCAGAACACCATTGTCGTGCAGATCCAGCGCACAGTTGAGCGCAGTCTGGCCACCCATGGTGGGCAGAATCGCGTCCGGGCGCTCTTTCTCGACAATACGGGCAACCGTGCGCCATTCGATGGGCTCGATGTAGGTGGCGTCGGCCATCACCGGGTCAGTCATGATGGTGGCGGGGTTGGAGTTTACCAGAATCACCCGGTAGCCTTCTTCGCGCAGGGCCTTACAGGCCTGGGCACCGGAGTAATCGAACTCACAGGCCTGACCGATAACAATCGGGCCCGCACCCAGAATCAGAATACTTTGAATGTCAGTTCTTTTTGGCATTTTGCTCTCAGATTCCTATATTAACGACGGGCCTAAATTAGTTACGGGCTTCCATCAATTCGATGAAGTGGTCAAACAGTGGTGCGGCATCGTGCGGGCCGGGACTGGCTTCGGGGTGACCCTGGAAGCTGAAGGCCGGCTTGTCGGTGCGATGGATACCCTGCAGGGTGCCGTCGAACAGCGACTTGTGAGTGGCACGCAGGTTATCCGGCAAAGTGTCTTCGTCGGCGGCAAAGCCGTGGTTCTGGCTGGTGATCATTACCGTGCCGTCATCAATGCACTGTACAGGGTGATTACCGCCGTGGTGACCATGGCCCATCTTGACGGTCTTGGCGCCGGACGCCAAAGCCAACAACTGATGTCCCAGGCAGATACCAAAGACAGGAATGTCGGTTTCCAGCAACTGCTGAATAGCCTCAATGGCGTAGTCACAAGGTTCTGGATCGCCGGGTCCATTAGACAGGAAAACACCGTCGGGATTCATCGCCAGCACCTCAGATGCGGGGGTCTTGGCAGGAACTACCACCAGCTCGCAGCCGCGGTCTACCAGCATCCGCAGAATATTGCGCTTAACGCCGTAATCATAGGCCACGACCTTGAACTTGAAGGTTTCGGGGCTGGTGAAGCCCTTGCCCAACTGCCAGCTGCCGTCGCACCAAGTGTATGGCTCCTGAGTGGTGACAACCTTGGCCAGGTCCATGCCCTTGAGACCGCCAAAGTCCTTTGCTGCCGCCAACGCT
This sequence comes from Pseudomaricurvus alkylphenolicus, assembly GCF_011683955.1. Lineage (GTDB taxonomy): Bacteria > Pseudomonadota > Gammaproteobacteria > Pseudomonadales > Cellvibrionaceae > Pseudomaricurvus > Pseudomaricurvus alkylphenolicus. The sequence goes on from NZ_JAAQPI010000025.1 coordinate 32,889, forward strand.
TTATCTTCATCCACCTCGCCAGCCATGATACAGCCGTTCTGCGATCCCTTGTCTCGCAGGATACGGGTCAGGCGACGGGTATCGATATCGGCAATACCGAGAATATTGTGGTCTTTGAGATACTGGTCCAGGGCCTTCTCGTTGCGGAAGTTGCTGGCCAATAATGGCAGATCGCGAATCACCAGGCCCTTGGCCCAGATACGATCACACTCTTCGTCTTCGCTGGTCGTACCGACGCTACCAATGTGGGGGTAGGTCAGAGTCACGATCTGCTGTGCATAGGATGGGTCGGTCAGGATTTCCTGATAGCCGGTAATGGCGGTGTTAAATACCACCTCACCGGTGGACAGTCCGTCGGCGCCAATGGCGCTGCCGCGGAACACACTACCGTCTTCAAGTACCAGGATTGCGGGTCGATGGGCACCAGTGCTCAAGTCAGCCTCCTAACAATGGTTGGCGTGGGCGTTTTCCTGCAGGCTGCCGGGCTGGCGGTCCGGAACATAGCCTGCGCATTTTCAGTAGACCGAGAGACACTGCCGCGCGATTTCGCACGTTATCCGGGTGGCATGGAACTCACCATGCTGGCGTCGGGAGGTGGAATTGCCCGGTCTCAAGTTGCAAAAAAGCGAGATGAAACCCTGTGCTTCATCTCGCTTTTGATATTTTGCCTCTTAGACCAGTCTAGCTCGCTATTGCGGCCTTGGCCAAGATCGATCTGAGGCGCGATTGTACGCGAAGTGCCCGGTGCCTGTCCAATGCCTCTTGGGCATTGATCGGGAACCGGGATTTCGTGGGCATCAGAGCCGGAACTGCTTGACGATACCTTCCATCTTGGAGGCCATTTCCGCCAGGGCGGCGGTACTGGCAGCAATCTCCACAGAGCCCTCAGAAGTCTGGCGGGCGGCATCGGCAATATTGTTCATATTGCGCTCCATCTCCCGGGTCGCAGCACTCTGCTCTTCGGAGGCACTGGCCATCTGATTGGTCTTATCCTTAATTGAGCTGACACCATCGGTAATGGCATCCAGGGAGCGACTTGCCGCTTCAGCCTGATTGACGGATTCACCCGCCTGGGCGGTACCCTTCTCCATCATCTGTACAGCTTCACGGGCGCCGGTCTGCAGACGCTCGATCATCTCCTGAATCTCTTGGGTGGAACTCTGGGTACGGGATGCCAGTGTACGGACTTCATCAGCCACCACCGCAAATCCACGCCCCTGTTCACCAGCTCGGGCCGCTTCGATCGCGGCGTTCAGCGCCAGCAGGTTGGTTTGCTCGGCAATGCCACGGATCACGTCCAGTACGGAACCGATGTTGTCGGTTTCCTGCTGCAGCTTGTCAATCACCTCAGAAGCGGCATTGATATCCTGGGCCAAACTCTCGATCTGCCCCATGGTAGCTGTCACAACACGGTTACCCTCTTTGGCCTCACCGTCAGCCTGCTCGGCGTTATCGGCGGTCTGGGTAACGTTGTGGGCAACGTCTTCAACCACTTGCGCCATTTCGCGCACAGCGGTCACCACCTGCTGGATCTCCGACTGTTGGCTGACCACGCCGCGCTCGGTCTCTTTGGCGGTATCTGAAAGGCGAGTGGCATTGCTGTTAAGGTCTGTGGCGGTCACGGAGAAATCGGAGATGATTTCGTGCACGCGCTCAATGAAGGTATTGAACCAACGCGCCAGCTGCCCGACTTCGTCGTTGGACGTTACAGGCAGCCGCTGAGTCAGGTCACCCTCACCCTCGGCGATATCCCTCAAGGCGTTTACCGCGGCGTTAATCGGAGTGACGATTCCCGCCTGAATAACAAAGGAAACTGCGGTAGCCAGAGCACTGATGACCAAAACCGTCACCACAGAACTCCAAATGGCCGCGCTCACTGCGTCTTCAAGCTCATTGAGATTGACGCGCATAAAGATCGTACCGGCTTTTACGCCGTCGGCCCTGATGGGCTCAAACAGCTCCAGGTACTCATCCCCGAATTCGACCTTTTGGCCACCGGCACGACCGGGCAGACCTGCGGGCAGATCACCAGAGGTTTTCTTAACGCCCTTTTTGTAGAACACAAACGGAGAACCGTTTTCGCCGTAAATAACCGCTGCTTCTACCCGGGCACTGTTTTCGAGCGTCTTGAGAGTATCACCGGCAGAAGCGGTATCTCCAAAGGCCATAGCTCCTGTGGTGCTGCCACCGACAATACGAGCCAGGGTAACAGTATCTTTTTCGATGGCCTCATTGAGGCGACCCACCTCACTGCGAACGGCTAGAGCGCTGGATACGATGACTGCGATCACACTGGTCACAGTGACGCCCAGCAGCACTTTCCACTTTAACGACAAACTACCCATATCGATATTCCAACTTATAATTTTGACGGTTAGGCCAGGTAACCTGGCGGTCGGCTAGCCCGCTCTTTTGGTGTCACTTGTAGAAGGGTTATCGTGCGCTTCCATAAAACCTTTAGCACTATAAAATCACTTCATTAGTAGTGAATACTCACTTTCACCTTATCTGGAACTCTCCATCGACTCCAATGATTGATCATAGCGCTATTGAGGTACATCTCAACCCCCAAAACCCCTTAACATCGGGAAAATTGTCCCCAGCAGAAGAGATTTAGCGAAACCTTGAACCACCAGCCCAAAAAACAAAACCCCCGAGTGCTTCCACTCGAGGGTCTTATCAGGTTCTTTTCGCCGGGGCGCTTAGAGCCCGAGCACGTCCTGCATGTCGTATAGGCCAGCATCCTGCCCCGCTATCCAGGCAGCGGCCCGTACCGCACCGCGAGCAAATGACATGCGACTTGATGCCTTGTGGGAAATTTCCACCCGCTCACCATCCGCCATAAACATGACCGTGTGATCACCCACCACATCACCACCACGCACAGTGGCGAATCCTATGGTTTCACGCTTGCGCGCTCCGGTCTGGCCTTCGCGACCATAAATAGCCACGTCGCGCAGATTTCGCTCCACTCCGGCGGCTACCGCTTCGCCCATAGCCAGAGCAGTGCCAGATGGGGCATCGACCTTGTGACGATGATGGGCCTCGTAGATTTCAATATCGTAGTCATCACCCAGAATCTCGGCAGCCTGACGCAACAGTTTGAGTGTCACGTTAACACCGGTGCTGAAATTGGCGGCTTTACAAAGCGCCGTCTTGTCCTGGTTGGCCAGCAGCTGCTGCTCCTGCTCAGGAGTAAAGCCAGTGGTGCCAATAACCATCTTTTTGCCGGCGGCCGCACAAACAGACGCATTCGCCAAAGTCGCCACCGGCGCGGTAAAGTCGATAAGGACGTCGAACTGATCCACCACCTCATTAATGTCGCCAGCAATGACAACACCATTTTTGCCCAAGCCAGCCAGTTCACCGGAATCGGCACCAATCAGGGAGCTTTCCGGGCGCTCCAGTGCAGCCGTCAGCTCCACGCCTTCGGCGTTGGCGACAGCTTCGATCAGGGTCTTGCCCATACGACCGGCAGCGCCAGTCACACCAATCTTTATCATCTGCAGTGTCTCGATTAGATTTTCATGTCACCAAAGAAATTCTTCATGCCCTCAAACCAGCTGTTCTGGCGCGGGGAGTTTTTATCCCCCTTCATAGAAGCTTTGAATTCCTTCAGGAGCTCTTTCTGTTTGTTGCTGAGATTCACCGGTGTTTCCAGAATCACCCGGCACATCAGATCGCCGGGATTACCGCCCCGCACAGGAGTAACGCCTTTACCGCGCAAGCGGAACAGCTTACCGGTCTGGGTTTCCTGAGGCACCTTCAGTTTGACGCGGCCATCCAATGTCGGCACATCCAGTTCGCCACCCAGAGCAGCGTCTACAAAGCTGATGGGGACTTCGCAGTAGAGGTTCTTGCCATCGCGCTGGAAGATTTCGTGCTCTTTAACCGAAACCTGAACATAGAGATCTCCGGACGGACCACCATCGGCACCGGCCTCACCTTCGCCCGACAGTCGAATGCGGTCACCGGTATCGACACCGGGAGGCACCTTAACCGACAAGGTTTTGGTCTCTTCGATGCGCCCCTGACCGTGACAATCGCTGCAGGGGTCAGAAATGATGGTGCCCTTGCCGCGACAGTTGGGGCAGGTCTGCTGTACGGAGAAAAAGCCCTGCTGCATACGCACCTGACCCACACCGCCACAGGTGGTGCAGGTGGTCGGCTTGGTACCGGCCTTGGCGCCGGTGCCATCACAGGTATTGCAGCCAACCAGGGTGGGGACTCGAATTTTTACCGAAGTACCCTTAACCGCATCTTCCAGATCCAGCTCTAACGTATAACGCAGATCGGAGCCACGCTGAGGACCGCCCCGACCGCGGCCGCCACCACCACCGCCAAAGATATCGCCAAAGACGTCACCAAAAATATCGCTGAAGTTGCCGCCGCTAAAGCCGCCACCGCCACCAAAGCCGCCCTGCTGGTCAACGCCCGCATGGCCAAACTGATCATAGGCGGAACGCTTTTGGGAATCCGAGAGCACTTCATAAGCCTCACTGGCTTCTTTGAATTTCTCTTCGGCTTCCTTATCGTCAGGGTTGCGGTCTGGGTGAAACTTCATGGCCACCCGGCGATATGCCTTTTTCAGGTCTTTCTCGGAGACATCTTTCGCAACCCCGAGCACTTCGTAGTAATCACGTTTGGACATAGGAACTCAGCAATAGGTACTCAGCAAATTGGCAAACTCTATATACGCCAAACGCTGAAGTGAATTCAGCGTTTGGTAAACAGCTTTGATCGTTTGGCCGCGAGCATTTCAGGACTCTAGAGCCCGCCGGCTGCCCGCCGCCAGAGACAAGTAATCAAACTTGATTATTTGTCGTCTTTGACTTCTTCAAACTCGGCATCGACAACACCGTCGTCAGCGTCGCCGCCAGCGCCCGCATCACCGGCATCAGCAGCGCCTTCCGCACCACCGGCAGCCTGAGCCTGGGCAGCCTGCTCAGCGTAAAGCTTCTGTGCCAGAGAGCCGGAAGCCTCGGTAAGTTTGGTCGTCGCAGCTTCCATAGCAGCTTTGTCATCGCCCTTGACCACTTCCTCTGCTTCTTTCAGAGCGGCTTCGATTGCAGACTTCTCTTCGTCCGTCGCCTTGTCACCGGCTTCTTCCAGAGTCTTCTTGGTCGCACCAATCAGACCATCCAGCGTGTTACGGGCAGAGACCAGCTCTTCGAACAGCTTATCAGCTTCAGCATTGGCCTCGGCATCGCGAACCATTTGCTCGATCTCGTCGTCGCTCAGACCAGAGGACGCCTTGATAACGATGGACTGCTCTTTACCCGTAGCTTTGTCCTTCGCGCTTACATTCAGAATACCGTTAGCGTCGATATCGAAGGTCACTTCGATCTGCGGCATGCCGCGAGGCGCGGGCGGAATGTCGGCCAGGTCAAAACGACCCAGAGATTTGTTTTGTGTTGCCTGCTTGCGCTCACCCTGAACCACGTGAATGGTTACCGCAGTCTGATTGTCTTCTGCGGTAGAGAACACCTGAGACTTCTTGGTCGGGATGGTGGTGTTCTTCTCAATCAGCGGCGTGGCAACGCCACCCATGGTTTCGATACCCAGGGTCAGAGGGCTCACATCCAACAGCAATACGTCTTTAACGTCGCCGGACAGCACAGCGCCCTGAATGGCCGCACCCATGGCAACGGCTTCGTCGGGGTTGACATCTTTACGCGCTTCTTTGCCAAAGAACTCTGCCACTTTTTCCTGAACCATTGGCATACGAGTCTGGCCACCCACGAGGATGACGTCATCGATGTCGCCCACAGACAGGTCAGCGTCCGCGATGGCCTGCTTCACAGGCGCCAGAGAACGAGTAACCAGTTCTTCCACCAGGGATTCCAGCTTGGCACGGGTCAGTTTCACCACCAAGTGCTTGGGCCCGGTTGCATCTGCAGTAATGTAAGGCAGGTTTACCTCGGTCTGCTGCGCAGAGGACAGTTCGATCTTGGCCTTTTCCGCCGCTTCTTTCAGACGCTGCAGAGCCAGAGGATCGTTGTGCAGATCAATGCCATTTTCTTTCTTGAATTCGTCGGCCAGATACTCGATCAGGCGCAGGTCGAAATCTTCACCACCCAGGAAGGTGTCACCATTGGTGGACAGCACTTCAAACTGGTGCTCACCATCAACGTCAGCGATTTCGATAATTGAGATATCGAAGGTACCACCACCGAGGTCGTAAACCGCAATGGTGTGGTCGCCCTTGGCCTTGTCCATACCATAGGCCAGCGCCGCGGCGGTCGGCTCGTTGATGATGCGCTTAACATCCAGACCGGCAATCTTACCGGCATCTTTGGTCGCCTGACGCTGGGAGTCATTGAAGTAAGCGGGTACAGTGATCACCGCTTCAGTGACATTCTCACCCAGGTAGTCCTCGGCGGTCTTTTTCATCTTTTTCAGAACTTCAGCAGAGATCTGAGGTGGTGCCTTTTTATCGCCCTTGGCCTCTACCCAGGCATCGCCATTGTCTGCTTCGACAATGCCGTATGGCACCATGGTGATGTCCTTCTGTACAACATCATCTTTAAATTTGCGGCCGATCAGACGCTTGACGGCAAACAGGGTGTTCTTGGGGTTGGTAACGGACTGGCGCTTGGCGCTCTGGCCAACCAGGATTTCATTGTCGTCGGTAAAGGCAACAATGGATGGTGTGGTGCGATCGCCTTCGGCGTTCTCAATCACCTTGCTCTTGTCGCCTTCCAGCACGGACACACAAGAGTTGGTGGTGCCCAGATCGATACCGATAATCTTACCCATGAGGAGGATCTCCCGAATTCTATTCTACTAACCAGCTAATGCTGTCTAAGTTGATTTCTATATTGGATCGGTTGCGCGATTTTCAACCCCGCCGACCCGGTTTTTTTGACCTTTTGTGGCTCGCCCGCGGCTTACTCAGCGGCCTTGGCGACCACGACCATTGCCGGGCGCACCAGCCGACCGTGCAGGGTGTAACCCTTTTGGAACACGTTGATCACCGAATTGGGCTCTGCATCGGGGCTTTCCACCATGGACATGGCCTGGTGGAACTGGGGATCAAACGGCTCGCCCAGTGGGTGAATCGCTTCCACCTTGTGGCGTGCCAGGGTGTCCTGAAAGGACTTCAGGGTCAGCTCAACCCCTTCGATGACTGCCTTGAGCGCCTCATCATTGGCATCAATGGATTCAAGCGCGCGCTCAAGGTTATCGATGATAGGCAACAGGTCTGAGACCAGCTTTTCCTGCCCAAACTTGTGGGCCTTCTCGACATCCTGCTCGGCGCGACGGCGGATATTCTGTACTTCAGCCTGGGCGCGCAGCACATGATCCTTAGCTTCGGACAGCTCACCGGTCAGGGTTTCAATCTCTGCCTGGATAGCATCAACCGTCGGAGCCTCGGCGGTGGTTTCCTCAGCTGCGGCCTCGGTGGCCTCAGCGGCTGCTTCTTCAACGTCGGGGGATGTCTGCTGTTCGTCTGACACTCTGAACTCCGTAATCAATCATTGGCTTTGGTGAAAATTTGCGCTATCGCAGGACCTGCTTGGCAATATGGGGCCGGAGGAGCAACTTTCAAGGGATTTTTTGAGACTTTTGCAGGCTTTATTCACCCCCCGATTCAACCCCTGAACAGCAAGGTTGGAGCGGGCCAGTTTTTACTGTATAAATAACCATGTTTGAGACCATCAACTGTTAAAGACCATTTAAAGGACCTTCCATGCTGACTCACCTGAGCGTTCAGAATTTTACGCTGGTCGACCGCCTGGAATTGGAAGTCGACCCCGGCATGACCGCCATCACCGGTGAAACCGGCGCCGGTAAATCCATTATTCTGGACGCGCTGGGTTTGACCCTGGGTGACCGGGCGGAATCCGACCGGGTTCGGGCCGGTCGCGCCCGCGCAGACATCTGCGCCACCTTTGATGTGTCCGCTATCAAACACGCCCAGCACTGGCTGGCCGAACACGATCTCAGTACCGATGATGAATGCCTGCTGCGCCGAGTCGTGACCAAGGAAGGGCGTTCTCGGGGCTACATCAATGGTCAGCCGGTGCCGCTGACACAGCTGCGTCAGTTGGGTGAAATGCTGATCGACATCCACAGCCAGCATGCCCACCAATCCCTGCTGCACAAAGACACCCATCGCCGCCTGCTGGATGACTTCGGCGGGCACCAAAAGCTGGCCAGGCAATGTCGCCAGGAGTTCAAAGACTGGCAGGCGGCAAAACAGCGTTACGAAGAACTGCGCGATAATGTCGAGGAAGCCGGCGCTCGCCTGCAGCTGCTGCGCTATCAGGTGCAGGAGCTCGAAGCGCTGGAACTCCAGGAAGGCGAGTTGCAACAGCTCGAAACCGAACAGAAACAACTGGCAAACGCCGAAACGATCCTGGGGAATTGCCAGGCCATTGTGCAGCTTTGCAATGACGATGAGATGGGTCTGACCAGTGGCATTCACCGTGCAGTGCACCTACTGGGGCAGCTGGGCGATAAACCGCAGGCGCTCGCCAGCGCCGAAGAACTCCTGCAAAGCGCCCAAATCCAGATTCAGGAAGCCCAATCTGAGCTGGACCACTACGTCGACAGTTTCGAACTCGACCCCATGCGCCTCAGAGAAGTGGAGGATCGCCTCTCCAGCTGCTACGACATCGCCCGCAAGCACCGAATCAGCCCTGAGGAGCTGCTGGATTTGCAGCAACGCCTCAGCGAAGAACTCGCCATGCTCGATGGCGGGGATGAAATGTTGGACAAGCTACAGGCCGACGCCACTGCCGCGCGCGATGCGTTTATGGAAAGCGCCCGCAAACTGACACGCAAACGCCAGGCTGCGGCCAAGAAGCTACAGACCGCCATCAATGCGCAGCTTCAAGAGCTGGTCATGAAGAATGCCAAAGTTGCCATCGAGCTGGACACCGACGAGAACAATGCTGGCTCTCAGGGCCTGGATGACATCGAATTTCTGGTGAGCACCAACCCAGGCCAGCCACCCAAATCATTGGCCAAGATAGCCTCTGGCGGCGAACTATCCCGCATCAGCCTGGCGATTCAAGTGGTGACCGCCCAGAGCTCCACAACACCGACATTGGTGTTTGATGAAGTGGATGTGGGTATCGGTGGCGCCACGGCCGATGTGGTGGGCCAGCTGCTGCGCCGACTCGGCCAGCAGGGGCAGGTTATTTGCGTAACTCATCTGCCCCAGGTTGCCAGCAAAGGGCACCAGCATCTGCTGGTCCACAAAGAGACCGACAGCCAATCCGCTCAATCTACACTGACACCGATTGAAGGTGACGAAAAGATAATGGAAATTGCCCGGATGATGGGCGGACAGGAATTAACTCGCCAAACCATTGCTCACGCCAGGGAGATGCTGGACCTGGCAGCGCAGGAAACGAAAGAAGCGCAGAAAGAACCGGCTTAATACGAATAGCTCTTTACATCGCATGAATTCGACCTGCCGCCCTCCCCTTGGAGATACTATGGCAATTTTCAATGGCTAAATGCTTACCGTAGCAGCGCGCTCTGAGCGCGACCGGTGCCAAACCCGGTCGCCCTCGGGCTGCTACAGGGTTATGTACGTCGAGCAGTGGAGATCAGGCTTCTGTGCCTGATTCGCCGTCGTCTTTGCGCAGAGATTCGTACTGATCCGGGTCGACAAACATCAAGCGCAGAATGATGTCTTCCTTTTTGCCCGGTTCAATAGCAATCACCATGACATTGTGTTGCTCACCAATGCGAATAACACCCGGCTGGTGAACCAATGCACCACCGGTTTCCTGATTTGTGAGGATATTGAGATCCTTCTTGGCACGCAGGGTCTGGGCAATCTGGTTGAGCATGGCGCGCAGCGCGGCATCAAAAGCCGGATGGTTAAAGCCCGGCCCTTTGAATTCCGTGTAATCAAGCTCAAGGGACAGAGGCACTTCGAGCGAATCCACCACATCACCTGCTTCACTTTTGTTGCTCAGTGTCAACGCCCCCAAAGAAACACGCTTGCCGCCCTTGAGTTCTTTGAGCAAAGCCTTGGCCTTATTGGCCGGCTGCTTGATAAACGCCTGGTTCAATATGCCACAACCCAGATCCAGCACCTGTACCAGATTCAGATTAAATTTTTTCTTAGGTGACTGAGCTTCACTCATTGTGGAAAAACTACCTCATTCATTATTAGTATAACTGTTGGTTTCAGTCTTTAGGGCGCACGTACAAGACCAGGCTGTGACCAGTGAGTTCGAAGCCGTGTTCTTCCGCAATGGCAATTTGCAGCGCCTCAATCTGATCGTTGTGGAATTCAATGACTTGACCGGTCTCCACACAGACCATGTGGTCATGATGGTCACCCCGCTCCAGCTCGAATACCGAATGTCCGCCATCAAAATTGTGGCGAACGACCAGACCCGCAGTCTCAAACTGGGTCAAGACTCGGTAAACAGTGGCCAAGCCTACGTCCTCTCCGGCAGCCATCAATTTCTTGTAGACGTCTTCCGCGCTCAAATGACGCGTCTCAGAAGCCTCCAGGATTTGCAGGATTTTTACCCTTGGCAAGGTTACCTTCAGGCCTGCCTTGCGCAACTCCTGATTTTCATCAGCCATGATCACCCCTAGTTGTTGCCCATTGGAGGGCAGTTGGTCCTCGTGCTGTTTCAACCGCCAAGGCGCGGATTTCGCACCCTCAAGGCTTCTCAGCATCCTTAAAGATCGGGTATTATCCCCGTTCAATCTGGCTTGTGGAACCCCTGCTATGCAAAAATCCCTGTTTCGACTGCTGGCCCTGGCCGGCCTGCTCACCCTCGGTGGCTGTCAGTATTTTCAGTTTCCCGGTGTGCATAAAATCAACATCCAACAGGGCAATATCGTTACCCAGGACATGGTTGATCAGCTCAAACCCGGCATGACACGCCGCCAGGTTCGCTTTGTGATGGGTACCCCGCTGGTACAGGATACGTTTTCACCGGATCGCTGGGACTACTTTTACAGTATGGTGCCAGCCCGGGGTGAGCCCACCAAAGAACGCATCAGCATCTATTTTAAAGACGATAAACTGACCCACTTTACCGGCGATTTTGCGCCATCTGCTTCAGCGACAACAGGAGCACAATAGGCCACCGGCCCGCCGGATGGTTGCCTCTCAGCCCTGGGCGGCCTGTTTGGCTTTTTCAGCGCGCTTGCGACGCACTTCTTTGGGGTCGGAGATCAGCGGACGATAGATCTCCACCCGGTCCCCCGCCTGCAAAATGTGCTCGTTGGCTTTTTTCAAACCCTTGGTGCCCAAAGCCTGGCCAAAGATACCCAGTTTGGCAGTTTCAAGGTCCAGGCCTTCAAATTCTTTGTCCAGACCGGAACGCTGCACCGCTTGCAGAGCTGTAGTGCCGGGCTTGACCAGCAGCTCAACAATTTTTTGTTTGTGGGGCAGCGCATAGGCCACCTCCACAGTAATCATTTCTATATCTGACATCACTACTCCTGCAGGGTTACCGGTATTTCGGCCTCAACCGTAGACCTGTTGCGCCCGTCGGCACAGGCCATCGACCAGCTCATTGGCCACGGATTCCAGCCACTTGCCGGCGGCCTTGGCCACCAGCGTGTTGGAAAACTCGAAATCCAGATACAGCGACACCTTACAGGCACTTTCCGACAGCGCCTTAAACGCCCACTCACCATGGAACCGCTGAAACGGCCCTTCCACCAGCTCCAAGGTCATAGAGACCGGCGGGCGCAGTTGATTATTGGTGGTAAAGCTGTAGCGCATACCCATTTTGCTGAGATCCAGGCGGGCTGTAAGTGCGTGCTCCAGGCGCTCCAGTACCTCAGCCCCCACACAGCCATCCATATAGTGTGGATAGGCTTCAATATCATTCACCAGATCAAACATCTGACGATCGGAATAGGCCACCAGGGCGCTGCGCTCTATTTGGGTCACGGTCTACTGCTTCGTATCTGATTGGCGGCCACTTTGAGGCGGCCTTAGGCGCTCGATTGTAGTGGTTGGTGCCCACGGAGACAAATTTCATCAAAATTTGATAGTATCGAGCCGGTTGTTCCAATCACCCCGATGACGGCGCAAAACCCATGAAATCCTTACCGCTGCCGCCATCCCCAAAATCGAATCGATGAGATAATAATGACTGCAAATCGCGAACAATTTGGCTCCCGACTGGGCTTTATTCTTGCCGCCGCCGGCTCCGCCGTTGGCATTGGCAACCTGGTGGGATTCCCGGTAAACGCCGCCAAGAACGGCGGTGCCGCCTTTCTGTTGCTCTATGCCCTGTTTGTATTCCTGATCTGCCTGCCTGTCATGATGGCGGAGCTGGCTGCCGGCCGCAACAGCCGCAAGAACCCTCTGGGGGCTTATCAGCACTTTGCTCCCGACAATAAACTCTGGCATATCGGCGGCTGGCTTTCCCTGGTTACGCCCTACATGATTGCCGTGTTCTACGCGGTGATCACTCTGTGGGTGCTGGGATATCTGGTGGCCATCCTTAATGGCGAACTGGAAGCCCTGACCACCACTGAATATTTCGGCAATTTTATTAACAGCCCCTCGATCTTTATCTACCTGGCATTGATTGCAGTGATGGTGGGTGTGATTTTGCATTTCGGGGTGAAAGAAGGCATCGAGCGCGGCGCCAAGATTATGATGCCATCACTGTTTATAATGCTCTTGGGGCTGGTGGTGTTTGTTCTGACCCGGGACAACGCCATGGCCGGCGTGCAGTATTATCTGATTCCAGACGTGAGTAAAATCGATGCCAAGGTGATCAATGGCGCCATGGGGCAGGCCTTTTTCTCCTTGTCCCTCGGCATGGGTATCCTGATCACCTACGGCTCCTACGTCGACCGCCAGGCCAGCATCGCCAATTCCGCCAAGATGGTGGCCCTTGCAGACACCGGCGTCGCCTTTACCGCCGGCTTGTTGGTGTTACCTGCGATATTCTCCTTCAACCCCAATGTCAACACAGCTGAGCTTTCCGACTCTTCCGTTTCGCTGATCTTCACCTTTCTGCCCAAAATCTTTTTGGCAATGCAGGCTTCCGTCGGCTACTGGGGCGCGAGTATCGTTGCCGCCATCTTTTTCCTGCTGGTGTTTTTCGCCGCACTCACGTCTTTGGTGTCAATTATTGAAGTGCCGGTCTCCGGCGTGATGGACCAGAAGGGCGTCACCCGCCACCAGGCATTGCTGATGGTCGGCAGCACGATGGTGGTGGTGGCCCTGGCCTGTGCCGTTTCCTTCGGTATGGTCGACTTCTTCACCAGCTTTATTCACTACGGCGGTGCCAGTAAATCCTTCTTCGATCTGGTGATCGACGTGTTTTATGACACCATTCTTCCGCTGAACGGATTTCTGATTTGTATGCTGGTGGTGTATCGCTGGAAAAAAGCCCAGCTGAATAAAGAACTGGAACAAGGGGATCCTGAATATAAAGGTTCTCTGGCGGAACGTTATATCAACTTCTCGCTGGGTACATTTATACCTGTGATCCTGCTGTTTGTATTTATAAACACCGTGCTGAACAAGTTTTTCAGCATGAGCCTGATCTAGACCGACGAATAGTTCGGAATCAAAAAAGGCGAATCCGGTAGGGATTCGCCTTTTTTGTTTGCCTGTTGCCAGCCTGAGGCACAGTTTTACTCAGGCTTGGAATACAGCTGCTGAATGCTGGAAAAATCCTGCATGCCTTTATCACTGTCACCGCTGTTTTTATGCAGATTAAACAGATTACGAGCCGCCGTGCCCATAGGAATAGAGGACTTGCTGCCAACGGATGCTTCCATCGCCAGGCTCAGATCCTTGAGCATCAGGTCAACCATAAAGCCACCCTGATAACCGTTAGAGGCCGGAACACCCTCCATAACGCCAGGCACCGGATTGTACTTTTCCAGAGACCAATTGCAGCCGGAACTCTTCAACATGATTTCTGACAACACCTTGGGATCCAGACCATTGTCGATACCCAACTGCAGCGCTTCCGCTGTACCGCTCATATGAATGGCCAGCAACATGTTGTTGCAGATTTTTGCCACCTGCCCGGCGCCGACGTCACCGGCGCGGAAAATATTAGCACCCATCGCCTGCAGTACCGGCTCGGCTCGCTCGAAGTTGGCTTCACTGCCACCCACCATAAAGGCCAGTGTGCCTGCAGCCGCTGCGGCAACACCACCAGACACCGGCGCATCGACAAACTGCACACCCAGTTTCTCCGCTTGCGCTCCGACGCGGCGGGAGTTGGCAGGAGCTACGGTTGAGCAGTCCAACACCAGCGCGGTCTTGGGAATAAACTGCAACAGTTGATCGCCATCGATATAAACGCTTTCCACGATGGGGCCGTTCGGCAACATGGACACCACATAGTCCACACCCTCTACGGCTTTTTTGGCGCAATCCACCGGCGTGCACCCGGCATCTGCGGCCGCCTTCAGATTGGCTTCCATCAGATCAAAGGCATTGACCTCAAAACCGGCCTTAACCAAATTGGCGGCCATGCCGCCTCCCATGTTTCCAAGCCCGATAAAGGCAACTGTCTTGCTCATGGTTTTACTCCCAGAAAAATCGATTACAAGTCGGCCAGCGGATGCTGGTCCCAGGGCTCTTCGAAGAAGGCGGCAACTTCCGCCTCACTCACCTCTGCGACCGAGGCAGGAGTCCATTGGGGGTTGCGATCCTTGTCGATCAATAGTGCGCGCACACCCTCTTTAAAGTGTCCACGCCTGGCACAATTAGTGGACATGGTCAGCTCCAGGCGAAACACATCGGCCAGTGACAGGTGCCTGGTGCGCTCCAACTGCTGCTGCACCAAATAAGGCGTAATCGGGCAACCGCCGGCCAGACCCTTGGCGGCCTTGCTCAACCACTTGTCGTCGCCTTCATAGCCGGTAATGCGGTCGAACAACTCCGCAATCGTGTCGGCATCGGTCAGGTCTTGAATCTGGTCATAGTGAGACTGCACATTGCCGGCAGGCTGCTGCTCGATATTGTCTTTTTCAAATTTGTGCAGCACAGCAGAGATGGTGGCGGAGGCGTTCTCAGAAAGATCCGTCTCTGCCAGCGTCGACAACACGGAATCCTTTTCGGCAGCAGGCACGAAGCGATCGGCCAGCCCTACAAACTTGGCATCGGCCGCATTAAAAGACGCGCCGGTCAACCCCAGATACAAACCGGTACGGCCGGGCGCGCGGTTGAGAAACCAACTTCCGCCCACATCGGGGTAGAGACCAATAGTCACTTCAGGCATTGCCATACGGGTGGATTCGGTCACCACTCGATGACTGGCACCGGACATCAATCCCAGGCCGCCACCCATCACAATGCCGTTACCCCAGACCACAATGGGTTTGGAATAGGTGTGAATGTGGTAGTCAACTTGATACTCACGGGTAAAGAAATCGATGGCGCCCTGGTTGGGCAGCTCTTCGCCGTAAGCCGCAGAGCCTGCGTGCAACGCAACAACATCGCCGCCGGCACAGAAGGCTTTTTCACCACTGCCCTGCAGGAACACACAGGCGATATCGGCGTCAGCCTCCCAAGCGGTGAGTTTTTCCTGCAGCAGATCAATCATATCCAGCGTCAGGGAGTTCAGTGAACGCTCTGCATTCAGCGTGGCAACGCCGATCTTTTTCCCCGCCGCGCCCTGGCGCTCTTCAAACAAAACCGATGGCAGATCAGTCATGGTGCTCTCCAGTATTAACTCTTATCCGTTCTTCCATTCTGGCTTGCGCTTTTCAAGAAACGCGCTGACACCTTCTTTCTGGTCCTGGGTATCCCACAGCTTCACAAACATCTCACGCTCTTTGGCGTAGGCGGAAGTAATGTCGCCGCTGCGGGCTTCCATAATCAGCTCCTTACAGAAGCGCACGGAGGTTGGAGACTGGCCTTCAACTTTGGATGCCAGCTCCAGGGCTTTGTCCAGTACGGTTCCGGTTGCAACCACTTCGGAAACCAGACCAATCTTCTCAGCCTTGTCCGCTTTCAGGCGCTCACCTAACAGAATCATACGCTTGGCCCACTGCTCACCGACCAGCCAGGACAACTGCTGAGAACCCAGACCGCAGGGCAACAGACCCACCGCCGCTTCCGGCAGCGCCATTTGCGACTGCTCTTCACAGATACGGATATCACAGGACAAGGCCACTTCCAGACCGCCGCCCATGGCATAGCCGGTAATGGCAGCGATGGAGACGCCCTGGTAGTTGGACAGCGCTGTGAAGGCTTCGCCGAAGGCCAGAGAAAATTCGAAGGACTTGCCTTTGTCGTCATGGTTGAACTGGTTCAAATCCGCACCGGCACTGAAGAACTTTTCGCTCTCACTGGTGAGAATCAGGGCGTAGTTGTCCTTGTCGGCGTTCAGCTCATTAACGATCTGCTCCAGGTAGCGCAGGCTCTCCGGAGTCCAGGTGTTGGCGGGTGGATTATTGAAGGTAACAATGGCGGTATGGCCGCGCTTTTCCAGCTTTAGTAATTCACTCATGTTTTTCTTCCCAATACGGTCTTTGACGAATGGCGCTTAACGGATCACGTCCGTCGCACCCTCTTCCAGCACCCGGCGCGCGGTGATCATGCGCATCACTTCGTTGGTGCCTTCCAGAATCTGGTGAACCCGTGCATCTCGCATATAGCGCTCGATCGGGTATTCCTTGATGTAGCCATAGCCACCATGTAACTGAATGGCGTTGTTACAGACCTCAAACCCCACATCGGTGGCGAAGCGTTTGGCCATCGCGCAGTAAGTGGTTTTGTCGGCATCATTGGCATCCAGTTTACTGGCCGCCAGACGAATCATTTGTCGCGCCGCCACCAGCTCGGTCACCATATCGGCGAGCTTGAACTGCAACGCCTGGAAGCTGGCAATGGATTTACCGAATTGCTTGCGCTCGTGCATATAGGCCTGGGTATGGTTGATACAGGCTTGGGCGGCACCAATCGAACAGGTGGCGATGTTAATGCGGCCACCGTCGAGGCCCTTCATCGCGATCTTGAATCCTTCGCCTTCGCTGCCGAGCAGGTTTTGCACGGGAATGCGGACATTTTCAAAAGAAATGGCGCGGGTCGGCTGGGAGTTCCAGCCCATCTTGTCTTCGTTTTTACCGTAATGAATGCCATCGAGATTCGCCGGCACCACAAAAGCACTGATACCGCGAGCGCCGTCTTCCTGACCGCCGGTACGGGCCATAAGTACCAGCACATCAGTACTGCCGGCCCCGCTGATAAACATCTTGCCGCCGTTAATCACGTACTCGTCGCCTTCTTTTTGGGCGGTGGTGCGCAAGCTGGCGGCATCGCTGCCGGCACCGGGTTCCGTCAGGCAGTAAGACGCCAGTTTCTGCCCCATGGTCAGATCACCGCACCACTCGTTCTTAATGGCGTCGGTCCCCCAGGTGGACATCATCCAGGTGGCCATGTTGTGGATAGAGATAAATGCCGCCGTCGAGGTACAACCCGCGGCCAGCTCTTCCAGAATGATGGCGGTATCCAGACGAGACAGCCCCATGCCACCGACGTCTTCGGGGCAGTACATGCCACAGAATCCCAGCTCACCGGCTTTGGCGATCACATCCGTGGGGAAGATCTTTTCTTCATCCCATTTGGCTGCCAGTGGCGCCATTTCGCCCTGAGCGAAAGCTCGCGCCGCTTCCTGAAATGCCAGTTGTTCTTCGTTTAAAGTAAAGTCCATACCGCACCCTCTTTGATCAGATGATCGATCCCCAACAGTGTGACTACAGTGTAGTGTTTTTGTGTTGGTCTGCCCCGGCTTGAAGCCCGGGTATAGCCGCCAACGTTAACTTCCTATGAAAACACAGGCCCGCCTTACGTGGGGATTGACGATCTTGGCGTTATAATGGACGATCTTGCGGTGACCTAGATTGCCCATAAAATCACAACAAAAACACAAAATCGATAAAAATCAAACAGTTATCATGCAACTGACATCAAATTGGCCATTGCCAGACAAAGGAATTCGCTTTCTGACCCCTCAGTTCCTGTGCGACCAACTGAGCCTGCATGCGCTCACCCAGGGATTGTTTCCGGTCGCTATGGGTTATTACCCGAAAGCCGAAAAACACCACATGGTGCGCGAGCAGCACAGCAACAACCTGATGATCTATTGCACATCCGGTCGGGGCACGCTGATGCTTGAGGGCAAGACCTATCGCATTCGCTCCGGCGATCTGATCCTGCTGCCCGAAGGCCTGAGTCACAGCTATAGCTCCCACAGCCGCTACCCCTGGTCGATATACTGGATTCACTATGAAGGGCAGCTGTGTGAGGAGTTTCACCGTCATTTGGACACCAGCGGGCCGGTGCAGGCCATTGGCATGCAGCCGCGTCTGATCTCGGATTTTGAAGAGCTGTTTCGCCTGCGCCACAGTGGCTACAACCTGGCATCGTTTGTACACGGCTGCCATCAGTTGCAACAGATTATGAGCCACCTGGCTCTGCTGGTGCGCCAGCGCCGCTCCCAAACCGGCAAGCAGATTGACCTGGACGCCGCCCGCGCCTATATGAACGAACACCTGCACGGGCAGCTCAACCTGGATTCCCTGGCCGCCCACAGCAAGCTCTCCAAGTATCATTTTTCCAAGCGTTTTAAGGCGTTAACGGGCCATTCACCGATTCAGTTTTTTATCAACTTGAAGATGCAACACGCCTGCTACCTGCTCGACTCCAGCACGCAGTCGGTCAAGCAAGTGGCGGCGAGCTTGGGGTATGACGATGCCTATTACTTCTCGCGACTGTTTAAGAAGGTTATCGGTTTATCGCCGGATCAATACCGAAAGAGTAAACATCGATAACAGGCTTAAAGGTTTCGAGCTTCTTGTTGCCTGATATGTTCAAGGCACTCTTGCCAGTGACTGGTGGCCAGAAAGTGGGTGGCGCCGGAGATGATGTCGGTACGGGCGTCGGGAAAATGTTGTTGCAGGCAGGCAGCGATAGTGCGAAGAATCGGATTGGATTGATCACCGCACACCACCCGCACGGGCGCCTGGAAGCCAGCATACTCCTCAATCGGGTGTTTGAGTTTCTGGCAGAGGTCCCAATGGCGAATATTGTGGGGCGTCAGCGGCTCCATGGCCTCCTTGATAAACTCGGGCATGGGCTCGAACAGGCCTTCGCCACCCCAAAAATCGATCACCCGGCGGCAGGCGTATTGCTCTCCGCCGGCAACCGCGGCTCGGTATCCCAGGCAGAATTGCCGCACCGCCTCGGCCTCCTCCTCTTGACCGGAGACTTCCAGCACGCCGGTGGTTACCGGTTCGAACAGAGTCAACAGACGAATATCCACACTGCCTTTGAGTGCCAGCGCCGTAGCCACAACACCGCCATAGGAGTGGGCCACCAGATGAATAGGGCCGAGCCCCAAATGCTGAACCACCTGTTCAACGATCTTCACTTCGGTTTCCACACTGGGGGCGTCGAAATCGTCCGGATCAGGCGCGCCACCGTGGCCGGGCTGCTTGATGCAGATACAGTGATAGTCGCCGGCCAGCTCCGCCACAATCTGCTTCCAGGTAGAGGTATTGGCAAATGAGCCGTGAATAAAGACGATTGGGTCACCGGAACCCTGTTCTACAAAATAGTCGCTGATGGCCATTGTCTGTCCCCCTCACCACAGTTTCACCTACCGGGCGAGCATTCTAGACACTGAAAGGCGACATCTCCAGGGAATTTGGTATCAAAAAAAGAAAGCCCGCTTCCAAATAACTCGTTGGTGAGCAGCGCACGGAAGCGGGCTTTAAGGTGGTCTTGCGTTTAGGGGTTGGCGTGAGCCGAATTACTTGAGCTTGTTGATAACATCCCCAAACAGCACCTCATCGGCGGGCAATACCTTGGGAGTGGCCAGCGGCTTGGAGATCCAGGTGATATTCACCAGATGCTTCCAGTTGATGTTCTCATTGGTGGAGTTGCCGCCCCAGGTGCCACAACCCAGCGAGAAGGTCTGGCGCATGCCATTCCACAGGTTGCCGGAGTTGGACGGCGCCTGTGGCTGGTTGACCATAACCCGCGAGGTCTTGGTGCCCATGCCCAACTTCAGAATGTGCTCGTCATTGTTGGAGTAGATACCGCAGGAATGCCCCATGCCCTGGTAGGCCTGGATTTCATTGGTCAGGGCCACGGCTTCGTCGATATCCTTGACCTTATAGAACGCCATGATGACCGACAGCTTCTCGCCGGAGTATGGGTGCTCCGGACCAGTGCCGGTTTCAGGCATGATAATAAACAAGCGGTCTTCCGGGATGTCCACACCTGCCAGCTCACACAGTACCTGAGGCTTCAGAACCACCGCCTTGGTATTAAGGGCGCCGTCTTCCCAGAGCACATCGGCGATTTTGCGGTAGTCCTCTTCAGAAGCCAGGTATCCGCCCTGGGCAATCAGTTTTTCCAGCAGCTGTTCGTAGATGGCTTCCACGGCAATAACCGAGTTATCGGAAGAGCAGGAGGCGGCCAGGTCCAAGGTCTTGGAGATACGGATCTTCTCAGCAGCTTCGTCGAGGTTGGCAGTTTCGTCCACAGTGATCACCGCGTTACCCGCACCCACTCCCAGAGCCGGAGTGCCACTGGAGTAGGCAGACTTAACCATGGCCGGGCCACCGGTCGCCAGAATCAGGTCGCACTGTTTCATCAGCTCGTTGGTTTTCTCCAGCGACGGCAGCTCAATCGCCTGCACCAGATCCGCCGGTGCACCCATGGCCTCCAGCGCTGCGCGCATCTTATCGACGATCATCTTATTGGTCAGTTTGGCGCGGGGGTGTGGCGCCACAATGATGGCATTGCGGCCTTTCACCGCGTTAATGCCCTTGATGACCGGGGTGGCTTCGGGATTGGTGGATGGCGACAAAGCGCCAATCACGCCAACCGGCTTTGCAATTTTGATGATATTGCGCTCGGTGTCTTCTTCGATCACACCCACGGAAATGTCGTCGATGATGTCCATCAGCGCGGCGCGGGTTTTGGTGTTGATCTTGAGGAATTTGCCGTTGTAGTCACCCAGCTGGGTTTCGTCGAGGGTGTGCTGGGCAATTTCTTCCGCCACGCCCGGCTGGCAGCAGGACCAGACCATGGCCTTGATCAGCTCATCGACCTGTTCTTGAGTGTAATTCTCGATCTGGGCCTGGGCCACACGGGCCTTGGCGATCATGTTCGCGATTTCGCGCGCGTCTTCGGTATCTGCAATTTGCTTGTCTAGGGCCATCTGAATAACCTCCGTTGTGATTATGGGGCTCTGTCGCCCTTATTGGGTGGCTGCCGCTTAACTGTATAAGTATTGAACAGCTTAGCCGCTCATGTTAGCAGCTGTCAGATTTTGGCCAATTGATTATATTGCGTAGCAGATGGATTATATTGCGCTTTGCGCACTGGGCTGCCAGGGCACTTGCTGAGCCCTCACGGGCTCACTGAGCAGATAACCCTGCACTTCGTCGCAGCCGATGTTTTGCACAAATTCGAGCTGCATGGGATTTTCAATGCCCTCAGCAATGACTTTCAGATCCAGGCTTTTGGCCAGGGCGACAATGGCCTGAATAATGCGCTGATCCTCGTTGGAGGGCAGCCCCTCGATAAAGCTGCGGTCAACCTTGAGATTGTCGACGGGAAAACGCTTGAGGTAGTTAAGGGAGGAATAACCGGTACCAAAGTCATCAATCGAAATGCTCACCCCCATGCGTTTCATTTCATCCAGCATTTCGGCGCTGAAGACATGGTCGTGCATCAGGGTGCTTTCCGTCAGCTCCAATTCGATGGCGTCGGCGCGCATCTCAGTGGTTTTCAGAATATCCCGCAATGTCTGAATAATGTAGCCGCCGACAAACTGTTTCGCCGATACATTGACGGCCACTCTGGGTGGCTGCACCCCCTGCTGATGCCAGCGCACCCACTGGGCGCAGGCCTCGCGCAGCACCCAATTGCCAAGCGGGCGTATCAGACCGGACTCCTCGGCAATCTCGATAAACTGGCTCGGCATGATCAACCCTTTTTCGGGATGCTGCCAACGCAACAGCGCTTCCATGGCCGTGGGCTCACCATCTTCCGCGCTGAGAATCGGCTGGTAATAAAGCTCAAACTGCATCTCCTTGACGGCCTGATGCAGAGAGTTTTCCATATTCAGGCGCGCCTTGGCTTTGGCGTTCATCGCCTCGGTATAAAACTGGTAGTTGTTCTTGCCCACTTCCTTGGCGTGATACATCGCGGTATCCGCATTTTGCAACAGCGTTTTGGGCTCACTGCCGTCGGATGGATAAAACGAGATACCGGTGCTCGCACCCGTGAAGACTTCGCGATTGCGAATCACAAAAGGCTCCGACAAGGCGTGTTTGATTTTCTCTGCCACGTGCGCCGCCGTTGTCACCGCCTGAGTACGATCCTGCAGGTCGCCCAGAATCACAGTAAACTCATCGCCGCCCATGCGCGCGATGGTGTCCTCATTGCGCACGCAATCGCGCAGCCGCTGCCCCACCTGGTGCAGCAACGCATCTCCTAAAGCGTGCCCCAGTGTATCGTTGATGGATTTAAAGCGATCCAGATCGAGAAACAGCAACGCCACCTGGCCACTTTTGCGTTTGGCGCGATTGATCGCCTGCCCCAGCCGATCAGAAAACAGACTGCGGTTGGGCAGACTCGTCAGCGGGTCAAAATACGCGAGGCGCTGAATGCGGTTTTCGCTGTTCTTTTTTTCCGTAATGTCGGAAAAGTAGCTGATGGTGTTGATGACCTTGCGATTGATATCACGAAGAACGGTAATCGCGACCCACGCCGGGAACACCTGCCCGTCTTTACGGCGATGCTGAATTTCTCCTTCCCAGAAGTCCTTGCGCTCAAGACTGTCGCTGATGGATTTGAAATAAGAGGAGGCATAACGCTCAACGTCCATCAGCTGGGGCGACTGTCCCACTGCCTCCTCAACGCTGTAGCCGGTAAGGCGGGAAAAGGCCTGATTCACCTGCACAATCTTGCCCTGGGTATTGGTGATATAAATGGCCGTCAGGCTGTTTTCAAACACCTTGGCCGCCAGAGCCATGGCCTCCAGATTCTGCTTGCGGGTGCTGACGTCTCTGCAGATACAGATCGCGCCCTGTAACTGCCCGTGGTCGTCCAGAGAGGGAACACATTGAACCTGAAGCGTCACGCGAAACCCGTCGCGGTGATTCACTACCAGGGTTTCCGGCGAGGTCCCCTTGGAGACCAGCTCTGCAGCCGATAACTGCCTGAGCTGGTTCGATACAAAACGCTGCACCACCCGAAAACGGCTGTCATCGGCGTAAGTCATTGCATGGTTGTATAGTCGCTTGAAGACTTCAGCGGTGTAGCCGAGTACATTCTCGACGGAGGGTCCGACATAGTAGAGGCTGCCATCAATCCCCACCCCCAGCACCATATCGCTGAGGCGGTCAGCCACCTGAGACAGTAAAAAACCGGGATCAGTCGAGTCCACCTGGCCCTGGTGAAGCTCGGATTCGTCGCTGAGTACGCGGCTGACATCAGCCCAGGAGGGGTCTGCCTGCGGGGCAGTGTTAGAGGTTTTGGCCTTGGACCCGCCAGAGTCCTTTTTATCAGCAGGGGCGGCCGTCGCAGAGTCGGACTGGGGGCTTCGGGAAACCGGCTTGTCTGACATCCACTTCCTCCCTTGTCGCGTTCTTATGATCGGCCTTTCAAATAGTATAGGGTGATATCGACGCTGCGGTGGCGCGCAATTCAACTTTATAGAAAAGTCATCTATCGATTGCCGAGATCCTTCCATTTAGCTCTTAAAAACGTCCGCCAGATGATTGACTCCATTGCCGCTTTTGCCGAAACTTGCCGCCATTTACCGCAGAACGCTTCTTTTAGTTTTTTAGCTTTCCATTTGAGGTTACCAGCCATATGGCACAGTACGTTTACTCCATGAACCGGGTGGGCAAGGTCGTCCCCCCAAAACGCGAAATCCTGAAAGATATCTCCCTTTCTTTCTTCCCTGGGGCCAAAATTGGTGTGCTTGGCCTTAACGGTGCGGGTAAATCGACGCTGCTGCGCATCATGGCTGGTGTCGATACCGACTACAACGGCGAAGCCCGCCCGATGCCCGGCATCAAAGTGGGTTACCTGCCCCAGGAGCCTCAGCTCGACCCGGAAAAGGACGTGCGCGGCAATGTCGAAGATGGCGTACGCGAAGCGCTGGATGCCATGGCCGCTCTGGATCAGGTGTTTGCCGACTACGCCGAACCGGACGCCGACTTTGACGCCCTGGCCAAAAAGCAGAGCCAGCTCGAAGACATTATCCAGGCCTGGGATGCCCACAATCTGGATCACAAGCTCGAAGCGGCTGCCGACGCCCTGCGCCTGCCGCCCTGGGATGCCGATGTCACCAAACTCTCCGGCGGTGAACGCCGCCGTGTGGCACTGTGCCGCCTGCTGCTGTCCCGCCCGGACATGCTGCTGCTGGACGAACCCACCAACCACCTGGATGCCGAATCTGTCTACTGGCTGGAGCGCTTCCTGGTGGACTTCCCCGGCACCGTCGTCGCCATTACCCACGATCGCTACTTCCTCGACAATGCCGCCGGCTGGATTCTGGAACTGGACCGTGGACACGGCATCCCCTACGAAGGCAACTACTCCAGTTGGCTGGAGCAGAAAGAAGCTCGCCTGGAGCAGGAAAAGCGCTCAGAAGCCTCTCACCAGAAAGCCATCAAAGCCGAACTGGAATGGGTGCGCCAGAACCCCAAGGGGCGTCAGGCCAAGAACAAGGCGCGTCTGGCTCGCTTTGAAGAGATGCAATCTCAGGAATTCCAGACCCGCAACGAAACCAACGAAATCTATATTCCACCCGGCGAGCGCCTGGGCGACAAGGTCATCAACTTCAACAATGTCACCAAGAGCTACGATGACCGTCTGTTGTTTGAAGACCTCAGCTTCTCCATTCCCAAGGGCGCCATTGTCGGTATTGTCGGCGCCAACGGTGCCGGTAAGTCAACCCTGTTCCGCATGATCTCCGGTAAGGAACAACCCGATAGTGGCGACATCGAAATCGGTGAAACCGTACAGGTCGGGTTCGTGGAGCAGAGCCGTGAACACCTCGACGACAACAAAACCGTATGGGAAGAAGTCTCCGAGGGGCAGGACATCATTCGCATCGGCAACTATGAGGTCAGCTCGCGCAGCTACGTGGGCCGCTTTAACTTCAAGGGCTCCGACCAGCAGAAGCGTGTGGGCGAGCTCTCCGGCGGTGAGCGCGGTCGCTTGCACCTGGCCAACACCCTCAAGCAGGGCGCCAATGTCTTGCTGTTGGACGAACCCTCAAACGACCTGGACGTGGAAACCCTGCGCGCCCTGGAAGAAGCGCTGCTGACCTTCCCCGGCTGCGCCCTGGTGATCTCACACGACCGCTGGTTCCTGGACCGAGTTGCCACTCACATCCTGGCCTACGAGGATGACGGCAGCATCGAGTTCTTTGAAGGCAACTACACTGAGTACCACGAAGATCTGGTTGCCCGTAAGGGCGAAGATGCACAACCTCATCGCATGCAGTACAAAAAGCTGAAGAGCTGATAAGGCTTTAAGCGTACAGAGGCCGGCCCCTCCGGCCTCTGCATTCTTACCGACTTACTGTGCAGCCCTTCCCTTTCTGCCGCCTACCGCCCAATTTCGCCCACACACCCGTAGCAGCGCGCTCTGAGCGCGACCAGGGTTAAACCACAAAAGCCCCCGATGTGGCGCGCCGCGCGCGCTGCTACGGTGAATCCTATTCCTGCAATACCCCTTTTGGTTGATCCAGCTCAAAAAACCTCGCGTCGGTTGCCACCATAATGCGATAACTCATAAAAAACCGATGTTTTAAGCCAACGATTAGCCTATGACCCAATCACAAATTCGCCGGACTTTACTACAACGCCAGTTCGAACTGACTCAGCGACTCAGCGCCCTGGAAGTGGACTTACAAAAAAGCCACAGCCATGACTGGTCGGAACAAGCCCAGGAAAGAGAAAACGACGAAGTACTGGAAGCCATTGCCAGCCGCACCGCCAATGAGCTGATGCAAATTGATCAGGTACTGAGGAAGATCGGCAGCGCGGGTTACGGCATCTGCGTAAACTGCGGCCATGCTATCGGCAAAGAACGCCTCAAGGTGTTACCGGAAACTCAACACTGTGTGAGCTGCGCGAAACTGGCCCACTAACGCTCGCTTGCTCAGGGCGCTGAGATTTCCCTACCCTGCCAGCTGAACGCCACCGGCCAGAGTTTCTGATCCCGGTCATACCCCTGCCAGAGGCTGGCATAGGTACGGCCACTGCGGGGATGCAGCCCGCCGGGCGCAAGTTCGGACAGAGGCCAGAGCACAAACGCATTGGTTTCCACCTCATCGCGAGGCAGCACCACGCCGTCAATAATTCCGCAACACTGATCATAGGTCAGGATATCGATGTCCAGGCTGCGACCACTGAACTTGGGATCTCCCCGCCGGCGACCATTATCGTCCTCAATGGCTTTCAGCACCGCCGACAATTGACCAACGGACAACTGTGTCTCCAAGCTCACCACCAGATTAAGAAAGTTGTCGCCGGCAAAACCCACCGCTTCGCTTTCAAAGACACGTGAGATTCCCAGAGGGCCAAAACGCTCACTCAAAGCGTCGAGGCCGGCAACGATGTGTTTTTGCGCCTCGGTATTGCTACCCAGGCCCAGAAATACCATCGCCATATCAGCCTCGATCTCCACGCTCAATCATCAGCCCCACATCCGCTGCCTGGGGAACCGCTCCCGGCTTGCCCAGCCGGAGCCGAACCCAGGGGACCGAGAATTCGTCCTGCACCAACTTGCAGATCGCTTCCGCCAGACCCTCAATCAATTCAAACTGATTGTTTTCCGCCAACGCCAAGATACGCTGGCTCACCGCCCCGTAATCCAGTGCATACTGAATATCGTCTGTTGCCGCAGCCTTGCGGATATCAGTGGCCATCTCCAGATCAATGCAAAGCGTTTGGCGCACACGGCGCTCCCAGTCATAAATACCAATGGTGGTATCCAGGCGTAAGTCGCGAATATAAACAATGTCCATAGGGGGTCAGCAAGCTATAGCGGGTTAGGGATTTAGAGGCTGCAGGGAATCCAGAGGCCAGCGGGGCCGGGCCTGCACCCCCAAATCCTCACCCTGGCCAGCGAGCAGGCGCTGACAACCGGCGTAGGCAATCATGGCGCCGTTATCGGTGCAGAATTCGTGACGCGCGTAGAAGACTCGTGCGCCAATTTTCGCCAGAGCCGCCTCCAGCCGCTCACGCAGGCGGGTATTGGCAGACACCCCGCCGGCAATAACGAGGGTCTTGTAGCCCACCTGCTGCAGGGCTCGGCGACACTTGATCACCAAGGTGTCTACCACCGCCTCCTGGAAGGCACAGGCGATATCCGCACAGGTCTGATCATCCGGCAGACCATTTTCCAGTGCATGCTCGGTGACCGTATTCAGGGTATAGGTCTTTAGCCCACTAAAGCTGAAGTCCAGCCCCGGACGATCCACCATTGGTCGGGGAAAGGTAAAACGATCAGGGTCGCCCTGCTGCGCCAGTTTGGCCACCTGCGGGCCACCCGGGTAATCGAGATCCAGCATTTTTGCCGCCTTGTCGAAGGCTTCGCCGGCAGCATCGTCGAGGGACTCACCCAGCAACTGGTAGTGGCCAATACCTTCCACCTGCACCAGCTGGGTATGGCCACCTGAAACCAGCAGCGCCACAAACGGGAACTCTGGAGGCTCTTCCTCCAGCATGGGCGCCAGCAGGTGCCCCTCCATATGGTGGACTCCAACGGCGGGAACCCCAAGGCTATAGGCCAAAGAGCGGCCGATGCAGGCCCCAACCATCAATGCCCCAACCAAGCCTGGCCCCGCGGTATAAGCGACCGCATCTATATCTTGCTTGGTCAGCCCGGTGTCCGCCAACACGCCGTTAATTAAAGGCAGGGTCTTGCGGACATGGTCCCTGGAAGCCAATTCCGGCACCACGCCGCCGTACTCGCTATGGACCGCAATCTGGCTATAGAGGCGGTGGCCCAGCAAGCCCTTGTCACTGTCGTAGAGAGCGATACCGGTTTCGTCGCAGGAGGTTTCAATACCGAGAACGCGCATAATGTGGCACCTATGACCCTGTTTCAATGGTGTAGTCAGGCAATTCATAACTATAGATGAATAACGACAGGCGCTATTGCGAGCCGAATCACCACGGGGGCGGCATAATAAATCAGTCCCAGGGCAGTGAGCCAGCCAAATGACCGCAATTGTGCAGTCTTTCTGCCAAATTCGCACAAATTTCAGCCAGGTATCGGGAATTTCACGAAAGGCCCATTTTCCTGACAACCCCTGGTTGCAGTCCTCCTACGTTATGTATAGAATTTGCGCCCCTTGGATTATGAGAATCACCCACGGGATCGACCATTGGCGCCCTCTTCTTTATATACAAGGGCAGGGCCATCACTGGACCCGGCGTGCTTCTCACGGTGAATTGACAATTTAACAGGTAAACAGATGCCTTCAGTAAAACTTAAAGAAAACGAGCCATTCGATATCGCTCTGCGTCGCTTCAAGCGTTCTTGTGAAAAAGCCGGTATCCTGGCTGAAGTTCGTCGTCGCGAATTCTACGAAAAGCCAACCACCGTTCGTAAGCGCGCTGCTGCTGCCGCTGTTAAGCGTCACGCCAAGAAAGTTCAGCGCGAATCCCGCAAGTTTCAGCGCCTCTACTAAGTTGACCGTTCCCGCCTAAAGGCCGGGAGCCCGACTTAGCGCGCTTCGGAATTAGAGCACAGGGCTCGCAACACCCCGCCCGCCACTGCCTAACTCCTCTTGCAATTCACCAGACACTGCCGGCACCTAGTGCCCGCGGTGTTGTTGTGTTTTTAGCTTCGGTGCCATTGAAAGGAAAGGAACCAGACATGTCCCTTAAAAATGAAATCAAAGATGCCATGAAAGCCGCCATGCGCGCCAAGGAAAAAGAGCGCCTGGGTACCATTCGCATGATTCAGGCTGAGATCAAACGCATTGAGGTCGACGAACGCATTGAAGTCGACGACGCTCGCCTGCTGGTGATTCTGGATAAAATGTGCAAACAGCGTCGCGATTCCATTACCCAGTACGAAGATGCCGGCCGCGACGAACTGGCTGCGATCGAAAAGCAGGAAATGGCCGTCATTCAGGAATTTCTGCCCGCCGCCCTGAGCGAAGCTGAAATCGAGCAGATTGTTACCGATGCCATTGCCAGCACCGGCGCCGAAAGCGCACGCGACATGGGCAAGGTCATGGGTATCATCAAGCCACAGATCCAAGGGCGTGCCGATATGGGCGCTGTCAGTAAAATCGTAAAAACCAAACTCGGCTGATTACCAAACGGGCAGCGGCCACAAGCACTAGTGGCCGACGCCGGTTGCAAGTAGACTGGACTCATGGCCGGCCTGATCCCCCAAGCGTTTATCGATGATTTGCTGGACCGCATCGACATTGTCGACGTGGTGGATGCGCGCGTAAAACTGAAAAAATCCGGCAAAAATTACAGCGCCTGCTGCCCATTCCACGACGAAAAAACCCCGTCATTTACCGTCAGCCCCAACAAGCAGTTCTATTACTGCTTTGGCTGCGGCGCCAGTGGTACCGCCCTGGGTTTTGTGCTGGAACACGATCGCCTGAGCTTTCCCCAGGCTGTGGAAGAGCTGGCCAAAATGGCCGGCGTGGAAGTCCCGCGGGAAGCCCGGGAAGACTCCCCCCGCCAAAAAGAAAGACGCACGCTCTACGAGGTGCTGGAAAAAGCAGACGCCTTTTATCGCCAGCAGTTACGGCACAGTCCAGCGCGCCAACACGCCGTTAACTACCTTAAACAGCGAGGCCTTAGCGGCGAAATTGCTCGAGACTTCGGTATTGGTTACGCCCCGCCCGGCTGGGATAACCTGATGAAAGCCCTTGGCCTGACCGAAGAAGACAAACATCTGCTGGCCGAAGGCGGCATGCTGATCGAGCGACCGGAAGACAAACGCCGCTATGATCGCTTCCGTAATCGCATCATGTTCCCCATCCGCGACACCCGCGGCCGGGTTATCGGTTTTGGCGGCCGGGTGCTGGGGGACGACAAACCCAAATACCTGAACTCACCGGAAACACCGGTGTTCCATAAAGGCAAAGAACTCTACGGCCTGTTTGAAGCCCGCAACGCCCATCGCCAACTGCCGCGACTGCTGGTGGTGGAAGGCTATATGGATGTAGTGGCCCTGGCCCAGTTCGGTATTCGCTATGGCGTGGCTACACTGGGCACCGCTTGTGGCGAGGACCACCTTGCCCGCGCCTTTAAGTACACCCAGGAAGTGGTCTTCTGTTTCGATGGTGACGCCGCCGGCCGCAATGCCGCCCAACGCGCCCTGGAAAACTCACTGTCCTCGATGCAGGACGGACGTCAGGTCAAATTCCTGTTCCTGCCCGAAGGCGAAGACCCGGACACCTTGGTTCGGCAAGTGGGCGCGGAGAAATTTACCGGCATGATCGACATGGCGGTGCCGCTGGAAGACTTTTTGTTCGACAGTGTCTCCGACGGTATCGACATCCAATCGATGGAAGGACGCGCACGCCTGAGCAAACGCGCCGCACCCTTACTGCATCAATTACCCGCAGGTATTTTTCGCGAACTGATGTTTGCCAACCTGGCGCAGCGCACCGGCTTACCCCTGGATACACTGATGGAGCTGGTAGAAGCACCGCCGGAGGCGAGACCGACTGAGCCAAAACCAAGACCGCCAGAGCCCACGGAACATAAGAGCCACTCAACGAGTCCGCAGCATACCGACCCGGACTTCCAGAGCGCCCCCATGGAGCCGGAAAACTCCGGCAGCGGTTACTACCCCGATTACCTGGAGGCTGGACCCGCAGAGGCACCGAAAGCAGGCACCCCACAATATCGCGGCCCCCTGCATCTGCCACCAACCAAACTCCTCTGTGCAATATTGCTGCAACATCCGGAGCTGGCCCCCAGCACGCCGGACATCCCCGAAATCAGCGCCAGCGAGCAGGAAGATCTGGTGGTTTTCACGGAACTCCTGGCCCTGCTCCGCCAGCGCCCCAACTACAACCTGTCGCGTATCCTGGGCCATTGGCGCGGCAGCAAGGGCGCCGCCGCCACCGAAGCGCTGGCACAACTTGCGGCCACCGACCTGATCAGCCATGCCCGACAGGCGGAAAGCTACGATGGCCGCCAGGAATATCTCGACACCATCACCCGCCTGGAGGATCGCTTGCAACAGGATCGTCAAAAAGCGGAACTGGAAAAACTCAGTCGTAAGAACTTTAATGAACTGAGTGAATCTGAGAAACAACAGATTCGGGACTTCCACACTCAAAACCAGGCCAAAGGCCGCTAAATTCGGGGCCCGCCCCCAAAAAACCAGCCCATTTGGGCAGCACCAAACCAGGATGTATAAAAAATCGCCTTAAGCACTTGAATTTCTAGAACCTGGGGCAATATATGGGCTATAATTCCGCCTTTTTCCGTCCCCCGGATTCACCAGCCAGTTTACAGGGTCCCGAATGTCTGATAACGCCCAGCAACAGTCACGTATCAAAGAATTGATCGCCCGCGGTAAGGAGCAGGGTTACCTGACCTATGCCGAGGTGAACGATCACCTGCCTGAGGATATTTCCGATCCGGATCAGGTGGAAGACATCATCCAGATGATCAACGATATGGGCATCCAGGTATTTGAGACTGCCCCGGATGCCGATACCCTGCTGATGGCTGACGGCGATTCTTCCGCTGATGAAATCGCCGCTGCCGAAGCCGCCGCCGCCCTGGCCGCGGTAGAGACCGAAGCCGGTCGCACCACTGACCCCGTGCGCATGTACATGCGCGAAATGGGCACCGTCGAGCTGCTGACCCGCGAAGGTGAAATTGCCATCGCCAAACGCATCGAAGAAGGTACTCGCGAACTGATGCACGCCATGTCTTACTGGCCTGGCACCGTACAAACCCTGATCGATGAGTACAACCTGATCGAACAGGAAGAACGTCGCATGCCAGACGTTATCGCCGGCTGGCTCGACCCCGCCGAAGATGTTCCCTCCGCAATGCAGCAAGCAGCGGCAGCCGCAGAATCTCAAGCGCAAGAGTCCGACGAGTCTGACGACAACTCCGACGATGACGATGACGAAAACTCCAGCGGCGTCGACCCGGAAGAAGCCAAGCAGCGCTTTGGTGAACTGGCCGAGCAACTGGCTGCCGTTACCGCCGCACTGGAACAGCACGGTCGCGACAGCAAAGAAGCCGGTGCCGCCATGGAAGCCGTGGGCGAGACCTTTAAGTACTTCAAGCTGCCTCCGCGCCAGTTCGACCCCATGTACAACGGCATTCGCGGCGTCCTTGATCGTGTTCGCGCCGAAGAGCGCCGCATCATGGAACTGTGCGTCAGAAAAGGCAAAATGCCGCGCAAGACCTTTATCAAAGAATTTCCCGGCAACGAAATTAAGGAAGACTGGATTCCCAACATCATTGCCAAAAAGCGCGATTATTCTGACAGCATCAGACCGGTGCGCGACGAAATTCTGCGCGCTCAGCGCAAACTAAAGCAGATTGAGGAAGAAGCCCAACTCGAACTGGCTTCTATTAAAGAGATCAACCGCCGTATGTCCATCGGCGAAGCCCGTGCACGCCGCGCCAAAAAAGAAATGGTTGAGGCAAACCTGCGTCTGGTGATCTCAATCGCGAAAAAATACACCAACCGCGGCCTGCAGTTCCTGGACCTGATCCAGGAGGGCAACATCGGTCTGATGAAGGCCGTGGACAAGTTCGAATACCGTCGCGGCTACAAGTTCTCCACTTACGCCACCTGGTGGATTCGCCAGGCGATTACTCGCTCCATTGCCGACCAGGCACGCACCATTCGTATTCCGGTGCACATGATAGAGACCATCAACAAGCTCAACCGTGTCTCTCGCCAGATGCTGCAGGAAATGGGTCGCGAGCCAACGCCGGAAGAACTGGGCGAACGCATGGACATGCCGGAAGACAAGGTGCGCAAGGTGCTGAAGATCGCCAAGGAACCCATCTCCATGGAGACCCCCATCGGCGACGACGAAGATTCGCACCTGGGCGACTTTATCGAAGACAACACCATTACCTCTCCCGTGGAATCCGCCACCTCACAAGGCCTGGAAGAAGCCACCAAGGAAGTACTGGCCGGCCTCACCGCCCGCGAAGCAAAAGTCCTGCGCATGCGCTTCGGTATCGACATGAACACCGACCACACCCTTGAGGAAGTGGGCAAGCAGTTCGACGTAACCCGTGAGCGTATTCGTCAGATTGAAGCCAAGGCACTGCGCAAGCTGCGCCACCCAAGCCGCTCTGACCACCTGCGTGGTTTTATCGACGAGCAACCCTAAGCTCGCACAGTCGCCAGTTAAATTCAGGCTGGCGCGAGACAACGGGGAGCTTTATAATGCGCCCCGTTGTTAAAACACTTCTCTTGGGGCCCTTAGCTCAGCTGGTTAGAGCACTCGACTCATAATCGATAGGTCCACGGTTCAAGTCCGTGAGGGCCCACCATCTTCCCCGGATTGCATAGGCTGCAGAGCCATAGAGCGCACGACTCTATAGGCCACAGAGTCTATCGCTCCGACTTCAGACCGGAGACTTCGCCCATGGTTATCGTACGCGCCATCCTTGGTTCCCTGATTCTGTTCTTTGACTGGGTGTTTACCCCTCGTGGGATAAAGCGGGATATGGACGCCCAGAAGCAGCTGGATGCCCAGACCAGCGGGTTGACCCTGTATCAGTACAAGGCGTGTCCTTTTTGTGTGAAGGTGCGTCGGGCGATTAAGCGGCAGTCCCTGGCGATTGAGACTCGGGATGCCAAACGCTGTGATACGGCTCGGGGTGAGCTGGTTGCTGGCGGCGGACGGTTGAAGGTGCCTTGTTTGCGGATTGAGGAGGCTTCCGGGGAGTCCCGCTGGATGTATGAGTCCGGGGATATTATTCGGTATCTTGAGGGACGGTTTGGGCAGGTAGCCTGACGGTTGCCGCCCAAATTCAACACCTCCATATACCCACCTTCCAACGGGCCACGTCATGAATCGCCGCAAGAAGGCCAAACAGATATTCGAGAAGAAGCTGAAAAAGGCCAAAGCCAAGCTGAATCCCAGGAAGAAGCCCCGCTATGTAGCCAAGGCTGACCGGGAGAAGGCTGTGGAAGTCGAGCCAGAGGGTTAGAACTGGATCTTGGTTAGCGTTGGCTTTTTCTCCTTCCTCCGGTTCAAAACACTATGTTGGTCGGCATGATTGCCTCATAGCCATGAAACTGTTCACCTTTTTGACTCTACTGTCCGGCTCAGTGTTGGCGTCAGACGCAAAGCTGAAGCCATTCACAAGCGACGGCTGTAGTGCATTTCCAGATGGAACCTTGGAACAACGCCAGCTGTGGCTGCAATGCTGCACTGAACATGACTACGCCTACTGGAAGGGTGGCACCTACAAAGAACGCGAAGATGCCGATTTTGCCCTCAAGGCCTGCGTGGAGAAGGTGGGCGAAGAGGAAATCGCCCTACTGATGCTTGCCGGGGTTCGCGTGGGTGGGACGCCTTTCCTGCCGACCAAGTTCCGTTGGGGTTACGGTTGGCCATATCCCAGGTTCTATGGGGAGTTGTCTCAGGAGGAGCTACGGCAGGTTGAAGACGCTGCCAAACAAGCCAGTGGGACACCATAGGCCCATCCGCCACCTGTTCGATTTTTGATCACCATTTCCCTCCAGCTTTTACTTCAGCCAATAAAAAGCCCCGATCAATGTCGAGGCTAAAGCAGTCATGAGGAGAGAGTCATGAAATCTGTATACTCTGACCGGGGGATTTGGGGATAGTTCCCGGGCATTTCAAAAACGGTAAAATCTTTCCCCCTTACTATGGCATCAGCCAACCTGTGCAAAGCCCAAGTAAGCCATTTTTATTACTCCGCAAGGGAGAGCTTAAGCGCCCCATGGTGTGGCATCTCTATATAAACCCACTTGCCAACTCTTAGCCTGGTAACATAAACTTTGTGCCAGAGATGTTATGGATATATCAGCTGCACTCTGAAAGGACACTGAATTGGCCTTCTTGAACCCAATTTTTGCAAATCGCAAGACCTCCACAACCATCCTTTTGGAGGGGGGCGTAATACCGCCGACCAAACCAGACGAAAAGCTCTATCGCTGGCACGCTAAGAACGCGCCCGGAAAGAATCTGGCTGTTCTGTATAAGTTAACAGAAACCGCATCATACCAATCAATACACAAACAATATTTGAATTCCAACACAGTGAAAAGCCTCGGAACAACGATCGTGAGGCTTCAGCCAGTATACTCATGAGCAACCTAGGCAGACCTTAAACTTATTAGCGGAAAGAATATGGAAATTGTATACGCGCTTCTACACCCCATTAGCGAACAGAAGGACTCCCGCTTTCTAAGACCAAACATGCCTGCCGCGCTTCTATCCTCTTACGCAAAAAAGGTTAGACCTGCAAAGGACATCCATACAATCATTGATGAAAATCAAATTTCATCTTTAACAACAACGGAAGATATTGCCAACCACATTTCGAGTTTTAATCCGGAAATTGTGGCATTTTCGGTATACGTTTGGAACCATCTAGAAACCAAGCTAGTTTGCAATTTGATAAAGAACAAACGGCCTTCAACAAAAATCGTCTTAGGTGGCCCCGAAGTCGCGTTTGAGACGCAAAACGCTTTGAACAATTTCAATGCTGATTGGATATGCACAGGAGAAGGTGAAATTGCATTCACCGACCTCCTTGGAAAGCTCGATTCTGACCCCTCCTTCAACGAGAGCATCGATGGCATGCTTTGTAGCCGCGCTTCCAACCACAAGCACTACTCCAAAAGCCCAGCGCCAACTGTCGATAACCTTGACGAGATACCATCGCCGTTCTCTGATAGCTCACTGAAGCTGAGCAAGGGTTCGTGGGTAGACCTTGAGTCCATGAGAGGCTGCCCTTTTTCCTGTAGTTTTTGTATGTACGGGAAAGGATATGGAGGAATGAGATACTACTCCATGGATCGTGTGAACGCTGATCTAAATTCTATTAAGGCGGCCGGGGTAAGCGATGCCTACTTCCTAGACCCTACTTTTAACTTACCCAAAGATAGATGCATCAAGATTTGTAGACTAATCAATGAAGTAAACGCAGACAAGAGCATTTCATTTCACGTAGAAGCTCGAGCTGAAATTATAGATGAAGGCATGGCAGATGCGTTTTCTGAAGCGAATATAGTTTCAGTAGAGGTTGGCTTACAATCGAGCGACAGCGATGTCTTGAAATTGATGAGCAGGTCTCTCGTTAGAGACAAATTTGTTGATGGATGCAGGCTTCTACGTGAGCGAGGCATCAGAGTCGACATAGGCATTATAGCTGGGTTACCTGGAGACAATTCAGAAAAACTATTCGACACTATAGAGTTTGTTGGCTCCAGAAATCTCGGCCACATCTCAGTATATCCGCTCCAACTACTTCCTGGATCAAACTATCAGATAAACGCCGACAAACTCGGTATACGCTATAACCCTCATCCCCCTTATCTAGTAACCTCAACAAATGAGCTGAATGCTAGCGAGCTTTCCGAGTTGACACTACAGGCGAATGAATTCGCAGAGCAATACAACCGCAAGTATCTGTCAATCATGGACGTGTCAATTTCGATGAAACACAAAAAGAAGAAAAAGAAAACGAATGAAAACTTCAGAAAGCTCAAAGCATCTAAAGTTTTGCAAAGATCGGCGATAGGCATTTGAATAGCAACATTTATAAAGCTCTATGAACAAGAAAAAAATCATATATTGGTCAGGTTCAGTCATTTTCTTTCAGGTGATGGCGGCTATTGCACAGTACTCCAACACCAATGAAATACCGACTTTGGAAATGCAAGCCTTAACTCTAACCATTACGGTGGGTGTCGGGTTCCTACTCGAAATTCTCTTAATTTCAATTAGAGAGAACTTCGAAACTTTCCAATCCAATCTTCAGTTAAGTGTAGGCACCACAGGTGACGTAATAAAAGACGAGGCCAACAAAATCCAATCAGGCCTGAATAACACTAGAGATGAAATCAAAAGCGAGATTAATGAGGCTGTAGATAGCTTACTTGGACGGGAATCCAATATCGCCAAAGTTGAAGATAGTGTTCTGCGCGATATCTTGGTAGAGGAACAGAAGGACATAGAAGGAAACATTAATAACGTAGTGCAACATGATAATACGATAACTATACAATTAAATAGGCTGTGGGAGTACGCCGAAAAATTTTTGAGAGCTTCGTCAGAAGTTCGCGCTGTTGAAGTAGACATTATTAGATGGGTTAGAGATGCTAGAGCAGCCTCATACGTAAACTCACACAACACCATTCATGCAAACAAAAACTTGATCAGAATTTTTACTGTTGGTAGGAATGTCACCAAGTCGGATTTTGATGCTTTTGTCAACTCAATCCGAAATGAGACAAAAGACTATAGAGTCATATTCTATAAAGACATCGTACCCGCTAAATATAGGGCGATAGATTTTGCGATATATCACATGAAGGACAATGGACATGTTTTGCTTACAGAAGAATTTCATGTAGAAAACTGGATCACGGCTTCGAAGGGCGACATATCAACCTGCAAAGAAAAGCTGAAAAAGCACGAAGAGATATTCACAGTAATCAGCGACAACCAAAATTGTGCTCGTATATCTGACAGCGATTTTGACGAAAAAATGAAAAGAATTCGAGACCAGCTATCCTCATCACCGGAATGGCAATAAATAGCTCCATGTGGTTGAGCATGGGAGAAGACTTTCACACAGAACCATCCAATATTCACCATCTGGAATTTGTATAAAGTTCCATAAAAGCCTGGCAAAGGTTAGGAATTAGGGCAATTCTCAACCACTTTTAGACCACAGCGGTTCCGTTCTTTGTCTCCAGAGCAACCCCAAATCATCAACACTACTTCTTCCACCAGCTTATGCTGCCCATCAGTTGATGGCTACAGTATTTCAATTGAATTACGGCCGATGTCTTGAGCAATTCGACTTGCTGTATGCATGAAGAATATGGGGCCACATAGCTACGGCACCACCCCAATTAACGATGCAATTCGCAATTATGAGCCTGATGCTTCCATCACCTCAGGATGATAGGAAAATTCATCTAGCTCATCCAGAGCATTGGGATACTTATTTCTGTGCTTGTGCAGAATTGCTATAGCTGATTTTATCTCGATTGCGTCACGGGAAGATATTTCATTATCTTCCTTTGACGAGAGATGCGTCAACTGACGTCGAATAAAATCCATATTGATTTTCGAGCCGGGACACGATTTTTTAGTTCGATATCGGCGATCAATGACCTCCTGGTCCACAAGGTCATTTAACTCACAGTGCCCGATGACCTTTTGAACCGGAATGTCGTATCGTCTTGCTAGCTCAGTGATGAGCATATATAGGCTCTTGTATTGCTCATCTGTGAAATCCTCATAATCACCATGGCCAACGCAACAAATTCCTAATGACCGATCGTTTATACCCAATGCATGTGCGCCTTGCTTATCCTCAGCGCGACCGACCTCAATAGTTCCGTCCTTTTTTTGGCTGTGGCGGTTATTTAAAATAACAAAGTGATAACCGATTCCTGACCAACCTCTGTCCCTATGCCAACCATCGATTCTATCCTTGTCACAATCACTGCCACGATATGCCGCAGTATGGATGACTATATACTCTGGTTTCATGATTCAATTGCCCCTATATATCCTGGCAGGCTGTAATCTCGAACAGTGGCTTCTGGCTCCGACTTTGAAAACCAGCTCGCTTCACAACACAGCCGTTCTAGAACGGTTTTAACCCCCCGGTTACAGCCTGCTTAATCCCGAAAGCCACGGCTTTGCCGACATCCTTTCCATAGGAGTTGGCTTTTTCTTTGATAGAATCAAGCTCTTGTTTCAATGCAGAATTAGCCAACATCAATTCATCAATTTGACCAGAAAGCTCTGGCGCCTTTGCTTTCAGGGATTCCGCGATAGCATTTACCATTTCTACGCGCTTGTTCGCTGCGTTGACTCGTTCGAAAACGCTGTTCGCATCTGCAGCAAATAATTCCGAGTAGTTTTTGCTTTCCGCCTCCTTGGCAACGGTATCGACATGTGACTTGAATTCATCAATATAGCTATTGATCTGTTTCTCTAACTTCTTTCGGGTTTCGTCAGCAGTTTTCCTGAATTCTTCGCTGACGTAGGCGTTAAATAGCTCTTCATTCATTGTCATTTTTCATGCTCCCTCTATTCATTTGAGCAACCTCCCTACCAATTGGGCAACAGCATCACGGCTCAAATCGGATAGTTGATCCTTAATCGCCCCTTCTCTTTCCGCAATCGCGTCCTTGGTTCGTTTCTTGACATCATTTAGGCTATCTATGTGCCGCTTAAGGAGTGAATCCAATAGCTCCTGCCCTGATTTTTTGAGATCAGCCTTGCTTGGAACGTCTACATCACCGCTGTTATTCAGGCCTATCACTCCATCTTTGAAACCTTTAATCACAACAGATGGAAGACCCGCGCTTGATAGTGGGTTGTTTATGTTTAGGTAAGTAATGGCATTGGTATAAGCAATCTCGTTCACCTTAATCACTTTTTGAAGAACAACATAGGTATCTTCTATACCTGAAACCTGATCAATAACAACCTTTTCGATCTCCGACTTTCGTTGTATGCGACCTTTCTCCAGTTCAACTTCAACACGTGCTTGATATTCATTAAGACGACGGTAGCCAGTTTTCTTCACCTCTTCCATCTTCGTCATGCACATGTCAATGCTGCCGCTCTCTATTTCACCTTTCCTTACAAGGCGACCAAAGTAATCCGCAGCAGCCCTTGCCGCCTGCAGCTGCAGCTTTGTGTTATTTTTGAATTTGATGCTTTCCCTGTGCATCTCGAGCGCCCGCTTTTCTGCAGCTTTAGCAGATTTATCAACCGCCTCCATTTCCGCTTTGATCGTATCCAAGCATTTTTCCCGTTGAGATCTTAATAGTGCGGCGAGCCTTAGTTTTGCGTCCGATATATCAAGCTTCAACTGCGTCAACTGAGCTTCGTGCAGACGATCAATTTCCGTAGTCAAGCCCAATGCCTGAGCATTCCGCTGCTCGTTAACAATAGAAACCAGAGCCTTGTCTCTTTTGTCCATGGTTTCAAGGTGTTCTCCGACTGCTTTGTTGAGCTCGGTCTGGGCCTCCACCATCTTTACAAATTCTTTCTTTGCCACACATGCGCTGAGCGCGAAGCAACAAGTCAGTAGCGTCAGTGCTTTCCATTGTTTTTTCATTGCTTATTCCCTGATTGAGGAGAGCTATCCCCTGGCTATTTTGTCCAACCTTGCTTTGGATACGGTCTCATTCTGAATATGCTCAACCTTGGTTAAATTTGCTACAGCCATGCGCATATTGGATTCCAGATTGCTTAGGGAGTCATTCTTCAATGGCAGAAAATGAGGCTCGGGAACCAGGTCAGCCAGCGCAAGCTCTGGTTGTTTTTGGGTTTTGATGGAATCCACTAACTTGTTAAAGAATTGCCTTATCCGCAGAGTAATCGACTCTGACATGAATCCCAGGAAAAAAGCCGCCACCAGAAATGCTGGCAAGTTGTTCAAATTGGTGATTTCGAAATTGGCGATTCCGGCCGAGACCATGGCCAGAAACACTACACTGACGAAAGGAGCAATGATCAATCTCGGAATCATGGTGATATAAACTTCTGAGCTAAATGGCAAGTCCGCTTCTTCAGTTCGGTCTTTGGCAACCCTGATCAGCCAGACAATATTGTTGATGAGCACACCAAACCACGTCCAGAAGATAAGATGGAACACCCAACTCCGCTGACTCAGCCACTGATAGGAAAGATAGGGCTCCATGGAATCTATATAGAGCTGAACACGCTCCAGATATCTTTGCTCAAGGCGGTATTGGCTTTCAACCAACGCGAACATTGCATTGAAGTCATCCAGAGTGCTGGATTCCCCCAGATACCCTTTCTGGTTCATTTTGGGTAAACGTGCATTCTTTTTCAGCTCATTAAGCTCTTCGTAGAATCCAATAGGATAGAACACTTTAGCGGCATCCTTGGTTCCACTGTCAACAATCAACTTGAATCCGCCGGACATGTCGGGAAGGAAGCTGTAGTTCATTCTTTGGCTTAAGAATTGGTTGGCCACTTTAGCCGTAGATAGTCGGCTTTGTATCAAGGCTGTTTTTGTATCATCAAATTTTGCTTTGATTACACCGTCTATTTTTTTTATTTCAGCCGGTTTGATTTCCTTATTGAGTTCATACTCCAGCAGCTGCACTTCCAGAGTTTGTGCACTAACCTCCAACCCTTTCTGAAAGATAGTCTTCGATTCAGATTTACAGGGATTCTCACAATCTTTGGCGCCACTAGCTACAAACGTGGCATAGACAAGCAGCAATATGACCAACAGGACGGAACTGAAAAGCCAGGCAGAGGTTGGTGATGCAAATAAGCGTTTGTAAGCGGGAGCCTTGCTCAGTAGAACCGCTTGAGCCAGTCGATTCAGTGATTCAGCTGAGGTTATGTTGTTGGCGCGCCTTTCACTTTTTTCATCCGTGAAGTCTGACATCGGTCAATTCCCTTTTCGCCTCATCGTCAAAATATAGCCCAACTTTGCAAATAGTAAAGTCCTTTGGGCATCGTTTTCACAGCAACTTAAATTCCTCTACAAAAGCTTACCCAAGGCACAGAGGCATCGAAGCACCACACGCACAATTAAGTACATATGTACCACTTCAAAGCGCACAATAGCTGTACGATCATACCAATACCAACTTCAACTAAACCTTGTGAGTCCTTTGACCTTGTATCAGCACAAAGCCTGCCCGTTTTGTGTAAAGATGCGCCGGGCGATCAAGCGGCAGCCACTGGCGACTGAGACTCGCGATAACAAGCGGTGTGATACCGCTCGGAGTGAGCTGGTCGCCGGGGGTGGTCGGTTGAAGGTGCCTTGTTTGCGGATTGAGGAGGCTTCCGGAGAGAGCCGCTGGATGTATGAGTCTGGGGATATTATTCGGTATCTTGAGGGAAGGTTTGCTGGGTGAGTTCGCCCAGGCTCACGCCTCTCTGCCCTTCGGTACGCACTATCCCTTGCAAACCACAAATAGCTCGATGCGCATAAAACTCCTAATCGGCCTGATGCTTCTGTCAGGCTCTACCTTCGCATCTGACGCAAAGCTGAAGCCATTTACCAGTGACGGTTGCAGTGCATTTCCGGATGGCTCCCTGGAACAACGCCAGTTGTGGCTGCAATGCTGCACCGAGCATGACTACGCCTACTGGAAGGGTGGCACCTACAAAGAGCGTGAGGATGCCGACTTTGCCCTCAAGGCCTGTGTGGAGAAGGTTGGCGAAGAGGAAATCGCGCTGCTGATGCTTGCCGGGGTTCGCGTGGGTGGGACGCCTTTCCTGCCGACCAAGTTCCGTTGGGGTTACGGTTGGCCATATCCCAGGTTCTATGGGGAGTTGTCTCAGGAGGAGTTACGGCAGGTTGAAGACGCTGCTAAACAAGCCAGAGGGAAACCATAGGTCCACCCTGCCAGCTGTTCGATTTTTGATCGCCCCTCCCCTTCCAGCTTTCTTCAGGTAATAAAAAGCCCCGATCAATGTCGAGGCTAAAGCAATGTCATGAGGAGAGAGTCATGAAATCTGTATACTCTGACCGGGGGATTTGGGGATAGTTCCAGGAAATTTCAATTTTTTTCAACTTCAGTCCCAACCGAGACCAACCGATCGAATTGTATAGCCGATCATTGCAGTTCTTGACTTTCAACAAATACCCCGAATAATAGTAAGCGCTACTGGCTTGCTATGACTCTGATTGTTGTAGCTGGTTGAGCATGCCACGGCGTTTTTCAAGACAGATGTCACCATTAGTTCATTTTTTACGCTGCTTTCTCACACTCATGGTCCGAGTTATCCGGGTTTAGTTCGACCTCTTTGATGTAATCCCACTTCCTAGCCTCTCCAGAC
>NZ_JAAQPI010000026.1 GCF_011683955.1 Pseudomaricurvus alkylphenolicus
CGATATTTTTACCTTTCGACAACCTGCTTAATGCGTTCATCAGCTGTATTGTCGGTTTGTATTTGCCAATGGCAGCAAACGCACTTAACGGTCTAAAATACGCACGCAGGTCTTCGTGCAGCATCTGCTTGGTTACTTTCATCTAAAATCTCCCAAAATTTTTCATCAGAGCACGCAAAGCGTTCTTTCAATACCTAAGCTTGACTGTCACTCAAGGCCAAATGCCTGCTTGAGCACATCGAAATAGATAGTGTGGGCACGACGGGAAACACGAGCACCAGGCACCTTAAACTCAAAGGCGTGAGTGCCGCCCGGGAACACATGCAGCTCGGCGGCCACTCCGGCTTCTAGCAGGCGGCGGGCATAGTCTATATTTTCATCCAGAAACAGATCCAGACTGCCAATGCCGATATAAGCAGGCGGTAGGTTGGAGAGGTCCTCAACCCTTGATGGAACCGCATAGCCGGGTAGATTTTCAGGCTTCTGGTCTCCCAGGTAGGCGTCCCAGCCCTTGCGGTTTGAATCTCTATCCCAGGCTATA
Organism: Pseudomaricurvus alkylphenolicus; assembly: GCF_011683955.1. Lineage (GTDB taxonomy): Bacteria > Pseudomonadota > Gammaproteobacteria > Pseudomonadales > Cellvibrionaceae > Pseudomaricurvus > Pseudomaricurvus alkylphenolicus. The sequence continues at coordinate 542 of NZ_JAAQPI010000026.1, forward strand.
CCGGTTAATTCAAAGTGTGTTGAAGGCTGATCATTGCGGTCATCCAGCATCGGGCAGAACAGCAACTGGAACATCAACTCCAGCTCACCACGGTCTCGTACCATCAGTGCCAGAGCCGCCGCAAGTCCCGCCCCAGCGCTTACCCCACCCACTGCGATACGCTTGGGATCAATATTCAACTGTTCAGTGTTTACCGTCATCCATTGCAGCGCGGCATAACAGTCGTTGAGCGGCGCGGGAAAAGGATGCTCCGGGGCAAGCCGGTATTCAACCGCAACAATGGTACAGCCAACACCATCGGCCATCATCTGCATCAGTGGCACTTCCAAGTCGATAGTGCCCAGTACATAACCACCGCCGTGTATCCACAACATGGCCGGCGCCGGGTTACTGATATTGGTGGGCTGATAGACCCTGACGCGAACCTCCGGGTCCTGCTCCAACCCGGGGATGTTGTGATCTTTGAAGGGGACATGCGCTAGCAGAGGACTATCCGCCAGGCGGGCCTCGAGATATTTATTAAAGAGGACACGGCTGGTGGGCAGGTCTGCCCAGAGATCAAAGTCCATCACTGCTTCCGGTTCAACCAGTAGTTCTGGATCTATCAAATGTTTAACCATGCCACGTAGCCTCTCTATAGTCTGTAATAGATGTCACATTAGACTTGTAATTAGTCAGAAAATAGTCGAATACTACTGAAAATCAGCAAAATACTACTGCCATGGATTTGGGGTGCCTCAAATATCGACAGTACGATTCAACGTTACATTTCGCATTTCGTTTTTGAGCAAACACCTCCCATAAACAAAAATACAGCGTGACCTTCTTTTGGGGAGAAGGCCGCTCTGAATTTAAAGTCATGCCACTAAGTTTCTCCACTTAATAGCATGGCTGGTTTTAACTTTTCAAGCGAGCCGCTTTTGCCGCCTCAATCAGTCCAGGGTCCATACCTTCCAGGGCAGGTCCAAGATTGTTTGAGGCCACGACATTACCACTCACCTCCAGCTTGCCGCCAAAGTACAGTTGCTGAGCATCGGCCTGGCCGATGTGCTCCGCAACACCCAGGGACTCGAACCCCAAGGAGGGAACACCGACATCCATCGCTTGCAGTAACATAGGGCATATTTTATTACCTCTTAATCTGTTTTATGGGGCTGCTGCCATCAAATAGTTTTGTCATAAAAGAACTCAGTTTCAAACGGCTTCGGCTTCGCTTTTTTCTCTGCATAAAAACTCAACGCGCTTACCAGCCAGGCTGTTTTCGACTCTATCGCGATAGCCTTGTTCGATCTGCTTGCGCTTGATCTTCATGGTAGGCGTGAGATAGCCGCTGTCGATGGTCCACTCAGGCACCACAAAAATCTTGCTCACCCTCTCATAGGGGGGCAGCTCACTGTTCACCTGGTCGAGCAGCGCTTCCAGCGAAGCCTCCAGGTCCGGCTGATCAGCCGCCGCGCCCGTCTCCGACAGGGTCGTTAACAGCACCGGTTGATCCAGCCCGTGGCCCATCACACAAAACTGCGCCAGCAAGTGGCTGCGGGCAAACAAATTCTCCAACGGGGCCGGTTTGATAAATTTGCCCTTGGTGGTTTTGAACACCTCGCTGATACGGCCGGTCAGCCACAGGTTGCCCTCTTCATCGAATTTGCCGGCGTCACCGGTGCGGTACCAGCCGTCTTCCATCACTTCGGCGGTTTTCTCGGGCTCCAGATAATATCCCTTCATGATGCCCGGTGTTTTGAACTGCACTTCGCCAGCCTCTGAGATTCTGACCTGTACCGACTCATCGCTGGGCACACCCACCGAACCGAGCAGCGGCGTATCGTTGTGATGCCAGCTGCAGCCGTGAGCAAAGGTCTCGGTCATGGCATAACCTTCTCGCAGGATGACTCCCAACTGCAGGTACCAGTCCATCACGTCCTGCGGACAGGGGGCGGAGCCGGTCAACACGACTCGCGCCTCGGCCAAGCCCAATTGCTGCACAATGGCCGCCTTCTGCTCAGCGGTTAAATGGGCTTGTGCCGCAGGCGGAATTTTCGCGTCTATGGCCTCTTTGAATTTGATCCACAGGCGGGGCACGGCAAAGAAGAAGGTGGGTTGAACGGAACGCAACTCATCGGCGAAGGTTTCCAGGCCTTCCGAGAAGGAAACGGGCGTATTGCTGTATAAACTCAGCATCTCCACCGTAATGCGCTCTGCCGCATGGGACATAGGCAAAAAGGAAAACAATCGGTTTTCACCCTGCTCCACTTCCATCCCCGGTAACATCTTTGGAATCACCAAACCCGGGGTTTGGTGCATATGCATTACCCCCTTCGGAAGACCGGTGGTGCCTGAGGTGTACATAATGGAGAACACATCGTCGGGTACCGGCACAGGGGAATCGGCGTAGGGCTGATGGTCAGCACAAATCGCCTCCACACTGGTATCGGCCGCGAAGACGCAGCCCAACATGGCCACGGTTTCCATGCCCTCGACCAGAGCATCCGCCACCCTGGCCGATTGGTCGAAGGCGCCACAAAATACCAATCTCGTTTCCGAGTGCTTGAAAATATAGCGGGCGGACTCGGTATCCTGACCCGGGTAGATGGGTACGGAAATATGCCCGGCCAGCATGATCGCCAAATCACAGATGGGCCAGTCTTTACTGTTGGAAGACCAGATACCAATACGACTTCCCGGCGGATAATCTTTACCAATAAGATAGGTGGCAATGCGCCGCACCTGATCGGCAACCTCAGCCCAGGTGTATTCCGTCCACTGCAGATTGTTGGGTTGGCGCAGGTAGACCTGGTCGGGGGTTTCTTTTTCCCACCGATAGAACATTTCCAGCGGTGACTTTCCTAAGAAGGACTCTGTGGACAAGGGCGGCACTGACGACATTCTGGTACTCCTGATTTCTTGTTTAAGATCTGTTTAGACTTATTATTGCTTCTTAAATTTATTGCAAACAAAGCACATCACTGTACCACCTCATTACCCGCTAACCGACACAACCGGGAAGGCATGCTTTTAGGATGCGGGCCTGACCAGGCGCGTAGTGCCGTATTCCGCTTCCCCTGCTTCCGGCGCCTGCTGGCGATCCAGGTCAACAGGCAAGTGGCGAGCGCCCAGATAGAAGTGCAGCCCCGCCCAACCCGTACTGATACTACAGAAGATCAACAGGCTATAACGCAGGGATTCGCTGCCCAGGCTTGCGGACAGCAAGTCACTGACCATACCCACCAGCAGCGGCCCCAGCCCCAGACCGATGATATTGATAATAAAAAACAGGATCGCCGAGGCCATCGCCCGCATCCGGTTTGCCACCAGGCGATGAGTGATGGCAATCACCGGTGCCAGATAGGTCCGCATAACTAAACCGCTGTTCTTCGCCCTCAAAGGGGCACCAGATTATACAATCTTTATCGGGAACCTTATTTGCCCACTGCTGCAACATCCACGGAATATCCATCCCTTTCATCGCGGCCCATGCGCAGCTTTCAATTTGTTCGTTTAAGTTCGTTGTCATGCGATTTCAACCCCCGGATGTATCGGCTAGAAAGCGAAGAATGCGCTTATTAAGTTGCTCCGGCTGGTCCATCGGTTGTTGGTGGCCTGCTCCAGCAAGAAGTTCCACTTGTACATCGGGAATCAGTTTCTGCGCTCTTTGCAAAGCAGCCTGCGGATTATAGATGACCTCTTTGTCGCCAATGACAACAAGCGTTGGCTGTCTTATGGCCTTGAGCTCTTCGTCGCCGAACACAGGCGGCATGTAGACCGGACTGCTCCCAAACTTCCAGGCTTGCCGCAATTGCTCAAGATAGGCGTTATTGCTGTGATCAATACCACCGGATAGATATTTAATAAAATTTGTTACCAAGGGCCGGAACCCGAGAAGAAGACTAAACGCTGCGCGTAGATGAAACCAAAGCGTTATCCTGCGCAATACATAACCAGGTGCCAAACAAATAATCTGACCGATACGTTGAGGGTAAAAACATGAAAAATTCATATTCATGAATCCTCCATATGACAGACCGATCATTGGCGGGTTCTGCAATTCAAGAACATCAAGAACATCCAGCAACCAATCGGCTAATTCCTGCCGGTTCTGGGGTTCGCGCGTGTAAGTGCTCTTGCCCGCATCACCAGGGCGATCAGGGCAATACGTCCTATAGCCCGCCTTGGCCAAATCACCAACCATGGTATACCAACTCGTTGACGAGGGCGCATAACCATGTAACAAAATTACGGGCTTCCCGTCTTCAGGCCCACTGATAATTACATGGGTGTTACCAAATCGGGTAGTGATCTCCTTAGTTTCATAGGGCACTGGCCATAATTCGTCCATGGTACGATCATAGGCCGCCAGGTATTCCGATCTCTGCTGTTCATTTTTAAATAGCGAAGATTCGCCGTTTGCTTCCAACATCTAGTTGTAACCCTTTCAATAATTTCCCCTTACATGACGCATCAAGCCGAGTGCCAATGTAGAAACAGCCACACAAAGCTTGAAAGGCGTAAAAAAGGGCACTGCTACTTAACCATAAATGCAGGCCCCAAAGAGGAGAGGTGAGTTCGATCAAAAATTGTAGTTAAGCTCAACGCCATAGGTCGCAGGGCGCATACGCACCGCATCAAAACCGTTGGCATCAAACACAGCTAACTGAGAAATTTCCGGGTTGGTATCGGTAATATTGGCCCCGGTCAAAAACACAGACCAGTTAACCCCCTCAACACCAATACGGGCATTAACTACGGTAAAGTCATCCGAGGTATAGGATAGTCCTGGCGCATAATCGGTACGTTCGTCGGTAAACGTAGCGCCTATGTAAGCAAATCCGCTTAATTCACCAACCGGCCAAACGTATGTGGCAGAAGCATTCCAGGTCAGCTCAGGCGCCCCCATCATTGATGCGCCATCACTGATTCCCGCATCGACAACATCGCCATCGTACTCAATATCATTCCAGTTGCCCGATGCCGACAGCGTCAATCCGTCATGTTGATAAGTAGCACCAAATTCAAATCCAGCCCCCTTGGCACTGTTGGCATTAACACCCCAGCCCTCGATAGAACCACCGACAAATCCGGAAACAAGGGTAATAATATCGTCCCATTCGAGATAGTAAGCTGCCGTCTCGAGTTGCAGATTCCCGTCTAGCAGTGTCCACTTTGCACCAATTTCGTAGCTTAGTACTTCATCCGGCTCAACAGCCTCGGGGATATTTACCCCATCTGCAATACCTGCATCGACAATGTGTTTTGCCGTTAAGCGACCTGAACGAAAACCTGTAGCAACATTGGCGTAATAGAGCGAGTCTTCGGTAGGAGTCCAAGCCAGGTTCACTCGACCCGTCCACTTATCAAAGTTACCCTTTGCACCATCACTTTGCTTAATATCATCTTCAAAGTAACGAGCACCCAAGGTTAACTCCCATTGATCGTTGAGCTGGTGAACAGACTCACCGAAAAGCGCCCAGGATTCTGACTCAAGTGTAGTTATTGGGAGTGCCGTTACTTCAGCTAAACCAAGCCCAAAGCCTTCAAGAATGGGCCAGTTTGCAGGGTTTTCTGCGGTAAAAACTAGGACGTTTCGCTTCTGGTTTTCCATCTCCAAATAGACGGCCCCCAACGTCCAGTTCCAAGGACCATCATTGTTAGAAGACAGCTTAAACTCTTGAGCAAATGTATCCAGCTTGGGAGAATCACCGAACAATGAAAAACTGGGTGGTGTCTTAAAAACATAACCATCCCAGTTACTGCCCTCCAAATAACTTGTAGTGCTGAGGAAAGAATAATCATCGGTTACATATTCAACCTTAAGGCCATAGAGGTCATTGCTGGTCTCTGCAACCAGAAAATCTTTACCTGCAGGCTGGGAAAGCTCTGTTGTACCAAGCCCGAATAAGGTATCCATATTACTTAATGAGTAGCTGGCCTCATAATTATCATCAGCCCAATCCTGGTAACCTTCGCGCTCGGAACTCCAGTAGGATGCCACAACAGACAGCTCATCTGTAGGCGTCCACAGTAGCTTCACGCGGTAAGAGGTATTCTCCATTTCATTGTAATTATCTTCACCACTCTCAACCAGATCGATATAACCACCATCGTTGACTTGAGCTGCAACGACCCTCATGGCCAGCTTATCGTCAATCAAAGGGATATTAATCGCGCCCTGAATTTTATGACTGTCATCGGCCCCCTTGGTCGACGAGTACCCTGCTGAAACCTTACCTGAAAATTCATTCATGACAGGATCCTGGGTAATAACTCGTACCACGCCCCCCTGCGAACCTGCTCCAAACAGAGTCCCCTGTGGGCCTCGCAACACTTCGACACGATTTAAATCATAGGGGTTTAGATCTGGCGTAATATTACCGTCAATCTCTGTATAGGGGAGATCATCCAAGTAGTAACCGACCACCGAGGCCCCAACAATGGCGGAAACACCTCGAATCTGAACCGACGGCCCTGCATTCGATGCTTTCAATACAGAAACACCAGGACTGGCTGACAAAGCGTCCATAATGGAGGTATAGCCTCTGGACTCCAGCTCCACGCCTGATATAGCGTCAACACTCAATGCGGTATCCATGATTGAGGTACCTTCAGCTCGACGAGTGGCGGTAATTATTATCTCTTCCAGCTCAAACGCTTGTTCCTGTTCCGCAGCCTGTGCCACACCCATTGCCAGTGGCAACAGCACAAAAGGCGCACAACGTCGCATACCCGCCATTATTTTTGACTTTTGTAGTGTTTCTATCATCTGTCTCTCCACTTAACTAGCTTATATTTTTAAACGATGCAGGAGAAAATATGACAGAATCTGCGTTCAAACACAGTCTGCCGGGGTGATCAAATGTCTGATATTGACACTTTTTCTATAGAATAGGCTTTTCGGTAGAAGAAAAGAGCGGCTAAACTCACAAATAGAATAATAGGGAGTATTGATATTTCTGAATGATATTTAGTAACTTACAGCTACTTCTGCCGCCTGACTTGGGAAGGGCTACAGCCAAAACGGCGTTGAAAGGCAATTGAAAAGTTGCGCGGATGCCCGTAGCCGCAGTACTCCGCTATTTCCTGTACGGGCAATTGTGTTTCCTTAAGCAGTTGATATCCCTTCCTCAATCGCACTTCCAACGCATGTACCGCAACAGTCTCACCAAAGACTTTTTTAAAACCCTCAGTCAGTTTTCGGCGATTGAGGCCAACCATCGCACTTAACTCTGCAATAGAGGGCATAGTGCCGGTAGTCTCTTCCAAAATAGCGCGTGCCTGGGACAGCTTTTTGATCTCAGTAAAGGGCAGGCCGCCGCTCGCTGAAAGATCGTTAATGAGGGTTGTTTCTTCCCCCAACAAACAGAAAAGTTCACCGATCTTCAGCCTCAGCATGGTGGTGTGCGCCACCCCTGAACTGGGTAAATTAACCAGTGCACAGGCCAACTGTGTGAACAGCAACGAATTAGGTAATTCGTAAACACGCTCTTCGGTGCTGTTGGCGGTTCTGAGTTTTTGAAACAATGAGGGCGGCATGATACCCAACCGATGCCATAGCTCCCGCTCACCCTCTTCCATGATATTGATAGTGGTAAAGCAAACCTGCTGACCTTCCTGCCACTGCTGCTCGAACTCCCCCGGGTCGGGCTTGTAGTAGACCAATCCCACAGATTCACCGCTGTGAAACACTTGCTGGCCAAAGCGGTAGCTGACATCACCTGTGTGAAAAAGATGCACCGAAATATGATCGTGTGTGGGAACGAATTTACGGGCCAGCTGCCGGAGTGCTTCCGGGTCCTTGGGTGTACAGGTCCAGGTGGCTACCGCAATTCCCGGAAAGGGACGAAAGATTTCAATCCCTCCCTCCCACAGTTCCGGGCTCAAGGAAAGCTGCAGCGCCGTGCCATCAGCTATAAGGGAAGGCGTTGCTTCAAACGCGCCTGACTCTTCAAGTGGGGCAGACGGATGCTCAGCGCGCACCAGCAATTCCAGTGAATCCTTATCGCTGAAACTCTCTACATCACCAGCTATAGCGGGTCGCAGATCGGGTTTATTACTATCAGGAGCCATGGCAAGGTACATTCAATAACAATCGATGATTATCAATGACAGACTATAACAGAGGGTACCATTAGGTTATACGCTACAAGTATACCGCCTACAACGGCAAGGCCGTGCGATTGGCGGGTGATTTCAGTACAAAACTGGAGTTCACGCCTGTTACGCCTTTAATGCGGGTGATCTCCTCCAGCAGCAGCCGCTGAAACTCATCCATATCCTCTACAATGATCTTGAGCATATAGTCGGCATCCTGTCCTGTGATCAAGTGGCACTCCAACACCTCCGGCAGTTTAAGTACATGGGATTCAAACAGATCAAAACGGTCCGGCGTGTGCCGGTCCATACTAATATGAATAAACGCCATCAATTTCAGCCCCAGGTATCGGGCATTCAGCATTGCCCGATAGCCCTCGATCAGCCCGATTTCCTCCAGTCTTTTTACCCGGCGCAAACAGGGCGATGGCGACAACCCTATGCGATCAGCGAGTTCCTGGTTGCTCAAGCGCGCGTCGGCCTGTAAAGCCGCCAGTATTTGACGATCATAACGATCCAATTTCTGAGGTACCTCTGCCATAACCAATGCCCCTTAAACCACTGCTCTTAAACCCATGGCCTTTAAACCCATGCCCCTTAAGAACTCCTAGCCTATGCCCGGCCTTTAAGGCAGGTCTTTCTCAAAAAGCCACTCAAAAAATCACTCAAAAAGCTAGAATACCATAATTTCTGGCAGATTATTGCGCAAATATATAACCATACGCAATATTCAAGAAATATTGAGGCAAGTATTTACCATATTCGCAATCATTGACCCCCTCTATTGCCCTACACTGTACAAACACTGGAGTTACCGCTCCGCCCTGTCGCCATAAGGCCTGTAGCACCCCACAGCCCCATTGCGCGAGCCGATTCCTACCAGGAATCTTAACAACGGACCCAGTCCGGCGAGCCGGGCTCCTCCTACTACCCACAGGCGGCGCCCCAGAACGCTCTCAATTAATCCCAGACCCAAAAGCGCTGTAACAATAAAACACCCCGACAACAGGCAACCCGACCATGAGCTTTGACCACCGCAAATACCAGCCCGCTATTCGCCCCGTTTTGGAAGACAGACAGTGGCCTTCCAAAACCCTGGATACTGCCCCCGACTGGTGTTCCGTGGACCTAAGGGACGGCAATCAAGCCCTGGTCGAACCCATGACAGTGGAGCAGAAACTGCGCATGTGGGACCTGCTGGTGAAAGTCGGTTTTAAAGAAATTGAGGTGGGATTTCCCTCGGCGTCACAGCCGGATTACGACTTTGTCCGCGCCCTGATCGACGGCAATCGCATTCCAGACGACGTTACCATTCAGGTACTGGTACAGGCGCGGGAAGAACTGATCGCCCGCAGCTTTGAAGCCCTGGCGGGTGCCAAACGGGCTATTGTGCATGTGTACAACTCCACCAACCCGACCCAGCGACAAAAGGTATTCGGCCTCGACAAACAAGGTATCAAGGACATCGCCGTGCAGGGTGCAGCCTGGGTGCGCGACTATGCCGCCAAGAATCCCCAGACCCAATGGTCATTCCAATACTCTCCCGAGAGCTTCAGCTTGACGGAAACCGATTACGCCGTGGAGGTCTGTGATGCGGTGATTGCCCAATGGCGAGACACCGGTTGCCCGCTCATTATCAACCTACCCGCGACCGTGGAGTGTGCCAGCCCCAACGTTTATGCCGATCAGGTGGAGTACTTCTGCAAACACAGCCGCTATCGCGACGATTACCGAGTTTCCCTACACACCCACAATGATCGCGGCTGTGGTGTGGCGGCGGCGGAGCTGGGCGTACTGGCCGGTGCCGACCGCATTGAAGGCACCCTGTTAGGCAATGGTGAGCGCACCGGCAATATGGATGTGGTCACCATGGCCATGAACCTTTACAGCCAGGGCGTAGACCCTCGCCTCGACCTGTCACCCATGGACGAAATTATCGCCGTCGTGGAGCAGTGTACCAATATCCCGCTGCACCCCCGCCACCCCTATGCTGGCGACCTGGTATTTACCGCTTTCTCCGGCAGTCACCAGGATGCCATCAAGAAGTGCCTGGCGGTACAGGAAAAAGATGCCCGCTGGGACGTGGCCTACCTGCCTATCGACCCTTGCGATTTGGGCCGCAGCTATGAGGCCGTCATCCGCATCAACAGCCAGTCCGGCAAAGGCGGCGTCGCCTGGGTACTGGAGAACGATTACTGCCTGCAGTTACCGCGCTGGTTACAGATTGACGCCAGCCGTAAAGTGCAGGCCCATGCGGAAGCTACTGCCGGCGAACTGAATCCACAGCAAATTTGGAGCGTCTTCGAGCAGGCCTACCTGACACCGAGCAATGACAACGCACTGCGAAACTTCACCCTGCAACAGAATAACGATCAGCAGCACAGTGTTGACACACTGACACTGCATTTCGATCTCCAAAGCCAGGATATCTGTTTGCAAGGCTCTGGCGACGGTGCAATCAGCGCCCTGACCAATGCCTGGCAGGAACGCTTTGGCAGCCATGTAGAAATCCTCGACTACAGCGAGCACGCACTGAACACGGGCACCGATTCAATGGCGATGACCTATGTATTGGTCTCCATCGACAGTCAGCGTTATATAGGTGTGGCTCGTCATAAGGATATTGTGGCGGCGTCGCTGCAGGCAGTGATTAATGCGGCGGTGCAGTCTGTGAACGTTACAGAAATCAGCGCATCCGCACAGTTATCGGCAGCAGTGTAAGTGGCTGACAAACAGTTTTAGACGAAAGCTCAGAACACAAAAGATATACCAGCAGATCCAGACGCATGCCCGACAATAGCCGGGTATGCATCTGGATTATTACTACTTCAAACTATCCCCACTTTCTAATACCGCTTTTCTAACCCCGCTTTCTAACCCCACTTTCTAACTCCACTTAGGCTCGCGTTTTTCAAAAAACGCCGTGAAGGCTTCAATATTCTCCGGACCTCCCACAAGTCTATCCATAGCCTCCCTCTCAGCACGGTAAGCGGTTTCTATGCCTTGACGCTGAGATAGCTTTAAACAGCGCTTTATTTCTCTTAGCGTATTGGGCGCCTGTTTTGCTATCGCCGAAGCCTTTTCCAGGGTTTTAGCCAGCAGCTCATCGTCATTGAACTTCTTCGCCGCAATGCCCGCCTCAACCACCTGATTAGCGTTGAGAAACTCGGCGCTAAATAATAGATCAGCAGCCCGTTGCGCTCCCACATTCGCCGGTAACAAGTAGGTACTGCCGCACTCCGCGGCAATGCCCAAGCTGGCGAATGGCAGTTTAAAGCGCAGGCTTTCCCCAACGTAGACGATATCGGCATGGAATAACATGGTAGCGCCACCTCCGACGGATATACCTTTGGGGCACATCAGCAGGGGTTTATCAAACTCAAGCAATGCCTTTTCAAGATAATTGAAGGGTCTAAGGCCTGCGTCATCTTTGCCGGTAGTGTCGGATAGATCTTGCCCGGCGGAGAAATCCTTGCCAGCCCCCGTCAGTATGACAACCTTGACCGCATCATTGGTGCGAGCCGCATTTAGGGCTTCTGCCAATGCGACCCAGGCCACACTATTGAAGGCGTTTTTCTTTTCGGGGTTATTGAAGGTGATTACGAGTACACCCTCATTGATTTCTTCTAGCAGCGGTTCTTTCATTTATAGGCTCCACGCTTACGAAAGTGGGGTCAGATGAGACTTTTGGCGCGAGTTATCTAATAGAAAGGCCAGATGACAAAAGTCTCATCTGACCCCAGTTTTTAAACTAATCCCACTTGGGGTCGCGTTTTTCCAAAAACGCCGTAATGCCTTCTTTGGCATCCGCACTTTGTAAACAAGCGTTCAATTGATCGCGTAAAAACGGCAGGGCATTGTCAAATTCCATGGAGTCCTGTTGAACGTAGGCGGCCAGACCCAGTTGCATAGTTCCGGGGGCCAGGCTGGCCAGTTCCGCCGCCAGGCTGGCGACGTGATCCTGTAAGGATTCAGCCGCTACTGCTTCATTAATCAAACCCCACTTTTCAGCTTGCTCGGTTGAAATGGCATTGCCGCGCATGACAAAATCCAATGCGGCGCGTTGCGGCATAACTCGGAACAAACCGCCCATCACCATAAACGGCCAGATACCGCGTTTGATTTCAGGTGCGGAAAACTTCACACCCTCGGCGGCAATGGCGTGAGTGGCATTGCAGAGGAACAACAAGGCACCGGCAAACAGGTTACCCTGCACGCAGACAATAGAGGGTTTGTTGAGGTGGCGAAAGCGCAGGGCCAGATCGTCCTGACCACCGCGGACCGGTACGGTTGAGGTGGTTTCCTGGGTCTTGCCGCTCATCTGTGATAAGTCACCACCGGCACAGAACACATCGCCCTTGGCTGCCAACACGACTACACGAATATCACGTTCCTGTTTGGCGTAATCCAGGGCGTAGACAATCTCAGCTGCCATCGCGGCGTTGATGGCATTTTTACGCTCGGGGCGGTTTAAGGTGATGGTCAGTATATGGTCTTTGATTTCCAACTCAACTGCTTCAAAGACCAGACCTTCCAGGGATAATTTTTCTTCAGTCATTTTGCTTCCCTCTTTAAGGGTTCATTCTTAACTCATATGTTGGATTACGCTTCGCTAATCCAACCTACGCCAGATTTTCAGCCAACAGCGCAGGCACTTCAATCGTTTTGGCGCGCAGGTATTCACCCATGGATTTTGCCTGAGGATCTGTGCGAACCGATGAGGCAACCCCCTCCCCCAGAATACCTTTGATAAAGAAATTCAGGGAATGGATATTGGCCAGGTCGTAGCGAATCACTTCCAGGTCGGCCGCTTCAGGCATCAAGGCTTTTAATCGATCTACGGTTAAAAACTCATGCAAAAAGCCATAGGCAGCTTCACTGGTGGCCCAGACTCCGATATTGGCACAACCGCCCTTATCCCCGGAGCGGGTACCAAATAAACGGCCAAAGGGAATGCTGACAGTCTCACCGCTTGGCGCCACAGGCACTTCAGCTGGCACGACTTGATGGTTAACCGGCTCCAGATCGAGCTGGCTGGTGGGTGTGACTTCGGTGACTTTACCGTCGAGATGAACATACTCAGTGATATATTGACTATCAACCAGCGTCGGCCAGTAGACCAGGAAAGAAGCACCGTGACCGATAGGATTCATAGGACCAAAACCCGGGATGTTGGCCAGGGCAATTTCTGTGAACTTGGCGCTAAACAAACGGCCCACCAAATCCTTATTGGCGGACTTGACAATAATGCGCAGACGCGCGAACGCTTCTTCGTTGAGCCGAGGGTTTTCTTTATCGCTGCGGATTAACTCAATGGAGACTTCGTCAAACTGGTCTTTGCCACCGATGTTGGTAAAAAAGGCGTCGGTTAATACCTTGGCTTTGGCTTCAATATCCAGGCCGGTTATCATGACCTCAAAGCCATTGCGGAAGCCGCCGTGAGTGTTGATACACACCTTGTGACTGGGCGGGGGACAGGAGCCTTTACAGCCACTGACGTACACCCGATCGTCGCCCACCTGTTCAATGCTCAAGGTATCAAAGTGACCAATTACATCGGGGTTTTTGTAGGCCGGATCGCTGATTTCATACAACAGTTGCGCTTTTACCGTGCCCACAGAAACCAAACCCGCTGTGCCCGGGTGTTTAGTGACGGTAAAGTTACCGTTGGCTTCGATCTCGGCAATCGGGTAGCCCGGGCTATCGAAGCTAGGCACTTCCTGAAAAAAGGCATAGTTACCACCGGTGGCTTGCTGGCCACACTCGATCACATGGCCCGCAGCCAAGGCTCCGGCCAGGGCATCGTAATCGGTACGCTGCCAATTAAACTTCCAGGCAGCTGGGCCAATGACCACCGCAGCATCGGTGACCCGTGGGCAAATCACAATGTCGGCACCTTGATCCAAGGCCTCTTTGATACCCCAGGCACCCAGATAGGCGTTAGCGGTCAGCAGATGTTTGTTGTTGTCGGCCAGGTTGGCACCAGTGTCCATATTAACGAAAGCTTCGCCCTCGGCTTGAAGCTCTTCCATGCGCGGTGCAAGATCATCACCATCGATATAGGCGACCTTAACATCAAGGTTAAGTTCTTTGGCGATTTCTTTAACCGCCTCGGCCATGGCCGAGGGATTTAAACCCCCGGCGTTGCTGACGATTTTGATATTCTTTTCGATACAGGGCTTCAGGACTTGTTTGACCTGTTTTAAAAATGTGCCCACATATCCCGTATTCCGTTGCACTTTCTGACCGTGCAAAATAGCCATGGTCAGTTCGGCCAGGTAGTCGCCGGTCAGCACATCAATAGGACCACCTTCGACCATCTCGAGCGCCGCAGACAGTTTGTCGCCGTAGAAACCGCTGCAGTTTGCAATTTTGATTATATCAGTCATCGTCTTATTCTCCTTCAACAGTGGCCAGCAACTGCTTGGATTTAACTTGTTGTCCGGCTTCGCAACTGATAGCAGTGACGGTACCGCTGATACCCGCTTTCAAGGGGTGCTCCATCTTCATGGCTTCCAGTACCACCAGGGTTTGACCGGCCTCGACAGTATCACCTTCTTTTACCAGCACTTCGGCAATGGCGCCATCCATTGAGGCTTTGACCTGGCCACTGCCTGCGCCACCCGCTGCGGCAGCAGGCTGGTGGGTGACGTCTTCAAGGATAAAGTGGCCAGTACCGTCATCCAGGTACAGGGTATTGTTATCGAAGGCAAAGTTCAGAGTTTCGCGTACACCGTTTTCGATAAAGACACAGGTGTTTTCATCTTGGGAAACGAACTCCAATGTTGTGCTTTCTTCATCTGCGCCGTCTTTAACAACGCTGATTTCAAACTGATGCTCGATTTCGGTCAGATTAACGCTAGTGGCTTTGCCATCGAACTCCAGCTTGTATGCGTAACTTTGTGGAGTAGAGCGGCTCCAGTGGAATTTAACATCCTGGCCGGCTTCAATTGAGCGCTGGAAGAAGAGTAAAGCGGCTTTAGCAAGGGTGGTAGCGGATGGCTCTTTTTGATCCATGCTAACGTCGGCGCTGAAGTGTTGCTCAATAAATGCAGTGGTCGCTTCACCGGCACCAAACACTTCGTGGCGCAGTACGTTTTGCAGGAACAGTTTGTTGTTGTTCATGCCCAGCAGTTGAGTGTCCTGAACCGCAGAGGCTAGGCGACGAATCGCTTCGGCACGGTTATCACCGTAGGCAATGACTTTGGCAATCATCGGATCATAGAAAGGGCTGACTTCCTGACCGTTTTGGATACCGTGGTCCATACGGATACCCGCACGCTCACTTGGGTAATCCCATAAGCGAACTTGACCGGTTTGCGGCATAAAATTGTTACGTGGGTCTTCAGCATAAAGGCGCACTTCTACGGCATGGCCTTTTAATTCAACTTGCTCCTGAGTCAGCGGCAGTTCTTCGCCCGCGGCGACTTTTAATTGCCAGGCCACCAGGTCCAGCCCGGTAATCAGCTCGGTAACCGGGTGCTCTACCTGCAGACGGGTATTCATTTCCAGGAAGTAGAAGTTCTTGTCCGCATCCACCAGAAATTCAACGGTACCGGCACCGCGATAACTGCAGGCTTTGGCAGCGTTAACAGCGGCTTCACCCATACGTTGGCGCAGTTCGGGATCTACAAAGGGAGACGGTGCCTCTTCGACGACTTTCTGGTGACGACGTTGAATAGAACAGTCGCGTTCACCCAGGTACACCGCATTGCCGTGTTCGTCGGCAAATACCTGTATCTCAATATGGCGAGGTTCGATCACCGCGCGCTCCAGAATCAGCTCGCCGCTGCCAAAGGCGGTTTCTGCTTCTGAACGTGCAGTGCGGATTTGTTCCGCCAGTTCGCTTTCTTCAAACACCAGGCGCATGCCGCGGCCACCACCACCGGCGGAGGCTTTAACCATCAGCGGGAAGCCGATGCCCCTGGCTTTGGCCAGCAGGGTTTCATCGGACTGGTCGGCATCCTGATAACCGGGAATGCAAGGTACGCCGGCATCGATCATAGCGATTTTAGACAGACGCTTGCTGCCCATTAGGTTAATGGCTTCACTACGAGGGCCAATAAAGGTAATACCCTCCGCTTCACAGGCTTCTGAAAAAGCCGCGTTTTCTGACAGGAAACCGTAACCCGGGTGAATGGCATCGGCGCCGGTTTGCTTGGCGGCGGCCAGTATTTTATCGGCGACCAGGTAAGACTCACCCACAGCCGCAGGACCAATACACACCGCCTGATCGGCTTCCTGTACGTGCAGTGCGCCGGCATCGGCTTCACTGTAAACGGCAACAGTGCGATAACCCAGGTCGCGGGCGGTACGCATCACGCGAACGGCAATTTCGCCACGGTTGGCAACTAATACTTTGGTAATTTTGCTCATGATTTTAAATTCCTGATTTTGCCGTAAGAGGTGTCTTATAAACGTCCAATACCAAAAGTATTGCTGTTGAGCTCACGCTCATCGCCTTCGCGACAAACACTTAAGGCAAACGCCACCACCGCTCGGGTATCGGCGGGATCAATCATGCCGTCATCCCAAACCCGCGCCGTATTGGCCAGGGCATTGGATTTGGCTTCCATAGTCTCAGTCGTGTCTTTTTCCAGAGCGTCGACCGAAGCACGCATCTGCTCAGTAATCTCACCGGCTCGAGCCATTTTGGCTTCTGCTACCTGACGCAAAACACTACCGGCTTGCGCCGGACCCATCACTGACACCACACTGCGAGGCCAGGCGAACAGGAAGCGCGGATCCATACCGCGGCCGGCCATGGCGTAGTTACCGGCACCGTAAGAGCCGCTCACAATGATGGTGATCTTCGGCACAGTACAGTTGGTCACGGCCTGAATAAATTTGGCGCCGTGTTTGATGATGCCTGCCTGCTCTGGTTCAGTACCGACCAGGAAGCCGGTAGTGTTGGTTAAGAACACCAGCGGAGTGCCAGACTGCTCACACAACTGAATAAACTGTGCCGCCTTGGCAGCACCTTTCGCGGTAATCGGGCTGTTGTTACCGATCACACCACAGTGCTGACCTTCAATTTCCATATGGCCACACAGGGTGCCGTTATCGAAATCAGCTTTGAATTCCAAAAAGTCGGAACCGTCGGCGATACGGGCGATCACCTCGCGCATATCAAACGGGGTTTTTGCATCTTCTGGCACAATGCCACGCAATTCTTCTGCCGCGTACAGAGGTTCCTGATAGGACACTTCGGCGTGCAGAGGCTGATTTTTATTCCAGCCTAACTTTTTGGTCACATCGCGGGCGATACGAATACCATCGGCATCGTTCTCGGCCAGGTAATCGTTGGTACCGGCCACTTCGCTGTGCATCTCGGCGCCGCCCAATTCTTCATCGGTGGCGATTTCACCGGTGGCGGCCTTCAATAAAGGAGGTCCCGCCAAGTACATGGTGGATTGTTTTCGCACCAGAATCAGGTAGTCCGACAATGTAGGCTGATAAGCACCACCTGCGGTAGCACTGCCATGAACAACCGTGATTTGTGGAATGCCCGCTGCCGATAAACGACATTGCTTGGCGAACATAGAGCCGGATTCACCAAAGGTATCACCGGCTAATTTCAGGTTACCACCGCCACTTTGGGAAAGGTTTACCATGGGCAATTTGTTTTTTATGGCGATGTCCAGCATACGTCCGCGTTTTTTACCGCCCATTGGGCCGATGCTGCCGCCTTTGGTCAGGTAATCGTCAACCGCCACCACACAGCGAACACCACCGATATAACCGATACCGGCAATGTAGCTACCACCGGCACCGGAACCGTCGGTATCTTCGTCTTGCATATAACCGGCTAAGGTCGACAGCTCGAGAAACGGCGCGCCAGCATCCAGCAACAAGCTCAAGCGTTCGCGGGGTGGGATAAAGCCTTTTTTTATGTAACGTTCGGCCTTGGCCTCTGCCGCTTCAATCACGCGACGCTCAATACCGCGAAATTCGTCTACCGCTGCCGTCATCACTTTTAAATTGTTTTTGAACGCATCGGACTGGGTATCCAGTTGAGATTCGATAACCGCCATAATTTAAATTCCTGTTGCTAGTTTCTTAATTCGCTTACTTATTTGGTTATTTGAGTGAACTCTTCACCAATCTTGGCCACTTTTTGGAAAGCCGGGCGCTCTTTCATGCGATTCAGGTAATCGCGTACCTGGGGTTTATAACGCTCATCAATTTTCAGGGTTTCCCCCAGAAACAGCGCATAAGCAATGGCGATATCGGCAACGGTAAAACGATTGTCGACCAGATACTCGCGGCCATCTTCCAGGTGCTTGTTCAGCTTGCGCAAACGGGCGTGAAACCATTTCATATAGTCTGTTGCCGCCTCTTGCAGGCCACGCTCAGGCGGTTCTTGCAGGGTGTAGCGGATATAAACCGTCTGCGGAAAAGTCAGGGTGGCGTCACTGTGGAACAGCCAATTGAGATAGTCGCCGTACTCCGGATGGTCGGGCTTCAGGCCAAACTCGTGTTTGCCGTAGCGCTCCACCAGATACAATGGAATACCGCATGACTCGGTCATACGGGTGTCGCCATCGATCATATAGGGAATGGTGCCCAACTCATTAACTTCGAGAAACTCAGGCTGCAAAAAACGCGGTGGAAAAGGCATGGAAATGACTTCATAGTCCAAACCCATCTCTTCCAATGCCCATAGGGCCCGCATAGAGCGCGCCTGGTGGGTATGCCAAACTTTAATCGCCATAGAACATTACACTCCGTCTATTTTCTTAAGCGCCCTATTCTCGGACGTTCGGGTCACACAAGGCTTGTGTTGCCTATTTCAGCTCGCGCCGATGATCATTATCCAATTCTATGGAAATGACGCCCCAAGACTTTGGAAAATGCGTAAAAACCATGGAAAACGCGCAAATATCTCTGTAGCATTATGAGTATTCCGTAAAGTGCCCCCAACAAGGGCCTTACGAGAAACCATCAACAAAAAAGGCTAAAATGAAAAAATTATGAGTGTTGTCTACGCAAGCTCATTAGAGCCATTGGCCAAAGTATCCGATGCATTAGGGGTGCCATTTGAAGCACTGGCCCATAAGGTGGGCATTGATATCGGGCTGCTCAATACCCCCGATGCAACCCTCCCAGCCGAAAAGTACATTCGCCTGCATGAAGAAATTTTACAGCAAACGGGCAATGCCGAAATGGGCCTGTTGATAGGCCGGGTCAGCTATCTGGAAAGCTTCCATATCTATATGTCGCTGGCTTCTGCCAGCAACACCTTTCGGGACTGGATTAATCTGATACCAGGCATGTCACCCGCCTGGGGTGATCTCATGAAAACCTCAATCAGGCGCAAGGGCGATTACTTTATTTTAGAAATGCGATTTGAAGGGCTATCCAACTCGAAGCGTTGTTTGATCACTGATAGTTTCTTGGCATCCTCAATGATGGTGATGGACGGGTTTTGCGTATTGCCGGTCAGGCCGGTACGGGTGGATTTCACCTACGCCCAGCCCAGCGACACCACAGCGCTGCAAGAAGCTTTCCGGGCACCTCTGCATTTTGATCAGCCGACCAGCGGGGTGCATTACCACAAAAGTGTTTTGGACCTACCACAGTTGCATGTATCCACTTCAGTTTATGACAATGTAAAAGAAGAGTTGGAAGAGTTCTTAAGCTTTACATCCTGGGCCGGAGATTCTTTTACGACTAACTTGTACACCATAATTCGCCGCCAACTGCCCACGGGTAAGTGTACGGTTAAAAGTGTGGCCGCAGCGTTGAATATGTCGAGCCGCACCCTGCAGTTGCGCTTAAAGGAGCGCGATACGCAATTCCGCTATTTTGTACAACAGGTTAGGTCTACACTGGCGGTCAGATACCTGCAGGACAAGAACTTCAGCATTATCAATATCGCGTTATTACTGGGTTATGGTGATCCCACGTCTTTTTCAGCGGCGTTTAAATCCTGGCACGGCTGTTCGCCCCGGGAGTACCGTAACAGATAATTAGAGGTCACTTGGCTCTGTCAAAACTCAGTCACTTTCTATGCGAGATCCGGTCTACAGCGCCTTGCTATAATGAATAACGCCATAATTTCTGATACTCTCGAAATTTGAGCGGATTGATCCTGCGTCGCTCTGATCGACTCCCGTTTTTCACCCGAAAGTGCTGCCGTAACTCTTCAAAAATCGTAAAGAAACAAACGCTAATTCAGCGGCCCTTAGGGTGACGCTATTTCCGAAGCCGCATCAAGCCTTCCTGGGCCGTGGACGCAACCAACACCCCATCCCGACTGTAAATACTGCCCCGATTGAAACCTCGAGCGTGGGCAGACCTGGGGCTATCCATATGGTAGTAAAGCCACTCATCCACTCGACATTGGGTGTGGAACCACATGGCGTGATCCAGGCTCGCCCCCTGAAACCCTTTGACCATAAAATTAACCGGGTGGGCCCGCAATGCGGTTCCCATAAACCCCAGGTCAGAGATATAGGTCAACAGTGTCAGGTGGTCTATCAACTGATCATCCAGTCGCGGCACCATTTTGAACCAGAAACCCTGTTCCATTTCCCCGGCCTGGGGATCATGGGGATTACGTGGATTCACTGCTCGAATGTCTATCACATCGACTGGAATTTGAAACGGAATTGGCCGCTCAGGGTGTTCATTCAGATAGCGCTCAAAACGGTCCACATCCCGTTCGAGCTCCTCCGGCAGGGGAATACCCTCTGGCATATCGAACTGGTGTTCTAGCCCCTCTTCAAGCTTCTGAAAAGAAACGGCACAGTTAAAAATGGCTTTGCCATTCTGTTTGGCCACTACCCGGCGGGTTGTAAAACTACCGCCGTCGCGGATAGGGTCTACGTCAAAAATAATGGGCCGGGTTACGTCGCCCCTGCGCAGAAAAAAGCCGTGGAGCGAGTGAGGCAGGCGATCCGCTTCCACCGTACAGGCCGCGGCATAGAGGGATTGTGCCATGACCTGCCCGCCGTACACTTGCGGCAACTTCAATGGCAGAGAATTACCTCGAAAAAGCAAGTCATCCAGTTGTTCAACCCGTAAACTGGCCATCAGTTCATCCAGGTCAAACATATAGTTTTGCTTCATAATACTTCTCGATTACAGCGGAAAGCCAGCTTGCACCACAACCACGCCAGGGGCAATGACAGTTTATTACAGCAAAAATAAACAATAACTGTCAAAAAACCCTCTAAAGCTGGCGGCAGATCGATATTTAATCATTGGAAAATAAAAGCAGGCCGCCTGCCTTATTCCCAGACTATCGGGCTATCAGTGCCTGCCACACACAACTCAAGGGTGGAGCGCAATTTTTCTTCAACCTCATCGCGCTTGATCTTGAGTGTATGCGTCAACATCTCATTCTCAATACTCCAGTCTTCCTGACAAATAACGATGTGACTGATACGTTCGTGAACTTCCAGTTCAGCATTGACGTTATTAAGCGTGGCTTGCAGCTCCTCGGCCAACTCGGCCTTGTCCCGCGCTATCGCCGGCTCATTGAGGACAACCAGTAGAATGGTTTGCGGTAATCCGCGACCCACCAGGCACAGCTGCTCCAGGCAGTTAAGAGTGCCAAATCGCTGCTCAATGGGGGCTGGGGCAACATACTTGCCTTTCGCGGTTTTAAAGATATCCTTGACGCGACCGGTAATAAAGACAAAACCGTCTTCATCCACACGCACCTTATCGCCGGTGTGTATCCAGCCATCGATAATAGTCTCAGCGGTTTTTTCCGGGTCTTTATAATAACCCAGCATATTACCCTGTGAACGCAAACACAGCTCACCTTCCTCGGTAATTTTCATTTCCGCTTCATCACTAATCATCTTACCGATACTACCGAACCGGTAAGCATCGGGGGTGTTAGCCGTTCCCGCCAGGGTTTCGCTCTGGCCAAAACCTTCATACAGCGGCATGCCCAGTGTCATCCAGGCTTCAATATCTGTCGCCGGGATGGGAGCAGAACCGGAGAATGCATAAGTCACGCGCTCAAGCCCCATGGAAGCCAGAATTTTCTTGCCCGCTTCCCGTGCCGCTTCCGGGTTTTTCAGCAACTGTTTCCAGGCTTCTTCTCCCATTTGATTCACAATACCCGCCTTCAGGTTATGCCAAATACGCGGCACGGCTAAGAAAAAGGTCGGCCTTGCTCGCAACAGATCGCGAACAAAGGTTTCGCGCGACTCATTAAAGTAAACATGACCACCGCAGTAGAGTGAATGCAACTCAACCACCCCGCGCTCGGCGATATGCGCCAGGGGCAAATAGGAAAAGAACACCGACTGCTCATTAGTCTTCGTCATCTCTGGCATGTGCGCGACGGAATAGGGCAAGGTTTCGAATGAATGCATGACCCCCTTGGGTTTTCCTGTGGTGCCGGAGGTATAGGAAATGGACCAGAGATCATCCGCTGCGCGAACCGGAGAGCCGGCAACAGGCGAATAGGTGTTTATCAGCTCAGTCCAATTCTTATGACCGCCGCTATCCGTCAGGGAAATCAGCTGCACGCTGTTGCCCACGGTTTGCATCAGCGTATCCAGGTTCATGGCACAACTGTCATCGGCAAACAGCACCGTCATATCGCTGTGCTCCATGATGTAGAGCAGCTTGTCCTCCGGCATGGAGGCATAGATGGGGACACTGACACCACCTGCCATCATAATCGCGATATCGGTCATGACCCAGCGTGCGGTGTTGGCGCCATAGAGCCCCACTTTATCGCCGTGTTTAAGGCCCAGTTCCTGTAATGCTGCGGCCATGCGGCGGGCCTGGTCGCCAACCTGAGCCCAGGTGTAATCCCTCCACTGATCATTCCCTTCAGGCTGGCTGAGCCAAACCGCATCGGGGCGTTGCTTCTCCCACTGATAAAAACGTTCCAAGGGTGGCAAAAAAGGCTGCTCGGTCATGTCTCTCTCCATATTTTTCATCAATAGCGATCTCTACACTGCTGGTAGTTCAATATAAGTCTAAATAGGTTACACAATATGAGTTTGACATGACTGGACAATAGGGACATGATATTCGTGTCCCTTTCAAAGGCCGCCACTATGCCGGATTCACATCTCGTTAGCACTGCCCCCATCCGACATATCGCCCGTCTTGTTGAGCAACTAGGCGGGGATATTGACCCGCTGTGCCAACTGGTCGGGCTCGAGCGCAATGTCATTGAGGATATGCAGGTCCGGATACCCTATCCCGCCCTGGTTAAATTAATGGAAGCTGCCGCCCAACAATGCCAGCGTCCCGACTTCAGCTTGCTACTGGCGAACATGCAGCATCCATACAATATGGGTCCACTGGGCCTATTGGCAAATAGTGGGGAAAACCTCAATGAAACCCTGGATTATCTGACCCGCTATTATCACTTACACAATCAGTCGGTAAAACTTCTACTGCAGCGAGGGGAAACCTATTCCCAGCTTATTCGAGAAGACTTGTGGCTCGAGAAATTACCCACCTTTCAATACTGCACGCTGACCTTTGCCCACTACTACCTTAATATGCGCTATGCGCTAGGTGAAGACTATAAACCAGCGTTTGTGACCTTTACCTATTCAGCCCCGGTCAATCGCGGCGACTACGAAGACTATTTTCAATGCCCGGTAGAGTTCGAACAGCCTATTAACGCCTTTGGCTTTCACAGTTACACGCTGGATATCAAATTAACCAGAGCCTCTACCCAGGAAAAAAAGTATTTGCACGATTTGGTCCACCGATTGGCGAAGTCCACTGAATTAACTGTCGTGCAAAATGTAAAACTCCTGACCCGACACCTATTGCATAGCGACAATTGCTCCCAGGAGTATATTGCGCAACTGTTGCAGATTCATCCAAAAAAATTGCAACGTGCCCTGAAGGATTCAGGCACTACGTTCCGGGAAATTCGCGCCGACTCGCGCCTTGCACTGGCTGAGCATTTTTTAAAGGATTCCGATATTCCGTTAACGGTCATCTCAGAAATGCTTGATTTTAGTGAGCTTAGCGCCTTATCTCGCGCCTTTAAAAGCAAACATCAGTTAACGCCCAGAGAATGGCGAGAAAGGCACAAACCCGCATTTATAGACGGGCTCTAATTCAACTTCAACAACCCACCGAGAATACGCTGTAAATCCCGCAATGACTGGCACACCTCCACCTGCGAACAATAGGGTGCGTAGCTGGCCATCACCGAATCACCGGTATTCCAGCTATTCCGGCTTTCCGGGTTTAACCACAGCACACGCTTACTGCGCCGATAAACCTGTTCCCAAACCTGTGCTTCTGCGGGGGCATTGTTGTTGCGGGCATCGCCCAGCATGATCACCGTTGTGTGGCGATCAATTTGATCAAGCGCCAAGCCCGAAAAATCCACTAGCGCGCGACCATAATCCGTGGGCTGATTGGCCCACTCATTCATTATCTCCGCCAAGGCATCCTCCAGATCCTGCTTGGCGAAGCTCTGGGTAACCTCCCCCATGTTGCTGGCAAATACAAAGGAGCGAACCTTCGGCAAAACATCCTGTAAACAATAAAGAAACAACAGCAGAAAGCGAGCCATACGACTGACAGAGCCACTGACATCACAGATCGCCATTACTTTCGGCCGCTCTATCCGTGTTGCCCGCCAACGGGTACGAAACTGGATGCCATCAAACGCAGCGTTGGCTGCTATCGTTTTACGAACGTCCAGCATGCCGCGCTTACTTTGCTTGCGACGGCGGCCATGTTGGCTGGCGAGTTGCTTGGCCGCCTTGCGTACCAGGCGACTCATGCGCTGGTAATGATGGGTATCGATATGGCTGAGCTTGATTTGCGACAGGTTCTGGTCGAACTGACGCTGGTTTTTCTGCTCCGCGTAAAGCAGATATTGCTGCTCCACATAGTCGCCCACCTGCTCGCTCAAGCGCAGCTTCCGCTGCTCCAGCTGCTGTAGCACTTGCCTGGCAGGCAGGCTCTGTTGCGTTTCCAACTGCAGCAACTCCTGATTGAGTGCCTCGACGCCCAGTTGTTGCATTATGCGATAACGGTAGCGCCCTTTCTGGGTAAAGAACTGGATTTGGTTAACATTCTCGGACTGCCCGGCTTCAGCAATAGCGCTGGCCATTTGACTGCCTTCACCTGCCATCAACTGCAGGGCCAGTGGCGATTGCAGCTGCTCGGCCAGGGCCTGGGCCTCCACACTGCTTTCGTCCACCGTTTCAGCTTCCCCCGCCTCGACAACTGAAACGGTGCTATCGCTATTATCAGCCTCCACAGCAGTGTCGTGACTCATAGCTGTCTGGGCGCTAAAAAAATGCTCAAAGACAATATCGTAGCTGTGCTTATGGGCTTCGCTTTTGGCCAACACAAGCCCCAGAGCAAGTTTTAACTGCGGGCGTTGTTCAAGCCCCAAAAGCTGCGCCGTACGGATTGCGTCCAGGGTTTCCGCGGTGGATATGGGAATATCCGCCTGACGCAGCGCGTGAATAAAGTCCCCCAGCAACTGGTGCATCAGCTCTGCTCCTAGGGGCGTGAAGCGGCTTTATGGGCGGCGTTAAGCAACTTGCCAAGCTCTGGAGTCACCAGTTCGATATCTTCCTGGAACTTCAGCAACAAGTTCAGGGTTTTCTCCACCCAACCTTTATCCAAATGCTCGATATTCAACAACAGTAGTGCCCGCGCCCAGTCAATGGTTTCACTGACCGCCGGAACCTTTTTCAGTGCCATTTCCCGCAACTGCTCCACAAAGGCCACCAATTGATTGCGCAAGTCGCTCTCGATATCGGGCACCTGGCTGCTGATAATACGTCGTTCCAAGGCAGGCTCTGGAAATGGAATATACAGGTGTAAACAGCGGCGCTTGAGGGCGTCGCCCAACTCGCGGGTATTATTACTGGTAAGGAAGACTATGGGCTTGGATACCGCCTTGACGGTTCCGATTTCCGGAATAGACACCTGGTAGTCAGACAGCAACTCGAGCAAAAAGGCCTCGAACTCCTGATCGGCTTTATCGATTTCATCCACCAACAGGATTGCGCCCTGCTCCGCCTGCAGCGCTTCCAGCAGCGGCCGGGATTCCAGAAACTCATGGGAGTAAAAAATATCGCCAAACTGGTGCAGACGAGCCACAGATTCGTCCAGGCCCTTGGCGCCCCGCAGCACATCACCCAACTGGTCTTTTAATACCTGGGTGTAAAGCAGCTGCTTGCCATATTTCCACTCATACAGGGCTTTGGCTTCGTCCAGCCCCTCGTAGCACTGCATACGAATCAGCGGCGCACTCAGGTATTCCGCAGTTTTTTTGGCCAGCTCGGTTTTGCCCACACCGGGAGGGCCCTCCACCAGTATCGGTTTTTGCAGCTGGCAGGCAAGGTAGACGGCGGTAGCGATGGCATCACTACAAATATAATTCAGGGTTTCAAAGCCCTGTTGTACTGTCTCGGGTGAGGCAATTTTCTCGGCGTGTTGAATAATCACAGCGGTCTTCCGGGACAATTGAATTCAAATTCTTGGGACTCAGTGTACCAGTATTCGCAGCCGAGCCACACACCTGGGCTCGGCTTAATGTCAAAACGCTTAGCGGGGCTGCATACGAATACCACCATCCAGGCGAACACACTCGCCATTGAGGTATTCGTTCTCCGCCATCATTACCGACAGGTGCGCAATTTCTTCCGGGCGGCCCAGACGCTGGGGATTAACCACCATTTGACCCAGGGCTTTAACCACATTGTCAGGCGCGGAATCAAACAGTGGCGTGTGAATCAGACCGGGAACGATGGTGTTCACGCGAATACCCAGTGGTCCCAGATCGCGAGCCATAGGCAGGGTCATACCAACAATACCGCCTTTCGATGCACTGTAGGCTACCTGGCCGATTTGACCTTCGTAGGCTGCAACAGACGCGGTATTGATGATCACACCACGACCGCCGTGCTCGTTAAAGGGCTCGTTCTTTGCCATCTGCTCAGCGGCATAACGGGCCACATTAAAAGTACCGATCAGGTTAACGTCCAGTACTTTCTTGTAAGCATCCAGAGGGAATACACCATCTTTGCCATAGGTTTTGTGCGCGTTGCCAATACCTGCATAGTTATTGCAAATATGGATGGCACCGAATTTTTCCACAACACCGGCAATGGCCGCTGTGACAGAACTTTCGTCGGCCACATTGACGTTAAAGAAGGCTACCTTGTCGGCACCCAGTTCATTCACCAGCGCATCGCCACGTTCGGCGTTCATATCAAAGATGGCTACTTGAGCACCTTTTTCAACATACGCTTTTACAGTTGCTTCACCCAGACCGGAAGCACCGCCGGTAACAATCGCAACCTTTCCTGAAATATCCATGTTTTTACCTACCTCAATTTAATGTGTAAACATCTCTGTGTAGGAGCCCGCTCCTACATGATTCATCAATCAGCCAACAATTCACGACTGATAATTATTTTCATGACTTCATTGGTGCCGCCATAGATGCGCTGTACACGGGCATCAGCGTAGGCACGGGCTACCGGATACTCCCACATATAACCGTAACCACCGTGTAACTGCAGGCACTCATCGATCACTTTGCACTGCAAATCGGAAGCCAGCATCTTGGCTTTGGAGGCGGTAACGGCATCCAACTTGCCCTGCACATGTAACTCCAGGCAGCGGTCGACAAATACGCGCATGGCGGTAATTTCTGCATCCATTTGCGCCAGCTTGAACTGGGTATTCTGGAAATTGGCAATAGGCTGACCAAAGGCCTTGCGCTCTTTCACATAGTCAACCGTCTGTTGCAGAATCGACTCCATAGCGGCTGTCCCCATAGTGGCAACCATAAAGCGCTCCTGGGGCAGTTCCTGCATCAGGTAGACAAAACCCATGCCTTCTTCACCCAACAGATTCTCTTTGGGTACACGCACATCCTGGAAGAACAGCTCAGAGGTGTCCTGGGCTTTGAGGCCTATTTTTTCAAGGTTAGAGCCCTTCTCAAAACCCGGGGTGCCGGCTTCTACCAACAGCAGGCTGATGCCTTTGGCACCGGCATTGGGGTCGGTTTTACACACCACAATCACCAAATCGGCCTGCTGCCCATTGGAGATAAAGGTTTTCGAACCATTGATGACGTACTCATCACCGTCGGCAATCGCCGTGGTTTTTATCCCTTGCAGGTCAGAGCCGGTACCGGGTTCGCTCATCGCAATGGCGACGAGCATTTCACCGCTCAGACACTTGGGCAGGTACTTCTGCTTTTGCGCTTCGCTGGCATTTCTAACCAGGTAAGGCACGGTAATATTGTTGTGCAAAGCGAACCCTGGCCCGCCAAGCCCCAGCTTTGCCATCTCTTCATCCATAACGGTGTTATAGAGAAAATTCAGCCCCATACCACCGTATTCTTCAGGTACCGAAGGGGCCAGAAAACCCATCTCGCCGGCTTTGTACCAAAGGTTACGATCAACCTGACCATCCTTTTCCCACTGGTCATGGTAAGGAACAACGTGGGTTTCAAGAAACTTGCGCACACTCTCGCGGAACTGTTCGTGTTCCGGTTCAAAAATGGTTCTTGGGATCATAATGTTGTCTCTTTTTAGGGTGGATTAGCATCCGCGTAATCCACCGGTTTCTTGGCGCCTCTGAGCTGATTGGTGGATTACACTTCGTTAATCCACCCTACAAAGCTCTAGTGGGTTTAATAGGGAATTACTGAAACGTCTCACCCGCCGCCAGTTTCTCAGCCACAATCGCCGGCGCCTTATAACGCTCACCATACTTAGCTGCCAGTTCATCACAACGGTCGATAAAGTTCTGCAGACCGTAGGTGTTTACAAACTGGATATAGCCGCCCGTCCAGGCCGGTGCACCGATACCCATAATGGAGCCTATGTTGCCGTCGGCTACGGTGCGCAACACACCTTCCTGCAGACACTTGAGACTTTCGATCACCGAGCTAAACAACAGGCGGTCTTTGATGTCTTCATCGCTGACCTCAAGCTCAGGTTTGTAGTAAAGCTCCAGCAGTTTTGGCCAGATGGTTTTGCCGCCATCGCTGTAGTCGTAGTAACCACCGTCGCCGTGGTGACGCCCGCCGCGGTTGTACTCTTTCACCAGTGTTGTCAGCAAGGCGCTAGCTCCTGGACGGGGATCGTCGTCCGCAGAGATAAGTCCTTCTGCCAGCTGTGTTTCTCCCGCCTCTACGCTCAGGCGCAGACTCACTTCGTCATTCACCGTGATAGGCCCAACCGGCATGCCGATGGCTTTACCCAGGTTATCAACACGTACCGGGTGCAGGCCTTCCGCCACCATCTGTGCCGCTTCCATCAACTGCTGGCCAAAGGTGCGAGAGGTAAAGAAGCCGAGGCTGTCGTTGACCACAATCGGCACTTTGCGAATCTGCTGTACATAGTCAAAGGCTTTGGCCAGGGTTTCATCGCTGGTCTTGTCGCCGCAGATAATCTCTACCAATGGCATTTTGTCCACCGGCGAGAAGAAGTGAATACCGATAAACTTCTCTGGGTTGGCACTGGCTTCGGCCAGCTGTGAAATTGGCAAGGTAGAGGTGTTGGAACCCCACACACCACCTTCGGCCAACTGACCCTCAGTGCTGCTGGTGATCTTGTTTTTCAGTGCCATGTTTTCAAACACGGCTTCGATGATCAGGTCGCAACCGGCCAGATCAGCATCCTTATCCGTGGCTTTAATTAAACCCAGCACAGCTTCTTTCTTTGCCTCATCGGCGCGGCCGCGCTTAATGGCTTTATCCATCAGGCCGGCGGTGTAGGCTTTGCCCTTCTCGGCGGCTTCCAGAGAGACATCTTTCAGCACCACTTCAATGCCCGCCATGGCAGAAACATTGGCAATACCCTGCCCCATCATACCCGCACCAATCACACCCACCTTGGTGGTCTTGCTGCGCTCGACGCCGTGCGGACGACTGGCACCGCCGTTCACCTGGCTCATCTGGAAGAAGAAGGCGGTGATCATATTCTTGGCAACCGCAGTCGGTACCAGGCTGGCAAGCTTGCGCGACTCAATACGCAGGGCGGTGTCAAAATCAACACGCAGCGTTTCAATGGCACAATCGAGAATGGCCTCGGGTGCCGGCAAGAGTCCGCGCGTATTTTTTGTCAGCATGGCTGCTGCACCGCTGATCACCTGCGCGACTTTAGGTGAGTTAGCATTGCCGCCGGGAATCTTAAAACCTTTTTGATCCCACGGCTGCACAGCGGCGTTGGCGTTACCTTTGTTTTCCAGAATCAAGGCTTTGGCACGGGGCACCAGCTCTTCGATGCTGTTCACGGTTGCGTCCACCATGCCTTCGCTCAAGGCCTTGGCCGCCTTGATCTTTTTACCTTCCAGCAGATAAGGCAGGGCTTTTTGCAGGCCCAGTAAATTGGTGAGGCGCACCACACCGCCGCCGCCAGGCAACAGCCCCAGGCCCACTTCCGGCAAACCAATAATGACGGCTTTACTGTCCAAAGCAACACAGTAGTTACAGCTGAGGCAGAGTTCATAACCACCACCCAACGCAGCTCCATTAATGGCCGCCACGACCGGCACCGGCAATTTTTCCAGACGGCGCATGTCTTTTTTAGACGTTTCCAGAAAGTTGTAAAACGCTTCAATCTCGTCCGCACCCGTTTTCACCAGGCCGTTGAGGTCACCACCGGCAACAAAGGTTTTCTTGGCGGAGGCGAAAACCACACCGGTCAGCCCCTCTTCGGCTTCCAGACGCTCTAGGGTAGAACGCATGGCTTCGCCGTATTCGGCGTTCATGACATTGGCTGAGCCCGCCATGTCCATGGTGACGGTTACTATGCCGTCGCTGTCTTTGTCGTACTTAAATGCACTCATGTTCTTGTCCTGAATTCTGTTTGCAGTTTGGTAAAGGCTTAATGCAAGCCTTACACGCGCTCAATAATGGTGGAGATACCCATGCCACCGCCCACACACAGTGACAACATGGCGCGCTTCAAGCCACGGCGCTCCAGCTCGTCCAGCATGGTGCTGACCAACATAGCACCGGTGGCGCCCAGCGGGTGACCCAACGCAATAGCACCGCCATTAACGTTGGTGACTTCGTGGCTGATATCCAGGTCTTTCATGTAACGCATGGCAACAGAAGCGAAGGCTTCGTTGATTTCCCACAGGTCAATATCGGATGCTTTCAGGCCGGCTTTTGCCAAGGCTTTTTTGGCAGCCGGCCCCGGGCCCGCCAACATCAAGGTTGGGCAGGTCGACAGAACCGCCGTGGAGACGATACGACCGCGTGGGGTCAGGCCAAGATCTTTACCGGCTTTTTCGCTGCCGATCAGTACCGCCGAGGCACCATCGACAATGCCCGAGGAATTACCGGGGGTATGCACGTGAGTGACTTTTTCCAGCGCGTTGTACTTACGCAAAATAACGTCATCAAAACCCATGCTGCCCATCATTTCGAAAGAGGCTTTCAGATTGCCCAGGCCTTCCATGGTGGTATGGGGTTTAATGAAATCGTCTTTTTCCAGAATCGTCAGACCGTTTAAGTCTTTAACAGGCAAGACCGACTGATCGAAGTAACCGTTATCGCGGGCATGCGCAGCACGCTTTTGGGATTCCAGCGCATAGGCATCCACATCCTCACGGCTGTAGCCATCCAGATTGGCAATGACATCGGCGCCAATGCCCTGGGGTACAAAACCGGTTTTCAATTGAAAAGCCGCATCGCCACTCATAACGCCACCTGCGGACCCCATAGGGACACGGGACATAGACTCAACACCACCGGCAACGACCAACTCTTCCCAGCCAGAGGCAATTTTTTGCGCAGCCATGTTAACGGCTTCCAGACCGGAGGCGCAGAAACGATCCAACTGAACACCGGCGACTGATTCATCCCAGTCAGCATTCTGCACAATCATTTTGGTGATATCACCACCCTGATCACCAACGGGCGAACAACAGCCCATTACCACATCATCTACGTAGGAGGTGTCCAGGTCATGGCGTGCCTGCAAGCCTTTCAACAGGCCAGCCCCCAAATCAACGGGCTTGACTTCATGTAAGGCGCCGTCTTTTTTGCCCTTACTCCGGGGAGTTCGGACAGCATCGTAGATATAAGCGTGATTAGTCATAATTACCTGGTCTCTATCATCTCTGTTTAAAAAGTTACGAACCCTGTTGAGCTCGACCTACCGAGCTCAACAGGGAATAACGGCGGATCAAATCATTGCGATTTACACGGCAACACTCGACAAGGACAACCTCGCTTTGAACGCAGCTACCTGGATCATTCAGTGCCCCACTCGCATTTTCCCGAGAAAATCCATTTTACCCAGCTCAACGCCGTGCAGTCGCAACACGTCGTAGGCCGTGGTGGCATGAAACATCAGGCTGCTTGTGGTTTTAAGAACGCTGGTAAACAAAAAAACAAAAAACCTGCTCCAGATGAATCGAACAGATTTTCTGTAGGTTAATAATTTTTCTTAGATAAACTTAGCCATATTTAGAACCGATAATTAGCCTGTAGCGCAAGCGTGCGCGGGGCGTCCTGAGAACCGGTGTAAGTTGTAGCGCCAGCCCCCAGCAGTCCAGTCAGCGGGGTCTCAAGTATATAGTTGTAGGTGTCTTTATCGGTGAGGTTCTTACCCAACAGGGCAAGCGTCCACTGCTCGGCCTCCAGTGCAATACGCAGGTTTACCTTGGTCGCCGCACCCTGCTTCACCATAGGGTCCATGGTCGCTTCGACAAACTGCTCACCGCTGTAATTGAGATCCAGTGTTGATCGCAGATCAATACCGTCAACGACAGGCATCACATAATCAGCACTGAAACTGGCCACCAGAGAAGGCGTGTACATATTCTCTTCCCCTTTAAGATCACAGCTAGGGGCGGGGTTGGAGGCCGGACAGGCAGCGCCTTCATATTGTTTAAACTCGAAATCCAGGTAAGCCATTGAACCCGACAGGGTCAGACCTTCTGATACGCGCCAGCGACCATCCAGCTCAACGCCCTGACTCACAGATTGACCGGCGTTGCCGACATTAAAGCCTATAACACCGTCGAAGACACTGACTTGCATATCGTCGTACTCGCTGTAGAACAGGGCCAGGTTTAGGTGAGCGGCGCCACCGGCCAAAGACAGCTTGGCACCCAGCTCGCCACTCAAAACAGTCTCGTCTTCATACTCGAAGATATCAACAGAGCCGCTACTGGTCATAGCGTCGAAACCACCGGCTTTAAAACCTTGGCCGAGCGTCGCATAGAACAGGGTATCGCCCGAGTAATCCCACTCCACCATCAATGTTGGCGTAAAGGAACGCTCGGTACGCGTTTCGTCCAAATCATGTTCCGTCAGGCTATTGTAATCCCCATTCAGGGCGATTTGGGCCGCCGTCAATGCCAGGAAGTCATCGCCATCAGTGGGGTCAATGGTGCCGGTTGCGCTGTTGATCAGATCCAGCACTTTCTGAGCGCTTTTTTCTTCTTCGGTGTAGCGGCCACCCAGAGTCACGCGCAGTTCTTCGCTGACATTCCAGGTTGCCTGCGCAAAGATGGCATAGGTTTCGCTTTCACCTTTATAGCGACGCTCTGCGCTATAGCCGGCTAGCGCTCCCAGAACCTCAAAGCCAAAGGGTGCCCCACCCAAGGCCGCACCGGTACAACCGAGAGCACCAGCGGCTATTGAGGCCAGCGAACCGGCGGCATCGGTGGGGTCTGTTAAACAACTAAGCGCGTCCAGAGAGGCCCCCAGCAAGCCAATGTCCGTGTCCAGCCCCCAAGCGGCGCTCAAACTATATTCAAGATCCCACTGCTGGTAGTAGACTCCCGCAATCCAGTCTACGGTTTCACCGCCGGGAGAGACAAAGCGTATCTCCTGAGAGAACTGGTCGTACTCTTCTGGGCCCCTGGCGCTCGAATACGTATCAATACCGTTTGTATCAGGGTCGAACAGACCATACTTATCATAGGCCGCATAGCCGGTCACCGAGGTCATGGTGACACCACCCAGATCCCAGTTTAGGGTAAAGGTAGCATTGTCAACGTCGTATTCGTTGTGCTCTTCGAGGTTGGTGTTACGACGACGGTCAGCCGTACCGTCTTCGCTGCCGCCGGAAGGCAGGCTGCCATCCCAAGACGCCTGATAGAGATCACTCGTGACAGGATAATTAACCGCATTAATAGCACCAGCCCCTTTTGCAGCGCCCAGTAGAGCGCCGGTCGCCGCCAGAGTATCAATCGTCTGTGAGTAGGTGCCGAGCGGGCCGGTATAACCCGCGATCACCTCATTACCCATGCCGTTAAAAAAGTCTACGGTGCTGTTTTCCAGCTTCAAGGTGGCATCGATGTTGCGATTGATATCGAAACCCAGGGTCAGACGAATGGCCTGCTCCTCGCTACCGCCGTCGTCTTGGCCGGTCAGGTTGTTTTTGTAGAAGCCGTCACTTTCCTTATCCCGCACCACCAGGCGCGCGCGAAGGCCATCGGTCAGGGCGCCAGAAACCATAGCATTCAGGGTTTGGGCGTTGTCCTTTGGTTGGTATTCAACACCCAGGCTCGCTTCAAATTCTTCGGTAGGTTTAGCCGTGGTTGAAGACAGGGCTCCGGCGATACTGTTCTTGCCAAACAGCACGTTCTGGGGGCCGCGCAGCACTTCAATCCGCTCCAGGTCCATAAACGGCATGACCGACAAGGCGCTACGGCCCAGGGCAATGTCGTCCATATACTGAACCACTGACTGCTCAAAACCGGTGTTCGTACCGGAGCCAATACCGCGCACGACCAGGAGTTGACTGAAGCCAACATCAGCCATCTGAAAGTTGGGAACATAGGCGGACAGATCGCCAAGATCGGCAATACCCGCCTCCGTCATTTTTTCGCCGGTTACCGCCGACACGGACATAGGTACATCCTGCAGTGATTGCGCTCGCTTTTGCGCGGTTATAATTACCTCTTCGAGTACAAAGTTCGTATCATCGTTCGAATCATCAGCCACAGCCGTAAAACTGACACTGGAGGTAATGGCCGCAATCGCCAAAGACAAATTATAGTTCTTTTTATAGCTTCTGTTCATTATTGAGCTCTCCGAGTAATACCAATTGTTATAGTCCACACCGGCACAATAGCCTTATAAATCTGATGTTCTAAAAAAATATCACGGCCAAAAGTACAGCCACAATACAATGGGGCAGCATTGGCGTAACATGACACCGTGTTGACGCAAAATAACTCACTAATAAATCATTTCAAATGACATCTAACGGCATATTTCTATTAGCGCTCCATGACTTCTTGTTGCCGCACAATAACCTGAACATCTTTATTAACTTATCTCAGAATAAGAAACGCACGGATAAACACAGAGCCTCTAATAGCACGAAGAAATATCACCCGCGATCCGTTTTCACCCCTGAACAGCGAACCGCCTTACGGCTCACCTATGAGCCCCAGGCAGTTTGGTATAGTAATTACAATCAATATTAAATGTACGCCTGTAAACTACCTTTGCGCCAAGGTTCAATAATCACTTTTGTGTGTTCGCCTCCGGACATCAACGCATCAAATGCGCCTTCTACGCTGTCGATACCCACTCGACCGGTAATTAACTTCTGCCAGGGGATTTCCTGCTTGTTTAACATCTCCAGGCATGTAACAAAGTCTTCCGGCGTGTAATAAAAACTAAACTTCAGCACCAGCTCTTTCATCGTTGCATGCATAGGCTCGATAGTAACACTCGAAGAATGGATGCCGGTAAAGACGACCGTTGATCCCGCCGGTGTACGGCGAATCAAATCCGGTATCATTTTGGGAATACCCACGCACTCATAGACCGCAGTCTTTGATTCACCGGCGATTTCAGCCAGTAACGCAAACTCATCTTGCGACTGTGGGTCAACCGTATGTGTCGCGCCAAATGTTTCGGCCAGTTGGCGTTTATCCTCTTGCGGGTCGCTGGCGATGATGGTTTTTACCCCTCGCTGCTGTAAAGCAATGATACACGCCAGGCCAATCGGCCCACAGCCTGCCACCAGTGCAACCGTGTCAGTATCCTGATCTGCTACATTCACCGAATGCAAGCCAACCGCTAATGGCTCGGTAAGTGCGGCGGCCTCGCTGGGCAGTTGCTCAGGTACAGGTATCATCAGGCTCTCGGTTAAAATAAAATATTCCGAGTAGGCACCATAAAGGCCAGGCCCTACACCAATGCCCACCTGCTCCTCACCGTCGAGAATAAAGGGAATGGACGTCACCCGTGTACCTACGGGCAACTGCTGAGAGGTTTCAGGTCCATAGGCCACCACCTCTGCACAGAACTCATGGCCCAAACTTACCGCAAAATCAGACACAGACGCTTCCGAGTCCATCATCCCCTCTTGCTTCATAAGGGGGACATAGTCATCGGCGTGTTTTAGCATATGAATGTCGGAGCCACAGATGCCACAAGCCAGTGACTTGACCAGCACCTGCCCCGGACCGGGTACTGGAGCAGCGACCTCCTCCAGATGCAGTTGTTTGTCTCGCATAACGATTGTTTGCATGATGATTACCTCATGGTGTTGTGTATTATTTCTTGGTGATTTTTCTTTACTTTTTTATTGTGCCGTTCTTATTCTCTGGCGGTACTCAGCCGGCGTACACTCCTCTTTATTCTTGAAAGCGCGACGAAAATTGGCAGCATCCTGATAACCCAATAAGACAGATATCTTCTCCACGGCAAGATCTGTCTTTTCAAGATAACGCAGCGACCAATTGTGTAATTCATTGGCCCTGATTTCTTTAACGCTGGTACCTTCCAGACTCAAACGTCGATTTAACGTGCGCTTGGATATATGCATTTGTTCCGCAACACAGCTTATATCAGGAAACGGTGGTTCAATTGAACGCAAATAAGACACTACATGCTGAGTGTAAGTGTCATTATTCTCCTGTTGCAGCTCTTGCAACGCACTTGCCAGTTTTACCTGCGCCATTTCCCAGAGCTCTTCAACATAAAATGGGTTGGGAGCATCGAAATCCAAATCACGAAGAACCACTTCATTCTGAGCGGCATTAAATACCACGGTATTCTGAAAGGCCTCATGATAGCGATCTGCATAACTGGGCGGGGGGTAGGCGAAACGAAATTCAGCGCCCTTAAGCGGCTGACCATCGATGAGTTCTATATAATTCTTAAATACCATAAACGGCCCTTCGATATAGTGAGGTAGCATAGTCTCATCAGACAGTTCAACGCGAGAACTCAACGTTAACCCATTCAACCCGGAGCGCATAGAGAAGGTTACATTGTTGACAAGAAGCCGAGAATAGGACTCCAGAAGCCGCAAACCGGCACGCAACGTAGGTGCTCTATTAGCGGCCGCCCCCAGGAGCCCAGGAAGACACGCAGTAAGCCGGTGCGTATAAAGTAAAGTCCATGCCGGATCACCAATGATATTAGCTGCGTTTTTTATCACCACTTCATAATCAGAAAAGGGAACATACTTCTTGGTGTTGAGTTGCTCCAGGGTCAGATTGGTGTTATCGAACAACCTGGTTAAAGAAAACCCTTGTCGAGACATATCACGAATGATTGACAGAACAATTGACGGATCCGTGCTGAGCATCTTGGCACCTCAAGCGTTTAGATTGGGTTTATAGCCATGGGCTTTATCGTCTCAGGCGATTCAGTTTGATGGGATCCAAACCATTGCAGTAGCTTTTCATTAACCGCATCGGGTGCTTCCTGTTGAGGGAAATGGCCAACACCCTTAAGAACACAGAGTTCCAACCCCCGTGGGAAGTCATCTTCCACCATGCTGTCACAAAATACGCCAGAGTCAATACAGCCATCTTCTTGACCAATTATAGCCAAGGTGGGCACTGCTAGCCCATGAGCAAGGCGTTCCATAAGCGCCTTACTGGCCTTATTCTGGATAAGGCTGTTTTGACGGTAGTAGGCCAATGCGCCTTGCAAAACACCCGGCTGGTTAAGGGCATCCTTAACCCGTTGCAAACTGGCCGCTGGCCATGACCAGCTTGGGGACCAGCTGCGCCATAACCAGTCGAGAAATTGCCCCTGCTTGCGTTTAATCAGCCACTCGGGCAGCCAGGGCAGCAGGAAAAAGAAGGTGTACCAGGTGTTGCGTAATTGGCGGGGAGACTTGGGCATAAGCTGCACATAACGTGGCACGAAAGGTACCGACATCATCGTCAGCGATTGAAATTTTTCCGGGGCTATAGCGACACAGGCCTGTGCGATAAATGAACCCCAATCATGACCCACAAGATGTACTTTATCGAGCCCTAACTGCGCCATCCAGGCCAGAACATCTTCGGCCATCTGTGTTATCCCAAACTCGCCATCTTCAGGCAGGCTAGTCGTTTCGTAACCCCGAATTGATGGAACAATCACGCGATAGCCGGCCGCACTTAACGCCTCTAGCTGATGAGAATAAGTCTCACGTACATCGGGAAAACCATGCAGCATTATCACCGCAGGGCCAGCGCCTTTGGTGTCAGCCGTAAACTCCAGCGGGGAATTCAATAACTTAAGCTGTTGTACGCGTTGCTGAGGCATGTTGATTCCTATTTATATTGCTCTAGGTGTCAGGTTCTGTATGAACATTCATGCTATAGCAGGGCATCCAGCATTAACAATAGGATGACGTGTAATGACACCCTGTTGGCGCAAGATACCCTGAACCTAGCGATGATTTTTCCCCACTATACAAATCGAAACAACCCCGAATGAAAGAGCCTGTAATCCGATGACACCCTGTTGGCGCAAAATGCCCTAAATTTTGTCGATTATTTCGCGCACTATTTATCCACTGTAAAAATCATCAAATAACAGAGTGAGTAATTCATGAATTCAATAACCGTGCGGAAGATGACTTTCGACTTTCCAGACGATATGGACCTGATGGTAATCCCAGGTGATCGCATTTCATCGGCATTTCTTATAGGTGCAAGTCTATTGTTGCCCTACCTTGAACCCTACCTGATTCGCACCATGCGCAAAGCCATCCCTCTGGTTGAAGACAAAAAAGTGCAAGAGGAAATGAAACTGTTTTGTGGCCAGGAAGCGAATCATTTCAAACAGCATGCGCAAGTCAACGACATACTGCGTCAATACTGCAAAGACCCCGAAGCACTGGCGACCTTGGAAGCAGAGATGGAAGCGGACTACAGAGGCTGGAGCAAAAATCGCTCGCTTAAGTGGAATCTCGCCTATTCAGAAGGCTTTGAAGCTTTCACCTCGGCTGTTACGTTAATGACCTTTGAAATGGGTATGTTGGATGATGTGACTCATCCATTAGCAAAGGTAACAGAATGGCATTTCATGGAAGAACTGGAGCATCGCACAGTGGCTTTTGATGCCTACAAACACGCTGTCGGTGGTGGTTACCTGTTCAAAAACCGTGTTGCCCTGTTTGCGCAATGGCATTTGCTATCTTATGGATGGCGCATGGGAAAATTATTTCTGATGGATGAAGCCGATATGGCGCCGGAATACCGCACAGCCGAGTTCCAGCGTCAAGTCAGAAACCGGGGACTAAAAATGCTGACCAAAGCACCCTTCGTCGTACTGAAGACGTATCTGCCCGGCTATAAACCCCACAAATTACAACTGCCTGAGCGTTTCGCCGAGCTGCAGGCCAAGTATTCTTGATAGACAGTGTTTTCCGGATAGACAGTGTTTTCCGAAAACATAACAAGCAACCCAAAACAGGACCATGACGATGAATGCAAAAAATGAAGCCATAGAAATCACTAACAACAACATTATGGAAGAAGCGCTTATGGGCATCCCCAAGACTGGCGTATCAGACACCCTTCATGTCGGCCAAGATGACCTTCCCTGGGTCGACACTGGCCACGGTGTAAGCATTCAGCTGCTTCACGTAGACCTTGCCCAGGGACTCTGGATAAACCGTTCAAGATTTTCGCCGGGCACCACCCTACCAACCCATTATCACACCGGCATCGTTTACGCCGTCACCCAAAAAGGAAAATGGTGGTACACAGAGACACCGGAACAAGTCAACTCCGAAGGCTCTTACCTGTTTGAACCGGCCATGTCGATACACACACTCACCGTTGACCCGGATACTACCGAAGATACCGAGGTCTGGTTTGCCATCTACGGCGCCAACGTCGACCTGGATGAAGACGGTAATGTGACGTCTATTCTCGACGCCGCCACCGCCTTAAAACTCTATCGCCAAGCCTGTGCCGCCGAGGGTAAATCCTGCGAAGGGATGATTGTTGTTGGCGAAAACCTGACTCATCACGCTTAAACACCCAGTAGCTCCCTAAAAGGTCAAAAATTTACCATGTCAGATCAATCATTTATCACACCACTGCAAGCCTTTTACCAATGGGAGCGCCTGCGCCCCAATGAGATCTTTCTCAGTCAACCATTACAAGGAGATCAGTGGCGTGATTACACCTGGGCAGACGTTGGTCAGCAAGCACGAATAATTGCCCGCGCGCTGCAGGACAGGGGATTAAAGCACGGTGACACGGTTGGCCTTTCGGGGGCAAACTCTGCCTATTGGGTGATCACCGACCTTGCCATCATGATGGCCGGGGGCGTCAGCGTACCGGTGTATCCCTCCATGCCTGCAGACAAACTGCAATACATCGTCAATCACAGCGACATGAAGATACTGTTTACCGACGCAGACGGCGCATCGAGCATCAACAACCTGGCCGCGACGGTTGGCGACACGGTAACACTTATTTCTCTTGGCGATGAAGGGACAAGGGGAGAAAACACGCCGATCACCCCATGGGGTTCATTGCTGGAGAAGGTGGCCCCGATTGATGGATCACCACTGCGTGCCGATGACGATCTTTGGACCATATCCTACACCTCCGGCACCACCGGCATGCCTAAGGGGGTTATGCATTCTTTTTCGACCATGCCCAGATTCGCCGCCACATTCCCCCAGCTTACCCCTCAAGATAACAATGCCGTATTTTTCTCATTCCTGCCGCTCGCCCATATAGGCGAGCGCGCCGCGATCGAGATCCACGCTTTATACGTCGGCGCAAGGATTTATTTTAACAAGAATCTTGACACCTTCGCCCAAGATCTGCTGCACGCAAGGCCCACCTTCTTCTTTGCCGTACCCCGAATCTGGCACAAGCTAAAACAGGGTATTATCGCGAGCATAGGGGATGAGACTTGGCAACAGGTTTTGCAGGACCCCAAGCTTGCCCATACCGTCGGTAAGCAAGCGTTAACCGCCTTGGGGCTGGAACGGGTGACCACCGCTTTTTCCGGTTCGGCGCCAATCGCCAAAGCCGATCTTGAGGCATGGACAACCCTGGGATTGCCACTGTATGAAGGTTATGGCCAGACCGAACACCTGTCAGGACTGAGCAATCGCCCCGGAGCGGTTAAAGTCGGCAGCATTGGTAAATTACAGCTTGTGGAGGAATTGGCCCAAGTCGCGCAATGCAAAGTGGCCGACAATGGCGAGCTGCTATTGCGAGGCCAGGCCACCATGCTGGGGTATTACAAAGATCCCGAAAAAACCGCAGAAACCATTGTCGACGGCTGGCTGCACACCGGTGATAAAGTGCGTGTTGATGAAGACGGCTTTGTATTTATTACCGGTCGCGTCAAAGAGATCTTCAAAACCGCCAAAGGCAAGTACGTTGCCCCAGCGCCTATCGAAGACCAGTTTGGATCGCTTAACCTTCTCGAGCAGTTATGCCTGGTTGGCCGCGGCATGCCACAAACCGTCTTGCTTGTTGTGCTCACGGAAGATGCTGCAACCCTGGAGCGGGACGATGTGGACGCGCAGCTCTGGGCGGCGCTGGACAGTGTCAATGCAAGCCTTGAAGCACACGAGCGCATTAGCCATATCATTATCTGTCAAGAACCCTGGACACCAGACAACGGGTTACTGACACACACATTAAAAATGAAACGTGATGAAATTGAGGAAAAAATGCTTGCGCTCATAAAGGCATGTACAGAAGATTCCTCAAAAACTATAGTATGGGAAGCGCCCTAGTCGCTTTAACGTCAATAAAATAATAATTCCCGCAAGCTACCAATTCAATTTTTAAACCCGATACTGTTCTTTTCATCGAATACCAAATACAAGAAAACCTGCTCCAGATGAATGAAGCAGGTTTTCTGTAAGTTAAAAATTTTTCTTAAATAAACTTAGATAAACTTAGCTAATTTTAGAAGCGATAATTAGCCTGCAGCGCAACCGTGCGCGGGGCGTCCTGAAAACCGGTGTAGCTCGTAGCGCCAAGCCCAAGCAGTCCAGTCAGCGGGGTCTCAGCTATATAGTTGTAGGTGTCTTTATCGGTGAGGTTCTTACCCAACAGGGCAAGCGTCCACTGCTCGGCCTCCAGTGCAATACGCAGGTTTACCTTGGTCGCCGCACCCTGCTTCACCAGCGGGTCCATGGTCGCTTCGACAAACTGCTCACCGCTGTAATTGAGATCCAGTGTTGATCGCAGATCAATACCGTCAACGACAGGCATCACATAATCAGCACTGACACTGGCCGCCAGAGAAGGCGT
The DNA here is from genome assembly GCF_011683955.1 of Pseudomaricurvus alkylphenolicus. Lineage (GTDB taxonomy): Bacteria > Pseudomonadota > Gammaproteobacteria > Pseudomonadales > Cellvibrionaceae > Pseudomaricurvus > Pseudomaricurvus alkylphenolicus. Next base: position 43,064 of record NZ_JAAQPI010000026.1, read on the forward strand.
GTAGATATTCTCTTCCCCTTTCAGATCACAGCTAGAGGCGGGGTTGGAGGCCGGACAGGTAGCGCCTTCGTATTCTTTAAACTCGAAATCCAGGTAAGCCATTGAACCCGATAGGGTCAGACCTTCTGATACGCGCCAGCGACCATCCAGCTCAACGCCCTGACTCACAGATTGACCGGCGTTGCCGACATTAACGCCTACAACACCGTCGAAGACACTGACTTGCATATCGTCGTACTCGCTGTAGAACAGGGCCAGGTTGAGGTGAGCGGCGCCACCGGCCAAAGACAGCTTGGCACCCAGCTCGCCACTCAAAACAGTCTCGTCTTCATACTCGAAAATATCGGCAGAGCCGCTATTGGTGAGAGCGTCGAAACCACCGGCTTTAAAACCTTGGCCGAGCGTCGCATAGAACAGGGTATCGCCCGAGTAGTCCCACTCCACCATCAATGTTGGCGTAAAGGAACGCTCGGTACGCGTTTTGTCCAAATCATGTCCCGTCAGGCTATTCAAATCCCCATTCAGGGCGATTTGGCCCGCCGTCAATGCCAGGAAGTCATCGCCATCAGTGGGGTCAATGGTGCCGGTTGCGCTGTTGATCAGATCCAGCACCTTCTGAGCGCTTTTTTCTTCTTCGGTGTAGCGGCCACCCAGGGTCACGCGCAGCGCTTCGCTGACATTCCAGGTTGCCTGCGCAAAGATGGCATAGGTTTCGCTTTCACCTTTATAGCGACGCTCTGTGCTATAGCCGGCTAGCGCTCCCAGACCCTCAAAACCAAAGGGTGCCCCACCCAAGGCCGCACCGGTACAACCGAGAGCACCCGCGGCTATTTCTGCCAGCGAACCGGCGGCATCGGTGGGGTCTGTTAAACAACTAAGCGCGTCCAGGGAAGCCCCCAGCACACCTATGTCCGTGTCCAGCCCCCAAGCGGCGCTCGCACTATATTCAAGATCCCACTGCTGGTAGTAGACTCCCGCAATCCAGTCTAGGGTTTCACCGCCGGGAGAGACAAAGCGTATCTCCTGAGAGAACTGGTCGTACTCTTCTGCGGTCCTGGCGCTCGAAAACGTATCAATACCGTTTGTATCAGTGTCAAACAGAACATCCGTATCATAGGCCGCATAGCCGGTCACCGAGGTCATGGTGACACCACCCAGATCCCAGTTTAGGGTAAAGGTAGCATTGTCAACGTCGTATTCGTGGTGCTCTTCGAGGTTGGTGTTACGACGACGGTCAGCCGTACCGTCTTCAAAGCCGCCGGAAGGCAGGCTGCCATCCCAAGACGCCTGATAGAGATCACTCGTGACAGGATAATTACCCGCATTAATAGCACCACCCGCTTTTGCAGCGCCCAGTAGAGCGCCGGTCGCCGCCAGAGTATCAATCGTCTGTGGGTAGGTACCGAGCGGGCCGGTATAACCCGCGATCACCTCATTACCGATGCCGTTAAAAAAGTCTACGGTGCTGTTTTCCAGCTTCAAGGTGGCATCGATGTTGCTATTGATATCGAAACCCAGGGTCAGACGAATGGCCTGCTCCTCGCTACCGCCCTCGTCTTGGCCGGTCAGGTTGTTTTTGTAGAAGCCGTCACTTTCCTTATCCCGCACCACCAGGCGCGCGCGAAGGCCATCGGTCAGGGCGCCAGAAACCATAGCATTCAGGGTTTGGGCGTTGTCCTTTGGTTGGTATTCGACACCCAGGCTCGCTTCAAATTCTTCGGTAGGTTTAGCCGTGGTTGAAGACAGGGCTCCGGCGATACTGTTCTTGCCAAACAGCACGTTCTGGGGGCCGCGCAGCACTTCAACCCGCTCCAGGTCCATAAACGGCATGACCGACAAGGCGCTACGGCCCAGGGCAATGTCGTCCATATACTGAACCACTGACTGCTCAAAACCGGCGTTCGCACCGGAGCCAATACCGCGCACTACCAGGAGTTGACCGAAGCCAAGATCAGCCATCTGAAAGTTGGGAACATAGGCGGACATATCACCAAGATCGGCAACACCCGCCTCCGTCATTTTTTCGCCGGTTACCGCCGACACGGACATAGGTACATCCTGCAGTGATTGCGCTCGCTTTTGCGCGGTTACAATAACCTCTTCCAGTACGAAGTTCGTATCATCAGCCACAGCCGTAAAACTGACACTGGATGTAATGGCCGCAATCGCCAAAGACAACTTATAGTTCTTTTTACAGCTTCTGTTCATTATTGAGCTCTCCGAGCAATACCAATTATAATTATCCACACCGGCGTAATCGCCTTATAAACCTGATGTTCTAGAAAATTATCACGTCCACATGTACAGCCACAATACAGTGGGGCAGTATTGGCTCGTGATGACACCGTGTTGACATCGAATGACCTACTAATAAATGCGCCTTCTACCTTGTCGATACCCTCTCGACCGTTGATCCCGCCGGTGCGTGGCGAATCAAATCCGGTATTATTTATAAAAAGTAAACCTGCAATTATTCAACCTGAATAATTGGTGTAGGTATTACTGGTTATTGTGAGATTTTCTGTAACCCCCCGGGGTAATACCGTGCCATCTTTTAACTTATCGATGGAGGTTCTGTTGCAAATCCGGTGCGTTCAGACAGAATATGCTACTCTACTGCCTGAGACTGATCAGATATCGAACGAGCGAGGATGAAGTTTACAAGACGCCACTTTAAACAGGTGAGCGGTTGCGAATGGACGGGACCTACATCAAGGTCAAAGGAAACACCTTTATCGTGCCGTCGACAAAGAAGGCCACACAGTTAATTTTCTACTCACCGCCAAGCATGACACAAAGGCTGCAAAACGTTTTTCGACAAATGAATAAAACGGCAAAGTAGACCACCATGAGTTAATCTTCTAATGATGTTGTGGTCTAATATCCAGGTGATTTTTCTTTACTTTTTTGGGTCTTCAGAATAATTTGTGGGTTGTTTTATGGCAGCGAAGTGCTGTTTCCGGAAATAGATATGTGCGCTCTTCGAGCGCATTCGCCGTCAGAGCCGGCTCCTACAGGATTCTCCAAGCACCTGTAGGAGCGCGCTTTAAGCGCGAAGGATTTTCTCCGTACGGACTTCAATACTCAAAGATCAGTCCCGGCGCTATTTCCGGTTATGGCACTTTGCTGCTTATCCGGTCTTCCCTAATACTTGTTGCAAATACTGCTCAAATAAAAAAGCTCGATCTTCAACGCAAATTGCCCGTATATCAATAAGATAACCATCGTTACGGTTAAACCCTACCCAAGAATTCCTCAGAGGAACCACTTTTTTATTGTGACGCTCTTATTCTCTGGCGGTACTCGGCCGGCGTACAATGCTCAGTATTTCTAAAAGCGCGACGGAAATTGGCAGCATCCTGATAACCCAATAAGACAGATATCTTCTCCACGGCAAGATTTGTATTTTCAAGATAACGCAGTGACCAACTGTGTAATTCATTGGCCCTGATCTCTTTAAAGCAGGTGCCTTCCAAACTCAAACGTCGACTTAACGTGCGCTTGGATATATGCATTTGTTCCGCGATCCAGCTTATCTCAGGAAACGGTGGCTCCATTGAGCGTAAATAAGACAGCACATGCAGAGTGTAAGTGTCATTACTCTCCTTTTGCAGCGCTTGCAACGCTTTTTCCAGTTGTACCTGCCCCGACTCCCAGAGCTTTTTGTCATAAAATGGGTGCGGAGTATCGAAATCCAAATCACGAAGAACCACTTCATTCTGAGCGGCATTAAATACCACGGTATTCTGAAAGCTCTCATGATAGCGATCTGCATAACTAGGCGGCGCATAGGCAAAACGAAATTCAGCGCCCTTAAGCGGCTGACCGTAAAAAAACTCTATGTAATTTTTTAGCGCCAGAAACGACGCTTCGATAAAAATGGGCAACAGAGATTCATCAGACAGTTCAAGCTGACAACTGTAAGTCAGTCCATTGATTTGAGAGCGCACAGAGTGGGTTAGCATGGTAGTGACAATACGAGAATAGGACTCCAGAAGCCGCAGACCGGCACGCAGAGTCGGCGCGCTATAGGCGGCCGCGCCCAGAAAACCCGGAACACACGCATTAAAGCGGTTCGTGTGCATTAGAGGCCATGCCGGGTCGCCCGTGATATCAACTACGTTTTTAGTCAAAAATTCAACCTCAGAAGCGGGAATATGTTGCTGAGTGTTGAGTTTCTCTAGAGTCAAGCTTGTATTATCGAACAGATTAGCTAATGAAAACCCTTGTCGAGACATCTCTCGAATGATCGACCGAATATGTGACGGATTCGCGCTGAGCATGATGATTACCGCTACAGTTTAGATTGTGCTTATAACATGGGGCTATATCGCCCCAGGCAATTCAGTTATTTAAGGTGCTGCAAGAAAGTCCAGCCTACATCAAAGTGTCTTCTTATGACACCCTATTGGCACATGATGCCCTAAATTTTGTCGATTATTTAGCGCAGCATTTGGCCTACTACTTATCACTGTGCACAAAGCCATCCTGTAACGCGACCAAAGGATGCAACTATGCAACTTAAATATGACGTTATTGCCGAGGGATTACGCTTTCCTGAAGGCCCTATAATTATGCAGGACGGTTCGATAGTGCTGGTGGAAATTGAACGTAAAACCCTTTCACGGGTTATGCCAGACGGCAGCATTGAAGTTATTGCAGAGCTGGGTGGTGGCCCCAATGGGGCAGCCATTGGTCCTGACGGACATGTTTACGTCTGTAATAACGGAGGGGCGCAATTCACCGAACAATTCGGACTTTTGCTGTCAGGACCTGCACCTAAAGACAATGAAACCAGTCGTATCGAAAAAGTAAATTTAACAACCGGAGAAGTTGAAGTTCTGTACGATCATTGTGACGGCCATAAACTGGTAGGGCCTAACGACATAGTGTTCGACAATCAGGGCGGGTTTTATTTTACTGATTTCGGCAAGACCTTCGCGGAGACTCGAACAAGAGCCCTGGGTAATGTCTATTACGCCAAAGCAGATGGTTCAAGCATTGTAGCTATGGAAAACGAAAGACTGTCGCCGAATGGAATTGGCCTCTCGCCTGACGGCAATAGCGTTTACTTTGCCGACACACTCACCGCCAGCCTGTTTGCCTATGATCTAAAGGCCCCAGGAGAACCGAAGCTTCTGGATTTTCCGCCCGTTGCTGCTCGCCTGGTAGCTCGCCTGCCTGGAGAAGCCCTCTTTGACAGCTTAGCCGTAACAGCCTCAGGAGCAATCTGTGTTGCCAGCCTTGTCCACGGCGGTATTACGCAAATTGCCCCCGACGGAAGCTATAAACACTATGAAACACCCGACCCACTGACAACCAATATCTGTTTCGGTGGTGAGGATATGCGCGATGCTTACTTGACTCTTTCCGGCACAGGCAAACTGATTAAATGTCGCTGGCATGAGCCAGGGTTACCGCTCGCTTATAGTGCCTGAAATAGATGCGAGCACTCTGTTAATAAAAGAGTAATAAACATGCATAAACTGAAAAAGGTTGACCTGGATTATCTGAATAAAGGTGCCAATTGTGTTCATGTATCGGTGGAGATAAATCGCTCTGCCCAAGAGGTTTTCAGCGCTCTCGAACAGGCCGAAATCTGGGTTCAAGCCTACGACTCAATTAGAGAGTTTGTCTGGACCTCCCCCAAACCCTTTGGCAAAGGAACAACCCGTACCGTCAGCCTGGTGCTGCCCGCGCAACCACTGATCAAGGGTGTCGAGGAGTTTATTGTCTGGGAACAAAACAAACGAATGGTGTTTTACTATGCACAAATGAGCAAGAAGCTATTTAGTGCCTTACTGGAAGACTATCGAGTTGTCGATAAAGGCAATGCCCGGTGTGAGCTGGTTTGGGATCTTGGTTATCAAGGTGCAGGCATCTACCGGCCACTGTTTTGGCTGATGAAGGGTAAGATGAAGAAGAACAACCAGGCAGCACTCGACAACATCAAAAAAATCCTCGAAGCCAAGGCCGATCAACCTGAGGCAATAGCCGCATAGTCACTCTACGGAAATAGCCTTGGATGCCGTCCTCTATCAACGTTTAACTAAGCGCTGGCGTTTAAGATAGATGATTGCCACCCAAAGACTGAGCCATCTCGGTTAATAAACAGCGTCTTAGCAATTATCACCAAACACGGACCATACCATGTCAGATCAAACATTTATTACACCACTGCAAGCCTTTTACCAATGGGAGCGCCTGCGCCCCAATGAGATTTTTCTCAGTCAGCCATTACAAGGGGATCAGTGGCGTGATTACACCTGGGCCGACGTTGGTCAGCAAGCCCGAATAATTGCCCGCGCGCTGCAGGACAGGGGATTAAAAAACGGTGACACGGTTGGCCTTTCGGGGGCAAACTCTGCCTATTGGGTGATCACCGACCTTGCCATCATGATGGCCGGGGGCGTCAGCGTACCGGTGTATCCCTCCATGCCTGCAGACAAACTGCAATACATCGTCAATCACAGCGACATGAAGATACTGTTTACCGACGCAGGCGGCGCATCGAGCATCAACAACCTGGCCGCGACGGTTGGCGACACGGTAACACTTATTTCTCTTGGCGATGAAGGGACATCGGAAGAAAATACGCCGATTACCCCATGGGGTTCATTGCTGGAGAAGGTGGCCCCGATTGATGGATCACCACTGCGTCCCGATGACGATCTTTGGACCATATCCTACACCTCCGGCACCACCGGCATGCCTAAGGGGGTTATGCATTCTTTTTCGACCATGCCCAGATTCGCCGCCACATTCACCCAGCTTACCCATCAAGATGACAATGCCGTATTTTTCTCATTCCTGCCGCTCGCCCATATAGCCGAGCGCGCCGCGATCGAGATGCACGCTTTGTACGTCGGCGCAAGGATTTATTTTAACAAGGATCTTGATTCTTTCGCCCAAGACCTGCTGCACGCAAGGCCCACCTTCTTCTTTGCCGTACCCCGAATCTGGCACAAGTTAAAACAGGGTATTATCGCGAGCATAGGGGATGAGACTTGGCAACAGGTTTTGCAAGACCCCAAGCTTGCCCATACCGTCGGTAAGCAAGCGTTAACCGCCTTGGGGCTGGAACGGGTGACCACCGCTTTTTCCGGTTCGGCACCGATCGCCAAAGCCGATCTTGAGGCATGGACAACCCTGGGATTGCCACTGTATGAAGGTTATGGCCAGACCGAACACCTGTCAGGACTGAGCAATCGCCCCGGAGCGGTTAAAGTCGGCAGCATTGGTAGATTACAGCTTGTGGAGGAATTGGCCCAAGTCGCGCAATGCAAAGTGGCCGACAATGGCGAGCTGCTATTGCGAGGCCAGGGCACCATGCTGGGGTATTACAAAGATCCCGAAAAAACCGCTGAAACCATTGTCGACGGCTGGCTGCACACAGGTGATAAAGTGCGTGTTGATGAAGACGGCTTTGTATTTATTACCGGCCGCGTCAAAGAGATCTTCAAAACCGCCAAAGGCAAGTACGTTGCCCCAGCGCCTATCGAAGACAAGTTTGGCTCGCTTAACCTTCTCGAGCAGTTATGCCTGGTTGGCCGCGGCATGCCACAAACCGTCTTGCTTGTTGTGCTCACGGAAGATGCTGCAACCCTGGAGCGGGACTATGTGGACGCGCAGCTCTGGGCGGCGCTGGACAGTGTCAATGCAAAACTTGAAGCACACGAGCGCATTAGCCATATCATTATCTGTCAAGAACCCTGGACACCAGACAACGGGTTACTGACACACACATTAAAAATGAAACGTGATGAAATTGAGGAAAAAATGTTGTCCCTCGTGGAGGCAAGCGTAAAAGATTCCACAACAGCGATCGTGTGGGAAGCATCGTAATCATGGGGAGATCTTCATTACCGATAAATTGGCTCAGCATGACACGCTGTTGGCATTCGATACCCTTAGCATCGTTGTTCACCTATCACATAATAAGAAACGCACGGATAAACACAGTGTCTCTTCACAGTGGCTCTTTATAACACTAAGAGCACACGAAGAAAATACGAAAAAACCGCCAGATTAAACCATCACTAATTCGATTTAATTGGAAGAACGCCATGGAAACCTCTGAAAAGAAATCACAAGCCAGCTTTACGCGAATGGATCAAGCCACCAAGGAAGATTTTGAAATTATTGCCAGAGAAGGCATCCACTTTGCTTCATTATTACCAGATAGGATTCTTGCTCACCTCAAACAGCTCGACGGTTCTGTCGATGGTTTTCCGGTTTCACGCTTTGAGCACTGTTTGCAAATGGCAACCATGTGTGAAAAAGCAGGCAAGGACGAAGAATACATAGTCTGCGCCCTATTACACGACATCGGTGATCTCCTGGGTAGTTTCAACCATGCCGACATTGCCGCCGCCATACTGAAACCGGTGGTTAGCGAAAAAAATCACTGGATCGTACAACATCACGCTATTTTTCAGGGATACTATTTCTTCCACCACCTCGGGCTTGATCGCAATATGCGGGATCAATTCAGCGATCACCCCTACTACGATGCTTGTGTGGAATTCTGCAAATTCGATCAGGCTGCATTTAACCCCGACTACCCCAGCTTGCCCCTGGCGCATTTCGAACCCATGGTAAGACGGGTATTTGCCGAACCGAAAAGCTCCATCTATCTCACAGAGAATGGAGAAATGCCGAACATCGCGGAGCAGGCGTAGCCACATTTTTCCATAATCGGTCAAACATCCGTTATTAAGAATATTCATTAGAGGTTTATTTCATGAAAAGAGAAAAAGAACTCGAAATCATCGACACTTTGTTGGACCAAATTGAAAACGACTACAACGCTGATGCAGGCGTACAGACCCGCATGAGCACAGAAGCCTATACCTGTCCAAAAATAGCCGAGCAAGAACAGGACCTTTTCTTTAGAAACACACCACAACTCATTGGTCTTTCAGGCCGGCTGCCAGAGCCAAACAGTTTCTTTACCACCGATCATTTTGGTGTGCCCGTATTGGCAACACGTGACAAGGATGGACAGTTCCACGCCTTTTTAAACATCTGCCCCCATAGAGCGGTACGCCTGACGGATGAAAAATCAGGCAAGCAGAGTCGCTTTTCCTGCCCCTTTCATGCCTGGAACTTTAGCAATCAGGGCGACCTGGTTGCTGTACCTCGCGAAAAGGACTTTGGCAAGGTTGATAAAAAATGCAACAGTCTGACGCCACTACCGGCAGAAGAAAGAAACGGTATGTTATGGGTACATCCGCAACCCGATGGCGTACTGGATCTTAATGAATTTTTGGGCCCCTTGTCGGAAGAGCTTGCAGATACCGAAAGTGGTCGACTGGTGTATGTGGGTGAGAATACCATCGAAGGTGATCTTAACTGGAAGCTGGCAAACGACACCTTTGGAGAAAGCTATCATTTCAGTGTTTTACACAAAAATACACTGGCCAACCTGTTCCATGGCAACAACTCCCACTTTGAAGAATTTGGGCAACACCATCGGTTTATATTTGCCGCCAAAACCATTCTACCCGTAACACAGCAGTCCCCAAGGAGTGAGTGGAAACTCTCTGACACGGCCATCGTCCTCTATTACCTATTTCCCAACATACAATTGCAAATATCGCCAGGCACCGGCATGACGGTATTGTCAAAGATGTATCCGGTAGAGGGTAACCCCAATAAATCCGTTACGCATAATTGTATTTATATGACGCCTGAAGCCCTGGAAATGCTGAATGCTGCCAGACAAGAAGGACAGGCGGTTATGGACGATACAAATCTTTATTCTGCCGATATGGATGCGGTAGCTACAGGTGAGACGGCTGCATCCGTTGAGGCTGCTTTGGAGGCGTTTAAAAGCACCATCGAAGACGAAGACTACCTGATGGGCAAGATGCAGCAAAAAAATGCCCGCTCAGGCTTGGTAAAAGACCTTATCTTTGGCCGCAACGAGCATTCACTGCAACATCATCATAAGACCTTTCGCAAAGCGCTCGGCATGCCCCCTTTAGAAGAGATCAAAGAGGACATTACCGAGAAAAGCCAAGACAAAGAAAGCACAGGAGAAGTAGCATGAACAAACTAAAAGGCCCTGTTCTGGTCACGGGTGGTACCGGTTTTATTGGCACTCACCTGATTGACAAGCTGCTGGAGTTGGAGTTAGAGGTCGTTAGCTTTTCCCTACCCAGCGAACCGGTCCCGGAACATTGGGGTGATCGCGTCAAGGTGGTACGGGGTGATATTTGCGACGCCTCGGCCGTAAATGCCGTTATGCAAGGTGTGGGCACCGTCTTTCACTTGGCGGCTGCGCTCACGGGTGGCGACTATGACAGCCACTGGCGGATAACAGTGGAGGGTTCTCGCCATGTGTTTGAAGCAGCCCTGAAAGAAGGCACAAAGGTTATTCATTGCTCCTCTATTACCGTCTATGGCGAACAGATTGCTCAAGGCGTTTGTCACGATGGCCTACAACAAGGCCAGCAGTATCACGGCCCCTACAGCCGAGCCAAAATGGCCCAGGAAAAACTGGCTCTGGAATACCGAGATAACAAGGGGCTACCGCTGGTGGTTATCCGGCCGGCTAACGTCTACGGCGTTGGCAGTAGCTGGGTCAATATGATGGCGGAGGTTATTGCAGCCGATATGATGTTTATTATAGGTGATGGTGAGGGTGATGGAGGTTTTGTCCACGCCAGCAATCTGTCCGATGCCTTTATTTTGGCCGCATCAAAACCGGAGGCGCTGGGAGAGATATTTACCGTTGCCGATGGATTTGGAATTACCTGGAAGCAGTACTTTAACAACCTGGCAGCCTTGCAAGGTAAGGCGCCACTGCCACATATACCGCTTGATGCAGCCCTTCATGAAGCACAACAACACGAAGACCTTGAGTCATTAGTAGCCCCTGACCCTGAAGCGGCAATTACCCTGGAAGGGCTGAGTATGGTAGGGCATTCTAATCGCTACGACAGCTCAAAAATCAAGAAGATGCTGGGCTGGGCTCCGCAAGTGAGTTACGAGACAGCATTTGCACAGATAAAGGAAAGCCTTACAAATTAGCCCCAGGGCGCCAATAAAGAAAAACCTGCTCCAGATTAATGGAACAGGTTTTCTGTAAGTTAAAAGTTTTTCTTAAATAAACTTAAATAAACTTAGCTAAATTTAGAAGCGATAATTAGCCTGCAGCGCAACCGTGCGCGGGGCGTCCTGGTAACCGGTGTAGGTCGTAGCGCCAGCCCCCAGCAGTCCAGTCAGCGGTGTCTCAAGCATATAGTTGTAGGTGTCTTTATCGGTGAGGTTCTTACCCAACAGGGCAAGCGTCCACTGCTCGGCCTCCAGTGCAATACGCAGGTTTACCTTGGTCGCCGCACCCTGCTTCACCAGAGGATCCATGGTCGGTTCGACAAACTGCTCACCGCTGTAATTGAGGTCCAATGTTGATCGCAGATCAATACCGTCAACGACAGGCATCACATAATCAGCACTGACACTGGCCGCCAGAGAAGGCGTGTAGGTATTCTCTTCGCCTTTCAGGTCACAGCTAGAGGCGGGGTTGGAGGCCGGACAGGCAGCGCCTTCATATTGTTTAAACTCGAAATCCAGGTAAGCCATTGAACCCGATAGGGTCAGACCTTCTGATACGCGCCAGCGACCATCCAGCTCAACGCCCTGACTCACAGATTGACCGGCGTTGCCGACATTAAAGCCTATAACACCGTCGAAGACACTGACTTGCATATCGTCGTACTCGCTGTAGAACAGGGCCAGGTTGAGCTCAGCGGTGCCACCGGCCAAAGAAACCTTCGAAAGGGGACGGAGAGATTAAGATATAATCCCTCCGTCCCCTTTTCTGTTTCTCTCCCCTTTTCTGTTCGGGGCTAGAGCCGGGAAATTCCTGTCTTCTTACAGTCCGTATTCACGGGACGCAAGATCGCGCATGATTTCCTCGGAGCCACCGCCAATTGCCTGAACTCGCACTTCGCGGTAGATGCGCTCTACCCGGTTATCGCGCAGGTAACAGGCACCACCCAGTATCTGGCTGGCCTCACGGGCACAAAACTCCATGGTCTGGCTGCACATAACTTTTAATAAACCGATATCAGCCGGTTTTGCGGTACCTTCCATTACTTCGCGGGTACTGTGAATAATCATCGCCTGACAGGCGTTGATGCGCTGTTTCATCTCCGCGATTTTGTGCCTAATCACCTGATGATCGGCCAGGCGCTTGCCAAAGGTCTTGCGCTGCTGAGCCCAGTTCACCGCTTCTTCCAGGCACACACGAGAGTAGGCTTCCATTTGAACGATCATGCTCATACGTTCGGCATTGAGGTTATTCAAAAAGACCTTGAAGCCCTGATTTTCTTCGCCAAGCAGGTTCTCCACCGGCACCTTGACGTTGTCGAAGTAGATGGTGGCGGTATCTGAGCACCACCAACCCTGTTTGCGCGCAAGCTGAGTGCGCGATACACCCTCAAGGTCCATGGGAATCAAGAGCGCTGATACCCCAGCGCCGCCCTCGCCACCAGTACGTACCGCCGTGGTGATCCAGCTGGAACGCATACCGCCGGTGATAAAGGTTTTGGAGCCGTTAACAAGGTAGTACTCCCTGCCTCCCTCTGTTACGCGCTTGGCGGTCGTTTTCAGGTTGGCCAGGTCCGAGCCCACGTCGGGCTCGGTTAAACCCAGGCAGATGACTTTATGACCGCTTACCACCGCCGGGATGATCTCTTGCTTAAGCGCCTCGCTGCCGAAGTTGGACACCGGTGGCAGGCCGATACTGAAACCCAACAGGGCGGCTGTGAAACCACCTACCCCCGTACGCGACAACTCTTCGCCGACAATATTGTTGTACCAAAGATCGATGCCCTCGGTGATACCTCCGTATTCTTCCGGGTAACCCATACCCAGAAGGCCCATTTCAGCGGCCTTGATGCGGATTTCATCCGGGATTTGTCCGGCCTCGTCCCACTCGGCGGCAAAGGGCATGATTTCGCGTTCAACAAAGCGGCGTATCTGGCTGCGATACTCCTCGTGTTCCGGGGTTAAATAGGGATTTTTTAGTCTGGCACTATCAAAATCTAGTGACATGGTGATGCTCCTTTGCTCTCGAAAATGTGCTTCGGGTTTGTAGTTCGTTGGTTGATTCTAGGGGATTTCAGCCCCAAGAAATTATGAAGTGCGCCAGAAAGTCTATATAATACGCAAATATCTCGATAACATACGGGCTAATCTGTAGGGCCGACCAGCACACGCCCCGCCCAAAAACGACAGAACAGAAGTAATTATGAGTATTGTCTACGCCAGTGCATTGACCGTAACGGCCAAAATGTGCAACGCACTAGGAGTGCCATTTGAGGCACTGGCTCATAAGGTAGGTTTCGACCCCGATCTACTCAACCGCCCAGATGCAACCCTCTCGGTCGACAAATACCTTCGCCTTCACGACGAAATAATGGCCATGGGCAAAGAAGATTTTGGCCTATTGATGGGCAGGATTTCCTATATGGAAAGTTTCCATCTTTATATGTCGGTGGCGTCAGCCAGTCACACCTTTCGGGACTGGATCAACCTGCTACCGGCGATGAACCCGGCTCTGGGCAATCTGATAAGCTCCATTGTCAAACGCAAAGCTGATTACCTTATCTTGGAAATGGGCTTTGAGCGGCCAGCAACGCCAACACGTTGTTTGCTCACGGATAATTTCTTATCAAGTGTTGCAATGCTGATGGACGGGTTTTGCATGTTGCCTGTCAGGCCAGTACGAGTAGATGTCACCTACTCCCAGCCAGCTGATACCAAAATGCTTAATGACGTCCTCCGCGCACCGCTGTATTTTAATCAGCCGGCCAGTGCGCTTTATTATGACAAAAGTATTTTGGATATCCCTCCGCTGCATGTATCCACCTCAGTTTATGACAATATGAACGAAGAGCTGAATGAGTTCTTAAGTCACAATTCCTGGACGGCAGATTCATTTACAACGAATTTATATTCGATGATTCGCCATCAACTGGCCAGTGGTGAATGTACGCTAAAGAATGTGGCCGAGAAACTGAATATGTCGAGTCGCACCCTGCAGCTGCGATTACAGGAGCGCGACACGCAGTTTCGCCATTTAGTACAACAGGTTAGATCCTCATTAGCGCTCAAATATCTTCGCGACAAGAACTTCTCTGTTATTAATATAGCGATACTGCTCGGCTATCGGGATTCCACGGCATTTTCGACCGCTTTTAAATCCTGGCATAACTGCACGCCTAGTGAGTACCGAAAGAAAATAGCTCGACAGGCCACCACCCAAAAACCCTACGGTTAACATGGCGTAACGCAGGGGTACTCCTACTCTCTTGTTTAACTTTTCAAGCGAGCCGCTTTTGCCGCCTCAATCAGTCCAGGGTCCATACCTTCCAGGGCAGGTCCAAGATTGTTTGAGGCCGCAACATTACCACTCACCTCCAGCTTGCCGCCAAAGTACAGCTGCTGAGCATCGGCCTGGCCGGTTAGCATGCCAATCAGATTTTCCTCTGACACACCAAGCGTGACGTCGGGTTTGTCCAACACGCCCGCTTCGACTTTACCTTCACCGGATTTCAGGTCCACATACCACTGACTGTCTGGATTACTCACATTAAATTGGAAAGTGGTATCCACCTTGCCGACCAGTTCCGGGTTAGCGGCCACGTGTTGCGCCAGGGCGGTGAACAGGTCCTCGGCAATCAATTGGTCACCCGCCTCTGCTGTTGCCTCAGCGGGGGCTTCAACCTCGACAGGTAACTCGTCAAACAACTCCACCGCCGCATTTTTAATCGCCACCAGATTGCGATCTTTAATATGGGTTTCGAAGATGATCTTGCCGTCTTCTTTCCACATGCGGGTTTCCAGGGTCTCACCGGGGAAGACACTTTCTGCGAAGCGCACCTTGATGCTCTTCACGAAACGCGGGTCATTGTCACAAAAAGCCTTCACTATATGGCGGCCGCAGTAACCGTAGGTGCACATGCCGTGCAGAATCGGCTTGTCGTAACCAAAGGCTTTGGCAAATTTCGGATCGGCGTGCAGTGGATTCCAATCGCCCGACAAACGGTAGAGTAAACCCTGCTCCACGGGTACTGTCTCGGTAATCACCGCATCCGGCTCACGCTCGGGGGCCACATTGATGCTGCCACTTGGACCACGCTCACCGCCAAAACCACCGGCACCACGGACGAAGGTTGCGTTTTCGTTATAGGCGACTTCAACCCCGTTTTCATCGGTGGTGGTCGTGGACGTCACTACAACGGCGTGGGGATCTTTATCGTAGACCGCTTTTACCTTATAGGTGTGAGTTAACTTGGCGCAGGGTTTTAGGGTCTGCTTTATTTCTGTGTATTGCTCGCCGTGCAATACACGATCAAAACCATAGTTAAGCCCTTCAAGCAGATCCTTGCCTTCTTTCATCTGCTGCAACATATAATTCATGCCTGGCATGGCAGCGTAGGTCGGCAGCGCTTTAAAGCCATCGCTGCTATTTTCATAAACCTGTGCCAACTCTTTTTCATCCAGAGGATCGGCTGCGGCGGCACCCACACCCAGGGCATAGATAGCCAGGTCGCGCTCGTCGTAGCTGTTTTCACCGGAGGCTTCGGCCTTCATCGCCAAATCCAGGTCGATAAATTCGTTGCCGCCGAGGCTTGGATTCATAATGTTATTAAGTATTGCACCCACAGCCGCATTCGTATCACTGGGGTGCTCATTCTCTCCTTCAAAGCTGGTGATCTTGTTCCAGCGGTTCGCCACCATATCCGGCGTCAACTCTTTGTCAATGGGGAAGCTGTTACCTTTGTTTCTCTCCCAGCGCACTTGCGCCATATAACCGGCGCCCACCTCAAACAAGCCCTTAGTCTGATCACAATTCTCGTGACACAACCAAGCTACCAGCGGGGACACAAACTCGGGTTTCAATGCATCAATAAACTGCTCCGGCAAGATGCCCACTGTCAGGCGGGACTTGGCGATGGGGGCGATGGTGTTTACGTGGATGCCTTTGGCTCGGCCTTCTTCCGCCAATGTCTGTGCAAAACCGTGCAACCCCAACTTGGCAGCACTGTAGTTGGCCTGACCGAAGTTACCGTAAATACCGGCGGCGGATGCGGTCATGATGACACGGCCATACTTCTGTTCAAGCATATATGGCCAGGCCGCTTTGGTGACACGCTGGGCTCCTTTCAGGTGGACTTCATACACCAGATCCCAGTCGGCGTTTTCCATTTTGGCAAAACTTTTGTCACGCAGGATACCGGCGTTATTGACCACAATATCCACACGACCCCAGGCGTCTATCGCGGTCTGTACAATTTTTTCGCCATCGGTTACCGAGTCGTAGTTGGCGACGGCTTCGCCACCCAAGGCTTTAATTTCTTCAACCACTTTATCGGCCGGTGAGGCTGCGCCAGCGCCGCTGCCATCCACAGAACCACCTAAATCGTTTACCACAACTTTGGCACCACGGGCTGCCAGGGTTAAAGCATGTTCACGACCCAAACCGCCGCCAGCACCGGTTACGATCGCCACGCGATCATCAAAACGTAATTCACTCATAATCACTGTACTCTTGATTTCCAGATCCCCGCCTGCGCGGGGATGACAATTAAAATAGTTAAAGGGCTTTATAAAGGGTCACAACCGCGGCACCACCCAGGCCAAGGTTGTGCTGCAGCGCAATGCGCGCACCTTCAACCTGACGCTTGTCAGCGGTACCGCGCAATTGATTCACCAGCTCATAACACTGCAACAGACCGGTGGCGCCCAGCGGGTGGCCTTTTGACATCAAACCACCTGAGGGGTTAACCACATATTTGCCGCCGTAGGTGTTGTCACCGTTGAGGATCATTTCGGTGGCACCGCCTTCGGCACAGAGTTGTAAACCTTCGTAGGTCACCACTTCGTTAGGGGTAAAGCAGTCGTGCAGTTCGACGACATCCACATCTTCGGGGCTGATGCCGGATTTTTCATACACGGCATTGGCCGCACGGCGTGTCATGTCGGTGCCCGCCAGGGTCATGGCATCCTGGTAACTGTCGGGGTTATCGGTGGTCATCGCCTGGGCGGCAATTTCCACGCCTTGTTTGAGACCGTGCTTTTTAGCAAAGGCCGGGCTGCACACAATAGCCGCACCGGCACCACAGCTGGGCGGGCAGCACATAAAGCGGGTCATCCAATCCATAAACACCACTTGTGAACCACTCACGTCTTCCTCGGTCAGCGGCGTGGTAAACAGGGAGTGTGGGTTGTTAATGGCATGGTTACGGCTCTTTACCGCTACCTTGGCAAAAATATCCGGCTTGGCGTCATACTTTTCCATATAGGCATGGCCGGCGGCACCAAAACTGGCGCCAGCGGGAAAAGAAAGATCGTAACCCCAGTTGTGCAGGCGTTTCATGACGCTATCTGCCATGGGCATTTCGCGGTCATCCCACTTGCTTCCCAGCATGCCGGGCTGCATCTCTTCAAAGCCAAACGCCAGTGCACACTCAACCGCACCACTCTCTACCGCCTGGCGGGCCAAGAATAATGCCGTAGAACCGGTGGAGCAGTTGTTGTTGACATTGACCATGGGAATGCCGGTCATAAAGGCATCGTAGAGCGCATGTTGACCGGCGCAGGAATCGCCATACACATAACCGGCGTAGGCCTGTTCAATCAACGCGGGATCAATGCCGGCATCGGCCACGGCAGCCTTAATCGCGGTAGAGGCCATCACACGATAGGGTTCTTGCTGGCCGGGTTTGGTTATTTTGGTCATACCAACGCCGACGACTTGTGCGTTACTCATAATAAATTCCTTAAGGCTTTTTTCGAACAAAATAAAGGCGTGGTTTTAGTCCGCGAGCAGCGCGCGACCGATGATCAACTTCATCACCTCACTGGTGCCACCGAAAATACGTTGGATTCTGGAGTCAGCGTAGGCACGCGCCACGGGGTATTCCCACATGTAGCCGTAACCGCCGTGTAATTGCAGGCATTCGTCAATCACCCGGCTTTGCAGTTCAGTGGTAATGAGTTTGGCCTTGGAAGCGGTTACCGCGTCCAGCTTGCCCTCTACATGCAACTCAAGGCAGCGGTCGACAAACACTCGCTGCGCGCTAACCAAGGCATCCAGCTCGGCCAATTTAAATTGCGTGTTTTGAAATGCGGCTATGGGTTTGCCGAAAGCTTTACGCTCTTTGACATAATCAACCGTCTGCGCCAGCACCGTCTCGGCACCGGCAATCGCTGCCATGGCAATGCCAATCCGCTCTTGCGGCAGCTCCTGCATCAAATAGTAAAAACCATGCCCCTCTTGCCCCAAAAGATTTTCTTTGGGCACACGAACGTCCTGGAAAAACAGCTCGGAGGTATCCGAGGCTTTCATGCCCACTTTCTCCAGATTAGTACCACGCTCAAAGCCCGCTGAGCTGGTCTCAACCAAAATCAGGCTAATGCCCTGGGCACCCGCATCCGGGTCGGTTTTACACACCACCACCACCAGGTCCGCCTGCTGACCATTGGTGATAAACGTCTTGGCACCATTGATAACATACTCGTCGCCGTCGCGTACCGCGGTGGTTTTAACCCCCTGTAAATCAGAGCCGGTACCCGGTTCAGTCATGGCGATTGCGGTGACGATTTCACCGGAAATACAACCGGGGATGTATTTTTGCTTAATGGCCTCTGAGCCGTTATTGAGGATATAGGGCACAACGACATCAGAGTGCAGCCCCAGACCGACGATACCCGACAACCCGAGACGGGTCATTTCTTCACCAAAGATGGCTGAATAACGGAAATCAACCCCAACGCCGCCATATTGTTCCGGGGCACCCGTGCACAAAAAACCCTGCTCACCCGCCTTTAGCCAGAGCGCCTTATCAATCTCGCCGTCTTTTTCCCACTGCGCATGGTAAGGCACAACTTCCGCCTCAAGGAATTTACGCACGCTGTCGCGATATTGCTCGTGCTCACTGTCATAGAGTGTTCTTTCGATCATTGTGAATACCTCTTGTTGAATGCCTGCCATGTGGGCGTCTGGGCTGGGTAAAAACGGTTTTGGCGTTGTCGCTACTGTTGTTGTCACTACTGGCACCCAGTGTAAAGGCGCGAGAGGCGTGAAAACTATGATGTGAGGAGACAGTTTAAATTGACCAAAAGGGACACTAGGCCATACAATCATGCATCCCAGAACAGTATACACAGCGGCTGAAGGGGCTAGCCCAGCTATAGGCTTTTAAGTTACTGATAACAA
This sequence comes from Pseudomaricurvus alkylphenolicus, assembly GCF_011683955.1. Classification (GTDB taxonomy): domain Bacteria; phylum Pseudomonadota; class Gammaproteobacteria; order Pseudomonadales; family Cellvibrionaceae; genus Pseudomaricurvus; species Pseudomaricurvus alkylphenolicus. The sequence continues at coordinate 62,301 of NZ_JAAQPI010000026.1, forward strand.
AGGACATATAACAATGGCATCAGACAGCCGGGATAAAGAAATTACAATCAATGCCAGCCTGATTGCCGATACGATGTCTGCCGCCAGGCAACGGGGTATTGACCTGGATAAGCTACTGAAACGCTGTGATATCAACCCAGCAGATCTAGAGACGCCAGGCCAGCGGTTGCCGCTGGCCAATACCGTTAAACTTCAGCGTTTAGCCGCCCAAGAGCTCAGCGACAAATTCGGGGACGTGCCGCCGACTGGTTTTTTCAGGGTCCTGATCTTAAGTGCCATGCACTTACCCACGCTTCACGATGCCATGAACCGAGTGATTGAGTTCAACAATATTCTCAATCGCCACCTGAAACTCACGCTCTCAATTGACCAGCCATATGCTGAGATTAGCGTCACCCGAAACGCCGACAACAGCGTACTCAACGATATCGCCGTGGACATGTGGATGGGCACCATTCACCGCGTGGCCAATTGGTTTTGCAATGAATTAATTCTTCTCAATCAAGTGGAGTTCGACTCCCCTGCGCCCGCTTACCACCAGGAGTATCGTTATATTTTCTATGGCGCGCCGATGAAATTTGATTGCGCCCAGTGCAGACTGACTTTTGACAAGCACTATCTGAATTTGCCTGTCGTGCAAACCGAAGCTACTGCCGAAGCTTACCTCCGGCAGCTACCGTTGGATTTATTACTGCCACAAGATATTCGCGGCAAAACCAGTCAAACGATTCGAAACCTGCTGAAGGAAAGCTTTAGCCAACAGGATAATGTCATTGAGCTGCAAGATATTGCCGAGAAGATGGAGGTAACGACAAAAACTATTCGCCGGCGTCTGGCGAAAGAAGGCACCAGCTTTAATGCCATTAAATCCCAGATACGGCGGGATATAGCCATGCATGCCTTGGGCAATAAGGATTTAAGTATTGAAGCGATTGCGATTCAGACGGGCTACTCAGAACCCTCTGCGTTTATTCGGGCATTTAAAACCTGGACGGGATTTACCCCGGCGAAGTTTCGCCAGGGGGTGCTCTAGCTTCCCGTTATTCTTCAGTGTGTTCGTTGGTACGTTGCTTACTGCTTAAGCTATCGTGACATCGAGGAGATGATGAAAGAGGGCGGTATTGACGTGGATCACAGCACCCTCAATCGCTGGGTTCTCAAGTTTTCTCCACTGCTTGAGAAAGAGTTTCAGAAAAGGAAGCGCCGTCCGGGTACCAGGGTAAGATTTGACGAAACCTATGCGAGCCCCCCCGGCATAGCCGGGGGTTTACCTACTGATTAATTATTGCAACCGATCTAGATGATTAAGCAAACGATCATAGTTATCGTTTGAAGCCTCTTGTTGACGCAGGCTTTCCGTCTGTTCGTGGGTTATGTCAACCCCGAATCCATCAACAAATCGATTCATATAGTTGGCCAATGCACAGATACTGATAACATCCATAACGGCTTCCTCGCTGAAGCCTTGATTGATCACCGAATCAACATCCGACTTCACTATTCTGGACGGATCATTAGATAGTTTTTTAACGAAATGTAGAACTGCTTTCAGTCGCTCCTCGATGGCAGCGCCATCGAGATTTTCCAAGATTTGTTCAAATGTGCTCTGATCCAGCCCATGGTTCTCGGCGATCACCTTATGGGATTCGAAGCAAAAGTGGCAGGCGTTTTGGTAGGACGTGAACGCAAAGATCAGCTCTTTGTCGCCTACAGAGAGCTCCTTGCTTGCTGCCATTACATCCGCCATCAAGCGAATCATTAAAGAGGCTCGACGGGGATAACTCTCAAAGATAGTGGTTAGATCGTTATTTCCAAATTCGGGATATTCAAAACTCATTTGTAGACTCCTTAACTTGCATCCCTGACCATGTTCTTGGCGATGACCATTTGCTGAATTTGTGTCGTGCCTTCGTATAGACGGAAGAGACGCACGTCACGGTAAAATCGCTCGACGCCGTAGTCCGCAATGTACCCGGACCCGCCGTGTATTTGGACGGCGCGATCGGCCACTCTCCCGACCATTTCGGTTGCGAACATTTTGCAGCAGCTTGCCTCGGTGCTGATGTTTTCTCCCTCGTCCCGTTTTCGCGCGGCATCCAGCACCATGCATTTGGCGGCATAGCATTCCGCCTTGGAGTCAGCCAACATCGCTTGAATAAGCTGGTGTTCCGCAATGGGCTTTCCAAATTGTTGGCGCTCCATGGCGTAGCGCAGAGCGTCATCAAGCAGACGCTCTGCCACGCCCACACTGACAGCGGCAATGTGAAGACGGCCCCGATCGAGCACCTTCATAGATGTGTAGAAGCCTTTGCCTTCTTCTCCACCAATCAGGGCATTAGCAGGCACCTTAACGTTGTCAAAAATGACGTCACAGGTGTGGGACCCAGCATGCCCCATCTTTTTGTCTTTGGCACCCAATGAAATGCCAGGGGAATCGGCCTCTACAATAAACGCGGACACGCCTTTGGCCTTTTTTTCGCCGGGGTTGGTGCGGGCCATGACGGTAAAGGTACCTGCCCGAGGGGCGTTTGTGATAAAACGTTTGGTGCCGTTGAGAATGTATTGATCGCCCTCTTTGGCCGCGGATGTTTTCACCGAGGCCGCATCGGAACCAACATCGGGCTCCGTTAAACAGAAGGATCCGATCAGTTCTCCGGTGGCGTATTTGGGCAGGTAACGCTGCTTCTGCTCATCCGTGCCGTCAAAGACAATGGCGGCCGAGCCTATACCATTATTGGTACCAATGACGGAGCGAAACGCCGGAGAGGTATGCCCCAGTTCCATCGCCACCAGCATTTCCTCTTCCAGGGTCAGGCCAAGACCGCCGTAGGCTTCGGGAATGGTGAGACCAAACAGCCCCAGCTCCCGCATTTCCTGGATGACCGCATCGGGAATCGCATCCTCTTCCGCCACTTGATCTTCGAGCGGAATCAGCCGCTCACGTACGAATCGGGCAATGGTGTCGGTCAGTTGGTTTAGTATTTCTTGATCACGAATCATAGTGTTTTAGCTCATTCAAAATTGGGTATCACGGACCGGTTTACAGAGGCTTGCCAACCAGCTTTTGAATACGGCAGGGAATACCACGCAAATGGGGTATGCCTTGTTCCGGATCTCGGTATTCGGGCTCGTCAATCGTAATCAGAGAATCCGAATAAATTAGTGCTCCGGACAGATGTTCCCTGCCCTGTTGGGTTTCGGGCTTCCACCAACCGTGAGGAACGCGAACCAGTCCCGCTGGCATGTCTTCACGTATTTCAACAAGACCGGCTACGCTGCCGCCTTTGGTGGTCACAGAGACCCAATCCGTTGCGGTAACCGCTAACTCAGTTGCCGTTTCTGGGTTTAGATAGATGGTCGGTTCTGGTTTACGCTCACGCAGTTCAGGAATATGGCGATGGCCGGTCTGAAAATACTCATCGTCGCGCACGCCCATAAACAACATCAGTGGATACTGCTCACAAGGGCCTGGCGCTTCACGATAACTTGGAAGCGGGTCAAATCCGAAACCTTCGAGTACCGAAGAACTCAACTCGACCTTTCCTGAGGGGGTTGCGAAACCGGTTTTCTCGTACTTTTTGAACGCCAGCTTCGGGCCATGAGCCATGTTGTTGGCGGCAAAGTCCTGATAGCTGACACCCAGTGGTGACAAGCGGTAGTCGTACAGTTGTTCCAGGCTTTGCCACGGGAAATGTTCCTCAAAGCCCATTCTCAAGGCCAACTCTCGCCAGAAATGGAATACGCTTTTGCATTCGCCAGGAGGCTCTGCTGCCTGATTGGAGATGCCAATTGTAGACACCCAACCGAGCGCGTCGTACAACTGCGGGCGTTCGAGCCAGCTGTCGCCTGGCAGCACGTAATCGGCCATTTGCGCCGTAGGTGTCATGATATGTTCATGCACCACCACCAGGTCCTGGTTGTCCATGGCTCGCATCAACAGATCCATATTGGAATACCCCAACAGGCTGTTGTTGCCCAGTGAAATAAAGGCCTTTACCGGGTAGGGATCGGCGTCAGCCATGGCGCGGAAGGTCGCACTGGGCACCGCCATAAAATTACCCGTAATAAGATTGGCGTAGGGTTTGCCCCAAACCCGTTCGGTGGGTTCGCGCAAGGGTTCCATGCCACGATAGGTAAAAGCGGGATGGTCTGCAGCCCCTAACTGCTTGTCTTTTTGAGTTTGTGACAAGGCTTCGTGCATTTCCAGCTCATCTTCAGAGATAATGCTGGGGTGGAAGCCGTGCAGCACCTCGCCACCGGGCACATCCAGACTGCCCGTGACGGCTCTTAATATGCTGTGCAGGCGAATGGCCGAGGTGCTGTTGAGTTGCTGGTCCGTAATCGGTGTCCAGGGAATGATACCCGGTGTGGCCGTCGCGTACATCCGGGCAGCTTCCCGGATCAGATCGGCATCGACCCCGGTGATCTCGGCCACCTTATCGACGGGATACTCTTTGACACGCTCACACAAGGCCTCGAAACCGACCGTCCAGTTTTCAACGAAGTTTTTATCGTACAGTTGTTCCTCAATGATTACGTTAAGCCAACCCAGGCACATAGCCGCGTCCGTGCCGGGGCGCAGGGGCAGCCATATGTCCGCCCGTTCGGCGCACTCGCTGCGGCGGGGGTCCAGTACGATAAGCTTTGCGCCCTTCTCCTGCGCCCTGAGAATCTTGTGATGTACGGGCGCCCAACGGTGCTGGCCCGGGTTGTGGCCAAATAGCACGATACATTGGGTCTTGCTGTAGTCCGGTTGTGGAAACCAGCCGTAGACCATGCGATTAACCGCCGACGTATTACCCGCACAGAGCGCCACGCCACTGATCCAGTTGGGTGAACCCAGCAAGTTCATAAAACGGCGACCCATGCCGTTATCCACCGAGGTGTTCCACTGACTGGTGGCTACGGCCAACGCCTCTGGGCCATACTGCGCCACGACGGTTTTCAGGCGTGCGGCGATGTCATCCATCGCCTCTTCCCAACTGACTTCCTGCCACTTGCCGCTGCCACGTTCGCCCACGCGTTTCAGCGGTTTTTGGATTCGGTCGGGGTGGTTAAAGCCTTTATGCGCAAGGGCTCCCTTCATACAGATATAGTCTTTCAGTGCCGGATGGTCATGGGTGCGCACATTGACCACTTTGTTGTTCTCGACCTCCGCCACCAGCGGACAACCGATATCGCAGCTGGAACACACCACGTTCACTTCGTGGCGATCCGATGCTGTCGTAGCTGTGTTCTGTGTTTTTTCGTTCATTGCCACTACTCCACCTTATCGTCAGCCGTTGAATAGGGGTCGCCGTTTTTCCTGAAATGCCTGGATACACTCTTGGCCGCTTGCCTCAGTTCAGAGGCCAGTGGTAAGTTGAAGGCGTTGGCCGCATCGGGTCTGTTCAAGGTAATGGTGGCGACGCCGTCGTTGACGCCGAACTCGAGATATTGAAAATCCGTCATCGTTCTGCAGCCTCCAGGACGAAGTCCAGCCGATCCTGGCCAAAGTGCAATTCGTTATCAACGATCATGGTCGGCACCCCGAACACACCTCGCTCCACTGCCGCCGCAGTATCTGCCCGCAAGCGCGCTTTGATGGCGTCACTCTGCACGGCTTCGAGGATCGACTTGGCATCGAGCCCGGCTTGCGCCAGTACTTCAGTCATCACGTCGATGTCACTGATGTTGGCGCCCTGTTCCCACATGGCACGGAACATGACCTCATTGTATTGCGCCAGACAATTCAGATCCTTGGCGACCAACGCCCCTCGCATGGCATAGACCGAATTCAACGGAAAGTGGTCATTCTTCATCATGGGGATGTTATGACGCCTGGCGTGGCGACTCATGTCATCCCACATCCAATTGAGTTTAGCCGGGACGCTCACGGGTGAGCTATTGCCTGATTGTTTGAATATGCCGCCAATCTGTACCGGTTTGTAATCAATCTTCAACGAACGCGCTTGCGCCATTTTCAGTAGCCGCTTATAGGCCAGATAAGATGTCGGACTGACGTAGTCGTAGTAAAATTCTATGAGATTCATAATGGTAATTTTCAGGTATCGTTGATGATTGATGGATGTCGTCAGGAGCTGCCCATGATCGCTTTGACTTCGAGAAACTCCTCGAAACCCTGGGCTCCCCACTCTCGACCGTTACCGGATTGCTTGTAACCGCCAAAGGGCGCGTGAAAATCCTCAGGGGCGCCGTTGAGATGCACATTGCCCGTACGCAGTTGCCTGGCGACCCGCAAAGCTTGTTCTTTGGGCCCCCAGACATAGCCCGAAAGGCCGTAGGGGCTGTCGTTGGCAATCGCGATGGCTTCTTGTTCATCGTCATAAGGTAAAATGCACAGGACAGGCCCGAAGATTTCTTCGCGCGCGATGGTCATTTGATTAGTGACATCGGCAAATACGGTGGGAGCAACGAAATAGCCCGGCAGATCTGGTTGGGCGTCTTCTGTGCCAAAGACCATCCGTGCCCCCTCCTCTATCCCCTTGAGAATCAAACCCTGTACTTTGTCTCTCTGTGATCGGCTGGCGACGGGGCCCATTATCGTGCGTTCGTCAGCCGGATCACCGACGACAATGGTTGCGGCCGTAGCTCGTGCCACTTCAACGGCTTGCTCTTGTTTGCTGCGTGGCACCAGCAGCCTGGTTGGCGCATTGCAGGATTGTCCGCTGTTGGTCATCACCGATCTTACGCAACGTTTCACCGCCTTTGCCAAATCGGCATCATCAAGCACAATGTTGGCGGACTTTCCGCCAAGTTCCAGCGCCACACGTTTAACCGTGCTCGCCGCCGCTTTCGAGACTTCCACACCCGCTCGGGTTGACCCAGTGAAAGAGACCACATCAACGTCTGGATGAGCCGCCAGAGGGGCTCCCACACCGGCACCATCCCCGTGAATAAGGTTGAACACGCCGTTGGGAACGCCTGCCTCTGCCATGACCTTGGTCAGCACCTGGGCGGATACCGCAGCAATTTCACTGGGCTTGAGGACCATGGTGCAGCCTGCCGCAAGCGCTGGAGCCACTTTGCAGGTAATTTGATTCAGCGGCCAATTCCAGGGGGTGATCAACGCGCACACGCCTGCCGGTTCTTTCAAGATCGTCGTACTGCCGGACTGGTGTTCGAAGGAATAGGACTTGAGCACCTCCAGCGCCACTTGAAAATGAGCCAGGGCGGCAGGGACATGTGCCTTGCGTGCCAAACTGATTGGAGCCCCCATTTCCAGGGAAACAGCACTCGCCAGCTCCTCTCGATAGTCGTTATAACACTCGATGATTTGCGCAAGCAAAGCCGACCGCTCCTCGATACGGCTTTGGCTGTATTCTGCGAAAGCACGGCGCGCCGCCTGAACCGCCCTGTCCACATCCGCAGCATCACCAAGCGCCACAGACGTAAAAGCCTCCGCCGTAGCGGGGTTGATGACCTCCAGGTGCTGCTGGCACTCAGGGTCTAGCCATTGGCCCCCGATGTAGAACTTGTGTAAATCTTTCATTCGTCACCTATTTTCCAACGCGCAATTAAGTTCCCAAAAGGAACTATTGTGGATTATAAGTTCTTTTTTAGAACTGCTCAAGATACAATTGCCATCATGACTATCCCATTCAATAGGAACCAAGACGGTGAAGTGGACTGAGCATTCGAATAAGCCCTGTGCAATTGCGAAATCTCTGGGGGTCGTGGGCGACAGCTGGACCTTACTGATATTGAGAAACAGCTTCCTCGGTGCCCGCCGTTTTGAAGAGTTTCAGGAACAACTGGGCTTAACGCGGCATTTGCTCGCTGATCGCTTAAAGAAGCTGGTGGCGGAAGAAGTACTCAAGAAGGTCCCTTATGGGGAGAACGCCAAACGTTATGAGTATAAGCTCACGCCAAAGGGGCTGGATCTCTATCCGGTGATTTTGGCGCTGGTCAACTGGGGCAATACCTGGATGATTCCGGATGGCGAACAGCCTTTATTGCATGTCCACCGAGACTGCGGCCAGACAACCCGCCCTGTCATGAGTTGTTCGGAATGCGGTGATGCGCTTGATCCGCGCCGAGTGTCTGTTATTCCAGGTAAACCCCTTCAAGAGATGGCAGAACAGATGGAAGCGGAGCAGATGACCAGCGAACTGGGGTATTATCCACCCAAAAGTCATTGATTCGTCCGAGCTCAGCGTCTTCTCGCAACATTCTGGCCCACACTCGCGCATGGTGCAAATCCCAAACGCCAGTATCCTCCGGCCTTCGTATACTTTATGACTTGCCGTTTGGTATCTCCACAACCCTGTCGGGCGCCCCTCGAAGATTTCGTTCGATGATGATTGATCCCGGTTTACCGCAAACATCAACATCGTCAGTGGGTTTTTGAGGCTCAATGCGTATCGACTGGGGTTTCTTGCTTGACTGACTGGCGCCACCAGTCTCATTGCCAACCGTGAGTACCAGTCCGCAAATCAATAGAAAGGCGCAGATAACCGCTTCCATGAGTATCACCCTTCTATTGCTTCTTTATCAGTGTAAATTCGTTAGTCGCTGCGGGGGCGTCTCGACAACGCTCGAAGGCCAGCAATCGATGCACGGGATCATGGACTAAAGTCCATTTGACCTTGCAGTGGTGTGGCATAAGCAACGGTGTATCGAACTTGCTGAATAGGTGCACTGGGGAAAAATTCTTCGCCATCGGACGCAAATACTGTTGAATTCCAGCCCACGGATAGACTAATGATGAAGGGATAGAGCACACTCAAATTTGAGCTGATCACTTTGTTCACGTTCAGGCTCTCCTGTAATGGGTGTGTGGCACAGTACAAGTTGCTTGCTATAATCGAACACATCTAATCCTCTCAGTGATTATTCGAATATCCGTTAGAGGCCAAGATAAACACCGAGGATTTCTGCGCGGTTGTGGCCAAGTTCGGCACTGAGGATTAACCGCACTTCGTGATCTCTTCGCCTTTGTTCTGTACCAAGTTGATCAATGGTTGGACCTCCCATCGCTGGTGCTGCCCACCCTGTGAGTGTCTGGTAGCGCCGTTGGATATAAAAATGGCGCAGACCATGAAGCCTGGACAAACCCGATTTGGCGGTCTGCCGTTCATACAGCCGCAGTTGCTGTATGTAGGATTTTTCTTCAGGTATCAGAGATCGATTACCGGCCAATCGGAGTGCTCTGTCCAGCACGTCACGCTGTGATGGGTGCGGATAGGTACTTGTCTCTCTTTACCGCCCTTTGTCCAACTGGCCTTTAGGTGAATATGATCACCTTGATCGGCGTAGCTGGGGATGAATTTGATGGCCTCTTCCCGTCGCAGCCCGAATGCCTGTTGCAGCTCCAAGCTCATTCGCACATAGGGATCGGCAATCTGTTGCAATACGTCGTCGGTCAACTGCTGAGCCTTTGAATTCTGGCTCACTAATTGCCGGTCAGGAATGCCGTAGTAATCGTTCGACCGTGCAATAACATTGCCTCGATTGACCTTGTCCGCCCACCATCGTAGGCAGTTCATACGATTTTTGATGGTCCCCGACGACAGCTCTTCTAACAACCAACGCTTTGTCAGAGCGTCTACGTGTTTCGGTTTTAACGACCTTACACCCATGCGCCGGTAGCCCATCTCCTGGAGCTGATCAGCCACCAGTTTCAAGATTTTCGCCCGGTTGGCTTGGGTGCTGTGACTGCCATCGCGATTACGAAGGCACAGTTGTTTGAGTTGGTATTCCAGATCGCGCATAGTGTATGCCTCTTCGGTTAGTGTTTGTGACTACCTCCCGGATCGGATCCGAGATGGTACCGCTGACGCGGAAATGCCTGGGGACACCACTCCCCTCGACCTGACACGCCTGGTCTCAGGCACACAGTTTCTCCTCTGTTCAGGAATTCACTGCGATAGTTTCTCAAGGCTCGTAGAGCCCCACCAACGGGTGAAAAGTTCACCTCCTTCAAACATGCGGAACCGTTGGTCTGACACAGTCAGTCCGCATTGAGTTTAAGAGCCGTACGAAGACGACTGAGTGAATGTAAACGACACGGCAAGTTCCGAGTCGCGGTTTTACAGACGGATTACTGTCTGTTGTTCGAGAAATCTCCCGAACGGTAATGGTGGAGTCGAATTCTCCCGAATACGGCACCATTGCTCCGTATTGCGTTTTAGAGACAACCTCAAGGTTGTCGAGTTGATTGACATGACACTGATCGATCAGCATCGGTAAGTTTTGGACGCTGTTCTGTCCATGATTCGAGGAAACCGAATCAAGTGGTCATAAACCTCCTTGACGCTTCACCACGGGGATTCGCGTCTGAATTGAAGAACCGTCGAACGACGCTGGATTACCAATGTCATTGAAAGACGTGATTGCAAGACCACGGTTGACCAAACGAAAGCTCGCTTAGCGTTTTTGGAATACGCGGCGTATTAGCCACGTAAATTTGAATGGCAAACCACGACTTTTACTTGGAATCGAATGATACTGACCCCGAGTCGTTAGTGGTTGCCGCATTGTTGAAATGACCCACAACCCGGAGGTTGCTTGCGCTATTGAATCTCTGGGTCAAGCTGCGCGGTTTTCCGTTTTTGCCAGTTACGATGGCGAGGGCGAAGCCCCTCATCCACATTATCGCTGTGGCCGCGTTTGGAACCGTTTTCGTTGTATCTGAGTCCAGTATAGTTAGACCGAACCCCAAATCCATCCCAAAATCTGCTCTGGAAGCCGCGAAATTTCTGGTCTTTCCGCCCCCGTCACTACACCACATTGTGGTTGTAGTGACGGGGGCGGATAACGATAGATCGCCAGTCTATCTTTCGAGTAGGCACACATTTCAACCTTCAAGTTGGAGCCGACAACGTCGGTTACAGTGGCACCGAGGAACTAGCCTTCAAATAAAAATAATGGTCTCCCCGTCGTTCGGAAAAGAAAGAGTAATCTCTACTCCCTCTGTAGTAGCTTCCAGTTCAACTTTTTCGTCG
>NZ_JAAQPI010000027.1 GCF_011683955.1 Pseudomaricurvus alkylphenolicus
TTCGGCGGATCGGTGGATTACGAAGCGCAAAGCGCTTCTAATCCACCCTACGTCGTGCGGCCGTTGCGGACATTATCGAACGCCCATGGTGCCCTGAACCAGGATTATGAACTTCCGGTTATGGCACAGAAGAGACTTGAGCGCGAATACTAATACCCCAACAGCCTCAAAATTTTTCCAGTAGCACCGAAGCTGAAAAAGACCATTAAAACGCCTGACCGGGAGGTTCTTGCCCCAGCGCCACAGATCCCGTAAATAGCAACTGACGCTTTTCCTGCAAGGGATGAAAGTGCGAGGCCATAGTGTCACGTAACAAACTTTCCAGCCCAAAGCCGCGCATAAATCCTGGTCCGCCACAGGACTCGACAGCCTTACTGGCAACGGTCTTACAGGCAGCCGCCACGACGGTCTTGCGTTTAACAATCTCGTTGACGGTATCCACACTGGCCTCAAAATCAAAACCATCGATACAGCGAACCATGTCTTCGGTGATGACCCGAGCGGTTGTCAGGGCGTTTTCCATTTCCCCAATTATATAGGGTGTTACCGGGTCCTGGCTGTTGTTGCAGAATGTGCGGGCTTTTTCCGCAGCGGTTTCTGCAATACCCAGATAGACCGACATGATGAGGGGAAGGGCGACAGGTAAAACCACGCAATAGACGCCGTGAAAATCGCCGCGAGGTCGTCGTGTAACGATGCTGCCATCGGGTACGAATACCTTTTCCAGCTGTACACTGTTGGAACCGGAGCCGCGCATTCCCATAGGCGTCCAGTTGTCCAGTACGGTAACACCTTCGGCCTTGAGAGAGACCGGGAAATGCAGAACCTGCCAACCTTCCTCAGGATCGAGGTAGGGGCCGGAGGTTACCAGCAGATCTCCGGCGGGTGACCCACTGGCAAAGTGTTTGATGGCGGCGTACTGATATCCTCCGTCAACCTTGACCATTTCGCCATTGGACGCCAGCCAGTCACCCGCCCCAGTACTCACCAGTTTGAGTTCATTGGCGGCGACTTTTTGCAGCATAGGGCCGCCACCCTGACCCTTTTTGTCCTTGAATACGTTGGCTGCAATGATGTGTTGGTGCATTGAAAACGACAGAGCGGTTGAGGGATGGCATTGGGCCAAGCGTCGCAATAGCGCCGCCATGTCGCCGTAGGCCATGCCGCCACCGCCGTGTTCGACTGGAATCATGGCGGAGAATAATCGGTTTTCCGCCAGCAATTGATAGTTGTCTTTGGAAAAGATGTCTGTGGCGTCTGCCGCTGCACCGTTGTCCGCAATCATTTGTGCAATATTTTCCAGGCTTTCTAAGGGCTTAACGTTCATTTTCATCTCTCGGTTCTCCTAGGCGGGCAGGCCGCCAATCAGTGTGTAAGTATCAAACAGGAATTTCATTAGCGCGAATAATTTCATGGTGACTTCGATGTTCATGCTGGTCTCCGGATCTAAGCGATGGATTCTGGCGTTGATGTCATTTGACCTTGATAAAAAAGAAGAGGGGATTCGGTGCCGACCGAAAAGGAAATAACCTCTCCAATTAGCATAAGGTGGTCGCCTAACAGAATCTGGCGATATAAGCGGCATCGCAACCAGGCACTGCAGTCCTCGACCAGGGGCTCTGGATCGTTATTGGTTTCGGACGAGTCGTTGCAGTCTGTGTAGCAGCGTTCATTCAGAATCGAGAATTTGTCTGCGCCTCTTTTCGCAAAGCGTGTCGCAATCCGCTCCTGGCGTCGATTCAGAATCGACAAGGAGAAGTGGCTGCAACGCTGAAAATCCCCGTAGCTTGAAGCCTTCAGGTCGATGCACCAGCTGATCAGTGGCGGATGCAGGGATATTGATTGAAAACTGTTTATGGTCATGCCAACCGGACCTCGCGGTGTTGCGGTGGTGACAACGGCAACCCCGGTTGCCCACTGTCCCAGGGTCTGGCGCAACTGGCTTGTGTCCAGATGGTTATCAATAAGTTGGCACATGGTGTTTTCTCTCTGTTTTTTAACTGTGGAGTTAAGGTAGCTTTTTGCGGCAATGAGCAATACTGCGATGGGTGGAGTAATGCACTACACTTTCTGGAGTAACTCACTACACAGAAGAGAGTGAACAGGAGAATAGCCATGTCCGGAGCTGGATACGGCCAGTTTTGCCCCATTGCCAAAGCAATGGAAATTCTGGGAGAAAAATGGACGCTGCTGATCGTGCGGGAGCTGATCATGGGGGGCAGCCGCTTTAATGAGATGCAGCGAGGGCTCTCCCAGATATCTCCGACGCTGCTAACCAAACGGCTGCACGCTCTGGAGCAACAGGGGTTGGTGATTAAACGGAAAATACACGGTATGCGTGGTTATGAATATTTTCCTACTGATGCCTGTCGGGAATTGATGCCTGTTATCGAACAGATTGGCCACTGGGGGATGCGTTGGGCCAGAGACGAGATGAGCGGCAGTGATTTTGATCTGGAGCTGCTGATGTTATATCTGCAGCGCAGCATTGATTGCGACAAGCTTCCCGGTAACGAAACGGTTATCCGCTTTAATTTCTCGGATGTGGAGGACTATCAGACCTGGTGGCTGGTGGTCACAGACGACAAGGTGGACGTCTGTGTTCATGATCCCGGTAAAGAGGTGGATGTGTATTTCAATGTTGGCTTGCAAACCATGTGTGAGCTTTGGATGGGGGATATCAGCTACAAACGGGCGATTGCGGATGGTCGACTGGAGCTAGTGGGGCCAGCGGGACTTACCCGCAATGTCAGTCATTGGTTGTCGCCCAGTATTTTCGCCGGGATCGCCCCGGCACGTCAGATTTTGGAACCTGCCTGATTTTTTGGCGTCAGTTTCCCTTTATTGGCGTTACCGATAACCTCAGGTTCGGTTCCCATTCGCGATAAGAGCCTTTTGATCTTACCGTTACCGCTGGTATTCCTATACTGAATAGACCAGAGGAATAAATCGCGGATGAATCTATCATGTCGATCATCGATATTCAGTGTGCGGATCTGCTTAGCCAAAAAGTGGACGCTATCGTATGCCCGGCTCACAAACATCTGATCCGTGGCCGGGGTCTTTCAGCCCAGATTTTTGACCGTGCCGGGGAGCCATTGGAAGCGGAATGTACAAAGCTGCCGTCCTGCGCAGTCGGTGAAGCGCGCCTGACGTTGGCTCATAATCTGCCGGCTCGTTATATTATTCATACGGTTACGCCGCAGTGGAGCAGTGGAGACCAGTGGGGTGTTCAGGCGCTGGTGCTGCTCAGATGCTGTTACCAGAGTGCCCTGGAATTGGCTCTGGATCAGGGCTTGGAGTCAATTGCCTTTCCTGCGTTGGGGGCCGGCACCAATCGCGTTCCCCAGTGTTTGTCTGCCCGCATTGGACTGGAGGTGCTCGAGGGTCACAAGCGGGAGTTTCGCCGCCTGCTGGTGTGCCTGAACAATGTATCCAACCAGCACGAGTGGGAACAGGCCCATGCGGAGTTACTAAAGCGAATGGCAAAGCAGGCTCAAAAGGAGCGTCGTACCTCGGAAACTCTCAGTTCATAAACTCAGTTCTTGACTTGGGTTAATCTTGCGGTGGCGTTTAATCGGGCATCGTGATAAAAAGAGGCTCTCTCCAGCAACAGCCGAATTATTTCCAGTCCGTGAATTTACCGATCAGGTCTGCCAGCCGCAGTATCCAACCCAAATGGTTGCTGGACTATTTTAAAGCGCAACAGGTTGATTTTGTTACTTTGGCCAACGTCAGCGGTCAAGATCCCGCCACTCTGGTGGACAGTAAGGGAACCATGTCGCTGGATGCCTATCTGCAGTTGTTTACCTGGGCTGCGGAGTATTTTCACGAGCCCCATCTGGGCATTCAGCTTGCGAACAATGCCAGCGTGGATGATTTTGGCGTCTTCGGCTTTCTTTCCAGCAGTGCAGCGACCTTTGGCGACTTCTGTAAACTGGTGGAGCGTTACCAGCGCATTTTAATGCAGGGCGAGGCGTTCGAATTTTTTCGTCACCCGGATATGATCGAAATCCGTTTCTGTGTCGATACCGGGCTTGTCGATTGCCTGACTCAGGATATGGAGTATACGCTGGCGACTTTGGTCAATTTGATCAAAACATACGATCACGATCAATGGTATCCGGTAAAAACCACGTTTACTCACGCGGCCATAGAACCCTTTAGAGAGTATGAGAGCGTTTTTGGCTCTGACATATTTTTTTCTCAACCTCATAACAGCATTTGGATAAAGAGCGAAAGTTGGAATCTGCCCTTAACTACGGCCAATCCCGCTTTATTGGAAGTACTTACCTCCCAGGCCAATCATTTGTTGGCAGAGGTGGAGTCGCAACAGGATTTTCTGAGTCATGTACGCCTGTTGATTAGTGGCCAGTTGGGAACAGAGGGTTTCGATTCTGAGGCGTTGGCGTCCCAGTTGCATATGACCAGCCGAACCCTGCACCGAAGGCTCAGCCAGTACGGTACCTCGTTTAAAAAACTGAGAATGGATTTATTGCTTTCTGTGGCGAGAGAAGCATTGATTGACAGCGATGCCAGCGTTGCCGACATCGCTCAACGGCTGGGCTATTCCGAATCCAGCGCGTTTGTTCGTTTGTTCAAGCGGCAGGAGGGATTAAGCCCCCTTCAGTACCGCAAAACTCACCAACGCTAACACCGGCCGTTGGTGTCCTGTCTGGTTAAAAGGCAAAGCGAACTTCGGCACCCGCCAGACGACCATCCCCACGATGAATCAGATTCTCACCGGGGAGGATAGGATCATTGCTCAATTTCAAATATTCCTTATCTCCGAGATTGCGTGCAAACAGGGCAAACTCCCAGAGGCCTTGCGAGTCTACCAGCGCGGCGCGCGCATTAAACAGGGTATACCCGTTCTGAGCCCGACCGGGATCGTTGTCGATGGTGAAATATTGCTTGCTCTGGTAATTGGCATCCGCCTGCAGAATCAATTCAACCTGATCAAAGAGCTCTGTGCGGTAACGTCCTACCAGGCTGGCTGTGGTCTCGGGACTGTAGGGCGGTGCATTTCCTTTGAGGTCGCCTTGTTCCGTCAAGAAGCGCTCGAATTCAGATTCGGTATAAGCCAGTGATGCGAACAACTCCAGGTTAATCAGAGGTTTGATCTGCATTTCTATTTCCACACCACGTCCGCGCATTTCCGGGATGTTGACTGTGGTGGTGGCCGCGTTCTCAACCACTTGCACCTGGAAGTTCTCGTAGTCGTAGTAGTACAAGGCTGCATTGAGTTGCAGGCGTGAATCCCAAAGTGTGGACTTCAGGCCAAATTCGTAAGACCAGCTTTCCTCTTCGTTAAACGAGGTGCTGTCGTCAAAGCCTCCGGATTTGTAGCCTCTGGCGGCACTGGCGTAGATCATGGTGTCATTGTCCAATGAATAATCGATAGCCAGGCGCGGCGTCAGTTTGGTCCAGTTCTGCTCGGCAGGAATAACTTCCAGCCCGGTGTCGTCCCCCACCAGTGTGCGTTGACCGCCAAAAGCCAGTGCATCGAGGTCCACAGTTCCGCCTGTAGCTTCGGCCAGGGTGTCGACATAGCCTTGTACCAGGTTATTTCCCTCAAGCACACCAGAAGCGTATTGCCACTCCTTTTTGTCTCGGGAATAGCGCAGGCCGGCATTGACATTGATTCGTTCACTCAGTGCCCAGGATATATCGGTGTAAAGTGCAAAACTGCGGTAATCGCCTTCGGCTTCAGTTGCCAATTCTGAAGCCAGTCCGCAGAGTACCGAGCCACCGCTTTGTGCACATAAAGGAGATGGAAGCAATGCTTGCAAGGCACTGTCCAGTGACAACAGACCTTCATAAATCACCAGGTCCCAAAACGTCTCGTCCATTAGGAAATTGATCTGTTGGCTGACATTCTCGGCGAAGTAGCTGACCCCGAGCATCCAGGTTAGGTCACCGCTACTGCCATTTAAGCGTAACTCTTGACCGAAGCTTTCCGCATTCTCATCGAAGCCTTCACCGCCATTGTAGGTCAATACCGGAGCGGGAGTGCCATCTATATCCAACAGAACTTCGTTAACATATTCTTGGTAGGTGGTAATTGAAGTCAGGGACACGTCTTCATGGAGGTTCCAGTTAAGGCGAAAGTTCACGGCATCCGCCTGCGTTTTCTCATAGTCGCTTACGTCGTGACGTACGTCATCGTCAAAATAATCGATGGAACCCACACTCACACCTATGGCTTCAGCATATTGTGCAAACAAATTACTTGCATCATCAGGTTCGTTGGGGCGGCCTCCGGTGTCAGCATCCTGGAGGGTATATGTCAACAGCACTTCCAGATCGTCGTTGGGAGTGTAGAGCAGAGCAATTTTTCCGGCGGTAGCACGGTGATTGACGGGTGCATTGTTGCGGGTGATGTTTTCGACAAAACCGTCATTTTCTTCGTATACCAATGAGCCGCGAATGGCCAGTACTTCATCGATTAACGGGGCGTTTGCGGTGAGCGTACTGCGACTGTGTCCACGTGTCCCCAGCTGTTGGGAGATGTCCAGCGAAAGTTCCTGGGCGGGACGATTACTGGTGACGCTGATGGCACCGGCAGAGGTGTTGCGGCCAAACAGTGTTCCCTGAGGGCCTTTGAGTACCTCCACTCTGGCAGCGTCAACAAAGGGCAGGCCGGCAACGGTAATACGACCGGTATAGGCGTCATCGACAAATACACCAACGCTGGCTTCGCCACCGACACCAAAACTGTTTGAACTTATCCCTCGAATAGCGTACTGGGGGGTAGACAGCCCCTGATCGATACCGGTCAGCCCGGGTGTGTAGGCGACAACGTCATTGATCGACCTGACGCCCGCGTGTTTCAGAAACTCCTGGTTAAATGCCGACACGGCAATAGGTACATCCTGCAGGCTTTGCTCACGTCGTTGCGCTGTTACCACAATTTCTTCGATAGCAAATCCTTCGTCCGCCCAGGAATATGGGGTTGCCTGAGCTGCAACGACAGTTACCAAAGCCGCGCAAAGTCGACGATGCAGAAAAATCATAGTGATCTCCTCTTGTTATGAATGGGCCGTTTATCAGCCCGCTATTGGTGTTCTTGCAAACGATTTTTGTTGTTTATGTGATTGAGCAAATTGGCTCTGGTTTCTGTGACTTTTACCAGTTTGTACTGACGCAGGCGCTGTACCTCTTGCGCGCTGTAACGTTGAAAGCCATCCTGTACCGATTGCGGATCAAAGCTTGTCAGCATCCAGTTGGTCATTTCTGCCAGTTGTTCGCTGTTCAATGTTGATTGGGCCGCCCCCGGAACCTGGATAAGAAACTCGCGGCCACCCTCAACCTTCAGAAACTTGCCCATAAAGTTCTTCAGGCTTGGTACACCACGCTCGCTAAGCCCTGAACCGTCCGGCGTATGGCATCCCTGGCAGTGAAGCATGTAGTTGACCTTTGCACGGCGCTCGTCGGCCTGGATCGGTAGAGCGAACGCGGCGCCCAAGGCGGCGATGATAAGGAACAGAACAGGCATTGGAACGTCCTCGGTTGATCCCGGTTAACTCGGCTTATTGAATGCCAAGAATGATGGCCGTTGAGCAGTTGTACACCACATCAGCCGGCCCACCGGAACACCAATTAATGTTGTTGGAGTTTGCCGGTAGATACGCCGGTGTATCATTTTCGTTGCGAATGCACTGGCAGCGGCCGCAAGCGCTTTTGCCGCAGCAGTCGTTGTAGGAAATAATGTAGTCCTTACCGTCCGCAGGGTTTCGGCAGGTACCGATCCAGGTAATCGGCGCCATCTGAGTGCCTGGAGGGCAACTGGTTTTGGTACCGCCGCAGCAGCTGCAAAGGTATCCATCTATGGCACAATAACGCCAATACTCGCAGCTCTCGGGATCGCCGGGATCTTGACCCGGGGACACCTCTTTCGGGTCAGCACCAGCCTGTGAGGCTGCCTGGGCTCCATTGCGCCATACCGGCAAGAGCGGATATGCCGCCGTGCCTACAAGAACCGTCCCCACGCTGGCGAGAAAACTCCTGCGCGAGGTAAGTCGTGCGGATTGTCTTGTAGTGTTTTCGGTAAGCTTGTCAAACCACTTAAATAACATAACTTCTGATTCCCGATGATTGTAATACTTCAGGCACTGGTCTGTGCTGCCATAAAAGTCTGAACGGTTGGAGCGCCCAGCCGCCGAGCCTCGATCAGACTCTCCAGGTGTTCACGGGTGTTGACGAGCCCGTGGCTGATCAGTTTTCCGTTTTCTTCGATCAATACCCCGTAAGGCAGTTTCCCAATTTCAAATGCCACACCGAGCTCCATCGAAAGCACATAGGGAAATGCCTGCAATTGACGGCGTTCAATAAAGTCCAGATGAGCTTGCTTATCTCCATCACTGGCAAACACCAGATTCAACCAGGACTGTTCCTGTTTGGCGACGGACGTAAGCACAGGCAACAGGGTTTTGCAGACCGGACACGTTTCCGATAAGAAGAACAGGAGGGTGCAACGGGCCTGGGGAAAATCCGCTCCCAGCGTGACATTGCCGCCGGTCAGACTTGGCAGCTGGAAGCTCGGGACCGGCTCACCCGCTCGCAGGGATTGTTTGTCAATCGAGAGGGCACCCGCTGGAGAAATCCTCTCATGAAGTAAACCAACCTGACGCACCAGCGCAAGCACAGTAATTGCCAGGGCAATAATGGCGCCCCAACTGATGGTGGTAGCAACAAGAAGTGTTGTATTCATTCTATAGACCTATTTTTTCAATCGTTGGAGCCGTCGCCGTTTAGCTCAATGCGGAAAGGCGATGGCGGTTGGCGTCCAGAGTGTTGCAAATGTGGTAGAGCAATGTGGTCAAGCCAAGGCCATAACATACAATTCCCATATCGAACCACTCGACAACTCTAGGGGTCGTTGGCAGCAGTAGCGACAGGGTCAGCAATACCAACAGCCCGTTACGCAATACCAGAAAACCGCTGATTCGTTGTCGGTGACTGCCAAGGTGGCAGCCGCAATCGAGATAGCGACGTCCACGCACAAGGTTAACTGCCATCGCAAAGGCGTAGGACGTTAACAGCGCTGCCGTCGAGACACTGCCCAGGTCTCTGGTGTCCGGAAACATAAGGGCAAGGGCAGATGCCAGTTCACCCAAGGGGATAATGATCGATGCTGCTCTCGGCACTGGTTCAGGTAAGATCCGGTATTGCTCCAAAACGCCGCGAAACATCTTCGGGTGGCGAAGTTTTTGCCAGGCCGCTGTTGCCATCAGCAGTGCAAGTGCCAGGCACACTATCCATTCAAACACGGGGTCAATAAAAAGCATCTTGAGTACCTTTGAGGAGCGTGCTTACTGCCAGGGTTGAATCAGATTTGGCAGTTTGCCGATGCGGGGCAGGGAATGTTGCAGATCTCCGCTGGCAAGTTCGTAGGTATCAAAACTCATGGTTGCGAGCCTGGTCAGGTATTCTCGCCCCTCAGCGAAGTAGAGCCAAAGACTGAACAAAAACGGAATCTGCAAGTCCACGCCCACCGCGTAGAGTTGCGCTTCCGGTCCCTGACTGATATTCATCCACAGGGCGGGGTGTTCCAGTTCAATGACCTGGACGCGTTTGTGACTGTCCAGGTCATATACCCAAACCTGATCCGTCGGATCTTCGAATTGTTCCGGTCCCCCCTGAATCATCAAGGCGTACAGGCGGCGACTGTCCTGGTGGATGGCCAGGTGCTGGAGGCCGGCTATGCGCCAGTTATCGTCCCGCTCATCTTGACTGACCAGAGACCAAGTGGGTGCTGCAGTCACATTGCCATCACGTGTTGTGAAAGCGTGCACATAACCCTCCCGCGAAAGGTGGTACCAGGTATTTGCCAACCTCGCACCGCCTGCGGTGATGGGGTCAGCGGCCGGATCGAATACCGGGTCCCGGCGGATCTGTTTTTGCAACTGTCCTTGGTCGTCCAGCTGAATGCCCATAAAACTGCCGTCGGCGCAGACGACATTGAAGTCCCGGTTGCCCACGGCATAAATTTGGGTACAGCCCGGGGTTTCAATTTCCGCGACAAAACGCCGTTGATCCAGGTCTACAACACTGATTGAAGTGGCCGGAGTCAGGTTCAGTACCAGCAGGAATTTTTCATCGTCAGACAGCGAGCTAACACCCTGGGCTTTAACGGTGGTTGCCCGCTTGCTTGGTAACAGAACCTCGCCGGTGGGTTGCAGCGTTTTTGGATCGTAGAAAGTCACAACATCCGAGCGTTTGCCGTGGGTTCCACGGGAGAAGTGTGTTTCGGGCGAGATGATTTCATTGCGGGTTTTCGGCAAGACCACACCGCCATACCAGTAACCGGTGTTCAGCGCGCCTAGATATCTTCCCCGATCGACATCGACAAAGTGAACGCGTCCATCGATGGTATGGGGAATATTGGGGTCAGAAATCGTTACGATATGGGCTTCCTGGCGAGAGGGAAGGATTTCATGTTTGCCGAGATCATCGACAGGTAGGTTGGCCATCACCGCTGAGGAAAACAGCGGTGCTATCCAACAGAGAGGTATCAGGCTTTTGGCCCAAAAAGGTTTCATAGGCGCTTTCTCTGAGGTGAAAGATGGTTGCGAATACAGGTACTACTTTACGGATGGGCGGTTTGGTCGGCATGACCCTTTCAGACCAAAAATTGATCTTTTCAGACATGTAGTGCGATGAAATCTGGCACAAGTGTTCGTGCAAAGGTGCATTAGGCCGCGCCATCAGGGCTACAACCAATTGTCATTTGCTGACATAATGCGCGCTGGTTCCACTGATCGACTGCTGTTATTCAAATGATTCATCGCCGATTCAAGACATTATTGGTGCTAAGCCTGCTACTGACCCTGGTCAGTCAGTCGCTATTGGCCTCGGCGATAATACTGTGCTCCCACACATCAGATCAGGCAATGGCGTCCACAATGGATCATGGCTTGATGAACCACGTTGCCGTGAGTCATGATGCTATGAATCATGAAACCATGAATCACAAAGCCATGAAATCCGGGAGTGGGGATCATGGCCCCATGCAAGACTGTTGTGACAAAGAGCAGTGCGCGGTCAGTTTGTGTTCACCCGGTAGTTCCATCGCCGTCGGATCCCTGGCTCAATTGCCATCAATGACAATGGGGCAGCTTGCTGTTGTCAGCTCCCAAGGTTTTCCTTCCTCTCTTTCCTCTACTCCGTATCGTCCTCCGATTGCCGGCTAAAGCAGGGCAATTGCGCCTGCAAAACGGTTAAAAAGTGAATTATCTGTTGTAACACAGTGTTTCATTGCGCTGTGGCTATGGAGGTACGATGATTAGGTTGACGACGCCGTTATCACGAATCACCGTGGGATGCTTATTGTTGATATTCCTCGGTGTCTTGTTTTATCGGTGGGAAGCGATTCCCTTAGACAGTTTGGTAGAAAACTATCCCCGCCCGCAAGCTGACGAGCCAGAACCCTTATACTGGGTTGCTCCCATGGACCCGAATTTCCGACGCGACAAGCCCGGCAAATCCCCTATGGGAATGGACTTGATACCGGTGTACCCATTGTCCGATAAAGTTGATGAAAGCCTGGTGAGTCTGACGCCGGGCGTACAAAACAACCTTGGGGTCCGCACGACAGTGGTTAAGCGGCAGCAACTGCCAACCACTATCCGCACCATGGGACAAGTGCACTACGATGAAGAGCAGCGGGTTCATATTCATCCGCGTGTCGAGGGATGGGTGGACCGGTTGTATGTCAAAGCAGCGGGTGATCCAGTCTTGAAAGGGGAGCCACTTTACGCCTTGTATTCACCGGAGCTTGTGAATGCGCAAGAAGATTTGCTACTGGCACTAAAGCGCAAGGATTTCGGGCTGATTCAGGCCGCCGAGAATCGGCTCCGGGCGTTGCAGATTGATGAATCTCATATTGCCCGGCTAAAGCATGACAAAAAAGTTCGCCAGACCCTCACCTTTTTTGTTCCACAAACCGGGGTCGTTGACAACCTGAACATTCGGGAAGGTTTTTTCGTCAAGCCCGGCACCACTATGATGGCCGTGGCATCCTTGGATGACATCTGGGTGGAAGCGCAGGTGTACGAGCGGCAGTCGCCGCTCATTGCCGTTGGCCAAGAGGCAATCATGACGTTGGACTATTTGCCCGGTCGACGTTGGCAGGGCAGAGTGGACTATGTCTACCCTTCATTAAATGCCGACACACGCACACTGCGAGTCCGCTTGCGGTTTAAAAATCCCCAAGGCGACCTCAAACCCGGTATGTTCGCTCAAATATCCATTTACCCGGATGCTCGTGAGAAAGCTCTGGTGGTGCCCTCTGAAGCTGTTATTCGAACCGGGAAGATGGACAGGGTTGTGAAAGCGTTGGGGCAGGGGCGCTTTCAATCGGTTGAAGTGAGGCTGGGAAGATGGGGGGATGATCAGGTAGAAGTTCTAAGAGGTCTGGAGGAGGGGGAGCAGATTGTCACGTCTGCACAATTCCTGTTGGATTCTGAATCGAATAAACGGGGTGGTTTACAGCGCTTGAACCGGGTGGAGGATCTCATATCAGCACCCCACCAACACCATTCAATGAATCATGGAGAACACCAGCATGATTGAGTCCGTGATTCGATGGTCGATCGCCAACCGCTTTTTCGTATTGCTGGCTACCTTTGCCATTGTCATTGGTGGGCTCTATGCCGTCAGACACACGCCGGTGGACGCGATTCCAGACTTGTCAGACGTACAGGTCATCGTAAAAACCCGTTACCCGGGGCAGGCACCACAGGTGGTTGAGGATCAGGTGACTTATCCTCTGACGACAGCGATGTTGTCAGTGCCAGGTGCGGTAACCGTTCGAGGCTATTCGTTTTTTGGCGATTCCTATGTCTACGTTATTTTTGATGAGGACACCGATTTGTACTGGGCCCGTTCGAGGGTACTGGAGTACCTGAGTCAGGTCGCCCCTTCATTGCCTGAAACGGCACGTCCTCAGTTGGGACCGGACGCCACGGGCGTAGGCTGGGTATTTCTCTACGCATTGGTGGATCGCAGTGGTAAGCATGATCTCAGTCAACTGCGTTCATTGCAGGACTGGTTCTTAAAGTACGAATTACAGAGCATTCCCGGCGTATCCGAAGTGGCAACAGTTGGGGGGATGGTCAAGCAATACCAAGTGACGGTGCATCCGGAAAAGTTACGAGCCTTCGGCATTCCGCTGGCTCACATTCAGATGGCCATTCAGCAAGCCAACCAGGAAGTGGGGGCCTCGGTGGTGGAAATGGCTGAGGCTGAATACATGGTGAGGGCTTCCGGCTATCTCAATAGTCTCTCCGATCTCGCCAATATTCCTCTTGGCGCCAGTGCAGAGGGTACTCCATTGAGGTTGCAGGATGTTGCCGATATCACGCTGGGTCCACAGATGCGACGGGGCATTGCAGAACTCAATGGCGAGGGTGAAACCGTGGGAGGCGTGGTGGTTATGCGCTCCGGCGAAAACGCCCAGACCACTATTGATTCGGTCAAGGCTAAACTGGAACAGCTGCGGCGCGGGCTTCCAGCCGGTGTAGAGATTGTTACCGTTTACGATCGCTCCAGTCTTATCGACAGAGCGGTGAAGAACCTGTGGTCAAAGCTACTGCAGGAATTTGCGGTCGTGGCATTGGTATGCGTGATCTTTCTATTGCACGTGCGCTCTTCCCTGGTCGCTATTATCAGCCTGCCTGTGGGAATTCTGGCAGCCTTTATTGTCATGAAGGTTCAGGGGATCAATGCCAATATTATGTCCCTGGGGGGGATCGCCATTGCCATTGGGGCGATGATCGATGGTGCAATTGTCATGATAGAAAACATGCACAAGCACATGGAAGACAAGCGGTTGACCCCTGAAAACCGTTGGCGTGTTGTCGCGGATTCCGCGACCGAAGTCGGGCCTGCCTTGTTCTTCAGTCTGTTGATTATCACGGTGAGTTTTCTGCCAGTGTTTACCTTGCAAGCACAGGAAGGGCGACTGTTTTCACCCTTGGCCTTTACCAAGACCTACGCCATGGCGGCAGCGGCGGCACTGGCAATAACACTGGTACCTGTGTTGATGGGTTATTTTATTCGCGGCAAGGTGATTTCAGAACAGACAAACCCTATCAACCGATGGCTGACCAAGGCCTATTTACCTGTGCTACGAGTGGTGTTGACCTATCCCAAGTCGACACTGCTCGTCGCTTTGGTGCTCTTGTCCACCAGTCTGTGGCCATTGCAACGAACGGGTAGCGAGTTTATTCCACCGTTGGATGAAGGGGACTTGATGTATATGCCCACGACCTATCCAGGTATTTCGATAGGAAAGGCTCGCCAGTTGCTCCAGCAGACAGACCAGCTTATTCGCACAGTACCGGAGGTAAAGAATGTATTCGGTAAAATAGGGCGGGCCGAAACAGCGACAGATCCGGCCCCTTTGACAATGATTGAAACCTTTATTCAGCTTAAGGATCGCAGCCAGTGGCGGCCGGGAGTGACCTCGGAATCACTGCAGCGTGAACTCGACTCCCTGATACAGTTTCCTGGATTGACCAACGCCTGGGTAATGCCAATAAAGACCCGCATTGACATGTTGGCAACCGGAATTAAAACCCCGGTGGGTATCAAGGTGGCAGGTACAGATCTGAAGGTTATCCAGAATATTGGCGAACGACTGGAATCGCTGCTGAAAGATATGCCCGGTACAGCCTCCGTCTATTCCGAACGGGTTGCTGGGGGACGCTACATCAAAGTGGATATTGATCGTGTGAAGGCCAGTCGATACGGGTTAAATGTATCGGATATCCAGCAGGTCATTGCCGCGGCAGTTGGAGGTAGAAACGTTACCCAAACCATTGAGGGACGAGAGCGTTATCCGGTTAATCTGCGTTACCCACAATCTTATCGGGACTCGCCGGAGCAATTACGGCTCCTGCCTATTGTGACTCCTAATGGGATGCACATTGCACTGGGAGATGTGTCCAAGGTCACTATTGAGGACGGACCTCCAAGTATCAAGAGTGAGAACGCCAGAATCAATGGTTGGACCCTTGTGGATATTGAGGGCGCTAATTTGGGCGGTTACGTCGACCGGGCCAGGGCTAAGGTTGACGCCGAGCTGAAATTGCCTCCCGGGTATTCAATCAGCTGGTCTGGCCAATATGAGTACATGTTACGGGCCAAAGAGCGTCTAGCCTATGTGTTGCCGTTGACTCTGGTCATTATCGCTGTATTGCTGTACCTGCATTTTCAGAGTTTCAAAGAGGTATTGTTATTGATGGCTAGTTTGCCTTTTGCAACGCTTGGCAGTCTGTGGCTGATTTATTTGCTTGATTTTAACTTCTCAATCGCCGTGGGTGTGGGATTTATTGCATTGGCCGGTGTGGCAGTAGAGATCAGCGTGATAATGCTGGTTTACCTTAATCAAGCACTGGCGGGCATGAGGGGCCAAACAGATGAAGAGCTTAAACTTGCTATTCTGCAGGGAGCCGGATTGAGGGTGAGACCCGTGGTCATGACCGCTGCGGCCATCATCGTTGGTCTGTTGCCGATTATTCGGGGAACGGGAACCGGTTCTGAAGTCATGAGCCGGATTGCCGCGCCTATGGTCGGTGGTATGGTGAGCGCGGTATTGTTGACGTTAGTGGTATTACCTGCGGTTTTTTATCTCTGGAAACAGCCTCGATAAACAGCGTACTTACTAATCCTTTATCCTCGAAATCACCGGGGATAAGGGGCCAGGCGCTATCCAGCAAAACTATATCCGACAACGCCTATAATTTAACATAATATACATTTTGCAGCGCTTTCTAGGCCGCCATTTTCCTCTATCATTTCCGCTTCCTTTTCGGCCAGAACCTCAAATACGGCACTGCCCATAAGGCGCTCTGTCTCGAGGCAGTATTCGATGAATTTTTCCTCAACCCCCAGTAACTGCGCGGCTTTCCGGCCGATTTCGTTATTCATAACTGAGCCTCGAGCACGCCAGCCATTGATGGTGCTGGTACTGATTCCAAGCTCTTTTGCCACTCGGTAATCTGTCCAATTATTGAGCTCTCTGAGGGTGTCAACGATCTTCACGGTGGTGATGATGTCTTGATTCATGGTTTGCAGCCTTTGATCAATTTCTAGCCCGAATTATAGGTTTTAATACGCAGTTCTGCGATATTGCGCCGCGTTGAACATTGCACAGCTCTGAGCAATACTCGCCCCCGCATTGCTTGAATGCCTCCCTCACCTCCGGTTTGCAGCCTTAGTGAGGTGAGGAAGGACTTTAGGCGTGTGCCTCCCCCGGCGGCCGGTAAGGGTAGCTCCCCCCGGCCAACTTTAAACAGGGGGAGTTAACCAACAACCGGGGAAGACACAATGAACATACCTACCTGTACGACCGCTGAACAAGATTTCCTTACGACTACCTTTCCACCGCATCGGGTTAGAGACCTGATTGCAAAGAGCACGGCAATTACCGAGCTTCGCGAAAGGATTGCCAGCGACAAGAATGTAATTCTCAATCCTGAATTCGCCGAAGAATTCCGCCAGGCAAAAGCCGCTTATCAAATTTGTTGCGAGAGTATCGCGCACTGGGTATTTCTTGAGGCCACTGACCGTTGAAAGAAATCACCGGCAACCGTTGCGGCCATAACCCCGCGTCACTGCGCCTTTGCGATGTTGCAAAACGTGGGCGCGGTGGTCAGGCTCCGGTGATCAGTACGATTTCCTCTTATCTCGGTCAGGCCGCGAAGTTTCGCAACCGTCTAAAGACTTGGCAGAACATGAACGGTAACGGTCGCGGCCGCCGCTCCGAAATCCGCGAAGCCATGGCTGCTGTGATGCAGTTTCTTATCGCAAAAGAATTTCAACTGGATAGCCGTCGCTGCGCAAAGAAGAAAGACGGTTATCATCAAGCGATCGACGCCGAGCTGATCGCAATACAGATTTCCCGATCCGCTTCCTGGAAGGGCCGCCCGCCAATGTCGGTAGGGCGCGTGCGCGCTGTTATTACCGAGTTTAAACAGTGTGGCTATATCGAGTTGTCCCACCAGCAGAAGCGACAGCTGCCTAATGGGCTCTGGCAGAGTAGCCCGAAGGTGATCCAGTTCACCAAGCGTTTTTTCCTGGAGCTAGGTGGTAGGAAACTGTGGCGCTCTATCGCCAAGATCGGTATGGATCGTGCCGAAAAGCTTCTCGATCGCTACCGCCGCCTGGATGAGGAAACAGCCAGCGCCATGATGGCGGGATACTTCAAGTTAACACGCATCTTCTCGCCGCGTCAGGCCGCCAACAGGCCGCCCGATCGGCAACCGGTACCTCTTATCTAGCACTCCCCCTAAGTACGCTTAGCGGCCCTCTGTGGCCGCTTTTTTTTGCCTGCAGGTTTTTCACCGCGAATACAACCCATTCAGGTGCAGTTAGCGTCGCTAACTGCAGTACAGTGATAATGGATCTCATCTTGCCTGTGGGTTATCCCCAGTTTCTGTGGATAAGGCAGTGGGTAAGGCGGTGCATAGGAAAATGTAGTTGCGTTAAGTCCTAATTCGGTAAGTCCCTACCTATACCGTCGATACTACGTAATAAGATTAACCATCTATTAAGCCAGATCCCTGGCTTAATACTGATATCACCTTACGGTGATCAAAAAATGCCCACGCAAGCGTGGATGACTCTTTGTTGGTGCGCTCTGGACCTATAGGTTACTCACCTGGACAGGATCGGATCAGAGAGGACGAGGGCAAGGGTTTATCAGTGATAAAGCTTGTCACAATCGGAGAGATTTGGACCTGTAGGTACAATGTGCTATAACGGCACCGCCTGGGGAGGCTTACTTTTCACTCAATTGGAGTAAGCCAATGTCCCTCGATTTCAAACCTCGCATCATTTTCACTTCCTCCGTTCCAGAACTCGGCATTCCAGAAGAGACCAGCGGGTTTATCCTGCGCCAGGATTCCGAGACCGGCGTTTCTCGCGTCCGTGCCCTGGGTAAGGACCACGATATCCCCACCGATGTCCTTGAGGGCGTCTCTATGTCTAAAGAGGCGTACGAGGCCGCACAGGCCGATGAGGCGTATCAAGCAAAAGCTGAGGCCGAGGCCGACGCCCCAATTACCAGTGCTGCGGTTCTGCCGGGCCTGTAAGTGGGCGCGCGCTCTGTGAGTCGTTCCGCCTCCCGCCCGTATGACTTCGACAGTCATACGGGCGTACACCTCCACGATGCGCACGTGAAAAAGTGGCGCGATCACCTCCACGCACAGATGGTCATCAAAGGAGCAACGCTCCTGGGGCAGCGTGTTGCCCTACGCGGGATCGCCATGCCTGCGCCTGCGCCACCACGCTGGAAAATGTCTAACTATCTGGCCTGGATCCTTAATCAAATATCGAGGTTTTTACCGTGACCTATTCACACAGAAAATTGAAAATTGCCGCCGCTCGCCGATTAATCAAATCTCCGGCCGCGATGATCCTGCCGCGCGCCGCGCGTGATGTTCTTATCGATCTTTTGGATGTAGTAGATTCAGTGGTTGAGGAACTGAACAATGCCAGCCGCTAAAGACGGTCGCCGGCCGGCCGGTACCGCTCATTGTTCCGCCTGTGACACTGAAGCGACGTTCTACCAGGTGAAGAAGGGCAAGCGCAAAGGGTTCCTATACAAGCGCTGTGGCTGTGGCTGCAATCAATCGGCCGGGGAACCCCAGCAAAAGCAGTGGTTAGCCGAGATGACGCCGACTGAGGAAATGATTCCGCATCCTATGCAGGCCGCCGAACCCGAGCCAGAACCCGCCGAACCCGAGTCAGAACCCGCCGCCGAACCTGCCCCCGAGCCCGCGCCCCGCAAGGGGTTCGCGGGTCTCTTGCTTCTGGGTGTGGCGGGCCTGACTGCCTTACTAATGACTTAACCTTATAGGTGCACTGTGACCGAAGAAACCAGCGAAATTACCATAGACGAACCCCACGGTTTAGACGATTTGATCCAGCAGGAGGACGCCGCCGAGATCCAGGAGCAGCGCGACCAGGAAGAAGCGCAAGCCAAGGCCGCCCAGCCCAGCGAGATGGAATTAGAGCGCGCTAAGCGACTGGCCGAGCAAATGAACGGCGCGTTCCTGTTTGGCGTCGATAAGATGATTTGCCCCTCGGTTGACTTTCTCCAGGTGGTGGATCCGGAAGTCGGGAACGAGAAATTATTACCGCTGGCGTTGGCCATGGGGGGCGAGGTGCCCGCCTGGATCCGCGCGCTCCTGGATCAGTATCAACCCTACATCGCCGCGGGCTTGTATATGGGCACTACGATATTCACCGCGCGGAAACTGGAAATGGTGGCCCGCGAGCAGGCCGAAAGGCGAGAGAAGCAACGCAAGCAGGAGGGTCAAAACCATGGCCCGCAATGAAGACACTAGTATTGAGAATCGTCATGTGTTTGTCGCCGCCAAAACTGGAGGCGGAAAGAGTCAGCTCATGCGTAATCATATTGTGCCCGCAAAAGGGGTACGGGCGGTCTTTTGGGATCCGGACAAAGACCACCGCTGCAACCACTACAGCAACCGCCGCCAGTTCCTTACCGCGCTGGCCAAGGCTGACAAAGCCCGCAAGCCATTTCGAGTTGGTTGGTGCGGAGATAGCGACAAAGCCACCTTTGCCTGGTGGTGCGATGCCGTCTGGCGGATCCTTGATGGCGAGTTCGATACCTGGATTGTTACCGAAGAACTCGCCGATCTCGATATGCTCAACCGAGTCATTCCCGCCTACAACACCTTGTCCAAGCGATCGCGCAAGTACGGCGGCATCCTGGTCGGTAATACTCAGCGCATTCAAGAGGTACCGAAAACGTTTGTCACGCAGGCGGCAGAAGTTTGGATCGGCCTTCATGAGCACCAGGACGCCAACTATATCGAGAAAATGACGGGTCTCAAACGAGAGGAAGTAGAGCAGCTGAAGCCGCTAAGTTTCTTCAAAAAAGAGAATGGCCAGTGGGTGAGGTCCGGCACTGTATATCGGAAATTCGGCAATTCGAGCGGAAAGAGGAACCAGTTTAAACGCTAATTTTGACCTAATAGGTTAGCGCGCGGGTCCGTTGTTGATCCCTGATTTTAACGGTTTGAAATAGAGATCGATTTTCACCGTTAACACAAATCAGGATCAGCACATGAGCACCGTAAACAAAGTTAAACAGAACATTGACCCAACCATTGTAGTGTCTGCCGTCGTGGCATCCATTGTCATTGGTGTGGGCGTTTTTGTTGCCAAGAAAGCCGGTCTCGGCACCGTCGCCACTGTAGTGAAAGGCGGCTAATCCAGGACCAGCAAAGGAGCAACAAACATGTCTAGAAAAATCATTCCACTCAACAGCTTTACCACCGTCGCCGCTGGCGCCGATACTTCTCTGACTCTGCCCGTGGGCGGTAACACGTACGAGCGAATCATGCTGGAGTACTCCGGCGTTACGCTGGCGCAACTTCAGAACCTGGAAGTACGCCTGAATGGCGATCCCATCCAGCACTTTAAAACCGCTTTGCAACTCGAAGAGATTAACGACTTCTGGGGCCGTCCTAAGACGTCCGGCATCATTACAATTTGGGCCATTCGCCCTGAAATGATGAATGCACAGCAACGCCGTATGACCGCCTGGGGAACGCAAAACGTACAAACTCTGTCTATACACTTGGATATCGATGCAGCTGCTGCTAGCCCGTCTCTGAAGGCTCACGCGATTGTGTCCGCGCCGCGTCCAATGATCTTTGTCACTAAGGTTAAACAGTTCTCCGATAACTCGGCCGTCTCCGGTAAAGTGGATATCGATAACATTCCGCGCGGCCCGCGTATCTACGCCATTCACCTGTTTAAGTCTGATATTTCCGATGTGGAAATCGAGATGGATAACGTGAAATTCTACGACTCGACTAAGACACTGTCTGAGGCGATCCAGAAAGAAAACGGCCGGGTACCCGTCACCGCGAAAGCAACGCACATCGACTTCATTGGCGATAACGATGTTGGTAACGCGCTGATCACCGCGAACGCGCGCGACTTCCGCCTGAAACCGACTCTGGACACTTCCGGCCTGACTGACATTTGCGTGGAGTACCTGGATCGAGTGGCGTAAGCCGCTCACCTGGTAAGGAGACATTATGCAAATTGCAGGCAGTAATGTAGCCGTAAACAGTCCTATTGAAATCGGAGGTGGATGGATGGGCGGAGCACAAGATTTCCTAAGTGGAATGATGGACGCCTATTTTCAGTTTGAAAATGGGCAACTCGGACTTGAGTTGCAACGGGCTCAAATTCAGCAGCAGCGCACGCAGGACGCGATCAGCGTAGAGCAGCAAGTCCAGCAGAACCAGCAGCAGCGCCAGCAGCAGAACGACAATCAAGGCGGTGATATGGCGAAATACGCTGTGCTCGGCCTGGGTGGTATCGCGCTTCTGCTTCTGCTGAGGAAGTAATCATGAATCCGGCAATGATTACAGGAGCGATGCAGGGACTAGGGGCCGCCGCTGCCGGTGGTCCCTCGGCCGCGAGCAGCTCGGCCGGTGATACCGGTACCGGTAATGTCTTTAACATCGGTGGTAACAATGCAGCAGCACCGCGATCTGGGCCCGGTCAATACATGGGCGTACCTGTTTGGCTGTGGGCTGGACTGGGCGGCCTCGTTGCGCTGGCCGTTCTCAAGAAATAAGCCCTATCTCAAACGGGCGGCCTGGAGCCTGACCGCTGAAAAGGGGTTAACCGTCGCCGCGCGTGGTGATCTGCCATGGATTCGGCAAGAGGTGGAAAAGGGAGTTTCCGCCTTATTTGAATGTTGCATAGGTCCCGATCGGTGGGCCTGGATAGTCCTTCGATATGAGCCTGACCAGGAAGAGATGGTTTTAGTAGTTGGCGAGGGTCGGGGTTTTAAACACTTCGTGCCGGTCGTTGAACACTACGCGCGCCAGATGGGCGCTAAAACCGTCAGAACTCACATACAACGGCCTGGCCTTAAGCGTTGGTATGAATCGCTGGAGTGGCAACAGGCCGAAATAGTCATGAGGAAAACACTGTGAGAAAAGCCAACGTAAACAAGCCAATGAAACTGATAAAACCGTCTAAAAAGGTCACACGTCCGGCCGTGCGTGCTTCTGGTTTTATTCAAGTCAAAAAGCCGCGTATTGGTAGGGGCGTGTAATGGGTAGCCGTTCCAAGAGTCGTACCAGGACAACGACCAATACCGAAAACAACATCGACAACAGTAATAACTATGATGACCATAGTTACCTGGATTCGAGCGTCAATGATCATTCTCAGACCTGGATGACCGACAGCCGGTCTAACAGTTCGAGTTCGTCAACCAGCACCAGTACCGTTGACGATAACTCCGATCATTCAATGACGGACTACAGCCGACACGATAACAGCAGCTATAACAGCAGCGTAGACAGCAGCTTTAACGATTCGAGCCGTACCACGTTTAGCGATAATTCAGACAACAGCCTGGAGTACTGGAGCGAGGACGATCACAGCGTTGACGATCACAGCGTTCGGGAAACGCGGATCGATAGCAGTGTGCACGATTCGAGCTCTTATGACTTTGTAGACGGTCGTATCTATGACCGTAGCGACAACAGCAGCCGTACCAGCAGCGTTGACAGCAGCAGCGTTGATAATTCTACTTATGATTTTGTAGACGGCCGCAACTACGCCAGCGATGACGATTATTCCTGGAACGATCAATCAACCTTCGATAGCAGCGTTCGGACTAATACGAATCTGACCGACAGCCGCAGCTTCTCTGATTCCAGGAGCAACAGCAGCAGCGTTGACAGTTCGGTTCACGACTCGAGTTCTGTTTCCCTGGTCGATGATGCCGATTTCGCCTATAGCGAGACCTTGAGCAATACGGTCCAGTACCTGGACGGCGGTGCGATCGATGCGCTGTCTGACGTGGCGTATCGAGGCCTGGATTTTGGCGAGAGCGTCACCGGTGGCGCGATCGATGCCATGGAGTCTGTGACCAGTGAAGCGATCGTCCGCAATAACGAGCTCGCCATGTCGTCTGTTCGTGAAATTGCCGATAACAGCTATCGCAATCTACAGGCCAGTGAAGGCGCGTTCTACCATGCCTCTAACCTGGTAACGGGCGTCACTGAAACATCCTTTGGTGAGGCGCTGTTGAGTTCCAGGAACGCATTTTCTAACGCGATGGAATTCGCCGACAGCCAGGCCAAAAGCGAGAATCAAACCATGCTGGAGAGTTTCCAGCGAAATTCAATGATGATAGTCGGCCTTGCCGCCGCTGTTATTGTCGCACCGATGGTATTTAAACGATGAAATTCTTTACAGCTGATGTCCAGGCCGGGGAAACAATTTCCATTGGTGCCGCTGGGCGCTATTTCCGCCTCCTGGAGGGCGATGGCGATATCACCGTAACCTTTGAGACGGATAACGGGAACGGGGCGCGCACGGCCTGGAAAGTGGGCCTTGGTGGGCGCGTTGACCAGGACTTTAAACGGTTGATGATTCACAGCTCGATCACTCAGCGAATTGTGATCGCCTATTCGAAGCATCAGATTGACGACAGCCGCCTGACGGGCTCTCTGTCTATCTCTGGTGGTCTCAGTATCAAGGCAAACAAAACGGTTGCCCACGGCGCTGTCAGTGTCACCACTACCGCCACATTAGTCCGGGCTGAAAACCTGGGCCGGGGCCGTTGTCTTCTGCAGAACCTGGGCGGGGCCGCTTGTTATGTGGGCAGTACTTCCGGCGTGACCGCCAGTAACGGCATGAAGGTGTTACCAGGTGGCACTATGGAAGTTAGTTTTGATGACACTGTCTATGCGATCACCGCGAGCGGTACCGCCGATGTGCGCTACCTGGAGGAAACCGTTTAATGTCTTTTATCTCGAATCCCGATACCAATTTCGGCGCGTATCCAATTCTGAAAGGGGCCAGCCTGGGCGCGGCGACGCCGACCTATATCAATGTCTACCCGCGTTATATGCCGGGATGGTCCGCCAATGGTGACTATGTAAAACTGCCAGATAGCGCGAGCGCTTCAATCGAGTACTACAATGCCGCTCAAACTCTGCAATGGTCCGTGGCAAAAACCGATCTGAATGCCGCCGTCGATATTTGGTGTGGAATTACTTTCGACGGTACGGATATTTTTGTTGTGGGCGCGGACACTGGCACCGCTCCCGATACGTATTACAGCGCCAAGATCAACAGCGCTGGCGTAGTAACCGCGATCGGCAATGATCAGCCAACATCTGATTTTAGTGCCTCTTGTGATTTCACCGGATCCGGTGGCAACGGCTTTTTGCAGTTGAACGCCGACGGTGATTTACTCCTGGCATCCTCTGGGCAGCATGGAATTATCAATAAGACGTCCGGCCTGTTCACGACCGATCCGACCAGCCACGGCTCACAGTGCAGCTATGAAGCGCCAAGCGGTAACCGTATCGGTTATTTTGCTACCAGTGGTATCGCGGCAGGGCAGTGCCGGGTTTATTGTCGCGGTGCAAACGCTGGATCTACTCAAGTTTGCCAACTGGAAATACCGCTTTCTACCGGAACGCCGTTCCAAACATCTACAGAAAACGTTCGCCTGATTGTGTGGAACGGTTATGTCAGTCAGGGACACTTGCGCCGCTGCGCCGCTTTTTGGGATAAGGACGTATTCGACAGTTGGGTTGATGATGTGGTGAGAGCAGGAGGGTTCGCATAATGTTGGTTCAATTTTCTAATCCAGAAAAGCAGGTAACTTATCCGGCCGAAGGTGCTAGCGCTTTTGGTAAAACCGTTCGCGAGGGCGATCTGATCATTGGCGAGTACTTCGGATCGGCAAGCCTGGATCCGTATATCGGGCCATGGCCGATTGATGATTCGGTGGTTGAAACCCCGAAGTATTCACAGCTGGCGTTCATGGAAGCAATGGGCGATGACACGATATTGGAAATCATTGCCGCCACGGATCCGGTGATCAAGTTGATCGATCGCAAGTTCCAGGCCGCCAGCGTGATCGAGGGCGATCACCCGCAGACGGTCCAGGCATTAACGTACCTGGTAGCATCCGACCAGGTGCCGAGTTTCACAGAAGCCGATAGGGTTCGCGTATGCGGGCTCTAATTGCGATCGCATTATTAGGAGTAGTGTTAACCATGGCACCAGGTAACCCGAAAGGCCCGCGCGGCATCCGTAACAATAACTGGCTGAATATCCGCTATAACCCGGCGAATAATTGGGATGGTCAGACGGGGGCGGATCCAGACGGCTTCGCGATTTTCAGTACGCCAGAATTTGGGATCCGCGCGGCCGCGAAGTTGATCACCAATTACCGCGACTTCCACGGCATTGATACGATTCGCGGCATCATTGAACGGTGGGCACCGGACAGCGAAAACAATACCGACGCCTACATTCAGCACGTATCGGATTATTTGCATTATGATCCCGATCTCCCGATTGATCTTGATGTGTATATGAGTTTGCTACTGCACATCATGGCCGTACACGAAAATGGCCGGATGGCGTTACCTGGTAACACCGAAGACGTGATCGGTCCTGGCATGGAGCTGGCCGGATACGCGAGACCAAGCCCAATAACTTATGCAGGTATATCATGATAGGCATTAATGTAGATTGGAAAACCATCGCCGCTCTAACCGGTAGCGGTATCGTTGTTTATTTCCTGGTAAAGAGTGAAGGAAAGCAGGCCGTTGCCGCCGTGAAAGAAACGCTGGACCATGCCGGTGATATTCTGGATCCGACCGCGCCCACCAATGCGGTGTACCAGGGCACCAGCCAAGTCGTTGATATTTTGGATGATGGCGTCGACAACGATTCCAATACCGTAGGGACCGCCGTGCATACGCTGGTGGAAAACATCGACGGCGACGCGATCAATCCCGCGTCGAGTGAAAACGTGGTTTACCAGGGCGTTAACACCATGACCGAGTGGATCACTGGCGATGATCGCCCGTTCGGTGTGCAGCTCTATGAGTGGTTTAACGATGACATGACCGCCGCGAATCCGCCGCAGGTGCTGTAATGTCGATTGTCGATTGGATCAATCCATTTAACAAAGTGGCGGATATCGTTTCCGAAGTCGTTGAAGACAAGGACGCGCGCAACCGGTTAAACCATGAACTCGAAAGCCTGAAGCAACAGGTGTATATCGTGGAATTGAACACCAAGACCGTGCCCTGGATCGACGCGGTGCACAAGATGGGCCGACAGCTGATCAGCGTTACCAGTCTGATCGCGGGGGTTGTCCTGGTGTACGTCAATCCGGAAGTGGATCCGCTGACACTGGGGGCGATCCTGGGGCCGGGTGGCATTTACAACGCAGTCAAAGGGAAGGGCAAGTGACCGATCAAATCATATCAACCATATTGGTTTCGGTGGCCACTGGTGTGGTCAGCACTACCGGTACCGTGATCGCGCTGAAGGTGCACATTACCTATTTGCGCGAAGCGATCGCACGCCATGAGGCCGCGATCACCCGGGCACACGCTCGCATTGATACGATCGAGCGTCACCGGTCACTGGAGACCTGTTAACAGCCGTCGTGTCTAAACCACTGACGCCGCTTTCGCACCTGGTGGCTCAGTGGGTTTTCTTTCTCCAGTTCCTTTTGCATCTCCGCATGAATGGGCCGCACTTTGGTCAGTTCGGCAAACGTCAGCTGTGGGGAGATCTCCCGCAGGCCTTTCTCGGCTTTCGCCATAAAATCCATGGTCCCGTACCACTGACGCGCTACCCATTGGCTCTGCTGGATCTGGGCGTGTGTGAGGGGTTCGCGATCGAGGGGCGTGTGTAGCTTGTCGCCGCGAAAGTACATGGATTTGGGCCAGCTGCTGGGCATGATCCGGCGCTCGGCCAGGGCTCTGAGGTGGGCCAGTTCGGCCGGTCGTGGGGTTTGGGTACCGGCCTGATAGCGGGCGGCGGTGCTCCTGGAGCAGCCCAGTATCTGTATCAGCTGTTCGGTGTCGAAGGCGTCAACGGGGTTGTCAGTGAGGCTCGGTAGGGGTTCCAGACGCATTTTTTTCAATCCTTTTAGAATAATTCGAACCTAAAAGTTTATCTAATATGCGATCCAGTCATTAGAAGCTGATCAAATAATGGTCGTTTTGGGAGCCTGTGGGCCAGGGGTTGCACCGCAGTCTGGACGGTGTCAATTTTACATAATATACATTATGAACGTTAAAGGAATAACAGAAATCCCTTTAATATCAATGAGTTATAAAATTCACGTGACGACAAATTGTCACGTATAGGAAGTTTTTAGGCTGCGCGCTCTTTGTCTTTCGCCATGGCCTTCTCGGCGGCCTCAATCTCGTCTTTTTTGTACTCTGCGACCATGTCAAGAATGCTCTGTTGAGCCGCTTCTGATGTCGAGTTTAGAGACCGTTCCAGCTCGATTCCTGCAAGGATGAATTCTTCTGGCAAGCCCAGTATTTCTGCGGCTTTCACGGCAGTTTCATTGCTCATGATTGCCCCTTTCTTTCGCCACTTACTGACGGTTTGATGAGTGACTTCCAGCATCTGGGCGACACGATAATCGGACCAGCCTTTCCAGTCATTGAGGCGGTCCACAATGGCGATTGTGGTGAGCATTTGAGAGTCCGTGAGCATAGAACTTTTGTTTATTAAGGATAGTGAGATAGAGGGTCATTGCAACCACTGGTCGCTCAGCCACTGGTTGCGCATGCGTCCGGTGGTTGCGTAGTCTCTTTCCTGTCCTTCGCTGAGTCCGTGAGCAAGTTCTCTGCAAGGGATGCCAGACCCCATGGCGGCCGGTAAGGGTAGCTCCCCCCGGCCTTTCTAACCCTGGGGCGGCTTTACCAACAACATGGGACTGGAATTATGACTGAAGATACCTGTACGCCAACTGAACAACATCTCGAAATGCGCGCGGAGTTAACCGACTCTGAATACAACGCGCTCTCTCTGTTTTTCTTCAAGCTGTCACCCACCGACCTGGTAGAGATCATGGGTGACGATCGCGAGCTTATCGACGAGTGCCACAAAGCCATTATGCAGATTGAAGGCGGCCTTGAATTGGCTACCCTGCAGGAGGTGGCAGCGTGAGCGACAAAGTCACCATCGAAGTTGAAATGACTGAGCAAGAGGCCGTGGCCTTTGCAAATTTTCTCAAGCGCGCTGGACGTGAAGCATATCGCCCCTACGCCAATCAATGGGTAGAAGACGATGCAGAAAACATGTTCTGGGCGGGGCGGCAGATCGAAGACGCATTGCACCGAAATGGCATTCAGCCTCGATGACGGAAATCACCGGCAACCGCTGCGGCCACGACCCCGCGTTTCTACGCCACTGTAAGATCGTAAAACACGGGCGTGGTGGTCAGCCGCAGGTGCTGGGTGTGATTTCTTCTTACCTGCAAAACGCCGCCCTGCATCGCAACCGCTTAAAATCCTGGCAAAACATGAACGACACCGGGCGCGGTCGCCGCTCCGAAATTCGTGAAGCCATGATGGCGGTAATGCAGTATTTGTTCGCCAGTGATTTCAAACTTGATAGCCGCCGCTGCGCCCGTCGCACTGAAGACGGTTTTCACATTGCCCCCGACGCGAAATTGATCGCGACCGATGTTTCCAAGTCCAAAGCCTGGAAGGGCAAACCAGCGCTCTCCGAAGGCCGCGTGCGAACGATCCTGACCGAGTTTCGCCGTTGCGGTTACATTCAGCTTTCGCACCAGGAAAAGCGCCACAAGGCGACCGGTGACTGGGAGAGCAGCCCCAAGGTCATCCAGTTCACCAAGCGCTTTTTCATCGAGCTAGGTGGTAGGAAACTGTGGCGCTCTATCGCCAAGCTCGGTACCGATCGCGCAGAACGTCTGCTGAAAAAGTACCGGCAACTGGACGAAGCCACCGCCAGCGCCATGATGCGCGCCTACTTCACCCTCAACGGCATTTTCACCCCGAACCAGTACAAAAACCGGCCGCCCGATCGGCGACCCATACCTCTCATCTGATTTCACCCTAAGTACGTCAACTGCTTAGCGGCCCACTGTGGCCGCTTTTTTTATTTCACCAGGTGTTTCACCGTCTTTACCGCTAAAACCGCTCTACGGGCCTGAGAATCGGCCTTACGTACCCCGTTTTATCCCCAGATTCTGTGGATAAGGCAGTGGGTAAGGCCTGCATGGGGAAAAATAGTTCCGTTAAGTCCAATACCCCTAAGTCCCCACCATTACCCACGATACTTACGTATAGGATTAACCCTCTATTAAGCCAGCAAGCTGTCTTAATACTGATATCACCTTACGGTGATCAAAAAATGCCCGCGCAAGCGCGGATGACTCTTTGTTGGTGCCAGGTTCGAGACCTGTACCAGGTAGAAACGCCATCGGGTCGGAGATGACGAGGGCAAGGGTTAATCAGTGATTAACTGGTCAGAATCGGAGAGATTTGGACCTGTAGGTCCAATGTGCTATAACGACACCGCCTGGGGTCTGGCTTACTTTCAACCAATCGG
This sequence comes from Pseudomaricurvus alkylphenolicus, assembly GCF_011683955.1. Classification (GTDB taxonomy): domain Bacteria; phylum Pseudomonadota; class Gammaproteobacteria; order Pseudomonadales; family Cellvibrionaceae; genus Pseudomaricurvus; species Pseudomaricurvus alkylphenolicus. Next base: position 29,431 of record NZ_JAAQPI010000027.1, read on the forward strand.
AGTAAGCCCAATATGAATATCCAAAACAAACCTTCCATCGTTTTCACCGCTTCGGTACCTGAGCACGGCATCAATGCCGGTACACCAGGTTTTCTCATCCGCGAAGGCGAGCATAGCTGCGAAGTCCGTGTGTTCGGCAAGAATGTCGAGGTGCCCCGTGACACCTTCGGGTATCCCGCTGCCCCTGCCGCCGTTCAAGAGATTATCCCTGCTGCCGCTCCAGTGGCTCCTGCCGCTGCCCCTGCGGCCGCTCCCGCGCTCCCAGCGCCCACACCCCAAGCTGCACCCGTAAATGTCCAGGAAACGGCTCCAGCGGCCTCTCTGGAAGTAGAACCCACACCAGCGGCCCCGGTTCGCTTCTGCCCCAGCTGCGGCCAAGCCCTGTTTGCGGGCTGATGGGTTCCCGATCGGTGAGCCGGTCGCACATGACTCAGCACCAGTTTCTCACCGATCCAACTCCGTTCGTGGTGCTCCATGATGCCCACGTGCGGGATTGGATGCGGCATAAGGCCGAGCAGAGCTACGCCAAGCTAGAACGCGCGGCCAGGATTGCTGAAATGCGAGCCAAGATACGCGAGGCAAGAGAGGCTGAGATTGAAGCCAACACCTGGCGTTTCAAAAATTACCTTGCCTGGGGCGTTAACCAGGTTAACCGTTTACTGGATTGGATCAGCCATGACTCGAACCGAGATGAAAACCAAAACCGCCGCGGCGAGAAAACTTCTGAAGTCTCCCGCGGCTCTCCTGATGCCGGCACCGGTGAAACAAGTGATCAGTGATGTCCTGGACGTGGTGGACGCGCTCATCGAGGACGTGACCCATGCCAGCGGCTAAAGACGGCCGCAAGCCGGTCGGTACCGCACACTGCACCGAGTGCGATTCCGAAGCGGCCTTCTACCAGGTGCAAAAGGGGAAACGAGCCGGTTACCTCTACAAACGTTGTGGCTGTGGTTGCGATCAGTCCAGCGGCAAGGCCAAGCAACACCGCTGGTTGGCAGAGATGACCGTCACCGGCGATATGCTCCCGCATCCGCTGGCGGAGCCAAAACCCGCAGAACCTACCCCAGAACCTACGGAAGAACCCGCACCCGAACCCGCCCCGAACCCCAGACCTAGCAAGGGGTTGGCGGGTTTGCTGTTGTTGGGTTTGGCCGGGCTCGCCGCCGTATTCATGGCTTAACCTAATAGGAAAATTTCATGAGTGAAAAGACCGAAAACACTCCGGCCGTTGAGGAGCAACCGGACGGCCTGGACCATCTGATCGAAGCTGAGGACGCCGCCGAGCAGGCGGAGCAGCGCGCCCAGCAAGAAGAAAAAGCCAAAGCCGAGCAACCGACCCATGACGACATCGAGCGTGCGAAGGCCTTCGCCTCACAGCTCAACGGCGCGTTTCTGTTTGGCGTTGACAAGGTGGTCTGCCCGTCGATCGACATTGGGGACCATGTGGACCCATCCGAGGGCGACGCCAAGCTGTTACCGCTGGCGCTGGCCATGGGTGGTGAAATCCCTACCTGGTTAAAGGAGTTGATCGCCCAGTGGGGCCCCTACGTGGGCGCAGGCCTGTACATGGGCACCACAATCTACCAGGCGCGTAAGTTGGAACTGGCGGAGCGGGAGAGAGCCGAGAAAGCCGAGCGCGCCCGAGAGCAGCCACAACCGGCACGACAGCCACAACCGGAGGGCAGGCGCGAACAATGGGCCGATGGGCCTATGTATCAGATGGGAGGTGAGTAAGTTGGCTAAGTGCTTAACCGATTACTACGAGCCGCCGAACGAAGACACCAGTCTTGAAAACCGTCATGTATTCGTCGCTGCCAAAACTGGTGGCGGCAAAAGCCAGGTAATGCGCAATGAAATTGTCCCCGCGAAAAACGTCCGAGCCGTCTTCTGGGATCCGGATAAAGACCACCGTTGCAACCACTTCAACAACCGGCGTCAATATCTCACGGCGCTGGCCAAGGCTCACAAAGCCCGCCGTCCCTTTCGAATTGGATGGTCTGGCGATAGCAGTAAGGAAAGCTTCGCTTGGTGGTGTGAATCGGTCTGGGGCGTGCTCGATGGAAAGTTCGACACCTGGATCGTCACCGAAGAGCTCGCCGACCTCGACATGCAAAACCGAACCATCCGCCAGTACAACACGCTCAACAAGCGTTCGCGAAAGTATGGCGGAATTATGGTTGGGAATACGCAACGCATTCAGGAGGTTCCTAAGACCCTGGTAACACAGTCTGCCGTGGTCTGGATCGGGCAGCATGAGTACCAGGACGCGGCCTATATCGAGAAAATGACCGGCCTGAAAAAGGCCGATTTGTCAGCGCTGGAGCCTCTTAATTTCTTCAGAAAGGAGAAGGGGGAATGGGTACCGGCGGCAACCAAATATCGGAAATTCGGTAATTCCAGCGGCAAAAGAAACGAGTTCAAACGCTAATTTTGACCTAATAGGTTAGCGCGTAGGTTCGTTGTTGATCTTAAATTTTTCCGGCTTGAAATAGGAAAGCGACACAACTGTCTTTCCGAAAATTTCAGCAGGATCAACACATGAACTCTGTCAACAAAGTTAAAGATCACATTGACCCGACGATCGTGGTGTCTGCCGTCGCAGCCTCCATTGTCATCGGGATCGGTGTGTGGGTTGCTCGCCGTGCGGGTATGGGTACCGTCGCCACTGTGGTGAAAGGCGGTTAATTCCAGGACGCATAGGAGCAACGAAACATGTCACGCAAAATTATCCCTCTACCAAGTTTCACCCAAGTGTCCGCCGGTGCCGATACGTCGCTGACGCTACCCGTTGGTGGTAACACCTACGAGCGTATTCTGGTCGAGTATTCCGGTGCGACGCTCGCGCAACTGGAAAATATCGAAGTGCGCCTGAACGGTGATCCGATTCAACACTTCAAAACCGGCCAGCAGCTGGAGTACATCAACGATTACTACGGTCGCCCGAAAACCTCTGGAATTTTCTCTCTGTGGGCCATTCGCCCCGAGATGACCAATATCCAGCAACGCCGTATGACCGCCTGGGGAACCCTTAACGTAGATCACCTGAGTATTCACCTGGACGTCGATGGCGCTGCCACGTCGCCCACTCTGAAGGCTCACGCGATCATCAGCGCACCGCGCCCAATGATCTTTGTCAACAAGGTCAAACAGTTCCCGCACAACTCGGCGGTGTCTGGCCAGGTGGATATCGACAACATTCCACGTGGACCGCGTATCGTGGCCGCTCACCTGTTCAAATCCGACATTTCCGATGTTGAGATTGAAATGGACAACGTGAAGTTCTACGACGCCAGTAAGTCTCTGGCCGAAGCGATCCAGCAGGAAAACGGCCGGGTACCACAAACCGCACAAGCCACCCACATTGACTTCCTGGGTGACAACGATATCGGTAATGCACTGATCACCGCGAATGCGCGTGACTTCCGTATCAAGCCTACGCTCGATACCTCTGGTGCGACCGACATCTGTGTGGAATACCTCGATCGGGTGGCATAAGCCGCCCCCAGTGAACAGGGGGCGACTATGAGTCTACCACTATCGAGTAACGTACCAATCACCAGTCCAATCGAACTAGGAGGCGGATGGATGGCAGGGGCAACCGATTTTATGTCCGGCATAATGGACGCCTATTTCACGTTCGAGAATCAACAGCTCGGACTGGAGTTGCAACGTGCCGAGATTCAGCAGCAGCGCACACACGATGCGCTCAGCGTGGAGCAACAAGTTAGTGCTACTCGCGCTCAGCAACAGGGTACCGCGCCCGCCAACAGCAATATGGCAACGTATGCAGTGTTGGGTGTGGCTGCCGTGGCTGTGGTGCTTCTGATGAGGAAGTAATCATGAATCCGATGATGATGGCCGGTGCCATGCAGGGCATAGGTGCAGCGGCGGCCGGAGGGCCGTCTGCCGCGTCTAACACTGTGGGCGATACCGGTAGCGGCCTGAACTTTAACATTGGCGGCAATGGCCAGGCCGCGCCCAATCAGCGCGGTGTGATGTCCGGCTCTCACATGGGTGTCCCTGTGTGGATGTGGGCCGGTGTCGCTGGCATCGTGCTGCTGGCAGTACTGCGCAAGTAATGCCATACATTCAGCGCGCCGCTTGGAGCCAGACCGCTGAAAAGGGACTTCAAATTGCCGCCAGGGGTGATATGGATTTTATCCGCTGGGAGGTTGAGCAGGGCATAGCGGCCCTGTTCGAGTGCAAGGAGGGTGCCGATCGCATGGGCTGGGTTGTGCTTCGCTACGAGCGCGAAGCCGATGAAATGGTCCTGGTGGCCGGTGAAGGAAAAGGATTTCACCGCTTTGTCCCCATCATCGAGCAGTACTCCCGCAACCTGGGGGCCAAGACAATTCGAACTCACATTGAGCGGCCAGGGTTAAAGCGATGGTATGAATCCATCGACTGGTCACAGCGTGAAATCGTCATGAGTAAAGCGTTATGAGAAAAGCCAATCCCAACAAGCCAGTGAAACTCCTTCGTCCTTCGCGTCGAGTGAGGCGTCCAGCGGTGCGCGCTTCTGGTTTCGTGCACGTTCGTAAACCGCGCATCGGCAGAGGTGTCTAATGGGTAGTCGATCCAGGAGCCGCAGCAGCACCAACAGCCAAGTAACGAACAACACTGACAACTCCAACAACTACAACTATGACGATCATAGTTTTTTTGATGGGAGTGCTAACGATCACTCTCAAACCTGGATGTCGGATTCGCGCTCGAACGCGTACACCAGTAACAACAGTGCCGTTGACGATCACAGCAACCAAAGTGTGAACGATCACAGCCGCCACGATAACTCGGTCTACGATTACGATTCTGATTTTAATCTGGACAGCAGCTGGAACGATTCGTCCAGGACATCCTTCGCGGACAACTCCTCGAGGAGCACCGATTATCGCTTGGAGGATGATCACAGCATCGACGATCACAGCGTGACCGAAACGCGGATCGACAGCAGTGTCCATGATTCCAGGAAATACGACTTCCTGGACGGCCGTGCCTACGACAGCAGCGATCACAGCAGCTACAACAGCAGTGTGGACAGCAGCTATCGAGACAACAGCACGGTACAGCTGTCCGATCATCGTAACTACGCCAGTGACGATGACTATTCCTGGAACGATCAATCGGTCCTGGACACTAGTGTGAAAACCACACTGACCGACAGCCGCAGCTTTAACGATTCCAGGAGCAACAGCAGCCACGTTGACAGCAGCTATCGCGATTCCAGTTCCGTCTCGTTGGTGGACGATGGTGACTTCGCCTATGAAGAGAACTTCACCAACAACGTTAACTACCTGGACGGTGGCGCGGTCGATTCGCTCTCTGATGTGGCATACAAGGGCCTGGATTTTGGCGAGAGCCTGACCGGTGATGCCATTGGCGGTATGGAGCGCTTGAGCTATGAAGCGATCGCGCGTAACAGCGACCTGGCGCAATACTCGGTCAAGCAAATCGCCGACAGTAGCTACCGCAATCTGATGGCCAGTGAGGATGCCTTTATGCACGCCTCAAACCTGGTTACCGGTGCGACCGAAACGGCCTTTGGTGAGGCGCTACTGGCGTCTAAGAATGCCTTCGGTAACGCCATGATGTTCGCTGACAGCCAGGCGAAAAGCGAGAACCAAACACTTCTGGAAAGTTTCCAGAAGAATTCACTGTATATGGTAGGCCTTGCCGCCGCCGTAATTGTTGTGCCAATGGTGCTTAAACGATGAAAACTTTTGTAACGGATTGTCAGGCGGGCATTGCTCAGGATATCGGTGGCGCTAAAGGATCGTACTTCCGAATTCTCTCCGGCGATGGTGATGTTAAGGTCACTTTCTTCTTTACCAATGGCGACAGCTATCGCACCGGCTGGAAAGTCGGCATCGGTGCGCCCACCATGCGAGAGTTCAAGCGTATCTTGATTGAAAGCTCGATCACTCAGCGCATGGAGGTGGCCTGGTCAACCGGACCGATTAACGATAACCGCCTCAACGGTAATCTGGAAATCAACGGCGGTGTGAGCATCAAGGCCAACAAGACGGCCGCTCACGGCGCCGTGAGTGTCGGTACCAGTGCGACTCTGGTGGTGGCGGAAAATCTGGGGCGTGGCCGCTGCCTGCTTCAGAACCTGGGCGGCAGTGATTGTTATGTGGGGAACTCCTCCGGCGTGACCACCGCCAACGGCATTAAGTTGGTGGCCGATGGGACCATGGAAGTGTCGTTTGACGATACGGTCTATGCGATCACCGCCACCGGTACCGCTGATGTGCGCTACCTGGAGGAAACCGTGTAATGTCAAATCTCTCCAGTCCTAACAATTTTATGGGCGCGTTTCCGATTCTGAAAGGCGCCAGCCTGGGCAGTGCGACACCGGCTTATCTGTCGATCTATCCGCAATATATGCCGGGCTGGTCGGGCAATGGCGACTATGTGAAATTGCCGTACAGTGTCGGTGATGACATTGAGTACTACAACAACGCCGAGACTTTGCAGTGGGGCGTTGATAAAACCGCGATTAACGCCGCGTGTGATAAGTGGTGCGGGATTACCTTTGATGGCACCGACATTTACGTAGTCGCCGCCAACACCGCCACGTCGCCCGATACTTACTACAGCGCCAAGATCAACAGCGCGGGCGCCGTGACCAACATCGGCAACGCGCAACCATCAAGCGACTGGGGTAATACCGGCATGCTGGATTTTGTCGGCTCCAATGGAGCGGGTTTTTTGGATTTGGACGCGAGCGGAAATTTACGCATCGGCAACGCCAACGAGTACGCGATACTTGATAAGAGCACCGGCGCATTTAATACCCAGCCGACCAGTTTTGGCAGCAACTGTGGCTACGTTACCGCCGACGGGCAATATCGTCTCGGGTATTTCAATACCAACAACATTTTGGCCAGCTTGTGCCGCCTATACGTTCAAATTCCGGGAACCACGCGAAATGCACAGCTTGAAATTCCGCTGGCCACCGGCACACCGTATCAGGTCACGACGGAAACCGTGCGCTTTGTGGTCTGGGGCGATTACGTCAGTCAGTCTTACCAGCGACGTTGCCCGGCTTTTTGGGAGCGTGGCGCCTTTGATACCTGGGTTGAAAAAGTCACTAAGGCAGGAGGGTACCTGTAATGCGTTTGGTTCAATTTTCTAATCCTGGACGGATGGTTAACTATCCCGGTGAAGGGGCGATCGCGTTTGGTAAAACCGTTCGCCAGGGTGACACCATTATCGGTGAATACCTGGGCAACCAGAATTTGACCGAGTACACCGGTCCGTGGCCGATTGAAGAGGCGGTGGTTGAAACCCCGAAGTACTCCCGCCTGGGCTTTATGGAAGCGTTGGGCGATGACGTGATTTTGGAGATCATCGCCGCTACCGATCCCGTTATCAAACTGATCGATCGAAAGTTCCAGGCCGCCAGCGTCATCGAGGGCGATCACGCGCAAACCGTGCGCGCTTTAACGTACCTGGTAGCGTCCGACCAGGTACCGAGTTTTACCGAAGCCGATAAGGCCAGAGTATGCGGGCTGTAATTGCGATCGCATTGATAGGAGTTGCATTCATGCTGGTACCAGGTAACGCCGCGACGCGCGGCATTCGTAATCACAACTGGCTGAACATTCGCTACAACGAAGCCAATGACTGGGACGGGCAGACCGGGCCCGACGCCGAAGGCTTCGCCAAATTCCAGGGGCCGGAGTGGGGCATACGTGCCGCTGCAAAGCTGCTGGTCAATTACCAGGACTGGTATGGCATCAACACCGTTAAGGAAATAGTCGAGCGCTGGGCACCGGCTGCGGACGATAACGATACTGTCTCTTACATTCGCCACGTGTCCGATGTGTTGGGCGTGCATCCTATGGAAGCGTTTGACGTGCGTGAGCGTCTACAGCAGCTCCTGGAAGTGATGGCGCTGCACGAAAGCGGAGCGCTCCCGATTGGAGCCGAGCAAGTCATTTACCAGGGCATCAACATGGCGGGAGTCGTATGATCAACTTTAATCTCGATTGGAAAACCGTGGCCGCGATCACCGTTGGTGGTGTCGCGGTGTTTTATCTGATCAAGCGCGAAGCGAAAGGCGCGGTAACGGCCGTGCGCGATGCCGTGGTCGAGAGCGGTGATATCTTGAATCCGGTGAGCCCAAATAACCTGGCAAACCAGGGTGTCAACGCCGTGGTGGACATCGTGGACGATGGCATCAACAACGACTCCAACACACTCGGTACCGTGGTGCATGAAGTGGTGGAAAACGTTGACGGTGATGCGATCAATCCAACGTCGAGCGATAACCTGGCGTATCGAGGTGCGGGCGCGATCACCGAATGGTTCACCGGTGATGATCGCCCGTTCGGTGTGCAGCTCTACGAGTGGTTTAACGATGAGCCAGACATGGAATCGGCGGTGATGCCAACAGACGGGTCTGCGATCCTGACCAGGAACCATTACTGATGGCGATTACCGACTGGATCAATCCATTCAATCGCGTGGCCGATATCGTCAGCGAAGTCGTTGAGGACAAGGACGCGCGCAACAAACTTAACCACGAACTCGAAAGCCTAAAACACCAGGTGTATATCGTGGAATTAAACACCAAGACGGTGCCCTGGATTGATGCGGTGCACAAGATGGGCCGCCAGCTGATCAGCGTTACCAGTCTGATCACGGGCGTGGTCCTGGTGTACGTTAATCCTGAAATCGATCCACTGACACTGGGCGCGATCCTGGGGCCAGGAGGCATCTACAACGCAGTCAAAGGGAAAGGAAAGTGATAGAGCAGCTGGTACCGGTAATCATCGCCTCGGCCGTCACAGGTGGCGTCAGTACGTTCGCAACGGTCGTTGCGTTAAAGGTTCACATCAATTACTTGCGCGAAGCGATCGCACGTCACGAGGCGGCGATCACCCGCGCACACGCTCGCATTGATTCAATGGAGCGCGTTACCGGTTAACAGCCATACTGTCTATGCGTTTGCCGCGTCTGTTTGATCCAGGTGCGGCCTTGCTTTTCCCCGATCTCATTGGCCAGCGATTTGAACCGCCTGGCCGCACCTGGTGATACGTTTTCCAGTTCCTGGATTTGCGTCTGCACCTTGGCAAAGAAACTCGACCACCAACCCCATTCACTCATCAGCCAGTCAATCTGCTCGATCGTGGCCCAGCTCAGCGGCCTGACGGTGTTGGGACTGTGCAGCTGGCCCTTGGCAAAGCGCAAGTGCCGGGGCCAGTCCTCAGGCATGATGCGTCCGTGATACAGGTTCCAGAGGTGATCGACAAAGCCCTGGGGCGGGCGACTCTCGCCGCTGAGATAGCGCTGCGCCGTGCGCAGTGAAATCCCCAGAATCCGCGCCAAATTGTCCGCGTCGTAAGCCTGCAACACCTCGATCTTTGAACCAAATAACTCCATTTCCTATGACTCCCATGTCGGAAAATATCAAAAAACCGGCCTTTTTGGCCGGTGCGGAGTGTCGTTCAAATCATCCAAAACCCCTAATTTTGTAGGTTATTCCCAAATATTCTAAAAACGGGTTGAGGGGTGATCGAATCGGGTGAGAAGCGGTCAGATTGGCGCGGTTTTGTGTGTGTTTTGGTTATGAGGCTGTGTGCGGGGGGTTGACATCTGCATAATGGGTGACCAATTTAACATAACAAGTATTATGCGAAATTGATCAAGGAGCAAGATTATGTCAAGTCCTTTGTTTTTGGCGCAAAAATCCTCATATAACCAAACGGTCTAAAACCGGTGCTTGCAAGTTAACCGCTTTGACCGAGTTACAATCTATGAGGAAAAGGAAAATATGGAATATTTGATCAACAACGGACTCAAGCTTCATCACATCGTAAAAATTTGCCACGTCTCTGAGCGTACAGCTCGCCGCTGGCTAAGCCACCACGACAGCGTACCCAAGGCGATGAAGCGACTTCTAGAAATTGAATTCAACGGTCGCGTAATGCCTGACAAGTGGCCAGAACACTACCGCTTTAATTCGTTAGGATTACTTGAGGGAGACTCGACGCACGATGCCCTTAGCTGGAAGCAGATAGCTTGGTACTCCTACGCGGTCAGCGGTTGGCATGAGTCATTGCGACTTGTACCGGAACTGAAGGCATCAATAGACTACCTAACGAACAAAATTCCTAAAGCTGATGTAATCAAACTTGAGGAATACAGAAAACGACTCGATGAACTGAAAAAGCAATCCATGATGACCCCTGAAGAAGCCGTTCTATATGCTCGCGGCATCCTTGATGAAGAGCCGCCGAAGAAAGAGATTCACCGACTCCACGGCTGCTAAACTTTTGAGAACGCCCGTCCAAATCGGGCGTTCATCGGTCATGGTCAGATCATATATTATCCATATCGTACTAATATTATCCTGCTTTTAACTTGACGTAGGAACCAAAATTTTTGAACCCGATTGAACAAGCAGGTCAATCATTACCCGCTCACAGCAACCCCAAGTAAACACCCTAAGGAATAAGCTCTACTAGACTCGGACAAAACACCTGATTTCATATCCCCCCTTTTCTAAATCACCAAACCGTCACCACACCGAAAAGCCCGCCAGCCGTGGCCTTTCGCGATATTCGCCATTGAATGGATGTTTCAATTCCTTTCCTTATTGTTCACTTTGTGAAGAACCACCCTGCCCTAGACCCCGCACGGCCAGGGGCTTTACACTACCGCCCCGTTTCCATGACCAAAAAGGTGGGCAAAACCCGCAGGGGTGGGGAGGAGTGCCCGGCTGGCCATAGGGCGTACAATTTGTGATCAATGGCGTTTCGCAACGCCTGGGAATGTAATTGACAGGGAATAAAGGAATGTCTGACAGGAAAAACAAGAAACTCAGCGGATCTTATTGGTTCCGCGCAGTAGCCGCCGTAGGCGTTATTATCTGCCTTATCATGCTTCGCATGATCTACCTTAAGGATTTGTCGCACCGACCAGTGGATTACAGCAGCGAAGGCTGGATGAACCTCTTTAACATGCTTCAACCGGTTATTATGGTGGCAGGTGGCACCATCGTCATACTGGGTATCATCGCCACTTTACATCGATCCAAGCAGGCCGCCCAACAGATTGAATTGGCACTCAACTCTAAAGGCGCCGACCTACACCAGAAACATCGAGACTCACTGATTGAACACCTAAAGGAAGTCTACCCCGATGCCCAAAGCCAAATGACCGGCAGCTCCTTATCAGTGCGTTTCAATCCATTCAAACTGTATAGCGCCCTCTTCTCCGCTGAGGACCACGCCTTGGACGCAATGAAGGTTGCACAATTCTACGATGACGAATTACACATCAAACAGTCACTGGGAAAAGTTTACGACATACTCAGCAATCAGAGCGAGCCACTGACACTATCAGAGCAAGAAAAACTGGAACTGAAAATCGCCTCCAACAACCTTCACCGGATCTCAAAACGCTGGCATGGGTTGATCGAAACTCGTGAACTAAAGACCATGACGCTTGGCGAAGCATGTCGGTTTTTGGTGGACGCATCACTAATGTTATCGGAAGTACTGTACTTCGAATCAAAAGCCCCCATAGGCACAAGCAACATCTCCGTATCGATTAATAGAATTGAGAAGCTAGGTAACCGAGTTTATGGTATTGGCGATTGCTATCTTCTTAATTTCGTTGACGATCTAGAGTCAGGCATCATTTTCTTAGACGAATCATCAGAGATCAAATTGTTTATTGAAGAAACAACTGGCAGCGAAATAAAGATCATCACAGACAATCCAATCACACCGTCCGACGACATAAGACGACCGCATGAAGAAGTAGAAAGATACGATTCAGGAAAAATATTGTTCAAAAAATCAGTTAAAAACACCAAGGAGGAAATATGATTTTAGAAGTCTACACAAAAAATTTCGCCCGCGCGTCGGTGATTGAATTACCTGACAACCCTGTCCCCAGAGTTGGCGAGTCGATTATCTTAGAGCAAGACGCTGGCTACCTTCAGGGAACTACAGAGCTTCTAATCACTGATGTGTCGTACATTTTAAAAGACGACACGTTAACGCCGCATGTCCAATGTATTGCGAGAAACGGAGCGCATCACCGGCGCGATCTACTAGAAGAGAATGGCTGGATATAACTCAAGGAGAATGACATGCATAAATTAACCGCCGCCACCCTTTGGAATCACCAACTACCGCAATCGGCAAGTGGTGACGATGACGACGATAAATTTTCGAACACTAGCAATAAGCCCGGTCAAGGAGACAAACCCTCCTCACCGAAACCTAGTCCCCCTCAGAAGAGGAGTTAAACCGAAACAATCGAAGCAACACGTTAGGCTTTTTTGAGCGGGCTTTCTTCTTTACCCCAAATTCTACAAACTTAATCTCCTGACTCGGAATGTACGTTACCTTTTCACCCCAGTCAGGAGCATCTCTCTCAACAACTGTCCACTCTATATCTTCTGGCCCCCTCCTCAGATTTACATAGATTGCAAGATTTCCATGGAAGTCGGCCTCATAAGGGTAATAGGGCTGCCCCTCAAACTCGAAAACGTTATCACAAGCCAACCGGGTTCCGTCTTTTAAGGTGACAAAGATTCGAATAACAACGTTCTCTGTATCTTGCTGCATTCGATTCCACAGCGTGTCTATGCCGTTTTCAGTACTGATTCCCAGTTCGTACAATATCTTGAAAAGCAACCTCTGACCCTTCGCTCTCCATACCAGACCTATGCACGCAGTGAACACCACGGAAGCAATTCCACCCACCATTTGATGCACATCCAGAAACCTCATCATTAAGTAGCATACACCCCAGCCAATCAGGCCAAAAAACATAACGCTGAACAAGAGATCGTTGCCCTTTTCGTTGCTTCGGTATCCATGTTTTGCAGCAAGGTGGCCAATGTAGCCAGAGGCCAAAACCACTTGAACGTACAGTGGCAGCTGGAGAAGTTTGTCGATTGCATCCATAGGTAATCTTCCTTTTGTTACGCTAATTTCTTATTCCACTATTGGGTCCAATTGTCCCTTAATCCCGTTGGTATTACTACTCGCAGAACTAAAATCCCCGGCGTTCCCTGGCGCCTGTGTAGTTCCTCCACCAGGGTAAATACCACCGTGCGTGTGTCCCGCCAAATCGTCAGCCAATTGCTTAACGATGCCCATCAACTCACTGAGCAATTGCAGAACATTCACCGAGGTTGAACCCAACCACAGGTTGCCACCTGCCGCCACTTCGATGTGCTGATTGTTTTTCGCTTTGCTGGTTTTCTTGCGGCCAACAGTTTCATTGACATCACTGGCCGTGGTGATATTAAGATTGTCCACCGCGCTGAGGTTCAAGTGACCACCGGACAACAATTTTAACGCGCCCAGTGCCTCAATGGTTTTGATACCGCCCACCTCTTCGGTGCTGTGCCCCGCTACGCTGGCCATCTGTTGTTGCAAGGTCACCAAACTACTGAGCGCATCGAGATAGTAGCGCGTTGCCTGATCGGTGATGTTGCCGTGAGTGGATCTCAGTTTATCGCCGTTGGCACTGGTGCGCTCCTCAACACCCGTCGCCGATTGATGCAATTGCTCGCCGGGCTCAACGGCTGGTAGACCAACACCGTGCGGCAACACAGTTCGAATAAACGGCTTGTGTGGCAACCCGTAAGCAAATGCCACTTCGACTAAAGTCCCCGGCTCCGGAAACCCATAACCTCCCCGCTCCATACCTGCGCCACTTATCGGCAAAGGCACGGATCGATACAACGGCAACTCGGGATTGGGTTCGCCGGTTTCCGTCAACACGACAATGTCCACGGCGTAACGCGGCCTGAAGTCTTCCGACAACCCAGGTTCAACAACTGGGTCACTGATCGATTCAATGCGCGCAAAGTGCGGCAGATGATAGCGCCCGGTCAACTCAGGGAATTGACGCTCAACGATGCGTTTGATGTCAGCGTCCATGGGCATCGCTCCAAGGGTCAGGACTCCACGTTAATCGCATTTGATCATCCATCATTTGCACCTGAACAATGGTGTTTGCATTGTTGACCAACACACCGGGGCGAAGTTTTGGAATGGCGGCCACCTTAGCGCGATTCGCCACGCCGTACTCACTCTCCCACCGGTTGTCCATGATCAATGGCCTGGGTTGCCAGTGACTGTGCGCCCAACTGCCCACAAATACTTGCCCGTTTCCCTGCTGCTGCCACATCGGTTGTGGGATCGAGAACACCTTGGCCAGTGCGTCCATGCAATGATAACCACCACCGATGGAGTAAAACGCAGGCGCGGCCGTGTTGGCATACAATTGATCTGGCGTGACAAATTGCAAACCGGTTAACGCTCCGACGGTGGCCAGCACATCGGACAAGGTGACATTGCGCAACGACAATGGAATCCGCTGATTGAGCCTTGCCGTTAACTCCCGGCAAAAGATCCGTTGTTGCTGGTCATCGATCTTGGTGCAGGTTTCCACATACCCCACGAACCACAACTGTAAATTGTCGGGCGCGTAACCGAACGCAAACCGCACCAACCCTTTGATGGTCTCCTCAGACTGAACCGTAAACACAGCCCGTCCAGGCGTGAACAGATTCAGTCGCGCATCCTCAGAAATGAGTTTGTATTCCTTTCCGCTCACGGTCAGCAACTTAAACAGCTTCACGACAACAGATCCTCAAAAAACTGCAACGCCGATTCCGCACCCGTCAGTTGCGGCGTCTGATCCAAAATCGAACCGGTAGCCTTGTCCTTAAGCGCGCTGGCGGCGGTGTCTGTTAGTGTGGCCACGTTTACACCCTCCACCAACTGCTCTTTTACCGCGTCCAAGATTTGGCGCTGTTCTTTCTTCTCGGCAACACTAAAGTATTCCACCAGCATGAACGACACTCGCCACGCTTCGTTTTGTTCCATTTCTCGCACACTGACGTTGTCGGTGAATTGGACCTGACGAACGTTCATGGCATTGGCGGTGCGCTCATTGATGGTATAGACCTTTAACCGCCCGGCGCTGTCCACCGTTTCGGCGGTTTTGATCAACGCCGTCAGGTCCCGCTCATTCTCAAACGGAATCAATAACGAAACGGTAAATTCTTTGGGCTTGATACCATTGTTGGTTCGATCCGACGCACTGGTGGTGCCGCCCAAACTCTTTGTTTCGATGCGCATACTGGCCCGCACTTTCAGCTCAGTTTCCGGCACCGTATAGTCATCGAGCCTCACAACCCCATCACCTCTTTCACATACGCCAACTGCCCAGGCGGCGATACCATCAACACCGCCGCACAAAAAATGTATTCATGCCCTGGCGAACCGGCGGCATTTAAGGCATCGGCCAGCTGCGTTCGGGTACCGCTGTCCAAAAACAGCGCCTGCCCTGCCCCACCCGTGACACTCGCTTGAAGCGTCGACAACGCCGACTGATCCGACTGCAACCGAGACTGCTTTTTGGCAATCAACGCCTGCAACTCAGCAGTCGGAGTTTGGTTTTCACTGTCGTAAGCGCTCGCCATACTGGTGGCGCGATCAACGTGGCTGGCCCCACTTCGCGCGTTGGACCACTGCAACAAATTCTTATTAACCCATCGCGCGTTCAACGCCGCATCGGGTAACAACACCTTGTCATTTTCCAATGTCGACAATTGTTCAACCCGACGTTGCACCGCTTGCAACTCTTCGACCGGAAACACCGCATTGAATGCGCCCAACTGCTGAGCAAAATCGGACAGACTGACCGCGTTGATCAATACCGCCACCCCTTCGAGCGTGCCCACCGGCAAACGATGATCAGCCTGATCGTTCAACTTGTTGACCAGCGCCGCCACCGCATTGGGTGCGGACAGATGCCGGTAAACCCCATCACCACTGCCCACGCCCTGTTGCCAAGGATGCACACACAACGCATCAACCGACACATTGAACAGCGCTTGATGCGATGCCGCGTTAGTGCTGGCGGTATTGGCCGTGGTGGCCGTTGGGTTTTTCGTAATGCTCGGACCCGGTACCGCCGACAGCCTGCTGCCTGCCTGACTCAATTGCGCATCGCCACTGGCCGTGGCCGCTTGCGCAGCACTCACCACATCGGCGGCGCTACTGGGCCATGTAAAATTCACCGGTGCCCACATGATCACACCCGCTTGATGGCGTCGGGCCAGTCAGTGGTTAACCCGTTAACAATGGCGCTGACCTGATCTGCAAAGTCTTCTGGCCGTTCTTCCAAGGCCAACAGCGCGTCCAATTGATCCTCAGCGGCCTGACGGTTGCCCAGAATCAACCCCAAGGTGCCTTGATACAGATCCGACTTGGCCCGCACCTTAGCCACCACCACATCCACACCGACACCCCGACGCGCTGCAATTCCCGTGAGCGTTGGCACCGGTGCACTGTTGTCCAACGTCCAGGCGTCCGCCTCCAGTTTTTGCAGCGTCCAGGTTTCCACCTCTTGCACCGGGTAACCCGCTTTCAGTGACTCAATGGCTCGATTAACCTTGGTGTTGATTTTGTCGGCGGCTTCCTCCCTGATTGCATCGCTTTCGCGCGGCACCGTGGCCCACTGCTGCACCCACTGGCCGCTGACCAGCGCGGGTTTTGTTTCTTCTAACACCTCCACCAGTGAAAACACCACCGGCAACGGTGATGGCTGCACCTTGACGAACAGTGACAGCGGCAAACCCCGGTTGCGAATGTGCGACTCAAACACCGGCCACTCCAACACTTGGTCACCGGCCACCCGTGCGTATACGTCAATCATGTTTCCCCCTTATCGAAACACGTAACCCTTTTGGTTTCCGTTAGCGCCAATCAACGCCGACTTGCCATCAGACCCAATGCAACAGGAAACCCCAAACTTGTAATTGCTGCTCCCGTCACTGGCAATCAATTTAACATCGTGTTTCCACATGCCATTGTCTTTGATAAAGGTGTACACCGCGCCCTTACCGCTATCGACATCGCGAGAACCAATTAAGGCAACACTGCCGTCTTTGGCAATGTCCACCGAGTAACCATACTCGGTATCGGTTTTATCGCCTGGGTCGACATTAGGAATTTTGGTGGTGATTCCCCAGGAACCGCCGGTTTTGCGAAACACATACACCGCGCCGCTTTGAGTTTCCGGTGCCGCGCACCGTGGCGCACCGATTAAGATTTCCAATCCATCGCCCGAGATGGCCACGGCATGTCCGAAGTCATCCCCGTTACTGCTATCGACCGAAGTCAATTTGATTTCACCGCTCCACACGCCACCGCCTTGATGTTCATAGACATAAACGGCGCCGCTGTCGGTGGCGCCACCGTCATCATTGAGCGCACCCACCACAAGGACTTCCCCATCACCGGAAACATCAATGGCGTAACCAAAATAGGCCGTGGCCGTTTCAACATCCGGTTTAAACTTTTGTTCCAGCTGCCAGTTGTTACCACCGTTGCGCCTGAAGATGTGCGCAGCGCCACACATAATGGTGGTGTTGGGATCTTTGTCCGCATTGTCGCCCACGGCAATGACCGACCCGTCGTCGGAAATCGCAGCCGCCGCACCGAAGGACTCGGCATCAGTGTCTGGCACCAGCTTGGCGACCTGAGTCCAGAATCCACCCTCTTTGGAAAACACATAAGCCGATCCGTCATTACCGTCATTGGGTGAGCCAATCACAGCGATTAACCCGTTTTCAGAAATCGCAACGGAGCTACCAAAATTGTCACTGTTGGCTATGTCATTGGGTACCATCTCAAAGCCAGGACCATAGACGCCATTGTCATAGTCGTATGCCCATACCCGCCCTTGACTGGAACTGGTGGTAGACGCGGACACCATAAAGGTGCTGCCGTCTCCCGATATCGCAACACCGTAACCATAGTTGCCTTGCCCGGACTCGGTTAACTGCGCTTGCTCGCTGGCGAGATTAAACTGATCCTTGGTCACAAACGACGCTTCGGTCCACTCCGATTGATAGGTGGCGCCATTAAATCGCACTTTCGCCTTGTAGTTGGTCGATACCTCCAACTCACCAAAGGGAACGGTTTTCATCAGTTTGTCGGTAGTCTCGCCCAACACTTCCCACACCACCGCATCTTGATCATCGGTGATCCGCCAATCGGTACTTTGATGAGTATCGCGAGCACTGGGCGTGGTTGCAAAGCTGCCCGCCACCATCGTCAGCACAGACCCCACTCCGGTGGTGTTATCTTCAGGCGCGAGCAATACCGGCGTGTTGATAAACGGATCATAGAGCAACTGGAAATTGATCACGACGTGCTTTGATTCACGGCCCGCTTCATCAATCGCCTTCACAGTGACACTGCCTGCCTGATCGGCGGCAATGCTGTCCACAGTGAGGTTGATGTTTTCACCACTGGCAATGGCGCTGGTTTTGCTCGCGCTGACACTCACCGTTTCGACAACGCTGTAGGTCAGCAGCGACTGACTGCCATCAGGATCAATGGCCCCGCTAAAATTCACCGCCACCACATCGTCTCGCACCATGGCCACGGGCACGGTGTGGGCGAAGTCATTCATCCTTGGTGCCTTGTTGCTGGCGATTTCTACACTGTGTTTTGCCGCGTCCGAACGGTGCCCCAGCTCATCAACGGCCACTACTTCAAACGCCAGAAACTCACCCACCAAACCCACGTCGTTGGGAATGGACCAGTTGACGCTGGTGCCCTGCTGGGTGCTGTCATCGGGCAAGGTCCATTCGTAATACGCAATCTGTGTGTCGTGGTCGGTGCTGTCCCAAGCGCTGACCGATCCGCCCACACTCAGCGTGATGGTCTCGCCATACTTTTCGTCAATGTCGCCGTTGATCACCGGCGTGGTGACCAGAAACTGTTTTGCCCGGTACAGGTAGCGCGCCAATCCATTTTCATCCACGGCATCAAAATACTGTCGCGTGTCGGTTACCGATCCACCCGCGCTGATGTCGGCGATTTTTCGAAGGTAGTGTTGTTTGCCGTTTTCGTCCACGTAGTCAGTCTGGGGATCGGTGGAAACTACCACTGTAAAGGTTGGTCGAAGGCCACTGAAGTCCTCGACCAACGCCACGTCCAACCAAACACTATTGGGTGTCGCTGGAACCGTCACCACCTGATCGGCTTCGTTATCAATACGAACACCGTTGACGTACCCAAACCCGGCGGCCAGTGTGTACACACCCGCGCTTTCGGTGATTTCAAAGCCGTCATTAAAAAACGACTCCACACCAAACCAGTCGTTGGCGTGGTGGGTGGTTCGCGCGTCCATGCTGCGAAGGCGCACCGAATAATCAATCTGCCAACTCTGCGCGCTGATGTTGATCCCGGTAGCCTCTTTGGCACCGGAGAACGACACGGCAAAGTTTCGGTTCATGTTGTAACCGTCGCCTTGCAGCTTGGACAACAGCGGAAAGGTGGACACCGCAAACACTTGCCCGCCATCAGTGACCAGCGCCATGTAATTAAAATCGAAGTCGCCAATGTCCGAACCCATGACCAGAGAATAGGCCACGGTGTTGCTGTTGATCAGACCGGCCGCCGTCACCGGCGCTTCATACACCTGCTCACCCACGGGCGGCAGTCCTGCCTCGCGATCAATGGCCGCCGCCGGGTCCAACCCCGGCACGTTGGCCAACACAAATTTGTCGATGGCCAGTTGTCCGGCCTGCGCCGAGGCAATCAAACTTTCTCCGGCGGTGGTAATGACAGAACTCATGATCAAACCCTTTTACAGTGACGCCAACACGTTGTGGTCATCGCCGTTAAAATCGGCACACACCACGTCGATGGTCATTTTGTCAGATACGGAAAATTCAAATCGGCGACAGGTGCGCCCATAGTTGCGGGCCAATTCCGCCAGCAAGTCGGGCTGGGTGGCCAACTGTTCGTCGCTGACTGCCACTTGCACCACGTCCCAATCCCGATTGGGTACCCGGTCCCAGACCTCGATGCCTTCAAAACCCAAGCGGCCAAAGATGAGTTTTAACCCCTCTTTGGTACCCGCGTCTTTGTAGTTGTCCAGCGCGTGCTTAACTCGCAATCGATAGAGCGCTTCGTCTTCACTGGGCAGACGATCCACCCGACGCTCCCAACCGATCAGCTCCAACACCTTGGCATCGCAGGTATCAATGTCTCGATGAGTGGTGGCCCACTGCGCCCAGATGGCCAACTGCTCCCACCACTTGCCCGCCGCCGCCTTGATTTTTTGAACGTTGTCGGCCTGCAACCAAACCGGCAGTGTGATGTTAAGAGCCATGCACGGTCACCGTTAAACTGTTCAAACGGGGAATGGCCCAGCCGTTCACGATACTGCCTTGATCGAACACAATGTCGTCGGCGTTGACAAACTGTCGGTGTAACTCTTGTCCCAACCGGGATAATGAAAAGCGACTGTCAGGGAAAGTAAGCGTCGGTGTATAGTCCACGTTTTCACGAAACGCCGCGCGAATCATTTGCTCAACGTCCGAGCGCAACTGCGCCTTGTCGGGCGAAGGCAGCCCCGACACCGCGTACACATCCACCACCAAATCGTGTTGCGTCGACGGCATGGACAACACCTGAATGTCATCGCCCAAGCCCCGGTTGCCATTGAGCATGATGTGATCTTGCACCTGGGTTAAGAACGCGGCGTCGGGCTCACCGGTATCGAGCAGCAAATAAATGTTGGCGGTACCGGGACCACGCGGCGCATCGTGTTCGATAAACACATTACGAATGTGCAGCCCCGCGTACTCGGTGACAATCGCCAGATACCCCGAATCAATGTGCCACTGATTCACCGCACCAAACTGGTTTCGCACACGGTCGCGCAAGTCGTCGTCGGCCTCGATATCCGCCCCCGGTGTGGTTAACCAGGTACTGGTGTTGGATGCTGATGTGATGCCCGCCAGCGGTGCCGGCAATACCGCGTAATAACCAGCGGCGAGATTGTAAGCCTCCCCGGTGTTTTCCGCTTCCACTTCGATCTCGATCTGACTTTCGCCATCAGCAAAGATGGCTTCGGCCACGGTGGCGACTCGGTACACAGTGCCATTGATAGGCGGTGATTCCACGACGGTGCCCGCCGCTACCGTCAAGGTGCCGGTGCTGTCGCTTCGGGTAAACAGGATGTTGCCCTTCGCCTTGACCGCCCCTTTGCGCGTGACGTTCGCACCCCAGGCCAAAATATCCAAGTGCCCGCCGGTGGCCGTTTTCACAAAGGAGTTGGGCAACCATTGAGTGACAATGAGATTCACCAACCACATCAACGGTTGGGTGACAATCGCGTAAAACAATCGCCAGAACGGTGACACCGAGGAGTCGTTGCTGACGACGCTGCCTTCAGCCTCCAACATCGCTTGCCACTCGGCTTTGGCCGCCGCTTCGGTGGTCGGAATGCCCGCCTCTTGCACCAGCGCCTGAAAGTCTGTGCTGTGATCTTCTGCCATTACACGGTCACCTCTACCGGTCCATATTCTTGCGTGTCAGCGGTGATAAAGATGGTTTCCACATCGGTGCGAGTCACCCGAGCCGTACCGGGCACAATGCGCACATCGTTTTCCACCAAGGTCTCGATTCGATTCAAAATGGTTTTGACCGCATCAACGTCACGCTCGCCGATGATTTGCACCAACAACCCACTCTCTCGCACCAAGTGCTTCACATCCTGGGCAATCGAGGCGCGATCACTGATCAACAGCGGCTGCACGGCCACGTCCAAGGTCAGGTCATCGTCCGTAATCAATAAATCAATGTACTTGGTCACCTCTGCCCCCTAAGCCATCGTCAAGGCGTCTTCGATCAACCACGGATCCACCGGCTGTGTGGTGTTCACTTCCAGCTTTTCAATGTGGTTACCCTTGTTGTTGGTGACCGCGTTGGTGATCTGCTGCAACAGACCTCCGGCCACCACACCGCCCACCGGTCCATCGTTCAGACTCGGAGCGGCCAAGGCCAAGTCGGCTTTTTCTTTCTCCACTCGCTCCAAGGCGCCGCCGTCGTTCACGGCGTTGAGCGCATCGAGCCCCGCGAGTTTTCCCAACACCGGCATTACGCCGACGCTCAACGCTTGTAGGGGTGGCAATGCATCGAGCACGGGTGAGACACCCACGGTTGCCGTCTGAGGCAGCGCGGGCGGTGGCAATAAGGTTTGCACCAAACTGGCCGCTTGCGGTGGCAGCACGTTGCCCAACACCTGATCGATCAACTGGGTGGCCACTGGCAACGGCTCACTCAACCCGGGGACCGCCCCCAGCAACTGAGGAACAATGCCCATCACGCCACCGGCTTCGTCCGGCGCTGGCGCGGGCAACAGCTGGGGAATCACCGATTGCACCAACTCCGGCAGCGCCGTAGGCACATCACCGGTGACCCGCTGCAAGACGGTCTGCAACAGATCGGGCGCCTGAGCGGGCATCTGCGCGGCGTCAAACACCGGTGCGTTGAGCGTTCCATTGAGCTTGTCGGCCCAGTCCGGCATGTCACCGCCGAACGCGGCCCAGATATCCAGCGCCCCGTTGATGTTGTCGAAGGCGCTGGGAATGATCTTAGCGGCCACTTGTACCGATTCGGGCAACTGGGGTTCCACCCCTTGCCATACGGTTTCGATCACCTGGGTCAGTGTCGGCGCGGTGGCTTGCACAGGCCCCACTAGGGTCTGTGTCACGGCCTGGGTCAGTGCGGGCGCCTCAAAGCTCACAGGCGCCGCCTGAGCGGCTACGGGTGGCAATGGGTCTGCCACACGCTGAACGGCCTGTACGGTTGACGACGGCCCAGGCAGCGCCCCTGCCCGACGTTCAACCGTCTGTACAGCGGTAGGCACCACAGGCATAGCCCCGACCTGTCGATCCACGGTTTGCACGGCGGCCGGTACCGAAGGCAGCGCCCCGGCCTGCCGCTCTACCGACTGCACCGCCGCAGGCGCCGTGGCCGGAGCCTGGGCAGCGTGGACTGTCGCAGGTCCATCAAGTACAGTCGGCGCGATGGACGGCGTTTTGATCACAGGGTCAGCAGCAGGTGGCGCACTCAGCGCTTCCACCGCAGGCGGCAATGGAGTATTGACCACTGGCGGCACCACCGCAGGATCGACTTTGTCATCGCCAAACCAACCCATCACCGATTTGACCAACCCGTTGTCGGCCACCGATTTCAAGGCCGCCGCACCCTTATTACTCAGCTCCCAGAATTTGCCGATCAATTGTCCAATGAGCTTAACCACCAACCCAATGCCGTCGGTGACTTTATCCAGCCCCCAAAGCACCGCCTTAAACATGGGCGTGGTGCCCAGGTAACTGAACAAGGATCCGAAGGTGTCCATCAATACGCCCACCCAGGACACCAGCAGATCAAAGCCCGCGCCGAGCGCTTGCATCTGAAGACGCAACAACTGGAAGATGACTGATTGCTCCAACGCCGCGGTTACTCGATCCCAGTACACCACCAAGCCGGTGAGCGCCGCACCGAGCAACAACACACCACCGACCACCCAGGTGATGGGGTTGGCCCAAAGCGCGACGTTAAAGAGCATCATGGCCACGCGACCCAACGCCAACACACCGTTAAACGCGCCCATGACCGTGGTCGCTAAACCAGAGACCAACGTAAAGGCGGCCATGGCACCGGCCAGACCAAACATCGTCAGGATACCGATGCCCACCACGCGCGTGAGATTGGGGAACATTTCCGTCCACCGCATGATCGTATCGGCGCCGCTGGTCAGCGAATCGAGTACCGGCAGCAGAACAGGCTGAACGACTCGACCGAAGACCGTTCGAACCGCAATGCCTGCCGCCGATAAACGCTCCCAAGGATCAACCATGGCCTGGGCCATCTTTTCGGCTTTTTCCATGCCCTTGACTTGACCCAGTTGCGCAATGCTGCCTTGAAGTCCGCCCACGTTCTGAGACAACAGTTTAATCAGCCCCACCGCTTCGGCAGACCCAAAGGCTTTTTTCAACACGTCCGATTCAGCCAACTTGTCGATGTCACCAAACTTGCCTTGCAACTTTTGCAGGATGTCGATCATGGGCAACAGGCGCCCATTGCTGTCGGTGAACTTTAGATTAAGTTTATCCTGCGCTTTGCCAACACCGGCCAGGAATGCGCGGTATTTGGTGCCCGCTTCGCTGCCGCTCATGGTTGCTTGCAGTGTGCCCAAGATCGCCATCTGTTCGGACATGGCCACACCGTGGCTTTGCGCTTCGGCCCCGAGGTTGGCAAAACTGGCCGCCATCTCGCTACCGGTGGTTTTGAACATTTGCACCGCGTTGGCCGTTTGACCGGTGAGCATCTCTACCCACTGAGCTTTGCCCATGGCATTGGCCTGATTCTGGAAAATACCGTACATGGTGCCCATGTAGTCGGTAATCACCGCCGAGTCGGATTTGGTGGCCTTAGCCAGCACACCACTGGCTAGGGTAAATTTGGAGAGCTCACCGCCGGTCAATCCAGCAATGGCACTTTGAATGTCATAGGAGGAGCTGACAAAATCCGTTGCCACCTCGCCGTATTTGATCGAAAACCTGAGTGATGTTCGTTCGAGTTGCCTGAGCGCCGCATCGGCAACCCCCAGGCTTTTGACTTCGCCAACGGCGCGATCCATGGCAATGGCTGGCGCCAACGCCCCCTCAATCGCACGACCGGCGCCCCAGAGTCCCGCCACACCGACGCCCATGCGAGCTAACCCGGCGGTGGTACGCCGGTTGATGTCGTCAATGGTTTTGGCCACCTTGTTCGCCGGTCCCGTGATCTTATCGATCATCGAGATGGTGAACATCAGCTTTTCGAATCGACTGGACATGCGCCCCTCACGACGGTTCGGTGGGTAATAAAAATGGGGTCAGCGACTGAACGCCTTCGCAATGCCGTTTGTGATTGCCGCTTCCATGCTTTG
The DNA here is from genome assembly GCF_011683955.1 of Pseudomaricurvus alkylphenolicus. Lineage (GTDB taxonomy): Bacteria > Pseudomonadota > Gammaproteobacteria > Pseudomonadales > Cellvibrionaceae > Pseudomaricurvus > Pseudomaricurvus alkylphenolicus. The sequence continues at coordinate 54,223 of NZ_JAAQPI010000027.1, forward strand.
CCAGTGACGACGCTCTAAAAACAGCGCCAACCCCATGTTCTCTTCGTTGTATTCGCGCCCCGGCAAATGTTTTTCCACCAGGGCACACAGATGATCAAAACCGTTATCAGCGATTTGCTTCGCTATTTCTTCAGCTTTTTTGCCACGATACCCAGATCAGGCGAGTACTCGGTCACGATGCTGGTGGCGATCTCCATTTCCGCGCCTGGGTTTTCTTCCAGGATGGTGATCACCGCGTCTCTGTTTTCATCAATCACGGTGTTAACCACGAGGTTATGACTTGGCGCAACCTTGTTGTTGGGCAGCATGGTGTTGATGTACTTGTTGTAGTCCTGGCGCGACACACGGAAGGTGTAATCTTGATCCAGAATCGTGACAACGATGGCTTGTTCATTGGCTTTGGTTTTTGCGGCCATGTGAATTTTCTCCGTTTAAAAATGAGTGCTGGAGCTTCTGCTTTTCCAGCTTCAGGTTTTCGCGCTTGTAGTACCAATTCACCACCATTGTGATGGCGCCGGTGGCCAGTACGCCAAGCGAAATCAATTGGTTGAACGTCAAGGCGTGGAGTGAGCCCAATACAGTAACCATCCACTGCATCAACAAATTCTGTTTTTCGTTCACGGTCGATCCCTTAACGCGCGCACGTAGTTGTCCATATCGTGATCGGCCCAGTTGGGCCACGCCTTTTCGGCCTGACCCAGATTCGTCGCCACTACCGGATGTCGATAAATCAAACCCGGCGGCAACCACTTAGGCACAATGTCATTACCAAAGCGGTAGTGATGTAACTCAGTCTCGTCCCAATCCCTGGCACCGGCAAACACACGCGGTGATCCAAACCCCACCCACGCTTTAACGTGGTAACGGTGATAACGAAGCGCCAGGGCGCAGGCCTGCGCGATCGCACCACCGGCCGAATGCCCCGTGCACAAAATTGGCTTGCGCTTGTCGATTACATCGCGCAGCTTCAAGTCCAAGATGCGCGTTGCCCCGTTCATAAAACCCGCGTGCCCCCAACCCAATCGAGTCGACCGGCGAGGTCTTACCCACAAGTCACGAACAATGTCCACCAGCTTGTCAGCTTGCGTGCCCCGAAACGCCAACACCTGATGACCGCGAAACTGAATCACCAACACTTCCACGCCGTGAACACTCACGGTGTGACGGTGATACGCCTCTTTGGCAAACAGTGCCAACTGTCGATGACTCACGTTCAAAACTGACACTCCCAGTACACTAAAACTTCTTTCGGTCGAATCCGTACACCGTAGTCACACGAATGGCGACGGTGCTTTCATTCTCCGGCGCACTCAATGCGAATTCGATGCGGTGCGGTCGCCTTATCGATGCGAGCGCGCAACGCTTCACGGGAACCCGTGTGCATGTCGCACCAGCGAGTCACCACTTTTTGTGCCACTGCTTCCACACGTTCCTCATTGCAACCACTGGACAACATCGCCATCAAAACCATCACCGAAACCACAACCGCTGACTTTTTCATTTCCAAAGATCCGCCTCTTCAATCAAGGTGTAAGAAAACCGCTCGCCCCACTTCACCGCCGCCTTGCGACACAGCGCCATCAAGATGTCAAAGTCCGCTGCACTGGCCAGCACCTGACAGCCCGCCGACCATCGGTCAACCATGGTGCTCTCGCCCACCGGTGTCGCCCGGTGGCAGTTGATACCAAAGAGCCCGGTTTCTTTGACTTCGCTGTCCAATTGCGAATCGCGATCATTGTCGCGGTACACGGTAATCAGTCCGCACTGAACCAGCGCGGGGTACCGTCCTTGGTGTTTGCCCAGCCTCCATAGTCCAGGGTATTGCCCTGGCCGAACAATCGCAGTCCCCAGTACGTTGGCGGGATGGGCTCGCCAATACAAACCGGGGTCGGTGGTGCAGAGAAACGCGAACATCATTCTTTGACCACCCGAGCGAAACGACACGGTCAACCAATCGTTAAACTGATTGCTGTGCTTGTCCGCACCGCGAATACCCACCAAATTCAGGTTGTAGTCGCCATCGTCAAAAAAGCGATAACCTTTTGACAGCAATGCGTTTCGGATCGAGTCGTAACTGATGGACATGTGCGTTTCTCATAGGCCGACGTTAAATCAGATTTTGAATCTCTTTGGCGTCGATGTAGGGCACACCGTTGATCTTGACGAAGTCGTTACTGGTCACGTCGTAACTCAACTTGTGCGTCAGCTTCTCGCCACCGTCAGCCTGTGCATTGAGCAGATCGTTGATGCGCAACTTACAGCCGAAGGCTTCAATGGTCAGCTTGTCGGTGGTGCCCTCTCCGTTGGCCACGAAGTCGAAGGGCTCAAGCGCGCTGAAACTGCCCGCTTGCTTGGCCGCGTCCAAAATGGTTTGCAGGTTGGCCGTGTCCACGGTGATGTCACCGCTGGCGCCTTTGTCGCCAGACACCCAACCGTTGGGCACGCCTTTACTTTTCGTGACCTTGGTGTTGTCCTCAATGTTGAGGGTTACCTCTTCGGCGTGCACCAGCAGCGCGCCCAGCATAAAATCAATGTCCTTACCGCTCAGTCTTTGACCGCTCATCGGCTTATCTCCAGTCAGTTAACGGGTGGTTTACCGGGTGGGGCTTACTGCCCCGCTCCACTCAGATCCAAGGCGATGTTGCCCACAATCTCTTTCGGCGAGTTGTAAGGCGTCAGTTTGAAATACACCTCCACCCGCGTGGTGGTTGGCCACACAATGGTCACATCCCCATCTTTCGGCGGCTTGATCTCACCAGGGCGATGCTGACCGGCAAAGGTGGTGGCCTTGCTCATGTCGCGCAGCGGTCCTGCAAAATACGTTTGGTTCGCAGCAATGCTCAACGGCGTGGAATTCAGGCCACGGTCGGCAATCTTGGCGATCTGCAACAGGCGAATCGCGCGAGCGGCCTTGTCGACCACGCGCAGGTTTTCCACCACCTGATAGTCACCACCCGGCGCGTCGAGCAGATAGAAATTACTGAAGTACACACCGGGATAATCGACGTAGGTTTGCACACAGCTCAGCCGGTTGGCATCCAGCGCTTGCAACGTGGCGTTGTCCAATGCCACCCCATTGGTGTCGACGGGAACGGCGCCCAGCCCCAACACAGGACCCGTGCCGGTGCGCATGGGACTGTCGGCAATACTGACCCCGTCATTACACAAACGTCCGATGGCCACACCCAAATCGTTGCCGTGCAACTGAGGCACCACACCCACCCGGTACGCTGCCACCGAATCGGTAATGGCCGCCTGGGCGGTGATGTAGTCCGCCCAGGATTGCGTGCCCGCATCAATGCCAGCGGTGGCCGTGGCGATAATTACACGACGACCCAGCGTGGTGCGCAGGCTTTCGGCCTTGGTGTGCATCGCGTCCAAATCGGAACTGTCCGTCGCAGGCGTACACAACACGATGAACTCAGGCGATACCGTGGCCATGGCTTCATCCACCACATCCTCCCAGGTGTACCCGGCGAGTCTCGGCGCGGCGAAGCACTGCCAGTTTTCACCACCGTTGTCACGCGCGGCGATCACGTTGCGCTTGATCTCGCTGTCATTGACACCCAACAGGTCTTCAAAATCCGATTGCCCGTTGATGGCCATGATGGCGCTGGTGTTTTTAGTACCCACGCCGATAAACAGCGCCTTTCGCTCAATGGCTGGCGTTCCGCCCTGAGCCAGATTCAAATTGTTGGTGGTGACTTTACCTTGTGCCATTGTCATGCCCCTTTGCGTTTTAGCATGTTGTCCATAATGGTTGTCGCCAGTGCGTCGACATCGTCATCACTGGCCCCGAGAAAAGAGCGGGCGGGCAACTCGGTCACCCAGCTTTGCGCCTTGTCCTCTTCACCCAGTATCGTCATCAAGATACCGGCCTTGCGTTGCGTCAGATTTTCGGTGATCCAGCGAAGGCTTGGACGCTTCCAACCTTTGCCGTTCTCTCGCCGGATTTTGTAACCCAGTGCGAGCAGCGCTTTACCCATTCGACGTGTGGCCATGGTGTTGGCCTCTTCCGTTTTACGACGCCGTTTGATCTGTGATGCCCTGACCGTTTCTCGGTGACCCTTCTGGTGCAGAAAGGCCACACCGCTGAGCCATCGCTTACTGAGATCCACCCGGCCCTTGTCTTCGGAGTAGTAGGTCTGAAGACTACGCCCAAAATTACGAAATCCCTTTTTGGTGCCCTTCCGCTTCTTTTTGCGCGGTGCCCAGGGCTTCCCGTCTAAATCCTTTTTTTCACGAATCCGTTTCCGGCTCGCGGTGCGCACCTTGCGCATGACCTGACCCAGGATCCGCTTACGCTTGATCGGCGGCAGCTTGAGCATGTCGGTCCAGACTTTGGCCCGATCCGCGCCATCAACATCAACTCGGATGGACATACGGTTTGTCGGTCGGCCTCGATTCATCGTCACCGACGGCCGCTTCATTCGGCAGCGTCACCGGCACGTCGGCCACATCCCAGCGCTGACCGATAAACAACACTTTGCCGTTGTCGACCGGCACCAAATCAATGTCTTCAATGAACGCCACCCGAAAAGCCACATCGGCGGCCCTGGCATCCACGATATCAATATCAATGTCGGGCGGCGGTAATCGATCATCTTCGCGGGATGGATCGTTGTCCATCAACCAAGTGCACAGCAACGCCAGCAACACATCTTCATTCCCGGTGAATCGCTCGATGCTGATGATGGCGTCATACCGCAACCGGCAAATTCGTATGCCATGCCCCAACCGCTTACCGGCGGGCTCCGGCGTGCCGTTTTCCATCCAACTGTCGATTTGGTTTTCATCCACCAAATTCTGTTCGATCAGATAACGGGTTAACCCGGCCAGCTTTTGCAACGCCATCAGATCAGATCCACCGTGATCGAGGTGCGAATGCCCTTCAGTCGACGAATGCACCGGTCACTGTCGGCCATCAACGCTTGGTGCACGCTGTCGCCCTCTTTGGCCATGTCCGCCGAGCTTTCCCGACGGCTGAACGTTTGGAAGTCTTGAAGCAATTCGGCTTTGGCCCGATAAAACACCGCACTCAAGTAGTAGGTTTTAAAATCGGTGCCATTGGCCGTGTCCATGTCCTCAAGGCTTAAGTGCCCGTCGGCTTCCCACAGCGCGCGTTGCTCCTCTAACACGTCGTTGACCAGGTTACGCGCCAACTTTAACTGATGCTCGACCGCCTCTTGTGCCAATTCAGCAGGCACCCGATGAATTCTCTGAAAATCCCCGAGTGACAGTTCAGGAAAAAAGTCAATGTTCGACAGACTGCTTTCCAAAAATGTCTCTTCTTTACCGGTAAAGGCCATACTGCAATCTCACTAAAAAAGCGGAACTCGATTGGTTCACTGGAAAACCTAGGTCAGTAAACCAATTCCCCAATCGGTCCGCTTGGGGGGGGTAGTCTTTATTCAGCCGCGTCGGCTGCGTCACTGTCAGCGGGTTCAGCATTCCCTTCAGGCTTTGCGTTTTCACCCAGCTTTGCGGCCAACTTATCAAGTCGGGTTTTGACGCCAGCCCTTTCGTTTTCCTCTTGAGCCTGACGATAGAACGCCAGCGCTTCGGGCAGCTCGCCGTGTTGCTCAGCAATCATCCCGGCAATACGGAACGGTTTTCCCCGTGCGATCACCTGGGCCACTGGCCACGTGTTGCTGGTAACCCTCTGGCACACTTCGTCAATGTAAGGGCTGGCACTTTGCCCGGCCTTATATTGGCGTTCAGCCCAGTCCGAAATGGCTTCGGTGAAGTAGGTGGGCAGATCACGCTTAAAATGCGCGGGCGCGTTTTGCTGCTGCTCAATGGCGGCGTCACACAAGGGCAAGGCCACTTCCAGATCGTCGGCGTCAATGGCCCAGATGGCGCACCACACCAACAGCGGATTGCTGTGCAACGCGCCGCTCTCCAAATACGCCATCACTTTGGGCACATACTTGGGCAACAGCTCATCGCGTTTCAGTGCGATTTTTTCCTCGACCTTTTTGCGCGTACTGAGTCGATCCAAATCCTGTTCCAGCGCCACCAACAGCGTGGTGTGCTCATTGGCGTTGGGGATGATACCAGCGGATCGGATCACTACGGACTCTTCGGCCTGGGTCTCCCCTTCACGCTTTTGGCGCTCCAGCTCGCGGCAACGCTGCTGGTGAAGCTTGGTAATAATGGCCATGATTAAGCCTCAATGAATTAGAGTTAACCGGCCTGGGCGCACCCAGGCCTTAGCAATTTGTTCTTTCCGAATTACTGCCAGCCGCCCGCGCCATCGGGCAACATAACGTTACCGAATTCGAAACCGGCGGCAGCCTCTTCGTCCTCGATCACATAGCCTTCGTTGACGCTGTTGAAATCTTCCACACGCGAGCGTTTGGCGTTGTCAACAATGCTACGGCGCCAACTGTCCTCTTGGTAATAGATGCTCAGATTCTTAAGCGAGGTCACCAGCAAACCGCGAGATGGGAAGAACGGCAAATCGGTCACCAGCGGCAGACTGGCGTACACCTTGGTCACCACTTCGTTCTCGACGCGCTCTTTCTCCGACGGCGTTTGACCCAGCGCCTCATAGAGACGGGCTTTCTCTTCGGCGATCAGATCCGTACCCGCGACGGCTACCAGATCCTTACGACGCATGGGATCAATCATCACCAACAGCGCGTGAACCGCACTGTCCAAGTTAGCAAAGTCACCGCCCGCGCCGATCTGAATTTGGTTGGCGGTACCACCCTGAGTGAACCATTGTGCACCGCCGTTATACTGTCGCAGAAGCTCCAGCCAGCCGATGTTAAGATCTTCACCGTTGGGATTTGTCCCAGGATCCGTAGCAGCAGCAGCGCTGGTTCCGTACCACCCCACCTTGATACGAGCCAGAGCAATGGCGTGGCGTACCCAGTCGCCGTAGCGCTTTTGGAAATCCTTGAACTTCGCCCAGGCATCGACGGTGGCATAACGCATATGCGTATCAAACTCGGTAAAGTGCAGCTCATAATCAGAGCTACCCAGCGTCAACAGTTCACTGGTTTGACGATCGTTGTTGTCGGTATCGGTGCGCTTGCCCATGAGACCGGAAACACCGCCAATCACCTTCTGCCCTTTTAGCTCATCGACCGGAACGATGTTAATGCTTTTTAGGAAGTCGTCGTTTTCGACAATGGCATCTTGCAGACGCTGGGCCAGGGTCGGCGTGACGGAGAATTCCTTTTCGACAGTGGCGACGCCGTAGGTTTTGGCCATATCGGCCTTCATTTTGCTAAAAGCGAGTTCTGTTCTTTCTTTCATGATTCTGTCTTCCGCGTGATTGCTATGAATGTGTCGGGTGATCGTCCTTGATTAAAGACACTCGACCTCGCCGCCCTCGCCTGCGTTTTCTTCGGCCTGAGTACCCTTTCCGTCGGGCACATCATCGAGCTTGGCAAACTCTGTTTCTAGGGTTTTGAGTCGTTCAGAGGCCGCATCGAAATCTTGACGCAGTTTCTCGTTTTCTGACTTCAAGGCGCTGAACTCTTTGGCGGCGGTAGCTTCGCCACCCTCGCCCCCTTCGCCGCCCTCGCCACCAGAACCGTCGGCATCTGGGGTTTGAGGTTTATTGCCCATGGCATCGATCAGTTTGGAAAACTGAGTCTCTAGCGCTTCGGAAAAGGAGTTTTTCAGTTCGTCGATTTGATCTTTGTTCATAGCGTCGTCGTCCGCTTCGTGGGTTGATGCATGATCTCCGCGCTTGCCAAAGATGCGTTTGAGCAACGTTTCCTTGTTGCCGTCGGACTCGCCATCGGGCGCGCCGTCGTCCAAACTGTCGGAGAGGTTGAATTGATGGCCGGAGAAGACAATGGTGTTTTCCTCTTTGCCTTTGGCCGAGAAATGCAGTTCAGAGACTCCGGCGCTCGCCGGTTGGTCGGTCAGGCCTAAGCCTTTCAAGAAAAATTTACCAGTACCACGATAGTTCACACCAACCTCAATGGAAGGATGGGTGTATTCCCCTTCTCTGTTGGCGCGAATCATCCAGTCATTGGGTGCAATGATGCCCAACAGTTGATACTCACCTTTTAGGTCAGGCTCAGAGGCCGGAACCATCTTAAGCGCAACCACTTTGCCACCGCTGTAATACCGGCGATGATCCGGCCACAGCTTCGCGGTGTGCACTTTGGTGTTGTAAGTTTCAGCCATATCTTCGAGCCATTGCTTCTCGATGACTCGCCCGTCCTCTTCACCGTGTACCACACTGCCGGAAGTCGCCAGGACCACCCAACCGGTTTTCAAATTTCTTGCCATCGCCTTTGCCTGTGTTCGTTGTCGTTGCTGTTCGGTATGGACTGCACAGTAAAGCGCCACTGCCATTGTCTCAACGGCTTTCAATCCTGATATTTCCTAGATCCCGAATTCAGGAATTATCAGGAACGGTAGCGCACAAAAAACCGAATCGAAGCCCGTACACTTCGAACCATGAACGCAGCAGCCCCCAACATCGAAGAAAACACCAAAGGTCGCGGATACCCTCAAGAGGTAAAAGACGCGGCGAAATTCATGTACCTTCGTCGGGTACCAGTCAAACACATTGCCAAACAACTTGGCCTCAACAACACCCGTGTGGTGTACCAGTGGGTCAAGAAAGGCAATTGGGAGGCGATGCTTCAACACGAAACGGTGGCCGAAGCGACTTCTCGCAGAATGATTGCGCTGGTGGAAAAAGAAGACAAAACCGACGCCGATCTAAGGGAACTGGAAAAGCTCACCACGCTGCTGGACCGATTGGCGGGCATTGATTTGAAGAAAGCCAAGGCCGCCAGGGAAAGAGCACGGGCAGAGATTGGCGACCGTACCGGGGGATCGGGCAAGAAAGGTGGTGTTAATGACATCAGCAGCATCACACCAGAGAAACTAAAAGAGATCCGCGACGAACTGTTTTTCGAGTACCAGCACAACTGGTTCGAAAATCGTCATCAGCGAAGACGTTTTATTTTGAAGTCTCGACAGATCGGCGCCACCTTCTATTTTTCTTGGGAAGCGTTCGAGAACGCCGTGGTCAATGGCGAAAACCAAGCCTTCCTGTCTGCCTCGAAATCCCAGGCATTTTTGTTCAAGTCCTACATCTATAAGTTCGCGCTGGAATATTTTGATGTGAAACTGCGCGGCGGAGACAACATTGAACTGCTTAAGGACGGCAAACCGTGGTGTACACTCTACTTTCTGTCCACCAATAGCGCGTCCGCCCAAGGCCCCACTGGAAACCTGTACGTGGATGAGGTGTTCTGGATTCCAGGGTTTGAACGCCTCAATACCCTGGCCACTGGTATTGCCTCGCAAAAAAGATGGCGCACCACTTATTTTTCCACCCCGAGCGTCAAATCCCATGGCGCCTTCCCACTGTGGAGCGGTGAGAAGTACAACGAGAAACGCAAGAAAAACCCGGTTGAATTTGATCTATCCCACGACACGCTGCGCGGTGGACAACTAGGGCCGGATAATATTTGGCGTGATATTGTTACCGTCAAAGACGCCGAAGCCATGGGGTGCAATCTGTTCGATATCGAGGAACTACAGGAAGACTACACCAAGCTTGAATTCAACAACCTGTTCATGTGCCAATTCATGGAGGCCGGGCTCAGCGTCTTTGATCTTGACGATCTGCTAGCAGGGGCCGTGGACAGTGTAGTGTGGGTGGACTTCAAGAAAAAAGAGGTTCGCCCCTACGGCAACCACCCGGTGTGGATCGGTTACGACCCGGCCCGCGTGGGCGACCGCTCCACCGCCGTCGTGGTGGCACCGCCGCTTAACCCCAAGGGTAAGTTCCGAATACTGGAAAAGCTCAACCTCAAAGGCACGTTTAAGCACCAAGCCAGTCGAATCAAGGAACTGACAGAGCGCTACAACGTCCAGTTTATCGGCATTGACCGAACAGGTATTGGCCTGGGTGTGTTTGAGGAGGTGCAGCTATTTTATCCGCGGGCAACCCCCATTCATTATTCACCAGAGGTGAAAACCACATTGGTACTCAAAGCGGTGGATGTGGTGGAACGCCATAAAATCCAATGGGACGCCGAACACACCGACATTCCTCAGGCGTTTTTGCAGGTCCACCAAACCACCACCGGCAATGATCAAATCACCTACGCCGCCGACCGTACTAGCGCCACCGGCCACGCGGACGTGGCGTGGTCCATCATGCACGCACTTCACCATGAACCCTTAACCGGACGCACCAAGAAAACGTCCATTGCCATATAACGGATCGATACCCATGCGAAAAGGCCAACTGAAAACACAACCCCACTCGTTTATACGGGATCCGCACCAGCTCAAAGCCCCTACTGGTGGCAGTGGGTCGGCGATGGCGTTCAGCTTCGGTGACCCCGAAACGGTACTCACCAACAACTTGACCGACTACCTTGGCATGTTCGTCAATCCGAACGGTGATTACTGGGAACCCCCGGTCAGCCAAAGCGGATTAGCGAAATTGCTTCGCGCCAACGGACACCACGGCACCATCGCCTACTTCAAGCGAAACATGCTGTGCCGCTGGTATAAGGATAATGATGTATTGTCCCGGGAAGAGTTAGGCAAGGCGGGCTTTGACCTGGAGGTGTTCGGGAACGGTTACTTGCAGATCCTCAACAATCGCAAAGGGCAACCGCGCTGGCTTCGTCATTTACCGGCGATCAATATGCGTCGCATGAAAGAGGCCGACCGGTATTGCATGCTTCGACCCGGTAAAGACCCCCTACCTTTCAAAGCCGGTGAGGTGGTGCACATCAAAGAATACGATCCCATGCAACAGATCTATGGGGTTCCCCAGTACCTGGGCGGAATCCAGTCGGTATTGCTCAATGAAGACGCCACGATGTTTCGCCGGAAGTACTACAAGAACGGCGCCCACATGGGGTATATCTTTTACATGGCCGACCCCAATTTAGACGAAAAGGACGAAAATGCCATCAAAGAAAAGGTGACTCAGAGTAAAGGCGTTGGGAACTTTCGGAGCATGTTTATCAACATTCCCGATGGAAAGCCCGAGAGTGTGAAAATCATCCCGGTGGGCGACATCGCCACCAAGGATGAATTCGAGCGGGTGAAAAATCTGACGCGCAGTGACGTACTGGCCATGTGGAGAATCAACGGCGCCCTGGCGGGCATCCTGCCGGAGAATAACAGCGGCTTTGGGGATCTAGACAAGATCAGCCGCAACAACTACGAAAACGAGGTGATACCGGTACAGCAAAAAATCCTGCAACTGAATGACCACCTACCCCGTCATCTAAACATCGGTTTTGAGAGTCCAAAAGAGGCGGCGTAGTGCAATGAACGCAATGAGAAACTACAGGCCCACCCTGTGCTGTGATAAACTGATCCCTTCAATTATTGGGGAGGAGGACAACGTGTTAGTAACCTGCACTGAATGCGGTAGCAAAGCCACCATTTCCAGTCGCCAGACCAAAGACCCCAAAGTTTCCGATCTCTATTGCACCTGCAAAAATGTTCATTGTGGGCACACGTTTGTGTCCACCCTATCCTTCAGTCACACCATTTCCCCTTCGGCCAAACAGTCAAAGGGGATGATGATTGATATGTTGATGGCTATGCCCAAGCATGAGCAACAGCAACTGTTGCGTCAGGCCGATTTACTGTAACGCTATCCGCCCGGCTTCTCTGCCTCTTCGCTCAACACCTCATATATCTTATCCGCCAATTCACGACCAACGACGATGGTGTCACCGGGCAACATGTCGTTGGCCATGATATGGATGCCCCCAACGAACATATCTGACGGCGCGCGCCTTTTAGGCTTGCCATAGTCATCGAGCGCGGCCAGATTCTCTCTAAGCCGACGCATCATTTCTTCAGCATTCTTTTCGGTAAAGTCAACCATCCCACTACCCCATATTGATTAGTACTGCAAAATTTGAAACACCGGCACTAAGATTCTACAGACCTACGGCCCTAACTGCCTCAAGAAGAAGAATCCGGCATCACCCGTCAGAAGAACTGATGCGGCGTCCAATAGAACCCAACAGCAAACGACAATTACCACCGCTATAGCTGCCGATCCAACTGATTCAATGTCCATGATGTATCACCTCAATGTGTGGAGTATGTGGGGCGCTACTCCCACTCCCAATTTACTACCGCTTAAAGTTGTCTCCATGGGACCGATCCGACTGGCCGGGCGTCTGCTTTCCGCCTGATACTCCAAAATCTGGTATTACTTCTCTTTGCGCTTGAAACTCTTACCCAGGTACAGCTGCCCATAGGCATTCCCCCCGCCCGACAGGTGCCAACTCAGCTTACCAATGGGCTTGGCTGCGCGCTTTAGTACAAGACCCTGCTGTTTCGCCGCGGTTGGAGACTTAGCATTCAAGAATTTTGGAACCAAGTCTATCTCAGAGTTAGAAACCGAAAACTCTTCTCCATTTAGCAGGCACTGGCAGATCTCCATTGTTTTCTCTAGCTTTTCTCTGGTTCGCTTATCCATAAATTTCCCTTCAGTATCAATCAGATTAAGGAGTGCAGTTTTTCAGACTGGCGATCACACTCCAAATACACACCGCGATCGCTCATTTTCTTGAGCGCACCGGCGCACGCTTCGCCAAATGCAAACATAACGGTACCGGCACCGCTTCGACTTTTCTTGTGCTGATTCTCCCGGCCAGGAACAAAGTTAATCCGACCAGCTACAAACAACATCGAAGTACAGGCGGTCATTGCTTCCTGGCACCAAGCCGCGTCGGTCCGGCTAAATACCAAAGCGATGCCTTCGCCGTGATCAATCATCCTGCGGATCCACATCGGAGTGTCTTTTCCATATGGGGGATTTAGCCACACCCGCCCAAACCACGGCTTTTTTAATCCATCGTCAAAGATGGTGTATTTCTTTGACGCTGGCACCACTGTTTCCATGTCATGGGGTGATGATGGATCAAGGTCAAATTCCAAACCCAATGCCTCAAACACCCACGCCGGTGTGTACCACTCCACACTTTTGTGTGTGTTCTTAACCGCCTCAGTGTTTGTAAAGAAACCGTCCATTTCACCTCACTCCGCCAACACTACGAATCAAGCCACGAACGAAGGCAATGATTCAGAAAAATTGATAGCTGATCTCAAAGCTCTGATTACTTCATCTGGCCTACCGGACTTAACGGCTGGGCCATTTCTATTGAACTTTTCGATGGTTTCCTTGATAACCACTTCGTTCAAGTCTAGCTTTCCAAACTCACCGTCGAGTCGACTGAATTTGTAACTAAATTCCTGAAGATACTTGCTCAGCCACCAAGATGAGAACGTGTTTTTAACCCTGTCTTTCAGCTTTGAAATTCCAAATTTCTCAATGGTGACAAGCATGTCATCTACCCAGTCGACCGAGTAAGGATAGGAGCAGCAAAAGATGGCCTGATCTAGCAACGACAATTCCGAGAAGTGCTTTTCAATCACCACCTTTAATTCCCGCTCGACGCGATCGCGCCTTGCCTTTGCCTCTCTTTCCTGCCGTATCTTCTTCTCTTTGGCATGTCGAACCTTAACCTCAAATGCTCGAAAGGTTGCGACCGCTTTGTCAATATCGCTCAGCTCATCTATGCTCACGTATTGCGAAAGCTCCCGGCGGTGCTTCTCCATCGCGTTGGCGGTTCGCCTTAATGATGTCTGCTGTTTCTTCAATTCTTCGCTGCTCCAGGCTTTCGCCATTAAAGAGTCTGAAGTGCATTTTTCTTCGCTCATTTCCAAAGTCCCCATTCAGATTTGAATTCGTGAATTTTGAGTTTTCGGGATTCTCCGAACAGTTATTGACACAAGTCCAAGGCGTCGCGCTGCGCGCTCCTTGCAATGGCCACATCGTACTTCGTACGAGCGGCCACTGTTCCGAGCGGCTGCACCGTCCACACCTTGTCCCGGGTTTTGATCAGTCTCGACACATTGCGCATCACCACGCCGATCACTTTGGTGACTTCATCACCGTGTTCATTTTCGGTCAGGGCCGACAGGGTTTTGAGTCGCTGGACACCCTGCTTTTCATACAGCGAGCAGGTAACCATGGCTTTACGCACTCTCATCCTCGCATCGGCCACCAACTCCATTTCGATGTTTTTGATTTTGATCGACCAACGATCCTTGGCGGCCTGGGTTTTCTTCTCATCGCGATTTCGCTTCGCGGTATCGACTCGCCCGCGCGACCTGGCTGGAACCAACATCATTGGATCGTCGGCAGCCGTTTCCAATTCAGCTTCGGCGTCGGAGTGCGCTTTTGGCTTCTGGCGAGCGGCAAACGCACCGCCCATTAGATCAACGAACATAGCCCAGTCCCCTTTGTCAGCAGCGGCGCGCACGGCTTCGGCGGTCGTTTCGTCCCAGTACTCGCCATCCAGAGGGTCGCGCAATCGTCGAAGCTCACGCCAGACCGTTACCGATGCGGTGCCAATTTGCTGGAACTGCCGGATATTCCACGTTGATGCCCAGGCACGAACACGCATGGCGCCATCGGCTGCACTGATGCCCCCTTCCCAGTCGCCAACTACGCCTTTACCGGCAATGTTTTTGGATATGTACTTGGCGATGTAAGCGACGGCACTGCCCTTGTTTGGATCGATTTCGGTCACATCCCATCTGTAACCCTCGGCACCGTTTTCGTCGCCGTCTTCACGCATGGCATGGTCGCCAAAAATTTCAACAGCCCGCGCCGCATGAAATGGAGAAAAGAACAACACCAAGTGCCAGTGAGGCGTGCCATCCTGATGAGGCTCAACAACGCGAAAACCAAAACAGCGAATACCTTCGCGGTGCCACTCCGAACGGATGTTTGCCCACACGCTGCACAAATAGTCGTTGGCATCACGAGGCGTCGCGCCCTTATACTTTTTATTCAATGAGCCGTTATAGTTTTGCGCATGGTATTTGGACGGACACGTGATTGTTAGGAACAAACCCTTTAAATCCAACGCCTGCGCGATCTCCTCCCAACCGCGCATTCTTGTCATCAACTCATCGTGCCGATGCTCAGGATTGGATACCGATGCCTCTACCGCTTCGAGCAATGGCAACACCTCACCCATTCCGCCGTCGCGATTCAGTGACTCCACCTCCATACCGGCGAGTAATTTACGGTTGGCCCACTGCTGCCCCAACCAACGCTTGTAAGCCCAATTAGAAACGTATGGTGACTTGCCTTTGCGAACAAACCCCATCAACCGCATCACCTGTTCGGTTTGGCGAGCGAACAACACACGAAGACGACGACGCCACCACTTCTCCTCTTGCACCTTATGGCAAGCACCCAACTGTTTTGTGCGTATCATTTCTTCGGTATCAGCGGGCTTAATGTTAACCGGCCACTCCAAACCCATCGCCTCGACAATTGCTTGTAACACGTCGGCAGACTCCTGTATTGCATCCTCGACCTGATCAGATTCGCAGGCCACCTTAAACTCTTCGGCACATACCCCTGCTTTAACGCGGGAAACTTCAACCACGTCATCGGCGGACATAGACGAAGAAAGCCCCAAACCCTGGGTTACAAGTCGATCCGCCATCGCTTGCAGTTGCTCCACAGCAACCATATGTCCGCGCTTTCTTTGGATACGATCGTAGTAGGCGCGTAAGGACAACGATGCGCCGGAGTGCTTAGCCAAGATGGGCTCAACGTCGCGCAGGGTTTGGAACTCTTTGAGCAGTTTGAGGTTGGCTTCTCGGTACCCTTCGCTTGCTGTAGTTTCTTGGTGGGCTTGGCGGAGTTTGTTTTCAATTCGTGGAAACTGTTTAACGATCCCGTCCACAAACTTGATGTTTTCTCGCTCGAAAGCGCCGAGGCGTCCAGTGTCGGTGCGATTACTAACGGTATGAGAAGACACAGCCACAATAGGATTCCTTGTTTTACACTTTCTCTAACATTGAATAACGGGCACATTCTATGGCCTCCTGTATTGGGAAAAGATCGAACTCCAGCACCTCGCACCACTGAAGAAATAGCGACTCATCGTCGAAAAATATGCTCACCGCCCCGATCTGCATTAGCATGGAGCAGCCCTCCACGCACCACCTCAGGTTATATTCACTCAGACGCATCATGTTTATATGGGCAGCGACAATTCCGGGCTCGCTACTGTATTGGAATGGTCGAACCCATCCATCCTCACAAATCAGCATTGGGCAGCCTCCCGATTTGCAT
This sequence comes from Pseudomaricurvus alkylphenolicus, assembly GCF_011683955.1. Classification (GTDB taxonomy): domain Bacteria; phylum Pseudomonadota; class Gammaproteobacteria; order Pseudomonadales; family Cellvibrionaceae; genus Pseudomaricurvus; species Pseudomaricurvus alkylphenolicus. The sequence continues at coordinate 70,358 of NZ_JAAQPI010000027.1, forward strand.
CTGACATTGACTCCAGGACTTGTTTGGTAGCAATTAAACGACCGCAGGTAATCGAGCAACCGTGACCTAATCTAGCCAACGCGCGAACGATCAACGATCTTTGGTAACTGGAGAATTTTTTGGCGGGGGTTTGCGGTGTAGCCCAATCCAACGTCATGGGGGCTTTACTGTCGGCAAGATAGAGCGCGGCCAACTTAACGTCTTCGTTGGCTTCGGCCCATGAAATGGAAAACGCATCGATGTCTTTTTCAGATTCCAACTGACTGAAAATTGTATCGATCCATCGAACAGCAGCTTGCTTATCGTGATCATTCACGCGACTAAAGAAGTCTTCCTGAACCGGCGGGAAATTGATATCCATAAATCACTCCACGAAGTAAACGTATTGATGGGTATTTTGTTAAAACGGAATTTCGTCTGGATCGAACTCATGCATTTCATAACGAGACAGTTCGAGTGATTCGAATATCGGAAATAGATCAAGACCCAGTGCCTCACAGCACTGCAAGAAAGCCTGCTCAGTGTGAAACTCGATGTGCATCGCCCCTAGGTGAATACGAAAGTAGCCACCGGCAACCCACCACCTTACTGATACGCGCCGGTCATACGGCAAGCCAAAGGTGGCGCCCAAGAAACTGGCAATCTGAACTTCGATAAAAACGAATGAATGTCTATTCATGATTTGACCCAACGTCATTGTTTCGGCGGGAGCAACAAACAGACGAGCGACAATAACTACTGGCGCAAAGCCCCCAGATCCCTAAAAGTACAAACTGAAATTTGGTTGACGGCTAGGCCAGACCAGCGTGCTGAGTTACCGCGTGTCGATTAAACTGATTCTTGCGCGAGGCATCGCCGGAGCCCCAACAAACGGGACACACTGACTTAAGAACCATTCCGCGCGCAGGCAGACCATCTTTAGTCAAAGCAGTTGTGCGAGGAGATCCAGCGGGAAACATATACACTGTGCGGTGAACACCACTGCCCTGGCAGCAGGGACACGCGGAGTTTTCCGACTTACTCACTTTATGGGCAAGTGACGACTGGCCGCCTTTCAGATTCAAGTTACAAACGACATCGCCGGGAGGTGGGAACCCAACAACCCTAGAGGCTGTTGATTCAGATTGTGTACAGGTAGGCAAATTCATAATTCCATCTCATCAGTTGTCCATGCACTCAGGCGTTAAATGTGGCCGGGAGGGAGCGACCCTTTCCGGCCTGCCTGAGATGGCCGCCCCACCAAGCAAGTCGAACTGGCGCCAACCGAGAATCGACTAAACTTGATGTAGGCGAGCTGAGTATACTCACCAGATATTAAATTTACATACCTGATGAGGATACCGAAGGGCTTGACATACAGTTAGAATGGAGTTTTAAGAAAAAATGATTCTAAAAACTGGCGCCAACACCATGATCACCACCGATCAATTCTTAGACATGTGTGCTGAGAAAACTGGGTCTGATTACCAGACCTCCCTAGCCCTTAACAAGCCACCCAGCTACGTTAGTAACATGAGACGTAGAGGTGGCGTCCTGCCGGATGACACAGGCCTAAAAGTCGCCGAACTGCTGGACTTTCCTGACGACTCAATGATCCTTTGCCTAGCAGCCGAGCGAGCCCTGAAAAGCGGCAGCTTCGAGTATGTAGAGAGACTCAGAAAAGCCGCCGAATCACGACTGCCCGGTGACATTCCGATACAACAGGAGCTTATCCCTAGTACCGGCACTCACAAATAGCCGCCCTTCAACATATTGATTTAAAAGGATTTCAGCATGAAGAGCGCGCAGGCAGACTTAGCGTGTCCTATCACTACAAGCCAGTTCCTTGACATGTGTGCGGACAAACTTGGAACTGATTACAAGACTTCAAAGGCCCTCGGAAAACATGCTAGCTACATCAGCAATATGAGGGGCAGAGGAGGTATTTTGAGCGACGAAACCGCGATCAAGATCGCTGATATTCTAGACTTCCCAGTTGCCTCAATTTTGCTCTGCCTAGCGGCAGAACGCGCCGTAAGAGATACACAGTTTGAAGGTGCCGAAAAGGTGGTTGAGGCAGCAGAAATGCACCTACCAAGGAAAGCGCCAGCACGGCGAGAAATTCACCTTTCTACAAGGCTATAACCGGCAAATCCTTTGACAGAACGCCGTTTAAAATCAGGCTGTAACTTATTGAATTTAAAGGTATTAATCAGTAGTTTTTAACTGCTGTAATACACATTATGTGAAATTGGGTTGTAGGCGCAATATAGTAATGTCCTATTTGAGCAATTTAGAAATGTCCGCTTTTGCGTATGATATTCGGCCCTTTACCGGACAGATCGACGCATTAGGAGCCATTTTCGATGGGAAGTTTGCTGAC
>NZ_JAAQPI010000028.1 GCF_011683955.1 Pseudomaricurvus alkylphenolicus
TGGTGGCAACAGCTTCTTAAGTACCGCTTCTTTCCTTTCTGGTGAATAGTGTTTCACTCATTCCTCATCAGCCCCCTGTTCAAGTTTTCAACAATTTAGGGGGTGACATCTATCCTGACACAGGGGGCGTGCCATAAGCAACCATCGGCTTTTGCTAAGCTTCATTCTTGAAGCACTCCGCTACCGATGACCCGAAGGAAAGTGCGATCACAGCGCCCGAACACAAGATGGAAAGTTGATACAGCAAGATACTTGGACCGGAATATATAATAAGCCCGGTTACCGAGTACATTATATACGCTAATAGCAATCCTGCGGAATAGGCATACCTCCCCCACCGTTTGAACAAAAATAACCCCAAAATTCCGGCGATATGGATTAATGCGAACACAGCGAGAACTAAGTTCTTTACTATCTGTTCCCTTTCTCCTACCGGGGAGTATGAATAATACATGGCCACTGCTTCCTCAAGACCTACGGAGGGAAATGCAGATTCCACAAGTCTGGCTACCAAAGCCAGCGCAACGCTTGTAATAAGTAAAATTCTAAATTGGGTTTTTGTCATATCAAGTCGTTAGTAAGCATTGGGCAGATTGAACATAGAATTTGAGTTGTACTTACCACAACGTGCCAAAAGCGGACTCCCGTTGAGCCTTTCGCGACGACACCAGCGCCGTTTGAATTTGCTGCTATTCAATATCCAATAATCTGCGATACCAACTATCTTCTACGAAGATTCCGCCCTCTTCAGCTATCGACAGAGTGTAATCCCCTTTTTCTAGCCCTGCTATCTGATATTCGACATCAAAGGCACAAACACAAGCTGCAAGAGAAGGCATAATTGGCTTATATATTAACGATATGTGATTGCCATCCAAGTGGTAGTCACCGAATAACCAAGTTGTTCCGCAGTTAGGAACAGCATATCCTTCCACTATCAAGGTATTGCCGTTCCAGTATTTCCTTGATATCGAATCCTTCCAAGCATCCTCTTGATCGTCACATCTCTCAAAGGAGAAACGAAGATTGTCATTTAATTCTCCGCCAAAATAAACGCCAAGTATCGTTGGGCCCGCCATAACATTAAAGACAAAGACAGCCAGCGCTGTAGCCAGGGTAAGAATGAGCCCAAGTACGATCTTATTTGTTCTTAGCATAATGTCTGTGGCTACTTAACGCCCCTTTGTGCCAGGAGCGGACTGATACAATTGACTCTCGTAGCACGTCGCACGGCTTCCAAAGTCTATGTTTATTACTTGAATCCAAGGTTTCGCTCCCGCAGCCAAACCTGCGCACCGAAGGCCTCAGGGCCATCACCTTCAGCAATTGCCCTGATTTTTGCAATACATCTCTGCTGTAGCTCTTGGTTCTCTCCGGAGATATCGACCAGGAGAAACGCCCCCCATTGGCCAGCAACTTCATGATCAAGAATGCTTTGGGCTTCATCCATACAATTGTCGGTAATGAGTTGTTTTGCAATATCTGCCATTGTCTCTGCGGCTAAATTTGCTTTTGAGACGCTCTTGGGGTCGCCGTAATTCATATCCGCGTGGATTTGTGCGCATTCAATAAATTTTTCGATGCTCATAATTCAGTTACATTTAAATACTTAACAGGCGAAAATGTGCCAAAAGCGGCCAGATTTCATGCGGCTGCAACCTTTTTTCAAAGCCACTTACGGGTAAATATTTTCTGGCTCAACATTGAGGACAATCTCACAATCACAACCGCCTCCTTTTGCCATTAGAGCCATCAAAGTCGTCGCTGTATCTGCAGAGTTATTAGAAAGCCATTCCTTCGATAAAGTGTAATCGTGGTTGCATCCCCTTTCCTGCACGGCTTCATCTAACCAATCCAAAAGATCTTCTAACTCGGTTTGATCAAGAGGCATCCATGAAAGGCGATCTTCACTTTCACCCATAAGGTCGAAGGGGTCACAACCCACGGCCAGGTCCCAGTCATCATTGATACGTTCACTTGCTAAGAAGTCGGTCAGCTTTTCAAGATCAACCGAGTTTCTCCGAGCCCATTGCGCAGAAAACTGAAAGTTGTTCTCGTGCCCGTTTTCAATTATGTTTTTCCCTACATACTCAACAAGAGAAAGAAGTTGATTTCTGTCTAAGGGAGAGAGATTAGCTCTTGTACTCTGTCGCTTTGCTATTTCCGCACGAATAGCCTCTTGCCTCAACTGCTTTTTGCTCTTATTGGTCATCATTCTATCTTCATGTATGCCTAATTGCGTGTTAAATGGACTCTGTGACCTACATGGTAATGATTACTTATGGTCCCAGTAGTGCCAAGAGCGGACAGTTTAACGCCCAGCGCACACATTGAGCGAGCCAGACTACGATTGTCGTGCATCTACGTATCCCACTACTGCATAGGTTACATTACCCGTAACCTTGTTGGTTCGTCTAATTACCTTTGCCACTTTTCCCTTTAAGATTGGTAATTGATTGCTCCATTGAACACTTATTTCAGAGCCACCTGATGTTTTGGCCAAAACCAAGATCATTCCTGAATCTCTTACCCCTGGACTTGTACCTTTTAGACAGCATATTGTTGCCTGTATTTCTTCGTCTTTAAACATGCTTACGGCACCAAGCAGAATAGAACCGTAGACAACAAAAACAACAGCAGCAGCCTTCCAGAAACCTTTTCTGGCGTTCTTGAATATTTGCTCTCTATCGGTGGTCATTTGCATTACGCTGAGTGAACGAGTAAACGGGGCTCAGTAGTGCCAAAAGCAGACTGTTCACTGCCCCCACTTCTCCAGAATCTGATCTAGCGTTTTTAACACCTTTTGGCGTTTAGTGCCTCCATTGATACCTTTTGGTAACTTGCAGTACCAAGGGTGCCAGTAGTGCTCATGCGGCGGATGAATGTCGCGAGTAGAAGGATGAACTTTCTTCTCAAAATAAGCCTTGCATTCCTTTACCTGTTCAATGCTCGCGAACTGGAAAGTAAATCCACATACCTCTGCTAAATAAACCCATTTCTCAATGAGGTTATCTCTGCTTTTTTTAACAGGAATCCCTCCTTCATTGTACGTACTCATGAAATCTGAGTGTTTTTTGGGATCAGCAATTTCTCTCCATACTCTACTCATGCAAGATTTCCCTTAACAGCTTCTCCATAGTGCCAAAAGCTGACTGATTGAGTATTTATGCTTTGGCCCATTGTTCAGTATCATCGGCAGGCGTTGTAAATTCTCGATCATCCATAATGTCAAATAACAAAATAATTTAGTGGTACTCAGAGGACTGCCAGATCCGATAAAATCTATCTCGTCGGGAATTACAGTGTAAGTCAAGGTTTATACATCCTAGTGTATATGCGGCCAAACTTTTTGAAATTGGAACCCAGTAAGCCCTGAGTTTTGAACTTCCTGATAAAATTCCTCGTTCACAAATATCGCGACACGGTGGTAACCGTATAACTTGAATATTGGTGCTCCTCCAAGCTCATTTTCCGAGAACCAGTACCTTTCTACATTCATAATTTCACCTGAAGAAAACCTTTCTATGATGGACCTATTCTCGTCTAATGCCTGAATTACACGAGTGACATTTATTATGTAATACTCATAATTGAGAACGGGCAGCAATTCAACGTCCTTTGAAAGAAAATTGGCTAGTCGTTTGACTCCTCTTTTACTTATTGTAGGGAGGCACCAAAATTCCGGAAAATCACTTAACAGCTTATGCTGATCTTCTTTATTTTCGACTATTGCCTCAACTTGGACCGGCGTCCATTTTCCTTTCAAAGAACGCGCCTCACGAATTTCTTCGAGGCATTCTGACTTATTTTCGTCTGTGAGCGTGAGCCACAGATACTTATCGGGCTCTGCCTGTAAGCGGTATATGTTACTAGACATTGGCACAGGTTTTATGCTGAAAAGCTACAGTAAGTGCATCTTTTTCATTCGACCTACCTGCGATAACTAGATAATAACTGGTACGACTACAATGTATTTGAAAACGCATTAACTAGCTCCTTGTCTCGATCAGTTTTGCATGCCTGCTTTAACACGCGAGGAAGATAATACTTGACCAAGTCTCGCTTTGATGGATTCATGGGGATGTATCGGGATACTACTTCAATGAAACAAGTAACAGACATTATTGAAGAAAAGGCTTCATACCCTTTAGCACTAGCGAAAGGAATTTTGCTAAGGTAGTGTTGCGCCAAGAGAATTTGGTCTTTCCTTTTCCATGTTCGGTGCGGAATAAGCGAAATAGCTTCTCCCCAGTTATCGCTCGATACAGGATATGTAGTTAAGAGCCATGTAGAAGCTTCGTTCGAATCCATTGCCCTTAGCTGGCGGCACAACTTTCTAAGCCTTTCGTCCATAAACCCTTCAAATTCTCAGTTCTTTCTATACATATACACTATATTCGAAGTCCTCGTGGCATGATTTACCATGTCAGACTGACGTATATACTCAGAAGGGAGATTAGGACGGACAGCTAAATCCCTTTGAGATCAATGACAACCTTAATTCCTTATAAGTCTGGAGTGTTATATCACGTCGCGGCGATCTGTTTCTACAACTCTGGGGCTTTAGGCTGCATTTTGTCTAAATTATGGGCATCCAAAAAGCTTTATATTAGAACTAGCTAACAGTCCGCATTGGGTTAACACCAGCCCCTTACACCCCCAATTCCTAACGCTAATGACATCAGTATTTAGCGCTAGCGTTAGCGCTAAGAGAAATTTTTACTGCTAACGTCGATGACCTGCGCCGGTATGAAACAGTGCTCCCACATCAATCATCAAGGGAGTACCCAAATGAATACCATCACCAATGTAGCCACACCCAGGGCCTTTACCGAAAAGGAAGCCGCCAACTATATCTGCATGAGCCGGTCATATCTTGCTCAATCCAGAATGGACGGCAACCGCGATAACCGCACCCCTGCCCCACCCTTTATCAAGATCGGGCGATCCGTCCGCTACCTGAAAGAGGATCTGGATCTCTGGCTCAACAGCTTTAGCAAGCTGGAACACCTGGGGCAAGCGGTATGAGAGCCCGGGAAAGACGCCCTTACCGGCCCAGACCTAAAGCTCTGTTTGCGGCCGAATCTCCCCGGAAATCCCCTATAGGGGATTCCGGACCATATTCCAGACGCCACTCCCTTATAAGGGAGCCGGAGATGGCTGCCGCTACCCCAATCCCTTATAAGGGATCAAACCCGGGTCTAATCCCGGGATTCCCTTATAAGGGTTTGATCGCCCCCCTTCGGCCTATAGGTCAAATCTGAGCTATAGGTCATGACAGAGACCACCAATCGGTTCCGACCCTACGATCGCCTAGAACCTATAGGTACTCGCCAGTGCTCTGACTGGCGGGAATCGATCTTTAGGCGCCACCCCTCCTTTATGCATCCTCTCGTAGATCAATACGAGAAGCGAGGTCTAGAGTCCGGTCATGTAGCCGCCAATGCGTGGCTTCGCCAGACCAGTAACCGAATGAAGCTGGGGCAGACCGGGCTTTTGCTGGACTCCCCCGAAGAAGCACTGACCCAATACGCCAAGGTAAAGGCCAGAAGAACCGAGAGAGACCTGTTCGATGCCCTAAAGCGCATGGACAGCCCAGTAGCGGTTGACCTTATCCGGAAGCTGGTGGAGCGCACCGGCATTTCCTTCCCCACATTGCCCGACGATCCCACCAAAGATGAAACCGCCGCCGCGTTGATGCGGACCTTTGATGAAAGCTGGTGGCGTCGCCAACTCAGAACGTGGCAGTGGTCGGACATGGAATCCCTGTGCCGGGAACTGGGGCTTGTGAGCAAGCGCAAGGGAATCTATATCAGTGATTTCTCTTTCAAGCGCTGCCAGGGCCAAAAGGTCAAGAACCGTCGCTTGCTGGAGGCCATGGAGGCGGAAAACGAGTGTGGGCAGGTCTATAGCCTTGCGGAATTGAGTGACGTTTCAGTCTCAAACCCGGAGAACCGTCGCAATGAATTAATGGTACGCATGAGGGGATTTGAGGAGACCGCCAAGAATTCCGATGAACAATGGTGCGGTATGTTCTATACCCTCACCTGCCCGAGTAAGTATCACGCTACACATCAGACCGGAGAGCCCAATAGCAAATTCAACGGCTCTTCCCCCAAAGAGGCCAATGCGTATCTGAATAAGGTCTGGCAACGGGTGCGGTCGGCTTGGCACCGGCGGGACTATCACTGCTTCGGCTTTCGGGTGGTTGAACCTCACCACGACGGCACACCCCACTGGCATTTGATGCTGTTCTTTCCCCAGGCAGTGGCCCAGCAAGCAACCGACATTTTCCAGCGCTACGCCTTGCAGGAGGACGGCGACGAACCCGGAGCCGACCAGTATCGGTTTAAGGCGGTATCCATCGATCCAGCCAAGGGGAGCGCCACAGGCTATATCGCCAAATACATCTCCAAGAATATTGATGGGCATGGTATCGAGGCGGATCTATATGGACAGGACGCCAGTTCCAGCGCTGCTCGAATAGCCGCCTGGGCCTCCTTATGGGGAATTCGGCAGTTTCAGCAGATCGGCGGCCCCAGTGTCACCGTATGGCGAGAGCTGCGCCGCCTGGAATCCAAGAATATATCCAAGGAACTCCTCAAGCAGATTACTGAAGCTGCGGACGCCAGTGACTGGGAGACTTATACCCGATTGATGGGCGGGGCTATCTGCCCCCGCAAAGAGCGCCCTATTCGGGCATGGCTCGTTCGGAAGGCGGAAAAGAATCAGTATGGGGAATTCGTCAAGAAGCTCAAGGGAATTGTTTTTGGCCCCCTGGAGCTGACAACTCGGCTCCATGAATGGACCGTCAGGGTCGCGCAGAGTAATTCCGGCTCGGATTCAGAGGACGCTGAAACCACTGCCAATTTAAACGCGAGTGCCGCCAGTATGGCGGCAGACTTCCGCGCACCGCCGCAGGCGTGCGCCACCTTGGAGTTCTGTCAATAACTGTACGCTCACTTTATGCATATGCTATTAGAAATTCTTTTACCTCCTGCACTTTATCTGATACCAGAGGCGACAAAACGAAATATTCAGATTTCTCGACTGTGTTTAAAGTACTTATTGGATCTAAGCTGTTGTTTGACATGAATTTAACAAACAGCCTAGTAGTTGGCGTTAGCTTATGAGTAGCCGTCCCCTCAGACATGGCCGCTTGGTATTTTTGAACTACAGTGTGGAGCACTTCACTATCTTGCAGACCGGCTTCTTTGGCCGCCAATGAATATATCACTGCCTTGAGCTTCACACCCAGTGGAGCTGAGAGAACTTTGGAAACTTTTGCGAAATCCACATCAGTGACACTTTCAATCGTTTCGCCAGACACCTCAACGTTTTCACATTTCAAGTCAACTTCCTCCCACCAGCTTGGCGGGACATTACTCGTTTCCAATAATGTCAACTCATCATCAAAGTAATACCTAACTTGATGACTCGCCAAACTTCGAATAATCACTTCTATTTTTTCAAGGCTCTTTACATGAATCGCATCCTTGGCTATTGGAACACTATAGTCTTCATATGCTTTAATCAACGCATCCTTAACTTCATGGTCATCCGTTTTTAAATATTCTTTGAGAACTTGATATGCCTCATCAGTTCCAACTTTCTTAAGGACTTCAATGCACAATAAGTGCTGAATGCGCTCTCTAGGATTATATCTAAGGTAGGGAACCAAATAGTTACCTGCAGCAGACAACGAATGGGCAGCAGGCATATTCGCAGGAGGAATGAGCTTTTCTAACCCTGCCTGAATCCTTCCGGGAACTTCACTCCCTTCAGGAAGAGCTAAAACGGACTCCAGCGTCGCAGCTGCTATGATTAAAGCAGTCGGATCATCCTCACCTTTTTGAAAAATTCCATCGACAAGCTTTTCGGCATGACTCTGACCTAAGAGCGATCCAGATAAAACCACGATTTCTCTCCAGCGATCATCTTGAGCGCGACTAATCAACTCACCAATGCCACCCTCAAGGGTAATCGCCAGCGCTGAAAAGTATTCTAAGAATGTCTTGTGCGGAAAATCGACCGTATCGGCCTGGGGAATTCTCAGAATTCCACTACGTTCAACTAGGTATCTCAACATCAACTTCGATGTTGGTCTATCTTCTAAATTGAGCCTTCCAATTGAAACGTCCAGACGCGTCAAGGCCTCTTCTAACGAACATTGTGCGAGTCCGTTCCTGAGCATCCATAATGCCAGATCAGAGACAACCGAAATTAACTGCGGCTCGTCAAGATCTATTTTCAATGGATTGATAGCTCTCTCCATTTCTCTTCGAAAGAAAAGAGAAATACACTCCCTATAAATGTCTACTTTTCGTCTAGGGAGCTTTCCGGACCTCCCTCGATTTAAAACACAGAGAAGTGCACAGAGAAGGGGAGACCTTGACAACCGAAACAGAACCCTCTGGTATACTACGACCTCCAACAAATTTTCTTTACAAGCCCGTAATGTTGCTATTTCAGAATTCGTTGTACACGACCTCTCCACGGAATTGTGCCAATGCTCGATAAATTCTTTAATCCGCTTTAGGTCTAAATCCAAAATAGATGTTTCCGTAAAAGACAGATTTTTTAGCCATCCAGGAGGGAGAGCGTACGGCCGCATCGTTACGATATATATGTTGTTCGGATAGAGGCTGATGAGTTCGTCAATCCACTTCCTGAATTGATCTCTCCTTGCAGTGCTAATCTCATCGAGCCCATCAATCATAATGACGGACTTGCCTTCTTTCAGCTTCTTTGCCACCCAATTGTCAGGCATTCCTTCTGCAAGCAGTTCAGACGCCTCGGATACCATATCAATTAATTTCGGCAAAGGCCCCGATGGGTACTTTCGAACCTTTATAAAGAATGGGAGATAGGAGTTGTAATTATTCATGTCTGCACCAAAAGACATGTTTGCCATATTGACACTCAACCACTGTAGGAGCGTAGTTTTCCCTGATCCTGCTGCACCACGAATGACAATTCTATCCGAAAGCTGCAAAGCTCTCTCGATTGTTACACCACCATCAACTTGACCCTGCTTTTGATCAAGATTCATTTCAAGTGCTACAAAAGCAACGTTTAAATCGTATCTCCGGGAAGTTTCGCTACCATTAATCCCAAAGAGTTGAATTGAACTGTTATTCCGAATGACTGAGCGGCGATAATTCGATTCAAATGTCCTATCATCATCACTACCGCGATCAGAAACAGCTCTTATTTTTTTAACTTCGTCTAGAATGGCATTACAGATTTTTTCTATATCATCAGCCTTTCTTAGATTCTCTGAAGCAATTACCTCATTGAAACCAGGAATATTTTGAGCCAAATCTATAATTATTTGTGAACTTTCTGAAACCAGCTGCACATACAACCGCTTCTCTTGCTCGCTAAAATTATCTCCAGTATTACCGAAGTCCCTGCCCCGCCTTGATATTAATTCCTTTGCCAGATTTTCGGGGTTCATTGCGGATTTCATAACCAAGCTAAAATCAGTAAACCCATACTCAATAAGGTCCGTGACGCTGTTTGCTACAACGATCTTTCTGGACTCATTAATATACTCGAAATCATTCTCGATGATTTCAAAAATAGTATCGGCAGTTGACTCAGCTATAACCTCAAATTCTCTCCTCAACTTTCTTCTGGCTAGGACATTCGACGTGACACTGGCTATTAGATCAGAAATCGATGAAGCACCACTTTCAAGAGCAGGTGCATCTCCAAGCCATGCTTTAAATACGCCTTTTGAAATTGCAGTTCCTAATCCAATAATTAGGGTACTGAGTAAACCTGGCATCCAAATCCCTCCTTGGTCTTTATATGAAAGTTTGAGCTAGATATCTGCGTCATGAGCCGAGCGGACAAGACGTTCGCTTCCCCGCAATACTCCGTCACCAACCCAAATCAACATAAGGTCTTCGTGAGGCAGCGCAGAATGAAAATATAGCGAAGAGAAACCACTCAATCACTCGTTCGCCTTATAGCTAACGATTATCAATATAGTTATTTTAAAGTAAAGTGGCTATTTCGCAGAGCCTTTAAAAATCAATGTGTGCTGTCCAAAGAGAAGGCGGCTTGTAGAACCAAATCGCTGACTGGACTTAATATGGACTTAAATCCCAAAAACAAAAAAGCCGCTCAAGATTCAAAATCTCTAAGCGGCTGATTTATAAGGAAAAATATGGTCGGAGTGGCCGGATTTGAACCGACGACCACCACACCCCCAGCAAGGCATGTGCAAATTCATAAGCTCATGATTTGAAAGGAGTATTCCGGATTTGAAAGCCGGTGTCAATTTTAGGATTTTCCCCGATCAACACCAGATTTCATCCAACCTAGAGAACCCCTACCAGCAGCCCTGATCTCCCCTGCTGCGGGTTATGCTGAACGTTCAACGGCGGAGCCAATACCCCAATCAGAGATCGCTCGTAGTAGTCCCTATCTGCCTGGCTACTCATGCCAACCGCGTGCACATGTGTAGCACCCATTCGCCGAGCCTCTTCCCACCTTGGATGATCAGCAAAGCGATCGCGGAAGTTCTGGGTTTGTCCCACATACAGCGAAAACCAAGGCGCCTGGCTGCCCGGCCTACAGAACATATAAAGACCCCCAAGCGGCTTCCAATCGCCACTCGGATTGTAGATGTCGAACGTTAAACTACCATCAGCCGAATACGGCCATTTGTATTGTCCTAACATGCTTCAGACCCCCATCGGTCAAAAATCACACAGACATTCTACGCCGCCACCTCTCACTGTACAACCATACACCACTGTATTTTTGTATAGCCTTTATGAGATAAGGATTTTTGTGACATTTCCCGCCCCCTGAGTCATAATCGCCTCGCCTTGAGTAGCGTGACAACTGCACCAGGTCGGCCTGCAGATGGCCGCGATCGCGGAGCCGTGATGGCTCACGGAAAAAAGCCGCCCAGCTCGATGCCGGGCGGCCACGTGGAATACAAAACCGAAAGGGAATACCGTGGGGACGCTCCGCTCTGCGGCGTCTTGTCAACCGCCCCGGCACCAACTTTGGTGCCGCACTTCCCTATACCTATATAGGAAGATCGTTTTCACAATCCTCCAGCAGGGCACTGTACGCCTCTGTCAGATTGTCGGACCCTACCCTACCAGTCAGCACGCTGACAGCCCCCTCTAGCCAACCAGCTCGATACGAGACCCCTGAACCGTACCTGAGGGCACCTCTCCCCCTGGCACTCAAACGCCGCATTTCTCCGGTCAGCTGATGCTTAACCACCAAGTAGACACCGTTGTCACGCAGCACCAACTCAAAGGCCAGCACATTCCATTGCTCTGCTATATCCATACCTCATTCCCTCTGTATAGTCTTAAGAGGCAGTACCCCTTGAGACTTGATCCTTACAACCCCACTTTAGTGACACCCTAATTTTCTTGACATTAATAATTAGGCCGGGGATATAAACAGATTTTGACGCCAAAGAAAAGGAGTAACCCATTGAAATATATGCAAATTTTCTGTATTAGAAATATCTGAAAGGTAATATTTCGAATATAGAAACATCACCAGGGGACGAGACGAGCAGGACGCACCCAAGAACGCGGAGAAGCGACCTCACCAGCGACTGAAAGAAGCTCGCCAGGCGCGCTCGTGCACTCTCATTGAACTGAGCCAGAAGCTCAAAAGGGAATGGCTGGCCGGCAGACTACAGCTCAAACAAGCACCACTGCCGGCAGCATTATCGAAGATGGAGAATGGACACCAGGAAATACCATCCAGCCTGATGGCCTGCTGGGCCCCACTGGTGGGATTATCGTATAACGAGGTGTTTGGCTCACCGGAAGATAAAATTCCCTCCAGGCTCTCCAGAGCCTACAGAGACCTGCCACCAAGCTTTCGGGACGCCATTCTTCAGCACGTGGAGAAACTCCACCAGGTATGGAAAAACCTTAAAGACTGAGACGAGGAATCAAGAAGCAGCAGGCCACCCGGCATTAACGTCAACGCCGTCAACCTCCTCTAGCGTGACCGCATTATCGAGAGCGACAAGCAACACTTTCTCATTCTTCTCAATCTGAGCGGCCACCGCCAGCCAAGCACCGGCCGTATTGAGCACAGACTGACCCACGCCTGCCAGATCGCTGGCCGTGATCCCCACCTCTGCAGCCAACAAGGGATAATCTGCCGCAGAGGGCGCCGCATCGGAAGCAAGTCGTTTGGCCTCCTCATGCTTGGCCGTGTAAACCATCGCCTTGCCATATCCCGGCGTGATGTATTTGAGACGCTCTTGCTCAGCCCTTTGAACTATCGTCTGCCGGATAGACAGGCGGCGATTGACAAGTTTTGCCGCATTAGCCTCTGCCTGACTCTGCTGTTCTTGCATCTGGTGAGCCAACTCCACGTCCAGCAGCTCCTGGTCGACGACAGTCCAGCCACTGTCATAAGCCAGTGCCCTACCCGCCCACTGAGCCGGCGCCGGGCCAACGGCTATCTCATAATCGTCTGAGCTAATGTCACTGGCGCTAACGCCAGGCCCCCTCAGCAACTCACCAAGCTCGACGACGTCATTATCCTCAAAGAGGTAGACCGCCACCTTGGTCTGCTTGTTGCGAACTATCTTCATGCCGCGTTGGCCTCCGTAATCAGCAGATGGGTCGCCGAGAACGCCTTACCCACCTTTTCGCCGGTATTGGTCTGCGTCAGGTCACCATTGTCATCCACGTAGTAAGTCGCACCGACAACAAGACCGGTTTGATCAGGCGAAAATTCTCCAATGGTAGCCACCAGACACTCCTCGGTATCATTGGCCGCCTCCAAGGCAATGCCAAACCAGGTCGACTTATTCGAAGCCCCGGTCGAGTAGCGAACCGTCTCTCCGCCAGAGTTAGACGATATCCCAGTATTGACAATCATGTCTCCGGTGGAAGGATCATACGACACCGCGCGCGCTGAGATCGACGCACTGCGGAACGTATCGCTATTGTCATTATTGATGGTCGTGCCGGCAGAGAGACTCAGCAGCACCGCCGTCCCATAACCGGAATTGTTCTGATCACGATAAACCACCAGAAACTTATCCGCGATCGGATCATAGTCAATTGCCGCCGAATTGCCCCCACCAGAGTCAACCACAATGGCAGCCCCCGCATTCACAGAGGTACCATTGATTGTCATGGCGATGGCTTTCAAATCTGACGAGGTATTTTCTTTGTAAGTAATGACGTGCAC
This sequence comes from Pseudomaricurvus alkylphenolicus, assembly GCF_011683955.1. GTDB lineage: Bacteria > Pseudomonadota > Gammaproteobacteria > Pseudomonadales > Cellvibrionaceae > Pseudomaricurvus > Pseudomaricurvus alkylphenolicus. Next base: position 13,204 of record NZ_JAAQPI010000028.1, read on the forward strand.
ATTATCGACGGTCGAGAAGGCACTGGAGAAAAACTGATTAATGCCATTAGCAAAGGTGTACTCTGAACCATAACTGGCGGAGGTACCGGAAATGGTGCCTACCATTGATCGCCCCTCATCGGTCTCAGCTTCATCCCGGTAAGCAACCAGAAACTTGCCAACAAAGGAATTGAAACTGAGGCAGATATCTTTCGTCGAACCAGTGCCGTTAAAGGTCTGAAGCGCCCCAAAACTCACACTGGTACCGGATATAGTCGCCACCTTGGAATCACCGGTCGTGGCATTCTCGTTCCAAGCCACCAGATGTGCCTTATTCACCGAATCGTATTCGCAGGCGATATCGCTCGCAACCCCAGTGGTAAACGTGGTTGCCGAACCAAAGGAAATAGAATCGTCACCCGTGTCGACCGTGCCCACAATGCCTTTGCCATTATCGGTGTCACTGGTATCACGATACACCACCAAAACCTTACCAAGCTCTTCATCATAGGAGATGTCACTGGCATTATCCGTCGTCAGCCCGGACAAGATTAGGACCGGAGTGCCATAGACCGGCGTACCCCCACTGTTATTCAACACCACCGCATAGAGCCCGGTACTGACCAAGACCTGCTGATACAGGATCACCGTTCGATCATTACCAGAGTCGTAAACCTGACGAACCGACTGAATACGCGACCCAGCATCCTGAGGAAACGAAACCGGAGTCCCCGCGCCAATGGCCTTTGGTGCAATCTGGCTCACGGTACCGTCATCGTTCAAAGCAACCACCTTTCCAAGCGTGATCGAACCGCTGGCCGTACGAGCAGGCTTGGCCGAAACAAAACTGGTAATCGGAAACGCCACCGTCAAACTGACGGTCCAGGCCGCAAACGTTCCACTCCCCTCTGCCTTGCTTACTGTGACATCCAGCGCACCAGTGCCAGAGTTATAGTCGTCAACGGTTGCGATCATACGGTTGGTCGGCGTGGTCGTAAACGCGATCACCACCTCCATGCCCGGAACAAGTTGCTTTCCCGTCTCAACCGTCAATGACTTCGAACCGGTACCGACCGTGAGAGAGCTCGTGCTGGCCGCCGTCATGCCAGGCGCAGCCGCAGCGACATTCATGTCATCAATCGCTTGATTAACTTCTGGAATAAACTGAATCAACTCAGCTACCAATACGTCCATCTCAACCGGAAAGTTGTCAGGATCGGATCGGTGTGGGTTTGCCGTAAAGGGAGTGATAGCCACTATACAAGACTCCTAACTTTTAGATCGCAATGCGAATAGACTTTGTTTTGATGCAATAACCTGAAGTCATAGTAATAACCGTAAGTAAGAAAACCTCCACCACCATCATCCCGGCCACTGTAGATCATAGGGGTCGAGCGATAAGATTCAAGAACATGCAACGCAGAATGAAAATGCTTTGAAGGTAAAGAAATGGGATAGCCGATCTTTCGACTAAAACCTCTTTTATTGACTGTTGCGTTCCCAAAATCGTCGTACGCTATCTTCGAGTAATCCGCAATCCCAACATCAGCACCCAGCTTCAGATCACCCAGAGACTCTTTAGCACCCAGGGCCAACTCGCCGACAGCCACAGGACCAGAAACAGAGGAAATGGTGATAGTGATTGATGCCGCAGAATACCGAGGAAGATTGAACAGAGCCGCATCTTTAATCAGTTTTGGCTTCGTCGAGACATAAGTGGACCAATCCACGACCCCAGAATTATCGATCAACTGAACAGTTTCATCGAAAACCGGACCATCAACAGGATCCACCACTTGCGCCCTAAAAGAAGCCGCGGAAAGATTAATCAATGCCAAGGAATCCACCGGCACCCCCGGCACGATAGTAACCGAAATCTCCCCCTCATGAGTGGTTTGATCGGCCAACTTACCATCGAACATCTTGTGTAAATTGGTAGCCGATACATCCAGCCACTTGTCCGAATGGTTATCCCGATCATCGGGATCATTGCCCAGATTACCGGGAATCAATGATTCATAAATTCGATGTGTCGCTGGACTTATAGCCCTCTCTCCTTGAGCGTACCCCGGATCATTGTCACTGACCCAAGCTGGATAATCATCCTCGGGTACGTTGGACGTTACACTGGTGATCGCAATGGGCTTAAAGATATTCATGCAGCAGCCTCCGGCGGCGTTCCCTCGTCATCCCACTTTTCGACGATCTGCAACAGACTCACCAAATGACGTATCAACGACAGCATCAGCTCTTCATTCTCCACTCCGCCACTCCTTAGAACTTCCTTGATTGCCTTCAGCTCATTTTCAATCCGACCCAGGTCATGCTGTGCAGGCACAGCGCCTTGCGGCAATACCTGAGGAGACGGCGCGTGAAAGGTCGCCACTGGGAGAGGCGCCTGCGCGCCAAACTGAGGTACAGCAATATTTTGCACTTCGAGCGCCTGCGCCATAGTATTCGCCAGCCAAGCGTTGGTTCTCTGGACCGCCTGGAGACTACTGGCGGACTCCAAAGTTGATGCCTCAATAGCTCGACTGAGTTCAGGCAACTGCGCAAGTGCCTCGAGGTCACCCCGGCGAGCCTGAGCCGCCAACTCACTGAACCTGGAATTCAACGCACCAGCACTGATCGCGCCATCGGCAGACTGCCCCCTCAGCCGAAGAATTTCATCAATCACCCCACGACTTGCGACAGCCGCCTCCTCAGCCGCCTCTTTCTGAGCCTTCATGGCCTCAACGTGATCAAATAGAGCGCGATTGGTCTCATAGTATCGACTACGTTCAAGCGCATGCACTTTGTCGTTGCGCCCCTGTAGGGTCCACAGCTCAACTTGCAGACTCTCCCGCTGCTCAGCAATCGACTTCAACCGATCCGCCGCTTGCTCTTCTGCCAGAGCGGCATCGTTAGCCGCCTGCTGAAGATCTTCCAGCGCATAGACCTGCTCGAGAATAGAACGATTCGACTCATGGTATTGAGCAAGCTCGCGCTCCCTCAGCTGCTCTGCGTCTCCCTGCAACTGAAGCAGCCTGGTCTCCAACCCATAGCGCTCACTGGCTATTCTGGCGAGTTCCTGCTGTGCATCACCAGCCTGATCAACGACGACATCGATGCCGGTCGCGAAACGCTCCTCAATGGCCGTCAATCCCCGATCAAAGATACCCTGAATACTGCCCAACACACTGTCGACACCACCAGCGAAGGCAGCACCACCGGCCAGGAGTTCGTCAACCACCGCCAACTGCTCGTCATACCATTGCTGGAGCTCGTACCTGGCCAACTCCTCTGGCGCCAAGCCCTCGCGGAAATTACGATCGGCCAGACTGGAAGCAAAGCTGTCGGCGTCGGCCTGCAATAGGCGCAACGCCGCAGCCGCCTCATCCACCACTTCCACCACAGCCACCGCAAAGCGATCCTCAATGGCATTCAGACCACGATCAAAAATCCCCTGGATATTACCCAGAACACTGTCAACGCCATTGGCAAACTGAGCACCCGCGCCGACAAACTCACTCAACATATTCAGCTGCCCGTCGTACCACTCCTGCAGCTCATGCCTGGCCAATGCCTCTGGTGACAGACCTTCGCGCAAATTGCGATCCGCTAAGCCAGCGGCAAAACTGTCAGCGTCGATCTGAATCAGTCGCAATGCCTCAGCCGCTTGATCCACAACTTCAACAACCGTCACCGCAAATCGATCCTCAATGGCCGACAGACCGCGATCAAAGATGTCCTGTAGATTCCCCAACACACTGTCAACACCACCAGCGAAATCCGCACCCGCGTCGACAAAACTGTTAATCATCGACAGCTGATTGTCATACCAGCTCTGCAGCTCGTATTCAGCCAGCGCCTGAGGTGACAGCCCTTCACGGAAGTTACGATCGGCAAGACCCGCTGCAAAATTGTCGGCATCCGCCTGGATCAGCTTCAACGCCTCAGTGGTCGCATCCACCACCTCCACTACGGCCTCAGCAAACCGCTCCTCGATCGACGATAGACCACGATCGAAAATATCATCAATGTTCGTGAGCACCGAATCGGCACCACCTGCGAACTCAGCGCCCGCTTCCAGGAAGTCATTGACCAGCGCCAATTGGCCGTCGTACCACTCCTGCAGTTCAAATTCAGCCAGAGCTCGAGGCGACAACCCTTCGCGGAAATTTCGATCGGCCAGACCTGCGGCAAAGCCATCCGCATCCGCCTGGATCAGTTTCAACGCCTCAGCGGTCGTATCCACCACCTCGACTACAGCCTCAGTAAACCGCTCCTCGATTGACGACAGACCACGATCGAAAATATCATCGATGTTCGCGAGCACCGACTCGGCACCACCCGCGAACTCAGCGCCTGCCTCCAGGAAGTCATTGACCAGCGCCAATTGGCCGTCGTACCACTCCTGCAGTTCAAATTCAGCCAGAGCTCGAGGCGACAACCCTTCGCGGAAATTGCGATCAGCCAGCCTCGCGGCGAAGCTATCCGCATCCGCCTGGATTAGCTTCAACGCCTCTGCGGTCGTATCCACCACCTCCACTACGGCCTCAGCAAACCGCTCCTCAATCGAAGCCAGGCCACGATCGAATATTTCATCAATATTCGTCAGCACCGACTCAGTACCACCCGCGAACTCGGCGCCTGCCTCCAGGAAGTCATTAACCAACGCCAATTGACCGTCGTACCACTGCTGCAGCTCATACTCAGCCAGCGCTTGAGGCGACAACCCTTCACGGAAATTGCGATCAGCGAGACCCGTGGCAAAACCATCTGCATCTGCCTGGATCTGCCTCAACGCCTCCGCGGCTGTATCCACGACTTCCACCACCGCCACCGCAAAGCGATCCTCAATATCCGCCATCCCACGATCAAATATATCCTGGATATTGCCCAGCACAGAATCGGAACCGCCAGCGAATTGATAGCCGGCATCGATGTAACCGTTGAGGGTATCGATCTGCACCGCATACCAGTCGTTAAGCTGCTTCTCAGCGCGCTCACGCTCAGTCATAGATTCAATGACATTCTGACCCGCCAACGCCTCAGCAAACTCCGCAGCCCCCTCAGTGAGGCTGTTGTAGATTGCTTCCTGAGAGTTCGCGAACGATTCAGCAACCTGTTCGAAGGTCATGGCACCCGTCTGGATCTCATTGACCCAGTACTCCAAGCCTTCGGTTTCTGGCGCTCTGCCCAAAACATCCGCGTACAAATCGCGCACATGATTGGACACCGCCTCATTGGAATTTTCGATCGCATGAGCAACCTGATCGATGGTGAGCCCGGATTTAACGACCTGATCAACCCAATACTCCAACCCCTCTGTTTCCGGCTCACGCCCCAGAACATCGTTATACAGTCGCGTTAGCGTTTCGCGTGTTGAGTCCAGGCCACCGTAAAACTGATCCATCGCCGGAACCAGTGTCATGAGATTGGCAAACTGCTCTCTCGCTGCCTCACTGGTGAGATCCAGCCCCTCAACCAGATCCTTAAAGCCCTGACGCGTTGTCGGCAGCGCCAAGTCCATCTCCGAAAAAGAAGATGCAATGTTACTGTTGAAATTCTTAAACCTTTCTTCCGCTGTGGTGAACGTCTGCAGATAGACTCCAGCCGCCTGCCCAAGCCCCTCTATACCACCATACATGTCACTGAGAGCCTTAGCAGAATCAACACCCAACTGATTGAAACCGAACGCCCCAACGGAAAGATCTTCCAGCACCGAGTTAACGGAAACCAGATTACCGGCGAGTTCCAAAAGCGTTGCTATATTCGCCCGGCCGTCTTCATCCACGCCACGATAGCTCGAAGCAAGATCATTGAGGAGCTGTGAGAATTCAGTGGTCGGACCGGTCATCAGCTGCAGCGACTTGATCAGAACATCGATGTTGCTGCTGACATCAGCGACATCCATCCCCGCGGTGATCTGGTCCATCACCTGGTTAACCTGCCCGCCAACAGCATCACCCCAGGCAAACCAGAAGGCCCCAGCTGCTGCCTCCATTTGTGACTCACTGACGCCATTGTAGAAAGCCGACCCGAAGAAAGAGCCGCCCTCACCCTCATGTCCAGCGTCCCAGGTCTTACCGCGAAGAGTGACGTCCGTTAAATCCACCGCCTGCCCAAGATTCTCTGCCAGCTGCACTAAGTGCGAATCGATCGCCTTAAAGGCTTCAGTCATAGAGGCAGCCGCCTCATTGCCCTCACGACCCACCCTGGACGTAATCTCAGTCAGCAACAACCCGGATTCAAGTTGTGTGGAATTTTTGGCATACCGAGAGCTGGTTGCATCCAAGCCTGTTGCAACACCAAGACGATAGCGCTCATTGCCATCGCCACCACCTGCCACGTCAACCAGCGCACCGATCAACGCTCCAATAGCCGCCCCCCATGGGCCCCCAATTGAGGTGCCAGCCGCAACATAACCACCGATGACACCACCGCTGACTGCCCCCCAATTGCTTTCGGCCTGCTTGTCGAAAATGGCCTCACCGACCGCATCACCCACCTCAGCACCGATGTAAGCCGCCGCCGCCGTAATTGCTGCACTGGTGACCGCATTACCAACACTGTTCACTGTCGTAGTTGCACTCTCAGAGATCAATCCCTGGTTGGCCATCTGGTAGGATGCCGGAGCCGCATTACCAATATAGGCACCGCCATTGATATAGCTGGACATCGCATAGCCAGCAGCGCCATCAATGGCACCTGCAACGCCGCCCGCGCCAAATCCGGAGGCTAATGAGCCAAACAAGCCCCCCCCCGAACTCACCGCACCCCATAAGTTGCTTACCGAGCTAAGAAGCCCGCCACCACTCGAACCGCCACCAGCAATAGTGCCTAGATTGGGGCCACCACTGGAAGACAGTCCCAGGTTAACCAAAATAGGCTTGGTCAAGGACTGATGAGCCAGCTCAGCCAACAACCGCTTGAAACCATCAAGCAACCTGTTCGAGAAATCAGAGAAGGAGTCAAAAGCCCCTTCCCACGCACCGGCAAAACTGTCATCGATACGCTTAGTCGCCTCCTCCCAAGCCGTCGCGAAGGGATCCGCTTCGTCCTTCAGTTTTTTGACCTTTTTCGCCGATTCCAGCGACGCAGTGGTTACAGCCTCAATGACTTGAGTTTTGGTTTCACCCACCTTTACCGCAGCCGCCTGAGCAGCATCCCTGGCCTCTGCCACATATTTTTCTATGGAACGACTTGGAATTTCCTCCAACGCCATCGCCTGAAGATTGTCTGTGGACTCGCGAAAATCCTCCTGCATTTTGATAGTGAATTCTCGCAAGGTAGAGCTTTCGTAATCAATATCGATTCCAGGAATCCAACTCAGTGCAGTCGAAAATCCCTGCGCTATTTTGTCCGCCATTGAGATTGCATATGTCGCATACCCAAAAGCCGCAACCTTCAACCCTTCCCAGATAAGGTTCAGACCATGCAACCCATCTGCAAACAAACCCACAGCCTTAAGTGCAAAATCAAATGCCTCAGTAGCAACCTCCCCAAAGCCTCCCGCGTTTTTGCCAGCAGCCGTAAAGTCCTCAACCACTTTCGTCATAACAGGGGCAACGGCTATCGTCAGCTGTTTTCCGAAAGAACTGAGCAACCCACTACCACGAGACCAGGCGTCGTTGGCCTGTTCGATTTTCGCCGCATCAACCCGGGACAAGGTAATACCCAGCGAGTCAGCTTCAGCTGCCATCTCTCGCAACCCAGAACTTCCGAGATCCAGGGTATTGATGAGAGCCGTACCTTTTCGACCGAAGATGTCATACGACAGCGACGCCTTGAGAGACTTGCTTTCAACCTTGCTCAGCGCCTCAGCAACAGTTTCAAACTGCTTATCCGGACTCATTCTGGCCAGGGCTTCAGCACTTAACCCCAACTGCTCGATCGCCTCTTTGGCCGTTCCAGTACCTCGAGCCGCTTTACCAACATTGACCGTCAACTTCTCGAGGCTTTTATCGAGCTCGGCATTTGACAGCCCAGTCAAATTAGATGCATAGCGAAGGCCACCCAACGCTTCAGTAGTCACACCGAGAGCATCCGACGTCTTGGCGAGCGTATCGATTTGCTCAAGATTTTTTTTGACCAAGGCCGCACCCGCCGCAAGCGCAGCGCCCGAAGCAGCAGCCCCCCACTTACCCAGCTGATTAACACCATCACGCAGCGCTTTGCCGTGATCTTTGGCGTATTGGATAGCCGAATTCGTGGTTTTGTTCAGGGCACTGAGTTCTTTGTCGGTGAGCTTGGCAGCTTTGATCGCACCCTTGGCATCACCTGTGATGATATAGCCCGTTACAATCTCTTTTTTTTGATTCGCCATCTCGACTCAAACTCAGCAGAAGAAAGGAAATAGAAAGGCCGCCCGATCGGACGGCCCCAGAGTTACTTGACGGTCAGTTTAAACTCGTCATCACCCGCATTGGGCACAAACAGCGTATTGGTTTGCAGCACCGAAATGCCATCACTATCAGCCTTGGACGGCTGAGAGAGCTGAACTTTAGGCGCATCAATCTGAACGATATTGCCCGCGGTAACCCCATGAACAATCTGGATAGGCACCAACGTGGCCGCCTCACAGATCGCATAGAAGTCCTTGGTGCCAATCGCCGGCTCCTCAAAATTCAGCGTTCCAGCCGGCGCACGATCGGTGATCTTGACCGCCTCACTGTTCACCACATTGCGGTAAACCACATTATTGGCAATGTCGGCAGAGAAAGCCTCAGCACTGGCAGCGTAGCTGTCGACCGTGTAAGTGGGCGTATTGTCCGCTGTAACAGCAATCGGCTGAATGAATTCGCTGTGATCCGGAGTCACCATTGCCAACGCAGCCACAGGCGTATGCAGCCCCATAAAGCTGTAACGCATTACCGGCAACTGATCCTTATTGAGCGCAAAGGACACAGAGCCCCGAGAACCCAGGACTTTAAAATACTGACCATCGTGGTAGTAGTACATCGCAATGGATTCGAAGGCATCGCTGATCAGATTGTATTGAACATCCACACCCACACTGATGACCTCGTTGAAGCCACAGCCACGAAGCAAGACGCCATAACCTGGCACATCGCCAGCGGTACCCGCGCCTGCCAATTCCACCTCGAACGTCACACCTGTGTAAAAACTGGTAGGAATTTCTTGGTCGTTACCAAGGGTGGCACGATCCAAACCACGCGTCACACGATTACCCTGAAGCGGCTGGATCTCTAGATTTTTGGTTAATATCGCATTCGAACCATCAGGGGTCGGATCTGTCCCGTAGGTCGACTCGATTTTGGCTAGCACCACTTTTTTACGAAACAGCATCACTAATATCCTCTATTGCCTCTGTCTCAATTTCGGGCTCTTCATCGAAACCCACTGACTCGGAGTCAGACGGCAACTCGATTGAGTCACCGTCGTTCACCGGTATCTTTTCACCGTCACGAACAACGTAGCGGCCGCCGCGATTGGCCATAGCGATTCTCCTGGATTAGTTGCCGCGATCGCGGCTAGTGATTAACTTTGCTGAATCCGGTCAGAGCGCCAGACTCAATGGAACGAATGTCACGAAGGATATCGAGCCATTGGGAGCGATCCTCCACCATGAGCTCCATCACCGCCCTGACCGCTGTGTAGTCAAGACCGGTCCGAAACACCCCATTCATGGTGGTCACGACATTCCACTGAGTCGCGCACTGGAGAAACACCCGCAAAGCCTGCTCGCTGCACTTCCACACCTCGAATACATCCGGCTCTTTTTCAAACTCTGGCATCTCGATACTTAGGTGCTCAAAATCCTCTTCATAACTGTCTGCGCCGTGAGAGCGGCTATAACACGCCCAAAACTCTCCGGCTTCCTCTAGTTTTTTGCCTTCAGCACCTCTTTGCCAAAGAATACTTCCAGCATTTTGTCTACCAGAGCCTTTCGGACGTAGTAACGCGCCATAAGCTTTTGAAACATATCGTCACTGAATGGAATTTTATTCTTGTCTTTGTCCATCATGCCCTCGATATCAAGGATATTCTCGGACAGGATTTGCTCCTCTGTACGATTTCCCTCTCGAAAATCTTTAAGTACTTCCTCGGCGTCTTCGAGCTCCAAAACCCGATAAGTCACCAACAAGTCTGCCTTGGTCTCTTTATCGAGATCCCCTGGCACCTTAAACGAGACCTTTTTCTTGATTTGATCAACTTCAGTAAATACAAACATTGTCATGCCCATGTCGTTCGCCCATGCCATTGAATAAAAACCCTATGCGCACATGGGCGATACGCACAAGGAAACCCGCCAACCAGGGAACCTGGTAGCGTGTTTTTTGAAATCTTGAATTAAATGTGTGTGGCCGTCAGATAGGTTTCACGCCACCAAACGTAGGACGCTTTCAGCTCTTGAGGCTTACCCTTAACAAGCTCAATGGGATTGTGATACGTCGTTGGCTGCCACCCCAGTAACAGTTGACGCACCTCAGACTTCCGCACTTCTATATCGGAAATATCACAGACAATGAACAGCTCTATTTGCTGCTGGAGCTGTTGACGTACCGCACTGTCGTGGACGCTTGCCGCGGCTGACTCTTCACCCGGCCACACCAGAATCGCCGGCGTCTCTTCCTTAAGATCCTCAATGGGATCCATATCCAGAGCGAACTCCACCGACTTAAACGCCGACGCCTGCGCCTTTAAGCGAGCAATCACCACCTCAATCATTTATCGAATTCTCCAAGCCTGGCTCGCAGCGCTTTATCAAACTGCACAGGGAGCTCCTCCTCAACCAATTTGTTGAACCGATCCAGCACATCCACGTTACGGACCATCTGAGAAATTGAGGGCGCGGATTGCTTAACAATTTGTTGCTTTTTTCGATTACTCTTCATCCGCTTTTGCGGATTGCGCTTGAAGATCTGCAGCTCGCTTTTTTGCTCACCATCTTGCTGAAACTTCGCAGCCCCCCAGAAACCATCCTCAACCAGGTGCTGCTTTTTATAGAGCTTGACTCTAGCCTGCACGCGACGACCTCTAGACGTACGCCAGACCTTTCCCACGCCCGGCTTCGTCGCATAGTGTCGCAAGGACCGACGAAAGCCGCTGTAACTCAGAACGTGCCTCATGATGCCATCACTGGAAACATGAACCGAGACTTTAACCGCAGCTTTCACGTCTGCAGTCTTGATGCTGTACCAATCCCGGACTGACCTACTGATGGAGGTTTTGACCTTATTACGAGTACGCGTTAAGGCGGTGTTCATCGACCTTCGGACCGTCTCCTCGCCGAACGCCTGTCGCAACCGCGGCAGATCCGCTACCTGGTACTTGATCACACCATTCTCCGAGTCACCGTATACTGATCCGACGCAACGACCTCAGCAGTGGTGTAGCGCTTTCCGGACTCCAATCGAATCTCGGTACCGCGGGCAATCATTTTCTTGTCCGCCGATTGGACCTGGATGGTGGAGATATACACCGGCAACCCAGTCTCCGACTCCTGATACTCCACACCGTGCTCCACCACCGCCTGGAACTCTTCCAGACCGACATAGACGGGACCCGCCAAAACCTTGAATCCACACTTATCTGCTATCCCGACTAGTCGGTCAAAGTTCATTAGATGCTTACCCCATTGAGGCGCACCTCAGCAGTGGCCAGGCCCGTAGCATCGGCCTTCATGAATACACCGATTTTTGTGTTACCTGTATCAGTAGTAGTTACCCGCTTATTCGTATCATCCCAATAGGCATCGGCAAACTGAGCCGGCGTATCGGCCTGATTTTTTGGCAACTCATAAACGCCCTCAGTCTCCATTTCGCCTTCGGCGCCGTTAGCAACAGCGCCCACAGAAACACCAAACAGACTGCCCACCAAAACACCTGCACCAGAAGCAACGGTCGCAGCCGCGGTGAACGTCACAACCTTTCCCGGCTGAATGTAATTTTTCATAGATCACCTCTATCAGTTATCAACGGGCCCGCTTAAGCAGACCCTGCGAAATCACGATTTATCGATTGAGCAACCCTTAGGCGCCGGTGCTACGATACAGACCACGGTAGTCGATGACGCCCGCACCAAAGTCCAGGCGGACCTTCATTTCTACCCCATCCACATCGAACCCTTGACGAGTCTCCAGGTAGGCACCTTCCTGACCCTCGAGATAGGCGTATTCAATGGTGTCGATGCGATTAGAACTGGCCGCACCGTACCACTTCACCTCACTGTCACCATCCAAACGCGCCTCAACCAGCAGCTCCATGGTGCCAGCGAAGGGGTTTACGCTGGACGGCTGATCAGGCGTGATCGAGGCCAGGAACTTCTGAGCCGTGGTTTCCAGAGCCGCGGGCACCATCAGGAAGGCAGGCGCGAGATTGATTGGCGTTTTATCATCCAGCTTCTTCTGAGTACGCATTTTCTTGCGCATGGTGTTCAGACCCGCCTCAGCGATCACCCCGGTACCGGTGTTCTTGTGGTCATTGTGGAACAGCGCCTTGCCATCGCCCATGGTGACGTCACTGAGAATCAGATCCCAGACTACTTCGCTCTCGGTTTCAGCCACCTGCGCCCCTTGCATCATAGGGATGCGAGACAGAGCATCAAGGTCGTCGTTAATCAAAGTCTGGCGAGTGATCGCCAGAATCTCACCGTAGGTTGCAAGCCCGTAGCTCTCCTTCCCATCGGTCAACTTACCGCGGCGGAATTCGCCTTTTTCATTGACCTTGTTGAGCGAAGCGCCCGCCGAATCCAACTGCGCTCGATTGATGGCCTTGAAGTCCGACGCCGTCACACGGCGACAGAAACGAGTGAACGTTCGAGGCGCTGCCTCATAACCCGCTCGCAGCGTCTTGTTAGCCACATCCGCCAGAATGGCGGCAAAGTCGCTGGAGCTGTGCATCGCCTTAGCAGCAATAGCACTCTTACTCATGCCCGCAGTATCGATACCATTGAGATTCAAATGCGCGGTAGCGAGCTCAATGAGCGTCATATGCGCAAACATCTTGCTGTTGTCATCGATCTTGTAGGCCACCGGATCAAAGCGGTGCAGCAGCGCCTGCGCCATAGCGACATTGGCCGCCTCGGTACCGATCGAAGTCACCCGCACACCCGGCGCCGGCATTTGCGACTGACTGCGCTGCGCCACCACATCCAGGGCACGATCGCGAGCTGTTGACAGGGAAATGCCATCATTGATGTAGGCCGTCACAACAGCGGTTTCGAGTCCGTATTTAGCCCCCATCTCAGTAATATCAGCGATACGCTTGCGCTCTTGCGCTACAGCTTGTGACGCAGCGGCCACTGAATCAGCAACAGCCGTAGTGGTGGTAGTTACAGCGGGAACCGGCTGGGAAGCAGGCTCACTTGGCTTCAGAGCAGCCTCCAGCTCACCCAGCTGCTCATCACTGGCCTCGACCTCACCAGTAATCAGCGCTTTGGCATTATCGATACCTTTCAGCTTGGCCAAAGCGTCATCGACACTCGAAAACGCAGCGGCAAGAAGCTGTAGGATGCTGGCAGCCATAGCAGTATTGCCGCCACTCTTTGCGACCACTTTAAATTTCATGGATGTTTTCCTCGTAGGTTTCGCAGCGGCTGCTGCAGTTGATGCCAATCCATTCCAAAGGTCGGATGGCGGATTATGAAAACTTGCTGGTTGATAGGACGCCGCGATCGCCACGTCCTCGACAATTTCGTCACACAGGCCCATTTCCAGGCACTGCTGAGGCGTTAGCCAGTGATCCTTCCCATCACTGATCAACGCGGTGATTTGCTCGGCCGTCTGGTTACCTTTCTGCGCGTAGCAATCAACATAACTGCCCTCAAGAATGTCGATCTGATCGGCCATCTCTCGGAGCTCATCGGCATTGCCACTCGCTGCCAGGCTCGGCTTGTGCATCATCCAGAGGGCATTCGACGGCATACGAACAACGTCGCCGGCACAGGCAACGGCCGACCCCATACTGGCCGCGATACCATCGATATAAACCACGACTCGCTTTTCAGAACGCTTCAATGCGTTGTAGATGGCCAAACCTTCCATCAGGTTGCCACCTGGTGAGTGGATCCGGACCACCAGATCCCCGTCGGTGACCGCGACCTCTGCCTGGCGAACGACAGTTTCGGCATCAAGGTCATCCCACCAATCCCCAATAACGCCATAGATAAGGAGCTCGCCTTTGCCGTTTATGGCGCAACGTGTACCAGTGACCACTCCGGAGGCCATCGCGACCACCCGAGATAAGTTATTCAGCTTCATCAGGTTCATCCTCTGGTTTTTCTGTTATTTCCGGCTCTTCCGTCTCCGCCGGAGTAGAACCGTCACTTTGTCGCTGGCCACTTTGGTTGGTTTGAGCTGGATTGGAGTCCAGCACCAGACCAAGATCCTCCAGGAGCTTAAAGTCTTCCGCGCACTCTCGAAGTACAGCCTCAGGGTCCGAATAACCCAGCGAACGCAATATTCCGGTAATACTCCCGAACCCACCGCGACACTGCTTGATCAAAGCCGGGATATCGTCACGCAGATTTAGAATTTCGGTACGCGGTGGCACCCAATCAAAGGTCGTGCCGCTGATATCGAATCCAGCCATATCGGCAGCCTCGATAAACCAACGCTCCACATTCCGACAGAATTGAGGCACGAGCATGGTTTTTCGCCAGCGCCGAGCATTGCCGTACACTTCCAAGCGACCAATCTTTGTACTGGCAAAGTTGGCTCCCTTAATATTGCCGGTGACAATCTGATGATTCAGACCGTAGCCCCGAGCAACCATGTGCTCTTCACCCTCAATAAACTCACCCTGCCCACTGACAGAGGGCGGGTTGGCATAGGAGACTGTCTCATCCTGCGCCAGCCGTGCGATCATCGCCGGCTCAATGGTGGTAGGCAGCGGATCCCCTTTGAGCTTCCCACTTTCGCCCTGCGTGATAAACGCCGCCAGACACGCCGCAATCTTCTGCTGCCTCAGGCGCGCATCCTGAAAGTCATCCAGGTTGGCCACCCGCGTCATGGCGGAAGTGCCCCGCGGAATTCCCCTCACCTGGCCCGGTCGACGCACTTCATAGACATGCGCTAGATCTTCTGCACGTACCAACGCCGACTGACCGGGAGAAACCCCACGATCACCTGGATGAGACCGATGGATGTAGTAGCCATAGCGGGAGTCGTCAGCATTGAAGACAACCCCTTGCACCACACGTCGACCTTCGATCACCCCGTCTCTCAAGTGGTCAAGATAATCGCCCTCCAACAACCGAACCTGTAGAGGCACCCGAACGCCCGGTATTCGTTTGATCTTTTTCATCGCGAGCACTTCGCCGCTCTCGACTTCACTCCGCATCGTCAGCGCCTGCAAACCAAACAGGTCCAATCGACCGTCAGCGTCCGCCAGAACGCTTTGCGACCATTCAAGCATCAACTCATTGGCCAACTTCTCTTTGGCCTTACTCTTGTTTTTGGCCGATGGCGTAATACCCTCGGCAACCACCAGAGAAACCGCACTGTCAATCACAGAAGCAACATAAGGATTGTTCCTGGCCAACTCACGATGTCGGTAACGAAGCGCCGTGAGCGCAACGCGATTCTCGGCATTCTGAGAGGTGTCACTGCCGCGGATCCATTCATTGCCACGCCCCTTGCCGGCACCGTCGTAGCCTGCCTCGGTCGTCAACACATCCGTCAACGCCTTCGCACGAACCCGAGCCAGCCCGCGCTCCGGCGATAGCCCCATCACAATGCGATCGAGAATATTAAGCTTCACTGGTAGTCTCGCTTGTAGCTGGTTTTCAGAACCCTGTCTTCACCGGTTGAACCGGCTCCGTTCACGGCGTCCTCAATCATCGACCGGACTTGCATCATTTCAGCTAGGGAACGAAATGTAGTGGAGCGCCCATTGATGGTGACCTGCAGAACGCCCGTGGCGATCGCCGCACTGATGTCCCTGAGGTCTTGTTGTGTATACGACATATAACCCGTGCCTTAGATTCGGTAATTGGATTCGCGCCGCGGCGCCTCTTCCAGCTCAGATTCGACCACTTCCAGAGGACGCGCCTCGCTGAATAGATCGGATTGCTTGATGTTCAACTCAATCTCATCCCACTGCTTATCGGACTTCGTATGGACATTGACTGCACGAGCGGCGTGCTCGGCGTAGACCTCGCAGTCCCAGAATTCGCAAGGACATCCCGGTTTCTGCTTCCATGTTTTTCGACCACTTTTGTCAGGGATTTTGGATTCGGCCAACAACTGATCAAAGTAGTCGTCACGCATCTGATCACTGTTGAAATAGTGAAAACGCCCGACGCCTTTCGCGTTCAGCGCCATCTGATCAGAGACGTAGTCCTTAGCCTTGTTAGTCCCAATGATGTAGAGTTTGAGGCCCTTTTTGTCAGCCTTGGTCCGCTTCTTGGGATCTTTATGTGTGAGGGTCTTTGACGGCGTTACAAAAACTGGCGGATCGGTTTTTGAACTCGATCCCTTACCCGCCATGATCTCAACCGTCGGATACTTCTTTTCTCGAGTGGACACCCACTCATACACGGCATCGGTTGCATGACCGCCGGAGTCGATGGTAATGGCAGAGGCAAAAATACTTCCTCCGCTTTCATGCTCAAAAGGAGAGAACACCAACTTATCCAGAGCAGTCCAAACAGCATCTTGGTCATTAATCGTGGTCTTCTCGGCATAGAGTTCGTCAGCATACATTAACCAGCTTCGACGTTTGCGACCGTGCGCACGGATAACCACCGCCAAACGATCGTCTTGAACATCGATACCAATGGTGATGATGAGCCCCTGATCCGGACACATGAGCTCGTCGTGTTGAGATTCTGGATCCGCCTTCGCTTCTTTGCGCAGAGTATCGGCATCAGAACGCGTGTCTTCGTACTCGTAGGCCCTTCCGAGCTTTGAGTTAATGAATACAATTTTCTTGGTGTTATCACCCAGGTCGGCGTAATGCTCCGCCTCCAGGTAATCCCTAACCATGTCTGCCATGCCTACACCAGGCAAACAACTATACAGCTCATTCAGACCCGTGAAACCGGCCACACCAGGTGAGTTGGAAGTAGGCACCCAGCCACATAAAGGGTCCCCCGCTTCCATCGCGTCATAGACCGTATTGCGGATGTTTTCCTTACGTTGAAAATCGTCCCATTCAGTACCACAACCAGGACACGCGTAGACTGTGAGCTCTGGTCGATGGAACCCGTAGATCGGATGCTTTTCACTTTCCGGATTGTCTGGCGCTTGCCAGCCCCATAGCTGCTCAAACATGAGCGGATGGGCTTCACCGCACTCGTGGCATTTGACCGGCAGCACCCTTTTGTCAGAGCGCTCTATGTGTTCAGCAACCCGGCTAAAACCCTTAACCGACGGCGTGCCTCCCAGGATTTTCTTTGGTCGGCGCGCTCGTTTCGTCCGTTCGAACAGCAGCTTGATCGAATCACCCTGGTTGCCGACGTTTTCATTGGCATCGTCCGGCTCTTCCACAAATACGAAATCCGCCGTAGTGGACTTCATGTTACCGGCGGCATTCGAGCCAAAGAATTCCATCCATCCACCTTCCCACTGTTTGGAAAGAATGGAATTACCCGACCGGCGACTGGTCGTGAAGTCAACCAGCTTTTGAACCTCAGGGGTGGCCTTCCCCATCGGCTCCAGTTTTTTTTGACTGAACTTTCGCGCCTGGCTGTCGCTGGCGAACATACCCAGGATCACACAACCAGGACCACAAACGCGGTTAAAAATGTAGGCAATCAGCGCTGTAGTCCACAGCACCTGAGCCGCTTTCATGCAATAGACTTCTGGTATCTCCGGATCATCAAACGCAGCAAAGATGCCGTATAGATGCGGACCGTAGTCCAGGTCAAACTTGGTCTGAAACGCCCCAACCTCACGGGGCAAACGAAGACTTTCTTGTGACCAATCAGCCGTAGACTCCGGCGATTTCGGCACCAATGTCTCCGACGCCTGAACTAAAATCCTCCCCAAATTGGCGCGCAGCTTCAGCAATGCTCTTTGCGGAATCGCCGATAGGGCCAAAGATAAGTTCATCATCAATCTTGATCGAAAGCTCAGACTCCAGGCGCTCCTGGATCTTGATACCCGCGTTCGTCAACTCCGTTGAAACATCTGAAAAGACTCGATTGATCGCACCACCCACGTCGATCGACAACACAAGATTGTCGAGCTCTTTGTTGTTGGCGATCGCCAGTTGAAGCGTTTTTTGTTCGGACTCTCTCAGCCGCTGCTCAGCAAGAGATTTGTCATTGTCGTTGGCGCGACCGGCGGCCTCGGTTCGCATGTGCTCACAGTAAATCAGCAACCACTCACGGTAGGTGCCTCCCATCTGGAGCCCAACCTTGGAGGCGTTTTTCTGGATAGCCTGACGGCTAACACCAACGAGCTCAGCCAATCCGGCCTGAGTAGCCTCATCGTCAAGCGAGACAACCGAAGCCATGACAACCCCCCATAGGAATAAACTTTTGATGGAAATTTGCGAGCCTGCCACCCGTATGTCACGGATCGCCAGGGAGGACCCAGACCCACCCCCCTTAGGCGTCGGGGTCTATGAACCAGAGCTCAAGCACCCTCTCGGGATCGCGGGGCACGATGGTCTCGACGCCGGCACCATTGATCAACACCTGCCCCTTGGGATGGCCAGGATCAAATACACGCAGGGTTGCGTAGAGTTTCTGGCCGTGAGCGATGTTGAGCTCGTTGAGATTGAAGATAATCTCGCCTTCCTCCCCGCCCTGCCATTTAATTAGGCTGGATTCACTATCAGCATCGGCAACGACGCCCATGCCCGAGATCGAGAGCGTCATGCGATCGACAAGCGAGAAGTCAAACGGGCTGCCGTCAGCTTTGAACACTCTGATCGAGTTGGGGTCATTGGTCCCCTTGTAGACGGTCTCGATCACAATTAACTCTCACCAAAGGTCAACGCACCAGCCCCAAAGGACGGGGCCGCATCGCCATTGTTAACGTTCTTGGCGTTCGTCAATACACCGATATGATAGATATTACCGGCCGCCGCCGCTGAAACCGTAAACAACCCAACCACAAGACCCCAGTCGCCCGTCGGAGCGGCGAAATCAATGCTGGCCGCGTTGTCGATATCACCCGGCGTCGGGTTATCCCAATTAGCGTCCAGAGGATCACGCTGCACCCGCGCGTAGGAACCGCCCGAAACCTCCGGTATGGTCGATCCGGTATCAGCCTTCAGGAGCAGGGACATTTCAGTCCAGACCGCAGCATTGTCGCTGGTCGTCCCACCTTTGGTCGTACCCCAGGTCGGCTCACTGGCATCTGAGGTTCCAGCCGTAGTACAGATGTAGATGTGGCCATTGTCCACCGAAGGGACAATGACGTCATTTAGGGCATACGCAGTATTGGCCTGCCAGCGCCCCTTGTTCGCGACGATCAGACCCACGTGGATCGCGGTCGGCTTGGCAAACGTACCGGTTCGGTAGATATGCTTAACAATCTCATCTTCCAACCAATTAGATTTCATGCCCTATTCCTCAATGAATGGTAAATGTGGGAGTCTTCGAAGTCAGCTCATACTTGGGCGTTGTAGACTCAATCGTGATAATGCCGTCCAGATCCGGGAACGCTTCACCCAAGATCAATACCCCGGACACCTGCGCCTCACCATCAACACTCGCCACCAGGTTGATCTGCGTCGTCAATTCAGCAATGGCCGACGACTCGCCACGAACCACGGCAGCCAGTAGGTTGGCATCCACCTGCAGATCACCAACAACGGTAGAGACCCCTTCAACATTAGCCGCCAGCAGAATACTGGCCGTCAGATCACCACCAGCGGATGCCTGCCCAGCTACTGTGGCCGCCATCTCAATGGACGTCATTAGGTCTGCGGTTACCGCCGACGACCCACTAATAGCCGCTGCAAACAGGCCCGCTGACGAGAGCTCACCATTGGCGGTAGAGCTACCAGACAAAGAGGCAGCCAGCTGTATCAACGCTTGCAGATCTGCTTGAACCTCACTGGACCCCGCTACAGAGGCCCCCAGCTTGACTCCTGTGGTTAAGCTGCCCGTCGCCGATGAATCGCCCACCATGGCAGCCGCTAGTTGAATCAACGCTTGTAAGCTTGCCTGAGTCGTCGACTGCCCCGTAGAGGACGCATTCAGATTGATACCCGTCGCTAGGTCGGCACTGGCCGATGCCTCACCGACCACAATCGCGCTGAGCAGAATGTCTACCGAGGTGAGGGCTGCGCTTACATCGGCCCCACCAGCAACATCAGCCGCCAGTTGAATAGCCACTGACAAATCCGCAGAGACTAGCGATTCACCCAACACTGTCGACTCCAGTGCTATTTCCTCACCCCCTGCAGATGGGGACGCAAAAATTGCCCCACCGGCAATACGCTTTTGACCATCGGGGACACCAACGATCCCGCCATTGACAATGCGCTTTGCCATCAGGCTGCCAAAGCCCCAATGTCAGTACAAAGGTAAATCACTGCATTCGGCTTAGCTGCGAACGCACGAAGCTTGGGCACACTGTTAGCACCACCGTTCCCGATGACGCTAGTATCAATATCAATGTAATACAGGTTGTAGCCCGTCAATGGGCTTGCGCCATCTTTCCAGGTCGATCCCGTGTCCGAACTTAACGTCACACCAACTGTGGCAAGTCTATCTGGATTGCGAGTATCCGCGTGATTCCATAAATTCTTGTTGGTACCGTCAGGGAACATTACTCGCAACCAAAAATCCAAATCCGTTAGAGAGTCCGTACTCACCAGATAAACTCGCAACTTGTTACTTGATGCGTTGCTGAGATCAACGGCCCAGTCAGGCAAATCGAAAAAGAAAGGCGTCGCTAAGCTAGCCATTCCATTCGTTACACAGTGAAGCGAGACCTTTTCTCCACCAGGGAAAGCCATCGATTCATCGCGATGAATGCCCGCATCGTCTTGATCGTCAACGTATCCGCCATAACCTTGAACATGAAACTGATACTCGGCGGCCGCACTGTCGGACGAGCAGTTATAAGCTTCAAAGCGGTGAGTGTAGTTGGTGAATTCTTCTTCAACGAAGGCCGTTAAACCTGATGCGACCTTACAGCCCCGCATCCTGACACTGATATTGTCATCAGATCCGATCGTACCGCCAATATCCTCAAGGATGTAATTTGTAACGTTCGTAAAATCAACGCCATCCAATCTTGACGTGAAGCCCCTTGTGCCCATATCACCAAATACTGCAGCAGGCTTAACGGCAGCATCTACACTACCGCCTACGACATCAATGACACTTCCGCCGCCAATTCCGATCAAATGAGCAGCCGTATTGTTGACCTTAAACGTTGGGTTAATGGCCAAATGGTACCCGCCGTCAGCGGAAATATTCAGGCATCGGTCAAAACTTCCATCAGCTTCGAAGGTGCAATCTTCGCTCATGCTAAACGTATTCGTGGAAGCTATTACAATATCGTTGGCGGCCTTCGACCACAGGCCGCACATGTAAAAAATGCCGTCGTAGGTCAAGAAACTTCCGCCGCCGGTATGTTGGAAATTTTTAGAGCTCGCCTTAACTGGAGTGTCGCAGTTTGCGTCATCCACACAAATCAGCTGTCCCCCGTCCCCGGATTGAGGACCGGTCAACGTCAGACCGGACGCGGATTCATCATGATCCTCGGAAACGCACATAATATCCCCAGAACCATAGCCATCCGCTTGAGCATCGGCGTAAGAGGCATAGACGTTGGCCGCGCCAAGTGAGGCGAAGCTGCCGGTCTGTTTGGTAAGCGCACCGCCGGTAGTGCGCCCGCCGATGACACTGCTGACGTAAAAATACCCCATCAGAGATCACCTTGCTTGAGAGCCCTGGCGGCTTCGATTTCAGTATCAGATCTGCTATCGAGGTATGCCCAGCGATCGAGTAGCCGTTGCGCTTCCTCTTCGGTGGAGCCAAAGGCAACGGCGTATTGCGCGGCGGTGTAGCCAAGACTAAGAACCGCGGGCGCCACCTCTTTGAGAATGTCGTACGCCGTTACCGGATCGGTTTCATTGAAGCCTTTTTGCAACCAGGCGTATTGAACCTGGAACAGAGTTGCGGTCTGGTAGGCAGTCGACACCCCCTGCGCCACCGCCTCGCTCGCATCCTGTTCCGCCACCCGAGCTTCTAGCCTCGCGCCAGCGGCTGACACATGATCAGCCAATTCTGATTCGGTCGCTGCGTTAACGTTTCTATCAAATACGCGGCCGTCATCCAGGGTAAAGCGCTGGCGGGTCCTCACCTGTCCTGTCCTCTGCAATCTGCGCTCTAACTCTTCAACTTGCATATACACCTACCCTAGACCCGAGAGCGAACCAATGTACAACGACAAATCATGGTCACTCCAGGTCCGCCCCCAGAGCCAATTCAAACTACGACGCCTACCAATCGGCGTCCGATCCAAATGCCGGCGATTCGTCCAAAACTGCAGCGTCGGGACTATGTCATTACCGAACTCGTACTCAGTCACCGATATATGACCAAAATACTCAAAGCCCTTACTGATGCACCGCGGCGTACCGAACGTCACGAGCTCAGCCACAACAAAGCCACTGCGGTCGAGCAATCGAGCCGCCGGAATCGCCAGACCGCCGCCCAATGAATGACCCGTTACATAAACCGGCAGTTTTCGATCAAGCCCCTCTAGCAATGGCTTTTCGATCAGACGAACGCCCCGCAAGAAACCGGCATGCCCACGAAGACCATGGTAACCCACCGGCCACACCCGCAGATCGCGAAGAACGTCCCAGAAGCCACCACGCGACCACAATCCGGAAAACTCGGTACCGCGAAACGCCACCACCTGGTAGCGCTCAAACTTTTGTATCAGCACCTCAACCTCATGGACCATAAACGTGGCCCGCTTGTAGCTCAGCTCGCTACTGAGCGCGAGATCAAGGTGCGTCGGCTTCTGGTTCATTGTGCTCGCCTCCAGCGTCAGCAGGCTGATCCTCAGACCCCTTGGCTGCATCCGCCACGGTCTTGGCCGTTTCGATTGCACCCGTGGTAACTCGAGCACACTCCACAGGAGAGCCCACGCAGGCACTCAGCAAATTGGACGTCACCGCACACGCGGTTAACGACAAGAAAAACAACATGAACACGATTTTCATATCACACCCCCTTGAAATGCCATACCAGAAGCCCGCTGGCAACGGTACAGCCAATGCCGATAATCACTCGAAACCCATATTCGTTGGTACCGGTTTTCACCCGCTCCGACGAGTTTTCAATTTCGACCGCACGGACCCGATCCTCTACCCTTTCGATTCGCCCGAACGCCCTGGTTACTTCGTCCTGTAGATTGTTTTGACGCTCCTCCAGTCGAATCACCTGATCCAGCTTTCCCTCAATGCGCTCGAGTCGATCATCAAGCCTTTTAATCTCAGCCTCAGCACCGCTCATACCAATCCCTATGCCTTATCACGAATGGTTAAGAAGACTTTCTGACCAGCCCTTATCGCCTCAACAACGATCGGATAAAGCCGTTTGTACGCAGCAACAGACTGTAGAACAGCACCACCACCCAGGCACGTTTCAGCACCCAAGCCGACAAGCAAACAACCGCTTGTGTCATCATCGGTATTGCCCACATGGATATAAACGTTTGAAAAATTTGGGACGTCCTGTAGCCACATCATGCCGGCATGAAAATCGAATCGCTTGGCATAACGTTGATTCATCGGGGAATCAACCGTCCGCAATTTGACTTCGTATTCTCCCTCAGGAATACGCGTTTCACCTGGCACCTTTTCAGATCTGAATTCGTCCTCGCAGGTAAAGCAAAAAAACGTCGACGCGATGAAGAGCTCCCCCAACGTTGAATCGGAGCCATGCAGAAAACGCTGAACGCAAAGATCTAGACGCATAAAAAAACCGCTGCAAGTTGCCCAGCAGCGGCCCAGGTACAGGATGACCAAAGAATCACAAGAGAGAAAACACAACCAGCCAGAAACAAAACAGCCCGCTACATTGCTGTGCGGGCTGCGGAGTCACTTATCTCTAGCTTGCCGAATAGCCTACTTTTGCCGGGGCAGTTTGGTCAACCCCTTTTTTTGATTTTTTTCATCAACCACCTGGATAACCCCACCACGCGCCAGGTAAGCATTAACATCCTCAGCCGTCACCTCCTCATCGATCGTAACATTCCCGCCAACGTGATTCACTCGAGGCGCTGACTGATCAGCGCTTTTGAAATCCTCACGTCGACGCTTGGCAAACCCCTTAGCGCTGGCAATCTTCTTTGATCGATCTTCATCGGAATCTTCAACGAGTTCTTCGTTGAGCAGCAATTCCAGAAACTCTTCCAATGGCCGGTCGTGAGCCTCCCCCAGCAAGAGCACTGCTCGAACCATACTCTCCCAGGTTTCTTGATAGCTGCGCTTAAAGGAGCTTTCAGCAACGCCCAGCACCTGTGACAACGTCGACACCGAGTAATTGCTTCGGCCGCGATTGTGGACCCGATACCTCACCTCATAGGGTACACAGACCCTGAGCGCCGAAAGCCCATCACGCACCGAGAGCCTTCTACCCTTCAGCAGCTCCTCAGTCTCTGCCCAGCTGTAATTGGCCAATCGAAAACAGAGCACATCGCCACCGTTGATATCCCCGCCAAACACCCACCGATAATATTCCGCCGCCCCTTCTGGCAAACGGTTATCGATATAGCCGATCACCTTCGAAGCAAGCGCCATGTTCAACTGGCAAGACAGTTGGCCGCTGGGCTTCCAGCCGCCACCAAAGTCATCACCAGATTTTTCCCTGACAACACCCGCCATCAATTGATAACAACGCTCCAACGAGCCGTACAGGTCCCGCCTCGATAATCGCAGCATAGTTCCCCCAAGGTTTTGTTTTCCGTCACACTCGCAGCCGGGCTGCCATTCGAAATTCCGGATCACGCCGATTCAGCAATTGATATCGCACATGCTCGACAAAGCGCACACTCCAGCTACTGCAGCCACCACCTCGCTCCAACCAGTAAATTCTGAAATCTTCTGATCGCTGACGCAGAAAGCTTTCGTCGAAACCGTACTCCATGCACAGATAATCCAGAGCACCCTGATCAACCTTCCACTCGCGACTCATCGGAGAATATTCTGGGCCGCTGAAAAACTTATCCACAGCCCCATCTAGATATATTTTATTATCACCTGTAGTAGTAATACCGGATATACCGGTATTACTGCGCTCCTCGGTGAAAACCGTTCGGCGCTCCTCACCCGGCAGCCCCCGGAATCTATGGTTATTCGTTCGGGGCTCCTGTTCGGGGCTCCTTCGGTGCTCCTCCTGAGGACGGACCAATCCCGTTGACGCCAAAGGCAGTCGAAAAATCATGGAGTCATTGCGCCGCTTCTTGCGCAACCGCTCTACGAGACCCGCCCGCTCCAACAAAGTCAACAACCACCGCACGCTATCAGGACTTGCCACATAGGGTACTCTTTGGCTCCCTGCAGAGACCTCCTCATGCATTAACCAGACAAGCCAGTCCATTTTTACCCGACTCTCCCGAGTCGCCCCCACCAAGCCCGTGGAATAGTCCATTCGCTTTCTCAAACCACGTAAATAGAGCTTTTCCGCGTGAGCGTTGTTCAACTCATCTAACGCCTGCTCTTCCAGCTCATTCCACTTCCAGGAATTCAAATTTGTTACCTCCTGTTTAGGTTAGCTGGCAGCCCAGCACCCTCACCACTGGGCAGGTGACGCCTTCCTGTTGTAAGCTCATCAGCTCCCACACCAACGAACCAACAAGAAAGGATTCAATCCATATGAAATTGAAAGTAACGATTAACACTGACACCATTGTTGACGCCCCTTGGCCAGCCGAAAAGCCAGTCCCCGTACCGGGCGATAGCATAATCATGAGACACAACGGGCATATGATCGCCTGCACCGTTACCGATCGCTGCTTTAGCGTCGGGACAGACCCCTTTGAGCCAGGCACACCAATGATGCACATCATGATTACGGGAAAATCGGCGCAGGATAGCGATTAAGCCCCACCACTCTTAGCCTTCCCGTAGCATCAATCTGCACAGCAGTAGGGGTGCAATACCTCTTATCATTGATTAGGTAGGTATTGCCATGCCGAAGACTGGATATTGGGAGACGGAGTACCACCTCCTCTCCCTCCAACGAGGCACTGACAAAAGCCTCCCCCTCTCGAAAGCTATCAGACCCACCACCTTGCTTCGGCTTCTCCTCTACCTGACCGCCCAAGACACCCATAATTTCCCCCATTGAAATTTGCTCTTTCGCCTGTTAAAAACACCCACCAATCAAGTTACGCGGCACTCAAACTCCTAAAACAAGTTAACCAGGCCCTCCTGAAACTAACCCAATAGCGGCAAGATCCCGCTTTACCGAAACCTCATCGAGCGCTTCTGTAATATCGGCAACTGAGCTGCCATTAACATACGCTTCAATGGCAGCAGCCCCCTCTAACACCACCTCGATTTCAACCCCCCGCTCGGCACATTGAGCCGCAGCCTCTACACACCTCAGGCGAACCATCTCTTTATCGATACTCACCAACAGACTCCTGTATGAATTCCCAGCCCCTTTGAGCAGAGGCAACCCCTCACAACCTTGGTCATACTATGGACACTTCTAACGAAACAGATAACTCCACATATGAAGATCGGAAAAAGCACACCATTCGAAGACCTGCAAAAGCTTGAGCTAATTTATTCAATCATGCAGCCGTCTGAGAAGAACCATATACGTCCGACCTCAGACTATGACGAGACACCCCTACTGCAAGCTCGATTGGAATCACATACTCAGCAGGAGGAACGGGCCCCTTCACTACCTGCAGCCAAGCCCAAATATTTGCCTGCTTAATAGGACGAGGAGCCGATTCGGAAAAATAGAAGCCTTGAGCCTCAAGCTCACAAATCGATTGATTGATCTTTTTGGTCAACGCCGTTTGTCCGCCAGCCCTATCAATGGCCGTGAGTAACGCATCTTTCGACATACTTGCCTCCGCTAGGAACACTAGGCTACAAAATATTTTGCAGGGCAGTCAACAAAAATTCTTGGCAACAAAATAACAAAGTTTTTTGTAGAATTAGGTAAATTCAGTGAAATATTGAGAAATGGCAAAAGAAACTTACAGCGACCGCCTAAGAAGAGCCCTACAGGAGAGAGGCTTGGCACAGTCAGAGCTTGCAAGAAGGATCGACGTCAAACCCCAAGCCATTCAGTATCTGTGCTCCCCTAAGGCCCAAGGCTCAAGCCACAACGCTCGCATCTCTAACGTCTTGCAAATAAACCCGCAGTGGCTTGAGACCGGCGAGGGAAGTATGCACTTTTCTGACAACTCGAACCCAGACGCCCCAGATTCTCCATCAAGACCTGCGATCATCCCCGTACCAGTCTTCAGCTGGGATCAGGCCGACAAAGTTAACGAATCCAAACCCTCCGCTGAAACCTGGGTAGACCCGGAATACGCAACATATGAATCATTTGGACTGAAGATGCGCGGCGACAGCATGGCCGACAGCACCCTCCTTACAATCCCAAATGGAGCAATTATTGTTGTTGACCCTAGAGAATCAGCAATCGAGAATGCAGTCACCTCACCTGACGCAGATGAAGGCACAAGAGTAGTAGTTAAATTAGGGGAAGACGTAGTATGCCGAACCATAAAGCGGGAGGCAGGAAAACTCTACCTAACCCCACGCAAGCAAACCTACGATAGCATCACATTCGATCCGCAAAAGCACCGAATTTTGGGTGTTGTCACCATTGCCGTGCTTTCAACGATCAGTCGCAACATCAAATAGAACCAGATTGTGTCTGGCGTCGCTTAATTCTCCTCAATGTAGATCATCTGAGGGTTCATTTCGATGACCTTGTCCGCAACAATCTGTGGATCTCCAGATCGCCAGCCGTCCATCTCATCGACATCATGAGCGACGGACTCTTCGTCTAATGCCTTCAATGCTGCTTTGAATACTGGGAGAGACACCTTTTTAACACCGTAGCAGTCTTGAGCTTCATCACGATCAGACAGACTATCCCAGATATCGACAAAAGCATCCCACTCCTCCAACTTGGACTCACTCAGTCGCCTAGCCTCCACTGCAGCAAACTCCTCAGCCTGACCAAACCTCAATCCCTTTGGAACCCCCTTCCCCACAAACCGATAGAATTCCTTTTGCATCTGAGTGGCTGGAGCATCTAACCGCTTTCGCTCTCTAGACTCACACTCCCCCTCCCATTTCGACAAATTCTCAGGCTCCTTGAACAGCAGGCGCATAGCCATCCTTCGCTCGGTCTCACTATGAACATCATTTGGCCAGTCAAAAAACCTAAGAACCTCCAAAGACTCATGACCTGGCACTTCACCGAGACCTATCAGATCTGAAGCCTGGCCTTTCGTCATACCCTTACGAAGCCGAATTGACATATCTGACAGCCGAGACAACTGAGATTCAGAAGGCTCATCAAAATACCAATCATCTACAGCCTCATATCCAGCCTTCCTCCACTTTTCCAACTTCTTCCAATGCCCCTTCAATCCCACCTTAATTGCGGCCTGGCGTAGCTCTTGATCTCCAATCCACCAGAATTCCCCCTCACGGACAAGGAAAAGCAACATTGATAAAAAACCAGAGAAAGCCACGAATGCATAATCCCCATCACCCACTGAAGATATCGCGGCAATACCAAACAAAAGCGAAAGAGAAATACAGACGAATTTCCGTAAATAGGCGTACGCAACGGCGAACATAGCAACCACTCCCTTAGTCAGACCCCCACTAAAGATACCCCCTTACCCAGCATATTCAACAGAAGCAAAACTATTTGTTGACACCTACAAATATTCTTGTATATATTTATCTACAAATAAACTTGTAGATAGGACCAGACACCGATGGACAACCACCAACTCTTCTACGCCATGATCAATAAAGTCCCTCGGATTGCCAGGCTATGGGATCAGGACACCAACGACCTGAAACTTGAGGACTTTGAGCGCCAGCTGGGGGTCATGAGTAGCGGCGAGGTACAGCTGGCCAAGTTCTTTGCTGCGGTATGGTTCAACGACAACACACGCTATGGCTTTGACGTCGTTGACGCAGTAAGCACGCTGAACCCCCACAGCCGCAAGATCGTTATCGACTGGCTAATCAAACCCTTCTACCCCTGAGGTTTGAATTGTGGCCACTCAGCTCAGAATGACCCGTGCCGGCGACACAGGCTACCAACTTGGCAGCCTCATCGCCGACGGCCTACCGAAACGCCAGGCCGAAGCCCTGCTCTACACCGGCAACGGGTTCACGGACCAGCAAGCTTCGGAGCTCATGAACTGCGCGCCAGCCACCGTTAAGCACTTGCGCAAAGAGGTCCACTTCAAATGTGGGTCCCACACTGGCCCCAGCCTAATCGTTAAATGCTTTGAAAACGGATTCCTTCGACTGGCCTGCATCACACTGGCCTGGCTAATCGGCCTTGGCGCTATCACCACCCACTCAATGCCGGCAACCGCCAGTAACACCGAACAGCAAGAAGAGGAAGACGACAAGATGCGATTCCGGAACCGATCGCGCCGCAACCCGAACACAGGCCGACGCCTTAACAACCGCGCGCGAGCTCGCACCCGGCAGAGCTTCACCATTTTTCGAATCCACCCCCCAGAGCTTGCCTGGGAGAACACCACAGGGACCCTGCTGTTAGAAGGGCAACCGCTTCACACCGCCACGGAGCACTCAGCATGAAAAAGCAAAGGATCTTGATTGGCTTGCACGGCCTATCGCACACCCCTACTCGGGCCACCGCCGAAACACTGGCAAAGTCGCTTGATTTGGCCGCGGTACGCATTTCCAAGGTTGTACAGATGGCCTGCGCGGGCGCGCTCAACATGAATTTCTACGATTTCGAGGCACACTCACCCGACCACCGATTCCCGGAAATCGCCATGACCAAGTGTGAGTTTATGTGCTTCATGAAAAAAATGTTGAACTCACTCAATCCCAACCACGCGCTCAACATGATTTTCCGAGAGTTCCGAAACCCGAACTCTATGCACAAGCACCTGTTCAGCGGTGAAATTTTTATGGAGATCACCACCGAATCGGAAGCTGAGTGGATACGCCAACAGGGTGGCACCATCATTCACCTGCACCAAGAGTCCACAGAAGATCGACACCCCCTGAGCTGCGAAACCGCACTCAAACCAAAGGAAGATGTTGACTTCGTCATCACCAACAACAGCACGCAAGACGAGCTCCTGTCCAAGCTCAGAGACATGGGGCTGGAGCTTCGCCACCGACCTGCCGCGTAAATGGCACCAGGAGGATCACCATGAAAAAGAGACAACTGAACTTACCCGCAGGACACCACGACGCAGACAGCGCCAGTGAACTACTGGGCATTTCAAAGGTGAAACTCCTGCAACACCTACGCGAAGCCGGCTTCCTGGACACCGACAAAAAAAACGGCCTGCACGGCAACCACAATCTGCCACGCCAGCAGATCAAGGACATGCAGTGGGCATACGTCAAAACGCTCACCTACGGCTCCGGAGCCAACAAACAGATCAACCGGGAATACCGCATCGCAATATTCACCGAGAAGGGCTTCAAAGAGGTCAAGAAGATCATCGCCGATCCCGAAGGCTACGAAATGCCAAACTTTGCCAAGCCCAAACTGACACCACCTCCCAGCGACTGCACCGGACAATCACGCAGGATGGCCCGTGCAAAACTCGACTCAGCCTCACGCAAAGCCCTACTGGACCAAATGGCCGACTGGGGACTGAGCACCGATCAACCCGCACACTGAGAAACCACCATGACCAGCGAAACCACTCAACAAATTGCGATCAAACAGCTTTGCCCTTCGCAACTTAACCAGCGCAAGAGCCAGGCCACCAAAGCCGAAGACGATCAGCTGAAAGCCTCCATTAAGGCACACGGCATCAAGCAGAATCTGATCGTTTTCCCTGGCAAGAAAAAGGGCACCTTTGAGGTTGTCGCCGGCGGCCGTCGCTACGACACCCTCGCCAAACTGGTGAAAGAGAAGCACTTCAAAAGCACCGACACAGTACCCTGCCAGGTCGCCGCCTCCGAATCTGAGGCCATCGAGCTGTCGATTGTTGAAAACACCCACCGGGCAGCCATGCACCCGGCCGACGAATTCGAAGCCTACCAGGCACTGCAACGCACTGGCGCCACCATCAAGGCAATCGCCGAACGATTTGGCGTCACTCAAAAGCACGTACGCCAGCGCCTGAAATTGGCCGGAGCTGCACCCGAGATCATCCAAGCTTATCGGGATAAAAAACTAGACCTGGACGCCGTGAAAGCGTTCACCGTAGAAGAAAGTCACGAGAAGCAGGTCGAAGTCCTGGAGTACTTTACCAATGACAACTTTGCCCCCGACGCCCACCACATCCGCCAACGCCTAACACTGGAGAGCATCCGAAGCAATGACGGCATTGCTAGATTTATCGATATGCGCCGGTACAAAAAACTTGGCGGCACCGTCAGCTCCGACCTGTTTGGCGACGTCAGCTATTTAAATCAACCCGAGCTTGTGCACCAACTGGCGATCGAAAAGCTTGAGCAACTGGCTGAGGAGATCGCCGACGGCTGGCTCTGGCACGAAACGCACATCAAGCTTCCGGAGCACAACTACGTAGCCAACATGGCCCCGATCACCGGCACGCCAAAACCCGAACTGACTGCCGAGCGCCAAAAGCTGGACGAAGAATTCCTGGAACTTGAGGAGCGCTGGGAAGATCTCAGCGACCAAGAACAGCAGCACATGGAGGAGCTCGAAGCCAAGGTATACCAGCTGGATGAGCAAATCGAACGAGAGCTTATGTTCAAACCCGAAGAGATGGCACTGGCTGGCTTTATCGTTACGCTGAGCCGGAATGGCGAACCTGAATTCCACATGGGCCGCGTTCGCACCCCAGAGCGTCAAGCACTGAAAGCACTCCAGACCGGTACCGACAACGGCGAAGAGAGCACCGACAACACCGAATTCAGCCCCCCTACCGAGACCGCGACCGAAGAGCTCAACGAGTATTCCAAGGCCCTGGTTAGCGATCTCGGAGAAACACGCCGCACGATCGCACAGGCGCACCTAGCTCGCCACCCGGTACTGGCCGCCGACCTACTGCACTACACCCTCTGCTACAACGTACTAGGCCCGCAGTGGTGGAGCCAACCCATCAGCCTGTCGACCACACAAACCTTTAATGCTGACCAGCACCCCACCGTTGCGGAGAGTGACGCCGTGGAGCACCTACAGAACGTTGCCGGCACCATGATGGAGTGGATCCACATCGATGGCGACGCAGAGCGATTTCGCGCCTTTCAAGCCATGGACGCGGATGTCAAAGCCGATATGGTCGCCTACTGCACCGCCACCCTGCTCAACGTCTCCCTGGTTAACAAAAGCGGCAGCGACATCACCGAAGAGGTGATCAGTCAAATGGAAATCGACTGGCACCAAACCTGGAGCCCAACCAAGAAGAATTTCCTCGAGCGCGTTGGCAAACCCATCCTGATCGATTTGGGCAAACAGTTCCTGCCCGCCGAATGGGAAGCGGAGGCCGAAAAACGTAAGAAGGGCGACCTGGCTGAGGAGCTAGAGAACGTATTCAACGGCAACGATGATCGCCTGAGCGAGGAACAGGCCCAAGCCGCTGCGCAGTGGATGCCGCCAGGATTTTAGAGCGCACCACGGGCATTGAGCATCATCCCTCAATGCCCACCAGTCAACCAGAACACCCAACAGCAGGAGCTACAACATGAGTGCAAAAAGAGGAGCACCCTTCGTCATCAATCGCCCTTACGGCCAGCACGACAGCAATAAAAAGTCTGCCGTTACCAAGGGCATTGACCCCAAGAAACGCCACCAGGTGGAAGAGCACCAGCGTCGTATACGCGATAAATGGTTTGACTAAAATCCAATCGCATCACCCAACGGGAGCACTCAACTTGAAGAAGTCGTTATTGGAAAACCTGGAGAAGCAAAAAATCAAAGATCTCTATGATGCCTTGCTTGCCACCTGCCTAGAGGAAAATACTCAACCGCATACAGGCATCATGCACTTACTTAATTTTGGGATCATTTCTGAGGAGACGGCCAACACTCTTCGCACCGTGTTTTCCGAAGCAAAGGATGCGCACCGCTGGCTTGCAGGACAGATCACCATTTTAGTCGACGAACTGGAAGACTCCTCACCGTTTGTTGTCTGCCACAGATCAAACAAAGGTGCCCACTCGATACTGGAAGCCGGGAAAATTAGCAATCCGGAAGAGCTGAGAGCAATGCAGGAGAGATATAAGGGATGCAAGGTCCAGATCGATTGCGCCTTTATGGGCACAGACATGCAGTACGCCGCCCAACACTACCACTGGAAACTTGTTAAATTCCGGAAAGATGATTTCCCATTCATCGAGGCGATGACTCAACTAGGTTCAATCTGAACCAAAGCACGAAGAGGAAGAATTGTACGAGGTTTCCTTTATGGATCAGGCAACACAAACACAGATTTGCGATGACTGTAGAAGGCCATTTAGTCCTACCGGGTCACTCTGGAGCAATCTTTGCGTTGAGTGCTTGACGCCCAAAAAGCCATCGGAGCACCACACTCGCTGCCATGACTGCGGGCATTTTGTAAGCAAGGATCTTTGGGTTCGTAAGGGCCACCCGACCTATGAGCACGCCTTGTGTCGGGATTGCCTCAGCAACTATGACGACCCTTACGCGAATTATTGAGTCGAAATGTACGAGGTTCACGCTATGGAGATACCGGAGACAGTAGAGGAACTGGACCAGCTTTACGCAGACATAGAGCGGCGTGATCTGGCTAGATTTCCTTACGAGGTTTATCACCCCGAAGGTGGTGGACCGCCACCGAAATTCCGCTCTTGGGCTGACGCGTTGGCGGCGCAAAAAGAATGGAACAGAGAGGTTTCCGGGCATATCGCCCGTAAGCGTAAGTAACGATCATATACCTGGAGAACATAAATGAAAGGCAAGAAGTTCTTTTACTGGCTAGGAATCCTGCACTCAAGGGTTGGCCCTCAGATTGACACCCGCCGCTTGGCTTCGTGGGCGGAAACTGCTTACACATGCGGGCTGATTGACGGGAAGGTGTGCGCGTTCAATTCTCGCCATAAAGGATCAGCCAAGCCCGACCACATTCCCGCTCGGCAGCGTAAAAAACTGGCTATGGCGTAATCCTGTACCGGGAGTGAATTATAGATGGACCCTGTTGCGGTATTTCTGATGGTCGGTTTCATGGCGTTTGTTGCTGTCGCCTTGTGGATTTGGTCAATCATTTTGGGCGGGAGGCTGGAGGATGCAAACCTAGAAATTAGCCACCTGAAAAAACAGAATAATGAGCTTTGGGAAGTCTACGATCACGACTGCTGGTGCAAGGGTTTAGAGTTTCGCCCCGAAGCTGAAACTAAATAATGTACAACTAAAGGAAAACAACATGAACAAGTGCAATGAAGAAAGATTTCTGAAGGATGTAGAAAATCACACAATGGACGTTCTTCAGGATGATGAGAATATGCGCCACCTAATCTTCACTGAAAACGGGTCGTCATTTTATCGTTTTGACCTGATCACCTGGCCGGGCTATCTGTGCATCACTGGTGACTGCGGCACTTATGTTTTTCGGCGCCTGTTAGACATGTTCGATTTCTTCCGTAGCAAAGACGGTGAGCTGAACATTAACCCTGGATACTGGGGTGAAAAGCTTGAGTCAATCGACACCCATGGTGGCTTTGAAAAGTATGAGAGCGATGTTTTTGATCGCACCATCAAAGAGGACTTTGACGAATGGGAGTTCGAAGAGGACACAGACAAAGGGCTGTCAGCAGAGGAAGTAAAGGCAGCCGTTTGGAAGCAGATCAAGTCGGAAGTTCTCTACTGGTCTGAAGATGGCGAGCATCCAGCCAGGCAGGCAGCTTCTTCATTCAAATCTGACTATGGGCATGAGTTCGTCGACTTTTGGGAGCGCGACTTGACCGAATACACCTTCCGCTTCATTTGGTGCCTCCGTGCGATTGTCTGGGGTATTCAGAAGTACGACACCAGAAAATTGGATAAGGCCCCCTAGTTCGCGGTCCTGTACCAGTGGCGTAGTTATAAAGGCGTCCTCCCAATTGGAGACAAGGGTCCGTCCCTCTCACCGATCTGGCCAGGGCGTCTCTATAACTACGTCTAACAAGCGGAAAATGAGTGGTAAAAGGAATATGGAATATCAATCAAATGCACTGTGGCCAAGAGGCGTATGCAGCAGTCCTTACGGCGACAACATCAGCACCGACAAGCATCAATCTGAAGCAGCGGCGGATGCGGTATGCAATGCGCTAAAGCAGGAAGGTTTTGGCGGCCAGCGCCAAGATTTCCCGCTGATGACTTGGGTTTCACCAGTTGAGCAGCCGCCGATGCCGCCAAAGAATGAGGCCGTTTATGAGGCTGTTGGCGAGTCAATTCGAAACGCGACATACAATGGCATCGAGTTCGAGGGCTGGACATACCGAGAGATAGCCGATGACATGGTTTCGTTGTGCCAGCCTCTGGAGGACTGGGACCCTCAAATTGTAGAGATGGAGATTCGCCGCTGGTTTGCGACGGATAAATCGCAAGGCTATAAGCCAGTGTTTTGCTGATCTGTACGACTTTGGAGCAATAGAAATGACTCAAGAAGAAGCGAAGCGGGAGTTAGAGCTGCTCCGAGAAATGGCTATCGAAGCCACCAAAGATTTGGGCGGCATTGAGGATCAGGACCACTCCGCTTTCCAAGAGGTGGCAACCCCGAAGCTGATAATCGAGATTGCGGACGCTCTGTTGTAGAGCGGTCTTGTACGACTTTGGAGAAACAATGAAAGCACTATCGATCAGGCAGCCCTGGGCATGGTTAATACTCCATGCTGGCAAGGACATTGAGAATCGCACCTGGCACACGAACTACACCGGGCCTCTGCTGATTCATGCCTCCAAAGGTTGCACCCAGCGCGAGTACTTCGAGGCGGCTGCGTTTGCCAAACTGGCACTGGATGACAGTCTGAGACCTCTCACACTGCCTCCACTGAAAGAGCTGCCACGGGGCGCGATAGTCGGTCAGGTAGAAATGGTAGATTGCAGCCGGGTGACCGGCTCACCCTGGCACATGAAGGACCAGTGGGGATTCGAACTTGAGAACCCGGTACCGATGGAGCCGATCCCGTACAAGGGCCAGCTGGGATTCTTTGAAGTGATCCTATAAAGCGGAAATGAGTGGTAAAAGAAATATGAAATACCTTCTCAAGAAAAACGGATATTGGTACCGCCCCAAGTTTTGTGGATATACCAGCAACCTACATGAGGCCGGAATTTACAGCGAAGATGAGATTGCTGACTACCGGACAGAAAGGAATTGTGAAACCAGGATTGTACCCTGCTCTGAGGTGGTTGCGGATCTGGAGCTGACTATCGCTCAGTGCACCGAGAGGCTGGAGCAATTTAAGGCCGCTATCGAGCGGTAATGTACAAATCACTCTATAGATTAGAGTCCTATATGGACAAAAATATTAACACTTCAGTGAAACACCAGGAGAAAACATGAACACAATCCAACTCATTCAGCCAGATGAAGACACCAAGAATGCGAATAATGAAATTCGACGACACTTAACCTTTTGCCGCTGGGAAGACGCGAAAAGCCTATCCCACCAACAGTTATCGAAGCTACACAAGAAAATTTCCTGTGGAGGAAAACCGACCAAAGCAATTAAATCCGCGATCGGACACTTCACCTACTACGTCTGTATATGCCACTATTTTCGGTCTTACCATAACACTCGACTCATTAGCTTTAACGCATACATGCCCCTTTGGGCCGACAGCCTAAGCCAAACATCTCTGAGCCAATCCATACCATTTTTCACTGAAAGCTACGGAGAATATTTTGGTAACTCATATGGAAACTATATTTTAAAGGCAGGCACAACGGATTGCTGGGAAAAGTTTCCGGAAGAAAAAAGAGAGCCACTGTATACCCGCGCCATGAGCATGGAAAATACAGCATTTAAGCTCAAAGAGTTACTTCACCAATCTGATACTCCATTTGACTCACACCCAATCCTGGAAGCTGCAGAGGAGCTCCTCAGAGCGAAAAGAAAAATCGATGAACTTGAAGCAGAACTCGAGCCCCATCAAACAAAGCAAGGCTGACAATGTCATGTATACGTACTCAGCAACTGTAACCGGTGTATATGACGGTGATACGGTTACCGTTGATATTGATTTGGGACTGGGAGTTTGGCTTAGAGGTCAGAAAATTCGACTCTTCGGAATTAACGCTCCAGAGGTTAGAGGCAAATCAAGATCGGCCGGAATCGATGCCCGCGACTGGCTAAGGTCGGAAATACTGGGGCAGTCAGTCGTTTTGAATACCATTAAAGATAAGACCGGAAAATACGGGCGATGGTTAGCTGTAGTCAGGAAGAACGGCGTCAGCATCAATGACAAGCTCGTGTCCACCGGCCACGCAACTCCCTACAACTGATTGAACCTTGAACCCAGACAGTTAATTTAGAAGATGCTTAAGCTGATCACTGCCCAACAATGGATTCGCGAAGTCTTCCCCGAGGGAGGGGTTGGCCCTCGCACCGTCGAAAAGTGGATCCGAACCAAGGTGATCCACGGCAGAATCATTGGAGGCAAACTGTTTGTGGATCCAGACAGAACTGCTGTGCTACTCGAGTCAAACACCGAAATTGAGGCAGATGACGCCACCGATCCCGAGCCTCCAGAACCCACACCCCAGGACGACTTTCAGGCGCTGCTAGACAAAGCCAGGGCCGCCTAAGTTGACTAAAAAACACTCAGTCATCTATGATCAACAGGATGGACTAAAATCGAGATACCAACATGGGCACCAAGAAAAGGGTTTTTGAAGGCCAGGAACTGCCTGAAAACCTCTACCAGCATCAACGCAAAATCGCTAACCGCTGGCGATACAAAAAGGCCAACGGCACTTTTTTCCACTTTGAAGCGCCTACAGACCAAGCGATCGCACTGGCCACACAGCTCAACCTGGAGCGGTCAAACCCTGAATTACCCACCCCCCAAGCCAGGGCGCAAAAGGCAGCCCGCACGAGCTTTGAACGCCACGTTGAGGACTTCATTGGAGAGCGAGAATCAAGGGATCCGTATCTTGCACGGAAAGCCAGCTGGCGAGACAGGAAGGGATATCTCAGGCGATTATCAAAGGATTTTGCGCACACGAGCGTCACCCAGGTCACACTGCTCGACATGCAGAAATACTGGGACAAATTCACAGGAAACGCCCAGCGAGCCAGACGTGCCGAATTCAAGCGATTTTTTAACCATCTGATTACGCGAGAGCTGTGCCCTAAACTAAAGGCTAACCCCTTTTCTACCGACGACAGCAAGCCCCAGGTAGCCATGCGGGCTCGCGCCGGCAAAAGGCGCCTGAGGCTTTCCATTGAGCAGTTCTGGAGCATCTACCATCATGCCGGCAACAAAGGTTGGCATTTCCTACAGACGGCCATGGGCATATCTCTGGTCACCACCATGCGCCGCGGGGATATCTGCGACCTGCGCTTCGATGAACACGTAGCCAGCAACTATCTCCGGAAGCAGATCAACAAAAGCCATGCTCAGCTGAGCCAGGCGGAGTTTCGAGCCGACCCTAGCAACCTGAGCTGGAACCTGGATGAGCAACCGATCCTGCGCAAACTGATCAATGACGCTCGAGAGACAAGCCTAAAGCACGCACGGTGCCCCTACATCATTCACTTCAGACCAAAAAGAAAGATCAAGGGCGATAGCCGGAAACACGCCAACCAGGTACTACCCGATTACCTCACCCGAGCTTTTGCTGAAACGCGAGACGAATGCGGCGACTTCAATAGTGTTTCTCCTAGCGCCCGACCCAGCTTCCACGAAATCAGAGCCCTTGGCAGTCATCTATTCAATAAAGCTTTTGGAGAGGAGCGCCGAAAGGACGTTCAGCTACTGATGGCACACACAGACGAGAAGATCACCAGGCATTACCAGCAGGGTCACGAGACCCACTGGACAGAGGTCGAACTGTCACTACCAACTGAGATCCTGAAGGGGCAATTTTGAGTTTTGTCCACCTGCGCCAAAAGCTTTGTCCACTTTTGTCCAGGCAAAAAAATAGCGACACTAAGTCGCTGATTCTTAAGGAAAATATGGTCGGAGTGGCCGGATTTGAACCGACGACCACCACACCCCCAGTATGGTGCGCTACCAGGCTGCGCTACACTCCGAGAAGAGTTGGGATTTGCTTGAAACAAATCGCCGTTTCGGACTTCTTCTTGGTGAAGAACAAGCTAAGTCATTGATTTGACTCGCTTTAGCCCTTGGGGTGAGAGGGCTGCATCATACCCGAATTCTATTTGATTGCAAGCACTTTATCGGCAGCAGGCCTGTGCTCACGGTGACAGCTTCAAGGACCGTTGAGTACGTCGAGAACCTCTTCCAGCTCGTTGATCATCTGATTAACCAGCTGGCCAAACTGACTGGCGTCCGCTTGGGCACTGTCTCCACTCATTTGCTGGCGGGCACCACCAATAGTGAAGCCCTGATCGTAGAGCAAGGAGCGAATCTGGCGAATGGTGAGAACGTCCTGACGCTGGTAGTAGCGGCGATTTCCGCGGCGCTTAACCGGTGTCAGCTGGGGGAATTCCTGCTCCCAGTAACGCAGAACATGGGGTTTGACCGCGCACAGCTCGCTGACCTCACCAATGGTGAAGTAGCGCTTGCCCGGGATAACCGGCAGCTCGTCGTTATTGGTTGGTTCCAGCATAGTTCTCTACTCGAGCCTTGAGTTTTTGCCCCGGGCGGAATGTCACCACCCGGCGGGCAGAGATGGGGATCTCTTCGCCCGTTTTCGGGTTGCGGCCCGGCCGCTGGGTCTTGTCGCGCAGATCAAAGTTGCCGAAACCCGACAACTTCACGTGCTCGTTGGTCTCCAGGGAGGTGCGGATCTCTTCGAAGAAAAGCTCCACCAGCTCCTTGGCCTCACGCTTGTTGAAGCCAAGCTCCTCATAGAGCATTTCCGCCAGATCCGCCTTGGTCAGTGCCGACATAGCCTACGCCTCTGTCTGCCCCTCTTACCTCAGGGAAGCGTTAAACGTCTCCTCCAGGGATTTGATCACGGCATCCATGGAGGCATTAATTTCGTCCTCAGTAAGAGTGCGTGAAGCATGCTGAAAGGTCAAGCCCAGGGCGACACTTTTTCTATGTGGATCAATACCTTTGCCCACATACACGTCAAACACCTTTAACTCTG
This sequence comes from Pseudomaricurvus alkylphenolicus, assembly GCF_011683955.1. Lineage (GTDB taxonomy): Bacteria > Pseudomonadota > Gammaproteobacteria > Pseudomonadales > Cellvibrionaceae > Pseudomaricurvus > Pseudomaricurvus alkylphenolicus. The sequence goes on from NZ_JAAQPI010000028.1 coordinate 53,474, forward strand.
TAAGCTGCTCTCCGGCGGCCGCAGAGATGGTGTTTTGGAGGCTGTCGACGTTGATATTCTGGTCCACAATAACCGCAATATCCCTACGAACCTCAGGGAATTTAGACAGCGGCTGGAAGCTCGGCAACTGCGCCTCGGCGACAGAGGCCTGGGTGATTTCAAACAGATAAACCGACTGATTCAAACCCAGCTCCTGCTGCAGTTTGGGGTGCAAAGCTCCCACAAAACCCACCTGCTCGCCATTGCGTACTACGGCGGCACACTGCCCCGGATGCAATGCGGGGTGACGGGCCACCTCAAAGCTGAAGCTGGCTTCATCGGCCATCAGAGCCAGTACCGATTCCAGATCACCCTTCATGTCGTAAAAATCGACGTTTTCCGCCTTCGCCGTCCAGGCCTCCTCCAGACGAGAGCCGTAGATCAGGCCGGCAATCACTGGTTGCTGATCCAGGTTGGAAACGCCTTCGCCTTTGGGGATAAAACGCTGACCGGTCTCGAACAGACGGACCCGATGCTGCTGGCGGTTGAGATTGTACTGCAGAGCAGATACCAGACCCGGCCAGAGGCTGGTACGCATCACCGCCATATCGGCACTGATGGGATTCTGCAGGGGCACCGGCGTGATCTCAGGATCAAACATCTGCTGCAATTTGGGCTCAACAAAGCTGTAGGCAATCGCCTCCTCATAGCCACGGGCAACCAGCTGGCTACGAACAGCACTCAGACCCACGCGGGTTTCGTTCTGGGGCAGAATACTCAGATCAGCGGTCAGGCTGGTGGTGGGCAAACGGTTATAGCCATAAACCCGGGCCAGCTCCTCCAGCAGGTCTTCTTCGATAGCGATATCAAAGCGGTAGCTGGGCACGCGGAAACGCCAGCCGGTATCGGCCTTGACGGACAGTTCCAGGCCAAGACGGGTAAGGATATCGATAACATCCTCATCGCTCATTTCAAAACCAAGGCCGGACTTGATGCGCTCGCGGCGCAAAGTCACTTCACGATCCTGGGGAATTTGGTCGTTTTCGGTGACCATAACGGGACCAGGCTGACCGCCGACGGCATCCAACAGCAGCTGAGTGGCTCGCTCGATTGCCTGCTCCTGCAGCTTATAATCAACACCACGCTCAAAGCGGTGGGAAGAATCCGTGTGCAAACCATAACTACGGGCGCGGCCGGCAATGGCGATCGGATGGAAGAATGCACTCTCCAACAGAATGTCTTTGGTTTCGCCGGTCACAGCGGTGTCGTTGCCGCCCATAATCCCTGCCATAGCGATGGCACGCTCATCGTCGGCAATCACCATGGTATCGCTGTTGAGCTCAACTTCCTGACCGTCCAACAGGGTCAGTTTCTCGCCCTGATCCGCCATACGGGCCTGAACGCCACCACGCAGGGTATTCAAGTCGAAAGCGTGCATGGGCTGGCCCTGCTCCAGCAGGACGTAGTTGGTCACATCCACAATCGCATCAATGGAACGCAGACCGGCACGGCGCAAGCGCTCTTGCATCCACAAGGGACTTGGTCTGGAAACATCAACGCCACGAATGATGCGACCGACGTAGCGGGAACAGGCCTCGCCGGCATTGAGAGACACTTTAATGGTGTCTTCGATCTGGGCCTCAACGGCCTTTATGACTGGCTCAATAACCTCTTTTCGATTAAGAACCCCTACGTCGCGGGCAATGCCTTTCATCGAAAGGCAGTCGCTGCGGTTGGGCGTGAGATCAACCTCGATGCACTGGTCGTTCAAGTCGAGATACTCGCGCAGATCCGCGCCTACCGGTGCATCCTCGGCAAGCTCCCACAGACCGGAATCATCGTCGCCCAACTGCAACTCAGTTTGCGCGCAGAGCATGCCGAAGGATTCGACACCGCGGAGCTTGGCTTTTTTAATCTTGAATGGCTTGCCGTCTTCACCGGGCGGCAACGCAGCGCCAACGGTCGCAAACGGAATTTTGATGCCGGGGCGGGCATTGGGCGCTCCACAAACCACCTGGCAGACTTCGTCGCCATTACCGGCAACCTTACAGACCCGCAGCTTGTCGGCGTCCGGATGCTGTTCAGCTTCCAGAATTTCGCCGACCACCACACCGGAGAACTCGCCGGCAACCGGCTCAACGGCATCCACCTCGAGACCCGCCATGGTGATTTGCTCAACCAAACCCTCAGTCGTGAGGTTGGGGTTAACCCATTCGCGTAACCATTTTTCGCTAAGTTTCATAGTCTTTTCTAACGTTGTTTGTTTCCCAAGTCGGGTTACGGCGCTTTGCGCCTAACCCGACCTACGCCTTTTAGATTCCTCAGAACTGTTTGAGGAACTTCAGATCGTTTTCGAAGAACATGCGCAGATCATTAACCCCGTAACGCAGCATCGCCAAACGTTCGACACCCATACCGAAGGCGAAACCGGTGTAAACCTCGGGATCTACGCCGCTGGCACGGAAGACATTCGGGTGCACCATACCGCAGCCCATCACCTCCAACCAACCGGTGTGGCTGCACACGCGGCATCCGTCACCGCCACAGTTGGTGCACTGGATGTCGACTTCTGCCGAAGGCTCAGTGAACGGGAAGTAAGAGGGGCGGAAACGCACCGGTACGTCAGCCTCAAAGAAGGCCTTCAGAAACTGGTCAACGGTGCCCTTCAGATCGGCAAAGCTGATGTTCTTGTCCACCACCAGACCTTCCACCTGGTGGAACATGGGCGTGTGGGTCAGATCGGAATCACAGCGGTACACACGGCCAGGGCAGATAATTCGGATAGGTGGTTCTTTATTTTCCATAGTTCGCACTTGCACCGGAGAGGTGTGCGTGCGAAGTACGTGTGTGGCGTCCACATAAAACGTATCGTGCATGGCACGAGCGGGGTGATGAGCCGGAATATTCAGCGCTTCAAAGTTGTGGTAATCGTCTTCGATTTCCGGCCCCTCTTCCACATCATAGCCAACGGCCTTAAAGATGTTGGCCATACGCTCCAGGGTGCGAGTCACCGGATGCAGACCACCGTTGGTCTGGCCACGGCCTGGTAAAGTGACATCAATAGTTTCTTCGGCCAGTTTGGCCTCCACCGCAGCCTGCTCCATAGCGTGCTTGCGCTCGCCAATTTGCTGCTGGACCTTTTGCTTGGCCTCATTGATTTTGGCACCGGCTGCAGGACGCTCCTCAGCAGACAATTTGCCCAGGCCTTTCAGCAAGGCAGTAATCTGGCCCTTTTTGCCCAGATACTCGACCCGCACGTGATCCAGTGCCGCCAGATCTTCGGCGTCGGCCACCAGTTTGAGCGCCTCGTCGGTCAGCGCTGCCAGATTTTCCATCAAGAACTCCCGTTAAATGAGAAGTTATAAGTTTGTATGTTGAGACAATTTATTGGGTTTGGTTCGTTGGCTTGTGACTATGTTCGCCTGCCGTCCGTCTGCAGTGTCGGATTACGTCGCTGCGCGACTAATCCAACCTACGCCTGGCTTTGTGTCGAGCCAATGCCAATAAATTGTCCTAAATAAAGTCCTGTAAATAAAAAAGGGAGGCGCTGAACCAACAGCCCCTCCCTTTTCGCAATCGTACTGTGACGACGTTGCCGGCCGATTAGGCCAGGGCTGCTTTTGCTTGAGCAACAATCGCAGCAAACGCAACTTTGTCGTGAATGGCCAGATCGGCCAGAACGCGACGGTCCAGTTCGATGTTCGCTTTTTTCAGACCAGCGATCAGGCGGCTGTAGGACAAACCTTCAGCACGGGACTGAGCGTTGATACGGGTGATCCACAGAGCACGGAAGTTGCGCTTCTTGACACGACGGTCACGGTAAGCGTACTGACCCGCTTTGATCACGGCCTGCTTGGCAACGCGGAATACGCGAGAACGCGCACCGTAGTAGCCTTTGGCCTGCTTCAAGATTTTCTTGTGACGACGACGCGCCTCTACACCACGTTTTACTCGAGCCATGGTAAATATCCTCTAAAAATGGGTAAGTCTGTGACAGGCCAATTAGTTGGCGCGCAGCATACGATCGATAGCTTTCTTATCGGAAGCATCGACCAGACTGGTACCGCGCAGCTGACGCTTACGCTTGGTGGTCATTTTAGTGAGGATGTGGCTCTTGTTAGCGGACTTGCGCTTGTAACCACCAGCAGATTTCTTGAAGCGCTTTGCAGCACCACTGTGTACTTTAGCTTTTGGCATGAGAATACTCTCGTTCTAACGTTAATAAAAATCACTAACCAGAAACTAAAAACGCCACTGCGTATTAATACCACTCACACGCAATGACGAGTTCTGGTAAAGCGCCATATAAAGTCATCTAGGCAGCTAAAAGCCCGATCACTTTCTCTTTTTGGGGGCAATAACCATGAGCAGCTGACGACCTTCCATCTTCGGATGCTGTTCCACAGTGCCAAGCTCCTCCAGATCGGTTTCGATGCGTTTCATCATCTCCATGCCGAGCTCCTGGTGAGCCATTTCGCGACCACGGTATCGCAGGGATACCTTGACCTTGTCCCCATCTTCCAGGAACCGAGTAAGATTACGCAATTTAATCTTATAGTCCCCGATATCCGTCCCTGGGCGAAACTTGATTTCCTTGATCTGCTGCTGGCGCTGTTTCTTCTTCGCCGCAGCCTTTGTCTTCTTGATATCAAACAAGTGCTTGCCGTAGTCCATCACTTTACAGACTACAGGATCTGATTCGCCGTTCATCAGCACCAGATCAAGACCCGCGCTTTGGGCGTTCTGCAATGCGTCTTCCAAGGATACGATGCCTACCTGCTCACCGCTGGCACCAATCAGGCGAACCTGATCTGCTTCGATTTGATCGTTAATTGGCGCCTTTTTGGAACGTCCTTTGGAATTATCTCGTTTGATAGTATTAATCTCCTAAAGTTTGACCGCCGGGAGTGACAGCCCTGCCATTTCAGCAATGGCCGGGCCTGCCCCACACCTTAATCGGCCTGCAACGACGAGCGGCCGCGACGTGCTACGTCCGCGGCCAACAGTTCTGCAAATGCATCGATGCTCATCGAACCCAAGTCCTCACCGGTGCGCGTGCGCACGCTGACGGACCCTGTTTCGACCTCCTTATCGCCCACTGTGAGCAGGTAAGGGATCTTCTGAATTGTGTGCTCGCGGATTTTAAAGCCGATCTTCTCATTTCTCAAGTCAGAAATAGCCCGGAAGCCCTTGTTTCTCAAGGATTCTTCGACTTTTTGCACATATTCGGCCTGATTGTCAGTAATATTCATGATCACGGCCTGCTCAGGCGCCAACCAGGTGGGGAATGCCCCCTCGTAGTTCTCGATCAGAATGCCGATAAAACGCTCGAAAGAGCCTAAAATGGCCCGATGCAGCATCACTGGCGTCTGGCGGGAGCCGTCTTCAGCCACGTACTGCGCCTCCAGGCGACCGGGCATGGAGAAGTCCACCTGAATGGTACCGCATTGCCAGACCCGGCCAAGGCAATCCTTGAGGGAAAACTCAATCTTGGGACCATAGAAGGCCCCTTCGCCCGGCAACAATTCCCAGCCGAGACCTTTGGCGTCCAGCGCATCCATCAATGCCTTTTCCGCCTTATCCCACACCTCGTCGCTGCCCACGCGCTGCTCAGGGCGGGTAGAGATACGGATGATGACGTCATCGAAGCCGAAATCCGCATAGACGCTGTACAGCAGGTCGGTGAAGATGGACACCTCGCTCTGGATGTCATCCTCGGCGCAGAATATGTGGGCGTCATCCTGGGTAAAGCCACGTACCCGCATAATGCCCTGCAGAGTACCGGAGGCCTCGTTGCGGTGGCAGGAGCCGAACTCCGCCAGGCGCAGTGGCAGGTCGCGGTAGCTCTTCAGCCCTTGATTGAACACCTGCACATGGCAGGGACAGTTCATGGGCTTAACCGCGTAGTCACGGTGCTCTGACTGAACGGTAAACATATTCTCACGAAACTTGTCCCAGTGACCCGACTTCTCCCACAGGGTGCGATCGACAACCTGGGGCGTCTTGATTTCCTGGTAGCCATTATCGCGCTGTAACTTGCGCATATACTCTTCAATGGCGGTATATATGGACCAGCCACGAGGGTGCCAGAACACCATACCTGGCGCCTCTTCCTGCAGATGGAAGAGATTAAACTTCTTGCCCAGCTTACGATGATCGCGCTTGACCGCCTCCTCCAGGAATTTGAGGTGAGCCTTCAACTGCTTCTTATCGGCAAACGCAATGCCGTAAACGCGCTGCAGCATTTTGTTGTCGGAATCACCGCGCCAGTAGGCGCCGTTGACACTCATCAGCTTGAAGTAGTGACAGAATTTCATGTTGGGCACATGAGGGCCACGACACATGTCTACGTATTCTTCGTGATGATAAAGACCAGGCTGGTCACCTTTGTCGATGTCCTGGTCCAGAATTTCCATTTTGTAGGTCTCGCCGCGAGCTTCGAACACCTCGCGAGCCTCCTGCCAGCTGACCGTCTTTTTCACAACGTCGTAGTTGGTCTTGGCCAGCTCCAGCATGCGCTTCTCCAGCGCCGCCATATCGTCCTCGGTGAGCATATGGTCGAGGTCGACGTCGTAGTAGAAACCGTTCTCGATGGTGGGGCCAATGGCCATTTTCACATCGGGCCACAGCTGCTTGATGGCGTGCCCCAGCAGGTGCGCGCAGGAGTGGCGAATAATCTCCAGACCGTCTTCGTCTTTGGCCGTGAATATCGTCAGCTCGGAATCTTCGCTGATGATGTCGTGAGCATCCACGCGCTCACCGTTGACGCGGCCGGCAATGGTGGCTTTGGCCAGACCAGGACCGATATCGGCGGCAACATCCATAACGGAAACGGGTTTATCGAACTCGCGTTGCGAGCCATCGGGAAGGGTAATAACAGGCATTTTACTTTCCAGTTCAGTGGTGACCCCTACGTAAGGCCACGTGAAGTTTTTGTCCGAACGGACTCCATAGTTCCGACGCTGGGCCGGAGCGAGGGAGGGATTATAGAGAAGAGCGCCAGGGCTGGCTACGGCACCTGTCAAAAATCCAGGGCAACCTCGCAAAAATCAAGGGCGCCAGCCCGGAAATCAGCTATCAGGCGTCAGAACCGCCCTCAACAGCAGCTTCAACCCAGTCGATCACCTGATAATAGCGCTCTGGGAGTTGCTCTTTTAGCTCATCCAATCCCTGAATCAGGCTCTTGTCGCCACTGTGGGTAAAGGTGATGTGGCCGACCTTTCTGCCCTCGCGCACCTCTTTGCCATACCAATAGGGTTCAGCTCCGGAGATCGCCCACCAGCGCTCGTCGCGAGGTGTGCCCAATAGATTAATCATCACATTGAGCCCCTTAACCTGGGGCTGGGCGAGCGGCACACCGGCGACAGCGCGCATATGGCTCTCAAACTGGCTGACACTGGCACCGGCCTGGGTCCAGTGAGCGGTATTGTGCACCCGTGGCGCCAGCTCATTGACAATCAGTTCGTCATCGACGCGGAAGCACTCCATCGCCATAACACCGACGTAGTCCAGACCATCGAGCAGCTTGCCCAACATAGCCTCGGCCTTGGGCTGAAGCATTGTCAACCGCGGCAGGGGCGCCACCGAAGCGGTCAGCACGCCATCCACCTGCAAGGTCAGTGTCAGCGGGTAAAAGAACTTATTGCCCTGGCGGTCACGCACGCCGACGATGGCCATCTCTTCGTCGAAGTTGATGCCCTGCTCGACGATAGCCTCATTGCGCCAGTCATCGGGAATTTCTGTGCCTTCGTATTGCTTCAGCCAAAATTGCCCGCGGCCGTCGTAGCCGCCCGTACGGCGCTTCATCAAGGCCCGCTCGCCAAGCTCTGCGTACACCTGGGTAGCAGTCAGTGAATCATCCACCAACTTCCAGGGAGACGTGGCGAGACCGAGGTCATCGAGCAATTGCTTTTGCGTGTAGCGATCCGCCAGGCGGGAAAACACATGCAGGTTAATAAAATTGGGGTGCTGGGCAAGCTTCTCGGTCACCGGCGTATCGGGCCAGAGCTCACGCTCGGCGGTTACCACATCTTGGGGCTGCAGATCAGGAATATCCTTAGCATCAATATCGACAGGTATCGCTTCCACGCTCAGCGGCATCGCCGCATGCTTGAGCATATTGCCAAGCTGACCGTGACCCAAAATCCAAACCTTGCTCATGGCTACCTCCAGCGAATGTTCTGCTGCTATTTATACGGACTATGTGGCGCGATTACGCCCGGGGATCCGGACTCGACAGGACCGTATCGGTTTGCTCCTGGCGGAAGGCGTCGATGCGCTTGGCCAGCTCTGCATCGCTGTTTGCCAGAATCTGGGCCGCCATCAATCCGGCGTTAAAGGCCCCTGCACCACCAATGGCCAAGGTACCTACGGCAACCCCGCGAGGCATTTGTACAATAGAGAGAAGACTGTCCTGACCGCTCAATGCCTTGCTCTGAACCGGAACACCCAATACCGGCAAGCGGGTTTTGGAAGCTACCATGCCCGGCAAATGCGCTGCACCACCGGCGCCTGCCACAATCACCTCATAGCCGTTATCGGCGGCTGAGCCGGCAAAACTCATTAACTTATCGGGAGTGCGATGCGCCGAAACCACTTCGACATGATAGTCCACGCCCAGCTTATCGAGGATATCGGCCGCCTCTTTCATGGTTGGCCAGTCACTCTTGGAGCCCATAATTATGGCGATTTTCGGCTGCATCTCTGCTCTCCCTAATTCACTCCACCGCGTTGGTCGGAGCGCAACTCAAATCAGTTGCACGGCCAAACATTCGTTGGCGGGCAATGATCCCAAACGAAAAAACCCGCTGAAAAGCGGGTCTTTATCAAAGCCTGCTGCTGACAAGCAGCAACAGGCGGAAATTTGGTAGGACTACCCAGATTTGAACTGGGGACCTCTACCATGTCAAGGTAGCGCTCTAACCAACTGAGCTATAGTCCTATAAATACACTTCCTGAGCCCGCCAGAGTGGCCACTGCTCGAAAGAGGCGCGTACTTTACCAGCCCGATTTGGCACTGACAAGCCCCTTTTTTGGCTTTTCCCCATTCCATCTTGAACCCATCCAGACTACCACTTCTATATATAGAAGGAGTAAAATCCCGGCCTTCACCGTTTAGTTGTGTCGTTAAGCCCGCTGGAGGCCTGGAAACCATGCAGATTGCCGTTACCGGTGCCAACGGGTTTGTTGGTCGCGCACTTTGCGCCAGCCTTACTGAGCAAGGTCACCGCGTGGTTGAGCTTTGCCGCCCCACCAATTTTTTCGACGAGGCGGCACTGGAAAAACCACTTTCGGGTTGTAAGTGCGTCATTCATACCATTGGCAAGACGCACAGCAGTGATTCCCTGGCGCAACTGCAGCAATATCGTGACATCAATGTTGACCTGAGCGCGTCGGTTGCCCGGGCTGCAGCCAAAGCCGGCGTTGCGCGCTTCATTTACTTAAGCAGCATCAAGGTCAACGGGGACTCCAGCGGCGAAACCCCGTTTTGCCCGAAATCCCACCCCACCCCCAGTGGGGCTTACGGCATTAGCAAACTGGAAGCTGAGCAGGCGTTAACAGCCACTTGTGATGAGCTGGGCATGGAGTTGGTCATTGTCCGCCCACCTTTGATTTTCGCTCCACATGCCAAGGGCAATATCGCCAGCCTGTCACGGGCGATCAAACTCAGACTTCCTCTGCCGCTGAACAGTATTCGTAACCGTCGCAGCATCGTAGACCTGGAAGTCTTGTGCTCGATATTGACGAAATGCTGCGAACAACCAGGAATCAATGGGCAAATTTTTCTGGTCAGCAATGGCACTCCAATCTCCACGGCAGACTTGGTTCGACGCTTGGCCAAACAGACCAATAGAAGAGCCTTGTTGGTCCCGGTTCCGACACCCCTGCTCCAATTTGCCGGACGAATGCTTGGCAAGCGCGAAGCCATTAATAAACTCTGCGGCAACCTGGAAGTGGATGACCAGCAGACGCGAGCAATACTGAACTTACCCGGTGAAGGCGCATGAAGACCCTTCCCTGGGACTGGTACGCCGGCGTATTCGCGCTGACACTCCTCTTAAGCTGGATAATAACAGGCCAGTATCGGCGCTATGCCTTGAACCGAGGGGTCATAGACAATCCCAATGAAAGGAGTTCACACACCATTCCAACGCCGCGCGGCGGCGGCATCTCGATTGTATTGACCAGCTTGCTATTGCTGGCCGCGGCAGGTTACTGGCAACTGCTCGACTGGCAAACATCGACCGGCCTGATACTGAGCGGCAGTCTGGTTGCCGCCATTGGCCTGGCAGACGACCACTCACCGCTCAGCAGCCGCTGGCGCTTTGGCGTACATTTTATCGCATCGTTGCTGGCACTTTCGCTGCTGCCGACAATACCTCACTTGCCAACCCTCTGGGGTGAACTGTCCTTGACCGGATTTGCGCTGCCAGTGCTGACCTTAGCATTGTGCTGGTTAATCAACCTGTACAACTTTATGGACGGTATCGATGGTATTGCCGCTGCGGAAGCCTGCAGCGTACTGCTCGGGGCGAGCGCCATCCTCTGGTTAACCGGTGACCATCAAGGGCTTTGGCTGCTTGCTCTAACCGCCCCCTTGCTGGGCTTTTTGATTTGGAACTGGGCACCGGCGAAAATTTTTATGGGTGATGGCTGCAGTGGCTTTTTGGGATTACTGCTTGGTGTCTTGGCGCTGCATTTTGCAGCCAACCACGAAATAAACCTGTGGAGCTGGGCGATCCTGCTGGGCGTCTTTATTGTGGATGCCAGTTGGACGCTTCTCACTCGGATATTGACGGGGCAGAACTGGCATCAGGCACATAGAAGCCACTGCTACCAGATCCTCAGCCGTAAACTTCAGTCACACGCCCATGTCAGTATCGCGACCGCATTGATCAACTTGATTTGGCTGACACCCCTGGCCTGGATAGCTTCGACCCACCCCGATCTTGGGCTTTTCCTTACGTTCAGCGCCTATGCCCCACTGGCAACCCTGTGCTGGCTGCAAAAAGCCGGCCTGGAACACTAATTCGCCAGTTTTGCCTTAAAAATCAACAATTTAATTTTTTCAGATTATTTTCAAACAGCGCTTGACGAGCCGCAGATCGCTCTATAATATACGCGCCATCTTGAGCAGCGGGGACAACCCACCCCTCCTGAATTACAGGAAACTGCGCAAGACATACCAATCCGCCTTAGCTCAGTTGGTAGAGCAAATGACTGTTAATCATTGGGTCGCTGGTTCGAGCCCAGCAGGCGGAGCCATATAAGAGAAAGCCCTGTAGACTACCATCTACGGGGCTTTTTTTCGTTTGTACGCCACGTTTCGGAAGTGCTTGCCCCTACTTTGTACCTACTGAGGGCATACTCCAATGCGGACCGAAAATGGCACTCCATATCTCTACCTTAAGCGCGGAACGCTCTATTTCTCCCGCCGAATCAACAAGCAGCTCGTGCGGGTCTCGCTAAAGACCAATGATGAGCAAGCAGCCGCCTATCGAATTGCCGCCTTGTACCCTTTGAGTAATCAACTCAAGAGGCTTGGCGTCTCCGGCAGCGCCCTAGTGAAGGCGTTAAGGCATCGGGTTGAACAGCTGCATGAAGAATCCCTGCTGGCCCAGTGTCCGCAATCAGTGACTGATGACCTACCTGCTGGTCACCGACAGCTGTTTCTAGCCACCCCCAGCGCCCTACCATCAACAGACCTCCTGCCTTCTCCAGTCATCGCGCCATCGCCCACACTCAGCACTCCGGCAGCCCCTCCCACTGCCCCGCTGCAGGTCTTCCCCGCCGCGCCTAATCCAAGGCTGGTATCAGATACGTTAGAGGAAGCGGTGGAAGTGCTGAGCCGCGACACCTCGGCGGAGAACGTTCGGAAATACCGGGAGGCATTCACTGAGTTCGACCTACTGTTCCCTGGCGTCCACTTTCACGACATCAGGCCAACCCACGCCAGTGAGCACCAAGGCTACCTCCTGAGAATCCCTGATAGACGGACGGTACGCCTGCCCTACAAGCGTATGCCAATTCAGCAGGTAGTCGAGCAGGACATCCCGACCGACCTCCTGCTCTCCAATACGACTATTAACGACCGCATAAAGCGACTGAAGGCTCTTTGGGGCTGGGCAGCCGAGCAGGAGATGTGTAGCGGGACCAACCCGTGGTCTGGTAACTCGCTGAGACTGGAAGAGAAGCCAAGGAAGCGGGTCGCCCTCCGCTGTGATGACGTACAGGAGCTGCTATCTTCCCCACTGTTTACAGATGAGACCTACCGATCTGGAGAACATGGGAGTCGCAGCTGGTGGTGGCTGATAGTCCTCGGCTTGTTAACCGGAGCGAGAATCGGAGAACTGACACAACTGACTCTGGATGACATCAGAGAGGTCGACGGTGCTCTGTGTATCTCCATCAACGAGGAAAACGGCAAGAGTGTGAAGACTGCTGCAGGCGTCCGATTGGTCCCTGTGCACCCGGTATTGCTCACGTTGGGATTTGAGGTCTATCTGCGCGACCTCCACAATCAAGGCCATCTACACGTCCTCCCGAGACCCAACGAGGCCGACGACGGGCCGCAGCGAGCCTCCAAGTGGTTCAATGGCCACTACCGGAACACCTACTTGCCACACTGGGGTCCAGCTGCCAAGTCGTTCCACAGCATGAGACACGGGTTTACCACACGAGCACTGAAGGACCTCGGGCTACACCTCCAGCAGACCCAGGCCATTATCGGTCACGAACCAGACCATATGGGTGAGACCAAACGTTATGCGCAGGGACAGTATCCTGTCGGGGACCTTGCACAGCTTATAGCGTCTTTCGATTATGGTGAAGTGGACTGGCGGGGGCTGAGAGGCGGCTGGGAGGGGCTAAAAGACGCATAAATCCACCGGTTTGCTTTTATCCTATACTGCCTTACCATCAGTGCATGGAAACCTGTGGACCTCTATTCCGATGGACGAAATAAAGCTTCTTCAGCACATTATTGAGCTAAGCGAAGAGCAAGGTAAGCTTTACGGCAATGTGCACTTTAGTGCCGACGACCGGCTCGTTGAGCAGCTCTACGAACGTTACAGCCTACAACCAACTATAGAAGAACTAAAAGCATTGGCCGACAAAGCCTATGCGCGGGGGTGGATAGAATATGCATACTTGGAAGGCAGCAACCATAACGGGCTTAAGTTGACTGCAAAAGGTGCGGGAGCAGCCAGATCGAAACTTGCACAAGAGAAGAAAAAGCACGAACGCTCGGCTCCCAAAAGGGTCTCTGACTACATTGAAGAGCATAAGGGGCTTTTTGTTCTGCTCGGCGCTGTGGTCGCCTTCACTACATTAGTTATTAGACTTACCAACGGAGACAACTGATGGACATCAAACCAATTAGGGTTGAGGTTACCTGCCTCTTCTGCGACGCGGCCTTGCAAGCTGAGGAGGAGCGTGAGTATCAATCGGGAGACCTCATTAAGTGCACTGCTTGCGGGGAGGAAAACGACTTCGACAGCGTGCGAGATATTGCCCTCGAAAAGGGAGAAGAACAGATTAAGGCCAAAGCGCTGAAGGAGAGGGACTGTTAAAAATTCTGTGTCATTCCTATAATCACGACCCAAAAGGAACGACACATGTCCAACGAGTTCGACTTTAACAAAGCACTGGAAGCCCTACAATCTGGTCAATCTTTGACCGGGAAAGA
>NZ_JAAQPI010000029.1 GCF_011683955.1 Pseudomaricurvus alkylphenolicus
CGATATTTTTACCTTTCGACAACCTGCTTAATGCGTTCATCAGCTGTATTGTCGGTTTGTATTTGCCAATGGCAGCAAACGCACTTAACGGTCTAAAATACGCACGCAGGTCTTCGTGCAGCATCTGTTTGGTTACTTTCATCTGGAACTCCCGATGCAATTATGGCTACCCCTAGGGCGGCAATGGGTATCCGGGCATTAAAAGCCTGAACAGGATCCACCCCGGCACAATCTCGCCAGGGCAACGTTTAAGAGAGCTGAAAAATTTCTCTTCAAAGAAATTCTTACCCGCCAACTCCCACAGATTTATCAAACATCCCCTTTCGCTTTCAACTCGGCTCTACTGGCAACCGTTTATCGAGGCTGCATACGAATACCACCATCAAGACGAATACACTCGCCATTGAGGTATTCGTTCTCTGCCATCATCACAGACAAGTGAGCAATTTCTTCCGGGCGTCCCAGACGTTTGGGGTTTAATACAGCTTGAGATAGGCCATTTATGGCGGCCTCTGGGACCGTGTCAAACAAAGGTGTGTGAATCGTGCCTGGCACGATGGTGTTTACGCGAATACCGATGGACGCCAGATCGCGAGCCATGGGTAGGGTCATGCCAACAATACCGCCTTTGGAGGCACTGTAGGCCACCTGGCCGATTTGACCTTCGTAGGCTGCAACAGACGCGGTATTGATGATCACACCGCGACCGCCGTGCTCATTAAACGGCTCGTTCTTTTCCATCTGCTCGGCAGCGTAACGGGCAACATTAAAAGTACCGATCAGGTTAATGTCCAGCACACGCTTGTAGCGATCCAGCGGATGAACGCCATCCTTACCCAGGGTTTTAACCGCATCACCGATACCGGCAAAGTTGTTACAGATATGGATGGAACCAAACTTTTCCACAACACCGGCAATGCCCGCTTTTACGGATTCTTCATCGGCTATGTTAACGTTAAAGAAGGCTACCTTGTCGGTACCCAGCTCATTCACCAGTGCGGTGCCACGCTCGGCGTTCATGTCAAAGATTGCGACCTTACCGCCTTTTTCTACATAAGCGCGTACAGTCGCTTCACCTAAACCCGATGCGCCACCGGTAACAATCGCAACCTTTCCTGAAATATCCATGTTTGTACCTACCTTAATTTAATGTGTAAACATCTGTGCGGAGGAGCCCGCTCCTACAGGATTCATTAATCAGCCAACAATTCACGGCTGATAATTATTTTCATCACTTCATTGGTACCGCCAAAGATGCGCTGGATACGGGCATCAGCAAAGGCACGTGCTACCGGATACTCCCACATATAACCGTAACCACCGTGCAACTGCAGGCACTCATCGATCACCTTGTTCTGCAAATCGGAAGCCAGCATCTTGGCTTTGGAGGCGGTAACTGCATCCAACTTGCCCTGTACATGCAACTCAATACAGCGGTCGACAAATACGCGCATGGCAGTAATTTCCGCATCCATCTGCGCCAGCTTGAACTGGGTATTCTGAAAATTGGCGATGGGCTGACCGAAGGCCTTGCGCTCTTTCACGTAATCCACTGTCTGCTGCAGAGTTGCCTCCATACCCGCAGTGGCCATAACAGCAATGGTCAAGCGCTCCTGGGGCAAATCCTGCATCAGGTAGACAAAACCCATACCCTCTTCACCCAACATATTCTCTTTGGGTACACGCACATCCTGGAAGAACAATTCGGAGGTGTCCTGAGCTTTGAGGCCTATTTTTTCAAGGTTGGAGCCTTTCTCAAAACCAGGGGTGCCAGCCTCGACCAACAGCAAACTGATACCTTTGGCGCCGGCATTGGGGTCAGTTTTACACACCACAATCACCAAATCGGCCTGCTGACCGTTAGTGATAAAGGTTTTCGAACCATTGATAACATACTCATCACCGTCGGCAATCGCCGTGGTTTTTACCCCTTGCAGGTCAGAACCCGTGCCGGGTTCGGTCATCGCAATGGCGACAATCATTTCACCGCTCAGACACTTGGGCAGATATTTCTGCTTTTGCGCCTCACTGGCATGTTTAACCAGGTAAGGCACGGTAATATCGTTCTGCAAATGGAATCCTGGTCCGCTAAGCCCCAGCTTTGCCATCTCTTCATCCATAACGGTGTTATAGAGATAATCCAGCCCCATACCACCGTATTCTTCAGGTACCGAGGGGGCCAGAAAACCCATCTCACCGGCCTTGTTCCAAAGGGCACGATCAATCTGGCCATCCTTTTCCCACTGGGCATGGTAAGGCACAGCATGGGATTCAAAAAACTTGCGGACACTCTCGCGGAACTGTTCGTGTTCCGGTTCAAAAATGGTTCTTGGGATCATTGTTAATACTCCGTCTCGATGCCAATGCGACCCAAGCCACACTATTGAAGGCGTTTTTCTTTTCCGGGTTATTGAAGGTGATTACGAGAACACCTTCGTTAATTTCTTGCAGCAATGGTTGGCTCATTTCAGAATTCCAGAGAATGTTGTCAATTTGTAGGAGCCCGCTCAGAGGGCGAACGGGTTTGGCACCAAATTGGAAAATATATCTAGGCTGGAAGTAAGGGGTCGACCTCGCGCGTAAAGAGAGAATTAATCCCACTTGGGCTCGCGTTTTTCAAAAAAGGCGGTAATGCCTTCTTTCGCATCCGCGCTTTGCAGGCAGGCGTTTAACTGATCACGTAAAAACGGCAGCGCGCTGTCAAAGTCCATATTATCCTGTTGAACATAGGCTGCTAAGCCAAGACTCATGGTTCCTGGGGCGAGGCTAGCCAATTCAGTAGCCAAACTGGCGACGTGATCCTGTAATGAATCAGCCGGTACTGCCTCGTTAATCAGGCCCCACTTTTCAGCTTGCTCGGTTGAAATGGCATTGCCGCGCATGACAAAATCCAATGCGGCGCGTTGCGGCATAACTCGGAACAACCCGCCCATCACCATAAACGGCCAGATACCGCGTTTGATTTCCGGTGCAGAAAACTTCACTCCTTCGGCGGCAATGGCGTGGGTAACGTTGCAGAGGAACAATAAGGCACCGGCAAACAGATTGCCTTGAACGCAGGCAATCGACGGTTTGTTGAGGTGGCGGAGGCGCAGGGCAAGATCGTCCTGTCCACCACGTACTGGTACGGTTGAGGTGGTTTCCTGAGCTTTGCCGCTCATGGCGGATAAGTCGCCGCCAGCACAGAAAACATCGCCGTTAGCGGCCAGTACCACAACGCGAATATCACGTTCCTGTTTGGCGTAATCCAGAGCGTAGATAATCTCAGCGGCCATGGTGGGGTTGATGGCGTTTTTGCGCTTGGGGCGGTTTAGGGTGATGGTCAGGATGTGGTTCTTGACCTCAAGCTCAACGACTTCAAAAACCAGGCCTTGCAGGGATAATTTTTCTTCAGACATGATTCTGTACTCATTAATTTTTTATGAATCTACAACAGTTTTTTGCTGTAGGAGCGGGCTCCTACGGAGGTAATAACCCTTTATTGGATTTTGTTTGCTAACACTGCTGGTACTTCAATCACTTTAGCCCGCAGGTATTCACCCATCGTTTTCGCCTGTGCGTCCATACGGACCGATGAGGCAACGCCCTCGCCCAGAATGCCTTTGATAAAGAAGTTCAGGGAATGAATATTGGCCAGGTCGTAACGAATCACTTCCAGGTCGGCCGTTTCAGGCATCAAGGCTTTTAATCGATCGACGGTTAAAAACTCGTGCAGAAATCCGTAGGCTGCTTCACTGGTGGCCCAGACGCCGACATTGGCACAGCCACCTTTATCGCCGGAGCGAGTACCGAATAAACGGCCGAATGGAATACTTACGGTATCACCCGTTGGTGCAGCAGGTACTTCAGCAGCTACGACCTCATGGTTTACTGTTTCCAGATCAAGCTGGCTGGTCGGCGTAACTTCAGTAACTTGATCATCAATATGCACATACTCGGTGATATATTGACTGTCCACCAAAGTTGGCCAGTACACCAGGAAACTCTCACCATTACCGATTGGATTCATCGGGCCGAAACCGGGAATATTGGCCAGCGCGATTTCAACCATTTTGGCACTGAACAGGCGGCCGACTAAATCCTTGTCGCTGGACTTGGCGATAATGCGCAAGCGGGCGAAGGCTTCTTCGTTGCACTGTGGATTTTCTTTATCAGTGCGCAGCAGTTCGATGGAGACATCGTCAAATTGTTCTTTGCCGCCAATATTGTTGAAAAAAGCATCGGTTAAGACTTTGGCTTTGGCTTCAATATCCAGGCCGGTGAGCATGATCTCAAAGCCATTACGGAAACCGCCTAGGGTATTAATACAGACTTTATGACTTGGCGGTGGGCAGGAGCCTTTACAACCACTGACGTAAACACGATCTTCACCCGTTTGTTCAATACTCAATGTATCGAAGTGGCCAATCACGTCCGGATTTTTGTAGGCCGGATCACCAATTTCATACAGCAGTTGCGATTTAACGGTGCCTACCGAAACCAAACCAGCGGTACCGGCGTGTTTAGTTACCGTGAAGTTACCGTTGGCTTCAATCTCGGCAATGGGGTAGCCGGGCTTGTCGAAGCTTGGTACTTCCTGAAAAAAGGCGTAGTTACCGCCGGTGGCCTGTTGACCACACTCGATCACATGGCCTGCAGCTAACGCACCTGCCAGGGCGTCGTAATCGGTGCGCTGCCAGTTAAATTTCCAGGCGGCAGGACCAATGACCACCGCAGCATCGGTCACGCGTGGACAAATGACCACGTCGGCGCCTTGGTCCAGTGCTTCTTTGATACCCCAGGCACCCAGATAGGCGTTGGCGGTCAACAGGTTATTTTTGTTGTCGGCCAGGTTTGCACCGGTATCCATATTTACAAAGGCTTCGCCTTCGGCCTGCAACTCTTGCATACGCGGCGCTAAGTCATCACCGTCTATATAGGCAACCTTGACGTCAAGGTTTAGCTCTTTGGCAATTTCTTTTACTGCATCAGCCATAGCCGCTGGATTTAAGCCACCAGCGTTACTGACTATTTTGATATTTTTTTCAATACACGGCTTCAGGACTTGTTTCACTTGCTTTAAAAAGGTACCGACATAACCGGTGTTTCTTTTCATTTTTTGACCATACAAGATAGCCATGGTCAGCTCGGCCAGGTAGTCACCGGTCAGTACATCAATGGGGCCGCCTTCGACCACCTCCAGTGCAGCGGATAATTTATCGCCGTAAAAGCCACTGCAGTTAGCAATTTTGATTACATCAGTCATAACTTTATTCCTGTGTTTTAACGTTTTTGCAGGCGAGTATTACTCGCCTTCTACGCTGATCAGTAACTGCTTGGATTTAACCTGCTGGCCAGCTTCACAACTAACCGCTGTCACGGTACCGCTAATGCCGGCTTTCAGTGGGTGCTCCATCTTCATGGCTTCCAGTACCACCAGGGTTTGACCGGCTTCAACCGTGTCACCTTCTTGCACCAGTACTTCGGCAATGGCACCGTCCATGGAGGCTTTCACCTGGCCACTGCCTGCGCCACCCGCTGCGGCAGCAGGCTGGTGGGTGACGTCTTCCAGGATAAAGTGGCCAGTACCGTCATCCAGGTACAGGGTGTTGTTATCGAAGGCAAAGTTCAGGGTTTCGCGTACACCGTTTTCGATAAATACACAGGTGTTTTCATCTTGAGAGATGAACTGCAATGATGTGCTTTCTTCATCTGCGCCGTCTTTAACAACGCTGATCTCAAACTGATGTTCACTTTCGCTCAGGTTAACGGTAGTGGCTTTGCCGTCGAACTCGAGTTTGTAAGCGTAACTTTGCGGGGTAGAGCGGCTCCAGTGGAATTTAACATCCTGACCGGCCTCAATTGAGCGCTGGAAGTACAGCATGGCAGCTCTTGCGAGCGTCGCCGCGGATGGTTCTTTTTGATCCATGCTGACATCACTGCTAAAGTGTTGCTCAATAAATGCAGTGGTCGCTTCACCGGCACCAAACACTTCGTGGCGCAGTACGTTTTGCAGGAACAGTTTGTTGTTGTTCATGCCCAGCAGTTGAGTGTCCTGAACCGCAGAGGCTAAGCGACGAATGGCTTCGGCACGGTTATCACCGTAGGCAATGACTTTGGCAATCATGGGATCATAGAAAGGGCTGACTTCCTGACCGGTTTGAATACCGTGATCCATACGGATGCCGGCGCGTTCCGGGTAGTCCCATAAACGTACTTGACCGGTTTGTGGCATAAAGTTATTGCGAGGATCTTCGGCGTAAAGGCGTACCTCAACCGCGTGGCCGTTTAGCTCGACATCATCTTGGCTCAGCGGCAGCTTTTCACCTGCAGCAACTTTTAATTGCCAGGCCACAAGGTCCAAACCAGTAATCAGCTCGGTAACCGGGTGCTCTACCTGCAGGCGCGTGTTCATTTCCAGGAAGTAGAAATTCTTGTCGGCATCGACCAGAAACTCAACGGTACCGGCACCGCGATAGTTACAGGCTTTGGCAGCGTTAACGGCAGCTTCACCCATACGTTGGCGCAGCTCGGAATCTACAAAGGGAGACGGTGCTTCTTCGACGACTTTCTGGTGACGACGTTGAATAGAACAATCACGTTCGCCCAAATACACCGCATTGCCGTGCTCATCGGCAAACACCTGAATTTCGATATGGCGTGGTTCGATAACAGCGCGTTCCAGAATCAACTCGCCACTACCAAAGGCGGTTTCGGCTTCAGAGCGTGCAGTACGAATTTGTTCGGCCAGTTCGCTTTCTTCGAATACCAGACGCATGCCGCGGCCACCACCACCGGCGGAGGCTTTAACCATTAGCGGGAAACCAATGTCCTTGGCTTTAGCCAGCAGGGTTTCATCGGACTGATCGGCGTCCTGATAACCGGGAATGCAAGGTACGCCGGCATCGATCATAGCGATTTTAGACAGACGCTTGCTGCCCATCAGGTTGATGGCTTCGCTACGCGGGCCGATAAAGGTAATACCTTGTGCTTCACAGGCTTCAGAGAAGGCGGCGTTCTCTGACAGGAAACCGTAACCCGGGTGAATCGCATCGGCACCGGTTTGCTTGGCGGCGGTCAGAATTTTATCGGCGACTAAGTAGGATTCACCTACGGCTGCAGGGCCAATACACACCGCCTGATCGGCTTCTTGTACGTGCAGTGCGCCGGCATCGGCTTCACTGTAAACGGCAACAGTGCGATAACCCAGGTCGCGGGCGGTACGCATCACGCGAACGGCAATTTCGCCACGGTTGGCAACTAATACTTTGGTAATTTTGCTCATGATTTTTGATTCCTAATTTTGCCTCAGACAGGTCTTATAAAAAGACGGGCCTTATAAACGTCCAATACCAAAGGTATTTGTGTTAACACTACGCTCATCGCCTTCGCGACAAACACTTAAGGCAAACGCCACCACCGAACGGGTGTCGGCGGGATCAATCATGCCGTCGTCCCAAACCCGCGCGGTGTTGGCCAGGGCGTTGGATTTGGCTTCCATAGTCTCAGTCGTGTCTTTTTCCAGAGCGTCGACCGAAGCGCGCATCTGCTCAGTAATCTCACCGGCTCGAGCCATTTTGGCTTCTGCTACCTGACGCAAAACACTACCGGCTTGCGCCGGACCCATCACTGACACCACACTGCGAGGCCAGGCGAACAGGAAGCGCGGATCCATACCGCGGCCAGCCATGGCATAGTTACCAGCACCGTAAGAGCCGCTCACGATGATCGTGACTTTTGGTACGGTGCAATTGGCCACGGCCTGAATAAATTTGGCGCCGTGTTTAATAATGCCGGCTTGTTCTGGTTCAGTACCGACCAGGAAGCCGGTAGTGTTGGCTAAGAACAACAGGGGCGTGCCAGACTGCTCACACAACTGAATAAACTGTGCCGCCTTGGCAGCACCTTTTGCGGTAATCGGGCTGTTGTTGCCGATCACACCACAGGGCTGACCTTCAATATCCATATGGCCACACAGGGTGCCGTTATCGAAATCAGCTTTGAATTCCAAGAAGTCAGAACCGTCGGCGATACGGGCGATCACCTCGCGCATATCAAACGGGGTTTTTGCATCTTCTGGCACAATGCCACGCAATTCTTCGGCGGCGTACAGCGGTTCCTGATAGGACACTTCGGCGTGCAGAGGCTGATTTTTATTCCAGCCTAACTTTTTGGTCACATCGCGGGCAATACGAATACCGTCGGCATCGTTCTCGGCCAGGTAATCATTGGTGCCGGCCACTTCGCTGTGCATCTCGGCGCCGCCCAGTTCTTCATCGGTGGCGATTTCACCGGTGGCCGCTTTCAACAACGGAGGGCCCGCCAAGTACATGGTGGATTGTTTTCGCACCAGAATCAGGTAGTCAGAAAGCGTTGGCTGATAAGCACCACCTGCGGTAGCACTGCCATGAACAACCGTGATTTGTGGAATGCCTGCAGCGGACAGGCGACACTGCAAAGCAAACACACTTCCAGATTCGCCAAAGGTATCACCTACTAATTTCAGGTTTCCGCCGCCACTTTGGGAAAGGTTCACCATGGGCAATTTGTTTTTCATAGCGATGTTCAGCATACGGATACGCTTTTTCCCACCCATTGGGCCGATGCTGCCGCCTTTGGTCAGGTAATCGTCAACCGCCACCACACAGCGAACCCCACCGATATAACCGATACCGGCTATATAGCTACCACCGGCACCAGAACCATCGGTGTCTTCGTCTTGCATATAGCCGGCCAGGCTTGATAGCTCGAGAAAGGGTGCTCCGGCATCCAGCAGCAAACTCAAGCGCTCGCGAGGAGGGATATAGCCTTTTTTAATGTAACGATCTGCCTTGGCCTGCGCCGCTTCAATCACGCGGCGCTCAATACCGCGAAATTCGTCTACCGCTGCCGTCATCACTTTTAAATTGTTTTTGAACGCATCGGACTGGGTATCCAGCTGAGATTCGATAACCGCCATAATCTATTTCCTGTTGCTGTTTTCTTAATTCAATGACTTACATGTGTTATTTAGAAAAAATGAACTCTTCACCAATCTTGGCCACCTTCTGGAAGGCCGGGCGCTCTTTCATGCGACTCAAGAATTCACGTACCTTAGGCTTATAGCGTTCATCAATTTTCAGGTTCTCCCCCATCTCCTCCAACGCCCATAGGACCCGCATAGAGCGTGCCTGGTGGGTGTGCCAAACTTCAATGGTCATTCGTTCAACTCCATACTGGCGCGGGGCGAGGTCGCGCATGATTTCTTCTGAGCCGCTCAACATTACGATAACTGCGGGCATAAGCGCAGTGCCAGCGAACCTATGCAACGATTTAGCGTCGCTGGATGAAACAGAATCCTCGATGGCCAAAAATCATTATCGACCATCGCATGTGCCATACACGTTACCCTAACTTGGTTGATCAATCAAGACGTTTGCTATATGCTATGCTGAGCTTTTTGAATTGTGAATTTGAGTGCCAGAGATTAGAGTTTCAGAACCGAGAAAAGAGGAAATTTATTAAAACAATAGCTTGACATAGCAGCACAAAAATCGTCGCCGCGCCCTGAATGGCTTTGCCTTTTGATTCAGCAGTGGCGCTGTCATTGTTGTCGCGATTAATTCCCAGTGTCACCAATACTGGAAAGCTGATCGCCGCGAACACCCTGATTCGAGCGGTTTATCGCCTGCTATCGGGCAGGAAGGTGCGTGTATTGGTCGATAGTTGGTATATGCGCCACCAGTTTATTCAGGCCATGCTGGATCACGGTTTTAATGTTATTGGGCAAGTGAGAATAGATACACGGTTGTACGACAGGCCGCCAGCTAACCACCAGATTGGGGAGATAACAGTGAAGCAATCGAAAATCGGCTGCAAGCCGCTTAAATTCGAACAATTGAACGAGCGAACC
Source organism: Pseudomaricurvus alkylphenolicus (assembly GCF_011683955.1). Taxonomy (GTDB): domain Bacteria; phylum Pseudomonadota; class Gammaproteobacteria; order Pseudomonadales; family Cellvibrionaceae; genus Pseudomaricurvus; species Pseudomaricurvus alkylphenolicus. The sequence goes on from NZ_JAAQPI010000029.1 coordinate 9,872, forward strand.
GAATCAAAAGGGCTGGAATTACCCCGCCTGACGGCCTCAGTTCGCTCTAAACTCTAGCCTTTAAAATCACTTGTTTTAACGGTGGCTGACGCTTTGATTTCGATCCCGGCCAAAATCCTTGGGCAGCACCCCATAATGACGCTTAAAAGCCTTTGAAAAACTGCCCTGATCCGCATAACCCACCAAATTCGCCACGGCCCCCGGGGGCTTGCCGCTCTCCAGTAGTTGATGGGCATGAGACATGCGCTGCACCACCACATACTCTCGCAGGGTACAGCCGTACAGGGTTTTAAACCCCTCGCCCAATTTACGCCGATTCAAAGCAGTAGATTGGCACAATTCCTCAAGGCCGGGCGGGTTGGCGTAGTCTTGTTCCAGGCGCTCGCGCACGCTTTCGAGGTTACGAATATCCCCCGCCTTATACTGCAGCTCGTGAGCCTGAAGATCCACGTCCGCGGCGATCGCCTCCAGTGCAATGGCCAACAGCTCCAGCAGCTTGGCTTCTGCTTGCAGCGGGTAATAAGGATTGGCTAGCGGCAGAGACAAAAGATCGCCAGCCAGCATTCGCATTGCCGGGCTCATGGGTACCGAAATCAAGTGCGCCGCCGGGTCCATGGCCTCCCCGGCTGCAAACAACCGGGCTTGTGCCGGTGTAGATTGCGGCCCCAGTTTAGTGGCCAGATAATCCGGTTTAAAAAGCAATACGATTGTCGTTAACGGCTGGGTCGAATTGGCGTGAAAACGATAGGGCAACCCCTGCAGCTTATGTGAAACCGCGGGAAACGAAGCCGCGGCGTCAACCCGATTAATCATCAGGCAGGCCCCGTGCTCTGGCACCAGGTAGTCAGTAAAACCCACCTCTCCGATTTTCAGGCGAAAGGCCCTTGGCAACTGGCCCGCGTCTATCCAGGTCTGAAGTTGGTCGAGCCACTGGGAATAGGACTCGTCAGCTAGCTCTAATGCCTGTGATTCGACGCTATCCAAGGGATCTAACACTGTGATCCCATCTTGCTTGTCGATACGGAAAGCGTCTTCCAGCGCTAACTTGGCCTCTTTCATTGGCTAAACGTCGACCCTGTAAAAACAACCGCCCACCTGTTTGGCAAAGGCGATAGCTTTCTCCTGCAGCTGCAACGCCTGATCATCATCACCCAAACGCCGCAACCCTTCTGCCAGCAATAACGGATAATAGGCGGCGCCCCAGTGGGATTGTAACTGCTCCAACTCCGTCATTCCCTGCTGCATCAGGGCGACACCCCGATGGGCTTCGGACAAGTGTGCCTGGGCCCAGCCTTTTAAAATTCGGTTTTCCGCCAGCCACACCGAAAAGTTGTACTTTTGCGACAGTGCTTCACCCGCCTGCGCCGCGTTTAAGGTTTTCTGATGCTCCCCCTGCAGCTGATAGAAAATGGCCGCAAAGGTGTTGACGTAGGTCAGGGTATAGTGATGATTCAGACGCATCGCTTCCTGCTGGGCTTCTTTCAGGGAGCGTTCGGCGTCCAGGGGTTCCTCACCTTGCCCCTCCAGTAACAGCAAGGCAATAGCGCGCATGGACAGGGCTGCACAATAGGGGTCGTGACCGTAAGTGTAAATGTGGGAGCGATGGATACCCTCGTCGCAAAGTGCCAGTGCACGGTTGAAGTTTTCAACGGCTTCGTGGGGATGCCCCAACCAGGTATGAGCCGCCCCCTGCCCCACGTAAGCCTCCAACAAGTGGGATTTATCGCCCACGTCGGTGGCCCGTGTAATGATCTCCTGGCAGAGCTGCAGTGTCTTGGCAAACTCAGCCCGGCCATTGTAGTAACCACTCAGGCCGTAGAGCACCGGAAAGATATAGATTTTTTCGCGCAGCTCCTCACTTAATTCACGCGCTCGGGTCAATGCCATAAAAGCCTCTGTGGAGGCCCAGCCCTTGGTCGCCACATAGGTCAGGCCCAGAGAGGCATGCAGCGCTACCTCCAATCTTTTTCGCTGGCCCACATCATTCACCCGGCCTACCAGCTCCAGCCCCTTAATCAGGTGATTGTGGGCATCCCGGTAACCGCCCAGCCGCTTGGCTCGCTGAGCCGAGCAATGCAGGTAGTGTACCGCCCGCGCATAAAGCCGACCACGCTCGTACAAGTACGCCAATTCCGCCGACACCGCATCCAGGTCATCCTTAAACAGTGTTTCCGTGAACTCCGCCAATTGGCGATAAAGCGTCACCCGCTGCGCCGGCGGCAAGCGTTTCTCCAGGGTTTGCTGGTGCAGTTCGTGAATAAAGCCGTAACGCTGAATGACCCGCCCGTCTTCCAGAATTTTTTCGCCAACGTATTCCAGTATGTGCCCCTGCTCCACCAACTCAATGCACAGGTTATCGATCGCCGCTTCCTCTGTCTCCACAAAACCCGCCAATAACCGCGCCGAAAACTCCATGCCCGCCAAACTGGCCACTTCCAGAATCTGTTGGGTCGCTTGGCCCAAGCGACTCACCTGCAGGTCGATAAACTGTCGCAACTCCGCAGGAATTTCCTGTAATGCGCCCTCAAGCGTATCCGTAACCGCCCACTGATCCTGCTGCCAATCGAGCCCCTTACTGGCCTGGAGATGCTGCGCGATTTCACTCATAAACAGGGGGTTACCGCCGGTGCGGGTGTGAATGTGAGAAGCCAGGTCCGGATATGTTTCGACAAAATGGTTAGGCGTAAAGCGGGAATCCAGATAGTGCTGAACATCCGCGGTGGACAGGGTGCGCAGCTGAATCTCAGTGCACAGGCGATGCATCAACAGCTCCTGTTTCATGGCCGGCAGCGGGTGGCCGCTCTTGAGTACGTCCTCCTGGCGGTAGGTGGCGACCACCAGCAGGCGAGCAAACCCCTTGCGACGTGAGAGTATATTCAACAGCTCTATGGTGGCGAGATCGCACCACTGCAGGTCTTCCAGGTGAACAACGAGTAATTGCTCTGCCGCTAACGCCTCGATCGCTTCGACCAGCTCCAGCAACATGCCTTCCTGGTTGCCCTGGCGCTTGCTGCGCGCCAAGCCCTGGCTTGGTGTCGACAAACGATCCACCCAACTGGGGGCATAGCGCTCAAGACAGTCAAGCACCTGGTCTGCGCGTTCGCCTTGCGCCAGCGCGGAAACCGCTTGAATGATCGGCATATAAGGCTCGGCGGTGCCATATTGCTCAATGCACTGGCCGTGTTGATAGTTCATAGGAACAGGATCATGCGCTCGCGAGTGCTCTTTCAGCAAAGGCAAAAAGGCATCGATCAATGACGACTTGCCGATACCCGCCTCGCCCGTGACAAACAGCAAGCGGCGACTTCCCTGAGCAGCTTCGCTCGCCAGCTGCAACATTTTTTGCAGCGGCTCTTCTCTGCCCACAAAGCCACCAGCCGTGGCGTCCACCATGGCCGACTGAACTGTCAAACCTGCGGTTTTGGTGGATAGCTCAACAGGCGCATCCACCGTCACCGGTTTTATAAACCGATAACCCCGCCCATGCACGGTCTGGATATAACGGGAGTTGCGGGGGGTATCGTTAAGGGCGCTGCGCAGTTCGCGAATACAGTTTTTCAGCGCCCCATCCTCCACCACCACATTGCCCCACACCTGCTGCAGCAACTGTTCCTTGGAGACCAGATCCCCGTGTTGCGCGACTAGGCAGGCCAGAACGGCATGGGATTTGGGGCGCAACCCTACGGGGTCTTCACCTTCCAGCAACTGCCCGGCTTTGAGGTCAAGGCAAAAGGGGGGGAAGTTATAGATAGCGGTTTCTGTATCCGGCAATGTCTGTGTACCAGCTTGGTAATAATACCTACTTAGATAACACAGGTAGCGGGTGTGCTGCAATGCCTTGCGCCAGCGTTGTGAACGCCTCGTACTGTGTTAAAAACACGCGGCCACTGAGCTTGTCGAGAAAGCAACTGCGCTGTAGCTTATCCATCACCGGCCCTTTCAGCTCAGAGAGGTGGAACCGCACCCCAGCCTCCTGCAGCTGGTGATTGATTTCCTCAAGGGTCTCCAGTGCGCTGAGGTCAATATCGTTAACAGCCGAGCACATCAGTACCAGGTCGGTGATCGATGCCGATGTCGCCAGCAGACTGTTGATGCGGTCCTGTAAAAATCCGGCATTGGCAAAATACAGGCTCTCATCAACCCGCAGGCTGATGACTTTCTCATCGAGGATAACCTTGTGCCTTCGGCAGTTGCGAAAGTGCTCGGTGCCTTCAACCTGCCCCACCACAGCCATATGGGGCCGACTGGTACGGTGCAAAAAAAGCATCAGTGACAATCCCAACCCCGTGAGCACACCCACCTCGACCCCCATTAACAAGGTCAACGCCATGGTGACCAGCGCTGCGTAAAGATCACTGCGCGAATAACGCCAGCTCTGCCGCAATACCTTGAGATCGATCAGCGATGCAACAGCAACCACAATTGTGGCCGCCAGCGTTGCCACGGGCAGATAGGACAACAGCGACGTCAGGTACAGGGTGGCCAGCCCGATGCCCACAGCGGTGAAAGCCCCGGCCGCCGGGGTTTCAGCGCCCGCCTCGTTGTTCACCACCGAGCGGGAAAAACCCCCGGTTACGGGAAAGCCACCGGACACGGACGACGCCAGGTTGGCCGCCCCCAGGCCAATCAGCTCCTGATCCGCATCCACTCGCTGTCGGCGTTTGGCAGCCAGGGTCCTGGCCATGGCAATGGACTCCACAAAACCGATGATACTGATCAACAGCGCACTGGCCGCCAGATCGCGCCAGAGCGCGGGCTCAAAACCCGGCAGGGCCAGCAGCGGCAACCCCGAGGGAATACTGCCGACAACCGCTATGCCCAGCGCTTGCCAATCAAAGCCATAGGACAACACAATGGCCATGGTAATGACCAGCAATGGCCCGCTTTTTGCCGCCAGTGCAGCGCTGTCAGGGGATAACCCCAGCCGCAGCAAGCGGGCTTTTAAGCCGCGACGCATCCACCACAACAGCAGCAGTGAAGCACTCCCCAGCAGCAGTGTTGGCAGGTGTATATCGCTGCGTGAAGCCAACAAGGCCGCGGTCATCTCGGTAAGGGTATGGCCAGTGGCACGGATACCCAGGAGGTGACTGAGCTGGCTGAGTATAATGATCAATGCCGAGGCACTGACAAAACCGGACACCACCGGGTGGCTGAGGAAATTGGCGAGCATGCCCAGTCGCAGGATGCCCATCAATAACAGGAACACACCGGACAACAGTGCCAGTGCGACCACTGCCGTCAGGTAACCGATGCTGCCCTGTGACGCCACGGCCCCTGCCGCGGACGCTGTCATCAGTGAGACTACCGCCACCGGGCCGACGGCCAGCGTCCGGCTGGTGCCAAAACAGGCGTAGGCCAACAGTGGCAGGATACTGGCATAGAGCCCTGTCTCTGGCGGCAGTCCGGCCAGCAACGCATAGGCCAGGGACTGGGGAATCAGCATCACCGTGACGATAACCGCCGCCAACAGGTCTCGCGCCAGCCACTGCCGATTATATTGCCGTCCCCAGGTCAATATCGGCAAATAAGTTTGCCAGCGGAGAGGTCCTGTCACCGCTATTCAGGGTTTGGCTGGGGTTTGGCCAACCACTCCCGCCCTTTTAACATCAGGTTAAAATAGATCCAGGGCAGCAGACTGGCTTTCAGAAACCAGGCACGGCGCGTGGCTTTTAGCCCGTTGAGCCAGGTTTTGGCGAAGGTGGGCAACAAGCGGCCTCCGTAACCGAACTCGGCCAGTACAATCTTGCCGTGTTCTACGGTCAACGGGCAGGAGCCATAGCCGTCATAGTGCGCTTTTAATGACTGCTGCTGCAGCAACGACAAGACGTTTTCCGCCACCACCGGCGCCTGCTTGCGCACCGCCGCTGCGGTTTTGGCATTGGGGGTAGAGGTGGCATCGCCGAGCGCAAAGATGTTATCGAAGTGATTGTGCTGCAAATTCTCCGGGTTAACGTCGATCCAACCCTCGGCATTGGCCAGTGGGCTGTTGCGAACAAAGT
>NZ_JAAQPI010000030.1 GCF_011683955.1 Pseudomaricurvus alkylphenolicus
GGCGCCACCTGGGGCGGGCAGACGTGCAGCATATCAAAGCGGCGCTCGATCCGGGTTTTCTGGCCCTGCTCATCGGTGACCTCAAAGCAGGCGGTTTGTGCCGGTCCGTCCACCGCAACCAGGTTTTGATTAAAACACAACTCGGCATTGTATTTGTTCATATACTCCATCAATGCCGGGACATAATCGGCCACGCCAAACAGTGCGCCACCGGCATTGTGAAACGCCACCTTGATATTGGAGAGCCGCCCCAGCTTTAACCATTGTGAGCAAGACAGATACAGGGCTTTTTGCGGGGCACCCGCACATTTGATGGGCATGGGGGGCTGGCTAAAGAGCGCGGTACCCTGACGCAGTTCCTGCACCAGCTTCCAGGTATAGGGCGCCAAATCAAAGCGGTAATTGGAGGTAACGCCGTTTTTACCCAGGGTGTCTGTCAAACCCTCCACCCGGTCCCAGTCCAGTTTAATACCGGGCGCGGCAATCAGTACCTGGTAGCCAATGCGCTCACCGTTTTCCAGTGCCAGCTGATTGTCCTGCGGAAAGAACTCGGCCACCGCCGCTCGAATCCAAAGCGCCCCGGCGGGTATCACCTCAGCCATGGCGCGACGGGTTTGCGAGGGGTCAAAAACCCCGCCGCCAATCATGGTCCAACCGGGCTGGTAATAGTGAACGTCCTTGGGCTCGATAATGGCCACATCCAGAGTGGGATCTCGCTTCAAAAGACTGGCGGCGGTGGCGATGCCCCCGGCTCCGCCGCCAACAATCACAATCTGGTGATTGGTGGTGGTTGCTGTTGGTTTATTCATGTGCACAGCTCCTCATAATCGTTATTTTTGCGTTAAAAAAGGTCCAGGGGGATTTTTAAGTAACGTTGGCCATTGGCTTCCGGCGCGGGCAACTGCCCCGCCCGAATGTTGACCTGCACAGATGGCAGGATTAAACGCGGCAGAGTCAGCTGGGCGTCGCGGGCCTTGCGCATGGCAACAAACGCCTGCTTGCTGATACCCCTGCCAACATGGATGTTGCTGCGCTTCTGCTCCCCCACCGTGGTTTGCCATTGATACTCATCGCGACCGGGCGCCTTGTAGTCATGACACATAAACAACCGGGTTTCATCGTCCAGCTGGAAGATTTTTTGCACCGAGTCATACAAGGTGCCGGCATCACCACCGGGAAAATCACAGCGGGCGCTGCCAAAGTCCGGCATAAACAGTGTGTCCCCCACAAAGCCGGCATCGCCTATCACATAGGTCATACAGGCTGGTGTATGGCCAGGGGTATGCATGGCCCGCGCCTGTAAATTGCCCAGGGTAAAACATTCGTCGTCGGCGAACAGGTGATCGAACTGGCAGGTTACGTCATCGGGGATATTAAACGCTTTGCCGAAGCCTTCCTGTACCTGACCAATGCCGTTGCCAATGGCAATTTTGCCACCCAGCTGCTGTTTAACATACACAGCCGCTGACAGGTGATCGGCGTGCACATGGCTCTCCAGAATCCATTCCAGTTTGAGTTGATGATCCACAATATAGGTAATGATCTCGTCAATGGCGACCGTGGCAGTGCGCCCCGAGTCCGGCTCATAGTCCAGCACCGGATCGATGAGTGCGCAGCTACTGGTATGCGCGTCCACCACCAGGTGACTGATGGTGTAAGTCGGCGCATGAAAAAACGAAATAACGTCGGGTTTACTCATAGACACTGTCTTGTTCAAAGATACTGGCAGGGCCCGCTATAGGACTTGCCTGCCAGGCTCCAAATGTTATCGATTTTCTGCAACGCAAAGTAATCCCGCACCGCTGTAGGGTTACCGACGGTGACTGAAACAATTTCCGAAGAGCCGCAGACCTAAGCCGCAGACCTAACCAGCGAAACTCATTATTCGGGCGACAGTCAGTGGTGTATTCATCATTAAGCCTTGTGTGGAAGTTCCTCAAAACACATTGCTGCTATCCTAGGGCAAAGCCTCACTGGCAATTGTACAAATTTGGTCACAATTGGGCATAAGCTGGTGTCTGGATAGGCCGCAGTAGTTTCCCGAGTAGTCGGAACACCAAAATCAGGGTACTACTGTAGCAGCAGACCCTGAACACGTTTCGCGGCCTGTTTTTCAGGTTTAGTCTCAATCATGTCTGTTTCACCCAGACTGAATCAAAACTAACTGACAGAGCTACTGATATATTTACTAGGGATATCAATGAAATGATCACCAAGAAAGGAGCGTAAATCATCGCAGATAATGTGCTGCCAATGCAACGCAGGGGGCTGCAGTTGGGCTTCCGCTTTGCCAATCGCCGCCTTCAATACCACTGCCCGCTATATCAATATGCATATAAGGTAACGGCTGCTCGGACTTCGCGCCATGCTTATCCAGGCCCGATGCAACAGCGAGAAAAGCCATGGGAAACTGATGGCCGCGAGCTACGCTGACGGAAGTCCCATTGTTAGATGAGAGCACGTCATCTGCCGCAGTACGCGGCCTGATAAAGTGCCAATCTTCACGGCGAGAGAGGCTAATCTCCATACAATCCCCCCATTGCTCCCCGACTTCAGCCAGCTGTCGGGCCATCTGCTTATCCCTGGCAAAACCGTTCTCTACCAACAGAGTATAGGGCCCTACCGTCAAGGCCGCATGACCAGTCAAGGTAGCGACCGTCATTAATTCAGGCGCAACGGCCTCTTTGGCCTGCTCTCGGCAGCGGGATAAAAGATCCGCCATGGCGAGGCGGCCTTCCGCGTCGGTATTACCAATGCGAACCCGAACACCGGCACGGCTGGTGATAATTTCATCCGGAACAAAGGCATCCGAACCGATGCTATTCCGTACCGCAGCCAGTGAAGCAACAACTTTCAGGCCTTTTGGCTTCAGTTCTGCAACCGTCTTCACAAAGCCTGCTACCGCGGAAGCACCGCCTTTATCACGGCTCATACCTGCCAGGTGGCCGCCAACCTTGATGTCCACACCACCCACATCAAAGGTTACCGCCTTACCGACCAGATAGAGCGTCTTCTCAATGGGGCCTTCGCCTTCGTAGGTAAGGTTAATCACACGGGCATGGTGACGAGGCACTGGCAGTGAGGCACGGCCCACCGCTGCCAATAACGGGTATTCACGGGTAATCAGGTCTTGATCGTCAATTACTTCAACAGAGACAGAGCTTCCTGCCAGTGCCTCAACACAATAATCGGCAAACTTGGGTGGCGCCATGCGCTCGGGTTCAGTGCCACATAGGTCACGGGCCAAACGGCGACCGGCTTCTACGGCAGCCAGATAATCCACATCCAGGCTCTTCTCAATATCGACCAGTGTGATGCTCTCAACCGGCTCAAGTTGGCTCGTATCCTGCGCTTCGCGCGCTTCCAGAGGCTGCCACAATCGATGACAGGCCGCCAGATAACTCACCTCTACAGCCTGAGAAAATTCGGTATCTGCGGGCACTCCCTCTACCAGCAGAATGGGGTTTTTAGCACCGGCACCTTTTGCCATTGCCATCGCACTGGCGGCGGCATCCGCAAAGCGACGAACATCATCGTAGTCACGGTCCAGTGGCCCGGTAGGCGCATGAATCAAGCGGCCACCGGCCAACTCCGAGGCATGGATCAGAACCGTTTCCTTACCCAGTCGTTGATCCACCTGAGCTGCGCCAGCCAGTACAGCATTCACCTGCTCACAGCTATCACAGCCGGTATTGGACGTAATCAGAATCACCGCATCATTGGCGGTATTACCCGTCAATAGAGTGTTTAGATCGTTGCTTTGCTTGGGTGTTGGAAATGCCATGCTGTTCCCCGTCTAATTCCTATGGAGCCTTAAGGGCACTTCCAAAAATAAGAATTTTTAGAAGTGCCCTTAAGCTCTCTTAAAAAAAACGAAGGATTCTACTTGCAGCTACCAAGAATAAATAGCCCCATATCACAGAAAACGAATGGGGCTAATAGCAGATAGCAGATTTTATTGAGATGAGAGAGTCTAGAGAGCCCAGACCTTTAGGGCCTGATTGATCATTGCCTCAACCTGCTCACGGGCCTCCAGGTGAATATAGTGGCCTGATGCCACCACCTGACCAATCAGCGCATCGGCTTTATGCTCCAGCAATACATCCGGCTCAGCATTACGTCCACCCCAGAATCCAGCGACTGGCGCTTTCACCTTAGCCAGAGCTTCGGCACCATTCCACTGCAGCATACTGCTAAAGGATTGAATCAGCGCTTCAGGTGCCACTTTTTCGAAAACGTCCGCTCGCGATACAACCGCTTGCTTGTTGTCGTAAGGCCCTGCCTGACCATCAATTATCATCGCCTTGGCATCCTGATAGCCCTCACCAGAAAGCATCTCGTACAAACCGCTCCAGCCCTGGCGGGTGGCATCGTCAAAAACGATTGGCGCAGGGTCCAGCAGAATTACCCCGGCTACAGATTCAGGCACTTGCGCAGCCACTTCCAGTGCGACCAAGCCACCCATGCTGTGACCAATTACAATCGGATCTTGCAGACCCTGTTGTTTAATTAATGCCACAACTTGCTTAGCGCTGTCACTGATTGAAATTGGCTCCAATGGCATAGGACTTTCACCGTGACCTGGCAAATCAACTGCCAAGGTAGCCCCATGTTCTTGTCGCCAGAACTGTCCTATGGAATCCATAAACCCACGGTTACCCATCAGTGCGTGAATCAGTACTGCTGGGCGGCCTTCAGCTTCAACCAGATCATAGGCCAATGATATATTGGCAGATGTCATTAACTCGTTACTCCAAAAGTTGTTACTAAATACTTATTCAAGGACAATCTCAGGGCCCACTAAAGGACTTGCCGACCACGCTCCAGGTGCCATCGGTTTTCTGCAACACAAAATAGTCGGTAAACGCCAAGCCGTGGTAGCTATTAATGGCAACTTTAACCGCTGCCGAGTTATCAAAGATATCCAACACTTCAATATCTCCGGTCATATTCGTTTCGCGCCCGGGCGGATTGGAATCACAGAAAGCGGCTAGCGCTACGGCATCGCCTATCCAGACCTCGCCTTGAACATGACCGTGAATGGCTGCCGTTTCGTGAAAAACACCGGCCATCAATTGACTGTTGGCTTCGGAGAAGGCATCCACGTATTTTTGGCAGAGCTGTACAATAGTGGCTTCTTCCTGATTGCTATCAGACATAATTTTCCTGTTGGTGGTTTAAAGGGTGTAAAGTAGCTTTGAAGCGGCAAGCTGTGAGCTGTAAGCTGTAAGCCGCAAGTTAAAAGCTGCTTGTTGGAGAATACGTGCCATTAGCTGAAACAAGTATTAGATGATTTCCAGCACCTGGCGTGCGGCGCGCTGACCTTCGCTGTGGGCGCCCAGGGTTCCCTGTAGACCGCGCAATTCGCCATTGGCAAAAAAGATGCGGTCGTAGCCCTGGCGCAAGGTATCGGAGTTGGAGGTTCCGCCACCGGCCGGGTGGAAAAAACCGGGACCGGGAACGGCAAACGCGTGCCCCCAGCGATTGAGGGTGATGCCGGCAATATCCCGGCTTGGATCAAAACCGGTGCGTCCAAACATCGCCACCATCTGGCGACGAATTTTCAATTCAATGTCCCGATAGGGTGTCGAAAAAAGTTCCCAGCGTTTACTGGAACCCTGTTGTTTGGCGCTTAAGGACGGTTCGATCAGCGGTGCGTAGAACGTCATGACAATGGGTTTGTCGGGGTCAAACGGCGGTCGATAACCACCGACATCCAGAGGCTGGCGAATATTGCACATAAAACCAAATTCACCGCCCTGATACATCACCGAGGTAACACCCAGCTTCTCCATAAAACGCCAGTTGGTCAGTGCCACATTGGCCACCACTACCGGGCCGTATTCAAAGGAGTCCATAGCGCTACGGATATCGGCGGGTGCATCTCCCAGGATATTGCGATTCACCCAACTGGCGCTGCCGAGGATAACCGACTTGGTGTAAGCCGCATAAAGCTGGCCGCCTTTTTCGTAGACTACGCGCACTTTTTTCTGAGCACTACCGGGAACATGCCGAACATCCACGACAGTGGCGCCCAGGCGAATTCGAATGGGGTGCTTGTCGGTATCCAGCTGATCGAAGCGGATATCCCCATCCAACACATCCCTTGGGGTTTTGGCACCCTTTAAACAGTCGGGCCAGATATATTTGAGAAAATAGCGATAGGGAAAGCTGTTGCCACCGGGGAAGCAGTGCACATTAAAACCTTTCCAGGTGTCTACCAGACCACGGTTCTTGGGGTCATTCATGATCGCCGTATGGGGATCGCCGACCAGGCGAGCACCGGGCATTTCCATATTGTAGGTGGCTGCCAGCGCCGAGCAGGTGGAGCTGCCCAGGCCAATACCGGTGGCCAGCATGGGGTCGGCAAAGCGAGCTACTTCCGGAGAAAGGCCATGCACATCCACCAGCAGTTGTTCGTAACTCATGCTGTCGAGCCACTGGTCCAGCCCTTCCGCAGGGCGGTCCAGTGTCAAGCCCCACTGCCACTTCATCAGGTCCTGCTCAACCTCGGCGGAAAAGCCGAGTCCGCCAAAGCCATTAATCCAGGGGTTTTTAACCAGCTTGGGTTCGGGGTTGGCCTTGGTGGCTTTACCAAAATAACCAATGCTGTCCGACACAGGCCCCAGCCACATATACATATAGTTGGAGACGTCCGCTTCCAGCGGTTTGTCAGTTCCGGTGAGAGCAACGGGATCAAAGTGGAGCGGCATACCGATATCGGTAAACTCCTCGTACAGCAGGTCCTCGCCCAGAGCCACCTGGCCGGGCTCGGTGGGCAGAATCACCAGGTTGGCACCCTGGGGGCCAAAAATGGTGTGGCCGTCCACTTCAAATTCATTCTGTCGCGCCTTGCCGCCAAGGACTTGATGATTCTCCAGAATCAGGCCTTTAAGGGAGTCACCCTTTTCTTTGATCAGGCGATAACTGGCGCCGATGGTCGAAGGCCCGCCGCCGATCATAATCACATCGTAATCGTCACCGCCGTCCAGGTATGCGGTGGAACTCAGATCACCATAGTGCCCATCGCGAATCAGGTGAGCCCGAGAGAGTACCTCCCAAGTGTTGCCGTTGGAATTGCGGTAATCCCCCACCCCACCCGGGCCGTTGAAGCGGGCGGCTTGGTGTTTGTCGATGGGAGGGACAGAAACATCAGGGCCGGATTTTTCAGCTGCCAGTAACTCTCTTGGGGAGAGGCCGCCCAGCAGCCCGGCACCACCAACGGCCAGCCCCCCGAGAAAATCCCGACGGGTGATTGATGAACTTGCTCCCAGCTCTGCAAGCTCTTTATCAACGGTAGAATTTTTCCAGCCCATTAATTTCTCCTAAACCCACCCAAACACGCATTTATTAACAAGTAATTCTACTTTTTCTCGATACAAATCGACCGCATACGTAGGGTGGGTTAGTTGACAACGCCGCGACAAAGTAGAACTAATTAGTGACTGGCAGCTTGCATGGCCTTAAACATTTCAAGGTCTACTTTGTACTCTTCCTGAATCGCCGCCAGTTCCGCGTTAATCTTGGCCTTGGGCCAATACTGTCCCCGCATCATCACGCCGCTGATTGCCTTGGCATTAGCGATGTCAGCCAACGGGTTTTTATCCAGCAATACCAGTTCGGCACTGGCGCCTTCTACAATGGTGCCAAACTCCCCTTCTTTATCGAAATAGCGGGCCGGTTCAACGGTGGCAGCCTTGAGAATTTGGTAGGGGGTCAAACCCGCTTCGGCAAACAGCGCCATCTCCTGGTGTACATTAAAACCGGATGCGGTGGTATCGGTACCAATCAGCAGTGGCACACCAGCATCACTGAGGCCTTTTATCAGTGCCAGGCGAACTTCTCGGGAGCCCTTTAAACCATTTCTTGGGCGCGGGTGAAAAATCTCAAACATATACTCTGAGAACAGGGTCGCTTGAGCATTGCGATACTGAGCGGCGACATCTTGTTTGCTATAGCGTTCATACTCGGTCACCATTTCTTCCACCACGGTCAACGTGGGATCAACCCAGACCGGGTATTTTTGGGTAATTTCCGCCAGTTGTTGGATTTTTTGCGGCGTGCAGTAGGCCCAACCCTGATAGACATCATCCATGGTTGGCAGCAAACCCGCATCCGGCCCGGCGCAGGCCACATCATAACCTGAGAGGTGTTCAATAGAGCGCATGCCTTTCTTGATGGCGTACTCAAAATCGATCTGCATGGGCAAGTGACCCATCACAGGGATACCGACTTCTTTACCGGTATCCAAAATCGCATCAAAGGTCTCTTTATTCAAGGTCGAATAGATTTTTACCATATCAAAACCCATGGCAGCGGTTTTGCGCACGAAATCCGCCGCCGTCTTGGGGTTGGAAAATGGCGTCGTCAACGAGTGCAACTGTGGGTCACCATCCATGGGTACATACGAGGTATAAAGTCTCGGCCCAGCCATTTCACCACGGTTAATCTTGTCACGGGTTTCCAGGTTCAGCTCACCGCCAGCCACATCGCGAAGGGTGGTTACACCGAACATCAGATACTGGCGCAATTGCTGGCTCTGTACACGCTTTGCCATAGCCACTTGCTCGGCAGTTGCACTCCCTTTCAAGGGAGCGAGTCCATCCACATGGACGTGCATATCACTGAGACCGGGAATCAGGAACTTTCCCGATCCATCAATTCGCTGCGCCTCACCATCCAGACACTGGCGTGCCTGCTTGCAGATTTTTGCAATCTTGCCGCCCTTAATCAGCACCGAGTGATTGGCCATCACCTGATCAGAGGTCATGGGGATCAGGTTGACGTTTTTGATCAGGTAATCCTGAGCAAAAGAAAAATTGGAACCTAAAAATAGAACAGTAAAAGCGATTATTGAGTTAAATAAAGTTCTCATCATCTCTCTCAAAAAATTCCTAGCCAACTAAAAAGACAGCACCAACACACAATGCTTTAACTCACTGTAGCAGCGGGCTCTTTATAGCTGAAGGCTCTGACCGCGACAAAGACTGAAATATGACTGCCAAAGCCTGTCGCCCTCAGAGCGGGCTGCTACAGTAAAATAATGCTGAATTAGCCTAATCAGTGACTCGCGGCCTGCATAGCCTTAACCATTTCAAAATCCGCTTTGTATTCAGCTTGAATAGCAGCCAGTTCAGCATCAATCTTCGCTTTGGGCCACCACTGCCCCTGCATCATTACGCCGCGAATGGCCTTGGCATTTTCAATATCGGACAACGGGTTTTTATCCAGCAGTACAATATCCGCATTTGCACCTTCAACGATGGTGCCAAATTCACCCTCTTTATCGAAGTAACGAGCTGGCTCAGATGTTGCGGCAACTAATGCTTGGTAAGGGGTAAGGCCGGCTTCTACTAATAATGCCAACTCCTGATGAACGTTGTAACCAGTTGCCATAGTGTCAGTACCAACAAGAAGAGGTACTCCGGCATCATTTAACGCTTTTACTATTGCCTTTCTCACAGGTTTTGACGCTTTCAGTCCTGCACGGGGACGCGGGTGAAAGATTTCAAAAAGCCACTCTTGAAATACTTGTAGCATCGGCGGTGTAAAACTGGCTTCTTCCTTGTTATACCTTGTATGCCGATCCCACTCAGTTTTTACGTTATCCTGTACGATCAATGTTGGATCCACCCAAACAGGATATTTTGCTGTCATTTCTGCAACAGACTTTACCTTTTCAGGAGTACAGTAATTTAATCCTTGGTAGACATCATCCATAACAGGCTTAAGCCCTGCATCATAACCCGCACAAAACATGCCAAATCCTGACAAATGTTCAATAGAGCGCAGCCCTTTTTGCAAGACATACTCCATGTCTATCTGCATAGGTACATGACCAATCACAGGTGTATTCGACTCTTTAGCAGCATCTATAATTGCATCGAATACAGGCTTTGTTAATGTAGAATAGATCTTAATAAGATCATACCCTTCTGCTACGGACTGCCGGACATAATCAGCTGCAACTTTGGGATCATCAAACGGCAATGTAGCATTGTGCAACGTCGGATTTCCGTCCATTGCCCCCTTAGAAGTATAAATACGAGGGCCAGTAGCTTTGCCCTGCTCAATCTTTTTACGTGCTTCCAGATTAAGTTCGCCGCCACCCGTATCCCGGATTGTAGTCACACCAAACATGGCGTACTGTCTCAACTGTTGGCTCTGAATACGCTCAAACATCCCCCTCTGAACAGGATTCTTCTTCGCCAACTCAGGAATATGGCTAGTGTGGGCATGCATATCAGCCAAGCCAGGGATCAGGTATTTTCCCGATCCATCAATCCGCTGCGCCCCGCCATCCAGGCACTGGCGTGCCTGCTTGCAGATTTTTGCAATCTTGCCACTCTTAACCAGCACTGAATGGTTTTTCTTCACAACCTCCTCTGTCATCGGAACCAGGTTGACGTTCTCGATTACATAATCATTTGCCATCGCCCCACTCATGGAAAGCAAAGAAGCAATGACTAACAAGTAACGAATTGGCATGTTTATCTCCTGTGTTATCCCATTGGCGGTGATACAACACCGCCAATATCTACTGCTGTACACTAATTATAGAAGTACCTGTTCACTGCAACTGAATGAACAGGCACTGAGCGCTTTAAAAGTTCATTTTCACATTGACACCCAGGGTTCTTGGCTGCGGCCGGCTGTTCAAGGTGAAGCCCAATGACGCGGCTTCAATACCGGCTGGATACATCGCATCGGACTCATCGGTCAGGTTCCGGCCAAACAGGTAGATGCCATAATTCTCCCTCTCCATACCAATGCGCGCATTCACAAAGGTATTTTTTCCTGCCGTGAAGTCACTGGTCGGCTCTTCCCTTTCGCTGTTGTATTGCACCTCTAACATGGCAAAACCCTGTGCTTCCAGGCTGGTTAACTCGAACTCATAATTGGCCGATGCGGAAAAGGTAAACTTGGGCACGTTGACAATACGATCGCCATCGCTCACATCGGCGGGCGCCACAATGCCATTAACATCCAGGAAGCTGGCATCACTGGTGTATTCCGAAACATTGACATTACCGGTGGTGGACAGCGTCAGGCCTTCCAGCGCAGTGGCGTAACTGAACGCCCAATCCAGGCCATACGCCTGGGCCGTGGGGCCGTTAAATACAAACCCGATTCCCACACCGGGGGCTGCGCCAAATATCTGAATATCTTCCCAGTCGTTATAATAAAGCGCAGTGTCATAACTCAAACGACCATCCAATAGCGTACCCTTGGCACCCACTTCATAACTCCAGACACTTTCCTCTGCCACTTCCTCCTGGGGAGTGAAACCACCCAGGGCGATATTCATGGCCATAACACCACCCGGTTGAACCAGCCCACTGCGGAAGCCCCGTGCCGCGTTGAAAAACAGCAGGGAATCGTCACTGGGGCGCCAGGAAATATTGAGTTTCGGCTGTACGGTATCAAAGGTGGCATCGCGTTTCACCGCCACCCCCACGGCTTCCATTCCGGGAAATACCAACCCCGGCGCAATAGGGAAACCGGTGACCGCCAGGGAGCTTGGCAATTCTGTATCCGTGCGCTTATCCTCGAAATAGCGCAGACCCAAGGTCAGGTCCACAGAGTTATCAAAAAAGCTCCAGGTGCCCTCACCAAACACGGCCCAGGACTTGGATTCAACCAATTCGTCCACTGCACCGGGAAAACCGGGGGCCAGGGTAAACAAAAAGGTGGTCTCATTGTCATTGTAGAGGCCACCCAGGGTCCAACTGAAATCCGAGTCAGACTTTGAAACCAGGCGAATTTCCTGAGACAGGTTTTCAATAGTGCGATTGTCATAACCCACACCCACGGACAAACCCGAGGCGTCAAAAATCGCCTCTTCAAATTCAAGGTAGGAGGTGGCGCTGTATATACGGAAGGCGTCAAACTCGTACTCCACCGCCATATTGTAAACATCGTAATCAAAAGCGGAGTATTCGCTGTCGATGCCAGTAACCGGCGCAAGCGCTGTCGTGGGTGCGCCCATAGGACGGTCCAGGTTTTCGTCGGCAATATTAAAACCGTCCGCTTCCAGATCCTGGAACCAGGCGCCCAGACGAATTTCCAGGTTATCATTGGGGGTGTAGGTCAACTTCGCCCGGAAGTTTTCCAGGGTAGTGTCGTTGACATTCTTTTTGCCCACCGAGGAGTCATCAATATAACCGCCAGTCTCATTGACTCCGGCAACCAATCGCAAGCCGAGTACATCTTCCACCAGCAGCAGGTTGATAGCGCCGTTAATGGAGTAGGACGCCTCCCCATTGTGGATGGAGGCGCCGGTCACATCCAGCTTGCCTTCAAACTCAGTGGTACTGGCATCCTGGGTTTTGACAATCACTGTACCACCCTGGGAACTGGCACCGTACAGGGTGCCCTGGGGACCGCGCAGGACTTCGACACCCGCCAAATCAAAGCTGGGAATAGAAGGAAACTCCAGGTTCACCGCCGTGGCAAAAGGTACATCGTCGAGATAAAGCCCGACCGTGGGGTCACCCACCAACGCTGAGATACCTCGTATTTGAATCACCTGGTTGCCAGGGTTAACGGAGGTCAGTGTCAGGCCCGGGGTTTTGTTGATAAAGTCTTCCAGGTTTGCAGCTCCCTGTCGTTCCAGGTCATCGCCGGAAAATGCGGTAATCGGCAAGGCCACATCCATCAGGTTCTGCTCACCACGCTTGGAAGCCGTGACGGTGATTTCCTCCAGAAAGAATTCATCTGCTTTGTTATCAGTTGATTCCTCGGCAACTACAACTGGCGACATAGCCATTGAAACTGCCATCGACAATAGTGTTTTATTGATTTTCATCATATATCTCCTCTCGGATTATTTATTGGTATTTACAAACTCGGCACTATGAATCGGTCAAGACCTCTAACCTGTTAACACTTCCTATCAACATTTCCTATTGATGCGTCCCTGCACAATTACTCCTGCAACAAAAGCGCCCTTTCGGGGCAACTTCGACAAGCCCGTTGTGCCAACGATTTTTGCGCTTCGCTAATATCACTGACAATGACCGTTGGTTTGTCTTCTCCTTCCTTAAAGTCAAAAAACTCCGGGGCCACCATGACGCAACGCCCGTGCCCCTGACAGATATCCCAATCGACTGTTAGCTTCATCACTATGGCTCCTTACGCTGTCGCTGTAGATTCAGCCGTGGCTGACAAGGCAATGGGCAGCGGACCCATGGTGTTCCAATCGACGTCCCCGACCACCTGGTAGTCCGGGAAGAGCTGGAGAAATTCCTCCACGGCAACCTTGATTTCCAGACGCGCCAGGTGTGAACCGAGACAACGGTGAGCACCCATGCCAAAGGCCATATGGCGGTTGGGTGTACGCCCCAATACAAATTTGTCAGGCTCCGGGAATTCCTCTTCATCGCGATCGGCCGAGGCAAACAGCATCATCACCTTGTCACCGGCCGCAATGGCTTGACCATTGATTTCCGTGTCTTTGGTGGCCGTGCGAGCAATACCCCACACCGGTGAATAGAGGCGCAGCACCTCTTCAATGGCATCGGAGATTTTGTCAGGGTCGGCAATCAGCTCCTGGCGCAACTCCTCACTGTTGCTGATTTGCAACAACAGGTTGCGAATGGTGAAAGCGGTATTATCGAGACCGGCGATCAACAGGAACCAACAAAAGTCCATAATGTCCTGATCACTCAGCGGCTGGCCATTGACTTCGGCTTTCAGTAGGGTACTGATAAAATCATCGCCCAGGTTTTCACGGCGCTGCGGAATCAACTCGTTAAAGAAAGCGACAATATTGTCTGACGCCTGGCGAGCTGAATTGTGGTCTTTGCGCTCGTAAACAATTTCTTCCGTCCACTCCTGCAGTTCCTGCAGCTGTGCTTCGTCGCCCTCAATGTCCAGCAGTTGGCATATGACGGTGGTGGGCAGCAGTTTGGCGTACTCTTCCGAGATATCCACTTCGTCCTTATCGGCAATTTTTGCCAACAATTTTTGGGCAGAAACTCGCAGCATTTCTTCCCGTGCCATCACCGCGCGCGGCGTCAATTCATGGGCCAATATCTGGCGCAGACCAAAATGCTCCGGGGCATCGGCCTCCATGGGCAGCGCACGGCCGTCATATTCCATGGGCGGAATGGCGATGCCCTGACCGGAACAAAAGGTTTCGGCATCACGGGCCACTTCAAATACATCTTCGTAGCGTGATACCGCCCAAAAACCATCGTGTGCCTCTACACGGCCCACCGGGCACTGCTGGCGAAATTCTTTATAGGTCGGAAACGGGTCCTTGCGAAACTCCGGGTCGTATGGTTGCCAGCCGTGGGTTATTGGGCATTTTTTCTTTTCACTCATTGCAAATACCTTTTGGTTATATCTTTTTTAACAGAGAGCACTGAATAGCAACGCGAGTCACACCAGATATTCGCCGTTTTCCAGCACTTTGATACGCTCGCCGCTCTCGGTGATCAGTTCCGCAGAGGCGGTAATTTGGCAAGCTTTGGCATAGGGGTTGTCGTAGTGGAGCACCGTGGTTTCATCGATAAATTGATCCACCCCCACGGTGCCACCGAGAAAATCGCTGCGTCCAAAACCCCAGTGGAAACCGGCTTTTTCATCTTCGATATAGAGACCGGACACCCGCGCATCGGGATTACAGCCAAAAGCAATTTCTCCCACATTGCGGCGCATGGGGTCTAACTCAAACAGTGACTCATAGAAATCGCGGGCCGTGCCCTCTCCCCCCACCGCCACAATGCGGTTGGCTTCGATAGTCAACAAGGCCACGGAACCATCTTCTGCCGCGACCGGTATGGTGCCTCGGGTTTTGGAAACATCCCCCTCAATCTCTCCTTCGTAGGGGGTAATCCATACTTCTCCGCTGGGCATATTGATCAGGGCCACGCCTTCTTTGTCGCGGTGCAGGTAACCGTTATCAACACCACATTGACGGTGACGCAGGTCAAAGAAACAAGAATGCCCGGTAGAAAAAGTCACTTCGGCGGCAATGGCTTGATCGAAGGCCTGCTTTAATTTCTGGCAGCGTTGCTGCAGCAGGGCATAATCGATGTCGTAACAGGCGTTCTGCATCTCGACACAGGCCAGCGGCATACTGGCAGCGCGAAAGTTCTCCGCGCCCGGACGGCGCATGGCCGCCTGCACCAGACCGGCGGTCATGGAGATCTCCGTCATGGCGATGGCCAGGCTCACCTGATCGAGCTGCTCGTCAATAGTGACAATGTCGTCCCCCAAGCGCCCCTCTTTGGGAAAGGGAGCGTGGTGATCGGCAACCGCCGGGAACCTTAGCAGCGGCAGCACCTCAAACCCGCGCTCTTTACCCAGGGCGGCAAACTGGCTGTGCCACTGCTGCGCCATCTCAAAGCGCTGCTGCCAGGCCTTATTGGCAGGTACGGTGGCGGTAGGCTCATCCACCAGAATCAGCACCCGCTCCCCGGTTTCGGGGGCAAATACTTGATCGGCAAATCTTCTAAACTCAAACGAACGGTGGGTCATCTGTCACTGCCTTAGGCTGTTGGATTTTGTGATGAATCCATCCTATGGCAAAGCTCTGCGGGCAATTGTACAAATTTGGTCACAATTGGGTATAAGCCCGGGTCCAGGCCTCCCCAACAGGGGGGGCAGGCGTGTAACCTGAGCCCACGAATGACACGGGAAGCGAGCGATGAAGCAAAACAGCAATGAATTAACGAAGCTGATTGAGGAACACAACCTGGACACCGTCTCGGTAGTGGCCTCGGACTTGCACGGGATAGCACGAGGCAAGAAAGTACCGGCCAAGCGACTGTTGCAGAGCAGCAGCTCGCCCATGCGCATGTCTAACCTGATGGCGATGCTGGACTACGCCGGCGTTCCCTTCCCTCCTCCTGAGGGGGACGAGCGCTGGTGGCCTTCCTGGAGCGAGGGTTACACCGATACCCGTGCCGTTATCGACCCCAACAGCGCCCGCCTGGTGCCCTGGCAACCCGGCACCGGCCTGGTGGTCTGTGACTTTGAGCATGTGGATGGTCGCGGCGAGCTGAATTATATGCCCCGCGCCACCCTGAAGCGGCTGACCCAACGCCTGGCCGATAGGGGTTACGACACCAAGGCGGCCATCGAAATGGAATTTATGCTGTTTGATGAAACCGACCGCAGCGCGGCGGAAAAACACTATAAAGACCTGACTCCGCTCTGGCCTACGCCCCAGGCCTACTGTTTAACCACCCTGGGCCGCCACGATGAGGTCATTACCGGCATTCGCGACCAGCTGGCCGGCTTCGGCCTGCCCATCGAGACCTGGAATGTCGAAGCCGGTCCCGGGCAGGTGGAGATGAACCTCCCCCCCAGCGAAGCACTGGCCTCGGCCGATCAGGGGTTTCTGTTCAAACACGCCCTGAAAGAAGTGGCCGCCCAAAAGGGCCTTTACGCCTCGTTTATTTCCAAACTCTCCAGCGCCGGTTTTGGCAACGGCACCCACCTTAACTTCTCTTTGTGGAAAGATGGCCAGAACGCCTTTCATAGTGGCGATGCTGAAAACCCACAATCGGAAACCCTAAAGTATTTCACTGGCGGTCTGGTGAAAACATTGCGGGAGTTTACCCTGATGTATGCCCCCACCGTGAATGCCTACCGTCGCTTTGTGCCCTACTACTCCACCGGCATGATGGTTTCCTGGGGCTACGACAACAAGTCCAATACCGTGCGCACGGTAACTGAAAGCCCATCCCTGTGCCGGGTAGAGCAGCGCACCGCCGGCGGCGACGTCAACCCCTATCTGTTGATGGCGGCGTGTATTGCCGCAGGCCTGTACGGCATAGACAACCAGATCGAACCGCCGGCACCCACCCTGGGGGATGCCTATGCCGACCCGAACCTGCAGACCGTACCCACCACACTTGAAGAGGCTATCGAGCTCTTCGAGCAGAGTGAAGTGACCAACCAATACCTGGGCGAAGATTTCGTCCGTTTTTACGCCCACAGCCGCCGACAGGAAGCGCTGGCCTTTGCCGACGCCACCCAAGGCATGCCAGACACCAGCGAAGTGACTGACTGGGAACTGGCCCGTTACCTGGAGATTGTATGACCCGCGACAAGACACACCCGAAACCCATCATCGGCATTATCGCCTGGCGCCAGAACATCGAGGTCTGGAGCAGTCAAATGGACCTCTACATACTGGATGCACCCTACGTTAACCGGGTCCAGGCCGCTGGCGGCATGCCGGTGCTGATTCCCCATGTGGAGCCCGCCGACGCTGAAGCGCAGATAGCAGTCGTAGACGCACTGTTGATTACCGGCGGCGACGACCTGGACCCCAGCTCCTACGGTGCGACGGACGAAGGCCATTGCCTGGGCACCAATATTGCCGCCGATCGCAGTGAAATCGCGCTGGTGCAAGCGGCCGCCAAGCGGGGCATTCCGGTGCTGGGCACCTGCCGTGGCATTCAAATTATCAATGCCGCCTTCGGCGGTAACCTGCACCAGGAAATGCTTGGCGAGGGCGGTATCTGCCACGGCCCCAGGCCCGAAGTGTTGGATGAGATACTGGCCATTCGCCACGACCTGGAAATCGCCCCCGACTCCCTGCTGGCCCGCGCGCTAGGTACCGAGCGGCGCCAGATTAACAGCACCCACCACCAGGCCGTTAAGGAGGTTGCCCCCGGATTTCGCGCTGTCGGCTGGGCACCGGACGGTACGGTGGAGGCCATTGAATCCACCCAACACGACCACATTCTGGGGGTACAGTGGCACCCGGAAAAATTGCCGGCCCCGGACAATCAAGAGCTGTTTGAACAATTGATTGGCGCCGCCATTGAGCGCAAAACCGCGTTTAATTGATTCCCCACTTCAACAAGGTTTATGCAGGAAAAGGTTATGCCTATGATTCAACTCACTGCCGCTGACGGTTTCACTCTGGATGCCTATCAGGTTTTACCGCAAGGCACACCTAAAGGCGCCGTGGTTGTGATTCAGGAAATTTTTGGTGTTAACGGTCATATCCGCCAGGTAACCGACAGCTATGCCGCCGCCGGTTACGTGGCCATTGCCCCGGCACTGTTTGATCGCCAGGAAAAAGACGTACAGCTCGGTTATGATCAGGAAGCGCACTGGAACAAAGGCATGCAGTTGGCTTTTGAAGGTTATGATCGCGACGCGGGCATGAAAGATATTCAGGCCGCCGTGGATGCCGTCGCCCAGTACGGCAAGGTGGCTATTGTTGGCTACTGTTTCGGCGGCCTGCTGGCCTGGCTGGCGGCCAACCAGGTAACGGGGTTGAGCGCCGTGTCTTCCTACTACGGCGGATTTATTGGCCAGGAAGCCCATCGCAAACCGCAATGCCCGGTGATCCTGCACTTCGGCAAAAAAGACCTGCATATACCTGAAAGTGAAATCAATATGGTGCGCGAAGCCAATCCAGAGGTCACTATCCATATGTACGATGCCGACCACGGCTTCAACTGTGACCACCGTGAAAGCTATCACGCGGAAAGCTCCGCCCTGGCCAAAGAACACACCTTGGCTTTTTTTAACGCACAGCTCAGCTAAACCGATTCAAAGAGATACCGATTACTATGCCACTGATTACCTATATCGAAGCCGATGGCACCGAACACAAAGTAGACGTTGCCACCGACACCACCCTGATGCAGGGTGCGGTTAACCATATGATTGACGCCATCGCCGCCGAGTGCGGCGGTGCCGGCACCTGCGCCACCTGTCACTGTTATGTGGATGAAAACTGGCGCGAAAAAATCACCGCCCCCAGTGATATGGAGGCACAAATGCTGGAACTGGTGATGGAGCCCAGGGACAACAGTCGCCTGAGCTGCCAGATTAAGGTCGACGCGGATATGGAGGGCATGGTGGTGCGTTTGCCGGAGGCGCAGTACTAAGCCTCGACTGCCGTGAACCCAGGCTGATATTTCTTCTCTGTGAGTTTGACCGTATGACTAAACAATAAGGGTTTCGCATAAAGATAGTGACAATCGGTGCTTTCATCTTGGCACCGGCTGTAAACATTGCCGCCATTTTCCTGGCAGCCCCCTGAGCTTCGCTTTCCGGGCCAACCATAAACCCTGGGGTATCACACAAAGACACCAAAGGCAGGTTAAAGCTGCTACACAGATTTATAAAGTTGGCGGCTTTTTCCGCAGCCTCGGCATCAATAGCTCCACCCAAAACCTTACAATCATTACAGATAACACCAAACGGTTTACCTTCGAGGCGCATAAAACCGGTAATAATGCCCCCACATAAGCCTGCCCCGATTCAGTAAACGACTGCGTATCTGCCAAAGTGGTAATGATCTTTCGAACATCGTAAGTATACCGGCGGTCTTCCGGCATCAGGCTCCAGATTGGTGATTGTTCCGCACAATGCCACTGCTTCAGTGTTCCTTGAAAATAAGACAACAGATCTTTGACCAAACGGGTAGCATGAGCTTCGTCATCGGCAACAATATCCAGCGTTTGGCGGATGCGTTGGCGAAAATCATTCAGGGTGCCATAATGAGCAGAGTTTGTATTATCTATATCCAGCTCAGCAATCGACTCACTACTCGATTCAGTTTTAGACTTCGCAATCAGATCCATAATCACGGCGCCTTTTTGCAGCGTCTGGCCTTCACTGGTGAACATCTGTCCCACCAGGCCGGATATCGGCGCCTTAAGATGTCTCAAGGCTCTTCGTGTATTTTCTTTCAACGCCATCCACCAAGATTAACCACAACTGAGCAACGATAATAAACAACGCTGCACCTGAAAGAATAAAGGGATCAACAAATATATCTTCATGGAAAGCAAACTCACCACTGGATATTTTTTTCCAGTGCATAAAGTTCTGATTTACCGCGACAATTATCCCCATCAAGCCGACCACTGAAGCCAGATACTTGAACACCCACTGTCTCGCCACTGGAAATAAGAGAAACAGCCCCAGCAATGCGATAACCGTTCTCTGCACCCGGCAGTAGGGACAGACATACACCAGACCAGAAAGCTCAAGGGCCCATGCTCCAATGCCGATAAACACAGTAACAATACCAAGAATACGCTGATGCTTCTTAAGAAATTCCAATTCGAATATGTTGATAAATTTTCCTCCTCAGTTGAAATAGGTTCGCTATGATTTGTACATCATGGGGTAATCACAGAGTAACTGGGGTGACCATTTAATTGTCACAGCCTAGTTTTGAATATTGAGAAAATTCTTGAATGCTTTTTGTGCTGCATCTGAATTCAAGCAGTCACCCAGGGCTCGAAACTCCGCAATCACTCGGTCTTCTAGGGGCTCTGGAGCTCTATTAAAAAGCCGTTTCGTGGCCCGCAGCGCGGATAGTGGTTTCTCTGCCAATCTCTCTGCGTAAGATAAGCTAAGCATTCCCAGAACATCTTCACCAACGACCTCAGAAAATATTCCAAGAGATAGCGCTTGATCCGCTAAGATGGATTTTGCTTCATAGAAAATTCGTAAAGCCTTGGCATGTCCGACCAATCGCTCCATGAGAGCGGTTGCTCCCGCCTCAGGAACCAGGCCAAGGTCGACGAAAGGATACCGGACTGACGCACTCTCTGATGCGATTACCGCATCACAGTGAAGCAGCATAGTGGCACCGAATCCAATTGCTCTCCCTTTAACAGAGGCTATCAATGGCTTATCCAGCTCAATTAACGCAAATACAATATCCGTAGATGGAGTAGCCTTGTCAGCAAGTTTGTCAGCGCTCCACATTTGTCCGACAAACTCTTTGATGTCGTTACCCGCACTAAAATCTGTCCCGTTGGCTGACAACAGGAGCACATGAACACGGTCATCATGCTGCGCTTTGCGCAGTGCAATTGCCAGTTCAGAATACACGTCTTGAGTAAAGGTATTTAACCTATTTGGGCGATTCAACGTGATTCGAGCTACCCTGTTCTCTACCTGGTATAGAATATTACTCACCACAATACTCCTTAGATCCCGACCACCTCAACACTATTCCGATGCCTATTCTCCGTAGCCGTTTCGAATCAGACGGCCAAGACCTATAACCACCTGCATCCATTCCGGTTTCTGGAAGATCCGAGCACGCTTCTGGGATCTTAGTCTTGCACCTTCCTGTTTTAGCATTATCAATGCACATATTTTTAGGCATCTTTATGGTCAGAAGTTACGAATATTGAACGGTTCGTATTCGTCAGATAAGGAGTTTCGACTGATTATCAATTTCATTATCTCAGAGGCTCCGCCAAATATTCGGGCTATACGCGCATCGGTATACTGTCGAGAAATTGGGTACTCATCCATGTATCCGGCACCACCGTGAATCTGTACACCAATATCCGCCGCTTTGCATTGCAGTTCACTGGTCAACAGTTTAGCTTTCGCTGCATCAACCGCTGTCAACTCACTGGCATTGTGCAAGGCTACACACTGGTCTATATATGCTTGCGCCACATCCAGCTCAGTACGCAGTTCAGCGAGCGTAAACTGGGTATTCTGAAATGCTGACAAGGGCTTACCAAACATCGTTCGCTCAATAGCGAAGTCCCGAGCCAAATCAAACGATAACTGAGCTGCACTCAATGCTGCGCAGGAGCCGATTAGTCGTTCTTCAGCCAATCCCTCCATAAGGTAATGAAATCCTTTTGTGGGATCGCCGAGAAGGTTCCTCTTTGGGACCTTCACATTATTAAAAAACAGCTCTGCAGTATCCTGCGCCTTCATGCCCATTTTTTTGAGGTTACGCCCGCGGTCAAAACCCTCCATATCGCGTTCTACCACGAATAAACCCATCGCATGAGGATTGTTTTCCGGGTCCGTCTTAGCCGCTACTACAACAAGGTCTGCATTGATACCGTTAGATATATAAGTTTTGGACCCATTGAGAAGGTAATAATCTCCCATATCCTTGGCATGGCTTCTAATTCCCGCCAGATCGCTGCCAGCATCCGGCTCTGTCATGGCGATAGCCAGAATGTGTTCACCAGTCACACATTTAGGCAAGAAACGCAACTGTTGCTCTTTGGTTCCGTAACGTATGAAATAGGGTCCAACCAGGCGGCTATGCAATGTGGAATACCAATCGTAGGTTCTGGCATAGGCGTTTTCTTCGATAATAATCTGTTCATAGCGGAAATCATCATCGCCTACACCACCGAATGCTTCTTCTGGCCATACCATCAGAAATCCTTGATCGCCCGCACGTTTAAACGCACTGCGATCTACAATTCCCTGCTCCCGCCACTGCTCCATATACGGAACAATTTCCTCCCGCAAGAACTTTCGATAGGCTTCACGGAACATATTCTGCTCTTCGCTAAAAATTCTCTTTAACATCAAAAATTGCCCTGCTATTTACAAATGTCGTCACTCCAGCGAGAAATGTTTGACCACCTAGGCCAGATGGCTCCGGAAAAAGTCGATCATTTTTCGCCAGCCTTCCCGTTGCAATCGTGCTATCCCTGCCGGTGTGCCCCCCATAGTCATATTGATCGGCAACAAGGGATGAAGAATGCTGTCAGAGAGCATGGTTGGCAAACCGGGAAAAGTGAACATATGGCCTGATTCCGGAACGGTAAAACTTTCGACATCAAATGCATAGTTACATGCTTTCAGTCTTTCTGTAGCTCTTTCCACCGCCAACTTGGATGGCCAGGCTTCATCGTCTTCACCCCAGATAATCAACACCGGGCACTGCATTCTTTCAATGGGAATCGCGGCTCTTTCGTAAATATCCGACGCCGCATAAAAGGGTTCAAGATTCATGCGCGCATTAAACAATTTGCCATCCGTGGGAACCTTAAGCTCAGGCGGTACTCGCTCCCAGTCCTCGAGAGTGCCCGCCCAGGGCAGAGGCTCGCCTTCCAAAGTCCATGCTGCATGGGGGGTGCCAGTTTCATCAACAGCACAGAGCTGGAGGTCACCCGGTACCACCGGAACCACCGCCTTGATCATATCCGGCAGGTATGAGGCCACGATAAAACTGCCCTCTCCACCTTTTGAGGGGCCTGTAATACCGATACGGTCGTGACCAAGATGCTGGCGAAACCAATCAATGGCTTCGCGAAAATACTCCACGGGTACCCCTAACTGATACTGGGATAAATCCTCGTAGTTGAAGTACGCCAACGCCAACACTGAAAACCCGTGAGAGGCCAGGATGGCCGCATCTTGTCGATAGATGCCCCCTCCCGAACCGGAAATCAGGATGACACCGGGATAACCTCGATCGGGTCTATTTACAGCTTGTGGTTCAAACAGCATACCTCGTAATCTGCCTTCGCGAAGCTCGGTCTCCACCACTGAAGCGGGATAAAACTCGCGAATCAACTCTGCCTCCGCAAGCAGTTCGCCACTGACTCTGGCTTGGAACTGAATGCTATGAGGGTCATCAGACTGGACTTCAGGCAGTCCTAGGCGATGCCCCCGTTTTACACCGGTTTCTGTAGGTGCCGCACCCTGCTGTTTGAAAGCGGCATGCCCTTCAGGTGCGTCAGGCGTCATTGACCAGAATAAGCCATCCACTCCGGGCTCTGCATAGCTGCCGGCCACCGGTGTCGCCTGGGACAGATCACAGGAACCCTGTTCATCGGTGATAAATGACGCCGTTGAAGTCCAGGCCACGTTAACATCATCAACCCAGATGGCCTTGATATCAACTTTTGACTTTGCGGGAAAGTGAATCAATTTAGGGGCAATGGAGCGATCCATAACAATGCGATCAGTCCCCAGGTCTAGTACGGGTTTGTTTGCGCTCATTCAAAACTCCTGTCATTTCGGGTTTCCGCTTGCCGAAATAGTAAATTTATTCCACAGGCGTGCGAAGCACTCACCTCTAGTTCATTTTCGCCCTTTTGAAAGCTCACCCCATTGTTTTTGAAGAGCTGTTCACACTTCGCTATGTCCGACACCAGGATAACAGCCCGTCGTATTCGCGGGCCTTGATCCTTCGCCTCGATGTTTCTTTTCGTAATTTGATATTCAGATGACTGGCCTCGAACCGAGCAGACATCGCCTTCCATGACACAACTGCCGGATAAACTACTCTCGGAGAAAAGCAATTGCAGTCGAGTCGTCAAAGTATCCAAGTCATCGCTATCCGCCAGAACCAATGGCATATGCACGGCACCATTCTTATGTTGCCGCCACTCCTGGGCAAACGCCGCCTCCGGTACATGCTGGATGGAAAATCCTTCACAATAGGTGGGAGTGAGCCCATTAGTCAGCGCAAAGCTGCTGAAGCAGGCTTCCTGCTGAGTACCGTCTGGGTGGGTGACTGAGCGAGTTAAGCGAGACTGCAGTGCACTTGGCGCCAAACCGAGTTCTTCGCACTGGTTGTGTATGGCTTTCATATCCGAGCACTGCCAGATAATCGACCAGGCCACATCACCACCAGCGGCTTCTATTGCTTGCGGTACAACCACATAGTTACCCAGTTTATCGACATCATCCACCGCCAGCAGCTCGATAAAATTTTCGCCAAATACCACTAACCGATTGGCGGTACCAAAAGGATGAACCGATTTAGCGGTTAAGGTAAACCCCATCTTCTCATACAGCGCAGAAGCTTTATCGAGATCTGCCACTACCAGGATCAAATGATCAATATCAAAAACCATATCTCTCTACACATGTTTAACGTATTTATCGGATAAGTGATTGGGTCCGTGCACACCACTAAATTAGCGGTCGATTCCCTACCGGCACATCGATGGGATAATGGAGCAGGGGCTTGCGATGCTGAAGGTGCTCAATAAAGTAGTCCAGCAAACGCTTATGAAAATACGGCTCGGCGAACAGTGCATGGGAGCGTCCGGACAAATATAGAAGATCATGAGCTTTTTGCTCGGCCGTTAGCGATGCGGAAAAACGCAACAAACTACAAGGCAGTGCATTTTCATCCAGATCTCCATAGGCCAACAACAAATGCCCCTGCAACTGATTTCCATAGGTGGACGGTGACATCCGCACATAATTTTCAGGCTGTTCCTCTGGGCGATTGCGCTGTTGACGACCATCTCCATAGTCTGCCGAACCAAGGTATTTTTCACTGGAATCGGTAAAAAAGGCCGCCGGATCATAGATTCCAGCGCTGGAAACACCTACTGTGTAAGTAGAAGCTTGTAAAAGCATAGCCATTGCTGACGCATGGCCGCCCCAGGAGTGTCCATTGACCCCTACATGATCCAGATCCATCCAAGGCCGTTCCGCCGCCAGTTTTTCAATCACCTGGGCGTGATAACCAACCCCCAAACGGTCCTCTTTACCATAGGGCAAATCCTGAAATTGTTTTGACCGCAAGGGTGTGCCCGGCCCATCCATCACAACAACCACAAAGCCCATTTCAGCAAGGGTATAGACGCCATACATAAAAGCGCCATTGAGTGCCTCGTGAATGTTACGAGGTTGCGCAATAATTTGCGGACCGGCGTATATCCGTTCTACGATCGGATACGAATGTTCCGGGTCAAAATTCCGGGGTTTAATCAGAACGCCACAAATGGGTTCGTCGGTATCTTTCAGGTTGATTGAGAATGGTTCCGGCGCACGCCAGCCTGCAGTTTCCAAAGCAACTATATCTGCCTCTTCCAGGTCGGCGATCAATTCGCCATCGCGGTTACGGATCACCGTTTTGGTTGGTTCCCCCAGCGTAGCGCTGTTATCGACGAAGTATTCGAAACTTGGAGAGAGCATTAACGCCGCGGAACTGCCACTCAAAAGGGCCATCAACGCCAAGCCTTTACCCGGGATTGCATGGTCCTGACCGTCGGCCGTCAACTGAGTCAAATTGTAGTTGGGTTTATCACCACCGAGATCCACCCGCATTAACTGTCGAAAATAGGGGTTAACTCCGGGTTTTGTTGAACCTGCGGTAAAGAACAGCTGCTGACGACCCTCGTCAACACCGATCAAATCCAGTACTGACCAATTTCCCTCTGTAATTGCCCGTTTAGCAAATGCAGGTTTTCTGCCATCCCCCAGATCAATGAGATAAAGGTGGCCGTAACCGCTGGACTGCGAATACCAAACCGCGCAATTTTGCTCAAATAACAGCGTTACATTGGGGCTGTGATACTCAAAAGAGCCGAATTCAGAGAACGTACTACACTGCTCCTCGTAAACCACACGCAGGCTCGCCGCTGCAGTATCAACACATACCAGGGCCGACCGGCGACCATCGGGAGTTTGTGCCAATAAAAAGACTTCACTGCCATCCGGGCGCCAAAATACGGCCTCGGTGGACACGGCATTGATAACTAACTCCCCCCAGTTGGCCGGAAGTTTTAATTGTCGGCAGCCGCCAGTGGAACTGTTAAGGTCAAACAGCACAAATTCTACCGCTAAACGATGCTCGTCCCCCGGCATGGGTAGCCGCACTGGGTGTATCAGTGGTCGACAACTGCCGTCCTGGGGGACAGATTCTACAAACGGATAGGATTCCAATTTGCGGCTATCCGCACGAAAACAAAGTATCTTGCTGGAATCCGGCGACCAGAAGGTGCCAACGGGAGGCAGAGGTGGGAGTACCCCTCGGGCTCGAAACACCGCCATGCGGTCGTGATCCGGCATGGTTCCATAGGCGCAAAGGGCTTCGCCGTCATTACTCAGTTGACGATGAGAGCGACTGTCACTCGCCCCCTCTCTATCTTCCAACCAGAGGTTATGATCTTTGATGTAGGCTGAATACCGACCGTTTGGAGATATTTTTGAAGGTCGCTTTACGGGCAGCTCTGTGCATTGTCCGCTGTTGAGGTCACATTGATAGTGCTGCCCGGAAACCATCACCGACAGGCAATTGGCGTTACAATCCAGCTCGAAGTGTGTAAAGGGCAATTTATTTGCCTCCACAGAAATTTGGGTAATAGCCCTCAAGCCCTCGGCTACCAAATGATGATCAAAAGCTGGCTGCTGAGACCCAGTTTCGGCGTCTACCATAATAAACCGGTGGCCGTTTCTTTCCTGTTTCAAATACCAAAAGTAGCTCGAATCAGCCCCCAGCCAGTGGGGCTCTATCAGGGTATTTAGCGCCTTTTTAGAGAGTTCCGTTGGCCAGAGCTCAAACGCCCGGTCATAGTCTTGCGGAGTGAGTGTTTTACTCAGTGTTGTCATTCCAAGCTCCCTTATAGGTCTCTGGTTTTGTCTGTATTTGGCAGGATCACATCCAGCATCAGATCTGCACCTCCGGACAACCCATCACCTGAAAAATTGGCAGTTTGCACCACAACAAGTTCTAACGCGGGAATCACAAACGCATACTGACCACCGGAGCCAGCCAGAGATATCACAGCGTATTCGCCTAGATTCATGGTGCCCATATGCAAACCGTAACCGGACAATCCCCGTACTAGAGGAATTTCATAGTGCCTATCGATCTTCAACTTTTTGGACTTGTTCCCGAATCGCTGCCACAATCGCATCAGGGCGGTCCAACGTCATCATGTGACTGCCATTGGCAACCGGACGAAACTCTCCTTGACTGGACATCGCCGCCATTTCCTTATGGGCCATTATCATATTTTCGGTCACTTTGGGTTTATTGGCGGAATTGATTGAGGCGCTGAGTACAATCAATGGTATATCTGGCAATCCATTTGACAGCTTGGTTTTGGCAATTTGACAGGAGCGTTTCATCGCTCTTAACTCACCCGCCGCCGGAGATCTTGGAATCGAAATCATAGACTCCAGATACGCCTCAAGCACTGTTTCGTCGACGATCGTTCCAGTATGACGTAGAAGAAATTGTTTAATCCCTGAACGCCCCCAAAAACGGCCATAACCCAAATGACTCAACCACCTCTGTACCAGAACCTGGCGATCAAGATCAGGCCCGCGTCCCTCTTTGGAGGTGTCGTCATAAAGCGTGTGCGGGGTTGGGTCGACCAAAACCAACGCAGCAATATCGGCAGGGTAATCAATAGCGTGGCAGAGTGCACTGAGCCCGCTCAGCGACCACCCAACCAACACGACCGGCTTCTTAACGTCCATTTTCTCCAGTAATGCATGACAATCCGCCGCCATAAGGTCGACGGTTGCATCCACATCTGCTGCATCGCTCTTCCCTACCCCCGCTCGATCATAGGTCAATACCGAAGCGAAACCCGCTACCTGCTCAACCACATGGCCCCAAGTCCCACCGCCGGAGGCCCCGGGTTCCAGAACCACCAATGGGCCCTCACCACGCATGGTGGCGAACAGGCGACGCCCTCCAATATCAACCATCGCAGCAAAGTGAGGTTCGGGCTTGTAAGAACCGGTGGTGAATGGTTTGATCGTGGAAGCGAGCATTATTTAATTTCAACCTTATGGCTAACCGTGCCAGCACGGTCGTGAGACACTTTGATAGTAACGTGATCGCCTTTTTTTGCACTGACCACCCATTCCCCGACAGCGCGGTCATCGGTATGATCCGCAATGAATGCAGTAATAGCCGAGGAGGGCCGAAATGCGCGACCCGCCAGCTCGCCGAGCTCCCTGCGAGAGGATTCATCGATAAGTCTGGTGCCAGCGGGGAGTTCCACTTCAGCGACTACACCGCGTACGGATTTGCTTGCCAAGGTCTTGGCACTGCAGTATGTCGGCAGATAACCCTGATTTTCTATCACCGCACGTACTTTCCATAAACCCGGTGCAATTTCATTGACTTGAGTGCTGCGAATCGCCAGGAGAGGCGACATCAGCAGTTGCCAGGTAAACCATTCCGGAAACGGTGCAATAACCTCTGCCAGCATGTGCTCAGGCGGGTTATAGAGTGTCTTGATCAAGTCCCAGCCACCTATTTCAACCTCCCCAAGCTGTGGGTGTTCGTAACGATACCAGTCAACAAAGCCCTGATCTCCCAGGGTCTCATCACCCCAGCGCACCATCTTCAGATCATCTTCGCCAGGATGGCTAAAGAACCAACCGGCAAAATTATCGATCTCAACCCCGGCCATGGTATGGGGAGCCCAATACTCCACAATCCAAGTATAGATCCCAAAATTCTCGTAGCCCCATTCAATAGAGCCGTGAATCTCCTCACCGTGGTTAATACGAAACCCCTCAAAGGCGCTCTTGGCCGGATATCCCGTCAAAGCGGTGCCCCGCTCTCCCACCGCTTGGTAATGTGTCAGGTCTATATGTGGCATTTGCTGATCGGGTTTAGAAAATCCAGACCTCAACATCACGCCACTGAAAGTATGCCCGGCGACCCAGGTTGAAAGGTTGGGATGATCAGCGATAAAAGCTGCCATTGCCTGGGTTTCCGGCTCGGACAGTGAGTAGCGCCCTGCCCCCTGCTGTACACCTTCACCAACCCAATTGGCCGGCCAGTTGCGATTAAAGTCCACTCCTTCTCGTGGGCACACTTTTGGAATCAGATCTGGTTCCGGGTGTTCAACGCGCCCTTCTGGTAAGAGTCGAAAATATTCTCCGCCATCCTCTGTGGGCTCCCTGGGCACCATCACCCGTGGGTCCTCCGGGTGTTTTTTCCAGCGCCCATTGGGGTCGCGAACCCGCATATTCAGCAAGCGGCCATCACCATCGATGTCCTCTGCAAACAATCGTGAGAATTCACCTTCATTGTGAAAATAAGGGCGTGTGCCCGAGCGCAAGAACCTGGGGCGTTCTGCCAGTGCCGCCTCGGCGCCGTCGGGATTTACCCGTGGGATCACATAAAACGCTCGAGTGTCCAGGCACCGTGTGATCTCTTCGTTATTGCCGTAGCCTTCAATCATCGCTTCAATATGGTATAGCGCAGCCGCTGAAGCGGTCAGTTCCACCGCGTGGATATTGCCATCGACCAGCATGGCCGGTTTTTCGTTAGCAGGGCCGGTTTCCCAGTTGGTCACCGCGGCAACCCATATGTCTCGCCCTTCAAAACTTTTACCAATACTCGACAGCCTGATCAAGTGAGGGTGCGCAGTTTCAAGCTGCTGCAGATAGTTCGTCAGTTCATCGTAACGCAAGTAGCAGTTTGAGCGTTTTTCCATTGTTGAGTTCATACTACATTCTCTTGAATATTATTGGTCAGGAGCTCGGTACAGGGACCGTAATTCATTTTTGAGTACCTTCCCCAGGGTATTGCGCGGAAAGTCACTGAGGAACAATACGATATCGCTGAGGCGCTGAAACTTACTCAAACGATCATTGGCCCATTCCAAAAGCTCTTGCTTATCAAGGTTGCTATTGCCGTTGCAGCGCACGTAGGCGACGGGGGTTTCGCCCCACTTTTGATGAGGTACACCAATGACAGTTGCATCTTGCAGCGCCGGGTGATTCCGTAGGACATTCTCGATATCGACAGGAAATACGTTAATGCCGCCGGAGATAATCATGTCTTTAACCCGACCACGAATATATAAAAAACCTTGCTCATCGATTTCGCCGATATCGCCGGTACGCATAAAGGTGCTGCCATCGTCTGCGGTCCACTGAATGTCTGCATTTTGTTCGGCACGATTCCAGTAACCCATCATCTGGTAAGCGGAACGGGCCACAATCTCGCCGGTCCCCGGCAAGTTCACTTCCCTGTCATCTTCGCCGATCAGGCGGATCTCAGACAGGGGCAAGGCTCGTCCGACCGAATCAGCTTTTTCTTGCATTTGCTCAGGTGTTATTACCGTGGCGACCACCTCGGTTAACCCCCAAAGCTCATAGAGTCGACCGGGCGCATCAGCCATGACCTGTTGTTTTAACGTCGGCGGCATAGGTGCACCCGCCGTAATCATGCATTCAAAACTGTCAAACAGAGAGGGGGTATATTCTGGATATTCGACAATCATCTGAAATTGCGTGGGTACAATAAAAGCATGGGTGGGTTTATGTCTCTCGGTCAACGCGAAGAAATTCGACAAATCAAAGTTCTTCATCAATACCACCGTAGAGCCCGTCACAAGTGCAGGCAACACCATCATCCAGCTGCCATTGGTGTAGGGAGGTGTCGACAGAAGACTCACGGATTCAGCACCGTAGCGAAAGCCAGTCGCAGACATGAGACCAGCGCAGATGCGAGCGCTATGGCTGTGAACCGCACCCTTGGGCAAACCGGTAGTGCCCGATGAATAGATGATACTGCAGATTCCCTGATTGGCATCTGCAGGGTCAGTGGCTACAGCCAATACCGGCTCAGCCTCACTATCCAGTGCTAACAACGACGGGCGCCGCTCCCTGTTCAAGTTGCCCAGCGCCTGATCGGCCAAGGGCATCAGCTCTGGACCGACATATATTGCCCGACAAGTAGCATCATCGATTAAGGTCGCGATATCCTTATCGGCCAGCATGGTGGAAAAGGGGACTATAACTGCGCCAGCTCGCATCGCTCCAAAAATGGCGCAATAGGCCTGAATTGAATTGGACACAAGAAAACCAACCCGATCCCCCCTATTCAGGCCTGCTGCCTGTAGTCTTTCGGCGATCACTTTGACCTGCAGCTCAAGCTGCAACCAATTAACACTACCCTCGGCATCGATAAACGCCACCGCCGAGGGGCGTTGCCTGGCATTATCGGTGATCAAGTCATCAAGGTTTCGATGAAATGCAGGTAAAGAGTTTTCCAGTGGTAATTGACTGGGAGTTTCAATAACGTGTGTCGTCATATCGTCAGGACCTTTCCAAAATTGTCACAAAGGCAACCGCTTCGTCAAAACCAATAACACCGCCACCGTTTTCGGCAAGCGCCAAGCGAGCGCCTTCTACCTGTCGGGTACCGGCTTCACCGCGCAACTGTTCTACCAGTTCACACAACATGGATACACCGGTAGCTCCCACTGGATGTCCTTTTGACACCAGTCCCCCCGAGGTATTAAGCGGAAGATCCCCCCCCAGGTGGGCACGACCTTCTTCAATAAATCGACCGCCTTGCCCCTCCGGACAAAAGCCCAACATTTCTAGCTGGTAAATTTCGGAGAAGGAACTGGCGTCGTGTACTTCAGCCACATCGATGTCTGCCGGCGTCACACCTGCACGGGTAAATGCTCGCTGCGCCGCATAACGCGTCAAACCTGGTTCATCCAAAGCCCGGTATTTACCACCACTCATTTCACAAGCACCAATCCGTACCGCCCGCTCTTGTACCGAAGGGGGGCAATGTCTCAGGTATTCACCAGAAGCAACCAGAAGCGCTGCTGCACCATCTCCCAAGGGTGCGCACATGGCACGAGTCAGGGGGAAGGACACTTCACGATCTTCCAGCACCTGCTCCGGTGTTAACGTAAATCGATATTGAGCGCGCTCATTCTCCGCAGCAAAATTGTGCGATTTGGCTGCGGCAATCGCCAATTGGTGTTGGGTAGTGCCATAGCGGTGCATATGCCAGGCGGCCTGCATGGCGTAGGTATCCATGAACATGGAACGATCTTTGGGCACAACAAAGGGCTTTTGTGCTTGCTCTCCAGCGGCACGGTAATAGACCTGCCACTCTTCGGGATCAAATCGATCGATGCCCCCCATAAACATTTCTGCCGTTTCTTCAGCGGAACGATTGGCATCGAGCATCTTCTCCACGCCAATGGCGAGAGATAAAGGCGCCTGACCCGACAACACATCCAGGTAAGCGCCCCGAAAAGCGGAGCTGCCACTGCCACAACCATTGTGGACATTGATCATGCCAACATGTTCAGGAAATAACCCTTCACGTACCAGCGGCGTAAACATCACCTGGCCGCCGATGGAGGCCTGACCATTACGATAAAGCGTGTTATTGGAAAA
Organism: Pseudomaricurvus alkylphenolicus; assembly: GCF_011683955.1. Lineage (GTDB taxonomy): Bacteria > Pseudomonadota > Gammaproteobacteria > Pseudomonadales > Cellvibrionaceae > Pseudomaricurvus > Pseudomaricurvus alkylphenolicus. Next base: position 32,641 of record NZ_JAAQPI010000030.1, read on the forward strand.
CCAGGAGCACGCGATATCCTGACCATCCGACATTTCTGCATCCCTCAGAACACCCGCGTAAGCCTCCCGCGTCAAGGCCTTGTAACTCTGGTCCATTTTCTTGCCAAAGGTGGTCGAAAATGCACCGATGATATATGCCTCTGCCATAAAACTATTTACCTCGAAGATCGGTGAGTACCGATATTTTGCGCAAGGCGGGCCCCTCGTTTAGGGCCCGTAAGTAACACATGGGTTATAGGACTATTAAGATTTTGTTTAGAAGTTAAAGCTGGCTTCCACACCGACTGTGCGGGGGCGGGTGCGATTGGCGGGCAAGCCAAACGGCGCGTTGGATGCAATATTGCTCACCTCACCATCCTCATCCAGCAGATTCTCGCCAGTGAGAAACACCGACCAAGTCTCTGCTTCCACCCCAATACGGACGTTAAGCAACCCCATGTCATCCGACTCTGTCGGTGCAAATCCCAAGGTATAGTCTGGGCGACTGTCCGCGTACTGGTAGGCCATATAGAAATAGCCATCCAGACCTGAATTGCCCAATGACCACTGGTAAGCAGCCGACGCCGTGTAGGTAGATTCAGGCACCTGGCTCACCGTGTCGCCATCCTGGATATTGGCAGAGGGCAAGTCTTCACCGTATTCGGTGCTGTTAAAGTTGGCGCTCAACTGTAGGGTTAAGCCCGGAACACCTCGATACAACAAACTCAGGTCCAAGCCCAAACCGTCAGCCTCACCCACATTATCGACAAAATTCACACTGCCGAACGTGGGATGAGGGACACTTAAGATCGTGAGAATATCCTCCCACTGAAGATAGTAAAGCGCCGCCTCCACTGCCAGGGCATCGTCCATAAAGCTAAGTTTGGCACCCAGCTCATAACTGATAAGATCTTCCTCTTTGGCAAATAGCGGTGGCTCTGCACCGGTACCGGCTGTCAGCATCAAACCAAAACCCTGTTGAGCGGAACCGCTGCGAAATCCCTGGGCAATATTGAGATAGTAGAGCGAGTCGTTATCAGGCGTATATGACAGGTTAATTCGCCCGGTTAGCTTGTCAAACTCTTCACTGCGACTGGCGCCAACACCAACAAAGTCCAGAAACGCCGCCGTACCCGGCTCCAGATCTTTTTCCTCACGCTCGTCTTCAAAGTACCTGGCACCCAGAGTGATTTCCCAGGCATCACTGATCTGGTAATGGGCTTCTCCAAACACGGCCCATTGTTCGGTGGTCGCTTCACGTTCTTGTACCGTACTCAATAATGGGTTGGTCAAGCTTGGGTCAAAACCCTGCAGAATCGCAAAGGAAGTTTCGTCAAGGAAGGTTCCGGAAATAATTCCCTGCTCCTGTTGTGCATCCATATAAAACAGACCCGCGGTCCAGGACAGAGCCTCTTGCCCTGTAGAAGCAATACGCAACTCCTGATTAAGCGTCCGATTCTCCAATGGCAACTGAAATTGCCCTATTCCCAGGTAGTTGCTCTGGTAGTCCTGGTCCACTTCGATCAATGAGGTGGTACTGTAAAGCGAAATGGCATCAAACTCGTATTCAACGGTGACGTTGTAAAGATCAAACTCACTGTTATCCACCAGGTCCTTTGCCGCCACCGGTGCGACGCCAACCGGCAAACCCGTTAGGCCGTCAAAGATAGGATAAATGGGCGAAAACTCGTAGTTTTCATCACCGAAGGGTAAAGAACTTTCGGTTTCAACGTGCCAAGCAGACAGGCGCAGAGTCAATGCATCGCTCGGGGTATATAGCAGCTTGGCACGGTAGCTTTCATCTTTGCTGTTGTTGTAATTTTCTTCGCCAGTTAGGGGTAAATCTATATAACCATCATTATCAATGCTTGAGAGCACTACACGAGCACTGAGCGTGTCCTCTACCAGAGGGATATTCACTGCTGCCTGGGCCTTCCAATTATCGGCGGCGCCCTCGGTCGTGGATAACCCAAGATTGGCCTTCAATGCAAATTCATTGTGCTCGGGGTTGTGTGTGAGAATACGTACGGTCCCCCCTTGGGAGCTAGCGCCATACAGCGTACCCTGGGGACCGCGCAGCACCTCCATACGTTCCAGGTCGTAAGGGTTAAGGTCAGGTACAAAACCCTGCCCTACTTGTGTATAGGGCAAGTCATCCAGATAGTAACCAACAGTGGCATCTCCGGCTAAAGAAGACACTCCGCGTATCTGCACCGTATTTGAGGACCCCAGTAGTTTGATAACAGAGACACCCGGATTAACCGCCAGCGCGTCAGCCATAGACACAATACCCTGAGTTTCCAGGTCCTCGCCCTTTATCGCAGTCACTGAAAAAGCGGTATCCATAACGCTTTTGGCGCCAATTTTTTCAGCGGTTACTGTTATTTCCTCCAATACGAAATTATTTTCGCTGGAACTCGCATAACTAGATACGGCTAGCGCCAAAGCAGAGACTAAATTGAGCTGCGTCTTCATTCGTTTCTCCTCATACATTCTTATTGGTTTATATCACCTTGGGTTGATTTTCCAGGGAATCCCATCAGTTTCAATGGAGCCGGGATAGGGTGATATTAGCGGATGCAAAAATACCTGCTTCCCGAAATGCACCGCCTATGCCGCAAAATCACAAAGAGCATTTTATTGGCGAATTCAGCACTTAGCGGAGTCGTACCCCCGCACCACCAACGGTGAGAACTATATCTAAGCCATTGATTTTATTGGACTTTCCAAATAAACACAGAAAAAGAGAAGAGTTTATCCTTACATCGGAGGGTTTAGGGGAAAGAGCCACCAAGAATAAGGCTTTTTTAGGCGAAAAGCCCTAGCAACCCTATTTTTCAGGTTCTTCTGCTGTATCCCCCGCAAATCCGTGACCGGCGCTTTGACGGCACATGGAGGGGGATATGCCAAAATGCTGGCGAAATGCATCAGTGAAACTCCCCGGTTTATCGTAACCAATGTTAAAGGAAATCTCAGTAATGGGCAGAGAGGTCTGGGTCAGGAGTTTCTCAGCGTATGCCATACGTACCTGCTGGCTGTATTGGCCAATTGTGAGTCCGTATTCGGCCTTGAAACACTTCATCAATCTGTTGCGACTCACACCAATATCCCTGGATAATTCTTCGCCACTGACTGGCCGAGACAGATCCATATCGATACGTGCATGCACCAGCTGAGCAATCGTCCGGCTATCCAACGTGGTCTCACATGAAAACTGACCGACACTATCCGCAACAACACGACTGGATATGATGTGACAGACAAGTTCTCGGGTTTTACCCGAGAAAAACAGCTTTCTTAACGCGCCTTGAAATTTGCAGTCAATAATTTCCTTACCCGCCCGCAGAGCATCAGCAGTCGGCTCACAGAACATCTGTGCGTTACTGTTCTTTGATAGTTGCGAAAAGAATTCTGTGGAAACACGTGACGGGGGCAATCCAAAGCTGGAGAGAGCTTTTACATCCCGAAACAATAGAGATACCAAATGAATATCTACACCTGCGGCCACTTCTGAATACATCATGATACGACTGGGACTGAAACCACACATTGCGGCGGGTGCCCACACCCACCCACCCCCTTGTCCATAAGTGGCCATACGCAGACCACCACTGAGTGCCAGTGTGAAAATCACATCCCCTTCGTGGCGGCTCCAGACGGCGAACGGTGCTGGATGAATCGATTTCCTTAAACGCAGAAATACCCCGCTGCCCAGATCAACCACCTCGGAAAAGCCTTCCCCGAACTCAGGCCGAAAATCAAAACGAACGCCGGCGCCATCGCAACTCTGCCGCCATACCCACCCTGGAGCCTCACCCTGAGGCCTGGCCTGGGCCTGGCGGACCTTTAGCGCCAGATCATCGATAAAATTCAGAGGTAGTTCTGGCGGCCTGGACTCATCTGGCAGCAGAGGAGGACTGGGGTCCAAGCCCGCATTAAAGGGGGAAACCTTGTCCTCTGTATTGGCCATCTATTACCCTCGCACGCCAACAAGTAAACTCTTCAGTGGTGTAAAGATAGCCTAAAGCGTGCTCATTCGCTATTGTTGATAAGTTAGTAGATGATAACCAAACCACAGCATGATGGAGCCCGTTGAGCCTTGTATTACCCTTCTAAACTTAGTAGAAGTTACCGCCCCGGAAACAGCCCCCAGCGCAACAATGATAAATGAAAACCATGCGATCACGACCACTGAATGAATCAAAACCATAACCAGCGACTCAGTAACCGGGCTGCCCTCCGGTGAAATAAACTGGGGGAAAGCCGCCAGATAAAACATCGACACCTTAGGATTCAAAAGATTTGTCAAAAAGCCCTCCAGAAAGAGCCTTCTGCTTCCAGATACGCTATTTCTGCCCTGAACCGGCTCACCGCTCGGTACGGGAACCTGCGCCCTGGAGAACGCCTGCCAAAGTGAACTCCCCCCCAGATACAACAAATAGAGCGCCCCGAGTAGTTTTACAATCAAGAACGCTTTTGATGAACTGAGAATGAGTGCTGATATACCCAGCACTGAAATAGCCCCATGAGCGGCGAACGCTGATATAATACCAGTTAGATTTAAAAAACCCGCCGGTCGACCAAATTGAGGAACCGTTTTTAACAATAGCGCCCCGTTGGGGCCTGGCATAATCGTCAACAGAACGACCATTGCGGCAAAGCCACCCAAGTCTTGGATATCCATGTTCACCTCTTGAATATTACTGTTCAGGGTTTGTGCACTTCGTTTGTGCTTAAAACCTTTTAAGGAACTATTCGGTAAGCCGGTATTTTAGAGGGATGAGACTTCTGCACTTCCTGATCTGCACAGCTGGCACGGAAAAGTCACTTGTCATCCTTTCCGTTAAAGGAATTCACTCCCCTCTTTATCTAAAAGCGCATCACTTCATACCCAGGTACAGGGTACTGCTTCAGACGCAAAGCGTTTTTCTTCCTTTACATCTACTTTGTCTGGTATAGCCACATTAGTAGCAGTTCTCAACCCCCCTGTGTCAGGATGGTTGTCGCCTCTTTTAACCCATAGAAATATCCACACCGGGGCGGAAAGAAGGTATGAGTGAGCGGTTATCCAGAAGAGCGCAAGCAGTCGATTATCAAGAAAATGATGGGGCCAGATCCGGTTCCGGTATCGAGATTGGTTGAGGAGGAAGGCATTTCGGATGCCACCCTGTATACTTGGCGAAAGCAAGCTCGTATTGATGAAGGATTGGTTGTGCCCGGTAACGGTAATTCAGATAAATGGTCGGCAGAGGCAAAATTCGCCTGTATTGTCGAGACTGCCAGCCTGACTGAAGCTGAGGTCAGTCAATATTGTCGTGAGCGGGGACTGTACCCAGATCAGCTATCGGAGTGGAAGAAGGAGTTTATCCGGGGGCAACAATCCGACAAACAGCGCCAGAGATCTGAGCAACAGCAGGTTAAAAAAGAACAAAAGAAGGTCAAACAGCTCGAAAAGGAACTAAAGCGCAAAGAAAAAGCACTGGCAGAGACGGCTGCCCTCCTGGTTTTACAAAAAAAGTTAGACGCCCTCTGGGAGGAAAGCGAGGACGATTGATCCCGCACTCAGAGCGGCAAAAGGTAAAGCGCTGGGTGGATGAGGCGTGTGATGCTGGGGCCCGTAGAAAGCGCGCGTGCGATCTTTTAGGTATATCGATCCGTACGCTTCAACGCTGGGAAGTTGGCTGTTCAGTGAGACCCGACGGCAGACCAGGAGCGAAGCGCGAAGAACCCAGAAATAAACTCACTCCTGAGGAGCGTGCGGCCATCATTGAGGTATGCAACCAGACCGAGTATGCCAGTTTATCACCAGTGCAAATTGTACCGAAACTGGCTGACCAAGGCGTTTTCATTGCCTCTGAATCGTGCTTCTATCGGGTACTTAGAGAGGAAGGCCAGTTAACTCATAGAGGCCGGAGCCGGGCACCAAGAAAGGTGACAATGCCAACGACACACCTTGCTACGGGGCCGAATCAAGTCTGGTCGTGGGATATCACATACGTGCCGACACACGTACGTGGGCAATTCTTCTATCTGTACATGATTATCGACATCTATAGCCGCAAGATAGTTGGATGGGAGGTTCATACTGAAGAATCCGGCGAGTTAGCGGCAGCGTTGATTCAGAGAACGGTATTCAAAGAACAATGCTTCCACAAACCTCTGGTGTTACACGCAGATAATGGCGCGCCTATGAAATCGATAACACTGCGACAGAAACTGTACGAGTTGAACATTACGCCGTCGCACAGCAGGCCAATGGTGAGTAATGATAACCCATATTCGGAATCGTTGTTCAGAACGTTGAAATACTGCCCACAGTGGCCCAGAAACGGTTTCGCGGACGTTGATGACTCCAGGGCTTGGGTTACAGACTTCGTTAGCGGGTACAACAATGAACACCGTCACAGCCGAATAAAGTATGTCACTCCCGCCCAGCGCCATCGTGGTGAAGACAGCGAGATATTGGCCCGACGCAATCGTGTTTATGCTGCGGCGAAATCCAAGACACCAGAGCGCTGGTCCGGAGAAACCAGAAACTGGGAGCCCATCAGCACCGTAGCGCTGAACCCAGAGAAGTTGGAAAACTTGGAGCCCCAAAAGGCCTCATAAAGATAGAGGCGACAAGTCGCTTGAAAAACGCCATTTGCTTTCGCCCAAAAATTGAGTGATTCAGAGTAAGAGAGAAGCTTATTTTGTGGGCCTCCTAATTCGCCACCCTTAAAAGGCACACTCTTGTCTTCTGTTCCCATAGTGAGCAGAACAGGGAGTGGTTTGGACGGCTGACAGCTTTCGGCTACCTCTACCAGCATGGACGCAACAACTGGAGCAATGGCGGTTAGCTTATCGGTGCGATGGCAGCTGAGATAAAAACTCATATAGCCGCCCATGGAATTTCCAGTAGCAAATACCTTGTCTGGGTTAAGCAGCCCTTTGCTATTGAGGTCTTCCAGCATGTTGTCGAAATAACTTAGGTCATCGATCTTCTCTAGGTCGGGAGCCATTTTTGGGAGTTTAAGCCCCACATTCCACATATTGTTAATACCTTGCGGATAGACAATGCGAAAGCCATACAGATCAGCCAGTGATTCGTAGCCATAAAAGCGGGAAAGGTTGGCATTGCCTCCACCACCGTGAAAAACCAGCAAGGTTTTTGATGGGCCTTCGACACCTTTTGGGGTGTATAGGTAGTAGCTTCGATTAACGCCGTCAATGGTCAGGTCTTTTTGCTGAAAGCTTCCTTCACCGTAAAAGGATTCGATCGTGGCTGCCTGCAATGGGTTAACCAGAACTGTGGCTATGAGTAGCAATTTGGAAAGTTGGCTTCGAATCATGGTTCTGTTTTTTTCGTGTTGAGTCAATTGATGATTTGTTGGTTGAGGGTGTTCGAAACTTTGTGTCAATCCTATAATGCCCAAAAAAGGAACGACACATGTCCGAGGATTTCGACTTCGATAAGGCTCTGAAGGCCATTCAGTCTGGTCAGGCCATCACTGGTAAAGATGGTGTCCTGGCCCCACTGATCAAGCAACTTACTGAGGCTGCTCTCAACGCTGAGCTGGAGGCGCACCTGGAGGCTGAAACCGAGCCTAACCGTAAGAACGGTAAGAGCGCTAAAACCCTGAGAACTACGGCTGGAAACATCCGTATTGACACTCCCAGAGACCGTAGCGGGACGTTCGAACCACAGCTGGTGAGGAAGAATGAGACCAGCCTGAGCACTGAAATTGAAAACAAGATTCTGTCGCTGTATGGGCTAGGGATGAGCTACAGCGACATCAATGAATATGTCGAGGAGATGTATGGTATCAGCGTCTCCCACGCCACCATCACCGCTGTGACAGACAAGATCATTGATGAGGTCAAACAGTGGCAACAGAGACCGCTGGAGAGCCACTACCCCTTTGTCTGGCTCGATGCGATCCACTACAAGGTCAAGGAGAACGGCCGTTACACCAGCAAGGCTATTTACACCGTTCTGGCCTTGAAAATGGATGGCAAAAAAGAGGTTTTAGGCCTGTATTTATCAGAATCTGAGGGAGCTAACTTTTGGCTGTCGGTACTCACAGATCTGCAAAATCGTGGGGTAAAGGATATTCTGATAGCCTCCGTGGATGGCCTCACGGGCTTCCCAGAAGCCATCAGAGCGATCTTTCCGCAGACCGAAGTGCAGTTGTGCATCGTGCACCAAATACGCAACAACATTCGCTACGTGGGCTGGAAGAACCAGCGGAAGTTCCTGGCGGACCTAAAACCCGTTTACCGCGCTGTTTCCAAGCAGGCTGCTGAGGACGCACTAGATGCTCTTGAAGAGAAATGGGGTGAGCAATACCCAATCGTGATCAAATCGTGGCGCAGTAAATGGGATGATCTCTCAGCCTATTTCAAATATCCTGAGGAGATCCGAAGGGTTATCTACACCACCAACGCAGTTGAGTCCGTACACAGGCAATTTAGGAAGTTGACCAAAACCAAAGGCGCTTTTCCTAATGAAAACAGTCTGTTAAAGCTACTGTATCTTGGTGTGGAGAACGCCAGTAAGAAGTGGAGGATGTCGTTCCGCAACTGGGGTCAAACCCTGTCGCAGCTCGCCATCTTCTTTGAAGGTCGGCTGGATGAGGTCATAGATCTATAACCTCATCTGGCCTGAACAAACCAAAATTGACACAAAATTTTGAACAATCCCTGTTGGTTAGATTAGTAATCTGGGGTATCGAATGTCCTGTCATTATCTCTACGCGTCCCTATAACAGTGCAGACAAAGAAATCCCTATAAAATTAGCCAGTGCATAACCAAAAACACCACACAGCAGAGCTGGTGTAGTGAGGTTATGCCAGCCCTTGGAAACCGCCATCGCTGCCGCCGTAGGAGCGCCGAGTATACAGGCATTGGAAGCTACGGCCAGCTCTGCTCCGGATAACTTAAACAGTCGCCCACCCAGAGACAACAGCAGCAGATGGACAACCATCACTACGACACTGAATAGCACAAGCTGGCTACCGGATTCCCAGGCAAGGGTAAAATTAAGCATCGCACCGATCACGGCAAAGAAACAGTAAATCAAGATCTGCCCCAGCTCGTAATGGCCGTGCAACTGCTCTGCCCGTTTGGGCATAAGCGTGGCAAAACCGACACTGAGCAGGGTAATCAATACGTACTTCAGCGGAGGTATGGCACAGATCTCTGCCAGCCCTATACTCAATGCACAGATACAAGCACTTAAGGCCAGCGCGCCAATCAGGCTAAACGCGGTAATTTGCTGACGCTCAGCCACCATCACCTGCTCGGGCATCGACACATCAGCCTCAACAACCGGACTAAACAGCTGCCACAGCCAGCGAATGCCAGGCATAACCAGCAAGAACGCCAAAAAAGGAATTCCCACAGTAAAGGCAGTCGCAACTATCAACGCCATGATGGGATCATTGAGCTTGCCCATGGCATCCGCAACAGCTGCCGTGTTGGCACTGCCGCCAATATAACCTGCAGTCATGATACCGGCCAAAACACCTTCATCCGGCCCCAGATCAACCATCCGAACCGCCACAAAAGCACCTACTACCGTTGCGAA